>CAVSXH010000019.1:0-60728 GCA_963731855.1 uncultured Alphaproteobacteria bacterium | reverse complement strand
GGTGTGATCCGCCTCGTTCGTGAGGGCGGTGTGGGTCGCGTCGTCGCCGATGGGCGCGGCCAAAATCGGCCGCTTGCCATCATCCGCGCCGGCCCGCAAGCCTATGGATGCGCAGAAATGCACCAGCGCCATGCTGTCATGCGCGAGCGCGACTTCGGTTGCGGGCGCAGCATCCGTCACATAATCCGGCGACGGCGGATCGATCCTGTCCGCGCCATTATAGCGGTACCATCCGGCGCCCGTCTTGCGTCCCCACAACCCACTGTCGAACATTGCCTGATGGTTAGGCGCGGTCTTGAGGCGCGGATCCTGCATATAGCCGTCATAGACGATGCGGCTGACTGGGAAATTCACGTCGATACCGGTCAGGTCCATCAGTTCGAACGGCCCCATGCGGAAATGCCGGCAATCCCGCATCACGGCATCGATCTGGGCCGGCGCGGCCACGCCCTCATGCGCGATGCGCAGACCCTCCGTGGTGAAGGCCCTTCCGCCGAAATTGACGAGGAAGCCGGGACTGTCCTTCACGCGCACCGGCGTACGCCCGAACCGTCGGCCCAGTTCCTCGAGGCTAGCCATCGTCGCTTCCGACGTTTCCGAACCCTGGATGATCTCGACCAGCTTCATCAGCGGCACGGGGTTAAAGAAATGCATCCCCGCGACTCTGTGGCGCTTCTCGCAGGCGCGCGCGATTGACGAAATCGGAATCGAAGAGGTGTTGGAGGCGATGATGCATTCAGGCGAGACGACCGCCTCGACTTGCGCGAACAGCGACCGCTTGACCTCGAGATCCTCGAAAACCGCCTCGATCACCGCGTCGCAAGGGGCAAGGGCGGAAACGTCGTGCGCAAGTTCCAGCAGCCGGGTCGCCTCGACAAATGCCTGCTCGGGGAGTTGGCCGCGTTCGGCGAGCCGCTTCATCCGGCCTTCGATGGCGGTTCGGGCGGCTTCAACGGCTGCGGGCTTGGCGTCGATAAGAATTGTGCGCGCCCCACTCTGCGCGGAAACCTGCGCGATGCCCTGGCCCATGGCGCCTGCGCCTATCACTCCGACGACATAGCCGGGCATATTCGCAGCCTTCATCGGCGTCCTTCCCTGACCCGATCCGATTTTTCGCCCAGCCTAACATTCCGCGGCTGAATGGAATAGCTTTCTGCACACCAGAATATCACCCAGTATCGTCAGCCGGCGAAGGCGGTGATCGCTCGCATAGGCAGCAGTTGAAACGCCGGGATCAGACTAAGCATTTCGCACGCCAGCGTCGCGAGCAGCAATATCGCGGCGATGACCCGCCTCCTCGACTAAATAGCGGTCAGGCCGCCATCGATCGAAACCGCCTGGCCGGTCATGAAGCTGTTCTCCGGCGAGACGATCCACAGCATGGCCTGCACGACTTCCTCCGGTTCGGCGACCCGGCCGAGCGGCACGCGCCGCGCAATCCGCTTATGAGCCTCCTCGCGCGAAATGTGCCGCTGGCTCATCACCGCCTCGGCCATCTTCGCCACCATCGGCGTCGAGGCGAAGGAGGGGCAGATGGCGTTGATGCGGATGTTGTGACGAGCGCTTTCATCCGCCCCCGCCCGCGTCAGCCCGACGACGGCGTGCTTGGATGCGGCATAGGCTCCTGAATTTCCCGCGCCGATCACGCCCGCGGCCGAAGCGACATTCAGGATCGAGCCGCCGCCCACCTTGGCGATCTCGGGGATTTCATATTTCATGCCGAGGAACACGCCGCGCGCATTCACCGCCATGATGCGATCGAAGTTTTCGACGGTGATTTCGGGGATGGTCGCCATGTCCGCCGCCGATCCCGGCATTGTTCAAGGCGATATCCAGCCGGCCATAAGTGCTGACCGCGAGCGCAACATAATCCTTCGCATGCTGCTCCTCGCTCACGTCGCCGACGATGGTCGCGGCCTCGCCGCCTTGCGCGCGCACCTTCTCGGCGGTCTTGGCAAGCCCGTCCGCCGAAATGTCCGACAAGGTGAGTTTTGCGCCTTCCGCCGCGAAGCGCTCCGCGGCAAGCCGCCCGAAGCCGCTCGCCGCGCCCGTAATCAGCACGCTCATATCCTTGAAGCGCATCTACTTTCTCCCTTTCCGGCGTGCCTTTTCCGGCATCGCTCATGCCGTGCGGAAATATTGCCGCGAGATCCATTCGGCGGTCAAAGCGGGGCGCTCGCGGCCTTCGATTTCTACCTCCACCTGATATTTGATGGTCAATTCGCCCGGCTTCAGTCTCATCCGCCGAGATCACTCTTGAAACCGGCCGCGAATCTGGGCTCCGGCTCGGACCGGCGACAGAAACCGAATCTTGTTGAAGCCGTAATTGACGCCCATGGCGGTGTTTTCCAGGCGCGGGATCGGCGTCCATCGCCATTGCCGAGAGCAAGGAGAGCGTCAGAAACCCATGCGCGATGGTGCTGCCGAACGGCGTCTGCGCCGCGCGTTCCGGGTCCACATGGATGAACTGCCAGTCCTCGGTGACGTCGGCAAAGGCATTGATTTTATCCTGGGTGACCTCGAGCCAGTCCGAGACGCCGATCTCCTTGCCGACCATCGCCTTCATTTCCGCGACGGGGATCGTGCTGCGTTCATTCATCGCGCTCGCCCCTTGCAGGCGCGGCTTAGTGTTTTCATGCCCTTCCCTCCTCCCATGCCACGACTTATCATGCGCCAGCACGCCGCTCCCGGCAATCCTGGGCGAGCTCTCTCACGTAGGACCGGAAATCGACCTCGAGGGTGTAGCGGGGCGAGCCGACAAAACGGCGGATCAGCTCGGCGTGGTGGCGGTCGATTTCGCGCTCCATCGTGTCGCGCTGCGGGGCGCGAAAGCCATTTTGCCGCCATGGCTTGTCACTAAATAATTATAAACAAGACCGGGGAGGGGCGAATGCGTGTTCTGGTCACTGGGGCGGACGGGTTCGTAGGCAGACGGCTGGTTTCGGCGCTGCTGAATGAGCCGGCCTTGACGCGAGGCGGCGGCGACGCCGAACAGATTAGCGAACTCATTCTCACCGACCGATCGGACTCCGGGCTGAGCGCCTTCGCCGCCGACCCGCGCGTCCGCATCGAAATCGGCGATTTCTGCGAAGCCGAGTTCCGGCGCACTTTATTCGTCAGGCGGATCGACAGCATTTTCCATCTGGCGGCAACGCTGACGACGGACGCGGAAGCGGATTTTGCGCGCGGATTGCAGGTGAACCTTCTCGGAGTGATCGATCTCCTGGAGGACTGCCGGTCGGGGGCGCACCGGCCGCGTTTCATCTATCCCAGCTCGATCGCAGCCTTTGGCGGCCCGCTGCCCGACCGGGTGGACGACAAGGTCTCGCAAACGCCGCAGACCTCCTACGGCACCGCGAAAGCCGTGGCCGAGTTGCTCATCAACGATTACAGCCGCCATGGCTTCGTCGACGGGCGCGTGTTGCGGCTGCCTTTCGTACTGATCCGGCCGGGTTCGCCCAATCCGTCCGTATCCGACCGCGTGGCCTCCATCGTCCGTGAGCCGCTGCTTGGGATGGACGTCACCTGTCCGCTTAGGCCGGAGACGAAAATTCCGGTTGCCTCGGTCCGGTGCATCGCAGCGGCCCTGATCAAGCTGCATGAAGTACCGGCGGACCGTTTCGGGCATACGCGCGCGATGAATCTGCCCTCGCTGACGGTGACGGTCGCGGAGATGATTGAAGCGCTGGACGGCTTCGATTATCCGGGACCACGCGGCAAGGTCAGTTGGGAGCGCAACGACCAACTCCAGGCCATTGTCGACGGATGGCCAAATTGCTTCGTTTCCGATGAGGCGAGCCGGCTCGGCATCCGATCGGATGCGAGTTTCACCGATATCCTGCGGGCATATGTCGAGGACGAGCTGCGGCCGGCGGGTTGAAGCTGGCTTGAGCATCGTGCGCGGAGCAGGAGCGGATTTTGCGAGAAACGGTGCGATCCGGAACGGTGCGCGTGATCCAGGCGCATCGTGGTTCCCGGCTCAGCTCTTGAACGCTTTCGCCAAAAAGCGGCCGCCAATATCCAGCCCGTCGCCGTCGATGCCGTGCGTCAGGCCGGGAGAGACATGCGTTTCCACGGCCACGCCCGCCTCCGCGAGCGCCGTCCGTGCCTGCTGCAGTGCCTGAAACGGAATGACTTCGTCGCGGTCGCCATGCACGAGCAGCACCGGAGGGCGGGACTTGATGTCAGCCTTCAGGCGGTTCGGTTCGACGAGCATTCCGGAAAAGCCCACGATGGCAGCCATCTTCTTGGCCCGCCGCAAGCCGATATGCAGCGCCATCATCGTACCCTGGCTGAAGCCGACCAGCGCCAGCGCCTCGTCGCCGAGACCAAAGGCGGCCAGCTCTTCATCGATATAGGCGTTAAGTGCAGGCCCGGCTCTCTGCACGCCTTGCCAGCGCTCCTGCGGATCAGCCATCGTTAGCCCGAACCATTGCCGTCCGCCGAACGGGTTGCCGGCGCAGGGCTCGTGAGCGTGAGGTGAAACGAACGCCGCATTAGGCAGCACGCTACGCCAATGCTGCCCAAGAGACATGAGATCGTTGCCGTCCGCGCCATAGCCGTGGATGAAGACGACGAGCTGTTTCGGCGCGCCGCCGGACCCAGGCGTCATGCGAGGGCCATCAAGCTTTGCAACGGGGGCGTTCATGAAAATTCCTTCGGCTAGCTTCGAGATTCGGGATTGAACGCATATTGTGGAAAAAATTCCAAGGATGAAGATGGCTGATGCATAACCTCCGGCCCGTTTTCCGTTTTGCGCCGAGCCCTAACGGCCACCTTCATTTGGGCCACGCCTTCTCGGCGCTGTTCGGCCAGGAGATGGCGCGTCGCGCGGGCGGGCGGTTTCTGCTCCGCATCGAAGACATCGATCTGGAGCGGTCGCGGCGCGAATTCGAGGCGGCAATCTAGGAGGATCTGGCCTGGCTGGGCGTCGAATGGGAGAAGCCCGTGAGGCGGCAATCCGAGCACATCTCCGATTATGCCAGCGCATTGCAGGCGGCTTGAGGCGCTCGGCATCATCTATCCCTGCTTCGATTCGCGTAAGGAGATCGCTGCCGCTGTCGAACTCAGCGGCGGGACCGCGGCTCGCGATCCGGATGGCGTCTATCTCTACCCCGGCCTTTGCCGCGACATTCCGACCGAGGTCGGCTGCTCTGCGCATCGCGGCAGGCGAAACATACGCGCTGCGGCTGAACATGCAAAAAGCCATCGCGTTGGCGCAAGCTAAGGTCGGCGGGCCGCTGCACTTCAGCGCCTTCGGCACCGACTTCCGTACCGAAATGCTTGGCGCCGCGCCGGAGCGCTGGGGGGACATCGTTCTCGCGCGCAAGGAGAGGCCGGCGACCTATCATGTCGCGGTCGTCACCGATGACGCGTCTGCAGGGCGTCACCCATGTCACACGCGGCATGGACCTGTTCGCTGCAACCGATATACACCGGCTGCTGCAAGTCCTATTGGATCTGCCGGAACCGCTTTACTGCCATCACCGGCTGATCCGCGATCCAAGCGGCCGCAAGCTCGCAAAATCGCATCGGGACAAGGCGCTGAGGAGCCTTCGAACCGAAGGAGCGACGCCTGCGGCGATCAAGGATATGCTGGGATTTTCCTGCGATTGGTAAGTTGGATTTTCCTCCATCCAATTGAACCGAGCGGGGCTCTCGTCTTTGCCTGCTCGCATTTTCCGACGCAAGCCGTTATCCATTTTCGCGACACAAACCGATATCTGGATGATGCTCTGAACATGCGCCACCGTTTTTCAAACCGGATGATGAGAAGCCGCCGAGCATTTCGTGCCGCTCGTGAGCGCAGCATACCCATGCGGCTGCTCATCCCGAATATGGTCACCGTGTTGGGCATGTGCATCGGGCTGACCTCCATCCGCATGGCGATCGAAGGCCGCTTCGAGCTGGCGCTCGCCGCGATTGGTGGCGCGGCTGTGCTGGACGGGCTCGACGGGCGGATGGCGCGGCTGTTGAAGGCTTCGTCCCGCTTCGGAGCGGAGCTGGACTCGCTGTCAGACTTCGTCTGTTTCGGCGTGGCGCCAGCCATCGTGCTGTATTTGTGGGGATTTTCCGGCGCGTCGAGCCTTGGCTGGATCATGGTGCTGATGTTCGCCCTGGCCGCTGCGCTGCGGCTGGCTCGCTTCAATGTGGCACTCGACGACCCGGCGAAACCGCTGTGGGAGACGGGGTTCTTTGTCGGCGTGCCGGTGCCGGCCGGCGCAATATTGCTGATGCTGCCGCTCTATATGGAGGGGCTTGGGCGTGCCGAAATCCTGGCTGGTGCTGCCGCCGCTGCTCAGCGTGTATGCTCTCATCATCGCGGCGCTGATGGTCAGCCGCGTACGCAGCTTTTCCGGGAAGCTCATCGGGCAGGCGGATCGCCCGCGACTATGTCGCTCCCGTGATCGCCCTCGTCGTCGTGCTGGCCGCAACGCTTATGACATACCCCTATATGACGCTTGACGCTGGGATGTCTGACCTATCTCGCGCTGATTCCCGGTCAGCTTGCGCCGCTATCTTGAGTTGAAGCAGGAATATGCTACAGTCGAGGCACCCGCGCTTTCTCACGGCACCCACGCCATGCCGACACCCGAAAGGCATACCCGAAGCGAAAGAGAATAGCAGCCTGTCGAACTGCTGCTATTCGTTGTTGCTGATCACCGGCTTGTGCAATGTCGAAGCCTTATTCGCGCCCTGACCGTTTTGCGGCCTTTGGTCATTGTGCGGCGACTCGCCAGCCGCGCGGCGGCGGAATTGCGCGACCCGCTCTTCCGCACTGGCGCCCGACGGATTCTGCTTGCGGCGTTCGGGCGGCTGATCTGCGTGGAACTCCCGGCCCAGCACGGTTTGCTGCACGTCGGGCCGAGGCGCCTTATGTTGCGCCGTATCGCGAGCGGAAGACGAGGAGACATCGTCCGGCACCTTCATCGCGCCGGGCGGAACCTGATCGCCGCCGGCCTGATGGCCGGAGGAAACCGGGGTTTCAGGCCGGACACTGCCTTTCGCGACGATGACGGCGGCAGGGCGCAGCACGCGCTCATCGATCATATAGCCGGCATGGATGACCTGCACGACCGTATCCGCCGGAACATTCGGGATGTCGATTTTCGTCATCGCATCGTGGAGATGCGGATTGAACGGCTCCCCAAGCGGATCGAAACGCTTCACCTGGAACTTCTCCAGAATCTTCAGCAATTCGCGCTCGGTGACCTCGATGCCTTCGATCAGGCTGCCGAGTGCCGGGTCGGTGGAGACCAGCTCCTTCGGCACCGCTTCGATCGCACGGCGAATATTGTCGCCGACCCCCACAACGTCACGGGCGAATTCGGAGATCGCATATTTGGCGAACTCCGATTTGTCCCGCTCGGTGCGGCGGCGCAAATTCTCCATTTCCGCGATGAGGCGGAGCGATCGATCCTTCAATTCCTCGTTTTCGGCCTTCGTCGCCTCAAGCTCAACGGAGAGCTTTACCGCCAATTCCGCAATTTGCTGCATCTCGGAACCCGGCCGAATTTCGCCATCATCGCTTTGCGGCATGCTGCTTAGCGGGCTCCTCAGCGCCTTCGTCAGGGCCTCGCTTGTCTTCTTCCATTGCGGTTCTACCCTCTCTTGGAAGAGCTCCGACGCTGGAGCGAATTTGATCCGGATATTGGCCAGAAGCTGGAAATTAATCAAGTGAGCAGGCGTCCAACCAACCGCGCTGTATAATCTACCATGGGGATAATGCGGGCATAATTCAGACGCGTGGGCCCAATCACACCCAGAACGCCGACAATCTTATGCTCCGTGTCGCTGAATGGCGCCACAATGAGCGACGATCCGGACAGGGAAAACAACTGATTCTCTGAGCCTATGAAAATCCGCACGCCGTCTGCTTGTTCCGTCAGCGTCAGCAGCTGCATGATTTCCCGCTTCGATTCGAGGTCGTCGAACAGCAGCCGCACGCGCTCCAGATCCTCGAAGGCCTTCAGATCCTCGAGCAGGTGCGATTGCCCTCGCACGATGAGGCTGCGCATATCGTCTTTCCCGCCCGACCATTGCGCAAGGCCCGATTGCACCACTTTCGCGGTCAATTCGTCGAGTTCCGCCTTCTTGGCGGTCAGCTCTTCCTCGATGCGCCGGCGGGCTTCAGCTGAAGGTCACTCCGGGCAGGCGGGAGTTCAGATAATTCGTCGCTTCGGTGAGGACGGAGGCGGGAAGCCCCTCCGGTAGAGACAGGACGCGGTTCTCCACCGTGCCATCCTCACCGACCAGAACGATGAGCGCCTTCGTTGCCTCGAGACTGACGAATTCGATGTGCTTGACACGATGGATCAGCTTTTCCGTCAACACCACGCCGGCGCAGCGCGACAGGCCGGACAGCATCTCGCTGGCTTCGGAAAGCAACTCGTTCAGCCCGTGCGGGCCGGAAATCTGCGCCTCGATATGCGCGCGTTCACTCGGCGCGAGATCGCCCAATTCCAGCAGGCCATCGACAAAAAGCCGCAGACCCGACTGCGTCGGCAGGCGTCCGGCGCTTGTATGCGGGGCGTAGATGAGGCCGAGCGCCTCCAGATCGGCCATGACGTTGCGGACCGAGGCGGGCGACAGCGCCATCGGCAGCGTCCGGCTGAGATTACGAGACCCTACCGGCTCGCCGGTCGCCAGATAGGACTCGATGATCTGCCGGAAAATCGCGCGCGAGCGCTGATTCAGATTGTTCACGCTGGCGATTTCGCCATGCGCCCCGAAAGGCGATGACGTCAGGTCCTTACCCAGAAGATCTTTGGCGCGCTGCATGATTGGCGGTATCGGACGAGTGGACAATGTGATTCTCAACGAATACGCGAATTTCCAGATAAGAATCTAAGGAGGACAGTCCTCCACGTCAAATGGCGTTGGCACCTCGCGCTTAGAATTGTGCTTCATTCTCGGCCCAATTGGGCCGGAAAACGGCCGATTGTCTCAAATTGGGTCGTTCATATTCAGTCATCCGCAAAACACTTGGAACTATTGGATATCCCTCCGGCGGTAAGCTTCGCGCAGGTTTGCCGCTTTCTCAATGAACCAAAAAATGAAAAAGGCGGAGCGGATATGAAGCGCAAGCAACAGCGGAAGCCTGCGAATCAGCCCTTGCGCGCGCCGGTCGCGCCTCCGCAGCCGCGTCCCGAACACGCCGACGGCCAAATGGAGGCGATAGCGCATCTCAAGGCCGGCCGGCTGGATGAAGCCACCGTTCTGCTTCGGGAGATCGTCGAAGCGCACCCGGAGTCCTGGCAAGGCTTGCATCTGCTTGGCCTGATCGCCTACCGGCAGGGCCATCTAAAGCGAGCCGCCGGGCTGATCAGGCAATGTCTGGACGTGCATCCCAATCTGGCGGAAGCCTATTCCGATCTCGGCGTGGTGCTGAAGGATCTGGGTGAATTCGACGACGCACAAATCGCCTGCGAGAAGGCGATTGCCATCAAGCCTGGGTTCCACCCCGCTTTCTCCAACCTCGGCAATGTCTTCAAGGCGATGGGGCAGCTCCATGACGCCACAGACTCTTACCGCCGTGCTATCGAGCTGGCGCCCAATTTCGCCGCCGCCCATGCCAATCTCAGCTCGGCGCTCCTTGCGCAGGGGCACACGGAAGACGCCCTAATCAGCGCCGAGCGCGCGGTCAATCTGGCGCCGAACCATCCCGAAACGCTGATCGCGCACGGTCACGCGCTTCGCATGGCGGGTATCTATGGCGAAGCCATGGCCGCCTATCGCCGGGTGATCGAGCTTAAACCGGATATGGCGTCCGTCTATTCGGACATTGGCTGCGTGCTGCAGGAAAGCGGCCACTCTGCAGGAAGCGCTGCAGCTGCATCAGCGCGCCATCGCCATGCAGCCCGGCCATGCGGAATCGTACAGCAATCTCGGCATCACGCTGAAACAGCTGGGGCGCAACAGCGACGCCTGCCGTGCCTATCAGACCGCGATCGAGCTGAAGCCCGGATTTTGCGGAGGTGTACTCCAATCTCGGCGTGGTCCAGGACGCTATGGGAAAGCATGATCGAGGCGATCGCGTCCTATAGGCGAGCGATCGAACTCAAGCCGGACCTTGCACACCCTTATGTCAATCTCGGCGGAGCGCTGTGGGAACAGAACAATCTTGCCGATGCTCTTGCCTTGCAGGCGAAAGCGCTGACGATCGATCCCGATCATCCCACCGCGCTTGTCGAACACTATAATTTGTGCCGGCATGCGTGCGCCTGGGACAGCATTGCCGCCGCGGAAGAAAAGATCCTTAACCAAACCTACAGGCTCGGCAAGCGCGTCGACGCCGTTCCCTATTCTGAACATTCCCTCCGGCCCCGAAGAGCATCTGCTCTGCGCGCGCGAATGGGCGAAGAGTTTCTCAGGCAGCGGGACGTTGCCATTCACCCACCGGCCGCCGCGGAGCGCCTCGCCAAACGAGCGCCTGCGCATCGGATACCTGTCAGCCGATTTCGTTACCCACGCAACGGCAAACCTAATCGCCGAGCTGATCGAACGCCATGACCGTTCGCGTTTCGAAATCTTCGGCTATTGCTTCAGCCGCGAGGACGGCAGCGATCTTCGGGCGCGGCTGATCAGCGGGTTCGATAATTTTGCCTGTATCGGCCAGCTTGCCCACGCCGACGCGGCACATCGTATCCATGCGGACGGCATCGACATCCTTGTCGACCTCAAGGGTTATACAGCATATTCCCGCACCGAAATCTTAGCCTGCCGGCCTGCGGCTATTCAGGTAAACTATCTCGGCTATCCCGCGACAATGGGCGCGGATTTCATCGATTACGTGATTGCGGACGACTTCATTCTGCCGATGGATCAGCAGCCTTTCTTCGACGAGAGGATCGTCCATTTGCCCGGCTGCTATCAGCCTAACGACACGAAACGTAAGATCGCGGACAGGATTCCGACACGCGCCGAATGCGGCCTGCCAAACACGGGCTTCGTCTTTTGCTGCTTCAACAGCACGTACAAGATTACGCCGCAGATCTTCGACGTATGGATGCGCTTGCTGCAAGCGGTGCCCGGCAGCGTGCTCTGGCTGCTTGAAGGCAACAGCCTGGTGCGCGACAATCTCCAGCGCAAGGCGGTCGTGGCGGGCATCGATCCGGCGCGCCTGATCTTTGCCCCAAGGACTCGAGCTGCCGAAGCATCTGGCCAGGCATGTCGTGGCCGATCTGTTCCTTGACACGCTTCCCGTCAATGCCCACACCACCGCAAGTGACGCCCTCTGGGCCGGCCTGCCCGTCGTCACCTGCGCCGGCGAGACTTTCATCGCACGCGTCTGCGGCAGCTTGCTCAAGGCGGTTGGGCTCGGCGAACTCATCACCTACAGTCTAGAGGAATATGAGGCGATGGCGCTCCGTCTCGCGAATAATCTGGAGCAGCTTGAGGAGTTTCGCCAGCGCTTGGCCCGCAACAAGTCCGATGCGCCGCTGTTCAACATCGCGCGCTACACGCGGGGGCTGGAGGCAGCGTTCGAGCACATGGCCGACATTCGCGCGGATGGCAACGCGCCGCGTGCCTTCTCGGTAACCGAGATCGATGAGCCCGACGAGCAGCCGCGCCAGATGCCGCCGATAGGCGGCAAAGCCTGCGCCCGCCATCAAAGCGCCCGCGCCGAAATCCTCGGCCTCGCAACGACCTGCGTCGCGCATCGATTACCAGGCCTGCCCGCTCTGCAACAGCCCGGACATTGCGCCTTATAAAGAGGCGGATTGCACGCGCCATCCGCGCTATGACGCAGCTATGCCGTCAGCTCTGGTCTGGTGCCGCTGCGGCTCATGCCACCACGTCTTCGCCAAGGGCTATTTCGCGCCGGAGGCCACCAACTCCGTCAGGAACACGCCGGAGCGTAGCGTCGGCTATGATATCGAGACCGGCCGCGTCGCCTCAGCGCGGATCGTCGGCAATGTCGCGCGCCACAAAGCGGGCGGCGATTGGCTCGATGTCGGCGTTGGAAGTGCCTCGCTGCTGTTCACCGCGGAGGAATGGGGTTTTCGCCCCGTCGGCGTCGACCTGTACCCCGAAAATGTGCAGGCGCTGAAGGCCCTTGGCTACGAAAGCCATTGCGCACCGATCGAAATGCTGGATTTCCCTGGCCGGTTCAGCGTCGTTTCGATGGCCGATTGCCTCGAACGCGCGCCCTTTCCGCGAGCCGCACTCGATGCCGTCCACCGCCTGTTGCAGCCGGGCGGCGTGCTGTTCGTCGCGACGCCGAACATGGCGACGATCGTCTGGCGGCTGCTGGACACCGGCGGCAATAATCCCTTTTGGGGCGACATCGGGCACTATCACAATTTCACCCGCGAGCGGCTCTATGCCCTCCTGCAAACGCACGGCTTCAAGCCCGTCGCCTACGCGGTCAGCGAGCACGATCACAGCGGCATGGAGGTAATTGCGGTGAAAGTCTGACCGGGTTGCTTCGATTGGGCTAAACTAGGCTGTTCACCACACCCCCATCGACGCGCAGCGCAACACCCGTCGCCGCAAGCTCCATCAAAGGCCGCCGTCATATATTTGCGCTCGCGAGCAATATAGGAGCGGGAATCGGTCGCTGTCATGAAGCGGAAAATCGGCAACAAGCCCGCGTCATCCCCACCCGGGCAGGCATTGCTAGTGGCCACCGTCCAGCACCTCCAGGCAGGGCAGACTGCAGGAGGCTCGCACCGGCTACCGGCGATTGCTGGAAGCCGAGCCCAACCACGTGATCGCTCTCCACCATCTGGGCGTCGTCGAGCATCAGCTCGGGCAAAGCGCCGAGGCGATCCGGCTCCTTCGCCGGTGCTTGGCGGTCAAGCCGTCCTATGCGCAGGCCCATTCCGATCTCGGCGTCATCCTCATGCAGCTCGGACGGGACGAAGAAGCGATCGACGCCTGCCGAATGGCGATCTCGCTCGATGGGGCGTTCGCCGAGGCACACAGCAATCTTGGCGACCTGATGCAGCGCAAGGGCGACCACGCCGCCGCCGAGCGCGCCTACGCAAAGGCCGTCGCACTGCTGCCGGGCTTCGCCGCCGCTCATGCGAGCCGCGCCGACGCCCTCGTCGCCCTCGACCGGCTGGAGGATGCGCAGGCCGCCTGCGAAACGGCAATCCGGATGGCGCCGGCGCTCGCCCAGGCATATGGCGTGAAAGGGTTGATCCTCCATCGCCAGGACAGGCCCGCGGAAGCCGTTGCCGCCTATGAGCAGGCCTTGCGGCTGAACCCGGCGCTTGCATTGGTGCATACGCGGCTCGGCAACGTGCTTCACGGCGAGCAGCGCTTCGACGAGGCACTGGCCGCCAATCGCCGCGCTATCGAAATCGACCCGAATTGCGCAGAGGCGTACAGCAATCAAGGCCTTAGCCTGCAGGCGACGGGGCATTTGCAAGAGGCGCTGGCGGCCTATTCGCGGGCGCTTGCGCTAAAGCCGAGCCTGATCGAAGCGCTGGTCAATATCGGTCCGCTGCTGCACCGTCTCGGCAGGCCGGACGAGGCAATCGCCGCGTTGCGCGAGGCTGTCCGGATTGCGCCCGGCGCGGATTTCGCTCTCGTCGGTCTGGGCAGCGTTCTAAAGGATCAAGGCCGGGTCGATGAGGCGTTCGACGTCTATCGCGCGCTGCTTGCGCTGCCCGAGCCTCCCGCGACAGCGCAGTACGATTATTGCAACTTGCGCCGCCATATTTGCGACTGGGACGGGCTGGACGAAGCGGAGCGACGGGCTGTCGCCGCGGCGCGCCAAACCGGCGAGCGTGTGCAGCCTTTCGCAGCTTTGGCGATGGCCTGTTCGCCGGAGGACCACCTGGCGCTCGCGCGCAACTGGGCAAAGGGGTTCAAGGTCAAGCGCGGACCAGCGAGGCCCACGGCAGCGCGTCCCGATCGCGGCGAACGCATCCGCATCGGCTTTCTGTCCTCGGATTTTTTCCAGCACGCGACGGCAAGCCTGATCGCGGAGCTGATAGAGTGTTTCGACCGCACCCGTTTCGAGCTTTTCGCCTATTGCGTGAGCCCCGACGACGGCAGCGCCATGCGCCGGAGGCTGGTCGCTGCCTTCGATCGCTTTACGGCCGTCATGGGCTTGCCCAACGCAGAAGCGGCGAGTCGGATTTCGGCGGACGGGGTCGATATTCTCATTGACCTGAAAGGCTACACCCGCAATGCGCCATCGGCGATCATGGCGCATCGCCCGGCACCGATCCAGGTGAACTATCTCGGTTATCCCAGCACGATGGGCGCCGGCTTCATCGACTACATCATCGCCGACCCGTTTATCGCACCCGTGGAACATCAGCGATTTTTCGATGAGAGCATCGTGCACCTGCCGGATTGCTACCAGCCCAACGACCGGTTGCGCAAAGCGGCCGAACCACCCCCGACGCGGGCCGAATGTGGTCTGCCCAGCAACGCCTTCGTGTTCTGTTCCTTCAACAACGCCTACAAGATCACGGCACCGGTCTTCAGCGTCTGGATGCGATTGCTGACCAGCACGCCCGGCAGCGTGCTGTGGCTGCTCGATGCCAATCCGCGGGCGAAGGCGAATCTACAAAGGCATGCGGCGGAGCGCGGTGTCGATCCGGCACGGCTTGTCTTCGCGCCCAAGCTGCCGACCAGCGAACATCTGGCCCGCTATGCCCTCGCCGATCTATTTCTCGACAACCTGCCCGTCAACGCCCATACGACGGCGAGCGAGGCACTGTGGTGCGGCCTGCCGGTCGTTACCTGTGCGGGCGAAATTTTTGTCGGCCGTGTCGCCGGAAGTCTGCTGCGCGCTTGCGGTTTGCCGGAACTCGTGACCCATAATCTGGCAGAGTACGAAGCCCTCGCGCTACGGCTGGCCGCCGACCGGCCGGCGCTGCTGAACTTGCGCGAAAAGCTGGTGCGTGACCGACCCTCCGCACCGCTCTTCGACATCGAGCGCTATACCCGGAATCTGGAGGCGGCCTTTGCACATATGATGCGCCTCTATCGCGACGGGCACGCCCCGCGGCCCTTTGCCGTCACCGATCTCACATAGCTCTCGTCGCCAAGGCTTGCCAAGCCGTCGAACAGTTCGTCGACTGCGAAGCTGCGCGGAATGCCGATGTTCACCATGGCCAAGGCCGCTGGCGTTCCGCTGCCGGCGGTCCTGATCGGACGCCTTACCCCATATCGCGTATCCGCTCGAGGTCGGCGTCGAATTCCTGCGTACAGAACGGGCCGCCCTGGAAATAATCGCCGACATTGTCTTTCGGCAGCGATGCCTGCGCCGCGAGCACGGTTTCGGCGAAGGCTTCGCTTTTGCCTTCCGGCCGGTAGCCGAGCGCATGAGCGCGGTCATTGTCCCACCAGGCGCGCTCGTTATCCGACATGCCGTAGACGACTTCGTAGACCAATTCGGGCCGCTCCAGCCCGATGCGGATCAGCGAAACCAGATCTTCGGGCTTGAGCCAGATCGACAGCCGCCGCTCATCGAGCGGGCGCGTCGCCGACATTGCCGATGCGGATGCTGAGCACGCCGATGCCGTGCTTATAGGCGTAGAGCGCGCCCAACACCTCGCCGAACAGCCTTGCTCACGCCCGTAGCGCGTGTCGGGTAGCGGCACGACGTCGGCGCCGATCGTCTGATGGCGCGGATAGAAGCCGACGGCATGGTTCTGACGAGGCGAACACGACCCGCTTCACGCCCTTGACGGCGCGCCGCTTCGAACAAATTATAGGTGCCGATGATGTTGGACTGGAGGATGGTCTCCCACGGTCCTTCGACCGAATAGCCGCCGAGATGCACGATGCCGTCGATGCCGTCGACGCGCCGCTCGACCTCGCCGATGTCGGACAGGTCGGCCGCAATGAATTTCTCGTCCGCGCGCAGATCCTCCGGCGCTTTGAGGTCGCTGAGAACCAGCTCCGGATAGATCGGCTTGAGCAGCGTGCGCAGCCGCGTGCCGATCCCGCCGCTCGCGCCTGTCAGGAGAACCTTATGCATTTGGCTCCTCCGTAAATGTCTTGCGAACCGAGCTTTGCGATCAACGCCGGCTCAGCATGGCGTGCTCCTCCTCCGTCAGGTCCGATCAGCGGCGACCGTACCGGCCCCGCGTCGCGGCCCGACAAGCCGCACGCCCGCTTTGACGATGCTGACGGCATAGCCGGCGCGGCGATTGCGGATCGCAGCATAGGGCATGAAGAAATCGTCGAGCAGCCGGTTGACGGTGGCAGAGTCGTCGCCGGCGATGGCGCGGTAGAAATCCATGGCCATGCTCGGAATGAAATTGAACACCGCCGAGGAATAGACCGGCACACCCGCGGCCTTATAGGGCGCGGCGAAGAACTCCGCCGTCGGCAGCCCGCCGAGAAAGGCCAGGCGGTCGCCCAGCTTGCGGCGGATGGCGACCAGCAGTTCCAGGTCGCCGATGCCGTCCTTGAAGCCGATCAGATTGGGGCATTCGTCGGCCAGCCGGGCGAGCGTGTCGGGCCTCAGGCGGCAGATGCCTCTATTATAGACGATGACGCCGAGCTTCACCGATTTGCAGATCGCGGCGACATGCCGACGCGATGCCTTCGCCGTCGGCTTCGACCAGATAATGCGGCAGCACCAGCAGGCCGGCGGCGCCCAGCCTTTCGGCTTCCTGCGCATAGGCGATGGCTTGGCGCGTGCCGTAGCCCGTCCCGGCGATGATCGGCACTGGCGCTGCGGCAGGTGTCGACCGCGCGTGCGATCACCGCGGAATATTCTTCCGGCGTCAGCGAAAAGAATTCGCCTGTGCCGCCTGCCGCGAACAGGGCGCTGGCCCCGTAGGGCATCAGCCATTCCAGCCGCGCGCGATAGTGGCCGGGTTGAAATCACCATTGGCGGCGAAATCGGTCACGGGGAAAGACAGGAGACCAGCCGAAAGCACGCGCTTCAATTCATCGGGATGCATGAGACCCTAGTCATTGTGAATATTGGCCGTCCTCGGTTTTCCGCGGTTCCATGGCGAGCGCGCAAACGTTCACGGCTGTTGCTCAAATGCAGACGCATGGCCGAGCGGGCAGCGTCGGAATCCTGGCGCTGGATCGCCTGGTAAATGTCCTCATGCTCGCGATTGACGCGCAGCAGATATGCGACCGGATCGTCGGCATAAAAGCGAAAGGTCGGCACGCGCGCGCGCGGGATCAGCAGCGCACCGAGATAGCTGAAGAGATGGGTGAAATGCAAGTTGCCGGTCGCCTCGGCGACGGTGTGATGGAAACGCAGATCGGGCGCTATCGCATCCTCCGAGGTCTCGATCATCCCGGCCATGCTGTCGAGCGCGCCGCGCATCTGCTCGATATGCTCGGGCTTGCGGCGCTGTGCGGCCAGCGCGGCAGCCTCGACTTCGAGCGCAATGCGCAATTCCAGAACTCGGACGATCTCCTGCAGCAGATCGGGGTCGGTTTCGCCGGCGGGAAGAGGCGGCCAGCCGCTCCGCTGCAGCACAAACGCGCCGACGCCCTGCTGGGTTGCCACGAAACCGGACGCCCGGAGACTGGAAATCGCTTCGCGCACCACTGTGCGGCTGACGCCGTAGCGCTCAACCAGCTCTTGCTCGCTCGGCAGCTTGTCGCCGGGTTTGAGTTCCCCGCTGTCGATACGTTCGCGCAACGCCTTGCTGAGCTGCGACGTGAGGGTTTCACGTTGGCGGAGCGCTGTCAAAGTCAGTCCCTTTCGCCCGCCAATATGTCGTAAACGAAGTCCAAATACGCTCTACCACCGATCTCCTTGTATGACAAGACGCCGCTGCCTCTGGCGTTGCGGTTCATCTGCGAATTGCTTGGCAAGGGACAAAAGGAACAGACCGTATTTCCTGGATTAATACTATGATATTATGAGGTTTTTGCTCTAACATAATCTTGGAATTGCTGGCAGTTCGCCCGTCGACGAAAGCGCCCGATATGTTGTATGATAAGAAGACGGCCGCAGGCTGACGGAGCCTGTCCGTCAGCGCTTGTGCGCCGTTCGCCATGCGGCGAAGTCCACTTTCGTCTGCTCGTCGGTTGCCGGATAGAGGCCGAGGATCGAGCGCCCGCTCAGCACCTGCTCGGTGACGAAGTCCTCGAACGCTGTCATCTCCAGGGCTTCGTCGGCAATCTCATCCGCAAGATGGGCCGGAACGACGACCACCCCTTCGCCATCGCCGACGATCACATCGCCTGGCCATACCGGAGCGTCGCCGCAGCCGATCGGCACGTTGATGTCGAGCGCCTGGTGCCGCGACAGATTTGTCGGAGCCGATGGCCGGTTGTGATAGGCGGGAATGGCGAGCTTGGAGATCTCCGGCGAGTTGCGGAAGCCACCATCGGTGACCACGCCGGCTACGCCGCGCTGCATCAGGCGCGTAACGAGAATGCCGCCAGCAGAAGCGGCGCGCGGATCCTTGCGGCTGTCGATCACCAGGACGGCGCCCGGCGGGCATTCCTCGATCGCCTTACGCTGCGGGTGCCCGCGGTCCTGAAACACGCTCAGCGGATTGAGGTCTTCGCGCGCCGGGATGTAACGCAGCGTGTAGGCGGGCCCCACCATAGTCCCCAGCTCCGGATTGAGCGGCCGCACATCCTGGATGAACTGATTTCGCAGACCCCGCTTATATAGCGCGGTACACAGGGTCGCAGTGCTGACGGTCTTGAGCTTGTCGCGGGTTTCGTCGCTAAGTTGCGTCATCTCGGTCTCGCTGGTTAAAAGATCACCGGTTCGCTGACAGGCGCGCCGAAGCTGGTTTCGAGAAAGTCGAAGTCGCAGCCCTCATGGGCCTGGCGGATATGCCTCGTAAACATCCATCCATAGCCGCGCTCATAATGCGGGGGCGCTGGCGTCCAGGCGGCGCGGCGCTGGGTCAGTTCGGCCTCGGGAACGTCGAGGGTGATGCTGCGCGCGTCGACATCGAGGCTGATGCGGTCGCCGGTCCGCACCAGGGCGAGCGGGCCGCCGATGTAGGATTCCGGCGAGACGTGGAGGATGCAGGCGCCGTAGCTGGTGCCGCTCATGCGCGCATCGGAGAGCCGCACCATGTCGCGCACACCCTGCTTCACCAGCTTGCGGGGGATGGGCAGCATACCCCATTCGGGCATTCCGGGGCCGCCTTGCGGACCGGCATTGCGCAGAACCAGAACATGGTCGGGGGTGACATCGAGATCGTCCCTGTCGATTGCCGCTTTCATCGCGGGATAATCGTCGAAAACGAGAGCCGGGCCGCTATGTCTGAGAAAACGCGGGTCGCAGGCGCTCGGCTTGATGACGCAGCCGTCGGGCGCGAGATTGCCCTTGAGAACCGCGAGCGCGCCTTCCGCATAGATAGGGTTGGCGAGCGGTCGGATCACATCGTCATCATAGACCTCGGCCTTTTCGATGTTTTCGCCGAGCGTCCTGCCCGTGACCGTCATCGCGCCGAGATGCAAATGCTCCCGCATTTGGGACATCAGCGCGGGCAGGCCACCCGCATAGAAGAAGTCCTCCATCAGATAGGCATCGCCGCTCGGCCGCACATTGGCGAGCACCGGCACGATGCGGCTGGCCCCCTCGAAATCGTCGAGGCCGATATTTTGCCCAGCGCGGCGCGCCTGCGCGATGACATGGATGATCGCATTGGTGGAGCAGCCCATCGCCATGGCCACGGAAATGCCGTTCAGGAATGCTTCGCGCGTCTGGATGAGGCTCGGCGTCAAATCCTCCCACACCATCTCGACGATGCGGCGACCGCATTCGGCACTCATGCGGATGTGGCCCGAATCGGCGGCCGGAATCGAGGACGCGCCGGGCAGCGTCATGCCGATCGCCTCCGCGATCGCCGTCATCGTGCTGGCCGTGCCCATGGTCATGCAGGTGCCGTAGCTGCGGGCGATGCCGCCTTCAATGGACAGCCAGTCGGCGTCGGTGATCGTCCCGGCACGGCGCTCGTCCCAATATTTCCAGGCATCCGATCCGGAGCCGAGGATCTTGCCCTTCCAATTGCCGCGCAGCATCGGCCCGGCGGGCAGATAGATCGCCGGCAGTCCGGCGCTGGTCGCACCCATCAGCAAGGCAGGCGTGGTCTTGTCGCAGCCACCCATCAGCACGACGCCGTCGATCGGATGCGAACGGATCAGCTCCTCCACATCCATGGCCAGCAGATTGCGATACAGCATCGTCGTCGGCTTGACGAAGGATTCAGACAGCGACAGGGCGGGTAGTTCGACGGGAAAACCGCCGGCTTGGAGGACGCCCCGCTTCACATCGTCGACGCGGCTCTTGAAATGCGCATGGCACGGGTTGACGTCCGACCAGGTGTTGAGGATGGCGATCACCGGGCGACCGACCCAATCCGCAGGGGCATAGCCCATTTGCATGATGCGTGAGCGGTGGCCGAAGCTCCTGAGATCGTCTGGCGCGAACCAGCGGGCGCTCCTCAGTGCATCGGCGGTCTTTTTATGTGTCATGGTGCGGAATGCCCATTGCGCGGTTTCAGCTGTAAAGTCCCCATTTGTCGACGAAGCTCCGCTTCACTGAAAGATTTCGCTGAACTTCTTCTTGATGCCGCCCGTCTGCTTCTCGATGAGCTTGTAATCCACCGGGATGGTCTTCAAGGTGGTGAGATCGGGGCCGCCGGGGGGCGGCGGCACGTCCGTGCGCGCTGCGTAACCGCCATCATCCGGGAATATCTTCTGCACCTCGGGGCTGATCATGAAGGCGGCGAAAGCTTTCGCGGCGTTCGGGTTGGGCGAGCCCTTCACCACGCCGGTCGGCGAGGGGATCACGAAGGTGCCCTCCGTCGGATAGACGGTCGCGATGGCGTGCCCGTCCTTGCGGTCGTCGGCGGCATAGCTGTCGAGCGCACCGGCCGCGATCAGCCGCTCGCCGCGCTTGAGATTGTCGGAGACCTGCTGATTCCCCTGCACGATCATCATGTCGTTCTGGCGCAGTTTCTCATAGAACTCCCATCCGAGCTTTTGCGCCAGGATGCCGACCACCGAAAGTTGCAGCGACGTGAAGGACGGATCTGTCGTCACCAGCATGCCCTTATATTTCGCGTTGGTAAGGTCGGACCAGGTCTTGGGACGGTCGGCTTCGGCGACTTTGTCCGTGCGCACGAAGATCGTCATCATATTGAGGCGCTGGGCGATCCAGCGCCCTTCGGCGTCCTTCGCTTCGCCTGGAATCTTGTCGAAGCCCTCGGGCTTGAAGGCGATAAACACGCCTTTCTCCGCCAGTTGGTTGGATGCGGCCGGATCGGAGGTGGTCAGGACGTCAGCGGCAATGTGTTTGGCGTCATACTCCTGCATGAAGCGGCGCAGAATGGCCGTGCCGCCGGAGCGAAACATCTCGACCTTGATGCCGGTTTTCTCCTCGAACAGCTTTGCGATCCGGTTGGCCGTCTCGATCGGGGTGGAGGTGTACCAGGACACCTTCCCCTCCGCTTTTGCGGCGGCAAGGTCGGCGGCGTCGGCCGCCCGAGCCGGTCCGGATGCGACTGCGACGCCAAGCGCAGCCAACCCTATGACGAATGCACGCTTTGAAACCCCGATCACTACGTTTCCTCCATGCAGTGCGCAGCTTTGCCGCTGCATTTGTTTTGCGTTGGGTATGGTGGCCGACTGTTTCTGTGGCCTCTCAGCACGCGCTCCCCGTCGTCCCCGCGAAAGCGGGGATGACGACTGTGCGAGATGCGAAGCCGTCCAACTGTCTTCCTCAATGCGCCCCGCGATAGACCGGCTCCGGCTGAGTGAAAAAGCTGTAAAGGATATGATAGACCAGCTCGTAATTCTTCTGCTGGAAAGAAGCGTGCGATATGCCCGGCATCACGGCGAATTGCTTGTCGGCATTGGGCAGCAGCTTGAAGAACTCGATCAGGTCGTCGAAGCTGGCGATGCCATCCCATTGCCCGCGCATGATCATCGTCGGTACGGTGATCTTGGCGGGATCGATGATCGGCAGCTTGGAGGTCATGTCGACATAGGTGCCGGTCGGCAATTCGGAATCCAGCGCCAGGATCGCGTCGGCGAAGGCCTCGATCGTTCGGCCCTCAGCCGTACCGGGGTGGTCGCGATTGAAAATCGAATGCACGAAGGCGCGGTCGACAGGGCGGCGGTTGCGCGCTTGGAACTCCGGCAGGCGCTTGGCGCGCTCCGCCAGCGTCGGACTGCCCTTGCCGGTCCACACGAAAGCGTCAAGCGCGAGCCGCTTCACCCGCTCGGGATGGCGCTCGCAGAAGGCCGCGGCTCGCAGCGCTCCGG
This sequence comes from uncultured Alphaproteobacteria bacterium, assembly GCA_963731855.1. Classification (GTDB taxonomy): domain Bacteria; phylum Pseudomonadota; class Alphaproteobacteria; order Rhizobiales; family Rhodomicrobiaceae; genus R-RK-3. The sequence goes on along the minus strand of CAVSXH010000019.1, from coordinate 38,543 downwards.
AGGAAATGCCATAGACCAGGAACGGCCCGCTATCGCGGTTTTCAAGGATGTAGCCGCTCGCAGCGGCGAGATCGTCCGCGCCATTGGCGATGTCGCAATTGATGTCGCGGTGCTTGTCCGAGCGGCCATAGCCCTCCATGTCGACCGACCATGTGTCGAAGCCGCGCCGTGCGAACCAGTCCATCACGGAAGAGTCCGGCCGGCCGGGCACTGTGAGATCGAAGGTCGGCTGCGAGGCCATGGACGACCCGTGGACGAACAGCACCGTGCCGCGCTTCGCATCGGTGACGGCGGGCTTCTCCCAGAGGAAGAGTTTCACATCGCCCTTCTGCGTCCAATGCTCACGTCCCTCGATTGCGGCCTGCTCAGCCATGCGTTTCTCCTCTGAATGTCGTATTAGGCGGCCATATCCTTGCGGGCGGCGCGCGGAAACAGATTGCAATGATCCGCATCAACCGAGATCGTAACCTGTTGCCCCACGGTGAACTGCTGCGTCGGATGAGTTTGCACGCGCAATTCCTCGCCAGCCCCCAGCGTCAGAAAATATTCGTTGATGTTGCCGAGGAACGTGTGCTCGCGGACGGTGCCATGACCGGCCATGAGCATACCGTTCGCCTTCCCCTGGATGGTGATGTTCTCCGGCCGGATGGCGATCTCGACCTGATCCCCTTGCACCATCCCCTCCGGCAGGACGACGTCAAGCCTGAGGCCGCTCGCCGTGGTGACGCGCGCCTTGCCGTCGGCGATTGCCTCGATCCTGCCGGGCAGCAGGTTCACCAGACCCATGAAGTCGGCGACGATGCGGTTGGCGGGCTTGGCGTAGACCTCGTATGGGGTGCCGAATTGCTGCAATAGCCCGCCATGCATCACCGCGATCTGGTCCGACAGCGCCAGCGCCTCGGCCTGGTCATGTGTGACATAGACGAAGGTGATGCCCGTGCGGCGCTGAAGCTGCTTCAGCTCGCCGCGCATCCTCTCACGCAGCTTCGCGTCGAGATTGCTCAGCGGCTCATCGAGCAACAGGATTTCCGGCTCCACGACAAGGCTGCGGGCCAGTGCGACTCGCTGTTGCTGGCCGCCGCTCAGCTCGCTGGGCAGGCGCTCCGCAAGCCCTGTCAGGTTGACCAGCGCCAGCGCCTTCTCGACCTGCTCCCGCGCCTGATGGGCGGGCACTTTGCGCACCCGCAACCCGAAGACGACATTCTCGAACACCGTCTTATGCGGCCAGACCGCGTAGTTCTGGAACACCATGCCCATGCCGCGCTGCTCCGGCGGCACGACGCTCTCACATGACGAGATAAGCCGCGGGCCGACATGGATGGTGCCGGCGTCGGGCATGAGGTAGCCGGCAATCAGGCGCAGCGTGGTGGTCTTGCCGCAGCCGGACGGGCCGAGCAGCGTAACGAAGGTGTTGTCGCGGATGTCCAGGGTGAGCCGACTGACGGCGGCGCCCTCGGCCTTGCCGCCATAGCTTTTCGAAACGTCCGTGATCGTGATGCCAGCCATCAGGTCGGCGCTCCCGCAGTTTCGTTTCCATTGCCGCCGAACCTACTCGCGAGCCAGATGGCGGTGCCGATGATCGCCATATTCACCATGGCGAGGGCGGCGACGGGCTCGGTATAGCCGGTCTCATAGAGATTGTAGACCGCGACGGCGAGAGTGATCGACTGGGAGCTGAACAGCAGAATGGACGCGCTCAGCTCCTGGATGACCGGCACGAACACCAGCAGCCATCCGGCGAACAGTGCAGGCCGGATCAGCGGCAGCGTCACCTCGCGCATGGTCATGCCCCAGGAGGCGCCGAGAATGCGCGCGCTTTCTTCCAGCGATGGGTCAATTTGCTGCAGCGCGCTGTTCGCCGATCGCACGCCGAGCGGCATGTAGCGCGCGACATAGGCCAGCAGCAGGATGGCCATTGTGCCGTAAAGCGCGATCGGCATCCGCAGCCAGAATTGGATCAGGGCGACGGCCATGACGATGCCGGGCAGGCCGAGCGGAACCAGCGCGGCATAGTCGAGCAGGCGGCGGCCGGTCAGCTTGGTACGTAGGTCGATCCAGCCTATAGCCGCGCCGAGAAACACAGCGATCGTCGCGGCCAGCACCGCCAGGATCAGGCTGTTCTTGATGGCGCGCTGTGTCACGTCATACTCGAACAGGATGAATTTGTAGTGGGCCAGCGTCAGGCCTTGCCAGAAGTTGATGCCCCACGACTTGCTCAGCGACACCGCGATCAAGGTCAGATAGGGCGCGACAATGGCCACGATGAACACCAGCACGCAGAATCCGAACAGCGCCCAGCGGCCAGCGCCGAGGTCGACAAGCTGCGGCCGTGCACCCTTGCCGGCCAGCGTTACGTAGGACCGGCGGGCGAGGAAGGCGCGCTGCAGATAGAGCGCCGCGATGGTGATCGCTACGAAGATCAGCGACAGCGCGGAGGCAAGGCCATATTCCGGGGGGTAGTCGAACAGCGAATAGATGCGGGTCGGCAGCGTGACGATGCGGCCGGGCAGGCCGATGATCGCCTGCGACCCGAACAGCGCGATGGCGTTGACGAAGGCGATCAGGGTCCCCGACAAGATGGCGGGCGCGACCAGCGGCCCGGTGATGATGAGGGCCGTGCGCCATTTGCTCGCGCCAAGGATCTGGGCAGCCTCCTCGAAGGACGCATCCACCGAGCGCAGCGCGGTTGAGGTCAGCAGGTAAACGAAGGGGAAGGTATGCAGCACCGTCACCAGGACGAGGCCGCTCATGGTGAAAATGTTGAATGTCAGCCAGGGCACCCCCGCGACATCGCGCAAGAAGATGTTGATCAGGCCGGCATTGGGGCTGAACAGGTTAACGAAGGCGATCGCGGTGAGGAATGGCGGCGACAGGTAGGATAGTGTCGCGGTCGCGGTGATGAGCGCCTTGCCCGGCACATTGGTGCGGCTGACGGCCCAGGCGAGCGGCACCCCGACCAAGATGCTGAACAATCCCGTCCAGGCGCCCAGGATCAGCGAGTTGATCAGCGCGCCGGTATACAGGCGGCTGGAAAACACCTCGCGGAAATGCGTGAGGCTCAAGCCTTCGTCGGATAAGACGCTGCCCGCAAGCAGCGAGAGGAGCGGAAGCACGATCAGGATGATGACGGCAAGAACCGCCGCGCCCATCACCAGGTTTTCGAGGCTGAACCTTGCCGCCCATGACCCCCCGGCCGCATCCCGAGAGGCTCTGTCCGCGACCGCTTGGTCGGTTTCCGCGCCTATGCCGGGCACGGCCATCAGGCGAACCGGTTGGTCAGCGTACCCAGCCCCGAGATCGACATCGACACCTCATCGCCGGCTTTCAGGAATCTCGGCGGGTTGAAGCCGAGGCCCACACCCGCGGGCGTGCCGGTCGCGATCAGATCGCCGGGCTCCAGTGTCAGTCCGGCGGAGATGATGGAAATGAGCGTCGGGATGTCGAAGATCAGGTCGCGCGTATTGGCGTCCTGGCGCAATTCGCCATTGACCCAGCATTTCACGTCGAGATTCTCTGGATCAACCTCGTCGGCGGTCGTGATCCACGGTCCCATCGGACAGAACGTGTCGAGCGCCTTGCCCATGAACCATTGCTTGTGATTGCGCTGGCGGTCGCGCGCCGTCACGTCGTTGACGATGGTATAGCCCCAGATGTGATCGTAGGCCCGCTCGGCGGGGATGTCGCGCCCCCCTTTGCCGATGACCAGCATCAGCTCAGCCTCGTAATCGACCGCGGAGGTGATGTGCGGATGCAGGCTGACGGTGTCGCCGGTGGCGACGACGGTGCTGGCGGGCTTAGTGAATACGGCCGGATATTCGTCTATCTCGGCGCCTTTCACCGCCCCAGCCTCGTAGCCGCTTCCGGCGAATTCCTTGGCGTGGTCGGTGTAGTTCTTGCCGACGCAGAAAATGTTGCGCTTCGGGGTGGGGACTGGAGCGAGCAACCGGACCGACGAAAGGGGCAGCGCGGTGCCGCGCACCGACAGTCCCGGCCTGATCTCGTCATAGCGCCGGATCAGGTCGACCATATCAGTGACGGCGAGTAAGGGCCGGATGACCCCTTGCGCATCGTCGACCCATCCGAGTTGGGGACCGCTGTCGTCGGCAAAACACGCAAACTTCATACACCACTCCAAATGGTCTACCAATGCGCAAATCTTAGGCGTTCTATTGGAAGTAAGTCAATGATCAAGCAGTTCTCGTCGTTGCGCAGCGCGGTAAATTGGTCTACCAATCGGCCATGAGCGCTCTTCAGACATCCGGCCTCGGCCGACGCGGAGGGCAGCAGGTCCGGCAGTGGCTGCTCGACATGATGGCCTCGGGTCAATATGCCGCCGGCTCCAAACTGCCGACCGAGCGCGCCGTGGCGGAGCGGCTTGCCGTGCCGCGCAGCGCGGTGCGCAACGCGCTTGCCGCGCTTGAGGCGGAGGGCATGGTGGTGCGCCTTATCGGCAGCGGCACTTTTGTTGCCGAGCCTGCCACGGGCGCCTTGGCCGTAACGGCAACCCTCGGCGCTCTGTTGACGATTGGCGATGCCAGCCCGACCGAAATCATGGAAGCCCGGCTGCTGATCGAGCCGAGGATCGCAGCCCTCGCCGTTGCCCACGCGACGTTCAGTGACTTCGAACGGTTGGAGACCTGCAACCGCAATGCGGAGAACAGCGACGATTTCGCGACCTTCGAGCACTGGGACGCAGCGCTGCATCAGTCCATTGCCGAGGCCACGCACAACCGCCTGATCGTCGGCCTCTACACCGCGATCACCCGCGCTCGCGATCAAGCCGATTGGGGCGAACTCAAGCGCCGCAGCCTGACGCCCGAACGCCGCGACCATTATCGCGAGGAGCATCGCCGGATCGTCGCCGCCTTGCGTGCCCGTGACGCGCAAGGGGCCGAAACCGCACTGCTCGACCACCTTCGCCGCGTCCGGCAGAATCTGCTGGGCATCTGACCTGGATGCTCCCGCCTTCCTTCACCCTTCCCCATGCTGGTGCTCACCTGTGCTTATCTCGGCCACGCTGACCTTCGCCCTTGCCGTCATCCTCCTGATCACGTCCTTCATGTCTGGGATCTTTGGCATGGCGGGCGGTATGATCCTCATGGGCGTGCTGCTTCCATTCCTGCCGGTACCGACGGCCATGGTGCTGCATGCCGTTTCGCAGATGACGTCGAATGGCTGGCGGGCGACGCTTTGGGGGCGCTACATCGAGTGGCGGATCTTTGCGCGCTATACGCTCGGCCTCGCCGCCGCCCTGGCGATCTTCGCCTTCATTCGGATGGTGCCGGACCGCGCGCTGGTGCTGATCATCCTCGGCGTCATGCCCTTCTTTGCGGTCATGATCCCCGATCGGCTGGCGCCGCGCGCGGACCGGCCTGGCGGGGCGGAATTCGCCGGGTTTGTCGGCACGGCGCTGCAACTCATCTCCGGCGTCTCCGGGCCGATGCTCGACATATTCTTCGTTCGCACGATCATGGACCGCCGCGCCGTCGTTGCGACCAAAGCCAGCTGTCAGGTCGTGACCCACCTCACCAAGCTGATCTATTTCGGCGGGCTGGCAGAAAGCGTCGGCGACGAGCTGAGCTGGGGGATCCTCGCGATCGCGATAGGCATGACCGTGATCGGCACATCGGCCAGCCGCTTCGTGCTGGAGCGCATGAGCGACGCCCAGTTCCGCCGCTGGACCCGGGGCATCGTCATGGGCATCGGCGCCGTCTACATTGCGCAGGGCATTGCCGTCTATCTCTGGGACTGACGAGACTGCGGCATACGCGCGCCCTGCGTTCCATCGGTGACGCGCCGCGGGAATGGGCGCAGCGCTTCTTCAACGTTCAGCACTGGACGCAGATGCCGCGAGGCGGACATTTCGCTGCGATGGAGGAGCCCGAATTGCATGCCGACGTCATCAGGGAATTTTTCCGCCCGCTCCGATGGGGCGGTTAGTTGCCGGAGCACGTCCGCCCGGGATCATGATAGGATTGCGTACCGCTGGGAGGATTTGAACACCATGCAGGACGTCCTGACCCTCGGGGAGACGTTGACCGCGCAAGCCCGTCTTCGCCCCGAAAAGATCGGTGTCCGCGATCTCGAGCGCGCCATGTCGTTCCGCCTCTGGAACCAGAGGGCCTGCCGGCTCGCGAACGCTCTGCTTGGCCTCGGCCTCCGCCAAGGCGACCGCATCGCGGTTCTCGCGTATAATTGCGTGGAATGGGCGGAGATCTACGCCGGTACGGCCAAGGCCGGGCTCGTCGCGGTCCCCATCAATTTTCGCCTGGTCGGCCCCGAGGTCCGTTACGTCGTTGAGAATGCCGAGGTCTCCGCGATCATCGTGCAGGACGAGCTTGCTGGCGTCATAGAGGCAGTGCGCGGCGAGCTTTCCTGTCCCGCATCGAGCGTCATCCATTTCGGTGCCCATCCCTGTCCGGCCGGATATCGCGATTATGAAGACCTGCTGGCCCTCGCCAGCGATCGCGAACCGTCCGCGGCGGTCAAGGTGACCGACCCGTGGATGCTGATGTACACTTCCGGCACGACCGGCCATCCGAAGGGCGTGATCCGCAGCCACAAAGGCAATGCGCTCGTCTCGCTGATCACCGAGATCGAGCTCGGTATTCACCGCGAGGACAGCGCATTGCTGGTAATGCCGATGTGTCACGCGAACTCGCTCTATTTCTTCGGTTCGTTCAACTATTGCGGCGGCGCGACGACGATCTACTCGCGCAAGAGCTTCGACCCGGAGCACTGCCTGAAGACGCTCGCGGAGACCGGATCCACCTTCACTTCGCTGGTCCCGACTCACTACATCATGATGCTGGGCCTGCCCGCGCCGATCCGCGCGCGGTACGACCTCGACAAGATTACCAAGCTGATGATTTCCTCGGCCCCCGCCCGCCCCGATACCAAGCGAGCCGTGATGGAGATGTTCCGCAATTCCGGCCTGTTCGAGCTCTACGGTTCGACGGAGGCTGGATGGGTGACGATGCTGCACCCGGATGAGCAGTTCACGAAACTGGGCTCTGTCGGCCGGGAATGTGTGGGTTCGGCGCCTATCAGAATTCTGGATGAGGACGGCAACGAGGTCCCTGACGGCCAGCCGGGCGAGCTTTTCTCCAGCAACCCCTATACGTTCGACGGCTATTGGAAGATGCCGGAGAAGACAGCGGAGGCCTTCCGCGGCAATCACTGCACCGTCGGCGACATGGCCCGCCGCGACGAAGACGGCTACATCTGGCTGGTCGACCGCAAGAAGAACATGATCATCTCCGGGGGCGAGAACGTCTATCCGTCCGAGGTCGAGGCGCTGCTCGGCGGCTTCCCGAAGGTGCAGGACGTCGCCGTGATCGGACTGCCTGACGACAAATGGGGCGAGCGGGTGCACGCGGTGATCGTGCTGTATGACGGCGAAACCGCAACGGAGGCCGAGCTGGCCGACTGGTGCAAGGACAAGATCGCCGGCTACAAGCGTCCGCGTTCCTTCTCCTTCCTGGCGGAGGAGGAGATGCCGCGTACCGCCACCGGCAAAATTCTCCATCGTGTCCTGAGGCAGCGCCTCGGCGGCAAATAGCGACTGGACCAAAACCGCCGCCGGATTAGCGGCACAAGGAGGGACACGCCATGACCCAAGCGGTCGTCGACCTGAACAGTACGCCCGACAGCTGCGCGGAATGGATCGCGCGATTTCTCAAGGCACGCGGGGTCGACCGGATTTTCGGCCTGCAGGGTGGGCACATCCAGCCTATCTGGGATCACGTCGCGCGGGTCGGCGTTCGCATCATCGACGTCCGGGACGAAGGCGCTGCAGTTCACATGGCGCATGCGCATGCGGAGCTGACCGGTCAGCTTGGCGTCGTGATGGTCACGGCGGGACCGGGCGTGACCAACACGGTAACGGGGATGGCCAATGCCTCGCTGGCGCGGATGCCCGTGCTGCTGATCGGTGGCTGCACGTCACGTCCGCAGGCGAATATGGGACCGCTGCAGGATATACCGCATGTCGACATCTTGCGTCCGGTCTGCCGCCAGTCGCGCACCTTGCGCATCGCCGACCAGGTTATCCGTGAACTGGACGAGGCCGTGTCGCGGGCTTTCGGCGATCTTGGCGAACCGGGTCCGGTCTATGTCGAGATTCCGACCGATGTGCTGAGAACGACGGTGCTCCCGCAACTCGTGCTGGACGAGTGGATGCGCCCCAAACCGGTTCGCCGCATTCAGCCCGATCCCGCGGCGATCGCAGAGGCGGTCGATGCCCTATGGAGCGCGAAACGGCCGCTGGTGATGACCGGGCGCGGGGCGCGTGGGGCGAATGCTGAGCTGGTTCGTCTGCTGGACGCGTGCAGCGCCGTCTATCTTGATACGCAAGAGAGCCGCGGCCTCGTGCCTGCCGAACATGCGTCCGTCGTCGGTGCGATGCGCGCGGCGGCGATGACGGAGGCCGACACCATCCTCGTGATCGGCCGGAAGCTCGACTATCAGATGGGCTACGGTTCGCCTGCGGTTTTCCCCAACGCGCGGTTTCTGCGTCTTGCCGACACTGCGGGCGAACTCGTGGACAACCGCCGCGGCGAGCCGGAACTCCTCGCCACGCCCAGCCTGGCGCTTGCCGCCATCGTCGAGGCCGCAGGCAACCGCGCCCCGGCCGCCGACACGCAGTGGACCGAGAGTCTGCGGCGACGCCACAAGGAGCGCATGTCGGGGGGCAGCAAAGCTGCTGCTGTCGGCGAAGACGGCAAGATCCATCCGGGTGCGATTTTCGATGCAATCAAACAGGTGGCCGACAAGGATTTCATCGCAATCGCCGACGGTGGCGATCTCCTGAGCTTCGCCCGCGTCGGCCTCGAAGCGCAAACCTATATGGATGCCGGCGCGTTCGGCTGTCTCGGCGTCGGCGTGCCGTACGCCGTCGCGGCGGCGCTGGCTTTTCCCGGCCGCCAGGTCATCTCGATCAATGGCGACGGCGCTTTCGGCATCAATGCCATGGAAATCGACACGGCGGTCCGGCACGGGGCCAAGGCGGTGTTCATCGTCTCCAATAACGCCGCATGGAACATCGAGCGGTTCGACCAGGAGTCCAATTATGGTGGCCGCGTCGTCGGCACGGTGCTGCGGCACTCCGATTACGCCGCGATGGCGGTGGCCCTCGGCGCCCATGGCGAGCGCGTCGAAAAGCCTGAAGACCTGGCCGGGGCGCTCCGGCGCGCCCTCGACAACGCGCCCGCGCTCGTCGACGTCGTCACGTCGCAAACCGCCGTCTCGTCGGATGCCAGGAAGGGCCTCGGCTTCGTGCCGAATTACCAGGCTCTCACCGTCTGGGACGATGCCGAGCGGAAGCGCCGAGGCTTGGCTTAGACGGTAAGCGGACCGGCGATCGGGAGACACCTAAAGCAGGCATTCCTTGGCTGCCCAACGAATGCCTGCTTGGATTCCTTTGTTTCGCAGAGTTTTTTTCCCAAAACCGGGAAGGCCACTTTTGGGAACTCTGCTTTTAGGTGAGCCGTAGAGGCTAAGCCAAGACCCGTTCGACGCAGTCGGTGACGGCAGACATCGGAAAAGGCTTAGCCAGGAATGCATCCGCGACGGCAGCGCCCGACATATCCGGCAAGTAACCGGACATCAGAACGATTTTCAAGTGAGGCCAATCCGATCGCACGCGGTGAGCCAGAGCGAGTCCGTCAATCGATCCCGGCATGCGGACATCGGCCAAAACGAGATCGATGGGCGCGGAACCCAACATCCGCAATGCCTCGTCACCGGTCCTTGCCTGGACGACCTGGAAGCCAGCCTCCATCAGCGCGATGGCGGTCATCTCGAGCATCAAGGCTTCATCTTCGACGAGAAGAATATTTTTGGACAACGCAACCGGTTCTGCAGACAAGACGGTTCTCCCACAAATGCCTTCCCTAGCGCGGACAGCGTGGAAAATAAGGCAGGCTCTAAAACCAACCAGCGCACCACTATACGCTTTGAAGGTTGCAGCGAACTTAAGATGATGGAAGGGTGGCCGGCAGTGCCACCTCCACATGCCGGGCTTTGCAATCCGTTAACGGATGACCGGGGCGGCAAAAGAGCGTAAGCTCCTGCTCACTACGCAACACCAGGTCTGCCTTCGCTACGCACGCTTGGCCTCTCAGTCGGTCATCACGCTTGTTGCACGTCGGGGATTGATCGACGGCTCGGGACATTCGCGACCAGTCACAAACAGGCCGCGCTGCCTTCGACATATTCGCTTTGCCGCGCATAGGTCTTCCCATGGGTCGTAGCTTGGATGGGCGCTCAATCCTCGTCGTCGAGGGTGAGCCCGTTATCGCACTAGATATCGCCGATGCTTTCGAATGTACCGGCGCGCACGTCGTCATTAGCCGCTCACTAAATCGGGCGCTGGCATTGATCGATGCCCATGGCTGGTCTGCGGCGGTGCTAGACCCCGAGGTCGACGATGGCGATAGCTCCCGGCTGTGCGAGCAATTGGAGAAACGCGACATACCTTACGTGCTCTACGGCGCAGGCGGCGCGGAAGACAAAGCGTGTCGCGACGGCGTTCGGGTGTTCATGCCCGCAGGCCCCGTCCTGCTTGTCCAAATGGTGGAAAAGCTCGTGCACGGAGGATCGCATTCGAGATGAGACGAGGTCGGACTGCTTGCGGTCGCATTCCGATGGCCGAGCCGAGCTGCGCCACCTCGGCTAGCGCTTTACCCCTGCGGCCCAAATAGCTTGAACATTTCTGCTGTCATTGAGATATACGACGTCGGCCACAGCCCCTTGAATCAGGTGACCGCGTGTTTTCTCAATTCCAAGACACTGGGCAGGATAGAGCGAGGCCATCCTCAGGACCTCGTCAAACGGCAGGGTTGCGTTGTCAGCAATAAACCTGACGGCAGAAATCATGTCGAGATCCGCACCGGCGAGCGTTCCATCCGCAAGTGTGAGCTTGCCATCTTTGCGGAAGATCTGCCGTCCGTTCAATTCGAAGACGGTCTCGTCGGTGCCAATGGTGGACATGGCATCGGTGATGAGAAATATCTTGCCCGCACCGGTCTTCGATCGCAGCGCGACATTGATGGCATCGGGCAAAACATGATGGCCATCGGCAATCAGGCCGGCGAAGGCTTCGTCGGTATTCAATAAAGCACCCACCAGTCCCGGCTCACGGTGGGTAAGCCCGCTCATGGCGTTGAAGAGATGCGTTACGGAGCGGGCGCCGGCCTTGAAGGCCTGTTTCGACCGTTCCGCGGATGCGTTTGTGTGACCGAGACTCACGCAGATACCCGCCTTGATCAGTTCGGTGATCTGCGCATCTTCGGCCGCTTCCGGCGCTAATGTGACCATCAGGTTGGGTAAGGCCCTCCTTGCCTCACGCAGGGTTTCGACGTCGCTGTCCGTCAAAACCCGAATGAGGTCCAGACGATGAGCGCCGTTTTTTTGCGTTGAGAGATGCGGCCCTTCCAGATGGAGACCCAGAAACCCGGGGAGCTTCTGCTCGTGCGCCTCGATGCCGGCATCGATGGCTCGTTTCATGATTTCGGGCGTGTCGGTGATCAGGGTCGCCAGAAGGGATGTCGTCCCAAAGCGCGCATGAGCGGCGCAGATGGTTTGTATGCCCTGTATATTCGGCTCCTCATTGAAAAGAGCACCACCTCCGCCATTGGCCTGGAGATCGATAAATCCGGGGGCGAGGAAGCCCCCATTGAGAGGGACAGTTTCGAAATCAGAAGGGATGTCATCACGCGAAACGACGCTGGAGACGACGCCGCCCGACAAAAGCAAGGCAGCATTGTTGTGACGCATATGGCCGTCAAAAATCTCCGCGCCGGTCAGAGCGATCTTCCGCGTCATATGGTTTCCGTCACCTTTCGCAGATGGGGCGGCTCGTCGGGATTGAGCCCAAGACGCCGGGCAAGCTGCTCGATGAAGACATAGAAGGTCACAACGAGGAGCAGCGGATCGGTGAGCGGGTGGCTGCCACTGGCAAAGGACAAATTGTGCGCGGCGGATGTCGTATCCGATGTAGCGAACACTTCGACGCCGCGCCGCGCCAAATGATCCGCAACCTCGATGACGCTTTGCTCGGCGGCATCGCGCGAAGCCAGAGCCAGCACGGGAAAGCCCGCACTGCGCTATCGAGACCGGCCCGTGCATGATCTCGGCCGCGCTGTAGGCCTCGGCGTGAAGCTGGCAGGTTTCCTTGAACTTCAGCGCGCACTCTCCGGCGATGGCGAGAGCTGGTCCACGGCCAAGAACGTAGAGCGATCCGCGTTCATCGGGTCTGCTGCAAATTTCATCGGCAAGCGGCGCCCAGTCGCAAGAAAGCGCCGTCGCAAGTTCGTCCGGCAAACGCTCCAGCGCGCTCAATAAGCCTTGATCCTCTTGCCAATGCGCCAGCAGCAGCAGGCCGGCTACGATCGAGGACACGAACGTCTTCGTGGCGGCGACGCTGAGTTCCGGTCCAGCGCAAATATCGATATTGGTCTCGCTGACCGCTGCGAGCGGAGAGTCGCCGGTGTTGGTAAGCGAGATGACGAGCGAGCCGCTGGCTCTCGCCGATCTGGCCGCAGCGACGATGTCCGGGCTCTGGCCCGATTGGCTGATCGCTATGGTTGCCGCGTCCTTGAGCTTCAAACTGGCTCCGTAGACGGAGCTGACCGACGGACCAGTCGATGAAACCGGAACACCGCATGTCAATTCGATCGCGTATTTCAGATAGGCGGCGGCATGGTCCGAGGAACCGCGAGCGATGGTCGTGACCAACCTCGGGATTTACGGCCTTCAGTTTCTCCGCAGCCGATTTCGTATTACCGGCGCCGTCAGTCAGCAGCCGTCTGACGATGTCGGGAATGGCCCGCACCTCGCGATACATATGCGTTTGGGCGTATAGCTCAGTCATTTTCCATCATCGCCAATCTTCAGTTCGGCGACAAAATCATAGGCGTCGCCGCGATAGATCGAACGCGTGAATTCGATCGCCGCTCCTTGCGAGGAATATGAAATACGCTCGATGCTGAGGCCGGCGCTTCCTTCAGACACGTCGAGAAGGGAAGCATCGTCAGCACCCAAATTGACCGCGGAAATGCGCTGGATCGCGCGAACAGGCTTGTTGCCCAACTCTGCCAGCGTCTCGTAAAGCGAATGCTGCATCCGCTCCGGATCGGGCAAATATTGCGTGGAGAGCGCCGCGCGTTCTATGGCCAGCGGTATGTCGTTGGCAATTCGCAGACGGGCGATGCGCGTAACCTCCGCATCCGCTCTGAGGCCAAGAGCCATCATTTCCTTCGGCGAGGCGGGGAAAATGCCTCTCTCGATCCAGGTGGAACGGGCCGTCATGCTGCGCCGCACCATATCTTCCGAAAATGAGGTCAGGCGAGACAATGATTGCTCGACGCGCTCGACTTGCCGAGCCACCGTCGTACCGGAGCCACGCCTTTGAATGACAAATCCGTCGCGCACCAGCGATTGCACCGCCTTGCGCACGGTCACGCGGGACACATCGCAAATTTCTGCGATCTCGCGCTCGGACGGCAATGGAGTGCCCGGCCTCAGGGCACCATTTCGAATCTCTTCCTCCAGCCTTTGCCGGAGTTGAAGGTATAGCGGGCCGCTCCCTGAAAGCGCCCAATTATTCGGACGCCGCCTCTCCCGCACGGCTTCAGCCATGATTTTGCACGCCTCCATGATGCGCTTGACCGAACATCGAAACCGCCATTGAAAGCGCGCCGCTCAAGGCGTTTCCTTTCGGCGGGCGTTCACGACTTTTTGAAAGGGCCGCTTAATCTTTTCGAGTAGCTTGATGGCAAGGCCACCAAGCAGGCAGAAGGGCAGTTCCTCAGCCCAGATCAGTGCCCGAAGATTTTCTTCGAGGTCCTCTACAGCGCTCGACACGATGCTCGCACGCGACGGGATCGCCGCGGTCGGCGTACTCGAACAGCACGGGCGCAAAGCTGCTGAAATCTCCGGGCTTCGCCGCTTGCGCGTACTCGACCAGAGTGCTGGGATTATCCTCAAAGCGAGCTAGAATCTTGCGCGTAAGCTCGGATCTTCGCGCGAAGCTTGTCATAGGCCCGCAGCACCTCCTGCAGAAGCGTCCGGCCCAGCCGCGCGCCGCTGCAAAAATCACCGACTGCGAAACCCCATCCGCCAATGGAGCGTATCCGGCCGCCGATTCTGCGACATGAACACTGAACCGGTTCCGACGACTGCTACAGCGCCATTGGTTTCCCCCAGCGCACCGTGAAGTGCGATCCGCGCGTCGGTTTCAACGTGGCTGATACGGAACGGCAGAAGCGAAGCGATGCGGCTTGTGTAGTTGCCGATATTCGCTCCCGCGAGGCCTAGCACGGCTGCACTTTCGCTCATCCGGCTTTCTGGCGAGCCCCGCTTGCCGCGCGGCCAGGCCGGTAGCCTCGACGATGTTGTCCCGCGCGCATGTTCAGGTCGGTCATGATGTTCGCAGAACCGGCGAGGCCCTCGCCAAGGCGCGTGCCGTCGCTCGCGGCGATGACCGCTCGACAGGATGTGCCACCACCGTCAACGCCGATCAAAAACGCCATCACGGGCTCCCAAATTTGACAATACCAATTTAATACCATTAACTGGAGCGTTGTCTTGAGAAAAAGACGCTCGTCGAAATTATTGTTTCTAATCAATATATTAAAATTAATCGTTGTTCGTTTTGGAAATTATGATTAACGAGTATGGACAATTGGTATTTCTTTGGCATTATATTTCGCGGGAGGAATGCATCGATGCCAGTCAGGAATACCGAGCGGCGCCATAGCGCTTCGGAGGCACTCGATACCTTGGCCGCGGAAGCCGCATTGACGGCCATGCACGATGTCCAGATCGCGGCCGCATATTCCGTTCGCGATGCCATTCCCCGGATTGCCGAAGCAGCCGAAACCGTCGCTCGATGCCTGAAAGCCGGTGGACGTCTCGTCTATGCCGGCGCCGGCAGCTCCGGCCTCATGGCCCTGGCCGACGGACTGGAGATCCCCGGTACATTCGGCATCGCCCGTGACCAGATCGTCATACTGCTTTCCGAAGGTATCGACACCATCGGCGATTTTTCGGCCGAAACAGAAGATGATAGCGGCCGGGGCGAGCGCGACGTGCAGTCGCTCGGTCTGGGTGAAAAGGATTGTCTGATCGTGCTGTCCGCCAGCGGCACGACGCCTTATGCGGTCGCCGCACTTTACGCGGCCAAGGCGAGCGGCGCGAACACCATCGCCATCGCAAACAATCCCGGCACTTCGCTCCTGGACGCGGCCGATATCGCGATCCACCTTGACACGCCGCCGGAAATTATTGCCGGTTCTACGCGGATGGGGGCGGGAACGGCGCAAAAAATGACGTTGAACATGATCTCGACCCAGGCGGGCATCCACCTGGGTCACATCCATGATGGTTACATGGTCAACGTCCAGGCTGAAAATGCCAAGCTCAGGGATCGCGCCCGGCGGATTGTGCGGGCTATAGCCGGCTGCGATGAACGGACCGCCAATGACGCATTTGAGCTGGCTGATGGGTCCACAAAAACGGCCATTCTCCTAGCGAGCGGAGCCGGCAGCCTTGAAACCGCAAAAGCCATGCTTCAGCAATCAGAGCAGAGGCTGCGACCCGCCCTTCAAAAACTTCACGCAAGCCTAAGCCAAAGACTGCAAGCGCCTGCTGGCGCATCAATCGGAGCGTCCAAATGAACTCTAAATTCCGTTATGGGGTGCTGCTTGCATCCGCCATCTTCGTGCTTACCGGCTCTGCCCGCGCCGCGGATGTGACACTCACAATCGAAAGCTGGCGCAATGACGATCTGCCCATCTGGCAAGAAAAGATCATTCCCGCCTTCGAAGCTAAAAATCCCGGCATCAAGCTGAAGTTCACACCATCGGCGCCGCCGGAATATAACGCCGTGCTGAACTCCAAGCTCGACGCGGGTTCCGCGGGCGACCTCATCACCTGCCGGCCGTTCGATGCGTCATTAAGCCTCTACACGAAAGGGCATCTCGTCGCGGTGCAGGATCTCGAAGGGATGAAGAATTTCAGCGCGATCGCTAGGTCCGGCTGGACCACGGACGACGGATCTGTGACCTATTGCGTGCCGATCGCGTCGGTCATTCACGGCTTCCTCTATAATAAGGATGCCTTCGCCAAGGTCGGCGTCGAAGTGCCGAAAACCGAAGCCGAGTTCTTTGCCGCGCTCGACAAGTTCAAGAAGGACGGCACCTACATTCCCATGGCCATGGGCACCAATGATCAGTGGGAAGCGGCGACCATGGGTTACAACAATGTCGGACCCAACTACTGGAAAGGCGAGGAAGGCCGGCTCGCGTTGATCAAGGGCACGCAGAAGCTGACCGATGAACCCTGGGTCGCGCCGTACCGTCAACTCGCCAAATGGAAAGCCTATCTGGGCGATGGTTTCGAAGCCCAGACTTATCCGGACAGCCAGAACCTCTTCACACTCGGACGCGCCGCGATCTATCCGGCCGGCTCGTGGGACATCTCCGGCTTCAACACCCAGGCGCAGTTCAAGATGGGCGCTTTCTACCCACCGGTTCAGAAGGCGGGCGACGACTGCTACATCTCGGACCACACCGACATCGCGATCGGGATGAATTCGAAAACTAAAAATCCTGAGGCCGCCAAGGCCTTTCTCAACTGGGTCGGCTCGGCCGAGTTCGCCGACCTTTACGCCAACGCTCTGCCCGGCTTCTTCTCTCTTTCCAGCAACAAGGTGACCATGAAGGATCCGGTGGCGCAGGAGTTCCTCTCCTGGCGCGGCAAATGCAAGTCGACGATCCGCTCGACCTATCAGATCCTGTCGCGGGGTACGCCTAACCTCGAAAACGAGACGTGGAACGCGTCGGTAAACGTCATCAAGGGCACGGAAACGCCGGAAGCTGCTGGCGCACGGCTGCAGAAGGGTCTGGCGAGCTGGTACAAACCGCAGCAGTAAGATCAACAATACCCGGGCCGGACATTTTCCCGGCCCGGATGGATTTTTGGGGCGGGCAAATTCATGGCAGACGAAATCGCGATACGCCGAAAGATCCGCTGGCATATCCCGATTTTCCTTGCTCCGGCCGTGCTGGTCTACAGCGCGCTCATGATTTTCCCGCTGTTCAGCACGCTCAAGCTGTCGCTTTTCAAGGACATCGATCAGCAGCAGGTTTTTATCGGGTTGGACAATTTCCGAACGCTGTTCGGCGACCCGCGCTGGTCAGCCGATTTCTGGAATGCGCTCGGCAACAATCTCTGGTTCTTCTTCATTCATATGCTGCTGCAAAACCCCATCGGGATTTTGCTGGCCGCCCTGCTCAGCAATCCGCGGCTGCGCATGAGCGCGTTTTACAGGACGGTGATCTTCGTCCCGACGATCCTGTCCTTCGTCATCGTCGGCTTCGGATGGAAGCTCATTCTCAGCCCGATCTGGGGCATCGCGCCGAACATGCTCGACGCCATCGGCCTGAGAAGCCTGTTCGCGCCGTGGCTCGGCATCGAGGCTTACGCGCTGACGACGCTGAGCCTGATTTCCGTCTGGCAGTTCGTCGGTATCCCGATGATGCTGATCTATGCCGCGCTGCTGTCCATCCCTGATGAAGTGCTCGAAGCGGCGGAAATCGACGGCATCACCGGAATGGCGCAGTTCTGGAAGATCCAGTTGCCGCTGATCCTGCCGTCAATCGGCATTATTTCCATCCTGACCTTCGTTGCCAATTTCAACGCATTCGACCTGATCTATTCGGCCCAAGGAGCGCTGGCGGGACCGAACTATTCCACCGACATTCTGGGCACATTCCTGTACCGCACATTCTTCGGATTCCAGCTGCAGCTCGGCAATCCGAACATGGGATCCGCGATCGCCTTCGCCATGTTCGTGATCATCCTGGCCGGCGTCTCGATCTACCTCTTCGCCGTACAGACGCGCCTGCGCCGATATCAACTTTAGAGCGCCCGCCATGCAATCCGCACGAAGCTCGCTCTACCGCTCGATTGCCGCCCATACGGTTCTGATCGCCTATACGATCATCGCGCTGTTCCCGGTCCTGGTGATCCTGGTCAATTCGTTCAAATCTCGCGCCGCCATTTTCCGCGAACCGCTCGCCTTGCCGAACAGCGAGAGCTTTAGCTTGGTCGGCTATCAGACTGTGTTCAGTCAGGGTAATTTCTTCCTCTATTTCCAGAACAGCGTGATCGTGACGCTGCTGTCGCTGTTCTGCGTGCTGCTCTTTGGGGCGATGGCGGCGTTTGCACTGGCGGAATACCGCTTTAAAGGCAATTCGCTCATAGGGCTTTATCTGGCGCTAGGCATCATGATCCCGATCCGCCTCGGGACGGTGGCGATCCTGCAATTGATGGTCGCGTCGGGCCTGGTCAACACGCTGGTGGCGCTTGTGCTCGTTTATACCGCCCAGGGGCTGCCGGTCGCTGTGTTCATTCTGTCGGAATTCATGCGGCAAGTATCCGACGATCTGAAGAACGCCGGCCGCATCGACGGCCTCAGCGAATATCGGATTTTCTTCCGCCTGGTGTTGCCGCTCGTTCGGCCCGCCATGGCGACGGTGGCGGTGTTCACGCTGATCCCCATCTGGAATGATCTGTGGTTCCCGCTCATCCTGGCGCCGGCAGAAGCCACGAAAACGCTGACGCTCGGCTCGCAAGTGTTCATCGGCCAGTTCGTCACCAACTGGAACGCCGTGCTCGCTTCGCTCTCTCTCGCGATCCTGCCTGCGCTTATTCTGTATCTGATTTTCTCGCGTCAGCTCATTCGCGGCATCACGTCGGGAGCGGTCAAATGACAGCGCTTGAAGCGCCGTTGCGCGTCCTTGTCGCCGGTCTCGGCAATATGGGGCGGAGCCACGCGCTGGCCTATCATCGCAATCCCGGTTTCGAGATTGTCGGCCTGGTGAACCGCTCGCCGGTGGACCTTCCTGATGAGCTGACCGCGTATCCCTTTTTCGATAATTACGAACCCGCTCTCGCGTCGCTGAAACCCGATCTGGCCTCGATCAACACCTATTCGGAGAGCCATGCCGATTATGCGGTGGCGGCGATGGAAGCGGGCGCGCATGTGTTCCTGGAGAAGCCGATCGCCACCACCGTCGATGACGCCAAGCGCGTCGTCGCCAAGGCGCGGGAAACCGGCAGGAAACTGGTGATCGGCTATATCCTCCGCCATCATCCTTCCTGGCAAACTCTGATCGCGGAAGCGCGGAAGATGGGTGGCCCCTATGTGTTTCGGCTGAACCTCAACCAACAATCATCCGGGCCAACCTGGACGACGCATAAGAACCTGATGCAGACGACCTCGCCGATCGTCGATTGCGGCGTCCATTATGTTGATGTCATGTGCCAGATTACCGACGCCAAACCGGTCAGCGTTCGCGGCATGGGCGTGCGACTGTCGCAGGAGATCGCTGATAACATGTACAATTACGGACACTTCCAGGTATTGTTCGGCGATGGCTCCGTCGGCTGGTACGAGGCCGGCTGGGGGCCGATGATGTCGGAAACGGCATTCTTCGTGAAGGACATCATCTCACCGAAAGGCAGCGTCTCGATCATCATGGATGAAGCCGCGAAGTCCGATGATATCGACACGCACACGCGCACATCCACCATCCGCATCCATCACGCCGCAACGGACGGCGAGGGTATCTTCCTCAACGCCGACACGGATCTGTCCATGGCCGACGAGCCCGATCATCAAGGTCTGTGCGACCGCGAACAGGCGTATGTGCTGCGGGCGATCCGCGAGGATCTGGACCTCACGCGGCACATGGACGACGCCGTTCAGTCGCTGCATATTTGCCTGGCGGCGGATGAAAGCATCCGCTCCGGCCAGGCCGTAACGCTTTAATTGGGAACGAATTCATGGGTGCTCTAAAGCTCGCGGGCATCCGCAAATCCTTCGGCGCCGTCGATGTCCTGAAAGGCATCGACCTCGACGTGGTTGACGGCGAATTCGTGATTATCGTTGGCCCATCGGGCTGCGGAAAATCCACGCTGCTGCGCGTGATCGCCGGCCTGGAGGATGCAACATCGGGATCGGTGAATATCGACGGTGAAGAAGTCAGCCACAAGCCGCCATCCGAGCGCGGCATTGCCATGGTCTTCCAGACCTATGCGCTCTATCCGCACCTCAATGTTCGCGACAACATGGCGCTCGGCCTGAAACAGGCCAAGCATCCCAAGGAGGACATCGCAAAGCGTGTCGGCCTGGCGACCAAAATGCTTTCGCTCGACAGCTATCTCGACCGGCGGCCGGCCGAGCTGTCCGGTGGGCAGAGGCAGCGCGTCGCTATCGGGCGGGCGATCGTCCGCAAGCCGAAGCTCTTCCTTTTCGATGAACCGCTGTCAAACCTCGACTCGGCGCTGCGGGTGAATACGCGGCTGGAAATCGCGCGGCTGCACCGCGAACTCAGCGCCACCATGATCTACGTGACGCATGACCAGACCGAGGCCATGACCCTGGCGGACAAGATCGTCATTCTCCATGATGGCGAGATCGAGCAGATCGGCAGTCCGATGGAGCTGTACGACAAGCCGGCCAACAAATTCGTCGCCGGATTCATCGGCTCCCCGCAGATGAACTTTATCGACGCCTCCGCCTTGGGGCGCAATGATGCGATCACGGTCGGTGTTCGCCCCGAACATATTCGCCTGGACCCCCAAACAGGCGACGCCATGGGCGCCGTTTCGCATATCGAGCATCTGGGGGCCGACACCAATGTCTATCTCGATTGCGAAAAAGCCGGCCTGTTGACGGTTCGGCTATTCGGCAATCATCACTTTGAAATCGGTTCAAAAATATTCGCACAGTTCGAGAACGAAAGGGTATTTCGTTTCGACGAAAACCATACGACGATCCGCGATGGCAATTGAAACCAGATCTAGGGAGAGCGGCGGCCGCCCAGCGGATCGCGACATGAGCGATCCAATTCTTCAGCTCGGCAACATCGTCAAGAATTTCGGCGCCATCGAAGCCCTGCGCGGTATCAGCTTCGACATCAGCCGCGGCGAAGTGGTGGCCCTGCTCGGCGATAACGGCGCGGGCAAATCGACTCTGGTGAAGATCATCTCCGGCGGCTTGCAGCCGACCTCCGGCCGGATCGTTTTCGACGGCGCTGAGCGCCATTTCGCCTCGCCCGCGGAGGCAAAGGCCGCTGGCATCGAGACCGTCTATCAGGACCTCTCACTTTGCACCAATGTCGATGTGGTGGCCAATTTCTTCATGGGCCGAGAGATCGTGAAGCGTGTATTCGGCATCCCCATCCTGCAGGAACGCGCGATGGAGGCGGCGGTCGAGACCGCGATGGCCAATGCCGGCACTAAAATCCCGTCGCTGCGCACCAATGTCGAGCATCTCTCCGGCGGCCAGCGCCAGGCGATCGAACTCAATCGCTTCGTTCATTGGGGCGGCAAGCTGGTGCTGCTGGACGAGCCTTTCGCGGCGCTCGGCGTCGAGCAGACGCGGCGTGGCCTCGATATGGTCAAGCGGATCGCGGCTCAAGGGATCGGCGTCGTGATCATCACGCATATCATGGCCCAGGCCTTCCAGGTGGCGGACCGCATCGTCGTGATCCGCCACGGCAAGGTTGCGGGCAATGTCGAACGGGCGAAAACAAGTCCGGACGAAGTCGTCCGGATGATCACCGGGGAGGGCTTCGATCAGCCGATCCTCGGCAGCCAGAAATGTCGTGACGTAACGGGAGAGAAGGAGAGGTGGAAAATGAGACGCATAATGTTAGGTGTGCTGGGCGCGATGGCGGTGGCCATGGTCGCCGTGGCATCCCCGGCCATGGCGCAGACGAAGGGCAAGATCTACTACATGGTGCCGACGCTGCTGGATGAGTTCCAGACGGCTTCGGTCGATGCGATCACGAAGTTCATGAAGGATGTCGGTTACGAGACGGTCACGCTCAACGCCGACAACAAGACCGACCTTCAGCAAAGCCAGATGAACGACGTCATCAACCTAAAACCCAAGGCGATCATCCTGGCGGCCGTTGACTTCGCCGCGCTGGCGCCGTCCATCGAGAAGGCGCGCGCTGCCGGAATTCCGGTCATGATCTTCGACCGGCAGATCACCACGACCAAATCCGACCTGACCTCGGTCGCCGGTACGGTGGAGATCGGCTACATTGCCGCCGAGCAGGTCCAGGCCCTGCTGAAGAAAAAGAACGGCGCGGTGAAAGGCAAGGTGCTGCAGGTGCTCGGCGATCCGGGCGACAGCTACACCCTCGATATCCAGAAGGGTTTCGAGGAGAAGATGAAAGCCTTCCCGGACGTGAAGATCATCTCGCTGCCTGCCTTGCAGTGGGAAGCGTCCAACGCCGGCACCATCGTCTCCGATCAAATGGTGGCCAATCCGGATATCGACCTCATCTTCGTCCATGCGGCGCATCTGGCAGTAACCGCGGTCGCCTCGCTCGAAGCCAAGGGCAAGAAACCCGGCGACGTGATGCTGGTCTCCTCCAACGGAGCGCCTGTCGGTCTCGATCTCATCCGCAAGGGCTGGGAGCAGGTCGAGGTCGAGCAGCCGCTCTTTGCCCAGGCGGCCGCGCTGGCGATGTTCGCCGACAAGGTGGTGAACAAGCAGGAGACTCAAGCCGGGCGCCTATAAGGTGCTGGGTCTGGACTCCACGCTGACGGTCGAATCCTGGGGAGCAAATCTTAAGATCCCTGGCGCTGCGATCACAAAGGACAATGTCGATGACACGCGGTTCTGGGGCAATCTGAAGGCGCCCACCGACCCCATCAAAGCCGTGGAGTAATCACTGGCGACAATCCAGCCGGTCTGTGCAGGCTGCGAGCCAGTACGGATCGGCCGGCGCATGATCCAAGGTGAAGACATTCCTAATTTAGCGTCATCCCCGCGAAGGCGGGGATCCATTACTCCGCACCGACTCTGGTATTTAATGGATCCCCGCCTTCGCGGGGATGACGCTCTAATTGGGTCGCTGCTTCGCTCAACGCACACACCTTAATACTCTCGGAATTAAATCGCGAATTCACTGGAACGCGCCTATGATGTCTGCCCGCCAGCGGGACGTGATAGAATTTCTGCTCGACAATCTGGTCTGGCTGCTGCTCGTTGTCGTGCTGGTGATCTTCTCGCTGACGATCCCGAACTATTTCCAGATTGGGATCTTCTCCAATATCATCGAGCAATCGACCTATGTCGGGGTCATGGCGATCGGACTGGCGATCTGCATCATCGCCGGCAATATGGACCTCTCGGTAGAGTCGGTCGCGGCCCTGACCGCGATGATCATCGGCATCCTGTTCTGCTCGCGCGGCATCGGCCTGGGCTATAGCTTCACGCCCGAATGGCTGGTGCTGCCGATTTCGCTCATCATCGCGCTGCTAGTCGGCGCGCTCATCGGGGGCATCAATGGGTGGCTGGTGGTCGGCTTGAAGATGAACGCCTTCATTGCCACGCTCGCCTCCTATATCTGGGTGCGCGGCCTGGTAGTGGCGATCTCCGGCGGCCGCTCGGCGCAGGATCTGGCTCCGTCGCTGCGGGTCATGGGCATCCAAAACGTGCTTAACATCCCGCTGACCGCCTGGGTCGCCATCGCCTGCTTCGCCTGCTTCTCCTTCATCATGGCCAAGACGCCGTTTGGCCGGCACGTCACCATGATCGGCGGCAATCCGGTCGCGACCTTTCGCGCAGGGATCAAGGTCGATCGCCTACTGGTGATCACCTTCGTGCTCGCCGGCGCGGTCGCAGGGCTCGCCGGCTGGCTGCTTGCCATCCGCACATCCGGCGCGACGGCCAATCTCGGCACGGGCATGCTGTTCAACGCCTTTGCCGCCGTGGTCATCGGCGGGGTCAGCCTTAAGGGCGGCATTGGCCGTCTCCCTGGCGTTTATGCCGGCGTGCTGCTCCTCTCATCGATCCACACCGCCATCAATCTTATGGGCCTGCCGGCGCATTACTCGCAGATGATCCTGGGCGGATTGGTGCTGGCTGCGGTGCTGCTCGATACTGTGAAATTGTCGATCCGGCAGAAACTTGCGTAACCATCGAGCGGCATCAAGCGATCGTGTGGTTGATGGCACTGATGTGTAACTTAAGCGGTCAAGATAGCGCCATTTGCAAAGACGATTTTGGTGCGTGGCGGGCGAACAGATCGGAGCGGTGACATGCCAACTATTACTGATCAGCGGGTTTTCTTGCCAACGAAGGATTTAGCTCAATCAATTGATTTCTACCGCCGGATGGGTTGGCAGACGCGATTCCAGGACGACGACCTTGCCCTCATGGAACTGGGCGCTTCTCGAGTTTTCTTGCAAAAATTTTACCAGAAAGAATGGGCGGACAATACGATGGTCCATTTCGTCGTTGACGATGCCGCCTGCTGGCAGAAAGTCGCTGAGCGCGTAAAGAAGGAGGGCGGTTTTGAAAATGTGAGCATCCGTCCCGCGCAGCGCGAGGACTACGGCGCACTCGTGACTCACGTCATCGATCCTGCGGGTGTGCTCTTGCATTTCGCTCAAATGGATAAGCCATAATTCGTGGGCTTGGTCGAAGCCGTTGATGGCGAGCGCCCCGGGATGTGAAGCACACTCAGCGTTCCGTCAGCAGCCCAGCTTCATCCGCCAATCGCGCCAGGAGTTCGTTGCGCCGGGCTTCGGACGTATCGGCGGGGATGACGAAGCAGAGCGTGGTGTGAGCGATACCGTCACGGCCGCGGATCGGGGCGGCGAGGCAGTAGGTGAATGGGTCGGCGAGGCCGGTGGTGGCGCATCGGCCTTCCGCACGCGCCCGCGCCACGTCGGCCAGGAACGCCTCGACCGGAAGCCTGCGACCGTCGGGCAATTGGAAGTCCTCCGGCGGCACGAAGCTGCGAATCTCCTTCGGACTCATGTGGTCGAGCAGCAGCCGGCCCGACGCGGTCCAGGGGATCGGCACCTCGACGCCGATGTCCGTGGTGATGCGGAAGAGGCCGCCGCCGTCGCGGCTGTCGATGACGACATATTTGTTACCCTTGAGACCGCAGAATTGCGTGGTCGCGTGAGTCTCGGCGGCGAGACGCTCCATGAGTTCGCCGACGCGGCGGAAGAGCGGGTTCGCGTCGGCATAGGCGCGCCCGAAAAGATGCGCGGCGCGGCCGAAATAGACGTGTCCGGCCTCCCCGCAAGGCTCCAAAATCTCGGCTTCGACGAGTCTTGAGACGATCTCATAGGTGGTGGACCGGGGTGCCCCGATCTGCCGGGCAATGTCACCGATCTTCGTCGGTCGGTGTTCGCGCAGCAGCGCTTCGAGTAGCGCGATCACGCGATCGATGCCGCGCTGGCGGTTCCGCAGCCCTGGGTTCCGCCGATGGCTCACCCTGCGGCGCGGTCATCTTTCGCTGATCCACCTGCTCCCTCACCTTTTCCGGCACGGCCTCTTGCGCAAATGCTGGAACCCTAATAACCTCGATCTGTCCGAAATAAAAGACGAATGTCCGAAATATCAGACATTCGTGACAGGTAAATCAACGGAGGGGCAGTCATGTCAAACCGATTGCAAGTTCTCGTCGGCATCCTCGGGGTGCTGATCCTCACCGGGACCATAACATCCCCGGCGGAAGCGCAGAGCAAGCTCCAGGAAGTGCTTCAGCGCGGCAAGCTGATCGTGGGCACCGGCAGCACCAACCCGCCCTGGCATTTCAAGGACGAGAAGGGCGACCTCGTCGGCTACGACATCGACATCGCCAAGGTGGTCGCCAAGGGCCTGTTCAATGACGAAAACAAGATCGAGTTCGTCACCCAGGCCTCCGACGCGCGCATCCCGAACATCACCACGGGCAAGGTCGACATCACCTGCCAGTTCATGACCGTGACCGCCGGGCGCGCCCAGCAGGTCGCTTTCACTATCCCCTATTATCGCGAAGGGGTCGGGCTGCTGCTGCTGAAGGACGGCAAATTCGCCGATTACGAGGCGCTCAAGGCTGCCGGAGCCAAGGCGACCATCTCGGTTCTGCAGAACGTCTATGCCGAGGCCATGGTGCATAAGGCGCTGCCCGAGGCAAAGGTCGACCAGTATGACAGCGTCGACGTGATCTACCAGGCGCTCAATTCCGGCCGCGCCGACGCCGCCGCGACCGACGCCTCCTCGCTGCGCTGGTTCCTGAAGCAGAACCCCGGCCGCTACAAGGATGCCGGCTTCGGCTGGGAGCCGCAGACCTATTCCTGCGCCGTGCGGCAGGGCGACCCGGACTGGCTGAACTTCGTCAACATCGCGCTGCGCGAGGCGCTGACCGGGGTGGAATTCGATACCTACAAGGCCTCGTTCGAGAAGTGGTTCGGCGAGACGCCGCCGGCGCCTAAGATCGGCTTCCCGTCCGAGCTGCGCTAACGCTGAATCGGATCTGGTGGAATTGTCACCGCCTATCCACTTGTCATCCCCGCAGAAGCGGGGATCCGTTACTCCGCAGTGACTTAGGGGGTGACTGATCCCCGCCTTCGCGTGATTGGCGAGAGAGAATGAGTGTAGACAGCGCCTCGCGTCATGCGCCCGAACCTGCATGCCAACGCGACCACGGGCGCCAAAGACGCGCGCCTATATCCAGAGCAGCAGCACCTCGGTGGCGGAGCTGGCCGCCGCGCTCGGCGTGCATCAGAAGAGTGGCGGGACCGCGCCACCACCGTGGACCGTTCGCATCGCATGGCGACCAGCCTCTCGCCGCTGGAGGAGACGCTGGTGGTCGAGTTGCGCAGCCTGCGGACCAAGCCCTTCAAACCGCAGACCAACGGACTGGTCGAGCGCTTCACCAGGAGCCAAACACCTCACAGGGGTTTCGACTTAGTCTGTCGGGGGCTGATTCCATTCGATCCGACCGCGCATTTGCCGAGCGTCACCCAGCAAGCATTTGCCTGAACTTAGCTTCCGCATCCTCCATGGCGGGCGAACGCTCGGCGGCGCGCGAGGATATCAGGCAGGCTTCCGAGCGCAAGATGACGCCGTCGCGCAGCACTTTCAGGTGGTTGGCGGCAAGCGTGGTGCCGGTCGTGGTGATGTCGACGATGAACTCAGCCGTCTGGGCCGCGGGCGTGCCCTCGGTCGCGCCGAGACTTTCGACCAGCCGGTAGCTCAGCACGCCATGCTCGGCAAAGAAGCGGCGCGCCAGGTTCATATATTTGGTCGCGCCGCGCAGGTGCCGCCGGTGCTCGCGGCGGAAGAAGGAGGCGGCATCGTCGAAATCGGCCATGGTCTCCACGTCGATCCAGCATTCCGGCACCGCGACGACCACATCGGCGCGCCCGAAGCCGAGCCGCGCGATGAACTCGCAGCGGCTGTCCGCGTCGGGAATGTGCTCGCGCACCAGATCCTCGCCCGTGACGCCCAGATGGATGCGGCCGAGCTGCAGGTGGCGGGCAATTTCCGACGCCGAGAGATAGGCGACCTCCACCTCGGGCAGCCCGGCGATTTCGCCGCGATAGCCGCGCTCATGGCCGTTTTTCAGGAAGCGCAGGTCCAGCCCGGCGAAATAATCCACCGTCTGCTCCATCAGGCGGCCCTTGGACGGAATGCCGAGTATCAGCTTGTCTCCGCTCATCGGCCGCTCCCCCGCGCGGCCAGCAGCCGCTCCGTGTGGATCGCCGAGCCGATGGCCGGAGCGTCCTGATCCGCGCCGATCGAGGCGAGCAGCCCGTCATAGCGCCCGCCGCCGGCGATCTGGCCGGCTACGCCGCGCCCCGGCAATTCGATCTGGAAGACGAAGCCGGAATAATATTCGAACTGGCGGCCGAAATCGGCGGCGAATTGCATCGAGCCGGGAGCGATGTCGGCCTCGCGCAGCAGTGCTTCGCGGCGGCGGCAGGCCTCGAGCGGGCCGGACAGATCGATGCCGGCGCTCGGCGGTCAGCGCCGTAATCGCGGCAATCGCCTCGTCGGGCGGGCCGGAGATCGCCAGATAGCTCTCCACCAGCCCGACCACCTTGCCGGAAAGCGGCTGCTCGCGCATATCGGCGGCGGCGGCCAGCAGCCGCTCGGTGATTTCGCCGAGATTGCGCGCGCCGAGCAAGGCGATGTTTCGCGCCTCGATGAAAGCCGCGACCTCCTGTTCCGCGCCGAGCCGGTCGGCGGGATCGAGCGATGCCGCGAGCGCCGCGACGTCTTTGTCGGCCAAAGGCGCGGCGGGCCGGCGAGCTGGCGCAAGACCTGATGGAAGCTTTCCTGCCGCCAGAACCCGTGCATCAGGCGATGGCGCCAGCGCTCCGGGATTGGCAGGGCGTCGAGCAGCGCGCGGAACAGGCCGAGATCGCCGCAGCGGATCGCGAAGCCGCGCAAACCTGCAAGGCGGATCGCCTCCAGAACCAGCCCCAGCACTTCCGCGTCCGCTTGTTCGCGGTCGGCGCGCGCCGAAATTTTCCAGCCCCGCCTGGCGATGTTCGCGGGGGCGCAGCGCATCGGGCTCGCCCGGCTGGTAGCGGAAGACCGGCCCGTTATAGCAATAGCGCGCTTCGGCGCCGGATTGCGGATTGCGCTCCATATAGATGCGCGCGGCGGGGATCGTCAGGTCGGGGCGCAGGCACAGCTCCTGGCCGTCCGGATCGGTGAACACATAGGTGCGGTTGCGCAGCGCCTCGCCGATGCGGTCGAGGAAGATCTCGGCGGGCTGGATGAAGGACGGCGCGACGCGCTCATAGCCGGCACGGGCGAAAACGCCCATGATCCGCTCCGCCTGATCTTCAAGCGCCTCGAAGCGCGCCGCCGATTCCGCCGCCATGTGTCAACTCGCGGCCTTGCCGTGCCGGGCGAGGACCGAGCGCACGGCCTCGACCAGCTCACCTTGTCTGGCGACCGAGAACTGCGCCGGGCGGCCCTCGCGCCACGCCTGATTGTCGGCGATCTCGCCGGAGAGCCGGTCGCCCTCGATGAGGTCCTTGATGGTGACTTCGCCGCGTGCCAGCTCGTCGCCGCCCTGGATGACGACGCAAGGCGCGCCGCGCCGGTCGGCATATTTCATCTGCGCCTTCATGCCGGACGTGCCGAGATACATTTCGGTGCGGATGCCGGCGTCGCGCAGGGTGCGGGCCATGCGGTTGATAGTCACCGACGCGCTCGCGATCCATGACCAGGATGACGACCGGGCCGGAGACGGCGTCGGCGTCGAGCTTTCCGAGCGCTTGCAAGCGCGGTATAAAGGCGGGATACGCCGATGGAAAAGCCGGTCGCGGGGATTTTGACGCCCTTGAAGCGCGACACGAGTCCATCATAGCGCCCGCCGCCGCCGACCGAGCCGAAGCGGACGTGGCTGGCCATCCTCGCTCTTCGCGCTTCGAATGTCAGCTCCGCTTCGAATGACAGGGCCTGTGTAGTATTCCAGCCCGCGGACGACTGACGGATCGAGCGGATACGATCTGAGCCGAAATCCAGTCGCGGAATCAGCTTGCGCATCATCCGTCGAGTTCTACCAGCGCCTTCTATCCGAATACTGCGCCGAGTTGTCGTTCCTATGCCGACATAGTTTCGTGATTGCTGATCGGAATACTTCTATCCGCATTTCGAGATGTCCGAGTCGACACGCTCTGAATTTAGTTTCACCCGGTAGTCGAAAGGTCGCTTTGTAAGCAAAACTTTTAATGATCTAATCTGATCTGGTCCTTATCGAGCATTCGGCACCTTTTGTGAAATCGCCGACTTTCATCCTTTCGCCCTTTGCCAAGCAGATGCCTTACGCCCTCGACGCCCAGCCGGTCTATCTTGTCGATAGCCCGCATAATCGGTCAGGCGCATTGCTTGTGTGCTCTAACCGGATCATACCAAGCGCTCTCGAGAACGCCGTCGAGAATCTTGCGGTTGTTGACGTTGATGAGGTAGCTGCCGCGTGGAAGACCTAAGCGCCTCCAGCGTATCCGCCGCGAGCATGCAAAGCTCCGCGTCGGCGGCGACGCTCTCCGTGCCGACCGTATCCGCGTCGAACTGGGTGAATTGCCGGAAGCGGCCGGGGCCGGGCTTCTCGTTGCGCCAGACGGGGCCGGTCTGGTAGCGGCGGAAGGGCTTGGGCAGCCCGTCATAATTCTGCGCGACATAGCGGGCGAGCGGCGCAGTCAGGTCGTAGCGCAGCGACAGCCATTGCTCGTCCTCGTCCTGGAACGAGAACACGCCTTCGTTCGGCCGGTCCTGATCGGGAAGGAACTTGCCGAGTGCGTCGGTATATTCGAAGGCGGGCGTGTCGAGCGGCTCGAAACCATAGGATTCATAGACGCGGCGGATGGTGGCGAGCATCCGCTCCATCGCCCTGATTTCGGGCGCCTCGATGTCGCGCATCCCCTTGGGGAGCCGCGCCTCGGGCCGTTTATCCGGCTTTCTGCCGCTCATAGCCTATTCGCTCGCCGCGATTCCGCGGCGTCCATTGTCGCCTGCCGCAATCGCCGGGCGATCACATCGAGGGCTGTTTGCTGATGTAGAACAATTGAACCGGGCGATCAATTCGGCGCCCGCGCGCAATGCAGAAAAGCTGCGCGCTCCCTTTCGAGGGGCGCAGCTCCTCCACCTTGCACGGTTTCTAGACGATTGAGCGGGGCGCAGCAAGTACGCCGCCCATGCAAGCCTGAAGCCGCGAGAATAATATTCGAGGAAAACGCAATACGCTTCGTTCCTGCCCTACGCCGGGGGCGGCTACACCCTCGGCGCGCTGGCTACGAATGTACGGGGGAGGCGAGCCTAGTACGGGCTCTTTTGCTGCGTTCGCAGCCGGGTCATACGGTCTTTAAGAACGAGTTTTTGGCGTTTCAGTTCGGCTATTCTCAAGCTGTCCGAGGATGGTTTAGCGATCTCCTCCTGAATTTGCTTGTCTAATGCACGGTGTTTTCCAGACAGCTCCTCGACATGAGCGTCAAGCGCCATAATGAACCTCCGTTTCTTCTGCGTCTTAGGGCACACATGATGCCAGAGGCCGGGACCAAAGTCTAATGGGTTCAGCGCGTACGTGTCGCACTAGTTTAGGTTGTGTAAAAACTGTGCTCAACTTAAGTTGTGCATAGAAATAAGCAAATTGACATGCAGAATGGATGGCTCGGTAGCGCACCGCCGTCATGCTGCGCGAATCAAAAAAGATTGAAAAATCAATGGGCGTCGAGGTCAAGCCGCCAGATTGAGCGTCTCGCTCAGGCTGCGAAGACGCTCCAGCGTGTCCTCCGCCATGCGCCTCGTATCTTCGTCCTGCGCATCGGCCAGTTCCGCTTCGGCATCCTTGATTTCCTGATCGAGGAGTGCGCGGTCGACCTCGGCAAGCGGCACAGCCTGTTCCGCAAGCACGGTGAGGCTCTCCGGCCCCACATCGGCCAGGCCGCCGCGCACATAGATCTCGCCAAGCTTACCATCCATGCCTGGAATGCGCAGAATGCCGGGCCGCAGCATCGCGATGACCGGAGCGTGGCGGGGCAACACGGTGAAGTCGCCCTCCGACCCCGGGACCAGAACCTCGGCCACATCGGCGGACACCAGGAGCCGCTCGGGCGAGACCAGTTCGAATTTGAAGGTTTCGGCCATCGCCCCGTTTACCCCTTACGCTGCTTCCGCCGCGAGTTCCTCAGCCTTCTTCATGGCTTCCTCGATGGTGCCGACCATGTAGAAAGCCTGCTCCGGCAGATGGTCGTAATCGCCGTTGCACAGGCCCTTGAAGCCCTTCACCGTATCGGCGACATCGACGAGCACACCCTCTTTGCCGGTGAAGACTGCGGCGACCGAGAAGGGCTGCGACAGGAAGCGCTCGATCTTGCGGGCGCGCGCGACGGTCAGCTTATCGTCCTCGGACAGCTCGTCCATGCCGAGAATGGCGATGATGTCCTGCAGCGACTTGTATTTCTGCAGGATCGCCTGGGTTTGGCGGGCGACGGCGTAATGCTCCTCGCCGACGACGCGCGGGTCGAGAATGCGGCTGGTCGAGTCGAGCGGATCGACCGCCGGGTAAATACCTTTTTCCGCGATGCCGCGCGACAGCACGGTCGTCGCGTCAAGATGCGCGAAGGTCGAGGCCGGCGCCGGGTCGGTCAGATCGTCGGCGGGCACGTAGACGGCCTGCACCGAGGTGATCGAGCCCTTGTCAGTCGAGGTGATGCGCTCCTGCAATTCGCCCATGTCGGTGCCGAGCGTCGGCTGATAGCCCACGGCGGACGGGATACGGCCGAGCAGCGCCGACACTTCTGAGCCGGCCTGGGTGAAGCGGAAGATGTTGTCGACGAACAGCAGCACGTCCTGGCCCTGATCGCGGAAATATTCGGCGACGGCAAGGCCCGACAGGCCAACGCGGGCGCGGGCGCCGGGCGGCTCGTTCATCTGGCCGAAGACCAGCGCGCATTTGGAGCCCTTGGCCGAGCCGCCCTTCTTCGGTTCGATATCGCCTGGACTCGATCATCTCGTGATAGAGGTCGTTGCCTTCGCGGGTGCGCTCGCCCACGCCGGCGAACACCGAATAGCCGCCATGCGCCTTGGCGACGTTGTTGATCAGTTCCTGGATCAGCACGGTCTTGCCGACGCCGGCGCCGCCGAACAGGCCAACCTTGCCGCCCTTGGCGTAAGGCGCGAGCAGATCGATGACCTTGATGCCGGTGACGAGAATCTCCGCTTCCGTCGACTGCTCGACAAAGGACGGCGCGGGCGCGTGGATCGGGCGGCGCTCATTGCTCTTGATCGGCCCGGCCTCGTCCACCGGCTCGCCGATGACGTTCATGATGCGGCCGAGCGTTTCCTCGCCGACCGGCACGGCGATCACGTCGCCGGTGTCGATGACTTCCTGGCCGCGAACCAGGCCATCGGTGGAGTCCATCGCGATCGTGCGGACGGTGTGTTCGCCCAGATGCTGCGCCACTTCCAGGACGAGCCGATTGCCTTGGTTCTGCGTTTCGAGGGCGTTAAGGATGGCGGGCAAATGGCCGCTGAACTGCACGTCCACAACGGCGCCGGTTACCTGGCGCACCCGGCCGATCGCTTTTTTCTCGTTCCATCGAATTCTTCCTGTCGTCTGTTGGCCTTGTCCGGCGCCCGAACGGCTCCGCTCCCAAAGCTCACTCTTAAGCATCGCAACCGGTCCGAGCGGACTTGAGCGGCTGCACATTCAGCGATTCGGCTCTAAAGCGCCTCGGCCCCTGAGATGATCTCGATCAGCTCCTTCGTGATCATCGCCTGGCGGCTGCGGTTATATCTCAGGGTCAGCGCGTCGATCATGTCGCCCGCATTGCGCGTCGCATTGTCCATGGCCGTCATCTGAGAGGCGTAGAAGCCGGCCAAATTATCAAGCAGAGCGCGATAGATTTGCGTGGCGATATTGCGGGGCAGAAGCTCGCGCAGGATTTCCTCTTCCTCGGGCTCGAATTCGTAATCGGCGTGCGGCTCGCTGGTGTCTGCCTTGGCGGCCTCGGGCAAGCGCGCGGGGATAAGCTGCAACGGCGTCGGCTTCTGCGTGACGATATTCTTGAATTGCGAGTAATACAGCGTCGCGACGTCAAACTCGCCCTTTTCGAACATTCGCAGCACGCGCTTTGAAATGTCGAGCGCCTGCGCATAGCCGACCTGCTTGACGGCGCGCAAATCCACCACTTCGACGATCAGCCGGGCGAACTCACGCCGCAGTACGTCGGCGCCTTTGCGTCCGACGCACATGATCTTAACCTGTTTGCCTTGGGCCAGCAGGTCGCGGACTTTTTGGCGCGCCAGCCGGGCCACATTGGTGTTGAAACCACCCGCAAGGCCGCGCTCGGCCGTCAAGACGACGATCAGATGCACGTCGTCCTTGCCGGTGCCGACGAGGAGGGGCGACGCGCCTTCCTGCGACGCCATATGGGCATTGAGATTGGCCAGCACTGCATCCATGCGCTCGGCGTAGGGGCGGGCGGCAACGGCAGCTTCCTGCGCGCGCCGGAGCTTCGCGGCGGCGACCATCTGCATGGCCTTGGTGATTTTCCGCGTCGCCTTCACCGAAGCGATGCGATTGCGGAGATCCTTCAAGCTGGGCATTTAGCAACTCGCCAATCTGGTCATATCGTCAGTCAAACTGCCCTCAGCCTAGCCTTAAGCGGCAAAGTTCTTGGAGAATTGGCCGAGCACCTCGCGCAGCGCCTTCTCCGCGTCGTCGCTAAGCGCCTTTTTCGTCCGGATCTCGTCCAGCAGGGCTTGATGGCTATCATGCATATAAGCGAGAAAGTCCCGCTCGAAGCGCTGGATTGAGCCGACCGGTATCGCGTCGAGATAGCCCCGCGTGCCTGAATAGATGACCACGACCTGCTCTTCGATGCGAAGCGGAGAGAATTGCGGCTGCTTCAGCAACTCGGTCAGCCTCGCGCCCCGCGCCAGGAGGCGCTGCGTCGTGGCGTCGAGGTCCGAGCCGAACTGGGCGAAGGCGGCCATTTCGCGGTACTGCGCCAACTCGCCTTTCAGCGAACCCGCGACCTGCTTCATCGCCTTCACCTGCGCGGAAGACCCCACGCGCGACACCGAAATACCGACATTCACCGCCGGCCGGATGCCCTGATAGAACAGGTCGGTTTCCAGGAAAATCTGGCCGTCGGTGATCGAGATGACGTTGGTCGGAATATAGGCGGACACGTCATTCGCCTGGGTTTCGACGATCGGAAGCGCCGTCAGCGATCCGGATCCGTGATTTTCGTTGAGCTTGGCGGCGCGCTCCAGCAGACGGCTGTGCACGTAAAACACGTCGCCCGGATAGGCTTCGCGGCCCGGCGGGCGGCGCAGCAGCAGCGACATCTGGCGATAGGCAGTCGCCTGCTTCGACAGATCGTCATAGACGATCAGCGCGTGCATGCCGTTGTCGCGAAAATATTCCCCCATCGCGCAGCCCGAATACGGCGCGAGATATTGCAACGGCGCGGGATCGGAGGCGGTGGCGGCGACGACGATTGAATATTCCAGCGCCCCGTTTTCCTCCAACACCTTGACGAACTGCGCAACGGTCGAGCGTTTCTGGCCGACGGCGACATAGACGCAATAGAGCTTCTGGCTCTCGTCGCCGCTCGCATTGACAGACTTCTGGTTCAGAATCGTATCCAGCGCGACGGCCGTTTTGCCGGTCTGGCGGTCCCCGATGATCAGCTCGCGCTGGCCGCGGCCGATCGGGATCAGCGCGTCGATGGCCTTGATGCCGGTCTGCATCGGCTCATGCACGGATTTGCGCGGCAGGATGCCGGGAGCCTTCAGGTCGACGCGGCGGCGCTCGGTCGCTTCGATCGGTCCGCGCCCGTCAATGGGATTGCCGAGACCGTCGACGACGCGCCCAAGCAGCGCCTTGCCGATCGGCACTTCGACGATGGAGCCGGTGCGCTTGACCGTGTCGCCTTCCTTGATGGCGCGGTTCTCGCCGAACACCACGATGCCGACATTGTCGACTTCGAGGTTCAGCGCCATGCCCTGAATTCCTCCGGGGAATTCGACCATCTCGCCGGCCTGGACGTTGTCCAGCCCGTAGACGCGGGCAATGCCGTCGCCGATGGAGAGCACTTGCCCGATCTCAGAAACTTCCGCCTCCTGACCGAAATTCTTGATCTGCTCCTTTAAGATCGAGGAGATTTCCGAGGCCCGGATTTCCATCAGCCTACCTCTTTCATGGCATATTTGAGATTGTTCAATTTTGTACGGATCGAAGAATTGACCATGCGGCTGCCGATCTTCACGACCAGGCCGCCCAGGATGGCGGGATCGACTTTCTCGATCAGCGTGATGCTCTTGCCGGTCTTGGCCTTCAGCGTCGCTTTCAGCTCGTCGGACTGCGCCTCGCTCAGCGAGACCGCGGAAGTCACATCCGCCGTCAGTTCGCCGCGGTGATTGGCGGACAGCCTGCGGAAACCGGCAATGATGTCGCGCAGCGCGAACAGGCGGCGGTTCTTGACCAGCAATTGCAGGAAATTCGCGGCGAGCGTGGGCAGGCGCGCCTGTTTCGCGATTCCTGCCAGGGCGGCGGATTGCTCGTCGGCGGAAAAAATCGGGCTCCGCACGAGCCTGCGCAGATCGTCGCTCTCGTCCAGCGAAGCGCTGAGGCCGATCAGAGCCTGCTCCGTCTCCTCCAGCTTGCCATCCTCGCGCGCCAGATCGAACAACGCGGTCGAATACCGCCCTGCCATGCCCGCAACAAGTGTCGTCTCGCCAGCCACCTTAGCGTTCTTCCCGTTCTGCCTTGCGTGCTTAGAGGCCCGCCCGGACTTTTGCGCAGCCCAATCAAGTCCCAGGGCGGAGAAGCGCCTGAAACTTGGAAAACCTTAGGTTCGCAGGTTGTCTAACACAGGCTTTGCGCGGCGTGCAACTTGTTGTCGAGCTTAGAGCGATGTGGCGTTTTGCCCGGACAAACCGCGGTGAATTGTCCACAAGCTTCGACTGCCCGGAATGAAGAATGACAAGCACATCTTCAGCTCGTGTCATACCGAGATAAAGCAGCGTGCGGTCGTCGCGATCGGCGAAATTGGAAGGGAGAAGATCGGTCCAGATCAGGATCACCGCGCGGAACTGCAATCCCGTCGCCCGCTGAATTGAAACGATGCGGACACCTTGGTCGGCGAGCTTCCCGGTGATGCCGTCGAGCACGACGGTCTTGGTGAAAGCGCTGACCTTGTCCCTGACGTCGTGGAGCAACGACAAGTTCCGATTTGGAATATGTGGATAGAGAATTGCGATTTCGGACGGACGGAGCGCCTCACGGCGTCCTCGAATGACCGCGCCGGCGATCAGCCAGCTCTGAATGAGCGCCGACGCACAATTCACCTCGTTCTCGCGGCTTTGCAGCTGAATCATTTCAGGCGCAGGTCCGGAGCGCAGGCATTCGGGGGTGGGCGTTGGATCGCCAGGACCTTTTGTTTCCACAACATCGCCAGGCGCGGCGAATGGGACGGCGGTATCGAGGATTTCCTGCGTATTTCGGTAATTTCGTTTCAGGATAGCGGTTCGACCCCGAGCATTGATCCCCACTTCTGTCCAAGTGAGGGGTCTCTTGCGAAACACACTCTGCGTTCCGTCGCCTGCAACAAACAGATGGGAGTGTTCGGAAGCGGGATCTTTCAGCGCCAGCTTGGCGGCCCTGAGCCAGTCAGCCTGCAAGAGCTGAGCTTCATCGACGAGCACGGCGTCGAACCGGGCGGCGTCCCGAGCCGAGTTGCTTCGCATCACGGCAAGCAACCGGGCGGCGTGCGCTTCGTCGGGCTCCTTCAGGATGAATTTCACGCCATTTTTCTCGCCCCACGCATGGAACGTATGCGTTTCGATATTGCCGTAGCCTTGCGTTCGCAACCTGATGTGCTGCGCGAGATACCTGTTGTAGCAAAGGATGAGCACCCGCCGGCTTGGAGCACCGCCGATGAACTTGGCTCGCGCTATGAGGATTATCGTTTTGCCTGAACCCGCAACCCCGTAAATGACGCGATGCCCAGTGCCCAACTGGCGCGCAACGGCTTCCTGTTTAGCGTCCAAGGTTTTCAGCTCATCACCCGCAGCCATCTCGGCGTCAATCGTGGTGATCGGAGATATGATGGCCTTTAAGACGTGCAGTTGAGAGTCGGTTATCTTCGTAGGCCAGTACGGATCGAAGAACTTGGCGAGTTGGCTTTCCAGAGCCGCCGCATTCAGCCTTGCCCAGGATTTAAAGATATCCTTGGTGACGTTTCGTGCCGGCGGAAACACTTCCGAAAAGGAGCCGTCACCTTCTTCAAGCTCGGCCCGGCCGATCTGCGTGTGAATCACTAAATAGCTGAAGGGAAAGGTGAAGTTTCCCTCATGCGGACCTGAGCGACACAGCAGAAGCTCTGCCCATTTATGTTTGCCGCATTCCCTCTGGAAACGCCGCATGTACTCACGCGCCTGCCGCTGCGGATGTGGCCGTCTTTGCCTGATCTTCCCGTCGTGGAAGGTCACCTCATCGCGTGTCGCGGAAGCCAGTTGCTCTCTTCGCCAGCCTTTCGCTTCGATGATGAGAACGCCAAGATGGGGAATGATGACGATGAAATCCGGATGCCGATTGCCCGTATACGGCTCGTAATAGACAAGGCAATGATCGCCAAGCCTTTTAAGCAGCTGGTGAACTTGGTTCTCGCTCGCCGTCGAGCTTCCCGGCAACGAGTGCGGAATCATGCAGGCCATGACTTCCCTCGGGAAGCATCGAAAGCGCTGCTTCTATTCGGCGGCGCACAGATTTCTTGTCAACAGCAATCTCGTGATTTTGATTTCGGTTCGGCCGGACGGGACCAGCCGGGGCGCTAGTCACGCCGGCTACATGAAACTATAAGGATCGACAT
This sequence comes from uncultured Alphaproteobacteria bacterium, assembly GCA_963731855.1. Lineage (GTDB taxonomy): Bacteria > Pseudomonadota > Alphaproteobacteria > Rhizobiales > Rhodomicrobiaceae > R-RK-3. The sequence goes on along the minus strand of CAVSXH010000019.1, from coordinate 332 downwards.
CCACCGTCAGCCGCAAGCTGCCCCTGGCGGGAGGAGCGCGGTCCAGCCAATGGTGCAGATAGGCCTGCATATCGGCGTCGCGCGGGGCCTTGACCAGGAGGCGGTAGCGGTAGCGGCCGCGGATCAGCGACAGGGGCGCCTCGGCCGGGCCGAGCACCGTGATCTTAGCCGAAGGCGGCGCCGCCAGCACCAACTCGCGCGCATAATGCTCGGCGTCGGGCTTGGCCTTGGCTGAGACGATCAGCGCGGCGAGGCGTCCGAAGGGGGGCATGGCGGCTTCGCGGCGCGCCCCGATCTCTCGCTCGATGAAGCTGTCGCGGTCATTGGCGATG
>CAVSXH010000018.1:0-496715 GCA_963731855.1 uncultured Alphaproteobacteria bacterium | reverse complement strand
TCCATATCCCAATTCCGGAAGCTTTGGTCCATGTCCCAGGTCACCCAGAACCATCCCCCCTGGGTGCGAGCCCGATTCAGCAAGGGACCAGGCTCCTGGGACGCGTCCCGAGTGGCACAGAACGTCACGGCCAGAAACCAGCGCGTCAGGCTCTCCAAATCCACCCTCTGCGCCACCGTTTCCATCGTCAGGGTTCGGTTTCGCGACACCCAGCGCCACAGCTCCTCTAACGCCGTCTGACTGACTCCACACGTCGCCCCGATGCGCGGCGAAGAAGCGATCGTCGAAACGCTCTGTCAGGACCAGCGGACCGTGATATCTGCCGTTCACGAAGAGCCTGACCGGCTTTGTTTCCGCACGATTGCGCCCTTCGCCTTGGCGATTTCGTATGCAAGCGGATTACAAAATGCCAGACAGTGCCATCGAAATCCCGCCGCACATCGTGGTGCACGACGAGGCGCTGGAGCGGCATGGTCTCGTGGCCGAAGAGGATGCGTGGGCGAACTCGCGGGCACCATCGCGCCGCCGGAAAGTGCAGGCGGAATCCGATCCTGGCGCACTGGTCCCGCCGTCATCCGCACGCCGACGCCGGAGGCAAACAGCAGACGGCCGCCCTCAAGTAGGGAAGGCTGACGGGCCGCTCCCATTCAGCGCCGCGATTGTCTCTGTTCGGCAGAGGCCCCGGTCAGGACTATTCAGGTCTGCCTCGTCGATGGCCAACGACAGGATTGAAGCCCGCTCACCACCTCGACGGCCGGCACCGCGGAGGTGCTCGGAGCGCGCTCGGACCCATCGCACCGCGAGCCGCCAGAGTGGAAGCAGTTCCACTCGTTCGAGCTGAAGAGTCACTGCGCAAATCGCCGCTTTTACGCCGACAAGCCGCCACGAAGGGATGCGCCGAGGTACGCGCAATTACAATTATCCCGGACGATTGAAGAAAGGATGTAGGTCGAGTGGCGAGTCGGGCGCCACCTCTGCTGTTCGGTTCCTGCCGATTACCGACTGTCAGGCATGATCATACGATGCGGCGCGCGGCGTGCTGGTAGACGGCCAGAAACTCGGAAAAGAGCGCTCGCGCCCCGAGCTGCAACAAAGGGCGGAGCGCGAAGGGCAGCACCTCATCGACGCCCTCGACCTCGAGGATTCCCGAACCGATAACGCTGTAATCGCCCGCCGAAGGAATCGCGGTTGACGGCAGCGGCCGAGATTTCCGCATCCAGGCTCACGCGGGCCCGGCCGGCGGCCCCATAAATCGGTCCCGGCGATAGCGGATAGCATGACGGGCTGCCAGATATTCGGATCCTGATCCCTTTTCCCGCAGCAGCAGCGGCAACGACTGCAGCCGCGGGTCCTGCAGACTCCGGCTTGCCAGGTTTTCCGCGGAATAGGGAACCTGATACGTGCTTTGGTTTGACGCGTGCAGACACGAACTTGGCTTCGACGAATGCCGGCCCCGACGGCGCGCCCGCAATCGCCGAATACCAACGGACCCGTATCTTGCTTTCAGGTAGTCGCTGTTGATCTTCTCGCCGAGCGCCGTTAGCCCGGCGTGTCGTAGTCGATGGTCCAGACGATCGCTCCCGGAAACTGCGGTCGCGCCGGCCGACCGCGTCCAGCCAGCGCCGGGCCAGATCGACGCGGCCGTTCGGCAAGGCGAACTTCAACTCGCGATCGCCGGTGGCAGGGCCGGCTGGATCTCCGCCATTGACTCGGTGCTCAGCATTATGGTCGCGCTATCTATATCACCGCGTGCCGCACGGCCCCGGTGAACAGCCCGGTCGGCTGGCCGCGCAGCGCGTGGCTATTCGGATAAACTACCTCTTCCTCATGAGTCAGTTCGCACGACGAACGCTGCTGAAGGAAGGATTCAAGGCGGGCCTTGGATTGAGCCTGACCCCCGGGCGACCATCGACCAGGTCGTTCCTGCGTCAGTTCGGCCCAAGGAAGGCGATTTGCTGGTCAAGGCCGGCGATTCGAGCAGGAAGCCGCTGACTCCTGACGACATTCGGCTCGGTGCTCGCCGATCATGGCATGGGCCATGGATCCGAAACGGAACAGTGCGCCGCGGGTCGCGTCTGAATCCGCTGCTCCTGCTGCGGCTCGACGCAAAGAAACTCAGTTCACGGACGAGATTGCGTGCGGTAGATGGCGTCCTAGCGTCACCGCGATTTGCACGCATACCGGCTGCGAAGATGACGATTGGATTGGGGACGAGCAGGTCCTAGCAAGACGCCGTCAGCAGGCGCGGCAAACGCGCTTGATGTCGCGCATCATGGCGAAACCGAGCGCGTAGGGGTTCATGCCGCCATAGCGCTGATCGTCGAAGCCGGGCTGCATGACCACCGAGGAATGCAGATGCAAGGCCTCCAGCATCGAGCCTTCGGTGAGCAGCCCGCGTTCATACATGCGGTTCAGGATTTCGTAGTGGACGAATGTCGCGCAGCCCTCATTCATCATCTTGGTCTGCCGCTGCGGGTAAAAATACTGCCCGAGAATGCGGATGATGCGGATCAGTTCGCGCTGCCAGTCCTTGAGGCGGGGGGCGTGCTTTTCCAGGAAATAGAGGACATTTTCCTCCGGCAGGCCGAGGCCTTGCTCCTCCATCGCGTCGGCTGCGGCCGAGGTTTCCTGCTCCAGCATGGTAATCGGACGCTTCGGAACGGTCCGGTAAATGTCGTCATAGGTGGCTTCCTCATGCGCCTTGCGGCTCTTTTTGCGCTGAGCAACACGCATGGATTTCGAGGAGACTGGGATCTTGGGATATCGGCTTATGCCTTGCCGCATCAGTGCATGGGCGGCATCGAGTATGGTTTCGACGTCCTCGACCCCGTGGCGCTCCTCGCATTCCTTTACATAATCTTTCGCAAAGGCGAGGTAATCGAGAATTGTGTCCGCGTTGGTCCATTGGCGGAACAGATAGTTGTTCTTGAAGAAATGGTTATGGCCGAATGCCGCGTGCGCGATGACCAGTGTCTGCGTGGTGATGGAATTTTCTTCCATCAGATAATTGATGCAAGGGTTGGAGTTGACGACCAATTCGTAGGCAAGCGAACGCATGCCGCGCCGGTAGCTCATCTGTTCCTGCGCGAAATGCTTGCCGAACGACCAGTGGCGGTACATGAGCGGCATACCGGTCGAGGTATAGGCATCCAGCATCTGCTCAGCGGTGATGATCTCGATCTGGTTCGGATAGACATCCAGCTTCAGGTCGCGGAGCGCCACCTTTTCGACCTGCTCATAGACAGTTTGCAGCAGGTCGAAATTCCACTCGGCGCCCTCGAAGAGCGGCTTGGCCTTACTGTTGCGCTTCCTGGCTTTCGGCATCGTGTCCATTCAGGACCTTTCCGCATTTGAGAACAGGTCGTGGAATACCGGATAGATTTCTCCGGGCGAGGAAACGTGGCGCATGGCGAAATGGCGGTGTGTGTCCGTCAGCGGCGTGAAGCCGTTCCAGATGATGCTTTCGCTGATATGCGTGCCAACCTCGATATAGGCGAAATACTGGCAGACCGGCAGGATGATCTGGTCCAGCATGTCGATGCAGCGCCCCATGTCGCCGAGGTCGTTCGCACCGTCGGACGCTTGAGCGCAGTAGATGTTCCATTCGTCGGCGGGGTAACGCTCCTTGACGACCTTGCGCATTTCCTCGAAAGCGCTGGATATCACCGTTCCGCCGGTTTCCGTCGAGCGGAAGAAGGTATCCTCATCCACTTCGCTGGCGACGCTGGTATGGCGGATGAATACCACATCCACTTCGCGGTAATGGCGCGACAGGAAGATGTGCAGCAGCATGAAGAACCGCTTCGCCAGATCCTTGAGCGACTGGGTCATCGAAGCCGAGGTGTCCATCAGGCAGAACATGACGGCCTGGGTGACCGGTTTGGGCTGACGCTCGAAGCGGTTGTATTTCAGGTCGAACGGATCGATGAAGGCGACCGTCTTGCGTAGATGGTGCAGCCTGGCAAGGCGCTCGCGCAACAGCGTCAGCCCGCTCTGATCCGGTTCGCGCTGGGCTTCCGCCGGCTTCAATTTCCTCCTCAAGCTTGCGGATTTCCTCAAGGCTGGGTCGCCGCAGCGCGATGCGCCGGGCCACGCTGTTACGCATGGTGCGCACCCGGTTGAGCTTGGAAGGCGAACCGTCGATCGTGTAGCCCGCACGCACCGGCGTCGGCGAGCGGACGTCCTTGAGTTTGGTCTTGATGAGATTTGGGAAGCTTCAGGTCTTCGAAGAACAGGTCGAGAAATTCGTCCTTGCTGAGCGTGAAGACGAAATCATCTTCGCCATGGCCGTCCGGGCTGCCATGCGCGCCGCCCCCGCCTCCGCCATCGGGGGGTTTGGGGATCGTGTCGCCGACAACGAACTCCCTGTTGCCGGGCAACACGAAATCACGTGAACCGTCTTTGCCCATCCGGAACGAAGGCTCATTCAGGCTTTTCGCTCTGATCCGGATCTTCTCGCCGCTTTCGACCTCCGAAATCTTACGTTTCTTCAGAGCCTCGTTCACCGCATTGCGGATTTCGTCCCGCGCCCGGCGGATGAAACGCTGTCGATTTCCAAGGCTTTTCGCCTTGGGATTCAGGCGGCGGTCGATTATGTGCATTCGCTCTTTCTAACCAGATTTCTTCACTCTCATATACCAATCCACCAGACGCCGGACCTGACGGGGCGTATAACCGCGCGCCACCATGCGTTCGACGAATTCATTGTGCTTCTTCTCGGTTTCGCCATCCTTCTTCGCGCCAAAGCTGATGACTGGGAGTAGATCCTCGACCTGGCTGAACATGCGCCGCTCGATGACGTCGCGGATCTTTTCATACGAGGTCCAGGACGGATTTTTGCCGGAATTGCGCGCCCTGGCCCTGAGCGAGAACTTCACCACTTCGTAGCGAAAGTCCTTCGGGTTGGCGATGCCGGCCGGCTTTTCGATCTTCGACAATTCCTTGTCCAGCACGCCGCGGTCCATCAGCTGGCCCGTATCGGGGTCCTTGAAGTCGTGATCCTCGATCCAGGCATCGGCATAGGCCACATAGCGGTCAAAGAGGTTCTGGCCGTATTCGTGATAGGATTCCAGATATGCCTTCTGGATTTCATTGCCGATGAACTCGGCATAGCGCGGCGCCAGCTCTTCCTTGATGAACTCGATGTAGCGGTCCTCATTGTCCTCGGACATCTGCTCGCGGCGCAGGGCCTGTTCGAGCACATACATGAGATGCACCGGATCGGCGCCGACCTCCGAGGTATCGAAATTGAAGGTCTCGGACAGCACCTTATAGGCAAAGCGCGTCGATGCGCCTTCCATGCCTTCCGTCACGCCGGCATTGTCGCGATATTCCTGCACCGTTTTGGCGTGCGGGTCGGTTTCCTTCATGCTCTCGCCGTCATAGACGCGCAGCTTGGAGTAGAGATTGGAATTCTCATGCTCCTTCATGCGCGTAAGGACGGAGAATTTCGCCAGCATTTCCAGCGTGCCGGGCGCGCAGGGCGTATCCACCAGCTCGCTCTTCGATAACAGCTTCTCGTAGATCTTCTTCTCGTCGGTGACGCGCAGGCAATAGGGCACCTGCACGACGCAGATGCGGTCGAGAAAGGCTTCGTTGTTGCGGTTGGAACGGAAGGCGCGCCATTCGCTCTCGTTCGAATGGGCGATGATCACGCCCTGATAAGGCAGCGATCCGACATTCTCGGTGCCGACATAGCTGCCTTCCTGCGTCGCGGTAAGCAGCGGATGCAGCATCTTGATCGGCGCCTTGAACATTTCGACGAATTCGAGCAACCCTTGCGTCGTGCGGTTCAGCCCGCCGCTGAAGGAATAGGCGTCGGCGTCGTTCTGGCCGAAAAATTCGAGCTTGCGGATATCGACTTTGCCGACCAGCGCCGAGACATCCTGGTTGTTCTCATCGCCGGGCTCCGTCTTGGCAACGCAGACCTGGCGCAGGCGTGAGGGGTGGAGCTTCACGACCGAGAATTTAGAGATATCGCCGCCGAATTCGTCGAGCCGCTTCACAGCCCACGGCGACATGTGGCCTGTCAGCTTTCGCCGAGGAATGCCGTAGCGTTCTTCGAGCACGCCGCCCATTGAGTCCGGATCGAAAAGGCCCAGCGGGCTTTCGAACACCGGACTGAGTTCAGTACCCGCCCGAAGGACGTAGACCGGGCACTTCTCCATGAGCTCCTTAAGCCTTTCGGCGAGTGACGATTTGCCACCGCCAACCGGCCCGAGGAGATAAAGAATTTGCTTTCGCTCTTCCAGGCCCTTGCGCGGCGTGACGGAAATAGCTCACGATCCGTTCAATCGTCTCCTCAAGGCCGTAAAACTCTTTGAATGTGGGATAGATCTTGATGGTGCGGTTCATGAAGATGCGGCCGAGCCGCTCGTCAGAAGCGGTGTCGAGGATTCGCGGCTCCCCGATCGCCGCCAGCATCCGCTCCGCCGCCGATGCGTAGAGCATCGTATCCTCACGGCAGCTTTCAAGATAGGTCTTCAGATCGAGCTGCGACTGCTTTTGCTGGCCGTAGCTCTCTGTGTAGAGGTCGAAAATCTCGTTATTGGGCTTCATTCCACCACTCGATATCTCTGGACGCTCAGTCGAAAGGGGAACATCTTTCCCTTAGCATAACCATTTACGCCGTTTTGTCCTATATGGTTGCATGCGCTCACGATTGTACGCCATCCCGCTCCACGGGGCGAAACCTGGTCGAGGCTAAGAGAACGCGAGGCTTACGGGCATCCAACGATGGCAAGGCTATCCTCGCGCTCATCATATCCAGCTTATACAAGCTGGGCCTCTGGCCTGAACCGAAGCTGAACGTCAGGCCGCCTTCATCATCAGTTTGTGCTAGTCGCACCGAACCGTCAATTGCTGCTTCGTGGATTGGTTACGCCGCCTGTGGGTGAATTGGGTTGCCGCCGGGCTGCCTGCAAGACCCCTTGCCAGCGGTTGCGCGCCGGCTCTCGGTGTCTTGGCGGCGGCTTTACGTGTCTCTGCTTATCGGTAGAAAGCGAGACCATTTGGCCATTTGGATCGACGGCGGAGGCCGTGCAGCGTATCTCGCCGGATCGACTGCAAAAATTTGTTACCACAACGTGCTCGACGCAGGCCCCAGCGAGTGTAAAAAGGCACCATGCGGGTGGTCGTCTTAGCAGACGCGTGCGGATCGAGGCGCTGATCTATGGAAGTTTCAACAATCGCGTCCACACGAGCGTGGATCACCGAACGGCCCGCATGGGCCTGGCTTATGGCCCTACTGGGGGGTGGTGCGATCCATCTCGCGCTTTGGCCGCTCTCCGAGCCGCCGACGCTTTTCAGCGATTTCATGAAGGCCTATTGGGTCGCGGCCGAGCATCTATGGAGCGGCGGGCTCAATGCCGGCTATCCGTTCACCATCCGGGGCAACTGGTCGAATTTCCCCGTGGTCGCGTGGCTCTTCGTTCCCCTCGTGCCTCTCGGCAGGGAGGCGGCGGGTTGGGCCTATCTGCTGATCGGTTCGGCGGCGACAATCGCCGCCTGGGCGATGCTAGCGCGGTTTGCCGGATTGCGCGGCTCCCTTGCGGCGGCGCTCGCGTTCCTCTTCCTCGTCAATGGACCGCTGCTGAACAGTCTGCGGGAGGGCAACAGCACGCATCTCATTCTCCTGCTGATGGTGGCGGGGCTGGTTTTCTGGCGGCGTGGACACGAATTCGCGGCAGGTGCGGCACTCGGCTTGTGCGCGGTGGTCAAGCTGCCGCTGCTGCTGTTCGGCGTCTATTTCCTGGCGCGCCGCCGCTGGAACATCGTGGCCGGCGGAGCTGCGGCCATGATCCTGACCGCGCTGATCTCACTTGCGATTTTCGGCGTCGGCCGGCCATCTGGCGTGGTTCGAGGAGGCGGTCAAGCCTTATTTGGGCCAAGCGCTGCCGGCCTTCAACGTGCAGTCGATCGACGGCTTCCTCATGCGTCTGTCAGCACAGGTGCGACCGAATTGCTTTACTGGGGGCCGATCGAGCCCTCGCCGGCGCATAAGATTGTGCGTTACTGCGCTCTTCGCCGCTGCTGCTGGGAGGCTTCGCCTGGCTGGCCTGGCGCGCGGAAAGCAAGCGCCTCGTCGTGCCCGGGAGCGACGCGCCGCAGCCGCACGATCTTCTGCAATTCTGTGCGTGCTGACGCTCGCCCTGGTGATCAGCCCGATTTCATGGACGCATTATTATCTGCTGCTCTTGATCCCTTTGGGCCTTTATATGGGCGGGAAGCTCGCCCTTCCGGACGATGCGGCGACGCGCGTGCTGTTCTGGTCCGGCTATGCGCTCACATCGCTGCCGGTTATCATGCCGGCCATGCAGATGGACCCGGAGCCGCCTATCGGCGTTTGGGGCGAGCTCGCGGCCCGCACGATCGTATCGGCCTGGCTGTTTGGCGCATTGATGATGCTTGCGTGCTTTGCGCGGGGCATGTGGCTGGCGACGATCAGTGCGGCGGACGCGCGCGGCGTCGGCGATCAGTTGCGCGCCGCATGAGCTGCCGCTGGCGCGCCTTGGCGTGCGAAACTCAGGTCAGGCGGCCGGATCACTCGGTGACGCTGCCGGCGCCGGCTTGCCGAGCAGGCCATGCAGCTTTTCCGCCAAGCGCCTCGATGGTGAATGGCTTGGCGATCAGGTTAACGCCGGGATCGAGAATACCGTTATGGACGATGGCGTTCCGCGTATATCCGGTGGTGAACAGCACTTTCACCTCGGGCCGTCTGCGCGTCACCTCGTCGGCCAGCTGACGGCCGTTCATATCCGGCATGACTACATCGGTGAGCATCAGCTTGATGTCGGGATTGGCGTCCAGCAGGGCGAGCGCCACGGCGCCGGATGGAGCATCGAGCACATCGTAGTTCAACTCGCGCACCATCGCCACGGCGAGAAGCCGGACATCGGTGCTGTCTTCAACGATGAGAACGAGTTCGCTGCCGCCGAGCCGGAGCGTATCCGGTTTGATCTGCGGCTTTTTCACCGTTGAGTGCCCGTCGACGAACAGGCGGGGCAGATAAAGCTTCACGCTCGTCCCGACGCCCAGCTCGGTATAGATCTTGACGTGGCCGCCCGATTGCTTGGCAAAGCCGAACACCTGGCTAAGGCCGAGCCCGGTCCCCTCCCCACTTGGCTTGGTGGTGAAGAAAGGGTCGAACGCCCGGTTGAGCACGTCGGGCGTCATGCCGGTGCCTGAATCGGTGATTGCGATCATCACATATTGGCCCGGCTCGGTTTCCGGATGCAGCGCAGCATAGGCCTCGTCGAGATGGGCGTTGGCGGTCTCGATCGTCAGCTTGCCGCCCTCGGCCATGGCATCCCGCGCATTGACCGCCAGATTGAGAAGCGCACTTTCGAGCTGATGCGCATCGGCATGGGTCAACCACAGGCCCCCGGCCAGAACCGTCTCGATCTTGACGGTCTCCGGCAAGGTCCGCCGCAGCATCTCTTCGATGCCCGCGACAAGCTTGTTCGCGTCCAGCGGTTCCGGCGACAAGCGTCTGCTGCCGGGCGAAGGCGAGCAACCGCCGGGTGAGGGCGGCCCCGCGCTCGACGCTTTGGCGTCCGCTGGCAAGCAGCGCCCCGACGTCAGTATCCCCGCGCGACAGCCGTCGCGAAATCAATTCCAGGCAGCTGCCCATCACCGCCAGCATGTTGTTGAAGTCGTGCGCGATGCCGCCGGTGAGCTGGCCAACCGCCTCCAGCCGCTGCAGGTGGCGCAGCTGGGCTTCGGTCTCCTGGCGCCCTTTCATCTCGGCGACCAGGCGCATGTTGGTTGCACTCAGCTCGCTTGTACGCTCCGCCACCCTCGCCTCAAGCGTCCGGTTGAGATCTTCCAGGCGCTGCGCTCGGTCGCGCAGTTCTTGCGATATTTGCGACAGCGTGCCGCCGAGCTGGGCGATTTCATTGATCGGCACATAAGGCGGCTCGATGATCAGACCTTCGCCGACCTGCTTGGCCGCGGTCGCGACGGTTTCCACCGCATGGTCGAGCTGGCGGGCAATCATAAATGCCGCGATGAGCGCGCCGATGATCAACAGACTGCCAAGTGCGGCCAAATTCCAGAGCTGATCGGCGAGTGGCGCCTGCAGCGTTTTTTCCGGAAGCCCCACGGCGACCGCCCATCCGCTATTGGGCGCATGCCCCATTGCGGACACGGCCGGAATGCCTTCAAGCGTCACCGTGGGAATGGCGCCAGTCCATGCGCGGCGCAGATGTTCGACCAGGTGGGGCACAATTGACTTGCCGGCGAATTGCTCGTTGTTTGGGGCGCGGAGAAGAATTCTGCCATCCCCATCGGTGATGGAGATGATCCAGTCGCCGGGAACTCCAGGCTCCTCAAGCAGCGGCAGCGAAGTCCTGCGCGGGGATGACCGTCTGCAGCATCCAGCCGGAGGCCCCGGCGACCTTCACGGGAACGCCACCTGGGCGTAGAGGCCGCCCGGCGAACCAAGCACGCGCGAGACATAGAGCTCGGCGATCCGGATCACCTGCCCGAAGACGTCCGGAGAGCTTCGATCCTGGCTGCGGCATTTTCGCTCCCGATCGTCGTCGCGGCGATCTTGCCATCCGGCGTAATCAGATCGAACTGTCGCCCGGTGCCCGTGGTGACCGAACGGATTTGCCGCGCGAAACCTGTCGATATCGCCTTCCAGCAACCGGGTCGAGTTGCCGAGCACCTTCAACACCTCGGCCGCATTGGCGAAAAGCCCGTCCGCTGCCCGCGCTATGCCTCTTGCGCTCTCCTCCAGCGCAATGGTCGCGCGCGTTCTTTCGCTGTTCGCGTAACGTTGCAAGAGAACAGCGCTGAAGATGAGCGCTGGAATGGCCACGACCGCGACCAGCACGAAAAGCAGAGCGCGGAAGGGTATCACTGTTCCACGAGACGCCATGCCGTGCAGCCTTTTCCTTCCCCCGAGCCGACCAAACCAGATCCGGCATATAAATCAAAATCAAACAAGCGCATAAGCTTAACCTTGCGCTAGTCCTAATGCTCAAGCGTACGTGTAGCAAAATTCAACGCCATAATCGCCTCCTCGCGGCGGGTAACGGCGATGCCCAACACGGCTTGAGTGGGGGCCACGCAGCGGAGTTGCAGCGTCCACTAGTCCTTCTGCTCGGGTTCAGCGAACATGGACCGCTCCACGTCCGCCGAACGATAGCGTACCGCTTCGCCTTCAACCCAGGCAGCACCTGAGGCGACGAGCGCCAGCGCATGCGGATAAATCCGATGCTCGGCCCAAGTATGCGGGCCGCCAGCGTTTCCGCATTGTCATCCGGCCGCACCGGCACGGCGGCCTGCGCAATGATCGGCCCGGCATCCATTGCGGCACGCACGAAATGCACGGTCGCGCCCGAAATGCACACGCCAGCGTCGAGGGCCTGCTGCTGCGGGTGGAGGCCCCGGAACGCCGGAAGCAATGATGGGTGGATGTTGAGCTGCCGGTCACGCCAGGCCTCCACAAATTCGGCCGTGAGCAGGCGCATGAAGCCGGCATTGCAAACGATCTCCACGCCGGCTTCCCGCAAGGCGCGGTCGAGTTCGGCATCGAAGGCGGCGCGGTTCGGATAGGATTTGTGGTCGATGGTCAGCGCGGCGACGCCCGCCTGACGCGCACGTTCGAGGCCAAGTGCTCCCGGACGGTTGGAAACGACAAGCACGATCTCCGCCGGATAGTCCGGTTCGCGGCAGGCGTCAAGGAGGCTTTGCAGGTTGCTGCCCCTGCCGGAGATCAGCGCGCCCACCCGTTTCCGCCGGCTCATACCTGAAATCCGAGCGAGCCGAGAAAAGTGCACCGACGGTCTGCCCTCAGTTTCGCGCAGAGCGCCAATAATCGCGCGCGTCTTCGCCCCGGCCGGTCAAAAAAGCGCAGAGCCGATCGGCGTCGCCCGCCGCGCAGACAAGCACGAGGCCGATGCCGCAATTGAAGGTCCGCAGCATTTCCGTTTCGGCGACGCCGCCGGTTTCTGCGATCCATGCGAAGACCGGCTTTGGCTGTCCAGGCCGCAAGATCGATCTCCGCGGCGACGCCTTCAGGCAACACGCGTGGCAGATTTTCGGTAAGGCCGCCGCCGGTAATATGGGCGAGCGCTTTCACCGCGCCCGTCTCGCGGATCGCCGCCAGCAACGGTCTTACATAGATGCGTGTCGGCGCCAGCAATGCTTCGGCGAGGGGCAGGCCGATATCGAAAGGCGCGGGCGCCTCCCAGCCGAGGTCCCGATCGCGTACGAGCCTGCGCACGAGCGAAAAGCCGTTGGAATGCACGCCGGAAGAGGCAATGCCGATCAGCGCGTCGCCGGCGGCGATGTCGCGCCGCGGCAGCAGCGTCCCGCGTTCGGCCGCCCCGACCGCGAAGCCCGCCAGATCGTAGTCGCCCGCCGCATAAAGCCCAGGCATTTCCGCCGTTTCGCCGCCGATCAGCGCCGCGCCCGCCTGACGGCAGCCCTCGGCAATGCCGCCGATGACCGATTTCGCGACCTGTACATTCAACGCACCCGACGCGAAATAATCGAGAAAGAACAGCGGTTCGGCGCCCTGCACGATCAGGTCGTTGACGCACATGGCGACAAGGTCGATGCCGATCGTCTCGTGCCGTCCTGCTTCGATCGCTATCTTGACTTTGGTGCCGACGCCATCATTGCAAGCAACCAGTACCGGATCCCGAAAACCCGCCGCCTTCAAATCGAACAGCGCGCCGAAGCCGCCGAGATCGGCGCCTGCGCCCGGCCGCGCTGTCGACCGCGCCAGAGGCTTGATCGCTTCGACCAGCGCATTGCCCGCATCGATGTCGACGCCAGCCTTCGCGTAGGTGAGCGCTGCATCCGCAGCCTTGCCGCTTTCCGCCATGTCTCAAGTCTCGCGTTTCGTTTGGCGCACACAAGCGCCGGTTGCCGCGTCCGTCAACATATCTCTGCATGGCGGTGATCTGCGTCGGAAAGCAACGAGGGGCGGACGTTAACCTTCATTGTCGAAAATGGTCTTCTCGGTTCTGGCAAAAATGAAGCGTAAACAACGAAGCTGAGCAGGTCTGTCGTTGGGGCGCCAACAATGTTGGCTTTGCGGTTTGGCCTTTTGGCGCGGCGTAAAGCAGGCTAATCTCACCGCCGATTTGGAATGAGGTCGACATGCGAGGCGGCTGGCGCTTGCGGCCCGGCTGCCCGTGAGGATTGGAATGATGGTTCACAGGATTGTCGCCGCGATGCTTGCCGCGAGTTTCGCATTCGCGCATCCGGCCGAGGCGAAGACATCGACGGTCTATTCGGTCGCTAAGGTTTCGGTCACAGCCGACGCCGATAATGCCGTGGCGGCCAAGGAGAGAGCGCTGGCGGACGCACAGCAGATCGCGCTGCGCGCATTGCTCAAGCGCATGACGCATTGGCGGAGCCACGCGAAATTGCCGGTTCTCACGGACGAAATGGTGGAGCGCATGGTGGACGGCCTGGCCGTGCGCCGCGAAAGCAATTCCAATACCCGCTACATTGCTACGCTGGATTTCAATTTCGAACCCAATGCGGTGAGCGACATCCTTAACCGCTTCAACATCCCGTATACCGACCAGCAGGCGGGGCAATTGCTGCTGCTGCCGATCATGGTCGAGGGCGGCGCGGTGCGGCCGGGCATGAATAATGCCTGGTATTCGGCGCTGGCCGGGGTGGATGGCGAACATGCGCTGACACCGGTCAAGCTCGCTTCGCCCCGTGACGACATCACCGCCTCGATGATCGGCGATCTGGGAAACAATGCGCGCGGCGTATTCGAATCGCTGAAATATCAATACCGCTCGGAGAATCTCGTGCTGGCCGTCGCGGAAGTAGACCCTAAGGGCAGCCAGCTTCGCATGCGCCTTCTGGGCCAGGACGCGGTCGGCAGCTTCGCGCTGACGCGCACATTCCGCATTTCCGAGCGAGACGTCGATTACACCGCGAACATGGCCGCGCAAATTGCGCTCAAGGTGATCGAGGGGCGCTGGAAGACCACTCGGCTCGCCAGTCAGGGCGCCCTTGCCGGTTCCGCCGATCTCGAAACGATCGCCCTTACCGCCCAATTCTCGGGCCTGAAAGCCTGGCAGGAAATGCGCGCCCGGCTGCAAAAGGTGCCCGGGGTCCAGACCCTGGACGTAAAGACGCTCAATGCGCGTGGCGCCAGCATCACCGTCGACTTCCCCGGTGGGGCGGAGCGCCTGGCGCAGGCCGCGCAATCGCAAGGGCTGACGCTCGAACGGCGAGGCCCGGATTGGCTCCTGGTAACGCGGTAGGCAACGGGGCGCATCGTCCGTGTATGTGCCTAACATCATAACGATCACCAGGTTGTTCCTGGTTCCCGTCATCATCTGGCTGATCGTCGCTGAAAAGCCGTTCACCGCCTTCGTGGTTTTCCTCGTCGCGGGCCTCACGGACGCGGTGGACGGCTTCCTTGCCCGGCGCTTCGGCTGGCAAACCGAACTCGGCGCCTATCTGGACGCCATCGCCGACAAGGCGCTGCTCATGAGCGTCTATGTGGCCCTGGGTTTTTACGGGCATCTGCCGGCGTGGCTTGTCATTCTCGTCTTCAGCCGCGACATGCTGATCATCGGCGCCGTCATGCTGGGCTGGCTCCTCGATCGTACCATGCCCGTTCATCCCCATATCATCAGCAAGGTCAACACCGCACTGCAGATCGGGCTTGCCGTGCTCGTGCTGGCAGAGCGTGGCCTAGGGCTTGGCTGGACGGATTATATCGCGGTGTTCGTCTGGGTAACCGGCGGCACGACCGCGCTATCGGCGATCGTCTATCTCGTGAGCTGGCTGCGGCACATGGCACGCTATGATATTGATGATCGGCGCAGGAAGGCCGGCGAGCAGACCGGCAATGCGCGTTGAGCGGCGGCGAGGTCGGCATTGACGAATTCACAACTGGTTTTCGAGCTTGAGCATATACCGTCGCTGGGCGGCGAGGATTTCCTGGTCAGCGGCTCGAACGAACAGGCCGTCAAGTTGATCAATGCCTGGCCGGACTGGCCGAATCCGATCGCCGTGCTCTCCGGTCCGCAAGGCTCGGGCAAGACTCATCTCGTGAATGTCTGGCGCGCGGTGTCAGGCGCGCGTTCCTTTCCGGCCTTCGCGCTTGGGCAAGCCGTGGCGGGCGTGCTGGAGCGTCCGATGCCAATTGCGATCGAGGATTTCGATCAGGCGCGGATAGACGAACACGCGGCATTTCATCTGCTCAATCTAGCCAGGGAGCGGCGTTTCGATCTGCTGATTACCGGCCGGAGGCCACCGGGGGAGTGGGCGATCGCGCTCCCGGACCTGCGTTCGCGTTTACGTTCGGCCGCGCTGGTGACCATCGAGGAGCCAGACGAGGCGCTGCTCGGCGCCGTCCTGGTAAAACTCTTCGCCGATCGCCAACTGAGTGTCGAACCGGACGTGATCGGCTATGTGATGCGACGGATGGAGCGCTCGATGGCTGCGGCGCAATCGCTGGTCGAAGCGCTGGACCGTACCGCGCTAGCAGAAAAACGGGCGGTAACGCGGGTGCTGGCGGCGAAACTGTTCTCGGCCGAGAGTCCCGGTGAGCCGGGCTGAGCATTTGGCAGGCAACACGGGGTTATGAGCTGCAATGCTTCATCGCGTCTTGAAGGATTTGTGGCATCATGCGGCGCATCGGCGCGCTTTTGCCGCTGATGACCCATTCCCTTGGCCCTGTAACATTACGTACAGGGCGTAGCAGAGTTCGCCAGTGAGCCGAGATCCTGACCAACGAAGCGGGCGAACTGCCGCCTTCTCCCCTTCCGACCATCCGCGTCCAGGACATAGGGCGCGGGGACAGGGTGTGCAGCGGAAAGGAAAGACGATGTCTCACGCAGCGAAGAGGCGGGTCCAGGAAGTTGTTGCAATACCCGAAGCGGAACAGGTCGCCGCTTTCGGCCCGCAGCGCTATTATAATCGCGAGCTGTCCTGGCTGCAATTCAACCGGCGTGTGCTGGAAGAATCCGAGAACGTCAATCATCCGGTGCTTGAACGGCTGCGATTTCTGTCCATTTCTGCCTCCAATCTCGACGAATTCTATATGGTACGAGTGGCGGGACTTATCGGGCAGATCAACGCCGGGGTCACGACGACCAGCGCGGATGGCCTGACCCCCAGCGAGCAGCTCAAACAGATCAACCAAGTGGTGTCCTCGCTGACCGCGCATCAACAGCGGAATTGGGCAGATCTCAAAGCGGAACTGGAAGACCACGGCATCAGCATCGTCGAGCCGAAACATTTGCGCAAAGCCGAGCGCGACTGGCTTGAGCCCCATTTCATGAACCATATCTTCCCCATTCTGACCCCGATTGCTATTGATCCCGCGCATCCGTTCCCTTTCATACCAACGAAGGGCTTCGTACTTGGGTTGGAGTGCCAGAAGAAAGGCGCTCCCGGCAGTCCCGTCATGCACAGTATCCTGCCAATACCCAGCCAGCTTGACCGCTTCATCCGGTTGCCGGTGGAGGCGAGCCACGGCAATGGCAAGACGCCGCCGATCCGCTTTATCCGGCTGGAGTTGCTCGTCGCCAGCTTCGCTGACAGGTTGTTCCAGGGCTATGAGATGAAAGGCATCGGCGGTTTCCGCGTCTTGCGGGACAGCGAATTGGAGATCAGCGAAAAGGCCGAGGATCTCGTCTTGACCTTTGAGGCGGCGCTGAAGAAACGGCGGCGTGGCTCGGTTATCCGGCTTGAGGTCGAAGCGTCGATGCCAATCTCACTGCGCCGTTTCGTGAGGCAGGAGCTTGAAGTCGAACCCGATGAAGTCTCGGTCCAGGAGGGGTTGCTGGCGCTTTCCGATGTGTCCCAGCTGATCGCGAGTGAGCGCCAGGACCTGCAATTCAAGCCGTTCGTGATCCGGTTCCCCGAGCGTATTCGAGAATCCAACGGCGACTGCTTCGCGGCAATCAAGCAAAAGGATATGATCGTCCATCATCCCTATGAGGCGTTCGACGTCGTGGTGCAGTATCTGCGCCAGGCGGCGGCGGACCCCGATGTGGTCGCGATCAAATGGACGCTTTACCGGACCGGGCGAACATCGCCCATCGTCGAGGCGCTGAAGGAAGCCGCCGAGGCCGGCAAGCTCGTGACCGCGCTGGTCGAGATCAAGGCGCGGTTCGACGAGGAAGCCAATCTGAAAGTCGCGCGCGATCTGGAGAAGGCCGGCGTCAACGTCGTGTTCGGCTTCATCCAGCTGAAAACCCATGCCAAGCTAGGTCAGGTAATGCGCCGGGAAGGCGGCGAATTACGCACCTATTGCCATCTGGGCACCGGGAATTATCACCCGCAGACGGCGCGTGTTTATACGGACCTGTCATTTTTTACCGCGGAACCGGCGATCGGGCGGGATGTAACGCGCCTGTTCAATTTCATCACCGGCTATTCCGAACCCGCCGAATTGGAGGCCATGTCGACCTCGCCCGGCGGCATCCGCGCGCGGGTGATGCAGCATATCCGTGAGGAAATCGACCATGCGCGGGCCGGCCGGCCCGCCGTTATCTGGATGAAGATGAATGCGCTCGTTGATCCCGCGATCATCGATGCGCTGTATGAAGCGAGCCTTGCCGGCGTGCATATCGAGCTGATCGTGCGGGGCATCTGCTGCTTGCGGCCTGGCGTGCCAGGGCTTTCGGAGAATATCCGGATCAAGAGTATTGTCGGCCGTTTCTTGGAACATGGGAGGATTTATTGCTTCGGCGGCGGCCAAAGTCTTCCGTCGCCCAGCGCCCATGTCTATATCAGTTCCGCGGATATGATGCAGCGTAACCTCGACAGGCGCGTGGAGGCTATGGTACCTATCAAAAATCCCACTGTTCATGAGCAGGTTCTCGGGCAGATCATGGCCGCCAATCTGAAAGATAATCAGCAGAGCTGGCGCATCCTGGGCGACGGCACGTCGGTTCGCGTCAGGCCGGATCCAGGCGAGGACCCGTTCAATGCGCATGAATATTTCATGACCAATCCCAGTCTTTCCGGCCGGGGCGAAGCTTTGGCGGACAGCTTCCCGCCGCGGGTGTTCGTCGGCGGCGCTCAAGATGTGATCGATTGAGCGGGATGGACCGCCGAGGGCAAATTTTCACGCATCAGGCCAACCCCATTGCCGTTATCGATATTGGGTCCAACTCGATCCGCCTTGTCGTTTTCGAGGACGAAGTCCGAAGCCCAACGCCGATCTTCAACGAGAAGCTGCTTTGCGGCCTTGGGCGCAAGCGTACCGCTGAAGGCGGGCTGAACAAGCGCGCCATCGAACGGGCGCTGATGGCGCTTCGCCGGTTCCGGAAGATCAACGAGCATATCGGGGTGCAGCATTGCTTGGCGTTTGCGACGGAAGCGGTGCGGAGCGCCACCGACGGGCGCGAATTCATTGCTGAAGCCGAGGCTTGTTGCGGTTGCAGCATCCGCATTCTGGAGGGCAGGGAGGAGGCCGAGCTCGCCGCCGCCGGTATCGCATCGGGTTTCCTCAATCCCGACGGCTTCGCCGGCGATCTGGGCGGCGGCAGTCTGGAACTCATCAACCTGAGAGGCCGCGATGTCCTTGACGAAATCTCGGTCCCGCTCGGCAGTCTCAATCTCATGGAGGTCGCGGGCAACGATTTCGCCGATGCGTCCGCCTATATCGACAAGCACCTGCAGAACATACCTTGGCTCGCCAAGGGCACGGGCCGGCCCTTTTACGTGATCGGCGGTACGTGGCGGTCGGTTGCACGCCTCAACATGATGGAGACCGACTATCCGCTCAGCATCATGCATCATTATGTGATGACGCCGAAGCAAGTCGACACTCTGTTCGCCAGCGTCGTCAGCCGCAATCCGAAGGTCAAGCACCTGAGCAAGATCTCACGCGAGCGCCGGGAAATGCTGCCTTACGGCCTCTTACTGCTGAAGCGCCTTGCGGACATGCTCAAACCGTCCGAAGTGATATTCTCGGCTTGCGGCGTGCGCGAGGGCTTGCTTTACGAGAATTTGCCACCCGCGGAGCAGGCTCTCGATCCACTGATTTCGGCCTGTGAGGAAATGGCGGCGCGGCGCGCGCGCTCACCCGAATATGGCTATGAGCTGTTCGACTGGACCGAGGGGTTGTTTCAGACGCCTAACCTTGCCGAATTGCCTGAGGAAACGCGCCTGCGGAAGGCGGCGTGCCTCTTGTTCGATGTCGGCTGGCGCGGCCATCCCGACTATCGCGGCGAAAAGGCGCTCGGACTGATCGCGCAATCCTCATTCATGGGCGTCGATCACCCCGGCCGGGCCTATCTGGCGCTCGCCGTCTATTACAGCCATGAACGGACGTTGATCGGCGAATTCAGCCCGGCGCTGCGCAAGCTGACCGGCCAGACGCTGAACCGGCGCGCGCAAATCCTCGGAACCGCCGCGCGTTTCGCAAGCAAGCTGTCGATCAATATGCCGGGAATTATCAGCCAGACAACCATAGGGTACAATAAGGGCAATCTGGTGTTACAATTGCCTGCTATACTTGAGGCGCTGGATGGTGAGGAGCTCCGCCGGCGGTTCAAGGTCCTTGCCTTGCTTTTGAATTCTGAGCCTGAAATACGCATCGAGCCGAAACGGAGCCCAGCGACATCTATTCTGCGCGCCTTCGTCTCGCGTGAATGAAGCCGCGCTACTGGGGCGCTAGGAACATGTTGGCTAGGGATCACGGCGCGTCATGCCGCTTCACGCATTCGCGCTCATGCCCTATTCACTGCTCAATATTGCCGCCGGCGCAGAGTGAGTCGCGGAAGAGATGAACCAAGACCTATACCAGACATTGAATGTGAAGCGTTCCGCCAGCCATGATGAAATCCGCGGTGCGTATAGAAAGCTGGCGAAGGAATTCCACCCGGATCGCAATCCCGGAAATGCGGCGGCGGAGGAGACCTTCAAGCGCGTTTCCGCCGCGTTCGACATTCTTGGCGATCCGGAAAAGCGGCGCCGCTACGATGCCGGCGAGATCGATGCCAGCGGCCGAGAGGCCGCCTACAGCGATGCCGGAGCGGGGCAGCGCTACCGTCCCGCCGACAATTTCGGCGATTTCGGCGACATTTTCGGCGATTTCTTCGGCCGGACGGGTGCAGGCGCGCCCGGCGGCGGCAGCTTCAACATGCGCGGTATGGACTACCGCTATCATCTGGAGATCGAGTTTCTCGAAGCCGTCAACGGGGTGAAGAAGCGCGTGCTTTTGCCTGAAGGCGAGACACTCGACATCAACGTGCCCTCCGGGGTCGTGCAGGGGCAGGTGCTGCGGCTGAAAGGTAAAGGCGGTCCGGGCGTTGGGCGCGGCCAGTCCGGCGATGCGCTGATCGAGCTGAAGATTCGCCCGCATCCGTTTTTCGATCGCGACGGCGACGATATCGTCCTGGATCTGCCGATAGCGGTGTACGAGGCGGTGCTGGGAGCCAAAGTGGAAGCACCGACCATTGACGGCCGCGTGTCCATCACCGTGCCCAAAGGCGCCTCAAGCGGACAAGTCCTGCGGTTGCGCAACAAAGGCGTGAGGAACGCTCAGACCGGCAATACCGGCGATCAGCTGGTGAAGCTGCGCATTGTGCTGCCGCAGCGCGTCGACCGGGAGCTGTTCGATTTCATGGAAAATTGGAGCGAAGCCCACGCCTATGATCCACGCGCCAAGCTGAAGGAAGCGATCTAATGCATCGGAGCGAAAAGTGTACGCACTTTTCGGATAAATCTGATGCATCAACAAAGAACTAGAGCGCAGCTCCGCGTTCAGCGGAGCGTCCGGCGCTCAAGTCAACGGCGAGACCGCCATCATAGCGGAAGCATCGCCGAAATTGTGCAATGCAGCAATGGCCCTCGGCGGGGGGCGCCCGTTATCTAAGCGCCTTGATGGCAACCACCCCTGGTGCGGCCAGAAATGGGATCTGTTTTTGCCAAACATTGCCGCTTACGGCGTTCTCGTAACCGTAGCGGTATACCGCGCGCATATAGTGTGTCTCAAAGCTCGGCTTCGGGGTGGTGGGGAAATCGTCCCCGATATAGGTCAGATTGAAATCCATATTGCGGACCCGGGCGAATTCCCGCGTTGCCACAAGAGTCAGCCTTGCGTGGGTCTTGATCAGGCTCGAAAAAGAGCGAGCCAGCACGGGCACCGTGCTTCCCTCCACCACTTCGAATTCCGGTTTCAGCCGGTTGTTCACGATGATGAAGAAACGAGCCGGCATTGCGTTGGCCGGGCGCTCTTTAAGGGGACCCCGGGCGAGGATGGCCTCGGGGATTGTGAACAGCTGCGTCGTCGCCCCTCCATCGACGTGCAGCTCGGCAAAATGCCGGCCGTCCGCCTCCACTTCGATCAGCGATGGAGCAAAGGCGCCGGGAACGCTCGACGAAGCCGTGAGGACGTTGCGGAAAAGCCGTAAGGCGTTGGGATGACCGCTCGCTGCAATGGCGCCCATATCCCAAAGCACAGGCCGCTGCGCATCCAGATTTGTCGTCACGACGACGAGACGCCTGCCTCGCCGATGTTCAACCGCGATGTCTTTCAGCATCTCCTCGTCGACGAAACTGGAGACGAGGTCGTAAAGCGCCATGCGCCGGGAATCCTGCGAAAACAGGATGGAAAGAACGCCACCTTCCCCGAGAGGCTCGGCGATGCCGCTCGTCCAGGCATTGGCCAGTTTCTGGTCATAGCGTGGACCCAAAAAGGCGAGCGGCGCGATCAAGGCTCCCGCGCTCACGCCGCTGACGAAGGTAAATTCGGGCCGCCGGCCATGCACGGAGAGGCCGGTGAGCACACCCGCGCCGAAAGCCCCGTCGGATGCGCCGCCTGAAATCGCTAGGAGGTCCAACGAGCCGTTCTTGCGGGCCGCCGCCTGTAACTCCTCGATGCGAAAGACGTTAGCGAAATCCTCCGCTGCGGCGTCAGCCCAGATACGCGCGCCAGGGATGCCGGGGATCTGCGCGATCACCTGCTGTTTGAGCGTGAATGGTGTACGCGGCAGGCTGGAACACCCTGCGGCTGCGATAATAACCAGGACAACGCAGGCCCTGCGAAACAGCAACAAACCGAAACTCATCAACTTCGCCCCCGAAGCCCAGACGCAGAACTGAACAAAGCGCAGTGCGGCTAAACGCCGAGCACCCATTCCATTGCGGTTTTTATAATGCCGCGCGGTCAGCAATATTGAACAAATCTGCCGAACTTGCGAGCCTGATATCGGCCTTCACGCGTCGGTCGAGGCGTCCTGCGTCTTGCCTGTGAGTTTGAGCGGCGCGTTGCCAAGCTTAACATCAGTGTCATTCATCGGATGTCCGGGCAAGGGCAAGGTAACGATCTTGCCGTGCTCCACCGCGATCGCGAGACGTCCCGCCTTGATCGCCAGCGCGTCCTCGCCGAACAGCTCGCGCCGCCACCCATGCAGCGCGGCGACATCGGCGTGATCGTCGAGGGCGATCTTGTCGAGTTCGTCCGTTGTCGCGATCAGCTTGGCGGCGACATCATGCCGGGCGGCGACTGCTTTCAACAGCACGCGGAAGAGATCGGCGACCGCCACGGCGGAAGGGGGCAAAGGTTCGGTGATCTCCAGGGGCGGAAGTTTTTCCGGCGAGCGGGCAAGCGCCTTGTTGACAGCCTCGACCAGCTCGCGCGCACGGGCGGAGCGGGCAAAGCCGTCATGAATGGTACGCAGCTTGCCCAGTTCCTCGACGGATTTTGGCGCCTGGGTCAGCACGTCGTAAATGGTGTCGTCCTTGATCACTCGGCTGCGAGGCACGTTCTGGCTTTGCGCGGCACGCTCGCGCCAGGCGGCGACCTCGATCATGATCGCCAGTTCTTGCGGACTGCGCGCCCGCATCTTGAGGCGGCGCCACGCGTCTTCCGGCTCGGTCTTGTAATTGTCGGGATTGACGAGGTCCGCCATTTCCTCGTCCAGCCAGGAGGCTCGGCTGGTCGCTTCCAGGCGGGTCTTGAGCTTGATGTAGATGCCGCGCAGATGGGTGACATCGCCAAGCGCATAGTGAAGCTGCTTGTCGGTCAATGGACGGCGGGCCCAGTCGGTAAAGCGTGAACTCTTGTCCAGGTTCTTGCGCATCAGACGCTTCACCAGGGCGCCGTAGCTTGCCGCTTCGCCGAAGCCGCAGACCATGGCGGCGATCTGGGTATCGAAAATCGGCAGGGGAATGATGCCAGCGAGATTATAGATGATCTCGACATCCTGGCGCGCGGCGTGGAACACCTTGATCACGGCCGGATTTGCCATGAGAGCGAAAAAAGGCGCCAGATCGATGCCGTCGCCCATTGGATCGATCACCGCCTCGACCTCTGGCGAGGCGATCTGGATAAGGCAGAGCTGGGGCCAATAGGTCGACTGCCGCATGAATTCGGTGTCGACCGCAACGAACTCGGCTTTGGACAGTTCCCGGCAGATTCGGGCTAGATCGTCGGTTGTGGAAATAATCGGAATTGCATTCATGCGTAATTTTATATAGAAGCCTAAGCGGCTTGTCCTCTGTTATAGGCCTTGGGTTGACAAGCATCTTGGCGCATGCGCTTTTCGCCGCTGAGCGGGCCCTTCGCCCGAGGAGGGTCGCGGCCGATGAGGCGCCGCCGCTCACCGCGATATCACCGGAAAGTTCGAGAATGGAAAAGACGGTCACCAAGAAGGCGTCGCAGAAGGCGAAGGGCATTTCCCAGCAGACCGAAGCGGGCGGAATAGGGCAGGGCGCGAACGCGACGCTGCCGGCCTATCGCAGCCACGTTTGCGGCGAGCTGCGGCCCGCCCAGGTCGGCAAGACGGCGCGGCTGTCCGGCTGGGTGCACCGGGTACGCGACCATGGCGGCCTGCTGTTCATCGATCTGCGTGACCATTACGGCATCACCCAATGCGTGGTCGAGCCGGAAAGCCCGGCCTTCTGCGGCTGGCGGAGAAGGTTCGCGCCGAATGGGTGATCCGCGTCGACGGCACGGTCGAGGCCCGCACCGCCGAAACTGTGAACCCGAACATGGCGACCGGCGGCGTCGAATTGCGGATTACGCGGGCTGGACGTGCTGTCCGAGGCGGCGGAATTGCCGCTGCCTGTTGCCGGCGAGCCCGACTATCCGGAAGACACGCGGCTGCAATATCGCTTTCTCGATCTGCGCCGCGAGACGCTGCATCGCAACATCATGAAGCGCGCGGCGATCATTTCCTCATTGCGGCGGCGGATGAACGAGGCCGGCTTCTTCGAATTCCAGACGCCGATCCTGACCGCGTCCAGCCCCGAAGGCGCGCGCGACTTCCTGGTGCCGTCGCGCATGCATCCGGGCAAATTCTATGCGCTGCCGCAGGCGCCACAGCAATTCAAGCAACTCATCATGATCGCGGGGTTCGACCGCTATTTCCAGATCGCGCCCTGCTTCCGCGACGAGGACGCCCGCGCCGACCGCTCGCCCGGGGAATTCTACCAGCTCGACATCGAAATGAGCTTCGTCGAGCAGGAAGACGTGTTCCAGGCGGTGGAACCGGTATTGCGCGATCTGTTCGTCGAATTCGCCGATGGCAAGCCGGTGACCCAGGACATGCCGCGCATCCCCTATGACGAGGCGATCGCCAAATATGGTTCGGACAAGCCCGATTTGCGCAATCCGATCGAGATGCAGGATGTCAGCGAGCATTTCCGCGGCTCGGGCTTTAAGATTTTTGCGCAGATTCTGGAGAAGAGCGACAAGGCGCGGGTCTGGGCCATTCCCGCGCCGACTGGCGGCAGCCGCGCCTTTTGCGACCGCATGAACAGCTGGGCGCAAGGGCAGGGGCAGCCGGGGCTAGCGTATATCTTTTTCCGCGAGGGTGAGGCAGCGGGGCCGGTCGCCAAGAACATCGGCGTCGGAGCGAAGCGAAGCCATCGCCGCACAGCTCGGCCTTAAGGAAGGCGACGCCGTGTTCTTTGCGGCAGGCGACCCGAAGAATTTCTATAAATTCGCCGGCGAGGCCCGCAACCGGATCGGCAGCGAGCTGGGCCTGACGCAGAAGGACCGGTTCGAGTTTTGCTGGATCACCGATTTCCCATTCTACGAATGGAACGAGGAAGACAAGAAAATCGACTTCTCGCACAATCCGTTTTCCATGCCGCAAGGCGGAATGGAGGCACTGACGGCGGCCCGGAGCGATGACGAACTTCTGGCGCTCAAGGCATACCAATATGACATCGTCTGCAATGGGGTCGAATTGTCGTCAGGTGCGATCCGGAACCACCGGCCGGAGCTGATGTATAAGGCGTTCGAGATCGCCGGCTACGGTCCGGACGTGGTGGATGCCAAATTCGGCGGCATGATCCGCGCGCTGAAATTCGGCGCGCCTCCGCATGGCGGCATAGCGCCGGGCATCGACCGCATGGTGATGCTGCTTTGCGGCGCGGAGAATTTGCGCGACGTGACGATGTTCCCGCTCAACCAGAAGGCCGAGGATTTGCTGATGGGCGCGCCATCGGAGGTTTCGCCCAGGCAGCTGCAGGAGCTGCATATCCGGCTGAACCTGCCGAAAAAATAGCATGCATGTTGACTGATAGCACTCATTATGATAGTTATATATCATGATTAGTGCTGAACAGATCAAAGCCGCACGCGCGCTCCTGCGAATGGAACAGGATGAACTGGCCCGGCTGTCCGGGCGTGTCCGTCACCACGATTCGGCGTCTTGAGGCCGCCAGCGGCGAGCGTCTGGTGGCGGAGACAACGACGGGCACGGTACGCAAGACTTTGGAGGAGGCGGGCGTGGAATTCATTCATCAAGGTGTGAGCCTGAAATCCAGATCCGCCGATGACGGGGCATTGCTCAGCCGTCTTCGGGCCATCGCCGAACGCGCCGCCTCTCGCCAAGCAGAGCACGAATGGCTGACGGATGCCGATCTTTATGGCGATGACGGTTTACCGAAATAGCCAGCGAGTGCTTGTCATCGACACATCGGCGCTGATCGCGATTTTCCGGCTCGAACCGGAAGCAGACAGCTTTTTGAAAATCATCGTCCAAGCGGATGCGACGGGCCATGTCGGCCTTGAGCGTGCTTGAGGCGTCGATGGTGATGAGCGGCGGCGCCCCTGACGCGGCGGCGTTCGCACCGCTCGATGAATTTCTGCTGGAGGGCGGAATTGAAATCGCGGCGTTCGATGCCGCGCAGGCCCGGCTAGCGCGCGAAGCCTTTCTGCGCTTCGGCAAAGGGCGGACAAAGCGGCGCTCAACCTTGGCGACTGCGCCTCTTATGCGCTCGCAAAATCTCGCCGCGCGCCGCTGCTCTATAAGGGCAACGATTTCAGCCGCACCGATATTGTTCCGGCAATCACAAACATTGGCACCTAGGCGTCGCTGTGGATGTGCGCACACCAACCTAGGTTTAATGCCCCCGCCGCAGCATTCCGGCTTCGCCGCGCTCATAGTCCGGCAGCGGCAACAGTGAGCATGCCAAGCCGAGCGAGGCGCCAAATATGAGATGCAGGAGCAGCGTCGTGAACGGCGTGGTCCAGCCAAGCAAGAGGCCGAAATAGCCGGCGTCGGCCATCGGCATCAGGATCAGCATCATTGCGACCCAGGCGGCAACGCCGAACATCATCCCGCGAACCAAAATGCTGTACGACTCGGCAGAAACGGCTGCAGAATAGCGAAGAATCCGCCCCAAGCCACCGTTCCCACCAGAAAATGCACCAGCCAACCGGTATCGCGGCCGGTCCGCAGCGTGTGGCTGATCAAGCCGATAATGTCTGGCGCAAGGCCTGCGGAACCATAACGCTCATCGCGCCCGACAAAACAGCGGTGGCCAGGAAGCCAGCCACTATGCCGCAGAACGCGTGATGGTCTCGATTTGTGGGTATCATGATAACCTCAACACAACATCTTGAGCTATCAACAATCGGCCAGGGTACTGTGTTCCAGAGACCACAGCAAGGCGAATGCCTGACCACCATGCGGCGAGGCCGGGGTGGCGGCCTGCGAGGCGTGTGACAGGTTCGTGGCCGAGGCTGGGAACGTCGCCTTCGGCATCGAGCCGGCGCGGACCACCCGTATGGCCGTCTTTCGCTAAGGCAAATGCACTCACAAGGCGGCGCCAATCTCGCCGATTGCGCCTTGGTGTGTTCAGGATCTGGCTTCCGATAAAACAGAGATATGCGCCACAAGCGGCCTTAAGTGCTCATTTCTCCATAGGAAGGCAAAACACCTCCGACATTGGTGCCTTGAGGGATATAAGTCGGGAGCTCCATCTATTTGCTTCAGATCGAAAGGGCGAAATGAGTCTGGAATTTCTCGCGCTCACCACCGCGCTCACGGTGATTATCGCTGCGCGCTATCTGATCGTATCCGGTCTGGCCTTCTGGCTCTTATGGCAGCGCGGCGGAGAAAAGCTCGCCGCCCGGCGCCTCAATCGCGACCGCCCTATGCGGCGCCTCATCATGCAGGAAATCCGCCTGTCGCTGCTATCGTCCGTCGTTTATGCCGCGCCGGCCGCCTTGGCGCTCCTGGCATGGCGGCATGGTGGCACAAAAATTTACACCGACTGGGCGGCCTACGGAGGCCTCCCCTATCTGCTCCTCAGCGCTTTCGCCTATCTGATCGTGCAGGACAGCTACTATTACTGGGCGCACCGGCTCATGCATAAGCCGCGTCTATTCAATTGGATGCATGCGGGTCACCATAAGTCGCGGCAGCCGACGCCCTTCGCGTCCTTCGCCTTCGACCCCGCGGAGGCGCTGCTGACGGCATGGCTGCTGCCCGTTCTGGTGTTCCTCGTGCCGATCCATATGGCAGTGCTGATCGGACTCCTCATGCTGATGACGGTCACGGCGGTGATGAACCATTCCGGCTGGGAGATGCTGCCTGCCAGTTTCGTGCATGGGCCGCTCGGGCGGCATCTGATATCCGCGACGCATCACAGCCTGCACCACACACGGTTCGATGCGAACTTCGGTCTCTATTTCCGCTTCTGGGATAGGCTGATGGGCACGGATGCCATGGCGCGAACGGCCGAACCAGAAAAGGCGAATGCGCGCTTTGACTCGTGAGGGCGCGCTTGCCATCGGGAGAGTGGCTGCTCCCGGAGAAGCAGCCGCTGTTTTCCGGTCATCAAAAAGTATTCCTACTGATAGCGCTTTCTGTAGAAGTGACCGGTATCGAGGTCGAACTCGAACCGGAAGTAGCCGGGCGAATTGGTCCTGCTGGTCATGTCATCCCAGAAATCGACTGTCTCGTGGCGCAGCGTGTTTTCGCAACTTCTGCCGCAATCGACCCAGGTGCCCCCGGGCAGACGCACCTCATCGCCCCAGCGGCCCGGACGCACCGGTGCGGTGACCATGCCGACACCCAGGGTTTTTTCGGCGGTCACATAGCGATAGACGCCTGGCTCGTCGCTATAACGCTTCGCCTTACAATGGCGGCCCTTGCAGTAGCCGGCGTCAGCGGTGGCGGTCAAGCCCAACGTCATCGCCGCCATGACGGCTTGTACAAACAGAATTTTCAGAACGTGCCCCATCGTCAATCTCCAGTGTGCCTGGTTGCGTGCCCTACTCTACAGTTTGCCGGAGAATAGTGGCCACAGCGGGCAAAGTCTAACGGCGAAAAAAATTGAGCAGCGGCGCGGGAGACACAGCTTTAGAGCACTGCACGCGGACGGAGGGGAACCGGTTTGGCGCAAAACGATGCGGCATTCGTCGGCAGACGTTGAAACCCGCGCGGCCGCCTGCTAAGCGAAAGCCATGGAGAACGGCGGCAAAATCTTTGCTTATTGCGAACGCGGCTTCGACCCGAGCTTCTGGGCCGAACCGTTCAATGCGCTCACCAATTTCGGCTTCATCCTTGGCGCGTGTGTCGCTTTGTGGGAACTTTATCGTCGGCCGAAACAGGAGGGCAAGCTCTTTCGTTACGCACTGATCCTCAATGTGTTCGTCATCGGTGTCGGCAGTTTTCTCTTTCATACCTATGCGACCCCGCGTGCTTCGGCGGCCGATGTCATCCCCATCGGGGTGTTCATGCTCGTCTATCTCGGCTATGCGCTATACGCCTTTGCCGGCTTGCCGCTGCTCCTCACCTTTCCCGCGATCGGCGGTTTCGCTTATGTGATCAGCCAGGCCATGGAAGTCCAATGCGATGCGCTTGGATTTGCTTGGCCGCTGCTTGAGAAAACGAATTGCCTGAACGGTAGCTTCGGCTATCTTCCCGCTCTCGCCGCCATGTTGCTGATCGGGGCCTGGCTCGCTGTGCGCCGCCATCCCACCGCGCCCTATGTGCTGGGCGCGTCGCTGATATTCATGGTCTCAGTGACTTTCCGCGCCACCGATCGGATCTGGTGCAATGACATCACCTTCATGGGCAAGGCGATCGGCACCCATTTCCTCTGGCACATGCTCAACAGCGTGGTGCTGTTCCTGCTGTTGCTCGCGGCTATCCGCTATGGCGCAGCGACACAACGGGCGCGCGCCACGCCCCACGCCGCCTGACGCTCCGCTAGGAGTTGGCTCGAAGGTTGAAAGGGCGCCTAGGCTGGCGCATAAAGAGCGCGTCAATGACGCGGACATGGCGGAACCGGTAGACGCAACGGACTTAAAATCCGTTTCCTTCGGGAGTGAGGGTTCGAGTCCCTCTGTCCGCACCATTTGATCTTTCGCCGGCATTCGTAGACCGCGCAAACTCTTGCAAACACACGTTAACCACCTTCTCTATCGTTCACAAGGGTACGTTAGCAGCCAGAAAATTGTTGGTAAATGAGTTGGTATTACATCCGTATCCTTGGAAGTTACCAACACCATGGCGCCGGCGCGGCGCCTCTTCGGGGACAGGGCAATTGATCGGGTCCGAAGGTTAGGACTTATCATCATCGTCAATGCTTGCGACTTGAGGACCGGAACGGCGTTCCGCTTCGGTTCGGAGAAATCCGGCGGATGGCGCTACGGCGAGATCACCGGCACCCCTCCAATGGTTGCGAAGGCGGTTGCAGCCTCCGCTGCCTACCCAGTACTGCTTCCGCCCCTGTCGAGATCTTCGATTTCAAGAGGAACGGGCGTACATATCGGATACGGTCGCGCCGACGGACGGCGGAGTCTACGACAATCTCGGGGTCGCAGTTCTCGAGCCCGGGAGAGCGTACGACGCCATATTCAACCACCCAGTCAGCCACGTCATCAGCCTCAACGCCGGGGCCGGCCAGTTCGAAGGTGACGACCCTCACTACTGGTGGTTAGGACGGGTAGCTGGCGCGCGGTGATGTCATCGATCGTGCGCTGGCGCAATTGTCAGCAGCGCACTCTCAGCGCGTCCGAGCGGTCATGGCGATCGGCCGCCGCAAATATCGCGACAGTGATTTCGTGCTTCGGCGAAGAGCAGACGCCCGGTGCGGATCGGAAACGCTCACCCGGCGAAGCCACTCGGCTGGCGCTCGAAGCCGACCTCAGCCGCTATGTGCCTCGTCGCCCAGCGAGGGCTTCCCGCCCGCCGTCATCCGGAGGAACTGATCGACGGAGGCCTCAAGAGTCACATTCAAGCGCATGTCTTAACGCGATAATGGGCCTGCACAGCCAAAATTCTTCGCGCCGGGACCAAATTCTGGGTGCAAGGTAAAAGCATCGAATTGCTTTTACTCTTGGTTATACTGTCGCGATTCAAGTCAAATTAACCCTTGAATATGGAAATCACGCAACATCTGTGTGCACGCAAAGACACTAAACATCGTGATATCGACGGTGGCCGTAAATTTTCTAGGCTAAAATAAATAGTGAACAACATCCATTGTTTAATTAAGTCAGTTAATATCCATAATTGTGTTCAACTAATAGAAAAATCATCAAAAAAATTCCATACGGCAATTAACACATGAAATCCTGAATGCGCATATACCTTTGGGCACCGAACATCTGCTTCCACTCAAGGAGTTAAATAATGCGCCGCCTCGTAAATCTTACCAAGATCGCTCGAATTTTCTCCAGCCTGCGCAATCAAGACGGCAACGCCGCCATCGAATACGGCATGATCGCTGCATTGATCGCCGTCATCATCGCCGCAAGCCTGTCGAGTGTTGCAACCAAGCTCATCTCGGTATTCGCATTGGTTGTCACCAAGCTGTAACGCAACGCCCATCGAACCCCTCAACTAATCTTCTGCTGGAGTCTGTCATGCTGAAGTCTATTTCAAAATTCTTCGCCATAAACAATGAAAACGGCAACGCCGCCATCGAATACGGCATGATCGCCGCATTGATCGCCGTCATCATCGCCGCAAGCTTGTCGAGCGTTGCAACCAAGCTCATCTCGGTATTCGCATTGGTTGTCACCAAGCTCTAGTTTCCGATCGGATCAAAGGAATGCAAGCGTGTCAGCCATTAGCATATCCGCACTTGCGATCATTTTATGCACGCTGCTTGCAAGCAGCATCGTTGATCTCAAGCAACGGATCATTCCAGATGAACTGGTGATCCTTGTAGCGGTATGCGGGCTTTGCGCTTGCCTTTCTGCTCGGCCTTCTGAACTGGGAGCAAGCCTCTTGATCGCGGCGGGCGTGTTCTTCGCCCTCGCTATCTGCTTTCACTTCGGCTGGCTTGGCGGAGGGGACGTTAAACTTATGTCGGCCCTCAGCTTGGCAGTCCCAGCTGATCAGGTGGGCGCGCTCATAGTGGCCATCAGCGTGGCGGGCGCCATCCTGTGCTGCGCCTATTTGGCAGCAGGCTTTGCTCTGAAGACATTTCGGGTCATGCCTGCGGGCCAAACGCCGCCGCTCATCGAAGGCCGCTTTCGCTCGTGGTTCCGCCTTGAATCCGAAAGGATCATGGCGGGCCGCTCCGTCCCTTATGCCCTGGCCATCCTTGGTGGCTATGTTTATCACTCTTTCACAGAGTTCGCGCCATGTTCACACGTCACCTTCTGCTTGTCTTAGGATCAATTAGCATCGTGCTCGGCCTCGCGGTCGGATATGCATCGCTCAAACAAACTCTGCCCGAGCCTATTGCAATCGCTGTCGCAGCTGAAAAGGCCCCCAGCACACAGGTGTTGGTTGCCGCCCGCGCTATTCCCCTGGGCACGCTCCTGCAAAGCTCTGATCTGGTTTGGAAGACTGTGGCCCCCGGCGAACTCCATCCCGGCAATCTGGCCCGCGGCGAGGCCAATGAGGCCGAATTCTTCGGCGCCATAGCATGCCGCGACTTCGCCGAGGGCGAGGCGCTGATCGCAAGCGATATTCTCAAACATAACGACCGCCGTTTTTTGGCGGCCGTGCTGAAGCCGGGCAATCGCGCCATTTCCATCGCCGTGGACGCGACGCAAAGTGCATCTGGTCTGATTTTGCCCGACAACCATGTCGATATCATCTTGACGCAAAGCCTGACCGACACCGCGGACAAAAAGCGCGCCGTCGGGGAAACGATTTTGACCAATGTGCGCGTCATCGCGGTCGATCAAGCCTTGAGCCAGTCGCTTACCCGGTCAGTCGAACGGTCCTCGGCCGTCAACAGCTTGTCTTCGCCGGCGGAGTCCAAAATGCCGAGAACCGTCACCTTGGAGGTCACCGAACGGCAGGCGGAGAGGATCTTCGTCGCGGTGCAGATGGGAACCCTGCAACTCTCGGTGCGTCCACTTGAAATGGCCAGCAAGACCAGTGCCGATGACACAAGGAGTTCTCCGACTTGGTCTTCCGATGTATCCCTGGCTGTAAAGAAATCCGTTCAGGTGCCGGCGCCCAACTCCGGCAGCACACTCGAAAGCTATATCCGCCGGCCCCCG
This sequence comes from uncultured Alphaproteobacteria bacterium, assembly GCA_963731855.1. Taxonomy (GTDB): domain Bacteria; phylum Pseudomonadota; class Alphaproteobacteria; order Rhizobiales; family Rhodomicrobiaceae; genus R-RK-3. Next base: position 464,047 of record CAVSXH010000018.1, on the reverse strand, counting down.
TCGTCATAAATTCTGTTCTACGAAGAGGGGCTGTGCCTTGCGCGGCTCCCTCCTCGGCGTGATGAGCCGCCTTATAAGGCTCCAGGTTTTGCGATAGTCTCTCCTCAGACTGACGGTCGGTTCAGGCGCGCCTTAAGATTGTGTAAATTTACATATGCAATCTTTGCGGGTGCCTTCGACTTAGAGAATGATCGGTGACGAGCGGTAGCGGCAGCACATCTTGCAGCCCAGCGCGCAATCGTTTTCTGGGGGCATCAAATGCAATCTGGCCAAGCCAGCGCGTCAGCGGTTTTGCAAGATCGAAGACCGGCCGTCCGCACGGTTAAATCTGCGTGCCTGCAATGCCCCGGCGCGGTCATGGCGGTTGGGCTGCTGGTTTGGGTGATCACGGCCCATGGCGTGTGGGCAAGCTCAGCAAAATACACCTTTGATAAGGTGAAACTGACACAACATAAAACGCAGACAATCGAGATTCCGGCGCCATTCTCACTGGCGGTAGTCGGTGCTCCTGATATTGCCGATACCTTGCCCATGTCGGAGCGCCTCTTGTACATCCAGGGCAAGAAGCCCGGCACGACGAACATCTCGGTCTTTGATCCCAACAAGGAACTTATCGGCGTCATCGAAGTCGAAGTAAGCGTCGATACCCCCTTGGTGGCCCAAGTCCTTAAAACCAACCTGCGCAATCCACGAATTTCCGTGTCCGCGGCCGGCGGCCAGATCGTCTTGGGCGGACAGGCGCGCGACGCGGTCGAGGCGGAACACGCCGTAGCTCTCGCCCAGGGCGTACAGGATGCCAAAGTCATCAATATCATGCAGATCGCTCAGGCTCAGCAAGTCTTGCTGAAAGTGCGCTTTTTGGAGGCCTCCCGGACGGCCGGCCGCGACCTTGGCGTCAACCTATTCGGTGCGAACAAAAAATTGACGAGCGGGATAAATACCGGCGGCAGCGCGCTGAACCCGAATGCGGCCGCGGGCCTGCCTCTCGTTGAGACGATTTCCACCTTCGCGGGCTCGGGCGCGGCTCCATACGTTACGGCGCTCGCCCACATCGGCGGAAATGTAGACGTGTTGGTTTCCGCGCTGGAGTTGAAAGGCCTTGTCCGCTCATTGGCGGAACCGGACCTGATTGCGCTGTCGGGCGATACGGCGAGCTTCCTGGCCGGAGGCGAGATCCCCATCCCCGTGCTGCAAAGCAATAACGGCTCCTCGGGCAACCTTACCGTGGAGTGGAAACCTTTCGGCGTTCAGCTCACCTTTCAGCCGACAGTCCTCGCCAACGGCGTCGTCAACCTTCGCCTTACTCCATCGGTCAGCGAGCTGAACTACACCAACGCCATCCAAAATCAGAACTTCGTCATTCCCGCCATCACGAAACGCGAGGCGCACACGACCATTGAGCTTCGCGACGGACAGAGCTTCGCCATCGCAGGCCTCTTGCAGTCGGAAGGGCTGCGCAATGTCGATCAGGTGCCGTGGCTCGGCTCGGTGCCGGTGCTTGGCGCACTCTTCCGCAGCAGCAACTACCAGCAAAAAGAGACCGATCTTGTCGTCGTGGTGACCCCTTACCTGGTCGCTCCCATGGCGCCCGGCAAGCACATCGCCACCCCCCTCGACAAAACGCTCCCCAGCAACGACCGGGACTTTTTCCTGAACGGACAAACCGAACTCAACAAGAAGTACGGCAGCTGGCACACCACAACCGATGACGACACCCCTTATGGCCACATCATCCCCGCGAGCAAAAAGTGACATCAGAATGAGAACCCGAGCGTGGTCTTTAATGTCGTGCCACCTGGCCCCCCTCACGGCGCGCACGGTGGTGTTGATCGCGGCGCTCACGGCGACTGAGGCGAGGGCGGGAGAAGATCAGGATTTTGAGGATTTCTTCGGCGGCTATAGGCACCGGATCGAGGGCGTCACCATGGGAGCTGGCGACGCGGCCGCGAGCAATACCGCCGCCCAGATCATCAATCCTTGGCCTCCTTATTCTCAGGATCGGCACATCCTTAGCGAAAGCCAGCGCATGGTCCGCGCCATTCGGCGCTATCAAACCAATTCCGGCGCAAAGCCTTTGAGTGCGCAGGAGGCCATCTCAACGGGGACGGGAGCGAAGGGCGACCCGGCCGCTGCGGCTGACAAGACATCACCCGGCTCCGCGGAATAGGCTCAGTACATGCACTCGTCACGAGACCATGCATCGAATGATGTCTTCCAAAAGCTGCGCAGAGCCGTTCTGCTGATAGCCATTGCGGTTGCGCCGGGCGCGCTTTCCGCGTGCAGCACCATCGACGAACTCGGCGAATTGGACGGGCCTCAGTTCACCAGTTCCCTCAACATCCAATCCCCTGGCGACGAGAAATTCAAAGCGTCCGCCGAGGCCTATCGGCTCGGGGTAGAAGAATTCAAGCGGGGCTATTACGGCAATGCCCAGAAATATTTTCAGGAAGCTGTCGAAAAATCCCCCCAGAATGCGGCTGCTTGGCTCTCGCTCGCCGCTTGTTACGATCACATACGCCGGTTTGACTTTGCCGATAAAGCGTATGGCCGTGCCATCGCGCTTGGCGGCAAGACGGTCCAGCTCCTGAACAATCAGGGATATTCCTACGTGCTGCGCGGCGATCTCCGTGAAGCCCGTCGCAAGTTCAAGGAAGCATTGAAGCGTGATCCGAACGACGTCACGGTGCAGAATAATTTGAGACGGCTCGAGTCCGCAGGCGATTTTAGATGAAGTCCAGGATTTTGAGCGCGGCGGGGCCGCCGATGACTAAGAAGATCGTCGGCATGATCAGCCCCATCATGGGGATCGTCATCAGCGCGGGCAGCCGGTTGGCGCGTTCCTCGAGCCGCGCCAAGCTGTCGGCGCGCAGTTCGGCGGCCGCATTGCGAAGCGACTGCGCCAACGGCGAGCCGAGCCTCATGCTCTGACTGACTGTCATAACGACAGAGCGCAAGCTGGGCAGATTGATACGCGAGGCGAAGTTTTGCAGCGCTTGCTCGCGGCTTGGGAGAATGGCGAGCTGCGCCCACGTCATCGAGAGTTCGGCGGCCAGTTCGGGCTGGTAATCTTCCAGGGCTTGGGAAACGCGGTGCAATGCGCCCTCGATGGACAGCCCAGCGTCGGCGCAGATCGCCAGGAGATCGAAGGCGTCGGGCAAGCTATTGGCCACCGCCAAGCTGTGCCGTTTCACACCCGCCTTGATGATCCGCGTCGGGACAACATAGGCGAGGGCAGCGAACAGGGCCGCGATGGCCACCGGCTTCCACCCGATCGCGAGGGCAACGAAATAACCAAGCACCGCGCAAATCCCGCCAAGCGCCAGGCGCCCGATAAAGAAAGCCTGGGTCGAGCGGCTTGCCGGAATGCCGTATTTGCCGAGCCATGCCGCGATATAGGCTTGCTGCGGGATCGAAAGACCGAATTCGTTGTCAGTGAACTGAAATTGTTCGGGCTGGCTTGCTTCTGCTTTCCCCCCGCTTTCGGCGCCGAGCCGGATTCGTGCGAAGTTTAGGCGCGTTTCGACGGCTTGCGCCCTGGCTTGGCGGTGAGCCACCAGCATGCTGGCGCCGCCGAAAACCAGGGCCGAACAAGCAAAGCCGGTAAGAACAAGTTGGTCAACTGGTGGCATCTGTGTCCTCAGGATCTTCAGTTCGCGGCGGGGCATTGCGGCCAGGCATGTCTCTTTGGCCGCTGGTCAGTCCGTATTGATCGATTTCATCATGGCTCGCATGACGAAAAAGGCGAGCAACAGCCCACACATCCCGGCGGCAAGGATGAGATGGCCGCGTTTGTCGGTGAACAGCGGCAGGAGGTAATTCGGCGCCGCGGCAAGCATCGCGGCGATGACGATGAAAGGCAGCGCACCGAGAACATAGGCGGTGAACCGCACCTCGGAGGTCGCCGCATAGGCCTTCAATCGCATGTTCCTGCGCTTCTGCATGATCTCGGACAGCTCTTCGAGCGTGGACACCAGATTGCCGCCGGAGGACTGCTGTAGGATGATGGCCGCGCAGAAGAAGCGAAAATCCTTCAATCGAACCTGTTTGCTGGCCGATTGCAGCGCAGTTGCCAGAGGCATCCCGATGCTCATCTGGTTCGCGATGCGCAGGAACACAATGTTTGTAGGCGCAGGGCATTCGAGGCCAACGCTACGGATGGCGGAAGTGATCGGCAAGCCGACCCGCAGCATGCGCGCAGTCGCATCAACCGCGCCAGGAAAGCTTGCGGCGAACGCGGCTTCGATCATGGACCGTTTCAGTGCTAGCACGGTTCGCGCCGCAAGCACCGCCGCGACCATCGAAAGTCCGACGCAAGCCGCGAACGGCGCTTCAAGAAAGGCATGCAGCAGCATCCAAACCGCTGTTGCTGCGGCGGCGGCACTGAGGAGCAGCATCGGGACCGATACGTGAAGCTGCCAGGGATGTTTCGTGTCCAAGAACAGCAGCTTCTCGAGCATCTTGTGGTTGCTTGCCGCTTCCTCGATATCCTCAACTGCGGCGCTTTTTTCCTCGGAGCGGGTCGCCAGCTTGGCGAAATCCAAGCGCTGCCCGCGTTTGCGGCCGGCCTTCGAGGACCCAAGCGCGCCCAGCGCCAGGAGGATGAGGCCGCCGCCCACGAACAGGATCAGCATCGCTTTCGGTGTCATGCTTTGCCCGCTTTCGATCTTTGGACGCCGAGCGTTTCGAGGAGTGCGCCGTCTAACCCGTAATATTGGATGCGCGACAGAAAGCGCGGGGGCATGGGCGTCGCTTCGATGACGCCGTCGATCTTTCCATCGGGCCGCACGCCGCGATACTGGAATTTGAACAGCGGGGCCAATATGACGACGTCGTCTTCAATCCCGATCACTTCCACCACTTCGTTCACGCGCCTTACGCCGTCATGCATGCGCTCGATGTGGATGATGACATCGACGGCGCTGGCGATCTGAGTGCGGATGGCGCGCACCGGCAGGTTGGCGTTGCCCATCAAGATCATGTTCTCGATGCGGGCCAGGGCGTCGCGGGCCGAGTTGGAGTGAACGGTCGCCATCGATCCAGCGTGGCCGGTGTTCATCGCCTGCATCATGTCGAAGGCTTCCGGTCCGCGCGAATTCGCCGACGATGATGCGGTCCGGCCGCATTCTGAGGGCGTTGCGTACGAGCAGGCCCTGATCGATGAGGCCCCGCCCCTCGATGCTGGCGGGCCTGGTTTCCAGGCGGATGACGTGCCGCTGTTGCAGTTGCAGTTCGGCGGCATCCTCGATGGTCACGATGCGCTCGCCGGGATGAATCCACTCCGACAACGCGTTGAGCAGCGTGGTCTTGCCCGATCCGGTGCCGCCCGAGATGATGATATTGAGGCGGCAGCGCGCAAAGATCTCCAAGGCCTTGGCGACTTGCACCGACATCGACTCCTCAGCTACGAGGCTCGACATACTCAGCATTTGCCTTGAGAATTTGCGGATCGAGAGCGACGGTCCATTGAGCGCGAGCGGGGGAATGATGATGTTGACGCGGCTTCCGTCCTGCAAGCGCGCGTCCAGCATTGGTGTCGTCTCGTCCACCGTCCGTCCTATGGACGAGGCGATACGCTGCGCCACATGAAGAACATGAGAATCGTGCCGGAATTTCAGCTCCGTCAGCTCAAGCTTGCCGCGCCGCTCGACATAGATCTGATCGGGTCCGTTAACCAGAATATCGCAAATCGACGGGTCGGCGAGCAGCGGCTCGATTGGCCCCAGCCCGACCATCTCGTTGACGATTTCGTTCGCAAGGCTGTCTTGCGCCATCTGATTGAGCAGCAGCTTCTTGTCATTGGCAATCTGGCTCACCAGGCGGTTCACGAAACGGGCAAGCTCTTCCTTCGTCATACGCACAGCGGCTGAAGGCTCGATCTGCAGCATGACCTGATCGCGAATGAAATCCGCATTTTGCCCGACCGCCGAGGACGATGCGCTGGGCCGCACCATTTCGCTCAGCCGCTCAGCCGAGACCAGCAGGTCAGGTTCCGTCCGTTTGCCGAAACTGCTCATGACCGGCCCCATAGCTTGGTGAGGAGCGAACCCCGCGATTTTTGGCCCGTGCCCGTCCCGGTGAGGCTCTCAAGCATAGGATTGAGCCGCCGCTTGAAGTTCTGACATTGCTTCATGGCCTCGATGCCGAGCGTCGCCGCCTCCGCGATATTGCGGTCGTAGGGCACGACAACATCGGGCGCGCGGCCGGATACTTTGGTAAATTCCTCCACGGACAGCCCACCATGGGCGTGCGGGTGGTTGAGCACATGTACAGTGTGCCGCTCGGCGGTATTGGCCCCGAGCATTTCATACCAGCGAGCCAGATCGCGCGCCGACGAAAGCCCCGCTCCAGAAACAAAGAGGCAGGTGCTGGGCAAGTGCAGAATGTCCTGCAGCTTGATGGCCAGGCTCGCCGGCAGATCGACCAGCACATTGCGGTAACGGCTTACCAGTTTCTCCAGCAGCGTCGCCACCGGACCGGCATCGACGTCGACGGCTTGCCTCAGCGGCTCCAGTGCCGCCAGCAGATCCAACCGATCGGTCACCTGTTTGGTGGCGCGCTCCAGATACAGCTTGTCGACCCGTTCCGGAAACTCGAAAGCCTCCCTCAGCGCGTAAGCGGGCTCCGTATTCAGAAGCAGAGCGGCATCGCCATTCTGCAGGCTGAGATCGAGCAGCAATGTGCGCCGGCGCAGCGTCTCGCTCATTTCCCATGCGGCCATCGTCGCGAGCGTGGTCGCCCCGCATCCGCCGCGCACGCCGACCACGAACATCAATTTACCGTGGCGCGGCGCCGGCCGGTTGGTTTTCGGCACAATGATCTCGCTGAATGCACGGTTCAGGACATCACGCGCCAGGGGTTTGGGAAAGTATTCCGTGATCCCCAGGCTTTTGATGTCGCGATAAAAATGAATGTCGTTTTGCTCGCCTACGACGAGCACATGGGTGTCCGGATCGCAGACCTGCGCCAGCTCGCCCATAAAGGACATAGGCTCGCTAAGGCCCGAGATGTCCACGACGAGCACGGCAGGAGATTTTGTCGTCGCCAGGAATTTCGCGGCTGACTTCGCGTCGCCTCCATGAGCCTGGACGTTCTCGATGTTCAGGTCGTAAAGGGACTGGCGAACCACGCTTTCCGTTTGCGGGTCGCGCACGAAAATCTGAGCGTCCAGATTGAACTTCTCAGGGCGGTTCCGCGAGCGTTCGTCGAAGGCCTGTACAGCAGCTTGTTGCATATCAATCCCGCAAAATCCGGCGCACTTGAGCGTTTAAATGCTCGCGTAAGATGTGCGGAGATCGCGATGCAATCAATGCTAGAGTTGCCGTTGGGTAAACGCTGGTAGTTAACGGCAGCTAAAGATGCGGATGGCAAATTTGCAGTCAGAGCCCCAAGGCGATCACTTGGTGACGCGCAGCGAATTCAGGCCCAGAGCGATCTTTTGAAAGGTCGTCTGCAAATCGTCGGTCGTCGGATTGGCGAAATAGGTCTGCGCGCTAGTAGCGCACTGGCTGAGCAGCGACAATCCATGACTGGTGATACTGGTGCCAAGGCCGATCACATAGAGGATGATCCGCTGCTTCCCGTTGGGATAGGTCACGGCTTTGATATTCTCGCATAGCTGCAACAGCTTGACGTCGAGATTATATTCAGGTTGGGGCTGCGAATTGGGCGAGTTCTTCAGCGTGAGATGCGGCCCGTTGCCGTAGCCATAAGCGTTGAATACGGACTTATTGAAGCCGTTGCCACCGCCGGAGACGTCGTTTTCGCCGTCGGTGACAAGGATGATGGCCTTGATTGTCGAGGCGTCTGTGTATTCCGTTGCGTCCGCAAAGGGACCATTGGGCGAAAGCAGATGCCACCCCCACATCAGCCCCGTAGGCACCACCGTATTGCCGGAAGGGCTCATCCCGGCAATTTCATTAAGGATATCGTCCTTGACGTTGGTGAGGCGCAAAAGCTGTTTTTTCGGACAATTGGCGTTAGGCCCCGCCGCGTTTGTGCTGGCGCCGGAATATTTCGAGATGCAGCGCTGGTCCGCCTTTTCCGCAGCCGTCGTGTCCACGCCGTAGCACGCTTGATCGGCCAGATAGTTGTTCAAGAAATTGGAGCTGTGGGTGTTGTTCGGCGTCGTGCAGCAGTCCGGCTCATCGGGAGCAAAATAAGGGGTATATAGCGTATCTGGTGCTGCTGAATTTGGCGCAACCTCCTGGAGATCGTAGGGTTCGGTGCGCTGACGAACGCACCCGGCCCAGGGAGGACTCTTCAGTTGGTCAAAAAGTGAAAAAAGCCCTTTCCCGCTGCCAACGTCCAAATTCTCCCGTGTGAGCGCCCCCGCTCCGCCCGTGTCGATCCAGGATGCATTGGCGAAACCGGTTCCAACGTTGACTGCGGCGGCAAAGGGTGCGACGCCGATTTTGACATAGGGCGAGGTCGCGTCCTTGCCAATCAAGATTTTGGTCAATTCGGTTGCGGCGGTAATCAGCCCTTGAATTTTTGTCGTGCTGCCCGCCTTCTGGGACATGGAGCCGGTATTGTCGAGGACGAGCGCCACCTCAAGTTTATTTTGCGCGTAAGCCACTTGGTTGGTCACCGTCGTGGACAGCGTCGGGTAACCCAGGACTTTCACGAGGGCCGTGTCGACGGTTGCCGTTGCGGAGATGCCGACGGTGGTTGGGCTCAGCGTAACCGAAAGCCCCGACAATCCCGCCTTGCTCTGCGAGGTGAAGTTGGCGTCGACAAAGGCCTGCGCCTGCGCTTGAGCCTGCGCCGCCGTTAAGCCAGCGGTAGCGGCGATATTGAGCGCGGCCGCATCGATGGCCGCCGCTAACTGATATTTAGCGACCAGAAGTTGCCCAACATCGACCGCGACCCCTGCGACGGACAGGAATGTCACAAAGAAGGCTGCGGCGAGATAGGCCGCAATCCCCCGTTTATCGGCGCAGATCTGTCGAAATTTATCTAAAAAAATTCGGAACATCCTCAGCCCTTTACAAGGTCAGGAGCCAGCCTGGGCGATGTCCTCAAAGTTGTGCGCGTATGAGGCAAATGAACCATGAATTAGACTGCGCGACTTGATCCGACAGCGCAAAAACTTCGCTGCGACCAGGCGGCAAAGGGCGTACGGCACGTCCCACGCGGCCGCGTTGACCAATTATACACGTTGAGATTGCATTGGAGGCGCTTGAGCGGCAGGCTCTGGACCTCAACAACGAGTACCGAGATGCCTGCTCAACGCATTCGCCGCCGCCGCCTCTTTGAGCTTTACAGGGATTGCCGAGGCGTCGCCGCTTTGGAGTTTGCTCTCATCGCCTTGCCCTTCTTCATCCTGGCCTTTGGCATCTTGGAAATCGGCTGCATCTTTTGGGGCAATTACGAACTGGACAACCTAACGACGAGCGCCGCCCGGATCATTCGGACCGGTGAAGCGCAAGGCGGAAATCTGACTCAAGCCCAAATGGTGGAGCGGATCTGCGGCGGCGCCATCGTGCTGACCAACTGCACAACAAAGCTGAAGATCAGCGTACAGACCTTCACCAATTTTGCTTCGGCAACCGCGCCTGTGGCCAAGGACAACAAGGGTAACCTTCAGAAAACATTTCCTTATCAGCCGGCCGGCCCTTCCCAGATCGTACTTGTCACCAGTTTTTATGAATGGCCGCTCCTTAGTCCCGCCTCCCTCGCGCTGCTAAGCAATCTCGGCGATGGAAACCGCCTCCTGCAGTCTTCGGCCATAATTCAAACCGAACCCTTCCCGCAGAGCTAGAGCATTTTCCAGCAAAGGGGGACGCCGGTTTGCGTCGTGAAATGCGATCAAACAAAGATGAGCCCCGAACGGAGCGCGGAATGAGACTGACGAATGATAAAAAAGGCTCTGTCTTGATTGAAGCAGCTCTCGTCATGCCGATCATGGCGATGCTGTTGGTGGCCACCCTTGAATTTGGCCAGGCGTTCACCGCGAAACGCAGGATGGGCCAAGTCGCGAGTACGGCTGCCGATCTGATCGCGCGGGCGGTCTGCGTAACCCAATCGGACCTGCAGGATGTTTCGGCGATCGGCGGCACGATATTAAGCCCCTATCCGTCAAGCCCCCTTGGACTGCGCATCACCAGTGTGAGCGGGCAGGCGACCGTGCTGTGGAGTTTCGGTTCGGGGCAGCTCGCGCCCGCGAAGACTGGCGCCGCGTTTCAGCTCCCGACGAGTCTGGCCGGGCAAAACAAACCGCTTGTCGTCGCCGAGACAACGTATGCATTCACTCCTACGATTGGCCAGTTTCTCGTAAGCGGGGTTACCTTTTCTACAATATCCTACAATTATTCGCGGCTTGCCAGTGCGGTGCCTCTGAAAGGCTCATGCTAAGCCCTCCCCCGGGAGACAAGGCCGTCAAGTACAAAGCCGAGGTGATCCATCGATGTGGACCGTGGCGGACGCTGGAGGCCGTCGAGTACGCCACGCTCGAATGGGTCGACTGGTTCTCGCCGCCTGCTGGAGCCGATCGGTCACGTGCCACCGGCTGAAGCGGAGGCCGCCTACGAGGCGAGAATGGAGGAACTCGCCAAAATCGCCGCCTGACTCACACCAAATAGCCTCCGGGGCGGTTCATTCGCACGCGCGAACCAGCTCGTGCACGCGGGTTCGGAGGACTGATATCCGCAGATCAGGAGCGGGATGACTTTCAGGCACAAGCTTCAGCTTGTCGGCCATTCGGCCAAACTCGGGAAGCGAACGGGCGTTCATCTTGTGCATGGCCCGGCTGCGGTGAACCTTCACCGTGGCTTCGGAGATGCCGATGTCGTGGGCAATCTGTTTGTTCAGGCGACCGTGCGCGACCTGAACGATGATCTCGCGTTCCCTGCGGCTTAGCGACCCGAAGCGCTCGTTGAGGGCAGCCAAAGCGTTTTCGGTTTCCCGCCGCGCGCGATCGCGAGCGAAGCCGAGCTGAATGGCGTCAAGCAGGTCCTGATCGCGAAATGGCTTGGTAAGGAACTCAATGGCGCCTCCCTTCATGGCCTGGACCGACATTGGAATGTCGCCATGCCCTGTGATGAAGACGATGGGGAGTTCCCTTTTGGCCGCTACAAGCTCACGTTGAAGATCAAGACCGCTTTTGCCTGGCAGTCTGACATCGAGCACCAGGCAAGTGGGGCCATCGGAAGGAACGGAAGCGAAAAACTCGGAAATGGACGCGAATAACTGAGCAGCCACACCGACTGATCGCAGTAGACGCGCAACCAAGTCTCGCAAGGCAGAATCGTCATCGATGACCAAGACAGTTGGCTTTGCATCGGGCATTGTTGCTACTCACGAAAAGAGGCACTGAACTGTTCGCAAGTTTTGCGCTAGACTAGCCGTAAGGTCTACAAGCTATGCTTAATGTTCGGACCTGAACAGCCTAATTCTTAGAAAAACGCGCCGCATAAACTAAGGTTTACGCCGCCCGACATCAGCTGGGGCGGCATCCTGGCACATGTCATTTCGCGTCAGCGCCTAAACCAAAGTTTACGGGGTACTGGCATTGCCCTAGCGGCACGACTGGCGCAGGTTATGATGTTCGCATGCAGGCGCGACGAGCCGGTAAAGTCAGTCCGCACGAGTTGCAGGAAGCCATATGCCGAATCCGTCATTGGTCTCGATCGTGGACGATGATCAGTACTTTCGCGAATCTCTGAGAAGGCTCATAAGATCGCTGGGCTACACGACCGAGGTTTTTACCTCGGCAGCGGATTTCCTCGCATCGCCCCGTCTCATCGAAACGACCTGCTTGATCACCGACGTCCACATGCCTGCGATGACCGGAATCGAGCTGTATAGGCACCTGATCGGTGCGGGACACTCGATTCCCACGATCCTCGTTACTGCCTACCCTGACGATGGCGACCGGACTCGTGCTCTCAACGATGGGGTCGTTTGCTATCTTCGCAAGCCGGTCGATGAGACCCATCTGGCACGATGCCTTCGCACGGCTCTCCAGCCCGGGAAGTCGCATTAAGAGAATTCATGAGATCTCTTCCGCACCGGGTAAGGTGAACTGAAACACGGCGCCCTGAGGCTCGTTCGTATCTGCCCACAACCGCCCCCCGTGACCCTTGATGATAGACCGACAGATCGCCAATCCCATTCCCACGCCGCTGGACTTTGTCGTGTAGAAGGCCTCGAACACGCGGCCCAGATCGTCCGGATCAATACCGGGGCCGGAATCGCGCACTGCCACCAGGACCCCGCCCGTCTGGTTTTGCTCGGTGCTGATCAATATCTCTCTCGCCTCGACCGATCCCATTGCTTCAACCGCATTCAGGATCAGGTTCAGAATGACTTGTTGCAGTTGAACCCGATCTCCTTGAACGGGAAGCAGGCCTTCCATAAGGCCGGTTCGGACGGACACGCCATTCTGGGTGATTGCGCTTCGCGCCAGCAGGATCACCTCGCTGATCGCCGCATTGAGATCAAACAGGTTCTTTCGCGGCGGCGCTTTCTTGATGTGCTCACGAATGCGGTCGACAATGTCTCCGGCGCGATCGACATCCTCAACGATACAGGCCAGTGCTTCCCTGACCTCGCCCAGGTCCGGCGGCCGCAGGGCTAAAAAATTCTCGGCGGCACGGGCGTTGTTGCGCGCGCTGGCGATCGGTTGCGTGATTTCGTGGGACAGCGAGGCAGCCAATTCTCCCATCATGCTCACGCGGTTCATGTGGGCGAAATCCGATTGCATCTACACTCAGATTGTCGGCCCTGACGCGATCAGCGGCCTCCGTTACGGCGTAACGTCAACTTTGCCACGTAACGGCAGCGCCAGCACAAAGCAAAGGCCGCTACTCGGAGCGGCCTTTTGTATATCGAGGTGAGCCGTCCTGCCGTCCTATGCGCTCCCGATCAGCACATCGGGGGCTTCCGCGGCCTGGGCCGCCAGCCGCTGGAGCACTGCAATTCGGGCAGGATCAGGATTGCTTCCGGCCGCTTGGCCAAGGCTTCGAGCCCGGCAGCATCCAATGGCGGTGCAACGACGGCCAGACGGGCACAGCGAGAATTGCCTCGAATTAACCCTTGATCGTCGCGCGGCAGAGAGCTGCATCCTCCGCGAAGCCGACAGCACGATAACCGGCGCACAACGTAATCGTCAGATCGATTACAGGATACCTCGCCCGCGGCCCTGCGACTGCGGTTTCGATTTTAGCGTCCGCGCCAAGCCCACAACACAACCAGGGCACCGATAATAGCGGTGATGTACAGCATTAGCGGTGACGGTAGGAGACCGAAAATTACGCCGAGGTGAAAGCCGATGAACGCTCCGGCGATGCCGACCAGCGCCGAGGTGATGTCGCTCTGGCGCGTGATGAATTGCCGGCTAAGCCAAGTCTCCGCATAACGATTGAACACGAGACCGGCGACGATGCCGATAACGAGTATGATCAGCAAATTCGCGAATGCATTGGTGATGATGGGCATGTGATTTCTCCCGTTGAAGGGGCCTTGCACGCCGCCCGTAAATCCGCCGTTGCCGTCGGACATACGCCCTCGGCTGCAATGTGCCCCCAGACCTTCTTATCTGATCCGGACGGGGCGGCGCAGCAGCCCGTTTTACACCCGAAGGCTTTCTCCCCTGCTTTGGGTCTTGGTTATGTAAAAATGCTCTGACGTGTCCTGAAACATATTGCTTGGGGCAACGCCATTACCGCCGGCCCCCGACCTCATCGATATGTCTCAGCAGATCGGCGGGATCCTCATAGACGCGGTAGGCGCCGGCCCGTTCAAGCTCATCTTGTCCATAACCGCCCGAGAGCAGGCCAATTCCGAGCGCACGAGCTCGCTGCGCGGCCAGCATGTCCCAGACGCTGTCGCCGACCACCGTGGCCGTCTCGACCGCAATTCCCAGCCGCTCGGCAACGGCCAGGAAAAGATCCGGATCGGGCTTGGCGTGCTGCACCTGATCACGCGTGACGATCGGAACGCTGTTGAAGTCGACGCCGAGTCTCTCCAGCACGGGGCGGGCGGTCTCCATCCGGCCGCTTGTCGCAATTCCCCACGGGATGCCGGCATCCGTCAGATAGGCGAGCAATTCGCGGGCGCCGGGTAGCGGCTGAATTGCCGCTGCGGTTCTATTGTAGGCGGCGGCATGGAGTTGCCGCAGCCGCTCGATGCGTTCGGGATCCATCGCTTCGTCTGTTTCCCGCAGCAGCATGTTGGTGAATAGTCCGCCGCTCATACCGATCTTGCGATGGATCCGCCAGATCGACAGGGGAACTCCCTCCGCCTCAAGGGCCTCATGCCAGGCGAGGACATGCGCATAGACACTGTCGACGAGCGTGCCGTCGAGATCGAAAAGGAACGAAGTTTGTTGGGTGCTGGGCATTGTCTTGATCTCCGTGGAGTGTGCGAGCAGGAAAGCCCTTCAAACAACCTATGGCGCGATTGTGACGCCAAGCCGTAATGGCTTAATGCGCTGTATGACGACGCTTCGCTCCGCCTCACGCGCGCCAGCGGCCGTGCGGTGTAACGCTGCCGGCGTTCGCTACAAGAGATTGCGCCCGGCCAGATTTCGCATGAGATGGGCGACGCCAAACGTCCATGGGGGACATTTCGTCGAGAGATCGACCGTATTTACCAGCGAGCCGAGTTCGCGGCTGCTTATCGTAACCACATCACCGATTTCATGGGTGAAACCTTCGCCGGGTGCGCGGCGGTCTTTAAGCGGCGTGAAGCTCGTGCCCATGAACAACATGAAGCCGTCCGGATATTGATGGTGCTGCCCGATGGTCTGCGACACCAGGAGTTCCGGATCTCGGCTCAATTGGCGCATCGACGTCGCGTCGGCAAGGTGAAAGCCGTCCTTGCCTTCGACGGTGATTTCGAATTTCGCCGCGCGCACAGTGTCGAGCGTGAACCCACCGTCAAAGAGCCGGATGAACGGCCCGATCGAGCATGAGGCATTGTTGTCCTTCGCCTTGCCGAGTAGCAAAGCCGAGCGGCCTTCCACGTCGCGCAGATTGACATCGTTCCCCAGCGCCGCGCCGCAGACCCGGCCCTTGCTGTTCACCGCCAGCACAATTTCAGGTTCGGGGTTGTTCCAGTTCGACATCGGATGCAGGCCGACTTTCGCGCCCCAGCCCACCGATGACATCGGCTGGGATTTTGTGAAGACTTCCGCATCCGGCCCGATCCCGACTTCGAGATATTGCGACCAGATGCCTTCCTCGATCAGAGCGGCTTTGGCCTGGGCCGCCTGCTGCGAGCCGGGTTGGATGTCGTTCAGGCTATCGCCGACCACTGCCTTCACTCTGGCTCGGACTGTTTCGGCACGCGCCGGATCACCGCCCGCGCGCTCTTCGATGACCCGTTCGATCAGCGAGCGGGCGAATGTGACACCGCATGCCTTGAGCGCCTGCAGATCGCAAGGGGCGAGCAGCTGCGGCCCGGAGCCCCCATTCATCGTCGCGTCGGCAATCGCTGACAGGCTGCCGAGATCCTCACCCTTGGCAGATCGCACATAGGCGGCCGGATCGTCCATTTCGAGGATATCGCGAACTGTCGGTGCTTGCTTCGCAGTGATGTCGAACACGGCGCCGCCGCGGACGGTCACCACCGAAGGACCGATAGATGGACGTTCCACGCGCCCGACCAGAATGGCCGTATCGTCAACGGGCAGCAAACTCGCATTCATGGATTTAGACCGCCATTAATGTTTATGACCGAGCGCCGTGATGACGCCGCGCAATTCGGCCAAGCCCTTCAGTCGGCCGATGCAGGAATAGCCAGGATTAACTTTCTTGCCGATGTCGTCTATCAGAACGTGACCATGATCCGGTCGCATGACGATCTCCCAGCGGTCCATTCCACTGTCCTTGCGTCGGCGCTCTTCGGCTAAGAGCAGATCGATTACGGCCACCATGTCGACGCGGCCGTCCAAGTGATCGGACTCATAGAATGAGCCATCGGCCTCGACGTTCACATTGCGCAAATGCGCGAAATGGATTCGCTCGGAAAATTCCCCCGCAAGCGCAGGTAGATCATTATGCCGGCCGGCGCCGTAGGAGCCTGTGCAGAGGGTTATGCCGTTGGCAGGGTCTGGGACGGCGGCGAACAGGGTGCGCAAATCTTCGGCCTTCGACACGATGCGAGGCAGGCCAAAAAGCGAAAATGGCGGATCGTCGGGGTGAATGACCAGCGTCACGCCGGAGGCTTCCGCGACAGGTGCGACCTCGCCCAGAAACGAGGTCAGATTGCGCCGCATCGCCTCGGCATCGATACCATCATACTTCGCGATCTCATCCCGGAGCGTCTCCCGCGTGTAGTGGCCCTCACCGCCCGGGAGCCCGCTGATGATGTTGTGCTCAAGGGCGAGCACAGCCTCCGGCGACAGGCCCGCAAGGCGGCGCGCCGCCTTTTCCACGAGGTCCGCCTCGTAATCGGCCTGGGCGCCCGGCCGCTGCAGGATGTTCACGTCATAGGCGACGAAATCGACCATGTCGAAACGGAGCGCCAACCCTCCGTGCGGCAGCGCGTATTCAAGCTCCGTGCGCGTCCAGTCCACGACCGGCATGAAATTGTAACAAACCAGCGATACTCCGGCCTGACCGAGACTGCGCAAACACGTCTTCCACGTCTCGATTGCCTTTTCGGCTCCCGCCGATCCCGTCTTGATGGCGGACGGAATGGGAATACTCTCGCAAACCGACCAGACGAGGCCCTGTGTCTCGCACGCGCTTTTGCGTTCCTGAACCTCTTCGAGACTCCACTCCTGCCCCTCATATTTGTGGTGCAGAGCGGTCACGATATCGGTCGCGCCCGCTTGCCGGATGTCCCTCAGAGATACGGGATCGCCCGGCCCGAACCATCTCCATCCCTGGCGCATAGCAGCTCCTTGACTCGGTAATCTCGCCCTCGCGACAGACTTATTGCAGCCGCACCCCGGTCTCGGGATCGAAATAGACGGCTTTGTCCAGATTGAAGACCAGCGGAAGCATTTCACCGGGCTTGGCTTCGGCGTCGGCGCGCAAGCGCGCGAACACCTCCTTGCCGGCAATGTTCGTGACGACCAGCGTGTCCGATCCGGCGGGCTCGACCACATCGACAAGCACATTGACCGTGTCGAGCGTTTCGGCGCTGCGGTCGGCGCTGCCTTCATCGGTAATCGCTTCGGGGCGGATGCCGAGGATGATCTTTGCGCCCGCCGACATCGCGGGTGTGACTTTCGCACCCGGCACGCGCAGCGTAATCGGCACGGCGCCATTGCGCTGCAGCGTGATGCGCGGCTCGTTGGCGCCGCCCGCTTCGACTTCGGCTTCGAGCAGGTTCATCGCCGGCGAGCCCATGAAGTCCGCGACGAACAGATTTGCCGGCCGGTTATAGATGTCCGACGGCGTGCCGACCTGCTGAAGGATACCATCCTTCATGACCGCGATCTTGGTCGCCAGCGTCATTGCCTCGATCTGGTCGTGCGTGACGTAGACGATGGTCGCGCCGGTGCGGTGGTGCAGGCGCTTGATTTCGGTGCGCATGTCGACGCGCAGCTTGGCATCGAGATTGGAGAGCGGCTCATCGAACAGGAAAAGGCGCGGATTTCGCACCAATGCGCGCCCCATGGCGACGCGCTGGCGCTGACCGCCGGAAAGTTGCCCCGGCCGGCGCTTCAGGAGATGTTCCATCTGCAACATCCGCGCCACCGCCATCACCGCCACTTCGCGTTCGGCCTTCGGGATGCCGCGCATCTCCAGCGCGAAGCCGATATTCTCGGCGACGGTCATATTCGGATAGAGCGCGTAGGACTGGAACACCATGGCGATGTCGCGCTTCGAGGGGTGCAGGTCATTGACCAATTTGCCGTCTATGCGGATTTCGCCCGCAGTAACGCTTTCCAGCCCGGCGATCATATTGAGCAGCGTCGACTTCCCGCATCCGGACGGGCCGACGAGGACCAGGAAGCCACCCTTCTCCAGGTCGACATCGATGTTCTTCAGGACATCTAGTGCCCCATAACGCTTGCGCAGTCCCGCAATCTCCAGAAATGCCATGGCCTCTCGCCCCTTACCCCTTCACCGCGCCAGCCATCAGCCCCCTGACGAGGTATCGCCCGGCTACCACATAGACGATCAGCGTCGGCAGCGCGGCGAACATCGCCGCCGCCATATGAACGTTGTATTCTTTCACGCCCGTCGAGGAACTGACCAGATTGTTGAGTGCAACCGTCATCGGCGCCGCGTCGCCCGAGGCAAAGGAGGCGCCGAAGAGGAAATCATTCCAGATGTTGGTGAACTGATAGATTACCGTGACGACGATGATCGGGCCGGACGACGGCAGCAGGATGCGCCGGAAGATCTGGAAGAAGGACGCGCCGTCGATCTGCGCCGCGCGGATCAATTCGGACGGGAACAGATCGTAATAATTGCGGAAAAACAGCGTCGTGAAGCCGAGCCCGTAGACAACATGCACGAGGACGAGGCCGGCGGTCGTTCCCGCAAGGCCAAGCATGCCCAGCACCAGCGCCATCGGGATCAGGACCGCCTGAAATGGGATGAAGCACGCAAACAGCATCAAGCCGAAGACGATGCGGTGGCCGGGAAAACGCCATTTCGTCAGCACATAGCCGTTCAAAGCTCCGAGCATCGTGGAAATCGCGACCGCGGGCACGACCATCAGCAGCGAGTTGCCGAAAAACCCCTTGATGCCTTGGCAGGTGAGGCCAACGCAGGTTGTTCCCCAGGCGGCGAGCCAGGGCTCGATGGTCGGCACCCTTGGCAGCGCCAGCATATTGCCGTCTTGAATCTCGGTCAGCGTCTTGAACGACGTCGTGACCATCACAAAGAGCGGCAGCAGATAGAAGATGGCGAACAGCAGCAGCAGGCCGTAAATCACGATCCGCGCCGCGATCGGCGAGCGCGTGCCGACGGGGAGATCAGCGGCCATGACCGGTCTCCTTCAGCTCGGAATAGAGATAGGGGATGATCACCGCCGCTGTGGTCATCAGCATGATCACCGCGCTTGCCGCGCCGACCGACATCTGATTGCGCGTGAAAGTGTAGGAATACATGAAGGTCGAGGGGAGCTCGGTGGCGTTGCCGGGGCCTCCGCCGGTCAGCGCGATCACGAGGTCATAGGATTTGATCGTCAGATGCATCAGCACGATCACAGCCGACAGAAAAACCGGCCGCAGCATGGGAATGACGATCCGCCGATATGTCGCAAAGGTCGAGGCGCCGTCAATCTGCGCCGCCTTCATGATCTCGCCGTCGATGCCGCGCAATCCTGCAAGGAACATGGCCATAACGAAGCCTGAGGTCTGCCAGACGCCGGCGATGACGATAGTATAGATCGCCATGTCCGAGTTGATCAGCCAGTCGAATTTGAAACTTTCCCAGCCCCAGGCATGCATCGTTTTGTCCAGGCCGAGGCCGGGATTGAGAAACCATTTCCACGCCGTGCCGGTAACGATGAAGGAGAGCGCCATCGGATAAAGATAGATCGACCGGAATACGCCTTCGCCGCGGATGCGCTGGTCTATGAGAATGGCCAGCGACAAGCCGAGCGCGATAGAGATGCCGATATAGAGGCTGCCGAAGATCGCCAGATTTTCGAGTGCCTTGTACCAATTCGGCTGCGAAAACAAGCGGACGTAGGAATCGAAGCCGACGAGGTCGTAAAGCGGCATCATCCGCGAACGGGTGAAGGACAAATAGATCGTCCACAGAATGAAGCCATAGACGAAGAATAGCACCAGCGCGAAGGACGGGGCGAGAACCATGCGCGGCAGGAATTCGCGCACGCGGTCGCCCGCCGAGACGGCGCGGGAATGAAAGGTGGCGTCGACAGCGATGGTCATGGGGCGAACCGGCCAAGCGGATAGCGTTATCGGCGCCGGCCGGATGTATGTCCGGCCGGCGCACTCAATTTAGCATGGAACAGGGGCAGCCTATTTGGCAGCGGCCACCGCTTTGGCCAATTCGTCCGGCGCCTTTGCCGTATCGAGCTGACCGTTAAAATGCTTGGTGATGACATCGTACATCGCCTGCTTCACGGCTGCCGGATTGGCATGTCCATGCGCCATGGACCCGTAAAGCGTGCCCTTGTCATTGGCTTCTTTCAGATCCGCCATCGACTTCTTTCCGCAAGCATCGAACGCCTCATTCGGCACGTCGGTGCGCGCTGGGGCCGAGCCCTTTACGACGTTAAAAGCGGATTGGAACGCGGGGTCCATGACCGCGGAAGCCATCTTCGCCTGCGCGTCCTTGCGGTCATCGCCGACCTTGAACATGACGAACTGATCGGAGTTGAATGTCACGATGCCCTGGGTGCCGGGGAAACGGAAGCAGAGGAAGTCCGTGTCCGGCTTCTTGCCCGCCGTGACGAACTCGCCCTTTGCCCAGTCGCCCATCATCTGGAACGCGGCCTCGCCCTTGATGACCATGGCCGACGCCAAATTCCAGTCGCGCCCGGAGAAATTGGCGTCCACATAAGTCCGCAATTTCGCCATCCGTTCGAAAACGGTCTTCATCTGGGCGGATTTCAGAGTGGCGTCGTCGAGATCGATCATCGACTTCTTGTAGAAGTCACCGCCGCCGACAGAGAGCAGCACCGCGTCAAACAGCGTCGCGTCCTGCCAGGGCTGGCCGCCATGAGCCAGCGGGGTCACACCGGCCGCTTTCAGCTTGTCGAGTGCGGCGATGAACTCGTCCCAGCTCTTGGGGACGGCGATCGCCGGCCTTGTCCAATACCGCCTTGTTTGCCCAGACCCAGTTGGTGGAATGAACGTTTACCGGCGCGGCCACCCATTTGTCGTCATATTTCGAGAAGCGCTGCAGGGCTTTGGGGACGACCTTGTCCCAGCTCTCCTTTGCGGCAATCGCGTTCAGATCGCCAAGCGAGCCGAGAGCCGCCCAGTCCTGAATATCGAAGCCGAGCATCTGCACGGAGGTAGGAATGCTGCCTGCCGTAACGCGTGCGCGCAGCACGGTCATGGCCTGCGTGCCGCCGCCGCCGGCGATCGGGGCGTCCTTCCAGCCGATCCCCTGCTTTTGCAGATTGCCCTTCAACACGTTGAGCGCGGCCGCTTCACCGCCGGACGTCCACCAATGGACGACTTCCACTTCCTTCACCTGCGCCATTGCAGGCTGTGCCGCGATCAGGAGCGAGAAAGCTCCCATTGTCTGCAGAATTGATTTGCCTAGCGTCATTCCATCCTCCCTTAACAGGACAAAGTCCAATTCCCGTGTTGCTTCGGAGCCCCCGACTGTCGAAGGCATTCATGTGTGGCGCAGTCTCCTATGCTTCTCCTGGTTCCTTACCGGCAGCGCCTTCCAGCAAGGTATTCCGGACGCGTTCGAGATGCACGGCCATTGCGTCGCGTGCCCCTCGAACGTCGCGCGCCGCGACGGTTTCGATGATCCGCATATGTTCGATGACGGTCGTGTTATCGGTATCTCTGAGCCCGCTATTGGCGCCCAGCCGGTTGAAAACCGGCGCGGTCATATGGCTCCAAAGATCGCTGACAATGCCGGTCAGAACCGAATTCCCGGCTATTTCGGCCAGCCGGATATGGAACAGCCTGTCGGTCTCGCGCGTATCGCGTCCGGAAGCGATATCCGCGCGCATCATGGTCACCGTTTCCTTAAGATGGTCCACATCTTCGGGAGCGGCTTGTTCAGCCGCGAGCGGGGCGATTTCGCATTCGATGACGCTGCGGGCGTGGATGACCTCGAACGGGCTTGCACCGCCGTCCTCAAAAGCGGGCGGCATCGTATTGGGCGCCCCGATGACAAAACAGCCGGAACCGCCACGCACCTCGACCGAGCCGGAAATCTCAAGCGTGACCAGAGCCTCGCGCAGAACCGGACGGCTGACACCGAGCTTGCGCGCCAATTCCCGCTCCGATGGCAGCCGGTCGCCCGATGCGAACTCACCAGCAGCAATGAGGAGGCCGATCTGATCGGCAACTTTCTCGTAGAGGCGTTGGTTTTGGACAGGCTGAAACGGCACGGCGGTACCACCTGTATGGAAACAGAAGCGTACCATTGCGTGAATAAATGATTTGGTCAACTGGTAAGATGTGTTGACCAAAACGCCACGTGCTGAGAGTCTGCGACGCGAAACTGCATGGGAGGCCACAATGGCGGAGCGAAGATTGGATGGGCGCCGGGTGCTGATTACTGGCGCCTCGCGTGGGATTGGACGCGCTGTGGCGATTCGCTTCGCGCAAGAAGGCGCGAGCATTGCCATCAATTATCGCGGCAATCGCCAGGAAGCGGACTAATGCTTGAAGCAAGCGCAAGACGCTTCCGCCAGTGCCGGCATTTCGAATGCGGGACATTTCACGGTCCAGGCCGACGTTGCTGAGGAAGACGACGTCAAGCTGATGTTTGAGGAGGTCGACAAGCAGTTTGCGAAGTATCGATATCCTCGTGAACAATGCCGGTATTCAAAGCGGGACGCCGAGCGATGTGGCCGATCCGAAGGACATTGAACGGGTGCTCCGCACAAATCTGAACGGCGCCGTCTATTGTTCCCAGGCCGCGATCCGGCGTTTTCTCGCGCAGGGCAAGGGAGGCGTGATCGTGAACTGCTCCAGCGTGCACGAGATAATCCCCAAACCCGGTTATCTCGGCTACTCCCTGAGCAAGGGCGCGATGGGAAATCTGACCCGGACGCTGGCGCTGGAATTTGCCGATCGTGGCATCCGCGTAAACGGCGTCGGCCCCGGCGCGACGGTCACGGATATGAACGCCTCCTGGGCAGATGATCCAGAAAAGCGGGCCATAGTGGAGCAGCATATCCCGCTTGGACGTGCTGCCGAGGCCGACGAAATTGCGGCGGCATTCCTGTTCCTGGCCTCGCGCGAGGCCTCCTATATCACCGGTCAGACACTGTATGTCTGCGGCGGGGTGACGCTTTACGCCGACTTCCAGAAAAATTGGGCATCCTGAGCAGGGGCCGCGGGTGTCAGCGACAGCCGGTGACGTCGGCGGGTTTGCCTGCGGTGAGGCGGGTGACCCGTACCTCGCCGGGATCGACACGCACCTCGGTGAAGCCTAGGTGCCAGACGATCGCGCCGGACGGGAAAGCCGCAGCACAAATCCGATAACTTCGGCAACCGCTCGATAGAGTTCGGGTGGAATATGCTGGTCGAGTTCCACGCGGGACAGCGCCTCCGCTAGCAGAGTGTTGGACTCTACCGCGACGCCATGCTCGCGAGCCGTTTCGATGATCGTCTCGGCCACCGCGCCTTGGCCTTTCGCGGTCACCCGCGGGGCGGCGTCCTTGCCGTGTTCATAGTGCAGGGCGACGGCAATGCGAAGTGGGCCACTCTTATCCTTCCCCTCCTTCATCGGATCGCCTCCTCACCCTCTCCCAGTGGTCCGCCCTGGGTGATGCTCACTGCATCCAGCTTGAGATCGGCTGCATGGAGCGCATCCCGCAATTGAGCTGCATTCTGTTTGAACTGGTCCGCCGTCTCCCCGCGCTCCGCCCGAAGCTGCACGCCGATATGGCCGTCGATCAGCGAAATCGCGGCATGGACCATCCCGAGGCCTCCGGCTTCGGCCGCAAAGCGCACAGTCCAGTAAGGCGAACGCGGTTCTTCATCATCATGCTCGGCGGCCTCTTCGTGTTCCGTCACATACAGGCGCAGCGGTGCATCATTTCCGGGCAGGAAGATCGGGATTTCAACGGTGACGATGGGGGCCCGCTCGGTCCGACCCTGCCCGCTCAGCGCATCGGACGAGACGTGAACCTGACGAAACTCGGGCGCTTCAATCCGAACCGCGCTGCGGTCGTCGGGGTCGGGCGTGTTCTCGCTGGATGCGCCGAGCGTTGCGGGAGCCGCGCTATCGTTCTGGACGGGTAGGCGGGGCGCAATATGCGGTGGCGGCACGGCTTGAGCGCCAACCTTCGACGCCAGACTTTGTGCAGCGCGACCTCGGCGGCCGGATTGTCATCCAGCATCGATTCGACGGTCATGGTTTGTATTTTGGCGAGTGCTGCCTTTACGGGGTCCGCAGGAATGCCAGTGGTCCGCGGGGGTGTGGGAGTGTCGATGCGGAGCGGCGCCTCGGGCATATCTCTGGCCGGCCCTTGGGCAATCAGCTTCAATTGCCCGGCATCGCGCTCGACCTTCAGCGTCAGCGCCACACCGACTGGCAGCGGCTTGGTCATCGTCACCAGGAGAGGCTGACCGTCGATTTCGATGCGCGCCAGCGTATTCGACAGCACTGCCGTCACCCTGGCCTCCAGGATGCGGCCCTCGCGAAAGCCATCGCCGAGCGCAATGGCTCGCAGCGCATCGAGAGTGACCGGGAGTATCGGCGTTATCGGCATGGGTCGCCGCGCTCAGGAAAACCGAACCCAGCAGGCACACTTCCGGCTGCTGCGCATGTCGATTATGCCTGCCGCGGCTGGTGTCAGCCTTACTGCCCCGAAGCCACCCAAATGACATTGTCGCGCCTATGCGATCCTAAGCCATCAATGATAAAACAATGGGTGCGGGCGCATGGAATGTTGTCACGCACAAGGGGCACAAGCATGCGAAAGACACCCCGATGACGCAATGGATTCGTTTCGAACACGGCGGTCGCACTGGCTTCGGCACGCTCGATGGGGCCACGATCGAGGTGCATGATGGCACCATGTTCGAGACGCCCGAGCCGTCGGGGAACAAGCTTGACCTTGCGGTGGTGAAAATCCTCACGCCATGCGTTCCGGGCAAGATGATCTGTCTCTGGAACAACTTCGCCGCCAATGCGGCAAAACAGAACCTGTCGAAACCGCCGGAGCCCTTGTGGTTTCTCAAAGCGTCCAATGCATTTCTGGCCCAGGGAGAGGCGATCGAGAGGCCGGCCTCCTACGCTGGCAAGATCGTCTATGAGGGTGAGCTTGGCATCGTCATCGGCAAGCGGTGCACCTGCATTTCCGAAGACGAGGCGGCCGGCTGTATTTTCGGCTACACCTGCGTCAACGACGTAACCGCGATCGATTTGCTCAATAAGGATCCAAGCTTTGCGCAATGGACGCGCTCAAAGAGCTTCGACACATTCGGGGCTTTCGGTCCCGTGATCGCTACCGGCCTCGACCCGATGACGCTGAGCGTTCGCACGGTTTTGAACGGCGTGGAGCGGCAGAACTATCCGGTGAACGACATGTTCTTTCCGCCGGCCAGCCTCGTCAGCCTGCTATCGCAGGACGTGACCTTGATGCCTGGAGACATTATTGCCTGCGGCACCTCAGTCGGCGTCGGCACGATGTCGAAGCCCGAGAATACGGTCGAAATCTCCATCGACGGCATCGGCACATTGTCCAACACGTTGACGCAGAAGGTGTCGGGCGCAATCCCGCCCGGATAGCGAAAGCTCATGCAAAATGCATCGCCGGAGGTGGGGGCAGAAGTGTGGGCGCCACTTGCTGCGGAACGCGCATCGTCCGTCCCCTCAGGGTTGGCCCGCCGCACTCACCCTTCCTAGCGGGCGCTAAGTCGGGCACAATGCCCGCAACTGCGAGATGACCGCCTAGAGCCCTGGATACAAAGTTCAATGAATTCCAGTTCGTCCCCTGATCCGGCGACCGATATGTCCGGGCGCGAACAGCGCGCGGAGAATGCAGAGGCTCAGTCCGGCGAGCCAAATCAAACATCGGAGCAGAGTTTGCCGGCGGGTCCCCCGATCCGGGATGACCGCGGCGACAAAGACGTGCCGTTGCGGGATGACATTCGCTTGCTCGGGCGTGTGCTGGGCGACACTGTGCGGGCTCAGGAGGGCGAAGCGGTCTTCGAACTTGTCGAGCGTATCCGCCAGACCGCGATTCGCTTCCACCGCGACGAGGATGAGGGCGCGCGCTCCGAACTGGACGTGATCCTGACCAGCCTGTCGCGTCTGCCGGCCATTCAGATCATCCGCGCCTTCAGCTATTTCTCGCACTTGGCCAACATTGCGGAGGATCAGCACCACATACGCCGCACGCGGGCCCATGCGGTCGCAGGGTCGGCGCCGCGCGATGGCACAATTGCCGCGGTGCTGCGGAAAATTCAGCGAGGCCGGCCTTGCGCGCGGCGATCTGCAGGCCTTCTTCGCCCAGGCATTCATCTGCCCGGTGTTGACCGCGCACCCTACGGAGGTGCGGCGCAAGAGCACCCTCGATCGCGAGCGTGAGATCGCCGAGCTTCTCGCTTTTCGCGACCGCACGCGCCTTACCCCGGAGGAACAGGCCGACTGCGAGGAAAAGCTGCGCCGAGCGGTTTTGACACTCTGGCAGACCCGGATCGTTCGGGACACCCGCCTGAAGGTCATGGACGAGGTCGCGAACGGCCTGTCCTATTACGATTATACTTTTCTGAGCGAGCTGCCGCGCCTGTATTGCGAGATCGAGGACGCGCTCGCTGCAGCCGATGCGTCATGGAAGAATGTGGAGCTGCCGTCCTTCTTCCGAATGGGGAGCTGGATCGGCGGCGATCGCGACGGGAACCCGTTCGTCACCGCGGAGGCGCTGCGCCGCGCGCTGCGTGGCCAGAGCGAGCGGGTGATGGCATTCTATCTCGAAGAGTTGCACGCGTTGGGCGCCGAGCTGTCGCTCCACACACGGCTGGTCAGCGTATCGGACGAGGTGACCGCACTGGCGGAGAAATCGCCGGACGATTCCCCACATCGCCATGACGAACCCTATCGCCGCGCAATCTCGGGCCTCTATGCGCGCCTTTCCTCGACCTGCCGCCATCTTGGCCATACGGACTTGCTGCGCCGGACGGTGGACGCTCCTGCCTACTATGGGGCGGCTGCCTTCCGCGGCGATCTGACCCTCCTGCAGCGATCGCTCGAAGCGAATGGTTCGGCGGTCCTTGCCCGTGGACGTCTGAGGCGGCTGCGGCGCGCGGTCGGTGTGTTTGGCTTCCATCTCGCCGGGCTCGATATGCGGCAGAACTCGGACGTGCACGAGCGCGTGGTCGCCGAACTCCTGGAGAAAGCGCGTCCCGGCACGTCTTATGCGGGGCTCGACGAGCCGGCGCGGATTTCCCTGCTGCTAGAGGAAATCAGCGCGCCGCGTCTGCTTGCCTCGCCCTATCTCGACTATTCGGACGAGACCGCCTCGGAACTCACCATCCTGCGCGAGGCATCGGAAGCGCACCGCCGCTACGGTCCGGCATCCGTGCCCAACTACGTCATCTCCAAGGCGGACGCGGTCTCCGACATTCTGGAAGTCGCTCTGCTGCTGAAGGAGGTGGGCTTGATGCGGCCGGATGAGGGGTCGCTGGCGCTCAATATCGTGCCGCTGTTCGAGACGATCGCCGATCTGCAGGCCGCCGGCCGCATCATGGACGCACTGTTTGCGCTGCCTGCCTATACACGCCTGCTGAAGAGCCGCGACGGCCTGCACGAGGTCATGCTCGGTTATTCCGACAGCAATAAGGACGGCGGTTATCTCACTTCCGGATGGGAACTTTACAAAGCGGAAATCGAGCTGGTGGAGGTGTTCCGCCGTCACAATGTGCGGCTCAGGCTCTTCCACGGCCGGGGTGGCTCGGTGGGACGGGGAGGGGGGCCAAGCTACCAAGCTATCCTGGCGCAGCCGGCGGGGGCCGTGCAGGGTACGATCCGCATCACCGAGCAAGGCGAGGTGATCGCGGCGAAATACATGAACCCGGAGCTAGGCAGGCGCAATCTGGAGACCCTGGTCGCCGCTACCCTTGAAGCGACCCTGCTTCACACCGGCAAGCCGGCGCCACGCCCGGACTATCTAGCTGCCATGGACGCGCTTTCCGCCCACGCCTTCCGGGCATATCGTGGTCTCGTCTACGAGACGGAGGGTTTTGAACGCTATTTTTGGGATTCCACCGTCATCGCCGAAATATCGGGTCTGAATATCGGCAGCCGCCCTGCCTCGCGTACCAATTCGCGGCGGATCGAGGATTTGCGGGCCATTCCCTGGGTGTTTGGTTGGGCGCAGTGCCGCCTGATGCTGCCGGGCTGGTATGGGTTCGGCTCGGCGGTCGAGGCGTTCAAGGCCGAGCGCGGCGAAGCGGGCATGGAACTGCTGCGTGAAATGGCGCAGCAATGGCCGTTTTTCCGTGCGCTGCTTTCGAACCTCGACATGGTGCTGGCAAAAAGCGACATCGCCATCGCCTCGCGCTATGCCGAACTGGTCGAAGATAAAGCGCTGCGCGACGCGATTTTCCCGCGTCTGCGCCGCGAGTGGCAAGCGTCGATCGACATGCTTCTGGCGGTCACAGGCCAGAGCGCGCTACTCGACAGCAATCCGCTGTTGGCGCGGTCTATTCGCCACCGCTTTCCCTATCTCGATCCTCTCAATCACCTTCAGGTCGAACTCTTGAAACGCCATCGGGCTGGGGATGCCGATGACCGTGTGGTGCGGGGCATCCATCTCACGATCAATGGCGTGGCGGCAGGATTACGCAATAGCGGGTGAGCCAGGGCACATCACCCTTCGCTCGCCAAAAGACGACACGCTTATCGCCTGTGCAACACCAATAAGAGGGCGTCCCGCAAGTCAGTCGGCCGCACTGGCTTATCAACGCGCGGCGTATCCGAGGCATCGGGATAGACATCGGCTGCCTCTGCATAGGCGGTGCAGAAGATAAATGGGATATTCTGCTGTTTCAGCGACTCGGCCAGCCGAAACGACAATGTTCCACTCAGGTTGATATCCAGGATGGCGCAGTCGAAAGCGGTATCAGAAATCGCCGCTCTGGCCTGCTCGAAGCCATAGACGATCTTCGCCACCGTTCCACCCATATCGGCCACCATATCGCCGACGCGTTGCGCCTGCAGTATCTCATCTTCGACGATGAGAAAGCGATAACCGATCAGCGGGTGCAAGTTTTGGGACAAGGTTAGCATCCTGGGCAATTCACTGTGCGTGTAATTGAATGCGCGAAAGCAGGGTCGAGTTCCCGGCGGTTCAACGCTTGCCACGGAAGTGCCGTCATTTAAATACGTATTCCGATGGATAGGCAGTGGGGGACGTCATGGTCATATGGAATGGAAAAGGCTATCTGGTCGCAGTCGCAGTGTTTATAGCCGCGCTTGGAGCGGAGTATCTGAGCGAGAGCTACTTCGCGGATCAGAATTACTATCAAGCGCATGGCTGGCCGCTTGCCGCTGCGCTCCTGGCCGCTGGGATCCTTTCCTGGTTTTTGGGGAGTTATCTTCGTGGCAAAGGGAGCCGCACCGTGATCGATAAGACGACGGGGCAGGAAATGACGATTGGCGGCGACGATGCGTTGTTCTTCATCCCCGTGCGATACTGGGGGGCAATCCTCGCCGCCGCGGCGGTTGCCGTTCTGGCCTACCGCGGATTCTAACACTCGCGGGGTAGCGCATGGCGGCGTGTGGGTAGGGCGCGATCTGATGGTCGCCGAATACGGTATTATATTACCACATTCATTAATGTACTGATTCTCAACGATCTTTTATAAATGCATGCGCTTGACGAGCGTCAGGCTCTGCGCTAGAAATCTTCCAGCTTGGCTGCTCGCACGTGCCGCCGCGCTTACCCCGACAATTACGCAGCCGGCGCGGATCGTTGCCAAGGCGATCGCAAGCGGCGATGGATTGAAAAAATGAAAACCTTTTCGGCAAAACCCTCCGACATCGTCAAAAAATGGGTGCTGATCGATGCGGAAGGCCTTGTGGTCGGCCGGCTTGCGTCGATCATCGCCATGCGGTTGCGCGGCAAGCACAAACCAACATTCACACCGCATATGGACATGGGCGACAATGTCATCGTCGTGAACGCCAAGCACGTCAAGCTGACGGGCAAGAAGCGCACTGATAAGGAATATCACTGGCACACCGGCTATCCCGGCGGCATCAAGACCCGGACAGCAGATAAGATCCTGGACGGCCGGTTCCCTGAGCGGGTGTTGGAAAAAGCCGTACAGCGCATGTTGCCCGGCGGGCCGCTCTCACGCCGGCAGATGAAAAATCTGAAGCTTTATGCCGGAGCCGAGCATCCCCATGAAGCGCAGCAGCCGGAGAAGCTGGATATTGCCGCGCTGAACCCAAAAAACACCGGAAGGGATGAGTAATGGCCACTACCGACCTGAAGTCTCTTGCCGATCTGGGCGCGAGCGACGCCCCCAAGACGCAGGCAGCGCCCGTTTATGTGCAGAAGCTTGACGAACATGGCCGCGCCTACGCCACCGGAAAGCGCAAGAACGCCATCGCTCGCGTCTGGGTGAAGCCAGGCCCCGGCAAGATCATCGTCAACGGCAAGGAGCACGAGACCTATTTCGCGCGCCCTGTGCTGCGCATGATCCTCAAGCAACCGCTCGTGCTGGTCAACCGCACCAGCCAATATGATGTCATCTGCACGGTGACGGGCGGCGGGCTCTCCGGCCAGGCCGGCGCGGTGCGTCACGGGCTTTCGCGGGCACTAACCCTTTACGAGCCAGACCTGCGGCCGACCTTGAAGAAGGCCGGATTCCTCACGCGCGACAGCCGCGTTGTGGAACGCAAGAAGTTCGGCAAGGCAAAGGCGCGCCGCAGCTTCCAGTTCTCGAAGCGCTAGGACGTTTTCTTCTGTTATTTCCGAAGGGCGTCCGGTAGCGGACGCCCTTTCGTTTGCGCGAGTGAGGCCATGGCGAAACCCACCATATTCATCGACGGCGAACACGGTACGACGGGCCTCGAAATCCGCCAGCGCCTGCATGACCTGCCGCAATATGAGCTGAAGTCGATCGCCGACGCTCACCGCAAGGACGCCTCCGCCCGTCGCGACATGATGGCGTCGGTCGATCTCGCAATTCTGTGCCTGCCAGATGATGCGGCAAAGGAAGCCGCCACGCTTGCAGCCGATCTGGGGGACGCGGCGCCAAAGCTGCTGGACGCATCCAGCGCGCATCGTGTCGCAGATGGCTGGGTCTATGGCTTTCCCGAACTCGGACCCGACCAGCCGGCGCTGATCGCCAAGGCGCCTCGTGTCTCTAATCCCGGCTGTTATCCAAGCGGCGCAATTGCACTGATCCGCCCGCTCGTCAATGCCCGCCTCATTCCCGTGGACCATGCGATCTCGATCAACGCCGTCAGCGGCTATTCGGGCGGCGGCAAGGCGTTGATCGAGCAATATGAGAGCGGGCAGGGCGCAAGCTTCGATCTCTACGGACTGAAGCTGAACCACAAGCACCTGCCTGAGACGCAGGTCTATTCGGGTCTCAAGACGCGCCCGATCTTCGTGCCCTCGGTTGGCAATTTCCGCCAGGGCATGCTGGTCAGCGTGCCGCTGCACCTCGGTACGCTGCCGGGCAAGCCGACTGGCGCCGACCTCGAAGCCGCGCTCGCCAACCATTACCGGGGCAGCGACTGGGTGAAGGTGATCGCCTCGCCCTTCGGCGAGCCGCGCAAGGACCGCATCGAAGCTGAAGCGCTCAACGGCACGAACACGCTTGAGCTGCGCGTCTACGCGAACGAACCCCATCGCCATGCGGTGCTGGTGGCGCGGCTCGACAATCTGGGCAAAGGCGCGTCAGGAGCCGCTGTGCAGAATGCGGCGCTGATGCTGGGCGTATGATGCCGCGCGCCATCGTCTGCGACAATACTCCTCGCCAGGGTCGCGCAAGTGCTACGCGTTGATTGGGCCCAAGGCGCTCGTCGCCGGCCGCATCCTCATCTTCGGGTGATCGACAATCCGGTGAGGCTCGGGGATGAGCGATCCGGAACTCTGACAGACCGCCGGGCTGCAGCAGCTCCTATTGTTCCTTACGGGGCAATTACGTTGCCGAACATCGGCTGGGCGCTATAACTTGCGCGGGACAGTGCTGCCACGCATAATTGTGCGAAAGTGATAACATCGCGGGGCGGGATGATGCGGGTGTTAAGGCCGGATCCGGCGCGGCCGACATGGCCTTGCGCCATCCGACGCATTCGAAGCGCAAACCCACCACGACAGCCGCCTCCATCAGCTCCAATTGCGCAATTGGCATTGCTCGGGCCGGTGCTCGACGATCCTGTCCCCTGCATTCGATACTCTCGTCACTTTCGGCGGTAACCCTGGCGGCAATGATGTGATGGCACCTGGGTTCGCTTCACTCAGCGCCAGCGCGCAAGCCGATAGCACTTCAGAAACGACCATAATACGACGTGCCGCGCCAAACGAAGCAGAACCGGTCACAGATTGTCAAATCCAAGAATCAAGAGACGGGGAAGCCCGCCGTGGATCGGCCTCATAGCGATAGCTGCGCTGCTTTCTTTTCTTATCGGCCGAGCTTTGGCACCGCACCGTCCCACACACGCGGCTGTCCAAACCGCCATCCGAAAAGTGTTTGTTAGAGGACGCACGAATGCAAACGACCATTCTTTTCCCGAAGCGAGCCTGGTGCTAACCCGTGCTGAAACTGAGGTATTGGAAGCCTTGGAGAAGCTGTGGAAGTAAGACAGCGCGGTGTGTGTCCGGCGCGAACGCGCATTCGTCGCCGGACTGCACCACCCGTTAAGCCGCGCGCCGAATGTCGGGTCTTGCGCTGGAATTCAAATTGCGCTGGCTGCCCATCAGGCCAATCACCATCAGCAGCGTCGTCGTCAGGACAAGGGCCCAGACGAAGTCGGGGGTCACCGCAGCCATTTGGCCGCGAACATTCGGCCCCCCAATGCCGACGCTGCGGATGAGGACGTCGATGAGCTTGACGGCGCCCTCCACCACCTTCACCAGCGCACCGACGATAGTCACGGGCGCCTGGTCGTTCAGCTTGGCATAGGCCGCGTCCGCCACGACGCCGATCGTCAGCCAGGTGATGGCGACCTGCGTGGCCCGCTCCAGGCCGCGAAGCACATAGGTGGAGAGCGCAGCGGCCGCCAGCACGCCGAGGATGACGGCGGCGGTGCGGTTAGGCAGCAAATAAATGGCCGCTGCTGCGCCCACAAGCACAAGGACGACCAGCAAGATGGTCGGTAAAATTTGCCTCAAATCGGCGATAATTTCACGCACAGACATCTGCACCCTCCACAGTTGGAACCCGATATCGAGAACCGCTTTGCTTGACGAACTCACCGAGTCTGATCGTACCGATGGCACCGGATCAGACTCGATCTTTCTCTTGAAGCATGATCTTCCCGCAAATCCGGTGTCCACTTTTGTGGATCATGCTTGATGGCTTGCAAAAAGCCACGCCTACCCCAATGAGTTGGCAAGTCATGCAACTGCCTATTTGCTCGGCAGCCGAAATGACGCCACGTGTGGGGCAAGGTGACCTTGTTGCTCCACTCGCTGCCGCAAAGCGCGTTTCAGCGAAAAGCCGCCCTAGGCGGCTTCCACGGGCCGAACATAACCCGAATACCGATTCGTGTCAGTTGGTTTAGTGTCAAGTGGCGTGGCCGAAAACGCCTCGAATTCCGGGGCAACGCGCGCAGCCTCCGCGTTTTCCCTCGCCGGGATCAACGCGCTGAACGCGGTGCTGTTTTGCACTGGTCGTTGCGACACAAGGCTCGGCGGGCTCATATACTTCATGGATGCGAGACATGAGAACCCTAGCATTACTTCTCCTGCTGATGCCAGCCCCGCTTTCGCCCAAGCAGGACATCGTCGCCCCTCTCCATTGGCGGGGGGAACGCTTTTCGCGGCCCATATGATCAATCATGAGATCCTAATGGCGGTGGCGGCACCGCTCATCGCGGTCAGCGGACCGGCCGGCCTATGCTGTGGGCTTTGCCGGCGGACTGGCGCAGCAGCGTAGGTAACGTCGGCCACACCGCCGCTTGGAGCCGGCTAACCGACCCGCGCCTTTTCTTGGCGGCTGATCTATCCGCTGCAGAGCCAAACCGCCGCCGAATGGGGGCTCGCTCCATTGGAGGATCAGCAGTTGGCTGGGCTGATCATGGGGGTGCCTGCGGGTATGGTCTACGCTGTTGCTGCGTGATCCTGGCGGGAGTTTGGCTTGGCCAGGTCGGAACTGGAAAACGAAGCGCAAGCCATGTTACACTCCGCTAATCTAGAGCCTGATCCCTTCTGATGGAATCAGAACGAGGTTGGCCTTGCCATCGCTGGATCAGCGCCCAGAGCCCGGTCGGAGCAGAGGGTAGGCCTCGTAGATTCTGTGCTGTCTGGTGTTAGCCAGCGCGTGCATCTTATGAGTTTTCGCCCGGAACAGTTTATGCAGCCTGGCCAGTGCTTCTTCGTTTTCGCCTGTCTGGAAGAGCTTGATCCAGTCATCGAGCTCCTCTTCGGCAACGGTGCTGTCGGCGCGATGTTCGAGCCAGAGAATACGACTGATGCGGGTTCTTTCGCAGAGATTGCCCGCAAGCTCAGTAAAATGCTCATTACCGAGGGGCGCAACAAGTTGCTCATAGAGCTTTTCGCGCGCAACAGCCGCCGCGAGTAGGCCTGCAGCAACCGGATCTCCCTGGCCGTAATCGATCTCTGCAAGCTTTGTCACCTCTGGAAGAAACCGAAACGGCTTCCGGCCCCGGCTTTCGACCGCGTATTTCAGAAGACAAAATAGGAGTTCGTGCAGCTTATTCTGCTCGCTTGGGATAAACTCCTTGTAGAAAAAGCCTCGGCCGGGCTTGGGGTCGATGATGTGTTCGGCTGCGAGCCTGATTAACGCTTCTCGGATAGGCGTAATGCTCGTGCCGAAATGCCGAGACAACTGCCCGATCTGCAGACGGTCTGCCGGGCGGATTACATCACAGAGAATATAGTTCTTGAGACGTCGGTACACATCATCAGACAGCAAATCGTCCTGTCGGGCGTGATCCACAGGGCTCATTCTTTAGCTCACCGGAAAACCAGATCCGAGCGGTCGCCGTTGCTCGCAGCCTTAGATACTGGATGGGCCAGGCCAAAGGATTCTTTATAAAATGAGGAAACCTACTCGGTCAAGATAATTTGAAATAACGCCTTCCATAGAGTCTGGGGCCAACGAAGCATGTAATGCGTAGAAACAAAAATCTTAATTGATCTGTTACATATCGATACCGACTTCTGCGTTTCAAAGATGTAACAGACAAATAAAGGGATAAAATTTACCACTTTTTCATCAGTCTGACGCTGCTAATTAAATAATACGAACAATGCCTTCGGGAACTGGCAAGCGCGTTTTGTTGGCGTACGCGACAATCGACTTGCATTTCCTGGGATGCGTGAAATCAGCGTCTCAGCCAACCACCCTGCCATCATGGGCTGATTTCAGATTCGGAAATGTGGTGCCGAAAAAATTGCCGGACGGTACGAGCTCATTCATGAATGCCTCGTCGTTTAGGGTATACGAGGTCTCCATCGCACTCAGGTAGCTGTCGAGCTGCGCGAGGGACGTAGGCCGGATCTCCACGCTGGAGACGAGCTGATTTGCCAGAACCCATTGCAAGGCGAATCCCGTCATGTGCCGGCCCGAGGGCTGCAAATGGCGGGCAATCGCGCGGACGGCATCGACCGCGGCCGGCCTAAGCGCCGTTTCCATGACGATCGGATCTTGAGGTCCGACATAGGACGAAGCTGAATCCGCTCGAGAATTCGTCCGAGAGGATCCCTCTAGCTAACGGCGCATAGGCCACGACGCCAATACCGAAATGCGCGCATGCGGGCAAGTAATCCATTTCCATCAATCGATAGAGAGCGTGGTAATAGGATTGCGCTGCGATAGGGCGTGGGACGTCAAGGCAATCGGCGATGCGAACCAGTTCGGCGATTCTCCAGGCTCGAAGATTGGAAAAACCCCAGTTACCGATCGTGCCTGCTTCGATCATTTCGCCGAACGTTTCGACCGTCTCTTCAAGCCGGGCCATACCATCGTCGAACGAAAGATAAAGCAGATCGATTTTTTGGACCCCAAGCAGGTCGCAGCTCCTGTCCACCGTCCGTTGCAACCCATGAGCTGAGCCCCCTTCAATCGCGGGACTGCCAGCCGTGACTGCGATGACCCATCGATCGCGGTCCTGTCGAACCGCACGCCCAATGATCCGCTCTGCCGCTCCTTCCGCACTCGCTGCCGGTGGCTTTGACAAAATTGCCTCCCGCCTGGCCGAAACGAGCGATCATTTCGGCCGCTTCGTGCTCTTCCGTTCCGTTGCCGAACATCCTTGCACTGAGACATAGGCGAGACACGTTGGGCCCGCACTCACCTAAGCGCAGTCTTGCGAACTGTCGTTTCGTCATGAGTTTTCCACCTCATGACCCGAAGGGAGGAATTCTCCTTATATTACCCTCATTGAGACGTGTTCAGAAATGCTCTGTGTAAATTCTTTTGCTGCCTAGATATTGTTATTGGCCCACAATTATCGGCAAGATATTGCGGGCAATAAAACTTGCTAACGAGAGAGCAGAACTCGAATTTGGCATCCTGCGCCATCCAGCCTGGCCAAACGGCAGTGAATTTCGCGGAGCAGCCTTTTCCAGCTTCGGTCTAATATAATCAATATAAATTTCATCGAATATATTCTTTACTGCAGAATTGTGGCATTTACATTTTCTGCTCACTTATCGTGAGTGGTTATCAGGCGATGTCTAGACAATAAATCGCGCTTTGCGGCCGGGAGAAATCCAGGACGTATCGACTGCATTTTCCCATGTGAAGTGTTGCGGGGAACATTTGCGGACGCGGAAGGCCGTATGCGTCACGCAAAGGTCGATCTGCCGGCGAGAAGGCGGCTCTTGCAGGCAGGGCCGTTCCCAGCCCTGTCGTGCTCGCCGCCGAGGATGGAACCGTCCTCGATGTGCTTGGCGATGCCAATTTCCGGCGCTCGCCGTTCTCAGGTTCCAACGTCCCCGCCTCATCCGGTGGCCGCCTCGGTCATTCCCGACGCCGCGCTATGACGCGCTGGAGATCAAGAACTTCGGCATGCTGCGCAGTCTGTTGAGGCGCGCCGTCCGCGATCCGACGCTTCGCTCCTCGGCCAGGTGGCGACGGCGAGCGCGCGCATCCATCAGCGCCGTCTGCCTAAGCCGACGTTCGATGTCTTGCTGAATATCGCGGTAGTTTCGGCGCATGCGGTCTCAGCGTCTCCCATGGCGGAAGCGGCGTCGCGCTGTATCTTCAATCCGGAAAAGTGCGATTTCTACTGGTCCATGCAAGGCGCGGCCCGGGCACTGCGGGAGCTTGGAATTTGCCGCACCAGCCATTCAGCCTGCCCCGGTACTGCCGTCTCCTGGCGCAGCGTGTGAATGGGGCTTATCGTGGTTTCTGTTCCACCATCTGGGCGCGATGGTTTCGCGGAAGGCGCTCACCCGCCGCGACGCCAAACGCCATGGGGCGGCCCGCCCTTCTGGCCGTCGTGGCATTGAGCGTCACGCAGATTATCGGATGGGGCTCGCTGCTCTTCATGCCGGCCGTGCTGACGCGTTCATGCAGGCCGACCTTGGAATGTCGCCCGAACTGGCCTTTGGTGGCGTGGCGGCGATGTATCTTGTCGGCGCGCTGGCCGCTCCCATCGCAGGCAGGTTGATCGATCGATGCGGTGCGCGGTGGGTCATGGGCGCGGGGTCGCTGGCGGCGGCGATCGGTCTTGCATGGCTCGCGCATGCGAAGGGCCCGGCGAGCTATTTGCAGCCTGGTGCATGCTCGGCGTGACCTGCGCGTCGGCGCTGACCAATGCGGCATGCGCGGCCGTCGCTCAGGCGGCGGGGTCGGCGACATTGCGCGGCGTTACCGCCCTCATGTTCGCGACCGGGCTTGCAGGAACGCTCTCACTGCCGGCAGTTCACATACTGAACAGCGCTTTCGGCTGGCGTGGCGCCTGTTTTTTTCTCGCCGCTCCTCCATCTCGCCGTCTGCCTGCCTCTTCATCTCGCGGTGCTGAGACGGGACAGGGCGCCGCGCGCAAGCCGCTCATTCGTCGCGGAGACCGCCAACGACGGCTGGGCGTGGCCGCGCCAGCATGCAGCCTTCCCGATCCTGTCCTTTGCGCTCGGTCTGAATGTCTTTGTCACGGCAGGCTTTTCGGTTCATCTGGTCGGCCTTCTGCGGATGGCCGGCTTTGCGGACCTGATGGCGGTCTCACTGGCCAGCCTTGTCGGCCTCGCTCAACTTGCGGCACGAGCGGTGCAGTTCATGGCGGGAAGGCACTGGCTGCCCACCAGCTTTGCGCTTGAGGCGCGGCTGCTCCTGCCGGTCGCATGACCGTCATGCTACTGCCGCTCGCGGCCTCGGCCCGGGTCGACGCCATTATCGCCACCGTCTTCGTCCTGCTCCTCGGGCTGTCGAACGGGCTGATGATGGTGGCGCGGACCGCCGTTCCCGTGCAGATTTTCGGCATCGCCCAATACGGCATGTGGACAGGCAAGCTCGCCGCTTCGCAAAACGCCGCCGCCGCAATTACGCCGGTCGCCTTTGCGGCGGCGCTTGGCCGAGGCGGCGCGATCGCGGCCTTGCTGCTGGCCGCGATTGCGGCGTTGCTATCGTTAGGGGCGATCATTGCATCATGTCGAACGCCGCGGTACCGGTAATGGCGGCCGCTCAGTGCGGCGTCGAGATGATGACCGTCGGGCGAAGGCAGCAAGGATTGGGGGCAGCCCAGTCCTCGTCGAAAGCCGCGAAATGGCGTCCAAAACCAGCGTTCGCCGGGAGTCCGCAGATCCGCTTCCGCGCTGGCGTTCCCGCGAACGCCACGCTCAAGGCGGCGACCACCTCGCCATCCGCGTTTCGGATTGGCCCGCCTACGGAGATCACCCCCGGCAGATTTTCTTCGATGGACGTCGCGTAGCCCAGGCGCCTTACTTCGTGAAGGTTCTGAATGAGTTTGGGGATGCTGTCGATCGTCTTGGGCGCGAGCTTTGGCAGCTCCTCATTGGCGAGCAGCTGAGCCACATCGTCGTCGCTCATCCATGCGAGCATGGCTTTCCCCATGGCGGTGCTATGGAGATAGGCAGTTTCTCCTGGGATCGCCGTGATCGCAATAGGGCCGCTGCTCTGCACTGCCAGCAGATAGACGGCGCGCGTGCCGCGCAACCCGCAGAGAAACCCGCTAAGCCCGTGTTCATTGGCAAGCCGTTGCAGCTCGGCATTGGCGCTGGAGATCAACTTGTCGTGCCGCAGCAGCGAGCTTCCGAGGCCAAGCGCGCGCGCGCCGATCCGGTAGCGCCGGGTCTCCGCGACCTGCTCCAGATAGTTGAATTCGGCGAATGTGTTCACGAGGCGCTGCACGATCGTCGTGCTGATCTGCAGCCGGCGCGCCATTTCCCTTACGCCGAGGGCCGTTGGGGAACCGTTGAGAAGTTCGAGGACCCTAAGGCCGCGCTCAAGCGACTGGCTCGTGTTCATCCGATACTCCCGACGCCATGGAACAGTGTTCCGATATTTGCGAGTTGGCGCCGCTGTGTCAAGCTGCGCTGCGTCTATTCCGTGGCCGAGCTTGGAGCCCGGTCCATCTCCGGGCGGCGGCCGAGGCCGAAAAACTTCAGCACATGCGGGCCGATGACGACGACGAGCGCCGCAATCAGGAAGCCGAGGCTGATCGGGCTCTCGATAAATACGACGGGGCTGCCAAAACCGATGATCAGACCTTGCCGCAGATTCTGCTCGAAGAGCGGCCCCATCACGAAGGCAAGAAGCAAGGGGGCGACGTCGAATTTCGCTTTGCGCAGCGCATAGCCGAGCAAGCCGAAACCGATCATTGCGACGACGTCGAACATGCTGTTGTTCAGGCTGAATGCCCCAATCACGCAGAAGGAGACGATCAGCACCGCCATGATCCCGCGCGGCACGCGGAGCAAAGCTACGAACAAGCCGATGAGAGGCACATTGAGCACGATCAGCATGAGATTGCCGACGAACATGCTGACGATGACGCCCCAGAACAGCTCCGGATGCTCGACGATGAGCTGCGGCCCAGGCGTGATGCCCTGGACGAGCAGCGCCCCCATGATGACGCCAATGACGGCGTTCGCCGGGATGCCCAGGCACAGCAGCGGAATGAAACTCGCCTGTGCACCGGCATTGTTGGCCGCCTCGGGTCCCGCGACGCCCTCAGGCGCACCTTGGCCGAAGCGCTCCGGATGGCGGGAAATGCGCTGCTCCAGCATATAACTCGCAAAACTGGATATGAGTGCGCCGCCTCCTGGTAGAACGCCGAGAAAAAAACCGAGAAGGCTGCCGCGTGCCGCTGGGCCGATCGACGCCAGGGTTTCCTCGCGATTGGGAAGCAGATCTCTCATGCGGGTGCCGTAGCGGATGATCTAAGTCCTGTTGTCCTTCTCCTCCGCCATGGCGAGCACTTCGCTAAGGCCGAACAGCCCCATGGCGACGACCGCGACGCCGAAGCCGTCCCGCAATTCCGGCACGCCGAAGACGAACCGCTCCTCGCCCGACACCAGATCGACGCCGACCGTACCGAGGAGCAGTCCGAGGCCCACCATCGCCAGCATCCTGTATTCGCGAGCCCTGCCCAATGCCGAGAATAAGGGTAAAGCCGAGCACGAGCAGCGCCGTCTTCTCAACCGGGCCGAAGGCGAGCGCCGTGGCCGCGACTTGCGGCCCCACCAGCGCGATCCCCAGCGTGGCGACGATCCCGGCGCCGAAACTGGCGAATGCGCTGATACCGAGCGCTGCGCCCGGCCCTGCCTTTGCGCGCCATCTGATAGCCGTCGAGGCAGGTTATGACGCTGGCCGCCTCACCGGGGATCTTGATCAGGATCGAGGTAATCGAGCCACCATACATCGCGCCGTAATAGATGCCGGACATCAGGATGATGGAGGAGGTGCGGTCCAGATAGACGGAGACAGGGAGAAGAAGGCTGATCGTTGCTGTCGGGCCGAGACCGGGGAGTACGCCCACCGCCGTCCCGACGAGACATCCCAGTAAGGCGACGAGCAAATTCGTGGGCGTCAGAACGATTTGGAAGCCCATGGCAAGATTGTGCAGAATGTCCATGCCGTCACCAGAAAATCGGCTCGGGAAGGCGGACTAGGAGCAGTTTGCCGAACAGCAGCCAGTTGCCAGAAATGCTCGCGCCGTAATCAAGATGACAGTGGACGTGCGAAACCCTTCCACCAGCCGGAGAATGACGGCGGTGAAGAGCGCAAGGGTAGGCAGCATGCCGAGGAAGCATCACGGCCGGCGGGATTGCGACAAGTCCGCCCGCATAGCAAGCTGCCCGGGGCAAATTGCCCGGCGCCTCGTCGCTGCCCTTCTCGCGACTGAAGGAGCCAAGGCTCGCGACCAGGAGGATGAGCGCTGCGATGCTCGGGAGCAGCCCGCTGCCGGGTGTTCCGAGTGACCAGATTTCAAGTCCCCACCCCAGATACAGCGCGAGGAGCGCGCAACAGGCAAGCGCGAGCGGGCCGATCATGGCTATCCCTTGGTCTTTAAGCCGAGTTCGTCGATCTGCTCCCCAAGTTTCTTGTAATTCTCCGTGACATTCGCCGTGAATTCCGCACTGGAAAGATAGATCGAGCTCGCATTGGCGGTCGCCAAGGCGGTTTTATAGGCGTCCGAGCCGGTCATCTCTTTGATGAGCGCTTCCCAATAGGTCACGACCTCCTTGGGCAGTTTGGCCGGACCGAACAGGCCGTATAGCGCTTCGGTGGCCAACGGATAATTCAATTCCTTGAAGGTTGGGAGGGCTCTCCTGGCCGGCGAGTTTCTCCGTACCCGTGAACGCCAGCAGCCGAACCCGCTTGGCGGCGAGCTGAGGACCGTAATCCGACGAAACCACGGCCTCGATATGATTGCCGAGCAGGGCGGTGATCGCTTCGGAACCTCCACCGAACGGCACGAAAGTGGCCTTGATGCCCTCCTTGCGGAAGGCGGCTTCCACGGCCAGATGAGCAATACCCCGTACACCGGCCGTTCCCCAGCGCAATTTGCCGGGATTGTCCTTGGCGAATTTAACGACGCCAGCCCAATCGGTGAGCGGGCTTTCGGTCGGCACATAAAAGGCGATCGGGACATAGGCGTAAATCGCGATGAAGGTGAAATCGGTCAGCGTCTGATAGGGCAGTGCTCTGGACGTGCGGCACCGTGAGGAACGGGCTCACCGAGTAAAAGCCGAGTGAGGCGCCGTCTGGCGCGGCCTTTGCGACATGACTGGGCGCAATGGTGCCTCCGGCGCCGGGACGAAATTCTACCCCGACGGCCACATTGCGCTGGTTCCGCGCATAATCGGCGACGACGCGGGTGAGAATGTCGCTTGCGCCGCCCGCGGCAAACGGCACAAAGATAGTGACAGGTGCGCTCGGATATGCGGTCTGTGCGCCTACACGCCCGAAAGGCACCGGGAATCATGCTTCCCGCGCCAAGTGACGCTGCTGCTAACAGAAAATTGCGTCTATGCATCGTTAGCTCCGGGGTTCCGAGATGAACCGATTATCGGCACGGCGTTACAAGCCAATCCCTGCAAAATATTATTTCCGCATATGGATGTCAAATATTAGTGAAGTATTCTTAAATCAAATATCGCGGTTGAACGATTTTTCACACAAAGCTTGATGACATCGAACGTCACCAAGCTGATGCGGGTAAAAATCGAAAATAGATCAGTGAGTGACGCAGCAGCAAGCGCACGCGTGACTCTTATTGCGGATGATAGGCGCCATTAGCCAAGCGAATTCATGGTCTTCCGTTTGAAGCCAATGTTCTTGTCGAAACCATAATGCTCATCCAGATAATTGAGTGCGTTTTCGAGTGAGCCGCCGGTGGCTGGCAACGGCTGCGCTTCTGCCAGGGACCGGTCAAGATCTTTGAGGCCGCTCGCCGTAATCACGGCCAGGACAGTATCCGCCGGCCTGATCACACGGCTTGCCCGCAGGCGAGCGACGGCCGCCAAAGGAGCAACCGAGGCAAGTTCGGCAAAAATGCCCTCGCTGGCCGCGAATTCCTCTTGCAGGCGGATCAGTCCATCATTGCCGATGGGCACTGCCGTACCTCCGGACTGCCGGAGAACATGAAGCGCTTGAAAAGCCCCTTGCGACGCGCCGATGGAAACAGCCAGCGTGTCGAACTCCGCTTCCATCTGCGGGACCGCATCGCCATTATTTGCGAGCGCCGCTTTCAGCGAGCCGAAGATTTCCGCCGCCGCCATCTTCGGCAGGCGCGAGATGACGCCGCGCTCGTGCAGGTCCAGAAATCCCTGCCACATGCCGAACAGCGCATCGCCATAGCAGACCGGCATCACGCACCAGTCCGGCACATCGCCCTCCATCTGCTCGGCGACTTCATAGGCAAGCGT
Source organism: uncultured Alphaproteobacteria bacterium (assembly GCA_963731855.1). Taxonomy (GTDB): domain Bacteria; phylum Pseudomonadota; class Alphaproteobacteria; order Rhizobiales; family Rhodomicrobiaceae; genus R-RK-3. The sequence goes on along the minus strand of CAVSXH010000018.1, from coordinate 420,982 downwards.
CTTATATCCTTCGATGCCAATGGGATGGCTGCCGACGACGGGCGCCCGGAATGGGGAGGTGACAAACCATCCGAGCTGTTCGACGGCGTCCTCGAGCAGGGGCCATCGAGCGGATTTCGACGCGAGCGGCAGAACCATCGCACCATATTTGCGGGCCTGCGCGAGCATCGGTCCGGCGCTGTGGGCGTAGGTGACCATCACGCAGGGCAGTCCCGCGCGAGCGGCGTAGGCCGCGAGGGACGCGCCCGCATTGCCCGATGAACTGGTGGCGACGACCTTCGCGCCCATCTGCCGAGCCGCCGATATCGCGACCGTGCTGAGGCGGTCCTTATATGACCATGTCGGATTGCGGGTCTCGTCCTTGATCAGGAGCTGGCCAACGCCAAGCCGCCGGCCCATGGCGGGCGCGGTCAGGAGCGGCGTCATGCCTTCGCCCAGCGACACAGCATCACGGCCAGCCACCGGCAGCATAGCCTCATAGCGCCATAGATCGGACCGCCCGTTGCGGGTGGCGGCGAAGTCCCAGCTCTCGCGGATATTGACGGCATAGGCGACGCGAAGATTGGCGGGTGCTTCTCGCCTACAGCCTGGGCAGCCGCGCGAATCCAGCATCAGCCGGAACGGCGTCTCGCGGCCGCAGCGAATGCAGACATAGCCGGTCACGCCGCTCATAGCATCACCATGCCCCCGTTCGTTTGCATGAGAGATTCAACACCGTCGGCGCGAACCACGAGCATATCTTCGACCTGAAGGCCCCACGCGCCCAGCTCGTAATAAGGCGTCTCCACGCAGAGAACCATGCCTTCCTCGATGATCTCGCTGCTGGACGGCGCGAGGTTCGGCGCATCGTAGCCATCAATGCCGATCCCATGGCCGACATGGGTGCGCTGGTAATGGGGCAGTCCTTCCCGGCGCACGGTTTCCACCACCGCCGCGAACAGATCGCGGGCGGCAAGGCCCGGCTTCAGAATCTCGTAAGCGCGGCTCACGCCGGCATGAAGGGCGCGGTGATAGGCGGTCGCCTTGGTGGAAGGCTCGCCGAGGGCGGCGATTCGCGCGACGTCCGCCCGGTAATGCGCGTAGCGACCGCCGACATCGAAGCGGATGATGTCGCGGGGCCGAAGGGGCCGGTCGGACGGCTGCACATTTGTCATCGCGCTGCGTGTGCCGAAGCCAATGCAGCCGAGCACGGGCACTCCGCCTTCGCGCACCGTGCGCTCGTGAAAGGCAAGCGCTAAATCACGCTCCGTCGCGCCCTCCTGCGCGATTTCCAGCGCAGACGCGATGGATTGCTCGGCGATCTCCGCGGATCGTCGCAGGCGAGCGATCTCTGCCTCCGTCTTTACTGCGCGGCATTGGCGAAACATGTCGTCGGCGGGTACGAATTGAGCCCTCGGGAACGCGTCCTGCAGCGCGGCCATATAGCCCGGCGCGAGGCCCAGCTCCTCCACGCCGATCCGCATGGCGCCAAATCCCCCCTCGCGGATTGCGTTGCAAAGAGCCGCGAAGGGGGACCTCTCGTCGGGGAGGACGTAGAGTTCTGCTTGATGCTGGTCAATGCCGTCCAGTGCGGCGGTTTCGTCCCGCTCGACCACGAATTCACCGTATCGCCGCACCTGGTGCACCCAGGGTTTCTGGTCAGCGATGAGATCGAGCATCGACGTTCCGGTGATGATCACCGGCTCGCAGAGCTGCGGCGCCGGCCAGAGCACATAGGTTTGCGGCCCCCTGCGCAGCCACTGTGTGAGCGCCCAGAAGCCGCTCGAATACGTTACATTCTCAGCCGTTGTGGCAATGACAAGCTGCAGGCCATCCGAATCCATCAGACGGCTCAGTCGGTCTGCATTCAAGAGCATCGGCAGCCTTTTCCGACCGAGCTCATCATTGTCTTAACGTACCGTTAATAGGAACAACGTTCCGATATCCAGTCTAGGCGGGGGCTCCTGTCTTGTCAACGCCGAGGCACGACATCAGCGACGGGGCGCTTCGGCGGTTGATGGAAAGGCCACAAACGAAACCGGGCGATCAAGCGGCGGTGGCCGTTGAAAAGCCCGCGGCTGGCACATGGCCGAAGCGCGCCCGGACCCACTCGTCATTATAAATCGTGTCCAGATAGCGCTCCCCGAGATCGGGTGAGATCGCGGCCACGACGGCGTCTTTCGCGATCCGCTGTTTCCACGTCAGCACTGCCGCGAACACGGTTCCTGTCGAGCCGCCCGCGAGAAAACCACGGTGCCGTGCGAGATATCGGCACATACCTATGGCGTCACGTTCGTCCACGAGCTCCATCGCGTGCAGGCCGGTCGGGTTGAAAATCTCCGGCCGCCGACTCGTGCCGAGGCCCGGAATGTGGCGCTTGCCGGGTGGGTGTCCGAAGGTCACGGACCCCTTTGCATCAACGGCGATGATCTTCACGCTGGGGCGATTTGCGCGGAAATGCTTGACACACCCCATGAGCGTGCCCGTCGTTCCTGCGCCGATAAAAAGATAATCGAGCCGAGGGAAGCGATGGTCGATGGCCGCGGCCGTCCATCTTCTATGGGCGTCGGCATTGGCTGGATTGGCGTATTGGTTGGTCCAGACGTAGTCCGGATCGTCGGCCAGAAGCTGTTTGATGTATTGGATGCGGCTGCCGAGATATCCTCCATTCTCGTCCGGCTTTGAAATCATTACGATGCGCGCGCCGAGGGCTTCCATGATTTTGATATTGCGGGACGACGTGTTTGGATCCACTACGCAGGTGAATGCATAGCCGCGGCCCGCGCAGATCATGCTAAGCGCCACCCCGAGGTTCCCGGACGAGACTTCAATGATCTTGCTGTGCGGGAAGATGTGCCCTTGAGCCTCCATCGTATTGATCAGGTTCAGCGCTGTTTTGATCTTGACGGACCCAGCCACATTGAGCGCCTCTATCTTCACAAATACGGGCTGAGCCAGTATTCCTTCGAAGGGCGCGAAGACGTCATCGAGGAATAGCTCGGAAGCCCTGGGAAAAGTAAATTGGCCTGCGGTCGTCATCAAATCTCCTATTGAGACTGGCGAAGCGGGATCGCGCGGGCGCTGCTTGCGCGCACAAAGCGTCAGTAGCATTGAGGCCGGAATCCTCACTGCCTCATTCCCTGCACTTCATAGACACTGTCCTTATTACACAAGAAAATAGACGAAATAGCACGCGTTGCAAGCATATATACTGTAACTATATTATGTAGTAATAAAATATCGTTCCACAATATTCTTGCTGTGCTGCTGGGTTTGCGCTGTGTTTACGCCCCCCAATTGATGGGAATGTGGAGGCGTCGTAATGAGTGAGATGCATGCGCGGTCTAAACCCGATGGGGTGACGCTGTTGCCGTATATCGGTTTTCTGCCACATGAAAAGCATGATCCCGATCACGCACGTGAACTCGCGGCTGAGATGGAAGCGTCCGGGCTTTGGTTCAAACCCCTCCTCATCGAGCGAGAACACCTCATCATCCTCGACGGCCATCACCGCTGGGAGGCGGCCAAACATCTTGAGCTTATGGCAGTTCCGGTTTGGCTGATTTCGTATGGCGATCCGCGGCTGTCACTCACCTCGTGGCGCCCCGAGGAAAGATGGACCCCGCGGGATGTGATCGCCTGCGCATTGACGGGCAACCTTGCTCCCATCAAGACCACGCGGCACACCCTCCGCCCGGCATTTGAAGCCTTTAAGATGAGGCTCTCCGATCTGCGCCGACAGCGTGGGCTGCGTCAACAGACCTAGAGAACGGCGCTGCCATGTCGCCAGATGGAGCTGTCTGATCCCCCCGAGAATGGCGGCCAGGAACCTTTCTGTCGAAGGTGCATCCAATGTAGGATACGGCCGAAGGAACACATCAATGGCGGGACGGGATGCTACGCGCGCCAATGACCTTGGCACAATCGGCGATGCCGAGCTCGTGCGGTTGGCCCGGCAAAGACGAACACGCTTTCCGCGCGATCATGCAGCGCAACAACCGGCGGCTCTACCGCGTCGCACGCTCCATGGTGCATGACGACGCGGAAGCAGAGGATGTGGTGCAGGCAGCCTATGTCAGCGCTTTTAGCAGCCTAGATCAGTTCGCGGCGATGCCAGTCTTGCAACCTGGCTCACTCGCATCACCCTCAACGAAGCGCTCGGCCGCCTGCGCCGACAGCGGCCAACAGTGGGACTTGCAATCCTTGATGCGGAGTCTTCCGACAAATCTCAAATCATCCCGTTTCCGCTGATGTCCGCGGATATCGACCCCGAGCGCGCCGCAGCCCAACGCCAGATCCGCTATCTGATCGAGGGCGCCATCGACGGTTTGCCCGAGATTTTCCGGGTGGTGTTCGTTATGCGCGAAATGGAAGATATGAGCATCGAGGAAACGGCCGGAATCCTCGGCCTTCAGCCAGCCACGGTGAAGACCCGATTGCACGGAGCCCGGTGCCTGTTGCACCAGGCTCTGATTGATCAGGTGGCGTCGACCTTGACCGCAGCCTTTCCATTCGACGGGAAACGCCGCGGACACACAGCCGATATCGTTTTGGAGCGATTGCAGATCTCCGCGCCCAATGGATAATTCGCGCCTCGCCGCGAGTGTCACCGGAATATCCACACTTCGCTGAAGGCTGAGCTCTATAAGCCGGAATTAGGCGGGAACCGTAGCCCTTCCAATCCATCCAATCCCCGTTACGGCGATCGCTCAAACCTTGGGGATATTTCCGCAGGCTGACTTATAGCGTCATCGCCAGCCGAGAGTGACGTCCTCATTGGACGTCATTGGTTCGCGCCGGAGCGTGCACGGAGAGTGATGCCGTTGCGATTTTCCTCGTAAGGCCCGCAATGCCGAATGCAAAGCGCTCAGCTGTCGGCCGCCAAACCGTGCAACCGGGCCAGCGATTGCAGATAGGGCACCCCGCGCTCCAGCACCTCGAAACGGTCGCGCGCAACCGGCCGCCAGACCGACAGAGCGGCGGCGATTTCCGGCGGCAAGGTGACGAAGCTCTCCATGACGAGATCGCCGTCGAAGCCGGTCGCCGCCAGGGCGCGGAATGTTTCGTCCCAATCGATGGTACCTGTCCCGGGCACGCCGCGGTCGGATTCGGAGAGATGGATGTAACGGCAATGCCTTCCGGCTTCGCTTATGCCGTGGCCTATGCCCTTTTCCTCGATATTCATGTGATAGGTGTCGAGGTGGATTGTCACATTGGGCTCGCCGATCCGATCGATCATCGCCACCGATTGCGCCGCCGTGTTGAGCAGATGCGTCTCATAGCGGTTGCAAGGTTCGATGCCGATCGTCATGCCAAACTCCGCCGCGCGGCGGGCGATCGGCTTTAGCGCCTTGGCGATATTGCCGAGTTCCTGCTCGGTTGGGGGAAGACCCGAACGCCAGCCCAGCGTCGAAAAGGTCACGCCACCGAGGAAGTTGCAGCCGAGCGCGTGGGCCGTTTCCAGCGCCCGGTGCAGGAAGTGCTCCGCCCGCTCCGGATAGAGCGCGGCATTGTCCTCCATGGCGAGGCACAGCGAGGCGGTCGGCGCGACACCATGCGCCCGGAACAATGCAACGGAATGATCGACATCGATTGTCTCCGGCGCCAAGAGCGCCATCTCGATGACCTGCAGACCGTATTTCGCAGCTTCCGGAATGAGGAGTTCGGCGGCTTCCCGCGTCCAACTGGCGGTCCAAAGGCTCGAATGCATGCCGAAGCGGATCATGGCGTATCCATTCCTTAGGTTTCGGTTCTGCGGAAAAGCCGGCGGGCCAGCGGCGGGACGACCGCCTTGAAGCCCATCACGGCGATGAGGGTCAGGCCCCAGATCGCCAGCGTCAGATGCTGGCTGAGGCCCAGCAGATTGAAGCCCGACGAGATCACCTGCAGCACGGCCAGCGCCAGCATCAGGCCGGAGATCCGGCCGAACCCGCCGAACGGATCGACGCCGCCCAGCACGGCGGCGAGGATGGTCACCAGCAGATAGGACTGGGCATAGCCGGCGCTGGCCGAGTTGAAGCGGGCCAGCATCAGGCAGGCCGCGACGAAGCAGAGCACGCTCGACATCGTGTAGATGCCGATCAGCACGCGCCTGGTGTCGATGCCGGAATAGCGCGTCGCCTCCAGGTTCGAGCCGATCATGTAGACCGCGATGCCGAACGGCGTGCGGCTGAGCACGAACGCCACGAGGCACGCCGCCAGGATGAGGACCAGGAACGGCACGGGCATGCCGGCGACGACCCCGTTGCCGATGACCAGGAAAGGCTCGGGCAGGCCGGCGATCGACCGTGCCGCGCGTGAGCCAGATCGAGACGCCGTCGATCACCGACTTGGTGCCGAGCGTCACCAGGATCGGATGGACGCCCATATTGGCGACCAGGAAGCCGGTGACCAGGCCGATCGCGAGCGCACAGGACCAGCCCGGCGAGCGAGCGCGGCCACGATCGCCAGCGCGACCGTCGAGCCCGACGGCCCCTGCCGGCGCGAGGGCCTTACATGATCCAGGCCATCAGCAGCGCGCACTGGTTGGTCGTCGCGATGATCGCGAGGTTGAGGCCGCCCGAGATCAGCGGGATCACCATGGCCAGCGCCAGCAGGCCCAGCTCCGGCAGCTGGAACATCATCGACTGCAGCGTGCCGAAGGTGGCGAACCGGCCGGGCAGCAGCAGCGTGTTGACAGCGACGATGCCACCAGAAGCATGGCCAAGCGCCCGCCCTGCCGCCGAGCGGCGGCATGTGCGCCAGACGGACGAGATCGCTGAGGCTCCGGTCGATCGGGCGCGGGGGCGTCGCTTCAGCCATGGACCGCCTCGCTTGTCCGCGGCGCGCCGTCGCCGGGACGATTGGCGAGGCCGGTGATCGAGGTCGAGACCAGGATCACGAGGCCGATGACGATCTGGAAGAAGTAGGACGACAAGCCGAGCAGGTTGAGCCCGTTCTGCAGGATGGCCAGCAGCAGCAGCCCGAGCAGCACGCCGCCCACGGTGCCGATGCCGCCGGTCAGGCTCGCGCCGCCGAGCACGACGCCGCGGCCAGCACGTTCAGCTCGTGTGCCGACCATGGCGTTGGGCACGCTCTCGCCGACCCGGTGCGCCTGGAGCAGGCCGGCGAGCGCCGCCATGAGGCCGAGATAGCCGTAGGCCAGGAAATGCATCGGCGCGATGCCGATGCCGAGCCGGCGCGCCGCCTCCGGATTGCCGCCCATGCAGTAGAGCTGCCGGCCGGCGGCCAGTCCGGGTCATCAGGAGCCAGGTCGCGAGCGGCGGCCACGCGCGGCCACCACGATCGGCAGGGTGATCGCGGATCAGCGACGCCGTCGGCGGCCTCGGTCTGGAAGAAGACGACGCGGTCCGACCACCAGTCGGGCAGGGCGTAGATCGACTTGCCGCCGGTCAACCACATCAGCAGCGCGAAGTAGACGCTCATGGTGGCGATGGTGATGATGATCGAGGTGATGCGCAGATAGTAGATCAGCGCGGCGTTGAGCGCAGCCCGAGCGCCAGGCCGATCAGCAAGCCCGAGCGGGATGCAGCGACGGCCGGCCAGCCCGCACTCGGCGGCCGCGTAGGCGGCGGCATATTGCGCCACCGAGGCGGTGGCCGCGAAGGAGATGTCGATCCCGCCGGCCACCAGCACGACGAACACGCCGAGCGCCAGGATGGTCGTCACCGAATAGGTCTCGAGCAGGTCGACCACGTTCGGAGAGCGTCAGGAACCAGGGCGTGAGCAGCGCTCCAGCAGCGCGCGCGAGCAGCACGATGACCAGCGCGCAGCCAGATCTCCGTGTGCCGATCGCTTGCGGCAGGTCAGGCATAGACGGCCTCCTCGAGCGCGTGCTCCGTGATCCGCGCCGCGGATCGTAGTCGCCGACGATCCGGCCCTCGCGCATGTGCAGCACGCGGTCGGCAGTTGTAGTAGACCTCGGGGATCTCGTCGGAGATCATCAGGATGGCCGACGCCCTCGTCGGCCAGCGCCGCGCGTGATCCTCGTAGATCGACTGCTTGTTGCCGATGTCGACGCCGACCGTCGGGCTATCGAGGATGAGCAGCCGCGGGCTGGTCGCCAGCCATTTGGCGATCACGACGCGCTGCTGGTTGCCGCCGGAGAGCTGGTTGCACCGGGTCGGCGAGAGCCCGGGATCTTGATGCGCAGCCGCTCCGACCCAGTCGCGAGCCGTCCGCGTCAGTGCCGCGCGGGTCGATCACGCCGAGGCGGTTGGCGAGCCGGTCGAGCGACGGCCAGCACCAGATTGGCGCCGACCGATTGGCGCATGTCGAGGCCGAGGTTCAGCCGGTCCTCGGGGACATAGGCGATGCCGGCGCGGATCGCGTCCTGGTTGGACTGGAGCTCGATCGGCCGTCCGTCGAGCCGGATCGTGCCGGCATCCGGCGCGGGTCATGCCGAACAGCGACAGCGCCAGCTCGGTGCGGCCGGCGCCGAGAAGGCCGGTGAGGCCGAGGATCTCGCCGCGCCGGAGCGCGAAGGAGACGTCCTCGTATTCGCCGCGCCGGGTCAGCCCTGCGACCTCCAGCACGGGCGGCGCGCGCCGAGCGGTCGCGCGCCGAGACGCGTGTGTCGATGGCGAGGCCCGGTCATCAGCTCGCCGATGCGGCGGACGTCGACTTCGCGCGCCGGCCAGGTGCCGACCTTGCGGCCGTCGCGCATGACCGTGACGCGCTCGGCGATCTCGACCACCTCGTCGAGCCGGTGGATGACGAACACCACCGCGATGCCGTCGGCCTTCAGCCGGGCGACGATGCCGAGCAGCGGTTTCGACCTCGGAGCGGGTGAGCGAGGCGGTCGGCTCGTCCATGAAGAGCAGCCGCGCTTGCGCCGCCGAGCCCGCGGCGATCGCCACGATCTGGCGCGAGGCGATCGGCAGCGACGACACCGGCGCTTCGAGCGGCAGCGCAAAGCCGAGCCGGGTCGAGCTGCTCGGCCGCGATGCGGCGCATCCGAGCCGGCGAGACCGGCCGGGCGAGTCCACCCAGGTTTTCGTCCACCGCGATGTTCTCGGCGACCGAGAGGTTGGGGAACAGGGACAGGTCCTGGTAGATGACCTGGATGCCCGAGCGCCTTGGCGAGCGGCCGGGTCGAGCTGTTCGCGCACAGTGCCGCCGATCTCGATCATGGCTGCCCGGATCGGGCGGATGCACCCCGGCGACGAGCTTGATCAGCGGTCGACTTGCCGCAGCCATTCTCGCCGACCAGGCAGTGAACTTCGCCGGCGATGCACGTCCCAGTCGATCCCGTCAGCGCGATGACGCCGCCGAAGCGCTTGCTGACGTCGGTGAGTTTCAGGAACGGCGCCATGGATCACGGCCTCCGGAATGGCGCCGGACGCTTGGGCGCGGCAGCTCAGGCGTCCGGCTTTGCCGCTATCAGAGACCGATCTTCACCAACTCGTCGATCGTCTCCTTGTTGATCGCCTGCAGCTTCTGGGCCTGGATCTGGCGCGTTGCCTTTGTCGACCTAGACCTTGCCGAGCCCGGCCAATTCCATGCCGTCAGTCGGCTCCTTCGCCCGCCGCCAGCATCGCGCCGACACGGACGATCGTCTCGCCCGCCAGCATCGGGTTCCAGATGAAGCCCTCGCGGATGGCGCCGCGTCTTGATGAACTTGGCGCCCTGGCCCGGCGAGAACGGCCCGACCACCGCGATGGAGGCCGCCTTGCCGCGTTCATCGACAGCCCGCGCGGCGCCGATCGGCCCTTGCGAACCGAAGGCCAGGATGCCCTTCAGGTCCGGATTGGCGCGCATCTGGTCGAGTGCGGTCTTGTAGCTGTCGTCGAGGCTCTCGGCGACGCCGAAGCGGTCGGTCGACCAGCTGCATCTTCGGGTATTTCGCCTTCTGCAGCGCCATCGCCGCATCGGCCCATTTATTGTGCAGGGGCACGGTGAGCGAGCCGACATAGACGATGTACTTGCCCTCGCCGCCCATGGCCTTGGCCATCGCTTCCATATGGCTCTCGCCGAAGCCCTGGACGGTGGTCAGCTCGATGTTCCAGTCGTTGAACTTCTGGTCCGGGCTCTCGTGGGTGATCACCTTGATGCCGGCTTCCTGGGCGCGCTTGAACACCGGCTCCAGCGCCGTCGCGTCGTTCGGCACGACGCAGATCACGTTGACCTTGCGCGCGATCAGATCCTCGACGGCGCGCACCTGCTGGGCGGCGTCGGCCTGGGTCGGGCCGATCAGCCAGGCTTCGACGCCAAGCTCCGCGCCCACCTTCTTGATGCCGACCTCCATGGCGTTGAACCACGGGATGCCGCCGATCTTGACGACGGTGGCGATTTGGACCTTGCCTTGCGCGAGCACCGCGGTGCCGCCCAGGGCCATCGCCGCCGGAACGCCGGCCGCCAGCTTGAGGATCGTTCGGCGATTGAATTGATGCGTCATGCTAGTCCTCCCTGTTAATTGCCGTGCGCTCTTTCACGCTTCCGGATGTGCGCCGCCGCTTCGCGGTCGGACGTGGTGTCGACAGCCTTCGTAGACTGACGGATTTCGAGTTCCGTGCCGAGTTCGATTCGGCGCCGCGGCGCGTCGCTGCCCTGGATTCGTTCTGCGAGCCAGCGCCAGGCCTCTGCCGCCATTGTGTCGATGGGCTGGCGGACGGCGGTGATCGGCGGGTGGTAGGCCTGCATCCAGGCGTAGTCGTCGAAACCGACGAGCGAGATGTCATCGGGGACGCGCGTGCCGAAACGGGCGAAGGCAGCCAGGAGCGCCAGTGTCGTATAGTTCGACACCGCAATGGCTGCGCCCGGCAGTGGACCGGACCGCATGCGCGCCTCCATGCGCTCCGCCGCGACGTCGAAAGCGGAACCGAGTTCCAGGATTTCGACCCGGCTTCCCGGCATCGGCCCGACCACCTCGGCGATGGCGCCGCAGCGCTCGCGGATGTTGGTCAGCGCCAGCGTGGATGCGGCGACAAGGACATTGCGGTGACCGAGCGAGACCAGGTGTCTGGCCGCCGAGGCGGCTGCCGCGGCATTGTCGATGGCCACACAATCGTCGAGCGCATCGTCCGCTATGCGGTCGACAACCACGAAGGGCACCCGTTCGGCGGCGAGAAGGCGGCGGGAGGCGAAGGCATCGCGGCACGGCACGATGATCACGCCGGCGGGACGCCAGGATAGCAGTGCGGCTAAACGGCTGTCCTCGATCTCCTCCTGCTCGCCGGATGAGCCTACGATGATCTCATAGCCCTCGATTTCGGCGCAGCGCTCCAGCGCAGCGATGAGCGAGGTGAAGAATGGGTTTTCGAGGCTCGGGACCAGCACGGCAACGACCTTGGCACGACCGCTGCGGAGTTGAGATGCCGCCCGGTGCACCCTATAGCCAAGCTCGGCGGCAGCGCGTCGCACGCGCTCGACCAGCACCGGATCGACCGGTCTGCGCTGCCCGAGAACGTTCGACACGGTCGCCGGGGAAACGCCGGCGAGGCGCGCTACGTCGCGGATGGTCGGAACCGCACGCATGATCATCAAACCTCGGCTCCGGATCGCCCGAAACCGGTCCTCCCTTTGAGCGCGCCATACCGCATTCGGTGCGATTGCGGAGCGAGCCTCGTTTTATCAATGTCTTGCATGCGATCTGTTCACGAAGCCTATCGGCTCCCTGGGACGCGCATGCTGCGGCACTCTTATCGGCGCCTGTCGTAAAACGATTTACAACGCATTCTGCGAGACATGGAGGAGGAGCGCAAGCCTTCGTTAACGACGCTGCGACGTCCGTGCTTGAGTGGGACCGTCCGTCGGAGGAAATAGTCCCGCCTCACTGGCCCACCTCGCTAGCGGCAAGATCGTTTCCGGCGCTGGCGGTCTTTCTTCGCGGAGAGATCGGCGCTGGCTGCTAACCCAAGAAATAGCTCGGAATCCAAGACGAAAGACCTGGAATGAGGATGACGAGCACCAGCACCAGGGTTTCTGCCAGCATGAACGTCCAGACATGCCGGTTGGTCTGGTCAATCGGGGTCTTGGCGATGCTCGTCGTGATGAACAGGAGTGGCGCCGTTGGCGGGGAAACGGCTCCGATCTGGTTGCAGATGACCATGACGAGGCCGACCTGAAAAGGATCCAAGCCGTAGGTTTTGGTGACGCTGACCGCAACAGGCGCGAAAACCAGGAGGACGATCAGAGAATCGACGAATGTGCCGAGCACGATCATCACGCCCGCAAGGATGAAAAGGATCATTGTCGGGCTGGACGACAGCGTCGAGACATAGCTCAGCACCATCCCATCGAATTGCAGATATGAGAGGATCCAGCCCATCGGACCCGAGACCGCGATGATGCCGGACACCATAGAAGTGGTGATCGCGGCATCGACGAGGATGTCCGGCACCTTGCGGAGAGTGATCTTTTTCTCGACGAAGTAGCCGACGATGAACGCATAGACGCAAGCGACGGCGCCGGCTTCCGTCGCGGTGAATACGCCCGACAGGATGCCGCCGACAATGATGAGCGGCGCCAGCAATCCGGACCAGGCCGAGCTCACCGAACGCCATAGCGCGCACAGGTCGAAGCGCGCCGTAACTTGGCGAAGTTCGGGATAGGCAGGATGATAGGTGTAGAGCTTGATGGTCGTCATCAGCGCCAGACCGATCAGGATGCCGGGGATGATTCCCCCGAGGAAAAGCCCGCCGATCGAGACCTGCGCGATGGCACCGTAGACCACCATCGTCATGCTCGGCGGAATGATCGCCCCCATCGTTCCGGCGGTCGCAATAAGGGCTGCGGCGAACCCCGGCTTGTAGCCGGATTGCTTCATGGGCGGGATCAGGATAGACGCGATCGCCGAGGCGTCGGCCGTGGACGATCCCGAGACGCCCGACATCACCATGCTGCCCACGACAGAGGCATGCGCGAGCCCAGCTCGAAAATGCCCGACCAGCGCGCGCGCGAAGTCGACAAGCTGCTTGCTGATACCTCCGGCGGTCATGATCGAGCCGGCGAGAATGAAATAGGGCATCGCCAGCAGCGTAAAGGAATCGAGCTGGCCGAACATCTTTTGCGCAAAGAGCGGCATGACGACTCCAGGCAGCATCGCCATGCCGACAAAACCGATCAGCGCAATCGAAATGATGATCGGAATACCTACCAGCATCACGCCGAGCAGGGAGGTGAGGAGAAACGTGATCATAGCGGGGTCGCCTCCGGCGGAAGCTCGTCCGGATCGGGCGCTGGAAGCTCGCCGGTGAGCCGCCGGATGACGACCAGCAAGAGATACGCGCTGCCGAGGATCATGCCGTAATACGGGTAGCTCATCGGTATTCCGAGGCCCGGCGAGACGGAATTCCTTGTGACCAGAGAGACGCGATAGCTGTAGTAAGCGGTCGCCACCGCGAATCCGACCCACAGCAGCGTTACCAGCAGATCGAACGCCTTGCCCATCCAGTGTGGCATGGTGCGACGGATGGCCTCGACGGTGATGTGCGCGCCGCGCCGGTAGGCGATCGGAATGGCCAGGAAAACCAGCCAGATATGTCCAAAGATCTGAATCTCCTCGCTCCAGCTCGGCGTGAAGTTCAGCACGAAGCGGCTGAAGACCTGCCAGGCACCGACCCCCACCATGCCGATGAATATGCCCGCGACGCACAGCTCCATGAAGCGATCGATCGCTGCGAATAGCTGTTTCATGCTCGTCCCTTTGCACACGGCCGCACAGCATGGCGCGGCGGCGCGTCGCAATCGCTCATTGGATGAATAGGAATGCGATCCGGCTTGGTGCCCCCGACCGGATCGCGGCGCGGGCGTCTATTGCTCCAGGATCTGCTTCAGGAGATGCTCGGCCTTGAGTTTGACGGCCATCTCCTGCTGAAAGCCGGCGGCCGCCTTGCGCGCCTCTGTCATGTCCGGACGGGTAATGGTCATGCCGCGCTTCTGGAGCTCGGCCAAGCCTTCGCCGTCTCGCACCGGCGCCATGCCCCGGGCGATATCGGTCGCGAGCTTGGCGCCTTCCATGACGACCGCCTGCTCCTTGGCATCGAGCTTGTTCCACTCCGACAGCGAGAAGGCGACGACAGTCGGGTCGATGAGATGCTGGGTCAACGCATAGTATTTGGCGATCTCGTAGAATTTGAACGACGCGGTCGTGGTCGCCGTGTGCTCAAAGCCGTCGAGCACGCCGCTCTGCATCGACGTGTAGACCTCGCCGAAATTCATCGGCGTCGCGGACGCACCCATGGCATTGACGGCGCCGACGAAGACCGGTGTGGGTATTGTGCGGATCTTGAGGCCCTTCAAGTCCGCCACCGTGTTGATTTCCTTTTTCGCCGTGACCACGTTGCGGTAGCCCCAGGAGTACAGGTATCCGAGTACCTTGAAGCCGATCGCTTCCATTTCCTGCGACAGTTCGGCGCCGACCGGACCATCGAGCACGCGCTGAACATGGTCGTAGCCCGTGAAGATGAAGGGCAGACCGATGACGCCGCATTTGGCCCTGCAGAAATTGGAGAATTCGGCCATGCCGCCCACATGCATGCTCGCGCCCGAGCCGAGTTGCATGGCTTCGATCACCTGCTTGGATTGACCGAGGCCGCTATTGGGAAAGATTTTGACGTCGAGCGTCGGCGATTTGCTGTTGACGTAGTTGGCGAAAATCCACGCGAACATCTGATGCTCGGTGCCGACAATATCCTCGGCGCCTGCGTGATTGATGCGAATGACCTTTTTGTCCGCCGCTACGCCATCAGCGCTGAATGCAACGGACGCCGCCAGCCAAGCCATTGCGAGTAACGCGCGGAACCGAACGGCGGTTAGCATCTGCTTCTCTCCCCGATGTTTTTCTTAATTTATACGATAACTGATTGAAAAGGAGAAAGCTCAAACTTCCTGAAAGAGCGCCGCTCAGGCTCAGCGAGGCGGTCTGGTGACCGGCCGAAATAGGCAGCCGTTCGCAATTCAACCGGCCGAGACCTCATCGAGGTCAAGCTGCGCCCGGCGGAGCATCCGTCCGCGCAGGCGAAGGCGACGTGCCGATCATAGCCCGCTCGTGCTCAGCCGTGGGTGGCGGCGGGATCAACGATGAGGGCACGCAATTCGGCGTCGGGCAGAGCCTCGGGCGCCGTTCCGCCGTCGATGTCGATCGTTCGGCCCGTTTCGCCGGCTTCGAGGACGGCATAAAGCACTTCCAGGACGTGCAACCCAAGTTGGCCCGACGCGCGGGGCAGTCGGTTTTGGCGGATGGATTCAGCGAATTCCGCCACGCCGAGCATCCGATAGTTGGCGTGCAGAGGCGCGTGGTCGGGAAAATTCACCTTGCCGCAAACCTGCTGGCTGGTGTCGATCGAAACCCAGTCGCTGCGCCCTTCAGTATATTGCACTATCCCGCCGTAGAAATTCGGATCGGGCACTCGCAGTGAGCCCGCCGTGCCGTAGAGTTCGATCGGTTTCAGCGCGTGGCTGAATACGTCCCAGGACATGGTCAGCGATATCAGCGCGCCATTGGCAAACTGCAGCACCGCGAAGGCGGTTGTCGGCGTTTCTACCGTAATCGACTGGCCTGTCATCGGGCCGGCCGCCGTTACCAGGCGCTCGGGCAGACCGATGGCGGTCATGCCGACAACCCGGCGTACCGGTCCCAGAAGCGAGACCAGCGTCGTGATGTAATAAGGGCCCATGTCGAGCACCGGCCCGCCGCCCGGCTTGAAGAAGAAGGTCGGGTTCGGGTGCCAATGCTCCATCCCGCGCGACATGAAGGCAGCGGTGCCGGCGACGATGCCGGCCGACCGTGCCGTCCGCGATCAACGCCCGCGAGGCGCGAGCGCCGGGGCCGAGGAACGTATCGGGCGCGACGGCGAGCGCCAGATTGCGTGCCTCGGCTTCCGCCACGAGCTTGCGGGCTTGCTCGACCGAGACCGTCAGCGGCTTTTCAGAAAATACGTGCTTGCCGGCGGTGAGTGCGGCAAGCGAGACGTCGAAATGGGCATTGGGCACTGTCAGGTTGATGATCGCATCGATGTCGTCGCGCTTCAGCACCTCGTCGACGCTGAGCGCCTCGACACCGAAGCGTGCGCCCTGCGCCTGCGCCGTTTCCGGCACGATGTCGGCGACGGCGGTGATCTTCATGCCCTTGAACAGCGGCGCGTTCTGAAGATAGCGCGACGAAATATAGCCGCTGCCGATGACGGCGATATTAAGGTCAGTCATAGTCGATCCTCGTGGCGGGAATTGCGAAGGCGTTGCGCGCGGCAGCTTACCAGCGGGAGATGGTTTCATACGAGCGGCGGGCGAAGCGTTCGGCATCGGATGGCTTGTCGTGCTCGACGACGAAAGTGGTCGCACCGGCATCGTCCACCGCCGTCATGATCGCGGCCCAGTCGAGTACGCCATGGCCGACATCGGCCCAACCATCCTCGTCGGCGCATTCACCTTGGGGCGCGATGTCCTTCACATGCACCAGGGGGGTGCGGCCTGGGCGCTTGACCAGCTCGGCGATCGGATCGGCACCACCGCGCACGATCCAGGCGATGTCCGCCTCCCATTGCAGATCGGGCGCGGCCTCGAAGATCAGATCCAATGGAATCGCCCCGCTGGCGGTCGGTTTATATTCCCAGGCGTGGTTGTGCCAGGCGAGCGCGAGGCCTGCATCCGCCATGGCGGCGGTATATCCTTGCAACTCCGCGCCCAATGCGCGCCAGCCGGCTTCGTCGTTCTCGAATTTGCCCTGCGGCGGAGCGGGCACGACTGCGGTCTCGACGCCGAGGCCCCTCAGCAAGGCGGCCGTACCGGCCGCGTCTTCGCGCAGGCGTTCGATGCCGACATGGCAGCTCGGCGCCAGCATCGCGTGCGTCTCGAGAAGCCCCCACAGCCGCTCCGGTTCGGCCAGAAGGCCGCCCCAGGGTTCAACCAGCCGATAGCCGACACGGGCCAGCATGTCGAACTGGTCTTCCAGCGTGGGCATCAGGCGGGCGGAATAGAGTTGGAACGACAGTCTGTCCAGATAGCTCACGGTGGATACTCGCTGTTTGGGGGACGGGATGATGAACTAAGAATCACAGACGCTCTCCGCTGGCGTCGTCGAACATCGATACGCGGTCCGCGGGTATGGCGATAGGGATCGTTTCGCCGCGCCCGGCGCGGACCATTTCGCCGAACCGGACGGAAATCGTGGTCGATCGGCCGATGCGGCACCACACAAGGCTGTCGGCACCCATCGGCTCGATCATCTCGACTTGCGCCATGATGCCCGTCACTTGCCGCTCCGCCAGCGACGATATGCTCCGGGCGAATTCCCAGTGTCACCGGCGCGTCGCTCGGCTGGGTGCGGAAGGCGTAGCCGGTGAGGGGAACGCTTAAATCGTCATTCGCGAAGACCGGCAATCCGTCGCGGCTCTCGACATGTCCGGAAAGAAAATTCATCGCCGGCGATCCTACGAAAGCGGCAACGAAGCGGTTTTGCGGCTCGCGATAGATCTTGTGCGGCGTATCCAGTTGCTGGATCACCCCCGATTGCATCACGGCGATACGGTCGGCAAGCGTCAGTGCCTCAATCTGATCATGCGTCACATAGATCATCGTCGCGCCGATGCGTGCATGCAGCCGCTTGATCTCGACCCGCAATTCGGAGCGCAGTTGCGCATCGAGGTTCGAAAGCGGCTCGTCGAACAAGAATACTGGCGGTTCCTTCACAAGCGCCCGGCCGATCGCCACACGCTGGCGCTGGCCGCCGGAGAGCTCCGCCGGGCGCCGATCAAGAAGCGGACCGAGGCGCAGGATTTGCGCCGCCGCCATCACACGGGCATCGATCTCGGCGCGCGGGAGGCCGGCGACATGCAGGCCGAAGGAAAGGTTTCGCCGCACGCTCATCCGTGGATAGAGGGCGTAGGACTGGAACACCATGCCGATGCCACGGTCCTTCGGCTCGTCCCAGGTGACGCTGCGCCCGCCGATCCAGATCTGACCGCCGTCGATCTCCGTCAGGCCGGCGATGGCATTGAGGAGCGTGGACTTGCCGCAACCGGAAGGACCGAGGAGCACTAGGAATTCCGATTGCGCAACTTCCAGGTCGAGGGCTTTCAACACCTGAACCGGGCCGAATGAGATATCGACGCCTCTGACCGATACATTCGAAGGGCGGATCGAAGCGAGACCAGGAATGGGGGCTGGGATCGAAACCGTCATCTGGTCATCCTTTCACCGCGCCAGCGGCGATACCGCGCACGAACCAGCGCCCGGAGACGAAATAGACCACAAGCGGCAGGAGCGCGGTCAGCATGGTCGCGGCCATGTCGACATTGTAGGTCCGCTCGCCGGAGGTGGAATTGACGATATTGTTGAGCTGCACGGTCATCGGCAAGTTCTCGCGGCCGGCGAAGATCAGTCCGAGCAGGAAATCGTTCCAGATGCCGGTCACCTGCAGGATGACGGCGACGACGAGGATCGGAATCGACATTGGCAGCATGATCATGAAGTAGAGCCGGAGGAAGCCGGCCCCGTCAACGCGCGCCGCCTTGAACAATTCGATCGGCAGGCCGGCGTAGAAATTACGGAACAGCACAGTCATGACCGGCAGGCCGAATATAGTGTGGATCAGCACGATGCCGGGAAGCGAGCCGTAAATCCCGAGCGCCGAGAAGATGCGGACCAACGGATAGATGAAGATCGGATAGGGGATGAAGGCGCCGACAAGCAGGATGGCGAACAGCACACGGCCCCCTGGCACCTCGCCAAAAAGCAAGCGCGTAGCCGTTGATCGAGCCCACCGCGATCGAGACGATCACGCTGGGAACGAGAATCTGCACGGAATTGAAGAAGCCGACGCGGATACCTTCGCAATTGAGCCCGGTGCAGGCCGAGGTCCATGCCTTGATCCAAGCCTCGAAGGTCGGCGCCTGGGGAAAGCCGAGGAATGCGCCTTCGCGGATCTCCGCCATGGTCTTGAACGAGGTGATCAGCATCACGTAGAGCGGCAGCATGACGATCAGCGCGGCAATGATCAGCACAGCATAGACGGCGACACGACCGAGCGTCATGCGTTGGCGCCTGCGCGGTGTCGATCCGGCAGGCCTGTCGGACTTCACATCGGGGAAGGCGGTACGGGTGGTGAGTTGCGCGCTCATCGCATTCCCTCCCGTTGCGCGCGGCGGTATTGCAGGTAGCCATAAGGCGCCAGCACGGCCAGGACGGTCATCAGCATGACGGTGGTACCGGCGGTCGCCAGCCCGATATTCTGGCGGGTGAAGAGATAATCCATCACGAATTTAGCGGGTACTTCCGAGGCGATGCCCGGGCCGCCTTTGGTCATGGCGACGACCAGATCGTAAAGCCGCACCACCGAGATGGACAGCAGCACGATACAGGTGCCGACCGAGCCGCGCATCATCGGCAGGATGATCGAGATATAGGCCCGCCACGCAGGAATACCGTCAACACGGATCGCTTTCCAGATCTCGGCATCGATGCCGCGCAAACCCGCAAGCGCTATCGCCATGACGACGCCCGATGCCTGCCAGACGGCAGCCAGCACCAGCGTATAGACAACCATGGTCTGGTCGACGATCCAGTCGAAGCGGAAGCTGGCGAAGCCGAAATCCCGCACGGCCTTTTTCGATACCGCTGCCGGGCGTCAGCATCCATTGCCAGACCAGACCTGTGACGACGAACGACATCGAATAGGGATAGAGGTAGATCGAGCGGAAAAGATCCTCGCCGCGGATTTTCTGGTCGAGCAGGATGGCAAGGCTGAAGCCGAGGATGATCGCAGTAATCACGAACAGGGCGCCGAAGATCGCCAGATTGCCGATGGACACTTGCCAGCGTTCGTTCCCGAACAACGCCGCGTATTGATCCAGCCCGACGAATCTGCCGCCCGGCAGGATCCTGGAGGCGGTCATGGATATGCCGATCGCCCAGATCGTGCAGCCGAGATAGACCACGAGCACCACCATCGCCGCCGGTGCGAGCGCGATCATTCCAGGCACATGTCGAAGCATCCGGCGGAATGGCATGTCACTGGCCCCGTCCGCGTGACGTACGCCCTGTGATCGCGCGGGGTTCAACGGGAAAACATGCGATGATGATGGAATTTTCGTCGCTCCCGGTGGTGAAAGCAACCGCGCTTTCATGCAGCCGGCAGGATGGCCGGCGACCTGGCGGTATTTTGACCGCGCTCGCCGCATGGGTTATTGGTGGATCAGAGATCGCTCTTCAACGCCACCGAATATTTTGCGATGAAGTCGTCGGTCGACATGGCAGGCGTGTTCCAGAACTGCGAGACGACGTCCTCAAGCGCACCAACGACACTGGCCGGGACGACGATGCTGATATTCGGTGCCTGACGCTTGGGATCGGCGAGGAGTTTTGCGCCGGCCTGGGCACAAGGGTCCATGCTCGACACGTCGATATCGGTCCGAACCGGGATCGAGCCCTTCTTGGTGTTGAACTTCACCTGGGTTTCCGGGTCGAGAAAGATCTTGGCGAGCAGATCCTGCGCCGCGATCTGATCCGGATTGTTGATCTTGGGGAAGACGAAGACGTCGCCGCCCATCACATAGCTCTGGCCGACGATGGCGCAGCCATATTCCTTGCCGGCAGTCTGTCCGGCGGCGTTGAACTCGCCCTTGGCCCAGTCGCCCATGAGCTGCACGCCGGCCTTGCCGGTGATGACCATGGAGGTTGCATCGTTCCAGTTGCGGCCCGGACTGCTGGGATCGACATAGGCGCGCAGCTTGATGAAGGTCTCCGCGGCGGCGCGGAAGCTCTTGTCCTTCACCAGAGCGGGATCGCGCTTGGTGAAGAGCTTGACGTAGAAATCGTGGTCCATTCCCGCGAGCACGGTATTGAACGTCTCGTTCTCCACCCACTTCTGACCGGCGAGGGCAAACGGGATGACGCCAGTGGCCTTGATCTTGTCGAGTGCCGTGAGCAGCTCATCAAACGTGGCTGGTACCGTCACGCCGGCCTTCTCGAACACGGCCTTATTATACCAGAGCCAGTTCGTCGCATGGATATTCACCGGCACCGCATGGATCTTGCCGTCACGGGTGATGGCATCAATGACCGCGGCCGGCATCATCTTGCGCCAGTTGCCGGCCGTCGCAATCGCGTCGACATCGCGCAAGAGACCGCCTTTGACCAGATCGTCGAATTGCGCACCGGTGTTGAACTGCATCGCGGTCGGAGGCTTGCCGCCGACGACGCGGTTGACCTCGGCCGCGCGCGCCGTCGCGCCGTCGGCGATGGCGGTGTCGATCCAGGTGCCTCCAGCCTTGGCGTACTGATCGGCGAAGACCTTCACGGCCGCGGATTCTCCGCCGGATGTCCACCAATGCATCACTTCAGCTTTGAGCTCGGCGGCTGCGGCCGGAATATTCGCGTTGAAGTTGATGACGGTGGCAAGCGCAGCCGACATCGATGCTGCCAGCAGTTTGCGCATAGTTTCCTCCATTTGCCCGATTTATCCAGGTACTGTAATCGATTACAAATATGTTTATCACAGAAGCTCTGACTACAATAGGTGTAACCTGCACAAGACTACCGGCTACCGCTCCAACGCCAATGGGACGCTGAAGAAAATTTGCCGTAACATCAAGAGGGAAGACTAAATCTTGACTGGCGTGTGGTGACTGAGGATGAACAGCGCGCTGCGCTGACACCTGCATGACGTCCAGGGCAAAGTTTCTTGTTCCAATTTTCTCTCACTGCTTCCGCTCGCTCTAGGTACGCTTTCGTCATCGCATGGCCCGCGCCATCGGCGGACGCAAACGTGTTGGCCGATGGTGAAGCGGCTGGCCGGATGCGAACCTCGCGAAGCGGCATTCGGCCGAACCGCTTCCGCGTTCCGCCTACCGCCAGCTCGGTGACGATCGCGGGTCTATTGCTTTCCGGCATCAAACTTCAGCGCCTGTCGGAACCCGACGCCAATATAGAGCACCCGGCCGCCGCGCTTGGCCTTCTCATAGCCGGCTGCGGCCATAGCGCTTCCAAGCGCGGCTATGCTAAGCTCGGTGCCCGCGCCGCTAGATCGACAACAATGATTCTGCATAACGCCCGGCGTGTTGTGCAGTAGCGGATCTCATCAGACGTCGCGGTTGCTGGCGATGCGACAAAGCCAAGCATTCGGACGGCATGACTGCGATCTGCAGAGGGACGGAGCAGAGGAATGCATCAAACGATCGTGATTGCGCAGGGAGGCGGGCCGACGGCCGTGATCAACCAAACACTGGCGGGGGCGGCTCTGGAGGCGCGCAAAGCCGGCATGAAAGTTTTGGGAAGCTTGTATGGCGTGCGCGGGATCCGCGACAACCGCTATGTAGACCTGACCTCCATCCCCGAAGCGCAGCTCATGGCGATCGCCGGCACGCCGGGTGCAGCCCTGGGCTCCACCCGCGACAAGCCTGACCAGGCCTATTGCGAGGTGGTCCTCGAGGGCTTGAAGAAGGTAGGCGCCGACGCCTTCGTCTATATTGGCGGCAACGATACGGCGGGGACGCAAGCGATCCTGTCGGACGCCGCCGGCGGCGCGACAACCTTCGTGCATGCGCCGAAGACCATCGACAACGACCTCGAAGAGAACGACCACACGCCGGGCTTCATTTCCGCCGGCGAGTTCGTGGCAGGCGCCTTCCTTTCCGTCGATCTCGATTTCCGGGCGCTGCCCGGCATCTATGTCGGCATCGTCATGGGCCGGCATGCCGGCTTCCTGACCGCAGCGGCGTCCACCTGGAGGATCGACGAGGAGGCGGGACCGCATTTGCTCTATATCCCTGAGCGCGCCTTCGACCGCATGCGCTTCACGGACGACGTGAAACGGACCATGGACCGCCACAAGCGCTGCATCGTGGCCGTGTCGGAGGGTGTGTCGACGGCGGACGGCCGCGCGCTGGTGGAAAGCCTCCTGCCGCCCGATAAGCTCGAGCGCGACGCGCATGGCAACCTGAAGCTGTCGGGCACCGCCCTCGCCGGGGCCTTTGAGCGCATGCTGGCCGAAGACCTCCCGGGCAAGCGCGCGCGGGTGGACACATTCGGCTATATGCCCCGCGGCAACATCGCCACGATCTCGCCGGTGGATCAGAAGGAGGCCTTCGAAGCCGGAGCCTTCGCCGTGCGAGCAATATCGGAGGGCAGCACGTCGGTGGCGCTCCAGTTCGACGGCGAAAGGACGATCGTGAAAAGCGTGCCGCTTGGCAATGTCGCCGGCAAGACGCGGCACATGCCCAACGATTTCCTGCACCCGGAGGAGAACAGGCTTTCGGAGGCAGGCATCGCCTATCTCCGGCGTCTGCTGCCGCAGAAGTTCACGGTGGGCAAGCCGTTCGTCGGTTAGGCTTGCATCAATCGGCTGGCGACCACGCGACCGCGCACTGCAGCGGATAAGTGGAGTGCCAATCGGCACCCTGGATAGGCGAGCAAAAGGGACCTTTTAGCGTGCGTTTCGGCGCTGTTTCTTTGTTGGCGGAGGGGCGTTTCTCTGTCCCGGTTAGGTGCATCGTGCGGGAGTTGAGGGACGCTGGATCCCTTATTGTCGCCATAAACCATTGTCGCAATGACTTGGTTCGAGGCGCTGCCCTGCCGGCGAGGGCCTGCCTGAGGCCGTCAAATCTCTGTGACGGCCTGATTGCGCCGCAATAGCTGCATACACTTCCGTGCTGTGCACAAGGCCATGTTGCACTGATCCCAGGGACGCTGCCCGTCCGTCAACGGAGTCACCCGCAATGGATGTTGGTTTGCTTTCCCTCGCTACAGCCGTACCGCAGTATAAGGCAGCGCAACGCGATGTCGTGGCGGCGGCGCGGGTTGTGTTTCACGACGAGTTCGAGGATTTTGACCGGCTCGCGGCCGTGTTCTTCTCTGCCGGAATCGATGAACGATACACGGTCAAGCCATTTCCCTGGTACCTCGAAACGCAGGACTGGCCGAGCCGCACCGAGGCCTATCTCGACGGGGCGCTCGCCTTATTCGTCGCGGCGACCGTCAAGGCACTCGATCAGGCAGACCTCAATGCCAGGGACATCGATACGATCGTGACGGTGTCCTCGACTGGAATTGCTGCCCCAAGCCTTGAGGCGCGCGCCATGGCGAAGCTGGGTTTTCGCGGCGACGTGATGCGCGTGCCGGTATTCGGCCTCGGCTGTGCCGGAGGTGCCGCCGGTCTGGCGCTCGGAGCAGAGCTGGCTGCGGCGCGTCCCGGTTCCACCGTCCTTGTTGTCACCGTCGAGCTATGTTCGCTTGCCGTGCGGCGCGATCTGGCGACCAAGGCGAACATGGTGGCGCTCGCGCTGTTCGGCGATGGCGCCGCCGCCGCGGTGCTCCGTTCCGGCCCCGGCGGTCGCATCCAGATCGTCGAGGCCAAGCAGCATACCTGGACGGATACGCTCGACATCATGGGCTGGCGCGTCGATCCGATGGGGTTCGGAGTGATCTTCGATCAGTCGATCCCGCGTTTCGCCTACGACAATTTGGCCCAAGCCCTCGACAACATTCTTGAAGCGCAAGGTCTCGCGCGTGAAAATATCTCGCGCTTCGTCTGTCATCCCGGCGGCAGAAAGGTGCTGGAATTGATCGAGGCTTCACTTAAGCTTCCCACGCAATCGCTCGATCATGAGCGCGAGGTGCTGAAACGCTATGGCAACATGTCGGCGCCGACCGCGCTGTTTGTGCTGGAGCGCGTGTTGGCAGGCGTGTTGCCGGAAAAATCGCTGCTCATCGCGCTTGGCCCCGGGTTTACGGTTTCCACCGTAACGCTCGCGGCGCCGGCCGGTTGAAGGGGGCGTTCTTGCCGATAGCGACCGATTGGGATCCGTTCGCGGTTGCGGTTCTTGCCTTCGTGACAGTCCAGCGGGGGGCGGAGCTTCTCGTTGCACGGCGCAATACGCAGCGGCTCTTGGCGCAAGGGGCGTTCGAAGCCGCACCCGGGCACTACCCGCTGATCGTTTTGGTCCATGCCTCATGGCTGCTCGGCCTGTGGCTGCTCGCGCCGGCGGTTCGTCCCAATCCCGTTCTGATCGGTGTTTTCGCCCTGTTGCAGATGGCCCGGCTTTGGGTCCTGGCCACGCTTGGCGAGCGCTGGACGACGCGTATCATCGTCCTGCCCGGCGCGCCGCTGGTCCGGGCCGGACCCTATCGCTTTCTCTCGCATCCGAATTACTGGGTCGTCGCGGCGGAAATCCTTGTGTTGCCTTGCGCCTTCGGACTTTTTACATTCGCCGTCCTGTTCTCGGCACTCAACGCGGTTGTCCTCGCGATCCGCATCAGGGCTGAGGAGCGCTCATTGCGCATATAATTCCGGCAAAGGAAAACGGGCTTGAGGATGGACATCCGCGCGGCGACGCTCGCTCCCGCTCCCTCGCTCGTAAGCTGGGCAGGGTTTGCGGCGATGTGCGCCGGCATGTTCATGGCGGTCCTCGACATCCAGATCGTCGCCGCTTCGCTGCCCACGATTCAGGCCGAGCTGGCTATCCGCCCGGATCAAATGAGCTGGGTGCAGACCAGCTATCTGATTGCCGAGGTTGTCGCCATCCCGCTTACCGGCTTGCTAACGCGGGCGCTGACGATGCGCTGGCTATCCGTTGCGACGATCGTGGCGTTTACAGCGGCGTCCGCCGGCTGCGCCTTCAGCGGATCGTTCGAGGTCCTCATTTTCTGGCGCATCCTGCAAGGGCTGGCGGGCGGGCTGCTCATCCCCCAGGTTTTTGCGGCAGGCTTCGCGCTTTTTCCGGGCCGGGGACAAGCGACAGCCACGACGATCGCCGGTGTGCTCGCGGTGCTTGCCCCGACGCTCGGGCCAATCATCGGCGGCTGGATCACCGATACCTATAGCTGGCCCTGGCTGTTCCTCATTAATATCGTGCCCGGCATCCTCGCCGCCGCTACGGCCTTTATGGCACTTCCCCGCCAGAACGGCGAACCTGGCCTCCTGCGTACGCTGGACGGCGTGAGCTTCCTGCTGATGGCGGTGGCACTGGCCTGTTTTGAAATCGGCTTGAAGGAGGCGCCGCGGGCAGGCTGGTTCTCGACGTCGGTGTTTGGTCTTCTCGGCTGCGCCGTGCTGGCCGGATGGCTTTTCGTGGAGCGGTCGATGAGGAGAGAAACTCCCATTGTCGATTTGCGCGCCTTCGCCGACTCGCGCTTCGCGCTCGGCTGCCTTTTGAGCTTCCTGCTCGGCATCAGCCTTTATGGCATGGTCTATCTGATGCCGGTGTTCCTGGCCTTCGTGCG
Source organism: uncultured Alphaproteobacteria bacterium (assembly GCA_963731855.1). Lineage (GTDB taxonomy): Bacteria > Pseudomonadota > Alphaproteobacteria > Rhizobiales > Rhodomicrobiaceae > R-RK-3. Next base: position 394,849 of record CAVSXH010000018.1, on the reverse strand, counting down.
CGGCCACGACGCTTATGAAATCGGGCAGATCCTGGTGGTGACCGGGCTGGCGCAACTGCTCATGGCGCCGCTCGTGGTCGCGGCAGAGAAGAGATTCCAGGCGGGGCTACTGACGGCCATAGGCTTTGCCGCGTTTGCCGCGGGCCTCGCCATGAGCACGGGGCAGACGCGCGGAACCGATTTCGACGAGATGCTGGTGCCGCAGCTGGTGCGCGGCGCGGCAATCATGCTCTGCCTGCTGCCGCCGATCCGGGTTGCGCTTGGGCACCTGCCCCCGCAGGACGTCGCCAATGCAAGCGGGCTGTTCAACCTGATGCGCAATCTTGGCGGCGCGATCGGCCTTGCGCTCATCGACACGGTGATTTATGGGCGTGCGCCGATCATTGGGGATCGGCTCGGTCAGGCGTTGGAGCGGGGCGATGTCGCGGCGGCGAAAGCAGTCGGGCTGCCGATGGAAAGATTTCTCGCCCATGTGCCAGGCACGCCGGTCGATCCGGGCCTCGTTGGCTATATTCGCTCGGCCGTGGAGCGGCAGGCGATGACCGAGGCGATCAACGAGGCCTGGGCGATCATGATGGCGCTGACATTGCTCGGCGCCCTGATCATGCTGGCCGTTCTGGCGTGGGAACGCAGCGCGTAAGTGCGGCTTGCGGAGCCTCGTGGCCGAGATTATGCCGCTTTCTCGAGCGGCAGGCAGGGAATGACCGGCGAATAAGGACCTCCTCTAAGGGCGAATCCGTTCTCCCCTACCTAAGCAGGGGACCATTGCAAAGCCGTGATTTGGAGTGCAGTCTGCGGCCTTACGGGCGGGAATTCAAACAAGGTGGCAGCGTGTGATGGGTGTTTTGATGCGCCGATGGTGTGTGGGCGTTGCCGTCGTGGCGCTGGCCTTGCACATGCTGACCTTCGGCGCGACTTCCGCGCAAGCTCAGGCCGGCCAGTCGAACCAATGCTGGTCCGAAGCGATGCTCGGCTACAAGAGCGGCGACGAACGGATCCGCAGGAATGTGGCCGGGGCGCTCGTGGCGCCTCCACATGCGGAGGCCGCACTCCTGAAACGCCCTGCAGAAATAGTGCCCGGCGCGATCAGGCGTGTCGAATTGCCTGCGGGAGCGAAGAAGCTTGTCGCGCTGACGTTCGATCTATGCGAGCAGCGGAACGAGATCACCGGCTATCAGGGCGAGATCGTCGATTTCCTGCGGGCAGAGAACGTCAAGGCGACATTCTTTGCCGGCGGGAAATGGCTGCTGACCCATTCCGAGCGTGGCCAGCAATTGATTTCAGACCCGCTTTTCGAGGTCGGCAGTCATTCGTGGGAGCATCGCAATCTGCGCGTCGTCCCGGACGCGGCCCTGGCGCAGGAAATCGGTGCGCCGCAACTCGCTTACCGACAGTTGCGGGCGGATTTGGCCCGCAAACATTGCCGGCGTCCGGGCAACAGGGGCTTTGCGGATGAACGCGCGCCGGAACGGATTGCGCTGTTTCGCTTCCCTTATGGAGCATGCGATGCCAAATCGCTGCAGGCGGTCGCCGAACGCGGGCTGCGGGCGATCCAATGGGATGTGTCAGCCGGCGATCCCTGGATTGGCGCGACCGCGCCCTCGATGGTTAAGTCGGTCTTGTCGCACATTCGCCCCGGCTCGATCGTGATTTTCCATGCCAATGGCCGCGGAGTGCACACATCCGGCGCCCTGCCTGAGATCGTTGCTACGCTGAAACAGCGCGGCTATGAGTTCGTGACTGTGAGCGAACTTCTGCGTGCAGGAAAGCCCGTGATCGAGAGCCGCTGTTATGACGCAAAGCCCGGTGATACCGACCGATATGACGCGGTCGGGCGGCGCACGGAGGACCGTTACGCGGGGCGGGCCGGGCGTTTTGACAAGGGCGACGATGGCTCCGAAGGGGTTCCGCGATTCAATTGGACGGCCAGGACGGAGCCGAACTGATGCCGGACAACCCGCCCTTTCATCGTTCGGACTATGTCCTGGAGCCCGGCGCGGCGGGCGCAGGGATCGCGCTGAAGCGCACCACGCAGGCCGACGCCGATATATTAGGACCGGCTATCACCGGCATGGAGCCTTGGGCGCGGCTCGGACTATCCGCCGAGCAAATGATCGGGTTCCTTGCAGGCTCGAACGAGAATCTGCGCTGCTTCTCGATCTGGCACGGCGCGGATCGCGCCGGAGTTGCGGTCGTGCGCTTTCCCTGGCTCTCGGGTCCCTATTTGAATTTGCTGGCGGTGCTTCCTGCCTTCCAGCATAAAGGCGTCGGACGCGCGGCTGTCTCCTGGATGGAAGCGGAGGCGCGCGCGGCGGGGGCTAGAAACTGCTTCCTGTGCGTATCAGCGTTCAACACCGCTGCCCGCGCCTTTTACCGCCATAACGGCTATGCCGACGCCGCAGCGCTAGCCGATCTCATCAAAGATGGCGAAGATGAAATCCTGATGCGAAAGCGGCTTCGTTAAAGCGCGCGAGTCACCCAGCGGCCCCTAGACCGATTGCTAAGTCAGCCTTTAGCGCTCGCTGTGGCTTTCTTCTTGCGGGGCATCTTGGAGGTTCCCGCCGCGTCGGCCGTTGCCTTCTTGCTCGCTTCCGCCTGGGCCAGACGCAGAGCCCGGAGCCGCAAGGTCTTGGCTTGATCCGCGTCCCTCTTGGTCTGCTGTGTTTTGAGCGAGTTTAATGCTTCGACTTTGCGCTGCTCTGCTTTGTCCGTCCGTAATTGCGCCCGGCGCCGGATTTCATCATTTGAGATGCCGCGCGAAGTCATTATGTTACTCCTCGGTTGAGCAGGCGGCCCGTTTTGAAACGTCAGAAGTGACCCTGGGCAGCCGCGCCGTTGTCGCTAGGTGTTTCTGCGTGGATGTCCAGCAGCTTACCACTGACTATTTGGGGACGAATGCCTGCAAATGCCAGTGCTTTCCGATCCGGCCTACCCAAGCTCGCTTTCGCGAACCACGCGTTCGAAGCTTTCAGTGGTGCATTTGATACGATATTGAGGGTCATCGCCGTCGGTTGCCAGCAGCCGCACGACCTTGCATTTGCTCGGGCCCGCTCCGAAGCTGATGCGGTGCGGGGTAAAATTGAGCGCTTGGCCCGTCTTGAACTTATGCTCTGACATTGAAATCCTCGGTTAAGGCTAGAAAGGCTCGTCGGCGACGCAGGCTGGCAGACCGACGCGGGTGCGATCGGCAACATTCGACAGAGTCAGAACGAAAGGACCGCCAGTATTGGACTGGTGGAATGCCGGATGCGCCTGCGCCCGAATGGGGACCGTTCGGCGTTCAGCGTGACTTAATTTCGGCAAAATTCACTCCACACTCGCACAATACCGCTGTTAATGCCATAAAATTGCCGTCAGCGTCCGACGACGCCTCACCCTACGACAACGAATATGAATGGGGGTATTCGCCGCGAATTCCACGTTGGGTTGGCGGGAAAAGCTTGATGTGCAAGGTCACAAGTCCAGCTTGTCATCGGCGTTGTTAGCGACTAAGTTACGCTCTCGACGTTGGCCAGACGATTGGGCCGTTCCACCTGAGCACTGCTGGGTGCACGTTCAAGCTCTCTCCAAACTTCGATCTAGCGGGCGGTCGGCCGCATGTTGGCGCCGATCGTCCAAGTGCATCTACGCTGTGAAAAGGCAATATCATGAATAGCGGTACCGTTAAGTTCTACAATGGCCAAAAAGGCTTCGGCTTCATCGCTCCGGACGATGGCGGCAATGACGTCTTCGTGCATGCGACGGCGCTTGAGCGCGCTGGCATTCGCGGTCTCGCCGAAGGGCAAAAGGTTCGTTTCGAGACGGAACGCGACTCCCGCACCGGCAAGATCGCCGTCAGCACGCTGCAGGTTTCGTAGACATTGACGGAAATTCGGTCTCTGCGACCGTGCAAATTTCGGCCGCGCCCCATGTGGGACGCGGCCTTTTTTCACTGGCCGTACTGGGCGATGACGCAGGCGAACATCAGATAGGCTGGGCTTCCTCTGTCCACACGCGGAAGCCTGCCAGCGTATTCGGCCCGAAACTATGTGTCAGCGGAACATCGGCGGCATCGCGGCCATAGGCGATCAGCACGCGCCCGATTCGAGGCGCATTGTTGCGCGGATCGAAAGTGTGCCAGCGACCGCCGAGATAAACCTCCATCCAGGCAGCGAAATCCATCAGCTCATAAGGCGGCGGGAGGCCGATGTCGCTGACATACCCTGTACAATAGCGTGCAGGAATATTCAGGCATCGGCAAAATGTGACGGCAAGATGCGCGAAGTCACGGCACACGCCGCGTCGCTCGGCATAGGCGTCCGCCGCCGTGCGGGTTGGGCTGGCCTGGGCATAGCCGAAAGTGATGTGGTTGTGGACGAAGTCACAGACGGCCTGGACCCGTGGCCAGCCTAGCGGCGTGTGATTGAACAGCCGCCACGCTTCGTCGGAGAGGCGATCGGTTTCGCAATAGCGGCTGCCGAGCAGGAATTGGATCGCGTCGGATGGCAGGTCCTGAATCTGATGCTGAAAGGCGTCCAGCTGCGCGACTTCGGGCTGCCCCGAATCGCGAATGACGGTGTCTGTTCCGAGAGTAAAACGGCCCGCTGGGGCGACCAGACGATTACACCAATTGCCGAAGCTGTCGCGATAACCCTGGACAGGCACGGGCGGCGACGTCAGCAAATGATCCGGCCGCTCAAGATCGGATACGCGCGAGAAATGCACATTGAGCGTTGCGATCAGCGGTGTTGCTTGCGGAAAATCGAAGCTCAACTCGCATCCGACTTTAATGCGCATGATTGGTCTATTCTCATGAAAGAGTGGCGGGTGGCATCGCGCGCCCAGCCGAATATGCCGCGCGCCCGGCCGGTGTGATCGACAAGGGCTAAAACACGCGCTGACCCGGATAGTTCAGTGCAGGCTCCACATGCGAAGCTGACTGTGTATAGGCGGAAGAGTCTGTCACGCGGGACGGCATTTGGCGAGCGGAAACGTCCAATCGCTTAGCCGACGATAGAACGGGCTGCCGCCGCCCTGATTGCCAGCCCTGGCAATGCAGCGAAGATAAGCGGAATGTCCGCCAAGGTTCGCCTTGTCATCGGAGCCTTAAGGGACTAGGTTGCGGTCTCGAATTTGGCCCCATATGGCGTTTTACCCGTAAGACTAGGTGAAGCGCTTGAGTTGGGTCCAAAACTCGATATGTGGTGAGTCTCCGGCCACTTTTGATGCCGGCCGCTCAGGTGCATCTACACGGCGAGAAAGCAACAGACGATGAAAACCGGTACCGTTAAATTCTACAATGGCCAGAAGGGTTTCGGCTTCATTGCGCCGGACGAGGGCGGCAATGATGTGTTCGTGCATGCATCGGCGCTGGAGCGCGCAGGCATTCGCAGTCTCGCCGAGGGCCAGAAGGTCAGCTTCGAAACAGCGAAAGATCAGCGCACTGGCAAGATCGCCGTGAGCACCTTGCAGGTTTCCTAAACTGCAATACGGCCCCAGCATTGCTTTAAGCAATACGGGGCGCATAATATTTATCCACGCCTCGCCGCGCTTGACTGCGCGCGGCAGGGCATTGTTTTGAAATTCTGTAAGTTTTGAAAGCCCACCGACCTGAGCCGCTTATCCGCCCTCGGCCTGTGCGACTACCAAGCTCGGGCTTCACTCGCGGCACAAGCTTCGCACGACATCCGCCGGTCCTCAGCTCATATTCGCCCATCCTCTGCTCATAGTCCCGCCTGCGCGGATGATCGACCTCGGATGCCCGGCTGCCACAACCTTTAGGATCCAGCCACAGACGGAGAACATCCGTCGAAGGAGCGAATATGGAGCATCCTGGCTTTTTCCATCGGGCCGGGCCGTTCCCGTTGTGGCTCATCGCTGAGACCATCGGCGCGGAATTGATCGGCGCGCGGGATGGGTCCGCCATGATCATGGACGTTCGCTCGCTGCGTGACGCCGGCTTGGACGATCTGGCATTTTTCGAGAATCGCAAATATGGCTCGCAGCTTTCGGTCACCAAGGCGCGCGCCTGCATTCTCGCGACCGCCGACGCTGCCCGCGTGCCGCCAGACACCGCGGCGCTGACGACACCGACACCTTACGAAGCGTTCGCCCGCGCCTTGTCGCTGTTCTATGCCGACGCTCTGCACAGCAAGGCAGCCGGCTCGGCGGCGGAACAGGGCGGCCGCCTCATCCATCCGAGCGCGGAAATCGCCGAAAGGGTCACGATCGAGCCGGGCGCGGTCATAGGCCGCGAGGCGGTCATCGGCCAAGGTAGCACGATCGCGGCGGGGGCCACCGTGGGCTTTCGGGTCATGCTTGGCGCCGATTGCTATGTCGGGGCGGGCGCAACCGTCACGCATGCCCGAATCGGCAATGGCGTCATCATCCACTCCGGGGCGCGAATCGGGCAGGACGGCTTCGGCTTCGCCATGAGCGGGAGGGGCCATCTCAAGGTGCCGCAGATCGGCTGCGTCATCATCGGCGACAATGTCGAGATTGGCGCGAACACCACGATTGACCGGGGGTCGCTGTCCGACACGATCATCGGCGAGGGCACCAAGATCGATAATCAATGCCAGATCGCGCATAATGTCGTGATCGGCCGCCACTGCATCCTCGTCGCCCAGACCGGCATCGCCGGATCGTCGGAGCTTGGCGATTTCGTCGTCATGGGCGCGCGGTCCGGCGTGCTCGGCCACGTGAAGATCGGCAGCGGCGCGCAGATCGCAGGCATGGCGCATGTGAAGAACGATGTCGAACCGGGCGCCAGGATGGGCGGTACGCCGGCCAGGCCGTTTCAGGAATGGGCGCGCGAAGTCGCGGCGGTCAGGAAGCTCGGCCGCGCGAACGGCCGTGCCGCCGACCGCCGTAAGGATTGAGCGGCAAGGCCGAGGCACATCGCATGCATGTCTGGTACGCCAGGCCGCTCGCTCGCTTCCAGCGTGGCACGGCGCTATCGCAAACGGCCGATCGAGGTGCTCCACCCAGCGGGCGGAGTGCGACCCGGCCATAATTCCGGTACCATGCGGTTCGAGGAGCGGGCATCGTTCTCGCCGTCCAATGAAAGCCTCCCGCGCGACATGACGCGGCTGACCAGGCGCACCGCTCCACCCAGCCGATATCGTCCCCGAAAGCAGACGCCGCGAGGAGAAGCGGCTCGCGACACCGGCGTTCATTTTGCCCAGGCCCGTTTCGGGGCACGGCCCTCGCTTTTCGGCAACAGACATCGGCAAAAAAACAGCTCTTCCATAATTGCGTGCGAAATGAAGTCTGCGCCGCCAATAGCGAAATTGCCGTGCGATAATCGCCCCGATTTTTCCGACTGCTAATTGACGGGCCCTATCCAGCAAGATGTTTCCTCAGGAACAAGAACATGTTCAATATACGGGCGGTGGTGGGTGCGGGGATAAGTTTTTGTTCGAGCCATCGTATTCCCGCCTTCATTGCCTGATCCCGTGCGGCTTCCCTGGCGAAAGCGCGTGGACCGCACCCCTGCTTATGGAACCTTGGATGCGTCCACGCCTTGATGTCGAACGCCGCGCCGCGGCTTGAGGGGCATCTATTCCAAAAAGAAGGGCAGAAATGGTCCGGTGGTCAGGATATGGGGTGCAAGGCCCCTCATTGTTTTTGTGCGTACTTTTACTGTTTACCGCGCCGGGTGGCTCTCAAACGCTCTCACCCGGCGAATCGACGGTAAACGACACCCCAGACTTCCGCATCGTCCGTGTCGCTGGCCCTTTTGTAGAGCCCTGGTCGATCGCATTCCTCCCCGAGGGCGGCACGCTGGTCACCGAGCGTCCCGGCCGGCTTCAGCACATCCGCGCCCAGGGCAAATCGTCATCCCCCATCAGCGGTGTGCCTCCAGTGTTGACGGGCGAGCATGCGGGCCTGTTTGAGGTGATCCTCGACCCTGACTTTACGCATAATCGTACGATCTACCTGTCCTACGCGCATGGCACCGACGATGCATCCACGGTGCGGGTTCTCAAGGCGACGCTCAATCCCGCCGGGACGGCGTTGTCTCATCAGCAGGTGATATTCGAAGCCCAGCCCTACGCACCGGAACTGATCAATTACGGCGGCCGGCTCGCCTTCGACGCGGCAGGACTTCTGTATCTGACGCTGGGGGACCGCTTCGAGGAAAAGCGGGGTCAGGATCTGAGCGATGATTGGGGCTCCGTCATCCGCATGCGCCGGGACGGCAGCTTTCCGGAAGACAACCCATTCGTGGGCCAGGCAGGTGCGCGGCCCGGCATCTGGAGCTATGGCCACCGGAATCCGCAAGGCCTCGCCGTCGACGCGCAGACCGGTCAGATATGGCTGCATGAACATGGGCCGCAAGGCGGCGATGAGCTGAACCTGGTCCAGCGCGGCCACAATTATGGCTGGCCGGTCATTACCTATGGCATCGGTTATGACGGCAAGCCGATCAGCGCCCTCACTCATGCTGACGGAATGGAGCAGCCGCTCTATTATTGGGTGCCATCCATCGCCATCTCGGGCCTGGCACTCTACCAGGCGGATCGCGCGCCGCAATGGCAGGGCACTGTGTGGCTGGGAGCGCTTGGCGGGGAAACGCTGGTGCGGCTTACCCTCCATGAGGGCAAGGTCGTCCGCGAGGAACAGTTGCTGAAGGAGAAATTCGGCCGTATCCGCGATGTGCGCGTCGGGCCGGACGGGTTCATCTACATGGTCAACGATGACCCCGAAGGAGCCTTATACCGGATTGAGCCTCAGTCCCAAAGCGTGGCGCGGGCGAGCTGCGACGAAACGAACGCACCAGGCAAGTGCCAGAGATAGCAGCGCATTCCTAGTGCATCGGACCGAAAAGTGTACGCACTTTTCGGATAAATCTGATGCATAAACAAAGAACTAGAGCGCCGCTCCGCGTTCAGCGGGGCGTCCGGCGCTCTAGCGTTGCGGGCCGATGCGTAGCGTGCACGTGCTTCAGCCCGCTGACAACGTCGGGGCCGTCGCGATTGCCACCCTCATGCCGCCGCCCCCGTAGACGGTGCCGTCGAACGCGGCCCGCGACGAAGTATAATGGTCATACCAATTAAGTCATTTGACGGCCATCCACGACTATGGATTATGGCGCAAAGGAGAGCGTCATGACCTCGCACGCAGCATTTTCCTTAGAGAAATCAAACAAGATCAAAAAGGAAGGGGTGGCCGAGAAGGTCGTGAACCGCATCCTCGATCTTGTCAGATCGGGAAATCTCAAGGCGGGCGACCGTCTGCCGGCGGAACGCGAGCTCATCGACATTTTCGGCGTCAGCCGGCCGACGCTGCGGGAAGCGCTCCGGTCGCTTTCGACGCTGGGGGTGATTGAAATGCGCCATGGCGGCGGAGCGTTCGTCTCCGATCTGCATGCCAAATCCCTGCTCGCGCCGCTCGATTTCTTCGTCAGCCTGTCGGCCGACAATGCGCAGGAGGTTTTCGAATGCCGCCGGCTGATCGAAATCGAGATCGCGGGCAAATGCGCGGAACGGGCGTCGGCTAGCGTGGTCCAGGAATTGGAAGCGATGCTGGCCGCTCAGGAGAAAATCACTGACGATCCGATTGCGTTCCGCATTCTCGACAGCGAATTCCATGAGAAGCTGTTCGAGATCGCCGGGAATTCCATCATGGAGCGGCTCGCCCGCGGCTTTTACAATCTGGGCCTGGACGCAAGGCGGAAAGCGACCGCCAGTCCGCTGGTCACCCGGCAAAGCGTCAAGGATCACCGGGAGATCGTCGCCGGCATAAAGAAGGGCAGCGTCAGGCAGACCGCCGCGGCGATGGCCACGCATCTCAAGCATATCGAGGCGACGACGCTGGAAGCCATGAAGCAGACCTCGTGAAGCGCCGAAGTGCGCCGTCTCGGGACAAAGCAATAGCGGAGGAAAGATTTGCCAATGAGCGAACGCACCAAGCTTGGCATCATCGGATGCGGTTTTTTTGCCCGCAATCACCTCAATTCCTGGAAGGATCTTCACGCCCAGGGCGTCGACCTGATCGCCGTCTGCGACATCGATGCCGCGAAAGCGAAGGCTGCGGCGGCGGATTTCGGCGTACCCCACTGGTACGACAGTCCGGAAGCGATGTTCGCGGCAGAACGCCTCGACCTGATCGACATTGTCACCCAGGTGCGCTCGCACAAGGCACTCGTCGAACGCGCCATCGGGGCGGGGGTGGCGACCATCGTGCAGAAGCCGTTCGGCAACGATCTGGGCGAATGCCGCGAGATGGTGGCGCTGGCGGAAAAGGCCGGGACGTTCCTTGCCGTGCATGAGAATTTCCGATTCCAGCGCGCGATCCGCCTTGTCAGCGAGATCATCGCCTCCGGCGCCATCGGCAAGCCGAATTGGGGCCGCATCAGTTTCCGCACGGGCTATGACATTTACGCGGGACAGCCCTATCTGCTGACCGAAGAGCGTTTCGCGGTCACCGATGTCGGGGTGCATGTGCTGGACCTGGCGCGGGTGTTTTTCGGCGAGGTCGATCACCTCAGCGCCGAATTGCAGAAGCGCAATCCCAAGGTGCGCGGCGAGGACACCGCCACCATGATGCTGCGCCACACCAACGGCGCGGTGTCCATGGTCGAATGCACCTATGAATCGCGGCGCATACCCGATGCGTTTCCGGCGACGGTGCTGGAAATCGAAGGCACGAAGGGCGCGATCAGCGTGCGCGCGGATCAACAGATCGATCTATCGTCGGATGGGACCCTCACCAGCCGGGATGGGGACGCGCCGGTGCTGCCCTGGGCCGCGCGTCCCTGGCACGTTATCCAGGAGAGCGTCTACGCCACCTGCGAGCACATCCTGCAAAAGTTTCGCGCCGGGCAGCAGGCAGACATATCAGGCGCCGACAACTTCAAAACCTATGCGCTCTGCGAGGCGGCGTACACCGCGGCGGCGTCGGGGCGCACAGAAAAACCCGAGGTTTAGTAAGTCGCGCGGCCGCCTGATAGATCGAAAACCGCGCCGGTTGCGAACGAATTCTCCTTGGACACCAGCCAGCGGATCATCGCCGCCGCTTCCTCGACCAGCAGGAAGCGGTTGCGCGGGATCTTCGACAGCATGTAGTCGATATGCTGCTGCGTCACCTGATCGAGGATCGGCGTCTTGGCCGCGGCGGGCGTCACGGCATTGACGGCGATATCGTGCTCGGCGAGTTCCTTCCCGAGTGACTTGGTCAGTGCGATCACGCCGGCTTTCGCCGCGCTATAGGCGGCGGCGTTCGGGTTGCCTTCCTTACCGGCGATGGACGCGATATTAACGATGCGCCCATATTTCTGGCGCTTCATCGACGGGATTACCGCCTTGTTGATCAGGAAGGTACCGTTGAGGTCGATGTCGATGACGCGCTTCCATTCGGCGAATGGGTAGGTTTCGACGGGGCCGATGTCACCCGCCACGCCGGCGCTGTTCACCAGGATCGCCACCGGTCCGAGCGCCGCTTCGGTTTCGCGAAGCGCGGTGTCGATAGAGGCTTCATCGCCGATGTTGCATGTCACCGCCATGGCCGAGGCGCCGAACGCCGCCATGGCCGATTTGTTGACTTCCTCCTGGGCGTCCCAGCTCGCCACCTTCGCGTCATGCTCGATGAGGGCTTTTACGACCGCGAAGCCAATGCCCTGCGCGCCGCCTGTGACGATCGCGACTTGTCCGTTGAAGCTGCTCATGCCCTGTGTCCTCAGATCGGTTCAGCGGTGACATGCAGCCCGTTAGGCTGCAATTCGAATGTGCTTCTTGTGTAAATGGCCAGACCTTTGTTCTCAAGCATGCAAATGACCTGTCGCGCTGGCTTCACCGGTCGTTCCCGCGCCGAAGCGTCAACGCGCGCCTAAATATCGACGCAACAAGCTGAAGAGATTGCCCCACCGGCAACCGCACCCCTCTGCCGGCGTCAAAAGGCAAATGCACCTGGGAGACTGAAATTGCTTATCGCTTTCGTATTCCTTGCGGTCATTTTCCGCATCGTCACGCTTTTCATCTCGATCCGCAATGAGGAGCGTTTAAAGGCGAAGGGCGCTGTTGAAGTGGGGTCGGTCAACAGCGCCGTGCTGGCCCTCGCTCACATCGCCTTCTACGCCGCCGCGATCGTCGAGGGTTTTTCATCACTCAGTCATGGCTTCGATGCGATCACGATTGTGGGTTTGGCCATTTATCTCTTCGGTGCGGCAGTGCTGGTCGCCGTGATCCGGTCACTCGGCCGTTTCTGGACGGTCAAACTGATCATCGCCTCCGATCATGAACTCGTTGCGAGCCCGCTCTTCCGCTGGGTCCGCCATCCCAACTATTTTCTGAACCTGCTGCCCGAACTCATCGGCTTCGCGCTGGTGCTGCACGCCTTCAATACCCTCTTGATCGGTTTGCCGCTTTATCTCATTCCCTTGGCCATTCGCATCAGGCAGGAAGAAGCCGCCATGCGCGCCAAATTCCCGGCCTATTGATGCCTGCCGAGCGAACCGGCGAGCAGCGACCGACATCACCCAACTAATCCTGTGCAGCGTTCTGAGGCGGTCCCGCCGGCGGCTTCAATTGACCCGTGCCAGCGAATAGACCTGTGCGTCGCGCGCCTGGAAAAACTGCGGATTCTGCTGCTGGCCGAACTCGGCGGCGAGCTCCGGCACCCGCCGGTCCAGATAGTCGCGCAGCTCCTTGGTGGTGATCTGGCGGTCGCCATCGGCATTGGCGCGCCCGCCAACACCCTCGATGACCGCCTTGGTGAAGGCGCCGTGGCCGTATTTCACGGCCTCGACCGCGAGTTGGTCCCAGCGCGCCGAATAATAGGCGATGATGTTGGCGAAATAGGCCGCCTCGTCCAGGCCGCCCGCATGCGAGTTGCCCGCATGGCAGGTGTCCATGAACAGCATGCGCCGCCCTTGCGCGTTCTGAATGGCGGTCTGGATCTCGGTCCACAGCACCGCCTTCGAGCGCCGGAACGCGCGCAGATCCTTCGACCATTCCGCGTCCGTCGGCAGCAGCAGATAGTCGCGCCCCTCATTGTAGCCATGGCCAGAGAGGAAAACGGCGACGGTGTCGTTCGGCTTGGCGCGGCGCAACAGGCCGAGCACGTCGCGAATGGACTCGGCGGTCGGCGTGATCTTGCCGGGGGCATTGACGAGCAGGCGCTCTTCCACCTTCTCGTGCAGCGGCCGGAGGCCCTTCAGCATCGCTTCGTGAAAGGAAGCCGCGTCCTTGCCCGCGAAGTCCAGATCGCAACTGGCTTTCGGTTTGCCGTCGAGGCCGGGGCAGAAGCTGCCGGGGATCGCCGGATAGGCGTCAACGCCGATCGACACGAGGTAGAGCGTGCCGCGCTTGTCGAGCCAGCCTTCGCCCTCATGGGTCAGGCGGACACGCAGTGGCTCGGATTCATAACCTTCGGTGTTCACGGCGATCAGCGTGACGGCGTTCTCGCCTTGCGCGAGCGGCACGGTCAGCTCAAGCCGGCCCGGCGCAAAGCCGGTGCCCTGTCGGGGTTGCTGGTCGGGAAGCTGGATGCCGTTGACGCTGACCCGGATCAGCTTCACCGGATCGTCGGTCGGCGCGAGCGAGACCGCAAGCGCGGCCGCGCCGTCCCGCACGGTAGCGCCGATACGCGGCGACAGCAGTTCCAGCTTGGGCAGGCTGCGTGCAAGGATGTCCTCGATGCTACGGTCGGCGCCGGGCGCTTCCGCGACGGCGGCGGTTGCGGAGGCAAGCGTGATCGCGCGGGCAACGATGTCAGGACGCCGCAACGTCTTGCGCAACTGGGCGGCGGCGACGTAATCGGCGGCCTTGTCCGTGCCGCGGTTGATCTGCCAGCCGACAAGGTCGGCGCCGCGCGGCGAGCCGACGTAATAGCCTTGCGGCGTCCACATGACCCATTCGCCGTCCTGGCCGTGGAACAGCGTGATCAGCAATTCGCGGGTTTTCAGGTTCCACAGCCGCAGGGTTTGATCCGCGGAGCCGGAGAGCAGGAAGCGGCCATCGGGCGAAGGCGTCACGGCCCAGATATCAGCCTCATGACCGATAAAATCGCCGAGTTTGCTGCCCTGGCTGTCATAAGCGCTGAGCACGCCGTTGCCGCCGCCGGAGATGACGGTCTCGCCGTCGGGGGAAAAGGTATAAGAGCGATGGTGCAGGCCGCTGGTTGTGTCGCGCTCGATGGAGGCGACCCTGTTCCCGCCACGCTCGATGTCGAGGAACGCGTCGGTCCCGTACGAGCCGCCCCTGCGGTGCTTCAGCGACCATGCGCCGTGTTGCGGCGTTGCACGGAGGAAGGCGTCGGCTGCCGCTGTGTCGAGTTCACGCGGGCGAAGCAAGGTTATCCTCCGTCGAAGGGCAGCGTCAGCATCTGATGGAGCGGTCCTATAGGCCTCCTCGCCGGATCGTGCTTTTGCCAATCATTTCCCCATGCGATGCTTTGCCCATCCGGCGCGAAGCCCACCGCCCAAACCGGCCGTCCCTGTCCGCTAGGTTCAAGGGCTGGCCATCCGCGCCGAGGAGGCGCTCGCCGATGCGCACGCCCGGGCGTAGATCCCAGAGGTGGATTTCGTTATTGCTGCCCCCGCCGCTTGCGGCCCAGCGGCCATCAGGGCTGATCGCCGTGGCGATGACGACATTATCGTGGCCGGGATAGCTGACGATCTCCCGCCCGCCTGCAACGTCGAAGATTTTGGCGCTCATAGGGATTGCCGTCAGCGCTCGTCTTGGAGATCCCCGACAACAGCCGCTTCCATCCGGGCTGAAGGTAAGGCTGCCGACTTCGGTCGGCTGCTCGGGCGAGCGTCTTGCGGAACACACCGGTCTTGCCGTCCCACAGGCGGATCTCACCGCGACCAGTCGCCTGACGCGATCGTGCCGTCAGGGGCGACGGCAACGCTCGCGACCTTATCGCCATGGCCCTGCATCGGAGCGATCTCGCCGCCGTCCGCCACGCGCCAGAGCCGCAGATCCTTGTCGTCGGAGCCCGTCACCACGCGCGAGCCATCCGGCTGAACGCCCACGGCGTATAGATTTAGGTCCCGTGTGCCGCTTGAGTTGGTGCCGGGCCTTGCGCGCCTCGATGTCCCAGAGAATTGCGGTCTTGTCGGCGCTTCCCGAAATGAGATGCCGGCCATCTGGCGAAAAAGCGAGGCCAAGACCACGTTCGTATGGCCTTTGAACAACGCCACGAGGCGGCCGCTGGCAAAATCAAACAGGCGAATCTTGTGCAATTCCTCATCTTCGCGCATTGGTGCCCGTCAAGACCCGGCATATCCGGCAGCCGCAAGCCATTTGCCGTCGGGCGAAAGCGCCATGGCAAAGATCTTGCCCGGATCGCCCGGCGCGCTCTCGCCGCGCAAGACACGCGTCGTTTTCCCCGTCGCCAGATCCCATGTGCGGACGGTCTTGTCATCCGAGGCCGAGACGAGCTGCTTGCCGATCGGGGGTGAAGGTGATGTCCCTGATGATGCCATATGCCCGCCCGTGTCGAGCATGAGCTGGGGGCGATCCTCGCGCGGTTTGGCCGCCGCAAATTGAGCGGGCCGCGCGCCGAGCGTCACGCCCATGCGTCTTTCCCTGCCGGCGCGCCTGACCGACAGCCTGACCTCGGCCCCCGCCGGCTTCGCGCTCAGCGCCTTGACGAAACTCGCGACATTGTCGATCTCCAGCCCGTCGAGCGACACCAGAACGTCATCGGGTTGAAGCCCAGCCGCCTCGGCCGGACTGCCCGGCACGGGTTTTACGACTTTGGCGCCGCGCGGCTCTTCCCAGCCCAGCGCCTCGGCCTCCTCCTTGGTGAGATCCTTGATGTCCGCCCCAAGCCAGCCCGAACCCGCCTGCTGCGGCCACAGCCGCGTTCGCCGTCAGCACGACCGCGCAGAATAACCACATCAATAATCGCATGAATTCAACCCGCCGCTGCCACCGGAACCGCAAACTTACCAGAACGCCTGTCCCGCGCCATCCCGCAATATGACGGCGATCGCCGCGCCCAACGATTGCGTCGATAGCCGCCGCCGCGCGAATGAAACTGACGGGCGCGTCAAGCCGTATGCAGGATGTCCCCCCTGATGCGGCGCTGCTGAAGGGAGTAGCGGGGTGCACGAGATTGTGACGAGGCGGTGTCGTGGAAAAGATGCGAGTTTCGCCGCAGGCGTCCTGGCAATTGCGGCAGGTGACAATGACATTACGGGTTGCAACATCCTTGCAGCGCTCGCCCCGGCCTTCCTTGCTGCCTGTACCGACGGCGCATTCCTTGTCGCCAACCTTCCGGCGATGTTCAGCGGCGTTTCGGTGACACGAGATCTGGCTTACGGAAACGGCACCTCGAAAAAGCTCGACCTCTACCGTCCGAAACGGGCCATGGAAGGCCCACTGCCGGTGATTGTTTTCCTTTATGGCGGCCGCTGGACCACTGGCCGAAAAGCCCAATACGCCTTTGCGGCCAACGCCCTAGCCCAGGAGGGCTTCATTGTCGCCGTTCCCGACTATCGCAAATATCCGCAAGTCAAATTCCCAGGGTTTGTCGAGGATAGCGCGGAGGCGGTGGCGTGGGTGCATGACCATATCGGGTCCCATGGCGGCGACCCGGCCCGAATTTTTCTGGCGGGCCATTCCGCCGGAGCGCATATCGGCGCGCTCATCGCGGCCGACCCCAAATATCTAGGGGTACACAATAAAAGCCGCTCTATCATCACTGCCTTTGCAGGGCTTGCCGGCCCGTATGATTTCGTGCCGGAATCCGCGGACCTCAAGGACATGTTCGGGCCGCCGAACCGCTATACTCAGATGCAGGTGCCGACCTTTATCGACGGCGGGCAGCCCCCAATGCTCCTCCTGCACGGGCAAAAGGACGACACCGTCCGCCTGTATAATCTGGAAAAGCTCGCCGCGGCCATCAAGGCAAGGGGCGGCCATGTGGAGACCAGGATCTACCCGGACGTCGATCACATTCAAATCGTGGGGGCTCTGTCGGTCTTCTGGCGATATAAGGCGCCGGTCAAAGACGATTTGGTGAGCTTTTTCCGGGCGCAGGAGCAATCCCGGCAAGGCGCGGGCATCAACTGACGTAGGCGGTAAGTGCAATCAGGGCCCGCCCAATTCCGAGAGGCGCGCTGCTGCTTCGGGGGCGCCCAGTTGGCCCGCTTTCTCGTACCATTTCCTGGCGAGCGCGGCATCGGGGACAACACCCACCACCCCTTTCTTCCGGCTCAACTCGCCAGCATCGTAGGTGGCCGCGAGCGCAAGAGCGGCTTCCGCAAGGCCGTTCTCCGCCGCACGTTGATAAAACTGCCTGGCGTGCAGGATATTGCCGTCCCGGAAACTGGCTTTGCCTTTCTCCAGCAGCAAAAGCAGTTCCGTGCGCTTCTCGGCCGTTAATTTGGAAGCTGGGGCTACCCGTTGCCCGTTTGCTTGGGTGGCCGCAGTAGGCACATCTTCGCGGCCCGCCGGAGGGGAGGCGGGCGTTGCGGCGTTCTCCTGGGCGGGCAGTGTGGTCACGAGCGTGATCCGCGCCTCCGCGATCGACACACCTTCAAGCGTGGTCAGCGCAAGGGTGAGTACGCCGCCGACACGTCCCTCTAGGGGCACTTGCAGCTTGATGGTCATGGTTTGCGCGGCGGGGACAACCCAGACGCCGGGTCCGAACGGGCGCCCGCCGGAAAGCTGCAAATTCGCCGGCACGCCCCTGATGACCATGACGGAGCGAGGTGGAATAGCCTCTTGCGCCGCAACGCTGATTTCCAGCTTGCTTTCGATCCCCGGACTGAGCCGGAGCTGGGGGGACACGTTGATGGTCGCGGAAGATTTCCCCCCCTGCGCCGAAGCCTGCGGGCAGGTGACCCAAAAACCGGCCGCGCATCCCACCATAAGGAGTGCCATCAGCCAACGCACCGCGCTCGGCGGTGGAGAAGATAACGCAGACAATGCTCTTGCCAAACTCGCGTCGCCGTTAAGTTGAGAAATCATCCGATGATAGTCGTCCAAACTTTAGGAGCATCCTTCCCCCTGGCGCATCGGTCCAGACGGAGGCACGAGGCCCTTAATTTGGTTCAGTGATGTGCGACAGCAATTAGGCGCATGGCGCACGGAGGAAGCTGGTGCGTCAGCGCACCCGGATTTATTGCTTTTGCTGGCGACGCTTCCATTCCAGGAAATCTTGAAGCATTTTTTGCCCAGCGGGGTCGCTCAAGCTGGAAGAGGTGGCCTTGTCTTGGCCCGTGACGGAAACGCCCCCGGAAGCTTGGCGCCCGGGCTCTATCTGCTGCAGCAGCTGTTCCGCGAGCCAATATCGCGTCCATCCCGGCACCGATGCGGACAAATTGATTTCCTTCCACTCCTTCTGGAATGGAGGCGACTTAAACTTATCGAACCGGTCGAAGTAATATTTGATGAAGCGCTCGACCTTGCGGAACCGATCCGAGTTTTTGGGCCAATTGTAGACTGCCAATACCGCCGGGACGCCGATCGACTCCACTTTTTCATCCGGCTTCACGAGGTTCGGATAATCGCTATTCTCAAATGTCATCGGCACGTAGTAATCCGTGAATTTGTCGTACGGGATCGGAATGAGGTGAAAGCCCAGCTGCGGGTCTAGAGATGTCAGCGATGGGTGAGCCTTAGATACAAGATAGATGAGGGCGGCCATCTCGCCTGTCTTCATTTTCTCGATGGCCTGGTTGTTGGTGATATAGACCGGATCCACATTGATCGCCGGACCGGCCGTAGACGATCGCCGAGGTCACCGAGACGCCCGTTCCCCGCCCCTGGAAGCCGACCTTCTTGCCCTCCAAATCCTTCAGGCTCGTGATTTCGGGCCTCGCCAGGAGGTGAACGCCGGACAGGAAGAGGTGGGATACATAGTTGATCCTCTTGTCTATATTTTTGATTTTTCCTTCCTGCCTGAACTCATCCAAAGCGTCGGTGTAAAGGACGGCTGCGTCTACTCCTTTCAGATAGAGCAGGTCGAGGACATTTTGCTTCACGCCCCGGCTGACGATCGGCAGCACCCGCAATTCGTCGCCATCGTCGAGCGCGATCTGGATGTCCGTCGCAAAACGGATCGGAGCGCCTTCGATCATCCCCCCGACAATGCCGACGGTCCATTTATTCACGCGCTCCATGCTCTCGGCTTCGCCCTCCGCGATCGCAGTGGTGGGCGCGGCGCGGGCTGCGGCGTTGTCGCGGCTGGCCTTGCCCTGCGACTGAGCCAAGACAGTCTGCGCAGAATCCAATCCAATCAAAGAGAGAAGTGTCGCCACACAAGCCATGATCAAGATAATCGATGGGCGCATCTAACTCTCCATTTGCGGTTTGCATGTGATTGAGCCAAAACTGTTAGGCAGAGCAAAGCGTAATTCACGGTACAATGCGTGTGCATCACCGCTAATTCTATCGCATCTCTATCATGTTCTGCGAGTAAGCAATATTCAACAAACGTGGCAAAACATAGGCACTAGTAATACGTATTTCCCATGTATTCTTAATTATGCTAAGGGCGCTCGAAAAACATCAACCTCGATTAATTTTCCATAGATAGGCTTAGCTCGGATATCAAATCGTCGGGCTGCTAGGGAGCCATGCTTTCATAGGCAACGCTATTTCTAATGAAGCCGTAATCATATGACGCGGAAAGCCGCTCCGTCATGTACTCACGAAATTTCGGGGTAAGCTCGATCGAGATTTCCTCAAGACTGTTGTGCGAGTAAATAGGGTTTTCCACGGACACCTTTCGCACGATCGCAGGATCGACACGCTGAACTTCGCCAAACCAGCGACTGGCTTCTTCCGGATTGCGAATGGTATAGAAGATCGAGGCGCGCAGGGCATCCAGGTAGCGCTTGATCGTCTCGGGATTTTTCTTGAGGTACTCGGTCCGCACGATCGAGATGAAGTGAAAGGGCCATGTGTGAACGGCCCGCGCCCCCATGCTCTCGATCAGCCGGAGCACTTGCGGCTGGCGCACCAGCGCGGCGTCGATCAGCGCGCTTTCGAGTGCCCCGGGCAGCTCGTTCGGCGGCAGATTGATGAGCTCCACATCGGCCTTGGGGTCGAGCCCCTGCTGCTTCAGCGTTATGACGAGATCGAGATGGGAGTCGGTGGTAAAGGACACGCCGATTTTCTTGCCTTTCAGATCGGCAAATTGCGTCGCCGTACTGGTCTTCGAGACAAGCAGCGAATGGCTGGAATTCCCGAGCGCCGCAACGATGGCGATGGTTCCAGGCAGCTTCGACGCCAGGACGATCGGCGGAAGCGGGCTGGTAATCACTGCGTCGAGCTGCCCGGAGACCAAGGCCTCCATCATCGGCGGCCCGTTCTGAAAGCCCGTAAAGGTCGCGTTGAGCTGGTGCGCGGCCGCCAGCCCTGCCTTGTCCATGACGATCGGTATCTGGGCGTTCAGCCCCGAGGGATAGCCGATCCGGATTTGCGGTTCTTCGGCGAGAGCGGCCCGGTCAGCCGCGGCGAAAGCCAGAATAAACAGAATCGCAATGCGCAAATGACTGAGGTAAGCGGCCACGCTCTTATTCCTTATTTCAGCGGTTCTATTTCGCGTAATTCCAAGGCACGATGAGTTTGCGTTCTATGACACTCAGCAGAGCTGTCATGCTGGCTCCCAGGATCCCGATGAGAGTCATGCCGACCAGAACGCGGCTGGTTTCGAGATTGAGGCGGCTCGCCTGGATCATGAATCCGAGGCCGGATTGCGCGGCGACGAGTTCCGCGGTGACAACCGCCATCCACGCCTGGCCGAGGCCGATGCGGAGGCCGGTCACGATAAGTGGCAGCGCCGAAGGCAGCATGATGCGCAAGAGCAGCGATGCAGGCGCGGCTCCGAGCGATCGCGCGGCATTGACATGCTCGGTCTCAAGGCTCTGTCCGCCGGCGAATGAATTGAGAAAGATCGGAAAGAACGCCGCGAGCGCCGTGATGAAATAACTGGGCGGGTCGCCAAGTCCGAACCAGAGGATGGCCAGCGGGATCCAGGCGATCGGCGGAATCGGGCGTATCAGCGTCACGATCGGAAGGAAAATGCAGCGCAAGGTCCATGAGGAGGCGAGCAGGAGCGCCAGCGGCGGAGCAATGCACGCCGCGATCGCGAAGCCGCCGAAGACGCGGATCAGGCTGGCGCTCGTGTCCTTGGCCAAGCTGCCGTCGGCAACCAGTTCGCGGTAGGCGTCAAGCACAGCGGCCGGCTGAGGCAGCAGCACCGGGTTCAGCGCCTTGGAGGCCAGATACCAGACGGTGAGAAAGCCTGTGATGCCGACTGCCGTCAGGAGCAGCGACCGGATCGCACCGCCCAAAGCAAAAACCAACGGGTGAGCCTTGCTCATGGCCCGAACACCTTACGCGCCTCGTCGCGGATGATGTCCGCGATGGCCCGGCGATAGCCTAGGAACCGGTTGCTTCCCAGCACGGAAAGGTCGCGCGGGCGCGCAATCGCGATCTCGAATTCCGCGCCGATGGTGCCCGGCAAGGTCCGCATGACGATGACCCGGTCGGCCAGGAAGACGGCCTCGTCGATGTCGTGCGTCACGAATACGAGCGTGGGCCGGAAGTGCGTCCAGATCCTCAGAAGCTCGGCCTGCATCAACTCGCGTGTCTGCGCGTCGAGCGCGCCGAACGGTTCGTCCATCAGGAGCACTGGCGGCCGTGTGGCCAGGGCACGGGCAAGGCCCACCCGTTGCTGCATGCCGCCCGAAAGGGTGGAAGGCCAGGCATCCGCGACAGGCGTCAAGCCGACCATGTCGAGCATGCGCCGGGCTATAGCCTCGGCATCGGCTAAACCCTGACGGCGCGGGCCGAAAGCCACGTTGTCGAGGACTGTCATCCAGGGAAACAGCGCGTGCTTCTGAAATACGACGCCGCAAAGCGGGCTCGGCGAGAGATGCGGGCTGCCATTCAGATAGACCGCGCCCTGCGAGGGGCGGAGGAACCCCGCGAGCACGTTGAGGAGCGTCGATTTTCCGCAGCCGCTCGGCCCGAGCAGGGCAACGAATTCACCAGGCTTGATATCCAGCGAAACGTCCAGAACCGCTGTTATGTCACGTCCTGCGCGCCGGAAGCTGACGGATACACCGTCCAGCGTCAAATAAGCTCCAAGCTTAACGGGAGCCGATTCCTCACCGTCACTGGTACCTACGGCGTTAATTACTTCATTTTTGAATTCAGCTAATTTTGTCGAGGCAAACATAACAAGAAATACCACGCGCCGCACGATATCGTTTATACGCCCAACTGCAATACTGCTTTCGTTTACGCGAGCGTGCCCACCTTCAACTCACCGGTCATAAAATTAATCCTCGACAGTCCGCTACACAGCACTTCCCATCTATATCAGGCAATAACCACATGGTTATAACATATTTCCATAATCACGTCCAAGCATTTGAGCCAGTTTAGCACGCTAGCAGTGGATGGTGGATTCACGAATATAAAATTTCTACCTACCCTTCTCGGTGGAAGTACGGCATGCCTCATCTTAAAGTTGTTGTGATTGCCGGAAACTGAATGGCGACTGATAATGTTCTGATTTGCAACACTTAAAACGTTCATTTCGGCGGCTGTCAGTTCTTCGCGGCCAAACGTTCGCCTGCGAGACGCGGCCGTCAAGCGGCGTCCTGATCACTGAATGCGGTTCAACAGCTTAATTTGAAGGCTTTGAAGATGTCCGACAACCCCCTCCCGCCATCCAACCTCGCGCCCGAATCGGATAGCTTCCACCTCTGGGTGTTTTCCGACGCTCATGTCGCGACCGACAAGGCGGTTTCCGCTGCAATCCGCAACGGGATGGAGTTCGTTCCTCCCGCCGGATATCCGGAAAGCCTGGCGAGTGCGCTGCGGCAGTCGGAGAATGGCGGCGAACTTGGCGGCCCGTCCTTTCGCTGGGATATCGCGCTCGATCTTGGCGACAATGCCGGCTTGTGGGACGTGCCCGATGATCTGCAGGGCGAGGAGGTTGTCAGGCAGTACGGCGTGCTGGGTTCACACCGGCGTGAGCAGATCTATCCGATAGCTGGCAACCACGACGCTTCACCGGGCGATGCGCCCTCCAGCGAGGGTAAGCCCGCCAATTGGTGGTTCCGCAAATGGGTCGATCCGCTCGGCGAATTTCCCGAAAGCTCGCATGTCGACCCATCGCACAGGCCGTATCCGGTGGAGGGAAGCTGGGAACGATATACGTTCAAAGTGGGGAACATCCGTTTCCTGATGATGAGCGATCGCAACGATCTGCCCTATCCGGTGGGGCGGCGCGCTTGGGGCGGCGGCTCACCGGCCGGCGCGGTGACATCGGACACCTTCGCCTGGTGGCAGCGGCATGTGGAGCAGGCGAGCGACGAGATCATCCTGAGCTGCCATCATCACATGCTGCGCGAGACCACCGTGGGATCGGGCGATTTCGAAGGCGTCTCGAAATACCCTGACGGCAGATATCGCCATGGCCGCTACCACGGCGTCGACGGCGTGCCGGAAGGAGCGTCCTACCTCTATTTCGTCGATGACACGCCGAAGGCCCAGCTTTTCGAGCGCTATCTCGCCGAACATCCCGGCGCGGTCGATATCTGGCTGGGCGGACACACCCACACCTTTCCCGACGACACGCTGAGCGGCCGGAGCCATGTCGAGCGTAAATGGGGCACGAATTTCGTCAATTGCGCGCAGCTTTCGAAATATCACTCCTTCGTCACCTGTCCGCCCATGAGCCGGCATTTCACATTCACCTCGGGGTCGAGACTGGTGCGGGTGCGCTGCTATCTGCATGATGACAGCCACGCCGCTCAGGGCTGGTATCCCCAAGCTGAGCGCGTGCTCGAACTGGGAAAGCCGTTCCATATTGGCTGACGGGCCCCGAAAAGCCGCTTCGACCGGCAGGAAGCCGCTCGCCATCCTCGGCTGGTTATCATCGGTAAGTCTGCTGCCGCATGGCTGCGCAAGCGGATCATCTGAACTGAAGCGAAGCTGTCATCTGAAAAGGGTGCCGGGCGGGCGTCGTCATTCCGTCACCTGAAAATACCTAAACTGCATCTGTTGAATGCATCAGATCGGTGGGAGGTTTCGCATGCATCGGCCTGGACGAATTTTAGCGGTCAGCGCGGTTCTCGCCGCCCTTCACATGATGTCGCCGCGGGCGCGCGCGGACGAAACCGTGCAGCTCGGGCCGCGTCCGTTCTATCTGGTCGACAAGCTCGATTCCGGGCCGCTGAAGGAAAAACTGAAATCCTGCTCCAGCGGACCGTTCAAGCGCACCACCTTCTCCATCGGCCATCGCGGCGCGGCGATGCAATTCCCGGAGCATACCGAGGAATCCTATCGCGCGGCCGCACGGATGGGCGCGGGCATCGTCGAATGCGACGTGACCTTCACCAAGGACAAAGAGCTCGTCTGCCGGCACTCGCAATGCGACCTTCACACCACGACCAACATTCTCGCGACTCCCGATCTGGCCGCCAAATGCACGCAAACCTTCACGCCGGCCGATCCGGCGGCGAAGAAGGAAGCGAGCGCGAAATGCTGCACCAGCGATTTGACGCTCGCCGAGTTCCGCCGCCTTAAGGGCAAGATGGACGCCTTCGACAAGAACGCCACCACGCCTGAAGCGTATATGGGCGGCACGGCGAGCTGGCGCACCGATCTTTATGTCGGCGCCGGGGGCACGCTGATGACCCATGCCGAGAGCATCAAGCTGTTCAAGGAGCTCGGCGTGAAATTCACGCCCGAGCTGAAGGAGGCGAGCGTACCGATGCCGTTCGACGGCTTCACCGAGGATGCCTATGCGCAAAAACTCATCGATGAGTATAAGGCGGCGGGCATCGAGGCGAAAGATGTGTTCCCGCAATCCTTCCGCCCTGAAGCCGTCCGCTATTGGATCAAGAACGCGCCGGAATTCGGCAAGCAGGCGGTCTATCTGGACGAGCGCGACGAAAAGGTCGAGGGCTTCTCTGCGAACAAGCCCGAGACCTGGAATCCCGACATGAAGCAGTTGGCCAGCGAGGGTGTGAAGATCATCGCGCCGTCCATGCATATGCTCGTCACGCTCAACGAGAATAAGGAGATCGTGCCGTCCGCCTACGCTAAAGCCGCGAAGGAGGCAGGGCTCGATATCATCACCTGGACGCTGGAACGCTCCGGCCCGCTGAAGAGCGGCGGTGGCTATTACTATCAGTCGATCAAGGACGCCATCGACAGCGACGACGATATGCTGAAGCTGCTGGACGTGCTGGCCAAGGACGTCAAAATCCGCGGCATTTTCTCGGACTGGCCGGCGACCGTGACCTATTACGCCAATTGCATGGGGTTGGATTAAGCGCGGCCCACGTGCTCGAAGCGGGCCACGTGGCCAGCGACGGCCCGGGCGATGTCGTCCGGGTGAGTTCGAGATCATGAAATGCGCGGCACCCGGGACCGTCAGAAGCGAAGCGCCGCTTATGTTGGCGCTCAGCAGCTCGTTGATACGCTGCATTGCCGGATGGCTTGCCCCGCCCCGCAAGACCAAGACGGGCACTTTGACC
Organism: uncultured Alphaproteobacteria bacterium; assembly: GCA_963731855.1. Taxonomy (GTDB): domain Bacteria; phylum Pseudomonadota; class Alphaproteobacteria; order Rhizobiales; family Rhodomicrobiaceae; genus R-RK-3. Next base: position 369,405 of record CAVSXH010000018.1, on the reverse strand, counting down.
TGAGCAAGCGCCGAAGGAGACAAGGGAAAGGCGTAAGCGCTGGCCCAGTCCAGGATGTTGACGGGCGTCGTCTGTGCCGCATAAGCCCGCACCCGAGGCGGCCAGGAGCTGAAGGTGCCGGGTCCGCCATAGAAGTCGATCATCATTGAGATCGCCTCCTCGTTTCCTTCCTGAAAGGCGCCGAAATAGGCTTCGGACATGTCCCGGAAGGAGCGATAATGCTGATCCTCGCCGGCCTCGCGGAGCAATTCCACCGCAGGAGCTTCCGCGACCGTCAGGCTTGCGAGCGGCACTTTGCCGCGAAGCGCGACGGCAAGGGCAACCAGACCTCCGAACGAATGACCCACCAGGTGGACCCGGCCAGCCGTCCGCCGGATAACGGCTTCGACCGCGTCCGCCTCATGGGAGATGGAGGGATCGCGCGAGGTGCGGCGTTCGGCAGTTCCGCCATATCCGAGCAGGCTCGTCGTCACGCAGCGGAAGCGGCCGGGCAAAGCGGTGATCACTGACCGCCAGGCGGCGCCGGTGCTGCACGAGCCGGGAACGAAGACGATCGTCGGGCCGTCGCCGGTTTCGTCATAGTCGATCCGGCCGACCGCCTCCTCGATCATCGTTCAGTCTCCAGTTCGTGGGCTCCGACGCCGTTAAGCTCATGCTCCGAATTGCGCGGCCGGTGTTGAGCGCGAAATGCTCAATTCCTCTTCGGTCATGTCCGCCGGTACGTTGGCGAATAACGGTGTGCTCAGATAGCGTTCGCCGGTATCGGGAAGCATGCAAAGGATGTTCGCACCCTGGGGCGCCTCGGCACATATGCGCAGAGCGCCGGCAAAGGTCGCTCCCGACGTGATCCCGACGAAAATGCCTTCCTTCTGGGCCAGTTCCTGGCTGTAGCGGATGGCCTCGGCGCCGGGGATCGTGATGAGGCGGTCGACGACCTTCATCTCAACGGCATCGCTGGTCAGCTTCGGGATGAAATCCGGTGTCCAGCCTTGCATCGGATGCGGCTTGAAAGCCGGATGGGGCGCGGAGGCAGAGCCATCCGGATTGCGTGCCTGCTCGATGCCGCTGCCGAGGAGGGGTGCGTCTTCCGGCTCGCAAACGATGATCTTCGTGTCCGGCATTTCCTTCTCGAACACGCGCGACACGCCTTTCAGCGTTCCGCCGGTGCCATATCCCGTCACCCAATAGTCGAGCTTCTCGCCCTTGAAATCCTCGATGATCTCCCGCGCGGTCGTACGCGAGTGGATGTCGGGATTGGCCTCGTTCTCAAATTGGCGGGTGAGGAACCAGCCGTGGGTTTCGGCAAGCTCGACAGCTTTGGTCACCATCGCCACCGCGCGGCCCGCCGCCGGGGTCAGCACCACCTTGGCTCCGAGAAAGCGCATGAGTTTGCGCCGCTCGATGCTGAACGTCTCCGCCATCGTGACCACCAGCGGGTACCCCTTCTGGGCGCACACCATCGCGAGCCCGATGCCGGTATTGCCGCTTGTGGCCTCGATGACGGTTTGCCCCGGCTTGAGTTCTCCGGATTGCTCGGCCGCCTCGATGACGCCCAGCGCCAGGCGATCCTTGACCGAGCCCAGCGGATTGAACGCCTCGATCTTGACGAAGAGATTTACGCCCGGAGGCGCCAACCTGTTAATTCTAACGACGGGCGTGTTGCCGATCGTCCCAAGGATATTTTCGTATTTGCTCATCGGCATCTCCTCATTTGACCGCGATAGTGTTGCCTGAAGTGGCGCATTTGGACAAGCCATGCCGCTCTTCTGAAAATGACCAACGCGAGCCGCCCCGCTTCGCCGCGCTGTTGAACGAGGCGGCAGGGCGCACCCACGTAAGCTTTGATCGCAGTACCATCTTTGGCCAAGCGAGCTTGCTATTTTTTGCGTGGATCGTCCTTGGGATCCACGTAAACCACATCGAAGGGCCCCGTACCGTTGATCTGCACCACGGACTCCGCTTCGGCCAAGGCATAATGCGGCATTCCGGCCGGCAGGTGGATGAAGCTCGCCGGCGGCAGCGGCTTGGCCGATGCGCGATCCAGCGTTTCGCCCGATCCGATCCCGAAGGCCCCCGAGATGACGGTGACGAGTTCGTCCTTCGAATGACGATGCGGAGGCACGATGAAGCCGGCCGGGAATTTGAGGCGGAGGACGAACGGCCCCTCCTTTGCCGGGCTGCCCAGCAGGACGGCGGCTTGCGCACCCGGCGGCAGGGACGGCGGAGCCGCCCCCCATTGGACCGCGTCGCCGGGAACGACGGTGTGATGCGGCTCGGCGGCTTGCGGCTGCGTAACCGCGCAAAAGATCGCTGCGCAGCCAAGCAAGGTAATCGCGGGGATCACGGCGCTTGAGTGTAGGGGAAATTTCACGGCACTGTCCTTTCCAGTTGCGCTGCTGTTCAACGCCGGGTGATGACGATCTCGAGATACTCGCTGGGCACGACCATCGAGTGGTCCCTTGAGCGGTTGAATTGACCGATGAGCGTTCTGATGTCACTTTCGAGCGCCGGCTGGGCATCGGGTGCGAGAGCGGCAAACGCCTTGAGCACCGGTCCGTAATACGTCTTGAACACCTCCAGAAAATGATCCGGCGAGCGATAGCGGAACACGAAATGTCGTGGCTCCGACCTGATGGATGCCGCTTGCATCTCGAACAGTTCGCCGATCCGCTCCCGAGTGCCCCACAGCGCCGGAGACTTCGTGCCTGCGGGCGGCGGCATATGCTTGCCGATGGTCTTGAAGAGCTGGCCGATGAAACCTTGCGGGGTCCAATTGGCGAGGCCGATCTTGCCCCCCGGCTTGCACACGCGGATCATCTGGCTCGCGGCGCGGTCCTGGTCGGGGGTGAACATCACCCCGAATGTCGAGACGACCACATCGAAGCTCCCATCCGGGAACGGCAGCGATTCCGCGTCCGCCTCGCGGAAGGTCATATCGAGCCGTTCGGCGGCTGCGCGCTCACGGGCGCGCTCAAGCAGCGCGGGCACGTAGTCCGTCGCGGTCACGTCGCACCATCGGCGGGCGGCGGCAAGCGAGACATTGCCGTTGCCGGCGGCGACGTCGAGCACCTTTTGTCCCGAGCGGACGTCCAGCGCCTCGCACAGCTCCTCGCCGACGATCTGCAGCGTGGTGCCGACGACCGCGTAGTCGCCGGAGGACCAGGCGCCTTGCTGGCGGGTCTTGACCGCGTTAAGGTCAACTTGGTTGGTTTGCGGAACCTGGCTGATTGTATCAGCGGGAGTGAACATGATTGTCTCCGTTGGGCGTTTGGTCCTTGCGGACATCATTGGACGTCAGGATTTGCCGTTGTCGTCATCCCCGCGGATGACAGCGCAAAGAAATCGGGTCAGGCGCTAACCGCCCTTGCCGTCTCATCCAACCGTAGCGGCCGCACGTGGAGGCGAGCGTGGTAGCAGGCATGGAAATGCCCGTGGAAACCGATCCGTCCCATCGGATGGCCGGTGGCGCCTCGCTATTTATCCAGTTACTCGGACCGATGACGATCCGCCGGGACGGCATTGAGGTGGTGCTCCCTGCCTCGCGCAAGGTGCGGGCGCTCCTCGCCTATCTGGCGCTCGCGCCGCGTGCCGTGTCCCGGAGCCAGCTTTGCGAGCTTTTGTGGGACGTTCCGAACGATCCACGCGGGGAACTGCGCTGGTGCCTCAGCAAGCTCAGGGGCGTGGTCGACGATGCTGGCCGGCAGAGGGTTCAGACGCAGGCTGATACCGTCCGACTCGATCTGGCGGATTGCTTCGTCGACGCGCTTGAGATTGCCCGGGGGACCCAGGAGGGCGTCGATACGCTGCCGCCGGAACGGCTGCGGAGGCTGTCGGCGCTGTTCGATGGGGAATTTCTCGCCGGCCTGGAGATCGACCGAAACCCCGCGTTCAACAGTTGGCTCACGGCTGAGCGCCGCCGGTTTCGCGCCCGCCACGCCGCGCTACTGGAACGTCTCACCGGCAGCGCGACAGGCGATGAGCTGTTCGGATATTTGGAGCAATGGCTCGAACTCGCGCCGTTCGATCAGCGCGTTCACGAAAGTCTTCTGCAGGCATTTGTCCGGCGCGGCCGGATCAGGGAGGGCGAGGAGCATCTGGCGGCGACGGCGCGCCTGTTTGAGGCCGAAGGGATCGAAGACACGGCGCTTCGCGAGACCTGGCGGGCAGCCAAGCGTCAGAGTGACGTTTCCGCGAGGGCCCAGGTAGCGGCCCCGCTCCCGAGGGGGGAGAACGCCGACCCTACACCGCGCCGCGCATCCATCGCGGTCATGCCGTTTGTCGAACGCACCACTGGCACTGCCACAGAAGGCGGCCCGGCGGGCGGTCTCGCCTACGATGTGATCACCAGGCTTGCCAAGCTGCGAAGCCTTTTCGTCATCGCGCAAGGCACCGTCTTCGCTCTCAGCGAGCGGCGCGTCGGTCCGGAAGAGGCGGGCCGTATGCTCAATGTCGACTATGTGGTCAGCGGATCGTTGCAGCGCCAGCGCAATCGCCTCGCCGTCACGGTCGACCTCGCCGAGACGCGCACCGCGCGGGTGGTCTGGGCGGAAGCTTTCGATCAGAAGGCGGACGACGCGTTTTTGGTCCTCGACGAAATCGGCAACAGGATCGTCGCGTCCATCGCGAGCGAAATAGAGACGAACGAGCGCAATCGCGCCATCCTAAAACCGCCGAGTTCGCTGGATGCCTGGGAGGCGCATCATCGCGGCCTCTGGCACATGTATCGATTCAATAAGGCCGACAACGGGCGCGCACAGCAATTTTTCCAGGCCGCAGTGCGCCTCGATCCCACTTTCGCACGGGCATATGCGGGACTGTCTTTCACGCATTTCCAGAACGTCTTCCAAGGCTGGGGAACCCGCGAGCTGGAAATCGACCGGGCCTTCGACACGGCCGGGCAAAGCCTCATGGCGGACGATCGCGACCCGGCGGCGCACTGGGCGATGGGCCGCGCGCTTTGGCTGCACGGGCGCCAGGACCAGTCCATCATCGAGCTGGAGCAGGCGGTGGATTTGAGTCCGAATTTCGCTCTAGGCCACTACACGCTCGCTTTCGTCCACGCGCAAAGCGGCGATCCGCAGGCGGCTGTCAGGTCCGCCGACCATTCGCGTCATTTGAGTCCTTTCGATCCGCTGCTGTTCGGTATGCTCGGCTCCCGTGCGATGGCGCTGGTTCGGCTCAAGCAGTTCGATGAAGCTGCAGACTGGGGAGTCAAGGCCGCCGCGCGCCCGAACGCGCACGCTCATATCCTAGCAATTGCCGCGTTTTCGCTGGCGCTGGCGGGCCGAACTCGACGAGGCGCGCACCCATATGGCGGCAATTCACAAGCGGCTTCCGGCCTATCGCGTCGGCGATTTCCTCGCCGCGATGCAGTTTGCGCCGGAGGGTGCCGCCCTCTTCCGAGCAGGCGCCAAACGCATCGGGATCGATTGACAGGCCCTAACCGCGTTGCTGCTCGTCAGCATACCGGTCGGACGGGGTATCCGGACTGTCAGGCTCGGAGCCTTCCCGCACCCGCTTCATGCGTTTCTCCTTCACGTCTTCGGGCTCGGGAAGCAGGGTCGCGAGACCGCAGGCGAGCAATGCGACCACGGCCAGCCCCGCGAAGGCAGCCGCATAGCCGCCCAGCATCACCATGGTGCCCGCCGCGACATTGCTCAGGGAGCCGCCCACCCCCTGTACCGTGCCGACCACGCCGCGGCTCATGCTGTAGCGCCCCGAACCGACCACAAAGTCGGCCAGCATCAGTGGAACGAGCACGTCCCAGATGCCCGTGGCCACGCCGTCGAGCACCTGCGCCGCAACGATGATCGGGGCGTCGTCGAACCACGCGAACGCGGCGCCTCGCAGCGCAAGCGCGAGGCATGAAGCGGCCAGCAGCGGTCTCAGCCCCCAGGCTCCCGCCTTTCTCCCCACCATGATCGCGACCGGGATCGTGACCAGCTGGGCGACGAGAATGCAGGCCGACATGAGGGCGGTCTCATAACCTGGGTGCGCGAGCGCCAGCTTCTGGCCGGCCAGCGGCAGCATGGAGGCGTTGGCGAAGTGGAAGGTCGCGGCGATCAAGGCCAGAATGAGCAGGGGCCTGTTCCCGGCCAGCAACGCCCAGAATCCTTGCGGCCGCCCCACGGCCTGGCCGCGCGCGAAACCTCGGGCGCGCTCATGATCGATGGCGCGCGCCGGAATGGTGAGGATGATTGCAGCCGAGAGGACCGCGAAAAATGGGATCAGGTAAAACGTCGTCCGCTGCGACCACCACCAGCCGACGGCGCCGACCAGGGCCGCGATGGTCAGATTGCCTAATCGATCCCAGACGGCGTTGCGGGCGAGCCGGGAGGGAAAGGCGTGCTCCGGCACGAGCCCCAACGTCAGCGCCGCGACCGTCGGGGCAAAGACGCCGCCGAGCACCGCCATGATGACGTCCGCAGTGAAGACGACGGGGCCGGTCGGCTGCCGTTCGATGGCGATGGCACATGCGGCCAGCAGCGCGACGGCCCCGACCAGCAGTGCCCGCTTGCCGCGCACCGCGTCGATCATCGCGCCGACCGGAGTGTGCAGCGCAATGCCCAGAAGCCCGCTCACCGTGAGAACGGCGCCCACCTCCGCCGGCGTCCAGCCCGCTGCGGTCACCAGGAAAACGCTGACGAAGGCGCCAAGGCCGCCGCGGACGTCGGCGAGGAAGAAATTCAGGGCGTCCAGTCTGGAGTGAATGCCTGACACCGCTGCTGCTCATGCTGTCAAAGTTGCGCCCGCAATGAGTGAGGGCAGGGGGGCCGTTCCCCAGTTCTCAGCAACAAGCGAAGGCGATGTAAGGTTTCAGGACCGCCGTTTACGCCACCCTGACACTGCGGAGCGGCGGGCCGGGAACCGATCACATAGCCGCAACTTCATGCCGAAGTTTTAGGTGGATGGGCGCCGACGGCCGGGTGACGGAGCTGAATGCCGCTGATCTCAGGGTAGGTGCGATGGCGATTGCGGAGCCTCTGCCGCATTGCCTGCGAGTGACCTCGCAAGGCGCTTTATGCAAGTGGCAGCTATGCAGCCTCGGCCTGTCCGTCGCTCTACGGCCTGAGATAGAGATATCCCTGCTTCTGCAGCTCGACGATACGGGCAACGCCGGCGACGACGGGCTTGGCTTCGCTCACCAGCGGCGGCGTGTTGCCGCCCTCCTGCTTCGTCATATTCGCCAGCGTATTGCTGCAGGCACTGAACTGCACCTCCGGGTTGGCGACGGAGATGGCGGCGACCCGGTCTTTGACCGGGCTAGTATCCTGGCGCAACATATGCAGGCCAGGTCCAAACGCGACGACCTCGATCTGCACCTTCTCGCCCTTGTCCTTGTAGTACGAGATGAGATTTTGCACGTTGTTGAGGGCCAGATTCATGCCCTTTCGGGTCGTCCTCATTGACTTGAACCACGATCCTGTCGACACCGCCAGCCTTGTCCACGGCGCCTTTGTCCTGTGCAGGTACCGTCGCGGAAGGTATGCCGACGAGCAAAAGGAGGCACACGAACAGCTTGGAAAATTGCGTCATGTCATTTCCATCCACTTGAGCGACAGGTGCCGGTTCGTACGCCATCGATGTCCGGGCGGTCATCCGCTCGATGCGCACAAGCGCCCCCCGGCTGGCTATTTCGGGTTTTGCTCGCGCATCGCGGGATCATTCGACCACTTCAAGAACTCCTGCACCAGCCGTTCCTGTTCGGCGGGATTATTCGGGATCGCCTTTGCCGCATCAGCGCGGACGCGCTTGAGACTTTCGGGCGAGGTAATCCGTTCGAGCTCGGCCCCCACCGGCGGGAATCTGTGCCAACCCGGAACTTGGCCGGCAAGATTGACATCCTTCCATTTCGGATGGTAGCCGGCCTGGTTCTGAAGTAGCGGCAACCGCGCAAAGAAGTATTTCACGAAGCGTTCCATGCGTCGATAGCGGTCGGTTCCTTTTTGCCAGTCGAAAGCCGCCAGGACGACGGGCACGGCGATGGTGGAAACCTGCTGGCCGCCTTCGATGAGGTCCGGATAGTCGCTGCTATTGAGGAAGCTTGGAAGGTAATACTCCCCGAGCTTGGTGCTGTAAGGCACGGGCAGGAAATGAAAACCTTCGGGCCATTTTTTGCCCCCGAACGCCTCCAGCGGCTTGGACGAGACGAAGACCACAGCGGAGATCTCATCGCCTTTCGTCATTTCGGCCATCGCGATGGGATGGGGCGCGAATTTATTGACGGCCTTGATCCCAAGTCTGTCGAAGATGATAGGGCCGGTATAAGCGGCAGCGGTGCCTTTGGTATTGAAGTTCACCACCTTGCCGTTCAGATCCTCCAGGGACTTGATTTCGGGCCGGGCGAAAACATGAAGCTCCGCGAGAAACAGGCTGGCGATATAATTCACCTTTCGCTGCACCGCCGGCTGGCCGTTCAACTCCTGCAGCGAGTCTCCGTAGACGAGCGCCCCGTCTACCCCGCGCAGGTACAACAGATCCTTCAGATTATCCGAGATGCCGCGCGTGATGAGGGGTACGACCCGCATATCGTCCGCATCGTCGAGGACACGCGCCAGCTCCGTCGCGAAACGAAGCGGCGCTCCTTCGGGCAACCCGGCGGCGAGGCCGATGGTCCAGGCATTCATGCGCTCGCGCACAGGATTGGCCGCAGCAATGTCTTGTGCACCGGCCCGGTCCGGCTTCCGGCGCTGTTGCTCGACCGGCTGCGCCATGCTCACAGCCGAGCAGACCGATAAAAACAAAGTCAGCAGGATGGCTCTGCCCAGACCGTCCAGGAAAGCGGGCATCGATTTGCGACGCGCAACCCCGGCCCGATTGCATCGGAGCGGAAGAGGCTCTAGCGGCTTCTCGGAAACGATAAGCATGTGCAGCCTCCTGAATGAAGAATCCGGGTTGCGATGCCGGTTTCGATCTATTGACGGTCTTTCTTGAGGGAGCTGAGGATGTCGATCGGTGCAGCGTTGCCCAGCTCGGCGGCCTTGCGGTACCAGGACTTGGCTTTTTCAACGTCGCCCTGGATGCCCACCACGCCGATCTGCTGCAGAACGGCCGGGTCGTATGTCTGCGCCACGGCGAACGCTGCCCGCGCACTTCCACGGGCGGCCAGCTCCTCGAAAAGCACGCGCGCGAAGACGACATTGCCGTTCCGGAGATGCGTCTCGCCCTGGCTCAGCAGCTCCGTTTCCTCTTGCAAAGCCCCAAGAGGCCCCAGCGATTGCGTTCTCGCCGGCTTATTGGGCACCGGCTGTTTCGGATCGGCGCCGGTGCGAGCATCGGCGACAGTCGGTCCAGGCGGAATAATATCGATGGAGATGGTGCGGCTCTCCGGCGTTTTGGTCTCTCCCTGGTAGAGAAGGACCTCGACAGGGATATTCCCCCAGTAGGTCGCCGGAATGTTCAGCTTCAGGTTGCCCACATCGGCGACCGCGACGATCCAGACATTCCGCGTGCGAAATCCCGAGGTCAGCGTCAGCTCATCCGGAAGGCCTCTGAACATCAGAAAGCGGCGGGTCGCGTTGCTGCCGGCGCTCTCGTCGATCTGAGACGGAAGGCGTATCTTGACAGCGGTCGCCGTGCCAGAAATCCCCGCGACACCCTCCACGGAAAATCCGCTGGAGCTTTCCTGCACCAGCCGCAGCTCGGTCGCGCGAAATATGTCCTGAAAGGTAAGCTGCTTATCCGAGCTCTCATCGCCCCACGCAGTCTGTCCGGCGGAGGACATGCACACGAGGCAGGCGAGGACGTGGTTTCGCGCGCGCCGTTTACACAATGGGGACAACCGATGCATGACGCTTTGAGGGCTCATTTAAGCCGTCATTCTCACCGCCGCTCTTGGCTGGCGAATAAGATTGCTCTACATGTTTCTAAGTAAATCATGATGGGCGGAATGTTGAGATTGTTTATGTTGGTTAATTTTCCGCCATCGCGCTGCATTTCACGATATATAAATCCAGCGTCCACAATAAGACAAAAGTGCGCGCGGAATATCGGTATAAATACGGAAGTCGATAAAACCGCTGTTGTTGCATTGCAAATCAGAGCAACAGATGAGCTGCATTCATTATTACGTAAATTCGTAAAATGTTAACAATCTAACGTGGTCTGAGCGATCGACTGACGGATCTAAATGCGAAGAAAGCGGCCGCTCAGGGCAACCGCCACCAACAGGCCGGCCAAGCCGAGCAAGGCGAGGGACAGACTGGTGACGTGGGCGACGAAACCGATGGCGGCGGGGCCGGCGAGGATGCCGGCATAGCCGAGCGTCGAGATGGCCGGCACCGCGACATGCTCGGGCATCGTCTTCTGGCGCCCCACCGCAGTAAAGAGCACCGGCACGATATTCGAGCAGCCCGCGCCGACCAGGGCAAATCCGACGAGGCCGGCCAGCCAGGACGGGGAGAGCGTGGCGAGGGCGAGCCCTCCGCCCGCCAATAGTCCTCCGAACAGAATGATGCGCGTAGAGCCTAAGCGCTGCACGATCCCGTCGCCCATGAGCCGGCCGATCGTCATGGTGGTGGCGAAGGCGGTAAAGCCAAGACCGGCTTGCGAAGGATCGACGCCACGGACGGACGTAAGGAACACGGCGCTCCAGTCCAGCATGGCGCCCTCCGTCAGAAACACGGTGAAGCAAAGGATGCCGATGAACAGCACGATGCCGTGTGGAATCGCGAAGGCGGGTCCGTCGCCGGCGCCGCCATAGGGTAGGAATGATGGCGTGGCGTAGAAGAGCAGCACGCCGATGAGCGCTACGACGCCAAGCGAAGCAAGCAGCGGTGACGCGCCCAGGCTGAGCAGTGCGCTGACGCCTCCCGCACCCGCAATTCCCCCAACGCTGAAAAGCCCGTGGAAACCGGACATCATGGCGCGTCCGCTCGCGCGCTCAACGATCACGGCCTGGATATTGACCACACAGTCGAGTGTGCCAAGCCCTGCGCCGAACAGAAGCAGCGTCACTCCCAGAAGGACCTGGTTGGATATCACCGCTAGCAACGGCAGTGTCAGGCACATGAGAATCGACGAGGCGATCAGGAGACGCCGGCAGCCGAACCGCGCGACGAGTACGCCGGAGGCCGGCATGGCAATGATCGAGCCCACACCCAGGCAAAGCAGCAGCAGTCCCAGCGTGCCCTCGTCCAGGTCGGCGCGCGCTTTGGCGAAAGGCACCAGCGGCGCCCAGGCCGCAACCCCGAAACCCGCGATGAAGAAGGCGATGCGCGTCGAAATCTGCTCGGGACGTCCGGGCAGGGTTGCCGTGATCGTTTCAGCGGAAGCCATTCCTTAGACCCTGTGAAGTTGATGTCGTTTGGCGATGATGCGAGGCGAGCAGGCGCGACGCCGCGGGTCGGCCGCCCTTTCCCTGTTGATGACGACATTCGGGACGCCGCAAGGCGGAGCTTCACCCTGACGCCGCCGGTTTCGCGCGAGACGATGACAGCATCATTGCCGGCGGCGTGCGAGGTGTTCATTAGCGCGACCGCATCCTCCTCGTCCACCATGATGAAGCGTCTGCAATCATCCGGGCGGCCTGGCCTGCGGTCGCGTGGAACCAGAGCCGCTCGAACGTTATGACCTCGCATAGCATCCGAAAGGAGGACATCATGAAGATGACGCCACATAAGATCACGAACTGCCTGTGGTTCGACGCCCAGGCGGAGGAGGCGGCGAATTTTTATGTCTCCATTTTCGATGGCGCCAAAATCGGAAGAATCTACCGTTATGGAACAGAGGGCGGGAGATCCACGGCAAAGCTGGAGGGACATCCTGAGCGCTGCCGGCGGCCGGTTCAAACGATGCCGCCGCCGGCCGCGTTGACCGCCGGGCGTATTGCGGCGACTTTCGCCCGATAGCCGCTCGCGCGATATGTGGTGACAGGATCGATCGCGCCGCCTGCACGCGACCGCGCCATCGCCAGGATTGGCCCGACATCGGTCCGGAACGCCGTCTTGAGCGTCTCACTGGCCCTCAGCGCGTCGTTCGCCTCCTGGCAAGCGTCGAGCGCCTTGCGGTTGACCAGCAAAGCCCTGGCATAGGCTGCCTGAACCTCGGTCGCCGAGACCATCAGGCTCTCGATCGGGTCGGTGACGTTATGGCTTTGGTCTAGCATGTGCGCGGGCTCGAAGCCTGCCGCGCCGGAAAGCTCGGCATCCACCAATTCGTTGAACACCAGGAACAGACGGTAGGGGTCGATGGCGCCCGTATCGAGGTCGTCGTCGCCATATTTGGAATCGTTGAAATGGAAGCCGCCCAGCTTGCCAAACTGGATCAGCCGCGAGACGATCATCTCGATGTTGACACCCGGCGCGTGATGCCCGAGATCGACTAAACAAAAGGCCTTGGGTCCGAGCTCCCGGGCGATAATGTAGTTGGTCCCCCAATCCTGTACGACCGTGGAATAGAAAGCCGGCTCATACATCTTATGCTCGGAGAACAGGCGCCAATCCTCTGGAAGCGCGGCGTATATCTCCTTCATCGAGGCAAGATAGCGCTCGAAACTCCGGGCGAAATGCGCCTGGCCGGGGAAGTTCGAGCCGTCGCCGATCCATACGGTGAGAGCCTTCGAGCCGATCGCCTTGCCGATCTCGATGCATTCGAGATTGTCCTCGATTGCCTGGCGGCGCGTTGCCGCCTCGGTATGACTCAGCGAGCCGAACTTGTATGAACGCTCCTGTCCCGGATGGTCCTGGAAGGTGTTGGAGTTCATGGCGTCGAAGCGCAGGCCGAAGCGATCCGCCGTCTGCCTCAGGCGCTCCGGATCCGCCTTGTCCCACGGGAATATGCAGCGAGACGGTCGGCGTCGCCCGCGCGAGTTGGTGAATGACGGCGCAATCCTCGAGCTTGTCGAAGATGTCGCGTGGCTCGCCCTCGCCGGGGAAGCGGGCGAAACGCGTCCCACCGGTGCCTACCCCCCAGGAAGGGGCGGCGACACCGAATGCGGCGACCTTGTCGCGGATGGTGTCTATGGCGACGCCGCGCCGGTCCAGATGCTCGCCGAGCGCCTCATAGTCGCGCTTGAGATCCGCCTCTCGCGCGGCGTTCTCCTTCTCCACCAGCCCGGCGTCGATCATATGATCCATGGCAGCCTCTCTCAGCGCGTGAAAGCCTGGGCGTTGCCCGCATCGACATTGACGATATTGCCGGTCGATTTCGCGGACATGTCGGAGACGAGAAAATACACCGCCTCCGCGACATCTTGCGGGTAGACGCTGAGCTTGAGCAGCGATCGCTTGCGGTAGTGCTCCTCCAACTCGTCCGGCTTCATATTATAGGCGGCGGCACGCTGATCGCGCCATTCGCCCGTCCAGATTTTCGAGCCGCGCAGCACCGCATCGGGATTGACGGTGTTGACCCGGATGCCGAACTCGGCGCCTTCGAGCGCCAGGCAACGCGCGAGATGGATTTCGGCGGCCTTCGCGGTGCAATAGGCGGCGGCGTTGGGCGAGGCGGCCAGGCCGTTCTTGGACGCGATGAAGACGATCGCGCCGCCGGTTTTCTGCCGCTTCATCAGCCGGAAAGCCTCGCGAGAGACGAGGAAATAACCGGTGGTGAGTATGTCCACATTGCGGTTCCACATGGCCAGATCCGTCTCGTCGATGGGGGCGGAGGAGGAGATGCCGGCGTTCGAGACCAGGATATCGAGCCCGCCATACTGCTCGGCCGCAAAGGCGAATGCGTCGGCGACCTGCGCCTCCTGCGTCACGTCGAGCTGGATGTTGCGCACCGCATCCGGCGAATGGCGGCCAGCGAGTTCCGCGTCGGCCTCGGCCAGCGCGCGCTCGTCGATATCGGCCAGGACCACGCAGGCGCCGTCCTGCAGCAGCCGCTCGGCGGTCGCCTTGCCGATGCCGCCCGCGCCGCCGGTGACCAGGGCCACCTTGCCGGCGAGCGGCCGAGGTTTGGGCATCCGCTGGAGTTTCGCCTCCTCCAGCAGCCAATATTCGATATTGAACGCTTCCTGTTCGGCAAGGCCGACATAGGTCGAGACGGCCGATGCCCCTCGCATGACGTTGATCGCGTTGACGTAGAATTCCGCCGAGATGCGGGCCGTCGCCTTGTCCTTGGCGAATGTGATCATGCCGACGCCGGGAACCAGGTAGACGACGGCGTTCGGGTCGCGCATGGCGGGCGAATCCGTGTGCTTGCAGCGCGCGTAATATGCGGCGTAGTCGTTGCCGTATCGCTCGATGGCGGCAGGGAGTCCGGCAATCGTTTCGTCCAAGCCCGGGCCATCCGCAGTGAAATCCACCACGAGCGGGCGGATTTTCGTCCTCAGAAAATGATCCGGACAGCTCGTTCCGAGCGCCGCGAGCTGCTTCAAGTCCTTCGAGCCGACGAATTCCAGCACGGCCGGCTGATCGTCGAAATGGCCGACCTTGCGCTCGGCTCCCGAGATGAGACCGCGAATTGCCGGCATCAGCCGTGCCGCGACCGCGCGCCGTTCCGAGGCCGGCAGCGTCTTACGCGCCACGCCGCCAAATGCCGGCTCGCCGGCGCTCCGCTTGTCGAACCATTCCATGGCGCGGTTGATGATGCGGATGGTCGTCTCGTAGCTGTCCTTGGCCGTATCACCCCAGGTGAACAGCCCGTGGCTTTCGAGGACCACCCCTTGGCGTCCGGATTCTCGCGGCAGAAATTCTCCAGCCAAAGACCCAATTCGAAGCCTGGCCGCCTCCAGGGCAGCCAGCCGATTTCGCTGCCAAAGATCTCTTCCGTCAGCGCCCGGCTGTTCTTCGAGGCCGCGATCGCGATCACCGCATCGGGATGCATATGGTCGACATGCGGTTTTGGCACGAAGGCGTGCAGCGGCGTATCGATCGAGGCCGCGCGCGGATTGAGATTGAACGTGCAGTGGGGCAGATAGCCGACCATCTCGTCTTCGTGCTGGGGGCCGCGATACAGCGTTTTCAAGCCGCGCAGCTTGTCCATATACAGGGTGGCGAAGCCGTCGAGCTTCATCGTGCCGACATCGCCGCCGGAGCCCTTCACCCACAGCACCTCGGCCGGCTCGGCCGTGAGCGGGTCCGCCTGCATCACCTTTGCGGAGGTATTGCCGCCGCCATAATTGGTAATGCGCTTATCCGAACCGAGCAGGTTGGAGCGATAGAGCAAGCGCTCCGATTCGCTCATCGTGGCCGCCTTGGCGTCATCCCATAGATTGGCGAGGCGCGTGCCATCGCTCGTTCCGACCATGGATACTCCTCCCTGGCGCCGAGGCCAGACGCGTGTTTCTCATCAAGGTCGCAAATCGCATCGGTCGTGTCAATCATAAGCGATCATAATCAATCATATTGCGGCGCAACATGAAAAATATTGAGCGAAGATGATTGACGCCGCGTGCGCTCCGATGCATTAATGGCGGGCGGAGAAGCCTATGCACGAAAAAGAGCGCCATCGGATCATCCTGTCGGCCATACAGGAAAAGCCTGTCGCCACCGTGCAGGAACTCGTCGAACTGACGGGTGCGTCCGAAGCCACGATCCGCCGCGACATTGCCGCGCTACACATGCAGCAACGCCTGCGCCGGGTGCGCGGAGGCGCCGAGGCATTGGCTCCCCCTCAATTCATCGGGCTTGCCGGCCGTCCGTTCAGCGTCAACGAGACCCGTCATATCGCCAGCAAGCGCGCCATTGCGCGCGAGGCCGCGGGGCTGTGCAGCAACGGCGAGCCAATCATCATCAATGGCGGGACGACAACCTTTCAGATGGTGCATTTCCTTGCCAGCGGCAGGATCCCCATTCTCACCAATTCATTCGTGATCGCCGAGCATCTTCTGCGTCACTCCAAGAACACGGTGCTGCTGCCCGGCGGCACGATCTACCGCGAGCAGAACATCATCCTTTCGCCCTTTGACAATGATGTGACGCGCAATTTTTACGCGCGGCGCATGTTCATGGGCGCGCAAGGTCTCGCTCCGCTGGGTCTCATGGAAAGCGACCCGCTGCTCATTCAGGCCGAACAAAAATTGATCGACCAGGCCGAAGAGTTGGTCGTGCTGGTCGACTCGTCGAAATTCCGCCAGCGCTCCAGCCTCATACTATGCCCATTGTCCCGCATTTCGACCGTGATCACCGATGATGGCGTGGAGGATCGCGAGGCGAAGATGCTGGAGGCGGCCGGCGTCACCCTTATCGTCGCCCGCGCCCATATGGCGAATGAGGAGGAAACCTCGCAGCTCGCATGAAGAACGCCGCAGCGTCGGCACAAAGTGAAACGCACCAGGGAGGATAATAATATGAGCATACTCAGGAAAATCATGGCTACGGCGGCGCTTGCCACTGCGCTGTCGGTCACCGCTGCGCAAGCAGAAACAGTCAAGATCGCCCTCGTCGTGAAGGCGCTCGGCATCGGCTTCTTCGAGGCGGCAAACAAGGGCGCGCAGGAGGCAGCGAAGGAACTCGGCAATGTGGAGGTGATCTACACCGGGCCGACCGCCACCACCGCCGAAGCGCAGATCGAGGTCATCAACGCGCTGATCGCACAGAACGTCAATGCCATCGCGGTTTCGGCCAACGACAAAGATGCGCTCGTTCCCGCGCTCAAGAAGGCGATGAGCCGCGGCATCACCGTGATCTCATGGGATTTGGGCGTCGCACCGGGCGGACGCCAGATGCACCTCAATCCCTCGTCCAGCGCGCTGATCGGCAATATGTGCGTCAAGCTGGCCGCGGATAATCTGCCCCAGGGCGGCGATGTCGCCATCCTCTCCGCCACGGCGACCGCCACGAACCAGAATACCTGGATCGAGGAGATGAAGAAGGTTCTCCCAAACTATCCGAAGATCAAGATCGTGACGACCGTTTATGGCGACGACCTTGCGGACAAATCCTATCGAGAGACGCAAGGCCTGATCCAGTCGCAGCCGAATCTGAAAGCGATCATCGCGCCGACATCGGTCGGGATCGTGGCCGCCGCGCAGGCCGTCAAGGATGCCGGCAAGGTGGGGGCGATCAACGTCACCGGGCTTGGCCTGCCGTCGGAAATGGCGGCGCATGTCAAATCGGGCGCCTCGAAAAGCTTCGCCATCTGGAACCCGATCGATCTGGGATATTCCGCCACCATGATCGCCTACAACCTGGCGACCAAGAAGTCCGAAGCCAAATCGGGCGCGGAAATCCCGATGGGCCGCATGGGCAAGGTCAAGCTCGACGCCAATAATGAGGGCGCGATGGCCGATCCCTTCGTCTATGACGCGTCTAATGTCGAGCAGTTCGCCAAGATATTCTGATTGGCCTAGACTGGAAATCGACGTCATCCCCGTGACAACGGGGATCCAGTACTCCATGGCGTTTTGTCGTGTTTACTGGATCCCCGTCTATACGGGACGACGCGGCGAATTAGCCAACGCGATCAAATTACAGGCCGTTTGATTAGCTGCCCATGCTGAATGCACCGACAGCACCCGTCCCGGAGGCAGCCGCGAAGGCGAAAACGCCAATGTTGACGCTGTCCGGCGTCTCGAAAAGCTTTCCGGGTGTGCGGGCGCTCTCCGGCGTGGCACTTGAGGTCTATCCCGGCGAGGTGACGGCGCTGGTCGGTGAAAACGGCGCTGGCAAGTCCACCCTGGTTAAAGTGCTGACCGGCATTTACCAGCCCGACGAGGGCACAATCCGGCTGGCGGGCAAAGACGTAACTTTCCCGACCGCACATGACGCGGCGAAAGCCGGCATCACCGCGATCCATCAGGAAACCGTGCTCTTCGACGATCTTTCCGTCGCCGAAAACATCTTTCTCGGCCATGCGCCGCGCGGCCGTTTCGGTCTGATCGACTGGAAGAGAATGCGCCGCGAGGCCGCCAGCCTCCTCGAACGCATCGGCGCGCGCATCGCTCCGGAAACGCGTCTTCGCGATCTCGGCGTGGCCAGCCGGCATCTGGTCGCGATCGCCAGGGCGCTCTCGGTCGAGGCGCGCATCGTCATCATGGATGAGCCCACGGCATCGCTCTCCCACAAGGAAATCGGCGAACTTTACGAGCTGATCGAGCGGCTGAAAGCCGAGGGCAAGGCGATCCTGTTCATCTCGCACAAATTCGACGAAATCTTCCGCATCGCCGACCGCTATTGCGTCTTTCGCGACGGCGAGGGTGTCGGGGCCGGTTTCATCGGCGAGACGGATCACAACGCGCTGGTGCGGCTCATGGTCGGCCGGTCCGTCGACCAGATCTTTCCCAAGACGAAGGCGCAGATCGGCGAAACGGTGCTTGCCGTCTCCGGCTACAGCCACCCCACCGAATTCGAGGATATCGGCTTCGATCTGCGCCGGGGCGAGATTCTGGGCTTCTACGGGCTTGTCGGCGCGGGCCGCAGCGAAGTGATGCAGGCGCTGTTCGGCATCACGCAGGCCCTCCGGCGGCACGGTACGGATCGGCGGCAAGGAGGCGGTCATCCGCAGTCCCGCCGACGCGATCGGCCAAGGCATCGTCTACGTGCCCGAGGAGCGGGGTCTGCAGGGCACCATCGTCGGCCTGCCGATCTTCCAGAACGTCACGCTGCCCTCGCTATCGACGACGTCGCGCGCCGGCTTCATCCGCCTGGCCGAGGAATTCACGCTCGCCCGCGACTACACCGCGCGGCTGGAGCTGCGCGCCGCCTCGCTTGACCAGCGATGTCGGCACCTTGTCGGGCGGCAACCAGCAGAAGGTGGTGATCGCCAAATGGCTGGCGACGCAGCCCCCAAGATCATCATCCTCGACGAGCCGACCAAGGGCATCGACATCGGCTCCAAGGCCGCCGTGCACGCCTTCATGAGCGAACTGGCCGAAGAGGGCCTCAGCGTCGTCATGGTCTCCTCCGAGATCCCGGAAATTCTGGGCATGTCCGACCGGGTGATCGTCATGCGCGAGGGGCGCATCGCGGCCGCCTTCACGCGCGAAGGGCTCGACGCCGAAACGCTGGTGCGGGCCGCGGCCGGCATCCGGGAGGTCAAGTGATCGCGGCGAGGCTCCTGAGGTCCCGCGAAGCGCTGCTGGCCGGCGCGATTGCCGTGCTGCTGGTGCTCGATCGCCTCGCGCTTTCCGGGCTTCATCGCGCCCCGCAATCTCGCCAATGTGTTCAACGACACCGTCGATCCTGATCATCCTGGCGCTCGGCCAGATGGCCGTCATCCTGACCCGCTGCATCGACCTGTCCATGGCCGCCAATCTGGCGCTTTGCGGCATGGTGGTGGCGATGTTCAACGCGGCGTTGCCCGGCGTTCCGATCGCCGCTGCTGATCGCGCTCGCGTTGTGCTCGGCGCGGCGCTCGGCGCGATCAACGGCCTGCTGGTCTGGCAGCTCGGCATCCCGCCGATCGTGGTGACGCTCGGCACGCTCACCATCTATCGCGGCCTGATCTTCGTCCTGTCCGGCGGCGAATGGGTCAACGCCCACGAGATGAGCCACGCCTTCATGGCGCTTCCGCGCGCGCCGAATTGCTCGGCCTCCCCGTGCTCTCCTGGCTGGCGATCGCTGGTCGTCGCGCTCATGCTGTCTGCTGCTGCCGCGCACGCCGCTCGGCCGCGCCTTCTACGCCGCCGGCGGCAATCCGCACGCGGCCGTCTATGCCGGCATCGATGTCGGGCGCACGCGCTTCCTCGCCTTTGTCCTCTCCGGCGCGCTGGCCGGGCTCTCGCGGCTATCTCTGGGTTTCGCGCTACGCGGTCGCCTATGTCGACATCGCCGCCGGCTTCGAGCTCGACGTCATCGCCGCCTGCGTGATCGGCGGCATCTCGATCGCGGGCGGCATCGGCTCGGTGGCGGGCGCCGTGCTCGGCGCGCTGTTCCTCGGCGTCATCAAGAACGCGCTGCCGGTCGTCAACATCTCGCCGTTCTGGCAGCTCGCCATTTCCGGCACCGTGATCATCATCGCCGTCGTCGTCAACGCGCGCGCCGAGGGCAGGCGCAAGGCGCTCATCCTGCGCAAGCGGAGGCGCGCCGCATGAGCGCCACCGAGCCGACGCCGCGCGTCATCCCCGACCGCCTCGAGAGCCGCTTGGCGATCGCTGCTGAAAAGCTGGGAGAGCGCTGCTCGTCGTCGTGGCGGTCGCTGATCTTCGTCGTCAACTCCTTCGCCTCGCCCTATTTCCTCGACCCGTGGAACCTGTCCGACGCGACCTTCAACTTCACCGAGAAGGCGATGATCGCCTTGGCCATGGCGCTGCTGATCATCGCCGGCGAGATCGACCTGTCGGTCGCCGCGATCATCGCGCTCGCCTCGACCGCGATGGGCTTGGCGCTGCAGTTCGGCGCCGGCACGCCCGACGCTGGTGCTGATCGGCCTCGGCACCGGGCTCGCTCTGCGGCGCGTTCAACGGCTTGCTGGTCACCGGCGCTCGGCTCTGCCGTCGATCGTCGTCACCATCGGCACGATGAGCCTGTTTCGCGGCATCGCCTATCATCATCCTCGGCGACCAGGCCTTCACCGGCTATCCCGCCGACTTCGCCTTTTTCGGCCAGGGCTATGTCTGGTGGGTGTTCTCCTTCGAGTTCGCGCTCTTTGCTCGTCTTCGCGCTCGTCTTCGGCGTGCTGCTGCATCTGACGAGCTTCGGCCGCATGGTCTATGCGATCGGCAACAATCCGACGGCAGCGCTGTTCTCCGGCATCCGCGTCGGCCGCGTCAAGTTCATCCTCTTCCTGCTGACTGGCCTGATGTCCGGCGTCGCCGCGATCTGCCTCACCTCGCGGCTCGGCTCGACCCGGCCGTCCATCGCGCTCGGCTGGGAGCTCGAGGTCATCACCATGGTCGTCCTCGGCGGCGTCAGCATCCTCGGCGGCTCCGGCACGCATCCCCGGCGTCGTGCTCGCCGCCTTGATCATGGGCATGGTGACCTTCGGCTTCGGCCTCTTGAACGTGCCGGGCATCGTCATGTCGATCTTCATCGGCCTGCTGCTGATCGCGGTCATCGCCGCTGCCGATCGTGTGGCGCGCGCCTGCGCGGGGAGCGCTTTGCCTGATGCCGGAAAAATACGCCTTCAAGATGCAGCTCAATCCCGGCATGAAGGCCGAGTACAAGACGCGGCACGACGAGATCTGGCCGGAGCTGGCGGAGCTGCTGCGCGAGGCCGGCGTCTCGGACTATTCGATCCATCTCGACGAGGAGACGAACACCTGTTCGGCGTGCTCTGGCGGAGCGATGACCACACCATGGACGAGCTGCCGAGCCATCCGGTGATGCAGCGCTGGTGGGCGCATATGGCCGACATCATGGAGACGAAGCCGGATAACGAGCCGGTCGCCGTGCCGCTCGAAACCGTCTTTCACATGCCATGACGATCGAAGCGCCCCGGACACGTCGCCGTCATCGACATCGGCAAGACCAATGCCAAGGTCGCGCTTGTCGACATGGACGGGCTCGCCGAGATCGCCGTCCGCACACGGCCTAATGCGGTGCTGAACGCCGGTCCCTATCCGCATTACGACGTTGACGGGCTCTGGCGTTCATCCTCGACGCGCTCGGCGCACTCAATCGCGAGCATGCCATCGATGCGATCACCGTACCGACGCATGGCGCCACCTGCGCGCTGACTCGATGCGCATGGCCGTCTTGCGCTGCCGGTGCTCGACTATGAGCATGACGGACCGGACGCGCTCGCCGCCGAGTACGATGCGGTGCGCCCGCCCTTTTCGGAGACCGGCTCGCCGCGGCTGCCGCTGGGGCTTAATCTCGGCGCGCAGATCTTCTGGCAGGAGCGCCGCTTTCCGGAGCGTTTCGCCAATGTCGCCGCGATCCTCACCTACCCGCAATATTGGACCTTCCGGCTGACGCGGCGTCGCCGCCAATGAGGTGACCTCGCTCGGCTGCCACACCGACCTGTGGAACCCGGCCCCGCGATTTCTCCGACCTCGTCGACCGTGCCGGGCTGGCGCGGATGTTCGCGCCGGTGCGGCAAAGCGCCGACTGCCTCGGCCCGATCCTGCCCGCGATCGCCGCACGGACCGGGCTTCGCCAGGATACCCCGGTCCTCTGCGGCATCCACGATTCCAACGCCTCGCTGCTGCCGCATCTGCTGCGCGCGCCGGCCGCCTTTCGCGGTCGTCTCGACCGGCACCTGGGTGATCGCGATGGCGATGGCGGTGCAGCTGACGAGCTTGATCCCGCGCGCGACACGCTGATCAACGTCAACGCCTTTGGCGACCCGGTGCCCTCGGCGCGGTTCATGGGCGGGCGCGAGCACGCCATGCTCACGGAGGGGCTAAACGAAGGCTGTACGGCCAATGACGCCGCAGCTGTACTCACGAAGCGGATATTCCTGTTGCCATCCGTACTGACCGGACACGGCCCCTTCCCGCATCGGACAGCGGCATGGGTCAATGACGACGCCATCCGGCCCGGCGAACGGCGCGCTGCAACCTCGTTCTATCTCGCTGTCATGACCGCTACTTGCTTGAAACTGATCGGCGCGGACGGCTCCATCATTGCCGACGGCCCCTTTGCGAACAATGAGCTTTATGTCCGCATGCTTGCTGCGGCGACAGGCCGCGGCGTCATCGTCGCCAAGGGAACGCGTGCCGGCGCCGCGCTCTTGACGTCGCAAGCCGTTTCTCTGCCGCCGCACGATGGCGAATTCATTGAAAGTCCGGGCCGGCTCTGGAGCGACTATGCGAGAGATTGGCACGCCGCCTTGTGACCGAAACATGCGTGGATCTACCGCGTCGCAGTTGCGGAACGCCGCGCGCTGGGCCAGCATGATCCGCCTTTGTCTTTTGATCATTCACGGGGACGGCTGATCTTGCCCATGCGCGAATATTCCATTGCGGCTATTCCGGCCGATGGCATCGGTCCGGAGGTCATCGCCGCCGGGCTGACGGTGCTCGAAGCCCTGCAGAGTTGGCTGGGCGATGTCAGCTTCAAGGTCGAGAGTTTCGACTGGGGCTCCGACTACTATAAGAAGCACGGCGTCATGATGCCGGCGGACGGGTTGGCGCAGCTAAAGCGGTTCGACGCCATCTATTTCGGTGCCGTTGGCGCGCCGGACGTGCCGGATCACATCACGCTTTGGGGGCTCCGGCTGCCCATCTGCCAGGGCTTCGACCAATATGCCAACGTCCGGCCGACGCGGATCCTGCCGGGCATCCAATCTCCCTTGCGCAATGCCGGTCCTGGCGACCTGGACTGGGTGATCGTGCGTGAAAACTCCGAAGGTGAATATTCTGGCCATGGCGGCCGCGCCCACCGGGGCCTGCCGGAGGAGGTAGGGACCGAGGTTGCGATCTTCACCAGAGTTGGTGTCACGCGTATCATGCGCTATGCTTTTCGGCTGGCGCAGTCCCGGCCGCGCAAATTCCTGACCGTGGTCACCAAGTCGAACGCGCAGCGTCACGGCATGGTCATGTGGGACGAGATCGCCGCGGAGGTCGCGGCGGAATTTCCCGATGTCACCTGGGACAAGATGCTGGTCGACGCGATGACAGTGCGCATGACCTTGCAGCCGCGCAGCCTCGATACGATTGTGGCGACCAATTTGCAGGCCGACATCCTGTCCGATCTCGCGGGGGCGCTTGCCGGCAGTCTGGGCGTTGCGCCGACAGCGAATATCGATCCCGAACGCCCGCTTCCCGTCGATGTTCGAACCGATCCACGGCTCGGCGTTCGATATTACCGGCAAAGGGATCGCTAATCCCGTTGCCGCATTCTGGACCGCGGCGCAGAATGCTCGATCACCTCGGCGAGACCGAAGCGGCGGGCCGCCTCATGCAGCGCGGTGGAGCGGGTTACCGGTGCGGGCGTCCTGACGCCAGACGTGGGCGGCACGGCGACGACGAGGGATGTCACGGACGCGGTGGTCGAGGCGATTGACAGCTCGAACATCTAAGGAGGCCCTCCCCGGGGCTCGTCAGCGCTGGGGATGCTTGTGAATTGGGTCGACCCAGTAGACCTCTTCCGGCGCCTCGACGGGTTCGACATCGATAATGTTCACGACGACCGCTTCATTGTCGGAGCGGACCAGCACGCATTCGAGCGGCTGGTTGGGGTCTGCGTTGATCTCCTGGTGCGGCACATAGGCCGGAACATAGATGAAGTCTCCAGGCTCCGCCTCGGCCACGTATTCCAGCCTTTCGCCCCAGCGCATGCGGGCCCGGCCGACGCAGGACGAAAATCACGCTTTCCAATTCGCCGTGATGGTGCACGCCCGTCTTTGCATCGGGTTCGATCGTCACCGTACCGGCCCAGATCTTTTGCGCGCCGACACGGGCGTGATTGATCGCAGCCTGCCGAAACATGCCGGGCGTCTGAGCCGTGTTCGGATCGAGCTGGTCGCCCTTTATGACGCGGACACCATCATCCCGCCATCGCTTGGAATGCTCATGGTCATGGGTCATCGGACTCTCCTCAACCTTGATGTCCTTGGCGGCGAACTCCGGCGGCTAACGCCTGCCTTGGGACGCCGCCGGCTCCGAGGGGCGCTCCCATCCGAAGACACTGCGGCCCCCATAGGCGTGGGACAGCCGCCGCTCCTCAGCCATGATGGCATCGAACGAAGCAGCGTTGTCGCGCGCATCGATCCGCCGCGCCTGATCGTCGAGCCGCTTGATAGCCGCCAACTCTTCGCTCGCGGCCGAGCTTCGCGTTCTGGACCGCGGATTTCAGCACGCTGATCGTCTCGTCATACACCTTGAGCGGCACCGGGAAACGGATGGCGGTCCTTGCCACCATGCGCGAAGCGAGAAGCGCGCCGGATCGGTGAAGCGGAAGGGCGCGCCATGCACCACTTCGGCGACCATCGCCAACGCGCGCACCGTCCGCGCGCCGACACCCGGCACAGCAGCAGTTCGGCAAAATCGACGGGGCCGCGGTCCGCGGCCGCCGCAAGACGTTGCCATGCAGACGCGGCTGCATGCACATCGCTGGGCCGCACGTCGTGATGCGCTGGCATGACCAGATGCGGCAGGGTAGCTGCGCCGGCGGGCGCCGATGCAGGCTTTGCGCTCCGCCTTCCAGCTCGACAGCTCGGCGAGCGATTCCGATCCGGGCCGAGCGCCCAAAGCAGATCGAGCTGCGCCGCCGCGCGAGGCATCCGCACGGCGATCGGCGAGATTGACGATCTCGCCCTGCTGCGGTCCCTCGATGGCCGCGTGCGGCGCGTCGACGAAGCTTTGCAAGCCTTCCGATTGCCAGTGATAGCGCCGCGCCTGCCGGCGCTCCGCCGTTCATGCCCTGCTGGACGACGACCCAGTGACCGTCGTCCGTGACGATGAAGCCATGCAGATAGAGGTCGAAACCGTCCTGAACGGCGGCGCTGTCCACCTTGGCAACCAGCCGGCTGGCGGTGGCGAGCGCCGATCCGTCGAGCCCCACGCGCTCGCCGATCGCCATGAGTTCGCTGCGGCGTCTGCCGCGAGTGCTTGCCGCGCCCGCCGCAGACATGTATGCCAAGTTCGCCCGAGAGCGGCGTCAAACCGCGCTTCAGCGCACCGATGACGCTCGTGGTGATGCCCGAGGAATGCCAGTCCATTCCCATTACCGCGCCGAACGACTGGAACCAGAATGGATGGGCGAGGCGGCGCAGCAGCTCGTCCCGGCCATAATGATGGATGATGGCTTCGCTGATCACGGTGCCAAGGCGGGTCATGCGGGTTGCCAGCCATTGCGGCACCCGGCCGCCGTGGAGCGGAAGGTCGGCGCTGCCAGCGCGTCTGGTCATGAGATCCTCCTTCCGCCGCATGGGGTGCGAGCATGCCTGCACAACCCCGAGAATCATTTGCGGCAATTGTAATCGCTCAGGCTGAACCGGGTGCGGATTTCAACGCGCCCCGATCGAAATATTGCCGAACAGCGCACTTTGCGCCTGCGGCAGCGAGCGCCAGTATTGCGGCAGGCGCACTCACGGTCGCGCCGAGCTGGGCCGCGGCGTGCCAGGGCCAGCGCGGGTCGTAGAGCATGCCGCGCGGCGATCGCGACGCAGTCCGCCTTGCCGCTTGCGACGATGTCCTCGGCCTGCTGCGGCTCGGTGATCAGGCCGACCGCCATCGTGTTGACGCCGGTCGCTTCCTTGATCGCCTGGGCGAACGGCACCTGATAGCCGGGCACGAGCGGGATCTGCTGCGCCGGCGACACGCCGCCCGAGGACACGTCGATCCAGTCGACGCCGCGCTTCTTCAGCTCGCTGGCGAACGCGATCGTCTGCTCGATGTCCCAGCCGCCGCTCCACCCAATCGGTCGCCGACACCCGCACGCCCACGGGCTTGTCCGCCGGGAAACGCGGCGCGCACCGCATCGAAGACTTCGAGCGGGAAGCGCATGCGGTTCTCGAGTGTGCCGCCATACTCGTCGGTGCGCTGGTTGGAGATCGGCGAGAGGAATTCGTGCAGCAGATAGCCGTGCGCGGCATGGATCTCGATGCCGTCGATGCCGAGCCGCGCCGCGCGCTTCGCCGTCTCCGCGAAAGCCTCGCGGATGCGGGCGAGGCCCGCCGCGATCCAGCGCCTGCGGCGGCGCCTCGCCCTCCTTATGCGGCACCGCGGATGGCGCATCGGGCAGCCAGCCGCCCTCGGCCGGCGGGATCAGCTGGCCGCCCTCCCACGGCACGTGGCTCGACGCCTTGCGGCCGGCATGGGCGAGCTGCATCGTCACGGCGATCTTGGAGTGCTCGCGGATCGCCGCGAGCACCGGCTTCAGCGCCGCCTCGGTGGCGTCGTCCCAGAGGCCCAGATCCGTCGGGCGTGATGCGGCCCTCGGGCTCGACGGCCGTGGCCTCGATGCACAGCATGCCGGCGCCCGAGAGCGCCAGATGCCCGAGATGGATCAGGTGCCAGGCGTTGGCCGCGCCGTCCTCCGCCGAGTACTGGCACATGGGCGAGACGACGATGCGGTTGGGAAGCGTGAGGCTGCGCAGCGTGATGGGAGAAAACAGTGCGCTCATGAGGCCTTCCAGAAAGAGAGGAGCGAGAACCGGTCGTCGAAGGTCCGCAATTATACAGGCATCATCCCGAAAAGCGGCCGTCTGCTTTTCGGGGAAAATGATGCGGAAACAGAGGATCCAGGCAGGTCTTTTGCAGGTCAACCAACGAAAACGTGTTCGCGCCGATTTGCGCTCCGCGGTACTGCAGATCACTGCCCGTTGACAAGCTAAATGCCGGCATGAAGAGTAGTACGATTGGCTGGTTCAAAAGTGAAAGCTTTCGGGAGATCTGGTGGCGCAATGGCGGACCGTATCGATCAGACCGTTGAGGCATGGCAGGCGGTGACCCGATGAGTGCCCTTGCCTTCGGGGCCATCGCGGACGACATCACCGGGGCCTCGGACCTTGCCAATACGCTGGTGCGCGGTGGTCTCTCGACGGTGCTCGCGATCGGCACGCCAGATGCGGAGGTGGAGGACGCCGAAGCCGTCGTCATCGCCCTCAAAACCCGCACGATTCCGGCGGCGGACGCGGTAAGCCAGTCCCTCGCCGCCTATCGGTGGCTTGCGGCGCGCCCGACCAGCGCGGTAATGGTGAAATATTGCTCGACATTCGACTCGACGTCGGACGGCAATATAGGGCCGGTGACAGATGCGGTGCTCGATGTCTCCGGCGAGAAACTGTCGATTGTCTGCCCGGCCTTTCCTACCAATAAGCGCACCGTCTACAAGGGGCATCTTTTTGTGGGCGATGTCCCGCTCAACGAGTTCGAGCATGCGGGATCACCCGCTCACCCCGATGCGCGATTCGAGCCTCGTGCGCCTGATGGCGTCGCAGACCCACCATCCCGTCACTCTCATCCCATGGGAGACCGTCGCCGAAGGTGCGGCGGCCGTCGCGGCGGCGCTTGACGCAGCGCTGGCAAGCGGTGCGCGTCACGTGGCTGTCGATGCGATCACCGACCAGGATTTGCGTGTCATCGCGGAGGCGGCGCGGGGACGGGCGCTGCTGACCGGCGGCTCGGGCATCGCGATCGGAGTGCCTCAACTTTACGGAACGCCGGCCAAAAGCAGTGAATCTGCGGCTTTTGCGGGTGTTGAGGGGGCCTCTCTTGTGGTTGCCGGTAGCTGTTCGGCCGCCACGAACGGCCAGGTCGCGGCGTTTCAGGCTACGGGCGCGCCCTCCTACCACCTTGATCCGCTGCGCCTCGCCGACTACCCGGCGGCGATTGAGGAGGCACGCAACTGGGTGCGTGACCGTCTCGGGCCGCGCCCCATCCTCGTTTATTCAACGGCGCAGCCGGAAGCGCTGCGCGCGGCGCAGGCCCGGATCGGAGCGGATCGCGCCGCGGCGCTCATCGAGGACGCGCTGGGCCGCCTCACGGCGGAGGCGGTTGAGGCCGGGGCGAGACGCATCGTCGTGGCGGGCGGGGAAACCTCCGGGGCCGTCATGCATGCGCTTGGCGCCAGGCTGCTGCGCATCGGCCCGGAAATCGATCCCGGCGTGCCCTGGACGGTGACGCTCGGCGAAAGGCCGCTCGCCCTGGCGCTGAAAAGCGGCAATTTCGGCCGGCCCGATTTTTTCACCCGCGCCTTCGAGGTGCTGCCATGACGAGCGAGGAGGCGCGCTTGCGCGAGCGGATGGTGCTTCTCGGCCGCTCGCTGTTCGAGCGTGGGTTCGGCGTCGGCACGTCGGGCAATCTTTCGGCGCGCGTCGAGGGCGACTTTCTCGCCACGCCCACCAATTCCTGTCTGGGGCGCCTCGATCCGGAGCGGCTGTCGAAAGTCGACGTGGACGGACGCCATATTGCCGGCGATCCGCCGACGAAGGAATTGCCGCTGCACCTCGCCGTCTATGCGGCGCGACCCAATGACCGGGCCGTGGTGCATCTCCATTCCACCTGCGCGACGGCGGTTTCGTGTCTCGCCGATGTCGATCCCGCTAATGCGCTGCCGCCGATCACCGCCTATCAGGCCATGCGCTTCGGACGGCTGCCGGTGGTTCCGTATTTCAGGCCGGGAGAACCCAATCCCGGAGCGATGATCGCCCCTCATGCGGCAGGCTCGCGGGCCTTGCTGCTCGCCAATCACGGCTCGCTCGTGAGCGAGACCACACTTGACGCGGCTGTCGCCGTCGCCGAGGAAGTAGAAGAGACCTGCAAACTTTTCCTGATGCTGCGCGGGTCAGCGATGCGCACGCTCTCCCAAGCACAGCTGGAGGAACTTGCCGCCGCTTTCCCATCCTGAGGCCCCCCATGCCAATTTTTGCCGCCAATCTCTCGATGATGTTTACCGAGCATCCCTTTCTCGATCGGTTCGGGGCCGCCGCCGCGGCCGGTTTCACCGCAGTCGAATTCCTGTTCCCCTATGCGTTCCCTGCCGAGGACATCCGTGCCCGCCTCGAAGAACATCGATTAACGCAGGCCCTCTTCAATATGCCGCCCGGTAATTTCGATGCCGGCGAGCGCGGCGTGGCCTGCCTGGCCGAGCGGGCTGACGAGTTTCGTGAGGGCGTCGCCAAGGCGCTTGCCTATGCCGACACGCTTGGCTGCCGGACGTTGCACTGCATGGCTGGACTTAAGCCGCAGGGTCACTCTGAAGCGGAGCTTCTGGAGGTATACCGCCGCAATCTCGATTGGGCGGCAGCCGAGTGCCGCTCCGCCGGTCGCACGCTGCTTCTGGAGCCGATCAACGGCCGCGATATGCCGGGCTATCTGATGAATACGACGGTGCTCGCCCGGCGGGTTATCGAGGAGGTCGGGGCGGATAATCTGAAACTTCAGCTCGATCTGTATCACTGCCAGATTTCCGAGGGAGATTTGGCAGTTCGCATTCGGGCGAATACGGACCTTACCGCTCATGTGCAGATCGCCGGTGTCCCGGACAGGCATGAACCCGACCTGGGCGAGGTGAATTACCCCTATCTTTTCGAGGTGCTGGCCGCGACCGGCTATACAGGCTTCGTCGGCTGCGAATATCGGCCGAAGGGGCGTACGGAAGACGGGCTCGGCTGGTTCACACCCTACCGAGCTCAGCCCTGACACATCATCAGATCGTCAATAGGAATCAGAATTGCGCCATTTGCGTCGTCCCGGACGCCGCAAAGCGGTGAGCCGGGACCCAATCACATCGCCGTAAGTTCATTGCCTAGATTTTTAGATGATTAGACCCCGGCTCTGAAGGCGGGGGCGACGGGATGTGTAATGTCGCTCGATTGAAGGTGTGATGTTCTACCCTATCTCGCAGCATGCGACGGCGTAAGCGCCGAGGTCGAGCGACGAACCTTCCGCTGGCTTCTGCACGCTCTGCAATGCGTTCACGTCGATAGTGGCGCGGTCGAAGCTGGTTTCATCGAGAACCGCCACGTTCAGCGCGCCGCCCGGAAGCGTCACCCTCTGCGTATCCTTGGTGAGGTTGGCAATCCACAACACCGTCTTATCGCCGTCGCTGATGGCGATCGCATCGACGGCTCCCTCAGCGGACAGCTCGGCCCGGCGCAGCGGCTTGCCCGACAGCCGGGCGAGGCCGGCAAGCACATGGAATGCCGGATAGACGGCGTCCCGCCCGAGTTCGTCAAAATAGTGTTGTGCAAAGTCCGTGCGGCGATAGATGTGCCCGAACGGGCCGGTCGGCGCGCCGAGCGCGATCGCCTCGATGCCCCCGCGCGCGAACGCCGCGACATAGCCGAGCGTCCAGGCTGCATTGAAGAGGCCCCGCTGGCGCGGATCGATGCGACTGAGGCAGACGCGGCTATTACCGGGGTTCGGCGTGGTTGCCTTGCCGTAGGGGTTTTCGCGGCATTCGAGCTGGCTCGGCCCGATCCGGTAGGGAAGTCGGTCCCCCATGAAGGAGCGAGTTGATTGGATCTGGTAGGGCAGAGCCTCCAGCGTCTCCATGACCGAGCGGTCGTCGGGCGCGTGGACGCTCGGGCAGGTTGTGTGGGTGACGTAATCGAGCAGTTCGGCCGGCGGGCGCTTGCGGTTGAGCTCGGTGAAGTAGGTCGCCATGCCGCCGCCGAGTTTTACGCCCGGAAACGCGGCGCGTGCTGCGGTATAGATCTGCTGGAAGCTCGGCATGGGAGGCCATGACGAACCGGGAAGCACCGATTTCATGTCCTCGGCCGGAAATACCGAGATCGCCGACGGCATCAGCCCGGCGGCACGGACGGCGTCGCCGAGAGGCTGAAGCTCGCCGGCGGGGTTCATGCCGCCGGTCGTGACGATCTCTAGCACGATTTCGGCGCCCGTCTCATCGCCGAGCTGGCGGTAGAGGTCGAGTTCCTTGCGGCCATGCCCCTGGCGGAGATCGACCTGACAGGCGAGCCATTTCGGCCCGAGTGTCCGCAGGAGATCGATCGACCGGAGGGCCGGTTCCGCCTCGTCAGTGGGCACGCCAATGCCGATCATCGGCACCGTGCCGCTCTGCCCTCCCAGGCGAATTCTCGACCGGCTTCTGCACGGCACCTGCGGTCGCGGCAGCGGCCTTGCCGGAGATTGACAGCCGCACCGCCTGCTCGACCTTGACACCCTTCGGCAGCGTGTATGGCCAGGGGCGCGCCAGCGGGCGCACATAGGTTTTGTAGGAGGCGTCGGACCAGTTGCGGTGGTCCTCCATTTCGAAGGTGTCGCCCTCCATGCTGCAGGTCGCCCAAACGCCGGGTGTCACCTCGTGGGAGAGCGCACGGATATCGCGGAAGGGGCAGTCAGGGTCGATCGTCTGAGGGAATTTCGAGGTCAGCTCGCGCCCGTCGACGTGAGTGATCTTTACCGGGAAGCCGGCGATGCCCTTCACCGGATGAAGGATGATGAAGCCGGTGCGATTAGTCTCCACATCGGTGACAGGATCGGCAACCACCTCGAAAGCCAGTGAGCCGTCGCTGCTGCCGTTAATTCTGGCGTCGTAAACGAGCGTCCGCTTCTGGTCGCTGCACGTGGCGCGATAGGTGACGGTGAAGCCATCGGCGCGCTCGTCGACCTTCAGATTTTCGAGCTTGGGCGTGAAGGTCCCCCAATTCTCGTCGCGGACAAGATAGGCGATGGCCCGCAGCACCTCGACACCGCCAGCTCTGATATATCGGAGCTGACCGTTCTCAAGCTCGACCGAGAGGCCGCCCGCACGGAGCACGCGGTTTGGCGCCTCGGTTTCTTCAGTGCCGCAAAGCTTGATCGACCGCGAAGCCTGCGCTGCCATTGCCGTCCTCCCTCAGATCGCTTTTTCCGATGCCGCATCGAACAGCGAGGCGCGCATCAAATTGATGTCGATCGGGATTTTTTCGCCGGGCCGGCTCACATCATGGGCATGCAATTCGGCCATCACAGGTTCGTCGCCGAGGCGGAAGGTGGCGTAGCTGCGCGACCCCGTCGGCTGGATCAGCTCGATCGTGGCGTCGTAGCGCACGACCCCCTCTCCGGGCGTCCCGTGCGAGCGCATCATGTGCTCGGGCCTAAGGCCAAGCAGCACGGGCATGCCGTCGGAAGCGCCATTCAGTTTGCGGCCGCGCGGCAGCGGAAAGGCCGGGCCCCCTTCGCCTAGCCGGATCTCGTCGCCATCAACGTCACGGATCAGCCTGCCCGGCAGGAAAGACATCTTCGGCGAGCCGAGGAACCCGGCAACAAAGCGCGTCGCCGGGCGCTCGAAGAGATCGAGCGGGGCACCTTGCTGCTCGATGATGCCGTCGCGCATCAGCACGATCCGGTCCGCAAGGGTCATCGCCTCGATCTGGTCGTGGGTGACATAGATCATCGTCGTCGGGAGCTGGTGATGCAGGCGTTTGATCTCGCCGCGCATCTCGTCGCGAAGCTGGGCGTCAAGATTGGAGAGAGGCTCGTCGAACAGGAAGAGCTGCGGATTGCGGACGATGGCGCGGCCGATCGCGACCCGCTGGCGTTGCCCGCCCGATAGCTGGCGCGGGTAGCGGTGGAGAAGCGAGGTGATGTCGAGCATCTCGGCGGCGCGCCGCACCCGGATATCGATCTCGGGCTTGGGGAATTTGCGCGCCTTCAGGCCGAAGCCGATGTTCCGCTCGGCGGTCATATGCGGATAGAGCGCGTAGTCCTGAAACACCATGGCGACGTCGCGGTCGCGGGGGCGGACATCGTTGACGACCTCGCCGCCGATCTGGATCTCGCCCTCATCGATCTCCTCGAGCCCGGCGATGGTGCGTAAGAGGGTGCTCTTACCGCAGCCGGACGGGCCGACGAGCACGGCAAACTCGCCATCGGCGATTTCGAGGTCGATGCCGCGCACCGCGTGAACCCCGCCGAAGCTCTTATGCAACCCGGTGATTTTCACATTGGCCATGGACGGTTCATCTCAACATTTGTTTCTTTTTCATCCGCGCACGGCTCCAAGCGTCAGTCCGCGCACGAGATGCCGTTGAACGAGAATTCCGAGCGCGATCGAAGGCACCAGTGACACGATGGCGAGCGCACTGGCCTCACCATATTGCGCGCCCTGGAAGCCGAGGAAGGCGCGGAAAACGGTGGGCAAAGTGAAGGCGTCGCGGCTGGTGAGGACTAGGGCGAAGAAGAACTCCGTCCAGCAGGCGATGAAGGCGAAGACGGCGGCCGCGGCGATGCCGGGCACCGCGAGCGGCACGGCGACGCTCCAGAATGCCTGCCAGCGCGAACAGCCATCGACGAGTGCGGCATCTTCCATCGATCGCGGCAATTGACGGAAATAGGCGAACATCATCCATACCGAGACGGGAAGCGTGAATACCGTATAGGCAAGGATCAGGCCGACATGGGTGTCCGTAAGGCGGAAGTTCCGGTAGATAAGGAAAATTGGCAGGATTACCGCGATTGGCGGCAGGAAACGCTGCGAGAGCACCCAGAATGACAGATGTTGTCCGCCCGTATTGAAACGCGCCAGGCTGTAGGCCATGAGCGTGCCAAAAAAAGCGGAGAGAGCGGTCGCCGACAGCGAGATGATCAGGCTGTTGATCAGCCCCTGCAGGCCACGATAGGCAAACAGCGCGGCGGTGTAATGACCGATGGTCGGCTTGTCCGGAAACCAGACCGGCGGCACCGCGAGAAAGTCGTCGCTGGGCTTGATCGAGGTGATGACAAGCCAGTAAAGCGGCGCGAGCAGGAACACCATGAACAGCGTGAGGAAGACGATCTTTCCGATCGGCGGGCGGCGGCGGCGCAACCTGGAGAGGGTGGATTTGGCCATCAGATTTGCTCCGTCCTCAGCAGGCGGCGGACCAGGAAGGTGATGACAATCAGCGTCAGGAACAGGAATATCCACGCTCCGGCCGTGGCGTTGGAGAGGTGGAATTGCGTGAACCCGAGCGTGTAGAGATAAAAGGAATTCGAATAGGTGTTCGTGCCGGGTCCGCCACCTGTCATGATGTAGATCGTGTCGAAGAGTTTCACCGCGTCGAGCAGCCGGAACGTGATGGCGAGCATGATCATCGGCCCGAGGTGGGGCAGGGTGATCGACCAGAAGGCCTGCCAGTCGTCGACGCCGTCGAGTTCGGCCGCCTCGTAGAGATTGGTCGGGATCGCAGTCAGCCCAGCCAGCAGGATGACGAACATGAACGGGGTCCACTGCCAGACATCGGCGATGATCAGCGAGAAATAGACCCAAGGGCTTTGAGTCAGCCAGCTGATGTTGATCTCCTGGCCGAGAAGCTGGGACAGCAGGTAGTTCGTTGGGCCGAACGGCCGCTGCAGGATAAGCGACCACATCTGCCCGACGATTACCGGGCTGATGAACAGCGGCATGATCAGGATCGACATGATCAGCCCCCGGCCGCGAAAATTCTTCACCATGGCGAGCGCCAGGGCAAGGCCAAGCAGGAACTCGATCGTGACATCTGCGACCGCCAGGATGGCGGTGACGGCGAGCGACCAGCGCGCAACAGGATCACTGATGACCTGCTCGAAATTCTTCAACCCGACAAAGGCGTGCCCGGGAATCTGGAAGTCGTAATTGACGAAGGCGACCCACACCGAGAAGAGCAGCGGATAAATCGAGAGCGCAACGATCAGAACGAAGGCGGGCGCGACCAACAACCATTTGAAGTGGCGGTCGCTCCACTCTGACAGGCCCGAATGCCGTCTGCGCGGCACGCGAGCGCTCGCTTGGCCTATGCTGACGCTTTCAACCATGTCGCCGTCCGGACTACCCGATGATTTTCCGCGGAGATCGGCGCGGCGGCCGAAGCTTGCCGCGCCCTGAAGTTTGCCGATTTAGCGGGGGTTAGGCCGGCGCCACAGCGCCGCCTTCCCCCGTTCGTTTTGTTCAGTCCAGCTTCACAGCCATGCCGAGTTTCTCGACCGTACGCTCGGCGGACGAGCCGGGAAGTTTGTTGTACTCCTCAAAGAACGCCTTCTGCGAAGCGACGCCGAGGCGGTTGGTGGTGGCGTCCCACTCGGCAGCGGCGGTCGCAAGCGCGGCTTTGGGATCGGCGCCCGCCCAAACCGACGTGCACATGCGGTCGATCGAGAGGGCATAGTCCTGCCAGCCGGGCATGATCATGTCGAGTAGTCCGACATTAGCTGAGTTGTTGAGGTTGTGCAGATACTCCTTCGCAGTCGGAAAAAGTTGCGCGTAAAGATCCGACTTGAAGTGCGACAGGCGGTACGGATCGCGCAGCGCGTAAGGCAGCATCACCCGGGCAAGCGAGACCGGGGGCGACACCGCCCATTGCATGAACAGATAGGCCGCATCGAGATTGGCCGAGTCGGCGGCGAGCGCCTTGTTGTATCCGGTCGCATGTTCCGGATTGCCCGGCACGACGCCGTAGCCGACCTTGCCGGCGATTGACGACTGAGGGATGAAGTTGATCGCCTTATCGCTCTGCGAATAGCCCGCCGACATGCGGCCCGTGGGAGGCCACGAATAAATCATCGCCACCTTCCCCTGCAGCCAGGCGGCCCAGAGCGAGACGGCGTCGAGTTCGTTATTGCCGGGGATTGAGGCCTTGTTGGCGGCAATCATGTTGGCAAGCGTCTTCATGCCCTGCTCCGAGGCAAGCTGCGCCTTCATGTTTCCGTCGAAGAACTTGCCGCCATTGGCCCGAAACTGCTGCACGAAGTCGAACTGGTTGCCGGGGCTTCCCGCCTTGCGGAAGTGGCCGGCGCCATAGACCTTCGGGGCCATGTTGTCGGTAATGAACTGGGCCACCTGGGCGTAGTCCTCCCAGCTCTTGGGCACTTCCAGGGCCTTGCTAAACTTCTTCTGGTAGGCGTCCTTCAGCGTTGGGTCTTCAAAGATATCCTTGCGGTAGTAGAGAGCGAACATGTCGCCGTCATCGAAGAAACCCCAGACTTTGCCCTTATAGGTCGGCAGGGCCTTGTAGAGCGGGTGATAATCCTCCAGATCGGCCTTGTTCAGATATTTGGCGATGTAATCGTCGAGCGGGGCGATGACGCCGCCATCGGCGAGCGATGGCGTCCATGCCGGTGAGATGTCGAGGACGTCATAGGCGCCGGAGCGGGCGATGTGTTCCGCGACCGCCTTGGAGTACTGGTCCGGATTTGAGAGCTCGACGACATTGGTCTTGATGCCGGTGAGCTGCTCCCAGATGGGGCCGGAAAAGTTGCGCGGGTCGAGCGCCTGCAGCCCGGCCTCGTAGGTCACATTCAGCGTTACGCCGCTATATTTTTTTGCTGCCTGCACGGCCCTGTAAGCCGACCCGTCGGCGGGACCCTCAATCGATGCCTTCATTGCCGCCGCCTGCGCCTTGCCGAGCGGCGTGCTCGGATCGGCGAGGTCGACCGCCGCCGCGGCCAGCGCCCAATCGGTATAGGCCGCCAGCCCGGTGCCCGACAGGGCGATCATGCCGGTGAGCTGCCCGAAACGCTGGATGAATGTCCGGCGCGTCGTCTTGCCTTGCAGCCAGTCGTCAACATCGGCCGAGAGGCCGGCTTCAAAGTCACGTCTTTCACGATCGTTCATGTTCGTTACCCTCCCCTGAGGACGTTGCTTCCGGCCTTACTCGCCGGTTTTCTACACGGTCGACCTAGACCGCACCCTTCTTTGCCCGCGGTCCTCCGCGACAGCATTGATCCAAATCTCGTTAGCCGCCGAAACGCTTTCGGTTCTCCTCAAGCCGCTTCTTCCAGGTGTCCGATGCGAGCACGTCGCGGTTGACGACGCCGCGCGGCACGCGGCCGTGCTGGACCTCGATGACCGCCGCGACATCGGCCGCGCCGTTGCCGGCAAAGCATTGGTCCGTCCAGCAGAGCGCGTGTGGGGCGAGGATCACGTTATCGAGTTTCAGGATCGGATCGTTCGCGTCCGGCGGCTCCTGCTCAAGCACGTCGAGGCCGGCGCCGGCGATCCGGCGCTCCCGCAGCGCCGCGGTCAGCGCCTGTTGGTCGACAAGCGGCCCACGCGCCGTATTGATGATGTAGGCGCTCGGCTTCATGAGCGCGATCCGCTCGGCGTTGACGATATGATGTGTCTCGGGCGATAGCGGCACGCTGATCGAGAGAATGTCCGCGCGTTTGAAGACGTCTTCCAGCCCGACCAGTTCGATGCCAAGCCCGGCCGCAACCTGCTTGTCCGCATACGGGTCGTGGGCGATGAATTTCATGTCGAACGGCTTCGCGAGGCGGAATAGTTCCGCGCCGATATTGCCGATGCCGAGCGAGCCGAGCGTGCGACCAACGAGGCCGACGCCCATATGTTCGGAGCGTTGGGCGAAGCCGGTTGCAGCGGCGCGGGTGAGCCGATCCTTCACCATCAGCTTGCCGGTCAATGCCAGCATCAGCGTTATGATCGAAACCGCGACCGGCCGCCGCACGCCGTCCGGCGTGATGACGAGGGCAATGCCGGCCTTGGTGCAGGCGTCCACATCGACCGTATCGTAGCCGACGCCGAACCGGGCCACGACGCCGAGCCGACCGCTTTTGGGGATGCTTTCCTGCGCGAAGCGATGGGTGAGGAGAATGAGCGCATCGATATCTTCGAGCTGGTCGGCGCGCACGGGGTTCGCTGACTCGAGGAACACCACTTCCACGCCTGGGGCCGCCCTGAGCGGTGCCAAGTCGAAATCGGGATAGGTCAGCGAACCGTCGGACTTCTTGAAATCGCCTGACAAAGCGACACGGAATTTTTCGGCCATATCCCCTCCTATTTCGACTTGCAGCCGTTGCGCAGCTTGCCGATCGCTTCCTCTAGCGCCCCGTGCAGGATCCACACGTCGCCGGAATAGCAAACGAAGTCAAAACCTTGGGCATAGAGCTCAATGCCCAGTTCGACGGTTGGCACCAGGCGGCCAAGCGCCTTATTGTGTTTCTTCGCGGCGGCGACGGTCGTCTTGATCGCCTTCTTGAATTTCGGGTTGTCGAACTCACCCGGAATCCCCAGCGAGACCGACAGGTCGAAATGGCCGACCCACAAGCAGTCGACCCCTTCGATCGCCGCCATCTGCTCGGCGTTGTCCACGCCCTCGGCGGTCTCGATCTGGCAGAACAGGGTCGTGCGCTTATTAGAGGCGGTGAACTTGTCGGCAACCGTACCGGGTCGATAGCGGTCATGCGCCACCTGGAGCGCAACGCCGCGTTTGCCCGCCGGGTGATATTTCATCGAATTGACAATGTGGCGAACCTCTTCGACGTTGCCGACCATTGGCAGCATCAGGCCCTCCGCGCCCATATCGAGGGCACGGGCGATGTGGTGATATTCGCGTGAGGGCACGCGAACTATCGCCGGCAGGTCAGCCGCCTCGAAATAGCGCACGGCGCTTTTGATGGTCTCGAACCCGAAGCCGGAATGCTCTGTATCGAACAGCACAAAATCGCAGCCGGCCGATTTCAGGATGTGGCCGATCCCCGGCGTTGCGAACTCCACGATGAACGTTCCGAGTTTCGGCGCCTTGGTACCGGCCATGGCTTTGAGGCCCTGGTCTGTCATGTCATTCCTCCTACTGCTTCGGCCCCACTCTGCGGCGGGTGCCGACCTATCTGAACCTTAACCTGCCGTCGTGCCTTCACAAACCAGGTTACACCGGATCACAGACTTGGCGACGATCAATGGCGCGCTCTCCGCGTCGAATTGAGCGTAATGCGCCGATCTCACATGCTCTTCGAAGGCGAAGTCGTCGTCATAAATCTCGTAGAGGAGCACGCGATCCGCCTCATCTCTGGGCTCGACCACGTCAAAACGCCGGCAGCCCGGTTCAGCCTGCGCAGAGGTGCGCGCATTGGTGTCGACAAGACGGCGGAATTCCGGGCCCGCGCCCGGCTTGAGGCGAAACTCGACGATGATCGCAAAGCCGGTCATGCGCGTCCCTCGACGACATCGGTATAGCGGCGCGCCACATATTGGAGATGCGCGCGCATGGCGTTTTCGGCGCGGTCGGGGTCCCCCGCGGCGACCGCCGCGAAGATTGTCCGATGCGCCTGATAGGCGCGCACGTCCTGGCCGGGGGCGAGCGTGGTCTGGCGCTGTTCGAGCAGCCACTCGGCGAGCGCCGTGTGGATCGCCGTGAAGATCGGGTTGCGGGGCACGAGCGCGAACACATAGTGGAACGCGACATCCGTCCCGACGAACCGCTTCAGGTCGCCGATAGACTGGCGGTTCACTTCAAGAGCTTCCTCAAAACGGGCAAGGTCATCGGCTGTGGCGTTCAGGGCCGCATGGCGGGCGAGGCCGATCTCGAAGAAGAGGCGCGCATTCTGGAAATTCTGGACGCCGCCGGGCGCGGCGATCATATGGCGCGCGGTGCCGGCGAGCGAGTTGATGACGAATTGCGGCGTCGGCTGGGTGACGCGGGCGCGTTCGCCGGAGCGGATCTCCACCATCCCCATTTTCCGCAAATGGAAAAGCGCCTCGCGGATGGCTGGCCGGCCAACACCGAACAGGCGCATCAGATCGCGTTCGGACGGAAGCCGCTCGGTCTCGGCGAATTCGCCATCGCGGATCATCCGTTCCAGGTGATCCGCCACCTCTTCGTAGAGCTTCCGACGCTTTATGGCTACGATTGGCATACTGGCACACCTGTCATACCAGCTGGAGGGTAAACTGGGCCTGCCCGCCCGTCAACATTTCCGTCAGGCTATTCCTGTCTCTATGCGATCGGTGCTGTCGCACATTGGGCGATCTGCTGTTGCGCGGCGCAACACAGGCTCGCCGCGGACATCTCGCACGAACGTCACGGCACCTTTCTTGGGAGGGAGAACATTTGCTCGGGAGCGGATAGCGGCTAGAATAATTGCTTGGGGAGAAAGCGGAGGCTGGACAGGAAAGCCACTTCACCATCTAATAGCTGCACCAAAGGCCCATAGAGGCCTTGTCCTGGGAGGATTTCATGAAGTTAACGAGGCGTCAGTTTTCGGCCGGGCTTACTGTGGGCATCGCGATGCCTGCGTTGTTGCGAAGTGCGTACGCGCAGGGCGCGACGTTGAAGATCGGCATGGTCGTTCCCGTCACGGGGCCCGCCGCCGAATCCGGCAAATATGCGCTCACCGGTGTCAAGATCGCGCTCGATCGCGTCAACAAGGCCGGCGGCGTGCTTGGTAAACAGGTTGAACTCATCACCGAGGACGACCAGACCACCAATCCAGGCGCGGTGCTTGCCTTCTCCAAGCTGGCCGCGCAAAGCGACATCGTCGCCTTCATCGGACCGATCCGCTCGACGCAGGTTCACGCCATCCAGCCGGACTTGATGAAAGTCGGCAAGCCGATGATGTTCGGTGGCACCGATCCCGCGCTGACCAAGCTCGGCAATCGCTGGCTATTCCGCTTCCGCCCGAATGACAGCTATTCGGGCCGTGTCATCGCCACCTTTGGCGCGGAGACGCTAGGCAAGAAGAACTGGGCTATCGTTCACTCCACCGATGCGTTCGGGACCAATGGGGGCAAGGCGCTGACGGAAGCGCTCGGCAAGGTCGGCGCGAAAGTGGCGATCGACCAGGGCTATCCGAACCAAAGTCAGGACTTCACCCCGGTCGTGCTGGCCATCAAGCAGGCCGGGGCCGATATCATCGGCTCCTATTTCACCTTCGAAAACGATCTGGCGATTTTTGCCCGCCAGTTGCGTCAGCTCGGCGTCACCATTCCTTGGGTCGGCTCCCCCTCGATCACGGTTGCAACCGCGGTCAAGCTCGCCGGGCCCGCCTTACACGGAACATATGGGGTCGCCGATTACGCTGAAGAATCGAGCGATGCGTCGCGCGAATTCGGCAAGCTGTATCGTGCGGCGTCGGGCGGCGTAAATCCGGACAATTTCGGGTCCTGGCCCTTTGACGCCCTGAGCGTGCTCTGCGCGGCAATCAACAAGGCCGGCAACACCGATCCGGAAAAGATCCGCGAAGCGATCCTCGCGACGAAGGGCTATAAGGGCGCCGAGGGCGAATATAATTTCGACGAGTTCGGCGATGGCCTGCATGGCTACAACATCGTGCGCAACGAGAAAGGCACTATTGTCTTCGACAAGCACATCGAGTTCACGCAATGATCTTAACGGCGCTGCCATCGCGGCAGCGCCTCCACTCGTGAGCTGTCGATGGATTTCATTCTCCAATTGCTCTTCCAGGGCATAGCCATAGGCGCGGTCTATGCGCTGGTTGCGCTTGGATTTGTGCTCATCTTCCGCGCCACCAACGTCGTCAACTTCGCGCAAGGGGAGTTCTCGATGGTGGCCGCCTTCTTGATGGTGGTGTGCGCGGTCGATCTGGGCTGGCCTTATTGGATGTCCTTCCTCGTTGCCCTTGCCGGCATGGCTCTGCTGGGAGCGGTGTTCAATCTTGGCGTCTACTACCCGCTGCGGCACAGGACCTATCTGCCCGTCATCATCTCGACAATCGGCGCTTCGATCCTCCTGACCAACTCGACGCTCGCCATCTACGGGCCGCAGCCGCAGGTGCTGCCGGGCTGGTTCGAGACGCCGGGGTTTCAGGTTGGCGGCGTTTATCTCGACAGCCAGTATCTCCTTATCATCGCCGTGACCACCGCGCTGGTCGCGTTCCAATACTGGTTCTTCGAGCACACGCTGCTCGGCAAGAAGCTGCAGGCGACGAGCCAGGACAAGGAAATGGCGGGACTGCTCGGCATTCCGGTGGCGACGATGATAATGATCACCTTCGTCTACAGCGCACTGCTTGGCGGCATTGCCGGGATCCTGGTCGCGCCTATCCTCTTCGTCTCCGTGACGATGGGCTCCGCGATCGCGCTCAAGGCATTCGCAGCGACTATCATCGGCGGCTTCGGCGATGTCGCCGGCGCGATCATCGGCGGGCTGTCGCTCGGCATCATCGAGACATTCGGCGCCGCCTACGTTTCCGTCCCTTATAAGGACGGCTTCGCTTTCCTCGTCCTCGTGCTTTTCCTCGTCTTCAGGCCGCGGGGTATCTTCGGCGAACGCGTGACGGAGAAGGCATGACGAGCGCAAGTGAAGCCAGAGCCGCACCCCTGCCGGCCGGACGCGGCCTTGTCGGGCACATGATCTACGGCGTCTTCGCAATTGTCGCCACCGCGCTCGCCGCAACAATGTCCTTCGACGGTTACATCCTCAACATCCTGATGCAGGCTACGACCTTTGCCGTTGCGGTGTTCGGCCTCTCCGTGGTGCTGGGGCTGTGCGGCCAGATCAATCTCGCGCAGGCCGGCTTCTTCGGGCTCGGCGCCTATGCGGTCGGCCTCGGCACCACGGACTACGGCATGTCCTACTGGATCTGCCTCGCGCTCGGTATGGTGCTATCGCTCGGTGCCGGCGCCCTGCTCGGCATGACCACGCTCCGGCTCGGCGGGCACTATCTCGCCATGGTAACGATCTCTTTCCAGCAGATCCTCACTCTGGTCATGATCAACGCCATCAGCTTCACCCACGGCCCCGACGGCGTGCGGCAGATCGCGCGGCCGGTTCTGTTTTCCAGCCAGCAATCCTATCTCGCCTTCTGCGTCGTCATGCTCGCCGTCGTCGGCTGGCTGGTCTGGCACCTGCCCGACACGAGGATCGGCCGGGCGATGCGCGCCGTCCGTGACAATGAGCTTGCCGCCAGTGTGGCGGGCATCGATGTTTACCGCACCAAGGTTACGGCATTCGCGATATGCGCGTTGCTCGGCGGCCTCGGCGGCGGCTTGTTCGCCGGCGGCTTTTCCTATGTCAGCCCCGACCAGTTCTCCTTCGCCGAGTCGATCGTCTTCTTGACGATGGCCCTCCTCGGCGGCGTCGCCTCGCCGATAGGATCGGTGATCGGTACCGGCCTCCTGATCCTGATCCCCGAATGGCTGCGCTTCCTGAAGAGCATTCCCGGTCTCTATCTGGCCATCTATGGGTTTTCGGTGATCCTTATTATGGTCTTCATGCCGGACGGCATCTGGGGCTTCATCGCCAAGCTCTTTCGGCGGGGCAAGCCGTTGCCGATCGTTCCCGGCAAGCTCGACCTCGTACCGGCGGAGACGAGCGGCCCCACAGTTCTCGAGGTCAAGAACCTGTCGAAGCATTTTGGCGGATTGAAAGCCGTTGACGAGGTGGATTTCATCGTAGCGCGCGGCAACGTCCATGCGCTGATCGGACCGAACGGCAGCGGCAAGACGACGATGCTCAATGTCCTGTCCGGGCTGTATAAAGCGACCGGAGGCGCCGTGATTTTGGACGGACGCGACATAACACATCTACCCGCGCACGAGCGGACAGAAGCAGGGCTCGGACGCACGTTCCAGAATATCCGCCTGTTCCGCTCGATGACCGCGCTCGAGAACGTCATGATAGGCGCCGAGCGGCCCGGCAACAAGCTCATCGAGGCTGCGGGCGGCGGACGGGCGGCGCTCGAGGAGCGAGCGCTGGCGGCGCTGGCGTTCGTCGGGCTTGGATCGCGCGCCAATGAGGAGGTCACCGCCTTCAGCTATGGCCATCAGCGGCTCATCGAGATCGCCCGGGCGCTGGCCGCCAACCCGACGCTGCTGCTGCTAGACGAGCCGGCAGCCGGCCTCAACACCAGCGAGAAGCGCGAACTGCATGATCTGCTGCAGCGGATCGCGGCGCATGGGCTGACGATCCTCATCATCGACCACGACATGACGCTGGTGAGCGAAGCGGCCAGTCATATCACGGTGCTCAATTTTGGCCGGAGGATCGCCGACGGCAAGTCGCTGGGCGTGCTGCGGCATCCCGACGTCGTGTCGGCCTATCTCGGAGCCGAATGATGGCGCTGCTCCAAATCACCGATCTGTCCGTCCGCTATGGCGAGATCGAGGCTCTGCGCGGCGTCACCATTGCGGTCGACGAGGGTAGCGTGGTCACGCTGCTCGGCTCCAACGGCGCTGGCAAGTCCACTACGCTGCGCGCCATATCCGGCCTCGCTGCTCCGGCGTCCGGCGAGATCGTGTTCGAAGGCCGGTCGATTGCGGGGCTCGGACCTGAGGCGATCGTGCGGCGCGGCATCTCGCATGTGCCGGAGGGTCGGCGCGTGTTCCCTGGCCTCACCGTGCGAGAGAACATCATGCTCGGCGCGTCCAACCGGCGCGAGACGACCGGCGCCATCCGGCGCGAGGCCGACGACATGTTCGAGCTTTTTCCGGACATCCGCCCCTTTGCCGACGCGCTGGGCTGGACGCTATCGGGCGGCCAGCAGCAGATGGTCGCGGTGGCTAGGGGACTGATGGCCAAGCCGCGGCTATTGCTGCTCGACGAGCCATCGCTCGGCCTTGCCCCGGTGATCGTCCAGGCGGTATTCCGGATCATCGCCGAGATCCGGCGGCGCGGCGCGACCGTGCTCCTCGTCGAGCAGAACGCGCGCATGGCGCTCAAGGTGGCGGATTACGGCTACGTGCT
Organism: uncultured Alphaproteobacteria bacterium; assembly: GCA_963731855.1. Taxonomy (GTDB): domain Bacteria; phylum Pseudomonadota; class Alphaproteobacteria; order Rhizobiales; family Rhodomicrobiaceae; genus R-RK-3. The sequence goes on along the minus strand of CAVSXH010000018.1, from coordinate 324,858 downwards.
GGAAACCGGACGGCTGGCGCTCGGCGGCAAGCCCGACGATTTGTTGCGCGACGAGAGCATCGCCAATGCCTATCTGGGCGGCGCCCGCAAGGCAAAAGCTTGAACCGCGCCGCTCCGCGCTAAACCTTGTTCAGTCATTTGACGCGGGCTCCGCGTGGGTGGAATAGCCGGGCCGCATGTGCGCCCCGGCCGGGTATCCGGATTGCGTTAGCTTGGCCGCCGAACCTTGGAGGCTTGCACCGGCTTTGCCCTGATCCGCATGGCGCGCCCCTCCGGCTGGTCGAGATCGAACGCGCCGGTCTTTCGGACCAGGTCGCTGAGTTTTCGATAGCCGTAAGTGCGCGGGTCGAAGTCGGAAGCGATGTTGGCCAGGCGTTGCCCCACCACACCCAGGCCGACCCAGCCGTCCTCCGTCTCCATCTGGGCGATGGCTTTGTTCAAGATCGGAACGGCCGCGGCGGGCGGCTGAAGCGCCCTTGGCAAAGGACCCTCCTCAGGGGCGAGGACCTGGGCCTCGGGCAGCAAGTTTTCGGTGTAGATGAACCTGCGGCACGCCTGCCGGAAGCTCTCTGGGGTTTTCTGCTCGCCGAACCCGTAGACGTCGGCACCCTGTTCCCGAAGGCGCGAGGCAAGGCGCGTGAAGTCGCTATCGGATGAGACGAGACAGAAGCCGTCCAGCCGGCCGCTGTGCAAAAGGTCCATGGCGTCGATCACCAGGGCGATGTCGGACGCATTCTTCCCGGTCGTGTAGGCAAATTGCTGGTAGGGATCGATTGCGTATTTCGGCAGGATCTCGGCCCAGGATTTCAAGCGCTGGCCCGAGAAGTCGCCATAGATCCGGCGGACGCTCGCCTCGCCGAACTTGGCGACCTCCTCGAAAAGCCCGGCGGCGATGCGCGGCGAGGTGTTGTCGGCATCGATGAGAATGGCAAATCGGGGGGATCGGTTGTCTTCCGCCATGTTCGGCACCTTGGTAAGCGCTGCGTGGTCGGGAGCGAATCCCTGCCGACATGCATAACCCGGATCGTCACTTCAGGTCGAGCGAGAGGCGATCGCCAGCGCCGCGCCACCCATGAAGGCGGCCGCTATGCGGTTCAGCGCCTTGAGCGCCCGCGGCGCCTTGAGCAGGCTGCGCGCCTTGGCGGCCAACACCAGATACGGCACCAGCACGATGAGCAGCACCGCGACTGTCACTGCCGCCAGGATCGTATAGTCGGAAAAGGTGATGGTCCGCAGGTCGACGAGGGTCGGGGTCAGCGCGAGATAGAAGATCATCGTCTTGGGATTGCCGAGCGTCACCGTCAATCCGGACAGAAAGCTTACCAGAAAGCCGCCAGAAACTTTTCTGGCTTCGACAGTTTCCGGCGTTATTCCGCTCGTCCAGAACGACCAGGCGAGCCAGGCGAGATAGACGACGCCGAGCCATTTCACGATCAGGAAGACGGTGCCAAATGTCTGCGCGATGAGGGTCAGGCCGAGTACCACCGCCGTCAGATATATGAGGTCGCCGAGCAACAGCCCAAAGGCCATGAACAGCGACGAGCGGAAACCTGAGCCCAGTGCGCGGGCGACAAGCGCCGTCACGCCGGGACCGGGGATGGCGGCGGCGATGGCGAGCGCGCCCGCGTAGGTGATGGAGCCGGCAAGGGTCATGGATCGAACTCTCCCGAGGCAAGGCAAGCTGCATCGCGTTGCCGATGAGGCGTAAAGGCCGTGTCCGGGCGTCAGGAAGCGTCAACCAGCTGGCGTCAACTTGCAACTGTCGCCAAGCGATCGACAATTGGAGCTGCGCTACTGATCGTGCAGGCTCGGGTCGGTGCGAAAGGAGTGAAAATTCAGATCCGCCCCCGCAGCGCGCATGCGGCTGACATTGATCTCGCCTGTGTTTCGTCTTTCGTACGTCCCATCGGGGAGTTTGGCCCTGGCCGGCATCTGATTTCCTCCGAGCACATAGATGCCGTCGCCTACCTGGCTGACAAAAAAGCCCACATGGCCGCGCCAGGCTTCCCGCTTATGCTGGAACACGACAATATCGCCGGGACGCGGACTCTCCGTCTTCTGCCCCCACGCCCTGAAAGTTTCGGAGGCGGCGCTCGCCGTGTGCGGGAGAAACTTCTGCGGGTCCGGCCGGTCTTGCCGGCTTCTTACGATGCACCAGTTGACGAAGGCCGCGCACCAGGCCGTTTGATCGCCGGAGGGTGTGCGGAGCGTTGTCGCATCGAAGAAGGAGACGATGACCGGATTGGCGCGTAGGGGCCACTCCTCGCCATAAAGATGCGCATCGCTCCCCAGCCCGGCATTCAGTTCGCCTTGTCGCAAATCTGCGAAGAATTGCGCAACGTTCAACGGATTTTGGCGCACCGGGCATTTGGCCACGATGTCCCGGGCCTTCTGCACTTCCGCAGGGTACGGCGAGAGGGTTCCTCTGGACGAGAGTTCTTTGCTAAGCAGGTCATCCAAGCTTGGAACGGCTTTGCCCGCTTCGAACGCGAATGAATTCCCGCTTTCAAGGTCCGGAACGGCGCCCGCGCTTCGTGTTTGCAACGGCAAGAGCGCGCCAAAAGCGCCTGCGGCACCTAAAAACTGCCTTCGATGCAACGTCCCCTCCCAAATCGATAAATCAAAACCTTCGTCACGCTCTTGGCGGCGCGGCGATCACCCCGCGGGCAACCAGTTCCTTGACCAGAAGCGCCGCCCCGCATTGGCGGCTCACGGCATTGGAGTCCCAAATCCCGTCTTTGACGTACTTCCCCTTGGTGTACTGGTTGGAAAAACTCCAGAGATAGGGCGTTTCGATGCCGCGCGAGCGATAGCCGAAGCCGTTATATTTCTCGAACCGGTAAAGCATCTGCGCAACCGACCAATTCGGCTGGCCGTCATATTTCTTCAACGTCATCGCGTCGGCGGCGCTTGACGCCCAATCGGTCGGCGGATTCCATTCCTTGGGGCGGCCCGCGGGCACCTGCCAGGTTCGTCCCCGGAGCGGATCGCCATTATGGAGATGGGCTGAGAAATTGAAGCTGCCCTCCAGGCTATGGATGATGCCGACGAAGTACCAGGGGACCAGCAACCGCTTTTGCACCTCTTCATATCGGGCGCGATTCTCCGGCTTCAGCAGCGTTGTGATATACCAGTTGGTGAGGGCGGCGCGTTCGGAGCGGAGCACGCAATTGTCGTAAAGCGCCAGATAACCGTCGCGCAGCGGCTCGTAGTCGTAGGTCCTCGCGGCTCGGAGGTCGCCGTCCGTGAAAGGCGACCGCTCGGCGTCTGCAAGCGCGCCCAGAAGCTCGCTCGCGTCTCTCGAGGCGGCTTCGAGTTCGCCGGATGGCGTGCGGAGCTCGCCGCGCTGCCGGTCGAGGGCAGAAATCAGGTCGACCAACTCCGGCAGGATCACATCATAGTCGTCGGTGATCTCAGCGGCGAGCGCTCTGGATGCGGGAACCCCGACTCCGACAGCTCTCTGGCGAATATCTTTGAACGCCGAAGCCGCCGATCCGGATGGCCCCGTCCAGCCGCCTGGTTCGGCGGCAGCGGCCAGCAGTGCCTTGGGCACGCCGCCGCCCCCCAATACTGCCGAAAACAGACCGAGAAACAGGCGTCGGCTAAGCATGGTCTCCCCCATTTTTTTTAGCCATATCAGATCGCAAGTGACAGAGCAAATGGCGGCCGTCTCGCGATGATATCAATGAATTCCCGTCCGGATTGCGCCATAAATCGAGTGCACGCGAACGCGCCAAAGATGCATCTCACCGTATAGGTCTTCGCAGGCATGGACCTCACCCGAACGAAGGACGTGCCAAAATTTTGCGATATGCTATGACCGATCCGATGAGTGACCGATGGCAGCCTGACGGTATGCGTCCGCCGTCTGGGCGCCTTTCGCTGTGGTTGGGGAGGGAAGAAGATGACGAAACCGTTCCGGTCCGGGCTGCTTGCTTTGGCGCTATCCCTGGCTGCCGTGCCTTTGCTTCCAGGCGCCGTCTCCGCGCAAGCCGTGCTCAGCGCCAAGCATCAGGAGGAGGCTGATATCCGTGCCGAGTTGCAGCGCATTATCAAGGAAGACCCGGCGCATGCAGCGGAGGCAAAAAAAGCGCTCGCCGCTCTCGACAAGCCGGAAGCTTCCACCGAGGGGCGGCAGGCGCGCAATCGGCGCGAGCGCGGCGCGCGGCGCATCGTCAACGGTCTGCCTTCGCGCTCCCATCCGGCAGTGGGCGCCGTGGTCAAAGGCAACGTCCCTCAAACGGCGGGCGCTTGGTGCACGGGCACGCTGGTGGGATGCGACAAGTTTCTGACGGCCGCGCATTGCATCGCCGATGATCCCTCACCTGCCGGCTATCTGGTGTTTTTCCAGGAGCTCGGCTTTTTCAAGGTCACGGACATCAAGTGGGTCAAGGAAAAATACAATCCTCCCTATTCCGATCTCGCAATGCTGACGCTCGACAAGCCGGTTGAAGGCATCGCGCCGATGGCGATCAATACGAGCGTCAAGCCGTTGAATAACAGCATCGCCACGATTGTCGGCTTCGGACGCACGGGCGGCTCGCGAGCTGATTACGGCATCAAGCGGGAAGGTAGCGTCAGGACGGCTGCATGTACCGGCAGATTTGCTACGGCCCCGGTGCTATGCTGGAATTTCGACGCTGACGTGAAATCCGACGCCTCCGCGCAAAACACGTGCAACGCCGATTCCGGCGGCGGAGTCTTCATGCGAGACAATGATGGTCCGCGTATCGCGGAGAAGGTCTTCGGTGTCGTCTCGGGCGGCACGGACCCCGACTGCATGAAGAACGATCTGAGCTATAATGTCGATGTCGCCCAGTATCGCGACTGGATTCAGGCTGCCGGCGAGGGACGCCTGTCTTCAGCCATGTGCGGCCGCTCATTGTGGGAGGAAAGGGCCCGCGAGCCGGTTCGGACGACATTAGCCCTTGATGCGAACAAGCCAGAGGGGAACTTCATTATCGAAGCGCCGGCTGGCATGACCGCGCTGCGCGTCGCGATGAACGCCGAAGACAATGGCGCCGGCAAGAACCAGTTCCAATTCGCGGCCTTCAGCAGCAAGACTCCGGCGAGCTCCGAGAATGCGTGCAAAGGCAACGGAAGCGGCCAGTTCGCATTCTGCGCGATCGAGAAGCCCGACAGCGGGAGCTGGACCATTACCGTGAGCCGCAAGAAGGGCCAGGGCCAGGTGCAGATCACGACGCTATTCCTGGGCCCGGACGGTCAGTAGTTCGGCCCTCCGCCAGCATTGTCATCGCTCCCCCGCCAGATCAGGATGACGCACCAGCGCTACCGTCGAGGATCAAATGTTACGAGCAGGGCTGATACAGAGGCTGCCGATCGCCATTATGATGGCAATGTCGGCCGCAGCGATCGCGATGGCTGCAAAGGCACAGGAGCCGCAAGACGTCGGCGCTGCGAATAAGCAGATCGAACAGCTCTATCGCGACAGAAAATATACCGAGGCAACGCCGATCGCCGAGCAAACGCTGACGCAGGCGGAGGGCACGCTCGGGAACGAGCACCCCGAAACGCTGACGGCTGTCAAGAACCTTGCCGACCTTTATTATGAGCAGGACCGCCTCGCGGAAGCTGAGCCGCTGTTCCAGCGCGCCCTGGAGGCGCGCGATCGTGTGCTCGGTGCGGAGCATCCCGACACACTGGTGAGCGTCAACGATCTCGGGGTGCTCAATCAAACTCTGAACCGGCGCACCGAGGCCGAACCCCTGTTCAAGCGCGCCCTGGAAGCCCGCGAGCGCGTGCTCGGCCCGGAGCATCCCGACACGCTCGCCAGTCTCGCTAATCTGGGCGCGTTTTATCAGGCTCAACGGCGCTTCACCGAAGCTGAGCCGCTTATGCGCCGCAGTCTGGATGCAAGCGAGCGTGTGCTCGGCCCAGAGCATCCCGATACCCTTCTGGCCGTGATCAAACTCGGACTGCTTTATGTGGTCGAGGGCCGCCACGCTGAGGCTGAGCCGTTCCTGAAGCGTACGGTCGAATTGCAAGAGCGTGTGATGGGAAGTGAGAATCCCGGCACGCTTATCAGCATGATCAATCTTGCGGACTTCTATAGCTTCCAGAACCGCTTCAATGAAGCCGCCCCGTTATATCAACGCGTCCTGGAGATACGGGAACGGCTTCTTGGCCGGGAGGCTCCCGAGACGATCGACAGCGTCGCGTCTCTGGCGATCCTGTACAAAAAAGAAGGCCGCTATGGCGAGGCCGAACCGCTCTTTACCCGAGCGCTCGAAGCGCGCGAACGCCTGCTTGGCGGTGACGATCCCAATACGATCGGCAGCGTCAACGATCTTGCGGAACTCTATCAATTTCAGGCCCGGGATGTTGAGGCCGAGCAGCTTTTCCGCAGGACGTTGGAGACGCGAGAGCGTCTGCTTGGCCCGGAACATCCCGATACCCTGGTCAGCGTCGACAATCTTGCCAGGCAATACGCTAACGAGAACCGCCTTGCTGAATCTGAGCAGCTCATGCAACGCAGCCGCAACACGAGGGAGCGCGTGCTCGGCAAGGAACACCCCGATACTCTTAATAGTATCAGCAATCTGGCGGATCTCAATCTCGGCCAGGACCGGTACAGCGTTGCTGAGCCGCTTTTCAAATATGTATTGGAGGCGAGAGAGCGCACTTTGGGCAAGGCGCATATTGATACGGTCCGCAGCGCTGCTGGTCTGGCGAAATTATTTCTCGCGCAAAACCGTGACGGCGAGGCGGAACCCCTACTACGCGGAGCTCTGGAGACCAGCGAGCGCGAGCGCGGCCCCGAACATCTGGGGACGCTCGAGGCCCTCGGCAATCTGGCGGGGCTGTATATGAAGCAGGGCCGTTTCGACGAGGCCGAGCCGCTCTTTCAGCGCGCCGCGGAGGGCTTTGCGCGGGTGCGCGGCAAAGAGCATCCCCAAACTCTTTCGAGCGTCGACAATTTGGTACTGGCTTATGTTGTTCGTGGGCGCTACGGCGAGGCGGAGCCATTGGCCAAGCGCGGATTGGAGACAACCGAGCGCGTGCTCGGCAAGGAGCATCCGGCCACGTTGCCGCGCATCATGAGTCTTTGCCTGGATGTATCAGGCACAGGGCCGCTGGGGAGAGGCAGAGGCGCTTTACCGACGCGTGCTTGAAACATCTAAGCGCCTGAGCCTTACGGAAGATGATATTGCGGTCACCGCGATCAACAACCTGGCAAACATATATGTCGTGCAGGGTCGGTATGAAGAGGCGGAGGCTCTTTTGCGGCCCGCGCTGAGGCTGACCGAACGCATACCCGATGGTCAGAATATTGGCGTGTTGCTTTCAAATTTGGGGGTGGTGCGTTTTGCTCAACGTGACTGGGCCGAAGCTGCACAATTATGGCGGCGCAGTGCTGCCACCATAACTCGGCGCGCCCAACGTGGTGCGCAGGACGGCGGACAAGGCCTGACGGGACGAAAACACAGCGAAGTGGAGCAATGGAGCATACAATTCTCTGACCTGATCAAGGCGGTCTACCGCCTGAAGACGGAAATTTCGCCCCGTGCTTTCGAGACCTTCCAGACCGCGCAATGGGCGCTTAGCTCCGAAGCCGCGCGATCGCTGGCGCAGATGGCGGCGCGCGGCGCCAAGGGTGATCCCGAACTCGCGGGCCTCGCGCGCGAGCGCCAGGATCTTGTAGCGGAGTGGCGGACCCGCGATAGCTTGAACAGTGCCGCGCTTGGCAAGGCTCCGGATAAGCGCATTGCAGCGGCCGAAACCGAAAATCGCAACCGGCTTGCTGCCATCGACGTGCGAATTGCCATGATCGACAAAAAGCTCGAGGCCGAGTTTCCCGACTATGCCGCGCTTGCCAGTCCCGTGCCGCTGTCGGTCGAGGAGGTGCGGGCTCAGCTCGGAGCGGATGAAGCGCTCATACTTTTCCTGGACACCCAGGCAGAAAAGCCGGCGCCCGAGGAAACCTTCATCTGGGTCGTTACCAGGACGAAGCTGCGATGGGTGCGCTCGGAACTCGGCACCGAGGCGCTGACGCGGGAGGTGCAGGCGCTGCGCTGCGGTCTCGATGAAGAAGAATGGGCGACGGCGAGCAGTGCAAGACGGTGCGGCGACCTGCTGGGGCTTGCGGACATGCCCGATGCCTCGCGGCCTTTGCCGTTCAGTTTGGGCAAGGCGCATGCGCTCTATAAAGCGCTGTTCGGCCAGATCGAGGACCTGATCGACGGCAAGAGACTGCTCGTCGTGCCGTCCGGCGCGTTGACGAGCCTGCCTTTCCAGGTTCTCGTCACTAAGAAGCCCAAGATCACGCTGCCCAAGAGATTCGAGGATTATCGCGACATCGCTTGGCTTGGAAGACAAGTCGCCATCGCCACGCTGCCGGCCGTTTCCAGCTTGAAGGCGTTGCGCCAGCATGCCGCCGATCGCCGGCCGGCCACCGATGCTTACGCCGGCTTCGGCAATCCCTTACTCAGCGGCGACGGCCCCTTCTGCCGCTCGGCGAATACGCCCGGCGCATGTCCGGGCAACGACCTTGATCAGCGTCCCAGGCGAACCAGCGTCGTTGAGCGCGCCACCGTCCGTGGCGGTGGCGGCAGCCGCAATGCCGGCGCCAATATGGATCAGGTCTTCGCTCGCGGCTCGACCTCGGCCGCGCTGCTGGGCGAAGTGCGCGGCCTATGCCCGCTGGCCGACACCGCCTATGAGATCAATTGCGTCGCCAAGCGCTTCAAGGGAAAAGCCCCGCTGATCCGCCTGGCGGGCGATGCGACCGAAACGGACGTCAAAGCCCTTAGCGAAAGTGGAAAGCTGGCGCGCTACCGCATCTTGCATTTTGCCACGCATGGGTTGCTGTCGGGCGATGTGGAGAAGATGGCACAGCGTCAGGGTGAGCCGGCACTGGTGCTGACGCCGCCCGATACGCCAGCCGACGACGGAGACGACGGTCTCCTCATGGCCTCCGAAGTTGCCGCCCTGAAACTCAATGCAGACTGGGTGGTGCTGTCGGCCTGCAACACCGCCGCCGGTGACCAGATCGGCGCGCAAGCGCTGTCAGGCCTCGCACGCGCATTTTTCTATGCGGGCGGCCGGGCGCTGCTCGTGTCGCATTGGCCGGTCTATTCGGATGCCGCCGTGCGCCTCACCACCCGTGCCTTCGCTGAGCTTGAGCGTCACCCGGAGGGCGGACGTGCGCAGGCATTGCAGAAGTCCATGACCGCGCTGATGGATGACCGCTCGCAGGCGGATAACGCCCATCCCGCCGTCTGGGCGCCGTTCATCGTGGTGGGGGAGGGGGGAGATGTGCCCCGCCGCCGGCCGCCCCGAGAGAAGAAGTAGAAGCGCACGACCGATCGGCGACTGCGAAGTCGTCATCGCGGCGATAATATCGGGGCGGGGAAGCGTCGCGGCATGGCCTTCGGCGTTGATCGCTCACCGCACCTCACTCGTAAGCAATGACGGGCCTCGGTCGGTCGGGTTCTCGCCCTGAATCCTGTCTTCGACAATACATAGGGTGAGGTTGCGAAGGTCTACGGTTGCGGATCACGATTCTCGGGCAATGAATCAGCTGATATGATTGCGGCGATATGCTGAAAGACATCGATCTTAGCCGCGCTGATCTCAACCTTCTGGTGCTATTCGACGCCGTTCTCGCCGAGCGTCATGTCGGTCGTGCGGCCGAGCGAATGAGCCTGACGCCCTCGGCGGTCAGTCACGGGCTCGGGCGGCTTCGCCGGCTCCTCAACGATCCCCTGTTTCTGAGGACGCCGAAAGGCGTCGTCCCAACCGAGCGCGCCCTGGAACTGGCCGCGCCCGTCGCCGACATCCTCACAGAGTCCGGGGCGTCGTGTCGAGCTCCGAGCCGTTCGAGCCGGCGGCGTCCGGCCGCCGTTTCACGATCGGTGCGCCCGATGCCGTCTCGGCCGTCGTGCTGTCCCCGCTGCTCGCCGGGCTCCGAAACGCCGCTCCCAAGATCGACATCAGCGTCCGGCAGCTTCTCCCTCAGTCTGGAGCGAGGTCTTCCGAGCGCGCCTGGGAGCCCGCCATCACCGAACTGGAGACGCGCGCCATCGATGTCGCGATCATCCCGATCAACGACGTCCCGGCCCGGTTCGTCCAGCGGACTTTGTACGAAGAGGATTTCGTAATCGCATCGCGGATAGGGCACGCTTACGCGGAAAACCCGAGCCTGGAGCGGTTCTGCGAATTGCAGCATCTCGTCGTTTCCCTGAGTGGTCACGCATACGGCTTTGTCGACGAGATCCTTGCCAAGCAAGGCCGCTCGCGCCGGCTTGCGCTGACGGTGCCCAATTTCATGCTGGCGCTTGCGGTGATCGCGGACACTGACTTGATCGGTGCTCTGCCGAGGCGGCTTGTCGCCATGCAAGGTGAGCGCTTCGGTCTGACCGCCAGTGAGGCGCCGTTCTCAATGAGGCGCGATCACATCCGCGCCATCGTGCCGAAGGTCGCCTTGATGGATGCGGGCATTGCGTGGCTCATGGATATGCTGGAGCAATCGGCACGGATCGAGCGGCGGGCCGGCAAGGCTGCGTCAACCAAGCGCCACAAATAGCTGCGGCTCAATAGCCGCGCGCCGGGTCCACCTGGTGTAATGGGGCTTCGCCGCGCGCAACACGCCAAATGCTCTCAGCGACGACTTTGGCGGCGGATTCCGGCACCGGAATGCTCGCCAGATGCGGGGTGATCAGGACATTCGGCATGCGCCACAACGGGCTCTGATCTGGCAGGGGTTCCCGGTTGAACACGTCGAGCGTCGCGCCGCCGAGGTGCCCCTCGCGCAGAACGGCGATAAGCGCCTCTTCGTCGACGATCGGCCCCCGCGCGACGTTTATGAGCTTCGCGCCGGGTTTCATTCGCCGGAGCCTGGCATCGTCCATCAGGCCTTTGGTCGACTGTGTCAGAGGCAGCATGATCACCAGGATCTCGACTTCTGAAATCAACTCGTCCAACGCTTCCGATCCGTGGACGCAAACAATCCCCGGCAGCTGCTTCGGGCTTCGTGACCAGCCCATGACGTCAAAGCTCAGTGCCGATAGTGCCCCGGCAGCTGCTGCGCCGAGTTCCCCGAGCCCCAGCACGCCCACCTTGACGGCCGATAGCGGACGCGGTTCGATATAGTGCCATATCGCCTCGCGCTGCGCCGCCTCGAAGACATCGAAATTGCGGGCATAGCGAGTGACGGCGAACAGCACATAGCTGGTCATCAACGCGACCATAGCCGGGTCGGAAAGCCGGACGAGCGGCACATCGGGCAGATCGCGGCGCCCCGCAAACGAGTCCACGCCTGCGCCAAGGTTGACGATGAGGCGAAGATTTGTCAGCGGCGCGAAAAACCCTTCAGGGGGTGACCAGACGATCGCGGTCGTTACGGCTGCCGGGTCCGGCATGTCCGGAAAAATGTGGAAGGCCGCTCCCGGCAGTTCGGCCTGCAAGGCGCGCTGCCATGTTTCGGCATTATCGAGCTCGCTATAGAAAAGCAGCGTGTCCTTGCCGCCCGGCATCAACGTCTTGCCTCACGCTTCCGGTAGGTGTTGCCTACATTTCGACGATCATGCTGTTGAATGCAAGCAGCACGTTGAGCGTTCAGGGCAATCGCAATTGCAATGGCAAAGCGTGTAACAGCATACTCACCTCACATCGCGCATGCGCGGACTGAGAATATGAAAGGACAGCGGCATCATGGCCTGGGATCGCCAGAAACTCGAAGCGCTGAGGGCTAAATTCAGCGACGCCGATGGCGGCGACATGCTCGACCCGCAATTCCGCAAGGTCGCCAACAAGATTTTTTCGCAAAGCGGAACACGGCTTGCCCCGTATGCCGGTGTGCCGACATTTCTCACGGCGCCGCACCGCGCGGTCGATCCCGACAACCCTGATTTCGGCGATCTTCGGGTGGCCATTTTGGGCATGCCGATGGATCTGGGTGTAACGAACCGCACCGGCTCGCGCTTCGGCCCGCGCGCTTTGCGCGTCATCGAGCGGATCGGTCCTTATAATCACGTGCTGAAATGCGCGCCGGTCTTTGATCTGAAAGTGGCCGATATCGGCGACATCGCCTTCCGCAGCCGCTTCAATCTCGAAATGTGCCATGCCGATATCGAAACGCGCGTCGGGCAAATCGTCGCCGCGGGGGTTGTGCCGCTCTCGGTCGGCGGCGACCATTCGATCAGCCATCCGATCCTTAAGGCGGTCGGCGCCAAGCGCCCCGTCGGCATGATCCATATCGATGCGCATTGCGACACGGGGGGCGGCTTCGACCAGTCGAAGTTTCATCATGGAGGCCCGTTCCGCAACGCGGTGCTCGATGGCGTGCTGGACCCGACCCGGACGATCCAGATCGGCATTCGCGGCTCGGCGGAGTATCTTTGGGAGTTCTCGGAGGCTTCCGGCATGACGGTGATCCACGCCGAGGAAATATCCGCGATCGGCTGCGCCGGCGTCGTGGAGCGGGCGCGAGCGGTCGTTGGCGACGGTCCGGTCTATCTCTCCTTCGACATCGATAGCCTCGATCCGGCCTTCGCGCCCGGCACCGGCACGCCTGAAGTCGGCGGCCTGACGACGCGCGAGGCGCTCGATATCCTTCGCGGCCTGAAGGGTCTCGACATCATCGGCGGCGATGTGGTGGAGGTCGCACCACAATATGATGCAACGACGAACACGGCGCAGGCGGGCGGCCAGATGCTGTTCGAGATCCTAAGCCTGATGGTCTACAGCCCATCAATCGGCGGGCGCATGGATTAAGGCGCCGGTCGCCGAACCTTCACGGCGGCTGGAATGGAAATTGCAGGATGGAGCGCAACAGCGGAAGTTGAGGAACGTGCAATGACGTTACATCGGAAAGATAGAGTGAGCCGCCGGGCGGTTCTGAAGGCAGGTCTTGCAGGCGCGGCGGTGCTGTCGATGCCGAACGTGCTGCGCGCGCAGGACAAGTCGCTCAGGGTCGGCGTCTATGGCGGCTATTTCAAGGATAGCTTCGACAAGCACATCTTCCCCGAATTCACCAAGGCGACCGGTATCGCCATCGAAGGCGTGGCGGAGCCAACCGGCGAGGCTTGGCTGGTCCAGCTGCAGCAGGCGGCGAAGGCCGGCCAGGCGCCTGCTGACGTCTCGATGATGTCGCAGGTGGCGATGCTGAAAGGCCAGTCGACCGACCTCTGGACACCGCTCGACCTTGGCAAGCTGCCCAATACGAGCAATCTCGCGGAACGCTTCATCAACAAATATCCCGATGGGCGGGTCGCGGGCGTCGGCGCCGTCTCGTGGTACATCACGCTGGTGTCGAACACCAAAGCCTATCCGGAAGCGCCCACGTCCTGGGCCGCTCTCTGGGACCCGGCGAACAAGGACAAGCTCGGCCTCCTGGCGCTGGTCTCCAACTCGTTTTTGCTCGAAGTCACCGCCAAGACTTTCATGGGCGGCACCAAGGCGCTCGACACCGATGAGGGCATCCTGAAGGCGCTCGCCAAGCTTGCCGAGGTGAAACCGAATGTGCGCCTCTGGTATCGCGACGAAGCCCAGTTCGAGCAGGCGCTGAAATCGGGCGAGATCCCGATGGGCCAGTATTATCACGACGTGACCGGCCTTGCGGCGGCCGACGGACATCCGGTGCGCTCGACCTTCCCAAAGGAAGGCGGCATTCTCGATAGCGGCTGCTGGGCGGTATCGAGCGCGTCGAAAAAGGCCGCCGAGGCGCATGTGTTCATAAACTATATGAGCCAGCCGCCGATCCAGGCGCTGATGTCGCGCAAGGTCGGAACCTCGCCCACGGTAAAGCGCGAATTGCTCGATCTGACGGATGCCGAATTCGCCGCAGTCTCGACAACCATCGATCCGATCATTCCGCGCTACGATCTGTATCAGTCCAAGTCCGACTGGCTGAACCAGAAATGGACCGAGCTGATCGTTGGCTGATAGGATTTCCGCCGCCGGATTGCGTCGTCGGTCCGGCGGCACGCCTCTCGCGGGGTCGCCACCGCCCAACCGATCATCCCGGCGACGTCATCCATTGTGCTGAGACCGTGATGTCAGGTCTGGTTCTCGAAGATATATCGAAGCGCTTTCCCGGCACGGTCGCGGTCGACCGCGTGTCCCTGGCCGTACCGAACGGCACGTTCGTCTGCATGCTCGGCCCGTCCGGCTGCGGCAAGACCACGCTTCTGCGCATGATCGCGGGCCTGGAAGAACCGAGCGAAGGGCGCATCCTCATCGATGGCGCCGACATGACCGCACTGCCGACGCATAAGCGCAATTTCGGCATGGTATTTCAGTCGCTCGCGCTGTTCCCGCATCTTAGCGTCGGCGGCAATATCGCTTACCCCTTGCGAATTCGCGGACGGCCGAAGGGCGAGCAGCAGGCGCGCGTCGCGGAGTTGCTCGAGCTTGTGCAGCTACCGGGCTTCGCTGCGCGGCCAGTGAGCAAACTCTCCGGCGGCCAGCGCCAGCGGGTGGCGATCGCGCGGGCCTTGGCGCTGTCACCGCAGCTGTTTCTGCTCGACGAACCGCTCTCGGCGCTTGACGCCAAGCTGCGCGAGAGCATGCAGGTCGAGCTGCGCCAGCTTCAGCAGAGGCTCGGCATCACCACCATCGTCGTCACCCATGATCAGCGCGAAGCGATGACCATGGCCGATCTGGTGGTGGTGATGGGAGAGGGGCGCATACGGCAAGTCGCGCCGCCCATGGAGATTTACCGGCGGCCCGCCGATGCGTTCGTCGCCGACTTCATCGGCTCCACCAATCTGCTGGCCATCGAAACTGACGGGGCAGGGCGGGTCTTGGCCGCCGGCGGGCCTGTCGTGGGGCTAAAAATGCCCGGTGGCTTGCGAAAAGCCGTCATGTCGATCCGGCCCGAGGATGTGCATCTGACCAGTCCCGACGCAGCGGCGCGTGTCGGCCGCGTGAGCTTCGTGCGCGATCTCGGCGGCACGATTGAAACCTACGTCGATATCGCCGGTTCACCAATCATCGCCGTTACCACGCCGCGCGAACGGTTGGCGCTTTCGGCTGGCGACACGGTCGGCGTCGTCCTGCCGGCGGAATGCTGCGTGGTGCTGCCGTCATGAAACGCGAGCCCCCCCGAACGCTCGCCGATTACGCGCCGCTCGTCTTCCCGGCGGGGATGCTGCTTGCCTTCTTCGTCGTGCCATTCGGGATCATGGTTGCGGTCAGCTTTTTCCGCCGCCAGCAGGGGGGCTTCTACACACCTGATTTCGTGCTCAGCAATTACGAGCGCTTCCTCAGCCCCTTTTTCACCAATGTGCTCGGCTTTTCGCTGACACTGTCGGCGTTGGTGGCGGTCGGCTGTGTCCTCCTGGCCTTCCCCTTCACGTTCCTGCTGACCCGGCTGCCGCGCCGCCAGCAAATCGTCTGGTTGGTGGCGCTTTTATCGATCTTGTCCTTATCGGAAGTCATCATCGGGTTTGCCTGGTCGACCATATTCTCGCGCACCGCCGGCATCACCAATCTTTTTGTGGCGCTTGGGCTAATGGATGAGCCGGTCGCGCTACTGCCCGGTTTTGGCGCGGTGCTGACGGCGATGATCTATCAGGCGCTGCCCTATACGATCCTGGTGCTCTACCCGGCGCTCGCCCGCCTCGATCCCACGCTTGTAGAAGCCGCGCGCACGCTTGGCGCGTCGCCGGTTCACGCTTTCCTCAATATCGTCGTGCCGGCGCTGCGCAACAGCATCTTCGCGACGCTGATCATGGTGTTCGTCTTTGCACTGGGGTCCTATCTGCTGCCGCAAATGCTCGGGCGGCCGCAGCACTGGACACTGTCAGTGCTGATTACCGATCAGGCGATCTATCAGTCAAACATGCCGTTCGCGGCGGCGATGGCGGTGTTCCTGGTGCTAGTCTCGCTTGCATTGATCGGTCTCACGCTGCTGATCGGCCGCAAGGAGAATAGCTGATGGCCGGACGGCTGATGCGATTGGCCTATTTTGCGGCGGTCGCGCTGTTTCTTGCCGCGCCGCTGATCATTGTGGCGGGCGTTTCGTTGAATGCGAAGAAGGCACTGCTGTTCCCGCCACAAGGCCTTTCGCTCGCCTGGTACGGCGAGCTGTTCATCGACGCGGGATGGCGGAGCGCTCTCCTGGCATCCCTTTCCATCGCCGCGCTGTCGGCTGCCCTCGCCGTTGCCGTGGCGCTGCCGCTGGCTTGGTTCACCTGGCGCCGGATCGCGCCATGGGCACAAGTTTTCACGGTGCTGGGCGTCGCGCCCTTCATGCTGCCGCCGGTCATCACCGCACTCGGCTTCCTATCCTTCTGGGCGACGCTAGGCTTTTACGGCCAGCCCTGGACAGTCGTCATTTCCCACGCCATCTTTTTCGTGACACTGCCGCTCGTCACGCTGTCGCTCGGTTTCGCCTCGATCGACCGTTCGCTGGTGGAGGCCGCCGCGACGATGGGCGCCGATCACCGCGCCGTCTTTCGTACAATCGTCTTGCCACTCATCCGGCCCTATATTGTGTCGGGTTTCGCCTTCGCGTTCGTGCTGTCGCTCAATGAATATATCGTTGCCTATATGACTATCGGCTTCATCATGGAGACGCTTCCGATCAAGATCTTTAACGCACTCCGCTACGGATACACGCCGACGATGGCCGCCGTCGCGGTGCTGTTCGTGATGCTCGCCGCCGTAATTTTCAGCCTCGTCGGGCGCTTCGGCGATCTGCCGCGCCTGCTCGGCGCCTGGAGCGGGGACGATAAGTGATGCGCATCGCGCTCTTGCAGATGGTAGCCGTGCCGGGTGACGCTGCAGTCAATCTGGCGCGCATCGCCGACGCTGCGGCGAGCGCCGCGCAACTGGGCGCCGATCTTCTCATCGCGCCGGAGTTGGCGATCGTCGGATACGGTGCGGGCGATGCCTTACGCGACCTCGCTGAGCCGAGTGACGGCGCGCAAATCTCCCGCCTCGCGTCAATCGCCGCCAGCAGCGGCCTCGCCATTGTCGCGGGCTTTGCCGAACGGGAGGACGCGGTCATCTATAACAGCGCCGTGTTCACCGACGGCCGCACCAAGCCAGCTATCTACCGCAAGTCGCATCTCTACGGCGATTACGAGCGTGCCATATTCGCTGCCGGCGACCCCACGGCCATGATCGTTGAGTGGCGTGGCCTCCTGCTCGGTCTGCTGATCTGTTACGACGTTGAGTTTCCGGAAAATGTGCGCCGGCTCGCGCTCGCTGGCGCCGATCTCGTCGCGGTACCGACGGCATTACCCGCATCCCCGGACGCTGAAATGATCGCGACGCGGGTCATTCCGGTGCGCGCCTTCGAAAACCAGATCTTCCTCGCCTACGCGAATCACACCGGCCGCGACGCTCGCTTTGCCTATGCCGGTCTCTCCCATGTCGCGGCGCCTGATGGCAGCACGCTGGCGAAGGCGTCCCCAACGGAGGCGGGCCTTGTCATCGCGGACATACGGCCTGACGCGTATGAAAGGTCGCGCGCCGCTAACCCCTATCTGCGGGATTTGCGCCGGAGCCCCGCTTTATGGTGACGTTGAGACGTGGATATTCGCAAGAAATACAACTTTTAGTTGTGTCGCCGGGCGACTCTGTGCAGCGTTGTCAGCGCTATGCGATTTCACTCCTCCGGAGGCGTCTTGCGCTTACATTTTCTTCGCGCCCTCAGCGTGTGCTGTGCGATGTGTGCTTGCCCTGCGGCTCTACTGGCGCAGCAGAGCGCCACGCGTTTTCAGGGTGCGACCATCGATGAGAGCTCCAAAAAGCTCGGCCTCGGCGCCCAGAAGTCGAACCTGTCCGAGCTTGGCCACACCATCGCACCTGGCATCGTGTTCGCGCCGACCATGAACATGGAAACCGGCTATAGCTCGAATCCTGACGAGCTCTTCGCCAATGCCAAAGGCTCACTCTACGGGCTGACGAACGGCACGGCGGTCATCGGATTTCTCAACACGACGGGCGCGACCACGGTCACCTTTCGTGGCACGCTTCTGCAGTATGACGGCGACATCGCCAATAGCAGCCGCTGGGATTCTGGCCTCGCGATCGACAACGCGTATGCGGTCGCGCAGAACACAGTCGCGACATTCGGGGCGTATTATTTACGCGATGAAATCGCCTTCGTGGCCAGCGACAATGAGGGCGCTTACGGCCAACTTGCCTATAAGGAAGCCGATTTCGAGAGCTTTGGCCGGCTGAAGTTCGATCAGATCGGCTATCTTGGTCACGTATCCAGTGCGACTGCCGATCCCATAACGCTGCTTTTCGCGCAGCCCTCGCAATTCGATGTTCAGCGCATCGAGGGCGTTTCAGGCTTCATCTTCGGCCCGCAGGCGCGCATCGGCTTTTACGGCGAGCTGGGCGGAGCCAATTTGGACTATTATTCCCAGAACGTCGAAAACCTGCTCGATCGGGATGCGACCGAGCTTTGGGCAACCGGCGGCTTGCGCTTCAATCTGCACCCGTCGCTCGTCGTGGATGCGGGCTGGCGCGTGAATGCGCGGCAGGTGGAAGACAGGCAGGTGGACGACCCGTCCACGAATTATTTCGATGGCAAGGTGACCTGGACGCCGCTCACAAATTTGAGCTTCGTAGCTGAGGTGGATCGCAGTTTCGTTGAGCCGGTCAGCACCCTGGCTGTCGCGGGGGACAAGATCCACTATGGAGCTTCAGTGGTTTATCAGGCTCGGCCGGATCTGGAATTCGGCGCCAACCTGCGGCATGACCAGATCGAACAGATCGGCGACGATTTCGACTATCACGAGACCGAACTTTCACTCTCCGTGGCCTATCAATGGAGCGAGAAGGCCACGGTTTACGGCCTGATCAGCAATGAGCATGTCGAGGAGCAAGTGACGGGGCAGAGCTACGACAGGCTGCAAGTTGGAGCAGGCACGAAGATCCGGTTTTAAGCCGAGATCTCCGCGCCGTCGCCCAGTCGTCTGTTTGACCTATCGGCTAATAGCGGCCGCCGACCGATTTGGCGAGGCCATTGCTGTTTGCCCCCGTGCCGCCGCGCCCCGCCGAGGCGGTGGTGTTGGCGTAGCCCTTGAAAATGTAATATTTGCCGTCGCCGGAGCGGACCTTGACGAAGCTGGCGGAGAATCCGCTGGCGTTCGCTGAGCCATTCTCGGCGTAGCCGCTGCTGCGCTGGACCGAGCGCTTCCAGCTCTTGGCGCCGCCCCCGGCGTCGATCTCTGTGTCGCTCGAACCGTAGCCATAGCCTGTTTCGCCATGCGCGTCGGTACT
Organism: uncultured Alphaproteobacteria bacterium; assembly: GCA_963731855.1. Taxonomy (GTDB): domain Bacteria; phylum Pseudomonadota; class Alphaproteobacteria; order Rhizobiales; family Rhodomicrobiaceae; genus R-RK-3. The sequence continues at coordinate 305,652 of CAVSXH010000018.1, read as the reverse complement.
TGCCGAAGCTCCCGCGCCTTCTGTGTGCCGGACGCGGAAGTCGCCGTCGCTATAGTCATCGGCATAGGCGAGGATTGCCTGGGCTTCCTGGGGAGCGATCGCGGAATGTTTCTTCGAGCCCCCGCCATATCCGCCTGCAATCGCGGCGGTCGACATTAGGCCCAGGGCGAGCGCAGCCGTCATCCGGCGCGCAAAAGCAGCGTAAATCATGATTCGGACTCCTTAGATTAAGTCCGCGAATTCATCAGGGTGTGGGAAGATGCCGCGGCCCGTCAGGGCCGCGGCTGCGGCAAATATCAGTGCCAGCTGGAGTTGCGTGCAAGGGCCGTCGAAACCGACGACTGCTTGATCGAGCCCGAATTGTAGCCGGATTGGATCGTCGCGACCTGGAAGCTGGTATTCTTTGATGTTGCCTTTGCGACGCGCTTGCCCTTGCAGCTGCAATTGCCTTCGTTGACCGCTTCGGCTGCGGCGCCGGCGTCCTGATGGATATGACCCTTGTTGGTCATGCTCTTGATGGCGCCGGTCTGCTTGGCGTAGTTGACCGCTGCCGAGCTGGCGAACTGAGGCGAGCCAGCGTAGTGGGACCCACCGAAGCCGCCCGCGAGAGCAGGCGTAGCGGCGAGGGTGAGAGCAGAAGCGACGATGAGGGCGAATTTCATGATAATAACTCCACGCAACTTGAACATTTTTGGTCGACCGCTCCGTTAGCGGCTTGGTAATGAATTTATACTTCAGTAACGTTTCCGTCGAATGGACACTTAATATTTGGTAAAATTTACTATGTGTTAGGCTTGCTGAAGTGGCCGTACGTTATTTTATCATGCAAGCGGCATGATCTCCCGCGGGTCAACTCGCGAGATCTGTAATTTTAATTTGAAATAATTGTCCGCGGAAGAGCCGATACGACTGGACCAAGGTCGCCCGGCCATCAGCAAGCTGCTGGAAATGCCGAAATCGCAATATTTGCGCGGCTTTGTCGTTTCCGGCAGCCGGCTAACGCAGCGGAACGGTGATGCGGGCACCGATAGTGTAGGACAGGGCCGATCCTTCGCCCAACACCGTTCCGTTCTGAGAGCCTACGACGTCGAATGGCACGCCGCCATTCAGGTCGGTGTCGTTATATAGGACCTTCGGGACATAGGAGATCCACTCCGCTTCCCCGAAAAATCCGAGGGTTGCGGGACCGAGGTCCTTCTCCAGCGCGACGCTCAAAAGCCCGATAAAGGCGGGGGCGGAGTCGCTGAGCGTCACGGATTGCGCGATCGGGCTGTCGTCGCCGAGCGAGGCCGAGGCCGTATACGCGCCCTTATAGTCGGCGTCGGCGTAGTAGAGTCCGGTTTCGCCGCTGAGCTTCACCCGAAATCCGCCGGCCAAAGGCTTCCAGGTGGAAAAGCCGACATAGCCGCCGTAATAGGTCGCGTCGAGATTATCGTCCAAGGTAACCGGGTCTTGCGTGGGGCCGAAATCGACGCTGACGAGCGATGATTTTTGATCGAGCCGGCGCACGGCAAGCCCAGTTCGCCATTGGAACGGCACCGCTTCGACGGCAACCGGTGCATCCTTGAGGCTGCCCGGCATGTCCTTGAAGCTGGCCGGATCGCCCGCTGCGGCATTGCGGCTAAGGTTCATTTCAAGCGCCGCGCCCCAGTGCACCGCTTCGCGGTCGACGGTGGTTCGCCAGTCGCTGAAAAAGCCGCCTGAGCCGGAGCCGCCAGGCGAAGTGATGGTGCCGGTAGGATCGGGATCGAAAAGCGGGAAAAAGGCGCAATCGGTGTCCGCCGTGAACACGCAGCGGGATTGCTGCTCATCCTCATAGCGCGCGTAAAAGCCCCTGACCGCCAGAGCCGCTAGCCACTCGCCTCGCCGGTGCGGCAGGAGGCCGGACAGCTCGCCGGTCAGCTTATAGCCGTTGAAATCGCCGTCATGATTGCTCTGATGGTCCTGCACTTCGGTAACGAAGAAGTCGGTGACGGCGGTGAATTCGATGTCGTCGAGATGCAGACCGGATGCGCCGATGCCGAATTGCAGTGCCGGGCGAGGCTCTTGAGCCTGGGCGATTGAGGAGGGCAGGGCGAGAAGGCCGACACTCAGCGCGAGCAAGGCCGCCTGGCAGCGACGGTTGGAGTTCTGCATTTCGTTCCTTCGCGATATCAATCAACACGGCAGGGCAAAGTTACCAACTGGCGCATAGCGTGATTCTGCATGTCACTTCAATCATAGGTTGTATTGAGTTGGGGCCAATCGGATTGCAAACGGCGTCAGGCCTCGGCGCGTGAGCCGTCTGCCGCGTGGCGTCGCCGCAGCGACCCGGGGTAGCGGAGGGGTTCATTTTCCTGCGTGCTGCGCTGCGATCGTTCTTTGCTTCTGGCCGCACGGGAGACAGCTCTGCGAATTCTCGTGGTCAATTCGCCGTATGATTCGCTCACCAGTCTCTATAGCGTCGGTGCGCTACCGCCGCTCGGCCTGCTCGGGATCGGCGGCGCGCTGATCGATGCCGGCCATGAAGTCAGCCTGCTGGATGCCGAGGCGCGCCGCCTGCGTCGCGTCAGCAGGCGACCGCCAGAGGCAGCGGCGATCCCGCGGCGATCACCCGGGCAATATTGCCCGGATTGAAGAACCACTCCTGCGGGATCATGCCCTCACGGGCGAGGAAGAAGCGGTTGATCGCCTCCTGATTGCCGGGCAGCGCCGCCATGAGCTGCATTTCCTCACGCGAAGGCGGCGCGAACGAAGCCTGCCGAATGTTGAGACGATAGTCTGCGAGCGTGGCTTCGTTCCGGCGCTGCTCGTAACCGGCGAGCGCGTCATAAAGCGGGCGCGATCCGCCAAGACCTTCGTCGACCGCATCGGCGAGGAAGGAGGCATCGCGGATGGCGTCGCCGCAGCCGAGCCCCATGGCCGGGTCCTTGTGGCACCCCGCGTCGCCGACCAGCGCCCAGCCGCGACCGAACGGTTTGCGCAGGAAATTCGGCAGATTCGCCGCGCCGTAAAAGCGCTCCTCGCGACGCCCCGAGCGGACCGCTGCCGATAGGGATGGGCACAGATCGACCGCCCGCATGAACCGCTGTTCCAGGGCCGCCTGCACGGAGTGCTGTTCCGCAATTGGCCAGGAAACCGCAATCAGCGTCAGCCCGTCATTGGTCGGATGAGTGATGATCATCTGGCGGTCGCGAATGTTGACGTGCAGGCCGGTCAGCGACACGCCGCTCCAATAGGAATAATACCAGCAGTTCAGCGTCGGCACGGTCTCGTATTCCGCAGCCTTCACCATCCGCGCCAGCATCGAATTGCGTCCGTCAGCCCCGATGATGAGATGCGCGTGCTCGGTGACGGTTGCACCCGTCAACAAATCACGGCCGCGAATACCGGCAATGCGGCCGGCTTCGATCATGTAGCCGTCGACGACGAAATTGTCCCGGTATTCCGCCCCGGCCTCGACGGCCGCGTCTATGAGCACCCGGTCGAGCACGCCGCGGCGCGGCCCATAGCCGGCTGCCACGCCGTCGACAACCAGATCGCGCCCGGTAATCGCAAAGCCGCCCGCATCAAAGGTCATGCTCGTGCAAGGCGCACAGCCCGAGGCCGTGATCCGGTCGAGCAGACCCCATTTGCGCAAGAGGCGCGGTCCGCTCTTATGGACGTAATGCCCATGGGCGATGTCGCTCCCATAGGGGGCGCGGTCGACCAGCAGCACTTTGTAGCCCTTGCGTGCCAGCAACATCGCAGTCGACGCACCACCGACGCGCGCGCCGATGATAATGACGTTGTATACGCTATACATGACCATCCTCGCTTCCGGGTGGAGCTCCTCGCTCCATAGCGGCTTTTGACCTGTTCTGTGTGTGACGCGGCGGAACCCAAATCAGGTTCAGGCAGCTTTCCAGAACAACAGATCACGCGGCGTTTTATTCGGTGCGTCGCCTGGGAGCGGAGGGATTTGTGCAGGGATCTAACGCAAGGAGACGGGTTCTCAAGTGAAATTGAACGAAGCGGAGGTCTCGTGATGGTTGCAAGGGCCGTTTCGGCGAGGTTGATCGAGGCGAATTCCAGGGGACGAGATGTACGACAAGTTGCGTTGAGCCGGCCGTCCTTGGGCGGTGCTAAAGCGGAGAGCGCCGCCGGCTGCCCGCGATGGCGGGTGCCGATTGCCGCAATTGGCTTATTATTTCTCTGCGATGTTTTTCAGATTGGCGAGACCGGTTTCAAAGTCCTTGCCGATCATTCGATCCATATTGAAGATCGTGTGCATGACCTTCGCCATGAATGGGATTTTGCCATCCATTGCCCAGGTCACCTTCGTCGATCCGCCTTGCGGTTCTAGTCGGAACTCCGCCGAATTATGCGCTCTGAACGGCTTGAGAAAACGCAGATCGATGGCGATTTTCGATGGCGACGCCGCCGCGATCTCCATCCGGCCCTGGCCCGCCTTACCGTTGCCTTGCCATTCGTAGACGGCACCTTCGCCGCTTTCGGCTCCGCTCAGCGTTCTCTTCATCGACGGGTCCAGTTTCTCGTAGGGCGACCAGGAGCGCCAATTGCGGAAATCGCTGATCAGGGGAAGGATCCGTTCGGGAGGCGCGGCGATCGCCATTGCGCGTTCGACATGGAACGTATCGGGCCTGGCCGCCGCGAGGATGAGCACGATCGCGATCGTGACGGCGGCGATAAGGGCGAAAATGGCAAGTGCGGTGAGCATGTGTCCCTCCCAAAAAGTTACATTAGCCGGATTTTACGCAATCCGTCGCCGCGCGCGGATCATCGAGGCGGTCGAGATATTTCCTGATATGTGCAGCTTCCGCCGCCGTTTTCGCCAAGGCGATTGCCTGGTCGAAAGCGACACGGGCTTCCTCGGTCCGGCCCAGCTCGCGCAGCATCGCGCCTTTCACCCCGAAGAAATGGAAATAGCCTTGCAGCCGCTCCGCGTGCGGTTCGATCAGCGCCAGTGCGGCCGCGGCCCCATGCACTTTGGAAACCGCAACGGCGCGATTGAGGGTGACGACAGGCGAAGGCTGCATCCGTTCGAGGGTCGCGTAAAGCTGGTCGATCTCGGCCCAGTCGGTGTCCTCGGCGCGCTTGGCGCGAGCATGCAAGGCGGCGACCGCGGCTTGCACCTGGTAGGGACCGGGCCGTCTCTGGCGCACGGCCTTGTCGAGCAAGGCCAGGCCTTCCGCGATAAGCTTGGCGTCCCAGAGCGTCCGGTCCTGCTCATCGAGCAGGATGATCTGGCCATCGCCGTCGAGCCGCGCCTTCGTCCGCGCATGTTGCAGCAACAGCAGCGCATTCAGCCCCATGATCTCGGGCTCGGCGATAAACATGCTCAGCAGCAGCCGGGCGAGGCGGATCGCTTCGTCGCACAGCGCAGCGCGGATATGATGGTCCCCGCCGCTGGCCGAATAGCCCTCGTTGAACAAAAGGTAGATCATCGCGGCGACGACCCCCAGCCGTTCGGCGCGCTCGATCGCGCTTGGCGTCTCGAACGGGATGCCTGCCGCCATGACCTTACGCTTGGCTCGGGTTATGCGCTGTTCCATAGCGCTTTCGCCGACGAGGAACGCCCTGGCGATTTCGGCGACCGTCAGTCCCGACACGACACGCAGCGCCAGCGGGATCTGTTGCACTGGCGGCAAGTCGGGGTGGCAGCAGACGAATAAGAGCCGCAGGATGTCATCGCGATAGTCGGCGCTGTCGAGCTGATCCGCGACGGCCTCTTCCGGGTCGTCGAGGTCGGAAATCGCCTCGTCGGGGGGAAGCGGCTCCTGCTTCTTCTGCCGCCGTTTCTGGTCGATCGTGTGGTTGCGCGCAACGAAGATCAGCCAGGCGGCCGGATCGCGTGGCGGACCATTCACTGGCCATTTGCTGAGGGCGCGCAGACAGGCTTCCTGAAAGGCCTCTTCGGCCGTGTCGAGATCGCGAAAATAGCGCAGAAGTGCGCCGACCACATGCGGCCGTGCAGATGTCAGGGTCGCGCCAATCCAGGCAATCTCATTCATTGGCCCCGTCCCTTGCATTGAACGCCATTATAGGACGGATCTCGAGTGAGCCCGATCCCGGCCCGCGCGCGCCGACCAGTTTGCGTCCCGCTTCGATGGCCTCCTCCAGCGAGGGGCAATCGACGATCCACAAGCCGAGCAGCTGCTCCTTGGTTTCGGCGAAAGGCCCGTCGAGCACCAGCGGCTCCGCACCGGCGCGCAATGTCGTCGCTGTCGTCGTCGGGAACAGGCGCAAGGCCGGACCCAGCGTCGTGCCGGCTGGAAACGCCTTCTCCGCCATCCTGATGCCTGCCATGGCTTCCTGTTCCTGCTGCTTCGTCCAGGCGCTGGTGACGGCTTCCGAACCGTAGCAAAGCATTGCGTAAAGCATCGTCGGTCCTTCCTCATGTTTCAAGGACGCCAGGCCGGGGACTTATCCGACAGGACTGGCGAAAAATAATCCGGCGCTCCTGCCCGACGCCGCAAACGGCGATACTCAACGGAAAAACGGCGTCTCTAAGTCAGGCCGCGACGTTTGGCAACAACCTCGAGATAAGCCGCCTGCAACCGTTCGGCGACGGAAGGCTCGATCGCACGCATCTCAGCCCGCTTTGCGCGCCGAGATGTGTTTGCCGTAATTCGATCATGAAGTCCCGCCACATCTCCGGGCCACCTTCCTCCAGCAGCTGCGCGCGGATTCCGAGCTCCTCGCTGACGGGAAGGTATTTGCGCCCCAGACGGCCATCTGCGCCAGAATCGGCAAAAGCTCGATGCCCTGTTCGGTGAGGCTGTAGATCGATTTCTGCTTGTGGCTTGGGTCCTCGGCCTTGGTGATAATCCCGCGCCGCAATAGCATCTTCAGCCGATCGGCGAGAATGTTGGATGCGATGCCTTCTTCCGATTTCGTCAGCAACTCTCTGAAATGGCGCCGAATGCCGAAAATGATGTCGCGAATGATGAGCAGGCTCCATTTGTCGCCGACGATTTCGACGGTCAGATTGATCGGGCAACCGGACCTGGGATCGTCGCTCATGCGTTAGCCCCTCAGAAAAACCAGTTGCATTATGCGATATAACCGCATCTTCAAAAATGGAGATCCAAATGGCTTTGACGCTCCATATGCATCCGCTGGCGTCCTTCTGTCAGAAGGCGCTGATCGCGCTCTATGAGAACGACACGCCGTTCGAGTCTCACGTGGTCGACCTCGGAGACACCGCTGCGAGCGCAGCGTTCAAGGCGCTCTGGCCCATGGGCAAGATGCCGGTGTTGCGCGACGAGGCGCGCGATAGGACGGTCGCCGAATCCAGCATCATCATCGAATATCTGGATCAGCATTATCCCGGTGCAACCCGCCTCATTCCGGCGGACCCCGAACTGGCCCTGCAAGCGCGCTTCGGCGACCGCTTTTACGATCTCTATGTTCACGAGCCGATGCAGAAGATCGTCACTGACCGGCTGCGCCCGGCCCGCACGAACGACTTCGCATGGCGTGGAGCAGGCTAGGGCGCTCATGCAGGTCGCTTACGGGATGATCGAACAAGCGATGCAGTCGAGAACATGGGCAGCCGGCGATGCGTTCACCATTGCTGACTGCGCCGCGGCTCCGGCACTGTTCTACGCCAATAAGGTCGCCCCGTTCGGTGAGACGCACCCGCACGTCGCGGCCTATTTCGACCGGTTGATGGAACGACCTTCATTTGCGCGCGCTGTTCGAGAAGCCGAGCCTTACCTCAAACAATTTCCTGGTTAGCGCAAGCGCACAAGCAGAGAGACACCTGCCATGCCCCATAAGAGCAAATCCGAAATCATACGTGCCTGCTACGGCGCCTACATGTCCAGGGATCGCAAAGTCGTCGAAGACATTCTGTCGGACGATTTTACCTTCACCAGTCCCTATGACGATGCGATAGATAAGGCGACTTATTTCGAGTTGTGCTGGCCCAATAGTGAGCTTTTTGAGAGTTTCGACATCGAAAGAATATTTGAGAAAGGCTCCGAGGCGTTTGTGCTCTACAAGATCGTGACGAAGGATGGGAAATCATTCCGGAACACCGAATTCCTCAGCTTCGACGGCGATCAGATCAGCCGGGTAAACGTCTATTTCGGCGCGACCTATCGGGATGGCGCCTTTGTAAAGGAGCAATAGAATGACCGCTGCTAAAACATCCGCGTTCGACCGGCGCGCCTTTCTGGCGGCGACAGCATCGGCGGCCATCGCCGCACCCGTCACGGTCCAAGCACAAGCGCCATCAGCAGCCGGTACGATGGCGGAAAACTCAGCGCAGGGATCCAATGTCATGGAACGGGATATGAGTGAAGGCAGCTTCTCGAAATCGCGGCTCGCCCGTATGCGTGAATCCATGAGCCGTCACGTCGAAAGCGGCTATGTGCCCGGGCTCGTCACGCTGGTCGCACGGCGCGGCGAAGTGCATGTGAATGCCATCGGTCAGCAAGATCTGGGCGGAACCATGCCGATGCGCCGCGATACAATCTTCCGCATCGCCTCGCTGACCAAGCCGATTGCCGCCGCGGCCGCTATGACGCTGGTCGAGGAATGCAAGCTGCGGCTCGATGAGCCGGTCGATCGCTGGCTGCCCGAGCTAGCGGACCGCAAGGTCCTGCGTAGCATCGAAAGCGAGCTGACCGACACGGTGCCGGCGCATCGGCCCATCACGCTGCGCGATCTGCTAACCTTCCGCCTCGGCCTCGGCGCTATCATGGTTTTTCCGGATAAATATCCCATCCAGAAGGCCATGTCCGAAGCAGGTATCGCGCCGGGCCCGTTCCTCCCCCTGCACGGGCCGGACGAGCTGATGAAGCGCTATGGCAGCCTGCCGCTCGTCCATCAGCCCGGCGAACGGTGGCTGTACGACACCGGCTCTCATATTCTGGGCGTGCTGATTGCACGCGTTTGCGGCAAGAGCCTCGGCGAGGTCCTGCGGGAGCGCATTTTTGAACCGCTCGGCATGAAGGACACCGGCTTCAGCGTGCCGGAAGAGAAGCTGGGCCGTCTCGCGACCGCATATTGGACCGAAGGCGGTACGCGGAAAGAGCTGGTGGCTTTCGATGAAGCGCGCGGTGGCCGGTTCGCCAAGCCGCCGGTGTTCGAATCCGCGTCTGGCGGTCTCGTCTCCACGGTCGACGACTATTATGCCTTCTGCCGCATGATGCTGGATAAGGGGCTCGTCGGCCGTGACCGCATCCTGTCCCGCCCGTCGGTGGAACTGATGACCACCGACCAGATCACGCCGGAGCAGAAGGCGGGCTCGCCGTTCTTCCCCGGCTTTTGGGATAGCCGGGGCTGGGGCTTCGGCATGTCGGTCTTCACGAAGCGGGACGCGCTGGAAAATGTGCCGGGCCGTTTCGGCTGGGACGGCGGCTACGGCACCTCGGGCTATTCCGACCCGCAAGAGGACATGGTCGGGATCCTGATGACGCAGCGCGCGCTGGATTCACCAGTGGCCCCGTCCACCTACAGCGATTTCTGGACCTCGGCCTATCAGGCGATCGACGATTAAAAAAATCGCCGCGCATGTCGATCTCACGGAGCTTCGCTCGACGTGACAATAGAGCGAGGTTAATTAACACCGCTCCGAACGTGAAAACCGAGAGGAGACCATAACAATGCGTTTCATGATGTTGATGATCCCGAAAGGCTACGAGACGGCGGCCCCCGGCACCCTGCCGGATGCCAAAGCTGTCGAAGCGATGATGAAATATAATCAGGAGTTGCAGAAGGCCGGCGTCCTGCTGGCGCTCGATGGCCTGCATCCGCCTTCGATGGGAGCGCGCGTCACCTTTCCCGCCGGCAAGCCCAAGGTAACGGACGGCCCGTTCGCCGAGGCCAAGGAAGTGCTCGGCGGTTACTGGATGATCCAGGTGAAATCGAAGGAAGAGGCTGTCGAATGGGCAAAGCGGTGCCCGGCCGGGCCGAATGAAATGATCGAAATCCGGCAAGTGCAGGAGATGTCCGACTTCCCGGCGGACGTGCAGAAGGCTGCCGCCGACCTCCCCAAAATGCAGGCGAAGGCAAAAAGCGGCAAGTCCAAGTAGGCCGGACATGATGGCGCCCGGTCTTGCGCCGGCGCAATGAAGATGGTGTGATCGGTGGCTATGAATGCCACCGACGCACATCGCGCCATCGACGCTGTCTGGAGGATCGAGCAGGCCAAACTGATCGCCGGGCTCGCCCGGATCGTGCGCGATGTCTCGCTGGCCGAGGACCTCGCCCAGGATGCACTTATCGCCGCGCTCAGACAGTGGCCGGAGGACGGTATTCCACGCAATCCGGGCGCCTGGCTGATGACCGCCGCCAAGCACCGGGCTATAGACCTTCTGCGCCGCGGCAAACTGCTTGAACGCAAACACGAAGAACTCGGCTATGAAGCTCAGCTTGAGCAGGAGCTGTCCACCCCCGATCCAGACGCCACTCTGGATGATCACATCGGCGACGATCTTCTCCGCCTGATCTTCACCGCCTGCCATCCGCTGCTGCCGTCCGAGGCGCGCATCGCCCTGACGCTTCGCCTGCTCGGCGGCTTGCGGACGGAGGAAATCGCTCGGGCGTTTCTCATCTCCGAGCCGACCGTCGCACAACGCATCGTCCGGGCAAAGCGGACCCTGGCCGAGGCCCGCATTCCGTTCGAGACGCCGGTCGGCGCGGAGCTGGCGGAGCGCCTGGCCTCGGTGCTCGAAGTCATTTACCTGATTTTCAACGAGGGCTACGCGGCGACGGCCGGCGACGATTGGATGCGGCCCCAGCTCTGCGAGGAGGCGCTGCGGCTTGGGCGCATCCTCGCCGAACTTGCGTCGCGGGAACCGGAGGTGCACGGCCTCGTCGCGCTGATGGAGATCCAGGCATCGCGCTTCAAAGCGCGGACGGGTTCCTCCGGCGAGCCAATCCTGCTGCTCGATCAGGATCGTGCGCAGTGGGACTATCTGCTCATCCGCCGAGGTCTTGAGGCGCTGGCGCGCGCCGATGCGCTCGGCGCGGCGCCCGGGCCATACAGGCTGCAGGCCGAGATCGCGGCTTGTCACGCGACTCGCCCTCGTCGCGGAAGAGACGGATTGGACGCGCATCGCCAAGCTATACGGAGCGCTCGCGCAGACCGCGCCGTCGCCAGTGGTGGAGCTGAATCGCGCGGTGGCGGTCTCGATGGCGTTCGGGCCAGCGGCAGGTCTTGAACTTGTCGATGCGCTGGCCTCCGAGCCGTCGCTCAAATCCTATCACCTGCTGCCGACGGTACGCGGCGACCTGCTCGCCAAGCTAGGCCGCCTGGCCGAAGCGCGCGCCGAGTTCGAACGTGCCGCCGAACTCACCCGCAACACCCGCGAACGCAGCCTGATGCTCGACCGCGCCGCCGCTTGCACGGCGTCCCCGGCATAACCGGATCCAGTGCTTCCGCGATAGTCTCCGCCAAGTCGGCAATGGTAGGATGCGGTCCGCCATATGGGAGCCTCCCAGGAGTTTGCCATGCTTCAACTCGAGCGCCGGTCCGCCTATGGGGAGGAACACACGCTCTTTCGCGACGCTGTCCGCAAGTTCATCGGCAAGGAGGTCGCGCCGCATCAGGACCGCTGGGAGAAGGAGGGCATCGTCGACCGGGAATTCTGGCTGGCGGCGGGCGAAGCCGGGCTCCTATGTCCCGGTGCATCGCCCGAATATGGCGGGCTGGGCCTCGATTTCCGGTACAACGCCGTGGTCGATGAGGAACTTGCCTATCAAGGCGCCTCGACCGGCATCGCCCTGCAATCCGACATCACCGCCGGCTATATCGACAATTACGGCTCCGACGAGCAGAAGCGGCAATGGCTGCCGAAAATGGTGACCGGCGAGGCCATCACCGCCATTGCGATGACCGAGCCCGACGCCGGCTCCGATCTCCAGGGCATCAAGACGACGGCGCGGCGTGACGGTAATCATTACGTCGTCAATGGCAGCAAGACCTATATCAGCAATGGCCAGAACGCCGATCTCGTCATCGTCGTCGCCAAAACCGGTCCCAGAACTGGGCGGCAAGGGTATCAGTCTCATCCTTGTCGAGGCGGACCGCGCCGGTTTTACGCGCGGGCGCAATCTCGACAAGATCGGTCAGCACGCGGCGGACACATCCGAGATCTTCTTCAGCGACGTGCGCGTGCCGATCACCAACGGCCTCGGCGAGGAGGGCAAGGGGTTCGTTTATCTGATGAAGCAACTGCCGCAGGAGCGCCTGTCCATCGCGGTCAGCGCGCAGGCGTCGGCGCAGCGCGCCTTCGACCTGGCGCTCGCTTTCACCAAAGAGCGCAAAGCCTTCGGCCGCACCGTGCTCGATTTTCAGAATACACGCTTCACGCTGGCCGACCTTGCCGCCAAGCTCCAGGTGGGTTGGGCGCATCTCGATTGGGCGATCAGCCGCCATGTCGCCGGCGAGTTGGACGCCGTCGAAGCGTCGGCGGCTAAGCTCTGGCATACGGAGCTGCAGTGGGAGGTTGTCGACAAGGCGCTGCAACTGCATGGCGGCGCAGGCTATATGAATGAATATGCGATCGCCCGCCTGTGGCGCGATGCACGCGTGACCCGCATTTTCGGCGGCACCAGCGAGATCATGAAGGAGATTGTCGGCCGTTCGCTGAAGGACAAGCCCGGCACATGACCCGGCGGACATAACGCTTGGCGGATTGCCGCGCTGCTCGGCTCAACTTTTTGCAAAATTAAAATCCGGTAGGAGACGCCTATGAAACTGAATTCCTCAATTTGCGCCGTTGTAACGGGCGGCGCCTCGGGCCTGGGCCGCGCCACCGCCGAAGCGCTCTCGGCCAAGGGGGTCAAGGTGGGAATATTCGACCTGAACGCCGATGAGGGGGAGGCTTTTGCCCGCGAGATCGGCGGTGTGTTCTGCAAGGTCAATGTCACCTCTGACCAGGAAGTCGATGCTGCCTTTGCACAGGCGCGGCAGGCTCACGGCCAGGAGCGCATTCTCGTCAATTGCGCCGGGATCGGCAGCGCCTTCAAGACGGCGGGCCGCAACAAGGAGAGCGGGGCGATCACCCATTTTCCGCTCGACAATTTCGAGAGGGTAATACAGGTCAATCTGCTCGGCACGTTCCGCTGCATCGCCAAATCGGCGGCCGGAATGATGACCCTGCCGCTGCTTGAAGACGGCGACCGGGGCGCCATTGTCAACACGGCGAGTGTCGCCGCGCAGGACGGGCAGATGGGGCAGGCGGCTTACAGCGCCTCGAAGGCCGGCATTGTCGGCATGACCTTGCCCATCGCTCGCGACCTCATGAGTGAAGGCATCCGCGTCAACACCATCCTGCCGGGCCTGTTCGCCACGCCGTTGCTCGCGAGCCTGCCGCAGCATGTGCAGACGGCGCTCGCGGCGTCGGTGCCGCACCCGAAGCGGCTGGGCGAGCCATCGGAATATGCCTCCCTGGCGCTGCATATGATCGAAAACGGCTATTTCAACGGCGAGTTGGTGCGTCTCGACGGAGCGATCCGCATGGCACCGCGTTAGACACTCGGTTTGGCATCGTCGCGCTGCTCTGCGGCTGCGAGCCGCTTCAAAGCCGCTGATTCCCGTTCCGGAACAGGATCATATCAAAACCGCTGTTGAAATGGCTGCGCGCTTGGCGATTGCGTATTGACCGGAAATGCAACCACCGGTAAGCCGCAATCAGTTCGACATGTTTGACGTGATTTTTTATTTTTGAAGCTGTTTATTTGTACGGAACGCAAAATGCTAGATTTCAATGTTTTGGAGGGCGGCGCATCCTCGGGCGGATTCCGATTTTGGGATTCCGGGCCGGTCGAAGCAGAAAGCCTGCCTCACTTTTGTCGACCCCAGCGCCCGGGACGTTTCCACGCGGATCATCGCGGCGGAGAAGGGGGCCGATCTCATTTTCCTCAGCGCGGCCCAAGATGGCCTGGAGCAGATTGCCAAGTATCTCCGGGGCCGGGGCCAGCTTTCGCTCATCCATTTGCTGGCAGACTTCTCACTGGGCCGCCTGGCGCTCGGCAATAAGGTTCTGGTTGTGCGCAGCCTACGGGACTATCCAGCGACGCTCGCGCGCATCGGCCGGACTGTCCGGGACGGCGAGATCGTCATCGGCGCAGGCGGCGTCCGGGACGGTCAGGGCGAAAATTTCCGGCGCTCTTTCGAGAGCTATGCCGCCGTTCCCGTGCGCCTATGGGACGGCACGGTGCGGCGGCGGCCTTAACTGCCAGCCGGTCTCAAAGCGTCGCAATTCCTCGCAAACCTCCTAAATATGTGTTGCGGTGCTGCCTGAGCGGACGCGCCCAAAACCCAAGACAGAGGAATGTGCTCGGCGCATAAGATCGGTTCTTATGAAGGATAAGCTTATCGTCCGCCTGGCGCGGCATTCGGATATTGCCGCGATTGCCGATCTCAGCCGCCGGACCTACATTTCGGCTCCTTATGATTATGAGCGGTCGACGCGCGGCCAGATCAACAATTTCCCCGAAGGGCAATTCGTGGCCGATCTGGGCGGAACGATCGTCGGCCACTGCGCCACCTTCATTATCGGCGGTGAGGCTGCGCTCAAGTCTCATAGCTGGGACGAGATCACCGGTGAAGGTCTGGCCTCGCGGCATGATCCGCAGCGCGATTATCTTTATGGCATGGGCGTTTGCGTCGATGGCGACTACCGGCGGCTGCGCATCGGGCAACGCCTTTACGACGCGCGGCGCAGGCTTTGCCAGGAATGGGGCCTCAAAGGCATCGTCTTTGGCGGCCGGATGCCGGGTCTCGCCCGGCAGCGAGGCAACTATCGCACCCCGGAGGCCTATCTCGAAGCGGTTCAGGCGGGCCGGATCCGCGACAGTGCGGTCCAGTTTCATCTGTCACACGGGTTCGAACCGGTCGGAATTATCAAGAACTACGACACGAGCGACTACGAGTCCCTCGGCTACGCCGCGCATATGCTTTGGCGCAACCCGCTGGCCGACGAAACGGCTTCGGAAAAATCCGAGACGCCGATCATGTCCAAACAGGACATCGTCCGTGTCGCGACCGTCCAATTCCAGATGCGCGGCATCACCGCCAAGGAGGAGTTCGCGCGCCAGGTTGAATATTTTGTCGACGTTGCGGCCGATTACCGCTCCGACTTCGTCGTGTTTCCCGAGCTATTTACGCTTGAGCTGCTGTCGCTCGAGAAGCAGACCTTGTCGGCCAGCGACGCCGCGGACCGGCTGACCGGCTATACGCCCTGGTTCCAGGAATTCGTCAGCGATCTGGCTGTCAGCCACAACATCAATATCATCGCCGGATCGCATCCGACCAAGGACGATACGGGCGAGTTGAAAAACGTCACCTATGTTTGTCTCCGCGACGGCTCGGTTCACGCCCAGGAGAAGATCCACCCGACACCCAACGAGGCCACTTGGTGGAACATGAAAGGCGGCACCAAGCTCGACGCCATCAACACCGATTGCGGGCCGATCGGCGTGCTGATCTGCTATGACTGCGAGTTCCCCGAATTGGCCCGGCATCTGATCGACCAGGGCGCGATGATCCTGTTCGTGCCGTTCTGCACGGACGAGCAGCGCGGCTATTTGCGGGTGCGATATTGCGGCCATGCCCGCGCCATCGAGAACCAGTGCTATGTCGTGCTCTCGGGCGTCGTCGGCAATCTGCCGAACGTGGATAACATGGACATCCATTATGCGCAGAGCTGCATTCTGACCCCTTGCGATTTTGCCTTCGCGCGCGACGGCGTCGCTGCGGATACGGCCGCCAATACGGAAACGGTCGCCATCGCTGATCTCCGGCTGGCCGACCTGCGCACCGCGCGCGGGTCGGGAACCGTGCGCAACCTGCGCGACCGGCGCTTCGACCTTTACCGCGTAGCCTGGGGACGCCGCGCGCCTTCCTGAGCTTTATCGATTAGCCGAGAAAGAGCAAAGAAACTCTACAGTTTCTGCTCGGTTTCTGCGTTGTTTCTGGAGAGATTTCGAGCCGGTTTCCGCCTTCGCAGGAAACGGTCTTCGGATGCTCCTGGATAGGCGCGCTCTTCACAACCACCGGCAACCCGGTGGCTGTGCCGATGATCAGCCGGCTGGCCATCACAGCACGATACGCCCGTTGTCGCTCGCAGGCTCAGAGCGATTTAAAGCGGGCCTGCCTTCCGTCAACAGATTGGCTCGAAGCTAGAGCATCACACTGTAAATCGAGATCAGCGGCATTGTGTATCCCGTCGCCCCGGCCGTC
This sequence comes from uncultured Alphaproteobacteria bacterium, assembly GCA_963731855.1. Taxonomy (GTDB): domain Bacteria; phylum Pseudomonadota; class Alphaproteobacteria; order Rhizobiales; family Rhodomicrobiaceae; genus R-RK-3. Next base: position 289,469 of record CAVSXH010000018.1, on the reverse strand, counting down.
AGAGCCGGGGCCCATTCATTTGGAACTTCGGCAGTGAATTTGCGGCCATGTGATTGGATCCCGGCTCGCCGCTCCGCGGCGTCCGGGACGACATAAATGGCGCGATCGCGATTCCTATTTAACGCACGAAGCCAAGAGCAAGTCTGTCGGATGAGCGGGTACGATGATAGGATGAATGTGCTCAATGCACCCTTTATAATGATGGGAGGAACGCCATGCGTTTTCGATCACCTGCAATCCTCAGCGCCTTTGCTATAATCTTCTTATCCTTCGGTCCCGCCGTTGCCCGCGATATGAGCTTGAGCAAAGGTGCTGCTGAAGACGTCGGCGTATCATCGCAGCGGCTGGAGAAGATCACGCAGGCTTTTTCCAAGGAGATCGCAGAAAAGAAGTTGCCCGGTGCCGTCGTGCTCGTCGCCAGGGATGGCAAGATCATCTACGAAGGTGCATTTGGGACCCTCACGCCGGGCGGCGGCCCGATGTCGAAGGACGCAGTTTTCCGTATCTACTCGATGACGAAACCGTTGATGTCGGTCGGCCTCATGCTGCTTGTCGAGGACGGTCTCGTCGAGCTTACGGACCCGGTATCGAAGTTCCTGCCCCCCTTCAAGGAGATGCAAGTCGCCACGGCCGAAGGCGATATCGTGCCAGCAGCACGACCGATCACCATCCAGGATCTTCTTCGGCATACCGCTGGCCTTGCCTACGGCGAAATAACGAAGAACCCGAAAGTCAAGGACGCTTTTCTGGCAGCCGGGCTGACGAAAGCGGGGATCGAATTTGACGCACGCGATTTGACGGGTAGCGAAGAGGTGCAGCGGCTCGCCAGCATTCCCCTGGTCAATCAGCCTGGCACGACCTGGGAATACAGCTTTGCGGTCGATGTGCAGGGACGTGTCATCGAAGCGGTCACCGGCAAGCGCGCCGGCGATTTTTTGGCCGAGCGCATCTTTAAACCGCTTCGGATGGAGGATACCGGGTTTTACGTCGCGCAAGACAAGCTCGCCCGACTGGCTGCCCCGTTTGAGACGGATCCCGCCAGCGGCAAGCAGTTCCCGGTCATCGATGTCAGCAAGGTGCCCGGCAATGATTTCGGCGGTGCCGGCGCCGTTTCGACGGCAGGCGACTATTTGCGATTTTGCCAGATGCTGCTGAATGGCGGAACTCTCGATGGCGTGCGAATCCTCAGCCCATCGACGATCAAGCTCATGACCTCCGATCATCTGGCGACGCTTGTCAGCAACCCCCAAGCGCCCGGCGAGTTGTTGCTCGGATCGAAGGGATACACGTTCGGGCTTGGATTTGCCGTCCGGCTGGCCGATGGGATCGCGGGCGTTCCCGGTTCGGCAGGTGAATATATGTGGGCTGGATATGCCGGCACATATTTCTGGGTCGATCCCCGGGAAGGGCTGGTGGGGGTTTACATGTCGCAGGCCCCAAGTCCTATGCGCTCCTATTATCGCAAGCTGCTCAAGCAGTTGGTGTACCAGGCCATTGTCGACTTGCGAAACTGAAAGAAGAAATGCGGGGTGGCGCTTGCCAGGCGGGACGTCACCCCGGTCGTAACAGTTTGCACAGTGCACGAACTCGCCACCGCGATGCGAGGGTGCCCGTCCGGTGCGGCGGCAATTCCGTGCCCCTCTCGCCTTCGGGAAGGGGCTTCTTGCAGATCCTACTTTAATGGCGCGCTTATGGCGCATTGGCCATGCGGCTCCGAGCGACTATCTTTGCCGCATGGAAAGTGGAAAGGCGAGGCTTGCGCCGGGTCAAGCGGTCAGATAAGCCCTTGGCATGAGTTTTGAGCCGGCAGCTAGCGGCCAGCGGCGGTGCGTAGCCAGCCCGGCATGCGGTGGACCATGAATCTTCTTCTCGCTGAATATCTGCCATTGGTGATCTTTTTCGGCGTTGCGCTTTTCATCGGCCTCGCGCTGCTGATCGCACCGTTCCTGATCGCCCCGAGCCATCCGGACCCGGAAAAGGTGTCCGCCTATGAATGCGGCTTTCCCGCCTTCGACGATGCGCGGATGAAATTCGACATACGCTTCTATCTCGTGTCGATCCTGTTCATCATTTTCGACCTGGAAGTGGCGTTTCTTTTTCCATGGGCCGTGGCCTTCAAGGAGGCCGGGCTGTTCGGCTTCTGGTCGATGATGGTGTTTCTCGCCGTTTTGACCATCGGCTTCGTCTATGAGTGGCGCAAGGGAGCGCTGGAATGGGATTGATGACGGAATCCAGAGAGGGTGCGGTGCTGCGCGATGCATCCGGCCGGCCGATCGCTGCGCCCGCGCAACGCAAGGATCCCTATTTCGCCGACGTGTCGAACGAGCTTGCCGATCGCGGCTTTCTCGTCACCTCCGCCGACGACCTGATCCAATGGGCGCGCACCGGCTCGCTGATGTGGATGACCTTCGGCCTCGCCTGCTGCGCGGTGGAAATGATCCAGGCTTCGATGCCGCGCTACGATCTGGAGCGTTTCGGTTTTGCACCGCGCGCCAGCCCGCGCCAGTCGGACGTGATGATCGTCGCCGGTACTCTCTGCAACAAGATGGCGCCCGCGATCCGCAAGGTCTACGACCAGATGCCCGAGCCGCGCTATGTGATCTCCATGGGCTCCTGCGCCAATGGCGGCGGCTATTACCACTATTCCTATTCGGTGGTGCGCGGCTGCGACCGGGTGCTGCCGGTCGACATTTATGTGCCGGGATGCCCGCCAAGCGCCGAGGCGCTGGTTTACGGTGTGCTGCTGTTGCAAAAGAAGATCCGCCGCACCGGGACGATCGAGCGCTGAGGAAGCGGTCAGGTCGGCGACAAATCCGGGCCGCATCGCGGACTGCGGGCCGGCGCCAAGCTGTTCATTGTGAATGAGGGGTGAGCGCGAATGGATGAAAAGCTGAACGAACTCGGCGGCGCGCTGGCCGGAGCTCAGCCCCAGGCGATCGAGCGCTGGCACGTTACGCGCGGCGAGCTGACGCTGTATGTCGGACGCGACCAGATCGCCAATGTGCTGCGCTATTTGCGCGACGACCCGCGCTGCCTGTTCACGCAGCTGCTCGACATTTGCGGCGTCGACTATCCGGGGCGCGAATTCCGCTTCGACGTCGTCTATCATCTGCTCAGCCCGCAGCTCAATCACCGCATCCGTGTGAAGATCGAAGCGGACGACATCACGCCCGTGCCGAGCGCCGTCAGCATTTTTCCATCGGCGAACTGGTATGAGCGCGAGGCCTTCGATCTTTACGGCATCCTGTTTTCCGGGCATCCGGATCTGCGCCGCATCCTCACCGATTACGGTTTTCAGGGTCACCCGCTGCGCAAGGATTTCCCGCTCACCGGCTTCGTCGAGGTGCGCTATAGCGAAGAGCAGAAGCGTGTGATCTACGAGCCGGTAAAGCTGCCGCAGGAGTTTCGCAATTTCGATTTTCTCAGCCCATGGGAAGGCTCCGATTACAAGCTGCCGGGCGATGAAAAGGCGTCGAAGGAGGGCTGAGGGGTAATGAAAGACACGCTGCAGACCGGCATCAAGGCTAGCTTTTCCTATACGGTGCCCGATGAGAAAACGGTGCCGCATATTTATCGCGAATCCGCGGAGCTGGCCGCCATGCCGGAGGTGTTCGCCACCGGCTTCATGGTCGCGCTGATGGAGTGGACCTGCATTCACGCCCTCGCCCCGCATCTCGACGAAGGGGAGGGGAGCGTCGGCATTCATGTCGATATCTCGCATGACGCCGCAACCCCGGCCGGCATGACGGTGAAGGTCGACGTCGAGGCGACGGAAGTGGAGGGGCGCAAAGTGTGGTTCCTGGTGCGCGCCCATGACGGCGTCGAGCAGATCGGCGAGGGGTATCACCAGCGCGCCATCGTCGATTGGCAGCGGTTCAAGGCGAAGGTCGCCGAGAAGGCGAAGGCGGTGGGGTGATGAGTTTGCATTGTCGCACCGGCCACCGAGCGGGTGCCTATGTCGCTTGGGTGCTCACAGCGGTTTGAGTAGACCCCGGATCTGCGCTTCGCTTCGTCCGGGCGCGACGGCCAAAGCCCACGAATAGGATTGGAGCCGCACATGGCTGACGGCAGCACGGCAGAAACTCTGGTTCCTGAAGCCGTGGAGAAGCAGGCCGAGGATCGCGTGGAAGGCGGCCGCGAGCTTCGCAACTTCACCATCAATTTCGGACCGCAGCATCCGGCGGCGCATGGCGTATTGCGCCTCGTGCTGGAACTCGATGGCGAGGTTGTTGAGCGCGTCGATCCGCATATCGGCCTCCTGCATCGCGGTACCGAGAAGCTGATCGAATACAAGACCTACCTCCAGGCGATCCCCTATTTCGACCGGCTCGACTATGTCGCGCCGATGAACCAGGAGCATGCTTTCTGCCTCGCCATCGAGAAGCTGATGGACATCGAGGTGCCCCGGCGCGGGCAGCTCATCCGCGTGCTCTATTGCGAAATCGGCCGCATCCTCAACCATCTGCTGAACGTCACCACGCAGGCGCTGGATGTGGGCGCGCTCACTCCGCCGCTCTGGGGCTTCGAAGAGCGCGAGAAGCTGATGGTGTTCTATGAGCGTGCTTCCGGCTCGCGGCTGCACGCCAATTATTTCCGCCCCGGCGGTGTGCATCAGGACCTGCCGCAAGCGCTGATCGACGACATCGCCACGTGGTGCGACAGCTTCATCCCCGTGCTCGACGACATCGACAGCCTGCTCACGCCCAACCGCATCTTCAAGCAGCGCAATGTCGACATCGGCGTCGTCAGCCTGAAGGATTGTCTCGCCTGGGGTTTCTCCGGCGTGATGATCCGCGGCTCCGGCGCCGCCTGGGATCTGCGCAAGAGCCAGCCCTATGAGTGCTATGCCGAACTGGATTTCGATATTCCCGTCGGCAAGAACGGCGACTGCTACGATCGCTATCTCATCCGCATGGAGGAGATGCGCCAGTCCGTGCATATCATGAAGCAGTGTATCGAGCGGCTGAACGCGGAAGGCCCGGGACCGGTGGTCGCGCCGAACAATAAGGTGTCGCCGCCGCGCCGGGATGAGATGAAGCGCTCGATGGAAGCGCTGATCCATCATTTCAAGCTCTATACCGAGGGCTTCCACGTGCCCGAAGGCGAGGTCTATGCCCATGTCGAGGCGCCCAAGGGCGAGTTCGGCGTCTATCTCGTCGCCGACGGCACCAACAAGCCCTATCGCTGCAAGATCCGCGCGCCCGGCTTCGCCCATCTCCAGGCGATGGATTTCATAAATCGCGGCCACATGCTCGCCGACGTCTCCGCCATCCTCGGCTCACTCGACATCGTCTTCGGCGAAGTGGACCGTTGAGGGCGTTTCGCGCCGCATAGGAGTGGCGACTGTTGCTTGACGGCGCCGCACTGTCATGAGGGTGAGTATAACCGCGGTGCGGAGCGCGGGTATAAGTTTGCCGCGAAGCGTTCTGGTGCCTCACCCCCCGATCCCATCACACCTGAATATGCCTTGACGCCGGCGGCCGGAGAACTCTTGCTATCCGGGCACCCGCTTTGGCCTGGCGCGACGTAAATCCTGCTTTTCTCCCCGCCGATAACCGGCCATAAATTCCTCCCGCCGGTTGCCCAGCGTGAGGACCGCATGATGACTTTCAGAACTCTGCTCCTTTGGCTTTTGCTGGCGTCTGCCGCGCAGGCGGCGGCTCCGGACGCATGGGCGGCCGCCGAGCCGCGCACCGCGCTGGTGATCGGCAATGCACGCTATGCTTTCAGTCCGCTGGCCAATCCCGCAAATGACGCGACCGATGTCGCGGCAGCGCTGCGCGACTCCGGGTTCGACGTCATTCTCAAAATCGACGCCGACCGCCGCGTCATGACCGAGGCGATCCGCGCTTTCGGTGAAACACTCAAAGCCAGCCGGGGCATGGGTCTGTTCTTCTTCGCCGGACATGGCGTGCAGATCGGCGGCGAAAATTACCTCGTGCCGGTCGGCGACGGCTTCGCCAGCGAACGCGACTTGAAAGACCGCGCCATCAAGGCCGCCGATGTCGTGGACGCCATGGCGGCGGCGGACAATTCGCTCAACATCGTCGTTCTGGACGCCTGCCGCGATAACGGCATGGGCACCAGCGGCACGCGCGGCCTGTCGCGCATCGACAGCAACGCGCGGCTGTTCGTGTCCTACTCGACCTCGCCGGGAGCGGTTGCGCAAGACGGGGTGGGACGCAACAGCCCTTACACCAAGCATCTGACTGCGGCGATCCGCATCCCCGACCTGAGCCTGGAGCAAACCTTCAAGGCGACGCTGAAAGGCGTCTACCAGGAAACGCGCGGTCAGCAGACGCCGTGGATCTCCTCCTCGTTCTTCGGCGATTTCATCTTTCGCAGCAGCCAGCAGGTGGCGGCGATCGCGCCCGACAATATCCCAGCCCGCACCGTCCGCCAGCGGTTCGGGAGCCCAGCGGAACGCGCTGCATATTCCCCAGCCTGCAAAAACCGAGATGCCGGCGACCCTGACGGGCATCTATCGCGTCGAGGGCAACAATCCGGGCGGCGGCCGCTATCGGGGCATGGTCGCCATCATCCAGACTGGCGACCGGTTCAGCTTCAAATGGTGGATCGGCACGCAGACATTCGAGGGAACCGGCCAGCTTGCCGGGCGCATGCTGGTGGTCAATTGGGGCGACAAGACCCCTGTGGTCTATACGCTGGGCGCACGCGACGTTCTCGACGGCGAGTGGGCCGACGGCACCGCGACCGAACGGCTGACGCTGCATGGCGGTGCGTCGCAAGATCCCGTCACGCTGAGGGAGGGCATCTACCGGGCGGCCGGGCGCGGTGCGAATGGCACTCCGTATCAGGGCGTGGTCCACATCGCCAGGCAGGACGACGGCTATCGGATCGACTGGAAAATCGGCAAGAATGAGTACAAGGGCAAGGGCGCGCTCGACGGCAACCTGTTCAGTGTCGACTGGGGCAGCGCCACGCCAATCGTCTACGCCCTCGCCGCCGATGGCACGCTGAAGGGTCTATGGGGTGCGGGCATGGGCGAGGAAACGCTGACGCCGGAGCGTTGACCGGTCACGGGGTCCGCTGCCGAGGCGATCAATCCTCGATCATCGCCATCGCGGCCTTGCGGTCGCCGGGCTTCAGCTTCAGAAACAGCGAGCGGGCGTGTTTGATGTCGCGCTCCGTGCCGGTTTCCGCCGCCGTCTTCAGCGCCACGGTGGTCGGGTGGGTCGCCCCGCAGATGAACACGAGAGCTTTAGCCAGGCGCCCCATGGCGGCCCGGTCGATCGATGTATCTGTCATGCGAGAAGTCCTCGTCGCGCTCATGCGCCGTTGGCGTGTGTTCGAAGCCTGATCTGGCGCAATGCCGGCGTCAAGCAATTGCAGCCTCGCCGGGCCGCGCCCGCGAGGTTTTGCTCTCATTCTCCTTCATTTCCGCCCCGATGAGGGACGGCGCGGGCCGCCGTGAGGCTGGTCCTAGTAGTTTAGTGTGCAGCCTCCCGGCTGCCCGCGCGCGGTGGTATTTTGGCTCGTCTCCGCGCCTTTATCGGACATGGCCAGCGGGGATCGGGAACCCTTGTTCACCGTCCGGCTACGCAAAAGATGCGTCGCATGACCTTGGACCTGCGCATCCCAGCAAACAGGTCGGCAGAACCTACAAACCCCTGAGTGCGGGTTCGTTACACCCACCGCGAGGCTGGCCGGCATTTCCACCCAACCAGATCCCCCACGGGATTCCTCAGGCACCGCAATTCCCGTTCCGCGATGCTGAGCCGGTCTTAAGCCCCGCGTCCCTCTGGAACGAGAACGAGGGTCAATAATACGGGCGGCGCGAGGGGCGGGGATAACTTTTTCATCGGACGTCGGTCTGACACAAGACAACTCGGGCGACCGCGGGTCAGCTGCCATTTTGGTTGTTATTTTTATGTATGCAACCATTGCGATAGCTGCGGCAGGTTTATACAATGTCCGTAACTGTTCTGAGAAACTTAAGTTGCTAGAGAAGGTCGAGTACTATCTCTTATTGGCGGGGATGACATACTCCGCTATGAAGCGTATCGAGCACATTTATTAATTGTGATAGGACGTTATGAACAAAATATTGGCGCGCTCACCAAAGTCACCTGTAAACAAAGCTACAGAAACGCGGAATGAAGGTGAAATAAATCATCAGAAGCCGGTTCGTTATTTAGTGCTATTACCAGACGATGAGGCGAAGCAAGGACTTGAAGAAATCCGGAATGTATCGGGCCTACGCATTAGCAATAATTCGCTCGATTCACGCGCTAACCCGATCACCTCTATTGACAGCACGTCAGATGGCGTACTTTTTGGGCGGCTAAATGTTGCTGTAGTCAATGCTGATCGCGATCAGTATGCGCAGCTTCTTAGTGCTGTCGAAAGTAAAAAAATCAATACTTGCGGTCGAACAAGAAAGGGCCTTGAAAGCCATCAACGATTTCAATTTAGATTATTATCGGGGATATTACGATGGCGCGCAATCTGTAATGTCTTTGTTGGGGCATGGCAGCACAGGTATAAGTAAGGCCCCTGGCTTCAGCACCGGTTCGGCGTCCAAGTATGTTGACGATATTCGCGAAACATGGGGATTAAAGGCCACCCGGGTGAATCAATCACGCTATTGCGGCAGGGGGATACGAATTGCCATCTTAGACACCGGCATGGATCAAAACCACAAAGACTTTGCGGAGCGCCCCAGAACAACCGTTTCTTTTATTCAAGGCGAGTCACCTCAAGACCGAAATGGTCATGGCACCCATTGCGTTGGCACGGCACTTGGGCCGCAGACGCCTGCCAGTGGTGTGCGCCGCTATGGCTGCGCTTTCAACGGCGAGATTTTTGTCGGCAAGGTTCTCTCCGATGAGGGTGATGGAACGGACACATCAGCGCTAAGTGGTATCGAATGGGCGATTGCGAATGATTGCCGTGTTATTTCAATGTCTCTTGGGAGCGTTGTGGGTCCAAGAGATCCCTTCTCGGTTGTATTCGATACGATCGCTAAGCGTGCGCTCGCTGCGTCTCCCGGCACGCTCATTGTTGCGGCTACAGGCAATGACAGTAACAGACCCAAAGGAGAAGTGGCACCAGCGCAACACCCTGCTAATTGTCCGTCGATCTTCGCCGTAGGAGCGATTGGGGCAGATTTGGAAATTGCTCCGTTCTCCAATGCAGGCGCTAATATCGCTGGGCCAGGAATGGACATATTCTCCAGCTGTCTCGAGGAGAACAGTTCCGTGCTGTCGGGTACGAGCATGGCCACGCCACACGTTGCTGGAATTGCTGCAATGTGGTTGGAGGCCTGTGGCATCGATGCGAACACCGGGAGGCTTTTAGACGAGCTTAAAAAAAATGCATATCGGCTAGAATTGCCAGATGTAGGCGCAGGCCTCGTGCAAGCTCCGGTGTAGATACTTGCGAACGATACGCGAAAATACCTATTCTAATGCCGACATGTGATGGCCGTAAATTTCTAAAAAAATATATAATATTATTATCTGTTTTTATTGTTTGATTGAACTGTAATGTAGGAACGTACTAAGGGACAAATAGAATCATCGCAATAGCTATTCCTGGGCCAATGAGAAAATCACTCAATCGTCCAGGTGGTTTTCTTTTGCTTCTCTTTAATTGACCGTTACCGCCGACATACCCGCAATCCGCCCCTCCGCCTCTACTTCAACAGATCTATTTTCTTCCAGGTCGATACCGGCTTCGATGATAAATCTCTCGTTCGGATTAAGCAAAAGGGGCGCAACTTTTATGGACGATCGATGTATGGCTACATGAAGCCGGGGCTGGTGCATTTCAAAGGTTTCCCGAGCTGATGCAGTCGCACGCGACCTATGTGCAGACGCTGCGCCGCATCGCCGAGGATGATTTCTGGACCGCCGTCGAGATCGGCCCCTGCAAGGATACGCGCGACCGCGACATCGCGCGGAAAATCCTGGAGGTCTCGCATCTCACCGTCGCCTATGCGACGCAGCCGACCGCCTTCCCGATGAAGCTGAACCCGCATCATGCCGACCCGGCCGAGCGCAAACGGGTGCTCGGCATCATCAAGGGATGCGTCGACGAGGCCTATCAGCTCGGCGCGTCGTTCTTCCGCATCTCCTCCGGCAAGGACCCCGGCGACGAGAAGCGTCCCGAGGCGAAGCGGCATTTCATCGACTTCATGTATGAGGTCTGCCGCTACGCCAGGCAGCAGGGCGACATGGTGGTGACGCTGAAAATCTTCGACCGGGACGTCGACAAGCATTTCCTCATCGGCCATTTCGCCGACGCCGCCGAGGTCGCGCGGCCCGTCGCGGCGGAATGCGATAATTTCGGCCTCTTATCCGATCTGTCGCATTTCCCGCTGCTGCGCGAGACGCCGGAGGAGGCCATCCCGCTGGTGAAGGATTTCTTCCTGCATTTCCACATCGGCAATTGCGTCGTCGAGGACAAGAAGCACTTCCTCTATGGCGATCTGCAGCCGCGCTTCGGCGTGCCGGGCGGGTCGCTTGATACCAAGGATGTCTGCGATTATTTCAAGGTGCTGCTGAAGCACGGGCTGCTCAACAAGGAAAACCCGCCGGTGGTCAGCGCCGAGGTGCGTCCGCTGCTGGCGGAGGAGACCTCCGAGCTGGTGATCGCCAATACGAAGCGCGTCATCCGCGAGGCCTGGGCTCACGCTTGACGGTGTCGCGAAGCTCCGCTGTCCAAAACCGGGATAAGGCGCTTCAAGAATCGATATTGGCGGTCCACCCTGCTGCCGGGCATTGGCAATAGCGAGACGGCATGGCGATGGCGGCAAAATCCGGACCGGGCTTCATTCACCTGCGCGTGCATTCCGCCTATTCGCTGCTGGAGGGCGCGCTGCCGGTCAAAGCGCTTGCCAAGCTCGCCGCCAAGGACGCGCAGCCCGCGCTCGCCGTCACCGACCGCAACAACCTGTTCGGCGCGCTGGAAATCGCCGAGACGCTGGCGGGGGCGGGCGTCCAGCCGATCACCGGCTGCACGCTGGCGCTGCGCACGCAACGAGGCGGAGGCCGACCAGGGCGCGCGCAAGAACGGCAACGCCTCGGCCTCGCCGATCGCCGGGTCCATCGCGCTGCTGGTCAAGGACGGCGAGGGCTACCGCAATCTCCTGTCGCTCACCAGCGCGGCGTTTCTGGAGCATGCGGATGACAGCCCCACCCATGTCACCTGGGACGAGCTGGCGCGGCATTCCGCCGGGCTGATCGCGCTGACGGGCGGTCCGGACGGCCCTATCGACCGGCTGCTGCGCGAGGGCAATACGGCCGCCGCCAAGGCGCAGCTCAAGGCGCTCAAGGCTATTTTCGGCAACCGGCTCTATGCCGAGATCCAGCGCCACGGCACGGCGGAGGAAAAGCGCGTCGAGCCGGAGCTGGTGAAGCTGGCCTACAAGCTCGAAACTGCCGCTGGTCGCGACCAACCAGTGCTATTTCCCGGCGGCGCGACGATTTCGAGGCGCATGACGCGCTGATCTGCATCGCCGAAGGGCGCTACATCTCCGAGGACGACCGCCGCAAGCTGACGCCGGAGCATTATTTCAAGTCGCGCAGCCGAGATGATGGCGCTGTTCGCCGACCTGCCCGAGGCGCTGGCGAACACCGTCGAGATCGCGCGGCGCTGCGCCTTCCGCCCGAAAATGCGCAGCCCCATCCTGCCGCAATTCGCAAGCGTCCACGCCGACAGCAAGGAGGCGGTCGACGCGGCGGAGACGGCCGAACTCTGCCGGCAGGCGCGCGAGGGGCTGGACGAGCGGCTGCGCGTCATCGGCGCTCGCCGAGGGCACGCACCGAAGAGGATTACCGCACGCGGCTCGAATTCGAGCTGAATGTCATCAGCAGCATGAAGTTTTCCGGCTACTTCCTCATCGTGTCGGACTTCATCAAATGGGCCAAGGCGCACGGCATCCCCGTCGGGCCGGGCCGCGGCTCGGGCGCGGGATCGGTCGCCGCCTGGTCGCTGTCGATCACCGACCTCGATCCCCTTGCGCTTCGGCCTGCTGTTCGAGCGCTTCCTCAACCCCGAACGCGTCTCGATGCCGGATTTCGACATCGACTTCTGCCAGGACCGCCGCGACGAGGTGATCCGCTATGTGCAGGAGAAATACGGCGCGGGGCGCGTCGCGCAGATCATCACCTTCGGCAAGCTGCAGGCCCGCGCGGTGCTGCGCGACGTCGGCCGCGTGCTGCAAATGCCTTACGGGCAGGTCGACCGGCTCTGCAAGCTGGTGCCGAACAACCCCGCCAATCCGGTGACGCTCGCCGAGGCCATCGAGGGCGAGGAGAAGCTCCAGCAAGAGCGCGACAGCGATCCGGTGGTGAAGCACCTGCTCGATATCGCGCAGAAGCTGGAGGGCCTCTACCGCCACGCCTCCACCCATGCGGCGGGCGTCGTCATCGGCGACCGGCAGCTTTCCGAGCTGGTGCCGCTCTATCGCGACCCGCGCTCGACGCTGCCCGTCACCCAGTTCAACATGAAATGGGTGGAGCCGGCGGGGCTGGTCAAATTCGACTTTCTCGGCCTGAAGACGCTGACCGTCATCCAGAAGGCGCTCGCCCTGATGGCGCAGCGCGGCGTCGAGATCGACTTCGCCCGGCTGGAGCTGGACGACAAGAAGACCTACGAGCTGCTGTCGCGCGGCGATACGGTCGGCGTGTTCCAGCTGGAATCGACGGGCATGCGCGAGTCCCTGCGCAAGCTGAAGCCCGACCGCTTCGGCGACATCATCGCCATGGTGTCGCTCTACCGTCCCGGCCCGATGGACAACATCCCCAACTACATCAACCGCAAATACGGGCTGGAGACCGTCGATTACCTGCATCCGCTGATCGCGCCGGTGCTGGAGGAAACCTACGGCGTCATCATCTACCAGGAACAGGTGATGCAGATCGCCCAGCGGCTCTCCAGCTACTCGCTCGGCGAGGCCGACCTCTTGCGCCGCGCCATGGGCAAGAAGATCAAGGCGGAGATGGACCAGCAGAAGGCGCGCTTCATGGAGGGCGCCATCCAGAACGGCGTCGACAAGGGCCGCGCCGACTACATCTTCGAGCTGGTGGCGAAATTCGCCGGCTACGGCTTCAACAAATCGCACGCCGCCGCCTATGCGCTGCTCGCCTATCAGACCGCCTATCTCAAGGCCAATTACCCGGTCGAATTCCTCGCCGCCACCATGACCTACGACATGGCGAACACCGACAAGCTCTACCTGTTCGCCCAGGAAGCGCGGCGCAGCAAGATCGCCATGCTGCCGCCTTCGGTGAACGCCTCGGGCGCCGAATTCCTGCCCGAGAGCGGCGCGATCCGCTATGCGCTGTCGGCGCTGAAGAATTTCGGGCGCGGCGCGGCGGAGCACATCATCGCGGCGCGCGAGACCGGCGGCGCCTATCGCCAGCCTCACCGACGTCGCCGAGCGGCTCAACCCGAAGATGCTCAACAAGCGCGCGCTGGAGACGCTGGCGGCGGCGGGCGTGTTCGATGCGCTGGAGCCGAACCGCGCCCGCGTCTACGCCAATATCGAGCAGATCCTCTCCTATTCCGGCCGCCTCGCCGACGACCGCGCCACCGGCCAGAACGACCTGTTCGCCGGCGGCGGGGTGACGCGTCGCCGCGCCGCAACTGCATCTGCGCGAGGTCCCCGGCTGGGACCTGATCGAGACCCTCAGCCATGAGCTGGACGCCATCGGCTTCTACCTCTCCGGCCACCCGCTCGACGATTACGCCGACGCCCTGACGCGGCTCAATGTCATGCGCTGGTCCGAGCTGGAGGCGAAACTGCAAACCCAGTCCAGCGCCGAGGCGAGGCTAGCCGCGACCGTCACCTACAAGCAGGAGCGCCGCTCCAAATCCGGCAACCGCTTCGCCTTCGGCGGCTTCTCCGACCCGACCGGCCAGTTCGAGGCCGTCATCTTCTCCGACACGCTGGCGCTTGGCGGGCGACAGCCTGGAGCCGGGCAAGGCCGTGCTGCTCGTGGTCGAGGCCGAACTCGACGGCGAGAACATCAAGACGCGGGTGAAGTCGGTGCAGGACCTCGACGCGGCGCTGGGGCGGTCGCGGTCGGGGCTGTGCATCGTCGCGGATGGGCGGCTGTCGGTGGAGAGCCTGGCGAAGACCGTCAGCGGCGGGCGGCGCGACGGCGCTGAAGCTGCGGCTGCGCCTGGCGGACCCGGCGCGCGAGGTGGAGGTGAACCTCGGCGGGAATTTCGATGTGACGCCCGAGCCAGGCCGGGGCGCTGAAGGCGCTGCCGGGGGTGATTGAGGTTGTGGCTTTTTAGGGCAACAATTGTCTATACCTTAAGACACGTATTAGAACGTATATTGATAACTAGAGTTCATGTTGATACTGGGATGCAATGAAATTTGATATCGTAGGGCGAATTAATAATATGAGGTTACCTGATGGTAAAGCCGCAATTCTGTACTCCGTCTATGAAGCAGTAAGTAATTCTGTCCATTCAATTGAAGACCGATTTGGCGCTGACCTCGCAGCCGAAGAAGGGGAGATTGTCGTCGATGTCGACACGGATGGTTCCGGATGCGTTCAGACAATTTCGATCACTGACAATGGAGCTGGCTTTACCGACAAGAACCTCGAGGCATTTAACACCTGTGACAGCCGATCAAAATTAGCGAGAGGCGGAAAGGGCGTCGGGAGGCTCGTATGGCTGAAAGTGTTTGGAGAAATCCAGGTTGCTAGTCGGTTCAAGGTAGGCGAGGCCGTCAAAAGCCTTTCGTTCCTCTTCGCGCCGCTGAGCGGCAACGCAATCCAGAACATGCAGGATACCGCGCCAACGGGGTTACATTACGGTGCTCGGATATCCCTAATGAAGGTTAGCGAGCCATTTAAGAAGAAGATGCGCAAAATATCGTTTCTACGCGATCTATCGTTGCACTTTTTCTCATATTTTATGGCTGGCACTATGCCCAGGGTCAAGGTGATATTTGATGGGTCCAGTGAAAGTCTTCATGAATTCATAAAAGGCAGGATTGACACACCAAAGAATGCAGATTTCGAGCTGCAGCTTGATGGAGATGCGTACGCACTAAAAATGGATCATATGTTTGTTGATGGCACAATTTCAGCTGAATTAAAGAACACAATTCTGCTCACCGCACACGATCGCCTCGTAGGCGAACCCATCGATATTGAGCGTAAGTTCGCTTTGAATGAACTTTCGGGTGGAAAGGCTTATGTCGGTTTGGTGAGTGGAAAATTCCTGAATGATCGTGTCGATCAAGAGCGTGTCGGTTTCAAAATCACGAAAGAACAGGAAGAAGCACTTCGTGATGCAATAATACGGGCTGCCGGCCTGTTCCTAGGCGATCACATTGCCCGGATGCGTACCCGGCAATCTGCAACGGTCACATCGCTGTTGCAAGAGCATCCTCAGCTTGCAGCGAAGGTGGAAGATGTAGAGTCGGTATGTCAGCGGGCTCTCCCCAGGAATGGACGAAGAGAAAATCGGGGAGAACCTATTTACGCTACTCTACCGTGAAGAGAGAAAGATTTCTAACGAATCCGAGAATTTAGTGAGCTTGACAACTTAGATGATTTAGCTCGAAAAGAAGCGGAAGCCGTTCTTTCCAAAGTTAGTGGTCAAGCAAAGAATAGACTAGCTGAACTTGTTGTTAAGAGAAATCAAGTTCTATCGTTGGCAAAGAGCTTTCTGAAATATAAGGACGGAGAGCCAAAAAAATACCATTATGAAAAAGCAGTGCACGATTTAATTTGCCCGCTGGGTAGAATATACAATAAAGAAGATTACTCGGCTCATAATCTCTGGATTGTGGACGACCTTTTAGCTTATTATAGCCTTTTTGCTTCTGACAAACAAATACGTGTGCTCGCACCTGATTTGGACGCTGCTCAAGAGCCTGATTTAATTTTCTTTAACCCGCTCGGCTTTCGCCGTGAAGGCACCAATGACCCTATTGTTTTAGTAGAATTTAAGCGGCCTGGGGATGAAACAACTGGCAAGGACCCCGTGGATCAAGTGTTGGAGTACATCGAGAAGCTAAAAAACAGAACTGTTCGTGATGTGCAGGGGAATATTGTATCAGAAATACGCAATTCGACCCCTTTTGAGTGTTACGTAGTTTGCGACCTTACAGTGGGTACGCGACGCTCATTGTCGCGGTCCCTTGCACCACACGAAACTCCCGATGGCGAGGGATACTTCGGCTTTGCGCCAAACCACAGAGCCGCAATACACGTGATTTCCTATAAAAAGATGCTTCGGGATGCTGAGCTTCGAAACCGAGTGTTTTTTACCAAGCTTGGTCTGATAAAAACGACCGAACATTAAACTCGCGGCGAATTGCGATCGCCACTCCCCGAACAACCCGCCAAATTTTCCGCGCATTGCCTTGCTATGAGCCGCGGTCAAGCTGTCGCGGGTGGGGGGCGGATACATGTCGGTGGCGTGGGGCAGGCGGGTTATTCTTGCGGCTGTATTTGCCATGGGGACGGCATGCCCGTCGCTCGCGGAGCCGGGAAAGCGCATCGCGCTGGTGATCGGCAATTCGGCGTATCAGCACACCTCGCGGCTCGCCAATCCGGCCAACGACGCCGACGACATTGCCGCGACGCTGTCGGGGCTCGGCTTCGAGGTCACCAAGCGCCAGGACCTGAAAAAGCACGAGATGGACAGCACCTTGGGCGCCTTTGCCGGCTCGCTCAAGGGCGCCGAGATCGGGCTGTTCTTCTATGCCGGCCACGGATTGCAGGTCGCCGGACAGAATTATCTGGTGCCGGTCGACGCCAAGCTTGAATCCGCCCTCGGCGCTGGATTTCGAGGCCGTGCGGCTCGATGTCATTCAGCGGATCATGGAAAACGAGACGCAGACAAACGTGCTCGTTCTGGATGCCTGCCGCGACAATCCGCTGACGCGCAATCTCGCTCGGTCCATGGGAACGCGGTCGAGTGCGATCGGCAAGGGGCTCGCGCCGCAGGAATCCGGCGCGGGCACGATCATCAGCTATTCGACGCAGCCGGGCAATGTCGCGCTGGACGGGACAGGCAAGCGCAATTCACCGTTCGCCGAGGCGCTGGTCAAGCATTTGCCGAGCGAGGGCAAGGGGCTTGCCGTCCGTCCTCGTCAATGTGCGCAACGATGTCATGACGGCGACGGCAAAGCGTCAGGTGCCCTGGGAGCACTCGGCGCTGACAAGCGAGCTTGTCTTGGCGGCCGCAAAACCGGTCCCGCCAGCCAAGCCCGCGGCGGAGGCGGAAACCGGCAACGCAAGCAGGAGCAATACGGCAGGTGCGAGCCCGATTCAGCTTACGCTGCCCTTGAAGAAACTGACATTTGAGTTAAATCACACATTGCGTTTTTTTGTCCTAAACGCCTTCGCCGGCCTCCAGGAATGCCAGTTACAATATGCGGCTTCGGATTCTCCCACGATGTCGCAGGTAAGTTTGAAGGCAGGCGAGTATTTTGACGTCAAAACCAGCGGCGGCACCTATCGAAGCATGCTGCTCGAGGTTACCGCGGAGCATTGCGCCCTTCAGCTTGCGCCAGTTCCGGGAGGAAAGCGGCAATAAAGGGCGGCGGATGACGCCTCCCGCCTTGCATTCCCCCCCGACACACCCTATAAGCCACCTATCTCACACGCGGAATTTTCGCATGAAGGGCCTCTCCGGAGACCCCATTCATTCGCTCCGGTGGTCGCGGCGCACACCAAACGCCAAGGCTGCACTTTCCGCGGAGGCACAACCGGAAAAGAGGAGAGCAGGCCCATGGCGCTGCCACAATTCACTATGCGTCAGCTTCTGGAAGCTGGCGTCCATTTCGGGCACCGCACCGATCGCTGGAACCCGAAGATGACGAACTATCTGTTCGGCGACCGCAACAAGATCCACATCATCGACCTCGCCAAAACGGTGCCGCTGCTGCATCACGGCGCTGGTGCAGGTGAGCGACATCGTGGCGCGCGGCGGCCGCGTGCTGTTCGTCGCGACGAAGCGGCAGGCCTCCGACGTGATCGCGGACGCGGCCAAGCGCTCGGCGCAATATTACGTCAATCACCGCTGGCTCGGCGGCATGCTGACCAACTGGAAGACCATCACCAATTCCATCAAGCGGCTGCGCCAGCTCGACGATTTGCTCGCCGGCCAGGTGCACGGCTTCACCAAGAAGGAGCTGCTGCAGCTCACCCGCGAGCGCGACAAGCTGGAACAGGCGCTGGGCGGCATCCGCGACATGGGCGGCCTGCCGGACATGATGTTCATCATCGACACCAACAAGGAAGCCATCGCGGTCGCCGAGGCCAAGAAGCTCGGCATCCCGGTGATCGCGGTGGTGGACAGCAATTCCGACCCGGACCAGATCGATTTCGTCATCCCCGGCAATGACGACGCCGGCCGCGCCATCACGCTCTATTGCGACCTGGTGGCGCGCGCGGCCATCGACGGCATCGAACGCGGCGCAACGCGCGGCGGCGCCGATACGGGCGCATCCGCCGAGCCGCTGACGGAGGACCTGTCCGGCGGCGAGGGCCGCGGCAGGCGCGGGCGCGACCGCGAACGCCCCGAACGGGTCGAAACCGAGCCGGCGCAGCTTTCAGGCTTCACGCCCCTGGCGGCCGCCGAGGGCGAGCCCGACGACATGACCAAGCTCTCCGGCGTCGGCAAAGGCTGGGCGCGCAAGCTGAACGAACATGGCATCTACCATTACTCGCAGGTCGCCGAGCTGTCGCCCGAAAATCTTGAAGAGCTGGATGAGAGCTTCAACGCCAAGGGCAAAATCGGCAAGAGCGGCTGGATCGAGGAAGCCAAAGCGCTGAGAGCGCAAGCGGCGGCACCAGAACCGGTCGCCGAGACGGCCTGACGGGTATCACTTTAACGTCGTCCCTGCGAAAGCGGGGATCCAGGACCCCGCAGCGACCTCTACCCTTTACTGGGTCCCCGCTCTCGCGGGGATGACGTCCATGGGTAAGGTGACCTAGCGGATCGGTCCCGCAGAGAGACACACACGCTTTGAAGAGGCGGACATGGCAGCGATTACGGCACAAATGGTAAAAGAACTGCGCGAGAAGACCGGCGCGGGCATGATGGACTGCAAGGCGGCGCTCACCGAGACGGGTGGCGATATGGAAGCGGCGGTGGACTGGCTGCGCGCCAAGGGCCTGTCCAAGGCCGCCAAGAAGGCGGACCGGGTTGCGGCGGAAGGGCTGATCGCGGTGGCGCTGTCGCCGAAGGCCGGCGCCGTCGTGGAGGTGAATTCGGAAACCGATTTCGTCGCCCGCAACGATCAGTTCCAGGCCATGGTGAAAGAGATCGCCGGGCTCGCTGCGAAAGCCGGCGGCGACGTCAAGAAGCTGGGCGCCGCGAAAACCTCCGGCGGCAAGGCGGTCACCGACCATATTCAGGAGATGGTCGGCAAGATCGGCGAGAATATGAGCCTGCGCCGCACCGCCACGCTGAAGGTCAAGGACGGTGTGGTCGCCAGCTATGTCCACAATTCCGTCGCGCCGGACCTGGGCAAGATCGGCGTGCTGGTGGCGCTGGAATCCGCCGCCGACAAGGCCAAGCTCGCGGAGCTCGGCAAGCAGATCGCCATGCATGTTGCCGCGGCCAGCCCGCTGGCGCTGACGGCCGAGGAAATCGACCCGGACGTGGTCGAGCGCGAGCGCGCCATCTTCACCGAGCAGGCGCAAGGAAAGCGGCAAGCCCGACAATGTCGTGCAGAAGATGGTGCAGGGCCGCGTCGAGAAATTCTTCAAGGAATCGGTGCTGCTGAAGCAGGTCTTCGTCGTCGACGCCGAGAAGACGGTCGAGCAGGCCGTCGCGGCTGCCGAGAAGGCGGCGGGCGCGCCGATCAAGGTCGCCGGTTTCGTGCGCTACGCGCTGGGCGAAGGGCATCGCGAAGGCCGAAACGGACTTCGCCGCCGAAGTCGCCGCAGCGGCTGCGGGCTGAATTCCCGGGTGCCCGACAATTTATGCCTCGCATGGGCGGCTAGCTAAGCAGAGTTCCCAAAAGTGGCTTGCCGGTTTTGGGAAAAACTCTGCGAAAACAGAGGAATCTAAGCAGGCATTCGTTGGGCAGCCAAGGAATGTCTGCTTAGGAGCGTATGCGAGGGGAGCCTGGGTGACGCCTTGCTGCCATAGAGTCTCATCGAAAGAACAGAATGGCGTCATCCCCGCGAAAGCGGGGATCCAGTCATCACCAGCCTCCGCGGAATACTGGATCCCCGCTTTCGCGGGGATGACAATGGGAACGGGTGGGTTCGACGCATATGGAGCCACGGCATGGCCGATGAAACCGCCGGCCCGCTTTACCGCCGGGCGCTGCTGAAGCTGTCCGGCGAGGCGCTGCTGGGCGATCAGCCCTATGGCATCGATCCGGCGGCCGCCACCCGCTTCGCGCGGGAAATCCTCGCAGCATCGCTCAGCGGCACGCAATGTGCGTGGTTGTCGGCGGCGGCAACATCTTTCGCGGCATGGCGGGCGTCGCCTCGGGCATGGACCGGGTCAAGGCCGACTACTATCGGCATGCTGGCCACGGTGATGAACGCCGTCGCGCTCGGCAATGCGCTCGACCGCCTGGGCGCGCAATGCGCCATCCACTCCGCCATCCCCGTCGAAGCCGTCGCCGGGCCGTTCCAGCGCGACCGGGCGGTGCGCGATCTCGACGCCGGCCGGATCGTCATCTTCGCCGGCGGCACCGGCAATCCGTTCTTCACCACCGACACCACCGCCGCCCTGCGCGCCGCCGAAATGGGCTGCGACGTCATCCTGAAGGCGACGCAGGTGGACGGCATTTATTCCGCCGACCCGAAACTCGACCCCGACGCCGTGCGTTATGACCGGCTGACCTATGATGAGGCGCTGGCGCGGAATTTGAAGGTGATGGACGGCGCGGCGTTCGCCCTGGCGAGGGATTCGCGCATTCCGATCGTGGTATTTTCAATCGAAGCGCAAGGCAGTATAGAGCAGGTTTTGGCAGGCCGCATGGCCTCGACGCTGGTCACCGCCTAAGCGAATTCGCGAAAAGTGCCCTTCCGGCTTCTCGCAAAAATGATGCGCAAACAAAGCGTCTATGCTGGACCGGCGCAATGCCGCGCGAGATCATATTGCGCCGCGCCGGGCGAAGCATTAACAGTTTCCAAAGATTACGTCGTCAAAATCGCAAGACATAAGGACTTAACACGATGGCGGACCAGAGCTTCGATCTGAAAGAAATCGAAAAGCGGATGCGAGGTGCCCTCGCTGTCCTGAAAACGGAATTCGGCGGATTGCGGACCGGCCGCGCCAGCGCCAGCCTGCTCGATCCGATCATGGTGAACGCCTATGGCTCCAAAATGCCCATCAACCAGGTCGCGACGGTCTCCGTGCCGGAGCCGCGCATGATCTCCGTGTCGGTGTGGGACAAGGCGCTCGTCTCGGCGACTGACAAGGCGATCCGCGAATCCGATCTCGGCCTGAACCCGATCGTCGACGGCACGACGCTGCGCCTGCCGATCCCGGAGATGAACCAGGAGCGGCGCACCAAACTGTCCAAGATCGCCAGCGGCTATGCCGAGCAGGCGCGCATCTCGGTGCGCAATGTCCGCCGCGATGGCATGGACCATCTGAAGCGCCTCGAAAAGGATCACGCGATCAGCGAGGACGAGCATCATGCGCAGTCGGCAAAGGTTCAGCAGCTGACCGACACACATCATCAGGGAAATCGACAGCACACTATCCTCCAAGGAAAGCGAAATCATGCAGGTCTGAGCGCTGAGCATGATTGCGGAAGGCGGATCGTTCCGGTTTTCGTAAACTGCCGCGCAATGCTCAAGCCCGGCCAGTGCCAATCTCGGGAAATGCGTTGGAGTGAGATGACGCCGCCAGAAAATGCGTTAGCACCGGAAGCCGCCGGTCCCGTCCCGCGCCATGTGGCCATCATCATGGACGGCAATGGGCGTTGGGCTATGCAGCGCGGGCTGCCACGCGCCGAGGGCCATCGCCGCGGCGTCGAAAGCGTGCGAGCCTGTGTCCGGGCGGCGATCGAGCTCGGCATCGGCCACCTGACGCTCTACACATTTTCCTCGGAGAATTGGCGCCGCCCGCAAGATGAGGTCAGCGACCTCATGGGGCTCTTGAAACTGTTCATCCGCCGCGACCTGGCCGAACTGCACAAGCAGAACGTCCAGATCAAGGTGATCGGCACCGAGGAGAATGTCGAAGGCGAGGTAATCAAGCTGATCCGCGACGCAGTGGAGATCACGAGGAACAATACCGGTCTTCGTTTGACGACCGCGTTCAATTACGGCTCGCGCGACGAAATCACGCGAGCCGTGCGCGCCCTCTCCCTCAAGGCGGAACGCGGCGAGGTCGTCCCGGCCGACATCACCGCCGAAATGGTCGAGGCGCATCTCGACACGGCGGGTATGCCGGCGCCCGACCTGCTGATCCGCACCGGCGGCGATCAGCGCATCAGCAACTTTCTGCTCTGGCAGTGCGCCTACACCGAATTTGTGTTCTTCGACACCTATTGGCCGGATTTCTCCAAGGATATGCTGGCCACGGCAGTTTCGGAATTCCAGACGCGCGAGCGCCGCTTCGGAGGGCTCAGCGCCAAATGCAGCGCGTGACGGGCGAGCCGGCCCCATCGGATGGCGAGGGTGCCGGCGCAAAGCGCTCGCCAACGGAATTGTCGATGCGGGTCTATTCCGCGCTCGTCCTTATCGCGATCGCGCTCTTTCTCACTGCGACGAGCGTCGAGAGCTTTGCCGTGCTGATCACGCTGTTCATCTCGGCCATGGCCTGGGAATGGGGGCGCCTGGTGCGCGGTGAAGGACTCGACACCGCTTTCGGCGTGCAAATCACGGCGACCGCCGCCGCCGCCATTGCGACGGTGCAGGGGTGTCCGGCTTGTGCCTTATTGGCCGTCATCGCCGGCACGGTGGTGGTTTTCCTGATCCGCTCGGCGGAACTGGAACGTCCGCAAGCCTGGTGGTCTGCGGTCGGCGTGTATTATGCGGGCTTTCCCGCCGTGGCGCTGATCTGGATTCGCGGCGATTCGGCCTATGGCTGGCTTGCCATCCTCTATCTCTTCATCATCGTCTGGACCACGGACAGCGCGGCCTATCTCTTCGGCCGCTGGATCGGCGGTCCCAAGCTGGCGCCTCGCATTTCGCCAAAGAAAACCTGGTCCGGACTGATCGGCGGCGCGCTTTCCGCGGGGCTCGCCGGGCTGGTTTTCGCCCTGATCGTGAGCGGCGCGTTCAGCCCGCAACTGGCGCTGATGGCGATCGTGCTCGCGGTCATCTCGCAGCTTGGCGATCTCGGCAAATCGGCGATCAAGCGGAGCTTCGGCATGAAGGACACCAGCGGCCTGATTCCGGGCCATGGCGGTGTTCTTGACCGGATCGACGGATTGCTGTTCGCGGCGCTCGCCGCCGGGCTGCTAGCCTGGGCCATTGACCCGGCCAATCCGGGACGCGCCTTATTAGTCTGGCCACAGGCCCTCTAAACCGCAATGATCGGCCCAATGACAAGAATGGTTTGCGGGGCAGTGCGTGGGCTGGAGGTTTTGCCCTCCGATTGCGTTGGAGCAAGGCCTATCTGTGTTTGATGCATTTTCTCGACGCAAACCTATATGATAGCTGGAAAATGCACGAAATCATGAGGAAGCGCCTATGAAGCCTCGCGCTATCACGGTCCTGGGCGCGACCGGGTCCATCGGGCGGAGCACGCTCGACCTGATCGGTCGCACGCCGGAGCGCTTCGATGTGGTCGCGCTCACGGCGGGATCGAACGCCCGGGAGCTGGCCGAACTCGCGATCCGGCATCGCGCCAAGCACGCCGCCATCGCTGATCCCGCCCAATATGGTCTGCTGCAGGACCTGCTCGCCGGAAGCGGCATCGAGGCATCTGCCGGAGAAGCGGCGGTTTGCGATGCGGCCCGTTTGCCGGCGGACTGGATCATGGCCGCGATTGTCGGGGCTGCCGGGTTGAGGCCGACCTTTGCGGCTGCGGAGCAGGGAACATGCGTCGCGCTGGCCAACAAGGAGTGCCTGGTCTCCGCCGGCGAGGTGTTTCTGGCAGCCGTCGAGAAGGCCGGCGCCCGGCTGCTGCCGGTCGATTCGGAACATTCCGCCGCCTTTCAGGCGATCGATCCTTCGCCTTCGCACTGTATCGAGGCCATCACCCTGACGGCCTCGGGTGGGCCGTTCCGCGCCTGGGACGCCGAACGTCTCAAAGCCGCGCCGGCCGCATGAGGCGCTGAAACACCCTAACTGGTCGATGGGGCCGAAGATCACCATCAATTCCGCCACCATGATGAACAAGGGGCTGGAACTGATCGAGGCCTATCATTTGTTTCCGGTCGAGCCGGACCAGCTCCGCATCGTCGTGCATCCGCAATCGATCGTGCACTGCCTCGTGCATTATTGCGACGGCTCGGTGCTGGCGCAGTTGAGCTGTCCCGACATGCGCACGCCGATCGCCTACAGCCTTGCCTGGCCCGAGCGGATGCCGGCCCCGACGGCGCGGCTGGATCTGATCGGCCTCGGCCAGCTGACCTTCGAAGCGCCGGATGAGCTGCGCTTTCCGGCCCTGCGCATCGCGCGCGAGGCGATGCGGGCAGGGGGGATCGCGCCGACCGTGCTCAATGCCGCGAACGAAATTGCCGTTGAGCACTTCCTTGCCGAGCAAATCAGCTTTATGACTATACCCAAAGTGGTGGAGGCGGCGCTCGAAGCCGGGGTCGCGGAAATCGGCATCGCGCGCGCGGTGACATTGGACGATGTGATTGAGGTCGACCGCATGGCACGGGCACTTGCGTTAAGACTTTGCGCCGAATATTCCCTCTGAACGCCTTTTGCCGGGAAAACCGGGCAACTGGCCCGTGCATGCCAGACGTGCTTGAATGGATTACGCAAAGCGCATGATCTGCAAAAAACCGATACTTGGCTTTGCGGCTAAAGATCATGCTCAAAGCAACAGACAGAGCCTTCCCTGACCCTACCGGAACGGATCAGGCCCTGGATCAACCGGAGTTGATGTCGCATGACTGTGCTAGCCGATACCGGCCTTTGGACCACCGCCTGGTATTATCTGTCGTGGGTGGTGCCGTTTCTGTTTGTCTTGGGCGTGGTGGTATTCGTCCATGAGATGGGGCACTTCCTGGTCGCGCGCTATTTCGGCGTGACGGTCGAGACCTTTTCCATCGGCTTCGGGCCGGAAATCGGCGGATTTTACGACCGGTATGGCACCAGGTGGCGCCTGGCCTGGGTGCCGCTCGGCGGTTATGTGAAATTCAAGGGCGACGAGAACGCCGCAAGCGTTCCCAGTAAGGAAAGCCTGGAGGGGCTCTCGGAAGCCGAGCGCCAGGGGAATTTCCACGCCAAGCCGGTGGCGCAGCGTGCCGCCGTCGTCGTGGCCGGGCCGCTTGCCAATTTCGTGCTGGCGATCGTCATCCTGACCGCCTGGTTCATCTTCATGGGCAAGCCCATTCTGGAGCCGCGCGTGGCCACGGTCGAGCCGAGCAGCGCCGCCGCCGAGGCCGGTTTCCAGCCGGATGACATCATTCGGAGCATCGGCGGCTCGCGGATCGATAGTTTCGACGATATTCAGCGCATCGTCATGCTGAACGCCGAGACACCGCTCATCATCGATGTCGAACGGGGCGGGCAGCTGCTCACCTTGGAGGCCACGCCGCGCCTCAAGGAGACCAAGGATCGCTTCGGCAATGTGGTGCAGATCGGGTTGCTTGGAATCGGCCGCAAGAACGAGAATGTGACCTTCAAGCAATTCGGCCCGGTTGAGGCGTTCTCTCAAAGTCTTTCAGAGACTTATTTCTGGATGAAGCAGCCGCTGATCTTCATCAAAAAGCTTGCTATCGGGCAGGCCTCGGGTGATCAGGTGCGGGGTGTCGTCGGTATCGCGCAACTGTCGCGGGAAGTCGCATCCATCGGATTTGTCGAACTGTTTCGCTGGATCGCGATCATTTCAATCAATATTGGCCTGCTTAACCTTTTCCCGATTCCCATGCTCGATGGCGGGCACCTTGTCTTCTATGGCATAGAAGCCATACGTGGCCGCCCATTGAGCGAAAGGACCATGGAAATCGGTTTTAGAATTGGCTTCGCTCTCGTGATCATGTTAATGCTTTTTGCAACGCGGAACGATGTGATTTATTTGATCCGCCAGATGGGATAAAGGGTGAGTAGTCAAGGCCTTAATGGTGAAGGGCTGGACCTTCTCGCTGAGGAATCGCTAAACAGAGCAACGGAGTGGCCGGGGGGCCACATCCGTTAGGGAACTTGGGACCTGGTGGCTAGAGCCACGTTGCAGACACAAACCAGTGGCTTGTAAGGTTTGGTTTGCTGGGTCTTGGGGGACCAGCGTAACGGGGGCAAGAAATATCCAATGCTGCGGACGGGAATGATCAAATTGAAATTCCTGGCGTGCCTGCTGGTGAGCGCATGTGTCTGGTCTGGGGGGATCGAGACGATAGCGCTCAGCGGTGCCTATGCACAGTCGGGGCCGGCGATCCGGCAAATTCGCGTTGTCGGCAATAAACGCATCGCTCCGGAAACCGTCAGGAATTATCTCACCTTCCGCGAAGGCGAGCGCTATGACGGACAGAAGGCTGACGAAAGTCTGAAGGCCCTCATCGCGACGGGCTTGTTTGAAAACGTCAATATCAGCCAGGATGGCGGCGTCGTAACCGTCAGCCTGAATGAAAGCCCGATCATCAATCAGGTGGTTTTCGAGGGCAATAAGGAAATCAAGGACACGACGCTCGCGCCGGAAGTGCAGCTGAAAGCACGCTCCGTTTTCTCGCGCGCCAAGGTGCAGGCCGACGTCCAGCGCATACTCGACGTTTATCGCCGCTCCGGTTATTACGCGGTCCAGGTCGACGCGCAGATCATTCAGCTCGACAATGAGCGCGTCAACCTCGCTTTCGTCATCCAGGAAGGCCAGGAAACGAAGGTTCTGAACATCACCTTCATCGGCAACCGCGCCTTCTCCGACTCGCAGCTCCGCAGCGCCGTTACGACGACCGAAACCAACTTCCTGAGCTTCCTCAAGTCGACCGACGTCTACGACCCCGACCGCCTCAATCTCGACCGCGAATTGCTGCGCCGCTACTACCTCAAGAACGGCTATGCCGATGCGCGCGTTGTCTCCGCGGTCGCCGATCTCGATCGCGAAGGCAAGGGCTTCTTCATCACCTTCACGGTCGAAGAGGGCGAGCTCTATCAGTACGGCAATATCGATATCGAATCGACGCTGCCCTCGATCGACCCGGCCTCCCTGCGCGGCGAGGTATCGACGAATCGCGGCGCCATTTACAACGCCGAGCAGATCGACACCACAACCGAAAAGCTGACGCTTGCCGTAGCCGAACGTGGCTATGCTTTCGGCCAGATCCGTCCGCGCGTGGACCGCGATCCGATCGGCCGCACGATCAGTGTCGTCTATGTGATCGAGCAGGGGCCTCGCGTTTATATTGAGCGCATCAATGTCGTCGGCAACGCCCGGACGAGAGACTATGTGGTGCGCCGCGAAATTCGTCTGGCTGAAGGCGACGCTTATAATCGCCTGCTGGCCGAGCAAGCGCGCTTGCGCCTGCAAAAGCTGAACTTCTTCAAATCCGTCAAGCTCACCCGTGAACAGGGCTCGTCGCCGGACCGCGTCATCCTGAACTTCCTGGTCGAAGAGCAACCGACCGGCGAGTTGTCGCTGGCAGGCGGCTATTCCTCCAGCGTGGGACCGATTGCCGAGATTTCCTATACGGAGCGTAACCTGCTCGGCAAGGGCCAGTTCCTCAGGGTCAAGCTGTCGGGTAGCTTTGAGAGCGGCCAGATCGATTTGAGCTTCACGGAGCCACGTTTCCTCGACAAGAACATCTCGGCGGGCTTTGACGCCTTCCACAAGGAAAATGACTTCTCCGACCAGTCTGGCTTCGAACAGCGCAAGACAGGTGGGTCACTTCGCGTCGGCTTCGCCTTGACGGAAAACATCTGGCTGCAGCCCAGCTACAGCTTGGTGCTGGACGAAGTGTTCAACGTCGACCCAGACGAAGCATCGATCCCGATCCAGGAAGCAGCTGATGCCGGCGAGCGTCTTATCTCGTCCGCGGGCTACTCGCTGACATTCGATACGCGGAACAATCGTCTCAATCCGTCGCGTGGTGCGTATGTCGCACTCACGCAGGAACTGGCGGGTCTCGGTGGCGATGCAAACTACTTGCAGACCGTTGTCGAAGGACGCGGGTATTATCCCCTCTATGAGGGCATCACACTGGTCGGTCGTTTGATTGGCGGCCACATCGTCGGCTACGGTGGCCAGGAGGTGTTGGCGGTCGATGCCTTCTTCAAGGGCGGCGAGACGATCCGTGGCTTCGATACGGCCGGTATCGGTCCGAGAGCGTTACGGGCCGACGGCGATGGGACTGACGCTATCGGCGGCAATATCTTCTATGCCGGTACGCTTGAAGTGCGGTTTCCGATCCCGTTCCTGCCGGAAGAGCTAGGCTTCAGCGGTGCCATCTTCGCCGATGCCGGTTCGCTCTTTGACAGCGACTTCGACGACGCAATCAATAATGACGACGTGCTGCGGTCTTCGGTCGGCGCGAGCTTGCTGTGGAATTCGCCGGTCGGTCCGCTCCGCGCAGACTTCGCCTATGTGCTTACCAAGGCGGATTTCGACGAAGAGGAATTCTTCCGCTTCGGCGCAACGACCAAGTTCTAGAGCGCGGGTCGACGGCTGTTTTCGCGAAGGCCCCGACTGGCGGGGCCTTCGTCATTTATGAAATCGACGAAGACATGGAACATCCTGGTTTCTACGATCGCGCGGGTCCATTTTCACTCGCCCGGATCGCCGCGGAAAGCGGAGCCGAACTCGCCGACCCGAGCCGCGCAACAGCCCTTGTCACGGACATCCGCCCGCTCGACGCTGCAGGCCCCGACGATATCGCCTTTCTCGACAATCCGAAATATCTGGCGCAGCTCGCCGAGACCAGCGCCGGCGCCTGCTTCGTTCAGCCCAAGCATGCCGCGCGCGCTCCGGCGGGAACGGCGATGCTGCTGTCGCCGGAACCTTACCGCGCCTATGCTAGAACCCTCGCGCTCTTCTACCCCGACGCCGGCGCCCCGCGAACGGTGGCTCGCGGCCCGGATGCCGCCCATATCGACGCCAGTGCGCGTCTGGAAGACGATGTGACGGTCGAACCGGGCGCGATCATCGGCCCCGAAGCCCAGATCGGCGCTGGCACGCGCATCGCCGCAGGGGCGGTCATCGGCTATCGCTGCGCCATCGGGCGAAACTGTTTTATCGGCCCGCGCGCGGTTATCACCCATGCCTTGATCGGCAACAATGTCATCATTCATGCGGGCGTGGCGATCGGCCAGGATGGCTTCGGCTTTGCGATGGGCCGCGAAGGTCACTTGAAAGTCCGCCAGATCGGGCGTGTCATCATCCAGGATTGGGTCGAAATCGGCGCCAACAGCGCAGTCGACCGAGGCGCCCTGCGCGATACGATCATCGGCGAGGGGACGAAGATTGATAATCTCGTTCAGATTGGTCATAACGTGATGGTCGGCAGGCATTGCGTGATCGTCGCGCAAGTGGGGATTTCCGGGAGTTCCATTCTGGAGGATTTCGCGGTGATGGGCGGCCAGAGCGGCACGGTGGGGCATATCACCATCGGCGCGGGCGCGCAGGTCGCCGGGAATAGCGGCGTGGCGGAAAGCATCCCTCCCGGCCAGCGTTGGGGCGGCACCCCGGCCAAGCCGCTGAAGAATTGGGCGCGCGAGATCGCATTGATGAAACGCTTGGTGGACAAGCTCGGCGGCAAGCAGCTGAGGGATTTGGACAAACTCGGTGACTGACATACCGTTGGACGACCGGCCGATGACCGCACGGAGCGCTCACCATGACTGAGACAGCCACTCGAGAGACGCTCGGAACGGCGGATATTGCGCGCGTTCTGAAACTTCTGCCGCACCGCTATCCGTTTCTGATGATCGACCGCATCATCGATATAGACGCGGATAATTCGGCGACTGGCGTCAAGAACGTTACCTTCAACGAGCCATTCTTCCAGGGGCATTTCCCGAATTTTCCGATCATGCCCGGCGTCCTCTTGATCGAGGGCATGGCGCAGACGGCGGGCGCTATTTGCGTCGCCGCGCTCGGCGAAGTGTATCAGCCGCAAGTCGTCTATTTTATGGGTATCGACAAAGCCAAATTCCGCCGGCCGGTCGTCCCCGGAGACACCGTGCATTATCACGTGCGCAAGATCCGTAATCGCGGTCCGGTCTGGCGCTTCGCCTGCGAGGCCAAGGTGAACGGAACGCTGGTCGCGGAAGGCGAGATCAGTGCCATGATCGTCGATCCAAAAAAGGCACAGCAGGAAACCGCCGGCTAATGGACACCGTCATAAATGAGGCCGGCACGATAAGCGGCGACGCCAAAATTCACCCGGCCGCGATCATCGAGCCGGGCGCCACCATCGGCGCGGGCGTCGAAATCGGACCGTTTTCGGTCATCGGACCGGAAGTGGTGCTAGGCGCCGATGTCCGCATCCACCCCCATGTCGTGATCGCCGGCAAGACCGAAATCGGCGACGGCACGCAGATCTTCCCCTTCGCCTCGCTCGGCCAGGCGCCCCAGGACCGCAAATTTCGCGGCGAGGACAGCCGCCTGATCATCGGCTCGGGCAATGTGATCCGGGAATATGTGACGATGAACCCCGGCACCGAGCAGGGCGGCCTCGTCACCCGCATCGGCAATAACGGCCTGTTCCTCACCGGCGCCCATGTCGCGCATGATTGCCAGATCGGCAACAGCGTGCTGCTGGTCAACAACGCCACGATCGGCGGCCACTGCGTCATCGAGGATTTCGCCAGCGTCGGCGGTCTGTCCGCGGCGCATCAATATGTGCGTATCGGCGCTTACGCCTTTGTCGGCGGCATGTCCGGCGTCGAGAACGACGTGATCCCCTTCGGCATCGCGCTCGGCAACCGTGCGCATCTCGCCGGGCTGAACATCGTCGGCCTCAAGCGCCACAATTTCGATCGTGAGCAGATCCACGGGCTGCGCAAAGCGTACCGGATGCTGTTCGCCACTGAAGGCACGCTCGTGGAGCGGATGGACGACGTGGAGAAGATGTTCAGCGAGGACCCGCACGTGCAGCGCATCGTGCAGTTCATCAAGGCGGAGTCCAGCCGCTCGCTTTGCGTGCCCCGCAATGGCTCCTGAGCCTCGCCCCGGCGGCGAGGCGCGGCGATCTGCCGGATGCGCTGCCAACCCGCATCGGGGTGGTGGCGGCGGGCGGATCGATCCCCGGCGCCGTCTGCGAAGCGGCGCTGGCCAAAGGCATCGAAGTGCATGTCGTCGCGCTGAAGGGGCAGGCCGAGCCTGGGCTGGCCCGCCATCCGCATCGGTGGGTGAGGCTTGGCCAGGTCGGCCATATGCTCAGCGCGCTGCGCGACGCAAAATGCCGGGATATTGTCTTCGTCGGCAGCCTGCGCCGTCCCGATTTGTGGAAGACCGGGGTCGATTTCGGCCTTATCCGCCATTTGCCGACCATTCTGAGCCTCACCCGCGGCGGCGACGATACGGTGCTGAAGCGCGTCGTCCGATTTTTCGAGGCCCAGGGTTTTCGCGTGCGCGGTGCGCATGAGATCGCCCCGACGCTGCTGGCGCCCGGCGGAGCCTTCGGCGGCATCGCGCCGTCGCCGGAGGATGACCGGGACATCGCTCATGCGCTGGCTCTGCTTGGCGTGCTGGGGCCGTTCGATGTCGGCCAGGCCGTCGTTATCGCACGCGGCCATGTGCTCGCCATCGAAGCGGCGGAGGGCACGGACGAAATGCTGAAGCGCTGCGGCGCCTTACGGCAATGGGGCGGGCACAAGCGCTCAGGCGTATTGGTCAAGGCGCCCAAGCCCGGGCAGGAGCTGCGCGTCGATATGCCGGTGATTGGGCCGCGCACGGTCGAATTGGCGGCCGCTGCGGGTCTCGCGGGGATTGCGGTTGGCCAGGGAAAAGTTATGATCGCGGATCAGGCCGATATGGTTAGCCTTGCCGACCGTCACCATATTTTCGTGACCGGCACCGAGCTTCCGGGTTGACTGTCCGTCGCCACCTCCGGCCTAATCACACAATAGCGTTGGGCTCAAGGGAGACCGATTTGAAGCCAAGATCGCGCCGCATATTCATCGTCGCGGGCGAGCATTCCGGAGATCTTCTCGGCGGTAAGCTCATGGCGGCGATGAAGCAGAAGTCGGAAACGCCGATCCTGTTCACCGGCGTCGGCGGCGAGATGATGGAAGCCGAGGGGCTGCGTTCGATCTTCCCATTGTCCGATGTCGCGGTGATGGGGCCGCTCGCCATCCTGGCGCGGCTGCCCAGGCTCGTCCGGCGCGTCTATCAGGCCGTCGATGCCGCGCTGGCAGCGGAGCCGGACGGCGTCATCATTATCGACAGCCCCGAATTCACCCACCCGATCGCCAAGCGCATCCGCAAGAAGAAGCCGCTGGTGCCGATCATCGACTATGTCTCTCCGACCGTCTGGGCCTGGCGCCCCGGCCGCGCCAAGAAGATGCGCCCCTATGTCGACCACCTGATGGCGCTCCTGCCGTTTGAGCCCGAGGCGCATCGGCGACTGGGCGGCCCGGCCTGCAGCTATGTCGGCCACCCCATGATCGAGAAGCTGGATTGGATCAAGGGGCTGGACGGGGCCGAGCTGAGCAGCCGGCTTGGTCTCGATCCCGGCAAGCCGGTGCTCTTGGTGCTGCCCGGCAGCCGTCAGACCGAAGTAAGGCGGTTGATGCAGCCATTCGGCGAGGCTGTAGGCCTCGTTCAAAAGCAGGCAGGGCCGCTCGAAGTGATCATCCCGGTGGTCCCCTCGGTGCGTCCGCTGATCGAGGAAGCACTGCATGCATGGCCGGTCGCACCGCACCTGGTGGCTGGCGAGAGCGACAAGTTCAAGGCGTTCCGCATCGCCAAGGCCGCGCTCGCCGCCTCGGGAACGGTGACGCTCGAACTTGGCCTTGCCGGCGTGCCGATGGTGGTGGCTTACAAGGTCGACGAGCTGTTCTCCCGGCTGCGCTTTCTGTTGAAGGTGCCGTCTGTCGTGCTCGCCAATCTTGTGCTCGGCGAAAACGTCTTCCCCGAGCTGCTCCAGGAAAATTGCACGGCGGAAAAACTCGCCGGGGCGATAATGCCGCTGCTCGCCGATACGCCGGAGCGGGCCCGCCAGCTTGCCGGTCTTGACCGGATCGCGAGCAAAATGCTGCTCGACGGCGCAACGCCGAGCGAGCGCGCCGCCGAAACAGCCATCGCCCTCATCGAGGCAGGGATCCAGAAGCGGCTTTCGGTGCCCCGCTAATGCATCGGACCGAAAAGTGTACGCACTTTCCGGATAAATCTGATGCGTAAACAAAGAACTAGAGCCTGATCGGCTTAGGTGGCATCGCTACCCTACACTCAGTCGTAATCCCCGCGAAGGCGGGGACCCAGTAAACTATTGATTTCGTTTAAGTACTGGGTCCCCGCCTTCGCGGGTTACAAGAAGGGTATCCACCTAATCCGATCAGCGCTAGAGCATTTTCCACCAAAGCATGTCCCCGCGAAGGCGGGGATGGACGCCGGCTTGCGTTGCGAAAATGCGACCCAGCAAATCGAGCCCATTCCGATCAATCGGAATGGAAAAGGCTCGAGAGCGTGATCGGCTTAGGTGGCATCGCCTGCCCGACACTCAGTCGTCATCCCCGCGAAAGCGGGGACCCAGTAAACTATTGATTTCGTTTGAGTACTGGATCCCCGCTTTCGCGGGGATGACGTCGGTTTTTGCGGCACAGTGAGCCTACCTAAACTCGATCCCGCTATAGAGCGCAGCTTCGCGTTCAGCGGAGCGTCCGGCGCTCTAAAGCGTCAGACCTTAATCGAGATCAGCGGCATTGCATCTTCCGTCGCCCCGGCCGCCAGAGCCGGGGTCTATCCATTGTAAAATTCCGGCAATGACGGTGCGGCGATGGGATTGGGTCCCGGCTCACCGCTTCGCGGCGTCCGGGACGACATAAAGGCTGCAACCCCTATGCCTATTTAACGCACGACGATCTAAAGCGTTCTCAGCAAAGCATGTCCCCGAAGGCAGGGAATGGCTCAGCGCTGCCCTAACGGTACGTAGTCGCGCAGGCCAGGGCCGGTATAGAGCTGGCGCGGACGGCCGATGCGCTGATCCGGGTCCTCGATCATTTCCTTCCACTGGGCGATCCAGCCGACCGTGCGGGCGATGGCGAACAGCACAGTGAACATCGACGTCGGGAAGCCGAGCGCCTTCAACGTGATGCCGGAATAGAAGTCGATATTGGGATAGAGCTTCTTCTCGACGAAATAATCGTCTTCAAGCGCGATGCGCTCCAACTCCATCGCCACCTGCAGCAGCGGATCGTTGTGGATGCCGACGATGTCGAGCACTTCGCGGCAAGTCTTCTGCATCACGCGGGCGCGCGGATCGTAGTTCTTATAGACCCGGTGGCCAAAGCCCATCAGGCGGAACGGATCGTCCTTATCCTTCGCCTTCTTGATGTATTCCGGAATGCGGTCGACGGTGCCGATCTCCATGAGCATCTTCAGCGCCGCCTCGTTGGCGCCGCCATGCGCCGGACCCCACAGGCAGGCGATGCCGGCGGCGATACAGGCGAAGGGGTTGGCGCCCGAGGAACTGGCGAGCCGTACCGTCGAGGTGGAGGCGTTCTGCTCATGATCGGCATGCAGCAGGAAGATGCGGTCCATCGCGCGCGACAGGATCGGATTGACCCGATATTCGTCGCAAGGGACGGCAAAGCTCATATAGAGGAAGTTGGAGGCGTATTCCAAATCGTTGCGCGGATAGATGAAGGGCTGGCCGATCGAATATTTATAGGCCATCGCCGCGATTGTCGGCATCTTGGCGATCATCCTGATAGCCGCGATGTCGCGCTGCACCGGATCGTTGATGTCGGTGGAGTCGTGATAAAAGGCCGAGAGCGCCCCGACCACCCCGACCATGACTGCCATCGGATGCGCGTCGCGACGGAACCCGGTGTAGAACCGGTTCATCTGCTCGTGCAGCATCGTGTGATAGGTTACGCGGTTCTTGAAGTCCGCATATTGCTCGACATTGGGCAGGTCGCCATAAAGCAGGAGGTGGCAGGTTTCGAGGAAGTTGCCCTGCTCGGCCAGCTGGTCGATCGGATAGCCGCGATGCAGCAGAAT
The DNA here is from genome assembly GCA_963731855.1 of uncultured Alphaproteobacteria bacterium. Lineage (GTDB taxonomy): Bacteria > Pseudomonadota > Alphaproteobacteria > Rhizobiales > Rhodomicrobiaceae > R-RK-3. Next base: position 254,270 of record CAVSXH010000018.1, on the reverse strand, counting down.
GCCTTTGTCGCCGTCGATGAAGGTGATGTCGGACCGGCAACTGCCTGTCGAAGTGTAGCCCGGATCATAGGTGAAGCAGCCGGTTTGCCCGTAGAACTTGGAGATATCGACGACGTCGGGGCCGAGCGTCCCGGAATAGACGGGGAACTGGATTTGCTTGCCGTCGATCGAAAAGGTTGCCTGTGTTTTCGGCGTGAGCTTGTCTTTCGCCTGTGTCGGGACCGAGCCCATAAGGGTCATCGCTCGTCTCCTCACTCATGTTGAGTTCGTGGCTGCCTGCGCCACATTGTCAGCAAATTGCTGCAGCGCATAGCAGGTAAATTTTGCAACGCAATAATAAATGGCTGGTTTCGGTGAACGTCGCAAGTGACAGATGCGGCGATCCGTTACACCCCGCCCTTCCTGGCAAGCCGCATTATCGAGGCGCCGCCTGATCTGCCAGCCGCCCCAGCGACTCCTCACGGCCCAACACAAAGAGCACGTCGAATATGCCGGGAGATACAGTACGCCCAGTCAAAGCAGCACGCAATGGCTGGGCAACATCGCCAAGTTTAATGCCTAAATCTTCGGCAAATTCACGCGCTTCTGCTTCGATAGCCGCGGCGGTCCAACTCTCAACACCTGAAAGCCGTTCCACCAGTGATCTGAGACGTGCCCGGACCTCCTGCGTCAGGGCTTTCGCTGCTTTCTCGTCCATGGGAATTGGCCGGCTCGCGAACAGGAAATGGGCTTTGTCCAGCAGCTCTACAAGGGTCTTGGCGCGTTCCTTGAGGACCGGCATCGCAAGCGCGAGCTGGCTCCACTGGCGGTCGTCGAGGCCTGCGGCAAGGCTCTTTTCCTGCGGCAGATGCGGCAATAAATTCCGCAGTGCAGCAATAAGCTCGTCGTCGCTCGCGGTCCTGATGTAGTGGCCATTCAAATTTTCCAGCTTGGCGAAATCGAAGCGGGCAGGGGACTTGCCGAGCCCTTCCAGCCCAAACCATTCGATCATCTGCGCCTTGGAAAAAATCTCGTCATCGCCGTGGCTCCAGCCCAGGCGCGCGAGATAATTGCGCAGCGCCGCAGGCAGATAGCCCATAGCCCGATAGGCATCGATACCCAGCGCGCCATGGCGTTTCGACATCTTCGCTCCGTCCGGCCCGTGAATGAGCGGCACATGCGCAAAGACAGGGATGTCCCAGCCGAGCGCGGCATAGATCTGCGACTGGCGCGCCGCGTTGGTCAGATGATCGTCGCCGCGGATGATGTGGGTCACCCCCATATCGTGATCGTCCACCACCACCGACAGATTATAAGTCGGCGTGCCGTTGGAGCGCAGGATGATCAGGTCATCGAGATCCTTGTTGGGAAATACGACCCGCCCCTGCACCTTGTCCTCGATGACAGTCTCGCCGGTCTTCGGCGCCTTGAAGCGCACGGCGAAAGGCGCGCCTTCGGGAGCATCGGACAGATCGCGGTCGCGCCAGGTGCCATCATAGGTGGCGAAACGCCCTTCCTCGCGGGCACGCTCGCGCATCCGCTCCAGCTCTTGGGCGGTCGCATAGCAGCGATAGGCATTCCCCTCGGCGAGCAGTTGCCGGGCGATCTCGGCATGGCGGTCGGCGCGGGCGAACTGGTATACCGGCTCGCCGTCCCAGTCCAACTCAAGCCAGCGCAGGCCGTCGAGGATGGCGTGCGTCGCAGCTTCCGTCGAACGTTCGCGGTCGGTGTCTTCGATGCGCAGCAGGAATTGGCCGCCGGTGGCCTTGGCATACAGCCAGTTGAACAGCGCCGTACGCGCGCCGCCTATATGTAGAAACCCGGTCGGAGAGGGTGCAAAGCGCGTCACGACTTTACCGGACATGCAAATGAGTTCCATAAATCGAGAGATGACGGTCGAATTGCGTCGGTTTAGCACAGCCAGGCCGCGCACGTAAGATTGTGGGCCGAAGATGGCACTCAGCGAGGCGGCTTTTGGAGGCACGGGGCATACGCAGCCGGCCTTCCCGGCGCTGCGCTCCGATGCGGACGCGCGTCTCGGCCAGGGCGGCTTGCTCGCCAGGGCGGAGCAGGCGCTCGACGCCGAGCGAGGCCGCTGGTTTCTCTGGCTGCCGGTGTTTTTCGGCTGCGGGATCGCGCTCTATCTCGGTGCGTCCGTCGAGCCGCCCGCGCTGCTCGCCGTCGGGGCCACATTGCTGGCTCTGGCGCTGCGCATGTTTTTCCGCGCCACCGCCTTCCGCCTGATCCTCGGCAGCACGATCCTGGTCGTCGCGCTGGGGTTCCTGACCGCCAAGCTGCATGCCCTGTTCGTGGAAGCGCCGGCGCTCACCCGCGAGCACCGCTTCACGCAATTGGAGGGCTGGGTGGAGCGCGTTGAAGAGCAGGAGAAGCGTGTCAGACTGACGATCCGGGTCATCAGCATCGCCAAGGTTGCGCCGGAGGCGATGCCGAAGCGCGTGCGCGTCAGCCAGCGGGCGAAGGGCGCGCCGCCTTTGCCAGGCGACGCCATACGCACCCGCGCCACCTTGATGCCGCCGCCAGAACCGGCTGAGCCGGGCGCGTTCGATTTCGGGCGCTATTACTGGTTCATGGGGCTCGGCGCGAGCGGCTATGTGACGGGCAAGATCGAGCCGATGCCGAACCCGCCGCCGGTCCCGTTCGATCTGCGGCTGCATGCGGGACTGGCAAAGTTCCGGCAGGGGATCGCCGCGCGCATCGGCGCGGTGCTGGACGGCGACGCGGGCGCCATCGCCAAGGCGTTGATCATGGGCGACCAGGGCCAGATCTCGGAAAAGGCGACCAAGGCGCTGCGCGATTCCGGGCTCTACCATGTCGTTTCGATTTCCGGCTTCCACATGGCCTTGACCGCCGGCACGATGTTCTGGCTGATACGGGCCGTGCTGGCGCTGTTTCCGGCCCTGGCGCTGCGGTTTCCGCTGAAAATGTGGGCCGGGATCGGCGCGCTGATCGTCGCCTCGGCCTATCTCGCAATTTCGGGCTCGGCGGTGGCGGCCGTGCGGTCCTATATCATGGTGGCCATCGTATTTGCGGCCATCATCCTCAACCGGCCCGCGCTGAGCCAGCGCAACCTCGCCATTGCCGCGCTGCTCATTCTCGCCGCCATGCCGCAGAGCCTCACCGACGCCGGCTTCCAGATGTCGTTCGCGGCGACGGCGGCGCTGATTGCCTATTTCGAGGCGCGCCCGCCGGTGCCCCGCCTGAGTTCCTTACCCGCCCTCATCGCCCTGCCGGCAATGTTCGTCTATGCCGACGCGGTGACGACGCTGCTGGCGGGCGCCGCTGTCGATCCGTTCTCCGCCTATCATTTCCACCGCATCTCCGTCTATTCGGTGCTCGGCAATCTGGCGGCGATGCCGGCGGTGTCATTTATCGTGATGCCGATGGTGATGCTGGCGCTCGTGGCGATGCCGTTCGGCCTGGAGGCCGTGCCGCTGCTGATCATGAAGCAGGGCATCGAGGCAATGCTGGCGATCGGCACGGCGATAGCCGCGCTGCCCGGGGCGGTGGTCGCGGTGCCCGCCTTTTCCGGCGTGGCATTCGGGCTCATCATCGTCGGAGGCTGCTGGATCATCATCTGGCGCGGGCGCTGGCGCTATTTCGGGCTGGCCGCGATCGGGGCTGGGCTGGCCGTGGCGCCGTTTCGAGACCCGCCCGACATCTGGGTGGAGCGGGAGGGCAATCTCATCGCGATCCGCGACCCGAAAGGGCTTGTCGCGACCGCCGAGGGCCGCAAGGCGACTTTCAGTCTGGAGCGCTGGATGGAGGCCGATGGCGACCTAAGGCCGGCGAAGGCGGCGCGCGGTTCTAAGAGCTTTCAATGCGACGGGCAAAGCTGCATTGCGCTCGTCAAAGGCAAGTTGGTGAGCCATGTGACGCATCCTTCGGCCTATGCCGATGATTGCCGGAGAGCGGCGGTGCTGATCGTCAATTTCACGCCGCCGGAACGCTGCACCCAGCCGGAGGTCGTGATCGATTTGAGCGATTTGCGGGAAAAGGGCGCGCACACGCTGCGCATTTCGGAGCAGGGGATTGTGGTTCGGACTGTCGCGGCGGAACGCGGCAGGCGGCCGTGGTCAGTCTATGTGGCGCGGCCCGAAACCATCCCCGCAGTTGCGCCCGACAAGGAGCCGCGATCGAAGACCGAGGAGGACAAAGGCGGGGCGGAAAGCGAAGAGGGCTCTGCCGCTCAATAGCGGCGGATGAGCCCCACCAGCTTGCCCTGAATGCGAATGCGGTCCGGCCCGAAGATCCGCGTTTCGTAAGCCGGATTGGCGGCCTCGAGGGCGATGGATTGACCTTTGCGGCGGAAACGCTTCAAGGTCGCTTCCTCCTCATCGACCAGCGCGACGACGATGTCGCCATTGGCCGCTATGTCGGTCTTCTTGATGACCACCGTGTCGCCGTCGAGAATGCCGGCTTCGATCATCGAATCGCCCTTCACTTCGAGGGCGAAATGCTCGCCGGGGGAGAGGATATCGTCGGGTACGTTGATCGAATGGCTGTGATTTTCGATCGCCGAGCGGGGCACGCCCGCCGCGATGCGCCCCATCACCGGCACGCCCATCCCGTAGCCGCTATCCCCGGCATCTTCGCTGAAGCCCTTCTTGCGGCTGCCCTCGATGACGGAGGGCGAAAACCCCGAGCTACCCTTGCTTCGGAAGCCCGTCTGAATGCCTTCCGGCATCTTGATGATTTCCAAGGCCCGCGCCCGATGTGGCAGACGGCGGATGAAGCCCCGCTCCTCGAGAGCTGTAATCAGTCTGTGGATGCCCGATTTCGAGCGCAGATCGAGCGCTTCCTTCATTTCGTCATAGGATGGCGGCACACCGGATTCCTTGAGCCGTTCATTAATGAAGAGAAGAAGTTCCTTCTGCGTGGAGGTGAGCATGTTTTCCTCGAAAATGAACTTGGTCCGCCGAGAATCGGCCTTGAGCTTATGATTGTACAAACCAGGAACATCTATACATGTTCTAGTTGTGTTCCGCAAGCGATTCGGTTCGCGCTACCATCTTTTACTGCGGAACTGATTTGCTAGGCATTAAGGGGCAGCACTTCGACCGCCTCGCCGGCCTGGGCGGGCGGCGCATCAGGGGGCCTCACGATCAGGCAATCCGCTGCGGCGAGCGCGGCGGTGAGCGAACTATCCTGGGATGGCAGCGGCTCCACGGCGCGCACGCCTCCCGTGTCGACGATCCTGGCGCGCATATAATGCTGGCGCGGGCCGTTGGCGGGGAGAGGAGAGGCGAGGGCGATCCGCGTCCGGGACATTGGCGGCCGGTCTTCGCCCAGCAGCGCGGCGACGAGCGGCAAGAGGAAGATGATGGCGCAGGTCAGTGCCGAAACGGGATTGCCGGGCAGGCCGAGCACGCGCTGGCCGCCGCGCCTTCCGGACATGAAGGGCTTGCCAGGGCGCATCGCCACCTTGTGGAAGCCGATGGCGAAGCCCGCATCCTCCAGCGCCTGGCGAACGAGATCATGGTCGCCTACCGAAGCGCCGCCGATCGTCACGAGAACATCCGCGCCTTCTGCCGCCGCTATGTGCTGGGCGAGGCTTTCGGGCGTGTCGCGGGCGATGCCGATGAAAATCGGATCGGCTCCGGCAGTGCGCAGCATCGCTGTGAGCGCGGAGGGAATCGAGGAGATGATCTGGCTCGCCGCCGGTCGGCCGCCGGGCGGCACCAACTCGTCGCCCGAGGCCAGCACGGCGACCGTGGGGCGGCGACACACAGGAAGGGAAGGGTGGTTCATTTGCGCGGCCAGCATGAGATCGCGCGCGGTGAGCCGCTTGCCGGCGCGCAGCAGAATGTCGCCCTCGTTGAAATCGACGCCGCGCGCGCGCATGTTGCTCTCCGCATTCACCTCGCGGATGCGCACCTCCTCGCCCGATGCCTCGACATTCTCCTGGATGACGACATAGTCAGCGCCCCCGGGAACCGGCGCTCCGGTGAAGATGCGGACGGTTTCGCCCCGCCCGACCTGGCCGCTGAACGCGTGCCCTGCCGCCGACGCGCCGATCAGCTTGAGGGTGGCGGGCAGGGCGTTGAGATCGGCCCGCCTGACGGCATAGCCATCCATCGCCGAGGATCGGAAGGGGGGCTGGGTCACCCTGGCGGCGACATCGACGGCAAGGACGCGCGCATGCGCGTCGGCGAGCCACACCATTTCACCCGGCAGCACGGCGACATCGGCGATAACGAGAGCAATGGCGTCGTCGACCGACAGCATGGCTAGCGGCCCTCGGCGCGGAAGGTGCCCGAGCGTCCGCCTGACTTCTCGATCAAGCGGATGCGTTCGATGGTCATCGCCTTGTCCGCCGCCTTCAGCATGTCGTAGATGGTCAGGCAGGCGACCGACACCGCCGTCAGCGCCTCCATTTCGACGCCGGTCTGGCCTGTGACCTTCACCAGCGCCTCCACCCGCACGCTTGGCGGCACGGCGATCTCCTCGAAGTCGACGCTGACCTTCGTGATGGCGAGCGGGTGGCAGAGCGGGATCAGCTCCGACGTGCGCTTGGCCGCCATGATTCCGGCGATGCGCGCCGTCGCCAGCACGTCGCCCTTCGCGGTGCTGCCCTCGCGGATCAGAGCCAGGGTTTCCGGCCCGCATGGCGACGGTGCCCTCGGCGATCGCCGTGCGGGACGTGACCGCTTTTTCCGAGACATCCACCATCAGCGCCTCGCCCTGCTCATTGAGATGGGAGAGCGGATTCGTCACGCACTAGCCTCGCGATAATTATGAACGGGCCTGGCGGATCCGGCGGCGCCGAGCAATTGCTGCGTCGCGCTGGCAACATCCGCTTGCCGCATCAGGCTCTCGCCGACCAGGAATGCATGCGCGCCAGCCGTCGCCAGCCGTTCGATGTCGGCATTGGTGAAGATGCCGCTTTCGCTGACCGTGAGCCGCCCGCGCGGCACAAGCGGCATGAGCCGTTCGGTGACGTCGAGCGACGTCTCGAAGGTCTTCAGATTGCGGTTGTTGATGCCGATCAGCGACGTGGGCAGGCTGAGGGCGCGGTCCAGCTCCTCCTCATTATGCACTTCGGCGAGCACATCCATGCCCCAATCATTCGCCGCGCCGGCCAGCTCCATCGCCAGGAAATCGTCTACCGCCGCCATGATGATCAGGATGCAGTCGGCGCCCATCGCCCGGGATTGCGGGATCTGATAAGGGTCGAGCATGAAATCCTTGCGCAGCACCGGCAAGGCGCAGACTTGCCGAGCGTCCAGCAGATGCTGCGGATCGCCCTGGAAGGAGGGGCCGTCAGTGAGCACGGACAGGCATGCCGCGCCGCCCGAGGCGTAGGCCAGAGCCAGGCTGGCAGGGTCGAAATCTTCCCGAATCAGCCCGCGCGACGGGCTCGCCTTCTTGATTTCGGCGATGAGCGCGTAGCGGCCCTCTTCGGCGCAGGCGGCCACCGTCTCGCCGAATGGCCGGACGCGGGGCGCGTTCCTGGCGGCGTCTTCCACGTCGGCGAGCGGCATGTCCGCCTTGGCCGCCGCGATTTCCTGGCGCTTATAGGCGGAGATCTTGTCGAGTATCGTCATCGCTTAAGCCTTACCCACCGCGATCAGCCTGGCAAGGGCCTGCGCCGCCTTGCCTCCATCGATAGAAGCGGCGGCCAGTTCGACGCCTTCGGCGAGCGATTGCGCCCTGCCGGCCACGATCAGCGCCGCCGCCGAATTCAAGAGCACGATATCCCGGAACGGCCCGCGCCCGCCGTCGAGCAGCGCGATGATCGAAGCGGCGCTGTCGGCCGGTGCGCCGCAGAGAAGGCCGTCGAGGTCGGTAGCCGGCAGCCCGGCATCCCCCGGCGACAGGTCGAAGCGGCGGATCTCGCCCTGTTTCAGCTCTACCACATGGGACGGACCGGTCGTCGACAGCTCGTCGAGCCCATCATGGCCATGCACCACCCACACATGCTCGGCGCCCAGCCGGCGCATCGCCTCCGCGATCGGCTCCAGCCAGATCGGCGAAAACACGCCGATCACCTGCCGCTTGACGCCCGCCGGGTTGGAGAGCGGTCCGAGCAGATTGAAAATGGTGCGCAGCTTCAGCCCCTGGCGGACGGGCGCGGCATGGCGCATCGCCGGATGGTAGGTGGGGGCGAACAGGAAGGCGATGCCCGCCGCGGCGAGGCAGTCTTCGGCCTGCTCTGGTGTCATTGCCAAGTTGAGGCCCAGCCGTTCAAGCACGTCGGCCGCGCCGGATTTGGACGATACCGCGCGATTGCCGTGCTTTGCCACCGGCACGCCGGCGCCCGCGAGCACGAATGCCGCGGCCGTGGAGATGTTGTAAGTGCCCTTGGCGTCGCCGCCCGTGCCGACGACGTCGATCGCGCCGGCGGGGGCGTTGATCTTGCGCATCTTGCCGCGCATCGCCCTGACCGCGCCGGCGATCTCGTCGACCGTCTCGCCGCGCGCCCGGAGCGCCACGAGAAACGCCGCAAGCAGCATCTCCGGCACACCGCCTTCCATGATGGCGTCGAAGGCGCTTGCCGCTTCATCCTCGCTCAGGCTGACGCCTCCGGCGACTTTCTCGAAATGCGGCCGGAATTTTTCCGCTGATGTAGCGGCTTCGCTCATCGCATCGCCTCGGGCGACGTGCCGGACGGGACGCTGCGCGGAATGTCGAGATTTTGCTTGATCGGCTGCCAGTTGATCCGCGCCATGCGCAGGAAATTGGCCAGCAGCGCATGGCCATAGGCCGAGGCGATGCTCTCGGGGTGGAACTGCACGCCGAACACCGGCTGGCTCTGATGTTGCACCGCCATGACAAGGCCGTCGGCTGTGCTTGCGGTGATCCGCAGGGAGGAGGGCATCGTCTTTTCTTCCACGATCAGCGAGTGATAGCGCGTGGCCGAAAATTCCGACGGCAGCCCCTGGAAAATGCCCTCGCCGGAATGATAGATGGTGGACACCTTGCCATGCATCAGCTTGGGCGCGCGGATGACCTTGCCGCCATAGGCCTGGCCAATGGATTGCAGGCCCAGGCACACGCCCAGCAGCGGCACGCGGCCGTCATTCTTTTCGATCAGCTCAAGGCAGATGCCGGCCTCGTTCGGCGTGCAGGGGCCCGGCGACAGCACGATGGCGCTCGGCTCTTCGGCGAGCAGCTCTTCGACCGTGATCTTATCGTTGCGGTAAACGCGGCACGCCACGCCGAGATCGCCGAGATAATGGACGAGATTGTAAGTAAAACTGTCGTAATTATCGATGAGGGTAATCATACGCGCCTCCGCCCGCCCTGCCGGTGACATCAGCAAAATTGGAGCGGCACGTCCAGTGGAAAGCGCCAAATCAGTTGCCGTCCTCTTGCGCGCCGCCGCCAAGCTGTTTGGGCGTGGTGAAAATCGTGAGATAGCCGCCGCCCGAGCGTATTCCCGCCCAATTCGCCGCGTCGAACGTCATCACGGCGACGGCGGCGGAGGGAAATTTATGCGCGATGCCGCGCCGTCCAGCCGGATCGCCGCCGCCGATCAGTTCGAGCGCCAGCGCCTGGAGGCCCGGATTGTGGCCGATGAGCATGAGGTGATGCGTGGCCATCGGGCGCGCCGCGAATGATCGCCAGCAGCGCCGGCACCGTCGCGTGATAGGCCTCATCGAGAAATTGCGTCTCCGGCTGGGATTTCAGCTGCCCGAAGGCAAGGCTGAGCGTCTGCCGCGTCCGCCGCGAGGCCGAGCACAGAACGAGGTCGGGGATGAGCCCGCGCTCGGCGAGAAACGCGCCCATCAGAGGCGCCGCTTCCTCGCCGCGCGCGCGCCAACGGCCGGTCGAAATCCTCGAGGCTGGGATCGGCCCAGCTCGACTTGGCGTGGCGGAAGAGGGTCAGGGTCAGCATGGGACGGCATTTTCGGCGCGGAGCAACAAACGTCTTTGCGCCAATTATAGTAGCAACGCGCCGGGCGAGGCCAGTTCGTGCCCATCCAGGCTTAGCGCGGGGCCTCGAAGACAAACGACAAGATTTGATGGCATGGGGACGACATGACGAATTCCACCGTCGATATAGTTGTAGATAATGCCAAACGATTGCTTTCTGACGCTGAGTTGTTATTCAACAACGAACGGTATGGAAGTGCCATAAGCTTAGCCATCCTGTCACTCGAAGAAGCAGGAAAAGCTTGTCTAATTCGCTGGAAGGATGAAGGGATAGTGACTTCGGGATATCAAGAACGATATACGGTCTTTTCATTTTAATAAGCAACGAGTCCTTGGGTGTTTCATTACCGCCAAGGAAATGATCCTTGCTCTCGCGGACTATTGCGATCACCCGAGCAAAATGCCAAAAATGGATAAATCACGTTCTGACTTCGAGCGCGACAATGATTTTGCGCGCTACCTTTACAGAACGTGCATGACGCATTTTGCTAGCGATACAGCAGCGTTAGAATATATCGCAAGGCGATCATATGAGAAATCCGCCGCGTACAGAATTGTTACTGAAAGTCGCCGCTTGGATCATGTTAAGCAACTCGGCTTCTACATCGATGTCGACGAAAACTTAGTCGTGAAGGCGCCGTTCATCGAGCCAAGTCGAGCGTTGGCGGACGAAGTCATTGCACTCGCCAAAGAGGCTATGACCCTCTCGGAGAAGAATACATTTATGCACGTGGCCATGGCGGCGATATACGAGAATGGCCCGATGTATCAAAAGCGTTGATTGGACAGCTTCGCAAGCGTTCTCCGCCGAGAACATCGACCAGCTCGTTTTTCCAACTAGATAAAAATGTTACGAAATATTTGCCGAAGAGCGTGTTGCAGAGAGATGTCAAAGACCGCCGCTACTGCCCCCGCCGCGCCTCGCTGGCAAACCGCACCGCCTCTTCCGCCGCGCGGAACAGCGCCATCGCCTTGACCTCGCATTCGCGCTGTTCGCTCGCCGGGATCGAAGTCCGCGACGATGCCGGCGCCGGCCTGCACATACATCATGCCGTCCTTGATCAGCGAGGTGCGCAGCACGATGCAGCTGTCCATTTCGCCCGATGTGGCGGAGAAATAGCCGACGCAGCCGGCGTAAAGGCCGCGCTTTTCCTTCTCCAGCTCGTCGATGATCTCCATCGCCCGCACTTTCGGCGCGCCGGACACGGTGCCGGCCGGGAAACCGGCCATCAGCGCGTCGACCGCGTCATATTCGTCCGACAATTCGCCGACGACATTCGAGACGATGTGCATGACCTGGCTGTAATATTCCAGGAAGAAGCTGTCGGTCACGCGGACGGAGCCGATCTTGGCCACGCGGCCCACATCGTTGCGCCCGAGGTCGAGCAGCATGAGATGCTCGGCGCGCTCCTTCTCGTCGGACAGCAGGTCTTCCGACAGCCATTTGTCTTCCTGCGGCGTCTCGCCCCGGCGCCGCGTGCCCGCGATAGGGCGGATGGTGACCTGGCCGGCGCGCACCCGCACCAGGATCTCCGGGCTCGACCCGGCAATGGCGTAATCGCCGAAATTGAGGAAATAGAGGAATGGCGAGGGGTTCACGCGCCGCAGCGCCCGGTAGAGCGTAAAGGGCGGCAGGTCGAACGGCGCCGAGAAGCGCTGGCTGAGCACCACCTGGAACACGTCGCCCGCCGCGATATACTCCTTCGCCTTCTTCACCATCGTCTCGTATTCCCGCGGCGCGGTGTTGGAGGACGGCTTTCGGAAAATCGAGGCTGGCGCCGTTCGGGGCGGCCGCATGGCTGAGCGGACCGTCCAGCGCGTCGACGATGGCGGACAGACGGTCGACCGCGCGGGCATAGGCGGTTTTCGCCGTCACCCGCTTCTCCGGCCGCACCGGCGTGACGATGAAGATCTCGTCCTTCACATTGTCGAAGATCGCCATCACCGTCGGGCGGATCAGCACCGCGTCGGGAATGCCGATCGGGTCGGGATTGGGCTCGGGCAGCTTTTCGATCAGCCGCACCGTGTCGTAGCCCATATAGCCGAAGACGCCGAGCGCCATCGGCGGCAGGCTGGCTGGCAGCTCCATCCGGGATTCGGCGAGCAGATCGCGCAGCGCCGTCGAGCGTGCCACCCTCGCAAGGGATGAATTTGCTGAGCGACTTGCCCGGCGTGCGATTGATTTCAGCCGCGTCGCCGCGGGCGCGCCAGATGATGTCGGGGTCGAAGCCGAGCACCGAATAGCGGCCGCGCACCGCGCCGCCCTCGACGGATTCCAGGAGGAAGCTCATCGGCTTGTCGGCGCCAAGCTTCAGCATGGCCGAAACCGGCGTTTCCAGATCGGCGACAAGCCGCGTCCAGACCGCTTGCGGTTCGCCGTTCTTATAGGTTTCGGCGAACGCGTCGAATTCTGGATAGAGCCGCATGGGGAGGTGCCTTGAGGACGACAAGCGGCAGCGGGAGACCATCAGCCACGCGCCGCGCATGTTGAGAGTTATTCGCCGATCAGAGCCGATATAGCGCTGTTGTTCTTCAGGACGCCATAGTCTTTTTGCAGGCCGCCCACATATTGGCTCAGAATATCACCACCCATGCCGCGGCGGATTTCCTCGCGTAAGTCCTCGGCCTGCTTCTCATCGAGCGGAGGAGCGGGCGTGACCTGCGTCACCTGAAGCACCGCCTGGGACTTGCGGTCAGGCATCTGCACCGAGCCGAAATCATCCTTGGCCAGGGAAAAGGCGAGCGCTGCCGCGGTGCGCGGCAAGCCCTGCACCGTTCCATCCCGCTTTACCGGTGGCGCGGTGACCACCTCGGCGCCCGCTTCCTTCGCTATCGCCTCGATGGCGGCGCCGCCTTTTGCCTTGGCGACCCATTCGTCGGCTTTCTGACGCACGCGCTTGCGCGTTTCATCCGCGATCCAGGCCGTCTTCACGTCCTCGCGGACGTCATCAAAACTCTTCTGCCGCTCGGGGATGACTTCCTGAACTTCGATGAAGGCGTAACCTTCGCCCAGCGTCACCGGGTTGTTTTCAACGCCGACGTCGCTTTCGAAAGCAAGCTTGATCATATCGCGCATTGGCGGCGATGCCCTCGAGCGGCTTGCCGTCCTGGCCCGCGCCGCGCCGGTCCATCGTATAGGCGGCATATTTCAGATTGAGCTTCTGTGCCACTTCGGCGATTTTGGCGCCGCCGGCGCGCTCATCCTCGATCTTGTCGTAGATCTTGGAAATTTCCTCGCCGGCGCGGGTCTTGGCCAGCGCATCGCGCACTTGGTCCTTCACCTCTTCGAAGGTCTTCTCCGAGCCCGGCGTGATCTCCGTCACCTTCAGAATGACCGGGAAAAAGCTGTCGATCGGCTCGCTGACCTTGTCTTTCTCCAGCGCAAAAGCGGCGGCGGCGATCTTCTTATCGGCGAGCTGGTCCTTGGCGAAGGTGCCGAGCGCGATATCGCTCTCCTTCAGGCCCAGTTCCTGCCCGAGCTTGACGAAATCCGCGCCTTCGACCAGCTTCTTATGGGCGTCCTCGGCCGAGGCCTTATCTTTGAAGAGCAGCTGCTGGATCGTGCGGCGCTCCGGCGTCGAGTATTTCTGCTTGGTTGCCTCGAATGACGCCTTCACATCCTCATCGGTCACGGAAATGGAATCCTTGATCGCATCCGGCGTCAGCGCGAGCACGCCGACCTGGCGGTATTCGGGCGCGGTGTAGCTGGTCTTGTTGTCCTCGTAATAGGCTTTCAGCGCAGTGTCGTCGGGCGCCTCGATGGTTCCTGCCGCTTCCACCGGCAGCACGAAATATTTCAGGACACGCTCGTCATTACGGTAGTGATTGGCGGCGTCGAGCAGCGTCGCCGGCACGAACGCGCCGCGGCTCAGCGCGCCGATGACCTGGCCGCGAACCATTTCCTCGCGCTGAAGGGCGACGAAGCGCGGCTCGTTCAAGCCATTTTCACGCAAGACCTGCTGAAAGCGCCCCGTGTCGAACTTGCCGTCCGGTCCCTGAAAGGAACGCTCATTCTTGATGGCGTCCGCCACCGCCTCCTCGGTGATGCCCAGATGCAGCTGCTCGGCATGGAGGTCGACGGCCGTCGTGCCGATCAGATTGTCGATCACCCGCTGGCCCAGACCGTAGCTGCGGGCCTCCGAGCTGCTCACTCTGCGCCCAAGCTGATTGCTCACCATGGCGATCTGATTTTCATACGTCCGCTGGAATTGTGCGGGGGTTATCTCGCGCCCGCCGACCTCGGCCAGCTTCTGCCGGCTCATGCCTCTGAAAATGTCGCCGACGCCCCAGACGCCGAAGCTGATCACCAGAATACCAAGCAGAATTTTGACGAACCAGCTTCCAGCGCTTTTTCTGAGGGCGTCCAACATGGCTCATGTGCTTCCAATTGACTGAGGCTATCGAGAAATCATAATGCCGCGCGTGGTCCCCGTTGAGGGGAAATAGCGGCGCTCGCTTGCCAGACTTCAGACTTGCGACTAGATCAAAGACGCGGCGGCGATAAAGTCAAGGCCCAAAGGCGAGGAAATCGAATGACGAGCATACGGCCCCTCATTGCCGGCAACTGGAAAATGAACGGGCTGAAAAGCTCGCTGATCGAATTGACGAAACTTCGTGACGGTGTGACCCGGGACAGGATGGCGGAGCATGCCGACATTCTCATCTGCCCGCCGGCAACCTTGATCGCGCAGGCGGTCGAAGCGATGCGGGACAGCCCGATCGAAATCGGCGGCCAGGATTGCCGTGCCGAAGATTCCGGCGCCTTCACCGGTGACGTTTCGGCGGCGATGCTTGCCGATAGCGGCGCCAAAACGGTGATCCTCGGCCATTCGGAACGGCGCGCCCTGCATGGCGAGCGCGATATCGATGTGCGGGCGAAGGCCGAGGCGGCTCACCGCGCGGGCCTGACGACGATCGTCTGTGTCGGCGAAACGGCGGGCGAACGCCGTCTCGGACTGACGCTGGCGGTCATCGCCCGCCAATTGCGCGGATCGCTGCCCAAGGACGCTGCCCCGCCGAACACCGTCATCGCCTATGAACCCGTCTGGGCCATCGGCACCGGCCTCACCCCGACGCCGGCCGACATCGCCGAAGTGCATCATTTCATTCGCGTCGAGCTGGCCGGATTGCTGGGGCAGGTTGTGGCGGACAGGGCACGTATTCTCTATGGGGGATCGGTGAAGCCGAATAATGCCGCTGAACTCTTGACAATCGCGGGCGTCGATGGCGCTCTCGTGGGCGGCGCAAGTCTCCTGGCGGACGATTTTCTGCCCATCGTGGCGGCCCGTTCCGCAAAATCCGCATAAAGCGGCGTTAACTTCGTGGCGGTAAGTGCTATCGCCCGGCGGTCATTACATCGTAGGTGTTCTCATGCTCGTTCGCCCGCAATCGCGGTCCGGTTCCGCTCTTACGGCGATGCATTTCCTGGCCGTTTTGCTGCTTGCGCCCTTTGCCGCATCGGCCAACCCACTCGACGAACAGGCCTGCCAGCGCCTCAGGACCGAGCGCCAGGCGCTCACCGTGCTCGGGATCGATAAGCATGTCGAGAAGGGCGCCGGCTGGGCCAAGGAGCGCCTCACGGTCGCCGACCTCCATCTGGTGAAGCGTTATCTGGATGTGTTCGAGCAGATCAAATTCCGTTGCGAGAAGATCGTCGCCTTGGCCGAGCCCGAGGAAAAGGACGAAGACGACGACGATGACGACGGCGCCGCTGCCGGCGGAGCCTCGCCCCCGCTTCCGGAGCGCAAAGGCGCTCAGCCGGTGAAGTCCTCGGCGGCGCCGGTCGTTCCGCCTCAGATCAAGTCAGATGCGGCGGAGAAGGCCGCGAAAGCTCCGCTCGGCGCGGCAAATGCCAGCGCCACCCAGATGGCTCCCGCGCGCGTTGCGCCGGCGCGTTAAGGTCATTCCGAGCAGGGGCGAGGGCCAATGTCGCGGTCGTTCCTGGAAATTCCACGATTTCGCCCTAATTTCTGGTATTGACCGGCGAAATGCTGTAAACGGCCCCAAATCCCAACAAAGATGACCCCATGATCAGAGTTATTCTCGTCTTGCATATTATGGTCGCGGCGGCGCTTGTCGCGATCGTGCTGATACAGCGCTCCGAAGGCGGTGCGCTTGGCATCGGCAGTGGCGGCGGCGGCTTCATGACCGGCCGCGGCGCGGCGAATCTCCTGACGAGAGTGACGGCCATTCTGGCTGCGGCATTCTTCGGAACCAGCATTCTTCTGGCAGTCCTGGCCAGCAACAGGTCCGGGCCGCGCTCGATCCTGGAGGGCGACGGACAGACGCAGCAAGCGCCGGCCGGCGATAGCTCCAGTCTGCCCAAGCTTTCACCCCTGATTCCGCCGTCCCCGCCAGCCCCGAGCGCGCCGCAGGTCCCTCAGGGCCAATAGGGTTTCGGCGTCACGCCCGCACAGGCGCCGGGCGGTCAGCGCAACGCCAGCAGATCCATATGACCCATGGTGCAGCGTGTCAGGACGGCGCGCGACCGGAGCCAATCCGCAATGTCGGCTTCGGCGACAAGGCCGGTTTGCCGTGCGGCGTCGGCAATGCCCTCGGCCGCGGATAGGATGAGCGGCAGCTCGTCCAGGCCCAGCATCCAGGGGCTCGACGCCGTTCGGACGTCGAAGCCCGCGCGCTCCAGCGCCCGGACCAGAAACGCGCCCGCATCCGGCCCTGCCGCACGTCCGAAGCCCTTGTCGGTACGCTGGTGGGCATTGAAGGCGGCGCGGATCGGCTCATCGACCGGATGCACCGGATCCCATTCCATGATGCCGTCGTAAATCAGCACCGTGTAGAATGCGCAAGCCCGGTTCGCCAGGGCCGCGACGAGCCGCTCGAGCCAGGCTTCCGACACGAGATCGAACAGCGCCGCCGCCGTCACCACGTCATACTGTGGCGCCAGCACCTGTTCCAGATCGCGGCTCAGGTCGGCGGTTTCGAAGCTGATTTCCGGCGATGTGCCCGGCCATCTGGCGATTTCTTCGCGAGCCGCGCTCAGCAACGCCGGATCGTGATCCACGAGGCGCCAATGCTGAGGGGCGGGCAGGGCAGGGGAGAGCGCCCGCAGATTGGAGCCGGTGCCGCAACCGAGATCGACGAGCCGGATGCCGTCGCGTCGCCGCAGATGCGCGGCGAGCTGCTCGACAAGGCCGCGATCGCGGGCACGGTGGTCGGCGGGCTCGCGCAGGCGCAGCCATTCGGGCGAAAAGCCGCTCACGAGGCGGCCTCTTTCAGCACATCGGCAACGATCCTCGCCGTGTCTGTCCAACGCGGCAGGGTCTCAGCGTGCTTCCAGGCGCCATCGGACAGGGTCCGACGCAATCCGCCGTCAGCGATCAGGGCGGCAAGCGCCTCTCGTAAGGCCGTCACATCGTCCGGCGGCACCAGAATGCTCGCGCTCGCGGGCACCGTTGACGGCACCGCGCCCGCTCTTGCCGCGATGACCGGCAAGCCCCTCGCCAGTGCTTCGGCGAACGCCATGCCGTAGCCTTCATAGCGGGAGGGCAGCGCGAAGATATCAGCGCTCGCATAGTGGTCCTGCATGCCCTGCGGGCTAAGCGGGCCGGTGAACCGAATGCGTTCGCCCAGCACCGCTTCAGCGATCCGCCGAGCGAGGCCGTTCGCGAAAGCACTGTCGCGGTCGAGGCTGCCGGTGATCGTGCAGTGCCAATCCAGATGTGTGAGGCCGGCCAGCGCGTCGATGAGCAGATCATGCCCCTTGCGCGGCACGACGGCGCCAACGCTGAGAATCTCGATACGTCCGTCGCTGCCCTTGGCGCGTGGCGCGGCTTCCGTCCCCGGCACCGCGACGGTCACAGGCGGCGGCGGGGCGAAGCCGAGCTCGCGCAGCGTATCGGCGGTCGTCTGGCTGGTGACGACGATGCGCCGTGCGAATTTCAGCGCTGCCCGCTCCGAATCCAGCAACGCGCGGCTCGTCTCCTGATCGAGCCCGGTTTCCAGGCCGAGCGGGTGATGCAGCATCGCGACGATGGGCGCGGCAACGGGCGCGAGGCAGGCCTCCGGCAGCGCGCCCAAGGCAAGCCCGTCGATCAGCAGGACGCAATCCGCCGCGACGGCCGCCAGCAGCCGCCCGGTCTCCTCCAACTCGGCGGCAGTCGGCGCGGGGAAACCGCCCGGCAGCGGCAAATGCGTGACCTCGATGCCAAAGCGCGGCAGCAGCGCCATCACCTGCCGGTCATAGACATAGCCGCCTGTCGGCGTGCCGATATCGCCGGGAATGGCGAATTGGGCCTTGATCACGCGCTGACCGGCCCCTCGAACCACGCCCGCGCGACGTGGCTCTCATGCAGCGTGACGCGCAGGGCGGCGAGACCGTCCGCATCCGGTCCGAGGCGCCCCGCCCGGATCGCTCCGGTCATCTCGTCGAAGATGTGGCGGCACAGGAATTCGGTGGTCGTCAGCTTGCCGGCAAGCGCCGGCACCGCGTCCAGATTGGCGTAGTTCAGCGACTTCAGCACCGCCGAGAGCACTTCCGAGGCCCTCCCAATATCGACGACCACATTATGCGCGTCGAGCGTCTCGCGGAAAAACGCGACATCGACGATGAATGTCGCGCCGTGCAGGCCCTGAGCCGGGCCGAAAAATTCGCCCGGCAGGCTGTGCGCGATCATGATGTGGTCGCGGACTTCGAGTGCGTACAAAGCTGTCTCCTAGCCGTTGGTCAATAGCGGATGGCCGTCGCGATTCCCTCCGCGTCCGCCGCCAGCAGACGGGGCAGGGCAGCGGGCAGGTCTTCGAATGCGACTTCATCCGTAATCAGCGCGTCGAGGCGCGCATCATCAAGCAAGCCAAGCGCGGTTTCAAGGCGCTGGCGATGCGTCAGGCGGGCGCGCATGGCCGGGGCGACGCTGCCGACCTGCGTCGAGATGAGCTGCAGCCGCTGGCTATGGAAGCTGCCGCCCAGGGGGAGCGTCACCTGCCGGTCGCCGAACCAACTCGCCTCGACAATGCGGGCTTCGAAGGCGGCGATCTCCAGCGCGAGCCGCAGGCCCGCCTCGGAGGCGCTGGTGTGAAAGATGATCTCGGCCCCGCCCGGCGCTCCGTCCGGCATGCTGAAGCCCAGCCCCAGCCGTTCCGCGACGCCGGCGCGCTCCGCAAGCACGTCAATCAGCGTGACCTTGCTTCCAGGTAGCCGCCCAGCGAGAAAACCGATCAGGCAGCCAAGGAGACCGGCCCCGATCACCGCGATAGTCTGCCCGGGCAAAGCTCCGCTGTCCCAGATCGCGTTCAGCGCCGTCTCCATATTGGCGGCGAGCACGGCCCGGCGCGCGGCCACACCGTCCGGCAGCGGCACGACCGAGGCGGCCGGGAGCACGAAACAGGACTGGTGCGGGAACAGTGCGAAGCAGTTGCGGCCAATTAACGCAGATGGCCCCGCTTCCGCAACGCCCACAGCCGCATAGCCGTACTTCACCGGGAACGGGAAATCCCCTGCTTGGTGCGGCGCGCGCATGCGCAGCCATTCGGATTCCGGCAAACGTCCTTCAAAAACCAGCCGTTCCGTGCCCCGGCTCAGACCCGAAAATAAAGTACGGATCCGCACGTCGGCCTCAGCCCCGTCATCTTCCGTTAATAGAGGAATCTCCACAGTCCTGATATTCGCAGATGAAGGAGCCTCATAAAAAAGCGCACGCGCGCGGTCTGCCCTCCGGTGAGGCGGATCAACGTCCATCGTCCCTCCAAATCTCGTGAACGAATTATACCACAGCCTCAACTGTTATCGACCCTATCGCCTCACCTCATGTCTCGGGGGAAACAGAAATAATGAACGACCAAACGCCCTTGCGTCTCGACCTTCACGCAAGAGATACGCGCTTTACGCCTGCCGGATTTCAGGAAAAATCGGTCCTGTTCCGCCGGCGCGCGATTATGGCGCTTTTGACGCTGAGCACCATCGCATGTCAGCTTTACGTGCTCGCCAGAGTGATGGGCGGCAATGGCTGGACCGCCCTCGACATCGGCATTTTCGCGGCATTCATCGTTTCGGCACCCTGGACGATCATGGGATTCTGGAATGCGCTGATCGGCTTCTGGCTGCTGCATTTCGTCAAAGACCCGCTCGCGCAAGTGGCGCCTTTCGCGCATCACCCGGCAAAGGGACCGCTCGCCCTGCGCACGGCCATCCTGATGACGCTGCGCAATGAAGATCCGGCCCGCGCCTTCGCTCGGCTGCGCGTCGTACGCGAAAGCCTGGAGCGCACGGGCGAGGACAAGCATTTCGACTTCTTCATTCTCAGCGACAGCGATATTGCCGAGGTGGTGGCCGAGGAGGAAAGGCTGCTCGACGCATGGCAGGCCGAATTCGCCGACAGGAGCCGCACCGCCTATCGCCGCCGCGAGAGAAATGACGGCTACAAGGCCGGCAATGTTCGCGACTTCCTGGCAAGGTGGGGCGACGCATACGACCTGATGCTGCCGCTGGACGCCGACAGCCTGATGTCGGGCGCCGAAATCGTCAAGCTGGTGCGGTTGATGCAGGCCCATCCGCGCCTCGGCATTCTACAGAGCCTCGTCACCGGCGCACCCTCGCAAAGCGCCTTTGCCCGCGCCTTCCAGTTCGGCATGCGGCATGGCATGCGCTCCTACACGATGGGCAATGCATGGTGGAACGGCGATTGCGGTCCCTATTGGGGGCATAACGCCGTGGTGCGGGTCGCCCCGTTCGCGCGGTCCTGCGCATTGCCGGTATTGCCCGGCAAGGCCCCGCTCGGCGGCCACATATTGAGCCATGACCAGATCGAGGCGACGTTGATGCGCGCCGCCGGCTATGAAGTGCGCGTCCTGCCGGTCGAGGCGGAGAGCTGGGAAGACAATCCGCCCTCAATCCTGGAATTCACCAAGCGCGACCTGCGCTGGTGCCAGGGCAATATGCAATATTGGCGTCTTGTCGGCGGTCTGCCGGGGCTCTTGCCTCTGAGCCGGTTCCAGATCGGCATGGGGATTTTCATGTACCTGGCCGCGCTGGCCTGGACGGTGATGATCGTTCTGTCCGCGCTGAAAGTGTTCGATCCGGAAACCGGCCCAATCGAGATCAGCCTTGGTATCTGGCTGTTCGCTGCCTCCTTCATCATCACCATGATGCCCAAGCTGATGGGGATGCTCGACGTCGTGTTCACGCCTGGAGCTATGGCGCGTTATGGCGGCCCCTTGCGTTTCCTGGCGAGCAGCCTGACCGAAATCACGTTCTCGATCATGCTTTCACCGATCGCAGCCGTGCGCCTCAGCATCTTCATGCTCAGCCTGCCGTTCGGGCGCAGCGTCATCTGGAGCGGCCAGCAGCGCGACGTGCACCGGCTGAGCTGGATCACCGCGCTGAAAGGCCTGTGGCCGCAGACGCTGTTCGGCGCGGCGATTTTCGCGCTGCTGAGCTGGAAGGCGCCCGGCGTGCTGTACTGGGCGGCGCCCTTGCTTTCTGGCCTAATCCTGGCAGTGCCGTTCGCCGTGCTCACCGCATCGCCGCGTGTCGGCGAGTTCATGGCGCGGATGGGTCTTTGCGGCATCCCCGAGGAGCGGGTGGTGCCGAGGGATCTGCGCGGTTTCACCGATCCTGACATCCAGCAAGGCGATCCCGACAGCCCCGCCGGGCCTTCCGGCCAGTTCGCCCCGGCCATGAGCAGCTAGCGATGATCGCCGCGCCGCGTTCCATCGAGCGTTTGCGGCGGTCCCTGCGCGAGGCGGCGGGCATTGCCCGCTCGCTCCGCATTTATCACGGCAGCCGGGGCAGACGGCAGCGGATGATCGGCCTTTACGGCCAGTTCATGCGCCCTGGCGACCTCGTCTTCGACATCGGCGCCCATGTCGGCGACCGGATCGGCGCGTTCCGCGCGCTCGGTGCGACCGTCGTCGCCCTGGAGCCGCAGCCGGCCGCCTTCCGCTGGCTGAAGCTGCGCTACGGCTGGGATCGCCGCGTGACGCTGATCCAGGCCGCCGCGAGCGAGGCTGCCGGCACGGTGCCGCTCCATGTCAATATCGCCAATCCGACGGTGTCGACGGCATCCCAGCTGTTTATCGACGCCTCGCGCGGAGCGGAAGGCTGGGAGGGCCAGCATTGGGAGGAGACGATCTCGGTCCCTGCGGTCACGCTGGATGAGCTGATCGAGCAGCATGGCGCGCCCGCCTTCGCGAAAATCGACGTCGAGGGGTTCGAGCTGGCAGTTCTGAAAGGACTGAGCCGCCCGATCCCGGCACTGTCCTTCGAATTCACCACGATTCAGCGCGAAATTGCGCAAGGGTGCCTCAAGCGGCTCGCGGAGCTTGGCGATTATCGGTTCAACGTGGCGCTCGGCGAGAGCCAAAGTCTCGAGTTCGCGGATCTGGTGACAGGGGCGCATATGACAGAGTTCGTCGCCGGGCTGCCGCACAGCGCCAATTCCGGCGACATCTATGCACGCCTCCCGGCCTGACCCGCGCCGGATTTGAGGTCCACCGGCCGTATTCGCTTGAAATGCTACCCAACAGGGTACAGCGCCATGCCGATTTCCCGCCGCCAGTTCAATGCCGCTCTCGCAGGCTCGATCACGGGCGGTGCGCTTGCATCAATCCTTCCGGACGCGGCTCAAGCGGCCAGCTATCGCGGGCCGAACGTCATCCTGGTGCGGTTCGGTGGCGGGGTCCGCCGCGCCGAGACCATCGAGCCGAAAACCTCCTTCGCGCCATTCCTGCTCAATGTGCTCGCCAAGCGCGGTGTGCTGATCCCGAATCTCACCATCGCCGAACTGAAAGGCGTCGACACCAGCCATGCAGAAGGCACGCTCAATCTGCTGACCGGGCGCTATAAATCCTATGAGAAGGTCGGCGCGCGCGGTCTCGCGCCGCTCTTGGAGCCGAGCCAGCCGACCTTGTTCGAATATCTGCGCAAGAGCTTCGATATCCCCTCGCAGCAGGCGCTCCTGGTGAACGGCGAGGACCGGCCGCAAGAGGAATATCTCACCTATGGCGGTCATGGCCATTACGGCATCGCCTACCGCTCCGAAGTGCTCGGGCTCTATCGCTACAAGCTGCACCGCTTCGCGCGCATCCTCCGGGAAGGGAAGGGTACCGACGCGGAGCTCGCCAAAGCGAGAAAGGACTATGCCGAGCTGCAGTCGCGCGACTATCGCGGCACGGCGGAGAAGCAATCACCCGCGATGGAACGCTTCTGGGACCTTTGGCGCGCCCATCATGGCGATGATCCCTTCCGTTTCCCGCGCGGCGACCGGCTGCTGACCCAGCTCGCCATTTGGGCGCTGAAGGATCTGAAGCCGCGCCTGATGATGATCAACTA
Source organism: uncultured Alphaproteobacteria bacterium (assembly GCA_963731855.1). Taxonomy (GTDB): domain Bacteria; phylum Pseudomonadota; class Alphaproteobacteria; order Rhizobiales; family Rhodomicrobiaceae; genus R-RK-3. The sequence continues at coordinate 231,109 of CAVSXH010000018.1, read as the reverse complement.
TCAAGACCCCGACTATGTGCATTGGGGAAACCCCTCGCATTATACGCGCGCCATTTCGGTTATCGACCAGGGGCTCCAGCAGCTTACCACCGCCGTCGAGGCCGATCCGGAATATCGTGACCGCACGGTGTTCGTCATTGTTCCCGATTGCGGCCGCGACGCCAATCCGCTGATGTCGGTGCCGTTCCAGCATCATTTCAATTCCCGCTCGGCGCACGAGATCTTCGCCCTTGTCTGGGGGCCGGGGATCGATAAGGGCCGCGTCCTGGACAAGCCCGTGGATCAGACGAGCCTTGCCGCCACCATCGGCGCGATCATGGGTTTCAAAGCGGATGCCGAGGGCCGGGTGCTGTCGGAGATCTTGGCGTGAACGCCGGGGCGATGGTCACGGCGATTCCCGTAAGCACCGCCGCGCCTCGCCGTCTGAGTTGGCTCAGCATTCCGCTCAGCACCGCAATCGCGATCGTCCTCAGCCTCAATCCGCTGGGCGCGCTGTTGGTGCTCGGCTGGCTGATGCGGCTGATGCGGCGGGAAACGGCCATTGCCTCAATCCGCGAGTTGCGGCGGGTGAGCCGTTCCCAAGCGCGGGCGCTGCTCGCCTCACGCCCGGCTTTGGCGGCGCTCGCACCGTGGACCGGATGGTTGCGCGCCTCGCAGCCGAGATCCAGCCGGCTCGGCCGATGGTTTGCCGGGCTGGCCGAAACGGTCAAGCTGGCTGCGGTGTCGGCGCTGGCGCTCGCCCTCGCGACGCTGCCATTTACGGTGCTGCTTTTGCTCTCCTGGTGGGCCGGGTGGGAGAATTCGTTCAACAAAGGCTATGAGCAGGCGTGGGCCGGACCCGCGCTCGCGCTGCTCGGCATCCTCGCCGCGCTGTTCGTGCTTCAGCATTTGCCGATGGCGACCGCCCATCTGGCGGCGGAACGGCGCATATCCGCAATGTTCGACCTGCCGACGGTGCGGGCGCTGATCCGCGCCCAGCGATGGCGCAATCTCGGCCTCGCGCTGCTCACCTTCATTGCGGCGTTGCCGGTCGCGGGTGCGCAAATCCTGCCGGCCTTCATCGAGACCTGGCGGCCGGGTTTCGCCGAAATGCCAGCCGAGATCATCCAGGCGGTCGCCACCCAGTGGCACGTGCTGCCGACCATCTATCTCGTCCTGGCGCTCATTGTCTTGCGGCGGGCGCAATCGCGCTGCTATGCGCGAGCCGCGCTGTCGCTTGCATCGGCCAGGACAAGCTTCTGCAATGGCATTGCCGCGGAGTTCGGCCCGAACAGCACCCGGCCCACTTCACCCAAGCGTGGCCGATTGGGCGGGCTTGTCGCCGGATTGCTGCTGACGGCGATCTGGGCTGCATTCATCGCGCAGCTCTATGTGGCGCAATTCGCCAATCATGCGTGGTGGAACTGGCTCAATCATCCGCTGATCGGCTTGCCCTGGATCTATCGCCCGCTATAGCGTTGCGGGCTTCGGCGACGCCGCAGGAACCGCCTTGCCCCAGGGAACGAAGTAGATAGCCGCCGCCGTCAGCAGGCCGAAAACGATCATGGCGCTCCCAATCAGCGCGAAGATCGACCATTCCGCCGTACCATGTCTGGCCAGCCACCATCCGCCCACCGCCACGACGAGCAGCCTGGCGGTGCCTGCAAGCACCGGCCCCAGCACTTTGCCGGCGCCTTGTGACGCGAAATACAGGCACAGGCCCAGCCCGAAGAAGCCGTAGGCCGGACCAGCCCAGCCCAGATAGGAATAGGCGGACGCCAGCACGCCGGGATCGCTGGTGAAAATATTCGCCCAGAGCCACGGCATCGCCGCGGCAACGAAGCCGATCGCGCCCATGATCAGCGCCGCCATCGCGCCGCCGGTCCAGGCGATCCGGCGGGCGCGTTCGACATCGCCCGCGCCGATCGCCATGCCGACCAGCGGCACGCAGGCAATCCCGATGGCGAAGGTGATCGGGATGAGCAAAAACTCGAGCCGCACCCCGATGCCGTAGCCCGCCAGCGCATTCGTGCCGAACCGGGCAATGAGACCTGTGAGGATCAGCACCGTCAGCACCGATTGCAGCGGCGACAGGCAGGCGATCGCGCCGACTTTCAGAATGTCCCAGAACATCTCGCCGCGCAGCAAGCTGGTGGAAAATACGAGCCGCACCCGCGAATGCCGCGAGCGCAGGAACGCCACCAGCACGAGCGTGCCAGTCGCGAAGGCGATCACCTGGCCGAGGGCGATACCGAGCATGCCGAGACGGGGCAGCCCGGCAAGGCCAAGCCCCAGCCCGCCGCTGATCAGGGTTTGCAGCAACGCGACGCTGAGCAGAATGATTGCCGGGACTTTCATATTGCCCGAGCCGCGCAGCACGGAGGCGAGCGTGTTGGTGAGCCAGATGCCCGCGACGCCGACGAACAGCGTGTTCGAATAAATCAGCGCCTCTTCCAATACGGGACCGCGTCCGCCGAGCCCGCTATATATTTGCCTGCCGAAACCGAGAAAGACGATACTGAATACCAGCGCCGCGCTGGCGCCGATAATCAAGGCATGCAGCGCCAGCGCCTGCGCCCGCAGATCGTCGCCAGCGCCGATGCGCGGCTGATCGCCGACGAGACGCCGCCGCCCATGGCGCCCGCCGACAGCATCTGCTGCATCATCGCCATCGGAAACACCATCGCCATGGCGGCGAGGGCCGGCACGCCGAGCAGGCCGACATAAGCGGTCTCGGCAACAGCGACCATGGAGATCGCCAGCATCGAAATCATGTTCGGCGTGGCGAGCCGGATGAGCGTCGGCAGGATCGGCGCCGACAGCAGGGGATTGAGCGGCAAGGACCTTGCGGCTTGGAGCTTCATGAAAGCTTCGGCGGTCATCCGGCGATCCTCAGGCTTTGACGGTTTCGGCGGCAGGCCGCAAGCGCGCGACCGGACTTTCGCTGATCGGCAGGTTGATGAGCGCGGCGAGCAGGCCGAGCCCTATGGAGATCCACCACATCAGGTCGTAGGATTGGGTCATGTCGAAGATCCGCCCGCCCAGCCACACGCCGAGGAACGCGCCGATCTGATGTGACAGGAAGACGATGCCGAACAGCATCGACATCCAGGTGGTGCCGAAGAAGGTCGCAACGAGACCGCTGGTCAGCGGGATGGTGGCGAGCCACAAAAGCCCCAGCAGCGCGCAGGTGATGATTACCGTGGCAGGCGTGATCGGCAGAAGCAGGAAGCCGAAAAACAGCATGGCGCGGCCGAAATAGATCAGGCTCAGCGCCTTGCGCTTGTCGATATATCTGCCCGACTGGCCGGCCAGATAGGTGCCGATGATATTGGCGATGCCGACGGCCGACAGCGCGTAAGGGCCGACCCAGGTCGGCAGCCCCTGATCGACGGTGAAGGCCGGCAGATGCACCATGATGAACGCGACATGGAAGCCGCAGACGAAAAAACCCGCGGTCAGCAGCCAATAGCTGCGGATGGCGCATCGCCTCGCCGAGCGCTTCGGTCACGCTTTGGATGCGGACGCCGTCCGCCGGCGGCGCGGGCTTCGCGCCGATCGGCCAGGCAAGCGGAATGAGCAGCGCGATGATCGCCATCAGCCATAGCAGGCTGCCCTGCCAGCCGGCATTTTCGATCAGCAGATGCATGACCGGCAGTGCGACGAAACCGCCGATGCCCGCCGCCATGCCGATCGAGGCGATGGCGCTGAGCCGCTTCTCCGGCGGCGCCAGCCGCCCGATGGTGCCCACCAGCGAGGTGACGCCCGTGCCGGAAACGCCGATGCCCATCAGCACGCCGCTGGCGATCGAGCATGTTGGCCGAAGTGGCGGCGTACATCAGCCCAGAGCCCCGCGATCGTGGTGAGCAGGCAGGCGACGACGATACGGCCCGCACCGAACTTGTCGATCAGCCCCCCTGAAAGCGGCGCACCGACGCCCATCAGAGAGCTGAGAGAGCGCCATCGACAGGCCGAAAGGTTCGCGGCCGATATTGAGGGCGGCGGTGACGGGCTTGAGATAGAGGCCCATGGACTGCGCCCGCCCCATGGAAACACCGACAATGATGCCGATGATGACGATCAGCAGCCAGAAGGGCAGGGCGGCACGCGTGGTTGACGGCTGCATTGGTTCCTCGCTAAGGACTTTTGCTGTATATGCAGATATGAGGCGTGACGCCGGCGCTCATGACGCAAGACGCTCCAGCATATGGTCCAGAGCGGCGTGCAATACCGGCGCTTCGGATGGCCCGAGCGCTGCCTCGATATGGCGTTGCGCCTCGACTCCAGGCCGGCCGGGCTTCGATCAAAGCCGCACGGCCTTGTTCGGTGAGATGCAGGCGCCGCGACCGCCGGTCGCGCGGATCGGCGGCCAGGCGAATGAAATCGTGCCGCTCCAGCGGGCGCAAATTGCGCGTCAGCGTCGTGGGGTCCATGATGAGCTTTTCCGCCAGCGCGCCGATGCTTATGCCGTCGAGCCTGCTCAGATGCGCGAGCAGCCCGTATTGCGTAATCGTCAGCCCGTGAGGCTGGAGATAATGGTCATAGATCTGCGACACGCGGCGCGAGGCTTTGCGCAGCCGCAGGCAGGTGCAGCCCGATAAATCCGGTCGTTTAACTTCGCCATTCTCAGACATCCGGCGATATTAGCTGCATATGCAGATATTTGCAAGCCGCTTCCGGCTCCAGCCTCCGCTGCTCTCCTCAAGCGCCGCCAAGTCTTGATCCACGCTTCTCTGCCGTCGCGGCGGGCGAGCCGCCTTGATGCCGTCGCGGGCGAGAGCGCCGCCTCATGCCTTCGGCTTTCCCTCCAGCGCGCCGCCCTCGCTGCCCGGCCGCCAGCCGGCCATGTCCTCGATCTTGCGCGCCAGCTCGAAATCCTTGTCCGTCACGCCGCCCGCCGAATGCGTCATCAGCGAGAATTCGGCCCAGCCATAGGACGCGCTGAGTTCGGGATGATGCCATGCGGTTTCGGCCAGGAAGCCGACGGCGTTGATCAGCATCAGCGTTTCGGGCCAGTTCGCGGTCTTGTATTTTCGGCGAATGTGCCCGTCCGCGAATGTCCAATCCGGCAGGCTCGCGGCAAGCCGCGTAGTGATCTCTTCGGGCGTATAAACCTTCTCGGCCGATTTTTTTGGCATCACGGCTTCTCCACGGATTTGAAGCGCTCGATCTCGACGCCCAGGCTGGCGCCTTCCAGCCGGTCAAGCTTTTCCACCAGAATTTGCACCTTCGCCGCCCGCCGATGCGCGAGGCAGCGCGCAGCGACCCGCTCGGCGAGCGTTTCGAGCAGATTGATGTGCCCTTCGCCGATCACCGAATGAATGGCCTCGACGATCAGATCATAGCTGACGACATGGCTCACATCGTCGCTGCCGCGATGCTGGGACGGATATATCGATACTTCGACGTTGAACCGCACGCGCTGCTTGCTGGCCTTTTCTTCCTCGAACGCGCCGATGAAGCAAGGGACGACGAGCCCGCGAACGGAGATCCTGTCGAGAGCTCCCTGCTGGCCGAGCCGGCCCGGCTTGCGTGCCCGTACGGGTTCGCTATTGTCGCCCAAGCCTTGTCTCCTCTCGCCCCGACGAATGCCTCGCGGCAAATCCTCTATTCGGGAATCACGCTCTCTGGTTTAACCTTGGCGCGACAATTCGGCCAGAGATCTGGCGTTTCGATCGACGGCCACAAGGAAAGAGCTGGTGTTTCCATGCCGCTGAAAAGTATGACGGGCTTCGGCCGCTCCGGCGGACAGGAGGGAGATGCCGCCTGGAGCTGGGAAGTGCGGACCGTCAATAATCGCGGCCTCGACGTGCGGCTGCGGCTTCCGCAAGGCTTTGAGGAGTTCGAGCTGCTGCTGCGCGACGTGATCGCCAAATCCATCGCGCGGGGGAGCTGCGCAGTTGCGCTGGCGCTCAAAGCGCCTCCCCAGGGCACCGATGTCAGACTGAATGAAGATGCGCTGCTGAAGCTGAGTTCGCTGGCGGCGCGGGCCAGAAAGATCACCGGCCGGTCCGAGGATTTGCCTCTCAGCGCGCTCTTGACCATGAAAGGCGTCATCGAAACGGCTCGAGCCGCAGCCGGGCGAGCAGGCGCGCGGGCCGCTGACCGACGCTTTGCTGAAAACCTTCCAGGTGGCGCTGGACGGCGTTCTCGCTACCCGGCACGCGGAAGGCGCACGGCTTCGCGGCATTCTCGCGGAGAAGCTGGAGGAGATCGAGGCGCTGACCAGGAGTGCGGAACAGGCGCCCGAGCGCGCACCGGAGGCGATCGCGGCGCGGCTGCGCCAGCAATTACAGCGGCTGCTCAGCGAGACCACGCAGTTCGACGAGCAGCGGCTCTATCAGGAAGCGGTGCTGATCGCGACAAAGGCGGATATCGAGGAGGAGCTGAAGCGCCTCTATGCCCATATCGCTGCCGCGCGCGAGCTCATCGAAGAGGACGCGCCGGTCGGGCGCAAGCTGGAATTCCTCGCGCAGGAGTTCCAGCGCGAAGCGAATACGCTCTGTTCCAAATCCAACGCGGCGGAAATTACCCGGGCCGGCCTCAAGCTCAAGGCGGCGATCGATCAGCTGCGCGAGCAGGTGCAGAATGTCGAGTGAGGGCGGAGCATTCAGCCCGGCGGCGGGCCCGCTGTTCCGGCGAGGGCTGATGCTCATCATTTCGTCGCCCTCCGGCGCGGGGAAAACGACCCTGGCCGATCATCTCCTCGCGCAGGAGGGCGACGCCTGCATCCTTTCCGTCTCGGCAACGACCCGGCCGCCTCGCCCCGGCGAGGCCGACGGGGAACATTACCATTTCATCGGCCGCCCGGAGTTCGAGGCACGGCGCGAGGCGGGCGAGTTCATCGAATGGGCTGAGGTTTTCGGCAATCTTTACGGCACGCCCAGGAACCTGGTGGAAACCGCCTTGCGCGCAGGGAAGGACGTCGTATTCGACATCGATTGGCAGGGCGCGCGCCAGCTTTCGGCGAGCGCTCCGGACGATGTGGTCCGTGTGTTCATCCTGCCGCCATCGCGTGAGGCACTCAGTCAGCGGCTCAGCGCCAGGGCAGCCGATCCGCCCGATGTTCGTGGCCCGTCGTCTCGCGGGCGCCTCGGAGGAAATGTCGCATTGGCGGGAGTATGACTATGTCATCGTCAATAGCGATCTGCGGCGAAAGCCTCGCAGCGCTAAGGTCCATCCTCGCTGCCGAGCGGCTGAAGCGCTCGCGCCGCCCTGGGCTTGCGGGTTTTGTAGGGCAATTGATGAGCGAGATCTGAGCGACGGTTGCGACTGGTCGCGCTTCCTAGAGCGCCGGACGCTCCGCTGAACGCGGAGCTGCGCTCTAGTTCTTTGTTTATGCATCAGATTTATCCGAAAAGTGCGTACACTTTTCGGTCCGATTCATTAAAGCGTCAGACCTTAAATCGCGATCAGCGGCATTGCATCTTCCGTCGCCCCGGCCGCCAGAGCCGGGGCCTATTCATTGTAAAATTCCGGCAATGAAGTTGCGGCGATGGGATCGGGTCCCGGCTCACCGCTTCGCGGCGTCCGGGACGACATAAAGACTGCAACCCATGCAGACGGTCAGAGCCTTTCCGTTCCGTTTGAATCGGAACGGCTCTACTCCTTTGTTTGGTCGCATTTTCTGACGCAAACCGTATCCACTTTGCTGGAAAATGCTCTAATCTTCCGATGAATCGACATCGCCCGCATCCGGCGCGCGTCGCTTTCCGAGGGGGGCCGCGCCCGGAGGCTCGGCGAGACGGGCGGAGAGGCGGCAGAAATCGGCGACGCTGAGCTGTTCGGCGCGCTCTGAGGGCGCGATCCCCAGCTCCTCGAGCAGCGGCACCGCGTTCAAAAGCCCTTTGAGACTGGCCCGCAGCATCTTTCGCCGCTGGCCGAAGGCGGCCGCAGTGACCCGCTCGAGCATGGCCGCGCTGCCCGCATCCAGCGGCAGGGGCCTGGCGCGGAACTCGACCACGGAGGATTCCACTTTCGGCGGCGGAGTAAAGGCGCGCGGCGGCAAGTGGAACAGAATGCGCGTCTCGGCGCGCCATTGCGACAGCACGGCAAGCCGCCCATAGGATTTCGTGCCAGGTTGGGCGACGATCCGTTCCGCGACCTCGCGTTGAAACATCAGCACCATGCGGTCCCACCAAGGCGGCCAGGGCTCGGCCTTCAGCCAGCTGATGAGCAGCGGAGTGGCGACGGAGTAGGGCAGGTTGGCGACAATCCGCGCCTTTTGGCCCGCCGGCAGCAGTGAAGGCCAGTCCACATCGAGGGCATCCCCCTCGATCACCGTCAGGCGGTCCGGATAGTGCGCCGCGATCGCCGCCAGCGCTGGCAGGCAGCGCACATCCTTCTCCACCGCGATGACACGGGCGGCGCCTTCGGCCAGCAATGCGCGGGTGAGACCGCCTGGGCCGGGGCCGATCTCGGCAACCGTCAGACCCTCCAGCGGTCCGGCGCTGCGCGCAATGCGCCCGGTGAGGTTGAGATCGAGGATGAAATTCTGGCCGAGCGACTTTTTCGCCGAAAGGCCGAGTTCGCGGATGACCTCGCGCAGCGGCGGCAAGCTGTCGGGCGTCCGCTCCATCATTCGCGCCGCTGCGGCGGCGTGCGTTCGCTTTCGGCCATGCGCGCGGCAAGGCGCAATGAGGCGATCAGGCTGTCGGCGCGCGCCTCGCCGGTGCCGGCGATATCGAAAGCGGTGCCGTGATCCGGCGACGTGCGGATGAAGGGCAGGCCAAGCGTGACGTTGACGCCTTCGTCGAAAGCCAGCGTCTTCAGCGGTATGAGTGCCTGGTCGTGATACATGGCGATTGCGGCGTCGTAATGCGCCCGCGCGCGGGCATGGAACAATGCATCGGCCGGATGCGGGCCGGTCACCGCGAATCCCTGTCCGCGCAGCGCCGCCAATGCCGGAGCGATGATGGTCTGCTCCTCATCGCCCATGAGACCGTCTTCGCCCGCATGAGGGTTCAGCCCGGTGACTGCGAAGCGCGGACGGTCGATGCCGAACCAGCGTATCAGCCCTTCGGCGGATACCCGCACGGTTTCGATGATGCGCTCCGCAGTCAGTTCCTCCGGCACGCGGGCGAGCGGAATATGGATGGTGACGGGCACGACGCGGAGATCGGGGCCGCACAGCATCATGACGGGAGAAGCCTGCGCGCCGTGCTCGACGGGCCAGCGCGCCGAGATATTCGGTATGGCCCGGATGCGGGAACCCGGCAGCGATCAGCACATGCTTGGCGATCGGGTTCGTCACCACCGCCCGCACCTTGCCGCTCATGGCGAGACGCGACGGCGGCTTCGATGCTGGCCTTGATCGCCGGAGCGGCAGATGCATCGGGATGGCCGGCCCCGACGGGCGCCGGCAGCGGCATCGGCAGAACCGGAAGCGCTTCGGCGAAAATACCGGGAGCCTCGGAAATATCCGCGATAGCCGCGAGCGGTGCCTCGAGCCCCAGCAACTCCGCCCGCCGGCGAAGATGATCGAGATCGCCGAGCAGCACGAATGTCGGGAGTCGATCGGTCGACCGCCGCCGCCAGGCCTCCAGCGTGATGTCCGGACCGATTCCCGCTGGATCGCCCGCTGTCAGTGCGATGGGCTTGAGATCGGCCTGGCCGATGGGCATGGTCAGCCGTTCTTGGGATATTTCAGCAGGGCGCGATCTTTCACATCTTTCAGATGGCGGCGCGAATACAGCTGAAATTCTTCCTGGATCTTGTCCTTCGCCTCAGATTTCTTCTCCGTCTTTCCCGATGCCACGGACACTTTCTTCGTGCAGAGCGCGTGACTTTCGATGGCTCCGCCGGAGATGATGGGCGGCGTCATTTCGCCGGGCTTGGCCTTGGTCAGCGCCGCGCGCACGTCGCCGCGAAAATCCTCGATTTTCGCCTGCTTGACGCTTTGCAAGGTTGCGCCGCTGACCTGCTTGACGATGGCGGGCAATGCGGCGCAAGTGGAGAAGCGCTTGCGGATCTGCTCGACGGCGACCAGACGCTTGCGCCACGACCTTCTGATCGGCGTTCGCCGGCGTGGCAAATTTCACGACCTCGACGTCGACGACCGTGCCGGCGCTTCCGCCCCCTGAGTCTTCGGCACTTGTGGTGGTGGTGGCCACCGACGAACGGACCCGCGAGCCATAGACGCGGCGCACGACTTCCCGCCACCCCGTCTGAGCGCGGATGCGGTCCCTCAATGTCGTCGGGTTGATTCCCTGCTGCTTTGAACTGGGCAAGAAATTCCTCAAGGGTATTCTTATTCTGGCCACCCTGCGCCATCCGCGTGAGGCTCTCATTGACCTCCGTATCGGTCACGATGATCTTTTGTTCTTTGGCAGCCTGCAGCATCAGTCGCTCGTCGATAAGCTGTTCGATTGCGTCCTTGCGCAGGGCGCCGCTGGAGCTGTCCACCACCTGCTGCTGGATTTGAGCGACGAATTTCTTTTGCAGCTCCTGCGCTTCCTCTTTCGACTTGGGGCGCTGCTCCGTGATATAGGCGCGGAAGGCTTCCTTGGTTTCGTCCGATTGCAGCCTGGCGCGCATCTTGTCGCCGAGTCCGGACGTCACCGCGAGAAAGCGCTGGCGCTGCGCAACGTCATATGAGGTGATCGGCTCGTCATTGACCAGCACGACCACGCTCTGGGCACCGGCGCCCGACAAACCCGCGATGAGAAGCAGGCCGCCGAGGACAAGCCTTAGCGGCCATGAAGCATGGCACGTATTCAATTTCAGCGTCATGAATTAGAAATCCGCCGTGCGTTAAAGCATTCGGTCAGCGCCGGGACCTCGGTCCCGACCGCCCTTAATGTATCCCGAAGCTAGGCGGATTCGTGACATCGCCTCAAGCGGCGTTAACTTTTATGCCCAGCATCGCCGCCCGACGCCGAATACCCGTCGGATACGGCGCCTTATTTGATGACCGGCAGGTCGGTGAAAGTTCCGATCGAGTCGGTCCGGCTATCGCTGCCGCCAAGCGTCAGGAGATTATAGCGCACCAGCACCGTCTGGTCCGGCTGGATTTCGCCGTCCTCGATATTGGTCTCGATATAGCTGACCGAGAGCATGAAGCACTCGTCGGAATATTTCAGGCCGATGGCGTTGCGGATGACTTCATCGGTATCGAGATCGTAGCGCATGTCGCCGAACAGCGTCCAATGCTCGGCCAGTTTGATGGCTGCTGCGGCGGCGACTTCCTCACGGTCCTCGTCAAACCCGAGCGCGGGCTGCGCTTGCGCATTCACGTAATTCGACTGAAGCGAGGAACGGACCATAGGAACCGGTAAGCTGAAAATCCTGCCGCTTCACCGAGAGATCATTCTCGTCCAGGCGAACTTGCGAAATGAATTGAAGATTGCGCGACAGATCGAGATAGAGGCCGGCGACATAGTCGGAATTGGTTTCGGAAAGCCCGGTATCCTCGTCGAATGGGTTCTCCCCGGCGATCTGGTAGCTCTGGCCCGCGACAAGCCGCGCGTTCCAGCCATTCGGCGTATCGATGCGAGTACTGGACGCCGACATTGGCGCGCGTGCCCGTTTCGAGCCGGTCATAGCCGGAGAATTTGTCGATATCGAACAGCAGCGTGTCGTCGAAAACCAGGCTGCGCGCATCCTCGTTGGGGATATTGCCCTGATCCTGGATATCCGGGCGCGCGATGATCTGGCCGATCGGCTCGACGATATGGGTCGCGCTCGCCGTATGCTTCACGAAGGGATAGCGGTATTCGACGCCCGCGACCGCGGAGCCGCGGAACGCTGTCGTGTTGTCCTCGGGAATGTCGTCGGTTTCGGATCGGTGAAGCTGGTCGTCTTATACAGATCGCCGCGCGCCTGCATGAACGGCGTGATGATCTGGCCCATCGGATCGGTGAACTGCCGCCGCCATTTGAGCTGATTGACGATGCGATTGACGTCGCCGCCGTCCTCTCGCGACAGGCTGAGCAAACTCATGTCATAGCTGAGTTCGCCGCCCATCACCGGGTCGGCGAAGATGTAATTGTAATCGATCGCGGGATGAACGATGGAATCGGTATTGTTGTCGTCATCCGCCGTCAAGCCGCCGAAATGATAGAGATTGGCGGAGAAGTAGTTCCGATCGCTTTGCCCGACGAGATAGACGGTCGATATCCGGTCCGTGGCAAAGACGTCGTCGAGCTTGTAGAAGCGGCGGAAGGTGTCGTCGCTTTCGAGCGTGGCGTCCCAGCCCCATTTCCAGAAGCTGCCCAGGTCGAATTCGCCCTTGGTTTCGATGCTGCCGCGAAATTCGGTGTCCTCGCGGGTCGCCGATTGTCAGGATCGTCGTCAAAAACGCCGGCCGCCGCGATACGGTAGCTGCCAGTGGCCAGCCGCTGGCGCCAATCCGCCTTGAGCAGAATTCCCGCTTCCGTCGTCACGCACGGGCGTGACCGTCAGGTCCGCGCTCGCCGATAGCGAATAGTAATAGGGAACGCCGGCGGTAAAGCCGAGATCGTTGGAGTGGCTGTATTCAGGTGTCAGGAAGCCGGAGCGGCGCTTAACGGTCGGATCCGGATAATAGAAATAGGGCACCCAGACGAGCGGCACGCCGAACACCTCGAAAACGCCGTCCTCGAAATAGACGTTACCTTCGTCCTTCTTATGCGTGATCTTGCCAGCCTTGATGCGCCAGATCGGCGGAGCGTCAGGATCGGTCTCGCACTGCTTGCACGGCGTAAACACGCCGCGCTCGAATACCGTCGTATTGCCGTCCTTGCGGACAGCGTTCGCGGCGGCGATACGGGCCTCATCCTTGGTCACGGCACGGAAGGACTGGATGAACCCGTCGCGGAAATCGTCCGTCAGCGTGATCCGGTCGGCGTTGACCACCGCGCCGTCCGGCTCCTTGATGCGGACATTGCCAACCGCATCCAGCGTGTTCGCCTTCTGATCGTAGGTCAGGTTATCGGCGTTCAGCGCGTAATTCTTGTAATAGACCTCGACATTGCCCTTGGCGATGATCCGGTCGTTCTTCTTGTCGTAGACGAGCTCGTCGGCCTGCAGCAGCAACGGTTGGTTGGTGGCATTCTTATTGATCTGAGATTTCAGCAAATCTTCCTTGGCCATGGCTGCCCCGGCGCCGGCGAGCAGGACTGCCGCCAACGCACAAGCAGATAGCCACACAGCACCTCGCATCTTTGATCGCATTAGATGTGCCACCAAAGGCGTCGGCGCCGAGCAAGGCTTGCTTCCCCCATGCAAAGCCTCAGATTCCATCCGTCAGCCGTCCTCCTGATGCAGCAAGATCGTCAATGCCAATAAACTGCCGATGGCAATTGGCGCCCAAGCCGCCACCCCCGCGGTTATGTAGCCGGACATGCCCAATTTTCGCGATAGCTCAACGAGAATGAAAAAGCCGAAACCACCGCTTAGCCCGGCGACCACCATAGTCTGTATCTTACCGAAACGAAAGGGTTTGAGCGCGCAAGTCGCGGCCAAAAGCACCATGGCAATCATCAAAAACGGACGCGCCAGAAGTTGCTGATACTGAAGCTTATACGCAATTGTCGACAAGCCAGCTTTGCCGGCAAAGTCTATAAAATCAGGAAGATCCCAAAAAGATACGCTTTCAACCGCGTCGACGCTCTCGGTTACTTGGTTGAAGTCTAGAAATGTGCTTACGAGATACCTATTGTAGAATTGCGGGAGTGCTCCAGAACTGGACACATTCGCATTCTCCAGCTCCCAATAACCCTGTCGCAAATTCGCCTTATCTGCCTCGATTCTCTCAATAAATTTTTTGTTGAGATCAAATTGCAACAGCGTTAACCCGCCCAGCTTCGTGCCGCGGTTTGCGGCGGCCCGCGCGAACAGAATCGATTGCCCATCGGGCCCGTCCTGGCGAATCCAGGTGGAGGTGTTGGTCTTGTTCTGGCCGGTCCCCTTCGCGGCAAAAGTATCGGCGAACATCTGGTCTGCGGCCAGCTTGGCCTGCGCCGCCAGCGGATTGTAGACGCCGACCGAAAATATTCCGATCAGCAGGCCGACAAGTATCGCAGGCGTCAGGAACTGCCAGACCGAAAGGCCGGAGGCGCGCACGATCACCAGCTCCGAGCTGCGGCTCAACATGAGGAACGCACCGATCGAGCCGATCAGGACCGCAAACGGCAGAATCAGCTCGGCAAAAGCGGGCAGCCGGAGCAGCGTCAGGAACACCACCTGCGCCGCGGAAATGTCGACCTTGGCCGCCTCGCGCATCATTTCGACGAAGTCGATGAAGAATACGAGCATGATGCAGACGCCGTAAACCACGACGATCATGGTAAAAAGCCTGACCCCAAAATATCGGCCCAGAGTATTGACTGCGCTCATGCCATTTTGTCTCGTCACCGACCCATGCCGGCGCCAACCTAATTCACCGAACTGGCCGCTTTAGGGCGGACCCAGAAATTCAGCGAAAATTTCGGCGGCGACAGCGGCCTGATCTGGTAATGGATCATCGCGAGCGTCACCGCAATCCCCACCAATGGAATGCCCCACACGATCCAGGCACCGCTTGGGCTCTTCGTCAGCATGTTGACGCCCGCAAGACCGATGACGCGCAAACCGGCTGCGACCGCGAACGCCGTGACGAGGCTCTGCATCCGGCCCTCGCGCGTCGTGCGCGGATAGCCCAGATGCACTCCCACGATGAGCACGAAAAGGATGGGATAGAGGGGATTGGATAGTCTGTCGTGCAGTTCGGAGCGGAACTTGCCTGTATTTTGCTTGTAATACGCGTCGTTAACGTCGGGGTTAAGCAACTCACCGAGGAAGCGCTCGCGGGGCTTGAAATCGCGCGGCCCTTCCTTCGGGCCGAACTGGCTGATATCGAAAAGATAGCTGTCGAATACGACGATCTGAACCGCTTTGGACTTGCCGTTCTGGCGTTGGATATGGCCGTTGCGCATGATCAGCAGCGCGCGCCCGTCCTCTTGTTTCATGATCCGGCCCTGCTCGGAAAGGTAGGTCATGATCTGGGTCGGGTCGCGCTCGTCATGAATCATCAGGCCAAGCAGATCGCCGTTCGCCGCCCGTTCGGCGATGTGGATGGTCAGGCCCGACTCGGGCGAGTTGAATTTGCCGGGCTGCAGCACCTGGGCAATCAGGTCGGTTCGCACTTTGATCGCATATTCGCGCAAGACGCGCATGGATTGCGGCGCGAGATGGGCGTTGGCGTAGGCCGTGAAGGCGGCGACCAGCAGCGCCAGCAGCAGATAGGGCTTCATCACCCGCCACACGGTCGATCCCGAAGCCGACAGCACGATCAGTTCGCTATCGCCGCTCAGCCTGTTCAGCGAATGCAGCGCCGAGATCAGCAGCGCCACCGGCGCGACGATCGCAATCAGATTCGGCATGGCGAGCAATGTGATTTTCAGAAAGATCATCAGGCTCTGGCCCTGATCGGTGACCAGGGAGATCTGGCGCAACGCCGTCGTCATCCAGACGATCAGCGTCAGCGTGATGAGAATCATCGCCAATGCGCTTGCGGTTTGACGGAAGATGTATCGGCCGATGATGTCCATAAAGGGGTCTTGCCATGAGGCGGAAGCGGCCTCTTGAAGTCTCACGGTAAGATGGCGGATTTTCGGCTGTGAAGTGCTTGATGTTGCATTGCGGTGCGGCTTGTGTACAGTAACAAACCCAATCAAACTAGCTCTTTCATCCGATTGCGTCGCAGACCCATAACGCCCGGCCCGGGAGTGTGAGTGCATCCATCTGAACGAAGGCGACAAGCCGGAGTCCGATAGAATTGATGCAGAGACAAACAAGCCAGGGCGCCGATGCATGAGTGAGTGAATGCGTCGGCATTACGCTGCGACAAGGCCAGAGATTATGACAAAACCAACTGAAATCACTTTTGGCGCCGTAAAGGATGCGCGCGAGCGCCTGCGCGTCGGTCTTAGCGAATCGGCCGAGGCATTCCCAACCGCATTGAGAATGCTTGATGAACGCTCCGGGGGACAAATCACGCGCGCGGCGCGGGTGGCGAAGTTCAACGGCGGCAAAAAAGCGTTTCTGGACATTATTGCGCCTGGCGGTATCGACGTAGACCGGCTGCTGATTTTGGGGACCGGCTCCACCGACAAATATGCCGAGACCGATTGGGTCAATCTGGGCGGGCGGATCATGGCGCGTCTGACCGCGGCCCGCGCCGCCTCGGCCGACCTGCTGATCGAGATAGGGGAGGGCAGGCCCGTAGCGCCCCGAAGCGTGGCGCTGATTGCCCTGGGCATGATGCTTCGCGGCTACGAGTTCAAGAAATATAAGAAGAAAAAGAAAGTAAAAGAAGACGAGGACGAAGATCCGAGTAGTATAAATTCCGTGCGAATCCTTTGCCATCAGCCCCAGGACGCCGCGGCCGAGTTCGCTGCGTTCAGGGCCGTCGGCGAGGGCGTCACGCTGGCGCGCGATCTCGTAAACGAGCCGCCAAACATCCTTTATCCCGAGGAATTCGCGCGCCGGGTGCAGGCGCTGGCCAGCGCGGGCCTCGAAGTCGAGATCCTGGATCAGAACCAGCTCGCCGCCATCGGCATGAATGCGATTCTCGCCGTGGGGCAGGGCAGCGCCCGTGCAAGCTGCGTCGCCATCATGCGCTGGAACGGCGGTCCCGAGCCCGCCGCCAAGCCGCTGGCGCTGATCGGCAAAGGCGTGTGCTTCGACACCGGCGGCATCTCCATCAAGCCGGCAGCGGGTATGGAGGATATGAAGGGCGACATGGGCGGGGCGGCGGCCGTCACCGGGGCGATGCTGGCGCTGGCAAAGCGCAAGGCGCCGGTCAACGTGGTCGGGCTGATCGGCCTCACCGAGAACATGCCGAGCGGCACGGCACAGCGGCCCGGCGATATCATCACCACGCTTTCGGGGCAGACCGTGGAAGTGCTGAATACCGACGCGGAAGGCCGCCTCGTGCTTGCCGACGTGATGTGGTATGCGCAGGAGAATTTCGACCCGAAAGCCATGGTTACGCTTGCCACTTTGACCGGCGCGATCATCATTGCGCTTGGCAAGGAGCATGCCGGAATGTTCTCCAATGACGACGCGCTTTCCGAGCAGCTCACCGCATCGGGGCGAGAGAGCGGCGATAAGGTCTGGCGGCTGCCGCTGGACGCGAAATACGACAAGATGCTGAATTCGAAGGTCGCCGACATGAAGAACATCGGCGGGCGCGATGCCGGCTCCATCACCGCTGCGCAGTTCCTGCAGCGTTTCGTCAAGCCCGACGTGCCCTGGGCGCATCTCGACATCGCCGGAACGGCCATGGCATCACCGGCGACGGACATCAATACGGGCTGGGCCTCGGGTTACGGCGTCATGTTGCTCGACCGGCTGGCCAGCAAATATCAGGACATTTCGTGAACTGGGCTGGCGATAGACCTATTTTCCATAATACACCTTATGCGAATCGGCGTTAACGGCACGTCAACTATGCATTTTGGCGCGACACAGCCCTTTTCGGTTGGCGCTTGAGGCAAGACCCCGACAAAGCCCTCGGCGAGACCGCCTGATCGAGACCGGAGGAAGCGAAGCCATGCCCGCAGGCGACGCGCCAGCCCCGACGCCAACCCTGGTTTCCGCGCTTGCGGCCAAGGCGGATGGCGCCGAGCGCCTTACTTTAGCTGATCTTATCGACATCATGGCGATATTGCGAACGCCTGAGATTGGCTGCCCTTGGGACCTTGAACAAACCTTCAAGACAATTGCACCCTATACAATCGAGGAAGCCTACGAGGTCGCCGATGCGATCGCCCGTGGCGATCTATACGACCTGAAGGACGAACTCGGCGATCTGCTGCTGCAAGTCGTCTATCACGCGCGCATGGCCGAGGAGCGCCACGCGTTCGATTTCGCCGACACGGCCGACGCTTTGGCACGAAAGCTGATCCGCCGCCATCCGCATGTCTTTGGCGACGAGGTGGTCAGGACATCCGCCAACGTTCCCGGGATGTGGGACAGGATCAAGGCGGAAGAAGCTGCCGCCAAAGCAGAAGGGCAAGACAGGACGGCGGCGTCCGGAAGCATCCTTGACGGCGTGCCGGTCGCCCTGCCCGCGCTCACGCGTTCGGTGAAACTGCAAAGGCGCGCGGCCAAGGTCGGCTTCGATTGGCCGGACGTCGGCAAAATTCTGGCCAAGCTGAGGGAAGAAGTTGCTGAATTAGAAGAAGAAATTCCAGGCGAGCACCCCGAGCGGATCGAAGAGGAATTCGGTGATATCATGTTCGTCCTGGCCAATCTGGCGAGGCGGCTGGACATCGATCCCGAAACCGCCCTGCGCGGCGCGAACGCAAAATTCATGCGCCGCTTCAGCCATATCGAGCGTCGTCTGGCGGACGCGGGGAAAACCCTCAAGGATGCATCTTTGGCGGAGATGGAGGCGCTATGGGACGAAGCGAAAGCGCTGGAGAAGGGCCGCCCGTAGCTGCGCAGCCGCGATGAAGGCCGCTGGCTACAGCATCGGGCGCTCATCCCTAGGACTGTCGCCTCACGCCGCTCACGCCGCCTGCCCCGCCCCGTTCGATGCCGCCTTTTTCGCACGCATCGCCTCGAATCGCTCCACATCGGGCAACGCCAGCCGCACTTCGAGCTGTGTCGACCCGTCCTCATGGTCTTGCCGTTCGCGGATCTGTGCGTGCTCGTACAGCCAATGCAGCAGCGCGCCTTCGTCGCTGCGTATATTGAACACGCGGATCAGATGGCTCGCAGCCAGCACGTCGCCGATGCGCGCCTTCAGATCGTCCATGCCGTCGCCATCACGGGCTGAGACCAGCACCGGCGCCCGGTCGACCCGTGAGGCCTGTGCTTGCAAGCCCTGCCGTTCTTCGCCGGTCAGCAGATCGACCTTGTTCCACACTTCGATGATCTTGTTGTCATGTCCCTCAATGTCCACGCCGAGTTCTGCGAGCACGGATTCGACGTCGAGCTTTTGCTGCGCGGTATGGGGGGTCGCGATATCGCGAACATGCAGGATGAGATCGGCCTCCGACACCTCCTCCAGCGTTGCGCGGAAGGCGGCGATCAGCGCCGTCGGCAGCTCCGATATGAAGCCCACCGTATCGGAGAGGATCGCCATGCCGCCGCCAGGCAGGCCGATGCGGCGCATGGTCGGGTCGAGCGTTGCGAAGAGCTTGTCCTCCGCAACCACGTCAGCCTTAGTCAGCGCATTGAAAAGGCTGGATTTTCCGGCATTCGTGTAGCCGGCCAGCGCCACGATCGGGAACGGCGTGCGGCGGCGGCTGGCCCGATGCAGCTCGCGCGTGCGGCGTACCGCACCCAGATCGCGCCTGATCGCGTCGATGCGCTCGCCGATGATACGCCGGTCCGCTTCGATTTGCGTTTCGCCAGGCCCGCCGAGAAAGCCAAAGCCGCCGCGCTGGCGCTCCAGATGCGTCCAGCTGCGCACCAGGCGGCTGCGCTGATAAAGCAGATGCGCAAGCTCGACCTGCAGACGCCCCTCCTTGGTCCTGGCGCGGGCGCCGAAGATTTCGAGAATCAGGCCGGTGCGATCGAGTATCTTCGCGTTCCACGCCGTTTCCAGATTGCGCTGCTGCACGGCGGTCAAGGGGTGATCCACGATCACCAGGCCGACGCCCTCAGCCTCGATGATCCCGCGCAACTCCTCGACCTTGCCCGGTCCGAACAGGGTCGCGGGACGCGGACGGGTGATGGGAACGAGCCCGCTCTGACACACATCGAGCTGAATGGCGCGAGCAAGCCCGACAGCTTCCTCGAGCGCGGCTTCGGGAGGCACGGCATTGCGCGCAGAAGTTCGGCCGTCGGCTGACCGCTGCCCCCGCGCGGCCCTGCTTTCTTCGCGAAGCACCGGATGCAGGACGATGGCGCGTGTGCGATTGCGCGTCACGGCGCCGGCCGATCCGCCCTGGCGCCGCTTCTCACCCTTCTCTGCCGTGCCCCGCGTGCGAGATGCCGTCAATTAGCCTGGAGCTCCCCCGTTCTGGTCACCGTCGAGCAACTGGATTGGCCCGCCCGGCATGATCGTAGAGATTGCGTGCTTGTATACGAGCTGCGAATGCCCATCACGGCGCAGCAAAACACAGAAATTATCGAACCATGTGACAATGCCCTGCAATTTCACGCCATTCACTAAAAAGATGGTCAGCGGCGTTTTGTGTTTTCTGACGTAGTTGAGAAAAGTGTCTTGAAGGCTTGGTGCTCTTTCGGCGGCCATGTTTTTTCCGTTTTTTGTTGAGGCGGCGGTTGGTCCCGCTCGCATTATGACGGTCGTTTCCGGCATATTTCAGATTATAGGCATCGTTTTTGTCATTTTTTGCCCCTTATGGTTACATATGCCGTAAAAAGAGATTTAAACCGAGCTTATTGTGTTTATCTTTAACAGCGACCGGGCGGATGATATTTCCGTCCAGCGGTGAAACAGCTGCCGCAGTCGCCTGGCGACGGGTCCAGGACGGCCTTCACCGACGGGCTGTCCATCGATCGAGATCACCGGCATGACCAAGCCCGTCGCGGAGCTGTTGAATGCTTCCCTTGCCGAATAAGCCTCCTCTACGGTGAAAGGCCGCTCAACGAACCTTAATCCCTCGGCATTCAGGCCTTCAAACAGCACCGTTCGCGTGATTCCGCGCAGGATACCGCTATCGGCCGGCCGCGTTATGATGTCATCATTCTCCGTCACGATCCAGGCATTGCAAGCGGCGCCTTCCGTCACAAAGCCATTCTCATCGACGAGCCACGCCTCATTCGCTCCCGCTTCCTCCGCTTTTTGCCGCGCCAGCGCGTTGGGAAGCAGCGAGATCGATTTGATGTCGGGGCGGCCCCAGCGTATGTCGGGCATCGTTATCACCCCAACGCCGCGGCTCGCTTTTTGCTCGCGTGCCGCCAACGATTTGCCTCGTGCATAGCAGACCACCGTCGGACGCGTGTCTGGAGGCGGGAAGGCAAAATCGCGCTTGGCGGCGCCGCGAGTGATTTGCAGATAGAGATGCCCGTCACGCACCCGGTTGCGGCGCAGCGTCTCGCGCATGACGACGCCGAGGGCAGACCGATTCATGGGCGGGTTGATGCCGAGTTCGCCCATGGAGCGATACAGCCGATCGATATGCCGCCTTTCGTCAACGAGTTGCGCGCCCCGAACTTCGCAAACTTCATAGACCCCGTCGGCGAATTGAAAGCCGCGGTCTTCGACATGGACGCGAGCGTGGCCATAAGCTTCATATGCTCCGTTCACGTAGACAACGCGCGCCATGCTACCCTCGGTCACAAATCATTGACGTCGCCGCCTCATTCAAGGCCGCGCCCAATCGATTTACAGCATCGCCTGAATTGACTTGCGTCGCGAAGCAGCCGGCGCGGACTTAATGGCGCACATCCGACCCGCGCTCATTGGAGTTCACGCCCAGCGCACGCAGTTTCCGATGCAGCGCCGAGCGCTCCATGCCGACGAACTCCGCCGTACGCGAAATATTGCCGCCAAATCTGTTGATCTGGGCCATCAGATATTCCCGCTCGAAGATTTCGCGAGCGTCACGCAAGGGAAGTGACATCAGATGCTCACCGCCGGAACCGTTTGGCGATAAAGGGACGTTGGATCCGATATCCTCCGGCAGCATCGAGGCGGTGATCAGCGTATCGGGATCGCCGCTGGTCATGATCATCAGGCGCTCGATAATATTGCGCAGCTGGCGCACATTGCCGGGCCATTCATGCGATTGCAGCACCGCCATGGCGTCGTCGCCGATGCGGCGGGGCGGCAGGCCGGAAGACAGCGATACCTGGCGCACGAAGTGCTCGACCAGTTCGGGAATGTCCTCGCGCCGGTCGGCGAGGCTCGGCACTTTCAGCGGCACCACATTGAGGCGGTGGAACAGATCCTGGCGGAAGCGTCCGCCGGTCATTTCCCGGTCCAGATCGCGGCTGGTGGAGGAAACCACGCGCACATCGACCTGCACCTTGGGGCCACCTCCGACGCGCTGGAACTTCTGCTCGACCAGCACGCGAAGCAGCTTGCCCTGCGTTTCCAGCGGCATGTCGGCGATTTCATCGATATAGAGCGTGCCGCCATGCGCTTCCTCAAGCGCGCCGACCTTGCGCGGCTGCCCGCCGCTTTCTTCCGTGCCGAAAAATTCGCTCTCCACGCGGTCGGGCGCCATGGCGACGGCATTGACGGCGACGAACGGGCCCCCTGCCCTCCCCGATGCCGTGTGCAGCACGCGCGCCGCGAGTTCCTTGCCCGATCCCGACGGTCCGGAAATCATCACGCGGCTATTGGTCGGCGCGACCTTGTCGACGGTCTGGCGAAGGTTGTTGATGATGCTCGACCGGCCGATCAGCTCGGTGCCATAGGCGCTGCGCTCCCGCAATTCGCGGTTCTCGCGCTTGAGCTTGGAGGCTTCGAGGGCGCGGGCGGTGATCAGCACCAGCCTGTCGGCCTTGAAGGGTTTCTCGATATAGTCATACGCGCCGCGTTTGATCGCTGCGACGGCGGTCTCGACATTGCCATGGCCGCTGATGATGACGATCGGCAAATCCGGATGCTGCCGTTTCGCCTTGGCGAGCACCTCCAGCCCATCGAGCTTGGAGCCTTGCAGCCATATATCGAGGATGACCAGCGATGGACGCCGCTCCTCGATGGCGCTAAGGGCTTCATCGCTGTCCTTGGCCAGGCGCGTGGCGTAGCCCTCATCTTCAAGGATGCCGGAGACCAGCTCGCGAATATCGGCCTCATCGTCGACGATCAGGATGTCAGACGCCATGACCTACTCCCTCTTTTCCGCCTAGTGGCGAAGTTGTGTTTGTCTCTCGGCGAATGCCTCGCCGCGCCCGTCGGGAATTTCCCTAATCTCACCCGGCTCGACGCTCTTGCGGATGGGGATCACCATCCGGACGGCGGCGCCTGCAAGAGCTCCGTTCTCGTCCAATGCGTCGTTAAGCTCCAGCAAGCCCTCATGCTGCTCGGCAATGCGCTGCACGATCGCCAAGCCAAGTCCGGTACCCTTCTGCCGAGTGGTCACATAAGGCTCGGTCAGACGTTGCCTGTTCTCCACCGGCAGGCCGCAGCCATTGTCGATCACCTCTATGACGCAGCGGCTGCCCAGGACAGTGACGCTGGCGCGGATGCGGCCGCGATAGTCATCGCTCTTTTGCCCTGATTGGCGGGCGGTGGCGATGGCTTCTCCGGCATTCTTAACCAGATTCGTTACCGCCTGCGTCAGCAACCTGCGGTCGCATTCGATGATCAACGGCTTTTCCGGCAGTTCGAGCTTATATTCCACATCGGAATTGCTCATCTGGAAGAGGATCACGGCTTCCTTCACGATCGCGCCCGCGTCGTGATCCTCGAAGACCGGTTTCGGCATGCGCGCGAAGGAGGAGAATTCGTCGACCATGCGGCCAATGTCGCCAACATGACGGATAATCGTGTCGGTGCAGCGGTCGAAGATCTCGCGGTCGACGGTGATCGCGTCGCCATATTTGCGCCGGATGCGCTCGGCCGAAAGCTGGATGGGGGTCAGCGGGTTCTTGATCTCATGCGCGATACGCCGCGCCACGTCGGCCCAGGCGGAGGTGCGCTGCGCGACGACCAGTTCGGTAATGTCGTCGAAGGTGACGACGAAGCCGTAATTCTTCCGGCCGACGCCTTCCTGGGTCACGCGCACGGAGAAGCTGTAGTCGGAGCCTTCGCGTCGATAGGTGATCTGGGCCTGCACGGCGCGCCGGGAGTGGCTCGGCGCCTTGGCTACGATGGCGGCGAATTCCGGCACCGCATCCTCGATGGGCCGGCCGATCAAATCCGCCTCGGACCGGCCCAGAAGCTGCATCGCGGAGCTGTTGACCAGCGTCACCAGCCCCTTGGAGTCGACGCCCACGACGCCGGCCGTGACGCCGGCAAGCACGGTTTCGGTGAAGCGCCGGCGTTCGTCGAGCTTGATATTGGCGTCAATCAGCGCATTGCGCTGGCCGCGCAGGTCGGCGGTCATTCGGTTGAAGGTCGCGCCGAGCTGGCCCATGTCGCTGCGGGGGCTCTCCACTTTCACCGTGACGTTCAAATCGCCGCGCGAGATTTCCTGCGCCGCGCCGATCAAACGCCGGATCGGCGTCACCAGGCGATTGGCGAACCACAGACCGATCCAGATGGAGGCCAGGAGCAAGGTGAGCGCGATGACGACATACATCATCGCAAAGGCGATTTGCAGCTCCATGCGGCCGCTCTGCAGGTTCGCATACTCCTGCACATTGGCGTCGGTGCGCCGCAGATGCCCGATCACAGTCGGATCGACCGGGCGCAGCACATAAAGGTAGAGATCGTCGAAACCGCCAAGCTTCGTGATCGCGACGAAGGCGTCGGGATCCGTCATTCCCGCGCGGCCGATGCCCCCTTCGACGGCACGGGCAAGGGCTTCCGGCGGCGGCGGAAAGAAGCGCCCGCCCTGTTCCTTGACCAGCTCGACGACCGGCAGGCCGGCGCTGTTGATCAGATAGGCGTAGGGAAGCCGGCGCTGGACGGCGAGGAGCCCGGCATAGCGCTTGAAGTCTCCAGGATTGTCCTGCATCAGTTGCGCGGCGTCTTCCAGTTCCCTCGCGATTCCGACCGCGTCGGCGCTGGATGATCTTGCCGTGCTCGCTCAGATAGGCGTTGGCGACGTCGACGCTGTCGCGGATGATGGTCTTGGTGCGTTCCGAAAACCATTGATCGAGGCCGCGGTCCAGCGAAATGCTGGCGAACACGGCCAGGAGAATGGCGGGGAACAGCGCAACCAGGCTGAACAGGCTCACAATGCGCACATGCAGCCCCGCGCCGGCCGCCTGCCGTTTGCGCGCACCCAACAGCCCGATGATCTGCCAGGCAATGATTGCGACCATCGCGGTCACCAGCACGCCGTTGATCAGCCACACGATGACGGTGACTTCGCGGGTGGGCTGGATGGCGGTAAAGCCCGCCAGGACCAGATACGTCAGCAGGCCGGAAACGATCGAGAGGATGACAACGACAAGCCCGGCGCGGAACATGCGCGTGCCGGTTTGATGCTGCGCGTCCTCATTTTCGTCGTAGGGGGGCACAGCTGTCGCGCCGGCACGGCGCACGGACTTGCGCAAGCGCACTTGGCCTCTCGCCAGCCGCCGCCGCAGTCTGCGCATCGCCGGGCGGCTCTTTTCCGAAAGGCCGGCCAGCCGCAGCTTCGTACTCGCCCGCATATTGCGCGCCGACGCCGCCGCCCGGCCCAGCTGCTGCGAGCCCTTCGCCGTGGCGAATCCAAACGCAGCTGCAGCCAAGTCCCGCCATCGCAGGATGGCTGAATGCAGAGCGGATTCTCTCCATTGCGAGCGAAGTGACGCCATTGAGTCTGACAGAAAGCTCCCCCGAAGGCCGGCATTGCCGCGGCCTTCACTGATGCAGCATAAACACCCTGTGGCAATTGGGAAACAGATTCCGTGAGGACTGCGGAAAAATTGTGACGCGATGTTGCGCATAAGGAAGAAATCCCATGACGCTATCGCGAGTTACGGAATAAAACCTACCAAAGTGAGGATTCCACGCCGGTATGCGTGTCAGATCGGTGCGCGAACGATGCGGATTCTGTGATCCTTGATCTTTTTACGCAACGTGTTCCGGTTCAGCCCCAAAAGCTCGGCGGCGCGGATCTGGTTGCCGCGCGTAGCGGCCAGCGCGGCGGTGATCAGCGGGTTTTCGACATCGCGCAGAATACGGTCATAGAGCCCCGAAGGCGGCAGCGTCTCGCCGTAGCCGGTGAAGTAATCCGCCAGGTAGTTTTCCATCCACTCGCTGAGACTGTTCGCCTTGCCGTCGCTCGCATCGATGCGGGATGGTTGGCTCGACGCCAGCTCCGACTCGATAATATCGGCGGTGATGACCTCCTGTGAGTACAGTGCGGTCAGGCGGCGCACCAGATTTTCCAGCTCGCGCACATTGCCTGGCCAATTGTAGCGCTTGAGCCGTTCCAGCGCATCGGGCTGCACCGTCTTATAGGGCAGCCCAGTCTTTTTGGCGGCCTGCAGAAAGCTGTGCACAAGATCGGGCACGTCCTCCAATCGCTCCCGCAAGGGCGGTAGGCGCAGCGGCACGACATTGAGGCGGTAGAACAGATCCTCGCGGAACAGCCCCTGGCTGATCTGCTCTTCGAGATTCTTGTTGGTGGCGGCGATGATGCGCACATCGGTCTTGATCGGCACGCGGCCGCCGACGGTCATATATTCGCCTTCCTGCAGCACGCGCAGCAGGCGGGTTTGCGCCTCCATCGGCATGTCGCCGATTTCGTCCAGGAACAGCGTTCCGCCATCGGCCTGCTCGAAGCGGCCCATCGTGCGCGCTTGCGCCCCGGTGAAAGCGCCCTTCTCGTGGCCGAACAGTTCCGATTCAATCAGCTCGCGGGGGATCGCCGCCATGTTGATCGCCAGGAACGCGCCCTTGCGCCGCTGGCCGTAATCGTGCAGGGCGCGGGCGACCAGTTCCTTCCCGGTGCCGGATTCGCCGGTGATCATGACCGTCAGATCGGTGTGGATGAGCCGCGCCATGACACGGTAGACTTCCTGCATGGCGGGCGACCGGCCGATCAGCGGCAGGTCTTCCGCCTCGGGCGGGCGCTGATTGGCGGACTTTACGCCTTTCGGTTCGCGCAGCGCACGGCCGACGACGGCAACCAGCTCCTTCAGATCGAAGGGCTTCGGTAGATATTCATAGGCGCCGCGTTCGGCGGCCTTGATCGCGGTTGTGAAGGTGTTCTGCGCGCTCATGACGATGATCGGCAGGTCGGGCCGGATCTTCTTGATGCGCGGGATCAGCTCGAACGCGTTCTCATCGGGCATAACGACGTCGGTGATAACGACATCGCCCTCGCCTTGGCTGATCCAGTTCCACAAGGTCGCGGCGTTGCTCGTGGCGCGCGAGGAATAGCCGGCGCGGGCCAAGGCTTGATTAACGACGGTTCGGATCGCCGCATCGTCGTCGGCGATGAGAACATTGCCACGTCCCACGGCTCAGGCCTCCTTCATGCGTCTTTCGTGATGTTGGTACATAGGCATCATGGCTCGGAACACCGTGTGACGCGGCTTCGTCTCGCACTCGATCGTTCCGCCGTGATCGCCGAAAATCTTTGCCACAAGGGCGAGCCCCAGCCCGGCGCCGCCGGTCTTGGTGGTCACGAAAGGCTCGAAAAGATGCAGTTTGAGCTCGTCCGGTATGCCGGGCCCGTTATCGGCAACGGTGATTTCCAGCGGCAGGCTGACGCGCGTCTCCGAGTTGGGGAGCGAAATACGGAGGCCCGGCCGGAACGCCGTCGTCAGCGTGATCTGGCCGTCGCCGCGTTCGGGGCCGATCGCCTCGGCGGCGTTCTTGATCAGATTGAGAAACGCCTGGATCAGCTTGTCGCGATTGCCGGGCAGGTGCGGCAGCGAAGGATCGTAGTTCTGCGAAATGGTGATGCCGCGCGCAAAACCGTTCAGGGCGATCTGGCGCACATGATCCAGCACCGTATGAATATTGACCGGTTCGAATTTCAGCGGGCGTTCGTCGCCGAAAACCTCCATGCGGTCGACGAGGTTGCAGATCCGGTCGGTTTCGCGGCAGATGAGCTGGGCGAGCGGCCTGTCTTCGGGCGGCGCGCCCTGCTCCAGAAGCTGCGCCGCGCCGCGAATGCCGGACAGCGGATTTTTGATCTCATGCGCGAGGACCGCCGCCATGCCGGAGACGGACCGTGCCGCGACGCGGTGGGTAAGCTGGCGCTCGATCATCTGCGCCATGCTGCGCTGCTGCAGCATGACGAGTATGTGCCCCTCATATTCCGGCAGCGGCGAAGCGAATACGTCAATCGGCCGCTGGCTCGCCGATTCCGGCAGGCCGAGATCCACGGCATACTCGTTCACGGTCGTGTTGGCGTGCCGGACTTGCTCAATGAGCGCCAGAAGCGGGCTGGCGAATGAGACGAGATTGTCGACCTTGCGGCGTCTGAGACCGTTTTCACTTATGCCGAAGAACACTTCGGCGGCGAAATTGACGTAGACGATGCGGTTGCCGGCCCCCAGAACCAGAACCGGATGCGGCAGCGCGTGGAGCAAAATGTCCGGGGCGATGCTGATATTGCCGCCGAATGGTGAGGAGACTTTCCGTTCCTTCGTCTCTAAGCGTGCCAATTCTCGCCCATACCTGTCCCAAAACTGCACAAAAATTCAGCATATCGCGATTGCGACTATTCGATAGGCATCATAGCAAAGCTGCTCGCATTGTCATCACAATTTATGACGCGATGCAGCATCGGTATCTCATTGGCAAAGCCGGCGGTTGCCGCTACGTGTGCTGAAGCGCCGGAAATGGCCGGCTGAGAGCCCGAAAGCCATGCCAAATGCCGCAATAATCGTCGCTGCCGGACGTGGTACGCGCGCCTCCGGTGTCGACGACAAGCCCAAGCAATATGTCGAAATCGGCGGCAAGGCCGTTCTGACCCGGAGCATCGAGGCATTTCTGACGCATGAGCGCATGGATCTTGTGCAAACGGTCATTCACCCCGATGACCGGGCGCTGTATGAGGCGGCGACAGTCGGGCTGAACTCACCGAAACTGCTAGCAGCCGTCTCGGGTGGGCACAACCGGCAGCAGTCGGTGCTGGCGGGATTGCAGGCGCTCCAGGCGCGCACCCCATCCAACGTGCTGATTCATGATGCGGCCCGCCCCTTCATTGCCGCAGACGTCATCGACCGGGTTCTTGACGCGCTTCAGGGTGCCTACGCTGTGCTGGCCGCCTTGCCGCTTTCCGACACGCTGAAGGGCGAAGAGGATGGACAGGTGACCCGCACCATCAGCCGTGACGGGCTTTGGCGGGCGCAGACCCCGCAAGGCTTCCATTTCCGTGCCATCCTCGAAGCGCACCGAGCCGCCGCACTCGCTGGCCGTGAGGATTTCACCGATGACGCTTCGATTGCCGAATGGCATGGGCTTGAGGTCACGATCGTCATGGGCGCTGAGCGCAACATCAAATTGACCACCCGGGAGGATTTTGAATTAGCCGAGATGTACCTGGCCAGCGGGCGCGGCGCGAGGGAGATGCGGACCGGTACGGGCTTCGACGTTCACGCGTTCGAGCCGGGCGATCAGGTGATGCTGTGCGGCATTTCCGTCCCACATGACATGAAGCTGGCAGGGCATTCCGACGCCGATGTCGGCCTCCATGCGCTGACCGACGCACTGCTCGGTGCGATCGGGGCGGGCGACATCGGCCAGCATTTTCCGCCCAGCGACCCGCAATGGAAGGGCGCCGATTCCAGCCTGTTCCTCGCGCACACCGCCAAGCTCCTGCGCGAAAACGGCGCACGCATCGTCAATGTCGATGTAACGTTGATTTGCGAACGCCCGAAAATCGGCCCGTACGCGCAAAGCATGCGGGCGCGGATCGGCGGCATCCTCGGCATCGGAACGGGCCGCGTCAGCGTCAAGGCGACCACCACCGAGGGGCTTGGATTCACCGGACGGCGCGAAGGCATCGCGGCGATGGCATCGGCGACGGTCGAATTGGAACGGAAGGATTGAGATCGATGCGCGAACGACTGGTGCTGGAGGCGCAGGGCGTGCTTGATTTCTGCCGCGAGCATGGGTTCACGTTGGCGACAGCCGGAATCCTGCACGGGCGGCCTCGTCGCGGCCTATCTCACGCATATTGCGGGCGCATCGGACATGCTGGAGCGCGGCTTCGTCACCTATTCGAACGATTCCAAGACCGAACTCCTGGGCGTCGATGCACAGATCATCGCCGAACACGGCGCGGTGTCGCAGCAGGCGGCGCTCGCCATGGCTGCCGGGGCGCTGTGGCGGTCGAAGGCCAGTGTTTCGGTGGCAGTCACGGGCATCGCCGGGCCGGGCGGCGGTTCGGAGGACAAGCCCGTCGGTCTTGTGCATTTCGCCGTCGCCAGGCGGGTGTCCATCTCGCGCGAGCAGCTCGACTTCAAAGCCCTGCATCATGAGGAGCAGTACGGAGACATTGGCCGCGCCGAAGTCCGCGAGGCATCGGTGGCGACGGCTTTCAAGATGCTTCGGCAGGCGGCGTCGCTTTAAGCGGAAGGGTGCTGGGCGCCCTGCCCTGCGCGCCGGCCCTGCCATAAATTCCATTGGCGCGCTCTTCGAAAGCGGTCGCGAATTTGCGGAACGCCCGGTCGAATGCCGCGCCCATCAACGAGGCCAAGATGCGCGAGCGGAACTCATAGGAGATGCGAAAGCCCACCTCGCAAGCGTCTTCGCCGAGCGGTCGAAACGACCAGACATTTTCCAGATACCGAAACGGCCCGTCGAGATAGGCGACGCGGATTTCGCGTGCGGCGGGGTCGAGGACGATGCGGCTGGTAAAGCTCTCGCGCAGAAACTTGTAGGCGACCGTCATGGTGGCGGTGACGATCTCGCTGCCGCCTTCCTGCTTTCGGCTTTTCACCACGAGGCTCTCGCAAAGCGGCACGAATTCCGGATAGCGCTCCACATCGGCGACCAGCGCGAACATGTTCGCGGCGCTATGGCCGATCCGCCTGGAGGTCTCGAACTGGGGCACTGACTTGCTTTGCTCTCTGGGTCGATTTCGCGGCTCAGGCCGTGCTAGCGCTGAATTTCCATATATGGCGCAGGATTTCCAGTCTAAAACGGGCACGGGCGCAACTGCCGCAATCATCGGCGTGCCGGAATGAGGAGACGGTCATGAGTTGGCACGATTTGCTTGGGTTCATTCTCATCTTGGCGGCGGCGGCGGCGATCCCCGGCCCCGATATCGCGGCGATCATCGGCAGCGGCCTCAGCGGCGGGTTACCGTCGGCTTTCAGGTTGGTTTTCGGCCTCATCCTCGGCCACGCCGTATGGATGACGGCGGCCGTGACCGGATTGGCGGCGCTCGCGCAGGCTTTGGGCGCAGCATTCATCGTCATCAAGCTGGGCGCGGTTGCATATCTCCTCTATCTCGCCTGGAAACTTTGGACTTCGCCTGTCAGCGACGGGCTGCAAACCGATGCCGCGTCTTCCGGCCCGAGCCGAGCCGGGATCCTCACCGGCCTCCTCGTTTCGCTGAGTAACCCCAAGGCGCTGGTGTTCTTCAGCGCCGTCGTCCCGAGCATCCTGCCCATACAGCATCTATCACTGGGCGACTTCGCCGTGCTTATCCTCGCCAGCTCACTGACCTTCATCGTCGTTTTCGGCGCCTGGGCCGTGTTGGCGGCAAAAGCGAGGGCCGTCCTCGGCAAAGCCGCAAACCGTCTGGCAATCAATCGCGGCTCGGCGGTGCTGATCGCCGGCTCGGCGGTTGCCGTGGCGACGCGCTGATTCTCGCGCCGCCGGCTTGAGCGTGCTCAGCGGCGGGCTAGATGCGCCTCGCGCGCCGCGCGCAGCCGGGCGAAATCGTCGCCGGCATGATAGGAGGAGCGCGTCAGCGGACTGGCCGCAACCATCAGGAAGCCTTTGCCATAGGCCACCTTCTCATAGGCGGCGAATTCCTCCGGCGTGACGAAGCGCTCGACGGCCGCGTGCTTGCGCGTCGGCTGGAGGTACTGGCCGATGGTGAGGAAATCGACGCCGGCCGAGCGCAGATCGTCCATCAATTGCAGCACTTCGTTCCGTTCCTCGCCGAGGCCAACCATGATGCCCGATTTGGTAAACACCAACGGGTCGAGTTCCTTGGCCTTCTGCAGCAGCCGCAGCGAGACGAAATAGCGCGAACCGGGGCGGATAGTGAGATAATGCGACGGCACGGTTTCCAGATTGTGGTTGAACACGTCGGGCCGCGCTTCGATCACCGCTTCCAGCGCGCCGTCCTTGCGCAGGAAATCCGGGGTAAGCACTTCGATGGTGGTGCCGGGCGACTTGGCGCGAATGGCGCGGATCACGGCGGCGAAATGCGCCGCGCCGCCATCGGCGAGGTCGTCGCGGTCCACCGAGGTGATGACCACATGCGTCAGGCCGAGCTTGGCGACGGCGTCGCCGACCTTCCCCGGCTCGTCCGCGTCGAGCGGGCCGGGCAGCCCGGTCTTCACATTGCAGAAGGCGCAGGCGCGGGTGCAGGTGTCGCCCATGATCATCATGGTGGCGTGCTTCTTTTCCCAGCACTCGCCGATATTCGGGCAGCCGGCCTCCTCGCACACCGTATGCAGGCCGTGCGCACGGATGATGCCCGCCGTCTCCCGGTAGCCCGCCGAGCCGGGCGCCTTGACCCGGATCCAATCCGGCTTGCGCAGAATGGGCGTGTCGGCGCGATGGGCTTTTTCGGGATGTCTTGGCGTGCCCGAGCCCTTACCGCGAGTGTCGACGATGGTGACCATGACTTATCCGCAAGATGCCGCCTTTAAGCCTAACATAAGCCGCGTTGGCAGCTTGTAAAAGCCCTTAGAGTTGCGGGACGCCGCATGAGGAGGACCGCAAGCTATTGATATTCTTTTATGCGTTGGAATAATCAGCCTATCGTTTGGCTAAGTGATTCGTGGGCACTCGGGAGGACAAATCATGATCGTCAACAGACTTCCATCAAGACTACGTGGCGGTATCGGTGAGTTCCAGGAATTCATCCTAAAGGGCAGCGCCTTCGATCTGGCGGTCGGTGTCATCATCGGCGCGGCTTTTTCGGGTGTCGTGGCCTCGCTGGTCGGCGATATTCTGATGCCGCCGATCGGCGCGATTTTGGGCGGCATCAATTTCTCCGACTACTACGCCGACCTGACATCGTTCTTCGGCATGGGCGAGCCGCTTCCCTCGCTCGACGCCGCGACAAAGGCCGGGCACGCCGTCATCGCCTACGGTAAATTCATCAACGCGCTGATCAATCTCATCATCGTCGGCTTTGTGATCTTCCTGCTGGTGAAACAGATAAACCGTTTCCGACGCGGCGAAGAGGCTAAGCCCGGCGTACCGCCCGCTCCGCCGGAAGATGTGCGCCTGCTCACCGAAATCCGCGACCTGCTCGCCAGAGCGCCGCGCGTCTAGGGCCGCACAGGGCGGCGACGCCCAGCTTCGCTAATCCGCTTTCGGTTTGCGTGCCGACCCACGCCGGAGCGGTTTTGGCGCGGCCAGTCCCTGGCGGACCCAGTCCAGCGCGCCCGGAGTTGCAATCCATCCTGAGCGGCCTTCGGCGGCGTAATGGACGGCCTCATCAATGCGGCCCGGACTGGTGAAGGGCGGCAGCGTTTTCGGCAAAGGCTGGTCGCCGAGCAGGTAAGAGGAAACGTGCGCGTTGGACTGCATCGCCTTGGTCAGCGCCTTACGGCTTGCCGGGTTGTCCCCCTCACCGCGAAAAGCGGCGAGCGCGGTCGTCCAGCACCACGCGGCCATGTCGTCATCGCGGTATTGCTTCAAGAGTTTGCCGAGATCGGCGTCGCGCCCGGTATCGACCAGCCAGCCCGCGAGGATGTAGCGGACCCCCTGATTGTCGTTCGGGTTCAGCGCGAGCATTGCGCGCAAATGATCGATGGCTTCTTCGCGGGCGTCGCGCTTCCATAAAGCCCACGCCAGGCCGAACCGGGCGCGCATATAAGGCCGCGTTTCGAGAAAGCCCCAGAATTCACCCGCGAGTTTCTCGAAATCGGCCCCCAGCGCTTCCTTCCCGGCTTCGACGCCGCGCTGCCACAAATCGAGCGCCTCGTCGGACCCGATATCGGTGTGTTCGGCCAGCATGACTATAGGCGTCCGCGCATAATGGGCTGATGGCGAGCGCCTTCTTGGCAAGCGCGATGCGACCCTTCGCGGTGCGTGCCTCGCATGCTTCGTAGAAGACGCTCTGTGCGCGCTCAAGTGCGTCTCTTCGTACACAAACAGGTTTCCGCCTGGCTCTTGCGGCTTTCGCCATTCGTCACCTCCCGCTTTGAATATCCATCCTCTTTGCCATCCGCTGCCCCCTGCCCTCGCCTCAGATGTGGAGCACCTGGCCGTAAGCGTCGAGCACGGCCTCGTGCATCATTTCCGACAGCGTGGGGTGCGGGAAGATCGGTGTGCATCAGCTCCGCCTCGGTGCGTCTCCAGCGACTTGGCGATGGTGTAGCCCTGGATCAGCTCCGTCACCTCCGCGCCGATCATGTGCGCGCCGAGCAGTTCGCCGGTCTTGGCGTCGAACACCGTCTTGACGAAGCCTTCGACCTCGCCGAGCGCAATCGCCTTGCCATTGCCTTGATACGGGAATTTGCCCACCCGCACCTCATGCCCGGCGGCTTTCGCCGCCTTTTCCGTCAGCCCGACCGAGGCGATCTGCGGCGAGCAATAGGTGCAGCCGGGGATGTTGGTCACATCCATCGGATGCACGCCCTCGACGCCGGCGATCTTTTCGACGCACAGCACGCCTTCATGCATCGCCTTATGGGCCAGCCAGGGCGCTCCGGCGAGATCGCCGATCGCGTAGATGCCGGCGACATTGGTCTCGCAATAGGGGCCGATGACGACATGGCCCTTCTCGACCTTCACGCCCAGTTCTTCCAGGCCGATGTTCTCGACATTGCCGGTGATACCGATGGCGAGGATGACGCGGTCCACCGTCAGGGTTTCTGCTCTTGCCGTTTGAGAGCGTCAGTGGCAACCTCGACGCTGTTCGCCTTGCGGCTTCAGCGCGTTCACCTTGGCGGCCGGTGTGGATCTTCATGCCCTGCTTGACGAAGGCCTTGCGGGCGAATTCGGAGACCTCCTCGTCCTCGACAGGCAGGATGCGGTCCAGCACTTCGACGACCGTGGTCTTCGCCCCGAGCGTGTGGAAGAAGCTGGCGAACTCCATGCCGATCGCGCCCGAGCCGACGACCAGCAGCGATTTCGGCATGGCGTCGGGCACCATGGCTTCGCGATAGGTCCAGATCAGCTTGCCGTCGGGTTCGAGGCCGGGCAGCGTGCGGGCGCGGGCTCCGGTCGCGAGGATGATGTTCTTGGCGGTGAGATCCGGCAGCGGCTTGCCGTCCTTGCCCGTCAGCGCGATGGCGCCCTTGCCCTTCAGCTTCGCGGTGCCGTCGAACACGGTGATCTTGTGCTTCTTCATCAGGAAGCCGACGCCGCCCGACAGTCTGCCCGCCACCTTGCGCGAGCGCTCGACGATCTTTTTCACGTCGAAGGAGATGTCCTTGGCGGAAAAGCCGAACTCGTCCAGCCGGTGCAGCAGATGATAGATTTCGGAGGATCGCAGCAGCGCCTTGGTCGGGATGCAGCCCCAGTTGAGGCAGATGCCGCCGAGATTTTCGCGCTCGACGATCGCGGTCTTCATGCCGAGCTGCGACGGCGCGGATCGCGGCGACATAGCCGCCCGGCCCGGCGCCGATCACCACAAGATCAAAAGCCGTGTCTGCC
Organism: uncultured Alphaproteobacteria bacterium; assembly: GCA_963731855.1. GTDB lineage: Bacteria > Pseudomonadota > Alphaproteobacteria > Rhizobiales > Rhodomicrobiaceae > R-RK-3. Next base: position 195,891 of record CAVSXH010000018.1, on the reverse strand, counting down.
ATGGTTCCCCCAGCCGTTTCTTCTTGGCGTCTGAATACGAAACACCTTCATAACAGCAATAATGTGGGAATCGACGGGTTCTCCAGCGCGGATTGCGCATGTCTGACCGGTCTTAACCGAAAAGCCCGGTCAATTCGACGGTTCGAGCGCCCAATCCAGCCTTGAAGGTCGTCACCCCTTCGGCGCGGCGCGGATTGACGCCGCCAAGGTCGAAGTTCTGCACGCCGTCCGCCTTGAGCGCCGTGACCGCCTCCCACAACAGCCGGTGATGCGCATTGACGGCGCGCCCTTCGCCGCTGGTCCACCCGGCCTGATATGTCGCGCCGCGCCCATGTCGGAAGATGAGCACACCCGCCGCCATCCGGCCGGCCAGCCGCGCGCTCAGGATCATCATGTCGCCCAGGCCGGCGGTGATCATGGTGGCCAATCTGGCCGGTTCCGGGCCGGGATAGCCGCGCCGCGTCTTGTCGGCAGCGTAACCGGCCAGGAATTCGGCGGCGTCGAGGCCATCGCGGTCGCAAGCGATCTCAAAGGCGTGGCGCTCCGCCTGGACCAGATGGTTACGCCAATTGCGTTTCAGGCCGGCCCTGATCCTGGCGAGGTCGGGGGCCAGGTCGAGGATCGCCGTCCGGTAAGGCTCCGAGCCCTTTGGGGCGAAGCGCGCCGCCCGGAGCATTGCCCGGTTCGCCTCCTGCTCGTCCAGTTCGAACAGCACGCGGCGCCAGCGGCCCAGTCTTGGTGGGAAGGCTCGATTGAAGGCGTCGAGGAATTCCCGCCAGCGATCTTCAGGGGGATCGGGGTCCAGCCAGAGTGGCCCTCGATAAAGTTTCACAACATGGATGGGGCCAAGCTTGATTTCCTGGATCTGCATGAAGCCGCTCATCCGGCCGCCCGCAATGATGATCCCGCGCCGGCTCATCATCTGATCGTGGAGGCGCGCGGCGACGGCGTAGGGCCAGCTCTGCAGCAGATTGGCGCGGGGCGCTTCGCGGAGCAGATCGCGCCAGCGTTCATGGGAGAGGGGCGACCAGTCGAACTCCATAAGCGGCCTCCAAGGGATGCCCGCCCTTGTCGCCGATGGAGCTTTCCGCAAGCTTTTTGAGTGCCGGCTTAGCGGCAGCAGTCGGGGAGTCGTTCAGAGGCACACCGACCGGCGACCCCGCAGCGGTTATCCCAGTGTTGGCAGCCCCTCTCCGACACCGCACATGGCGAATCGGCACGGTGCTGAGTACCGTACCGAACTCTGTGCAGTCGCAGGATGAAATAGGGCTATGTATTGCCTAGGCCGGCTTTGGCACACTGCTCGTCCTGATCGCCGGTGACACCGCTCACCCCGACCGCGCCGGTGATCTTGTCATCCACCATGATCGGCACCCCGCCGGGCGAAGCGAAGACGCCTGGGAGAGTAGCCGTCGCCGTCCCGCCCTTGTTGATCGCCTCCATGAAAACACGTGTGGTGCGCCGATAGGTCGCCGCGGCCCTGGCCTTGCCAATGGCGATGTCCAGGCTCGCGGTCTGCGTGTCGTCCATGCGCTCGAAGTACACCAGGAATCCGTGGGTATCGACCACGGCGATGGCGACATTCCAGCTGTTCTTCTGGCATTCGGCGACGACTCGGGCCGCGATCTCCTTCGCGGCCGCGGCGTTGATCGCCGGACCATAGCCGGGGCGCTTGTCCTGGGCCGACGCGTCGGCGGCCAAAGCGAAGAGCGCCAGGCCAAGCAGAACTCTTTTCATCTTTGTTTCCTCCCTTGGGATCATGAGTGAACAAACAACCATATCATGACCTTGGCCCCGTTTCGGGGCAAGTCGGGGGGAGTTCAAGGATTAGTGCCCGCGTCCGGCGTGGTCCTGCTGACGCATCTATCGGCGTCTCGTGACCGAGACTCCGATAGTATCCCATAACAGACGCTGCCGCTCATGAGTCCATGCTCTAAAGCAGCATGGTCACCGGTTCCTCGATGAAGCCTTTGAACGCGGCGAGCAGCTGCGCGCCGAGCGCGCCATCGACGACGCGGTGATCGCAGGACAAGGTCACGGTCATCATATTCGCGACCTTGATCTGATCGCCCTTCACGATCGGACGCTTTTCGCTCTGCCCCACGGCAAGGATCGTCGACTGCGGCGGATTGATCACCGCGTCGAATTGCTTGACCGCATACATGCCGAGATTGGAGACCGCCGAGGAGCCACCCTGATATTCATGCGGCGCCAGGCGGCGGCGGCGCGCGCGCTCGGCGAGGTCACGCATCTGATGGGAGATTTCCACCAGCGACTTGTCATCGACGCTGCGGATCACGGGCGTAAACAGCCCGCCCTCTACCGCAACAGCCACCGCGACATCGGCATGCTTATGGAACAGCGTACCCCGATCCGACCAGGTTGCGTTCGCTTTCGGAATGCGCATCAGGCCGAGCCCCAGCGCCTTGATGATGAAGTCGTTCACCGACAGCCGATAGGCATTCGGCCCATCTTTTGGCGAGCGCATATTCAGGCGCTGGCGCGCGTCCAGGAGATTGTCCAGCTCACAATCCATGGTGAGGTAGAAATGCGGAATTGTGGATTTCGCCTGGGTCAGCCGCGCGGCGATGGTCCGGCGCATATTGTCATGCGGCACCAGCTCGTAGCTGCCCTGCTCATACAGCGCGAAGATCTGCTCGTCGGGCATGGCTTGCGGCGCGATCGCCGTGCCGCGCGATGGGACCAGGGCCTGGGTCTGCGCCTGGGTGGCGGCCGGCTTCGCAGCAGGCGCGACGCCGCTGGTTCCGGCGTTTTCAATATCGCGGACAACGACGCGCCCATGCGGACCGCTGCCGCTCAGCGCCGCGAGATCGACACCCTTTTCCTTGGCAACGCGGCGGGCGAGCGGCGAGGCGAAAATCCGCTCTCCGTGACCATTCGCGCCATTGGACTTGGCGGGAGCGGTTGCGGTCTTCGCCTCGGCCTGCGGCGCGCTTGGCGAAGCGCTTGCGGCGGGGCTCGGAGCGGCCGGCGGACTCGTTCGCCGCGGCGGCTTTCGGCGTGTGCATCGAGCGCGGATTTGTCTTCGCCTTCGCCGAGCAGAATGGCGATCGTCGCATTCACCGCGACGCCGTCCGTCCCTTCCGGGACGAGGATGCGCCCGACCGTGCCTTCCTCGACGGCCTCGACTTCCATCGTCGCCTTATCGGTCTCGATCTCGGCTATCACATCACCCGACGCGACCGTATCACCTTCCTTGACCAGCCATTTGGCGAGCTTGCCCTCCTCCATGGTCGGCGATAGAGCGGGCATGAGTATTGGAATGGGCATCGATGATGTCTCTTAAATTTGCTTATCGATAGTCACGTCGGCCGGTGTGACACACTCATCGCTGTAGGCTTACTCATCGATAGAGAACCGCCTTCACTGCCTCGATCACCAGCTCCGCGTTGGGCAGCGCCAGCTTTTCCAGATTGGCGGCGTAGGGCATCGGCACGTCGGCGCCGGAGACCTTGGTGGGCGGCGCGTCGAGATAGTCGAACGCCTCATAGGCCACCCGCGCACAGATTTCGGAGCCGATCGAACAGACCGGCCAGGCTTCCTCGACGGTCACCAGACGGTTGGTCTTCTTCACCGATGCGATGATGGTGGGGATGTCGAGCGGGCGCAGGGTGCGCAAGTCGATCACTTCCGCCTCAATGCCGTCTTTGGCCAGCTTTTCGGCGGCTTCCAGCGCGTAATACATGCCGCGCGCGAAGGAGACAATCGTGACATCCTTGCCTGCCCTCGCGATGCGGGCCTTGCCGATCGGGAGGGTCCAATCCGCCGATGCCGGCATTTCGGCGCTGGTGGCGTAAAGGATTTCGTTTTCGAGGAAGATGACCGGATTGGGATCGCGGATCGCGGCTTTCAGCAGACCCTTGGCATCCGCCGCATTCGAAGGGGCGATCACCTTCAGCCCCGGCACATGGGCATACCACGCCGAATAGCACTGACTGTGCTGAGCCGCGACGCGCGCAGCCGCGCCGTTCGGCCCGCGAAAGACGATGGGGCAACGCATCTGGCCGCCCGACATGTAGAGCGTCTTCGCGGCCGAGTTGATGATCTGGTCGATCGCCTGCATGGCGAAGTTGAAGGTCATGAATTCGACGACGGGTCTGAGCCCGCCTAAAGCCGCGCCGATGCCGATGCCGGCAAAGCCTTGCTCGGTGATCGGCGTATCGATGACGCGCTTGTCGCCGAACTCGGCGAGCAGCCCCTGGGTGATCTTATAGGCGCCCTGATACTCGGCCACTTCCTCGCCCATGATGAAGACGAGCTCGTCCCTCCGCATTTCCTCGGCCATGGCATCGCGCAGCGCCTCGCGCATGGTGATGGTGACCATTTCGGTGCCCGGCGGCACTTCCGTCTCGGCGGGCGTCGGCACGACGGTTCCGGCGTCGAAGGCCGGGCGGAAACCGTCGCGCGCGCGGGTTCCGCAGGCTGCGGAGCCGGCGCGTTCTGCGCGCTGCGCCCCGCCGCCGATAGCGGCTGCATCCTCGCCATCCGTAACGATGACTGCAATCGGCGTGTTGACCTTTACCCCTTCCGTGCCGGCCGGAACGAGTATTTTTCCCAGGCGACCTTCATCGACCGCTTCTACTTCCATTGTTGCTTTGTCCGTTTCGATTTCTGCGATCACGTCGCCGGCCGAAACCTCGTCGCCCTCGGCCTTTATCCATTTGGCCAGCTTGCCCTCTTCCATGGTCGGGGACAGAGCTGGCATGAGAACTTGTATCGGCATCAAGATTTCCTTGGGGTTATCCTGCCGGTCTAACCATATCAGCGTCAAGGCGAGTTTGCATGCCTGTTGTTATCGAGCTCTTCCGGCATGCGATCCCTTAGAGTGCAGCGCCTGGGAAGGCCATGCCGGGCCCCTTGGGCAAACGCCCGCCGCCGTCCCTTGCTCACACCGTAATATCCGTCCATAGCTCGGCAACGTCGGGCTCGGGATCGTTCTGGGCGAATTCCGCCGCCTCGTTGACGATCCCGCGAACCTCCTTGTCGATGGCCTTGAGGTCGTCTTCGCTCGCCATGCCCTTCTCGATCAGCCGCAGGCGCACCTGCTCGATCGGGTCGTGCTCGGCGCGCACCTTGTCGACTTCCTCGCGGCTGCGATATTTCGCCGGGTCGGACATGGAGTGGCCGCGATAGCGATAGGTGAGCATTTCGAGGATCATGGGACCGTTCCCTTCGCGCGCCCATTTCACGGCGCGATCGCCCGGCCGCCTTCACCGCCCGCACATCCATGCCGTCGACCTGTTCGCCGGGAATGTTGAAGCTCAGGCCGCGGTGCGACAGGTCGGTCGTCGCGGAGACGCGGTCGATGCGCGTACCCATGCCATATTGATTGTTCTCGACGACGTACACGACCGGCAGCGACCAGAGCTTCGCCATGTTGAAGGCTTCGTAGACCTGGCCCTGATTGGCGGCGCCGTCACCATAATAGGTCAGCGACACGCGGCCATTGCCCTTATATTTCGAGGCGAAGGCGAGCCCTGTGCCGAGCGGCACCTGCGCGCCGACGATGCCATGGCCGCCGAAAAAGCCCTTTTCGACGGAGAACATATGCATCGAGCCGCCCTTGCCGCTTGGAATAGCCGCCCCGGCGCCCGGTCAGTTCGGCCATGACGCCCTTGGGGTCCATGCCGCAGGCCAGCATATGGCCGTGATCGCGATAGCCGGTGATGACCTGGTCGCCCTCTTCGAGCGCCATCTGCATCCCGACGACCACCGCCTCCTGTCCTATGTAGAGATGGCAGAATCCGCCGATGAAACCCATGCCGTAGAGCTGGCCGGACTTTTCCTCGAAGCGCCGATGAGCAGCATCTCGCGATAGGCGGCAAACTCCTGCTCCTTTGTAAATTCGGCGGACGGTTTGATTGCCGCGCCCGTGTTGGCGTGGTCCCGCCCGTTTCGCGGCGCCGTGTTGCTGCTCTTCCGTTCGGCTGGTTCTTTCGCCATTCGCCTCTCCGGCTGGTTTCCTTCCGAATCTTGAAATCAGTCTAGCCAATCAATTCGGATTTTCCCATGGCTTTCGCCAAAGCATGGAAGCTGTTCACAAAAGACATGGTTTAGGGCTCGATGGGCGCAATTTTCTTACGGCGTGCTCCGCCGGCTCTTTCAGGGGCGGTCCTCGGCCGAGCCGGTCTTCTCATGGCGTGCTCGGCCGGAGCAGGTCCTTGTCATGGCGTGCTCGGCCGGAGTACGACGATGTCCCCTGGCCGCACATGGTTGAGCAGTCCGCGCGCCTGTTCGTCCAGCATGTCGGTCTCGCCCCGGACACGGTCCGTCATCAGAGCGACGTCATGCTCGATGCGCGTGCGCTCTTGCTTCAACGCCGCCAACTCCGCATCCAGCTGCCCGATCTTTTCGGCGAGCGCCGTGCGCTTATGCAGCCCGTGATTGCCCTCGACGGCGTGATAGGAAAAATACCCGATCAGCGCGAGACACACCGCGAACAGCAATATGAAGCGCCCGTTCCTGCCCTTGCGTGACGTGATCATTTCCTGCGCCCTGCTCCCAACGCCTCCGGTTGAAAATGGTCGTGAACGCGTTAAGGGCAGCTTAATTTTCGCATAGGGGCTGAATTCGAAATTCCGAGCTTGCCAGCCGAACAAGCTAAGCTTGCTTCCTCAAGCGGAGCAGCTTCAACCGCAGCTCGCCGAATGCCGGCCAATCGGGAGGGAAACTGCCAATGACACCTGAACTCATGTACCTGGTCTGGTCCGTCGCTTTGACATTCGTGCTGGTTCTAATTGCCGTGAGCGTGCGCCACCCTTGTATATGGACTCCCTGAAGTCGCAGGCAATCGAGAGGGATTGCCCGATTTGACGGGTTGGGCGCGACGGGCTGCGTGCGCCCACCGCAATATGCTGGAGAATTGATCACTGTTTGCGGTCCTCGTTTTCACAGCACACATTGCAAACATCCACAACGGCATGACCCTGCTCGGCGCACAGCTGTTCTTCTGGGGGCGTCTTGCGCATGCCGTTGTGTATATCGCCGGAATTCCATGGGTCCAGACTGTGGCGTGGTTCGTGTCGGTCATCGGCTTGCTGCTCATTTTTTTGCAGCTGGTCGGCTGAGGGTCTCCACATCTCGGGAAATGCGTAGAATAGCGTTGGCTGCCCGTCAAACAGTGGCGGATCAATCAAAGCCCCGGCGCGGCGAAGCCTCGGGGCTTATTTGTTTCTCGCGGATCGGTTTCGGGACTTGCCTGATGGCGCCTGGAACCGCGGGGTTACAGCGGCGACCCGCCCGGCAACACCGAAAGCCCGGCATAAACCGCCATCGTGTCCAGCTCCTCCTCGATGCGCAGGAGCTGGTTGTATTTCGCCGTCCGGTCGGAGCGCGACAGCGAGCCGGTCTTGATCTGTCCGGCATTGGTGGCGACCGCAAGATCGGCGATGGTTGCGTCTTCCGTCTCGCCGGAGCGATGCGAGATCACCGCGTTGAAGCGGGCGCGCTGCGCCATGCTGACCGCGTCCAGCGTCTCGCTCAGCGTGCCGATCTGGTTGACCTTGACCAGGATGGCATTGGCCGCCCGCCGCTCGATGCCCTGGCGCAGGCGGGTGACGTTGGTCACGAACAGGTCGTCGCCGACCAGTTGCACCTTGTCGCCGAGCGATGCAGGTCAGCCCCTGCCAGCCGTCCCAATCGTCCTCGGCCATACCGTCCTCGATGGAGACGATCGGGTAGCGCGAGGCCAGATCGGCATAAAGCTGGGCCATTCCGGCGGAATCGAGCGCCTTGCCCTCCCCTTCCAGATGATATTTGCCGTCGCGGAAGAATTCCGTGGAGGCGGCGTCGAGCGCCAGATACACTTGCTCGCCGAGCTTGTAGCCGGCCTTTTCGACCGCGCGGGCGACATAGCCGAGCGCCTCATCCGCCGATTTGAGATTAGGCGCGAAGCCGCCCTCATCGCCGACATTGGTGTTATGGCCGGCGTCCTTCAGCAGCTTGCGCAGATTATGGAAGATTTCCGCGCCCATCCGCAAACCGTCGGCGAACGTCTCCGCGCCGGCCGGCATGATCATGAATTCCTGGAAATCCAGCGCGTTGTCGGCATGGGCGCCGCCATTGATGATGTTCATCATCGGCACCGGCAGAACGCGGGCATTCACGCCGCCCAGATACTGATAGAGCGGCAGGCCCGGACGCTTCGCCCGCCGCCTTGGCCACGGCCAGCGACACGCCGAGAATGGCGTTGGCGCCGAGCCGGCTCTTGTTCTCCGTGCCGTCCAGCATGATCAGCGTCTCGTCGATGCGGCGCTGCTCCTCGGCCTCCATGCCCTGCAGCGCGTCGAAAATCTCGCCGTTGACGGCCTCGATCGCCTGCGCGACGCCCTTGCCCATCCAGGCGTCGCCGCCGTCGCGAAGCTCGTGCGCCTCATAGGCGCCGGTCGAAGCGCCCGAGGGCACGCCGGCGCGGCCGAGGAAGCCGTCCTCCAGTATGACGTCGACTTCCACCGTCGGATTGCCCCGGCTGTCGAGTATCTGACGGCCGATGATGTCTGCGATTGCGGTCATGATGACGTCCTCTTATCTAGCCATGCGCCTTTGCGCGGGGTTATAGAGAGAACTCGGTGCCGCCATGAAGGCTTTTTCGCGGGAGAAAGGAGCCGGCCTATGACGCAGCACGATAATAGCAGCGCGCTGGTGTTGTTTTCCGGCGGGCAGGATTCGACCGTGTGCCTTGCCTGGGCGCTGACGCGCTATGCCGCCGTGGAGACGGTCGGGTTCAGCTACGGCCAGCGCCACGAGGCCGAGCTGAAGGCGCGGCAAGCGGTTTTCGCGGCGCTCGCTCGCGATTTTCCGGAGCTGTGCCGCAAAGCGGGGCGAGGATCACGCCGTCGATCTGTCGGCCCTCGGCGCGATCAGCGAAACCGCCCTTACCCGCGACACCGAGATCATGCTGAGCGAGAGCGGGCTGCCCAATACCTTCGTGCCGGGGCGCAACATCCTGTTCTTTACCTATGCGGCGGCGATCGGCTACCGGCGCGGCATCATGCGGCTCGTCGGCGGCATGTGCGAGACGGATTATTCCGGCTATCCCGATTGCCGCAACGACACGCTCACCAAGCTCGCCCGCGCCTTGCAGCTCGGCACCGAGGCCCCGTTCCGCATCGAAACGCCGCTGATGTGGCGCGACAAGGCCGAGACCTGGGAGCTGACGCAGGCGCTGGGCGGCGACAAGCTCGTCGAGCTCATCATCGAGCACACGCATAGCTGCTATAGAGGCGTGCGCGACAGCAGGCATCGATGGGGCTATGGCTGCGGCGAATGCCCGGCCTGCCAGCTTCGCGCCGCGGGCTATGAAAAATGGGTGGCCGGCCTGCCGGGAATTAGGAATAAGCAAGGTCGGACGCGGGAATGACGCAGCATTCGATAGTCGTGCAATTCTATGATTTCGCCGACAAATTCTGGACCGAGGGGTCGCAGAGTCTCGATCCGCTCTATGCGCTCGAGGATGCAGTTGATCGACGCGCTGGACGGCAAGAATGTCGGCGAACTGGACGGGCACGAAATCGCAATCGATGGCAGCGACGGCTTCCTGTTCCTATATGGCCCGGACGCGGACGCGCTTTTTGCGGTGATCGAGCCGGTCCTGCGGAAATCCCCGGTGATGCCCGGCGCAGACGCCACCTTGCGCTATGGCGATCCCGACGAGGCGGATGTGAAGCAAAAACTGGTCAGGATCGATCAGACCACTCATTGACGCGGCGCGAAACCGCTCGATGTCCAGCTGCGGAAGCGAAACCCGCTCCCCGCGATTGGCATCGGGAAGAGCTGTTCATAGTCGGGGCAAGATGATAGATGGCGATCATAACTGCCCGGTGACGCCGGGCAAAGTCGCGGGCAGGTGTGCCAATGGTCTATACCGTCAAGGAAATCTTCTACACTCTGCAAGGCGAGGGCGCGCAGACCGGCCGCGCGGCTGTGTTCCTGCGTTTTGCCGGCTGCAATCTCTGGACCGGCCGCGAGCAGGACCGCATGGCAGCCGTCTGCCGCTTCTGCGACACCGATTTCGTCGGCACGGATGGTCCGGGCGGCGGCAAATTCGCCGCAGCCGCAGGCGCTCGCCGATGCGGTTGCCGCGAAATGGCCGGACGAGGACGGCGGCACCGCGAAACGCTTATGTCGTCTGCACCGGCGGCGAGCCGCTCCTGCAGCTCGACGCCCCGCTGATCGATGCGCTTGCATGCGCGCGGCTTCGAAATCGCCATCGAGACCAACGGAACGCTCGCCGCGCCGCCCGGTATCGACTGGATCTGCGTCAGCCCGAAAGGGCGCGCGCCGCTCGTGCAGCGCTCCGGCGACGAGCTGAAACTGGTCTATCCCCAGGAAGATCGGCCAGCCCGCCGGCCTCGACGCGCTTGAGTTCCGGCATTTCTTCCTGCAGCCGATGGATGGCCCCGAGCTCAGCGACAATATCGCCCGGACTGTGGCCTATTGCCTCGCCCATCCGCGCTGGCGTTTATCAATGCAAACGCATAAGCTTGCTGGCATTCCCTAAACTGGTTACCACATTTACGGCTTGTTGCGGCGCGACACCGCGCCGTTCTTTGCTGAGCCTGATTGCGACCGATGCAGATCTACAAAGAGTTTACATTCGAAGCCGCGCATTTCCTGCCGTCCGCCGCGGCAGGGACACCCGAATTCGCGCATTCACGGCCATTCCTTCCATGTGCGCGTTACCGTCGAGGGCGAGCCGGATCCGGAGACGGGCCTTGTCTTTCATTTCGACGACCTCGCGGCGGCCATCGACGAGGTTCGCACCGCGCTCGACCACCAATTCCTCAATGAGGTCGACGGCATCGGCGCGCCGACGCTGGAAAATATCACAGTCTGGATCTGGAACCGTCTCGAGGGCAAAATTCGCGGCCTTTCCGAGGTTCACATTTCCCGCCCCTCATGTCATGAAGGATGTATTTACCGGGGTCGGAAATTGTAATGAGTGCGGATAGCCGACAGGAAAGCTCCGCAGACGCTGTTACGCAGCTCGGGCGGACCGTTTCCCTGCCTGCCTCGCCCGCCGAGGCTCAGCTTGAGCACGTCGCCAATCCGCATCCCGGCACGGTCTATCTCATCCGCTTCACCGCGCCGGAATTCACCTCGCTGTGCCCGATCACCGGCCAGCCGGATTTCGCGCATCTGGTGATCGATTACGTGCCTGACGCGTTAATCGTCGAATCAAAATCACTCAAGCTGTATCTCGGCGCGTTCCGCAATCACGGCGCGTTTCACGAATCCTGCACGTTGGAGATCGGCAAGCGGCTGGTCGGCTTTCTGGCAGCCCAAATGGCTGCGCATCGGCGGTTATTGGTATCCGCGCGGCGGCATTCCTATCGACGTGTTCTGGCAGACCGGCACGCCGCCCGAAGGCCTATGGCTACCCGATCAGGGCGTCGCGCCCTATCGCGGCCGAGGCTGAGGAGCGCCAGGGTGAAAAACCTCATCATCACCAATGGCGACGCGGCGGCCGAAAAGATGCGCGAAGCCCGCATCAACGGCGAAATTCTCTGCTGGCGTGACATCCTGCATGAAGGCCCGGTGCCGCGCACCGGAACGCTGGAGGAGTTGTCCGCCATCCGGGTCGGCTATCTCGCGGGCGGCGGCTGGGGCGATCCGGAGGAAATCGCCGCGTCCTTCGCCAGCCGTGACGGCATCATGCGCAATCTCAGCGACTATTCCGAGGTCACGCTATGGTTCGAACATGATCTCTACGACCAGCTCCAGCTGCTGCAGATCCTCGATTTTCTTGTCCGCGAGCCGCGCATTCATGATCGTCTGTCGCTGATCCAGGCCGGGACGTTCATCGGCAAGGAAACGCCGTCGCGGCTGAGGATGCATCTGAAGCTGAAGCAGCCGGTCAGCGCGGTGCAGTTTACCCTCGCCCAGGCGGCGTGGGCGGCGTTCCGTTCCCCGACGCCCGAAAGCTGGGCTGCTTTCCTGCGCTACGAGACCTCCGCCCTGCCCTTCCTGCGCTCGGCCATTCTGCGGCATCTCGAGGAGCTGCCCGCCCCGGTCAGCGGCCTGACGCGGACGGAACGCTTCATCCTGGAGATGATCTATACCGGCGCCTGCACGCCGGTGGCGCTGTTCCATTTCTTCGAGGAAGAGGAAGAAGCGCCGTTCATGGGCGACTGGAGTTTCTGGCGCATCCTGGACGCGCTCGCCCACGGCGCGGCGCCCTTCCTCACCGGCATGCGGCTTCCGCATTTCTCGCCGGAATTCAACGATGACCAGCGCACCGCCTATCTCAGCAGCGAATTGAAGCTGACGGGCCTCGGCGTCACCGCGATCAACGGCAAGAAGGACGCGATCGAGTTCCGCCGCCTTGACCGCTGGATGGGCGGCACGCATCTCACCAATAAGAGCTGCTGGCGCTGGGATGCAGGGCAGAGGATGCTGATGGCGCCGTAGCGGCCTGCCTAGAGCATGATCGGATCAGGTGGATACTCCTCTCGTAATCCCCGCGAAAGCGGGGACCCAGTAAACTATTGATTTCGTTTGAATACTGGGTCCCCGCTTTCGCGGGGATTACGACTGAGTGTAGGGTGGCGATGGCACCTAAGCCGATCAGGCTCTAGGCAAGACCGTCCTGAACGGCCTTTCCGGCATTGGCTGCCTACGACCCGGTAAAGAAATCGAACAGCAGCTTGACGTTGAGCGCCGCGATGACGATCGCGATCAGCCCGGCAAAGGCGATGAGCCAGCGCGGCGCGACCAGTTCGCCCATCTTCGCCTTGTCGGCTGTGAACATCACCAGCGGAAACACGGCGAAGGAGAGTTGAAGGCTCAGCACGACCTGCGTGAGGATCAAGAGATGCGCGGTGCCGCTGTCGCCGTACCAGATCGTCACGGCGGCCGCCGGAACGATGGCGATGGCGCGCGTGATCAGTCGCCGCAGCCATGGGGGCAGCCGGATATTGAGGAAGCCCTCCATCACGATCTGACCGGCCAATGTCGCCGTCACCGTGGAGTTGATGCCGCAGCAAAGCAGCGCCACGCCGAACAAGGTGGGCGCGATGGCGAGGCCGAGAAGCGGCGCGAGCAGCGTATGCGCCTGGCCCAGCTCGGCAACGTCCACCTGCCCCGTCCGGTTGAAGGTGGCTGCCGCCAGAATCAGGATCGAGGCGTTCACCAGCAGCGCGAACATCAGCGCGACGGTGGAGTCGATGGTCGCAAATTTCAGTGCTTGCCGTTTCTCCGGCAAGGCTCTCGCCATAGGCGCGGGTCTGGACGATGCCGGAATGCAGATAAAGATTATGCGGCATCACGGTCGCGCCGAGAATGCCGAGCGCCAGATAGAGCATTTCCGGATTGGTGACGATCTCCGTCGTCGGCGCGAAACCTTTGATCACCTGCCGCCCAATCCGGATCGGCAAGCGCGATCTGGATCGCGAAACACACGGCGATGACGCCCAGCAGCGTCATGATCAGCGCCTCGATCCAGCGGAAGCCAAGCCGCTGCAGATAGAGGATCAGGAACACGTCCAGCGCGGTGATGATCACCCCGATTTCAAGCGGAATGCCGAAGATGAGATTGAGGCCGATGGCCGTCCCGATCACCTCGGCGATATCGGTCGCGATGATGGCGATTTCAGCGAGAAACCAGAGGCCGAGCGCGACGGGCCTGCGGAAAAGCATCACGGCAGGCTTGCGCCAGGTCGCGGCCGGAGGCGATCGCAAGCCGGGCGCAAAGCGACTGCAGCACGATGGCCATGACGTTGGAGACCAGCGCGACGACGAGCAGCGTGTAGCCGAATTTGGAGCCGCCGGCGAGTGAGGTCGCCCAATTTCCGGGGTCCATATAGCCCACGGCGACGAGATAGCCGGGGCCTACAAACGCCGCCGCCTTCCGCCATGACGCTCCCTCGATCCGAACCGGAATTGATCGATGCACATCCGAGAGCGAGGCTTCTCCACGTTCCCGGCGCCACCCGCGAGACAATCCGACCGCATTTGCGTCCATATCCAAGCCACCAACCGCTATTGCAAATCATTTGCAATTAAGCACGGATGAGGGATTGGAGGCAAGGACATTGAGTGCGGCGCATTTACGCGGGGGGCGTTCGCACAACCCCCTCCCCCCTCGCGGGTCATCGCGTCTGTTGGGCCGCTTCCCCGAAGGCGGCAGCCACCTTCGCATAGGTCGATGAATTGAGCTCGGGGTAGCGCGTGAAGACCTCTTCTTTTATCTCGTCATACCGCGCGGCGACGGCTGCCCTTTCCGATTGCGGCAGCTTACTGTGCAGGCGGCGATGCTGCTCAGGATAAAAAAACAAGCCGCTGCCTAGATATTCCCTCCCGGCATAAGAGATGTTTTTTGCAAAGCCACCCCGGTGATAGATGAGCTGGCCTGCGGCCACATCGAGCAGTCTGCGCAGGTCGGCCTTTTGGTCAGCGGATAAAATACCGGCTGGCAAGTCTGGCGATTCTATTTTGCCGGTCTTGTCGTTATGCGAAGCAGTCATCGGCCGCTGCGAAGGGTCTGACGCTAAGCGCCGGCAGAGCTGTCTTCCAGTCGCAGGGACGAGGTTGTCAACGAGCGCGAGGAACCGTCCCGAGGGCAATATCCGCGTCTGGTGCGTAAGCCCTTGAACGACCAAGCCGTATACGCACCCGCGATCGTCCAGAACCGGAGAGCCGCTCGAACCTGGGCTCGTGCTCAATTCCGCCCGCCAAAGACCTTCATCACGCAGGCTCGTGACCAGGAGCGAGTTGAACGTCTGCATCCCGTTGGCGAAGCCGATATAGAGGAACTGACCAGGCTTGGTAATCTCGTTGGAAGATCCGATCGGCAAATAGGGCCATGCGCGGAAGCCGGTCGTCTGCAAAAGGGCCAAATCCCGTTGCGGATCGCTTTCGACAATTTTCGCATGAATATCGCAGATCGAATCCTGCTCGGGGCGGCAGATGCGGACTTCGTGCCGAGCATATTGCTTTTCGTCGCTGAGGACATGCGCCGCCGTCAACGCGTAGCCGTCGGGCGAGATGAAGAACGCGGTTCCTTCGGCGACATGCGCGGTCTCAGAGCTGTCTTTTCTGAAATAGTGGACCTGAAGTCTGACGACAGCTTCTTGCGAGCGCGCGACGACATCGCTCAAGCCGCCTTGAGCGAGAGCGGCTACCGGAAGAATGGCAGATAACAGGAACAGCGCACTCGGGAGTGCGCATAAAAATCTAACCATCGGCAATATTCTCGCGAAAATAAAATGCAGTTCAAAAATTAAGGCCCGCCATATGCGCCGGGGTTATGCAGCAGCTCGATCGATGTCGCGTATACCAGTTGCTTGGGCGTGACCCAGAAATTGCGGGCAAAACTGCTGTCGCCGTCGACCGCGAAGTTTATGGCTTTCCAGACGCTCACCCAAACCAGCTTCGAACAATAGAACGCGGTTTCGTCGTTGAGGTTGAAGCTCCAGAACCAATAATCCTTGCCCAGGAACGGCGTTGCTTCCGTGACAATGCGAGTGCGCTGAGCCGGATCGAAATTCCTCAGACGCCCGTGCCAGACATTGTACGCCTTATGCTCCTCGATCCATTTTTCGTAAGGGTTGCGGATCACCCCGTTCGGGAAGCGGCTGTACAGAGATTCGTAGCGATGCAGCGACTTCGGCGTCGCTTCGATCACCCAACGCGCGCCGCTAGCGTCGACCTCGATGAGCGCCACATGGCCGACCTGCGGAATGCCGACCCCACGCGGTCGCGAAGCCGCGTAGATTGGTGCCGTCGCCGCCGTCGCCGCGACCTTCGAAATAGCGGGCCTTGAATTCCTCATAGGTAAGCCGCTGCATCTCCTCGGCGGCGGCCAACTGATCCGCGTTCCCGGACGCGCGGGCACTCTCGACGAATTTGCTCCGCTCCTCCTCCCACTCGGCCGCCTCTTCGTTGGGCTTGATGCCGCGCAGTGCGTAACGGGGAATGAAAGCGTCCGGCATGGCCGGCCACAGAAAATCGCCGCTCTGGAAGGTTGCCGGGTTCGGGTGCGGCGGCACCGGCGCGGCGAAGGCCGGACGGGTCGCGAGCGCCGCGAAGGAAGCGGCCGATAGACCTTTGAGAACATCCCGGCGTAGGAGCTTTTTGCCAATCATCGCTTGCCAACCCCATAGATCTGCGCCTCAAGGACCTGCGAAAATAAAGCGCATATTTCGAATTGTGAACTGATCGCTGGTCCTGCACGGCCGTCACCGGCTCTTTGCCACCGCGTCGAACGCCATCAAATCCCGCATCAGGCCCTCGAACTCGTTGAGCGGCACCATGTTTGGCCCGTCGGATGGGGCGCGGTCTGGCGCCTCATGCGTCTCGATGAACACCGCTGCCACGCCGACCGCCACCGCCGCCCGCGCCAGCACCGGCACGAAACGCCGGTCGCCGCCGCTCGCCGTGCCCTGCCCTCCCGGCTGCTGCACCGAATGGGTGGCGTCGAACACCACCGGGCAGCCGGTCTCGGCCATGACGGGCAAGCTGCGCATATCCGAGACGAGCGTGTTATAGCCGAAGCTGGCGCCGCGCTCGGTGAGCAGGATGTTCGAATTGCCGGCTGCAAGTACCTTGGCGACGACATTCTTCATGTCCCATGGGGCGAGAAACTGGCCCTTCTTGATCTTCACGACGCGCCCGGTTTGCGCCGCCGCCACCAGCAGGTCCGTCTGGCGGCACAGGAAGGCGGGAATTTGCAGCACGTCCACGGCTCGGGCCACGAGCGCGCATTGCTCGGCGCTATGCACATCCGTTACCACCGGCAGCCCAAGGCTCTCGCGGATTTCCGCGAATACCGGCAGCGCCTTATCCAGGCCCATGCCGCGCTGGCTCGAAATGCTGGTGCGGTTCGCCTTGTCGAACGAGGTCTTGAAGATCAGGCCGAAGCCGAGCCGCCCCGCGATCTCCTTCAGCGCCGCCGCCATTTCGAGAGCGTGATCGCGGCTCTCCATCTGGCAAGGTCCCGCGAACACGGCCAGCGGCGCGTCATTGGCGACCGTTACGGCGCCGATCCGAACGGATGCGTTCGGCACCCTGTCAGCATGACCCTCGTTCACCATGGCCGGTCCCCTTCTTCAACCGCCGTTGGCGCGCAGATTGCGCGACACATTCGTTTGCTGGCGTTCCATCAATTCGCTGAGTGTCTGGTCGCCTTCATGCACGGCGTAGAGGTTGCTGTAAATCATCTTGCCCGAGACGAAAGCGATGGCGGACACGTCCACCTGGGTCTTAGGGTCGCCGTGCTCGGTGACCAGCTTCTGGATCAGGCCGAAATAGCACGCCGTTTCGTCCTGGCCGACGACGCCCAGGAAGCGCATCTCGTTCATCTGCGCGCCTTTCAGCGCCTCTTCGAAACGCTGCTTCACCGTCGGCGCGCTCTGGTCGAGCAGCTGACCGCCACTGTCGCGCATGATCTTGCAGATGGTCTCGACATAGGGCTGGGACGGTCCATCCAGCTTCTTGTCGATGAAGTCTACCGGAACGAGAAACTGCCCGTAATCGCTAAGCGTCTTGCGCTGACCGGTGCGCCAGGACCGCAATTGCGCGCAATCGGCGAAGGCACCCAGCATCCGCAGCTCTCCGCCGAAGACCTGGCGCAGGATGCCGGCAAGGCGCGCGTCGGATGGCTGCGCCTCATCCAGGAAGCAGTGACCGGCGGGCGGCACCAGATTGAGCCGCGCCGCGCCGAGCTGAACTTGGCTGCGGCCATCCTCCGAGGCAATGGGAGCTATGCCCTTGGCCTTCTCGGCCAGCTCTTGGGGCGTCGGCGCCGCCTTTGGCGTGGCGCTTGGGGCGCCCACCAGCGCATTGGCGAAGTTGCGAACGTCTTCCTGCGTGACGATGTCGTCGGCGCGTCCGGCGCTGTCCGCCGTGTCGCCGCGATCGCCTTGCGCCAGCGCGGCGCCGGCCGCGATAAGCGCCGAAGCCGTCAGGATGAGCGCAAGCCGCCACCCGTTCCCCTCACCAACACTCCGCGATCGCGTGCCAAACGCCCCCAGCATGCCCGTGCCTTCCATTCATTGTTCAGCCTGGGACCATAGCCCCGAAGCACGGCCTCGCCAACCGAAGAGAATGGTGAATTCCCCGTTTCCAGCACCTCTTTGGCGGCGGTGCCGAAGCCAAGGTGAATTATCATGGACGTCGCCCCCTGGGCAGGATTTTTCTGATTTTCGGACTTCCCGCCGCACGGCTGAAGGGTCTTTACCTCGCCATTGCTACCCTCGCCGCGCAATACATCCTGCAGGACTTCTTTGCCCGGGCCAATTGGTTCACCGGCGGCGTCGCGGGTACGGTCGCCGCACCCTATCCGCTGTTCGGCTACGCCTTCAATAATGATGCTGCCGCCGGAGGGCATCGAATGGCTGACCTCGCATCTTGCGGGAAGCAGCATCGGCCAGGCGCTTGGCCTGAGAACCGACATCTCCTATCTGCGCGAGATGGCGATTGGCGCCGTGATCATCGTGTTCTTGATCTTCGAGCCGGACGGCCTCGCCGATCGCTGGAAGCAGATCAAGGCCCATTGGAAGATCTATCCCTTCTCGCATTGAACGCAGAAGCTGTTCCGCCCAGCCGTGGACCCAGAATATTGCGCCTGATCTCGCCTCATGCGAAACATAGGAGGTTCCTATGGGGGGAAGTGAGATGTTTTCCGTATTCGCCCGCGCGGCGGCGTTCGCCGCGTTTTTCTGTGTGTCCGCCGTGCCGCTATCCGCGCAGCAGCAGCCGGCCCCGGCTCCGGCGCCTCAAAGCTCCGACAATTATAAGCCGCCCGCCCGGTTCATCGCGCCTGCCGGAGAAACGAGGGTGCGGAAATCCGAGCCCGGCCAGAGCGCCACGGCTGGGAGCAAGACCATCGGGCTGGTCTCCGTCATCGGAGAAACTTTCACGGTCAAGAAAATCGGCATCATGGTGTTCGGCAATGAAGAGGAAAGTTTCCCAATCGCCGGTTGGAAGGTTGATGACCGGGTAGCGTCCTTAGTCTCCCGCATCATGAATAAGAATTTCAAGGTGAAGCGAATTCAGCTCCCCGCGGGGGCATATGCGGCGTTCAAGAACGGTGACTTTCTATTTAAGAGCTATGATGACGAGTTTGCCAGATTCATCGCCAAATACACGGCTGGACAAGGATGCGAGTATTATCTTGTCGTCTCGCCGAGCGGGGCGCAGGTAGGCGGCACCAACCAACTTATTGGCGGCCTCGGGGTCTTGCGGTGGTCGAATGTGTATACAACTCCCGAACATGTTCACGCTCTGTCTCGCCTGACAGTTTATGACGCCCAAATGAAGCAACTCCGATCGGAAACAGGCACGCTGGGCCAGGACACTTTCTTGGTGCCGGTCAAAGGACCGCATGTGGAGTTGAAAGACAAGGAGATGCTGCCGCCCGACGCCAAGGCTGCAGTCGCCGATCCCCGCGCGCAGAAGATTGCGTGGGAGTTGCTTGAACAGAGCCTCGCCAAGACGCTGCCGAAGCTGTTCGCGGCCAATTGACATGAATGGCTTCCGCCGCCGGCAAGCCCATCCCTTAATCGCATTGAGGAAGCGGCTGATCGCGCCCTGGCTCTCCGTCTCGGGTATGTCGCCCCGGCCATCGAGGCGGGGCTACCTTGCCTCTCAGCCGGCGCCGTAGTTGCTGATAGGCGAATGGATCCCGGCTCCGCCTGCGGCGGTCCGGGACGACGAACGGACAAGACGGGGCTTTTGCCAAACTCGCATGGGGAGGTAAGTCTCGGAGAACAAACGGCATGCAGCTTGAGACACCCAAGGCCGCACCGTCCGCCGACAAAGCTGCTGCCCTACCGCTGCTCGACGTCCGAAATATCGAGGTCGTGTATGACGAGGTGATCCTCGTGCTGCGCGGCCTCAGCCTTGCCGTGCCGCAAGGGGCGATCGTTACACTGCTCGGCGCGAACGGGGCGGGCAAATCCACCACGCTGAAGCCGATTTCCGGCTTCTGGAAAACCGAGAACGGCGCCCTGACGCGCGGAGAAATCCTGTTCGGCGGCACAGCTATCCGGGGCATCGGGGGCGGCGAGCGGCGCAGTTTCAAGAACCTCAAAAGCTTCAAGCGGCGGAAGCGCTGGCTTTCGCTTGCGTCGCCGCGTGCAGCTGATACAGCGCGAGGCCGAAGAGCAGCACCGCGCCGGCTTGATGCGCGAGGGCCAGCCCAAGCTGCAAATGGCTCAGCAGGGCGAAGACGCCGAGGGCGATCTGGGCGAGGACGGCCGCAAACACCCCCAGCGCGACGGTGCCAGATGCAGTCCGCCGCGCGACAAACAGGTTCACCAGCGCGACCAGCGCAATCAGGTAGCCCAGCATCCGGTGGTTGAACTGGATCGTCAGCACATTCTCGAACAGGTTCGCATACCAGGGCTGCATGGCGCCTAGCCCGTCGGGGATGATCGCCCCGTCCATCAGCGGCCAGGTGTTGTGCGACAGGCCCGCATCGGTTCCCGCGACGAACCCGCCCAGAATGATCTGCAGAAACACCAGTCCCGCGAAGATCGCAGCGAAGCCCTTGAGCCACCCCGAGGCCGGCCCCGCAGCGAATGCGCGGCTGCCCAGCCCAAATGCGACCCACAATGTTGCGCCATAGATCAGCACGGCGAGCCCCAGATGCGCCGCCAACCGGTATTGACTGACATCGGTGCGCTCAGCCAGCCCGCTCTTCACCATGTACCAGCCGAGCGCCCCTTGCGCTCCGCCAAGCAGGAAGATGGCCGCCAGCTTCGGCATCAGCCCCTTGGGGATGGCGCCACCCACCCAGAAAATCAGGAACGGCACGAAAAAGGCGAGGCCGATGAACCGGCCGAGAAAACGGTGCGCCCATTCCCACCAATAGATCGCCTTGAACGCAGCGAGGCTCATGCCCTTGTTGACGAGCTGATATTCGGGGATCTGCTGGTATTTCGCGAATGCCTCCTGCCAATCCGCCTCGCTGAGCGGCGGGATCGCGCCGAGCAACGGCTTCCATTCGGTGATGGACAGGCCGGAGTTGGTCAGCCGCGTCGCGCCGCCGACAAGCACCATCGCCAGGATGAGCCCGGAGACCGTGTACAGCCAGAGCCGCAAGCCCGCACGCGACGCGCTGTCCGCGGCGCTTTGCCGTTGCATCCTATCGACGATCGTAACCATCTCGCACTGCCTGTCTTACGGGGCATGGCAGAGGTAGCGCGTTCCCGGCCCCATCACAAGTGAGACCGCATGAAAGATGGCAGTGGCCTGTTTCGGATACTGTGGCGCGCAAGCAACAAGAGACGAATTCGTTGTTGCCCGATCGCCTCATCGGATTGACATGCGCTGGAAATCAGCCCAGGAACGATCATATCGAACCGCAGCAAGTTTCACTTGCGAGCAGAGCGATAATCAAAGCCCCGCGCCCATGAAGCCGGGGCTTTTTGCTTTCATGCCTTATCGGCCTGCCGCATGTGGCATCCGTCCTCTTGGCGAGGCGCGGCAATCCGGCTAGATCATAGCCCATGAATATGCGCCTTAAGAAATTCATTGGAAGCCTTGCGCTCATTGGCTTTTCGCTGGCCTATTATTGGTTCGTGATCTCGGTCGCGATCGCGCGCCTCCCAGGGCTGGCGATGCCCTGGCACCTCTTGTTCTACTTTCTCGCGGTGGTGGTCTGGTTTGGTCCGAGCGCACTTATCATCCGCTGGATTCAGCGATAGAGCGCCGCTATTCTCGCCGAGGCCCCGCGCCTGAGCCCAAACCGGTCTTGACGGCGCGCCCGGCCAATCAGCCCCCAGGAACCCATGCTTTCCAAAGTCCTCATCCTTTTCGCCCATCCGGCGCCGCAGAGATCGCGCGTCAACCGTGCGCTGCGGCGGGCGGTCGCGGATCTGGCAGGAGTGACATTCCATGATCTTTACGGCGCCTATCCCGATTTCATGATCGACATCGCGCATGAGCAGGCGCTGCTTCGCTCGCATGACATCATCATCCTTCAGCACCCGTTCTATTGGTATTCCGCACCCGCCATCGTGAAGGAATGGCAGGATCTGGTACTGCAGCACGGCTTCGCCTACGGCGCTGGCGGCACGGCCCTGTCCGGCAAGACGCTGATGTCGGCGATCACCACGGGCGGACGGGAGGATTCCTATGCAGGGGCCGGCATGAACCGCTTTGCCATCGACGACTTGCTCCGGCCATTCGAGCAGACGGCGCGGCTCTGTGGCATGCGGTGGCTGCCGCCTTTCGTGATCCACGGCACGCACATCATCGAGGATGCGGCGATTGCCCGGCAGGCCGGGGCGTATCGGGAGCTGATCGCCGCGCTGCGGGACAGGGGCGCGGCGGACACCGCCTTCCAGGCCAACGGCCAGGGCGGAACGATGCAGCCGAGCGAGCAGGGAGCGTGAGGACACCGGCATGGAAGATGTTTCGCTGCTCCTGAGAGCCTTCGTCTATCTGGCGACGGCGGTCATTTCCGTCCCCATCGCCAAACGGCTCGGGCTCGGTTCGGTGCTGGGATACCTGATCGGCGGCGTCATCATCGGCCCGTTCGGCGCCTCGCTAGTGGGCGACCAGACCTCGGTCATGCATTTCGCCGAATTCGGCGTCGTAATGATGCTGTTTCTCGTCGGGCTGGAACTGCGCCCGCAATTTCTCTGGCAGCTCCGCAAGCCGATCCTCGGTCTCGGCAGTGCCCAGGTGATCGTCACATCCGGCGTGATCGCAGGCATCGGCATCGCGCTCGGCTTCGACTGGCGGATCGCCTTGGCGGCCGCGATGATCCTGTCGCTGTCCTCCACCGCCATCATCCTGCAGACGCTGACCGAAAAAGGCCTGATGCAGACGCCGGTGGGCCAGTCGAGCTTTTCGGTTCTGCTGTTTCAGGACATCGCCGTCATTCCCATGCTGGCGTTCCTGCCGTTCCTGGCGCAATCGGCGCCGCCCGGCGGAACGGAGGCGGCGAGCCACGGCCCCGCGCATGCCGCATGGCTGGCGACGTTGCCGGATTGGGCCTATCCGCTGGTCGTGATCGGTGCGGTCGCCTTCATCATCCTTGCCGGACGCATCGCCTTGCGCCCGGTGTTCCGCGCCATCGCCGCGTCGCGGCTGCGCGAGGCGTTCACCGCGCTCGGCCTCCTCATCGTCATCGGCATCGCCCTGCTGATGGAGATGGTGGGCCTGTCTCCCGCGCTCGGCACGTTCCTTGCCGGTGTGGTCCTTGCCGACAGCGAATTCCGGCACGAGCTGGAAAGCGATATCGAGCCGTTCAAGGGCCTGCTGCTCGGCCTGTTCTTCATCTCGGTTGGCGCGAGCATCGATTTCAGCCTGCTGGCGAAAGATCCGCTCCTCATCGCCGGCCTCGTTCTGGTGCTGATCACCATAAAAACCGCTGTGCTGTTCGGCTTGTCCCGCCTGTTCCGCTTTGCAATGGCGGATAGCCTGCTGTTTGCGTTCGCGCTCTCGCAAGGCGGCGAGTTCGCCTTCGTGCTGATCGCCTTCGCGGTTCAGAACGCCGTATTCCCCGACTTTGTCGCCAACCCGCTGGCGGCGGCGGTCGCCGTTTCCATGCTGACGACGCCGCTGCTGCTCATTCTTTACGAGCGGCTGCTGGCGCCGCGCTTTGAGCGCCCGCCTGAGGAGCGTGAGGCCGACGAGATCCAGGCGGATGGCCTCGCCATCATCGCCGGCTTCGGCCGCTTCGGTCAGATCTCGGCCCGACTGCTCAGGGCGCACGGCTTCAACGTGACCGTGCTCGACCACAGCGCCGAACAGGTCGAGCTGCTGCGCCGCTTCGGCAATAAGGTCTATTTCGGTGACGCCTCGCGCGTCGATCTGCTGCATTCGGCGGGCGCGGCGCAGGCGAAAGTGCTGATCGTGGCGATAGACGATCCCGAAAAGACGCTGGAAATCGTCGAAATCGTCAACAAGCATTTCCCGGATCTGAAGATCATCGCCAGGGCCTATGACCGGTCCACGGTCTACGAGCTGCTGAAACATAAGGTCCATGTCATCAAGCGGGAGACGTTCGGCTCGGCGCTGGAGGTCGGCGTGGAAGCGCTGAAGGCGATGGGATTCCACGCCTATCAGGCCGAGCGTGCAGGCCGCATCTTCCGTAAGCTCGATGAAAAGATGCTGCGCAAGCTTGCCTCCGTTTGGGACGATGACGACAGCTACCGGATCGGCATCCGGCAAAGCACGGAAACGCTTGAGCGGGTGCTGCGATCCGACCGCGAAAGGGGACCTGACCCGATTCAGGACGGCGCTTGGGATACCGAGACCCTTCGGGCGGAGATCAGGGCCAGAGACCAGAATGCCCGGCTGGACGAGCCGGCCGAGGTCACGCCTCGCAATTAGGCTCCGCGCTCGAAGTTGGGATGGGCAAATCCTCCCCCAAGGTCGTCACCGCAAGCTCATCCCGCAAGGCGAGCAGACGTGGCACCAGGGCAGGATCGGATCAGGTGGAATCGGCCGACCATATCCCCAGTTGTCATCCCCGCGAAAGCGGGGATCCAGTAAACATCAGAGTCGCTGCGGAGTACTGGATCCCCGCTTTCGCGGAGATGACAAAAATGGGCGCACTTAAACCGATCACGGTCTAACGGTCGCAGGCCGAAAACACGAAATGCTATTCCGCAGGCTGGGCCATGGCGGCGTGCGGCGCGTCCGGCTGACGCACGGCATGCGTGCGGCCCATCAGATTGTAGACGGTCGGCACGACGAACAACGTCAGCAGCGTGCCGAGGCTCATGCCGCCGACGACCACCCAGCCGATCTGCTGGCGGCTCTCGGCGCCTGCGCCTACCGCCAGTGCCAGCGGCACCGCGCCGAACACCATCGCGCCCGTCGTCATGAGGATTGGCCGCAGCCGCAAGGTCGCCGCCTCGATCACCGCTTCCCGCCGCGACCGGCCCGCCTCCTGCTGCTGATTGGCGAATTCAACGATGAGAATGCCGTGCTTGGTGATCAGGCCGACCAGGGTGATCAGGCCGATCTGCGAATAGACGTTCAAGGTGCCGCCGGTGAAATAGAGGGCGGCCAGCGCGCCGGTCATCGACAAAGGCACGGTGAGCATGATGATGATCGGATCGCGGAAGCTTTCGAACTGGGCGGACAGCACCAGATAGATGAAGGCCAGCGCCAGCAGGAACACGACCACCAGGTTAGACCCGGCGGAGCGGAATTCGCGGCTCTGGCCGGCGAGATCCGTGCGCACCGTGCCGGGCAGCACTTCGGCCGCCGCCCGTTCGAGCTCGGCGATGCCGTCGCCCAGCGCATAGCCGGGCAAGAGATTGGCGGAAATCGTCACCGCGCGAAGCTGATTGAAACGCCTCAGCTCCTTCGGCGCGACCGCTCTCCTCGACGGAGACGACATTGGAGAGCTGCACCATCTCGCCCGATGGCGAGCGCAGATAGATGGTGGAGAGCGCCTGCGGCGAGGACCGGTCCTCGGCGGCAAGCTGGATGATAGACGTCGTACTGCTCGCCGTCGATCTCGAAGCGCGTTACCTGCCGGCCGCCCAGCAGCGTTTCCAGCGTGCGGCCGACGACGGAGACGTCGAGGCCGAGATCGGCGACTTTCGGCCGGTTCAGCTTGATGGTGAATTGCGGCTTGTTGAGTTCGAGATCGGTAGTGATGCTGGTCAGCACCGGACTGTCGGCGACCGTGCGCCAGGATCTTGTCGACATACTCCTGCAGTTCCTTATAGGTGCTGGAGGATTGCAGCACGAATTCGACAGGCCGCCCGCCGCCGCGCTCGCCGAAGGAAGGCGCGTTGGTGGCATTCGCCCTGATACCGGGAATGCGGCGCAGCTTGGCCGACACTTCATTGACGATGGCCTGCTGCTTCCGGCTGCGGTCGTCCCAATCCTTAAGCCGCCCGGTGCTCCTCAGATCGGTGATTTCGGGCTGTCCGACGACGGTGAGCACGGAAGCCATCTCCGGCACTTCGGCACAGGATGCGCTCGACCTCGCGCGCATAGCGGCCGGTGTAGGCGAGCGTCGCGCCCTCCGGCGAGGTGCCTCTCACGTTGACGAGGCCGCGATCCTCGACCGGAGCAAGCTCCGATTTCAGGTTGAGGAAGAAGAAGACGCTGCCCGCAGCCGACTGCGAGCGCGATGAGAATGACGAGAAAGCCGACATTGACGGCCGCGCCGACTGCGCGCCGATAGCCGTTCTCCAGCCCCGAAAAATGCCTTCGACGAAGCGGAACAGTCTCCCCGGCGCCGGATTGTGCTTGAGGAGGCGCGAGCACATCATCGGCGTCAGCGTGAGCGCGACGAAGCCCGATATGATCACCGCGCCAGCCAGCGTCAGCGCGAATTCCAGAAACAGCCGCCCGATCCGCCCGGGAGCGAAAGCGATCGGCGCATAGACCGCCGCGAGCGTCATCGTCATGGCGATGACGGCGAAGGAAATTTCGCGCGTGCCTTTGATCGCGGCGGCGAACGGCTCCATGCCGTTCTCGATGTGCCGGTAGACGTTCTCGAGCACGACGATGGCGTCGTCGACGACCAGGCCGATCGCCAGCACCATGGCCAATAGCGTCAGCGTGTTGATGGTGAAGCCCATCGCATACATCAGCGTGAAGGTCGCGATCAGCGAAACCGGGATGGTGACGATGGGAATGATCGAGGCGCGAATCGAGCGCAGGAATACGATGATGACGATGACGACAAGCGCCACCGCTTCAAGGATCGGTGTGATAGACG
Organism: uncultured Alphaproteobacteria bacterium; assembly: GCA_963731855.1. Lineage (GTDB taxonomy): Bacteria > Pseudomonadota > Alphaproteobacteria > Rhizobiales > Rhodomicrobiaceae > R-RK-3. The sequence goes on along the minus strand of CAVSXH010000018.1, from coordinate 169,229 downwards.
GCATTGATCGAACGGTCGATGAAAACCGCAGAATTGTTGGCGATTTCGGCGTCATGCCCTTGCGGCAGCGACTGGTTGATCTCCGGCAGCACGGCCTGGAGCGCCTGCGACACGTCCAGCGGATTGGCGACGGCCTGCTTGATGATGCCGATGGTAATCGCCTTGCCGCCATTATAGGTGCTGTCGCGGCGTTCATCGGCGGCGCCCAGTTCGATGCGTGCGACGTCCCGCATCCTGACCTGATAGCCGTCGGCGAGCTTCACCCTGATCCGTCCGAATTCGGTCGCATTCGTCAGCCCCGTGCGCGACAGCACGGTGAATTCGCGGTCGACGCTCTCCAGGCGGCCGGCGGGCAGCTCCACATTCTGGCTGCGCAGCGCGGTCTCGATGTCCTGGATGGTCAGGTTGTAGGCGGCAAGCCGCTCCCGGTCGATCCAGATGCGCATCGCATAGCGCCGTTCGCCTTGGATCTGACCACATCGGCGACGCCGGGAGGTTCTTCAGCCGGTCAAGGACGTAGCGGTCGACGTAATCGGTGATCTGCAACGCGTTCATATTCGGGTTGCGGAAGACCAGATTGATGATCGGCTGCGCGTCGGCCTCGACCTTGCGGATCACGGGCTCGTCGACCTCGTCCGGCAGGCGGCTGCGCACGCGCCCGACACGGTCCCGCACGTCATTGGCGGCGACATCCGGGTCGGCGGCGAGGGTAAAGCGCACGGTGATGCGGCTGGATTCCGCCCGGCTGGTCGATTCCAGAATGTCGATATGCTCGATGCCGGCGATCGAGCCTTCCAGGATCTGGGTGATCTGGCTCTCGATGATTTCCGCCGAAGCGCCGGGATAGGACGCCGTGACGGAAACGACGGGCTCGTCGATATTGGGATATTCGCGCACCGTCAGGCGGTCGTAGGAGACGATGCCGATCAGCAGCAGCATGAGGCTGAGCACGGTCGCGAAGACGGGCCGCCGGATACAGATTTCGGGAAGTCCCATGGATAGCTGGCCCTAATCCTGCCGCGCGCTTTGCACCGGGCCGCGCGACGATCTCGACCGTCGAGCCATCCTTCAAATTCGTCTGGCCGGAGATCACCACCTGCGTTCCGGCCTCGATGCCTTGCAGGATTTCGACTTCGCCCGCCCGGCGGCGGCCGACGCGTTACCTTGTTCTCCTTGGCCTTGCCGCCCACGATCGTATAGACCAGCTTGTCGTCGCCGCGCGAGACCACCGCGCTTTCCGGCACGCGCACGACCTGCCGCTCCTCCAGCCCCTTGATGATGACGCGGGCGAACAGCCCGGGCCGCAAGGCGAGATCGGTATTGTCGATGCGGGCGCGGATGCGCAGGGACCGTCCATTGACGTCGACCTGCGGATCGATGGCGTAGACCTTGCCGGCAAATTTCCGGCCCGGATAGGCATCGACGGTCGCTTCCACCTCCTGGTCCGAGCTGACCCGCGTCAGCACGGTTTCAGGCACGCGGAAATCCAGTTTCAGCTGGTCGATCTTTTCCAGATTGACGATCGGCGTGCCGGGGACGACATAGGCTCCGATCGACAGCGTCCGAAGCCCGACCCGGCCGGGAAAGGGCGCGGTGATCGACAGTTTGGCGAGGCGCGTCTCGGCGAGTTGAAGCGCGGCGCGGGCCGTTTCCAGCGCCGCGGTGGATTCATCGAGCGCACGTTCCGTGCCGCTGCCGCTGCGCGACAGGCTTTGCGCGCGGTCGAAATTCGATTGCGCCAGGTCGAGGCGCGACTTGACGTCCGCGACCTCCGCATTGGCGAGGGCGTCGTCCAGCTTGACCAGCACATCGCCCGCCTTCACCTCCTCGCCCTCCTTGAACAGGATTTCGGCGATGCGGCCGGCGATTTCGGTGGAGATCTGCACGGATTCGTCGGAGCGCAGGCTGCCGACCGACCAGAGATCATCCGTGGCCGACGCCTTGCGTGCAAGCGCGACTTCGACGGGCGTCCCGCCGCCGCCTCTCTCCGCCCGCGGCGCGGTTACCTTCCTTCGCCTCATTTCCGGCGCCGCGCTTGTCTGCCTTCGGCTGGGCCGCTGCCCCCGGTGCGCGCGACGGGCGAGCCGTATTTCATGTAATAGCCGCCTGCTCCGACGATGAGAAGAACGAGGACGGTAATCAGAAACTGTCTCATGGAATGACTCGCGGCTTTCAGGCGGGAACGGATCGGACGCTCAGGCTGCCCAGAGGGTTTTAAGCCAAGCGAACGTACATGCAACGATCGAAAATGTATCGGCTCATGCCCGCCCCCCACTCGATGATCCGCGCGAAAGCGTTTTCCACCGACGTGGAGACGGTTTGCGTCGCGAAAATACCTCAGGCCGGGCTGGCGAGCGTCGTCGATGCCCAGGTCACCAGGTCCTTCAGTGCCTTGCCCAATGCCTCCTCGAACGCGGCGACGGCATCGGAGGTTTCAGCCGATTTCGCGGCGGCGGTGAATTGAAGGACGCGCGCATCCAGAATGTGCCCCGTATTATCGACGAGCTTGGCGCTGAGTTCGACTTCCGCAGTCGGCGAGGGCTGCATGATGATCTGGAAGCTGCGGATGTCGACGAGGAGCTGAAACTCGGCGGTAACGGCATCGGCGTTCCGGCTGACCTTGTCTGCCTGCCCGGCATTCTCGAAGCTCTGAACGATCTTCTCCTGCAGCAATCGGGACAGATTGTCGGCCCAGCGCGCACCGGCGGGTAACGGGCTTTCTTCCTTCGAGGGGCGGAACACGATGTTCTGAGCGTCGAGCTGAATGATCGCTGTCGGTTCGGGGATGACGAGTTGCCCCTTGAGCGTCGGCACATTGTCGAAGCTGCGCGGCGCAGCGAGGTCGAACGCCTTATCGCGATCCTTGCCGCTCGAGCCGCCGGTCATGCGCTCCAGGCCGGACAGAATGCCATCGACCTTGTCCGAGTTGCGGGCCAGCGCGGCGGAAAAATTATTGATGTTGGCAACCAGTTCCTTCAGCGGGGTGGAATTGTCCTCCAATATGCCGTTCAGCTTCAAAAGCGCATCACGGGCGGATTGGACGACGCTTATGCCAGCGGAGCGCTGCGCCTCCAGAACCGGCGGAACGCCCTTGCCCGAGGTCAGCGGACGATCGGGGCTGCCGCCGTTCAATGAGATGGCCGCGATGCCTGTCAGGCCCTGGAAGTCGAGATCGACCTTCGTGTCGGCCATGATTGGCGTGTCCGGATGCACCGCGATGGTGATGTCGACCTGATCGGGATTATCCGCAAGCAATCGCATCGCTCTCACCTCGCCGACGCGAATGCCGTTGAACAGCACCGCCGCTCCGGTCAACAGGCCCGAGACGGAACTCTCGAAGCGGATGCGATAGACGGCCCGGTCACCAAATCCGCCGGTATTATTCAGCCAGTAAATGAAGCCGAAGACCGAGCCGATCACGGCGAGGAGAAACACCCCCATTATCATGTAACGCGCGCGAATTTCCATCTTTGGCCTCAGGCTGTCGGTTGTCCGGGCGCGTGCGCAGGCGAGATCATGCTAGCGCGTTCGCCTCGGAAATAGGCTTTTACCCACGGATGTTCTGAAGACATGAGCGTATCGATCGGCCCTTCCGCGACGACGACGCCGTCGGCGAGGGCCGCGACCCGGTCGCAGACGGCGTGCAGGCTGGCGAGGTCATGCGTCACCATGAACACGGTCAGTCCGAGCGTCGCTTGCAATGTGCGGATGAGTTCGTCGAAGGCGCCGGCGGAGATCGGGTCAAGGCCCGAAGTCGGCTCATCGAGAAAGACGATTTCGGGATCGAGCGCCAAGGCCCGCGCCAGCGCGACGCGTTTGGTCATGCCGCCCGACAGCGCGGCGGGAAATTTGTCCGCGTCGCGTGGGTCGAGCCCGACCATTTCCAGCTTGGCCATCGCGACTTCGTCCATCAGCCGCTCGGAAAGCTGGAGGTGCTCGCGCATCGGAAACTGCACGTTCTGCCGGACGGTGAGCGAGGAGAACAGCGCGCCCTGCTGGAACAGAATGCCCCAGCGCCGCTCGACGGCCTGCCGCTCACGGTCGTCGGCGGCGTCGAGGCGCACGTCGAACACCTCGATCGTCCCGCGCCGTTTCGGGATGAGGCCGATGATGGTGCGCAGCAGCACCGATTTGCCGCTGCCGGAACCGCCGACAAGGCCTAAAATCTCACCCCGGCGCACGTCGAGCGCCAGCCCGTTCAGCACGGTGTGATCGCCGAAACCGACGACCAGATCGCGTACCTTGATGACGGCGTCGTTCATCCGCTTTCCGTTACATCCCGATCGAGGCGAAGAACATGGCGAAAATACCATCGAGCACAATGACCATAAAGATCGACTTCACCACGGAATTGGTTGTCTGCAGCCCCAGCGATTCGGCGCTGCCCTCAACCCTGCAGCCCTTCCGCGCAGGCCACGATGCCGATAACCAGCGCCATGAACGGCGCCTTGATAATGCCGACCTGGAAATGCGTGATGGTGATCGCCTCCTTCAGGCGCTCCAGGAAGGTCGCGGGGCTCATGCCGCCATAAGCCCATGCGACAAGCCCCGCCCCGTACAGAGCGGCCATGGAGCCAAGAAAGGCGAGGACGGGCAGAGCAATGACGAGGGCGAGAATGCGCGGCAGGATCAGCACCGCGACCGGGTCGAGCCCCATCGTCTGCAGCGCGTCGACTTCCTCGCGCATCTTCATGGAGCCCAGTTCCGCCGTATAGGAACTTCCCGAACGTCCAGCCACCATGATCGCGACGATCAGCACGCCGATTTCGCGCAAGACCAGAATGCCGACCATGTCGACGACATAAATGTCGGCGCCGAACTGGCGGAAATGGAAAAAACCTTGCTGCGCGATGATGCAACCGATCAGGAAGGTGATCAGCAGGATGATCGGCACCGCCTGCCAGCCTACCCGGTCGAGATGATGGACCGTGGATGTCAGGCGGAAGGTTTTGGGCTTGGCGAGGGAGCCGAGCAGCGCCGCCCCCACCGCGCCGAACATGTTCAGGAACGGCAAGAAACCGCGCGCGGTGTCTTCGACGCCTTTGCCGAGATTGTTCAGCGCGAGCAGCACCGCATTCGGCTTCGGCGGGGCCTCGTCGTTGCCGCGATTTGCCTGCTGCACCTCAGTCAACAAACTGCGGTAATGATCCTGCAGGCCGGTGATCTGCGCCTCGCGGTCGGCGCCGCTCCAGGCGCGGGTCAGCCGCTCGAGCAGCCACGCGCCAAATGTATCGAACTGGCTGACGCCGCGCATATCGATCGACATGCTGGATTTGCTCGAGGCGGCGCGCACGTGGGTATCGATGAGGGGTTCAAGTTCACTGGCGTGATCGGCGGTCCAGGATCCGCCGGCCGCAAGCTCCAGGCACTGGCCCGCTCCCAATCGCATCAATGTCGGCCGCGAACTCATTCCGCTCTCCGCTTCGCACAAGGTCCCGCCTTCGCGACCTTAAGTTCCAGTGCCGCGTCACGGGAGCTTATGCCGCATCACATGGCCCGATCGTCTACCCCCCGCGTAGGTAGGCGGCACGTACCACCAAGGATCAGGTGTTTCGGGTGGCGCACATCCATGCTTGTTTCCATAAATTATGGCTTCTCAGCGGCTTGTCACCGCTTGAGGCGGGTTGGCCCACCCTCACCGACCACCACGAAGGGCGCCCAATAGGATGGAGGCCTGCCTTCGTCGATCAGTGTCAACATGGATTGGCGAAACGCTTCGGCGCGGCCGGTCGCCGGTGCTTTCGCCAGATTGCGGAACGTTCGCGTCGTCAACTCGACGGCGGCTTGCGAATAGACCGACCAGTGCGAGACGAGCATGGCGCGGGCTCCGGCAAAGAAGAAGGCGCGGGCAAGCCCCGACAGCGCGTCGGCGCCGATCTTGTTGCCCGCCGCCGTATTGCAGGCCGACAGCACCACCCAGTCGGCATCGAGATTGAGGCCGGCGATCTCGGATGCGGTCAGCAAACCGTCGTCTTCCTCGGTTGCCTTGGCCGGCGGGGTGAGCACCAGGGCGGGCTCGGTCAAGCCGCTCAGATCCCCCGCAACGAGACCGTGAGTGGCGAATTGCAGGATGCGATAATCCTTCAGCGGCAGCGATTTGAGCCGCGTTTCGGTAGCGGCCTCGCGCAGGTTCAACGCATCGCGCGGCGCTCCGAGAATTTTGGCGATCGACTCCAGCTCCTGCGCGGTCTCGGGCAGCGGCGTCAATTGCTGCAAAGCCCGCAGATCGGGCACGCCGTTGCGGTAGAAGCGGAACAATGGCGGCGCGGCGCCGCGCTTGCGCTGTCCGCCGGGACCGAGCAGCACCGGATCGCCGAGGCCGAAGAACGGCTTTACCGCCATGCCGTCGGCTGCGAATTTGCGCAGCGAGCGCAGCGATTCCACCGAAGGCAGCACGCTGAGCGCATGACGGCGAATCAGCCAGCTGGCGTCCCGGAATACCTCCCGCCCTGCGGTGTCCCGCGGTGGCGGCTCGGTGAGCAGCACCTGGAAGGGAAGGCTCGTCAACGGCCCGGTCGGAACGAGCAGCAGATGCTGCTTGCCCGCCAAGAGCGATTTCATCGGTTCGAGCAGCAGCTTATAGACGACATGCGCACGCAAGAGGTCGAAGCTGCCCCCAACATTCGCCGCGACACTCTCGGCAACGCCGGGCGCCATCGGATCGAGGCCGAGCCGCAGCATCGCGACATGCTCGGCCAGGACTTTCTCGCCCACCGAGATTTCCGCCCAATCCGCCCCTTCCCGGCGTCACCGCCCAGACGATGGACTTCTGCGAGCCGACGAGGATCGAGACCAGCGCTTCGTCATTCCTGAGTAGTCCTTGGGTCTCCGCAACCGTGAGCGGGGCCGGTTCGGTGAAGGCGAGATATTGCGGAAATGCGGCGACGACCTCGGTCCGCTGCTTGCGCAGACGGGTTTCCAGCTCCTGAGCTTGCTTCAGCGTGGCTGTGCGGCGGGCAGTGAACTCGGCATAGCCGGGCAACCGTTTTTCGGCAGCCTCCATCCGGCCATGCAACCCCATAAGATCGCCGGAAGCTTTTGACGTCTCGGCACTGAGCGCCTGCAGCTCCTTACTGATCGCCTCGATTTCGCGCTTGCTGGCGTCGCAGCCGGGCTTGTCCTGTCCGGGCGGGCAGCGGGCCATTTCCGCCTGCAGCTTGGCAACGAGGCCGGTCTGGCGCTTGGCCAGCGGAGCGTTGACTTTGCTCTGTTCGATGCTCGCGGCGCGGAATTGCGCCAGCAACTCGCTGTAATCCTGGTCGGCGCGCTGAATTTCGCTCCAGGCAGCCAGGGACTGCATATCGTCCTCATGCAGCGCGAGCACGCGGTCGGACAGCTCCTGCAATTGCCGGATGGCGCGGCCCATCTCCGTATCGCCGGCCTTGAGGCGGGCGGTCATCTTGGCCAGCGCCGCGGCGGCAGCCGTCGCCCAGGCCTGTTGGCCGGCGGCGTAGGTCTCGTTCATCAGGGCGGAGGCGTCCGCGCCGGGAGCACCGCGCAGCCCGAAGGAGGCGCGCGACAGGCCGATGAAGATGTCCCGGTGCCGCTTGATCTCGCTCTCGAACACCGACTGGGCCACCGCCTGCTCCGCCTTTTGGCCGGTCAGAAGAGTGATGGCCTTGCGGTAATGCGGCAGCGCGCCAGCGAAATCGCCCCGCGTCCGCTTCACGTCGCCGAGGCCCGCATGGGCACTGGCGCTGTAGGCGTGATTGGGAAGCATGTCCTCGCGGATCTTGAGCACACGCTCATACAGGGCTTGCGCTTCGTCCGTCCGGCCGGCGGCAAGGACGATGCCCGCGAGCCGGTCGAGCGTCATCGAGACGCCGGCGCTGTCGACGCCATAGACCTTCTCGCCGATCCGCACCGCCTGCTTGTACTTTGCCTCAGCGAGCGTCAGATTTCCCGCCGCTTCGGCGAGCATTCCGACGCTTTGGGACAGGATGGAGATCTGCTCGTCATCCGCGCCGAATTCCTGAATTCCCACGGCAAGCGCCTTTTCGGCGGCAGCAAGCCCTTGATCATAGGCGCCTTCGCGCCAGAAGTCGGTGTATTGGATCTGGAGCGCTTTCAGCTGCTCAGACATTTCCTTTGCACGCGCCGGCGCTGCGAAAAAGACGCAGAATAGCGTGAGAAGAAGGAGGAAGAACGCACGCAGAATGTGGAAGAATGCACGCAGCATCATTTCTCTGCGCAGCCTGTCGTCATGTCGCCGGAGCGCGCGACAGGCTTGCCGTTGATGAAGACATTCGACGCGCCGCCGACGGTGACGCCGCCGCAGCCCGTCCGGTCGCCGAGCGTCACGGCCGGGCGGCCGTTGATGAACACGTTGGGTGACCCTTCGCCGAGCGCGTCGCCCTGATCCGTCGCATCGCCCGACCGAGCGGCGGGCATTCCGCCAACGCTCACATTGCCGCTGCCTCCGGTGATGACGCCGGGCACTGCCGGTCCAGGCTCCGTTTGCTGCGCACCGGCATCGCCGGCCACAGCAACGCCTATCGCTGCCGCCGCGAAGCTCAAGATCAAACCACGCATGGACTATCCCCATCGCCTTGAAGCGCCGACCCTATCCGATCGGACGGGGGTCAACAAGGGTCGGAGATTGCGAGCTGGGGACGGCGACATGCAGGTCGCCGGGGCGAGTTCTGGCGGCATGTGTTCGCTCTGGGCGGCACGAAAATGGCGCCAAACCGTTAGGTCTGGCGCCAAGGAATGTCATTATTTATTAGACGGCGTTACTGGAAGGAAGCCGCATGCCGACGCTATTTCACCGTTGGGCCGCTCGGGTCGGGCGTGCCCATGGGCGACTTATTGCGGTTGTCAGGCGTACCGGGAGCAACGTCTGCGGTCGAGTCCTTCTTCGCGCCGCCGCTGACGTCCTTGGGGTCTATCGAACCGGGTGAACTGCTGGTCGCCTTGCCCGTCTGTTCCTCGATGGTGTTGTTTTTGCCGGTTCCGCCGCTGGTGCCGCTGTTCGCTTGAGCGAACGCGCCGGCCGAGAACGATACCATAGCCAGAGAAGCCACGAAGCCGATCAGAATCCGTTTCATTTACATTCCTCTTTGGTTAAACACATGACACAAAGGTCTAACCTCCAATTCTTGTTCCTACTCCTCGCGGGTTTGTGAGCGTATCCCAAGCTTCGTGAACCTCTTTCTGCTTCGGCCCGATAATGCGGCGGCCGCCGCAAATGGACGCGATCAGGCGACTGTCTGCGCCGATGTCATCCCGGTACGTGAGTGGGCGCCGTTGTGACGATGTTGGGTTTCGATCTCCGAGAGGGTCGGATTTTTCGCGGGCCGGGAGGAAGCGCGGCGATCTGCCATGAGAATCGCATCACGCCCGGCGTGAGATTCGCGCGTTCATTGCCGCCGGCCCACTGAATGATTTGACGTTTTTACGGCACGCGTTAAGCGAATTGTCTGGGCCTAACGGATTTTTACACGCCTCCGGGTCGAAAACGTAGACATCGTTGCCCATGCGCCACAGCAAGAAAAACGATCTAGTCTATTGTTTTTAAACATATAGTTTGTGTTCAGACGGGGGCAGCGCGGGTTTAACCAACCTAAAATTGTATGTTGCGCTGCAATTCAACGTTAAGGGGGTTTTCTTTAGTGTCTCACCTCCTATTTTTGAACCATGCACAGTGCAGACATTGAATTGGGGGATAGATCCTTGAAAACTTTAAAAATGGCTCTCCTCGGGGCAACTTTCCTTATCGGCGCAGCCGGTGCCGCGAGCGCCGCCGACATCTACAATAAAGGCGGCAGCTACAAAGACGCTCCAGGCGAGTACATGCCCGCAATCAGTTGGACGGGCCTGTATTTCGGCGTCAATGCCGGTGCTGCCTTCACGGACGAGGACACCGCCGACAATGACGATACCGTTTTCGTGGGCGGCTTTCACCTCGGTTACAACTGGCAGAAGCATGGCCCGTGGGTGTTCGGCGTTGAAGGCGACGTCGACTTTGCCGACGACGTCGATTATGTCGCCAGCATTCGCGGCCGTATCGGCTATGCAGCGGGCTCGACCCTGCTATACGCAACCGGCGGCTGGTCGTTTCTTGGTGTAGGCGACGGTGACGATGACGACACCCTGGACGGCTTCGTTGTAGGCGCTGGCCTCGAGCACAAATTGCGCCAGAATGTCAGCGTCGGCGTCGAAGGCCTGTACTACAATTACGGTGAGGTCGACGGATCGGACGAGGATCTCGACACCTGGACCGTTCGCGCCCGCCTGACCTATCACCTCGGCGGCGAATACGGTGCCGACCTGAAATAAGCTCTCCCGGCTTCTCTCCACACGAACGCGGTGCAGCGCTGCGCCGCGTTTTTCTTTTATTTGCGTGGCTTAGTACATCGACGCGTGACGTCGGATCGGCCAAAAAAGAAGCGGGCCAAATGCCCGCCTCTCAACCGTTCAGCCGCCCGCGCTAATTCTTCGCCTTGTCGACCAGCGCCCGCTCGGCAATCCACGGCATCATGGCGCGAAGCTTCTTGCCCGTCTCCTCGATAGGATGCGCGGAAATCTTGGCTCGCATCGCCTTGAAGCTGGTCTGGTTGACGCGGTTTTCCAGCATCCAGTCGCGGGTGAAACGGCCGGACTGAATATCGCTCAGCACCTCTTTCATGCGCGCCTTGGTTTCCTCGTTGACGATCCGCGGCCCGGTGACATATTCGCCGAACTCCGCCGTATTCGAGATCGAGTAGTTCATATTGGCGATGCCGCCCTCATAGATGAGGTCGACGATCAGCTTCACCTCGTGCACGCATTCGAAATAGGCCATTTCCGCCGAATATCCGGCTTCGACCAGCGTCTCGAACCCGGCGCGCATCAATTCGACCAGTCCGCCGCAGAGCACGGTCTGCTCGCCGAACAGGTCGGTTTCGCATTCTTCCTTGAATGTCGTCTCGATGATGCCGGCGCGCCCGCCGCCGATCGCCGAGGCGTAGGACAGCGCGATCTCATGGGCATTGCCGCTGGAATCATTGTGCGACGGCGATCAGGCAGGGCACGCCCGCGCCGCGCTTATATTCGGAGCGCACCGTGTGACCCGGCCCTTTCGGCGCGACCATGCCGATGTCGATGCCGGCTCGAGGCTCGATGAGGTTGAAATGGATGTTCAGTCCATGCGCGAAAAGCAGCGCCGCGCCGTCCTTCATCGTCTTATGCAGATGATCGCCGTAGATCTCGGCCTGCAATTCATCCGGCGTCAGCATCATGACGACATCGGCCCATGCGCCCGCATCGGCGACGCTCATCACCCGGAGCTGCTCGCCCTCGGCCTTTTTCGCCGAAGCCGATCCCTCGCGCAGCGCCACGGCCACATCGGCGACGCCTGAGTCGCGCAGGTTCAGCACATGCGCATGCCCCTGGGAGCCATAACCGACGACGGCAACTTTCTTGCCTTTGATCAGATTGATATCGGCATCTCTGTCGTAATAAACGCGCATAGCGTCCTCCCTCTTTCGGGATTTCATGTTAACCGGACGGCTTTTTCGGGACGTGGCCGGGCGGGGTCAGCCTTCAGGGCCGCGCCCCGTTTTATAGCGGATGGAAGGCCGCAATCAACGGTTTAGATTGCCGCGTTACGATGGGCGCGATTGCAGGCATTCTGAGCGGGCGCGGACGGAGCGATGAGGGCTGGGATACAGCATGGAACAGCCCTTCAATCCACGTGTTAAGCCGCAGCGCGAGGCATGAGGCCGCTTGGCCGGGACGGTATCGTTGAACGCACCGCATTCCACCAGCCCGGCCGCCTTCAGCGATGCGGATGCCGCTGCCGCCAAAATCATCGAAGCGGCCGGCAAGTCCGCTCATGCTCGGGATACCGCTGGGACTTGGCAAACCCATTCATCTCGTCAACGCACTGGTGAAGCGCGCCAGCCAAGACAGCTCCATTTCCCTGAAGATCTACACCGCCCTGACGCTTGAGAAGCCTGCGACTTTCGAACGAGCTGCAGAGACGCTTTCTCGGGCCGGTGATCGACCGGCTGTTCGGCGCCTATCCCGAACTCTCCTATGCCGGCGCGCTGCGAAACCGAACCTTGCCCGCCAATATCGAAATCCACGAATTCTTCTTCATGGCGGGGCGCTGGCTCGGCATCGACCGGGCGCAGCAATCGTACATCGCGGCGAATTACACCCATGTCGTGCCGATGCTGCTGGCGGCCGGCATCAATGTCATCGCACAGCTCGTTTCGCCTCCGAGAAGCATTGATGGAAGACAGCATTACAGCCTGAGCTGCAATCCGGACCTCACTCTCGACCTGCTCCAGGCTCGACGGGAGGGCCGTGCGAATTTCTTTCTTGCCGCCCAGGTGAATGAGGAATTGCCGTTCATGGGCGGTGATGCAGCCGTTCCCGAAAGTGATTTTTCCCATGTGCTGAGCGGGACCGGCGTGCCAGTTCCCGCTTTACGCCCCGCCCAACCAGCCAATTCCCACCAACGATTATGCCGCCGCCTTGCATGCCGCGCGCCTGGTCCAGGATGGCGGTACGATCCAGATCGGCATCGGCTCGATCGGCGACGCGCTGGCCAAGGCGCTGATCCTGCGGCACAAGGACAATGGCGCATATCGGGAGCTTGTCCATCGGCTGGACGGACGCTGCGTTCCCGCCATGCCGATCGAGGAAGCGCCATTCCGGGAAGGGCTTTACGGCCTCAGTGAAATGCTGGTCAGCAGCTTCCTCGACCTGATCGAGGCCGGGATCGTCAAGCGTGAAGTGGACGGCGTGCTGCTGCATTCGGCGTTTTTTCTCGGGCCGAAGCGTTTTTACGAGCGCCTGCGCAATATGAGTGAGGCCGACCGCGCCAAGCTGGCGATGACCGCGGTGAGTTTCGTGAACGAGGCCTATGGCAGCGAAGACAGCAAGCGGCAGGCCCGCGTCAAGGCCCGATTCTTCAACAAGGCAATGATGGTGACGCTGCTCGGCGCGGTGGTTTCCGACGGCCTGGAGAGCGGCCAGGTGGTGAGCGGCGTCGGCGGCCAGTATAATTTCTTTGCCCAAGCCTTCGCGCTGCCCGATGCCCGCGCCATCATCTTCGTCAACGCGACGCGGGAGGAGCATGGTAAAACGGTTTCCAACATCCGCTGGTCGTATGGGCGCGAAACCATCCCCTGCCATCTGCGCGACGTCGTCGTCACGGAATACGGCGTCGCCGATCTGCGCGGCAAGCCGGACGCCGAGGTGATCAAATCCATGCTGTGCATCACCGATGCGCGGTTTCACGAAGAGCTGCTGGACCAAGCGAAGCAGGCGGGCAAGATCGAGCGGGATTTCGCGCTGCCGCGAAGCTGGAGACCGCAACCGGCCGGAATGCATTTCCGAGGCGCTCGACGCCCGCGAGAAAGAGCGGCATCCTTCCCGATTTCCCCTTCGGCAGCGATTTCACGCGCAACCGAGGAGCGGCTGATCCCGGCGCTGCAGATTCTGCAGCAAGTCTCCGCATCGCGGCTGGCTCTGGCGCGGCTTGCTCTTGAGGGCGCGTTCGGTCCGAAGCCCGACGAAACGCAGGAGGCTTGCCTTGCCCGCATGGGACTTTCGCGGCCCGCGCAGCCTTGCCGAGCGTGCCTACCGCGCTCTGCTCAAGGCTGCGCTGGCGCGATCCGGCTAGCGGGATCCGTTGAAGTGGAAGCATCGAAGCCGGGAGGCCCGCTCTCAATTCTTTGCTGGTCGCGCGATCGGACGGAAAACCGGATTCCACTTTTCCTGATCGCGCTCTAGCAGTTCTTGTCATCCCGACCTTCGCGAGGATGACATCAGTATCCGTGACTTGTTGTGTCTGCTTAACCGAACCCGCTAGACGATGATCGGTTTAATTTTGTCATCCCCGCGAAAGCGGGGATCCAGTATTCCGCAGAGATTCTGATATTTTACTGGATCCCCGCTTTCGCCGGTATGACAAAGAAAACGTAGGGGCCGCTCTATCTAAGCTGATCCTGCTTTAGAAACGTGCGCGCAAACCCGCATAGGCGGAGCGGCCGGCAACGCCGAAATCCTGGATCTCCTCGTAATGCTCGTCGGTGAGGTTTTCGACCCGGATGAACGCCTCCGTGTTCTCGTAAAGCGCGTAGGAGCCGGTTAGGTCGACGCGGATATAGGCGTCGAGGAGATTTTGCCGGTCGGCATCGTTAAAACGTTCGCCGACATATAGGACGGATGCGGCAAGCCGGGCCTTATCGGTCGGCCGGAGGGTGACGCGCGCGGAGGCGGTGTGTTCGGGCCGCCGCTGCAAGGGTGCGCCGGTTTCGGCGTCGATGGCGTCCAGATGGGTATAGGCCAGGTCGAGCGTCAGCCACGCGGTAGGCAGGATCGTGGCGGCCAGTTCGACACCTTGCGTCTTGGCTGCGTCGATATTCTCGAAGGTGCCCGGGTCACCGACGCCAAATCCGTCCGCATCGAAGAACTCGATCAGATCTCTGATGTCATTGTGGAAATAGGTGGCCGACAGAATGACCTTTCCCTGCAGCAAGGTCTGGTCCACGCCCACATCCCACCCCTTGCTCGTCTCGACCGACAGATCGGGATTGCCGATCGCGAAGGAGGTGTTCAGGAAGCGCTGCGATAATGTCGGCGCTTTTGCGCCCGTGCCGATACTGCCGCGCAGCTTGGTCTCCGTCTGCGGGATGCGCAGCGCACCGGTGAAACGGTAGGTCTCCTCAACGCCCGCCGAGCCGAAATCCTCCGTCCGTCCCGCCGCGGTAAGCGTCAGCGTCTCGATCGGGTTGAGCTGATACAGCGCGAAGGCGGCGTTCGTCCGCTCCTCGCCCGCAAATGCAAGGCTCCGGCCCGCCAATGTCTCGGTGATCTGCTCGGCCGTCTCCCGTTCCGTGCGTGCGCCGACGGTCAGCCGGTCGACGGTGCGCACGGTAATGTCGGATTGCGCCTCGATCCCGACGCGGTCGCCGTCGAACAGGTCGGTCTGCGGCTGCAACCCGCTGCGCACGCTGACGTCGTCCTCGAAGAAATTGCGCTCTGTCTTGTTGGCGAACAGCGTCAGCTTGTTGCTCACCAGACCCTCCCACAGATCGAGCCGTCCCGTGACCGCCGCTGTGGAGAGGATTTTTTCCGCCGCGTCGTTTTCGCCGCGCTGCGGGCTGGTATCTATCTCTGCATCGACCCGGTAGCGGCCCAGCGCGACGGTGATGCCCGCATTCGGCGTGAAATCCATGTCCATGCGCAGACTGGCCGACTGTTTTTCGGTCGCGTCGTCCTCGGTTCCCAGCGTCGAGCGCGAAAAACCGGACGTGCGGAAATTGCTCACCGCGGCCGAAACCGCGACCCCGTTCTTCGATCCCGAAACGGCGGCGCGCTCCGCATGGGTGTTATAGCTGCCGCCTTCAACTTCGACCGTCCCTTGCAACGGCCCTTCGCCCTTGCGCGTGATGATGTTGATGACCCCGCCGATCGCGTCGCTGCCGTAGAGGCCGGATTGCGGACCGCGCAGCACCTCGATGCGTTCGATATTCCCCAAGGAAAACAACGAGAAATCGAACTCGCCCGAGGCCTGCGCCGGATCGTTGACGCGAATCCCGTCGATCAGCACTTGCGTATGGTCCGGATCGGCGCCGCGAATAAAAACATTCGCGGTCCCGCCGACGCCGCCGGATTGATTGACGTTCAGGCCCGGCACGGTTTCCAAGAGCTCGGCGACATTCTCGGCGCGCGCCGCTTCGATCTGCTCCCGCGTGATGACGGTGACGGCGCTGCCGACCTTTTCAGCGGATTCGGGGATCCGGTCGGCGGTAATCACCACGCCTTCGAGCGCGATCGGCGCCTGGGCATGGGCTGGAATCGCGGCGTGGAAGACGACGGAATACGCACAGAATGACGCCAGAATACGCACGGAAATCATACAAAGACCTCGCTTGGATCGGCCTTGCCGCTAGGGCGCCCGCCACGCTATGTGTCTCGGGCAATGTGGGAAGGGCTAACATGGCGCGGCGAGCGGCGGCAATCCGGGGAACACGCAAAGGTCGGATTTGCGCGGCGGCTGTGGCTTTCCTGCTGGCGCCGGCGTGTTTCCCTCAGGCGCCGGGTGCCGCTCAGCAGGGCGCGCCCGAACGGCCGGGACGGATCGTCTCCATCAACGCCTGCACCGACCAGCTTCTCTTTGCCCTTGCCGACCGCGACCAGATCGCGGCGCTCACGCATTATGCGGCCCAGGACGATTTCTCGATCTATACCGCCGAAGTGAAGGCGAGCGGCGTCCCGCTGATCCGCGGGAGCGCCGAGGAGGTGCTGAAGCTCAAGCCCGACCTCGTCCTGGCGGGCACTTTCACCCGCCGCGCGACGCGCGAGCTGCTGAAGCAGTATGGCGTCAGGCTGGCGCTGTTTCCGCCGTCCAATACGGTGGACGAAACGAAGGCGGCGATCCGGCAGGCGGCGCAACTTTTCGGCCACAGCGATCGCGGCGAGGCGCTGATCGCCGACATCGATCGGGCGCTTGCGGCAGCACCCAGCTTGACTGACCGGAGCCTCTCCGTCCTGCAATTACAGCGGCGAGGCTTTGTTTCCGGCCCGGACACGCTGCTCGGCGACCTGCTGGCACGTCTTGGCGTCACCAATGCCGCCCAGCGGATCGGCCTGAAGGGTGTCGCCCGCTCCTCGGTCGAGGCCGCGCTTAAGGTAAAGGCCGACGCGCTCGTGCTGTTTGACCCTTCGGCCCGCGCGACCGATCAGGGCACCGCGCTGCTCCAGCACCCGGCTTTGGCGGAAGCCTACCCGCCGGAGCGCCGCGTCGTTCTGCCTGGACGGCTGATCGTCTGCGGCGGCCCGGCCTTGCCCATGGCCATCGAAGCTCTCGCGGATGGTCTGACAACCATTGCCGCCACGATCCGCCGGCGGCAATGACCCTGTTTGCGGCCGGCCCGGCCTTGCTGCTGCCCGTCACGCTGTTGCTGGATGCAGCCCTGGGCGACCCGGATTGGCTCTGGCGGCGCGCGCCGCATCCGGTGGTGCTGATGGGGCGGCTCATCGGCTGGCTGGATCACAAGCTCAATCGCGGCACGGATCGCGCGAAACGGCTGGGAGGCGTCGCTCGCGCTGCTCCTGCTGATTGCTGCGACCGCCGCCGCGGCCGCCTCGCTGCAATGGCTGTGCGCGCAACATCCGCTCGGGCTCGCCGTGGAAGCTCTGGCGGTGTCTGTACTCATCGCCCAGCGCAGCCTCTACGACCATGTCCGCCGCGTTTACTCGGCCTTCGCCGATGGTGGTCTCGCCGCCGCGCGCGAAGCCGTGTCGAAAGTCGTCGGGCGGGATCCCAATGCGCTGGACGCGTCCGGCGTCTGCCGCGCGGCCATCGAGACCACAGCGGAGAATTTCTCCGACGGCGTCGTCGCGCCCGCCTTCTGGTATCTCGTCGCCGGACTGCCGGGCATCGCGATCTATAAGGCCGTGAACACTGCCGACAGCATGATCGGCCACCGTTCGACCCGCTATCGGGCATTCGGCTGGGCGTCGGCGCGGCTCGACGATGTGCTGAATGTTCTTCCCGCGCGCCTGTCCGGCGTTCTGACCGTGCTCGCGGCCCCCCTCGTGGGTGGCTCGATCGGCGACGCCTGGCGCGTCATGCTGCGCGACGCGCATCTGCACCGCTCGCCGAATGCGGGCTGGCCGGAAGCCGCCACGGCGGGCGCTCTCGGCATCGCCATCGCAGGCCCGCGCGTCTACGCGAGCGGCCCGGTGTACGACCCTTATGTGAACGACGAAGGCCGAAAGGATCTGCACCCCAAGGACATCGTGGACAGTTTGCGACTGTTCGTT
Organism: uncultured Alphaproteobacteria bacterium; assembly: GCA_963731855.1. Classification (GTDB taxonomy): domain Bacteria; phylum Pseudomonadota; class Alphaproteobacteria; order Rhizobiales; family Rhodomicrobiaceae; genus R-RK-3. Next base: position 151,463 of record CAVSXH010000018.1, on the reverse strand, counting down.
GCCGCCTGCGCGGTGCAATGGATGCTCTGCGCGGCTCTCGCGATCAGCGTGCTTTGGCGATAGCCAGGATACGGTCAACGGCTATATGGGCCTCCAAATGTTCGGCAAGCTGGTCGAGCGTTCGCCTCGATGCTGCCCGTGTAGGAGAGGCTCTCATCGACGCTCGCGCCGAGGCGGGCGAGAAAAGCGCGCCGGAATGCATCGCTCTGAAACAGGCCGTGGACATAGCTGCCCAGCACGCGTCCGTCAGGGCTGACGGCGCCATCTGGCTTGTCCTCGATGCGAAGCCATGGCCGCTCCGCACCCGGTCCGCTGGTGCGTCCAAGATGGATCTCGTAGCCCGTGACCGGCAGATCGCTGCCGATTTCCGCTCCCGAAACCGGGCGCACGCGCTTGTCCGCCGTGAGCACGGTTTCGACATCGAGCAGGCCGAGGCCGGGATGCGTTCCGGCCGTGCCCTCGATGCCGTCAGGGTCGGCAACGCTGCGCCCCAGCATCTGGTAGCCGCCGCAAATGCCCACCACGAAGCCTCCGGCCCGGACATGCGCCATGGATGTCGATGTCCCAGCCCTCACGGCGGATGCCCGCGAGGTCGTCGATGGTCGATTTCGAGCCGGGCAGAAAAATCAGGTCGGCATCGCGCGGCAGCGGCTTGCCCGGCGCAGCGAACTGAATTTCGATGCCGGGTTCAAGCTTCAAAGGGTCGAGATCGTCGAAATTCGCGATACGGGAGATGGTCGGCACGACGATCTTGAAGCCTTGGGCGCCCCCTGCCCTCGCTCCGGCTGCTGCGGATATCCAGCGAATCCTCGGCGGGCAAGCGCGCGGCGCCTTCGAAATAGGGCAGCACGCCCAGGCTTTCCCACCCCGTGCGTTCCGCAATCAGCCTGTCGCCCTCGGCGAACAGCATCGCATCGCCGCGGAATTTGTTGATCAGAAACGCCTTGATGCGCCGCCGCTCCGCTTCCGCGAGCAGCACATGCGTGCCGACGAGGCTGGCGATCACGCCGCCCCGGTCGATGTCGCCGACCAGCATGACCGGCACGTCGGCGGCTTCGGCGAAGCCCATATTGGCGATGTCCCCGGCGCGCAGATTGACTTCCGCCGGGCTGCCCGCGCCCTCGATGAGGATCAGCTCAGCCTCGCGCGATAGTACGCCGAAGCTTTCCAGCACGCGCGGCAGCAATTCTGCCTTGTGCCTGCCGAATTCGCGCGCCGGCATCGCGCCGTAACGCTGGCCCTGCACGATGATCTGGCTGCCCCCACCAGCCTCGGGCTTCAGCAGCACCGGATTCATATGCACGCTGGGCTGGACACCTGCCGCCTGCGCCTGCAACGCCTGCGCCCGGCCGATCTCGCCGCCTTCCGCTGTCGCGGCGGCGTTGTTCGACATGTTCTGCGGCTTGAACGGCAGCACCTTCAAGCCCCGCCGCTTGAACGCCCGGCACAGTCCGGCGACGATCAGCGACTTGCCGACATTGGAGCCGGTGCCCTGCACCATGATCGCCGGAGGGCGCCCGCTCACAATAGACCCGCTGACGTTCCCGACGGGCTCGGAACGCCTCCTCTACCACGGGGGACTTCCGCAATAAGCCGATTTATGCTCGTTCGTCGTCCCGGACCACCGCAGGCGGAGCCGGGACCCATTCGCCTATCGGCAAATGCTTCGGCCGGTTGCGAGGCGAGTAGGCCCCGGCTCGATGGCCGGGGCGACGACGGAACGGCACCATGTGAGAGGGAAGTAATAGGCGCTGCGGGACCACCAGTTGGCATCAGAACTCGATGCCCGCCTGCGCCTTCACGCCGGAGCGGAAGGGGTGCTTCAGCAGCGTCATGTCCGTGGCCAGATCGGCGCGGTCGATGAGCGCGTCGGGTGCGTTGCGGCCGGTGATGACGACGTGGGTGTCGGCCGGTTTTTGCTCCGCCAGAAACGCCAGCACTTCCACCAGCGGCACATAATCATAGCGCAGCGCGATGTTCAGCTCGTCCAGCAGCACCAGCCGGATTTCCGGATCAAGGATCAGCGACTTCGCCTTGTCCCAGGCGGCGCGGGCAAGCGCGATGTCGCGCTCGCGGTCCTGCGTCTCCCAGGTGAAGCCTTCGCCCATCGTATGGAACTGGCAGACATCGGCGAAATGCGCGTTGATCAGCTTGCGCTCGCCCGTTTCCATTCCGCCCTTGATGAACTGCACGACGGCGCAGGGTATCTCATGCGCGATGGCGCGGAATACCATGCCGAAAGCGGCAGTGGACTTGCCCTTGCCTTTGCCGGTGTGAACGATCAGCAGACCGCGCTCGTCGGTCTTGGCGGCCATGATCTTGTCGCGCGAGGCTTTCTTCTTCGCCATTTTCCGGGCGTGGCGCGCATTGGCGTCTTCGCCTTCGACGGGCGCGTCGTTGTCCTCATCCATCATTGCTCAGCTCCCCTTGATCTTGTTGGGCCGTAAGCCTGCCCAGCAGGCCTCGCGCGCTATTGCTGCGCGGCGACCACAGGCCGCGATCGATCGCCTCCTGGAATCGCGCGGCGATGTCCTGCAGCGCATCCGCATTGTTTTCAGCGAGGAAGGTGCGGGTGGCGTCATCCGCGAGATAGGCATCGTAAAGCGCCTCGAAATGATGATCGCCGACCGCGCCGGTCGTTGCCGCGAAGGCGAAGAGGTAGTCGACCGTGGCGGCGATCTCGAAGGCGCCCTTATAGCCGTGGCGCGTCACCCCTGCGATCCATTTCGGATTGGCGGCGCGGGCGCGCACGACGCGGCCGATCTCCTCCTCCAGCGCGCGCACGACGGGGCGCTCGGGCCGGGAATGGTCATTGTGATAGATGCGCACGGGAGCACCCTTCAGCGCTTTCACCGAGGCGGCCAGGCCACCTTCGAACTGATAATAGTCGTCGCTGTCGAGGATGTCGTGTTCGCGATTGTCCTGATTGTGGAGAATGGCATCAGTGGCGGACAGGCGGCGTTCCAGGGCCTTGCGCTCGGGGCGGCCCTCGAGGCCCGCGCCATAGGCATACTGGCCCCAGTGCAGATAGCTCTCCGCGAAATCGGCCCCGGTTTCCCAGATGCCCTCGTCGATGAGAGTTTGCAGACCGGCTCCATAGGCGCCCGGTTTCGACCCGAAAACGCGCGCGGAGGCGATGCGGCGGGCCATGTCCGGCGAGGCTCCATCGGCGATGAGGCGAGCTGCTTCGCGTTTCGCATTCGCCGCGATCGGATTCTCGTCGGGCGGTTCGTCGAGAGCGGCAAGGGCGCGGACGGCGCTGTCGATGAGATCGATCTGCGAGGGAAAGGCGTCGCGGAAAAATCCCGACACCCGAAAGGTGACATCGACGCGCGGGCGGCCGAGCTTCGCCAGCGGGATGATCTCGAAGCCCGTCACGCGGCGCGAAGCCGGCTCCCAGCGCGGACGGACGCCCATCAGCGCCAGCGCCTGCGCCACATCATCGCCGCCGGTGCGCATATTGGCGGTCCCCCAGGCGCTGATCGCCAGCGATTTCGGCCAGTCGCCATGGTCCTGCACATAGCGCGCGACGACCAGCTCGGCGGATTTGCGGCCGAGTTCCCAGGCGGCGGGCGTCGGCACGGTGCGGCTGTCGAGGGAGTAGAAATTGCGGCCCGTCGGCAGCACGTCGGGACGCCCGCGCGTCGGTGCGCCGGATGGCCCGGGCGGGACGAACCGGCCGTCCAGCGCGGTGAGCAGGCCGGAGAATTCGGCCACGCCAGATGCATCTACCTTCGGCGCGAGCTGTTCTCGGATTTCGTGAAGCACGGGGCGCGAGGCACGCCACTCCTTGTCGCCCCGGACGTGATCCGGGGCCCAATCCTCTATCAGCGAACGCGGTGCTTCATGGTGCCCTGATTGGGCTCCGGCTGGGACGCCGGGGCGACGAAGAGGTGAGGCCACGTCCGCTAGCACCAGCGTACCGGCGACCAGGGCACGCGCCAGCAATTCCAGCCGCTCGACGGTGTCGCCATTGGTCCGCCAGGGCGCGCCGTCGATTTCGGCGAGGTGACGCGGGCGCGGACCGTCCCACGGCTCGCCGAGCTTGCACGCAAGCGGCTCGAAACCGTCCATGCCGAAATCGGCCGCAAGCGCGGAGATCAGCGAAGCGTCGCCCCCCTGCCCTGCCCCGCGCGGCACTCGGGCGAGCGCGACCAACAGGTCCGTGCGTGGCCCGCCCGAGGGCGAGCGCCCGAAAACATGGAGCCCGTCGCGGATCTGCATCTCCTTCAATTCGCAGAGATGATTGTCCAGCGCCGCGAGCGCTTCGCCCTCCGGTCCAGTGACGTCGATGCCGATATCCTTGTCGAGCCCCAGCCGGGCCGTCGTCGCCAGGATTTCGCCGGCCAGATGCCGCCGCCGCGCCTCGTCGACGCCCGCCGCCTCGTAATATTCGTCCGCCAGCGCTTCCAGCTCCCTTAGCGGGCCGTAGGTTTCGGCGCGCGTCATCGGCGGGGTCAGATGGTCGATGATGACAGCGGCGGTGCGCCGTTTCGCCTGGCTGCCCTCGCCCGGATCGTTGACGATGAACGGATAGACGTTCGGCATTGGGCCCAGCGCGGCCTCCGGGTAGCAGGCCTCGGAGAGCGCCAGCGCCTTCCCCGGCAGCCATTCGAGATTGCCGTGCTTGCCGAGATGGATGACGGCGTGGACGCCCGCCACCTGCCGCAGCCAGATGTAAAAGGCGAAGTAGCCATGCGGCGGCACCAGATCGGGGTCGTGATAGGTGCCTTTCGGATCGAGATTGTAGCCGCGCGCCGGCTGGATGCCGACGGCGATGTGGCCGAAACGAAGCGCCGGAATGGCAAACGCGTCTTCGGTGAAGAGAGGATCGTTTTCCGGCGCACCCCAGCGTGCGGTGACGGCATCGCGAACCGATTGCGGTAACAGGTTAGAACCGGCGAGGTAGTCATCCAGATTGAGACGCTCAGTGATTTGGCGATGCCCGAGACCGGCATTGGTCGGCCCCTCCCTGAGCGCAGCAATCAACGCGTTGCCATCGTCGGGGATCGACCCTACCTCATAGCCCGCGCCGTCCAGCGCCCGCAGGATCTCCACCGCGCTTTGCGGCGTGTCGAGGCCGACGCCATTGGCCAACCGCGAATCCCGATTGGGATAATTCGCCAGGATCAGCCCCAGCTTGCGCTCACTAGCGGGCGTGCGGCGCAGCGTTGTCCAGGCAGCGGCAAGGCGGCCGACGAAATCGACGCGATCGGGTTTCGGCTCGGAGCGGGTGAGGTAATGCTGTGTGGCGGCGTCGAATGCGCTGTCGGCCTTGAAGGAGACGGCGCGTGTCAGCACGCGGCCATCCACTTCGGGCAGCGCAACATGCATGGCGATGTAATGCGGGGACAGGCCGCGCGTGCCGCCCGCCCATCGCTCCTCGCTCTCGCCGGAGAAGACGAGTTGCAGCACCATCGCGTCCAGCCCCGCGAATGGCGGCGTGAGGCGCGACCCTGCCGGGCCGACGCTCGCGGCGAAGGCTGTGCTGTTCAGGACGATGTCCGGCGGGGCTAGCCGGAACAGCGCGGCAAGCGTTTCCAGGCAAACCTCTTCGCGCAGGCTGGTGACATAGACCGGCAAGGGATTGAGGCCACACGCCGCCAGGCTTTCGATGAGGGCATCGACGGCTGCGAGATCGCCCGATTGCAGCAGCGCCCGATAAAAGACGACGGCGGCAACCGGATTTCCCTCGCTCCATTGGCGGCGAAGATCGGTCAGCGCCGGCTGCACAATACCCGGCCAGTATAGCCCCGCCTTCAGCAGCGGCCGCGCCGGAGGCGGCAGTTCGCCTTCATTGAGCAGCGCCGCCAGCGCGCCGAGGAACAGCGCTGCATTGTCGGCACCGCCCTCGCGCAGATAGGCCCAAATCTGCTCGCGCGTCGCATCGCTCACGGTCGACAACCCCGCCAGCATCGGGTCGGGCTTGTCGTCGCCCGGCATGACGATCAGCTCGAACGCGCCGCCGGATGCCATGTCGGTCAGCCGCTCCAGCCCATAGGGCCAGTAACTCCGCCCTCCCAGCAGCCGCAGCACGACCAGACGCGCGCCGGTCAGCGTCTTCTCGGCATAGAGATCGACGGAGAAATTGTGCTTGAGCTGCATCAGATTGACCAGCCTCAGCGAAGGTTGAGGCGATCCGGCTGCAAGCGCGCCATGCGCCCGCGCCAACAGCGACAGCTCCGTATCGGCGGAAGATATGACGACGATGTCACCCGGTGTCTGGCCGAGATCGCGCGGCTCAGTGCCGTCCTCGATCGTGCCGGAATGGGTGACGAGCAGATGCATCAGGCCGAACCCGCTAACGGACACCCTGCCCTCTCCCGTGGGAGACCTCTGCAAAAAGCCAGTTCCTTTTTTTCGTCGTCCCGGACCCCCGCAGGCGGAGCCGGGATCCACTCGCACAGCGGCAAGTGCTGCGGTCGGTTGAACGGCAAGTGGGCCCCCGGCTCGATGGCCGGGGCGACGACGGAACGGGACAGCGGCTTTCGCTGAGCTCTTCGGGGGGAGAGCGAGCCGCGCGCCGAAGTCCTGACTGAATTGATCATGTCAGCATGTGCTCGCTCGGTCGCGGCCGCAGGTAAAAAAGCGCGCCGAGTGCGAAAATACGGTCCAGCTCCCAGCCGGGCCGCAGGTCGCGCGCTTCAGAGAGGCGGGCGGCGCTCAGATCGAATGCAGGGCCATCTCCGACGCCATCCGCCGCGTAAATCTCCGCGCGTCCAAGTCCGGTTTCGGCGACCAATTGAGCGCGTCCGGCGCGCAAGGCGGATGCGGCATCTCCCGGCTCACTTGCGGCGCCGGCTGCGCGCCAATACAGCCGCGCCGTCACGCCGCCGCCGTCGGAACTCATCGGCCGCAGCGTGTCATGCCGGTGCGCTTCGACGATGGCGGCCTCATCCGGCCGGATATCGTTGCGCAGGCTCACCCGTCCCCTCGGCAGCACCAGGCCGATGGCTTCCGGCCCAAGCGGATCGCCCGCCTCGCCGAACGCCATGGCAATGGTCTTTTCGTGGTTCAGCAGGCGAAGCGCGCCGCGAGACGTGACCGCCGTCACCGCGTCGGGCGTGCTCGAAATATCCACCGCTTCATCCGCCGCGATGGCGAAACTGACCGATGCGCCTTCCACGCCCAGTTTCCATCGCCCGGATCGCTCGCGCAGGCTCGTCTCGACGAACCCGCTGATCTCGGCCGCCGTCCAGGGCAAACGCCAGGCATTCAGGCCCAGCCGCACCCGGCGAGGCGGCAGCCTCTCCCAGACGGCGCGCTTGAAACCAGGGTCCGCTTCCGCCCAGGCGGCGATTTCCTGGCTGTTGCGCGCACAGCCGAGACAAAGGCCGGTCGCCTCATCCAGGCGGCAAACGTTGATGCATGGCGTCGGCACCGGTGCTTCGGCGACGGCCTCGGCGATGCTCACGAGACGGTGCCCCCGAGCCTTGCCGCGATCGCCTCGCGGTCAAGGCCCTTGAGACCGATGATGACCAGATGCCCGCTTGCCGCTTCGCCGTGCCGCAACGGCCGGTCGAAATAGCTGTCGACGCGCGGACCGACGCACTGCACCGCCAGCCGCATCGGCTTGCCCTCGACGGCAAGAAAGCCCTTTGCCCGCAGGATCGGCATATCGCCCGCCGCCGCGATCAATGTCTGCGACAGCACGCGCGGATCGGCAATCGGCGGCATCGCCACGACGAAACTCTCGAAATCGTCGTGGTCGTGTTCCTCTTCCCCTTCCAGCTCATGATGCGAAAGCCGATTGGCCACATCGTCCTCGGCGGCGGCGGCGATCCCGATCAGAACATCCGGCGACAACCTGCCGGAGGTTGCTCGAATGACCCGTGCCGCCGGCCGCTTTTCCGACGCAAGCATGTCGGCAACCCTGGCAAGCTCGGCTTCATCAACCAGATCGGCCTTGTTGAGGATGATGAGGTCGGCGCAATTGAGCTGATCCTCGAACAGTTCGTGCAACGGGCTGTCATGGTCGAGATTGACGTCCGCCGCGCGCTGCGCGGCGATGGCTGCCTCATCCTCGGCGAACCGCCCATCCGCGACGGCCCGCGCGTCGACCACCGTCACCACGCCGTCGACCGTCACGCGGGCGCGGACCTCCGGCCAGTTGAACGCCCTGACCAGCGGCTGCGGCAAGGCCAGCCCCGACGTTTCGATGACGATGTGATCCGGGGCGGGATCGCGGGCGAGCAGTTTCTCCATCGTGGGAATGAAATCATCCGCGACGGTGCAACAGATGCAGCCATTCGCCAATTCGATGATGTCGTCGGCTTCGCAGGCATCATTGCCGCAGTCGCTGAGGAAACTGCGGTCGACGCCGACATCGCCGAACTCGTTGATGATGAGCGCGATGCGCCGTCCGCCCGCATGTTCGCAGCAAATGGCGGATGAGGGTGGTCTTACCGGCTCCAAGGAAGCCGGTAATGACCGTTGCGGGAATGCGTGCCGTCATGCGCTAGGCGCCACGATGGGCGCGGGCGCGGGGATCACGACGTTTTCGATATTCTGTACCAGGAAGGTCAGGCCGATCCCGGCGATCACCGCTCCGGCGAGGCGGGCGGGTACCGCGCTCGCCATTGAGGCGAGGCTTCCGGTGATGAGCATGGCGACTGCCGCGATCGCTGTCTGAATGGCCGCGAAGCCGATGAGATAGGCGGCGACCGGCGTCGGTTCAGCGCCGAAGATCGCCTCGCCATAGGCATAGCCGTGGAACAGCCCGGCCAGCGCGAAGATGCTTGCGGCCAGCATCGTCGGCATGGCACGGCCCGACATGATGGCCGCACCGACGAACAGAACCGAACCGGCGACGACGATCTCGGCGGCGGGCAAAGTCACGCCCCGCAGATGCAGCGCGCATCCCGCGATCGTCGCCGCGACGAAAGCGAGGATGCCGATGATGCCGCGCGGCAGAAATGCCGAAGCGATGCCTACCCCGGCGATGAAGGCGAAATGATCCAGCCCGATGATCGGGTGACCTACCCCCGAGAGCAGTCCCGCAGCAAAACTGTCGGGCAGCTTGCCGCCTTCCATATGATGCGCAAAGGCGGGCACGATGGACCCCGCAAGCAAAGGCAGAGAAGCCAATGCGCTCGCAATGTGCCGAATTGTCGATGATTTCATTCCAGACCGTCCTCCATTAAGGAGGCGTCCATTGAGGGCGAGCACGAGCAAAGGCCAAGCGCCCGCCGCCCGTGTACGCGCTCCGGAACACCCCGTCCGACCACGTTAGCTTACCGGCAGGTCTCCTGGCTCGCAGGTCTCAGCTCCCATCCGCCTTCCCAGCCTTGCCTGACGGCTCGAGCCAGTGGTTCGTATTGGATGGACGCTCTCTGCGTACAGTCGCGGGGGCGGCCGCGGCTTGGGACCCCTCAAGGGTTTGTCCCATCCCGCGTTCCCTTTTCATGCCCAGCGCTTGGCGCTTTCCGGGCAACCGGTAAACAAACCTTATGAGTGGAGGTTTGATCTGTCAATCGCGGCGCAACGCGCTATTCTCGGCATCCCTTCACGCATTTCCACCCCCGGGATGTTCCCATGTTTTCCAGCCTTGACGCATTTTCCGAGGCCCTTCACGACCTTCCGCCGGCCAATGAATCCTGGCGCAACGAGGCGCTCGCACGCCAGCGGCAACTGACCAAACCCGCAGGCTCGCTTGGCCGTCTCGAGGACTGCGCCGTTTTCCTGGCGGGCTGGGGACATGATCCGCAGCCGCGCGCCGATAGGATGCGGGTCATCGTTTTCGCCGGCAATCACGGCGTGACCGCTCGGGGCATAAGCCCCTTCCCGTCCGAGGTGACGGCGCAGATGGTGGCGAACTTCGCTCATGGCGGAGCGGCGATCAATGCCATCTCCGCCGCTTGTGGCGCCGAGTTGGAGGTGGTGCCGCTATCGCTCGATACGCCGACCGGCGACATCTCGCGCGGTCCGGCTCTGAGCGAGGATGATCTGCTCGACGCGCTGAATGCCGGCGCGGCGGCGGTGGCCCAGGGCGGCGATATCCTCGCCTTCGGCGAAATGGGCATCGGCAACACCACCATCGCGGCGGCACTGGCCGCGCGCTCGCTCGGAGGCACCGGCATCGATTGGGCCGGACCGGGGACCGGCCTTGGCGCGGACGGGGTCGCGCATAAGGCGGCCGTCATCGATGAAGCGCTGGCGCTCCACGCCGGATCGGACGCAAACGCCGCCGGAATCCTCCGCCATTTCGGCGGACGCGAACAGGCGGCGATCGCCGGCGCGGTGCTTGCCGCGCGGCATGCGCTCATCCCCGTGGTTCTCGACGGCTACGTCGTCACCGCGAGTCTCGCACCCCTCTTCCGGCAGAACCCCGATAGTCTCGCTCATTGCATCGCCGGCCATTGCTCCGCTGAACCCGCGCATCGCCGGCTGCTTGAAGCCTTTGCGCTGGAGCCGCTGCTCGATCTGAGGATGCGGCTGGGCGAAGGCACCGGCGCGGCGCTCGCCTTTGCCGTCATACGCGCGGCCGTCGAGGCGCACTGCAAGATGGCGACATTCGCCGACGCGCGCGTCGCCGATCGTAACGGCACTCGCCGATGAATGCAGGGATGCGGAGCCTGGTGCGGCGAAGGTTCGAAGAATTCGGTCTCGCGGTCGGCCTCCTGACGCGGTTTCCGCTGCCGGCCTTCAAGGCGAGCGGCGGCGCGACGATCGCCTCGGCGCTGTGGGCCTACCCGCTCGCGGGCGCGTTGGTCGGCGTTGCCTCGGCGGCGGTGTTCTGGCTGGCGACACAGGCGGGCTTCGGCGTCCTGGCCAGCGTGCTCCTAGCGATGGGCGCCGCATTGCTGGCGGCGGGCGGTTTTCACGAGGACGGTCTCAGCGATTTCTGGGACGGGCTGGGCGGCGGCGCGTCGCGGGAGGCCAAGCTGATCATCATGCGCGACAGCCGGATCGGCACTTATGGCGTGCTGGCGCTTGTGCTGACGCTGGCATTGCAGGCCACGTTCCTCGTCAGCCTTCAGCATTATGCAGGGACCGCCAAGGTGATCGCTGCGCTGATCGCCGCCGAAAGCGCGGCGCGGGGAGCCATCATCGTGCCCCTCGTCTTTCTCCTGCCCGCCCGGCGCGATGGGCTCGGCGCGACAATGACCGGTTTTGCGGCCAGGCAGCTGGGCATCACGGGGCTGCTTGCCGCCGGTGTGGCGGTGGCATGTCTCGGCGCCGGCGGCGTGGCGCTTCTCGGCGGAGCGGTATTGGGGGCGGCATTTGTCACAATGCTCGCCTGGCGCTTCCTTGGCGGCTTCACCGGCGATGTGCTTGGTGCGGCATCGGCGACGGGCCGCATGGCGGCGCTGGGCGGCCTGGCATTGAGCGTCACGCCATGACCCCCAGGTCCATTCTGATTCTGGGCGGCGCCCGCTCCGGCAAGACACGGCGCGCGCTTGCCTTGGGGGAGCCTTACGCCGAGCGCTTCTATATCGCCACCGGCGAGGCTCTGGATGCGGAAATGGCCGACCGCATCGCCCGTCACCGCCGCGAACGCGGCGAGAGCTGGACCACGGTGGAAGCGCCTCTCGATCTGCCCACCGCCATCGCGGCCCTGCCCCCCGAGGCCGCCGGGGTCGTCGATTGCCTCACCTTGTGGCTGTCGAATCTGATGGCCGCCGGGCGCGACGTGGAGGACGCGACCGGCGCGTTGCTGGGGGCCATCCGCGCCTGCGCCGCGACGCTGCTCCTCGTCTCCAACGAAGTCGGCCTTGGCCTCGTGCCCGAGACGCCGCTGGGCCGCGCCTTCCGCGACGAGCAGGGGCGTCTCAACCAGGCGGTTGCCGCCGCCGTAACCGAGGTGGAGTTTGTCGCGGCGGGACTGCCGCTGCGGCTGAAACCGTGAGCCGCGACGCGCAGGTGATCTTGCGAAAAGGAGCGTGGATTTCGCCCACAATCCATGTTACCCCTAAGCCGTCCGCGCATGCCGTCATGGCCTGCGTGGCACCCCCGCCGGACATCATGGCAAAGACGGGCGCATAGCTCAGTTGGTAGAGCAGCTGACTCTTAATCAGCGGGTCGTAGGTTCGAATCCTACTGCGCCCACCAAGTTTCTAAGCAACTTCAACTAGTTCGGCGTGAGGAAAATCTCACGTAAGGACCGGCGTAATCTCCGGCATGGCTCTCGACGAATGGCGCGCTTTTAACCCTTGCGGTTCAAGCGGCTGATCGCCGCATCGAGCTGACCCTTGCGGGAGATCGGGTCGGCCGTATCCATGAGAGCGGCGACCGCTTTGGAGCACGCAGCGGGATGGCGGTTCGCGAACGCTTCGTGGTTCGCCTCGATGCTGGCGAGATCATAAAGATAGTTGACCATCAGGCCATGCGATTCCCGCGATGCCTTTTTCCGACAGGTCCGCCATCCAATTGACCCGTTCGATCGAAGCTCCATTGCCCAGGTGAAAGCGTGCGACGGGGTCAGCCGGTCCCGTCGCCGAGCCGACTCCCACGAGATAGCTCTGCACAGAGCCGCAACAGCACCTCTCGCAGGAGATTGGAACGGGCGTAGCCTTCGCCTTCCGAAGCCGCTGTCAGAACCGCGAGAGCATCGCTCAGAGCCTCAGCACCTGTCTCTTGCAGAACGCGCTCAGCCAATTTCGCGGGCAGATGCTGGGCCAGCTCCGTCTTGGGGTTTTCAAGCCACTTACGGAAACCCGGGATCGGCGAAAGTGTGGCGAACGTCTTCAGACCTGGAAATTCGCGCTTTAGATCCGACACGACCTGCTTGATGAGGAAGTTGCCGAAGGAGACGCCGCGCAGCCCCGGCTGGCAGTTCGAGATGGAGTAAAAGATCGCCGTGTCCGCCTCGTGGGCCGGCTGCTCCTGGAACGGCGCGCGAATGATCGGCTCGATCTTGTCGGAGAGCGTGTTGACAAGCGCAACCTCGAGAAAGATCAGTGGCTCCTCCGGAAGCGCGGGATGGAAGAACCCGTAACAGCGCCGGTCGGAGGCAAGGCGGCGGCGCAGATCGTCCCAGCCGTCGATGGCGTGAACGGCCTCATAGGCGAGCACCTTTTCCAGAATGGCGGCGGGGGTATGCCAATCGATCCGCGCCAGCTCGAGGAAGCCGCGATTGAACCATGAGCCGAACAGATGCAGCAGATCGGCGTCAACGGGCGCCAGGCCGGGGCTCGACCCGAGCTGCTGCAAAAGCTCGGCTCGCAGCTCAAGCAGGGTTGCGGTCCCCTCCGGCGCCATATTCATCCGGCGGAACAGCTCTTGGCGCGGCGCTTCGACGGCACGAGACAGGGCCGTGAGATTATCGGCGGACGAATCGGCGCGCCAGCGATCGGCAGCTTCGGCGACCCGGCGCGCGTCGGCTGCATATCGTTCGGCCAGAAGCTGCAGGAAATCGCTGCGCGCGGCGGTGTCGGACGCATTGATCAGACAGACGAGATCGTGCGCGACGACCGTGCCCAGAACTTCACCATGTTCCGACAGCAAGGAGTCGGCAAGCGCCTGCGCCCGCTGCACGAACGGCTGGCTGGCACCCGCCGATGGCGTCGGCGCGGCGTCGCGAATGATGGCCCGGCGAAGCTGATCGAGATAGCGCATCGGGCCGCGATAGCTGCTGAAGAACCGCGACCCCGCCGGTAAGGCAGGAAGCGGAGCGGCTGCGGTTTCGCGAGCCATGATTTGCGCGAGGATGGCCGCGCGGTCCGCATCGAGCTTCGGCGCGGCTTTGCGTGCGTCCGGATCGGCGAAGGCCGAGAGCTTGATCGGGTTGCCTGCCATCACGAGCTTGCCGGTGTCCGGATCATCGGCGGTCACGACCATATTGCGGGATCGGACCTGAGCGTCGGCCAGCACCTTATCGATTGTGTTGATCGGCCCGCTAGGCACCCCTGCCGCGTCAAGGACCTTGAGCCACTCCTCGGCGCTGCGCGACTTCAGAGCGGCATTGATCTCGGCGGAAAGCTGCTCCCAATGTTCGGTGCGGAGCGCGTTGGTCGCGTAGCGCTGATCCGTTGTGAGGTCGGGCCTGCCAAGAGCTGCGGCGAGCTTAACAAAGAGCTGTTCGTTACCGGCAGCTATGACGATCCAGCCATCCTTCGCTTCGAACCCCGCGAATGGCGTGATGGAGGGATGCCGCGCGCCGATCGGGCCCGCGATCTCGCCCGTTGCCGCATAGCGCGAGATGGCGTTTTCGAGGATGGCGACCTGGCAATCCAGCATCGCCACGTCGATCTTGATCGCTTCGCCTGCCACAGCCCGGTGGAACAGCGCCGAATTGATGCCGATCGCGGTAAACAGCCCCGCCGTGATGTCGCCGACCGACGTGCCGACGCGCACCGGCGGCTGGCCGGGATGGCCGGTGACGCTCATGATGCCGCCCATCGCCTGCACCACCATGTCGTAGGCGGCGCGCTTCGAATAGGGGCCGGTATGGCCGAAACCGGACGCCGCTGCATAGATCAGGCGCGGATACTGCGCATGAAGCTGGTCCCAGCCAAGCCCGAGCTTTTCCATCGTGCCGGGGCGAAAATTCTCCACCAGGACGTCCGCAATCGACAGGAGCTTCTCGAAAATCAGCCGGTCATCTGCGTTTTTGAGATCGAGCGCGATGGATTCCTTGCCGCGATTGAGCGACGCGAAATAGGCGGACGCGCCGTTGTGGAACGGGCCGTAGGCTCGGCTGTCATCGCCGATGCCGGGCTGCTCGACCTTGATCACCCGCGCGCCGAGGTCGGCAAGCACCATCGTGCAATACGGTCCGGCGAGCACGCGGGTGAGATCGAGAACGGTCACCCCGGCGAGGGGGCCGGTCACGGTATGGGCTTGCCCCTCGCTCGCCGCATCTCGGGCCGCGGAGATGCGCTCGGAGGTTGTTTCGGACATCGACGCGCCTCAGTTCATCACAGCAGCCGGAAGCCATACCGCAATGCCGGGGAAAAGACAGCAGAGAACCACGGCTACCAGCATCAGCCCCAAGAACGGCAATGTGCCCCAGATGATCTCGGACAAGGTGATGTCGGGCGCGATGTTCTTGATGACGAACAGATTGAGGCCCACAGGTGGATGAATCAGGCCCATCTCCATGACGATCGTCATCACCACGCCGAACCAGATCAAATCGAAACCGGCAGCCCTCAGCGGCGGCAGGATGATGGGCGCCGTCATCAGGATGATGGATGACGGGGGAAGGAAAAACCCGAGCACGATGACAAACAGCAGAATCGCGGCCAGCAGCGCCCATTTCGACAGGCCGAGGCTGATAACCCACGCCGCTGTCGCCTGCGAGATCTGCAGATAGCTCATCACATAGGCATAGAGCAGCGACATGCCGATGATCATCAGCAGCATTGTCGATTCCCGCAGCGTACCCGACACGATCGGCATCAGCCGAGACGGCCGCCATATGCCGTACATGATCCCGATGACGATCAGGGCCAGCACGGCGCCGACACCGGCGGTCTCGGAGGGTGTAGCCCAGCCGGCGTAAAGAACGATCATGACGCCGGCGAGAATGGTCACGAAAGGCGCAACCCAGACGATCATGCCGATTTTCTGCCGTGCCGTGTAATGCTCATCCGCAAGCAGCGCAGAGCGGACGCCGGTATCAGCGGCGGTTCGCTGCGCCATGCGGAATTCCTTGCGGTAGCGCAGCACCGAGTAGCCGGCGAACATGGTAATCAGAAGCAGGCCCGGCCCGATGCCGGCCAGGAACAATTTTCCGAGAGAGACCTCAGCCGCGACGGCATAGAGCAGCATGGTCACCGATGGCGGCAGCAGAATGCCCAGCGTGCCGCCGGCGGCGATAATGCCCGCCGCGAAGCCGGGAGAATAGCCACGCCGGCGCATTTCGGGAATGCCCGCCTGGCCGATGGCCGAGCAGGTCGCCGGAGACGAGCCGGCCATTGCGGCAAATAGCCCGCACGCGATCGTGTTGGCAACGCCCAAGCCGCCAGGGATCTTGTAGAGCCACGCGTGCAGCGCCGAGTAAAGGTCCTTGCCGGCATTCGATCGCCCGATCGTGGCTCCCTTTAGAATGAACAGCGGGATGGCAAGGATGATGACGTTTGCCAGTTCCTCGTAAAAGTTCTGCGCGATCGTATCGACCGATGCCGCCGGCATGAACAGGACCATGAACGTCAGCGCCACGACGCCCAGAGCGAAAGCAATCGGCATGCCGGAGAACATGACCAGCAGGGTCACGACGCAATAGGCGATGCCGATCTGCCATTGCGGCAGACCGGTAATGATCGGCCTCACCGGACGCTGCCAGATCACGAACGCCACCACCGCCAGCGCGACGATGCCGAGTGTAATCCACGAGCGTTGACCGACCTGCAACGCCACCTGCACCGCCAGCATCGTCATCCCGATGGTCAGGACCAGATAGGGGATCCACAGCGGCGGCCCCCATGCGGAATGCGACGTCTGGCCCTCCTGCACGGCCTCATTCAGCAAGCCGCCCGCCTCCCATGCGAATAGCAGGCAGAACACCAGCACGACCCCATCGACGATCGCCCGCCTCGCGCTATTGACGCGGGGCGGCAAGATATGGTCGAGCACTTCAATGCCGATATGGCCACGCCGCGCCTGCACCGCTGCCGCCGACAGATAGACGGCTCCAGCGATGAGGAAGATCGTCACTTCGTCCTGCCACGCCAGCGCGGTGCCCAGCGTGTGGCCGACGACCACGCCGAAGGTCAGCACCACCGCCGCCAACAGCAAAGCGATCGCCGAAAGCGTAAACGCGGCTTCGTTGACCGTATCGACGATGCCCGCGATGCCGCCTGGCTTGGCACTCGCAGCCGGGGTTTCGGCGGCCAGGATGGCGTCGTGCTCCAGCCCAACCGCCATATCAGCTTACCGCGCGCGCAAGCTTCAGCAATTCAGCCGATTCGGTGGACTTGGCAGCGAAGTCGGTCCACGCACTTGCTTCGGAAACCTTGCGCCATTCGGCGAGATGGGCCTCGCTGAGGTCGGTGACCGACGCGCCCTTGGCGGCATAGACCTTGGCGACCTCCTGATCGTCCTTCTTGGCCTCGGCGGTGCCCCAGGCTTCCATCTCGACGCCGACATCGAGGATAGCTTTTTGTTGATCCGCCGTCAGTGTGTCGAAGATCGCCTTCGATATGAGCAGCGGCTCAAGCATGAACCAGAACGAGCCGGTGCGCGGCGCGGTCAGCGACTTGGCGAGTTCCTCCAGCCGAAACGAGATCAGGCTCGTCGACGAGGTGACGGCGGCATCGAGCGCGCTGGTCTGCATGCCGATATAGATTTCGTTGGACGGCATGGTGGAAACCTGGCCGCCGGCCGAGGTAAACATCAAGTCCATCTCGCGGCTGCCGCCGCGGATCCTGAGCCCTTTGACGTCGTCCGGCACCAGCACGGGCTTCTCCCTGCGCGACGCAACGCCGCCCGCCTGCCACACCCAGGAGACGAACTTGACGCCCTTATCCTCGACGATCTTGGAAAGCGCCTTGCCGACCTCGGCGGTCTTCCATTTCGCGCCCTGCTCGTAGCTCGTCACCAAACACGGCATCAAGCCGAGATTGCAGGGATGCAGCTCGCCGCCTGCATAGGCGATGGGATAGAGGGACATGTCCAGCGCGCCCTTTCGCAGGGCCGAGAACTGGGCGTTGGTCTTCATCAGCGAGGAATTGGCATAGACCTCGAACTTGAGGCTGCCGCCGGTGCGCTTCTCGACCTCTCTGGCGAAAATGCGGCACAGACGGTCACGGAAATCGCCTTGGTCGATGCTGCCGCCGGGGAACTGGTGCGAGATCTTGACGGTCGTTGCGGCCTGGGCGGCGCCCGGACGGCTGAATGTAAGTACGGCCGGGGCGGCGATGAGGCCCGACAGAACCTGGCGGCGATTCATTCGCATGGTTTCCTCCTTGAGAATGCCCGTGGCTGTGAAACCCGCAAGGGCGTGTGCTTTCGGTCAATTCAGCCCGGCACTTAGATTCAGTGAATATCGCAAGGGGTGGGATGTCAAATTGGTTTGCATACAAACGCAAATCATTCGAGCGCAATGCTCGAGAGAAATCGTGCAATTCCTCGCATCTACTTTCTTTTCTACCAGAGTGCTGCATTAAAGCGAAACAGGCGACCATTTCAGAGACCGTATCGAGGACGAAATCGTGACTGGGCTTAAGCCCGGCGACAGGCTAGACGAGATGTTGCTGGGGAAGACGAGGCAGCGCTGACTTTGGCGCTGAGCGCTTGCCGCACCGCTATGGATGCCGGCGATCCTGACGCCTATTACTATGAGAATGAGCGCTTTCACCGCGCTATCTATGCCGCGAGCGGCAATCGCTTCCTGGCCGATCAGGCGCAAGCTGCACCGTGCTCTTGAGCGGACCTAAGACGATCTGATTGTCGTCGTGCAATGTGAAGCCATTGCCGAGCGAGATGTCGCCCGTATCGCGATAAGTCATCTGCCGTCCGCGCATAGCCCCAAATCCCCGACTGCATCGAACGCAACAATATCTATGTGCCCTATTCACATGTATGCGGACACATTCAATGCATGATTTTCATGATAGGGTGGGTGGCAGGCGACGATCACGTGAATTCTGCTCACACCGCCATATGAAGGAAACGAACGGGCGTGATGGCGGGCATTGAGCTAAGCATCATTGCGAAAAGTCGTCTTCCCGGTTTTCGCGAAAATGATGCGAAAACAAAAAATCTAAGCAGGTCATTTGTTGGGCAACCAACAAAACCTGCTTAGTCGTTACGGCTTGAGAAGGTTGAATGGGGTAATGAGATGAGATCGGATACAATCGATAGCCCGGGAACTGATCGATCTCGCGGCTTGCCGGCGCCGCGCTGCGGGCGGCGCTTGCCGAATGCAGGCACAGTAATCCGGGCATCCGCGCCCGCGATGCGGCCCGCCTGCTGGGGGTGAGCGAAGCGGAGCTGGTCGCGTGCCGCACCGGCGAGGGCGTCGTCGCGGCTTGAGGCGGATTTCGCCGAAATGCTGCGCGCCATGCCGGCCGTCGGCGAAGTGATGGTGCTCACGCGCAACGAGCATTGCGTGCATGAGAAGCATGGCCGCTACGGTCATGTCTCAATCGGCCCGGGCCACGGCATCGTGCTCAACCATGATGTCGATCTGCGCCTGTTCATGAGCCATTGGCGGCACGGCTTCATCGTCACGGAGGAGGTCGCCTCCGGCGTGCGCACGAGCGTTCAGATCTTCGATATCGACGGCACGGCGATCCATAAGATCTATCTGACGGCCAAGAGCGACCGTGAAGCGTTCGACCTGCTGGCGCGCTCGTTTCCGCGGCGCCGAGCAGAATGCCGAAATCGCGATCGCGCCGTTGCCGCCGCGACTGCCGGACCGGCCCGACAGCGACATCGACACCGCCAACTTCCACAAGCATTGGCGCGCGTTGCAGGACACGCATGATTTCTTCGGCCTGCTGCAGGAGTTCGGCGTCAGCCGCGCCCAGGCCATGCGGCTGGCGGAGCCGGAATTCGCCTATCCCGTCGCGTCCGCCTCCCTGCGGCAGGCGCTTCAGGCTGCCGTAGACGCGCAGACGCCGATCATGTGCTTCGTCGGCAATCCGGGCTGCATCCAGATCCACACCGGAAAGATAGAGACGCTGAAAGTGATGGGGCCGTGGTTCAACGTGCTCGACCCGACCTTCAATCTGCACCTGCGCGAGGATGCGATCCATCAAGCCTGGGTCGTGCGCAAGCCGACGCGCGACGGCATCGTGACGTCCCTCGAACTCTTCGACGCGGACGGCTTGTGTTTCGTCCAGTTTTTCGGGGAACGAAAGCCGCGCAAGTCCGAGCTTGACGGCTGGCGCACGATTGTGGCCGAGCTTCCGCGTGTCGGCCCGGCTGGAGCGGCCGCATGAAGGTGGGTTTCGGGTCGCTCGCTTTGGGCGGCTTTGCTGCTGGCGCCCTTTCTCATGTCCAGCCCCGGCGCTCATGCGCAGGGCCAACCGGTACGGGTGATTGCGCTTGGCGGCGATATCACGGAAATCATCTATCGCCTCGGCGAGCAAAGCCGGCTTGCGGGACGCGACGCGACGTCCACCTTCCCGGCGGAGGCACAGGGAATTCCGGCCGTCGGCTATTTCCGCCAGCTCGGTGCGGAAGGCGTCCTCGGCGCGAATGGCGCGGGTAAATCCACGGTGCTTGCGGGCCTCGCCGGCGACCTTGCCCCGTCAAGCGGCGAGGTCCTGCTCGACGGCGCTCCCATCCGCGCCATGGCGTCGCGCGAGCTCGCCATGCG
This sequence comes from uncultured Alphaproteobacteria bacterium, assembly GCA_963731855.1. Classification (GTDB taxonomy): domain Bacteria; phylum Pseudomonadota; class Alphaproteobacteria; order Rhizobiales; family Rhodomicrobiaceae; genus R-RK-3. The sequence continues at coordinate 131,254 of CAVSXH010000018.1, read as the reverse complement.
CCGCGCCGTCGTGCTGCAGCACGCACCGATGAATTTCGCGCTCAGCGTGCTTGAGATCGTCACCCTGTCGCGCTCGCCTTTCGGCACTACCGGCACGATGGCCGACGACGTCGAGGAAGGGGCCCTGCGCGCCCTCGACCTGATGACGCTGGCGGGCCGGGACTATCCGACTCTGTCGGGCGGCGAACGCCAGCGCGTCCAGATCGCCCGCGCGCTCGCGCAGCTCGGGCACAACGCGGCAAGCGGCTTGCCCGGCTATCTGCTGATGGACGAGCCCACCGCCCATCTCGACCTCAAGCACCAGATCATCGCGCTGGAGGCGGCTTGGCATTTCGTCCATGCGGGAGGCGCCGCGCTCTGCATCCTGCACGACCTCGCGCTCGCCAGGGAGTTCGGCGACGAAATCGTGCTGATGAAGAACGGGCGGATCACGGCGCGGGGCGACGCGCGCAGCCTGCTGACGGCCTCCGCCATCGCCGACGTCTATGGCATCCCGGATGAGCGCGCCGCAGCGGCTGGCGATGGTATGATGGTTCCAGACGCAAGCACGCCGGCACCCCATGCTTTCGGAAAGCACGCTTCTTCATGTCCGTCCAACCATCGGCGAGTGATCGGGTCGTTGCGATCGCGCGCGATCTCATCCGCATTCCCAGCCTCACACCCGTGACAGAAAACTTGCGTCCGGCGGCCCGGCAAAGTCTTAAGTTTCTGCAAAGATTTCCTTGAAGTTTCCGGTGCCCGTTGCGAATGGCTGACCTTCGAGGGAGGCCACGAGCGGTGGGGCTATCCGGTCGATAATCTCTACGCCGAATGGGGTGATGGCGGCGCAGGCGGGCTTTGCTTCATCGGCCATACGGACGTCGTTCCGCCCGGCGCGCCGGGCGCCTGGAGCCGCGATCCTTTCAGCGGCGCGGTCGAAGACGGTTTCCTGCACGGACGCGGCGCGACAGACATGAAAGGCGCGGTCGCCGCATTCGCAGTGGCCGCCGCATCCGTCGCCGACAACCGCAAGGCAGCGGGAACGTCGCCGCGCATCGGCCTGATCATCACGACGGACGAAGAATGGGCGGCGATCAACGGCACGAAGCGGGTGCTCGAGTGGATGAGCGCTGCGGGTAAGCGCCCTTCGGCGTTTCTGGTCGGCGAACCTAGCTCCGAGGCAGTTTTCGGTTCCTCCATCAAGATCGGCCGGCGCGGCAGTTTGTGCGGCACGCTGAACGCGGTGGGCGTTCAGGGCCATGCGGCTTATCCCGGACTGTTCGAGAACCCCAATCGCGCGTTAAACCTTGCTCTTGCCGTTTTGCACAGCCATCGCTGGTACGACGCGGAACCGGGAATGCCCGCAACCAATTTCGAAACCGTGGCCACCCAAAGCGGCGATTTCGGCGCGACCGCGATCATCCCCGCTGAAGCGCTGGCCTTGTGGAACATTCGCTTCACGCATCACGAAACACCAACAACGTTGGCGACTAAGTTGCAACAACGACTTGATAATCCGCCTCGATGGGCTAAAGATCACCCCGACGCAAGGTTGCTGCGCAAACTTAAACTGACGGCAAATTTGGATACGGCAGCGATGCCTTATTATTCAACTCCCGGAGCCTTCGCGGCCCTGGCAAAATCCATCGTCGCCGCGCGGGCGGGCCGCGAGCCGGTGTTCGACGCCAAGGGCGGGACGACCGACGCACGCTTTATTCAAGCCTATTTTCCGGATGCCGAAATCATCGAGCTCGGACTTCCCGAATGCGGCGGGCTGACCCATGACCGCTACCCCGAACAGATTCACCAAGTGTGGCGGAATGCATCAAGCCGACGAATGTTGCTCAATCGATCACTTGCAGAGTTTGACGCAGTGCTATAGGGACCTGCTTTCCGCATTTCCGGGGACAGCGGCATGACCATCAGCGGCGTCATCATCCGTCCAGCAACCGACGAGGACTTTCGCCCCGCTTTGCGCGCTTTACTGCCAGTCGGTCAAATGCAATCCGAACGGCTTCATCCAGGACTTGAATTATCACGGCTGCCTCATCGCTAAGACGCGGGAATGGCGCAAGGCTGGCGGCGACATGCTGGTCGGCCGCACAGACGATGCCGTCATTGCGATGGGCGGGCTGGCCCCGGACGGGACTGAGAGCCTGGAGCTTTGCAAGCTGCATGTCGATGCGGCGTGGCAGGGACGCGGGCTCGGCCGCCTGCTGACGGAGCAGCTCATCGCGCTCGCGGCAGCGCGCGGTTTTGCCGACGTCAAGCTGCATGTGACGATCACGCAGGAGCCCGCGATCACGCCTCTACAGGTCCATGGGTTTCCGGCCGGTCAAAAAAGAGGTTTTCCGGACGACGGTGTTCGGTGAGCCGGCATCGTTCGATACGCTGCATATGCGCCTGCCGATTCAACCGGAACGGCGCGTCGCTGGGTAAAGTCAGCGCATGTCATGCGCGGGCGAGCAGTCGCCGCAGCTGGCGGACCGCGCTGTCCGGCGTGGTCAGGACAGGCCGGCCCGTCGCCTTTGCGATGGTATCGGCGGCACGCGCAAGGCTGAATTGCGCGAGTGCAATGACATCGCAATCGGCAAGCTCCATGGCCGCGGCGACGGCGAGCCGGTCGTGTTCAGCTGGATCTCCGCGGTCAAGCGCCGCAAGCGCGCCCTCGGCAAGCTGTGGCACAACCCTGGTGCCGGGCGGAAATTCCGCTGGCATGGATTCAAGCGTCGGCGCGAACGTCGCAAGCAGGCCCACCGTGCCGCCGGTGGCGACCGCGTCCTCGATCATGGCTTCGTTCGGCTTGAGGACGGGCAGCGGGTTCAGATCTTTCGCCACAGCCTCGATGCAGGGGCCGAACGCGGAGCAGGTGAATAGAATGCCGTCCGCGCCGGCATCGGCGGCATATTTTCCAAGATATAGGAACCGCTCCATCATGCGCGCCGTCAGCGCGCCGTCCCTCGCGAGATCGGTGGAGAGACTATCGTCCAGCAGGTTCATCAGCGCAGCCTCAGGCCACAGACGCTGAAACGCCAGCTCGATTGGCGCTATCGAATGCTTCAGCGCATGAATCAGTGCAATTCTCACGAATCGTGCGGCCTCTGCTATCCAGCATCGACCGCCGTTGGCGTTGCAGCAGCGCGACGAACCCCAATAAGACCAGCGCAGGAACAGCGAACCAGAACGGCTCGGGGCGCGGGTTGGCCACCAACACATTGCGGATTTTGTCGCCGGGCCGAAGCTTGAGCCGGCGCCGCCTCCGAACCGGGCCGGACCGCCGTGATGACCGGCGTCATCGACATGGACGACACGGACAGTCCCGCCGCGTTCAGGCGTTGAGCCGCGTCGCCCGTATCGCCAAGCTTGAGGCGCGCAACCTTGCGCACATCGTCGCCCATTATGTCGGTGCTCTCGATCCGAAGGAGCAGCGCGCTTCCGCCGAGCGTGGCGTCGATGATCGCGCCGATCTCACTCGCAGGCCGGTCAACCCGCGCCGGCACGAAACGATCCATCCAGAAATTCGGGCGGAACAGTGTGAAGCACACGAGCAGGAGAGCAGCCGTCTCCCACATGCCGATTGCGCGTGAGAAAGAAACCTTGGCAAGCGGCGCAGAACGCCATCATCGCGATCGCCGCACAGCCGACGACCAGAACGAAATGCAGCGGTCCGCCGATGTCGATCATCAGCACTGCCGGATTGAAGATGAAGATGAAGGGCAGCAGCGCCGTACGCATCTCGTACCATGTGCCCTGCCAGCCGACCTTCATCGGATCGGCCCCCGCAATGGCGCCCGCGGCATAGGCGGCGAGACCGACAGGCGGCGATACGTCGGCCATCAGGCCGAAATAGAAGACGAACATGTGCACGGCGATGAGCGGAACGGCGAGATCGTTCTCGGCAGCAAGTTCGACGACGACCGGCGCCATCAAGGTCGCGACCACGACATAGCTCGCGGTGGTCGGCAAGCCAGTGCCGAGGAGGATGCAGATCACCGCCACCAAGGCCAGCATGATGACGATGGAGCCGCCGGACAGCAGCTCGACAAGCTCCGTCATGACCAGGCCGACGCCCGTCAACGTCACGGCGCCGACAATGATGCCGGCCGTAGCCGTCGCAATGCCGACGCCGATCATGTTGCGCGCGCCCGTCTCCAAGGCCGCCGAACACGTCATGGATGCCCTCGCGCCAATGCGTCCCGAGCGCCGTCTCTCCCCGGAACATCGCGGTCAATGGCTTCTGCGTCAGGACGAGCGACGCCATCGCGATGACGCCCCAGAAGGCGGCGAGCCCCGGCGACATCTCCTCGACCATCAGGCACCAGATGAGGACCACGACCGGGATGAGATAATGCAGTCCGGTGCGCGTCACCTCATAGAAGTCGGGCACCTTGACGAGCGCGAACCTGGGATCGTCTGTCGGGCAGGTCCGGATTTGCGGCACGCACCCGAATGAGCGCGACATAGGCGGCGAAGGCGACGGCGATCGCGATGAGGCCGGCATTGTCGCCGAACATCGACTTGGTCCAGCCAAGGCCGAAATAGACGATGTTGGCGAGGATGATGAGCGACGAAAGTGTCAATCCCGCTTTGATAAGCCCTTGGCTGGCCGTGCGCCGGCTCGTCGCCGTCAGACCGGTCATCCCGGCCTTCGTGGCCTCGAGATCGACGACATAGAACAGCGCGCCATAGGTCAGCAGCGCCGGAATCAGCGCGTGTTTGCAGACCTCAGCGTAGGAGATCCCGACATATTCCGCCATGAGGAAGGCGGCCGCGCCCATCATCGGCGGCATCAGCTGGCCGTTGACGCCGGCCGCGCATTCGATAGCGCCCGCCTTGACCGGCGTGTAGCCGACGCGCTTCATCAAGGGAATGGTGAAGGTCCCGGTCGTCACGACATTGGCGACCGACGACCCGGAGATCATGCCTGTCAGCCCGGATGCGACGACCGCCGCCTTGGCCGGCCCGCCGCGAAACTTGCCCAGCAATGCGAAGGCGACCTGGATGAACCAGTTGCCCGCGCCCGCGCGCTCCAACAGCGCGCCGAACAGAACGAAGAGAAAGATGAAATTGGTGGAAACGCCGAGCGCCACGCCGAAGACGCCTTCCGAGGTGATCCAGAAATGCGACGCGGCCCGCGACAAGCGACACACCCTTATGCGCCATCATGCCGGGAAGCCATGGCCCGGCAAAAACGTAAAGGAGGGCGAGGATCGCTATGACCGGCATCCACGGCCCTTCGGCGCGCCGTGACGCTTCGAGCAGCAGCAGCACGCCGACGACCGACACGATCGACATCCGCCGTCGTGGGCAGTCCCGGCCGCATGCGAGAGGTCTGACATAGAATACGATCAGATAGAGCACCGCGCCGACAGCGACGGCGGCCAGGAGCCAGTCGCTTATCGGAACGCGGTCACGCGGTGACCGGGCAAATGCCGGAAATGCAAGAAAGGTGAGCGCGAAGGCGAATGCCAAATGGAAGCCGCGCGCTTCGGTATCGTTGAAAATGCCGAAATTGAGGGTGAAGGGAAGCGGCGACGCATACCAGAGCTGAAACAGCGACCACCCGACGGCAAGCAACGTCAACAGCCATGCGGCGACGCCCAGGGGCTTTCGGCCGCCCATATCGGCTTCGGCAACCAGTTGCTCCAGCTCTTCGCGGCTCGCGGTTGCGCCTGCCGCCGGATTGCCTGCCATGCGTCCCGCTCCCATGCCGTAAGGCAAGCACATGCCGAGCGGGTTGCCGCCCGGCACAATGCCTCTCAGAGCCAATCGCTCAGAGCATGCCCTTCTCGGTGAAATACTTGATGGCGCCGGGATGCATCGGAGCGGACAGGCCGTTCTTGACCATGGCTTTCGGATCGAGATTGGCGAAGGCCGGATGCAGCTTCTTGAACTCCTCGAAGTTCTCGAACACCGCCTTGACCAGCGTGTACACCACGTCGTCCGAAACCTTGGCCGATGTCACCAGCGTCGCCGCGACGCCGTAGGTGTTCACCGGGTTTGGGTTGTTGGCATACATGCCGCCGGGGATCGTCGCCTTGGCATAATAGGGCTTCTCCGCCAGGAGCTTATCGACGGCCGGCCCTTCGATCCCGATCAGCTGCGCGCCGCAGCCGGTCGTCGGATCCTGGATCGCGGCCGAAGGGTGGCCGACGCCGTAATAGAAGCCGTCGATCTTATTGTCGCAGAGCGCAGTGCCCTGCTCGTCGGCCTTGAGTTCCGACGCGAGCGAGAAATCGGACCGCTTCCAGCCGAGGGCCACCAGCAACTCGTCCATCGAAGCCTGCGTGCCGGAGCCGGGATTGCCGATATTGAAGCGCTTGCCCTTGAAGTCCTCGAATTTCTTGACGCCGGCATCCTTGCGCGCGAGAACGGTGAACGGCTCCGGATGCACGGCGAACACCGCGCGCAGATCGGCGAAGGCCGCATCCTTGAATTGCGCCAGTCCCTTGACGGCATTATACTGCACGTCCGACTGCGTCATGCCGAATTCCTGATCGCCGCTCTTGATGGCGTTGACGTTGAAAACGGAGCCGCCGGTCGACTCCGTCGAGCAGCGAATGCCGGTCGTCGCGCGGTCCTTGTTCATCAGTCGGCAGATGGCGCCGCCGACCGCGTAATAGACACCCGTCACGCCGCCGGTGCCGATGGTGACGAATTTCTGCTGGGCGGTGGCAGGCACGGCAGAATGTCGCCAGAATAACGGCAAGCGATGCGGTAAATACCTGTTAAGTTTCTCATGACTTTCCTACTCCCCTTTGTTGAGATTTTGGCATTTGAGGCCTATTGGCGCGGCAAGGATTGCAGCGCGGCGTCGACGGCGTCGCCGAAGCGCTCGACGATCCGGTCGATATCGGCGTTCGTGCAGATAAATGGCGGGGCTAGCATGTTGTGATCGCCGAGCTTGCCGTCGATCGTGCCCGGCATGGCGTAGCAAGCAAGGCCCCGCGCCATCGCCTCGCGCTTGACGCGGGCATTGAGCTTCAGCGCCGGATCGAACGGCGTTTTGCTGGAGCGATCCGTGACATATTCGACCGCCCAGAACAGGCCACGTCCGCGAATGTCGCCGACATGATGGTGGTTGCCGAAGCGCTCGCGCAGTCGGCGCTCCAGATGCGCGCCCTGGCGGCGGAACGTTTTCGAGCAGATTGTCGCGCTGGATGGTCTCCTGCACGGCCAGCGATGCGGCGCAGGCCATCGGATGGGCGAGATAGGTATGGCCATGCTGGAAGAACCCTGTCCCATCGCGGAAGGCGGCGAAGATCTTTTCCGAGCAGCAGCACCGCGCCGATGGGTTGATATCCGGCGCCGAGGCCCTTGGCGATGGCCATCAGGTCCGGCGCGATCATCCTCCTGGGTGCAGGCGTGCAGCGTGCCGGTGCGCCCCATCCCGCACATCACCTCGTCGAGGATCAGGAGGATGCCGTGCCGGTCGCAGAGCTTGCGAATGCGCTTGAAATAGCCCGGCGGGGCGGTGGTGCAGCCCTGCGTCGCGCCGCCCACGGTCTCGGCGACGAAGGCGATGACGGTGCCGGGGCCGAGTTCGCCGATCCTGGCTTCGAGTTCATCGGCGAGGCGCTCGCCATAGGCCTCCACCGTTTCGCCCTCGATCATGTCGCGATAGGCATAGGGCGGCGACACATGATGGCTCTCGAACAGCATCGGCGCGAACTGCGCACGCCGCCACAGATTGCCGCCGACGGCGAGCACGCCGAGTGTATTGCCATGATAGCTCTGGCGGCGGCCGATGAAGTGGCGGCGCTGCGGCTCGCCTTTCTCGACAAAATATTGCCGCGCCATCTTGAGCGCCGCCTCCATCGCCTCTGATCCGCCTGAGACGTAATAGACATGTCCGAGACCTTGAGGCGCATGCGCGACGAGATGATCCGCCAGACGTTCGGCGACTTCGGTGGTGAAGAACGAGGTATGCGCATAGGCGAGTTTGTCGAGTTGCGCCTTGATCGCATCGTTCGACGGCCGGATGGCCGTGGCCCAGGCAGGACACAGCAGCCCCGCCGGACGCATCGATATAGGATTCTCCCCTCGCTGTCGATGATCTCAATGCCGTGCCCGCCCGCCGCGATGGGCAGACTGTCGCCGCCGGAAATCTGGCGATGCAGGATACGGGTTGAACGCTGCGTCATGCTCTTCCTCTCCGGCGCGGACCGGTCCCTGACATAGCTGCCGAAACGGTCGAGATGATCCTCCGCTTCCGCAATCGCCGCGACCGCCGACTTGCCCCGCTTGGCCGCAACCAGCGCCGCGAGACATTCCACCACCACGAAGGCGGGCGTCATCGTATGCAGGAACGACGGCGTATCCGTCGGCACCAGGATCGCTTCCTTCGCGTGGCGCGCGATCGGGGATGCCAGACTGTCGCGTGATCGCGATGATCGCGGCGCCGCGTTCGGAGGCGAAGGCAACCGCTTCCACCGTGTCGCGCGTATAGGGCGCGACGGTCAGCGCGAGAACCGCGTCGGAGGGCGTCAGGGACCGGAGACCGTCCACGCCGATGCCGCCCGCGCCATCGACGAGAAAGGTCTGCTCGCCGATCAGCGACAGCAGATAGGAGCCGAGATGCATGGCCGGGTAGCTCGAACGCGCGCCGATGCAGAAAAGCCGGCGCTGCCGGACGATCAGATCGGCGGCCCGGCTGATGGTCGAGGCCGTGCCGGGATCGTTCAGCGACTGGAGATGACCGGCGAGGCCCGCCAGCATATCCGCGACGAATACCGCATCGCCATCCATGCTCGCGGCGGGCCAGCAGCCCTTCGGCGCGATCCTTGAACGTGTCGGCGCGGCCGCGCACGGCATCCGCATAAAGCTTGCGCAGCGGCTCGAAGCCGTCAAAGCCGAGCCGCTGCGCCAGGCGCGTCATGGTCGCGGGCGGCACCTCGGCGCGCTTTGGCAAGCTCCCGCATCGAGAGCAGCGCGACATCCTCGGGATGATCCAGCAACCGCTTTGCCGCCGCCTGGAGCTGGCCCGGAAGCGTATCGAAGGTCGACAGGATCTGGTCGCGAAGGTCATCGGCCTCCATGCTTCTTGTTAACAAAACAAGAGGCGTATGCGCAACGACTGTTCCACGATGAGCACCAATGACGTATCTGTTTCATTGGAGCTGGCGGGTGCCGACGCCTATAAGCCGGACCATGGCATCCACCACATTGCCCCGGCCCCGATAGGCGACCTTGTCGAAGCTGAACTTCGTGGCGATCAGAATGCCTCTGCCGTTCGGCCCATCGGGCAGCGGAGTGTCGACATAGCGCGAAAAGTCGAAGCCCGGCCCTTCATCACATACCCGCATCCGGATCGACTCGTCTCGAGCGCTTGAATCGGACCGAAACCATCCGGTGGGCGAAACAGGGCAGACTCCAATCGCCGCGCTATTTCCTGCAGATAGCGGCAATCACGAATTAACTGCGATTTTTCCTTGAAGTCGATTTCCAGACTGCCGTGCTCGACGGCGTTGGAAAGCAACTCCCAGATGCCCGTCAATACGCGCTCCGGCACCGGATATTGGCTTGCCAGCATGGCGGACAGTTTGTCGGCTTGCTCCAGAGTTCGAAATTCGAGCCGGGCAGAAATCAGATGGCCGACCGCGAATGTTCGCGCGGCAAGGTCGTGCCACGCTTCGTTCTCCGAGGGCGCCGCCTCGTCGGCGGCAGGTGCTCTGCAGGGTTGTCATCGCGGCTGCTCACGCGATCAAATGATGGACCGCGACGAGGTCAAATCGTCCGCAGGTTTCTTGAGAAATTCGCGAGAAAAACTCCCGCAACACGCTGTCGCGCAGCTCATGCGGTCCGCTGGCCGGCTTGAACGCTTCGATGAAACCGGCGTGGCGCATGGATCGTTCGCAGGCGCTATTGCCTCGACGAAGTCACGCAGCGAATTTTCAGTGAACGCCTCATCGGGATGGGACGGCGTTTCAATCAGCGCGTCGCTGAACAGCAGCAGCGTGCCGCCCGGAGCGAACGGCGCGGCGAAATTCTCGTAAGTGGCCTCGCGGGTGACGCCGAGCGGAAAGCCGGGCTGCTGGCATGATCTCGAACGGACGGTCCGCCGCACTGCGCAGAAGCTGCGGCGGCGCGGCGGCGGTGGCATATTCGATCGAGCAGGCGCGAAAATCCATCACCGCGCAGAACATCGTCGCGTATTGGCCGAGCGGCAGCACCTCGCAAAGAAATTTGTTCAACTGCGTCAGCAGCGCGGCCGGGCTGCGGGATTTTTCCGGGCCACCATTGACGAAGGAATGCAGACGCATCGTGTTGAGAGCCGCTGTCAAACCGTGGCCCGGCGAAATCGGCGTTGTAAGATCATCACGCGCTGATCGCCGACCAGCTCGATGCCCCAAATATCGCCGCCGAGTCTCATCGGACGCCTCGTAATGGCCCGCCACGTCCATCGGGCAGACCGCCTTCAGGCGGTCCAGCACCGCTTCGCTCGGCAGCAACGCCTCCTGGATGGCCGCGGCCTGGCGGAGTTCATCGGCCATGCGCCGCTGGAATTCGGATAGGCGCTCGATCAGCCTGCCTCGCTCCAAAAGGATGCGCACCCGGTAAAGCAATTCGCGCGGATCGAAGGGCTTGGTGAGCAGATCGGTGGCCCCGCACGCGAAAGCCTGCGCGCGCAGGTCCGGATCGGTGCTGGCCGTCTGCGCAAGCACGGGAATTTCGCTGGTCTTCGGATCGGCCCGCAATTTGCTGCAAAGCTCGAAGCCGTCCATGTTTGGCATCAGCAGATCGGTGATGACGAGCTCCGGCTGCGCGGCGTCCATCGCCTTCAGCGCCTCGAACCCGTCCGCGACAACGCTGATATTCTTGAACCCATTGGACCTCAGATGCAGGGAGATAAGCCCACGAGCGGCGCGGTTATCGTCGACGACGAGAATGCCCGCCGTACTCAGATCATCGCCGAGCCGCGTCTGGACGAAGTTCGTTGGCTGGCTCTGGCTCTCTGGGGGAAGATGCATGGGCACCAGAGTCCTAGACGCCGCTCAGTTTTCCACGCGGATCAGCTTGTCCATCTTCGAAAGCTCGATCAGCTTGCGCACATGTTCGCTAGGTGAGCGCAGAATCAGCGACAACCCCGCCTTCTTGGCGTTTTCCATGGCGATGATGAACATGCCCAGGCCCGCGGAATCCACCGAGGAGAGACCCGACACGTCAAGAACCCAATGGCGCGTCTTGGAGGCGAGCATTTCATCGAGCAGCTTCCTGAACACGCCATTGTCGGCAAAGGACAGGCGCTCGCTGAGGTGCGCTTCGAAAACCGTATCTTTGATCGACGTTCTGACGAGCATGGCAGGGTCCAGTTGCTAAGAGAGTGGGTTTCCGTTGTCGTCGCATCCCGGGGGCGAGCGCCGGAGCAGGCGGCGTGTGCGGGTCGGCATGTCTGCCGAATTGGCGGGCCAGCCGCTGGCGAATATCGCCGAGCTTGCATCGATCGAGCATCCGGTCGGCGATCGCTTCCGCCCGTTCTATGCTCGGCCGGAGCGTGACACGCGCCTCCGTCTCGCCCGCCAAGGCGCCAAGGCCCGTAATGGCAACGTCCAGCGTGCCGCTCGCATTCTCGATCAGCTGCATGGCGCGATCCTGGAATTGCATGCCGACCACCGCGGCCGCGATATCATTGGCGATGGTGTTCGCCGGCCGCCGCGCCCCGGTCGAGCGCCGAGGCAAATTGCATGTTCTGCACCAGGAGCGCGTTCATCATCATGGTGATGCGGGTGTTCGCAACGAGGTTCTGCTCGGACGTATCGGTCTCAGCAATCTCCTGCAGGATGCTGTAGCAGTCGCCGATGCCCGTCGAAATGGTGACGAGCTGACCCTTCAGGCTGCTGGAAAGCTTGTCGACGCTGGAGGCGAGCTCGCGCACTTCGTCGGCGACGACGGCGAAGCTGCGGCCGGCTTCACCGGCACGGGCCGCCTCGATCTTGGCGTTGAGAGCCAGGAGATTGGTCTGGCGATTGATCCTGTCTATCGAAGCGATGCTGCCGTGTACCCCGTTCAAGCCCGCGCGAACATCGTCGAGCTTGTAGACCAGCGTTACGCCCCGCGATGAGAGAAAGACGATTTTTTCGACGAATTCCGATATCGTGCCGCGCAGGCCGTCGACGACGGTGGATATCGGCACGGCCTCGCCGTCTCCCAACTGGACGGTTTGTACCGCTTCGGCAAGCTGCTGCACGGCATTGGTCTGTTCGCGCGAAGCGCTCTCCAGGCTTTGGAACCGACGCGACACGTCGCCGACATTGTGCTCGATGAGGCCGGACAGGTCGTGAAGGACGCCGGTCAGCACTTCAAGAGCGCCTTTTTGCGCTCTCGAAAGACCCAGCCATTGCGCGAGCAGATCGAGCGCAGCCTTGCGGTCACCATTCTCCTGTTGCTGGGAATCCGGTTCCCCCGGACTGCCCGGCAGCTCTGTTACGCGGTCCTGAAGCGCATGTGAGGTGTTTCGCATACGCCGAACATCTCATGTAACGATTAAAATTCCGGGCAACGATCGGCAAGAAATGGACATTGACGTTCTCAAGCCTCAGCCGTGCGTGGCAGCATCGTTTCGACGCAGCGCCGCCCCTAATCATTCCGCATTTTACCTGACGTGGCAGCAGGCGCAGTCCTCCCGTGTCGCATGCCACTGGGCTCGTGGGCGCGCCATAGACGGCGCGTACATCCGCCGTCAACTCCCGGCGCGAGGCCGGCCGCATATACATCATGTGCCCCCCGCGATAAACGCGCATCTCGACTGCCCGCGCCGACTCGATAGGCGGAAGCTGGCCGATGAGGAACCGTGACACGGCATACGGGGTCGCCAGATCCGTATAGCCATGCGCGATGAATACCTTCAGCCCCGGATTGAGCGTACGCGCTTTTTGGAGGTCGTCGAGGCTGCCGGCATAGCCTTGGCGGTTGCTGCCATATTCCCAGGCCCGGCTCACATCGCGGTTGAGGAGCTTGTATGGAAGGTCGGTCTTGAACCCCAGCTCCTCGCGAGCATACTGCACCATGAGCGGCGTCAGCACGGCCACGGCACCATCGAGAATTGGGTCGAAATCCGCGTTGTCGCCAGGCCCCGGCACGGGGGCGCTGATCGAGCCGTCGTAAACGCTCGGCGAGCGCTGTTCGCGGCGAACAAATTCGCGGCGGAACAGCCAGCGGCCGACGCGGCCGTGGTGACGCGCGATCAGCGTTCCGGCTCGAGCCCCGTCAGCCGGGCCAGCTTGGCTTTGATCGCTTCATCGAGGCTCAAGCCGCGCACGAGATGCAAGAGGTAATCGGACACGGCGAATGTCTCGGCCTCGGTCACCTGATCGAGCGGCGCGTCATGGCCGGAGGTCAGCCTCCAGATGCGAAGCCGCCATGAAGGCAACTGGAGTGCCAGCGGCAAAAGTGCGTATTGGTCCCCGCGGATCATGGAGAATTCCAGCGCAGGAGAGACCAGAATCGCACCCTTTACGCCGATGCCTCGGTCCAAAAGACGGCGTGCGACAGAGCAAGGCGCGAAAGCCGCCATAGCTCTCGCCAACGAGATAGACCGGCGTCAGCTCGCGGCCTGGCCCGCGTCAGATATAATCTGACGAAATCGGTCATGGCGTCGGCGTCCTGATTGACGCCGTAATAGGGTTTCTCAGCCTCTGAGCCCGCTCCAACCGCTCGGCTGAAGCCTGTTCCAACCGGATCGACGAACACCAGATCGGTAAAGCCGAGCCAGCTATCGGGATTTTCGCTCAGCGCAACCGGCTGCACCGGGGCCGCACCGTCCGCAGTGAAATTGAGCACCTTCGGTCCAAGCGCTCCAAGATGCAGAAAGGCGGCAGGCCGCGCCCGGCCCGCCATTGAAGACGAAGCTGACCGGCCGCCCCGCTTCGCCGGTCGAATATGCGACGTAGAAAATCTTCGCAGCCGCTTCACCCTTGTCGTTGGTCAGCGGCAAGGTGCCGGCCGTAGCGCTGTAGCTGAGGCGATCCGCGCCCTGTCCGATCGTATGCTGGGACGTGCTGTCCTCCGGCAGATTGCGGGCAAGGCCCGTCTTGCGGCGATTGCGGGCCCTCGGCCGCGCCGGAGGGCGTCGCCGCTGCAGGCGACAGCGCCATCAAGGCCGCAAGAGCATAGATCGCTAAATGTTTGGAGGCCATCATTCACCTTTCATCAACCACGCCGCGAAACGGAGAGCCGCTGCGTCAATACGCGCCTAATCGGGGGCGAACATCCTTGGCAGACATCCGCTGAATCGTCCCGCCGAATAAATAGACCCGCTCTCCTGTTTAGGGGCAAAATCAGGAGAGATAATCATGAGCCTCGAATTTACCAGCGCCGGCGTACCTCCGCCGCCGACCTCACCGCACCGGATCACGACCGAATCTGTTCGCCCGCGCCGCCGCCTGGATGCAAGCCCGCCGGCACCATCGCCGCCAGATGCGGCAACTCCAGGCAATGGATGCGCATATGCTCGCCGACCTGGGCATCACCCGCTCGCAAGCCGAATATCTCGCCCAGCAGCCTTACGTCGGCGACTGGAGCGGGGCGCTCTTCCCCCGCCAGGAGCGATAGACCGCCAGTGCAGCAAGCGTCCGAACGCTGATCGGAATAATTAGGCGTTTTCGTCAAACGTAATCGCAAGGGCTTGCTGTTAGCTGTGTAGGGACAACCATCAGGTGAGGCGTCCCATGCACGGAAAACCTATTCTGTCGTCGGCTATGGCGGCAGCCATCGGCCTATTCTCGGGCAGTTACGTGGCGCTGGCCGATCCGGGTGTTGCCGCCGACAAGATCGTTTTCGGCCAGGCAGCCGCGCTCGAAGGCCCGGCGGCCGCTCTCGGAACGGGGATGCGCGACGGCATTCTCGCAGCCTTCGCGGAGGCCAACAAAGCCGGCGGCGTGCATGGGCGCAAGCTGGAGCTGATGTCCGCCGACGACGGCTATGAGCCGAACAAATCCATGGAAGCGACCAAGAAGCTGATCGAGGCGGACAAGGTTTTCGCGCTTATCGGCTCGGTTGGCACGCCGACCTCATCCGCCACGCAGCCGATCGCCACCGAGGCCGGCATTCCCTTCATCGCGCCGTTCACCGGAGCGGAATTCCTGCGAACGCCCTTCAAGGCCAATGTCGTCAATGTCCGCGCCTCCTACTTCCAGGAGACAGAGGCGATGGTCGAGCGGCTCACCAAGGACCGCAACATCTCCAAGATCGCAATTCTCTATCAGGATGACGGCTTCGGCCGCGCGGGCCTCGCCGGTGTGCAGAAGGCGCTCGAGAAGCGCAGCATGAAGCTGGTCGCCGAAGGCACCTTCGAGCGCAACACCGTGGCCGTGAAGGGCGCCCTGCTCAACATCCGCAAGGGCGAACCGGAAGCCGTCATCATGGTGGGTCCGTACAAGCCTTGCGCGGAATTCATCAAGCTTGCACGCAGCGTGAAGCTCGATGCGGTATTCGTGAACATCTCCTTCGTCGGCTCGAACGCGCTGGCGAAGGAGCTGGGCAACGCCGGTGGCGGCGTGGTGATAACCCAGGTCGTGCCTTTCCCGGACGACAAATCCATTCCGCTGGTCGCCCGCTATCACGCGGCGCTGAAGGCGGCGAATCCGAGTGCCGAGCCCGGTTTCGTCTCGCTGGAGGGCTATATGGCGGGCCGTCTGGTCATCGCGGCGCTGGAGAAGGTTTCCGGTGAACCAAGCCGCAAGGCTCTTCTCGACACCATCATGAGCGGCAGCTTCGATCTTGGAGGGGTAACGCTGAAATACGGTCCCGACGACAATCAGGGCATGGACGAGGTGTTCCTCACCGTGATCCAGCCCGACGGCACGTTCAAACCGATCACGGCGCTCAGCCAGGCGGGCGGCTGATCCGATGCCGGGGTGCGTCAACGCGGCCCCGGCCCCTTCGCCCTCCATCCGACGAGACCGCACGATGCCGGTTGCCAGCCACACGCCATCCATTCAGCCGCATGAAGAATCCTCGCGCGGCCTGAACGAAAACGCGCGGCCGCCTGTCCGGCCGGCTGGTCTTTTCGGCGACATGGGAATTCGAGCCAAGCTCCTGTCCGCCTTCGCCCTGGTCGGCGCCTTGACCCTGCTCGCGACCGGCGCCTCCCTCTTCTCCTATCACGGCATCAACGCCGACCTGCGCCAGATCTCCGAGGACAGCCTCCCCGGCATGACTGCATGCGCTGGTTCTGGCGCGTCAGGCAGCAGAATTGTCGTCCACATCCGCCCTGCTCGCCGCGAGCGAAGCTCCCTCGGACCTGCAAAAGACCGTTACGCAATTGACGCAGGAACGCCAGGCAATGGCCGAAAGCCTGGACAAGCTGGGCGCGACCGCGGCAGGGCGCGGCACGGTTGAAGCACTGCGCCTGACGGCTAACGGGTTGAACATCAGCACCGACGCATTGGCTGACTCGGTCTCCCTCCGGCTGAAGGATAGCGAACAGCGCGCAGCGCTCGTCGAGGGCGCGCGGGCGGCGCATAAAAATCTCTCCCAGAAGGTAGGTCCGCTCGTCGATGACGCCAGTTTCAATCTTACGCTTGGGCTGCAGTCGGCCGGCGACGGCGCCGATCCCGCGGCGATCAAGGCTGAGCTGGAAAAGCTGTCCGCGAATGAAGCGGTGCCTCTCGAAGCGCTGACCGAGCTGCGCGCGGAAAGCAACCTCCTGCTCGGCATCCTTACCGAAACCGCGCTGGCACCCAATGCCGACCTGCTCCGTCCCTTGCGCGAGCGTCTCACCGCGAGCACGATACGCCTGGAGAAATCCGCCGCTAAGCTGCGAGACCGCGAAACGACCAAAGACCTGCCCGGCCAGCTTCAGCAATTGCTTGATTTCGCTAGCGAAACAAAGGGCATCGCGGCGGCCCGGCAACGCGAACTGGCCGCAATGGCCACGAGTTGGCAACTTGTCGAAGCTAACAAGACGAAGGCGGCAACGCTCGTCGCGCAGGTGCAGGAAATTGCCGTAGCGGCCCGCGTTGCCGCCACGACCGCAGTTTCCGACTCGGTCGCCGAGATGGGATACAATTCGGCGTTGCTCATTGGGCTGGCGATTGCCAGCTTGATTGCGGTCGTCGCCGCCACGATGTTCGTCGGCAGAACCATTATCTCACGCCTGCAAAGGCTAAACGCAGCCATTTCCGGTCTTGCGAGCGGCAATCTCGATGTGAGAGTGCCACGCGGCGGCCGCGATGAACTCGCCCGCATGGGCGATGCGGTGGAGACCTTCAAGCAGAACGCCATCAAGGTGCGCGAGCTGGAGGCGGCGCAGGCCAGGGAACTGGCAAATCGCGAAAAATGGCGGATCGGCGTAGAGGCGCTGATCGAAGCGTTCGACAGCTCCGGCCATGAACTTTCCAACGCGCTCGCGGCTGCGGCCGTCGAAATCGAGGCCACGGCGCGGGACATGTCCAATGTCGCGGCCGACACGAGCAACGGCGCTACTTCGGTAACCGAGGCGGCGGAACGGGCCACATCGGCGGTGCACAATGCGGCAAGCGCCGCGGAGGAAATGTCGGCGTCCATCCGCGAGATTGCACGCAGCATTTCGCAGTCGACCGAAGTCGCGGGACGCGCAGTGGATGAGGCCAAGCAGGCAGGCACCATCATGCAAGGGCTGGCGCGGGCGGCGCAGGAAATCGGCGACGTCGTTCAAATGATCGAGGACGTCGCCTCGCAGACCAATCTCCTGGCGCTGAACGCCACGATCGAGGCGGCACGCGCGGGCGAGGCGGGCAAAGGCTTTGCAGTCGTTGCGGCGGAGGTCAAGTCGCTGGCGTCCCAGACCGGCAAGGCAACGCAGGACATTCGCGGCAAGATTTCCGCCATACAGACCGCTGTCGGCGGCGCGGTGTCGGCCATCCGCAAGGTGGACGAGATCATCGTCCAGATCAGCAACATCGGCAATTCCATCGAGATCGCCATTACGCAGCAGGAAAATGCGACGAGTGAAATCGCCATGAGCACCCAGACCGCCGCACAGAGCACGGCGGAAGTCGGAAAGAGCATCAAGGGCGTGGACACGGCTGCCGCGAGTACCGATGGCGCGGCCGGACATGTCGTTATCGCTGCATCGCAGCTCGGCCGACATGCCCAGGCCCTGCGTGCCAATATTGACGATTTCCTGATGAAAATACGCGCTGCGTAAAGCGTTGCCGCGATCGATCCAACGGATGGCCAGACGGACTTTCGCAAGCCGCGCCCGGCAATTTCGGTTAATGTATCCCTCCGCCGCCCCGAAACGGGCGGGCGAGAATATCGTGCAGGGGGAGCGATGCTTCATCAGGGAATCTGCGGCGGGCACCATAGTCACAAGCGGCCATTTTCGCCGAAGGCCCAGGCGGCCGATCAACTCCAGGATCTATTCGACCGCGCCACCTGCCTCGATCTCGCCGACACGGCACTGCGCCTCGCGCGGCAGGCGGGGGCGGGGTACGCCGACATCCGGCTTGGTCGCAATCAACACGAATCGCTATTCGCCCGCGAAAACAAGCTGCAACACGCAAGCTACGGCTTGGAGGCCGGTTTTGGTATCCGCGTGCTGATGAACGGCAGCTGGGGCTTTGCGGGAAGCAGCAGCCTGACCGAGCCCGAGATCGCACGCATGGTCACGTTGGCCGTGGAAATGGCGCAGGCCAACGCGCTGATCCAAGCTGAGCCGATCATCATCGAGGACCTGCCTGCGGTCCAGGAAGACTGGGTCATGCCGGTGACGACCGATCCGTTCGGCATCGCCACCGACGTCAAGGCGGACTACCTCCTCGCCATCACCGATGCGGCGCTGAAGAACGGCGCCGATTTCTGCTACGCCATGCTCCATTTCGTCCGCGAGGAGAAGTTTTTCGCCAGTTCCAGAGGCAGCGCGATATTTCAGACGAGGCTGCGCAGCGCACCCGCCTTCATGGCGACGGCAGTCGACAAGACGGCCGGAAAATTCGCCAGCCGCGACAGTCTCGCGCCTCCGCTCGGGGCTGGCTGGGATTACGTGGAGAGCTGCGGTCTTATAGAAGAAGCGGCGCAGGCCGGCAGCGAACTGCGCGAAAAGCTTACCGCGAAATCCGTCGAGCCGGGCGCCTATGATGTCGTGATCGCTCCCAGCAATCTGTTCCTGACCATCCACGAAACGGTCGGCCATTCCACAGAACTCGACAGGGCGCTCGGCTGGGAGGCCGATTTCGCCGGCACCTCGTTCGTTACGCCCGATAAGCTCGGCACGCTGCAATTCGGCTCACCGCTGATGACCGTGATGGCGGATCGTTCGCAGTATGGCGGGCTGGCCACCGTCGCCTTCGACGATGACGGCGTGCGCACATCGGGCGCGGAGTTTCCGATCGTCGAAAACGGCATCTTCAAGAACTATCAGATGGCGCTGGGCCAGGCGCGCTATGTCGGGCGCGACAAATCCAATGGTTGCGCCTATTGCGACAGCGCCACGGCCTTCCCTATCCAGCGCATGCCGAACATCTCGCTGCAGCCGAACCCGCAAAGCACCTCGCTCGATGATCTGATCGGCGGCGTAGAGCGGGGCATTTATATCGTTGGCGCGGGAAGCTGGAGCATCGATCAGCAGCGCGACAATTTCCAGTTCGGCGGCCAGCTTTTCTACGAGATCAACAACGGCAAGCTCGGCCCAATGCTGCGCGATGTCGCCTATCAGGGCCGCACTTTGGAGTTCTGGAATTCGCTGGATGGGCTGGGCGATGCCTCGACCTATTATCTCGGCGGCACATTCAGCTGCGGCAAAGGCCAGCCGATGCAGGGCGCGCCCGTTTCGCATGGCGCGGTGCCGAGCCGTTTTCGCGGCGTCACAGTCCTGAACACCGAGCGCGAGGATATCTGACCGATGAACCTTACGCCCGAAGAGGTCAAAGAGATCACCGATCGCCGGGTGGCAACGTCGCGTGCCGATGGTTGCATCATCCATGTCAGCGGCGGCGAAGATCTCAATCTCCGTTTTGCGCGCAACAGCGCCACCTCGAACGGCGCCGTCAGCTCCGTGGAGGTCACCATCACGTCGCAAATCGGTCAGCAATCCGGTTCGGCCACGGTGACGAGCCTGGACGACGGCCCCCTCGACATGGCGCAGCGGCGCTCGGAGGAGATCGCCCGGCTGGCGCCCGCCAATCCCGAACAGATGCCGCCGCTCGGCCCGCAGCATTACGGTCCCGGCATGGCTTACGATGCCGCGACAGCCGGCCTGCGCGCCACCAAGATGGCCGCTGCCCCCGAAGCCGCCATCGCCAGGGCGGTGAACAGCAACGTCGACGCGACCGGTTTTGCTCAAGTTGGCGCCCGGTTTACCGCCATGGCGACGAGCGCCGGCCTGTTTGCCTATGACCGCCAAACCGAGGCCGATTTTACAGTCACCGCAAGGCGCAAGGACGGGAGCTGGTCCGGCTGGGCGGGCGGCTCCGAGTTTCGCTTCGACCATCTCGACGCGGGCGGGATCGCTGAGCGCGCCGTCGCCAAAGCCGCGCACAGCCAGCCCCCGCTCGATCTCGATCCCGGCCAATATGCCGTGATCCTTGAGGCATCGGCGGCGGGGGAAATGCTGCAATATCTCATGTGGTCGCTGGATGCGCGGTCGGCGGATGAAGGCCGTAGCTGGCTGAGCGGAAGGGAGGGTACGACGAAGCTCGGAGAAACGCTTCTCGATCCTCGCGTGACCATCTATTCCGATCCCGCCGAGCCGCTGGCGCCGACGCAAATTTTCGGCAGCGAGGGGCTGCCGCAGAAACGCACGGTCTGGATCGAGGATGGGGTTGTCAAAAACCTCTCCTGTTCGCGCCATTGGGCCGAGAAAACCGGCCGCATCCCGCGACCCCACCCTGGCGGGCTGGCGATGGTCGGCGGCAGCACATCAGTCGGCGAGATGATCCGCAACACGCGCCGAGGGATCCTCGTCACGCGCGTTTGGTACACAAATACGCTCGATCCCCGCACCTTGCTGCTCACCGGCCTGACACGGGACGGCAATTTCCTGATCGAGAATGGACACATTACCGGCCCGGTGCGCAATTTCCGTTTCAACGAGAGCCTGATCGCGATGCTCGGAAATATCGATGCGATCGGCCCCACGATCCGCATTCACGGCGGCGACCTCAGCGGCGGCCCCGTCGCGGCGCCCCCGCTGCTGCTCAAGAGCTTCAACTTCGCCTCGCGCTCGCACGGCATCTAGCTGGAGTGCTGCTGCGCGCCCAAGCTGTCGCCGCTAGCATCGAGGAATTGGGCGACAGCGTCTCAGGCTGAAATTCGGAAGTGCGGGTGCCGTGGGTTCGAAAGCAGGAATGCTGAGATTGTTGTCTGAGACCGCCTGCTGGCGTCGGCTGAGGATATGGTGACGTCCACGTAGGTTGCGGGATGCTCCGCATTGGCTGTGAGGCCCAGCCGTACATTCATCGGCTAGATCGATGGTGAAGAGGATCCGCGCAAGCTTGCTCTGGCCGGCTGAATAGCCTCGATCGCGCCTGTTTCCGCTCGCCTCAGCCGGGTGAAAACGGCAGTCTGCGTACAGATATGGCAGCTTCAAAAAAAGTTCCAGACACTGTCGGGGCGGCGGGCGCAGTCTCGTCCTTGGGGGGCGAAGTGCAGCAAATGCGCAAAATCGAACCCATGGAGACCATCATGAACGTCAAGCGGAAGAAGGCCGAAGTCGAAACCCAACCCGCGAGGGTCGAGACGCTTGGCGGCGTCGTCGCCTATCTGCAGATCGATGGCGCAACGAAAGCGGCCGAGTTTTACCAGCGGGCCTTCGGGGCGACCGAAGTCTACCGCATGCCGGTCGACGAGAGCGGGCGGACCATGCACATCCACCTGCATCTCAACGGCAGTTCCATCATGCTGAGCGACGCTTATCCTGAGCACGGCCATCCACTGCAGGGGCCGCAGGGGTTCAGCATCATGCTGCCTGTGGACGATATCGACGTATGGTGGGAACGCGCGATCGAGGCGGGTGCCGAAAGCGTGATGCCGGTGCAGCTCATGTTCTGGGGTGACCGCTACGGCCAGATTCGCGACCCGTTTGGCGTTCTGTGGGCTATGAATGCGCCTGTCCAGCCCGCTCCTCGGAAACGGCGCTAGGCTAGCGCTCTGCGTGCGACGCTTCCTTCCCGCGCATCAGTGGGAGGACCGGCGAGCCGCGCACGTCGCTCGAGATCACTGCCTATTCCTCGGGGATGGAATAGGTCGAGGTGGCGTGCGCGGCTAGATCTTCATCTCCATCCGAGCGTAATGCGATCTCGCCGACCGCCAGCCTTTTTCCCAGCTTCAGGATCGTTGCGTCGGCTATCATATCCGCGGGACGGGGCTTACGGAGGAAGTTGATGCTGAGGTTCGTGGTCACAGCCAGGGGCCGCGGGCCGATCATGGCCAGAACGGCGGCATACATGGCGATATCGGCCAAAGCAAACATCGACGGCCCCGAAATGGTACCGCCGGGTCGCAGCATGCGCTCGTGATAGGTCATACGCACTCGCACACTGCGCCCGCTCACCGCCTCGACGATGAAGCGCCGTCTGCGGCTGTTCATTTGCGGGAAATGCTGATCCAGGAAGGCGCCGAGTTCCGTCGCCGTCATGATCTGTGCGTCGCCCCCCGACATGCCGGCAATCTCCTCACAATGGAACATCCTCACGATTTTACCACTTTTACAGGCGATCAAACCCAACAGGGAACTGAAAAGGATGCCGGCCGCGACTGGCGCCCCGTAAGAAGAGGGTCACATGACGAACATCTGGATTGACATCTGGGGCAGTTCGGTGCGCCGAGGGTTCGCCGCCTTTTTCATGGCCGGAGCCCTTGTCGCTTTCACCCTGGCGTCAATGCTTGCCGCTGCAGAGCAGGCGTCGGCGAAAACGCAAGTACTGACGCAGGACATGGTCAAGCAATTCATCGCCAGCTTTCCGGCCGTGAAGACGATTGCTGTCAGTCATGCGGCGGAGAAGGGCAAGGCCGTTGCCTCCACCAAGGACAACCTCGCCGCAGTGATCGAAGCCGTTTCCGACAAGTCCATTGCCGACCGGGTAAACAAAGCGGTGAAGGTGCACGGCTTCAAGGACGCCAAGGAGTGGGTCGCGGTTGGCGAGAGCGTCGGCCGCGTTTATGCGCATCTGAAAGTCGGCACGGTCGACGGCCGCGCGAAAAAGAAACTCGACAAGGCAATCTCCAAAATCGAGAAGAACGATTTCCTGAACGAGAAGCAGAAGCAGCAACTTGTCAAAGCCTTGCGCAGCGGCGCGGACGAGGCGCTGGAGCCGCCTCCGGAAGAAAACGTGACCGCCGTCAGGCCGATGGTCGCCGAACTTGAAGCCGCGGTGAAATAACCGCTATTCTTGGCTCGAGCAACTTTACGGCCAAGCCCATGAGCACCAAAATTGCAACCGCCGGAAACGCAAGCGTCGATACAGCGGATGGCACGCCCTGCCTCCTCAGGGAAGATCGCGGACGGGTCGCGTTGCTGACGCTCAATCGCCCGGAAAGCCGCAACAGCCTGTCGGAGCCGATGCTGAACGCGCTCCTCGCGGCCATTGAGGATATTTCGGCCGCGGAACGCATTTCCGCCATCGTCATTGCAGCCGCCCCGCCAGCGTTTTGCGCGGGCCACGATATGCGTGAAATGACCAGCCGGCGAAGCGATCCGGATCGGGGCCGCGCGTTCTTCGAGACGCTCATGCGCCTCTGCTCCAGCGTCATGCAGGCCATTGTGCGCTGCCCGAAGCCGGTTATCGCGGCGGTGGGCGGGGCGGCGTCAGCGGCGGGCTGTCAACTCGTCGCGAGTTGTGATCTCGCCGTCGCGGGCGAGAGCGCGCGTTTTGCCACGCCGGGAGTGAATATCGGCTTGTTCTGTTCCACGCCCATGGTGGCGCTCTCACGCAATGTCGGCCGCAAGCACGCAATGGAAATGCTGCTGCTCGGGGAACTCGTATCGGCCGCCGAGGCCCGGGATATGGGTCTCATCAACCGTGTGGTTCCCGACGCGGAGGTACTCCGCGAAGCCTTGGCGATGGCGGAGCGCATCGCCAGCAAATCCTCCGCCACAGTCGCGATAGGCAAGGAGGCGTTCTACCGCCAGATCGAAATGCCCTTGGCCGACGCCTATGAATATGCTTCGCGCGTCATGACCGAAAACATGCTGATCCGGGATGCGGAAGAAGGGATCGGCGCGTTCCTGGAAAAGCGCACCCCGCAATGGGACCGCACGGAAGAATGAGACGCCCCAAGGACTTGTATTATTTCTGCTGATTTCCTTTCAGCCCGCTAATGGCGCCGGTCCGGCAAGCAATTGTTTGCTCGGCATTCGAAATCCGCCCATCGCCGTCGCCGTCGACATTGGCCTCGACCTTCACCTTATCGGCCTGCTCTGCTTTGTCGACGTAGCCGTCGCCATCGGCGTCGAGGGCTCCCAGGGCGGCCACGCATTCTTCCGTGTCCCCATAAGCGGCGGCGGCCTTCGCGGCGTCCACAACGGCAAGGGACAACAGTGCCGCCAGACCGATAGAGGCAAGCTTCATTTCGATCTCCTCATTGCTCGAGCATATTAAATCGCACGATGCTCCCCGTGGCGCCGGACGCTTGGCTTGCGCATCGCGGCGCCTTATGTCCCTCATGAGACTTCAAGCTAGGCCAGGGATGCTCAGCCATGAACCACGACAGCTACAGCGAAGCCTATATTCGCGACATCCTCACAAGCTGCAAGGTGTTTGCCATGGTCGGCGCCAGCGCCAACCCGGTGCGGCCGAGCTATTTCGTGCAGAAGTATCTTCTGGCGAAAGGCTATGACGTTATCCCGGTCAATCCAGGTCTGGCGGGCAACACGCTGTTGGGACAGACGGTCTATGCCAGCTTGAGGGATGTGCCCCGTCCCATCGAGATCGTCGACATCTTCCGCAATTCCGCCGCGGCCCTGGACATCACCAAAGAGGCGATCGCGATAGGGGCGAAGGTCGTCTGGATGCAGCTTGGGGTCCGCAATGACGAAGCCGCCGCTATCGCCGAAGCGGCGGGCCTGAAAGTGGTGATGAACCGTTGCCCGAAAATCGAATATGGCAGGCTGTCGGGGGAAATCGGCTGGGCCGGGCGTACACACGCGAACGCTGTCGAGCCAGCGCGCGGTGCTCGGGCCGAGCGGCTATCAGAAGCTGTCCGATTCGCAAGGGATAGCAAGGTAAAAAATCGACATTGAATAAAACGAACGGTCGTGCTATTTTTAGAGCATGAACAAAGGCGAGCGCACCCGCAAGGATATTATCGACAAAGCATTCCTGATGGCCGGTGACATCGGCTTGGAAGCGGTGTCGCTCGGCGCGTTGGCCGGTGAAACGGGCCTGTCCAAGAGCGGACTTTTTGCGCATTTCAAATCCAAGGAAGCCCTGCAGCTCGAAGTCGTCGACGAAGTCACCCGGCGTTTCACCGACAGTGTGATGCGGCCCGCCTTAACGCAGCCGCGCGGCGAACCCCGTGTTCGCGTTTTTTTCGAGCGCTATCTCGACTGGATTGCGCACAGCCGCCCGAATGGCGGTTGCATGTATATGTCGCTGTTTCACGAATATGACGACCGCCCGGGGCCGGTTCGCGATCGGCTGGTCGCGAGCCATTTCGAGTTCGGCAACACGCTGTCGCGCATCGTGAGGACGGCGCATGGACGAAGGGCACTTCCGGCCCGATGTTGACGTCGATCTCTTCGTGTTCGAATTTAACGGCATCGAGATGGCCTACCACCATCAGCTGAAATTCCTGCAAGCTGCCTCGCGCACTCGAACATGCCCGCGCCGCATTCGAACATTTGCTGGCTCGAAGCCGCGCACCTTCTCGATCAACTGACCTAAACAGGAGCCGATCATGGCAGTAACACATCCCGACCGAGACGATTTACGCGCTATAAAAAGCACGAACGATCATGCTATTTCTATGCCGATCCCAGCGTTCGTCCGTTTGCCGTTTCGGCTCGCCAGCGCGATTTCATCACGCCTCGGCGGCGAATTGGCCCGGCTGATCTTCTTCCACCCGATGCGTACCCGTCCAAACGGGGCTCAGGCGGCGTGTACTCGCCACGGCCGAGCAGCTCATGCTCGATTTGGATGGCCGCAAATTCGCGGCCTATAGCTGGGGCGACGGTCCGACCGTGTTGCTGGTTCACGGTTGGAGCGGCAATGCCGGCCAAATGGCGGAATTCGTTGCGCCGCTCACCCGGGCGGGTTTCCGGGCGGTAGCAATCGACCTCCCCGCGCATGGCGCCTCCGGTGGCGGCCTCAGCTCGGTGGTGCATTTCGCCCGCGCGATCTGGGCCGCGGCCGAGCATTTCGGCCCGGTGCATGGCTATCGTTTCGCACTCGCTGGGAGCCGGCGGCGTCATTCAGGCTTTCTTGGGCGGGGTCAAAGCTGAAGCGCGCCGTTCTTCTCGCTCCGCCGGCACAATTCCACGATTACTGGGGCTTGTTCAGAAGCCGATGGGCATGTCGCATGCCGTCTGGCGGGCCATGGTCGCGCGATCGGAGCAATGGCTGGGCCTGCCGTTTGCGGAAGTTCATCCCGAAGTCGGCGCGCCGCTCATGACCGTTCCCGCGCTGATCCTGCACGGCACGACGGATCGCGTATGCCCCGTGACGGAGGGTCGCAGTCTGGCGCGAATGTGGCCCGGCGCGCGGCTTGCGGGAGCTTGATGCTGGGCACGTTTCCATCCTGCGCGACCAGCGCGCCATCGCCGAAACCGTCGAATTCATCACAGGCTAATTACTTCGCGATCGCGACAAAGCTCTTGCGTCGCCGGGCGGAAATTGGTTCCTTGCGGCATAACCGCCGAGAGGAAGTACCGCCCATGACGCAAGAGCGCCAACCCGGCTTCGACACGCTCGCAATCCACGCCGGAGCCCAGCCCGATCCGGCGACCGGCGCACGCATCACGCCGATCTACCAGACCACGGCCTATGTGTTCGACGATGTCGATCATGCGGCGGCGCTGTTCAATCTGGAGACCTTCGGCAACATCTATACGCCGCATCATGAACCCCACCCAGGCGGTTCTGGAATCGCGCGTCGCAGCGCTCGAAGGCGGCACGGCGGCGCTCGCGGCGGCATCCGGCCATGGCGCGCAACTGCTGATTTTCCATACGTTGCTCGAACCCGGCGACGAGTTCATCGCGGCAGGGCAGCTCTATGGCGGCTCGATCAATCAGTTCAATCACGCCTTCAAGAAATTCAACTGGAACGTCGTCTGGGCCAATGCCGACGATCCATCCAGCTTCGAGCGCGCGGTGACGCCCAAGACCAAGGCGATCTTCATCGAGTTCATCGCTAATCCCGGCGGCATTGTCGTCGACATCCCGGCCATCGCCGCTATCGCGAAAAAGGCCGGCGTGCCGCTGATCGTCGACAACACGCTGGCCACGCCGTATCTGTGCCGTCCAAAGGAGATGGGCGCCGACATCATCGTCCATTCGATGACGAAGTTCCTCGGTGGGCACGGCAATTCCATCGGCGGCATGGTCGTCGATTGCGGCACGTTCGACTGGATCGCGTCCGGGCGCTATCCGTCGCTTTCCGCGCCGTCGCCCTCCTATCACGGCATGATCATGGGCGAGACTTTCGGCAATTTCGCCTTCGCCATCGCCGCCCGCGTGCTGGCCTTGCGCGATCTCGGCCCGTCGATCGCGCCGATGAATGCCTTCCTCATTCTCACCGGCATCGAAACCTTAGCCCTGCGCATGGAACGCCACTGCCAGAATACGCTCGCGGTCGCCGAATGGCTGCAGGCGCGACCAGAAGTCGCCTGGGTTCAATACGCCGCGCTGCCGGAAAGCAAGTATCACGCCCTGGCGCAGAAGATTTGCCCCAAAGGCGCCGGCGCGGTGTTCACCTTCGGGCTCAAAGGCGGCTATGACGCCGGCATAAAACTGGTCTCCAACGTGAAGCTGTTCTCGCATCTGGCCAATATCGGCGATACGCGCAGCCTCATCATCCACCCTGCCTCGACAACGCACCGCCAGCTCACCGCCGAGCAGCGCAAAGCCGCGGGCGCGGGCGACGATGTTGTGCGCCTGTCGGTCGGCTTGGAAGACAAGGCGGACATCATCGCCGATCTGGAACAGGGTCTCACAGCGGCCTAGCGGCTGCTTAGCACAGGACATGATGCGCTTCTTGCCGTGCGGCCAGTGGGAGTTCTCGCTATCAGATGTGACGGCGAGACAGGCATATTTATGACTATTGCGGCAAGGCAAATATGCGTCGCATCCCCCGAAAACGTTGCTGCTACGCAATGATCTCAGGGCTGACTTCGCTTGAGCGAATGCTACTGATCGCCTAATCTGCCGCCCACGCCTAATCTATTGACCCGAGCGAGCACGCGAAAATGGTTAGCGCCGTTCCCCTCATTCTTTCCGGCGGTTCCGGAACGCGGCTTTGGCCGCTTTCGCGCGCCATGTATCCCAAACAATTCATCAACTTCTTCAATGGCGAGGGTGCTTCGTTTCTCGAAATGACGTTGCGTCGGCTGAGCTCAGGGCCTGAATTCTCAGCCCCGATCGTCCTGTGCAATAACGACCACCGCTTTCTTGTGCGCGATCAGCTCGACCGCGTCAGGCTCGCGCCCAAGGCCATCATTCTGGAGCCGGTCGCTCGCAACACCGCCGCCGCTGTCGCGGTGGGCGCGCTCGCCGCTTGGCAAGATGATCCAGAAGCAGTCATCATCGTTGCCCCATCCGACCACCTCGTCCGTGATGAGGAGAGCTTCACCCGGCAGCTCCGCCGGGCTATCGACGTAGCGGCGACGCGCAAGCTCGTGCTGTTCGGCATAAAGCCGACCGAGCCGCATACCGGCTACGGCTATATTCGCAGCGGCGATGCCGTGAACGCGGACAATGGCGGCGCACTCAAGGTCGACGCGTTTTTCGAGAAGCCCGATGCCGAAACTGCCGAGTGCTACATGCTGGAAGGCAATTATTTCTGGAACAGCGGCATTTTCGTGCTGCACGCGGCAACGTTCCTCGATGAGTTGAAACGCTACGAGCCGGCCGTACTCGCGGCCGCCCGCGAGGCCCATGCCAAGGCGGAAGAGGATCTGGGCTTCCTTCGTCTCGATAAATTGTCCTTCGCCAAGGCGCCGTCCATCTCCATCGATTGCGCGGTCATGGAGCGTACGGCGAGGCGGTGATGCTGCCGATCGATGTCGGCTGGAGTGATGTCGGTTCCTGGGCCTCGCTATGGGATGTTGCGGAGCGAGACGCGAACGAGAATTACGTCAACGGGCACAGCAGCCTGCATGACAGCAGCGGCTGCTACGTTCACTCGGAGAACGCACTCGTGGCGACGATAGGGGTGAAAGATCTGGTCATCGTCAACACGCCGGACGCGCTGCTCGTCGCTGACCGGGCGCTGACGCAGGACGTCACGAAAGTGGTCGCCGCGCTGCAGAAATCGAACCGGAAGGAAGCGCAACAGCATGTTCGCAGCTACCGGCCCTGGGGCTATTTCGAAACGCTGAGTATTGGACCGCGCTTCCAGGTGAAGCTGCTTCATGTCGAGCCGGGACAAACCCTCTCCCTGCAAATGCATCATCACCGCTCCGAACATTGGGTCGTGGTGCAGGGAACGGCGACGGTCGAGATCGAGGGCGCTGAAAAGTTGGTGCGCGAAAACGAGAGCGTCTACATCGTCGCCACCCAATGGCACCGCCTCGCAAATCCGGGCAAGGTGCCGCTGCGGCTGATCGAGGTGCAGACCGGCACCTATTTCGGCGAGGACGACATCATCCGCAGCGATGATGTCTACCGTCGCGCGCCGGACGAGACGCGCTGAGCCATACCAGGCCGGCTTAACAAAACTTTACAAGCGCCGCCTTCCCGGGCAACACGCGCCCCTCATCTGTCAGTCATTGAAGCCGGCAATGCCACTCGTTTGGTCGCACTTCGCGAAGCAAACCGGCGGCCACTTTGCTGGATGGCTCTAGATGGAGACTGACATGACCGATACAGGAACAAGTGCGCGCGACGAGGGTCCGGCGCCGGCGCAAACGGGCCGCGGAAGACGCCGCTGGCGAGGTGCAATCATCGGCGCCGCATTGTTCGCGGTCGGATCAGCTTCGGGCTTCGCCGTGGCCACAGCGCATGGCATGCCGTGGTGGATGCTGGGTGCGGCCGCACATCACAGATTTGATCCCGAACGCGTCGCCGCTCGCGTCGAGCACCGGGTGGACCGCGTCTTGGCCCGCGTCGATGCGACCGCGGAACAGCGCGGCAAGGTGAGCGGGATCACCAAGGCGACGATAACCGACCTTTCCGCGCTGGGCGTAGCACCCTGGGAAGTGCGGGGCAAATTCGTCGAGCTGCTGCGTGCCGATACCATCGATCCGGCAGCCTTCGAAACGCTGCGCGCTGAACAGATCAGCAAGGCGGACGCCGCGTCGAAGCGCATCGTACAGGGAGTCACCGAGGCAGCATCCGTGCTGACGGTGGAGCAGCGCCGTGAACTGACCGAACGCTGGCAAAAGCGGATGCCGCGCGACAAGTGAGCGGAAAAGCCGGGCATGGATCGCAAAGCCGGACCGGAGCATGATCCGCAAAAGTGGAACCAGTTTTGCGATCAGATCACGCCAAAGCAAAGGGATAGAGCCCCGTTCTGATTCCATCGGGACAGATAAGGCTCTATCGTACCCGGCGCCATGCCCAGCATTCTTCTGATCGACGATGACGTCCGGCTCGCCTCGATGATCGCCGCCTACCTGCGCGATCATCAGCTTGACGTCACCCACGCCGCCGATGGCGCATCCGGCCTGAGAGAACTAGAGCGGCGCGGTTTCGACCTCGTGCTGCTCGATCTGATGCTGCCGGACACGGACGGCCTTGATCTATTCCGCGCACTGAATACCCGGCCTTCGGCGCAGGGCGTGCCTATCATCATGCTGACCGCGCGCGGCGATCCGATGGACAAGGTCGTCGGCCTGGAAATTGGCGCCGAGGACTATATCGCCAAGCCCTTCGAGCCGCGCGAGCTTCTCGCCCGTATCCGCGTGGTGCTGCGGCGCGGCAAGGCAGTCACTCCCGCCGGCGATGTTCTCCGCTTCGGGCGGCTGGAGATCGATCGCGGCAGCCGGATCGTCCGGATCGAGGGCGCGGAAAAAACCCTTACCAGCTATCAATTCGACCTGCTTCTCGCCATGGCTCAGCGCGCCGGCCGCGTCCTCTCGCGCGAACACCTCGCCGAGATAGTTCGCGAGGTCCCCGCAGCCTTACGACGCCTCGCTCGACCGCTCGATCGACGTGCATATCGCGCGCATCCGCGCCGCGATCGAGGATGACGCCCGCCACCCGAGGCGCGTTCTCACCGTGCGCGGCGTCGGCTATGTCTTCGCCAAGGCGCAGAGCTGATGCGGCGGCTTTACTTCCGCATCTACCTGGCGGTGCTCGGCAGCCTCCTGGTGTTCGCAGTGCTGGCGGGTCTGCACATTCGCGGTCATGCGGACGCTGGACGACGATGAGTCCTTCCGCTGGTTCGGCATGGGCGGCGAAATCGCCGAGCGCCTGTTCCCCGAGAATCGCGGCGCGGTGTTCC
This sequence comes from uncultured Alphaproteobacteria bacterium, assembly GCA_963731855.1. Classification (GTDB taxonomy): domain Bacteria; phylum Pseudomonadota; class Alphaproteobacteria; order Rhizobiales; family Rhodomicrobiaceae; genus R-RK-3. The sequence continues at coordinate 99,757 of CAVSXH010000018.1, read as the reverse complement.
TCGCATCGGAGTTGAATTTCTGGCACGAGCGTACCGGCTTCAGCCTGATGATGCTTTCCCCGCAAGGACAGGTCATCGCCAGGGCGGGTGATTTCCCTCGCGATCTATCCGCCCAGCTTCAGCGCGAGCGCGGCAACCGCCCGATCTGGCGGGGCAGGCGCGGCCTTCTCGGCGTCACGCTGCAAGACGGCCGCCGGCTGATCGCGATCCGCCCACGGAACGAACCGAGCAGCCTGCGTCATTTGCGCTGGCTGGCCGCCCTCATCGGCATCGGCCTTGCGGTTGGCATCAGCGCCTACCCGGTCGTGCGGCATCTGACGCGCAAGCTGGAGGCGCTGCAGCATGGCGTGGCGGCATTCGGCGCGCGGCGATCTGTCGGCGCGGATCGCCATGTCCGGCCAGGACGAGATCGCCAAGCTCGCGGACACGTTCAACGCCTCGGCCGAAGCGGATCGAGCAGCTGGTCAATGCGCATAAGACGCTGCTCGCCAACGCTTCGCACGAGCTGCGCTCGCCGCTGACCCGGTTGCGCATTGCGGCGGAGGGCGTAGGTGAAGCCGATGGGCGGTCGCAGACCCGCGCCGAAATCGCCCGCAACATCGAGGAACTCGACGCGCTGGTCGACGAAATCCTGCTGGCGAGCCGCCTTCAGGCCGATGCCGCCTTTGAAATGAAGCTGGAGAGGGTCGATCTCGTCGGCCTGCTTGCCGAGGAATGCGCGGCGCATGGCGCCGATCTGATGCGTCGGCGGGCGATCAGATCCCCATGGTCAATGCCGATGCCCGGCTGCTTCGGCGACTATTCCGCAACCTTCTGGAAAACGCGGTGCGCCATGGTGGCGGGCAGCCGCCCGAAGTCAGCGTCGGCAAGGACGTGGCGGAGGCGCACGTCGAGGTTTGCGACCGGGGGCCGGGCGTGCCGGGCGCGGAGCGCGAACGGATTTTCGAGCCGTTCTACCGGATGAAGAACGTGGCCGGAGAGCGCGGGCGGGGCGGGTCTTGGGCTTGCGCTCGTCAAGCAAATCGCCGAGCGGCATGGGGGAAGCGTGATCCATATGCCGCGCGACGGCGGTGGAAGCTGCTTTCGGGTGCAGCTTCCGCTGGCGGATGAGATGCGGCCCGATAGCCCGCACAATATATACTGCCGCGGTCAGCCTTGCCCGGCGGCCAGGGTAGAAGACGCCAGAAGCTCTAATCGTCCCCGCCATCCCGCAAGGCCAAGCTCGCTCAGGCTATCTCACGACTCAGTAGGATGCCAGCGAGCATCACCACGCGACTGCCCCGCCTGCGGAACCAACGCAGCCGAGCCGGCTTTTCTTCATGCGGTCGCCCTCGCAACCGAGGCAGCGCCGCCCGACCGTTCGAAAGGGTACAGACATGATTTCCAGGCGCGATTTTGTGATTTCAAGCGGTATGGCCGGCCTTGCGCTTCACAGGGTTTGCCGGCTCCGGTGAACTCTGGGCCCAGACAGCCGCACCCGGCGGCCAGATGGGCACCTCGACGAGTGGCGCAGCCAGCAAGGGTGCTCCCTTCACGCTGCCGGAACTGCGCTTTGCATTCGATGCCTTGCAGCCCCATATCGATGCCAAGACGATGGAGCTGCACCACGGCAAGCACCATCTGGCCTATGTCGAAAAGCTGAACGCGGCCATCGGCAAGCATCCAGAACTTACGCAGATGGTTCTGCCCGATCTCCTCACCCATCTCGACAAAGTGCCGGAAGATGTGCGTCAGGACATCCGCAATAATGGCGGTGGCCACGCCAACCACACGATGTTCTGGACCGTCATGTCCCCCGATGGCGGCCGCGAGCCGAAAGGCGGCATCGCAGCGGCAATCAACCAAGGTTTCGGGTCGTTCGACGATATGAAGAAGGCGGTTAACAGCGCAGGCCAGAAGCATTTCGGCTCGGGGTGGGTGTTCGTGGTGGTCGATCCCAGGAGCGGCTCAATGGAAGTCGTCACCCGCGCCAACCAGGACACACCGCTCATGGAAAGTAAGCGGGTGTTGTTTGGAAATGATCTTGTGGGAACATGCGTTTTACCTGAAATATAATAACCGCAAGGACGATTATCTCGAAGCATGGTGGAATGTTGTCGATTGGAACGAGATCGGCCGACGCTACGACGCAATCCGATCTGGCGACGCGGTCATCTAACCCACGGCGTTTCTGACCACGGAAACCGCTGTTTCCAATGACGGCGCCATCAGGAGGCCCGCCTCGTATCCCTTTCTTAGGCGCTTTCATGGAAACTGGCGGCGTCCGTTGACACGAGCAGGCGCCCTTATGGCGGAAAACGCCTTAGACGAGCACAGGATGGCAGCCCTCATTCAGGAGGCGATCGACTGCGTGCCTAACGCGTTGACCATCTTCGATGAGAATCTTGTGCCAATTCTCGCGAATAAGGTCTCGGACGAAATTTACGAAGTGTTGCACGCCGCAATGACGGCCGGCAAAACCTATCGGGAAGCGACTTTCCTATCGATCAAGGCCGCCGATCCGAAACGGTGCGACAACGAGTGCTGGCAGCTGGCCGATATGCTGGAAGCAATGTTCCGTTCGGGCGATACGGTCGAGGTTACCCATAGCGGCGGCCGGATCTTCCGCACAGCCTATACGACGATGAGCGGCAATCGGCATGTTTCGATCGCCACCGATATCACCGAGCTTCGCCGGCGGGAGGAAGAGCTGGTCGAATCGCAGCAGCAGGCCGAGGCGGCCAATCGGTCGAAATCCTCGTTTCTCGCCAATATGAGCCATGAAATCAGGACGCCCCTCAACGGCATACTCGGCATGGCGCAGGTGCTGGTGCAGAGCGACCTCACGCCGGAACAGCGCGAACAGGCGGAAACCGTGCTGGAATCCGGTAAGAACCTGAAAGCACTGCTCGACGATGTGCTCGACCTCTCCAAGATCGAAGCCGGGCGGATGGAGCTCGCTCCCGTCGACAAGGATTTCCGTGATACTCTGCGGCGTCAGCATCGGCTTTGGCTGCCGCGCGCAGAGGAAAAGGGCATCGCGCTAACCCTCGCCATCGGCGACAGCGTACCCACCTTCCTGCGGTTTGACCCGGTGCGGCTTGGGCAATGCATATCCAACATCGTGTCGAATGCGATTAAGTTCACGGAGCGGGGCGAGGTCGCGATCAGCGCCAGCGGCAGTGCGTCGCCGCAAGGGGCCACGATTACGCTCGCTATTTGCGACACCGGCATTGGCATGAGCCAGGCCACGGCGGAACGGCTCTTTGCGCCCTTCACGCAGGCCGACAACACCATATCGCGGCGTTTCGGCGGCACCGGCCTTGGTCTGGCGATCACCCAGCGGCTTGCCCGGCTGATGGGAGGCGACCTCACGGTCGCGAGCCGTGAAGGGGCGGGCTCGACCTTCACCTTGTCCTTTGTCGCGCAGCTAGCCACCGAGATTGCGGCAGCGGACGTGAATGAGGCAGGCAAACCCGGTGTCCCCGGCCGCAAGAGCCTACGCGGCAAGAAGCTGCTGCTGGTGGACGACCACCCCCTAAACAGACGGGTGGCCCGACTATTCCTTGTCCCGGAAGGCTATCGCGTAACGGATGCGGAAAACGGCATAGACGCGCTCCAAAAGCTGGCCGCGGAGCCCTTCGACCTCGTCCTCCTCGACATCCATATGCCGGTCCTGGACGGCATTCAGACCTTGAAGCGCATTCGCTCATCGCCGGAGCGATGGCATGATTTACCGGTCATCGCGCTGACGGCAGATGCGATGAGCGGCGACCGTGAGCGCTATCTCGCCGAAGGCATGGATGGCTACATATCGAAGCCGATCGACAAGCTTGATCTGCTGATTGAAATCCAGAAGCTTCTCGGCGTCGAGAAGGCGCCCGCCGCAACGCCTCGTGGGCCGACGAATGGTGAAAACCCGTCGCCCGAAAGCAAGGCCGAAGCGCCGCGCCGGGACCAAGAGCTGGCAAGTCCGCTCGCGGAAATGCGCGCCGCGCCGCCGAAGACTTCGGTTTCCTGACGCCCCACCGGCGCGCCGCGCAGGCTCTACATGCTCGATGATTGTGTTGAACCCACCATAGATCATGCGTTTCATATCCGCTGGCATGGAGCTTGGATCCATGTCCTTCATTCGTGGATCTTCCATGACCTTTTTCATGACCTGATCGCGGTGCTTTCGATTTTTATAGACGACATATGCGAATACGACCGTCTCGCCTTCCTTCAGTTTCACTGCGCGCGTGAAGGATGTGGTCTTTCCCACCGGCACATCGTCGCCGACGCATTCGACATATTGAAGCGCGCCGTGTTCCTTCCAGACAGCGCCGGCTTTGCGCGCCCCCTTTTTATACTCGGCGAGCTTTTCAACGGGCACAGCCAGAACAAATCCATCTACATAGGTCATCCAACGTTCCTTCTTCCTCAACAACGCTTTCCGCGTATTTTCATACCGTCTCTTCAGTGGAAATCCGGGTCCATTTCCGCCGCAGCCTGATTTCCTCCGTACCCGTATCATTGGCTAGGCAGGCGTGGAACCGCGCGCTTCCGGCGCGTTTTCCGCCCGGCAACTATTCGCAGTAACTCGCCGCTCCGTAAAGGGTGCTGCAGCCGCATTCCGGCATAACGCGGGGCGGGGAGATCATGAACGTCCGATGGGTGATCGTTTATTTAGCGAGCGCGCCTGTCCGAAGCGGGTATGCCGTAGGACGAGCAGTCCACGCCGCGGCCGTCGTGATCCTTGGCCTTAGCCTTTGGCCCAGGCCCGCGCATGTAAAATTTTTCGGGCCGGTACCGTTCCTTGGCGGTCCAGGGCAGGAATTTCCGAAGTACGTTTGAATTTAGTAAGGAGTTCAGCTTTTTCATGATCGGATCTTTGAAGTTTTTCCTCGTCCTTTTCGGGAAAGCCATTGTAAGCAACACCACATGCTACGCTTCCCGCGCGGAGCGGCCCGCGCGGATCAGGCAAGACCTTAATCCCGGTGTGAGCTCATCGAAATTGCGAGTCGTCGCCGATTCTAGATGCGGGCTTATTAGCTCACGAAAGATGAACCGCGCCTGAGCGCCGCATCAAAACGGTGGATAACCCACAACCCCTCTGCCCGGCCTCGCGCCTTGACTCCGAGGTCCTAGCTTCGCATTGTTAGCCGCATGGGGTTTTCGCGACCACCCCGTGAGGCGCCAGCCCAAGGATCGCGTCCACAACCTTAACAAAGGACGGACGCCCATGCCTTCTCCCACAGAAATTACTGTCGCCCAGCTTACCCGCCTGATCGGCTTGCCTGACGCTCCTATCCTTATCGATGTGCGGACGGAAGATGACTTCCAAGCCGATCCGCGCCTGATCCCAGGATCGATGCGCAAGGATTACGGGCAGGTTTCGGAATGGAGCATGGAAAGTTCGGGCGGGCCGATCATCGTGCTCTGCCAAAAAGGCCGGAAGCTCAGCCAAGGGGCCGCCGCGCTGCTCCGCTGCTTTGGGTCGGCGGCCGAATCGCTGGAGGGCGGCTTCGAGGCCTGGCGGTCCGCCGGGCTGCCGCTGTTGAAACTGGACCGACTGCCAACCCGGAACACAAATGGCCACACGATGTGGGTGACGCGGGCGCGGCCAAAAGTCGACCGCATCGCCTGCCCGTGGCTGATCCGGCGCTTCGTCGATCGCAGCGCGATGTTCCTGTTCGTGCCGCCGGCCGATGTGCTTGACGTCGCGGAGCACTTCGATGCGGCGCCATTCGATGTCGACAATGTCTTCTGGAGCCACCGCGGCGAAAAATGCACCTTCGACGCAATGATTGAGGAATTTGGCCTCGTCGCCCCGCCGCTCGACCTGCTCGCCTCCATCGTGCGCGGCGCGGACACCGCCCGGCCCGACCTTGCACCCCAGGCGGCGGGGCTGCTAGCCGCCTCGCTCGGCCTGTCCCGCATGTACAAGGACGACCTCGCCCAGCTCGAAGCCGGCATGCTGCTTTACGACGCTTTCTATCGCTGGTGCCGTGATGCTACCGAGGAAACGCATAATTGGCCCTCGCCCGGCAAAGCGTCCTGAGAGGGCAACATGGCGAACGTCTCGATCTCGCCTGCCCAAGCGGCCAACGCCGCCGGCACTCCGTCATTTGGCGAGGCGCTCGTCACCTGGGGGAAAATAGGCGTCCTCTCTTTCGGCGGCCCGACGGCGCAGATCGCGCTGATGCATCGGGTCATCGTCGATGAGAAGAAGTGGCTGGACGAGGCGCATTTCCTCAACGGGCTGAGCTTCTGCATGCTGCTGCCGGGGCCGGAAGCCATGCAGCTCGCCACATATACCGGGTGGCGCCTGCATGGGTTGGCGGGAGGGCTGGCGGCGGGGTTGCTGTTCGTGCTGCCTGGGGCGGCGGTGGTGCTGGTTCTGTCGATGATCTATGCGGCATTCGGGCAGGTGCCCATTGTCGAAGCTGTCTTTTTCGGCATCAAGGCCGCCGTGCTGGTGATTGTCGTCGAGGCGCTGCTGCGGATCGCCAGGCGGGCGCTCAAGCGGGCCGAGCATTGGGCCATTGCCGGGCTGTCCTTCATATCGATCTTCTTCCTGGCCCTGCCCTTCCCGCTCATCGTCTTCGTGGCGGCGTTCTTCGGCTTTTTCCGCGCCCGACACCAGCCGCAACTGCAGGCAGCGACGCCGGCCGTCAAAACTCGCACCCCTGTCGCAGACGCTGCGGACCATTGCCGCCTGGCTGGCGATCTGGCTCACGCCGCTCATTGCGCTCTCGGCAATTATGGGGCGCGAGCATATCCTCACCCAGCTCGGCTGGTTCTTTTCCAAGCTGGCCGTCGTGACCTTCGGCGGGGCTTATGCGGTGCTCGCCTATATGGGCCAGGACGTGGTCGTGCGGCATGGCTGGCTGGAGGCCGGACAGATGCTGGACGGCCTCGGGCTGGCGGAGACGACGCCGGGGCCGCTGATCCTGGTCACGGAGTTTGTCGGCTTTCTCGCGGCGTGGCGCGCCGGAGGCGAGGCGGCCTGGACCCTTGGGCTTCTCGGCGCGCTGACGGCGCTTTGGGCGACCTTTGCGCCCTGCTTCCTCTGGATTTTCGCGGGCGCGCCCTATGTCGAATGGATCAACGCCCAGCCGCGCCTCAGAGGGGCGCTCGCGGCGATCACAGCAGCGGTCGTGGGTGTCATCTTCAACCTTGCGCTCTGGTTCGCCCTGCATGTGTTCTTCGCCGAAGTACGGCTGATCGAGTTCGGCGTGCTGAAGCTCTGGACGCCGACCCTTGCCACGCTCGACTGGCGCGTGTTCGCGCTCGCTTCGGTCAGCGCTCTCCTGCTGCTGCGGCTGCATTGGAGCATTCCGGCTGTCTTGGCGGTTGCTTCCGCGCTGAGCATCGCCGTCCGATTCGGCGGTTTGTAAGACGACAACTCCCGTCCTTATCAGCACAGCATTCAAGCGAGAAACGCATAAGCGACAATGCGGCGCGGGGGTTTGATATAACGTCCGAAACGTTCTATATACACTGCGTCGCGAACCTGATTGGATGTAATACGGACAGATCATGAGCAATTTTACCGAGGAAACGGTTCTCTCGGTCCGGCATTGGACGGACGATCTCTTTAGCTTCACCGCCACCCGCAACCCATCCTTCCGCTTCGTCAACGGCCAGTTCACGATGATGGGGCTCGAAGTCGAGGGCCGGCCGCTGACACGCGCCTACTCGATGGTGAGCACCAATTACGACGACGAGCTCGAGTTCTTCAGCATCAAGGTCGCCGACGGCCCGCTCACCTCGCGACTTCAGCACATCAGGGAGGGCGACCGCATTCTGGTGAGCAAGAAGCCGGTCGGCACGCTTATCCTCGACAATTTGCTCCCCGGCCGCGCGCTTTATCTGCTGAGCACGGGTACGGGTCTCGCCCCGTTCATGAGCATCATCCGCGATCCCGAAACCTACGAGAAATTCGGCAAAGTCGTGCTGGTGCATGGTTGCCGCCAGATCGCCGAGCTGGCCTATGGCGAGACGATCACCGAGGCGCTGCCGCGCGACGAATTCGTCGGCGAATTGATCCGCGACCGGCTGGTCTATTACCCCACAGTCACCCGCGAGCCATTCCACAATCGCGGACGGGTTACCGACCTCATTACTTCGGGCCAGCTGTTCGACGATATCGGCATGCCATCTTTTGACGCCAAGGATGACCGCGTCATGCTCTGCGGCAGCCCGCAAATGCTCGAGGAGATGCGGAGCATCCTGGTCGAGCGCGGCTTCCGCGAGGGCGCCAATGGGAGGCCCGCTGAATTTGTCTTCGAAAAGGCTTTCGTGGAGCGCTGATGCGCACCCCACGGAACTCCTGACCCGGCTGGTTGTTCGTCGCGCATCACTTTGCCGGGACGCGTTTCGAATCCCGGCATCGAGGCGCAATTTGTGCTAAACCGCGCAGAAATACCTAGCCGGCAATGCACGCACGAATCAGGGGGCGAATTCGCATGCTACACTCACTTCGCAGATCAGCGTCGATTGTCGCGGCCGTCGGGCTGGCTTTGACGCTCTCCGCATGCGGTATCAACAACATCCCCAGCTATGAGCAGAACGCCAAGGCGAAATGGGCCGAGGTGCAGAGCCAGTACAAGCGGCGCGCCGATCTTGTGCCCAACCTCGTCGAGACGGTGAAGGGCTTTGCCGACCAGGAGCGGCAAGTGCTGATTGAGGTCACCGAAGCGCGCGCCAAGGCAACTCAGGTCCAGGTGCCCGCAGACATCCTTACCAATCCCGAAGCCATGAAGCGCTTCCAGGATGCGCAGAACACGCTCGGCGGCGCGCTGCGCCAGCTCCTCGCCGTGGTCGAGCGCTATCCGGATATCAAATCGGGCCAGAATTTCCTCGCGCTGCAAAGCCAGCTCGAAGGCACCGAAAACCGCATCGGCATCGCTCGGCGCGACTATATCGAAGCGGCGCGGGTCTATAATACCGAACTCGTCACCATTCCCGGTCGCCTGTGGAAGTCCGTGCTCTATCCTTCGTCCGAGCCAATGGCGACCTTTACCGCGACCCCGGAAGAGCAGCAGACGCCTAAGGTCGATTTCAACCGGCCGAAGACCTGAGGGTCAACGCAGCGGAAGGCGCTGATCCATGGCGGATCGAGCTCGACACCTGTTGTCCGGCGCGGCCATGCTCATCCTGGCCTGGCTGGCGATGCTCGCTGCCTGCCAAGGCGCGCTCGCGCAGCCGAAATTCCCCCCGCTGACAGGCCGCATCGTCGACGAGGCACAGCTTCTGAGCCCCGCGGACGAGCAGGAACTGACCAAGACACTGACCGATCTTGAGGCGAAATCGACCGACCAGCTCGTCATCTACACGACCAATTCCCTGCAAGGCTATGAGATCGAGGACTTCGGCTATCAGCTCGGCCGTGCATGGCAGATCGGCCAGGCCGGGTACCAATAACGGTGCTTTGCTGATCGTCGCGCCGAAGGATCGCAAGGTGCGCATCGAGGTGGGGCGCGGGCTGGAGCCGCAACTCACCGACATCATGACCAAGCTGATCATCCAAAACGCGATCCTGCCCGCCTTCCGGCGCGGCGACTTCGCCGCCGGCATCAAGGCTGGCGTCCGCGACATTCGCGATGTGATGCTAGGGGACGCCGAGGCGGTGAAGGATCGCGCACAGGCGCACCGTCAAGCGCGATCCGGAAGCCAATGAGGCGCTCATCGGATTTGCCGTGTTCGCCGTCTTCGTCATCTTCATCATCTGGGTCCAGTGGCGGCAAAGCAAGCACATCCCGGCAAGGCAAGGGCGCAATGCGCGGCAACAAGCGCCAGCGCCAACGCGATGACATCATTTTCATTCCCGGCGGCTGGAGCGGCGGATCCGGAGGCGGCTCCGGTGGCGGGGGCGGCGGCTGGTCGGGCGGCGGCGGTGACTTCGGCGGCGGCGGATCGTCGGGGAGCTGGTAGTGATGCCAATCGGCGGGGATTATGGGATGCTGATCTCACAGGACGACCAACGACGTATCGCGGATGCAATCGCAAAGGCGGAGCGGGCGACATCGGGCGAAATCGTCGCCGTTGTGGCCGAGTTGAGCGGCAGCTATTTCTCGGCGGCTTTCCTGTGGGCGGGGATTGCGGCGCTCGCGGTGCCCTTGCCGCTCATCCACTGGACATGGTGGCCGATCCAGACGATCTACATTGTCCAGGTCACTGTCTTCGCGGCGCTCGCCCTCCTGTTCAGCTATCGGCCCTTGCGGCTTGCCCTGACGCCGCGCAGCCTCAAGCATGCACTGGCTCATCGCCGCGCTCTGGAACAGTTTTTGGCCCAGAACCTCCATACGACGACCGGCCGCACCGGGGTACTGATCTTCGTTTCCGTCGCAGAGCGGTATGCTGAGATCATCGCCGATGCTGAGATCAACCGCCATGTGCCGGTCGAGACCTGGACCGCGATTGTCAACGATCTCACCTCGCATATCGGCCAAGGGCAAGCCGTGACCGGATTTCTCCACGCCATCCAGGCCGCCGGCAAACTGCTCGCGGCACATTTCCCGCCCGGCTCGGAGCGTCGTGATACGCTCCCCAATCATTTGATCATGCTGCCGGCCGAATAACGCATCGGACAGCGGAGTGGCGACAAGCGCCGCTTGCGACTCGGTGGTTGACCGGTTCCGCCTGCGCGGAGATTTCGACTGAGTTCGCTGTAGGAGGCCGCCTAACCTAATGCGGCGCGCGTCACTTGCTCGGCACCGGGACGAGCCTTCCGGTGAATACGACGGGGCCGGTCGGCTGGCCGGTGGGCGAGCCGCCTTCAGGCTCAACGCTGATCGCGAAGGTGGTGCGCTGCAACTCGGCGGTATCGACCCCGCCAAGCTTTTCAGCCGGAAAGCGCGATGCGGCGCTGAGCAGACCGAGTGACCGGGGCGTCGGGCTGTCACCGCCCACGGCCCACAATTCATGGCTATGCCCGGGCGCCGGCGTCAGATCGCCGACGCGCAAGCACCATGATCGATTTGTCCTTCGTGCTGACGGCGGCGACGAACGCGGGATTGCGGTCATCGCCTTCGAGCACCGCGACGAATTTCTCGTCGCGAATTGGCGCCGTCTCGCGCACGGCGACGAACAGCAGCAGCGAGGCGGCCATGGCCGCTGCCGCGATTGCTCCACCTTGCCATCGGCGAAGCCGCCGCTGCAAATCGACGATGTCGGCTGTGCCGCGCGCGTTCGCCGCCGAAGCGATTTTTGCCTTGATCACCGCGAAGGCTTCCACGGGCGGGGTGACCGGCTCGACCGCTTCGAGCAGGGGGTCCAGCCGGCGCTCCCAATATGCGACGGCACTGGCCAGTCGCGGTTCCAAGCGGAGACGGCGGTCGACTTCGGCGCGTTCAGCCGCGCTCAGCGTGCCGAGCGCATACTCGGCCGCAAGCCCGTCTTCGTCGCTCATTTCGTCAATCTCCGCCATCAAGGCACTCTCGAAGCAAGGCCAAGCTGCGCCGCAACACGGTCTTTACCGTGTTGACCGGCCGTGAAAATTTCTCCGCCAATTCCTCCCTGCTCCAGCCGCTGTAATAGGCGAGGAGGATCATCTGCTTGCGTTCCGCCGGCAAGCCGTCAAGACAACCCTCCAGCCTGCGTAATTCTTCATTTTGTTCGGCCTCACTCGCGGGGTCGGTTGGCGAGGCCTCGTCGTAATCGTCGATCGGATCGGAAAGATCCGATATCCGTTCTGTCCGCAGGCGGCGCAAATCGATGGCGCGGTTTCGTGCGATACGCGCCATCCAGGCGATCGGCGAGCCAAGACCGGGATCATAAGTGTAGGCCTTTTGCCAGATGAGGACGTAGCTCTCCTGCAGCGCCTCCTTGGCAAGTTCACGATTGACGCAGATACGGCAGATCACGCCGAAGAGTTTCGCGCTCGTGCGTGCATATAGCCGTTCGAAGGCGTCGCGGTCACCTGCGCCGGCGCGCGTCAATAGCGCCCCCAGCCCATCAGAGCCGGAGGTTGAAGGCGCCAAATCTTTTCGTAACAAAACCGTGAATAGCCTCCCTCGATCCTGGTCCCCAGCCGTCTATACCAAGGTTTATTAAGCAAAAACCGGCTGAAGGAAACCTTTGAATTTCCCAAGAGGCGCAAATTCCCTGAAACCGGATTTCAGCAGCGCCGTAACTGGCGGCATAGCAAGGCATGAAGCCGCGCTAAGCTTCATCAACGGAGTCCTGATATCATGAATTTCGCCAAAGGTTTTATTACAGCATGTGCCGCCACGGCCTTGACCGCGAGCGTTGCATTCGCTGCCGTGATCGTGGGCGGTGCGCCCATGTATCCGACCAAGAACATCATTGAGAACGCCGTCAACTCGAAGGATCACACTACGCTTGTCGCGGCTGTGAAGGCGGCCGGGCTGGTCGATACGCTGCAGGGCCCCGGGCCGTTTATGGTCTTCGCCCCGACGAACGCGGCCTTCGCCAAGCTGCCGGCAGGCACGGTCGAGACGCTGCTGAAGCCCGAGAACAAGGCCATGCTGACCAAGATCCTCACTTACCATGTCGTGCCCGTCAATGCGCTGAGCGACGCGATCAAGAAGATGGTCAAGGATGATGGCGGCAAGCATCCGGTGAAGACGGTGAGCGGCGACACTCTGATCGTCACGACCATGGGCGACAAGATCCAGCTTACCGACGAGAAGGGCGGCACCGCGACCGTCACCATCGCCGACGTCAAGCAGTCCAACGGCGTCATCCATGTGATCGACAAGGTTCTGCTGCCCGAATAACGCCAGCGCACGATCAGGCTCTCCGCGGCTGGATGTGAGCTGCGGGGGGCCTGTCAGATCCGTTTCGATGGCGCCGGACATGCGGCGGCCGGAACCCGCGCCCGGCGCCGGCATTTCCCATCTCAGCCATTCAGCGCCAGGGAATACCGGACATGATCGCGCTCGAAGCCGAGATGACCTACACGGTCAAGACCACACATCCGTTGACGCCAACCTCAGGATCGCCGTCCGTTGCCCGGCAATATTGGCAGGTAAGCGAAGCCCGTTTGGTTGGCGATCGCATTCAGGCAGAACTTGCCGCCTCAGGTATCGACTGGATGGAAATGAGCGCGGATGGATTTTGGCGGCCGGATGTCCGCGCTCAGTTCAAAACCCACGACGACGCCGTCATTCTTATGGAGTATCGCGGTTTGGTGGAGCAGACGGAGACGTTCAAACGCGCAGCCGAACTAGACCGCGCGACCGACTGGTCGGATCAGTATATGCGTCTCGCGATCCGCTTCGATACGGGCGCGCACGCCTATCGCTGGCTGAATACCAGCCTCTTTGTCGCCGCTGGCCGGCTGCTAGGAACCGGACACATTGAATACGCAGTATACCGCGTAACGTAAGTTCCAGCCCCATTCACGCTTGCATACGGTCCCAAAGCTGACAAAAATCGCTACTCTGATCGGCAGCCAGTAATTGTTTGGGGCTGATGTGGGGAAAGCGTATGTTGCAATGGGTTCTCGCCGCCGCTGCGGCGATCGTGGCGCTCGGCTTCGCGGGGCTGGTGCTGAATGCTTGGCTGGTGGCGCGCCGGGTGGAACGGGCGGTCCCGCCGCTTGGGCGTTTCTTGGAAGTCGACGGCGCGCAGCTGCATTATGTCGATCGCGGCGAAGGGCCGCCCATCGTCATGATTCACGGTATCGGGGCGAACCTGCGGCATTATACCCACACGATCCTCGACGAGGTCGCGAAAACCAATCGTGTCATCGCCATCGACCGTCCGGGTTGCGGCTATAGCGAGCGGCCTCGCGGCGCCGACAATGCGACGCAGACCCAGGCGGCGATCATCCAGAAAGCGCTGGACAGGCTCGGCGTGGCCAATCCTCTCGTCGTGGGGCATTCGCTAGGCGGCTCCGTCGCGCTGGCGCACGCGTTGCTCCATCCGGGAAAGGCGCGCGGCTATGTGCTGATCGCCCCGCTAGCGGCGCCGCCGGAAATGAAGCCGCCATTCGACCGCTGGTATATCACCTCGCCGCTCCGCAGATGGCTCATTGCCTGGACCATCGGCATACCCATGGCCATGAAATACGGACCTGCATTGACCGCCTTCGTATTCGCCCCGCAAACGCCTCCCGGGGATTTCGGCACGGGGAGCGGCGCGTTTCTGGGTCTGCGGCCGAAGGCCATCATCAACAATTTCAGGGACGCCGTCGCATCGCCCGTCACCGCCGAGGCAATTCACACGCGATATAACGAGATCGACGTGCCGGTGATCTGCCTGTTCGGCGTGAAGGATCAGGTCCTGGACCCCGAGCTGAATCTCGCGCCGCTGGCCACTATGCATTCGGCGGAAATTCAGGTGCTTGATGGTGCCGGGCACATGCTGCTGCATGTGGAGCCCTCGGCCGTAATGGCGGCGATACGGAAAATGGATGCTGTTGTGCCGCAGCTCCAACGCGCCTCAGGATTTTCGTAAGTCTTGGCAAGCCGGGTAAGGTGTTGCGTAATGTCCGAGGACGTGCCCGAAGGCTTCTCGCCGCATTTCAAGAAGAGCCGCGTCACCGATCCGTGGGAGCCGCTCTATTCGCGCACCTTTCCCGCCGCCCTGCAGATCGGCGTGCGGCTGCGGGAGGAGCACTGCAATTCGCGCGGCTTCGTTCATGGCGGCGTGATCGCCACGCTCGCCGACAACGCCATGGGCCTGTCCTACTGGCAGGTTACAAAGAACGCGCACGACGACCGCACGCCACTCAGGGGCGCCGTCACGGTCAGCCTCAACATCGACTATGCGGCGACGGCGAATGTCGGCCAGTGGTTGCAGATTGAGCCACGTGTCATCAAGGCCGGCCGGTCTATGGGGTTCGTCGATGCGCTGATCACGGCGGACGGGATGGCAATCGCGCGCGCAAGCGCGACGTTCCGGGTCAGTTGAACCTCTGCCTTTCAGCCCACCGGGCGGCTGAGACGGAAAAACTCCGAGGCGCGCGCTAAAATCGGCTAAGCGCAGTGCACGGCGCTTGCGGGCGTCGGCATCTTCGCCCCAATTGCCGATCTGGTAATCCTCGTCGATATGAGCGGCCGCCCAGCTTTGCTCCAGCGACAGCCTGTCCTCGATAAGCGCCAGCGCCAGGATCGCGGAACCGGTGAGCGTCGTCATGACGTGCAAGGCGGTGAGCGCGAACGGATCGAGATCGGGCCAAAGCGATCGCTAGCGCTGGCGAGACTGGCCGTCGGCTGATCGACCGGCATGATGCCTTCGGTCGCAACCAGCCTGGCGTGGTAATGTTGCTCAGCCCAGGCGAGCAGCGGGTCCCAGCAAGCGCTTTGAAGTTCAACGAGGGTCTCGGGCGCCTTGGCGCGATAGCAGATGAGATCACGCCCGGCAAAGCTCAGCACATCCTCGGCGACGGCGGCGAGCTTGGGCGTCACCGCGTCGATGGCGGTATTGGACAGCTTGGTGAGCGGCATTGAAGCCGGATCGATCTGCGCCGCTTGCGCGCGCCATTCCCCCGCAAGCGCTTCGGCCAACGCCGCTGCCGGAAGCAGCAACTCGGCGCGTCTCGGTGTTTTTACCACGCGCCCATCGAGCAGGATGCGCCATCCTTCCGCCGTCGCCTCGGTAGCGACGCCCTGATAAAAGCGCTTCGCGCCGGCGCCTGATCTCGTTGGAACCGTTCTTCATGCAGCCGTGGCCCTGTCCGGCAGTAATAGGCGCAGAAGCGCGTCGAAATCCTCAACGACGGCGCTCGCGCCCGCTTCGATAAGTTCGTCAGCCTCGTGATAGCCCCACGCAACGCCGATCGCCGGAACGGACGCAGCGCGGGCCATGAGGATGTCGAATGTCGTGTCGCCGATCATGACCGTATCCGCAGCCTGCACGCCGACCGCATCCATGGCTTGCTCGATCATCGCCGGATGCGGCTTCGAGGGCGCGTCATCCGCCGTCATGATGGCGGAAAAAACGCCTTCCAGGCCCTCGCGTTCCAGGAGCCGGTCGACCCCGCGCCGGGACTTGCCGGTAGCGATGCCGAGCAGAATGTCGTCGCCTGCGGACAAAGCCGCTGATCGCCTCGCGGGCACCGGGAAACATCGGCTCGGCAAGTCGCGCCTCTTTGCGCAACTCGGTGAAGGCGGAACGGTAATCGTCGCCCAGCTTCACCACCACGTCGCAGTCGCCGAGCCCGGTCATGGCCTGCATCGCCACGGTGACGGAAAGACCGACATGGCGAAGCAGATGCGAGCGATCCGGAACCGCCAAGCCGCTGGCGGAAAACGCGGCGCGCATCGCCTCGCAGATCATGTGCTGGCTATCGACCAGCGTGCCGTCGCAATCGAAGATGACGAGCCTCAATGTTCGCTGCTCCCATGGCGGCCGGGGTCGAGGCCGAGCATGTCCCAGCTGGCGAGCATATGCTCGGGCAGCGGCGCGGTGACGTCGAGCGGCGCGCCTTTGCCGCGCGGCACGATCAGGCGGCGAGCATGAAGATGCAGCTTCATCTCCAGCCCTTCGACGGGAAGCCCCTGATCGCCTTCGTATTTCTGATCGCCGATGATGGGCGTGCCGATGATCGCCATATGCGCGCGGAGCTGATGCTGGCGGCCGGTAACGGGTTTCAGCGAAACCCAGGCCAGTTTGGTGCTGACACGGTCGATCACCGAATAATGGGTGACCGCCGCCTGCGCGACGTCCTGCTCGCCTGGCAGCGCCTTGCGCACCTTGTCGCCATCCGGGCCGGCGGCCTTGACCAGCGCGGCCTCGACCTTGCCTTGCGGCGGCTTCGGGATGCCCTTCAAGCAGCGCCCAATAGATCTTCTGCACCGAGCGGGTCTGGAACAGCTTGCCGAAAGTGCCCGCTGCCCCGCGCGTCTTGGCGACCAGCAGCACGCCGGATGTGTCGCGGTCGAGCCGGTGGACGAGGCGGGGCCGGTCGCCGAAGCGGTCGTCCATGCCCGCAAGCATCCCATCGATGTGGCGCTTGGTCTTGGTGCCGCCCTGCACCGCGATGCCGTAGGGCTTGTTGAGCACCAGCAGTTCGTGATCCTCGAAGAGAATGAGGCTCTCGATGAAGTTACGGTCGGCCTTGGAGACCCCGAGCGGCGCATGCAGCGATGGGCGCAGCCCCGCTTCCGACCTTCCCGGTAGCAGGCTCGGTGACATGCCGCACCTTGACCTCATCGCCCGTCGCGACCCGCGTGTCGGGCTTCACCCGCCCGCCATTGACGCGGATATGGCCCGTGCGCGCCAGCTTCTGCACCAGGCGAATGCGGCAGCGCCGGCAAGTTGCTCTTCAGCCAGCGGTCGAGACGCATCCCGTCATCCGCCGCTTTCACCTGCTTCACGTCGATCTTCAATTCAGCCATGCGCGCACCAGATAAAGCCCGGCGAACAGCGCCAGGATCGACAAGCCGACGGAGCCGGCGAGATAAAGTCCGGCCAGACCATAATCCTTGCGCTCGATACAGCAAAGCAAAATCCAGGGAAAATGCCGAAAAAGTTGTAAAGCCGCCAAGAATGCCGGTCGCGATAAACACGCGGAGCTCGTTCGTAAGCTGGAATTTAGAAGCCGCGAGCCCGATCACAAGGCCCATCGCCAGCGATCCGGCGATGTTGACCGCGAGCGTTCCCCAGGGAAAGCCGACACCGAGCAGCTAGCGCCGAGGCCAATCCGACCAGATAGCGCAGGACGGACCCTATCGCTCCGCCCAATGCAACCAGCAGAACCAGCTTCATCTGCAAGACGCCGCGCCCTCAAAGCTCGCGCTGGAAGAAGTGGCTGCGCAACCGCGTCGATACCCACACCCCGATCGCCGCGCCGATGAGCTGCGACGACGAGCGTGACCGCGACCCTGGCGATGATGTCAAACATGGCCACCTGGTCCGGGCTGACGAAGCGCTGGGTCGCAATGAGCTGATCGACGAACCAGCCGGCGAAACGCGCCCCGATCAATCCGATGATGACCGCAAACAGGATGCCAAAGATGACCTTCATTTGACCTCCCAGAACCAGATTTCGCTGGATTTATTATAGCCGCCTAACCAGCCGAACCAGGGAAACAGCATCTTTGCCGATGTGCGCCAGCCATTCCAAAGATCGATATGGTCGCCGGTGGGGCGGGTGGTGTCGGTGACCCGCCACCAATAGCCGTTGAAGAAGATGATGCCCTTTCGCCCGTTCAGCTCCTCGGCGAAATTGTCGGGCTTGGTGAGGCTGTAGACCGGGCCAACCCCGGCAATGCTCGTCCGCCGTAAGGCGTTCGCCACTTCCTTGGCGCGGATGAAATGCATGTCGTCGCCGGGGTGGTTGGTCAGCTTGGCCTGGTTGCAGGTGATCGCGCCGCGAATGTCGCCGGCATTGACGCCCGACCGCTTGAGGCACACACCCATGCGGATGGCGCACTGATTGTCGAAATTACCGATGCCGAGCGTTCGGCAGGGATATTGCTCGCCAAGATTGGTCGGGTGATTTGACCAGAGCTGACTAAATGTAACCATATGGTATGCCCCGCGAACCCTTTGCGGGTTTGCCTATAGCACAGGCCGGGAGATTGCATAAGATGCTGGGTGGCGTGGCGCGGAGGGCTAAGCCCGTGTTTACGTGATGGCCTGAAAAATGAAACGAAGTTGGACTTGGGGTAACGGTGGGATCTTGCAACATCGTTCTATTTTAGCGTGCGTTGCGCTCGTCGCTCAATGTTGCTCTGGCATCCTCTTGGCGCAACCTTCTGTATCTGCTGTAAAGCCTGGCTCGGCTTTCCAGGACTGCGTGCAGGAGTGCCCCGTGATGATCGTTGTCCCAGCCGGCAAATTCATGATGGGCTCGCCTGACAAAGAACGCGATTGGGAAGCCACGGGACGCCCGCAGCACGAGGTCGTGATCGCCAAGCCGTTTGCCGTCTCGAAATTCGAGGTGACATACGCCGAATGGGATGTTTGCGCCGCCGCCGCCGAATGCCCGCACGTCGAAGATAGTTGGGGCCGCGGGCGGATGCCTGTGACGAATGTAAGCTGGTCTGATGCCAACCGGTATCTAGGTTGGCTTTCGCGATTGACGGGCAAGGAGTACCGGCTTCTGACCGAGGCCGAATGGGAATATGTGGCTCGGGCGGGCTCCATAGGCCGCTATGCGTGGGGCGATGATCTCGGCAAGGGTAACGCCAATTGCGACGATTGCGGCAGCCAATGGGATCTTCAACAAACCGCGCCCGTTGGATCGTTCAAGCCGAACGCATTCGGAGTGTATGACCTGCACGGAAACGTGTGGGAGTGGGTCGA
Organism: uncultured Alphaproteobacteria bacterium; assembly: GCA_963731855.1. GTDB lineage: Bacteria > Pseudomonadota > Alphaproteobacteria > Rhizobiales > Rhodomicrobiaceae > R-RK-3. Next base: position 80,569 of record CAVSXH010000018.1, on the reverse strand, counting down.
GGATATCTGGCACAACGGCTACGATGATGCGCCAGTGGACGGAAGGGCATGGGTCGAGGGCGGCGATCCAAATTTTCGGATCATCCGCGGCGGTTCGTGGCGCAATGAACCTGAGCTCCTCCGCGCGGATGCCCGCGTCAAGCGCATCATTGGCGTCCGGTTCGACACCCTCGGCTTCCGGGTAGCCCGAACGTTATCTCCTTAATTGTTCCCTATAGATTTTCCCCGCCTGAGCCTGCTACCCGGCAGGAACGCTCCCGTCCTCAACTACTTCACCTTACGGAGCTTCGCCCATGCGCTGAGACGTTTGCCGATCTCTGTCTCGAAACCGAAGCGCGTTGGGCGGTAGAACTCCTGGCGTTCCATTTCGTCGGGAAAGTAGTTCTGCCCGGAAAAGCCCTCCGGCGTGTCGGGGTCATAGACATAGCCCTCGCCATAGCCTTGTTCGGCCATGAGGCGAGTGGGCGCGTTCAGTATGATCTTCGGAGGGGCAAGCGACCCGTGCTCCTTCGCGGTGCTCGTCGCACGTTTGAAGGCCACATAGGCGGCGTTCGATTTTGGCGCCGTCGCCAGATAGAGCGTAGCCTGGGCAAGCGCCAATTCGCCTTCAGGGGAGCCCAGGAAATCATAGGCGTCCTTGGCGGCATTCGTCTGCGCCAGCGCTTGCGGATCGGCAAGGCCGATATCCTCCACGGCCATGCGAACGAGACGCCGGGCAATGTAAAGCGGGTCCTCGCCGCCTGCCAGCATCCGCGCCAGCCAATAGAGCGCCGCATCGGGGTCGGAGCCACGCACGGATTTGTGCAAGGCGCTGATCAGGTCGTAATGGCCGTCGCGGTTCTTGTCGTAGAGCGGGGCGCGGCGCTGCACGCTCTGGACCAGCGTCTCCGGTGTCAGCGGTGCGGCGCCAGCCGGGACGGCAGCGTAGACGCTCTCCGCCAGATTGAGGACGGTGCGGCCATCGCCATCGGCCATTCCGATAAGCGCTCCTCTGGCATCGGGCAAGAGCGGCAGCGGACGCTTCTCCAGCGCTTCTGCGCGCCGCAGCAAACCCTCCAGCGCATCCTCATCCAGCCGCCGGAACACGAGCACCGTCGCCCGTGAGAGCAGAGCGCCATTCAGCTCGAAGGAGGGGTTCTCCGTGGTGGCGCCGATGAGGATGATCGTGCCGTCTTCCATAACGGGGAGAAAGCCGTCCTGCTGGGCGCGGTTGAACCGGTGGATCTCATCGACGAACAGCACCGTCCCCAGCCCCATCTTGCGGCGGTCGCGCGCGGCGTCGAACAGCTTGCGCAGCTCCTGCACGCCCGAATAGATCGCCGAGATCTGCTCGAAATGGAGCCCGGCCCCTTCGGCGATCAGCCGCGCCACGGTGGTCTTGCCGGTGCCCGGCGGCCCCCAGAAGATGACGGACCGCAAGCCGCCCTTGCCCAGCATGCGGCGGAGCATGCCGTCCGGGCCGAGCAGGTGATCCTGGCCGGCCACCTCGTCGAGCGTTCGCGGGCGCAGGCGGTCGGCAAGCGGGCGCGGCGCGCTTTGGTCCATGCCGGCGGCTTCGAACAGCGTGGTCATGGGCTAAGATAGTGTGCCCGGTGAAAGGGCCGCAAGGGGGTTCGCGTGATTGGGCGCGCGCGTGCTACACCCTCAGAAAGGTGCGCAGTTCCTCGCCGCCGCGGCGGATCCTCACGTCCCAGCCACGAACCTGCCGTTTCAGCAGGTCCGCCAGGCCCCTCACGCCCTGAACGGCTTTGCCGTTGATGCTGACGATGACGTCGCCGGGCCGCAAGCCTACCCGCCGGGCGGTCGAATTCGCCGACGTCTCGACCACGACCACGCCGGAGGTTTCCTCAATCGACAACTCTTCAGCGACCGCTGGCGAGAGATTGGCGACCGTGGCGCCCGCGAACGGGTTGGCGCCGCCGATTTCCTTGAGTTCGCGAGGGACGGTTTCGGGTGCCGCCAGAAGCGCGATCTGAACCTTGCGGGAGCGCCCGCCCGTGGTGACGTTCATCTCGGTATTGCCGCCAACGCCCTTGGTGGCGAAGCGGTACAATACGGCCTGGGGATCGCTCGCATCGCGGCCATCGACCGCGGTGATGATGTCACCCGGCTTTAGGCCGGCCTTTGCCGCCGGGCCGCCGTCGGTTACGGTTTCGACGAGCGCACCGATAGGGCGGTCAAGGCCCATCGCGCGGGCGATGTCGGGGGTCAGGTCCTGCAGATCGGCGCCGAGCCAGGGGCGTTCCACCTTACCGCCGCGCAAGGCCGAGTTGACGACCACCCGCACCATGTTCGACGGGATCGAAAAGCCGATGCCGAGCGAACCGCCGCCGCTGCGCGAGTAGATCGCGGTGTTGATGCCGGTGATCCGCCCATTCATGTCGACGAGCGGTCCGCCGGAATTGCCGGGATTGATCGCTGCGTCGGTCTGGATGAAGAACTGATAGTCTGAGATGCCGACGCGGGTGCGTGCGAGCGCGGAGACGATGCCGCTGGTCACCGTCTGGCCGACGCCGAATGGGTTGCCGATAGCAAGGACGATATCGCCGACCTCAACCGCGTCGGAATCAGCGAACGGTAGATAGGGGAAGTCCTTGTCGCCCTGCTCGATGCGCAGGATGGCGAGATCCGTTCGCTCGTCGCGCAAGATGATTTTCGCTTCGAATTCGCGGCCATCGGCCAGCGCGACCTTGATCGCGGCTTCGCCTTCGCTCTTGACCACGTGGTTGTTGGTGACGACCAGCCCGTCCGGAGAGACGATGACGCCGGAGCCAAGCGAGCCTTGCGGCCTGCCGCCTGGGTTACCGGACCCCTCGCCGAAAAAGCGGCGGAAGAACGGGTCGTCGGAAAAGGGGGAGCGTGCGCGCCGCGCCTGTTGCACGACATAGACATTGACCACTGCCGGAGCCGCGAGCTTCACGACTTTCGCGTAGGATACAGTCAGGTCGCCCCGGCTGCGAGGCACCGTCTTCTCGGACGCAGGTGCCGCATCCTGCGCCACCGCGACCGAAGCCATGCCCACGAGCCCCGCCGTGAATAGGCCCATCGCCATGGCAACGCTGCGACGAAACAGCCGCTGAGGCTGGCTCATATTGCGCTTCCTGAACTCATGCCGCCGCGATTGCCGGAAACCCGGTGGAGCCGATCAAGCGGCGCGCGCTTCTTCGCTCTGATTCTGTACGGGACCGGAGTCCAGACCCTTGGCGCTTTCATCGCGGTCGACAAGCTCGATCACCGCGATCGGCGCTGAATCGCCATAGCGGAACCCGGCTTTCAAAACTCGCGTGTAGCCGCCCTCGCGAGTCTTGTAGCGCGGACCGATCGTATCGAACAGCTTCGCCACGATCTTCTCGTCGCGCAGACGCGAAATGGCAAGCCGGCGGGCATGCAGATCGCCGCGCTTGGCCAGCGTGATCAGCCTTTCGGTGACGCGGCGCAAATCCTTGGCCTTGGGCAGTGTCGTGGTGATCTGCTCGTGCTTGATGAGCGCCGCCGCCATGTTGGCGAACAGCGCTTTGCGGTGTTCGGCCGTCCGGTTCAGCTTCCGGCCTGATCTGCGATGGCGCATTGAACTTCCCTCAATCTGTCGTCGAGACGGCGCGGCCTGGAAGCCGCGCGCCGTCAATATTGATCTTCGAAGCGCTTAGCCAGCTCTTCAATGTTTTCCGGCGGCCAGTTCGGCACTTCCATGCCGAGATGCAAGCCCATGCCGGCGAGCACTTCCTTGATCTCGTTCAGCGACTTGCGGCCGAAATTCGGCGTGCGCAGCATTTCCGGTTCGGACTTCTGAATGAGGTCGCCGATATAGACGATGTTGTCGTTCTTCAAGCAGTTCGCCGAACGCACCGAAAGCTCCAACTCGTCCACCTTCTTGAGCAGTGCGGCGTTGAATTCGAGATCGGGCGCGCGCTCCTCACGGACTTCCTTGCGAGGCTCCTCGAAGTTGACGAAGATCGACAGCTGGTCCTGTAGAATGCGGGCGGCGAGCGCTACCGAATCCTCCGGATTGATCGAGCCGTCGGTTTCGATCTCCATGGTCAGCTTGTCGTAGTCCAGAATCTGGCCCTCGCGCGTGTTGGAGACGCGGTAGGACACTTTCTTGACCGGGCTGTACAGGCTGTCCACCGGTATAAGGCCAATCGGCGCGTCTTCCGGGCGATTGCGCTCGGAAGGAACATACCCCTTGCCGAGTGACGCCGTGAATTCCATGCGGACGGTGGCACCCTCGTCGACCGTGCAGATCACATGGTTGGGATTGAGGATTTCGACATCCGCACCGGCCTCGATATCGCGAGCCAGCACGACGCCGGGGCCCTCTTTCTTCAGCACCATGCGCTTCACGCCGTCGGAGTGAATGCGCAGCGCGACTTCCTTGATATTCAGGACAATGTCCGTCACATCCTCGCGGACGCCCGCGATGGAGGAGAATTCGTGCAGCACGCCGTCAATATGCACGCTCGTGATCGCCGCCCCTTGCAGCGACGACAGCAGCACACGGCGCAGTGCATTTCCAAGTGTCAGGCCGAAACCGCGCTCCAGCGGCTCGGCGACCACGGTGCCAAGACGCCTCGAATCACGCCGGAGGCGATGCTCAGCTTGGCGGGTTTGATGAGATCTTGCCAGTTCTTCTGCAACACGGAGAACCTTCCTATATGCGATGCGCCAGCAAAGGCTGGCAGCTAATTAGGCGAAACGCTCTTTGACTTTGGCGCCTGACGGCGGCGATTGCGCGCCGCAGGCAAGCCGCCGGTCGTTACACGCGGCGGCGCTTGCGCGGCCGACAGCCATTATGCGGTATCGGCGTCACATCGGTGATGGCCACGACCTGGAAGCCGCAGGACTGCAGCGCCCGCAGTGCGGATTCGCGTCCCGACCCGGGGCCGCTCACTTCAACCTCGATAGTCTTCATCCCATGTTCCTGCGCCTTGCGGCCCGCATCCTCGGCGGCCATCTGCGCAGCGTAGGGCGTCGATTTGCGCGAGCCCTTGAAGCCCATGGTTCCGGCGGACGACCAGGAGATCGCATTGCCCTGTGCGTCGGTGATGGTGATCATGGTATTGTTGAACGAGGCATTCACATGCGCCACGCCCGAGGTGATGTTCTTTTTCTCGCGGCGGCGAACGCGCGTTTTTTCTTTAGCCATGCCTGTTGTCCTTAGATCATCAGCCGCGCAATCAGCGGCAATTCCTTACTTCTTTTTGCCCGCGATCGGCTTTGCAGGGCCTTTGCGCGTGCGCGCATTGGTATGGGTCCGCTGACCGTGCACCGGCAGCCCGCGCCGATGACGCAAGCCGCGATAGCAGGCCAGATCCATCAGCCGCTTGATATTCATCGCCACATCGCGGCGCAAATCGCCTTCGACGGCATAATCGCGGTCGATGGTTTCGCGGATCTGCAAAATCTCGGCGTCCGAAAGCTGATTGACCCTGCGTTCCGGCGGAACGTTGGTCTTCTCGCAAATATTCTGAGCGAGCTTCGGCCCGATGCCATGGATATAGCGCAGTGCGACGTCGACGCGCTTATTCGACGGAATATTGACACCCGCAATACGTGCCACGATGCATTCTCCTTAGTAGGCGGGCGCACAATGCATTCCGCCATCATTTTCACAAGCGGCCTGATGAAGCGCTTTGCATGAAGACAATCAACCTGAACGTGGATTCATTCAGGCGAAACGATACCATCTCGGTGAAGAGCCCGTATTTAGCTGAGTTTGGTATTGCTCGTCAACCTCTCGGCGGCATTCTCATCCAGTTGCATTCTCACTAAAAACATCGTCGATCTGGCGCGAAACGTCCTCGATGGCAGCTTCGCCGTCGACAATCGCGACTTTGCCCAGCTCTTTATAGTAATTGATGAGCGGGGCCGTCTGCGTGTGGTAGGCCTTCAACCGATTCTTGACCGTCGACGGATTGTCGTCGGCCCGCCGCTTGAACTCATGGCTGCCGCATTTGTCGCAAACGCCTTCGTCTGCGGGACGCTTGAATGCGTCGTGATAACCTTCGCCGCATTTTGCACAGGTATAACGCCCCGCAATGCGTTCGACCAGACGGTCATCTCGCACCTGAATGACGATGACCCGGTCAATCGCGCTGCCCCGCTCTTCCAGCCAATCGTCGAGCGCCTCGGCTTGTTCGACGGTGCGCGGAAAGCCATCGAGGATGAAGCCCCTTCTGTCCTTCATGCCGGTCAGGTGCTCAAAAACCACCTCGACGACAAGCTCGTCCGGCACAAGCGCGCCCTTATCCATAAAGGCTTTTGCCTGCTTGCCGACCGGCGTCTGCGCCAGAACTGCCGCTCTCAGCATATCTCCCGAAGAGAGCTGCTTGAGCGAAAATTTTTCCTCTAGAAGCTTGGCCTGCGTTCCTTTCCCCGCCCCTGGCGGACCCAAAAGAATGAGGTTCATCAGCGCTTCGCTCCTCTCAGCCTAGACTTCTTGATTAGGCCTTCATATTGGTGAGCGAGCAAGTGACTTTGAATCTGCGCAACCGTATCCATGGTGACGCTAACGACGATCAGCAGTGATGTGCCGCCGAAATAGAACGGCACGCCGGCCGAAGAAATCAGGATTTCCGGAAGCACGCACACCCCGGCCAGATAAGCGGCACCGACCACGGTTATGCGTGTCAGTACATAGTCTATATACTCAGCGGTGCGCGCACCGGGACGAATGCCGGGGATGAACCCCCCATATTTCTTCAAATTCTCGGCCGTATCCTGCGGATTGAAAACGATCGCCGTATAGAAGAAGGCGAAGAACACGATACCCAGCACGTAGAGCGCGATATAAAGCGGCTGCCCGCGACCCAGGATCGCCGTCACGGACGTCAACCACTCCGGCCCCTGCCCGGCGGAGAAATTCGCGATGGTAATCGGCACGAGCAGCAGCGACGATGCGAAGATCGGCGGAATAACGCCTGATGTATTCAGCTTCAGCGGCAAATGCGAGCTGTCGCCCTGAAACATCTTGTTACCCATCTGCCGCTTGGGATATTGCACCAGCAGGCGTCGCTGCGCACGTTCCATAAACACGATGCAAGCGATCACTAAAATCGCCCCAAGCAGCATCGCGATAATCAAGCCAGGCGAAATTGCGCCCTGCCGGCTTAACTCGAGCGTGCCGACGAGCGCCGCCGGCAGTTCCGCTACGATCCCCGCGAAGATGATGAGCGAGATGCCATTGCCGACTCCGCGCGCCGTAATCTGCTCGCCGAGCCACATCAGGAACACTGTGCCGCCGACCAGCGTGATCACAGCCGTAATCCGGAAGAACAACCCCGGATCGCTGACGACATTGGTCGAGCTTTCCAGCCCTACGGCGATTGCGTAACCTTGCAGGGTGGCCAATATCACCGTGCCGTAGCGCGTATATTGGTTGATCTGTTTGCGGCCGGTCTCGCCCTCCTTCTTCAATGCCTCAAGATGCGGCGAAACGGTGGTGAGAAGCTGGACGATAATCGATGCCGAAATATAGGGCATGATGTTGAGAGCGAAGATCGCCATGCGACCGACGGCGCCGCCGGAAAACATGTTGAAGACGCCGAGAATACCTGACTGGTTCTGCCGTACGAGGTCCGCCAGCGCTTCCGGATTGATGCCCGGCAGCGGAATGTAGGTGCCCAGGCGATAGACCAGCAGCGCACCAAGCGTAAACCACAGGCGCTTCTTGAGCTCCTCGGCTTTGCCGAATGCAGAAAAATTGAGGTTAGCGACAAGTTGCTCAGCCGCAGACACCATCAGGAGAACTCCAAATGCCGATGGGCGCGTCCGCGCGCCCGTCTCGGGCGCTTCCGGAAAATGCCGCCGGCAAGCGCCTCAAATCTATTCCCGCTCGTCACTCGCCCTAAACCACCTGGCCGCAACGAACTGGTGCTATTCGTCCTTTGCGGCGGCTGTTTTATTGCCCTTTTTCGGACGCCGCTCGGTCGCGTCCGTATCCTTGACCCGTTTCAGGAGCTTCACACTGCCACCCGCTGCCTCGACAGCCTTGACCGCGCTGGCGCTCGCCCCGGCGACCTCTAGGTTGATCTTGGCCTTCAATTCGCCTCGCCCCAACAGACGAACGCCGTCGCGCGCGCGCCGCACGACGCCGGCTGCGATCAGCGCAGTTGCGTCTATGGGATTTTTGGCGTCCAGCTTACCGTCGTCGATGGCGCGTTGCAGCCGCTCCAGATTGACCTCGGAAAATTTCAGGCGAAGCGGATTGTTGAAACCGCGTTTCGGCAGCCGCATGTGGATCGGCATCTGGCCGCCTTCGAAGCCCTTGATGGCGACACCCGAGCGCGCTTTCTGGCCCTTATGGCCACGTCCCGCCGTTTTGCCTAGCCCCGAGCCGATGCCGCGCCCGACACGCTTTCGCGCCTGCGTCGCGCCGTCATTATCTCTAAGTTCGTTAAGCTGCATCTGCCTGCCTCAAGCCAATCAATATACGGCGCGACCCTTATTTCGCCGTCGGGTCCTCGACGATCCGCACCAAATGCGAGACCTTCGCGATCATGCCGCGCACTGCCGGATTGTCAGGCACGGTGCGCCGCTTGCGTATCTTGTTCAGGCCCAGACCGACCAGCGTTTCTCGCTGATGCGCCGGGCGCCGGATCGGGCTGGCGATCTGCTCGATGACGAGCGTGCTTCCGGGCTTTTTCGTCTTCTTTTCAGCCATGTCTCTATTCCCTCGCCAGCCTTTACGCGTCCGCGGTCGTGGCCGCGCCCTCGGCCCCGTCGCGGCGGCGGGCGACGATCTCGCTCACCTTCTTGCCCCGGCGGGCGGCGACACTACGCGGGCTGTCCTCATGGCGCAGCGCATCAAATGTGGCGCGCACCATGTTGTAGGGGTTTGATGTGCCCATCGACTTCGCCACGACATCCTGGATGCCAAGCGTTTCGAATACGGCGCGCATGGGACCACCAGCGATGATGCCGGTTCCCGGAGGCGCCGCGCGCAAAATCACGCGCCCCGCACCATGATGGCCGGCAACGTCATGATGCAGCGTCCGCCCTTCGCGCAAGGGGACCTTCACCAGCCCGCGCTTGGCAGCTTCTGTCGCTTTGCGGATCGCTTCGGGCACTTCGCGGGCCTTGCCATGGCCGAAACCCACCCTGCCCTTCTGATCGCCGACCACAACGAGCGCTGCGAAGCCGAAGCGCCGGCCGCCCTTGACCACCTTCGCCACGCGGTTGATGTGAACGAGCTTATCGACAAACTCGCTGTCGCGCTCTTCGCGGTCTCGTTCTCGCGGTGCACGTGCCACTGATAATCCCTTCCGTCTCGTAAATAGTATGAAGCCTTAGAAACTCAAGCCGCCTTCGCGCGCCGCATCGGCCAAGGCTTTGATTCGCCCGTGATACATATAGCCGCCGCGATCGAAAACCACATTCTCGACACCCGCGGCCTGGGCACGCTGCGCCACCAGCTTACCGACTTCGGCCGCGGCATCTTTATCGCTGCCGGTCTTCAGCTTACCCTTCAGCTCCTTGTCCAGCGACGATGCCGATGCCACGGTCCGGCTGCTCGTATCGTCGATGACCTGAGCATAGATATGCTTCGAAGACCGGAAGACGGAAAGCCTCGGCCGTCCATTTGCGGCGCCGCGCACGGATTTGCGGACCCGCACCTTACGCCGCGTAAAATTCGAATCTGTCGCGCCCATCGCCGAAACTCCGCTATTTCTTCTTCTTACCTTCCTTACGGAAGATGAATTCACCTGCGTATCTGACGCCTTTGCCCTTGTAAGGCTCCGGCTTGCGGTAGCGCCGGATCTCGGCGGCGACCTGGCCGACCCTCGCCTTGTCGTTACCGCTGATCACGATTTCCGTCGGTCTGGGACATACGATCTGAATGCCTTCCGGTATCGGATACATCACGTCGTGGCTGTAGCCGAGCTGGAGTTGCAGCTCCTTGCCCTTCAGCGCCGCGCGATAGCCCACGCCGGTGATCTCAAGCGTCCGCGTAAACCCGTTCGCGACGCCGCCGACGAGATTGTCCACTAGGGACCGCGACATGCCCCACATCGAGCGGGCACGCTTGCTGTCATCGCGAGGCGCAACCTCGATCCCGGTCTCGCCCATCGTGATGACAACATCGTCGACCAGCGTCAGGGACAATTCGCCCTTCGGCCCTTTAACCGTCACCTTCTGGCCATCGACGGAAGCCGTGACGCCTTTAGGTACCGGAACCGGCTTTTTTCCAATCCTGGACATCGTCCAAGCCTTTCATCTCGTGCCAGGCTTACGCCTGCTTAGAATATGCTGCAAAGCACTTCGCCGCCGACATTTTCCAGCCGGGCGCGGCTATCCGACATCACGCCTTTCGGGGTCGACAGAATGGCGACACCCAGACCGTTCGCGATCGTCGGCAACTCCTTGACCGAGGAATAGACACGCCGGCCCGGTGTCGAAACACGCTTGATTTCGCGGATGACAGGCTGGCCGTCGAAATATTTCAGCTCGATCTCGATCTCCGACTTGCCGCCCGTATAATCGATGCGGGAATAGCCGCGGATATAGCCTTCGTCCTTCAAGACCTCAAGCACGCGCTCACGCAGCTTGGAGGCAGGCGTCGAAACTTTGGGCCGGCTCCGCATCTGAGCATTTCTGATGCGGGTCAACATATCTCCCAAGGGATCTGAAACCGTCATTTAATCCCCCTACCAGCTCGACTTGACCATGCCCGGCACCAATCCGTTCGAGGACAATTCTCGAAGGGCGATGCGCGACATTCTGAGTTTGCGGTAATAGCCGCGCGGCCGCCCGCTGACTTCGCATCGATTCCGGACCCGGTTCGGCGCGGAGTTACGCGGCAGCTCCGCCAGTTTCAGCCGCGCCTGAAAGCGCTCTTCCACAGGCAAGCTCTCGTCCTCCGCCCGCGCCTTCAGCGTCGCGCGGCGCGATGCATATTTCTTGGCGAGCGATTGGCGCTTCTTGTTGCGCTCAATCATGCTGGTCTTTGCCATATCTTCTCTTCTCCTCGTCCGCCCGCTTTATCGCGGCTTCAAGTGCGGAACGGAAAGTTGAACTGCTTCAGAAGCGCACGTGCTTCGTCGTCGGACCCGGCCGTCGTGCAAACGATGACATCCATGCCGTAGATCGATTCCACCTTGTCGTAGTCGATCTCGGGGAACACGATATGCTCCTTGATGCCCAGCGCGTAATTGCCCCGGCCGTCGAAGCTTTTCGGGTTCAGCCCACGGAAGTCCTTTACGCGCGGCAGTGCGATCGTGATGAGACGATCGAGAAACTCATACATCCTTGACTGGCGCAAAGTGACCTTCGCGCCGATCGGCATGCCGTCACGCAGCTTGAAGGTCGCGATCGATTTGCGCGCCTTGGTCAAGACCGGCTTCTGGCCGGCGATCATGGCAAGGTCCCGAGCCGCGGAATCCACCTTCTTGCGATCGGCTACCGCCTCGCCGACGCCCATATTCAGCACGATCTTCTCGAGCCGGGGCACCTGCATCGGATTCTGATATTTAAATTCCTCGACGAGCGCCCCACGAACCTTGTCGTGATAGTGGCGCTTCAGCCGCGGAACGTAGGTTCCCGCTTCAGTCATCGATCACTTCTCCCGAACGCTTGGCATAGCGAACCTTGCGCCCATCGTCCAAAATCTTGTACCCGATCCGGGTCGGGGCGCCATCCTTGGGGTCTTGAATGGCGAGGTTCGACACGTGAATCGGCGCTTCCTTGGCGATGATTCCGCCCTGCTGGTTTGGCGTCTGCTTCTGGTGCTTGCGCACCATATTGACGCCTTGCACAACGACCTTGTTTTCAGTCGGAAAGGCCTTCACGACCTCTCCCTGCTTGCCCTTGTCGCGGCCCGCGAGCACGACGACCTTGTCGCCGCGTCTGATCTTCAGCTTCACCATCACAGCACCTCCGGAGCCAGCGAGATGATCTTCATATGCTGCTTGGCGCGCAGTTCGCGCGGCACCGGCCCAAAAATACGCGTGCCGATCGGTTCCTTATTGTTGTTGATCAGCACCGCCGCATTGCGATCGAAGCGGATCAGGCTGCCATCCGGACGGCGCACGCCCTTGGCGGTGCGCACGACCACGGCTTTCATCACTTGGCCCTTCTTGACGCGGCCGCGCGGGATCGCCTCCTTGACGCTGACGACGATGATATCGCCAATGGTGGCGAAGCGGCGCATCGAGCCGCCTAGCACTTTGATACACATCACCCGGCGCGCGCCGGAATTATCGGCGACATCCAAATTGGTCTGCATCTGAATCATGTCACAATCCTCGAACCCCAGCCCGCCAGCGCGAAAACGTATGCCGCGCGCGGGTCTAAATCATCAATCTACCGGTCACTCGCCCGTGCCGCCTTGCGCTAGCACCACCCATTTTTTCTTCTTGGATACAGGCGGGCACTCCTCGATGCGCACGATGTCACCTTGCTTGCAGCGATTTTCCTCGTCATGCGCGTGATATTTCTTGGTCAGGCGCACTGTCTTGCGCATCACCGGATGGGTAAAGCGGCGCTCCACCTGCACGACGATGGTTTTCTCATTCTTGTCGGAAACGACAACGCCCTGAAGAATGCGTTTCGGCATGGTCCGCCTCTATTCCTTCGCTTCGGTGGCGCTCAGCTTCTGGCGCTCGACCGTTCTTACCCGTGCGATCGACCGGCGTACGTCCCGGACGCGCGCCGTATTCGAAAGCTGACCTGTCGCTTTCTGAAACCGCAAATTGAACTGTTCGCGCTTCAGCTTGATCAATTCGTCCCGCAACTGGTCGGGCGTCAGATCCTTCACTTCGCCGATCTTCATGGTCTCACGCCTTCCCTGCGACAACGGCTTCGCCGAAGCGCGCCACGACGCGGGTCTTGATCGGCAGCTTCGCCGCGCCGAGCCGCAGCGCCTCACGCGCGACCGGATCGGGCACGCCGTCGATCTCGAACATCACCCGGCCCGGCTTCACCCGGCAGGCCCAGAATTCCACCGAGCCTTTGCCCTTGCCCATGCGCACTTCAATCGGCTTCTTCGTGACCGGCAGATCCGGGAAAATCCGGATCCAGACGCGGCCCGCGCGCTTCATCTGCCGGGTGATGGCACGGCGGGCAGCCTCGATCTGCCGCGCAGTCACCCGCTCCGGTTCCAGCGCCTTCAATCCATGCGAGCCGAAATTCAGCTCGAAGCCGCCTTTTGCATTGCCGCGATTGCGGCCCTTATGCACCTTGCGGAATTTTGTGCGTTTCGGTTGCAGCATGTCCCTGCCCTTTACCTATTCGTCCGAGCGCGCTCAGGCTTGAGCGTGGTCGCGCCTGCCGCGTCCGCCGCCACCGCCGCCGCTCTCTTGAACTTCAAGCGCCAGACGTTCCTGAGCCATCGGATCGTGATCCAGGATTTCGCCTTTGAAGATCCAAACCTTGATGCCGATAATGCCGTAAGCGGTCACACCGAGGGCGGTCCCGTAGTCAATGTTCGCCCGCAGCGTATGCAGCGGCACCCGGCCCTCGCGATACCATTCGACACGCGCGATTTCCGCGCCGCCAAGACGCCCGGAGCAATTGATACGTATGCCCAGCGCTCCGAGCCGCAGCGCCGATTGCACAGCCCGTTTCATCGCCCGGCGGAACGCAACGCGGCGCTCCAGCTGCTGGGCGATACTTTCGGCGACCAGCACGGCATCGATCTCCGGCTTGCGCACTTCGACGATATTGAGATGCACCTCCGAGGTCGTCATCGCCGCGAGTTCGCCGCGCAGCTTTTCGATGTCCGAACCCTTCTTGCCGATCAGGATACCGGGACGCGCGCTGTGGATCGTGATCCGGCATTTGCGGTGCGGGCGCTCGATGACTACCTTCGAAATTCCGGCTTGACGACGAGTCTTGGCGACATATTCGCGGATCTTCAAATCTTCCTGCAGCAGCCGCCCATATTCCTTGCGGCCCGCATACCACCGCGAATCCCACGTGCGGTTGATGCCCAGACGCAGGCCGATCGGGTTGACTTTTTGTCCCATCAGGCGGTCTCCTGCACTTCTCTCACCACGACCGTGAGCTGTGCGAATGGCTTCATGATCCTGGCCATGCGGCCGCGAGCCCTTGGGCGCGACCGCTTCATGACCAAATTTTTTCCAACATAGGCTTCCGATACGATCAGCGCATCGACGTCGAGGCTGTGATTGTTCTCGGCATTGGCGACTGCGGACTCCAGTGTCTTCTTCACATCCTGGGCGATGCGCTTGCGCGAGAAGGTCAGATCGGCAAGCGCCTTACCGACTTTCTGACCCCGGATCATCTGCGCCACGAGATTGAGCTTCTGCGGGCTGATCCGGATATTGCGGGTCACCGCCTGAGCCTCATTCTCGGCCAGCCGCCGCTCTTGTTTGGCCTGTCCCATTCCCGTTACTTCCTCTTGGCCTTCTTATCCGCGCCATGGCCGTAATAGGTCCGTGTCGGAGAGAACTCACCGAATTTGTGCCCGATCATGTCCTCGCTCACGATAACCGGGACATGCTTCTGGCCGTTATAGACGCCGAAGGTCAAGCCGACGAATTGCGGCAGGATCGTCGAGCGGCGACTCCAGATCTTGATGATCGCATTCGAGCGGGATTCCCGCGCCTTCTCCGCCTTTTTCAGCATATACCCGTCGACAAACGGGCCTTTCGAGACTGACCGTGCCACGTCTCTCTCCTATTTCTTCTTCGCGTGACGGCTGCGGACGATATATTTGTCCGTAGACGGATTCGATCGCGTCTTGGTTCCCTTGGTGCCCTTGCCCCACGGCGTCACCGGGTGACGACCGCCGGAGGTACGGCCTTCGCCGCCGCCATGCGGATGATCGATCGGGTTCATCGCCACGCCGCGAACCGAGGGGCGCTTCCCCATCCAGCGCTTGCGTCCGGCCTTGCCGATGCTGGTGTTTGAATTGTTCGGGTTCGACACGGCGCCGACGGTTGCCATGCACTCGGCGCGCACCATGCGCGTCTCGCCAGAATTCAGCTTCAGAATGGCATAGCCGGCATCACGGCCCGCAAGTTGCGCATAGCACCCGGCCGAACGCGCGATCTGTCCGCCGCGCCCTTGCCGCATCTCGATATTATGCACGATCGTGCCGATCGGCATGCCTGCGAGCGGCATGGCATTGCCGGGCTTCACGTCGACCTGCTTGCCTGCGATGACCTTGTCGCCGACGCCGATCCGCTGCGGCGCCAGAATATAGGCGAGTTCGCCATCGTCATATTTGATCAGCGCGATGAACGCCGTGCGGTTCGGATCATATTCCAGCCGCTCGACCGTCGCCGACATGTCCAACTTGCGGCGCTTGAAATCCACCAGCCGATAATTGTGCTTATGGCCACCGCCCCGGCGCCGTGCCGTGATGCGCCCATGATTGTTGCGGCCCGCCTTTTCGGACCGGCCCTCGGTCAGCGACTTGACCGGCTTGCCCTTCCAAAGCTCGGAGCGATCAACCAGAATGAGCTGGCGGCGGCCCGGCGATGTCGGATTAAAGGTTTTTAATGCCATGGCTCAACGCTCTCGCTTCTCAAAGCCCTGTCGTGACGTCGATGGAATGTCCGTCTTCCAGTGTCACGATGGCCTTCTTCATGTCGTTCTGCTTGCCCGCGATGCCGCGAAACCGTTTGGTCTTGCCGGCGCGGATCAGCGTGTTGACCGCCTTCACCTTCACATTGAACAGCCGCTCCACCGCTTCCTGAATCTGCGGCTTGGTGGCGTTCTTGCGCACCTTGAAGACAACCTGATTATGCTCGGACGCGATCGTCGCCTTTTCGGTGATCACCGGCGCCAGGATCACGTCGTAAAGATCGGCCTCGTTCATTTGAAGCGCTCCTCGATCGCCTCAAGGGCGGCCTTCGTCAGCACCAGCTTGCGCCGGCGAAGAATGTCGTAAACATTGAGCCCCGCGATCGGCAGCACGTCGATATCGGGTATGTTGCGCGCCGCGAGCGAGAAATTGCTATCCAGTTCCGCGCCGCCGATGATCAGCGCGGAGTCGAAGCCCAAAGTTGCGAATTGGGCACGCAATCCCTTGGTCTTGGCCTCGGAAAGCTCCGCCTTGTCGAGGATGATCAGCTCGTTCGATTTGACCTTCGACGACAGTGCGTGCTTCAGCGCCAAGCGCCCGGATCTTCTTCGGCAGGTCGATGGCATGGCTGCGCGGTACCGGACCGAATGCCTTGCCGCCCCCGCGAAATTGCGGCGCCAGCTTATTGCCGTGACGGGCGCGGCCCGTACCCTTCTGCTTATACATCTTCTGATGCCGGCCGGAGACCAGCGAACGATCCTTGGCGTGGTGCGTACCGGCCTGACGCTTCAGCAACTGGTAACGGACCATGCGCTGCAGAATATCGGCGACGAGGCTCCAGCCCAAATACGTCATCGGGCAGATCGACCGTTCCGGCCTTTTTCGCTTCAAGCGTCGTGACATCCGCTTTCATCGCTTAGCCCTTCCCATTCTCACTCGACCCGTTGCCGCCCCGGATCGCGCCCGGCGTCGGCGCGCCGTCCGGCATGCCGGACTTCACCGCGTCGCGCAGCAGCACCCAGCCGCCTTTCGCGCCGGGCACGGCCCCGCGAACCATGACCAGCCCGCGGTCGATATCCGTCTTGACGACCTTCAAATTCTGCGTCGTCACCCGCTCGTCGCCCATATGACCGGCCATCTTCTTGCCTTTGAAGACCTTGCCGGGATCCTGACGCTGCCCGGTCGAACCATGACTGCGGTGCGAGACCGAGACGCCATGCGAGGCACGCAGACCATGGAAATTGTGCCGCTTCATGCTGCCGGCAAAACCGCGGCCGATGCTGGTTCCCGTGACGTCGACAAACTGGCCTTCGAGAAAGTGGTTCGCGGTGATCTCCGCGCCCACATCGATCAAATTCTCCGGCGAAACCCGGAACTCCGCCAGCTTGGCTGTAGGCTCGACATTGGCGACCGCGAAATGGCCGCGCTGCGCCCGCGTCACATTCTTGACCTTAGCCAGCCCCGCGCCAAGCTGAAGCGCGGTATAGCCGTTCTTTTCTTCCGTGCGATGAGCAACGACCTTACACTGGTCGATCTTCAGAACGGTGACGGGCACATGCTCGCCGCCATCCGTGAAGATCCGGGTCATTCCCAGTTTCTGCGCTATTACACCTGACCGCATCGAGCTGCCTCGGACGTCCAATTAAAGCTTGATCTCGACGTCGACGCCGGCCGCGAGGTCGAGCTTCATCAAAGCATCGACCGTCTGCGGCGTCGGATCGACGATGTCGATGAGCCGTTTATGAGTTCGCATTTCGAATTGCTCGCGGCTTTTCTTGTCGATATGCGGCGAGCGATTCACGGTGAACTTCTCAATTCTTGTCGGCAGCGGAATAGGTCCGCGCACTTCGGCGCCGGTCCGCTTTGCGGTATTCACAATTTCCTTCGTCGAGGCGTCGAGAATTCGATGATCGAACGCCTTGAGTCGGATGCGGATATTTTGACCTTGCATGTCCATTGCCTCGAAGGGGGACGCGGAGCGCGCGTCCCCGAACGTAACTATTTCAAAATACTGGCGACGACGCCGGCGCCGACCGTACGGCCGCCTTCGCGAATGGCGAAGCGCAGGCGCTCTTCCATTGCGATCGGCACGATCAGCTCGACTTCCATGGCGATATTATCGCCAGGCATGACCATCTCGGTGCCTTCCGGCAGCTTCACCACGCCCGTCACATCGGTGGTGCGGAAGTAGAATTGCGGCCGGTAATTGGTGAAGAACGGCGTGTGGCGGCCGCCTTCTTCCTTCGTGAGGATGTAGGCCTCGGCCTTGAAGTTGGTGTGCGGCGTGACGCTGCCGGGCTTGCAGAGCACCTGGCCGCGCTCCACCGCCTCGCGGTCGATGCCGCGCAGCAGGCAGCCCACATTGTCGCCCGCCTGGCCCTGATCGAGCAGCTTGCGGAACATCTCGACGCCGGTGACCACCGTCTTGGTCGTCGGCTTCATGCCGACGATCTCGACTTCCTCGCCGACCTTCACAATGCCGCGCTCGATACGGCCCGTAACCACCGTGCCGCGGCCCGAGATCGAGAACACGTCCTCGATCGGCATCAGGAACGGCTTGTCGATCGGGCGCTCGGGCTGCGGAATATATTCGTCCACGGCCTTCATCAGCTCGAGAATGGACTTCTCGCCGATCTCCTCGTCACGGCCTTCGAGGGCGGCAAGCGCCGACCCCTTGACGATCGGAATGTCGTCGCCGGGATATTCATAGGAGGTCAGCAATTCGCGCACTTCCAACTCGACGAGTTCAAGAAGCTCGGGGTCGTCGACCATGTCGACCTTGTTCAAATAGACGACGAGCGCCGGCACGCCGACCTGGCGGGCGAGTAGAATATGCTCGCGGGTCTGCGGCATCGGCCCGTCGGCGGCGCTGACGACCAGGATCGCGCCGTCCATCTGCGCCGCGCCGGTGATCATGTTCTTCACATAGTCGGCATGGCCCGGGCAGTCGACATGGGCATAATGCCGGTTCGCCGTCTCATATTCGACATGCGCCGTGGAAATGGTGATGCCGCGGGCGCGCTCTTCCGGAGCCTTGTCGATCTGATCATAGGCCTGGAACGTCGCGCCGCCGGATTTAGCCAGAACCTTTGTGATCGCAGCCGTAAGGGTGGTCTTGCCGTGATCCACGTGACCGATCGTCCCGACATTCACATGCGGCTTATTACGTTCAAATTTTGCCTTGGCCATCTGGCTCTCCGTCTCTTCTCGCTTCTGGCATTCATCCAGAACTGTTAAGCAAACTTCGCTTGTACTTCCTCAGCCACGTTCTGCGGAACCTGGGCATAATTCTCAAATGTCATCGTAAACTGGGCACGCCCCTGGCTCATCGACCGCAGCGTATTCACATAGCCGAACATATTGGCGAGCGGCACCGTGGCATTGAGCACCGTGGCGTTGCCCCGCATCTCCTGCCCCTGAATCTGCCCGCGCCGGCTGGTGAGGTCGCCGATGATGCCGCCGAGATAGTCCTCCGGCGTGACGACTTCGACCTTCATGATCGGTTCGAGCAGTTTCGGCCCGGCCTTTTGGATGCCCTCGCGGGCAGCGGCACGCGCCGCGATTTCGAAGGCCAGGACGCTGGAGTCGACTTCGTGATAGGCGCCGTCGATCAGCGTTGCCTTGAGGTCGATCACCGGGAAACCCGCCGAGCACGCCATTGTCGAGCACGCTCTTCAGGCCCTTTTCGACGCCGGGAATGTATTCCTTCGGCACGTTGCCGCCGACGACCTTGCTCTCGAAGACGAAGCCCTCGCCCGGCTCCGCCGGCTCGATGATCATCTTGATGCGCGCAAACTGCCCGGTGCCGCCGGTCTGCTTCTTGTGCGTATAGTCGATCTCGGCCTTGCGCGTGATCGTCTCGCGATAGGCGACCTGCGGCGCGCCGATATTGGCGTCGACCTTATATTGGCGGCGCAGAATATCGACCTTGATGTCGAGATGCAGTTCGCCCATGCCCTTCAGAATGGTCTGCCCGGACTCCTGGTCGGTGGAGACGCGGAAGGATGGGTCCTCGGCTGCCAGCTTCTGCAAGGCGATGCCGAGCTTCTCCTGGTCGGCCTTGGATTTCGGCTCGATCGCAATCTCGATGACCGGATCGGGAAACTCCATCCGCTCCAGAATGACCGGCTTGGCCGGATCGCAAAGCGTATCACCGGTGCGGACCTCCTTGAGGCCGGCAAGCGCGACGATGTCGCCAGCAAAAGCTTCCTTGATGTCCTCGCGATTATTCGCATGCATCAGCAGCATGCGTCCGACACGCTCTTTCTTGTCGCGTGTGGAGTTCAGAATGCCGGTGCCCGATTCCAGCTTGCCAGAATAGATGCGGCAGAAGGTCAGCGTGCCGACGAACGGGTCGTCCATGATCTTGAAGGCCAGAACCGAAGTCGGCTCATTATCGGCAGCCCTGCGGACGGTCTCTTCGCCTGTCTTGAATCGATCGCCTTCATTGGGGGAACATCCATCGGCGACGGCAGATAATCGAGCACCGCGTCGAGCAGCGGCTGCACGCCCTTATTCTTAAAAGCGGAGCCGCAAAGCACCGGATAAAACGCGCTGGTGCAGGTGCCCTTGCGGATGAGCGCCTTCAGCGCATCGATATCAGGCATCATACCTTCGAGATAAGCTTCGAGCGCCGCTTCGTCCATGTCGACGGCGGTCTCGATCAGCTTTTCGCGATATTCCTTCGCCCGCTCAAGAAGATCATCCGGAATTTCTTCGTCATGGAAAGCCGCGCCGAGCGTCTCTTCTTCCCAGACGACCGCCTTCATCCGGATCAGATCGATCACGCCCTTGAAGCCGCTTTCCGCGCCATAAGGGAGCTGGATGACCAGCGTCTTGGCGCCGAGCCGCTTATGGATCGAGGCGACGGATGCGTAGAAATCGGCGCCGATCTTGTCCATCTTGTTGACGAAGAACATGCGCGGCACGCCGTATTTATCGCCCTGGCGCCATACGGTTTCTGTCTGCGGCTCCACGCCCTGGTTGGCGTCGAGCAGCGCGACCGCGCCGTCGAGCACGCGCAGCGAGCGCTCCACTTCGATAGTGAAATCCACGTGGCCAGGCGTATCAATGATATTGATCCGCTTATCTTTCCAGTAAGCGGTGGTCGCGGCCGACGTAATCGTTATGCCGCGCTCCTGCTCCTGCTCCATCCAGTCCATCGTCGCGGCGCCGTCATGGACTTCGCCGAGCTTGTGGCTCTTGCCGGTATAGAAGAGGATACGTTCCGTGGTTGTCGTTTTACCGGCATCGATGTGGGCCATGATGCCGATATTGCGATAGTCCTCGATTGGTGTCTGGCGTGCCATCTTCTGGCGATCCTCTTAAACCCGTTACCAGCGGTAATGCGAAAAGGCGCGGTTGGCCTCGGCCATCCGGTGCGTATCCTCACGCTTCTTCACTGCCGTACCGCGATTGTTCGCAGCGTCCAGCAATTCGCCGGACAGCCGCTCTTCCATGGTGTTCTCGTTCCGGCCGCGCGCCGCCGTGATGATCCAGCGGATGGCCAGCGCCTGCCTGCGGTCCATGCGCACTTCGACCGGCACCTGGTAGGTGGCGCCGCCGACGCGCCGGGAGCGCACCTCGATCGCCGGCTTCACATTGTCCAGCGCCTCATGGAACATCTGGATCGCGTCGCGCTTGGCCTTGCTTTCGATCTTTTCGAGCGCCGCATAAACGATGCGCTCGGCGGCAGACTTCTTGCCTTCGAACATCAGGCTGTTCATGAACTTGGCCAGCACCACATCCCCGTATTTCGGATCAGGAATGATGTCGCGCTTTTCCGCTCTATGCCGTCGTGACATTGGCTTTTATCCAGTAATTCCGTTCAATCTACTTCGGCCGCTTGGCGCCGTATTTCGAGCGGCGCTGCCGGCGCTTGGAAACGCCCTGCGTATCGAGCACGCCGCGAATCGTGTGGTAGCGCACGCCGGGCAAATCCTTGACGCGGCCACCGCGAATGAGCACGACCGAGTGCTCTTGCAGATTGTGCCCCTCGCCGGGGATGTAGCTCGTCACTTCGAAGCCGTTCTGCAGCCGAACACGCGCAACCTTGCGCAGAGCGGAGTTCGGCTTCTTCGGTGTCGTCGTATACACCCGGGTGCACACGCCGCGCTTTTGCGGACACGCTTGCATCGCCGGAACCTTGTTCCGCTTGCCGGGCGCTTTCCGCGGCTTGCGAATAAGCTGTTGTATTGTTGGCATGCGTCTGTTCAACCCAAGCAAAAATTGCCGCCGAACACAGAATACGTCGTCGCCCGCGGGCTTCGACCAAACTGGCGACCAGCGTAAACACGAGAGGACCGGCCGGCGATGTCACCGGAGGGTCATACACCCAAGTTTTATCATCAGTTTTTCTGGCAGCGTTTAGATCGCTCAAGGCACCAAATATGGCGCACAGCGCTACCGCCTGCCAAATCGATAGCGCGATAGATAGACGGCGCATTTTCAGGCGTCAAGCCTCAAATTCGCCGTGATAAACCCATTTTAGCTAATTTACGCTTTTTGAGCGGCTTTTTACTCGACAGGAAACGATGGTTGGATTTTAGTCCGGCCGTGACGACCGTTCTGGGCGACAATCCGTAGTTCCACTTATGTGGGCTTGCGGCATTGAGGTTCAAGCGGGAGGGCGCACCGGGGGCGGATACGCGAATTTGGTGGTGGGCTGGGGATGGGAGAATTCTTTGCCTGGGCCGCGACAGGGCTTGTAGCGGGACTCCAGGCTTGGTCTACGGGCGAGAGCTTGCAGCAGAAGGCAAGCCGCGGCGTACCCATGGGCGGCCCGCATCGGGAGCCGCTCATCGACCGGCAACGCTTTTTTCTTCGCCAGCGGGACGGCCGGGAGATCGAAATCTTTCTGATCGACAGCGGCATCGGCTTTCGCAACGGACATGCGGTCACGGCAGTCTGGGCAGCGCGGCAGGGCGCGCCTTATGGACACTGTATCTATCTGGAGAATCACACGACCGGAGCGATAGCCCGGCTGCCGGAGAACATCGCGCTCATACGGAGAAAAGCGCGGTTATGGAAAGTAACGGTGTCTGGTTTTCTGGTCACGTTTCCGTTAGCGCTCGGGCTGTTGGGCTGGCTGATTCTGCAACGTGGCCCCGCTTACATGTATCAAAAGACGTTCCTTGTAAGCGCAGGCATTGCGATGACGCTGCTGTTCGTCATCGGCGCTGTGGTTTCCAAGCTGGTCTTCGACTATTTGCGAGCTGATGACGATCAAAAAATCTGGATGGCGGCCGATAAAGCACTTGCCAATGCTAGGCGCCTTCTTATTCAAAAGCCTGTAATGCGCCTATATAAGTAAGTATTCAACACATGCTTCTCCGAATTTGATGTTCAAATTTCGCCAATTTACGAACACGACTTGGGTTGACTTTGCGCGATTTTAGCCTTACAGGCGAAAATCCTCTTTTTTCAACCGAATTCACTTGTCCGAGCCACATTTTTGCCGTTTCCTTGGGGTCAGTTGGGCATCCATGTCTTTGATCTTGAATGTATGGGCATTTGGAGGGGCGTCTTGCGGCGGGGCATCGATAAACGCTTTGCATCTGAAGCGGCCAGACGTCCTCTGCTTGACGGCGTCGGCGTTGCTCATTGCCGGCTTATGCACAGCCTTTTTCGTTTCAGGCAGCGCGCAGACTCAGACCCCTGGACCGTAGCGCCGCTCCGCACGACAGCTATGCGCCCTCGGCCCCGGATGCAGCCGCCGCCACGCCGGCATCGGTGGTTGAGCATGTAACGCATCAGGTCTACCGTTTGCTGGTTGACGTGGAAGGGGCGATCAAAGGCGGGACCGCGTTTCTCGTCAGCGGCAGCCGGGTGATCGCCACGAATCACCATGTCATTGAAAAGGGCACGGCGTTTTCCGTTGGCTATGCCGCCGAAAAGGGCGTCATCAAGCGCATACCCTTGCGCGTTCTCGCGGTGTTTCCGCAGAAGGATCTTGCGCTGCTCGAAGCGCTTGGACGATCTGCCGGGGCAGCCCCTGCCGTTATCCACACAATATCCCGGCCCCGGCACCGATCTCTTTGCCATCGGCTTTCCCGCCGCCGCCGATCCGCAGGGCTCCATGTCCTGGTCCAGGGGCGATGACGAGACCTTCTTTATCCCCTCGGTACTCAAGGGATATGTCTCTCGCGTGCTGACGAACCGGTGGTTCAGCAGCCAGCTTCAGCATCAGACGCCGATCATTCCCGGCTATAGCGGCGGCCCGCTTGTCGACAATAGCGGTGTCGTCGTGGGCATCAGCACATCGATCCACAAGGAAGCCAACGGCATATCCTATGCGGTGCTGGCCGCGGACCTGGGGGATTTCGTAACGGCCTGCTCGCTGCCGCTGCGCGGCGGCAAAGCCCCGTTGCGTCCAGCGGTCAAGCGCAAGAGCACCGAGCGGGCGCCCGAAGCGATGAATACCTATTCCATCCAGAAGAAGTCCCAATATGCCCCCGAAGACCAGGCGATGCTGGCGCGCGGGATGAAATTGCTGGAAGGCGGGGATATCGTCGCGGCACGGCTGATGTTCCGCTATCTCGCCAATAATCGCGGTCTTGCCGAAGCTTTTGCCGGCCTCGCCAAGACCTACGATCCGATCTACCTCAACAAGCAGAATGTGCTCGGCGTCTCCGGCGATGCGGCGAAGGCGGAAGAGTTTTATCAGCAGGCCGCCAAGCTTGGCGCGACCGAACCGGACCCGCCCAGCCTGGCCGTCGCCCAGCCGCCGGAGGGCAGATGTGACGACAGCGTCTGCAAGCTGGTTAACAGTGCGGGCGGTCCTGTCGTCATGTGCGAGCGATCCGATAATATCAAGTCGGCGCGGCGCTAGCGCGACCGCTCAGTTTCGACTCTGACTTCGCGAATTCCCCTTGTTTAAGCACGCCCGAAACGCCACGATCGGCGCATGATCGTTGCTTCTCACGATTGCGTGGTTGTTGGAGCGGGACCAGCGGGGTTGGCCGCCACGCTGGCGCTGAGACAAGCAGGGTTCGATGCCGTTTGCGCCGGACCCGCTCCAAATCCGGACCGCCCGGACAGACGCACGACCGCACTGCTGCAAGGATCGGTGCGTTTTCTGGAGACATTGGGCGTTTGGAGCCGATTCGGCGCCGAAGCCGCACCGCTTTCCGCCTTGCGCCTTGTCGACCGCACCGGCCGCCTTTTCCGCGCTCCCGACATGGTTTTTGACGCTGGCGAAATCGGCGAAAGCGCATTCGGCTATAACATCCCCAATACGCAGATCGTCGCGGCGCTCATGGACGCGCTCGGAGCGTCCTTCATCGCCACCGAGGGCGTTACCGCGATCGAACCGGTCGGCGGCGCGATGCGGTTGTCGCTTGCCGATGGGCGGCGCCTCGATGCCAAACTGGTTGTTGGCGCCGATGGGCGTCAGTCTCTATGCCGCCAAGCGGCGGGCATCCAGACTCGCGAATGGCGTTACGATCAGACCGCGACCGTTTGCAATTTCGCTCATAGCCGGCCCCATGATGGCGTCTGCACCGAACTCCACTATGCGCATGGGCCATTTACCGTGGTGCCGCTGCCGGGCGGCTGGTCCAGCCTCATCTGGGTAGAACGCCCCGCGGAAGCCGAACGCCTCGCGGCGATGAGCGATGCCGAATTCGCCGAGGCGATCGCCGGCAGGCTTGGTGGTCTGCTCGGCGATATCACGCGAAACGGGCCCGCGAAATGCATTCCCGCTTTCCGGACTGGTGGCGCGCAGGCTCACGGGCGAGCGGCTCGCGCTGGTGGGCGAAGCCGCCCATGTGATGCCGCCGATCGGCGCGCAGGGTCTCAATCTCGGCTTCCGGGATGTGGCGGATCTGGTTGGCTGCGCGGCGCGCACAAGCAAAGATCCCTGGCGCGGCAGGCGTGCTCGCCGCCTATGAAACCGCACGGCGCGGCGACGTGCTGACGCGCATGGCCGCTGCTGATCTGCTCAATCGCACCCTGGTCTCCGGCCTCTTGCCGCTCCAGTTGGCCCGCGGCGCCGGGTTGATGGCGCTCTCCATGTTCGCGCCCCTCCGGCGGGCCGCGATGCGGCCAAGGCATGTCTGGGCTGCGCCGGTGAAAATGATGCCGCTAGGGCCGCCGTGAACGAGTGAATGCGCAGTGCACTGCATGCTCCGAAATGTGGACTGCGGAAGGCGCTCGCTGTTGCCGAAGGCGTCGCTTTCAGCCCGCGTGGAATTGCAGCCCTGGCCTTCGTCCTCGCTTGACGCGGACCGCTGCGCTTGGCAACTAAACCCGGCCCCGCGCATCCCGCCCTCCCGTTTCAAGCGCACCCCTGACCGATGTCCACGCTCCTGACCATCCACCAGCTCTCGAATATGCGCTGCTGCGCCTGATCATCGCCACGGTCCGCGCATTCCCGTTGGATATGGCGCGCGAGCTTTCGGCCAAGGGCTGGCGGCTGCTGGCGCCTTATGGGCGGCGTCACCAGCGGGCGCTCGACAATCTTGCCATCGCGTTCCCCGACAAGGCGCCTCAGGGAGCGCGAGGCGATCGCGATGGAAATGTGGGGCAATCTGGGGCGTGTGATGGCCGAGACCATGCTGCTCGACCGTATCCTGAAGGAACCGGACCGTATCGAGATCGAAAATCCGGAACTCCTCAACCGCTATGCCGGCAAAATGGGCGCGGCCATCACCTGCTCGCTGCATATGGGCAATTGGGAACTGGCAATGTGGCCGCTCACCCAGGTGGGCGCGAAGCCCGCGGCGGTCTACCGCCTGGTCGACAATCCTTACGTTGACCTCTATCTGCGCAGCAAACGCCAGGATCTTTATCCCGGCGGGCTTTTTGCGCGCGGACGCGTGCAGGGCATGAAGCTAGGACACGATACCGCCCGGATGATCGCCAGCTACGTCCGCGAAGGCGGACGACTTGGCTTCCTCGCAGACCGCTTCGAGCGCAAGGGCGTCCAGGTGCCGTTCTTCGGCAAACCTGCGGGATCGAACATCGTGCCTGCCATGCTGGCGCGTCGGGCCGGCGCCAGATTGTGGGCCGGGCGCTGCATTCGGGTCGGCAAGGAATCGCGGTTCAAGGTGCGGATGACGGAAATCAAGGTGCCCTGGACAGATGACGCCAATGCCGACGTGACCGCCGCGCTCACGGCGTTGCAGGCGCAGTTCGAAGCCTGGATCAAGGAGCATCCGGAGCAATGGATGTGGTCGAACCGGCGCTGGTCTTAGGCACGATTTTTGCGTGCCCCTTCATAGTGCCGCTGCGGTGGTCGCAATCATGACGTCCGTGCATGGATGCTGGTCGCGGGGGTTGGGCTTTCACGGACTTGGCATAAACCGAATTTTGCCGAACAAAGCGTAGCTTGGCGGGCAGCACTGACACGCGGTCTTGGCGTGCTTCAAGTGACGTGACGTTTCAAAGGCCTCTTGCAAGGACGAGACGATGGCCACGACAGCGACATTCTCGCCCAAGAGTTGGGCAGGAACCGATGTATATTTTGCGGTATTGCTTCCCCTTGTGTTTCTGACCGGAATAGCAATCAGTCTTTCCATAAGCGGAACGCTCACAGCCGCTAACATCCATCGCATTCAAGATCTTTGGTTCGATGCCGACACGCAGCGCGTATTCGATAATTTGACGGATCGGTATAGCGATCACTACAGAACCAGCGTACATCCGCTGGCGTCGCTTCTGCTTTCGACCCCGACGATCATCCTCAAGAACCTGGGACTTCCGCCAGAGCTGGCGGCACGGCTCGTTTTGGCCCTCGGCGCAGGATTGTTGGCCGCGACCTTTTTCTATCTCTGTAACTGGATAACTGGCCGCACCATTGACGCGCTCGTCTACACCTTGCTCTTAATGTCGAGCGCCAGAGCAAAAATACACGAAGGTTGATATCAGGGAGAAACTCCAGGCTACTCCGAAAGCTTTTTTCCTGGATCCGGTCATTTTTCCCGGCGTCGTCACCAAAATTAGCGAAAAGGGCAAAACGATCTTGACCGCTGAGCGTCCGGATGGCCCGACAAACCTGGTCCTCGCCGTCGCCACGGTGATCTGGATAGGCTTGGGGATCGCCGGCGCACTCGCTGCGTGGACCGCTTGGAATGGTCGAGGCCGCCTGCATCAAATGGCGATGCTTGTGACGGGTGTGATTGCGGGGCAGCTCATCCTGCATCTATTCTACGGGGATGACGGATTCTTCTTATACTCCCTTCACTTCGCTCCGCTGCTCATTCTGCTGGCGAGCTTCTCTTCAACGACAAAGTGGCGCATCCCATCACTTACAGGAGCTGTCGTTCTCGTAGGATTGGCCGCGTGGAACAATGTCGCAGGTATCACCCTGGCCATCCGGCTCATACCAGTTCCGCAATGAGGCAATCAGACCTCGCGCTTCAGCCTCCCAGCGCATGATCTAGCTGCAGGCTCCATCCCGATCTTTGGGGACCTTGTTCGAGCGGCGATCGCAGTCATTGCCGTAGGTCTTCCCGTCGCAGCCGCAAACGGGGACGATATTCGCGCGTGCAAATCTGGGGAACTTCGATGCAGCGGCCGGCAATGTCGGCTCCATTGCAAAGCCCCGGCTCGGGATCGCACCACAACCCTTGCTGGCACTGAATCCCGGCGATCCCGGCGCACATTTCTCCGAGGTTTGCGCCTGGCCGTTGTTGCGCCACCGCCATCGCCGATAGAGCGGCGAGGATCACACATGTTCGCAGGACTAACCCAGCCATCACAGATCCATCCCTTTGCCGAAGCACGCGCTTTGGGCGCGCAACCCGCTCCACCCGTCTTCCCAATGCCATGCTTTTGGAGATGCTCCTATTGACCGGCAACGGCACGCCCGCTTCGCCAAACGCTGCCGCCTGACGCCCCCGGACCTCCTGCAAATCGAAACCCTTCAATCGTCTCGTTGAACAGCTGATAGAAGTTCAGCTCCGCGTCGAGATGCAGGAACACCCCGCCGAGGCCAATCGCCGCGCGGTCCATGAACACGAATTCGCGCGGCACCTTCACCGGGCCTTTCTCCTTCAGCCCCTTATGCACCGTAAAGGCTTCCTTCCGGCCGTATTGGCTCGGCGATACGCCCTCCGCGATATGGCGAACGCGGTTGTCCAGCAACGGACCATAGATGAACTTCGCCCAGATGTTGAGAATGTCGATCAGCTCATTGGACAGGCCGCTGAAGCCCCAGGTTTCATAGGCATGGACGATCAGGTTGCGATCGCCCCGCGACAGGCCGTGATAGAGATCGACCACGCCGCCGACGAAGCGCGGCGCAAAGCTGCGGACGCAGCCATAATCGAGAAGATTGATGCCCGCCGCACGGCCGTCCTCCTCGAAGATCGAGTAATTGCCGAGATGCGGATCGCCATGGATCACCCCGTAATGGCTGAACGGATACCACCAGGCACGGAACAGCGCGCGCGTGATCTGGTTACGCTCCTCCTGGGGGCGCGTCTTGTAGTCCAGCAGGCGCCCGCCTTCCAGCCAATCCATGGTGAGCAGCCGGCGCGTCGACAGCTCCGGGACGCCCGACGGGCACGCGGATCAGCGGGTTGCCGGCAAACATCAGGCCGTAAAGCGCCATATGCCGCGCCTCCAGCTCGTAATCCAGTTCCTCGCGCAGACGGGCGGAGATTTCCGTCGCGATTTCCGATGTGTCGATCGACCGGGTCAAGACGCTTATGGATCGCGAGCAGCATGCCGAGTTGATTGAGATCAGCCTCCACGGCTGACTGCATGTCCGGATATTGCAGCTTGCAGGCCAGCTCCGCGCCGTCATGCGCTCTGGCCTTGTGAACCTGGCCGAGCGAGGCCGCAGCCGCCGCCTCCCGCGAGAATTCGGCGAATTTGGTCTCCCAATCCGGACCTAGCTCCGCCGCCATGCGCCGCTTCACGAACACCCAACCCATGGGCGGCGCGTGCATTTGCAGTTTGGAGAGCTCCTCCGCATATTCGGGCGGCAAGGCATCGGGGATGGTGGAGAGGAGCTGCGCCACCTTCATCAACGGCCCCTTGAGGCCGCCTAGCGCACTGGCGAGCGCGCCCGCGTTTTTCTCGCGATCGAGGGTCAGCCCGAGCACATAGCGCGTCGCCATGCCCGCCGCGACGCCGCCGACATTGGTTCCGACCTGGGCATAGCGCTGCAAGCGGCGGCTGAAGCGGTTGGCTTCGTCGTCACGAGGCGGAACATCATCTGTCATGGTCGGGCCAGCTCAAGGTTCACTCTGGCCTCGACATAGGTTGAGGCGGATCTATTTCCAAGCTTTGCAGCGGCATTGCCGCGCCAGTAGACGAATGGCCGCGCTAAGCAGGCACCGCCGCATCGTCAAAGACCTCCAGCTCGTCGATCAGCCGCTCGATGACGCCTAGGCCCATCGCCCAGAACCCAGGATCGGTGGCGTCGAGGCCGAACGGCGCCAGCAACTCCCGATGGTGCTTGGTGCCCCCGGCGCGCAGCATGTCGAGATAGCGCTCCTGAAAGCCGCTCGCGCTCTTCTCGTAGACCGCATAGAGCGAGTTCACCAGGCAGTCGCCGAAGGCATAGGCGTAGACATAGAAGGGCGAATGCACGAAATGCGGGACGTAGGACCAGAACACCTGATAGCCCTCGCCGAGCTTGATGGCCGGTCCAAGGCTCTCCTTCTGCACGTCCATCCAGATCTCGCCGAGACGTTCCGACGTCAGCTCGCCTTCGAGCCGCTCGGTGTGGACGCGGCGCTCGAATTCGTAAAAGGCAATCTGGCGGACGACTGTGTTGATCTTGTCCTCGGCTTTCTGCGCCAATAGCGCCTTCTTCTCCTTCGGATTTTGTGGTCATGGCGAGCACGGATTTGAAGGTCAGCATCTCGCCGAAGACGCTGGCGGTCTCGGCCAAGGTCAGCGGCGTATAGGCCATCAGCGGGCCCTGGCTGTTGGCCAGCACCTGATGCACGCCATGGCCGAGCTCATGGGCGAGCGTCATCACGTCGCGCGGCTTGCCCATATAATTCATCATCACGTAAGGATGCGCGCTCGGCACCGTCGGGTGGGCGAAGGCGCCGGGCGATTTGCCGTCGCGGACCGGAGCATCGATCCAGCTCTTGTCGAAGAAATCGCGCGCGATTCGCGCCATGTCGGGCGAGAATCGGGCATAGGCTGAAAGCACCGTCTCGCGGGCCTTCGTCCCAGGGAACGTGACGGTCGCTGTCGCTGACGATCGGCGCGTTGCGATCCCAGAATTCCAGCCGCTCCTTGCCCATCCAGCGCGCCTTCATCGCGTAATAGCGATGCGAAATGCCGCGGATAATGCTCGCGCGACCGCCGTCACCAGCGCCTCGACCACCTCCGGCTCGACATTGTTGCCCAGATGGCGTGAGGCGGCGACATCCTTGAAACCGCGCCAGCGATCCGAAATCTCCTTGTCCTTGGCGAGAATGTTGGTGATCAGCGTGAACAGCGGCAGATTGGCCTTGAAGACCTTGGTCAGCGTCTCGGCGGCCTTGCGCCGCACGGTCTCATCGGGATGCACGAGCCGGTTGAGCGTCGGCTCGATCGGCAGCTTATGGCCATCGATGTCGAAACGCAGCGCGGTCATCGTTTCGCTGAACAGGCGGCTCCAGCCGGCGCGGCCGGTCATCGCCTTTTCATGGAACAGCCGCTCCAGATCGTCGGCGAGCTGATAGGGCTTTTCCTTGCGCAGCTCCTCCAGCCAGGGCCGGTAGTGATCGAGCGGCGGCTCGTTCTGGATCCGCTCCAGCAGCGCATCGTCGATGCGGTTGAGCTCCAGCCCGAAAAACAGCAGCTTCGACCCGATATTGGTCAGTTGCTCCTGCATGTCGCCGAAGAATTTGGCGCGCGCAGGGTCGTCGGCCTTGGTGACATAGTTAAGATAGGCGAAAGACCCGATCCGCCCGATCAGATCCTGAAGCGCCTCATAGTCCTTGATGCAAGCGAAAAGCCCCGCCGACCCTTTCGTTTGCGCCAACGCGTCGAGCTTGCCCTGATAGCGCGCCGCGAAGGCGTCGGCGCCGTCGGCGGCCTCCTGCAGGTCGCGTGTCAGCTCCGGCGACTGAGCGGACGTATAGAGATCGGCCAGATCCCAGGCGGGCATGTGCCGAGTTCGGCCGCACCCGGCTCGCTTTCGGGCGCGCGAACGCCGATGCTTCGATCGTCATTTGTCAGACCGGCAGCTTCCGGTAAATGCCTCATTCCACCCGGCTCCTTTGGGTTGTAATGCAAACACTCCTCATAACATGAGCAATCGCGGCGGCAATGTCAAAGCGGCCCGGCCTTATGGTCGGGCCTTAGCGCGGCCTCGTTCGAGGCCGACAGCGCCATTGCCGAAACGGAGATTTAGCCTGTTTTTACGCTTGCCTGCCACAATCTCAAGTTGCCGTGGCTGTGCGGCATGCAAGCGGCCGATCCGCTTGCACCCTATAACCATCCTGTCCGAGTGGCGTCCAATGGCCAATTATGTCCTGATCGTCGAAGCCGATCCAATCGAGGGCCGCCGTCTTCAGGAGATCGTTTCCCAGCTTGGGCTGAGTTCCAGGATCGCGGCGAAGGGTGCCGCAGTTCTCGGGGATTTGGTCTGGGGCACGCCCGTCCTTGTCCTGCTTGACCTGCAATTGCCTGACATGAGCGGACTTACGGTGCTGCGCCATTTGCGCGAGCGGCTGAACGTGCCCGTTATCGTGCTTGCCGAACCGCAGCCGGCCGATGCGCCTCACGACGGCCCTGGCGGCAGGCGCCACCGACGTCATCGTCAAACCAGCGGCCATCCGACCGCATCGAGGGATCGGTGCGCAGCAGCCTCAAAATCAGCGCGCTGGAAAGCGAGATCGCCCGGATCCGCCGCAAGCTGGAGGGGCGGCCGGAATTCTCCGACATCGTCGCAGGGTCGCCCGAAATTCAGCGGGCGATGATGCTCGCCAGGCGAGCCGCCGACCTGGAACTGCCGATCCTCATCGAGGGCGAGCCCGGCACCGGCAAGGAGCTTGCTCGCCAAAGCGATCTACGGGGCAAGCGCTCGCAGCCAAGGGCCGTTCCATTTCGTGCATTGCGCGCCGCTGCAGGCGATCGCCGGCCAGGAGAATGAAGGCGGCGGAATAGACCCCATCGACGCCGCCTGGGCGAAGGCGGATGGCGGCGTGCTGTTTCTGGAGGAAATCAGCGAGCTTAGCCTTGCCTCGCAAGCCCGATTGTCGGCCTTGCTCGCCACCGAGACCGGATTTGCCCGCGACGGGCAGCCGCGCGTCAGACTGATCTGCACCAGCAGCCGAAATCTCATCGAGCGCGTGAAGCGGCAGCACTTCCGTGAAGACCTCTATTATCGCATCAACGTCTTTCCGATTTGGCTGCCGCCATTGCGCGACAGGGTCGAGGACGTGCCCGCGTCTCAGCCAGCACTTTCTCGCTCAAATCATCGCCGAAGAAGGCAAGCGCATCGAGGAAATCGACCCGGCCGCCATTGCGCTGCTGCAGGCCTATGCCTGGCCGGGCAATGTGCGGCAGCTTGAAAATACCATTTACCGCGCCGTGATCCTGGCCGAAAGCGACCGTCTTGCGGTTCACGATTTCCCGCAAATCGCGGCCCAGGTGCCTGGCTTTAAGGCGGACATGCCCGACGCCCCCGTCCTGCAAGCGAAACCGGGCTATCACGGACCGGCCATGATCGGCGGCAACTGGCCGGCCGCTCGCGCCATTTCGCTTACCCCTCCGCCTCCCGGCGTCGCGCTCGGCATCCCGGCGCTGACCGATGAAGGCGAGATCAGGCGGCTCGACGACATCGAGGCGGATTTGATCCGGCTGGCGCTCGGCCATTATCGCGGCCACATCACCGAGGTGGCGCGCCGTCTGGGCATTGGCCGGTCGACGCTGTATCGAAAGATGCGGGAGTTCGGCCTGGAAATCCGTCACAATTAGGTGACGTGCCGCCCGTCCGGCGGGCGCCCTTGCAAAGGCACTTTTGTTTGACAGAAAGTGATCGGATCAGGAAACCTGATGGACCGTGACGCGGTTATGCCATTATGCTTGCACCGGGCAGCAATGAGGGGCTGATGATGTTATTTCGCTTGCCGCTAGCCAGCACTCTGGCTTTGGCGATAATTGGCGTGGGTGCGACGACGGCCCAGGCGGTCGAGCCGGACGCACCGGATCGCCTCATCAGCCGCATGCAAGCGGCTCTACATCACCTTGCACGAAGAGCTGGCCGGCAAGGCAAGAAAGAAGCTGCAACTCGGCAAGGAGGAGGTGAAAAGCCTCACCGACTATTATCGCAGTGCCGGACAATCTGGTCTGGGTTCGCGAGAACGGCTTGAACGAGAAGACCGCCGAAGCGCTTCGGGCGGTGTTCAAGCGGGCTGACGAGTTCGGCCTCGTCTCATCCGACTACAATGTCGTCGATGGCGCCGGTTTCGCCAAGCATTCCGGCTATCCCGCCGAATGGCTCGCGGATGCGGAATTGAGGATGAGCGCCGCCGCGCTCGGCTACGCGACGAATGCCCAGTCCGGCCGTGTCGTGCCGACATCGCTCGATAAGGAATTCCTCGATCTCAAGCCGGCGCGGCCGGACGCCAAGGCGGTGCTCAAAGGCATCATGGAGGCCGACGGCAAACTGGGAGGCTTCCTAGAGAGTTTCCACCCTCCGCACGAACAGTTCAAGGCGCTGAAGGCCAAGCTGCTGGAAGTGCGGGCGGCGCAGAAATCGGGCGCGAAGGCGGTGCGTATTCCCGGAGGGGCCGGCCTTGGGCCGAATACGTATCATCCTCATGTCGCACTTTTGCGTACGCGCTTCATGAGTCCGCCTTCGCTCATCCGCGCCGAACGGCAATGCAGCTGAATATTATGACGACGCCCTCGCCGAGGCGGTGCGCGCTTTCCAGGCTTCAAGAGGGCTTGAAGGCGGATGGCGTCATCGGTCGGGAAACACGCGACCTTCTTAATGAAGGCAGCGTCGCGGTCAGCGCCGGCACGATTCTCGCCAATATGGAGCGCTGGCGCTGGGAGCCGCGCGACATGGGCGAACGCCACATCTGGATCAACCTGCCGGAATACATGTTCCGCGTGATCAAGGGCGGACGCGTCATCCATGAGGACCGGATCGTGGCCGGCTCGCCGAAAAATCCGACGCCGGTTTTCTCCGACGAGATGGAATTCGTCGTCTTCAATCCCTACTGGAACGTGCCCAAATCCATCCTCGTCAACGAGATCATCCCGGCGATGCAAAGCAATCCCGGCTATCTCAGCCGCAATAATATCGAGGTGATCTGGCAGGGCGAACGCACCGTCGACCCGTATATGGTCGATTGGTATCTGGTCAATCCGGACAAGCTGGCCCTGCGCCAGGTTCCGGGACCAGGCAATGCGTTGGGGCAGGTGAAATTCCTGTTTCCGAACAACCATGCCGTCTACATGCACGATACCCCGACCAAGCATCTCTTCGACAAGCCCATGCGGGCCTATAGCCATGGCTGCATGCGGGTTCGCAATCCGCTCAATTTCGCCAAATTGCTGCTCGCCGAGCAGGGCTGGTCGGAGGCCCGCGTGATGACAGACCCTGGCGACGGCGAATGACGAGCAGGTGAAGCTGGAGAAGAAAATCCCGGTGCACATCACCTATTTCACGCTCTGGGTCGATAAGGACGGCAAGCTGCAAAGCTATCGTGATGTGTATGGTTATGACGCATCGGTTCGCGTGGCGCTGAAAATCGATTCGCCGAAAGTGATCGCCTCGAAGACCGAGATTTTCGACGCTGGCGAGCGGGGCCTACAGAATTAGCGGCATCTGCCGGATGGTCGGCATTGCGGCCACAGTAAGGAAAAATACGAAAATGCCGGCCATGCGCCGGCATTTTTTTTCCACAGGTTGCTCAATTGCATCTCCGCCATGTTTTCCCCGCAATTCCCGACATACTGATTTTTAACCACATGAGGCGGATTATCGAGCCGCCGAACGACGCGGATCAATACGAACCAGCACAATGTGGTTATCCATCAGGGTGAGAGAGATCGGACTATTCTTCAACTCCGATCGAGAGGGAATTTTGGGCACTTCTCCTGTCGACCGTGTGCTGAATTGGCACAGCGTTGCCATGTTCGCACTTGCCATTCCAGCGCTTCTCGCATCGTCCGTCGGCGCGACTGCCGCACGAGGAACGGACGATCGCTTTTTACAACATCCACACCAAGGACAACATCTCCATCGTCTACAAGCGCGATGGCAAATATGTTCCCGAAGCGTATGAAGAAGCTGAACCACTTCATGCGGGATTGGCGCCGGAACATCACCATCGAGATGGATCCCAAGCTTGTCGACCTGATCTGGGAGATGCATGAGGAGCTTGGGCTCGAAGAAGCCGGTGCATCTGATCTGCGGCCACCGCTCCGAGAAGACCAATTCGTGCGCTGCGGCGCACGCGCGGTGGGCAGGCGAAGGGAAGCAAGCACATCACCGGGCAGGCCGCCGACATCCACTTCCCTGATATTTCCGCGAAGCAGCTTCGTAATTCGGCGCTGATCCGCGAACGCGGCGGCGTCGGCTATTATCCGACATCCGCAATTCCGTTCGTGCATGTCGATACGGGCCGCGTCCGTGCGTGGCCGCGCGTGCCGCGCCAGGAACTGGCGATCCTCTTTCCGTCCGGCCATACGCAAGCATATTCCGGCTGACGGCAAGCCGATCACAAAGAAGGATTTCCAGATCGCGCTGGCCAATTTGCAGCAAAAGGGCGGCGAGCTGCCCATCGGCGTACAGAACAAACTTCGCGGCGGCAACGCCGGGCAGGTGATTCTCGCCAGCCTCACCGCGGAGCCGAGCGAGCCCGAAATCCGCAGCCACCTTCACCGTGCAGCCTGCTGCGCCTCTGCAAGCCAGGGAGCCGCCAAGCCTCAGCTTACCTTCGCCAGCCTGACGCCGTTCCCGGGGCTGGGCAGCGGAGCATCCGCGCGCAAAGCCGAGCCGGCCGAACCCGCCACCCCCTCGTGCAGGCACGGACGCAGCAGACCGCGGCCAAGCCCGACGCCGAAGCCTTCAAGCGCGAGTTTCTCGGCGAAAAGCCGGCCGAAGAATCCGTTCCGGATGAGATGTCGCGGCCAGTCCGGAGTATGATGACGATCATCCGGACGAGGAGAATTACCAGCCCTTCCCGGTTCTGCCGTTCATGTCTGATACACCGGTCTGCGGGGATGGACATGACGACCGGTGGATCGGAGCTGGAACTGGCGAAGGTGCATGTCATGTTCGCCGAACCGCGCGAGATGCTGAACACGCAGTTCCAGCCGGGCCTGCAATTTGCGCAGATGTTCTGGGCGCAGCGCTTCCAGGGTACGGCTATCAATACGGCGGTGAAGCGTCTCGACCGGGACGACGCGGCGGACGAGCCGGTCCAGACAGCGCAGAACATGCGCCCGGACCGCAGGTGACTGCCAAGGCTTGAGCCTGATGAAGGGCTTGAGCCTCTTTCAGCTCCATGCCCACAGCAGTTCCAGCTTGAACTGAAGCTGCACGCCTTCGCAATCTCGACGACATTCTGTCAATCGTCATCCAGGCTGAGCGAGAATGACGATTGGGAACTGCTACTGACTTTCCAGGCCACCGATCATGCCGAGCGCGTGCATATAGGTCGCCAGAAGCGCTTCCTGCTCCATGCGCTCATGATCCTCCAGCTTGCGCAGCCGGATGATCGTGCGCAGCGCCTTGGTATCGAAGCCGGTCCCCTTTGCCTCCGCATAAACCTCGCGGATATCCTCGGCGAGCGCCGCCTTTTCTTCCTCCAGGCGCTCGATGCGTTCGATGAAGGCCCGCAAATGATCTTTCGCACTGCCCTGCAGATTTTCCGCGGGCGCGGATTCTTCCATGACTTCGCTGATCGCCATCGGCTTCTCCCCATGCGTGGAACGTCGCACCGATTCGGCGCGTCGAGATTGGCTGAGAGGCTAGAAAGGATTGAGGTTTGGCTCAACACAGCGGCGCGCTGTTATCCCACAAACTGCGAGAGCTGCGGATAAAGTCCAAAAAGCGCTGGCGCCCCGCCTCTTAGTGATTCTTATGAGCGGCTTCGAACTGCCCAAGTTGCTCCGGCTCGCCTCGGCTTGATGCAGCGCTTTCCATTCCTCATAGGGCATGCCGTAAATCAGCTCGCGCGATTCGTCCTTCGACAATTCAATGCCCTTTTCGATCGCCGCATCGCGATACCAGTTGGAGAGGCAATTGCGGCAGAAGCCGGCGAGATTCATGAGATCGATGTTTTGCGCGTCCGCGCGTTCGCGCAGATGCGCGACGAGGCGGCGAAACGCCGCTGCTTCCAGTTCTACCGCGAGCTTGGGATCAATTTCGCGTACCGCCATGCCATCCTCCGCGCTTCACCGCATCGCGGGTGGCTGGCACCCTGTCCGAGCGGGACCCGTAATAGCGAGTCTCGATGGAATGTGGTATCGGCGCGGGAATTGGCAAGGATGCGGCGCAGAATAAGCCCGAGTCTCTCGCCCCATTCGGCTTGGCCCTCCTCGTCGCGAATCAAATCCTGGCGCACTTCGATCAGCGCGTTGGCCAGCCCGCGCATCGTGGCGTGCTTGTGCATGCAGTCACCGCGTAATGCGCCTGCATAAGGCTCATTGTCGCCGACGACGAGCGTATCGTCTTCGCGCAGAGCGTTCAGCAAAGGAATGGCAAGACGCGGATCCTTATCCCAAAGCACGCCCACGTGCCAAGGCCGCATCCAGCCCCGCCAATTTTCGGTGAAGCTGTGAATGGAGTAGATAACCGGCGGCTTCCCGGCATCGATCATCGCATCGATCAATTGATCGACGGCGGCATGATAGGGCCGGTAATAGTGATCGATGCGCTTCTGGCGCTCCTCCAGTGTGATTGCGGCATTGCCGGGCACAATGGCGCCATCAGAAATGCGCATAATCAAAGTCGGATCGTCCTCGCCGCGATTCGGATCGATCAGCAGGCGCGAATAACGTGTCAGGACCGCCGGCGCGCCGAGCAGCCGCGACATGTGGCGGGTGATACCCGCCGCGCCCGGATCATAGGCGATATGGCGCTGAAGCTGCGATGGCGGCACGCCGAGCGCAGTCGTAGCCCGCGGGAAAGGCGTTGTCCGCATGGTCGCACAGCAGGATTATGCCGCTGGTGAGCGAACCCTGGTAAAATAGTATATGGAGCATCGGTCACCTTGGTGGCGACCGTGCCGTTCATGGGCATCGTGTCGAGCATGGGGTAGATATAGCCCCGCGATTTCCATGCGGCTAGACCGCGAAAGAGATATCCGCGCGGTTTTTCAACGACATTGGCATTTTTGCACATATAACCATTCGGACATGAATAAATGCCCAAGCGATCGGCTGTCCGCTCATGAAACAGGCGGACCACCGCGCAATTTTACTGTCGATCTATGAATTGGCCGTTGCCGCCGCCCAGCCCGCGCGATGCCTGCCGGCGCATTTTCCTCCCGCACCGCGAACGGGCCGCCTCATCGCGCTTGCCTGCGGGAAAGCCGCCGCCGCGATGGCCCAGGCCGCCGAGGCACACTATGCCGACACTATCGAGGCGGGCCGATTCGTCGGCCTCGCGGTAACGCGCAAGGGCTACGGGCCTGCCGCTCACCGCGTTCGAGCTGATGGAAGCCGCTCACCCCGTCCCCGACGCAACGAGCGCCGCCGCGGCCGACCGCGCCCTGCGCCTCGCGGCTGAAGCGCGGGAAGGCGATCTGGTGCTCGCCCTCATTTCGGGAGGCGCTTCGGCGCTATGGGCCGCGCCTCTGGCGGGCATCAGCCTTGCGGAAAAGCAGGAGCTGACACGCGGCCTGCTGCGCGGTGGCGCGCCGATCGGCGACATCAATTGCGTGCGCAAGCATCTCTCGCGTATCAAGGGCGGCCGGTTGGCGCGCGCGGCCTCGCCCGCCGCGCTCGTGACGCTGGCCATATCGGATGTGCCGGGCGACGCACCGGACACGATCGGCTCCGGCCCGACCGTCCCCGACCGCGACCAGCCTCGCCGAAGCGCGGGCGGTCCTCGCGCGGTACGGTATCGCCGCCGCGCCCGCCATCCAGGCGGCACTCAGCGATACCGCGAACGAAACGCCCAAGCCGGGCGATCCAGCTTTCGCCGATGCGCGATTCGTGCTTGCCGCCACGCCGGGAGATGCGCTGCGCGCCGCCGCCGCCAAGGCCGCCTCTGCGGGCTATGAGCCGCTTGTCCTTGGATGACGCGCTCGAAGGAGAAGCGCGCGAGGTCGCGGCGGAACATGCCCGGCTGGCGCTGATGCCCAGGCACAAGGCAAGCGCGTGGCCATCCTCTCCGGCGGCGAACTGACCGTCACGATAAGAGGCGATGGACGCGGCGGTCCAAATCAGGAGTATGCCTTAGCGCTTGCACTTGCTCTTGGCGGCGGTCCTGGTATTTTCGCCCTGGCCGCTGATACGGACGGCATCGATGGTGGCGGCGGCAACCCTGACGATCCTGCCGGGGCCATGATCACGCCGGACACACTTACGCGAGCCGCCGAGGCAAAGCTCGATCCCGGAATGATTCTGGCAAAAAACGATTCCACGGGATTCTTTGAGGTGTTAGACGACCTTATCTTAAGCGGGCCGACCTTCACGAATGTGAACGATCTACGGGTGATCCTCGTTGACCCGGCATAAAACGTTACCGAGTGCATCCGTTAAACGTGGAATTCAGATGAAGAGACACAAATCGAGCCGCATTGCCGTTTGCCTCGGCTTTCTTGCTGCCTCTGCCCTTGGCCTGGCCGCGCCGGCCGCAGCGGATCTGAAACTGTGCAATACGACCACAAGCCGTATCGGCGTCGCCATCGGCTATAAGGACGAACAGGGCTGGGTCAGCGAAGGGTGGTGGAATGTCGCCTCACAAACCTGTGAAGTGCTGCTGAAGGGCACGCTTGTCGCACGATATTACTATATCCATGCACTTGATTACGATCGCGGCGGCGAGTGGGGCGGCAAGGCCTTCATGTGCACGGGCGACAAGGCGTTCACCATACGCGGCGTGCAGGACTGTCAGAAGCACAACGCCAAGCGCTCTGGTTTTTTCGAAGTCGATACCAACGAAGAAAAAGACTGGACCGTCCGTTTGGCGGATCCGGGTGAAGGTGGAGCAGCGACGCAATGAGGCGAAATCGGCGTGCGAAGATCATAGCGACCTTGGGTCCGGCATCGGCTCGGCCCGAGATGATCAGGCGGCTTTTCGAAGCCGGCGCCGATGTGTTCCGCATCAATATGAGCCATGCGTCGCATGAGGATTTGCGCGAACGCCACGCACAGATCCGCGCCATTGAGCGCGAGACGGATCACCCGATCGGTATCCTGTGCGATCTCCAGGGGCCGAAACTGCGCGTTGGTCAAATCACCGGTACGGTGGAGATGCATTCCGGCGAAAGCTTCACCTTCGACAAGAATCCGGAGCCGGGCAGCCATGCGCGCGTCTATCTGCCTCATCCGGAAATATTCGACAGCATAGCGGCAGGGCACCATCTGCTGCTGAATGACGGCAAGCTGCGTCTGGTCACCACCGCCAAGACCGCTGACCGTATCGAGACCAAAGTGCTTGTCGGCGGCGAACTCTCCAGCCGCAAGGGCGTGAGCCTGCCGGACACGGTCCTCAATTTCAGCCCGCTGACCGAAAGAGACCGCGAGAATCTGGAATATGCCGCCAATCTCGGCGTCGACTGGATCGCCTTGTCCTTCGTCCAGCGCGCCGAAGACGTGATCGAGGCCAAGCAGCTCATTGACGGCCGCGCCGCGGTGATGTCGAAGATCGAGAAGCCGTCGGCCGTCCAAGACATCGAGCGCATCCTGGCCGAATCCGACGCGATCATGGTCGCGCGCGGCGACCTTGGCGTGGAATTGCCGCTGGAGCAGGTGCCCGGCGTGCAGAAGCGCCTGACGCGGCTGGCGCGGCGGCATGGCAAGCCCGTCGTCGTCGCGACGCAGATGCTGGAATCGATGATCAGCGCCCCGGTTCCGACCCGCGCGGAAGTGTCCGACGTCGCCACCGCCGTGTTCGAGGGCGCGGATGCCGTCATGCTCTCGGCAGAGTCGGCCTCGGGGCAGTTCCCCACCGAAGCGGTCGCGACGATGAGCAACATCGCCATGGAAGTTGAGCAGGACGCGCTCTACGAGGGGATCATCAACAGTCAGCGGCCGGAAACCGATACCTCCTCAGCGGACGCAATCAGCGCCGCCGCGTGCTCGATCGCGCATGATGCGGGCCTGTCGGCAATCGTCTGCTACACCTCCACGGGCGCCACCGCCCTCCGCGTCGCGCGCCATCGGCCCAGCCAACCCATCCTTGTTCTGTCGACAAGCAAAGTGACCGCCAGGCGTCTCGCCGTGGCTTGGGGCATCCACTGCGTGTTGACGGAGGACCCGCACTCGGTGGCCGACATGGTGACGCGCGCCTGTCGCCTGGCAGCGAGGGAAGGCGTGGCGAAACTGGGCGATAAGGTCATCGTCTCAGCCGGGCTGCCGTTCGGTACCCCCGGCGCGACCAACATGCTGCGGGTGGTGAGAATCGAAGCGCAAGCCGTGCGCGCGGCACAGGCGCATCATGGGGCGGCGGCAAGCAGCGGTGCGGTCCGGGAGCCCGCCTAGAGCCTGATCGGCTTAGGTGGCATCGCCACCCTACACTCAGTCGTAATCCCCGCGAAGGCGGGGACCAAGTATTCAAACGAAATCAATAGTTTACTGGGTCCCCGCCTTCGCGGGGATTACAAGAGGAGTATCCACCTGATCCGATCATGCTCCAGAGGGCCGGGCGCTCCGCTGAACGCGGAGCTGCGCTCTAGTTCTTTGTTCATGCAACAGATTTATCCGAAAAGTGCGTACACTTTCGGTCCGGCGCTCTAGATCCCCTGCCCTTCAACTTCACGGGTCAGCTCTTCCTCCGCCTGCTTCGCGGATTTCAGATGCGGATAGATGGCGAGCACTTGGCGAGTCGCCTTGAGTGCCGCCTTTTTGCGTCCCGTCTCACGTAGAATAATGCTCAGCCCCTCGATGGCCTTGAAATGGTGAGGTTCCAGCGCGAGCACACGCTTCAGC
This sequence comes from uncultured Alphaproteobacteria bacterium, assembly GCA_963731855.1. Taxonomy (GTDB): domain Bacteria; phylum Pseudomonadota; class Alphaproteobacteria; order Rhizobiales; family Rhodomicrobiaceae; genus R-RK-3. Next base: position 38,067 of record CAVSXH010000018.1, on the reverse strand, counting down.
TGCTGCATGGCATTTTCATAGTCCTCGCGGAGGAAATAGATGGTGGCGAGTTGGTTCCAGCCTTCTGCGTAGCGCGGCTCCACTTCAGTCAGCGACTGGAGTAGGCTGGTTGCCAATTCATAATTGCGTGCCTTGATCGCAAGGCCCGCCCGCTCCATCAGCACGTTCGCCGTATCGCTGCCGGACTGGCTCCAAACCTTCTCGATCGCCGCCACAATAAGCTCGGACCCGGCTTCGCTCTCGGCGGCCTTGAGCTGATCGTAAAGCGAAGCCAGCAATTCGCCGCGCGCCTTCCGAAGCGACTGCTTCGGAGCGAGCGGCTTCAGTGCGGGTAAGTTAGTGTGATGCGGCTGCTCCGCTGCGGTCGCCGCCGAAGGGCCTATCGCCAGGGTGGCGCAAGCCGCTATGATGATGGCGCCTAGCGCGCCCGAAACACGACAAGATCTCATATGACCAGTGAAACACACGCCGCAAATCTGTCAACCGCGACGTGCATCAACCATTGCAAATATGACCTCAGCCCTGGCGCGCCTTATAGCGCTTGATCGTCTTGTTGATCACGTAAAGACGACCGCGACGGCGGACGACGCGATTGTCCCGATGGCGCTTTCTCAGAGACTTGATCGAATTCTTAATCTTCATGATGTTCTCGAAATGCTGCCCGCACCGAAAGCGGTGGACCCCACCGGCGGTGTGTAAGCATCTCCCAATGTTGGAAATCTGCTGGCGCGACACTAGTAAGGCGAAGCGGGCTTGTCAACTTGCGCTGAGCGACAAGCCCGATGCTTTATCAAACAATTTTACCTTGGCGAGCTACCTGCTCGTAAGCGCACCAAGTCTGGTGCGCGCCTCGTCCTGTCCAAGATCGGCCGCGACAGAATACCACTCCTTCGCCTTATCCCGATCGGGCTTCAGCCCCCGCGTATTGATGGAGGCGAAGAAGGCTGGATCAAAGGTGCGCGCAAGCGCCATGGCCGCCTTACCGCTGCCTTTCTTGGCAACGTGCTCGAACAACAGCCTGGCACTCGACACATCCCCCATGCTCAGCATCCGCGTCGCGCGGTCGAGCATGGTCGCCTCGGTCTCCGGTGAGATCGCCATCTTCTTCGGCTCAGCCGGGGCAAATGAAGGCGCGGCAGCCTCAATCTTCGTGGCCGGCTCCGGTTGGGGTTCAGGCGGCGCAGCGGTCAGAATCCGCTGCGGCGCGGGCTCCTGGCGGGGCGCCTCCGCGACGGCCGGGGGCGCGGCGCTGGGTGCGGCCGTCCGCTGCAAGCTGACACTCATGACACGGCTGTCCGCCGGCGTATTCCGCCCTTTGATGAGCAGAACTTCCACCTGGAAGCGCGCCTCATAATTGGGTGGCGAGACAAGCGCCAGATTGGCCAGATCGCGCAAGGACACGGCCCAGGAATCCTTCAGCCGGAACCCGGCCGAAAGGGTGATCTCGGCGGGGAGGCCACGGAACATCAGGAAGGAATATTCCTCGGTCTCACTCTGAGCGACCTCAATCCGCAGTGGGATCTCCGATCCCGGCCTGCCGGAGATGTCCTCAACGACAAGACCCGGCGCATCCTGCTTGGCAATGCGAATGATGCCCGCATCGGCTCCGGCGACCGACTGCGTAACCAGCGGGCGAAAGCGACGCAACCTGTGTGGCTTGCGGCTCTGCGGCGGACGGCGCCATGACCGCTCGCGAGGAAACCTGTCCCGCTTCGGCGCGGCTCCCCGGATCGCTGCTCCCGCTATTCCTGCCGCCGCTATCCTGCTCGATGCTGGTGTTCAAGGCGCTGGTGAGCACCGCGGTCGAACCCACCGCAACCGCGCAGGCCAAGGCAACTGCCGCCCCACCGGAAATGCGCTGACGTCCGTCCTTATTGCTGGAAAAGAGCTGTGATTGCTCGAAAGCACCGCTCGTGGCGTTCGCTGACGCGGGACCGGGGATCGGAGCGCGCGAGCCGATAACCATGCGCCCAGCAGATCTGGCGACGCGGCCGTCAGGCAAATGATGGAACGATACGGATTGGTTTGCGCTTGCTTGACCGATAAAATCCGGGTCGTCGACTTCGTCGACCCGAGCCATTCGTTCGGAGAGCCGGTGCGCTTTGACTTCAGCCTCGTAAGGTTCCGGATTGCCCGGCGTGTCCTGCTCGTCCTTTGCCATGGTACAACTCCACCCGATGACAACCCTGGCGGGCTGTCGACACGGCACCCCTCCGGCGCCCCCCCGGGACGAAAACGCACCAGATACGCGGCCGCCTTCGCCCCATCTTCACACGACGGCGCAGCCGCAAACCGCGTCCACACCATGGAAAAATCCCCTGAGCCCCCACGGGCGGCAATTCCACCCCGAACATTGCCACATGATCGAGTGAGAATTCCACCTGTTTCGCTCTGCGGTCGGAAGGTCATAGGCGTTCCGACCGTCGACCCCGGACAGTGGCGCGTAATTGGTAAAAAAAGCTTACGGGCCAAGTCACAGATCGAAAGTTCCCGTTTACCTCATAGCAAGCAATAACGGCGACAATTCGATAAAACTTTAGTCAAGTGCGGAAAAACACTGCATCGCAGAGGCAAGATTGCGGCATTTTCAGGTGGATAGCGGAGGCGGGAGGGTGATCCTCGTAGGGTCATCACGGTGGGTGATGGGTGCCGGCGCGGTGACCCAAGGATTGTAGCTAAAGCCACTTTGACATGCCTCAGCTAGCGGTAAGACGGAACGCCATATATGCCAGTAGGCGGAGATGTCATTCCATGACGAGCGTGCGATCCTCGCCGTCGCTGGGCGCCTGTCTTAAAGACGATGAGCATCGGGATCACTGCGAGCGTCGCGATCATCAACAGCTTGAAATCGTCAACATACGCAATGATCTGCGCCTGCTGCGTGACCATGGCGTCGAGGGCCGCGCGCCCGCTGACAGTGGCTGGATTCCAGAACTGCGCGATGGCTGGGTTTTCGAACAATCGGTTCACGGCGGTGACGTGCTGAACGATATCGGCGTGATTGGCCTGCGTGTTCTGTGTCAGCAGGCTGGTCACCACCGAGATGCCGACGCTGGAGCCGATATTGCGCGACAGATTGAAGAGGCCGGCGCCCTCGGTCCGCTGCTCCGGCGACAGTGTCGACATTGTCACCGCGCTGAGCGGCACGAAGAGAAAGCCAAGGCCGGCGCCCTGGACCACACCGTTGCGCATGATCGTCATCTGCGAAATATCCGGCGTCCAGCCGGTCATGTCGTAAAACGACCAGGCGGTAAATCCGAGGCCGATGCCGAGGAGTAGGCGCGTGTCGACTCGTCCGACCAGCCGTCCCACGATCATCATGGCCGCCATCGTGCCGAGTCCGCGTGGTCCCAAGGACCAGTCCGGCGGTGACGATCGGATAGTTCATGAGACCCTGAAGATACGGAGTGATGAGCGCGAGGGAGGCAAGATACGTGACGCCAACGATGAAGATAAAAACGATACCGGCGGCGAAATTGCGGTCACGGAAGAGAGACGGCCTCACAAAAGGCTCGTCCGAGGTGAAAGTGTGGACGAGAAACAGGTAGAAGGCCGAGGCGGTAATAATCGCTTCGATGAGGATTTCGCCGGACCCGAACCAGTCTGAGCTGCTCGCCGCGGTCAAGCATGACCTGCAGGGCGCCGATGGCGAGACTTAAGGTCGCGAAGCCGAACCAGTCCAGCTTCGCACCGGCGTTCCGCGTCGGTATCCGGCAGGAAAGTGGTGATGCCGAGGAAGGCGAGTGTCACCGATCGGCAGGTTGATATAGAAAACCCAGCGCCAGGTGTAATTCTCGGTGAGCCAGCCGCCGAGGACCGGACCCAGGACCGGGCCGACCATGACCGCGACGCCAAACAACGCCATCGCGGACGCCCCGGCGCTCCGGCGGATAAATGTCGAACAGCACGGATTGCGAGAGCGGGACGAGCGCCGCGCCGAACATGCCTTGCAGCACCCGGAACAGCACGATCTGCACCAGGGACTGCGCCATCCCGCACAGCATGGACGCGACGGTGAAGCCGGCGACGGCGGCGAGGAAAAGGCGCTTGCGCCCGAACCGGCCGGCGAGGAAGCCGGTCAGCGGGGTCATGATCGCGGCGGCGACGATATATGAGGTCAGCACCCAGTTGATCTGATCCTGGCTGGCCGAGACGCTGCCCTGGATGTGCGGCAGCGCGATGTTGGCGATCGTCGTGTCGAGCGCCTGCATGACGGTGGCGAGGATCACGCAGACCGTGATCGCCGCCCGATTGGTGCCGTCGGCTGAGCGATCCGCAGCCATCACTGCGGCCTCGCCTGGGCGCCACCGAACAGTGCGGTCAACGAATTGGGGCAAGCCGCGCGGATGCCCGGTATCGACGCTAACCACGACGCTCATTCCAGCGCGCAGTGCCGGCTGGTTCTTATCGCTCGTGTCGAGGCGAACGCGCATCGGAATGCGCTGCACGACCTTCACCCAGTTGCCGCTGGTGTTCTGCGCCGGCAGTAGGGAGAATTCCTGCGCCGCCGCTGGGCTGATGCTCTCGACGATGCCATGCCATTCCGCGTCCGGATAGGTGTCGACCGTCGCCGTGACGGCCTGCCCAGGCCGCACGTGGGTCAACTCAGTCTCTTTCGGGGTTGCGTCGACCCAGACGTGGTCCGCGGCGACGAGATAGAAGGCGGTCGTCGAGGCCGTGAGATACTTGCCCGGTGCGATCTGCGGCACACCCGTCACGATGCCGGCGAAGGGCGCCTTGACGACGGTGTGATCGCGCTGGCGCTGCGCTTCCTCGATCTGCGTCCTGGCTTGCAAATATTGCGGGTGCTGCGTCACCGGAATATCTGGATTGCCGCCGAGTTTTGCGAGCTGCACCGCAGCTTGCTGGCGGAGGGATTCCAGCTTGTTCTTGTCGACATCCAGCGTAAAGCGCGCCGTGTCGAAATTGGCTTTGGAAAAGGCGGTGCTCGACGCGAGCCCCGCGTAGCGGTCATAGGTCACCTGATCGAGACCGACCTGCGCTTGCTGCGCCGCAACGTCGCTCAGCATGCGCCTATAGTCCTGCTTCATCGATTCGATGGTCAGGCTGACCTGCGCGAGATTGGCGTTGGCGCTGTCGAGGGCGATCTGGAATTGCTCGGGATCGAGGCGGTACAGGATCTGGCCGGCCTCGACATGCTGGTTCTCGGTGACGTCGATCTGCTTGACGATGCCCGAGACGTCGGTCGAGATGCCGACCTTGTCCGCCTCGACATACGCATTGTCCGTCGACAAAACCGTGCCGCCCGTGACATATCCGTAGCCGCCGGCGATGAGCGCGACCGGCAACAGCGCAAACAACACCCGCCGTAGCCACTGCCGGCGTGGAGACCGCGGCGCCGTCGCCGGCAAGGAAGGCGTCTGCGCCGGCGGCTCCGGTTGTTCTTGTGGTGCTTCGCGTCTATCAGGCGGCAATATTGGCGCAGGCAGCAAAACCGTTGTTCGATTGGCCGGCATGCGAATCCCCTTCAGCATCAAACTCCGTATCGCACTAAGGTGTTGACGGACGGGGCGGATGAAAATCCTGTCCTTTCTGCATTCGCTGTTGAGGACAATTCATGAATGGCTCGGCGCGGCTAGCCGACTGACTATGGTTTCCGCCAGGCTCATAAGCTTCACTATTCGAGCTGCGTGGCCGGAACTGCGAAGAGCCAAAAGCCCGTGTTATCGGCTCACGCGCGATGGATTGCAGCGCCAGCGAACACGAAACTGTGTTTGCCGGCCTCAGTCGCACCCGTGCACGGCGAAGCTGCCACCCCCATCTAGATCATGCGGCCGTGCTCCACGCTGCTTACAGGAATGCAAAATTGAAATGCTCTATTTGTTGCGTCCGGTATTGAGAGGAACTCAGCAATGGATCGGGGTAACCTGGCCGATCTGACCGCGTTCGTCGCTGTTGCCGATCATTTGAGCTTTCGGGCCGCAGCGGCGCAGCTCGGCGTCACGCCCTCAGCGCTCAGCCACTCGATGCGGCAGCTGGAGGACCGTCTCGGGGTGCGGTTGTTGAACCGCACGACGCGCAGTGTGTCGGTGACCGATGCGGGTTTTCGCTTGCTGGAGCGGCTGCGTCCAGCAATGAGCCAGATCTCCGTGGCGCTGGAGGATCTGAACCAGGAGCGCGAGCGACCGTTCGGGCGCCTGCGGCTCCACACCTCCTACTTGGGAGCAGCCGCTGTCGTCGCGCCAGTCTGGGGGCGGTTTCTGTCGGCCTACCCGGATGTCCAGCTCGAGATCCACACGGGCCAGGTGCCTATGGACGACGTAGCGAATGGCTTTGATGCCGGGATCGGGCCACGGGAATGGATTGCCGCCGACATGATCGCGGTCCGCGTGATGGGACCGATAAAGGTGGCGGTGATCGGCGCTCCGCAATATTTCGCGCGCCAGCCCCCGCCGGATACGCCCGACGATCTCGTCCGGCATAGCTGCATCCAATATCGATGGGCGAACAATGGTGCTGTGTTCGACTGGTCGCTCGGACAGGACGGCAAGTCGCGGCGGATTTCCGTGAATGGCCGGGTGATGGTCAACAATCCCGATTTGGCGCTTCGCGCCGCCGTCGATGGGCTGGGGATCGCCTATGCCGCGGAAGCTCATGCCGAACCGTTCCTGCGCTCTGGGCAACTGATCCGGGTGCTGGAGGATTGGTCGCCGACCATCGAAGGACTGTTCCTTTATTATCACGGGCGCCGGCAGGTTCCTGCCGCACTGCGCGCGCTGATCGACATGATCCGCTCAACCCACTCGAAGGCAGCCGAAGGCCTGCTCGAGGGTTCTCTTACCGGGAATTGAGTGCGTTCTGGGTAGATACCAAGTAAGCACAGCGCCAAGCGCGCTGCGGCCGTTCTGAAACCGGCTGCGCCCCTTAGGAGCGCAGCCGGATAGCGTCAGTAACAGATCGTCCGGTGATAGCGGGGGCTCCAGTAGCATTCATCGCCGTAGCCGTAGTCGTAAAACGACGGACCGCCAAAAGCGAAGCCGCCGAAATTATGACCGTGGAATCCATGGCCATGGAAGCCACCACCGTGTGATCCACCGCCATGGAACCCACCACCGTGGAATCCACCGCCATGGGACCCACCACCACCGCCATGAAAATCACCGCGGACCTGGATCAATGGGCTGCCTGCTGCACCCAATTGGTGCTGCTCGGAGCCGCCGAGATTGTTCGGTTGCGCGAGCGCGGCAGCGGTGGAAAGAGCAAGCGCAAAAGCGCCTACAAGACCAGATTTGATAAGACTGCTCTTCATGGATGCACTCCGTTTGAGTTGCGATTATCCTGCAAGAGAGAGATGTTTATGAAACTGGAAAACGAAAACGCCGAATATTCTGCATTCCCTATTGAGATAAATTCAGCAATGTACCGTGGTGACGCTGCCGATTGAGCCGCATTTATTCTGATTACAGATCAATGCTCTCCGATGGTCGCTTGGCACTCGTCTTGTGGGAAAATCCTCTAAGCAGACTGGCGTTGTTTCCCAACAAATGACCGTCGGCATTTTTCCCAGCCGAACATCGCCATAAGTCAGATTCGCTTGTGCCGGCTTCCGCGGCGCGAACGGCACCAATTTCCGGGCCGCTTCCCTTGGGTCAATCAAGAAACCAGGGCGCACGATTCCCCCGACGCGGATGGGTGCGCTGCTTTAGGCATGCTGACCGGTAAGATGCCGCGTGGTCTCGTTGAGAGCGTGGACCACGCCGGGCACGGCTTTGGTGTGGCGATAAGATGGCGTATTTGCTGAGGTCCAATCTCTGTATGCGGCGCGACCGCGTCTTGGCCCGAACGAGCCATACGGAATTGTATGGAGAATGTCGGCATGAAGCGTCCGGTGCGGGCCGAGCCAACCAGACCGATGGCCATGGCCGAACGCGTAGACGTGGCGCGTGGCGCGCGCATAGCCGATGCAGGGGCGTCTATCAGAGTGTGAGGTCATATAGTGTGAGATGATCGAGCGTGGTGCCGCACCAGGCGGCGATGCCTCCTTCGCGTGAACAGAGATAGCGCGGCTCACCCTGATCGAGCACCATGGGGATGTCATGGCCGGGAACCAGGACCGTGCCGGGCCGCTTGCGCCACACTCTCCCAGATAAGTTCGATCGAGCGTCGGCTGATGTCCTGGTCGTAAGTCATGTCGGCTGTGCGGGATAGAATCTCGGCCCGGTTCTTGGCGGCGTCGCCGGTGAAAATGATGTCAGCCGCCGCCCCTTCAAGCACGAAGATGACATGCCCCGGCGTGTGACCGGGTGCCGCATGCACCGCGAAGCCAGGCATAGGATGGCTGCCCGGAGCGATCCGCACGGTTTGCGGAGATATGCTCGAGTTCGCGGACATAGAGTTCGGGCACGGGTGTGGTGCCCCACGGCTCGGCGATGGACCAGGCAAGTTCGCCGCCGTCGATATGAACCTTGGCATTCGGGAACATCACCCAGTTCACCGAGTGGTCCCAGTGCGAGTGCGTCAGCAGCACGTCGGTGACGTCGGAGCGGCGTGAGATTATGGGCCGCCAACCGCTCCAGGATCAGGTTGCGCTGACCGAACGAGCCGGTGTCGATCAGCGCGACACGGCCGTGGCCCCGAAGCAGCGCGATGGTGCTCCAGCCGAGACCCCCATGGCACACCGTCTTGCCGGGATAGCCCTGGACCGCGATCTCGATCTCGTAGCCGCCCTCGCAGAAGGTCTGGCGGGGCGGCTTGACGGCGATGTCCATGCACTGCTCCCTTGGGTCAAAGACCGAGGTAAACTCTCTGAACATTCGGGTCCTTCGCGAGTTCGCCCGCTGGTCCCGACATTGCATTTCGCCCGACCTGAAGCACATAGGCGTAGTCCGAGACTTCGAGCGCCAGTTCGACCGACTGCTCGGCAAGCAGGATCGTCAGGCCGCTGGCGTGGAGTTGCTTCAGCGTCTCATACATGCCCTCGACGATCGCCGGGGCGAGGCCGAGGCTCGGCTCGTCCAGCATCAGGAGCTGGGGATCGCTCATCAGGGCACGGCCGACCGCGAGCATCTGACGCTCCCCGCCGGACATCGTGCCGGCCCGCTGCTTGCGCCGCTCGGCGAGCTTGCGGGAAGATCGCGTAGGCCTTGTCGAGCAGTTCCCGCCGCCGGGCCTCGCTGGCGACGGTCGTCGCGCCCAGCATGAGATTGTTCTCGACGCTCTGCTGGACGAACAGCCGCCAGCCTTCCGGCGAGAGCGCCAGGTGCTTGCGTACGATCGCGAACGCCGGCTGGCCTGTGATGTCCTCGCGGTCGAGCGTTATCCGGCCACCCGAAGCCGGCACCAAGCCGGCTATGGCGTTGAGCGTGGTCGTTTTGCCGGCACCGTTCGAGCCGAGCAGGGCGACGACCGCGCCGCGGGCAACCGACAGCGACACGTCCGCGACGCCGATCAGGCCGCCGTATTTCACTTCCAGGTGCTCGACCGAGAGCAGGGCCTCGCTCATGGCGTAACCCGCCCGAAGCCCTTGGCCGCATCGGCTGCGGCACGCTTTCCGAGATAGGCCTGGATTACGTCCGGGTCGCGGGTGACTTCGGCCGGCGTGCCGCGCGCGATTTCGCGGCCCTGATGGAACACGATCACCCGCTCGGCCAGCGAGATGATTACCTCCATGATGTGCTCGACGATGACGAGCGTGATGCCGGTGCCTATGAATATCGCGTACGAGATCGATGGCGCGGCGAATTTCCGAGGCCGTGAGACCAGCCATGGCCTCGTCGAGCAGCAATATCTTGGGCTCGGTTGCCAGTGCGCGGGCGATCTCGAGCCGCTTGCGCCCCGGCGTCCCAAGGCTGCTTGCCGGCGCGTCCGAGACCTCCGCCATGCCGACGCGTGCGACCACCTCGGTCGCCTTGGCGCGGGCCTCGTCGGCGTGTCGCGTGCGCAGGAATGCGCCGATCATCACGTTCTCGAGCACGGTCATCCCCTCAAATGTCAACGGCACCTGGAAAGTGCGAGCGAGACCCAGATGCGCGCGTGCCTCGGGCGTGAGGGCTGTTACATCCTGGCCGAGAAACCGCACCGTACCCGACGTCGGATGCAAGTCTCCGGTCAGGCAGTTGAAGAAGGTCGATTTGCCGGCACCGTTCGGACCGATCAGCCCAAGGATCTCGCCCTCGCGGATATCGACGGAGGCATTGTCCACCGCCTTCAAGGAACCGAACGCCTTGGTGACCTTGCGGGCTTCAAGCAGCATCGGCCACCTTCCCCGCTGCCACTGCGGCTTTGACCGACGAAGCCTTCGAGCGATCGATGATCAGCTTCAGCACGCCGCCGGGATAGAACCGGGCAATGATCATGATGATCGCGCCGTAGACGACGAAGGTGATGCCGGCACCCTTGCCACCGAGCAGGTTGTTCGAAATCTCCTCCAGCGGCACGAGGATCGCAGCGCCGACGAGCGGACCGAACAGCAGGCCGGCGCCGCCGAGTGCGGCCATGATCAGTATCTTCACGGACGTCAAAATACCCAGACCGCTATCCGGATCGACGAAGCCGAACATAGTCGCGTACAGTGCGCCGGCGACGCTCGTCAGCCCGGCACTGAGCATGAAGGCGTAGAGCTTATAGCGCCCTGCCTCGACGCCCAGAGACCGGGCCGCGCGCTCGTTGTCCTTGATGGCGCGCAGATAAAAGCCGATCCGGCTGTTCGCCATTTTTTGCGTCGTCCACAACACGGCCGATCAGCACTGCCAGGAACAGATAATAGTAGGGCAGCGCCGAGGTAAACGAGAGATCGAAAACAGTGCGCGGCACGACGGGACCGCTCAAGCCGACCGCCGCGCCGAGAAATTCTATGTTGGTCACGATCAGCCGGGCGAGTTCGGCAACCGCGATCGTCGCCATGCTGAAATAGTGCCCGGACAGCCGCAATGTCGGCACGCCGATGATCGATGCGATGGCGACGCTCGCCGCGATGCCGATCGGCACGCCCGCAATAGGCGGCCAGCCGAGATGCGTGAACGCGGCGAGGCTGGCATACGCACCGCAACCGAAGAATACGACATGCCCAACCGATACCTGACCAGCGTAGCCACCGACGATATTCCACGCGGAAGCCGCTATCGCGTACAGCAGAACGAGGGCGCCGAGCCGCTGCTGGAACGGCGTCGTGAGCAACAGCGGATAGGCGATGGCTATTCCGAGAGCGATGCCGGGCCAGAGCGGGCGCTGCATCATGTTTTCCCCATGAGGCCTTGGGGCCGGAACCACAGCACCGCGATAAAGAGCGTATAGACGACGATGTCCTTGTAGACGGCGCTGATCAGGTAGCCCGAAAGCGACTCGATAACGCCGATCAGGATGCCCGCAATCAGTGCACCAGGGATGCTGCCGAACCCACCGAGCGAGACCGTCACAAAGGCAACGATGCCAAGCGTCTCGCCAACTGTCGGAGCGATGTAGAAGAACGTCGCAATGAGCGCACCCGCGATGCCGGTCAATCCCGCTGCGAGCGCCCACGCGATCGCCTGCATACGCTCCGGCCTGATTCCCATGAGCTGCGCCGCCATGGCATCCTCTGAGACCGCGAGCATGCGGCTACCGAGCGTCGTGCGCGTCAGCAACAGATGTAGTCCAAGCGTAAGCAGCACGGCGAGCGTGCCGGCGAGGAGACGTGAAGCCTGGATGCGGATTCCGAGAATGTCGTAAGTGCCGCCGACGAGGTTCTCCGGCAGCGATTGGAAGTTCGCGCCGAAGCCCCAGAAGATCGAGTAGCGCAGCAGCAGTGCGAGCCCGAACGTACCGAGGATCTGCGCCAGCATCGGCCCGCGCATCACGTGCCGCACCAAGCCGAAATACGCTACGATGCCGAGCGTGGCCAGGACGATGGCCGCGATCGGGACTGATGCCGCCGGGCCGAACCCAAGCAGCTTCCACACCACGAACGCTACGTACATCGCCACCATGACGAAGTCGCCGTGGGCGAAATTGATGACATTCATCATGCCCCAGATCAGCGTCAGCCCGGACGCGAACAGGGCGTAGACGGCGCCGAGCATTATGCCGCCGACGAGGACTTGGACGAGGGAAAGGGACATTCGTTCAGCGGCCGCCGATTGGGAGATTGCGTCGGGTGTTGGCGATCATTTTCCCTCCCCCAATGCGTATCGCGCGCAAGGGGGAGGATGATGATCTATCACCAGCCCTTGTAGGGCAGTTGCAGCGGCGCGACGGCCGAGGCTTTGGGCCATACGGCGACGTACTTCTCGCCCTGGACCTGGATCAATAGCGCGGCGGCGAGCGTGTTGTTACCCTTCTCGTCGAATTTGACCCCGCGATAGCCCATCATCAGCTGGTTTGGCTTGAGGTCCGTCGCTTTCAGCGCCGCCTGGATTTTGGCTGGATCCGTGGAACCCGCGCGGTTGATCGCCTCGACCAAGCGTGAACACGCCCTGCATGGCGCGGCCAGCAGTGTCGTCGAGATCGTTGCCGGTCTTCTTCTTGAACATCTCGTTGACGAGATAAGTCACGCTACCCGGCTTGCCGATATCGAACGCGGACCGGTTGATGGCGCCTTGCGCGATGCTGCCGACGGTCTTCAGGAAGGCCGCGTCCGAGAAGCCGGAGTTGTCGCCGATCAGGATCGAGCGGCTTGTAGCCGAGCGCCTGCATCGTCTTCATGTAGAGAATAGCGTCAGACGTGTAGCTGACAAAGATGATGCAATCGGGGTTCTTATCCTTCAGCTGCAGAACCTGCGCCTGCACGTCGGTGGTATTGGCGCTGTAGGCGACCTCGAGCCCGATATTGAGGCCATTGTCCTTGGCGGCTTCGCGAATGACCTTGGCGATCGATGTGCCATACTCGGTGTTCTCGTTGACGATGGCGATGCTATCGACCTTGGTTCCGCCGGCCTTCAACTCCTTGAGGAAATCCATGTAGATCTTGGCGATGTCGCTGGCGACCGGCGTCGTGCGGAAGAACCACTTGAAGCCGCGCTCAGTGAGGTTTGCGGCGACCGACTCGCCCGACAGGAACGGGATGCCGTACTTTTCGGCGATGGCGCTGGCGGTCAGCGTGATGCCGGATTGGTATGCGCCGGTGATCGCGACCACCTTCTCCTCGGTGATCAGCCGAAGCGCCTGGTTTTGTCCGGCAGCAGGCGTGCCCTGGTTATCGGCGAACACGAACTCGACCTTGGCGCCCTTGAGGTTCGGCAGGCCGGCATCCTTGGCGAGCGTCAGATCGCCGAGCTCGGGATGGGCATTGTTGATGATGTCCGCAGCCACCTCGATCGCCGCCTTGGCTGAGTTGCCGGCGCTGGCGGCGTTGCCGCTGAGCGGATAAATCGCGCCGATTTTGACAATCTCCTGGGCGTGCGCACCAGCTGTCGCCGTCAACGCAACTGCAAGCGTGCCAAGCCAGCTACTAAACTTCTTCAACCCGACGTTTCCTATCATTGTAACCCTCGTGTTCCGACCCTGAATTGGAGTTGCCCACAGTCCCGAGCGAGTTCCCGCTTGGTTCTGACCCCCTTCTTACGGATGCTTAGATACTGACGTTAGCAAACCCTTCCCTCGATCGGTAGAAGTATAGGGCGCAGTTTGCCGGATTTGTCTGAACTCTCCATGATTTCGTCAACTCGATTGTCACGACGGCTTCTCCGCACAAAGTCTGCGGTCCATTTGCAACTCACTCGGAACAGCGTCTCGCCGATAACCGACTTGTGGCTGGCGTGTTTCGAGCCTCCACAGTGACGAAAGCGTATTGGATTTCGAGCTGTTCACATCCATGGCCCACCGGAACACATAAGATCCGATAATGGCAGCCAATTCACCGCCAAGGCGGTGCCCCGCTGGCTCGGCCGGATCGGCGTGCAAACGCTCTATATCGAACCCGGCAGCGCATAGGAGAATGGCTACAAAGAGAGCTTCAATTCGAAGCTGCGCGACGAGTTGCTCAACGGAGAAATTTTCACGACGCTGCGCGAGGCTCAAGTCCTGATCGAGCGCTGGCGCCCGCATCTTGCCGCCAGCACTTGAGCGCCGGATTCTAACTTAGAAACTGGTATCGCGATGCGGGGCAGGCCACATTAGCCGACCTTCCTACTCCGGCGAGAATTGGGTCGCCTTAGAAGTCGGGTGTGTCAGATAGCCCTCGATCACGCGGGCAATATCCGGCCCCTGGCCGAAATTGTAATGTGTATAGCCCGGCACGATGGCGAGCCGGGCGCGCGCATATTTTGGCGTACCCTCCCAGCCCGGATCCTTCACGCCTCCGTCAAACAAAGCGAAGAACTCCGCTATGTGTTTCGTCGAGACGGCGTCGTGATCTGTGAACAGCAACAGCGTCGGCATAGGTAGCTTGGCGATTTCCGGGCGCCAGTCGTAGTCCTTCCGCATTAGCTCGCCGATGCGGTCGAGCAGGAGCGGAAACTGCTCCGGATGGGGCGCCACTTCGGCGTAACGCGTGTAGATCGGTGTCTGCTTCATCTGCTCGGCCTGTGCCGAACTCACGTCTCCCATGGCCTTCAAATTTTCGGGAAACCAGCCGTCGCGTTCGGCCGCCGTTGAAATGACGATCAGATTGCGGACCATCTCCGGGTGCTGGATGGCCATGCGGATCGCGGCGTCACCGCCGTGCGAATAGCCCGCTACGTCAGCCTTTGCGATATTAAGATGCTTGAGAACTGCGGCGACATCGTCGCCGTTACGTTCGTGGCTCATCGGCGTCTTGCGCAGCGCGGTGCGACCGTGTCCTTCCAGGTCGATGCCAATCACCTGACGATTGCGTGAGAGCGGGCCTATCGTCTGAGCCATGGTGCTGATGTCCATCAAGCCACCCGCCATCACGACGATTGGTTCGCCCTGCCCGAACACTTCGTAGTGGACGCGGAGCCCTTCGGCGCTTTCCGCGTAGCCCGTAGCAGTGGGTTTCAATGCCCCTCCATCGATGGTTTCCTGGGTCTGAGAAGATGCTGGCTGAGGCAAGGCTGCCAACGAGAGAAACGCGGCTGAAGCCAGCAACGCCGCGCCAAATCTGAGAGCCCGGCATGTCATCGTCTGATACCCCGCTTGGAGCCCTGCGCCGTGCGGGGTCGCTGGTTCCAAGAACCGGCCCGCATCGAGAAGGTTCCAATTGCGTAGCGGGCGACAGACGACCTTTGGGCACGACGCGCCTCGCCGTCAGCTACGCCCTGATCGCCGCTGTCAAGGCTCGGAAATATCGAGGAGGTGAGGATGCCGCTTCCCGGAGATGGCGAGTTCTGGACTAAGATCGAGCTTCTTCTGACCATCCCATCGGCTTCAGCGGCGACTGAGGGCCAGATCGGCCACCGGATGGAGCAGGCTAGGGAGGCAGCTTTCGAACGCTAGCTCATTCCGGCATCGTAAGGCTTGACCTTCATTGTTGGTCGGTGCGAGCGTCGGTTCATCGCCTGTTCCTGCCGCTGAGAGCCCCGAAATGAAAACGCGATCTTGCAGCGCGGCAGATAGCAATCAGGGTAGACGCCGAAAGCGTGCGGAACATCTCATCTGTCCAGCTTGTTCCACCGATCCGAATCGAGTTTCAATGCCGGGACGGGTGACCTGGATTGCTCAGTTATCGCTGAATTCATGATCCGGCCCGACAGGGATTGAGCCATACATTAAACGTCAATTTCGGTTGATCCCTCGACAGCTGAATTGGGATCAAAAGCGGCTCGTGACTTGCCGCAGCGGCGTATGCCGAGGCTCGATTACTAGGCAGCGTGTTGCTAGTTGATGATCGAAGCAAAGGATGTTTTTCATGACTCGCATAGCGGTTTATCTGATTGTTGCCCTTACCTTGAGTACTGCTAACGTAGCCGCTCAACAGAGTGGACACGGTGGAACAAAAGATGAGCAAGAGGCCTGCACGCCTGATGTTTACAAATTCTGTGAAGCTGCGATCCCTGACGAAGACCGCATCGTGGCTTGCCTAAAAGCAAACCTGAAGCTGCTCAGCCCTCAGTGCCGCAAGGTTATCAGAGGTTGAGACCAATAGCCGCCGCAGGGCGCCGCCTCCGCCTCACTGCAGACGAACAGGGCTTCGAGGGGCTAAGACTGTCGCCTCGGCGCCAGCCAGCACCAC
Organism: uncultured Alphaproteobacteria bacterium; assembly: GCA_963731855.1. Classification (GTDB taxonomy): domain Bacteria; phylum Pseudomonadota; class Alphaproteobacteria; order Rhizobiales; family Rhodomicrobiaceae; genus R-RK-3. The sequence continues at coordinate 22,001 of CAVSXH010000018.1, read as the reverse complement.
ATGGAACCCGTATGAAATAGGGTACATAGCCAGAGCGCTTCCTCCGGGTTCAGATGATTGATCTTGCGATATCCGGCCAGGAGGGGTGGCACCTTGTGGACCAGGGCTATTGTTTGATCAGAGTCTCCGTAGCGTCCGCTTTCACCGCAAAGCGGCTGCCCGCACCGTAACGAATGCGTCGCATTTCGCGACCTCAACGGATAGGGCAAAGCCTCATCGCCGCTTATTATTCAACAATGCGCCAAGGATACCGGGTGCCGTAGCTTCGCAAGCAATCACTGGAAAAACCGGCATGGCGATGGGGGCTAAGGGCGCCCCCCTTTTTCTTTGCTCTCTCACCAGCAGTTCACGCCCTTGCGGCTATCGTCTCATCATCGTCATTGTCGACCGAGTGCAGTGAGCTTATGTAGCTGCACGCTGGCTAGAAATGAAACGGCGCGGCCATCATTGCCCGCCAGCTACGCCACTCCCCAAGAAAATGATCTGGATACCCGTATGCTACGCCACAGTGGGCGGCCCGAACCATCTCGTTAGCGCGTCAGCGAGCCCCAGCTGAGTCAGGTCTCCCACCCACGCCACATATCCGTCGGGCCTAATCAACACGGCGGTGGGAGCAGTGACCCGCCCGAGTGCCGGAAGCTCCCACGTACCAACGTACTTGGCGTCGACCAGCTGAACCTGATCTGCCCATGGAGTGATGTCGAAACCGCCGGGCTCACCAAAGTTGAGCAGCACCGGCCGGGCATTATGCAGCAGGAGGAAGACCCGCTGCGGGCTGTTGGGGGTGACCAGGTCGAGATCGGGCATGCGACGTCCGAGCAGCGGGTGTCCCTCGCCGAGGTCGTAGTGAATGTCCAGACCGGACATCATCGCGGCGAATCGTCTGCGCGGCTCGTCCATGCCGAGGAGCTCGGTAATAATGTCGCGTAGCGCCTTCGTGCGTTCGTCTGCGGCGCGAAGAACGATCGAAGCCATCGTGTTGCGCAAAACGCGGGCAGCGACCGGATGGCGCTCGGCGTGGTAGGTATCCAGGAGGCTTTCTGGCGACGTCCCTTTGACTACCTGGGCCAGCTTCCATCCTAGGTTCATCGCGTCCTGCACACCGGTCTGGAGGCCCTGTCCACCGTCCGGGGGATGGATGTGTGCGGCGTCTCCGGCCAGCAGCACCCGTCCCTTGCGGTAGGACGCGGCCTGCCGGGTCGCATCGGTGAACCTGGAGATGAAGGTGGGACTGTGGATCCCGTAATCGGTCCCGTATACGGCGATGAGTGCCTGGCTGAGATCGTGCATCGTGGGTTCGGTCGTGGGTCCGACGTGCTCTTCGGTCACCATCACCCCTACCGGCCCCCCATCCTTGTAGATCACTTCGCCGTCGCGGATCTCGTACTCCAGCTTGCCGAAGGAATGGACGCCGAAGGCATTGCGGTGGATGCCCAATTTCGGCTCCTCGGTCATCTGGAGCTCGGCGATCAGGCTGCTGGTCGTCGGATCCCATCCGGGGAACTCGATGCCGGCTGCTTTACGGACAAGACTGCGTCCTCCGTCGCACCCGACGAGAAATTGCGCCCGCAGCAATTGGCCGTCCGACAGCCCGATGTCGACCCCGGTGTCGCCCTGGGCGAAACCGGTCACCTCAATGCCGTAGTAGATCGGTACCGCCAGCTCGCCGACCCAGCCGGCCAGGATGCGCTCGATGTGGTTCTGCCGCAGCCCGAGCCCGTACTTGTGCCGGGTGGGAAAGTCGCTGATGTCCAAGCGGGTTCCGGCGAACCCCGCGACCTGAGCTACCTGCCCCTCCGCGAGGAACCGATCGGCGATTCCGCGCTGATCGAGAACCTCGATGGTGCGCGCGTGCAACCCGCCCGCGCGCGAGCCGGCGAGCTCCTGGCTGGCGCGCCGTTCGACAATCGCAACGTCAACGCCCGCCAACGCCAACTCGCCTGCCAGCATCAGCCCTGTCGGACCTGCTCCGGCGATCACCACCGCATGGCTGGTCATCGCTATGCTCCGGTCGGCACAAGCGGGACGCCGATACGGGCCAGCAGATCTTCCTCGCGCACGTCGAGCTGCTCGAACTGGCAACCGATTTCTGAGGCTGTCGCCGCGCCTGTGATTTTGTCAATATCGGTGATGGCAATTGCGCCTTCGTTATGGAAACGTGCAGTAATGGCGCAGCCAATTCCGCGCGCAGCACCTGTAATCACGCAAATCTTATTATTTAAGTCTTGCATGATGTTCTCCAAACAGAGTCCAGTCTGCGGGTCGCTCCGCTGGCGAGTGCCTTTCCGCGTTCACGGCCCGAGCCCCGCTCATAATCCATTCCACTCCTGCGGCAAGTGATGTCCCCGGCGGCTTCTTCATTGCGGCGCTCTTTCTCGGGGGTATTCGAGCTGCATGGCGACCACATTGGCTGTGCCTGTTCCGTAGCGGCTGGCGATGTCGCGAAGGGCCTCATCCAACGCCTTTGCCGGTTGCCGACCCCCGATCGTCGGTAACAGCCGCTCCGCTGGCCAGTTCGCGGCAACCTGATCGGGAAGAATGCGGATGCCGTTCCAGGTCTTAAGCGCGCCGGCGGCGCCGGCGAACGTCACCGCGCGCGATCGATAAGTCCGCGACCAGGCGTCGGCAACGAGTGCGAGCGACACTTCATCGACGCCGGGCGAAAGTTCGATGCCAAGCTGCTCCCGGTTCCAGAATGCGATCGTGTTGCCGATCACCGTCAGCGCAAACGGGCGCGTGAACTTGAACGCATCGCTGGCGTGACGCGCGTCCCAGCCCGTCAGGCCGAGATCCCGACCGATGGCCTCCGCCTTCTCGCGACCCGCGATGGCTTCGATCAGCGTAAGCGACATCGGCATGGATGCGGTGATCCCCGTCGTCGTCGCGACACCTTGATCGACCACGACCCGCCGGTCCGCGACATATCGAATCGCGGGATTCTTATCGCGCAGCTCGCTCAGGTAATACCAGTGGGTGGTCGCCCGCTTGCCGTCGAGCAGGCCGGCAGCGCCTACGACCTTGGCTCCGGCGCAGACACCGACGATGATCGCACCCTTGGCCGCCTGGCTCTTGATCCAATGCAGGGCCGCCGGGTCGTCATCCCGGCTCATGGCGGGAACAATGACATAGTCGGCGCCGGCCGGATGCTGCGCATCGAACTCTTCGACTGTCGCGTCTGGCTCGACCGCAAGCGCCGGATATAGTTTCACTGGCCCGGGCTCGGTTGCCAGCGCCACCACATCGGCGACGTCGGCGCGTCGAAGAATGCCGTAGGGCATGAGATAGTCGGTGGTCTCGGTGGCGTCGTTGATGCCGATAATTGCGACCAGCGGCCGCTCGCGTTTCGGCGGCTTAAGCGCAACGAGCGTGGCGTCGGTCTCCGCCTGTGCGATCGGCGGCGCAGCCGCAGCGGCCGGCGTCAGCGGCAGCGAAGCAATCCAACCCGCACCCGCCGCCAGGGAAAGGACAACGGCGCCCAAGCCGCCCCACAACAAAAACCGTCGCCTCATGGTCTCTTGATCCAATCGTATCCTGGGTCCGGCTTTGACACCTCGGCTCACGCCCGATCCGTCACCTCACTCTGACCGACCTACCGAGAGGCCGCTGCTCGGCCGGGTCAGCGACGGACGCGGTAGCGGATGTGCGTGGCCTCGGGTGTGTCGATCACCCGAGCGATTTCCAACTCGACGCGCGACGGCAACACGTCGAACAGCCGGCGGCCAGCACCGAAGAGCACGGGGATCAGGTCAATTTGCAACTCGTCGACCACGCCCTCCGCAAGCGCCCGTTGAGCCGTATGTGCGCCATGCACCATCACGGTCCGGCCCCCAGCGGCGGCCTTGGCCTGCGCCATCGCGCTGACGATCCCCTCGCTCACATACGTCACCAGCGGATAGGTCGCGACCGACGGGTCGGGCGGCCGGTGACTGAGCACGAAGATCGGGACGCCGTGAATATCGCCGCCCCAGTGGTTGGCCTGCTCCGCGGTACGCCGACCCGTCAGCACCGCGCCGACCGCCATCATCTCGTCGAACAACTCTCCGGCGGGCCCGGACGGCCGGAGGAACTCACCCCCGCTCGGGGCGAACCACTCGTGCAAGCGGGCGAAACCGTCGCCGCCAGGGTTGCCGGGTTTGTCGTTGGGGCCGGCGATATATCCGTCGAGTGACACCGAAAAGCAGAGCACTGATGCACACACTTTGACCTCCTGTGATCACGGACCTACCGCGAAGTTAGGTTCGACCTACCCCCGCGGTGTAGCGGAGACGACGCCGCCGAATTGCCGCATTCCGCCAGTTGCAGCTTGCGCAATCAACCTATCGTCACTCTTCTCTGGCTGAAATGACATAAATCGGGCAAAATCTGCCATGACTCGAGAAATTGCCGCCGTCATTCACCCGGGGTTCCAACTGTTGGATGTGGCTGGACCCACTACCGCGTTCGAGATTGCGGAGCGGTTTCGTCCCCGAAGCTACGATCTGACGCTTATAGCGCCCGGCGGGGGGCCAGTGGAAAGTTCGTCGGGTTTAGTGCTTTCCGCCAATCCACTGCACGACGGTCCCTTCGACACGGTGATTGTGTCGGGTGGCGAGATCGTCCGTTCAATCGCTGCGCTTAAGGAGATCGTCGCTTGGCTGAAACGCACGAAAGCGCGAAGGATCGCAAGTGTGTGTTCAGGTGCCTTTTTTCTCGCCGAGGCGGGGCTGCTCGACGGCCGCTCCGCGACCACCCATTGGGAAAGCACAGACGATTTTGGCCGCCGTTATCCCAAGGTCAAGTTGGATGCGGAGCGCATCTTCATCAAAGATGGCGATGTCTGGACCTCGGCCGGCATTTCTGCTGGCATAGATCTGGCTCTGGCGCTCATTGAGGACGATCTTGGCCCCGAAATTGCCCGTCGGACTGCACAGCAACTCGTCATCCACCAGCGGAGGCCGGGCGGCCAGTTGCAGTTCTCGGCGTTTGTAGAGTTGGGCGGACGGACGGGCCGTTTCGTTGAACTAATCGAGTGGATGCGTGCGCACCTTGCCGAGCCGCTCACCGTGGAGCAACTTGCCGACCGCGCCGCCATGAGCCCGCGCAACTTTGCCCGCGCCTTTATGGCGGAGACGGGGATGACACCCGCAAAGGCCGTGGAGCGTCTGCGCCTGGAGACTGCTCGGACGGCAATCGAGACCAGCCACGCCCCTCTCGAGGGCATCGCTGAAGTCGTCGGATTCGGCGACCCCGGGCGCATGCGCCGTGCCTTCCTCCGCACCTTCGGTCAGCCGCCACAGGCGCTGCGGCGGTCGGGTCGGATGTAGCCGCCTGCCACCCAGCTTTGTTTGGTGTTAAGAGACATGGGCGTCGACGCCCAATTCCGCCCCGGGGCATAGGCGGCCGAGAAGGTCGAGAATTGTCGAGCAAGGTCGGATGGCTGCGGGCGGTCCCGGATCGGCGCGCCGAAACCGCTCGCCGGAGTTCTCAAGTTCGCGCCCCATCTTCTCCGTCGCCACCGCCGCGAGCGCACTGCAAAAAGAGGTTGGACGATTTATCGTTGATTAAGGAGTTTCGCTGCGGCGGCGAAAATCGGAAAAACTCCGGGTCGGCCAAAGGGAGGCTAGATCGTGGGTATGCTGCGTAACGCTCTTCAAGACACCGGTTGTGTGATCGGCGCAAGACGAAACCAACTATTCAAGCGCGGTAAAGCGCCTGCATGCAATTGCGGCGTTCGGCCAGGAGCGGCGCGTGGGAGGTTTCGGGCGCAAAGCTGCAGCGCACAGCCGGTTTCATGCAGACCTCGGCCTCCGAGCCGCCCGCCGCCAGCATGGCAAGACGCGCCGCCCCGAATGCCGAGCCGATCTCCGCACCCACCGGCAGATCCAGTCTTAGGCCCGTCACATCGCTGATGAGCTGCGCCCAGAATGCGCTGCGTGAGCCGCCACCGACGAGCATGCAGGATCGCGGCGCGGCGTCGGCTTCGACCAGCACGTCGAGGCAGTCGGCGAGCGCGAAGGCTACCCCTTCGATCACCGCATAGCCGAGCGCATCCGCGCCGTGCTCGACGGTGAGGCCTGCGAAATGCGCAGTCGCCTGCGGGTCGTTGTGCGGCGTGCGCTCGCCGGTGAGATAGGGCAGGAAGACGGGGGCATGGGCGCGCCGGGTAGCGTCGGCCGCAAACCTCTCGGCGCTGGCGATGAAGCCTGCGACATCGCCTTTATTGCCGGTGAGCCCAGCAATCCAATCGAGCGCTAACGCCGCGGAGAGAACCACCACCATGCCGTGCCAACGTCCGGGCAATGCGTGGCAGAAGCCATGCAGCGCGCGCTCGGGCAGAGCAATCGGCCTCTCGGTCGTGGCGAAGATCACCCCGGAAGTGCCGAGCGAGAGGAAGCCGTCGCCGCCGCCCGTCGCGCCGACACCGACGGCCGAGGAGGCGTTGTCACCACCGCCGCCTGCGATCGGGATCTCGCGGTCGCCAAGCCCCCAGGCGCTAGCCATCTCGGCGGACAGCGTGGCGGAAACCTCGGAACCCTCGACAAGGCGCGGCATTTGCGCCTCGGTCAGCTCACAAGCCGCCAGCAGCGTGTTGTCCCAGCGCCGGGCGGGAATATCCATCCACAGCGTGCCGGCCGAATCCGACATCTCCGACACATAGGCGCCGGACAGCCTGTAGCGCACATAGTCCTTCGGCAGCAGCACCATCTTCGTCGCCTCGAAGATCTGGCGCTCGTGCTTGGCGACCCACAGGAGCTTCGGTGCGGTGAAACCCGGCATCGCTATGTTGGCGGCGCGCGCAGTGAAATCGGGCACGCGCGCGGCCAACTCGGCACATTCCGCCTTTGAGCGGCCGTCATTCCAGAGAATGCAGGGCCGAAGCACCTCGCCGCGTGATCCAAGCAGGGTCGCGCCGTGCTGCTGGCCCGACAAGCCAATGGCCTGCAACTCGCGCCAAGCCTCCGGCGCTTTCTCGCGAAGTCTTCCGACGGCCCAGAGAGTTGCCCGCCACCAAGCTTCCGGATCCTGCTCAGACCAGAGCGGAAAAGGCCGTAGCACATCGATGGGTGTGGAGGTCTCCGCGAGAATGCCCTGCCGCTCGTCGATGAGCACGGCCTTGATAGAAGAGGTGCCGATGTCGATGCCCAGAAAGCTCATCATATACCGTCCCCGCCAAACGGAGGTCAAACCGCAAGCCCATCCTCGCCGAACAGATAGATCCGCCCAGAGCCGAGCCCCACACTCAGCCGGTCGCCGGGCTTCACATTGGGGCGGCCGTTGACAGTGATCGCAATGCCGGGTGCTTCCGCGGCGCCCGCATAGATCTGCGTGGTGCCGCCAAGGTTTTCGGCCAGCTCGGCCGTCAGCTCCAGGATCGGCTTTTCCCCCGTGATTTGCAGATTGTCGGGACGCAAGCCGACTGTCACCGGTGCGCCGATCTCCAGCCTGCCGTTCTGGGACGGAGGCGCAACAACACTGCCACCCGAGAAGGCGGCATTGGCGAGCGTGACGCCGCCAGCGCCATTGGCGGCAACCGTCGCACGGATGAAGTTCATCTTCGGGGAGCCGATGAAGCCGGCGACGAACAGATTGGCCGGGTGATCGTAAAGCTCGGTCGGCGAGCCTATCTGCTCGACCAACCCACCGCGGAGCACAACGATGCGGTCGGCCAGCGTCATCGCCTCGACCTGATCATGGGTTACATAGATCATCGTGACACCAAGCGCGCGGTGCAATTTGGCGATCTCGACGCGCATCTGGGTGCGCAGCTCGGCGTCTAGATTGGAGAGCGGCTCATCGAACAGGAATAGCTTCGGATGTCGCACGATCGCCCGCCCGATGGCGACGCGCTGGCGCTGGCCGCCGGAGAGCTCGCGCGGCTTGCGAGCGAGCAACGGTTCGATCTGGAGGATCCGGGCGGCTTCGTTCACCCGCGCCTTGACCTGCTCGCCCGGAAATTTCGCCATGCGCAGGCCGAAGGCGATGTTCTCGAACACGCTCATATGCGGATAGAGCGCGTAGGACTGGAACACCATCGATACCTCGCGGTCGGCGGGCGCAATATCAGTCACGACACGCCCGTCGATGGACACATCGCCATCAGTGACCTCTTCGAGACCGGCAATCATGCGCAGCAGGGTGGACTTGCCGCAGCCGGACGGGCCGACGAAGACGACGAACTCGCCCTTGCGCGCCTCAAGGCTGACGCCATGGACGACGGCCTGAGAGCCGTAACGCTTGACGACCTTGTCGAGCTTGAGGAAGGGCGTCATCAGTGAACTCCGATGCGGTGAGACGATGCTGAAGCGCCCAGCCGGCGCGCCTCTGCCTCGATGTCATTGCGGATGGAGAAGAGCTTCAGATAGATGCCGTAGGCGATATCGTGGGCCGCTGCCCAGACCGGTTCGGCGGCGTGTATGGTTTGGGCCGGAGCCATGGCTTCCAATGCGGTGAATAGATCCGGGTAAAGGCCGGCGGCGGTGGCAGCCACCATGGCAGTGCCGAGCAACACCGGTTCGCTGGTGTCCGAAGTCACCAACCGGGCGCCGAGGGCATCGCGATAGAGACGTAGCAGCAGTGGATTTTTGAGATGGCCCCCAGAAAGGCAGACGCGGTCTATCGCGTAGCCGTGCCGGTTCAGGTGTTCGATGATGTGCCGGCTTTGCAGCGCAAGGGAGCGGGCGATCGCGAAGTAGTGTTCAAGGAAAGCGCGGTGGCTGGTCTCAAGCCCAACGCCGCTGATCAGAGCGCGGACCTTTCCATCGCCCAGCGGCGCCCGATTTCCGAGCCAGTCCGGCACAATGTGACGATGTGCGCCGAAAGGCCGGCCCCTCTGTTTCGAGGAGCACCAGAATTTCTTCCGCTGTTCGGGCGTGCAACTCCGCTGATGCCGGACCAGGGCTGGCTGGATGATGGTTCAGCACAGTGTCGAGAGCGGCGCCGGAAATGCTTTGTCCGGCCTCGTGCATCCAATAGCCGGGAAAGACCGCGTCCTTAAACGGCCCCCAAACGCCGGAAACGCGTCGCTCGTCAAGCGCCCAGGCCATGTAACAGGTTGATGTGCCACCGATGAGCGCCACGGTAGAATTGACGGCCCGCACAAAATCTCGCCCGAGTACCCCAAGCGATCCGGCTTCGGCATCGATCAAGCTGACGCTGACAGGCGCGCCCGGCCCGAGCCCCATAGCGGCTGCGGCCTCGCTGGAGAGATACCCATGCACCTCGCCAACTCGGCCCGGCGGCTCCGAAAGCTTGCCGAGCGATAACAGATCCGGGATTCCCAGGGTTGCCAGAAGCTCGCGCCGCCATGGTTCGGCGTCCGCGGGCAGATATGGAAATTTGCAGGCGAGCGCGCAGACCGAGGGGCGATCGACTCCGGTCATGCGCCGAGCGATCTCGTCTGCCAGATCGCGTACCGCCGTTATACGCGCCCAGACGGCTTGGCGATGCCGCTTCAGCCACAGAATCTTCGGCAGATACATCTCCGGCGAAACTGTGCCGCCGACATAGTCGAGATAACGATCGCCGGTCGCGCCGATCTCTTCGGCTTCCGCCTCGCCCCGATGGTCCATCCAACAGATGACGTCTGCATCGCCGTCGAGCGGCCGCTCGCCTGTCGCCTCAATAACGGTCGACGAGGTCGCGTCGATGGCGATGCCGGCCACTGTCGCGGCGATCCCCGGAACGGCAGCAATTGCATCTCGGCTCGCGGCACAGACGGCCGCCCAGATATCGTCCATCCGGTAGACAGCATGGTGATCGAGTGGATGCATCAGGTCGAAGGACGCGCTCCTGGCGGCGATCAACCGGCCGCTGGCGTCGAACAGACCCGCTCGCGTCGACAAGGTGCCGACGTCGATGGCGAGCAGATGAGGCGTGTTTTGTGTGGGCGTCATTGCAGCAGTGCTTCAGCTACGGATTCATCGGTGACCAGGCGGCGGATATAGCGGGCGTTGAGGATCCCTCGAATCACCGTGCAGTTTTCCCAGTCCACCGGACGCCAGGATCGAGATGGGATAGGCCTTCAGCTCCGCTGGGTTCAGCGCCATCACCCGCTGATTCAGAGGGTGATCGATCGGACGGCCGTACTCATCGAGGAAAGTGCCAAGGATGTCGCCGATAGCACCTGCGGCGCGCAGCTCATCAAGGCTTTCGGCGACAATATGCGTGCTGGCAAGCAACGAGCGGTTTGAAAGGTCGCCGCAGGAGAGGAGCGCGATATTGGCTTCCCGCGCGCGCCGCATGACGTCAGCGAGGCCGTAATGGGTCAGAAGCGTCGAGCGGCTCTCCACCGATGGGCAATAGATAGGCGCGGCGACATAATAGCATTCGGCACCCAGGAGGCGGGCGAATTCGGTCGCAACCTCGAAAGTGTTGGTGCCTGAGCCCCGCGTCAGCCCCCCCATCAGCGAAGTGACCCAGCTCGAGGGATAGCGGTGGGAGCGCATGCGCCGGGCGGCCTCGCGCAGGGTGCGGCCCCAGCCAACGCCCAGCCCGATGCCATCCTTGAGCAGCGGCTCCAGCATCATGCCCGCCGCCTCGCCGATGACTTGCTGCTGCGTGTCAGCGTCTGGGACGCTTGGCACGACAGAGACTTCGTCCAGAGCGAAGCGGGCCTTGAGCCTGTCCTCCAGCGCCACGCAGGAGGCGAAAGGCATCTGGATCTCGATCCGCACAAGGCCGTCGGCGCGTGCCTGTCCTACGATCTTGTTGACACGCAGGCGCGTGAGGCCGAGGCGATCGGCAATCTCCTGCTGTGTCAGTCCGGCGACATAATAGTACCACGCTGCGCGGGTCTGGAGCTGCGCCTCGCTCCAGTCCTGCGCGAGGTCAGTGGTCGATGTCAGGGGCTTGGGGACAGTTTCGTTCACGCGGGCCGGCCTCAGGCAAATGCGGGTTTCAGCAGGCTAATCGAACGGTTTACTGCATCGAGGATAGAGGCGTCGTCGCGTTCGAAGGGATAGAAAACCTCAAGGAAAACCGGCCGGTCTTCAAGCCTGGTTTTGCGCTGCAGGCTGGCCACCTCGCGCGCGTCCACCCGGCCCTGTTCGGTGAAGTCCCAATGCCGGTCATATTGGAAGTCGGTTTGCTGGATGTGGATCGCGCCAATGCGCTGACCCAGCGCCTCGTACCAGTCGTCCATTCGCGCACGGTAGCGGCCATAGAGCGGCTCAAAGGTACCATGGCCCCAGTCGAGGCAGAAATTCCATGGAACGCGCGAGCCGGCAACATCCTCGGCCATGCGAACAGCCTGGGCGGGCGTCCAGGGCCACTCGCGGCGCATCGGCGTTGGCTCGACGAACAGCTCTGTGATGCCCTCCTCGCTAGCCGCCTCGCCAAGCCTAAGCATGCGCGCGATGAGATCGGCGTAGTCACCATCGGAAAGACTTTCCGGCTCTCGGCCGTCAACACGCGAGGCGACCGCGCCGAGAGGGCCGCCGACGCGGGTCATGCCGGCCGAGGCAGCGAAACGATAGCCTGCTTCAACCAATCCTCCGCAACATCGCGCACACGCGGCTCCGGATGCAGCATCTGATTAAAGGTGTAATGCGCCAGCCCGATGAAGGCGCTGTGCACGGCGATGCCTTGCCCGGCCGCGTGCTGGCGGATGTCGGCGGCGACATCGGCAAGCAGATCGTCCGGCCATGTCGGATCGACGAGGTCGAAACTGAACTGCACGAGATCCAGGTCGAGCCGCTCGCGCACGACCCGCGTCCAGAGCGCGGGCGTCACCCAGCGCTTGACGCAGAATGACAGATTGATCCCGAGCGGAATGGCGGTCATTTGGTAGCGCCCATCGTGAGGCCACGTACCATATGCCGGCTGACCACTAGTGCGAAGACTGTCACCGGCAGCACAATGAGCGTACCGGTCGCCATGATCTTCCCCCAAGGCAGCTCATAACCCGACATGAAGTTGGTGGCGATGACGGGCGCGGTCTTCAGCCCCTGGCTGGTGATCAGCACCAAGGCATAGAGCAACTCGTTCCAGGAGAAGATGAAGGCGAAGATCGCTGACACCGCGACGCCGGGAATGCCGAGCGGCAGGTAGATGCGCCAGAAGATGTCAAACTGGGTGGCGCCCTCCAGTCGCGCCGACTGTTCGAGATCGCGCGGGATAGAGCGGAACTGGTCCGTGCAGATCCACACGACGATCGGTAGACAAAATGTGAGATAGACCAGGATCAGCACCCAATAGGTGTTGAGCAGTCCGATCTGCCGCGACAGCATGTAGACCGGCAGCGCCAGCACGATCGGGCTGACCATGCGGTTGGAGATGAACCAGAACCAGAGGTCCGCCTTGCCGCGGAACTCGAAGCGGGCGAGCGCATAGGCAGCGGGTGTGCCCAGGATCACCGAGAGCACGGTCGTTGCCGAGGCGACGATCAGCGAGTTTATGATCGCGTTGGTGACGTTCTGGTCAGCGAAGATCGCCTGATAGTTGGCGAGCGTCGGCGTGAATAGCCAGACCGGCGGCGAGGCCAGCAGGTCGGTCTGATCCTTAAGGCTGGACGAGACCATCCAGTAGAACGGGAACAGCGCGAAAGCCAGCACCACCAGCAGGCCGAAGGCGTGAAACAGCGAGCCGAGCGAGCCACCGTTCATCACTCGATCTCCCGGTAGAATATGCGGATGTAGATGCGGCTGAGCACGATGGTCAGGACCAGCATCAGGATCGCCTGCGCCGATGCCAGCCCCAGGTCGAACACCTTGAAGCCCACGCGCTGCACGTAGACGGAGACGAGGTCGGTCGCCGAGCCCGGACCGCCGCGCGTCATGACGAACACCATGTCGAACAGCTTCAGCACATCGGCCGAGCGCAGGATCAGAACGGCCGTCAGGCCCGGCAGCAGGTAGGGGAGCTGCACATATCGCAGCAGCGCCCAATGGCTCTTCGTCTCCAGCCGGGCGGCCTCCTCTATGTCCACGGCACCATGGACAGGCCGGCCAGAAAGATCAGAGCGACGAACGGCGTCCACTGCCAGATGTCCATCAGGACAATCGCGGTGAAAGCGCCCGTGTGGTTGCCAAGCCAGTCCGAGGAGGCGATGCCGAGCCATCCCATGAACTGGTTGGCGACGCCGAAATCGCGGTTGAAGATCAGCCGTCCGATCAGGCCGACCACGGCATAAGTGGTCGCCAGCGGCACCACGAGCGACACACGGGTGAGTGTCCGCAGCAAACCCCAGCCGGGCCGGTGTAGCATCAGCGCGATGCCAGATACCGAGAGCAATCTGGATTGGCACGACCGTGAGATAGAACGCGCCGGTGAGCAGGAGGCTATCCCAGAATGTCTGGTCGGAAAGGACGCTCAAGTAGTTGTCGAAGCCCAACAAACGGGAAGCCGTCGAGCATGTCGGCTCGCCGGGTGATGTTGTAGCGGCGGAACGACGTCACCAGCGCGAATATCGTCGGATAGATGCCGATGGCGAACAGCGCCAGCACGGCCGGCGCCAGGAACCAGAAAGGCGTCCAGCGGGCATAGCCGAGATGATGACTGCGCTGCGGTCGCACGCTTCGCGGGGGTCGCGCTGTTGCCGGGCGCTGTCGTGGTCGCGCTCATCCGCTCATTCCGAGATTTGTGTGGTGGCGCGCATGCCTCCGGCGTGATACCCAGTCGCTCACGCAGCATGAGGATCATCACCTCGAACAGGATATACTGCGCCCCTTCGATAGAGCGAGCCCATGGGCAGCACCGAAACGAGGGCCGCCTGTCGTCGGCCATCGTCTGCGCTGGGACGGCAGCACGACGATCAGCGCCTCCTGGCGCAGGCGCCATTTTGCTGCGGCGGTCACCAGATAGCGTTCGTGCGCCGTCCCTTGCGGGCAACGCCCATCAGTGCCTCGACCGTCGAGAACACCCCGGCCCCGCCGAGACGATGAGAAGATCGCCCGCGCCGAGATGAGGAGTTGTCATGTCGCCGACCATTGCGACATCGCGGCCGAGGTGGAACAGGCGCATCGCGAGCCCCTTGATCTGCAGCCCCTCTCGACCCACGCCGTAAAGGGCGATGCGATTTCGGCCTCCACGATCTCCTCCACCGCGCGCGTCGACGGCAGACTTGTCGATCCGGTCGAAGACGCCCGTAAGATCGTCGAGGGCTTGCGAGGTAGAGGCTGCTCATCGGCGAGCTCCTCGTCGCGGCCAGCATATCCGGCCCGCGCCGAAGGGGCACCAGCCGGCTGGAGCTCTCGGCTGATCGAGCAAGGACCTACTGGCGCAGCGCCTTCTTGCCGTCGTAGTAACCTTCCTTCTTGAGGATATCTTCCATGCGCGTGCTGATCTGCTTGGCGCCCTCTTCCGTCGAGACCTCGCCGAGCATCATCTTGCGTGCCCCACTCAGCGACTATCTCGGAGATTGCAGGCCAAGCCGGGAAGCGAGGCCGGAACTCCGGCACGCCCTTCTGCCAGGATGCCACCATCGGCTCGACGAACTTGTACTTCGCCTTGATGTCGGGCTGCTCGTAGATGGACGTGCGGCCGGAAACGCCGCCCGCTTCGACATAGGCGCGGGCGATCTCTTCGGAGGTTGCCCACTGGATGAAGATCCAGGATGCCTTCTTCTGCGCCTCCGTAGCCTGCGAGGCGACCGCAAGCGAGAAGCCGCCGAGCGCCGGCAGTCGGCCGGCCGGTCCCGCCGGTTCCGGAGCAACGGCCAGGCAGTCGCCGAGCTTTGAGGTCTTGGGATCGGTCAGCGTGCCGTAGAAGGCCGACCACTCAGTGATCATCGAGACTTGGCCTTGGGCGAGCGCGTTCACCGCTTCGGAATGATCATAGGACACGACGCCGGGCGGCATGAATTTCATCAGTTCCTGGCGGAACTTCAGCCCGGCCTGGCTCTCCGGCGAGAACAGGTTCGACTTGAAATCCTTGTCGAGCAGCGAACCGCCGAACGGCCACAGCACGCGCATGAAGCTGTCGCAGGACTGGGTCTCGCCGCGCAGCGACTGCAGCGCAAAGCCATATTGCTTCTTGTCCGGCTTGGTGAGCTTCGGCGCATAGACGTCCTCAGCTCGTCCCACGTCGCCGGCGGCTTGTCGAAGCCTGCCTCCTTCAGCTGGCACTGGTTGTAAAACAGGAGCCCGGAGTAATTGTCGAAGGGCAGCCCGTAGACTTTGCCGCCCCACGAGCCGAACGCGTCGAGCAGCAGCGGGAAGAAACCCTTCAGGTTTAGGTTCGGGTCGGTGATCGAGGCGTCCTTTGTGAACTTCTCGATCGGCTCGATCCACTTGTTCTCCGCGAACTCGCCGATCCAGACCAGATCGACCAGCGCCATCGTCAGATCGCCCTTGGCATTAAAGTTGAGCACCTGCTTCTCGCGGGTGTTCTCGTAAGGGACGATCTCGTAATTGACCTTGATTCCGGTCTTCTTCTCGAACTCCGGCAGCAGCTTGATGATCGCGCGATAGCCGGGGCGATCGAGGAAGATCACGTTGATCTGCTGCCCCTTAAAGGGAGCGGCGGCCTTCGCGATGGCCCATTCCGCATGGGCCGGCGCCATGCCGAGTCCGAGTATGCTTGTTGCAATGGCGAATGCGCCAAGCATCGTTCGAAGTATTTTTTTCATGTCTCCTCCATGTGCCAAAGGCGGCGTACTCAACCGCCGTTCGGATAGATCAGCACCTTGTTGTAGCCAGGTGCGTTGTCGGCGAGTGCCTGGAACACGCTGGCGTCTCACCCAGGCCGATGCGATGGCTGACCATCGAGACCACATCGACCCTGCCTTCCTCCACGAGCCCGATCGCCCGCGGATAGACCTCGCCCATGCGTCGGGCGAATTTGATCTTCAGCCCGCGCCGCCGCGCATCTGCGGCGTTCAGGTGATAGACATTACCGTCGGGGATGCCGACAAGCACAATGCGCGCACCAATACGGGCTGCGGTAATTGCGTCGCGAAATCCATCGGGAGAATTGGTCGCCTCCAGCACCAGCGGGCAGCCGCCGGAGGACCATTCCACAATCTCGGCGACCGAATTGCCTACTTCGTGGCGCCGAGGTTTTCCGCCGTCGCCCGGCGATGTGACAGGGGGTCGACCGCGAGGATTTCACCTGCGCCAGCAGCCTTCAACACCTCAATCAGCAACAGGCCAATTGGCCCGCAGCCGATGACGGCGATGCGTTCCAGCAGTCGGGGCTTTGCCAGATCGACGGCGTGAATTGCGACCCCCAACGGCTCCAGCATCACCGCCTTCAGCGGATCGAAGCTCGCCGGCAGCGGCACTACCTGCGATTTCGGCACCCAGATCTTTGAGGTCATTGCGCCATTGAAGGGCGGCGCGCCGATGAATTCGACATTGGGGCAGAGATTGGGATAGCCCTCGTGGCACCACTCGCAGTGGCCACAGGCCCTATTCGGATCGACGGCGACGAGACTGCCGCGAGCAAGCCCCAGCTCGTCCAGATCCTCGGTGAGATACCCGCCGAACTCGTGTCCCGGAATGAAAGGCTCGTTAATCAGCGCCGCGCCAATTCCGCCATCCTTGTAGTAATGCAAGTCGCTACCGCAAAGGCCGACAGCCGCCACATCGAGGAGCACTTCATCGGGCTTGCCCTCGACGAGATCGAACGGCGCGACCCGGGCATCCCGGGCCCCATGAATGTACAGGGCTTCGCTCACGCGCACGTCCTTGCATATCGGCGAATGGTGATAGTGTACAAATGCATTTGCTGTTGGTCAACATATGTAATTTGAATTTTCTAACTGTATTATGTGCAACAGCTTCAGCTTCCTCTGCCCGCAAGGCATAAAGAATGACCCAAGATCCAAGGAGCGCCGCAGATGGTTGCGATTAATGAAGTCGACATCGGCGCGCGCCTTGACGCCGCGACGCGGATCGCCAGAGAGGCCGGCAAAAAAGCGCTCGGCTATTTCCTGGCCCGTAATCAGCTCGAAATCTCGCACAAGGGAGCGCAGGACCGCGTCTCCGAAGCAGACCGAGCCGTGGAGACGCTGATCCGCGATGCTATCCTCGCGGAATTTCCAGAGGACGCGCTGCTTGGCGAGGAGCATGGCAGCACCCAAGGCCGCTCACCCTTCTCATGGGTGATCGATCCGATCGACGGCACTACGCCCTTCCTAGCCGGCCTAGCCGACTGGTGCGTTTCCATCGCGGTCGCCGTCGATAGTGAGCCCGTGATCGGTGCCATCGAAGCGCCGTGCCACCGCGAGACCTGGGTGGCGGCGCGCGGACGCGGAGCGACGGTGAACGGCATGCCACTGCGGATCAATCCGGAGGCGGATCTGACCAGCGGCATGTTCGCCTTCGGTGGCAGCCTCAGATGCGATCCCGCCGAGACAGGCGGCTTCGTCACCCGATTGATGCAGTCAGGCAGCATCGCCTTTCATAACGGCTCCGGTGCGCTAATGACCGCCTATGTCGCGGGCGGTCGGCTCGTGGGCTATTATGACGCGCACATCAAGTCCTGGGATTGCTTTGCCGGCCTCGTAATGGTGAGCGAAGCCGGTGGTGTCTTTACTTTCGGCGGTGCAGATCGTCTGCAGAACGGCGGCCCCATGCTTGCCGGCGCGCCGGGCGCCTTCAAGGCGGCGCAGGATCTCCTTGCTCAGCGGCGGATCTGATGGCTAGCGTGTGCCTCACATGAAGCCGGCTTCGGCATAACGGCATCGGATCATCGCGACCGCGAACAGCATCTGAGTGCCGACAGAGCAACGTTCCAAGCGCGATCATAGAGATTGGAAAAATTCTGCCTGCAATAGGTCAAGCAGGGTCGCAGCTTTCGCATCACCATCCTGAGTCGGCGCACGACCTCGGCAATGCTACTCAGCAATTTGTAAGGCATACGAGCACCGAAGGTGACAGGAACACCAGACGATCTTGTCTCTCGCTGGGCATTGGCGCGGCTTGATATTGTCAGCACCGGGAGCATTCAGGCTGACGTTGCATATCAAGATTTTTGCGACTGGGGCTCGGAGCATCGCTTTGCACCCTTGACGTCGCAAATGTTCGGCCGGCGCTTTTTACGAAGGTCCATGCGAGGATGGGCGGCAGGAAGGTGAAGCGGCGCGGGCGCGCCTATTGTGAAGGCACCGCCTTGCAGGAAAAGCCAACCCCTGCAGTTCGTGTCATCGAGCCTGTGCCAAGCTCGTAGAGCCGACTGGCGGCTATGGATCGTCGTGCAAGCAAGTGCGCCGATCACATTTACCTATGCAGACAAGAGGACGGTGTCGCCGTGCCGCCTGGCATGCGAACGAAGAAAACTTGGAAAGCTTGTGAACGGCGGCACCTCGCGGCATGCGGGCCAAAAAAAGGGCCGGTCCGCACACGGCAAACCGGCCCAGGCTCGTGGGATCGTGTCGACCGCGATCAGGAGGCTCTGAGCCCGCGATGCGCGGCATGCTCGCGGGCCGCCCGCTCGGCGGCTTCCGGCCTGGCAAATCTGTGGCCGTCCAGAGCTTTGTATTCCTTCACGGCGGAGTGGAAGCGGAAGACACGTTCGTCCTCGCCCCGCACTACGATGCCGACCAGTTCGTCGGCGACTTCAATCGAGTATCCTTCAGACATAGCGTCACCTCGCCAGCAAACTGGCACCTGATATGCTGATTCTCATCTGTGGCTTGCGACCTGGAAACGCCGGGCGTCAACATCTGCCGATGGAGGACATGGCGAGCGCAGGCGGTGTCGAATGCGCGACGGGTTTCATACGGTTCTCCTCATCAGTGCGGAGACCACGAAGTTCGTGGCACCTTAGCGTTTGGTTTCGCGGCGCAAAGTGGCTCTTACAAAATCACCGCGGCGGACATGTCAGATGTCCAGCATCGACAGCATTGCGCGATGATGCGGCCCTGACCACCAATTAAATCAGATAAGCAAAGCAGCCCGCGTTGTAAGTTCCCCTCTTGCTCTCTTTCCCACTGATTGGCGATCTCGACTTGTCGGTGCGGCTGAGCAAGTCTCGCCGGAATAAGCTTATACGATATTCTTCGTTCGCCGCCGCGACAGCACTGCCTACACTTTCGGGCCGAGGCAATAGCTCTCGGCCGACCGCTCCACAAGCTCGGACTGATCCCGAACCCATCCTCGTGCGCGACGCGATCTGGGCGCGGACGCGCAATTCCAGAGCAGTCGTTTCGAACCAGAAAGGAGCCTTTATGAACACATTCCTGAAGGGCCTTGCCGGGGCGCTCGCGCTTGCGGGTGTCGCTTCCGGCATCTCCGCTCCCGTGTTGGCGCAGGACAAGACGGTCCGGATCGGCATCCAGAAATACGGCAAGCTGATCCTGCTCAAAGCAAGGGCTCGCTGGAGAAGAAGCTGGAGCCGCTCGGCTTCAAGGTTACGTGGACGGAGTTTCCCGCCGGGCCGCAGCTTCTCGAAGCCGTCAATGTCGGCGCGATCGATTTCGGCAATGCTGGTGAAGCGCCGCCAATCTTTGCCCAGGCCGCCGGCGCGCCGCTCGTCTATGTCGCGCATGAGCCGCCAGCGCCCCGGGGCGAGGCGATCCTCGTGCCCAAGGAAAGCCCGATCAAAACCGTTGCCGATCTCAAGGGCAAGAAGGTGGCGCTGAACAAGGGGTCGAACGTTCACTATCTGCTTGTGAAAGTGCTCGAAAAAGCCGGCGTCAAATATTCTGAGATCGAGCCCACCTTCCTCGCGCCGGCCGATGCCCGCGCCGCCTTCGAAAAGGGCGCGGTGGATGCCTGGGCGATCTGGGATCCGTTCCAGGCCGCCGCCGAAGTCGCGACCGGCGCGCGCGCGCTTGCCGATGGGCAGGGGGTGGTATCGAACTACCAGTTCTATCTGTCGTCCAAGGCTTTCGCCGAAGCCAATCCAAAGATCGTCGATGCGCTGATCGCCGAGCTCAGCGACGTCGACAAATGGGTGCAAGGCGACCCCAAAGGCGCCGCCGCGCAGTTGAGCGCTTCGACCGGTATCCCTGCTCCAGTGGTCGAACTGGCCTTGGCGCGCCAGTCCTACGGCATCAGGCCGATCAGCCGCGAGGTGGTCGCGGCGCAGCAGGACATCGCCGACACCTTCCACGCCCTCGGCCTCTTGCCGAAGAAGATCACCGTCTCCGAAGCAATCTGGAAGGCAGGGTCCTGATGACCATACCGGCAGCGCGCGAAGCGAATGTCCTCTGGTTTCTCCCGACGCATGGCGATGGTCGATATCTGGGCACATCGCTCGGCGGGCGCGACGTCAGCTTCAACTATCTCAGGCAGATCGCGCAGGCTGCCGACGACCTCGGCTATTTCGGCGTCCTGCTGCCGACCGGCCGCTCCTGCGAAGACAGTTGGGTGGTGGCCTCCTCCCTGGCGCCCCTGACCAGCCAGCTTCGCTATCTTGTCGCCGTCCGGCCGGGGCTTCAGTCTCCGGCCGTCGCGGCGCGGATGACGGCGACCCTCGACCGGATTTCCGAGGGTCGGCTGCTGATCAACGTCGTCACCGGCGGCGATCCCGTCGAGAACAAGGGCGACGGCATCTTCCTGCCGCATGATGAGCGATATGCCGTCACCCGCGAATTCCTGAACGTGTACAAGGCGCTGCTCGCCGGCGAGACAGTGAATTTCACCGGCAAGCACATCCAGATCGAGGATGGGCGGCTGCTGTTCAAGCCGGTGCAGGCGCCCGCATCCGCCGCTGTATTTCGGCGGCTCCTCCGGCGCGGGGATGGATGTGGCGGCCGAAACCATCGACAAATATCTGACCTGGGGCGAGCCGCCCGCCCAGGTCGCCGAGAAGCTGGCGGCGGCCGAAGCGGCGGCGAAGGCGAAGGGCCGGGTGCTCAGCTACGGCATCCGCCTGCATGTCATCGTGCGCGAGACGAACGCCGAGGCGTGGGCGGCGGCCGACGATCTGCTCAAGCATCTGGACGACGACACGATCAAACAGGCGCAGTCTATATTCGATCGCATGGATTCGGTCGGGCAGCAGCGGATGCAGGCCCTGCATGGCGGACGGCGCGACAAGCTCGAAATCAGCCCGAACCTGTGGGCCGGCGTCGGCCTGGTGCGCGGCGGCGCGGGCACGGCGCTGGTCGGCGATCCGGAGACCGTCGCGGCGCGCATGAAGGAATATATGGCGCTGGGCATCGATACGTTCATCCTGTCGGGCTACCCGCATCTGGAGGAAGCCTACCGCTTCGCCGAGCTGGTGTTCCCGCTTCTGCCGCTGGCGCATGGTAAGCCGCGCGCGCCGCCCTGGCGGTCAATACCGGCCCGTTCGGCGAGACCATCGCCAACGAATACCGCCCGGAGGAAAAGGCGAGGGCGCAATCATGAGCGTGGGGACCGCCTTACGGGGCTCGGGCCGCGCCTTTGCGCCATGGGCATTCCCGGTGCGGTGCTCATCCTATGGGAGAGCGGCGGCGCAATGGGCCTCATGACGCCGCGCCTGCTGCCCGCACCCAGCGCGGTCGCGGTCGCCTTCTGGGAGAATGCCAAGACCGGCGTGCTCTTCCATCACATGGCGATCAGCGCGGGCCGCGCCCTCGAGGGTCTGCTGATCGGCGGCGCCATCGGCTTCCTGCTCGGCGTCCTTAACGGCATCTCGCGGCCCGCGGAGACGCTGTTCGACTCATCGATGCAGATGCTGCGCAACGTGCCGCATCTGGCGATCATTCCGCTGGTCATCCTGTGGTTCGGCATCGGCGAGACGGCGAAAATCTTCCTGGTCGCGATCGGCGTCGCCTTCCCGATCTATCTCAACACCTTTCACGGCATCCGTACTGTCGACCGCGGCCTGATCGAGATGGCGAGGGTCTACGGCCTGTCGCTGGCGCTGTTCTGGCGCGTGATCCTGCCCGGCGCCTTGCCTTCGATCCTGGTGGGCTTGCGCTTCTCGCTCGGCATCATGTGGCTGACGCTGATCGTCGCCGAGACGATCTCGGCCTCCTCCGGCATCGGCTACATGACCATGAATGCGCGCGAATTCCTGCAGACCGATGTCGTGCTGCTCGGCATCATCGTCTACGCGCTGCTCGGCAAGCTCGCCGATGTGCTGACGCGCGCTCTCGAACGCCGGGCCCTGTCGTGGCATCCGGCCTACCAAACCGCCGAGGCGAGGCC
>CAVSXH010000017.1:0-495843 GCA_963731855.1 uncultured Alphaproteobacteria bacterium | reverse complement strand
CCGGTGGCCTTCATCACCTGGCCGACGAACCAGCCGAGCGCTTTCGGCTTCGCCGCACCTGCTCCACCTGGTCGGGGTTCGCGGCGATCAGATCGTCGACGGCCTTTTCGATCGCGCCGGTGTCGGTGACCTGACGCAGACCCGCGCTCTCGACGATCTCGCCCGGCGCCTCGCCGGTCTCCACCATTTTCCCGAACACGTCCTTGGCGATGCGGCCGGAGATGACGCCGCCGGTGATCAGGTCGATCAGCTCGCCCAGATGCGCCGCGCGTCACCGGCTATCCGCGATGCCCATGCCCGCCCGGTTCAGCGCGCCGAACAATTCGCCGATCACCCAATTGGCGGCGAGCTTGGCGTCGCGGCCCGCGGCGACCGTCTCGAAATAGTCGGCGCTCTCCTTGTCGGCGACCAGCACGCCCGCGTCATAGGCCGACAGGCCGTACGCCTCGATGAAGCGCGTCTTCTTCGCGTCCGGCAGCTCCGGCAGCGCGGCGCGATCCGTCGACCCAGTCCTGCGTCAACTCGAGCGGCAACAGATCGGGATCGGGGAAATAGCGGTAATCGTGCGCCTCTTCCTTGGAGCGCATCGAGCGGGTCTCGCCCGGTCTTGGGGTCGAACAGGCGCGTCTCCTGGTCGATCTTGCCGCCCTCCTCCAGAATCTCGATCTGGCGGCGCGCCTCGACTTCGATGGCCTGCCCGATGAAGCGGATGGAGTTGACGTTCTTGATCTCGCAGCGCGTGCCGAGCGGGTCGCCGGGCTTCCTGCACCGACACGTTCACGTCGGCGCGCAGGCTGCCCTGCTCCATATTGCCGTCGCAGGTGCCCAGATAGCGCAGGATGGAGCGCAGCTTGGTGACATAGGTGCGCGCCTCCTCGGAGGAGCGCATGTCGGGGCGCGAGACGATCTCCATCAGCGCGATGCCGGCGCGGTTCAGGTCGACATAGGTATAGTCCGGATGCTGGTCGTGCAGGCTCTTGCCGGCGTCCTGCTCCAGATGCACGCGCTCGATGCCGACCTCGACGGTGGTAGCCGTCCTTCATGTCGAGCAGCACCACGCCCTCGCCGACGATCGGGTCCTTATACTGCGAGATCTGATAGCCCTGCGGCAGGTCGGGATAGAAGTAGTTCTTCCGGTCGAAGACGGAATAGAGGTTGATCTGCGCCTTCAGGCCGAAGCCGGTGCGGATCGCCTGGCGCACGCATTCCTCGTTGATGACGGGGAGCATGCCGGGCATCGCCGCGTCCACCAGCGAGACCTGGGCGTTGGGCGCGCCGCCGAATTCGGTCGAGGCGCCGGAGAACAGCTTGGCGTTGGAGGAGACCTGGGCGTGGACTTCCAGGCCGATCACCACTTCCCAGGAGCTGGTCGCGCCGTCGATCAGATTGTGCTGTCTGGTTTCTGCCGTCATGGCCGCGAGCCTCGTGCCTTATACCCTGCCGCTTCCCAGCCATACCCCGTGGCCTCCGGAAAGCGCCGCCCCTCACATCTCGAACGTCATAAATTTGGAAAAACTCGAACGCGGGACTTCTTGCCAAATGGCTGCCCTGTCTCGGCTCAAATCTGCTGCGGCCATGCCACCATGAACTTATAAAATATTACCTGACAAGCGAAAACTTCGCGTTGCCGCTTACCTTGCGGTCCCCCGGCTTTTGCCGGAAATCACCGTCTCGCCCAGCCTGTCATCCCCGCGCAGGCGGGGATCCAGTGATACCGGAATTTACTCGCGGTGTACTGGATCCCCGCTTGCGCGGGGATGACGTATTGGGGCGTCCTGTCTCACTCCGATCCGCCTCAGCCACCCCCGCCGGGCGAGCTGCCTTCGACAGCTTTTCTTCCTCATATTGGATGAACCAGCCGATCATCTGCCGCCACAGCGCCTCGGCGAGTTCCGGCGGCACGCCGCTTTCCTGGGCGCGGGCGCGGACGCGGTCGATCACCTGCGGATGCGCCACGGCACGACGCTTCCTCGCGCCGCGTCTTGAGCTGCCAGGCGCGGTCGACATAGCCGAAGCGTCCGCCACCAGGTCGAGGATCGCAAGGTCGAGCCGGTCGATCTCGGCGCGGACCTGTTCCATGTTTTCGCAGTCGGCGGGCGGACGCACGGACATCGGCTTGACCCCTAGCAGGGACGCTTTTTTCGACGGTTTCGCGGATTTCCGCGGCTTCGTCTTTTTGGCGGGGCGGGGGCGCTTTCGGCTTCGCCATGCCACCATGCCTGCGGCCGCGGCGAAGGTCCGGCGGCGTCCTCGATGATCTGCCCGGCGCGCAGCACGGTCTCCTCGTCGAAGGGCCGCCCGATGATCTGCAGGCCGAGCGGCAGGCCCTCCTTGGAGAAGCCGGCGGGCACCGAGATGCCGGGCAGGCCGGCCATGTTCACGGTGACGGTGAAGATGTCGTTCAGATACATCTCGATCGGGTCGCCGCTCTTCTCGCCGATGCCGAAGGCGGCCGAGGGCGTCGAGGGCGTCAGAATGGCGTCCACCTCCTCGAAGGCATCCTCGAAATCCCGGCGGATCAGCGTGCGCACCTTCTGCGCCTTGATGTAATAGGCGTCGTAATAGCCCGCCGACAGCACATAGGTGCCGATCAGGATGCGCCGCTTCACCTCCGCGCCGAAGCCGTGCGAGCGGGTCTCCTCATACATGTCGGTGATGTCGCGGCCATTGACGCGCAGGCCGTAGCGCACGCCGTCATAGCGGGCGAGGTTCGACGACGCCTCGGCGGGGGCGACGATGTAATAGGCGGGCAGCGCATATTTGGTATGCGGCAGGCTGATCTCGCGAATTTCGGCGCCGGCCGCCTTGAACCAGTCGATGCCTTGGCTCCAGAGCGCCTCGACCTCGGCGGACATGCCGTCGATGCGGTACTCCTTCGGGATGCCGATCCGCAGGCCCTTCACCGATTTGCCGCAGCCCCGCCTCGAAATCGGGCACCTCGGTCGGAGCTGGTGGAGTCCTTCGGGTCGTGGCTGGCCATCTGACGCAGCAGGATCGCCGCGTCGCGGACCGAGCGGGTGATCGGCCCGGCCTGGTCGAGCGAGGAGGCGAACGCCACCATGCCCCAGCGCGAGCAGCGGCCATAGGTCGGCTTGATGCCGACGGTGCCGGTGAAGGCGGCCGGCTGGCGGATCGAGCCGCCCGTATCGGAAGCCGTCGCCCCCATGGCGATGCGCGCCGCGACCGCCGAAGCCGAGCCGCCCGACGAGCCGCCCGGCACCAGCGGCTTCGCGCTGCCGCGCGACCGCCAGGGATTGACCACCGGCCCGAAATGGCTGGTTTCGTTGGACGAGCCCATGGCGAACTCGTCCATATTGAGCTTGCCGAGCATCACCGCGCCCGCGTCCCACAGATTCTGCGTGACGGTCGACTCGTAGGCCGGCTTGAAATCGTCGAGCACGGCGGAACCGGCGGTGGTGCGCACATCGCGCGTGCAGAACAGATCCTTGACGCCGAGCGGGATGCCGTCGAGCGGCAGGCCCTTGCCCTTGGCCAGCCGCGCATCCGACGCCTTGGCCATGTCCAGCGCCTTGTCCGGCGTCGCGAACAGGAAGGCGTTGAGCGCGCCATTGGCGGCGTCGATGGCGGCGAGATGCGCCTCGGTCAGCTCGCGCGCGGAGATGTCTTTCTTGCGCAAGGCGTCCCGCGCTTCGGCGATGGTCAGGCCGGTCAGTTCGCTCATGGCCTACTCCACCACCTTCGGCACGACGAAGAAATTGTCCTCGGAGAGCGGCGCATTGCGCGACGACCGCCTCGGCGATGCCGCCGTCGGTTACCGTGTCGCCGCGCATCGGCAGCGCCATGCTTTCGACGCGCGTCATCGGCTCGACCGCCGATCGTATCGACCTCGCCGAGCTGCTCGACCCATTCCAGGATCGCCGTCAATTCGCGCTGGAGACTGGCCGCCTCCTGCCCGCTCACCTTGATGCGCGCCAAACGGGCGACGTGGCGCACCGTGGCCTCATCAACCTTCATGCTCTGCCCTTCGCGGAAAATTGCGAAATGCGGCCGGACGCGGGTCCGGCCCCCTTGCTGCAAATTCATAGCGCCGCTTCGGTTGCGACGCAACTGGGTGGAAGGGTGAGCCCCACCCGAAAGGTGCCTGAAGTAAATCGCCGCAGGAGAGCGCTCTCCACCAACAACCACCAAACAGCCGCCCACCGGACTAGTCTCCGCACCGCTCGGAGGCCGCATTCAGTTCAGGCTTATTGGCCCGGCAGCCACGAAGAGTGGAAATGGCCAATGCGCCAGCCGTTTGGTCCCTTCGTCACCACGAAGGTGAACCGTGCCGGGCGTTCGATCGTCTTTCCTTCTTTAGTGCTGGAAAAGGTGTCCAGGCCGGCAAACACCACGGCGCTGTCGGAGAGCACGAGCGTCTCGTATTGGCCGAGAACGATGCTTCGCGGTGTATCGACTTTGATGCCCTGGAAATAGGCGTCAATATCCGCAGTCGCGGTGATAAGCTTCGGACTGACGGTGCCGAGGAAGACCGCATCGGGTGCGAACAGTGCGACGACACCGGGAACGTCAGCAAACTCGAACGCCTTCTTGAAGCGTTCAATGACCTGAAATGCATCTTCTTTCGGGCCGGCGGTGGCGGCCATCGGCAGCGTCATAAGCAACGCAACGGCTAACAGGAACTTCCTCATGACATCTTTTCCCTAGAGAGTGGATTGGTTAGTTTTGAGGCAGATCATCAAGTTTCGTCTGCCCATGATCTGCCTCTATTATTCGTCTACGCGACTGACTTCTGGTTGGAAGTGGCTGGCAACACAGGCGAGCCAACATGGCGGGCGGTCGCGAGCTACGCTCAGGCGATCATTCGCATGGTAAGGGATACCACCTTCGGCACGACGAAGAAATTGTCTTCCGCGAGGGGCGCGGTACGGCCATGGCCTCGGGTTTGCCGCCGTCGGTCACCTGCTCGGCGCGCATGGGCAGCGCCATGCCCTCGACACGCGTCGTCGGCTCGACGGCTGACGTATCGACCTCGCCGAGCCGTCAATTCGCGCTGGAGACTGGCCGCCTCCTGCCCGCTCACCTTGATGCGCGCCAAACGGGCGACGTGGCGCACCGTGGCCTCATCAACCTTCATGCTCTGCCCTTCGCGGAAAAGCGAAAATTAGCCGGACGCGCCGGCCCAGCTTCTCGAGGAATTCATAACGCCGCTTCGCACCTTACGCAACTGCGAGAAACAGTGTTGCGGGCGTCGCTTCCCCTATTGGTGACCGGCGGCGCAGCTCTGCAAGTGACCCGAGCGGAAAGGGGCAGGCGCGGCGAACTTTCCGAGATGCGGCGCTTGCGAACATCCCTTAACGCTATGAGCGGGAACGGAGCCGATCCCGCAAATGCCGCCGCAATTTCATAAATGCACTCGGCGATATCCTGTCTGCAGAAGATTTGACAGGCTGCGTCGAGGATGCGCTTTCGGGTTTTGACCCCGGAGCGTGGCACTCATGGCCGCCCTTGCCGACGTATGTCGCCTGAGCAGGTTTTGTTGGTTGCCCAACAAATGGCTTGCTTAGATTCCTTGTTTTCGCATCATTTTTCGCGAAAACCGGAAAGACCACTTTTCGCAATGATGCCTAGCGCGTTACATTTGCCTTTCATTGCCTCAGTCCGTCGCACGCTCGATCCACCAAGTCCGCGGCGGATGAGTGACCATCCGAGCCGGCAACCGAGGTTTTACACATGCATCGCGAGCCACTGACGTTGAGAAGTATCAGCGCCCGTCCCGTCGTGCTCAAACTCAAGCGACCGGTCGTTGCTCGTATCGCCACGATAACCGAATGGCCCCTCATTTTGATCGATCTCATCACGGAGGAGGGCATCGTTGGGCGCAGCTATCTTGAACCTTATGTGGTCAAGTCGATGCGGTATCTCATCCCGGCACTGCACGATTTCGGAGAATTGTTGAAAGGCCGCCGCGTTGCACCGCTCGAATTCTTTGACGCGGCGCGCAAGTCCCTTCACTTCGTCGGCTATGAAGGCCTGTCGATGATCGCCGCCTCTGGGTTGGATATGGCGGCCTGGGACGCGCTCGCAAAAGCGGCGAACCAGCCGCTTTGCGTGCTGCTCGGCGGCTCGGTCGGGCCGGTCAGAGCCTACAACAGCAACGGATTGTGGCTGAACGACCCCGAAGCCGTCGCATCGGAGGCACTCGAGCTCAGAGACGAAGGCGGCTTTACCGGTCTCAAATTGAGGCTCGGGCGCGACCGCATATCAGACGACCTCAAGACGTTGGACGCGGTTCGCAAGACGGTCGGCGACGACATGCATCTGATGGTGGATTTCAACCAAGGCCTAAACCTCGCCGAGGCGCTGCGCCGCTGTCACATGATCGACGATCATGGCCTCGCCTGGATCGAGGAACCGATCGTCTATGACAACCTTGATGGCTACGCCCAGCTTGCCGCTGAACTCAAGACGCCGATCCAGATCGGCGAGAACTTCTACGGCCCCCGCGAATTGCACAAGGCTCTCCAGAACAAGGCCTGCGACCTTGTCATGCCGGATTTCATGCGCATCGGCGGTGTCACCGGCTGGCTTCGAGCGGCGGCCATCGCCGGCGCGGCTGGGGTCCCAATGTCCACCCACCTCTATCCGGAAGTGGCAGCTCACGTCATGCGGGTGACCGAGACCGCGCACTGGCTTGAATGGCAGGACTGGGCCGATCCGATCTTAGTTAAGCCTTACGAGATTAAGGGCGGCTTGCTGCACGTCCCGGATGTTCCCGGCGTCGGACTGGAATGGGACGAGGATGCGGTCGCGGCGAACTTGGTCTCTGCGTGAGGCTGGGTCGACAGCCGCTATTGGGCCCAACCGAGACATAGACAGCTCAGGCTCTTCGCGGCGTAAAACGAAACTATGCGCAGCATTGCGCTGGTCGCGGTTTCTTCTCAACCCGCCGGACGCACGCTAGAGCCTGATCGGCTTAGGTGGCATCGCCACCCTACACTCAGCCGTAATCCCCGCGAAAGCGGGGACCCAGTATTCAAACGAAATCAATAGTTTACTGGGTCCCCGCTTTCGCGGGGATTACGAGAGGAGTATCCACCTGATCCGATCATGCTCTAGATGTGGAGCGTCAAGAGGTTATTCCCGGTGATGGTGAGCCTGCTGATTGGCGGCTTTCCGCCGAGACTAGCATGAGGCCTGTGCCAGTTGTAGCGGTGCAGCCATCTTGGCAGTTCGCTTCTTCGTTGTTCTGAGGTGTTGAAGGCGGTTGCGTATGCCCATTCGCGCAAGGCGGTCTGGATGAAGCGCTCGGCTTTGCCGTTGGTTTGGGGCGTGTAGGGTTTTGTGCGGATGTGCCTGACGGCGAGCCTCTGGCAGGCGTCGCGGAAGCTGCGTGATTTATAGCAGCTGCCATTGTCGGTCATGACGCGAGCAACCGTCACGCCAAGGTTGTTGTAGTGGCGGACCGCGGCTTCCAGGAATGCGACGGCGCTGGCTTGCTTTTCGTCGGGCCTGACTTGGCTGAAGGCGAGGCGGGAATGGTCGTCGATGGCAACATGGACGAATTCCCATCCTGGCCCGGCGGCTGCCGAGCGCTGGTTGGACTGGCCGGTCCGGTTGCCGGTAATGCGGTGTCCGACGGCGTTGAACCTGCCGAGCTTCTTGATGTCCAGATGAATGATCTCGCCCGGCGTTGCGCGCTCGTAGCGCGGTCGCGGCTCGGCGGGCTCGATAGCCGAAAGCAGGCTGAGGCCGCGCCGCTTCAGGATCCGGCTGACGGTGGCCGGCGACAAGCCTGTCTGGGCTGCGATGGCTGCTTGTGTGCGGCGCTGCCGGCGCAAGGCTTCGACGGCATCGCAGGTGGCAAGCTCTGTCTGGCTTGGCGATGAAAGGGGGCGGGATGAGCGGTCCCGCAGACCCGCAACGCCATCGACGCGGAAGCGCCGGACCCATTTCGCCACCGTCTTGGCTGATATATTAAAGCGCCGTGCGGCTTCGGCGCTGGTGGCGCCATAATCCACAACGGCGCGCACCATTCCCTCTCGACCGCGCGGCGTCAGCCGGGCATTCTCATGCACGTCCATTCGGTTCTCCGGAGAATCAGTGACGTTTGGCGACATCAGCTGACATCCTCAGCACCGAATGGACAACCTCCTGAAAATTCACATCTAGAGCATCACACTTTAAATCGAGATCAGCGGCATTGTGTATCCCGTCGCCCCGGCCGTCAGAGCCGGGGCCTATTCACTTGGAACTTCGGCAGTGAATTTGCGGCCATGTGATTGGATCCCGGCTCGCCGCTCCGCGGCGTCCGGGACGACATGAATGGCGCGATCGCAATTCCTATTTAACGCACGGCGCTCTAGGTCTTTGTTTATGCATCAGATTTATCCGAAAAGTGCGTACACTTTTCGGTTCGATGCACTAATCTCCGCAATCGCCTCGGGTGACGCATCCGCCGGCTCGGCAACGCGACCGTTGGCGGCGCGGAGCCGCCGGCAGAGCTCGCGGTTGATATTCTGCACCAGCATCACATACGCGTAACCCTTGCCGGCCCTGATCGCCGCCCCCGAACCACCGATACCGGCTGACACCCAGCAGGCGGCATCGGCAGCGTGACGCTCCCCCGGCCGCACCGTCAGCGTCCGCCGGACACGTCCAGCAAGGCGCCAGTCACGTAAGAGGCGTCCTCCGAGAGCAGCCACAGAATGGCGCTTGCGACCTCATCCGCGGTGCCGCCGCGCTTCATCGGCACAGCGCCTTCAAGCCGGTCCACCCTGCCCGGATCGCCGCCGCTCTCGTGAATGTCGGTGTAGATGAGGCCGGGCCGTATGGCGTTGACCCTGATCCGTTCGCCCGCAACCTCCTTGGCGAGGCCGACGGTGAACGTGTCGATGGCCCCCTTCGAGGCGGCATAATCGACATATTCGCCGGGAGCGCCGAGGCGCGCCGCCGCCGAGGACAGGTTGACGATCGCGCCGCCTCCGCCGCCATGCCGGGTCGACATGCGCCGCACGGCTTGCTGGGCGCAGAGAAAACTTCCCACCACATTGGTGGTGAGCACGCGGATCAGCCGCGCGGCGTCCATCTGGTCGACGCGGCTGTGAGGCTCGAGGATGCCGGCGTTGTTCACCAGGGCTGTCAGGGGACCGAAGGCGGCATCCGCCGCTTCGAACAGGCGCAGAATGTCGGCGGCGAGGGCCACATCGGCGCGAACCGCGAGCGCGGCGCCGCCGGCCTTCTCGATGTCGGCGACCACCTTCAGAGCGGCGGCCTCCTTGCTGATATAGCTGATGCAGACCGCGTAACCCTTTGCCGCCGCGAGCCTTGCGGTGGCGGCGCCGATGCCGCGGCTGCCGCCGGTGACGAGCATAACCTTGTTCATGCAAGCCTCTTTCGCGAGTTGCCAGGCCGCGAGTTCAGCTCCGGTCGCAAGTTCGGGCCGATGCGGCGCTTACAGACTGCCATGACGGGCGGTGCAACGCACGCCCATCATTCAGCATATTGACGTTGGCTTGGAAATCGACCCGGAGCCGCCACGGCTCGGAGCGCCTTACTGCGCGGAGCTGGTCTTGGTCAGCTTGCCCAAATTCCGGCTTAGCCAGGAACCGCTGTCCTCACGCGGCTCAAGCCCCTTGGAGGCCAGCAGCGAGTAGCTGTCCTTGTACCACTTGCTGTCGGGGAAGTTGTGGCCGAGCACCGCGGCAGCGGTCTGCGCTTCGTTGACGATGCCGAGGGTGTAGTAGCATTCGGTCAGGCGCGCCAGGGCTTCCTCGACATGGACGGTCGTCTGGTAGTCGGTGACGACGACCTTAAATCGGTTTATCGCGGCCAGATAGTTGGCCTTCTTCTGGTACCAGCGGCCGATATTCATCTCCGATGCCGCGAGAACGTCGCGGGCCAGGCGCATGCGCTTCTTGGCATCCTCGGCATAGCGGCTGTCCGGATAGCGGTTGACCAGCGTCTCCAGTTCGACCAGCGCCTTCTTGGTGTCGCCCTGGTCGCGGGTCGCATCGTTGATGCGCTCATAGTAGGTCGAGGCGATAATGTGCTGGGCGAGGGCAGCTTCCTTGGTGCCCGGATGGATCGTCAGATACCGGCGGGCAGCCGCGACGGCCTCGGGACCCTTGCCGGCCTTCTGGTACGCGACGGCGGCCATCAGAATGGATTCGCGGGCTTCCTTCGAGTAGGGATGCTGGCGATCGACCTCCTCGAACTTTTCAGCCGACTTGGTGTAGTTGCCCTTGTCAAGCTGGGTGTTGGCGTCCTTGTAGAGAACATCCGGGGGCGCGGTCTCGATCGTCGGGCCGGTGTCGCCGCCGAATATCGAGCTGGCACACGCGGCCAGCGGGCTGATCGCGAGGACGAGCGTAGCCGCTTTCAAGAAATGCCGGACGTTCATTATTCCCCTCAATCCTGCCAACGGCTTTCGAGCCTGATCCGTTCCGACGTCTTTAGAACGGGGCTCGGTCTCATGCTGAAACACGACCTGCCCGCAAAAACCGGTACCCACTTTTGCGGGATCATGCCCGGCTCACCGCCGAGCCGAAATGCCTTCCGGCCGCCAAACCTTAACGCGAGTCGTATAGCAGACGGAACATGCTGAATGTGGTGATTTTTTGCTCAGCCCGCACCGGCGCTCCGGAATGCACGCCCCAAAACGAAACCGCCCGCTCTTGGGGAAAGCGGGCGGCTGTCAAGGGGATGAACGTACTATACTTAACCGCGGTCGGCGGCGAAAACCGGCTGAGCGAGGCCGACACCCACATCCGCATGGCCCTTGGAGCGAACATAGCTGTATTCGGTCTCGACGACGGTCCAGGCGGAACGGTCCTCATAGAGGGCCTTAAGAATAAGCGTATTGATGCGATGGCCGCCGCGTACGGAATGATATGCGCCGAGGATCGGCGCGCCGGCCAAAGCGAGGTCGCCAATGGCGTCCAGGGTCTTGTGACGGACGAATTCGTTCTTGAAGCGCAGGCCTTCGGGATTGAGGATACGGTCTTCGTCGATGGCCACGGTGTTTTCCAGCGACGAGCCGAGAGCGCGTCCGGCGGCCCAGAGGGCCTTCACGTCCCGCATGAAGCCGAAAGTACGGGCGCGGGCGATTTCCTTGCGGAAGACTTGCGGGGTGAGGTCGATGTCGAGGCGCTGGCGGCCGATGAAGGGGGTTTCGAAATCGATCTCGACGTCGAAGCGGCTGCCGCTATAGGGGCGAAGCTCGGCGCTGGACTTGCCTTCCTCGATGCGGACCGGCTTCAGCACCTTGATCCAGCGGCGCGGCTCGTCGAGAACGCGGATGCCGGCTTCATCGATGGCGTCGACGAAAGGGGCGGCGCTTCCATCCATGATCGGCAGCTCGCCGCCTTCGATCTCGATCTCGACATTATCGATGTTCATGCCGCGCAGCGCGGACAGGAGATGCTCGACCGTCGAGACCGTCGCGCCGTTCTTGTCGCTCAGAACCGTGCAGAGTGTTACGTTGGAAACCGCGCGGAAATCGGCGGGAATGCGGGTGACGCGGCCACCGCCGCAATTGACCAGGAAGGTCCAGCCAGTCCCGGCCTCGGCCGGATGCAGAATGACAGAAACTTGATTACCGCTGTGGACACCAGTTCCGGACAGAACAAGATCGCTATCGATCGTCGTCTGCCATCCCCCCGAATGAGTCTTCATTGCGCCGTTATCTTTCCCCTATGGCAAGGCCCGTTACCCCTAACAGCGACCTCGCCCCCCGATCCATTTCAGCGATTTTGCGCGAGCACCTTGAGCTTTTTGTTGCTTTCGGGATTGTCTCCCGGTGCATTGCGCCGAACCGCCGCTGTAACCACGCTGGAACTTAAGCCGGCGGCGTTCCGGCCCGCAAATCACGGTTTTTTACAGTCTGTTACGATTTGTAAGAATTGGATGGGAACATTTCGGGCCAAACCTGCACGGCTCCGGCCGCGTTTCGGCGGCGAAGCTGAAAATCATTGCAGATCAACGATTTGACCGACGGGCGCGAAGGCGGCCTTAGTTGAGCGGCCGCTTGAAGAAATTCGGGATTTCGAATGGCTCTTCGCCATTCCGTCCGCGTCCTGTGCCTTTATTGTCACGTTGGCGGCCGTCATGAGCTTCGTCATCACGCGGATCAGCGGATTGCCCCGGTCCGTTCTCGCGCGGATCACGGGGCGCTTGATTATCCGAATCAAAACCCGGCATCGGGCGTTCGGTACGCGGAAGGTCTTCGCCCCCCTTGCCGCGCCCGGTCACCCAGTCGAGCAGCCCGCCCCGGCGCTTCAAGCCGAGATCGCGCTGCCCCTGCATCTCGGCCTCATGCTGGGCGAGTTCGGGGAAGTCCTTGCCCGTCAGCGGACGGCGCGGCGGCCGCAGCGGCTTGGCAGGCGGTTGCGGCTCGAAATGCGGCGCTTGCGGCGCGGGGGCCTTGCCTCGTCGCCGCGGCGGCGCCGCTCACCGGATATTTCGGCGAGCGCGGCTCGATCGTGACATTGCCCGAGCCCTGCCAGG
This sequence comes from uncultured Alphaproteobacteria bacterium, assembly GCA_963731855.1. GTDB lineage: Bacteria > Pseudomonadota > Alphaproteobacteria > Rhizobiales > Rhodomicrobiaceae > R-RK-3. The sequence continues at coordinate 483,378 of CAVSXH010000017.1, read as the reverse complement.
GTTCCGGCGGGTTGTCGTTGCCGCGCACCTGCGGCTTGCCCGGCTCGGGACGGGCCGGCGCGGCGACACGCTCCATCAGGCGGCTGCTCCTGCCCGCTTCGGCCCCGCCTTGGCGACGTGAGGCTGGAGCCCCGCATTGATGCCGGTCGCCACCACCGAAACGCGGATGCGCCCCTCGATCGAATGGTCGAAGGTCGCGCCGACGATGATGTTGATGTCCGGATTGGCTTCCGGGTCGACTTCGCGGCGCACGCGCGAGGCGGCTTCCTCGACCTCATAAAGGGTCATGTCGAAACTGCCGGTGATCGAGATCAGCAGCCCCTTGGCGTCGCGCATCGACACTTCGTCGAGCAGCGGATTCGAAATCGCCATTTCGGCGGCCCGGAGCGCCCGTTGGTCGCCTTCCGCCTCGCCGGTGCCCATCAGCGCGGTGCCCATGCTCTGCATGACGACGCGCACGTCGGCGAAGTCGAGATTGATCAGCCCCTCCTTCACCATCAGGTCGGTGATGCAGGACACGCCGGATTTCAGCACGTCGTCCGCCTTCTGGAAGGCGTCGGCGAAGGTGGTTTTCTCATTGGCGATGCGGAACAGGTTCTGATTCGGGATGACGATCAGCGTGTCGACGAATTCGGCGAGATTGACGATGCCGTCATTGGCGACGCGCATCCGGCGCTGGCCTTCGAATTCGAACGGCTTGGTGACGACGCCGACCGTGAGGATGCCCATTTCCTTCGCCGCGCGCGCGATGACCGGCGCCGCCCCGGTGCCGGTGCCGCCGCCCATGCCGGCCGTGATGAACAGCATGTGCGCGCCCTCGATCAGCGCGCGGAGTTCGTCGATCGCCTCTTCCGCCGCCGCCGCTCCGACATCGGGCTTGGAGCCCGCGCCCAGCCCTTCGGTGATGGTGGCGCCCATCTGCACGCGGCAGCCCGCGGCGGACATGGACAGCGCCTGCGCATCGGTGTTGGCGGCGATGAACTCGACGCCTTCGAGGCCGTATTGGATCATGTTGTTGACGGCATTGCCGCCCGCGCCGCCGACCCCGATCACGGTGATGCGCGGCCGCAGCTCCGTCAACGCCGGAAGTTTCAAATTGATGCTCATGGCAGCCTCGTCAATATCGTTTCCGCGCCCTTTGGCACTGTTCAACCGCATGCCGCGAAGGCGACCCGCCATTATCCGTCAAAAGCTCTCCCGCAACCATTGTCCCACCCGCGCCAGATATCCGTGGCTTGTGGCAATGATCTCGGGAGCCAATCCCACATCCAGCTTCAAATCGTCTTCGAGCAAATGAATCAATAAACCGATCGGCGCCGCGAAAGCCGGGCCCGGCTTCCGGCCGCGGCAGGCCGGAAACCGCACGCGGACGTCCCAGACGCGGCAGCTTGCCGAAGATCCGCGCCGCGAGTTCGGCCGCTCCGACCAGTTCGCTGGCGCCGCCCGTCAGCACCAGCCGCTGACCCGACATCGGCGCGATACCGCTGGCCCGCAGCCGCTCACGCACATCCGTAAATATCTGCTCTAGCCGGATTCGAGCGATATCGGAAAGCTCTGCTTTCGAAATGTGGCGCGAAAGCAACTCGGTATGCCGATCATCTTCATCCGTAATCACCCCAGGATCGAGCCCAGCACCCGCCGCAAAGACCGAGGCGTGCAACGTTTTCAGCCGCTCCGCCTCGGCGATCGACACGCGCAAAACACTGGGCGATATCGCTGGTGATGTGGTTGCCGCCGAGATCGACGCTGTCGCAATAGATGAAGCTGCCGCCCGAAAACACCGAGACGCCGGTCGTTCCGGCGCCCATGTCGATGCAGGTGACGCCCGTCTGCGCCTCGCCGTCCGTGATCGCCGCCTTGCCGCTGGCGAAGGACGCGGCGGCCACGCCCGCCACCGACAGATGGCTGCGCTCGATGCAATGCTTCAGATTGCGCAAGGGGAGCCGGTCGGCCGAAACCGCGTGGACGTCGACCTTCAGCGTGTCGCCGATCATGCCGAGCGGATCGGTGATGCCGCTCTCATAGCCCAGCGTGTAGCCGAAGGGCACGGCGTGCAGCACGGTCCGCTTGCTCTGCGAGGCATATTCGTTGGCGGCGCGCATCACGCGGTCCATGTCCCGGCCGCGTCACGGCGCCGGCGGGCAGATCGACGCTGGCGGTGAAACTCTGGCTGTGCAGCGGGCCGAACGACGCCGTCACATAGACCTCGTTGACCGTCACGTCGGCGGCGCGCTCGGCCTTGGCGACGACGCTGCGGACGGTGCGCTCGGCGGCTTCCATATCGGCGACGCGGCCGCCGACGATGCCGCGCGACAGCTGGTAGCCATGGCCGATGATCTGGATGCGGGAGGACAGATCGGGCCCGTCGTCGCGGTGCCGGCCCGGAAACAACCGCGCGACGAGGCAGCACATTTTCCTGCGTGCCGACATCGAGGATGACGACCGTCCGTTCATTGCCTGAATATTTGCGAGCCTTGGTTCGCAATATCATTCCTCGCTTGCCGCGCCGTTTCCCGCTCGCTCACAGCGGCGTTTTCACACTCGTCGAAATCCCCGCGAAGGCGGGGATCCAGTACTCCGCAGACTCAGTGCGTTTACTGGATCCCCGCCTTCGCGGGGATTTCGGCTGAGCGTGCCGCAACTGGTAACCGAATCCGATCACGGTCTAATCACCGACGGCGCCACCATAAGCAGCGTCATCCAAAACAAAACCAACGCATTACAGCTTTTCGTTACGGCTCTCGCGGGTCTTGGAGAGCCAGGACAGGAACTTCTTGCGACCTGCCTCGGAACCGTCCTTCAGCTGCAAGGTGAACTGCGAGGACACGCGAAAATCGATCTCCGCGATTTCATAGAGCGCCGGCCGGATTTTTCGCGGCGATGGCGCTGAGATCGGCCAGCGCTTCGGCGAAATTCGTGGCCGGCAGCTTTGCCCGAAGGCCGCTGTCGAGCACCAGATCCCAGCGGCGGCCGGCGATGCGCTCGATGTCGCGGACCCGGTCGCGCAGCTCCGGCACGGCGTTCAGCGCGTCGACGATTTCACCGGCCGGTGCGGCGGCTCCCGCGCCGGAGACGACGCGCAAATTGGGGAAGTCCGGTGCGTTCGGCCAGCGACAGCACCTTGCCCGAACGATCGATGGCGGCGAGCTTGCCGCCCTCACGCCAGAGCGCGAAGGGCGTGCGCTCCTCCAGCTCGACGACCAGCGTGGAGGGCAGAAGCCGCATCACCCGCGCCTCGGCGACCCAGCCATTGCGCTTCAGCCGCTCGCGGGCCGCGTCGGTGTCGAACTTGAAAATGGAAACGCCCTCGCGAGGCCCGAGCGCCGCCGCGATCTCGGTTTCCTTCAGATGGTGTTGTCCCTCGACCTGCACCGCCTTCACCTCAAGCCCGGCCATCAGCGCCAGTTCATTCGTGCGAGTGGCGAGCGATTGGCGCAGTTCATCCCACTGGCCGGTCCGCGACATTCCGTAAGCGGCGGTCAGTCCATAAAAGATCACGCAAGCAACGAAACCAATCCTGGAGGCCGCTTCGCTATGCGCCACGAACCAGGCGAAAAGCGAACGATCGGACGGCCTGACGCTTTCACTCGCGCTATTCTGGCGCGAGCTGAAGCGACGCTGGGACGAAACCGAATAAGGTCTTGCGTCCTCGTACCAATTGTAGTGTTCAGCTCTAGAGATATTTATCACCGATTGCAAGACGCGTCCTCCACAATCCAGCGGACAAGTTCACCGAATGTCAGACCACTGTGGCTTGCAAGCTCCGGCACCAGCGATGTCGCAGTCATGCCGGGCTGTGTGTTGACTTCCAGGCAGATCAGCTCGCCCGTGCCGCCGGCGCGATCGTCGAACCGGAAATCGGCGCGGCTGATCCCCCGGCAACCTAAAGCCTGATGAGCCTGAAGCGACAGCTTCTGTACCAAGTGGTAAATATTTGGTGAAATTTCTGCTGGCAGGACGTGTCTTGAGCCTCCGGGAGCGTATTTTGCTTCGTAATCGTAAAAAGCCAGCCCTTCGGCTGGGAGAATCTCGATGACGCCGAGCGGACGGTCGCCCATCACGGCGCAGGTCAGTTCGCGGCCGGCGATGTAGCGCTCGACCATGATCTCCTCGGCGAAGGTCCACTCCGACGAGGTGAGCTGCTGCGGCGGGTGTGCGTGATCCTCGCGGACGATGAACACGCCGACGCTGGAGCCCTCCGCCACCGGCTTGATGACATAAGGCGGCGGCATCACATGCGCCTTCGCCGCTTCGAGGCGGGGCACGATGCGGTGATCGGCGACGGCAATGCCCGGCGTCGGCAAGCACGATCTTCGTCGTGCGCCTTATTCATCGCCAGCGCCGACGCCAGCACGCCGGAATGGGTGTAGGGGATTTGCAGCACTTCCAGGATGCCCTGGACGGTGCCGTCCTCGCCGCCCTTGCCGTGCAGGGCGTTGAAGCAGACATCGGGGGCGAGGTCGCGCAGCCGCTCGGGCAAATGCCGGTCGACATCGATGCGGGTGACGCTGGTAACCCTCGCCTTCGAGCGCGGCGGCGCAGGCCTTGCCGGAATTGAGCGACACTTCGCGCTCGGCGGACCAGCCGCCCATCAGCACCGCGACATGGTAGAATTCGACTGCTCATGCCGCCGCCACCATGGGCTGGCCCTCCGACGGGACGCCGAGGCGCTTGATTTCCCACTCCAGTTCGATGCCGCTCGCCGCCTTGACGCGGGCGCGCACCGTCTCGCCGAGCGTTTCGATGTCCTGCGCGCTGGCCTCGCCGTCATTGATGAGGAAATTGCAGTGCATCTCCGAGACATGCGCGCCGCCGACGCGAAGACCCCGGCAGCCCGCGGCGTCGATCAGCTTCCAGGCGCTGTGGCCGGGCGGGTTCTTGAAGGTCGAGCCGCCCGTGCGCGCTTTCGTCGGCTGGATTGGCCTCGCGATAGTCCGCGACCTCCTGCATGGCGAGCGCGATCTCGTCCGGGTCGCCGGGCGCGCCCTGATAGAGCGCTTCGGTGAAGATGAGATCTTCGGGCGCGCCGCAATGGCGATAGGTATAGGCGAGATCGGCAAGGCTCAGCGTATGGATGCGGCCGCTCCGGTCAACGGCCCGCGCCTCGACCAGCACATCCGCCGTTTCGGTGCCGTGCGCGCCTGCATTCATCCGCAGCGCGCCGCCGACCGTGCCGGGAATGCCGCGATAGAAGGCGAGGCCGGATATGCTCAGCTTTCGCCGCGCCTTGCGCCAGCCGCACGTCCGGCACCGCCGCGCCGACGCGGATCCGATGGCCGTCCTCGGCGTCGATCTTGCCGAAGCCGCGCCCGCCGAGCCGGATCACCACGCCGGGAATGCCGCCGTCGCGCACCAGCAGGTTGGAGCCGACGCCGACGTCGTCACCGGCAGATCGCCGCGCAGATGCGCCAGGACATAGGCGAGGTCGGCCTCATCGGCGGGGGTGAAGAGGATTTGCGCCGGTCCGCCGACGCGGAACCAGGTGATGTCCTGCATCGGCTGGTTCGCTTCCATGCGCCCGCGCAGATCGGGGAGGCTGGCCTGCAGCTCGGCTGTCAGTCGGCAAAACTCATCGGCGCACCTTCGGGCGGCATCGCTCAGGCGAACCCATCTTCCGAAATCCCCGCGCAGGCGGGGACCCAGTAGACAACCGGCTCTGTGGGGTACCGGATCTCCGTCTCCCATCGGCCGCTTCCGCGAGGCGGAACCTATATTGGTCGCCCCGGCCAACGAGCCGAGGCCCACTTGCATCAAACAGAGGCACAGAGTTCGCGTCCGGAAAATTGGATCCCGGCTCGACCTGAAGGTCGTCCGGGACGACAGGGTATCGAATGCCTGTCCGTTGCACGGACATCCCACGCGAGAGGGCCGTCATTCCGCCGCGTCGAGCCTCGGGGTGAGCGTGGCGAGCCGCGCCGGAAGCGCATTGGCCCATTCGGTGATCGTCCCGGCGCCGAGGCCGATGACGAGATCGCCGGGCTTGGCCAGCGAGGCGATCAGGCCGGCGAGCCCGTCCTCGCCATCGACGGGGAGGACCTGTCGGTGCCCCATGAGGCGCACGCCGGCGATCAGCTTGTCGCGGTCGACCCCGTTCGGCTCCTCGCCGGCGGAATAGACAGGCGTGACGATCACGGCGTCGGACTCGGAGAAGCAGGCGCAGAACTCGTCGAACAGGCTCTTCAGCCGCGAATAGCGATGCGGCTGGACGATGGCGATGACGCGCCCCTCCGTCGCCGCGCGCGCCGCACCCAGCACCGCCGAAATCTCGGCCGGATGGTGGGCGTAATCGTCATAGATCGCCACGCCGTTCCAGACGCCGGTACGGGTGAAGCGCCGCTTCACGCCGTGGAAGCTGGCCAGCGCCTCGCGAATGGTCTCGTCGTCGATGCCGGCCTCGGTCGCCACCGCGATGGCGGCCATGGCGTTCAGCGCGTTGTAATGGCCGGGAACCGAAAGCGTCAGATCGGCCATCGCCCGCGCGCCGCCCTTGACCGCGTCGCCCAAGCGCCGCATCGACATGCAGCGAGCCGCCATTCGACCGCACCGCCGCAAGCCGCAGTCCGCATCGGCGGCCACCCCGTAGCGCAGCATCCGGCTGCCCTCGGAGAGCGTGGCCTCGTCGGCGAAGGCGCGCACCACCGGATGATCGATGCCCGCGACGATCAGCCCGCCCGGCTGGATGCCGGCGAAGAACGATTTGAAGGCGTCATGCATCCCGTCCAGCGAGCCGTAATAGTCGAGATGTTCGGGGTCGATATTGGTGACGACGCCGATATGGGTCGGCAGCTTGACGAAGGTGCCGTCGGATTCGTCCGCCTCGACGATGAACCATTTGCCCTGGCCGATGCGGGCATTGGTGCCCCAGTCGTTGATGATGCCGCCGGTGATCACGGTCGGGTCGAGGCCCGCCTGCTGGAAGATCCAGGCGATCATCGAGGTGGTGGTCGTCTTGCCATGGGTGCCGGTGACGCTGACGGTGCGGAAATTCTTCATCATCCGCGCCAGCATGTCCGCCCGGCTCCACACCGTGACGCCGGCGGCGCGCGCCGCGATCAGTTCCGGATTGGTCTCCTTGACGGCGGAGGACAAGACGACGAGCCCCGCGCCCTCGATATTCTCCGCGCCATGCCCGATCGCGACCGAAATCCCCTTGGCGGCGAGGCGGCGGACGTTGACGCCGTCCTTCAGATCGCTGCCGCGCACCGTGATCCCCCGATCGTGCAGCACCTCGGCGATTGCACTCATACCGATGCCGCCGATCCCGACGATGTGGATCGGCTGGAATTCCGTCAAATTCTTCATCGTGCCTGCCCCTGGGCTGCTTTTTGCGCCGCGAAAGACTCCGGTGCCTCCGCAAGCGTAACAACCAGATCGGCCAAACGTGCCACGGCGTCGAAGCGCGCCAAGGATTTTGAACGCGATGAAGCCCGTGCGAGAGTCGCCGGCTCTTCGAACAGCCGCCGCAAGGTCCCTGCCAGCCGTTCGGGGGTCATGATCGCCTGCTCGAAACACCAACCCGCGCCCGCTTTTTCGAATCGGGTCGCGTTTTCCAGCTGATCATTATCAACCGAATGAGGCAAGGGTACGAGCACCGCCGGCCGCCCCAATGCCGCAAGTTCGGCCATGGTTGTTGCACCTGAGCGCGATACGACCAGATGCGCGCCGGCCATACGCACCGGCAAATCCTCGAAAAACGTCGCCAGTTCCGCCGCGACGCCCGCCACCTCATAGGCGTCGAAAACCCGGTCGATGTCCTCTTCGCGGCATTGCTGCACCACCATCATCCGGTCGCGCAGCTCCTGCGGCAGCAATTGCAGCGCGACGGGCATGATGTCGGAGAAGAAGCGCGCGCCCTGGCTGCCGCCGAAGCAGAGCAGGTTGAGCGCCTGGCCGGTCGCCGGCGGCTGATAGGTGCCGCCGCGCATTTCCACGATGCCGTCGCGCAAGGGCGTGCCGGTCAGGAAGATCTTTGTCGGTGAGCTTGCCTTCGATGAATTTGGTGTCCTCGAAGGAAACTGCGATCGCCTTCACCATCGGGGCGAGGAAGCGGTTGGCCCGGCCCATGACCGAATTCTGCTCATGCACCATGCTGGGGATGCCGCGCGCCAACGCCGCCAGCACGGGCGGAATGGTCGGATAGCCGCCGAAGCCGATCATCGCCTTCGGCTTCAGATCGCCCATGATGTCATAGGCCATCTTGAAGCCGTTGGAGTTCGTCGCCACCATCTTCATCGCCTCGATCGGCGATTTGCCCCGGAAGGTGGCGGCGGGCACCTTATGGACGGCGCGCCCCGGGAAACTCGCGCCGAAACCGGAGGCGCGGTTGTCCGTGATCAGATCGACCTCATAGCCTCGGCGGATCAATTCGGCCGCAAGCGCCTGCGCCGGGAAGAGATGTCCCCCGGAGCCTCCCGCAGTCAATACGATGGACGCGCCAGTCAAATCCTTATCCCCCCAGAGGAAACCGTCCTGTCCGTTCTCCGCGGCACGGAGCGGTAGATGGGGCCTGCCTCGGGCCGCCGCCGGGCAAGCCCCAGGGCCAGTCCCATCGTCAACGCCATGGCCGTCAGCGAAGACCCCCCATAAGACAGAAATGGAAGCGTCATGCCCTTGGCCGGAAGCAGGTCTACGTTAACTGCCATATTAATCAAGCGTTTGAAAACCAAAGAGCATCATCAGACCGGAAAGCGCCAACCGGATAAACATATCCTGCGAACGGGCGGCGGCGCGAAAGCCACGCCAGACGATAAACCCATAAAGCACGACAAGAAATAGACAAAAGACGATTCCGAATTCCTCGGCAATCACCGCGAAGATGTAATCGGTGTAGGCGTCGGGCAGATTGGGCGTGACGATGCCCTCGCCGGGACCGCGTCCGAACCAGCCGCCCTCGCGAAACGCCGTCAGCGCCGTGTCGATCTGATGCGTGTCGCCGGCCGATGGCGAGAGGAACCGGTCCACCCGGCTATGCACATGCGCGAGGTTGAAATAGGCGGCGACGAACGCCCCGCCGCCGGCCATGAGGGCGAGGCCGATCCAGAGCAGCGAATAGCCGGCGAGGAAGAACAATCCGCCCCACACCAGCACCAGAGGCAGGTCTGGCCGATATCGGGCTGCAGGACGAGCGCCACGGCGAAGCGCCGCCAGCACCAGGACGGCGAGCGGCAAGAGCCGGCATGTCGCGCCGCTTGCCCGCTTCGGCGAACAGCCAGGCGGTGAGGATGACGAAGCCGGGCTTGACGAATTCCGAGGGCTGGATCGACTGCCCGCCGCCGATGATCAGCCAGCGCACCGCGCCGTTCTTCTCGATGCCCTGGGCCATCGCCAGCAGCATCAGCGCGAAGCCGCCGAGGATACAGGAACAGCCCGGCGCGCCGCGTCAGCTTCGGGTCGAGCATGGACGCGCCGATGAGCAGAATGACGCTGGGAATGAGGAACACCAGATGCCGCTTGAAGAAATAGAGTGGCTCCTCGCCGATCTTATGCGCCACGGCGGGACTGGCCGCCAGCGACACGATCACGCCGAGAAACATGATCAGCAGCACGGCGCCGATCAACAGGCGGTCGACCGAAAACCACCATTCGGCGATCAGGCTGCGGTCGGTGCGCGTCAGTCTCATGGCGCTTCGGTGCCCCGCATTGTCACGCCGGGGAGGGCTGCGACGGCGGCGCGGAAGGCGTTGCCCCGCACCTCGAAATTGGGGAACTGGTCGAAGGAGGCGCAGGCCGGCGAGAGCAGCACCACCGGCTCGGCCTCGCTGGAGTGCGAGCGCATCGCGGGCCGCGTCGGCGACGGCGGCGTCCAGCGTGCCGCTGATCTGATGCGGCAGCGCGCCCTCGACGAAGCGGCTGAATTCGGCCGCCGCGTCGCCGATGAAATAGGCGCGGCGGATCTTCGGGTAGAAGCGCTCCAATCCGGCGAGCCCGCCCGCCTTGGCGAGGCCGCCCGCGATCCAGTAGATGGCGTCGAAGCTGGCCAGCGCCTTCGCCGCCGCGTCGGCATTGGTCGCCTTGGAATCGTTGATGAACAGCACGTGCCCGAGCCGGCCGACCTGCTCCATCCGGTGCGCAAGGCCGGGGAATGTCGCCAGTCCGGCGGCGATGTCCTCGCGCGACAGGCCGACGGCGCGGCAGAGGGCGAAGGCGGCGGCGGCGTTCTGGGCGTTATGCTCGCCGCGCAGCGAGCCGATCCCGGCAAGGCTGACCGGCGGCAGCGGCTCGCCGCCCTCGACTTCGATCAGCGCGCCGTCATGCGCGTAGACGCCGTTCGCGCACCGGCTCCAGCACGGAAATGCGCTTCACATTGCCGGGCAGCCGGTCGGCGATGGCGGCCGAGATCGGATCATCGACGCCGATCACCGCCGTTTCCCCCCTGCCGAGCCGGTCGAAGATGCGCGACTTCACCTCGGCATAGTGGTCGATGGTGCCGTGGCGGTCGAGATGGTCGGGGGTGACGTTCAGCAGGCAGGCGCCGGTTGCGTCGAGCGTCGGCGTCAGGTCGATCTGGTAGGAGGAATATTCGATGACATAGGTGAGGTCGTCGGCGAAGGGTTCGAGCGCCAGCACCGCCGTGCCGATATTGCCGCCCATGGCGACGCGCCGTCCGGCCGAGGCGATCAGATGCGCGGTGAGCGCCGTGGTCGTCGATTTGCCGTTGGTGCCGGTGATCGCCACGATTTTTGCCGCAGGAGCCCAGTGCGCGCCGCTCGCGGCAGAACAGCTCGGTGTCGCCGATCACCTCGATGCCGTCGCCTCGCGCGCCGCTCCACCGTCCAATGCGGCTCCGGATGCGTCAGAGGCACGCCCGGCGCGAGCACCAGCGCGGCGAATTGCGCGCCAATCCGCCGCCGCGAGATCCACCGGCTCGAAACCCGCCTCGACGCCGCCGCCCTGCCCTTCTCGCCATCGTCCCAGACAACCGGCTCCGCCCCGCCCGCCCGAGCGCCTTCGCCGTCGCGATGCCGGACAGCCCGAGCCCGAACACCGCGATCTTCTTCCCGGCTAGATGCGTGATGGGGATCATCGCGGCTCTCTGCCCCTGCAAGCCGAACCGCCGAACCTGCGGCCCCACCCTCACCCGCGCACTGGCGTGCGCGCCCTCTCCCGTCAAGGGAGAGGGCTGAAAGAAAAAGCGGAGGGCGCCGCGAGCGCTGCTCTTGCCCTCTCCCCTCGCGGGAGAGGGCGGACGCCGCAGGCGGCCGGGTGAGGGGGCTGCTGGCACCGCTATTGGCGCCCATTGCTGGGTGTGAGGTTGAGCAAATTGGATCGCCTGGGTTCATCGCAATCCAACCTACCGCAGCTTCAGCGTCGAGAGCCCGATCAGGGCCAGCACCACGGCGATGATCCAGAAGCGCACCACGACCGTCGCCTCGGCCCAGCCCTTCTGCTCGAAATGATGGTGCAGCGGCGCCATTCGGAAGACGCGCTTGCCGGTCAGCTTGAACGACGCCACCTGCACGATGACCGACGCCGTCTCCAGCACGAACAGCCCGCCGACGATCGCCAGCACGATCTCATGCTTGGTCGCCACGGCGATGGTGCCCAATGCGCCGCCCAGCGCCAGCGAGCCGGTATCGCCCATGAAGATCATCGCGGGCGGCGCGTTGAACCACAGGAAGCCCAGCCCCGCCCCGACCAGCGCGCCGCAGATCACCGCCAATTCGCCCGCGCCGGGCACGAAATGCACTTGCAGATAGTCGGCGAACACCCTGTTGCCGACCAGATAGGCGATGACGCCGAAGGTCGACGCCGCGATCATCACCGGCACGATGGCCAGCCCGTCCAGCCCGTCCGTGAGGTTCACCGCATTGCCCGCCCCGGCGATGACGAAGATGCCGACGAGCAGGAAAATCGGCCCGAAATCGATCAGCACACCCTTGAAGAACGGCACGGCGAGCGAGGTCGCGAAGCCCGGCGCGCCGATCTTGATGATCGCATAGGTGGCGACGGCCGCGATCGCCACTTCCAGCCCCAGGCGCACGCGGCCGGGAAAGCCGTTGCTCGAGCGCTTCGTCACCTTCAGATAGTCGTCGTAAAAGCCGATCAGCCCGAAGGACAGCGTCACCGCGAGCACCACCCAGACCAGCCGGTTGGCGAGGTTGGCCCAGAGGATGGTCGCGACGCCGACGCCCAGCAGGATCATCAGCCCGCCCATGGTCGGGGTGCCGGCCTTGCTGAGATGCGATTTCGGCCCGTCGCGAGCGGATCGGCTGGCCCTTGCCCTGGCGCAGGCGAAGCTGGCTGATCAGCGCCGGACCGAACAGGAACACCACCATCAGCGCGGTCATGATCGCGCCTCCGGTGCGGAATGTGATGTAGCGGAATACGTTGAAAATCTGCGCCTGGTCACCCAAAACGCCAAGCAGATAGAGCATTCCCTCCCCTTTCGACCTATTCCGCGGCCGTTCTGATCCGCGCTGCGCACCGGCGGAAAACGGTCTTTGATTGCGTTCACCAGCGGCCCCATGCGGCTGCCCAGCGAGCCCTTGATCATGATCGCGTCGCCGGCCCTGATGGCTGTTGGCAGCGTGTTCCGCAAACCGTCCGAATCCTCGGCCCACCCGCCCTGCTGCGCTTCGTCCAGCGCGTCGAACAGAGCCTCCATATGGGTCCCGCAGCAATAGACACAGGTCGATGCCGGCAGCCTTGATGGGGCCGGCAAGCGCCGCATGCATCGCTTCCGATTGGCTGCCGAGTTCGAGCATGTCGCCGAGCACGGCGATGCGGCGCTTGGCGCGCGCGGGCGAAACGTCGCCGAGCACTTTCAGCGCCGCGCCGACCGAGGCGGGATTGGCGTTGTAGCTCTCGTCGATGAGCAGAAACTGGCCGCCCGAAATGCGGTGGACGCTCTGCGCGCCGCGCCCCTGGGGCGCGCCGAAACCGGCGAGCGCGGCGGAGGCGCTTTCGATATTGCCGCCCGCGAGCTTGACGGCAGCGAGTGCGGCGAGCGAGTTCATCGCCAGATGGTCGCCGGGCGCGCCGAGTTCATAGGTGATGCAGTTCGCCCAGAATATCCGCCTCGATCACCGAGCCGCCATCGCCGCCCTCGCGACGCATGACCAGACCGCGCCTCGGCGCCTGCATCGCCGCCGAAGCCAACGATCCGGCCCGCGCCGCGCGTCCTGGCGCGGCTCGCGAGCAGCGCGAACTGGGCATTGTCGCAGATTGAGGATCGCCGCGCCACCCGCTTCCAGGCCGGAGAAGATCTCCGCCTTGGCCTCGGCAATCGTCCTCGACGCCGGCGAAGAACTCCATATGCACCGGCGCGACGGTGGTGATGATCGCAATGTGCGGGCGGACAAGCTGCGTCAGCGGCGTGATTTCGCCGGGATGGTTCATGCCGATCTCGAAGACGGCATAGTCGGCATCGCGCGGCAGCCGGGCGAGCGACAGCGGCACGCCCCAATGGTTATTATAGGATTTGTCCGAAGCGTGAACCCGTCCCACCGCGCCGAGCATCAGCCGCAACATTTCCTTGGTGCCGGTCTTGCCGACGCTGCCCGTCACCGCGATGATGCGCGCCTTGCTGCGGGCTCGGCCCGCGCGGCCCAGCACATTCAGCGCTTCCAGCGTGTCGGCAACCCGCAAGAGCGGCCCGGCGGCGTCGCCCTGGAAATCTTCGGCGACGACGGCCAGAGCGGCTCCGGCGGCGAAGGCCTGGGTCGACATAATCATGCCCGTCGGTCCGGTCGCCCTTGATGGCGAAGAACACATCGCCCGGCTGCAGGGTGCGGGTGTCGATGGAAATGCCCGATGTCCGCTCCGGCATCGTGCCGCCCGATGGCGGGCCGAATATCTCGCCCAGTTCCCCGCCTGTCCAGAGCGCCTCAGCCATGTAAAACTGACCTTTCACGGCCGCCTTCGAGGAGCGCGGCCACTGTTTCGTGGTCGGAATAGGGGATCACCCTATCGCCGATGATCTGTCCGGTTTCATGGCCTTTACCGGCGACCAGCAGCAGATCGCCCGGTCCCATGGCGCGGATGGCGGCCGCGATGGCCTCGGCGCGGTCGCCGATTTCGATGGCGCCAGGCGCGGCGGCCAGGATTTCGGCGCGGATCGCGGCGGCGTCTTCGCCGCGCGGATTGTCGTCGGTGACGATGGTGCGGTCGGCGAGCCGGGCGGCGATTTCGCCCATTTGCGGCCGCTTGCCCCGGTCGCGGTCGCCGCCGCAGCCGAACACCACATGCAGCTTCGCCGCGACATAGGGGCGGAGGGCGAGGATCGCCGTTTCCAGTGCGGCAGGCGTATGGGCATAGTCGATGAATATCGGGGCACCGGCGGCGGTATAGCCGGCCAGTTCCAGCCGCCCTTTCGCGCCGCTCAGCGTCTCGGCGGCGGCGAAAGCCTTTTCCGGCGGCGTGCCGGTCGCGATCGCCAGCCCGAGCGCCACCAAGACATTGGCCGCCTGGAAGTCGCCCGCCAGCGGCAAGAGCCAGATGCCGCGTGGCGCCTTCATGCAGGATCTCCAGCCGCTGGCCGAAGCCGTCGCGCTCGCTCGCCACCAGCCGCAGCGCATCGCCCCTGCGGCCCGTCGTGATCAGCTCGAGTCCGCGCCCGCGCGCGATCTCCGCCGCCTCCTCGCCGCCCTCGCTATCCACGTCGATGACAGCGGGCTGGCCGGGCTGCAGCAGCTCGGTGAACAGGCGCATCTTGGCGCTGAAATAGTCGGTGAAGTCCGGGTGATAATCGAGATGGTCGCGGGAAATGTTGGTGAACGCTCCGGCCGCGAGCTTGATCCCGTCCACCCGATATTGCGCGAGGCCATGGCTTGAGGCCTCGAATGCCAGATGCGTCGCGCCGCGATCGGCGAGTTCGGCGAGGCTTGCGTGCGAGCGAAACCGGATCGGGCGTGGTGTGGGCGAGCGGCCAGTCCTGGTTCTGGAAGTGGATGCCCGTCGTGCCGAGGCTGGCGGCGGACCGTCCGCAGGCTTCCCAGATCTGCCGCAGGAACGCGGCGACCGAGGTCTTGCCGTTGGTACCGGTGACGGCGGCGGCGATCTCCGGCTGCCGGCCGTAAAAGCGCGCGGCCATCAGCGCGAGGCGGCGGCGCGGATTGGCGTCCCGGATCGACCGGAATGCGGCCTTCCGCCTCGACCGGCGCCGTGTCGCCCGCCAGGATCGCGGCCGCACCCCGCGCCACCGCATCGGCGATGAAGCGCGCGCCGTCGGTCTTGACGCCGTTCAGCGCCGCGAACAGATAGCCCGGCCGCACCTCGCGGCTGTCGGCGGTCAGCCCGGTGATGGCGCCGTCATCGCATTCGGCAGGCGCGGCGGATGGACCGCACAGTTCGCTCAATTTCATGATTGTCTCGGATACGCCAGGCAGCCCCCATCATGTGCGATGCGGATCGCTCGATCAAGCGTTTGATCGCTCCGGTTAATAGGAGGCTTGGCGGCTTTCGTCAAACGTCCTTGCCGGTGCAATCCCCAGCATGGGCGCAATGCGCCTGATGACCGCGCCCGCCGTGGGCGCCGCATTGTGGCCGGCCTCGGTGCGCTTGCCCGGCTGCTCGGGCTTGGGTTCGTCGATGATGACAAGCACTAGATATTGCGGATCGTCCATCGGGAAGGCCGCCACGAAGCTCGTGATGACGTCATCGCTATAGCCGCCCTTGGCCGGTTTCCAGGCCGTGCCGGTCTTGCCGCCGACCCTGTAGCCGGGCACTTTTGCCTGTGTGCCGGTGCCTTTTTCCACATTGGCGAGGAACATGGCGCGCATGGCGGCGCTGGTCTCGGCGCTGACGACCTGTTCGCCCTGCGCGCCGGTGTCGCCCTGCTTGCGCGGCAAAAATGTGGGCGTGAGCTTGTGCCCGCCATTGATGAGCGCGGCGGTCGCCACCGCGAAGGCGAAGGGCGGCACGGAGATGCCGTGGCCATAGGCCATGGTCATAGTGTTGACTTCGCGCCACTTCTCGGGAAAAAGCGGCCGCGCGGTGGGTCCGAGCTCGGTTTGCATCGGCTCCATGAGGCCGAGTTTCTCGAAAAACGCGCGCTGCCGCTCGCCGCCGGCCGCCAAAGCGAGTCGCGCCGCGCCGGTATTGGAGGAATGGGTGAACACCTCCTCCACCGTCATATAGCGGGATCTTGGCGTGCCGGTCGTAGAGGGTGAAGCGGCCCATGCGCAGCGGCGTCAGCACGTCGATGCGGTCCTCGGCGCGGGCGGTGCCGCTGTCGAGCGCCATCGCCACGGCGAAGGTCTTGAACACCGAGCCCAGCTCATAGGCGTCATAATAGAAGCGGTTGTGCAGGCCGCTTTTGAGCGATTCCTCGCGCCGATTCGGGTCGTAGTCGGGGAGCCCCGCCATCGCCACCACTTCGCCGCGTGCGCACATCGAGCACGATGCCGCCCAGCGCCTTCGCCTGATAGCGTTTCTGCGCTTCGCCCAGCTCCTCATGCAGCGCATGCTGGATGCGCAGGTCGAGCGCGAGCTGCACATTGGCGCGATCCGCCGTGTCGGCGGCGGCTTGCGGCGTGCCGTCGATATATTTCTCGATGCCCGCCAGCCCCTGATTGTCGACATTGGTATGGCCGAGCACATGCACCGCCGTCTCGCCCGCGGGATAGACGCGTTGCGGCTCCTGGATGAGATGCAGACCCGGCAGCCCGAGATTGTGAATGGCGGCGGCCTCGCGCGGCGTCAGGCCGCGCTTCACCCATTCGAAGCGGCTCTGCCCTCCAAGCTTGGTGCGGAGCCCGACCATATCCTCGGCGGAAAGCACGCGCGCCAGCCGTTCGATGGTCTCATCGACGCCGTTGATCTGTCCGGGATCGGCGAACAGCCAATAGACGCGAATGTCGGAGGCGAGCATCCGGCCATGCCGGTCGACCGTATCGGGCCGCGAAACCGCATGCCGGAGCTGGTTTTCAGCCACCATGATGCGCGACGCAAAGGCGCTGCCCCGGCCAAGCGCGGTGAGCTGACCGCCGATGGCGGCGAAGCTGGCGAGCAGCGCCAGGGTGAGCAGGCGCAATCGCCAGATCGGCGGCGTAAAGGCCGCATCGTACCGACTATTGATGTGCGGTTCGCGGCGCATAGCCTTCTCCCCCCGCGCCATCGCGTATCAGCGCGCCGATATCGTCGCGCGCCTGCCAGCCGCCGCCGGCGGAGGCGGACGGCAGCGGACGGCGCGCCAGCACCTCGATGAAATCCCGGTGATTGATGAGCTGCTCCGGCTTGGCCGGCTCGAGCCTCAGCACTTCGCGGGCCAGGGTCTCGACCCGCTCCGGCCTCGCGACATGGCTCCATTCGGCGCGCATCAGGGCCACATTGTCCTTTTCATCCTCGATGGCGCGCTGAAGCTGCGCGGCGCGGTCCTCTAGCCGGCGCGTCTCGAATTTCATGTCGTAGATGAGAATCACCAGACCGGCGAGAAAGCCGAAGGCAAGGAGACAGAACAAACGCATCACCGCAAAAAACCTCGATCGCTGACAAGCTATCGTTAGGGTTAACCGGGATTGGTAAATGTCCGGTAATTCCGAACGTCGAATTGCGCCGGATTTCGGCATGGGCAGACCGAGCGCCGTGGGATCGAGCGGCCATGCGGGCGCATCCAGCCTGACGCCGGCCCTGCAGCCTGGCCGACCGCGACCGGGGATTGGCGGCAATTTCGGCGGCGCCCGGCTCCACCGGCTTGCGCCGAGCCAGATGTGAAGCTCGGGCGCACGTTCCGTCAGCGTGTCCGGCATGTGCCGCGAGGCGCGTCCCTTTGCCGCCCGATCGCTCGGCAAAGAAAGCTCTTCACGATGCGGTCCTCAAGCGAATGAAAGGTCACGGCAATCAGCCGTCCGCCGGGACGCAGGATCGCCTCGGCGGCCGCCAGGCCGGCGACCAGTTCGCCAAGCTCGTCATTGACGAACAGCCGCAGCGCCTGGAAGCTGCGCGTCGCCGGGTGCCTGGCATCGTCATGGCGGCGGCCGAGCACCCCCGCGATGAGGTCGGCCAGTTCCAGCGTGCGGGTGAGCGGCGCCTTTCGCGGCGGCGGACGATGGCGCGGGCGATCGGGCGCGACCTGCGTTCTTCTCCCAGGAGAAAGAGAATTTCCGCAAGGTCGGCCTCGTCGCTGCGATTGACTATGTCGGCGGCGGTCGGTCCTTCGCCGGACATGCGCATGTCCAGCGGCCCGTCGCGCATGAAGGAAAAGCCGCGCTCCGCTTCGTCGAGCTGCATGGAGGAGACGCCGAGATCGAAGATCACCGCGTCGGCGGGGACGAAATCCGCATCGGCGGCGATGTCGGCGAGGCTGCTGAAGGCGGCCGATTCGAAGCGGAACCGCTTAGAGTGGGTTTTCGCCAGTTCGGCGGCGAATTCCGCCGCGAGCGGATCGCGGTCGAGCGCCAGCAGCCGGCAATCGGCGCTTTCCAGGATGGCGCGCGAATATCCGCCAGCGCCGAAGGTGCAGTCGATATAGCGCTCTCCATCCTGGGGTGCGAGCGCCTGGATAATCTCGGCCAAGAGTACAGGAGAATGGCGGGTCGGTCCGCCAGCGGCTTCGGGGGCCTCTCCCTTGCCGCGACCCGTCATTACTCCTGTACTCCCTCTTTACGCCCGTCCGTTAATGGACGGTTCCCCGCGCCGAGATCTCTCCGGTGGGTCCGGGCACGCTCGCGCGCCTCGGTCCGGAATTCTTCATAAGCGGCCGGCTCCCAGATCTGGAACTTGTCTCCCAACCCGACGAAGACAGCCGTGTCCGTAATCCCTGCATGATCCCGGAGGCGCTTGGGCAGCACGGCCCGTCCGTCGGGATCGACCTTGATCTTTTCGCTTTCCCCGAAATAAGCGGTCGCGATTTCGTCGCGCTCGGCGCTGTCGATGGGAAAGCCGTCCAGTATCCCCTTAATCTTCTCGACCAGGCGGCCGCCGCCAGCTTCGAGCGCGGCCCGGTCAAGGTGCGGGTAGCAAAATATCTCCTCAGCACCTTCCTTGGAGAGCACGGCCCGAAAAGATGCGGGGACCGAGACCCGCCCTTTTGCGTCGATCTTGTTGTCGAACCTGGAGGCAAAGTCATCCATCTCCTCTCAGGCGCTCCCGGTTTACGACGCGATACCAGCCCGCCGGCAGCGCGGCGCTCATCTCAAAATGTCTTCGCCAACTGGCGCTTGCCCTCGAATGGTTAGGACCGGGAGGAGGCGCGCGCTTGTGCCCCCTATTTGGCCTTCGAAGGAACTCGCTTCAGTTGGCCTCCTCCCGAATCACACCCTTCCGAACGGGTATTAATGGGATAGCATGGGACTATATGGGTGTCAACGGAACGGAGCGGGGTAAAGCGGGCGTTAACTGGGATGAAGCGGTCTGGCCAGCGTCCCATGGTCGAGATTTCCGGTTTGCATCCGGATGGGCGGCGCTAAATAACTGTGGAAATGCGTGCGCTTGGGCGCTCGACAGCCCGGGTCTCGGCGATTGCGGGCCGCCGTTAATCTTTTGGTAAGGACGAACACGGAATGCGAGAACGATGGGCTGGCAAGGCGTCTCCCATGCCGTCCCATCTCAGACCGGGCCATGCGGACCCATGCCGTCCCACACATCAAAACTGCCGGTTACCATATGGAATTCTGCCGCCTGGGAGCCCGGTCCGGCGCGTGATATGTAGCTTCCATAATTCATCGGATGCACATTCAGGAGCGATACATGGAATTGTCGGCGCGGTCGCTTGCCAAAGGCGCGGTGAATTGGGTCATCGGCCCGCTGGGCATGGAAGTCGTCCGCAAGGACCACCACGATTGGAGCGATACCCGCAACTTTATCCCGATCGAGGACACGCTGGCCGGCGCGAAACGCGCGGGGCTTTCGGTCGGCGACTACATCGATGCGGTGCTGAACAATATCCCCGGCGCGACACAGTTCACCCTCGACGAGATGGAAAAGCTCGGAGTGTTTGCAGCTCCGGTCAACACCGTGCTGGAAATCGGGCCGGGTTCGGGGCGCTATCTGGAGAAGACCGTCGCCGTCTGCTCGCCCGGCCGCTATGAGATTTACGAGACATCCCAGCCCTGGGCATCGTTCCTGGTGCGCGAATATGGCGTGATCGAGCAGCCGACCGACGGCAGCGCGCTCGCCTCGACCCCCGATGCATCATGCGATCTCGTGCACGCCCACAAGGTATTCTCGTCGATCCCGTTCATGCCCAGCGTCAAATATTGGGGCGAGATGGTGCGCGTCGCGCGCAGCGGCGCTCACATCGTTTTCGACATCATGACCGAGGCCTGCCTGGACGCCGGCACGCTGAGGAAATGGGCGGCCTCGGGCATCGACAACGGCGCCTACCCCGCCGCGATGCCGCGCAAGGCCGCGACGGATTTCTTTGCCGGCAGCGGCTGCATCCTGGTCGGCAGCTTCCTCGTGCCCATGGGCCACGGGCACACCGAAACCTTCGTGTTCCGCAAGGTCTGACGCGCCGCGCCGGAAGACAGCGTTAACCGTCATCCCCGCCCGCCGCCAGCATCCCGGGAAGGCCACTTTTGGGAACTCTGCTTAGCGGGGTGCGGTTGCCAACGCCTTTACCAGCGCCGCGTCTCGGAATTGAGCAAATACCGGAATGTGCGCGAATTGTTTGGCAAATTGCATGGCACCGGTGGCGTTTAAATGATCGTCGTCGCGATAGAGGAAAACACCGTTCAGGAACAACGAACATAATTGCTCGTCACACAAGGTGTCCGTTGGGAGATAGGTGTGCACCGCGTCCGATTCGGAAGCTAGGCGAAGCAGAAGCTTGTTGGAGAAGTCGAGGCGGTGGCGAACCTCGGCAGCCGGTGCGAAACAGCGGCTCACATCGTCCTTATGGTGAACGGCTCGAGCAACACAATTTACAGGCGTCCTCGGATAGGGCGGGACCTGCCCGATCAGAAGAACTTGCCTACCTTCGGCGACAAGCTCTCCAACCAAGCGGCGCAGCGACCGTTCCAAGACCCGCCTGGATGCTTCCGCGCCGCTTGGTTCCGATCGATATGGTCGATGAGCCGCACCGAATTTTCCGCCGCTCATCTCGGATCTGGATTCCTCTGTATAAATGTCCCACCGCATGGCGATGACGATCAGTTTCAGACTGCTTATTTTCGGCCAGAAACTCAGCAGCCTCGAGCGGGAAGGTCGCGCATTTTGTCAGTTCCCGGAGGCCCTGGATCGCCCGCACGCCCTCAAAAGGAGTGCAACCGAAGCCGAAACGCGAGACCAACCGTCCTGATAAATGCTGATTCTCTGAGCAAGACATCTAAAGCAGGACCGTAATGTCCGGCATGCGAATCGCCGAGCAGAGCGACATCGTAGGATCCCGACTGTTTCGGGACGCCTATCAGGCAGCCGGCTCGCCGAGATGCCTCTGCTTTTTCATCTCCGACGCATATTCGGTCTCGCTCAGCTTTTCCCCAACGCCAATATTTTGGCCGACATCGCCGTCAAACCGCTGCGGAAGCCCTTTTGCGGAACTGATTGCAAGACCCGCGGCAACGAACAGTGCCATTGCGCCGACGCCTGCATAAACCGTCCGGCGCGGCACCGGGGGCCGTTGGCGAAACGGCTGCTCGATGAAGCGCTGCGAAAGCGCCGCCACGAGAACGCTCACTCCGATCAGAGCACATGCCTCCCCGATCTGCGGAGTACGACCGAACGCCAGCTGCCAATATGCAAATAGCGGCCAATGCCACAGATAAAGGGAGTAGGAAATAATGCCGATGAACACGAAGCCCCGAGTGGAAATCAATCGCGTCACGACAGTAGCTCGGTCATTTCCCGCAATGATGAGCAGAACAGCGCCGACGCACGGGATTGCCGCATTGAGCCCAGGAAAATCCCGCTCCTCGGACAGTCCCACGATTGCTCCGATAATCAGGGCGATGCCGCAGACAGCCAAAATTTCCGCAAGTCGCGGACCGATCCGCAAATGCGGGATCATGATCGCCAACAGGGCGCCCGCCAGCAGTTCCCAGGCACGCGCTGGAAGAAAATAGAACGCGGCCGACGCGTTCCCACGCCCTATTTCCCACTCCGCATAGACGAGCGAGACGGCAATTGCCAGACCCAAGATCGGCAAGCGCCAGACGGCTTGGCGAAGCGCCAAAGCGCGATCATGGCAATAGGCCATATCACGTAGAACTGCTCTTCCACCGAAAGAGACCAGCTATGCAGAAGCGGCTTCGCAAGAGACGGGGCGTCGAAATAACCGACATTCCCATAGAAATGCATATTCGATAAGAAAATAGCCGAACTGGTCAGGCTCCTGGCGAACTCCTTCAGATCGGCCGGCATTGATAGGATCAGACCCAGCGCCAGGCAGAATATGTAGACTGCAATGAGGGCCGGGAAAATTCGCCGGATGCGCCTGTCGTAGAATTCGACGAGGCTGAAGGTGCCATTTTCGACCTGCCCGAGGTTGACCCCGGTGATGAGGAAACCGGAAATGACGAAAAAAACATCGACGCCGACAAAACCACCGAAGAAGCCTGGAATGCCGGCGTGAAACAGAACCACGGGACTAATAGCGAGTGCGCGCAATCCATCTATATCTCTGCGGTAACGCATTATTAGCCTCGGAAACGTTATCAGCAGCCGATTCGCAATTGCACATGAGGTTTGGAATCGCGACCAGACAATCGGTCCCAAATTGCAGTTCTAGCGCAAACAGGGACTTTGGCTAGAAGTCTGAGTCAAAAAGATCGTGCACCGACGTATTCGGGACACGGTCATCTTTAGGGGGAACCCTTAGCTGTTATCCCCGTCGAGCATACCGCCGAGCGGGCCGAGCACCGAGCCCTCGCCGACGCTGCGCCCCATCGGACCGCCCGCGGCCAGCATCCGTCCGGCAAGCCGGGAGAAGGGCAGGCTCTGCAGCCAGACCCTGCCCGGTCCGGTGACCTTGGCGAAGAACACGCCTTCGCCGCCGAACAGCATCGATTTGACCGATCCGGCGCTCACCACGTCGAAATCGACCTCCGGCGTCATCGCGGCAAGGCATCCCGTATCGACATGCAGTTCCTCGCCGGCTTCAGCTCGCGCTCGACCACCGTGCCGCCGGCATGGACGAACACCCAGCCGTCGCCCTCCAGCTTCTGCATGATGAAGCCTTCGCCGCCGAACAGCCCGGTCAGGATCTTGCGTTGGAAGAAGATGCCGACCGAGACGCCCCGCGCCGCGCAGAGAAAGCTGTCCTTCTGACACACCAGCGTGCCGCCCAGCGTATCGAGCTTGATCGCCAATATATGCCCCGGATAGGGGGCGGCGAATGCGATCCGCGCCTTGCCGGAGCCATTGTGGGTGAACAGCGTCATGAACAGGCTTTCGCCGGTCAATATGCGCTTGCCGGCGCTTTTCAGCGCGCCGAACAGGCCGCCCCCGCGCTTCGTGCCATCGCCGAAAATCGTGTCCATGCCGATCACGGCGTCCTTGAACATCAGCGCTCCCGCTTCCGCGACGACACTTTCACCCGGATCGAGCTCGATCTCGGCGAATTGCATCTCCGCGCCCTTGATCTCGAATTCGATGTCGTCGGTCAGGCCTGCGGAGCGGTGATGACCGGCCGAGGGAACGTTGGGGACTGAACCAAATATGGGCATGAAGCGTCTCCATAGTCAGGGATGACGGTACCAGAGAATTGTTGTCGGCCGACGCTTGCAAGCAGCCGCCAGCACCGTTCACAAGTTTGTGCACGGATGAGAGTGAATAAGCCGCATTCTTCAACTGTTATTTAGTTTCGCACAAGTCCCGATCCTCTCGGGCCTTACGACCCACGGGAGGGACGGTCTATGGGCATCCACATGGAGATGGAGAGAAAGATGCGCAGTAAATTTATCGCCGCCGCCGCCTGTTTCGTCGGCGCTGTCGCCGTGGCGGGGCCCGCGAGCGCGATCGAATGCGAGGGCAACTACCAGGTTCAGAATAACGGCAACCAAATTGCGACACCCTATTGCCAGGACGGCTATCTTGCCATCGTGGCGCGCGAATATGGCGTGCGCGTGAGCGCCGAGGAGATCCGCTACAATCCTGGCGAGAAGCAGCGCGTTTGCCGCTTCGTCGGCTATGACAACCGCGTGCGCGACACTTGCCAGCCATATCGCATATTCGAGAAGTTCCGGCGCTGATTCGCGACGCTACGGACATTGAGGTTGGCCGCCTGACGGGGTTTGCAGCCCCGTCCAGGCGCTGTTCACCGATTTGTGCACATGTGCGGATGGAAACGCTGCATCCCCAAATCGTTAATCCTGTCCAGTACGCGCCTAATTATTACGAGGGATATGATTACGGGGAACAAAGGCCGTGAGTTCCCACGAGGAGATGGAGAGAAAGATGCGCAGTAAATTGCTAGCCGCCGCCTGTTTTCTCGGCGTTGCCGCCGCGGCCGGACCGGCCAGCGCGATCGAATGCGATGGCAACTTCCAGATTCAGAAAAACGGTAACCACATTGCGACGCCCTATTGCCAGGACGGCTATCTCGCCATCGTGGCGCGTCAGTATGGCATGCGCGTGAGCGCCCAGGAGATCCGCTACAATCCGTCGGAAAAACAGCGTGTTTGCCGTTTCATCGGCGAAGACAACCGTGTGCGCGACACTTGCGAGCCATACCGCATGTTCGAGAGGCCCGTGCGCTGATCCGCTGCGGGATGGAGGCATGGCATGAGGAGCATGCCTCCATCGTTCAATGTTTATTTTCCGGCACGCGCCTGGTCATCCCCGAGGGCATACGAGCCATGGGCGCCAGGGCGGCCCTACAAGGGATGGAAAGAAAGATGCGCAGTAAATTGATAGCCGCCGCGTGTTTTCTCGGCGTTGCCGCCGTGGCGGGGCCGGCCAGCGCGATAGAATGCGAGGGCAATGTGCAGGTGCAGAAGAACGGCAACCGGATCGTTACCCCCTATTGCCAAGACGGCTACCTCGCCATCGTGGCGCGTGAATATGGCATGCGCGTGAGTGCCCAAAGGATCCGCTACAATCCTTCTGAGAAGGAGCGCGTTTGCCGCTTTATCGGGGGTGACAACCGCGTGCGTGACACCTGCGAGCAATACCGCCTGTTCGAGCGTCGCTTCCAGCGCTGATCTGTTGCGGACATGGAGGCATGGCATGAAGGAGCAGGCCTCCTCGTTCAATGTTTATTCTCCTCGGCACGCTCCTGGTCATCCCCGAGGGCATACGAGCCACGGGCGCCAGGGGCGGTAAGCCCCACACGGAGATGGAGAGAAAGATGCACAGTAAATTGCTGGCCGCCGCTTGTTTCCTCGGGGTTGCCGCTGCGGCGGGACCGGCCAGCGCGATCGAATGCCGAGGCAATTTCCAAATTCAGAAAAACGGCAACCGCATTGCGACACCCTATTGTCAGGACGGCTATCTCGCCATCGTGGCACGTGAGTATGGTCTGCGAGTGAGCGCTGACACCATCCGCTACAATCCCACGGAAAAAGATAGCGTTTGCCGCCTGATCGGCCAAGACAACCGCGTGAGCGAGGCTTGCCAGGGATCTCGCCTGTTCGACAAGCCCGGCGGGCGCTGACCGCGGGGCATCGAGATGACATGTTGAGGCGCAGGCCACCGGCCTGCTTTTCGACATCTCCGCGCGGTCCTAAGGGGCAATGCGTTGTAGCCGGACAACAGTCGCCTGTGTTCCTCCTTCCCGCAATTATGCGGAAACTTACTTGCGGTGGACACGAACTCAAAATAGTTTACAAGCACCTATGAAGACGCGCTTCCAGCTTCGGCGAAAGGTTGGAAACGCTGCGGGTTGACGCTCGCATTCACGTGATCGCACCATCGTTTCGTGTAAATGTTTGCAGGATGTGAGTACCATGGGGGAAACCATAATCAGTACCGACTTGACCATCATCGGCAACGTGACCTCCAAGGGGAACGTCAAGCTGGATGGGAAAATTCGGGGTGACATACACTGCGCTTCCCTGGTCGTCAGCAAGTTCCGGCGACATTGACGGCGGCATCATCGCCAATAATGAAGTGATCGTGCTCGGCAAGGTCGTCGGCACCATCCGCGGGCAAGCGCGTCATGCTGCACGCCACGGCCCGCGTCGAGGGCGACATCTACCATCAGGGCATCGGCATCGAAATGGGCACCCGTTATGACGGCAGCCTGAGATGGACCGAGGACTTCGCCACCTATCAGCCCGGCATGCGGTCCAGCGCCAACGGCGAGATGTCGGCCCAGCTCTGATACAGCTTTGCCCGTTCGATCGTCATAGCGATAGGGCACAGCGCTGACCGCGCAGTTCCGCTAAGAACGGGCGGCGAAAACACGGGTTTGCCTATAGGCGCAGGGCCGCATAAACACATCCCGCAAGCCCCGATTATTTAGCCGCGAAGCTCTGAATCAGCCGCAAGGTCTCTTCCGGCTGTTCCTCATGCGGAATATGGCCGCAATCCTCGATCACCTCGATCCGTGCATCCGGCAGATCGTTGAACAGCCGCTTGCCGAATTTGAGCGGCACGATCTTGTCATGCTCGCACCAGAGCAGGAGCGCGGGCATCGTCAAGCGGCGATAGCGGTGGGAAAACTCCTCGGCCTTGTCCGGATCGAGGCTGTTGATCGTGTGAAACAGCGCATGGCGGCCGCCCTCGCTGTGCAGCGCGCTGGCATAGTGATTGACCGTGTCCTCGGTCACTTTCTCATCTTTGTAATAGGCGATCGACAAGGCGTGGGTCATCTGCACTTCCGGCGGCACCAGCGACATGCCCAATTCGCCGATCACCGGCGTGCGCAGCACCTGGAAGAAAAACGGCAGCGGCTGCCGGTAGGCGACACTATCGATCAGGATCAGCTTCTCGATCTGCCGGTTGCCGGCGTCGATCTGATTAAGAGCGACAGCCAGCGCGACGCCGCCGCCAAAGGAATGGCCGACCAGCGTCACGCCACGCAGCTTGCTGCGGCTGAGGAAGTCCTCGACCAGTTTTGCCTGATCGAAGATGGAATACCGATTATCCAGCGGCTTGTCGGATTGGCCGAAGCCCTTGAGGTCGATGGCGATGACCCGGTTGGTCTTGGCCAGTTCCGGCACGATCTTGTGCCACGTGTAGCTGGACGCGCCCAGCCCGTGAATGAACACGATGGGCTTGCCCCTGCCGCTTTCCTGGATGGCCAGCTTCACCGCGTCGTCGCCCGTTCCGACCGGCTGATATTTGACCGCTTCGACAATTTGGGCGAATTCAGGCGCGAAAATGGGAGCACAGCCGGAGGACAGCCCGGCGAGGGTGATGGCGGTCGCACAGGCAAGGCGGCGTAGGCTCATCATGACTCCATCTCGGGCGGCCCGAAAGCCTGCCCACTCGCCGCACCGCCACCAGTCACGCTCGCGTAGGATAAGCATTCCTGACGATCGAAGGCATCGCTTGGCTGCAATTTGCAGCAAAGATATGGCGACAAAAAGCACGAACAAATTTACGTGAGGTTAACTATGCGCACCCCCCGTCCGGGGAGCTGCCGCGCGCGAGCTGTGCAACTAAAGCACGATCGGATCGGGTGGATACCCTTCTCGTAATCCCCGCGCAGGCGGGGATCCAGTACTCAAACGAAATCAATAGTTTACTGGGTCCCCGCGTGCGCAGGGATTACGACTGAGTATAGGGTAGGCGATTCCACCTAAGCCGATCAGGCTCTAGCTTAGGCGAGCACGCAGCTTTGTGCGCGGCATCCAATGGCTTGCCGCCATGATACTGGGCGGAGTGCTGACGGAACTCACGCTGATCGGCATGCGGATATTTGAGAAGTAGCTGGCGCGTAACTGGCCCCTGCGCCGCGAAGCAGCGTTCAGCCCGTCGCGCGAGCAAAAGCTCCTATTCGGCTGGCAACACTGCTGGTGCCCCTTTGTCCTTGACGAAAAAAGCAAGAAACTTAGCTGATTGCGTTTTGCTCGCATTACGGCCCACGACGTGCACGTCGCTTGGGCCCTCGTAAAATGTTTGTCCCGCGGTCAATGTCACGGGCGCCGCGCCCTTCACCTGCATCACGATGGCGCCTTCGAGCACATAAACGAATACGTGCGCGTTGTGGCGATGGATAGGATCTTCAGCTCCGGGCGCGTATTCAACCGTCAAAATTGCTCCCTCATCGCGCGCGCCGCCACTAAGATCGTGAGCGACAAGCGGCGTCACCTTCGTGGTTTGGGCTACGGCGGTCGTACTGACGAGAAGGGCAGCAATCAACAGTAGTGATTTCATCAGAATTCTTCCTTTGCTTGAGGACCTATAGGCGCGGAATGCCGGGTCGTGAATGGATCGAATCGTACGTGTATTTGCTCGAGGTCGTCATCCCGTCGAGCAAGAGCAAGAGGTCTTCATTAGGGTCACATTGAGGCTCTCTCAAAGCCGAACGGCTTGTTGAGCACGCGCAGCACAGCGCAGCCGTCGTTCCGTATGCCCCGCATGGGGCCGACAATTCGATAGGAGACCATGGGGGTGCCCTCTAATCAGCGGCGCCCACGTCTTTGAAAAAGAACAGCTCGACCACGCCGTTCAGGTTCGCGCCGGCTACCGACCCGGCAAAATTCCAGCCCTCGCGCTGCAGCAGAGCCCGCATCGGGTGATTGTCCTCCTCCGTCGAGATGAAGGTGCGGCCCGGCCCGATCGACGCAACAGCCGCTCGCAAAAGCGCCGTCGCCAGACCGCGGCGCCGGCTTGCTCCTTGGACGCAAAGGAATGTGATGTAATCGCGGCCGACAAAACCCCGACGTGCCCAGGACACGTAGCCGGCGACCGAGCCAACATGCTCGTCTTCAAGGACGAGCATTCGGCCGTCGGCGATCTCTTGGGTTCTGTCTCCGGCAAAAGGATCGAAAGCATCGATAGCCGCAAAATCTTCGGGAACGGCGGCTCTAATCATGGACGTATATTGGTACCTGGAACGGCGGCGGGCGGGTTAGGATCAAGCTCATGTCGCAGCTCAACTGCTGAAGTTCAATCCCGGAATGCGCTTGATCGCCGTGACCTCGCCATGGGTGGCGGCGATGCGCTCCACGGCGCGGCGGATCGGCTCGACGACCACCTCCATCTGATGGCCGCTGGCGTGCAGCATCCATTCGCTCGATTGCGCAATGCCCACATGGCCGCGCCAGAAGACCAGATCGCCGCGCTGCAGCTTGTCGATGTCCGTGCCTGGCAGGGCCTCGCCAATCTCACCCTCCAGCATGTCGCTGTCGCGGGGGCAGGCGGCACCCGTGCCCTGCAAGGCGAGTTGCACCAGCGCGGAGCAATCGATGCCGACGCTGCTGCGCCCGCCCCATAGATAGGGCGTGCCGACAAGCCGTTCGGCGAGACGCACGAAGTCCTTGGCCTTTTCCTCCATCGGCTGCAAGTGCCCGCCATAGACGAAGCCGCCGCGCGCCAGTTCCAGGAAGCGGCCCTCCCGGCCGAGCACCGTCACCTTGCCGTTGAAGCTGAGCCGCATGACGGGAGGGCGTTTGAGATCCGGCGCCGGATAGACGAAGGTGGCGCGCGAGGCAACCCAATGGGTCGGCTCGTCGATGGTGGCGGAGAGATTGTCCATCGGCATGTAGCCGACATAGCCGTCATTTTCGAGCTGCAGCCAGCCCCAGCCGTCCCGGACCTCGTATACGGTCGCGAGTTCGCCGCAGAGGGCCTCGGTGAGCAGCGGCGCGTCGAAGCGCGGCACCAGGCGAACCGGGGCCACGGCGGCCACGACCTGACGAAGCTCGCCCTGGACGTAGCGCTGCGCCTGCACTCTGTCCTTTAGCGATGCGGCCGCCATGTCGTCGCGGTAGACGTGACGCCGCGGATCAAGCTTGCCTGCATTCATCCTTGCGGAAACTTCCCCCTGAGATAGTCGAATACGGCGCGGGCGCATTGCGGCTCGCCGCCGACGGGCTTGCCCGGCTGCGCGCGCGGCACCCAGCCGTATATATCGAAATGCGTATAGGCTTTCGTGTTCTTGACGAAGCGCTTGAGAAACAGAGCCGCCATGATAGAGCCCGCGAACGGCTCTGGAAAGATACTGTTTATATCAGCGATTCGGCTTTCGAGGAGCTGATCGTATGGCGACCAGAACGGCATCGGCCACATCGGGTCGCCCACCTTCCGGCCGGCCGTGGTCAGCGCCACGGCGAGATCGTCGTCGGTTGAGTAGACCGGCGGCAGGTCCGGCCCGAGCGCGACGCGGGCCGCGCCCGTCAAGGTGGCAAAGCTGATGACATGGTCCGGCGTCTCGGTGTCGGCGAGCGCGAGGGCATCGGCCAGCACCAGGCGGCCTTCCGCATCCGTGTCGCCCACTTCGACGTTGAGCCCCGCGCGGCTCTTCAGCACGTCGCCGGGCCGGAAGGCGTTGCTGGAAATCGAATTTTCCGCCGCCGCGATCAGCAGCCGCAGATTGACCTTGAGCCGCGCGCCCATGATCATGGCCGCCAGGGCAAGAGCCGCGGCCGCGCCGCCCATGTCCTTCTTCATCAGCGCCATATACGGGCCGGGCTTGATGTTCAGCCCGCCCGTGTCGAAACAGATGCCCTTGCCGACCAGGGTGATTTTCGGTGCGGCAGGGTCGCCCCAGCGCATGTCGATGAGGCGCGGCGGGCGCGAGCTTGCCCGGCCGACGGTGTGGATCAGCGGGAAATTCTCGGTGAGCAGGTCGTCGCCGGCAATGACGCGGCACTCGGCGCCGAACGCGGCGGCGACATCGCGCACCGCCGCTTCGAGTTCCACCGGGCCCAGATCGTTGGCCGGGATGTTGATCAGATCGCGCCCCAGACAGGTGGCCGCCGCGACGGTGACGAGCTCCTGCCTGTCGACGCCCTCGGGCAGCCGCAGCCGCCGGTCGCCGCGCTTGCCGCCCGCCTGATAGTGCTGGAACGTATAATGTCCGAGCGCCCAGGCGAGCACGGTCAGCCCCGGATCGTCCAGACGCCACGCGTAATGATAGGCGCCCGCGGGAAGCAGCGGCGGCAGTCCTCCGGCATGGAGCGGGCTCGGCGCGGCGCCATATTTGTCGTCGCCGCCGAACACCACGCCGTCAATGCCCTCATCGCCGGCAAGCAGCGCCCAGCTGCCGGAATTCGGCTTGAAGTCGATGGCTTTCAGCCAGGCTCGATGACGCGGGGCAAAGTCTTGCGCCGGATCGTCCTGGCCCTTATGGGTTTGAGCCAGCCAGATGGGACACGTTTTCTGCTTGGCATCGGCGTCGAGAAACAGGCTGCCTATCTGGTCGGCGACGTCCTTGAAACGGGGTAAAATCATCGTTTGTCTGCGCGATCTTCTCTAGGTTTGTGGCTCGAAATGGGAGGGGTTAACCCGTGAACGGAACTTGCGAACTGGTCATCGGCAACAAGAATACCTCCTCCTGGAGCCTGCGCCCCTGGCTGGTCATGAAGGCTTTCGGCATACCGTTCAGCGAGACGCCGATCCGCCTGCGGCGTCCGGAAACGCCCGCGGAAATTCTGCGCCATTCACCGTCCGGCAAGGTGCCCGTGCTCAAAAGCGATGGTCTCCTCATATGGGACACTCTGGCGATTATAGAGTTTTTGGCTGAACAACATCCGAACAAGCGCTTGTGGCCGGCCGACAGGGATGCCCGCGCCATCGCCCGCTGCGTATCCGCCGAAATGCATTCCGGATTCCAGGCGCTGCGCAACGAATGCCCCATGGATTTCATCAATGTTCTCGGCTTTCCCGATGTAAGCGCGCCGGTCCTCGCCGACATCGCGCGCATCGTTGCGATCTGGAAGGACTGCCGCGAGCGGTTCGGCGGCGGCGGCGCGTTTCTGTTCGGGGCCTTCTCGGCGGCCGACGCAATGTTCGCGCCCGTGGCCAGCCGTTTCCGCACCTATGAGGTCGATCTAGGCCGCTTCGGTGATGACGGAACGGCCGCCAGCTATCGTGACATGATCATGTCGATGCCAGAGATGATTGCGTGGGCCGAGGAGGCCAAGGCGGAGATGTAACTCCTCGGCGGTGTTCCATTGGGCACGCATTCCGAAGTAAAAATGAGGCAGATCCGCGCGCAGGTTGAATCTACTTATATATTGAAAAGGCGAATCTCTTTTAATTCAATTCATAATTAAAAGGGATTGACATGCCTAAAAGATTAGGGCGCTTGGCGCTGCTTTATATATCTACGTGTTTGGTGACAGGGTGTGAAGGGGCAGCGTCGAGATCGTCGCAGCGGCTGGACGCTAGGCCGGACATCGCTGAAGGGGCGGCGTTCTCCTCGCCGCAGAGAGGCTTTGCAGAGGGCCGAAACGCTTCGCCTTGGCGGAGCCGAAGCCGAGGCGCTCGGCCTGCTGGCGGCGGCATATCGGCGCTATCCGCGCCATGGCGGGATTCAGTCCGCCTATGGCAGGCTTGCTCTGGCCATGGGGCAAGACGAGCTTGCCGCAGGGCTGCTGGAGGGCGCGGTCGCGTCAGACTCGAGGGACTGGCGCGCCCTGTCCGCGCAAGGGGTGCTGGAATTGCGCAGCGGAAGACCGTCAGAGGCGCGGGGCTCGCTTGGCAAGGCCAAAGCGGTTTCGGCGGAAAACAGCGCCGTCCTCAACAATCTGGCCGTCAGCTACCTGCTTGACGACCGTGCCGCGGAGGCGGCGTCCCTGCTTCGCCGGGCGCTTGCCTCGCCTTCACTGAAGCCCGCCCATGCGGGGCGGATCAGGCGCAATCTTGCCGTGGCGCTGGCCGTGCAAGGCGAGTTCGCCGAAGCCGACCGCCTTGCTCAGGCGAAGCTGCCCCGGTCCCTGAAGCACGCCAGCGCAAGCGCGATCCGCCGCTTCATGAGGATCAGCGATGCTCCGGCCAATCGCCCGGCGGGCTGGGACGCTCGCCTCGCCGATGCAGGCCAGGATTAGCCGGGGGCGCAGTAAAGCTGCTCCCGCGTTCCTTCAAGACTTGACTGGCCTGCATCAGGGCGGGCATCAGGATGATCGCCAGCAGCACCGGCAAAAAGAAGGCGACCAGCGGAATTGCAAGCTTCGGCGGCAGCGAGGCGGCCTTGCGTTCAGCCTCGGCGATGCGTGCCTCGCGGCCTTCGCGCGCGGCGGCCGACAGCGCCTGACCCACCGACGTGCCGTAGCGTTCCGCCTGCATCAGCGCGGCCGTAATCAGCTTGACCGTGGGAATGCCGGTGCGCTCGGCGAGGTTTGCATAGGCCTTCCAGCGCACCGGCAGATAGGACAGCTCGGCCATCGTCAGGCTCAGCTCTTCCGCCAGCTCGATCGACTGGCAGGATATGTCCTTGGCGACCTTGGAGAGCGCCGCCTCGGCCGAGAGCCCCGACTGCACGCAGATGAGCAGAAGGTCGAGCGCGTCGGGAAAGGCGCGCAGCACGCTGGCCTGCCGCCGCGCGATGAGTTTGTCGAGCACCAGGCGCGGGGCCACGAAGCCGATGGCAGCGGCGGCAACGGCGACAAGGAGGGCGGTGCCGAGCGGCGTCTGGCTTCCCGGGCGCAGCAGCATCACGGCAAGCGCGCCAGCAAGGAACAGCACCGGCGTCGCCGCGCGACAGAACAGAAACACCGCTTCCGGCCCCTGGCCCCGCAGTCCCGCCATGCGCAGGCGCGCGGTGAGGTCCCCGGCGGATTTGGCCGCCTCCGGCCTCAGCTTGCGAAGCAATTGCGCCAGCGGCCCGGCCTGTTCCAGTCGGACCTTCCGCTTCGACTGCGCCGACAGCTCCGAAAGGCGCCTCTCGCGCAAGCGGTCGCGTTCGCGGGCGACCATGCGCAACCTCGCCTGAACGCGCGGATCGACCTCCGGCGGCATGGCTAGCGCGACGATTCCTGCAAAGGCGCCAAAGGCCGCCAGCAACATCGCCAGGTTGCGGTCGCTCAAGAGTTCCGCGATCATCCCGAGCATTTTCCAGCGAAGTGGGTACCGGTTCGCGTCGCGAAAATGCGACCAAACAAGGCTCTACTGCATTTTCCAGCGAAGTGGATACCGGTTCGCGTCGCGAAAATGCGACCAAACCAGAGGCCAATTGGACATTCCGAGGCAATCGGAGCGGAGTAGGCGCCAGGCGTCATGGCTCGATCCGGGCCATATGGCGGATCACCACTATACCCAGCCCCAGCCATACCGCGCAGGCCCCTGCCAGCCTGCGGCCCGCCTCATCCCTCCAGAGCATGGCGATATAGTCCGGCGCGAACATCGCGGTCGCGGCGATGACCCCGAAGGGGAGGGCGGCGATGATCAAGGCCGAGACGCGCGCCTCGGCGCTGGCGATACGCACCTTCACGGCGAGCTTTTGCCGGTCGCGCAACACGCCCGCGAGATTACCGAGGGCCGTGGTGAGATTGCCGCCGGTCTGGCTCTGGATCGACATGATCAGCACGAAGAAGCGCACTTCGGCCGCCGGCATGACGCCGCCCAGCTTCTCCATGGCAATCTTCAGCGGCACGCCGGCGCGAAGCTGCGAAAGAATGACGTCGAACTCCCCGCGAACGGGCTCCTCGGCGTCCGTCGCCACGATGGCGAGGCAATCCATCAGCGACAGCCCGGACTTCGCTCCGCGCACGATCATGTCCACGGCGGCGCCAAAGGCGCCCAGGAATTTCCGGCGACGCCGGTCGGCGAGAAATGCGAGGCACCATTTCGGGATGAACCAAGCGGCTACGATCGCCACCGCAGTGGCGAAGGTGAACGGCAGCCACGGCACCAGCGCCGCGAATGCCGCCACGGCCAGCATGAGGCAGCATGCGGCATAGCGTGATACGGACCAGCCCAGGCCCGCTGCCGCGATCCGCAGCCTAATCATCCGCTCGCGGCTTGGACGTCCATGCTGGGCCGCCGTCTGCAGCGCGAATTCCTGAGCGCGGCGAATGCTGCGCGTCGGCCGGATCCTTTCCAGTGCGGTCTCGCCTCGCAGCAGCGCCTCGAAAACCGCGCTGCGCTGCTCCGATAGTCGCGGCCGCGCCAGACGAGGATAAAACAGCGCGCAGACGAAAGCGGCCGCGCCCATGCTCGCCAGCATCGCCGCCAGGATTGCCGGATGGCCTATCTCAATCAAATTTGCCTCCGCCCGGCTTCGCATCCGCGCGCTCCGCGCCGGCAAGGATTTCCGTCAGTCTCTGCTCCAACCCGAAATAGCGTGCCCGCTCGGCAAATCGGGGCCGCGATATGCCGGTAAAGCGGTGTCGGCCGATCAATGCGCCGCCGGACTCCTCGCCGGTCACCTCGAAGCGCAGGAGATCCTGGACGATGATGATGTCGCCCTCCATCCCGACCACTTCGGTGATGTGGGTGACCCGGCGGCGGCCATCGCGCATCCGCGCCACCTGTATGACGATGTCCACCGCGCCGACGATCATCGGACGGATGGCGCGCGATGGGAGATTGAAGCCCGCCATCAGGATCATGCCTTCGAGACGGCTCATCGCCTCGCGCGGGCTGTTGGCGTGCAGCGTGCTCATCGAGCCGTCATGGCCGGTATTCATCGCCTGCAGAAGGTCGAACGCCTCGGCTCCGCGCACTTCGCCGACGATGATGCGCTCGGGCCTCATCCTGAGGCAGTTGCGGATCAGATCGCGCATGATCACCGCGCCTTCGCCTTCCAGATTAGGCGGACGTGTCTCCAGCCGCACCACATGCGGCTGCTGGAGCTGCAATTCGGCGGCATCTTCGCAGGTAATGACGCGCTCGCCGGGCGCGATATGGCCGGTGAGGCAGTTCAAGAGCGTCGTCTTGCCCGAGCCGGTGCCGCCGGAGATGAGCACATTGCAGCGGCAGCGGCTGATGATCTCCAGCAGCGCGCCAGCATCCGCCGACAGCGCCCCGAGCGTCACGAGTTGGGCCAGCGTCAGGCGTTCGCGCCGGAATTTGCGGATGGTCAGGGCCGGGCCGTCGATCGCCAGCGGCGGAAAGATGATGTTGACACGGCTGCCGTCGGGCAGGCGGGCATCGCAAATCGGCGTCGAGTCATCCACGCGCCGCCCGACGCGGCTGGCGATGCGCTGGCAGATATTGGCGAGTTGGCCGTCGTCGGCAAATTGCACCGGGGCGGGCAGGAGTTGGCCGTCCACCTCGATATAGCACTCCCGCGCGCCATTGATCATGATGTCGGTGATGCCGTCCTGCGCCAGCAGCGGTTCGAGCGGTCCAAGCCCAAGGACGTCGTTGCAGATTTCCTCAAGCAGCTCCTCGCGCTCGGTCGGCGGCAGGACGGCAGGACCGAGATTGACGATCTCGCCCGCGAGCGCGCGCAATTCCTTGCGGGCGTCATCCGCTTTCAGCTTGGCGAGTTCGGCGAGATCGATGCTCTCGATCAGGGCCGCAAAAGTCGCGCGCTTCATCTCGAAATATTTGTCCGACCGTGCAAAGCTGTACCCGGCGGCGAAGCCCATCCGCTCAACGTCGTCCGGCCTGGGGCGTGGCGGCGGATCGGCGAAGGCCGGTAACGGGACGGCAGGAGCATTGCGCGGCGTCAGCGCGGCGGAGAGGCGTTTGCCGAACATCAGGAGCCTCAACTCGCCAGCTTGCGGCTCAGCCGGTGCATCAGCGGCTTGAACAGACCGCTCTTGCGTTCGGCAGCAGCAGCTTTGCCGCTCAGCGTTTCGCCGAGGGTGCGGAAGAGCTCCGCAT
Organism: uncultured Alphaproteobacteria bacterium; assembly: GCA_963731855.1. GTDB lineage: Bacteria > Pseudomonadota > Alphaproteobacteria > Rhizobiales > Rhodomicrobiaceae > R-RK-3. The sequence goes on along the minus strand of CAVSXH010000017.1, from coordinate 446,895 downwards.
GTTTCGCCTTGGCTGAAATCTCGCCGATCATCAGCCCGTTATTGGCGGCCGAACCGAAGAGCTGTGCATCGAAATCGATGAGGGCGGCAGGCTCCAGATCCACGGCGGTGGCGAAATCGCGCGGCGAGATCTCCGGACGGCGCGGCATTTGCAGCTTGTTCAGCACCAGCAGCGGCGGTTTGTCCGAGGCGCGAAGCGCACGCGCGGCTTCGATCAGGTTCTTGGCGTTGCGCAGATTGGCAAGGTCCGGCTCGGCGGTGATGATGAGCTGATCCGCCTCCGCGATGAGCGCGCGGGTCGAAGCCCGCCAGCCGAGCGGCAGGTCGAGCGCCACGACCGACGCGGCCCGGCCCATGAGCTGGACGAGCTGCACGGCGCGCTCGGGCGAGGCATCCGGGTCGGTGTCGAGGATGCAGGGCGATGTCAGCAAGGACAGCCGCTCCGAGCATTTCGACATGAGCTTGTCGAGCATCGCGGCATCCAGCCGGTCGCCGGCAGCGAGCGCTTCGCCGATGCCCTTGCCCAAATCCTGGTTGTAGTCGAGGCCGAGGGTTCCGAAGGCCAGGTCGAAATCCACGATGATCGTCGGGACGCCGAGCATTTCGGCGAGCGCCCAGCCGGTATTGTGGCAGACGGTGCTCGATCCGCATCCGCCCTTCGCCCCGAGGAAGGCGAGAACCCGGCCAGGCGACTGGGCGGAATGACCGGCAAGCGCGCCCGCGATCGCTTCGGCGAATTGGCCGGCGCTGAGCGGCGCCACCAAATATTCGCTAATATGCCGTCGCACCAATTCGCGGTACAGCAGCACGTCGTTGACATGGCCGATGACGATCACCTTCGTTCCCGGATCGCAGACCTCCGAAAGCGTTTCGAGATCGGCGAGCATTGCGCCGGCTTCGAGCAGCGTTTCCACCACGATGAGATCGGGGGTCGGCGCGTTCGCGAACCGCGCCCTGGCCGCTTGAACGCCGCCCATGTCCAGCTCGATCCGCAATTTCGCCAGATGCCGGTCGCGCATGGCCTCGGCGGCGGCATCCGCCGTTCGCTGATGCTCGCAGAAAATATGAATTCGCGGGCCGGGCGGCCCCGCGCGCCTCGGCACGCCGCCGGAAGAGCGTTCCGTTGCCGGGCGCGGCGCCGCCCAATCGGGCGATGTGGGCTTCATGGCTCTTTTCTGCCTCCGCTTGTCGGGACCGGCTGAGCAGGCGTGGACGGGTCGGCGCCAGGGCTGCTGCCGACATAACCGGAGATCAGCGCGTCGCGGCGCATGGAGTTGCGCGGACCCTCGCCGCGGGGTGTGTGGAGGTCGCCCGGATGCTCCGCCAGCGCCGCGATGTTGCGTTTCGTTGCGCAGCCGGGCCGCCACGTCCCATGATCGTCGCCGCATTCGGCCGCGGCGTCGCCGAAGGGATCCTGGGCGAGCGTGCCGGCGCCGCAGCCTGCCAGCGGCAGGAGTGCGATCAGGGTCAGTGCGACACGCACCATCTTCGATCTCTGGGACGTATCGATGTTTCGCATCATGGTCATCACTCGATAATGAAGCCGAAATCCGCGGCGGTGAACGCGTCGCTACCTTCGCTGCCGTTTTCCGCCCGTGCGGCCAGCTCAGGCATCTCGGTGCCGGCCGGCGCGGAGAGGGCGGTGCGCTTGGTGCCGCGCACCAGGATCGGCGTCACGATCACCACCAGTTCGGTTTCGGAGCGCACGAAATCTTCGCTGCTGAACAGGGCGCCCAGCACCGGCAGATTGCGCAGGCCCGGCAGGCCGTCGACATTGCGCCGCGTCTGCGACGAGATCAGCCCCGCCATGACCAGCGACGCGCCGCTCGCCAGCTCCAGCGTGCTGGAGGCGCGGCGGACCTTGAGCGCCGGGACGCTGATCTCGTTCACCATCACCGCGCCTTCGCTGGTCAGCTCGCTCACTTCGGTGGCGATGTTCAAGCTGATCCGCCCTTCCGACAGCACCACCGGCGTAAAGGACAGCCCCACGCCGAAGGGCTTGAAGACGATGGTGGTGCCGTCCTTGTCGCTGCCGACCGGCACCGGATATTCGCCGCCCGCGAGGAATTTCGCCGTCTCCCCCGACACCGAGGTGAGGTTCGGCTCGGCGAGCGTGCGGGCAAGGCCACTGCGCTCGAGCGCCTGGATCACGGCGTCGATGCGCGCCTTGCCGTTGCTCCAGCCCGCGGCGAACGCTGTGCCCGACGCCGGTCCGCGCAGGGTTCCGCCGACCGTGTCCAGCGCGGCGCCCGCGATCATGCCGCCGGTCACCGGAAAGGCGGTTTCCGCGATCTTGACCGCCGCGACATTGCCGCTCGCCAGCGCCTCCTGCACGTCGATGCCCAGACGCCGGATGATGCTGCGGTTCATCTCCACCACGCTGACGCGCAGCAGCACCTGCTCCTTGGCCTCGACATTGAGCATGTTGAGCACCTGTTCGCGCTTGGCGACGAACCGCCCGGCAATATCGGCGATCCGCGTCGCGTCGAGCGGATTGGCGACGCTGCCGGTGACCACGATATTGTCGTTCATCGCTTCGAGGCGCACATCGGCGTCTGGCATCAGGCGGCGGATAATGGCGGCGACGGGGGCGAGATCGCGCTCGACGGCGATGTCGAGGGTCAGCATCTGCTTGCCGTCCTGGGAGATGAAGCTTGCCGTCGCTTGTCCGATCTGCTGGCCGAGGAGGTGAACGCGCCGCGCGGTGCGCACGACGGCTTCGACGACCGCCGGGTTGGAGATGACCACCTCGCGCACATCGCCGGGCAGCTCGATCAGCATGGATTTGTTGAGGCCGACCGTAACCGCCCGCGCATTGGCGCTGCCGCCGCGCGGCTGTTCGGTGCGGGGCGCGTCTCGGGGGTCGGCGGCCATCGACGACGACGGCGCTAAGGCCGCGACACACGCAATCGCGGCAAGAACGAGCAGCCGGCGCGACGCGCATAGCGCGAAACTGCGACCAAGCCGGAGGCGCGAGCCCGGTTCCGATCCGATCGGAAAGGAATTAGCTCCAGGATGATGTCCGTCTTCCCTCGTCAAGACCCACTCCCTCATTGATCTGCCCGTGTCGCCGATCGACGCCCGAATTTCACCATCTGCACCGCTTGCGGCGGGCTCAGCTCCTCGCCTGCGGCGACCGGCATTCCGGCGATGTCCGCGGCAGGGATCAGCGCCAGGGAGATCTCGCCGCCCGCCTTTGCCTCGGCCACGAGCCGGGATTCCGCCGGGGTGAGTTCCAGCGTCGCGGTGCGGCCTTCGCCGGACACGCTGTCCCTGGTGCCGAGCGCTTTGCCGATGGCGAGCACTTTCGCGCCGCGCAGCAATGTCCTGGCGCCGGATTTCGCCGCTCCGCCGCCGCCGGGGTCCCCGAGGCGCTGCGTCCAGAGCACGTCCACCCGGTCATGCGGCTGGATGAAGCCGCCCGCCGCGCTCTCGTCGCGGACCGCGACGGCGACCGCGCGCTTGCCCGGCGCGATCAGCGCCGCCATGACACCGCCCTCGCCTGGCCGCGCCAGCTTGGCCTCGGAGATCGGCTCGCCTTCCGCGATCGGATGACGCGCCGGAGCAGGCGTGAAGGCAGGCGGCACGGCGTTGGTCACGCGGCGGATGGCGTCCTTCGGCAGCGCGGCGACGGGCCAGGGCTGCCAGCGAAGGTCCTTCGCCTCGACCATCTGCCCGGCGGCGACGGCCCGGCCCGCGACCAGCACGTCCACCATCACGATCTCAGGCTTGGGCGCGGGCGGGACCGGCACGCTGGCGGTATTGCGCACGATCATCGCCGCGCCGGCCGACGAGGCCAAGGCGAGCACAAGCACCAAGCTCCGTCCCCAGCGCATCACATCGACCCCCTCAAAACATCTCGTGTTTTCAACGATTTGTCGTGAATTGGTAAATGGATCGTTAATTTTTGGGGCGGATACGCATCCCTACGGAGAGCAGGCGGCGGGTGCCAGTTGCCGTGGACCGCGGTTGCGCGAAGCGTTGCAAGGCGGCCACATGTGGCCCCAGCTTCAGCGGAAGTGAGCAAAAGCCCGGATAGCCTTGCCAGGGGATTTACGTCAAATTTTATTCAAATTTACAGCGGGTTAAAGCGCCGTCTTAAGACAATCGAAGCGCGGCCAGCAGTTGCTTTGTGTGTGCGTCAGTGAGTTGCGTTCCGATGCGTATTTTCGGCAAGCTATGTCTGTGGCTTATCGCGCCTTGCCTTGCGGTGGGCGGGTTCATCGGCGACCTCGCGGCCGACGCCAGCAAAGTCGCGATTGGACTTCAAGGCCATATCTCTCCCAAATGCGGTCTTTCCGACGTGGCGGGGCAGCTAGATTTCGGCGTTGGTGGGACTGGCCGCGCGAGCCGCAGCGCAGCCGTCGACTTCACCATCGATTGCAACACCCCCTTCATTTACAGGCTGAGCGCTCAAGAAGGCGCCATGCGGCTGCAGGGCTCTGACCCGGCTCGAGCACAATGCAGACGCGTCTGCCTTACGACATTAGCCTGACGATCCCTACCGATGGCGGCGGCACGCTACGAGCCGGTTGCGGCAGCGAAGCTCTGAGTGCGGATGCTTCGGGGCGCGGGTGCGGTGCGGATTCCGGAGAGGCGATTACGACGCATAGGCGCGGGCAGATCTTGGTGAGCCTGCGATCCGGGTCCCAGCTGCCCGGAGCAGGAAACTACACAGATAATCTTAGGTCGCGTCTAAGTGTAAAGGAGTAAATAGAAGCAGAATTATTGATTAATGACGTTCGACTTAAATCAACGAGGGAAACAATGAAAAATATCATTACGCTTGCCAGTGCCCTGGCTTTGGCTCTGGGCCTTAGTCCGCCGGTGCATGCCGCTCGACACATACGTCGCCTGAACGCAACGGTCAAGCGGATGCACCTCAAATTGCGCGCCGACCGGCACATACTGGGTTTGTTACTGGTGGCAATCATCGACATTTAGCGACCGCATGACGGGTGAACAAAGCCCCTGCGTCAGGACACACACCTTGGCTGCCCTATACTTGCACCACGACCAATGTGTCTCTTCACGCTAACGTCACGACGGATCGAGTTTGTACGTAAACGAGACCTGGGGAAGATTCCCCCAACCAAACAAGTATGAACTATACAGCTAAACTAATGCTTGATAGCAGTGCTTCTTTAGCAACGCTTAACACTCGCAAGGCGAGCCCTGCAATGGGCCGGTTATTCACCCGGTATGGCACCGGAGATCTAAATCTCCGACATTGGACATTCCGAGCGGGTAAGCACTTTCCTAATGGACTTGTCCGCAGGTGACCTACTGGAACGCTCGATTTATGTTGACGTGCTGCCTAACTTAAATCTCATGGGGCGGGCGTTGTAGCCCCGTTTTGGACAGTGCAGGATAAAAAATGTTTATCAGCCCAAAGTTGATCTCTTCGCGTTAGCGACATTTTTCATAGTCCTCCTGTTTACGATCTCCACCTCGCGGCAATGTCCGTAGAACCGCTGGTCATCGACCTCAGTCAGCACCGGCAAGGGCTCGTCACAATCATTCAAGGTCGGACAATGACGGGGCCGCTCCGCTTCCGGTAGAAATTCGCATCCAAGAATGGAAATTGGGCCCCAAGGCGAGTTGGGATACGAGCCGGCGGAGGAGGACTTCATTGTGTATCCGCCTCAGGCGACTATCCCGAAAGGCGGTGCGCAGATCTTCCGCGTTCAATGGATCGGCGACCCGACCGTCAAACGAGCCGCACCTATCGCTTCGCAGTATCGCAAGTGCCAGTAAAGCTGCCCAAGGATACGTCCGGCATCCAGATGACCATGAGCTTCGGCGTGATTGTCAACGTCTCATCTCCGCCAGAGGGCAAAGCCGCTATCCTCGTAACCGGCGCGTCGCGCCGCGGAGGGCAAAGACGGCAAACGCGTGCCGCGATGAAGGTAAAGAATCCGGGCAACAAGCATGCCTATTTCGGCAAGCCGCGATCAATCTCTCTGGTGGCGGCTGGTCGGCAGATGAACTGTCCCCGCATGAGGTAGAACAAAAGCTCGGGCTTGGCATCGTGCAGCCGGGCAAAGAGCGGCGTTTTCTTCTGCCGATCGAGGTGCCTGGCAACGTGTCCGACATCACCGCCAGTATCGATTATCAGCCCGACAAGTAATCCTGCGGCCCTGTCCGTTGCCGGTTGACGGGCACTAAAGCCAATCTCCCTGGATCGGCGTGTGTCGTTCCCTGACATGTCATTCCGAAGCAGGGCGTCAGCTTTCGGAATGAGCCTCTACGGCCACGCCTTTGCGCGTTTTGCCGGCGGGTCCCGCTCGCCCGCACCAATCGTCTTGCATCGTTTGCGTAAGGGGGCGCGCGGAAATGGCCGCCGGATTTTTCATAGGGCCACGGCGACGCGCCTGTTGTCCTGGCGCTCGGACTGTTGCTGATCGGCGGGGCGGCGCCCGGCAGCGCGTCGGCCGCCGAGCCTGGCATCCCATCGATCAATCCGACAGGCCGGGTCCTGGAAATGGCCGTCCCGCTGCACTACCGGACATTCTATCTCGGCGATCTGGCGATCCGGATCACCCCCGAACAGGCCGTGCTGGCGCCCATGGCCGATGTGCTGCGCCTCGTTTCGCCGCTGCTGCGCCCGGATGCGGTCCAGCGCCTCACGCAATCTGGCGGACCAGGGGAGGCTTACGCCGATCTCGCGGCGCTGAAGCAGGACGGTTTCGCCTTTTCCTTCGACCCCGCCGCCGTCCAGGTGGTGTTCGAGCCCACCGTCGCCCAGAAAGCCGAGGGCAATATCAGCATTCATACGCGCCAGGAGCAAATGGACAGCCCCAACCGCGTCGAGCCGGCCGCGTTCGCCGCCTTTCTCAACCTTCGCACTGGCGCCGATTATGTCGGCTCTCCCGGCTCGGGCGACGCAGGTGTGAAAGCGCCGCGCCTCGATCTGGAGGGCGCGATCCGCTGGAAGGATGTGGTTCTCGAAAGCGAAGGCACCTATGAACCCGATGATGCCTCGTTCTTCGGCCAGGGCGGCCAGGGATTCAAACGGCGCGGCACCCGCCTCATCCGCGATTTCGAGGATCAGGCGATCCGTGCGACGGCCGGCGATGTCTATACGCTCGGCACCAGCATGCAGGCGACGCCGGATATATTGGGCGTGTCGCTGGAGCGGTCGGTCTCGAAATTGCAGCCTGGCCGCAACACGCGCTCCACCAGCCGCCGGACCTTTCGGTTGGAGCGGCCTTCCAACGTCGATGTCGTGGTCAACGGATTGAGCGTCCGCAAGCTGCGCCTCGATCCGGGCGACTATAATCTCAGCGACCTGCCGGTCAGCGCCGGCTCCAACGACCTCGTGCTGCTGATCGAGGACGATGTCGGGCACACGGAAAAGCTCGAATTTTCGCTGTTTTCCGATAGCGAGCTGCTGCCGGAAGGGCTGTCCGAATGGTCGCTTGCCGCCGGCGTGCTGTCCGGCTTCGAGACCGGCGAACCGGATTACGAAACGGACCGGCCGTTCATGTCTGGCTTCTACAGGCGCGGGCTGTCCGAACGCCTGACCGGCGAGGCGCATATGCAGGGCGACGGCGAGACCATGATGGGCGGGACGGGCGTGCTGTTCGGCGGCAGCCTGGGCCTGTTCGCGCTGGAAGCGGCGGCCAGCATGCAGCGCGAAGGCGGAGGGGGCGCCGCCTTCAGCGGCGACTATTCGCTGGCGAATATCGAAGACGGCTATGGACGGCCACACAGCGTCCGGCTGTCGGCCAAGCTGCGTACGCCCGAATTCGTGCTGCCGGATCAGGAGGACCGGGACGGCGGGGATTGGCTGGCGCTGTCAGCCAGCTATGGGACGCAGCTTCCCCTGAATGTGGCGGCTTCGCTATCCGCCGCCTATGGTTTCGGGGAGTTCTACGGTGAGGACAGTTACGGTGCCGACCTCCGCCTCAGCCGTCCGTTCGGCCGCGATCTGTCCATGGCGGTGGGCGCCGGCTATCACGTGCGCGACCGCGAGGACGACGATCTGACCGTCTCGCTGCGCCTGCAATACCGGCCCGACGCCCACTCCGACATCGCGGCGGCCTATGATACGCGGAGCGGGCTCTCGACGCTTTCCGCCACGCGCGAATTTGGCCAGGGAGTCGGCGGCTGGCAGACCAGCATCGACATAACGCATGAGCGGCCGGACGACGATTTTTCCGCCCGCGGCAGCGACGACATATCGCTGAACGCCGCCGCGCACTTCACGGGCAACCGCGCCAATGTGTCGGTTTCGCAGGATTCCCGCTTCCTTGGCCTCGACGGCGACATGCGCGACCAGCGCACCTCGCTGCGCCTGGAGACCGCCATTGCGGTCGCCGATGGGCATGTCGCCGTGGGCCGTCCCGTATCGAACGGATTTGCGATCGTCTCGCCGCATCACGGCCTCGTGGACAATACGATCAGCGTCGGCAAGGCGACGGGCGGCTATCAGGCGCGGACGGATCTGCTCGGGCCGGCGCTGCTGCCGAGCATCCCCTCCTTTACGCTCAACCGCATCGAATATGACGTCGCCGACCTGCCATCGGGCTACGATCTCGGCGACGGCGTGTTCGATCTTCGGCCGGGGCACAAATCCGGCTATGTGCTGAAGGTCGGCTCCGATTACACCGTGACCGCCCTCGGTACGCTTGCCGACCGCGAGGGCGCGCCGCTGGCGCTGGTGACAGGCGCCGCGATCGAGAAGGGCGGGTCGGCGAAAAAGGTGGAGATCTTCACCAATCGCGAGGGCCGCTTCAGCGCTCAGGGGTTGTCGCCGGGGGAGTGGGACATCGAAATGGCAACGGAACCGGCAACGCGGTATTTGCTGCGCGTACCCGCGAAAACTGTCGGCATGTACCGGGCCGAAGCGCTACGCCCGGTTGGCGGAGCCGGCGGATGAGAACGGCCAATCCCGCGCGGGGAGCGAAATATGTGCTGCCGGTCCTGGCCGCCTTTGCAGCGATCGTCAGTGCCGGCGCGGCGAGCGCCTGTTCGGGCCGGCTATCCGGCGCCGCCAGTGTCGACGCAACCTACGAGCCGTTCCAGGCTTTGGATGGCTCAAAAAGATTCCCTGTTACCGTCCAGAATACTGGAGAAACCGAGTGCATATTCTGGCTCGGCGTCGAGCGTCTCGCCGCCGGCTCGGAGACCGCCACGCTGAATTTTGCTCTCCAGGGACGCGGCGGGGTGTGGTCGAGCACCGGCGCGGGCGGTCCCGGCGCGGTCTGGCTTGCGAGCCGCCGCCTCGCGCCGAACGAAAGCTACGATTTTCCAGCGACTTTGGCGATCCCGGCGGGGCAAATCTTGCCTCCCGGCGACTGGATTTATTCATTCGACACCAAACTGGCCGCAGCGCCGGACTCGCGTCCAGCGGACAGCGCGGAACAGCTCCACGCTCGGACGGTGCGGCTGTCGATCGCGATTCCAGCGCATCTGAGCATCAACATCGCGGGCGCGGGCATGCACAAGACGATCGATTTCGGCGAGTTGATCGAGGGCGATCAGAAGCAGGTCAGGATCGAGACGCGCAGCAATCAGCGATATCAGCTCGATGTGGTCTCGCGTAACGGAGGCTTTTTGGCGATGGCGCCGCCCTACAGCGCGGTGCGGGTGCCTTACACCATGGTGCTGAACGGTAAGGCGGTGAAGCTACCGGAGACGATCGGCCCATTCGCCGGGACGGGGCTCGCAGGCAGCCAGTTCGATGTCGGATTTACGGTCGGCGACGTGCGCGACAGGCGGGCCGGACTTTATCGAGACGAGGTGACGATAGAGATTCGTCCTGCAATCTAAAGCAGAGTTCCCAAAAGTGGCCTTCCCGGTTTTGGGAAAAAACTCTGCGAAAACAAAGGAATCCAAGCAGGCATTCGTTGGGCAGCCAAGGAATGTCTGCTTTAGGCTGATCATGCTTTAAACCTTGAACGTTTCCAAAGTCGAGGGGTGGAACAGCTCGTCGACCGCGACCCGTCGCGAAGACAACCCTTGCGCGTGATGGTGGCGCAGGAACGTGTCGAGCGTCGTGCGGTTCGAAGCCACGCCGTACGACCAGAAATCCTTGCCCATCAACTCGCGCGCATTCTTCAACTGCTGCTCGACGAACGGCAAGGTGATCTTGATCGCCGAGGTATCGCCGAGCCGCGCCAGGGCTTCCCGCTTCGCCTCCTCGAAGGCCTTGAGCACGGTGGCAGCCAGCCAGGGATGCTGCGCCAGCAGGGTCCGGCGGATGCCGACCAGATGCATGATCGGAAAGATCCCGCTGCGGGCAAAATAATCCGCCGCGGCTGCGGCAGGGTCGGGAAACAGCCAGCCGACATGCGGATGGCCCCAGTCGAAGCAGGAGGGGGTGCGCGGCGCGATGATGCCGTCGATCTCGCCATCGGCAAGCATCGCCGAGAGGGTTTTATGCGCGGGGATCTCGGCGAGGCGCACATCCGCCGGCAGCGTGACAGGAATCTTCTCGGGCCGGCCCGCCTGCTCGATGCCGCCGCGCACCCAGTTGATGTCCGAAGGCTTCACGCCGAACTCGTCTTCGAGCAGCGCGCGCGCCCAGACATTGGCCGTGAGCTGATATTCCGGCACGCCGATGGTCTTGCCCTTCAAATCGGCGGGCTGTTTGATGCGGTCGGTGCGCACACAGATCGCGGTATGGCGGAATGCCCTGGAGGGAAATGCCGGAACGCCGGCATAGGGACAGTCCCCCGCTGCGATCCTCACCGTGAAGCCGGACAGGCACAGCTCGCAAATATCGAAATCGGCATGGCGGAAAGCACGGAAGAAGATCTCCTCCGGGCTGAGGATCAGGAGGACGGGCGCTACCCCGTCAATATGAATCGTGCCGTCGAGCAGCGGGCGGGTGCGGTCGTAATCGCCGATGGCGACGGAGAGCGAAAGTCTGGTCATTGTTCCCCCCACGCGGCGGCGCTTATATCTTGGCGAGCCTGCGCCGGATGTGAATGTTCTTTTCCTGGGTGAAGAGCAGCATCTCCTCCAATTGCCTGACGCCGCCAACGGCGCGCCAAGAAAATGCTTTCCGACTTCGTTGATCCAGACGACCGGCTGCCACATCCACGCCCGCGCAAGATGCATGGTCGAGATGTCGTTGGTCCAAATCGAGCATGTCAGCCCGTATTCGACGGCCTTGACCCTCGGCGAGCATCGCTCCGGCGTCGGAGCATTCGAGCACAGCAAGCACCGGCCCAAAAAATCTCCTCGCGCGCAATGCGCATCGCAAGGGGTAACGCGCACGAGCACAGTCGGTTCAATGTAGAAGCCATTTGCGAGCGCCGGGCCGTCCGGGTGCGCGCCGAGTTTCTTCGGCGCACTTGACGCGCGGCATTGGACGGACGACCTCACGGCGCTCGAAGCGATTACGATTTCGCGCCATCAATTTCAAAAGCCGCCGCACCGCCGCCTGCCGAAATCACGCGCAACCCCAACGCCCATCTGATGAACGCCATTTTCAACGCGAGCGTGAAAGCGCTCTGATCGGTGTCGGCGCCGGAGCCGTGTCCGCCCTCCTCGGACTCATGGAACAGGGCATCGTGGCCAAGCGCCTGCAACTTCGCGGTCATTTTGCGCGCGTGGGCCGGGTGGGTGCGGTCGTCACGGCGCGTGTTGGGCGATGAGAGCGAAGAAGCGCTCGGTTGGGCCAGGAAGGGCTGGCCGGAGTGAGATGGATATGCCAGCGCGGCCTTTCGCAAGCCAATTGCGGATGATCGCCGTCTTGTGGGTGGCGATAAATCCATTAAAAAAATGCCTTCACTCGTTCCTTGAGGTGAGCGCGATTTCCGAACGCAAACCGTTCGGCGTCGATCCGAACCTCAGCTTAAATTGGCGATTGAAATACGACACGTCGGAGAAGCCCGAGCGGAACGCGACATCCAACACATGCAGCTTCGAATGTTTCGGGTCATCGAGCAGGGACAGGGCATAAAGCAGCCTCTGCTCGTTGACCTTTTCGGAAAAGGACGTGTCCAGATCCTTAAACGTGAGCTGCAGATAGCGTACCGAAATGCCATTGGCGTTCGCGACACTTTCGATCGTCAAATCCGGGTTGCGAAAGTGCTGCTCGATATAGGCGAGGATCGCGGCCAGCCGCCCTGCCCTGATCGCGCTATGGGTACTATCCCCTCGCTCGGAGCCTCGGCAGGCCATCGCGATCAAGTCGAGGATGTGCTCGCTCACGTTCGCGATAAGCGGCGCACCGTTCGATAGCCTGATCTCTTTCAGGCAGCGGATATAGGCGCGCAGGAGGCTGAGCGCTTCCGTTTCGCGCGGCCAGACTTTCCCGAGCAGTGCCGAGCCATCGACGCCGCGCGCGGCCAATTGGTCAACGCTCACCAATGAGGAACCAATTACCTCGAATGGCATTCTCGATCCCACGGACGCCGGCTCGGAGAGCGGAACGAGTGTGGCCTCGCCTCGTCGCATGCGCCTGCTATCCCCTCTACTTTCGGCTATGACCGGAGCGCGAGCGATAATAAAGGCAAACCCGTCAACCTCATCGCGCACGAGCGCTTGATCTCGAAAACTAACCCCTGCGCTAAACGACGCTTGCGGTGCTCGCCATCGTCATCACCGCATTGCCGCGGTCGGCGTCTCGTGAGTGAGAGTCCGTTTATGGCGCCATAGCAGATGCTGCCAGTTTATGCGTCCGCGCCTGGCGGCATTGATCTGGCGTTTCAGCACTCCACCGCCTGGATCACCTCGTAGTGCCGGACTGTCTCATCGAATCGCTCCAGCGCCGCGACGGCATCCGGTTCGACAATCGCCCTGTCCAGCGTTTCGCCGGCGAAGCCACGGATCGCGTCGAGAGAAACCCAGCGGGTCGTCACCACGAATTCGATCAGCCCGGCATCGTCCCGGCGCACGAGGGCCGCGCCGAGAAAGCCCTCGGTGGCGCGCAACTGCGGCAGCACAGACCGGCGGAAATGTGCAGGATAATCCTCAGATTTGGCGGGATCCGCCCAGCCCCTCCATACGCGAATAATCATGTGTCCTTCATTCTCCGTTCATCGCCGATACACGCCCCACATGCTCTAACTTGCGGCAAAGTCGCGAGCGCGGCACAGCTTCCCTTGTTGAAACTCGGCTCGTTTCCTTTATAAGCGCGCAGAACCATTTGCAGAAATTGATGCCCAAACGCACCGACATCGACTCGATTCTGATCATCGGAGCCGGCCCGATCGTCATCGGCCAGGCTTGCGAATTCGACTATTCCGGCACCCAGGCTTGCAAGGCCCTGCGCGCCGAAGGATACCGAATCGTCCTGGTGAATTCCAATCCGGCGACGATCATGACCGATCCGGAACTGGCGGACGCCACCTATATCGAGCCGATCACGCCGGAAATCGTCGCCAAGGTGATCGAGCGCGAGCGTGCCGAACATCCCGGCGAAAGAATGGCGCTGCTGCCGACCATGGGCGGGCAAACGGCGCTGAACACCGCGCTTGCCCTGCATCGCGACGGCACGCTGGACCGGCTCGGCATCGAGATGATCGGCGCCAGCGCCGACGCCATCGACAAGGCCGAAAACCGCGACCGTTTCCGCCAGGCGATGAAGAAGATCGGCCTCGCCACCCCGAACTCCATGCTGGCGCACGATTTGCCCGAGGCGCTGAAGGCCCTCGAAGTGGTTGGCCTGCCGACGATCATCCGGCCCTCCTTCACGCTGGGCGGCACGGGCGGCGGCGTCGCCTATAATCGCGAGGAATATCTGCGCATCATCGAGCGCGGGCTCGACGCCTCACCGACGCGCGAAGTGCTGGTCGAGGAATTGGTGCTCGGCTGGAAGGAATATGAGATGGAGGTGGTCCGCGACCGCGCGGACAACTGCATCATCGTCTGCTCCATCGAGAATGTCGATCCGATGGGCGTGCATACGGGCGACTCCATCACGGTGGCGCCCGCGCTGACGCTGACCGACAAGGAATATCAGATGATGCGCAACGCCTCGATCGCGGTGCTGCGCGAGATCGGGGTCGATACTGGCGGCTCGAACGTGCAGTTCGCGGTCAACCCGGCGGACGGCCAGCTGGTGGTCATCGAAATGAATCCGCGCGTGTCGCGCTCCTCGGCCCTGGCCTCGAAGGCGACGGGCTTTCCGATCGCCAAGGTCGCCGCGCGCCTCGCCGTCGGCTATACGCTCGACGAATTGGACAATGACATCACCCAAGGCGCGACGCCCGCTTCGTTCGAGCCCAGCATCGACTATGTGGTCACCAAGATTCCCCGCTTCGCCTTCGAGAAGTTCCCCGGCGCCAATTCGACGCTGACCACGTCGATGAAATCGGTCGGCGAAGTGCTCGGCCTCGGCGGCAGCTTCGCAGAATCGCTGCAGAAGGCGCTGCGGTCGATGGAAACGGAGTTGACCGGCCTTGACGATGTCGCCTTCGAGGGGCTCGGCAAGGGGGACGACAAGAACATCGTGCGCGAGGCGCTGGGCCGGCCCGCGCCGGACCGGATTCTGAAGGTCGCGCAGGCTCTGCGGCTCAACGTCGATCATGAGCAGATCTATCTGTCCTGCAAGATCGACCCATGGTTCGTCGCGCAGATCCAGGACATCGTCGATTGGGAAAACCGGGTCCGCGCGCACGGGCTGCCTCAGACGGAACGGCTGTTCCGCGCGCTGAAGGCGAAAGGCTTCTCCGACGAACGGCTGGCGACGTTGTCCGGATTGCCGGTGGAGGAGGTGACCGCCCGCCGCCAGGCGCTTGGCGTGCATCCGGTCTATAAGCGCATCGATACCTGCGCCGCCGAGTTCCGCTCGCCCACCCCCTATATGTATTCGACATATGAAAGCGGCTTCGGGGACCATGTCTGCGAAGCGGAGCCGACGACGCGCGAAAAAATCATCATTCTCGGCAGCGGTCCCAATCGCATCGGCCAGGGCATCGAATTCGACTATTGCTGCTGCCACGCGGCTTTCGCCCTGTCGGAGGCGGGCTACGAGACCATCATGGTCAACTGCAATCCTGAGACGGTCTCGACCGATTACGACACCTCCGACCGGCTCTATTTCGAGCCGCTGACTGCGGAGGACGTGCTCGAAATCGTCCGCAAGGAGAGCGAGAGGGGCAGCGTCAAAGGCGTCATCGTGCAGTTCGGCGGCCAGACGCCGCTGAAACTCGCCCAGGCGCTGGAAGCGGCGGAAGTGCCGATCCTGGGCACCTCGCCCGACGCCATCGACCTCGCCGAGGACCGCGACCGCTTCAAGCTGCTGATCGAGAAGCTGGGGCTGCGGCAGCCGCGCAACGGCATCGCCACCTGCGTCAAGCAGGCGCATGAGGTGGCCGCCGAGATCGGCTTCCCGCTGGTGATCCGCCCTTCCTATGTGCTGGGCGGGCGCGCCATGGCGATCGTCCACGACACCGGCGGCCTTGAGGAATATATCGAAACGACGCTCGCCTCCTTCGTGCCGCCGGACATCCGCAACCGCTTTCCAGGGCAGCCGGTCACCCAGATCAATGCGCTGCTAGGCAAGAACGCGCTGCTGTTCGACAGCTACCTGCGCGACGCGATCGAGGTCGACGTGGATGCGATCGCCGATGGCGAGGACGTATTCATTTGCGGGATCATGGAGCATATCGAGGAGGCGGGGGTTCATTCCGGCGATTCGGCCTGTTCGCTGCCGCCCTATTCCCTGTCCAACGGACTGATCGAGGAGCTGAACGAGCAGACGCGGAAACTCGCCCTTGCGCTCAAGGTCGTCGGGCTGATGAATGTGCAATTCGCCATCAAGGACGGCGAGATCTATATTCTTGAGGTCAATCCGCGCGCCAGCCGCACGGTGCCTTTCGTCGCCAAGACGGTCGGGCTGCCGATCGCCGGGATCGCCTCCAAGGTCATGGCCGGCAAGAAGCTGCGCGAATTCGGACTGAAGCCGCCGAAATTCTCCCATATCGCGGTCAAGGAAGCGGTTTTTCCCTTCGCGCGCTTCCCGGAAGTCGACCCGGTCCTCGGCCCCGAAATGCGCTCCACCGGCGAAGTCATGGGCATCGACATGGACTATGCGGTCGCTTTCGCCAAGAGCCAGATCGCCAGCGGCATGAAGGTCCCGGTTTCGGGCACTGTCTTTGTCTCCGTCAAGGATGCGGATAAGGACCGGATCGCCTCGTCGATGCGGGATCTGGTGTCGATGGGCTTTAAGATTCTGGCAACTAGAGGCACGAAACGGCATCTTGAAGCCAATGGAATTCCGTGCGAGCGTATCAATAAAGTTCTTGAAGGCCGGCCGAATATCGTCGACGCTATAAAGAACGGCGAAGTTGCGCTAGTATTCAATACCACGGAAGGGGCGAAGGCACTGACCGACAGTTCGGAGATAAGGCGGACCGCCTTGCTCCACCACATACCCTATTATACGACGATATCGGGTGCATTGGCTGTGACGAAGGCAATTTCAGCGATGCGGGCCGGGATACTTGAAGTGGCCCCTTTGCAAAAATATATCGGCCAAGGTGGGCAAACCGTGCGATCTTAGAATCGCGCGTTTGCCGTCGCTTCCGTTTCCATAACACGTTCAAGAAGACATGGCCTAGGGAGGTTCTGGGGCCAAGGGAGAATTTCGAATGTCCTTAGAAAAAGTTCCGATGACCGCAGCAGGATACGCCGCGTTGGAAGCCGAAATTAAGCAGTTAAAAACCATTGAGCGTCCACGCATCATCAAGGCAATCGCAGAAGCTCGGGCGCATGGGGACCTTTCGGAGAATGCCGAGTATCACGCCGCGAAGGAGCAGCAGGGCATGAACGAAGCCCGCGTCGCCGATATGGAAGATAAGCTTTCGCGCGCCGACGTGATCGACGTCTCGAAGCTGTCCGGCGATACGGTGAAATTCGGCGCGACCGTGCGCATCGTCGACGAGGACACCGAGGACGAGCTGTCCTATCAGATCGTCGGCGATTTCGAGGCCGATGTGAAGGGCGGCAAGATTGCGATCAATTCGCCGATTTCCCGCGCCATGATCGGCAAGCGGAAAGGCGACGTCGTGGAGGTTTCCACCCCGCGCGGCCACAAGTCATACGAAATCCTGGAAGTTAAATTCGGCTGACCGCAGGCTGGATTGTACGTCGCTTCATCATGCCTCTCCTTCGAAGCTCCCGGGGCTCGACGGAGCGAGGATTATGCCAGCGCAGGTTTCAGCCAACCTTGGGGGCGATCGTGGTCAGCCGCTCGCGCAATTGGCGCTTCAGCACCTTGCCGTTCGGATTGCGCGGCAACGGCTCATCGCACACGGTAAAACTCTCCGGTACCTTGTAGTCGGACAGAAGACGCGCGCAGTCTGCCCTGATGGCCGCGAGGTCCGGCGTTTTTCCCTCGCGCGGCACGATGAAGGCGTGGACACGTTCGCCCAGCACGGGACATGGTTTGCCGATCGCGGCCGCCTCTGCGACATCGCCATGCGCCAGTAGAACGTTCTCCACTTCGGTGGTGTAAATCTTGTAGCCGCCGCGATTGATGACGTCCTTCAGGCGGTCGAAGACGCGGATGTACCCCTCCTCGTCCATCGATCCGATATCGCCGGAGTGCCAATAGCCATCGGTGAACTCGCGCGCCGTCGCTTCGGGATTTCGCCAATAGCCGGGCACGACCATCGGGCCGGCGATCCAGATTTCACCGGGCGAACCGTGCGGCGCCGTCCCTGCCGCTCGCATCCATAATCCTGATGTCGCCGCATTCAACCGGCAGGCCGACACTGTCCGGGCGTTCCGCAATTTCCCAGGACGGCATTGCCGTTGCCGGCGACGTTGTCTCGGTCGCGCCATAGAGGTTCATCAACCGCAGCCCCGGCAGCCATTCGGCAAGCCGGCCCACGGTCACCGACGGCATCGGCGCGCCGCCGAAGCCGCCGATGCGCCAGGTGGAGAGGTCATATTGCGGATGATCGGGCCGGAGCAGAAACAGATGATATTGCGCCGGAACGAGCACCGTATGCGTCATGCGCTCGCGTGTCGCGAGCTTCAGGAACTCGGTGGCGTTGAAGGCCGGCATGATGATGACGGTGCCCGCCGCGCGCACGAGCGCCGCGATGATCGCGATCGAGCCGGTGACATGGGCGAGCGGAACGCTGACGATCGAGCGATCATGTTCGTCCAATTCCATCGCATTCGATGAAAATGCATCGCGGAATGAACGATGCCGAGATTGGTGAGCATCGCGCCCTTGGCGAGCCCGGTCGTGCCGGAGGTGTAGAGGATCGCGGCGACATCTTCCTCGCCGGTGGCCACCGCATCACGGATCGGCTCGCCGCTTCTTAGCGCGGCATATGGCTCGAAACCGGCGGTAGCGCCAGCGCCGATGATGATGCGGTTCCGAAGCGCGGGGTCGCGTCCGCGCCGGGGACACGGTCAAGCAACGTAGCTTCCGCAACCAGGACGCATGCTCCCGAATCCCTGAGCATATGCGTGAGCCCGGCATCTGGTCGCGAATATTGAGCGGCACCCAGATCGCGCCGAGGCGGGAGACGGCAAAGATCAGCACGACGAATTCGATGCGGTTGCCGAGCAGCAGCGCCACGCGGTCGCCCTTGCCGACACCTCGCGCGGCAAGACCGGCGGCGACACGCCCGACCTCGGCGTCGAGTTCGCGGTAAGTCAGCCGCTGATCGGCGCAAACCAACGCCTCGCCGTCCGGATTACGGCCGCACCGCCTCTTCCAGCAGCGCGTGAAATCCGGACGGACGCGGAAAGAAACACCGCACTCTCCGACCGTCATAGTGGATTTCCTCACGGATTTCCGGCTTGGAGCTGCTGCTGAACTTCATGCCGCCGTGCCTCAGTCTTTTCGAGGCCACCACGCTTCGGTATACCGCGTGTCGCTGACCTTGCCGGTAAAGTTCGGCGGCCGCTTTTCGAGGAACGCCTTGCGCCCTCGGCTGCATCCGGCGTGCCGACCGTTGCCGCGATGGCCCGCGATTCCAGCCTGTGCGCCTCGAGGGGGTGATCCGCGCCGAGCATCCTCCAAAGCAATTGCCGATTCAGTGCGACGGAAGCTGGGGCGGTATTGTCGGCGATCTCGCGCGCGATCGCGGTCGCCCTCGCCAGCAATTCCTCCGGTCCACGACCTCGCTGACCAGCCCTTTTTGCAGGCCTCGCCGCATCGATGATCCGCCCGGTCAGCATCCAGTCGAGCGCAGTCGTGATGCCGACGATGCGCGGCAGAAACCAGCTCGAACAGGATTCAGCGGCGATGCCGCGCCGGGAGAACACGAAGCCGAACCGGGCGGTGCTGGACGCGAGCCGGTAGTCCATCGGCAGAAGAAAGGTCGCGCCAAAGCCCACGGCCGGGCCGTTCACCGCGCCGATAATCGGCTTGCGCATGCCGTAAAGCCGCAGCGTCACGCGGCCGCCCAGATCGGCGGGGATGCCTTCGCCGGTCGCCGGATCGCCGCCCCTCGGCAGGCTGAAGCCGCCGCCGCTCAGATCGGTGCCCGCGCAGAAGGCGCGCCCGCGTCCGGTCACGATGATCGCGCGCACCGCTTCGTCGGCATCTGCTGCGTCGAGCGCGGCAACGATCTCGTCATAGGTCGCGGCGCGCGCGGCATTCAGCTTGTCCGGGCGATTGAGGGCGATGGTCGCGATGCTTGGCGTCGACCGAATAGTCCAGATCTTCATAGCGCATGCAGCGGGCCGTCGGTTGTGAGCATTCCGAGCATCACAGATTAAACGATCGGCAGCCCGGAGCCGAATAGCCAATCGTGATAATGCCCGCTGCGCTGGCTCGCGCGATAGCGCTCGATTAAGACGCCTTGCATCGGATTGGCGGTAGGCAGTGCGGCCTCGATCGGCTAAATTCCATCCATGTCACCCACGATCACGATCACGAACATGGGTCGGAGCTGTCCGACATAGAGCTTCGGGTGCGTGCGCTCGAGACGATCCTGGTTGAGAAGGGTTATGTCGAGGCCGCCGCGCTCGATAGCATTGTCGAGGCCCACGAAACCAAGATCGGCCCGCATATTGGCGCGCAAATCGTCGCCAAGGCGTGGAACGATCCGGCGTTCAAGCAGGCGCTTCTCGATGATGCGACCAAGGCGGTCGCCACCGTCGCCGGCCTGCCTCGGCGTCGGCGACCATCTGGTGGCCGTCGAGAACACGCCGCAACGCCACAACATCGTCGTCTGCACGCTGTGCTCCTGCTATCCGTGGGACGTGCTCGGGCTGCCGCCGGTCTGGTACAAATCCGCCGCCTACCGCTCGCGCACCGTGAAGGAGCCACGCGCGGTGCTCGCCGATTTCGGCGTCGCCTTGCCTGCCACGACCGAAATCCGCGTCTGGGATTCCACCGCCGAGACGCGCTTTCTCGTCCTGCCGATGCGTCCCGACGGCACCGATGGCTGGAGCGAGGACCGGCTTGCCGCGCTGGTCACGCGCGACTGATGATCGGCACCGGCCTGCCGAAACAGCCAGGAGAGCTTGCCTGATGGACGGCATCCACGACATGGGCGGCATGGACGGCTTCGGCAAAGTCGAACCCGAGCCGGACGAGCCGGTGTTTCACGAGAGCTGGGAAGGCCGCGTATTGGCGATGAGCCGCGTCATGGGCGGGGCCGGGGTCTGGAACATCGACATGGGGCGCTACGGCATCGAAGTGCTGCCGCCGCATATTTATCTGGCCAGTTCCTACTACAAGAAATGGTTTCTCCGGCTCGAGGCTCTGCTCGTTCAGCGTGGTCTCGTCGACGCCGATGAGATTGCGGCGGCGCGCGCGTTGCGCCCAGGCAAGACATTGAAGCGCGGTGCGTTCACCGTCGCCGATGTCGAGCCTGCCTTGCGGCGCGGTGCGTACGGCCGGCCTGAGCAGGCGCCGGCGCTGTTCAAGCCCGGCGACCGCGTTCGCGCCAGAAACGTCCACCCGCGCACCCATACGCGCCTGCCGCGCTATGTGCGTGGACATGTGGGCGTGGTCGAGCGCCTGCATGGCGCGCATGTTTTTCCCGATGTGGCCGTGCTCGGCCAAGGGCGACGATCCGCAATGGCTCTATACGGTATGCTTCGAAGCACTGGAGCTTTGGGGGGCGGATGCAGATCCGACCGTGAAAATCTCCATGGACGCCTTCGAGCCCTATTTGGAGCAAGCCTGAGATGCCACCGCTTGAGCCCGAGGCGGCGCTCGAAGGCAGCAAACGCCATTGCCGGCATTCCGCGCGACACCTGAATGGCCCCGTCTTCCGCGAGCCGTGGGAAGCGCGCGCTTTCGCGATGGCGCTGGCGCTGCACGATAGCGGCCTGTTCACCTGGACAGAATGGGCCGCAATATTAGGTGAGGAGATCAGACAAGCCCAGGCCGCCGGCGATCCCGACAAGGGCGACACCTATTATCGCCATTGGCTCGCAGCGCTCGAACGAACCGTGGCGGCAAAGGGCGTGACGACACGCGAAGTCCTCGCGCGCTATCACGACGCCTGGGACCACGCAGCCGACAGGACGCCACACGGTGCTCCGATCGAGCTAAGGGCCGAAGATTTTCGTGGCTGAGTGCATCTCTGCAGCCGTGTCCCCGCAGTCGCCCGATCATTTCTTCGGCTGATTCAATTCCTCCAATCGCTTCTTGAGGTCGGCTTGGGCTTTGTCCGCCTCAGCGGTTATTTTGGCCATTTCGGCGTTCATGAGGGGCATGAATTCGGCCATGAACGTAGCCATGTAGTCGCCCATCTTGTTCATGGCGGACCTGCCGACCGGCGAGCCGTAGAAATCGGCGAGAGCGCCGCGAGTTCATCGGCGGTGAACGTCTTGAGCATGGCGCTACGCATGGCATTGTTGAGCGCCTGAAAATCGAAAACTTTGCTCATATCGCCCGTTAAAGATCTGACGCTGATCGTCGGGCAAACCGCTTGAACATCTTACTCAGCATGTCTTCGAATACGGCCTGCGGCGGAACCGCCTGCAAATAGCGGTCGACCTGCTGCTCGCGATTTTCGGGCGTGTCCTCCATGGCGACGGCGACCGACATCGTCGTCAGCAAGAGCACAATGGAAAGCCATCTCATCACTTGTTCTCCCCCGGTGCGCGGACGGAATATATGCGCCGCTCGTGCCTCTGGGCCGCCAGTGCGCGAATCGCGCCATGGGGGTAGGGCATCGCCCCTATTGCCATCACAAAAAAGCCACGAAAAATGGGCGGCATCCGAGTTACGCTGAGAAATCGGCGTATCGAGGCTCGGCGATTGCGCCGATTGAAATTGCGTGCGGCGGGATCTCGAGGCTGAATGGCATTTGCGTCACCCGCACATCGTTCCCCCGTATTGCGGCCACAAGCCAGGAGTCGTCCGATGAACCTCTTCGCAAAACTCCGGCAACGGGCCGAGGCAAACAATCCGATCCGCGTCGGAATGATCGGCGCCGGCAAGTTCGGCTCGATGTTTCTGGCCCAGGCGCAGCGCATTCCGGGCATCCATCTTGTCGGCATAGCGGATATTTCGCCGGAGAGGGCGAGATCCAACCTGGCCCTGGTCGGATGGGAGGAGCATCGATACGCGGCGGCGAGCCTCGACGAGGCGGCGACGCGCGGCACGACCTATATCGGCGAGGATTGGCGCGCCCTCGTGGAGCACCCGCAAATCCAGATCGTGATCGAATGCACGGGCAATCCCCTGGCCGCCGTGGAGCATTCCCTCGGTGCCTTCGGCCAGGGCAAGCACGTCATCAACGTGACCGTCGAGGCGGACGCGTTTTGCGGATCGGGGCTGGCCAGGAAGGCACGCGACGCCGGGGTAATCTACAGCATGGCTTATGGAGACCAGCCGGCGCTTGTCTGCGACCTGGTCGATTGGGCGCGCACTTGCGGTTTTGGCGTCGTGGCGGCGGGGCGAGGGCATAAATGGCTGCCGCATTACCGGCAAGCGACGCCGGATACGGTGTGGGAGCCATTGGGGACTGACGCGCGAACAGGCCGAGCGCGGGCGGCTGAACCCGAAAATGTTCACCGCATTTCTCGACGGGTCGAAGCCGGCGATCGAGTCCGCCGCGATCGCCAACGCCACCGGGCTGGATGCGCCATCCGATGGCCTGACCTATCCTTCCGGCTCGATCGACGACATACCGACGTTGATGCGGCCGCGATCCGAAGGCGGGCAGCTCGAACGGAAGGGCATGGTCGAGGTCATTTCCTCGCTGACGCCAACAGGCGAGCCCATCCCTTATGACATCCGCATGGGCGTCTGGGTCTGCGTCGAAGGGGACACCGAATATCTGCGGAATTGCTTCGAGGAGTATAAAGTCGCGACCGACCCTTCGGGCCGTTATGCATCGGCGTACAAGCGCTGGCATCTTATCGGCCTGGAATTGCCGGTGTCGGTGGCCTCGGTGGGCTTGCGCGGCGAACCGACGGGCGTTGCCGCCTCATTCCGCGCCGATGTAGCGGCCTTCGCCAAGAAAAACCTCGCTGCCGGCGAGATTCTCGACGGCGAAGGCGGCTACACGGTATCGGGCGGACTGCGCCCTGCCCGCATGTCGGTGGCGAACGGCTATCTCCCCCTCGGGCTGGCGCACGGCGCGAAGCTCAGGCGCGCGGTGCCGGACGGTAGCGCGGTAAAATGGAGCGACGTGGAAATCGACGAAGGCACCGCCGCAGCCAGGCTGAGGCGCGAAATAGAGGCAGAACTGCTTGCGGAACACCGAGCACTGAGTGTCACCCACTCGTGAGTGGCAATTGTAATCAGTACGCGAGATACTTTCGCTGAAGATTGGGTGGGAAGAGGTTCACTGACTGGATGGACAATTCCATTTTAAGGGGGACGCATAACAACGTCTTCGGAACAGCCGCGGGCATCGACGTCGTTAGTGTCGCTGTATTTGCTGCGCTTTCGCTCTTCGGCGGCGTTCTCTCCGAAGCCGTCGCCGGTGAGCAGAAGCGGCTTGACGTTATTGAGTTGTTTACGAGCCAGGGCTGCTCATCCTGCCCGCCCGCCGATCTTCTCCTCGGGCAGTTCGCCAAGCGCAACGATGTTCTGGCGCTCAGTTTTCCCGTGAATTATTGGGATCATCTCGGCTGGCGCGATACGCTGGCCAAGGACGCCTATAATGAGCGGCAGCGCAACTATGCTGGTGCCAGGGGCGACCGCGAGATCTATACGCCGCAGGTCGTCGTCAACGGCATGATCCACACTGTCGGCAGTCAGAAGAGCGCCATTGAGGCCGCCATGACGAAAACCGGCCGTCAGCTTCGCGCGGCCTGGGTGCCGGTGTCGCTCGAATGCGGCGGCGGCGACGCGCAGCTCCAGGCCGGTGACGCGCCCGCCGGCAGCGAATTCCGCTCGGGCAAGCTTTGGCTCGCGCTTTACAGCAATTCGGTCACGGTTGACATTGGCCGGGGCGAGAATCACGGCCGTGAGATCACGTACACCAATGTGGTGCGCCACCTTGCTCCCGCCGGAAACTGGGAGGGTCACGAAGCGCGCTACAAGGTCAAAATCCCGCACGGCACGCGTTTCGACGGCTGCGCGGCTTTGCTGCAGTCGGACGCATCCCAGGCGATGATCGGCGCCAGCGCCGTAAGCGTCGCGGCGCGATAGCTCCCTGCCATCACAATTCTGCGCCGCCGTTCCACGAAAGCTGTATAAATCGCGAGCGCCGCAATGCATCGTCGCGCGGCGCACTTTAAGCTCTGTTCTGATTTGAGGGCGGACAGATGGCCTATTGGCTTTTCAAGAGCGAACCGGAAGCGTGGTCCTGGGATGACCAGGTGAAGAAAGGTGCGGCCGGCGAGGAGTGGACCGGCGTGCGCAACCACACCGCCAAGCAGAACATGAAGACCATGAAGAAGGGTGAACTTGGTTTCTTCTATCACTCAGTGGATGAGAAAAGCGTCGTCGGCATCGTCAGGGTTATCGCGGAGGCCCATCCCGAACTCCAAGGACAAGACGGGCATATGGTCTTGCGTCGATGTAGAGGCTGTCTCGCCGATACCCAAGCCTGTGAGCCTTGCCGCGATCAAGGCCGAGCCTCGCCTGGCGGACTCGGCGCTGGCGAAGTATCCGCGGCTTTCCGTGCAGCCCGTGACCGAGGCGGAATGGCAATTGATCTGCGCAATGGGCGGCATGAAGAAGGCCCCGAGCGCACCGAACGCGGCCGCAAAAAAGTCCGCCCCGCCAGCCAAAAAACCGGCCCCGGCTAAGGCCGCGACGAAGGCGCCCGCGAAAGCAGCCACGAAAACCAAGTAGTCCCACGGATAGGCGGATTAAGCCGGCGTTTACCATCGGCGCGCCCAATGATCGGGCACATCATTCCCAGGGGGACGCCATGGCCGATCACCGTTTGATACGCTGCGCCTTGCTGGCGGCGTGGCTCGCCTGCCCTGCGGCCGCACAGGCCGATGACCCGTCGCTTGTGGAGACCACGATCGACGAGGCGACGCTGATCCGGCTGGGCCGGGATGCCGCGCAGCTCATCGTCGGCAACCCGGCAATCGCCGATGTCAGCGCGCAAAGTCCGCGCCTGCTGGTGATCACGGGCAAATCCTACGGCGCGACCAACCTGATCGCGCTCGACAGCGAGGGGCGGGAGATCTTCAACGCCCGGCTCGCCGTCCGCGAAGGCGACAAGCGGCAAGTGACGCTCTACAAGGGCACAATGCGCCAATCGCTGCACTGCGCCCCCGACTGCCAGCGCATGCTGTCCATCGGCGACGATAAAACGCAATTCGAGCAACTCGCCGAGACGGTCACGCGGAAATTCGGCGTGGTGAACTCGGCTATTGGCGGGAATTGACAGGACGATCAGCGCCTGCTCTCTGTTGAGAAATCGTCATATCATCACTGGCAAGTCGGGTAGGCTTGCATTTCTGTGCGGGGTGCGGGCATGCGTGATTCACGGAGCTGGTATCATCCGGTCGCCATCGGGCAGTCGATCATCATAAGGCCACGCGTCTATTGCGGGGCCCTGGCCGGCCTTCTCGCCTTTTTAGCCTGTCCAGCCGCTTGGCCCGGCACTGAACGCCTCTCAGTCGCCTGGGACGTTACTGGGCTCGTCTACCTTGTGTTTGCCTTCCACCTGATCGTCAGCTGTCACGCCGCGCATATTAAGACCACCGCCGCAAAGCGCGACGACAGCCGTGTGGTCATCCTCGCCGTCATTTTGCTGAGCATCTGCGCAAGCTTCGTCGCCATCGCGCACCTCGTCGGTCACGCCAAGCAGCCGTCCGTCGGAGACACGGAGAAAGCGTTGCTAGCGGGCCTGGCGATCGCGACAATCATCATATCCTGGAGCGTTACGCAGGTTGCATTTACCCTGCATTATGCCCACGAATATTATCTGCCCGACGGGGCGAGCGATGCTCGGGGCGGCTTGGATTTCCCCGGCACCGATGTGCCCGACTATTGGGATTTTCTCTATTTCTCCGTCTCGATCGGCGCCACGTCGCAGACATCGGATACCGCCGTCCACTCGCGAAACCTGCGCCGGCTCATCACGGTGCACGCGATCATCGCCTTCTTCTTCAACACCGCCGTCCTTGCTCTCACGGTGAATATCGCGGCGAGCCTGGCGTAGCACTATGCTTGGCGCAACAGCCTCTCCACGTAGAGCGGCACCACCTCCGTGGCCTTGCCGTGGAGGGTCTCATGGAAATGGGAGACGCCTTCGGAAGGCTCCAGATTGAGCTCCACCGTATGCGCGCCCGCGCCGCGCGCTTCGGCTACGAAACCGGCAGCCGGATAGACGGTCCCGCTCGTGCCGATCGAGATGAAGAGGTCGGCCCGCCCCAGTGCGTCATAAATACGCTCCATGTGATAGGGCATCTCGCCAAACCAAACGACATCGGGGCGTAGGCCTCCGGCATTCGCGCAGGCCGGGCAGCGGCTCTCGACACTCAGCGCCTCCGCGCCCCAGGCGTGCCGCTGGCCGCAATGCTGGCACAGGCTTTGGCCCATCTCGCCATGCATGTGGATCAGCTTGCGGCTGCCGGCCGCCTCATGCAGCCGGTCGACATTCTGGGTGACGATCAGCACATCGCCGGGATGGTCCGCTTCCAGCCGCGCCAGGGCGACATGCGCGGCATTCGGCTGCACTCCCACATTCTGGCTCCTCCGCATATTGTAGAATTCCAGCACCTTGGCCGGATTGCGCATGAAGCCCTCTGGCGTCGCCACCTCGCGATAATCATATTTGGCCCAAACGCCGTCCTTGTCGCGGAATGTAGAGATGCCGGATTCAGCGGACAGACCCGCGCCGGTCAGCACGACGATCCTTTGAAATGCGGCCATGTTGCCCCGCTGCTTTCGCCTTGAAATCGCAGCCCGACAATACCGGAGATTGGTGATGCCGAACAGTTTCGAAGCTTATACCCACCTCGCCAGCCAAACCGCGCGTACCGGCTGGTATGCGGCCATCGCCGGGATCATGGGACGGCGCGTGGCAAAGCTGAGCCAGGGTGTGCCTCGCTTCAAGCCGACCCGTCCGACACCAGGCGACGGAGCGCTGTTCCGCGCGGCCTTGCGGCTGCAGCAGCGGGATGCGGACAATGTGCGCAAGGGGATCTATCCGCCGATGCAGGACGAGGCGTCGCTCGCAGGGCATATCGAGGCGCTGCGCTTGATGTTCGCCGATTTGCCGGCCTCCAATGAGCGGCGGCTTGCCGGCCGCGGCGAGGAAGTGGCGGTTCTGCCCGAAGCCGAGGGCCTTCCCGATTATTACGCGCGCAATTTCCACTATCAGACCGACGGCTATCTCAGCGAGCACTCGGCGCAGCTTTACGACATCCAGGTGGATACACTGTTCATCGGCGCGTCCGGTGCGATGCGCAGGCAGGCCCTCGTGCCGATCGCCGCTTATGTGCATGGCAAGGATCAGCGTCAGCTCTCGCTGCTGGACATCGCCTGCGGAACGGGCCGTTTCCTTGAGCAGGCGGCGCAGGCCTTTCCGGCCATGCCGATGACCGGCGTCGATCTCTCGGCTGCCTATATCGAGACCGCCAGGGAAAAGCTGGCCGACCGCCGCAAGGTCCGCCTCATCGAAGGAAACGCCGAAGCTCTGCCGGTGCCGGATGCCAGCCAGGACGTCGTGACCTCGATTTTCCTGTATCACGAGCTGCCCGAGGAGGTGCGCCGCAAGGTGACGGCTGAGGTCGTCCGCGTGCTCAAGCCGGGCGGCATCTATGTGCTGGTCAATTCGCTGCAATGGGGCGACCGGCCCGACTATGATGGCCTCCTGGAAGCGTTTCCAGTGCGGTTCCACGAACCCTACTATGAGAACTATCTCGGCGACGATCTGGCGGCACATTTTACCGCCGGCGGCTTGGAGCGCTCGGAAACCGCGCTGGCCTTTCTCTCCAAAGTCGTAGTAGGACACAAGCGCCCTGCACTGTCCGCCTGATCTGGAGAGAGAATGCTGCAATATATCGCGCTGGCGGCGTTTGCCGGCTTTTTCCTGCCGCTCCAGGTGCTGGTGAATGCCCGCACCAGCCAGGTATTCGGCGGCCCTTTCATGGCGGCGCTCGTAAGCTTTGCCGGCGGCACCATCATGCTCATCATCATCCTTGCCGTGATGCGCACGCCAATCCCGAATGCCGAGCAGGTCGGCAAAGTGCCGTTTTACGGCTGGTTCGCCGGGCTCGCGGGTGTCATTTTCATTTCGCAGGCCTCGTTCACCGTGCCGAAACTCGGCGCGGCGGCGATGGTCGCCACCGTCATAACGGGCCAACTATTCGCTTCGCTGGTATTCGATCATTTCGGCATTTTGCAGCAGGCGCATCCGATCAACTGGCAGAAGATCATGGGAGCGTTGCTGCTGCTCGGCGGGGTATGGCTGATCTTGCGGCCGGGCCAATGAAGCCTTCGCTGGCTAAATCGCCTATTACGGTATGACCGCCTCATAGATCGATAGGAATTGCGAGATCGCGCCGCCAAGCACGAAAACATGCCACACGGCATTATGAAACGGCAGCCGCTCCAGCAAATGGAACGCCACCCCGGCGGTGTAGATGCACCCGCCGACAAGCAGCAGAACGACGCTCCGCTGGGGAACGGATGCGATCAGCGGCCCGAGCGCAAAGACAATCACCCAGCCTTGCGCCAGATAAAGCGCAACCGAGATTCCATCGAAGCGGCGCGGGAACCAGAGCTTCACCGCGATTCCAAAAAGAGCGACGCTCCAGACGGCGGCCAACAGGGCAAAGCCCGTCTCACCGCCGATCTTGATCAGCGCGAAGGGCGTATAGCTGCCCGCGATCATGAGGAATATTGCCGCGTGATCCAAGCGGCGCAGCCGTTCCTTTAACACCGGCTCGTGGACGAGATTGTAAACTGCCGACGCGGCGAACATGGCAATCAGGCCGGCGCTGTAGACAGCGAGGCCGGCAATATCCCTGGCGGGCGACTTGCCGATCGCGCTGAGCATGAGCCCGGCGGCTCCGGCAACGCCGAAAGCGACCCCGGCGATATGCACCAAAGCGTCTGCGACCCGCTCAGGCTTGGAATATGTGGGAAACAAGAGTGCCTGGCTCCTGCCCGGTGCATCAGCCCCAGGGCGAGGAGGGCGCTCCCCGCCGGCTCACCCTAAAGTGAATGATCCGCAAAATATGCGCCGTTTTACGGATCATGCTCAAGAAAAGATGCAGGAAATTCGTCCTGATCTGGCGGAACGGCCCAGCTTCAGCGCCGCCTCGCCGCACCGGGACCGGCGCCGCCGCGCTGTGGACGCGCACCTCCGGTCGGACGGGGGCCGCCTTCGGTTTTATGCCGGAACACGACGCGCCCCTTTTCCAGATCGTAGGGCGTCATTTCCACCGTCACGCGATCGCCGGCGATGGTTTTGATTCGGTTGCGCTTCATACGGCCAGCCGTATAGGCGACGATCTCGTGCCCATTGTCGAGCTGCACACGGAAACGGCCGTCCGGCAGGACATCCGTGACCGCGCCTTCAAATTCAAGCAATTCTTCCTTAGCCATTCAAACTCCTGTCCATATCGGCGGCGGCAGCAGCGGCCATGCGGGGCATTTTCAGCCGCCTACGCGCCCGACGCGACACCGAACCACCCATCGCGCGGGGAGCTTGCGTTTGCCGGTCCCGAATTTCGCTTCGAGAATAGATAGGCCGGCCATCCTGCCCAAAACCCACCATCGGGACGACCGGCTCATCGGATTTGCAGGCGCGGCTTGGAGGCCGCCTGCGCAAACCAATTCTTTGTTGAAGCGACATTGGTGCCGCACATGGGGAATGTCAAGCTCAGGGGCTTGTCTTCGGCTAGCAGACACGCGCCGGCCGGCTCGCTCAAGACGGATAGATAGCGGCAGCAGAGCGCCTCAGCGCCCCTCCCTTTGGCCAAACACGCCGATCGCTGTCTTTTTGCCTGCTCCATCCGCGCCGATGGTGAAACCGAGATGAGTCACCCCGGCATTGAGGAGCATTGCGCGGTATTTCTTGTCCTTCATCCATTGACCGATGAAATTACCGATATCGGTCCCGACGGGTCGGGTGCCGCATCCGCCGCAGATCCCGCCCACGACATTGACCGTCGACCAGCTTTGCCCGTTCACCGCTGGAATGAGATCGAGGATATTCTTCTTTGCGAAACTGATGCTGTCTTCGCCCTTTCCCGGCAGCATGGCGATGGCTGCCTTGGTCAGTGCATCGTTAGCACCGAGCGGGGGCCGACCTGCTTTCTTGCGTTCCGCGTTGACCGCTGCCAGCACAAGCGTCATCTGCTCTTCCGGCCCGATGGGCTTGGCCTCTGCTCCGGCGGCGTCGGTATCTGCACCGGGTCCCGCGAAATTCTGCACCGCATACAGATTGCCGGGCGCGTCGACGGCGATGCCGAACCCGAATTCGGTGATGCCTCGAAGCAGGATGTTTTTGCGGTGACCGGGGCTGTTCATCCAGCCTTCCTGAAGATGCTTCAAGATGTTATCGGTTATCGGCGGGGGAGTATGATCGGCTTGGTAGATATTCTCCGCGGTGACGAGCCATTTGCTGCCGCCAGCCTGTTTATAGCGATCTGCGACCGTTTTGCCTTCGGGAGAAGAGTGGGCGAAATATTTCCGCTTGAGCATGTCGTTGGCGTGCGACTGAGCCGCCTTGCTCAATTTCGCTTCCAGCACCAGGGGAGGCAGATTGTGCTCCTTGCGGGACTGGTTCAGCAAGACCAGGGCCTGTTCCCGGATACGGTCGAGCTCGTCCGCCCGCGCAAGGTGAGGGTCAAAAAGCAGCCCTGCCGCCAGCATCATGCCCGATAGGACACGGCTCGCGGCCGAGTTCCCGATGCGGCCGAGTGCAGGCATTCTATCATCTCCCCCGGTATCTTTCTTTCCCGGCGCGGCAGCTACGGCTTCGCGCGGCAGCCCCTATCGCCTAATATCGCGCCAGGCGTCGCCTGGGAACCCCGATATGAAACCATCAGCCATCTTGGAAACAATTCTTTATGCCGGCAATCTGGACGCGGCCGAAACCTTCTACGCAGATGTGTTGGGCCTGAAGCGAACCACCCGGGCCGGCGACCGCCACGTCTTCTTCCGCTGCGGCGATCAAATGCTGCTGATCTTCAATCCGGACGTAACGCTGGTGCCGCCCCCCTCTGGCGCGCTGCCGGTTCCCCCACATGGTGCGCGGGGTCCGGGTCATGTGTGCTTCAAGGCTTCGGCGGAGGAGATCGGGCGCTGGCGCGACAGGCTGGCCGCGTCAGGTGTCGCCATCGAGGCCGACTTCGAGTGGCCGCAAGGCGGGCGTTCCATCTACTTCCGCGACCCCGCGGACAACAGCGTCGAATTCGCCGAGCCGCGCATCTGGGGCCTGCCCTAAAGCATGATCGGATCAGGTGGATACCCTTCTCGTCATCCCCGCGAAGGCGGGACCCAGTAAACTATTGATTTCGTTTAAGTACTGGGTCCCCGCCTTCGCGGGGATGACGACTGAGTGTAAGGTAGGCGATGCCACCTAAGCCGGATCAGGCTCTGGGAGCGCCTAGCCGCCCTTTTGTTTTCGCACGATTTTTTGGGAGAATTGGCACCCACCGATCGTGCTCTAAGCCGGCAGCTGACGCAGAAATTCTAACATCGCCGCGTTGACCTCCGCTGGCCGCTCCTGCTGGGTCCAGTGGCCGCAGCCGGGCAGCATGATCGTCTTCCAAAGCTTGGGGACGAACATCTGTAAATTTGGGATCAGCCGGTCCATCCCGCGAAAGCGCGTCACCAGATCCCGGTCGCCGGCAATATAAAGAGCGGGTACGCTGACCTTCGCCCCGGCGAAGGGCGCCAGCAGCTCCCAGTTTCGATCGATATTGCGGTACCAGTTCAGGCCGCCGCGAAAGCCTGTCCGCGCGAATTCGCTCGCATAATAGTCAAGATCGGCCTCGCTCAGCCAGGCGGGCAGCGTCTCGGGATCGCGCGTGCGGGTGAGGAACCCGCCGTCGCGCGGGACAAGGCCGAAGGAGCCTGCGGAAGGCTCGCCGCCGGACCGGCGCGGAACATCGCCGGAGCCGGAATAAAGCACCCGCCGCAGGGTTGCCTTGGGATCGCGGGATAATTCCTCCTCGGCGACCCCCGGCGTCTGGAAATAAAGCTGATAAAAATGATTGTCGTCGTCTTGCGGCATCCTCGTCGTTGGCCGCGTATCGACGCGCGGGAAGAACGGTACGCTCAGCCCGATCACCGCGTGGAAGCGGTCGGGCCGAAACAGCGCCGAGTGCCAGGCGACCGGCGCGCCCCAATCATGCCCGGCGATCACAGCGCGCTCCTCGCCGAGCGCGTTAAGCAGGCCAACCATATCGCCGACCAGATGCAGCATCGTGTATTTGTCGATCTCCTCGGGCGCGTCGGTGCTTCCATAGCCGCGCATGTCGGGCGCGACCGCGCGGAAACCGCCCTCGGCGAGCGCCGCGATCTGATGACGCCAGGAATGCCAGGATTCCGGAAAACCGTGACAGAGGATGACAAGCGGCCCTTGTCCGGCCTCGGCGATGTGCATCCTGATGCCGTTGGTCTCGACCGTGCGGTGTTTGATCTCGCTCATCGGCCCATCCTCCCTTGGAATTCCGTTCGCGCGCGTCACAGTGTGTGGCGCGCGCGGCCCTCTGTCCATGCCCGCCCGTCAGCGCACCGCCTGCCGCGCGGGCTCTCCCTCAAAGCGGCAGGCGTATCATGCATGTGACAAAGCGGTGGCGCCGCGATCCAAGACGATGCCAGCTCTGATCCTGAGCAGCCAACGTTCATAATCGCCGTGCTACTGCCTTTGTCTCGGCACAAATTTTGTGCGAATTTGCACCGAGACGGCGTTGGCCTTTTGGGAAGGCAGTCCCGATGTTGGGTTGGATCGATTTTTGGAACAATGAAACCACGATCTACGTCAATGCGCGGCATAGGGCGGCGCATTACAGGCAGGTCGCTGAAGGCATTGTCCGGAATGTGCCCAGCCGCGAGGCGCGCGTTCTCGACTATGGATGCGGCAGGGCGCTTTCGGCGGATCTGGTCGCGGACGCTTGCGGGCATCTTTATTTGTGCGACGGCGCTGAAAACGTGAGGGCGGCATTGGTCGAACAATTCGCGGCGCGGAACGATATTACCGTATTGTCGCCGGATGACATTCCCGGCCTTTCTGACGGCTCGATCGATCTTCTGGTGGTCAACTCGGTGGTGCAATATCTCTCGGTGGACGAATTGCGGGACGCTTTGAAGGTCTGGCGGCGGAAACTTTCGGCGAGTGGCACGCTGCTGCTCGCGGATATCATCCCTCCGGGCCGGGGCGCGGTCGCCGACGCGGCGGCGCTCCTCAAATTCGCCGCGGGCAGCGGGTTTTTGTTCGCCGCCGGGGCGGGCCTCGTCCGAACGTTCTTCTCGGACTACCGGCAGCTGCGTTCGCGCCTGGGTATTCAGATGTTTGACGAGGCCGGCATGATCGAATTGCTCAAGAGCTGCGGCTTCGCCGCGCATCGGCACTTTCCCAATCTTGGCCACAATGCGGGGCGAATGGCGTTCGCGGCGACGCATTCGAGCGATGTAAAGGACTCCGCGCATAAGCTCAGATGGAACGGTCAGCAGACCGCGCCCATTTAAGACTGCGGTAAGAACAATTCCGATGTATCCCTTCCCATCCGGGTCGGGCAAACGATCCGATCTGGAGACGCCTTTTGAATAAGTCAGCCATTGGTATTTCCCGCGAGGACGGGCAATCCGCGCCCTGGATATCTGGGCGCAAGCCGCTTACGGCGTTCACGCAGCAGGGCTATTTGGTTGCCTTTGGCGCGGTCTTCGTGGGATGGGTTGCGCTGGCTATGCCTTGGCTGCTGGGATGGGTGACGATCCCTTACGATGCCACGGCGCATTTCTATCCCCAGCTCCAATTTCTGGCGCGGGCGCTGCATTCCGGCGACTCGCCCTTCTGGGCGCCGAATATCTTTGCGGGCTCTCCGCAAATCGCCGATCCGCAATCGCTGATATTCTCTCCGGCGTTTCTGCTGGCGTATTTCAATCCGGCACCAAGTCTGCGCGCGTTCGACACTTATGTATTCGTCGTGGTTCTGGCTGGCTGCGCATCGGTCCTGATGCTGTTCAGGGACCGCGGCTGGCATCCGGCGGCGGCGGTCCTCGCGGCTTTGGCCTTTGGCTTCGGCGCCTCGGCGAATGCCCGCATCCAACATGTGGGCCAGATCCAGGGGCTGGTGTTCTTCATGATCGCCTTATGGCTGCTGGCGCGCGCTCTGGATCGCCGTTCCATGATTTACGGGGCGCTGGCGGGAATTGCCGCGGGGTTGATGGTCGTCGAGCCCGGCCAGGTGCAGTTGCTCGGATGCTACTTTCTGGCCGGTTATGTCGTCAGCCACTGGCTGCTGGCTGAGGATGTGCGCGCCACGTTCCGGCAGTCGATAGCGCCGCTGGTGGCAGCAGGCGTCGTCACTGTCGCGCTGGCTGCATTGCCGCTGCTGTTTACCTTTCTTTTCGGCAATTCCGCCAGCCGGGCGGCGATCCCCTTTAAATATGTCGGAGCCGGCTCCCTGCATCCGGCGTCCCTGCTGACCGCGTTCGTCACCGATTTGTTCGGCGCGAATGACCCCGCTGTACCCTATTGGGGTCCCGGCTCCAACCGTTGGCAAGCGAGTTCTTGGGGCCTGGCGCAGAATATGAGCCAAGTCTATATCGGGATGCTTCCGATGCTGGCCTTGCTCGCCTGGGGGCTTTCCAAGCAAAGATTCTGGCGGGGGGAGATTCGCTTTTTCACTGTCGCGCTCTGCTTCTCGGTGGTCTACGCGCTGGGCACCTATACGCCGCTATTCCGGATCTTCTACGAGGTCATGCCGGGAGTGCCGCAGTTCAGGCGCCCTGCCGACGCAACGTTCTTCATCGGCGCCTTCACGGCCATTGTCGGCGGCTATTGCCTGCATCTGTTCCTGATGGAGGAAGAACGGCCGTCCTACCACCGCTATCTGTGGCTTGCCGGAGCGATGGCCGCGATCATGTGCCTGGCATTTGTAGCTGCCGCCGCCCAGGGCAAGATCGCGGTCGCGGTCAAGCCAATCCTGCTCGCCTGCGCTTTCTCCGCTGGAGGCTTTGCCGTGCTCGTGGGCGTCGAGCCGGATGCGCTACGCCTCGCCCGCTTCCTCTATCCTGCTCGTGGCGAGCCTGATGGTGGCCGATCTCGGCGTCAACAACAGGACGAACGAATCGACGGGCCTCGCCCCGGAAAAATATGGTGCCATTCTGCCCAACAGCAACAATGAGACGGTGGCGTTCCTCCGCTCGAAATTGGTGCCGACACCCACCGACCGCCGTGACCGCGCAGCAATGTTGGGCATCGGCTTCGACTGGCCCAATGCGGGTATGACGCATGGGTTCGACCATGTGTTCGGCTACAATCCGCTGCGGCTTCGTCAGATCGACGAGGCGCTCGGCACCGGCGACACGATCGCGGCTCCGGACCAGGTTCGGTTCACGCCGCTGATGCCGTCCTACCGCTCGGTCATGGCGGACATGCTCGGCCTTCGCTACATCGTCAGCCCGATGCCGATCGAGAAGATCGACAAGGCACTGAAGCCCGGCGATCTGAAGCCGATCGGCAAAACGCCCGAGGGCTTCCTCTATGAGAATCCGGGAGCGCTGCCGCGCGTGCTGTTCGTCTCGGAATCGCGGCTGGTGGATTTCGCGGCGCTCACCAAAACCGGCCGCTGGCCCGGCAGCTTCGACCCGCGCAACACGGTATTGCTGGAAACACGGCCCGCGCGTGTCGACGCTGCGGCGGGCGCCGTCCGCTCAGGCCCGTCATCCGCGCGTCTCTTGCGTTATCGCAACACGCAGATCGACATCGAGGTCGACGCTGAAAAGCCAGGCTTCCTTGTCCTGAACGATGTGTGGCATCCCTGGTGGTTCGCCGAGGTCGACGACAAAGACGCGCCCATTCTCCGCGCCAACGTGCTGTTCCGTGCCGTTCCCGTGCCGGCAGGACGTCACCATGTGCGCTTCGTGTTCAGGCCGCTCGCGGCGCTATGACGGAGCTGGGTCTGAGCTCTTCCGGCAGCGGACCCTCAAAAGTCAGCAAGTCACTGGCTGCCGCGCGGCCACCGATCTAGCGTCACCGAAAGTTCGGCGCAGCAGATCCTGAAACGCGTCGCTCGCCAGCCAGGTAAGTTCCTTCAGGCGCGCGGCCCGGATCGGATCGCCGATCGCGCTCCGGCCTGATCGCGTCCGCGACATGGCACATCGCGAGCGGCATGTCGCCCTCGCATGCCGGCCAGCCACTGCCGCCATAAGCGCGGCAGATCCGCTTCCGGCGAAAAGCCGTATACGCCCAGAAAGTCGGTGTTGACGGCGTGGCCGAACCGGCGGGCCAGCTTCTCCATCGGCACCGCCCCTAACGCGCCGATGGTCTTCGCCTTCGCTCCCCGCCAGCATCGGGCGCAAACAGATGCGAATGCCGATCCTGCCCGCGTCCGCGCCATATCTGCGCTGCAGCACGTCGATCAATTGCGACCGAATGGCCGGAAGCTGATGCACATGCTGGTGCCCGTCGACGAAATCAGGCGCGCGGCCGAGCGCGCTGCTCGAACAGGTCGAGTTGCACTTCGATCGTATCGCGGATGGTGCCGGAATCCAGCCTGCCCGTATAGGCCCGCATGATAAAGCGAGATCAGACCTGGAGTGGTGAGCCTCGCCGCGGCGAATTCGCTGGTCAGGTCCAAATGGAGCCCGCAATCGGCATTCAGGTGCCTGATTTCGCCGGCGGCTTTCGTCCAGCGGGGCGACAGCACCATGGCGCTTGCCGCCGTCACCGCGTTCCGCGCAATCAGCGTCAGAATGGCCCGATCCACCCCTTCGTCCATCGCGTAATCATCGGCATTGAGGATCAGCCGCCGCATGGCCGAAGCTATTTGGTGCCGCGAGCAAACGCCCAGCGTTTCGACGCAAGATAGGTGGCCGTCGCGACCAGCAGCAGCACGCAAAAGAGGATGGGCAGATAATACCGCTCCCCGAAGACATGCAGGCCGGCGGCGAAAGCGGTCTGGTTGAGAACGAAGGCGGAGAACGCCACGCAGAAGAACCGCAGCCGTGCCGAGCTCAGCGAGGCGGGATCGGTGGGGAAGGTGAATTGGGAATGGCCGCTGAAGCTCACGAAAAAGCGACGCCGAATGCCGCGACATTGGCCATGAGCGCTGCCCAGCCGAACGCCTCCACGAGGATCGTCACGACGGTGAGATGGGTGAGTGCCGCGGCGCAACCCACCGCGAGAAACCCCGTCAGTTCGCGCCGCAGCGGATGGCTGTGCAGATATGGCGAGGCTCATCGTCCCACTACCGCCGGTTCAGACGGCACGAGCGAAACGGACGCCGCCGGCAGCGCTGTGTCCTCGGCAATGATGTAAAGCGGGCGCTGCTTCAGTTCTTCATACATGCCGGCAATATATTCCGCGATGAAGCCGAGCGCCAAGAGCTGCAAGCCGGAAAAGAACGTCATGCCCACAGCAAGCGTCGCCCAGCCCGGCAATTGGTTGCCGATGAGGAAAAACTCGCGCCAGCAGATATCTGCCGAACAGGAACGACGACGCCGAGATGATGAAGCCCAGGATCGACACGATCCGCAAGGGCGCGATGGTGAAGGCGGTCACGCCCGTCAGGCCGAGTTTGAAAAGCTGGATCCAGCCGAATTTGCTTATACCGGCGACGCGCGGCGCGGCGGCGAAGGGGATCATCGCGGTGCGGAATCCGACCCAGGCATACAGGCCCTTCATGAAGCGCTTGCGCTCCGGCATGGCATTGATGGCGTCGACGACATTGCGGCTGAGCAGACGAAAATCGCCCGCATCCGGCGGAATGACGATGGAGCTTCCGGTCTCCATCAACCGGTAATAGATGCGTTTCGCCAGTCGTTATCAGCAGAGCTGTCGGTCACGGCTCGCCTGCACGCCGCAGACGACCTCAAATCCTTCGCGCCATTTTTCCAGGAACGTCGTGAGGAGAGCCGGAGGATGCTGGCCGTCCGAATCCATCAGGATGACAGCGTCGCCGCGCGCCACGCGCAATCCGGCCGACAGGGCCGCTTCCTTGCCGAAATTTCGCGAGAAGCGCACATAGCGCAGCATCGGCCAACGGCTTTTTAGGAACATGATGGCGTTACGCGTACCGTCGGTGCTGCCGTCGTCGACGACGATGATCTCGATCGTTTCGCTCTTCAGCGCATCGACAACAGCAGGGATGACCCTTTGCAGCGCTTCGCTTTCATTGTAGGCGGGCAACACAACCGAGATGAGGGAGAACGACCGACGAGTTTCCTAGCATTTTGCAACCAAAAATACGCTATCCCGACGCAGCAAAACGAGCGGGCGGAGCGGCGCATTGACGAAATCACCGGGGATTTCCCGGCAAAACTGTAACAAATCATACCCGATTGAGCTGAACGTCACATGAAGCAGGCAAGCGCCAGCGGTCTACACCTTGTGGGTGGTTGAGATCGAGAAGCAAACTCCTAGGGTTTGAAATTGTTGCAAAAAGGGCGGATTTTCAGATGAGCGCAAGCCCGTTGACCCGCAGCCGTTGGGGTCATTCGGTTATAAATCCTTCCTGCCGAATTGCGCGCGCCGTACTCCCAATTCAGCGCAGCCTGCCGCGCGCCGCGACGGGCAATTCGCCGATGATCTCGTTCCCTCGCACCGTGACGTATCGGTCGACCATATTCACCGCCACGCAGACATGGTTTGGAATGACGCGGACGATGTCGCCGACCTGAGGGCGCTGATCGCAAGCAGACAGGTCGAGAAAGCCGTGCTCCTCGGCAAATTTGGCCATGCGCGCTTCGGGTGCTCGATGATGAAGCCAAATCCGTCGAGCCCGCCCGTGTCGCTGGTCAGCGTCTTCGAACCGGCATCGAGGATCCCCCGGTCCGGAGTCGCCCGGCTGACGACGGTGGCGTAGACGCTAAGCGCGCAGTCTTCCAGCGAAGCGACACCCGCCGCCATCATCATCCGGTCGTTGAAGATGCAAGTGCCGGCGCGATGCTCGGTGACGCCTTTGATCTTGCCCAGATGCGGCAAATTCGGCGTGCCGCCCGATGAGACCACGCGCGGGGTCAGCCCCGCCGCCCGCACGCCCGCCATCGCCGCATCGAGAAAAGCCTGCGTTTCCGGGATAGCGGTTTCGGGCGGGTAGATGAGAAAGCCGGCGAAGGCAAGTCCGGGCTGCGCTGCGATCTGCCGGGCCAACGCGACCGCCTCCTCGGGCGTCACCACGCCCGCGCGCGCCCGTCCGGTGTCGCATTCGACGAGCACGTCGAGCGGGCGTCCGGCGATCTCGGCGGCGCTGCGGCAATCCCCCGACCACGACCGGGATTGTCGGCCGACACCGTCATCTTCACCCGGCCCGCCAGCTTGCCCAGCCGGCCGAGCTTCTCCTCGCCGAGGATGTTGTAGCTGATCAGGATATCGTCCTGGCCGCCATCCGCCATCACCTCCGCCTCGCCCAGCTTCTGGCAGGTGATGCCTTTCGCGCCTGCCGCGATCTGCATGGCGGCGAGCACGGGGCTTTTATGCGTCTTGATATGCGGCCGGTTGGCGATGCCCGCCGCGTCGCATAGTCGATTGCAGGCGGGCGATATTGCGCTCGACGATGTCGAGGTCGATCACATGCGCGGGCGTTCCGTAGCGGCGCGCAATCTCCGTCTTGAGGGTGTCGATGCTCATATCAGCCAGCCGCGCTTTCAGGCCGGATCAGCAGAATGGCCTCGATCTCGACGCTGATGCCGCCGGGCAGGCTGCCCATTCCGACTGCCGAACGGGCATGGCGTCCGGCCTCGCCCAGCACGTCGACGAACAGGTCCGAACAGCCATTGATGACCTTCGGATGATCGCCGAAATCGGGCTCCGCATTGACCATGCCGAGCAGCTTGATCACGGCCTCGATGCGGCTCAATTCGCCGATCGCCGCCTTCGCCGCCGCGAGCAGCCCGAGACCGGTGAGCCGCGCATGGGCATAGCCCTCCTCGATCGAGGTATCGCGGCCAAGCCGCCCGATGCACAGGCTGCCGTCGGGGTTTTTAGGCCCTTGCCCCGAGAGATAGAGCAGATTGCCTGCCCAGCGATAGGGCACGTAATTGGCCAATGGCGTGGGCATCTGCCGGCAAGGTCAGGCCGAGCGAGGCGAGCTTTTCTTCGGGCGTCATGATGATGTCCTTTCATTGACTGTCAGCCGGTCGCCATGATCATCAGTCACGTGACGAGCGAAGGAATTCGATAAGGCGCGGGCTGCGCGGATTATTGAAGATTTCCGCTGGGCGGGCCAATCTCGGCGATGCGGCCCTTCTCCATGAACACGACGCTGTGGGAGACGTCGCGCGCAAAGCGCATCTCGTGGGTCACGATCAGCAGCGTTGCGCCCTCGCCGGCGATCGTCTTGACGGTCTGGAGCACCTCCTGCACCAGTTCAGGATCGAGCGCGGAGGTGATCTCGTCAAGCAGGACGAGCTTCGGGTTCATGGCCAGGGCGCGGGCGATCGCTACACGCTGCTGCTGGCCGCCCGACAGCTGGTTCGGATAGTGCCCCGCATGCCCGCCGAGTCCGACGCGGCCGAGCCAGTCCGCCGCGAGCGCGCGTGCCTCGGATTTCGCCATGCCCTTCACCTTGATGAGGCCGAGCGCGACATTGCCGAGCGCCGTCAGATGCGGGAAGAGATTGAACGACTGGAACACCATGCCGGTCATGGCCCGCTGGCGGGACAGTTCGCGGTCCTTCAGCCGGCGCCGCCGCTGCCCGTCGACACGGTAGCCGATCGCCTCGCCGTCGATCAGGATCTCGCCGCCGTCGAACTCCTCCAGGAGGTTCACGCAGCGCAGGAGCGTCGTCTTGCCCGAGCCGGAAGAGCCGATGACCGAGACGACTTGCCCCTCATGGACGTCGAGATCGACGCCCTTCAGCACCTCCAAAGCGTCGAAACGCTTGGTCAAGGCTCTGATCTGAAGCAGCGGCTGCATGGGATACCTCGGTTCAGGGCTGAGTGACACGCCGCTCGATGGACTTGCCGAGACGTTCGATGCCGTAATTCACGACGAGATAAAGGAGGCCGGCGACGAGGTAGAAATCCAGAGTCAGGAAATTGCGCCCGACGATCTCCTGGGTCTTCAGGAGAAGCTCTCCCACGCCGATGATCGAGACAAGCGTCGAAGCCTTCACCAACTCGGCGCCGGTATTGATCCATGTCGGCAGGATCGCGCGGAGCGCCTGCGGCATCAGCACATAGGCGAGGATCTTCGGGAAAGGTCAGGCCGATCGAGCGGGCCGCTTCCATCTGGCCCGGCGGGATCGCGATCAGTGCGCCGCGCAGGATCTCGGCGATATGCGCCGCACAGAAGAGCGTCAGCGCGAGCACGCCCGCGGTCAGCGCTTCCAGGCTGACGCGAAAGACCGAAGGCATGTAGAAGCAGGCGAGCACGAGCACCAGGACCGGCGTGCCACGGATCACGTCCACATAGACGCGGGACAGGAGGCGAAGCGGCAGCCGCCCATAGGTCAGCGCGACGCCGATCGCGAGGCCGGCCAGTGTGCCGAGCGTGATCGAAAGCACCGAAATCTCGATCGTGCGCAGGAAGCCTTCCACGAGGGCGAAGCGGGAGATCCAGAGCTGGTTCAGGAAATAGTCCATCGCTGCCGCGCCTCAGAATTTCGGGAAACGCCGCTCAAGCGCCCGGAGCAGCGCGGCGATGGACAGGCAGGTCGAGACATAGAGGAGGCTCGCGACCGTCCAGGTCTCGATCACCCGAAAACTCTCGACGTTGATCTTGCGCGCCTGGAAGGTGAGTTCCGGGATGGCGATCACGGCCGCGATGGAGGTATCCTTGAAGAGGGAGATGAAGGTCGTCCCGAGCGCCGGCAGCGCGTTGCGGAACATGATCGGCGCGACGACATAGGCATTGGTCTGCAGCCGCGTCAGGCCGATCGCCCGCCCCGCTTCGACTACGCCCTTCGGCACCGCCAGCAGCCCAGCCCGGAATACCTCCGTCAGATAGGCGCCCGCATAGACGGCCAGCGAGGCGATGAAGCTCTCGATCTTGTCGAGCCGGATGCCGAATTCCGGCAGGCCGAAATAGACGACCAGCACGATGACCAGGATCGGCAGGTTGCGGAATACGGTCACGTAGAGGGCGGCGATGCGGCGCCAGAACGGGGATGGGCCGACACTAGCGAAACCGGCCGCCAGTCCGATCACCCCACCGATCGCGACGGCGGCGAGGCCTAGGGCGAGGCCGAGAGCAAGCCCCCACAGAAGCTTGTCGAAGCTCGCCCAGACCACGTCGAAATGCAGCGTATATCCCATCGATCCTCAGGCGTTAGGGGCGGGATCAGTTTAGGTGAGCACTGTTTTCTTTCATCCCCGCCTCGTGTTTGGCCCCTGGTGATTGGCGAGGGCTTCGAAGGGTGCGACATAGCCGAGGCATTTGAGTTCTGGTGTGATTATAGTTGTACACGATTTCCGTTCCCATTGAATCGGAACGGGGCTCCAGCTCTTTGCTTGGTCGCATTTTCGCGACGCGAACCGGTATCCATCCCCGCCTTCGCGGGGACATGCTTCGCTGGAAAATGCTCTAACGCGCCGCCCCTAACCGCAACTGCACGATCGTTCGCTCCACTTTCTGCGCTCGATCACCGGTGATGAGCGATATTTCCACCAGTTCGGGCAAACTATCGCGCCGTGACCATTGCGATTGCCATTGCGCCGGCTTTGCGGCTCCGCAGCGCCAAAATAGCGGAAGGAAAGCCCGGCGACCCCCGCGCGTGAGCGTTGCTCCACTGCGGCCGTTTGAGGCAATGGCGCGCCATCATTTCGCGCCTGAGCGGCATCTGGAATGCGGTACAGCGATTGCCTCAGAATGAGCGGCTGCCAGCTCGCGGCACCGTCCTCCCGCATCAGCTCGAAACGGTAAACGCCGCCCCCGGCAGGTCCCGCCGCAGCCGGCGCGACGAAGACAAGCCTTCCCGGCTCACCGGCAAACTCGATACGCACCCCACTCGCGCGGTCCCGCAAATAGATCGGCATCGCCTCGGCAAGCCGCTGTTCCACATAGCGCCGGAATGTGGAGAGCGCCTCGCGCCGCTCGAAGGTCTGGTCGACCTCCCAGACGCGCTGCCCGATCCTCAGCGTCCCAGGAATGAAGGCCAGGATCAGTGTGAGGATGGTCAGCGACACCAGCAATTCGACGATCGTAAAGCCGGCTTGCGGGTCCGATCCGCAATCGCGGAGTGCCTATGTCAATTCGATGGAATAAGAACAGAGCACCGGGTCTTTGCCCGACCGCCTTTTCCCGGCCAATCGCATCCGGCCCCGTCGCGGTAGCGTGCCTCTTGCCGGAAAGTACCGCCAGCACTATTTTTTGCCCGCGCTCATTCCGCGTCGCCGCAGCTTCAGTGTGGTGAGTTGCAGGCTGTGTCTCCGCACCGACCGGCGGTCGCGCCAGGTTACGGTCGCCGTCGCCCAGAATGCCTGCAACCGCGCCGCCTGCGCTGCCTCTTCCGA
Source organism: uncultured Alphaproteobacteria bacterium (assembly GCA_963731855.1). Taxonomy (GTDB): domain Bacteria; phylum Pseudomonadota; class Alphaproteobacteria; order Rhizobiales; family Rhodomicrobiaceae; genus R-RK-3. Next base: position 403,008 of record CAVSXH010000017.1, on the reverse strand, counting down.
TCTCCTCAGCAGTCACATAGGGCCGCAAATCCACCTGCCAGAGCACATCGCCCTCCGCTCCCTCCTGCCGACCGGCCTGCAACGGCGTCTCTATGCCGGCCGCCGCCAGTCGTTGCTGGGCGACCAGCAGCGCCACATCGGCACCGTCCGCCGCATTGGACGCTCGCAAACCGCCCGAAAGGCCGCGATAAAGCATGGTGGCCGCCACGATCATGACCATCAGCGCCACCAGCGTTTCGATAAGTGTGAAGCCGCCTCCTCGCGCGCGCCCATGTCAGCGCCCCCGCGTCAGGCTGGCGTGACCCGTCATCCAGTCAAGTTCGACGGTCATGACGCGCCGCCCCGCCTTGAGGATGACATTCCCGCCCGTAGCCGAGCCGTCCACGAAAAAGCGCAGCCGCCCCTGCCGCGCCGAAAGCTGTTCCGCCTGCAATGTCACGAAATCGACCGTGATGCCGTTTGGGATCACGGAAGCCCCGGTTAAGCCATCGACCCAGAAGCGCCGCCTCGCCAGATCGATGGTCAGGGTGCGCTCGGCATTGTCGCGGATCGCCGCCGCACGGGCCACGCGCATGTCGTTCGCAAGCTTTTGCGCGGTGGCGGTGAGTGTCGCGTCGCCCACGGGCCGGTTGATCAGCGGCATGGCGAAATAGCCGGCAAGCGCAAGAATGCCGAGCACCAGCAGCAATTCCAGAAGCGTAAAGCCTTCATCCGCATCGCTGTTGCGGCGCCCGCGCATGGCCAGCCTCAATTGATCGCCAATTCGTTGATGCTGAGCAGCGCGCCCATGACCGAGACGATCAGCCCGCCGACCAGAAAGCCGATTCCCAGTGTCAGGACCGGCGTGATCAGCGCGGTGACGCGGTCGAGCTGGCGTTGCAGCGTCGCCTCGAAAATATCGGCCACGCGGATCAGCATGGTTTCGAGCTGGCCGGTCTTCTCGCCGACCGCGATCAGCCGCAGAGGCAAGTTCGGGAAAATAGCCGCTGGCGGCGAGCGAACGCGTCAACGGAGCGCCCTGTCTCACCTCCTCGGTGACGGTCGCAACGGCGGAACGAAACACCAGATTGACCAGCACGCTCCCGGCGATGCGCGTGGCTTCCAACATCGGGACGCCGCTTTTCATCAGCGTCGCCAGGGTGCGGGAGAAGCGCGCGACCTCCCGCTGAACCACGAGCCCGCGGATCATCGGCAGGCGCAAGACGAGCCGCGAGAACACCAGCCGCAAAAGCCCGGTCGCAATCAGCGCGACCAGCCCGGCGGCGAACGCGCCCGACCAGGCCGAGCGACAGTCGCCCAATTGCCTGTCACCGCCTCGCGAATGCCCTCCAGAACGCGCACGATGAATGGCAGCGGCGCGCCGGCGTCACGGAGCAGCGGCACGATCGAGGGCAGCAAAATGGCCATGATCGCGACGACCGCCAGCACCGCCACCGTCATGAGGATCATCGGATAGAGCAACGCGGACAGCACCTTGCCGCGCATCTCGGCCGAACGCTCCAGGAATGCCGCGAGGTCGTCCAGCACCTCGCCGAGCGTTCCCGAAGCTTCGCCGCCGCGCACGAGCCGCCAATAAAACTCCGGGAAGGCATCGCCTTCGGCGGCCATGGCTTGCGACAAGGACTGCCCTTCGAGCACGCGAGACAATATGGCTTCCGTGATGCCGCGCATCGAAGAAGACAGCGACGGCTGGAGGGCGACGATGCGCAGCGTTTCGTCGAGCGCGATATCCGCCTTGATCAGCGTCGCCAACTCGCGGGTGAACAAGCGCCAGCCCGCCGAGCGACACGCGCCGGAACAGCACGATCTCGCGGTCCCACCAGCGCGCGCGCCGGGCGACGAGCCCGTCGGCGACCTCCAGCGGGAACTCGCCCCGCCGATGCAGCGCGTCGAGCGCCATTTCGCGGCTGTCGGAGACGATCTCGCCCTCGACCAGCCTGCCGCTCGCATCATAGCTGCGATATCCGTATCGCATCAGGCGCTCACCCGCGTCACCCGCAAGCACTTCATCCAGCGTCGTTTCGCCGGCCAGCACTTTGCCGACGCCATCGTGGAACATGCCGATCATGCCGTCTGCGGTCGCGGCGTCCTGGATGGCGCGTTCGGTGCCCTCGCTCAGCACCCGATCCTGCACGGCGTTGGTCATCAGTAGCAGCTCGCTGACCGTTGTGCGGCCGCGAAAGCCGGTCTGGCGGCAGGCGGGACAGCCAACCGGGCGGCGCAGATGGTGCAGCAGATGTCCGCTTTCGGCAGCCTCGGCCAGCCCTGCCTGCCTGAGGCTGTCGAGCAGCACCGGGCGAGGCCTCGGCGGGAGACGCGCATTGGCCGCATAGCCGCCGGACGAGGCGCTGGGCGAGCACGGCTTTCAAGGTCGACGCCAGCAGATAGCTCTCGACGCCCATGTCGAGCAAACGCGTGACGGTCGCCGCCGCGCTGTTGGTATGCACGGTGGACAGCACCAGATGGCCGGTGAGCGAGGCCTGGATCGCGACGCGCGCGGTCTCCAGATCGCGGATTTCGCCGACCATGATCGTGTCGGGATCCTGGCGGAGCACCGAGCGCAGGATGGAGGCGAAGCTCAGGCCGATCTTGGGCTGCACCTGGATTTGATTGACGCCGTCGAGCTGATATTCGATCGGGTCCTCGACGGTGAACGTCTTGCGCTGCGTGCTGTTGAGCAGGCTGAGCGCGGTATAGAGCGTCGTGGTCTTGCCGCTGCCGGTCGGGCCGGTGACCAGGATGATGCCGTTCGGCTCGGCGAGGATCTGCGTCAAGCGCCTGCCGTGTATTTCCGGCCAGGCCCAATGCGGCTGAAATCCAGCTCGACGCTCGAACGGTCGAGCAGCCGCATCACGACGCTTTCGCCGTTCATCGTGGGCATGGTGGAGACGCGCAGATCGATTTCGCGGCCGCGCACCGTCGCCTTGATCCGGCCGTCCTGCGGCACCCGCCGCTCGGCGATATTGAGCTGCGCCATGATTTTGATGCGCGAGGTTACCGCCGCCTTAACCGAAACGGGATAATTCTCCAGAATATGCAGCACGCCGTCCAGCCGGAGCCTCGCGCGGAGACCGTCGTCGCGCGGCTCCAGATGGATGTCGGAAGCCTGCATCTCAGCGGCGCGCGCGATCAGATCATGCACCAGCCGGATGATCGGCGCTTCGCTGGCGAGATCCTCCAGGCGGCGGACATCTTCCTCGTCGCCTTCATCCGCGTGAACGGACCGATAATCTGCGCCACTCTTCGGCGCCCCGGCGCCGCCATAAAGATGCGCGATCCCGATCGCCACTTCGGCCTGCGACATGACCGCCGCCTCGATCCGGCGGCCGAGCAGGAATGCCAGCGCGGAGATGGCCTCGGTATTGAACGGGTCCGCCATCGCCATGACCACGCGCTCGCCATCATCCTCGATCGGGATGATCTTGGCGGCGGCGAGGAAGGCGATCTGCAATTCGTTCGGAAACAGCGCCACGGCAGGAAGATCGGCGGCGCCCGCGAGCGGCAGGCCCAGATAGTCAGCCAATAGCCGCGCCAGATCCGCCTCGGGAATAAGGCCCAGCCTCGTCAACACCAGATCGAAGCGCTCGCCCGATTGCTGCTGCGCCCGCACCGCGCGCTTCACCGTCAGCTCGCCCAGAATGCCGCGATCGACGAGAAAGTCTCCGAACCGCTCGACAAAGGCTTCGCTGCGCGGATCGGTGGTGATTTCGGCAGCGGGAATATCAGTCATTTTCATGGAGCGCACGCAGCAAGAATAAAGGAAATCATTATGGGAATTCTATAGGATATCGTAATCTGGCGATAGCCGTGACGAGCGCTTCTCGAGGCGTAGTGTGGCGCTATGGACTGGATCAGACTTAGGTCTGATCTCGACGCAGGACTAATAGAGCGTTTACGTCATGGAAAGCCGACCGTCGACAGCTATTCATGATTTTCTGCGCTGGTGGGGAGCCGAGCTTAAGGAGCTGCTTCCGGACCGGGCGATTACTGCTGCGGAATGCTCATGTGCGCAGGCTGGTGCTTTCGGTCGAGGGGCCGCGATTTCGGCTGCTGCATGAGAAGGCCGGCCGGTCCGAACCGCAGGCGGAGGCGATTGAGCCGGGCGAGGCCGGGACTGATCGAGCTTGCCCGCCTCGCCAAGGCAAAGCCGGAACTGCCCGTCGGGCTGCGTTTCGGCCCGCAGGACTGCTATGTGCGCCTTTTGGAGCTGCCCGCCCAGGCGGAGGCGGATTTCGGCCGCATCCTCGATCTCGACATGGAGCGCACCACGCCGTTCCGCGCCGCCGACGTGCTGACCGCTTACTGCATCGCCCCCGGCGCCGCCGCACCGCACGGAAAGCGCGCGGTCCGACATGTGATCGTCAAGCGCAAGACAATCGATCCGCTCGTGGAGAAGCTCCGCGATCTCGGCATCGAGCCGGCCTTCGCCGATTGCTGGTCCGACGACCGGCGCAGCGGCCTTCCCGTCAATCTGCTGGCGGATCCGCGCCGCGAGGGACAATGGAGCGGCCCCGGCCTGTTACCGGCAATGGCGGGTTGTTCGTGCTGCTGGCGGTCGGGGCGTCGCCATCCCGATCATAAGGCATCAGAATGCGCTGGATACGCTGAGCACCCGAACTGCCGCCGCCAGAAGTGAAGCGGCGACCGTCCGCCAGGCCGTCGAGGCATCGCAAGCCGCGTCCGCGCAGATCGCGGCGATGGGGCGGCTGCTGCAAGCCCGCGTACCGCTCGCACGCATCATGGAAGAACTCACTGCGGTCCTGCCCGACAGCGCCTGGGTGTCCGATCTGCGCATCGATGGCGACGTGGTCGAATTTACCGGCTTCGCGAAATCCGCCGCGTCCCTCGTTGCGCCGCTGGAAAATTCGCCGCTGTTCATGCAGGCGAGCCTGACCTCGCCCGTGGTTCTCGACAGCACCGAGGATAAGGAGCGCTTCAGCATTCGGCTAAGGCTGAACGGAGGTCGCGGCGCGCTCGGCGCTGAAGATGAAGCCGAGGCGGCCAGGTAAACCGGGACGGATCGATGAGTGAAAACCTCTCGCGGATCATGCGGCGGCTGGCCGCTATCGGATTGCTGCTGGCGGCGGTGGCATCGTCGCCGCGCTGCTGGTGCTGCCGCTTGCGTCTCATTTCGGCGAATTGCGCGCCGACATCGCACGCCAGCGCGACCTGCTGGCGCGGTTCGAGGCCTTCGCGGCGAACAAGGGGGCGGCCGAGGATCTGGCGGGGCGCTCGCAAGCCGCGATGCAGAGCGGCATATTCCTCAGCCGGCGAGACCGACGCCCTGCGTACCGCCAATCTGCAAGCGCTGATCACCGATATCGCGGTGAAACATGGGGTGCGGCTGTCATCGGCACGGGCGCTGCCGGCACAGGAACGCGATGGACTTCGCTTCATCGGCGTGCAGGCCGAACTCGATGCGGACATGCCGCAGCTTCAGGCGATCATGCTGGCTTTCGATGCCCAGCGCCCGTATCTATTCATTCAATCGCTGCAAGTCGCGCCGGTCTCCTAGCCGCCGCCCGGACAGCGACGACCTGAAGGTCCGTTTCGGCATTGTCGCGGCGGCGGGGGCGGAGACGCAAAACTATGATGCGCGCGGCGCCGAAATATGAACGAAGCAGGCTGCGCGCTGCTGCTTGTCCTCGGCGCCGTTCTCGGCATGGCGCTGCTGAACTGGCGCGCTGCTGACGACGGATATCGACATTTCGCCCGCCGTCGGGCGGTGACGCCGCAGACCCCGCGCTTCTCTCCGCATGCCGATTGGCTGCCGGGCGACGCGGGCACGGCCGAGGCGGTGACCTATCCCGAAATGCTGGCGCGTCCGCTTTTCCGGTCCAGCCGGCGGCCGGCCGAAGCCGTGAAGCCGCAAATCGCGGCAGAGGAAAGCGTGCCGCCGCCGGAGCCCGCATGCGAAATTGCCCGACGACATCCAACTTGTCGGGATCATGAAGGAAACCGGCGGGACCGGGCGCGCGCTGATCCGGTCAGGGGCTTCGCCCACGGGACAATGGGTTGAAATCGGTCATGTGCTGGAAGGGCTGGCGGCTCAGCCGGATCGAAGGCGAGCAGCGTGTATTTCGAGACCGGCGGCGAAAAACAGAAACTGTCGCTTTTCCCGACGAAGGCAGCAATAACGAGAGCTGGGTCTCATCGGGTGGCGTCAGCTTTGCTGTAACCCTTCGAAATCCCCGCGCAGGCGGCATCCAGTAAACGACTGACTCTGCGGAGTCCTCGCGGGGATTTCGAAGCCTGTGCGCACCTGAAGTGTGCTCATCTAAACTGAGAGCGCGAGCTACTTGCCGATCAGCGCCTGCAGCTTGGCGACGGCGCGTGCCGGTTGCGCACCTTGCTCGAGAATCAGGAAGCCGGAGCGACGCCAGTTGCGGTCCATCAAAAATGCATGGCCGGAATGGTCGACCGTATAGCCGCCACCGGCGAGCGGCACCTTGCGGAACGCAGCGCCGATGGATTGCGCCATAGCCGTGACGTCCGCGATGCCGCCCGTCAACCCGACGATGCGGCTGTCGAATGAGCCGAGATATTCCCGCAGAACCTCCGGCGTGTCGCGCTCCGGGTCCGCGGTGACGAAAATGACGTTCAGACGCTCGGCGAGCGGACCCAGATCGGCCATGCGGGCGGCAATCTCGGCCAGGGCGGTCGGGCAGATCGAGGGGCAGTTGGTGAAGCCGAAAAAGATGAGGCTGGGCTTACCGACGAAGTCCTGTTGGGTCACCGTGCGGCCGTGCTGATCGATGAGGCTTATCGACTGGGATGTCCACCTGCGGTGCTTCGGTTGTTCCAGCCCGCGCAAATCCGGCAGCCATGACCCGCCGCCAGCATCAGAAAGAATAGGCGCAGCACCCGCCCAAACCCGCTCGTTGCCATCGCCGCTTTCATCCGCCTCCGCCCTGTGCACTAGACGCAGCTTTCGCACCCGGCACTTTCGCATCGTGCGCGATCGAGCGCGTCTCGATGTATTGCAACAGGTCGGACACGTCGCCTTCCATCAGCCCGAGATTGGGCATCATCACGGCCGGATATTTCTTTGAAATCTCCAGGACCAGCGGATCTTTTTCGGCGCGCATCTTTTCGGGGGCGATCAGGAACCGCGTCAGCCATGCGCGGTCGCGGCGCTTTACCACATCCTTGATGTCCGGGCCGACGAGATCGCCGCCTCCGATCGTGTGGCAGGTCGCGCAGGCTTTCGCGAACAAGGCCTGCCCTGGATGACCATCCAGCCGGAGCTTGCTGTCATCGGGCACGTTCGTCGATATGGTGCGCTTCGTTGCGAAATAGACCGGGTCGAGTTCGCGGATGTTGGTGATGCTCACATCGAAATCATTGTAGATCGAGGATCGCGACCAGTCGCCCGTCTCGTCGTTGCCGAGCACCAGATCATTGCGATGTTCGGAAAGCCGGCGGCTGCGGTCCCCAAGCCGCTGGCGTATCAATTTGATATCGTCCGGCTTGCCCGTAAGGAACAGCCACCCATCGCCCGCCCCGAATGCGTCGGCATAAGCGTTGAGCAGCTCGGGCGTGTCGTGTTCGGGCTCCATGGTGATGGAATAGATGAAAAAGTCGCGGCCGACTTGGTCGCCCAGACGCTGTCGGATCTGCGCCATGCGCGAGGTCGATAAGGGGCAGATGTCGTTGCAATTGAGATAGATGAAATTGACGACGACTTTTTTGCCTTTGATCAGGTCGTCATAGAAGCGGAGGGTCTTGCCTTCATGGGTAACGACCGGAACGTTGGTGAAATAGTCCGGCGTAAAGCGCGAACCTTCCGGCGCGGCGTCAGCATCATTGGCGGGCGGCATTGCAGTCAGGCCAGCGGCCAGCGCGATAATGCCAAGCACCGGCAAAAGCCGCCGCCAAACTCCGCCGGCGAAGCGCGCTTGTGAGCACGGTGCATACGCTTGTCCTGCCATGCTTCAATCCTTGACCCGGCCTCCTATGGGCCAACGCCTGCGACTGCACTCGACAATTTGTTGGGGGTGGCGGGACGAGCGGCTGGCTCGCCCCGCGCATTCAGTTTGGCAGGCGGATCACTGACCCGCCGTCTTGAGCGCCATGATGCGCGGATCGCCTTCGGGCAGAATTTCCGGCGTCAGGAACTCCACGCCGTCCGGCGTTGGATTTGGCGTCATGCTGACACCGACATGCGGATCGCCGGTACCATTGTCGTTCTTCAGCAACTGGTAGCGCAGCAGCATGGCGAAATCTTCGTGCACCGTATTATGGCAATGCGATACATAGGCGCCGCCGAATTCGCCGAAGCGTACCTGGAACGTCACGCTCTCGCTTTCCCCGAGACGCCACACATCCTTGCGCACCAGCTTCTCGGTCAGCGCCAGCGGACCGGTCGACCGGCTCATCGTGACACCCTCCTCGAAATGGAGGTGGATCGGATGATCCCAGCCGCCGCCGCCATTGACGAGGGTGATGTGCTCGACTTCGCCCGGCTTCGGAAACACCAGCGAAATGCGGTTGGCGTTCAGATAATGGGAGTCTATGACCCCATTGACCCGCACGGTCCAGGGGAAGCTTTCCCGGTTGTCGCAATCCGGCGTGCACCCATAGTCGTTTTCCGCTCCGCCGCGCTTGAACTCGATCGTCCGAGTGCGGGTCGGCGCCACGATGGGGATCTGCTGCGTGAGGATGGACGGCACGCGGCTCTTATCAACCAGGGTTGCATGTGTATAGGTGTAGCCGGGATCGTCGACGCTGGCGAGGCTGTCGACGGTGATGAACTGCATCACCGGCGCCGTAGCAGGATCGGGTGTCCTGGCATTCATAGCGTCGGCGACCGAAACGATGCGCTGAGGCCCGCGCCCGTCTATGTGCTCGACCAGATTGACGAAGGTCAGCTTCTCGCCCTTGGGGAATTTCGAGAAGTCGACGACGATGTCGAACCGCTCGGCGACACCCTGCGTGTCGAGCGATCCGACCGTAACCGGATTGACGAGGAAGTTGCCGTCATTGCCGATCACCTGAATTGGCACCGCGGCGCCGTTTGCACGCACGAGCGCCAGCTTGATGAAGCGCGACATGCAGGCATTCAGGATGCGGAAGCGGTATTTGCGCCGCATGACATTCATGAATGGCGAATACGCGGCGTTCACCATCAGATTGTCGCCGAGGAAGCCGTCCGTTTCGAAAATGTCGAAGAACATCTGACCGCTCGGGTCAGTAGCGAAATCAGAGATCAACAGGTTGACGTCGAAATCGATATTGCCCCATTTCAGGCGCGAGCCGCTTGGCAGACAAAGATTGACACCGTCGTCCATCGCTTCATTGCCGCGATCAGGGCCGCTGTAATAATTCAGCATACCGTGATTGCCCTTGTAGACATTCTCGGCGGTGAAGAAAAAGCGGTGGTCGTGGAACCATAATGTGCTCTGCAATTCGCGGAAATCGCCCGGGACGTTAACCGGCACGCCATTATTGTTGATGCCCGACGCCCGCTTGTCCGTCGCGCCCGTATTGATGGTGTCGTGCCGTGCGAGGCAGGTTCCCCAATGATAGTCGTAGAATTGGCCGGGGAAGAAATGCGCGTTCTGCGCGCCGTCGCTGCCCGCCCCATTATGGGCGTTGTGATTGTGAATTGCCGTTTCGTTCCGGCCAAATCCGCCATTCTGCGTGCGATCGGTCGGAAGGCTGTTGTAGATGCGCGTCAGCACCGGTTCGCCGTAACGGATCTTCATCAAGGGCGGCGGCAGCGTGCCACGAGTGCCGTAGCCGCCCTTACCGTAGCACCAGACTGCGTTCGGGGCCTGGGCGGGGAAATTCGGATGGAACTTCGTATTCGGGGCGGCTTGGCCAAGCGACATCACATAGCCGACCTTCGGCAGAAAATCGTTCCACCGCTGATGCGCGAAATAGGGTCCCGGCGGGCGGCCTTCGCAGGGGCCGCGATTGACGGCGCTGCGATAGAGTTGACCACCGGATGCGGTGAAATCTTCGTGCCACGACGAACCTTTGGCATTGAGCTGGCCCATGGCCGTCGGAAACTTCGCTTCCTTCTTGCTCCCGATGGTTTGAATTGTGAGCGGGACCGGCGTCTGCAGGTCAAGTCTGGGCAATGGCTGCGAAAAACGCAGCGCACCGTAGAGCGGGGTCCGCGGCGTGCCGGTCGGGATCGCGCCGTAGGCGCTATTCGCAAACGGGCTGAGACCGTTTTTCAAGGCGAGGGCGCCGGTGACGGTGAAAATTCCCATTCGGAACAGGTCGCGCCGCGTAACCTCACCCAGGTGCAAGGCGCGCCTGATCTCGGTTCTGTTGTCGCGCGCGTGCTGTGCCTCGCGGATGCGGTTATTGGGGGCGTCTTTTGGCAAGTACATAGCTACTCTCCCAAGGAGGGGCGAATCGGGACCGTGACCGCAAAGGCGCCTCGGAGGTAGCCGCACGTCTAGGACCTGCTGCTCCACATCATGAGCACTCGGCTGCATGGCAGCGGAACTTTACCCCCCGTTGCCGTTTTGCGTCCGATGGCTCAAAGAGATGCCACGAAATGACCATAGATGCGGGCACCGCGTCTCGTCAGCCCCCCAATGGACCGGCCCTGCAGTCGTAGCTCGCATCGGACCAAAGCCGCACTGTCCCCAGGCTTTAGTCCCATGGCGCTTGACAGATATTTCCCGTAGACCTCAAGGTGCGGTGCGCTGCCGGTAAAGGCGGCGATTTGTGTCCGGAATGCGGGAATGTTATTTGGCGGCCTAGCGATGTCGGAACCGTTGAGATTCCCCTCGGGACTCGCCCAGGCAAGTGTGGTATCACGACGTTTGGAGCGGCGGAAAGTTGGGGAGACAGGAGTGGCGCTTCATATCCGATTTTGGCCGCGATTGCATCGCGCGTTGCCTATCGGTGCGATCGCGCTCCTTTTAGGGGCGTGCGCCCTATCGTCTGAACAGCTTGCTCTCCCCGGATCGATTACCGGCGCCACTGACGGCAACAACAGCCCTTCCTCCGCAAACGGACGGCCCGGCGTTCCCTTGGCGGATGCGGCGGATCCCGCGGCAAAAGAACCTCGCGTTTACCAGGGGTCCGGCCTATTCACGGCCCAGGCCAACGGGAGCGATCCCGTTTCCGGCAGAGCGCAGAGCAAGGTCGACGGGAACGGCGTGACGCTTAATCTTGTCGGCGCCAGCGTGCAGGAAATGTCCAAGACGGTCCTTGGCGACATATTGCAGCTCAATTACACGGTTAGCGACAAGGTTAAGGCGAGCATCACGCTGAGCACGGCGCAACCGGTGTCGAAAGAGGATTTGCTGAAGATCTTCGAGTCCATCCTGCGCTCCGAAGGCATTGCGATTTCCGTCGAAAACGGGGTTTACCGCGTCATTCCAGCCGATGCACCCGGCGGTGGCGCCAAATGGGCGGCGCGCGGCGCCAGGCAAGTCGGGACCGCGACGGCCATCGTGCCGCTGCGCTACGTCTCGGCCGCCGAGATGGAGCGCGTCCTGAAGGCTGTGGCGCCGCAGACCTCGATCCTTCGTGTCGACAGCGCCAGAAATCTGCTCCTCGTCTCTGGCTCGTCGAACGATCTGGCCTCGATCAACGCAACGGTCGACATCGTTCGATCTCGACTGGATGCGCGGCATGTCTTTCGCGCTGCTGCCGGTGGAAAGCGGCGATCCGGAGGCGATCGCCAAGGAGTTGGACACCATCTTCGCCAATGACACGGACAGCCCCACCAAAGGCATTGTCCGCTTTGTGCCCAACACCCGGCTGAAATCGGTGCTGGTTATCTCCTCGCGGCCTGAATATCTGCGCAAGGCCGAAGGCTGGCTGCGGCGCATCGATCTGGCGGGCCAGGCCAACGAAAAACAGGTGCAGGTCTATCACGTGCACAATCGGGCGGCGAGCGAACTCGCGGCGCTCCTGCAAAAGGTTTATGCATCGCAGTCAGGCAATCGTGCAGCGGCACTAATTGGAACGCAGCCGCAGCAGCCGGCAACAGTCTTTCTCAACGGATGATGACGGCGCTCCGCTTTCGGCTCAGGGTTTCCCAGGGGGGATAAACCTTACCCCACGGCCCTTTGCGCCGACAATTCGTGCCCGGCCCTGTTGAGCAACCTTTCGCCGAACAAGGACAGTCCGAAAACGGGTCGTTAACAGGTGATCGCGCAAACGGCATCAGTATCGTGGCAGATGATTTGAACAACTCGCTGATCATTACTGCGACGCCGAGCGAATATAAGCGGGTGCGGCAAATCCTGTCTCGCATCGACATCGCAGCGAACCAGGTGCTGCTTGAGGCCACGATCGCGGAAGTGACGCTCACGGACAATTTGAAGTTCGGGCTGAAATGGTTTTTCGAGAAAGGCAACAGCAGCGCGGAGTTTACATCCGCGGCGGTCGCCGCGATCAACCCGAGCTTTCCAGGCTTTTCCTACTTCCTGAATACGCCGAACGTAAAAATCGCGCTGGATGCGTTGAACCAGGTTACGACTGTCAATCTGGTGTCGTCCCCAAGTCTCATGGTGCTGGACAACAAGAAAGCCGTTCTGCAGATCGGCGACGAAGTGCCGATCGCAACGGCTCAGCAGCAGGGTGTGGTAGCGGCTGGCTCGCCGGTGTTGAACTCGATCAGCTTCCGCAGCACCGGCGTCATTCTCGGCATCACGCCGCGCATAGGCGACAATGGCCGCATCCAGCTCGAAATCGAGCAGGAGGTCAGCGACGCCAAGACCACAACCACTTCGGACCTCGAATCCCCGACAATCTCGCAGCGCCGCATCAAGACGACCGTCGCTGTGAACGATGGGCAGGCCATCGTTCTGGCCGGTCTGATGCGCGACAACAATCAGGTGGACCACACCAAGGTGCCGCTGATCGGCGATATTCCCGTGGTGGGCAATCTGTTCAAGAGCAAGGACGACACGATCACCCGAACCGAGCTGCTGATCGCCATCACGCCGCATATCGTGAAAGATCCGCGGCAGGTCGGCGCCATTGCCGACGAATTTCGCGACAGGATGAATTTAACGACCCGGCCTCAACGCGGCGGCCCGCCCGACAAACGTGAGAACGTCGATCGGCTTATTGTGCGCTGAGGCCTGCCATTTGAGCGCCCTTGCGGTTTGATGCGTTGAATTTGGGAGAGCGCCCGATGCAGCCGCAGCACAATCCAGACCCGCCGGTCGCCGGCAATGACGACCGCGGCTTCGCGCTCGTTACCGTCCTTTGGATCGCGGGTCTCCTGGCGGTCATGACGGCCGGTCTTTCGGTGTCCGTGCGGACCCATGTCAGGGTCGTCGCCAATGTCACCGAGAGCGCGAAGGCCGAGGCCCTGGCCGACGCCGGGGCCGCGCTCGCCGTCATCGATCTCATGGCGGCGCGCGGTTCGAGTGAGCACAGGCGGCGCTTTCCGGCCGACGGGCAGGCGGTCGCCTGTTCGATTCCCGGCGAAGGCGTGCTGTCCATCGCGGTTTCCGACGAGGCGGCCAAGATCGACGTGAATACGGCCGGTATCCCGCTCTTGCGCGCGTTGCTCGCGGGCCTGGGCGTGCCGGTCGAGAAATCGGCACAACTCGCGGAGGCCATTTTCGACTTTCGCGACTCCGATGACGACCGCAAGCCAAGCGGAGCCGAAAGCGCCGAATATCGGGCCGCCGGCCTTGGCTGGCTGCCGAAGAACGGCCCGCTTCAGTCGCTGGAGGAGTTGGGTCAGGTCTATGGCGTTACGCCGCGCGCTCCTCGCCCGCCTGCGCCCCTATCTGAGCGTCCATTCCGGTCTCGAAGGGCTCGATGCCTCGATTGCGAAAACGGACCTCATCGCTTTGCTCCGGTCCGGCATCGAGCGTAGCGGCGGCTCGCTCGGCGGTTTGGCCGAATTCGATGAGTCCATTGCGCTGCCTTCCATATTCGTCACGCCCTCGCCGCAACGGTTTTTCGGGGTGCATGTGGAGGCGCGAAGCTCGGCGGGGGCCGTGTTCGTGCGTGAAGCGGTCCTCGATGTAGGCTTCCGGCAATCGCCCGACCACACCTTTCTGCGATGGACGCGCGGCGCTTCGTTAACGGGTGCCTGGGGAGGTTATTCTGATGATAGACAAGGGCCTATCTGCTGATCGAGACGAAATCGTCGCTGTGGCAGGAAGTCTAATTGTCGCCATTGGGCAACAAACAGGCGAAAAAAAGTGCACTATTTGGACAGCGCAATCTTCAATGCGTGGTCAAGTATTAACTCTCATGGCATGTTTCCATAATAGACCGGGGCGATTTCGTTTAGATTGGTAATCTCTTGTTAAGCAATAGGTTTTTTGGCCAACATAATAATGCTTGGCCGCGCCTGCAGGGGTTTTGGGCGGTTTACGTAATGCGTAATGTTGAGGATCTGGAATTTGAGGCTGATCGCTCCCGGCGATGTTGGTTTGGGAGCATTTTTTTGCTTGCGCGTTGGGGCCAATACAGCCTGGTCACGCAGTTCACCCTCGTCGCCGCGATCGTCATAGGCATCAGTATGGCCGTGCTCGGCCGGTGGGTAGCCGCCCGAATCGAAACGGGCGTGATTACGAACACGGCGGCCGCGGCAGCACTTTACATGGATCGCTTTATCGAGCCCCATGTTCAGGACCTTGCGACCGAACCGTTTCTTAGCGCCGCCTCGCAAAAAGCTCTATCGGAGCTGGTCAAAATGCGAGGCTTCGGCGAGCAGGTCGTCGAGGTCAAGATTTGGCGTCCCGACGGCATGATCGTCTTTAGCAATCCCCTGGGTGCTCTAGGCACCCAGGTCCCCATCAGCGCCAGTTTGGAGAAAGCGCTGAGCGGCCTCGTTGTCGCAGAATTCGATGATCTGCATGACGAGGAGAACGTCTTGGAACGCCAGCTGCACATGCCGCTGTTGGAAATCTATTCACCGATCCGGGAAGTGAAGTCGGGCCGGATCATCGCCGTGGCCGAGTTTTACCAGCTAGGCGATGCGCTTAAGAAGCAGCTTGCATGGGCGCAGTTCGAGGGCGGGCTCATCGTCGGCGGCCTTTCGCTGCTGATGCTCGGGGCGCTGATCGGCATTGTACGCCAAGGCAGCCGGACCATCGAGAACCAGCAGCACGCGCTGAACGAGCGCATCACGGACCTGTCGCAGTCGCTTGACGCTGAACGAGGAACTTCGCCAGGACATCGCCAACGCAAATCGCCGGGCTTCGGAAAGCAACGAGCGGTTTCTGCGCAGGGTCAGCGCCGAGCTGCATGACGGGCCGGTCCAACTCATCGGTCTCGCGCTGTTGAGGCTGGACGGGATCAATGCGGCGACCCCCAAGGATGCTCCGCGCGCGGCCGAGACGCTCGAGATCATTCGCGGCGTACTGAAGGATGCGCTGAACGAAATTCGCGGTCTCTCGAATGGGCTCTCCCTTCCCGAACTGGAAAACTTGAGCTTCGAGGACGCGCTGGATCTGGCGATTTCAAACCATGAGCGCCGTTCGGGGAATAGCCGTTGCCGTCAGCTTTCCCGAGGACCTGCCCGTCATTCCCGCTTCGATCAAGACCTGCGCTTACCGCTTTGTCCAGGAAGGACTTAACAATGCCTTTCGCCACGCTGGTGGCGCTGAGCAACGTGTCGTGGTTATTTGGGATGGCGTGACGCTGGGCATCGAGGTCAGCGACAAAGGACCAGGCATCTGCGGTAAGCCACAATTCTCAACGCAAGAGCGGCCTTGGACTCACAGGAATGCGTGATCGCATCGAGTTCCCTGGGAGGGACCATGGTAATCGAAGCGGCGCCAGGCCAAGGGACACAACTGCAAGCCTCCTTCTGTCTAAGTGAAAAAAGGGTGTAAAATGCTTCAAAGAATTCGTGTCGCGGTGGTTGATGATCATCCCCTTTTCCGAGAGGGCGTGATCCAAACATTTAGCAAGGCCGAAGGGTTCGACCTCGTCGCCATGGGGGCGACTCGCGACGACGCCGTGCAGATCGCCAAGGCCGCCAATGTGGACGTCATGCTGCTGGACATCCAGCTTCCCGGTGGCGGGATCGAGGCGGCGCAGCTCATCAACGCGCTTCCCTCGCACACCAAGATCATCATGCTCACGGCGTCGGAAAGTGAGGACCACGTTTCGGCGGCGCTGGAAGCGGGGGTTTGCGGCTATATTCTGAAAGGAATTAGCGGACGCGACCTGGCGCTCACGGTCCGGGCGGTTCAGAACGGCGATACCTACGTTACGCCCGCTTTGGCCGCGCGCATGTTGAAGAGCATCCACCGCCGCCCCGTCACGCCTAAAGCGGAACCGGCCATGTTCACGCTGACACCGCGGGAGGAAGACATTCTGGAGTGCGTTGCAGTGGGGCAGACCAACAAGGAAATCGCGATCAAGCTGAACATCAGCGAAAAAACCGTCAAGCATTACATGACGACAATCATGCACAAGCTGCATGTCCGCAATCGGGTGGAAGCGGCAGTCAAGGCGAGACTGCGTAAAGCCAGCTGACAGACTTCGACTATGTTAACGGCAAATATTATCGGCTTAAATGTTCTCGGGCGATTAGAGCTGCCTCGACGCGATTGCGCGCGTGGAGTTTCTGCAAAATATTGGTCATGTAGTGCTTCACGGTCTTTTCGGTGAGGCCGACATTCTCGCCGATCTCTTTGTTGCTTTGCCCTTCGCAGACGAGGCGCAGGATCTGCTCTTCCCTCAGCGTGAGCTCGACGAATTTGTGAGCGAAACCATTGTGCGTGGTGCTGCTGGCGCGCCTGCTCCCTAAGAGTTTGGCCGCAAGTCCTGGCGACACATAAGCCTCGCCTTCATGGACGGACTGAGCCGTCTTGATCAATTCCTCGGACGATACGCCCTTGATCACATAGCCGCTCGCCCCGCAGCGAAGGGCATCGACGACGTGCTGCTCGCCGTCATGCGCGGTAAGCATTATGATGCGCACTGCAGGACAGGTGCGCGAAATAGCCCTCGCGGCGTGAACGCCGTCGCCGGGCATATTGATATCCAGGAAAATGAGATCCGGCAGCAGCGTTTCGGCAATTTGAATCGCCTCCGCTCCGCTTGCGCCTTCGCCGACAACCTCAAAACCGGGTTCGCGCTCGAATGTGTGCACAAGACCGGCGCGCATGATCGGATGATCATCCACCAGAGCGACGCGGATCACTTCCTGGCGCGCCTCGTCGGAGAGTTCGGATGGCCCAAGGGCCGCAACCGGTGCCAGGTCTTCCACCGGCGAATCCTCAACACGCATGTCGATTGCCCTACTCCCGAGTTGGCCGTTCCATCTTCGCGACTATAAACGCCGCAAAAATTGCCCGAAACCTCCCTTAGTCTAATATCCTATCAGACGATTGGAGGGCAAAGGTCGCATGTCCTTGACACGCATACACAAAAGGCTAAACGCTCAATTCGGCGATTGGTTTCACCGCGTTTGGAAATGGGCAGGATTTTTATCCGGCTTTGCGCCGGGAATGTGGCGACTCGGCAACATCGGCGTGCCGCTCTCCGGGCGGGGCGTTGGGGGTGCCGCTGGTTGCCACCGCAGCCATGCTCAATCCGAGCACCAGCAACAGGAAGATGCCGGCGAGCACGGGCAGTAGCAGCGACGCGTGGATCGGATAACCCACGGCCCGGCTACCGAAATGCAATATGACCCACCAGATGCCGGTCGCGAAAAGCGCGACCAGGCATGTTGTTGCAATGTGTCTGCCGCCGCGCCGGCCGCCAACGGCACCCTGGCGCCTGAATTTCAACGCGCGCAAGAACTCGCGGTCCATGCACATCTCCGGTGTCGGGCGTTGCGCTTCACGCTCACGCCGCCGCAAAGCTGGCAATAAGTCGCATTTTAACAAAATTGTCGTAAGTCGGGTAGCGGCGCTACAGCCGATGGTCCGGTACAAAGGCCGGCTTTAAATTAATTGTTCGGAAAGGGCAAGATGACCGGCCATGGGTTGGGCCATTACTAGGCCGGGCGCGCGATTTTATTGACGGGCGCGCGGCGCCACCGGCGGCCGACGGAACGAGGCGATGTGTACTGCGTATCCGACGAGGATGAGATGCTCAATGGATCATGCGAATAAAAGATGGGGCCTGTTCCGATGCAATCAGATGGATCAGGGTTCATACTGATGGATAGCCAAGACATCGGATCCGACCCGTAGTCGCTTCGACACGAAGGGATTACGCCGAGGCCAAGGGCATCGACCACGCGCCTATCAGGCCGACGGTTTCGGCAGTGCCGCAATCAACGCCTTGACTGTGGTTAAGGTCGGCGTGCCGTCGCGGGTCAGCCCCGCGTCGCAATTCGGCGGCCTTGCGCAACCTTTTCGTCCAGGTCCTTCAGCATGGAGCCGGCAAGCGCCGCAGGCACGACAAGGTCGACGAGCCAGAGATTGCGGCCGCTTTTCCATTCTTCGGGCTTAAGCCGCAACGGCAACTCTTTGCTCGCACTTAGACGCTGCTCCACCTCGTCGGAAACGCTGGCCCACAGAGCTAGGCCCGCCGCCATGGATTCGCCGCTGCCCTCCTGGCGAACCCTGGCGATAAGATATTGGTTGTGGAGGACCGCCGGAAGAACGTTGACCCGCAGCGAAGCGAGCGACAGCCCCTTGTGTCTGGGCGCGCGCATCAGCACGCTGACGATATCGCCCAACGCAGCGGAGCGAAGCAGCGCCTCCATCCGGCGGGCGGAAATCCGCCGCATCGGCGTGCCGCCAGGGCGACCGCATCTCCGGAACTTCCATGCTCGGCCATGAACATCCCCCCTGCTTCGAGGCAGCAGCGTCGCTGGCGAACTGGCTTCGCCTATTCTTCGCGCCACGCTTTATTGACGCTATCAACCATCGGCTGGACAAGATATTGGAACGCCGTGCGGTCGCCGGTTTGGATCATCACTTCCACTTGCATCCCGGGCTGCACTTTCAGTTTGCCGAGCCTTGGCGATCTCTTCATCCGGCACTGCGATGCGCGCGACGTAATATTGCTGGCGGGTCGTGGGATTTTCCAAGCTATCGGCCGAAACATACATGACCTTGCCATGCAGCAGCGGCGTGGTGCGCTGCTTGAACGCCAGGAGCCGGATCGCGGCGGCCTGCTCCAGCGTCACGATGTCGATGTCCTGGGGGCGGATCGACACTTCGACGACCAGATTATCCTTGCCCGGAACGATCTCCAGAACCGTTTCGCCGGGTTTGATCACCGCACCCACCGAATGTGCCGCCATATTCACCACCGTGCCGCCGACCGGGGCGGTGATATTAATTCGTCTCAACACGTCGCGCGCGGTCGACCGCCCGCTCCTGAAGATCGCGCAAGCGGGACTGAACTGCCTCCAACTCCTCGGTGACGCTCTTTTGGAAGTCCTGCTGGCGCTGAATGATTTGCAGCTTGGTTTCGCCAACTGTCTTTTGCGTGCGCGCAATGCTGGACAGCAATTCGCCTTCCTCACCGAGGAGGCCGCGGCGGAACGCTCCAATTGCAAGATGCGTGGCTTGGTGGTCTGGCCGAGCGCCATAAGCTGCCTCAGGCCATTGAGCTCTTCGGTGATAAACTCCATCTGGCGCTGCTTCGACTTGCGCTGGGCGGTTAATCCCTTGGTCTCGTCGCCGAGTTGCGCGATCCGCTGTTCCAGTATCGCCACCTCACCCTTAAGCGAAGTCCGGCGCGCTTCGAAAATGGCGTTCTGGCTGATGGTGAGGGCGCGGACCTCCGCCGAGTCTACCTCGGCGGCGAGTTCGGCGCGGTACGATATCTTATCCGAGCCGTCGCGCTCGGCGATCAGGCGCGCCTCGCTTGCCAGTTCTTTCAGCAGAGAGCTCGTTATGATTGCCAGCATCGAACGCGGCCGGATGGGGTCCAGCGTGATCAGTCCATCGCCGGCTGCAACGACATCGCCGTCCCGCACCATCAGCGTCTCGACGATGCCGCCTTCCAAATGCTGAACCAGCTTGCGTTTGCCGTCGACGGCCATGACGCCTTGCGTGATGACCGCGCTGGATAGATGTGCCGTCGCCGCCCAGCCACCGAAGCCGGCGAAAATCAGTACGATGCAGCACGCGCCGAAGATGATCCATGGACGCGCATTGGTGTTCACTTGAGCGGGGCGTTTACCACCGGTTTCGCAGACTTGCTCATTGCTTCGCTACCCTCGCCAATTCCGCGGTCGCGCCGGTTGCACCCGGTTCGGCGGGTTTGCTGGGCACGACCTGGGGTTTCCAAAGTTCTTGCAGCACCTTGTCGCGCGGACCGAAACTTTTCACCCGCGCAGAATCGAGCACGAGAAGCTTGTCGGTGTCGGCGAGCGTGGTCCGCTTATGCGAGATGATGATAACGGTCTTCTTCATCTCCTTGAGACGTCTCAAGGTGATTTGCAGCGCGGCTTCGCCCTCGGCATCCAGATTGGCGTTCGGCTCGTCCAGCACGATCAGGCACGGCAAGCCGTGGAGCGCCCGCGCCAGCCCGATGCGCTGGCGCTGACCGCCCGAGAGCACGCAGCCGCCCTCCCCGATCTGCGTGTCGTAGCCTTCCGGCAGACGCAGGATCATCTCATGGGCATTGGCGATCTGCGCCGCCTGATTGACGGTCTGGGCGACCACGTTCTCGAAGCGCGAGATGTTCTCCGCTACCGTGCCGTCGAACAGCTCGACATCCTGCGGCAGGTAACCCAGATGCCGGCCAAGGTCTTTTCTGTCCCACTCGGCCATGTCCGCCCCGTCGAGACGCACATGCCCGACCTTCGGCGCCCAGATACCCATGAGCGCGCGGGCAAGACTGGATTTACCGGCGGCGCTCGGCCCGATAATACCGAGCAATTCGCCAGCCGCGAGCTGAAAGCTGATATTGATCAGCGCCGGCTTGTTGGCCCCTGGCGGTACGAGCGTCATGCCCTCGACGTTGATCCTGCCCTGTGGGGCGGGGAGCTGCATGCGCTCCCGGTTGACGTCGTATTCGCCGAGCAGCTTGCTGAGCCGGCTATAGGCCGACCTGGCGGAGATGAATGAACGCCAATGCGCGATCGAGGCTTCGACGGGCTGGAGTGCCCGGCCCATGACGATCGAGGAAGCGATCATCACGCCGGCACTTATCGCCTCGTCGATCACCAGATAAGCTCCAAAACCGAGCATGGCGATTTGCAGCAGCGGCCGGACGAATTTGGCGATGGCGGAATAGGTGCCGAGCTGGTCGGTCGCCCGGCCGGAATAGGCAAGCGCCGACAGATGCTTCTCCTGCCAGCGGCGGCGCAGATCGCCGAGCATTCCAAGCGCCCAGATCACATCGGCATTGCGCAGCGACGTCTCCGCGAAGCGATGCGCCTGCATCGATTCGGACGACGCCCGCTGCCAGGGAGCGCGGGTGGTGAATTCCGACAGGATCGCCAGCCCGAACAGGATCGTGGCGCCACCACACGCAACGAATGCCGAGCAGCGGATGAAACAGGAAGATGAGCCCGAGAAACAGCGGCACCCAGGGCGCATCGAAGAAAGCCAGAAGGCCCGGACCGGTCAGGAAACCGCGCAGTGTTTCCAGGTCGCGGATCGGTTGGCTTCCCGTGCTGCGACGCGTAGCGATGCGGTCTTCGATGAGGGCGGCGAACAAATCGTGGGTGACATGCCGGTCGAGGCTCGCTCCAAGCCGCACGAGGATGCGGCCGCGCACCAATTCCAGCAATGCGCTGATGCCGATGAGGCCCACAGCCAGCAGCGAAAGCACATAAAGCGTATCCTTGCTCCGCGACGTCAACACGCGGTCGTAGACTTGCAGCATGTAGAACGGTGAGACAAGCATCAACAAATTCAGAACGAAGCTGAATAAAGCGATCGACAGAAAGACATAACGCGCCGCGTACATTGCTTCGCGAATGTCGTTAGTCACTTTTGTCTTCATTTCGTGTGACACCGGGTAGGAAAACGCAGGGGATAAACGATTTATAGCATTTGCCATACTCAAGTGGCGACAAATTTCTCAATGACCGAATGCAGTATTCTGCGTTCAGGTTAATGGCGCAAACGAAATGCTATGCCGCGCATGCGGTCCATGCCCGACTGCCCGCACCTGGTGCGGTCAATCAACCGAAGAGATTGTTGTCCTCGTGGCTGAATGTGATCGTGCTGACCCCCAAGAGCGACTCCAGGCCTTGATCGTGATACAGGTCCGAAATCGGCATGTAGTCGGCGACGGGCGATGTGTCCGCATCCGGTGCATCGATCACGCCGGTTGCGACCAGATCGGCCCATTCGTCGTCGCCATCGGTGCCGGGGATGCTGTCATAAACGCTCTGATTGCCAAAATCCGAGTAGTCGAATTCTCCATCGTCGTAGTCATCTCCACCGGAACCCGAGTCGCTGTTATCGGAGCCACTATCGTCCGATCCGCTTTTGGCGGTGTTATCGTCCGAGTCGCTATTCTGTGAGCCCTTGCCGCTATTGCCGTGGACCGCGAGAATGTGCCCGTCCTTGAACTTGTAATCGCGGCCATAATCGACTTCGTTCACCTCATAGCTAACGTCGTCCCCATCGAACCTCAGCTGGTCACGGTACTCCTCGAAATCCATGATCGAGTCATTGCCGTCGCCATAACGGTAGATAAAGATGTCGTTGCCGGAGCCGCCATATAGCGTGTCATTGCCGGTACCGCCCGAGACCGTGTCGTTGCCTGAGCCGCCCGAGACGATGTCGTCGCCTTCGTCGCCACAGACTCTATCGTTGCCCGAGCCGCCGAAGACCGCATCGTCGCCACTGCCGCCGAAACCCTATCGTTGCCTGAATTGCCGAAGACGGATCGTCGCCTGCGCCGCCGGAGACGATATCGTTGCCCGCGCCGCGAAGACCGTGCCGTCGCCTGCGCCGCCGGACACCGTATCGTTGCCGGAGCCGCCAGCGACGGTGTCATCGCCTAAGCCGCCTAAACCGTATCGTCGCCTGCGTCGCCGTCCACCGTTCGTTGCCGGAGCCGCCGTAGACCGTATCGCTCCATGCCGCCGGAAACCGTATCATCGCCTCATCGCCGCAAACCGTGTCGTCGCCGGTGCCACCGGAGACCGTGTCGTCGCCTAGGCCGCCAGAAACCGTGTCATTGCCTGCATCGCCGGAGACCTCGTCGTTGCCGGTACCGCCGGAAACCGTATCGGCTCCATCGCCGCCGGAAACCGTATCGTTGCCGTCATCGCCGGAGACCGTATCGTCGCCTGCACCGCCGGAGACCTCGTCGTTGCCGGTACCGCCGGACACCGTATCATCTCCATCGCCGCCGGAGACGGTATCGTTGCCGGAGCCGCCGTAGACCGTGTCGTCGCCGGAGCCGCCGGAGACCGTATCGTCGCCTCCGTCGCCGGAGACCACGTCGTTGCCGGCTGCCGCCTGACGCCGTATCATCTCCGTCGCCGCCGGAAACCGTTATCGTCGCCCTCGTCACCCGCGACCTTGTCGGCCCCTTGATCGCCGGAAACCACGTCGTCGCCGGTGCCGCCTCGAATGATGTCGTTGCCTAAGCCGCCAAACATGCTGTCGTTGCCAGCGCCGCCGAAGTATCGTGTCGTTGCCATCGCTGCCGAAGAGCGTGTCGTTGCCAGCGCCGCCCCGGATAATGGTGTCGCCCTGGAAAACCGAGGCCAGCCCGCCACTGCCGAAGAGAGCGGGGCCACCATCAAGCAGGAAAACCGGTACGCCGCTGCCACGCGCGACGTGACTCTCGGGCGTAAGTTCGAGAAGCTGCCCGCCATTGTCGTAGCTGCCAACAGTCGGCGCGGTCGTCATAGACAATCTGGACGCTCTGCTCACTATTGCCGCCCGCGTGTTTGTCGACCCAGCTCATGGCGGCCGGAATTTCGCCGGTCGGTCCGGAATTGCCACTACCGGCGGGCTTGGGCGCGAACGCCGGCATCGGGGCCGCATAGGCGGTGGTGGCGGAAAAGGCGCTATCGAGGAAAATACAGCTGAGCGCCAATGTCAGCGACAAGCCGTGGTCCGGTTGCCGCGTCAGGAGCCGCGCGTTTGAGGCGCCGGGAATGGATGTCCAGCTCCGCCCGTCCGCCGAAGACTGCCACCGATATCTGATTTCGGAAACGCCATCGGCATTGAAGGTCAACTGCATGGTCGTGTGGCTGGTTGTTTGTCGCCGCCGCATCGCCTTCGTCAGGCGCTATGATCTCGGCCGGCTCCGGCAGATCGTCTTTAACCGAACTGGACATGACCATGACTCCTTACGCTACCAACGACCGTTGCCGGCTTCGACAAGGCTCGCCCAGGCGTCTGTTCAAACTTCATGAAACAATCGACGCAAATATGAATTGGGCAGGCCACGGCTGCTTAACCGAGCCACCTCATAATTGGCGCAATCGGCTGGCGGGCGGAACCTACCAATGTCCGACGGACTATCGGACTGAAGTCTGATGCGGCGTGGAATGCGACGGGCCGAAGCGCGCCGTGGCGTGGCTTGGCGCGAGGCGCTTTTCAGCGAAGCGCGTTCGCGCGAAGGCGGGGATGGATACTGGCTTAAGTCGCTAAAATTCGACCAGGCAAAGACTTAGAGCCATCAGTTCCGATTGTATCAGAACGGGACGGACGCGCATTGCTTGCTTTGTCGACTTTTCGGGGCGCAAAGTGGTCTCAGCTTTGCGGGAAAGGGCTCTAGCCTCCCGAAACAGCCGTGATGATGAAGACCTTGGCGCCGGGATCGAGCGGAGTGTCCAGGCCGGCACGCCTGCCCTCGACGAAGACGTTGATGTGCCGGCGGATGCGCGGGGTTGAATCAATGAGGCGGTCGCGCATCCCGGGCCAGCGCTCATCGAGCGCATCGATGATCTCGGATACGCTTGCCGCCCGAACGTCGAGGCGGGATGCCGCGCCGGGAAACAGTCTGACCAGCGCGGGCGGCAGCGTGACCTCGACGGGAGGCGGTGCGGGCAAGGACATTGCGTTCGCCGCCGCTCCGTCTCTTCGGCGACCACTTTTGCGGATCATGCGCTAACCATTCACCACCAAAGTTTCGACCGAGGAGATGGAAGGCAGGTGCTCCGCGATGCAGTTCCAGCTCTCGCCCTCATCGGCGCTGGCGAACAGCGAGCCTGAACTCGTGCCGAAATAGACGCCGGCCGGTTCGAGCTTGTCCGTCGCCATGGCCTGGCGAAGCACGCCGATGAAGGCATTCTGCTGTGGCAGGCCTTCCCGCATCGCCTGCCAATGCGCGCCGCCGTCGCGCGTGCGCCAGACGGCGGCCTTGCCCTCCGGCACATAGCGCCCAAGGATGTCGCCATTGAGCGGCAACAGGAACAGCGTTTCGGGATCACGCGGATGTGCGGCGGCCGGGAAGCCGAAGGTCGAGGGCAGACCGTTCTCGATGCTGACCCAGCTTTGACCACCATCGTCGCTGCGATACATGCCGCAATGGTTCTGCTGATAGAGCCGGTCTGCCTCGCCGGGCGCCCGCACGAGGCAATGCACGCACTGTCCATATTCCGGATAACGCTGCTCCTCGGGCAGGAAATCGCATCGCGTGCCCTGATTGCGGGGGGTCCAGTTTTCGCCGCCATCGGCGCTGTGGAAAACCCCAACCGACGAAATGCCGACCCAGAGCTGCCTGTCATCTGTTGGATGTGGCACGAGGCTATGCAGGATCAGGCCGGCGCCGCCCGGTTGCCAATGTTCGCGAGAGGGGTGATCCCGCAGACCGCCGACATGCTGCCAGCGCTGGCCGTCATCATCGCTGAGGAACAGCCCCGCGGGTTCCACGCCCGCGTATAAACGCCCGTTGCTTGGGGCGAGGCTCCATACCGCTTTGATCGGATCCTTGCCCTCCCCGTAGGAGATGCCTTCGCTCGAATGCGTCCATGTCGCGCCGAGATCGGTGGATTTCCATACGGCCGGACCGAACCATTCATTGCCTCCGCCCGCGAAAATCGTGGCCGTAGCCGGATCGGCGATGGCGTGATGGACCGGCCACGTGTCGCAAAACGGGCCTCGCTGCGTCCAAGTTCGGCGCGTGACATCGCTCTCCAGGATGAACGCACCCTTCTTGGTGCCGACAAGTACCAGAATCTTTCCCGCCATAGCTGCCTCTCCTGAGCTGTTCGGCCGAACCGGCAGAGCCTCGCTTCAACGGGCGCTGTCCGATCACCTTTTTGCTTGAGCATGATCCTCATCGCAACCGGTAGCCGGTTTTACAGATCCATGCCCACGGAACGCTGGACATATAGCTTGATATCAACATAATTGTGGCATGTCAAAATCCGACGAGCTGCCGTTCGAGCTGACGCTCCATGTCCGCGACCACTGCCTGTGCATGCATGTGCGCCGGGCAGCGCGGGCGCTGGCGCGACGCTATGACGAAGCGCTGCGGCCCGCCGGCCTGACCAATGGCCAGTTCTCGCTGATGATGTCGCTCAACCGTCCCGCGCCGCCGGCCATGGGCGATGTTTCCGCCCTGCTGGCGATGGACCCGACGACGCTCACCGCCAATCTAAAGCCGCTGGAACGCCGCGGGCTCGTCGCTGTAGCGGTGGACAGTGCGGATAAGCGCAGCAGGCGCCTGAGCTTGACCAAGGCCGGCCGGGATGTGCTTACCGCCGCCGTCCCGATCTGGAATCGCGCCCAGGCCGAAAACGAGAGTCTCGTGCAGGACATCGGCTCTGACCGCGTCCGGGGCGTGCTACGCGCGCTGTCGTGAACAGTTTATGGGTGTAAGTGCCGAGGTGGATGGCGACGGCATCGGGGTCGCGCTGAGACCAGCAAAATGCTGGAGATGAAACGCTGTGCAATTTTACGGTCAGTTCGAGAAGGCAGCGGCTTTACCAATCATGCATCAGACCCGATGAATTGGGACGAGGGCTTCCGCCCCCGTCCGTCAATCACCGATCTCAGTCGCCGCATTCGGCGTCTTGCTTCTCGCAGGCCCAGCCTTCGCCGTCCGCGCATCTGCGTTCGAAGCGGCGGCAGCGGCGGTCCTGCTCGGCGGCAGCCTCGTTGGCGGCCTCGGCTTCGACGGCGCTGCCGATCACCTGCCCGATGATGCCGACCGCGACACCGGCGGCATTATCGTCATCGTCATAAGCGCTGGCCGAACCGGCGAACCCGAACGAACCTGCCGCGAGCACAATCGCCAATGCCTTCAAAGTCGTGGAAACTCTCATATGACCCTCAATACCCAATCTGATCGCGGCCCTCGGCCCCGCCACCATGGCGCGGGACGAATGATCCGCATGATGCAACCAATAGCCAATCCCCGTGAATGCGGCGTGAATATGCGGGGTCAAGAAAACCGCGCATGTTAACGCCCCAGCTTGGCTTTCCGTAAGCTGGAGTTTCACCTACGCTATGACGCTCGGCGGCGCATAAGGTTCAATAACGTCGAATTTTTCGCCCGACCGCGCCGCTTCGCGCTAGATAGGTCGCGGTAGATACCGATTTGAAGCTTTGCTTTGCCTTGGCTCGGGCGCCGCATCTTGATCTAATGCGGCGGTGCCGAGACTGCGCGGGGGGCGGGTCCAACGATGGCGACGACGTTTCTGACCATTCTGCTTATCTGCCTCTCGGCGGGCGGTGCGGCGGCGCGCGAAAAGCCGCAAGCTGCTCCACCGCTGCCGGAAAAGCCGTTCGAATCCGCGGAGGCGAAGCGCGCGGCCGCCGAATATCACGCCAAATATATCGCCTACCGCAAGCAGCGCGATGCCTATGAGAAGAAAGCCTCGGCCTATTGGGATCTGGTCGAGGGCAAGCGCGCCGAGCGCCGCAAGAAGCGGGCGAACGGCCAGTCCGTCGAACTGGGCGATTATGTGCTCGATCAGCCGCCCGTCTATAGCGGACCGCCAGCTCCGACCCCGCCGCCCCTGCGGCTCAAGCCCCCTCCCAAGGCGAAACAGGTGAAAGCGCCCCCCTTGCCGGTCGTCGCCGATTTCCTCCGCCATGCCAAGATGCGCTTCCAGTTCAAGCCGAAAACGCCCGCGACCGAGATGGACTATAAGCGCGCCTATGCACGCGCCGCGCTCGCCGCCGGCATCAGCAAGGAGCAGGCCGTCAGGATTTACGGCTTCGAAGCGGGCGGCAACGGCGCGTATGACGTGCAGGCGGGGCTGGAGTTGAAAAGGCCGGGCGCCAAGCCTATCAGCACCGCGCTCGGCTATAATCAGCTTCTGATCGCCAATACGATCGGCCTCCTGGCGGAGCACGGCTCAGCCATGGCCGCCACGCTGCAGGAGCGGGCCAAAGCCGCCAAGCCCGACCGCCGCCATGAGCTGGACCGCAAAGCCGCCACGCTGCGCCGCATGGCGAAATTCGCTCGCAGCCTGCCCTACCGCTGGAGCGCGCATGTGAAGGCGGCGGAGACCCCGAAAGGCCGGGCGCTGCACGCCCTGAACCTCGACATCGATGTCGGCCCGATGCTGCAGACGCAGAAGCTGCTGGATTCGGTGAAGTTCCTGCGCATGAAGGGGCATGAGCGGCCTCCGAGCGCGGCGGAGCTGGAGATGATGAATCTGATGGGCGACGGCAACGGCTTCGACGTCGTCACCATGCCGGCGGCCATCCGCGACAAGGTGCCGACGTCGAATTTCTTCCAGCGCGGCGGCTATGAGCGCAATCCGGTGGCGAGCCGCAACAATGTCGTGTCCGCGCTGATGACCGCGATGGAGAAGCGGATGGAGCAGCAAGCCCTGCTGGACGGCGCCAAGCAGATGGACGCCGCCTTCCAGGAGGCGCTGCAAGGGACGGAGTAGCGGCGTCGGGCGCTGGCGATCGATCGCGGGTGACTACTCTCAGGGCGACGTCTGGCCACATTCCTGCGGCAAGCCTGTGGTTCGCTCGCCGGAAAACACGAGGGCCAAAGTCTGCTGGCCCGGATGGAGATGGGAATGAGCCATTCGTCGATTGAAACCTCTTGTCATTGCGGCGCGATCCGTCTTGTGATCGATTCCGCTCCGGAAACGGTAACCGATTGCAATTGTTCGGTCTGCCGAAGATATGGCACGCTGTGGGCCTATTATTCGCCGAAGCAGGTGCGCTTCGCGCCGCCGGACCCGCCCACCGACATTTACCTATGGGGTGACAGATCGATTGAATTTCACCGCTGCAGACATTGCGGGTGCGTCACCCACTGGGCGGCTGTCGACAAGAATCGAGACTGGATGGGTGTGAATGCGCGTCTCATGGATCCGGAGATTTTGGCGCGGGCGCGCATCCGCCGTCTCGATGGCGCGGACACGTTCGGCTATCTCGACGAATGACCCCTGAAGCGTTCCGGCGGGAGATGGCGGTGCGACGTGCCGGGCAATGTTCAGGCGTGGGCAGAACAATTCCGCTCCATGACATGGAAGGCGCTGGAACTTAGAGCCGTTTCCGTTCGGATCGAAGCGGAACGGGGCTCTACTCCTTTGTTTTGTCGCATTTTCTCGACGCAAACCGGTATCATCCCGCCTTCGCGGGGACATGCCTGGCTGGAAAATGCTCTAAAGCATCATTGCGAAGGGTGGTCTTACCGGTTTTCACGAAAAATGATGCGAAAAACAAAGAATCTAAGCCGGTCATTTGTTGGGCAACCAACAAAAACCTGCTTAGTGTAGAAATTTCCTGAATAAGACTATTTTCGCGCGTCTCGCTGCGTCGCGGAAACGGGGAATGAAACGCCGATGGTGGTTATGGTGACGGGTGCGACCGGGATGCTCGGCCGGGCCATCGCACGAAGCTATCTGGCCGATGGCCAAAAGGTGCATCTCGTCGGCCGCAACGCCGATAAGCTGCGCCAGCTCTATGGCGACCGGGCGGCCATTTTCCCGTGGGCCGAGGTCACGGACGAATTTCCCGCCAAAGCGCTTGAGGGCGTCTCGACCGCGTTTCACTTGATGGGCGAGCCGGTCGGCGGACGCTGGACCAAGGCAAAGAGAGCACGCATTATCACGTCCCGCGTCACCAGCGCCCAGATGCTCGCACGCGCGATCGGCGGCGGACCGGTACGGTTGATCTCCGCTTCGTCATTCGGCATTTATCCCGGCCGGCGCGGCGAAGTTTATGACGAGGAAACCCGGATCGACACGCAGGGAAATTCGTTCATCCAGTCGACCTTGCGCGCTTGGGAGAATGCGGCGCTCTCCGCGGCGAACGGTTCCACCACGGTCACCATCATCCGCTTCGGCATGGTGTGCAGCCCGGAAGGCTATCCGAAAAAGCTGGTGCGGCTGTGTCAGCGCGTGGGCGGGTTTATCGTCGGGGACGGCGACCAGCTGGTTCCGATCGTCGACATCGACGATGCCGTATCGATGATGCGCTGGGCGGCGAACGGTGATGCCGGCGATGGCGTCATCAACTGCGTCTCGCCGGAATTGCCGCGCTTCAGCGATGTGGCGCAGACCATCGCCGCCGCCGTCCGCAAGCCCGTTCGCCTGAAAATCCCCGATTGGCTCGCACGGCCGATCCTGGGCGGCAGCGCGGACTATTTCCTGCTCAGCTATGACATCCGCCCGGCCCGGGCGCTGGCGCAAGGGTTCCGCTTCGCGCAGGACGATCCGAGGACCATCCTGCGCCGCGCCCTGACGCCTTATATGCCTGGTTGAGGTTTAGCTGGCCGCCTCTTGAATGCCAATCGGGCAGCTCACGCCGGTTCCGCCCAGACCGCAATAGCCGGACGGGTTCTTCGACAAATATTGCTGATGGTAGTCCTCGGCGAAATAGAACTCCGGCGCGTCGACGATTTCGGTCGTCACCGCACCATAGCCGCGATCCCGTAGCACAGCTTCATAAGCCGCCTTGGAGGCTTCCGCCCTGCGCTTCTGGTCCTCCGAATAGGTGAAGATGCTCGACCGGTATTGCGTGCCGATATCGTTGCCCTGGCGCATGCCTTGCGTCGGATTATGGCCCTCCCAGAACCGCTTCAACAGCGCGTCGTAGGAAACGACCTTCGGGTCGAACACGACGAGCACAACCTCATTATGGCCCGTGCGCCCCGAGCAAACCTCCTCATAGGTCGGGTTCGGCGTATAGCCGCCCGCATAGCCGACGGCGGTCACATAGACGCCGGGCACGGACCAGAACGCCTTCTCGGCGCCCCAGAAGCAACCGAGCCCGAAGACCGCTTTCTCGTACCCCTCCGGATATGGGCCTTGCAGCGCGACCTTGCTGACATGGTGCCGGGCCGCTGTCGGAATCGGGGTGGCGCGGCCTGGCAATGCGTCGCTCGGCTCGGGCATCTTATTCTTCCTGCTGGTGAACAGTCCCATGTCGCATCCTTTCAAGAGCGGCTACCGTATCCTAATGTAAGCATTCGGGCGGCCGCCGTCAGCAGGCTCCGCCGCCGGTGACGCGCATTTGAACTTGACGCCTTTACGGCGCCGTTTACCTTGCCGCATGGGCGCGGTTTTGCCCTCGGTTTGACGCTGCCGCGTATGAGGAGATGCTAGCCATGGCGAATGTGAAGGTCCTCGACGAGATCACGCGCTACCGGCCGAGCCGCGGCCTGCAAAGCATTTTGAGCGTCACCTTCTTCTTCATCGTGCTCTTCATGGTGAATGCGCTTGCGGGGGCGCTCTGGCTTGCGACGCACAATCTGCAGACCGATTCCGCGATCTTCTTCATGATGTTCATCACCGGCGGCGTTCTCCTGCTCTACGCAGGCATTTTCCTCTTCGCC
This sequence comes from uncultured Alphaproteobacteria bacterium, assembly GCA_963731855.1. Lineage (GTDB taxonomy): Bacteria > Pseudomonadota > Alphaproteobacteria > Rhizobiales > Rhodomicrobiaceae > R-RK-3. The sequence goes on along the minus strand of CAVSXH010000017.1, from coordinate 371,466 downwards.
GCCTCGCATTCCGAAGTGCATCTTGGGCCGGACAAAGCGACATTCGTGCTGCCTAACTGGCGCGGGCCGACGCCGCTCTTTCCCTATACGGAGTGCGAGGTGGCCTATAAGGATCTCGCTGCCGTGGAAACGCGCGGTGAGATTTACCGCTATGTCGTGCTGCCGGTCATCGTTCAGTCCGCATGTCTGGTGCGCAAGGACGGCAGGCGCCTGACATTGGGCTATGTGCGCGAGAACTCCGAAGATCCGCCCATGCCTTTCCACACCATCGCCGCCCAGATTGCCGAGCGTGCGGGCGTACCCCTCGTTCACCGGGGCATCGTCGAGGGGAATGCCGGTCTTCGCGCCCTTGTTCAGGATGAGCCGGGATGGGATGCGCCTGAACTCTCGGCCGAACGCCTGGCATCGGCGCGCAAACTCGAGAGCATCGGCTGGAAAATATTGTTCGCCCTGCTCGCGGTCGCAGCCATTGCCGCGATTGCGTTCCAGGCGTCCCGAATGGTCGGCTGACTTTCAGCCATGGCCGCCGAAAGGCACTGGCCATCGTTTCCTTGGCAGGGTTCGGCGCCTAGCGCATGATCGGATTAGGTGGATACCCTTCTTGTAATCCCCGCGAAGGCGGGGACCCAGTACGCCAACGAAATCAATAGTTTACTGGGCCCCCGCCTTCGCGGGGATTACGACTGAGTAGCGTAGCGATGCCACCTAAGCCGATCAGGCTCTAATGGCCGGTAGGTGTGAAATCCGGCCGGTCCAGGTAGAGCGACGCGGCCAGCGCCTCCCCCTCCTGCTTGGCGAATTCGGCAAGCTTGCGCAATTCAGGGATGCGGGAGCGATCGAGCGTGTTCACATCCGGCCAGTCGACTTCGACCAGATTGCCGCCGGGATCGCGCAAATACATTTGCACGCAGCCATCGGGGAATTCGTTGACGGGGTTGCGGAATGTGGTGGAGTCCAGTGCGCCCAGCTTTTTCGCGGCTTCGTACACCGCGTGGAAATCATCCACGTCGAGAGCGAAATGCTGGTAGACCGGGACATCATCCGCCAGGTGGAAGACATGGAGCTGCAGCTTTCCGCAGCGCAGATACTGCGTCGTAAAGCCAAAATTGTAAGTGGGGATCCGCTCCATGCCGAAAAGCGTCTCGTAAAACTGCAAGGAGGCCTCCAGGTTCTTCGACCCGATCGACAGATGATTGAAGCCAAGCGCACGCATCGGGATTCCTCTCTTGATGATCACTCGATAAATTATGGCATGTCGGGCGCCACGCGCCATCGCGGAAGCCCTGCCGAATGCCGGCGCTCATTCGGTAAAGACCTCTTCGCGTTTTCGCCTGATCGCGGGCAGCAGCGATGCGAGAACGAGGATCGCGGTCAATATGAGGAGGACCCTGGAGATCGGCGCATCGATGAAAGTCTTGAGATTGCCGCCCGAAATCAGCAGCGACTGGCGGAATTTCTCCTCCATCAGCCGCCCCAGCACAAAGCCGAGGATCAGCGGCGCCGGCTCGAATTCGAGCTTGATGAGCGCGTAGCCGAACAGGCCGAACGCCGCGACCATCGCCACTTCGGCGGCGCTGTTGTTGATCGAATAGATGCCGATGCAGCAGAACAGCACGATGGCGGGAAACAGCAGCCGGTAAGGCGCCTTGATCAGCCGGACCCACAAACCGACAAGCGGCAGGTTGATGACCAGCAGCATCAGATTGCCGATCCACATGGAAACGATCATGCCCCAGAAGAGCTGCGGCTGCTTGGTGATGATCTGCGGACCGGGGACGATGCCATGGATGGTCATGGCGCCGACCATCAGCGCCATCACGGCGTTGGGCGGAATTCCGAGCGTCAGCAGCGGCAGGAAGGCGGTCTGCGCGCCGGCATTGTTGGCCGATTCCGGTCCCGCCACACCCTCGATCGCGCCATTGCCGAAACGGGAGGGGTCCTTGGCCAGCCGCTTCTCCGTCGCATAGGACGCGAACGGCCCGAGCACCGCGCCATTGCCGGGCAGCAGCCCGAGACAGGCGCCGATGACCGTACCGCGCAGGATCGGCGGCGATCGCAACCTTCAGATCGGCACGCGACGGAAGCAAGCGCCCGATCGGGGCGTCCCTGATCAGACGGGGCTGGTGATCCTCGAGCGTCCGAAGAATCTCGGCGAAGCCGAACAGGCCCATGGCGAGCACCGCGAATTCGATGCCGTCGAACAAATCGGGACTGCCGAAGGTCAGCCGCGCCTGCCCGGTCTCCAGATCCGTGCCGACGGTCGACAGCAAAATGCCTGCCAGAATCATCGCGATGGCCTTCGGCAGCGAGCCGCGCGCCAGCACGACGGCGAACATCAGGCCGAACACCATCAGCGAAAAATAGTCGGGCGGCCCGAAGGCCAGCGCGTAATGCGGCGAGCGGCGCGCCGACGGCCGCGATCATCAGCGTCGCCAGCGTGCCGGCGATGAACGAGCCGATCGCCGCGATGCCGAGCGCGACGCCGGCGCGGCCCTGTTTCGCCATCTGGTGCCCGTCCAGCACGGTGACCACCGACGACACTTCGCCGGGAATGTTGACGATGATCGCCGCGGTCGAGCCGCCATATTGCGCGCCGTAATAGATGCCGGCCAGCATGATCAGCGCGCCGACAGGGTCGATGCCGAACGTCACCGGCAGCAGCATGGCGATCGTCGCGACCGGACCGATGCCGGGCAGCACGCCGATCAGCGTGCCGATCATGCAGCCGAGGAAGCAGAGCGCCAGCGTCTTGACCGAGAAGACGACGGCGAACCCCAGCGCCAGATTGGAGATCATGTCGGCCATGCGTTGGACGCGCCTCAATAACCGAGCAGGAAGGGCAGGATCGGGATCGGCAGGCCGAGAAGCCATTTGAACAGCAGCGCGCTGAATGCGGTCATCAGCAGCGCGAAGGGAATGATCTCGATAAGCCTTGTGTCGCGGTCGGCGAGCGCCGAGATGAGGACGGACAGCGGCCCCGCGACGCCCAGCCCCAGCCCGCGCACGGTCGCGGCGAACACCAGGACGGCGCCGAACACGAAGAGGATGCCGCGCCAGTTCCACGCTTGCACCGAGGGGCCATCGGTCGATGAAGCTCTGCACAACGAGGACGGAGCCGAAAATGGCGAGTCCGACGCCGGTGATCTTCGGCATCATGCCGGGCCCCATGCTGGAAAGCTGGCCGGAATTGAGATTGATGCGTGCCGAAAAACCCTATCGCCGCGAGACCCAACAGCAGCAGCCCGGCCAGAAGCTCGGTGGAGGATTTGACCAGCTGTTTCGGCTGTCCGTTCGCGGCGTCCTCGGCTGGCGCTTGTGCGGACATCGGCATCTCCCTATCGCCCAAACCCGACCTGTTCGCGCAAGGGCCGCGCCTCTGCCGAGACCAGCATAGCGGCAAGCTTCCGCGCGGCTCCGGAGCTTGTGCGCGCGCGTCGTCACAGCCGACCGTGTAGGCGGTGGCCAGCTCGAATTCCGGCGGCAGGGCGCCGACCAGGGTGAGGCCGGGCGTGCCGAGAATTTCGGTGACCTGCGTGCATCCGATCGGGTTCCGCTCCGTGGAGGCGGCAAGCGCGCTCATCGCCGCCGCGCCGTTCGGGAACTCCCTCAGACGGCCGGCGACTTCGTCTGCGATGCCGAGCGCGCTCAGAACCTTGGCGAAGTGAATGCCGGCGGTCGACAGCGTCTGATCCGGCGAATAGATCGCGTCGGCAGCCCGCAAGGCGCCGCGCAAATCGTCGGCGTTGCCGACCGGCGGCGCAGGGTCTGCGGCGCGCACCGCGATAGCCGTCCTGACCACGCCGATATCGGCCACCGAGGCGGCGTCCACATGGCCGCCGGCGGCGAGTTCATCGATGAGCGCCCGCGTCAGAATGAGCAGATCGGCCGGCTCGCCGTCCAGCAGCCGGGCCTTCATCGCGCCGACCGCTCCGAACGCCCCGTCGATGTCAAAGCCGGTTTCGGCCTTGAACTGCGGGGCCATCGCTCCAACCAGCGCTTGCGCCGCACCGCCGCTTAGGAGTTTGAGGTGCATGGCTCCCATATCTTCCCTAAGCCATGGCCGCGATAATGCGCTCGGGCGTCAGCGGCAGATCGCGCACCCGCACGCCGATCGCGTCAAAAACGGCGTTGGCGATCGCCGCGGCGGTCGGCCCCTGCGACGCTTCCCCCGCACCCATCGGAGGTTCGCTGGGCTGGTTGCAGATCACCACGTCCACCGCCGGCACCTCCGAGAAGCGCAGGATCGGATAGGTGTCCCACTGGGTGCTGGTGATGCGCGAGCGGTCGAAGCGCACCGCCTCCTTCAGCGTCCAGCTCGTGCCCTGGATCGCGCCGCCTTCCATCTGATTGGCGACGCCGTCCGGGTTGATGACCTCGCCGACATCGGCAGCGATCGCCAGGCGGTGAACGCGGATTTCGCGCCCGGCCTCGACCTCCGCGATGACGGCGCAATACGCCCCGGTGCTCTTGTAGCGGGCATAGCCGATCCCACGGCCCCAGCCCTCGCGCTTCAGCCAGCCGGCCCAGCCGAAGCGTTCGGCCGCCGCCTCGATGACGGCCCTCGCCCTTGGGTCGGAAAGCTGGCGCAGGCGGAAGGCCACGGGGTCCTCACCGCATTCGGCCGCGATCTCGTCCATGAAGGACTCGGACGCAAATACATTGGCGAAGCCGCCCAAAGTGCGCAGCGCCGAAACGCGGATCGGCATGTCGGTGATGTAGTGGTTGACGACGCTCCAGTCGGGGAAATCATATGTCGGCAGCGCATTGCGCTCCGCGCCGCCGCCCGAGGCGATCGGCGGGTTGATCGCGGCAAGGCGCGGAAAGGCGTTCTCGATGTCATATCCCGCGAGCAGCGTCGGCGTCTGCGCGCGTCCCGGCCGGCTCGTATGCCCGTTGCTCCATATTTCGTGCCGCCAGTTGCAGATCTGGCCGTCGGCGTCGAGATCCGCCTCGATCGTGACCGCCATGGCCGGGCCGAAAGGCGCCCAGCCAAGTTCCTCCTCGCGCGACCATTGCACCCGCACCGGAGAGCCCGGCACGGCACGCGCCAGCAGCACGGCATCCACCGCCACGTCGTCCGCACCATTATGGCCGTAGCATCCGGCTCCTTCCGCGTGCTCCAGGATGATGGCTTCAGGAGGCAAGGCAAGGAGCCGGGCGAGATCGGTGCGCAGATTGAAAATGCCCTGGCTGTGGGTCCAGATGTGTGACGCGCGTCTCGCCATTGCCGGCTTCGGCGAACTGGGCGACGGCGCAGGATGGGGCGATCGAGGCGTGCGCGATGAAGGGGCGGGAATAGTCCCGCCGGATGGTCCGCGCCGGCGCGGCCGGCTGATCCGCCACGCGCTCGGCGACCGGCCTTGTCTCGCCGGCGGCGCTCTTCAGCCAGGCGGTGAGCTGCGTTTCATCGGGCAGTTGCGGCGCGGCTTCCTCCCAGCTTGCCGCCGCGCGCAGCTTGCGCGAGCGCGCGCTCCGCGTTCCACTCGCTATCGGCGACGACCCCGGCGAAACTTCCGTCCCGCACCACGGCCTTTACGCCGGGCATCGCCCGGATGGCGTCCGCCTCCAGGGTGAGCAGCTTCGCGCCGGGCGATGGCGGCCTGAGCACGCGCCCATGCAGCATCGCAGGCAGGACTGAGATCATGGACAAAGCGCGCGGCGCCGAAGATCTTGTCGGCGAGATCGAGCCGGTCGACCGGCTGTGCCCGCGAGCCGCCGCTGCGAGACCGCTTTCGGTGCGACGCTTCCCGGTCGCCTCGCGGTCGAGCAAGCCGTCCTCGGCCATATCGAAATAGCTGGCCGAAAGATTGCCGGCGCCACGAATGACGCCGTCCTCGACGGACAGCGTCTCGACCGCCACGCCCAAACGCTGCCGCCGCCGCCGACAGCAGGATCGCTCTCGCCTCCGCGCAGGCCTGCCGCACCGCCATGCCGGAATCCTGGATGGACAGGCTTCCCGAGGTCATGCCTTCATTGGGGCTTGCCCATGTATTGGCCGGAACCATCCGGATGCGCTCAAGCCCGACATCGAGTTCGTCGGCCGCAAGCTGCGCCAGCGCGGTGAGAATGCCCTGTCCGATCTCGACCTTGCCCGGACAGATCTCGACAACGCCTTCCGGCCGCAGGCGGATCCAGCGCGAAAGCATCGGATTCGTGCGCAGATTGCCGGGCAGCTTCGCCGTCGCGCTCATCGGGCGGCTCCTTCCCCGGCGGCCGCTCAGCGACGGCGCGCACGATCCGGTTATGCGAACCGCAGCGGCACAGATTGCCGTCCAGCGCGGCCCGCACCTCCGCGTCGGTCGGCTTCGGCGTATGGCGCAGCAGAGCCGCGGCGGAAATGAGAATGCCGGGGATGCAATAGCCGCATTGCGCGGCCTGCTCGGCGAGGAATGCCTTCTGCAGCGGATGCGGCGCGGCGGGCGTGCCAAGACCCTCCGCCGTGACGATGGCCTTGCCCGCCACATCGCCGACAGCGACATTGCAGGATGTGGCCGACGCGCCCGTCGATCAGCACGTTGCACGCACCGCAGAGCCCGGCGCCGCAGCCGAAGCGCACGCCCGTCATGCCCAACTCGCCGCGCAGGGCGGCAAGCAGCGGCATGCGCGGATCGCCGGCGATCCGCTGCTCCTGCCCGTTGACGTTCAGCCGGATGTCTTCCGGCGATGCGGAGGTCACTGGACCTTCGCACCGGAGATCTTCACGACCTCCGCCCATTTCTCGATGTCTTTTTCCAGATAGGCTTTGAATTCCACCGGCGACATGATCAGCGGTTCGGCGCCCTGTTCCGCCCACATTTTCTTCACGTCGGGCCGCTGCAGCACCTTGTTGATCTCGGCATTGAGCGTGTCGACGATCGGCCTGCGGCGTGCCCTTGGGCGCCATGATGCCGAGCCAGATGGTGGCGGAATAGCCCGGCACCCCGGCTTCGGCGACGGTCGGCACATCGGGCAGCACCGATGTCCGCTTGTCGCCTGTCGTGCCGAGCGCTTTCAACTGCCCGGCGGCGACGTTGGGCGCCATGGTGGTGATGGCGTCGAACATCATGTTCACATGCCCGCCGAGAATGTCGGTGCGCGCGCCCGAGCTTCCCTTATAGGGCACATGCACGATGTCGGTCTGGGTCATCGCCTTGAACAGCTCGCCGCGCCATGTGATAGGGCGTGCCCGGTCCGGAGGATGCATAGGTGAGGCCCTTCGGCTTCGATTTGGCCAGGGCGATGAATTCCTTGAGGTCCTTCGCCGGGACCAGACGGGTGGATGACCAGCACGAGGTCGGAATAGTTGACCGGAGCGACGGCGACGAAATCGTCCATCAGCTTGAACGGCTTGTCCGGCATCAGCGATTCATTCGTCGTGTGCGTATTCGACATCATCAGGAGCGTGTAGCCGTCCGGCGCGGACTTGGCGACCGCCTCCGTGCCGATGACCGAACCCGCGCCCGGACGGTCCTCGATGACGAAAGGCTGCTTCAGCGCTTCCGACAGATGATTGCCGATGAAGCGCGCATAGACGTCGGCCGGACCGCCCGCCGCGAACGGTACGATGATCTTCACCGATTTGTTAGGATAGTCCTGGCTTTGGGCCGGCAGACTGAACAGCGCGAGTGCCGCCAATGCGGCTCCCGCCCTTGCGAACCGAGACATGCGCAGACCTCCCATTGCGAATTGGCGACGCGCTTGCCGGTTCTTGATCGCCCTTTGCGCGAGCGAGGAAATGTTAGTCGAAGACGAATATCCGCACCAGAGCTGTATGCGAGAAACGGTATTGCCCATGAGAGCGTGCAGGCGGTTGCCATGCGGCGAGGCCCGACCAATATGAACGATTGCAAATTGGAGCGATGAGCCATGCCGGAGAAGCAAGAGCCACGAAGCATTGGTGGGCGGCCAGTTCGGCGCGCGCGCGGACGCCTATCTGAACAGCGCCGTGCATGCGCAAGGCATCGATCTCCAGGCGCTGGCGGCGCTGGCGCGGGCGCATCCGGACGCCCGCGTGCTCGACCTCGGCTGCGGCGGCGGCCATGTCACCTTCCATGTCGCGCCGCATGTGCGGGAGGTCGTGGCATATGACCTGTCGCCCGAGATGCTGGATGTGGTGGATCGGGCCGCGAAGGAACGCGGTCTCGGCAATGTCACGACGAAGCAAGGTGTGGCCGAAAGCCTTCCCTTCGATGCTGGAAGTTTCGACCTGGTGCTCAGCCGCTTCAGCGCGCATCACTGGCGCGATTTCGAGGCTGGCCTGCGCGAGGCGGCGCGCGTGCTCAAGCCGGGCGGCATCTGCCGCTTTCGTCGACACCGTCTCGCCGGGCACGCCGCTGCTCGATACGTATTTTCAGGCGATGGAATTGCTGCGCGATTGCTCGCATGTGCGCAACTATTCGCGGGCGGAATGGGAGGCGGCGATCGCGCGCGCGGGCCTTACGGCAGGCGCCACGACCCAGCACCGCCTGCATCTCGAATTCACATCCTGGGTCGAGAGGATCCGCACGCCGCAGGTTCAGGTGGATGCGATCCGAGCGTTGCAGTCCGCCATCTCGGCAAGCGTTACGCGCTATTTCGAGACCGAAGACGATGGCAGCTTCTGCATAGACGTCGCGCTTTTCCGAGCGTCCAAGCCGCTTCTCTGAGGGGCCAGCGGCGAAGGGAGCAGCGACGGCCAGCCTAATCCCGCTGGTCTTGCCTCATCCCGATCGGGTGATGCGCGATCGGTGCCTCCTTGCTTAAAGACACCCTCTCAAATCAAAATAGCGCCCTGCTCAACTGATGATCCTGGTGGTAGTGTTGGAGCAAACGTTTGCCCACGTGAAGAATGGGACATCCGGCAGCCTCCGAACTCACGGTGCAATCGAGCAAAATCATAAGCATAAGGTAAAGAGAGGAAAGCACATGGCGACCTGGAAACCCGATCCAAGCTTTTACCCATCTCCGCGCATGGCTATGAAGGCGCCGGCCGAAACGCTGGCCTATGTGGCGGCGTTCGATCCGACGCGCGCGACGCCTGATGCTCTCGCTGTCGTGGATGTCGATCCCGGCTCATCGACCTACGGGACGATCATCGAGCAGGTCGCGATGCCTAATGCCGGCGACGAGCTGCATCATTTCGGCTGGAACGCCTGCTCCTCATGCCTGTGCCCGAACGCGCCGCATGCGCATACGGAGCGGCGCTATCTCGTCGTTCCCGGCCTCCGATCCTCGCGCATCCATATCATCGATACCAAGCCCGACCCCAGGAAGCCGCAGATCGTCAAGGTCATCGAGCCGGCCGAAGTGGCGGAGCGCGCCGGCTATACGCGGCCGCATACGGTGCATTGCGGGCCGGAAGGCATCTATGTCGCGGCGCTCGGCAATGCCGAGGGCAAGGCGCCGGGCGGCATCTTCCTGATGGACCACGAAACCTTCGATATTCGCGGCCGCTGGGAGATCGATCGCGGGCCGCAGCAGCTTGCCTATGACGCCTGGTGGCATCTCGGCCATGACACGCTCGTCACCAGCGAATGGGGCACGCCGGACATGTTCGAGGACGGCCTCGTTCCGGAGATCCTGCTCGGCGCGAAATATGGCCGCCGGCTGCATTTCTGGGACCTGCATACGCGCAAGCATCAGCAGACCATCGATTTCGGCGACAAGCAGCAGCTCGTCTTCGAACTGCGCCCGGCGCACGATCCGACCAAGGCCTACGGCTTCGTCAATTGCGTGCTGAGCCTGGAAAACCTGTCCTCCTCGATCTGGACCTGGCATCGGGACGGCGACAAATGGGCGGTGACGAAGATCATCGAAATTCCGGCCGAGCCGGCCGATCCCGATAAGCTTCCACCCATGCTGAAGGGTTTCGGCGCGGTGCCGCCGCTCGTCAGCGATATCGACCTGTCGATGGACGACAAGTTCCTCTACGTCTCCTGCTGGGGCACGGGCGATCTCCTGCAATATGACGTGTCCGATCCGTTCAACGCCAAGCTGACCGGCAAGGTGAGGATCGGCGGCATCGTCTCGCGCGCGACGCATCCGGGCGCGAAGAACGGCGCGCTCAATGGCGGGCCGCAAATGGTCGAGATCAGCCGTGACGGGCGGCGCGTCTATTTCACCAATTCTCTCTATGGCGTGATCGACGAGCAGTTCTATCCCGACGGCATCGATGGCTGGATGGTGAAGCTGGACGTCAAGCCGGAAGGCGGCATCGCGTTCGACGAGAAATTCTTCGTCGAATGGCCGAAATCGCACCGGCCCCATCAGGTCCGGCTGGAGGGCGGCGACTGCTCGTCGGACTCCTATTGCTATCCATGACCCGGCGCGCTTGACGCGCAGCGTGCCCGGCCGGCGAGGCTTGAATGAATGAGCTGTGGCCCTGGCTGCTATTGGCGGGTCTCGGGGCGTTTCATGGCCTCAATCCGGCGATGGGTTGGCTGTTCGCCGTGGCGCTCGGCCTGCATCGGCATAGCCTGGCGGCGGTGTTGTGGGCGCTGCCGCCGCTCGCCATCGGGCATATGCTCTCGATCGGCATCGTCGCCGGCGCGGTCATCGCGGGCGGGGTCCTGATCGAGGGGCAGTGGATCTATGCCGCCGCCGCCCTGCTGCTGATCGGCTGGGCGGCCTATAACCAGCTCTACGGCCATCGTCACCGCGTGCGCGTCGGCATGACGGCGGGCTTCGGCGGGCTGCTGCTCTGGTCCTTCCTGATGGCGACCGCCCATGGCGCAGGCCTGATGCTCCTGCCGGCGATCATGCCCCTGTGCCTCGCAGCCTCGCCGATATCCGATGTCGGCGCCACGGGCTCGGTGGGCATCACGCTCGCGGCGATCGGCGTACATACCGGCGCGACGCTCGCCGTGACGGCATTGATCGCCATCGTCGTTTACCGATGGCTCGGCGTCGCAATTCTTCGCACCGCGTGGGTCAATTTCGACCGCATCTGGAACGCGGCCCTGGCCACAACCGGGCTCATTCTGCTTGCCCAGCTTTGAACCGGTACCTACGCGCCCGGGATATACCGGTTGGCGCGCGCTTCAAGCCGGTCTTGCGCGATGGCGAGCACCGTTGACAGGATCCAGTAAATCATTGCCGCCGCGAGATACATGGTGAAAATCTCATAGGTCCTCGCGGTGATCAGCTGAGCCTGGCGGAAAAGTTCGGGCACCTGGATTGTGGCGGCAAGCGACGTATCCTTCACGAGGCTGATGAAGCTGTTGGTCAACGGCGCGATGGCGACGCGCGCCGCCAGCGGAAGGATTACATATTGCAGCACCTGCCAGGGGGTGAAGCCAAGCGATGCGGCCGTCTCCCACTGACGCCGATCGACCGACGCGATCGCCGAACGGATGATCTCGGCCGCGTAGCCGCCGATATTCAGGCTGAAGCCGAGCAGCGCTGCGGGAATGGGATCGAAGCGCAGGCCGAACTGGGCAAGGCCGTAATAGATAAGGAAAAGCTGCACCAGAAGCGGCGTGCCGCGAATAAAGGAAATATAGGCGCGTGCGGGGATGGTGAGTATCCGGCGCTTCGAGCGCCGCATCAAGGCGAGCACAAAGCCGATGAGCAGGCCAAAGGCCATCCCGCCCACGCTGAGCAGGATGGTATAGACGGCGCCCTGCAGAAGAAACGGCAGGGATTGCCGGATCAGCTCGAATGAAAGCGGCATGGCGTCCTACTGCGTCACGTCGGCGCCGAACCACTTCTCCGAGATCGTCTTCAGCGTACCGTCGGCTCGCAGTGCTGCGATGGCGGCGTCAATGGCCTTGGCGATGTCGCCGCTGTCCTTGCGAACGGCGACCGCCTGCTTCTGCGTCGCGAAGGGTTCGCCCGCCGCGACCAGCCGTCCATTATATTGCTTGAGAAGATTGGGCACGATCAGCCGGTCGTTCAGAATTGCATCGATGCGGCCGACGAGCAGGTCCTGATTGCGCGTTGCGTCGTCGTCATAGGTGCGGATGTCGGCTGTGGGCACGTTCTCACGCAACCACTTCTCGTAAGACGTGCCAAGCACGACGCCGACCCGCTTGCCGGCAAGGTCGGCAGGCTTGGCAATGTTGGATGCGCCGCTGCCGACGATGATCTGGATGCCGGAGACCGTGTAAGGTTGCGAAAAGGCGTATTTCTGCTCGCGCTCCGGGGTGACGGTCACCTGGTTGATGACTGCGTCGATCCGCTTCACGTCGAGCGCGGCGAGCAGGCCATCCCATTTGCCGGGCTGAAAGTCGGGCTTTACACCCAGCTTGTCGGCGACGGCCTCCGCAAAGTCGATTTCGAAGCCGGTCAGCTTGCCCTTCTCGTCCACATAATTGAAAGGCGGATAGGTCCCCTCCAGCCCGATCTGGATCGTGCCACGGCTCTTGATGTCGTCGAGGGGACCGGCAAGCGCCGCCCCGACAAGGGCGATTGTGACGAAGACGGCGGCTGCAAGGTGTCGAGGGATGAATTGCATGGGGGATCTCGCTGGTTGATGGCAGCTAATGAATGAAGGTCGGCGCGGTTCCGAGACATGGCCATTAACACTAAGAAAGAAGCGATTTCCGGCCGCAGCAATCCAAGATTTGGGCGAGGCCGGCGTGATCCCGCAAGCGCGGCTGTTTCGGCCGAGTCGTAAATCCGCGCGCACCTAGCCATCTGGGGAGTAGCAACGATCTGCGACCCGAGCCAGATTCGGACAACCGCAACACACGGAGCGTCCCGATGTCCGAACAGACCGCCGTCAATCCTCTGCTTGCCCTGTCCCACCAGCTTCGACAGCTGGCTGAAGGTGCGGCCCAATCCATTGTCAGCGTCCGCTCGCATGGGCGTCCCATTGCAAGCGGGTTCGTCTGGAAACCAGGCGTCATCGTAACCGCCAGCGACGCATTGGAGGCCGACGACGAGCTTTCTATCATCGCCGCAGGCGACAAGCCGATCCAAGCGCAACTTGCCGGCCGCGACCCGACCACGGATATCGCTGTGCTGCGCCTTGCCGAGGAGCTGAGCGTGCCGGCACCGGTCTCGGTGAGCGAGGAGGCTGGGATCGGCCAGATCGTCGTGGCTCTGGGCCGGGGCCGAGAGGGCGTGATTGCCAATCTCGGATGCGTGTCGGTTTCGGGTGGTACTTGGCAAAGCAGGCGCGGCGGCCGTATCGACAAGCTCATCCGTCTGGATTTGCGTCTCGACCGGCAGGCCGAGGGCGGGATTGTCGTCGACCCCGACGGCCGCACGCTCGGAATGCCGGTGTTCGGGCCTCGCCGGCAGCCTCTCATCATCCCAATGTCTACGATCGATCGCATCGCCCCCAAGCTTCTGGCCGATGGCCGGATCCGCCGTGGCTATCTGGGTGTCGGCGTTCACCCCGTTCGTCTCGACGAAACCCTGGCCGCGGCGCATGCCCTGTCCGACCGGCGCGCCGCGATGATCGTGAGCGTCGATCCCGACGGAGCCGCGGGCAAAGCGGGCGTTCTCCTTGGCGATATCATCGTTTCATTCGACGGAGAGCCCGTAACCGGCCTGCGCAGCCTTTTCGCACGGCTCTCCCCGGACTCCATCGGCAAGGCGGCCCAGCTGAAACTCCTGCGCGGCGGACAAACGGCGAGCGCGAACGTCACGATCGGAGCGAGCCCAGCGCCGTGACGGCGAGGGAGCATGACAGCCGCGGTCCGGATGGCGGGATCAACGTCGAGCTTACCATCGATGATGTGGAACTGGCGGACCGGTTTCGTGCAATGCTCATGCACGCCCCCGGCATGCAGATCATCGGCGGTGATGGCTTGCCGGCCGACATACGCATTACGGACGGCACGACGAACATTGGCAGCGGCCCACCGGCGCTTGTGATTTGCACCGGCGCCGAAGCCGTGTACGCCCTGCGGTCCGGCGCCTCGGCAGTGCTTCCCGAGGACACGGACGCCGATGCTCTCCGGTCTGCCATCCGGGCGGTGGCAGGCGGCCTGATCGTCTTGACGGACGATTTGCGCGATCGATTGCTCACCCGCTCCGATTTGGATGGGCTGGCGCCCGCCGAGGAGGACGACCTCGCGGCGACCGAGTTCACCGGACGGGAATTGCAGGTGCTGGCGCTGCTCGCCGAAGGGGCCTCCAACAAGTCGATCGCGCGGTCGCTCGCCATCACGCCGCACACGGCGAAATTCCACGTCGCGTCCATCGTGGCAAAGCTCGGCGCGACGGGGCGAACCGAAGCCGTAGCCAAGGCGATGCGCATGGGTCTCCTGATGATTTGATTCGGATAGCGGTGTCGCCGAGCCCAAGGCCCGTTGCATCACGGCGGTATCCACCCGCCGGCCCAGCTCGAAGCCAGCGGATGTCAGCGTGCCTGCCTGCGCGAGCCTGTTAGGATCAGTCGAGCTTGCGGTAGTAGACGCTGGTGCTGCACAGACCGCCGTCGGGCCATAGCGCGTAGTCGGGAATGACACCGGCCAAGGTCCAACCCAGCCGGGCGTAAAGCCGTTCCGCATCGCCGCTCGCGGTGTCCAGAACCAGCAGCGATTTGCCGGACTGGCGAGCGGCATCCTCCGCGCCGCGCATCAGCGCAGTCCCGATCCCATGGCACCTGGCGCGGCGGAGCACCAGCATCTTGGAAACGTCGGCACGATGAGGCTGGTTCTCCGCTTGCGCAAACACGAGCTGCACGGTTCCGACGATACCGCCGGCGTCCTCCGCCAGCAGCACGATCCGGTCGCGGCGATAGAGGCCGTCCGCGACGTCACGCCAAAATGCCAGCGCCCTGGGAAGTGAAAGGGGATGCATGAAGCTCACCGATGCGCCGCCGTCCACGCAATCGATCAGGACCTGCGCAAGACCGTGTATCTGGGCGTCGGTCAATTCCGTCACCGGCCGGATGCGGTATAAATCGCGCGGAGTGTTGTTCATCGGATCATCTCCGCTGATCGGGTTGGCTCACGATGACGACCACATGATCCAGAACGAATGCAAGGCCGTCGCCCTTATGCAGGTGGTGCCATTCGTCACCGACCCGCGCATCGATGTCCCTCAAGCACCCATAGCTGAAGTCGCCCGCGCGCCGATGACGTCGCATCCGTTTCAGGCGGAGAGTTGCGACAGAGTTCGCCGAACCCGCTCGGTGATCGCATCCCATGCTCCCGCCCTCACATCCGCGGCAGGGGTCAGCCATGAGCCGCCCACGGCGATAACATTGGGTTGGGCAAGCCACTCCCGCGCATTCGCTTCGCCTATTCCACCCGTCGGGCAGAATTTCACCTGCGGAAAGGGCCCGGATAGAGCCGCGAGCGTGGCGGTCCCGCCAGCCGGAACGGCCGGGAAGAACTTCATGATGTCAAATCCATGCGCCAGGGCGCTCATCAGCTCGGAGCTTGTGGCGATGCCCGGGATGAAGGGCAGATCGTGCGCCGCCGCCGCTTCGAGCAGATTTCTGTGTCGCCCCCGGACTTAATGCGAACTGGGCGCCGATCTCCGACGCCAGGGCCAGATCCTGCTTTGAGAGCACCGTGCCGATGCCGACAATGGCCCCCGGTACATCGGCAACGATGGCTTCGGCGGATGCGCGCGCCACCGGTGTTCGCAGCGTTATTTCCAGAAGCCGCAAACCCCCGGCAACCAGCGCCCGCCCCAGCGGAACGGCATCCTCGACCCGTTCGATCGTGATGACCGGGATGATCGGCGAAAGGCGGAGCAGTTCAACCAGGCGATCCCGGCGCGGCGAGCCGGCCTTCGGAGCATCGATCATAGTGAGGTCTCCTTTCCCACGCGGGTCTGCGGCTTGATGAGCCCCGCCATTGCCTCGCGGGGAACGATGGCGCCCGGATGCCCAACGACGATTCCAGCCAGGCGGTGGCCCGCCATGGCGGCCGCCGCTGGGTCAGCACCGCTGAGGCGTGCCCCCAGATATGCGGCGGCAAAGCTGTCGCCGGCCGCTGTCGTGTCCACGACCTTGTCCACCGGCTCGGCTCTAACGGCAAGATCCATGTCCCGGCTCAAAACACGGCAAGAGAGATCGGGCAGCTTAAGGATCGTTTCCGAGGATGAGCAATGCGCGATGAGTTCGGCGCTGCCCGAACTGCCGAAAAGCATGTCCAGATCCTCACTCGAGGCAAGCACGATGTCCGACCGGCCGAATGCCTCGCGGTAAACCCCCTGCGCCGCGGAGCGATCCGGCCAGCCGCGCGGCCGGAAGTTGGTGTCGAAAGCCACCCGGTGGCCCATTTGGCGGGCCCGGTCAAGCGCATCGAACAGGCGCTGCCGACCCGTCTCACCGTAAAGCGACAGGCTTATCCCTGAGAGGTAGAGGAGGTCGTAACCGGTGAGCGCCTCGCAGATGGCCGGGGTTTCCGGCAAGGCGAACAGCGAGCGAGCCGCCGCGCTGTCGCGCCAATAGGAGAACCGCCGTTCTCCTTTGGCATCGGTCTGAACGAGATAGAGGCCCGGTAAGCGCCCCGGCAGCCGCATGACCCATTCGGTGCCGATGCCTTCGGCCTGCCAGCCGGCGACCATTTCCTCGCTCCACACATCATCGCCAAGCGCGGTGATGTAATCGACGCTGACCCCCAGACGGGCTAGGTAGATCGCCGTGTTGAGCGTATCGCCGCCATAGGCACGGGACAGGGAACCGTCAGCCCCCTCCCTGATCTCGATCATGCACTCGCCAATGCAAGCGACCCGCATCATGGCATTATCTCTGCACCTTGCAAGACGATGTCGTCGCCTTGCAGCTACCCATTAATTGAGGTCATTTCAATGCCGGCCCGCCGATTAATAGCCGAACATGGCTCGCTCAGCGGCCCATCGGCGGCATAGTCTATCAAATGGCCGTAGCCGGGTCTCGTCGCTATAGTGGTGCGCCGACAGGAAGAACAGGATGGAATGCTCATGACCCAGCTCGGAGACAACGATTGTATCTCACCTCAAGCGCGTTGACCGCCGCCCGGCCGGTTGCGGTCAGGAACCCGGCATTCGACCGGGCTATAGATCATTGCTGACCGATCCATATTTCCTGGCCGCCGTCATTCCGGCCGTTATCGCGCTCGGCCTTTCCAAAGGCGGTTTCGCAGGCGTCGGCACCATTTCGACGCCCCTTGTCGCGCTGATCCTGCCGCCGTTCGAGGCGGCGGCCCTGCTGCTGCCCATTCTTATCGTGCAGGACGTGATTTCGATCTGGGTCTATCGGCGCGACTGGAGCGAGCGGAACCTGACGATCATGTTGCCCGGTGCGGTGTTCGGCATCGGTGCGGCGTGGTTCCTGGCCACACTGGTTCCCGAGGCGATCGTCCGGCTGATCGTCGGAATCATCGCCCTGTCCTTCGTCCTCAACGCCTGGTTCGGCCGGAAGCCCGTACAGACGATGCCCCACGCGCCGCGCGGCGTTTTCTGGGGCGCGGTCGCAGGCTTTACCTCGGCCTTCGCCAATGCCGGCGGACCGCCTTTCCAGATCTATATGCTGCCGCAGCGACTGCCCAAGCTGACGCTAGTCGGCACTTCGACGATTTTCTTCGCGACGGTGAACTGGCTGAAGGTGGTGCCCTATTTCGCCCTCGGCAATTTCACCAGCCACGGCCTTCTCCTGTCGCTTTCGCTGATGCCGCTCGCCATCGTCGCAAACTTTGCCGGCATCTGGCTCGTGCGGGTGACGCCCGTCGAACTGTTTTACAAAATTGCCTACGCGCTGGTGTTTGTCCTCTCGCTCGCGCTGATCTGGCAAGGCAGCTCGGCGCTGTGGCGGAACGCTGGCGGCCCATGAGCTGCATTCTTGGGGGTCACGGCTCCTCTTCAAAGCGCATGTCAACTGTCTGTGGTGCTCAGCCGCATTTGCGGTATCATCAGGCAAAACAAAACGAAGTCGTAAGGGAGGAAGCAATGAATAAAGGTTACACCCGCCGCGACCTGCTGGTTGCCGGCGCAGTTGGCGGCGGAGCCCTGGCTCTCGGGCTCGCTCCAGCGAGAGCGCAGCAAGCCTGGCCCGCGCGGCCGGTCACGCTTATATGCCCGTGGGGTGCGGGCGGCGGCACGGATGCGACGGTCCGGATTGTCGCGGCGGTGCTCGAAAAGGAATTGAAGCAGCCCTTCAACGTTGTCAATCGCACCGGCGGCTCAGGGGTCGTCGGTCATGCCGCCATCGCGAGCGCGGCGCCGGACGGCTACACGATGGGGATCATCACGGTCGAGATCTCGATGATGCACTGGCAGGGGCTGACCGAGTTCAAGCCCGACAGCTATACGCCGCTTGCGCTCATGAATGAGGACCCGCCCGGCATTCAGGTCAACGCCAGCAGCCCCTACAAGACCGTGAAGGAACTGGCGGACGCCATCAAGGCGGCCCCAGCCGGGCAAGCTGAAAGCCTCGGGCACCGGCCAGGGCGGCATCTGGCATCTGGCGCTGGTCGGGTGGCTCACCGCTATGGGCCTGAAGCCTGATCACGTGGCGTGGGTGCCGCTGAACGGGGCCGCGCCCGCCATGCAGGATCTGGCCGCCGGCGGTCTCGACCTCGTCGACCTGCTCTGTGCCGGAAGCCCGCGCCATGATCGAAGCGGGCAAGGCGCGCAGCCTTGCCATCATGGCCGCCGAACGCAATCCCGCATTCAAGGATGTGCCGACGCTGAAGGAAGCCATGGGCATCGACTACACGACGGGCGCCTGGCGCGGCATTGCCGCGCCGAAGGGTCTGCCCGCCGATGTCGCGGCTGCCGTGACCGCCGCGCTGAAGAAGGTGAACGAGTCCAGCGAGTTCCGCGACTTCATGTCGAACCGCGGCTTCGGCGTGCGCTGGGCCGACGGCGCCGGCTTCGCGAGCTTCATGGAAGAGGGCGACAAGGCGATGGGCGTGGCCATGAAGGCCGCCGGTCTCGCCAAGGGCTGACCGAATGGCCGTGGGTTCGTCATCGGACGGGTCCGCGGCTTTCATTCCTTCTAAGGTAGCCGGCTCACACATCATGCAGCTTCCCGATCGCGTCACGGGTCCGTTTCTCATCGCACTCGGCGGTCTGGCCGCCTATGGCGGCTCGCGTCTGCCGCCGGTACCCGGCCAGCAGGTCGGGCCGGATGTCTTCCCGATGGTGATCGGCATCGGCCTTTGCCTGTGCGGCGCCCTGATCGCGCTCGGCGTCGGGCACCGTTTCGAGGAAGAAGCCGAGGCGGACCTGGCCGCCCATTCCGATCAGGCCCGAAACCGCGCCCGCGCGCGACAGCTGGGCGCGCGGCCTGATGGCGCTGATCCCGCCGGGCTCCTGCTTGTTCTATGTGCTGATGGTCGACCGGCTCGGCTTTGTGCTGACCGCCGGCCTGATGGTGCTTGACCGCCGCCATGGCGCTGGGCGCGCGGCTGCGTCTCGCCATTCCGCTGGCGATCGTTGCGCCCATTATCGTGCATCTGCTGTTCTCCAAGCTCTTGCGGGTGCCGCTCCCGCCTGGGCTGCTTCCCTTGCCATGGTGAGGTCCCGCTTGAGCACGCTCGTTGAAGCCATCGGCATGGTCTGTCAGACCGATGTGCTGATCGCCATCCTGCTCTCCTCGATCTATGGGCTGGTGGTCGGATCGCTGCCAGGACTGTCCGCGACGATGGCGACGGCGCTGCTCGTGCCGGTGACCTTCTATCTCTCGCCGATCGCGGCCATCGCCACCATCATCTCGGCCTCGGCGATGGCGATCTTCTCCGGCGACATTCCGGGCGCCCTGCTGCGCATTCCCGGCACGCCTGCATCGGCCGCCTATACCGACGAGGCCTATGCGATGACGCGCAAGGGCCAGCCGGAGATGGCGCTCGGCATCGGCCTGTGGTTCAGCGCGCTTGGCGGCATCGCCGGCACGCTCTCGCTGATGGTGCTCGCGCCGCCGCTCGCCGAAATCGCGCTCAGCTTCTCGACCTTCGAATATTTCTGGCTGGCCTTTCTCGGCCTGATGTGCGCGACGCTGGTCGCCCGCTCCTCGCCCGTGAAAGCGATCGCCAGCATGCTGCTCGGACCTGCTCATTACCTGCATCGGCATCGATAATCCGGCCGGCACGGCGCGCTTCACCTTCGGCAGCGTCGACCTTCTAGGTGGCATCGAGGCGATCCCGGCGCTGGTCGGCGTTTTCGCCGTCTCGGAAGTGATGCGCGCCATGCTCACCCCGGAGCCGCCCAAGCTGCCCTACCGCCGTTTCGGCAGCATCCTCAAGGGCCAGATCGCGCTGACGAAGCAATATGTGAAGCCGCAGGTGCGGGGCAATATCGTCGGCATCATCATCGGCGTGCTGCCGGGCGCGGGCGCCGACATGGCGGCCTGGGTCAGCTATGCGATGTCGAAGCGCTTCTCCAAGACGCCGGAGAAATTCGGCACCGGCCATCCCGAGGGGCTGATCGAGGCCGGCGCCAGCAACAATGCCAGCCTCGCCTCGGGCTGGGTGCCCGCGCTGCTGTTCGGCATCCCCGGCGATACGATCACCGCCATCGCCATCGGCGTGCTCTACATGAAGGGGCTGAACCCCGGCCCGACGCTGTTTACGGAGCGCGCCTCCTGCGATGTACGCGCTCTACATCATCTTCATCCTCGCCAACATCATCATGATCCCGCTCGGCATCATCATGATCCGCATTGCCAGCCTGGTGCTGCGCGCGCCCCGCGCCTCGATCATGCCGGTCATCGTGCTGCTGTGCGCGGTCGGCGCCTTCGCGACGGGCAACAATCTGTACTCGGTGCTGCTCGTCGGCGTCTTCGGGATCATCGGCTTCGTGATGGAGCGCAACGGCTATCCGGTCGCGGCGATGGTGCTCGGCATCGTCATGGGCACGATGGTCGAGCAAAGCTTCGTGACCTCGATCATCAAGTCCGATGGCAGCATCCTGCCGTTCTTCAGCCGCCCGGTATCGGCCGTGCTCGCCGCCATGACGATCGCGGCCCTGCTCTGGCCGCTGGGCGCATGGCTATGGAGCTTCAGATCGAGGCCAATGGTAGCGAGGCGCGGCGCCGTCGACTGAGGGTTGAGAGCTTGGTGTCCTAGAGCGCGATCAGGAAAAGTGGAATCCGGTTTTCCGTCCGATCGCGCGACCAGCAAAGAATCGAGAGCGGGCCTCCCGGCTTCGATGCTTCCACTTCAACCGATCCCGCTTGTCTTATCAGTTTGCGCACGAATCAGGCGCATTGGGACCGCCAGCGATGAGTGACAGCTCGCCGCTGGCGGCGGGGGATGGATCGCGATCCCGCGGGTCACGTACCGGACCGAGCTAGAGTTGGATCACCCCCGTCTTTTCCTATGGCCTGAACGGATACCGGGGCAACACAGCCCGGATGACAAGCAGAGGCGCGGAAAAGATGACCCTTTCTACCATCGGCATCGACATATCAAAAGATCACCTCGACGTTCATCGGCTGCCTGCCGCCGAGGCATGGCGTTTCAGCAATGACAAGGCTGGACACAAGGCACTTATTGGCTGGCTCTCCAGCAGTCCCGTCGCGCGCATCGTTTACGAACCGACGGGGCCTTACCACCGTTCCCTTGAGCGTGCGCTGGCAGCGATCGGACTGCCGCTTGCCAAGATCAATCCTCGGCAGGCGCGGCGTTTCGCGGAGGCAACGGGCAGGCTGGTCAAAACCGACGCCACCGATGCCGCAATGCTGGCCCGTATGGGGGTGGCGCTGGAGCCGGACATACGGCCAATGCCGAGCGAACTTCTCTTGCATCTCAAAGAGTTGCACCTCGCCCGTCAGGTTTTGATCAAGGATCGCACAGCGGCGAAAAACCGGGAGAAAATCCTCAACCTGCCGCTCCTCAAAAGGCACAATGCCGAACGCTTGCGCCAGATCGAACGTCAACTCACCGCGATCGAAAAAAAGCTGGACGCACTTGTGACGCACGATCATCACCTCGCTGAGCGCCTGACCATATTGGCGAGCATTCCAGGTATCTCCAGGATCACCGCCTTTGCCCTCATCAGCGAGATGCCGGAGCTTGGACATATTGAAAGCAAACAGGCCGCCAGCCTGGCCGGGCTTGCTCCCATCGCTCGCCAGTCCGGACGCTGGACCGGCCGCGCTTTCATTCGCGGCGGGCGGGCTAGTCTAAGGCAAGCCCTCTATATGCCAGCCCTCGTCGCCGCACGTTTCAATCCTGATCTCAAAGCAAAATATAACCAGCTGCGACAGGCCGGAAAGCCCGCCAAAATCGCAATCACCGCCATCATGCGGAAACTGCTCGTCCTGGCAAACGCTCTCCTGAGAGACAATCGAAAATGGCTTCCAAAAAGCGCTTGAGTAAAACGGATACTCTAGCCGCGAACGTTGCCGGCGAGCACCGACGCGATCGCTTCCTCCAGGATCGAGAGGCCCAGATCGATGTCGGCATCGCTGGTCGTCAGAGGCGGCGCGATGCGGAACACACCCGCGAGCCCAGGCAATTGCACGATGTTCATGCTCAGGCCGAGTTCGAGGCAGCGGCTGGTGATCGCGGCGCCAAGCTCGGGGGCGGGCTCTTTCGTCGCCCGATCGCGCACGATCTCCATGCCGAGCATCAGTCCCCGCCCGCGAACGTCGCCCACAATGGGATAGCGCTGCTGGATCGCCTCCAGCCCCTGCCTCAACCGTGCCGCCGGCCTCGCGGGCGCGCTCGATCAACCCGTCGCGCAGGATGATCTCGATCACCTTGTTGCCGACGGCCGCCGGCAGCGGATCGGACACATGCGTCGTGTAGAACAGGAAGCCGCGCTCGTGGCAGCGCTCCTCCAGCTCTTTCGAGGTCACCACGGCGGCAAGCGGCAACCCGGCGCCGAGCGTCTTCGACAGGGTGAGAATGTCGGGCACGATCCCGTCCCGCTCGAACGCGAACATCGCGCCCGTGCGCCCCAGGCCCGTTTGCGCCTCGTCGAGGATCAGCAGCATGCCGCGCGCTTCGCAGCGGGATTTGAGCGCGGCGAGATAACCGATGGGCAAATCGATCATGCCGCCGGACGAGAGGATCGGCTCGGCAATGAAGGCGGCGAGATTTCCGGTCGATTGCCGGTCGACCAGATCGAAGGCGTAGTCGAGCTCGGCCAGCCAATCATAATGTCCGTCCCGTTCGAAACGGGGCCGATAGGGATAGGGGGCCGGAATGGCCAGGGAGCCGACGGCGGCCGGTCCATAGCCTCTGCGGCCCGCCGAATAGGTCGCCGAGGACGCACCGCCCGTCATGCCGTGCCAGGACTGGGCGAAGCCGACGATCTCATATTTGCCGGTTGCAAGCTTCGCCATCTTGATCGCGGCCTCGTTGGCCTCGCCGCCCGTGCTGAGGAACAGCGACCGGTCGAGGCCCGGCGGTGTAATCTCGGCGAGTTTCACCGCCAGATCGACGACGGGCCGCGTCAGCATTCCGCTGAACAGATGATCGAGGTCGCGGGCATGGTGCGACACCACCTCGACAATCTCCGGATGGCCATGGCCGATGATGGCGCTCATTTGCCCCGACGTGAAGTCGAGGATGGCGCGTCCGTCCGCATCGTAGACGTAGGAGCCAGAGGCCCGCTCGATGATCAGCGGTGCGAAACTTCCACCGTAGCGAATGAGATGATCGCCGGCCTGCCGCCAGAACCGTTCGTCCGCATTCGCCGACGCTTGCTTGCCTGCCTGGTGCACTGTGTCCATGAGTTTGCCCTTCTCAAATGGTACTTACCGACAAGACGGCCGGCAGAATCGAGCGTAACTTTCGTGTGGCCTATTGATAGGCCCCGACATAGCGATGATAAGGGAGCGCAGCGATGCTGTCGAAATTTGAACGCTACCCGTTGACCTTTGGTCCGAGCCCGATCGAGAAACTGTCGCGGCTCACCGCGCATCTGGGGGGCAATGTCGAGATTTTCGCCAAGCGCGAAGATTGCAATTCGGGCCTTGCCTTCGGCGGCAACAAGCTGCGCAAGCTCGAATATATCGTGCCCGACGCCATCGCCAGCAACGCGGATACGCTGGTCTCCATCGGCGGCGTGCAATCGAACCATACGCGAATGGTGGCAGCCGTCGCGGCGAAGCTCGGGATGAAGTGCCGCCTGATCCAGGAGAGCTGGGTTCCCCATGAAGATGCCGTCTACGACCGGGTGGGCAACATCATGCTGTCGCGCATCATGGGCGCCGAGATTCAGCTGGTCGACGAGGGCTTCGACATCGGCATCCGCGAGAGCTGGACGGCGGCGCTTGAAGATGTGAAGGCCAAGGGCGGCAAGCCCTACGCCATTCCGGCCGGTGCCTCGGTGCACAAATTCGGCGGGCTGGGCTATGTCGGCTTCGCCGAGGAGGTGCGGGCGCAGGAGAACGCGATGGGGGTGAAATTCGATTTCATCGTCGTCTGCACGGTGACCGGCTCGACCCATGCCGGCATGGTGGTGGGCTTTGCCGCCGACGGCCGCGAGCGCAACGTCATCGGTATCGACGCTTCGTTCACCCCCGCGCAGACCAAGGCGCAGGTGCTCGATATCGCGCGGAATACCTCGGCCCTGGTCGGAGGCAAGGACATCACGGCGGATGACATCGTTTTGCTGGAGGATTACGCCTATCCCGTCTACGGCGTGCCGTCGAAGGAGACCATCGAGGCGATCCGCTTGTCCGCCCGGCTGGAGGGCATGATCACCGACCCGGTCTATGAAGGGAAATCGATGCAGGGAATGATCGATCTCGTCCAGAAAGGCTATTTCCCGAAAGGTTCGAAGGTGCTTTATGCCCATCTGGGCGGCGCTCCGGCGCTCAACGGCTACAGCTATACGTTCCGTAACGGCTGAGACGGCTTGAGCCGCAAGGGCCCCCGTATGTGCCCTGTTCAAGGAGGATGGATCCATGCCGAATGATCGCCCCAGCTCCCCGTTCCGAGACCTGCATAACCGTCCGGGAGCGTTCATCATCCCCAATCCGTGGGATGCCGGATCGGCGAAGATCCTGACCGCGATGGGCTTCGAAGCCCTGGCGACGACCAGCGCCGGTTTCGCCCATTCGCGCGGGCAGAAGGATGGCGGCGTGACCGGCACCGAAATGCTGGACCACTGCCGGGATATCGTGGCGGCGACAGTCCTGCCGGTTTCCGCCGATCTGGAGAAGGGTCTTGGCGACACGCCTGCCACCGCCGCCGAAACCATCCGCCAGGCCGCGAGCGTCGGTCTCGCCGGCGCTTCGCTGGAGGATTTCACCGGCGATCGAAACCAGCCGATCTTCGATTTCGGTCTGGCCGTCGAGCGGATCGCGGCGGCTTGCGAGGCCGCCAAGGCTCTCGGCGGCGATTTCGTTCTGACGGCGCGAGCGGAGAATTTTCTTCATGGCCGCCCCGATCTCGACGATACGATCAAACGGCTGCAGGCCTTCGAAGCGGCGGGCGCCGACGTGCTCTATGCGCCGGGACTGCGGACTCTCGATCAGGTCCGCACGGTCTGCAGCTCTGTTTCGAAGCCCGTCAACGTGCTTGCGGGCGCGTCGTTCAGCCTCGCCGATCTCGAAGCCGCGGGCGCGAAGCGGATCAGTATCGGCTCCGGACTGGCGCGCCTCGCCTATGGCGCGGTTATTCAGGCTGCCAAGGAGATGCGCGAGAAAGGCACCTTCACGTTCGCGGGGAATGCGGCCAGCTTTGCGGAAATCGAAGGGTATTTCTGAACGTCGCAGGCATACACAATCCGGGAGCCAGCATGTCCGACCTTATCACCGCCCTCGCGCCGTCAGCGCGCGCCATGCCCGAGAGCGGCATTGTCAAACTCTTCAACTATGGCCGCACCCGTGAGGGCCTGATCGCGCTGTGGGCTGGGGAGGGCGACACGCCGACACCGGAGCTGATCCGGGCGGGCGCGAAGGCGGCGCTGGACGACGGACAGACCTTCTACACCTTCCAGCGCGGCATCCCGCCATTGCGCGAGGCGCTCGCGGCCTATTTCGCGCGCCTCTACGAGCGCCAGTTCTCGCCCGAGGAGTTCTTCGTGACCTGCGGCGGCATGCAGGCGATCCAGATGGCGGTGCAGCTCATCGTCGGTCACGGCGATGAAGTCGTCGTGCCAGCGCCCGGCTGGCCCAATTTCGAGGGCGCAATTCTCTCGCGTGGCGGCGTACCGCGTTCCGTACCCATGCAATTCGGCGCGGCCGGCTGGACGCTGGATCTCGATCGCCTGTTTGACGCCTGCACCGGCCGGACGCGGGCGATCTTCATCAATACGCCGTCCAATCCAACCGGCTGGACCGCCAGCACGGATGAGCTGCGCGCCATCCTGGCGTTTGCCCGCCAGCGCGGCATCTGGATCATCGCCGACGAGATTTACGGCCGCTTCCATTATGCGGGCGGCCTTGCGCCGAGCTTCCAGAGCTTGCGCGAGCCGGGCGACCGCATTCTGTTCGTGCAGACGTTCTCGAAGATTTGGGCGATGACCGGCTGGCGCATGGGCTGGCTGCAGGCGCCGCCCGAGCTGGGGCAGACCATCGAGAACTTGATCCAATACAACACATCGGGCGTGCCGACCTTCCTCCAGCCGGCGGGCGTCGTGGCCCTGGGCGAAGGCGAGGCGATCGCACGCGAGCAGCTTGCGCGGGCGGCGGAGGGGCGCAGCATCGTCTGCTCCGCGATCGAGCCGTTCGGCAATGTCCGGTTCGCCTGGCCGGCGGGCGCTTTCTATCTGCTGTTCGGCATAGAGGGCGAGGACAATTCGATGCATGCGGCCATGAAGCTTGTCGACGAAGCGGCTATCGGCCTCGCGCCCGGCATCGCGTTCGGTCCTGAAGGCGAAGGCTATTTCCGGCTCTGCTATTTGCGCTCGCCCGATCAGCTGCGCGAGGCCATGGCACGCCTGACGGCATGGCTGGACAAACGCGGCTAGGCGGCTGCGCTTACATATTCTCTGGACAAAATTGGAGTTGCACCATGCTGAACACTGTTCTCGCCCCGGGCCGAACCGCAGTCATCACCGGAGCTGCCAGCGGCATTGGTTTCGCAGCCGCGCGGCATTTCTCGTCCCTCGGCATGAATGTCGTGATGGCGGATCTCGAAGGTGCGGCGCTCAATGCGGCGCGGCTCGATGTGGAAGGCGTTGCCAAGGGAGCGGGCGTGGTGGCGGTGGCCACGGATGTGTCGCGCCGGGACGATGTCGAGCGGCTCAGGGACGCGGCGCTGTCGCAGTTCGGCGATGTCGCGGTGCTGATGAACAATGCGGCGGCGCGCACCGGGGACGGCAAGCCCTGGCAGGATCCCGATCGCTGGCGGCAGGTGATCGACGTCAACCTCATGGGCGTCGTCAATGGCGTGACCGTCTTCACGGAAAGCATGATCGCACAAGCGCAAGCCCAGCCATATCATCAACACGGGATCGAAGCAGGGCATCACCAACCCGCCCGGCGCGGCCGCCTACAACACCAGCAAGGCCGCTGTGCGGGCGCTGACCGAGCAGCTCGCCTTCGCGCTGGCCGCGGATGCCCCGCATGTGAGCGCGCATCTGCTCATTCCCGGCTGGACCTTCACCAAGCTGACCGGCGCGACGGACGGCGCGACTAAGCCGGATGGGGCATGGACGCCTGAGCAGGTCGTGGAGTTCATGCTCGAAAGCATCGGGCGCGGCGATTTCTACATTTTGTGCCCGGACAATGCCGTTGCCCGCGCCGTCGATGAGCGCCGCATGCAATGGATGGCCGACGACATCATCAAGAACCGTCCGGCCCTGTCGCGCTGGCGGCCGGACCATATGGAGGCGTTCGCCCGCTTCATGGCGGAATAGGCGCTGGCGGACGCTCAGAGCGTAGTGCAGCGGGCCGTCGAGGAACGCGAGCAGCCGGTCTGGCTCCACCGCGTCCGAAACAAAGGCGTCGCCGATGCCGCGGACGAGCACGAAGGACAGCCGCCCGGCGGTCACCTTCTTGTCCTGCATCATCAGCGCGACCAGCTCCTCAGCGCGCGGGAGATCGCCGCCGGTCTTCGCGACATATCGGCGATACGCACCGGCAGGCCGGCCTTCTGAAGATGCGCGGCGGCGCGGGCGGCCGGCGCCGGAC
The DNA here is from genome assembly GCA_963731855.1 of uncultured Alphaproteobacteria bacterium. Classification (GTDB taxonomy): domain Bacteria; phylum Pseudomonadota; class Alphaproteobacteria; order Rhizobiales; family Rhodomicrobiaceae; genus R-RK-3. Next base: position 343,586 of record CAVSXH010000017.1, on the reverse strand, counting down.
GGGCAAAGCCCCATCTCTTCCGACATCTCGAACGCCAGCACCATGCCGATCGCCACCGCCTCGCCATGCAGCAGCCGGGCGGAATAGCCCGCCCACGACTTCCAGCGCATGGCCGAACGTATGGCCGAGATTGAGCAGCGCGCGGCGGCCGGCGCTCGTTTCATCCTCGGCGACGATGTCGGCTTTCGCGCAGGCAGCACTGCTCGATCGCATGCAGGCGAGCCGCCGCGTCGCCCTCGAATATCCCTGCATAATGCGCTTCCAGCCAGTCGAAGAAGGCGGCGTCGCCCAAAAGGCCGTATTTCGCAACTTCAGCATAGCCGGAGCGCAGTTGGCGCGCGTCCAGCGTATCGAGCACATCGGTGTCGATCAGCACGAGGCTAGGCTGATGGAAGGTGCCGATCAGGTTCTTGCCGTGCCGGGTGTTGATGCCGGTTTTGCCGCCGACGGAGGAGTTCGACCTGGGCGAGCAGCGTCGTGGGGATTTGCACCAGGCGCACGCCGCGTTTCAGGATGCTGGCGGCGAAGCCCGCGAGGTCGCCGATCACGCCGCCGCCGAGCGCGATGACGATGTCGCCGCGATCGAGCCGCTTTTCCAGCAGCGTGTCGCACAATTGTACGAGATGGGTGAAACTCTTCGACGCCTCTCCGGCTGGGATGATAATTTCGTCAAGCGCCATGCCGGCCGAGGCGAAGCCGGACGCCAGTGCCCGCAAATGCAGCCCGGCGACGGTCGCATCGGTGACGACGGCGCAGCGGGCGGCCGGCGCGAGCTGCTTCAGGGCGTCGCCGGCCGCCGCGATCATCCCCGGGCCGATGGCGATTTCATAGCTGCGGCTACCGAGCGCGACAGGGACCGTGCGCACCGCGCTCTCCGTCCGGCCTGTGGAATTCAGCATTTCAGATTGGCTCCCACGCATCATTCTTGACATGCTTAACGATCCCGACGCCCGTTCAGCCCGGTGACGGCAGTTTCGGGCATGCCTCGACCGCGGCGATAATCTCCTCGACAATGACCTCATGCGCAACATCTCTGCTGCGCACGGTGATGTCGGCGCGCGCATAGACCGGATAGCGCTCGGCGATCAGCTTTTCCATGATGGCGCGCGGATCGCTGGCGCGCAGCAACGGGCGGTTATCCCGGCGGGATACGCGCTGCATCAGCAGGTCCAGATCGGCCTTGAGCCAGACGGAAACGCCGGATGCCGCGATGTGCTCCTGTGTCTCGGCGTTCATGAAGGCGCCGCCGCCCGTGGCCAGAACCTTGCAGCCGCCGTCAAGCAGCCTGGCAATGACCCGGCGCTCGCCATCGCGAAAATAAGCCTCGCCATTTTCCGCGAATATCTCATTGATGGATTTGCCGGCGGCCATTTCGATTTCCTGGTCGGCGTCGGCGAAAGGCAGATCCAAGGTCACAGCGAGCCGCCGGCCAATGGCCGACTTGCCCGCGCCCATGAGCCCAATCAATACGAGTGACCTGCGTCCCAGGCGTTCCCGGAGCTGTTGGACCGACCGTGTCACCTTTGCGCGATCCCTCGTTGCTTGCCTGCGGTGTATATTCCATAACTATTCGACGGCGATAGGGCAGATCGTCAACATTTGGTGATAAATTTTCGGTCCACTCTTGACAAATGCGCAACCCTTTGCTCAGGCCATAATACTGCCAACATCCCGCAGGATAATTACTCAAGGTGCAATAAGACGATGCCAAGTCTGATACGCTTTCTTACGATGTGTGGTGCCGTTGTTGGGATATTTTACGGCAGTATGTATGTGCTCGCTAAATATTTTCAGCCGGAACCAAAGGAAATGTCGAAGGCTGTGCGGAATCTCCAAGTGCGATAGCCTTCAGCGGTACGTATCATCTGGCTCTCTTGTTTGTTTCATCTTGCATTCGGTTGGTCGGGGAGCGGGGGCTTCCCCTCCGGTGCAGCATTGACGGGTAACTGCTCAGGCCGTAAGTAACTTATTAGTTAAATTGCATGAGCGGCAATTTTCTCGCGGATGTTGCACAAGCGCGAACATGAATTTGAGAGTTGAGGATATGGAGCACATTCGGGGGCATGATCGGGGGCTAAAGCCTGTGATCATCGACAAATTTTTGGAAATGCTGAGCGCTGAGCGCGGAGCTTCCGCCAACACGCTCGATGCCTATTCGCGCGATCTGGCGAATTTCGCCAGCTTCGTCCATAAGCGCGACCGGGCGCTCGAACTCGCGGCCACCGAGGACATCACCAATTTCATCGCATTGATGGTTGAGGAAGGCCTCGCCGCGTCCTCGCGCGCCCGCCGTCTGTCGGCCTTGAAGCAGTTCTTCCGCTTCCTGGTCGCCGAAGGCATGCGCGCCGATGATCCTGCCGGGATCGTCGGCGGCCCGAAACGGGAAGCCGCGCTTCCCAAAACGCTTACGGTGGACGAGGTCGATCTGCTGCTCGGCGCCGCGCGGCGCAAGGTGGAAGAATCCCGCAACGGCCAAAGGGCGAAAGCGCTGCGGCTCTATTGCCTGCTGGAAATCCTCTATGCCACCGGCATGCGGGTTTCGGAGCTGGTGGCGTTGCCGCGTTCGGCCCTTATCGGCGATGAACGCACTTTGACCATAAAGGGCAAGGGCGGACGCCAGCGCATGGTGCCGCTCAACCCCGCGGCTCAGGACGCGCTGGTGCATTATCTGCGCGAGCGCGACGCGGCCGTTGCGGGTGAACATGCCTATGGCAGCGGCTTGCATGCCGGTGCGTCATCCTGGCTTTTCCCATCCTGGGGGCAGCAAGGCCATTTGACACGTCAGAGGCTTGCGCAGGAGCTGAAGCTTCTGGCGGCCCAGGCCGGCATTGAACAATCCCGCGTGTCTCCGCATGTGCTGCGCCACGCGTTCGCCAGCCATATGCTGGAGCGGGGCGCGGATTTGCGGGCCGTGCAAAAGCTGCTCGGGCACGCCGACATTTCCACGACGCAGGTCTATACGCACGTTCGCGAAGGCCATCTTCGCAAGATCGTGCATGAGCATCACCCGCTCAGCGAACGTCAGCGGACGGATGCCTGATGATTATCGGAGGCTGGCCGGTGCGCCCGCCTCTGACGGCTTGACAGAGTACTCGATCAATTGCCACTTAGCGGTGTCGCGGCGCCTTGCGCCAGCGCACCGCTAATTGCTTTTGAGCGACACACACATTGATGATGATACGCACCTATCTCGATTTCGAAAAACCGATCGCCGAGCTGGAAAGCAAGATCGAGGACCTGAAATCGCTGAAAAGCGAGGACAGATCCGTTTCCATCGATGACGAGGTCAAGCTCCTCGAGCAGAAGGCGAAAACCGCGCTCGAGGAAACCTACGCCAAGCTGACGCCCTGGCAGAAGACCCAGGTTGCGCGCCATCCCGGACCGCCCGCACTGCCTCGACTATATCAGAGTGCTGGTCGAGGATTTCGTTCCCCTGGCCGGCGACCGCTATTTCGCCGAGGACATGGCGATTATCGGCGGCGTCGGACGGTTTCGCGGCCGCTCGGTGGTGATCATCGGCCATGAAAAGGGCAGCGATACCGAGACGCGGCTCAAGCACAATTTCGGCATGGCGCGGCCGGAGGGCTATCGGAAATCGGTCCGGCTGATGAAGCTCGCCGAGAAATTCGGCATGCCGATCATCACCTTCGTCGATACGGCGGGCGCCTATCCGGGCATCGGCGCGGAAGAACGCGGCCAGGCCGAGGCGATCGCCCGCTCCATCGACGGCTGCCTGGCTGTGACGGTCCCGATCATCGCCATCGTCATCGGTGAAGGCGGTTCCGGCGGCGCCGTTGCGATCGCGACGGCGAACAAGGTGCTGATGCTGGAACATTCCATCTACACGGTCGCCTCGCCCGAGGCCGCCGCATCGATTCTGTGGCGCGATTCCGCCCGCGCTCAGGACGCGGCGACGAACATGAAGATAACTGCCCAGGATTTGTCCCAAATGGGCATTATAGACACCATCATCAGCGAGCCCGTGGGCGGCGCCCACCGCGACAAGACCGCGATCATGCGGCTCGCCGGAAACATGCTGGAGCGGTCTTTGCGCGAGTTTGACGGCATGTCTGGGGAGGAAATTCGCCGGGCGCGGCACGACAAATTCCTTGCCATGGGCCGGGTGCAATAGATTAAAGGGTCAGTGAGGCTCAATGTCGCCGTCACGAAAATTAAGGATATGGCCTAAAAGACGCCGTTTTTGCCCGGGCTCATGGAATGTGGTTGCGAATCAATCGTTCGCGCATTGTTATGAGCCGTGGTTTACTTAATATCAACAAGATGGGTCGATCTTCTCGGCGCGTGCAAGGGGCACAAAGTATGTCGATGAGCATCGTTCTTCGTTTTGCGTTCGTGGCTGCAGCCACCGTACTGCTTGCCGGTTGTCCCGGCATTGGCGGCAGCGGCGATATCATTCCCGCATTGAAGCAGCTTCCAGCCGAGACGCAGGTCCTGCTCGCCAAAAGCGGCATGAAGCAGGAATCGCCGATCTTCGTCCGCATCTTCAAGGAAGAGTCTCAGCTTGAGGTTTGGAAGGCCAAGGACGACGGCCGCTATTATCATTTCAAGACCTATCCGATCTGCACCTGGTCCGGCGAATTGGGACCGAAGGTCGTGCAGGGCGACAAGCAGGCGCCGGAAGGCTTCTACACCGTGACGCCCGGACAGATGAACCCCAATAGCCAGTTCCATCTGGCGTTCAATCTGGGTTATCCCAACTCCTACGATAAGGCGAATGGACGCGGCGGAAGCGCCTTGATGGTGCATGGGGATTGCCGCTCCGCCGGCTGCTTCGCCATGACGGACGCGCTGATCGAGGAAATTTATGCCCTTGCCCGGGAATTGTTCCGTGGAGGACAGACCCAGTTTCACGTGCACGCCTTTCCGTTCCGCATGACGGAAGAGAATATGAAACGCTACCGCAGCCACAAGTGGTACGCTTTCTGGAAGACGCTGAAGCAAGGCTATGACGATTTCGAACTGGCGCGCGTGCCCCCGAAGGTCGCCGTCTGTTCGAAACAATATCTCGTGAACGCCGATTTCCTCGGGCATGATGCGAAGCCGGACCCGGCCGGAACCTGCCCTGCCTATCGTAAGGCGCCGGTCGACCCGTTCAACCCGTTCGACGGGCAGCTCATGGCGAAGGCGCAGCCGGGGCAGCCCATGGCAGAAACGAGCCGCGTGGCCGCCTATTCGACGCCATCGCCCGCAGTCGCCTCGATAGGCGAGCCAGCAGCGGCGATCCGGCAGGCGCCGCCCGCCGCTCTATCCTCGCAGCCCGCCGCGATTGCCCAGCAGCCGGCGAAGATCGCGCACGCCGCTCCATCTCCGCAGGTTTATGAAGCTGAGCAGCGTCCGGTGTCGCTCGCCGGCGCCGTGGCGATGCAGCCGCCGCCGCAGCCTTCGACACAAAATGTGCAGCCGGTTGTCGCCACGTTCGCACCGCCGTCTCCCGCTGCTGAGCCCGCTCCGCACGAAGCAGCAGAGAAGACGGAGGTTACGCGCGGACTTCACAATGTGGTGGAGTCCGGCAAGGGCGACATGATCACGCCGGGCGGTCAAGGCCGCTAACGTCCCGCCGCGATTCGAAACCCGCCGCCATTCAAGGTGGGTTCTCTTTGGCGCTCAGATAAGGTATGCGACAGCGTCTGCCAATGACCTCCCGGTGATAGGTGAATGTTGCGCTTGCTCGTTCGCATCGGGATCGTAACGGCCATTGCCGGAACGGTCCTCCTCCTCACGTTCGGCGGCGCCTTGTATCAGGCCGCCGACAGCGCCAGGATGGCGATGCGCCATGTGAACCGGGTGCTCCATTACCAGCTCGGTTATCAGCTCCCCGGCACACCCGATCTCGCCCGGCTGGATGAGCGGCTTCAGGCGCAAGGGTTGAAGCGCGGCGATCCGGTGTTCATCCGCGTTTTCAAAGCCGACATGACGCTGGAGCTCTGGATGAAACGCGGCGATGGCTTCGCGCTGTTTGCGAGCTACCCCATCTGCTACTGGTCGGGGCGCCTCGGGCCGAAGCTGCAGACGGGCGATCATCAGGCGCCGGAAGGGTTTTATACGGTGTCCAAGGGCCAGCTCAACCCGAACAGCCGCTGGCACCGGTCTTTCGATCTCGGCTTTCCCAACCTTTTCGATCGCGCCCAAGGGCGCAGCGGCGCTTATCTGATGGTGCATGGCGGCTGCTCTTCCGTCGGCTGTTACGCCATGACGAACGGTGTGGTCACCGAGCTGTGGGCGCTGCTCACCGCCGCGCTCGATGCGGGCCAGGAGCGCTTCGCCGTGCATGTCTTCCCGTTCCGGCCGACGGAAGCGCGATTGCGCGCCTACCAGGATCACCGATGGGCGGCGTTCTGGCGGGAATTGAAACCGGGTTACGATCTGTTCGAGGCCAGCCGCATTCCGCCCGAGATCAGCGTTTGCCGGGGTCAATATGCGGCCCGGCCCGGACGACCGGGATCACGCGCCGCGCCGCCGCTGCGCAGCGACTGTCCCCCCGCCGAAACGCAACGGCAGAGCTAGAGTATCCGTTTTACTCAAGCGCTTTTTGGAAGCCATTTTCGATTGTCTCTCAGGAGAGCGTTTGCCAGGACGAGCAGTTTCCGCATGATGGCGGTGATTGCGATTTTGGCGGGCTTTCCGGCCTGTCGCAGCTGGTTATATTTTGCTTTGAGATCAGGATTGAAACGTGCGGCGACGAGGGCTGGCATATAGAGGGCTTGCCTTAGACTAGCCCGCCCGCCGCGAATGAAAGCGCGGCCGGTCCAGCGTCCGGACTGGCGAGCGATGGGAGCAAGCCCGGCCAGGCTGGCGGCCTGTTTGCTTTCAATATGTCCAAGCTCCGGCATCTCGATGATGAGGGCAAAGGCGGTGATCCTGGAGATAGCTGGAATGCTCGCCAATATGGTCAGGCGCTCAGCGAGGTGATGATCGTGCGTCACAAGTGCGTCCAGCTTTTTTTCGATCGCGGTGAGTTGACGTTCGATCTGGCGCAAGCGTTCGGCATTGTGCCTTTTGAGGAGCGGCAGGTTGAGGATTTTCTCCCGGTTTTTCGCCGCTGTGCGATCCTTGATCAAAACCTGACGGGCGAGGTGCAACTCTTTGAGATGCAAGAGAAGTTCGCTCGGCATTGGCCGTATGTCCGGCTCCAGCGCCACCCCCATACGGGCCAGCATTGCGGCATCGGTGGCGTCGGTTTTGACCAGCCTGCCCGTTGCCTCCGCGAAACGCCGCGCCTGCCGAGGATTGATCTTGGCAAGCGGCAGTCCGATCGCTGCCAGCGCACGCTCAAGGGAACGGTGGTAAGGCCCCGTCGGTTCGTAAACGATGCGCGCGACGGGACTGCTGGAGAGCCAGCCAATAAGTGCCTTGTGTCCAGCCTTGTCATTGCTGAAACGCCATGCCTCGGCGGCAGGCAGCCGATGAACGTCGAGGTGATCTTTTGATATGTCGATGCCGATGGTAGAAAGGGTCATCTTTTCCGCGCCTCTGCTTGTCATCCGGGCTGTGTTGCCCCGGTATCCGTTCAGGCCATAGGAAAAGACGGGGGTGATCCAACTCTAGCTCGGTCCGGTACGTGACCCGCGGGATCGCGATCCATCCCCCGCCGCCAGCGGCGAGCTGTCACTCATCGCTGGCGGTCCCAATGCGCCTGATTCGTGCGCAAACTCATAAGACAAGCAGGATCGGTTGAAGTGGAAGCATCGAAGCCTGGGGCCCGCTCTCGATTCTTTGCTGGTCGCGCGATCGGACGGAAAACCGGATTCCACTTTTCCTGATCGCGCTCTAGGCATCATGGCGAAAAGTGGTGTTTCCGGTTTTCGCGAAAAATGATGCGAAAACAAAGAATTTAAGCAGGTCATTTGTTTGGCAACCAACAGAAACCTGCTTAGAGCCTGATCGGCTTAGGTGGCATCGCCTACCCTACACTCCGTTGTCATCCCCGCGAAGGCGGGGATCCAGTACTCAAATGATCAATAGTTTACTCGGTCCCCCGCCTTCTATGAGCCGAAGGAGATTTCCGGCGCGCATCGGGACCGGCTCCTGGCCCAGCCGCCGTTATTTCAGCGTCTCGTGCTTGTCCAGCAGCCACTTCGTGTTCACGCCGAGCCATTTTTTCTCAAGCTCCAGCAGCTTGCCGCTCTTATGCCAATCGGTGACGGCGGCGGATACGAGCTTGCCCAGCGCGCCGTCTTTTTCCTCCGATCGGACGCCGATGGCCCAGGGGAGCGGAGCCAGATCGACCGGCGTCACGGCGTAGTCCACCCACCTGTCACCCTGATAGTGCTTTCTTTGCAGCAGCCGCACATCCTCATCCGCGAGCGCGATGCAGCGTCCTTCACTCAGAGCGCTTTCGCCTTCGATGGAGGTCTTGACTTCGAGCGGATCGATGCCCCCGGCGAGCGCCAGCAGCTTTTCCGTGTAATAGGCACCCTTGATGACGCAGAGCGGCTTGCCCTTGAGATCGGCAGCCGAGCCGATATTTGCCCCTTTCCGGGCCAGAACGGCAACGCCGCTCGCGTAGTACGGCGGCTCGACGAGGCCGACTTCCTTCGCGCGCAGATCAGTGACGGACATGGTCGCAATGATGAGGTCGATGGTGCCTTGCTGGAGAAACTGCATCCGGCTGGAAGCAGCGACGGACATCAGTTTCAGCGGCACGCCGATCCGGTCCGCGATGTCGCGCGCCAGGTCGACTTCCAAGCCGATGATCTGGCCGGCGGAATCGCGAAAGCCGAAAGGCGGGTAATCGGGCTTCACGCCGACCATAAGCGCGCCGCGGGACTTGATGTCCTCAAGCACGCCGGCCTTTCCGGTCCCGGAGACAACGGCGACCGCGATGGCCATCGCCAGAATTCGCAGCCAGGACAAAGATGGCATCGAAGCGTCCCCCATGATCGAGCGCCGGGAAATGCGGCGCCGAAAAAGCTATGTGCCATATTGCGGCTGGAAGATGAACCGTTCCGGTGAACTGCCTCGGCAGAAAAGAAAATGTTCTCCGACACGCGGCGGTGGGTGGTCTGGATTGGGCTCGAACTTGCCCCGCTACGTCGCCATCGCCGCGCCCTTGTCATTCCCGCGCAAGCGGAAATCAAGTAAACCATTGATCACCGGTGGAATACTGGATCCCCGCCTTCGCGGGGATGACGCGTGGGGCTGCGATGTTCTCCGACACGCGGCGGTGGGTGGTCTGGATTGGGCTCGAACTTGCCGCGCTACGTCGCCATCGCCGCGCCCTTGTCATTCCCGCGCAAGCGGAATCCAGTAAACCATTGAATCACCGGTGGAATACTGGATCCCCCTCGGCGATGACGCGGGGCTGCGAGGACCACCAGGAGGGGGGCGTCGAGGATGGCCCACCAGAAAGGACGCGTCGGGCGAGGAACGCATGCGTCTCAACCGAGGCGATCGGGTTCTCGCGGCTACTGGATCTTCGTCAACGTGAAACGGTCATCCAGCTTTTCGTTGGCGGCAAGGATCGCCTCTTCCGATCCCAGCACCACTGTCCGGCCATGCGCGGCGACCGCGTCGAGCGCGTCGGCGAAGGCGCGAATTTCGGCCGGACCGGTGGTCAGCACTTCGTCACGGAGCACCTGGATCGTCTCTTCCGTCTCCCTGAGCAGATGCCGCTGCAGCGACACGAAGCCTTTCGCATCCGGCAAACGATAGGTATCGATCTGGCCGATGGTACCGATGACACTGCGTTCCAGTTCCGTCGCGTTTCCCGCCGCCTTGCGCAGGAAGCTCGCCGCTCCGTCATAGGCGGCGATCGTTTCCAGAAGATTGGGATCGCGATAGGACAGAAAGGTGAAGACGCCCGACCGCCGGTCCAGCGCCGTAAACGAGCCGTAAGCACCGCCCTGAACGCGAACCTTCTCCCAAAGCCACGTCCCACGCAGCCAGTTGCTCGCCACCATCGCCGCGCCGCCCGGATTGTAGCCGAGCTTCGGCAGGCTCTCGCCTTTCGCGACATAATTGACCTTGGCCGAAATGGTCAGTCCCTCGAAGCGCGGAAGCTGTTGCATCCGCCAGTCCGGCTTGGCGGTGCCTGCGGACGGAAGCGCATCGAGGAACCGGCCCAGCTCGGGCTCGACGCGCTTCAGATCGGCGCCGCTCGCCGTGATATTGGCGACCATGGCCCGGCGGTCGACGAGAATGTCCCTGATCCGCTCCAGCGCGGCGACCGGGTCGGCGGCACCGCTTTTCATGTCGGCGGCGAGCCGGCGCAGGAACGCGAGCTGGGCGAGGCCGTCCATCTGCTCGGCGGCCCAGTCCGCTTCATTGAGGTTGGAACGCAAGCGCTGGCCGGCGAAGAACGAGCCGCCCGGCACCAGGCGTGCTTCGATCGCGGCGCGCTCCTCGTTGACGAGCTGTTCGATGCGCTCGCGGTTGTCGAGGCGCGCGGTCAGCAGCACGTCGCGCAGGATCGAGAACATCTCCGCTGCTTTTTCCGGCATCGCCTTTGCCCGGAGAAAAAGCCAGGCCGCGCTCGATGCCTCACCCGGCACGACAGAGGTCATGCTCGACGTGCTTATGCCGCCGGTCGTCCGTCCGATGCGCTGCGACAAGGCGACGAAATCCTGGGTCCCCGTGCCGGTTTCAAGCAGCGCCCGGCTGAAAAGGCTGGCGAAGGGCAGGAGATCGGCGGGCAGGCGGCGCATGTCGAGGCCGGCATCGAAATAAAGGACGCCGGTGGTCGGCAGATCATGGGTGACGAGCTGCGTTCCGCCGAAATCGGCGACCTCGATCGGGATCGGCGCGCCGCGGACCGGAATGTCCTTCAAGGTGAGCATCGGCATAGTCGCCAGCGCTTCGGCCGTGTCAGGCGCTTCCTGCAGGCGCTTCAGCAGGCGGGTCTGTTCGATGACTGCCTGGACTTCGTCTTCGCTCATCGCGGCACGCGCGGCGTCCAGCCTTGCCCGCTCCTCGGCGGCTTCCTCGGCCGCCAGCTCCGGATCGGGGGTGAACAACACTGTCGTGCGATGCGGGTTGTCCAGCAGATGACGGCGTATCAGCGTTTCGAAGACGCGCTCTCCCTGGGCCAGACGGCCCTTGATGCCTTCGAGCGGCGCGTTCCATGCCAGCGGCGCGACAGCGTCGCGGTCATACAGCCAGGTTTGCAGCGAGCGCAGCATCACCGAAATGCCGCGCGGAAACGAGCCGGTGTTGTTCTCGCGCAGCCGGAACTCGATGGTGTTGACCGCCGCCTCGACCGTCGCGGGATCGATGCCCGCCTCGCCGAGCTTTTGCAGCGTGTCGAGGATCAGCGTCTCGACCTTGTCCGCGTCGGCGGCGTCGATGCCCTTGAGGCCGGCGCCGAATTTGGGCTGCTTCATGCCGCTGCTCAAGCCGGTCGCCATCACGTCGTCGCCCAGGCCCGAGTCGATCAGCGCCTTGCGCAGCGGCGAGGCCGGCGTGCCCGCAATCGCATAGCTGAGGATCGCGAGCGCCAGATTGGTCTCGAGGTCGTCGGTCTCGTCGAGCATCCAGTTGACGGTGATCATGGCCTGCTTCGTGCCCGGCTCGGCGGCGTTCATCGCCAGTCTGTGCTCGATCTTCCGCGGCGCGTTGAAGCGTGGCTGCAGCGCGATGTCCGAATCCGCCTCGATGGCGGAAAACTCGCTCAGGACGCCGTCGAGCAGTTCCAGGCGCTTCCCCGGATCGTCGTCGCCGTAGAAGAAGAATTTGGCGTTCGACGGATGATAGTAGCGCTCGTGGAAGGCTTTGAACTTTGCGTAGTCGAGGTCCGGAATATCGCGCGGATCGCCGCCCGAATCGACACCATAGGTGTTGTCCGGAAAGAGCGATTGCTGTGAAAGCCGATATACACGGTCGTCCGGCGAGGAATAGGCGCCCTTCATCTCGTTGAAGACGACACCCTTGTAGATCAGCGGGGCGTCGGGGGTTTCCAGCTCGTAGTGCCAGCCCTCCTGCTGCAGGATTTCCGGGGTGAAACGCGGATGGAAGACGGCGTCGAGATAGACATCGACCAGATTGTAGAAGTCCTGCAGATTGAGGCTCGCGACCGGATAGACGGTCTTGTCCGGATAGGTCATGGCGTTGAGGAAGGTGTTCAGCGAGCCTTTGATCATTTCGACGAACGGCTCTTTCACCGGATATTTGCGCGAACCGCACAGCACCGAATGTTCGAGGATATGGGCGACGCCGGAGCTGTCCGAGGGCGGTGTGCGGAAGGTGACGCCGAACACCTTGTTCTCGTCGTCGCCGATCACGGAGAGCAGCTCGGCGCCGGTCTTCCGATGCCGGTAAAGGCGGGCGATGCTGTCGATCTCGTCAACGCGCGTCTCGCGCTGAAGCTCAAAGCCGTGGGAGATCGTACCGGGGGCGAGTGTCATGATGGTCTCGATTCGTCCGTTTGCCGCTTCGTGCTACTATGGGGGTAGCGGGGTCGGCAGTTCAAGCTTGGGGCTGGCGTTTATGCTCATTTGGAAGCGGCGGCGCGGGATTGAAAGCGGCCGGCGGAAAAACCGGCAAAAAGTGACGAAAAATGCCAATTATGTCGCGGGTATGATAGGACTGAAGACCGTATTGTATCCGGGTGCGCTCGTCCATTTGGTGTAGTAAGCCTGCTTGACGACCGAACAGAAAACCTGCTGGACCCTCGGCTTGACGCGTGGGCCACCTTCTATACGGGACTGCTTTATGACAGGATCGAACGCCCTGGCGGCCACGCCGCACGATGATGGGTTTTTCTCCAAATCCCTCGCGGAAAGCGATCCCGAGCTTTATGGCGCCGTCGCGAACGAGCTTAAGCGGCAGCAGAACGAAATCGAGCTGATCGCCTCCGAAAACATCGTTTCCCGCGCGGTTCTCGAAGCGGCGGGCACGGTCCTGACGAATAAATATGCGGAAGGGTATCCGGGTAGGCGCTATTACGGCGGCTGCCAGTATGTCGACGTCGCCGAAAACCTGGCGATCGATCGCGCCAAGCGGCTATTCGGCTGTGGCTTCGCCAATGTGCAGCCGCATTCCGGCTCGCAGGCCAATCAGGGTGTGTTCCTGGCGCTTGCCCAGCCGGGCGATACGATTCTCGGCATGAGCCTGGACGCGGGCGGACATCTCACCCATGGCGCGGCGCCGAACCTGTCCGGCAAATGGTTCAAACCCGTGCAATATGGCGTGCGGCGGGACGACTGCCTGATCGATTTCGACGAGGTCGCGGCGTTGGCGCGCGAACACAAGCCCCGCATCATCATCGCCGGGGGGTCCGCCTATCCGCGCACCATCGATTTCGCCAAGTTCCGCGAGATCGCCGAGAGCGTCGGCGCCTATTTCATGGTCGACATGGCGCATTTCGCGGGGCTGGTCGCGGCCGGAGTGCATCCGAGCCCGCTTCGACACGCCCATGTGGTGACCACCACGACGCACAAGACCTTGCGCGGGCCTCGCGGCGGATTGATCCTCACCAATGACGGCGATATCGCCAAGCGCATCAATTCCGCGATTTTCCCCGGCCTGCAGGGCGGACCGCTGATGCACATCATTGCCGCCAAGGCGGTTGCCTTCGGGGAAGCGCTTCAGCCGTCCTTCACGCAATACGCGCAAAACGTGGTTGCAAACGCCAAGGCGATGGGCGAGGCTATCATCTCTGCCGGATACGGCCTCGTGACGGGCGGGACCGACACGCATGTGCTGCTCGCGGATTTGCGCCCAAAGGGGCTGACCGGCAAGGCTGCCGAGGCTGCTCTGAGCCGTGCGAACATCACCTGCAACAAGAACGCGGTTCCATTCGATGAACAAAAGCCGTTCGTTACGTCGGGGATCAGGCTTGGTTCTCCCGCGGGTACGACACGCGGCTTCGGGCAGGCGGAATTCAGGCAGGTCGGCCGGATGATCTCCGAAGTGCTTGACGGGCTGGTGTCGAATGGCGATAGCGGCAATGGTCAGATCGAGGAACGCGTGAAGCGTGAGGCCATCGACCTTTGCGAGCGGCACCCCATCTATCATCAATAGCGCTCACCATGAGCTTGTGAGGCCCTCGAATGCGGTGTCCCCATTGCAGCGAAATCGACACACAGGTCAAGGATTCGCGGCCGACGGAAGATAACACCGCGATCAGACGCCGGCGCTATTGCACCGAATGCGGCGAACGCTTCACGACGTTCGAGCGCGTGCAGCTGCGCGACCTCACCGTGATGAAACGCAGCGGGCGGCGCGTGCCGTTCGACCGCGACAAGCTCACCCGCTCGGTGCAGATCGCGCTGCGCAAGCGGCCGGTCGAGCAGGACCATATCGACCGGATGGTGAGCACCATCGTGCGCAAGCTCGAAAGCCAGGGCGAAAGCGAAGTCCCGTCCCATCTGATCGGCGAACTCGTCATGGAGGATCTGCGCAAGCTGGATCCCGTGGCCTATGTGCGCTTTGCCTCCGTCTACAAGAATTTCCGGGAAGCGCGGGATTTCGAAACCGTTCTCGGTGAGATCGCCGCCGGCAACGCGCCCAACCGGCCGGCCGCGCCGGACGAAAAGATGGCGCCCTCCGGCGTCGGCGGCAATGAGCGGCGTTAGGTCTCGCGCAGCTGAGCCCAAGCGCAGCCTGCCATCGAGCCTTCAGGACACAGCCAACATGGCGCTTGCCATCGCGCTTGGTAAGCGCGGGCTCGGCCGCTGCTGGCCCAATCCGTCCGTTGGCGCGGTCATCGTCGAGCCGTCCAGCGGGCGCATCATAAGCTGCGGCTGGACCAGCCCGGGCGGGCGTCCTCATGCTGAGGTCAACGCACTCACCGAGGCAGGCGACGCAACGCGCGGCGCGACCCTTTATGCCACGCTGGAACCTTGCGCACATTGGGGACGCACGCCGCCCTGTTCGGACGCCGTGATCGCGGCCGGCATAGCGCGGGTGGTTTACGGCGTCGTCGATCCCGACCCTCGCGTCGCGGGCGCCGGCCTTACCAGGCTGCGCGCACACGGCGTTTCGGTATCAGAAGGACCTTTGACGGCCCAAGCGCGCTGGCTGGCGCTCGGCCACGAGCTGCGGATCACCAGGGGGCGGCCTTTCGTACAGCTCAAGCTTGCACTGGATGCGGACGGGATGGTGCCGGCGGGCGACGGCGCCCCTGTCTGGGCGACGGGCGAAGTGGCGCGCGCGCGTGGTCATCTATTGCGTGCCGAGGCGGACGCGATCCTGGTTGGCCGAGGCACCGTTCTTGCCGACGATCCCGATCTCACTTGCCGTCTGCCGGGTTTGGAGAGCCGGTCGCCGGTGCGAATCGTGCTGTCGCGGAACGCCGATCTTCCGGCTGAGGCAAAGATGCTCCGCAATCTGGAGAGGGCGCCGGTCTGGGTGGTTCACGCCCTCTATGCTCCGGTGGAAAATGTGTCCAGGCTCGGCGCGCTCGGTGTCGAATGCCTCGCGGCCGGGACGATGGCGGACAATGGCGGGCTGGATATCCGCGCTGTCGCCCGCACACTCGCGGAACGCGGCATCACCCGGCTGCTCGTCGAAGGCGGGCCATCGGTCGCGGCGAGCTTTCTCCGGGCGGATTTGGTCGATGAAGCCGTCCTGTTGCAGAGTCGGACACCGATCGAGGGTCCGCGCATTCAGCCCGTCGGCCTTAGCGCCCTTTCCGAATCGGCGAAATACCGCCTCTCTCAGCAAACTCCCGTCGGCGTCGACATGATGACGGTCTTTCGCCGCGCGAAAATTTGGCCAGGCTGACATGTTTACCGGCATCATCACCGATATCGGCGAAGTCAGGGCGGTGGAGGGCGGCAAATTCCGCATCGCCTGCGCCTACGACGCCGCTTCGATCGCCATCGGCGCATCGATCGCCTGCGATGGATGCTGCCTCACGGTCACCCGCATCGAGAGCGCCGGAGCAAGGCCGGAGCATGTTCGAGGTCGAAGCGTCCAATGAAACCTTCGCCCATACGACGCTGGGCGATTGGCGGCCCGGACGGCGCATCAATCTGGAGCGTTCGCTGAGACTGGGCGACGAGCTGGGCGGCCATATGGTGGCGGGTCATGTGGACGGCGTCGCGGACATTCTCAGCGCCGTGCCTGACGGCACATCGGTGCGCTTCGAAATCGCCAGCCCTGAACACCTCGCGCCCCTGATCGCGCAAAAAGGGTCGGTGGCGCTCGACGGCACGTCGCTAACCGTCAACAATGTCGTGCATAACCGCTTCACGGTGAACATCATTCCGCATACGCTTGAGGTCACCACATGGGGGCAAAAACGCGCAGGTGCGCGGCTCAATCTGGAGGTTGATCTCATGGCGCGTTATGTTGCGCGGCTGCATGAGCATAGGAGCGCCGGCTGATGACATTTGCGGAAAAACCCCGGCATTTCGGCCAGCTTGCCGATATCGAGGACATTCTGGACGATGCGCGCGCGGGCCGGATGTTCATCCTGGTCGATGCCGAGGACCGCGAGAATGAGGGCGATCTCGTCATTCCGGCGCAGATGGCGACGCCCGAAGCGATCAATTTCATGGCAAGGTATGGGCGCGGGCTGATCTGCCTTGCGCTGACGCAGGATCGGGCCGCCGAACTGCATCTGGAATTGATGGCGCGCTCCAACCAGTCGCGCCACTCGACCAATTTCACCGTCTCCATCGAGGCGCGCGAAGGCATTACCACGGGCATCTCCGCGCATGACCGCGCCCACACGATCGCCATGGCGATCGACCCCGCGAAAGGCGCGCGCGACATCGTCTCGCCCGGCCATGTCTTTCCGCTGGTTGCGCGCGAAGGCGGCGTTCTGGTCCGCGCCGGGCATACCGAAACGGCGGTGGACATCGCCCGGCTCGCGGGCCTCTACCCGGCGGGCGTCATCTGCGAGATCATGAACGACGACGGCACCATGGCGCGCATGCCGGATCTGATGGCCTTCGCGCAATTCCATGGGCTCAAGATCGGCACCATCGCCGACCTCATCGCCTATCGCCGCAAATATGACAGCCTCGTGCGCGTCGTCGAGCAGAAGCATATTGACGACCTCTACGGCGCCGAATTCGATCTGAAGATCTATCAGAACACCGCGGACGGCCAGGAGCATATCGCGCTCGTCAAAGGCGACATCGGCGCACCCGGTCCGGTACCGGTGCGGATGCACGCCTTCAACATACTTGAGGATACGCTTGGCTTTGCCGGGGCGGCCGGACGCAGTTCGCTGATCGAACGCGCATTGCGCACTCTGGCACACGAGGAACGTGGTATTTTCGTTCTCCTGCGGGAAGCGCAAGCCTCATCCGTATCGGCCAAACTTCGCGGTGCGGTCGAAGGCGGCAAGGGCGACGGAACCGGACGGCTGATCGATTACGGTATCGGTGCGCAGATTTTACTTGATCTTGGCGTGCATGAGATGGAGCTTCTTTCGAATTCACCGCTGCCGAAAATCATTGGCCTTGAAGGTTATGGCCTGAAGATCGTCGGACGCCGCCCAATCGAGTAGGACATATGCCTCGTTCCCGTCCTTGCGTGCTGCTCATCGAAGGTCGTTTCTATCAGGACATCTCCGATGAGCTGGCGAAGGGCGCGCTTGCCGCGCTCGACGCGGCCAATGCCTCCGTTCACCGTATCTCGGTGCCGGGGGCGCTCGAAATTCCGCAAGCCTTGGCGTTCGTGGTGCGGGCGGGGCTCGCGCCGTTCGGGGCGACCCGCTGGCGCTATCATGGCGCCGTTGCGCTTGGCTGCGTGATCCGGGGAGAAACCTCGCATTACGATATCGTGGCGAATGAGTCCGCCCGGTCGCTGCTCGACATCGCCACCGCGAGCGGCGTGCCCGTAGGCAATGGTATCCTGACTGTCGAAAACACGACACAGGCGTGGGAAAGAGCATCCATAAACGAAGGAAATAAGGGAGCGGACGCGGCCCAGGCTTGCTTGCGCCTCATCGATGTGTTCATGGAATGCCATGGCTTCCAATCTGAATGACACCGCCCCACCCTGAGGGCGGGGGCAGAGCGTTTGCGTCTCGCGGCACCGCAAGGATCGCCGCCGTGCAGGCGCTTTACCAAATGGATCTGACCCAGACCGACGCCGCCGCGGTCATCGCCCAATTCACGCAGCATCGTTTCGGCCATGAAGTGGACGGCGCCTATTACGATCAAGCCGACGAGCCTTTCTTCAGGGATTTGGTGCTGGGCGTCGTGCGCGCGCAGCTTGACGTCGATCCGCTGATCGCCCGTCATCTCGCCAAGGGCTGGCGTCTGGCGCGCATCGACAGCATCCTGCGGGCGATCCTGCGTGCTGGGACCTATGAACTGCATCAGCGCCCCGACATTCCGGCCAAGGTCATCATCAACGAATATCTGGACGTCGCTCACGCCTTCTTCGGCGGTGATGAGCCGCGCGTGGTGAACGGCATCCTCGATTCCGTCGCGCGCGAGGCTCGGGCGGCGGAGTTTCCAAGTCCGGCGCATGGCTGAGGCGGACCAACGGGCGGGATCAAATGAAGACGGGCTGATCGCCAGGTATTTCGCGCCTTTATCGCAGAACTTCCCTGGCGCTTTCGCGCTCCGTGACGACGCGGCGGTTATTGCCCCGCCTAACGGCACGGAACTGGTCGTCACCACCGACGCGCTCATCGCCGGCGTTCACTTTCTCCCCGACGACACCCCAGGAGATATCGCGTATAAATCGCTGGCGGTAAATGTCTCCGATCTGGCCGCGAAGGCCGCACAGCCGCTGGCCTACAGCCTGGCTCTGGCCCTGCCGCGCGGATGGCGGGAAGAGTGGCTAGCCGACTTCGCCGAAGGCTTGCGGGAGGCGCAGGAAACGTTCGGTATCGCCCTGTGCGGCGGCGACACCACGGTCTCGCCCGCCGGCCCGCTGATGATCGCCATCACCGCGTTCGGCAGCGTCCCGAGCGGCCGGATGATCCGTCGCGGCGGGGCACGGCAGGGCGATCTCCTCTATGTCGACCGGCACGATTGGCGACGCCGCGCTGGGTCTGAAATTGCGGCGAGGTGACGCCGATATGCAGGGCTGGGCGCTGGATGAAGCCGCGCGCCGGCAACTCATCGGCCGCTATTTGCGGCCCGAACCGCGATTGGGCCTTCGAGATGCCCTCCTGGCGCATGCCTCGGCGGCCATGGATATCTCCGATGGCCTCGTCATCGATTGCAAGCGAATATGCCGAGGCGTCCGGAGCCGGGGGCCGCATCGAGGCACGGCATGTGCCGCTTTCGCCTGCCGCGCAAATCTTTGTCTCCGGCGATGCCAGCACCTTCGAGCGCGTACTCACCGGCGGAGACGATTACGAAATCCTCGCTGCGATCCGCGCCGACGAAGCGCAGCCGTTCGAGGCGGCGGCGAAGGCCGCCGGCATCCGCGTCAGCCGCATCGGCGAGATCGGCCAGCCGGGGGGCGGTCTGGCAGTCGTCGGCTCCGGACGGCCACGCCATGAATTTCGCCCGCCCCGGCTACGACCATTTGGCGATGTAGGCGTCATTGCAATAACGTCGCTGCACGCATTCGCCGCGCTGTGCGCATTCATGCGATCGCGGAACCGGCATTCCGTTCGCTGAAAAACACTCCGGCGCAATCCCCCCGGTAGATAACAGAATAAACCGTAGGGTTTCCTTGCGGAATCTCCCTGTTTTTCCTATTGTCCGCGCGGCATTCCATGGGCCGGCCCCGCTTCCGCCCATGCAGGCCAGGACGTTCAGGAAAACATTGGGCGCTCAATGGAGCCAAAGCGCTACGGGTTGTACGCGAGTAACAATAAGACGCGTACCGCCTCCCGCCCGACTATACCGAGGGGACTTTCAATATGAACAATTTGATTTGGGCAATCATCGCCTGTGGCGGTCTGTCGATTGTCTATGGCGTGTGGGCCATAAGGTCCGTGATGGCGGCGGATGCCGGGAATGCACGGATGCAGGAGATCGCCGCCGCTATTCAGGAAGGCGCGCAGGCCTACCTGACACGGCAATACACCACCATCGCGATTGCCGGCGCCGTCATTTTCGTGCTCATCGCCTTCCTGCTCTCGATTACGGTCGCCATCGGCTTCCTAATCGGCGCGGTGCTGTCGGGCGCGGCGGGGTTTATCGGCATGCATGTGTCGGTGCGCGCGAATGTGCGCACGACACAAGCGTCGACGCAAGGCCTCGCGGCCGGTCTTGCCATCGCCTTCAAGGCCGGCGCCGTGACCGGGATGCTGGTCGCGGGGCTGGCGCTGCTTGCGGTTGCCATCTATTACGCCATTCTGACGCAGATCGCCGGCTTCGCGCCGTCCGACCGCGTGGTGGTCGACGCGCTCGTCGCGCTCGGGTTCGGCGCCTCGCTGATCTCGATCTTCGCCCGTCTCGGCGGCGGTATTTTCACCAAGGGCGCTGACGTCGGCGGCGATCTCGTCGGCAAGGTCGAGGCAGGCATTCCCGAGGACGACCCGCGCAATCCCGCGACGATCGCCGACAATGTCGGCGACAATGTCGGTGACTGCGCCGGCATGGCGGCCGACCTGTTCGAGACCTATGTGGTGACCGTCGTCGCCACCATGGTGCTGTGCACGATCTATTTCGCCGGCCAGCCCATCCTGGAAGCGGCGCTGCTTTATCCGCTCGCCATCGGCGGCGCATGCGTGATCACCTCGATCGTCGGCACGTTCTTCGTCCGCCTCGGCGCCAGCCAGAACATCATGGGCGCGCTCTATAAAGGCTTCATCGCGACAGGCATCCTGTCGCTCATCGCGCTCTATCCGATCACCAGCTACCTCATCGGCATGGATACCCAGCTTACCGCGACCGGCGTGACCTTCACCGGCCTCGACCTGTTCTATTGCGGCGTGACGGGTCTTGCGGTGACGACGCTGATCATCATCATCACCGAATATTACACCGGCACCGGCTACCGCCCGGTCAACTCCATTGCTGCCGCCTCGCAGACAGGACACGGCACCAACGTGATCCAAGGCCTGGCGATTTCGATGGAGGCGACTGCGGCGCCGGCGCTGGTGATCATTGCCGGCATCATCATCACCTACAGCCTCGCGGGCCTGTTCGGCATCGCCATCGCGGTGACGACGATGCTGGCGCTGGCGGGTTTCGTCGTGGCGCTGGACGCTTTCGGGCCGGTGACGGACAATGCCGGCGGCATCGCCGAAATGGCCAACCTGCCCGAAAACGTCCGCAAGACCACGGATGCGCTGGACGCGGTCGGCAATACGACGAAGGCGGTCACCAAGGGTTATGCCATCGGCTCGGCCGGTCTTGGCGCGCTCGTGCTGTTCGCGGCGTATACAGAAGACCTGAAGCACTTCGTCGCCCATGCGCAGGAGTTCCCCTACTTCCAGGGCGTGCAGCTCGACTTCTCGCTGTCCAACCCCTATGTCGTCGTCGGCCTGTTCTTCGGCGGCATGCTGCCATATCTTTTCGCCTCGATGGGCATGACGGCGGTCGGGCGCGCGGCCGGATCGATCGTCGAGGAAGTGCGGCGGCAGTTCAAGGCCAAGCCAGGCATCATGAAAGGCACGGATAAGCCCGATTATGGCGCCGCCGTCGACATGCTGACCAAAGCAGCGATCAAGGAAATGATCGTGCCTTCGCTTTTGCCGGTTCTGTCGCCGATCATGGTGTTCCTGGTCATCAACTGGGTGGCGGACAAATCGGCGGCATTCTCGGCGGTCGGCGCCATGCTGCTCGGCGTGATCGTGACGGGCCTGTTCGTCGCCATCTCGATGACGGCGGGCGGCGGCGCCTGGGACAATGCGAAGAAATATATCGAGGACGGCCATTATGGCGGCAAGGGCTCCGAAGCGCACAAGGCGGCGGTGACCGGCGATACGGTCGGCGACCCGTACAAGGACACGGCCGGCCCGGCGGTGAACCCGATGATCAAGATCACCAACATCGTGGCGCTGCTCTTGCTCGCGGTGCTTGCCCACTAAAGCATGATCGGATCAGGTGGATACCCCTCTCGTAATCCCCGCGAAGGCGGGGACTCAGTATTCAAACGAAATCAATAGTTTACTGGGTCCCGCCTTCGCGGGGATACTGAGTGTAGGGTAAGCGATGCAAACCTAAGCCTATCAGGCTCTCGACCCCAAAATGCGTGTCTTCGCGTGGCGGAGACGGGCACCCCATCCCTGCCCAAGCCCGCAAACATTCCCCAAGACCGGCGCAGTTTCCGCGCCGTATTTGAAACATAATCCTATCTCTTCCTTGCGTTGCACACGTATCGTCCGAGTTCTGAGGGATGGTGATGAAGCCGATCACGCTGGTACTGACTGTTTTGGTCTTTGCGGGCTTTGCGCCGAGTGCGCACGCGGCGGAAACCGAGCGGCCGGCCGTCGCGCGCTATGGCAAGGTTTACCGCGGCGGCGAAGGACTGACGCTCTCGATCCTTAGCATCGGCAAAACCGACGATGAGGAATATCTGCTGCAATATTCCGGGATCAATCACGATTGGAACTGGAAGATCTTCAAAGCGAAGAAGGTGCCGGCGGGAACCGGATTTGACTATGTCATCCAGATCGACGGCAGCAACTACGCGACGATGATCGAGAGAGGCGGCTCATCGGGATATGCCCGAAGCCAGGTCTTCGTGCCCAAAGTCGCCGACGGTGTGGGTGTCGCCTATGACGAAGGCCTGTCGCAGCGGGTCAATCCCGAGCATTATCTGACCGACTATCTTGAGCAGGTGAGCGGCAGGCCCGCGCAAGGCGCCGCCTGGCGCTGAAGCCGGGGCGGCTCCGGATGGTCTCCCCATGCCTCAACACACCGGCCCACACCGCCCCTCAATCTCTTGCGGAGGCGGCACGGACGGGATTGTCCAATCGGCAAAAAGCCGCAACATCGAACTGCGGCTTTTGGGCTCGGGATCATCACTGATCAGATATCGCCCCAGAAGTTTCCGGTCTCCGAATAGTTGGCAGCGATGACGCCGCCAAGAAAGCCGACCTCGAACGCGGCGACCAAGCCCAACGCGAGGAAGATGAAGCCACCATTAACTTCATCCAGTTCGGATCGAACCCGCCCAATATTGTCCGCGCCATACTGCCTTAGGGAGGCGGCTCCCGCTGTACCGGGGGGAACAGGTCGGACACTCATCGATCGATGCCGAGTATTTTCTCCGATCGCCAAGTGAAATCCATTTTCTCCACTCGATCGGTCATGGCGACAAATCGGCATTGATCCCGGGCTTACCTCACCTTAGCTTTGGGCAAGATGGCATCTGAGGCGGATTATCGCGGTCCATGATTTGACTGCATTTTCGCGGAAGCAAACCCATATCCATGTCGCCGGGAAATGCTCTAGATTGCACCTCATGACGATACTTGCATTTGATACAAGCATGGCGGCATGTTCCGCCGTGATCCTACGCGAAGGCGCCGCCTTACCTATCCAGCGCTTCGAGCGCATGGAGCGCGGACATGCCGAGGCGCTGTTCCCCATGATCGAAGCGGTAATGGCCGAGGCGGGTTGCGGGTTCGGCGACCTGACGAAGATCGCGGTGACGGTCGGGCCGGGCACCTTTACCGGCGTGCGCGCAGGCGTGGCGGCCGCGAGGGGCTTCGCCCTCGCCGCCAAGCTGCCCGTGGTCGCGGCAACCAGCCTGGAGGTCATGGCGCGCGGGCTTATCAGGCGATCGAGTGCCTCCGAGCGGGCAAGCGGATTCATGGTCGCGCATGATGCGAGGCGGGAGGAATTCTACGTGCAGAGCTTCACCGCGGAAGGCGAGCCCTTGTCCGATCCAGCATTATGCGGACTGTCCCCGGCCGTCGATGCGCTTTTAGCGGGCGTTGGCATGGTCGTGGGCAGCGGCGCGGCGGCAATTGTGCTCGAAGCGGCTCGCCAGGACCGCCAATTGCACGCCGGCTTCGCCGATCTCCTGCCCGAAGCACGCGACCTTGCGGCTATTGCCATGAACAGACCGCCCCAACGCCGACAGGTGGCGCCACTCTATCTGCGTGCGCCGGATGCCAAGCCCCAAGCGGACAAAAGCCTTGCGCGCGCCGGCTGAAGAAGGCGCGCTGAAGCTCGCGCCGTTTGTCGCGAAGGACGCCAAGGCGCTTGCGGCGCTGCACGGCCGCTGTTTTCCGCGGCCGTGGAAGGCCGAAGATTTCAGGCGCTATGCGGATATGTCGGCCTATCCAGGCTTGCTCGCCTGGATAGGCCCCAGACTGGCGGGCTTTGTGATCGTCAGCATCACCGCCGACGAAGCGGAAATCCTCACTTTGGGATCGGACTGCGCGCTGCGGCGGCGGGGCGTAGCATCCGCGCTGCTGACACGCATGATGGAAAATGTCGCGGATCTCGGGGCGACGGTCATTTTCCTGGAAGTCGGCGTCAACAACGAAGCCGCGCGCGCGCTTTACGAGCGGCACGGCTTTGTCTCCGAAGGACTGCGTAAGGGCTATTACGACACGCCGGACGGCCCGGAAGATGCGGTCATCATGAAGCGAGCTCTCCGGGGGCTTTAGCCCGCGGCTAACCCGCGCGTGGACCCGGCCTGCCTTGTCTGTGACTTACGGTTGAGAACGTCCGATTATATGGCGGCCGTCTGGACATAGGCGCAGAAGCAACTTATCGTCGCCGCAACTGAAGCCTCGACTTGCGCGAAGCGCGATGACAAAGCCCAACGAACAGCTTTCGAAAATTGAACTGCTCTGCGCCGACAGGGGCATGCGCATGACGGTGCAGCGCAGCATCATCGCGCGTGTGCTCTCGGCTGCGACCGACCACCCGGACGTCGAGGAGGTGTATCACCGCGCGCACCAGGTCGACGACCGGATTTCCCTCTCCACCGTCTATCGGACGGTCAGGCTTTTCGAGAATGCCGGCATTATCGACCGGCATGATTTCGGCGACACCGGCCGGGCGCGTTATGAACGGGTCAAGAGCGAGCATCACGATCACCTCATCGACACCGAAACCGGCAAGGTGATCGAATTCAAGAATGAGGAAATCGAAAAGCTCCAGGAGCGGGTCGCCCGCGAATTGGGTTACGAGCTGGTAGGCCACCGTCTGGAGCTATATGGGCGGCCATTGCGCGACCGTTGAAGCCCGGCCGGCGGTCCTCAGCCGGCGTGCGTTTCGGTATTCGGCTCGAACCAGGCGAGCCGGTCCCGCAAGGTGACGACCGTGCCGACGATGATGATCGAGGGCCCTTTCAGCCCGGCCGCGGCCGTCTTGCCGGCGATATCCCCCAAGGTCCCGGTCACGACACGCTGCCGTTTGCGGGTGCCGTTGTCGATCACCGCGACGGGCAGCTCGGGCGACGCGCCATGGCTGATGAACTCGGCCATGACCCGGTCGATAGTGGCAAGACCCATATAGATCGCGACCGTCTGGCGGGGCTGGATCAGCGCCTCCCAATTGAGGTCGACCTTGCCGTCCTTGCTATGGCCGGTGACGAAGACGCAGGTTTGAGCGTGATCCCGATGCGTCAGCGGAATACCGGCATAGGCGGCGCAGCCGGCGGCAGCGGTGATGCCGGGCACGACTTGGAACGCGATGCCATGCCGGGCAATCTCGTCGATTTCCTCCCCACCGCGCCCGAAAATGAACGGGTCGCCGCCCTTGAGGCGCAGCACGCGCTGCCCTTCCTTCGCCAGCCGCACGAGCATTTGCGTAATGTCCACTTGCGCCAGTGTGTGGTCGTCGGGCTGCTTGCCGACATAGATGCGTGTCGCGTCGCGCCGGACGAGGTCCAGGATGCGCGGGCCGATCAGCCGGTCATACAGCACAACATCGGCTCGCTGCATCAGCCGTAGAGCGCGGAAGGTGAGCAGGTCGGGATCGCCGGGGCCAGTGCCGACCAGATAAACCTCGCCGACGGCCTTGCCTCCGGCCGCATCGTCGAGCAGGGCCAGCTTTTCCCGAAGCGCGGCTTCGGCACCGGCGATGTCACCCGCCATCACCCGCTCGCCGACGATGCTTTCCGAAATGTCCTCCCAGAAGCGGCGGCGGCGCAGCCCGTCGCTGATCCGCTTGGCGACCTCGGCGCGGAAGCGTCCCAGGAAACTGGAGAGCTCGCCGAAGGTCGCCGGAATAGCGCTCTCAAGCTCCGCCTTGATAATCCGGGCGAGGATCGGCGAGGCGCCCGAGGACGAAATCGCGGCGACGATCGGAGAACGGTCGAGGATCGCGGGGGTAATGAAGTCGCAGAGCTCCATGGTGTCGGCGACGTTGGCGAGCACGCCCGCCGCCTTGGCGAGATCGCGCAGACGCTTGTCACGGTCGAAATCCTCCTCGGCCCCGTAGGCAAGGATGGCGCCTTGGAGATCGGCGGCTTCAGGAGCGCGCGCGAAAACGGCGAACGCATCGTTCCCTTCGAACGGCCGGAATTCCTCGGATAATTCTTCAGCGAAGAGTTTCACCCTGCCGCCGGCGCTCAGCGCGCGTTCGACCCGGCGGGCCGCCAGGGCCCCGCCCCCCGTGACGACGACGGTCTTGCCGCGAATATCGAGAAAAATCGGTAGGTGATCCACGAAGCATGTCTCTCAAAAATTGTGCCGAAGCCATCTTACCGAGATCTACGGTGATACCCTATAATTGGGCACGGCTGTAGATGGCTGCCAGGAGCAGCCATGCAGGATCGCTGCTTGAGGCCGCCAGGCAGAGAGACGGACAGCCGCTCGCATGGCGGCTGCCGAAAATCATCTTGGTCAGCATGTGTGGAGTTGGACGATGACCACCCCGAGAGGATTATTGATCGCCAAAGCCTTTGCGGTGATTGCATCGGTCTTGGTCTTGGCGGGCGCCTCCGCTGCCGCGGGCAAGGCGCCGGCTAAGAAAGCGGCCGTCCCGGTCGAGCCTTCGATGCGGGTTTACGTCGTCAGGAGTGCGCAAGACGGATGCGAGCCAAACTGTGCTGAATGGATCGCGGCGCAGGGACGGATCGACGCTGGTTCGCTCGGGCGATTCAAGAAGGTCCTGGGTGAACTCGGCAAGCGCAATCTGCCGGTCTTGATCCATTCGGGCGGGGGGCACGCCGATGCGGCATTGGCGATAGGCCGTCTCCTGCGAGGCAAAGGGTTTGACGTGGGGGTGGCAAAAACGGTTTTCACCCCTTGCGCCCCGGAGGCCGCCGCCTGCCGCAAGAAAGAGGGCAAAGAGCCGCTGCGGGGCTTGCCGGATACAGGCTTTTCAGTATGCGCGTCGTCCTGTGCGTTCATTCTTGCGGCGGGCACGCGACGCTTCGTCGGCGCGCCAGCCTTTGTCGGCGTGCACAGAGGCGCACTGATCCAAACGAAGGTCTTGCAGACCTACAGGATGACGCCGTATCGCACCTCCGACGGCTCGGTTAAATACAAAAGGAAATTGATCTCTGAGAAAGTCATATCGCAGCACCAGACGACGGCCCCGAATAAAGCCTACGCCAGCTACGAAAAGTATTTCGTTGAAATGGGGATCAGAAAGGAAATCATGCCATTGATGCTGGCGACGCCTAACACGAGCATCCACTGGCTGACGCGAGAAGAACTGCAATCGAACTCGAATGGCGACCCATAGGATGGATGGCGAGCAACTCGTTCTCGGCGCCGCCGCAGCGGAAGACGGTTGGGCCGACCCAGCGGTGACAGGCACCGTTTTGGAAACGCTGCCGGCGATGCCGGGCTGCACGCAATTCGGAGGATCGCCCCTCGGCTGCTCCTGGCTGTTCGCGCCCGGTGCCTCGTTCGATGGTTCAGGTGCGGTTCCCGCACCTTCGCCGTGAACAGACGGGCGCAGACGGGCGCCGTGAACAGAGACGGGCGCCGTGAACAGAGACGGGCCGTCCGCCACGGCCTTACAACCTCCCCGCCGGTGTCACGGCATCCAAATCGCGGGGACGACCCGACGAATCCCTGTAACCGCATCCAGGTGACGGATGCGAGAATTCGTGGCTTTTCAGCACATTGCACAACCCCGACACCGCTGAGCATAAAGGAACGGGGCGCGACCCTATTTCATCTGGTCAACCCATTTAAAATAGGACATGACTTTAGTAGTATAAAAGCTGGTCCATTCAGACTTATGGAAGCTTCCCGAACACTCGCCTCTCCCTTGTGCCAAGGCCCATATCGTCTTTCACAAGCTTGAACAGAATTGGAAGGCAGCGATGGCGACGATCATTTCCGATCAGAGTTATAAAGGCATTGACGATGTGGATGTGGCAGGCAAACGCGTCATTGTGCGCGCCGATCTCAATGTGCCGCTGGCCAATGGCCGCGTCGGTGATGCAACGCGCATCGAGCGCTTGTTGCCGACGCTGAACATCCTCTCGGAGCGTGGCGCCAAGGTGATCATCCTCTCCCATCTCGGCCGGCCGGATGGGCGCAGGGATGCGACAATATTCGCTCCGTCCGGTGGCGGAGACGCTTGGCGCCATGATGGGGGGCAAGAGCGTCCGCTTTGTCGAGGAAAGCACGGGACCGATAGCGCACAGCGCGGTGGCTGCCCTGCAGCCGGGGAATATCGTCGTCCTGGAGAATTTACGGTTTCATCCCGGCGAAGAAGCCAACGATGCCGGCCTGATCGCCGACCTGGCCGCACTTGGCGACATCTTCGTCAATGATGCGTTCTCGGTTTCCCACCGCGCCCACGCCTCGGTCGTTCGGCATCGCGCACGCCCTTCCCGCTTTCGCCGGACCCGCAGATGCTGGCGGAGTTGGAGGCGTTCAAGCTGGTGCTCGAACTGCCCAAGCGGCCGGTGGCGGCCATTGTCGGCGGCGCAAAGGTTTCGACGAAAATCCCGCTGCTGACCAACCTCGCAGCCGAAGGTGGATATGCTGATCATCGGCGGCGGCATGGCGAACACCTTCCTGCACGCGCAGGGCTATTCCGTCGGCAAGTCGCTTTGCGAGCCTCGCTTCGCCGAGACGGTGGAAGAGATCATGTCGCGGGCGGCTGAAACCGGCTGCCGGATCGTGCTGCCGACCGACGCTGTGGTGGCCAAGGAATTCGCCCCCAACGCCCCGCATGTGGTCCACCCCGTCAGCGATATTCCCGATGATGGGATGATCCTCGACATCGGGCCCAAAATCCGTCGCCGATTTCGCGGAACGCATCAAGAGCGCCAAGACTTTGCTATGGAACGGCCCGGTCGGCGCTTTCGAGACCCCGCCCTTCGGCGCAGGCACGTTCGCGCTGGCCAAAATCGCGGCCGACCGCACCAAGGCCGGACAGCTCGTATCGGTCGCCGGGGGAGGCGACACCGTGGCGGCGCTGAATAGCGCTGGCGTAACTGAAAGTTTCACCTATGTATCAACGGCCGGAGGCGCATTCCTGGAGTGGCTCGAAGGCCGCGACCTTCCAGGTGTCATCGCGCTGGCGCAGAACCGGGCCGCCGCTCAATAAGGAGACGCAATCTTGGCACGCATTACCCTCAGGCAGCTTTTGGACCACGCCGCAGAACATGGCTATGGCGTGCCCGCCTTCAACATCAACAATATGGAGCAGGGCCTTGCCATCATGGAGGCCGCCAAGCAGACGGATTCGCCGGTGATCATCCAAGCGAGCCGTGGCGCACGCGCTTACGCGCAATGACTTCATGCTGGCCAAGATGATGGAAGCGCTGGAGGTCATCTATCCGAATATCCCGCTCTGCCTGCACCAGGACCACGGCAACAACGCCGCCACCTGCCTTTCGGCGATCCAGCACGGCTTCACCTCGGTGATGATGGACGGCTCGCTCAAGGAGGACGCCAAAACCCCCGGCGACTACGAATACAATGCCGGCGTGACCAAGCAGGTCGTGGACATGGCGCATCTGGTCGGCGTGTCGGTCGAGGGCGAACTCGGCGTGCTCGGCTCGCTGGAGAGCGGCATGGGCGAGGCGGAAGACGGCCACGGCTTCGAGGGCAAGCTCTCCCACGACATGCTCGTCACCGACCCCGACGAGGCGGCCAAATTCGTCGCCGAGACCAAGGTCGACGCGCTCGCCGTCGCCATCGGCACCTCGCATGGCGCCTATAAGTTCACCCGCAAGCCGACCGGCGACGTGCTCGCCATGGATGTGATCGAGAAGATCCACGCGAAGCTGCCGAACACGCATATCGTGATGCATGGCTCCTCCTCGGTGCCGCAGGACTTGCTGGAGGAGATCAATGCCCATGGCGGCGAGATCCGCGAGACCTATGGCGTGCCGGCAGAGGAGATCGTGCGCGGCATCAAGCACGGCGTGCGCAAGGTGAATATCGACACCGATCTGCGCCTTGCCGCGACGGCCGAAATCCGCAAGGTGCTGTTCACCAACAAGGGCGAGTTCGACCCGCGCAAATATCTCAAGCCCGCCATCGCCGGCATGCAGAAGATCTGCAAGGAGCGCTTCGAGCAGTTCGGCACGGCCGGTAACGCCGGCAAGATCAAGGTCATCCCGCTCGCCGACATGGCCAAACGCTATGCCAAGGGCGAGCTCGATCCGCGCATCGGTTCCGCGAAGGCGGCGTAATCGCCGCCGTTTCCGTCCCTGCCGCTCTCGCGATCCAGCCGCGCTGTGCTGGATCGATCGGCGCGCCGTACCCGCAATTGTTACACTTGCGTGAACTTTGCCATGTTAACGTGGCTAAGACCCTTGTAACGCGCTCTGGCTACCCCCAAGAGTGCGAAGACGACGAGCATCATCACAAACAAACCGGAGCAAAACCGTGAGCATCGTCGGCCGATTTGCTATGGACGGGCTGCAATTCCTTTCCACCTTGTTCGTCTTCGCCGTCGGTCTCTTCGTTCTTCTGCTAATCGTGGTTTTCATCGCCGACAGCGTGCAGACCAGCGACGCCGTCCGGCGCAACTATCCGGTCATCGGGCATTTCCGCTCGATTTTCACAGCTCTGGGCACGTTCTTCCGCCAATATTTCTTTGCCCTCGATCGCGAGGAACTGCCTTTCAACCGCGCCGAGCGCGACTGGGTCTACCGGTCTTCGTCGGGACTGGACAACACCTCCGCCTTCGGCTCGACACGCAATCTGACGCCGGTCGGGACCGTCATTTTCGTGAATTGCCCATTTCCAACGCTGGACGGAGACGCCACACAGCCGCCCGCTGTAAGGGTCGGCCCTCATACGCCCAATCCATACAACTTCACCTCGATCATCAACATCTCCGGCATGAGCTTCGGCGCTATCTCCAAGCCGGCTGTCCGGGCCCTCTCGAACGGCGCGGCGCGTGCGGGCTGCTGGCTCAATACTGGCGAGGGCGGGCTTTCGCCGTTTCACCTCGAAGGCGGCGCCGACATCGTCTTCCAGATCGGCACCGCGAAATATGGTGTGCGAGGCGATGACGGGTCGCTTAGCGCGGAACGCTTGCGGGCGATTGCCGGGCATGAGCGGGTCCGGATGATCGAGCTCAAGCTCAGTCAGGGTGCAAAACCCGGCAAGGGCGGCATTCTCCCGGCCGCAAAGGTCACGCCCGAAATCGCCGCCATACGCGGCATCCCTCCTTATATCGACTCGATTTCGCCCAACCGGCATCCGGAAATCGATTCCGTCCCCGACCTGTTGACCGCCATCGACCGCATCAGAACCATCGCGGAAAAGCCGGTCGGCATCAAATGCGTCATCGGCGCCTATGGCTGGCTTGAGACAATGAGCGAGGAGATTCACCGGCGGGGGCTCGAAAGCGCGCCGGACTTCATCGCCATCGATTCGGGCGATGGGGGCACCGGGGCGGCGCCCATGCCGCTGATGGACAATGTCGGCCTCACCATCCGCGAGGCCCTACCCATGGTGGTCGATATTTTCGCTCGCTTTGGCCTGCGGGACCGGATCAAGATCTTTGCATCCGGCAAGCTGATCACCCCGGCCGAGGTCGCCTGGGCCTATTGCGCCGGCGCCGATGCCGTCGTCTCGGCGCGCGGCTTCATGTTCGCGCTCGGCTGCATCCAATCGATGAAATGCAACAAGAATACCTGCCCGACGGGGATCACGACGCATGATTTGCGCCTGCAGCGCGGCCTCAATCCGGCCGATAAGGCCGTCCGGGTCGCCAGCTTCGTCGATAAGATGCGCAAGGATGTGGGCGTGATCGCGCATTCCTGCGGTGTGCCGCATCCGCGCGCGTTGAAGCGTTACCACTGCCGCATCGTGCAGGCGAACGGCTGCTCCGTGGCGTTGAACGAACTTTATCCGCCATCCGTGCAATTGGCGAATATGCGTCCAACGGTTTAGGTGCCCGCTTGCAGTGCCTTCCCCGACGCGATAATAAGGGCGCTCTGGAGAGGTGCTAGAGTGGTTGAATAGGCCGGTCTCGAAAACCGGAATACGCGCAAGCGTATCGAGGGTTCGAATCCCTCCCTCTCCGCCAGGACTTATTCATAAACCATTAATACTAGTGGCCTTTTGCCAGGTTCGCGATTGGCGTTACCACACAGGACGAACCCGGCTGGAAGTAGCAGCTATAGGCAAGACGAGCCAAAGCTCCTGGTGTGTACCGCTAAGGCGGATTGAGGCGGAAATTGAAGGCTACTGCGACAAGCCCCGCAGCAAGCGGACCGGCGGGACCTCATTTCGAGGGGCAAGTCGGCGCGCAGTCTCTATTGTCAATGTTGACGGGCACTGAGCCGCGCGGCCTGCCTGGAACGATAATTGACCCCGTGTTGAATATCAAATGGCAGCTAAAAGCAGGCCGCTCGACGACGTCATCGTGCACGCGCATGACCCTCGTGGGCAGGCTGCGGCGCTCGAAGTCCAGGTCGAGCGTGCGATATCCTTTGCGCCTGGCGATGCTGTATTCCGCAAAGTGGTAGAGCAAATCGTCGAGGCGTCGCGCAGACCCGGTTTCCGGGACAGCCGCTATGAGTTGGCGATCGCGACGGCAGAGATCTCCCACAAGATTGATGGCGCTTACCAAGAGGTTCTGACTGGGCGCGGCACGTCCGACGGAACCCAAGGTAGTAGGTTGCCCTAATCAGGGTCCCCTAGATATGCGATTGGCAAAAATACAATTTTCGGTAAGATTAGCGTGCTGCCGACGCTCCTCGCATTCTGCTCGCTTCGCTCCGCGTAATCTCGAATCAATGTTTGCGTTGGGTCCTCGCTTGCAAAGTTTGCCATGCATGTTCCTGATTGTGCGCAATACGATCCCCGGTCGGGAAGGACTTCCCGGTTTACTGGCGCTGATGCTGATGTCAACACCCGCCGCAGCACAGTCGGGTGCGGCCACCAATCTACTTTACGTGGCTGGCATTCCTGTCGATTTCATTCTCTTTGCCCTGACACTCCTTGGAGTAGCGCTGTTTCATCACCACACGCTGAGGGTCGCGCTTACGGGCCTCGCGGCAATCACCGCGTACAAACTCGCCTTTACAGGGTTCAAGACAGGCCCTGGTCTCGAAGGCCTGGCTGTTCACATGGCACACGAATGGGTCATTCTGGCCAATCTGTTCGCCCTGCTCATGGGTTTTGCCCTACTGTCGCGGCACTTCGAGAAGAGCTGCATCCCCGATGAGATGCCGCGCTTTCTGCCCGACGACTGGAGGGGCGCATGGGCGCTGCTGGCAATGATCGCCGTTCTTTCCAGTTTCCTCGACAATATAGCCGCGGCCCTGATCGGGGGCACCATTGCCCGCCACGTGTTTCGCGGCAGGGTACACATCGGCTATCTGGCAGCTATCGTCGCGGCCTCGAATGCAGGCGGCGCCGGCAGCGTCGTCGGCGATACGACCACTACGATGATGTGGATCGCCGGCATCAGTCCGTTGAGCGTGCTCGAAGCTTTTGTCGGGGCGGCCGTCGCCATAGCGATCTTCGGTATACCGGCATCACTGCAGCAGCACCGATACTCGCCAATCGTCAAGCATGCGCCTTCAGGCCTGCGCGTCGAATGGGTGCGCGTTTTCATTGTCGCGGTGATTCTGGTAGCCGCGATCGCCGCAAATGTTACAGCAAATCTGAGATTTCCAGCACTTTTGGATGAGTGGCCGGTGATCGGGCTGGCGGTATGGGCGGCGATTCTCGTCACCGCGCTTATTCGCCGACCCGATTGGGAAATCATGCCGGAGACGTTTCAGGGGACGATTTTTCTCCTCGCCCTCGTCACCTGCGCCTCGATGATGCCGGTTGAAGAGCTTCCCGCAGCATCATGGCAAACGGCGCTTGGCCTGGGCTTTGTCTCCTCGGTCTTCGATAACATCCCGCTAACCGCATTGGCCATCAAGCAAGGCGGCTACGATTGGGGATATCTTGCCTATGCCGTAGGCTTCGGCGGTTCAATGATTTGGTTTGGCTCTTCGGCAGGAGTGGCACTGTCGAATATGTATCCGGAGGCCAAGTCCGTTGGGCTTTGGCTACGGCATGGCTGGCACGTCGCCATTGCTTATTTCATCGGTTTCTTTGCGATGCTTATTATATTGGGATGGCATCCGGATGCCCCTACAAGGGGCTCCGAAACAGGGGGCCATCTGCCAGGGAACGTTCATGTCGATGGAGGAAGACAATGAAGGTCCTCGTTGTTATTGACGCCGCCCAATCGCAAATTGTGGTGTCCGGGGTCATCAGTTTCCTGAAGTTGCTTGGACCGGCGGATGTAATGGTAGCTAGCTGGGTGGCGTCATCCTGGACAAGAGCCTATGCCCTGCACAGGAACTACATCGTAATGCGAAGCGCATAGATCGCACCTTCCCGCCGAATTGCCATTCGGACCAGCCTTTAAATGCGCGATGACTGCACGTACCCGCTGCTAACCAGTACCCGATAAATGTTGGAGCGCGCGATGTTCAGCTCGCGTGCGATCGCCGAGGGCGACCTTTCCGGCATCGCGCATAGCTCGAACCTGCTCCGGGTCAATGCTTGGCTTCCGGCCCTTATAGACGCCATTCGCCTTGGCCTTGGCGATCCCCTCAAGCTGGCGTTCTTTCCGGATCGCGGTCTCGAACTCGGCAAATAAGGCTAGCATGTCGAGAAAGGCCTTGCCTGCCGGCGTGCTGGTGTCGATCGGCTGCTCAGTCGCGCGGAGCGTAACGCCCTTGCCGCGCAGCTCGTGAACGATGTCCTGCTCTCGCGCGCCGCTGAGGTGGGCCGGTAAGAGCGTCTATATTGCGCGACAAATGGACTCTCGCCCGCGAAATCGCGTCTAGCTTGTATGCCAGCTTTGAGCCAAAGCCAGCCGCTGCCGGCACCGTGGGATGCGCGGCCGTTTACGCCTCCGAGCCGACCTCGGCGACGAGTTTGCTTATGATAAATTGGGGTCGTCGCGGGTAGCGAGCATTGGCGACGCGCCGCCTCATATCGTTGCGGGCACCCCAGCCCGAACCTTTCGAGTCACGGTGAATTCCGAAATTGTCCATTATCTCCCTTTCCGCTTCGGAGATGCGCTCGGCATGCACGCTTCAGTCGATGCGTATCGAAATTTCGAGCTCGAGCACCCCCCGGTACCGGGCAGACCAAGTCTCGCCTGGCGCGATCGGCCAAGCGTCGGTCAGCGTGCCCGTCGAGACAATCTCGCCTGGAGCGAGGGGCGGATTTCAGCGGATCGGTTTCGAGAAGGGCGACCAAATGCGCAAGTGCGTGAATTGGGCCGTCCAATGCGTTGGCGCCGACGCCGTCTTCGACCATCTCGCCATTTTTGCAAAGCGTGACTGTGATGTCTGGTAGCTGTTCGAGGTCGAGCGATTGCGCTGAAACGCGTGGGCCTAGCAGGAGGCGACCGTGCAGCGCGCCCGCGACGATGCAGTCGGTGATGTCAAACTGCCAACCCGGATAGATTGATTGGACGATCTCGAATGCCGGCGCGATCCAGCCGACGCAGTCAGCAAGCTCAGCGAAGTCCATATCGGCGTGCGGCGCCTTCGCGAGTACGAGCGCGATTTCAGGCTCGAGGCGCGGCTCGGCCAAGCCCAACAGCGTAACCGACTGGCCTTTTTCAGCGAGATCGGCGTAGGTGTCGGCAAGCACGTCTCCCCACATCGGCGACGAAACACCGTAGCGCGCCCATATCCCTCGATTGGTGAAGCCGATCTTACGGCCGATCACGCGCCCACCGCGTAGCGCCCTGAGGTCGACGACGCTCCGATACGCTGCGTCGAGTTCAAGCGGCGCGCCGCGCATTGAGAATGGTGTGATCTGCGCGCCGGTTGCAATCGCATCCGCGACTTCTCGCGCAATATTCGCTGGCTTAACGATGTCTTGGGGAACGGTGTCCTCGGGTGTGGGTCCACTCATCATGCAGAGCTTTTTTGGCTTCTCGTCGCAGCCGCGACCATGAACGCTCTATAGGAACGTGCCCGACACCTGGAGTTAAGCAACCGCACTTTAAGCGTGCCGAGGCAACGGTAGGCGTGAGGCTAAAACCCTCCGGTGGTCAATCGAGCTTTGAGGGGGGAAAGTGCGGTGATTCCGGCCTCTGCTGAAACGCAACTATCTACATCAGAGATGGTAGTGCCGGCACGACCTATGTACAGTGGCGAATAGTCGGTACGCTGGAGATGCGCCGTGTGGACACGAAGAGAAACGGTCACCGCCGCCATTACAACATTTGCAGCAGCGTGGACGCAGACCAGAGCACGAGCACAAGCTCCATCGACTGCCGCTACGTTGTGTCCGACTGGCAAACTGCGCGCCGCTCTTATCGCTTCCAATCCCGTCCTGGTGACCCGCCGCACCGACGGCACTCTCGGCGGGGTTTCCGTCGCCGTTGCCCGCGCGCTCGCTGCGTATCTCGACATGCCAATCGAGCTTAAGCCCTACGACAACCCCGCAGGTTACAATGAAAGCCTCGCAACCGATGACTGGGACATTGGGCTCGCTGCGCGCGATCCCTCTCGCGCAGAGCATCTCGCGTTTAGCGTGACATTCATGGAAGTTGACAACGGATATGTCGCTCGCGCTGGCGCAGTGCCGACCAACGCCGAGGAAGTCGATCGCGCCGGCATAAAGATCGCGGTCGCGCAAGGAAGCGCACCGCTTACAGTGCTGAGGCGTGTCATCAAGAATGCGGAGATCGTCCCAGTTCCCGGTGGGTTCGAACCGGCGCGTGAGGCGCTGGCGACAGGAAAGGCTGACGTTTACGGCGAGAATCTACACCTCGCCCATCTTATCGCGGACGCTTTGCCGGGGGCACGCGTGCTGCCCGGACGCTTCAACGTCGTGCAAATGGCAATCGGAGTGCGCAAGCGGGCCGCCTCGTCGCTTCCCACTATAGATGAGTTCGTCAACCGAATCCGGTCGGACGGTACGGTGCAAAAGGCCATCGCTGAAGCCGGTCTGCGGGGCGTCCGGGTCCCGTAACTCCGCGCCCGTGTTGAAATGAGCGGCGATAAGTTGCCTGCGAGCGGTATCATCGTCAGTGTGTCTGATTTGAGGCGCGAGCTGCCGCTACAGCACCGAGCAAGCTCACTGATTAAGCGATGCCTCCGGCGGCCGGATTGCCGGTGATTCCGGCCTCTGCCTCGGTGTAAGTCGGGGGCCGCTCGAGCGCACACTCTCCATCCTGCTTTGCGCGCGACGATGTCCGCCGGCCGCTTGCGCGCATCGCCTGTCCCACGGACCGGATCATTTCACCTGAACGCCAGATCGCATTGCGTTTGTCGTACAATCACCGACGAACCGCTCGCAATGCGAGGTCGCTTTCGACAGCCAGACTTGCTTGGTTGTCTCGGAATCGGCCGATATGCTCGTAGCGCAGCTTGAGCTGACCTTGGATAGCTCGCTCGACTCGGTGACTCACTTTTTCCCATACACCTCCTTGTAAACCCCCTTCTCGATCTCATCGAACAGCGTGCCGCCCTTCGGCATCCATCCGAGTTCGCGCGAGCGCTTCCCGCGCACGCGGCTGTTTGAGCCGAAGCTCAAGTAGGCGCCCGGGCCCAAAGCTTCGACGGCTTCGCCGATCGGCCAATCCTTCGAGGTGTCGCCGAGGCCGAGCATGCGGCCGATGGATTGTGTGACCTGCTTGAACGAAGCCTCGCCGTTCTCGGCGTAGAAGTTCGAGCCCGGCTTGGCCTTGTCGAGTGCGAGCAAAAACAGATCCGCGACATCCGAGATGTGCACGTGGCCCCAAATGTTGCGGCCGGGGCCAACGTGGCGCGGCACGCCATGCTTCTTCGCCACATCGATCAGCTTCGGCAGTTGCACGCTGACGCCGGGCACGCCGATGCCGCGGCCGTAGATCAGCGTCGGGCGGATCACGATGCCGCGAATGTCGGTGCGCGCGAGCAGCTGATTGTCGATCGCGACACGCATCGATTTCTCGGGCTGCGGTGTGAAGGCTGAGTCCTCGTCGAACGTGTCGTCGCTCTTCTCGCCGTCGTCGTACTTGCCGACCACGCTCGACCCGCTCGTCTGGATCAGCGTCTTCCCACTCCCCTTCAGCCCGTCGAGCAGGGCGTGGACAACGAACGCGTTGTCCGAATTCGCCGCGTTGATCACGGCATCGACGCGCTTCGCCACGTCGACGATCGGCGTGTAGGTGT
Organism: uncultured Alphaproteobacteria bacterium; assembly: GCA_963731855.1. GTDB lineage: Bacteria > Pseudomonadota > Alphaproteobacteria > Rhizobiales > Rhodomicrobiaceae > R-RK-3. Next base: position 305,285 of record CAVSXH010000017.1, on the reverse strand, counting down.
TAATTTCGCCCGCTACGGGCTCGATGCCGCGCTTTTTCAAGCTGGCGGCCGCGTCGTCGGAGCGCGCGAGGCCGAGCACCGTGTCGCCGCGCTGGAGAAGCTTGGTTGCCACCGATCCACCGATGTAGCCGGTCGCACCCGTGATGAAGACCTTCATGTTTTCTATTTCCGGTTGGCGCCTTTGCAAAAAGCGCGAATACATAGCCTTGACAGGATACCGCCGGGCGCCCGGAATGCGAACAGCGCAAAAGCGCGCGCCGCGGTGTTGAGCCGCGCGCAACAAGTAAATCGTTAGGGAGGATTTATGTTTCGCCATATCACAACTCTGTTCGCCGCGGCGGCCTCGCTCGCGTGCGCGGCGCTCGTGCCAGCACAGGCCGCGTTTCCGGAGCGGCCGATCACGCTGATCGTGCCGTGGGCCGCGGGCGGCGGCACGGATTTGGTCGCGCGGCAAGTCGCCATGATGCTCGAGCGCGATTTCAAGCAGCCGGTGAACGTCGTCAATCGCACCGGCGGTTCCGGAGTGGTCGGCCATACGGCGATCGCGACCGCCGCGCCCGACGGCTACACGTTCGGGCTCATCACGCTCGAGATCAACCAGATGCACTGGGTCGGCCTCACCGATCTCACCTGGGAGGGCTACACGCCGCTCGCGCTGGTCAATCAGGATCTCGCGGGCCTCTTCGTGAAGACGGACTCGCCGCACAAGACCGCGAAGGACCTCTTCGCGCACATCAAGGCGAACCCGAACAAGGTCACGGCGTCGGGCTCGGGGCAGGGCGGGAGCTGGCACGCGGCGCTCGCGGGCCTGATGGAGCTTGAGGGCATTGCGCCGAATTCGATCCGCTGGGTGCCGGCGACCGGTGCCGCGACGGCACTGACCGATCTGGCCGCAGGCGGCATTGATTTCGTGTCGGCGTCGATGCCGGAGGCTGAGGCGCTGATCAAGGCGGGACGCATCCGCAGTCTCGTATTCATGTCGCCGAAGCGCGCCGCGAACTTCCCGGACGTACCGACGGTCGAGGAGGCGCTCGGCAAGCAGTGGCACAAGGGCGTATGGCGCGGCTTCGCGGCCCCGAAGGGCCTTCCGAAGGAGATCGCCACGCAATACGAGACCGCGATCAAGAAGGTCTGGGACAGCGCAGAGTTTCAGGAATTCATGAACAAGCGCGGCTTCGATGTGGTCTACGCGGATTCGGCGAAGTTCGCGGAGTTCATGAAGACCGACAACCAGGACAATGGCAAGACGTTGAAGTCGCTGGGCCTGGCGAAGAAGTAGCCTTCGCACAACGAAAACAGCGCGCGGTACACGCCGCGCGCCGTGCCGCGCTAACTTCGATCTCTATGGAGACCGCGTTACGGGGCGATCAATGGAGCTTCGTCCTTAGATCGGCGCACGCGAGCTCCCAGTCGTTGTCAACGCGCCGCTCGATACCGGAAGCGGCATGCATCCATCGGCGCGCCTCGCTTAGGATCGTCTCGCGGTCGCTCGGATTGGGGGCCTGTTCGGCCCAACCTCTCCGTCGCGGGCCACAAAGTTCGAGGGGCAGTTTCAGGCGAAACTCTCCTTTGTTCGGCTCGGCTGGAGACGGAGAAAAATCGAGCGATGAGCTGTCTCGCCTCCACTCGCCCACCCGGGCTCGGCCGTCCCATTGTCGGCCGCATCCAGCGACAGGAAATCACCGCAACTCAGCTGCTCGATCACCCCTTTGCCGAACCTCTGCCTCCCCACCGATCCATAAATTTGGCCACCATCATGCCAAAGCCGCCTCCGTACATTTCCATCAGCCGATCATCCTCGGTCCTAAGCCGGTCATAGGTTCGCCAACGCATCCATTTCGGCTTGTCCGGAAAGTCTTCTGCTTCGTCAGGAGTGACGAAACCCGGCTTGCCGAGCTTGGTGCGAATCTTCTCGGCGCGATTCCGGCACCGTTCCCACCATTCGCCGCAACATCCGCACTTACGAACTGCGGTGGCCTTCGCCTGCTGTCCCGGAGCTTTTGGGCTCGTGCAATCTAAGTCGTAGATTACCCTTTGAAGACCTGGCGCGCTGTCTCATGGGCGCGGATGTAATGCCAGTCATAGGAGACGCCCAGTCCCGGTCCGGTCGGCACAGGGACGGTGCCGTTCTCGTCAACGCAGTCGATCTGGTCGGAATAGCCGCAGGTATAGACTGGCGGCACAGCATTCGGACAGTCCGGGCCGACCAGTGCCACCTCGTAGAAATTGGTGTTGCGCGTCGCGGCCATGCAATGACGGTGCGCGGGGCCACACGCATGGATCTCAACGTCGACGCCGAAGGCTTCGGCGAGATGCGCGATCTTCATCGCCCCAGTGATGCCGAGATCGTATTCCGGGTCGGAGCGTAGCATGTCGGTGCCGCCCGCTATCAGGAAATCGGCCTTGGGCTCGAAACCGCGCAGATATTCCGTTTGCAGGATCGGCGTCCTCAGCATCGCGCGCAGCTTCTTGTGCGCAAAGGCCGAGACGCCGCAATCACGCATCGGATCTTCGTACCAAAAGTAGTTGCCCTCATCGCAGGCGCGGCCGACATAGAGCGCGTCGGCGAAGGTGCGCAGCTCGTTGGCGGGGTCGAGCATCAGAAGTCATGCGGTCGCCGACGGCTTTGGCGACGTGAAGCACATTCGCGGCTTCCTCGCGAGCGTCGCCTTCATGCCAGCCATGGACCTTGTAGGCGCGATAGCCGAGCGCGTAGCACTGTTCCGCAAATTCGGCGAAAGCCTGAGGCGATGAAAGGCCGCCGAAACGGTCACCGTGATAGGTCGAGGCGTAGGCCTTCAGCCGGCTGCGGAAGCCGCCGAGCAGCTGCGACACGGACGCGCCGAACCGCTTGCCCGCCAAATCCCAGAGCGTGATATCGATCGGGCCAATGCCCATGCCGTCATGCTGGCGAAGCTCGCGCTTCATCTCGTTCCAGATCAGCTCCCGCTGGTCGGGGTCGCGGCCAAGCAGGTTCGGCGCCAGCGAGACGGTCTGCGCCATCGTGGCGCGGGTGCCGCCCCAATGGGTGACGTACTGCCCCTCCGCGCCGTCATCGGTGCGGATGACCACGGCATATTTCGTCAGCTCCAGCGAGGAGTTCGGCTTGTAGCCGATATTGTAGACCGCCTGGGCGTTCTCCGCGGCCATGCCGAGATTGCGGGCGGTGAAGGAGAACTCGACGATCTCCACCTCGGTGATGCGGGCCATAGCGGGTTCCTCCAGAGGCTCACGGGCCGATGACGCTCGGCAGCCACAGGCTGAGCGACGGCAGATAGGTGATGAGGCCGAGCGCGGCGATGAGGGCGATCAGAAATGGCCAGATCTCCCGAATGATCTGCGTCGAGGCTGACCTTCGCGATGGTCATGCTGACGAAGAGCAGCACGCCGACGGGCGGGGTGAGTTGGCCGATGGTCAGGTTCACCAGCAGCATGATGCCGAAATGCACGAGGTCGATCTGCGCCACGATCAGCAGCGGGATCAGGATCGGCACCAGGATGATCATGATGGCGATGGTTTCCATGAACATGCCCGCCACGAGCAGGGCGAGGTTCAGGATGAGCAGGATCGTCCAGGGGTCGTCTGCCACGGAGCGCACGGCCGCCACCACCAGCTGCGGCGCCTGCTCGATGCCGAGTATCCAGCTGAACGGCGCCGCCGCACCGACGATGATAAGGATGACCGCGGTCTCGCGCGCGGTGCCCAGCAGGATGGCCGGGATCTGGCGCAGGCTCAGCGTTCGATAGATGAAAAGGCCGACCATGGCGGAATAGAGGGCCGCGACGCCGGCGATCTCCGTCGCGGTGAAGATACCGAGCCGAAAGCCGAGCAATGATCAGCACCGGCATGAGCAGCGCCCATAAGGCGCGCTTGAACTCGGCCCACAGCGCCGCGCCGGAGAAGGCACCCGAGGTAGGGTAGCCGCGCAACCGGGCAAGGACTGCGATGACGGTCATCATCGTCACGGCCATGACGATCCCGGGCAGGATGCCGGCTATGAACAGCGCGCCCAGCGAGACATTCGCCTGCCAGGCGTAGAGCACCATCAGGATCGAGGGCGGGATGATCGGCCCTAGCGTCGCCGAGCTGGCGGTGAGCGCGGCGGCGAAACCCCGGCCATAGCCACTCTCGACGAGCGGCGGCACCAGCACGCGCGTGGTCGCAGCGCAGTCGGCGAGCGAGGAGCCGGAGATGCCGGAGAGGAAGACATTGCCGACGATGGCCGTCTGCGCCAGCCCGCCGCGGATATGGCCGACCAGCGCCCGGGTAAAGCCGAACAGCCGCTCGCTGATGCCAGTCTCGTTCATGAGAGAGCCGGCGAGGATGAAAAGCGGGATGGCGAGCAGCGGGAAGGATTGCAGCCCGGCATAGACGCGCTGGGCGACGATGGTGAGCGGAATGCCTTCCAGCCAGATCACCAGCCCCGCCGACGCGATCATGCGCTATCGCAATCGGCGTGCCGACGATCAGCAGACCGGCGAACACCACGAGGAGGAGCGTCATGTCACGCTCCCCTCATGCCCCGCCACGAGATCGGATGGCCAGAGCGTCTCGGCCAGGCCGTGATCGACCGCGTGGCGCAGGACATGAATGACCGAGAGCACGGCCCCTGCCGGCAGAGCCGATACGCCCCAGGCCGCCGAGATGCGCAGCATCGGCGTTTCAGTGGTGGCCAGGAGGATCGCCTGCTCCGTGCCGAACCAGGCGAGACCGGCCAGCGTCACGAGCGTCGCCAGTGTTGCGAGCGCACCAAGCAAGGCGCGGGCCGGTCGCGGCAGCATCAGCAGCAGCACGTCGATGCGGATATGCATTCGCTGGCGAAAGGCGCTCGCGAGTCCGACGAAGAGCATCCAGGTGAACAGGAGGACGACGATCTCCTCTGTCCAGATCAGCGGATCATTGAGCACATAGCGGAAGAACACGGCCGCAACGACGAGGCCGGCGATCACGCCGTGCGACATGGCAAGGAAAGCATCCTCGACGCGTCCGAGCCTGTCATCCAGCCACCTCAACATTGCGGCAGCCATCGCGCGTCAGCCACCGCGGACTTTGGCGATCTCGGCCCGCAGCCGGCCAAGGTTCTCCGGACCCCAGCGCGCCTCCAGCCGGCCATAGGCGGCCTCGATCTTGGCCTGAAAAGCAGCGCGGTCCGGATCGTCGATCACCTTGATGCGGCCGGACTTCCGGATCTCCTCGAGCAGGCTCTGCTCGCGGCCCTGCTGCAGCTCGCTGTTCTTGGCCGAGACCGCGGCGGCCTCCTCCATCAGCATCTTCTGATGCTCGGGCGAGAGCCGCTCCAGCGAGGCCTTGTTGATCATCATGGTGTTGTTCTGAAGCATGTGCCGCGACATCGTCAGCACGCCCTGCACCTCGTAGAATTTGCGGGAGTAGATCGTCGGGATCGGATTTTCCTGGCCGTCTACTGTCTTCTGCTGCAGGGCGGTGTAGACCTCGCCGAAAGGGATCGGCGTGGGGGCCGCCCCGAAGGCGCGGATCATCTCGACCCAGATCGGGCTTTCCGGCACGCGGATCTTCAGGCCCGCCATGTCCTCCGGCTTTCGCACCTCCCGCTCCGTGAAGGTGAAGTTGCGCCAGCCCCAATAGAAGATGCGGCTGAGGGGCACGATGTTGTGCTTGTCGCGCAGTTCAGCGAATAACGGGTCGAAGGCCGGGCCGCGAATGACGGCTTCGGCCTCCTTCCAATCGCGCCAGAGGAAAGGCGCGCTGGCCATCTCCATGGCTGGAACCAGCGAGGACATGACCGGCATGGACGGGGCAGAGATATCAAGCGCCCCGGTCTTGATCTGCTGAATGAGATCGGCCTCCTTGCCGAGCTGCTCGGAGGGGAAGACGCGGATGGTGACTTTGCCGTCGGTGCGCTTGCCGACGCGGTCGGCGAATTCGTTGAACAGGTCATGAGCGATCTCGCCCGGCGAGTTGGCATGACCGAAACGCAGGGTCTGCGCCGTGGCCGTTGAAACAATCAGGCTGAAAATGGCCAGGGCCGCCAGCAGAATTTTTGGCCTCACTATTATTCCTCCCTAAGCTTTTTCTTCTCAATTCCGCGCTGCTGTATTGCGGAGCTTATCACTCCAACAACCTTCGCCGCCACGCCCGAAATGTCGACGCATCGCTCAGCCTTCGGGATGCCAGCCGTCCATGCGGCATAACTCCTATGCACTCTCGATGGCAGCTTCTGCCTTCTGTTCCTGCGTGATCAAAAGACGACGCCTGATTGCACCTTTACAATCGCGACCACCACGTCAAAAATGGGCCCGCCGGATCGTTGGCAATCTCAGCCTTCTCAAGTTCGCCTAGCTGAGAGCCAATTTCCGGCGCGATTTTGGTGGGTGGCCGGCTTTTTCCATGTGCGGGCGTCTATCAACCATTGCGAACTGATGTTGGTGTACTGGGAAACAGGTGGTCGGCCGTGTCAGCTTCGCGTCGCCCGAGGCAAGGCCTTCAAGGGCTGGGCGAGGATTTGCAACGCGCAGAGGGGACGGGGGGATCGAATAGGCGCATCGGCTGGCGCTGTTTGATATGCGACGCCGCAATCGCTGCTCAGGTGTGAATGACAATTGCTTCGTCTACGACTTCGATTGGCTTCGGCAAAACGACGCTCTCCATTGTCATCGCCGTCAGCCTGGGTCATATGCTCAACGACATCATGCAATCCCTGCTGGCGTCGCTCTACCCGATCTTCAAGGAAAACTACGCTCTCGATTTCGTCCAGATCGGCCTGCTCACGCTGACTTTTCAAGTGACGGCCTCGCTGCTGCAGCCCATCGTCGGCACCGTGACCGACCGCTGGCCGATGCCATTTTCATTGCCCGTCGGCATGGGCAGTACATTTTTCGGCCTGATCCTGCTGGGGAACGCCAATAGCTTCGCGCTTCTCGTGCTGGCTTCCGGGCTGATCGGGCTGGGGTCGGCCGTATTCCATCCGGAAGCATCCCGCGTTGCGCGATTGGCATCCGGCGGCCGGCACGGTCTTGCGCAGTCGCTCTTCCAGGTCGGCGGCAACATCGGTACGGCCATCGGCCCGCTGCTCGCCGCGTTCATCGTGCTGCCGCTGGGTCAGCATAGCGTGGCCTGGCTGTCGGCGCTCGCAATGTGCGGCGTCGTGGTTTTGGCCTGGGTCGGACGGTGGTACAGCGCTCACCACCGGGAGAGCATCGGCCAGCCGGCCGTCAGCCGCACCCTGCCACTGCCGCGCGGAACGGTCCTTTCGACCCTCGCCATCCTGGTGCTGCTGACCGCCACCAAGAACATCTACATGGCCAGCATAGCCAGCTATTTCACCTTCTACGTTATCGAGCGCTTTTCCATGGGGACGCAGGAATCGCAGCTGATGCTGTTCCTCTTCCTGGGCGCCGCCGCGCTGGGCACGTTTCTCGGCGGTCCCATCGGTGACCGCTTCGGCGCGCGCTTCGTCATCTGGTTCTCGATCCTTGGAGTCATCCCGTTCGCGTTGCTGCTTCCCTACGCAGACTTATTCTGGACCTGCGTCCTCAGCGTCGCGATCGGCTTCATCTTCGCGTCCGCATTCCCGGCCATCGTGGTGTTTGCCCAGCAATTGGTGCCCGGAAGGGTGGGCATGATCGGAGGCCTGTTTTTCGGCTTTGCGTTCGGCGCTGGTGGATTGGGCGCTGCTCTTCTGGGCACCCTTGCCGACGCGCACGGAATTGAGTTCGTTTACTGGCTGTGCTCTTTCCTGCCACTGCTTGGGTTGTTCACCGTGTTGTTGCCCCGCATCCCGAATACAAGCTGACCGCCGGTCTTGGCGTCTTCTGATTCCAGACAGGCTGATGCCAGTTCTAGAGGGGTTTCAACGTCGATTTCAAGCTCAAGCGACCAGCCGGATATAAGCGTTCACTCCATCGCTTGACATCAGTTCAGCCGGGGTCAACGACTCGTGGGACGCAACAAAACGCATCCCTTTCCTGTCAATGAAATAACCGTAGGTCTCTCATCAGCAGTCGGCGCATCGAGCGCCACACGCAATATTCCTGCTACCTCACGGGATACAGAGGGGATATCCTCTGATGGCGGACCAGGTGGACCAGGTAATGTCGTAAACTTACGGGTCATTTGACCCCTTGGGTTCAGCTCGCACATCGCCACCACGATCCTTGCTGAACTCATAGCGATATAAGGCGTCCGGTTGAACTCAGCGAACGCTGCTTGTCTTCATTGCTTGGTGTTCTGACAAGAACGATGACGCCCCGACTGACATCAGAGCTTCGTCGTCAAGCTGGAACCGATGCCCCCGCAAAAGCATGCCGCCCGCATTGACGCTGAGCCAAGCTTAGCACCCGTCACCTGCGATGCTGATGGCGTCCTCCAAAGCGTCCGCCTCGATGTGAACTTCGACATCCGCCGCGGCGATCTCGCCGGTGGCGGCGGGAACTTGCCCTTGCTCGTCGGCCCTTGGAGCGGTTGAGCTGCGCTTGGTCGAGCGCTTCCTGCATCTTCTCCTGGTGCTGCCGTTGTGCCGCTGCTGGTTTCGCGACCATTTCGCCATCCTCTGCTACATGCGTATTAGAGAAGACGGCCACGGTTGGGGGCGGCGCTCAAGGCCTGAATTCGGCGGTTTTTGCCGTTTGGGCGATCCGAAGCCTGAGTACTTTTATTAGTCCGCCGCGCCAAATTCGCTGTGGATAAAACGCCGGAGTTTGCTACGCCGGTACAGTGGCTGGGCGAATTGACCGGCGCCGGCCGGGCTGTCCGCGAAGGTCAGGCATTGGCGCTGGCTCCGAGTAGGCCTGCCTTGTCATGATTGACGATCGGAAACGATCTCAGGCTGCTGTTTTTTGCCGCCCACCGATCAGTGCTGGAGTATTTTCCAGCAAAGCATGTCCCGCGAAGGCGGGGATATACCGCAGTAAACTATTGATTTCGTTTGAATACTGGGTCCCGCCTTAGCGGGGATGACGCTGAGTGTAGGGGAGGCGATGCCGCCTAAGCCGATCGGTGCTCTGCCAAACGGCACCTTCGCCGACGATGGTGGCGGTGAGCTGCTGCCTTCCGTTCAGGTTGCGGAGGTGCGGACGGCCGGGATGTGGGGGAAGCGTCCCTTCAAGACCCCCGCCTGTCGCAGTTCCTGCCAAGCCCGGTCTATCAGTTCTGCAGAGGTTCTTTCGCCGACGAAGACGATGGGAATGGTTCGCAGCACGATGGCGATATCGAGCAAGACGCCGGCATTTCTTACATACCACACGTCGAGCGCCGCCTTGTCCTCGGCGGAAATCGCACGTCCGCCTACCACCTGCGCCCATCCGCTGAGGCCGGGCCGAACCAGCAGCCGAGCACGATAGGCGTCGTCCTGGTCGCGCGGGAGCAGCGGTCGCGGTCCGATGAACGACATGTCGCCGCGCAGAATGTTGAAGAGCTGCGGCAGTTCGTCGAGCCTGATGCGGCGGAGAAGATTACCGACACGCGAGACGCGCTCTTCTTCGGACAGCATGCGTCCGTTGGCGGCAATAGGCGTCTTCATGGTGCGGAATTTGTAGAGACGGAACGGTCGTCCGCCAAGTCCCGGCCTCTGCTGACAAAAAAACAGCGGCCGGCCCATGCTGGCGACAACCGATAGGCCGATCAAAATCAGAGCCGCGCTCGAGGCGGCGAGCAAAAATAGAGAAGCGACCACGTCGATTACGCGCTTGGCCTTCCAATAGGGACGTCTCTGCATCATCTCCAGTTCGTCGGCGTGGATCTCGAATTTTACCGGCCGACCATCAAAGGGACGGTCCGTTCCCGCCGATGCGTCCGATAATTGGCGGAGCGCCGCCGGCTCGAAGCCGAGCGCCTCGGACAGATATTGCAGCTCGATCGATCCAGACCGCTGAACCGCCGTGATCGCCTCACGCGCCTCGCGCGACAGCGAAGCGAAAGAGGCGGTGATCACGATGCGATCGATCACGACGCCATTGACCCCCAGCTCGGAAAGCACGGCGCCCAATTGCTCGGGAATACCTAAGACTTTGTGCTGGGCGACGAGGCGTCCGACATGCCGGTCCAGGCGGCCCAATATGCCTGCAATCCGGACCCGTCTTGGCGCCAGCTCCGCAACCGATTGGAGATAGATCTCCGTCAGCCGGCTTAGCCCGACGAGCAGCACCGTCTCCGCCGCGGGCTCATCCACGACCTTGAGCGGGGCCATACCCCGAGGGGACCCTCTTGAAGCGTTGCGCATTCTATACAGCACCCGCGCGCCGACCAGCAAAGTCACCGTAAGATAGAACTGCAGAAAGGGAAGTGACCGGGGGACGCCCTCCACGCGATTGAAGGCGAAGGTGATCGCGACACTGGCAATTGTGATGACGAACAGGGAGGCAACGATGCGGAGATAATCCGGCATCGCGCTGAAGCGCCAGAATGCGCGGCTGACGCCAAACAGGGGGAGCACGAAGGCGGAAGCGATCGTCGTGGCGATGAAATAAGGGACGAGCGCGGCCAGGCGCGCCGAGGAAAATTCGAAGCTATCGCGCAGGATCACTGCCGTAAGCGTCGCGAGTAAAATCAAAATTGTGTCAATGAAAATTGAGATAACCGAGCGCATGTACTAACCCCCCACGTGCGCAGGTTACTATCCAAACTCGTTACTCTTACAAAACGCCGCAACCTCGCAGCCAATAACGTCATTTGCGTGGCGGTTCAGTCACGCGTACCGTTTTTATGGCGGTTTTATGTGTCGCGTTTCTTCCACGCCTCGGGCCACTCCATGTCCGAGCCCCACCCCTCTTCCGGAGGCGCCTCCGATGACGGAGCCGGCCGCTCTTTTCTCCGTCTTGACGAACGCCTTGGAGGGGGCTCTGCAGGTGTCGCTGATGCGGGAGGCTCGATTAGGATCGCGCATGAAAACGCGAAGATCGTCACCATCGCTGTCGTGCGAAGCGGGTAATCGACCAGGGAATGCGCCAGGAGAAGAAGGATTGCCAGGACCGCGGCGCGCTGAAGCGTCAAATGGTGGTCCAGCCCCTCGGCCGCCCGTGGACGCCAAACCGCAATCGCTCGCGCGGTGAACCACCAAAGGAACAGCGCCGCGATGGCCAAGCCGAAAATACCCGTTTCGAGAAGCAACTCGGCCCAGTCGTTATGCGCCCGGTTTGCGTAGTCGCTGAACAGATCCTCGGTTTTTTCCCTGGTGAGGTAAACGGGGACGAATGACCCGATTCCAGTTCCGAAGGGCAGGCTTTCCAGAGCTACCCGCACCGTGGTAGCGGTAAGGACGACGCGCAGATCGGCCAGCGGATCGGCTTCAAAACGCGTCATCACCCGCTCTATGCCGAACTGCGCGGCAAAGAGCACGGCGACACCGAGCGCCCCCAGGGCGAGGCGCTGAACGAAGCGGCTGCTGGAGTTGCGTCTTTTGCCCGACCTGCGATCGTCGACAAAAAACATGGCGACGATTCCCCCAATCGCCGCCAGGGCCAAAACGAGACCTGCTCGAGAGCGCGCCAGAGCTAGTCCGGCTATGGTGGCGATCAGCAGCGCAGCGGCGGCGGCGAACCAGAGCATCGCGCGCGTATCCACGGTACCCTGCTTGACGAAGTCTCTGGCCGCGAAGGAAAACCATACAGCGGCGAAAACCAGCGCCGTGTAGAGCAGGGCGGCAAAGTGGTTTCTGTTGGCGAAAAAGCCCACCGCTTCGGTCGGATTGGTGAATTCAAAGAAGCGGAGGCCGCTATTGCGGGCCTTGCACGATTTGTAGGAAGCCGAGGAGCAGGGCAAGGGCGCTCAAGCCGATCACCAAAGCAGCAATCCTGAACCGCGCAACAGCGTTCAGCTGGCTTATCCCAGCAAAGACCGCGAGTGGAGGGAGCATCGAAACGATAGCGGCCCAACTCGCCATGGGCGTGAGCGAAAGGCGCCGCCAGCTTTCATCATCAACCAAGCCACCCGCTTCGTCGGGGCGGCTGTGTGCCCAGAGCCAATCCGAAGCTATTATCCGCGGAAGAGGGAGGAGTTGCACGAAAGGAAGAGCGAAGCTTAGCAGGGCTATTAAACAAAGCGGTAGCGCGGCCGGCCGCCGCCCCAAGGGCACTGCCACGCTCTTGTCCAACCAGCACCACAGGCTGGCGAGAAGCAGGGGAATCGCTAATAGCTGAACCGCGACATCCCCAAGAAATCCCGACCGCGAGCCGCCGCCCAGCAAAACAGCGGTCGCAAGCACCACGGCGGACAGTGAAAAAATCATCTAAGGCCCGAAAGCCTCCTCAGATTATGGACTCGCTGGAGTTCCCTCTTCATTGTCTCCACCGGTAAGAGCGGTCGCGGCTGTAAAATCCGCAGCGCGGAGTTGAACTCGACTTGTCGCAGCCGCTGGAGAGGATCCTCCGTCATTGCCCCCGCCGACCCATGCGACCGCGGTTGCATCGTCCGCATAGGCGGTAACTGACGGTCTATCCTTAGGTGCTTGGGATCGATCCTTATTGTCGTCACCGGTCGTCACGATGGCAGCTATGGCGTTGCCAACGACAACAAGACCGCCAACGATCAGGATGCGTTTGTCAGCCTGACCGTCGTTGAAAGGCTTCGGGACAGGTGAATGGGAAGGGATGGCTGGTACTTCCCTCAGCGAGGCAAACTTCCTCGGGGAAGGCATGGGAGTGACATTGCAGGTCGGCTTCGAGGCGACCACCACTGTCTGGTTGTCTAACACCTTTGTGAGGCAGCCGGCGCCATAGTCGATCTGAGCTCCGCCCTTGCCACGAACAAGCACACGGTCGCCGGGGCTGACTGTCGTTCTTCCAATAACCTCTTGGAAGCCCTCGCCCGTATTCACCAACACGGTGCCCTCGACGTCGATCAGACGCGCGGCCTGCGCGCTGGAGGCAATCACAAAAGTAGAAGCGAGTGCGAAAATGATGTTTCTGAGCATGCCGCTCTCCCGAAAAAGCGCGGACGGCGATGAAATGCGCATCCGGCATTCGTAACACTGCCCGTCGCGCTCGACAAGCTTGGTTCCCGGCAATGCGGCCCAGACCTGGGCGAGCCGTGTCCTATCGGCCACAGCTTCTGGAAGAAAACGTCTGGCGCTGCTGTTCGCCCTCATTATGCTCAGACGGGGACACATAGTCCGCGCCTTGAGAACTGCTTAAATTCCGCCACGTTGTTATGCCTCTGTGAGCTTGCATAATCATATGCGCGTATTGGCTGCCCCTATGATCGATTTGCATAGTCATATTTTGCCGGGCATGGATGATGGGTCGGAAGAACTCTCTGTCTCTCTCGATATGGCGCGTTCCTATGTAGCGCAGGGCGTGGAATGCGTCGCCTGCACACCTCACATTCTGCCCGGACTCTATAATAATTCCGGGCCTCAAATTCGAATAGCGGTCGATGAACTGCAGCGAGAACTTGATCATGCGCAAATCGGGCTGCGTCTCCTCACCGGAGCGGACAACCACATCACACCGGATTTCGTGAGCGGCCTGAGTAATGGACATCTCCTCGCCATCGCCGATACGCGCTACGTTCTCGTCGAACCGCCTCATCACGTCGTACCCGTAAGACTTGAGGATCTATTCTTTGACATTCTCGTGGCCAAACACGTCCCTATCCTTACGCATCCGGAGCGACTGACTTGGATCGAGGACAGGTATGACCTTATTCAGCGTCTTGCCAAACGGGGCGTCTGGATGCAGATTACTTCGGGGTCTCTGCTTGGCAAATTTGGGCGGCGCGCGAGATACTGGGCCGAGCGCATGCTTTCCGAGGGGCTCGTACAGATCTTGGCAAGCGACGCGCATGACAATGCCCGGCGGCGGCCAGATCTGCTCGAAGGACGCATCGCTGCAGAAAACCTGATAGGCGCGGAGGCAGCAGAGTGGCTTGTTGTTACGCGTCCCAGGCATGTACTGTGTAATAAGCTATCAAAGGATAGCGTTTCGCTTCGGAAACCACCATTAGGTGACCGGCGATGGGGGATTAGCACGTATGTTAAAGGTCATACTGGCCGTGACCGGGGCAGCTTTGCTCAGCGGTTGCGCCGTTTCTTCAATTAGTGACACTGGTTTCGAAAATCAAATCGCTTCGAACGCACCCTCGGACGAGAAGGATGCGACCGGTTCGGTGACGCCCGCCGCCGCCGAGGCGGATTCGTCATCGGGTACGTCGCAATCGCCAAAGGCAAAGGATCCTTACGGGGCGAAAACGGTTACGGGCGCGTCCGCGCAACAGACATCCGTCCAGGCTTCCGTCGCCGCGATTTCCGCGGTGTCGACACCGGGAAATGTGGCCTACAAGATCGGTCCTCAGGATGTTCTCGAAGTCTCCGTGTTCAAGGTCGCCGAGCTTTCGAAGTCTGCCCAGGTCTCGGAGGCCGGAACGATAAACTACCCGCTGATCGGAGAGGTTACGGCCTCTGGCAAGACGGCACGCGAGCTCGAGAAGGATCTGACGAATTTGCTAGGTGCAAAATACCTGCAGAAGCCGCAAGTGACCGTATTCATAAAGGAATTCAATAGTCAGCGCGTCACGGTAGAAGGAGCTGTCAGGAAGCCGGGAGTTTTCCCGATGCAGGGCGGCATGTCTCTGCTGCAAGCTGTTGCGTCGGCGCAAGGCCTCGACAGTGTCTCCGACTTTACCGTGGTTGTCGTCAGAACGTCCAACGGGAAACGTGCTGCCGCGCGCTTCGATATCGCGGATATAAGGGATGGGTCGGCGCAGGATCCGCAGTTGCAGGCGGGCGATATCGTCATTGCCGGCACTTCGGCTTTGAAGGAAGGTCTGAATTTCCTGAAAGGCATCCCGCTGACGAGCGCATTTGCGCTTTTGTGATTATGCGTCCCGACAAATATAGAAGAATTGGGCTTCTGTAATGCCGGATCGATCCACCGAAGCAGAATCTTTTACACCTGGACGCAAGCAGGTTGCGCCGGCCAATGCTGGCGCGGCCACACCGCTTACGCGCGATCCCTATACCGCCCCCGGTTATCCAGGTTACCCTGGATATCCCGACGCCGAAGGGGAAAATATCGGCGTCGTGTTGCAGCGATATGTGCGCATTTTCCTGAAAAGGAAATGGCTCATCCTGGGTCTTTCGTTCTTCTTTTTCTCCATGGGCACGCTTTACGCCTTACTGAAAACCCCGCGATATACCTCGACCGTGAGCGTTCAGATCGACCGGGAGTCGTCGAAGGTCCTGGACGGCGGGTCCACCGCGCCGGCAGCACCAAGCGGGCAAGAGGGTTTGGAATTTCAGCGAACGCAGTTCGAGCTTTTGCGGAGCCGCGCGATGGCACAGCGCGTCGTCACGGCACTGCAACTTCATGAGGATGAGCATTTTCTCAAACCGAAGAACATCCTGGCGACCGGATGGATCAAGCAACTGTTCTCGTCTGACGGGACCGAGGAAACATCCGCGTCCAGGCAGGCGGCGGCCGTGGAAATTGTCGGGGAGAACATAGATATCCGGCCGGTCGCCGGCTCACGCCTGGTCAACCTGCACTTTACCGACGCCAGTCCGACCCGTGCTCAGCGTATCGCGAATGCCTACGCCGATGCCTATGTGGCCTCCAATCTCGACAAGCGGTTCGAGGCGAACAGCTACGCGAAGATCTTCCTTGAAGACCAGAGTAAGCAGTTGAAGCTGCGCCTGGAAGAATCAGAGAACGCGCTGCTCGAATTCGCCGAACGTGAAAAGATCGTCCAGGTCACGGACAAGGCGTCGTTCGCGGAAAATAATCTGTCGGCGGCAAATACGTCGCTCGGACAACTGGTCTCGGAGCGGGTCAGGAACGAACAATCCTGGCAGCAGGTCGAGAACGCCACCGACATCAATCTTTCACAATTGATGTCGAGCGGCATCGTCGACGGTCTGCGCGCGCGGAGAAACGAGTTGAAGCGGGACTATGAGGAGAAGCTCGGAACCTACAAGCCGAGCTATCCGGCCATGGTTGAAATCTCGAGCAAGATCAAGGAAATCGATCGGCAGCTGGCCACGGAGGTCTCGGCCATAAAGGCGTCGCTGAAGGCTGCGTATGAATCCTCCCTTCATCAAGAAAACGAGATGAGGGAGCGGATCGATACGCTGCGCACCGAGGTCCTGGAGCTGCAGAAGAAGGGTATTCAGAACAATATTCTGAAACGCGAAGTTGAGACCAATCGCGGTCTCTACAACAGCATTCTGCAACGCTATAAAGAGGTCGATGTCGCGAGCGGCGTCGGCACGAATAACATCTTTATCGTCGATCGCGCCTTGGTCCCGATCACGCCTTCGGAGCCGCGCCTCGTGCGCGTTCTGATACTGGCCTTGATACTCGGGCTCGGCGCGGGGATTGGAGCTGCTTACCTTCTGGAGGTGTTCGACGATCGTGTTCGTTCACCGGCGGACATGGAGCAAGTCGCCCACCTTCCCACGCTCGGCATCATTCCGCTGGTTCGTTCCGAGGCAGCCATGTTCGAGGAGCTGGCCGATCCCCGGTCCGCGATTTCCGAAGCCTATCGTTCGCTTGCCACTGCCCTGCAATTCTCGACCGAATACGGCCTGCCACGCTCCATCATGGTGGCGAGCGCCGGGCCAAGCGAAGGTAAATCGAGCACCGCGCTGGCGATCGCCCGGCATTTTGCGACGATGGGGATGAAAGTCCTTCTCGTCGATGCGGATATGCGCAAGCCCTCCCTTCACACGAAGCTGGGTCAAGGCAACCTGGTCGGCCTCAGCAACTATCTAACCGGTGCGGCGACACCACCGCAGGTGCTGCAGAAGACGGATCACAACAATCTCGCATTCATCGCTTCCGGACCTTTGCCGCCAAATGCGGGGGATCTCCTCGGGGGGACGCGCATCTTCTCCATGATGTCGGTCGGCTCGGAGATTTTTGACCTGATCGTCATTGATTCTCCGCCCCTGCTCGGCCTTGCCGACGCACAGCTTCTTGCCAATGCGGCGCAGGCGACCATCTTCGTCGCTGGGTCCGGGCAAAGCCGGAAAGGCATGATTCAGGCCGCGCTCCGACGCCTGCAGCTGGCGCGCGTCACGCCGATCGGCATCGTACTCACGAAGTTCGACAACAAGGCCTTGGGCTACGGCTATGCTTATGGGTACGGTTACGGCTACGGCTATGTTTCCCAGGCAGATGCCGATCCGAACGCGCCTCCCATCGCGGCAAGCGAGGGTCGTCCCCGCAAGCCGAAGATTACCGCCTCGGCAGCGGAGTGAGCATGGCGCGCTCTGCTGCACTCGACGTCGCGGTGACCCTTGTGGAGCATCCAGCCGCGGTGCGGCACGCGAGCTCGTCGCCCCTGCCCGGCGGCGTAGGCCTGCTGCTCCAGGTCGCCACCAAGGAACCAGGCGCGCTTCAGTCCGCCGAGGCGATGACCGGCCGGTCGCCGGGCGCGCTGCAGGCGGCTGCGGGTTTTTTTATCGAGCAGATACTTTTCCATCCGCAAGCTGATTATTACCGCACCCTCGGCGCTTCGGTTGGCGCGCCGAGAAGCGAGTTGCGCCGGCATATGGCCTTACTCATCAAATGGCTGCATCCTGACGGCCGGGAGCAGCGGACATCCCGGTCCGACCTCGACAGGGGCATATTCATCCACCGCGTGACCCAGGCATGGGAAAATTTGAAAACCGACGACCGGCGCACGGCCTACGATCGGTCATTGAGCGAAAAAATGACGGAGAGGAAGCGGTGGCGCAGCCGTCGCCGCCGCGTGTCCGGTAAGGCCGGGAGGCCCGAGAGACGGCGCAGGTCCATCAACGGTAAGACGGGTCAAAAAGGCCGCTTCCGCCGTCTGATCATGGTCCATATCGAGGGCGAGAGCCTGTTGAGCCGGATGTTCACCTATCTGTGGGTGCGCAAATGAGCCGGCGCCCCTCACGCTGGCGGCCGCTCCGCACCTATAAGGCCGAAGCGCTTTCGGCTGTTTCGCGCAATCCGCGGCGCACCGCCCTCGTTGCGACTGTCGGCGTGTTGCTCACCTGGCTCGTGCTGACCAAGAGCCTACCATATGCATTCGCCGAGACCTTCCCGGAAATCGCCCTGTGGCTCAATCCGGACCTGCCACGGGCTCTGCTCACCCTTGCCAGCCGCGAGCGGGAGAAACTGATCGCAAGCCATGCGAATACTGATCCGGCTGCTTTGCTTAAGCCCTCCTCTGAAGAGAGGGAACCTACCTTTGCCAACACAATTCAGGATGAGTTAGACGAACGCAAAGCCTTGCGCGCCGAAATTCGTGCGCTGGCGAAGCGTGCCATCACCAACGCTCCCCTGAATGCCCGCGCCTATCGTCTGCTTGCGGAAGTCACCGACGATCCGGCGCAGGTGCGCCTTCTCATGCAGCAGGCGGTCAAACGCTCGCGGCGAGAATCCCCAGCAACGTTCTGGCTGCTGAACGACAGCTTCGAGCGCAAGGATTTTGCCGACGTCGTCACCAAGGCCGATGTCCTCTTG
This sequence comes from uncultured Alphaproteobacteria bacterium, assembly GCA_963731855.1. Classification (GTDB taxonomy): domain Bacteria; phylum Pseudomonadota; class Alphaproteobacteria; order Rhizobiales; family Rhodomicrobiaceae; genus R-RK-3. The sequence goes on along the minus strand of CAVSXH010000017.1, from coordinate 286,883 downwards.
CGAACCAGGCCTAAGCTCGCGCCCTACGTGATGAATTATCTCGGCCAAGTCGCCGCAACTCCGGAAGGACGCCAGTTGCTGGCTCCGCTCCTGGCAAGTAACCCGGCCTGGCGCCCCACCTTCTTCAAGACTCTGCCGAAAAGCGTTCGTGACGAGGACACACCGCTTGCTCTGATGATTGCGCTAAAAGACGAGGGCAGCCCCCCTTCGACGGAGGAATTGGCGCCTTATATCGGCATTTTGATGAGCAAAGAACGCGTCGAGCTCGCCTACAACGCCTGGCTACAACTCGTCCCCCATGAGAAGCTCGAGTTCGCTCAGCCTTCTCAACAATGCCGGCTTTACCGAGGATCCGAGCGGGCTGCCTTTCGATTGGTCAATCAAGCGCGGCCAGAACACGATGGTCGACTTCGTTTCGCTCAAGGATAGCGACGGGTCGCGCGCTTTGCGATTCAGCTTTGGTGTCGGCCGCGCGACGTTTCCGGAGACCAGTCAGGTTTTGCTGCTCGGGCCTGGCCCATACCGGCTGGAGGGCACATTCCAAGGCCTGCTCACGGCAAAACGAGGCCTGCGCTGGGAAGTACGCTGCCTGGGAAGCAAGAGCAAGATCGCCGAGACTGAAATGCTCTTCGGCAATCCGCAAACCGCGCAGAGCTTTACCCTGGAAATCGAAATCCCCGATGGCGCCGATTGCCGGGCGCAGAAGCTGCTTCTATATCACCACGCCCGTTCCCCGTCGGAAGAGCTGATCTCCGGTGAGATCGTGTTTCGCGGCATCAACCTCGTCAGGCTCAAACAACCTGACTCCGCGCTCGGTCCACCGTCGGAAGCTGGCGCAAATGCTGTGGGGCCACGCGCAGATTAGCGGGATGCCTGGGGCGGCTTGCGTTCGCCCTTGTCCGGCCCCCCATGAAACAGATCGCGATACACCTTGCCGATGGCGGGATCGCGGTTGACAGCCTTCTCGAAGTTGATCGCTGCTGTCACTGGATCGCCCTTCTTCTGAAAGGCTTGCCCACGACTGACATAAGCGCTGGCAAGATTCGGATCGAGCTGGATGGCGTGGGTGAAGTCTGCGATGGCGCGATTGTAGCGGCCCATTTCGTACCAGATCATGCCGCGGTCGCGGTAAAGCGTGGCGTCCGAAAAGCTCAATCGGATCGCCCGATCGAGATCGGCGAGCGCGCGTTCAACCTCGCCGCGGCGATGCAAAAGCAGGCCGCGAGCGCGAAACGTTGCGATGTTGGTGTGTTCAAGCCTGACCGCGGCATCGTAATCGGCGAGGGCGTTGTCCAGATCGCCCTTGGCCTCCCAGGCCGTCGCGCGATGCAAGTAGTAGCCCGCATTAGGGGGATCGAGCAGGATCGCGTTGTTGAAGGACGCAATCGCCCGGTCATGGTCGCCCGCCTTCAACAAAGCCAACCCCTTCTTGATATGTTTCTTCGGATCGCGTGGCGTAATGCCCGCCGCCTGGTCGATTGTTTCCTCCGGCGGCGAGCCTACCTCCGGCGTTGGAACCATGACCGGAAGGGGCTCGATCTCCGATTGCTGCGCTGCCACGCTCTCCTCAGGAAGTACCTCCGCGATGATCTCCTTCAAAATGGCGAGCCTGTCGAGACGGACGCGCAGCTTTGAGGCAATGGGCTCGGCAGCGATCGCCCGAACCGCCTCCAAGCCTGCAACATCATCACTCGTCTCGATCAGCTGTTCCAACCGCCGCTCGGCAAGCGCCGCCTCGGGCGTCCCTGGATGGCTCTGAATGAATTTGAAAACCTCCTCGACGTTGCCCCGCTGATCGATTTCGGCCCAGGCCGCCTTTTGCCGTGCGTCGGCGGGCGCGGTATTTGCAGCAGCCGCGACCTCATGGGCCGGCTCTGTGGCGCCTCCCGGCGGCGTAGGCACGAGGGTCGCTTCGGAAGCAGCATCCTGTGTCTCACGGGGATATGGCGCGACCGGAGCCGAGGGGTTTTCGCCCCCCGCAATGCCTGCCGGCGGTGAGGGTACGACGGTGGAAAGAGGGGGCTCCATCCTCTTCAGAGATGGCAGTTCGGGAGCTGCGACCTCGGTAATGTCTCTCGGTGGAAGGACCTCCGACTCGTTTGGGGGCAGCGCGGCGGTGACCCAGGGACTTTCGACCCCGGCAACGTCTTTCGGCGGTCGAGGCGCGACGGTCACGTAGAAGCCAGCGTCACTCATCTCATTGGGAGATAACGCGGCCCTCTCATTCGGAGATAGCGCGGCCCTCTCGCCCGGAGGTGGCGCGGCTGTGGCCGAGGGAGCTTCGGCCTTGGCGGCGTGCTCAGATTCGCCCGCCGGAGCAACGGCTGAAGCTCTTGCGGAGATCAATCGGCCGGAAGGCGGGACTGTCGTCGCCTCCGAGTTGAGCGACCGTTGAAAGAAGACCAGACCGCCGCCGCACGCCAACCCCGCGGTGAGCATCAGCGTAATTAGAAACAGCCGGCGCCGCTGCTGCCGGTGGTGCAAGATGTATTCATCGTATAGCACGCGCTGATCAGGATCCTTCAGGACCGCATGCGCGTCGATGATTTGCTTGCTGAGACGCTCGGCTGACGCACTGCCCTCATGCAAATCGGGATGATAAACCTTCAGGGCCTTGCGGTAGGCCGCCCTGATGGTCTCGTAATCGGCACCGAACGGTACACCAAGGATATCGTAATGCGTTTTCATCAGCTGGAACCGGAACAAACCTGAAAGCTACCGCGCCGGCACGTTTGCGCCGAGCGCACCCCTCTAAAGAATGAAAGCATAACCGGCGCCCTCCCTGGCGACCCTGCCCACGCCGGGCCACGGGAAGTGGGTGCCGCAAATCAGCATGTTGTCGGCGATCACCCTGTCGAGCAGCTTACGCCGCGTCTCGACAGCTCTCTCGCCATCCTGGTCATAGGTACCCTGCCAGTTCGGGTGAGCGGCGACGAGGGCCGGGACATAGACGGCGTCACCCGAAATCAAAAGCTGTGCCATACCCGAGGAAAGCTGAAACGCCGTGTGCCCGGCGGTGTGGCCTGGCGCGTTCACGAAGCGAATGCCGGGCACGACCTCGTCCTCCTCATGCATCAGCAGTACGTTCTTCCATTTCGGCAGGACCGCCTGGATCCGCCTTGCCACCGGCTGCCAGCTTTGCGGCAGACGGCTGCTGAGCGCCGGATCGGTCCACCACCGATATTCAGTCCCCGGAACGATAATCTCCGCATTTGGAAAGACGGCCCGATTGGTCGTTGGTTCCATCAGCCCGAAGATGTGATCGGGGTGAAAATGGGATATGAGGATCGTCTCGATTTGCGCTGGATCGATCCCCGCCGCCCGCATATTGGCGAGCAGCTTGCCTGAGACCACAACCGAATTGGCACCGTCAGCAGGCACCTGCCCGCCGCCGCCCGTGTCACATAGGACAATCTTGTTGTTCACCTTCACCACCAGCGCGGTGATCGGGATCGGTATAAAATCCGTTGTCAAACCTGCGGCGGCGAGCGCCTGCTTGGTGTCGCCGAGGCTTGCGTTCTTGAACAGCGCCGCGTCGTGAGCTTTCTCCCAAATACCATCATAGAGCGCGATGCACTCTGCCGCCCCGATTTTGTAGCGATGAAATCCCTGTTTGGGATCGGCTGACTGCTGATCGGGTGCCGGCGCGCTGATCGCCATATGCCTGTCGAGCCCAAAAGCCGCATAGGCCGCGGCGGCGCTTAAGACGAATTCTCTCCGAGTGAAAGGCCCCATTACCTCTGCGCCTTGTGCATTCCCCTACGTATACCGCCTTAACGAGCTAAGTACAATTATGTACACGCATGACACATGTAATGCAACAATTAGGGACAACTGCAGACCTGCAAATTCAAAAAGTTGCCAATGAGTGACTGAAGATCGTCGCTCAGAGTAGTTGTATGACGAATTTTTCTTGCAGCATGGCGGAAAGCCGGCGCGAATTCGCAAATGTAACCACGTAGACCATTAAAGCTCTGCCGCGCTGGTGTTCCGATTAATGGAATGCAAGAACCGGGGCTTACGATTACCATTCCACGGCTCCGGCAACCTGTTTGCGGTCGCTCTTCAATGCGGCCGGACCTTGCTGCTCCACACGCCACACGTGTCGATTACATCCTTTCCCGTAATGCGGGAAGCTGGGATCATGTGGAACTCCTTATGACCGACGAGCATCAGCAGGAGATCGGCCTCAAGCGCCCGATCGGTCCCAACGAGGCGGACGTTGTGGGCGCTCTCCAGCTCCTTCGGCAGCTTCTCGACAAACGGCTCGGTCACCCGAATGTCTACGTCGCCTCCGAGAAGGTGCAGCTCTCGTGCAAGATACTCAACGATCTCCGCAGCCGGACTTTCGCGCAGATCGCCGACGTCCGGCTTGTAGGCCAGGCCAAAACAGCCGACGGAGTTTACCTTCCGCTTCTCCATCCATTCGAGAACCTTCCGCACGATCTGGCGTGGCCGGCCGCTGTTGATCCAACGCGCCTCGCGAATGAGCCGCGCTTTTTCGCCAAGCGCTGAAACGATAAACCAGGGATCGACCGCAACGCAGTGACCCCCGACGCCCGGACCGGGCTTTAGGATATTGACGCGCGGATGATGATTGGCGAGCGAGATGAGCTCCCATACATCGATCCCGAAATCTTCGCAGATCTCGGCCAGCTCGTTCGCGAACGCAATGTTGAGGTCACGGAACGAGTTCTCGCTGAGCTTGCAGAGTTCGGCCGTGCGTGTGTCCGTCACGAGGCAGCTGCCCGTGACAAACCTCTGGTAAAAAGCCTGCCCCGCTTGCGCCGATGCTGGGCAGACGCCGCCGATAATCCGATCGTTCTCAACGAGCTCCTTCAGCATTTGCCCCGGCAGCACGCGCTCCGGGCAGTGGGCGACGAGGATGTCGGGCATGGACTGGGACCCGCGCCGGGCGCATGTAAGGTCGGGCCGCCGCACCTCGATCCAGCGTGCGACCTGCTCGGTCGTTCCGACCGGGATCGTCGAACTCGACAATCACGAGATTGCCCTTGCGCAGCATCGGCGCGATCGAACGCGTGGCCGCCTCCACATAGGAGAGGTCGGGCTTATAGCCGCCGGTGAACGGCGTCTGCACGGCGATGATGTAGACGTCGCCGGGGCTCGGCTCGGCCTGTGCCCTTATGCGCCCGTTCGCCACCAGCTCGGCGAGCGCCCCTGACAGATGCGGCTCCTCGATCGGGCACTGGCCGGCGTTGACGAGTTCGACAACGCGCGGCTTGATGTCCACGCCGACGACCTTGATGCCGGTCCGGGCGACCACGACGGAGGTCGGCAGGCCGATATATCCGAGCCCGATGATCACACACGTTTCAAAGGCATGTGTGCCGCTCATGCGGTGAACTCGCTGGTTTTCCGATTGGCCAGAATATCGGCGATCCGGCGAGCGGCGAGCCCGTCGCCATAGGGGTTGCGCGCGCGGCTCATCCTGTCATAGGCGGTCTTGTCGGTCAGCACCTCGGAGACGTGCGCGAAGATCCGATCGCGCTCGGTGCCGACCAGCTTGACCGTGCCGGCTTCCACGGCCTCCGGCCGCTCGGTGATGTTCCGCATCACGAACACCGGCTTGCCGAGCGCGGGAGCCTCCTCCTGAATGCCGCCGCTGTCGGTCAAGATCACGTGAGAGCGCGTCATTAGGTAGACGAACGGCAGATAGTCGAGCGGCGCGATGAGGTGCACGTTCGGCACGCCGCCCAACACCATACGCACAGCCTGCTGGACATTGGGGTTCAGATGCACCGGGTAGACGACCTGAATCGGGTAGGCCCGGGCGAGATCGCGGATCGCTTCGCACAGGCTCACGAAGGGCGGACCGAAATTCTCCCGGCGATGGCCGGTGACGAGCAGGATCGGCCGGCCCGGGTCGAGGAAGTCGAACTGACCGGCGAGCCGCGCCGCAAGCTCGGGCCGATTTTCGATCTGGGCGACCATCGCCAGCAAAGCGTCGATCACGGTGTTTCCGGTCACGTGGATCGACTTGGCCGGCAAATTCTCGCGCAGCAGATTGTCCCGCGAGCGCCTTGTCGGCGCAAAGTACAGGTCCGCGATGACGTCGGTGACGCGCCGATTGATCTCCTCCGGCCAGGGCTGCAAAGGGTCGCCCGAGCGCAGCCCGGCCTCCACATGCGCCACCGGCACCATCTTGTAATATGCCGCGAGCGAGGCGGCCATCGTCGTCGTCGTATCGCCGTGTACGAGCATGCGGTGCGGCCGCACCTCCTCGAGCACTTTGCCGATCCCGCTCAGAACCCTGCTGGTGATCTGTTCCAGGCCCTGCGCCTGGGCCATGACGTCGAGGTCGAAGTCAGGCTTCGTCTCGAACAGGTCAAGCACCGGATCGAGCATCTCGCGGTGCTGCGCCGTCACGCAGATTCGGGTCTCGATCCCAGGCTCCCGGGCGAGCGCCTGCGCTACCGGAAGCATTTTGATAGCTTCCGGGCGTGTGCCGAATACGAGGAGGATTTTTTGGGTCACCGAATGGCTCGATGGGTTTTAAACGCTGTCCCGCGACTATCGCCACACGCGTTTCGGTCGAGCGACGGGCCGCCGGCCCCAGCTCCTATCCTCGCGCGATGCTCGTACGCCATGCAGGATCTGCAGCATCTGTGCCGCGAGTGCTGAACGATCGTAACGCGTTGCCGCCTCGATCCCGCGTTGCGAGAGCTGCTGCCGTCTAACGGGATTGGCAGCGAGCTCCAGGATCCAATCGGCAAGCTCGTCCGAACTCTCCGGCTGAAACAGCACGCCGCACCGCTCGCGCGCGACGATCCGCGCCGATTCGCCGGCGACACCGTGAATAATCGGAAGACCCATGGCCATGCACTCGAACAGCTTCGAGGGAATAACTGTCTCGAACAGTGGCGTGCGCTTCAGATGGATAAGGGCGAGGTCGACAAGCGACCAGTACCGCACGACCTCGCTGCGCGGCACGCTGTCGAGAAAGACCACGTTGTCGAGATCATTTTCTGCCGCCATGGCTTTAAGCGATGCCTTTTCAGCCCCGTCGCCGAGGAACATGAAGCGCACATCGTTTGCGGCGGGCTCCCGCTTCAGCCTATGAGCCGCCCTCAGAATGGTATCCAACGCGTGCGCCATGCCGTGGGTGCCGACATACCCGACCACCGTTTTGCCCGCGAGCCCCAATCTCGCGGCCAGCCCTTCGTCGCGAGGAATCGGGTTGAAGCGGCACAGGTCGGCACCGTTGGTCGTCACGCTGATTTTTTCGGCGGGGATCCCACGATCGATGAGGTTCTTCTGGAAGGCGTGCGTCACGGTCACGACGTGCGCCGCGCGTCTGTAGAGAAACAGCTCGAGTTTCTCCAGCGCGTCGAGAATGCGCGAGCTTTTCATGGCCCCGACGGCGCGGATCGATTCCGGCCACAAGTCACGCAGCTCGAACACGAAAGGCCGCCGCTTCAGGAGGCTGGCGAGATAGGCGGCGCAGGGTGTGAAAAGCTGCGGTGAGGTTGCCACGATCACGTCGACATCGCGCACGCCGAGGCTGGCCGGCACGGCCGAGATCATGAAGCTTGCATAGTCGAGTGCGCGCCTGAGGAAGCCCTCGTTGGACGTCACGTAGGTCCACACCCGGATAATTTCGATCCCCTCCATCGTCTCGCGCGACCGGAGGCGGTTGCGATAACCCTCGAAGACCTGTCCGGTCGGAAAGTTTGGCGCGCCGGTGATCACGGTCACTTTATGACCGCGCTTAACCCATTCGCGGCAGTGCTCGAAAGTCCGCGATGCGGGCGCGTTGACCTCTGGCGGGAAATTGTCTGTGAAGAACAGGATATGCATGATCAGCACCAGTCCAGTGTCATTGAGAGAGTGCCAGCTTCCAAGGGGGCGACGAGCGTTTGCGCTGCCGTGCGACGGCCGAATTCGGGCGACCATTCGGCGGGCGCGATCCAAGCCGCGCTGCTGGCTGTCCAGCGCAGCCGGCGTCTTCCGGCGGTGATGAGCCTGCCGCTTCGCCCCGCCCCATCGACCTCGGCGGCAACGCCTTTCCCCAGATGGAGCCGTGCGAGCGCAGGCAGCACTCGCCCGCACGCGACCGTGTCGATGATCGCCAGCGCAGGCCCATCGAAACGCCATTCGCGCCGATGCAACGGTCGTCCGGGCAGCCGCCGATAGCCGTCATGCGAGGCTCGCACCGTTATCGTGCCGTCGCGGACGTCGATGCTGGTGTCACGCACACGCGCCCGGCGCGCGACCCGGAAGCTCGACCACACCTCCGAGGAGCTTTGGCCGCCGATCTCGACCGTGCTGTGGGCGGCCGTCGCCCGCTCCGCCTCGCGCAGCGGTCCCGGCGCATAGACGGAGGTTCCGCCATTGATGACAATGCGCTCAGTGCCAAGCGACAGTTCGAACGACAGCGTATCGGCATGCGCATGACCCGGAATGTAGTCGGGACCGATCGCCGCCAGATCGAGGATCGCAGACATTTCGCCATGATTGACGCGGACATAGCCGGACGCCGCCAGATGATGCGGGCCTTCTCCTGGCTCGGCCACGGGCGCAAGGCCGAGCCGCGCGGCATATGCCTCAAGATCGGCGCGGCTTGCCGCGATCCCAAAAGCCGCGTCGTTGAAAAACGACAGCCCGCCGTCTGGGTGCGTCATTGCCGCCAGCCACGAGCGCATGGGTGTCGTGATTTGGGGCAGGTCACCGAACAGCTGGGCGTGGGACTTGCCATACGCTCCCCCGGCGTTGATGAGGTCCAGCAAATCCTCGAGGACGATCGCGTGGTACATCGGCGACAGCTCGAAATGGGCGCCGTCGGCGAGGATCTGTTCGGGCAGCTCCTGCGCGTAGATTGAAAGCCCGGCGCGCAGCCATCCCTCCGCTTCCGGGCCATCGAAGAACAGGCCCGCCAGAACCAGCGCCTTGGCGTTGGCCAGAACGTGGTTGCCCAGCAGATGCCACTCGACGTGATCGGCGAGCCAGCGTGTCTGCATCGCCAGGCTGTCAAGCCACGCAGGTTCGAGCGGCTCGCCCGCAAGCGCCCATTTGATCCAATTGCCGATCCTCAGCGAGACGGGATAAGGCTCCCAGCCATTGCCCTTGCCGGCCGGATTCTCGGCGATCCAGCGGGCGACCAGCTCACGTTGCAGGCCGCGCCGCGCCGCGCCCGCCGGAGCTCCGAGATCGTCGAAATAATGCAGGTTGTAGAGCCAGAGCTTCGGCTTGCCCGGATCGTTCCACTGGGCTGGGCCGCTGATCTCGCCATCCTCATTGAGGAATCGCACCTGCCAGCGCCCCCGAAGGCTCGCCGGGCGCGGAACCGCGGGAAACCATATGCCGACGCGCGCGCGCAATTCCGGCGCCGGTGAGCCGTCTGGCCGCGCCCGGTCGAGCCGCGACCGCAGGCGGCCATAGATTTGCACCGGCTTCAAGTGGCGCGCGGTGTGAAACAGCCGCAAGGCCTCCGCGGGGCCGGATCGCAGCCGTCGTTCGATGGAAACCAAGGGGAGACCCTAGCGTGCCAGTCCGAAGACGTGGCGGTTGGGAGAGTTCAGGGCGTGCTCTTCCGCGATACCGAGCACATGGCGATAAGCGTCAAGCGTCAAAGCCGCGATACGACGAGGATGGTAGATCGCCTGGGCATCGGCGGCGATAGCGGCGCGGTCCCAGTCATGATCGAGGGCACGGCGTAAAACGTTCGCCTGCATGCCGATGTGGGCGTCGGGCAGGAAGAACCCGTTTCGTCCCGGCGTTATCATGTGTTTGATGCCGAACGCTTCGGGCGCAACGACAGCGACGCCGCGCGCGTGCGCCTCAGCAATGGCGACAGGAGCGGTTTCCTGTTTCGACGTCATCAAGAGGATGGACGACCGATCCAACTCTGATCTGAGCTTTTCGGACGATATACTTCCGGGAAATTCAATTCGCGGTCCCAGACCGTGATCGCGAGCGACCGCCTGGCATTTCTTGAGATATTCCGCGTTGTCCCATGGTCCGAAAGCCGCATAAGACGCAATCTCGTCTCCTTTCAGGATGAGAGCCGCAATGGCCACGGCCTGAATGGTGTTCTTCCTCGGTCCGATCCGCCCGACGGAGGCGATCCGCCTCGGACGTGTCTTTGATCCCGATGGGAGAGCTCCGCAGAATGCCGGGTCGACCGGATTGGGGATCGGGAACTGACGGAGCTTGGCGACATCCGGCAGCGCCTCGGCCACATAGGGGTTGATCAGGATGATGTTGCCGACTTGCTGGCGCGCACGTGCTTCGACGGTCCACAACACCTGCGCCATTGCGTGCCGGGGGGCCCGGCTCCAGGCTGGCCCCCGCGTCGAAGTAACAAAGTCCCGATGAATGATCCCGTGAATTGTTAAAATCCGCGGCGCTGATATCAGGCGGCCAACACCGCCGATGCCTTGAAGATGAACGATATCCGGCTTCATCGCCGCGACGGCGCGTGCAAGGCGCCGGGCGTCGGCCGTCCAATAGGCGAGCGAGCCGGGTCCGCCTCCGCGTTGCAGGTAGATCGTCTTAACACCGTGATGGTCGGTTTCGGCATCGCGCGATGCGCCCGGCACAATCAGCGTTACGTCGACCTCGCCCGCAAGTTCCGGCAAGAGCGTGTCGATCACCCGCGCCACCCCTCCGGACACCTGTCTGCCTGGTTCGGGATAGGGACCGACCATCACGAGCTTCATAGCGCCAAACCGTAACGCCGCGTGCCGAGCATGGCCACGAGAGCGATCTCTCCTACCACCATGACGATTGCGGTTAAGGCAATCACTTCCGAGAGCGTAGACCCCGTCGCAGCCAGCAGCGCGAGCAGGATGGCGAACTTTGCCGCGCCGATCACCGCGCTCATTTGCGGCATGCCCAGCGTATGAACGCTGAGGCTGTAGAGCCCGATCATCGCCGTCGCGGAAACGCCGATGAAGAACATGGTGAAGGCGGAGCGTATCTCGGGGAATTTGTCGGCGTAGAAAATTTCGAGGCCATATCCGAGCAGCGCTCCACCCGCCATCAGCGCCGCCCACAAGGCAAGGATGGCGAAGACGCCGCGTCGGCTCCACATCATCTCTTCGAACCGGGAACCATCCCCGAGCATTTTCGGCAGCAGCACGCTCCTCAGCGAGTAGACCAGAAGCGAAATCGGACCGGTGAACGTCAGGATCAACCCGTATGTCCCCACCGCGGTCGCATCGAGCCGGGACGCGATGACGAATTGCGGCACGTATGGGATAGCAATGAACGCCAGCGCACTGAGATAAACGTGGGTCCCGTACCAGAGCATGTCGCGAGCCGGCCGCCGCGGACCAGTGAATGCCTCGGCCGCATAGCGCGCGGACGTGGAAAACGCGGCGCCTGCGATCGGCAGCGCATAGATGGCGACGGCTGTCAGCACGGGGTCGCGCGTGAAATAAAGTGTGCCGAGCCCTGCCAGCGCACGGAGGGCGGCAAAAGAGAGGCTCGCGGCGACAAAACTGCGATAGTCCTGCCGCGCCTGGTCGCTTGCACGCACCCCGTTCCACACATTCAGCGCCGCGCCAAGGCCGATGCCGATGCCGACATCCGTTGCGCCCCATGCCAGCGCGACCGCAAGACCCAGCATGCAGCCTAGCGGAACGCACAGCAGCCGAATGAGAAACGCCGTGCGCAGGAACCCCTCGTCGCGCGTGTCGCCGTACATCTTGGTCGAGGTCACATTGAGGCCCAGCTCGAACAGTCCGTTGGCGAGCATGGTGGCCGCGACGATCAGGCTCAGCCGCGCAAAACCGTCCGTCTCCAGCACCAGCGCCGCGCTCGCCAGGATCAGGAACGTCGTCGCCTGGATCGCCAGCGTCGAGGCGAACACCAACGCCGTGTGCTGCGCCACCTCGCGCAAAATAAAGGGAGCGGCTCCATTCTCGGTTTGGGACGGGGTTGTCACTGTGGGACGGAACTGATCTCGCGGACGGCGTCCCGACTTGGCGTGGTGGCCAGAGCCCTGGCATAGGCCCTTCGCAAACGCTCACTGGCCTGTCGGGATGTGAACTCGGCGACAAGTCGGGCCCGGGCAAAAGACGCCTTCTCACGGGCCGCATTCCGGTCGCTGGCAATGGAGATGATCATCTTTGCGATCTCGCCTGCCGTGGCGCTCCGAAGAAAGTACGCAGCATCCTCTCCGAGCACGTCACTCTGGAAGCCATGGCGCGTCGTGATGATCACCATGCCATGCATCATCGCTTCATTGATCGAATTGCTGTGCCCCTCGCCCCGGTGTGCGCTCGGATAGCAGTAGATGTCATTCCTGGTCATGGCCGCGAGGACCTCGTCGTGCGGCTGCCGGCCGAGCCGGTGCAAGGCCATTGACGCCGGCATCACAAAACGGTCGGCGAACGCTTTGAAACCGGGCTCCTGTTCGCCGATGAGCGTAAGCTCGCAGCGCAATCCGGCTTTCGCGGCCAGGGCGCAGCCTTCCAACAGACTTTTTACGCCCTTGTCCTCGTAGCAGTACCCCACGAAAAGCAACCTGAGAACGTCGCCGGCGAGCCTCTCAGGCACTGCGGCCGGCACCTCGGCCGTGGGAACAAAATTTGGAAAGAACTCGCTATTGATGCCGAACCTGCGAGTGAGAAATTGCTGATACGCCTCTCCCTCGACAAGGACGACGCTGGCGCTGCGCAGCAAGTACTCAACTGCGGCTCTGTATGCCGCATGCCCTTGCTCATATTTCGTGGCGAACTCTCCCGCCTTGATGTCGTAGATGAGCTTCACTCCAAGCATCCGGCATAGAACGGCGAGAAAGACTTCGCGCGGCAGCGCCGCCCTGTAGGTCGCGAGGGCATGAACGGCGTCGGGGCGTCGCCCAATCATCGCCTTTGCGATCCGCCAGCAATCTATGATCATTCGCGCAACGAACGTTTCGAGCATTCCGGATCGCTCGCCGCGGACTGTATGAAAAAGCGGCTCGGGCACGATGCCGTCCAACTCGAGCGACGACAGGTAGGCTTGCATGTTTCTTGTGTATCCGCCGGTGCCGCCGCCACTTCCTCTGGCGATGGCTCGGCCGAAAGGCGGGCCGTACAACAGGACTTTCGGGGCCACAGGTGTGCTCATGCCCCAGTCTTTCCGGTTTAGCGGACGATTGATCGTCTCCGTGCTTTTCAGCTTACTGCTGCACATCGGGTGAATTGGGACTGATGTCATTGCGCTCGTCTCGCGTGGAAGCTCTGCGCGGCAGCGGGTGTCCAAGCCGGCTGTGGGCGTCGGAGCGTCGCGAGGCGGCGATGTGCCACCAGGCCCAGAACAACCGCCAGCATCAGATTATGGTAGCGTGTCGCGAGCGCCCCGTGCGTTGCCATCATGTCGATGACGAGAATGAAGAGGCAGGATAGTCCGGCTTGCCCGATCCGATTGCGCATCAGCGCCAGCAACAGCGTGATGATCGAAGCAGCAAGCAGCGCGGCCGGCAGCGGTCCGGCTTCTCCCAGCACCATGATGAAACTGTTGTGCGCGCCCTGCCAGACGTCGTTCTCGACGATCCCGCCGATGACATTGTGCGCGCTGCCGATGCCGCTTCCCAACGGGAATCTGTCCCAGGCCTTCTCGATCAGCAGTCCCCAGAGGTAGGTGCGGCCGGTCGACGTGTTCTCGTCAATCTCGCCGCCAAGGATCTTCCCGACGGCAAGGATGCGGTTCTTCTGCGACTGATCGAGCTCTATCCATGGGTTCTCGGCGATCATCGTCGGAACATCGACGTCCTGGATGACCACGATCGCTGAGACCGCCGCGATCGGCAGAATGAACAGCATGGCGCCCTTCGCGCGCTGGAACACATGCCAGGCAAGGATGACGACCAGGCCGCTCATGGCGGTCTTCGAGAACGTCAGTGCGATGGCGCCCATCGCCATCAGCAGGAGCGATATCTGCAGGAGCCGGTTTCGAAACGGAGCGCCGAGCACAAGGGCAACGGCGATCAGCGATGCCATCGCCGCCTCATTCGGGTTTCCGAAGAAGCCGCTCATGCGCTGCTGCGCCGATAGCGGCAGGTTGACATAGTATTGATACAAGATCGGCGAAGCCCAGACAGACGCCGCGGCGAGTAGAAACACGTTACGCAGAAACCGCAGGAAGCTTTCGAGCTGTAGCGCCGGGTCGAGACTTGCGGTATATCCCGCCATGGCCCAGATGATGAGAACGCTTCCGCCATAGGCTTGGTAGAATTTTTCCGGCTCGTAAACCGTCTGCAACGGGTCGAAAAAGATCGACGCCAGGATCAGGTAGCTGACCAGGGCGAGAAAGAGCAGGGTCAGCGGGGGCGACCAGGCTGCGTGGCCGCGCTTGAGAATGAGGTAGAGGGAGGTAACGAACATGATGATCGACGCCACCTGCCCAAGGTCGAACGTCATGCTGACCACGCCATTCAGATTCAGCGCGCAAGCCGCGGCAAGGCTACGGGCGGCCACGTCGGCGGTCCCCATCCTGGTCTGCGACGGGTAAGGATGACTCATGTTGGCGCGCAGAAGATCACCGTCCGCCCCACAGGATCGAGCGCAAGCTCGAAGGTCTCATGCATCGGGTTCCGTCAGACAATTTACGATCCCGCGAATGCCGCAGGCAATCCAGCGCAGCTATGAGCCACAGCGGACCCGTGCGGCGCGCGAAGGACGGTAAACCGCCCGGATAGAAGCAGCGCGCAACTCGAAACGTCGAGCCATGATTCCTGCCCTTATCGCGCGCACCCCTCGACGACACGCTCCAGGGCCTGCCGCGCGGCAGCGGCGCTGCCCTCAGCAAGTGCCGCCCGCGCAGGCTCGGCGCCGTCGCCGGTTCGCTCGCCCTTGGCGCAGCTTCGCAGAATGCGGTTCTCCTCCAGACCCCGTCGCCACGCGATCAGCCGGCGGCTCGGCCAGCCGCAGCCCTCCGGCGAAACATAGAGCATGCCGAAATCCCGCTCGCCTGTTCCGACGAACGGGTTCCAGCCGCTGGCCGGATCGCCGAGCCCCGAGCCGTCCCAGGCCGACCACAGGCCGATGCCTGCAAGTCCCAGGTCGAACGCTTGCCAGCCCTGCATGCGGTAATAGCCGTTGACCGAGAGCTGTTTGGAATCGCGCCTTGTGTCATAGCCTTGCATTTCGGCAACCTTTATACCGTCGCGCAATGCCGCCGACGGCCGGTGCAGCTGCAGGATGTCCAGGGACTCCAGCGCCCACGCTGTCTTTTGCTCGACGGTCGCATACGCCTTTGCTGTGATGCCGGCCTGCCGGAACAGATCGCGCGTCTTCAGCAGCAGCGGCACATCGTCGGGCTTCGGCTCGTCGATCGGGTAGAGGACGATCTCGCCTTTGAAGCCTTCCGCCTTGGCAATGCGCTGGACCCACTCCCACCATGCCCGCAGGGCCTCGACCGCCTCGCTATCCGGCATGTTCCGGAACGCCCATGCCTGAGTCTTCACATCCATGAACAACAGGACCCGCCGAGCGCCGCGATAAGCCCGGAAATAGCGTCCGAGCAGGTCTGCCGGGCGAATGCCGCCTTTATCCACCAGCGCGCTCGGATGCACGACGGCGGTGCTGATCTCGAAGCGCAACAGGAAGTCCGGCGCGCAAGCCAGTGCCCGGGCGACCGGTCGATGCTGCGGCTCATGCAGATAGGTCCACAGATTGCCGTGCAGCGGCGGGACCTTGTCCGCAGCTATCGCCCGCAAGGGCATGTCGAAATGCCCGACCTGGTCTGCGCAGGCAATGTCGATAGCGACGCGCGATTCGCCGGCACGGCGCGGCTCGACCTCGGCAAGGACAATCATCGAAGACCGTGGCGGCAGTGCGCCCCCCTCGAATGGCACGACGACGTCGGGTACCCAGGAATAGTCGAGCGCCCGCACATGAGCGAGCGCATACCAGCGCAGCGCGTTTTGATCGGTGCCCGGACCCGACGCACTGACCTTAGCCGGGGCGGCGGTGCGATTGACGATGCGGAAGGCTGCATAGTCGCGACCGCCGGCGAGCGTGAGGAGCGGCGCATCTGCTGCGACGACGGTTTCGTTGCCGGGTCCGTCCGGCCATGGCTCTATGCGCGCGGCCTGGCAGCCGTTTTGCGTCACATCACCCGGACTGCCGGCCGCTTCGGCAAGCGGCATGGCCCAGCGCCGGGTGATTGCCGGGCCTGTAGGTTCGGGCATCGGCAGAGCATCGATCGCTCGGCGACGCCGCTCGGTGGCATGTATGCGAACTTCATCCAGCGAAGACAGATCGCCCGTGAGCGGTGCGCCGTTATCGGCGCCGAATGCGGCAATTTCGCCGAGGAACAGATACGGCCCGCGAGCGAAGGCGAGCACGACGATCTCTCGCACCACGCGGGGCGGGAAGCTGATGTCGAAGTGGCGCAGCGTTCCCGCACTCGGGCTTTCCACATCCTGATGCATGCCTGTCGCTCCGAGGTAGGCGAAGCGCGCGGCGCCGTCACCGCCGAAGACCAGGATTTGCGACGGATAGTAAACTT
Organism: uncultured Alphaproteobacteria bacterium; assembly: GCA_963731855.1. Classification (GTDB taxonomy): domain Bacteria; phylum Pseudomonadota; class Alphaproteobacteria; order Rhizobiales; family Rhodomicrobiaceae; genus R-RK-3. Next base: position 270,422 of record CAVSXH010000017.1, on the reverse strand, counting down.
CGCCTGATGTCTTGGCGCCGGCCTGGACCTGTATGCGGGACACGGGCGTGGCCTCGGCGAGGCTGATCGAAACGGCAACAGGTGTTAGCGATGTCCAGCCGAGCGCGGTGCCGTTGCGCCAATACATGTCGCTTGCCGCGCGTCCGTCCGTCAAAATGGTCGCGGCATCCGCGCGAGCCCCGTCGTAGTTTGGCGCGACCGAGAGCGAGTAGGGCCGGTTGCCTGCAACGTTACGGTGCGCGCCCGCTCCGTCTTCCGTGCTCGCCGCGAACAATGTGCCTGCCGCGGCGGCCAGCACCGACATGACCACCAATGAGACGCGCAGTATCGGAGCCAGCGATGCGACCAGATCGGCGGCGTGACCTGCCGTCTTTCCTACGCCGCGACCTCTCATGCTCCGCGATCCAAGGAGGCTCACGCGATACCTTCCGGCTTGTGGCCGACCATAAACAGCTTACCTCACACCAAGAAACCGCAGACTCCGATCGCCCGCGAATGGGTTCGCAGCTTCCGGCGAGTGAATATCTATTTGTGACCGAAATGTGGCGACCTGGCACCGGGTGCGGGTACGCGACAGGCTTAAAGCTACCGCCCTTCGGGTGAAATTGGTCACCGAAGGCCGAACTTGCTAACTGAACCAGAACCGCAATCCTGGTCCATCTTTGCGGCCCCGCACCTGCCGAGCGCGAAGCGAATAGGGCGGTACCGTCGTGCGCGACTTGCAGTCACGGCAAATGATCAATGTCACCAGTTAGCGCCATATTTGGCCTACTATGTGGCGGCCTCGCAGCAAGAGCGCGGCGCATTGTCGTCAAAGGTCTGAACGCTGCGGAATAGGACGGGGCAGCCCGAGGGGCAAAGTGGTCGTGGCAAAAACCAGTTTGGATGAAGCAAGCTATTGATTTGCTTTTGTCTAAAAGTCGATACATCCGCAGTTGGCTTGCCGAAAATGGCTCGGCTGAGCGCCTTCCACGGCTCGAAAAGTTCGCCCCGAGGGCTCAATCGACGCGGTGCTCGAAATATAGAGCTTTACGAATAAGAGCCGATAGTTGCACTAGAGCCACGGTCCTCTCGGCTAAATCGGATCGAGCTGCAGCTGTTCAGCAAACGTTCACTTTGCGAAATAAGCAGCCGCTTCGATCTTATTGCCGTCGAGATCACGGACGAACGCACCATCACACTTATCTCGCGCTCAGCTTCGGAACGCCGTCAAATCTCGTTGGGGCGGATGGCGCCCGGTCCGCACGGTTTCCGGCGCACCCCTTGACCAGCCTCGAACCGTCGTTTACTCCGCCGCGATGAGGCCCTCCTGCCCCCGCTCGGCTCGACGCGGATCCTTATAGATCGCCCCGTCCTTCATGATCATCGCGAAACGGTCCTTGTGCTGCATGATGGAAACGTCCTGCAGCGGATTGCCTCTCACGAGCAACAGGTCTGCCAGATATCCCTCTTTCACTTCGCCCAGTTCGCCGCTGTGCCCCATAAGCTGGGCGCCGATGATCGTTGCGCACCGCAAAGCCTGGTTGGGCGTGTAGCCGAAATATCGGACGAAATGCTCGATATCGCGGGCATTCTGGCCCATTGGCGTGACGGAAAAGCCGTAATCGCCGCCGATGACCACGCGGATGCCGCGTTTGCGGATTTCGTGGTAGGTCGCGCAGGTCGCGTCGAACTTGCGGAACAGGTGCATGGCCTCGGCCACCGCGGGGGTTATACCGGCAACTTCACCCTCCTTGGTGCAATTATGCACCAGACCGAAAGCCGGACCGACAAAGGACGTGTCCCTGACGCTCTCAAGCAGGTCGAGCGCCTCTTCGTCGGCAAAATCGCAATGGTAGATGCAATCGACGCCGTGGCGCACCGCCATCTTGACGCTTTTCGACGAGCGGGCATGAGCCGCAACAACCTTACCGAAGCCGTGCGCCACGCTGACGAAAGCGGCCAACTCGTCATCCTCCAGCGTCGTAACTTCGGCCCGCGCATGGCTGACGAACTCATCGCCCGAAATGTTGATCTTCATGATATCGACGCCGTCGCGCACACATTCGCGGGCGACTTTCCGCATCTCGTGCGGACCGTCCGCAATGAGGCCGAAGCTTTCCTCGTGAATGTGCCGGCGGCGCTCGTCGCCCAGCCCCGCCGTCGTCGTGACTTCAGGACTGCCCGCGAGCATGCGCGGGCCGACGATCAGCCCATCATTGATGGCGTCGCGGATGGTCACGCCGATCATCGGCTTGGCTGAAGCGGCCTCGAAGATCGAGGTGAAGCCGTGCTCCAGAAGCAGCTTCACATTCGCCGCCGTTTGCAGCGTGTGTTTTTCCGGTGCGATTCGCCCGAGTTCCGGGTTGGTCGCTATGCCGACGAAGCTGGGGTGGCAATGACCTTCCACCATTCCGGGCATGAGTGTCATGCCCTCGGCGTTGACGATATCGTCACGGCCTTGCGTGGCGGCGACATCGTCGCGATGCACGCGCGCGATCCTGTTGCCACGGATTTCGACGGAGCCGGGATAAAGCTCACCGGCATCGGCGTCCCAGATTTGCGCGTTCCGGATGAGAACGGTGGCCATGATGTGGCTCCTCCCAAAACTTTTAATCGCTTTTTAATCATGATGGCTCGTCTACGGGAAAATACAATGGGAGATTACTTAGGGTGCGCCTCGGCCCCGTCGCGGGAATCGCAACCACCGAAAGACCGGGGATTGCCGTTTGCCAGATGCCGGCGGGAGACATAAGCTGACGAGCTTTGTGCGAGGGAAAGACAATGCGGCTGGGCATAAATCTGCTTTGCGTCACCGACTTTGTCGAAGAAAAGCATGTGCCCATCCTTGAACTGGCGAAGCGTACAGGGTTCGACCTCGTGGAAATCCCTGTGCTGAAAGGCTCGCCCGAGCATTATCAGCGCCTGGGCCGGGTGCTCGACCACCTGGACCTTGCGCGTACCACGACGTCAATCGTCGCAACGCAGGACGCCAACCCCGTCAGTCCCGATCCGGAAGCGCGGGCGCGGGGCAATGAACATCTGAACTGGGCGCTCGACTGCGCCATTGCACTGGGGGCGGAAAGCGTCGGCGGACCGTTCCACGCGCCTATCGGTCAGTTCACCGGAGCCGGACCGACCGAGGAAGAGCTGCAATGGGGCGCCGAAGCTCACCGCACCATGGCAAAACGGGCGGCGGCAAACGGCATCATTCTCAGTCTTGAGCCGCTTAACCGGTTTGAGACCTACTTTCTCAACACCGCGGCGCAGGCGAAAGCGTATGTGGAGCGCGTCGGCCATCCGGCTTTTTGCATCATGTACGATACCTTTCATTCCCATATCGAGGAAAAGAGCCAGTTGGAGGCGATCCGCATTTTGGCGGGCTGTTTCGGCGTGGTGCATATCTCGGAGAATGACCGCGGCATTCCCGGGACAGGCCAAATCGATTTTCCTGCCATTTTCCGCGCGCTTCGGGCGACCGGTTTCGATGACTGCCTGTGCGTCGAAGCCTTCGGCAGCGGCTTGCCGGAAATCGCTGCCGCCACGCGCGTCTGGCGCCCGCTGTTCCCCGACATCGAAACGCTATTTGCTGAGAGCGCGGCCTTTGTGCGCCGCACCTGGGCGGAGGCGCTGGAATAAGTAGCCGGCCGCGGCCGCTCTGCGCCGCCGAGCGGAACGCCGGAGTTTGGCGGTGGAGATCCGGTAAATTCTGGAGCGGCCGTTCTATTTATTTGACAGAGTGGCTGGGCGGTGCGGTACATTATGCAATCGATTACATCGGTTGCCGGCGTGCTATGCGCGGGCCAAAACAAAAACGATGTGTGGGAGGAAGACCATGGAGATGGTCTTTGAAATGCGCGGCATTTCCAAGACCTTCCCCGGTGTGAAGGCGCTTGATGATGTAAGCTTTGCCTGCCACGCCGGCGAGGTACACGCACTTGTCGGCGAAAACGGCGCCGGCAAATCGACGCTGATCAAGATTCTGTCGGGCGCTTACCAGCCCGATGCCGGCACGCTCGTCATTGGCGGCGAGCCGGTCCGCTTCGCGCATCCCGTCGAGGCGTTGCGTGCCGGCATCAGCGTGATCTATCAGGAATTCTCGTTGCTGCCCAACCGGACGGTGGCGGAAAACATCTTTCTCGGCCGCGAGCCCACCCGCCACGGCCTGCTCGACAAGAGCCGCATGCGGCTTGAGACGCGGCAAGTGCTGGACCTTTTCGGCAGCGTTCACCGCATCGCGGCCGACAGTCTCGTGGGCGACCTCGACGTCGCCGAGCAGCAGCTCGTGGAGATCGCCAAAGCCGTGGCGCTGGACGCCAAAGTCATCGTTATGGACGAGCCGACGGCCGCGCTCAACGAACATGAGTGCAAGGTGCTTTTCGGCTTGGTGAGCACGCTGCGCGAACAGGGCCATGCCGTCGTCTATATCACCCATCGGATGCACGAGATCGCCCAGCTCGCCGACCGCGTCACCGTGCTGAAGGACGGCAAGCTCGCCGCTCAATATGACCATGTGCCCGATGCCTCCGTGGTGATCCGCGCCATGGTGGGCCGCGATATCGTCGATTTCTATCCGCCGCCGGCAAAACCCGGAGAGATCGGCGACGTGACCCTGTCGGTGCGGGGCGGGGGCAATCGCCGTCTTCGCGACATCGACCTCGATCTGCGCGCCGGTGAAATCGTCGGCTTTGCGGGTATCCAGGGGGCCGGGCGGACGGCGCTCGCCATGGCGCTGTTCGGCGACGACCCTTTCGACCGCGGTACGGTAACCTTGCTCGGCGAGACCGTCCGGTTTTCGCGGCCGCGCGATGCGATGCGCTCGGGGATCGGCCTACTCCCCGGCGACCGCAAGGCGGAAGCTTTGCTGCTGATGCAGTCGGTGCGGGATAATGCCATGCTCTGCTCGCGCGCCTTATCCGGCCTCGTCAGCTCCAGCGCGCGGACGCGCTACGGCGATGCGGATGCGATGGACGGACTGCTGGGCCGCCTGGACGTGCGCGCCGCCAGTTTCGAGCAGGAGATTCGCGGTCTGTCCGGCGGCAATCAGCAAAAGACCGTGGTGGCAAGATGGCTGGCGCTCGCGCCAAAGCTGCTGCTGTTCGTCGAGCCGACGCGTGGCATCGACGTCAACGCAAAAGCCGGCATCTATCATCTGATGCGTGATCTGGCTCGAGGCGGGGCTGCGGTGATGATGGTGTCGTCCGACCTGCCCGAAGTACTCGGCGCGGCGGATCGCATCCTGGTCATGCGGGATGGTACGATCGTCGGGGAATTCGCACGCGGGATCGGCGAAGCCGAGATCATGCACGCCGCAACCGGCAGGGCCGAATTGGCGGGTGCTGCATGACGATGGCAGCGCTTCCCGCCGCAGCTTCCCCCTCCGCTTCCCTGCGACTGGAGCGCATTGCGCCGCTTATCCTCCTAGCGGCGGCGCTCGGCGTCTATGCGGCCATCGCAGTGGTGACCGGCCAGGCGCAATATCTGACATTTGAAAATCTAATCGGCATTCTGGGCCGCTCCATCGCGCTCGGCATTACCGCCATCGGCCAGACCTTCGCCATTCTCGTCGCCTCGATCGACCTGTCGGTTGCCAATCTCATCTCGGTGTCGGCGGTGCTGGCGTCGTTCATCATGTCGGGCAATCCCACGATGGTGCTGCCGGCGGTGCTTGCCGTGCTGGCCATCGGAGCGGTTGTGGGCGTGACCAACGGGCTGATCATCACCCAACTTCAAGTGAACCCGCTCATCGCCACGCTCGGCATGGCGTTGCTGCTCCAGGGGTTGCTCTCCACCGCCTTCACCAATTTCGCGGGGTCGGTGCCGATCGAGTTCCAGGTCTTTGCCTATGGCGAAGTCGGCGGCCTCCCCCTGAGCGTTCCGTTTCTCGTCGCGCTCGCCGCGTTGGGCTGGTTTGTGCTGCGCTTCACGAAATTCGGCTCCAACATCTATGCGGTCGGCGGCAATGCGGATGCCGCGCGCCTTGCGGGTGTGAAGACCTCCCGCGTCATTATCGCCGCTCACGTCATCAGCAGTCTGTGCGCTTCCGTCGCCGGGCTTTATCTCGCCAGCCGGCTGCGCTCGGGCGCGCCGTGGATCGGCCGTGACGGCGTCTACGATCTGGAATCCATCGCGGTCGTGGTTATCGGCGGTACGGTGCTGGCCGGCGGGCGCGGCGGGGTCTGGGGCACGATGGCGGGCGTGATGATCTTTTCGCTGATCGACTCGATCTTCAACCTCGCCGGGGTTGATGCGTTCGCCAAGCAGATCCTGCGCGGTCTGGTCATCGTCGCGGCGGTGGCGTTTTATGCCGTCCGTTCGAAAAGGATCGTGGCATGAGCGATCTGGCCGCCACGTCCGCCGCGCGCTTGCCGGCGCGCCGCCTCCCGCTCAATCCGGTTTACATCGTATTGGCGCTGCTCATTGCGGCTATCGCGATCCAGTCGCCGAGTTTTCTCGAGCCGGCCGGCTATATGAATTTCCTCAAGCGGGCGGCGCCGCTCGCAATTCTCGCCGCCGGCCAGGTCTATGTCATTACCTCCGGGGGCTTCGATCTGTCCGTCGGCTCGATCATCACGCTGACGGTCATCGGCAGCTCGATCCTCATCAATGGCGATCCGAATGCCGCCGCGTGGGTCATTCCGTTGATGCTCGGCATCGGCGTCGTCGTTGGTGTGATCAACGGGGCGGTGGTCTCGTATCTCAAGGTTCCCTCGATCATCGCCACGCTCGGCATGATGATTACCCTCAATGGCGTCGCGCTGACCTGGTCGGGCGGCTCGCCGCGCGGCTATTTGCCCGACAGCTTCCGCTATTTTGGCCGGGCGATGATCAACGATCTGCCCCTGATTGGGATCTTGCCGATTGCGCTGATCGTTCTGGTGGTCATTGGCGGGCTGTTCTGGTGGCTGATGCACCGCACCGCTTATGGGCGGCTCGTTCACGCAGTCGGCGACAATCCCCGCGCGGCGCGCCTCGCGGGGACGCCGGTCGAGCGCGTGCGTATCATTGCATTCGTGATCTCATCCGTGTCGGCGGTGATCGCCGGCGTTCTGCTTGGCGGCTTTGCCGGCGTTTCGACCGATGTGGGTCTCGGCTACGAATTGCAGGCGATCACGGCCGCGGTCATCGGCGGGGCCCAGCTTCTCGGCGGACGCGGCTCGGTCGGTGCCTCCATTGCCGGCGCGCTGGCATTGCAAGCCATCTTTACGCTGCTGAACATGCTCGGCCTGCCCAAGCCGATCCGCGACGCGGTGCAGGGGCTAATACTTATCTCAGCTGTTGCGCTTGCCCAACATAGACGGCAGCGGGCAGGAGGATGAATGCGGCTCGCGACGTGCGTAGCGGGCCGGACGAAGAAACGTAAACAATGGGAGGACTGAATGAAACGCCTAACTGTCATGACCGCGAGCCTGGCGCTATTGCTGAGCGCGGGCGCGTCTTTTGCGCAAAGCCCGAACTTCGACGATCCGAAGGAATTCGCCAAGCAGAAGGAGATGCTCGGCGCCAAGGCATCCGGTCCGGCCGGCGAGCCGTGGCTGCAGCATTTCGGCGACCAGAACGCCGACACCGCCAAATATAAGAAGACCGGTCCGCATACGGTCTGCTTCTCCAATGCCGGCGTCAATAATCCGTGGCGCGTCGTCGGCTGGAAGACCATGCAGGCGCAGGTCGACGTGATGAAGGATCAGATCAAGGAGTTTATCGTCACCGACGCCGAAGGCTCCGACGACAAGCAGATTGCCGACATCGATGACCTCCTCGCCGGCGGCAAGTGCAACGTCCTTATCGTCTCTCCCAATACGACCGCGGCGCTGACGCCGGCCGTCGAAAAAGCCTGCAAGCAGCTTCCCGTCATCGTCTTCGACCGCGGCGTCAACACGAAATGTCCGGTCACCTTCATCAAGCCGGTCGGCGGTTATGGCTTCGGCATTCAGTCCGGGCAATTTATCGCCGACAACGCGACCAAGGGCGGAAAAGTGCTGATGCTCCGCATTCTGCCCGGCGTGGACGTGCTTGAGACGCGCTACTCCTCGGCCAAGCGCATTCTGGAAGGCGCCGGGCTGAAGATCGTCGGCGCCGAATTCACCAACGGCGACCGTGCCAAGACCAAGTCGATCGTGGAAGACTACATCCAGCGTGAAGGCAAGCTGGACGCGGTGTGGATGGATGCCGGCGCGACATCGGTCGCGGCCATCGAAGCGTTCGAGGACGCCGGGGCGAAAGTGCCCGTCATCACCGGAGAGGACCAGCAGGACTTCCTGCAGAAATGGAAGCAGCTGAAACTAACCGCGATCGCGCCGACATATCCGACCTATCAGTGGCGCACGCCGATCATCGCCGCGGTCAAGATCATGAACGGTGAGGCCGTGCCCGGGCCGGAATGGAACCTGCCGCAGCCGGCGATTACATCGCAGAACCTCGATCAGTTCATCAACGACAAGATGCCTCCGCTGCACTACGCCATGTGCGGCTGCGAGAAAATGCCCAACTATCCGAAGCGCTGGGGCGGGCAATAACGCCTGCGCTCAAGCGCTGATTGGCGCAAGACATCGCTGCAGCCAGCGTCCCAGCGGGCGCTGGCTGCTGCCGCCCTCGATGCACTCTCTTGTCATGGCAGCCTCGTAAGGGTGATCACGGTGGGCTGTGCCTGGAGATGATTTCGCGCCTGCGCCTCTGACGCGGGTTGCCGGAACGGGCAGCAGCGGTTAGCCACGGAATATCATGAACCGTCTCACAGCCGATTTTCTGCTGCTGTTTGCTGCCGCCATTTGGGGGCTCGCCTTTTACTTCCAGAAGGCGGCCATGAGCGACATCGGGCCGTTCCTGTTCATCGCCGCGCGGGCATCGGTTGCCGCCTTCGCGCTCGCGCCCCTGGCCCTGCTGGAACTTAGGCGCCGCGCCAGCGAGGCTGGCTCCCCCGCTATCGACCGACCGGCACTCATCAGGTTGGGGCTGATCGGGGGAGTATTCTTTTTCCTCGGCGCCGCCTTCCAACAGGCAGGCCTCCTGACGGCGACGGTCACGAATGCCGGGTTCCTCACCGGCCTTTACGTCGTCATCACGCCCTTCATCATCTGGCTGACGGTCCGGCGCGCACCCAGCGCAGTCGTATGGACGGCGGGGGCGCTGGCCTTCACAGGCACCTGGGCGCTCGGCGGCGGCACAGTTGACGGGTTTTCGTTCGGTGACGTTTTGATTGCGATCTGCGCCGTCTTTTGGGCCATCCATATGGTCGTGACGAGCCGATCACCCCGTTTCGGTGCGCCCTTAACGTATACTTGCGTGCAGTTTATCACCGTTGCAGTCCTCGCCGCGATCGCCGCCCTCCTCTTCGAACCGATCTCGGCGGAGGCTCTCGCCAGGGCCTCGGGGGCGATCCTCTATGTTGGCGTCCTGTCGAGCGCGCTGACTTTCACGCTTCTGGCGATCGCCATGAAGCACACCCCCGCGTCCGAGGCGGCCGTGCTCGTGAGCATGGAAACACTCTTCGCCGCGCTCGCAGGCTCGCTTCTGCTCGGTGAGAGGCTGCCTTCGATCGGCTGGTTCGGGGCAGCCCTGCTCTTCGCAGCGACGCTGCTCGTGCAGCTTGCGCCCCGCGCGAAGGCAATCTGAGCACGCTCGGCTGCCGGACGCGCTACACCCGCGGGCTGACGCGGCCTTGTCCCCGCGAGTGTCTATCGGGCGCTTGGAGCGTTAAGGTATGTACAGCGCTGGGGTGCAAACTCGCGCGCCGACCCCTGATCAAAGGTTCGGCCATCCCGGCAGCTGATTAAAAAAGAGAGGTGCTTTGCGATGACCCGCTGCGACCATGATCGACGTCTTCTGCTTTCCGGCCTCAGCTTTGTCCCCTTCGTTAGCCTCCTGCGCACCACGCCGGCGGCCGCGCAATCTGGGACCGGCGCCGCCCTGCCGCCCATCGTTCAGCCGGCCGAGAAGACCAAGGCCGCCTATCTCGCACGGGCGCGGGCGTTGCGGGATCAGGCCGTAAAGGAGGGTGATCAAGCGTACGGCGCGGTTGTGGTCAGAAACGGCATGATCGTCGGAGAGGGCCGGAACTACGTGGTGCTGCAGAGCGACCCCACCGCGCATGCTGAATTGCTGGCGGTGCGGGACGCGGCGCGCCGGCTCGGCACGCGGGACCTTTCGGACTGCGATGTGTACTCCACCGCGACGCCGTGCCCCATGTGCCAGGGCGCGCTCTATTGGGGCCGTATTCGTCGCGTGTTCACCGAGAGCACGCTGGAGCAGGGCTTCGCGCCGAAACTCGGCTGCTGACGGTTCCAGGCCCTTGGCGGTCGGTTAAGAAGGCGGATTAGGCACTCGGAGCGCCTGTGCCAACGTCGCGCCGGTCGGCAAGGCAGGCGGCGTCGTCTCCTTCGTGCACATGGAGGACGCCGCGAGCGCCACCGCCGCGGCCGTCGAAGGACTGCCCACTGCGCGCGAAGGCACCTCACACGTGCTCGCCCCCGGTTGAGGTGTACCCTGGCTTTGGACTGTGGAATTCCGATCCAAGCGGCTGCCGCAGATCTCGTCGAACGACGCGCCCAATCGTGCAGTGGCGCTTACGCCGCGTTCGAGCTGAGCCGGTTCGACCGTTGTGTCCGGCAGAAGGACACCCGGTTGATCTCCTCCGTGAGGACAGCCATCTCGATCGGCTTCGACACATAGCCATTCATGCCTTGGGCGAGATATTTCTCCGCATCGCCCTGCATGGCGTCGGCCGTCATCGCTATCACGGGCGTTGCCGCCCAAATCTCGGCGCTTGCGCGGATGGCGCGGAAAGTCTCCGGGCCGTCCATCACCGGCATATGCATATCAAGCAATATGACGTCGAACGTTCCGGCATGCAGCGCGTCGAGCGCATGCACGCCGTTCTCGGCTTCTACGATGTGAACCCCCAGCGGTTCCAGGAACAGCCGCACCACCTTTCGATTGATGAGGTTGTCGTCCACCACCAGCGCGCGGAGGCCGGAAAGGCGCTGCTCGGTTCCGGCAAGAGCCGTTGGCGCCGCGCGCTCGACGTAACTCTCCGCGTCCGCGCACTCGGCCCGGAACGAGAAGGTGAACTTCGAACCTTGCCCTTGCTTGCTGACCACGGCGACATCACCGCCCATCAGCCGCGCAAGCTTGCGTGTGATGGCCAGACCAAGCCCGGTGCCGCCGAAGCGGCGGGTGGTCGAGCTGTCGCCCTGCGTAAACTCTGTGAATAGCTTGGCGACAACTTCGTCTCCCATGCCGATCCCGGTGTCCTCGACGCAGATCGATATGATCCAAATATCGCTGTCGGCTGGTTCGCCGGACAAGCACACTGCGATCGAGCCCGACTCGGTAAATTTCAGCGCGTTGCCGACGAGGTTGGAAACGCACTGCCGCACGCGGATTGGATCGAAGCGCAGATGTACGGGCATGTCCGGCGCAAAACGGCTCGTCACCGAAACGTTTTTATCTGCCGCGGCTGACGTGAAGAGACTGACCACGCTACGGAGTGTTTGTTGCAGATTGCCATCTATCGGCGATATTTCGAGCTTACCCGCTTCTATCTTCGTGAGATCGAGCACGTCGTTCACGAGGGAAAGCAAAGTCTGCCCCGACTTTAAAATCGTCGCGACCATATCTCGCTGGCGGGCCCCCAGATCTTCGCGCTTCAGCGCTTGTGCCATTCCCAGAATGCCATTCAGGGGCGTTCGTATTTCATGGCTGATCGTCGCAAGAAATTGCGATTTTGCCGCGCTTGCCGCTGCGAGCTGCTGCGCTTTCTCTTCTAATCTTTTATACTGGGTAATGTCGAAGATGATTGCGACAAGCCCTATAGTTCCGTCTGGCAAGGCAATAGGAAATTTTTTGGTTAGCGCAACCATTCCTTCGCCGATTTTCTCTTCGTTCAGGCTATGATTGCCTGCGAAAACCTTTGCATCCTCGGCCCAAAATACGTCCACCTGCTCCGGCGGCTGGAATTCTCTGTCGTCTTTTCCGATGACGTCTCCGTCGATCCCGAGGAGCTGATGGAACGGACGGTTCGCATAAATCCATTGATGCTCTGAATTTTTCACGAAAATGGGGTCGGGCAGCGCGTCGAACATCGCCTCCAGTAATGCCAGAGTGTCGGATTTCCGGGTCGGCAAGTAGGCCATGCGCGCTCCTCCACGGCTCGCCAATATAGCGGAGGGTGCTTAATGCATCGTAATATGCTGCATTGCGGCGGCATGGCGACGGTGCCCATGGCATACGTTAACGCGATGGGCGCCGCGGTCGAGCCGAAGGTTAGGGCATTGATGCCCAACGGCTGGGGACAGTGATCAAACGAGGGTCAGAGTTGCCCCATATTACCGTCACGGCGACGCCAGAGGTCGAGCGTATTCGCATCCCGAAGCGACGAAGGCAGCAGATCTTCCGGGAAATCCTGGTAACAGACCGGCCGCAAGAAGCGCCTGATTGCCAAAGTGCCGACGGATGTCGTGCGTCCATCCGAGGTCGCCGGATAGGGACCGCCATGCACCATCGCGTGACTGACCTCGACACCGGTCGGAAAGCCATTGATCAGAATTCGCCCGACCCGGCGTTCCAGAATCGGGATGAGGGTACGGGCCTCGGCCGTGTCGTCCTTTTCCATCTGGATCGTCGCTGTCAGTTGGCCCTCCAGCCGTTCCGCCATGGCCCGCATGGTGGCGATGTCGGGGCATCTGATGACGATGGAGGCGGCGCCGAATACTTCCTCCGATAAACCTGCTTCGGCCTCGAATGCGCGCGCATCGGTGGCGAACAATGCAGCCTGACCCTGGTTGGGCCCGCTCTGCGCCGCGCCTTGGCCAACTTTCTCGACCTTCGGCGTCCCGGCAAGCCGCGCGACGCCCTGCTGATAGGCTTTGTTAATGCCGGGCGTCAGCATCGTAGCCGGCGCTGATGCGTCGACAGAGGATTTTGCCGCGGCGAGGAACTTGTCGAGGGGCGCTCCCTCAAGACCGAACACGAGGCCGGGATTTGTGCAGAACTGCCCCGCGCCAAGCGTCAACGAGCCAACGAAATTTCGTCCGATCTCGTCCGCGCGTGCCGCAAGCGCATGCGGCATGAGGAAGACCGGATTGATGCTGCTCATCTCAGCATAAACCGGAATCGGCTCGGGGCGCGCGGCCGCCGCCCGCATCAGCGCGGTTCCGCCGGCGCGTGAGCCGGTAAAGCCCACCGCCTTGATATGCGGGTGTTCCACCAGAGCCGTACCGACTTGAGCGCCGGCGCCGAACAGCATCGAGAACACGCCTTCAGGCATGCCGCAAAGCCCGACGGCCTTTTGCACGGCGGTCCCGACAAGCTCGGATGTCCCAGGATGCGCGGAGTGTGCCTTGACGACGACGGGACAGCCGGCCGCGAGCGCCGAAGCGGTATCTCCGCCGGCAACCGAAAAGGCGAGCGGAAAATTGCTCGCGCCAAACACCGCGACGGGCCCGAGAGCGATATGGCGCTGGCGCAGATCGGAGCGGGGAAGTGGCTTGCGGTCGGGCATAGCCGGGTCGATGCGGGCTTCGATCCAGCTGCCCTCCCGAACCACCGTCGCGAACAGCCGCAATTGGCCGACGGTGCGGCCGCGCTCGCCCTCAAGACGCGCGCGCGGTAATCCGCTTTCCGCCATCGCGCGTTCGATCAGCGCGTCACCCAGGTTCATGATCTCCTGGGCGATTGCCTCCAGAAAGGCAGCGCGCGCCTCCAGGCTCGTTTCCCGATAGCTGTCGAATGCGGCCCAGGCGAGTTCGCACGCACGCTCGACCTCCGCGCGCCCGCCGCCACCGAAGCTCGGCTCGAGTTCCGCGCCGGTCGCCGGATTTATGGCCCGAAATGTTGTCGCATCCCCTCGAACCAGTGTCGAGCCGATGATCATCTGTCCTGTCGGCATTTTCCGGTGTCCTCCGCACATTCAGCCTAAGTTACTAACACGATCCATTCCAGATGGTCGAGCCGGCTTCACGCCGGGATCTTGCCCCGCCGGGGCGGCCAAGCATCCCTCTTCTGCGTGATTCCAGCTTTGTCACACGGCTGAAACAAGAATTGGGTGTTGTTGGCCAACTTCAATGGGACGCGGTAATGCTCGGCGTGCGCGACGCTGGAAAAGATCAGGACGACGACGAGGCGTCCGGCGCAGCGTTCCGCACCTTGTTCATCTCCGATATTCATCTCGGCACCCGCGCCTGCCAGGCCGAGGCACTCCTGGCCTTTTTGAAGCAGCATGACGCGGAGACTATCTACCTCGTCGGCGACATTGTCGATTTCTGGCGGGTGCGGCGGGGAGCAGTCTGGCCGCAATCACACAACGATGTCATGCAGAAGCTGTTGCGCAAGGTGCGGAAGGGCTCGCGCATAATCTTCATTCCCGGCAATCACGATGAGGCGCTGCGCGATTACTGCGGGTCAAATTTCGGCGGTGTCGAAATCCATCATGATTTCATTCATGAGACCGCCGACGGACGCCGCCTGCTCGTCATTCACGGGGACCAGTTCGACGTTGTTGTGCGCTATGCGAAGTGGCTCGCCTTTCTCGGGGACCGTTCCTACGAATTCGCCTTGTGGTGTAATCATCCGCTGAATTGGATGCGGCGCCGTCTCGGGTTCGGCTACTGGTCGCTTTCGGCATATCTAAAGCTGCGCGTGAAAAGCGCGGTGAACTTCATCGGCGAATTCGAGCATGCGATCGCGGTGGAGGCCAAGCGCCGGGGCGTGCATGGCGTCGTCTGCGGGCATATTCACCATGCCGCCGACAAGCTGATCGAAGGCATCCGCTACGTCAACTGCGGCGACTGGGTCGAAAGCTCCACGGCAATTGCGGAAGATCACGCCGGACGGCTGCACCTCATTCATTGGCGGGATCGTGCAATCCACAGCCTGGACCGGGTGCGGCCCCCCTCTGCGCCCATGCCTATTTTGCCCGCGACGTCGGCACCTGCTGTCAGGGCGGAAACACTCGAAATATAGATCTCATCATATCAGGAGAGGCGATTGATCGAAGCGGAACAAACGGCGAGGCCTAGAAGCGGCGCCATGATCGGCGCGGCGGTCTGCCGGAGCAAACTGCTGTCGGCGGAGGGCCTGCGCGAGCGGCTGTTCACGATGATGTTCTCCAATCTCGTCTATCCGCAGATCTGGGAGGATCCGGTCGTCGACCTTGAGGCTTTGGCGCTGGACGAACAGAGCCGCGTCATCACGATCGCGTCGGGCGGCTGCAATGTCCTTAGCTATCTTGCGGCAGGTCCCGCCCATATCACCGCGGTAGACATCAATGCGGCGCATATCGCCTTGAATCGGTTGAAACTAGCCGCTGCCACCCATCTGCCGGATTATGAGTCCTTCTACCGGTTCTTTGGCCGTGCCGATACACGAGCAAATATCGCCGCCTTCAAACGCCACATCCTACCGCATCTCGACATCCGGACGGCGGCCTACTGGTATGGACGTCACGGCGTGCGCCGGGGCCGCCGCATCAAGCGCTTCGCCAACAATTTCTACCGCGCGGGACTGCTGGGCGGCTTCATCGGCGCAAGTCACCTGGTCGCGAGGCTGCATGGCGTCAATCCGGGCGGATTCCTCAAGGCGCGAACCCTTGAAGAACAGCGGCGGATGTTCGATCGGGAGTTGGCGCCGCTGTTCAATCGGCGTGCGGTGCGCTGGCTGGTCAACCGGCCGGCATCGCTGTACGGACTTGGCATTCCGCCTGCACAATACAAGTCGCTTGTCGGCGAAACGGAGGGCGGCATGGCGAGCGTGCTGCGCCAGCGCCTCGAACGGCTTGCCTGCGGCTTTCCACTGGCGGAAAACTACTTTGCCTGGCAGGCCTTCGGGCGCCGCTACGCACCTGACGGAAACGTTGCGCTGCCGCCCTATCTGGATCGGGCGAATTTCCCGGCGCTGCGGGAGAATGCGGCGCGCGTCTCGATCCTGCATGTCGGGCTCGCGGAGCAACTCGGCGCCACGCCCGGTGAAAGCCTCGACCGCTATGTGCTGCTCGACGCTCAGGACTGGATGGACGATGCCGCCCTGACGCATCTATGGGGCGAGATCACGCGCACGGCCCGAGCCGGCGCCCGCGTCATCTTCCGCACGGCAGCCGAGCCCACGATCCTGCCCGGTCGCGTGCCGGAGACGATCCTGGCGCGCTGGCGCTACGAGGCCGAAACCTCACGCGCCCTGACCGCGAGGGACAGGTCCGCGATCTATGGCGGCTTTCATCTCTATACTCTGAAGGGGTGACGCGGATGACGACAAACGCCTCTGCCGGCGAGGCGATGGATCGCCTCTATCGCCGCCAGCGTTTCATCTATGATGCAACGCGGCGCTACTATCTTTGGGGACGCGACGACCTCATCGCCAATCTTGACGTGCCGGAGGGTGGCACGGTGCTGGAGATCGGCTGCGGCACCGCGCGCAATCTGGTTTCGGCGGCGCGGCGTTATCCGAGTGCGCGCCTTTTTGGCCTGGACATTTCAGAGGCCATGCTCGCCACCGCTCAAGCATCGCTTTCGCGCGCCGGCCTCCAGTCGCGCGTAAGGCTCGCCGCCGGCGATGCGGCGCTTTTCGATGCCATGGCGCTGTTCGGCCGCTCGACGTTCGACCGGATTTTCATCTCCTATTCCCTGTCTATGATCCCGGACTGGAAAGCGGCGGTGCGGCATGCCAGCGCCTGCCTCGCGCCGGGCGGCGCGCTGCTCATCGTCGATTTTGGCGATTTCGCCGGGTATCCCTCGCTTATGAGGCGCGCGCAATTGACCTGGCTCACACGATTCTCGGTTCACCCCATCCCCGGCTTCGCGCGAAAGATCGAGGCGCTGGCGCAGGATATAGGTTGCACGGCGATCACGCGGCGGCGCTACGCAGGCTACACCATCGAGGCACGATTGCAGCGCTGATCGCGAGCTGTCCTTAGCTCGCGATTTTGCCGCCGCCCCGCTTGCCGATGGCGACCACGGCCGGGCGCACCGGCATGTCGTCGCGGAAATCGGGCCAGCGGGTCGAGAGGTCTTCATAGTAGGATGGGCGGCCGAAAGGCTTCCAGTCCTCGCCGCCGTCGCCCGGATGCTGGACCGCCACGAACATCGATTCCATGTCCGGCAGCAACAGCGGGCCGCACATTTCGGCGCCGACCGGCACACGGAAGAACAGCTTCGAAGTGGCCCTTGCCGCGCCTTCGGTGTCCACGGCCCAGATGCCGTCGGTGCGGCCGGTTTGTTTCTGGGTGTTGCCGTCCGTTGCCACCCAAAGCCGCCCCTCGGCGTCCACATGGCAATTGTCCGGCATGCCGAACCAGCCATTACGCGACGTCTCCGTCGAAAAGGACGCTCCGACTTCGGCCACGGATGGGTCGCCGCATTTCAGGAGAATCTCCCATTTCCCCGTGGTGGCGGCGAAATCGCCATCCTTCTCGATGATCTCGATAATATGGCCGAAAACATTGTCGGCGCGCGGATTGGCGGTGTCGATCTGCTCCGGCTTGCGCTTGGTGTTGTTGGTCAGAATGACATAGACGTGGCCGTTGGCGCCGTTCGGCTGAATGTCCTCGGGCCGATCCATCTTGGTCGCGCCCATCAGGTCGGCGGCGCGCCGCGTTTCGATCAGCACGTCGGCCTGGCTCTTGAACCCCTGGTTTGTTGTGAGCGGTCCTTGTCCGAACACCAGCGGCATCCACTGGACCGCGCCGTCTTCGGTGAATTTGGCGACGTACAGCGTCCCTTCGTCCAGAAGGTCCATGTTGGCCGCACGATTCTTCGGGTCGTATTTGCCGGCGGTTACGAATTTGTACACGTAGTCGAAACGCTCGTCGTCGCCGAGGTAGAAGACCACCCGCCCATCCGGCGCGACGATGCTTTCGGCGCCTTCATGCTTGAAGCGGCCAAGCGCCGTGCGTTTCTTCGGTGTCGAGGCTGGGTCCATGACGTCCACCTCGACCACCCAGCCGAAGCGGTTAGGCTCGTTCGGCTCCTTGGACAGATCGAAACGGTCGTAGAACTTGAACCATTGATAGGTCGTCTCCGGCACGCCGAGGCGCTTATAGTTCGCCGCCTCGCCATGCCCGCCGGCGAGTTCACCGCCGAAATAGCCGTTGAAATTCTCTTCGGCCATGATGTAGGTGCCCCAGGGCGTGACGCCGCCGGCACAGTCATTGACGGTGCCGATCACCTTGCGTCCCGTCGGGTCGGCGTTGGTCTTCAGCCGGTCGCTGCCCGCAGCCGGGCCCGTCAGCGCCATCTCGGTGGTTGCGGTGATGCGGCGGTTGTACTTTCCCTCCTTGACGAGGCGCCATTTGCCGCCGTCCTTGCGGATTTCGGCGATGGTCCCGCCATGTGCGGCCATCTCGATATCCACCCGCGTCTGGTCGGGAGGAGCTATCTTCGGCTTGCCATCGACGATCGTGACGATCCCTGGAAACATCAGATGCTCGTTGGTGTACTCATGGTTCACCACCAGCAAACCATGCGTTCCCGAGCCTTCCAGCGGGACGAAGCCGACATAGTCGTTGTTGTAGCCGAATTGCCGGCGCTGCTTCTCGGCCGTCTGGGTGAGCGGGTCGAATTCCGGAGCATCGGGAAAGAGCGGATCGCCCCAGCGCAGCAGGATGTCGGCATCGTAGCCTTCGGCAATGTGGTGCTTTTCGTCGACTCCGGCTGTCACTTCGCTGAACGAAAATCGCGACGCGCTCGCCGCCCTTGCCGTTTCGGCCGTCAGGAGCGCCATCGGACCGACCGTCGCGGCAATAGCCGACACGGCGAGCGAACCGCCCAGGAAGTCGCGCCGGGAGAAACGCGCCGCGACGATCTCGCCCATGGTGCGATTGCCCGAAGGGTTCAGCCCGTCTCCCTCTGCTTCTTCGAGCGCGCTGCTTTTGAATTCCGCATGGTTCATTTTCAGTAACCCCCTCTAAGGTCAGGCGGGCACGGCGGCATGTCGCGCAGGAACGCGTAGCGGCCACGCTGTTTGATGACGTCGAGATCATGAGAGACGAGGCCGACCGGATATTCAATGCGGATGTCCACGTCCCCAGTGCTGAAATCGAGTATTGCGAGCCCGCAGTTTCGCTGGCCACCGAGCGAAATCGTCGCGGCAAATGCCACGGCCGGCAGCCAGACATAGCGGATGCCCTCGATCATCGTCTCGCGATATTGGTGCAGATGTCCGCTTACGACGAGCCGTACTCCGGACGCGCGGATCAGCTTCAGCAAGGCTTTGCGCGCAGCCGGCGGCGTGCAGGCGGGAGAAGCGGTGACTTCGTAGGGGCTGTCGATGAAAAGCGGCTTGTGGACGAACAGAGCGGTCGGTTTGCCGCTGCTCCCACACAATTGCTCATTCAGCCAGTCGCACTGTTCCATTTCCTGCGGCAAGCCCGATCCGAAGAGCTGGGCATTCGCGCCGATCAGCCGCCAGTTGTCCACGTCGAAATGCCAGCGGTCAGGGCCGAAACACCGGTTCCAGCGCGCGAGCCGCTCGCCATCGATGATTTGCTCCGCATCCTGGCCCGGAGGCTCATCTCCCACATCGTGGTTGCCGGGCAGAGCATAGACGATGTCGCCCAGGTCACGCACCACCCGAGCGGCGAATGCCATTTCCGCATCGCTCTCCGGGCCGTTGATGCACAGATCGCCGTTGACGATGATTGCTTCGGGATTGAACATTTTCGCGAAGTCGCGCGCGGTGCACCAATTTTCCCAGAAAAACCCATGGGTAGGCGACAAGTGGATGTCGGACATGGCGACGATGCGGGCCATGCGGCGGCGCTCCTCTACGCGCAGGTTGGTAGATCGTGGTTTTCGCACGCCCAAATGTCGGCTGGATGACAGCCGGGTGAGCACCTCGCGGATGGCGTCGCCTTCTATTTGCCACAATTTGAATATCAACAATAGACCAGTCAAACCGAGACTCTTACCAGCATTTGATAGGTTAATTCCTAAAGTCGGTTGGAAGAGCGAGAAAATAGCGACATATATTCCTAGTGATGAGTTTAAATCGTAACGATATGGTGATGATCGAATTTGCCGTAAGTAATCCGGTGTGGGGCACACTGGAGGCATGGCGTGGAGTCGGTGGGGCCAGCCAGTAATGCCACGCCGAAATGTGTAAGGCGACACACTATGACCGCCAGGCGTTGGGGGGCATGCGGCAGGTTGACAATGGGCGTGCTGGTGGCTGCCGGCGCGCTTGCCGGATCCGGGCGGCTATCTGCTCAAACCTGCGGCACCGATCACGTGCTGCGACAGGGCGACACGCTTGCCGCCCTTGCTCGCACGGTCTATGGCAGCGCCAGCCAGTGGAGCATCATCTACTACGCCAATCAGGACCGGCTCGGCGAGAATGCAACGCTGCTTGTGCCCGGTCTGGCGATCAAGATCCCCTGCATCGGAGCGCAAGCCAAACCGGCAACCCCGGCCGCGGTGGAGACCGCACCCGCACCAGGGCCGGCGACCGAGCAGGCTCCCTTCCAGCTTTCCTCGATGCTCAGGAGCATCGAATTTCTTACCGCTGAAGGCTATCCTCCTTTCACCGGACGTGCGCTGCCTGAAGGTGGATTGCTGATCGATATACTCCGGTCGTCGATGACCCTGATCAAGGATCAGGCGAAGGGCGGGTTCGATTTCCGGGTGTCCTGGGTCAACGACTGGGCGGCCCACCTCAACCCGCTCTTGATCACGCGCGCCCTTGACGCCGGCATCCCCTGGAACAAGCCGGATTGCAGCAACCTTGCGGCGCTCGACAGCGCCAGCCAGTACAAGTGCCAGAAGTTCTTCTTCTCCGATCCGCTCTACGAGAGCGTGACGGTGTTGTTCGTGCGCAACGATTCCGCCTTCAATTTCGAGAGGGACGAGCAGATCGTCGGCAAGACGCTGTGCCGCACGAAAGGCTGGTCGACCAATGATCTGGACAAGAACGGACGCAACTGGCTGAAGGATGAAAAAATCACCCTGATGCAGCCGCAGACGGCCGAGGAATGCTTCCGGCTTCTGGACGAAGGCACCGTCGACGCCGTGGTCATCGCGGAGCTTACCGGCCATGCGGTCGCTGCGGCAGTAAACATGGCCGACCGCGTCCATGCGGCCAGCCGTCCACTGAATACCGAAACGCTGCACGTGATCATCGCCAAGACGCATCCTCATGCGCGCACGGTGCTCTATTACGTCAATACCTCGCTAGCGGGATTGAAGGATAGCGGCGCCTACGACGCGATCATCACGAAGCATCTGGAATTGTTCTGGAACTCCACCTCGTCGGGCGGCCAGCCAGCGCCAGCGCCGGTGGCACCCGAGCGAAAGTCTAGCGGCGTATCGCCCTCCAAGCCGGAAGCCATGAAGCGAAAGGGAGAGGGCGGAAAGACGGCCCAGCCGTGAATGCCGCCAGGTGAAGCGATCCGATGCGCACGGCGCGTCGGCGAGCGGAAGCAAATTGCGGGTCAGCGGCCCCGATCATCCAGAGCGCCAGTTGGAGAAACTGCACGAGGGACGCCTTACCGCCGGCAACCATGTCCGGGCTGACGGCTATTGTTCAGAGTGTTGCTACAGGACTTGCTCACTTGTCAAAATGTTGGGTATTGACGCGTTCCTCCGGTCTAAATAATGATGAGTAAGCGCTCTCATCAAATTCAACTTATTCAAGCCCAAGTTGTCATTTTGTCTCAATTCAATGCCACTCTATCAACCCAAGGTTGATCGTGAGCGCAGTGACACGGTCGGTTGGTCACGGGCGTCGTTTTATTGTCACATCTTCTATTACGGAAAATAAAAAGCCATAAAAGAACCGCAATAGTGCTTGAAGGCGACGGATTGCATGGTGAAACTAGCGCCATCGCGTTTAGGGGCCATGCGGTCATAGGCGTGACGAGTGGCGCGGAGTATCGGTCCAGGAGGTAAGTGTAAGATGCAGCGGAGCCGGCAAATATGCATTTTCGCATGCACCATACCGATTATTCTGGCATGGGGGATCAGCGGCGCTGAGATCGCCAAGGCCCAGACTTCTGCGCAACCAAGCATCACGATCTTTACCGACGGCATCGCACGTCCCGAGGGACGCATCTCCAAAGCGATGACCGAAATGGCGAGAGCGCTGGCCGGAAAGAAGGAATTGCGCACGCTGCCGGTCATGGGCTATGGGGGCGTAGCGAATGTCGACGATCTGCTTCATTCACGGGGCGTGGAATTCGCCGTCCTCAACGGCGATGTGCTCACCTATCTCGATCTGGTCAAGGCTCATCCCGATGCCCGGCCGAAAATCCGCTACGTAACCCGGCTGTTTGATCAAAAAGCCTACCTGCTGGCGCGACGCGAGATTGCGTCGCTCGATCAGCTTGCCGGTAAGAAGCTGGTTGTGATCGGTCCTGATTCGTCCACCGGAATAACCGCGCGGGTCATCTTGCGACTTTCCGGCGTGAAGGCGGACATCCAATCTGTGAGCGCCACCGATGCCGGCGCTTCTGCCGATGCCGTGTTCTTTCTCGAAGATGATATTCTAGACGTCCCGCCCAGTCTTTTCAGATCGGGCGGGTTTCATCTGATCCCGATTCCGCTGAACGACAAGCTTAAGGCCGTCTATAATCCCGTCAAGATCAACGCGGGTGAACTTCCGGACATAGCCAGCGGCGAGGGGGTGACGACGATCGCCGTCGAGACCGTGCTCGCGACTTTCGACTGGGCACCCACTCATGGCCGGTATGTTGACGTAGTGCGTTTCATCGATTTTTTCTTCGCAGCGCTGCCGCAGCTGCGCAAGAAGTACCCTAATTCAATCTGGAACGAGACCGATGTGCACGCGTCCATCGCGGGATGGAAGCGGTATGCCTATGCCCAGAATGCGAAGGCCACTGTCCCGGCAATCACGCCGGTCGCCGCCGCAACCGGGCCTTCTGTCGCAAAAACCAGACCGATCGTCGCCCAGCCACCAGCTGCGCAGGCGGCATTGACCAAAGAGGACGGAGACAGCACGCCATTCAGTACCGATACCGAACGTCTCCTCGCGCCCCCTCGTGACACTGGCCCCGCGGACGGGACTATCCAGCCGCTGCGGCTCTCCATTGTCGCCGCTCCGCCATTCACCGATCCAACTCAGCCGAATGGCGGTCTCATCACCGAACTGACCATGGCGGTGATGCAACGCGTAAATCAGGGCGGCGTCGCCCAGGTCTGGAGCAGGGACAAGATCGCGCAGATCGGGGAGCTCATCGCGAAGCATACGGCGAGCTTCGCCGTACCCTGGGAAACCCCCGATTGCGACACGCCGCAGGATCTCAGCTCGGAACATGCGTCCATCTGCGATGGCGCGCTGATCTCCGCGCCGCTCTTCCAGGTGCCGATCGTGTTCTTCACAAAGGCGGACAGTGGCTTCGATTTCACGACCGACGAGAGCGTAGCGGGCCATACGCTATGCATGCATACCGGTCGCGATCTGACCGTTATCAACGGTGAGAACCGCAAATGGGTGGCGGACAATAAGGTGACGCTCTTGCGCCCGGCGACCTTGATCGATTGCCTCATCATGGTCGAACGCGGTGAGGCCGATGCGCTCGTGGGTAATGAGGCGGAAAGCCGGTTCGCCATCAACCGGCTGGGGCTGTCGGACGCCTTCAAGATGGCGGAGCGGCCCTTGGCGATGCATGGCATTCACATCGTCATCCCCAAGGATCGGCCGGGGGCTGACGCGCTTCTCGATCAGATCAATCAAGGCATAACCGAACTCAGGAAGAGCGGCGGCTATTCAGCCATCGTCAGCGAAGCATTTGCCGGCATTCATGCCGAACGCCATCGCGAAAGCGCAATAGGGGAGCTCGGCATGTCTTGTCTCCGATATACTGTCTGGCCGTTACGTTCCCAGGACCTTGAGCGCGGAGCCGGCGATTTCGCTTGTCAATGCTTTTGCCTTTTCCAACCTATGCTGACGAATGGCGGATAAAAGCCGTTGAACGCCCCCGTAAAAACCCTCTGCGCCGCTCGTCCGCCAGAGATTTGGGTCGCCGACTTCGCCGCGCTCGCTCAAGGCCTTCCGTCCGTCAAGAGCAGAGATGAGCGCGAACTCTCCGAAGTCGCCACCCGCCGCCTTGCGTATTCGTGCCATCACCTTGGGCATCTGATCGGCGGCCAGGAGATCCTTATTGGTGACCGCCAGGAGACTGTTCGCTCGAATCCGGGCCGGCAAGATGCGCCAGGCCGTGCTCTCGCTCTCCTTCCACGCCTGGGTGCTGAAGGTGCACCATATCGCAGCGTCGACCGGATGACGGGAGATATCCAAAACTCCGTATGTCAGCCACGGGTCGGCAAAGCCGGGAAAATCGACGATCTCGCAGGCGCGCAGATGCGGCATCGGCAGGCCGACGTGGATGCGGATCGTGTCCGCGGGCATGTCGCTGGTCGAGGTGAGGACCCGCGAGACGCCGCCGCGCGATGCCGCGGTAACCACAGGCCGGGATTCGTAGTGCAGGAGCGTCGGGATCCGCGTATTCGAGATCTGAAGCGTCGGCAGGGGAGCATTGCCGACCATCAGATTGGCGAGGGTCGATTTGCCGGAATTGAATTCACCGAGGACAGCAAGGCGCAAGGGACGAAGAAGCTGCGCCTCGATGTGCCGGAGAGCGCGGAGGGCGGGTGTGAGACGCGCGAGGCCGTCACCCGTCTTTTCCAGCCGGCGGCGCGCGGTGCGCACAAATTCGGCAAACTCCAGCGCGGCGTCGTGGCCTGTCGTGAACGCAGACTCCGGCACGGGGCTCCTGCGCTCTCCGGTTATACGGCTTTCAGGATTTATTTTCACGGGCGTCATGACTTGACCGGCGTGGTGAGGTTGAGGCAGGCGCGCGAGCTGGCCGACTGGAATATTTCCATATAGTTGCGGCATTGGAATGGCCACGGCACGATTGCCACGGTCCGAAACCAATATCGCACGATCAAGGGCGATTTTGCGGGCGAAAGCACGGGCGACCGGTCGCTTCATTGCCAGGGAGATCACATAATGGCAACATTCCTCTCATCCATATGGATGTGGCGTGAGTGGAAACGAATTGCGCCGCCAATACAAATACGTCAAACGTAAAGGCGGTTGTGTCGAGCGCGTGCAGATGTAGCGCTCAATACTGCACGAGTAAATAGCTTCTGGCCTGCCGTCTGAATAGTCACTAAACGACCTATATTGTTGCATTTTTTGGCGGGTATTTTATCGTGTGTATGTGGGGTCTCTTGATATGAGCAGCGGATTTGTAGCTCTGTTCAAATCTATATTCAAGCCATCAGAGACGCTCGCGGAAAAAACCGTACCAGTTCAACTTGATATTTCCAGCGGAAACAACATAACGACCATTTACGCCGGGAAAGCAACGGCAGCTATATTAGACAGTGTTTTCGCGCAATCACGTCCGGCAGGTAAGATTGGTCCCGCGGACCGAGCCTCCCCAGCGGCAACCGCTCAATCTGCCGCCGCTAAAATACGAGTTGGAGAAGATCTAAGACTAGCCAGAGATCAGATGCTTTTTTATGGAGCAGAGATTTCCGAACTTAGCGATAGGGCAACGCAAGAATATATCGAGAGCGTACTAGGCATACTTAGCGCGACCATCTGCAATATTGCGATTCTTGGGCAGATGAATTCCGGCAAAAGTACGCTGATCAATGCCTTTATCGAGCGGCCGGATCTTCTTCCAGCAGAAATAACGCCGTGGACCACGGTCGTCACAAATCTGTATTTCGGTGTGCCGGAAACGGGAAACAATCGCGCCATTTTCGAATTCTTTGACGCGGACGAATGGCAACGCCTCGCCGAAGGCAGCGCTCGCCTCCGTGAACTGACGGAGCGCCTAATTCCGAATTTTGACTGGTCTGCGTTCTACCGTCAGGTCGGCGACATGCGGGAGAAAGCCCGGCAAAAATTGGGCCCCCAATTTGAGGATCTGCTTGGCAAGCGGCACGGCTTTCCGAAGATCACGCATGGCCTGTTGCGGAAATATGTTTGCGCAGAGCCGTCAATCGACGGGCCCGACGAGTTCGGGACGGGCGAATTTTCGCTGATAACCAAAGCCGCCAATCTCTATTTCGACCTCGGCGGTTTTTTCTACCCCACCCTGGTCATCGATACGCCCGGCATCAATGATCCGTTCCTTGTCCGCGATGAGATCACGCGCCAAAATCTCGAGCGCGCCAATATATTCATCATTGTCGTAACCGCGCGCCAGCCCCTCTCCAATGCGGATGTCGATCTGCTCCGCATTTTGCGCGGCCTGGATAAGGATCGAATTATCGTCTTCGTGAACAAGATCGATGAGGTCGAGGACTTTCCCGAATTCGAACATGCGATCCTGCAGCGGGTGAAGGGCGTTTTGGAGAAGGAATTTCCTTCAGCACGCATTCCGGTGGTCGTGGGCAGCGCCCGATGGGCGGTCAAGCCCAGTCCGCCGGAGAGTGGCGCGCCGTTACCGGAAATACCATCATCCCTGCGCCCGTCTGCTCGGGAAATCGCAGGGCTCAGTGAAGAGGATACAAAAGCTTTTGGGGATCCGACCACTCCGTGCAGGAGATGCTGGCGGCCGAAGAAGTCCTTATGCGGTCGGGTGTCCCGGCGCTTGCTTTGCAGTTTCAGAGATGATGCAAACCAGCCCCATCGCCGACTGCCTAAAATTTTCGACCGTAGCCCTCGCCGCCATCGCCACAAATAGCGCGGCCTGCACCGAGGCAAATGCCGAAATGGTGGCGCGCTTTCTGGAAAGCTCCCGATCGCGCAAACTCCCGGCTGCGGGTGAGCTAGCGAATATCCGAGAAGGGCTGCGCAAGACAGAAGCGATTGGAGGGGAATCAGAGAGGTGGTTGCGGCGTGGCAGAGCCGGGTCGAGGATCTGATCAAAATTGGCTTCTCCGCACTGCACCGGACATTGGGCACCAAGCTGGAAAATCATCTGGCCGCGGTGACGGTACCGAGTGGCGACCAGCAGAATAGTGCATATGCGCCAGCGGACAGTCTGTGAACGTGATGCCGCTGCGGGCCGCTCTCGAGCAGGAATTCGCGCAGGAGTTTCACCGGGTCTACCAACGCATCGCCGATCTCACCCGGGAGGCGGAGGCGCATATTCAGCGACGCGTCGGGCGGATAAGAAACTGACCATGAAGTTGCTATGGTCTATCTGCCACTCACGGTATTGAAGCTCACGCCACCGCTGAGCGCGCTGGGGGAACCGATAGCGCTCGCATCGGGAGGAACCATACAAGCAGAATGGTGGCGGCAATCCATCTCACCGCAAGAACGGGCATCGCGTTTCCGGGAGCTCATACGGACGCAGTTCATCGCCATCATCGATAAGCTGTGTGCGGAGGGTACTCAGGAAATCATGAGCGCGACCGGCTTCATAGTGAACCATTTTCGAATGAGCGTTCTGCATTGCCTGGAGGCCAGCGCACAGACGCGGCGCGAAACGCTGGATGCTTATCTTGTTTGCGGAGGCATCACTAAATCCGGCGCGGGCGCTGAACAATTGACAAAGGAACTGAACGAGCTGCGCGCCAAGGCTGCCGGCTATCGTAGGATTTCGTCCGAGCTGGCCCAGCCCCGGGAATAGGTCCAGGAACGCAGCTTTCCTTCGCGATACATAAACACCAGACGCTCACCTCATTGCCTTGATGATGCGGTCAATCCTTTGAGTATCCAGCGTTAGCCCGTCGCTGGCGGCAATCTCATGCCACCGGCGATACCAGCGTTCGGCTTGTTCAATATCCGGAGTGGCGTCTGCATTGGCGATCAGGTGCACCGAATTGGGATCGTATGAGCGCGCCAGGGTTAGGGCTGCATCGGCTCTTTGTTCGGCTAGACCGTCGAGCAGCAAATCCCGTCCGGCGACGATCTTTCCTTCGTCGATCAGACGCTGTGCATGCGATATGCGCTCGGCATTCTCACCCGAGAGCGCTGGCGGACCGGCTGGTGACACTCCGCCGGCCTGCAGATCGATGGCACTCTCAGCGCCGGGCTGCGGCTGGTCCGATCGGGGTATAGCCGCTGCTGCTCTCTGGCGTTCGGTCGCTGTTGGGGCCGGTTGGACCTTGCTGAGCTCTGCGGTCTTCTCGGGCGGCGATGCCAGTTGCGGCTTCCCGCCAATTTCGGGCCGGAAAGTCAACACCTATGCCGCCGACCAAGAGAAAGGCCGCTAAGACGGCGAATGCAACTTTCCGGGATCGTGAGCTGGACTGTCGCTCCGCCTCCACCTCGGCCACGGGCGCGTCTTGCTGCCTTGACGGAGTGTTTTTTACGCCGTTTGGCGGTGCCTCGGTCTTATGAGGGGTCCGCTCGCGTCTGGAGCCTTCGCGGGAAAGCAGGGTGCGTTCCGGCCCGGCAGGCGCCGTACCTTCCTCATCGCCCGTATTTATGCGCTGGAGACGGCGGAGAATTGCCTTCACCTCGTCCAGCTTGTCATCGTCTTTCGTTTGCATCGCGATTCCAGCTCAGTTCGTTGGATCGGTGCGAAATTCGAGGTCGGTCCTCCCAATCATCCCATTTGGAAGGCCACTCCGCAATCCCGCTGGGATTCAGAACGCGGATATTTTTCAGAACGAGCAGCATGATCCCCTGGATTGACTCTCCCGCGTCAGCGCTGCGTTACGATCAGGGCATGAACTGGCCACCGTTGACGTGCAGAATCTGGCCCGTCACGTAGCCGCTCATCGACTGGGACGCGAAGAACAGCACCGGCCCGACGCAATCCTCGGCCTGGCCGAGACGTCCCATCGCTGTGGCGTTCTTCATCGCTTCCATCCGCTCTGGCGGGGTGGCGGCATGAAAGGGCGTCGCTATGACGCCGGGCGCGATGGCGTTGACTCGGATGCCGCGCCGAGCGAGATCTTTCGCCATGTGGCGCGTGAGGTTGTGGATGTAGGCCTTGGCGCCGGCATAGTGGCCTGAACCCGGACCGCCGCCATCATTCCCCGCGATCGAACCGACATTGATGATGACCCCGCCGCCTTGCGCCTCCAGATGCGGCACGGCCGCCTGAGACGCGCGGATCACCGAACGCACATTGAGATTCATCGTGGCGTCGTAAAGCGCGTCGTCGATCTCGATGAACGGCACGCGCTTGATGATCGAGCCGGCATTGTTGACCAGAATGTCGAGGCGGCCAAGTGCGGCGGCCGCTTCTTCGACGATCCGCTTCCCCTCCGCAGGATTTCCGAGATCTCCCTGCACCAAGACCGCCGTTCCGCCGGCCGCTTCGATGTCGGCCACGACCGCTTTCGCCTCGCTGGCACTGGAATTGTAGTGCACCGCCACTTTGGCACCGTTCCGGGCGAAGCCCTTGGCGACGGCAGCGCCGATGCCCAGGCTCGCACCGGTGACCAGAACGCCCTTTCCTTTCAGATCTTCGATCATCTCGCTTCCTCGTATTAACGCCGGACGGGAGTTCCGATCTCCTTGCGTCTGGGCATAATGTATGACTAGATTCAGCCCTGAAGCAGGGTGTTCTGAACAGGCGCATTTCCGCTGACTGGCTGACAATACCGTTCCTGCCGCAACAAGACATAGAAGAAATTCAGAGAGGCGCATGCTGCAGGTTTTTCGTTCCGCAAATCTCCCCTGGCTTCCGACGCGGTTCGGCTTCGGATGATGAGAGATCCTGGGCATATGAGCGGATGTAGCGGCGGAACTTCCTTGCCCCCTCCGATCATCGGCGCGGGGAACGGCCATCCTAAACCCAACGAAATCGGTAAACGCTTGAAACCTTCCATCGCAAATGAGAACGCGGTCTTCACGGAACCGAACACGGTGCCGCGCCACGTCTCCGGCCAGGTCGCCGAGCGGATTGGGATCGGGATCGTCTCTGGCGATATTCTGCCCGGCGAAACGCTGCCGTCGGAGATGCGCATTTGCGAGTTGATGGGCGTCAGCCGGACAGTGGTACGCGAGGCGATTCGTATGCTGGCCGCGAAGGGCTTCCTCGAAACCCGCCAGAAGAGCGGCAGCCGCGTCCGTTCGCCGGAATATTGGAACCACCTGGATGCTGAAGTCCTGCGCTGGCGCGTCGAAGCCACGGACATGGACAGCTATCTTGCCAAGCTATTTCAATTGCGGGACGCGCTTGATCCCACCGCTTCGGCCATCGCCGCCGCCGCTGCAACGGGCGAGGACAAGGCACGCATCAAGGCCGCGTTCGAAGGCATGGCCGCAGCCCGCGACAATGAGGCATTCGTCGTCGCTGACATCGATTTTCACAAGGCCATCTATATCGCGACCCGAAACGAATTCTTTTGGCCGATCGCGCAGATGTTCGAGATTGCCTTAAGGCAGAGCTTTCGGATTGCCGCCACGGGGGATCATCGCACACGCGCTCTGGCCGAGCATCGCGAGGTCATGGACGCGATCCTTGTGGGCGATCCCGAGCGAGCGCGGAATGCAACCATTACTTTGCTTGGCCGTGCCGCGATCGACCTTGTGAAAATACGCGGGCGTGACCCGTTTGGCGGACGCTGAGCGATACCATGGACCGTGCTCTTGACAACAATCTAGAATTCTAGAATTCTAGCATCACTTGAATTGAAAGATCGTTTAGGAGGGTGAAGTCGAGTTTTTGCATCATTTCCCTAAGGGGTATCATAAGGCTAATGGTGTAGGACATGCGTTGGGCCGCTGTCCCTCAAACCATCGACATAAGAATCGTCGGATGACGTGTGCAGCATACAAAACTACTAATCAAATGGAGGAAAAAATGGCCTCGCAGTCGCATAAGGCGTTCTGTCTCAGTGTCGGCGTCGCGTTTGCTGCCGCCGTTACCGTCAGTACCATTGCTCGAGCCGCCCCCGAAGTGGTCCCCGGCCCCGCCGCGGACGCGAAATGTTTCACGCCATGGGCGGCCGACACGAAATTCTTCAAGTTCAAGAGCAAGGCGGGCCCATACCGGATCGCACTTGCGAATGGCTACGTTGCCAATACTTGGCGCATCCAGATGATCCAGACCGCGAAGGCGTATGCCGCGCAGCCGGAAGTCGCCAAGAAGATCAAGGAATTCAAGGTGATTTCAACGGGCGAAGACGTCCCGGCGCAAATCTCCGCGATCAACAACTTCATCGACAGCGGCTATGACGCTATCGTGGTCAACGCGCAGAACCCGACCGCTTTCGGCCCGGTCATCAAGCGTGCCAAGGAAGCCGGCGTTATCCTTGTCGCCTTTGACAACATTCTCGATACGCAGGACGCGATCAACGTCAATGTGGATCAGAAGGGCCTCGGCACCCTTTGGGGGAAATGGCTGGTCAAGCACGTTCCTAATGGCGGCAAGGTTCTCGAGGTTCGCGGCGTTGCCGGCACGTCGGTCGATACCGATCGGCACAATGGCATTCATGAGGTGCTGAAGGCCTCCGGTAAGACGTGGAACGTGACCGAGGTCGCCGGCAAATGGGACGACGGCACCGCGCAGAAGGTGACTGCCGACGCGATCACCACTAACGGTCCGTTTGCCGGCTTCACCGCCCAAGGCGGCGATACCGGTGTCGTACAGGCCATGATCGACGCGAAGCACCCCTTCGTGCCGTTCGGCGGCGAGACGGAGAACGGCTTCCGCAAGTTCTGCGCGAAGCACGCAGGCGATGGACTGAAGTGCTCGTCAGCCGGCACCGGTCCGGCCCAGGTCGCTGTAGCGATCAAGACCGCGATCGCAGCGCTTGAGGGACAGGTCGTTCCTCAGTCGGTCAAGTTGCCGACCGCGATCGTCGAAGATCCGAACTTCAAGGCTGGCCAGGACTATTTCCCGGAGCAGTCCGACAATTTCTTCGTCGGCAACGCCTTCCCGACCTGCGGCATCAATTTCACGGCGCAGGAAATCATGGGCCAGTCAAAAGAAAACCAGTAGTCTCATCTGACGATACCGAGCGCCGCGGGGAACCACCCTGCGGCGCTTTCCATGAGCTTGGATCGCTCAGCGCATGATACGCAAAAGTGGTCACCGGTTTTGCGATAAGATCATGCGAAAGCAAATCGATAGAGCCCCGTTCTGAATTATCAGAACGGATCAGGCTCTGGGAGGGGACGATGGACGGCGGGGTTCCGCTCTTTCGCATGGAAGGGGTGTCCAAGCGTTACGGAGGCGTTCACGCCCTTGAGAAGGCGGAGCTGTCCGTTACACCGGGGCGCATTCATGCCATCCTCGGCGAAAATGGCGCCGGCAAATCCACTTGCATCAAGATCATGGCCGGAGTTGTCGCCCCCGACGAGGGCCGCATGACGATGGAGGGCCGCGAGGTCGTATTCGCCTCGCCATCGGCCGCCAATGACGCTGGCATCGTCTGCATCTTTCAGGAACTGTCGCTGGTCCCTGACCTCAGCGTCGCCGACAATATCGTCATCATCAACCCGCCGACGCGCTTTGGCATGATCGACCGACGCGAGCAACGCCGGATCGCCGAAGCGGCGCTGGCTCGTGCCGGTGGGGAAGACATCCATCCGCTTGCTCAGGTCAAGGATCTGCCGCTATCGCGCCGGCAGATCGTCGAGATCGCCAAGGCGCTGCAGCGCAGGCCGCGCATTCTCATCCTCGATGAAGCCACTTCGGCGCTCACCGCAGCGGACGTCACCAAGATCTTCGCGGTACTCAAGCGGCTCCGTTCCGAGGGACTGGCGCTGCTCTACATTTCCCATCGGATGCACGAAATCGCCGAACTCGCCGACGAGTGCACGGTGTTTCGCAACGGCCGGAACGTCGCCACGTACAAGGCCGGCACCAAGACCGACAACGAAGTCGTCGAGCTGATGATCGGCCGCGAATACAGTCATATTTTCCCGCCCAAGCCGGCACCGGTGCCGCAAGCGAAATCGCCAACGGTGGAATGCCGGAACCTCTCATGGACCGAACGGCTGAAGGATATTTCGCTGTCGGTGAGAGCAGGCGAGGTGGTCGGCCTGGGCGGCCTCGACGGCCAGGGCCAGCGGGAATTGCTGCTCGCCCTCTTCGGTGTGCTTGCCGGCTGTTCGGGTGAGGTGCTGATCGATGGCGAGCCAACGTCGATTTCCAGTCCATCGGCGGCCAAGAGCAGTAAGATCGGCATGGCGCTGATCCCGGAGGACCGCAAGACCGAAGGCCTGATGCTGCCGATGACGGTACGCGACAACCTGACGTTTGCCTCGCTCGGCCGCATGTCGAAAGGCGGCATCATCGACCGCCCCGCTGAGCAGCGCCTGATCGACGATATGATCAAGCTGCTCGGCATTCGCACCGCCGGGCCGGACATCCCGGTCGGGTCGCTGTCCGGCGGCAATCAGCAGAAGGTCGTCATCGGCAAATGGCTGATGAATCAGCCGCGCATCATCCTGCTCAACGATCCGACCCGCGGCATCGACGTCGGCACCAAGCAGGAGATGTATCAATTGCTGCGCAATCTCGCAGATAGCGGCGCAGCCATCCTCTTCTATTCGACGGACTACGATGAGCTGATAGGCTGTTGCGACCGGGTGCTCGTGCTTTACGACGGTCAGATCAAGCGCGAGCTGGTCGGCGCGGAAATAACCGAGCGGGCGCTGATCGCGAGCGCGCTCAATGTCCAGCTTGGGGAGGCGGGAAAAATGCCGGTGATAGGCGCATGAAGGACTGGCGTTTCTGGCTCGCCGAACAACGCGGCACGTTGATCGCCGTCAGCATCTTCGTCGTCATGTTCATCATCTATGTGTCGAATCATCCGGCCGGCTTTACCACCAATGTCGTGCAGACGGCATCGAACAAAGGCGTCCTGCTCGCCTTCATCGCCATGGCGCAGACGCTTGTCGTCCTCACCGCCGGCATCGACCTCTCGGTCGGCGCAATCTTCGTTCTTACCAATTGCGTGGCATCGTGGCTGGTTCTCGGCTCGCCAACGCAAACGGCGCTCGGTTTGGTGGCGGTGCTGCTGGTGGGCGCGCTGTGCGGTGCGATCAACGGGGCGGTCGTCATCTTTGGCCGATTGCAGCCGATCGTGACCACCATCGCCACCGGCGCGATTTACTTCGGCATCGCGCTAGCCATTCGGCCATTTCCCGGCGGCGGCGTCAACGAGGATCTCGCCGACCTGCTCACGGGCAAGCTTTTCGGCATCATGCCGGCCAGTCTTGTCGTGCTCGCCTTGGTCGTCCTGATCGTCTGGGTGCCGTTCAGCCGCTCGGTGACGGGACGCGCCGCCTACGCAGCGGGATCGTCAGACGTCGCCGCCTATATGTCGGGCGTACCGATCCGCCGCGCGAAGTTCGTCGCCTATACGCTTTCGGGACTGCTCGCCGCCATCGGCGGATTGTTCCTCACGTTTTTCACCCAGACCGGCGAAGCCTCCAGTGCGAGCGGCAACACCTACACGCTGTTCTCGATCGCCGCGGTCGTCCTTGGCGGCGTGTCGCTGTTTGGAGGTACGGGCAGCGCCATCGGCGCGATCTTCGGAGCCCTCGCATTCCGGACGATCGGCGACCTTCTCTTCGTTTTCGACTTCGACCCGCTGTGGCAGCCGCTCTTCCAGGGCACCGTCCTCATGCTCGCCGTCAGCCTCGGCGCTTTCGGCCTGTTTCGGGTGCGCAACCGTCTGGAGTGGTTCCAATGAGCGTGACGACCTCCAACGGAATGGGCAACCGGCTGTCGGTATTCCTCCGGCGCTTCGATCCTGCGGTGGCGACCGCCTTCGCCTGCATCCTGCTGCTGCTTCTGCTCGGCAGCCTGTATTCCTCGAACTTTCTGTCGCCAGGATATCTTCTCCAGCAGCTCAAAGTGGCCGCCTTCCTAGGCATCATCGCGACAGGCATGATGCTGGTCATCCTCCTGGGCCAGATCGACCTTTCGGTCCCCTGGGTCGTGACGACCGGCGCCATGATGGCGTGCGCGGCTGCCTCATTCGGCACGGCGGGCGTGATCCTTGCCGTTCCATTTGGCATACTCTGCGGTGTCGCCCTGGGCTTGATCAATGGCATCGGCGTCGCCTATCTCCGCATTCCATCGATGATCATCACGCTCGCCACCAACGCCGTCGCGCAAGGCTTGATGGTGGTCTATTCGGGCGGCTTCTCGCCGAAGGATTCGGCTTCGGCGCCGATGCGCTATCTCGCCACCGGCTTCACCATTCCAGGCGTGCCGAACGCGGTCGTCATGTGGGCGATCGTCGGCGCGGCGACGGTCTTTCTGCTGTCGCGGACGACCTTTGGCCGCTCCATCTATGGCATCGGCAACCGCGAGCGGGCCGCCTACCTGTCAGGCATCAACACGCGCCGCGTCGTGATGATCACCTTCGCGATTTCCGGCGGGCTGTCGGCATTCGGCGGCGTGCTTCTCGCGGGCTATGGCGGCAAGGCCGCACAGTCGATGGGGGATGCCTACCTGCTGCCGTCGATCGCGGCTGTCGTCCTCGGCGGAACCTCAATTCTGGGCGGCAGCGGCAGCTATCTTGGAACCGTCGCCGGCGTCATACTTATCACCCTGCTTCAGTCGATCCTGTCGGTGGTGCAAATGCCCGAATATGGCCGCCAGATCGTCTACGGCGTGGTCATTATCGGCATGTTGATGCTCTATGGCCGCGAGCGCCTCTACCGGTAGACCTCCGACGTCCGGCGGTGCGCTCTACACAAGAAAGGGAGAGAAGCATGCCCTTCGTGAATATCCGCATCGTGAAAGAGGTGATCGCCGCCGACCCTGCCGCCAAGAAGGCTGCCATCAGCAAGCAGATCACGGCCGCCATCGTCGACGCCACGGGCCTTGCCAAGGAAGATGTCTGGATCGTTTTCGATGAGGTCGACGCGCGCGATTGGTATCTTGGCGAGATCGATGTCGAGACGAGGCGGTACCGCAAATGAACGTCGAGATCCACCACGCGCAGTTCCGCGCAATTGTCGGCGACGATGTCAGGATCGAACGCCTCGGCGCGGGCTACGGTTTTACGGAAGGGCCGGCCTGGCATCCTTATGAGCGGCATCTGACGTTCAGCGACATTCCCGGCAATCAGCTCTGGCGCTGGAGCGCGTCTGGCGGGATCGCCTCCTTCCGCGATCCGTCCAATAAGACGAACGGCAACAGCTACGATCGCAAGGGCCGCATGCTGTCCTGCGAACACGCGACGAGCCGGGTCACCCGCACCGAACCCGACGGCAGCATCACCATCCTTGCCACTCACTACCAGGGTAAGGAGTTGAACAGCCCCAACGACATTGTCGTGAGGAGCGATGGGCGCATCTATTTCACCGATCCGATCTACGGCCGCTTGCCGGGCGTCGGAATCGAACGTGAACCCGAACTGGGGTTTCGCGGGGTTTATCGCATGGACGAGGACGGCTCCAATCTGACGCTTCTCGCCGATGATTTCGGCCAGCCGAACGGGCTCTGTTTATCGGCCGACGAGACCCGTCTATTCGTCAACGATACGGAGCGCCGGCACATTCGCGTTTTCGCTGTCGGTCCCAGCGGTCTGGTCAGCGGCGGCGAGGTCCTCGCGGAGATCAAGGGCGAGGGCGCCGGGGCACCCGATGGAATGAAGGTCGATCGCGACAATAATCTGTATTGCACTGGCCCCGGCGGGCTCCACGTTCTGACGCCGGACGGTCAGTTGCTCGGCGTCATCAAGACGCCCGAAAAGACTGCAAACTTCACCTGGGGCGATGACGACATGATGAGCATCTTCCTGACGGCATCGACCTCGCTCTATCGCCTCCGTACCAAGACACCAGGCATCCCGTTGTTTTAGAGCCGGCCTGTCAGCGCGCTTGGTCGCAATCCCCGCGAAGGCGGGGACCAGTAAACTATTGAAGTGCTCGCCAGTCTCGCGAGACCAAACGCCTCGCGGGGATGACGAACGGCGATCGCGTCTGAAATCATCCCGCTCTAATCGTAGTCGATAGGCGTTGCGTCCCAGCCTTCATCATGGCGCTGCCAGTAGAGCGTGGTCAGCCGGCTGCTCAGGGGACCGATTTCGCCGTCGGCGACCGGCGCACCATCCACCCGTGTCACCGGCAAGATGCCGCCAGCCGTGCTGGTCAGAAAAACTTCATCGGCCGATCTCAGCGCCTCGGGCGAGACGGTGCCGATCTCCGCCTTGACGTTCAGCTCCGAGAGGAGGTCGAGCGCGGTCTGCCGGGTGATGCCCTCAAGGCATGTTCCGCCCGGCGTCGTCACGACACCACCGCCCACTGCGAAAACGTTGAAGCCCGGGCCTTCGGCAATGTTGCCCTCCGCATCGATCAGTGCCGGCATATCGCAGCCATGCTCATACGCGTCGTAGAGCGCACGGATCATGTCACCCCAGTGGAAATTCTTGTAGGTGGGGTTGACCGATTCCGGCGGGATCCGCAGGACGGAAGAAATATGGAGATTGATCCCACGCTGGCGCATTTCCTCATTGGCGATCCAGACGAACGGAATCGCGAATGCAATGAAGCGGTTTTCGAACCGGCGCGGGTCGCGCGTTCCAGCAGGCGCCACACCGCGCGTGCAAATCACCTCGACATAGGCATCGCGCAGGCCGCTGAGCCGCATCAACTCATGGAGAACCGCCTCGATCTCCTCGCGGCTGTGCGGCAAGGTCATCCTTAGCCCGGCGACGCTTTTTTCAAACCGATCGAGGTGATGCTGGAGGCGGAAAAAGCAACCCTTCCATACATGCACGACGTCGTAGGTCACGTCCGACCTGATGAAGCCCCAATCGAGGATCGAAATCTTGGCCTCCCGGATCGGCACATATTCGCCGTCGATGAAGGCGGCGCCGTCAGCAAAAACGGAGATACCGCTCTGCTACCGGCTTCGTTGCGACCGAGATCGACATCTGGCGGCTCCTCCCATGCTCAAATCGCCCGCCTCGCTCCGACGAAAGGCGTTGTCTACAAGGAAACGCTGTCCCGTTAGATCTTGCAAGCGGGGATAGATGTGACCTGGCCTGCAGGCGGCAGACCGGGTGGACAAGCGGTCTACGATGGCCACTGTCGCCCATCATCGTGGTTCCCATTGATACCGGCCTTGATGCTATGCCGATGCCGCCTCCATATAAGATTGGATCATATTCGCCCTGGCTACCGACCACTGACGAGGCGGCGTCCCGGCCAAAACGCATTCGGCAGGAGAAAATCATGCGTACCGCTGTCGATCCTGGATCTCGTCCGGGTCACGGAAGACACCGATGCTCGTGGCGCGCTCGACAACGCCCGCAATCTGGCGCGCCATGCGGAAGGGTGGGGTTATCGCCGCTTCTGGGTGGCCGAGCATCACAACATGCCGGGCATTGCGAGCGCGGCGACATCCATCGTCATCGCGCATATTGCGGCCGGCACGCAGAGCATCCGGGTGGGTGCGGGCGGCATCATGCTGCCGAACCATTCGCCGTTGGTGATCGCGGAGCAGTTCGGCACGCTCGCGCGCCTGTTCCCCGGCCGCATCGACCTGGGGCTTGGCCGGGCGCCGGGAACCGACCAGCTCACGCGTTCGCGCGCTGCGCCGCTCTCCCGCAGCGGCAGAGCATTTCCCGGAGGACGTGCTGGAACTGCAGGCGTATCTTGCCCCGGCCGAACCGGGCCAGCGCATCCAGGCGGTACCGGCGGCGGGAACGAAAGTGCCGCTCTGGATCCTGGGGTCGAGCCTTTACGGTGCCACTCTCGCGGCGGAACTCGGCCTGCCCTATGCGTTTGCCTCGCATTTCGCGCCCGACGCAGCTGATGCCGGCCTCTGCAGTTGTATCGCAGCCGCTTCAAGCCTTCCCAACAGCTCGACCGCCCCTATGCGATGGTCGGCGTCAACATCATCGCCGCCGACAGCGACGCCGAGGCGCGCCGGTTGGCCACGACGCAGCAAATGTCTTTCGCCAACCTGCTTCGCGGTCGGGCGGTCTCAGCCGCCCCCCGATCGACGACATCGAGAGCTATTGGACGCCGGCGGAAAAGGCGCAGGCGATGCATATGCTCGCGCGCTCGATCATCGGCTCCCCGAATACCGTGCGGGCGGGCATCGACGCGCTCGTCGCGGAGACCGGCGCCGACGAATTGATGATCGTCTCCGACGTCTACGATCACGCCGCGAGGCTTCGCTCCTTCGAGCTCATCGCCGCATCATGAATTGGCATGGCAAGGATCGCGAGCAGCTGCAACGTCGTTGATCTGATCTGACGTGCGCCGAGGCGGTCGCGCGGCTCAGGCAGCTTGAGGGTCCACCGCTTCGATGCGGTCGAGGCGCGCCACGAATGCCGCGATCGCGGCCAGTGTTCGCTCCGGCTGGTCAATGAAAGGCGAATGGCGGCAGTTATCGAGCATTTCGACATCGAGCGGACTGTAAAGTTGCTCCTGCAGCGCTCGGATTTGCGCGAGCGTCCCATATTGGTCGTCGTTGCCTTGGATGGCCAAGACCGGCACGCGGATATGGGCGATTGCGTCCTCGATGTTCCAATTGACGAAGGCGGGGTCGAGCCATGCGTCGTTCCAGCCCCGGAAAGTATTGTCCACATCCGAGTGATATGCGGCGAGCTTGATGCGCAGATTCCTGGTCTCATACACCTGCTTCGCTTTGGCGATCGCCGCCAGGCCCATCGGCTCGGTGAAGAAATGCGGGGCCATCAGTACGAGGCCCCGGATGCGGTGATCCTGAATGCTGCCGGCATAGATCGCGGCGATCGATGCGCCGTCGCTATGGCCGAGAAGAATACCGCGCCGCAGGCCAATTTCGCTCAGCACTTCCGGCAGCACATCCATGGCTTCGCGCGTCATGTAATCGAGCGGCCGCGGCAGTGTGCATGGCTGGGAATCACCATAGCCGCAGCGTGAATAGACGAATACTCCGTGCCCCGTCTCCTGCGCCAGTCTATCCGGAAAGTCCCGCCACAGGCGGACGCAGCCCAGGCCTTCATGAAGCATAACGATGGTCGGCGCCGCGGACGGCGACGGGCCGATACAGACCGCCTCCAGCTCGGCACCGCCTACCTGCATCCGAACGAGAGTTCTCCGTGTTCCAGCCCATGCGGGTGCCTCCTCAGCGCAGCTTGAAGCGCTGAATTTTGCCGGTGGCTGTCTTGGGCAGTTCATCGACGAATTCGAACCAGCGCGGATATTTCCAGGCGCCGACGCGGGATTTCACATGCTCCTTCAGGCGCTCGACGACACCGTCCTCCGACGCGCCCTCTTTCAGGACGATGAAGGCTTTTGGCTTGTCGAGTTCGTTCTCGTCCTTGCACGCGACTACCGCCGCCTCCAGCACGTCGGGGTAGGAAATGAGCGCTTGCTCCACTTCGAACGGAGCCACCCAGATGCCGTTCACCTTGAACATGTCGTCCGTACGGCCGCAATAAATGAAGCGCCCGTCCGCCGTGCGTTCATATTTGTCGCCGGTCCGCGTCCAGCGGCCCTCGAACGTGTCGCGGCTTTTTTCACGCTGATTCCAGTAGTTTTCGGCGGCGGATGGGCCGTAGACCAGCAATTCGCCGATCTCGCCGATATCAGCCTCGGCGCCGCCTTCGCCGACCAGCCGCACCTGATAGCCGGGCACCGCAACGCCGGATGTGCCGTAGACGACGTCTCCGGGCGCGTTGGACAGGAAGATGTGCAGCAGTTCCGTTGACCCGACGCCATCGATGATGTCGACCCCGGTCAGGGCCTTCCAGCCTTTGCCGATTTCGGCGGGCAGGGCCTCGCCGGCAGAGACGCAGAGCCGCAGCCGATCGAGACCGGCAGGCGTCCGCCCTGCCGCTCGCGCAAGCATTGCGGCATAGAGGGTGGGCACGCCGAAGAACAGCGTCGGGCGAATTTGTGCGAACATCTCGAACATCGCGTCCGGGGTCGGCCGTCCCGGACAGAGCGCAGTGGAGGCGCCGACGGCCATCGGGAAGGTCATCGAATTTCCCAGCCCATAGGCGAAAAACAGCTTGGCCGCCGAGATCACGATGTCGTCTTCGCGGATGCCGAGCACCTGTGCGCCGAAAGTGTCGGACGTCGCCTTGAGACTTCCATGGACATGGCGTACGCCCTTCGGCCGACCGGTCGAGCCGGAGGAATAGAGCCAGAATGCGCACTCGTCCGGCGATGCGTGGACCATCTCGGAGGGCGTGCTCACCTTGAGTTCTTCAGCAAAAGAGAGGTCGCGGCCCGCTTCGCCGCCGACCACGAACACCGTTTTCAGAAAACCGAGCCTCGGCAACAGCGGCTCGACCACCGGCAACAATTCCGCCGAGACGAACAGTGCGCGGGCGCGGCTGTCGTTCAGGATGATCTCGTAATAATCCGGCGAAAGCAGTGTGTTCAGGAGCACTGGAACGATGCCGGCTTTGATGCTGCCCCAGAAAATGATCGGGAATTCGATCCGGTCGAGAACGATCATCGCCGCGCGATCTTCGGCCCGCAGATCGTTGCGGCGATAGAGATCGGCCATGCGCGCGGATTGTTCGGCAAGCGCGCCGTAGGTCAGCGTTCGTCCGCCCTCCACCGCCTCCTGGAACGCAGTTTTGTCGCCCCGGCCGGCCCCGACATGGCGATCGACAAAGTAAAGCGCACAATTCTGGTTGGACTCCCCCACAGAACGCCTCTCCCAATATTACTGTTCGCAGCAGCCCGCGACGGATGGTCTGGAGCTTTAGTGGCCCGTGAATTCGGTCGTTTCTTCTGGAAGGAAATAGAGAACGTAGACTTCGCCCTTCGACGCGTTCGGCCGGTGGGTGGCATGCGGCGGATAGACGAACCATCCGCCCGCTTCGTGGGCCAGCAGCCAACTGCCTCGCTCGTCCCTGGCGCGCCCATTGAGCCGCGAAACAAGTCGCGCGTCCATTGGCGGATTTCGTTCCTCACAAGGTCCCGCCCGATCGGATTTCAACGCCTTGCGGCCAAGTAGGGCTGCGACCGATCCGACCAGGTCTTTCAGAGCTTGCCGAGACATCACACGCACCCGCTGCCTGCGACGATTGTGCGTTATTATGCTTCCCGATGCACTTAAGTGCAAGGTCATGCGTGGGTGCTCCTGACGCGTCAGTGGACGCCATCAATAGGTCTCGACGTGATAGCGGCCATCCCCGCGCATCTCGTCTCGCAGCGTTCTCCAGTCGAGCCCGGTCCCGCTCGCAATGTCGTCAAGGGCCTGTTCCACGCCAGCTTCCATGGCCTTGAGTTCCGCAAATGTAGATGTGGGTGTTGGCCCTCTTCAACGCCTCCGCAAGCGCATCCCTTTCCGCGCGCATCCGATCCTGCACATATTCCTTGGCGCGCCCGTTCATCCGCGAAAAGACCAGATGCTTCTTCAGCACGCTGTCCGGCACCTTGTTGAGCGGACCAAAATAGGGAAGGGAATCCGGTGAACGGGCGCCGAAGAACACGGTCATGCCGCCCGCGTGCGCGGTCCCGAGCCGCTGGCGGCGCATTGTGAAGGCGCGGAACGGAGCCGACCCTGTACCCGTGCAGATCATGAGGAGGTTGGCCTGGGGATCGTTCGGCATCAGAAAGGTCGAACCATAAGGGCCGGTCAGTTCCACTCGCTCGCCTTTGGCCAGATCGCAGAGATAGTTGGAACATGGTCCATGCTCCTCCCGCTTCACCGTCAGCGAAAGATTGTTGGTGTTGGGCCGCTCGCCGTCGCGGGGCGAGGATACCGAGTAGAGCCGTATATGATGTGGCCGTCCGTTGGCGTCGGTTCCCGGCGGTCTGATCCCGACGCTCTGCCCCTCGAGCACCGGAAAGTTTACGGAACCTAAATCAAGAATGATGTGCCGGATGTCGCTGTCCGCGCCATCGGCCGTCAGCCGGTAATTGCCCTGCACGGCCGCGACCGCGGGATCCGCCCTGCTGAACAGATTGACGCTCGGCTTCGACGCGGAAGCCGGCGCTTTCGCTGCGCCGCCGGCACCTGCGTGAGCTTCTGCCAGCAATGCCGCAGCCTCGTCCTCAAGCGCTTCGATTATGCTGTCGGCGCCCGTTTCGCCTACATCCTCCTGTGGCGGCAACTCCATCCAGGACAGTTGCTCCTCGAGCGTATAAGGCGTCGCCACAACGCGCCAATTGTCGATCGAGCCGGTCGGACAGGGCGCGATGCAGTCCATGCAGAAATTGCATTTGGATGCATCGACGACGACGTTCATTTCGTCATGGGTGATCGCACCGATGGGGCAGGCTTCCTCGCAAGTGTGACAGCGGATGCAGATCTCAGGATCGATCACATGCTGTTTGAGCTGCGCGTTCATCGCGTCCTACGCCATGTGCAGTTGAACATATTCGAAATCGCCAGGCTTGTTGTCGATGCCCACCTTCGGCGGCGCGATCCAGCCGGCAAATTTCCCTGGCTCCCAGACCGGTCGCATGAGCGAAGCGATGTAATCGCCATCGGCGGGGCTTGGCAGCCATTCGTCCTTGCGGGCGTTCCACTCCTCCGCCGGGATCACTTGGCCCTCCGGCGTGATCGTGCTTCGGGCGAAGGTGCCGATCTGCCGGTGAAAGCCTTCATGGGGCAGCTTCACCTCGAATGGGATGCCGTATTTCTCTATGGTGATGTTCCAGCGCTTCAGTCCCCCCGACGCATCCCGGATGTAATCGTCGCGCAGCCGCATATTGATCGCCGACAGAGCCGAAACATCCGTCTTCACGACCCTGCCATCGACAAGTTGCACGATCGGATAGGTCGCGTCCTTGAGCTGATGATCGTCGCCAATCTTCGTCTCCTGATATCGCCCTTTGATCCCGGAGTTGAAGGCATTCGCGGCATTGGTCGACACCTCCGAGCCGAACAGGTCGAGCGACAGTGTATAATGCAGGTTGAGTTTCTTCTGGAGCGTAGGCAGGTCGATCACGCCCAGCGCGCGTACCCTCGTCGATGTCGTATGGGTCGTCGATACCCGCCTCTTTCATCGCTTCGCAGGTTCGCTGGATGACGCGGCCGACGCCGGTCTCGCCGACGAACATATGGTGCGCTTCCTCGGTCAGCATGAAACGGCAGGTGCGTGACAGGGGGTCGAAGCCGGACTGCGCTAGGGCTTCGAGCTGCATCTTGCCGTCGCGGTCGGTGAAATAGGTGAACATGAAGAAGGAGAGCCAGTCGGGCGTCGCCTCGTTGAAGGCCCCGAGCATACGCGGCGCTTCCTCCGAGCCGGATTGGCGGCGCAACAGATCGTCCGCCTCCTCTCGTCCATCCGCGCCGAAATATTTCTGCAGCAAATAGACCATCGCCCAGAGATGCCGCCCCTCCTCGACATTGACCTGGAAGAGGTTGCGCATGTCGTATAGCGAGGGCGCGGTCTTGCCCAGATGGCGCTGCTGCTCCACGGAGGCCGGCTCGGTGTCGCCCTGAATGACGATCAGGCGGCGGAGCATGGCGCGATATTCGCCCGGCACCTCCTGCCAGGCCGGTTCGCCGTAATGCTCGCCGCAGGGAATGCGCCGGTCCGCGACCTGCGGCGCGAGCAGGATGCCCCAGCGATATTGCGGCATCTTCACATAGTCGAACTTCGCCCAGCCCTTGGGGTCGACCGAAATGGCGGTGCGCAGATAGACGAGGCTTTCCTGAAAGCCCTCCGGACCGAGGCCGTTCCACCAATTTATGTAGCCGGGATGCCATTTCTCCAGCGCCTTAAGCACGCGCCGGTCCGAGGACAAGCCGACGTTGTTGGGAATGAGCGTGTCATAGTCGACATTGATCAGATCATTCATCGGGCGTTCCTCG
The DNA here is from genome assembly GCA_963731855.1 of uncultured Alphaproteobacteria bacterium. GTDB lineage: Bacteria > Pseudomonadota > Alphaproteobacteria > Rhizobiales > Rhodomicrobiaceae > R-RK-3. Next base: position 225,886 of record CAVSXH010000017.1, on the reverse strand, counting down.
ATTTGTTGGGATGACGAACGAACCTCTTCGCGCTTCACGGAGAGCTTTTCCTTTCGTCGCCCCGGCCATCGAGCCGGGGCCTATTCGCCTTACGGCGCCGCGAAGGGCCTGCCGATGTAAAATTGGGTCCCGGCTCGACCCGAAGGTCGTCTGGGATGACGCGAGAAACTTGATCTCGTCCATTCCAATTCGCCTCCGCCTCAGACGCGGCGCATGTCGAATTCGCCCCGGCGGCCGGTGCCATAGCGTTTCAGCGCTCCGTCTTCGCCGACGGCGTTCGGACGCTGGAAAATCCAGTTCTGCCAGGCCGTCAGCCGGCCGAAGATCCTGGTCTCCATGGTTTCTGGGCCCGCGAAGCGCAGATTGGCCTCCATGGCCGTCATGGCGTCGGGCGAAAAGCTGGCGCGCTCCTCCAGGAAAATGCGCACTTCGTCGTCCCAATCGACATCGTCGAAGGCGAATGTGACAAGGCCGAGTTCGCTGGCGGCAGGCGCATCGAGCGGCACGCCGATCCGCGTCTTGACTGTGCCCACTTGCTCCGGCTCGCCGAGAAAGCGCGTCTGCAGCCGCGTCAGGTCGTTGGACATGGGATAGGGACCGAAATTGCCCTCCGTGAGCGTTACGGTTGCGGCCGGGCGGTTGTCGCCCTCGAAATGCCCTTGGGCCATGTAGGAGCGGTCCACGGCAAAGAGCAGTTCCGCCAGCATCCCGGAGAAGCAGGACCCTGGTTCGACCAGCGCCACCAGCGAGCGCGACGTCAGATCGACCCGCTTCAGCACGCGCTTCCAGAGCAGCAGGATCTCATTGGCCAGCCAGTGCTGACGGTTGTCGAGCAACAGCTTTTCATGCGCGGCAACTTTTGCAGAATCGCCTTGCGTGCAGAACACCAGCACGCCGATCACATATTCATTGTTCCTGAGATGCAGGATCGCATCGTCCAGCTCGCGCGCGGCGCGCAGCAGCCAGCTTCCGGCGCCTTCCGCATGCAGCGCGTCGATGGAAGCCGGTGCACCCAACTCCGGCCCGTGTATGGTGAGCGTCGCCAGCCGTTTGCCGCGATCGATTTCGACTTCGAGCGTCGAATAGGCGATGCCGCCATTTTCGTCGAACTTGCGCTCAAGCGGGGTCAGTTCCACGCCCGTGGCGCCGTTGGGCCGGTTCGATCTGGCGGCCATTTCCTTGGCGCGCATTAGGGCGGTTTCGGCGAATTTGGTGTTGGGCACGACGTCGTCGACGAGCTTCCAGTCCTTGGCGCGCTTGCCCCTGACGCCTTCCTCGGTGGAGCAGAAGACGTCGGCAAGGTCGCGGCGCACCTTGCGCTTGTCGGTGACGCGGGTAAGCCCGCCCGTGCCGGGCAGCACGGCCAGCAATGGCACTTCGGGAAGCGCGACGGAGGACGCGCCGTCATCGGTCAGAATGATATGGTCGCAGGCAAGCGCGAGTTCGTAGCCGCCACCCGCGCACGCGCCTTTGACCGCGCAGATCCAATATTGCCCGGATTCCTTCCCGGCCGCCTCGATGGCGTTGCGGGTCTCATTGGTGAATTTGCAGAAATTGACCTTGTGAGCATGGCTTGCGCCACCGAGCATCCGAATATTGGCGCCTGCGCAAAACACGCGCTCCTTGCCGGACTGCAGAATGACCGCCTTGATCTCCGGATGCTCGAAGCGTAGCCGCTGGGCGATGTCCGCGAGTTCGATATCGACGCCGAGATCATAGGAGTTGAGCTTCAGCTCATAGCCTTCGAACAAACCGCCGGCTTCATCGACATCCATGAACAGCATGGCGATTTCGCCATGGTACTCGACACGCCAATGACGATGTCGGCTCGGATCCGTCTGGAAGTCGATGACCTTGGCCATGAAGCGCTTTCCGGCAACTTTCCCACTGCACTATAGTGCGTTATGATGCACATTTCTAGCGACAATACGAGAAGGTGCGCCACTAGGCTAAGTCGAAATCCATAAACCTTAACAGCAATATAATGCATGCAGCCGCTCGATCTATACTCCGAGCCAACGGGATTGCAGCTCCTTATCGCTGCGAAGCACGTGCGGGGAGCCGCTCCAGACGGCCCGTCCGCGTCCGATCACCACCACGTCGTCGGCAAGGCTGGTCGCGAAGCCAAAATTCTGCTCGACAAGAACCATCGTCATTCCCTCGGCGCGCAACTCGCTCAGCTTGTCATGGATCTGGCGGATGATGATGGGCGCGAGACCCTCTGTCGGCTCATCCAGCAGGAGCAGCCGCGGATTTATCGCGAGCGCACGGCCAATCGCCAGCATCTGCTGCTCGCCGCCTGAAAGCTCATTGCCGCCATTAGCGAGCCGGTTCCGCAGCGCGGAAAGAAATCGAGCACGCGCTCGACTGTCCAGCCGGATGTGCCGCCGCCGTCGTGGCGAGCAGCGATGTCCAGATTCTCGCGCACCGTGAGCGAGGGAAAAATATCGCGCGTCTCGGGCACATAGGCGATGCCGAGCCCGGCGATGGCGAAGGTTTTGCGGTCCCTGAGCGACTGGCCGTCAAAATTGATGGCGCCACTCTTCGCCTTGACCAGTCCCATCACCGCCTTGAGCGTCGTCGATTTGCCGGCCCCGTTGCGGCCAAGAACCGCCAGAACGCGCCCCGCGCCGACGGATAGATCGAGCCCATGAACGACCTGGACTTCGCCGTAACCTGCCTCGAGCTGCTGGATCTCAAGCATGGGCCAGCGACCCGCCGAGATAGATGTCGTTGACCAGCGGGCTGGCGCGGGTTTGCCCCACATCGCCTTCGAAGACGACCTCGCCGTAGTTCATCACGGTGATGCGGTCGGCGACGCTGAATGCGAGGTCCATGTCATGTTCGATGATCAGTATCGTCAGATCGCGGGGTAGCGATTTCAGCAGGCCGTGAACGGCCGCGATCATGGCCGGGCCGATCCCGGATGTGGGTTCGTCCATCAGCAGGATGCGCGGGCGGGTTGCGAGCGCGAGCGCCACTTCGAGCTGGCGGCGCGCGCCGTAGGATATTCGGTCCACGCGCATGGCCAACAGGTCGCGCAAGGCCGTCAGCGCGGCAACTTCGTCGATGGTGGCGGCGATGCCCCGGTCGGCAAGGGTGTCGCTCAGCAGCCAGGACGAAGCGCCGGTCGCCGTAGCAACGGCCAGCGCCAGGTTTTCCCGCACGGTCAGCTCGTTGAACAGATTGTTTTTCTGGTAGCTGCGGGCGAGGCCGAGCCGCGCGCGCGCATCGACGGTGAGGCTGGTGACATCCATGCCGTCAATGAGGATACGCCCGGATGTCGGACGCGATTCTCCGGCGAGGAGGTTGAACAGCGTGGTTTTGCCTGCGCCATTCGGGCCGAGAACGACGCGCCGCTCGCCCTTCTCCAGGCGTAGCGACACATTATTGGCGGCGGTCAGCGAGCCGAAGGACTTGCTCAGCCTTTCGGTCTCAAGCATGACTGCTGCCCTCCGGATTGCTCCGCAGAAGTTCGGGCAGGCTCCCCGGTGCCGCACCGAGGAGCGCCTGCCGCCGAGCTGCATGGCGATCGGCATAATGCTCGATTTGGCCGAAAATGCCGCGCCCGCCGCTCACCACGGTGGCGATCAGCACCACGCCGACCACCATATGCCAATGGTCGGTCAGGCTGCTCACCTCATGCTTGAGAAACACGAAGATCGCGGCCCCCAGCGCCGGCCCAGCCAGAGTGCCAAGCCCGCCGAGGATGACGACGACGAGCGCCTCGCCCGACACCGTCCATACCAGCATTTCCGGCGACACGAACATAAGGTGCTGCGCGGCGATCACCCCCGCGAGCCCGGCAATCGCGCCGGACATACCGAAGGCGGCCGCCTTGTAGCGCCATACGGGCAGACCGAGCGCGCGCATGCGGGTCTCGTTGGAGCGGATGCCGACCAGCGTCCGTCCGAAACCGGATCGCAGGACGAGCGCCGCCGACATATAGGCCGCCGCCAGTGCGATGAGCGCGAAGAGGGCGAATTGCAGCGGGTCCTGAAGGTTTATGCCGATGGCGGATAAATCGACGCGCTTTACGCCGGTCAGGCCATCGTCCCCGCCCAAAGCGGTAGAGGCGAAGACATAAGCATGCGCCATCTCCCCGAAGGCGAGCGTCGCCATGATGAAGAAGATGCCCTTCGTGCGCGACGTCACCGCGCCAACCGCCACCCCGAAGAGGGCGGCGGCAAGTATCGCCGCGGGAAATGCCAGGAGCGGCGAGATGCCTAGGCGAACCGTCATCGCGGCAAAGACATAGGCGCTGACGCCGAAGATGGCGCCGTGGCACAGCGAGATCATCCCGCCATAGCCTGCGGCCAGATCGAGGCCGATCGCCAGAATGGCAAGTCCCGCCGCCTGGACGACCAATTCGCCGGCGAAATAGCCGCCGACCCACGCATAAAGAACGCCGGCCGCAAGCAGCCCGATCATCGTGAAGGTTTTCAGCGGCGTCTGACGGAACATCTGATGCGTCAACCCCGCGCCGGAAAAGGCCGGCGGGCCGGAAGATCAGCACGGCGGCGAGCAATGCGTAGACGGCGACCGCGGCCAGTTGCGGCGCCAGCACCGCGCCGAATGTCTGGATGAAGCCGACCAGAAACGAACCGGCAACGGCGCCCTTGAGGCTGCCGAGCCCGCCGATGACGACGACGATCAATGTCGGGATGAGGATCTGCGTCCCCATGTCCGGCGTCACCGAGAAGACCGGGGCCGCGACCACACCTGCGAGACCGGCCAGCGCGCAGCCTACACAGAAGACGAAGAAGAACAGCCGCTCGACATTGATGCCGAGACAGGCCGCCATCTGATCATTATCGACGCCCGCCCTGATCATCGCGCCAATCTGGGAGCGTGACAGGATCAGGGCGAGAGCGGCCATCACCAGCAGGCCGACGGCGATGATGAAAAGCCGGTAAGTCGGATAGACGATGCCGAAGAACTCTGTTCGACCATCCAGAATAGGCGGGCTGCGGCAGGCCGATCGCGTAATTGCCCCAGATGATGCGGAACAGGTCGATGAACATGAACATCAGCCCGAAGGTGACGAGAACCTGGTTCATTGGCCCCGCGCCGCGCATGCGCCGGATCAGGCCGAGATAGAGCACGACACCGGCCAGCATCACGACCACCGGCGCCGCCGCGAACCCTGCCCAATAGGAGCCGAAGAATGCCGACGCGGTGACGCCCGCATAAGCGCCGAGCGCGTAGAGAGCGCCATGCGCCAGATTGACGAAATGCATCAGGCCGAAGATTACCGTCAGCCCAACGGAAAGGAGAAAAAGCAATACGGACAGCTGCAGGCCGTTCAGCGTTTGCACAAGCCAGAACTGAACGTCAGAGGCCATGAACGGTCTCCCGCGGCTATGCCCGCCGCCGGACATCGGCACATCGCCAATGCCCGCACGGTCTCACTTGGCCGACACGGCTCTACAATTTGCAGCCGTTCGGTTCGTCCTTCACATTCTTGACCGTATCCAGAACCTTTTGCGTGAGGGCGCCACTGCCGTCCTTGACGATTTCGTAGACGTAGATGTTCTGCACGATGTTGTTGGTGGCCGGATCGATCTGCAAGGGACCGCGCGGGCCTGTGTATTTGACCTTGGGAAGTGCCGCGGCGATCCCCGTCCGGTCGGTCCCGCCGGACTTGAGCGCCTCGATCAAGGCCCGGCCAGCATCGTATCCCTGAACGCCATATTCCGATGGAACCCGCTTCGTTTCTGCCTTGAAGGCTTCGACGAAGGCCTTGTTCTCCGGTGTGTCGAGGGTGGGAACATAATGCAGCGATGTGGTCGTGCCGATTGCGGCATCGCCTTCGGCTGCAAGGTAGAGCTGCGAATTGAGGAAGCCCGAGCCGTAAAGCGGGATCGCGGTTTTCAGGCCGAACGAATCATATTGCTTCACGAAGGAGATCGCTTCGCCGCCGGCATAAAAGACGAAGACGCCGTCGGGATTAGCCGCTTTCGCCTTGGTCAGATAGGGGCCGAAATCCTGGGTCTTCTGGAATGGCGTATAGTCCCCGCCGACGATCTCGCCGCCCGGCCTTTTTGAATGTGGCGGTAAACGCGTCGATCATCTGACGACCGGCGGCGTAGTCGGGCGCGAGCGTGTAGATTTTCTTGACGCCCTTGTCGAACAGCCATTGGCCCATCGGCCGGTTCACTTGCGCATTGGAGAAGGAGACGCGCACGATATATTTGCTGCAGGACGCGCCGGTGGCCTCGTCGTTGCCGGCATTGGCGACGATCAGCGGCACCTTGCTCATATCGACGAAATCGCGGATCGCGGCGAGCACGCCTGACGAAACCACGCCCGCGAGGACGTTGACATTGTCCTCCAGCACGAGCTTCCTGGCCTTGGCGAGACCGACCGGCGGCTTGGCTTCGCTGTCTTCCCGCACGATGTCTATCGTGTGCCCGGTGTCGTTATTCTGTTTGATCGCGAGCCGGAAGCCCGTCTCGATCTCCTCTCCGAGTGCTGCATAAACGCCTGTGTAAGGCAGAAGCAGGCCGACTTTGATCGTCTCGGCACTGGCTACAGAGGCGCTTAGGCATAGGGCGCACGCGGCCAGGATTCGCTTGTCCATGAAGTCCTCCCCTCTCCGGCCGAAGGCCGGTTCTCAGCGCCGCCTGGCCCGCGAAAACAATAGTGGATTGGCGGTATACCAACAAGCATTATACTGCCACTTTATTTGGCCACAATACGGGCGCCATTGAAGCAAAGTGCATCATAATGCTAGAGTGCGGCGGTCAATGTTGCACCGGGCACGATGGCTTACGCGCGAGCCTTGTCGGGGGCGGTGGGGTTGCCGGCCAACAGGAGTCAATGAACCCAGCGTTTTCAATAGACACCCTATGATGCTGCGCCAGTCAAATCTTACCTTGCGATGAACGAGATAGTGACATTCAGGGGGGGCAAATCCCCGTCCTCCGGGCAACAGGATGCCGGCGAGACCGAATTTCTCGCCAAGGTCGGCGAGCGTGTGCGCATGGCGCGTGCCAGAAAGGGGATATCGCGCAAGACACTTTCGGATCTGTCGGATGTCTCCTTGCGCTACCTTGCCCAGCTCGAAGGCGGCGAGGGCAATATTTCCATCGCGCTGCTCAAGCGGGTCGCCGAAGCGTTGGACCATCGGATCGAATGGCTTGTCGGCGAAGACGATCCGTGGAACTCCGATGTGGCGGCCGCGGCCTCGCTATTCCGCACCGCCACGCGCGAGCAGCGGATGAAGGTCTTCGAGATCCTTGATCCACAGCAGCAGGCGAGCGTCAAAAAGGCACGCCGCATCGCACTGATCGGGCTGCGAGGCGCGGGAAAATCCACCCTTGGACGGCTTTCGGCGGCTGCACTCGAAATTCCATTCGTCGAGCTTAATGAGGAGATCGAACAGATCAGCGGCATGCCCGTGATCGAAGTCATGGCGCTTTACGGCCAGGACGGTTACCGGCGCCTCGAACGGCAAGCTGTAGAGCGTGTCGCATCCACGCATGACGTTCTCGTGCTTGCAGTCGCCGGTGGAATCGTATCGGAACCGGAGACGTTCAACTCTCTGCTGCGGCACTTCCATACGATATGGCTGAAGGCCAAGCCCGAGGAGCATATGGCCCGCGTTCGCGCGCAAGGCGATACGAGGCCCATGGCCGGCATTCCCGCCGCGATGGACGAGCTCAAAGCCATTTTGACCAGCCGCGAGGCGCTCTATGCGCGCTCCGATGCCCAGATAAACACGTCAGGGCGGACGGTAGACGCAAGCCTCGAGGACCTTGTCAGCGTCATCGCCGAGAAAGAGTTCCTGCGCCCGTAGATGGGTCAAACGGTCGTCATCTCCCGTGTGAACCAATGCGCGCGCAGTTCACGATCGACCTCGCAATTGCATTGGCGCATAAAAAAACGGCAGCGGCCTTGCCCGGATGTCCGAACAAGGCCGCTGCCGTAAGATCGCGTTCTCTAAATGTCTGATGCCTTTACGCTATCAGACCTGCTGCGGCTCCATTCCACCCGTATCGGGTTCGGTATCCGAGGGCTTATGGCCCTTACCGGCGGCCGGAACGGCGGATGCCGGGCGAGGGACGGACCTGTCGTCCTTGGCCGTGAACTCGCGCGTCGGCGGCTTGCCATTCAGCAGATCGGTGAGCTCCTGCCCGGAGAGGGTCTCATATTCGAGCAAGCCCTTGGCAAGAATATGCAGCTCCTCGATGTTTTCCTCGATGATGCGCCGGGCATTCGCGTAGCCACTCTCGACAATCGCATGAATCTCCTGATCGACGAGCTTTTGCGTCTCATCCGACAGGTTTTGCGTGCGCGTCACCGAATGGCCGAGGAAGACCTCCTCTTCATTGTCGCCATAGGCGAGCGGTCCAAGCTTATCGGACATGCCGAACTGCGTGACCATTGCCCGTGCGAGTTGCGTCGCCATCTTGATATCCATGGAGGCGCCGGAGGTGACCTTCTCATAGCCGAACACCAGCTCCTCGGCGAAACGCGCCCGCCCATGGCTACGCAGATGTCCGCCTTGAGCTTTTCACGCGTATAGGAGAGCTGATCCCGCTCCGGCAGGCGCATCACCATGCCGAGGGCGCGCCCGCGGGGAATGATGGTCGCCTTATGGACGGGGTCGGACCCGAGCACCTTCATGGCGATGAGCGCATGGCCACCCTCATGATAGGCGGTGAGGCGCTTTTCTTCGTCCGTCATGGCCATTGAGCGGCGTTCGGCGCCCATCATGACCTTGTCTTTCGCGTCCTCAAACTCGTTCTGCGTGACGATGCGCTTGGACCGGCGGGCGGCCAGCAAGGCGGCTTCATTGACGATGTTGGCCAGATCCGCGCCGGAAAAGCCGGGCGTGCCGCGGGCGATCACGACGCAGATCGACGTCCGGCGCGAGCGGCACCTTGCGGACATGCACTTTCAGGATCTTTTCGCGGCCTACGACGTCCGGGCGCGGTACGACGACCTGACGGTCGAAGCGGCCAGGGCGCAGCAAAGCCGGATCGAGAACGTCGGGCCGGTTCGTCGCGGCGACGAGGATGACTCCCTCATTCGACTCGAAGCCGTCCATTTCGACAAGAAGCTGGTTGAGCGTCTGTTCCCGCTCATCATTGCCGCCGCCGAGACCGGCGCCGCGATGACGGCCGACCGCGTCGATTTCGTCGATGAAGATGATGCAGGGCGCATTCTTCTTCGCCTGATCGAACATGTCGCGGACGCGGCTGGCGCCGACGCCGACGAACATTTCGACGAAGTCCGAACCGGAAATCGTGAAGAAGGGCACATTGGCTTCACCCGCGATGGCGCGGGCAAGCAACGTCTTGCCGGTGCCCGGAGGGCCGACCAGCAATGCACCGCGCGGAATGCGGCCGCCCAGGCGCTGGAACTTCTGCGGATCGCGGAGGAATTCGACGATCTCCTGCAAATCGTCCTTGGCCTCGTCGACGCCGGCGACGTCATCGAACGTGACGCGGCCCTGCCGCTCGGTCAGCAGTTTCGCCTTCGACTTGCCGAAGCCCATCGCGCGGCCGCCGCCGGACTGCATCTGGCGCATGAAGAACACCCACACCGCGATCAGCAGCAGCATCGGGAACCAGGACACGAGCACGCCGAGAAGCGACGGAACGTCATCCTCATTCGGCTTCACCTGGATGCCGACGCCTTTGGTATGCAGCCGTTCCACGAGCTGGGGATCATTCGGCGCGACGGTCTGGAAAATCCGTCCATCCGCGAACTTGCCGCTGAGCTGATTGCCGGCAATCGTTACCGAACGGATATTCTGGCTCTCGACCTCGGTCAGAAATTGCGAGTAGGTGATCTCATTGGCTCGGGCACGCTGCCCCGGATTCTGGAACAGGTTGAACAATGCGACCAGCAGGAGGCCGATAATGATCCAGATCGCGAAGTTGCGGAAATTTGAGTTCATGAGATCCTTCTGCACAAATGACCCGGGATTTATGCGGGACCGGAGCCAAACGCTTACGTTAGCTCAAGACCCGGATCTATGTCTCCAAATTCTAAATAAGGATGGTTACCCGCTTTTCCAAGCCAGAGATGAGGCGCGTCGTTAATTGTCACCCAGCTTACACGCGGCTGCAAAAGAGAGACTTAATACCCGCGTCGCCCATTTCGCGTCCGACCAAGGCGCTCACCAGCGAGCCTACACAGGGCTTTCGGGCTGATCGGCCGATCGCCGACATGTGCCGACGCATTTGCGAATTCAGCGTGGCTGCCAATGCTCCATCCATCAGGCGCTTGTCTGGCGAAATCGACAAAGGGTGCATAGCAGAGCTTGCCCTCGATCCACAATGAGGGAAGCGTCATCGCGGCCAGGCGCGGTACTCTGACCGAAATGCCCCTTCGCCGCCTTGACCGCGTTCATGCCATCGATGCCGAGCGCGCGCAGAGTTGCCGCGCCGGTCTCCTCCGGCGGCATATGTCATACGGAAGCGCCCGTCCCATAAGATAGGTTTCGCCCAGGCTGGATAATAAGTGCGCGGCATCCACATCGATCCGGCCAATTTCCCGAATGATCGTGATGTCTGCGCCTTTGCCGATCAGGCGGCAGCCTCCGAGGGTCGCGCTGCGCGGAGCCGTCCGCATCATCTGGTAACAGGTCTCGATTTTCGACAGCCGCAGGGGAGCGCTGCCGCCGCCTACGGCTGCGATCATCCGGGCAAGCGCTCTCAGCGCGATCTCCTCGTGGATCTCGAACAATTCGGGCAAGCGGAGCTTGACAAAACCCGCCTCGTGGAGGCTGACCTTCGCCCGCAGGAACTCGGCCGTCACCAGCTCCAGAGCATCGCGCGCGCGCCGCAATCGCCCCGCGGAGAGCGCAAGCTTGGCGGACGACAGGCCGAGGGACCGAGCCGCTTTGAGCTTTCGGCGAATTCGCACGCGTTCATAGCGCTCATCCTCATTGCTGGGATCTTCCAGCCATTGCTGCTCTCGCCGCAGCAGGAAGGCCTCGATCCGCCGGCGTGAGACCGTCAGCAGCGGCCGCAGAATATCGATGCCGTCGCGCCGCGAAATTCCGTCCATGGCGGAAAGACCGTCCAAACCACTGCCCCGCGCAAGACGCATGATGAAGGTCTCGGCCTGGTCATCGCAATTATGAGCCGTCGCGACCGCCGGGATTGCCGCGGCGCGGCAGTAGGCGGTCATCAGGCCATATCGGGCGCGGCGCGCTTCGGCCTGGAGATCGGAATGCGGCTTTTCGCCCAGCCAGACCAGGGTTTCGTGCTGAAAGCCCAACGCACCGCGCTTCGTTCTTGACCCATTCAGCCTCGGAAGCGGCGGCGGCGCGCAGACGGTGATCCACGGTGAGTACGGTGATTTGTGGGCCGTTGGCTCGGGCGTCCAGCCAGGCGCGGACCAGAAGCATCAGCGCGACGCTGTCCGCTCCCCCCGAGACCGCAAGCGCAACATGTTGATATTGCGCCAAATTCGCGAAAAGCGAGGCCAACTCGCGCTCATGAAAGACGCCAGTCGGAGAGTCGGCATCATGTGCGTCGGCGTTCATGATCCATCAGCATTGCGCGCGGCTCTTTTCCCGCTCGGCGCGCTGCAGAACCGGCGTCGCGCTGGGAAAACGCCGCGCGAGCTCGGCAAAGGAAGAGCACGCGGCCTTGTTTTCGCCGAGACGCTTCAACGAAATGCCAAGTTTCAGCAGGCTTTCCGCAGCTTTCTCATTCTGCGGGTAGTTCGTCGAGCTTTTCAAAAAGCTGTCCGCGGCCTTCCGGTATTCGCCACTGGTGAATGCGGCTTCGCCCAACCAGAAGAAAGCCGATCCTGCGAGCGGGTCGCTCGGATAAGACTGCACGAATTGCTCGAAGCCATCTCCAGCGGCGCGATAATTGCGCTGAACCAGGGCGTTGTAGGATTGCTCGTAAAGCGCTCGCGCTTGTGGCGAGGAGTTTGCCGCGGTCCGCACAGGAGCCGCACCGGCGCCGGGATTTGCGTCGGGCGAGCCTGAGCCGTAATTATCGCCGCTTTCCGCGCGGCCGCCGCTCCTGCCTTGAGCTTGCCCCTGGCCGGGTTCAACGGTGGTGCCGAATCCGGCCGGCTCCTTGTCGTCGCCGCCAACGCTGAAGCCGGTGCCCTGCTCCTGTTCGGCGGTTTCCCGGGCTGGCTGCCGTCGGGATCCCCTTGGATTTTCATTCGCACCGTCCGGCTGATCCGCAGGCGCAAGCCCACCCGACCGCTGCTCGATGCGCTGAAGCCGGCGCAAGGTCTCGCTCATCTGCGCCGATAGCGCCCGCACCTGCGTTTCAATCTCCGCAAGCCTGCCATCGTCCCCTCCGCCGGACCCGCCACCTGAAAACTGACCTCCCGTGGAGGGAGCCGCCGCGCCGCCGCCCTGCCCCATCGTTTCCACTGTGCCGAGCTGCGCGCTCAGATCGACGATCTGTTCCTCAAGCCGCTGGATTCTCTTGTCATAATCAGCGCTGTCCTGGGCGCTCGCGCCTGCCAGCGGCAGGGCGGCTCCAGCAAGGAACAGGGCACCAAATAACGGGGACGACCTTCGCATGGACTTCTCGCACCGATCTTTAGGAAAGGATTTGCGTTTGTCTTAGCAAAGTTACTTGTGAGGGGCCAGTCCCGCGAATTCCATCCCCGGAATTGTTGACCCGGCAAGCCGCAGGAACCCGGTGCTCAGCGCACCATTCGACTGAGCGCACCTGCTATTCCAATTGCCAATCGCTGCGCTGCAATAAAGCGAATGATTATTATTCCGCTGCTCGAAGCCCTTGCGCCACAAAGCAAATCATCGAAGCGCGCCTATGCAAAATCGCATGTCGCTCATGCAAAACGCGCCATTGTGCGCCGCACGCAGGCACAACCATTTAGAGCGATGGCACGGAGACGTGCCGAAGGCTAATTCCTCCCTCCCTAGCCTTCCGACTTAAACGCCAGTGGTTTTTCCGCTGGCGTTTTTTTTCGCGCTCCGATCCAGCGCGCAGACGGCTTCGGTTGGAACGTCGATGGGAGGTGGAGCGCGAGCGTCGCGCCATGCAAAGGCTGGGGCTGCGCGCAGAGTCGAGCGCCCTGATCCGCGTTCACGTCCCGATAATGTTAGGATTTCAGGCTGCGGCGACCGTCTGGCGCCGGATGCGCGTGCGGGGCTGGAAAGTCCTGCTCTCAATATAGTCCATGACATGGCCGGCGATGTCGACGCCGGACGTCTTCTCAATGCCCTCCAGGCCCGGGAGAGGAATTGACTTCGAGCAGCAGCGGCCCGTTGGACGATCTCAGCAAATCGACGCCGGCGAACTTCAACCCCATGATCTTTGCGGCCCTGACGGCGATCCTGCGCTCTTCGGCGGTAATCTTCACCTCGTGCGCCGAGCCGCCCTTATGCAAATTGGCGCGGAAATCGTCGGACGGGGCCTGACGCCGCATGGTCGCGATGATCTTGCCGTCCAGCACGATGCAGCGGATGTCCTGGCCGGCAGCGTCGGCGACGAACTGCTGAACGAGGAAATTGGCCTCGGCGTTGCGGAATGCATCGATGACCGACTGAGCGGATTTTTTATTCTCGGCGAGAACGACGCCGTTGCCTTGCGAGCTGTATAGCAGCTTCACGATCAGCGGCGGCCCGCCCACCATCGCGATCAGATCGTCCGTATCGTGCGGGGAACTCGCAAAGGCGGTGATGGGCATGGGCAAACCGTTCTGCGCCATCAATTGATGCGCGAGCAGCTTATCGCGCGAATTCGCGATCGCCGTCGCGGAATTCAGGCAATAGGCGCCCGTCATCGCGAACTGCCTGACCACTGCGGTGCCATAGGCGGTGATCGAGGAGCCTATGCGTGGAATCACCGCATCGAAATAGGGCAGCGCCGCGCCGTCATAATGCACGGTGCTGGCTAGGGAATTGATGTTCATGTAGCAGCGGGCGGTACGTACGGATTCGATGACGTGGTCGCGTGCTTCGGCCGCGGCGATGAACCGCCAGTTCGAGTGATTGTCCGGCTCCATGGTCAAGAGCGCGATACGCAGCGGCCGGTGTACCGGAGGCTGGCGGGTCATCGCCTTGTAGACGTCGAAACTGAGCCGGGTGTGCTTGTATTCGGCCCAGGGCTGCACGACGGCCTCCTGCGCCTCGAGCGCGGTCCGCCCAAGCAGCATGCGGTGCGCCATGGTCTCGCGGTTGGAGAGCGAGATTTCGATGGGCCATTCGCGGTCGCCGATCTTGATCGGCGTGGAGATGACGTAGCGCATCTCCGACTGCCCGTTCGAACTGATGACCTGGCGGCGATCGATCACCTTGGCGGTGCAATAGATCTCGATATCGTCGCGGTCTTCCACCGGATGCACGCCGAAGCGCACCTTCGGCTGATGCTCGGGCCCGAACGTCTCTATCGAGAAAGCGTGCAAGGCGGAGGTGCGGGCGCCGGTATCGATCTTGGCTTTGATGGCGGGCAAGCCGAGCTGCGGCATGGATACCCATTCACGCCACCCAAGAACGAAGCCGTCAGACGGAGCATTCATCAATCAACATCCAAACCCTGGCCAGACCCACCGGCCTAGGTCGAATTGCTGCCGCTTAGCGGTGACTTCATTAATGGCTGAGATGCGATGCTGAAAAGTTTCGCAAGCCGAACGTCAAGACCCACGCCGCTGACTAAAAACGAGGATTTAACGCTTCCTACTCAGATAAGTTTCGGGCTGCGCGAACGGCTGCTTACCCCGAATTCAACCGAGGCGCCCAACCTCGGTCAACCCTTCCGGCGACTCCCATATGCCCGATAGGTTAAACCGGAGATATGACGAATTTGCGATGTGCACTATTTTAGCTTGCCGCAAAGCTGTGGAAAAGCGCCGCTGTCCCGACGCCTCCAGCGGCTGCAATCATGGCAATTCCGCGCCGCGAAGCCGAGCCCGTATTGTTGCGGACCAGGCGTGTAAACAACCTCACGACCAGGATTGCACCGCTCGCACCATAAGGGTGGCCCATAAGCCAACGCGCCGCCAAGGGTGTTGATGGCGGGCAAACGCAATCCGAGACGGTCGATTGTGGCAAGAACTTGCGCGGCAAAAGCTTCGTTGAGCTCTATCGCGTCGAGATCCGCAGGGGCGATTCCGACCTGGTCGCTAAGCTGTTCGAATGCCGGGTACTGCCGCGATGCCCAAAATGCGCGGGTCGATGCCGGCGGAAGCCGCTCCGCCAAAGATCAGACCGGACGGCGACCCGAGACGGCGGTGGACCTCATCGGAGACGACGACCGTCAGCGCCGCGCCATCATTGATCTGGCAGCTATTTCCGGCGGTCACGCTGCCATCCGGGGCAGCGAGCGGCTTCATCCGCGCCAACAGCGCCGCCTGGAGCCCTGCGCGGGGACCTTCATCCTGGTGCTCGGTTTCGGTGGAGCCGAGCGGGACGATCTCCGCTCCGAGATGCCCCTGAGCTTGCGCACTCACCGCCTGCCGGTGGCTTTCGAGGGCGAACGCGTCCTGGCGCTCGCGGCCGATGCCGAATTGGCGGGCGACGTTTTCGGCGGCCTCGATCATATTCGGATGCCCGGTCGAGAGCGGGCGCGAACATCGCCTGAGCGAAGAACTGGGGTAATTGCGTATATGGATTGGGGGGTTTGGCGATTCGCCATGGGGCGGTTGACGGCGATTCCGCTCCGCCGGCTATGATCGCGTGAGCTGCGCCGGTTTCAATCTGCCTGGCGGCCATGACGATGGCGTCGAGCCCCGACGCGCATTGCCGGTCGAGTGTGACGGCGGGCACGGCATCCGGCATGCCCGCGGCAAGCGCGATGAGGCGGGCCGGATTGCCCCCGCCACCCGCAGCATTGCCGATGATGACTTCGTCGATGGTTCCAGGATCGAGCCCGGCATCCGAGAGCACGGCCGGGATCAGCGGCGCCGCCAATTTCTCGATCGATCGGTTCCTGTGCAGGCCGCCAAGCTTGCCGATCGCGGTTCTTCGCGCGGCGATGATGATGGCGCGCCGCTCGCTCATCGCAATTCCCGAAAGGCGGGATCGTCGGCCAGAAGCGAGGCGCGAATTTGCGCGACCGCGACCTTACCGCTGGCGGTGAGGGGCAAGGCGTCCGCCACATAATAGCGCCGGGGGCACAGTCGCGCGCCCAGCCGCTGACGGCAATGCGCGGAAAGCACGTTGCGGCGAATGTCTGCACCGCTCATCTCGATTGCCGCGACCGGAATTGTTCCGCGCGCCGGTTCGGGGATGCCGACCACTGCGGCACGGCGCACCTCGGGCAGCTCCATAAGAGCCGCCTCGATGATTTCAGGGCGGATTTTCAGCGCCCTGGAATTGATGATGCGATTCACGCGGCCGGTCAGATGCAGGCATCCCTGGCCGTCGAAGAAACCCAATGTCGCCGACGCTGACCCAGCCGTTGACCGGCGCGTCGCCGACATAGCGCGAGAACAACATCGGGCCGGACGAGAAGATTTGCCCTTCGCAACCCGGCGGCAGTAGCAGGCCAGTTGGATCGCGGATTTCGATCCGAACGCCTGGGAACGGCCGGCCGACCGAACCGTCTGCCGCCGGCGCTCGCGTCGAATGAAAGGTAAGGAAGCTTGTCTCGGAGGCGCCGTAAAATTCGACCAGATCGGCGGCAGGCCAAGCCTGCTCGCAGCGCTGCCGTTGCTCTGCGGTCAATTTCGCTCCGCCTGAGAAGACGGCGCTGAGGTTTGGCGCATCGCCTCCGAACTTCGCCAATTCACCCAGCATGAACGGCACGGCATAAAGATGCGTCGCAGCGCGCAAATAGGGCGCAATTCGGCTTGGCCGGAAAGCGCCGGGCAGCAGTACGGTCAGCCCGCGGCACAATGCGTGGACGGCGCCGTAAAGGAACAAGGAATGGTGGAGGGGTCCAGGGATGAGCACCTGGGAGCGTGGGGGGAAGGAGAAGACGGCTTCCGCGGCTTTGAAGCTGGCCGTCCAGGACGCGTGAGAGCGGGCGAACAGCTTGGAATTGCCCGTCGTGCCCGACGTCATGCCCCAAAAAAACTCATCGCCGGCATCGACGCCTGGCAGCGCCGTGGGCTGGGCTGGCGAATAGCGCTCGCCTAGCGCGATGGTGGGGTGGCCCGATGGGTCGACCATTCGGGCTGCCTTGGGCGACGCCATCACTGCGGCGGGCGGATGCCGTTTCAAGAGGCGCGAGATTGCCTCCCGCGGCAGCAAAGGATCGAGCAGAAGCGCGGGTCTGCCGATCGCAGCACAGGCGAAAAAGCCGTGCAGCAGTTGCGGGCCGCTGTCGGACAGGATGGCGACGGGACCCGGCCGTTCCAACGCGCCATAAAGCTGAGCGGCGAGGCTGAGAACGTGTTGGTGGAGATCGGCGTAGGCCATCGTCTCGCCCGGCAGTACCAGCGCGGGTTCGGGCCCGGCGGAATTGGCGGCGCTCTCGAACAGCCGATAAAGCGTCTTGTCGTGCATCAGAGTTGTTCTGAGCGGACTTGCCGCGCTTCGATCACGGGATAACCCCGCTTGACGAAGATCGCGACGGACGCGGCCAGCGCGGCCTTCAACAGGTCCCCGGGTACAAACACCGAGGAGGCGGCGCCGGCGTCTCGAAGCGACAATCCAGCGACGAGCGCCAGCACGGGTATGCCGATGGCATAGACGATGCCGATGCCACCCAACACATTGATCAGGAACGAGCTGAGAAACCCAAGGCGCGACCACAGCCGTTCGGTTGCCGCTCCGATGGCAGCGGCTGCCAGCGGCCACGCTATGACGAATCCTGCGCTTGGCGTCGCGAATACACCCAAGCCGCCGCGCCCGCCTGCAAGCAAGGGCAGCCCCGCCGCCAAAAGCAGCAGAAACAGCACTTGCGAGAGCGCGCCTCTTCGAGCGCCCAGGATGGAGCCGGCCAGCATTGGGCCAAGGCTCTGCGCGGTGATCGGCACAGGGCCAAAGCTCAGATCGATGCGCGGAATGAGGCCCAGCACCGCGGTGAGAGCTGCGAAGAGGGCGACATAGGCTACGTCTTGAATCCGCATTCGCTGACAATGACGCTCGTGGTCACTTCCTGTTCTCGAAGCCTCGCGCAGCGATAGCGTTTCCCAATGCGTCTGTCATGCGGAGAATTTTGATGATGAGCGGGCCGGCCGCCAGAATGCTGAAGCCTTTGGCGCCTCTGGTTTTTCTGGCGTTCTGGACTTCTTGGAAGTCGTGCAGCAGCATCGGGATGAAACGAATTGCCAGCCCGATCGCAAGCGCGACCTTGGGCGGATCGATGCCGAGCGGGGCAAGAATGCGAGCCGCTGACGTCAGCGTATCGAGCATGTCCGAAAGGCGCGTCGTCAAGGTGACAAGCGAGGTCAGCAGGACCAGTGCGGTGATGCGCAGCGCCGCCGCGGTTGCTTGGGGCCAGCCCGCTAAGATCAATTGCAGGGCAAATATGAAGCCGCACATGATCAGAACCGGCCGGAGCGCCGCGAAGACAACGCCGAGCGGCAGGCGCGCCGCGACATAGAGCAGCATGATCGCGCCGATCAGGCCGGCCAGCAGCGCGATATCGCTGGTCGCGACCAGGGCGAACCCTCCCGCGAGCGACAGCAGGATTTTAACGCCAGCCGGCAAGCGATGAATGAGTGTATGGCGATGGATGTAGAGTGGCAGCAACGCGGCTAGGCCTCGGCAGGGTTCTGCGTGCCTGCCTGACGCTTCAGCGAAAACACCGCCTTCAGGCCAGGGGCATTATCCAGCAATATCAGCTCGCCGCCATGCAGCCGGGCGACCGCGGCGGCAAGGCTCAATCCCAGCCCGCTGCCCGGTTGTGAGCGGCTGGCTTCCAGACGCACGAAGCGCTTGAACACCCGGTCGCGGTCTCGCGACGGAATGCCGGGGCCGCGATCGGCGATGATGATTTCCGCCGCCTCGTCTTTTGGCACGACGCTGACGGTGATCTCACCTCGGGCCCCGTCGACGGCGCCGGGCTGCGAGGCGCCGTATTTCACCGCATTGTCCAGAACATTCGCGACCGCCTGCGCCAAAAGCTGATGCCTGCCCGACACCATAATGCCGGCGCGCCCGTTCAGCTTGAGATCGATGCCGTTTTCCTCGGCGAGCGGCTCGTAGAGATCGCAAACGCCCCTCACCATGGCCGAGAGGTCGAAGCGTTCCTCCAGCGTGGATGACGCCCCCGCCTCCAGGCGGGCAATGCTCAGCAAGCGCATCGAACGTCTTGATGAGTTCGTCCGCATCCTCGATGGTCGCCTGCAGCGCATCCTTGTAGACCTGCGGACCGTTATGGTCGCGCAACGCAGCTTCCACGCGGTTGCGCAGCCGGTTCAGCGGCGTTTTCAGATCATGCGCGATGTTGTCGGAGACCTCCTTGAAGCTGGCGATCAGTTCCTCGATCCGCTGCAGCATCGCGTTCAGGCTGGCGGCGAGGCGATCGAATTCGTCCTGGCTGCCGGTCAAGGGGATGCGGCGGGAGAGATCGCCGGCCATGATCGTGCGGCTGGCCTGGGTCATGGTCTCGATCCGCCGCAGGAAACTGCGGCCGATCAGCAGGCCGCCGCCGAGGCCCGCCACCGCCATGCCCGCCAATGTCCAAAGCAATGCGGAGCGAACCACGCCGCCAAATTCGCGGCGGTCTTCGATGTCGCGGCCGACGATCAGGCGGTAGCCGTTTGCCAGACGGAATATGACGGCGAACGCAAATCGCTCCTCGATCCGATCGTCCAGGCTTCGCCGGTAGAAAAAGGCAACCTCGCCCGCCGCGTTCCACAGCTCTTCGCTGACCGCCTTCAGATTTCCCGACAGATGCCGCCCTTCCGCATCGGCAAGAAGATAGAGGCTGTTGCCGGGCGTCTCGCTGCGTTCGGAGATGGCGCGTCTCAGCTGATCGGGCCCGCCGCGCCGGTATTGCTGTTCGAGGCCGCGGATCTCCGCCTGGATCGAGGTGGCGAGCTGAGCGGCAAGGAGAACGTTCGTTTTCCAATAGATATAGCCGACCGAAGCCGCCGCCGCGGCCGCGAACAGGCCGAAATAGAGGAGCGAAAAGCGGAACGCCGTTGTCCGCAGAAGTTTAGTCAGCCCCGTCACGGACGACATACCCGGCCCCCCGCACAGTATGCAGAAGCGGCCGATCGTAGTTCTTGTCGATCTTGCCGCGCAGGCGCGAGATGTGCACGTCGATCACGTTGGTCTGCGGATCGAAATGGTAGTCCCAGACATGTTCGAGCAGCATGGTGCGGGTCACGACCTGCCCGGCGTTTTTCATCAGATATTCGAGCAGGCGGTATTCGCGGGGCTGCAGCAGGATCGGCTCGCCGCCACGGGTCACCTTATGGGCGAGGCGATCCAGCACGAGATCGCCGACGATGTATTTGGGGCTTGCCTCTTCCGGTGACGAACGCCGCGCGAGGGCTTCGACGCGTGCCAGCAATTCGGAGAATGCATACGGCTTGGTGAGATAATCGTCGCCGCCGGCACGCAAACCGGCTACGCGGTCGTCGACCGCGCCGAGCGCACTTAGGATTAGAACGGGTGTGCGGATGCCGTCTTTGCGCAGACGATCGACGAGCGTCAGCCCGTCGAGCCGCGGAAGCATCCTGTCGACGATCAGCACTTCGAAATTATCGGTCTGCGCCAACGCCAATCCGGCCTCGCCATCGGAGGCCAGTTCGCAGCCATGACCGCTTTCTTTCAGAGCGTTGGCGAGATAGGAAGCCGCCTTCGCATCGTCTTCAACCACCAGAACGCGCATTGCGCGTCTCCGCTCGCCGTAATTGCAACAGATGGCACTTCATAGTGAACTGGCGCGCGCCTACAAAGCCAGGGCCGACGCCATGTATGATGCTAGCCGCTGCTTATTTCTCTTTGCCGGTCAGCGACAAAGCGACGAACCGGGTCTGCCGATCCGAGCGGACCTGCATAAGCACGGCCTTACGGCCCTTGCTCTTTGCATCACGCACGCCTTCGGACACCGCCGCCGGGCTGGAAACCGGCTTGCCGCCGACTTCGAGGATGACATCGCCGGCCTTCAGGCCTTTCTCAGCCGCCTCGGAGGTCGGGTCGACATTGATGACCGCAACGCCGTCTTCACCGGCACCGCCGACGTCGGAGGACGGGGCGAGCGTCAGGCCCATCTCCTTCATCTGCTCCTTCTCGGACCCGCCCTGATCCTGCTCCAGGGACGCAAGCTTGTCGGAGCTTGGGAATGTGCCGAGCTTCACCGTCAGATTGCGCTCCTGGCCATCGCGGATCACCACCAGCCGGGCTTCGGTGGCCGGCGACAATTCGGCCACCTTGCGGGCCAGATCGCGAGAGCTGCCGACCTTTTCGCCATTGACCTGGATGACCACGTCGCGAACCTTCAGTTCCGTGTTGGCCGAAGGCCCATCGTCCATGATCTTGGTGATGAGCGCGCCCTTGGCCTCCTTCATGCCGAGGCTTTCGCCGATGTCGTCATTGACGTCCTGGATCGTGACGCCCAGCCAGCCACGGCTCACCTTGCCGCCGGACTTGAGCTGATCGACCACTCTCTTCGCGAGCTGCGACGGGATTGCAAATGCAATGCCCACATTGCCGCCCGAGGGGCTATAGATCGCGGTATTCACGCCGATCACCCGGCCGCTCAGATCGACCGCAGGGCCGCCCGAATTGCCGCGGTTAACGGCCGCATCGATTTGCAGAAAATCATACGGACCGGCGCCAATGCTAGCGTCCTCCGGCCGAAACGATGCCAGCGGTGACGCTGCCGCCCAGGCCGAATGGATTGCCGACAGCCAGCACCCAATCGCCCACACGCGGTTCCTGAGTGGCAAACTCAAGGTAGTTGTCGAACTTCTTGTCGCCCTGGATCTTCAACAGCGCGATATCGGTGCGCTGATCGGTGCCGACGACGGTCGCGGTGTATTTCTCATCGGTATCGAACGTCACCGAGATTTCCGACGCCCGGTCGACGACGTGATGATTGGTCACCACATAGCCGTCGGAGGAAATGAGGAAGCCCGACCCTTGCGCCCGCTCAAGACGGCGCTGCGGCTGCTGATCGTTGGGCTGGTTCCGGCGGAATTGATCGAAGAAATCGTGGAAGGGGTGCTCCGGCGGCAGTTCGGGAAAACCGAAGCCGCGTCCGCCTCCCGGCGCTTCGACGGCAGCCGCACCCTTGGTAAAGATACTGACCACCGCGGGACGGACCTTCTGTGCTACATCAGCAAAGCTGGCAGGCGCCCTGCTATAGTCCTGCGCGACGGCCGGCTGGGACTGCAGCAAGCCCTGGCTCGGCAGGCCGAACATCGAGACGCCCAGCGCTGCGACGCAGCAGGCGGCCATCAGCGCCTGCTTCGAGCGGGCCTTTGACGGGCGGAGTTCGCCCCTATCGAGATCATTTTTTTGAGGGACCGGCATCCCGTCACCTTTCAATTGTTGCATCCGAAGACATGGTGACGGAGAATATACGGGCTGCGGCGTTACGCAGGACTTTCCAGCAGATTAAAACTTGTTAATCTAACGCGTGCCATTCGAGACCTGAACGACCCATGGCAGAGGAAATTCTATTGCGCGGCTCCGCAGCTTTGGATCGCAAATTCAGCGCATGTTTCGCCCTGTTGAGTTCCCTGGTTTGCCTGGTGGGACTTGCCCCGGCAATGGCGGGGCCAGTTCGCCTCGGCGGCCAGGATGCACGGATCGAGTCGGACGGCGTCACGCCGGTGGCCATTTTCGGCAGCGATGACCGTCGCGAGGTTCCGGACACTCTCAGCGCGCTGGAAGGCAAGATCGGCATGCTGTACGAGCAGTCGACTCAAACGCTGTGTACAGCATTTTGTGTCGGCAAGGATATTATCGCGACAGCCGCGCATTGCCTGTTCCAGCCGAAGAACAACAGGCTTCCAGATCTTGAGGATGTCACCTTCCGCCTAAACTATGGCAAGACCTATCAGACCGCCGGAATATTCGGCCGGCGCACACCTTTCACCAAGAATTACATAGCAGTCGGGACAACAACCTTTAACAATGAGCCGCCTTTGTCAGCTCCCAGGGACTGGGCCCTGGTGAAGCTGGAAAGACCTATCTGCCGCTTCGGCTCTCTAAAGGTGGACCCCAGGCCGGTCCCTGAATTGATAAGGATGTCCGAGGACAATAGAATATTTCAAGTCGCATATCATTGGGACTACAAGCATTGGCAGCTTGCGTATTCCATGCCATGCCGAATTCAACGAGACTACGAACAAATTAAATGGCGTTTTATTCGCCAGCACTTCATCGACTACGATCAGCTACTGCTGCATAATTGCGATACGGGAGGTGCCTCTTCAGGTTCGCCGCTCCTCCTCATGTCTGACCTGCCGAGTGCGCCGATTGCGGTCGCGATTAATGTCGGGACTTATACGCGGACCCGGCTGCTGATGCGAAAGGGTCAGGTGGCAAAGAAGCTCGACCCGGACATCATTGCAAATACCGGAGTGAATGGAACGGCCTTCAATCACGTTATTGCGCAAATGGAGAATGCCGAGATCATCAACAGCAAGGATGAGATGGTTCGGGTCCAGACCGAGCTCCGGTTGCGCGGCTTTTATTCCGGTACGCTTGACGGAACGTTAGGGCGGGAAACGCGGTCGGCCATCGTTCAGTTCGAGGAATCGAGCGGTATCCAGCCCACGGGCCTGCCGACCCAAACTCTATTGCGCCGCTTCGGCGAGGAACGGATTACGCCGGCGCATATGTACAGTACCGGACAGGGCACCCTGGACCAGCCCGAGGCAAAGGCGCTGAAACCGCCTCAGACCGGGAGCGAACAGAAGCCGCCAGTGGTTCCTGCCCGCCGTTCAGCACCGGCAAAAGAGCCTTTCAATCCGTTCAATCGGTAGCGCACAGCTTCCAAGCGCCATTTCGTCAAGGTGGAGCGCTAATGGATCGGACCGAAAAGTGTACGCATTTTTCGGATAAATCTGATGCATAAACAAAGAACGCGAGCGCAGCTCCGCGTTCAGCGGAGCGCCCGGCGCTCTGGCTCAACGGCCCGTGCGCTCCATAATGTCGCGCAGCTTTGTCTGCTCGTCGTTGCTGAGCCCGGCTGAGGCTGGGTCCGCGAACCGGCCGTCACGCCGAAACACCCGGTAGGCCAGAAACAATCCACCGCCCAGCAGCAGCAAGGGCGCGATCCAAAGCACATATGTCTTGGCCGAAAGCCGGGGCCGTAGCAGGATGAATTCACCGTAGCGGGCGACGACGAAATCGATGACATCGCGGCGGCTGTCACCCGCCTGCAATCTCTCGCGGACGATCAGGCGAAGATCGCGCGCCAGCGGCGCATCGGAGTCGTCGATGGATTGATTCTGGCAAACGAGACAGCGCAACTCGGCGGAGATTTCCCGCGCCTGACGCTCGAGCACCGGGTTGTTCAGCACCTCGTCGGGCTGCACGGCCCGCGCGCCGGTGCTTGCCCATTGCATCAAGATTGCCGCGGCGAGAACCGCCGGCAGCCGCGCGGTCCGCCTCATGACGCCTGTCCGGCCTGAACGGCGGCGGACGGTTGTTGTCTGCGGGTGGGCACTCCGATGCGCAATCTGCGGTCCGCAAGCGAAATCCCGCCGCCGATGAACATGATCAGCGCGCCGATCCAGATGAGCCGGACCAGCGGATTGAAATACATGCGGACCGGGACCGAGCCGCCCTCGCCTGCCGCCTCGCCCATGACGAGGTAGAAATCCCCCGCCCAGCTCGCATGGATCGCCGCTTCGCTGGTCGTGGTCGGGGGCGCCACATAGGTCCGCTTCGACGGGTTCAAGGGAACAACCGGCTGACCGCCTCGGCTCAGCTGGAAGCTGCCGAGACTTTCCTGGTAATTCGGCCCCTGATGGGCGGAAAGCTTCTCGAAAGCGACTTGGTAGCCGGCAAACTGCACGGTCTCGCCTGCCTTCATCGAAAGGATATTCTCGACGCGCCAGGCGCTGGTCGCGACGATGCCGAGCACGGTAATGCCCAACCCCAAATGAGCCAGCATACCGCCATAGCTCGAACGAGGCAGGTTCGCAAGCCGGCGGCGAACTTCCGCCCAGGGAGCGGAAAAGGCCTTCACGCGAAAAGCGATCTCTGAAAGCGTGCCCAGGATCAGCCAGACGCCGGTGCCGATTCCCAGCCCCGCCAGCAGCGAGCCTCCTGGCGCAAATATCACCGTGGCGAGTGCGGCCAGCACAGCCGCCGCGGCGGCAAAACCTAGACGCCTGGCCGCCTCGGTCAGATCGCCGCGCTTCCACGGCATGAAGGGGCCGAAAGGCAGCACCGCCAGCAGCACCAGCATCATCGGCACGAACACCGCGTTGAAATAGGGGGCGCCGACGGAAATCTTGTCGCCGGTCAGCGCTTCGAGCGCGAGAGGGTAGAGCGTGCCGATCAGCACGGCGGCGCAGACCGTCATCAGCACCAGATTGTTGAAGACGAGGCTGCCTTCCCGCGAGATCGGCGCAAAAACCGCACCCTGCCGCAACTGCGGCGCACGCCAGGCGAACAGCGCGAACGCGCCGGCGGTGAAAAACCCGATGATGCCGAGGATGAAGATGCCGCGCGCCGGGTCAACCGCAAAAGAATGCACCGAGGTCAGCACGCCCGATCGGACCAGGAAGGTGCCCATCAAGCTGAGCGCGAAGGTGATGATCGCAAGCAGGATGGTCCAAACCTTCAGCGCTTCGCGCTTCTCCATCACGACGGCGGAATGAAGCAGCGCGGTCCCGGCCAGCCATGGCATGAACGAGGCGTTCTCCACCGGATCCCAGAACCACCAGCCGCCCCAGCCCAGCTCGTAATAGGCCCACCACGAGCCGATCGCGATGCCGATGGTCAGGAACATCCAGGCGGCGAGCGTCCACGGCCGCACCCATCGGGCCCAGGCCGCGCCGACCTGCCCTTCGATGAGCGCCGCGACCGCGAAAGAGAACGCCATGGAGAAGCCGACATAGCCGGCGTAAAGCAGCGGCGGATGGAAGGCGAGCGCCGGATCCTGTAGCACCGGGTTCAGGCCCTGGCCCTCGAATGGGGCGGGAAACAGCCGCGCGAACGGGTTCGACGTGGCGATGATGAAGGCGAGAAAGGCAACCCCGATGGCACCCTGCACGGCCAGGACATTCGACTTCAGCCGCGCGGGCAGATTGTTGCCGAAAGCGGCCACCGACGCGCCGAACAGCGCGAGGATCAGAACCCAGAGCAGCATCGAGCCTTCATGATTTCCCCATGCGCCGGAGATCTTGTAGATCAGCGGCTTGGCGGAATGCGAATTGCTCCAGACATTCAGGAGCGAAAAATCCGACGCCACGTAAGCCCAGATCAACGCCCAGAAGGACAGGAGCAGCAGGCCGAATTGCGCCAGAGCGGCGGGCGCCGCGACGGCTCTCGTCCCATCATTGCCCGACCACAGGCTCCAAAGCACGGAGCCGCATTGCAGGCACGCGACCGCAGAGGCGAGGATAAGTGCGAAATGGCCCAGTTCGATGATCAAAGCTGCATGCTCCTCCACGCTATTTGGGAGCGGAATTCGCCGGCAGTGTCGCCGCCGCGCCAAACGCCCTGTTTCTTCAGGCTGTCGGCGACCTCACGCGGCATATAGGTCTCATCATGCTTGGCGAGCACGGTGTCGGCGATGAAGTGCCCCGCAGGATCGAGCTTGCCTTCGGTCACCACCCCTTGCCCCTCGCGAAAGAGGTCGGGCAGCAGGCCGTTATAGCTGACATTGATCGTCCGGCTGCCGTCGCTGACCGCAAACTCCACATTCGCACCGCCAAGCCGCTTCAGACTGCCCTCGGACACCAGACCGCCCAGGCGGATGCGCTGACCCGGCTGCAGCGCCTGGTTTCCGACATCGCTGGGGCTGTAGAAGAACACGATGGAATCCCGCAGCGCGGAGAGCACCAGAAACGCGGCGAGGCCCAGAACCGCCAAGCCTGCCGCGATGAATACCGATCTGCGCTGCTTTCTCGTCATCGATCTTGATATCCGCTTGCAACCACGTTCAGGAGGTTAGCCCCAGCGACTTGGCCAGACGCTCGATCTTGCCCAGGGCCTCATCATTACCGGCGAAATTGCTCTGTGCCTGCTTGAGCGCGCCGAGCGCGTCGTTCCGCCGTCCGAGCACCGTATAGGCTCTCATCAGCTTAAGCCAGCCTTCCAGATCGGACGCCGTTCGTCTTCAGCCGTTCGGCGAGGCCGGACACCATTCCGTCGATCATCGCGGACTGGTCGGCATTCGGAACCGCAGACGCAGGCGGAGCGCCGTTCAGCCTCGCCTCGACCGCGGCCAGCCGCTGCTTGACGACGGCCTCGACATTCGCGGGCAAGCCGCTCTCGATGAGCTTCTTGTAGGCGCCCGCGGCCTCCGTAAGCTTGCCGCTTTGCTCATCGGCGATGCCGAGCCAAAAGCCCGCGCGCGCATTCGAGGGCTCTTTTGCCTGGGCCTTCTGGAACGCCGCGCGCGCGTCATCGCCGACATTTCCGTCATTCGCGTATGTGAGAGCCTCGCCCACATCCCCGAGCCGGTCCGGCGTTTCGCCCTGCAGCTCGATCACCTTTTTGAATGCCAAAGCTGCATCGTCATAGCGGCCGAGGCGCATATAGACCGGTGCGATCACGCTCCATCCGGTCCCGTCTTCCGGATGCGACCGCAGACGTTCCTCGACGCGGGCCACCAGTATTTCGACCGGCGGAGCGCCATCCGGCGACACCCTGGCGCTCAGCGGCTGGTCTTGCAGTTGGGGCGATCCGTAGATCAGGTAGATGCCCATCGTCAGTATCGTGAGCAGCGAAATCATCACATAGGGCGCGAGCGGCGACGCTTTTGTCGTGGCCGGTCCGCTGTCGGAATCAGAGGCGGCGATAATTCGGCGCGATATTTCGATGCGGGCGGAAGTGAATTCGGCGTCGCCCAGCAGGCCGCGCGCCTTCTCATCCTCGATCTCCTGAAGCTGCTGCTTGTACACGGCCAGATCGTGGGACGAGGGCTCGACGTCGCGCCCAGCCCGCCAATAAGGGCGCACGATCGCGAGAGCGACAATGGCCGTCATGACGGCGAATACGATCCAGAGCAGCATCGGTGACCGGGTCCGGCTTCAATTCACTTCGATATCAAGCCTGCCCGTTGCGTAATCAAGTTAAATTCGGGTATGCGCTTCGCTCCAGGCAAAAAAATAAAGCGCCCGCAAAAGCGGGCGCTGTGTCATCGAGGCTCGAAACGGTTCGGCCTAGCCTATGCTCTTCCAGCTTCCGTCGCGCTGACGGCAGGCCTTGCCGACCATGGTCTGCGGTCTGTCGTTGATGTAGACGGTATGTTCATATTCGCGGCAGTCGAGGCCGGCTTGCCGGTAATTGCGGCGCGGCTTGATGCGGCCATAATGCCCGGACTTCTCGTTGCGCCATTCCTCTTCGTCATCATCTTCCAGGGCGCGATACTCTGCTTCGAGAGCGTATCTGCGGTCGGCGTCATCCATGCTCTTGCCGATTTCGCTGCCGATCAGCCCGCCAACCACCACGCCACCGACCGTCGCCAGCGCGCGGCCGGCGCCGTGGCCGAATTGATTGCCGATGATGCCGCCGGCAACAGCGCCGACAACCGTCCCGCCCTCCTGATGGCTGCCAGCCGGGCCGCAACTCCAGAGCGGGAGCAAAAGTGCCCCAGCCGCAAAAAATTTAATGAGCTTCATGTTTTCCCCGTTGAGTTAAAGAATGCACGCCGGCAGACCAAACACCGCCGCATCCATTACGCCCCATCGTATCGAACGTAAAGACTCGCAATCTGGCTTTTTTACGACATATTACGCGGCTGGTAACACCAGTTTTGCGCGAACGCCGCCGCTGGGCGCCTGCTGCAGCACGAAACTGCCATAATACATCTCGGAGAGATCGGCGACGATCGAAAGCCCCAGCCCGGAGCCGGGCTTGGTTTCGTCCAGGCGCTTGCCGCGTTGGACGACGCTCTCCAGCTCCGGCAATGACAGGCCAGGCCCGTCATCATCCACAAGCACCGTCAGCTGCTTGGCATTGGCCGGTCTGGCGCCCGCCTGCATCTCGACGGATATGGCGACCCGCCCGTCCGCCCATTTGCAGGCATTGTCGAGCAGAGTTGCCCACCATTTCCTGGAGATCCTGCTTCTCACCCCTGAACTTGGCGTCGGGAGGACACGCGACGACGAAATTGATGTTCCGCTCCGAATAGATGCGCGCGAGCGTATTGGTCAGCGAGTTCACGGTTTCGCTGACGTCCGTCACGCCGCCGACGATGCTGACGCGGGCGGCAATTTGGGCGCGGCCGAGGTGGTGGGTGATGTATTCGCGCATCAGTTCCGCCTGCCCGGCGACCTTGACGGCGAACTCGCCGTCCTTTTCACGCGCTTCGTTGGTGATCACGCTCAGCGGCGTCTTCAGTGCATGGGCGAGATTGCCGACATGGGTGCGCGCCCGCTCGATGATCGCCTGGTTCGACTGGATCAGCGCGTTCAGCTCTTCCTGGAGCGGCTGGATTTCCTCGGGCAGGCTGCCCTCAAGCCGCGACGCCTTGCCGGAGCGTATCGCCACGAGCTTCTCGCTGATATCGTGAAGCGGGCGCAATCCATATCGGACCTGGAAGAAGGTCGCGATCAGCAGGCCGGCGGCCAGCATCGAGAAGGCGGTGACCAGCATCGCCGTGAAGGCGCTGACCTGATCCGAGATTTCGCCCGCGTCGCCAGCGACCGCATAGGCGTAACGGCGCTGCTGCTCGTTCTGAATGATGGTGATCTCGCGCTCCAGGACGCGCAGCCGCTGGCTTTCGGGACCCTCGAGATAGGCCCGGCGCAGATCGGTCTGGTCTGGAAGGGTACCCGCCTCGCTCGGCAATTTGAGCGATTCGGATGCGAGCGAGACGGATTTGAAGGTGAGCGGCGGCCCGCCAAGCGCCCTGATTTCCCAGTACCAGCCCGAGGACGGCAGGCTGAACAGGGGCTCGCCCAGGCTTGCGGGCTCCATGATGTCGATGCCCTGGTCCGGCGAGGTGATGGCAATCAGATATTCGAGATATTGGTTGAGCCGGGCATCGAAGCTGCGCTCCACCGCGTCGCGATAGAGTGAAATGAGCACGGCCGCGGCAAAAGGAAGGACGAGCAAGCGTCCAGATCGCCGAAGAAAAGAACAGACGGCGCGATAATGAGTTACGCTTGATGTTCAGGCGCATTGAGCCGATAGCCAAGTCCGCGGACGGTGAGGATCATGTCCGCCGAAATTTTCTTCCGAAGCCGGCCGACGAAGACTTCGATGGTGTTGGAGTCGCGATCGAAATCCTGCTCGTAAAGGTGCTCGACAAGTTCCAGCCGCGGCACGACCCGCCCCTGATGGTGCATCAGGTAGGCCAGCAGGCGGTATTCAAGCGAGGTGAGTTTCACCGGCACGCCGTTCACCGTCACCCGCGCGAGTTTCGTATCGAGGCGGAGCGGCCCGCATTCGATCTCGCTCTTGGCGAGGCCGGCGCTGCGCCGCAAAAGCGCGCGTACCCGGGCCAGCACCTCTTCGACATGGAAGGGCTTGGCGACATAATCGTCGGCGCCCGCGTCGATGCCGGCGACCTTGTCGCTCCAGCGGTCGCGGGCGGTGAGGATGAGCACCGGCATGCGGCGGTCGTCGCGGCGCCAGCTCTCCAGCACGCTGAGGCCATCGAGCTTAGGCAGGCCCAGATCGAGGATCACGGCGTCATAAGGTTCGGTGTCGCCGAGGAAGTGCCCCTCCTCGCCGTCGAACGCCGTATCCACAGCATAGCCCGCCTGGCTGAGCACAGACACAAGCTGCCGGCTAAGATCCCGATCGTCCTCGACTACGAGAAGCCTCATCACCGCTGCTCCGGATGAATGAAAATTCTCAGCAAGTTTGTGCTACAAATCGATATGCGGGGCAATGTGCTTTTGTGGGACGGCGCACATTCCTCTTAGTTCGTAGCGGCGATCTGCACCCGGCGAACCTCGCCCTGGCCCGAAATGATGACGATTTGGAAATAGGCGGCGCCGCCTTCGCCGCATAGGGCGACCTCAATATTCTCACCTCGCCGAATTGCTTCTTGATCTCGATCTGAATGTCGCCGAAGGATTTATACTGTGCTGTGGTCCAGTTGGGGGCGCAACTGTCCTGCGCGGCAGCCTTGAGAGCTCCCGCGGGGCAGGCGGCCAACCCGGCCGCCAAACCAGCCAACAGCATTTTTTGCGCCAATTTTTTCATAGACTGAGCATTCTGTTCCTTCCGGCAAAGTTGCAGAGGCGCGGTGAATGCGTCATGAATGCTCAAAAATGCCGTCTCTCGGCCACATCTGGGTCACCGGTAGAAAATGAACGGGCCAAGCAGCGCCGTCGGCGTGCGTTTCCTCGCCCATCGTCTGGTCGCGTCGTGCCGGTGACAGGACGTCGCTCCGTTTGTCTCATCTTCGAGATCGCCCGCCCATACCAGACAGTTGACGGCATATATTCGGCACCATTCAGAATTGGAAAGATTGGCGGCCTCGTGGCCGCACTGTTGCAATCCGGTCGCTTCCCGCAACACTTCGCCACAGATCCGGCCCAGATCGGGCATCGCAGGCATCGGCCGCTGCGACCGAATTGAGGCGGTTCTTGATGACCCAGCTCAGCGACGCGCGAATGGTCGTCGGGCTGGTCGCGCCGAGCAAGGCGATGGTCGCGAGCGCAAACATCGAATATCCGCAGGAGCAAAACGCATGAGCATAACAGGTACGGTGAGTTGCACTTGTTTCATGAAATTGGCCATATGGGAGATTAATTTTCCGGAACTCTTTTGTCGTCAATTCCGCGCTGACCTTCCGAATTACGTAATCTTGCGGATAAGTTACTCGCGCGCAAAGCGCCGCATAGGCGGCGTTGTGCTGGCGGATCTGCTTGGCCGTCGCGGGCGTATCCGCGCGGGAATAGGTGATCGGCTCCATCGCCAGACAGCTCGTGTCAATCACGGAGGTAGGGGTCGTTGTCTGGCAGGCCGCGAGTATCAATGTCGCGGCGAGCATCACGAGCTTTGCGCACACGGTCGGTTTGCTCCTTGAGGGATCGTGCCTCGGCCTTGTCCTCGCCGGCCTGTATCGCGCGGCGCTCGGACAGAAATCCGACGAGCCGGTCGAGGAACCCGGCCACGGCATAGATGAGCTTGGCAAACGTAAGTATTGCGCTCATTGCGCCGCGTCGGAGCCGCCGGCGGGCTTCTCCCGGACGAAGATTGCGAGCACTCCGGCAAGGGCGGCGACCGCGCCGAAAATCTGGTTCCAGTCGTGCTCAGTCAGGCCGAGAAGGCCGAATCCCGTCAAGAAGGCGGCGATGCCGGCATAGGTGGACGGCTCCTGCAGGCGCTTGATGATGAAATTCATGAGGAAACCTCAATGTTGGAGGGTTGAGCGGCTTGCGCCGACGCGGCGCCGATCAGCGCGAGCGCGGCGACGTGAGTAGCCATCAGGCGGCGGGACCACCCGAGGCCGAATGTCTTGAACAGCTTCTGCAGCAGCCCATAGCTCAGCATCCGCCGCGCCATGAACTCGCCGAGCAGCGCTTCAGTCGGCGTCCGGGCGACGGCGGCGAGGGTTGCCGGGCCGATGGTGCCGTCAGCCGTCACATTCGCGGCCTGCTGGAGGAAGCGCGCGGCGCGCCCGACGCCCTGATTGACCGCGCAGTCGAAAACCGCGAAATCGACACCGGACGGCAGCGAGCCGCAGAAGGTCGGCTCCCAGTAGTTTTTCTTATAGATCGCGGCGGCTTCCTTCTTGGTGAGCGCGCGGACGTCATCCTTGGAGACCGGCTGGCCGCGATAGGACTGCAGCACGGCCTGCGTTATGCCGAGATTGGTCGCTCCGCCCGGATCGAGCGGGTGATCCGAATAGGCGCCCTCGAACAAGAGGACATGCGCGAGCGCGGCGTTGAAATTCTTCTGCAAGGCAGACTCCTGTGAAATGGCTGGCTGAGACTGACGGGAGCACGCGAAAAAACGACTTCTCGCAAGATGTCAGGGCCGCCTTGAGCGGCGGTGGTCGCGCCAAAAGAGCCACAGCCGGACGAGCCCGAGGACAAGGCCGACAAAGAGCGTCGCCGTTGTGAGCAGCGCATTGAGTTGGGCGAGCCAGGACGCCCAGGCCGGCGCGGAAACCAGACTTCCCGCCAGCAGGGTATCGGAGACATTCTGAGTACCGGTTGGTGGATGCATTGGTGTTTGAAGTTGGACTTGAGGATGGCTGGGGGACAACGAGGGAGGTTATGCTTGCGGTCGGCTTTTTGCTCCATCCACCCGTCGCCCCGGCCGTAAGAGCCGGGGCCTAATCGCCCGACATCACGGCGCAAAGTTGCGGGAATGCGAGTAGGTCCCGGCTCGGCCCATGGGCCGTCCGGGATGACGCGGGGCAAGTCTGCCGATTCCGAAATCCAATGCGAGGCGCTAGCTGACCACAGCGCGCGTATCGCATCGCAGCCAGTTCGCGGCATCCGAAAACGCCAAGACTGGCGCCGCCGCTCGCGTCGCTGACATAGGCGAGGGCGCCCGCGCCTGCCGTGGCGGCGCTCGGCAGCCCGGCAACGGTAAAGGACGGAACTTTGGGCACGCCCTTTGCGGCGGCGACCAAGGTCAGCCCGATGTCGAAGGCCGAGCCGTCCGTCGATGTCTTGAAGGCGAAATCGTCATTGCCGAGGCAGCCGATCTCGGCCCGCCCGGAATAGCCGGTCTGGAACAGGAAGCCTGCGCTTGCGCCGCTCGCGTTCTTGTTCAGCTTCACCTGCACGCCGCTGCCGGCGTGGTTGAACAGCACCGCGCTCGACGCGACGGCCAGCTTGTTCGTCGCGTCAGCCGTGGTGTTGACGCCGAGCAGCGCCGCATTCTGCGTTGCCGCCCCGAGCCAGCTCGCGCCGTTGAAGACCAGCACGATGTCCTCGTCGGCGATCCAGGCGAACCAGCCCTCCTTTGGCGTGTAGAACGTCCATGCGCCGTCCTGCCAAGCGGCGATCTTGCCATCCTTGCCCGACCACGCGCCGGTCGCCGAAGCCGCGACGAGATAGCGATTGCCGTCGGCGGGCGAGCCGGGCGGAGCAGCGAGATCGCGGTCGAGCACTGAAAGCATCACCACCGCATCGAGCAGTTGCAGCGCGGCATTGTGGGTGACGTGCTTTTGCGCCTGGGCCGCCTCGATGAACGGCATCGCCAGATTTGTGCTGTTTGCCATTTCGCGCGCCGCCTATCGCTTCACGCATTCCGGATAGCGGACCGGCGTCCCGCGCGGCACGCCGCAATTGTTCCAGACGCGCGCCGCGCGCTCGGTCGCGCCGAGCAGCCCTTGCGCGAGCTCGCGTTGCGGCACGCCGGTCTGTTTCGAAATCTGGTCGATGGGTTTGCCGGCATGCCAGAGCTCGATGATCTTGTTCCAATGCTTGGTATTCATTGCACGATGGTCTCTCTTGCTTGCCCGCGCCCATAAGAGGCGCCGAGCTGATAAACGCGCACCGCGTAGCTGGCCTGCGGTGTGCCGAAATCGGTTGTTTGTTGCGCGGTGGTGTAAATGACTGAAGGCGTTGTGGCCGATAGCGTGCGCACCACGTCGCCGCCATCGAGGATGTCGACCTCATAGCGCTCGGCATCCTCGCCGAGCGGCACGTCCGGCTGTTCCCAGCTATCGCCGCCCGTCCGCGTGCGCCTGATCCAGGCGATCTGCAACCCGCCGACAACTTGCTCGCCGGTGACGTGGACAGGCGAGAGCGGCCGCAGGCCGATGCCGTTGAAGGCGGGCGTCGCGGTCTGATATGCGGCGTGGCCGATGTCGTAAGGCGCGGGGCCGTATTTCCAGTTGAAGGCGAGCCCCACATCGGCTTGCGTCATGTCGACCTGACGCACGGTCGGCGTCGAGCAGGACGAAGCGAGCGCCCGGCGCGACAGGGTCGCGCATCGCGGCTTCGGTGCCGGACTGGCCGCGCAGCAGTCCCGACAGGTCGTAGACGCCGGGCGAAACCAGCGTCGCGGTGGTGAACTGGATCACCTCCCATTCGCCATCGGCATTCTCGACGGCCGCAACATTCGCGCCGCCGAGCACCAGGATCGGGTCCGCCGAGACCAGCTCGCCATTCGCCATCGACACGCGCAGCACATTGCCGCCGTCCCAGCGCGAGACGGGGCCGGAATGGAACGCCGTCGACCGTCTCGCCGATCTTCGCCGGGGTGGTGGCCAGCGCCTTCAGCGTATAGCCGCTGGTCGTCGGCGAGCGATAGAAGGCAACGCCGCCCGGCCACGGCGAACCGAAAGCCGCGACATGGCCGGCATAGGGCACCTCGTCGCCGCGGATCAGCGGCAGGTCGAGGAACACGCCGAGCTGCGCGCCATAGACCGAAGGCGTCGCCGCCACCGGCAGCCGCGACGGCGCGGCGAACGCGTCATAGAGCTGCGGTTCGATCGACATCGCCTCGGCCTCGATGCTCTGCCCGACCGAGAGGCCGGTCAGGCGCAGCGGAAAGCTCCGGCCGTTCGCGGTGAGCGTCACCATGTCGGAGGCGTCGAGCGCCAGCCGCGACGGCGGCAGGCTGAAGCGCCCGCGTTCGCGCGACGCCCATGGCTCCTGCACCATCGTCTCGGCGATGCCGCGCGCCTGGCCGTAGGTGGTGACGATCGGCAGCCGCGCCGAGGCGATGCGCGCGGCGCTGCCGGAGATGCGGCGGCCTTCGGCGCTGGCCTGCTCATAGTCGCGGTCGCCATCGATGAAGGTCACTTTGGCGGCGCGAGGCAGATCGCTCTCCTGCGCGCGCGTCAGCTCGTAGCGCGGAGCCTCGGCTGAGGTCTCGACCAGATCGTCCGGCGTCAGCTCGGCGAGGCTGCCGCCGCGTCCGCGATGGGCGAAACGGACCTGACCCTGCGCCTCGAAACTGTCGAAGAAGAAGGCCGCTTCCAGCGGTTGCAGCGCATCGCGGGCCGACATCACCCGGTCGATCACATAGCCCGCCATCGAACCGGCGAGCTGGCCGGCGTCGAACTCGGCAAAGCCGTAATCGGCCATGATCTTGGCTACCGCCTCGGAGAGCGGCGCATCGGAGACGCGGCCGGTCAGCCAGTGGCCGAGCTGCCAATTGTCGCCGTCGCTCCAGATGGTGCGCAGCGCCGGGAACGCGGGATAGGGCCGAGCGTCCCAGGTGTAGAGCATGATGCGGTTGGCATCGACCATGCGGCCGGCATAATGGGTGGTCGTCGCGGGATTTTGCTCCTCGGCGAAATCCGCGTGGCTCTCGTCGTACCATTCGAGGAACGCCCGCAAATGCCGCCGCTGAATCAGATCGTCGCGAACGCCGCGGCTGAAATAAGGGAAGAAGCTTTCGGAGCTTTTCGGGTCGTAGAAGACGTTCGGCTGGTTCGAGCCCTTGTCGATGGCCGGGCAGCCCAGCTCGGTGAACCAGACGGGCTTGCCTTCGGGCGCCCAGCTCGTCGGCGTGCCGCTTTCCGTTCCGCCCGGGCGATTATAGTGTGCGTTCGACCACCAGGAGCGGAGATCCTTGTAGCGGAACAC
This sequence comes from uncultured Alphaproteobacteria bacterium, assembly GCA_963731855.1. Classification (GTDB taxonomy): domain Bacteria; phylum Pseudomonadota; class Alphaproteobacteria; order Rhizobiales; family Rhodomicrobiaceae; genus R-RK-3. The sequence goes on along the minus strand of CAVSXH010000017.1, from coordinate 189,436 downwards.
CCAGGGCTTGCCCGCGCCGTCCGTGATGCGCGTCCGCGTCTGGCTGGCGCGATCGGCGTCGCTGGCATAATACCAATCATAGCCCTCGCCGCCCTCGATGTTGCCCTTCAGATAGCTAAGATCGTGGATGAAGCGCGTGCCCGCCGCGTAATCCAGATGCGCGGTGCCGTCGCGCCAATCCGACAGCGGCCAGTAATTGTCGATGGCGACCGCGTCGATATTCGCGTCGGCCCAGAGCGGGTCGAGATGGAAATAGACATCACCAGAGCCGTCACCGGGCTGGTGGCCGAAATATTCGCTCCAATCGGCGGCATAGGTCACTTGCGCCGATGGGCAGCAGGATTTTGACCTGCGCCGCCAGCGCGATCAGCCTGGCGACGAAAGGGTAGGTGCTGGCGCTGTCGCGGACCCAGCCGAGGCCGCGCATCTCCGAGCCGATGATAAAGGCATCGACGCCGCCGGCGGCTTTCGCCAGCGCTGCATTGTGCAGCACGAAGCGGGAGAAGCTCCATTCGTCGGGGCCGGTATAGGTCACGGTCTCGCCGGCCCCCGAGAAATCGGCGGCCGTCGCTGTGCCGTAAAACGCGTCGACCTGCGTGGCCGCCGCTCCGGTCTGGTCAGGCGAGCCAACTTCGCCCGGAGCCGGGTCGCAAGTGATGCGCCCGCGCCAGGGGAAGGCCGGCTGATCGGCCGCGCCGGTGTAAGGGTCCGTAAGGCCGTTCGCCGCCGGGATATCCATCAGCAGAAACGGCGTGAAGATTGTCTCGAAGCCGCGTGCGGCCAGATCCTGGATGGCCGCGATAACGGTCTGATCCGACGGGGTGCCGCCATAGGCCGGACGCACGCCGACCAGCGAAACCGCGTCGGCCGCCGCGCGATTCAGCCCCGCGACCTCCCAGGAGATCGGCGTTGTGCCGTTGCCCTTGTCATGCGTGTCAACCTTCGGCTTGATCTCGCATTCGCCGCAGCGCAGATCCGAGCCGAACCACGCGACGAACAGCGAAACCGCGCCGCAATTCGGCATGACCTCTTCAAGCTGGTCGACGGAGACCGCCCAATCCGAGGCCCCGAGCGTCGTGTGCCGGTTCTCCGAATAGGTGGTGCCCGCGCCGCCATCGACGCGCACTTCGGCCGGATGGTAGGCGAACTCGCCCGCCGCCGGGATCATCGTCACGCCGCGCACGTCGCTCTCGAAACTGTCGACCGCCCGGAATACCTCGAAATTCAATTGCGGAATGCGGTTGCCGAAATCTTCCAGCGGCAGGCGCTCGAACACCACGTAAGCGAGGCCGCGATAGGCCGGGGCGTTGCCCGCGCCTTCCTTCGCCTCGATCAGGCTGTCGGGCGCTTGCGTTTCGCTGCCCGCGTAGAATCGGTAGGTGTAATCGGAGAGGGTGATTTCGCCGCCATCGGCCCAGACCCGGCCCAGCCGCGTCACCTCCCCCTCGCACAGCGCGACCGCGAAATTGGCGAAGTAGCGATAATTGCGCTGGCTCGCGCCGCCTCCGCCGCCGAGCCCCTTGCCGCCGCCACCCGCGTCGGAGCTGGTCGCTTCCTCCTCGAAATTGGTCGCCCAGATGATCTGCCCGCCGAGCCGCGCGCGGCCGTAAAGCCGGGCGATGTCGGCGCCTTCGGTCGAGGCCGTCACGGTCAGGTCGGAAAGGCGCGGGCCGTCGCGGACGGTGTCCTGTCCGGACGAACCGAACAGCGCCTGATCGATATAGGCGCCCGCAAGCGAGCCCGCTGCCCTGCCGATTGCCGCGCCGGTCAGCGTCGCACCGAGGAAGGAGAAGCCGGCGGGCAGCAGCGCCGATCCGGCCGCCGCGCCGACGGCGGAAAGTGCAAGTGTCGCCATGTTAAGACCTTTTGTGTCAGCGGCGCATCCGCGCCGCTGGATTGGCCCACTTAGCCGTAGGCCCCGGGTGCCCGACGCGAATGCTGTGCCGGCAGCAGGCTCAGCGCTTGGATGGAGCACCGAGGCCCGCATGCGGGCCCCGGTGGCGGGCGGATGCCCGGCTCCAAAAGACCAACCCTAAAGCCTCGCGGATGCGAGGCGTCCAGGCAAACGATAAACAGCAGCGATCCGCCGCCGCCACCATGGCGTTACGTGAACCTCGCAGACCGACGCGCCTTCAATTGCGTGGATCATGCGAAACGGAAAACTGTCGGTGGGGGCGCTCTTGAGGCCCTGGTCTTGCTCGTCAAAACCAGGCAAGCGTTTTGACCGAAGCGGGCCAACAGCCGGGCGAATGCCCGGCGCAGAGGTCATAATAGCGCAGTGCTTGGCCATGGCTCCGGGGCGCAGGCGGAAAATGAGCACGTCGCCGGGTTCGGCCGCATCCGGATCGACCGGCGTCATGTGCCGGGCGGCCGCCTCGATCATGGTTTCGCAGGCCGAAGCTTCCGCCCAGTCGCGGCTATAGGGCGGCGGCGTTTCGGCGGGTTGTCCGCAGGCTTCGGCGTAGACGCCGCGAACGAGCCCGAGGCAGTCGCAGCCCACGCCCTTGAGCGAAGCCTGATGGTGATAGGGCGTGCCCAGCCAGCCACGGGCCAGCGCGACGATGTCGGCTCGCATCGATGATGTCCTTCCTGGCAGCAGGCTATTGATGAGTCTCAGAAATCTGCCCGCTCTTGTCATGCCCGCGCAGGCGGGCATCCAGCTGCGGCGTCGGAAGCTCTGGATTCCCGCCTTCGCGGGAATGACAAAAAGCGGGTGCGCCGGGGGTTACGGTGGCCGTCAGCATGGGAAACCTGCAAGTCACGAATTCATGCTGGCGCCGTCATTGGACGGATCGCCGGAGACCGGAAAGGCCAGCACATAGCTGTTGCCCGGCATGTGCGGGAAGCCGCGGAAATTGAGCGGGTTGGCGAATTTCGCCTTGCAGGTCGGGAAGGTCTTGTCGCAGCCCGCCGTGATGGTAAAGCCGTCGCCGGGGGCGATCGGCGAGGCCATGGAGCGCCACAGCTCGATCTGGGCCACACCGCCCGCATTGGCGAAGCGCTTCACTTCCATCTGCCGAGCGGCATTGGCCCCGCTGGTCCAGGTGACGAGGCCGCCGGCAAACCAGCCATCCGCGAAGGCTCCGAGACCGGAGGCGGCGAACTGATAGGCGCTGTTCGCGGCCGTCGCACTGCCCGCGCCCTGATAGGCTGGGCCGCCGAGATCGACACCGCAGCGCACATCGCCAAGCGTCGCGTCGCAGGCATATTGAAAGGTCCGGCCCTGCTGTTGATCGAGGGAATGCGCCAGACCGCGCAGTTCCGCGGTGAAGCCGGCCTCGCCGCGTTTCACCTCCCCGATCGAGCCGGTCATCATCAGCAGGCGCTGCTCCGGCTCTGCCCAATTGACGCGCCAGATCTCAATCCGCGCGCCGTCGAACAGCCCGCCCGCGAGGTCGGCCTCGTTGAGCCGGTCGGAGCGAAGCGCTCCCGTCACGTCGAGATTGTCGACCGAGAGTCCCACCGATTGCCGGATGTCCGAGCTGGTGAAACCACTGGCCGCTTCGAAGGTTGTAGCATCGAAGGCAAATTCGCGGTCGTGATCGGTGAAGCCGTAGATCGCGGCATCGGAACGCATCAGCCGCCAGCACCAGGCGAGAGTCGTGGCGCCCGAGTCGAGATGGGCCTGCAGCCCGGCGGGAAGGGTTTTCATGCTTTCACCAAAGCTCGGGACACGTTGTAATTTGATTTTTTGAATCGCCGCGACGCAAGGAAACGGGCAAAATTATTCGCACGGCGTTCCTACGCGTTGCGGTATCAGCGGACCTGCTAAAGGAGAGGTCAAATGGCAGACAAAGGGTCGAAAAAGACGGTTCATCGGGATTCGGGATCGGGGCAGTTCACGACGAAGTCCGCCTCGGAAAAGAATCCCAAGCAGACGGAAAAAGAGCGCGTCTCGACCGGCACGACGAAAAAGAAGAAATAGCCGGGCGCAGAGGGCGTCTGACCCGGGCGCCGCTTGCTATAGACGTCAAATGCGGATTTCCACAATCGGCACGCTCGGTATCGAGCCGTGGCCGAAGCCTTGAAGATTGATTTCGAGGCGGTCCGTGTCGAAGCGGACCGGAACGTCGAATTCGAAGCCGGCGGTGATCGCGGCGTCCGCGCCAGGAATGCTGCCCGCGTCGAATGTCACGATGCCGGTGGCATGATCCAGAAAGTAATCCGCGCCCTCGATCTGGAGCGCGCCGTCCACCGCGAGCTTCACCGATCCCAGCACCGGCTTGGCGATCTCACGCGACCAGGGGGCGAAGCTCGCGCCATAGCGCTTGATGAGCTGGAAGTCGGCCGTCGCGCCGTCGCCCGTGCCGACGGGCTGATCCTCGGCCGTGGGCGCGGCCGTGAAGGCGCAGCTCTTATAGTCGGCGTGGTCCTTCCAGCGGAAGCCGTGCAGACGCCCGCGCCGCTCCTCGAAGAAGGCGATCACCGCCTGCAGATCGTCGAGCGACTTGACGCCGTAACCCGCCTCATAGCGGCGGCGGCTGTCTGCCCAGCGCTGATTGCGCTCCTCATGGCCCGAACCAAGCACCACGATGTCGGTGCGCCGCTCCGGCCCGCCGCTTGCACCGAGCGAAATGGCCGTGGGAAAGCGTATGTCGTGAAACATGTGGTATTGGTCCCTTTAGCTGCGTCAGCTTTTTGCTTGCATTGGACCACCTAGACGGTGTCCCCCCGGCCTTGAGCCGGGGTCTATTGGCCTAACCTCACGGCATGGGATTGCTGAAATGCCGATGGATCCCGGCTCGGCCTAACGGCTGTCCGGGACGACGCCCAGGAGGATGGCCGCGATCGCAGCCTCCCCGTTGACCCCGGAGGCCACAAGCGGCCCAAACGCCCGAGCGGCGGCAAGGCCACCAAACAACTACCAAGCAAAACCCGCATCACATATTCCGCTGCCCTCGGCTGACGGCGCGCGACAGCATCGCGGCGATCTGGCTTTCGGAGCGGCGGAAGCCTTCCGCGTCGGGCGTCGAGATGTTCATGGTGATGGTCACGCCGCCGCCAGCGCCTTGCGTGCGCACGCCTAGGCGTCCGTCGGCGCCGCGCGCCAGCGGCATGATGGCTTCCGGGCCCGCTTCGCCCGCAAGGCCCATCCGTCCACCGCCCATCGGGAAAGTCACCGGTGACGCGACCACGCCGCCTTGCGCGAATGGCTTCGGCATCGGCGTGCCGACCACCCCGCCCTTTGCAAAAGGGCTGAGGCCGCCCGCGAGGCCCGCCAAGCCGTTGCCGATCGCGCCGGTCAGCGGCTGAAAGGCCGAGCGGAGCGCCAGCCGCGACATGTCGAGGGCCAGCGACTTGAGCGTCGCGCTCAGCCCGTCGCCGGAGAATACGGCGTCCGCGAATGCGCCGCTGATCCGCCTGCCGAATGAATCGCCGAGGCGCTCCAATTCTCGCAGCTTCTGCTTTGCCTCGCCGGTATCCGCGCCGACGCGCACGGAGAGGCTGGCGACTGTGTCGGTCATGAAAGGGTCCTTTATCCTTTAGCCCGGCAACCCATCCGGGAAGCGCTGCATCAGAGCGGCGAGATCGGCTCGCGCCAGGGACGGAGCGAGGGCGGAAATCCCCGCCGCGCCGCGCATGGCGAGGCCCAATTCGCGGGGCGTCATCGCCCAGAAGACGGCGGGCGGCAGTCGCAAAATACCGAGACCGGCGGCGATGGCGTCGTCCCAGGGGAAGGGCAGGAGCGCCTTCGCATTTTGCTGTGGGCCGATCTCGCCAAACTCCGGCTTGAGCCGTTTGGATCGATGCGCTAGAGCCTTTTCCGTTCCGGTTGAATCGGAACGGGACTCTATCTCTTTGCCTGGTCGCATGTTCGCGACGCAAACCGGTGTCATCCCCGCCTTCGCGGGGACATGCTTTGCTGGAAAATGCTCTAGCCCTGCGGGTCCGGCACCCCGCCTGGAGACTTTCCCGGCGTTGCATCCTCACTGGCGGCGGGAGTCCCGAAGGTCGCCGTCAGCAGTCGCGCCACGATGTCGACGAAGCCCGAGGCCCCGCCATCGGCCTGCATCCGCGCGATGCGCGCGTCGTCCAGGTCGAGGCCGCCGCCCCGCAGCCCGGCGCCGATGATGCGGATGGCGTCGCGGGCGCTGAGCCTGCCGGCCTCGAAGCGCGAGGCCAGCGCCAGCATGTCGTCCTCGCCGAACGCATCCTCCAGCTCCGCGAGCGCGCCGAGGGTGAGGCACAGGCGATGCGGCTTGCCGTCGAGCACGGCTTCGATTTCACCGCGATGGCGGTTGACCATGATGTGTGACTCTTTGTGTTAAGGCGCCGCTGCAATCCGCCGGCACGCAGGCCCCAAGCGGAGGCGAGGGCCATCAAGCAAAAAATTACGCCGTGAAGCTCAGCGCGCCGGCAGACTCCAGCGCCAGCTCGAAGGTCAGCTCGTTGTCGTGGCCGCCGGAATATTCGAGCGCGGTGATCTGGAACGCGCCTTCAACGGTACCGAAATCGGGGATCACCACTTGCCAGTCGCGAATGGTCGCGGTGAAGAAAGCGCCGCGCACCACTTCATCCGAGGCGGCATCCTTGAAGATGCCGCTGCCGGAGAGCCGCGCCGTCTTGATCCCCGCACCGGTGAGCAATTCCCGCCATTCGTCGGCCGACTCGGCGTGGGTGACATCGACCGTCGCCGCGTTGAACGCGAGGCTGCGGGTGCGCAGACCCGCGACGGTGATGAAGCTGCCGCTGCCGGTTTCATCGACTTTCAGCAGGAGGTCTTTGCCGCGTTGTGCCGCCATGAGATGTCTCCGAAGTTGTTGGGTGGTTTTTTGAGGTCTTTGCTTGGACGGTAAACCCCTACCTAATCCAGCGGCTCGGTCACGGCGCGGAAGCGGATGACGCCGTGATAGGTCTCGCCGTCGGGGTCGCGCTTCAGGTCGGAATATTGATGGCGTGAGATTGATCAGCCGGTGATCGTCGAGGCCGAGCTCGGCGCCGTCGAGCACGTCGCGCACCGCGTCGGCGATCTCATAGGCCTCGCGCTTGCCCTCGTAGCGCGACCACACATGCAGCATCAGCACGTGCTCGGAGCCGCGCTCGGTGCCGGTGCTCCAGTCGCGGACCTGCATCTGGTCGATGACGATATAGGGGAACGCCGCGTCTTGCGGGACATGATCGTAAAGCCCCTCACCGCCGAGCAGCGCCAGGAGCGCGCTGTCGGCGGCCAGTGCGGCATAGGCGGCCGTCTGCAAATCCCAGCCAGGACTGGTCATGGAGGATTCCTTATACTGCGAGCCGGGCATCCGCGCCGGTAGGGTGGCCCGCTTGCGGGCCTCGGGGGGATAAACGGAGACGCTGAGCGCACTGCTACGAGCACAGCATTGGGGAAGTGCGGGGGGGCCACGAGCGGGCCACATCGCCGGCGCAGAGTGCCTGGCTGGCTCCCGATCGGGTCACGTGGCATGCTACGTGCGCTCAGCGTGATCCCTCGCGAAGGCGGGGTGACCGAGTAAACAATTGATTTATAGTGCAGTACTCGGTCACCGGCGCCTTCGCGGGGATTCACGTCTGCAGCGTAGGGCAGGCTCTGCTCCCCATAGGAGCAGATCGGGAGCCAGCATGGCTTCATGCCACCGGGGCTTGCGGGCGAGCAACCGTGCCGGCGGATGCCTGAGCTAGCAAAAAACCAAGCAAAACTATCCAGCCCGTTTGGCGGAGGCGGCGAGCCGCTGCCGGAGGCGCGCCAGAATGCCTGGGCCGCGCGGCTTCGAGCGCGGGTTCGAGCCACGGCGTCGCGGGCCGCGCCAGGCTGCCGAATTCGAGCTGCCAGCCCTGGGCTGCCGTCGTGCCGACCGTGACGCTCAAGCCGTCGGCGGCGGGGGCGATCATGAGCGAAGCGGCGAGGTCACCGCGCCGGTTCTCGGGCGGCTGGCCGTCCTGCAGATTTGCCCGCGCGGCCGCTGCGAATGTCTTCGGCAGCCTGCCGCAAGCGCTTCGGCCAGCGCGGCCCTATCGGCGATGCGCGCCAATCCGCCGCGAAGGCTTTCCAGGCCCGTCGACGCTGCCGCGGATTTTCATAGGTCGCGCCGCTCGCATTGGCAGACGAGGAAGCGCCGCCGCCCATCCTTGTCGAGCGCGGCGAGAATATCGAACGCCTCGGCTCCGCGCCGGAAGCGCATGGCCGGCATGATGTCGTCGCGGTAGCGGATGATGATCTGATAGGCTGCCTGGCCGGTGACGCGATCGGCCGCGACGGTCTCTTTTCCCGTGACGGCTTCCACCGCGCCCCAAAGCTCGGCCAGTTCCTCCCAGGAGGACACCGCGCCGCCCCCGCCATCATCGGCGCGCGAGGCCGCCTCAAGCATCAGGCGGTGACGCAGTCGTCCGATGCGCGCCCTCATAGCCTCACCGTATGGTAGGGGCCGAGAAGGCTGGCGATGCTCGCCGGAACCGGGTCGGCGGTCTCGCCCAGCAGCACGGGCTCGCGCGCTTCGTGCCAATGCGCCACCAGCAGCTTGATCGCCAGCCGCAGCGGCATCGGCACATCCTCGGGGTCCGGCCCATAGCCGGCGGTGAAGGCGATCTCGATGCCGTTGACGCCGCGTCCGGGCATCGGCCAGCTCTGGCCCTCGCGCCGGGAGAGGCGCGGCCGCCGGGAGAACGCATCCACGTCGAACAGCCCCGGATCGAGCGTCATGGAGCTGCCGGTCGTCCCGTAGAGCCGCACGGCGTCGACGCTGAGCAAGGGCGCGAGCGGCAATTCGACCGGCCCCCGGTCCGGCCACTGGTCGAGATAGAGCGACCAGCTCTGCCGGATCAGCGCCACATCGAGGCAGCGCTCGATATGCAGGCGCGCCGCAAGCACCAGGCTGGCGATCAGCGTGTCTTCCACATCGCCATCGACGCGGCAATGAGCCTTGGCCTCGGCGAGCGAAATCGGCTCGGCGGAAGGCCCGGAGGTGAGGATCAGGGGCATGGGAGCAATCCCGGAAGGCGCGCGATGGGTGCGGGCTCGGTTGCGGTTTTATCTCCATCGACATGCGCCGACGAATTGGCCCACGCGACGTGGGCCACAAAAGGTAAACGTAAAAGCGGAACACAAGGCCACTTCCCGAACGGTCCGCGCGCGTCGCAGGCACCCGGGGCCCGCAAGCGGGCAAACGCCAGCGCGGAGGCGCTGGCCACCAACAGTAATTGAGCGCCGCGCCGGATTGGGGGGCTCCGGGGGCTTTCGCCCGATCGGCCAGGGACCGACCCGCGTCGCTCGCTTACCTTTTTAGAAGCCGCGGCGGGGGAGGACGCCGCGGCCTCGGCCCAAGGCGGGCCATCGCGCGCTGGGGGGCAGCGCTGATTAACTCTTATGTATGTGTCCCGCCTCTGGACATGAATAGGATGCGCAAAAATCTTTTGCCGGGCATAGAGTTGGGAATCTGCGTATCGGGGCGACAAATCACATTTCTGTCACGCCCGATCGGATGTCGATCGGTGCTCTGCCATTCCGATATGACCAAATGGTTATCACCATTTTATCAAATATCTATGCCGTCGCGCTCAGCGGCGCCCGTAAGGGAGCACCTCTGCTACAGCCTATCCGGCACATTGATTCGTTCGCAGCAGATTTTAACGAAACTAAGGCGACCGTGGCTTATTTGCATAAGCACGACCCCCTATCCCGGCCCGATCCGGACCCCGCTTCACCCATTCACGCGCAGCGTGTCACGCCGTGCCGAATTTCAGCAGCTTGATGGCGTTGAAATCCTGCACGCCGCCGCCGACCCGCTTGGTTGTGTAGAACAGCACATATGGCTTGGCGGAGAACGGATCGCGCAGGATGCGGATGCCCAGCCGGTCGACCACCAGATAGCCGCGTCCGAAGTCGCCGAAGGCGATCGAGAAGCTGTTCGCGGCGATCTCGGGCATGTCTTCCGTCTCGGCGATCGGGAAGGTCATCAGGGTCGCGCCCTGGCCGGCCTGGTCGCCAGGGCGCCAGATGTAATTGCCGTCGCCGTCCTTGATCTTGCGGATCTCGGCCTGGGTCGAGCGGTTCATCACCCAATGCGCGCCGGCTGCGATAGGCCGATTTCAGCGTGTAGACGAGGTCGATCAGCTTGTCGGCCGGGTCGCTCGCCGGCAAGGCGCCGGAGACGCCCGTCGTCAGATAGCCGATCTTGTCCCAGGCCCAGCTCGCCTCGGCGATCATGGTGTAGCTGAGGAAGCCCTTCGGCTTGTTGGTGCCGTCGCCGGAGACGAATGCGTCGTTCTCCTGCTCGGCGAAGGCGATGCGGACCTCCTCGGCGACCCATTCGTCGATATTGACGGCGGCGTCTTCGAGCAGGGTCTGCGTGGCCGCCGGCATGGCGTAGAGTTCCATGGTCGGAAAGGCCAGTTCGGACAGCGTCGGCGAGTTGGTCTGCGCGCGGGTGCCGGTCTCGGCGACCCAGCCGGTCGCGGCGCCGGTGATGGCGAAGGGCTTCTTGTAGGTGTTGCCGGAAACCTGGCGGACGCCCGAAATCGCGCGGATCGGCGAGGCGTCGCGCAGCGCGCGCATCACGCCGGCCTCGATTTCCTCCGGCACGAGATAGCCGCCGTCGCTATTGGTGCCGACCGACAGCGCCTTCTCCTCCAGGCGGCGCAGATGCTGCGCCTCGCCCCGGCGCATATAGTCGTCGAAGGCGCTCTTATGCTCGCTCACGGCGCCGCTCCGGGGGATGCCGCCGCCGCGCTGCGGCCGCGCCGCCTTCAGCAGCAGCTGATCGACCGTGCCCTTATATTCGTCGAGCGCGCGGTTGATGCGGTCGAGCTTGTCGGTGGTCACGACGTCGGCGGACATGCGGCGCTCGATATCGTCCAGCCGCTGGTCGTTGGTTTCCTTGAACGCCTCGAAGGCATGCAGGAATTCGCCGTAAGCATCGCCGATTTCCGATGCGGCGGGCCGCGCGGCCTTGTTCTCCCAAGCGGCGGGAGCGGTGAGGTCGGTCATTTATCCTCGTTGGTTGATGCATGTTCGGTCGTGGTCTCGACCGCCGGCAGTGGCGGAGCCACCACAGCTATTCGCCGGAGCGAATTGCGAGAGGCCGGTGAGCGCCGCCGTGGGCGGTGAGACGAACCGTTGTGGCCCGCGCAGTAGCCGTAGCGCGATCCGAGCGTCATCACGATCCAGGCGCGCCGCTTCCTTGAGATCCGCGATGCCTCGATCGATGTCGCCCTCGCCGATGAGGGAAGCGCCGCGCAGCAGAAACGCGTCCGCACTATCCGATTTCATCTCGATGGCCGCGTTGCAATGCGCGATTGTTTCCTTGAACCTGCCCTGCATGAATTTCGCGGCGCCGACGGCTACAAGGCCCGGCGCCCCGCCGGGTGAGACAACATACACCATTCGATTTTCCGCCCAGGATTTTGGCGTTTGCTCTTTCTCCAACCGCGGACACGAGAACCTTTGCAAACGAACGGTTGCGGCGCATCGCCTCGATGAAGTCGTCCAAGGCCGGGTAAAACTGGCCTTTAAGGTGATAGACAACGCCGCGATACAGATAGCCTTCCGGAATTTCAGGCTGGATTTTCAGCCCGGCGGTGTAATCAGCAATGGCGCCATCGAGATCGCCTTTCTTCCGATTGGCCGTGGCTCGTTGAAAAAGGGCGGAGCCGTAATCCGGCTTCAGCCGGAGCACCTCGTCGAAATCCTTAATGGCGCTGTCATACTCCCCTTTCGCCAGATACGCGCCGCCGCGGTTGAAAATGGAGACGAAATAATCTGGCTTCAGGCGCGATCACCGCCGTGTATTCCGCAATCGAGCGGTCGAGATCGCCCTTGACGCGATAGACGTTGGCCCGGTTGACCATGGCGTCGACGTAATCAGGCTTGAGAGCGAGCGCTTCGGTAAAATCGCTGATGGCGTGATCGGGATCGCGTTTCTGCGTGTAGGCGACGCCCCGGCTATAAAATGCAACGGCGTCCGGCTTAAGACGGATCGACTCGGTGAACTCGGCGATCGCGCGGTCGACTTCGCCCTTTTGGCCGTGGGCAATCCCACGGAGGAGATGATCCCGCGCGGGTCCCCTGGCTCGACTGTGACCGGGACTTGGGCTGTCGATGAACGTCTGGCCGGGAACGTCGCTTTGTGCCTGCGCAGGGTTGCGGAGATACCGACCGAGAGGGGAGCGGCAAATAAGATTGCATGAACAAGACGAGCTGCGCGGGACATCGAAGACTCCCCATGCCCTCGGCGAATGGAATTTCCCCTATCGCCGCCTGACCGTGAAACATTCGGTCCACGAGCCACAATATCCCGGCGGATTGCGGGCGGCATTACGCACGACTTGTGGCATTACCGAAATCTCTCAACGCTTGTCGCCGTGCGGCGATATCTCTCGGCACCGGTGGCGCTCGCCGCCATCAAAGCAACAGCAAATTCCCGAACTCTGCGGCAAGAGCATCGTCGTAGCCGGTCGTTATGCGCGCGGCCGCCGTGGTTCATCAGGTAATTTCAGCTATAGCCGAAGGACCTGAATTTGCCGGCCCATAATGGCAGCTGAACGCCAATCGCCCATCGGCTGATATTCGACAAAGCATCGGAGTTCGCACTAAGAACACCAGGCCCTCCAGGTGGCGTTGAAACTGCGCGAACTCGTACCCTGGCCACGATCCATCGCCGATGAAATCGGACATCTTCGGTGGCCACGCGCCAATTTGCCGAGACTATTCGGCAGCGTGTCCAGTGTCGCCTTCGATCGTGTGCTCACCCTCCGCCGTTGACGACCGAATGCATTCCGTGAGTCTCGAAGCGTGGAGACTTTGAGGCAGGCGGTCCCTGCGCCGTCGCGCACCGCCTTTTGCATGATCTCCATCTGGATGGAGAGATCGTTGAGCGAGACACTTGTCGCCCATGATTGCCGCGATTGCGGGGTTCCGGCCGATGGCGATCACGCGCATGAAACCGTTCCCGCCGCCATGCGCCGCATAGAGCGCGAATGAGCTCCGCAGAACTCGCGCCGATCACATTCGGCAGGACCCGCTCCGGCGCCGGACCTCGAAGCCCGCATGATGCAGGCGAAGCGCGATTTCAGATAATCCATGACCTCCTGCTGCGTCAGGCGCACGGGCTCGAAGAGGACCACCATCAGGACGCGCGTCGTCGGTTCTGATCACCCACATATGGCGAGCGGCACATTGCCCTTGCCCAGCATGGCGTCATTCGGCGGATCGCGCTCGGACCTTTATAGACCGCGCGTCGTTCTCAGAAACAGCGGCAGCCGTTGACCCGCCGCCGATGCGCCCGTGCCGTCGCTCCGCATGACGCAAGATTCAGGAGAAGATCGGCTCATCATATGGCAGTCTCCCATCGCCAGCGCGGCATCGACCGCCCCTTTGCCTTTCGCGATCGGCCATGCCTGCCCCTAGAGGCATGATACGATGTGTGTCGCCGCTGTGCCGTGGCGTAATCCGGCCTGGTGTTTGCCGATGCGTGCAATCAGGGAGTTTGTCCCCCAGGGACGAGTTTTTGTATAGCGGTCATGATCGGTTCCAGCAAAGGGCCGGACCTGCAGCGCGTTACGATGCGGCATGCAACGGGAAGAACGCCATTCCGATGTCCGATCAGACCGGCTTCATGGCTCTGCCGATCAAATTCCCCGCCCGGCCGGGTCTCGCGGCGCGCCGGGGAGAGGGCGCGCTGTGCGAGAACCGATGGTACCGGAGGGCCGGACGCTGCGAGCCGGGAGGGAGCGGCGAGCGCCGGTTGCGGCCGGGCGGGGAAACATGCTGCCGTCAGCGCCGGATTTGACGCCGTTGACGCGCGCGCCGGGCAGCATGGGGAAGGTGACGATGGAGATCTCCCACAGGTCGATTTCATGCAGCCGGCGCTGGCCGGTGCGGGCGTCGCGCGTCGCCCGGCGGGCGCGGAAGCCGATGGACAGGCCGTCCAGCGCTCCGGCGCGCATCAGCGCCAGCAGCTCGCGCGGCGCGGGCGACCTCCTCGATCAGATGGCCGCGCACATGCAGGCCGCGCGCGTCCTCGCGTATGTCGTCCCACAAGCCGATGGGCTGGGCCGGATCGTGCTGGAACAGCATCCGGATGTCGCCCGTACCGCGCCGGTCGAGCGAGGCGCGGAAGGCGCCCGGCATCACCACGTCGCGGCCCTGGTCTTCGACGCCGAACAGGCTCGCATAGCCTTCGAACGCGCCCTTGGCTCTGAGGCGCATGTCGCTGAGCGGCGGCAATTTGAGCGTTCGCCCGCTGAATTCTGCCAGAGCGTTCAAGTGCATTCCCTTTGCGGGCGAAGGAGCGCGAGCGCAACGCGCGCCCCGGCCGAAGCCAGGCGAGCGCGGCCGGCGCCGGGATGAAAACAAAAGCCGCGCCAACTGGCGGCTTCGGCTACGGGTGGAGTCGGCTGATCGCGCGCTATTGCGACGGCGCCTCCGGCTTCGACCAGAGAGGGCGCTACGAAGTCTGCGATACCAGCGGCAGAACCACCAGCAGGTCGGGAAGGCGATCAGAAACGACACCTGCCACGAGCCGAGCCAAAGATCGGCGATGTTGCTGACCATCCCGACACTCTTCAGCGTCGCGATGAAGGAGACCACCCCCGACATCAGCAGGGACAGGGTGAGCGGCATCAGCAGCGCGCCATATCGCGCCGGCAGTCGTTTGAACGTCATGTCTGTCGTCCCACTCGCGGCGACGTCGCCATTTGGCAATATCAGCGAGCATATAGCGGGGCGACATTCGACGGCAAACCCATCCGGACACTTATCCGAACACTTCTGGGTGGCGCAGATGGCGGGCTAATGCGGCTGCAGCGGACGCTCGACCACCAGGCCGACCAGCTTGGACACGATCGGCAGCAGCGCGAAGCGCGCGGGACAGCGATCGCCGTGGCAATCGCCCAAGAGGCAGCAAAGCGCATCAGCGCGTCCGGCGCGATGCCGACATTCTTGAGGGTCAGCGCGCAGGACACGACGCCGGTCAGTGCGACGGTCATGGTCGTACCGGTGAGCGTTGCATGATAGCGGCCCGGAATACGGCGCAGTTTCAGAAGTGGCATGAACCCTCCTCGTGACGTCAGATCTGTCGTGATGCCGATGGCCGTCCGCCGCTGCGATGGGCTCACCTCGGTAGCTGTCGGTGGTGCTAGCGCCGTGACCGCAGCCGCGAATTGGCGCGACCTGACACTGACCGAGGGTTAATCCCGACCACGCGCCCGACGCTGTCGGCCCTAATGCATCGGACCGAAAAGTGTACGCACTTTTCGGATAGATCTGATGCATCAGCAAAGAAATAGAGCGCAGCTCCGCGTTCAGCGGAGCGTCCGGCGCTCTAGGAGACGGGACTACCGGTTGCCGGCAGAGGAACCCCCGCGCCATCCGTCCGCGATATGATAAATTCGATGCACAATATGAGGCTGGCGAGCGGAACAAGCATGACGTCGCCGTTCGATGCGCCGGGGTCTGACCTGTGGGACCTTCTCGGACGCTTATATGTGCTGAGCCTGTTGCTCTCGCCGCTCTTCGTCCGATGGCGGTGGGGCTTGCGGCCGGCCCTCTACTGGATCGGCGCCGAGTTGCTCCTCGTGCTGATCATGTCCGCGCTTATCTATCTGGCCTTCTATCCGGACTGGCCGCCCCTGCCCCGTTTGGGGACCAGATTTCCCACCCAGGAGGAGGCCATGCTGCTCATCTCCGGGGTGGCCCAATTGCGGGCATTTGTGACGCTGACCCTTCTGATTCCCGCAATCGCGATCATAGGGGGCGCCGTGCTGACACTGGTCTGGTCGGCAATGATGCGCGGATGGCGGTTGGTCCGGGCGCACCGGGCTGCGCAGTAACGCGAAGGCCGATCAGCCGAGCGGGCCGAGGCCGACGGCGGCGCGCTTCTCGTCGATGGTGAGGAAATCGGCGCGCTGGACGCGGTCCCACAGCGCGGCGCGTTCGGCTCCCAGCGCTTCGATGCGGTCGAGCGCCGGGCGTAGTTCCAGCCGCTCGCCGAAACCGGGCGCCAGCCACATGGTCAGCGCCTTCAGCGTTCGGTTGACGACGCCGAGCACCGTCTGCCGCCAGAAGACGCGGTTGGCCTCGGCGTAATTCGCATAGGTGTTGTCGCCGGGAATGCCGAGCAGCATCGGCGGCACGCCCAGGGCCAGCGCGATCTCGCGCGCCGCGACGTGCTTGGCCTCGATGAAATCCATGTCCTTCGGCGACAGCGACATCGCCTTCCAGTCCAGCCCGCCTTCGAGCAGCAGCGGGCGACCGGCATTCATCGCGCCCTGGTAATTGCTCTCCAGCTCGGACTTCAGCCGCGCGAACTGCTCCTCGGTGAGGTGCCCTTCGGCGGAGTTATAGACCAGCGCGCCGGACGGCCGCGCGGCGTTGTCCAGCAGCGCCTTGTTCCAACCGCTCGCCGCATTATGCAGGTCGATGGCGGCGGCGGCGGCCTCGATCGGGCTCATGCCGTAATAATCATTCGACGGATTGAACAGCGCCATATGCAGGATGGGGCGCAATCCGTCCTCGGGCGACTGGCGGAAGCGCGTGCTCACGCCATTCGCGGTATATTCGTAAGCCTCCGGCCAGCCGTCGCCGCCCGCGACGATCTTCATCCGGTCGGGACGCAGCACATGCAGCTCGCGCACGCTTCCTGCGACGCTGACCGCCTCCATATAGGCGTTGCCGGCGATCAAAAGATATCCGTACCAATCCTCGAGCAGATCCGGCCCGCAGGACGCGGCGTTCGGCTGGGCGAGCAGGTCGAGCAGCGGATGCGCCGCGATCTCGGTCTCGCCCTCGAACAGGCGCAAGGGGACGGAGGCGGCGGCCTCGGCGATCATCCGCACCGCCCGGTACACGACCGGATTGCGCGCATACCCCTCCCGCGCGAACGACGCATAGTCCTTCGGCGACCAGACCGGCTGGCCGGTGTGATGGATGGAGATGAGCGGCGCGGTGGCGGAGGTTTTTGTTGCGGGCGGGGCAGGCTGACGGGCAGACGCGCTGAACAGCGCAGCCGTTAGGGCGCGAAGGGGCATATTTACATTCTCTTTCCGAATACCCCTTAGCACCGGTGTTCGCGTGCAAGTCCGAAACATGCGCTACCCGTTCGGGATGAGCGCTATTGACATAATCTTTGAAGAAGGCAAAGCTTGATTGCCTTTTCCCCTGGATTGAGTCATGGTCTGAAGAGGAAACAGGCTTTAATCGTGGTATTGATGCACCGCGGTGATATCGGCGACGGTATTACCGAGGTTGGATTGGTGCTGCACGGTAGGTACCTGACGTCAATGTGCGAGAACAAGCGTGCGACGCTTCGAGCTTATACGAGCTTGCGCCAACTTAATAGTTGGCGCGACGAAGGGTCGCTCTCGCACCGCTAGATTGGCGCATGCTGGCTCAGATAAGCGGTAGCATCCCGATCATTCGGCCGTCAATCATGGCGGTCGCAAAAGCCTGTCTGCGGGAATGCGGTATTTCGCCAAGCCCGCACGTTCTGCATGACTTTGAGTATCAGGGCCACTGACGAAAAGCTTAAATGCCGCATAGCATTCAGCCCACAGTCTGCGGTGGGCGAGGCCCAGAGAGCCAGAACTGCTACGGCCCTCCTGAGAAGTGTTAGAGCCTTGTGCAGAGGAAGCACTCTAGGATCTATAACGATGCAGATTCTAGGCTCGCCCGCTTGGAAATATGATTTACTTTGGTGATGAGCACTGACCCTAATGAGCCGTTCCGAGTTATGAGTACGCGCTATTTGAGGCGAGCAGCCTCAGAGCTGTGCTGTCACCGCCGCTAAGGTCGGCTGGCCCTCAGTCTGATCAATTTGCCGTCTGCCGTGTATCCGACGGCTCTTCTGCGACGGTCTGAGGATTAGACCGCTGTCGTCGAAGGTACTGCGGGTAAGCGATAGAGGCTTTGCCATCCCTCGCGCAGAAGTACCGAGGCGCTTGGACGCAACAAAGCTGCGAATTGGAACGCAGATTACAGAGCTTCCAGGAACCATTTCGTTGAAGAGATTCGGTGTGCAAGTTAATCGGCGAATGATCTACGCGAAGCGATCACCAGATACGCTATATCGCGCAATAAGTGACGTCGCTACGCTTCATGCGCGAATCGCATCCACAAGTGGCAAAGCGCGTGTCTGAGCAAGAAGAAGCAGAACTACGAAGAACAGCTAACGGCGCGGTCGCTGCATTTTTGGCCGTGATCATGTCAGAGCAGAGAAGAAGTCGACTGGTGCCTCATCCAAGCGAGTGCGGAAGTTTCTGCCGTCGTATCGTCGAGAAGGCCGTATTGCGGCGTTCCAAGCGGTCGGAGATCGGCCATATCAATGCTATCGGACCGCTACAGCTTTTCACGATCTTGCTTCTCTTGAGAAACCACCGAATTCTGATTGCAGTTGTTCGCAGCAAGAAAGCGCTTGGCTCGAGGCTTGGGAAATCTCATCGCAAGCTGGTCGCGTGATTGAAGAAAGACAGTCAGATGATGTCTTTCGAAGAGCAGCAGCATCACGATTCGGAACCCAACCAATTCAGCGCCATTTGTGAGGTATCGGCTCGTTGGATTGTTGTGGCCCAGAAAGCGCCCTAACCAGCCCGCCGCGGCTGCCGGCCATCCATCGGCGCTTGCCGCACTGGGTGTCGCTGCGGGCGCCGCGCCATCTCCTCCAGTTCCTCCCACCCCGGCTCAGGCTTCCTCCACCCATTCCGTCTCAGCCTCCTCATCCGCGCTCCGCGTCCGCCTCTTTCATCGCCCACCACAGATAGCCCGCGCAGGCCAGCGCAAACAGGTTGATCCCGATATACGTGCCCCTCGGATCACGCGCCAATTGCGAGAAGATCGTGCCCATGCCCCATGACCAGCGAAAGGTCAGGCTGTATTCGTCGAAGCGGCTCAGCAAGAACACGAAGAGGCTGAGCACGTCGTGGGTCAGGAAGACAAAGCTGGTCCCGATCTTCAGCCCCAGCGCCATCAGCAGCTGATGCGCGATCGACAGGAGAAATCCCCAGCGCAGCCTGAAGGCGGCGAGGACGGCTCCGACGATGCCCAGCAGATGTATGAGGATGAACAGGCCGAGGAAGAACCCGTTCTGCAGCGAGAGCGAGCTGAACAGAATCTTCGGGTCGACGCGGTAGAAGGCGATCGCGCCACCGAGGAACTGCACCAGAAGCACGGCATATAAGGTATATAAAACGGCGCGCCCCATCTGTTCCCCCCGTGCATCGATCCAAACAGCGTCTGCCGCCGGGTCGGGTCAATCGATGCACAAATGCGCTTCTTGCGCTTGCGTGCGGCATTGGCAGCCGGGGACAATAAGGCGCGATTTTGTCGTGAAAGCGGCTTGTTCGCGCCAAAGCGGGCGAACGCGAATTAGCGTTAATCGCGCGCCGTCTCGTCGCCGGCGCGCTCACAGATCATCCGCCGTCGTCTTACTGGAACACGCCGGCGCGCAAGAGCCTGTTCAGGTATACCGCGCAGATCAGCGCGAAAATATTCACGCCGTAATAGCTCGCGTCAGCCATCTTGTTGAGCACTGATACCAGGCTGTTCGAGCCGAAATTGAACACCGTCGTGAAGCCGCTGGAGGCGTCGGTGTGCCAGACCACCGCGGCAATGGCGAGCCCATCGCCCATCACCCAGTAGAAGACGCCCGGTATGAAGAAAACCGGGATGATCAGCAGCTGGTGAACGAACGACAGCCAGAGTCCTGCCCGCCGGCTCAGCCAGATCAGGATGGAGCCGACCAGTCCGAGCAGATAGATCACGAGCGGTTCCAAGCGTCGCCACCTGCTGCACAGTGCCGAGCGTGCTTAATGGCGTTTGCTTCAAGGTCTGGTCGAAATAGGAAAAGGCGAACAGGGCGCCGAAAAGCTGCGAGATCGTGATGATCGTTAGGAAAAACCGGCGCAAATGGGCCTCCCCGCGACAACTCACCTGGTGGTTATCATAGCGGGCGGCGCGGGCGGCCGCAAATCGCAACGCAGTCCTTGACGTGCCGGCGCGGCGGAAACAGTTTTGCGCCGTTGCCATCCGGGACGAGTGCATGGCCCAGAGGTCATTCCGGCGCAAACCCGGTGCCCGCTTCCGCGGATCATGCTTTCGCCCTAAGCAGACATTCCTTGGCTGCCCAACGAATGCCTGCTGAGATTCCTTTGTTTTCGCAGAGTTTTTTCCCAAAACTGGGAAGGCCACTTTTGGGAACTCTGCTTAGAGACTCCGTATCCGCGGCTCCGCCTTGTCGTTCAGCATCAGCTCGGTCAGCGCCCAGACTAGCGCGTCGAGCCTGTCGGGACTGGCGCCGTTCGACAGACCGCCCGGTCCGAAATCGCACATCTGATCCTCCAGCTCCGGCCAGACGCCGACATGCGCCACCAGCCCTCGCTCGTAAAGCGCGGCAACCGGCTCGGCGCGGAGATATTTGCCGCGCGTGGCGCGCACCATGCGCACCGGCACACCGGGCGAGACTTGCCGAAGCATCTGCGCCACCAGCTCGCCGCCCTGATTGACCTCGGCGACGATGCAATCCGCGTCCAGGCTCTCATAGAGGCGCACGGCGGCGCGCGCCCATTCGAGAGGCTTGCGTCCCTGTGTCGTCGCATCGGCCAGCACGAAGGCGCGTCCATCCTCGGCCCGGCCCACAGCGACGATGCCGCACGCGTCGGCGCCCGCGCCGCTGGTCACCGCCGGATCGACCGCGACGACGATACGGGCGAGCGGCGGCGCCTTGTCGAGCCGGGCTGTGTCGAGCGCGCCGCGCTGCCAGAGCGCGTCGGGGCGATCCTCGATCAACTCGCCGCCCAGCTCCTGCCGGCCGAGCCGCGTGCCCTGATAGCGGCCAACGACGGCGCTGAGGAAGGATGCCGCGAGATTGGCGGCGTTCACTTCGGTCCGCGCGCGGCTGATGGCGGTCGCGGGATCGGCGAGGAGGCGCTTCAGCAGCGGAATCGGGCGCGGCGTGGTCGTCACCGCCTGGCGCGGGCGGTCGCCCAGGCGCAGGCAGAATTGCAGCATGTCCCAGGCATCCGCCGCATAGCGCCATTTGGCCAGCTCGTCGGCCCAGGCGGCGCCGAATTGCGGACCGCGCAGGAATTCCGGATCGTCCGCCGAGAAGAGCTGCGCCACCGCGCCGTTCGGCCAGGTGAGCTCGCGGCGCGAGGCGTTGTAGGCCGGCCGCTCGGATTGGCGGTGGATGGCGAGCAGGCCGGAAGGGCCGTCCACCATCACGGCGCGCGCGTCGCCCAGCGTTTCGCCGATCAGGGCGATGCGCTCGACCGGCCGGTCGGCGAAAGGCGGCTGGCCAAGCGCCAGGCCGCGCACCCATTCCGCGCCGGCGCGCGTCTTGCCGGCGCCGCGTCCGCCGAGAATGAGCCAGGTCGTCCAGGGGCCGAGCCCTTGCGAAAGGGGTGGCGGGAGCTGATCGTCGCGCGCCCAGAGCTGCCAGTCATGATCGAGGAATGCGGCCTCGTCGGCGCTCAGCGTGCTGACAAATCGCTCAACCGCCGATCGAGTCGCGCAAGCTTTCAAGGCGGCGCGCAAGATCGTTGCGGAAGCGGTCCGCGTCATGAAGGTCCTTTCCGGCTCTCCGGTCCGCTGCGACGGCGCCCTTGCCCGAGGCGGCCGGCTTTCCGCCCGAAGCCCTTGAGCTTGTCGAACAGGCGGACCAGCGTGTTCAGCGTCCGGGTATCGCGCTCGCCATCGGCGGCGGTCATTGGGGCGGCGCCGGTGGCGGCCTGTGTCATGCGGGTCTCGAATTCTGTCATTTTGCGATCCAGGGCGGTCATCAGGCGCCGCTGGAGAGCAACCTCGCCGTTGGGGCAGGGCGGCGAAAGCGAACGGCGGGCGGAAGCGGGGCTGCGCATGATCCAACCATCACGCTTGGCCCGGTCGTATAGGACTGAGAGTTTGACACTGTGCAGGGCGGAGATTTCCTGCACGGTCAGTGCGCTCGCGGCATAATCATGCGCGATGGCGTCCCAGTCCCGTGAGCGGGCGGGATTGGCGGAGCTGTCGGGTGGCAAAGGCGTCTCGGAGAGCTGAGCGGATGCGGGGGAAGGGTGCATCGAGCCAAACGGAGGCGGGGCGCCGGGTTTGGTGCGTTTGATGCACGGATGCGATTGGCGGACAGGTGGACGAAGTGGACGTGCCGCGTCTGGAGTGAGCGTGCGAGGGTTCGCGCGGATTTCGCTCGCCGGAGCAGCTTCAAGTGTAGCCGCGAAAGGGGGACGGATACGGCTTCGTGTAGAGCAGGCATTCAGAGCCCGGTTCCAATTCCGTCGGAATGGAAAGGCCCTGGACGTCCCACGCGGCGAGGCTTGCGGTTTCCTTCGCGGAGCAGCGGCCCGCTTCCGCGAAGGAATTTCGCTGACCCGAAGCGGCAGCTTCGGAGACGCGCTCATGCATCGGACCGAAAAGTGTACGCACTTTTCGGATAAATCCGATGCATAAACAACGAACTAGAGCGCAGCTCCGCGTTCAGCGGAGCGTCCGGCGCTCTAGCGCCTCACCCACTTTTCGGATCATGCCCAAACCATACACGAGAAGCGTTGCGCTGTGAATTCGGGAATTTACCTATGCGGTGATTTTTTCTGCCAAGAACTACTCGCCAGTGTTCCATGACAGGGTGAGCGCATTGCGCGTCTTCGTCGCCGTCACCCGATCGGTGAAGATCTTTTCGAATTCGGACGCGAAGGATGTGACCTGATAGCCGTTCTTTGCCTCCCGGCCGAGGCCTTCGAAAAACCGCTTGAGCTCGTTATTCGTGACCTTGACGCTGCCCTCCCGCCAATGCTGCTCGACTTTGTCGATCACGTAGAACTGCCGCAGCTTCGCCAGCGACGCCGCGCGGTCATCAGCATACGGCTCATATTCGCCGAGCAATCGTTGCACGTCCTTCAGCGACAGCGTCTCGCCATTGGAAAACGTGGCAATCGAACCGAACACCTCATTGAGGTAGTTTTCGAGGCGAATGCGCGTGAATTCCGAGTTGATGTGCGGAATGTCGGTAATGGGCTCGATGTAGATCTCCGCCCCATTCGGGCCGGCGACGGTGAAGCCGTGTTTCGACCGCTCGGCGCCAAGTTCGTTTTGCGCCAGCAACTCATATCCAGACCAATAGTCACTTTCATAGCCAAGCTTATAGCCGGCACGCCGTCCTTCGTGGCTGACGATCAGCTTACCGACCGGCGAAACCGCGTTAATGACTTCCCGGGCGAGTTCTTTCTCGTTGAGCTCATCTTCCAACACATCCATGAAATGCTTCCATCGCAAATCGGCGTAGACGTCAGACAGCGTCTCGCCGAATTGAATGAGCGTCGTGAGGATCGGTTCTATTTCGCCTTTCGGGACGTCAGTAAACAACCCGATCACCACGCCTTGCAGGCCTCGCGAGAACATTGGCAGGATGACCTTGCGGCCGAATACAGCATCTTCCAGATCAATGACGTCGGACGCCAGCCGGACGACCCTCTGCTCGAGCGCCGCAACCATGTTGATTGCGGTGCTAGGGTGAAGACCTCCCCAAGGCCCTAGGCAAATGAGGTCCAGCGCCTCGCACCAGGCCAGCCAGGGTGTCCGCGAATAAAAGTCGATCTCACCCTCGATAGTAATCTGCCTGAAGGACTGGACTTCCGAGAACTCGGCTTGGCTGCAAGGGAAATGGACAAGTTTCAAATAATAGATCAACCCAGGACCCTCCCACCGCGAGCCCTGATTGAGCCAAATGATCAAGATCGTCGATGTTGTTGAAGATGGTCCTGACACGGGGCGCCGAAAAGAAAGTGCTAAACGCGCCATTATAAACGCGCGCCATTTTTGCGCCGTGACTTATGAGCGTTCGAGACAGCTGTGCTGATTCTGCCGGCGACAGGTGGCCATGCTTTTCCGCAATGTCAAAAAAACGCGCCGATCCGGGAGGACATTTCAATGTTGCCTCCCACGGATCGAAGGCCAAAAAAAAAGCGAGGCCCCGACAGCTGTCTTCGGTCGCCTCACCCGGTCCGCCAACGGTTCTGACTTTATGGTGACGATTTAACGTTTTAGTCAGCTGAATTCGACAGCTAGTATTGATTTCTTCGAGTTCAAAGAGAGGCTTGTACACAATAACAACGATCTCGATCGGAGCAAATCCAATCGTCAATTATATCGTGTTGGGTACAAGGTACAAGGTACAAGGTAAAGGTACAAGGTACAAGGTACAAGGTCCCTGCTGGAACCGGCTTGGCAGTCGATCGACCACCACGCGAGCGTCTGGAGAATTTACTATTCGGCGAGGGCCTTGAAGAACTCTGGGCTGAGTTTCACCGCAATTTCATCGCCCGCAATCCGCCCCTCGATCTGCTTCAACAACTCGGCTGGGATCGCCTTACCTATTATGAGGAGATCACCATCGCTTAACCTAAATACACCGGGGCAGCCGCCGTAGGAGCAACGCAGGTGCTTCGGCGTTATTTCTTCCTTAATCTTCGGCACCGCAGCCCCCTGTAACAGCCCACGTAGAACATAATGGCCTGCATTAAATTCACTAGACTCATGGAACAGACGCATCGTTTTTCGCCCAATCAGCGAAGCACCTCATGTCTTTGTAAAAGCACAATTACGCCCAATCACAATGGGCGCTGCCGTGCCACTTCGTTGGTGAGAATTAACCGCTGGCATACACAAGCCTATTTGAAACCGATGTGGGCCACGCAGAGATCAGTGTGCAATGCGCGAACGCGCCAACGCGAGCTGTTCCAACACCAGGAATTTTTCGAGAAATAGCTTTTGCACAATCTCGTATCTTTTGGGTGACGACCCCTGTCCCGATGAACTTTCGCAACTTTTCACAGCCATCCCAAACATTCGGAAAGTTTCAATTCCCTGACAGCATAAATTGTATACCATCTGTCACTAACCGCAGCTATGCTCCCAATGTGACCCCATGAAGGTCATATAGGCAAAATATAGGTCAGTTGCGTTGCAAAGGAGATAAAGTAAAGGACCAACAAGAATTGCCGACACTCCTTATGTTCGCCTTGTCGTGAAATAGGAGGATGCGATGCTTAACAGTAATGTATACAGCCTTATCATCACTGTGCTCACATTTGTTATCGCGATTGTGCTGACGATGCGTCAGGTAGAGCGCACGGCGTTCATGTCGAGCTCGACAATCCGGCCGGTGGCGGATCGCCAAACTGGGTGATATACCCGAGCACAGGGTCAAGGAAGAAGCGGTGCGGAAAGCGCCCGAGGACGAGATCGCTTCGCAGCAGGTCTCCCGGCAAGCCGCCGCTGACGCAGTGAAGTCAAGATCGCTGGCGCTCACATCCGTGACGCCAGGGGCCGGCGGGGACCGGACGCGCATCAAGCGCCGCTCAAACTCAACCCGCAGTCTCCCACTTCAGCAAAAACCTCTCATACCGCCCGTTCTTCACCTTCGTCTCGCTGACGGCGAAATCCCGCACCGAAATCCCGGCCTCATGCACGGTTTCCTCGCTGCCGGACACGAGCGGATGCCACCAGGCGAGGTCCTCGCTATTGGCGACCAGCCGGTAGGCGCAGGTCGATGGAAGCCAGGCGAGGGTCGCCGCCGTCGCGGGCGTGAGGCGGACGCAATCGGGAACCTGCGCGTGGCGGTTTTCGTAGTCGCCGCAGCGGCATGAGCCGATATCCAGCAGCTTGCAGGCCAGCCGCGTATAGACGACCTCTTCCGTATCCTCGTCTTCGAGCTTCAAGAGGCAGCAGCGTCCGCAGCCGTCGCAGAGCGATTCCCACTCCTCGCGCGTCATCTCATCGAGGCGCTTGGTTTTCCAGAATGGCAGGCCGTCCTGCATGGGCGATCTCTTTCCGGCCGCAGCCGCACAGGCGCGGTCAATTTCGGCTTTAGATAGCCTTAACTGGTGGCGGCGGAAAGTGAAAGGAAGGGGTGCGGCGCACAAGGCCATACCGGCATTAGAGCGCGATCACTTCGAAGGCTGCGCACGATTTAAGGTAAGCCCGCACCCACCTCACATTCGTCGTGAGCGGCTTGCGAATCGGTAGCCAGCAAGCCCCAGGCAGTGCATTATCGCTGAGCAAAACAGCGAGGAATGATCATGCGAGCGGCGTTTTATTCGCAGCAAGGACCGGCGCGCGAGGTGCTGGAAATCGGCGAGCAGCCCACGCCGGAAGCTGGACCAGGCGAGGTGCGGGTCAGGCTGCGCGCCTCGGGCGTCAATCCCTCGGACTGGAAGGTGCGGCGCGGCGGATTCGGACGCGGACTGTCGGCGCCCCTCATCATTCCGCATAGCGACGGGGCGGGCGATATCGACGCCGTCGGACCGGGCGTGCCCGATCGGGTCGGCGAACGTGTCTGGATCTGGAACGGGCAGTGGAAACGCGCATACGGCACCGCCGCTGAATATATCGTCCTCCCGAGCGCGCAGGCAGCCCCGCTGCCCGACAAGGCCAGTTATGCGGAAGGCGCGTGCCTGGGTATTCCCGCGCTGACCGCAATCCAGGCGGTCCGGCTTGCGCGGATAGAGCCCGGCGCAACGCTCTTGATTGCGGGCGGTGCCGGATCGGTTGCGCATTATGCCATCCAGCTTGCCAAACTGCGCGGCGCCCGAGTGATCACGACGGTCAGCGGCGACGCGAAGGCCGCCCATGCCCGAAGCGCCGGAGCGGATGAAGTCATCAATTACCGCAGCGAAAATCTGGGCGAGCGGGTGAAGGCGCTGACCGGCGGGCAGGGCGTCGACGCGGTAATCGAGATGGACCTGACCGGCAACGCGACATTCTATCCGGCGATTCTGAAGCCGCACGGAACCGTTGTGATCTACGGCATGTCGGCAGCCGAAGCGTTGCTGCCCAGCATGTGGCTGATGCAGAACTCAATCGCCCTCCGCTTCTTCCTGGTCTACGAATTGCGGGAGGATGACCGCTCCGCCGGCATTGCCGAACTGACCGAACTGCTTGAGGGCGGCAAGCTGATCCACACCGTTGCCCGGCGCTTGCCGCTGAGCGACATCGCCGAAGCCCACGATCTCATCGAACGCGGCGACGTCGTCGGCAATGTGGTCCTCGATATTGCGTGACGCGCGCGATCCGTGTCAAACCGCGTCCGCTGTTCGATACGTTCGGCGGCCACAACCGGCTTGCAATACACCCCTCCTCGGTTCGACCGAGCTGCAAAAGAACTTTAGATTCGAGACCTAACCAGCAAACAATCGAAATTTATTGGGGTTTCGGATTTCGACGTTCCTTAACGCAGACGCCTCAAAATAAGTCCCACCATATCAGGCGTGACATCGATCGCACTTGCACAATGCTATATTGCGCTGCAACATACGGATAAATGCGAGCCGGGCTCGGAGCGCGTGCCCCAGAGCGTACAGCCTTTTTCGCAGCGTTCCCGCGAAAGGACCGGCATGACCGCTATCTCCGCTACGTATCCTGTCGTGCCGCGGTCCGCTGACAGATCGTCAAGAGCCAGGCTGGCCTATCTCGACGGATGGCGCGGCCTGTCGATCGCATTGGTTCTGATGGGCCACTTCTTTCCCGTTCCCGGAATCAATCTCGCCGTCGTGGGCGTCGAGTTCTTCTTCGTGCTGAGCGGCCGGCTCATGGCCGAGATTCTTTTTGTCGAACGCTATCCGCTCAGGACGTTCTTCAAGCGCCGGTTCTCCCGCATCTATCCGGCTCTGCTGGTTTTCATCGTCGTCACGATGGTTGTCTTGTCCGGCACGTTCATCGCGTTCAAATGGAAGGCGGCGCTGACGGCGCTGACATTCACCTACAACTATGCCGGAATTCTCGTCACCCGCGCCGGCGCGCTGGATCATGTCTGGTCGCTCTGCGTCGAAGAGCATGCCTATGTCGTCCTGGCGCTGATCAGCGTCTTCGTCACAAGGCGTTCCCGCGTCGTCATGGTTCTTGGCGCACTGTCAGTGCTCGCAATGGCGAACGGCGCCGTCTCGTACTGGGCCTTCGGAATGGACTACGAAACCACCTATTGGCGAACCGATGTGCATATCGCCTCGATTCTGCTGTCGGCGGTGATATGCCTGCTTAAGGCCGACGACAGGCTGCCGTCCGTGCTCAAAGGGCCGCATGTCGCTGTTGCGGCGTCCGCCGGGGCGGTTCTGCTGTTCATCGACCTGGTGCCGACACCGATCCACTATCTGCTCGCCGTGCCGCTATTGGCGCTCGCCGTCAATTCGCTCGACTTCAGCACGCGTTACCTGACCGGATTCTTGTCCTCCTGGCCGATGGCGATGCTGGGGCTGTGGTCGTATTCGCTCTATCTGTGGCAGCAGCCCTTTTACAAATTCGTCTATTGGCAGGACAGTGCGCCGCTCCCCATGCTGGCCGGGGCGTTCGCCTGTGCCTTGTGCAGCTATTACATCGTTGAAAAGCCGGCTCGCGCCTGGCTGAACCGCAACTGGTAGGGCATGCCGCGCGGCGGGCGCCAAATGATGCACCCCCTTATCGGCGTCCGCGCGAAAGCCGCTCCAGGCGAGCCTGGCAGTGCCTACTGCCGCCTGTAACGCCTCCGGGTCGGCCATGGGGAACTCCGAGCAACCCTTGTCGGATCGGCGTCCAGGCGCGGTTTACGGCCCCGCCGCCGACCGTCCTGACGTTATGCAGCGGCGTCGCACCAAGCTGGTTAAGCCGCGCATAGCCGAGAGCCTCGATCGCGGCGATGCCTTCCAGAAGGCCTTGCAGGAACAGGTGATCTTCAGCCGGACGCGGCGACATGCGGGGCTCCAGCCAAGGATCGCTGACCGGAAAGCGCTCGCCGGGGCCGAGCAGCGGGTAGTAGTCCAGGCCGGTCGCCACCTGCGGGACAAGCAGCGGCTCGAGCGCCGCCATCCGGTCCGGCGAGAAAAAGGACGCGAGCACCGCGCCGCCGGTATTCGATGCCCCGCCCGCTAGCCACCTACCCCCGATGCGATGGCTGTAGATCCCGAATTCGGGCGCGAAAACCGGCGTCCGCAACAGCAGCTTGTCGACGACGGGGCAGCAGTGGTCCGTGCCGAGGCGTCGGCTTCAAACATTGCGCGACCTCGCGACGTCGTTATTGCAGGCGATACCCCACACCCGTCTCGGTCAGAATATGCTGGGGTTGTTCAGGCCGGGCCTCGATCTTGGCGCGAAGCTGGCGAACATAGATGCGGAGATATTGCACATCGCCGGCCGCGCCCCATACCTCGCTCATCAGGAAGCGGTGCGTCAGGACCTTCCCCGCATGGAGCACGAG
Organism: uncultured Alphaproteobacteria bacterium; assembly: GCA_963731855.1. Lineage (GTDB taxonomy): Bacteria > Pseudomonadota > Alphaproteobacteria > Rhizobiales > Rhodomicrobiaceae > R-RK-3. The sequence goes on along the minus strand of CAVSXH010000017.1, from coordinate 160,295 downwards.
CTGGCGCAGAATATCGTATTCCTTGGGCGACAGCTTCACCTCGGCGCTGTCAACGGTCACGAAGCGCCGGACAAGGTCGACGCGCAGATTGCCGCTCTCGAAGACCGGCTCGGCGCCTTGCACTTGCACCCGATGCCGGAGCGCCGTGCGGATGCGCGCGATGAGCTCGGCTATGCCGAAGGGCTTGGTCACATAATCGTCGGCGCCGGCCTCAAGAGCCGCGACTTTAGCGCGTTCCTCGCCCCGGCTCGACAGGACGATGATCGGGGTTTTGTCGCCGCCGGTCCGCAGTTTCTCGATGATGGCGAGGCCGTCCATATCGGGCAGGCCGAGATCGAGCAGCACGACCTCCGGCTTCTGCGATACGATCTCGGCGAGACCATCCTGACCGGTCCCGGCCTCCACGACATGGAAGCCGTTAGCACCCAGGCTGGTGCGCAGCAAGCGCCGGATTGCGGGCTCATCTTCAATGACGAGGACTGGGATTTTCTCGCCGCCGGTCATGCCGCTGCCTCGGGGCGGGGCTGAGCGCTTTCCTGCGGGATAGGCAGTTTCACAGTGAAGATCGCACCCGGCCGGTCGGTCCGGTTGGAGACCCCGATCGTGCCGTCCATCGCCTCGACGAAGCCGCGGCAGATTGCAAGGCCCAGCCCGGTGCCGGCGCGCTGCCGGTCGCGGCCGTTCACGCGGTAGAATTTGTCGAACACCAGGGCCAGGCGATCGGCGGGAATACCGGTGCCCTCGTCGATTATCTCGATGATCACGGCATCCTCGCGGCGTCTCGCGCCGATGGTGATCGCAGAAGATGGCGGCGCATATTTTGCGGCGTTGTCGAGCAGGTTCATGATGACTTGCTCTATCAGCATGACGTCGAGATCGAGAAGCGGCAAATCAGGCTCGATCTCGAAACGCACATCGAAGCTATCGAGCAGCGCCTTGGCACGCTGCGCGGCCGTGCCTATGACTTCGGCGATATCAGTCGACTCCCGGTGCAGTTCGATGGCGCCGGCCTCGAGCCGCGTCATATCGAGAAGGTTGGTGACGAAGCGCGACAGCCGTCCGGCTTCGTCCTCGATGGTCCTGATGAGATCGCCGCGTGCCTTCTGGTCGAAGAGATCGTCATACTCGCCCAGCGAATTGGCCGCGCCGAGGATCGAAGTCAGGGGCGTTTTAAGATCGTGCGAGAGCGAGGTAAGCAGTGCGCTGCGGAGCCGCTCCGTTTCTGCCGCGACCCGTGCTTCGTCCATTTCCCCCGCGAGTTTTATCCGTTCCATGGCAACGGCCGCCTGATCCATAAGGGCGTCGAGAAGGCGCCGCTCGTCCGGCGTGAGTATGACGTCGGGCCGCGGACCCGCGCCGAGGCCGACGACGCCGATGCTGCTCCGGCCGGTCCTGAGCGGAAGGAAAAGGCGGCGCGCCCCGGGCAGCGTATCGGCGCCTCGTCCCGCTGGCCTGCCGCTGTCGAAAGACCATCGCGCGGCACCAATATCGGCATCGTCGATCATGTCGCCGGGTGGAAAGGCTGCGACCGCTTCGAGCCCGCGGTCCTTGGCGGGAAGCAGAATGACCACATGCACCTTCAGCGATACGGCGATTTGCGAAACGGCGGCCCAGAGCAGATCGTCCAGCGTCACCGTGCTCGCAAGATTTCTCGAGAAGGCATAGAGCGCATTCGCCACCGCTGCCCTGTTGCGCGCCGTCTCCGCCTGTGCACGAACCCGCGCCGTCAGATTGCTGATGATCAGCGCCGTGAACAGGAAGAAGAAAAGCGCCGCGATATTCGTCGGGTCGGCGATGGTGAAGGTGTGCCGAGGCGCCAGAAAGAAGAAATTGTAGCAAAGCATGGACGCCAGCGCGGCAAATACGGACGGCCCCAGCCCAAAACGGTAGGCCACGCCGATGACCGACATCAGGAAGACCAGCGGCACCGTCTCGTCGCCGATATAGGGCTCAAGGAGCAGGGCTATCGGCGCGGCGATCGCCGTTGCGGCGACCGCGGCGCCATAGCCGAGAGCGACAGGATCCTTCGGAGCCGGGGTGGTCCTGACGGTTTTCTTCGGGATGGCGTGCATCGCGAAGTCTTCGCCGGAGATCACATGCACGCTGACGTTCCCGGAGCGGCGGAGCAGGTCATGCACGATCGACCCCTGAAGCAGCTCAAACCAGCGCGACCGAGCCGACTTGCCGATGACGACCTGCGTGACATTGTTGGCGTGCACATAGGCCATGATGTCTTCGACGATGCGCCGGCTGCCGGGGATGGTCGCGGCGACGCCGCCCAGCCGCTCGGCAAGGCGGAGCGTGTCGGCGATGCGGTCGCGCTCGACCACGGAAAGGTCGTGACTGCGCGTCGTTTCGACGTATAGCGCCGTCCAGGGCGCGCGCAGCCGGTCAGCGAGGCGTTTGGTGTAGCGGACGAGGCACGCGGCGCGCGGGTCTTCGCTGATGCAGACGAGCACGCGCTCGCCCGCCGGCCAGGGCCCGGCAATGGCATGCGCACGCATATGGCTGAGAAGCTGCTCGTCGACACGCTGGGCGGTGCGGCGCAGTGCCAGTTCGCGCAGCGCAGTCAGATTGCCCGGTGAGAAATAGTGGCGTAAGGCCCGCTCGGCCTGTTTCGGCACATAGACCTTGCCCTCGCGCAACCGCTGAATAAGTTCCTCGGGGGCGAGGTCGATCACCTCGATATCGTCGGCCGCATCGAGCACCGAATCCGGCACGGTCTCCCGCACGCGAATGCGCGTGATCTGCGCCACGACATCGTTCAGGCTCTCGACATGCTGGATGTTCAGTGTGCTGTAGACGTCGATGCCGGCGGCCAGCAATTCCTCAACATCCATATAGCGCTTCGGATGCCGGCTGCCCGGCGCATTGGTGTGCGCGAGTTCGTCGACGAGCGCCAGGTCCGGCTTGCGGGCCAGCAGGGCGTCGAGATCCATTTCCTCGATTACCCTGCCCTTATATTCGACCTGTCGGCGCGGAACGGCTTCAAGGCCGCCGAGCAGAGCCTGGGTTTCGGGCCGTCCATGCGTCTCGACCACGCCGATGACCACATCGACGCCCTCGGCAAGCTTCGACCGGCCCGAAAGCAGCATTTCATAGGTCTTGCCGATTCCCGGCGCGGCTCCGAGGAAGATCTTCAGCCGCCCTCGGCCCGGTTGCTCCTTGCGCGCAAGCTCGAGCAGCGCCTCGGGGGAAGGGCGTTTCTGCTCGCTCGCGTCAGCCATGCGGCCTCTTTCTGACCCTATTGGGTCGCGACGGCGCTGCGTTCCCGGTCGAGAGCCAAGTTCAGTTTCAGAACGTTCACCCGCGGCTCTCCAAGAAAACCAAGTGTCGCATTCTCCGTCATCTCGGCAACGAGCTGACGGACGCGCTCTTCAGCGAGGCCCCGCGCCGCCGCCACACGGCGGACCTGCAGCCGCGCATTCGCCGGCGAAATATGCGGGTCGAGGCCACTGCCCGAGGTCATTACCGCATCGGCGGGAACCTCGCCAGTGACGCCGTAGCCTTGCCGGTAGCTTGCCACGCCGCCCTGGACACGCTCAATCAGCGTCTTGGACGTCGGTCCCGCATTCGAGGCCCCTGAATTCGAGGCGTTATACGGGGCGGGCGCCGCCTTGCTCGGATCCGCCGGATCGGGCCCGAGCGTCGCCGAGGGACGGCCGTTGAAATAGCGGTCCGAGGCAAAATTCTGCCCGATCAGCTCCGAGCCAATGACTTGGCCATCGCGCTCGATCAGGCTGCCATTGGCCTGATGCGGGAAGACAGCCTGGGCGATGCCGGTGACGGCGAAGGGATACAGGATGCCGGTAAGGCCTGTCATCAGCAGGATCATCACAATCGCGGGGCGGATGTGTTTCAGCATGGGTCAAATCCTTATGCGAGGCCGATGGCGGAGACGGCAAGGTCGATCAGCTTGATGCCTAGGAAAGGCACGATCAGACCGCCGAGACCGTAGATCAGCAGGTTGCGTTGCAGCAGCGCGGCCGCCGGCCGGGCGCGGTACGTCACCCCGCGCAGCGCCAGCGGGATCAGCGCGACGATGATCAGCGCGTTGAAGATGATCGCCGACAGGATGGCGCTTTGCGGCGAGGCGAGCTGCATCACGTTCAGCGCCTGGAGTTGCGGGTAGAAGGCGACGAACATCGCCGGGATGATGGCGAAATACTTCGCCACGTCGTTGGCGATGGAGAAAGTGGTCAGCGCGCCGCGCGTCATCAGCAACTGCTTGCCGATGCCGACGATTTCGATGAGCTTGGTCGGGTCACTGTCGAGGTCCACCATATTGCCGGCCTCGCGCGCTGCGACGGTGCCAGTGTTCATCGCCACGCCGACATCGGCCTGGGCGAGCGCGGGCGCGTCGTTCGTGCCGTCGCCGCACATGGCGACCAGCTTGCCCTTGGCCTGCTCCTCGCGGATCAGCTTGAGCTTGTTCTCCGGCGTCGCCTCGGCGAGGAAGTCGTCCACGCCTGCTTCGGCGGCGATGGCGGCGGCGGTCAGCGGATTGTCGCCGGTGATCATGATGGTGCGGATGCCCATCTCGCCGCAGCTCGGCGAAGCGCTCGCGAATGCCGCCCTTGACGATGTCCTTAAGATGCACGAGACCGAGCAGCTTGCCATTTCGGGAGACGGCCAGCGGCGTGCCGCCCGATTTGGCGATCAATTCCGTGCCGCGCGTCAGTTCGGGCGGTACGGGCATGTTGGGATTGCTGGTGATCGCCCGCACATGGGCAACCACTGCATCCACGGCGCCCTTGCGGAGCTGGTCATTCTCGATATTCACGCCGCTGATGCGCGTTTGCGCGCTGAACCGGATGAACTGCGCATGGAGGGGCGCCATGTCGCGTCCGCGAATGCCGTATTTCTGCTTGGCGAGCACAACGATGGAGCGGCCTTCGGGCGTTTCGTCGGAGAGCGATGCGAGCTGCGCCGCATCAGCCAGTTCACGCTCGCTCACACCCGGCAGGGCGATGAACTCGGAGGCCTGGCGGTCGCCGAGGGTGATGGTGCCGGTCTTGTCGAGCAGCAGCGTATCGACGTCACCCGCCGCTTCGACGGCGCGGCCGGACATGGCGAGCACGTTGAAGCGCACCAGCCGGTCCATCCCCGCGATGCCGATGGCCGAGAGCAGGGCGCCGATCGTGGTCGGGATAAGTGTGACGAACAGCGCGACGAGGACCAGCACCGAGACACTGCCGCCGGCATAATCGGCGAAGCTCGGGATCGAAGCGACGGCCATGACGAAAATCAGCGTCATGCCCGCAAGCAGGATGTTGAGCGCGATCTCATTCGGTGTCTTCTGCCGCTGCGCGCCTTCGACGAGCGCGATCATTCGGTCGAGGAAGGTGGAACCTTGCGCCGAGGTGATGCGCACGACGATCCAGTCGGAGATCACCTGTGTACCGCCGGTCACCGCCGAGCGGTCGCCGCCGGATTCGCGAATGACGGGCGCCGACTTCGCCGGTAATCGCGGCTTCATTGACCGAGGCGATGCCTTTGATGACTTCGCCGTCGGAGGGGATCGTGTCGCCGGCCTCGATGAGGACGATCGTGCCAGGCTTCAGATCGAGCGCCGGGACCGGGTCGATATCGCCGACGTCGAGCTTCATCTCCGCATCCGGTCCGAGCGCCCATTTCAGCGTCTCGCCGGAGAGGCTCTTGGCGACGGTGTCGCTGCGTGTGGCCCTGAGGCTCGCGGCTTGTGCCTTGCCGCGCCCTTCGGCGACAGCTTCGGCAAAATTGGCGAACAGCACGGTGAACCAGAGCCAGACAATGACCTGGAAAGAGAAGCCGAGGTCTGCCCCGCCGCTTACCGCATCGCGGATGAAGAGCACGGTCACGAGCAGGGCGAGCACCTCCACCACGAACATCACGGGGTTCCGCGCCATGTTTTGCGGGGCAAGCTTGCGGAAGGCGCCGCCGATGGCAGGGATGACGATGTCCGCGTTCGTCAGCGAGGACCGCGATAAAGTAGATGAGTTTTTCATCGTCATTTTCCTTAGAAGGATTGCCCGGCCATCATCGCCAGATGTTCGGTGATCGGCCCCAAGGCCAGCGCCGGCAGGAAAGTCAGGCCGCCGACGATCAGCACCACGCCTACAAGCAGGCATACGAATAGCGGGCCCTGCGTCGGGAAGGTACCGCGCGACGGCGGCACAATCTTCTTGGCAGCGAGCGAACCGGCGATCGCCAGCATCGGCACGATCAAGAAGAAGCGGCCGACCATCATGGCGATGGCGAGCGTGGTGTTATAGAAGGGCGTGTTCGCCGATATACCTGCAAAGGCAGAGCCGTTATTCGCCGGCGCCGGACGTGTAGGTGTAGAGCACTTCGGTGAAGCCGTGCGGTCCGGGTGTCGAAATACCCGAGAGACCACGGGCACGACCACGGCAATCGCCGTGAGGCCTAGCATCATCAGCGGCAGGCAAAGGATGGCGAGCATGGTGAGCTTCACCTCTCGCGCCTCGATCTTCTTGCCGAGATATTCCGGCGTGCGGCCGACCATCAGCCCGGCGACGAACACAGCGATGATCGCGAACAGCAGCATGCCGTATAGGCCGGCACCGACGCCGCCGACGACCACCTCGCCCAGTTCCATGTTGATGAGCGGTATCATGCCGCCGAGCGGGGTGAATGACATGCATGGCGTTCACCGCACCGCAGGAGGCAGCCGTGGTGATCGTGGCGAATAGCGCCGATGCCGCCACGCCGAAGCGGACCTCCTTGCCCTCCATATTGCCGGCGGACGGGTCAAGGCCGAGTGAGGTCAGCAGAGGATTTCCGGCGCTTTCCGCCCAATAAGCGACGGTCACGCCAATGAGGAACAGCACGCCCATCGCGCCCAGAATCGCCCAGCCCTGACGCTCGTCGCCGACCATCCGGCCGAAGACGTTGGTGAGTGCCGCGCCGATCACGAAGATCGACAACATCTGGATGAAATTCGACAGGGGCGTCGGGTTTTCGTAGGGGTGCGCGGCGTTAGCATTGAAGAAGCCGCCGCCATTGGTGCCGAGCATCTTGATCGCGATCTGCGAGGCGACGGGCCCTTGCGCGATGGTCTGCTTGCCGCCTTCGAGCGTGGTTGCGTCCACATAGGGCGACAGGTTCTGCGGCATGCCCTGCCAGACCAGGAAGATCGCAAACACAAGGCAGATTGGCAGCAGGATGTAGAGCGTGCAGCGCGTGATGTCGGCCCAAAAATTGCCGAGGCCGCTTGCCGACCGGCGGGCAAATCCACGGATCATGGCGACAGCCAGCACGATGCCGGTTGCGGCGGAAAGGAAGTTCTGCACGGTCAGCCCGGTCATCTGGGCGAAATAGCCGAGCGTCGACTTCACCGCCATAGCTCTGCCAGTCGGTGTTGGTGGTGAAGCTGACCGCGGTGTTCAGCGACAGGTCGGGTGAGAGTGCGGACATCCCCTGCGGGTTGAGCGGCAGGACATCCTGCAGTCGCAGCACGGCATAGAGCGCCAGGAAACCGACGAAGTTGAGAGCCAGCATGCTGGCCGCGTAGCCGGTCCAGCGCTGTTCGGCCTTTGGATCGATGCCTGCGAGAGCGTAGAACGCGCGTTCAACGGGACTGAGAATAGGGGAGAGGAAGGTGCGCTCGCCTTCGAACACCCGGGTCATATGAGCCCCAAGCGGTTTCGCGAGCGCGACGACGATCGCGCAGAATACGAGGATCTGCGCCCAGCCAGCCAAGGTCATAGGAGCCTCAGAATTTTTCCGGTTTCAGAAGTGCGTAGACGAGATAGACGAACAGGAATGCCGTCACGCCTCCGGCGAGGATGTAATCAAGCAGCATGGGGCTCTCCTAAAGACGTTTGCAGAGGGAGACGTAGAGGCCTGCGGCGGCGAACAGCGCGAAGCCGATGCCGATCATCGCGATCTCAAACATGGTGATCTCCAGATTTTGCCGAGCCAGTGGCTCAGACGGAAGATCAGCCGATGCGCGTATAAAAGCGAGGTGAGCCGGAGTGCTTGGGCATAGGATTCTCATATATGCCGGTACGGGAGGAGGCGTCCGGACGGCCGAGGGCTGACGTCCGCCGCAGTCAAGCACGGGGTTCCAAGCGCCAAATTGGAGGCCTCTCGGGGAATATGCCAAGTTCGAGGCTGCAAGTCGCCGCGGCGCGGGCTAATTAGAGCGTCGTGCGTTAAATAGGGATCACGATCGCGCCATTTATGTCGTCCCGGACGCCGCGGAGCGGCGAGCCGGGATCCAACCACATGGCCGCAAATTCACTGCCGAAGTTCCAAGTGAATAGGCCCCGGGCTCTGACGGCCCGGGGCGACGGGATACATAACGCCGCTGATCTCGATTTAAAGTGTGATGCTCTATGCTGCAGCGGACGACATCGCCTTACACGACAGCGCGGCACGGATGCGGTCACCCGCGCCGCCGCCTCAATTACGAGAACTGTGCCCTGAATGTATCGGAAATTTGCCGCAGCGTGGGCTCCGGCACCTTGCCGATCACCATGAAACCGTAGCCGCCCGCCACCCAATGCACCACATTCAGGCCATGCCGCTTTTCCTCGGCCGGAGCCTGTGCGGGGTTTGCGGTCTTGATGATGCAAAGCGCGACCGGCGCGTCGTCTCCGTAGAGATAGGAGATTTGCGCCAGCGGCTTGCCTTCCAGCTGCAAAAGCTGCGTGCCCTGGAAGGACAGCGCCGTATTGGCGATCTTCTCGCCGGACAGATTAAGCCCGAGCGCGGTTGCCACACGCTGCAGATTGAGCTGCCGCGTCTCGCTATCAGCCGGCATTCCCGCAAGTGTCTCCTTGGAGAACAGCGCGACATAGCGCGCTGCCGCTTCGCGCCAGCCAGGTTTCTGCTCGGCGGTCTGCACGGGTTGCTGCTGTTGGGGTGCATTGAAAAAGCCGCCCGCGAACAAGCCTCCGGTGAAAACCAATGCCAGCACGGCCGCCGCCACCGCGAGCTGCCAGAATGGCGCACCTCCGAACCCGCTCCGCTTCCGGAACGGGACAACATTCTCGCCGTCGTCGGCCGTCACCGAAGGGCCCGCCTGCTTCGCGACGAGATCGGCGAACATCGCCTGCAGCTTGTCGTCGGGAGCGGCCTCCAGAAGCAGGTCGAACGCTTCGCCGAACGGGCGCCCGCCAAGCTTCAATTTTTCCAGCCGCTCGCGCGCCTCCGAACTATGCGAAAGCGCCTTTGCCATACCCTCATACTCGGCGGCGCTCAGCTCTCCATCGATATATGCGACAAGCTGAGCGTCGCTGATTTCACTGTGTCCTGCCGGGCTCATATGCATTGCTCCATCCCGCTATTCTTATTATTCAGCGGGTAGTAAATGGTCGCCGTGATCCTTCAAATCCCCAAGTTTCTGCCGAGCGGCGGCCAAGCGGCTCATGATCGTACCCTGCGGTACGTCCAGGATTTCAGCCGCTTCGCGATAGGACATTCCCTCACCATAGACCAGGAACACAGCCTCCCGCTGCCCCTCCGGCAGCCGCTCCACTTCCTTCAACACCTGTCGGGCCAATAAATTCGTATCCATTTCGCGAACGCCGTCGGTGACCAGGGCAATCTCGGCATCGACGAAGCCCTGCCCCATGCGCACGCGGCGCGAACGCAGCTCATTTTTCCAAATTGAGCTCAATATGGTGTAGGTCCAGCGGGAAACCTGGGTACCGGGCTGAAACTGCTCGCATTTCTCCAGCGCCCTGAGACATGTCGCCTGCACCAAATCATGCGCGACATCGGCATTGCCCGAAAGCACCATCCCGTAGCGCCATAGGCGTTTCAAGAGTGGCGGCAGCCCCTCTTGCACCTCCTTGCGTCGAACACTTATATCGCTGTGATTCATCACGCGCCGCGAGTGATCGCCCCCCACCCCCAATTAAGACGAATTCAAATCCGCTCCGCAAGCCTGATACGGCCTGGCCTGCAGGCGCAAATGATTGTCTTTCGTGTAGAGCGCCGGAGCAAAAAAGCCAAGATGTTCCGTAGGCAGTAACCCGGAAGCGGCACAGCTTATTCGATGGGCGGCGGCGAAAAGTGCGTCATAGGTCTGAACAATGGCAGCCGGCTGCCTTTGGCGCCCGCGTGTTGGCCCCATTTTCTGGCATTCCGTCGCGGGCCTGCTAATCTCCCCCCGCAGGATTCTCAACCAACAGGACCAGACATGAGCGAAGCTCTACACGCGGTGCTCGCACATCTTGACGGCTCGACGGACGCGGCTCTCGACCGGCTTTTCGCGTTGCTGCGCATTCCGAGCATCTCGACCGACCCGGCTCACGACGCGGCCTGCGGCGAGGCCGCGCAATGGTGCGCCGGTCAGCTTGCCGAAATCGGGTTTGCCACGCGCGTCCATGAAACGAGCGGCAAACCGATGGTGGTCGCCCATTGGCGTCATCCGGCGGCGAGCGCGGCCCATGTGCTGTTTTATGGCCATTACGACGTGCAGCCGGCCGATCCTTTGGATTTGTGGGCGACCTCACCGTTCGAGCCGCGCATCGCCGACGATCCGGTGAACGGCAAGGTGATCGTGGCGCGCGGTGCCAGCGACGATAAGGGGCAGGTGATGACCTTTCTCGAAGCCTGCCGCGCCTGGATGGCCAAGACCGGCGGCCTGCCGGCATCGGTGTCGGTGCTGCTCGAAGGCGAGGAGGAGTCCGGCAGTCCCAGTCTCCCCGCCTTTCTCGACGCCCATGCGGAGGAGCTGAAGGCGGGCCATGTCTTCGTCTGCGACACCGGACAAATGAGCCCCACCCAGCCCGCCATAACGACCAGCCTGCGCGGGCTCGCCCATATCGAACTGACCGTGAAGGCCGCAAGCCGGGACTTGCATTCGGGGCTCTATGGCGGCCCGGCGATGAATCCGATCCGTGCCCTGACCCGTGTTCTCGGCGCCTTGTTCGATGCGGAGGGGCGCGTTCAAATTTCCGGCTTCTACGATGGCATCGTCGAACCCTCCGAGGCGCAGCGGCGGCAATGGCGGAGCCTCGGTTACGACGAGGCGCGGGTTCTGGGGCCGGTTGGCCTGTCGCGCGCGGCAGGTGAGGCGGATCGCAGCTTTCTGGAGCAGCTCTGGGCGCGCCCGACGCTTGAGATCAACGGCATTATCGGCGGTTATACCGGGCCAGGCACAAAGACGGTCATCCCCGCCGAAGCGTCGGCAAAGATCACCTTCCGCCTGGTGCCCGGGCAGAGGCCGGACGCAATCCTGGAGGGCTTCAAGAGCTTCGTGACCGCGCATTTGCCGGTGGATAGCCGGGCCGAATTCACGAATTTCGGCGGCAGTCCGGCAATCGGCTTCGATACGACGCTTCCCGCGATCCGCGGCGCCGCCGACGCACTGGCCGAGGAATGGGGCGCCGAGACCATCCTGATGGGTTGCGGAGCGTCGATCCCCATCGTCGAGGCATTCAAGCGCAAGCTCGGCATGGATTCGGTGCTTGTCGGCTTCGCGCTCGAAGACGACCGCATCCATTCGCCGAACGAGAAATACAATTTGACGAGTTTCAAGAAAGGCGCCCGGTCGTGGGCGCGCATTCTGGATCGGCTGGGCGGTTAGGAGCACGATCGAATTAGGTGGATACCCCTCTCGTCATCCCCGCGAAGGCGGGGACCCAGTAAAGTATTGATTTTATTTGACTACTGAGTCCCCCGCCTTCGCGGGGATGACGACTGAGTTGGGTTAGGCGATGCCACCTGAGCCGATCAGGCTCTAGGAACACGATCGGCCTCGGGCGTTAGCGGCCTATTCCAATAGCGCCGCTGTCGCCTGCTGCCAATCATAGGCGGCTTTCTCGGCTTTTGTCCGATCATCAGCCGTAAGCGCACCGAGAAAGCGATCAAGGCCGAAATCGCTGACGCCCGACTGGCGCGAGAGCAGATGCCATTTGCCGGCCGCGACCGGGTCGATCTTGGTGCCTGTGCCAGCGGCGAGCGCATGCGCCAGCCGGTTCTGGGCCACCGGATTGCCCTTCTCGGCGGCCCGGCGCAACATGGAGAAACCGGCGGCTTCATCCTTCTTCACGCCCTTGCCTAGGTAAAGCGCGATGCCGTATTCCAATTCGGCGTTGGTCAGCCCTGCGTCGGCGGCCTTGCCGAGCCAGTATACGGCCTTCTGCTCGTCCCGCGGCACCCCGTGCCCGTCCTTGTAAAAGGCGGTAAGGTCGTATTGGGCCGGTGCGTAATCCAGCAGTGCTGCTCGCTCCATAAGCTGCGCGGCCTTGACTAAATCCTGCGTGCGGGCGACGCCCTCCACATACAGCAGCGCCAGATTGTAGATGGCGATCGCGTGATTTTTAGCGGCTGCCAGCTCGAAAAATTGCGCGGCCAGCGCTTTATTCTCTTTGATACCGCGTCCTTCGACCAGCATCATGCCCAGTGCGAATTGCGAATGAGTATCGCCCTGAGCCGCGCCCTTGGCATACCATTCAGCGGCTTTGGCCAGGTCCTGTGGAACGCCCATGCCTTCCTCGTAGAGCTGGCCAAGCAGCGTAATCGAGGTAGCGTCGCCCTTTGCCGCGGCCTGTTCTGCCAGGGCCTTGGTTTCCATATAGCGGTTGGCCTCGAAGGCGGCATAGACCGGGTCTACGGCGGCCGGATCGACGGCGGCCGGCTGAACGGCAACTTCGCCGGTTTGCCCGCCCTTCGCTTTAACAGCATTCTGCGCCGGCGCGCCGGTCGCGAATGTCAGCAAGGCAAGACCGAGACTTACGGAGACCGCAATACGCATTGCCGCTTGCTCCTAAGCGGAAAGGGTCAGGCCGGCGTTGGCGCCGACCAATTCGGCTATGGCCGCATAGCGACGCGCGGCGTCCGCCGCATCGCCAGCCCCTAAAGTCACGGACAAATAATCCGCTCCGGCTTCGACGAAGCCGCGCAACTCTTCCTCGCTATGGTGCTCCTGTCCCCAAGCCACGCACGGCACCTCGAATATGTCGGCCCACCACTCGATCATGTCGGCCACTTCCGCGGCACCCGCATCCTCCCGCAAGTCAAACTCGCCGAATGCTATGTAGTCGGCCCCACCCTCCGCCATGAGCATGGCCTCGTGACGGGAGAGAACGCAGGACATGCCGATCGATTTATCTTCGCCAAGCAGACGCCGCGCCTCGGCGAGCGTGTCACTATCGGCTCGCAGATGGACGCCATCGGCATCAAGCTCTTTGGCGAGGCGAATATCATTTTCAATCATGACGGCAAGATCGAGGCGGCGGGCGGCGGTCATGAACGGCCGCAACGAAGCCACATCCACTCCCGCGCCGACACCGGTAATGAGCAGCACCGAAGGACGAGCGATGCGCACGGCCGCCTCCAGATCGGGCCATCCATCCGGCTGGCCCGCCGCCACGCGCAAGTAAAGCTCGCAGGACCTGTTCACCGCCGCCTCTGCAATGCTTTAAGATGCTTAGCCGATCAGCTTTCCGACCGCGACGGCGGTGTCGCACATCCGGCAGGAGAAGCCCCACTCATTGTCGTACCACGACAATACCCGCACCAGCCGCCCGTCGACAATCTGCGTCTGGGTGAGATCAAAAGTGGAGGAATGCGGATCGTGGTTGAAATCCACCGAAACCACCGGCTCGGAAGTGACGGCGAGAATGCCCTTCAATTCCTGCGATGCGGCGCGGGTCATCGCGGCGTTGATCTCCTCGACGGAGGTTTCGCGCTGCGGAATGATTTTCAGGTCGATCACCGAGACATTCGGCGTCGGCACGCGGATCGCGCTGCCATCCAGCTTACCTGAAAGCTCCGGCAGCACGAGGCCGACGGCCTTGGCGGCACCTGTGGTAGTCGGGATCATCGATAGGGCGGCAGCGCGGGCGCGGCGCAGATCTTCATGCGGCAGGTCGAGAATCCGCTGATCGTTGGTGTAGGAATGGATGGTCGTCATATAGCCCGATTGGATGCCGCAAAGGTCGTTCAGCACTTTGGCTACCGGCGCGAGGCAGTTCGTCGTGCATGAGGCGTTCGAAATCACCTGGTGGCTTGGTGCCAACTTGTCGTGATTGACGCCGTAGACCACCGTAATATCCGCGCCCTTCGAGGGCGCCGAGACCAGAACCTTCTTTGCGCCTGCCGCGAGATGCACGGCTGCCTTCTCCTTATCGGAGAATATGCCAGTACATTCCAGCACGACATCGACGCCGAGATCGCGCCAGGGGAGCTTCGTCGGATCGCGTTCGGCCAGCACCTTGAAAGGACCCTGGCCGACATCCATCATTTCGCCTTCGAGCTTTACGTCGCCGTGAAAGCGTCCATGCACCGAATCATATTTAAACAGATGCGCGTTGGTCGCAGGGGCAGTGAGGTCGTTGATTGCCACGAGTTGAAGATCGGTCCGCCGATTCTCGACCATTGAGCGCAGAATATTGCGACCGATCCGTCCAAAACCGTTGATCGCCACTTTAACTGCCATGAAGTCCTCCGCTACGCGGCTGCAGTGTTTATCGCTTGCCGAAGCCCAGGGTACGCTCCGGTCCTCAATTCGGTTAGATGCTGGCATTTCGGGCAAAAGGCAAGGCGTTTCACGCAATTTTGCGCCCTCGCAATGCCCCCTATAAATGCCTTAACTCTCGCATCTTACCGTATCGGCTTTGAAAACCATGCGGCAACATGCCCCCCATCGGCCGCTAGGGCGGGACCGGCCTCCTCGTAATGCATGGCTGCGCGGCAGTGCGCCTGCTTGCCACTACCGTTGAATTGCGATAGGGAAGGCCGATATTCCGCCGAAGCTTGTGACAGGGGCTTCGGCGCTGGTTTCCTACGCTCAGCGCCGATCGTAAGACGGATATCCGGCCAATGGAGGGCTGCGATGACCTATGTCGTCTTGGACGCCTGCATCAAATGCAAACACACCGACTGCGTCGAGGTGTGCCCTGTCGATTGTTTCTACGAAGGCGAGAACATGCTGGTCATCCATCCGGATGAATGCATCGATTGCGGCGTGTGCGAACCCGAATGCCCCGTCGACGCCATCAAGCCCGACACCGAGCCGGGGCTCGAATCCTGGATCGAGCTGAACCGCGATTATTCGGAGAAATGGCCGAATATAACGGTGAAGAAGCCTGCCCTTCCCGAGGCCGAGAAATTCGCCGAGGAGAAGGAGAAGCTGGGGAAATATTTCTCACCCAATCCGGGGGAAGGGGACTAGGCAAATGCTCGCTGGCGAATTGGCGCTGATGATCGCGGCGGCCTTCACGGGCGCGGCGATATACGTCAATGTCGCGGAGCAGCCTGCGAGATTAAAGCTCCCCGCGGACGCGCTCCTGACGGAGTTCAAGCCCAGCTATAAGAGGGGCTATGCGATGCAGGCGTCGCTGGCGATTATCGGCGCGGTCTTTGGCGTTGTCGCCTTCTACAATAGCGGCGATTGGTTCTGGCTCTTGGGAGCCGGTCTGCTGATCGCCAACTGGCCTTACACGCTCCTCGCCATCATGCCCACCAACAAGCGGCTCATGGCCGCCGACCCGGCGCGCGCCGACGAAGACACCCACCGCACGATAAAGCGATGGGGTCGGCTCCATGCCGTCCGCAGCACGCTGGGTGCGGCGGCGACGCTGGTGTTTTTGCTTGCGGCGATCTGAGACGGCCGGCCTCAACCCTAAGGCAGGATGACGCTGCCGGCTTCGTCGAGGTTGAAGAAGGGATTGTGCGCGATCTCCCAGACATGCCCGTCCGGATCGGCGAAGTAGCCGTGATAGCCTCCCCAGAACGCACGCTGAGCAGGCTTGAGGATGGTGGCGCCGATATTTGCCGCATGGGTCATGAGCCGGTCCACCTCGGCCTCACTGCCTGAGATTCTGCGCCAGCGATATGCCGCCATTGCCGGTCCAAACCGAGCCCGCATTGCCGTCCTCCTTCAGCGTCTCCCGGCCGAACAGCCCCATCACCGACGGCCCCAGCTGAAAGAAGCTGACGCTCTCCTGGCTGGCCGAGGATTTCCGCAAGCCGAATTTCTCGTAGAACGCCGTGGCCGCAGCGACATCGGCAACGCCGAGCGTTATCAGTGACATACGCAGCATATCGGCTCCTCCCGATTAGGGTCTTGTTAGTGATACGGCGCGTTTCTTCTAATTTTAATAAAACGAAAACTTTTCAGAGACTTAATAGACTCATGCAGATGCGCAATAAGTTTTAGCTATCCAAGGGGCAGATTACGATGAGACTCTTCGCGTTCGCCGCGTTATTGGCACTACCACTTCTCGGCCTGGGAGCCCAGAGCGCTTCCGCGGATTACTATTGCTGCGGCAAGGAGAAATATCCTGCGGAGCACAAGGTCTACTGGACTTACGTTGTTAAGGACGCCGCAGTTTTTGACTGCGACTCATATCACTGCCAGACAAAGATCAAAGTCTATGGCGGTACCAAGGTCAAGGTCTATTGCCGCAACGGCTGGTGCCACATCAAGAATTTCCCATTCGCCCATGTGTGGGTGCTCGAAGAGTGCCTGAAGAAATCCTATGACGAGGGTTATCGCGAAGAAAAGGGCTATGAAAACGGCGGCTATGAAAATGGCGGTGGCGACAAGGGTTATGACGGCGAGAACGGCGACGGCTATGAAAATGGCGGCGGCTACAAGCAGCAGAACTACAACAAATACTGATGCCGCCCGGCGTGCATGACACGCCCGCGCGCAAATGATTTCCCCCCGAGGCGGCCGCCTTCAAGGCACCGCATGAAGCCGGCGCTCCCCTCGCGCCGGCTTCCGCGTTTTCGGCGCGAGGATTGGGGCGGAGGCCAGCCGCTCAGCCTTCGATCTTGGAGAAGTCGGCGACTTCCAGTGTCGCCGAGCGGATTTGCGCCAGCAGTTTCAGGCGGTTTTCGCGGAGCGCGGCATCGGGCGCGTTGACCGTCACCTTGTCGAAAAACGCATCGACCGGCGCGCGGAGCTTCGCCAGCGCTGACATCGCGCCCTCGAAATCTTCCTTTTCGAGACTTCTTGCGTGCCGACTCCGTCACTTCACCAATGACCTTGGCCAGCGCCTTTTCCTGAGGCTCGGCGAAGAGCTTCGCGTCGGGCTCACCGTCGAAGGCGCGCTTGTCCTTCTTCTCCTCGATCCGAAGAATATTCTGCGCCCGCTTCACGCCCGCGAGTAGATTCGTCCCGTCATCGGTTTCCAAGAAACCGGCCCAGCGCCTCGACCCGGCGGACGATCATCAGCAGGTCGTCCTGGCCGGGGAGCGCGAAAATCGCGTCGATCAGGTCGTGCCGAGCGCCCTTGTCGCGCAGATGAACCTTCAGGCGGTCGGCGAAGAAGCTAAGGAGGTCTTGCGATCGTGACGTCAATCTGCCGGGTACCCCAATTGACAAGGCCTTCCGCTCCAGTTGGATATGCTTTGCGCGCGAATTCGCAGCGACCGCTACTAGCGCCACTCGCAATTGATGTTCAAGGACAATGCGGATAATCCCAAGGCCCGCCCGCCTGAGCGCATATGGGTCTTTGCTCCCCGTGGGTTTCTCGTCAATTCTCCAAAATCCAACCAGCATGTCCAATCTGTCAGCAAGCGCGACAGCGGTGGAAACCGGATTCTCCGGCACATTGTCGCCTTGTCCGGTGGGCTTGTAGTGTTCCGCAATAGCGTCGGCGACCTGCGCGTCCTCGCCGTGTTCCAGCGCGAGATACCGCCCCACAATTCCTTGCAGCTCGGGAAACTCCCCCACCGTCTCCGACACCAAATCGGCCTTGCAAAGTTGCGCCGCGCGCTCGGCCTTATCGGGATCGGCGCCCACCAGCAGTGCCAACTCCCGCGCAAGCATCATCAGCCGTTGAACCCGGTCGCCTTGCGTCCCTAACTTCTCGTGGAACGTAATCGCGTCGAGCTTGGGCAGCATCGCGTCCAGGCCGCGCGCCTTGTCGTTCGTCCAAAAAAACTTCGCATCCGACAGCCGCGCGCGAATAACGCGCTCATTTCCGGCAATGATCGCATTTCCGCCATCTGCAGCGGCTAAATTTGCTACCATTAGAAAGCGGTTAGCGAGTTTCCCGGAACTCGTTTCTCGCAATGAAAAGCACTTCTGATGTGCCTTCATGGAGGTGATCAGGACCTCCTGCGGCACGTCCAGGAAGCTTTGATCGAAGCTTCCCGACAAGACCACGGGCCATTCGGCGAGCCCCGCATTCTCGTCCACCAGCCCGTGGTCTTCCACCAAGGCCAGCTTCTCCTTCGCCGCGAGCTTTGCGCTCCGCTGCAGAATCGCGTCCACGCGGCGCGAGCGCTCCACGATGACATTGGCCGCCTCAAGCGAGTGCCGGTAATCGCCGATGGTCTCGACCGGCTAGCGGCTTGCCCCGAAGCGCCGGATCGAGGGCGCGCCGATGGCCGTAGGTGAAGCCGCCGCTGGCGATGCCCTCAATTTCGAACGGCACCACTTCGCCGTCCAGCACGCACAGGATGGCGTGCAGCGGCCGGACCCAGCGCAGCCGCGACGATCCCCAGCGCATGGATTTCGGCCAGGGGAATTTGCGGATGACCTCCGGAACCAGCTCGGCGACGACTTCGCCCGCTGCCCTGCCCGGCTTTTCGATGATGGCGACATGGAACGCGCCCTTGCCGTCGTCGCGCGTCTCGCAATCGTCGAGGCTGTTCAGCCCCGCCGAACGCAGGAACCCCTCGATCGCCTTCTCGGGCGCGCCGACGCGCGGCCCCTTGCGCTCCTCGCGAATATCGGCCGAGCGTGCGCTGAGCCCCTCAATATACAGCATCAGACGGCGCGGACCGGACTCCGCCTCCGCGTGCGCGAAGGTCAGGCCGGCCGCCGCCAGACCCTCGCCGACCAGCCGATTGCAAGTCCTCGGCCGCGCGCACTTGCATTCGGGCGGGAATTTCTTCGGAAAATAATTCAAGGAGTAAATCGGGCATGGTTGGATCCGTTCGCGGTAGCTCAATGCCATAGCGCCGCCGCAGCCACGATGAAATCAAAAAGTGAGCCGGAATTGCGCCAATCAACCGCCGGTGACGGGCGGGAAGAACGCGATCTCACGGGCGCCCTTCACGGAGGCGGTGTGCTTCACATGCGTCTGGTCGATCGCCGCGCGGATGATGTCGCCGCGCTCGAAGGCGCTCGCAAAGTCCGGGCCGCGCGTTTTCAGCCAGCCGATCACGTCGGATATGGTTTCCGCCTGCGCCGGCAGCTCGACCTTCTCCTCGGCGCGACCGGCCTTTTCACGCACCCAGGCGAAATAAAGCAGTTTGACCGTCATCTCATGCCGCTCATGTCATCACATATTTCAAACCGGCGCGAAAATAGTCCAGGCCGGTATAGAGGGTCAGCATGGCCGCGATCCACAAGAGCACAAGGCCGATATTGACGGCGCCGCAGCCGCACAGATCGTCTCCCGCACTGCCGGCAAGCAGCACGCAGAGGGCGACCATCTGCACCGCCGTCTTCCACTTCGCCAGACGGCTGACCGCGACCTTCACGTTCAGCTCGGCAAGAAATTCGCGCAGGCCCGAGACCAGGATCTCGCGTGACAGGATGATCAATGCGGCCCAGATCGACCAGCCGGAAATTGTCCGGTCAGCGACCAGAAGCAGCAATGCGGCCCCGACGATCAGCTTATCCGCGATAGGATCCAGCATCCGGCCCAGCGGCGACTGCTGCCCCCATGCGCGGGCGATATAGCCGTCGAGAAAATCGGTGATACCGGCCACGGCGAACACGACCAGCGCCAGCCATCGCGACGTGTCCCCCTCAAAGAAGAACATCACCGCCGCAAGCGTCGGCACCGCGACAAGCCGTGCATAGGTGAGCAGGTTTGGCACGCTTAGAGGCTGTGAACGGGTAAGGGGCCGATCCATGCGCGCACCACACCATTCCTCGCCGCCCGCGTCAATGTCCGCGAGATCACGAGATCGAAGGTTGACGGATCTGGCCTTGCAGGACTGCGGCCGCACGCCTAGCTTCGAATGAAACTACCAGGGGAAACACATCGATGTCCTTCGCGGGAAAAACCGTCATCGTGACCGGCGCCGGCAATGGTATCGGGCGCGCCATCGCCGTGAAATTCGCCGAAGCCGGTGCTCATACCGTCATCGCCGACATCGACGAGGCGGCGGGCCAGGCAGCCACGGCCGAGCTGACGCAAGTTGGACGGAGCGCCCGCTTCGTGCGCTGCGACGTCGGGGACGAAGCGGACGTCGCCGCCTTGATCGCGGCCGCGCTGGAGTTTGGCGGTTCGGTCGACGTACTTGTCAACAACGCCGCCATCCTCGACAGCGCCGATTTCCTCGATCTCGCACCGGACGCGTTCGACCGCGTGTTGCGCGTCAATCTGCGGGGGGCGTTTCTCGCCGGGCAGGCGGCGGCGCGGCAGATGGTGCGCCAGGTGAAGGCGGGCGGCAAGCCGGGCTCGATCGTCAGCCTTTCTTCCATCAATGCGGTATTTGCGCTACCCGATCACGCCGCCTATTCGATCTCCAAGGGCGGAATTTCGCAGCTTACCAAGGTGATGGCGCTGTCGCTGGCAAAGTACAATATTCGCGCCAATGCCATCGGGCCGGGCAGCATCAACACGGCGATGCTGCAACAGGTGATGTCGGACGAGGCTGTCAGGCGGCGCATCATGTCGCGCACGCCGCTGGGGCGTCTCGGCGAGGCGGAGGAAATCGCGGCGGTGGCGCTGTTCCTGTCGAGCGACGCGGCGAGCTATATTACCGGCCAGACGATCTATGCCGATGGCGGCCGGCTGCCGCTGAACTACACGGTACCGGTCGAGGGAGAGTAGTGCCCGCGGCGCGCACTTTTGCCAAGAGGCCGATGTGCGCATTTACTACACGTGCCACCGTGGTGTTCGGCCAGCCGATTGCGGATGGCCGTTTGTGTGTGACGTATTTATCCGTCACCTTGGCCGCAAGGCGGCAAAGGCGAGCAACTGGGCACCCGCGAAAACCCACCAGGCGGTCAGCGTCATTGGTGGATGACGTCCCGGTCCTCACCATCGCCGCCTGGCGCATTGTCGCGGCCTAGCGTCACCAATTCGAAGGGGGAGTTCTTGCCGGGCATGCGAAACTGATAAGGATTGCCCCAGGGATCGATCAGCCCCTCCGCCTTCTTCAGATAGGGTCCGCGCCAGCGCCGCGCGCCGGCGGGGGGCTGCACAAGCGCAGTCAGCCCGGCTTGCTGCGAGGGGAAACCGCCATTGTCGAGCGCGTAGAGCTCAAGCGAGGTCGCGATTGCGCTGATCTGGGCCTTAGCGGTTTCAGTTCGGGCCACGCCCAGATAGCGTAGCACCTGGGGATAGCCGACGGTCGCCAGCAGCGCCAGAATTCCCAGCACGACAAGCAGTTCCAGCAGCGTGAAACCTGCGTCGGCGTCGAGGCGCATGGATTTGCCGAGAGTACGCAACCGCTCAACTACGGTCATGGCAATGTCTCCCTAGAGCCTATCAATCCCGATTGAAGCGGAACGGGCTCCAGCCCTTTGCTTGGTCGCATTTTCTCTGTCGCAAATCGCCCGCTTGGGTGGGGACGCGATCTGCTGGAAAACGCTCTGCTGCACTGAAACAGTCTTCGACGTGTCAGTGCCTTTGTTGCTTGTGTGTCAACGACCAACCTCCGGCTGTCGGCTCATTGGATCGATGCGAGCACGCTTGTTAATTTGCCAAAATGCTGCGGCGGCGACAACGGACCATAGTCCTATTCGGCCGCCCATCCCGAGCGCAGCGTTAAC
Source organism: uncultured Alphaproteobacteria bacterium (assembly GCA_963731855.1). Lineage (GTDB taxonomy): Bacteria > Pseudomonadota > Alphaproteobacteria > Rhizobiales > Rhodomicrobiaceae > R-RK-3. The sequence goes on along the minus strand of CAVSXH010000017.1, from coordinate 138,643 downwards.
GCCCGATCTGACGGGCTCTTACGCCGTGTCCACGACGGGGCCACTGAGGACGAGCGCCCCAACTCCGCTGCCGCGCCGCCGGAACGGAAGTGCCTAAGCGCCCTGCCCGAGCGTTGTGACCACCACCTTACCGTTGGCGTCACGTCGGCGCAGCTTGACGTGCTTGCCCTTGAACTCGGTCTTCTCAAGCTGCTGCACGAAGGCTGGAACAGTGCGCGGATCACCGGCGGCGGCCATCAGCCACAGCCTGTCGCCGGATGCCCATTCGTTGGGCTGCAGGCGCACCGCCTCGTCGAGATTTTCCGAGAGCTTTTTATCGATCGCGGGCGAAACACTCGCCCAAAGCGCGACGGCGACGGGAACGAGCATGCCGGACTGTTTTTTTCGTTCACCGGCCGGCCCGTCTGCATATGGGCGAGCCGGAACTGACCGGCCATCAGCGGCGGCAGCACCAGCCATTCCAGATCGGCAAGCGGCAGCTTCTTGAAATTCGGGTCGCGCATCAGCACGGCCACCACTTGGGCAAACGACTGCGCCATCCGGGTCTGGCGTGCGTCGCGCGGGCGGATCTGCTGCTGCTTAGCGGCCGGATCGGCTGTCGGCGCGGCTGCGCCAGTATTCGGCGCCGATGCGGCTTCCGCCTTTTCCGGCGCCTTCACCGGTTCCGCTGGTTTCTCCGGAGCTTTCGGCTTCGATCGGCCCAAAATCATTTAACATCTCCAGCTGAAAAATTTCGCCGGCGGTCGAAAGGGGGTTCGAGCCGCCAGCGAAGGTATTATAGCAAGAAATCGTCGATCGCGATGACGTTCGTTCCGTTTCCATTAACACCGAGCAGAAAGATGATGTGGCTCGTGTCGATGGTCACCAGCGTATCGTTGCCGAGATCCTGGATGGTGACATGGGCATGCGAAATTGCCAGCATCGATATCAACAAAGGCGGTGAGGTCAATAAGATCCTGACCGCCAGCCGGCATTGGCGTCGAAGCCGCCGGTGATGATGTCCGCTCCGGTACCGTCGCTGGGGCCGAACACGAAAAAGTCGTTTCCGGCGCCGCCATTCAGCGAATCCGCACCCGCGCCGCCGATCAGCCTGTCCGCACCGCCGCCGCCGCTGAGAATGTCAGCTCCAGCGCCGCCGGTGATGACGTTGTTGCCGGCATTGCCGTTGCCGGTGAAGTTGCCAGCGCCGGTGAAGGTCAGGTTTTCGACATTGTTGGCCAGCGTGAAGACGTTGCTTGCGGTGAAGACCGAGTTCGGTCCCGGCATTCGCGGCCTCGGTAAGGGTGTCTCCCTGGTTGGCGATATAGATATCATCGCCGGCGCCGCCGATGAGGGTGTCATTGCCTAGGCCGCCGTCGAGCGTGTCGTTGCCCGCGCCGCCCGATAGGGTGTTCACCCCTGCGCCGCCGGTCAGCGTGTCGTTGCCAAGGCCGCCCGTGACGTTTTCGATGCCGGCGATCGAGGCGAAGCCCGACGCCGTCGGGATAGCCGCGCCCAGATTGACCGTCACGTTCGCCGTGGAACCGGCGTAGCTGAGCGTGTCGGTGCCACCGAGCAGGTCCGCGATGACGGCTTCCAGGCCGGTGACGTTGCCGCCTTCGACCTGGGTGATCGCCGTGCCGTTGAAGAGCACGTCGAGCGTGTTCGCGGCGGCCGTGCCGGTTATGGCGAGCGTATCGGAGCCCGCACCCGCCATCGACAGTGTCGGCTCCGTCGCCGAACGGTAGCGGAAAATGTCCTTGCCGTCGCCGCCGCTCAGCGTATCGTTCCCGGTGCCGCCGGTGATCGTGTCGTTCCCGGCCCCGCCGAGCACGGTGTCGTTGCCGCCACCGCTATTCAGCGTGTCGTTGCCGTCGCCGCCGTCGAGCGTGTTGGCATTGCCGTTGGAGGTGATCGTGTCGTTGCCGAGACCACCGAGGACATTCTCGATGCTCGTCAGCGTGTCCTCGATGGCCGCCACGGCGGAGCCGCGCCGCGTCTGACCCGTGGCGATGTTGATGAACATATTATCGGTCTCGCCCGCGTAGGACGCGGTGTCGGTGCCGGCGCCGCCGCTCAGCGTATCGATGCCGAGACCGCCATTCAGCGCATCGTTGCCGGCGTCGCCGTTCAGCGTGTCGTTGCCGGCATCGCCGTTCAACGCATCGTTGCCGGCTCCGCCGTTCAGCGTATCGTTGCCGATGCCGCCGAAGAGCGTGTCGTTGCCGGCCCCGGCGTTCAGCGTATCGTTGCCTGCCGTCGCCGAACAGCGTGTCGTCGCCACCGATTGCTGGTGATGATATTGTTAAGGGCGTTGCCGGTCCATGTACGGTTGCCAGTGCTGCGCCGTGGCAATGGCGACATTCTGACATTACCGGCCAAAGCTATAGAGGCCCAGCGATGTCTGCACGGTATCCGTGCCCTCGCCGACAGCCTCGGTGATCGCATCACCGGCTTCCGTGACGATGTAGATGTCGTTGCCGATGCCGCCGGACATGGCATCGTTGCCGGTGCCGCCGTTCATCGTATCGTTGCCGGCGCCGCCCAGGAGCACGTCGTTGCCGTCGCCGCCGTTAAGCGTATCGTTGCCAATGCCGCCATCGAGGATGTCGCTGCCGCCATTGCCGTTGAGATTGTCGTTGCCGCCCAGGCCCTGCAGCCAGTCGTCGAACAGGGTGCCGTTGATCGTGTTGCCGCCAGCGGTGCCAATGAATGTGGTCGCCGGTGGGACCTGTCGGCGCCGAGGTCAAGGTCTCGAGCGTGCCGTGGTCGTCGATGTAGGTCAATACGACGCGGAGCTGGCCGCTGACCTGGGCCTGGCCAGGCGCGAAGCTCGTGCCCTGTCGATATCGGGGTCCATGTCGTCCCGATCAACTGCTGCCACTCGAATTGGAAGATGGCCGTGGTCAGTCCGTCGGCGTCGGAGACGCCGGCCGCCGAGGCCGTCAACAGGATATCCTCGGTCGGCGTCAGGTCGCTGATGGTCGGCAGGCCGACCGGCGCGTCGTTGACGTTGCCACCGCCGCCGTGGGTGCGGACAACACCTCTTCCAGCACGCCATTTTCGTCTTTGTAGACGGCCCGCACCCGCAGCAGCAAGCCGACCTGATCCTCGGTCGGCGTGAACGTAGGTGCCGTGCGCCCGCTCGGCCTCCCCGGCGCCGAACAGCAGGATGTCGGTGAATATGCCGCTGCCCGACAGCTCCTCCTGCCAGAAATAGGAGACCGGGCCGGTGATCGCGCCAATCGGTGCTGCTGACATTATCGGCGTCAGTCACGCCGGCGATGGAGATCGTCAGCGGTGGTTCTCGTCGGCGTGCGTACCGACGATTGTGAACGTGACCGACCGGCGCGATTGTTAGAGCCGTCCAGGACGAGCGCCTGATCGGCGAATTGCAGCCGCTCGATATGGGTCAGCGTATCCGCTCCATCCGTGCCGACGGTGTCGGTGACCGTGACATTGTCATCGGCATCCACAGTGAAATCGCCGGACCGTGCACCATGTCGTCGACGCAATGGTGTAATCGGCGCGATTGCCCGTAAACACGGCCGTGTCGAAATCCGCATCAGGGGCGTAGTTGATCTCGCGCACGATCTGGAGCTGGCCGGGATTGTAGTGGCCGGCCAGCATGTGCTGGACGAGCGTCATCGTGTCCCCAGGCAGGATTGTGCTCCGCCCTTCCATGCTGTCGAAGGAATTGATCTCCGCCCCGTTGCATCCGGATTGTCCCGCACGCTGATGCGCACATTGAGCCAGGCATCGCCGTCGATGCGGTCGTCGCCGCCCCGGCCCTCGATCCGGTCGCTGCCGTCGCCGCCAAGGATGATGTTGCCGCCGGCGAAGAACGGCACGCTGCCCGGACCTGGGGGTCGGCTGGGGTGATCGTGTCTCCAAGCAGGTGCTTCCAGGCCTGCGATCAGCGCGAAATTGGTCAGCAGGCTGCCGGTGGCCCCGGCCGTGCGGAGCGAGGCCGCGTCCTCATTGTCGCCTCTGCAGGACGTCGCCGAATTTCGAGCCCGACAGGCCCTCGACGATGTCGAAGCGCGCCAGCACCGAAGCGCCCGAACCGGGTTGCGGCGGCTGATCGAAGAAGCGGTCGGTCAAGTCGATGGTGACGCCGAACGTGTCATCCTTGAATGTCGCCCAGTCGATAGCCCGAGCCGCCGATATAGCGGTCGCCCATGCCGGCGCTGCCGACCATGATGTCGTCGCCGCCCTCGCCGTTGAACTTGTCGTTCTCGCCGCGGCCTATATAGACGTCGTTGCCGATGATCGGATCGTTGCCCAGCGGGTCGAAATTGTCGCCCGGAGCGCCGTCGGACGTGCCGGCTTCGATCCAGTCGTCGCCCTCATTGCCCATATCCTGTTCGTTGGCCTTCGAGCCCAGGATAAAGTCGTTACCCTGGCCGCCGATCGCCTCCGACGCATCTTCGCCGGTGATGATGAAGTCGCTGCCGAAACCGCCGATGACCAGATTGACGCCGTTGCCGGCCTGGATGACGTCGTTGCCGTCGCCGCCCTGGATGTTGTCGTCGCCGCCGAGGTCGGTGATGATGTCGTCGCCGGCGCCGCCGCGCAGCTGATCGTTGCCCGCGCCGCCTTCGATGCGGTCATTGCCGTCATCGCCCCAGATCGTATCGTCGCCTTCGCTGGAGATGAGGATGTCGTTGCCGATCGGTGCCGCCGAGCACGACATGTTCTGGTCGCCGGTATATCGGAGATAGTTGGTGTCGGTGCCGGGCGTGTCCGGATTGTCGCGGATGACCTCGGGCGTCAGCAGCGTGCCACCGTCGGGGTCGGCCCGGCCGTCCGTTCCTAGACCGGTGTACTGCTTCATCGGATCCACTTCGAGGGTGAATGCCGGCGTGGTGAAGACCAGCCCCGGCAGATGCGTGACGCTGGTATTCGCCATGATCAGCTTGGCGAAGGAGTTGCTCTCCAGTTCGGCGTTGAAGGCGAGGCCAGCGGTGCGCTCCAGGTAGTAGAAGCGGTCGGCATCCTGCAGCTTTTCGAGCTGGTTCTCGAAGACGAAGTTGAAGGTCGAGCCCAGCATGCCGCCGAACGGCATGGTCTCCTCGGCGAGGCCGCCGATCCACAGGTCGATATCGTCGACGCCGGTGGTGGTGGCGCCATTCGCCAGTATTGGCCTAGGCGCCCGTGCTGTTGAGGAAGGCGAGGCGATCGGCGTCGCTGGCCGTGAAGACGCGTTGCGCGCCGCCGATACCGCCAGCATTGATCGTCGCCGTACCGCCGAAAACGAGGGCCGCCGCGACGGCTCGCATTTCCGCCATCGTGTTGACATCGGCCGCTGTCAGCTCGGAGTGCGTGCCATAGGCGGCGATGAAATTGATCAGCGATTCCGGATGCTTCAGATGCTCCAGCAGGTCGACCCAGCTCGTATAGGCCTTGAGCTGGCTGTCGCCGGTCTTATCGTAAATATCGCGACGCACTTCGTTCAGGGACGGGATGCCAGTGTCGCGGCCGCGTGCGATGTTGAGCGCGGGAAGGTCGAGCGGCAAGCCGAGCAGGTTGCTGCGAAGGGCCTCCGTGACGAACTCGTCGATCGCATTGCCGGTCTGCCGGGTGACGCCGCGCACGATGGCGCTGGTGGCCTCTTCTGCGGTGGGACCGCTCGCGGCGAATTCCAGCGGGTTGAGGAAGGCCTTGATCAGGCCCGTTTGCTGATTGTCAGGATCGGTCGGGTTACCGTCGCCGACGACATTGAAGTCGGCGTCGAAGCGATCCACCGTCTCGGTCAGCATCGAATGGCCGAAGCGGTAAACCGTGTGCGCGAATTCGGCGACGATGGAGGGATCGAGATCGGCGTCATAGACCTGGGTCGGCGCGAAGAAGAGATCGACATTCGGCTGAATGGTGCGCGCGAACTCCTCGAACACGAGATGCTGATACTGCATCTCGGTGCCGAACTTGGCCACCTGGAACAGGCGCTCGCCGTTCCATTGCAGAGCGTCGATTTCGGCGCCGGTCGGGAACGTGGTCAGCTGAGCGTTCGGGCAGCAGCCATTCGTTGAGGAATGTCACGTCTCCAGAGACGCAAGTATTGTGTCCTTGGTCTGTTCGGCCAGCCGGTTGTGCTCGGAATGGAAGATCGCATGAACCGCCGTCAGGCCGATATTCTCGTTCACGCGGCCGTCGCCGGCGATGTAGTGCGCGTCGAGGAGATCATCGTCATAGACGGTATTCAGGCCGGTCTGCGGATTGATGACCGCGCCAGCGCCCGCGATTTCATCGTTATCAGCGACCGCGCCTCCGCTTGGATCGGCTGCTTGAGCGACGTCGATCAGGAACTGGTGGCCGGTGCCGACGGCGCCGGTCAGGGAGATTCGGCGCTAGCGGTTGCCATTCGCCGAGGGTCGTCTTCGCGTACCGCAACTTGCCATGGGACCGTATCACGACCTGCGGAAAGCCGTTCGGTCCCTTGATGAAATTGCCATAGGCGTCAGTCGCCAGCAGCGGCACGTTGAACACATTGGCGTCGGTAAGGTTGATGCCGAGAATGTCGGCGCCTGCGCCTTCACCACCGCCCAGGTCGCCATGCCGCCGAGTTCGACGTCTCGGCCGTGCCGAACTCGCCGTCGGCATCCAATTCACGATTGGTGATCAGCTTGCCGGTCGCGTGCGGATCTCCGTCCGAGCCGATTTCGTAAGCGCGCAGGAAGACCTGATGCGAGGGATGCGAGGAATAGGTCTGGTTCTGGTCGACGAAGGGCGAGGTGGTGTTGGCGGCCTCATGATGCTGTTGTCGGCGGCCTCATTGATCGCGGTGTTCGGATTATCGACGAGCATGCCATCCGCGCCGGGACCGTCACCTGCGTCGCGCGTGTCAGAACCATGAAGTTGGTGGGGCTGCCCACGACGTAGAGCGGATCATCGGGCTGCAGCGGAATGAAGACCGTGCCGCTGCCGCCCTTGGTGACGAGGTCGAGGCCGTGATCGAAGAACTGGCCGAAGAACGTCATCCAGGCGTTGAACGGCGCGGACAGGCCCGCGTCGGGAGCCACGTTTTCGAACAAGAAGACCTGCTTGTCGTCGGTGGTGCCGAAGTCGCCGTCGAGTCCGGGGCTGTCGACGATATGCACGCCGTCCTTGAGAACGTCATCACTGCCGACAGCGCCAAAGTTGAGCACGCCATCCAGGCCGACGTCATAAGCGTTGGCATAGGCGGCGGGGTTGGTGACGGTCTGATCGACGATCAGGTTGGAGATCGTCCGCGGCTGCTGTCGAATACCGAACCGCTGGACTGCATAAGTTGTCCCGTTTTGCGCTGGATCGAACACCGGATCGAGCAGGCGCGGGAAACGGTATTGATCGGCCGCGCCGAACTCGGTCTGGTCGATCGTACTGCCGTTGTTGACGAGGTTGTTGCCTGAGCCGTCGACGGTCCGCAGGCCCAGCGGCGCGCGCACGTTCGGCAGCAGCGAGAGGAGATCCTCTCCGCCCGCGTCGTGCTTCGGCGATCTTGATCTGGTCGAGGATGAAGTTCAGGTCGGAGCGGCAAGATGAATGCCCTCGCCGCCCGCCGTGGCCTCCACCACCGGCGCCGCCGCGACAGGCACGGTGGGCGCGGCGCCCGGCTGCGACGGGATCCGTACCGGATCATGGATCCGTCGAAAACACCGTCTCGGTGACGCCATCGGCATCCTGATAGATGGCCTTGACGCGCAGCGACAGCCCAACCAGATCCTCGGTCACGCGGAAGACGGGCCATTGGCGCTCTGGAAGGCAAGGTCGCCGGCCGGCAGCAGAATGATGTCTTCGAACAAGCCTGAACCGGCCGCGGTCTCGCCTGCCAGGTGTAGGATACCGGGCTGGTGATCGCGCCAGGACCAGGATTGTCAGCGTCGGTCACGCCGGCGATGGAAACGCGCAGAAGCTGCCCGACCTCGGGTGTGTTGTCAAATGCCGAGTCGGCGTGACAATTGAGAGCATGCCAACCGGCTCGTTGTTGTCGCCCGACAAAACCACCGTTTGATCGTTAAATTGCAGGCGCTCGATATTCCTCAAAGTATCGATGCCGTCACGGTCAACCACTGTGTCCTGGACCGTGAACGTATCGTCTGGTTCGGCGGCCTCGTTCCGATCTGATAATCGGTCGAAGTTGCCGCTGAATACGGCCGTGTCGTAGCTGTTATCGACGTCGAGGATTTCGCGCACCGCCACCAGCTGGCCGGGATTGTATGTCCCGTTCAGCATCAGCGGAATCATGTCGGTCCATGCTGTTGAAGCTGGCGATCTCGGCGCCGCTGCCGTCGATGTTGGCGCGCACGCTGATGCGGACGTTCAGGAACGGTCGCCATCGATCAGATCGTCGCCGCCGCGGCCTTCGATGATGTCGCTGCCCGCGCCGCCCAGGATGATGTTGCCCGTGGCGAAGCCGCCGGCGCCGCCAAGCAGGTCCTGCAAGCCGGAGATCAGGCCGACATTGGTGAGCGCGCCGCCCGTGGCGCCGCCATGATTCAGAATGGTGACCGCATCGACATTGTCGCCGCGCAGAATATCGCCGAATCCGAGCCCGAAAGACCTTCTACCTCCGCGAACCGGTCAAGGATCGAGGCGGGGGAGGCGCCGACGCCGAAAACCGCGCCGGCATTGGTATTGGGCGTTTCGCCGTGTGGCTGCGCCAGTGCCGGCAGGGTCAGGTCGGCTGTCACGCCGAAGCGGTCGTTCTTGTAGGTCACCCAGTCGAAGCCGGACATGCCGTCCATCTTGTCCTGGGCATCGCTGCCGACGAAGATGTCGTCGCCGCCCTCGCCGATCATTTCGTCGAAGCCGCCGCCGCCGATAAAGATGTCGTTGCCGATCAGATCGTCGGCCAGGAGGGGGTTGAAATTATCGCCAGGCGCGCCGTCCTGGGTTCCGAGTTCGATCCAGTCGTCGCCTTCGTTGCCGGTGGGCGGCAGATTGGTCTTGGCGCCGTAGAATGAAGTCGTCGCCCGTGCCGCCGAAGGTGGTCGAGAAGTCCTCGGTGGTGATGATGAAGTCCTTGCCGTCGCCGCCGAGAATGAGATTGCCAACACCGACAGCCTGCATATTGCCTGCCTGGATGACATCGTTGCCCTTGCCGCCCTCTATACGGTCGTCGCCGCCTATATCCTGGATGATGTCGTCGCCGTCGCCGCCAAGGATGGCGTCGTTGCCGTAGCCGCCTTCGAGCCGGTCGTTGCCGGCATCGCCATAGATGGTGTCGTCGCCTTCGCTGGAAATGATGGTGTCGTTGCCGGCCGTGCCGCCGAGGACGACGTGGTCCTCACCCGTATAGTGGAGATAGTTGGCGTCCGCCCCGGCCGTGTGGGGGTCGTCGCGAATGACCAGCGGCGCGACCTCGACGGCTACGCCGGCGGAGTTGAAAATGGTCAGGCCGCCGGTGGGGTCATCGCTACCAAGAACGCCATTGAACTGATGGGTTTGGTCCACCTCGAGGATGTAGGTCGGGTGTCGTGAAGATGGCATTCGCCAGATGCGTCGCATCGGAGTTGAGCATCACCAGCTTGGCGAAGGAGTTGTTCTCCAACTCGGTGCCGAAATGCATGCCCGCGGTGCGCGAGAGATAGTAGAACCGGTCGCCGTCCTGCAGGGCTTCGAGCTGCGTCTCGAAGACGAAATTGAAGGTCGAGCCGAGTAGGCCGCCGAACGGCATCTGCTTTTCGGCAAGGCCGCCGATCCAGAAGTCGATATCGTTGAGGCCGCCCAGAGAGCCGCCGGCATAAGCGCCTGTCGCGTTCAGGAAGTCGAGGCGGTCGGCGTAAAGCACACCGTTGATTATCACACCATCGGTGTCGTCGCCGTCACCAAGCACGAGCAATGTCGCTGCGTCGCGCTTTTCAAGCATCGTCGTGGCGCCAGTGATCGACAGGTGCGTGCCATAGGCCGCGATGAAATTGATCAGCGATTCCGCGTGCTTCAGGTTTCCGGCAAGGTCAGCCCAGCTGATATAAGGCTTCAGCTGGCTGTCGCCGGTCATTGCGAAGAATTCGGTGCGGGCCTCGTTGAGGGACGGAATCCCGGTGTCGCGGCCCCGCGCGATGTTGAGCGCCGGAAGGTCGAGCGGCAAACCGACAAGATTGTTGCGCAGCGCTTCGGTGACGAATTCGTCGATCTCGTTGCCGACCTGCCGGGTGAGGCCGCGCACGATGGCGCCAGTGGCTTGATCGGGCGTTGCACCGCTGTCGGCAAAGGCGAGCGGATTCAGGAAGGCCGCGATCAGCCCTATCTGGCTGGTTTCGCCGTTCACTGTGGTGAAGTCCGCGTCGTAACGGTCCACGGTCTCCGTCAGCATCGAATGGCCGAAGCGGTAGACGGTGTGCGCAAACTCGGCGACGATGGAGGCGTCGATCGTGGTGTCGTAACCGTTCGGCGCCAGGAACGCGTCGACCTGGGGCTGGACGGTGCGTGCGAATTCTTCGAAGACGAGATGCTGATACTGCATCTCGGTGCCGAATTTCGCGGCCTGGAACAGACGCTCGCCGTCCCATACGAGACCGGCGCCCGAGGCCGGGAAAACGGTCAACTGGTGATCAGCGTCGAGATAGCCGTTAAGCAGAGCCAGAGCGCTTGCCGGATCCGTTCCCGCCGGAGGGGCGGTCAGCAGGATTTCCTTGGTGTGCTCGACCAGTCGGTTGTGTTCAGAGTGGAACACGGCGTGGACGGCCGTAAGGCCGATATTCTCGTTCACGCGGCCGTCGCCCGCCATGTAATGCGCGTCGAGCAGCTCGTTGTCGTAGAAACCGACGCCAGGTCGACATTTCCGCACGGTCAGCTATCGGCATCGGCGGCCAGCGGATTGCCGATCGGATCGAGCGGACTAGCGGAATGCGCGATGTCGATCAGGAACTGGTGGCCGGTTCGTGGCGCCACTGCGGTCGGGTCGATGGGCTGATCAGGTTGCCTTCGAGAAGCACGTCGTCCGTTGTTCCCGAAGCGCCGTCAGCGCCTAAACCGATCACGACTGCGGCAAACCATTGGGGCCCTTGATGAAATTGCCGTAGGCGTCCGTCGCCAGCAGCGGAACATTGAATACGTCCGCATCCGTTAGATTGATGCCGAGGATTTCGTGGGCCTGCGCCTTAACCACCGCCCAAGTGGCCATGCCGCCCGTGAGTGTCATCGGCCGTAACGAATCGCCATCGGCGCCGGCAGTACGATTTGTGATCAGCCTGCCGGTCGCCACGCGGCTCACCAGCCGCGTTAGTTCATAAGCACGCAGGAACACCTGATGCGAGGGATGCGAGCTGTATGTCTGGTTCTGGTCGACGAAAGGCGACGTGGTGTTTTCGGCCTCATGGTGTGTGTCGTCGGCGTTGCCAAGAATGCCGTCCGCGCCGGGACCGTCCACCTGCGTCGCGCGTGTCAGCACCATGAAGATTGGTGTCGTCGGCTGCCCGGGACGTAGAGCGGATCGTCCGGCTGCAGCGGAATGAACATCGTATCGTTGCCGCCCTTGGTGACGAGGTCGAGGCCGTGATCGAAGAACTGGCCGAAGAAGGTCATCCACGCGTTGAAGGGCGCGCTGAGACCGGCGTCAGGCTTCACGTTCGGGAAAAAGAACACATCCCGTCGTCGCCGGTCCCGAAAACGCCGTCCAGCCCAGGACTCGTGACGATCTGTACGCCATCCTTCAGAACGTCGTCATTGCCGGCCGCGCCGAAATTGAGCACGCCGTCCACGCCCGGATCATAGGCAGTGGCGTAGGCTGCGGGATTGTTCGCTGTCTGATCGACGATCAGGTTGGAGATCGTGCGCGGCTGGGGGTCGACCACCGTATCTGCGCTGGAGGTCCCAACGCATACTGCCAGCGATTGACGAAAGTCCGGGTCCGAGCAGCGCGCGGGAATAGGTTGTCCGCCGCGCCGAATTCACTCTGGCCCGGCACGAGGTTGTTGAACGATCCGTCGACAGTGCGCAGCCCGAACGGCACTTGGACGTTCGGAACGAGATCAATAAGCGGCGTACCTGCGGCATTTGCTTCGGCGATCAGGATTTGATCGAGAATGAATTCCAGATCGCTTGCGATGTAGGTAACCATTATCTCACTCCGGTATGACGCAACGCCGCTTGACGGCACATGCGGAACTGTTCTGTCAGCCCACGCGAAAAGCTCAAAAAGAGAGCACAATGAGGTCGCAATGCCACCGCAACCTCTCTCCCAGGGTTGCAAACTACGCCAATTCCAGGGGCTTGCAAAAAGACCATGGTCCAGCAATTGCCTCAGACTGAGGTCCTATATGCGCGTATGCCGGCAGGACCACTCGGCCAAATCCAACGGCTAAATCCCGGATTTCGAAAGAGATTTGGAAATAGGGTTAATACGGAAGATTCGCTGCTGGACCCAAGACGGTAATGGGTGCGAGTGCATCCGATCGAGGCGTAACGGCCCCGATGATCGCGGCCTGGTTGTAGCCGGCGGCATGCAGCGCCGCGAGGCAGGCGCCCCCTCGTTCGCGTGGAACCGACGCCAGAAGCCCACCCGCTGTCTGAGGATCGAACAACGCGGGGTAGAGGGCGGCGCGGCTCGCTTCTTCAAAGTTGTGGATGGCGCGGCGCAGCCTCACATTTTGCGGCTGCAGCGAGGAGACTATCCCCTGGGAGAGCGTTTCGCGTACGCCGGCCAGCAGCGGAATGCGCGCCAGCTCGAGCGAGGTATCGACGCCGCTTGCCGTCACCATCTCCACCAGATGGCCGAGGAGGCCGAAGCCGGTCACGTCGGTTGCGGCCGTTGCGCCGTGCCCCTCCAGAATCGCAGCTGCGGCGGCGCTGGATTGCGTCATGTGGGCGATGGCGGCCATGACCCAGCGGGCTTTTGCCTTGCCGCGCATATCTGCCGCGAGCAGCGTTCCCGTGCCGATTGGCTTGGTGATGATCAGCACGTCGTCGGGCCGCATCCCCCGCTTGCGCAGGAAGCGCTTGCGGTCCACGAGACCGTTCACGGAGAAGCCCAGCGCCAGTTCGGCGCCTTCGGACGTGTGTCCGCCGACGAGCGCACAGCCCGCCGCACGGAGGATCTCGTTTGCTCCGGCCATCATTGCGGTGAGATCGGCCTCGACCTTGGCTTCCAGGCCGTAAGGTACGGTGGCGATGGCGAGCGCGGATTGCGGCTCGGCCCCCATGGCGAAGATGTCGCCAAGCGCGTGGTTCGCGGCGATTTTGCCGAACAGATAGGGGTCGTCGACGATGGCGCGGAAATAATCGACCGTATGGACGGAAAGCTGCGGCCCGCCGGTATCGACGATGGTCGCATCGTCCGGTGCGTCGAGGCCGACGAGGATTTCGGCGCGCTTGGCCGGTTCCAGGCCGCCCAGCGCGCGCGACAGCACCGTCGCGCCGACTTTCGCGCCGCAGCCGCCGCAGCGCATGGCGATGGCCGAGATTTCCTCGATGGCGGCAGTGTCGGCGAGAGCGTAAGTGGTTTCGGCCGGTTCCGGCACCATCTCTGGCAGCTCGTTGAAGCGCTGCATGAAGCGGCGGTCGATCCAGTCCTTCCAGCGCCAAACCCAATGTCCGGCAAAGGTGATGCCATTGCGCGTGCCGACCGCCTGGGCTTCGCCGGTCGAGATGAGATACATCGCGTCGCGTTGCGGGCGAAACGGCCTGAGGCGCTTGCCTGTGAGGGTTCGGCGAATATTTTCCGCCAGCACCGGACCGGCGCGCACCGCGTACACGCCCGATTTCGGCAGCGGCCTCGGACCGAACGCGACGATGTCTCCGGCGGCGAAAATGTCCGCATGGCCCTCTGCCTGGAGCATCTCATCCACTTTGATGAACCCGCCATCGTCGACCGGCAGCCCCGACGATTTCAGCCACTCCGGCGGGCGCGCCTCGGTCGTCCAGAGCACTTCGTCGGCCGCAATAACCGCGCCCCCGCTTAGATTCAGCCGGCCCGGTTCGACGCGCTCGACGAGATTCCCCGTCACGATCTCGATGCCCCGCTCGGCGCAGATCGCCTCGAAATGACGGCGGAATCCGGCAGGAAAGCCAGGCAGAATCGTGCGCATTCCGGAGATCAGCACGAAGGAAAGGTCGCGCGGATCCCGCCCGGCGGCGTCCGCTTCCCGCCGCAACCGGCGCTCCAGGGAGAGCAGCAGCTCGACGCCGCCGGCTCCTGCCCCGACGAGCGCGATACGGCGCTCGCCGCCCCGCAGCGACGCGCGCCCGCAGCGCCTCGAAATGATGCAGAAACCGGTCGATCGGCTTGACCGGAATGGCGTGCTCGGCCGCGCCGGGCACCTGCGCCGTATTGGGGGTCGAGCCGGTGTTGATCGACACAATGTCGTAAGGCACCGGCGGACGGTTATCGCAGATGACGCGTTTCGCCGCGGCGTCGATGCCTATCGCTGTGCTTTGATAAAGCCTTGCACCAGCGAATCGCGCCAGCGGGCCGGTATCGATATGCGCCTCGTCGAAGCCGTATTTGCCGGCAACGAGGCCCGGCAGCATCCCGGAATAAGGCGTATGCACCTCGCGGGTTATGAGGGTAAACCGCACGCCGGACAGGGGCTTCATGCCGAAACGGCGCAGCACCTGGACATGGGCATGCCCGGCCCCGACGAGAACCACATCCTTGATGACAGGCCCGGTCATCGGCTGCATGGCTCAACCCGATCCGTGTGAGGACACGGGCAGATCCGCTTGCCGCGTCGGCAGCATCTCGATGCGCAATCGCCGCCGCAGCCAGCGGGACAGCGCGTCCACCGCGATGGACAGACCAGCCACACCCAGGATCAGAAACACCGCCACATCGAGACGGAGTTCGGCGATGGCACCATCGACGTAGTAACCCAGTGTGGCGATACCCAGAATCCCGAAAATCGCGCTCTCCCGCAGAATGATCTCCCAGCGATAGAGCATATAAGCCAGAAATTGCCCATAGAGGCGCGGCACGGTTTCATAGGCGTAAAGATTGATGCCTGTCGGCGCATCGAGGCGGTATTGCAGCGTGTCGGCGTGCCGGCCGAGCAGATAGCCGATGATTGCCCCATTGTGGAACGACAGCGCAATGATGGCCGGCAGCATCGACGGTCCCAGAAGCTGAAGCAGCACATAGGCCAGCATATACTCCGGCGTCGAGCGCGCGACGACGAGCACGGCGCGGCCAAAGTAATGCCCGGTCCGGCCGAGGAAGCGCCGGCAGACCAGCGGAAAGAGCGTGAGTGCGATGATGCCGGTCGCGACGAGGGCGATCTGCGACAGCACCAGCGTCTGGATCACGCCCGGAACGAGCTGCCGGGAGAAAATCGCCCAGGCCCAGAACCCGAAATCGGTCCACGTGCCGACCGCAAGAAGATCGGCGCCCCGCAAAGGAGCGGGCACGATATCCCTGGTGAAAAAGCGCGCCATATTGTCGAGCATCGATCCGCCGCCCACCGCTTCTGGCAGGACGAAGAGGCTGCCGACAACGAGGAACGGGATGGTTTGCGGCCGCACCCAGACGCGGCGCGTCGCAATCAGGGCGTAGAAACAGAAGAGCAGCGCAGCCGCCTCGGCGTAGCGGCCCGTCTTGAAGCAGGAATCGAGGTGAAAGCCGATCGTCGGCAGGCCGATGAAGCCCAGTACCAGCGTCGAGCGCAGGCCGCATTCCAGCCGATACAGCGTGTAGGTCTTGAACTGCGCGGCGATCACGGGCAGCCGCCCATAGCAGTAGCGCGAGACGATGGAGGCGCCCGGCGGGATGGTCCGCTCCGCCGACAGATCGGCCTCCTCGATCAGCTCCGAATAGACCTTGGCGAAAATGCCCGCATAGGGAATGGCGATGGCGAGAATGCCGGTGAGCGGCGAAAGCCCCGTGACCTGAAGCAGCAGCAACGCCCAGAACAGCTCATGCACCGAGCGCAGGAATGCCGCGATGAGGCGAACGCTGCGCATTCGGTCGAAAACCAGCGCCAGCAGGAAGCCCGCGGCCGCCCCGAGACTCACCCCGAGGACCGCGAATGCCACCGTCCAGACCACGCTCATGGCCTCCACGGAGACGAAATCGGGCCTGATCAGCCCGCGAAACAGCCTTCGGATTTCGACCCATGGGTCAAGAGCGGTGACGGCGATGTCGGCAAGGATGAGCGATGCGAGCGCCGCGGCAAGAAACAGCCCGCTGGCCGAGGCGTAGCTCAGCCGCGGCAGGACAAAGCCGGGCGATCTCATGCCAGGTCGCCCTGGTAGTAGGGCAGAATATCGGCGAGCGACAGCGTGGCCGATGGGCGGTCAAGCGCGATCCGCCCTTCCTCGATCACCAGAATGCGGTCCGTCTGCTCCAGCGCCAGCCGCACGTCATGAAGGGCGAAGATGCCGGTTTGATGATGGCGGCAAAGCGCGGCGAGCACATCGGCCGCCTGCACCCGGTCCAGCGCGGACACGGGTTCGTCACCCAGAACGATCGAGCGGCCGTTATATAAGGCGCGCGCGACGGAAGTGCGCTGTTGCTGGCCGCCGGACAATTCGCCGGCCTTGGTGAAAATCTTATCCGCGAGGCCGACTTCGTCGAGAACCGCTTTCACGGCCCGCACATCCGCCCGCGACGGCCAGGCGAGATTGCGCAGATTGTGCAAGGTCGGCCGCCGGTCGAGCTGCCCCATATACACATTGTGGAACACGGTCAGGTTCCTGACCAGCGCGCCAGCCTGCGGAATAAGCGCGGCGTGCCCCGCGTAACGCTCATAGATGAGGTTGATGAGGGTCGATTTGCCCGCGCCGGAGCGGCCTAAAATTGCGACCCGCTCACCCGGTTCGACGGTGAGATCGATGTCGCGAAGCACCAGCGCGCCACCATAGCCGGCCGTGGCGCTGACCAAGGCAATTGCGGGAGGCATCCTCTCAATTCAGCAAATTCGAGGCCTTGGCGACCTCTTCGATCGGTTTGTAATCCTCGTTCCTGGCGGGGATGAACTTGCTGCGCTCGAAGTTGGTCATGATCCCTTTGTCGTCGATCGCCAGGAGCGCCGCGATCAGTTTCGCCTTGAAGCCCGGACCGAAGGTGGCGTCGACATCGCCGCGCACGGTGAATTGATAGTCCGGGAAGGTCGGCGATTCCCAGATCACTTGAACCTTGGTCTCGTCAATCTTGCCGGCCTTCTTTTCCGCCTCGTACACGGTGTAGTCGACGACGCCGACCTCATAAGCGCCGGTCTGTACGAGCTGAATCGTCTTGGAGTGATCCCCGGAGAAGCCGACGCGCGCGAAAATCTCGTCAGGGCTTTTCTTGAAATGCTGACGGAAGAAATATTCCGGCATCACGCGCCCCGATGTGGACGAACGCGAGCCGAAGGTAAAGATTTTGCCCGCGATGCCTTCGGGGAAGTTCTTGGAAGGCTTCAAGCCCGTCGCGGTGTTCGCGATGACGTAGGATTTGAACGCAACGTCCTCCACCCCCTGAACGATGGCCTCGGATCCAGGTACTGCCGCTCTCGCCTGCACGCCGGTAAAACCGCCGAACCAGGCAAGCTGCACCTGATTGTTGGTGAACGCGGTCACCGCCGCTGGATAGGCTTTCACCGGCACATATTTGACGTCGATCCCCAGCTTCGCCTTGAGGTATTCGGCGATCCCGGTGAAGCGCTCGGCCAGGCGCGTTTCGTCCTGCGAGGGAATGGCGGTGAAAACGAAAATCGGTTTGTCCTGGGCATGAGCCGGCAAGGCACTTGCGAGATAAGCAAGCGCCGCCAGCGCGCCGAGCACGCGCTGTATCATGATCTTCTCCCGAAGCTTTTGATTGGATCGCTTGCGTCATCACCCTGCCCAGCCGGGAACGGCGAGCCTACGATGACGGCCGGGATTATGACATGCCGCCGGGCTGCATTCAATAAGGCGCGCTTAGCCTACTCCACCTTGCCGATGCGCTTCACCGCCGCGATCAGCCGGGTCCCGTCCGCCTCGATGAAGCGTTGGAAGGCGTCGGCGTCCAGATAGGCCGGAGGGCTGCCGGCGGCCTCGAAGGCTTTCGTCGTCTCGGGCTGCGCCATAGCCGTCTTCATCGCCTCGCCGAGCCGCGCGATGATCGCCGCCGGCACGTCCTTCGGAGCGAAAAGTCCCGCCCATATGTAGAATTCGACATCGGCAAATCCGAGTTCCTTGAAGGTGGGCAGATCGGGGAAGGTGGCTATCCGCTCGCCGCCCCAATTCGCCAGCACACGGACGGTTCCGGCATTCACATGCGCCTTCAGCACGCCGGGCGCGGAGGCGAGCGCCTGCACCTCGCCGCCGAGCAGCGCCTTGACCGCCGGTCCCGCGCCCTGGAACGGCACATGCAGCAGCTTGATGCCGGCGGCCTGCGCGAACATTTCCATGGAGACATGCAGTGTGCCGTAAATGCCGGAGGAGCCGTAAGGGATCAAGCCGGGCCGCTTCTTTGCGTCCTCGATCAGGTCGGCGACCGTCTTCCACGGCGCCGTCGCGGGCACCGCCAATAGCGTCGGATCGGCGAGAACGCGCGCCACGGGAACGAACTGGCTCACTTCATACGCGGGCGCCCGGCCCATGATCCGGTCGGCTTCCGGCAGTACCACCAGCGAGGATAGCGACATCAACAGCGTATAACCGTCGGGCGCGGCGCGTGCCGCCGCCGCATTGCCGATAGAGCCGCCTCCGCCGCCGCGATTGTCCACGATCACCGACTTGCCGATGAGCTTCTCCAGCGCAGCAGCAACGGGCCTCGCCGCAAGATCGGCCTGCCCGCCCGGCGGAAAGGGCACGATCATAGTGACGATACGTGTGGGCCAGGCGTCTTGCGCGAAGGCGGCCGTATAAGGCGGGGCGAGCGTCAGGGCCGAGGCAGCGCCCAGGCCTTTCAGGATTGTCCTGCGATGCATTTTTGTTCCTCCCTAGATGCATCATTTCAGCACAATGATGGGGAGCAGCACAACGGATAGGAGGATGGGAGAATCATGCCTCCGGGATGCCGACGAAGAGTTTATTGGACAGGCTCCGGGCGCGGTCGCAAGCTGCCGGCGACAGGAACGCATGGAGAGGCGGAGGAATTCGGTGACGGCGCCCATCTCGCGCGGCTTTCGATCCCGGAAGGGGCAAACCGGTCAGGCCGACCGCGTGCCGCCCGGCCAATATCTGACGACCGATTTTCCGGTGCTCTCGGCGGGCCCCACTCCGAATATCAGCGTCGCCAATTGGAGCTTTGCCTTACAGCTCGGCGGCTCGCTCCTGGCGAAATGGAACTGGACCGAATTTCAGGCGCTGCCGCAGACCGACCTGACGACCGACATTCACTGCGTCACGAAATGGTCGAAGCTCGACACCACATGGCGCGGCGTCACGATCGACGATCTGCTCGCCGCCGCCGGATTGAGCGAGCCGCCGCAACCCTTCACCATGGCGCATTGCGACGGCGGCTACACGACCAACGTGCCGGTGGAGGATCTGGTCGGAGGCAAGGCCATGGTGGCCACGCATTTCGACGGGCTGCCGCTGGCGCCCTCGCATGGCGGCCCGGCCCGGCTGCTGGTGCCGCATCTCTATTTCTGGAAAAGCGCCAAATGGATCCGCCGGCTGCGCTTCATCGAACGGGATGAGCCCGGCTTCTGGGAGTCCTTCGGCTATCATATTTACGGCGATCCTTGGAAAGAGCAGCGTTACACCGGTGATTGAACCCCCAACCGACCTGCCCCGCCGACTGTCCTGGGCGGTCGCGGAGATTGTCGCCATCCGGGAGGAAACACCGCGCGTCAAAACACTCAATCTTGCCGTTGCGGACTGGGCCGGTCATCAGGCGGGGCAGCATGTCGACATCAGGCTCACGGCGGAAGACGGCTATCAGGCGCAGCGCAGCTATTCCATTTCCTCGCCGCCCGAGGCTCCCCATGTCGAGTTGACGGTCGAAACCATCGAAGACGGCGAAGTCTCTCCCTATCTCGCCGGCGAAGCGCGGATTGGCGATAAGTTCGAGGTGAGGGGGCCGATCGGCGGCTATTTCGTCTGGTCGGCGGCGCTGGCTGGTCCGCTGGTGCTGATCGCGGGCGGTTCGGGCGTCGCGCCGTTCATGTCGATACTGCGGCACCGCGCCATCGCGGGGCATCCGCATCCCGCTATCCTCGTCTATTCGTCGCGAAGCCTAGAGGATATCATCTATCGCGAAGAACTCGACAGGCTCAGGCGCGCCGACGCCAGCCTGCGCGTCGTTCACACGCTGACACGCGCGCAGCCGGCCGATTGGAGCGGGTATGGCAGACGCATCGACGCCTCGATGCTGAGCGAGATCGGCGTTCCCGCGCTTGAGAACGCGCATGTCTTCATCTGCGGGCCGACCGGCATGGTCGAGGGCGCCGCCCAGGCGCTGATCGGTCTCGGTATGGCCGCCGGACGGATCAAGACGGAGCGATTTGGACCTTCGGGAGGATAGGCTCATGACAGCAGCACCAATCGAGCCGGTACTGGACGCGCAGGCGGCCGCCGGAGCGCTCGGTCAGATTTTCTGCCGCGAGGTGACCACCGCAAAGGCGATATGCGCCGGCTGCGGCCGCACGGGACCGTTCGCCGAACTCCGGCTCTATGGTGGACAGATGGGCTTCGTCATGCGGTGTCCCGGCTGCGATGCGGTGCTGATGCGCCTCGCCGCGACACCGCATGGATATTGGCTCGAAATGCAGGGCCTGCGCAGCCTCACATTCGCGACCGCGTGAGCCCTGTGTTCGCCTAGCCTTTTTCGAAATCCCCGCGGAGGAAGGATCCATTACTCCGCAGCGAGGCCTGTGATTACTGAAATCCCCGCCTCCGCGGGGATTTCGACTGAGTGTGGGGCAGCCATTCCACCTACCCCGATCAGCTCTACCCGAACAGCTTGGCGGCCGTCTTCGCCACGAGGTCGCCCTGGAAGCGCGCGCCGGCAAGCTCGGTCTCGCTCGGCTGGCGCGATCCGTCGGCGCCGGTGATCGTCGTCGCGCCGTAGGGCGAGCCGCCGACAACCTCGTCCAGCTTCATCTGGCCCTGGAAGCTGTAGGGCAGGCCGACGACGATCAGGCCGAGATGCATGAGGTTGGTGATGATCGAGAACAGGGTCGTCTCCTGTCCGCCATGCTGGGTGGCAGTCGAGCTGAAAGCGGCGCCTACCTTGCCGTTCAGCGCGCCCCGCGACCACAAGCCGCCTGTTTGATCCAGGAAAGCCGCCATTTGCGAGGTTATGCGGCCATAGCGCGTGCCGGTACCGACGATGATCGCGTCGTATTTTTCTAGGTCATCGACGGTCGCGACAGGGGCGGCCTGGTTGAGCTTGAAGTGCGAGCTTTTCGCGACTTCCTCGGACACCGTCTCAGGCACTCGCTTGATATCGACCTGCGCGCCGGCGCCGCGAGCGCCTTCCGCGACGGCCTCGGCCATCTTTTCGATGTGACCATAGGATGAATAGTAGAGAACAAGAACTTTGGCCATTGGACGTCCCGAATAGGAGGAAATGAAACTCTGTTAACATAGGACCATAGCTGCGAGATAGGGAGAGGCGCTGAAGTACCTCCACGATCAACGTTTGTTGAGCTTAATCCTCGTCGGCCTTGAACCGGCTGAGCCCTGCCAGGACAAACGGTGCTATCAGCGCAATCGCCGCCAGCACGAGCAGGGTCGCCGCGATCGGGCTCTCGACGAGCGTCATCGGATCGCCCACGCTGATCGAGAGCGCGCGCCGAAGCTGCTGCTCGGCCATCGGACCGAGGATCAGCCCAACGATCACCGGCGCGATCGGATAGTCGAAGCGCCGCATGAAGAAGCCCATCACGCCGAAGACCCCAAGCATCGCCAGCTCCACGACGGACGGCTTGGCGGCAATCGTGCCCATGGCGGCGAAGACGAGAATGCCGGCGTAAAGCCAATGCTGCGGGATCGCAAGCAGCTTCACCCACAAGCCGATCAGCGGCAGGTTCAGCACCAGCAGCATGAAATTGGCGATCAGCAGGCTGGCGATCAGGCCCCATACGAGATCCGGCCTGTCGGCGAACAGAAGCGGCCCGGGATTGAGGCCGTATTGCTGAAAGCCGGCGAGCATCATCGCAGCCGTCGCGGAGGTCGGCAGGCCGAGTGTGAGCAGCGGCACCAGCGTTCCGGCGGCGGAGGCGTTGTTGGCCGCTTCGGGTCCCGCCACGCCTTCGATGGCGCCCTTGCCGAATTCCTCAGGGTAATCGGTCAGCCGCTTTTCGAAGGAATAGGACAGGAAGGTCGGGATTTCCGCACCTCCGGCCGGCAGAGCGCCGATCGGGAAGCCAAGCGCCGTGCCGCGCAGCCACGGCTTCCAGGAGCGCGCCCAATCCTCCCGCGTCATCCAGATCGATCCGCGCACCGGCTCGATCGTCTCCGGCGCATGGAGGCGGCGGGACGCGACATAGAGCGCTTCGCCTACTGCGAAGACGCCCACTGCGAGCGTCGTCACTTCCACCCCGTCCAACAGATCCGGCACGCCGAATGCGAGCCGCGCCTGCCCCGAAAGCTCATCGATGCCGACGAGACCGAGGGCGAGGCCGATGAACAGACTGGTCAGTCCCCTGAGCGGAGATGATCCGAAGGTCGCCGAGATGGTGACGAAGGCCAGCACCATAAGCGCGAAATAATCCGCCGGACCGAAGCTGATGGCGAGGTCCACAAGCCACGGCGCGAGAAAGGCTATACCCAGCGAGGCAATCGTGCCGGCAACGAACGAGCCGATCGCGGCGGTTGCCAGCGCTGGCCCGCCGCGGCCCCGCTTGGCCATCTTGTTGCCTTCGATGACCGTGGCGAGCGAGGCGCTTTCACCTGGCGTGTTGAGCAGGATCGCCGTCGTCGAGCCGCCATACATGCCGCCATAATAGATGCCGGCGAACATGATGAGCGAGCCCGCCGGATCGAGTTTGTATGTGACCGGCAACAGCAGGGCGACCGTGAGCGCCGGCCCGATGCCGGGCAGCACGCCGACCGCCGTGCCAAGGAAGACGCCGATGGCGGCGAAGACCAGGTTCATCGGCTGCATCGCGACGGACAGGCCCTGCAGGAGGGCAGAGAAACCTTCCACTGCCATTCTCCCTAAAACAGACGCTCAAGCGGCCCCTGCGGCAGGGAGAGCGAGAGAAGCTTGGTGAACACCATGTAGACGGCGAGCGAGAGCGCCAGGCCGATCGCGAGATCCAAAACGATCCGCTGATGGCCAAGCGCCCTTGATGTTGCGACGAACAGGACTGTGGTTCCCAGAACGAATCCGCCACCAAGGAAGATGCTGGCGGCGAGCCCCGCCACGCCTCCCAGAATGAGAAGCACGGCAGCAAGGTCGAACGGCTCGCGTTCTGGAAGGTGGCCGCGCCAGGCCGCGAAGGCGGTCGCGACACCGAGCACGGCCAGTCCTGCTGCGACCGCATAGGCTGCCGCCGATGGCCCGACCGGCGAATAGGTTGACGCCGCGCCAAGCTTTCCGGCGTCCCATGCAATGATCAGCGCGAGCGCAAGCAGCCCGGCCGCGATGACGAACCCCGCCACGTCCGGCTGGCGGCCCCCCGATGTTTCGCCGGTCATGCCACGGCCTACTTCGTCAGGCCGATTGAGGCAAGCACGGTGGAAACGCGCGTCTGCTCCTCCTTGAGGAAGGCCGCGAATTCCTCGCCCGGCAGGTAGGCGTCGTCCCAGCCCTTGGTCTTCAAGGTCTCGGCCCATGCCGGAGACTTGGCCATTTTGTCGATCGTCGCCTGCAGGGTGGCGCGCTGCTCCGGCGGTGATGCCGGGAGCCGCGAAAACCGAGCGCCAGTTGATGATTTCGAGGTCGATGCCTTGCTCCTTCAGCGTCGGTCCGTCGACATTGGGCAGGCGCTTGGCCGAGGTAATGGCGAGCAGGCGCAGCTTGCCGGACTTGATCTGGCCTTCGAACTCGCCGTAGCCCGACACGCCGGCGGTCACCTTGCCGCCGAGGATCGCCGCCAGCGCCTCGCCGCCGCCGGAAAACGGAATGTAATTGATCTTGGTTGTGTCGGCGCCGACAGCCTTGGCGAACAGTCCGGCGAACATGTGGTCGACGCCGCCGGCCGAACCGCCCGCGAAGGTGACCTTCGCCGGGTCCGCTTTCAAGGCCGCCGCGAGTTCCTTGGCGTCCTTGATGGGCGAGTTCGCCGGCACGACGACCGCCAGATACTCGCCCGTGAGCCGGGCAATCGGCGTCACCATGTCAAGCGTGACGGGCGCCTTGTTGGTGAGGATGGCACCGACCATCACCAACCCGTTGACCAGCAGCTGAGAGCCGTCGCCCTTGGCGCTATTGACGAATTGCGCAAGGCCGACCGTGCCGCCGGCGCCGGGCACGTTCACTACCTGCGCGCTCTTGGCGGCGCCGCTTGCGGTCAGCGCCGCCTGCATGGCGCGCGCCGTCTGATCCCAGCCGCCGCCGGGCGCGGCGGGAGCAATGATCTTCAGCTCGGCCTGAGCGAAAGCGCCGGCCGCAAAACCCATCATTCCCAGAGCGGCAAACATGCCTGCCGCTAATGTCCGTTTGAATGGCAACATCATAGTCCTCCCGCCTCACCTAGGGTCGCTTTTGCGCCGCCGGTTCCGGTCATCGGCGCGAGCGGCCAGCGTTTGTTATTCGATGCCGCTACCTTAATAGGGCATACCGAAAAAGACGAGCGTCTAGAGCGCGATCAGGAAAAGTGGAATCCGGTTTTCCGCCCGATCGCGCGACCAGTAAAGAATTGAGAGCGGGCCTCCCGGCTTCGATGCTTCCACTTCAACCGATCCCGCTCCAGAAGATTTTCCAGCGAAGTCGCCCCGGCTTCGTCGCGGAAATGCAAGCCTCAATAAGCCCGCTTTTGCATAAGAGTGTGCAGACCCGCAGTTTTGGGCTGCTGAGTGATCCCAGAGCGGCTCAAGCATGCCTGCAGGGCTTCTTGTGACTGACGATGTTCGTCGGCGCACCGATCGCAATCCAATTGGTTACCAATAACGACTTCGTGCAACATCGTGCTTCCGTTCCTTGGCGCTGACGCATAGGCTCAATGCACGTGCCTAGCCCGAAATTAGGCTCGCTTTTTGCATAGGGCAGGAGTGCCGGCGCAATGGGCGGAGGATGCACGCACCGTCGCTTCGGCGACGCCGGTCTTTCGAATTCTCGCAGGAGATCCCATGATAAGAGGAATCCGAGTTGCTCGTAACACCCCGCGGCCGCGCAAGGCTCGCGTGTTCAGCACGGTGTTTGTCGCCGCTGCGCTGTTGAGCCTCGCCGGTTTCGGCGCATCGGCGGAACCGCGCACCCTGAAAGCGGTGATGCATTCCGGCATACGCGTTCTCGATCCGGTGATCACGACGGCGCACATCACGCGCAACCACTCATACATGATTTACGACACCCTGCTCGGCATCGACGAAACCTACAAGCCGAAGCCGCAAATGGCCGACTGGAAGATATCCGAGGATGGCCTGACCTACACTTTCACGCTGCGCGACGGGCTGAAATGGCACGATGGCGCGGCCGTGACGGCGGAGGATTGCGTCGCCTCGCTCAAACGCTGGGCGAAGAAGGATGGCGGCGGCCAGATGCTGATGGACTACACGGCCAGCCTTGAGGCGACCGATGCGAAGACCATCACGCTGAAGCTGAAGGAGCCGTTCTCCTACGTGCTGGAATTGATTTCCAAGCCCTCCGCCATCCCCGCTTTCATGATGACGAAACGGGTCGCCGAAACGCCGCCCGACAAGGCCATCGAGGAACATGTCGGCTCCGGTCCGTTCAAATTCGTGGCGGCCGAATTTCAGCCCGGCGTGAAGATCGTCTATGAGCGGAATACCGACTATGTGCCGCGCTCCGAACCGGCGAGCGTCACCTCCGGCGGCAAGGTCGCCAAGCTGGACCGCGTCGAATGGGTGACGATGCCGGATGCGCAGACTGCGGTGAACGCGCTGAATTCCGGCGAAATCGATTACATCGAGCAGCCGCCGATCGACCTGTTGCCGCTGATGGCCGCCAATAGCGATGTCGTCATCGACGTGTTCAACAAGCTCGGGCAGCAGACCATGGGCCGGATGAACTGGCTGCATCCGCCCTTCGACAATCCGAAAGTGCGCCGTGCGGCGCTTCTCGCGCTCAACCAGAATGACATTCTGGCGGCGCTGATCGGCACCGACAAATATTCGCGGGTCTGCGTCTCGATGTATGGCTGCGGCTCGCCCCTGGAGACCAAGGCGGGTGCCGACGGGCTGCTGACCGCCAGCAATCCGGAAGCGGCCAAGGCGCTGCTCAAGGAAGCCGGCTATGACGGCAAGCCGGTCGTGATCATGCACGCGACGGACGTGACGACGCTCGCGACCCAGCCCGTGGTGGCGACCCAGGCTCTCAGAAATGCCGGTTTCGCGGTCGATTTGCAGCCGATGGACTGGCAGACCTTGGTCACCCGCCGCGCCAGCCAGAAGCCTCCCTCCGAAGGCGGATGGAACATGTTCTTCACCAATTGGGTGATCCCGGAGGTGTGGAATCCGATCGGCAATCCGATGCTGAACGGGCGCGGCAAGACCGGCGCGTGGTTCGGCTGGCCGGACGACCCGGAATTGGAGAAGATGCGCGTCGAATTCGGCAAGGCCAAGTCCGACGGCGAGCGCAAGGCCGTCGCCGAGCGCATCCAGAAGCATGCGTACGACGTCGGCAACTACATTCCGCTGGGCCAATATCTGCTTCCTTCGGCATGGAACAAGAAGGTGACGGGCGTGCTCTATTCGCCGGTGCCGCTGTTCTGGAACGTCGAGATCAAAAACTGACGATCACGTCGCCCCGGCCTTGAGCCGGGCCCATCTGCCGCACATGGGGCGATCCCCGTGAATGACGCTGGATCCCGGATCGGCCTAAGGCCGTCCGGGACGACGGAGAGGTGAGACCAAGCATGCTTGGATATATTGTCCGCCGCGTCCTCGCCGCGATCCCGGTCATGGCCGTGGTGGCGTTGTTCGTGTTCTTGCTGTTGCGGCTGACCCCCGGCGACCCGGCGGCGATCATCGCCGGCGACATGGCAACGCCGGAGCAGCTTGATCGCATCCGCAATTCGCTCGGCCTCAATCAGCCGATCGCGGTGCAGTTCGTCACCTGGGTCGGCCAGCTTCTCAGCGGCAATCTCGGCACATCGCTGATTTCGGGCACGCCGGTCACGACGCTGATCGCGCAGCGGCTGGAGCCGACGATCAGCCTGGCGCTGCTCGCCATCACCCTCTCGGTGCTGATCGCGGTACCGCTGGGCGTCATCGCGGCGTGGCGGCATCGCGGCTGGCTGGACAATGCCGTCATGGCGGCGTCGGTGCTGGGCTTCTCGCTGCCGGTCTTCGTTGTCGGCTATATTTTCATCCAGATTTTCGCCATCGACCTGAAGCTGTTTCCGGTGCAAGGCTTCCGCAGCATTTCCGCCGGCCTCTGGCCGTTCCTGGAGCGCGCGCTGCTGCCGGCACTGACGGTCGCGACCATCTACATTGCGCTCATCGCCCGCATGACGCGCGCCAGCATGCTGGATGTGCTCAGCGAAGATTATGTGCGCACGGCCCGCGCCAAAGGGCTGACCGAAAAAATCGTGCTGTTCCGCCATGCGCTGCGCAATGCCGCGATCCCGATCCTCACCGTCATCGGCACCGGCTTCGCGCTGACGATCTCCGGCGTCGTCGTCACGGAGAGCGTGTTCAACATTCCAGGCCTCGGGCGGCTGACGGTCGACGCGATCCTCGCGCGTGACTATCCGGTCATCCAGGGCCTCATCCTCTTGACCAGTGGGCTTTATGTGCTGGTCAACCTGCTGATCGACCTCTCCTATGTCTTTCTCGATCCGAGGATCCGCTACTGATGGCCATCAACGCCCGGGACGATGACCTTGCCGCGCGCTGGCGGCTGCTTCCGCCGCTCGGCCTCGGCCGTTGGCGCATCGTGCCGGTCATCGCGGGCCTTTTCCTCGTGGCATTCCTCGCCATGGCGATCTTTGCGCCCTTCATCGCACCGCACGATCCGCTCAGCATGCTCCCCTCGGCGCGGCTGAAACCGCCCAGCGACGTTTACCTGCTGGGCACGGATGCCTTCGGCCGCGATCTGTTCTCGCGGGTCATCTACGGTGCCCGCGTCTCGCTGATCGTCGGCGTGGGCGTGGCGCTGATCAGCATCGCCATCGGCTTGCCGCTTGGCCTGGCCGCCGGCTTCTTCCGCGTGCTCGACGCCATCCTCATGCGGATCATGGATGGGCTCATGGCGATCCCCAGTCTGCTGCTGGCTATTGCGATCGTCTCGCTCTCCGGCTCCGGCTTGTGGACGATGATGGTCGCCATCACCATTCCCGAAGTGCCGCGCATCGTCCGGCTGGTGCGTTCGGTGGTGCTGTCGGCACGCGAGGAGCCTTATGTCGAAGCCGCCATCGCGCTGGGCACGCCCATGCCGAAAATCATGTGGCGGCACCTGATGCCCAATACGCTCGCGCCCCTGATCGTGCAGGGCACCTATATCTGCGCCTCGGCGATCCTGATCGAGGCGATCCTGTCGTTCCTCGGCGCGGGGCTGGGCACGGAAACGCCGAGCTGGGGCAATGTGATGTCGGAGGGGCGCATTTATTTCCAGATCAAGCCGTCGCTGATCTTCTGGCCGGGCCTGATGCTCTCCCTATGCATCCTATCCATCAACCTCCTCGGCGATGCGGCGCGCGACATGCTCGATCCGCGCCTCAAGCGGCGGACCACCCCATGAACGGAAAACTCTCGGCAGAACCCGGCAGAATGCCGGCAGAATCTGAGGACATTCTGGTGGGAATCGAGGGTGATATTCTGCGGGTCGAGGACCTGGTCGTGGAGACCACCGGCGCACCGGCCCTGCCGATCCTGAAGGGCAATTCCTTCAGCATCGGCACGGGGGAGACGCTGTGCCTGGTCGGAGAGAGCGGGTCGGGCAAATCGGTGACCGCCCTGTCGATCATGGGCCTCCTGCCGAAAGGCGAGCTTCGCGCGGCTTCGGGCCGCATATTGCTGGGCGGCGAGGACCTGCTGGTTGCGTCGGCGAACCGCATGCGCGCGCTGCGCGCCAGCCGCCTGGCGATGATCTTCCAGGAGCCGATGACGGCGCTCAACCCGGTGCTGACCGTCGGCCGCCAGATCCAGGAGGTGCTCGAAGCGCATATCAGCGTATCGCCGCGCCAGCAGCGGATGCGCGTGCTGGATATGCTCGCCGAGGTGCAGCTCACTGACATCGAGCGTATTTACGACGCCTATCCGCACCAGCTCTCCGGAGGCCAGCGCCAGCGCATCATGATCGCCATGGCGCTGATCCTGGAGCCGAAACTGCTGATCGCCGATGAGCCGACCACGGCGCTCGACGTGACGACGCAGAAACAGATTCTGAAGCTGATCCGCGAATTGCAGGAGCGGCACGGCACGTCGGTGCTGTTCGTCACCCATGATATGGGTGTCGTCGCCGACATCGCTGACCGCGTCTGCGTCATGCACAACGGCCGCATCGTCGAGACGGACATGACCGGCGAAATTCTGCGGCACCCGAAGCGCGACTATACGCGCGACTTGCTCATGGCGGTGCCGAGCCTGATACCGCGTCAGGTTCGATCGGCCGATAGCTCCGAAATCGTTCTGCAGACGACCGAACTCGGCAAGACCTATAGCGAGGGCACCATGTTCCGCCGCGCCCGTTCGACAGTCGCCGCCGAGGATGTGAGCTTCACGCTGAAGCGCGGGCGCACGCTCGGTATCGTCGGCGAGAGCGGCTCGGGCAAGTCGACCGTCGCGCGCTGCGTGACGCGGCTGATCGAGCCGACATCGGGCGGTATCCGTGTGCGCGGCGAGGAGATTTCCGGCCTCTCCCGGGGAGCGCTGCGTCCGCACCGCCGGCACATCCAGATGGTGTTTCAGGACCCTTACCGTTCGCTCAATCCGCGCGTTACGGTGGGCGAAAGCATCGCCGAGGGGCCGGTGAATTTCGGCACGCCGCATAAGGCTGCCCTCGTCAAGGCGCGCGAGCTGCTCGAACTCGTCGGCCTGCCCGCCGACGCTGCCGCCCGCTATCCGCATCAGTTCTCCGGCGGCCAGCGGCAGCGCATCGCCATCGCGCGGGCGCTCGCCATCGAACCGGAAGTGCTTGTGGCGGACGAGGCGGTGTCGGCGCTCGACGTCTCGGTACAGGCGCAAGTGCTGGCGCTGCTCGGCGCGTTGCAAGTGCGGCTGGGCATCGCGATCCTGTTCATCACGCATGATTTGCGAGTCGCGGCGCAGATCTGCGATGATGTCGCCGTGATGCAGAAGGGGCGGATCGTGGAGTATGGACCGGCGGAAAAGGTACTGCGGCAACCGACGCAGATCTATACGCGAGCGCTCATCGACGCAGCTCCGGGGCGGGACTGGGATTTCGCCAATTTCCGCCCGCTAACGCCCGACGCAAACCCCGCCGCCACATAGTCGAAGGACCATTCATCGCCCATGCGCCCCCGTATCGCCATCGGTGGATTTCTGCACGAGACCAATACCTTCGCGCCATCCAAGGCTGAATATGACAACCTTCGAGGAAGGCGGCGGGTGGCCGCCGCTGACTGAGGGCGAGGCGCTGTTTACCGCCGTCCGCAATGTAAATGTCGGCCTTGGCGGCTTCATCGAGGCCGGCCAGGCGGCGGGCTGGGATCTGGTCCCGACGCTTTGGGCGGCCGCCAGCCCGTCCGCGCATGTCACCGAGGACGCCTATGAGCGCATCGCCGGGCGCATTATCGATGCGGCTGAAACGCGCGGGCCAACTCGATGCCGTCTATATCGATCTGCACGGCGCGATGGTCTGCGAGCATCTCGATGACGGCGAGGGCGAAATCCTGGCGCGCATCCGCGATGTCGTCGGCCCCAGTGTGCCGCTGATCGCCAGCCTCGATCTGCACGGCAACGTCACGCCGCTGATGGTGGAAAAGGCCGATTGTCTGATCGCCTATCGCACCTATCCGCATGTCGACATGGCGGAAACTGGCCGCCGCTGCGCCGCCCATCTCGGCATGCTGCTTGGCGGCGAGCGCTACGCCAAGGCGTTCCGCCAATTGCGGTTCCTGATCCCCATCGCCTGGCAGTCGACGGACATGGAGCCGTGCCGCAGCCTCTATGCCGAGCTTGCCGCGTTGGAGGACGAGGCGATACCGACGCTGTCTTTCCTGCCCGGCTTTCCGGCTGCGGATTTCCCCGATTGCGGCCCCTCGGTCATCGCCTATGGCCGCAGCCAGTCCGAGGCCGATCATGCCGCAGACCGCTTCGCGACCATGGTCGCGGACCAGGAGATGGCCTTCGCGGGCGAAGTGCTGTCACCTGACGAGGGCGTCCAGCGCGCCATGGCGATAGCGGCGGCGGGCGCAGCGCGGCCGGTCATCATCGCCGATACGCAGGACAATCCCGGCGCCGGCGGCAACTCCGACACCACGGGAATGCTGCGCGCGCTGGTCGCCAACGGAGCGGAACGCGCCGCCATCGGCCTCATCGTGGACCGCGACGCGGCAATGGCTGCCCATCGAGCCGGCATCGGTGCGGTCGTCAATCTCGGCGCTTGGCGGAAAATCGAACATTCCCGGCGATACCCCGTTCGAAGGCGAGTTCTTTGTCGAAGCCCTCTCAGACGGCTGCCTGACCGCATCCGGCCCATTCTATGGCGGCAGCCGGATCAATCTTGGCCCCTCGGCATGCCTTCGCATCGAAGGCGTGCGGATCGTGCTCGCCTCGCGGAAAACGCAGATGGCCGATCAGGAAATGTATCGCTTTGTTGGTATCGAGCCGCGTGACGCAGCTATTCTGGTCAACAAGAGCTCGGTCCATTTCCGCGCCGATTTCGAGCCGATCGCCGAGGCGATCCTGGTCTGCGCCGCGCCAGGGCCAATGCCCGTCGATCCGGCCGCATTGCCGTGGAAGCGCCTCAGGCCAGGGATGCGCTTGTCGCCGGGCGGGAGAGTGTTTGGTTAACTGAGAGGCAGCGATCGCGGCCGACATCGTCCGAGGGGTCCCCGTTTTCCCCCGGGACCCGAAGCGAGCCAACCATCGGCGGAGGCGCTGGCCACTCAGCAAAAATTCTCTAAGCTGATATTCGACCCCAAAACAGGACCGATCCATGCCCGCACTCGCCCCCATCGAAGCCTATGCCGAAGAACTGACCGCCATCCGCCACGATATTCACGCCCATCCCGAAATCGGCTTCGAGGAAGTGCGCACCTCCGGCATCGTCGCCGAGAAGCTGCAAGGCTGGGGGATCGAAACGCATCGCGGCATCGGCAAGACCGGTGTCGTCGGCATTCTGCGCGGCACGGGCGGCGAAGGGCGGCGCATCGGCCTGCGCGCCGACATGGACGCGCTGCCGATGGACGAGATGACCAACCTGCCTTATCGCTCCACCATTCCCGGACGCTTCCATGGCTGCGGCCATGACGGCCATACGACCATGCTGCTCGGCGCGGCCCGCTATCTCGCGGAGCACCGCAATTTCACCGGAACGGCCGTCTTCATTTTCCAGCCGGCCGAGGAAGGTCTGGGCGGCGCGCGCGCCATGCTCGCCGACAGGCTGTTCGAGCGTTTCCCCTGCGACGAAATCTACGCCCTGCACAACTCGCCCTTCACCGATGCGGGGCAAGTCCGCGTCTTCCCCGGCAAAGCGATGGCGGGCGCCGATTTCTTCGACATCCGCATCAGGGGGAGCGGCAGCCACGCCGCGATGCCGCAGGTCGGACGCGACCCGATCGTCGTGGCCTCGGCGCTCGTGCAGGCGTTGCAAAGCATCGTCAGCCGCAACACCGATCCGACGCAGGCGGCGGTGGTTTCCGTGACGCAGCTGCACGCAGGCTCGGCCTATAACGTCATTCCCGAGGAAGCGGTCCTCTGCGGCACCATGCGCACCTTTTCGGACGAGATCGCCGAGGTGATCCGCCACCGCATGCGCACCGTCGCCGCCGGGATCGCCGCCGCCTTCGAGGTCGAGATCGACCTCGACCTGCGCAATACCTTCTCGGTGCTGGAAAACAGCGTCGCCGAAGCTGCCGCGATGGCGGATGCCTGCCGCGAGATCGTCGGCGACGAGAATGTGCTGACCGATACCAAGCTGCTGATGGGCAGCGAGGATTTCGCCGACATGCTGCATGCCGTGCCGGGCTGCTATTGCTGGGTCGGCCATGGCGGCAATGTGCCGCTGCACAATCCCGGCTTCATCCTCGACGACGCCATTCTGCCGGTCGGCGCCAGCATCCTGGCGCGCATCGCCGAGAAGCGGCTTCAGGCCGCCTGAATACGCCAGTGCATCGATCCGAACCGAGGCGACGAGCCGGAGTTTGTTGCACAATCATCAGGAAGATCGCGTCATGGACCTGAAAAGCCTCCCCTTCGACACCGACACCATGCTCGCCGGGCTGAAGCGCTGGGTGGAATGCGAAAGCCCCACCTATGATCCGGCCGCCGTCAGCCGGATGGTTGCGCTCGCCTCCGACGATCTGCGCGCGATGGGCGCCGGCGTCGAGCCGATCGCCGGTCCCGCCGGGCCTGGGCGATTGCGCCCGCGCCGCCTTCCCGCATGAGCGGAGCGGCGAACCGGGCATCCTGATCATGGCGCATATGGATACGGTGCATCCTGTGGGCACGCTGGAAAAGCTGCCGTTCCGCCGCGATGGCGGGCGCTGCTATGGCCCCGCCATCCTCGACATGAAGGGCGGCACCTTCGCCGCGCTGCAGGCTGTGGCGGCGCTCAAGCAGGCGGGTGCGGCGAC
Organism: uncultured Alphaproteobacteria bacterium; assembly: GCA_963731855.1. Lineage (GTDB taxonomy): Bacteria > Pseudomonadota > Alphaproteobacteria > Rhizobiales > Rhodomicrobiaceae > R-RK-3. The sequence continues at coordinate 105,005 of CAVSXH010000017.1, read as the reverse complement.
GCCCTTGCCGGTCCATGTGCTGCTCACCTGCGACGAGGAAATCGGCAGTCCGGGCACGCGCGACCTGATCCTCGCCGAGGCGAGGCGCCACAAATACATCCTGGTGCCGGAACCGGCCCATGCGGGCAATGGCGTCACCACCGGACGCTACGCCATCGCGCGCTTCAATCTCACCGCGACGGGCCGCGCCAGCCATGCGGGGGCGGCGCTGAAGGAAGGCCGCTCGGCGATCCGCGAAATGGCGAGGCAAATTCTCGCCATCGAGGCGATGACGGCGCGAGGATTGCACCTTCAGCGTCGGCGTCGTGCATGGCGGGCAATGGGTGAATTGTGTCTCGACCGAATGCCGCGCACAGGCGCTGAGCATGGCGAAACGCCAGCCCGATCTCGATGCCGGCGTTCAGCGGATGCTCGCGCTCAGCCATCGCGAAGACGACGGCGTGGGCTTCCAGGTCGATTTGAGCGTCGTGCGCCCGGTATGGGAGCCGAGCGCTGGAACCATGCAGCTTTACGAGACGGCGCGCGGCATTGCGGCGTCGCTGGGCTTCGAGCTGCCGCATGGCAGCACGGGCGGAGGGTCGGACGGCAATTTCACCGGCGCCGCCGGCATTCCGACGCTGGATGGCCTCGGCCTGCGCGGCGCGGGCTATCATACGCTCGGCGAATATATCGAGGTCGACAGCCTTGCTGAACGTGCGCGGCTGATGGCGGGGCTGCTTCTGGCCCTGCGATAGTTGGGGTAAGTGTTTTTGCTTCATCGGCGCATCCGCGCCGCTGGGTTGGCCCACTTAGCCGTGGGCCCCGGGTGGCTAACCGGATAGCTGGTGCATCGGGCCGCTTCCAGGCGCTTGGATGGGCCACCCGGGGCCCCCAAGCGGGCCAATGCAGGCGGATCCGGCTGAGACAAACCATGCGACATCGGCGCAGCCAGTGGCGCGGGTGGCTAACGCGGACCGACATGCAGCGCGTTGGTGGCGACCACTTGTCCGCCGCTGAAGATCGTCAGCAGAATCGCCAATTGGTCGCCCGAAACGATGTTGACCGAGTCGTGCTGAGTTGGGCGGTTTGGCCCGGGTTCATATCGGCTTTGCCGCGCTGCTTGGTTGCGGTTTTGCCGGAACGGCCGACGCGCTCGATTTTAAGCTCATACTCGATCTTGGCCTCATCCGGCGCATAGGCGCGCGCGGTTACGGCGATCTGCCGGTCTACCGCCTTGATCTCCATCCAGCCGATCACCTCTCCGGCCGAAGCCGCGTTCGTGCTCATGGCCACTGCCCGCCAATATTGAAAAAACTGCGATGAGTGATTTAAGAATACCGTGATCCGCATGATCTTTCCTACTCGTAGAAGCCTGCGCGGGGCTAACTTCAACGTGATCGACGTCGAGCGGCCGCGTCCAGGGGATGCTTCTCCCGCTGAGGCGGCGTGACAATGACGATGGGCGGCACGCCGGAAATGATCGGAATGCCGAGCGCTCTTGCCGCAGCCCAATGATCATCGCGGTCCGCGTCGCGCTCGCTGGCACTCGCAGGAGCTGATCGACGTCGACCACGTGGCTGAAGGCGGGACGGCGATCGGCGCGCAGCGATGTATGCCGGCTACGCTTGATCCGCCCCACGCTGGCCAATTGCGCCAGGGTGACCATGTGCCTGACTTGGCGCGCGGCCAGGGACTTGCGCGTTTCCTCCGGCGCGCGATGGCGCTGCGCGACGCTGCCGGCCGTCGCAGTGATCCTTTGCATAGAAGGACGCACTGAGCTGCTTTACGAGCGGCCGCGGCGCAGGTTCGCCGGAGACGGAAAGGGCAGAGCGAGCACTCAAACCGGCAGCGACGGCGAGCAGATGCCAGTCCGCCGCCTCACGATGGGCTTTGCCGATGTCCGCTTGAAGGCCCGCGCGCCGCGCATGTCAATGTTGCCGGATCGTGATCGGCTGCCCGCCGGCCGCGTCGCCGCCGATCCTGATCGGGCCGGCATATGCATGACCGTTGCCCTGCTGGATGAGCGTCACGTCCTTGCCGTAGCCGTCGATCCGCAATCCGGCGGAATTGCCGTCGCCATATTGCTCGATCGCGCCGCGATTGTGCTCGTCGCGGATTTCGAGGGTGGCCTGATTGTCGTTGCCGCTTTGGATGATGCTGCCGGAGAGGTCGCCGCCTTCCAGCGACATGGTAGCGTTGTTGCCGATGCCGTTCTGCTGGATCGAGCCGTTGAGCAGGCCGCCATGGATGTTGGTTTGTTCGATGGTGGCGCTCTGCGCTTCGCCGATCTGGTTGATGAACACCTGGTTTTCCGTCTCCAAATCAACTTGGGACAGCGACGGTTCTGTAGCATATGCCGTCGCCGTCGAGAGCAGCACTGCCGAATAAAATTCCGCAATAGGTCCCCGCTGACATTGTCCGTTCCGCTCCTTCCGATGCATTAGGCAATTTGAGAGGCCGGCAATTACCGGCCTCTCACGAGATTTCAGTGCTGATTGACGGTCGCGGTGTTCCCAGGATAACCGAAGCTCTGTTGGATCACTGTGGAGGTGTTTGCAACGGTGTTAGCACCACCCTGCTCCACCGTCGCATGGTTATCATAACCATCCTGGTCAATAGTGGAGAGATTGACGAGGTTGCCGCCTTCGCCGCCACCCTGTCTTACTGTTGATTTGTTGTAATCTCCGTTTTGGTCGATGAACGAATTATTGTTGGTCGCAAGATCACCTTGGAAGACCTTAAGTTCGTTGAGCGTACCAGTCTGTACTGCATAGGAATTATTGTAGTCGCCGCCAGTTCCGTTGCCACCCTGTTCGACCTTGCCCGTGTTGTAGTAGCCGTCCTGGAACAGCTTGGAGAAATTTTCGATGTTGACCGTGCCGGCCTGATTGATGTCGGCATCGTTGAACGAGCTGCCGCCGATGTTGAGACCCTGCTTGACTACTAAATCGTTGTTCGCTGCAGTGCCGATCTGATCAACATCCGCATTCTGGCCCGAGCCAAGCTGATTAACGGCCGATGTATTGCTCTGAGCCATCGCAGGCACCGCAAAACCAAGAACAAAAATCGAAGCCGCCGTTGCAAAAAGATTTTTCATGTGATTACCTTCACAAATATGGTTTATTACCTACCCCAATAAGGACCGTGTACGGCCCCTTATTTGAGCCATATTGAGGAGGCACGGTCCGCAGGGTTCCAATCTGGCGGTCTGTGCTTCCCTTCCTTGCCATTCGGGGCAAAGATCTCTTCCAGGCGATGCATCATCTAATAGCTCGCCTTATTGTTTCTTCGTGCCGGCACTGGCTTTGCCGCTCTCGGCCGCATCGACGGTGTCGGCTGTTTGCGCTTGCCAAGGGGCGGCGAGAGCGGCGCCGGTCTTCTGCGCCGTTTGCCGCGTCTCTGTTTTCGCCGCTCGCAATGCGTTTTGATTTGCTTGCGACGACGGTTGCCGAGGTCGGCTCGCCGCCGAAAATGCTGTCCATCCAGCCTTTCGGCTTCTCCGCTGCCGCGTCCTCATATCCGGCGTCCGCCTTTTCCGCGCGATAGGCCCCGAGCAGCCCCTTCTGCGCGTGCTGGTCGTGCGAAGGCCCAAAGCCCCGCTTCCGTGCCTTCCATGATCAGCGCATAGACCGCCTTCTCGATCGCCTGCTGCACCGCAAGCTGGTCGGGCTCGTTCTTGGTGATGCCGGCCTCGGTCTCCAGCAGCTTGTCGAAGGCGACGAATTTGAACGCATCGCCATGGATGCCGAACGACGCGATGGTCTTGTGCGCGGTGACGTTGACCAGCACTTCGCCGGTCTTCGTGCTGACGGCGCGCAGATAGACCGTCACCGTGTCCTGCCGGTATTTCACGTCGCCGCCGATCGCCAGATAACGCGCGCCCGCGCCGCCGGTCAGCGTGTTGGTGTCGTAGCCGATAATGCCGCCTTCGAGCAGCACGCCGGCGAACAGCAGCGGCGGCAGCGCCTGCGGATTGACGGTCTGCTCACCAAGATAGGTGCGGCGCATTTCCTTGATGATCTGCCGCTCCTTCAAGAGATTATTCAGCTGCTGGCGTTCGATCACGGTGAACCAATGCCGGTTGCCGGCGTCCTGCAACGCTTTCACCAAAATTGCGGCGGCGCCCTGTGTCACGGCCTTGGACAGCGTCTGAAACGTCTCGCCGGCTTTGAACTGCCCGGTCTGGTCGGCATAATCATAGACGGCCACCGCGACCCGATTTTGCGCCGGCGGCAAATCGCGCAGCGACTTGTTGGTCACGGTCACGGGGTTCAACACCGGGGCGAACGTGCCCTCTTGTGGGGTCGCGCAGGCCGAGAGCGAAATCGATATCCCGACGAAAGCTGTAGAAAGCAAAGGCCGCACGCCATTCCCCATTCGCAATAAATAAATTTAGGAAAATTTTAAAATGTACTAATTCTGAAGGATCGGAATCTCGATCTCAGTCGTCGTCCCGGCCGCCAGATCCACCACCGTCAAAGTGACGGTGTCGAGACCACGCTCGAAGGTGACAAGCTGATTGCCGAAACTGATCGTGCCGTGATCTTGCGGATTATCTCCAAAAATCGAGTCTGTGACCTGCCCGGCGAGTGCCGAAAGCAACCGGCTTTGCAATTGGCGAAGAAACAGCTCGCTCGGCGCCGACTCGGCGCTCGAGGCCCTGGCTTTTTCCGGCTTCTGTGCCCCGGCGATACCCAGCAGATGGCTGGAGTTAAAGGGGCTGCCGCCGAAAGACGGATTGATTGGCGAATAGGCGATATCTTGGGCATGCACGGGAGCGGTTGTCCCAATCAGCACAAGTGCCACAAATATTCCGGCATTCTTCGGCATGTCCTCACCAATACTCATTTCGAAGTCCCTCGGGCGCTGGCTCGCAATGTCCGACTGCAAAGCTGGCCCGCCGAAATTGTTACATCCAAGACGGCGGCGCATGACCAATTTGAGCTAAATTTTACCTATTACGCGACACTATGATGCGACAGCGCCACAGGTGATGCTGCAGAGACGCAGTCCTGCTATGGATTTGCTGAGAAAGTTGGTGCGGGGCAATGCCCGCAAAATGGACAAATTTAATCGAATATAGTAATAGAACTGATCTGGATAAGTTCTTTTTACGTATTAATACTAATTTATATCGACATATTGAACGGCAGCCGGCTCCGTCCGAGGTTCAAGATGATGATTTGCTCCGATTGCGCAATTCTGAACGCGTTGCTCGATACAATGAATTTCGGCATTTTTGTCCTGAACGATCAGCGAAAGCCGATGTTTTCCAACACCAAGGCGTCGGGGCTCATCGGCGAGGGACGAGCGTTCCATATTGATGGCCAGGGTGCACTTCGCGCCGCGTATGCGCCGGCGGATAAAAAGCTGAGCGAGAACATCAATGCATTGCGGCAAGGCGGTCTCAAGGGAACGATTCGGCCGATTTCCGTTGATTCGGATGAGCGCCGCTCCAGCATGTTCGCATGGGTGTCCATGCTGGCCTTCCCGCCGGACCACAACGTGCCGTCCAAGGCCCGCGGAGTGACCAATGTCACCAGCGTGATGGTCACGGAAAAGGCGCAGAAGGAGATCGGGAGAAACGTGCTTGCCGATCTGTTCAAGCTGACGCCCGCCGAATCACGCTTGTTGACTTGCCTTGTTCAGGGGCTCAGCCCCAACCAATATGCAGCCCTGAAAAGCCTGTCGCAAAACACCGTCAGAAATCAGCTGAAAAGCATTTTCGAGAAGACCGAAGTGCGCCGGCAATCAGATCTCGTAAGCCTGGTTTCGGCCGTGCTGGCGCCGGTGAATTTAGACACCGCTTCCAATTCATAGCGGCTGATCGGTTCCGTTCGAATCGGAACGAGGCTCTATCCCTTTGCATGAGCACGATCCTTGCCGCAAACTCCGGCACCATCCCTGCTCGCGGGGACGTGCTTTGCGTATCATGCTCGAAGGCCGGGGGGCTGCCCATGACGTTAAACATGACTCCGCTGAAAACCTTGATTTGGCTGGTCCTTGTTTGCGCCGCGAGCGTCCAAACGGCGCACGCAATGGACACGGTGCCCTCCATGGGCACGCCCGACCTGACATCGGCGCGCGCCAAGATAAAAGCTAAGGATTGGCCGTCCGCCATCACCGAACTGCAGGTCCTGAGCGACAAGCACATCAACGCCGACGTCTATAATCTGCTGGCGTTCAGCCTCCGGAAATCAGGCGATTATGAGAAGGCGCGCAGCTATTACGGGAAGGCGCTCGATCTCGATCCCAATCATCGAGGCGCGCTTGAATATTCGGGTGAGCTTTTTCTGAAAACGGGAGAGCGCGATAAGGCGCGGTCCAATCTGCGCAGGCTGGAGGCGCTCTGCCCAAAAGGCTGCGAGGAGCTCGAGGATTTGCGCGAGGCGTTCAAGAAGGCGAAGCTTGGCTTGACGGAGTAGCGCTTCGTGCGCCCCGTTAGAGCGCGATCAGGAAAAGTGGAATCCGCGCGTGCTTCGGGGGCAATTGAATTGTTGGCGGTGGAACTACCGCGTTACGGCTGCCTCGCCGCCCCACCGACGACGACGAACGGCGCCCAATTGGCCGGGTGGGATTTCGGCGTCGCTGCCCCGCACAATGAGTGCCGATATGGAGCCGCGCAGCGCTTCGGCGGGGCCGATCTTCGGGTCGGCCGCCATCGCCGCGAGCGCCTTGGTGATCAGTTTGACCGTCGCCGCCGAATTGACGGCCCAATGGGAAACGAACAAGGCGCGCGCGCCGGCATAGAAGAACGACCGCGCCAATCCGGAAAGCGTCTCCGACCCTTCCGCGCCGCCCGCTGCCGTATTGCAGGCCGAGAGGATGACGAGGTCGGCGTCGAGCCTGAGCAAAGCGATCTCGCTGGCGGAGAGATAGCCGTCATCGGTGCTGGTGGCCTTTTCCGGTGGGGTCAGGACGAGCCCCGGCTCCGACGCGCCGATGACTTCGCCGACCATCGCGCCGTGGGTGGCGAAATGCAGCACCCGGTAGCGCGCCAGCGCGCCATCCTTGCTGAGACGCTTGACCTCGGCTTCAGCCGCATGGCGTCCGAGCTGGACGGCATTAGCACCGGCATTCAGGTCACGAGCGACCGCGCAAAGCTCGTCGGCCGTCTCCGGCAAAGGTGGCTGCGTGCGGAGAAATGCAAGATCGGCCAGGCCGTCAGATGTCACCATGCGGCCGGCCGAACCGCGAAGCTGCGGATATGCGGCGCTTTTCGGCCCAGACGGAGCGGCGCATTCCTGCCTGGACCGCGCCAACGCGGCCAGCGGTGCATAGCGCATATCGGGTCCGGAGAGCAACGGATTGCCGAAACCGATATAGGGTTGTGAAGCGGCGCTCGCCGTACCGTATTTGCGGAGCGCCTCGAGCGAGCCGATGGCGGGCAAAACGGTGATTGGCGTTCGCCGCGCCAGCCAGGCCGCCTGCCTGTGGCGATCCGCCTCCGAGGCGCCCCGAGACGGCTTTTCCGTGATCAGCACCTGGAGCGGCAATTGTGTCAGCGCTCCCGTCGGCACGACGATGAGGTGGTGGTCGTGGATCAGCGCTTCAACCTGTCCGAACAGCGTCTGATACAGACGATAGGCCCGGTCGAGGTCGAACGGTGGCAGTTTGCCTGCGGCGAAATCCGCCTCGCCATAAGTCGTGCCGGTCAGCTGGGGCAGCGGCTCTTGGCGCCGATCCAGGCGGCGGCGTCCAGCCCGCAACGCAGCGCCGCGACATCGTCCTCGATCTCCGGACCGGTGCGATCGATTCGAATCCAGCGTTCCGTGTCCTGCGTAATCACCCAGGCGAAGCTGCCGCCGCGCATCGAAGCGATGGCGTAAAGCATCTCTTTCGGGCGGAGTGCCTTGCGGACCTCGGCAATGCTGCGCGGCTCCGGATTTGCGACCGCCGCGAAGTCCGGAAACATGGACGAAAGCTTCCGGTCGAGATCGGCGATCTGCGACCGCACCGTGTCGGCGCGTTTGCGTAAATCCGCCTCGCCTTGCTTGCTCCGCGCCGCAGGGGGGCTGGCGATGGCGGCTAGCAGCGATTTGTCGAGCGCCGTCAGTTCCGACGTCAAGTCCTGCTGTTGGCGCACCATGGAGCTCAGCACACCGCTCCCGGCGGCAATTCGCGCCGACATTTTCGCCACGGCGCTTGCGGCACTCGACAGAGACGACCATTGCAGAGCCGCGAAACCCTCATCGGACAGCGTCCGCTGCTGTCGCGCGTCGGCCGTTTGCTGCAATTCATAGCCGGCCCAGATCAGGCCAAGAAACGCGTTGGAATTGCGCTTGAGCTCGATATCTTGATCGCCCGCCGATCCGGAGACAGCCGCAAGTCCGGCCGTGGAACGCCTGGCCAGCCAGATATCGTTGCTGCGCTTGAAATTATCGTAGGCCGCCTGCCAATCGTGCTCGTCGAGCCGGTTGGCGCCGAGATTGTTCAGGCCGATTGCGAGTTCAGGGTGATTGCCGCCGAGCGACGCCATCTTGATATCGAGAGATCGCTGATGCAGCTCCCTCGCCTCCGCATGCTTGCCTACATTGTCAAGGATCGTCGCCAGATTGCCCAGGCTGACGGCGAGATCAGGGTGATCCGCAGGCTGCTTTTCCGTGCGGATGGCGAGGCTGCGGCGAGCCAGCGCCTCGGCCTCCGAATGGCTTTTGCGCGATTGTAACAGCGCCGCCAGATTGTCAAGACTGATCGCGACGCTGAGATCATCCGCACCCTGCCCGCGCTCCCGGATTGAAAGCGACCGGCGAAATAACCGCTCCGCTTCGTCGGGCATGTCCAGCCAGGTCATTGCGTCGGCGAGGTTGTTCAGCGATGTCGCAACATCGGGGTGATCCGGCCCGTGCACCTTTTCTTCGATCGCCAGCGCGCGTTTCAGCAGTGCCACGGCGTCGGCCGCGCGGCCCCGCGCCGTGAGGAGGGTACCGAGATTGTTGAGGCTGGTGGCCGTCGAGGGATGGTCCGGTCCATGCGCCTTTTCGGTAATTGCCAGCTCGCGGCGCATCAGCGTCTCGGCTTCGTTGAAACGCCCCTGCTGGCGGTTGAGCTGCGCCAGATTGTTTATCATCGGCGCGGTGAACCCACTGTCACGCCCGTGGATGCGCTCGCTCGCCCTTAAGGCATCCTCCAACAAGCGAGCCGCATCGCGAAAACGGCCAAGCGCCCGGTGCGCTTCCGCCAAATTGTTCGCGACAACAGGCAGATAGATGTGATCCGCGGGTAAATGCTTACTCAGGAGCTTTTGCGCTTGAAGGAGCATGCGCTCCGCATCGGAGAAGCGCGAACGCAGCATATAGAGCCGGCCGAGATTTACGTAGGTAAAGCCGTAATCGGGGTGCGACTTCGGCAGAGCCTTCTGGCGGATCGCCAACGCCCGTTGCAATGCGGATTCGGCATCATCGTAGCGGGCAGTATTCAGATAGACATTCGCGAGCCCCGCCAGGCTCGATGCCACATCGGCATGCTCGCGGCCGAGAATCTGTTCGCGCAATGCCAAGGCCTGCAGATTCAAACGCTCCGCTTCGGCGTTGTCGCCCTTCATCGCATGAAGATCCCCCAGCGAGGCGATCTGTGCGAGATAGAGCGGATGCTGCTTGCCGGCCATTTTTTCGAGGGCCGCGAGAAGGCGCTTCGAGACCTCGATAGCCTCGGCCAGTTTGCCTTCCCGGGTGAGTGCCGTGACCTGCCCCATCAATGCCAGGGGATCATCGGATTGCGCCTGCGCCGGCATGCTGAAAGGGCAAGCTACGAGGAGTACAGCCAATGCGATGAGGCGCATGCGCCATCGTTACTCGGAAGCCAAGCATGGCGCATCCTCGCTCGCGGTTCTGCTGGCCATGGCAATGCAACATGCTCGTAACCGAATTATGACCGCGAGGCGGTGCCGGTTAGCTGGGGCCTTTGAGCAGCGCCTGACTCTTCCGAATAGTCGACAGGTGCAACGACGATATTGACGCCGCCCGCCGCGAAAGCCTGTTGGAGTGCGGGCGCGAGTTCGCCGGCTGAGGTCAAGCGGACGCCCTTTATGCCAAAGGATGCCGCATAGGCTACAAAATCCGGATTGCCGAAACTCATGCCGAAATCCGGAAAGCCATCAGCCTGCTGTTTCCAGCGGATCATACCGTAGCCATGATCCTCCAGGATCAGCACCGTGAGGTTGACGCGCAGCCGGATCGCGGTTTCGAGTTCCTGTGAGCTCATCATGAAGCCACCATCGCCGCACACGGCGATCACAGGCCGGCCCGAATAGAGCAGGGCGGCCATGATCGCGGACGGCAAGCCGGCGCCCATGCTGGCGAGGGCATTGTCGAGCAGCAGCGTGTTCGCGATGTGCGTCCGGTAGTTGCGCGCGAACCAGATCTTGTAGAGACCGTTGTCGAGGCAAAGCATACCCTCGTCGGGCAGCGCCTTGCGCACCTCCGCGACCAGCCGCTGCGGCAGCATCGGGAAGCGCGGATCGTCTGAACCCTCCGCGATGTGCGCCCATAGTTCGGGGCGCTTTTCGAGGAAATAGCCGTTGTCGAAGCTGGCGCCTTTCAGCGCCTGAGCGATGCGGCGGGCGCTATCACCGATATCGCCAATGACCTCGACATGCGGGTGATAGATCATGTCGATATCGGCGGGATTGAAATCCACATGGACAATGGTCCGCTGGTCGCCGCGCATGATGAAGGGCGGCTTCTCGACCGTGTCGTGACCGATGGCGAGGATCAGATCGGAGTCTTCGATCAGGCGGTGGATGTAGTCATTCTCGGAAAGCGCTGCCGTGCCGAGGAACAGATGCGGGCTGCCGTCGACCGCGCCCTTGCCCATCTGCGTGTTGAAAAACGGGATGCCCAGATCGCGAACGGCTTGCGAAAGCACAGGCGAAAGGCCGGGCCGGTTCGCGCCGCCGCCGATCATTACCAGCGGATGTTTCGCGCCACGGATCGCGGCGACCGCGGCGTCGATCGCGGCGTCGGGCGCAATCGGATGATGAAACGCCGTGACCGGGACCAGTTCGTAACGGTCGACTTCCTGTCCCGCAATGTCTTCCGGCAGCTCCAGATGCACCGGGCCGGGACGTTCTTCCTGCGCAATCCGGAAGGCGTCACGGACCAGCGCTGGGATGTTATGCGCATCGATGATCTGCTTCGCCATCTTGGTCAGAGGCTGCATCATGCCAACCGTATCGATGATCTGGAACCGTGCCTGACGGCTTTGCAGAATGGGCTTTTGGCCCGTAATCATCAGCATTGGCAGCCCGCCGAGCAACGCATAGGCGGCGCCGGTGACGAGATTGGTGGCGCCGGGGCCAAGCGTGCTGAAACACACGCCGGGCTTGCCGGTCAGCCGCCCATAGGTGGCGGCCATGAACGCGGCGGCCTGCTCGTGCCGTGTGACCACGAGTTTGATGGATGAGGTGCGCAGCGATTCCAGAAAGTCCAGATTCTCCTCGCCCGGCAGGCCGAAGACGAACTCGACGCCCTCATTTTCGAGCGCCTTCACCAATATGTCCGAGCCTTTGTGCATGGCACCCTTTGTGTTTGTTTGCTGGAAGAAACGACGCGGCAGGATGACCCGGAACTCAGTCGTCATCCCGCGCAAGCGGGGATCCAGTATTCCACCCACCAGTTCCGTCGATTACTGGATCCCCGCTTGCGCGGGGATGACAAAATCTGCCTTGAGTAGACACGAATTTATTCTCACTGCGCGACGAACACCGTCTTGATGTTCACGAACTCCTTGATGCCATAGTGGGATAGCTCTCGGCCATAGCCGCTGTTCTTGATGCCGCCAAATGGCAGCTTCACGTTCGAAGCGACCTGGGTGTTGACGAACACCGATCCGGCTTCGACCGCCTCCGCCGCCATCCGCTCGCCGCGCGCCGGATCGGAGGTGATGATGCCCGCGCCGAGGCCGAAATCGCTGTCATTGGCGATCTCGATGGCGTGGGCCTCGTCCCTCGCAACGATAACCGCAGCGACCGGGCCGAACAGCTCCTCGTCATGCGCGGGCATGCCCTTGCGGACGTCGGTCAGCACGGTCGGCGGATAATAGGCGCCCGGACCTTCGGGAATGTCGCGCCGCAAAGCATGCGCGCCCCTTTGGCGATGCTCGCCTCGACCTGGGCGTGCAGGTCGTCGCGCAGATCGTGGCGAGCCATCGGCCCCACTTCGGTCGCCGGATCCATCGGATCGCCCATCTTGGCGGCCTGCATCTTTTCGACGAACGCCGCCTCGAAGCGCTCGCGCAACGGCTCCACCACGATGAAGCGCTTGCCCGCGATGCAGCTCTGGCCGGAATTCACCAGCCGCGCCTTGGTCGCGATTTCGGCCGCCTTGCTCGACATCGGCGTCATCCAGCACGATGTACGGATCGCTGCCGCCCAGCTCCAGGACGGTTTTCTTCAGCATCTCGCCCGACTTTGCGCGCCACGGCGCGGCCCGCCGCCTCGCTCCCGGTCAGCGTCACCGCGCGAACCTGGCGGATGCTCGATGACGGCGTCGACCGCCTTGCTGCCGATCATCAGTGTCCGGAACAAATTCTGCGGAAAGCCGGCTTCGCGGAACACGTCCTCGATCGCCTTGGCGCAACCCGGCACATTCGAGGCGTGCTTCAGAACCCCGGCGTTGCCCGCCATCAGCCCCGGCGCGACGAAGCGGAACACCTGCCAGAACGGAAAATTCCAGGGCATCACCGCCAGCACGACCCCGAGGGGCTGGAAGGTGACGAAGCTCTTCGCGCCTTCGATGGAAACCGGCTCGCGCGCCAAGAAGCTGGCGGCATTGTCGGCGAAATACTCGCAGGCCCCGGCGCATTTCTCGGCTTCGGCGATGCCGCCGGCAATGGGCTTACCCATTTCCTCCGCCATCAGCCGCCCATATTCGCGGGCGCGTTCGCGCAAAAGCTGGCCGGCCCGGCGCATCGGCTTGGCGCGTTCGTCGAAGCTCAGCCGGCGCCAGTCCAGGAAGGCGCGATGTGCCGCGTCGATGGCCGCCGCGGTTTCTTGCGCGGACATTTCCTCATATTCGGCAACAAGTTCCCCCGTTGCCGGGTTGATCGATTTGAGTGTCATCAGGCACCTCCGGGAGTTTTGACTGGGAGCGCCGTATGTCGGCCTTCTCCGAATGATCTGGATGGCAGTCTAGCATTGAAAGCGTTCCCCGATGACATAGTTGCGGCGGCGTGGAGGAGCAAGGCGAGCATTCTGACTGCCTGGCACCGAGCGGGCCAGGTCGCGCAGTCAAGTCGGGGCAATACGGGACGCAAATCGTCGGTTTGTTAGCTTAGCGACACTTCGATGTGGGCGCGGCGCGGTAGATCGGCGCCTCGTTTGCCGCATGTCAGCGCTGCGGCCTGGCCCGCAAATTCGAGCAGCCGGGCGAGCGCATCCGGGCTTAGCGCATCCAGCGCATCGGGGTCGGTGCAGCCCATCTCCGCGAGGCCGGCGAGCAGCGCCGCCTGATAGCTGTCACCCGCGCCGACCGTATCGACCACCTCGACCGGGCGCGGGAGCGACAAGGCTTGGCTGTTTCGCGTCCAGCCGCTTGCCCCTTCACTTCCCCGCGTAATGACGACGAGCCGCACCCCGCGTTCCATCGCTTTTTGCGCCACGTCCGCATGGGTAAGGCCGGGATAAAGCAGTGCAAGATCTTCCGCGCTCACCTTGGTGAGGTGGGCTGCCGCCGTCAGCCGCTCGAATGACCGCCGCCAGACGCCGAGATCGGGCACGATGGAGGGCCGGACGTTGGGATCGTAGGCGATCAGGCGCCGTCCGCATTCGCGCTCAGCGAATATGGCTAGAGATGACGCGACCGGCTCAAGCGCGGTCGCGATCGAACCCATATGAATAATTCGGATGTCCGAACCGAGCGCGGGGAGATCGGCTTCGGTAATGGCGCTGTAGGCGGGAAAATCGGGGTAAAAGGCGTAATCAGCGCTGCCATCTGCGTTAAGCGCGACGATGCTGAGGGCCGTCGGATTGGTCGAGCGGACCGCGTGGGCAAAGCCGATGCCCTCCTTTTCCATGAAGACGGCGAGGCGCTTCCCCATGAGATCGGAGGACAGGCCGGAGAAGAACTCCGCCTTCTGCCCGAGCCGCGCCAGGCCCAGCGCAACGTTGAAAGGCGAGCCGCCCGGCACGGCGTCGAGGCACAGCTCGTCCGTAGCCGTGGGCCGCAGAAAAAGATCGAAAAGCGCCTCTCCGCAGATCAGAAACATTTGCCCGCCCCACTCGATATTACGTGCATCATGCTGCGCCCTGCCCGAGTTGATCCAGTCTGCGCCGTTGCTCGTGCATTTCCAGGAAAATGCGGTAGTCACGGTCGAAGCGTTCCCGCGCCGCGGGGTTTGGCTGACGCGAGCGCCCGCCTTGCTGCATGGCCTGGGCGGCTCCCCCCAGCGTTTCGAAAAAGCCGGCGGCCGTCGCCGCGACCATGCCCGTACCGAGCAGCACCGCATCGTCGGCGGCGGGTTCGATCACCGTGCACCCCGCCGCGTCGGCGTAAAGCTCCATCAGCAGCAGATTTTTCAGATGTCCCCCCGTCACGTGCAGCGTGTCGATGCCGTAGCCGCGCTCATTCAGCGTCTCCAGAATATGCCGCACGCCGAGCGCGATGCCTACGGCGGTGCGCCAATAGAGCCGGCAGAGGCTGTCGAAGGAGGCGTCCAGCGTCAGGCCGCTGATGACGCCGACGGCTTGCGGATCGGCGAGGGGGGAACGATTGCCGTGGAAATCGGGCAGGACATGCAGACGGTCGCCTAGATCAAGTCCTTCGCTCCGCCTCAGTTCGATCACCCGCTCGATGATCCGCTTGTGGGCCGCCGCGTCGGGATTGCCGCCGGCTCCATGCCAGCGGATCATGTGATCGAGCAGCGCCCCCGTCGCGGACTGGCCGCCCTCATTCAGCCAGCAATCCGGTAGCACCGCACCGTAATACGGCCCCCAAACTCCCGGCGTCGGGCGCGCCTCGGCCGACAGCGCCATGACGCAGCTCGACGTTCCCGCGATCAGCGCCAGATGCCGGTCGAGCCCCAGCCGGTCACCCGCATAGGCGCCAAGAACACCGAGCGCACCGGCATGGGCGTCGATCAGCCCAGCGCCGACGCGGGCCTCGGTGGTCAGCCCGAGCTGTTCCGCCGCCTCTGCCGTCAACGGCCCGAGATCCTGGCCAATGGGGCTGGCGCGCGCCGGCAGATTGCCGCGCTCGACCATGTCGGGGATGCCCACACTCGCGAAAAAATCCTGCTGCCAGCCCGGCTCGGCATGGCCGAGATAGGCCCATTTGCAGGTGAGCGTGCATTGCGAGCGTGCCAGCGACCCGGAGGCCTTCCAGGTCAGGAAATCGGCGAGATCGAAGAAATAGCCGGCCTTGTCCCAGCAATCCGGCAGGTGGCGGCGAAGCCACATCAGCTTCGGCGTTTCCATCTCCGGGGACATGACGCCGCCGATGAATTCGAGAACGCGGTGGCCGGTCGCCGTGCATTCCTCCGCCTCGGCGAGCGCGCGGTGATCGAGCCAGACGATGGTGTCCCAGCGATCGCCGCCCTTGCGCGAAACGCTGAGCGGCGCGCCTTCGCGGTCACGGACGACGAGCGAACAGGTCGCGTCGAAGCTGATGCCCGCAACGCGCCCGCCATCCGCATTCGCCGCCGCGAGTGCGCCGCGAACCGCCGCGCAGACTGCCGACCAGATCTGCTCGGAATCATGCTCGGAATGGTTTGTTTCCGGCTGGTGCATGTCGATCGGAAATTCGGCGCGCCCGAGCAAACGCCCGGTCCGGTCCAGCACACCTGCGCGCGCGCTCCCGGTTCCGACATCCACGCCTACGACGAGGTCTCCCATCACGAACCCTTCTTTATGTCCTGCCACTTCGCGCATCAGCCCTGGCAGAGCCGCCATGTGGTCGAAGACCAGGGCGGGCTCCAAGGCTTCCAGCAGGCAGCGATGGGCCGGCGATTGCGCGTGGCTTCCTCCCGTAAAGGCAAAGACCCGCATCTGCGCTCGCTTCGCCGCATCGACGCCCGCAGGGCTGTCTTCGATAACGATACAACGGGCCGGCTCGATGCGCATCTCCCGTGCGGCGTGGAGGAAAAGGTCAGGCGCCGGTTTGCCTTGGGCAACCATCGAGGCACTGAAGATGCGGTCGCCGAAATATGGCCTCAGCCCCGTGACGTCGAGCGACAACCGGATGCGTTCGATCTGGCTGGAGGAGGCGACGCAGAACGGGACCGGCATGGCAGCGAGCGTTTCGGCGATTCCTGTAATCGGCCGCAATTCTCGGCGGAACAGCGCGTAAAGCCGCTCCCGCATGCGGTCGAGGGCATGGCTGCCGAGATCGACGCCGTAATCGGTGCGCAGTATCTCCGTAACGCTCGCCAGGCTCTTGCCGAGGAAGCTCTCATAGCCCTGCGCCACGTCGATCACCGCGCCGGCTTCGGCGATGGTTCCCAACAGCACGCGCATGGAAAGCGGCTCGCTGTCTACGAGCACGCCGTCGCAGTCGAAGATGACGAGTCCGGGCGGCGACGCGGTTGCGCCGATAGCGCTCATTCGAAGGTCCCGCCGCGCGCCATTACCAGCAGCAATAGCCGCCATCGGCGAGCACGATGGCGCCCGTCATCAGACTGGCGGCGTCGGAGGCGAGGAAATGCACCACCGAGGCGATCTCGTCCGGCTGGCCGACGCGCGCCATCGGCGTCATCTCCAGCCAGGTCTTGTACATCTCGGGACTTTCATTGATGCCGAAGGCGGTGAGTGGCGTCTCGATATAGGTCGGCGCGACGGCATTGACGCGCACGCCCCGCGCGCCCCATTCGGCGGCGAGCGACCGGGTCAGATGATGCACGGCGGCTTTGGAGGCGTTGTAGAAGCTCTGCGGCTGCGGCTTGTTGACGATGAAGTCCGGACATCGAGCCGATATTGACGATCGAGCCCTTGCCCTGCGCCAGCATTTGACGGCCGAAGGCGCGGCAGCACCAGAACAGCCCGTCGACATTGACGTCCATGTGGAAGCGCCAATGCTCGTCGCTGGTGTCTTCGGCTCGGACGTCGCTCTTGGCGACGCCGGCATTGTTGACGAGGATGTCGACCCGGCCGTGATCGCGCAGCACGATGGCGGCGGCGGCATCCACATCGGCGGATTTCGTCACGTCGAGCGTCAACCCGTGCGCGTCGATGCCAAGCTTCTTCAGCTCCTCCACGCTCGCCGTGACGCGTTCCGGCAGAAGCTCCGCGACAATCACCCTGGCGCCGGCCTCCCCGAGCGCCTGCGCGCAGGCCGCGCCAATCCCCTGGCCGCCGCCGGTAATGACGGCAACCCGTCCATCCAGTTTCAGCTTTTCCAGATACATTCTCATGCCTTTCAGCTCATCCAATTGCCGCCGTCGACATTGTAGGTCTGCGCGACGATGTAATCGCTTTCGGGGCCGGCGAGGAACACCGCCATGCCGGTCAGATCTTCCGCCCGTCCCATGCGGCCGAAGGGCACCGCCTCGCCGACGAGCCGCTTCTTCTCGCCCAGCGGACGGTTCTCATATTTGGCGAACAGCGCGTCGACGCCCTCCCAATGCTCGCCGTCGACGACGCCGGGCGCGATGGCGTTCACGTTGATGCCATGCGCGATCAGGTTGAGGCCTGCCGATTGCGTGAGGCTGATGACCGCCGCCTTGGTCGCGCAATAGACTGCCACCAGCGCCTCCCCGCGACGGCCCGCCTGGCTCGCCATATTGATGATCTTGCCGCCGCGCCCGCGCGCGATCATCGAGCGCGCTACCGCCTGCATGGTGAACAGCACGCCGGCGACATTCACGGCGAACAGCCGGTCGTAGCTCTCACGGGTGATTTCGACGATGGGGGCGGCATCGAACAGTGCGGCGTTGTTGACGAGGATGTCGATGCCGCCGAAGCGCTCATCGACGGATCGCACGGCTTCCTTGATCGAGGCTTCGTTGGTCACGTCGAGATAGACAGCGTGGACGTGCGGCCCGATCTGCTCCGCCGTTTCCCGTGCGCGCGCCATGTCGAGGTCGGCAATGGCGACCCTCGCCCCCTCGGCGGCGTAGGCTTTGGCGAAAGTCGCGCCGATGCCGCGCGCCGCGCCCGTGATGAGCGCCGACTTGCCTTCGAGCCGTCCGGTCACAACGCTTCCCCTCCAGCGCCGAAGCGGTGGATCTTGTCAGGCTGCGGGGTCAGAAACACCGTCTCGCCGTGATGCAAACCGAACTCGCCATTGGCGCGGGCCGTGATCTGGCCGATGTTTTCGGCGCGTACGTGCAGGAAGGTATCGGACCCGAGATGTTCGGCGATGCCCACGGTACCCTTCCAGGTGCCGCTGACCGTGGACAGCGTGAGGTGCTCCGGCCGGATGCCAAGCATCGCGGCGCCTTGCTTCGCCGCCTCGGCGCCATTGACGAAATTCATCCGTGGCGACCCGATGAACCCGGCGACGAATTGATTAGCGGGTTTCCGGTACAGATCCAGCGGCGAGCCGACCTGCTCGATGCGGCCAGCATTCAGCACCACGATCCGGTCGGCCATGGTCATCGCCTCGACCTGGTCGTGGGTGACATAGATCATCGTCGTGCGGAGCTGCTGATGCAGTTCGCTGATTTCGAGGCGCATATTGACGCGCAGCGCGGCGTCGAGATTGGACAGCGGCTCGTCGAACAGGAACGCCTTGGGCTCGCGGACGATGGCGCGGCCGATGGCGACGCGCTGGCGCTGTCCGCCGGAAAGCTGGCGCGGCTTGCGCTCGAGATAGTCGGTGAGGTTGAGGATGCGCGCGGCGTCGGTGACCTTGCGGTCGATGCTCTCGCTGGCTTTCATTCGCCATCTTCAGCGGAAAGGCGATATTGCCGTAGACGCTCATATGCGGATAGAGCGCGTAGGACTGGAAGACCATGGACAGGCCGCGCTTGGCGGGCGGCTGGCCGGTCATGTCGACGCCGTCGATGGTGATGATGCCGCCGCTGACATCCTCGAGGCCCGCGATCAGCCGCAGCAGCGTGGACTTGCCGCAACCCGACGGACCGACGAACACGACGAACTCGCCGTCGCGGATGTCGAGGTCCACATCCTTGATGACGGGCTGGCCGGCAAAATGCTTGGAGACCTGTCGGAGGTTGATGCGTCCCATGATGTTCTCCTATTTCACCGCGCCGAACGTCAGACCGCGCACGAGCTGGCGCTGCGAGAACCAGCCCATCACCAGGATCGGCGCGATGGCGAGCGTCGATGCGGCGGACAGCTTAGCCCAGAATAGACCCTCCGGACTGGAATAGGAGGCGATGAACGCCGTCAGCGGCGCGGCGTTCGCCGCCGTCAGATTGAGCGTCCAGAACGCCTCGTTCCAGGCGAGGATGACGTTGAGCAGGAGCGTCGAAGCGATCCCCGGTATGGCCATCGGGATCAGAACATAGACGATTTCCTTGCCGAGCGAAGCGCCGTCCATGCGCGCCGCTTCCAGAATGTCGTTCGGTATGTCCTTGAAATAGGTGTAGAGCATCCAGACGATGATCGGCAGGTTGATCATGGTCAGCATGATCACCAGCCCGACCCGGCGTGTCCAGCAGGCCCGTGTCGCGATACAGCAGATAGATCGGCACCAGCACGCCGACCGCCGGCAGCATCTTGGTGGAGAGCATCCACATCAGGATGTCCTTGGTGCGCGGCGTCGGCGAGAAGGCCATCGCCCAAGCGGCGGGAATGGCGATGATGAGGCCGATCAGCGTCGATCCGAACGAGATGATCACCGAATTGGCGAAGTGCTTGAAATAATCCGAGCGGCTCTGCACTTCGGCGTAATTCTCGGTCGTCCAGTCGAAGAACAGGAAGCTGGGCGGCGATGCGATCGCTTCGCCCTCGGTCTTGAAGCTGGTCAGCACGGTCCACAGGATCGGGAAGAACAGCACGAAGCCAATGGTCCAGCCGATCACGGTGAACACCAGCTTGCGATTGGTCGAGACGGCGCGCGCCATGGCTCAGGTCTCCAGGTTCTTGCCGATCATGCGGACCAGGAATATCGCAACGATATTGGCCAGGATTACCGCGACGATGCCGCCCGCCGAGGCCCCGCCCACGTCGAATTGCAGCAGCGCCTGCGTGTAGATCAGATAGGTGATGTTGGTGCTCGCCGTGCCCGGGCCGCCGGACGTGGTGACGAGAATTTCCGCGAAGACGCTCAAGAGGAAGATCGTCTCGATCAGGATGACGACCGTAATCGCGCGCGCCAGATGCGGCAGGATGATGTAGATGAGCCGCGAGAAGGCGCTGGCGCCGTCCATTTCGGCCGCCTCCTGCTGCTCCTCGTCGAGCGATTGCAGCGCGGTCAGCAGGATCAGCGTCGCGAAGGGCAGCCATTGCCAGGCGACGATCAGGATGATGGAGAGCAGCGGCACCTGGGCCAGCCAGTCGACCGGCTGCAATGCCGAAACTACGCGCCAGCCATGCAAACAGTCCGTTGACCGGATGCATCAGCATGTTCTTCCAGACGAGTGCCGAAACGGTCGGCATGACGAAGAACGGCGCGACCACCAAGAGCCGCACGATCCCCTGGCCAAAGAAGGGCTGATCCAGCAGCAGCGCCAGAAAGAGACCGCCGCCAACAGTGATGAGCAGCACGCCGCCGACCAGCAGCAACGTGTTGGTCAGGGCCGCGCCGAAGGCCGGGTCGGTGAGGAAGAAGCGGTAATTGAACAGGCCCGCCCATTCCTCCATGCCCGGCATGAGCAGATTGTAACGGAGGAATGAGAAATACAGCGTCATCACCAAGGGCACGATCATCCAGGCGAACAGCAGGATGACGGCCGGCGCCATCATAAGGCGAGCGGTGGATTGGCTGTGTAACGTCGCCATGGCGGCTCTCGCAACGTTTGCGCTTTAGGGTCTCGGAATCTCGATCACGGTCCTTACTGTTTGTCATCCCCGCGCAAGCGGGGAACCAGTAAGCATTGAGGCTGCGGGGTGTTGGCCCCCGCTTGCGCGGGGCTGACGTTTCAGCGTGTGTCGCCCCCGGGTCGACCCGTTCGCTCAAATATTCAGAAAGTGGGCCGCCCGGCGAAGCTGGGGGCCGGGCGGCCCATCGGGAGGAAGCTATTTGATGTAGCCGCCCTTCATCATTTCGCGCTCGGTGAGCGCTTGAGCGTTCTTCAGCGCCGCGTCAGCCGACGTGGTTCCGGCGAGCGCCGCCGAGAACTGCTGGCCGACTGCGGTCCCGATGCCCTGGAACTCCGGGATCGCGACGAATTGCACGCCTGTGTAAGGCACGGGCTTGACCGTCGGCTTGGTCGGATCGGCGGCGTTGATAGACTCCAGCGTCATCTTGGCGAAAGGCGCGGCTTCCTGATATTTGGCGTTGGCGTAGAGCGACTTGCGCGTGCCGGGCGGAACGTTTGCCCAGCCTTCTTTCGACGCGACCAGCTCGGCATAGCCCTTGCCCGTCGCCCAGGCGATGAACTTCTCGGCGGCTTCCTGCTTCTTGGAGCCCGCCGGGATCGCCAGCGACCATGCCCACAGCCAGTTGCCGCGTTTGCCGAGGCCCTTATCCGGCGCCAGCGCATAGCCGACCTTGTCCGCGACCTTGGATTCCTTCGGGTTGCTCACGAAGGAGGCCGCGACCGTCGCGTCGATCCACATGCCGCATTTGCCGGTCTGGAACAGCGCCAGATTCTCGTTGAAGCCGTTGGACGAGGCGCCGGGAGGGCCCGCGTCTTTCATCAGGTTGATGTAGAATTCGAGCGTCTCCTTCCATTCCGGCTGATCGAATTGCGGCTTCCACTTCTCGTCGAACCAGCGCGCGCCGAAGGAATTGGCGGTGGCGGACAGGAACGCCATGTTCTCGCCCCAGCCGGCCTTGCCGCGCAGGCAGATGCCGTAGACTTCGGCCTTCTTGTCGGTCATTTTGCGGGCAGCGTCGGCGATGAAATCCCAAGTGGGCGCGTCGGGCATTGTCAGCCCGGCCTTCTCCATCAGATCCTTGCGGTACATCACCATCGAGCTTTCGCCGTAGAACGGCGCGGCATAGAGCTTGCCGTCGGCGGAGAGGCCGCCGCGGATGGCGGGCAGCAGATCGTCGACATCGTAGTCGGCGCCGAGATTGTCGAGCGGCACCAGCCATTTCTGCTTGGCCCAGATCGGCACTTCATAGGTGCCGATGGTCATGATGTCGTACTGGCCGCCCTTGGTGGCGATGTCGGTCGTCACCTTCTGGCGAAGGACGTTTTCCTCCATCGTCACCCATTCGACGGTGACGCCGGGATTCTTCGCGGTGAAATCATCCGTCAGCTTTTGCATCCGGATCATGTCGCCATTGTTCACGGTGGCGATGGTGAGTTTGGTCTGGGCAGTCGCGTGGCCCGCCATCAACAGGATGGAGCAGGCGCCCACGATCATGGGCCTGAGATTCATGCGCATTCCTCCCTAAGCGTTTTTTGAGCATTTGCTTACGTTAAGAGCAATTACTCATTAATGAAGGGCGCTCGTCAAGGCAGTTTCGTTGCTGCGGCGCACAAGATCGGAGCCCGCACGCTCGTGCGATGGCGGCTTCCTCAATCGGCACAGGGAGTTAGCTCGCCATCAGTAATTTCTCGGCGGTCCATTCATCCGTAATCAGCCCATTGACGAGGCGGCCCTTTACGGCAGCCTTCAATCCGGGCAGCTTCACGGACCCTTTCGCTATCGCGATCACGAGGCATTTTCCGGTGGAAGGGATCGGCGCGCTGGCGACGCGGTCGTTGGTCAGGCCGGCAATAAGGCGGGCCTTCGCATCGAACGCCCAGCCGGTGATCTCGCCGACCGCCCCCGCTTTCTGCAGGGCCTTGAGCTCGGCGCGCGTAACGAAGCCATCCTCATGCAGCGGCGCATTCGCCCCCAGATCGCCCATCCCGACAAAGGCAATATCGGCCTGAGCGGCCAGCGCGAGCGTTGCGTTGACCATCGGTTGGCTGTGCAGCAGGTCGCGCTCCTCGGCCGACGATGCGATCACCGGCAGCGACATCGGAAAATGGCGGGCCTTCACCACGTCGGCCATGGTGAAGATGACGCTGTAGAACGCCGCCGACCCGTCCGGCGCGATATTGCCGGTGAGCGAGACAATTTTCTTGCTCGGCGCGTCGATCGGCGGCAGCAGCTCGATGGCGGCCTTCAGCGTGCGGCCCGTGCCGATGGCGATGATCGCCCGCTCCGGGGACCTGAGCCGCCGCTCGATCTCGGCGGAAGCGGCGTTCGCGATGCCCAGGGTGGTCGAGCCGGACGCGGGGTCGGTCGGCACGACCTCCGCCAGGCTGAGCGCGAAGCGCGCCTTGAGCCGGGCCGCGAGATCGAGACATTTGGCAATCGGGTGGTCGAGCCGGACCTTCACCAGCCCTTCGGAAACCGCCAGCGCGACGAGACGCTGCGCCGACTGGCGCGAGATGCCGAGCTTGGCGGCGATCTCATCCTGCGTATTTCCGGCGATGTAGTAAAGCCAGCCGGCCCGCGCCGCGTCGTCAAGGCGAGTGTCGCCGTTTTCTCTGCGCTTGCTCAAAGCCGAGGCTCCCTGGCGTAATCCGTTTTTGTTGGCGCATCATGTTTGGCGAAGACCGGGAAAACCGCGTTTCGCGATGATGCTGCGCCATTTGCCAGATTTTCCGGTGCGGACGCAACCATGCCGCGCAGCCGCCACTAAGCTCCGGTCGCAAGTTCGGCGTGCAGCAGTCGGCCCAGATCATGGGCGAATGTCGGAGCTTCGGCCTTCACCCGCACGGAAAAGACCGCATGGCCGTTTGAGACGCCGGGCTGTGCTTCAATGGCTGGAAACACGGGCGCAGGCCGGCCGGCGGTTTGCTGATGACCGCCGGCCGGCCTGGCGAGGTCGCCGCGCGTGTGTCGCGAGGCTACGCGGCTCCGGCATGGGCAGGCTCGGCCTTCGCTGTAGGCTGATGCGTATCCCCATGCTGGATCAGCGCCTTGTTGCCGCTCAGACGCCGCAACAGCACGTAGAACACCGGCGTGAAGAAGATGCCGAACGCCGTCACGCCGATCATGCCGGAAAACACCGCCACGCCCATCGCCTGACGCATCTCAGCGCCCGCACCCGTAGACAATGCCAAGGGCAGCACGCCCATGATAAAGGCGAGCGAGGTCATCAGGATCGGCCGCAGCCGCAGGCGGCTCGCCTCGATCGCGGCCTCGACCGGCGTGCGTCCGGCGAATTCCAGCTCCCGGGCGAATTCGACGATCAGGATCGCGTTCTTCGCCGACAGGCCTACCAGCACCGTCAGGCCGATCTGGGTAAACACATTGTTGTCCCAGCCGGTCAGCCAGACGCCGGTCAACGCCGCAAGCAGCCCCAGCGGCACGATCAGGATGATCGACAGCGGCAAAGTGAGGCTCTCATATTGCGCGGCGAGCACCAGAAACACCAGGAGGATCGCCAGCGGAAACACCCAGATTGCGGAGTTTCCGGCAAGGATTTCCTGATAGGTCAGATCGGTCCATTCGAAGGCGAAGCCCTTCGGCAGCGTCTCCTCGGCGATGCGCGCGGCGACGGCCTGCGCCTCGCCGGAGGAAAAGCCGGGAGCCGCCGCACCGTTCACGTCCGAGGCGAGGAAGCCATTATAGCGCATCGCCCGCTCCGGTCCCGCGCTCGGCTTAACGTTCAGCACGGCAGCCAGCGGTACCATCTGGCCCGATGCCGACCGCACCTTGAGCTGGCTGATGTCGTCCGCGCGGGCCCGGTATTTCGCATCGGCCTGGACGCGGACCGAATAGGTGCGGCCGAATTTGTTGAAGTCGTTGGCGTAGAGCGAGCCGAGATAGATCTGCATCGTCTCGAACACGTCCGTCACCGCGACGCCGAGCTGACGCGCCTTGGTGCGGTCGATATCGGCGTAGAGCTGCGGCACGTTCACCTGGAAACTAGAGAACAACTGCGTCAGCTCCGGCGCCTGCATCGCCTTGCCCATGAAGGCCTTGGTCGCAGCGTCGAGCGCTTCATAGCCCTGTCCGGTGCGGTCCTCGATCTCCATCTTGAAGCCGCCGATCTGGCCGATGCCTTGCACCGGCGGAGGCGGGAACATGGCGATAAAGGCCTCCTGGATGCCGGCATATTTCTGATTGAGCTGCATGGCGATGGCGTTGCCGGAAAGTTCGGGCGTCTTGCGCTCCTCAAACGGCGCCAGCGTCACGAAGACGATGCCGGAGTTCGACGAGTTGGTGAAGCCGTTGATCGACAGGCCGGGAAAGGCGACGGCGTGCTCGGCACCGGGCTGCTTCATGGCGATTTCGCTCATGCGGCGGATGACGTCTTCCGTGCGGTCCAGCGTCGCGCCGTCGGGAAGCTGGGCGAAGCCGATCAGATATTGCTTGTCCTGGCCCGGCACGAAGCCCGGAGGCACGGTGCGGAATAGCATGAAGGTCGCGCCCAGCATCAAAACATAGATCGCCGAGCACGGCAGCGCGCCGCGGAATGATCCGCCGGACGCTTGTGCCATAGCCCGCCGAACCGTGCTTGAATACATAATTGAAGCCTCGGAAGAACCAGCCGAACAGACCGTCGATGATCCGGGTCAGCCGGTCCTTTGGCGCGTCATGCGCCTTCAGCAGCAGCGCCGCGAGCGCCGGCGACAGCGTGAGCGAGTTGATCGCCGAGATCACCGTGGAGATGGCGATCGTCAGCGCGAACTGCTTGTAGAATTGCCCGGTCAGCCCGGTGATGAAGGCGAGCGGCACGAACACCGCGATCAGCACCAGCGCGATGGCGATGATCGGCCCGGACACCTCGGTCATCGCCTTGATGCGCGGCGGCGCGTGGGCGTCAGGCCGTTCTCGATGTTGCGCTCGACATTTTCCACCACGACGATGGCGTCGTCGACGACGATGCCGATGGCCAGCACCAGCCCGAACAGGGTCAGCGCGTTGATGGAAAAGCCGGCCACGAACATCACCGCGAAAGTGCCGATGATCGAGACCGGCACGGCGAGCAGCGGGATGATCGAGGCGCGCCAGGTCTGCAGGAACACGATGACCACCAGCACCACCAGCGCGACGGCTTCAAGCAGCGTGTGGATGACGGCATCGATGGAGGCGCGCACGAACTGCGTGGTGTCGTAGACGATCTCGTAATCGACGCCTTCCGGCATGTTGGCCTTCAGCTCGGTCATCGCGGCGCGCACATTGTCGGCGATTTCGAGCGCGTTGGATCCGGGCGCCTGGAAGACGCCGAAGCCGACGGCCTGCTTATTGTCGAGCAGCGAACGCAGCGAATATCCCGATGCGCCAAGTTCGATCCGGGCGATGTCGCGCAGACGCGTGACTTGGCCGTTCTCGCCCGGTCTTGACGATGATGTCGCCGAATTCCTCCTCGGTCTCCAGCCGGCCCTTGCGCGTTGACGGAAAGCTGGAGATCGATATCGGCCGAAGTCGGCGACGCGCCAACGACGCCGGCCGCCGCCTGCACGTTCTGCGCCCGGATTTCACGCACCACGTCGCTGGCGGAAAGCCCGCGCTCGGCCACCTTTTGCGGATCGAGCCAGACGCGCATCGAATAGTCGCCCGCGCCGAAGACGTCTGACCTGCCCGACGCCGGGCACCCGCGCCAGCCGGTCCTTGAGGTTCAGCACCCCGTAATTGCGCAGATAGGTGATGTCATAGCGGTCGTTCGGCGAGAGCAGATGCACGACCATGATGAAGTTCGGCGAGCTTTTCATCGTCGTCACGCCGAGGCGGCGCACTTCCTCGGGCAAGCGCGGCTCGGCCTGCGAGACGCGGTTCTGCACGAGCTGCGTCGCCTTGTCGGCATCGGTGCCGAGGGCGAAGGTGACGGTGAGCGTCATCAGGCCGTCGGTGGTCGCCTGGCTGCTCATATAAAGCATGCCTTCGACGCCGTTGATCGCCTCCTCGATGGGGGTCGCGACGGTTGCCGCGATCACCTTGGGGTTAGCGCCGGGATAGTTTGCCGTCACCACCACTTGTGGCGGCGCGACTTCCGGATATTCCGCGATCGGCATGGAGCGGAGAGCGATGAGGCCCGCCACGAAGATGAGCACCGAAAGCACGCCCGCGAAGATCGGACGGTCGATAAAAAATCTGGAAAAATTCATTTGTCTCTCCCCCAAAGAGGCCGCGTGCGCATCAGCGCTGGGCGACCGCGGGTGATTGCTTGTCATTGTCGGCGGTCGCGACTGGTTTGCCGTCCATCGAGACCATTTGTGGAGCGACGACCGCACCGGGCCGGACGCGCTGCAAGCCATTGACGACGATGCGTTCGCCCGCATTGAGGCCGCTGGTGACGACGCGCATGCCGTCGGAGATCGCGCCGAGCGTCACTTCCCGGTAGTCGGCCTTATTGCCGTCATCGACCACCAGCACGAACTTCTTGCTCTGGTCCGTGCCGATGGCCCGTTCGCTGATCAGCAGCGCCGGCTTGGCCTTCGCCTCGCCCATGCTCGAGCCGGACGAACTGCCCGGCATCAGATGGCCGTCCGCATTGTCGAACACCGCGCGCATACGCACCGTGCCGCTTGCCGCGTCGACCTGATTGTCGATGAGCTGCAATCGGCCGTTGCAACTCCGCGTCGGTCCCCGTCTCGATCCTGACGGGAATGCCGTCCACCTGGACTTGCGCCGCGGCGTCTCGGCCGAGTGCCTTCAGTGCGCGCGTGACCAGCGGCTCGTCGGCATTGAAGCTGGCATAGATTGGATTGACCGAGACGAGGCTGGTCAGCACCGGAGCGCCAGGCCCGGCCGAGATGAGATTGCCGACCGTGATTTCCAGCCGTCCGACCCGTCCGGCAACCGGCGCGCGAACCTGCGTATAGTCGAGATTGAGCTGTGCCGACTGGAGCGCGGCCCGCGCCGATCCCAGATTGGCCTCGGCCTCGCGGGATGCATTCAGCCGCTGATCCAGATCGCGCTGCGAAAGCGCGGGCGAGTTCGCCAGCTGCCGGGCACGGTCAAGATCGCTCTTGGTCGAGTGCCGACACGGGCCTCCGCCGCGACGACCTGTGCCTTGAGCCGCTCCACCTCCGCCGCATAGGGCGCGGGATCGATGGTGATCAGAAGATCGCCGGCCTTCACCAGCGAGCCTTCGCGGAAATGCACCGCCTGGACGGCGCCGGCCACGCGCGAACGGATTTCGACCCGCTCGACGGCTTCGAGGCGCCCGGAAAATTCGTTCCAGATCATTGCGTCGCGCTGCTCGACCTTGGCGACGGAAACGGGCGCCGCCTGGGCTGCCGCGGCGGCGATCGGCAGCGATTGCGTGTCCTGCCGGCACGGCCAGATGCAAGCGCGATGCCGAGGACGCTGGACACAATAGGGAGCCTTGCCCCCCGAAGGGAGCCATGCGTAAGCTTATTGGTCGTCATGGAAATACTCCTAAGTCTGTGGGGCCTTCAGGGGGCCGGTGTGGAAGCCGGGCACAGAAGCGATGCCGTCCCGGCAAAAAATTCGGTGAAACGTTCGCGCAAGGCCGTCGCCCAGTCCGCAGTTCAGGCTGTCCGCCTCGGCCAGCGCGCAGGGCCAGTCGGTCGGCGCCGGAAGCATATGCTCCTGCACCGCGACGGCCGAGGCGCGCAGGCGTTTGGCATAGGCGAGGGATTCGTCCCGCATCGGATCATCCTCGGCCGTTACGATCAGAGCGGGCGCGAGACCGCCGAGGCGCGACGACCCAAGCGGGGCCGCATAGGGATGGCAAGCCTTGTCGGCAGTGCCGAGATATTGATGCCAGCCATCTGCCCATTTACAGCCGACCGGCCCGGCTTCCGCCAGACGAACCGATTCCGTCGCCAGACATGCATCCAGCATCGGCGACAGCAGAATCTGTCCCGCCAAGGCCGGCGAGCGCTGATCCCGCACCATCAGGGCAAGCCCGGCGGCGAGATTGCCTCCCGCCTCTTCGCCTCGCCACATATACCTGCGATTTCCGGCCCGCCCATTTACCGCGCTTCTGCCAGATCAGGGTGAGCGCCTGGAACAGCATTTGCAGCGTTTGCGGAAAGACGGAGTGCGGCGCCAGCGGATAGTCGGCCGAGATGACGATCGCGCCTGACTCGGCGAGCAATGTCGAAACGGTCCGCCCCATGTCCAGCGACCCGGAAACGAAGGCTCCGGCATGCAGATGCAGCACCAGCGGCGTATCCAGCAGCACAGGCCGTGCCGCATAGACGCGGACGCCAAGCTGAGCCCCATCGAGCAGTCATGTGTTTCGTCCCTTGTTGTCACCGTCATTGGTGTGCCCTCTCGGGGCGTGGGCCGTCGGGCCCGAAAAAAATCGTTTGCAGCCCTATGCTGCGTTGCAATACAACGTAGTATGCGCAGTATCGGGAATAAACATGCGATTTATGCCTTCATTGTTCCTGCATTATGAACAATGGCGGTCTCGATGTCTGACCTCGCATTGATTGGAAATAGTATCATGGATCAATTGGGGGCCATGCGTGCCTTTGCGCGCGTCGTCGAGGTCGGTTCGTTCACCCGCGCCGCCGACCTGCTCGATATGCCGAAAGCGACCTTGACCAAGCTTGTTCAGGGTTTGGAAGCTCATCTGCGGACGCAGCTCCTGCATCGCACGACGCGGCGTGTGAACGTCACTCCGGATGGGGCCGCCTATTATGAGCGCGCCATGCGCCTGCTCGCCGATCTCGAGGAACTCGATGGCAGCATGACGCAATCGCAGACCTCGCCGTCCGGCAGGCTGCGCGTGGATGTCAGCGCCGCGGTCGCCCGGCTCTGCATCGTTCCGGCGCTGCACGAGATTTCACAAGCGCTATCCCGACATCCATATCGATCTAGGCGTGACCGACCGGCCGGTGGACCTGATCGCCGAGAATGTCGACTGCGTCATACGCGCGGGACCATTGACGACTCAGTCGCTGATCGCCCGCCGGATCGCCGAACTGGAATTCGTCACCTGCGCGTCGCCGGGCTATATCGAGCAACGCGGCGAACCGCGCCACCCGCAGCGATCTCGAGAAGACGCATTTCGTCGTCGGCTATTTCAGCACGCGGACGGGACGGCCATATCCGTTCACCTTCGGCCTGCGCGGAGAACGGCTTGAGTTTCCCGGCCGCTCGCTAATCGCGGTCAATGACGGCAACGCCTATGTGGCGGCGGGCCTCGCCGGTCTGGGCGTGGTCCAGGCGCCGCGATTCATGCTGCGGCGTGAGATGGAGGCCGGCGCTCTTCGGCCGGTGCTCACCGAGTGGTCGAACGGATAGCCTGCCGCTCTATGTCGTCTATCCGCCCAATACGCATCTGAGCAATCGCTTACGCGTTTTCGTCGACTGGGTGGCCGACCTCTTCGCGAGCGATGAGACCATTCAACGGCGTTCCGCGCGGGCGGTGTGATGCTTGTCTCTGCGGCGGCGGGCGGCGTTTACCTGCGCGTTCTGGCCGCGCTTCGATCTTAGAGGCGCAGGGCATCGTTATGAACCGAACCCGGTCTCACACGAATATAGATGCAAAGCTTTGGATGAATTTGGATTTTCAGCGATTTTTCCGCATTGTTGCGCCAAATGCCCTTCGGGCGTAAGCTGGCCGTGCTCAAATAGCGAAGCTTTACCGACAATTTCTTTGTCAATTTCGCCGGGCGCGCAACGGCACTCAGGCCGAGCACAGCGCAAATAATAGCGATCCTAACCCACGGGATCTGCATCTGGGAGGAACTGATGGCAAAACTCACAGTCAACGGTGAGAAGCGGACGTTTGACGGCGATGCGTCGATGCCGCTGCTCTGGTATCTGCGCGACGAACTGGCTTTGACCGGCACCAAATTCGGATGCGGCGTCGGCCTTTGCGGCGCGTGTACGGTCCATCTCGACGGAGAAGCGGTGCGCGCCTGCACCGTGGCGATGTCCGATGCGGACGGCAAAGCGGTCACCACGATCGAAGGCCTGGATCCTAAGAATCAGCACCGGGTCCAGCTTGCGTGGCAGGAACTCAGCGTACCGCAATGCGGCTATTGCCAGACCGGCCAGATCATGCAGGCCGCCGCGCTGCTGAAGGAAAAGCCCTCGCCGACCGATGCTGAAATCACCACCGCCATGTCCGGCAATCTCTGTCGATGCGGTTGCTATCAGCGTATCCACGCGGCCGTGCGCGCCGCTGCCACGGGAGCGTGATATGACCAAACTCGACACGCATAGCGAAATCCAGGTTACCAATGTGAGCCGGCGTGGCCTGCTCAAAGGCGTTGCCGCGAGCGGCGCGTTCGTTCTCGCCGTGCAGATACCGGGCGTCAGGTCGGCATTTGCTGCCGGTGCCTACCCGACCGGCGCAAGCGCCATGCCCAATGGCGTCGTCAGCGATCCGAAAATCTTCGTCTCCATCGAGCCGGATGGGATCGTGAAGATCGTCGCGGCGCGTGCGGAAATGGGAACCGGGGCGGCCCGCACCACTCTGCCGATGATGGTCGCCGATGAGCTCGAAGCCGATTGGACGCGCGTGAGGATCGTGCAGGCGCCGGGCGATGAAAAGATCTACGGCAATCAGGATACGGACGGCTCACGCTCCACCCGCCATTTCATCCAGCCTATGCGCCAATGCGGCGCGTCGGCCCGAATGATGCTGGAGACCGCCGCCGCAACGAAATGGGGCGTGCCCGTCTTCGAAGTGGAGGCCAAGTTCCACGAGGTGGTGCACAAGCCCTCAGGGCGAAAGCTCGGCTATGGCGAGCTGGCGAAGGACGCCGCAGCCCTGCCGGCGCCCGCTGCCGACCAGATCAAGCTGAAGGAGCAAAGCGCCTTCCGCTATATGGGCAAGGGCAATGTCCGCTTCACCGACCTCGTCGATATCACGGCGGGCAAGGCGGTTTACGGGCAGGACGTCATGGTCCCTGACATGAAGTTCGCGGTGATTGCCCGGCCGCCGGTGGTGGGCGGCAAAGTGGCCACCGTCGATTCGTGCCGCCGCGGAGAAAGTCCCCGGCGTGGAGAAGATCGTCCAGATCCCTGGGACGGGAATGCCCGGCAAATTCGCGCCGCTGGGCGGTGTCGCCGTCGTTGCCAAGAGCACGTGGGCGGCACTGAAGGGCCGCGATGCGCTGAAAATCACCTGGGATGATGGGGAACACAAAGCCCATAATTCCAAGGAGTATCGGGCGCAGCTCGAAGAGGCCGTAAAGAAGCCCGGCAAGATCGAGCGCAATGAAGGCGATGCCGATGCCGCACTCGCATCGGCGGCGAAAGTCATCAGCGCGAGCTACTATTCGCCCCATCTTGCGCATGCGACGATGGAGCCACCCGCCGCAACCGCGCGCCGGCAAGGCGGCAAGTGGGAGATCTGGGCTCCGCTGCAAAGTCCAGGCGGCGCCCGTGACGACATCGCCGCGGCGCTTGGCGTGAACGTGGCGGAAGTCACCGTGCACGAAACGCTGCTCGGCGGCGGTTTCGGCCGCAAGTCGAAATGCGACTTTGCGATCGAGGCGGCTGTGCTGTCCAAAGCGCTTGACGGTGCGGCGGTCAAGGTCGTCTGGACGCGTGAAGACGACATCCAGCATGGCTTTTACCACACCGTCACGGCGGAACGCCTTGAAGCGGGTATCGATGCGAATAAGAAGGTCGTGGCCTGGCGCCACCGCAGCGCTGCGCCGAGCTTCATGGCACTGTTCATGCCGGACCCGAAAGCTCCTAGCGCCATCGAGCTGGGGATGGGCTTCGTCGACGCGCCGTTCAACGTGCCGAACATCCGCATGGAAAGCGGCGAAGCGCAAAGCCATGTCCGCATCGGCTGGTTCCGGTCGGTTAACAACGTGGCGCACGCCTGGGCGACGCAATCCTTCGTCAGTGAACTGGCGGCGGAGCTGGGCCGTGATCCGAAGGAGTTCCTGCTGGAACTGATCGGGCCGGACCGGATCGTCGATCCGCGCAAGTCCCTGACCACGGAGCTCTGGGACTATGGCGAGCCGTTCGAGACTTATCCGATCGACACCGGCCGCTTGCGCCGTGTCACGGAACTGGCCGCAGAGAAAGCCGGCTGGGGCAAGACCCTGCCGAAAGGCGAGGGGCTCGGCATCGCCGCGCATCGCTCGTTCGTCAGCTATATCGCTACTGTCGTGCATGTGAAGATAGGCGACAAGGGGCAGATCAGCGTGCCGCGCGTCGATACCGCCATCGACTGCGGCTTCTGCGTCAATCCGGAGCGCACGCGCTCGCAGATCGAGGGCGCTGCGGTGATGGGCATGACGCTGGCCAAATATGGCGAGATCACCCTCAAGAACGGTGCGGTGGAGCAGAGCAATTTCAACGACTTCCAGCTCTTGCGCATCAATGAATCGCCGACCCAGACCAATGTGCATATCGTCGAGAATTCGATCGATGTGCACCCATCGGGTGTCGGCGAGCCCGGCGTGCCGCCTTTCGCGCCCGCGCTGTGCAACGCCATCTTCGCGGCGACCGGAAAACGCATCCGGCAACTGCCGATCGGCGATCAGCTCGCCTGAGCGGGCGTCGCGCTATCCCCGAAGGGCGGGAGCGATCCCGCCCTTTTCCTTTGAGACCGATCGTGGATGACGGTCCACGTCCTCTTTGCCTACCGGCCGCGCCCGCCGTGCACAGCGGTCATGCCGCCATCATTTGCCAACAGCGTCGCCATGCGAAACAGATGCGAGAGCGTGCGGGCGTTCATCTTACGCATGACCGCGGCGCGGTGATGTTCCGCCGTGCGCGTGCTGATCGCAAGCCGCGCCGCGACGAGCTTGTTCGGCAGCCCGTCGATGAGCAGGGCCATGACTTCGCGTTCACGTGCGGTCAGTGTGTTATAGAGTTCTCGGGCGAGATGGCTCTTGATCCGGTCATCGTCGCGCTCGACGAAACGGCGGCGGGTTTCCTCGACCAGTTCCAGCAGGACCTCCGGGTCGAACGGCTTTTCGATAAAGTGGACCGCGCCCCCTCTCATGGCTTCCACCGCCATCGGCACGTTGCCATGTCCGCTTATCATGATGAGCGCGCTTTCGCTATTGCGCCGCTTTAATTCCCTCAGCAGTTGCAGCCCGCTCATCGCGGGCAAACAGACATCGACGAGCCCGCAGACGGGTCTGCCCTCGGGCAGCGCGGCGAGAAAGGTCTCGGCGGCTTCAAAGGGCTGGCTGGGGATGCCGGACTTGGCAAGAAGCAGCGTTAGCGCCTCACGGACGCGGGCGTCGTCATCGATCACATAGACAGGTGGCGCCGCAGCCATGTCAAACCTCGCTCCGCGCCGGCAATTCTACGATGAAGCGCGTTCCCTCAGGGCTTACCGGCTCCCACCACATCCGGCCCTCATGCACGGTGACGATTTGACGGCTCAGCGCCAGGCCGAGCCCCATGCCGCTCTCCTTGGTCGATGCGAAAGGCTCGTAAAGCCGATCGGCGATGTCAGCGGTGATGCCCGCGCCATTGTCTTCGACGATGATGCGCACGGCCCGGTCCGCCGACGCCGTCGCAACCAGCACCGTGCCGCGCTTGTCGGCGCGCATCGATGCCGCGTCCACTGCATTTGTGACGAGATTGAGCACCACCTGCTCGATCTGGATGCCATCGGCCGCTACGGACGGTACGCCGGGCAGGTCGAAGCCAATACGGACATGCCTGCCGCGCGCCTCCATCCGGAGAATATCGCCAAGCTTCATCACCAGCGCAGACAGATCGGTCATCCTGGTTTCGCTCTTCCCCTCGGAAATGAACTCGCGCAGCCGGCCGAGTACATCCTGGGCACGGCGCATTTCATCTCTAGCGATCGTCAGGCTATCGATGACCTCGCGCGACGGGCTGTCTTCCGTTGCCGCTTGACGAAGCGCAACATGAATATGGGTTGCCACGGTCGATAATGGCTGGCTGATCTGGTGAGCGAGCGCAACGCCCATGGCACCCGCCGCCGTGTTGCGCGCCATGCGCCCCAGTTCGGCTTGCTGGGCCTTTGCGCGCTCCTCCGATTGCCGGAGCTCGGTCACCGACGCACCGAGCAAAAGGCCCGTTCCGGCGAGGGCAAGCATCAGCATCTGCAGTCCGATGAACTCGCTTGCTGCATAGTTCACGCTTTCGGTCACCACCAGCAACGATATTTGCGCAAGGAGGACGGCGATCGCCGCACCAGGAAACCCGTTTCTTACCGCGACCCAGATGACGGGTAGGAAAAGCAGATAGAAGAACTGGTGATCGTCCGTGCGCGGCAGGCCGAACATCGACCATAAGGCCAACACCAAACCTGCCGCCAGCACCGCAATGTCCAGATACAGTGAGCCCCTAAGCCGTTCCGCGACATGGTGCCTGAGAAGCAGCCCCGCGGAAACCGCCGGCATGACAATGATGATGCCGAGCATGTCGCCCACCCAAAAATGCGTAATCGCCGTCAAAAGACGGTCCTGCGGGATGTCGCCAGTGAACAGCAACGCTCCGCAGGCCAGGCTGGCGCTGAGAAGCGCCCCTGCCGGCCCCAGCATCATGAGGCTCACGACATCGCGCACGCCCCCACGGCCAAGCTGAAAGCCGGCTTTTTGCAGGCCGGCGGCCAGCGCCGCATAACCGGCCGCGAGAAGCGCGCTGGACGCGATCGTGCCAAGGAAGCTGTGCGGATCGCCATGGACGTAAACGCTGGAGAGCAGCCCCGCGACGAAGAGCAGGGGAGCGTGAGAAAAGCCACGGGTGAGCAGCAGGACCAGGCTGGCGGCGGGCGACGGGTTCCACAATGCAATATCAAGAAACTCGAAAGCGTGGAATTGGCTGGCCCATTCGAGCACCAGGTAAACGGACAGATAGACGTAGAGACTTGCGCCCCTTCCCCAAGGCGAAGGCACAAAGGCGCGACCGCCGGCGAGCGGAAGGCCCTGCGCCTCCGCGACGCCCGTTTGCGCCAGCGGGATGGGGAAGAAATGTTGCATCAATCCAACGTCGGTCCGCGTGCTTCGCTACGATTTGGGTATGCGGCTGGCTGCGGCCAAGAGGCCCGTATCTGGGTATAATTACCCAGACACATGTCTTACCTACCAAGCCGGCAGGGTTTTTCCAGCCGTCACTACGCGGGTACATCTGCCTACAGCCTCTCCACCTTCGATGCACTACCTTTAAAGGGCTGGCATACCAGCTTTTTTGCAGCGGAGAGACCGGCCGGTTTGAAGCCCGCCCCCTCTCGAAAATCGAATTGAGAGAGCATGGAAGAGCTTTATCCGCAGCTCGTTGCGCTGCTGCAGATCATTGTCATCGATGTGGTGCTGGCGGGCGACAATGCGATCGTCGTTGGGCTAGCAGCATCCCGGGTAGCGCCCGAAATTCGTGCGAGAGTGATTTTCTGGGGCCTTGCCGGCGCGGTAGGGCTGCGCATTCTTTTCGCAGCCATCGCAACGCAACTGCTCGCCATCATCGGTTTGACCTTTGCCGGCGGCATCCTGCTGCTCTGGGTCTGCTGGAAGATGTACCGCGAAATCCGCAGCGGCGCGCTTGAAGGTTCGGAAGAGAAGCGGCCGCAATCCGTCGGCGCCGCCGTGGCCCCCGAGGTCGCGCGTCCCATGACCTTCTGGTCGGCCATCGTCCAGATCCTGATCGCCGATCTTTCCATGTCTCTCGACAATGTGCTCGCCGTCGCGGGCGCCGCTCAGGGACACATTTGGGTGCTTATCGTCGGTCTGCTGCTGTCGATCGTGCTGATGGCTATCGCTGCCAATTACATCGCGCGGCTCCTCGGCCGCTACCATTGGATCACCTGGATCGGTCTTGCGATCATTCTGTTCGTGTCGCTCGACATGATCTATCGCGGCATTCTCGAATTGCAGGGCTATGTCGAGGCGAAGGGCGGGCTAACGGCCATTGCCGATGTTTTGGCTCGCATGTTCTAGAAGGATGGTGCGATGCGCGAAGTCTCCGAAAGAGTTCGAAGTTCCGCGCTGGATCATGAAGGGAAGCGCAGCGCAAGGCGGCCTTGGCTGACTGCCTGCCTCCTTGCGGGTGTACTGGCCGCGGCATCCTTCGCGCCACTGCCGGTGGTGCTTCCGGTGGTCAGCGTGATTCTCGTCCTGAGCGGGTGCGCTATTGCCGCATATTCATGGTTCAGGTCGGAGAGGCGAGACGCCGACGGGTTCACCCGCTGGGATCAGGCCGGCCTCTTCGTGTTCGCTGGTTTCATCGCGGCGCTGATAGGCGATTCCTCGGAGACGCTAAGCTTCATCGAGGCATTTGTGGACCGGTCCCCCGCCCGCGAGTAAGCGGCGGTACTTCACCCATCGAAAAAAATTTCACCGACACCCAAGGAAATTGCGCGCCGCCACGTCTCATGGCTAATGAAGGCGTGGCCGGGCATGATGCTGGTGGGCGGATGAACGATCAGGCGCTGGCGGAAAAGGCGGCGGGCGGGTGCCGGGCGTCGTTCGCGGCGCTGATCGAGCGCCATTACGACCGCATATACCGGCTCGCCTGGCGGATCTGCGGCTACGCGCGCGCAAGCGGAGGACATCGCGCAGGATGTCTGCGTCAAGCTGGCCACGGCGATCCGGAGCTTTCGTGGCGATGCGGCGTTCTCGACCTGGGTCTGGCGCATCACCGTCACCACCGCCAGCGACCGGCTGCGCGGCAGCGAACAAGGACACGGTGCTGGAGCCGTCGCGCATGATGGCGCTGGCGGATGCCGGCGCCGGAACGCGCGCCCTCGCCGGAAGATGCAGTCATCGGCGCGGAGCTTTGGGAGGCCGTGCGCGCGCTCCCCGATCAGCAGCGCGACGCCGTGCTCCTGGTTTATGGCGAGGATCTCAGCCACGCCGAAGCGGCCGAGCATCATGGGCTGCCGGGAGAAGACCGTTTCCTGGCATCTACATGAGGCGAAGAAGCGCCTCAAGATGCAATTACAGACAGCGGTTTGACAACCATGACCGAGGACAAGCTGAGCGCCCTTAAGGATCTTCCCTCGCCGCCCCCGCGCGCCGAGGCAAAGGCCGCCGCGCTTGCCGCCGCCATGGCCGCCTTCGATTTGGGCGCGGAGAATATCGGCGGCGCGGCCAAAGGAAATGAGGGCTCCGGCAGTCCTATGCACGCATCCCAACAACAGAGGAGGCGGAAGATGCGTGCGCCTATGATCTATAAAATTGCGGCGAGTATTGCGGTTCTGGCGGTGGCCGCTCCGATGACGCTGCATTTTTTCAGCAATGACGTCGCCCAGGTTTCAAACCCCGGGACACGGGAGCTCGACCGTCTGGGCTACGATGGTCTGGCCGGATCGAAGGGTGAAACCGACGAGGGAAGGATGCGTCGCCAGGCGCCGAAGCAATCCCCGAACCTTCCCGCTCCGGCCCAATACACCATTCCGGACAAAGATGGCGAAGCGCCTAACGATCTGCGCAACGATGATGCCAAGAGTGCGGCGAAAGAGACAAACGCGCCCGCATCGGCGCCATCCGGCCCGCTGACCGTCCTGCTGGGCAAGCCGAAGCTCGATGCCAGGCAAGCGCATCCGGCAACCGGCGCAAGGCCCGATCCAAGGCAAGCCGAACCTATGGCCGCAATGCCTGCGCCGGCCGAGGAAAAATTCGCCGAGCCGGACGCGGACGAGCACCGCAATCAATTCGACGCCACGCCCTCGAACCCGGTCAAGCAGGTAGCCGCCGAACCGGTCTCGACCTTCTCCATCGACGTGGATACCGCCTCCTACGCCTTCGTGCGCCGGGCGCTGAATGCCGGCCAGCTGCCGCCCAAGGACGCGGTGCGGGTCGAGGAGATGATCAACTATTTCCCTTACGACTATCCGCGGCCGGAAATAGCGGACACGCCCTTCCTGCCGACGGTGACGGTCGTACCCGCGCCGTGGAAGCCGACGAACAAACTCGTCCATATCGGCATCAAGGGCTATGACCTCGCGACCGCAGAACGGCCGCGCGCCAATCTGGTCTTCCTCATCGATATATCGGGTTCGATGCAGCCGCAGGACCGGCTGCCGCTGCTCAAGAATGCCTTCCGCATGCTGGTCGAGGAGCTGAAGCCGGAGGACACGGTCGGTATCGTCACCTATGCGTCGGGTTCGGGCGTGGCCCTGGCTCCGACCAAGATCGCCCAGAAGGAAAAAATTCTCGCTGCCATCGATGCGCTTGGAGCGGGCGGCTCGACGGCGGGCGCGCAAGGCATCGCCGACGCCTACCGGCTCGCCGAGGCGAATTTCGACAAGGCCGGAGTCAACCGGATCATCCTCGCGACGGATGGCGATTTCAATGTCGGCATCTCCAATCGCGACGAGCTGAAAGGCTTCATCGAGCGCAAGCGCCAGGCTGGCGTCTTCCTGTCGGTGCTGGGCGTCGGCCAAGGGAATTACAACGATGCGCTGATGCAGGTGCTTGCCCAGAACGGCAACGGCATCGCTGCCTATGTCGATACGCTCAACGAGGCGCGCAAAGTGCTGGTCGACGAGGCGTCCTCGACGCTGTTCCCGATCGCCAAGGATGTGAAGATCCAGGTGGAGTTCAACCCTGCGCAGGTGTCGGAGTACCGGCTGATCGGCTATGAGACGCGGGCGCTGCGCCGCGAGGACTTCAACAATGACAAGGTGGATGCGGGCGACATCGGCTCCGGGCATACCGTGACGGCGATCTATGAGGTGACGCCCGTGAGCGCGCCCAAGCTGGCCGACGATTTGCGCTATCGCAAGGCTGAGCCCGGTGCGGCGGCGCCCGCGCAGGACGGCGAGCTCGGCTTCCTGAAACTGCGCTACAAGCTGCCGAATGAGGGCTTGTCCAGGCTGATCAGCCTGCCCATCACCTCCGCTTTGGAAAAGCCCGAGATGGCGGCGGCCCCGGAAGATTTGCGCTTCTCTGTGGCGGTAGCG
Source organism: uncultured Alphaproteobacteria bacterium (assembly GCA_963731855.1). Taxonomy (GTDB): domain Bacteria; phylum Pseudomonadota; class Alphaproteobacteria; order Rhizobiales; family Rhodomicrobiaceae; genus R-RK-3. Next base: position 65,292 of record CAVSXH010000017.1, on the reverse strand, counting down.
GCCTTCGGCCAACTCCTGCGCGGCACACCCTATCTGCAGAATTACGGATTTGACGAGGTGCTGGCCCTGGCACAAACGGCACGCGGCGCTGACCCTTACGGCTATCGCGCCGAATTCCTCAACCTGGTCCGCCTGGCCAAATCCGCGAAGCCTTGACGAGATGGCCCGGTCCGGACGAAATCCGAATCGGGCCGAATTTGCCGCCTTAACCCCCGCGCGACTTTAGTGCAGATGAACCGGCGGCGGCACCGTGGCGCGCCACGCCGATGCGATTCCGCGCTTCAGGCGTTCAGGCCGTCGCGATCCGAAGGGCACGCGCCGTCAATGCGTAGCGGCGGGTGAGCAGTTACCTTTTTACAGACAAATTCGGCGAAGCTGCGATAAAGGCTGGCCTTCGCCGCAAAGGATGCTATTCACGTTATGGTATAACATTTCTTGGAGCACGCACAATGAGGCGGACGACATGTATGACGGCATTCCTGGTTTGCGCCGGTCTTGCGCTGATGTCGTCCGTCGGCGCCAAAGCCGCCGAACCGCTGAATGTGGTGGTCACGATCAAGCCGGTGCATTCGCTCGCCGCATCCGTGATGGAGGGCGCCGGCGTGCCGCACCTGCTGATCAAGGGAGCCGCCTCCGCCCATTCCTATGCGTTAAGGCCGTCCGATGCCCGCGTGCTGAACAATGCCGACATCATCGTCCGCGTCAGCGAGCGGCTGGAAAGCTACCTGGAAAAGCCGATAGCCAGCCTGTCGTCCAAAGCCAAGGTCGTGATGCTGTCCGAGGCCCCCGGCATCAAGCTTCTCCCGCCACGCGAAAGCGGCGCATTCGAGGCGCATTCGCACGGCCCCGGCGAGGACCACGCTCACGCCGCGGCGGCCGACGGGAAAACCGGGCCTGGCCCGACCGAGCACGATCCGCATTTGTGGCTAAGCCCCGCCAACGCCGCCATCATCGCCGATCACCTCGCGGCGGTGCTGGCGGCAGCGCGCCCGGAACAGGCGCGGCTTTTTGCCGATAACGCCGCCCGGCTGAAGGCGAAGCTTGCGGCGCTGGACGCCCAATTGCGCGCGGCGGTAGCCCCGCTGAAAGGCAAGGACTTTATCGTTTTCCACGACGCCTACCAATATTTCGAGCAGCGCTACGGGATCGAGGCGGCGGGCTCGATCACGCTCAGCCCGGAGCGTCAACCCGGTGCCGCGCGGCTCACGCAAATTCGCGCACGGATCGCCGCGTCGAAACGGCCTTGCGTGTTTTCCGAACCGCAATTCGAGCCCAAGCTGGTGGCGACGGTGATCGAGGGCACCGATGCCAGGACCGGAGTGCTCGACCCCCTAGGGGCCGATATGCCGGAGGGACCGGAGCAATATTTCCAGCTCCTGAACACCCTTGCCGCGAGCCTCGGGAAATGTCTGGGCTGATCTCGCCGCGATCGAGCAAGTTCCCCAACTGGGCCACGCCTGCTTCCTTCAGCTCAACTCGACGAGCGGATGCCGGCGCTCATACTCCGCAAGAGAAGACTCTCGATCAGCTGCGGTGTCGCACGTCGCGTCATCCAGGATGATCGCCGCGGCGTGCCGAGGTGGCCAGCACTTACTTCAGCAACGCGATCGCGGAGCGCGCAAATATCCAAAGCGCGACGACAAGCCCCGCAATCGCCGCGAGACGGAGGTCTACCAGACCCAGTCCGCCAAGGATGCCGACAAGAGCGACCAGCCAAAGTATGCGGTAATTTGAGCATCTACGCATAGGCACGATCCTGGTCGCACAAGCGGACCCTGTGTCTTCCGCGTGGCGACGCGCTCATAGCCTAGCTTGACGGCCAATCGGCCCGCTGTGGCCAACCTTGCAAGAATGTAAGGCTTGAAATTAGAGGCGAGCGCTGGAAGCCCCGTCTGTGCATCCCATGATGCGCCGACGGCGTATTGCGCGGCTCAGCGAATGTGAACGCATCAAATCGGGCGCCGCGAGGCTAAACCAATGCCAGCGTAAGCCGCGCGCGCAGGCCAGGAGCGTTGTCCTCCAGCGTCAGCCGCCCCCTATGCAAATGGGCGCAAGCCTGGACAATGGCGAGGCCCAGGCCAACGCCTTCGCCCCTGTCGCCGGCGCCGACCTGGCTGAAGCGCTGCACCGCCTCCCCCCTGCTTTCCGGGGCGATGCCCGGACCATCGTCTGAGACAATGACTTCGGCACCGTCGTCATGCGCACGCAGTTCCAGATCGACCTTGCCGCCATCCGGCGCGAATTTTATGGCATTGTGAACGAGGTTGGAGACCGCCTGCATCAGCAAGGCCTTATGGCCGTCAATCGTTATGTTATCGGCGTGAAAGGCGAATTGCACGCCGCGTTCGTCGGCAAGCGGCTCGAACAGGTCGCGGACCTGCGCAACCATTCTGGCGAGATCGACTTCAGCCATCGAGTTCGCGCGACAGGCCGCCTTCGGCGCGTGCAATGTCGATCAGGCCGGTGAATGTTGCGATTGTGCGGTCGATTCCCGCAAGCGCATCCTCCAGCGCCGCCTGTTTTGCATCCGGGATTTCGCTCAGAATGCCATCCTCGATGCGCCTGCGCGTTCGCGCCAGCGGCGTCCTGAGATCGTGCGCCAGACTGTCGGTCACGGTCCGCAGCCCGGTCACGAGATCTTCAATCCGTTCCAGCATCGCGTTCTGGGCTTTGGCGATCTGGCCGAACGGGCCTCCGTCGGCGGCTCCTGGGGCGCGGGCGGAAAAATCACCCGCGCTGACGCGGACCGCGGCCGCGGACAGCGCACGGACCCTGGTCATGATGAAATTCGTGATTGCCGTCGCGACGAACAGGCAGGTGACGGCGACGATCGCGATTGCAATCCAGACGGCGTCGATGATCGTGCGCTGGAACGTCGAATGCGCGTCGCCGTCGCGCCCGGCCAATGCGACGAGGCCGGGGGCGAGAGTCTGCGTCGAGACGTGAAGCTCGCCGCGGCCGGGATCTGCAAAACTCGCCCACGCTTCGTCATCGCCCAGCTTTTGTGGCCAAGCCGCAAGATTGCCGGCAATCATGTGTCCGCCGGCTTCTCGCAAAGCGTAGATTTGGTGTTCACCTTGGACTGCGGCGCGGCGAGCCAGAGCGCGAACCAGCCCCTCGCGCCCTTCGTCACGATAGACGGCGGAGATCAGGTCCATTTCGTCCGAAAGTGCATTCTGCTCTTGGGCAGCTATCAGCGCTTGCCCCTTGGCGTCGACGAGCCAAAGCGCAGCCACGCATGCTCCCAGCACCATGACAATCATCGCCGCCACGATCATAACGCCTAATCGGGGAACCCAGATCGCGTGCGGGCGAACCACAGGCTCCATCACGGCGACTCTGAGAGGCGATAACCGACGCTGCGGATGGTATGCACCAATGGCGTTTCGAAGCCGTCCTCGATCTTTTTCCTGAGCCGGCTCATATGGGTGTCGATCATGCTCGTATGCGGGTCGAATCGATAGTCCCACACCTGTTCGAGCAGCATCGTCCGCGTGACTACCTTGTCCTTATGCCGTAATAGCTGTTCAAGGATCTGAAATTCCCGATGCAGCAGATCGAGCGGCTTGCCGGCGCGTGTCACGCGCCGTTTGAGCAGGTCCATTTCGAGGTCGCCGCATTTGAGCACGGTCTCGGCTTGCGCGCTGCTTCCGCGTCTGAGCAGATTTTCCAGCCGCAGCTCCAGTTCGGAGAAGGAGAACGGCTTGGCGAGGTAATCGTCTGCCCCCGCCCTAAGCCCGCTCACCCGTTCGTCCGCGTGAGCGAGGGCCGACAGGATCAAGACCGGCGTTTCCCGACCGGCCGCACGCAGTGCCTTCAAAACGGAAAGGCCATCGATGCCGGGGAGATTTCGGTCGAGAACGATGGCGTCGAAATGCTCGCTCGTTGCCATGTGAAGCGCGTCGGGCCCGGTGCTGACGAGTTCGACCGTGTAGCCTGCCTGACGCAGGCCATTGGTGACGAATTCCGCTCCGTTCGGATCATCTTCTACGACAAGCACCCGGAATGGCATTCCTTCAGCCTCGTAAGCTCCCATCGACGCAAGGAATAACATGGGGAAGCGGCTGCCGTCAGGTCAAGCGTCAAAACCGCCTCCCCCAGGTCTTGCCGAGCAGTCGCCTTCGAAGTGAGTGCCGCGCGAGATGGGCGGCCTCACTGGACTTGGCCATCCTCGCCGCGGCGCGCACCTGCGGTTCGCCCGCCTCTCACCGATGTAGGCATCGAGGAAGGCAGGCGACATCTGTCGACACTAGGTTCGACGTCTTGGCGTTGCGAATGTGCGTCGCCGATGTCTCAAAAAGGGAAATTTCCATGATGTCTCGCCTCCTGATCGCCGCAGCCACAGGCGTGGTGCTGCTCGCCGCGCCGGTCATGGCGCAAACTGGACCTGCACCCGCCGCTTCGCCAACTGCACACACGACACAACGCCCCATGGTGAAAACCGCGCATGAAGGGCGACGACATGCCTCGCTCTACCGGCGGGCGCAACTGAGGCTCAAGAGCATGGGCGACTATGCCGGCCCTGTGGATGGCAGGCGTCACGCGTCGTATGTGAGGGCAGTGGAGCGTTTCCAGACCGCCCATCACATTCGCGCCAATGGCCGCCTGACGCCTAAGACGCAGCGCGCCCTTGGCATCTAATGGCGGCGTCCGGCATGGCTGGCGTGGCGCATCCGCGCCGGCCATGTGGACGCTGAACCCAGATAAATAAGCAATGGTCGGATCTCATGGTGTTTGAGAGGATGCTCGATTGGGCTGGCGCGGCGATTGCCGGCGCGGTCGGAAAAGAGCCGACGGAGCGCGTCTTGCGCGCGATGCAAAGCCGCACGCCGATTGCGCGCGATATCACGCATGAAGTGGAAGGCCGCGCCACCTTCGGCGACCGCATGGCGGATCGCGTCGCGCAGATTGGCGGCTCCTGGGGGTTCGTAGCCGGTTTCGGTCTCTTTCTTGCGGCCTGGGCCAGCCTCAATGTATTCGCATTGCCTAACTCCGATCAATTTGATCCGTACCCGTTCATTTTTCTGAACCTGCTGCTGTCGATGCTTGCCGCAATTCAGGCGCCCATCATCATGATGTCGCAAAACCGGCAGGCGAGTAAGGACAGGATCGAGTCCCGATATGACTACGAGGTCAATCTCAGGGCCGAGCTTGAGATCCTCTCGCTGCATGAAAAACTGGATCGCCTGCAACAGGAGCACGGCGCGCAACTGGCCGCATTGCGCCAGTTGCTGGAGGCTCCCAAGGCCGTCTAACCCTTGGCCCGAGTTTCGACCCTGCTCTTCTTCAAGCGAGTTTGCTTCAGATGGATAAACGACGATGCAGACCCAAATTGTTGGCACCGCAAATGTCACCGCACAAGGCGCAGACGACGGCATCATGCGCGATATCGCGGCGGTGCTGGCGCGCTTCGATTGGAGGATAGCCGGCACTGCGTTGGGCATTGCCCTGTTCGCGGCTGTGTGCGTTGCCCTCCAGCAGACGCTTGCGACGATGACCTGGGATCAGGTTGGCGCGGCGATACAGGGCATTCGCACCATCAACATCGTAGCCGCGTGCGGGGCGACAGCCCTGTCTTATGCGGCGCTGACCGGCTTCGATTACCTCGCCTTGCGCCAAAGCGGTAGGGCGACGGTGCCGTTCCCGTTCGTGGCGTTGACCTCTTTCATCAGCCACTGCTTTACCTTCACCCTCGGCTTTGGCGTGCTGACCGGCGGCGCGGTGCGCCTGCGGCTTTATCGCAGCAAAGGCCTGCCGATCGAACGTGGTCTCGCGGTCGGCGCGCTCGCCGCCATCGGCTTCTGGACGGGTCTTGCGGCGGTCGGCGGCGTCTGCCTGCTGCTCAACCCGGCCGAGTTCGCGCGGATCGACGGACTTGAGCCCGTCGTCAACGGGCTTGCCGGAGGTGCCGTTGTTGCGGCTCTCGCCGGCTGGGTGGCTTACACAGCCACGACCCAAAGAACCATTTCGATCGGCAGCTGGAATTTCAGCTTGCCGGGACCGGTTTCGACGATCGGATCCATGCTGGTCGGCATCGCCGATACGGGTGCGGCGGCGCTGGCGCTCTGGCTGTTGATGCCGTCCGGTCTCGCGATGTCCTTCCCTGGTTTTCTTGTGATTTTCGTCGTGGCGACCATTCTCGGCGTCGTCAGCCATGTGCCCGGTGGGCTGGGCGTTTTTGAAGCCTTGCTCCTGCTGGCGATTCCGCAAGCAGCAAAGGCCGACGTCGTCGGCTCGCTGCTTATGTTCCGCATTGTCTACTATCTGGCTCCTTTTGCCATTGCCGCCGCCTTGCTGGCCGTTCACGAGACGCGCCCCTGCCGGCCGACTTTTGCAGCCGTCATGCAAAACCTCTCCAATCTGGGAGGCCGGCTTATGCCGCAGCTCACGGCGGGCGCAGTTTTCCTAGGCGGTTTCATTCTCATCCTTTCCGGCACGCTGCCCGCAGAGCCGGACCGCATGGCCGCGTTGCGCAATGTCGTGCCGCTGCCTTTCGTCGAAAGCTCGCATCTGGTGGCGAGTATCGTCGGCACCTTGCTGCTCGTGATCGCACATGGGCTCTCGCGCCAATTGCGCTCGGCCTGGCGCCTGTCGATCGGGCTGTTGTGCGCGGCAGCGGTGTTCTCGCTGGCAAAAGGCTTCGATTACGAGGAGGCGCTGATCTGCTGCGCGGTCGCTGGATTGCTATGGGCAAACGGAGATCAGTATTACCGGCTGTCCGGCGGCCTGGAGGCCGCTTTGTCGGTGCCTTGGCTGCTCTCGATCGTCGGTGCGGCCGGTATTTCAATCTGGGTCGGCTTCCGGGTTTACGAGGATGTCGGCTATCAGAATTCTTTGTGGTGGGATTTTTGCTATCACGCCGATGCGCCGCGCTTTTTGCGTGCAACCCTCGCCGTCGCGGTGACCGGCGTCGCGCTCAGCCTCTACAAATTGCTCCATCAGCCTTATCGGATGCACGAGCCCGCTCGTCTCGCGGAGCACTCCGAGATCGAAAACATCGTCAAAGCATCCGATCGGGTGGACGCCGAACTGGCGTTCTTGGGCGATAAGCGGTTTCACTTTTCCGAGCATGGCGATGGCTTCGTCATGTATGGGGTGCAGGGATCGAGCTGGATCGCAATGGGCGATCCGGTTGCCTCCAGTGAGGAAACCACCCGCGAGCTGATCTGGCGTCACAAGGAACTGGCCGACCTTTATCGCGGCGCGGCGGTCTTCTATCAAATCGGCACGCGTTATCTGCCGGTCTATCTTGATGCGGGATTCACGATGGCCAAGCTCGGTGAGGACGCCTGGGTCGATCTCGGAAGGTTTACGCTCGAAGGCAGCGAGTTCCGCAAGCTAAGGCAGGCCAAGGCCCACGCATCGCGCGCGGGCGTCAGCTTTGAAATCATCCGAGCTGACAGTATTCCTCTGCTTCTGCCGGAGCTGAAGCGCGTCTCGGACGCCTGGCTTGCCCAACGCCCCGGCCGCGAAAAGGGTTTTGCACTCGGCTTTTGGTCGGAAGATTATTTGCGCCGCTACGATCACGCCATCGTCCGCGACAATGGCAAAATCGTTGCCTTTGCCAACATTTGGGGGCCGACCAGCGCGGACGAATATTCCGTGGACCTGATGCGCCATACGCCGGATGCGCCGAACGGCGTGATGGATTATCTGTTCATTTGCCTGCTGGAGTCCCTCAAGGCCCAAGGCGGCCTCTGGTTCAACCTCGGCATGGCCCCGCTATCCGGCCTGCCGCACCATCGGCTCGCTCCGCTCTGGAGCCGGTTTGCCTCGCTGATCTACAGGCGCGGTGGCCGATTCTGATAATTTCGAGGGGCTGCGCGCCTTCAAGAGCAAGTTCAAACCCGAATGGCGGCCCAAATATCTTGCCTATCCGGGTGGAATGGCCCTGCCGCAAATTCTGCTCGATGCAACACGCCTCATTTCCTCCAGCCCGATCCGCGCAAGCGCCGCCAGGGAAGACACGCTATGATCAAAATCCGATCACTCTTGCTGGCGATGATCGTGGCGACTGCCTTCTCCGCCGCAGCCTTCGGGCAAACCCCGCCACGTGAAATCACCGCCGAGGTTGGCGATATCGGACGCATCGAAGTTCTGGCGCCCGTGGGCGAGGCCAACGCATTCATCATCTTCATTTCTGACCGGGATGGTTTGACGCCCGAGCGCCGCGCTGAAGCCGGGCAATTGGTCGGCCGAGGCGCAGCGGTCGCGCTGGTCGATGTGCGCGAAGTGATGAAGCAGCAGGCTGCGAGCGAGGATGCCGACTGCCATTATATTTTCGGCGATTTCGAGGATCTCGCGCGCGCGGCCCAGCGTCAATTGAGCATGGAAACGTGGCGGCAGCCCTTGCTATTCGGCGTGGGAGAAGGCGGGACGCTCGCCTATCTTGCGCTGGCACAGGCACCTGACAATACCGCGGCCGGCGCGGTCAGCGTCGGCTTTGACGCGCATTTCGAATCCAAGCTGCCGCTTTGCGCGGGCGCGCGGAAAATGGCCGCGAGTGGAACGCTTTACACATATGAGCCGATGCCGGAGCTGCCCGGCCGCTGGACCTGGATCGCCAATCAGGCGCCACAGCGCGATCTGGCCGAATTCGCAAATGTCACTGCCAAAGCAACCGTTAAGGTCGTCAGCAACGCGGCAGACCGCTTCACCGCCGCCGCGGACGCAGCTTTCGCGATCGCGGCCTCGCTGCCCGAAGCGCTTGCCGGTCTGCCGCTGGTCGAGCTTCCGGCAAGCGGCAAGCCTACGGCAATGGTGGTGTTCATTTCCGGCGACGGCGGCTGGCGCGATATCGACGAGCAGATCGGCGACTATCTTGCCGCGCACGGCGTCGCCGTCATCGGCGTCGATTCGCTCCGCTATTTCTGGAGTAAGAAAGATCCCAAGCAAATCGCGGCCGATCTCGACCGGATTGTCACGCATTACCAAAGCAAGTGGCATGCAGACCGTATCGGCCTGTTGGGCTATTCATTTGGCGCGGACGTGCTGCCGCTCGCCTGGAGCAAGCTCTCCCGGGAAAGTCAAAATGCCACCAGCTTGATCGCCTTTCTGGGCTTGGAGCCGACCGCTGAGTTGCAAATATCCGTAGAGGGATGGCTCGGTCTCTCCTCCGATGGTGAAACGCCAATTCGCCCTTATCTGACGAGCATGCCGGCTCAAAAAATCATGTGCTTCTACGGCGCCGACGAGAAAGACGAGAACGACACTGCCTGTGTTTACCCCGAGTTGGCCAACGCGACGCGCATCGAACGTCCGGGTGGCCATCATTTCGATGGGGACTATGAGCCCGTAGCCAAGAGCATCCTTGCCCGGCTAGGCGGATACGCGCAATCGCTCACCGCTCGATGACGGAGCGGCAATGGGCAGCTTCGCGCTCCGCCACTTGGCTCGATGCTAGAGCCCGCGCGAGGCCGAATCCTCGCGCGGAGGTTGGCTGGCGGGATGGTCATCCACTCATGCACTGTTCATAGCGCCTCAACCAAAAGTGCCGGCCGGTATCGCGCCACATGCGGCGGAAATAGCGGCAATCATCGGCATTGCCGAAATAGACCGGAAAGCCATCGAATTCGACAAAGCTATCCCCGCGGCCTCGATGATCTCTGCCGCGGCCATCATGATCGCGGCCAGGCTCTGAATGACCGGCCGCCGAGTGCCAGGTCGCATCCGGCCTGCCCCCGTGCTCTTCCATAGGGCGGTGCGCGGCGCGGGCAATGCCCGGTACCGCCACCAGCAAGGCACCGGCGAGGACAAAGGCTTCAAGAGATCTGCGCAATTCCACCATAGTGACACCTCCTTGATTACCGGTGAGCCACCTCCGACTGACAGAGGGTAGCTCACCCGATTGAATAACTTCAGATAAGTTTTAAAAAAATAGACTATTGGAGGTAGGCTGTCTGGCTTATGCAAAGTCGATGTTCAGTGAAACCGGAGAGTGCGTGCCAATTATATTTAAACGTTGGAAGCATCGAAGCCGGGGGGCCCCCTCTCGAGTCTTTGCTGGTCGCGCGATCGGACGGAAAACCGGATTCCACTTTTCCTGATCGCGCTCTAGATGTGAATTTTCAGGAGGTTGTCCATTCGGTGCTGAGGATGTCAGCTGATGTCGCCAAACGTCACTGATTCTCCGGAGAACCGAATGGACATGCATGAGAATGCCCGGCTGACGCCGCGCGGTCGAGAGGGAATGGTGCGCGCCGTTGTGGATTATGGCGCCACCAGCGCCGAAGCCGCACGGCGCTTTAATATATCAGCCAAGACGGTGGCGAAATGGGTCCGGCGCTTCCGCGTCGATGGCGTTGCGGGTCTGCGGGACCGCTCATCCCGCCCCCTTTCATCGCCAAGCCAGACAGAGCTTGCCACCTGCGATGCCGTCGAAGCCTTGCGCCGGCAGCGCCGCACACAAGCAGCCATCGCAGCCCAGACAGGCTTGTCGCCGGCCACCGTCAGCCGGATCCTGAAGCGGCGCGGCCTCAGCCTGCTTTCGGCTATCGAGCCCGCCGAGCCGCGACCGCGCTACGAGCGCGCAACGCCGGGCGAGATCATTCATCTGGACATCAAGAAGCTCGGCAGGTTCAACGCCGTCGGACACCGCATTACCGGCAACCGGACCGGCCAGTCCAACCAGCGCTCGGCAGCCGCCGGGCCAGGATGGGAATTCGTCCATGTTGCCATCGACGACCATTCCCGCCTCGCCTTCAGCCAAGTCAGGCCCGACGAAAAGCAAGCCAGCGCCGTCGCATTCCTGGAAGCCGCGGTCCGCCACTACAACAACCTTGGCGTGACGGTTGCTCGCGTCATGACCGACAATGGCAGCTGCTATAAATCACGCAGCTTCCGCGACGCCTGCCAGAGGCTCGCCGTCAGGCACATCCGCACAAAACCCTACACGCCCCAAACCAACGGCAAAGCCGAGCGCTTCATCCAGACCGCCTTGCGCGAATGGGCATACGCAACCGCCTTCAACACCTCAGAACAACGAAGAAGCGAACTGCCAAGATGGCTGCACCGCTACAACTGCCACAGGCCTCATGCTAGTCTCGGCGGAAAGCCGCCAATCAGCAGGCTCACCATCACCGGGAATAACCTCTTGACGCTCCACATCTAGCAGGCTGTTGAATTTAGCGGTGGAGTAGGATCCCGATCTCATCAGTTTGGCTAATTGGAGGCTGGCTTCGTGGCTCGGCTTGCTTTTCCGCTGACGCTCAGGCCGCTTCGGCGAGCAGTCTGGGCATGCGGATGAGATTATAGGCAGCCATCGCGAAGGCGAACTGGAATCGGACACGCGCCAAGCCGCGTATCTTCACTTTGGCGAGCCCGGCAATGGTCTTGGCCCAGCCGAACGCTTCCTCGACAAGCTTGCGTTTCCTCTGGCTCAATTCATAGCCGGCTTGCCGGCTCGTACGCCCGTCAATGGCGGACCATCGGGCCTTCTGTGCGACATGCGGGGTAACCCGCCTCTGCCGTAGATCCATCACGAAGCCGGCTGTGTCATAAGCCTTATCGGCGCCGACGGTGCGGCGGTGAGACTTGGCTGGCGCGTGGCGGTCAATCATCGCCAGCGCTGCCTCTCGTTCGGCCGTACCCGTGGCGTGCGTGGCATCCACTTGCACGACAAGACCGTGGCGGTTCTCGATCAGAGCGTGCCCCATGAAGCAGAGCTTGGCCTCGCGGCCCTGAGCTTTCTTGTAGAGCCTGGCATCTGGGTCCGTCGTTGAGGCGTGGGTGTCGTTGCTGCGCGCCTCCTTCTTGAAATTGCGTTCGCCGTTTCGCCCTGGCGCAGGCGGCTCGTCCGATCGGTCCTTGGCTCGGAAGCTTTTCATCGAGGCCCACGCCTCCACCAGGGTGCCGTCCACCGAGAAGTGCTCGTCCGACAGGAACTGCTTGACTTTAGCGTGGCGCAAAACACCCTTGAGGAAGGTCGCCGCCACATCCGCATCCAGTAACCGGTCGCGGTTCTTCGAGAATGTCGAGTGGTCCCACACCGGGTCGTCGATGCCCAGCCCGACGAACCAGCGGAACAGCAAATTATAGTCGATCTGTTCCATCAGCTGGCGCTCCGATCGGATCGAGTAGAACGCCTGCAGCAGCGAAGCACGCAAAAGCCGCTCAGGCGCGATCGACTGCCGGCCCGTGCCCTCATAGAGCCTGTCGAACTCGGCATCGAGGCTGACCAGGACGTCATTGACGATGGATCGGATTGTCCGCAGCGGATGCGTCGCAGGCACGCGCCGCTCAAGATCGACGTAAGAGAACAGGGCTCCTGATATCTGATCCGATCCGCGCATTGAAAGCTCCCGCTTGTCCTGAACGCACAAACCGAATCATATTCGCGCAAACTTGTCAGCAGCCGAGAATTTCAACAGCCTGCTAGAGCCCCGTTTTGATTCAATCGGAACGGAAAAGGCTCTAGCTTTCACGGCGCGGTGAAACGTCTTGGCCGCTTCGAAGCCGCTGGGCGCGCGTCGCCAATTCCGTGCGATTGTGGGCGCCAAAATGTGCGAACAAAGCGGCAAGGTGAATCTTCACCGTCCCTTCGGCAATGTCCAGTTCACGCCCGATCTCCTTATTTGAACGGCCTTGCAGGATACATTCGAGCACGTCGCGCTGACGCGGTGTCAACGCTTGCAACCGGGAAGCGGGGGGCGGGGGCGGACCGAGGGAAGCCGGCGGCATCTGCGCGGCCGCATTTGCGGTCATGAACGGCGGCACGAAAATATAGCCGCCGAGCATCATCTCGAGCGCCTTTGCGATCTCATCTTCGGAAAGGCTTTTTGGAATGTAGCCGCTAAGACCGGCGGAAACACATTTCAGGACATTGTTCCGATCCTCCGATGCCGAAATGACGGCGAGATAGGTATCGGGATAGGTCGTCTTGACGGCGGCAAGGCCTTCTGGACCGGCCATACCGGGCATCGCGAGATCGAAAAGTGCCAGCTTTATGCCCGCGCCACCTGCCAGAAGATCAAGGGCATCGTCGAGCGTGCCGACTTCGATAACCTCTTGAACGCCTAGCCGGTCCTTGAGCAGAAACCCCAACCCAGCTCGATAGAGACCGTGATCGTCCGCGATTAAAACCTTCAAAGCCATCTCCCGTGTATCACTAAGCAGGTTTTTGTTGGTTGCCCAACAAATGACCTGCTTAGATTCTTTGTTTTCGCGTCATTTTTCCCGAAAACCGGAAAGACCACTTTTCGCAATGATGCTTAGGCTCGGCTTGCCGTCTGCTGGCCGGCAGTCAGGGTCACGCGCCTCGATTTAGCCTCTCGCAAGAATCCCGGCGATGGCGGCCGCGACGATGTCCGGGTCGGCGGGCTTGGTCAACCAGGCACGGCGGCTGGCGATAATGGTACCCAGCGTGGTGGCGTCGGTCCCGCCGGTCAGTATAAGCCCCGGAATTGTCCTGAGAAACCTAACTTCCATGCGGCTGAGGAAATCAAGCCCGGTTTCGGGACCGCCAAGATCGAAATCCATGACAAGCGCGTCGGCACCAAACCCTGACGTCAATATCGCCTCGGCCTCAAGGGGGGTAATGGCCCCACGCGCGACGCAACCTCGGTCGGACAGGTCATGCGTGAGCGCGGCGACGATCATCGGATCGTCGTCCAAGATCAGAACGCGCAGGCCCGCCGGCAGCTCGCATGCGCCATTCAAGCCGGCTTGACGCTCCTCTTCCGGCCGGACGCCCGAACTGAGCGTGGCCGGAACGATCAGAGAGAAGCAGCTGCCATGCCCGACGCGGGACGACATCTGAATCTCGATGCCGAGCAGCGCGGCATAGCGGCGGACGATCGACAATCCGAGCCCCAACCCCTCATTCTGGCCGTAGGCCTGTTGCTTGGCTCGCTCGAACTCGTCGAAAATGCGATCGCTTCGGTCGTCACTGATGCCAGGGCCGGTATCAAACACCTGAAAAACGATGGAGTCGCGCGTCCGGCGCGCCGTCACGGCGACCCCGCCGCTCCGCACGAATTTCATGGCGTTCGATAAGAGATTGCGCAGCATCGTCTCGAGAAGGGCCGGATCGGTGTAGAGATGCGCATCGACGCTCCTGCTTAGGAAGCGCAGGCCACGGTTTTCCGCTTCAAGCCGGAATCCGGCGGCAACGCCATCGATCAGGGCGCTTACCGAAACATATGACGGATTGGGCTGGATGAGACCGGCGTCCAGCCTTGAGACATCGAGCAGTGCATCGAACATGCCTTTCAGCGATTTGAGCGCCTCCTCGATCTGCGCGACAAGCCGAGGCGCTTCATCCCCTTGCGTGCGGCGCGACAGCGCACGCGCGAACAACGTCATGGCATGGAGCGGCTGGCGCAGATCGTGGCTGGCGGCGGCGAGAAATCGAGATTTCGCTCGGGTCGCCGTCTCCGCCTCGGCATAGGCCCTCGCCAGCGCTTCGTTGCGGACGGCAAGTTCCCTCGTTCGGTCCACGACCTGCAATTCCAGCGTCTCATTCAGCCGCGCTAGGGCGTTTTCGCGCTTCTTGAGGTCGATGACCAGCGAGGCAAAGGAGCGCGACAACTCGCGGGCCTCGGCATAGCTGTGAAGCTCGGGCATGTCGGTATCGACACCCCGCCGGATGTCCCGTGCGGCGCGTGACAGACGCAAGAGCGGTGCGGCTATGCTATCCGCGACTGTCCATGCCACGAGCGCCGCCAGGAGAGAGAGCCCCAGGCCCCAGACTATCATCCGATCTTGCAGTTGCCTGACCGGGGCGAGGGCAATTTGCGCATCCTGCCGCACCAGCACGGACCAGCCGAGACCGCCGAAATTGCGGTAGCCGTCGGTCTTGGCATAGGCGAACAGGTAATGTTGGCCCGCGAACATCGCTAGTTGCTTCATAGGGGTCTCCTTGCTCGCCAAATGAAGCGTCTTGCCGAGCATTTCGCTCGGCCCGAGAATGACCACGCCCGAAGAATTCAGGACCAAAAGGTCCGCGCCCTGGTCGCCCTTCAAAGTGCCGGCAACGCTATCCCTGATCTCGTCCGCCCAGCTCCAGTTGATTTGCGCCACAAGAACACCGGAGACATTTCCTCCGCTGTCGGTGACAGGCAGGGCGATATCGAGCACGCGGCCGCTCTTACCGCCCGCTGCCGCCGGACTTGTCTTTTCGGACAAGGCATCGTCGCGTACGTCGCCAACCATCGGCCCCCGCAGGGCGGCGCGGAACCACGAATCCTGCGAGACATCCTCGCCTTCGCGCTGCCGGCCGGTCGCTGCCACGATACGGCCGTCCTTATTCACAAAGGCGATCGAGGCATAGTCCTCGCCGGCGCCGCGGAGTTCCTCCAGCCAGGTGCGCAACCTCTCCACATCGCTTGCGGCATTGAAAGCGCGGAACAGCCGCGCGGTGTTGCCAATTTCCCTAAAACGTTCGAAAAGGCTGCGGTCAAGCTTGTCCTGCATCTGATCCGCGAGCAGGGTAAGCGAATTTCCGATGCCCTGCTTGACACTGCGGACCCCCGCTCCACCGACCGCAAGCGTCACAAGCCCAGTCAGGCTGAACGCCAACAGCGAGATGACCAGCGCCAGAAGCAACTTGAGGCTGAGAGACTTCGTCATGGGCGCGGTAATCCGGCTCTTTGCATGTTGTGATGCGGTCGACCACGAAATTATCGCATGGCTGCTTGAGGAGATGGGGTGGCGGTGAGGGCATTCTCAGCGATCTGCGTCCTATCACCGTCAATTGATCGCAAACGCGCATTGGTCAGGAATAGCAGCGCAGCGAATCGGGTCGGCACATTTCCCTGCGCGCCCTGAATCTGCGGCGCGGGCGCGTGTCAGGGATACTCTAGCCAGACCATACGGTGCCTGGATTGCTCAAAAACGAACGGGGCGTGTCAATTGCCGCCACTATCGATCGCGAATGTGCGGCGATTGAGAACGAAGCGGATCCAGAGCGTGAGCAAGAACTCCGACAGTCCCGCGACCAGTAACGCGAGCAAGCTCATCGCCTGAAATGAAGACAAATTCAGATGGCCGAGCATCCATTCGACCGCGGTTACGGCTCCTGCGACGACCGGCACAATCGCGACGACCGAGTCGACCACGCCGAGCACACGAATCTGCGTTGCCGAAACGAGCAGGAAGACCAGTTGGCTCAATACGTAGAGGAACGCCATCCAGACCGGAATAGCCCATGCGGCGCTTGCCGCCGGCTCATAACCGGGTGCGTCCCAGATGGTTAACATTGCAAACGCCGTGCCCCCCACGCATAGCAGAATACTGAACCATTCCTCTGTGTGCGCCACACGCGCCGCAGGGCGCCTAGGCAGGCTGTCGACCAGCGTCATATCTCTCACCTGTTGTCACCAATGGGCCGGATCGAGTGCTCATATCGAGACGGCACCTGGAATCTCTATCTGGCAAATCACAGGCAGCAGCCAACCAGCCGTAAGACCTAGGCTCCCAGCGAATGAGCTTAGCTGTTCGGCCTAGCGCATCTCTTCTAATGGCATCCATTGGGGGGAGCGGGCAGATTTGCGGTCAAGGCCGCGAGCCCCCTCAAGCTGGCATTCCTCGCGGACCGAGAGGAGATGAGCATGTCCAACGAAGATCATGTAAGAGCGGCGCAACATCACGAAACCGCGGCGCAGGCCCATCGTGACGCGGCCGAACACCACCGGCGGGGCGACGCAGCCAAGGCAAATGAGCATTCGACCCATGCGCAGGCGCACTCCAAGAAGGCCCATGAACAGACCAGCATGACCCAGGCGAAGCGCAAGGAAACCGCCGGCAAGCATTAAGCCGCTCCACCTCGATGTCACGCGGTCGGCGTCAAGCGTGCTGACTGCGTGACATCCTTCCCGCGCTTCGCGAGGTTCCAGCATCAGGGAATTCATGGTGACGGCTATTGAACAACGCCCTCTCGTCGTCATCATCGAGGACGACAAGAACATGGCTGAAGCCTGGTCTTTGCTGCTTACCGACTGGGGCTACGACTATGTCACCGCTGCGTCGCCCGGCGCTGCAGTCCGCGCTCTCGGGGCTCGCGTGGGTGAGGTGCGAGCGGTGATTACCGACTATCATCTTCTGGATGGCTTTACCGGCGTAGCGGGCGCCGTGGCGATTACCAACGCGATCGGACACCCCGTGCCGACGCTGGTCACCACCGGTTTTTTCGATCTGGGAAAAAATATTGTTACATTCCCGGTTCTGGCCAAGCCTTTTGACCCGGACGTTCTGCGGCAGTGGCTTAGCTATCAGATCAAGCGCGACGCCCCCATCCAGTAAGCTGTTTGCACGAAACGAAACGTCGCTGCACGGTAAGCCGGGAGGAACCTGCGCCGTTCGTGGGAAATCGTCACAACGCTCCACATGGCCGGCCTTCGCGAGCCAGTCGGTCAGCGCCGTCACCGACCCCGAGGTGAGGTCCGTAGCATCCGGCTTTCCGATCGACAACGTGACAAGGCCCTTCCTACTCCATCGTTCGCAGGACAAGTAATGGATCGAGGCGGATGATAGGCGGCGGAAGCGTCTGGTAAGCGATGCGTTCGACGCGGTCCTGATCGGCACGAACCGCATCGATGGCAGCGGCGATGCCACGCATGGTGAGGCAGGTTGCTTGCTTGCACATTACGTGAAATCCGGTTGACACCCTTATTATCCTCGCTCAGACTGCAAATGTTCTTTTCAGATAGTAAATCCAATGACGCTTTTGCCAGCCTTTATGATCCATATTGCACCGGCCGTATGTCGTCTGGGCGGATGCGTGGGATGGACGGCGGAGCGTTAGGCTGATCCTGGCCGGCACGGCGCTATGTGCCGACCCTCGGATAGCCGGCAACATGAGAAGACCTGAGATGCGACGGGCGCACCGCCAGGATCCGCCGGCCAGACCGAGATTTCGGCATCGGTCGGTTTGCGCGCCCGTGAGTTCATTCCCAAAAATTCCTGAAGCATGGAAGACCTGCCGTCCTGGATGGCCAGCAAAGAGGTCATGCGGCGAGCGCGGCAGCGGGCACGATTGGTGGTGTCCCACGCAAAGGAGGGAGCGCCACCGACATGTAGATCCTAGGGAGGACAATATGGCGGCCACAGCAGCGTCCCGCGATTACGGGCGAAAAATGCAGCCCAAGCCGGGCAGAATGACCGAGCATAAGCCCGCGATCAGTGAGGTGCATATCCTTTGGATCACGGGCGGTCTGGGCTGCGACGGCGACTCGGTCTCAATTACGGCCGCCAGCCAGCCCAGCATCGAAGAGGTCGTGCTCGGCGCGATTCCCGGGCTCCCCAAGGTCCATCTGCACAACCCGGTGCTGGCCTATGAGGTCGGCGACGAATTCATGGCGCCCTTCCACGCGGCCGCGCGAGGCGAACTCTCCAATTTCGTCCTGGTAATGGAAGGCTCCATCCCCAATGAGAAGATCAGCGGGGAAGGCTATTGGGCGGCCTTTGGCTGTGATCCCGACACCGGCGACCCGATTACCATTCCCGAGTGGCTTGACCGCTTGGCGCCCAAGGCGCTTGGCGTCGTCACGGCCGGAACCTGCTCCGCCTATGGCGGCATCCATGCGATGAAAGGTAACCCGACCGGCTGCATGGGCGTGGCCGATTATCTGGGCTGGGATTGGAAGTCCAAGGTCGGCCTGCCGATCGTCAACGTGCCGGGCTGCCCGGTCCAACCCGACAATTTCATGGAGACGCTGCTCTATCTGCTGCGTCAGCTCGCCGGCCTCGCTCCGATGATCCCGCTCGACGAGGCGGGGCGGCCGAAATGGCTGTTCGAGAAGACCGTCCATGAGGGCTGCGACCGCGCCGGCTATTATGAGGTGGGCGATTTCGCCCAGGAGTACGGCTCTCCCAAATGTATCGTGAAGCTCGGCTGCTGGGGCCCGACCGTGCAGTGCAACGTGCCCAAGCGCGGCTGGATGGATGGCGTAGGCGGCTGCCCGAATGTCGGCGGCATCTGCATCGGCTGCACCATGCCGGGGTTCCCCGACAAGTTCATGCCCTTCATGGACGAGCCGCCCGGCGCAACCCTGTCCTCCACGCTGATCAAGCCCTACGGCTGGATCATCAGGGCCCTGCGTCCCCTTACGAAGTCGACGCTGAATGAGGAGCCCAGGTGGCGCCATAACCGGTCGAAACTGACGACCGGCTATCAGCCGCCCCGCTAAACCGCCCTCCTGCACGGCATTCAATTTTTCGGAGACAGCTATGTCCATCGAAGCACCGGCCCGCACGACGATCAAAAAGCCATCGCAAATCGTCGAAATGAACTGGGACCCGATCACCCGGATCGTCGGCAGCCTCGGCATCTATACCAAGATCGACTTCGCCAACCGCGTCGTCACCGACTGTCACGCGACCTCATCGATATTTCGCGGCTACAGCATCTTCATGAAAGGCAAGGACCCGCGCGACGCCCATTTCATCACCAGCCGCATCTGCGGCATCTGCGGCGACAACCATGCCACTTGCTCCGTCTACGCACAGAACATGGCTTATGGCATCCGGCCCCCAGCCATCGCCGAATGGATCACCAATCTCGGCGAAGCCGCCGAATACATGTTCGATCACAACATTTTCCAGGACAATCTGGTCGGCGTGGACTTCTGCGAAAAGATGGTTCGCGAGACCAATCCAGGCGTATGGGAGCTTGCCAAGCTGACCGAGGCTCCGCACGCGAAGGACCACGGCTACCGCACGATCGCCGACATCATGACCGCGCTCAATCCGTTCTCCGGCGAATTCTACCGCGAAACGCTGCATGTCAGCCGCTACACACGCGAGATGTTCTGTTTGATGGAGGGCCGCCACGTCCATCCGTCCACACTCTATCCAGGCGGCGTCGGCACGGTGCCGACCGTGCAGCTGTTCACCGACTATCTGACGCGCCTGATGCGCTATTGCGAATTCATGAAGAAATGCGTGCCGCTGCACGACGATCTCTTCGATTTCTTCTATGACGCTCTGCCGGGTTACGAGGAAGTGGGCCGCCGCCGCATCCTGCTGGGTTGCTGGGGCTCGTTCCAGGACCCGGATATTTGCGATTATAATTACAAGACGATGAAGGAGTGGGGCCAGGCGATGTATGTCACGCCGGGCGTCGTCATCGACGGCGAGCTGGTGACCACCAGCCTTGTCGACATCAATCTGAACATCCGCATTCTGCTCGGCCACTCTTATTACGACGAGTGGGACCAGGGCGAGACCTTCGTCAAGACCGATCCGCTTGGCAACAAGATCGACCAGCGGCACCCCTGGAACCAGACCACGGTGCCGCGCCCGCAGAAGCGCGATTTCGATGGCAAATATTCCTGGGTAATGTGCCCACGCTGGCTCGACCAGCGCACCGGCGATCATCTGGCGCTCGATACGGGCGGCGGTGCGTTTGCGCGGCTCTGGACGACCGCGCTCGCCGGTCTAGTGGACATGGGCTACGTCAAGGCGACCGGCAGCAGCGTCGTGATCAACCTGCCGAGGACTGCCCTTAAGCCCGAGGCGAGGTTCGAATGGAAGATCCCGAAATGGTCGAACGCCATCGAACGCGACCGCGCCCGCACCTACTTCCAGGCCTACGCGGCGGCGGCGGCGCTTTACTTCACCGAGCAGGCGCTCACCGAGCTTCAGGCTGGCCGCACCAAGACCTTTACGCCCTTCAAGGTGCCGGACGAGGCGATCGGCTGCGGCTTTCATGAGGCCGTGCGCGGCGTGCTCTCGCACCATCTGGTCATTCGCGGCGGCAAGATCGCCAACTATCACCCCTATCCGCCGACACCTTGGAACGGCACGCCGCGCGACATGTACGGCACGCTTGGCCCCTACGAAGATGCCATCAAGGACACACCGATCTTCGAGGAAAATGGCCCCGACAATTTCAAGGGCATCGACATCATGCGCGCCGTGCGCAGCTTCGATCCGTGCCTGCCCTGCGGCGTGCACATGTATGTCGGCAACGGCAAGACCATCGAGACCGTGCATTCGCCGATGTTCGGCGTCGGGCGCGACGGTCATGGCCATGGATAATGGGGAGGCCGAGGAACAGAGCCAGGCGCAAGCGCTGCGCCGGCTTGAGGACCTGATCGGGGCGCTCGACGCCTATCCCGATCCTGCCGCAAGCGAGCCGGCGCGCGAGCTGGTTTCGCTGGTTCTCAATCTGCATGGGATCGGGCTCGCCGGCCTCATGACGATCATCACGAAAGCCGATCGGGACGGGGCGATCGTGGCGCAGCTGGTGGAGGACGAGAAAGTCCGCGCGATGCTGCTGCTGCATGGGCTCCATCCCGACGACATGGAAGCCCGCGTGCGCCGGGCAGTCGAAAGGCTGCGCCCGCATCTGGGCGTCCACGGCCTGCGCCTGGAGGTCGCGGAAATCGCGAAAGGCACCGTCCGGCTGCGCATTTGGGGAAGCGAGGGACCGGGCTTGTCGGCGCCGATGCTTTGGTCACTGCCGAGCGAGATCGAAGCCGCCATCGTCGAAGCGGCGCCCGATGTCGAGCGGGTCGAGATCGAGGGGCTCGGTTTCGACCGCGCCGCCCCGAGCCAGGCGGCCGAGTAAGCCGCGAGGAGGGGGCTGTGAGAGCCAGGGAGACCATCGCGGGCGTGCAAACGGGGAACTGGGTTGCCAGGCTTCAGCACTTCGCTCGTGGCCCGAAATCGGCGCCGGCGGAAGAACGCTGCGAGCTATGCGCCGCCCCGCTCGCCCCGAACCATGCGCATCTCGCCGAGCCGGCCAAACGCCGCCTGTATTGCGCCTGCCCCGGCTGCGCCCTGCTTCTGGGCGATCGCGAAGACCGCAAATACCGCCTCGTGCCTCGGGATGCGCGCAAGCTCGACGGTTTCCATCTGTCCGATGCCGAATGGGACGCATTCGCTATTCCGATTGGCCTTGCCTTCTTCTTCCACAGCACGCCGGATGATCGCATTGCCGCGTTCTATCCGGGCCCCGCTGGCCCGACCGAGTGCGGTCTCGACCTGGCGGCGTGGTCTGCGGTCGCCGCCAACAATCCCGCGCTCGCCGAGCTGGAACCCGATGTCGAAGCTCTGCTGATCAACCGCATCAATGGCGCGCGCGATTACTATGCCGTCCCGATCGACCGCTGCTATGCCCTTGTCGGATTGATCCGGGCCCGCTGGCGTGGCGTCTCCGGCGGCAGCGAGGCCTGGGCGGCGATCGACGGATTTTTCGACGATTTGCGCGAACAGCGCCAGGCTGGAGGCGGCCATTATGGTTGACCTCCGTTTCACCGTCGAGGGCGTGGAGGTCGAGCGCTTCGCCGCCACCCCGACATTGCTGTTCAAGCTTTGCGTCGATGCGAAGGCCGCCGCCGTGCAGAACGTGCTGCTGCAATGCCAGATTCGCATCGAAGCGACTCGCCGCCGCTATGCTCCGCAAGAGCGTGAGCGCCTTGCCGACCTGTTCGGGGAGGCCCATCGCTGGGATGATACGCTGCGCGGCATGCTTTGGACGCATGTAGCCGCTCAGGTGACCGCCTTCGAGGGCGAAGGCCGCGTCGATCTGCGGGTCCCGTGCAGCTTCGATTTCAACGTCGCGGCGACGAAATATTTCTATGGTCTCGAAGGGGGCGAGGTGCCGCTGACGCTGCTCTTCAGCGGCACGGTGTTCTATCGCGACGACGACGGTTTCCTGCAGATGGCGCAGATCCCCTGGAGCAAAGAGGCCGAATACCGCCTGCCGGTGGCCGTCTGGCAGCAGATGATGGACGTTTATTACCCCGGCAGCGTCTGGCTGCGCATCGACCGCGGCGTGTTCGAGGACATATACCGCTACAAGCGGCGCGAGGGGTTCACGGACTGGGAGCAGACGCTGCGGGCGCTGCTCGACCGCCAGCGTGAGGAGAGCGTGCAATGAACCTCACGCGCGTCGAACCGATCGTCAATGCGGTGCTCTATGAGGGGTACATGCTCTATCCCTACCGCGCCTCCAGCGTAAAGAACCGCCAGCGCTGGACCTTCGGCGGCATCTATCCGCGCGCCTGGGCGGCGATCGACGAAAGCAGCGCATCGAGCATGCAGACGGAGTGCCTGTTGCGTGGTGACCCTGAGACCGAGGTCGAGCTGCATGTCCGGTTTCTGCATCTTGTCAGGCGGGATGTCGGCGAGCTGTCCGAAGCATTGACCGAATTGCCCGCTAATGAGGTGATGGATTACACACCGGTCGCATCGCTGAGTGTCGGCGAGCAGGTTTTTCAGGCATGGGACGAAGCGATCGAGCGCGACGTCACGGCCTCGGCTCTGGCGATCGCGCGGCTTGCGGGCGAAGGCGCGCGCATCCCATTCAGTTTCGCCCGGGAGCAGGTGCTGGAACCGCTTCGCGGCCGGGATGGGACCATTGTCGGAATACTCATTCGCACAATCGCCGGCCTCGAAGGCGAAATCGCGGTGACAGCCATCGAGATTGCGTCCGGCATCTACCGGCTGACCGTCCGCATCGACAATTTCACCCATGTTGAGGCAGCCCATCCCGACACTGCCAGCGAAGCCCAGCGCCACGCTTTCGCATCGACGCACACCGTTCTCGGCGTGCGCGGCGGCGCGTTCCTCTCGCTGCTCGATCCGCCGGATACGCTGCAGGACGCCGCCTCCGCCTGCCGCAATCAAGGCACCTGGCCGGTGCTGGTCGGCGAGCAGGGGGCGGACGACATGCTGCTCTCGTCGCCCATCATCCTCTACGACTATCCGCAAGTGGCGCCCGAAAGCCCGGGCGATCTGTTCGACGCGACCGAGATCGACGAAATCCTCACACTGCGCATTCTCGCCATGACCGATGACGAGAAACGCGAGATGGCCGCAATCGACCCGCGCGCCCGTGCGCTGCTGGAGCGGACGGAGGCTTTGACGGCGGCCGATATGGAGCGACTGCACGGAACGTTGCGCAATCCGCATTTCGGCACGACGCATCCGCCGGTGGCCAAACCGGAGCTGGCTTTTCTCCACGCCGCCGGCAGGGATCTGAAGGTCGGCGACCGCGTCAGGCTGCGGCCCAAAGAGGGTGGCGACATCATGGATATCGTCCTCAGGGGTGAGTTCGCGGTGATCGAAGCGATCGAGCGCGATTTCGAGAACAAAGTTCATGTGGCGGTCGTCGTCGACGCCGACCCCGGCCGGGAATTCGGTATGGAACGGATGCCCGGCCACCGCTTCTTCTTCGCTCCGGAAGAGCTTGAACCCCTTGGAAATGAGGGCGCTTCATGACTGGAATCCTGGTGGCGGGCATCGGCAACATATTTAAGGGCGACGACGCGTTCGGCGTGGAGGTTGCCCAGCGCCTCGCCCGCAAGCCGCTTCCCGACGGCGTCAAGGTGGTGGATTTCGGCATCCGCGGGATCGACCTCACTTACGCGCTGCTTGACGACTACGACGCGGTGATCCTCGTCGATGCGGCGCAGCGCGACGAGCCGCCCGGCACCGTGTCGATCATCGAACCCGAACAACCATCGCCCCAGTCCGCCATCGCGGACGGCGTGTTTGTCGAGCCGCACAATCTCGACCCGGCAAAGGTCTTGTCGCTCGTGGGGGCACTCGGCGGGGGCTGCCGCCGGATCCTGATGGTCGCTTGCGAGCCGGCGGATCTGGGGGATGAGGAAACGGGTGCGATGGGCTTAAGCCCCCCGGTCACGGCTGCGGTCGATCAGGCCATCATCGCTATCGAGCGGCTTATCGGCAAGCTGATCGAGCAGCGGCGGGACAGCGGCGCGGATCATCATGCAACGGACAACCATGAAGGAGACATGCGATGAGCGGTTGGGAAATCTTCGGGATCGTCGTTGCGGTGCTGCTGGCGCTGCTGATCCTCGTCAATCTGCGCGACCTTATCCGCTATCTGAAAATCCGATCGATGTAAGCTCGGCTCTCGCCACGGAAAGGCAATATCATGTGCTTAGGCATACCGGGGCAGATCGTCTCGATCTCGGACCACGAAAACGCGCTTGGCATTGTCGATGTCTCAGGCGTGCGGCGCGAGGTGAACTTGATTTGCGTGATCACCGACGATCATCCTGTTGAAGCCTGCGTCGGTGACTGGGTGCTTGTCCATGTCGGTTTCGCCATGAGCCGTATCGACGAGGCGGAGGCTGCCGCGACGCTGAGAATACTGGAAGAGCTGGGCGAGATCGCGTCCGAGCTTGAAGTGATGCGCGCCTCCGAGAGCGCCTGATGCCGGCTGGCGAGTTGGATTCCGGACCATGCACGAGCTTGCGCTAACCCAGAGCATCGTGGAGATCGTCGCTCAGCATGCGGGCGACCGCCGGGTGCGGCGTGTCACGCTCAAAGTCGGCAAGCTCAGCTGCGTTATGCCGGACGCCATCCGATTCTGCTTCGACGTGGTGGCCGCTGGAACAGCGCTCGAAGGCGCGCGCCTGGAAATCATCGAAGTACCGGCCCTAGGGCAATGCCGTGTCTGCGGCGACGAGTTTGTGCGTGAGACGCTTTGGGCCATCTGTCCCTGCGGCTCCAGTGATTTTGAGCCGCGCGCGGGGCAGGAGTTGCTCGTTAAGGAGTATGAACTCGATGCTGACGCCGTGGAAAGAGGATGAGGCAAGTGATCGCGCCTGAGGCCGAACCTTGATGAAGACCCTGTGCTAGAGTATCCGTTTTACTCAAGCGCTTTTTGGAAGCCATTTTCGATTGTCTCTCAGGAGGGCGTTTGCCAGGACGAGCAGTTTCCGCATGATGGCGGTGATTGCGATTTTGGCGGGCTTTCCGGCCTGTCGCCGCTGGTTATATTTTGCTTTGAGATCAGGATTGAAACGTGCGGCGACGAGGGCTGGCATATAGAGGGCTTGCCTTTAGACTGGCCCGCCCGCCGCGAATGAAAGCGCGGCCGGTCCAGCGTCCGGACTGGCGAGCGATGGGAGCAAGCCCGGCCAGGCTGGCGGCCTGTTTGCTTTCAATATGTCCAAGCTCGGGCATCTCGATGATGAGGGCAAAGGCGGTGATCCTCGAGATACCTGGAATGCTCGCCAATATGGTCAGGCGCTCAGCGAGGTGACGATCGTGCGTCACAAGTGCGTCCAGCTTTTTTTCGATCGCGGTGAGTTGACGTTCGATCTGGCGCAAGCGTTCGGCATTGTGCCTTTTGAGGAGCGGCAGGTTGAGGATTTTCTCCCGGTTTTTCGCCGCTGTGCGATCCTTGATCAAAACCTGACGGGCGAGGTGCAACTCTTTGAGATGCAAGAGAAGTTCGCTCGGCATTGGCCGTATGTCCGGCTCCAGCGCCACCCCCATACGGGCCAGCATTGCGGCATCGGTGGCGTCGGTTTTGACCAGCCTGCCCGTTGCCTCCGCGAAACGCCGCGCCTGCCGAGGATTGATCTTGGCAAGCGGCAGTCCGATCGCTGCCGGCGCACGCTCAAGCGAACGGTGGTAAGGCCCCGTCGGTTCGTAAACGATGCGCGCGACGGGACTGCTGGAGAGCCAGCCAATAAGTGCCTTGTGTCCAGCCTTGTCATTGCTGAAACGCCATGCCTCGGCGGCAGGCAGCCGATGAACGTCGAGGTGATCTTTTGATATGTCGATGCCGATGGTAGAAAGGGTCATCTTTTCCGCGCCTCTGCTTGTCATCCGGGCTGTGTTGCCCCGGTATCCGTTCAGGCCATAGGAAAAGACGGGGGTGATCCAACTCTAGCTCGGTCCGGTACGTGACCCGCGGGATCGCGATCCATCCCCCGCCGCCAGCGGCGAGCTGTCACTCATCGCTGGCGGTCCCAATGCGCCTGATTCGTGCGCAAACTCATAAGACAAGCGGGATCAGTTGAAGTGGAAGCATCGAAGCCGGGAGGCCCGCTCTCGATTCTTTGCTGGTCGCGCGATCGGACGGAAAACCGGATTCCACTTTTCCTGATCGCGCTCTAATCCTTCTCCAATTGCTCGTAAACTTGCCTTGTCCCAAAGTAGACCCCCTGTGCAAGCAAGGCACAGGCGATCAGGTCGAGCCCGAGGCACATGACCATCGACCAGTTGGCCTGAGGCACGAGCGCCGCCACGATCATCTTTAACGCAAATACGCACCAGGCCAGAGCCGTCCTCACCCCATGCCGTGCCGCAAGCCTCATGTCGATCCCAACCAGCGAGGGTTGAAGATATTCGATGAGACCGGCTACGATCGCGGCGGCGCCACTTGCGAGGCCCACGATTGTTGCGCCGAGCGCCAGCCCCCACCAGGGCCCCGTTCCGGCGTAGAGCGCCACAAGGTCCAGGACCGGCACCACAGCCCAGAACGCAATGGGAAAATGCACCAGAAGAGGGTGCAGTGGCACACCGAACACACGCATTTTTGGTCCCCTAACACCGTCACAGTTCTTGAGACGCCGATCATCATCCCTAATCTGGTGGTGGCCATCTGACATAAGAGTCCGATCGAGAATTTCGGTGCGATTGGCGGATTGCGGAGCTTGTGTCGGCACGAGGTGTTGAACGCCGCCCCCGCCAGGGATCGTCCCAAGCCCGGCTCCGGCTGAGCGAAAATCGCCGACTCTCGCGCGGCAAAGCGCATGTCGCACGCCAATATAAACTCGCTGCCGGCGGCGCGTACGCGACCTTCGATCTGCGCGATGGTGACGAGGCGGCTTGCGCTCAGGTGGCGAAACAGGAGGGCGATCGAGGCTTCTCCGGTCAGCTTCGCTGCCTCCGCCCGGTATTCCTTGATGCGGGTCACGTCGACGTGGGAAATGAAATAGTCGGGGTCGGCGCTCTTGAAGACCAGCACCTGGAAAGCTTGGTCGGCTTCGCTCGCTGAATGAGGGAAACCAGATCGCGGACCAACTCGGGCCCCAAAAGATTGATAGGCGGAGCCGCAATTTCAGCGAACAGAACGGCTCCTTCCTTGCGCACGGCGAGCATTTTGAGAACCTCGGAGTCGGCACCTCCGAATTTAACTGTATTCATCGATAATTTCCTTGGCCAAAGATAGCTGAGCCCGCGGTTTCCGCCGTCCAGTCCTCCATCCTGCACACGCGACCTCCCCGATTAGTCTCAGCGCGCCGGATTCGCCAATATTCGCATCTGGGAGGATAGCTCTAACAGGGATCTTGATGCCATCGTTCGACCCCTGCACAGTTACCTGTCTCCAATTGCGGCGCGCAAGATAGCCGCCGCCTGCTTTCGATGCTCAACGCTGGCGGATAGCGAAGGCATATCGCCCAGATGCATGCCTCATGAAGAGCGAAGCTCATCCGTATTGATCGGCAGCTTGCGCAGGCGCTTGCCGGTCAGGGCATAGATCGCGTTGATCACGGCGGGAGCGATGGTCGCCGTGCCGGGCTCGCCGATGCCGCCGGGCTCCTCATGGTTTTCGACCAGATGTACCTCGATGCTCGGCGCTTCGTTGATCCGCAGTGCCTGATAGTTGTCGAAATTGCTCTGCTCGACACGGCCGTCCTTCAGCGTGATCTCGCCATAGAGCACAGCGCTCAGGCCGTAGATGATCCCGCCTTGCATCTGCGCCCTGATAGTATCGGGATTGATCGATCTGCCCGCAATCGACGGCGCACACCACCCGGTGGACCCGGACCTGCCCGTCCTTACCGATCGAGATTTCCACGACTTGGGCGACATAGGTGCCGAAACCGAGGATCACCGCAACGCCGTGAGAGCGCCCCCCCGGCAGTGGTTGTCCCCAACCGGCCTTTTCGGCCGCAAGGTCGAGCACCGCGCGGGCGCGCGGGGATTTGCCCAGCAGCCTGCGCCGGTATTCGACTGGATCGGCATTCGCTTCCGCAGCTAGTTCGTCGATAAAGCCCTCCACCATGAAGGCGTTATGGGTGACGCCGACGCCGCGCCACCAGCCGGTGGTGAGCCCGTGCGGCGGCTCATGGCGGACATAGTCGATGAGCAGATTGGAGAAGCTGTATGGCCCGGCCGCTGCCTCGACGGCGTCGCCGTCC
Organism: uncultured Alphaproteobacteria bacterium; assembly: GCA_963731855.1. Lineage (GTDB taxonomy): Bacteria > Pseudomonadota > Alphaproteobacteria > Rhizobiales > Rhodomicrobiaceae > R-RK-3. Next base: position 36,439 of record CAVSXH010000017.1, on the reverse strand, counting down.
AGCCCATTCTTGAGGGCAGGCGGCGCCCATCTGGCTAGGATCGATGATCCGACCACACGGTGGCTGAAGGCCGTTGGCATTCCCTTCTCATCCAGAGCAGCGCTGAGCAGATCATAATAATAGGGCCGGTAGACATCGTGCTGGACGTCCTCCTCGCGGGTCCAGACAACCTTGACCGGGTAGTCGACTTGCTTGGCGATCGCAACAGCCTGTGTGATGCCATCGACATCAAGGCGCCTTCCGAAACCGCCCCCGAGCAGATGATTGTGCACTTTGACCTTGTCGAGCGGCAGGCCAGTGACCGCGGCCGCTGTCGCCTGGGCTCGGCTCAGCACTTGGGTGCCTACCCAGACATCGCAGCCGTCCCTGCGCACATGAACGGTGCAGTTCATCGGCTCCATGGCGGTATGGGCAAGGAAGGGCATTTCGTAGACGGCTTCGACCTTGCGCGGAGAAGCTGCAATCACTTTCGCCGCATCGCCGTGCGTTTCGGCCACAACCGCCTGCTTGGTCGATGCCTCTTTCATCTGCTGACGCAGATCGGCGCTGGAGAAGCTGGCATTGGCGCCGCCGTCCCAGGTGATCTTCAGCGCTTCCAGACCCTTTCTGGCAGCGCCCATATGATCCGCAATCACCGCGACGGCGTTGTCGAGCCGAACGACCTGAATCACGCCTTTGACCGCCTTCGCGGCCATATCGTCGACGCTCTTCAGCTTGCCGCCGATGACCGGGCAGGCCGCAACCGTGGCGATCTTCATGTCGGGCACTTTGACGTCGATGCCGAATTGGGCCGTACCGTTGACCTTACCGGCAGCGTCGAGGCGCTTGGCCGGGGTGCCGATCAGCGTGAAATCTTTCGTCTCTTTAAGTGCGACATCGGTGGGGACCGGCTGTTTCGCCGCGGCGTCGGCAAGCGCGCCATAGCCGAGCCTGCGGCCACTGGCGGCATGGATCACCTCGCCCTTCTCGGCGTGGCAGGAGGCGGCATCCACGTTCCAGGACTGGGCGGCAGCGGCGATCAGCATGGTCCGCGCCGTAGCGCCCGCCATGCGGAGTGGTCTCCAGAAGACGCGCACCGAGGTCGACGCCCCCGTCATTTGGAAACCAACGGCTGGATTACCGTAGAGCTTGTCGGAGGGCGGCGCATGTTCGAGCTTCACCTGCGCGAGGTCCACTTCCAGGTCCTCGGCGATCAGCATCGACATCGAGGTATATGTACCCTGGCCCATCTCGACCTGCGGCATGATCAGCGTGACCTGCCCGTCGCGGTCAATGCGGACGAACGCGTTCGGGGAGAAGTCTGCGGTTTCGGTCGCACCTGCCGCCTCGAGCGAGCTCGGAAGGCTGACGCACAGCAGCATTCCTCCGCCAGCAGCAAGTCCTGCCGTGAGCACCGTGCGGCGGCTGACCTTCTCGGCGCCAATGCTAGCAAGCTCGGAAACACGATCGCCAAACATGGATCATTCCTTCAGTCCGGTTGCAGGGGAAGACACAGCCGCGTGCTTGATCGCTTCGCGAATGCGGACATAGGTGCCGCAACGGCAGATATTGCCGGTCATGGCATCATCGATATCGCTGTCGCTCGGATTGGAATTGGTCGCCAGGAGGGCCGAGGCCGACATGATCTGACCGGACTGGCAGTAGCCGCATTGCACGACTTCGAGATCGAGCCAGGCGTTCTGGATTTTCGCGCCGGCAAGGGTATTCCCGATCGCCTCGATCGTGGTGATCTTGGAATTGCCGATGCTGTCGATCGGGGTGACGCAGGAGCGGATCGCCTGGCCGTCCTGGTGCACCGTACAGGCGCCGCACTGCGCGATGCCGCAGCCGAACTTCGTTCCCGTCATGCCGAGAATATCGCGCAGCACCCAGAGCAACGGCGTATCGCCGTCCGCATCGATGCCATGCGTCGTCCCGTTAATATCGAGGGTAATTGCCATTGCTGGCTCCTTTTCGAAGGTGAGCACTCGTCCACATAAGCCCCAAGCTGTGTGGTGCAGCTCGTTGGACCAGCGGGGCAAATTAGTGCCCCGCTTATGCGTCGCAACGCCTACTTTGCGTCCTTGGCCGCCATTTCGATCAACGCCGCCACCTCGCTCGGGTGAGAAAGGAAGATGGCGTGGCTGCCGGGCAGCTCGATAGTTTTCGATTTTGCCCGCTTGCTCATGAAGCGCTCAAGATCCGGATTGATCATGCGATCGTCTTTCGCAACCACGGCGTAGCTTGGCTTGTCTTTCCAGGGCGTGACGGTCGCCTTCGCGTCGAAAATCTCAGCCGCAATCGGCACTTGCGATATCGCCATGAAACGCGCGAGCGGCTTCGGCACGTCTGCGGCGAAATCCTCCGGGAACAGATTGGGGTCGACCGCGACAAAACCGTCGCCAACCGGGCCGACGGCCTTGCTCGCTGGCGGCATCTTGCTCTGGAGCGCCCCGGCGCTCTCGCCGACATCCGGTTGAAAGGCCGCGACATAGACGAGCGCCTTGGCATTCTGATGCCCGCCCGCCTCGGTGATGATCATGCCGCCATAGCTATGGCCGACCAGCACGCAGGGGCCTGCCTTCTCGATGGAACGCCGTGTCGCGGCCACGTCCGCCGCGAAGGTCGTCTCGGGTTCTTGCACGACATGAACCGAATAACCGTGATCGACGAGGATGTCCGCGACGGGTTTCCATCCTGAACCGTCGGCGAAAGCGCCGTGGACCAGGACCACAGATTTAACCTCTGCCTGAGTGGGTGCTGACATTGCGAGCATTACTCCTGTTACCAGACCAAGAACCGAGAATTCTCATAGCTTCATCTCCTTGAGTGTGACGAAATTTGCCGAGCGCGCCCCGCGCGCGCTCAGACCTGTGCTACTTCGAGAATCGCCTCAGCAAAGGCTTGCGGGGCCTCTTGTGGAAGGTTGTGGCCGATGCCGCCGGTAATGGTCCGGTGCGCATACTTGCCGGTGAATTTCTTGGCATAGGCGCTCGGCTCGGGATGCGGCGCGCCGTTGGCATCGCCTTCCATGGTGATCGTCGGCACACTGATGTCCGGCGCTTCGGCGAGCCGCTTCTCCAGGGCGTCATACTTGCTCTCGCCCTCGGCGAGGCCCAGCCGCCAGCGGTAATTGTGGATCGTGATGGCGACGTGGTCCGGATTGTCGAAGGCGGCCGCGCTTCGCTCGAAGGTCGCGTCGTCGAAATTCCATTTCGGTGAGGCAATCTGCCAGATCAGCTTGGAAAATTCGCGCCGGTATTTCTCGTAGCCAGCCTTGCCGCGATCGGTGGCGAAATAGAACTGGTACCACCACTGGAGCTCAGCACTTCGGCGGTAGCGGCATTTTGCCAGCGGCTTGGCTGCCGATCAGATAACCACTCACCGACACCAGGGCCTTACAGCGCTCCGGCCAGAGCGCAGCGATGATGTCGGCCGTACGCGCGCCCCAGTCGAAGCCAGCGATGATCGGCTTTTCGATTTTAAGCGCATCCATGAGCGCAACCATATCAGACGCAAGCGCGGATGGCTGGCCGTTGCGCGGGGTGTCGGCGGAAAGAAAACGGGTGGTGCCATAGCCGCGCAGATAGGGGACGATGGCTCGGTAACCAGCCGAGGCCAGCAAAGGCGCGACATCGAAAAAGGCGTAGATGTCGTAGGGCCAGCCATGCAGAAGAATGACGGCAGGTCCATCAGCAGAGCCGGCCTCGGCGTATCCGACATTTAAAACGCCGGCGTCGATTTGTTTCAGTAAACTAAAGGACACGTTTGCTGCCTCCTTCGCAGGTGCTGCATGTTCGATTGCGTTTCCTTTTCGGTGGGGTGTGCCGGCAAGTCGATCCCAACATGCCGCAGGCACTCTAGGGCCACGGTGACGGCCTGCTCGGCCGCCCCGAGCATCGTGTACAGATCCACACGACGGCGTGCGACGGCGCATCGTTGCACCGTGTCGGCAGCCCGCGTTGCGAGCGCTGCCAGACGCTCCTCGGCGGTCTGCAATACCCCTGTACAGACCTCGCAGTCCGCGAGGTGAAGCTCTAAAGCAAAAGCCAGCTCTTGCCGGCGCTCCCACGCCTCCTCCGACAAGAGCGCCGCACCGGTGGTGAGATACGTCAGCGCGGAGGCGTAGGCCGAGGACGAAATTGCACGCCTGCCAGCGGCTAGGTTCAGTTCTGCAAGCTGCTCGCGTTCCTCGGCTGACGTGATCAGCGGCGCGCCGCGATTGAGCTGGTTGACGATCTCGAAGGAGGCGGCAGTCCGGTAGCATAGTGCTCCGCCCGTTGGACGTTGAACGCTGTCAGTGAGAGATCATACGCCGAGCAGCCGCTTTCGAAGCCATCATGGCTGTTGGGAAGCGCTGGGGCGGGGGACCTGGTGGCGTAATTGAAATCATATTTCGAGCCCCGGTGGCCATTCCCAAAGATAACGCCAGCGCAGGTTGATGTCTTCCGCAGCGTGATCCATCCAGAAATCGTCATCCAAGAAACGGACACCGATCTGGCCGTGGTTGATTTGCGGCAGGAACGGAATGCCAGGACAATCGGAGACGGGCATCGCATTGTCTATGGCGTGGCTGGATCTGGAAAGACCGTACTGCTCATCGCCCGCCGCAAAGCTTCTTTCGGAGGATCCGGAAAAGCGGATTTTGATGCTGCTACAACCGGCTGCTTGCCTCGCATCTGGCGATGTCCGTAAGGAGCTGCAGGAATGTCACGGTTCTGACCTTCCAAACTCCATTCAACGTCCGCGGCGCCATGTCCGCGGGCGACACGGGTAAGTGTATGGCTGATCTCGCTTCTCTCTGAATGCAGGGCACACCCGATCACGTGATACCGGATCCGCGCAGGAACTGCAGAATACCTTCATATGCTTGCTCGAGGTGGGACTTCATTGCCCGGCGCGCGGCGCTTCGCCCTTGGCGTGTGAGAGCATCGATGACGGCGCGGTGCTGCTCGAGCGTCGCGGCAGCCTTACCGGGCAGCGGCATTGTCAGGTAGCGGCAGCGGTCTAGTGGAGCCTTCGATACCTCGATCGCGTGCCAGAGGCTCGGCAGCTCGGCAATCTCGCTGATTGCATGATGGAAGGCATCATCGAGGCCGATGGCTTCGACAAAGCTGCGCCTTTCGATCGCAGCTTGATGCAGCATGAAGAGGTCCTCCAGCCTGTTGCGGCTGACGGGTGTCATGCGGCTCGCGGCTTCGGCGACGCATTCGGTTTCGAGCGCGCACCGGATCAGAAAGGCTTCGCGGATCTGATTGCGGTAGATCTTGCTGACCAGCGTCCGGGATTGTGCTCTCACGTCGACGAGGCCCTCATGACTGAGCCGCATGACCGCCTCATGCACCGGTGTGCGCGAGACCCCGAGCTTAGCCGCGATCGCCTTCTCATCGACGGCCTCGCCCGGCTGCAGCTTGCCGGTCAGAATGAGCGAACGCAGGATGGCGTAAATCTGCTCGCGCATCGGCGTCGCGCGTACGAGACGGACGTCCGCAAGATCGAACCCGTCATCGACGACAGCTGCTCCTGAGATCCTGATTTCCAAGGGAAGGCCGCCCCTTTTTGAATTCTTGCACGCGCAAGAACCCCCATGATACTAGTATATCAGTCTTCATGTTGTCATCCAGTTCGTCGGACCAGAGAAGCGGGCGGATGCGATAGGAAATGCCGGCTGCAGGGAGGGCGCTTCATGACCAACAGCAATACCTATCCCAAGCTGCACAATGCGATGTGGCCTGGGCTTGTGGGCAAGGGCGCCGATTCCGAGCCGCCCATCGATCTCGACACAATGCTTAAGATGACGGCCGCGGCTGAGGTCGACGGCATCAGGTTCGATGGTGTCGACCTTTTTCTCGCCGAGCCGCATACGAGCATCGATTCCACGCCGGACGACATCAAGCGGCTTGCCGAAAAGGTCCAGTCGATCGGCCTTGACGTCGGCTCCGTCGTGGCGCCGGTCTGGCCGCCCGTCGGAGGCGGCTCCGCGATGGGGAGCGCCGAGGATCGCAAGCGCTTCGTCGTGATGGTCGAGAAGGCCTGCCGCATCGCGAACCAACTGCGCGAGCTTGGCATCCGGCCTACCGGCATCGTCCGGATCGATTCCGCCGCTGGGGTCAGCGAATGGGCGGCCGACCCTGTGGCCAATACGAAGATCATCGCCGCGACCTTCGCCGAGGCGTGCGACGTCGCCGAGAGCTATGGCGAGCGCCTTGCGGCTGAAGGCGAGATCTGCTGGGGCGGCATGCACAGCTGGCGGCATATGCTGGATCTGCTGATGGCCGTAAACCGGCCGCGCACATTGGGCTTCCAGGCCGACATGGCCCATACGCTGCTCTATACGCTCGGCTACAACGCTCCCGAGCACCGCCTGCTGCCGGAGGGCTATGACTGGCGCGACCGCTCGGTGCTCGACAGCGCTCTGCGCGAGATGACGGACGCGCTGCGGCCATGGACCATCGATTTTCATGTCGCCCAGAACGACGCGACCGTAAAAGGCATCGGCTACCACGACAAGACCGGCCGGCATTGCATGGCCAAGGACCCCGAGGGCAAGCTTGATCCGGTCCGGGATTCGGGTTGGTGGCTGCGCGACAGTAATGGTCCGACACGTGCCATCCGGCATATCTGCTGGGACGGCTGCATGTTTCCCAACGCCGTGATGCTCGAGCAGCAGACCTGGAATGACATTCTGGAGACGATGATCAAGGTGCGCGACGCGCATGGCTGGAGCGAACCGCAGGACGCTGCCTCGTCCGGAGAGGCCAGCGGCGGCCCGGGCGCGGTCTCGGCGGCGGGCGCGGCACCGGCCTCGACGGATTTGGGCATGCGTCCGGTGGTGGGCGCCCGCAAAAAGCTGAAGGTCGGTCTGGTCGGCTACGGTTTCATGGGCCGCACGCATTCGAACGCCTTTGCCAAGGTGAACCAGTTCTTTGAGCTAGGGTACGAGCCGGTGTTGCAGGCCGTCTGCGCCCGCGACGCGGACAAGGTCGGTCCGTTCGCCGGGCAATGGGGCTACCAGTCCTACGAGACCGACTGGCGCCGGCTGGTCGAGCGCAAGGACATCGACCTCATCGACATCGCCAGCCCGAACGACACCCACGCGGAGATTGCCATTGCGCGCGGCCGCGGCCGGGAAGATGGTGATGTGTGAGAAGCCGCTGGGGCGCTCGGCCGCCGAATCGGCCCGCATGGTGGAGGCTGTCGAGGCCGCCGGCGTGCCCAACATGGTCTGGTACAATTACCGCCGCGTCCCGGCGGTAACGCTCGCCAAGCAATTGGTCGACGCGGGCAGAGCTCGGCAAGATTTTCCACTACCGCGCCAAATTCCTGCAGGACTGGACCATCTCCAAGGACTTGCCGCAGGGCGGCGCCGGCCTTTGGCGCCTCGACATCGACGTGGCGGGCAGCGGCGTCACCGGCGATCTGCTCGCCCATTGCATCGACACCGCAATTTGGCTCAATGGCGGCTTCGATACGGTCACCGCGATGACCGAGACCTTCATCAAGGAGCGCCAGCATACACTGACCGGCAAGATCGAGAAGGTCGGCATCGACGACGCCAGCGCCTTCCTCGCCCGCTTCGCCAACGGCTCCCTCGGGACGTTCGAGGCGACACGCTACGCGCGCGGCCACAAGGCTCTCTATACGTTCGAGATCAATGGCGAGAACGCCTCGATCGCCTGGGACCTGCACGATCTGCATCGGCTGCAATATTTCGACCACCGGGACGAGGGCCAAGTCAGGGGGTGGCGCTCGCTGCACATCACCGATGGCGATCACCCCTATATGAAACACTGGTGGGTGCCGGGCCTGCAAATCGGTTACGAGCACACCTTCATCCATCAGGTCGCGGACTTCATCGAGGGGCTTGGCGCCGGCACGCCGGCTTCGCCGACATTCCGCGAAGCGCTGGCGACCGACCTCGTCACCGACGCTGTACTACGTTCCGCAAGCTCGGGGCGCTGGGAGAATGCGCGTGCCGAAGGCGTATGATACGTTGCGGCGGGTCTCGCCTTGGGGCCAACGGACAGCTTTGAAACCCTGCAAACCTTAGGTCGGGATGTGGTGATTGCACCAAGCGCGAAATCAGCCCTACGACTGGTCGAGGTTTCCAAGGCCTATCACCGGGTCAGGGCGCTCGACGGGCTCAGCATCGATGTGGCGGAAGGCCGGTTCTTCGTCTTGTTCGGCCCGAGCTCGGTCGGCAAGACAACGACGCTGCGGCTGATTTCGGGGCTCGTGCGCCCCGATTCAGGGCAATTGGAGATCGGCGGAGCCGATTACGGGGCGGCGCCCATCAAGGGACGCGGCGTGGCAATGGTCTTCCAGAGCTTCGCGCTCTACCCGCATCTCACGGTGCGGGACAATCTTTCCTACCCGCTGGTCGAGGCGCGGGTCGGCGCGCCGGAAATCGCGTCGAGGGTCAATGAGACGGCTGAGATGCTGCGTCTGGAGCATCGTCTGGAGCGCAAGCCAAATACGCTTTCCGGCGGCGAGCAGCAGCGCGTCGCGCTGGGCCGCGCGCTTCATTCAGCGGCCGCGCATCCTGTTGCTCGACGAACCACTCACCAATCTCGACGCCAAGCTTCGCCACGAAATGCGCGCGGAGCTGAAGCGGCTGCACCGGCAGTTCGGCATGACCATCGTCTATGCAACGCCTGACGAGCTGGAAGCCCTATCGATGGGCGAGGAGATCGCCGTCATGCGCGACGGCCGCGTGGTGCAGATCGGCACGCCGGACGAGCTCTATGACTCGCCGCGGGATATCTACGTCGCCTCCAAGATCGGCTCGCCGCATATGAACCTGTTCGACGGCACGGCCGATGGCGCCGGGCGGACGGTCGTGACGTCGATGGGAGCGTTCGAGATCGGCAACAGGGCAAGCGCCGTCGGATCGGGCGAGCGGCTCGTGCTCGGCATCAGGCCATCGGATATCCGCCTCGCGGACACGGACGCAATCGAGGCTCGCGTGCGGCTTGTCGAGCCGCAGGGTGACGTCACGGTGATTTCCCTTGCCTCGGGTGACGCGACCTTGCGGCTGCTGCTGCCGGAGCAGAAGGCGAGCACTTATGCACCAGGCGACCTCATTCGTGTGGCTCTCGACCGGGACAAGGTGCATCTATTTCGCCGTGACGGTTCGGCAGTCCGTTGACAATCATGGTATTATTATAAAGCTTTCAATACAAAAGGGAGGAAGAAACGATGAAATGGAACTTCAGATCGGCAGGCCTCGCCGGCTCGGCGGCGGTCGCCGTTCTTGTCACCGGCCTGTCGGCCGCTCCGGCCGGAGCCGAGGACGTGGTCCTCAAGATGGCGGTGCCGGACTGGCCGCCGACCCGGATCATGAAGGACCTGTTCGACAAGGGCTACAAGGCGCCGTCGGGCAACACCGTGAAGCTCGAGGTCGACTTCATTCCGTGGCCCGACTACTACACGCGCCTCAACGCCTCGCTCACCTCGGGCGAGAAGAAGTACAACATGGCGGTGTCCGACAGCCAGTGGCTCGGCGCCTTCATCGAGGGCGGCTACTACCGCAAGATCAACGATCTGATCGATGCGGATCCCGGCCTCAAGGCGGTCCTCGCCGACATGCACCCGAACCCGCTGCAGGCCTATGCGACCTATCCCTACAAGTCGCAGAACTATTACGGCTTCCCGCAGATGCCGGACGTGCTTATTACCTACTACCGCAAGGACGTGCTCTGCAACGAGGACGAGCAGAAGAACTTCCAGGCGAAGTTCAACGAGAAGCTGCCCTGCACGCCCGAGGAAGTCGATGCGATGGACTGGGACACGTTCGAGAAGATCGGCCAGTTCTTCCAGCGCAAGAAGGGCGATAAGCTCGCCGGCAAGCCGCCGACGACGATTTCTACGGCATCGCCTACCAGGCCGGGCAAGGGCTACGACTTCTCGACCATGCAGGTGAACGGCTTCATCTGGCAGTATGGCGGCGGCATCTGGGACGAGACGCAAGGCGCCGAAGGGCAAGGCCGAGGGCGTCGTCAACTCGGAGCCGGCCGTCAAGGCCTTCGACCACTATCTGAGGCTGACCCAGTACATGCCGCCGGTCGTCAAGACCGGCTCGATGGACATCTTCAAGACCGACGAGCTCTTCCGCGAGGGCAAGGTGGCGATGAACATCGACTGGATCGGCTTTGCCGAGAGCTCGATCAACCCGGCGACCTCCAAGGTCGCGGACAAGATCGCCTTCGCGCATGATGCCCGGCCTCAAGGGCGCCGACGGCAAGCTCGTCCGCTGGTCGAACATCGGCGGCCAGCCCTTCGTGCTGATGACCTGGAACAGCGACCGGCCAGAACAAGGAAGCGGTGGACTTCGTGAAGTGGTGGCTGTCGACTGACGACCCAGCACGCATTCGCGCGCAGCCGGCGGCCAGAGCGCCAGTCAAGTCCGTCTACAACGATCCGAAATATGTGACCTACCGCCCCTGGAACCGCACCTGGGCGGCAGAGCCTCGACTGGCAGAAGGACGTCTGGCACGTTCCGGAATTCTTCGAGCTGCTTGTGCAGCAGCAAGAGCAGTTCGACCTTGCCATCACCGGCAAGCAGAACGCCAAGACGACGATGGACAATATCGCCAAGCCTTCCAGCAGAAGCTCCTGACCGAAGCCGGTCGCATCAGGAATAACAACGACCGGCCGGCGATGTGCCGGCCGCTTCTCGGCCTGCCGCATGCGGCGCGGTTGTCGGAAGCGATGCATCGGCCCGGTGGGGCGCAAATCCCACCGGCTCTTTGTACCCGGTCTTTCCGTTTTCTCATGGGCGCCGATGACCACCGACATCCTTGCCGCTGCCAAGACCTCTTGCGGATCGCGTCCGCTGAAGCCGAGCTGGGACAATTGGCGCGCTGGCGCTCATTGCGTTCGTTCTCGGTCTGCTGGTGGCCATCCCGTCATTCCCGCCCGCGGTCTCGTTCTGGATCGGCGCCGGGCTGGCGGCCCTGCTTGCCGTGACCACCGTCGTCAACGCCTGGGGCCGCTACACCGGCGGCCTGCTGGTCGCGCCGGCGATCGCGCTGCTGTTCGTGATGAACATCTTCCCGCTGCTGTGGTCGTTCGGGCTGTCGCTTCTTCGCCTACCGCGCCAATCGGCTGCGCCCCCCACGCTTCGTCGGCCTCGCAAACTACGAGAAGGTGGTGACCGATCCCGTGGTCTGGGAGCGGCTGCACACGACGGCGATCCTGGTCGTGCTGACCGTTTCCGTGCAGATGATCGTCGGCTTCCTGCTGGCGCTGCTGTTCGCCAAGCAGTTCCCGCTGCGGCGCTATCTGCTCATCCTGGTGCTGACGCCGATGATGCTATCCTTCGTCGCGGTCGGCGCCTTCTTCCGCTATTATTACGAGCCGACCTTCGGCCTGCTCAGCCAGTTCGTGCGGCTGTTCACCGGCGAGCCTTACATCCTGTCTGCATCGACGGCGGGCGCCATGGCCGGCATCGTCTTCGCCGACGCCTGGATGTGGTCGCCCTTCGTGATGCTGCTGGTGCTGGCCGGCCTCGTCAGCGTGCCGAAGTACCTCTACGAGGCGGCCGCCATCGACCGCGTCTCGGCGTGGCGCCGGTTCTGGTCGATCACCTTCCCCTATATTCGCGGCCTGCTGATGCTGGCGCTGCTGTTCCGCACCATCGAGGCCTTCAAGCTGTTCGACGTGGTGTTCCTGCTCACCGAAGGCGGCCCCGGAACGTCGACCGAGACCATCGCGATCTATGTCTACCGCGTGGCCTTCCAGTATGTCCGCACGAGCGAATCGACCGCGCTGGCCTACATCCTGCTGTTCACCGTGATCGTGCTGACCAACCTCTACCTCTACCTCGCCAACCGGCGCGCCAAGGAGGCGTGACGTCGATGAGCCTACCATTCCGCACCGAGACTCGCCGAGTCCGCTGCTCGAGCGCCTCGGCATCCGCCGCGCCTCCGGCGTCGGCGAGGCCGGCTGGGGGCGCACGCTCGTCGCCGCCATCGTCAGCCTCGATCTATTTCTTCCCGGTCCTGTGGATCATCCTGACCGCCTTCAAGTCCAACACCGACGCGCTGGCGGTGCCGGCGCAAGTTCCTCTTCACGCCGACGCTCGACAATTTCGTCGAGGTCTTCTCGCCGCGCCTATCGGTCGGCGGCGCCGGCGCAGGACACCGGCTTCAGCCTCTACTTCTTCAACTCGATCTTCATCGCCGGCACCAGCGTGCTCCTCGCGCTCATCATCGGCACGCTCGCCGCCTTCGGCTTCTCGCGCTATCCGCTAAGGGCAACGACACCTATCTCTTCATCATCCTGACGACCCGCATGCTGCCGGCCATCGTCGTCATCATCCCGATCTTCCTGATGTTCCGCATCACCGGCCTCGCCGGCACCTATCTCGGCATCATCCTGCTCTACACCGCCTTCAACCTGCCCTTCACTATCTGGATGATGAAGAGCTTCTTCGACGAGCTCTCGCCCGACGTCGAGGACGCGGCGCGGCATCGACGGCTCCTCCGACACGCGCGTGTTCTTCAAGATCTGCCTGCCGCAGGTCGATCGCCGGCATCGCCGCCACCGCCGTGTTCGGCCTGATCCTGACCTGGAACGAGTTCCTGTTCGCGCTGCTGCTGTCCGGCGTCGAGACCCGCACCGTTCCGGTCGCCATGGCGCAGACCATCGGCGGCGACATCGGCGTGCGCTGGGGACTGCTCGCCGCGATCGAGACGCTGTTCCTGATCCCGGTCATCATCGTCACCTTCGCGCTGCAGAACCACCTGCTGCGCGGCGTGACCTTCGGCACCATCAAGCGCTGACAGGGCTAGCATGTCCACGATCGAGCTCAAGCAAGGTCACCAAGCGCTTCGGCAGCTTCATGGCGGTGCGCGACGTCGACCTCGACGTCGGCGCGCGGCGAGGTCGTCTGCCTGCTGGGCCCGTCCGGCTGCGGCAAGACGACGACGCTGCGCATGATCGCCGGGCCTCGAGGCGCCGACCGCGGGCGACATCGTCATCGCCGGCCGCGCATGAACGACCTGCCGCCGGCACAAGCGCGACATCGCCATGGTGTTCCAGTTCTACGCGCTCTATCCCGGCCTGACCGTCGCGCGAGAACCTCGCTTTCCCGCTGCATGTCGAGGGGCTGAGTGCCGATGCCGTCGCCAAGCGCGGTCGACCGGGTCGCCGAGATCCTGCATCTCGGCGAGCGTGCTCGACCGCCTGCCCGGCCAGATCTCCGAGGGCGAGAAGCAGCGCGTCGCGGTGGCGCGCGCCATCATCCGCGACCCCAACTGCTTTCTGTTCGACGAGCCGCTGTCCCGCCTCGACGTCGAGCTGCGCCAAACCATGCGCGGCCAGATCAAGGAGGTCCTGTCCGGGCCTGTCCAAGGCGACGGTGATCGTCACCCACGACCAGCTCGAGGCCCTCACCATGGCCGACCGCATCGCCATCATGCGCGACGGCATCATCGAGCAGATCGGCGACGCCGCACGAGGTGTTCGCCAAGCCCGCCAACATCTTCGTCGCGAGCTTCATCGGCACGCCGCAGATGAACCTCGATCGAAGGTCGAGCTCATGGGTGTCGATGGCGGCAAGGCGCGGATCGCCGTCGAAGGTGCCGAGATCGATCCGCCTCGCCTCGGACCCGCCGCCGCGCGTCTTTCGCCGGGCAAGGTCGACCATCGGCATCCGGCCGCGGGCGCTGATGCCGCTCGACGCCAAGACCCCGGGAACCTTCGGGCGCAGTCGCCGAGCTGATCGAGCCGATGGGGGCTGAGACGCTCATCCATGCGCGCGGCGCGAGCGGGCGGATCTGCGGGTGGTGGTCCCACGGCCACAAGCGCGTCAAGGTCGGCGAGACGCTGCATCTCGCTGCGATCCGTCGCCAGACCCATGTCTTCGATGACGAGGGAAAGGCAGTGCGCATCATGAGCGAGCGCGGAAACCGGCGGCGAAGGCATGTCGGTCAAGACGGCGACCCATGTGGAATACGGCATCATCGGGCTCGGCCTCCTTGCCCTGGTTCTGATCTTCCAGCCATTCAGCCTGACCTTGTTCGGCGTGGGCTGCGCTCTCGTCGTCTTCGCCGGCCTCATCAACAATCTCCTGCCGCTGTGCGAGCCCGGTGTGCCGCGTCGCCACGCTGATCCGGGTCCTGCGCTCATGATTTTCGGGATCTTCATGTGCCGTCACGCTGCTGCGCGATGCTTGCCGCGCATCTCTACGGTGTCTTCTTTCGTCGGCCCTCTGAGTCGTCACCGATGCGCTACGACGTTTCGGTCATCGGCCTCTATATCCTGGACATCCTCGGTCGTCCGGTCACCCGCATTCCCGATGGCGGCAATGTCGATTTCATCGAGGAGATCAGGCTGACGGTCGCCGGCACAGCGGGCGGCACGGTCGTCGACACTGCCAAGCTTGGCCTGAAGTCGCTCGCAGTGGGCGCGGTCGGCGACGACGAGAAGGCCGACTGGGTGCTGATGACGCTGGCGAAGCACGGCATCGACATCTCGGCGATGCAGCGCCTCCCCGGCGTCCCGACCTCGGCGACGATCCTCAATGTCCGCCCCAACGGCGACCGGCCGGCGCTGCATGTGCGCGGCGCCTCCGATCATTTCGATCTTCCGCCCGCCATGTACGATCAGGTGTTCGATGCGCCCATCGTGCATCTTGGCGGCACCGGCCTGCTCCGGCGCCTCGACGGGCCAGCGAGCGTGACGCTGCTGACGCGAAGCCAAGCGCCGGGGCCGCATCGCGACCTTCGACCTCATCGCGGCGAGCGCCGAAACGGCATCGGCGTCGTCAAGCCGCTGCTGCCCATGATCGACTATTTCATGCCCTCGATCGAGGAGGCCCGCGACATGTCGGGCAAGGCAACGACCCGAGGAGTGCGCCGCCTTCTTTCTCGGCGGGGGCGCGGCGTGCTGCGTCTTCACGCTCGGCGGCGACGGCGCCTTTTACGCCCATCGCGACGGCACGCGGCTGCGGTCGCCGGCCTATGACATCGCCGTCGTCGACAGCACGGGCTGCGGCGACGCCTTCGATGCAGGCTTCATCACCGCGCTCCAGCACAAAATGGACCTGGAGACCTCGCTCCGCTTCGCGCAGGCCGCGGCGGCCCTCGTCGCCAGCGGGCTCGGCTCGGATGCCGGGATCACGTCATTCGCCGACACGCTCAGCGCCATGAACAGCATGGGCATCAAGACCGGCTCATAAATGCCGGTCGGGCACGATAGGGGAGCATTTTCAGGAAAAGTGGGAAACCGGTTTTCCGTCCGAAAATGCGACAAAACCAAAGGATAGAGCGTTTTCGTGTCGTGAAAACGCTCGAATTGGGGAGAACCGCCATGCTTCTAGGCTTCAATCTGCTGCTGTGGTCGACGCACATCACCGAGGAGCATTTCCCGGTGCTCGCCGAGATCAAGAAGGCGGGCTATGACGGCGTCGAGCTGCCGATCTTCGAAGGCACCCCTGAGCATTTCGCCCGCATCGGCCAGGCGCTCAAGGACAACGGCTTGCGCGCGACGGCTGTCACCGTCATCCCCGACGCTGAGCGGGATTGCACGAGCAGCGATCCGGCGGTCCAGGACGCGGCGCTGCAGCAGATCAAATGGGCCGTCGACTGTCTCGCGGCGGCGGGCGGCGAGGTGCTGTGCGGGCCGTTCCACCAACCGCTCGGAATTTTCAGCGGCGAGCCGCCGACGCAAGCAGAGCGCGACAACGTCGTGAAGGTGCATCGGCCGGCGGCCGCCTACGCCGCATCGCGCAACATCAAGCTGTCGATCGAGCCGCTCAACCGGTTCGAATGCTACGTGCTGAATACGGTCGCCGATGCGGCCGCGATCGTCCGGTCGGTCGCGGCGTCGAACTACGGCCTGCTCTACGACACCTTCCATACCAACATCGAGGAGAAGGACCCGGTCGGCGTGATCGCCCCGAACCTCGCTTACATCAATCATGTGCATTTTTCCGAGAATGACCGCGGCACGCCCGGCAAGGGTCATGTACCCTGGGCGGCCACGATGAAAGCGCTGAAACACGGCGGCTACGACGACTGGTGCGTCATCGAGGCGTTCGGACGCGCCTTGCCCGCACTTGCGGCCGCGACCCGAGTCTGGCGCGACTTCTTTCCCAACCGTGAGGAAGTCTACCGATCCGGCCACGATTTCCTGCGCAACGAATGGGCGAAGGCGTAAGCACGGGCGATAGAGCCGGGAATGGATCCGTGACGCAATGGGGATGCGGTGGCTGAGTCGTGCGCCCCTTTCTGCCATGCGATTGATGCGGACCAAGGCGCCACCAGGACAAAAGGGCTGTCCCCGCTCAGCGCGCTATCGCGTTCGGCGGAGATTTCGGCAGTCACCTTATCGATAACCTGCTGGCCTCCGTTTCGCACTACCAGCGTCACAGCAACGCGGGGGAAACCAGAAAACCAATGCGTCGGATCGGCTGACCGTGGATTTCGGCATCCCCAGCACTCGGGCCGCTCCGAAGATGCTGCCGAGGTCGGCGATGCGGGCGAACGCCCGCAGATCGGTCAGGTCTAACATATCCAATCGTTCCACGACGGAAACGCGCTGTCCAGATATTGCCGACTAATCGCGCGGTAGGGAACGTCTAGATTGGGGTCAGGCAATCAAGCTCGGGCTGGAGCAGGTCAACATCCTGCAGGGCGCGTACATGGACATGGTCCTGCCCGGCCATGGCGCAATCGATCTCGCCGCCGGCACGGTGAGCTTCTTCGGCGACGGCAACCGTCCGATCGAGGGTTTCGGGCTGGCAACGCGCGAGCCGGGAAACGGGCAGGGGTGGACAATGACGAAGCCGCTGACAATATTCCCGGATGGAAGCCGCCGTTAGTTGGCACGGAAAGTGCTGGAAGCGTGCATGGTCGCAGCACCTGACATCGCCCGTTTGGAAGCGCCCCATGTCCGCGTGGCGCATTGCCGGCTGCCGTCCTGGAGCAATGAGGAGGTGAACTCGGTTTCCCAGCCCGGCTCCATCGGCATGTCCTTCACGCATCAGCCGGACGCCACGATCCGGCGAGGCAATGGGCGAGCTGACCGGCGCGACGTTCCTCCCGGTTCCGTCGGACTCGGCGGGCAAGAGCCGATCGCGTGGCTTGCGGTCGGCAGCGCCTCGGAGATCATCGAGATTACCGCTAGCGAGGCCCTCAGGCGCGATATTGCCGAGGAATTGCGTGCCCCGCACCATGCCCAGCTCGACGATCTCCACGGCTGGACCGATCCCGTCATCAAGGCCGTCATGCTGCGTTTCCGCGCCGGTGTGCGAGGCTGGATGCCGCTCGATGGCATGGAGCAGGAAGCGCTCACCCGGGCGGCTTATGCGCGGGTGCTGCAGCTCAAATTCGGCGCGACGGCCCGTGCCGCGCGCAACCTTGACAGTATCAGGCTTGCCCGCGTTGTCGATTTCATCTCGGCCAATCTCGACCGCCACTTGTCGATCGCTGAGCTGGCGGAGGTCGCAACCCTCAGCGCCTATCATTTCGCGCACAGCTTCAAGCAAACGACAGGCCTCGCCCCGCACCGGTACGTCACGACGCTGCGCCTCGATCGCGTGATGGACCGTCTGACGCATTCCCCGACGACGACCGTTGAGAAAGTTGCGGCTGAAATCGGGATGTCAAACCTCAATCATTTCCGCCGCCTGTTCCGCGCACAATTCGGCGGACCACCGTCTTTAGTCCGCCGCTGACGGAACAAAACAGCAAGACTCGACCTTCCGCTTCGTGGCGCTCCATGCCAGCCTGCGCAGAACGACTTACGCGAGAGCAAAAATGAGCCCCGATTTATCCAGACGCCAGTTTTTTGAAGTGAGCGCCGCTGCCGCAACCGCAGCCGGTGTACCGCATGCGGCTTCCAGTCAGCAACGCGCGGCCGGAACCGCAATCCCGCTGGAATTTACGTTGAATGGCCAGCGCCGGCAGTTGACGATCGAGCCCCGCGTGACGCTGCTCGACTTGCTCCGGGAACGGCTTTCCCTCCCCGGAACGAAAAAGGGCTGCAACGAAGGCGCGTGTGGGACCTGCACGGTGCTGGTCGATGGCCAGCGCATGAATGCGTGTCTGATGCTTGGGGTCCAATGCGCCGGGCGCGAGATTGTCACGATTGAGGGGCTCGCGGGGCCTACGGGAGAGCTGACGCTGGTGCAGCAGGCGTTCATCGACCACGACGCGTTCCAATGCGGCTACTGCACGCCCGGCCAGATCATCTCCGCCACCGCTTGTATTAGGGAGGGCCACGCGACCGATGAGGCGACCGTCCGCGAGTGGATGAGCGGCAACATCTGCCGCTGCGCCGCCTATCCCCAGATCACAGCCGCTGTTCTCGACGCGGCGCAGAAAACCCGGAGGTCGTGATGCGCGATTTTTCCTATGAGGTCGCGCGCGATCCCGCAAACGCCGTGGCGGGCCTTCGCGGCGGCGAGACCGCATTCATCGGTGGCGGCACCGAACTGCTGAATTGGATGCGGCTCGGCATAAGCGCGCCGGCAAAGCTTGTCGACATAGGGCGCCTCGCCGGCTTCAATACCATCGAGCGGCAAGGTGACGTGCTGGTGATCGGCGCGGGCGCCACCCTGAACGAAGTGGGCGAGCATGGCCTCGTGCGTGAGGGCGCCGCCGTTCTCGGGCAGGCCTGTCTGAAAGCCGCCTCAGCGCAGATCCGCAACCGGGCGACGCTCGGCGGCAATGTGCTGCAGAAGACCCGCTGCGCCTATTTTCGCGCCGAAGCGCCGCTGCCATGGGGCTGCAACAAGCGGGAGCCTGGTTCGGGCTGCGCGGCGCGGCACGGTCTGAACGACCGGCATGCGATCCTGGGGTGGTCGGATCAGTGCGTCGCGACACAGCCATCCGATCCCGCGGTCGCGCTCGCGTGCCTGGATGCCGAGGCCGAACTTCTGGGACCGAACGGCCGCCGCCCGGTGCTGATGACGGAATTCCATTTCAGCCAGGCTGACGCAATCGCGAACGGAGACGATCCCGCTCGAACGGAAACGCAACTGGAGCCTGACGAGTTGATCGTCGCCTATCGCATTCCTATTCGACCGGGCGAGCGGTCCGCCTATGTGAAGGTGCGCGAGCGGGAAAGCTTCGAATATGCACTTGTCTCCGCCGCTGCCTCGCTGCGCCTGGAAAACGGCAATATCCGCGCGGCGCGTATTGCGCTCGGCTCTGTCGCGCAAAAGCCTTGGCGGCTGCCGGCGGCGGAGGTGTCGCTTGCAGGCTTGCCGCTGACGCGCGAGGCCGTGCTGCCGCCCATCCGTGCCGCGCTCGCTGACGCCCGGCCCCTGGATCACAACGCCTATAAAATCGAGATGGCGGCCAATGCCGCAATGCGTGCGTTGCTTGCCGCTGGAGGTGCAGCATGAGCACTGGACAAGCAATGTCGCGTGTCGAGGGGCCGCTCAAGGTCACGGGACGCGCACTCTATTCCGCCGACAACAACCCTATGGGTTTGCTGTATGGCGTCCTAGTCGGTGCGCCTTATCCGTCTGGCCGGATCACCGCGATCGACGCGAGCGCGGCGCTCCGTTTGCTTGGCATGGTTCGCGTGCTCACACGCGCCGACATGCCGAAATTCGGCAAGATATCTCCGCCCGCCGCTGTGCTGCGCTTGCCGATGCAGACCGACACGGTCGAGCATGAGGGTGAGGCGGTGGCCATCGTGCTGGCGGAGACGCTGGAAGCGGCCGAGGCCGGTGCCCGCCTGGTCAAGGTGACGATGGAGCGCCAGGCTCATGTTCAACCCGGAGCAGGAAAGTTCGAGCCAGCGCCGGAAGGCGGTCCCTTGGGCGATAGCCTGCGCAAAGGCGATATCGATGAAGGTTTGAGGAAAGCGGCTCATACGGTCAAGCAGACCTACACTCAGCCCGGACGCCACCATAATCCGATGGAGACATCGGCGACCATTGCCGAATGGCAGGGCGACACGTGCGTCCTGCGCGATTCAGTCCAGCATGCGCCGAGCGTGGCGATGGTGCTCTCCGCCGCGCTAGGCGTGAAGCCTGAGGATGTGCGCGTGCTTGCCCGTCATACGGGCGGCGGGTTCGGCGGCAAGGGCTATGTCTGGCCGCATCAACTTCTCACGGCGGCGGCGGCTCGCGTCGTTGCGCGGCCGGTAAAGATAAGCCTGACGCGCGCCCAGATGTATTCCATGGTGACGTATCAGGGGATCATCTCGCAGGACATGGCGCTCGGATGCGACGCCGAGGGGCGGCTGACGGCATTGCGGCACGATGTGACGACCGTCACGCCGATGACCGACACGTTCTCAGAACCTTCGACGGAGATCTCCAAGAACCTCTACCCTTCCCCTGCGGTCGCCACCTCGCAAAAGATCGAGCGAGCGAATATCAACTTGCCCAATCCGATGCGGGCCCCGGTAGAGGGGCCGGGCTCCTGGGCGCTGGAGAGCGCCATGGACGAGATGGCGCGCGCCCTGAAGATGGACCCGCTGGACCTCCGCGTCGCAAATTACCCCGATGTGGATCCGCAGCACGGCAAGCCCTGGTCGTCGAACAAGCTCCGCGAGGCCTATAGGGAAGGTGCCGAGCTTTATGGCTGGCGGGATCGGAATTCCCGCCCCCGGCAAGACGGGCCATGGCGGATCGGCCATGGAATGGCAAGTTGCACCATGGGCAATTTCCGCTTTCCGTCGCAAGCGCAGGTTAGGCTGACGCCGGACGGCCGTGCCCAGATCGAAACCAATACTCAGGACATCGGGACGGGCATTCAGACAGTGTGCATCGCAATTGCGGCGCAGGAACTCGGACTCGACCCCGCGCGCGTTTCGATCCTGTGGGGAGACACAAAGCTTCCGCCCGCTGGACCGGTCTATGGCTCATCGGCGACGATGGGAACCGGCAGCGCGGTGCAACTCGCCGCGCGTGACGCCAAAGAGAAACTAGCCCAGCGTATCGGCGTTCCCGCCAACTCGCTCGACCTTATCGAGGCCCTACGCAAGACCAATGAGGACATCGTCGGTGAAGGCCGGTTCGTTCTGCCCAACAATGCGCCATTCAACGCCGATGGCGCGGACACACCCCACGCAATGCGGACATGGGGCGCGATTTTCGTCGAGATTGGCGTCGATCCCGATTTCGGCTTGATCCGGCTCCGGCGCGCGGTGGGAAGCTACTCGGCCGGCCGCATCATCAATCCCAAGACCGCCCGCAGCCAGATGATCGGGAGCATTATCTGGGGCTGGGGAATGGCGGCTCTGGAGGAGAGCCAGTTCGAAGGCACGCACGGACGCTGGCTCGCGAAGAACCTCTCCAACGTCGCGGTCCCGGTGAATGCCGATGTGCCGGCGGATATCCAGATCCACTTCGTCGACGAGTTCGATCCGCATGCCAGCACGATCGGCGCGCGAGGCATTGGCGAACTCGGAGCAACGGGAGTCGCTGCAGCGGTGGCGAATGCGGTCTACGACGCGGTCGGGGTGAGAGTGCGCGATCTGCCGATCAGCCCGGCGAAGGTGCTCGGCGGAATCAGCAGGCAATTATAGGCAAGGCGGCGCGACGCAAAAATACATACGTCCTGATGGCGCAGCACAAGATGGTCCACGGCACGTTGGGGCGGGATCCGAATGCCCCTGCTCGTCTCCGGCAAGTCGTGGAGCTCTATTGTACGCCCCCTAACGGCAAGGAAGTCCCCGCCGACCGCACCACTCTCGAGCTGCGTGCCTAAATCCTCTGGGGATCGAGCGTTTTCGACCACAGCGCATTGTCCGCGACATCGCGCAGCGTGACGGTCATCTGTTCGGTGCCGGCGTCGATGCCGACATGGCCGAAGAACTGAAGCCCGGCGCTCGGCGGCAGGTTCTGGCCCTGCTCTTTCGTCGGCGCATTCACATAGACGAGCTGCGGGCCGAATGTGGCGTCGAGATCGTTCGGCCCGAAGCTGCCGGCGTGAAGCGGGCCGGAAACGAACTCCCAGAACGGCTCAAAGTCCTGGAACTGCGCCTTGCTCGGATCATAATAATGCGCCGCGGTATAGTGCACGTCGGCGGTCAGCCAGACGGTGTTGCGCACGCCCTCACGCTTGATGAAGGACAACAGGTCGGCGATCTCCAGCTCGCGGCCGAGCGGCGCGGCATTGTCGCCCTGAGCTATGGCCTCGCTGCCGAATTTGCGGTCGCCGTCATAGACCACATAGAGGCCGACGGGCATGTCGGCGGCGATCACCTTCCAGGTGGCCTTCGAGGCCTTCAGCTCCCGCTTTAGCCAGGCGGTTTGCGCCGGTCCCAGAAAATAGCTGTCCGGCCCATATGCCGCCTGGCGGTTCTCGCCATTGGGACCGCGATAGCTGCGCATGTCGATCATGAAGACGTCGAGCATCGGGCCGTATGAGATCTTGCGGTAGACCCGCGCCGGCTCGCCCGCCACGCGCAGCGGCATATAGTCATGGAAGGCCCGCGCGGCGCGCGCCACCATCGGCAGCATGTATTTCTCGGTATATTTCTGGCGCTGATGCGAGGCGCGGGTTAGCGGCTCCTCCGCCCACCAATTGTTGGTGACTTCGTGATCGTCCCATTGCGCCAGCATCGGCACTTCAGCGTTGAAGGCGCGCAGATTGGCGTCGAGCAGATTGTATTTATAGTTACCGCGGAACTCCGCAAGTGTCTCGGCCGCCTTGGATTTCTCTTCGGTCACAAGGTTCTTCCAGATCTCGCCGTTCGGCATCTTCTGCTCGGCTTGGATGGGGCCGTCGGCATAAATCGTGTCGCCGCTATGGATGAAGAAATCCGGCCGGTGGCGCAGCATAGTGGCGTAGGTGGTCATGCCGCCGCGCGCTTCGTCGATGCCCCAACCCTGGCCGCAAGTGTCGCCCGACCAGAGGAAGGAGACGGAGCGTTTTTCCAGCGGCGCGGTGCGGAAACGGCCGGTGACGGATTGGCCGATGATCGCCGGTTCGGCATGGCTCTGCGGGCTGATGCGATAGAAGATGTCCTGGCCCGCAGGCAATCCCTCCAGCAGCAGTTTGGCGGCGAAATCGCTCTCTGGCAACGCATCGACGAAGCCTTGCGCGATGATGTCCTTAAAGCTCTCGGTGGTCGAGGCCTCCACGATCAGGCGCGCGGGACGGTCGGCGCGTGCCCAGACCATGCCGGCATCCGCGCTCATATCGCCCGATTGCACGCCGTGGGTGAGCGACGGGCGATCCGCCGCGCGGCTGATATAGGGCTTGAAGAGGCCTCCCACCGTCAGCGCCGCGCCGGAGGCGAGGGCGGTCTTCAGGACTTGGCGGCGCGAGGGCGCGCGGTTGGAATTCGTAGGCATGTCATGGCTCCCGCGTGAATTTCCGTGCCTGACATCTACACCGCTTATGCGACAGGCCAGCGAAGGGGCACCTCAAAGAGCGTCGGGTGCCGCTTGTTCCGATCCGCCCGCCTGCCGCTCGCCGCGCCGAATGGGCGGGTCCCATGGATAGCGCCGGCGCTTTTCCGGTGGCGTCGGCCCGAGTGCGCTTTCGGGCAGCGCCGCCGCGCCGGGCGCCAGACGCTGCACGCGCAGATACAACTCTTCGGTCAGCAGGGTGCGATCCTGCGGCGACGCCAGCTCGCCAAAGGTGACTGGAGCTCCGGCACGGACCTTGATCTCTGTGCCGACAAAACGCCTGAACTCGGAGACCAGCAGCGCCAAGCGCAGTGACAGGCTGTAGCGGCTGACGAGGTGAAATAAGGCGCTGTTCTGGCCTTCAAAATAGACCGGCAGAACGCTCGCCTCCGCATCCTGAACGAGACGCGCGGCAAAGGTCTTCCACGGCAATTCCTCGGCCTTGCCAAGAGCCGTGTCGGCGGTCGCCACGCCGCCCGACGGGAACACGATCAGCGTCATGCCGTCTTTCAACGCGCGGCGTGCTTGGTTGCGGGTGCGCAGATTGGTCTGGATGGCATCGCGCGTTGCGGCAAAGTCGATCGGCAAAGCGTGCGGGCGGATTTCGGGAATGCGCATGAAGTCGCTATTGATCAGCACGCGATACGGTCGGCCGAGCTGTTCCGCGAGCGCCAGCATGGCTATGCCATCGCCGATGCCGAACGGATGGTTCGCCACCATGATGAGCGGCGTGCCGGCAGGCAAGGCGGGAGGCCAGGCCGGCGCGGTCAGGTCGAGGCGGGTGCCGAGCAGGTCGAGCAGTCGGCTCATCTTGCCGGGATCGTCCGCCGCGCCGGCGCTCCATGCGCGGTAGACTGGCAGCAGTCGTCGCCGGCCGGACAGGTTTTCGATGAGCCGCATAAACGTCCGCTTCCACAGCGGATCGTCCGCGGAAACGTAGCTGAGATCGAATGTCTCCACCGTGACGGGGGCCTTCCAGAGAAATGCCATCGGAGTGGCGGCTGATCAAAGAGGCTAGCCCATGAATGCAACATCGCTGTGAAAACGGTGGTGCGGGCTGGCGGCCTCAACTCTTTCTTGCCCTCCGGCGTCGCGCCGACCGCCGGCAAGAGGTTAGGTGTTTGATGCCAGGCTTAATGGAGCATCCTTGTCAAACCGAGTGAGGCGGAGCGTAACCGCCTGCAGGCATTGATCAACAAGGGGAAAAGCCCCGCCAAGCGGTTGCTGAAAGCCAGAATGCTGCTCAAATCTGAGGCCTCAGAGCACGGCGAGGGCCGAGCGATGGGCAGATCGTCAAGGCGTATGGGAGGGGAAAGGTGTCGCGGGAGAGGCTGCGTTGGCGGCTTCTTGATCGATGGGCTGAAACGGTAATCCACAATATAGTCGCGGCAGAAGGAATCGGTCGCGGAACTCGTCCAGAGTCGGTACGTTGCTAATCCCACCCTGCCCGAAATCGTCACACGGAGCCTCGTCATGGATAGCCTGAAGGACTTGTTCGAAGAGACACTCAAGGACGTCTACTTCGCTGAGAACGCGATCTTAAAAGCCCTGCCAAAAATGGAGGGAAAGGCGAGTTCTTCGGAATTAAAGCGGGCGTTCAGTGATCATCTTCGGGAAACGCAGACCCAAGTGAAACGGCTTGACGAAGTCTTCAAGCTGATCGGCATGAGACCCGAAGGCAAGGAGTGTCCCGCGCTCAAGGGACTGGTTCAGGAAACAGAAGAGCTGATGAGCAATGCGCGCAATGCGGAAGTCATGGATGCGGGGCTGATTGGCTGCGCCCAGGCCGTGGAGCACTACGAGATCGCCCGCTATGGCACGCTGATCGCCTGGGCGGAGCAGTTGCAATTGGGGGACGACGCGATCGAATTGCTTGAGGAGACGCTTGAAGAGGAAGAGGCGACGGACGAGAAGCTGACGGAAATCGCCATGGGAGGCATCAACCAGCAGGCCGAACGCAGCGACGACGACGATGATGACAGCGACCGGGGCCGCAGATACGCCGCCAGTGACAAAGAAGAAGACGACAGTTGACGCCGGTTTGCATTGGGCGGGGGGACGCATCGCCTCCTCCCGCTCAGATGCAAAAATAGAATGTTAGTAGCCGGATTAATCGTCTCTGGCCATCCTGATCAACCCACGGCAGGGCGCGGCGGCGGTGATGTATGGTGATTACATCCGCTATTGCCGGCACGCTTCTTCGAGACATCGCCGACCGTCACATCGAACAAGCACATTGGATTTCGGTGTGCTTCGGGTCGGCGCGCCTTCTCCCGTTGAAACCTCTCCAGCCCGACCAGGCTGCACGGAGCGCCGGCCACGCCCGTTCGTCGGCGTCTCGCCTTCGGCGGGTTAGGTGCCGGTAGCGGCAGCCCGGTCATGCAGAGCCGTGCTGGCGTTGGCCCGTGCTGCGCTGGCGGGTTCCATGAAGGTCTCCGGGGCGCCTTGCGATGCAGTCTGCCCGCCGTTAAAGCGCGTAGATGAACGGCCAGGTGACGTTGTCCTGCAGAATGGCCGTGCTGCCGCAGACATCATTGATCCGCATTGCATCATCTGCATTGTATCAATCTGCGTGATCGCGTTGACTCGGCAGAACGGATCAAGTACCTATTTTTTGGCCTAGAAGCATTTTTGAAGCCTCCCCATAGATTTCTGATACTTTATTATACGGCGTATTGGGGGATCGTCTAACGGTAGGACAGCGGACTCTGACTCCGTCAATCAAGGTTCGAATCCTTGTCCCCCAGCCAAGCAATTTCAATGACTTAGCTGGATTTTCGTCGGCACCCTGACGCGGCTTTGCGGGAGTTTTGCGGGACCCCCTGTGGAAAACTCCTCGCAAAACCACCAATTCTGGCTGCCGTCCGTCGCGATCACACACACGATTCGCCGCCTCGATCAGTTTGCCCAACTCCGCCGCTGAATAGTGGGTTGTGATCTTGCCTGACCGATGACCAAGCAGGTCCTGCCGATCCTCGAAGCTTACGCCTGCCGCGCGCAAACGCCGACCGAATGTGTGCTTTAGGTCGTGGACACGGACCCCTTCAAGCCCAGCTCGTCTTCTCGCCTTCTTCCACGCGGAGTTCAGCATCCGAACGATCCGTCGCTCCATCATAGGAGAAGACGTGGATGGATGACGACCGCGGCGAGCATTGACCACCGACGCCGCGACGCGATTGAGGACCACAAGACGATCATCGCCGTTCTTCACTCCGTTGCCGGGAATGATGAAGACACTGGTTTCCAATTCCGGCACCTCGACCTCATACTCCCAACGCAAACCGCATATTTCAGCATCCCGACATCCGGTATTGACGGCAAAAAGCGCCATCTCCTCCAAGTGCGTCGGCAGTTCGCGAAACAGCCGAGTCTGCTCTTCCCAGCTGAGCGGATAAGGCTGCCGTTTGCCGGTATTGGGAAGCAGCTTGATCTTGGGCGGTGCTTGGAGCCAGGTCAGCCCCTGATCATCGACCCATTCGCCGGCCGCCAGATTGACGATCCGGCGGACGATCTGGAGGCCATGATTGATAGTGCCAGCCGAAACGCCTTCCTTTCGGCGATGCTCAATCCATGGCTGCAGGCTGCCCATGTGGACCTTGTCGAGCGGCAGCTGGCCGATCCAGGGCATCAGCCCTTTCAGCCGGCCGGCATCGTCATCGATGCTCCGCTTGTGCTGGTTCTCGATCACGAATTTCGCCGCCGCTTGCTCGAAGGTCCTTGAGGGTCTGACACCATAGATCTGGGCCTGACGCGTTTCCTCCATCAGTCTTGCGAGATATTGCTCCGCTTCCGCGAGGCTAGCTGATCCAGTGCTTTGGCAAATTCGCCGCCCTTGGATCCGCTTATCGATGTGCCAAATCCCGCCTCGCCTGAAGAGGCCGGGTATCTGTTTGCGTCCCATCGCTGAATTCCTTTCTGTGCGGGACGCCCGTTGCGGGCGATATAGTCGTCCAGCCACGCATCCAATTCAAGTCGATCAAAGCCGACGCCCTGTTTGCCGATGGGCACCTCGGTCACGATATGGCCGAACCTCCGCATTGAAGCGGTTGCGGTCCATGCCGAGATAGAGCGGCGCATCGCGAAAGCGGATGATCCGCGGCTGCACTTTCGGCGCAGCAGGCCGCTCGCTGCTCATGTCTCGCTCCGCGGCTCAAGGATTGTCACGATCGGCGCACGCCCTGCCTGACGCACCACCGAGACCAGATTGGCGTTCTCAAGCCATTCCAGGGCACGATATTTGGCGTTGCGGTCGAGGCCGAACTGCAGACCCGTGATATTGCTGACCGGCACGCTTCGTGTCTTCTTCAGGCCCGCCATAAACCAGATGGCAATCGCAACATGTAGCGATCTTCCAGGCAGTGCCGCCGCGCGGCTAAGCCAATCGAGGGGGATCGGGCCTCGCAGGAACATGCCACCCGCTTTTGGCCGAGGTATTGATTGTGCAGAAGACATCACTCTGGACGTCGTCTTGCGTTCAATTCGAAGACGGTTGGGATCAATCGCGGCCATCAGACCGATCCTTTCTATTATAGACATATAAAGATATTGGACGGGGGTGCATCCGCGCGCAGGCTGCGTCGCGCTCATGAGCAGGCTCGCTGCTTCCTTCAAGCTCGGCCAAAGCGCGGTCGATCTCCGACCAGAGAGCATCGCTTCGCGGGTGCGGATAATGATCCGGATATCTGATCGACGTCACGCTCGTCCGGAGCCGAAAGCCGTCGAGAACGATCTCGCTTGCTTCAGCCATCGCCGCTTCGGTGCTCTTGATTGCGTCCGCTAACTCTTCGAGCGGCGCTTCGATCAGCAATGCGTCATGGTTCGGCGCGCAGACCGTGACGCCACTCTCGGTTGCCAAACAGCACGCCAGGCGAAGCATTTCCGCGCCGTTTGCCTGCATCGGAAAATTGCGCAGGAAGCGCGGATTGGAAGCGGCATTTACCGCTACGCCCCATCCGAAAACGGATTGTAGTCTTCCGTAAAGATAGCGCTTCCATTTCGACGCCATCAGACCACCGCCAGAACTGGGGATATTCAGCACGGTGCTCCTGAAGCAGGAGCCGGGCCTCCGTCGGGCTACAGCCGATTTGGCGCGCAAGACCGCTCTGACCGATGCCGTTAAGAACGCCGAGCGCACAGGCTTTGAAGGCGTCGCGACGACTGCCACGCCCCGATAGCGCATAATTATCGCGGTATCGATCGGCTAACGCCAAATATGGATCGCCGCTTTGATAATCGCCCTTCATTCGCTCATCACCGGAGAGAGCTGCCGCGATGCCGAACTCATGCTGCTGCCAATCGACGATAGCGAGACCTCTGCCTACGTGGGGCCTGATCAATCTCCGCAGCCAGCCGGGAGCGGCGAGCAGAAATTCTGCGCTGCTCGGCTGGTTTCGACCTGTACGGGATGAAAAAGGGCGCAATCCGGCGCGAAGGCGGTGATCAGATCCGATTGTCAGCGCA
The DNA here is from genome assembly GCA_963731855.1 of uncultured Alphaproteobacteria bacterium. Classification (GTDB taxonomy): domain Bacteria; phylum Pseudomonadota; class Alphaproteobacteria; order Rhizobiales; family Rhodomicrobiaceae; genus R-RK-3. The sequence goes on along the minus strand of CAVSXH010000017.1, from coordinate 7,674 downwards.
TTGGGTTTTGCGTCGAAAATCGCGACGCCGACGTGCCTGCTGATATTACGCCAATGGCGCTTTAGGGCATCAAGCTTCGTGACATCAATAGGAATGCCAGTGGTTTCGATCCGGGCTACGGCGATTAGGTATCTGCCACGCAGAACCGCTCTTGGCAGATCAACGTGGCTTCGCATTGCAAGAAACAGCTGTTCAAGTGCTGCAACTTCGCGATTGCCGTCAATCAGTGTCTGACAGCAATAGATCCCCCCTGATCCTGGCAGGCCAAACCAGATCAGTGCGCCGGCAACGCCATCGCCACATGGCTTCGGGTGCCCGTTCGCGAGATTTCGGAATTCTACCTTCAGATCAACGATATGAGCTGGAAGCGCCCATCTCAGAACGATATGACAACCAACAATTGCCTCGCCGACGAAGCCGATAAGCAGCGCATTTCCGCCGGTGGGGTAAGGCGGGATTGGCGTTGCAAATAGCGCGACATGATCGAGCGCCACACTTCGCTGCGACGATAGCTCGCGCGCCGCAAGGAACGATGGTTGCCAGCCGGCGCCGGGAATCCATCTCGCGCCGAAACTGACGACCCAGATTTCGGAGAATTCAAACATCAGAATTCCCCTCTCAACCGACGCAGCGTAGGATGATCGAGGCTATCGATATACCGGCCTCGGAAAGCGATCTCCAAGAGCTGTTCAAATGCTAGCTCCGGCCAGATCGGATCGGGAATCTGCCCCATGGCCTCGAATACGTCGTAAGCGCCCAGATGCATATTTGCTGGGGCTTTGATCCAGCGGCTTTCAGCGCGTTTTGCTGCCTCATGTGCCGAGGTGTTCCAAGGATCCAAACGTCCTGTCTCGTCGGGCAACCGGACCGGCCAGAGCATGACGACACCCTGCATTGTCAATGCTGTATAGAGCGTTTTCGGACTCGCCTCTCCAGGCAAAGCCGGCCACAGCGCTGGCTCGACCAAATACAGTTGCCTTTCTTCCTTAAAGTCGAGCAGCGCCGTATCAACGCGCATATTCTCAGCCGGATGCACCCTCACAAATTCCTGTCGGTGCGGCTTCCGGACCGGCACCGTAGTGAGGACGCGCCGAACATCGATGCCTTCCGAAAAGCGCTGCGAGAGACGCAATTTCCTGGGATCGAATGGGTTGCGTTTTTCGTCGCCATCGTCGCCATCAGGCGGATCGATTGTGTCGACCATCTTGCCCTCCGTTTGAGCCATGTTGCCGTGTCGGAGAGCAGGTTGCGCTGTCAGTTCAGGCGATGAAAGTGCGTGCCAGCGATCAGGTAAGCAGGGAAAATCAAAGAGATGAAGCAATTTATCGATCGTTGGATCGGTGGGGGCGGGCACTGAGCGGTGATGCAAAATCTTTGCTGGAACAATGGCTTAAAGAAAAGGCGATCAGGCGTTTTTTTTCCGCCTCTGTTTTTTCGGCTTCGGATGATCTCTCGGATCCTCGCCGAGGACATATCGCGAAATTCCTCGCTCTTTGCCAAGGCCCTTGCGACCTGCTCCTTGTTCCGTTTGGATTTTCAGCGAAGAGCTTTTCTGCGGCTCGCTGAAGTTTGCGATCCTGGATTTCGGTCCCTAGCTTTTTGTCCCGCTGAACGATTGATGATGGTTGCTCGCGTTTGCCGCCAGATTGTAGATCGGGTGCCTCGGAGGCTAAGATCTCTAGCACTTCCTGATTCAGACGAGCGATCGACCTCGCCATACGATAAGCTCAATCAGATCGGCACGACGGCCGCCGATATACAGCTGCGCGACACCGTCAAACTCTAAGGAAACGAGGCGGCGGTGCGAGCCGAATTCATGAGACGAAGCGAAATCGGACGTCTGCGCCGTCGCTTTTCGGCAGCGTGCGGCCAAGTTGCGTGGCAACAAATTGGGCGACCATCTTCCGCGTGCTAATCCAGCGGTCGAGGCGCGTTATTGGGTGCAGAAAGGGACCATAGCCGAGGATAAGTGGCACGTGGTCATTGCGAGCGGCTGGCCCACCTGCTCGACGATCTCGGCGGTGCGGCGGCAGCCCTCCTCACATTCCCTGCAAATCAATGAAGTGGCTGGCTGCCCTCGCTCTATCAGGCGTGCGGTGCATCATCCTTCAAGCGTGCCCGGCGGCCACCGCTCGATCTCATCGGCCAGATAAACGGCCTTAGCGCCGTCCCTATGCTCCTCTGCGACCCGCTGAAACACGCTCTGTAGAACATCAGTCCACGAGAGCTTCATCTCAGGTCTTCACATTCAGCTGCTCGATGCCTGACTGCAGGATCATTTTTCGGATCCGATGGCCGAGCTCATCATCCTTCAGCCTGATGAGATTCGGATGTGTGAGATAAATCGTCCGGCTAGGGGCGTGGCGATCTTCGGGCGCCGGTGGAAGCTTACATTCACGCAAATTTGGTCAAGCCTTACCGTGCCGCTGGCAGCTCGAACTTGAGCGCTCTAAGGAACTCCGACAGCGCATCGGGATGACCGACAGTATCAGCTTCCGCCGTGAAGCGCCGCCATGGTTCCCCGTCCACCACAAATCGCATTTTCATTATCGCGACGGAGCTAGATGCCGAGGTCTGGAGAATGCTGGAATTCAAAACCTGGCTCTAAGTTCGCTTGAGCTCGTAGACCTGATCGTCGTCTACCGCGGCCTCCGTCAACTCCTCGCCGATTACCGTTCTAACGAACACTTTTTGCAGCTCCAGCTTCGTTCTCGTTGGTGCCGTCGAAATAGAGGTCGAGCGTCTGCTGCGCGTCATTGTGTTTGAATATCAGCAGGAATACCCGGCTCGGTGATTTGTGACGTCAATTCCCCTTATCGAATACCAGGTCGGTGGCGGGGTGGTCCTCCGAATAAGCGAAAAAGAGTTCCTCCTCGCCGCGCAGCAACCGGTCGATTTTGCAATTTTGGCCGCGAAGTCCGTGCGCATAAAAACTTGCTGAGTTCGTCTTCGAGCTGCTCGACGACCGAATGATCGACCGGTCCCGGGCGTAAAGGAACGCCCCGACGCTTGAGCCATGATCGGGGCCCGAGCTTATCGACGTCCCGAAGGATCTTGCTGTTCGCAAGGTACTTTGCCGTTCAGCAACAACCCATAGCGCTTTCTAGAAGATGGATTTGTGGGCTTTCGATCGCGGCGAGTCAGCCTCGTCATCCTCATGGAAATGGGCTTCATTCATAATATCGCCGTGTGAACTCTAGCTCCGCGAGCGCCCATACCGTTCTGAGCTCGGCGACGATTTCCCTGGAACTTCTCTCCCGGCGGCCCGCAGCGCCGCAGCCACCATATCAGCATCTTGGTAGCGCCCCCCTTCCCACCGTGAAATCACCTAGCACCTCCCGCCGGCAGCAATAGGTCCGCAGCAAATCTGTGGGGATTTTCCGCAAAACCCGAAAATATTGAAGTGCCCAGTCATAAAGTCGATCATGGCCAATTCTGCGCAAGGCGGCGTGATGGCAGGTTCATATGAAATCCTGCCAGACGGCAGCAGAGCTATCCTCTTCCTTTTCGATGACTGCCGCTCGACGGACCGGCGAAGGTTCTCGATGCCTATGAGCACAAGTTTTTAGAAAGAGTAGGTTGAAACGACGTAGTAGTCTGTTTCAAGTGTGAGCGTCACCGGCATTCAAACCGGCCATTATTGATCGACTTTCCCTGTCATAAGCGCGCAACTTATACAGCTGTGCGATCGGTGATAGTAATAGAGGATATATACTTATAACCGGACACCCTTCTCCCATGGCTACTGCCGCTCAAATCTCGGCAACCCGTTCAAATGCCATGAAGAGCTCAGGGCCGAAAACCTCGACTGCCAAGGCGATCGTCTGCACAAACGCCACGAGACGCGCAATTCTGAGCGATCGCTTGCTCGTCGATGGCGAGCCGTACTGTTCCTGGCAACAGGCCCGCAAAAAGATTGCCGCCACCATATCGCAGTGGCTCGATCTCTCATTGAGCGCGCGCCTGTCAATGCTGACCTTGTCCCGTTTGATGACGATCGGGAAAAATAGTGCGAGGCTACGATCGAGTCCGCCTCTTATAAATCTCAAGATGTCCAGCTACGCGGAGTTTTCCTTTTATGTCTTTTTGTTTTGGTACTTGATTGTTCAAACTCGGCCCGAGGATAACCGCCTGGCGCGTTGAAGACTTTCGGGTGCTCATCGAAAGCGGCGCAGCCTAATGGCTGTCCGCCGGTTAAATCCAGGGGCTCGTCAAAATTCATTCGGAGTTACACGATCGAGGACGTAGCGAGGACGCTCGGCGTGCACAGAATTCCGTCGCCAACTGGCTCAAGAATGGCCTAACCCCGATCGATGATCAGCGACCGATCCTGATTCAAGGGCTCGTCCTTCGGCGTTTCTTCAGGAGCGGCGCAACAGGCAAAAAAGGCGCTGCGCGGTTGGAGAGCTGTATTGTTTGAAATGTCGCGCCCCAAAGCCGCCGCTCGACGGAAAGGCAATCTACGTCTCTTTGACGAATTCAGGCGGCAATCTTCAAGGCCGCTGCTCCGATTGCCTCAGCCTCATCTGCCGGCGTTCGGTCGCGCGACCGCACGAATTCAGCGCCGTTTTGATCATCACACATAAACAGGTATCGCCACGAGTAAATGATCGCCGGACGCCCAGCTTAAAATGTGACTTAGGAGATACATGAGATGTCTGCATTAAAACACAATGCAGAAAACGAACGGTTCAACGCAGATATTTCGCTTATCTGAAGGAAGCCAACGCTATAGCGAAAGCTCGCTCGATGAAGTTGCAAAAGCTCTTCACCGCTTTGAGGTTTATACCAAATTCAGAGACTTTCGTAAATTCCATATTGAGCAGGCGATTGCATTCAAGCGCGACCTTGGAGCCAACGTAACGCGCGAGCCAATAAGCCGCTCAGCAAGGCCACACAGCAGAGAACGCTCACCGTTCTGAGGACTTTTTCCATTGGCTCGCCGGCCAGCCAGGCTTCCGATCACGTCTCAGCTATGCCGACGCTGATTATTTTTCGCTGTCGGAGAAGGATCTGCGGATTGCCAAAGCCAGTCACGAACAGCGCTTTCCATCCCTTGAACAGGTCCACCATGTTCTCGCCGCGATGCCGACGGAAACCGAGATCGATCGGCGAATCGTGCCGTCGTCGCCTTGTCGATTTTGACCGGCGCGAGAGACAGCGCCATCGCTTCGCTTAGATTGAAGCATGTCGATGTTATCGAGGGCTGCATCCGTCAGGACGCCCGCGATGTGAAACGAAATTCAGCAAGAGCTTCACGAGCTGGTTTTTCCCTGTCGGCGGCGACGCCGTCGAGATCATTGGCGACTGGGTGACCTATCTCGCCCGCGAGAAGCTTTTCGGAAATGACGATCCGCTTTTTCCGAAAACCCAGGTTGTCGTCGGCGCCGAGTTAAGTTTGAGGCCCACGGTCTGACCGAGAGCATTGGTCGAGCGCCGCCCCTATAAGGCAGATTTTCCGCGACGCCTTTGGCGCGGCCGGCCTGCCCTATTTCAATCCTCATAGCTTACGAAAGACGCTGACCCAACTCGGAGAGCGGGTCTGCAATACGCCGGAGGAATTTAAGGCTTGGAGCCAGAACCTCGGCCATGAAAATGTGATGACGACGCTGATGAGTTATGGCTCTGTGGCGAAGTCTCGGCAGGCCGAGATCATTCGGCAGCTTGGAGAGCCGAAAGTGCCGACGAATGATCTCATAAGCCAAATGACCGCACTTTTGGCCCAGTACCAAGATAAAAAGGGAGCGTACCGCTCCCGCGGCTTTGAGGGGTTTGAGCTGTCATAGTGACTGCGCTAGAGAGCACCATTAAGAGGCCCCTTTTGGCCCAATGCGGTCGCTGAACCGTGCCTCGCCTGGACCGCGCCGTCCGCAAACCAAGGTTCAGGGGACGCCACCCCGCAGCATTGCAAATCCTGACTTTCCGAGATGGGGGTGTGCGGAAGTTGCTCGGTTTTCCGGCTCCGCTTTGCGCCAAAGAGGGAGAGAGCCGAGAGCGGTGGCGAAACAGGCTAATCTTCGGCGACTTCGCGTAGCGCCTTCAGGTAGAGGAGCCGCCCGCGCCGGAGTGCGCGTCTGACTGGTGCCTTGAAGTCAAACCACCGGCTATAAAAGATGTTGGCGTGGTTGAGCATCTCCTGCTCGGCCTCCATGGCGGCGCGCGATGCGCGAAGGGCGGGTGCGAAGTTGTCCAGCTTGGCGTTAATTTCGGCTTCGAGCCGCGCAATTTCGCCATCAAGGCGGTCGTCGACGTTTTCAGGCGCGCCGTCAGACATGACCCTGTTCGGGAAGTCGCTCGGACCGGTGTCGGTTATCGCCGCCTCCAGCGACTTCATGAAACTCAAGATGAAGCGACCGTAGGCGATGGCGGTCTCCCAGCTCCATACATTGTGATGGATGGGGTGGCCGACTTGCTCCTCGGTGATCTCATGAACGAGGCTGTTCCTGTAATCGTAAAGCGCTTCGAACGCTTCCAGGGCCGTAGTGCTAGGGATTGTGCCCGGCACATCCACATCGTGAAGGATGCGCTTGGGATCGGGCCTGATGTTCAAGGCGTTGAACAGCCGGGTAAAGACGGTCAGGTAAGCGGACGCGGTCGAGTAGTTACGGGTGGCGGCGAGGTACTGGGGAATACTGGCGTTGGCGGCGATGAGTTGACGCAGAACTTTCGTGCCACAGTCCTTCGTGAGGTCGTCGTCGACGATGCTGCCGGCCGTGTAGGTGAACAGATCGGCGAGCCGCGAGCGTGCGTGCCACTCCAGGCAGGTGACAAGGCCGACAGAGTAGTAGGACACGATGTCCAATTCGAACTTGCGGTGAGCGTATGGCCTTTCCGGCGGCGAGACCGCGTAGGCGCGGGCAGCGCGCTCAGCATCATCAACCAGCATTTCAACCCGGATGAGAGCTGAAAATGCATTGAGCGTTCCGTGAAACTCGTCGCCGACACGGGTTACGAACTCGAGATTGGCCTTGGTTTTGTCCATGTCGGGTTGAAGCTTGCCCCTCCGACGACCAATTCGGTCCACCTGTTCCTATGTCGCAACAGAAAATCAGCCCAAGCCTGAAATATGCGCTGTGGGCGGCGTCTGATTTTAAGTGCTTTTACCACCGGGAATATGTCCGTTGGGATGCCCTTTGCATTGACCACCTCATTCCGGAATATCTCGCCGACAAGCCGGAGGAGCTTGCAGACGTCCTCGCCTCCGTTGGGCGCGAGCCGGACTGGAGCCTGACCGGCACGCATAACCTGGTGCCGTCGTGCAGGAGCATGAATGCACGCAAGCACGCCAGAGTGCTTAAGCCAAACGTGATGATTATCCTCCTCGACCAGGCGCGCGGTAAAGTCGCCGAGGTCGAGCGTCTACAGCAAAAATACGAGACTAACGTGCGCACGGGCATGCTGTGCGCGCAGCTCGCCGTCGCACTCTCGAACGGTCGCATTTCCGAAGCCGAGGTGGGCGGCATTCTCGCGGGCGCCGGCTGCCGGTGAAGACCTAGTGCGGCTGACCTCCGGCCTGGAGATCTTCTACGGCGTGCCGGTCGACCAGTTGCGACCGAGCGCGGTTGAGGAGCTGCTGGACAAGCCTGTGAAGCTCGGCACGGACCTGCCTGAAGGCTTACCGTTGGTGAATTACGAGGGCGCCTCGCTCAAGGTGCGGACGGCGCGCGAATATCG
>CAVSXH010000016.1:0-185265 GCA_963731855.1 uncultured Alphaproteobacteria bacterium | reverse complement strand
GCTGACGGCGCGCCCAAGCTGTCAGGGCTTTGATCCCCGGACGTCAGGCGGCGCCAGCGGAGCGTGCTAAGAAAGTATCGTAACGGCTCCGATCCGCGCTAAGCGTTTAACATGCGACGGCTGTTTGGACGCCCCGCGCAGGTGCTGATACACTTGGCGCATCGTAATATATGAGCTGCGCGCCGCCGGTCTCGAAAGCGAAGGGGACGTGGACAAGGCCATGCAGTTCGGCGAGCAGGCGCCGCTGATATTCCGGGGCCACGAAGAACAGCATGAAGCCGCCGCCGCCCGCGCCGAGCAGCTTGCCGCCGATGGCGCCGGCTCTCTGCGCTTTGCTGTAAACGTCATCGACGAAGGCGGGGGCGATTTTCGCGGACAGGCCGCGCTTGAGCTGCCAGCTATCATGCAGCAGCCGGCCGAAATCCCTGAGGTCGCCATTGCCGGTGAGAACCCGCTCGCCCTCGTCGACGAGCGCGCGCATGGCGTGCAGCTCCGTCTGCTTCTTCCCGATGGAGGCGATCTGTTCGCCGGCGATTTCCGAAGCATTGCGGCTGACGCCGGTAAAGAACAGCATCAGATGCTCGTGAAACTGCGTAATGCGCGGCTTAGGCGCGATCACCGGCTCGACGGTGAAGCCGCCATCCGGCGCGATCAGGATCTTGTTGAGACCGCCGAAGGCCGTCTGGATCTGGTCCTGCACGCCGACATTCTCGCGCAGCAATTCGCGTTCGACGAATACCGCCATCTCAGCCAGATTGCGCTTGGAAATCATTTTGCCGATCAGCGCGTTGGCGGCGAGCAGCATCGCGTTGGTGAAGCTGGAGGAGGAGCCGAGGCCGGAGCGCGCGGGCAAATCGGCATGGTGATGGATCTCGACGCCGTGGTCGATTTCGAGCATCTCCAGCACGGCGCGGATGACGGGATGGCGGATCTGGCTGTGCTCGGTCACGCGCTCGATCTCCGACCAGACGATGCGGCTTTTGTGCTCGAAGAAGGGCGGCAGGAACCGGCAATTGAGATAGCAATATTTGTCGATACTCGTCGCAAGCACCGCGCCGCCATGCTCGCGGAACCAGGGTTCGTAGTCGGTGCCGCCGCCGAAAAAAGAGACGCGGAACGGGGTACGGCTGATGATCATGGTGCCTCGGGAGCGGAGTTCGGGCATTCGCGCCCGCCTCACTATGCCAGATCGTGCCTTCCTGACCGTGAAGGCCTCCCCCCGCCTTTGTCGCGAAGGCTATCGACACCGCTAACGTGTCAGAAAGGCGTTGCCCTGCCGCGCGACGGCCGCTCGCCAATAGTCCAGCAAGTCTTGCATAGTTTGCTCGAAGGGGATTTGCGGCTCCCAGCCGGTGTGCGCCTTGAATTTGCGCGTATCGGGAACCTGCAGATCGGCGTCGATCGGGCGGAAGCGCTCCGGGTCGGCTATCACGTCGATATCGGCGCGGCGTGGCGACAGCGTCAGCAGCTTCTGCAGGATGTCGCCGACCGTGCATTGAAAGGCGCCGCCGATATTATAATAGGCGCCCGGAACCGGATTGACCGTCACGAGCAGATGATAGGCGCGCACCGCGTCGCGCACATCGGCGACGGTGCGGAGCGAGTTCAGATTGCCCACCTTGACGACCGGCGCGATGAGCTCGTGCTCGATCATGGCGATCTGCTTGGCGAAGGTGGACTCGGCGAAGACGTCGCCGCGTCGTGGGCCGGTGTGGGTGAACATGCGCGTTGTCAGCGTGCACAGGCCATAAGCCTCGGCGTAGAAGCGGCCGACGAGGTCGGTGCCGGCCTTGGAAATTGCATAGGGCGAGGCGGGATGAAAGGCGCAATCCTCGTCGATCGGCAGCTTCTCCTTCGGCACGCGGCCGAAGACTTCCGAGGAGGAGCAGACATGCACGATGGCCTTGGGCGCGAATTCCCTGACCGCGTCGAGCAGCCGTACGGTGCCCTGAATGTTGGTGTCGAGGGTATCGAGCGGCGCGTCGAAGCTGGTTTTGGGAAAGCTCTGCGCGGCGAGATGGAAGACGTAATGCGGCCGCGACGCCTTCACGGCATCGCGCACCGACAGCGTGTCGCGCATGTCGGCATAGGCCAGAAATACGCGTTCCTTGTTATTGATGGCCGGGATGAGGCTTTCCAGATTGCCCAGCGGGCTACGCCAGCGGCAAAGTCCCCAGACATCCCAATCTGTGTTGGCGACGAGATATTCGGCGAGATGCGAGCCGACCATGCCGGTGATGCCGGTGATCAACGCACGAGGGCGGGTCATGGCGTCTTGCTCCCAGATTCTGTATTCTTCCACAGGACCGTCCGTTTCGGCTTCAAGCAAGTCCGCGCCCCTTTAGAAAGCCTTCGATCTGCTCGACGACATAGCGCCGCGCACCATCGTCGATGGCCTGATGGTTGCCGAAGGAAAAAGCCCGGTTCATCACCGCGTCGGCGTGCGCCATCTCACCCACGGCGCGGTGCTCGTAATGCTGGAGGGCGGGTTGCCGGGCGATGTTGCCGCAGATGATTGGACGGGTTTCGATGCCGCCAGCGTTGAGGTGGGCGGTCAGCTCGGAAACGGCAAAAGGTGCGGTGTCTTTCAGGATCAGAGGGAATCCGAACCAGGAGCTTTCGCCTTTGGGGTGCTCGTTCTGGAAGGAAAAGATGGTTTCGAAAGGCGACAGCGCGCGGCGGAACCAGGCCGCGTTTTCGCGGCGGATGCTGACGAATTCGGCGAGCTTGGGAAGCTGCACGAGCCCCATGCTTCCTGCTAGTTCCGTCGGCCGAAGATTATAGCCGAGATTGACGAAGAGAAAGCGGCGGTCGAACTCGGGATAGAGGTCATGCCAGCGCTGCTTGTCCTCGACTTCGCGGGTCCAGCCATGCGCCCGCAGGATGCGCATCAGCTCCGACAGTTCGAAATCGTCGGTGACGGTGATGCCGCCTTCCAGCGTCGTCATATGGTGGGAATAATAGAAGCTGAATGTGCCGACGCGGCCGAATTTGCCGACCGGAATGCCGTTATAATACGCCCCGAGCGCCTCGCAGCAATCCTCGATCAGGATCAGGTTGCGCCGGGTGCAGATATCGGTGATGGCATCCATATCGCACGGATTGCCGTAGACGGGGACGATCATGACCGCGCGCGTCTTTGCGCCGACGGCGCGCTCGATTTCGGCGGGATCGATGTTCAATGTGCGGGGATCGATATCGACGATGACCGGCTTGAGGCCAAGCTGGATCAGCGGCCACACCGTGGTCGACCAGGAGAGAGCGGGGACGATCACTTCATCGCCGGGGCGAAGGCCGTCTTTCGTCGCGTGATTGGCGAGCGCGGCAACGGCGAGCAGATTGGCCGACGAGCCGGAATTGTTCATCACGCCGTGCCGCCAACCGAATCGGCCGGCGAATTCGCGCTCGAAATCCAGCACCTTCTTGCCCATGGTCACATGGGTGGTCAGCAGGCATTGCAGCGCGGCGTTGATCTCGTCGGCCCCGAATGTCGGTTCGTGCAGGCGCACGATCGGCTGGAGCGGATCGAATGCGTTATTGTGGCTCGCGGCGCAATAGGCGGTGACGCCTTCGCGGATTGCGGCAAACAGGGCCTCATTGGCGGTGCCCGACGTTCGCTCGGCGCGCCAATTCGCGTCGCTGCGCGGAGTATGGGATGTGCGGAGAGTTTTCGGGGGCATGTCAGAACGGTCCTCTGAATTCGGTAATTTCCCGGCTTGCGGCAAGGCTCATATCCCACTCGCCGGGCTCGCCTCGGCCGCACATGGCAAACGCTTTTTCGGCGATCGACTGGGCGTTGGGGTAGAACAGGTTTTCCAGGCTGCGCGTAGTGGGGCAGGGGGTCGGGAGATAGCCCATCCGCGCGACGCCCGGCGCGGCGCTATCGCCCAACATTTCAAGCGTCCGCAGGATGATTTCGCCCGCAGCGCCGCAAGCCAGCCAGCCCGTATCGACCGCGAGCAGCCGGCCGGTACGCCGGACGGAGGCGGCGATGGTCTCGACATCCAGCGGCGAGAGACAAACCGGATCGATCACCTCAGCGTCGATGCCTTTGCCCGCGAGTAGATGCTTCGCCCGCACGCATTCGAGCGCCATGTGGCTGATGCCGACGATGGTGATGTCGCTGCCGGGGGTGAGAATACGCGCCTGCCCGAAAGGCACCTCGTAGGCCTCTTCAGGGACATGCCCCCGGATCGGATGCAGCATCCGGTGCTCGATCATTATCACCGGATTATCGTCGCGGATGGCGGTGGTCAGGCAGCCCTTGGCGTCATAAGGCGTGGTGGGCGCGAAGACCTTCAGCCCCGGCACATGCATGAAAAACGAGTGGAACGCCTGGCTGTGCTGCGCGCCCTGGCCCCAACTCCGGCCGATAATGCCGCGCACGACCAGCGGCACCCGGTGCGCGCCGGCGAACATGTAGCTCATCTTCGCCGCCATGTTGATGAGCTGGTTCATGCAGAGCAGCATGAAATCCATGCGCTGATGCACCTGGATCGGCCGCATCCCCGCCATCGCCGCGCCGATGCCGACGCCGGTCATGCCCTCTTCGGCGAGCGGCACGTCGAAGCAGCGTTCAGGCCCGAACTCCTCATGCAGAGCAAGCGTCGTGCCGAACATGCCGCGCGCATCGTCCACACCCTGGCCCATGACGAACACAGTCTTGTCGCGCTGCATCTCCAGGCGGGTCGCCTCGAGCAGCGCGTCGCCATAGCTGAGGCTGCGATGCGGCTTATCCTCGTGCGGCGAAGACATGGTCGAATATTTCCTCATCGTCAGGGAATGGGCTTGCCTCGGCGAAGGCGATGGCCTCGGCGATCTCGCGCTCGACCGCATTGGCGATGTCGCGGCGGTTCTCGTCCGGCAGCAGGCGGCCGATGCGTGGAAGCTGGTCGCCCGCGATCGCGGCGTTGAGCCGGGCATCGGAGCGATAGCCGTGATGGCGATCCTCGTCGGGGCCGACATGATCGCGCCAGCGGGCTGTCTTGAGCTCGATGAAGCGCGGCCCCAGGCCCCGGCGTACGTCCGCGATGCCTCGGCCCGCCGCTTCGTGCATCGCCAGGAAATCGCCGCTGTCCTCTTTCTCGCAAGGGACGCCAAGCGCCCTATAGCGTTCGCACAGACCATAGCCCGCCAGCCGCGCGCTGACATGCGAGTAGATTGCGTATTCGTTGTTTTCGCAGACGAAAAGGATCGGCAGGCGGCGCAGCGCCGCGAAATTCAGGCTCTCCTGGGTCACGCCTTCGTCGGCGGCCCCTTCACCGAAAAAGCAGACGACGATCCGGTTTTCCCCGCGCATTTTCACGGCCAGCGCATAGCCGACCGCATCCGGGATGCTGGAGGCGACAATCGCCGAGGTGCCCATCATGTTGACGGACGTGTCGACGAGATGCATCGACCCTGCCTTGCCCCGACCGCACCCGGCCACTTTGCCATAAAGTTCCGCCCACATGGCCTTCATGTCGCCGCCCTTGGCGAGATAGGCGGCATGACCGCGATATGTGGCGAACAGCACATCGTCGCGGTCGAGCTGGTCGCAGACCGCGACCGAGACGGCCTCCTGGCCGATGCTCAGATGCACCGGGCTCTTGATCTTGTCGGTGGGATAGAGGCGGATGATCTCTTCCTCGACGCGGCGGATGCGCAAGAGCTGAGCGTAGCAGCGGGCGAGGCCGGCGGCGGAGAGCATGATCTGGTCGCTCGGGGCTGCCCGGAGCGGGCGCGCGATGCGGCGCTTGAAGCTGCGGCCTAAGCATGATGGGTCACCGCTGCTGGTGCTGCGTTCTGGGTTGGTGCCGACCGTGCGGTGGGCTCAAGGAAGTAGCGATACGCACTTTCGAGGCCCTCTTTCAGCGGACGCCCGCCGCGCCATCCTGTTGCGGCGAGCCGCGACCCATCGAGACATTTGCGCGGCATGCCATCAGGCTTGCCGGCGTCGAACTCCAGCCGGCCTTCATATCCGGTGATCTCGGCGACGGTCTCCGCGATCGTCCGAATCGAAACCTCGTCGCCGATGCCAATATTCACGGGCACGCCGTCAGTATAAGTCTTGAGCAGGTGAATGATGGCGTCGGCGCAATCGTCCACATGCATGAATTCGCGCGTCGGCGTGCCACTGCCCCAAATGGAGATCGAGGGCTGCCGCGCCAGCGTGGCCTCGTGCATGCGCCGGATCAGAGCGGGGATGACATGGCTCATCTGCGGATCGAAATTGTCCCCTGGGCCGTAGAGATTGGCCGGAATGGCCGTGAAATAATCCAGCCCGAGCTCCTGCCGGTAGGCTTCGGTCAGCTTGAGCCCGGCGATCTTGGCGACGGCGTACCATTGGTTAGTCGGCTCGAGCGGGCCAGTAAGCAGGCTGTCCTCGCGGAGCGGCTGGGCGGCTTCGCGCGGGTAGATGCAGCTCGAGGCCAGAAACATCAGGCGCGGGACGGCGGTTTCCGCCGCGTTTCCAATGACATTCTGCGCGATGGCAAGATTCTCCGCGAGAAAGGCCACCGGGAACCGCGCATTGGCGTGAATGCCGCCGACTTTCGCCGCCGCGACGATGATCGCGTCCGGCCGGTTGGCGCTCAGCCAGGCGAGCACATCGGCCTGCCGCGTCAGATCGAGGACGCGGCGGTCGGCGGTCAGCACCTCGCACCGCGTCGTCCGCAATCGCCGCATGAGGGCCGAGCCGACCATGCCGCGATGACCGCAGACCCAGATGCGCTTGCCTTCGATCGGAAAATGCTCGGGGCTCATCGGCGCTCTGCCTCTGGCAAATTAATTTTTGGTGCAGCTTAGGACCGCAGCGATTAATGAAATGCAACTTCAGATAGAAATCTTTTGTGAAGCTTACGCGTTTCCGGATTATGAGCGCCTAGTGAGCTGCCGCCGAGATGATCCCCGCCGCAAACGCCGCAAGCGATCCGTCGCTGAACTGGTAACCAGGAATGCCGGCACTCCGGGCCGCCTCCACGTCGCTTTGGCGGTCGCCGATGAGGAAGCTGCGCCTCGCATCGATCGGCCAGCTCTCCATCAGGTCGAGCAGCATCCCCGCGCCGGGCTTGCGCCAGCGATGCACGCGTCGATAGGCCTCGACTTTGGCTTCGGGATGAAACGGGCAATAACGCCAATCGTCGACATGCGCGCCGCTCTTCATCAGCTCGGCATTCATCCACCGATGCAGCTGCCGCACGGTGTCCTCGTCATAATACCCGTGTGCGATGCCCGCCTGATTCGTCACGACGAAGACGAAGTAGCCCGCATCGTTGAAGCTCTTGACGGCCTGATGCGCGTCCTCGGTCCATTCGATCTGATCGGGCCGGTGCGGATAGGTGCTGTCGATGTTGAGCACGCCGTCGCGATCGAGGAACACCGCGGGGCGGCGCATCTGTTCGGGGATCAGCGTCTGCGCGCGCGACAGGTCTTCGGGGATGCCGATATCGATGAAAAAGCCGTCATAGCTCCGCCCGGCGAGCAGACCGGCCTTGGCTAGGCGCGGCAGCACATCCTGTTCGAGCGATGCCGGCACCGCCTCGATCCAGTCCAGCACCGAACGCCGAAGCCAATAAATGCCGCCATTGATCAGCCCGGGGCCACTCGCCAACGCCTTTTCGGCGAAAACGGTGATCGCTCTTCCGTTCAGCTCGACGCGGCCGTAGCGCCCGGTATCGTGCATACGCCGCAGCGCTACTACACCCACCGACGCAGGTGAGCCAACCGCTGGCACGCACAGATCCAAATAATTGATGTCGAAAAGGCTGTCGCCGTTCAACAGCAGGAATTGCTCGGCCAGATGCCCCCGCGCCTGGACGAGTGCCCCCGCCGTTCCAGCAGGCCAGGGCTCGACGAAGCAGCGGATCCGGCAGCCCAGCTTCGGCGCACGAGCTTCCAGCGCCGTTAATTGATCGGCCAGATAACCCGCCAGCAAGAGAATATCGGTGAAGCCGTGGCGGACAAGATCGGCGATCAGATAGTCGAGAAACGGCCGCCCACCCACATCGATGAGCGGTTTCGGGCACCGATCGGTCGCCGCTCCCAGCCGCGTTCCGCGGCCGCCAACCAGGATCACAGCCTGCATTGCGCCGGCGCCGCCGCTCACAGCAGCGCGTCTTCCACCAATTCGCAGATCGTGTGGCCGATGGCGATATGCAGTTCCTGAATTCGCGGTGTCGAGAGCGAGGGCGCATTGATGAGCAGATCGGCAAGCGTCGCCATACCGCCGCCGCCACCACCTGTCAGCGCGATGGTCCGAATATTGAGTTCACGGGCCACCTCAAACGCCGCGACGACATTGGCGCTGTTGCCGCTCGTCGAAATACCGACCAGCACGTCGCCCGCCCGTCCGAGCCCGCGGACCTGGCGCGTAAAGACCTGGTCGAAGCCGTAATCGTTGCCGATGGCCGTCAACGCCGAGCTATCGACGGTCAGCGCAACCGACGCCATGGGCGCGCGGTCGGCGAGGAAACGGCCCATCAGTTCGGCCGCGAGATGCTGGGCGTCTGCCGCCGAGCCGCCATTGCCGCAGAACATCACCTTGCCGCCCTTCCGCAAACATTGCTCGATCATCCGAGCCGCCGCAACCACAGGCGCGACATTCGCCCTCAGCGCGCCGAAATTCTGCTCCGTCTCGTGGAAACGTAGGGAAGCGATGCGTCCCCAATCCTCATCGCTGAGGGGCTGCTTGGCTTTTGGGGCGGGCTGACTGGCTGGTATCGGCATATCGGGCCATTTGGGATGGGGAGTTGAGGTGGGGATGCCGCGCGGATCAAAATTGCGCGCCATGGAGTTCATAACAGCGGTGCTCGCTCGATACCGTGTCGTGACCGCTGCGGAATTCCTGCTGGGTCGCCGGGTTCGAATAATAGGAGCCGACCACGAGCTCGCCGCGCGACACGCGCTTGTTCGCCTTCATGAAGCGCTGCCAGACGATATAGTCGATGATGGTTGGGATGGGCGCACCATCGCCGAACCATTTCGGGAAGCCGCCAAGCTCCTTGAGGGCGGCGGTTCTGAACACAGGGGCCGGTCCCCAGGTGCCGCGATGCCCGTCGCCATTACCGAGGCGCTGCCCATCCAACTTCTGCGGCGGCCAGTCCCGGCACGGCGTCAGCTCCTGCAGATCGAAGGCGAAGCGGCCCGTGTCGCCTTCCTCGGTGAAGCGGATTTCCCAATCGCCGTAGAAGGCGTCGGCCTCGAGCTGCTGCATGGCGCCGACCTGCAGCTCCAGTGCATTCCGGAAATAGAAATCGTCGAGGTTGAGGGTTGCGAAAAACGGCGTGTTCGTCAGGGCCAGGCCGATATTGAACGCTTCGGCCGTCTTGATGCCCTCCGAGACCGTGACGATGGTGACGCGCGGATCCGGCTTCTCCAGCACCAGGCCGCCGTCACAGACATAGATGATCTTCACGGGGATCGTCTGCTGCAAGAGCGAGCGGGAATGCTGCTTGAAGTACAAGTCCAGATTCTTCTGCTTATGCCATGCGGAACAGGCGATTGTCAGTTCTGCGGTCATGGGGAGACCAGGCTCCTCGAAAGGCGGACATTGCTCAATTTGCCACAGCTATGGGCAGCGTCGCTTTCGCCAGCCTTATGGGACGCCGATCCCAGAGCGAGGCGCGCGGGTCAGGCCACCAACGACGCCGGGGCGACGTTCTCGCGCCACCAGCGGACGGTCCGGCCGATACCCTCTTCGAGGGAAATTCGCGGTTCCCAGCCAAGCTCGGTGCGGGCCTTGGCGCAATCAAGCGCGAGATCGAACGGTATCGAAGGCATCGACAGATCATGTTCGAGAGTGAGCGTCTTGCCTGTGGCGTGGACCACTTGTTCGACCAGCTGGCGCACGGAAATCGACCTCCCCAGACCGCAATTATACAAACCGAATGGCCCGGCTTGACGCTCGATGGCGAGGCCGACGAACCGCGTCAGATCTTCGACATGCAGCAGATCGCGCCTCTCCTCGCCCGTTCCCCAGATCGTCAGCCCTTTATCCGCGCGCATCGCTTTCGTGACGGTCGCGCCAAAAACGTGGCTGCGCTCAAGATCGAATTTGTCGTGCGGGCCATAAATATTGGAATGCCGGATGACCGTGTGCTTCGTTCGTCCAAGGTTCGCATAAAACTCGCACATTTTTTCGATGTAAACCTTCGTCCAGCCAACGCCGAAATATTTGGGCGAAATCTCGCCAGTAAAATCCTCCTCCTTCACCGGGGTGCAGGAGGACGGATACATGACCGTGCAGCTGAAGAACAAAAAGTGCTGTACGCCATGCTCATAGGCGCTGCGCAATAGCACCGAATTCATCACCGCATTGTCGGTTACGTGGATGAACGGCTTGGACGTGATGTCCTTCGCGCCGGAGGTCGTCGCGGCCGCCTGAATGACGATGTCGGCGCCGTTCATCAGCCTGTCGGCGGCGCCCGCGTCACGCAGGTCGGCCTCGATCCAGCACGCGCCTGGCTGTTCGTAGCGAGGGCGCCGATGGCACACCGCGACGACCTCGTGATCCGCGTTGGTCGTGAAATGCTCGACCATATTGCGGCCGATAAATCCGGTTGCGCCGCAAATGATGATCCGTGCCATGCCTGTGTAAATCTCATGTTGAATGACCGATTGCGACGCCGCACCAAGCTTGTGATTGCAATCGCAAATAAATACAACCAATAGCTTATGGCAACATTTTGATTGGATAGGTTTAAGCGTGTTTCAGGCATTTTACGCAAACCAGCAGATCCTGGTGACCGGCGGCACCGGACTTATAGGCCGGCCGCTGACCGAAATGCTCCTGGCGGCGGGCGCCAATGTCACTATCGTATCACTTGATGATCCCTCCCGCGCGCCCGAGGGCGTCCGGTTTCTCAAAAGCGATCTCAGAAATTTCGACAATTGCATCGCCGCCTGCGAAGGTCAGGACATCATCTTCAATCTCGCCGGCGTGAAGGGCTCGCCCCAAATGACGGCGCGGATGCCGGCGAGCTTCTTTGTGCCTACCATGCAATTTTCCATCAACATGATGGAAGCGGCGTTCCGCGCCGGGGTAAAACGCTATCTTTTCACCAGTTCGGTCGGCGTTTATGAACCGGCGGAGGTCTTCCACGAGGATGCCGTCTGGCAAACCTTTCCTTCCCCGAACGACCGGTTCGCGGGCTGGGCCAAACGCATGGGCGAGTTGCAGGCGCAGGCCTATGACATTCAATATGGCTGGGACAAAATCTCCATCGTCCGCCCGGCCAACGTCTATGGACCGTTCGACAATTTCGACCCGGAGAACGCCATGGTCATCCCCAGCCTCATTCGCCGGGCTGTAGATGGCGAACGTCCGCTGACCGTCTGGGGCGACGGCAGCCCCATCCGGGATTTCATCCATTCCCGGGATGTCGCGCGCGGCATGATGCAGGTCGTCGCGCAAGGCTATAATAAGCCTGTGAATCTGGGCAGCGGCGTTGGTGTGACGATCCGCCAGGTCGCCGAGGCGGTTGCCCATTCGATGCACGATGAGTGCAAGATCGTTTGGGATGCGGCGAAACCCTCGGGCGACGCGAAACGTCTGATGAGCACCGAACGCGCCCGGTCATTGGGCATCGCGCCCATTATTACGCTCGAGGATGGTATCCGCGAGACCATCGACTGGTATCGCGAGAATGCGGCGGTTGCCGACAAACGCTACAACGCCTTTACTGAAAGGTCCGCCACAGGGCGGCGGTAAACGCCAATGTCCCGGGCGCCGTTGCGATCGATTGGGCCGGCATCATGCGCACTCTGATATCGGGAGCGTCAAGCGGCCTCGGTGCCTCGCTCTTGCGGCGGTTCGCCGGCGAGGCTTTTCACCGGACGGACGAAGCGGGGCTCACCATGGCGCGGCACCGCGAGCCGTTCGACGTGATCGTGCATTGCGCCGTCGACCCAGCGAAGACAGTCACTCACGACAATGTGGAGAGCTATTTCCGGAATAATGTGGACTTGACCCGCAGCCTGCTCGCGATTCCGCACCGGCGCTTCATTTACCTGTCCTCGATCGATGTTTATCCCAAGTCGCTGAGACGCTGTGGGGAAGAGGCCGTCATCAACGCGCATGACATTTCCGGCGTTTACGGGGTGAGCAAATTTTACGCGGAGGGCTTGGTGCTGCGCCACGCGACCGCCTCTTTGATCATTCGCGCCAGTGCCTTGCTCGGCCCAGGCATGCGACCGAACAGTCTCCTGCGGATGCTGACGATACCGGGTGGGTCCATCGGCCTCAGCGGCGCGTCCACGTTCAATTATGTTCGCCATGAGGATGTCGGCAGGCTGATCGATGCAGCTAACGCGGAAGGCATGTCAGGAATTGTCAATTGCAGTTCGTCTTCATGCGTAAGCCTGGAAGAAATTCGAGCGCATTTCGGACTTGATGTCCGCTTTGGCGATTTCCTCTATCGCACACCGGACATCGACAACGAGAAGGCCGCCACGCTGCTTCCGGACTTGAGGCGCTCATCGCTTGAAAACGTTCGGCTTTTCTGGGAAGGCCATCGCGCCAATCCCGCTTAGGTGCTGACGCGGCGGCGGCTGGATGTCATGCCCCCGCGTGAAGCCACTCACGCTTTCGCGGTCTGCACCGGCTTGCTGGCCCGCACCCCCTCGATCCCTTTGTGAAGGATGAACATGATGAAGCGAATCAGCATGCTCACCGTGAGGCCAAGGAAGAGCAGCAGAATGGATTTTGGGCCGATTTCCCCGAGCAGCGTGGCATAGGCGCGGTCGGCCAGCTGCGGCGCGTGGGTTTCGAAGAGGTTTTGCATTGAGGTGAGCAAATTTCTGCTCAGTCTGATCAAATACCCGAACGTCTCGATCTGGTAGAGGTTGAGGTAGGCATATGCAAGCATTGATACGAATACCTCGACTACGAGATAGGTGAGCAGCAGCATTAAGAAAGCGGTGGTTCTCAGCAGCGAAATCACGGTGGCCATCCCTGAAAAGGACGAAGGTAACGAAGGCTGATTCCGCGCGGCTTTGGCGGAGGATTGCTTCTTTTTGCGGAGCTTGCTCCATCGTCTGAAAAGAGCCAGCCCCATGATGGGAAGGGTTGGGGAGTCCGCGGGGTCCATGCTGGTTTCGCATCATGCCGGATGGCGGAGCGTTTCGCCGATGCGCCGGCTTAAGAGCCTATGTGAAACCCCCAATGCATCCCAAGTCCGACAGCCCCGGAGGTAGAGGCATAATACCACTCGCGCGAATGAGCGGCATCCGTCAACTGCCTATGCGCAGGAAAGGCGGAAAGTGAAACGGCTCCCCTCGGCAGGGAGCGTCAGGTCGGGCCGACATCGTCGCCGCGCGCTCTGCCGTTCGCGCAAGGGATGCCATCGTCGCGCGCCTCGGTCAGGGCTTCCGCGATAGCGCGGAAAGTGCTCTCCATGTGCTCCCGAAGCAACCTGGAGAGGAGAATGCCGTCGCGCGCTTCGAGCGCGACGATAATCGCCTCGTGCTCGGCGATGGCATTCGCCCATCGTTCGCCGGACAGCGCGACATGACTGCGTGCCTGCGAGACACGGCTGGAAATGTGGCGCAGCAATTGGATGAGATTTCGGTTTTTCGAACCCTCCTGGATGCGCCCGTGAATCTGCTGGTTGATCACAAAATGGCTTTGGTAATCACGGCGCGCGTAATGTGCCATCATCTCGTCGTGCAGCCTGCGGATCTCGTGGATTTCATCCGCGTCCAGCTTCTCGCAAGCCAATTCTCCAGCCAGCCCTTCAAACTGGGCATAAACCGGAAACGCTTCGCCCAGTTCTTGAAGGTTGAGCTGACTGACCGCGGAGCCGCGATTATGGTTAAGCGCCACAAGACCCTCGAAGGCAAGCACCTTCAAGGCCTCGCGCAGGGGTGTGCGTGAGACGCCGAAACGCTCACAGAGCTCTTTCTCCGGGATCTTTTCGCCGGGCTTCAATTCGCCGCCAATGATGCAATCCCGCAAGAGCGTAAGCAGTTCGTCATGAAGGTGCCGCCGTGAAATCGGCTGAGCGAGGGAATCGTCCGCTGTGGCGTAATGAAAGCCGCTCATTCGGCTCTCCGCCGTGTTGTCGTCCATACTTAACTTTCTCGTCGTGTGATATTGCGCGCTGGTCTGGGCTACGGCTGAGTTCAGCAATTCGCGTGTGGCGCAAGGCGCCATAAAAAATCGAGCGAATATCACTTGGTCCATACAGTAGGCGGCCTATTCAGACATTGCATCGCAAACTTCCAGACCCAGACTTTAGACAGAAAAATGAATCGGCGCCAGGATTACAATCAATATTCGTTTCAAGGTGTTGAGGCCATGATCCGACGATTCTTTGTTAAATAGCTCACGAACACCGATGCATTGGCAATGGGGCATCTGTTTGTTGTGCCGAAATGTGGAACAATTTTTAATCACGAGGTCCAATACCCTGGACGGAGACCGAGAGAAATTCACCTGATGGGCTAATATGTTAGTGCAAGTGACACCGTATCTGGAACCACCCGCACGCGATAGCCCCAAATGGCGATAATATTGCGCGGGCGTAGAAGAAACATTTATCCCCCAATATGACGTGTGCTGATCGAAGCTTGCCTCCATGCATCGGCTCGCCTGCGACAAATGCACCCATGAGTTACTTGTGGTCTCCGAAATGCGCCGCCGCGCAACGCGGGACAAATTCTTACAATTTCATGATACGCCCCGCCTCATTCTCCTCGGAACCATATGATTGAATCTGGCGTTATCTGACACATCCACGGAAACGGAACCTTTTGTTCCTCGATTTGTGAGAAACGATCATGATAGGCATCAAGCGCAGTTTGGCCATGCTGGCCGCCGGAGCCGCCCTGGCGGTGTCTGGTTCGCTAGGCGCTTCCGCGGCGCCCGCCGGCAGCCCCTCCCCAGCCCTGAGCGCCGGGGCCTCTGATAATGGTGTCATGCAAGTGAAGCGTGATTGGAACGGCGGCGGCGGCGGCGGTAAAAAATGGAGCGGCGGCGGCGGCGGTAAAAATTGGAGCGGCGGCGGCGGCGGTAAAAGATGGAGCGGTGGCGGTGGCGGTAAAAATTGGGGTCATCGACGTCACCGCGGTCATAGTAACTTCTGGTACGGTGCGCCTTTCGTAGCAGCACCATTCCTCTACTACGGCTATAACGACTACGACGATTACGGTTACGGCTATAGCTCCTACGGTTACGGCGGCGGCAATAGCTGCTATCGCGCCTGCCGCTATGAGCACGGCCCGCGCTTCTGCCGTTATAATTGGGAAGATTACTGCTGAGCTCATTGAGCGAGGCGACTTGGAAAAGGAGCGGTAACCCCGCTCCTTTTTCGTTTGCGTGCAGGGTAAGCTTTATTGGCTACCTGTCTCGCGACTCCCATGAGACGTGGTTCCGCAAGTTCATCGCCCGTGACGGAGCCACGCGACACGAGACGCATCTCTGGCGGAGCGATACGTGCTCCCCCCGCGCCTGCCGCCCATTGGATGCCAAGCCGAATCGTGCCAGCTTTCCGCCGGGCACATTACCGCTGGCCTTATCGACGAGAGCACGCGGGGTTTTGGGAGAATGTCAGTGATTTGCGAATTGCCGAGGGGGCCGTTCGACGCTTATCTGCGCGCCCATTATTTTACCGCCGAGCCGGGCATGCTGCCGCGTTTCTCCATGGGATGCGGCGCAATTTTCATGATCCAGCGTGTCGTGCCCCTGGAGAACAGCCTCGTGGCGCGCGGGGCTGTCGCCGAAACCGACCCGCTGCTGCTCGAAGAGATGGTTGCGCTGGTCGCCGCCCAACATCTGGATGTGGTCTCGGTGGCGGAAATGCGCCGGCGCCTCGTCGAAGGCGAGTTGGACCGGCGGTTCGTCACATTCACCTTCGATGGCGCTTATCGCAGCATTCTGACCAGCGTGCTTCCCTTGTTTGAGAAGCGTGGAATGCCCTTCGCTGTCTATGCGGGGAGTGATTTCCTCGGTAGCGGACAGGTGCCCTGGTGGATGGCGTTGGAAGCGCTGTTCCATCGACATCAGCGGCTCCCGTTCGACATCGAGGGAAAGCGAGTGGAAGTGCCCTCCGGCTCTAGGCAGGAACGGCTGGACGCCTATGCGCGGGTCCACCAATGGCTCACCCGGATTGGCGGCGGCAAGCGGGCGAGCCTCGTTCGGAAGGAGTGCGAAACCTATGGGCTGGACCTTCCGGCGCTCGCCTCACGGGAAATGCTCACCGCCGCGGAATTAAAGCAGCTCGATTCCCATGAGCTCGTGACTGTCGGCAGCAATGCGGGCGGGATGCACACGCTTTCCGAGCTTGGTTTCGACCTTGCGCGGGAGAGCCTCGCGGCTTCGCTCGATGCGCTCGAGACAGCGATAGGCCGGCGCCCGCGTGATCTGGCGTTCCCAGGGGGCTCGGCAGGCGAAGTAACCGCGCGGGATGTGAACATCGCCCGCGAATTGGGCTTCGATACCGCCATGACCGCGATCGAGGGCGCCCTCTGGCCCGAGCACGCCCGCGAATTGCTGGTTCTGCCACGTATCGCGCTCGACAACAATCCCGCGACGCTGGTGCGCGCGCTGATGCTCGGCGGCGAAACACCCGCTCTTGAGACGCTGGAGCGAGGCAAAGGCGCGGCCTGAGCGGGCGGGGCCGTCGCACTTTCACACTGTTGCTGCGTCCGTGACATGCTGGCTGATCGACTCCCAGCATTGAGGAAGATCGGTGCTACCGTCGCCTTTCTATCGCAATGCGGCTTCGATGTGCACGACCGCCCCAGAAGCCTTCATCCCCCCTGCAACTTGTGCGCATATGCCGTGTTCAAGCGGGCACGGCATTCGGAATTCCCAGGGATGAAAGCACTACTGAACACGTACCGGCGCGCGCTCGGCATGTTGCGAAGCGAGTTTATGCTGACGGCCTTTTTGGTCATCGCCAACGCCGTGCTCGCAGTCTTGCATCTCGCCGAGCCCATCCTGTTCGGCCGCGTCGTCGATGCGCTGGCGGGCGGTACGCAAGCCTTTCCGCTGATCAGTCTGTGGGCGTTTCTGGGGTTTTTCGGAGTGTTCGCCAGCGTGTTCCTGGCGGTCTGGGCCGACCGGCTCGCGCATCGCCAGAGGCTGGCGATGCTCGGCGCGGCGTTCAACCGCGCCATCACACTGCCGATCAGCTATCACGCCGAGCGCGGGACGGGCCGCGTCGTCCGCATCATGGTGGCGGGCACGGACGCGCTGTTCTCGCTGTGGCTGACCTTTCTGCGCGAGCATCTCTCCGCGTTGATCAGCATCATTCTGCTGGTCCCGACCGCGATCTCCATCGATATTCGGCTTGCCGCTATTCTTCTCGTGCTCGCGCTGGTGTATACTTTCTTCAACGTGTTCGTCATCAGGCAGATAGAATCCGGGCAATCCGTCATCGAGCGCTACCATCAGGATGTGTTTGGGCGCGTCGGCGATGTGATCGGGAATGTCTCCATCGTGCAGAGCTATGCTCGCCTCAGCGCCGAGCAAACGGCGCTCCGGGACTTGATGAAGGAGCTGCTTTCAGCGCAATACCCGATTCTCACCTGGTGGGGGCTGCTTGCGGTCGTGACGCGGGCCGCAGCGACCTGCTCGATGGTGGCTATTTTCGCGGTCGGGGCCCTGCTCGCAAGTACCGGCGAGGTCACGGTCGGCGAGATTGTCAGCTTCGTGGCCTTCGCAGGCATGCTCATCGCCAAGCTCGACCAGTTGTCAGGCTTCGTCTCCCGCTTGTTCAGTCAGGTGCCGACGCTGAATGCGTTTTTCGATCTGCTGGACACAAGCACCAGCATTGTGGAAAAACCGGATGCCACGCCGCTCAGGGATGTGCGCGGGGCGGTAAGCTATTCCGGCGTCACTTACCGGTTCGGCGCGACCAATAACGGCGTTTTCGACCTCGATTTCGAAGTCGAGGCCGGGCAAACGGTCGCCTTCGTCGGACAGACCGGCGCGGGCAAGACCACGGCGCTGGCGCTGCTGCAGCGGCTGCGCGATCCTGATCAGGGACGCATCAGCGATCGACGGCTGCGATATTCGCGACGTGACGCTGGCCTCGCTGCGCCAGTCGATCGCCGTTGTCTTCCAGGAAGTTGGCCTTTTCAACCGGTCGATCTACGAAAACATCCGTATCGGGCGCCCGGAGGCGACGCAAGAGCAGGTAGAGGCCGCGGCGCGCATGGCCGAGGCGCATGAGTTCATCATCGCCAAGCCGGGCGGCTACGCCTTCATCATCGGCGAGCGCGGTTCGGCGCTTTCGGGCGGCGAGCGGCAGCGGATCGGCATAGCGCGCGCCATCCTCAAGGACGCACCGATCCTCATCCTGGACGAAGCGACCAGTGCGCTGGACGTCGAGACAGAGGCGCTGATCAAACGGGCCTTCGACGCCGTTCGCGCCGGCCGCACCACCTTCATCATCGCGCATCGGCTCACCACCATCATGAACGCCGACAAGATCCTGGTGTTCAGGGCTGGGCGGATCATCGAGGGGGGAGGCTATGACGAACTCGTCCGGCTTAACGGTGCCTTCGCCAGTCTCGTTCGCACCAGCAGTCTGCAGGGCGCAGGTGCGGCAGGCGGGATTTGAAACCTATTTACGCAATGTGTGTTCCCAAATGGATCAATGGAGAGAGTGCATAGATGAGCGATCGCAGCGCCCCCGGTAAGACTAGGGTGGCCAGCGCACCTGAGCCCCGCGACCCAATCCGCCGTCTCCTTCCCAAACCTCCCCAATTGAAGGTGGAGGGAGACGAACAGCCCTTTCTCGGTAGATCCGCCTGGCGGGAGGTGCTCGAACTGGGCGGGCAACTCATCAAGTCACCCAGGCGGCTCGCGGTATTGTCGCTCGTTGCCGGCGTCGTCGCCGTCCTGCTGGCCAACATCGTCGGCCAAGTCTACCTCAATCGCTGGCAGAAGGCGTTTTTCGACGCGATCGAGGCAAAGAGCCTCGGCTTGATCTGGGATCAGCTCCTGGTTTTCCTTCTCATCGTCTCCGTGTTGCTGACTATCGTCGTCTCGCAGACCTGGCTGCACGAAATGCTGAAGGTGCGGCTGCGCGAATGGCTGACCCATCATCTGCTCGACAATTGGCTGCCGCATGGCCGGGCCTATCGGCTCGGCATCAGCGAGGAAACCGGCGTCAATCCGGACCAGCGCATCCAGGAGGATACGCGCAACCTGTCCGAGCTGTCGGCCGACCTCGGCATAGGATTCCTGCAATCGGCTCTGCTGCTGGTCAGCTTCATCGGCGTGCTGTGGGCGATGTCGCAGAATATCAGTTTCCAAACGCTGGGCATCACCATCGCCGTTCCCGGCTATATGGTATGGGCGGCGCTCGATTTATGCGGCCATCGGCTCGTGGCTCACATGGCTGGTCGGGCGGCCGCTCATCGGTCTCAACGCAACGCGCTATGCACGTGAAGCCGATCTGCGCTTCGCTCTGGTGCGGGTCAGCGAGAGCGCGGAAAGCATCGCGCTCTATGCGGGCGAGCAGGATGAGCGGCGGATACTCACTCGCTATGTCGACCAGGTGATCGGCGTGCAGCGGAAGATGTCGAACGCCCTGTCCCGGCTGGTCTGGATCACTTCGGGCTATGGCTGGCTGACGATCGTCGTGCCCATCCTCGTCGCACTGCCCGGCTATCTGCACGGCACGCTGACGCTTGGGCGGGCTGATGATGGTGGTGGGCGCGTTCAATCAGGTGCAGCAATCGCTGAAATGGTTCGTCGACAATTTCGCCCGCGCAGCGGATTGGCGGGCGGCGCTGCATCGCGTCGCGGTGTTCCACGAGGCGCTCGAGGAGGTGGACGAGCGCGAGGAGGAACCGGGCATCAAGCTCGTGCCTCACCCCGAAGGGCATCTGGTCTTTCGAGAATGTCGGCGTCTGGCTGTCGGATGGCGGCGTGGTGATTTCGGACGCGACCTCCGAGATTCTGCCCGGCGAGCGGGTTCTGGTCGTAGGCGATCTTGGGCATCGGCAAGAGCACGCTGATGCGGGCCATCGGCGGCTTGTGGCCATGGGGCACCGGCACCATCCATCTGCCGCCGCGCGAGCAGATGATGTTCCTGCCGCAGCGGCCCTATATGCCGCTCGGCACGCTGCGCGCGGCCGTCGCCTATCCCGCGTCACCGGACAGCTTCACCACCGAGGAGATCGCGGCCGCGCTTGAACGTACCGGCCTGCCGGATTTCGCCGACCGGATCGATGTGGAAGAGCGCTGGGACAGGCTGCATGTCTCTCGGCCAGCAGCAGCGACTGGCCTTTGCGCGCGTCTTCCTGCATAAGCCGGGCTGGGTGTTCCTCGACGAGGCCACCGCCGCGCTGGACGAGGAAAATCAAACGCGGGTCATGTCGATCTTCGACGAGGAGCTGCCGGACACCAGCATCGTTTCGATTGGCCACCGGCCTGGGCTTGACGCGTATCATTCGCGCGCCTTGCAGCTTGACCGCGGCCCGACCGGTGCGCGGCTGCGGCGCAGGCCGGAATACCGATCCACCAGCCGGAGGATCAGGGAGGCCATGCGCGATCTGCTTCCCAATTTCGGCCGCAGCGGCGCCAGCGAGGGGCCGTCAGGGTGAGCGTCATTGCCAAGTGGACCTGTTCAGTCCTTGTAAAATGATGCGAAAACAATAGATCTAAAGCAACCGCGAGGAGCTTGCTGACGCTCGCGGCATCGCGGCCGAGCGTATAGACTGTTGGCCGCAGACGAGGGGCAAGCACATGGAACACACCGCATCGGAAACCGGGCCGGCCGACTTGTCCAGCGAAGCCGTGGTCACATCGGCGGTGCCGCAAACCGGACCGCAGCGGGTGGTGATCTGCGGCGGCGGCGCGGGCGGGCTGCCGCTCGCCATCATGCTGGCGCATCGCAGCCGGCGCGACCGCGACCTCGCCGTCACGCTCGCCGATCCATCGCCGACCCATGTCTGGAAGCCGTTGCTGCATGAATTCGCCTCCGGCAGCGCGGATCCCGGGGCGCATGAGACAGCCTATTTCGCACTCGCCCGCTGGCATGGTTTCACATTCGCGCAAGGGCCGCTGCAAGGCATCGACCGTGAGAAGCAGGAGGTGCTGATCGGACCGGCGCGTGATGAAACTGGCGTGGAGCTGGCTCCCGCGCGGCGGCTGCCTTACGACCGGCTGGTGATTGCGGTCGGCGGCGTCACCAATGATTTCGGCGTGAAGGGCGCCAGGGATCATGCCTTCGCGCTGGACAGCGCCGCGGATGCCGAGCGGCTGCATCGCCGCATCGTGCAGGCCTGCATGCGCGCCAATTACGGCCTTGACGATCTCTCCGATCAGCGCCTCGATATCTGCATCGTGGGCGGCGGCGCTACGGGTGTCGAGCTGGCAGCGGAGCTGCGGGCCACCACGCGGGAATTGATCGCCTATGGGCTCGACCGGCTCGATCCCGAGACGCTTCATCCGCATCAGCCTCATCAATGCCGATCCGCGCTTGCTGCTGCAATTGCCTGAGCGCATTGCCACGTCCGTCGAAAAGGTCCTGCACGACCTCAATGTCGATGTCCAGAACGGCCAGCAGGTGACGGAGGTCACGCCGGACCATGTCGTGACGCGCTCCGGTCGAGCAGCGGCATTCCGACATCACCGTTTGGGCGGCCGGAGTGAAAGCGCCCGCATTCCTGGCGGGCCTGGGCGGACTGGCGACGAACCGCATGGACCAGATCGAGGTGACGCCGACGCTGCTGGCGACCGGCGATCCCGCATATTTTCGCGATGGGCGATTGCGCCTCGGCTCCCTGGCTGGGCAGGAACGTCCGCGTGCCTCCGCGCGCTCAGGCCGCCTATCAGGAGGCCCGCTATCTGGCGCGCGCGATTCCGGCCTCGCTGCGAGGCGAGGAGCTGGAAGCCGTTCCGCTACAATGACCTTGGCTCGCTCGTCTCGCTCGGCGGCGAAAGCGCGGTCGGCACGCTGATGGGCTGGGCGCGCGGTGCGGGCATTCGTATCGAGGGGTTGCTTGCGCAGCTCATCTATCGCTGGCTCTACAAGCAGCATCAGGCGGCGCTGTTCGGCTGGTGGGCGGTGTTCCTCGACAGCATCGGCGGCTGGTTTCGCGGCGCAACGCGCCCGCATGTCAAGCTTCACTGACAACGGGCCTGTAGGGCAACGGCCGGCATGGCTATGGCAGCGCCGGCTGCGTGGGCTTTGCCACCAGGGTCTATTTCTGCTCAGCAATCAAGTCTTCGAGCCTGGATCTGATATCCTCATGGCCGTAGGGGCGAATGGCCCCGCGCTCGGCGAAACGGTGCGCCACGCGGCTTTGGACTGAATGAGAGTGCCTATGAGATCGAACATGGAGATGCTGCCAGCCTCTTGGTTCCGTTTACTGCACAGAGCCACAAAATCGGCGGGAGAACCGGACGAAGTTAAGCATTGAAGCGCTGCGTGATCTGATCTCGCTAGCCGAACAGCTTGAGAACCATGGCGATAAACGGGAACACTTCTGGGCTACCTTGCCGGCGATCGTGTGGCGCCAGATCGTCAACGAAGTCGCCGCGGTTCTGGCGGAGGCGTCTCATGAAATCGGAACTGGTCAAGCCTGTGCATCTGGCGCGAAAAGATGGGTCCTTGACCGTGGTGAGCGCGACGTCGGCCGGGTGAGGCGGTCACTCGCTGTTGCGATGATGGCCGCCTGGAGATCTCGAACAATGCCGCCGAAAACGCCATCAGGCCGATAGCTCTTGGCAGGAAGAATTGGTTGTTCGCCGGATCTGACGCCGGCGGCGAGCGCGCCACGATCTTCTACGCGATCATCCGCACCGCCAGGCTCAACGGCCTCGAGCCCGAAGCCTATCTGCGCGATCTCTTCACCCGCATCGGCGAGCACCCGATCAATCGGATCGACGAACTCCTGCCCTGGAACACGGTGCAATCCGCGATGCGAGCCGCTGCCTGAGCCAGCATGTCAATGCAAGGAGCAGGCAGCTCCACCGCTGCCTTACGTTCCGGGATGATCCCGCCCACTTGTTCCGAGAATTTCTCGCCGCGAAAGTTGTTCAGCGGCAGGGTCAGATCGGGCCGCTGGATGGAACGGACCCGAGCAACTGCTCGTCGCCGCCATCTGCCCCTTGGGACGCGAATACGGCTGAATCCCCGGCTTTAGACACGGTGGCGGACTCCTGAGGCGCGACAATCCGGGTGAGAACGGCGCGTCAATCAGGATCAGACGAGGCAGCCGAGCGGGGTGATGATTGTCGCTGCCCGTTACTTTGGCAAGTGCTTTGATTGACGCGAACCGTCGATCAGTCTTCGGCTTGTTCGGATTTCGTGATTGTCGCATGGGCCGCTGGCCGGTCGCCCTCGCTTCCGGTCAAGGGCCTCGCGCAGCCGATAGCTCTCGACGTTCATCTCCTGGATCGTGGCGTGATGGACAAGGCGATCGATGGCGGCGAACGTCATGGCCTGGTCCGGGAAGATCCTGCCCCATTCGCCGAAGGGCTGATTGGCCGTGATCAGCATGGACCGCCGTTCGTAGCGTACGGCAATCAACTCGAACAGAACGCTGGTTTCGGCCTGATCCTTGGTGACGTAGGCGATGTCGTCGAGGATCAGCAGATCGTAACGGTCAAGCTGGGCGATGGCGCTTTCCAGCATCAGTTCACGCCGCACACTGTTGAAGTCGAAGGTAGCGAGCATCAGCGACAGAACCGTCCCTCGTTGGCGAGCCGCACCACCACCCAAGATCCCACGGACCCAAGCGCATCGCGGCCGAATATCACTGGGGCGGGGAAGCCCTCATATCGCACGGCGATATATAGCTTTGTGCGCCGCAGCGGAGCTTTGCAAGCACGGCCGGCTTGCGTAGCAGGTTTGTTTCATGGGCGGCTCGCGGATGATTGCGTCGATCAGCGCACCATCCGCTGTCGGGCTGCACCTGTCATCGGCTAAGGACGGACGGCAATTCGCGAATTGAATTCCGTTTTCAACGCGAGGTAATTGTGGGGGTAACAGATTGAAATTGAGGATTGTTCATACTTTTAACACAACACGCTAACCTCCAAGAGTGTTGCGCCTCTCGACCGCACCAAATCTCGCCTCGCTGACGTTCGGGCTCATTTGCAAGGCCACACACGCGCCGTTACCCACGGTTGTCGTGTTTGCGCGTCTCGATCCGCTTTAGACGATCTAATCTCCGCCAAGGAGGCACTTTTGATCGAGTTGGCTTATATATAAAATTCAGATAATCTGTTCCGCAAAGCCGGTATGAAGCTAGGTCAGCTGAGATGCTTCATTGTGGTCGCCGACAGATTTTATTTGTGGAGGGCGGCCTGACCGCTCCTCAGGCGCTTGGCGGCGACAAACCGCCGATATTTGCGTCCAGCCCGGCTCCGACGGACGCGCATGCGATGCGCGTTCTAACCATTTCCACCTGGCGAGCAATGGCATTCGGGCGGGGATCAAAATCATCGAGCCGATCCGCTCGACGATCAAGGTCGTCGCGAAAATTGGGTGGGAAGATATCACCGCCTCTCCCGCGCACCTCATCCAATAAAGCATCACGACAACGTTTCCGTATCGACGCAGTGCCTTTGTTTTAACGCATCAACCGGCGCAAGACCGCTCAAAAAGTACCTTCAGGAGGAAATGCAAATGACCAAAATTACACGCCGCGCGCTGATGGCAGGCGGTACCTCGCTCGCTGCGGCGGCAACGCTCACCGGTTCCAGTTTGCTCGAATGGGCCAAAGCCTGGGCGCAGTCGGCGCCGTGGACCCCGGAAAAGGGCGCGGAACTGTCAATGCTGCGCTGGAAATATTTCGTTCAGTCGGAGGATGACGCCTTCGTTGCGCTCATCGACGCGTTCACGAAAGCCACCGGCGTCAAGGTCACGATCTCACGCGAATCCTACGAGGATGTGCAACCCAAGGCCTCGGTTGCGGCGAATACCGGAGCTGGCCAGGACATTTTCTGGGGCCTTTACTCATTGCCCCATCTCTTCCCGCAGAAGGTCCTCGATGTGACCGACGTCGCGGAGTATCTCGGCAAGAAATATGGCGGCTGGGTACCCAGCGCCGAGGCTTACGGCAAGAGCGGTGACAAGTGGATCTGCATTCCGATCTGCTTCGGCGGCGCCATGATGAATTACCGCATCGAGGCGTCTAACAAGGCCGGCTTCTCCAAATTCCCAACCACGACCGATGAGTTCCTCGAATACGCCAAGGCGATGAAGAAGAACAACACGCCGGGCGGCTTCGCGATGGGTCACGCCTCCGGCGACGGCAATATCTGGGCGCACTGGTGCCTGTGGGCGCATGGCGGTAATGCGGTCGATGAGAACGACAAGGTCGTGCTCAACTCGCCGGAGACGGCGAAGGCGCTCGAATACGCCAAGGCGCTTTATGAGAACATGGTCCCTGGCGTTGCCGCTTGGAACGACGCCTCGAACAATAAGGCATTCCTCGCCAACGAGATCCATTGGACCAACAACGGGATCTCCATCTACGTCGCGGCCAACAAGGACCCCGCCAAGGCCGAGATCGCCAAGGACATGAACCACGCGGTTTGGCCGGTTGGGCCGGTCGGCAAGCCGACGGAGCTGCATCTCCTCTATCCGATCCTGGGGATGGGTTACACGAAATATCCGCAAGCGGTCAAAGCGCTGCTGGCCTACATGCAGGAGGCGGATCAGTTCA
The DNA here is from genome assembly GCA_963731855.1 of uncultured Alphaproteobacteria bacterium. GTDB lineage: Bacteria > Pseudomonadota > Alphaproteobacteria > Rhizobiales > Rhodomicrobiaceae > R-RK-3. The sequence goes on along the minus strand of CAVSXH010000016.1, from coordinate 159,651 downwards.
ACAAATGGCTGGAAGCGGCGCAAGGCTATCTCACGCATTGCCTTAACGCCTATGACGCCAATCCGGTGTGGACCGCCGATCCGAAGCGCACGATCTTCAGCCAGGCTGGCAAGCGCACCCTGACCGCGGGCGGGAAAGGCTCGGTCGGCGAGAAGGCGGCTGCGGCCATCGCCGACTTCGTGCTGGTCGACATGTTCGCGGCCTATTGCACGGGCCGCGAGGACCTCAAGGGCACCATGAGGATCGCGGAGCGCCAACTGCAGCGCATCTATCGCTGACGCCCTGAGATTGCGGACGGCACTTCGGGTGCCGTCCGCAATCGCTTTTGTGAGAGAGCGACAAGATGGCTGAAATCGCACTGGGCCAGAGTACCCCGAAAGCCGCTCCGCGCGAATCGACGGCGTGGGAGCGTCTACAGGTCAACCGGAACTGGCTTGGCTTTTGGTTCATGATTCCCGCGGCGGCCTTCCTCATTCTGTTTCTCGCCTATCCGCTCGGGCTCGGCGTCTGGCTTTCATTCACCGACGCGAAAATCGGCCGTAGCGGCCAATTCATTGGCGTCGAGAATTACGTCTGGCTGTGGGATGATTCCGTATTCTGGCTCTCGATCTTCAACACGCTGCTTTACACGGTCGTTGCGAGCATCATCAAATTCGCCATTGGCCTGTATCTTGCTCTGCTGCTCAATGAAAATCTGCCGTTCAAGGCCATCCTGCGCGCGGTCGTGCTGATCCCGTTCATTGTGCCTACGGTCTTGTCGGCAATTGCTTTCTGGTGGATTTACGATTCTGCAGTTCTCGATCATCTCCTGGTCGCTGCGGCATCTGGGATTGATTTCGGGCAACATCGATTTCCTGGGCGACGTGTGGAATGCCCGCTGGTCGGTCATCTTCGCCAATATCTGGCGCGGCGTTCCCTTCGTCGCAATCACGCTGCTGGCCGGGTTACAGACGGTACCGCCATCCCTTTACGAGGCCGCCGTGCTGGACGGCGCGAGTCGCTGGCAGATTTTCCGCTACGTCACCTATCCGCTACTGACGCCGATCATCGCCGTGGTGATGACGTTTTCGGTGCTGTTCACCTTTACCGATTTCCAGCTCATTTGGGTGCTGACACGCGGCGGTCCGGTGAACGCGACCCAGCTCATGGCGACGCTGTCCTATCAACGAGCGATCCTGAGCGGCCAGCTCGGCGAGGGCGCGGCCATCTCGACCGCGATGATCCCATTCCTGCTCGCCGCGATCCTGATCTCCTGGTTCGGATTACAGCGCCGCAAATGGCAACAGGGCGAAAGCAATGACTGATGCACTGATCGCAAAACACGATGAGGGCAGGCACGTCCTGACCGCGTCGCCCCCGATCGTCCACGGCGAGGGCATGAACTATCTGGAGAATCTGCCGGCCCGCCTCGTCAGGGTCTATCTGCCGCTATCGATCATTCTGATCGTCCTGCTGTTTCCGTTCTATTGGATGGCCCTTACCGCTATCAAACCCGATGAACAGCTTCTCGATCTCGAACGCTACAATCCGTTCTGGACGTGGAACCCGACATTCAAGCACATCGCCAAGCTGCTCTTCGAAACCCACTATCCTTTGTGGCTCTGGAACACGATGCTCGTCGCGATGAGCGCCACCGTACTCTCCATGATCGCCAGCGTGTTTGCCGCCTATGCCATCGTGCGCCTGCGCTACAAGGGTGCGCAATGGGTCGGCGGCGCGATCTTCCTGGCTTACCTAGTGCCGCCGTCGATACTGTTCATCCCGCTGTCCTCGGTCGTTTTCCAATATGGCCTGTTCGACACGCCCTTCGCGCTGATCCTCACCTATCCGACCATCCTCATTCCGTTCTCGACATGGCTGCTGATGGGCTACTTCAAGACCATCCCTTTCGAGCTGGAAGAATGTGCGCTGATCGACGGTGCGAGCCGCTGGCAAATCCTGATCAAGATCGTGCTGCCGCTTGCTATCCCAGGGCTGATCTCCGCATTCATTTTTTGCTTTACCCTGTGCTGGAACGAATTCATCTACGCGCTCACTTTCCTGTCGTCGACGCAGAACAAGACCGTGCCGGTGGCCATCGTCAACGAATTCGTGGACGGCGATATCTATCGCTGGGGATCACTGATGGCTGGTGCGCTCGCCGGATCGCTGCCTCTCGTCATTCTCTATGCCTTCTTCGTCGAGCACTACGTGGCGGCGATGTCGGGGGCCGTGAAGGAGTGAGTTCATTTCTGCTGCGGGTGCGTGACCGCCGAACGCAGCTCGGCACCTCGACGGTGTCGCGATCGGCCGGCCGAGCGCAAGCCTAGCCTTTCGTTTGCGTGATGCTGATCCTGGTTTCATCGACGAAGCTCTTGAGGTCCTGATCCGACCGGCGGAACAGTTTTCGCTCGACAACAAGGGTGCGGCCGCTGATCGTCTTCGTACATTGTTCTTTGACGTAGACGCCGCCAACGGGCTGCTCATCGGCGCTCGGCTCGGCTTCCTTGCATGCCCAGCCTTCCGCGCCATAGCGAGACTTGGCCTGCTTTCCAAGCAGAAAAGCCTTTTTGCGCATGCGCAGCCGCGCCTTCGGATCCGTCACGATCTGCAGGCCGACGACGCTGCCTGCATTATCGATCGACAGCGTCAGGACGGCGGGATGGCCGGCCACCATCGTACCCTCACGGGTGGTCTCCGGATCGTAATCGAACCGGACGGCATGGGTGCCATTTGCGTCAGCCGGACAGTCGCGCCAGTTCTCCCAACCCGGAAGCTCACGCTCCGGCCCCGTTGCACAAGCGAAGCCGATATATCCTGTCTTGGGCAAATCGGCGGCCGCCATTCCAACCCGGATGCCGCGTAAATCGTTGCCCTCGAATTCGTCCGCCCAGACAGAAGACGCGCAAATCGCAACAGCCAGCGGCAGCCCGAAAATCATCCCGGCGGCAAACGCTCTTGGGATCGCAAACTTCATCATCATTGGCTCTTTCCCGTATTCGCAACCGGATCCGCCGGTTTTGGCTCCTCTGTCTTGTAGACGTTGCACACGCGCGAACTATCCGAGAAGAAGCTGAGGCATTCGGCGTAGCTGGGTTCGCCCTTCCCCTTGATATGGGTGATCACATAATCCGCAACCGCTGCGATGTCGTTGGGCCGCAGAAACGTTGCCGATTCAGGGGGAATTTGATCTCCGACATCGGCGCGAGTCATATCGTGGCACTTCACCGCGTCGTAAGCGCCCCTTATGAAGAATGGCATGCCCGTCCCTGGGCGCCCGCAGCCGACGGTCTCAATAATCAGCTCTCGCGTAAGCTCGGACTTGCGCAGCGACAGCGCGTCGCCGCCATAACCGCCGCCGCCATTGCCGTGCCATTTGTGGCAGCCCATGCAATTGGCTCGTTTATAAACTTGCTTGCCGGCTTCAGCCGGATCAGCCGCCGGCTGACCGTGAGCACTGCCGGGCATCGACAGGGCCGCCGCCATGACGCACGCCAGCAACGTGCCGGCGGCTGAAGAACCAGTGAATCTTATCATCGGATTATCTGCCTGAAGCGAGCTGGAGGGTCCGGTCGTGCGGACCAGACCCTCCTCCTATCCGTCAAAGGGCGAACACGTAGAGCATCGATCCGGGCTGTATCGTCTTCAGCTCCGGTGTCGCCTCGATGAACCACTTGTCCCAGGCGCCGCCCAGCCCGACGAGGATCGCAACATATTGCTTTCCATCGACGGTAAACGTCATCGGTGGCGCATTGACGCCGCCGCCGGTGTTGAACTCCCAGAGTTTCTCCAGGGTCTTGGCGTCAAGCGCCATCACCTCGCCCGAAGGCTGGCCGGTGAAGACGAGATCCGGCGTCGCCAGAATGCCGCCCAGATTCGGGAAGGGCGTTTCCAGCTTGGCCGCGATTTTGCCCGTCGTCACGTCAATCGTCGTGACGCTGCCGGTGATGCGGAACGGCTGGCTTGGGCCGCCGCCAGTGAAGAACTCGCGCGGCTTGAGGCTGGCCGGCGTCATCTCCTCGACCTTGATGCGGTTGCAGCTCTCGATGACCGGGATGTACCAGAGCTTCAGCTCCGGATTATAGGCGGTCGGCGGCCAGTTCTTGCCACCCATATTGCCAGGGCAAATGTCCGTTTCCTTATTCTCGCGATGCGGCGTCACAGCGGCATTGTAACGTTGCACTGCCTTGGACGGGTCGTATTCCAGCGGCCTGCCGGTCTTGGGATCGAGACCTTTGGTCCACGTCACCTTTTTGACGAAAGGCAGACCCCAGACGAACTTGCCGTTCGTGCGGTCGATGGCATAGGCGAAGCCATTGCGGTCAGCCTCCAGGGCAAGCTTCTGCGTGCCATTCGGCCCTGGTACGTCGACCAGCACGTTTTCCGCTACGCTATCATAGTCGTACGGATCGTTCGGCGTGTGCTGATAATGCCATTTGATCTTGCCGGTATTGGTGTCGAGACCCAGGGAGCTGTCAGTGTAGAGGTTGTCGCCCGGACGATATTCATTGTCCCAGTCCGGTCCCGGATTGCCGGTACCCCAAATGATCGTGTCGGTTTCCGGATCGTAACTGCCGGTGACCCAGGTGGAACCGCCGCCGCTCGCGGCCGCGTTGTTGGTGTCCTTCCAGGTTTCGTGTCCGGGTTCGCCTTTGGCCGGGATGGTATAGGTGCGCCAAATCTCCTTCTGGCCCACCAGATCCGTCGACGCGAGCCAGCCGCGAATGCCGTATTCCGCGCCTGCGACGCCAGTAATGACCATATCCTTCACCACAAGCGGCGCGCCTGTGATGACCTCGCTCTTGTCGGGTTCGGCGACCTGGCGCTGCCAGGCAACCTGGCCTGTCTCCTTGTCCGTTGCAATCAACCGGCCATCGAGCGTGTGCGAGATGACGAGGTTCTTCCACAGCGCGACGCCGCGATTGTCGACGCCGCAGCACGCGACGGCACCAGCCCAGTCATGGTCGGTCTTCGGATCCATCTTCCAAAGCAGCTTCCCTTTCCCGCCATGCGTGTCGATCTTGTAGACCGAGCCCCAGCCGTCGGTGACGTACATGAAGCCATTCTCGACGATCGGCGTGCCTTCCAAACCGCCATGGGTCCAAATACCGCCGCCCTCGACGCCGCCGAGATGCAACGTCCAGGCGACTTTCAGGTTTTTCACCGTGCCGCGGTTGATCTCCTTGAGGCTGGAGAAGCGGTGCGCCGCAAAATTCTTGTGATGCAGAAGCCAGTTGCCCGGTTCATTGTCCGCATTGAGCAACCGCTCTTGCGTGACGTCGTCGGCGGCCTGAGCCGGGACTACGCCGGCGGCGCAGGTAAGTGTGCATGCTGCCGCGAGCAGACTGGCGCGCACGCGGGTCCGTCCGTGGCGAATACGGTGTGTCATGGGTCTATTTCCTCCTATTGGCGTCTTTACTTATGGTTCACCGCTTGGCGCTTCCGAAGCGCGGCGAGGCGCTTGGGTTCCGTGAGCCAGCGGGCCGCCGCCTTAATCAGTTTGAGCTGTGAACGCGCACCTCCGTTTCTATGGATCCGGCCTTCTGGAACACGACGGAGCAGGTGAAGGTCTCGCCCTCGGCGAGCTTCTGCCGTGTCTGAAGCAGCATGACATGATAGCTGTCGGGCTTGAGCTCGAGCGTGTTGCCCGCCGCTATCGGAATGGATGGGATGGCGCGCATGGCGGGGGAACCCTCGCCGCGATCGACCGTATGCTTCTCGGAGAAATTGGTGAAGGGACACCTGACGCGCAACAGGGCGTCCGGGGCAGCGGCGTCGTTTTTGATCGTCATCAATAATGGAAGGTCGATGCCGGTGCGTTCGGCAGCGTGGACCCGCGCATTCGATATTTGCAGGACCTGATCTCCGGCGCTTACCGGTGATCCAATTGCCAGCCCGATCGCGACAAGCCCGGATCTGGCGAAGACCGAGAACCATTTGCACCGGCGCGCAATCGCCAATGCAACGGTATCGCCGATGACAATCCGGTCGCCCCGCAGCGAAGCCCGCTGGAATTTTGATATCGAGTCCATCGCGACTTATTTTCAAAAACCGGCGTCATGAAAGGCCCGCACGCCACAGGCCTGCACGACAAAACAGCCAGATACGTGTTGTCGGATCGAGCCTTCGTGGCCGTACCAGTAAGTCGCAGTGGCGGCCGCCACGATCCAACGGAGCCTCAGGCTCACGGCAGATGACCGTACGCAGAGTGTCGCATGCACCTGCGATCTATTCTAGGTTTTTCTAAAATTTTCTGAACTATCGATCTGCGTGCATTATTACGCTTGTCGCCCCACCCCGCGTCGCCGGCTTGAGGATCGGGTTAGACGGAGGAGTTTCGCATCGGCGAAGGCAGGCCATGTGCCAGTAGCTCCCGCGCGATGATCGAGCGCTGAATCTGGTTGGTTCCTTCGTAGATCTGGGTGATTTTAGCGTCGCGAAAGAGCCGTTCGACCTCGAAGCCCCGGATATAGCCGCTGCCGCCGAAAATCTGCACCGCATTCGCTGTCTGCGTCACGGCCATGTCGGCGGCGAAGCACTTCGCCATCGAACAGTGGATGGTCGCGGATTGGCCGGCATCGAGCGCCGCCGCGGCATGATGAACGAGGAGGCGCGCGGCGGTGATCTCCTTGACCATATCGGCCAGCATCCATTGCAGGCCCTGAAAATCGGCGATGCGTTGGCCGAATTGTTTGCGGGTCGTGGCGTAGTCGAGCGCGGCCTCCAATCCTGCCTGCGCAATGCCCACTGCGAGAGCCGCAATGCCGACCCGCCCTTTGTCGAGCGCGCTCATCATGATTTGGAAGCCTCGGCCTTCCGCGACCGAGAAGCGCATCTTCAGGCAATTCCACATTCTCGAAATAGAGCGCGCCGACCTGAGAGGCGCGCTGCCCCATCTTGTGTTCCTTGTGACCGCGTGACACGCCGGAACGGTCGAGTTCGACAATGAAGATGCTCATGCCACGCTTGCCGGCTGCCTTGTCGGTGCGGGCCAGCACAAAGCCGAGATCGGCAACCGGCGCGTTATGGATCCAGAGCTTCGATCCGGTGAGCCGCCAGCCTGTGGCCGTCCGTTCCGCCATTGTCAGGATGCCGGAGACATCCGTGCCGGCATCCGCTTCGGTGATACAATAAGCGGGGCGAAGTTCGGCGTTGAGGAGGGGTCTCAACCACTGCTTCTGCTGGCCCGGGGTGCCGTGCGTTCGAGGAGCAGTGTGCCTACCAGTTCGTAAAGGCCGCACTGGTCGGCGATCGAGGCATAGCCGCGCGACAGTTCCTCCATGACGAGGGCATAGCTGAGCGTGTCCAGCCCGGCGCCTCCGAGTTCGGCGGGGGTCGTAATGCCGAAAAGCCCGAGTTCGCCCATCGCCTTATAGATGTCGGCGGGAAACGTCTCGTCCCGGTCAAGCGCCTCAGCTTGCGGGTCGTATGACCTCGTCGGCGAAACGCCGCGTCATTTCGCGGATTTCCAAGTGCGTGTCCGAAAGCTGCATGGCCAGGAACTCCAGGGGGCGTTAGGATGCGGCCGCGCCTTCTTGGGACACCCACTTCATGATATGCGTTCCGGCGAGGCAAAGCTCGCCCGATTGATTAAGAACCTCCACTTTGGAGCAGCTGCGCGCCGCCGCCGTGTCGATCGCTTCGACCGTATAACGGGCCGTCAGGGTGTCGTTGATGAAGACCGGCCGGAGAAACCGGACCTTGTCATAGCCGAGCGAAACCGAAACGGCCTTCGAGCCGCGAGCGACGGAGCGGCGCGATATCATCGACGCGGTGGTCGATAACAGCCCCATGATGAGGCTGCCATGCACGATGCGCCGTCCGAAGGCGGTGCGCTTAGCGTATTCTTCATTGACATGGATCGGATCGAAATCGCCGGTCAGGCCCGCGAACAGCACCAGGTCGGCTTCAGTGATCGTCTTGGAGAACGTCGCGGTTTCGCCGATCTCCAGGTAGGTATCGGTCATGGCCGCGCCCCACCGGCGAAAAACTGCGCAAGCTCTTCAGCCTGGCCGTGCAGCATGACGTGTCCGTCAAAGGTCCGGCAGCCGAGCACGCGCGCCTTGGCGACGAAATCCGTTACGCCACTGGGCTTATGAATAACGTCGATGACCAGCATATCTGGCGTCAATCCATCCAGCGCCATCGGCAGGCCGTCTTGCGGAGCCATGCCGATCGGTGTGGCATTGATCAGCGTGTCGTGGCCGGGAATTTGAACCGGCGTGGTGCGAACGGCGCAAGCCGGAAATGCGGCCGCGACTCGATCCGCCAAAGCTTGCGCTTTGCCGGTGTCGATATCGAAAATGGTAATGGCGGCCGCGCCCGCATCAGCCAGCGCGATAGCAACCGCACTGCCTGCCCCGCCAGCGCCCACGAGCATGATCCGGCGCCCTTCCAACGCGACCGAAGCATCACGTAAGCCGCGGATCAGCCCGCGCCCGTCGAACATGTCGCCTGTCCAGCTGCCATCCGCCTCCCGGCGCAAGGCGTTTGCCGCACCCACTCTGGCCGCCATCGGCAAGACATTCCCGATGAAAGGCATGATGCGCGCTTTATAAGGCACGGTGATAGTCATCCCATCGAGATTGCCGATCGCCATCAGCCCCCGCACCGTCTCGTCGAACAGCTCCGGCTTGACATGGACCGGCACCAGCACGGCACGCATTCCGGCAGCGGCGAAGCGTGGATTGAGAACTTGCGGCGATTTCACCTGGGCGATCGGATCGCCGATGATGACATAGAGGCGCGTTTCGCCATCGATCAGGGCCTGGAGCGCCTCGGTTCCTGTCGCGTCGCCGACTGTCGTTGCGCCGTCCTGAAGCTGCATGTAAGTCTCCCGAGCCACGAGAACTGCCAAACGAGGGTGTGTCCCCCACGCAGTTGCCATGCTAGCCAGGGCCGGCCAACTTCGCAAATGGACAGGCAGTCTGGCAAAGGCACCCGTTGCGATTGGCCGCGGAAATTCATCAGCCGCAAGCTGGCACGCTGAACCCCCAGGCCCGTCATTTGGGCCGGATCACCAGCACATCGCAAAGACGTTCATTGATGAGGTCGGTGGTGACGCTTCCCAAGAGAGTTCGCTTCAATCCGGTTCTTCCGCGGGTGCCGAGGACCAGCAGATCGGCGCTGCGACGCTCGGTTTGGACCTTCAGGGCTTCTCGCGGATCGCCCTCTTCGGCCACGCTTCTGACCGCGATTTGGGGCAAACCTGCCTGAACGGCGGCGCGCTCAAAAACCTGCTTTTCGGCGGCGATGAAGCTCTTCAGCCTTTGCTCTGCCAGGTGAGCTTGGTCCACATCTCCCTGATAAGCGTGGACAAGATGCAAAGTCGCCTCGGGTGCTATGAGGACGGCGGCCTGGATCGCCGCCTGGGACAACGGCGAAAAGTCTATTCCCACGACGGCTGATCGATAGGGCCCGCGCGGCTCGTCGTGCACAAGCAGGACCGGCAATGCGCTGTTGCCGATCACCGACTCGGCAAGGGTGCCTTCGATCGCCAGATTCTCGGCCAGAAGACGCTCATGCAGCCCAAGAACGATGCAATCGGCGTTGGTCAGGACTGCACGCTCGACAATGTCGGTTTGAGCGTTTCCGACCACCAGATCGATCGTCAGCTTGACCTGGTCGGCGAACGAGCTTGCCGCCAGCTTCTCGCGGATGACGTTTTCCCTGGCCGCTGACACTTCGGCTTGCGCCTCGGCAGGCAGGCCTTCTTCCATAATATGCACGATATCCAATTCGGCGCCGCGCGCCGCCGCAAGCTGCAGAGCACGTTCGACCGCGCGGTCGGAATGGTCGGAGAGGTCGGTGGCGACAAGCACCTGTTTGAGCACGGAGGTGTAGAGCGACATGTCAGAGATCTCCCAGGACTCGGATTTCGTTAGTCATAGTCTAACGGGCTTACCGCTAGCCTATGCGAACCGCCGCATGCTGTCCCGGCCGACGTGCTTTATCGTTTGGCCCCGTAAGCATCGACGAGGCTCTCAAGAGGGCGCCGCCTCGGTGAGTTGCGTGGTTTATGAACATCGTTCAAATTTTACTTGCACGGCGCGACCATTCTGGCCGTCGGTCAATATGGCGGCGAGCGCGAGATCGAGCAGATCGTCGACCGCGGGACGGCGTCGGAGCGCGCCGCACTGTTCTGGCGCTGGACGATGGGTTTCAACGCATCGATGGAGTCGATCCATCGATGGGCCTGGTGGTTCGCGGTGCTATGTCCGCTGGTCGGCGGCATCGGCATCCTGCTCACCGGAACAGTCGTCGAGAACTGGTATCTTTGGGCGGTCAAACATGACATGGCGCCCAACTATCCCGCTATCTTCCCACCTGTCACCGATCCTGCCCTTCAGATTGGAGGCCGGCCATGAAGCTCGCCTTCAACATCCTCGCGGCCGTGACCGGCATCTTCCTGCTGTTTCTCACCGTCGGCGTCTTCATCTCGGGCTGGGAGCGTCCACCCATGGAGACGCGCCAGATCGGCTACCGCGGCACGGGCATGGAGCAGATCAGCAATCCGCGGATAGCAAAGTCCGCGCTCGCCCAAATTGCGTTGCCCACGCCGAGCGACCCGGCGCCTCCCGGCGGTCGCCCAGCGCGCGAAGCTTTTCAGAACCTTCAGGTGCTTGGCGATCTGACCGAGGATCAGTTTAACCGGATCATGCTGTCGATCACCGAATGGGTCTCACCGGAGCAGGGCTGCGGCTATTGTCGCAACACGGAAAATCTTGCGGAGGATGTGCCAAACAAGATCGTGGCCCGCCGCATGTTCCAGATGACGAAGCACATCAACCAGAACTGGACGCAGCACGTCGCCCAGACCGGGGTCACTTGCTATACCTGCCATCGCGGCCGCCCGGTGCCTGGGCAAGTCTGGTTCCGCCAATCGACCGGCATCCCCAAGGGTCTCGTCGGCTATGATGCCGGCCAGAACCACCCGGCACGCTCCGCGGGCTTGACCTCGTTGCCGCTCGATCCATTCTCTGAGCAGCTCGACACTCCCGAAGAGGTGCGTGTCGTCGGCAAGACGCCGCTGCCCACCGGCCGCGGGCACCTTCTGCCACAATAGCCGCTCGTTCATTTCCTGGGACCAAAGCGTACCGGCGCGTCAGCCAGCCTGGCTCGCTATCCGCATGGTTCGCGAGCTGAATCAGACCTTCATTTCGCCGCTAAAGCCGGTATTCCGCCAGGAACGTCTCGGCCCGCTGGGCGACGTGCCGAAGCTGAACTGCGCCACATGCCATGGCGGTCAGCCCAAGCCTTTCGGCGGCGCGCAGCTTCTCAAGGATTATCCGGAGCTGAACCTAACGGCCCTCGACGGTTGCGGGGCCCGCCCCGAGCGCGGTGCCTGCCGAGCGGGAAGCACAGCCGCCGAAACGCTGACAGAAATAGGACATGAAAACCGGGAGCCATGCAAGGCCGTGGCTCCAGGTTTCATAATATAAGGCTAGCTGGCCTGTCTCCGAGCTGTCGGAACGTCTTGATCGTTCCGGCTCCAAAACATGGCCGCAGGTCGACATCCGGCATCGCAATGCGGCCAGAGATTCATTCTCCAGGACATCCCCGGTGGGCCTTCAGGTTCGACCAGCCTGACGCCACAGCGTTGTTGGCGGATCGGTAAAATGGTGGGCCCGGTAGGACTCGAACCTACAACCAGACGGTTATGAGCCGTCGGCTCTAACCAATTGAGCTACGGGCCCGGCGCAAGCGCTTTGTTTAACGAAAATCCGCGGCCTTCGCCAGCGATGAAATGGCTGCAGCCGCCGACCCTCGGCGATGATCGTCCATAAGTTGCAGACATTCGCCCATACCGGCCCTATTCTATGGCGGAAAGCTGAATGTTTCCGGCCCAGTCTGTGGCCGGACCCAACGAACGAGATCCCCGCCCCTGAGAGCGGGGCGGCAGGAAACGACCATCCATGATCAACGGCTGGATCATTGTTGCCGTCGCGCTGGCCTATCTCTGCTTCCTTTTCGCGGTTGCGTATTTCGGCGATAAGCACGCCCAATCACGCAAGCGGGCGAAGGGGCGGCCGACCATCTATGCGCTGTCGCTTGCCGTCTATTGCACATCCTGGACGTTTTTTGGCAGCGTCGGGCTAGCAACGGCGACCGGCCTCGATTTCTTGGCCGTCTATCTGGGGCCGATAGCGGTCTTTGCTTTCGGACGGCCGCTGATTGAGCGTATCATCAAGCTCAGTAAGTCGCAGAATATCACTTCCATCGCCGATTTCATGGCCGCCCGCTACGGCAAGAACCCAGTCGTGGCGGCGATTGTGTCGGTGATCGCGGTCTTGGGCGTGCTGCCCTATATCGCGCTGCAGTTGAAGGCGGTCTCACAGTCGATCACGACGGTTATCGGGCCAACCGGCACCGCGCCGTTTATTTCGAGCGGCGATCCGCTTGGCGACCTGACTTTTATCATCGCCATGACGATGGCGGTCTTTGCGGTGCTGTTCGGCACGAGGCACATCGACGCCACCGAGCATCAGGAAGGGCTGATGCTGGCGATCGCCGCCGAATCGGTGGTCAAGATTGCCGCGTTCCTGATCGTCGGTTCCTTTATCACCTATTCGATGTTCGGCGGCGTTGGTCCGCTCATGGAGCGCGCCGCCGAGCGGCCGGAGATCATCGGCCTGTTCGCGCGCGGCTTTCACGGCGGTAATTGGCTGACAGTCACGTTCCTCTCCTCCGTGTGCATCCTGCTGCTTACGCGCCAGTTCCACGTAACCATCGTGGAGAACAATTCCGAGCGGGAGGTGGGCCGCGCCACCTGGCTGTTCCCGATCTATCTCATCGCCATCAACATCTTCGTCATTCCAATCGCCATTGCCGGGCTTCTCAGCTTCAAACCCGGCGAGGTCGACACGGACATGTTCCTGCTCGCGCTGCCGCGCAGCCAGGGCGCCGAGATTTTTACCATCATTGCTTTTCTCGGCGGGCTCTCCGCCGCGACGGCGATGGTGATTATGGAATCGGTCGCGCTCTCGATCATGGTATGCAACGACCTGGTGATGCCGATCGTCCTGCGCCGCCTCCAGCTCGGCATCGGCGACAGGCGCGATATGGGCGCCCTGCTGCTCAACATTCGCCGCGTGGCGATCTTCGCCATCCTGCTGCTGGCCTATCTGTTCTACCGGGTGGTGGGCGACACCTATGGGCTAGCGCGGATCGGCCTTCTGTCGTTTGCCGCCATCGCGCAATTCGCGCCCGCGTTCTTCGGCGGCCTGGTCTGGCGCGGCGCGACGGCACGCGGCGCGATCGCCGGCATTCTCGCCGGCTTCGCGGTCTGGACTTTTACGCTGCTCATCCCCTATTTCGTGCAAGCTGGCCTGGTCGGTCCCGGCATCATGCATGACGGCCTTTTCGGCTTCGCGCTGCTGCGCCCGGAATCGCTTTTCCACCTCACTCTCGACCCGCTGACCCATGGCGTCGTCTGGAGCATGCTGGTCAATATCTCGGCCTACGTCGTAATATCCATGCTGCGGGCGCCGGAGCCCATCGAGCGGCTCCAGGCCAATCTCTTCATCGAAGGCAATTTCCCGCGTGCCAGCGCGCCCTCGTACCGCGCCTGGCGCACCTCGGTGACGGTGGACGATCTGATGCGGACCGTTGGGCGTTATCTCGGCGAGGAGCGGGCGCAGCGATCGTTCGCGGACTATGCCGCTACTCACAAGAGCGTGCTGGCGCCCAAGGCCGAAGCCGACATCCACATGATGCGCTTTGCCGAAAATCTCCTGGCGAGCGCCATCGGCACCGCCTCGTCCCGCCTCGTCATGTCGCTGACCATCAGGCGTCACGATGTAGGGATGCAATCCGCGTTGAAGCTGTTGGACGACGCCTCCGAAGCCATTCAATACAACCGCGACCTGCTGCAATCGGCGCTCGACCAGGTGCATCAGGGCATCGCGGTGTTCGACAGCGACCTGCAACTGATCTGCTGGAACCGCGAATTCCGGGAGATGCTCGATCTGCCGGCGAGTGTGGGCCGCTTCGGCGTACCCCTCGATCAGATCGTGCGCCACATGGCGGCGAAAAACGCCAGCGACGCGGCGAGCCTTGAACAATTCGTCTCGGACCGCATCCGTAAATATGTGGTGACTTTGGAGACATTTCAGGAACGGCTCGACGATCTAGGCCGCGTCATCGAAGTGCGCACGAATGCCATGCCGCAAGGGGGCATCGTCACCACCTTCACCGACATCACCGACCGCGTGGCCGCCGCCAGCGCTTTGGAGCGGGCCAACGAGACGCTCGAACGCCGGGTCCGCGAGCGCACCGCCGAACTGACCACGGTGAACGGAGCGCTCGCCGAAGCGAAGGCCAAGGCCGACGAGGCCAATCTCGACAAGACACGGTTTCTCGCTGCGGCGAGCCACGATATTCTCCAGCCCCTGAATGCCGCGCGGCTCTATACGACCAGCCTCGTCGAACGCCGGCCCCCAGGCGAATTTCAGCATCTGGCGAGGAACATCAATACGTCGCTGGAATCGGTCGAAGACATCCTCAACGCCCTTTTGGATATTTCGCGGCTGGATACCGGAGCGCTGAAACCCGAGATCGGGATCTTCGCCATCGGCGACTTGTTGCAGCAGCTCAAAGTGGAGTTCGAACCGCAGGCCGTGGAAAAGGGATTGAGATTGACCGCCGTGCCTTGCAGTCTGCATGTGCGGTCGGACCGGCGGCTGATGCGCCGTGTATTGCAGAACTTCCTCTCCAACGCGATCAAATATACCGGCGAAGGCCGGGTTCTGCTTGGCTGCCGCCGGGTGAACGGATCGGTGACCGTGGAGGTCCATGACACCGGTCCAGGCATCCCCCACACCGCGCATGAAATGATCTTCAAGGAGTTTCAGCGCCTCAATTCCGGCCCCAACACCGTGCATGGCATCGGCCTTGGCCTGTCCATCGTCGAGCGGATTGGGCGGATGCTCGACCACCCGATTCGCTTGTCCTCGCAACCGGGGGCGGGGTCCGCCTTCGGCATCACGCTGCCGGTGAGCCCGGAAGCGGCAGCGAGCGAGCCGGCTGCCTTTCCAAGCGTATCGCTCTGGAGCCAGCTGGATGGGTGTGTCGTGCTTTGCGTCGACAATGAACCCGCGATCCTCGATGGGATGCGCTCGCTGCTGGAAAACTGGCATTGCAAGGTGCTGCAGGCGTCGGATGCCGCCCAGGCCTTGGCCGTGATGTCCGAAGCCGGCGTGGTGCCCGACCTGATCCTGGTGGACTACCATTTGGCAACCGAGACCGGCATCGATTGCATCGGCAGGATCCGCGCGAGGGCGGGCTACGACATCCCGGCGATATTGATTACCGCTGACCGCTCGCCCGGTGTGGAGGAAGAGGCACGCGCGAATGGCTTGCAGCTCTTACGCAAGCCACTCAAGCCGGCAGCTCTGCGAGCGCTCATGACCAGGCTGCACACAAGGCGCGCCGCCGCTGAATGACGAGACGCGGGCGTCACCGACGGCACCGCCTCAACCGGCATCGAAGTGGTTGCCCTTGAAATCGTTCAGCTCGCCATTTTCGATCTTCTTCACGGCGATTACGGCCTGGGTGCGGCTTTCCACCCTCAGCTTTTGCAGAATAGCCGAAACATGGGCTTTCACCGTCGCCTCGGAAACGCCGAGGTGAAACGCGATCTGCTTGTTCAACAGGCCCTCGCCGAGCATCATCAGCACGCGCACCTGCTGCGGGGTGAGGGAGGCGAGGCGCGCGACCAGCGCCGAGGAGCCGCTTTTCTCCGCCCCATCGAGGCCGACGCCGTCCGGCACCCAGATCTCGCCGCGAAAAATCGCTGCGATGCCTTCGCGGATGCGCGAGACGCCCAGCGATTTGGGAATGAAACCGGACGCGCCGAACTCCAGGCAGCGGCGAATGACCGCCGGGCTCTCATTGGCCGACACGATCACGACCGGAATTTGCGGGCTGAGGGAGCGAAGATAGATGAGGCCGGAAAAGCCCTGCACTCCGGGCATGGAGAGATCGAGCAGCACCAGATCGACATCTCCGGCCTCGATCAGCGTGCTCAAGCCCTCCAGCGAACCGGCTTCGCTGATGCGCAGATCGTCAAAGCTGGCCGCCAGCGTCTGCTTCAGCGCATCGCGAAACAGCGGATGATCGTCGACAATGGCGATGTGATGTTGGGTCATCGCAATCTTTACGGCCCGGCTCAAATGAGCATAGGCGAAAATCCATGAAAAACCCTTAGCCGGTTTCCCAGAAGAACGCCAAGGCTTGCCGCCATTTTACCATAATGGCCCAGCTATACGCCCGAAAAATGCCCCGCCTCCTTGCTTATACGTGCCCGTCATGCTTTTGCTTGGGCGATGAGGCTGCCGTCACCGTGGCAGCGTCAGCAGTCGGAGGGACACCACTATGATCGACGAGGACCAACGCAAACGTCACGCTACGCGATCGCTGCGGCTGGTCGTCATCACGCTCGCGCTGTTCGGGTTCCTCGCCCTCATTGTGCCGCTTTTCGCCCCGGTGCTGAACGGCTACTCCTTCCTGCGCTTTCCGCTTGGCCTGTTCCTCACCGCGCAAGGCACGGTGTTTCGGGATCATTGCGGTGATTTATTGGGCTGCCGCCCGGCAGGACAAGCTCGACCGGCGCCATGGCCTGACGAGCGAAATGTAAGGGCAGCAACAATCCATGTCGCTCAATACAAGCTACCCAATGGTCAATCCCCGGCTCGGAACGAGCTTCGGCATCTTCACCAGCGCCTTCGCCAGCCTCGTTCTGATGCTGATCATTCTCGAACAGCTCGGGCTGGAGCGGAACTGGATCAGCCAGCTCATCATCACCTTGCCTGTGCTTTTCTATGCGGGCATCGGGATGATGGCGCGCACCGCCAGCGTAGAGGATTTCTTCATTTCCGGCCAACGGGTGCCTCCGCTTTATAACGGCTTTGCGCTATCCGCAAACGTGGTGAGCGGCGCCGGTCTGATGGGGCTGATCGGCTCGTTTTTCTTTATCGGCTACGATGCCTTGCCCATTGCTCTGGGCTGGTGCACCGGCCTTGGCCTGACGGCGGTGCTATTCGCACCTTATCTGCGCAAGATCGGCGCATACACGCTGCCCGGCTTTTTCGCCATCCGCTTTTCCAGCCGGATATTGCGGCTTGTGGCAGCCTTCATCCTGTTCCCGCCTGTCCTGATGCTGCTGGCGGCCGAATTCCGCGTGGGTCAGCTGATCGCGAGCGTCTTTCTCGAGGTCGACCCGCAATTGCTGCTCCAGGCCGGCGTCATTCTCGTCACCGCGACAGTCCTGTTCGGCGGTATGCGTTCCCTGACCTGGACGCAATGCGCCCAATTCATTGTCGTGATGCTGGGCATCGCCGTGCCGCTCATCGCCGTTTCTGTGCTGGTCACCAACCTGCCGGCGCCGCAACTGGCCTATGGCGGCGTTCTGGACGAGATGACACAGCTCGAACTGGCGCGGGGGCTGACCGACCGTGCGCCACACGATCTCGGCGGTGCGCTTCCCAGCGCCGATCCCAGACCGTTGACACGGCCATTCCTCGCGCTGTTCGAAGCCATGAGCAGCGCCGACTTCCTCGCGCTCACCCTCTGCATCATGTTCGGCACGGCCGTGCTTCCGGCCCAGATTGCGCGGCTGGCCACGCCGCCCAGCATATCGGCGGTGCGGAAGTCCTTCGGTTGGGCGGCGCTGCTCGTCGGCTTCATGGTGCTGACGATACCGGCCTATGCGGCATTCACCAAATATCAGGTGCTGAAGCAGCTCTTAGGCGTGCCGCTGTCGCAAATCCCAAGCTGGGGCGCGCTTCTGTCGCAGCTTGGCCTGGTAACGATGGCGGCCGATCAGCTCGACCCCGCGCTGGGGAGCGCCAAGGTGCTGTTCAATCGCGACAGCGTGGCGCTCGTCCTGCCGGTGATCAACCAGTTTCCATTCGTGCTGGTGGGTCTCGTCGGGGCGGCGGCGGTGGCGGCCGTGCTCGCTGCGGCGGGCGGGCAACTCGTCTCGCTGGCGAATGTGCTAAGCAACGATGTGTATTATACGCTGTTCAGCCGCGGCGCCTCGCCGGCCCGACGCCTGCTTGTTGCGCGTGTCGCCATGATCGGCTTCGCGGTCGGCGCGTTATCGATCGCAACGCGGCAGGACATCGATCCCTTGCGCATGACGATCTGGGCGGCTTCGCTCTGCGCCGGCAGCTTCTTCGCGCCGCTGGTGATGAGCATATGGTGGCGCGGCCTTACCGCGTTCGGCGCACTTTGCGGCATGGTCATCGGCTTCGCCGCCACCGCGGCTTACATCATGATGACGATGGGCGGAGGCTATCCCTGGTTCGGCGTCGATGGTCTGACCGCCGGGCTGCTTGGGGTACCGCTCTCCGCGCTCGCCGCTTTCACCGGCAGCCTCCTGTCCCCGCGCCCCGATAAGACCACGCTCGATATCGTCGACGAAATGCGCATCCCGAGCGGCGAGACGGTGCACGCGCGCCTCGCCCGCCTTGCCGCACGCGGCAAGGCGCCGAAGCCCTGACCTGCATGTTAAGCTCGCTCATCTCAACTGCGCCGGATTGAGGCACATGCATATTTCCAGCCGCCGGGGGCTCTTTCCGGAAATCCACCCCTTTCGCAGCGGCATGCTCGCCGTATCCGATCCGCACCGGATCTATTTCGAGGAATGCGGCAATCCACATGGCAAGCCCGTGGTGATGGTGCATGGCGGGCCGGGCGGCGGTTCCAACCCGACGATGCGCCGCTTTCACGACCCGTCGACGCTACCGCATCATTCTGTTCGACCAGCGCGGCTGCGGGCGCTCGACACCGCACGCCTCGCTTCAGGATAACACCACCTGGCACCTCGTGGGCGATATGGAGGCGTTGCGCGTCCATCTCGGCCTGGACAGCTGGCAGCTCTGCGGCGGCTCCTGGGGCTCGACCCTGGCGCTCGCCTACGCCCAGGCGCACCCCGAGCGGGTGAGCGAGCTTATTTTGCGCGGCATCTTCATGCTGCGCCAGGCCGAGTTGCGCTGGTTCTATCAGGAAGGCTGCAGCTGGATTTTTCCGGACGCTTTCGACGACTATCAAAGGCTGATCCCGCCGGAAGAGCGCGGCGACATGATCGCCGCCTATCATCGCCGCCTGACCGGGACGGACTCGGCGGCTCAGCTTGAAGCGGCGCGGGCCTGGAGCGTATGGGAAGGCACGACGCTGTCGCTGCTGCATGATCCTGAGCGGGTCAGCCGTTTCAGCGTCGACGACTACGCGCTCGCCTTCGCGCGCATCGAGGCCCATTATTTCGTCAATAAGGGCTTCTTCCGCCAGGACGACCAGCTCTTGCGGGACGCCGATAAGATCCGCCGGATCCCCGGCGTCATCGTGCATGGCCGCTATGACGTGGTGACGCCGTTGCGGAGCGCCTGGGATTTGAAGCAGGCGTGGCCAGAGGCCGATCTGCGCATCGTTCCCGATGCCGGCCACGCCATGACCGAGCCCGGCATCACCCACGAGATCGTCGAAGCCGCCGACCGATTCGCCTCCCGCGCTGTCTAACGCGTGTCATGAACCGACCCTACGCTGGTGCGTTGCATGCAAGACGATGCATGCGATCACCAATGTAGGGATATGCATGACGGCGATATTCATCCTAGCCTTCAGCGCCTTGGCGGCGCTGAACATTTTACTGCTTCTGACGGTCTACACGGACGTGCTGAAGCTCTGGCCGGCACCCAGCAAACACAGCTGGCAGACCTATGTCTTCTGGCCGCTGTTTCGCATCGGTCTCGGACTGACGATCGTGCTCGGCGTGATGTCATTCGCGGTCGCGCCACATTATGACTGGCAGCAGGCGTTCGGCGTGCCGCTGGCGCTGGCCGGTCTTGGTTTTACCGTCTATGGCTATTTCGACCTTGGCATCGATAACACCTATGGCTCGGATGACGGGCTGGTGACGTCCGGTCTCTACCGCTACACCCGCAATCCGCAATATGTGGCTTCGATACTCGCCTTCCTCGGCTTGGGGGTGGCCGCGGCGTCGATGCCTGTCGCGCTGCTCTGCGCATTGGCGATCGGGCTTTACGTGCTGCTGCCGCTCGCGGAGGAACCGTGGCTGGAGCGCACTTACGGAGCGAGCTACCGGCGCTATAAGCAGCGCACGCCGCGTTTCCTGACTCTGGCAAAGCTGCTCGAAACGCCGATTGGCGCGAAGCGCTGATCAGGCGTTTACCGCCTGCGGAGCCATTTCGGCGCGCTCCGATTGCAGGAAGCGCAAGGCATCGAACACAACGTCAAGCCCCGCCCCCCGGCGGATGGCACCTTCCGTCAGATGCCGTCTGAAACTCCGTGCGCCCGGCACGCCTTGCACGAGGCCAAGCATATGCCGGGTGATCGACGACAGTTTTTCGCCGCGTGCCAGTTCCCGCTCGATGTAAGGCGCCATGCGCGTGACGATCGCGGCAGGACGCGTGTCGCGGGGCGGAGCGCCGAACAGCTCCTCGTCGACGTCGAGCAGGATCGACGGGTTCTGATAGGCCGCACGCCCGAGCATCGCCCCGTCAATATGCTCGAGATGGGACTTCGCCTCCGCAATGGTCGTGATGCCGCCGTTGAGAACGATCGTCAGGTCCGGACGTGACTGCTTAAGCCGCCGCACGCGATCGTAATCGAGCGGCGGAATATCGCGGTTCTCCTTCGGGCTGAGCCCGTGCAGCCACGCCTTACGCGCGTGAATGATGAAGGTCGAGCAACCCGCGGCCGCAACTGCCTCGACGAAGCGGGATAGGGCGGCCTCGCTGTCCTGATCGTCGATGCCGATACGGCATTTGACTGTCACCGGCACGGAGACGGCGGCCCGCATCGCGGCGATGCATTCGCAACCAGCGCGGGCTCGGCCATAAGGCAGGCGCCGAACCGCCCCGCCTGCACCCGGTCAGATGGACAACCGACATTCAGATTGATCTCGTCATAGCCAAATTCCTCGCCGATACGCGCTGCTGCCGCCAGTTCGCGCGGATCGCTGCCGCCGACTTGCAGCGCCACCGGGTGCTCGGCCGGGTCAAAGCCCAGCAGTTTCTCGCGCTTCCCATGGATGATCGCCGCCGACGTCACCATCTCGGTATAAAGCAGCGCATGCCGCGACAGCTGGCGATGGAAATAGCGGCAATGCCGATCCGTCCATTCCATCATGGGCGCCACGCTGAATCTATGGCTTTGCTTTCGCTGCATTTTTCCAGTGAATTCAAGGGGTTCAACAAGAGCGAGTATGCAGTTGCATGCACACCTATTCAGGGTTCGTCCCGCACTTGCGCGTGCTGACTGCACGGATAGCGCCACAAAGGAACGCATAGTGGCGTCTTTCGTCCAATTTTCCAGCGGAAATTGGTGCGTCCAAATTCGACGAAAGGGCCGGTCTTTCGCGCAAACGTTCCGGACGGCGGCCCATCTGGCTCGATAATCTAAATCTATCAGCCTCTCCGGCGCGTGCCCACCGGCCTAGAGCGCCTGACGCTCCGCTGAACGCGGAGCTGCGCTCTAGTTGTTTGTTTATGCATCAGATTTAGCCGAAAAGTGCGCGCACTTTTCGGTCCGATGCATTAAGCGGGACCGCCCTCGCGCGGCAGCGGCAGGCGGAGCTCCGCGCCTTTGTCGCGGAGTGCCGTCCAGTCACGGCACCAGCCGGAGCAGAACAGGCGCGGGGAGCCGTCCGGCGCCGCCGCCTCGATGCCGGCATCGTAGATCAGGACGCCGCAGCAATCGCATTTGATGTAGCGCTCGATATAGTAGCGCTTGTGAGCAAAGCGCATAGCGGGGCCTCCTCTAGACTCTGATAGTCGGCGCGGGCGGTTGCCGGGCTGACCCAGCCCTCGGCAACGTCCTCGCCCACCTTGGCCGCGTCGCGCTGGTGCGGATCGCCCCAGCCGCCGCCACCGCCGGTCGTCAGGTGGATGCGGTCGCCGGCTTCCAGGGTCAGGCCGGCGAATTTGCTGGTCGAGCGCTTGCGGCCGTCCTCGATGGCGGTGACCCAATCGTCGCGGCCCTCGCGCTGGATATAGCAGCTTGCCTTGCCGGCAGGGCCGCCGCCCTCCAGGCCCCAGGGCGCGAGCTTGTGGCGGTCGCTCATCAGGCTGACGGTGATGCGGTCGCGCGCCCGGTAGCGCTTGGTGACGCCGAGGCCGCCGCGGTGGAGGCCCGGGCCGCCGCTGTCGGGCACCAGGCTCATCTCCTCGACGAGGAACGGGAAGCGCACCTCGAACACCTCGGTCGGCACCATGCGGCAATTGCCGTTGATGCAATTGACGGCGTTGTTGCCGTCGGCGAAGGGCCGGCCGCCCCAGCCCGCCGCCAGAAAGTCGTAGCAGACATAATAGTCGCCGCTGCGCGCATCGACGCCGCCGAACAGGAAGTTGCAGTGCGTCGCCGCGTCGGAGGCGAAGCCGCGGTCGGGCCGCGCCTGCGCCAGCGCGCCGATCACGGTGTAGGCGATGCGCGGATGGGTCTCGGTGTTGCCGCCGACCGAAGGCGCCGGGAAGTTGACGTTCACCACGCAGCCGGGCGGCGCGACCACCTTGATCGGCCGGAAGCAGCCGGAGTTCTTCGGGATCGAGGGGTCGGTGCAGTGCAGGATGGCGTTGAAGCTGGCCGACCGTCGCGACGCCAAGCGTGGCGTTGATGGCGCCGCGCGCCTGCTGGTCGGAGCCGGTGAAGTCGACGACGATCTCGTCGCCCTGGATATGCGTCGTGACGGCGATCTTGTAGGGCCGGTCGTCGATGCCGTCGTTCTCCATGCAATCTTCGAACTGGTAGTGGCCGTCGGGAAACGCCGCGAGCTCGGCGCGCATGCGCTTCTCGGAATAGTCGAGCAGGTCCTCGCAGCAGCGCTGGAAGGTGTCCTTGCCGTATTTCCGGATGACCTCGATCAGGCGCCTCTCGCCGAGGTCGACGGCGCTGATCAGGGCGCGGTAGTCGCCGTAGTTCTCGCGCGGCGTGCGGACGTTGGCGAGCAGCAGCTTCCAGACCTCGTCATTGTCCTCGCCGCGCTTCTTGATCTTCACCGGCGGCACGCGCAGGCCCTCGTGAAAGATCTCGGTCGCCTCGCTGGCGAAGCTGCCGGGCACCGAGCCGCCGATCTCGGAGACGTGCCCGATCGCGACGGCGAAGCCCATCAGCTCGCCCTCGACGAAGATCGGCTTGAAGAAGGTGTGCTCCGGCGTGTGCAGCCCGCCGCGATAGGGATCGTTGTGGACGATGACGTCGCCCTCTTCGATCGTGTCATTGGCCAATTCGCGCACGAGGACTGGATCAGCAGCGGCATGCCGCCGATATGCGCCGGGCAGAAATCGGCCACCGCGATCATGTCGCCCCGCGCGTTGGCGAAGGCGCAGGTGAAGTCCAGCCCCTCGTTGAAGATCGTCGAGTACGACGTCTTCATCAGGGTGATGCCCATCTCCCGGCAGATCGCCACCATGGTCGATTCCAGGATCGTCATCGTCACCATGTCCATGCGATGCGTCGCCTCCTGCCGATCATGCCTGCGCGATCTGCAAATTGCCCCAGCGGTCGACGCTGACGCGCTGGTCGGGCCGCACGATCGTCACCGAGGCCGCCTCCTCGACGACAGCGGGCCCGTCGATGCGGTGGCCGTCGAGCAGCCTGTCGCGGAAATAGACCGGCACGTCGACGCCGCCGCCGTCGAAAACCACCCGGCGGCGCGAGGCAGGCTCAGGCCGCGTGCGCGCCCGCCTTGGCCAGCTCCGGCAGCGTCGCCTTCTCGCCGGCCGCGATGCCGGTGACCATGAAGTTGATGATCTCGACGGTGCTGTCCGGCATGCTGAAGCCGAAGCGGGCCTGGTGCAGGTCATGGAAGCCTGCCACAGCCGCGGCGCGGTCGCGGCGTCGAGGCGCGGAAAGTCGACCGGCACGATCATCTCGTAGTTCTGGCCGAGATAGCGCATCTCCAGCGCCTTCGTCAGGGCTGACCCCTTCGCGATGGCCCTGCGCCGCCAGATCCTGGCGCACCTGGGCGGACAGCTCGGCGAACACGGCGTCGGCGCGGGCCGGGTCGAAGCGCCGCGAGCTCATCTGCAGCGTGCGCTGGCGGTCGACGCGCGCATCGGTGACGACGAAGCCGTAGGCGGAGAACTGGCCCGGATGGTTCGGCACGAGCCCGCGTGGGATGCCGGCCTCGACCATCAGGTCGGCCACATGCGGCGGCCCGGCGCCGCCGAACGCCAGCAGCGTGAAGTCGCGCGGGTCGAGGCCGCGCTCGATCAGCACCGCGCGGATGGCGCCGACCATGTTGTTGTTGGCGATGCGCACGATGGCGAGCGCCGTCTCCGTCGACGCCCTTGCCGACGGCCTTGGCGACGCGCTCGACGGCCGCGTTCGCCGCCGCGGCGTCGAGCTTCATCGCGCCGCCGAGGAAAAAATCGGGGTCGATGCGGCCGAGCACGACATTGGCGTCGGTCACCGTCGCCGCGGTGCCGCCGCGGCCGTAGCAGGCCGGACCCGGCATCGCGCCGGCGCTCTGCGGGCCGACGCGCAGCATTCCGCCCTTGTCGATCCAGGCGATCGAGCCGCCGCCGGCGCCGATGGTGCGGATGTCGATCATCGGCACCTGGATCGGCACGCCCCACTCGATCTCGAAGTCGGTGGTGAAGGCAACCTGGCCGCCGATCACGGTCGAGCAGTCGGTCGAGGTGCCGCCCATGTCGAGCGTCACCAGCCGGTCGATGCCGGTGAGCGCCGCCACGTGCCGGCGCCGATGACGCCGCCGGTCGGGCCGGACACCGCCAGGTGGATCGGCGAACGGGCGGCCGCCTCCAGCGTCATCTCGCCGCCATTCGACTTGATGACGACGGCGCTGCCGGTGAAGCCGGCGTCGCGCAGCCGCCGCTGCATGGTCGCCAGATACGGGCCGACCATCGGCTTGAGATAGGCGTCGGCGATAGTGGTCGAGGCGCGCTCGTACTCCTTCCAGCGCGGCAGCACGTCGTAGGAGATGGAGACCGGCACCTCCGGCCACTCCTCGGCGATGATCGCCGCCGCGCGGCGCTCGTGCTTCGGGTTCGATGAAGGAGAACAGCAGGCAGACGGCGATCGCCTCGATCTCGCCCGAGGCCTTGAGCGGCGCGCACGATCCGGCGCAGCCCGGCCTCGTCGAGCGGCTCGAGCACGACGCCGTCGCGGTCGATGCGCTCGTCGAGCTCGTAGCAGTGGCGGTGCTTGACCAGCGGCTCCGGCTTGATCCAGCTGATGTCGTAGTGCGACTTGCGGTTGCCGCGCTGGATGAAGGGCACGTCGCGGAAGCCCCGCGTCGCCAGATAGGCGACCCTCGCGCCCTTGCGCTCCAGGATGGCGTTGGTGGCGACCGTCGTGCCCAGCCGCACATGGCTGATGGCGGCGCGGTCGCCGATGCGCCCAAGCCCTTCCAGGATGCCGTCGGTCGGATCGCCGGGGGTGGTCAGGTTCTTCCAGACGCTGATCGTGCCGTCGTCGCGGTCATAGGCGACGAAATCCGTGAAGGTGCCGCCGACGTCGATGCCCACCAGATACCGCGACATGCCCCGCCTTTGCACAGGTCCCCACGCCGAATGTACCCGAGCCGTCAGATGTGTGCAAACGGTTACGGCGCTTCCCGTCCTCAGGCGCTCTCCCCGCCTTCGTTTGCGCCGCCTTCCGTCCGCAGCGCATCCAGTGCCGCGCGCCAGCGCGTCCTGCAAAATCCATACGTCGCCGGAATAGCCGATGAAGTCGAAGCCTTGCCGGTAGAGACGCAGGCCCTCCTCGACCGAGCCGACGAGGCGGCCGATCGGCTTGCCGGTGCGTTTGGCGGCGCCGACGATGCGGTCCACCGCCGCAACGAAGCGCGGATCGTCGAAATCGCCTGGACAGCCGAGCGAAGCTGTCAGGTCGACATGGCCGATCCACAGCCCATCGACGCCGGGCACGTCGGCGATGGCATCGACATTCTCGGCGCCGAGCGCGGTCTCGATCTTGGCGAAGTAGAAAATCTCGGCATTGGTCTCGGTCAGTAAGGCCGGCACCGGGCGCGTCCGGTATTTGTCGTGCGCGACCCGCAGCGCCACGGCACGCTGGCCGACCGGCGCATAGCGCGCGCGGGCCAGATAGTGCCGCACCTCCTCCACCGTCTCGACCATCGGCGACATGATCGAGCGCGCGCCCATGTCGAGGGTCAGCGACACCTGGTAGGGGTCCTTCGACGGCAGGCCGACGATGGCCGGCAGATCCGCCGCCTCAAGGTAGCGCAGCGCGCTCTTGAGCTGGTCGAGCGTGATGCCGCTGTGCTCCAGGTCGAACAAGACGAAGTCGCAGCCGGCCTGCTTGAGGATATAGCCGATTCCCGGCGTGGCGAATTCGACCAGGAAGGTGCCGAGCTTCAACCGCCGGTGCTGCCCGGCCATCTCGCGGATCGTCGTCACCTGCCACCCATTTTGACCGAACTGCGGGACGATTTTCGCTTCTGCATATTCAACCTCCATGCGCACGCTCGATGCCAAGGCGTCGAGCTCCTGCTCGCCAATCTCTTCCCATGTCGAAGCGGAACATTCGCACCGACCTAGCCGCGATAGGAGCGGAGCTCAAGCTATCGTTGGCGTATGATATCTGAGAAATTCTTTAGGTCTCACAGCAAAGCGATGATGGCGACGTCCGGAGGCAGGGTCTGGCGTTCCTTTTCTCCCGATGACGTCTCGGCTCTGCGCGCCTGGTGGAGAATTTGTTCGGCCTCCTTCAGGCCCCCCGCGCCGATGATCCAGGAGACCCGTGCGCGGGTAGCGGGGGACGAGCCCGGTTGTTTTGCTTCCCTCAATTCGCTCAACGGATTGAGGTGCAAGACGGGTCGTCGTCAGATCCGTCCGGTCTTTGATCAGGGCCTGGCGGGCAAGGTTCAACTCTTGCTTGGCTGGCTGGCAAGCTGAGGCTGCACGTCCAAGCCAAGCGGCAGCTGCGGAAAAGAAAGAAGACCGTCGCCGAAGCCTCCGCCGAGCATCAAGTTCCGCCCCGGGGGCAAATTCAAGAGCCCTCTAGGAAATTCCGGAGTGCCGGGACTTCGGTGCCGCCACAATGCAGCCAGCTGTCAAGCAGCGCCGAGCGCCCTCCGCTCCAGGCCGCCGGAATCGATGATGAAATCGATGA
Source organism: uncultured Alphaproteobacteria bacterium (assembly GCA_963731855.1). Lineage (GTDB taxonomy): Bacteria > Pseudomonadota > Alphaproteobacteria > Rhizobiales > Rhodomicrobiaceae > R-RK-3. The sequence goes on along the minus strand of CAVSXH010000016.1, from coordinate 132,555 downwards.
TCTTGTCGACGCCCGTGCCGATCTTCAGGTTGGTGAAGATGAAAGGCCGCGCCCCCCGCATTCGGCGCGTGTCGCTCTCCATGACGCCGAGATCGGCGCCGACCAGCGGGGCGAGATCGGTCTTGTTGATGATCAGCAGGTCGGAGCGGGTGATGCCCGGCCCGCCTTTGCGCGGGATCTTTTCGCCCGCCGCCACATCGATCACATAGATGGTGAGATCGGCGAGTTCGGGGCTGAAGGTCGCGGCCAGATTGTCGCCGCCGGATTCGATCAGGCACAACTCCGCCTTGGGAAATTTCGCGCTCATCTCGTCGAGCGCGACCAGGTTGATGGAGGCGTCCTCGCGGATCGCGGTGTGCGGGCAGCCGCCGGTTTCCACGCCCATGATCCGCTCTTGCGCCAGCGCTCCGGCACGGGTGAGGATCATCTGGTCCTCCTTGGTGTAGATGTCGTTGGTGATGACGAACAGGTCGTAGCTGTCGCGCATGCGCTTGCACAGCGCTTCTACCAGTGCGGTCTTGCCGGACCCGACCGGCCCGCCGATGCCGATGCGCAAAGGTCCGTGATGCGAAGCCGTCAAGGCGTGCCTCCCTGAGTTGCGAGGATGAGAAAGCCCGCGCCGAGGGCGAGGCAAAGGGGCGAATAATATTTGCGGTTGTAGCGGGCGAAAGGCTCGGCGGAGTGGCGCCTGGCCATCCAGGGCGTGAAGCCCGCGACGCCGCGCAGCAGGAAAACCGCGGCGAGCGCCCAGGTTCCGGCCGCTGCGAGTTCAGGCGCAATGTATCGGCCGACCAGCGGCGCCAGTAGCAGCGGCCATGCTGCGCCGCCTGTGATTATCGCGGCGACGAGCGCGGTCAGTCTGGGGGCCGGCATCACCCGCGCCCTTGGCCTGCCGACGACGATGTTGGACAGGTCTGCCGGAGTTGCGCCGGGCCAGAGACCGCCCACCGCCCAATAAGCGTGAAGCAGGGCAATCGCGGCGACGATGACGGTGAGCGCAATTGCTATGGCGTTCATGAGCGGAATAGCCTCGTATATTGCGTCTCGTGACGCATGGAAGCGAGGTCGATCATGAACGCCGCCGAACCCATGTCCGCCAGTGGGGCGTCAAATGCCTCGCGGGCTGTTTCTAGCACCGCTGGTTCCATGGCGGCGAGGGCGATCTGGCCATCGGTCTGGCCGAGCGGGACGAGGCGCACCGCCGCATTCACGAGATTGGCGGCCGAGCCATGCACATAAAGGGGCAGGGCGAGTTCCATGTCGATTTCGTGCACCGCGCAGCAAATGCCCGCCGCCACGGGCAGCACTGGGGTGACGGAGACCTGCATCAGGAGCTTTGCCAACCGGTCCAGTTCCGTATGCGGCCACGCTTTGCGTACTGCTCCGAGGAATGCGATCCCCTGTTGGCCGGATTCGAGCGCCAATTCAGCGGTGCCGCGCATCGCGGCGGCGAGTTCCGCGACTGCGAGGATGTCCGCCTCGGCCGGTTGGCCGGACGCCGGTTGAGAAGACGCCGGCCGGTTGGTGAGGCTGGCCGCCGCGCGCCAGGCCGCAGCGAAGAACATCGCATCCGTCCGGCCTGAGCCGTGGCGCAGATCGGCCTCCAGCCAGGCGACCAGCGAACCCCGATCGGTGACGCCCCCTTCCTCCACGGCCCATTCAAGCCCGTGGGAATAGCTGAAGGCGCCGATCGGGAACGCCGGGGAAAACCAGCTTTGCAGCCGCAGCAGCTTGGCCGCGTCAACGCTCATGGTCGTGCGGATGAGAATGGCCGTGCGCATGGTGATCGTGGCCGTGATCGTTCCGGCCATGCGGCTGGTCACCGCCATAGGCGCCGCCTTCCGGCTGAAACGGCGCCTGGACATGCGTGACCGCCGCGCCCAGCCGCTCAAGCATCGCCTCGATGACATGATCGGGCCGGATGCGGACGACCCCGTTGCCGATCTCGGCTGGCAGATGCCGGTTGCCGAGATGCCAGGCGATACGCGCCAGGTCTTGCGGGCTGCCGCAGCGCACCTCGGCCAAAGGTTCCTGCGCTGCGGTTACGCGCAGCCAGCGCCCGTCATCCAGCCGCAAGCCGTCGCCATCGGCCATCGCGACCGCCTTGGGCAGGTCGAGCAGGATGAGTTCGCCGCGCGCGGTGGTTAGCGTCAGACGGCGGCGATGACGCATGTCGAAATCCAGCGTCAGGCCGTCGGCCGCATCGTCCGACGGCCAGGATGCGCCGGCGAAATGTTCAATCGCACGCGGCATGGTTGTTGCCTAATCCGTCATCAAGAGGACGTTCACGGCCTTTGCCACGACATGCACCAGATCCCCCGCCTTCACGCCCAGTGCGTCGAGAGAGTCGTTTGTCATGACGGAACTCATGCGATAAGCCGTGCCCTCGAGCTGAACATCGACCTGGCACATGACGCCGCCGCGCTTGATGGCCGTAATTCTCGCCGGAATGTCGTTGCGCGCACCATGCTTCATGCGTTCCTCCCTTGGTGGATTATGCATCCGTTTCGCATCAATACATAAAGTACCGTTGCGCCATGGCGAGCACTTTCGCGGGTTCGCACGTCAGCAAATTGCCGTCCGCACGCACCTCGTAGGTTTCGGGATCGACGTCAATCTTCGGCGTAAGGCTGTTGTGGATCATCGATTTCTTGCTGATGCCGCCCCGCGTATTGCGCACCGCCAGCAGCGCCTTGGACAGGCCGAAGCGGCCTCGGATGTCGCGGCTCACCGCCGCCTCGCTGGCGAAAATGACCGAACTCGCCGTCAGCGCGCGGCCGAAGCTGGCGAACATCGGGCGGTAATATTCCGGCTGCGGCGTCGGGATGGAGGCGTTCGGGTCGCCCATGATCGCCGCCGCGATGCTGCCAGACTTCAGCACCATCGCTGGTTTCACGCCGAAGAAGGCCGGCGACCAGATGACGAGATCGGCCAGCTTGCCGACTTCCACGGAACCGACATGTTCGGCGATCCCTTGCGCGATCGCGGGATTGATCGTGTATTTCGCCACATAGCGTTTGGCGCGCAGATTGTCGTTCGCGCCTCTTTCGGCGTCCAGCGCGCCGAACTGCTTCTTCATCTTGTCGGCGGTCTGCCAGGTGCGGATGATCACCTCGCCGACGCGCCCCATCGCCTGGCTGTCGGAGGAGATGATCGAGAACGCGCCGACATCGTGCAGAATGTCTTCCGCCGCGATGGTTTCCTTGCGGATGCGGCTTTCGGCGAAGGCGACGTCCTCGGGGATGCGCTGGTCGAGGTGATGGCAGACCATCAGCATGTCGAGATGCTCGTCCAGCGTGTTGACCGTATAGGGCCGCGTCGGGTTGGTGGAGGACGGGATGACGTTCAGCTCGCCGCATATCTTGATGATGTCGGGCGCGTGGCCGCCGCCCGCGCCCTCCGTGTGGAACGCATGGATGGTGCGCCCCTTGAACGCCGCGACGGTGTTCTCGACGAAGCCGCTTTCGTTCAGCGTGTCCGTGTGGATGAGCACCTGCACATCCATGTCGTCGGCGACCGAGAGGGCGCAGTCGATGGTGCCGGGCGTCGTGCCCCAGTCCTCATGCAGCTTCAGCCCGCAGGCGCCCGCCTCGATCTGCTCGATGAGCCCCTTGGGCTGGCTGGCGTTGCCCTTGCCGAAGAAGCCGAGATTCATCGGGAAGGCTTCCGCAGCCTGCAGCATCCGCTCCATATGCCAGGGGCCGGGCGTGCAGGTCGTGGCCGTGGTGCCCGCTGCCGGCCCCGTGCCGCCGCCCATCATCGTCGTGACGCCCGAAAACAGCGCCTCCTCGATCTGCTGCGGACAGATGAAATGAATGTGCACGTCGATGCCGCCGGCGGTGACGATCTTGCCTTCGCCGGCGATAGCCTCCGTGCCCGGACCAATGATGATGTCGACGCCCGGTTGCACATCCGGATTGCCCGCCTTGCCGATCGCCGCGATGCGCCCGTCCTTGATGCCGATATCGGCCTTGACGATCCCCCAATGATCGAGGATCAGCGCGTTGGTGATGACGGTGTCGACCGCCCCCTCGGCCCGTGTCGCCTGCCCCTGGCCCATGCCGTCGCGGATCACCTTGCCGCCGCCGAATTTCACCTCCTCGCCATAGGTGGTGCGGTCCTCCTCGACCTCGATGATGAGGTCGGTGTCGGCGAGCCGCACCTTGTCGCCGACGGTCGGACCGTACATTCCGGCATAGGCGGCGCGGGAGATTTTCGTTGGCATGGACGGCTCCTCTATTTTGTGCTTTCGATCGCCGAACGGGCCTGCCTCAGCGCTTCGTCGAACATCTGCTCAAGCTCGCCGTTCAATCCCCGGCATCCGGCGACGACCGCCTCGGCCCAGTCCAGGTAAGCCATTCGGCGTTCAATGTCCCATCCGCTTGGCGGGCTGGAAGCGATCGTGCGCAGATTGCTCGTCTTGTCGGCGATCTTCAGCAGGCGGGCCTGGGAGCTCTTATGCGGGGCGGTCTCCACCTGCAGGCGCTTCCTCTCGGCTTTGACTAGCGACTTGTCGTCGGTGACCTCCGCGACGATGGCAGCGACGGCGGGGCCGAACAGCGTCTCAAGTTCCTCGCGCTCGGTATCCGTATCCTCAAGCGTGTCGTGCAACCAGCCGGCGGCGATCAAGATGGGGTCCTGGCCGCCCGTCGCCTGGGTGAGCAGCAGCGCGACCTCAGCCAGATGATTGATGTAAGGCTCCTGAGCATCCCCTTTGCGCCTTTGCGTGACGTGAGCGCGGGCGGCGAAATCGGCGGCCCGTGCGATCAGGACTATGCCGTCGTTAGCGCCCAGCTTCTCGAACATGTCTTCCGTCCATCTCGCGATTCGATTTGGGCCTCCAGCGCGTCTTAGAGAGCCCCCATCACCTTCTGATTGAACCCGTAAACCACCCGCGCACCGGCGTAAGGCACAAGCTGCACATCCCGCGTCTGGCCGGGCTCGAAGCGCACCGCGGTTCCCGCCGCGATGTCGAGACGCATGCCGCGCGCCGCTTCGCGGTCGAAATTCAGCGCGACGTTGGTCTCATAGAAATGATAGTGGCTGCCGACCTGCACCGGACGGTCGCCGGTATTGGCGACACTCAGCGTGATCGCGGCGCGGCCGGCGTTCAATTCGATGTCGCCTGCGGCGGTGAGGATTTCGCCTGGGATCATGTGCTCGCTCCGCAGCCCTGGGGTTTGAAGATGCGCGTCGTCGAGGCGGGGTGCTTGAGCAGCTTCGCCGCAGGCCGGATCGGGCGGCGCACCAGGTCGCCGCCGCAATTCGGGCAGATGCCGCTCAGGCGCGTCTCGGCGCAATCGGCGCAGAAGGTGCATTCATAGGTGCAGATGCGCGCGTCCGTGGATTCGGGCGGCAGATCGCGATCGCAGCATTCGCAGGACGGGCGGAGTTCGAGCATAGGTGCCTCCTAGCGGATCGGGTGGTGCACGGTGACGAGCTTGGTGCCGTCGGGGAAGGTCGCCTCGACCTGCACCTCGTGGATCATCTCGGCGATGCCGTCCATGACCTGCTCGCGGCCGACCACATTCGCGCCGGCGGCCATGAGATCCGCCACAGCGCGGCCGTCGCGCGCGCCTTCCATGACGAAATCAGTGATCAGCGCGATGCTTTCGGGGTAGTTCAGCTTTACGCCGCGCGCCAGCCGTCCGCGCGCCACCATCGCGGCGACGGCGATCATCAGCTTGTCTTTCTCCCTCGGGGTGAGGTTCATCGCGGTCCTCCCTCTTCGTTCAGCAGGCCCACACTTTCGGCAGAGCGGGGGTGAATCCCTCCAGCCCATCGCGAAAGGCACGCAGGAAATCGGTCACCGCGCGGCGAAGCTCGGCGGCGGCTTTGGCGGCGAAGCGGCAGATCATCAGCCCGTTGACGATCGTCGCTCCGGCTTTGCAGGCGAGACTCGCAAGGATGGCGCGGACGCGATCGAGATTGGCGGGTGCGGTGGCGGCGGCGTAAAGAATGGTGGCGATGGCGGTATGCCCGGCGAGCAGCGACGGGCGATCGACAAGGGCCTCGATGTCCCCGGTCAGACGGAAGGCGTCGGCCCAGACCAGGCGGCCGTCGCGCCAGACACGCCAATCGTCGCGAAACGCACCGTGGCGAACCGTCTCGCCGGATGCGGCGCGGCCAAGAATCAGCCAGTCCATGGCGATGAGCCGTGCGGTGCCAGCCACACGGATTTCGGTGGAGCGGATCAGCCGCCCGCCGTCGAACAGGATGGTTTCCTGCGGCAGCCATTGCAGCGTCGCGCCGTCCGCCGCTTCGATGCGCATCTCGATCCGGCCGGGTGCGTCGATGGCGCGATAGATCCGCTCCGACGCCTGGGTCGTCCCGGTGAAGCTCGCATTTCCGCTCGCCGAAAGCCCGAAGCTGAGACGATCACCGCCCGCCATGCCGCCCGCCGTGTTCAAAAACACCGCCTCGCGGCAGGCATGCCCGTCAATATCGGGCAGCAAAACCTTGCATGGCGAGCGCTGAAACAGATCGGTGATGGCATTGTGCCCGCCCGCGCCATGGATCGCGATGCGAGCCGCGCCATCGACGCGCTGCAGGTCGCGATCTCGCAGAATGGCGTTCAAGCAAGCCTCCGGGCGCGTCAAACGGTAAGATACCGCCTGACATCGCTTTCCACCATATCTTCGCGTGTCCCCGCAAGCACAACTTGGCCGCGCTCCAGAACCGCGAAGCTGTCCGCGAGCCGCCGGGCGAAATCGAAATATTGCTCGACCAGCACGATCGCCATGGTGCCGCGGTCGCGCAGCAGGGCGATGACGCGCTCGATATCCTTGATGATCGAAGGCTGAATGCCTTCGGTCGGCTCGTCGAGTACCAGCACGCGCGGCTGCATGATCAGGGCGCGGGCGATGGCAAGCTGCTGCTGCTGGCCGCCGGACAAATCGCCGCCGCGCCGCCCCAGCATCGACTTGAGCACGGGGAACAGCTCGAAAATCTCGTCGGAGATTTTCCGCGCGGCGCTCGGCAGGGCGGCGAAGCCGGATTTGAGGTTTTCCTCCACCGTCAGCAGGGGAAAGATCTCGCGACCCTGCGGTACGAAAGCGATGCCCTTCCGGGCGCGCTGATAGGCGGGCACGCCTGTGATGTTATCCCCATCATACACGATAGCCCCGCTGCGGACCGGCTGCTGGCCGACCATGGCGCGGATCAGCGTCGTCTTGCCGACGCCGTTGCGGCCAAGCACGCAGGTGACCTGGCCGATCTCGGCCGTCAGCGACACGCCGCGTAGCGCCTGGCTGGCGCCGTAATAAACACTGACATCCCGCGCTTCAAGCATCGCTCACCGCCCTAAATAGACTTCGATGACCTTCTGATCGTTCTGGACCTTCTCCAGCGACCCTTCCGACAGGACGCTTCCCTCATGCAGTACCGTCACCCGGACGCCGAGCGCGCGCACGAATTCCATATCGTGCTCGACGACGATCACCGAACGGGTCTCGGCGATGTGGCGAAGCAGATCGGCGGTGCGTTCGGTTTCGGCGTCGGTCATGCCGGCGACCGGTTCGTCGACAAGCAGCAGATCGGGCTCCTGCATCAGCAGCATGCCGATCTCCAGCCATTGCTTCTGGCCGTGGGACAGCGCGCCCGCGAGCCGGTCCTGTTCGGCGGTAAGGCCGATGATCTGCAACGTTTCCGCGATCCGCGCGGCCTGCTCGCCCTTCAGCGCGGCGAAAAGCGTATCGAAAATGCCGCGCGGCGCTTTCAGCGCCAGTTCCAGATTGTGATAGACTGTATGGCCCTCGAAATACGGTCGGCTTCTGGAATTTGCGTCCGATGCCGAGGCGAGCGATGTCAGCCTCGTCGCGCTGGGTGAGGTCGACATCGCCGCGAAACAGCACTTCGCCGGTGTCCGGCCTCGTCTTGCCGGTGATGACGTCCATCATGGTCGTCTTGCCGGCGCCGTTCGGGCCGATGATGGCGCGCATCTCGCCGGCCGTCACATAAAGGCTCAGCTTATTGAGCGCCTTGAAGCCATCGAAGCTGACGCTGACGCCGTCGAGATAGAGCAGCGTCTCCTTGGCGGCGATTCTGGTTGGCTCTTCGTTCATCTCACTCCCCCGGACTGCCGGCGAATTCGGCGGAAGGGACGGTGTCGCGCTTTCGCGTCATGGCGCCCCTTCCGCTGAGCAGACCGCTGCGGACCGCGCCGACGATGCCCTTAGGCATAAAAATCGTGACGAAGATGAACAGCCCGCCCAGCGCGAACAGCCAGAAATCGGGAATGGCCCCGGTGAAATAGCTCTTGGCGAAATTGACCGCCACCGCGCCGAGCGCCGCGCCGTAAAGCGTGCCGCGTCCGCCCAGTGCCACCCAGATGACGATCTCGATGGAATTGGCGGGCGAGAACTCGCTCGGATTGATGATGCCGACCTGCGGCACATAGAGTGCGCCCGCTATCCCCGCCAGAACCGCCGAGACGACGAAGACGAACAGCTTATAATGCTCGACCCGGTAGCCGATGAAGCGCGTCCGGCTCTCCGCATCGCGTATGGCGGTGACGACCCGCCCCAGCTTCGATGTGACGATGAACCGGCAGACCAGGAAGCCCAGGCCCAATGCAATGCCGGAAGCTGCGAACAGGGAGGCGCGCATCGCGTCGGATTGCAGATTGAAGCCGAGCAGGTCCTTGAAGTCGGTGAGGCCGTTATTGCCGCCGAAACCCATATTGTTGCGGAAGAAGGCGAGCATCAGCGCGAAGGTCAGCGCCTGGGTGATGATGGACAGGTAGACCCCTGTCACGCGCGAGCGGAAGGCGAACCAGCCGAAGACGAGGGCCAGCAGCCCCGGCACCAGAACAACCATCAACATCGCTAAGGGAAAGATGTCGAAGCCGTACCAGAACCAGGGCAACTCCTTCCAGTTCAGGAAGACCATGAAGTCCGGCAGGTCGGGATTGCCGTAAACGCCGCGCCCGCCGATTTCGCGCATCAGATACATGCCCATGGCGTAGCCGCCAAGCGCGAAAAACGCGCCATGGCCGAGGGAAAGGATGCCGCAATAGCCCCAGACCAGATCGACGGCGACCGCAAGCAGCGCATAACAAAGATATTTGCCGAGCAGCGCGACCATGTAGGTTGGCACATGCAATGCGCCGCCTGGGTCGGTGGTGAGGTTCAGCACAGGCACGGCGATCGTGACGGCGGCAAGCACGGTAAGGAAAATCCAGTCCCCGCTGCCCATCGGGAATGCCGAAAAGCGGTGTGCGGCTCGTTTCCATGCTCTATGCCTCCACCGCGCGGCCCTTGAGCGCGAATAGCCCGCGCGGCCGTCTTTGTATGAACAGGATGACCATCACAAGAATAAGGATCTTGCCGAGCACGGCGCCCGCCCAGGGCTCCAGAAACTTGTTGAGAATTCCGAGCGACAATGCCCCGACAAGTGTACCCCACAGGTTACCTACGCCGCCAAACACCACGACGAGGAACGAATTGATGATGTAGGACTGGCCGAGATTGGGCGACACATTGTCGATCTGGCTGAGCGCCACGCCCGCGACGCCGGCGATCGCCGAGCCGAGGCCGAAGGTCATGGCATCCACCCAGCCGGAGCGAATACCCACCGAATTCGCCATGGCGCGGTTTTGCGTCACGGCGCGCATTTGCAGCCCGAAGGTGGTGTAGCGCATGACGAGGATCAGCGCGACGAACACCATGGCGGCGAAGGCGACGATGGCGATGCGGTTCGAAGTAAGCGTCAGGCCGTGGGTGATTTCCACGGTGCCGCTCATCCAGGACGGCGTGCCGACTTCGCGGTTGGAGGGACCGAAGATCGAGCGGACGGTTTGCTGCAGAATGAGGCTCAGCCCCCAGGTGGCCAGCAGCGTTTCGAGCGGGCGTCCATAGAGAAAGCGGATGATGCCGCGTTCCAGTCCGATGCCGATCAGCCCCGCGATCAGGAAGGCTGCCGGCAGCGCGACGAATAGCGAATAGTCGAAGGCGCCCGGGAAATTGGCGCGGAACACCTCCTGGACGAAATAGGTCGTGTAGGCGCCGATCATCACCATCTCGCCATGCGCCATGTTGATGACGCCCATCACCCCGAAGGTGATGGCGAGCCCGATGGCGGCGAGCAGCAGCACCGAGCCCAGCGAAACGCCGTACCAGAGATTTTGCACGTTGTTCCAAAGGGCGAGGACGCGGGATATGGCGGCGATGCCGTCGGCGGCGGCGTTTTTCAGATCGCCCTGTGCCGTGGCTTCAAGGTTTTGCAGCAGGCTCAGCGAATCCTGGTCACCGCGCGCAGCGAGCACTTCGACCGCGGCAAGCTTTTCCGCGTCGGGGCGGTCGCTCTTCAGAATGGATGCCGCGCGCGCCTCCACCATCAGCTTCTTCACGCCTGCGTCGGCTTCCCTGGCAATGGCGGCGTCGAGCGTGTCCAAGGCATCCGCCGCGGGCTGGTTGAACAGCGAGGCCGCGGCGCTGGCCCGGATCGCCGGATCGGCGTTGAGGAGGGTGAGGCTGCCGAGCAGCGCCTCAAGAGTGCGGCGAAGGGCGTTGTTCACTTTTACGCCGTCGAGTTCGGCGCTGGACGCTTGGCCCGCATCCTGGCCGGTCATCGGGTCGGTGAGTTGGTATGCACTGCCGGATGTGCGGGCGATGAAGACCTTCTGGTCGGATTTGCGAATATAGAGGTCGCGGTCGCCGAGCGCTTTCAGGACGGCGACCGCCCGTGCGTCGCCGGTCTGGGCCAGGGCCGTCGCAGCTTTGGCGCGATCGTTGTAATCGCCCTTGCTGAGCGCGTTGATGGTCGCCTCGATGTCCTGTGCGAAGGCCGCGCGCGGCGCGAAGAGGGCCAGCGCCAAAAGGAGAAGAAAGGCGGCGCGTTGCATCGGCATTCCCGCATCTATTTTCGTCTTACGCCCGCTCAGCCGCATGCGGCGGCGATGCCGCCGGGTGAGGGCGGAAATCTGCGTCGTCGAGGGCCGGGGCGAACAGGGGAGCCCCGCGGCCCTCGTATCAGCTATGCATCAGCTGGATTTGCCGCTGCACTTGCCGCTCTTCGTATTGAAGTTGCCGCAGGACATGGGCTTGCGCCAATCGGAGATCAGATCCTTCGAGTCGGGCAGAAAATCCGACCATTCGTCGCCGACGACGAGGCCGGGGGTCTGCCAGACAGTCTCGAACTGACCGTCGCCCTGGATTTCGCCGATCAGCACCGGCTTGGTGATGTGATGGTTCGGCATCATCGTCGAATAGCCGCCCGAAAGGTTCGGCACGGACACACCGACGATGGCGTCGATGACGGCGTCAGGATCGGTGGTTCCGGCCTTCTCCACGGCCTTGATCCACATGGCAAACCCGATCACATGCGCTTCCATCGGATCGTTGGACACGCGCTTCGGATTCTTCGTAAAGGCCTTCCACTTCTCGATGAAAGCGGTGTTGACAGGATCCTTGACGCTCTGGAAGTAGTTCCAGGCGGCAAGATGCCCAATTAGCGGCTTGGTGTCGACACCGGCAAGTTCTTCCTCACCCACCGAGAACGCCACGACGGGAATGTCGGTCGCCTTCACGCCCTGGTTGCCGAGTTCTTTGTAGAACGGCACGTTGGCGTCGCCGTTGATGGTCGATACGACGGCGGTCTTCTTGCCGGCGGACCCGAATTTCTTGACCTCAGACACGATCGACTGCCAGTCGGAATGGCCGAACGGCGTGTAGTTGATCATGATGTCTTCGGCAGCTACACCCTTGGCCTTCAGATAGGCCTCCAGGATTTTATTGGTCGTGCGGGGATACACATAGTCCGTGCCCGCGAGCACCCAGCGCTTCACCTTCTCGGTCGCCATCAGATAGTCGACGGCGGGGATGGCCTGCTGGTTGGGGGCGGCGCCGGTGTAGAAGACGTTCTTGGAACTCTCCTCACCCTCATATTGGACGGGGTAGAACAGCAGGCTGTCCAGCTCCTCGAACACCGGCAGCACGGATTTGCGTGACACGGACGTCCAGCAGCCAAAGGTCGCGGCGACCTTGTCCTGGCTGATGAGCTGGCGGGCTTTTTCCGCAAATAGCGGCCAATTGGAAGCGGGATCGACGACGACGGCTTCAAGCTTCTTGCCGAGGAGGCCGCCTTTCTTGTTCTGCTCCTCGATGAGCATCAGCATGACATCCTTGAGGGTCGTCTCGCTGATCGCCATGGTGCCGGAGAGTGAATGCAGGATACCGACCTTAATAGTGTCCTGCGCGCTGGCCTGCTGCGTAAACAGCGAAACGCCGGCGATGGCGGCTGCTGCCGCCCAGGTCTTCAACGCGAGCCTGCTTCTGTACATTAACGATGCTCCGCTTCCTTGTTGGATGTGCAGACCCCCGAATGCAAACCGCGTGCCATGCACTCGGCCGGGGCTTTGGGGAAGGCACGGCCATGCAGGAAACAAGTCGAATACGGCCCGCTGCGAGTGCCTACATTCCTAACCAGTCGGTGCATTGCCTATTTGCTAGGCGGACGCCTGCCGGAAAATGGGGCGGTTGGGCAACGGGCAGGCACAGGCGCGGCTTCCCCTTGTGAAGGCGCGCGCATTGCGTGAAATATGGAGATCAAAGGCGGCGGGACGCGTCCCGCTCCGCGAGGAGGACCGTGAAGTGGGCAACATCAACCTATCGGCGGGACTGCAGAAGCGGACAGCCAATTACGTGCCACTGACTCCTCTGGAGTTTCTGCGCCGGACCGCGACAATCTATCCCCAGAAGCTTGGCATTTTGCATGGCACACGACGGCTGAGCTGGGGCGAGGTTTACAATCGCGCCCGTGCGCTGGCCTCGGGGCTCGAGCGCATGGGCGTGGGTTATGGCGAGGTGGTGTCCATTCTGTCGCCCAACACGCCGGCGATGATCGAAGCGCATTTCGGCGTGCCTGGGTCCGGAGCGGTGCTGAACACGATCAACATCCGCCTGGACGCCGCGACCATCGCCTATACGCTCGACCACGCCGAGAGCAAAATCTTCCTTGTCGATACGGCCTTTACCGAAGTGGCCAGGGAAGCCGTCGCGCGTGTTCGCGAACGGCCGCGCGTCATCGAGATCGACGATCTCGGCACGGGGCCCACCGGCCTCGGTGAGATCGAATATGAGGCGCTGCTCGCGCAAGGCGACGCAACTCGCCCGTTCACCCTGCCGCAGGACGAATGGGATGCGATTTCGGTCAACTACACCAGCGGCACGACCGGCAATCCGAAAGGCGTCGTCTATCACCATCGCGGCGCCTATCTGAACGCGCTGGGCTCGGCGCTCACTTTCGCGCTGACGCCGGAAAGCGTCTATCTCTGGACGCTGCCGCTGTTCCACTGCAACGGCTGGACCTATAGCTGGGCGGTGACGGCTCTCAGCGCGCAACATATTTGCCTGCGGCAGTTCGATCCGGCGCTGGTGTTCAAGCTGATCGATGAAGAGCGGGTTACCCATATTTGCGGCGCGCCGGTGATCCTGTCCGGCTTGATCCACGCACCCCAAGAGGCAAAGCGCCGTTTCAGCCACGGCGTTGTCCAGGTGGCGACGGGCGGCGCTGCTCCGGCAAGCGCGGTGATCGCCCAGATGGAGGAAATGGGCTTCAACGTCACCCATCTTTACGGCATGACCGAAAGCTATGGCCCATCGACCTTCTGCGCCTTCCAAGAGGAGTGGAAAGACCTCCCGCTTCAGGAGCGCGCCGCGAAGATGGCTCGGCAGGGCGTGCCGATCGTCACCCATTCCGACGCCGACGTGGTAGATCGCGAGACGGACGAAATCCTGCCCGCTGACGGCGTCAGCATCGGCGAAGTGGTGATGCGCTCCAACACGATCATGCGCGGCTATCTCAAGGACGAAGCCACCACCGACCACACGCTGCGCAATGGCTGGCTGCATAGTGGCGATCTCGGCGTCAAGCATCCGGACGGCTATATCGAGATGAAGGACCGCGCCAAGGACATCATCATCTCGGGCGGCGAGAATATCGCCTCGCTGGAGATCGAAGAGGTGCTTTACAGCCACCCACAAGTGATGGAGGCCGCGGTCGTTGCGAGGCCCGACGACAAATGGGGCGAAACCCCTTGCGCCTTCGTCACGCTAAAGCCCGATGCCGAGGGGAAAGCGAGCGTCGAAGACATCATCGCCTATTGCCGTCAGAACATGGCTGGCTACAAGATCCCGAAAACCATCATTTTCGGCCCGCTGCCGAAGACCGCGACAGGCAAGATTCAGAAATTCGTGCTGCGCGATCAGGCGCGGTCGCTTTAATCTGTCTACGCAGAGGATGGTGACGGACGCCCCTCGCCACAAAGTCATAAATGGAGGAAACCTTGGATAATCTCTTCAGCCTTGCCGGCAAAGCCATCCTCGTAACAGGGGCTTCGAGCGGTCTGGGACGCCATTTCGCGACAACTATGGCCGAGGCCGGCGCGACGATCGTCGGAGCCGCTCGGCGCGTCGGACGCGCTCGGCGAGTTGGTTGCGGAGATCAAGGGCAAAGGCGGCACGGCCTACGCCGTCCCCATGGATGTGACGGACATGGCCTCGGTGCGGGCGGGCGTCGCCGAAGCGGTGCGCCTTACCGGCGGCCTGGATGGGCTGATCAACAACTCAGGCATTGCGCGCCGATCACCGCTCCTGGATCGCGACGAAGCGGGCTGGAACACGACCATGGCCACCAATCTGACGGGCGTCTGGGCGGTCGGCACGGAGGTCGCGCACCACATGGTCTCGCGGGGCAAGGGAGGCAGCATCGTCAACATCGGCTCGCTGCTCTCCTTCCGGCAGAGCGCGGGCAATACGGCCTATGCCGTGTCCAAGGCGGCCGTGGTCCAGCTCACACAGCAAATGGCACTTGAATGGGCCGAGCACCGCATCCGCGTGAACGCGCTGGCGCCGGGTTATTTCGAGACCGATATCAACCGCGCCTTCCTCGCTACCGAAGCTGGACGAAAGATCACGGGGCGCATCCCGATGGGCCGTGTCGGCGAACATCACGAGCTCACCGGCGCCATGCTGCTGCTTTTGTCGGACGCCGGTTCCTATATGACCAGCAGCATCGTTTCGGTGGATGGCGGCCATCGGGTGAATTCGATCTAGGCGGAAAGGTCCAAGAAGCCCCGGGAGCCTAGATTGGTGCCATACGAACCATGAGGCTCTAAAATGACAGCGCAGCAAACATTGCCCGAATTTGAAGCGGCGTATGCCCCTGACGATGTCGAGCTTGCGCGAAGGCTGATCGAGGGGGCCGGTCCGTCGCAACTGCGCAACGCCGCCGTCGAAGCGCGGGCGCGCGATCTCGTCACCGCCATCCGCGGCACAAGCAGCGGCTTCGGCGGCGTCGAGGAGATGCTGCGGGAATATGCGCTGTCAACGCGCGAAGGGCTGGCGCTCATGGTGCTCGCCGAAGCGCTGCTGCGCGTGCCTGACAGCGCCACCGCCGATCGGCTGATCGAGGACAAGCTCGGCCAGGGCGATTTCGTCCATCATGAAGCGAAGTCCAGCGCGCTGCTGGTCAACGCTTCGGCCTGGGCGCTGGGGCTGTCGGCGCGCATCATCCGGCCGGGCGAAACGCCGGACACCATTATAGGTCAGCTCGCCAAACGGATCGGCCTGCCCACCCTGCGCACCGCCACGCGCCAGGCGATGCGTGTGCTCGGCAATCATTTCGTGCTCGGCCAGACCATCGATGACGCGCTGGACCGCGCACGCTCCGGCTCTGGCGGCCTTACCCGCTACTCCTTCGACATGCTGGGCGAGGGCGCCCGCACCGCCGCTGACGCGGAGCGCTATTTCGCCTCCTATGCCGACGCGATAGAGGCGATCGGCGGCGCGGCGGGCAACCGGCCCCTACCGGAGCGGCCCGGCATCTCGGTAAAGCTGTCGGCGCTGTATCCGCGCTTCGAGGCGGTGAGCCGCGAGCGCGTCATGCGCGAATTAGTGCCGCTTGTGCTCGAGCTGGCGCGCAAGGCCAGGGACTACAATCTGAACTTCACCATCGACGCGGAAGAGGCCGACCGGCTGGAGATCTCGCTGGATGTGATCGGCGCAACCTTCGCCGATCCGTCGCTCAGTGGCTGGGACGGCTTTGGCCTCGCGGTTCAGGCCTATCAGAAGAGAGCTGGCGCAGTGATCGCCTGGACCGGCGAACTTGCCGAGAGCCTTGGCAGGCGGATGATGATCCGGCTGGTCAAGGGCGCCTATTGGGACACCGAGATCAAGCGCGCCCAGGAACGTGGCCTCGCCGACTACCCGGTTTTCACGCGCAAATGCGTCACCGACCTGAATTACATCGCCTGCGCTGGTCAGCTGCTGGCGCTGCGGCCGCGCATTTTCCCGCAATTCGCGACACACAACGCGCTGACCGTCGCCACCGTGCTGGAACAGGCCGGACGCGGCGGAGACTATGAGTTCCAGCGTCTGCACGGCATGGGCGAGGCGCTCTACGCCCGGTTGCGCGAGAAGGAGCCTGGCGTCGCCTGCCGCATCTACGCGCCCGTTGGCGGGCACCGCGATCTGCTCGCCTACCTCGTGCGGCGGCTTCTGGAAAATGGGGCCAACTCGTCCTTCGTATCCGCCGCCGCCGATCCGGCGGTGCCTGTGGAGGAATTGCTGCGCCATCCCGCGGAAATTCTCGGCTCGGTGGAGCAGGCGCGCCATGCGGCGATCCCCGTCCCGCCGCTGCTTTACGGCCCGTCCCGCCACAATTCGCAAGGCGTGGAGTTCGGCGACCGGTCGGCGCTGGCCGGGCTGCTTGCGGATGTGGACCGCCATCGCGAGGTGAAAATCACTGCGGCGTCGCTTGTCGATGGCGTGCCGCTGGGCGGAGCGCGTCGCCCTGCAATAACCCCGATCGACGCAAAAACTGTGATCGGCCAGATCGCTGAGCTCGGCCCGCATGGCACGGGAGCGGTCATGCAGGCGGCTCAGGCAGGTTTTGACAGTTGGTCGGCAATGCGGGCCGTGAAGCGCGCCGGCATTCTGGACCGCGCCGCCGATCTGCTGGAAGCCGATCGCGGCCTCTTCATTCATCTGATCCAGATGGAAGGGGGGCGCACGCTCGACGATGCCGTCTCGGAGCTGCGCGAGGCAGTCGATTTCTGCCGCTATTACGCCGCCGAGGGGCGCAAGCTGTTCGGCGACGGCCAGAAGCTGCCCGGGCCGACGGGCGAGTCAAACGTGCTGCGGATGCGCGCGCGCGGCGTATTTCTCTGCATCTCGCCGTGGAATTTCCCGCTCGCCATCTTCACCGGCCAGATCGCGGCTGCACTGATGGCGGGCAACAGCGTCGTGGCCAAGCCAGCCGAGCAGACGCCCCTGATCGCTTACGAGGCGGTCAAGCTGTTGCATCGGGCGGGTGTGCCGCCGGGCGCGCTGCATCTGGCGCTGGGAGATGGCCGTGTCGGCGCGGCGCTCGTCGAGGATCCGCGTGTGGCCGGCGTTGCCTTCACCGGCTCCACCGAAGTTGCGCGCCTCATCAACCGCGCGCTAGCCGCAAAGGACGGCCCGATCGTGCCGCTGATCGCCGAAACCGGCGGCATCAACACGATGATTGCCGATGCCACCGCCTTGCCTGAACAGGTTGCCGACGACGTTGTGACGTCTGCCTTCCGCTCGGCGGGCCAGCGCTGCTCGGCCTTACGGCTGCTCTGCGTGCAGGAAGACGTCGCCGACCGCATGATCGAGATGATCGCCGGCGCGGCACGCGAACTGTCGATCGGCGACCCGCGTAACCCGGCCACCCATGTCGGCCCGGTCATCGACGCAGAGGCCAAGACCAAGCTTGAGGGCTACATCGCGTCCGTCCGCGCCTCCAATTCCGGGCGCGTCCTCTATGCCGGCGATGCACCGGCGGACGGGTATTTCGTCGCCCCTCATATCGTCGAGCTGGCGGACCCGCGCTCCCTGCGTGAGGAAATATTCGGCCCGATCCTGCATGTGGCGCGCTACCGGGCGGAAGGGCTTGGCGACGTCCTCGCCGCGATCGAGGCGACCGGCTACGGCCTGACGCTCGGCGTCCACTCCCGCATTACCGAAACCGCCGAGCGGATCGCGCGAGCCCTAAGCTCGGGCAATGTCTATGTGAACCGCAACATGATCGGCGCGGTGGTTGGCGTACAACCATTCGGCGGCAGCGGCCTGTCCGGCACCGGACCGAAAGCCGGCGGTCCGCATTATCTGCCGCGCTTCGCGTCGGAGCAAACCGTGACGGTGAATACGGCCGCGGCCGGCGGCGATGCCGAGCTGCTGATGGGGATGGATTAGCCAGTGACAACTATTCTTCCGCCAATGGCACATCTGTCGCTTGGCAGGCCACGGCCGCTGACGGGCGTGGTCTCAACGTGTGTATCAAATCCAGCGACGGCCACCGCTAAGCCACGAGTGCGCCGTGGCAATGTTTGAATTTCTTCCCCGAGCCGCAGGGACATGGCGCGTTGCGCGACACCTTGCCCCATGTGCTTGGATCGTTGGGATCGGCAGCGGCCTGGGCGCCGCGACTGCGGACAGGAGCGGGTCCGCCGCCGCCTGAACGGGATTTGCGCGGCGGCGGACCGTCCGTGCCGGTCGCCGCCTGGGCCATCTCGAACTCGTCCTCGCCCGTCATCGGGTTGACATGCGAGCCGTACATCTCCGGCAAGGCTTCCATCTCCATCTCGAAGCCCTGATTGGGAGCGAGTTGGACATGCATGAGCTGTTCCGTCACCGCCACGCGCAGGCGTGCGAGCATCGCCTCGAAAAGCGTGAAGGACTCGCTCTTATATTCGTTCAGCGGATCGCGCTGGGCGTAGCCGCGGAGGCCCACAGCCTGGCGGAGATGTTCGAGCATGATCAGATGCTCGCGCCAGAGCTGGTCGAGCGTCTGCAGCAGTACGCCCTTCTCGATCTGGCGCATGAGATCGGGGCCGAGCTCGGCGGCTTTGCGGGCGGCTGCGGCGTCGACCTTTTCCGTGATCCGCTCGCGGATCTCCTCATCGGCGATGCCTTCTTCCTTCGACCACTCGATGATCGGCAGATCGAGCGCGAAAACCGCTGTCACCGCATCCTGCAGCCCTTGCGTGTCCCACTGCTCGGCATAGGCGTTTGGCAAGATATGGTTGCCGACAAGCTCCTCGACGGACTCGCGGCGCATATCGGCGACCGTCTCGCCCACTTCTTCCTTGTGCATCAGCTCGATGCGCTGTTCGAAAATGACCTTGCGCTGGTCATTCATCACGTCGTCATATTTAAGGATGTTCTTGCGCATCTCGAAATTGCGCGCCTCGACCTTCTGCTGGGCCTTTTCGAGCGCACGGTTGATCCAGGGATGGATGATCGCCTCACCCTCCTGGAGGCCCAGGCGGCGCAGCATGCCGTCCATCCGTTCCGAGCCGAAAATGCGCATCAGGTCGTCTTCGAGCGAGAGGAAGAATTTGCTGTCGCCAGGGTCGCCCTGGCGGCCGGACCGGCCGCGCAGCTGATTGTCGATGCGCCGGGATTCATGCCGCTCCGTGCCGATCACGTAGAGACCGCCCGCCTTAAGGGCCACTTCCTTCTTCTCGGCGATTTCGGCGAGGATCACCTTGCGCTGCGCCTCGATCTGCGCTTCGTCCGGAGTGTTGCCCTTCTCCTGCTGGGCGGCGAGCCAGTTTTTCACCCGCATATCCAGATTGCCGCCAAGCTGAATATCGGTGCCGCGGCCGGCCATATTGGTGGCGATCGTGACGGCGCCGGGAACGCCGGCCTGGGCGATGATGTAGGCTTCCTGCTCGTGATAGCGCGCATTCAGCACTTGATGCGCGATCTTCTGCGCCTTCAATTCCTCCGCCAGCTTCTCGGACTTTTCAATCGACGTGGTGCCGACGAGGATCGGCTGGCCGCGCTCGCGGCAATCCTTGATAGCCTCGATGATCGCAGCGTTCTTCTCGCGGGCGGTGCGATAGACCTCGTCATGATGATCCTGACGGATCATCGGCCGGTTGGTCGGCACCTCCAGCACGTCGAGCCGGTAGATGTCGCCGAATTCGCCGGCTTCGGTCAGCGCGGTGCCGGTCATGCCGGCGAGCTTGTCGTAAAGGCGGAAATAATTCTGGAATGTGATCGAGGCGAGCGTCTGGTTTTCCGGCTGGATGGCGACATGCTCTTTCGCTTCAAGCGCCTGATGCAAACCTTCCGAATAGCGCCGGCCTTCCATCATGCGGCCGGTGAATTCGTCGATGATGACCACCCCGCCCTTATGGACGATGTAGTCGCGGTCGCGCAGGAACAGCTTATGCGCCTTGAGCGCCGAGTTCACATGATGAACCAGCGAGACATTCTCGATATCGTAGAGCGTGGCCTTCTCGCTGAGCACTTCGCGGCCCCGCAGCAGCTGCTCCACATGCTCATTGCCGGCTTCGGTCAGGTGGACTGTCCGCTGCTTCTCGTCCAGCTCGAAATCCGCGGCGGACAATTCAGGGATGATGGTGTTGATCGCGTTGTAAAGATGCGCCCGGTCCTCGACCGGGCCGGAAATGATCAGTGGCGTGCGCGCTTCGTCGATGAGAATCGAGTCCACTTCGTCGACGATCCCATAGGCATGACCGGAATGGTCGGGATCGCGCCCGCCGAACTGCACCATTTCGGCGGTTGAATACTTCATATTGTCGCGGAGATAATCGAAGCCATATTCGTTGTTGGTGCCGTAGGTGATGTCGCAGCCATAGGCGGCACGGCGCTGGTCATCGTCCAACTCGTGCAGGATGACCCCCACCGACATGCCGAGGAACTTGTAGATCTCGCCCATCCACTCCGCGTCGCGGCGGGCCAGATAGTCGTTCACCGTCACCACATGCACGCCGCGCCCGGCGAGCGCGTTCAAATAGACAGCAAGCGTCGCGACCAGTGTCTTGCCCTCGCCGGTCTTCATTTCGGCGATCTTTCCGTTATGGAGCACCATGCCGCCGACAAGCTGCACATCGTAATGGCGTTGTCCGAGCGTACGCTTCGCCGCCTCGCGCACGGTCGCGAAGGCGGGTACCAGAAGATCGTCGAGCGACTTGCCGTCCTGGAATTGCTTGCGGAACTCGGCGGTTCTGGCGCGCAGGGCATCGTCGGAGAGGGCGACGATTTCCGGCTCCAGCGCATTGATTGCGGCGACGCGTGCATCGTAAACCTTGAGCCGCCGCTCATTGGATGTGCCGAAAAATTTACTTGCCAGCGTCGCCAAAGATACCATTGCAATGCCTCACCTCGACCAGCCGCCCGTTTCGCGCGCTGGCGGAAAATTACCGAACTCCGGCTCCTTGAATAACCGGCGTCCGCATGATCGTCATCCACTGGTTTGGGGAACGATGATCTTCGAGGGTCATTCAATACGCGAAGGCATGGCTCCGCGCCAGCGCCGGACAAATCGCAAAGCAGAGATAAGAGTGGGCGATATCCTTGTCAACGCGCGCCTTCGCACGATGTCAACGCGCGCCTTCGCACGCTTCAACGCGCGCCTTTCGCGGCGGAATCCGTCCATCGGATTTCGCATTAACCATATGAACTCTTTGCGCCAGGCGCCGAGGGGCGCTAAAGAAGTGTCCAACATACTGCCCCATCCAGAGCACATTCTTCTGGCCCATAGTTCAGCCATCCCAAAAACGAATTGAAACAAGAGGATCACCAGTGAAACGTACAGCATCAGCCGCGCTGCTTTTCGCGGCCGCAATCTTCGCCGCTCCAGCATGGGCCGCGCCAGATACCGTTGTCGCCAAAGTGAATGGCCAGCCTATCACAGAAGCGGAGCTGAGTTTCGCCGAAGCCGAGATCGGTTCGGAGCTTGCAGGCGTGCCGACCGAAAGCCGTCGCCGCGTGCTCACCGAATACCTCATCGAGGCCCATTTGATGGCGGATAGCGCCGAAAAGGCCAAGCTTGCCGAAGGCGCCGAGTTCGAAGGGCGGATGAAATATTACCGCCTGCGCGCGCTTCGCGATGCCTATTTCGAGAAGCAGGTCCGCGATTCAGTGCCGGAATCCGAAGCCAAGTCGCTCTATGAGGAGCGCGTAAAAGGCCTGCCGGCGCAAGAGGAAGTGCGCGCCCGCCATATTCTCGTGAAGACCGAGGACGAAGCCAAGAAAGTAGCCCAGGAACTCACGGGCGGCGCCGACTTCGCCGAAACCGCGAAGAAATATTCGCAGGATCGCGGTGGCCAGGGCGGCGGCGATCTAGGCTATTTCTCGCGCGGCCAGATGGTGAAGGCGTTCGATGACGCCGCCTTCTCGCTGGAGAAGGGCAAGCTTTCCACCCCGGTACAGAGCGAGTTCGGCTGGCACATCATCAAGGTCGAAGATAAGCGCAACCGTCAGCCGCCGGCCTTCGAGGAGGTCAAGGACCAGATTACCGGCCTCCCTCGTCCAGAACAAGCTGCAGGCGACGGTTCTGGACCTGCGCAAGAACGGCAAGATCGAGATCGTCGATGCGGATCTCAAGAAGGCGATCGAAGCCGAGGCCGCCGCGCCGGCCGGGCCCGCGCAGCCCGAACCCGAGAAGAAGTAATCCAAAAAGGGAAGCCTCGTGAAGCCATCGCCATTCGCGCCTGAAACCTTCGCGAGCCTTCCCCCATTGACGGGTGTAAAGCTGGCTGCCGCCGAAGCCGGCATCCGTTACAAGAACCGCAAAGACGTGCTGCTGGTGCTTCTGCCGGACGGCACGCAGGCGGCGGGCGTTCTGACACGCTCGAAGACGTCTTCGGCTCCGGTCGACTGGTGCAGGCGGCAATTGGCGCATGGCCGGGCGCGGGCGCTTGTGGTGAATTCCGGCAACGCCAATGCCTTTACTGGCTTGCGAGGCTGGGAAACGGTTGAAACCACGGCCTCACTGGCGGCCAGCGTCGCGGCTTGCCGGCCGGAGGAAGTCTTCCTCGCGTCTACCGGGGTCATCGGCGAGCCGATCCCACCCGGCAAATTCGAAGGCGTGCTGGAACGGCTCGCCGCCGAAGCGGTCCAGGCCGGCTTTGCCGAAGCCGCCCGCACGATCATGACGACGGATACCTTTCCAAAACTCGCCTCGCGGATGACGGAGATCGGCGGCGTGGCCGTGACGCTGAACGGCATTGCCAAGGGCTCCGGCATGATCGCACCCGACATGGCGACTATGCTGGCCTTCATCTTCACCGACGCGCGCATTGCCGCGCCCGCGCTGCAGGCGCTGCTCAGCCGCCATGTCGAGACCACCTTCAACGCCATCACCGTCGATAGCGACACATCGACCAGCGACACGCTGCTGGCCTTCGCCACCGGCAGTGCGGGCAAGGGCGGCGCCTGGATCGAGAAGGCGGACGATCCCGCGCTCGGCCGATTCTCCGAGGCGCTATGCGATCTCATGCGCGACCTCGCAATGCAGGTCGTGAAGGATGGCGAGGGCATTACCAAGTTCATCACCGTCCATGTGGAGGGCGCCGAGACCGACGCGGCGGCCAAGCGCATCGCGATGTCGATCGCCAATTCGCCGCTGGTGAAGACCGCCATCGCGGGCGAGGACGCCAATTGGGGCCGCGTGGTGATGGCCGTCGGCAAGGCCGGCGAGGCCGCAGACCGCGACCGACTATGCATCTGGTTCGGCGACCTGCTGCTGGCGAAGGACGGCATGCGCAGCCCGGATTACAGCGAGGCTGCGGCCAGCGCCTATATGAAGAACGCGAAATCGTCATCCGCACCGATGCGGGTGTCGGCGGACCGGGCAGGGCGACCGTCTGGGGCTGCGACCTGACACATGGCTATATCGACATCAACGGCAGCTATCGCAGTTAGAGCATTTCCCAGCAAAGTGGATACCGGTTTGCGTCGAGAAATGCGATAAAACAAAGGAGTAGAGCCCCGTTCCGATTCAATCGGAACGGAAGGCTCTAGGGTCATGCCGATGCGCGTCGGCTGCCTGCACACGGCTGAGAGCAATGTGGCGATGTTCAACGCCGCGCGCGATGGGCTGGATATCGAGCTTGTGCATCATGTGCGGCCCGACCTGCTGGAGGCAACCGAGCGCGAAGGCGGGCTTGACGGCAGCGATCGCTGCGGAGACCATCTGGGCGCTGCGCGAGCTGGAACGCGAAGTGGATGCGGTGATACTCACCTGTTCGACGCTCGGCCCGGCCGTCGATCTGGCGCCGGAGCGCGGCGTGCCCTGGCTGCGGGCCGATGCCGCATTGGCGGACCTTGCCGTTGCGCAAGGCCGCATCTCGTCGTCCTGTGCGCCGTTGAAACGACGGTCGTATCTCGACGACGGAGCTTGTTCGGACGCGGCCGCCGCTCGCATGGGGACCCGACCTCAGATCGATGTGTGGCTGGTGCCGGGCGCCTGGGAGGCTTTCAAGGACGGCAACATCGCTCAGTATTACCTGCTGCTCGCTGATGCGGCGAACGCCGCATATGATGGCGGTGCGGATGTCGTCGCCTTCGCGCAAGCCTCGATGGCAGGCGCGGCACTGGACGCACAGCACGGCATACCGCTGACAAGCCCGCGCGCCGCATTGGAACGCGCCATGGAGCTGGTCGCTCGGGCAGTCATGAATCGGCAAAATCTGCCTCCGGTCAAGCTCGTCCTCGTCGCCGCCGTCGCCCTCATCGATGAGGATGGGCGGGTGCTGCTCGCCCAGCGGCCGGAGGGCAAGCCGATGGCTGGGCTGTGGGAGTTTCCCGGCGGCAAGGTGGAGCCGGGCGAAACGCCGGAAGCCGCGCTGATCCGCGAAATCCGCGAAGAACTCGGCATCTCGCTGCGCGCGCCCTGCATCGCACCACTGACCTTCGCCAGCCATTCCTATGAGAGCTTCCATCTGCTGATGCCGCTTTTTGCCTGCCGGCGCTGGGAGGGCGAGATCACGCCGCATGAGGGCCAGGCGCTTGCCTGGGTGCGCGGCAACCGCCTGCGCGACTACCCGATGCCGCCGGCCGATCTGCCGCTGATCCCGATCCTGCAGGATTGGCTGTAAAATCAGCGGGTTGCGAATGACAGCCTTGCGCAATTGATGCGTAACCCTCATGTTCCTTGCTGAATAGCGCGCATGGCACGCGCTCCCCGCGCGCCCACCACCCAGACGAGACGCATTTGCGGCAAACCACCAAACGATCAGCTGCGTCCTTTTACGATGGCGCACATGAAAAGAATGCCGGCGTCTTTACGGTGCTTGCACGGCTTCTGCCGTTCGTCTGGCCGAAAGATCGCCCCGATCTGAGATATCGCGTCGCGCTCGCCGGATTCGTGCTGATCCTGGCGAAACTTGTCACCGTCGCCACGCCGCTGGCCTATAAAGCCGCCGTCGATTGGTTCACCGGCAGCGCGACGGGCGCAGACCTGGATGCAGCGAAGGTGCTCACCATCGTGCCGATCGCGCTCATCATCGCCTATGGCATGGGCCGCGTGCTGATGATGCTGTTCACGCAAATCCGCGACGTGCTGTTCACCAAGGTGGGACAGAACGCCGTCCGCGCGCTCTCCAATCAGACCTTCGAACATCTGCACCGCATGTCGCTGCGCTTTCATCTGGAGCGCAAGACGGGCGGCCTCAGCCGCGTCGTCGAGCGCGGGCGTCAGGCGGTCGACTTGATTATCCGCATGGGCGTGCTGAACTCGCTACCGACGGTGCTGGAATTGGTGCTGGTGCTGGGCATCACCACCTATTTCTTCGGCTGGCTGTTTTCGCTGATCATCGCGGTCACGCTCGTCTTCTATATGTGGTTCACCTTCTGGGCCAGCGAGTGGCGCATCTCCATCCGCCGCGAGATGAACGACAGCGACACCGACGCCAACACCAAGGCGATCGACAGCCTGCTCAACTACGAAACCGTCAAATATTTCGGCAATGAGGCCTGGGAGGCGAGCCGCTTCAACACCTCCATGGTGCGCTATGAGAAGGCGGCGGTGCGCACCTATACCTCGCTCGCCATGCTGAATACCGGACAGGCGCTGATCTTTTCCGCCGGCATCACCGCCTGCATGCTGCTCGCCGCGCGCGGGATCACGCAAGGCACGCACACGGTCGGCGATTTCGTCATGATCAATGCGATGCTGATCCAGCTTTACATGCCGCTCAACCTGCTCGGCATGATCTATCGCGAATTGCGGCAGGGGCTCGTCGACATCGAATCCATGTTCGAGCTGCTGGGGCAGAGTCCGGAAGTGCACGACGTGCCGGGCGCGAAGGACCTCGCCATCGGCAAAGGCTGCCATCCGCTTCGAGAATGTCTATTTCTCCTATGACGCGGCGCGCCCCATCCTCAAGGGCATCGATTTCGAGGTGCCGGCGGGCAAGATGGTGGCCATTGTCGGCCCGTCCGGCGCAGGGCAAATCGACCATTTCGCGCATCCTGTTCCGCTTCTACAATACGCAGTTCGGCCGCGTGCTGATCGACGGCCAGGACATCACCCAGGTCACGCAGACCTCACTTGCGCGCCGTGCTCGGCATGGTGCCCCAGGACACGGTGCTGTTCAACGACACGATCGAATACAACATCCGATATGGCTGCCCGGAAGCGACCGATGAGGAGGTTCGTGACGCCGCCCGCATGGCGCAGATCGACGAATTCATCAAGCTGCTGCCCGACGGCTATCAGGCGATGGTCGGCGAGCGCGGGCTGAAACTCTCCGGCGGCGAGAAGCAGCGCGTTGCGATAGCCCGCACCATTCTCAAAGGCCCGCCCATTCTCATGCTGGACGAGGCAACGTCCGCGCTCGACAGCTATACGGAAAAGCAGATCCAGGCGGCGCTGGATCGTGTCGCGCAGAACCGCACGACGCTGGTCATCGCGCATCGGCTCTCCACCATCATCCATGCGGACGAGATCTTGGTGCTCGAGGCGGGCCGGATCGTCGAGCGGGGCAGGCACGCCGATCTGCTGCAGAAGCACGGTCTCTACGCAGGCATGTGGGCGCGGCAGCAGGAGGCGGAGCAGGTGCAGCGCCGGGCCCGCGAGCTTTCCGAGGACCCCTTGGTCGATCGCAAGCCTGTCCAGTCGCCCATTCCGGCGGAATAGCTCTTCCGCGTTGAAATCCGCTAAACTGCTAAGCTTTCACCCAGATTGCGTGCTATGAGCCGCCAGGATTCACAAGTGCCCATGCCGTTTCGATTGGATCTCGGAACCGGGCACTTTCGCATTGTAGCCGTCGCATTTTCGCGACGCTGACTGGTATTCGTCCCCGAATTCGGGGGGACTGGCTTTGCTGGAAATTGCTCGAGGCAGCGGGGAGGCAGTGATGAATGAACGTCACGATCTTATAGGAACCATTCGAGCCGGGCTGGTCCCGGTGCACTGGGACGGGCATAAGTTCGTCGGTATCGGCGTGGTCGCCACCATACTCTTGTTTATGCTCTGGTCGCCGCTCGGCTGGCTCGGCGTGCTGGCGACGGGCTATGTGGCTTATTTCTTCCGCGACCCACCCCGCGTCACGCCGGTCAGGGAGGGCCTGATCGTCGCGCCCGCCGACGGCAAGATTACTTCCGTCAATCTCGATACGCCGCCGACCGAACTGGGATTGACAGATCAGCCGCACACCTGCATTTCGATTTTCCTGTCGGTCTTCGATGTGCATGTCAATCGCGCGCCTATTGACGGCCATGTGGTCCGCAAGATCTACGTGCCCGGGCTCTACCTCAACGCGGCGCTGGATAAGGCGAGCGAGAATAATGAGCGCGAAGCTATGGTGTTTCGCGCGGCATCGGGCCTGGAAGTGGGCGTGGTCCGCATTGCCGGGCTGATCGCCAGGCGGATCGTCACCTTGGTGCGGGAGGGCCAAGTGGTCGAAGCGGGAAGCCGCACCGGCCTCATCCGGTTCGGCAGTCGTGTGGACATCTACATCCCCAGCGCGAAGGGCATTCTCGTCGCGGAAGGACAGCGCACCGTCGGCGGCGAAACCGTGCTGGCCGACCTGCGCTCGGAGGAAAACGGCCGGGAAGTCAGGCGCAATTAGCGGTTACCAAGTCGCTTTGTCATTCCCGCGAAGGCGGGAACCCATGGATTTCAACGGCTTGGCTGGATGCCCGCCTGCGCGGGCATGACAATCCGTGACGGCATTGCCGTAACTGCTCTGATCAATACAGATAGCTTCGCCCGCGTACAGTGCGCACCATGATGATGCGCGACAACAGCACCGACGACATGGTGATCAACACGGTGATAATGAGCAGCCCGAAGGAATGCGCCGGCGTCTCAAGCCGTCCTCCGAACACATAGGCCTTGTTGCCGATATAGGCGGTGTAGAAGTCGAGCACCAAGCACAACACCCAGGCCGCCTTCAAGCTGAGGCTGATCAAATCATCCCGCTCGAACGTCCATATGATGTGCGTCGAGATCAGAAATCCCAAGATGACGATCGACACCACCGCCGCGAAGATGAGCTGAGCCACCTCGACACCGTGCAATCCGGTGATATTGAAGATTTGCACGATGCCCACGAAAGTGGTGAACCCGTCCCACATGGCGCCGAGCCCGATAATAAACGCTAATATCCACATAGTGTCCTCTGCGTGCTATCGGCCGCCGCTCATCACCACAATCAACGCAATGAGAATCCCCAGGAAGAACATCATCGCGACGATCACGCTGACCTGGTCCGTACTCGGGCCGCGATTAGCGTCGTTCAAGGCATCGCCTTTGTAGATAAAGTCGTGGAACTCTTCCTTATGGCGACTTGCAAAGCGCACAGCCTCCGCCATCACGTCTTCGGTGGATAAGGCCGTGCGTGCTTCCAGCGACTTCAAATGTGTCTCGTAGGTCTTGTGGCCCTGGAGCGCCGCATGAAGCGCCTCGGGGACAGATTTACGCGTTTCGACTTGCTCTTGCGCGTGGAGCCCTACGACTCTTTCCCAAAATGACATTGCGACTTACGCTGATCGTTCACCTATCACTCAACCGCCGCTCCAAGTTCCTCCGCAGCATCCGCTACACGCAACTTCAATGCAATTGTTGTCTTTATATTGTTAGACTTTTTCGATTAGACCCTAAATATGGTTAAGAAGCGGCGGACCGGCGATTTGTTCCCGATGGTATCTCCGTACACGTAAAATTTTGCCAGCGTTCCGACATGTTTTCGCGCCGGCCCAAAGGCAAAAAAAATCAAGCTGTTATAGTGGTTTGCAGGATAAACACCTCCGTTTGCCGCGCGAAAGCTCCGTAAGTAAACACTTTAACAGGTGTGTTATGAACGGGAGATAGTCAAAATTGTTCCACGCGCTTTTGCGTATCGTTCTATAGGCAGCAACCGATCGGTCGCGGCATATGGATGCGGGCCGCTGCGTGTGCGCGGAGCAAGACCGCGCTCGCTTCTTGATCGGGCCATGCAAATCCCCGCTTCCGGCCATCTTCTCATTGCGCTCGTGTGGCAACCTCGCCTCCGACACGCCGGAAACGCTCGATTATGACTTTATGAGCGAGGTGACGAAACTGGCGATGGCGCGGGTTTTTTCCCTGGCCTAATTGGCGAAGCGGAAATGCA
The DNA here is from genome assembly GCA_963731855.1 of uncultured Alphaproteobacteria bacterium. Taxonomy (GTDB): domain Bacteria; phylum Pseudomonadota; class Alphaproteobacteria; order Rhizobiales; family Rhodomicrobiaceae; genus R-RK-3. The sequence goes on along the minus strand of CAVSXH010000016.1, from coordinate 103,175 downwards.
TGACGTCGCCGTCATGCACGGTGTACTCCTTGCCCTCCAGCCGCATCCGGCCGGCATCCTTGGCGCCGCTTTCACCGCCCAGCCGCACGAAATCGTCATAGGCGATGGTTTCGGCGCGGATGAAGCCTTTCTCGAAATCCGTGTGAATGACGCCCGCCGCTTGCGGGGCGTAGGTTCCCTTCGTGACCGTCCAGGCGCGTGTTTCCTTCGGTCCGGCGGTAAAATAGGTGATGAGGTCGAGAAGCTGGTACCCGGCGCGGATCACCCGGTTGAGGCCCGGCTCGCTAAGGCCGAGGCTGTCGAGATAGGCCTGGCGCTCATCGGCTGCAAGTTGGGCAAGCTCCGCTTCGATTTTCGCCGAGATGACCACGGCGACCGCTCCTTCCTGGCGCGCCTTCTCCACCACGCGGCGCGAATAGTCGTTGCCGTCCTCCGCCGAGCCCTCGTCGACGTTGCAGACATAGAGCACCGGCTTGGAGGTAAGAAGCTGAAGCTGCTTGAATCGCGGCCAGTCTTCGGGCGCGACCTTGGCGAGACGCGCCGGGCGGCCTTCGCTCAGCACCTCGAGCCCGGCATCGACGACGGTCAGCGTTGCCTTGGCCTCCTTGTCCTGGCCTTTTGCGCGCTTCTCCAAGGCGTTGCGGCGCTTTTCGAGGCTTTCGAGATCGGCGAGCATCAATTCGGTTTCAACCGTTTCGGCGTCGGAGAGCGGATCGATGCGGCCCTCGACATGGGTTACGTCGTCGTCGTCGAAGCAGCGCAGCACATAGGCGATGGCGTCGACTTCGCGGATATTGGCGAGGAATTGATTGCCCAGCCCCTCTCCCTTGGATGCCCCTTTGACGAGGCCCGCAATATCCACGAAAGTGAGGCGCGTCGGCAGGATCTGCGCGGATTTGGCGATGGCGGCGATGCGGTCGAGACGCTCGTCTGGTACCGGCACGTCGCCGACATTCGGCTCGATCGTGCAGAATGGATAATTTGCCGCCTCGGCGGCCGCCGTCTGCGTCAAAGCATTGAATAACGTGGATTTGCCCACATTGGGCAATCCGACGATGCCGCATTTAAAGCCCATCGGTGAGATCTCTTATTGTTGCTTGGGTTAGCCGCGTCTCAGCCACGCCTTCAGCTTTGCGAAGCCGGATTCCTGGGCTGACGCCCGCTCGAGTCCGGCCATGGCGGGTTCGGCTTTCTTCTTGGGAGTGGGTGCCGGCGCGGCGGCTGCGGGTTTTGACTCCGGAACCGGCGCGGGTTTTGCGTCGACCGCGGGCGCTGCTGCCGCCTTCGGCGCCTCGGCAACCTTTGCCGGCTTCGCCGCGGCTTGCGGACGCGCTGCGCGCCCGACATCGTTCATGAATTTGGCGTCCTGCCCGCTGAGCAGGGACGGCAGCGCTTGCGCGATCGCGGTAAGCAGCGGGTCCAGCCAATCGCGGTCGGCGCGGGCGAAATCATGCAGCACGTAATGCGCCACGGCGTCGCGATTGCCCGGATGGCCGACACCGATGCGCACGCGCTGATACTCATTGCCGATATGCGCCGAAAGCGACTTCAGCCCGTTGTGGCCGGCATGTCCGCCGCCGAATTTTACGCGGAGCTTGCCGGGTTCCAGGTCGATCTCGTCGTGGAAAACGATGACATCGGCCGGCGACATCTTGAAGAAGCGCACAGCCTCGCTCACTGAGCGGCCGGACTTGTTCATATAAGTCGCGGGCTTGAGCAGCAGATAGCGCTGGCGTGCAATATCGACCTCGGTGGCCAAGCCCTGGAAGCGTTTGCGCCATGCGGGTGCGTCGTAACGCTCCGCAATGGCGTCGGCCACGCCGAAGCCAACATTGTGCCGGTTGCGTTCGTATTTTTCCCCTGGATTGCCCAGGCCGACCAATATCTTCATCGCGCGTCCGCTCAAGTCTCAACTCCCCCAGCGAGAACCCGGCGTTATTCTGTGTCGCCTTCCTCGCTGGACACAACCCTTTCTTCTTCCTCAGGCTTCATGGCCGAGGACGCGGCAATCGTGGCGATGGTGAAGTCGCGGTCGGTAATCGTCGCCGTGACGTTATCTGGCAGCGTCACCGCCGAAATGTGAATGGAATCGCCAATGTCAAGGCCCGCAAGGCTGAACTCGATCGATTGAGGAATGGCGTCGGCCGGGCAGCTCAGCTCGATCGTGTGCCGGACGATGTTGAGCACGCCGCCGCGCTTGAGGCCAGGCGATTTTTCCTCATCGAGGAATTGGACGGACACTTCGACGTCGATACGCGAGCTCTTGCTTACCCGCATGAAATCGACATGCAAGGGGAAGTCCCGCACGACGTCGAGCTGAATGTCGCGGGGAATGACGCGGACCTTCTTGCCGTCCAGGTCAAGCATATAGACCGTGGAAAGGAAATGGCCGGTTTCCAGCTGACGCCAGACCGCTTTGCGCTCGACGGAAATGTTCAGCGCTTCCTCATTGCCGCCATAGACGATCGCGGGAACCAGCTCTGCCTTGCGCATCTTGCGCGCCGCCGCGGAACCTGTGGTGTCTCTCAACGCGGCCTTCATTTCGACCAACTCTGCCATCGGTAATCTCCGGAATAAAAATGGGCCTTCTCCAGACCCAAAAAGGCGCGGCGGTGGGCGCGCTCAAATGCCGCCATAATCTCGCGTCGCTTTATAGACGGAAAGGATGCCGAACTCAATCGCCTCGGTCTGGTCTTGTCAATCAAAAAGGCTGGACACCGACTCCTCGTTCGCGGTCCGGGCGATGGCTTCGCCGATGAGCGGCGCGACGGTGAGAATTTCGATGTTGGGCGCTTTCTTGACCGCGTCGGTCGCCTGGATGGAATCGGTTATGACAAGCGCCTTGAGCGCGGAGCCGCTCACGCGCTCGGCCGCTCCCGGCGACAAAACGCCGTGCGTGATATAAGCATAGACTTCCTTGGCGCCGCGTTCCAGGAGGGCGGCGGCGGCATTGACCAGCGTGCCGCCGCTATCGACGATGTCATCGATGAGAATGCAGGAGCGTCCTGCGACATTCCCGATGACGCTCATCACTTCGGACTTGCCCGGCCGTTCTCGCCGCTTATCGACGATAGCCAGCGGTGCGCCGATACGCTGCGCCACATTGCGCGCCCGCACCACGCCTCCGACGTCGGGGGAAACGACCGTGACGCCGTTTTCGTCAAAGCGCTCGCGGATTGCCCGCACGATGACCGGGGCGGCAAAGAGGTTATCGGTCGGAATATCGAAGAAGCCCTGGATCTGACCGGCATGGAGGTCGAGATTCATCACCCGGTCGGCGCCGGCCCGGGCGATCAGATTGGCCACCAGTTTTGCCGAGATCGGTGTGCGCGGACCGACTTTGCGGTCCTGCCTCGCATAGCCGAAATAGGGAATAACGGCCGTCACCCGGCGCGACGATGCACGCTTCAGCGCATCGATGATGATCAGCAATTCCATCAAGTTGTCGTTCGCCGGAAAAGATGTCGACTGCAGCACGAATACATCCCTGCCGCGGACATTTTCCTGGATTTCGACGAAGATCTCCATATCCGCGAAGCGGCGGCAGGTGCATTGGGTGAGAGGCGTTTTCAGATAGGCTGCGATGTCTTCCGCAAGCGGGCGATTGCTGTTGCCGGAAACAAGTTTCATGCAAGAACGCCTTTGCTGTGAGCCTGCCCCTATGAAAACCGGCGCTCACGCGTGGAAACATGCTCTGGAAAACGCGGCACGCGCAATCATCAAAGAGAACGGCCCGCTTGTATCAGCGAGCCGTGCTTATGTAAACTCTCTTGCTTTCGACAAAATACAGCGCGCACCGCGCATCAAAGTCGCGTTCTAACCAGCCGGCTTAATGAGCTTAGCCACACTTCTGGCTGCTTCCCCTGCCGCCAGGTCCGCAACTTGTCCCCAGGAGCCGTTAAGCGACCCCTCCGGGACCTTATTGCGCTGTACGACGGCCTTTTCCATCGTCTTGCCGCTCGGGTCCACGACGAGCCAACGGATGGTTATCGGCTGTTGGCCGCCATCCGGATTGCCAAGCTGAACCGAACCGCGAACGGTATATGCGGTCGGGTCATTGCCTTCGATGAGTTTCACGCCCGCCTGCTCAAGATGACGCCGCATGGCTGCGGTGAGCGAGGCTTCGCCATCGCCGGGAGCACCCGTTACCGGTGGCACCATGGCGAGCGCGGGCCCACGTGCGGCGACGGGCTGCGTCGCAGGCGTTCCGGCGGGCTGCTGCACGGCCAGCACATTTGCCGCTGCTTCCTGCGAGCGCGAGGCACGCTGTTGCTCTTGTTCGGCGACCTGAGCTGCAGGCTGAGAGGCTTCGGTGGTGCTGCCCGTCGAGGCCGGAGCCGCCGCTCGGTCGGCATCCAGGCAATCAGGTCTTCCGCGGTTTTCGTGGCAACCCGCTGCATGGCTGGTTCGTCGACCAAGGCCCAGGGATCGCCGCCCTTTTTGCCCTCGATCATTTCGTCGCCTTGAATCCGCTTGGCGCGCTTGCCGCCCTTATCCGTGATGTCCCAGATATAAGAGAGCTTCGTGCCTTTCGCATCGGCGGCGGCCACGAGATAGCCACGCACCGTGTACTCGGCTTCCTTGGGTGCAACGACAGGGATGTTCTTCTGGCCCGCCGAGGCGACCAGCAGCTCGTTCATCTTGGATGATACTTTGGCCGGTGCGCCGATGACCGGCGCAAACGCGATGGGTTTCGACCTGACCGGCTGCGGGCTGGTCAAATTGCTGCTTACAGCATCGCCCGAAGTGCTCGAACTTGTCTCGCATGCAGCCAACGATAAAGCGATAAGGCCCCCGATGAGAGGCAACGCGACACGTCTCGCTCCGCAACGTGCCGTCATGACGGTTACGCGCGTCACTGGTGTAGCTCCTTTTAATTTCATTGCCTCGCGCTCCAACGTCGACGAGAAATTGCGCGATTCCGCGCCCTTTCCGATAACGATCCGTAGCTCTAATTGCGAAAAGCGTCCAGATACGTTCGAGTATCCTGGGCAAGCATCAACAGCATAGCGGCGGGAAAAAGCCCCCGGAAAGCCCCTTATCCACATCACATAATAACAATGGCGGAAATTTGACGTCCGTAATCCCCCTCGCCGCTGTGAACCGAACGACGATAACTGAAAAAAAGCGATTCGTTTTGATACGTGCAAAGATTGAGGGAGTTCCACGTGAGCGACGCGGGCCGCCCGCGCCCGGTCGCGGCAATAGCCCGGCAGATCGAAATGCGGCCGTGCTTCAGGCGTGGGCCTGGTGAAATATTTGCCATTCGCCGTGTCGTCGTCAATGAACGCAGCCTCGAATTCCGGCCCCACCTCATAGGCGGTCTGCGAGATCGTCGGCCCGATCGCCGCGCAAATCCGATCGCGACGGGCACCAAGGTCTTCCATTGCTTCAATGACCGCGTCGACAATGCCGGCCTTGGCCCCCTTCCAGCCGGCATGGGCGGCGGCCACGACCATCGCCTCGGGATCGGCGAACAGGATCGGCGTGCAATCCGCCGTCAGCACCCCGATGGCCAACGACGGCATTCGGGTCACGATGGCGTCCGCCTCGGCCGCCGCGTCCGGCTGCCAGGGTGTGTCAGCAACGACGACGCGGCTGCTGTGCACCTGGCGTACGGTGACAAGCTCGGCGCGGCTGGTGCCGAGCTTGGCGGCGACGCGGGCCCGGTTCTCGCCCACATTCTCGGCGATATCGCCTGACCCGAAGCCGCAATTGAGCGAGGCGTAGAGTCCCGTGGACACGCCGCCCTCGCGGGTGAAGAAGCCGTGCCGGATGCCGCTCTGCTCCTTGAGGAAATCGCTGACGATCATCGCGACCCTTTCGTGGACAATGACCGCTTCATAGGCGTTCCCTCACGGTAATCCACCTTTTTCGCGCGATTTCGCGGGAGTGCATATTCGCTGATACGCGCAGCTTGCACATTTCAGCCGTAAGCGGCGACCTGTTTGGCAAAGGGGGGCGGGGCGGGCATACCGGAGCTCGTCATCGCCATCACCTTGAACAGGCTGCCCATCTGGAATGGGTCGACGAGCCGCCGCGCGCCCAGAAACAGCGCGGCGCGCTGTTCCTCATCGGCCGAATTCATCAGCTGGCGCAGGCGATGCTCCAGGCCGAGCGACAGCAGGAACTCGCTTTGCGGCATGGTGCCCCAAACGTCCAGCCCGGCGATATTTGCAATCTGGGAAAGTTCGGCGAAATTGACATGCGCGCTCAGATCGGCCTCCCCTGGCCCGTCGAGCGGATCGGCGTAGCCATGGGCGCGCACGGCTTGCAAGGTGTCCCCGTAATCGCGTCGTTCGTAGCCGTAGTCGAAGATCAGCATGGCAAACGGCGCGGTTTGCGCGCGGCGTCCGAATTCCTGGATGAGCGCGGCGGCGGCTGGCCGGTGCTCCAGAATATCGCCTTCGCGGGGGGCTTCCGCCGGCATCAGCTCCACCGGCGGCAAAGCGAGACGGCCCGTCGAAAAGACAAGCCTGCCGGCCTCATCAAGCGAAACCACCCGACGGCGCCAGCTGCCGCTATCGTAAATGTGCTGCTCAACAGGGAGCGCGTCGAAAAATTCGTTGGCGATGACGATCAGAGGCTCACCCGGCACGGCCTTGACCGTCTCATGCCATTGCGGACGGCAGAATTGCGACAGGAGCTGATCCTGCCTTTCGCGAAGCGTGACCGAGGTCTCGACCAGATGGATCTGCGCCGCCTCGAGGAAGCCCGGCATGGAGCGTGCTGCGCGCAACGCGTCCTGCATCAGCGTTCCCCGGCCGGGGCCGAGTTCGGCGAGTACGAAGGGCGACGGCCGTCCCATGGCCTGCCAGACGGCGCCTGCCCAGACGGCGATCAGCTCGCCGAAAATCTGGCTCACCTCCGGTGCAGTGACAAAATCTCCCGCCGCCCCGAGCGGATTGCCGTTTCGGTAATAGGCCGTTCCCGAACCGGTGAGACACCAGGCCATATAGTCGCCCACGCTCATCGGACCGCTTGTCGCGAGACGCTGCTTCAAACCCTCGACCGGGGACGGCTCCATGGTACTCATCAGATTTCCGTCGTTACGTAGTCTTTAGAATATCGGTAGCCAAGCGTTCTTACAATGTTTGTGAGGCCTGGAAACAGCGAAGCTCTTGTAACGTTGATCTCGTAAAGCTCTTTCAGAATTGCCTTCTTCTGTTCCCCGTCGATCAAGAGGAAGGTAAGGAAGTTCTCAGGTTTGCGCAAAAAGAAGCGCTGCGTTTCGATCGGGTCCTTATGACTGCCATGCACCGTCCAATAGACACCCTGGGTGCTGTAAGGACGGATATTCCGGTAGGGACGGAAGGCCATCGGGTTTTCCGCTTCCGGATAGAGCAGAGCGTCCGGATTGGACAGGTCCACCACATATTTCAGGAAGTACTCGGTATCCGCCATGGGCACATGGCCGATCCCCGCGGCACCTTCGTTGAACATCCATGGGTTGAAGATCCACACCTTGCCGTGCTTGTCGGCAGCCATGCTCTCGACCGCGAAAAACAATGCGGCGAGCGGATTGCCTTGCCATTCCAGGATACGGGTCGCCAGGCCGTTTTGATGCGCGTGGACCAGCCATCCCTGGTCGGGCACCAGCGCGGGGGGAATGAATTCCGCCGCGAGAACCCGGAAGTCGCGGAGAATTTCACGCTCCAGGCTCGGCGCGGTTCCGGCCGCGTAGAACGGCGGCAGAAGCGTGCCGTTCGCGCTTGGCTGGCCTAAATACCACGGCGCCGTGGGCTTGCCATGCAAGCCGAGCAGAAAAGCCGGCTTGCGGATCGTTTCGACGAATTCGCTCAACCGGCGGATGATCTTTATCTGCGCCATGGCCCCATTTCCACGGAAGATGAGGCCCTCATTATGCCGGAAGTGCCTGCTGCCGCACAGCGCGCGCCATAAAGAAGGCGCCGCAAATCAGCATCGGCAGGGAGTAGACCATGCCTTCCGAAAAATAGGCCGTCGTGAAGAATTGCTCATAATCCCATTGCTTGAAAAATTCGACACCGATTTGGGCGATGGCGTAACCGAAAAGGAACAGCCCGGCCGTAAAGCCAGGCTCCTTGAGCGAATGCCGCGCATGCGTGAAATAGCGGATCATGACGAACAGGACGATGCCTTCGAGGAGGGCTTCGTAGATCTGCGTTGGATGGCGCGGGCCGAGCGTGTGCCCTGCATCGAGGACGGCGGCAGGGAACTCGACCGCCCAGGGTACGTCGGTCAGCCGGCCGTAAACCTCGCCATTGATGAAGTTCGCCAGCCTGCCAAAGAATAATCCGATCGGCACCGCGGCAGTGGTGAGATCTCCGAGGGAGAGCACCGACAGCTTGTTTAGCCGCGCAAAAAAGACGATGGCCAGCACCACGCCGATCACGCCGCCGTGGAAAGCCATTCCGCCTTCCCAAACCGAGAAGATGCGGAGCGGGATTGTGAAGAAAGACGTTTGGTTCATAGAGCAGGATGAAGCCGAGACGCCCGCCGATAACCGTGCCGAGCGTCGCCCAGAGCAGGAAATCGTCCGCCTGCTCCGGCTTCAGCGGCGGTGCGCCGCGCCAAAGTTCCGGCGTCCTCAGCAACTGGCGCATATAGAGCCAGCCCAGCACCAGCCCGGCCAGATAGGCAAGGCCATACCAGCGTATGTGCACCGGGCCGAGTTCGATCGCCACCGGATCGATGCCGGGAAAGGGAATAGCCATCAGCTCCATATCGGCATATCCTCTGTCGCCGTGACTGGCGATGTACCGCTTCTAGCAAGCGCGGCGGTGTCAGCCAAGGCTTGATCCAGCGGACCGCACTCGCCAATATCAAGTGCAACGCCGCCTCTCGGAGGCATATGCGACCAGGGAGTGCACAGATTTCATGACACAGACGACAAGCCGCTTTTTCGATGAGATCGCCAAGCTGATGACCGACGCGGCGGGCGCCGCTCAAGGCTTCCGCCAGGATGCGGAAAATATGTTCCGGTCGCAGGCCGAGAAGGTGCTGCGCGATCTCGATGTGGTGCAGCGCGAGGAGTTCGAAGCCGTCAAGGCCATGGCCGCGAAGGCGCTGGAGGAAAATGATCGCCTGGCCAAGCGAATAGAAGCGTTGGAGGGCGCGCGATCCACTCAGGCGCAAAATCCGTAAGAGTGGCATTTTCCCCGTGGAGAAGATCGCGTCCGCCTTGCGAGGGAGCAGCGACACCTGTTAGCCCCTGGACTGGGTACTGAGGGGAGCCCGCGCTTTAAGCGCTGACCACCCTCCTTTTGCGCAGAGTACGCCCACCAACGCAACGCACGAAGCGAAGGTTCAGGAATGGCATCTGCTGTACCGGATTTCACCAGGCTGACGAACCCGATCGATCTGACGGAACAGATCGCCTCCGTCAACGATTGGCCGTTCGAGCGAGCGGCCGACGACGAACTGACCGTCGCGATCGCGGGCAGCTGGAGCGACTATCACCTGTCGCTGAACTGGCGCGACGATCTGGAGTCGCTGCACATCGCCTGCGCCTTCGACCTGAAGGTGCCTTATACGCGCACCGCCGAGGTGTATCGGTTGCTGGCGCAGATCAACGAGCAGCTCTGGATCGGCCATTTCGATCTTTGGGCGCATGAAGGCGTGCTGCTCTACCGGCACAGCCTCATGCTGCACGGCGCCGACCCCACGCAAGGCCAATGCGAAGCGCTGTTGCAGGCCGCGCTTGAATTCTGCGAGCGCTATTATCAGGCGTTCCAATTCGTCGTCTGGGCCGGCAAGCGCGCCGAGGACGCCCTGGCGACAGCGATGTTCGAGACCGAAGGACAGGCATGAACGAAGCCAGGGCCGGGCCGATATTTCTCGTTGGGGCGGGGCGCATGGGAAGCGCCCTGCTGAAGGGCTGGCTCGCCCAGGGTATCGAACCGGGGCACATCTTCGTCCAGGAGCCGTCGCTCGGGGACGAGGTCGCGGCACTCATCCGGGACGCGGGGATCGGTACTGGAACGCCGCCTGCGCTTCCCACCTCTCCGGCAGTCGTCGTGATCGCGGTCAAGCCGCAGGCCATGGATGACGTGCTGCCGTCTCTCGCGGCGCTGACCGGCCGGAATACGCTGGTCATCTCCATCGCGGCCGGTACGACGATCGCCAACATCGCGCGCCATTTCGCCCCGGACGCCGCCATCGTCCGCGCGATGCCTAACACACCGGCTGCGGTCGGCCGCGGCGTCACCGCCCTTTACCCGAACGCCTTCGTCCAGCCCGGGCAGCAGGATGCCTGCGCTGCGCTGCTTGGGGCGGTGGGCGAAACCGTCTGGCTGGCCGACGAAGCGCAGATGGATGCGGTGACGGCGCTCTCGGGTTCCGGTCCGGCCTATGTGTTTCTGCTGGCCGAATGCATGGCGAAGGCGGGAGAGGCCGCCGGTCTCGCTCCGGATCTTGCGGCGAAGCTTGCCCGCGCGACCGTCTCGGGAGCCGGCGAGTTGCTGCGCCTCTCGGATCTCGATCCCGCCGAACTGCGGCGCAACGTCACGTCGCCGGGGGGCACGACGGCCGCCGCGCTGCGGGTGCTCATGGGCGAAGCGGATGGTGGCGACGCCGGCCCGCTCGAAGCGATTTTCCGCGAAGCGGTCAAGGCGGCCGCGCTCCGCTCGCGGGAGCTGGCCGGCAGTTAGCTGCGGTCGGTGAGATCGCGCAGCAGGTCCTCGCGGCTGATCGTGAAATTCGATGCAATCCACGACGCTTCCAATTCGCGCAACAAAGCGCCGACACGCGGGCCGGGCGCAACGCCGCGCGCCAAGAGATCCTGTCCTTTCACCGGGAAAGCGGGCGGCGTCCAGAAATCGGCAAACCGATAGAGGCGTTGCCAATCCTGGGCATTCACGGCGTCCGGCGACAGCGCCCACGCGATTATGATGCGGTCTTCGAACGTTGCGCGGCCCAGCCGGTAAAGCGCCTCTTTCCGGGGCAAATCTTCCATCGTAGATCGAAGCGCCGGCTGAGGCATCGCCATGGCGCGTGAGCCGCACCGCTTCCGAATTGGAAAGCCGCAGCCTCGCGGTCAGCCGTGCCGCGTCCTCCTCAATCCTCACTGCGAGCGCGGCCAGACGGCGAATAGGAGCGGGGGGTAGGCCCAAACCCGCTTCGATTGCGGCCGCCCGCGCGAAATGGACCGGATAGGCCACGCCGCCAAGCAGCGACGCGAGTAGCCCCGTTTCCGCCATCGGCTCGACCGCGGCCATTGGCTCTCGCGAAACGAGAATGCGCAATATTTCCGAGCGGATGCGTTCCGGCGAAAGCTGCGCCAGGCCCGCCCGTTCGGTGATGCAGGCGGCCAGGCCCTCGGGGTCCGGCGGACCACTCCCATATTCGGCGGTGAAGCGGAAGAAGCGCAGGATTCGCAAGTAATCCTCACGGATGCGATCGCGCGCCGAGTTGATGAAGCGCACGCGACGCGCGCGCAGATCGCTCAGCCCGCCGAGCGGATCCACGATACGCCCGTCCGCCGCCGCGTAAAGCGCGTTCATGGTGAAATCGCGCCGGGCGGCGTCGGCGGCCCAGTCGCGGGTGAAAGCGACGGTGGCGTGGCGCCCATGGGTCTCGATATCCGTCCGCAAGGTGGTCACCTCGTAAGGCACGCCCTCCACGACGACGGTGATCGTCCCGTGCTCGATGCCGGTCGGAACGGATTTCAGTCCCGCGCTTGCCGTGAAGCGGATTATCTCCTCGGGCATGGCGGTCGCGGCGAAAGTCGATGTCGCCGACAGGCAGCCCGAGCAGCGTGTTGCGCAAGGCGCCGCCGACGACGCGCGCCTCATGCCCATCGCGGTTGAGAGCGGCGAACACCGCCTGCACGCCGGGCCGCCGGAACCACTCCGCTTCCGCCACGCTCAATGCGTTTTCCGCTGGCGAGCTCTGTGTCACCTGAAGCCGCTTTCACCGTGGATTATTCGTAATGGCCGGGAATGACGACGCCGTCTTTAAATTGCGGGGGAACGTAGGTCTTGCCCGGTTCCCCGCCTTCCCATCGGCCAAGGATGATGATCGCCATGAGCATAAGCGCAACACCGACGGCGAGCAGCCAAAAAATGGGGGCATTCGTAAGAATACCATCATTGTTGGGCTCGGGGCTTTGGCGGAGCAGGACGTAAGCGAAATAGATGATCAGGGGCAAAAGCAGAAACAGCAGATTGACAAGGATAATCCTGATCATTCCGCATAAAGCCTTTCATACATGAGGCGCAGGATTCCGGCCGTTGCGCCCCATATATACCGTTCGCCGTAAGGCATCGCATAAAAATGACGCATATGGCCCTGCCACTCCCGAGTGTGCCGCTGATGGTTGCCTACGTTCATCAGAAATTCCAGCGGCACCTCGAAAACGTCGGCAACTTCCCGTTCGTCGGGTTCGGGCGTGAAATGCGGCGAGACCAGTGCCAGAACCGGCACGATCCGGTACCCCGTTCCCGTGCGATAGCCGTCCAGGAGGCCCAGCGGCGTCACGAGGTCGGCTGCCAGCCCGATTTCCTCGCGCGCCTCGCGCAGGGCCGTGTCGATGATCGTCGCATCGCCCGGATCGGCTCGCCCGCCCGGAAACGCCACCTGTCCGGGATGCGAGGGCAGATGCGCCGATCTGAGCGTCAGGATCACAGTCGCGCCCGGCTCACGGTCCACAACGCCTACAAGGACGCTCGCCAGCCGCAATCCTTCCGCCGGCAGGGGCGGGCGGGGTACATTCGGGTTGAGGTCGAAATCGCCGCGCGATTGAAGGTCGGTCAGTGCAATTTCAGGGGCATCGGCGAGGGGCCGGGAGCGCTCGGCGGCCCGTGACCGGAAACCCTCCGCCGTAAACGTGCCTTTTTCTGTTTCCATGCTGAGCGCCATCGCCGGTTTACATAGGCAATAAAGAGCTGCGGCGCCATAGAAACACGAGGAATTGCGGCTCTTGCTAAGGCTTAAAGGCAGCTGGAAACATGCAGGCCGCGCGGAAATGACGCTTGCACTTGCAACCCATTTCGCCAAATAGTTGATATTGGTCAAATGCTGCCGCCAAAACGGGCTTGGCAGTTTCATTCAAGCGAATGAGCGAAGATGACCCTAACCCATCCTGAAGCCGATATTGTTGAACGTCTCGAAGCCGCCAGCGCCAAAATGTCCCGGGTCAGGGACGCAACCTCTTCCGTCATCTTTGGGCAGGAACGTGTGATCGATCTGACGCTGATCACGCTTCTCGCCGGTGGTCACGCGCTTTTGATCGGTGTGCCGGGACTAGCCAAGACCAGCCTTGTCGAAACCCTGGGCCGCGTTCTCGGCCTCGATAACAAGCGCATCCAGTTTACTCCGGATCTGATGCCGTCCGACATCGTCGGCTCGGAGGTGTTGGAGGAGACCGCGAACGGGTCGCGCTCCTTCCGCTTTATCAAGGGGCCGATCTTCACCCAGCTGCTGATGGCCGACGAGATCAATCGCGCCAGCCCGAAAACGCAAAGCGCCCTGCTTCAGGCCATGCAGGAGCATCATGTGACGGTAGCAGGCCATCGTTATGACGTGCCCTCGCCCTTCCATGTGCTGGCGACACAGAACCCGCTGGAGCAGGAAGGCACCTATCCGCTGCCTGAGGCACAGCTCGACCGCTTCCTGCTGCAAGTCGACGTAAGCTATCCCGATATGGTGGCGGAACGCCGCATGCTGTTCGCCACCACCGGCACCGAGGACCGCCGTCCGCAGCCGATCCTTTCGGCGCAGGATTTGTTCTCGGCCCAGCGGCTTGTCCGGCAGATACCGGTCAGCGATCAGGTGGTGGAGGCGATCCTGCGGCTGGTTCGGGCCGCACGGCCAGGCACGCCGGATGCGGGTGATCGCGTCAACGATTATGTCGCATGGGGCCCCGGACCCCGCGCCAGCCAGGCCTTGATGATGGCGGTGCGCGCGCGGGCGCTGCTCGACGGACGGCTCGCCCCCTCCATCGACGACGTCGTCGACGCTTGCCGAGCCCATCCTGAAGCACCGCATGGCGCTCTCCTTCGCGGCGCGCGCCGACGATGTGCCGATCACCGAGATCGTTGCGAACTTGACCAAGCAGCTAGGCTGACAGACACTCATAGGATGTATGGATTGAAAGGACGAAAAGAGGTCAGATCAGGTCACGATTTGGAGTTGTCGGCTCACGCGCTGGCAAAGCGCCTCCCGGCTCTTCTGGTTGAAGCCAGCCGTGTTGCTCAGACTGTCGCGCACGGCATTCACGGGAGACGGCGGGCGGGCCCTGGCGAAACGTTCTGGCAGTTTCGCCATTATTCCCAAGGCGACAGCGCCCCTTCGATCGATTGGCGGCGCTCCGCCAGTTCCGATCACCTCTATATCCGCGAGCGCGAGTGGGAGGCGGCGCATACGGTCCGCCTGTGGCCCGACCTGTCGCCGTCGATGGGGTTCCAATCGCATCTGGCTCCGGAACCCAAGCGCGACCGCGCGCTGGTACTCGCCTTCGCCATCGGTGAGCTTGCGCTTGCCGGCGGTGAGCGGGTCGGCCTGCTGGGCGGAAATCCGCCTTCCACGGGACGGAATACGGTGCAGAAGATGGCGCTGTCGCTCGCCCAGCAAGAAAAGGAAGGCGCTGCCTTCCCAAGCTTGCCGCAGCGATCGCCGTTGAACCGGTTTTCCGAGTGCATCCTGTTCAGCGATTTTCTCGAACCGCCCGAAGAGCTGGCCGAGGCTTTCGAGCGCATCGCGGGGCAGGGCGTGCGCGGACATGTCATTCACATTCTCGATCCAGCGGAGGAAACGCTTCCCTATAATGGCCGCGTCGAGTTTTCGGGAGTAGAGAGCGGCGAGCGCGTACTCGCCGGCCGTGCCGAGGATTTGCGCCGCGCCTATGGGGAGCGCCTGGAGCGCCATAAGGAAGCGATCACCACATTGGCACGCCGCCTTGAATGGTCCTATCTCATGCACCACACCGACCGACCCGCGGGCGAGGCACTCCTTGCCTTGCATACGCATCTTTCCGGGCTCTCAGCCAGCTATCGCGCCAAACGCCCGGCCGATCCTCGGCTTTCCCGCAGTGAGCGAGCCGTGGAAGGGGCGTCATGATGCTCAGCATGATCGGATTTTTGCAGCCGTGGATCCTGACCGCGCTGATCGCATTACCCGTGATCTGGTGGTTGCTGCGCTTTACGCCGCCGCGCCCGATCGAAGTGGCATTTCCGCCGATCCGGCTGCTGCTGGGCCTGCGCTCGGAAGAGGAAACGCCATCGCGCAGTCCTTGGTGGCTCACGGCGCTGAGAATATTGATTGCGGCGCTGATCATCACCGCGCTCGCCGGGCCGGTGTTCAATCCGGAAAAGGAAACCTTCGCCGCCGGCCGCAATCTGCTGCTGGTTGTCGACAATGGCTGGGCAGCCGCCAGCCGCTGGCCACAGCGTCAGGAGATGCTGACCTCGCTATTGCAGCGGGCCGAACGTAATGGACAGACCGTGAGCATCGTCGGGACCGCGACGCCTGCTGCCGCGCTCGCCGCCGAACCGCTTTCGCCGGCCAAGGCGCGCGAGAAGGCGATCAGCCTCGAACCCATGCCGCATGCATCCAGCCGAGCGGACGTTGCCGCCGCGCTGGACAAGGCATTCGCGGCGGCGCCCGGGGTCAACGTCGTCTGGCTCAGCGACGGCATCGATGATGGCGGGGCCGACGCGCTGGCAGCGGTGCTGAAGCGCATCTCAGCGGGGGGTGAATTTTCCATCGTCGCCGACAACCGCGGCGGCGAGACGCTAGGGTTGATCGGGCAATCGAATGTCGAGAAGGGGCTGGTCGCGCGCATCCTATCGCCTGGCGGCTCGGCGCGCGTCGGTGGCGTCACGGCTCTGAGCGGCCGCGGGGCAAGGCTGGCGGAAGCCAGTTTCCAGCTGGCGGATGGGCAAAATTCCGCCGAGGCAATCATCGATCTGCCGCTCGAGCTGCGTAATCAGGTGACGCGTATCGACATCGACGGCGAGCCGGCCGCCGGGGCCGTCTACCTGCTCGATTCCCGCTCGCTCTGGCAGCGCTTCGGCATCATTTCGGGCGAAGCGCGGGAAGCGTCCCAGCCGTTGCTTTCGCCGACGCATTATATCGAGCGCGCGCTCGCGCCACATGGCGAGGTTACGGTCGCGTCGACCGGCAATATCGAGAAAAGCAGCGAAGCGCTCCTGGAGCGCAAGCCCTCGGTGCTGATCCTTGCCAATATCGGCCAGCTCATCGGACAGACGGAAACGCGGCTGCGCGAATGGGTCAACAAGGGCGGGATGCTGTTGCGTTTCGCCGGACCGAGACTGGAAAAGGGCGGCGATGCGCTGCTCCCGGTTCCTTTGCGCGAAGGCGGGCGAACGCTGGGCGGGGCGCTGTCCTGGCGCACGCCGCAAAAGCTGGCGCCTTTCGAAGAGGAAAGTCCCTATTTCGGCCTGACCGCGCCGGAGGACGTGCTCATCAACCGGCAAGTACTCGCCGACCCGACGGCGGAGCACCAAGGTTCCGCGCAAGTCTGGGCGAGGCTCGCCGACGGGACGCCACTGGTAACGGCCGCGAAATCCGGCCAAGGCTGGCTGGTGCTGTTTCACATCACCGCCAATTCCGACTGGTCCAACCTGCCGATGTCGGGCCTGTTCGTCGACATGCTGCGGCGCACGGCGGAGCTGTCCAATGTGGCGGGAGCGCCCGACAGCAATGCTGAGGGCGGCGGGGTTTCGCCCGACAACGCAGTCAATGCGTCGACGCGCACCGCCTTCCTCACGCCCTGGCGGACGCTTGACGGCTATGGCCGCATGGGACCGCCGCCGGTCACCGCCAATGCGCTGCCCGCGGCTAATACGGACGGCATCCGGCCCGGGCCGACCCATCCTCCCGGATATTACGGGCAGCCTGGCCGCACGCGGGCCCTTAATGTGCTGCGCCCGGACAGCGAGCTGAAGGCGCTCGACCCCGCCAGGCTCGGCGCCGAGCTTCTCAGCTACGAAGCCCGCAAGCCGCTGCTGCTCATGCCCTGGTTATTGCTCACCGCTTTTGGATTATTCGCTGTGGACGCCATTCTGTCGCTCATCATGATGTCCGGAGGACTTTTTCAGCGCCGAGCCGCCCGCGCAGCCGCTTCGCTCGCCTTCTTGATGCTTGCGGCGGGTGCCTATTGCGGGATGTCCGACGGAGCCTTTGCTCAGCAGGGCGCGGCCGCCGATGACTTCGCGCTGAAGGCGGCGCTGACGACGCGCCTCGCTTACGTAATCACCGGCGATGCTTCGACCGACGAGGTCAGCGAAAAAGGTCTGGCCGGCCTTTCCCGCGTGCTCGCCGCACGCACCGCGATCGAACCCGGCGCGCCGATGGGCGTCAATGTGGACAGCGACGAGCTGGTGTTCTTCCCGCTGATCTACTGGCCGGTCCGCCCGGACGCCCAGCCGCTCGCCGACGCGACGCTCGCCAAGGTGGACGCCTATATGAAGCAGGGCGGCATGATCGTCTTCGACACCAAGGACTATCAGATGCCGCTCAGCTCCGGCGCCGGCATGGCGGGACAGTCGCCGGCACTGATCAATCTGATCGGCAAGCTCGATACGCCGCGCCTCGAACCTCTGCCGGACGAGCATGTGCTGACCAAGGCCTTCTATCTCATGCGCGGCTTTCCGGGCCGCTGGGACGGCGGTACGCTCTGGGTCGAAGCGCGCGCCCCCGAGGATGAGGATGGCGATACGCGCCGCGCGCTCAAGGCGGACGGCGTCAGCTCCATTCTCGTCACCTCGAACGACTTCGCCGGAGCCTGGGCGCTCGGCGAAGACAACCGGCCGCTCTACGCCACCGTGCCGGGCGGCGAGGTGCAGCGCGAAATGGCGTTTCGCGCCGGGGTGAACATCGTGATGTATGCGCTCACCGGCAACTATAAGGCCGATCAGGTGCATGTGCCTGCCCTCCTGGAGAGGCTCGGCCAGTAAAGGCGCTCTATGAACTGGACAATTGAATTCCTGCCCTTCCTGCCGGTGCCTTATCTGGTAGCGGCGGGGCTTGTCGCGCTGCTGGTCGCCCTGCTGCTGATCTGGCGCGGGCGGCGCGGTGCCCTCCTCCGCATCGCCAGCCTCGCGATCCTGGTCCTGGCGCTCGCCAATCCGAACCTGAAGGAAGAGGAGCGCGAGCAACTCGCCAACATCGCCGTGGTGATGGTCGACCAGAGCGCCAGCCAGCGCATCGCCGGGCGCGAGGAGCGGACGGCCGCCCTGCGCGAACAGCTTGCCGGGCGCTTGGGCAATATGGAGCATCTGGAGGTGCGCTGGGTCGAAAGCTCGGGCGGCTCCAGCTCCAGCGCCGAGGAAACGACGCTGTTCACCGATCTTAACCGTGCCCTGTCAGACATCCCCGCCGAGCGGCTCGCCGGCGTGGTGATGGTTACTGATGGGCAGATACATGACGTTCCGACGGAGGTGAAGAAGCTTGGCTTCGACGCCCCGGTGCACTCGCTGATCGTCGGGACGCCGGATGAATTCGACAATCGCCTTGAGGTTATTTCCGCGCCGCGCTTCGGCCTCGTCGGCAGCGAGCAGACCGTCGAGCTGCGCGCGCTGAGCAGCCGCAAGGACGAGGGACGGGCGCGGCCCGCTACCCTGAAGATCCGCCGCGCGGAACAGGATGAGCAAACCATGACCGTCAGGTTCGGCGAGACGGTGCATCTGCCATTCCTCTTCCCGCATGCCGGCACCACCGTCATGGAGATCGAACTGGCGGGCGAAGAGGGCGAATTGACCCTGGCCAATAACCGCGTGGCGCTACAGGCCGAGGGCGTGCGCGAAAATCTGCGCGTGCTGCTGGTCTCGGGCGAGCCTCACGCCGGCGAGCGGACCTGGCGCAATCTGTTGCGCTCCGATGCGTCGGTCGATCTGGTGCATTTCACCATTTTGCGGCCCCCGGAAAAGCAGGACGGCACGCCCATCAATCAGCTCTCGCTGATCGCCTTCCCGACGCGCGAGCTGTTCTCGGAGAAGCTGTCCGAATTCGATCTCATCATTTTCGACCGCTATCAGCGGCGCGGCGTGCTGCCGCTCATCTATCTGGATAATGTGGCGCGCTATGTCGAGGACGGCGGCGCGGTGCTGGTTGCGGCCGGGTCGGACTACGCGTCGGATATCAGCCTGTTCCGCACACCGCTCGGCGACGTTTTGCCGGCACAGCCCACGGGGCGCATGATCGAGCGGCCGTTCCGTCCGCTCATCACCGAGACGGGCATGCGCCACCCCGTAACGGCCAATCTGCCCGGCGGCAATGCCAAGCCGGACGAGGAGCCGCATTGGGGTCGCTGGTTCCGTCTGGTCGAATCCTCAGCGCTTGAAGGCGATGTGGTGATGAACGGTCCCGACAGCGCGCCGCTGCTCATCCTGTCCCGGCGCGGCAAGGGGCGGGTCGCCACGTTCCTTTCGGATCATGTCTGGCTGTGGGCGCGCGGCTATGAAGGCGGCGGCCCTCATTCCGACCTGCTGCGCCGCCTGTCGCACTGGCTGATGAAAGAGCCCGATCTTGAAGAGGAATATTTGCGCGCGACCGCCGACCGTCAGGGCATCATCATCGAACGGCACAGCATGAAGGACGAGGTCGGCGAGGCAAAAGTCACCACGCCCACCGACAAGACCGTGACCGTGCCGATGGAGAAGGTGGGACCCGGCCTGTGGCGCGGCGACTGATCGCGACCGAACCGGGTCTGCATAAGATCAACATGGATGAACTGACGGCCGTCGCGCTTGTCGGTACGGCGAACAGCCGGGAATTCTCCAAGGTAACCGCGACGGACGAGCCGATCCGCCACATCAGCGATGCGACCGGAGGCGGCCCATTCTGGATGGGCGGCACCAACGGCAAGGCCGGCAAGGATCTGCCGCGCCTCGCGATGCTGCAGTCGGCGACCCGCTATCACGGCCAGAACTGGCTCGGGCTGAAGGACCGCCAGGCCTATGTGGTGCGCGGAGTGCAATACACGCCGCTGCTGGCCGGGTTCCTGGCGCTCGCGCTGTTCCTGGGGATCATCATCCTAACCTGGTACCGCGAAAGCCGCTGATGCCAGGGCCGATCGCGGCTGATTATCCGCCGCGACCATGCCGGAGAAGCGCGACAGCGCCCCCGCCATTAGCTCTGCGGCGAGAAAGCGCGCCGGATCGGCTGGGCCGGGCAGGCTGATTCGGCCACGCGGGATGACGCCGAATCCCGCTCGCTGATAGTAGGGCAGGTCGCCGATCAGCACCACGAGCTCGAAGCCGAGCCTTTCCGCCTCAGCCAGCCCGTCCTGCATCAGCCGCAGGCCGCAACCTTTGCTCTTATAGGCCGGAGCAATGGCCAGCGGGCCGAGCAGTGCCGCGCCGCGCTTGTCCCCGATGGTAATGGCGGAGAACTGAATCGCCCCTATCAGCCGCGCGCTGTCCCACGCGGTCAGGGCAATGGCCGGGGGCACGCGTGCGGCCTCTCGGATGCGATAGGCCGTGCGGGCGAAGCGTCCGGGGCCGAAACTTTCCTCGTGCAGGGTGTCAATGGCGGGAAGATCGTCCGGCGTCTGCGGCCGGAACAGAAAGCTGCAATTCATCGAACTTGCCTGTCCGTAAATCTGAAAAGCGTGGGAAGCTTTCGGCAGGCAATCTTGCGCCCGATGAGCGTTGCCGCTGCAGATCAGCCGCGATCAGCCTGCCGACGCGAAAGCGTGAGGTGAGCTTCGGCGTCGTCGGAGGCGCGATGGCGCAACTTTGATCGCGGAGAGATGTTTTTTCATCATCATGGCGCTGGCGCAATATCACGCCAGCGAGGCGCCGTCCAGGAACAATCGACTGGCGGGCTGCATCAGCAAGGAAGGGCGGGCGATGGGTCATTTGGTCAACGGCGTCTGGCGCGACGAATGGTACGATACCAAATCCACCGGAGGTCATTTCGAACGCCAGGATTCCGTCTTCCGCAATTGGCTGACGACCGACGGCAGCCCGGGACCGACCGGGATTGGCGGCTTCAAGGCCGAGCCCGGACGCTATCACCTCTATGTCTCGCTTGCGTGCCCGTGGGCGCATCGCACGCTGATTTTCCGCGCGCTCAAAGGCCTTGGCGAGATGATAAGCGTAGACGTGGTGCACCCGCATATGGCCGAGGAAGGCTGGACCTTCGCCACGGATTTCCCCAGCGCGACTGGCGACCGTGTCAACGGCAAGACGCGGCTCTATGAGATCTATACGCTGGCGAAGCCGGATTTTACCGGCCGCGTGACGGTGCCGGTGCTGTGGGACAAATCGCAAGGTACGATCGTCTCCAACGAATTCGTCAGAGATCATCCGCATGTTGAACAGCGCTTTTGACGGGGTCGGCGCGCGGCGCGCCGATTTTTATCCCCTGGCGCTGCGGGCGGAGATCGACGCGGTCAATGAGCGTGTCTACCACACGGTCAATAATGGGGTATACAAGGCAGGCTTCGCTACCGCTCAGGCACCATATGAAAGGGCCTATACCGCGCTGTTCGAGACTCTGGACTGGCTGGACGAACGCCTCGGGCGCCAGCTCTATCTCGCGGGCGAAACCCTGACCGAGGCCGATTGGCGGCTATTCACCACCCTGGTGCGCTTCGATGCCGTCTATTACAGCCACTTCAAGTGCAACAAGCTGCGCATCGCCGATTACCCTCACCTGTCGAACTATCTGCGCGAGCTGTATCAATATCCCGATGTGAGCGCGACTGTGAACATCGACCACATCAAGCACCATTATTACGGCTCGCACCGCCAGATCAATCCGACGGGGATCGTCCCGCTCGGGCCGGAGCTGAAGCTGGATGCGCCGCATGATCGCGGTCGCCTCGGCGTCTGAGCATTTTCCAGCAAAGCATGTCCCCGCGAAGGCGGGGATCAATACGGGTTTGCGTCGAGAAAATGCGACAAAACAAAGAGCTAGACCCCCGTCCGATTCAATCGGAACGGAAAAGGCTCCAAGCAGGCGACGGATCACCAATGCTGACCGATCGGGTGGGCCTCGAAAATCTCCGCCAGCCGCCGCCTTGCGCCGCGCACCAGCTCCACCGGCAGCTCGGTCAGCGAAAAAAAGCGCTGCTCCTGTATCTCCATGCTCGGTGGCGGAACATGCAGCTGCTCCCAATCCTGCACCACATACAAGGCGATATGATCGCTCGGGGCCACCTCGAAATTGGCGAACATGCCGTGCAGGCGGGGCTGGCCGCGCACGATGACGCCGGTTTCCTCCTCGACCTCGCGCGCCAGAGCGGAAAGCAGCGTTTCCCGCCATTCCACTCCGCCGCCGGGAAAGTGCCAGCCGGGCCTATAGCCGTGCCGGACCAGAAGGATCTGGTCCTGTGCCTTGGTGACGACAACGGCCTGAACCCCAACGGTCATCCCCCGCGTGAGCCGCCAATAAGGCAACAGCACGTGCTTCAAAACCTGACTTTTCATATGTGTGCATTCCCGCTTTCGCGCTAAGGGTGCATTTGAGGCTGTTGTGAGGCCTGTGTGATTTGCTAGACCATGATCCGCAAAAGAAGAAACCGGCATTTCTGTAAAGCTGATGCTCCAAAAAAGAGATAGAGCCGCCTTCCTGATTCGATCAGAACGGTTCAGGCTCTAACCGGCAGCGTTTAACTTTTATCGGCGGCGGCGCATCGATGTTCACATTGGCTCATCTCTCGGACATCCATATTGCGCCATTGCCCCGGCCGGCCCTGCACGAGCTGATGAGCAAGCGCATGTTTCGGCTATGTCAACTGGCAGCGGCGGCGTTTTCAGCATCAGCGCGAGTATGCTCGACCGGCTGGTCGCGGACATGCTCGGCCATGCGCCCGATCATATCGCCCTGACCGGCGATCTGGTGAATATCGCGCTGCCGGAAGAATTCCGTCAGGCGCGGCGTTGGCTGGATTCGGTAGGCGACCCGTCAAGCATCACCGTCATTCCGGGAAATCACGATGCTTATGTTCCCTTCATGCGCGCACCCGGTTTTCATCAATGGCGGCCCTATATGAGCGCGAACGAAAGCGGCGAGAAATTCGCCAATGGCGAGGCGCGGGAATTTCCATTCGTGCGCGTCTTCGGCGAGATTGCGCTGGTTTGCCTGTCATCGGCGCGGCCGACCTTTCCGGGCATGGCATCGGGCTGGCTCGGCGGCGGGCAGATGCGGCGGGTAGGCCCGATGCTCGAAGCGCTCGGCCGCGACGGCTATTGCCGCGTGGTGCTGATCCATCACCCGCCTTTGCCGGGTATGACGAGCTGGCAGCGCGCCTTGCATGACGCCGGAGCGTTCCGCGATGTTCTGCTGCGGCACGGCGCTGAACTGGTGCTGCACGGGCATAATCACCGGGCGATGATCGCAAGGCTCGAAGGCAAGGACGGCCCGATCCCGATCATCGGCGCGCCCTCCGCCTCCGTGCCGAGCGAGGAGCCGGCCAAGCGCGCCAGCTACAATCTCTTCTCCATAGGACGCGGCGGAAATGGCCGCTGGCGGATTTCGATGCATTCCCGCGTCTTCGATCCGAGGAACGGTTTCGACGATGTGCATCAGGAATTGTTGCCCTAAGGCGCGCACTCCATCACGATCCGTTATATCTGCCATGCGAAAATGTCGTTGGACAGTGCAGCTGATCGCCCGGATTCTAGGCACTCACGATAGATCTGGCTGCACACGGCGATCTCGCATGCAAAAGCGCATTGATCCGATCTGGTGGATTGTCCTGGCCGCAGGCACGATCCTCGCCATCAACATGGGTATTCGCCAGAGTTTCGGGCTGTTCCTGAAGCCGGTCACGCTCGATCTCGGTGTCAGCCGCGAGGCGTTCGCCTTCTCCATCGCGCTGGTCAACCTTTTCTGGGGCCTGGGCTCGCCTTTCACCGGCGCGCTCAGCGATAAATTCGGCGCAAGGTGGGTGTCTGCTCGGCGGCGCCGCGCTTTATGCGGTCGGGCTGGTCGTCATGGCGACTGCGGGCAGCGCAACCGCCTTGTCGCTCAGCGGCCTGCTCATCGGTCTTGGCATTGCCGGAAGCGGCTTTACCGCCGTGCTCGGCGTCGTTGGACGCGCCGCTCCGCCCGAGAAGCAGGCGCTGGCCATCAGCTTGACCAGCATGGGCAGCGCCATCGGCCAATTCGTGGCGCTACCCTACACACATCTGCTGATCGGCGGGACGGGATGGGTGATGACCCTGCTTATCCTCGCCGGGAACGGCAGCGATCATGGCGCCGCTGGGCTTCGCGCTCGGCAGCGGGCCGAATGGAGCGCGGCGACCAGCCTCCGCCGCAGCGGTTCCGCTCGTCGAACAGCGGATCGGCGCGGCGCTGGGCTGAAGCCTTCAAGCATCCCAGCTTCATTCTGCTGACAGCGGGGTTTTATGTCTGCGGCTTCCAGCTGGCGGCGGTCGGCGTGCATTTGCCCGCCTTCCTGACCGATCGGAATTTCGATGCGAGCCTTGGCGTCATTGCTCTCACCGTGATCGGGCTGACCAATATTGCCGGCACCTATGTCTGGGGCCGGGCGGGCGAAATCATGCCGAAGCGGGTGGCGCTCACCTCCATTTATTTGGGCCGAGGACTGGTGTTCCTTGGATTGCTCTATCTGCCGCTCACGGAGGCCAGCGTCATCGCCTATGCGGCGATCCTCGGCTTTCTCTGGCTCGGCACGATCCCCCTGACGAGCGGGCTGATCGTGACGTTTTTCGGCCCGCGATGGCTGTCGACGCTCTACGGCATCGTCTTCGTTTCGCATCAGGTCGGCGGCTTCATGGGCGCCTGGCTCGGCGGCTGGCTGTATGACCAATATCAGTCCTACGACCTGCTCTGGTGGGCCTCGATCGCCGTCAGCCTGATGGCCGCCGCGCTGCATATGCCGATCAGCGAGCGGCCATCGCCCAGACATGCTATGCTGGCCCCCGCGGAATAGACCGGGAGAAGCCCCATGCCGCTTACCGCACGCATCATCATCATCGCCAGCGTCACGCTGCTCTGCGCGGGCGCGGCGTATCTCATGCTGGCACGGGGCCCGGCGCTGCTGATCGACCTGTCGGCGGCGGCTTCGCGGGTGCTTTGTTTATGAGTCGCGATCATGATTGTGAGCCAAGGCGGCGAGCCTAGCCTAAGCCGCGACCTCCATCCGCTCGAAGCAGCGATCGACAAGCGTCGTCGACGAATGCATCCATTTCATTGAGATCGGCGGGCAGCTGAAGTGCCAGTCGTAGTCCCTGCCTGCATCGTAGCGAGCGTTTCGACGCGGCCGGCAGCATCGATCGCGGATCAGTCTTGCTGGTTCGTTGGGCGAGAGGATCTCGATCCCGGTTGATGCGAGCTTTTCTTCCCACGGGCCGAGCATCGCGAACTCGTCGGAAACGCGCAATTTTACGCCTGCCGAATCCGCCTCAGCCCTCAGCGCCGGAATGTCGCGCCACGCGTCCCGCATGATGCGGGGATGGACGGTAAGCGGCGTGGTGCGGGATGAGGTGAGAAGAGGGGAAAGAAGCAGCTGCGGAATTTTGATGGCAAGCGGTGAAGTCGATCATTTCACGAATTTCGGCAAGATTGCCGGGCATCAGTATTGTCGCGATGGAAAGGCGTTCTCGCAGGTCGGGATAGCTTGTCAGCGGAACGAAGCCCTTCGGAAATGCGCGCGAATGCGCCGGGCTTGCGGCGTATCTCATCATGTTTATTGCTTGCAGCATCCAAGCTGACGACGAATTTTGGTGTTCTTCAGACTTCGCAATTCTTCAACAAAATCGACTAAATTATAACCATTGGTGATAAGCGCGGTTGGAACTTTGCTTTCGATCGCCCGGTCGAAGAAATGCCTTCGCCATGGGCCAAACATGCGCTTGGAGCGGCTCGTCGCCGGCAATCGCTGCGCCGCCAACAGTCCCGCCGCTCAAGAGATGATAATGTCGCAGTCAGATGCTCTGCCGACAGATAAGATTGCTTGCGCCGCTCGTCCCGCTGGTTGACGATGCAGAACGCACAATTCAGGGGGCATCCACCGGGTAACACGGCCGTGACTACGATGCCAGCAGGTGGAACCCTGTCTTTTTCTATGAACGCAGTCAATGCGGTGTAACCCATCGCCATGTAGACTCCCTGGTTATGGGCCGCAATCGGCGCCTCCATGAGAGATGCCGAGCTAGGGCCGGTTGAGAAAAAAGCATTCTTCCGAAGTAGCGCAGAACGAAGCACTGTGAAATAACGAATTCTCGATCATTCACACTTTGCTAGCGTGGTGCGTTACTACCGCAACACCGGTATTTCTGAAGTAATACATATCCACGATCCTCAGTAACGCCAAAATTAAACGTATATATTTACGATATACTACTTAGAACAGATAACTGGTCGAATAACGCGCTAGTCAGGTTGTACGGCGGCGGCAAATTCAGCATCCTGGAAAATAGCGATAACAGGACGGAGATCGGGAAAACCTCATAGCCGATTTGACGGAGAGCGGCCGCGAAGTTGAGGTTGCGCAAATGCGTTTCGCCCGTGTCGAGATTTAGCCGCCCTCTCGCTGCCCTATAAATCGCTCTCTGAGCGTCATCGTAGGGCGCTCCAGGCGACTCATATTGCACGAGATAAAGGAAATCTTCCTCGATGAAATCGTCTTGGTTGCCGAACGTCGCCCTGATCTCGTGAACACGAGCAGATCCATTCTCATCGTGCCAGCGCTCAATCGGTATATCGGCGTCTTGATTTGGCGGTATGTAATATTGTACTTCAAGGAGGTCCGGATGATTCTGGGTAGGACGTACGATTACGTCCCAATACAAATCCCTGCCTAACAAGGCAGCGCCAAATTTCGACGGATACGTATCGCGGAAGGACGTGGCCGCTGTCAAAACGGAAAAAGCCTTGCACCTCCCCAAGCTGATCAAAATCCTGTTAGGGCGCCAGCTGCGAAATAAAGTCATCGAATTTAGGCTGCTTCAAGAACTGCCCCGTCGATGTGATCGATCAAGTGGCGGCTTGCGAATAACGACGCAGCACCGCCGACTTAACGTTCTCCACTTGCCCCAATCGACTTTGTGTTCCTGAATCGGGTCAGTAAAATCGTGATTCTCTGGGAAAAGCGCAAACGCGATCATCGCGGCCGTCAAAAGACCTTGGTTATAAAGTAAGTTAAATCCCTCTTTCCCAGCTTCGAATATAGAGCTGATTAAATACAAATATGAGAACTCCTTTATGGTCTTCGTCGATGAATTCATTCGTTAGACTATGAAACTGCCGAATACTTGACCTGGATCATCCCCGCCTACCAATATTCGTTTCGCTCCGGAAACGATCAGTGCCCCTTCTTCCTCCCCTGCAGTTCTAATGAACTGCTTAACCCCGACACGCTTCCGTCCACCAGATCTGAAGACCAGAACCTCCATTTCACTCTCAGTCCATTCACGAGAACGACCGGCGGAGATTTCTGACAGGAGTTCGCGAATGAAGCTTTCAGCGAGCGATATCGGCGAGATCTCCTCCTTGCGTGATTTGCCGCGACCACGGCCCAATGGCTCCGGCCAAGATTGAATGAGCGCGGCGACGATACGCAGGGCGTCCTTGACACTTGTTTCGATGCGGCCAGCAAGCTTGGCGTAAAGGCTGGGAACGGGGGTCGGCTCTTTGCCGAAGACCTCATTCAGCGTCGATTCCAGCCGTTCTCTGGCGGTTTTCTCCGACGATGAGCCCTTTGGCCTGCGACCCCGGGACGAGCCATAAGCGCGCAGCATATCTCGCAATGCACCGCCGGGGGAGAGTTTTAGAGCCGCTTCGATTGCTTCTTCGCGCGGCTTGCCCGGGCTCGCGATGGAGAACCGCTTTAGCCGCTCGGTCCAATCCTGACGGGCTAATAAATCTCCCTCACGCCCTTTGGCTCGTCCGTTCACTGGATTCGCTCTCAATGTGCAGATGGAAACGTCAGTGTTCAGGGGAAGCCGTTGTGAACGCTAACGCTTTGGTCGCGAGAAGGCGGCTACGCTAAGCCTCTAACAAAGTTTCGGTGATTTGGAAAGAATTTAGTGCGTTACAATTGTCATAAATTTGTCAACAACAAACGGTACGATAATAGTTAATTGGTGCATCGACATTTGCACCAAAATATAGGAAAATACCAGTAAGTTAATTCGGGCACGCAAAAAAATGCGATTTACGAAGAACCTACGCAACCTAAATCGAGAAAAGCGCGAAGTAAAACAATGGTTTACATGGTCAGAGCCTTTTCCGCCGCAAAATCCTGCGGCGGGCCGAAGACAACAATGGAGTGAGGCCGGATAGGCTGAAGATGTTCCGATCCGGTCGAGATGGAGGACGCCATGCGCGTCATCAACATCTACCGGATATTGAATTTCACGGCTATCTTCGCCACGATTGGATCGTTTCTCGTCGCGCTGATTGCTCTGATGCTGGGACGTATGCCCGGTCCGGGCGAACTCCCTGGTCCTCAAACGCAGATTTGCGATACCACTCTTTATGAGCCGGCGGCCGAGCAATTGCGCGCGAAGCCAAAACCGGCGGAGAGCGGCCGCTTTCTCACTTTGGGCGTAGACCCACGCTTCACCTATTATTACGACTACACGACCGGAGAAATCTCCTGCGTGGTGCGGCAGGGACCGATTGGACCGCTCGTCGAAGCCTCTCGCGCTAACTCGCCTGACCGCACCAGGGAAAACAGCATTCTGGTCTGCGTCCTCGTGGTCATTTCCGCGGCGACGGGAATAAAGATCATCCGATTGGTCCGAGGAAGCCAGGCCCGGAACATCATCGAATAATCGAGTGGGTGCCAGCCGAAGGTCCGCGCCCGCTCGGACCAAGTCTTGCTTCCGATTAACCTCGGAGCCGAGGTTCACGACCGAGCTAGCGCGGCATCAGCACCCAATAATCCAGATCGAGAATCACCCCCTCTTCGGGCGTGTTCTCGTCCGCCATGAGCGGGAAGCCGCTCGCCGACCGATTCTTCAAACCAACGGTGCGTAGGCGGAGCGCGCCGAGATCATCGCGACCGCCGATTTCGGCCTTCTCCAGCACTTCGCTCCAGGCGTAGACGGTGTCGCCGGCAAAGGTCGGGGCGACGTGCCGTCCGCCGTTGATTGCCGCGATGTGGAAGGCGTTGGCGAGGCCGTTGAAGCTGAGCGCGCGCGCCAGCGAGATCACATGGCCGCCATAGACGAGCCGCCGCCCGAACCGACCCGCGCCCTCGGTGTGCTGGTTGAAATGCACCTTGGCGGTGTTCTGGTAGAGACGCGTCGCCATCTGATGCTCGGCTTCCTCGATCGTGATGCCGTCCATATGATCGATGCGCTCGCCCACGGCATAGTCGCCCCAGCGCGCCGCGCTCCCGGCCAGCACGTAATCATAGGCCGCGTTCTTGATCTGCGGGACGGTGCCGCCGAGCGTGGATGGGTCGACTTTCGCCGGTAAGTCCGGAACCTCGCCTGCGGCGACCTGGGCGGCTGCGTCGCGCTTTCTCACCATCACCCAACGCACATAGTCGAGCACGGTGCCGCCATGCTGGTTGCGGCCCGTCGAACGCACATAGACGACGCCGGTCTTGCGGTTCGCGTTTTCCCGCAGGCCGATCACTTTCGAGCTGGAACTCAGCGTGTCGCCGGGAAATACGGGCTTGAGGAAACGGCAGTCGGCATAACCAAGATTGGCAACCGCGTTGAGCGAGATGTCGGCCACCGTCTTGCCGAACACGGTGTGGAAGACCAGCAGATCGTCGATGGGAGATTGCTCATAGCCGATGGCCCTGGCGAAGGCGTCCGAGGACTGAACCGCGAAGCGGCAGCCATAGAGCGCGGTGTAAAGCGCGACGTCGCCCGATGTCAGCGTCCGCGGCGTGGCATGCTGGATCACTTGCCCGAGGCGAAAATCCTCAAAGAAATTGCCCTCATTGGTTTTCACAAGCCGGCCCCCTCATTCCGCCGCCGCGATGGCGAAGCAGCGCTCGTTCCGTAACATGCCGATATGCTCGTAATAGGAAATCGCCTTCGGTGCGGCGATCAGATAAAGCATCGCCTTGGGGTGCAGAGCGGCCTTCGTGGCCTCCAGAAGCTGCCGCCCGATCCCCCGGCCCTGATAGTCGCGGTCCACGGCCAAGTCAGAACAATAGCAGCAATAGGCGAAATCCGTCACCGAGCGCGACACGCCGATGATCTTGCCGGCGTCGCGGGCGGTGATGATGAGATTGGCGTGGGCGAGCATCGAGGCGATGCGCTCCGGGGCACCGACCGGGCGGCGCGCGGCGAGGCCGGAACGCTCCAGCACGGTAAGAAACTCTTCAATTGCGAGCTGCGGCTCGGTCTTTATGACGATATCCGGCACGGCTCCCCCAGATCATGATCGCTTCATGCTGAATCGCTTATGGTCTTCGTCTTTGTGTCCGAGCGATCCTACGGGAAAAGCCGCCTCGTTTTCCCGGCCGCGCTCGGGCGATCACTTGTGTCGGGTGAAAATGCCCGATAGTCAAGCAGGGCACCGGTGGCGCGGGGCGTGCCGTTCGTATAATCGTGAAGTCGATCAGCGCGGAAGGCGGTTTTGGGCGGAATGCGATTGGGAAAGTGGACGGCAATCGGCTTGGCGGCCGCGATCGGAGCGGCGTTTCTGGCGGGGCAGGTCATCTATCCGAGACTGGAATATGCCGCGCGCGGATACAGCGTCCGGGGCGTCGATGTGTCGGGCCATCAGGGCGCTGTCGACTGGGACCGGTTGAAGGCGGACGGCGTCGACTTCGCCTACATCAAGGCCAGCGAAGGCGAAACTTTCAACGATCCGCGCTTCTCGCGCAACTGGTATGCCTCGGATCAGGCCGGCATCCTGCGCGGCGCCTATCACTTTTTCACCCAATGCCGCTCAGGCAAGGCGCAAGCGCAGAACTTCATTCGCGTGGTGCCGATCGACCTGAGTGCATTGCCCCCCGTGGTCGATGCCGAGCACATGGGACCCTGCCTGCAAACGCCGGCGGTGAAGGATGTGGCCGCCGAAATCGAGATCCTTCTAGCCGCGCTGCAGGCGCAATATAAAGTTCGGCCGATCATCTATACGACGCGCGCGTTTCACGACGCCTATCTCACGGGAAAATTTCCAAAGGAGCGCTTCTGGATACGCCAGTTGTTCCGGGCGCCGCGATTTCGGGAAACCCAGTGGGTCTTCTGGCAGTATCACCATCGCGGTCTGCGCGCCGGTGTGTACGGCCCCGTCGATCTGAACGCCTTCAAGGGAACGAGGGCCGAGCTTGAAGCGCTGCGCAAGCCCTGACCATGCTGGGCCGCTTAGCTATCGTCCGCGAATGGCGTCCGGCCAAACCATCAGACCAGCGCGACTCGCTCGCGCAGGGCGAAACGCGCCACCAGGGTCAGCGCAACGGCGGTCAATCCCCCGGCGAGGCCTGCCCATATCCCCGTGCCGCGCATGTCGAGGACGAAGGCGCAGACATAAGCGATCGGAAGGCCTATGCCCCAATAGCCGAGAATGGCAAGCATCATCGGCTTGGCGGTGTCGCTGAGGCCACGCAGCACGGCGGCGCTCACCACTTGCGCGCCATCCGCAAGCTGAAACAGCGCTGCGATGCTGAGATAGGTTACGGCCAGGGCGAAAGGCCGCGGATTGTGCTCAGGCATGGGGTGGAGAAAGAGTCCGACCAACGCCTCCGGTATCACCCAGAAAAGGATGCCGGTCATCGCCATGAAGCCGGTCCCGATGCCGATCGAGACCCACCCGGCCTTGCGGATGCCCTCCGCGCTTCCCCGGCCATGCGCCAGCCCGACACGCACCGTCGTTGCGTGGCTCAGCCCCAGCGGCACCATGAAAGAGATCGCCGCATATTGCAGCGCTACGGCATGGGCGGCCAGTTCGTCAGTACCGAGCCAGCCCATGAACAACGCGCCGACCGAGAACAGACCCACCTCCGCCATCATCATGAAGCCCACGGGCGTGCCGATCATCAGGATCTTGCGGAATCGCGACCAGTCCGGTTTCCAGAGGCGTGTGAACAGCTCATAGCGCTTATAGGCCGGGCGCATGAGTGCGTAGCCTAAAAGCATGACGAACATCAGCGTATTGACGAAGGCCGTGGCGATGCCGGATCCCATCAGTTCCAGCCGCGGGAAGCCCCAATGGCCGAAGATCAGCGCATAATTAAGAGCAGCGTTGACCGCGATGCCGATGATGGTGATGACCAGGATGACGGAGGTGTCGCCATGCGATGCCAGCAGCGTCCGGACGACGATGAAGGCGAGCGCGGGGAAAAACAGCCACACGGCGGCGCGCGCGTAGCTTTGCGCCAGCAGGCTGATCTCTGCCGACTGCCCCAGCAGTTCGAACATCGGCCGCACGTGCCAGATGATCGGCGTCAGCAAGGCGGTCACGAGCAACGCGACCCAGAATCCCTGGCGCACCGAGCGCCTGACGCTCCCCGCGTCGCCCGCGCCCTTTGCTTGCGCGACCATCGGCGCGACCGCCGACAATACGCCGACACCGAACAGGAAAAACGGATGCAGAAACGATAGGGTGAGCATTCCCGCGCCGAGATATTTCGGCCCGAGCCACCCCATCATGATGGCGTCGGTGGTGAACAGCGCCATTTGCGCGAGCTGCGCGACGATGAGGGGCGAAGCCAGCGCCAGCGTCTCGCGCAGCTCGCGCGCCCAGCTTATCGGCGAAAGCCGGCTGTCGGGATGTGCATTTGCGGGTCGTTCGGTGGCGGCGGCCATAATCATTCCCCGGTACCGGAATGATTGCGGCACCCTGCTCAACGATTTGCGGTTTGTCGTATGACCATCAAAAACGGTTCTCGGTGGCCGCTAAGGCTTCGCAATTTAGCGCGTTGGCGAAGACGCACCCGCACGGAGCAGGCGGCCGGCGGGCTCGTCGTGCCCCGCATAATTAAGCGGCGAATGCCTGCCGCGCAAGCGCGGTCTGGCGAAGATTGAGGCAGTGAGGAGTTGTTAAGGATTGTGCTGCGTCTCCCAACCCCATGCGGTATGGGCTCTCGCGAGTCCTCGTCCAGTGCTGGTGGAGTTGTAGTGCAGGAAAGACTCTGTCGTGCGCCATCTTGGCCGCCCGCAGCTAAGAGGCGCGAATGGATGAGCTAAAACCGTTTTGAGTTCAAGCGAGTGGACGACGGTCGGTGGGACGACCTCGCCTCGCTCTTTGAGGCGCGTGCCGGACCGCAACCAAAGGCGCCCAACGGAGTGCTCGGAGTTGGCGCTTAAGCGCACTGCGCTCGCGCGTGAGCGACGGTGTGCCGGTTGGGATTCTTGGCTGTTGCAACAGCACCCCGATTGCATGGTGTTCAATCGCCCCGCGCGCAAGCTACCGGCCACTTGGCGGCCGCGATGATCACGATCGACACGAAACCGTCTGATCGCTGGTCTGCTGCTTTGTCAAGCGCGAGTTTCGCGGCCAAGGCATCGCCTATCAGCTCCTCGGGGCGGCGGTCGATTACGCCCGCGATCGCGGCGCCAGGATCATTGAGGCATATTTTGTCTATCTAGGTTTTTAGCCACACGGCGATCACCGAAAGTATGGCGATCAAGACTGCGATCAGACCGACAGAAATGCTCGCGCCGTGTCGCTGCCGCACATGCCCGTTCTGTGCCTCGTCCCGTTGCGCCGTGCGCATGGCCTCACGCGCCGCGACCGTCTCCGCGCCATAGCGCTCCGCATCGCGTTGCTCTGCTCTCATCGGGTGCTGGTTTGCCATGGCTCTCTCCTCTAGCGTCTGGCGCCGCGTTTGCATGGAAGTAATGCAGCGGTGCGGAACTGGTTCCGGATTGAGGGCAACAAACACAATCATGAACAAGGGCACTCAATTCTACTCGATGCGCGTGTAAGTCAAAGCCGAAATCATGCTCCGAGAGTGTACCATCGGCCGATTTATTCCAGGAGGCGGCAATGGTTTTTCCGTCTACTGATAATATGGCTTGAATTTTTGCGACAAATTGGGCGTATCCCACCTCGGCATCGAGCGTTATCCCAAAATTCATCGTGCAAATACGCGAAACGCCACGCTCATTGAAATGCAACATCTGGTATGCATCGTGTTCAGACGATCAACCGCAAGGGGCTCCCCTGACCGGTTCCGATCACGATTGCCGCTGAACTCCTAGCGTTCCAGCGCGCGACATGCAATTTTGATCGGGTAAAAGCATGTCACAAAGCAAATGGGAGGAAGAAGACATGAGAGGTCCATTACTCGCCGCAGCGGTCCTAGCTGCCTTCGCGGGCTCGGCGTTGGCGCAGGCGGGTCGCTCGGACGACGCGCCGTTAACCGAAAAATGGGCGCCCTCGAAATGGGGGGCGACCGACAGGGCGGGCTCGGCCAATCACACGAAGAACCCGGACAATATCAAGCGGGCGCTCGCCACGGTGAAGCAGTTCAAGTCCATAACCGTGGGCAAATACTATCATCGCGACATCCCCGCTTTCGGTGCCCGGGGCTGGACCATGAGCATCCCCGGAACGCCGACCGGAGGCCCCTTCGGCAAGAACGCGATGGAGTATCACGACGAGCTCGTGACCACCGAGATCGGCCAGATCGGCACGCAGTTTGACGGCCCCGGCCATATCGGCGTGAACACCTCTAAGGGCATGTTCATGTACAATGGCGCATGTACCCGCAATCCTATGAGCGCGGCGCCGGGCGGGCGCGTGCTGGGCATGGGGCCGAACGGGGTGGAAAATGTCGGCGAGCTGGGCTTCGTCTGCCGCCTGGTCGTGCTCGATGCGGTTGCCTATCGCAAATCGCAAGGCAAGATTCCGGCGGATGCCGAAATGCTGCCGATCCCGAAAGCGGCCGGCGATCCGGGCATCGTTACGGCTGACGATGTGCAGGCCATCGTAAAGGCTCAAGGGCTCGGCGAGATCGGCGCCGGAGACTGCGTCGCGCTTCATACCGGCCAGGGCAATAGCTGGAGCAATGACAAGCTACAAGACCATGACGCCTGAGCAGCGCAAGGCCGCGCGCGACCTGTTCGCGCAAGGCGAGCCCGGCTTCGGCGTAAGCGCCTGCCATTATTTCGGCGAGCGCAACATTGCCCTCACCATCGGCGATACCTCCGCCAATGACGCGCAGCCGGCTGGCGAAGGCGGCCTGGATTTCGCCGTGCCCTGCCACACCGAGAACCAGACGCGGCTTGGTCTCTGGAACCTCGAGAACGTCGACACCAAGTCGCTGATCGACGCCAAGGTGCTGGAAGGCGCCTTCATCTGGGCGCCGCTGAAGATGATCGGCGCGACCGGCTCGCCGGCCAACCCGGTCGTGCTGTACTGAGTCTCTCGGCCCATACGAAACCCATCGGCGGCGCTCTGCTGGGCGCCGCTGTCTTTTTCCACCCAGCTCGCACGAGTTGACCGGAGTAACTCTACCAACCTCCTGCGCTGCCGGCGGCGAAGCATCTCACCGATATGGCGTCCAGACGCTCAGGCGGGCCTTTCCTTGAGGCCCGGATCAACTCAGATTGCGGCGGCTTCCCGCTCCATTGCTGAAGCGTCAAAAGATGTAGCGCGGTCTGGAATTATCAGGCATGCATCGCAACGCAATGTCGATCACCAGCCGTTCCTTTGTTCAATCCACCACTGCTCTGCTCTTCGTCGGATTTCTGACGCTGCTCGGCATTGTCGGGACCACGTTTTGGCTTGCCGAGCGCGCGCAGGTCTACTTCAACGAAGTGAGCGAGGCGCGCGACGCACGTGGAGCTGCTGTCGATCTGCGTAATGCGGTGCAAACTGCGGAATCGAGTCAGCGCGGATTCCTTTTCACCGGGAACGAGATCTATCTCGCTCCCTATGACGCCGCGAAGACGCTCGCGCTGCGCCATCTCGATGCACTCAATCGGATGCTTTTGCCCGATCTCAGAGCGAACGTCTCTGTTGCAGCGGCTGACGGCCATCATCACGGAAAAATTCAGTGAGATGGACCAGACGATCGCCTTAAAGCGCGCCCGGCAGGACGCGGAGGCTCTCGGCGTTGTCCGCACCAATCGCGGCAAGGCGCTGATGGACGAAGCAAATGTCTTCTTCTCCGGCATCATACGTGCGGCCGACGACCGGCTTACGACGGGCCTCGCGGAACAGAAAGCGAATACGACCTGGCTCCGATGGTTCTCGATCATCGGCGGCAGCATTATCGTCGCCGTGATAGGCGGCGCCGCTATCACCGTTCTTCGCTACACGCGTGACCTTGGCGAGGCGCGCGACGAGGTGAGCCTTCTCAATACGGGGCTTGAGGAGCGCGTGCGGGACCGGACCGCCGACCTCGCCCGGGCCAACGAAGAGATCCAGCGCTTCGTCTATATCATCACGCATGACCTGCGGTCGCCGCTCGTCAACATTGTGGGGTTCACCAAGGAGCTCGAAACCGGCCTTAAGAGCCTGCAGATGCTGGTCGAAAGATTGGAGCCGGGCAGCGACCCCACCGATTCGATCGTCAAGAATGCCCGCGTTGCGGCTACGGAGGACCTGCCGGAAGCCGTAGGCTTCATCCGGTCCTCGACCAAAAAGATGGATAGACTGATCAACGCGATACTGGAGCTGTCGCGGGAGGGACGACGCACGCTGCGGCCGCAGCGTGTCGAGCTCAGGGGCGTGATCGCGGCAAGCGCTGCGGCTCTCCAGCACCAGCTTTCGCAGGCAGATGGGGAGATCGACCTCGATATCGATATTCCGCCGATGGTCACCGACAAGCTTTCGCTCGAGCAGATTTTCGGCAACCTGTTGGACAACGCGGTCAAGTACCGCTCGAAACACCGCCCGCTGCGTATCGTCGTGCGAGCGGGCGTCGCGACGGACGATCGGGTCAACATAGAGGTCATAGACAACGGACGCGGCATCGCCGACCAGGACCGAGCACGCGTATTCGAGCTGTTTAGGCGTGCTGGGCCACAAGATGAGCCCGGCGAAGGCATCGGCCTTGCTTACGTGCTGACGGCGGTGCGCAATCTTGGTGGCGAGATCGCCGTGACGTCTGTACTCGACCAGGGGACGACCTTTCGCGTCGTTCTGCCGCGCAACCTGCAACTCCCTGAGATTTTGCCCACGTAATCAGGAAGGGGATAAGCAGGTCATTGTCATGCAGATCGGACCGGCTCGGCGATCTTTTCGGTCTTGTAGGCGTTATCTAGCGTCTGGGGGGATCTCTCGCGTTAATGGAACCAAAGTAAAAGCGACCCCTGGGGAGGGTGGGCATGCGATCAAATGAGACGAGGGCGCCGAACCGCCGCCCGATCCGGTCGATCCAGTTGACGTCGCTGCTGGCGACCGGCCTGCTTGCAAGCAGTATCGCCTCGGGGCATGCGCAGGACGGTCCACAAGGCCTCACCACGCCCACGGTGTTTCCTCCGTTCGACGCCAGCGCCCCTTCATGCGGAAAGCCATCAGGCCTAATGAAGGTGCTCGCATTCGCGCAGGACAATCAGCGCGAGTTCATGCAGGGTGTCGATCGTGGGCTTGCCATCGCCGCCAAGGACCGCGGGCTGGAATATCGTCTGGCAATCGCCAATAATGATGCCGCCAAGCAGGTCGAACAGCTACGGCTGTTCCTCACCTCGAAAGTGGGTGGAGTGGTCGCCGCGCCGGTCGATGCGGCGTCCCTGAGCCGTGGCCTCCAGGAAATCATATGGGCGGGCGGCTATGTAGGAACTGTCGTGCCTCCGCCTGCTACCTCTTTGCTCAACGCACCGCAATATCTCACGGGCAAGGCTCTGGGAGATGCGGCGGCGGCCTACATCAAGGGCCGGCTGGGAGG
This sequence comes from uncultured Alphaproteobacteria bacterium, assembly GCA_963731855.1. GTDB lineage: Bacteria > Pseudomonadota > Alphaproteobacteria > Rhizobiales > Rhodomicrobiaceae > R-RK-3. The sequence continues at coordinate 65,503 of CAVSXH010000016.1, read as the reverse complement.
CACCGCTAAGGTCGTATTGCTCACACATGACAGCCTCCAGTTCCTCGCGCCGCGCTTCGTCGCCATGCGTGACTCGCTGAAGGATATCCCCGGCGTCAATGTGGTTGCCGACATCTCACCGAGTACGGTGAACAAGGAAGGTGGCTTTGCCACGATGTCCACCATTCTCCTCGCCCATCCTGATGTCGATGTCGTGCTCGGCGCTGATACCGTCGTGCTCGGCGCGCTCGCGGCGCTTCGAACGGCCGGCAAAGCCCGGCCTGACCAGTTCCTTGGCGGCATCGACGGAGAGCCGGAAGCCGTTGCGGAAATCAAGAAAGGCGGCGGTCCCTATAAGATAAGCATCAGCCTGGCTTCTCCCGTATTCGGCTATGCCATGGGGCAGCACGCCGCCGATTGGCTCGAAGGCAAGAGCATCCCCCAGACGATGGACATTCTTCCCAGTGCGTTGACTGTCGCCAACATCGCGCAGTATGAGGCCGATCTGGTCGATCCCGCGGCAGTTTACGCCGATCCGGCGCGCCGGGCCGTCGTACCTCAAAATGTACGGCAACATTTGCTACGACAGCCGCGATCAGTATGTGAATTTCCCCTGGTCCTCCGAAGCAAAGTAGCACCACGCGCTTTCGCGGGCAGAGGACAACGAGGCCGGCTCGCGATCGAGCCTAAGGGCAATTGGCACGCCGCTCCGTCGCGCTCAATTGGTGCGCGCAGATGTTTTGATATGCAGCAACGGTACCGGTGTGAATCGGCACGGGGGTTCTGTGCCGATTGCATGGCGGCGGGACCGCCGCTTGCGCAGGGTCCCAGCCGCCATGGAAGCCATGTCAAGCCGCCATCGCCTTGCCGGTCTCCAGGAGCGATTTGAGATCGCTGAGCGCCCACGGCCAGCCGCCGCCGCCCCGGGCCGGATCGCCGCCGCCGGCCACCATGCCGCCGACGATCGGAGCGCCCGTAACGTCGTGGGTGATGGTCACCGTGCAAACGCCACCTTGGTTTTCCGTGATCTCATAGGTGAGGCGCGTATGCGCTTCCGCGGCGCTGTTCGGATCCCACACGGGATGCCAGGTCTGCACGAGCTTGCGAGGCGGATCGCTCTCGATGACCTCACCAACGATGATCTCCTCGGGCATGCCCATCGTCTTCATCTCGGCGCTCGCCTTATGGGAATACCGGCCTCCAGGCTGCAGATCGTATTCGACGCGGCCGCCATAACCGTACTTCTCCGTCCATTCAGGCTTGGTGATCGCATCCCAGATCGCCTGTGGGCTTGCCTTGATGACCACCCTGTAAACCTGAATGGTCGCGGTTTTGTCCGTCATGATTCGCTATCCTTTTCCTCAAGTTCGGTCTTCAGCGCGAGGAGCGCGGAGACCTCGCGCTCCCTGTATTTGTCGATCCACCGGTCGTGGATCATCCGGATCGGCACTGCGTTCAGAAAATGCAGCTTCTCCCGGCCGGACCGGCGGGTGACGATGAGACCGGCACCCTCCAGGATGCGCAGGTGTTTCATGACGCCGAAGCGTGTCATCGCCAGCCCGGACTCCAGTTCTTTCAGCGTGAGGCCGTCACGCTGAAAGAGGAGGTCCAGGAGAAAGCGACGCGTCGGGTCAGCAAGCGCCTTGAATACGGGGTCGTCATCCGTCACGACCCCGACGATAGGTGACCATACGGTCACATGTCAAGGGTCAACTCATCGGCGTTTCGTTCCGCTTGGGACTTCCGCGGAACGAAACAGGTATGGATTTGAAGGGTAAGTATTTGATTTCATTGGTCGGGGCGGCAAGATTTGAACTTGCGACCCTCTGGTCCCAAACCAGATGCGCTACCAAGCTGCGCTACGCCCCGATCCTTTGATGAATGTGGTTGTTTCTCACAAGTTTCACAGTCCCTGGCAAGCAAAAAGCTGGCAACGCCTAACCGGAGCCGCTGCCGTCCTGACCGGGCAGCCGCATGCGTGCCTCCATCCAGCGCAGCAGCACGGTCAGCGTCGCGGAAAGCGTGAGGTACAGGACCGCCGCATAGACGAAAATATCGAGGCTGTAGCTGCGGGCGAAGATGGTCCGCGTCTGGCCCATGAGGTCGAGCACCGTGATCGTGGAAACCAGGGCGCTGCCCTTCAACAGCAGCACGACCTCGTTGCTGTAGGCCGGCCACGCGATCCGAAATGCCTGCGGCAGCACGATACGCCGCATGGTCGTCCACCAGTCCATGCCCATCGCCGTGGCCGCTTCAACCTGTCCGGGCGCGACATTGACGATGCCGCCCCGGAAAATCTCCGCCGCATAGGCTGCGGTATTGATCGTCAGCACGATCAGGCCGACCGTATAGGCGTCGCGGAACAGCAACCAGAAAGGCCCCAGCCCCTCCGCGCCCAGCGCACCGAAACCGTAATAGAACACCCAAAGCTGCACCAGCAGCGGCGTCCCCCGGAAGACGTAAGTGTAGGCGTATGCCGGCAAGGACAGGCTCGCGACGTTCGAAGTGCGCGCGAGCGCCAGCAGAACGGCCAGCACGAAGCCGATCAGCGTCGACAGCACCAGCAGCTCGACGGTGACGAAAAATCCGTCGGCGAAGCGCGTGCAAGACGTTGCGAACAGTCCAGGCGTCAACGGTCCGACCAGCTCGCAGAGATTGTCGGAAACCCAGATCTTGCCGTTGGTATAGAGGGTGCCGATGACGCTCATCTCATGCCCCCGCCATGCCGCGCCGCGCCCGGCGTTCCAACCGGTGGCGGGCCGTATCGGACAGGCCGGTGAGCACGAGATAGATCACCCCGGCGGCGACATAGAATGTCAGCGGCGCGCGCGTCGCTTCGCTGCCGATCTTGGCCTGGCGCAAGAGATCGTCGACGGCGATCACCGCCGCGAGCGAGGTATCCTTCAGCAGCACCATCCACAGATTGCCCAGCCCCGGAATCGCGAAGCGCCACATTTGCGGCAGCCTGATGCGCGAGAAGATCTGCCAGCGCGACATGCCGCAGGCGGTCGCGGCCTCGATCTGCCCGACCGGAATGGCGAGATATGCGCCGCGAAAGACTTCCGCGGCATAGGCGCTGAAAATCGCGGCAAGCCCGATCACCGCGGCGAGGAAGCGAGGCATTTCGAACGCGACGTTGACGCCGATCAAAGTCAGCACGGCCTGAACCGCGCGTTCGATGCCGTAATAGAACAAGAGCAGGATGAGGAATTCGGGCGTCGCGCGAATGAACGCCATATAGATTTCGCCGGCCCAGCGCAAGGAGGCGTACGCCGATAGCTTAGCCGCGGCAAGCAGGAGCCCCAGAGCGAGACCGAGGACCAGCGCGCATGCCGCAAGCTGCAGCGTCACGAGCGTGCCCCTGAGCAGCTCGTCGCCCCAGCCTGTATCACCCCACGTCAGCAAACCGATGCCAGAGGCCGCGAATGTCATTGGGCCACCCGTTTCACCGCAACGGCCTCATCCCAATATGAATATGCCGTGCGGGGAAAATCCTCGCACGGCATAGCCGGGTTTCGGTCCGGCCCGCATGGCCGATCAATAAATGTCGAAGGGGAAATATTTGGCGTTGAGCTTGGCGTAGGTGCCGTTGGCGCGGATGGTCGCCAGCGCCTTGTTGAGCTTCTCGCGCAACGGATCGCCCTTGCGCACCGCGATGCCGATCTTGTCGTCGATGTCGATCTTCTCGCCGACGAATTCGAAGCCGGGCTTGTCCTTCAGCCAGTCGAAGGCCGGATAGACGTCGGAGACCAGCGCGTCGAGGCGTCCGGCTTCGAGGTCGCTATAGGCCGCCGTCTGAGTATCGTAGAGCTTCACCGGTGGAGCGGCGGCCGAGCTTGTCCTCCGCCCATGTGGCGGAAACCGTCGAGCGCTGCGCGCCGACCGTCTTGCCGGCAAGGCCGTCCGGCCCGGTCACCCCGGAGCCCTTCTTGGCGACGATGCGCAGGTGATTGGAATAATAGCGGTCGGTGAAATCGACCTTCTGCTTGCGCTCGTCGGTGATCGACATGGAGGCGGCGATCGCGTCGTATTTCTTCGCTTCGAGACCGGGGATGATGCCGTCCCAATCCTGGGCGACGATCTCGCATTTCGCCTTCATTTCCGCGCATAGCGCCTTGGCGATATCGAGGTCGAAGCCGACGAGTTCGCCGCTTGCGTCCTTGCCGTTGAAGGGCGGGTAGGCGCCTTCCGTGGCGATCTTGATCGTGTCCTGAGCCTGGGCCGCGCTCCCGGCAATAAGGCCGGCGGCGAGCAGGGAGGCGAAAATCAGTCCTTTGGCAATGCGCATGGAAAACCCTTTCTAGGATGGAGTTGGGCGGGATCTGGTAACGCTGGGAATTGTCATGGCCGGATGTTGGACAGAAACTTCTGACAGGGTTCGGTCTTGGGCGTGAGGAACAGCTCGGCGGGCGTGCCGACTTCCGCGATCCGTCCCTGATGCAGAAAGATAACCTTATTCGAAACCTCGCGCACGAAACTCATTTCATGGCTGACGACCAGCATGGTCCGGCCTTCCAGGGCCAGATCGCGCATGACCTTCAGCACCTCGCCGACCAGTTCGGGGTCGAGGGCGGAGGTGGGCTCGTCGAACAGCAGGATCTTCGGCTCCATGCAGAGCGCGCGGGCGATGGCGGCGCGCTGCTGCTGGCCGCCGGAAAGCTGGGACGGATAGGCGTTGCGCTTTTCCGCGATGCCGACTCGCTCCAGCAGCGCCTCGGCTTTGGCGCGGGTGTCGGGCTTGGAGGCCTTCAGCACCTGCATCGGGGCCTTCCATGACGTTTTCCAGAATGGTCTTGTGCGACCACAGATTGAAGCTCTGGAAGACCATGGAGAGACGCGCCCGCAGGAGCCGCACCGCTCTCTCGTCCGCGATACGGCGCGGCCTGCCGTTGGCTTCGGACAAGGGCATCCGAACACCATCGATCCAGATGTCGCCCTGGTCGGGAATGGCGAGCAGATTGATGCAGCGCAGAAGCGTGCTCTTGCCCGAGCCGGACGCGCCGATCAGCGACACCACCTCGTGCTGGGAGGCTTCGAGCGATACGCCCTTGAGCACTTCCAGCTCGGCGTAACGCTTATAGATCTGCTGGACGTTCAAATAGGACCGGCGGGGATCGGCTGGAGAAGCTGGCTCCGCGTCTAAACCCATGGGCGGCCCTCGGCGAACTCGTTTTGCGATGCAGAATAGCGCCCCTGACGCTAGCGTCAATTGCTACTCTCCCGCAAGCTTTTAGAAAAGCATGCTCGCGCAGCCTCGCGGCCCCGTAAGCGCGAGACAGCCCAGCATCGCCAGCCGCGCCGCGATCAGCCACATGATCGCCGCGACGCCCAGGTCGAAAATCCGCCAGGCGGCTGGCTTGAGGAACAGCGGGGCGAGCACCCGTCCGCCATAGCCGAGCGCGAAGAACCAGGAGAAGCTGGCGGCGATAACGCCGAGCACGAACCAGACTTGTTGGCCGGCGGGATAGCTCGCTGAGATGCCGCCGAGTAGCACCACCGTATCCAGATAGACATGCGGATTGAGCCAGCTCACCGCCGCCACTGTCAGGAGCGCGCCGCGAAGGTCGGATGGACCGTTTTCCGTCGCCGTGAGGGCGGACGGCGCGAGTGCCCGGCGTAAGGCCCTCACGCCGTACCAGAAGAGGAACGCCGCCCCCGCCCACGCGATGATCAACAGTCCGGCGCGGGACTCCTTGACGATCGCGCCGAGGCCGAGCGCGCCGACGATGACCAACACCGCATCGGTCAAGGCGCAGAACAGCACTACGGGCAGCACGTGGCGACGCATCAGCGCTTGCCGCAGCACGAAAATGTTCTGAGCACCGATCGCGACGATAAGGCTTGCGCCCAGGCCGAACCCCTGGGCCGCGACAAGACAGTCCTGGCACAAAATGCTGGTTCCCTCTCGATCCCTGCCGACCATCTTCTGCGGCCGTCAGGAACGAAAGGGAAGCGTGTTAATGCGGCGGCGTCATCGAAGCGACGGCCTGGCGCTGGATGACGGCGATGGTCGCCAGCGCGACGGCCGTCAGCGTCGCCTTGTCGCCGTCATGGGAATAAACTTTCGCCTCCACCACCGCCAGCCGACGTCCAGGCTTGACGACCGTTGCCTCGCAAACCAGACGCTCCCCTTTTCCGGGCGCAAGGAAATTCAGCTTGTATTCGGCAGTGAGGCAGGTGTGAGTGTCCCGGTTGACGGTCGTGCCCGCCGCGATGGTCGTGGCGTTGTCGATCAGAAATGCGACCGTGCCGCCATGGAAAAACCCATGCTGCTGCAGGAGTTCGGCGCGGCGCTCGAGGCTCAATACCGCTTTGCCTGGCGCCAGGAAGTCGATCTTGGCGCCGACAAGCCGCATGAAACCTTGCGACCCGACCGCCTTGCGGATTGCCTCGTCGATGCGGCCGAATTCAGCTTCAGTCATCGGGTCTATCCTTCAATAGCGAACGCACGGCCGCCTCGGCGAACAAGCTGACATGCATGGTCGTCGGCGGAGGGTCGGGCGCGCGTAGCCAAGTGCGCGTAGCCATCATCGAGGCGCCGAGCAGGATCGGCGTGAAGGCGTCGAGCGGAATGTCGCGCAAGGCGGCGCGTTGGGCAGGCGCATCCAGCCACTGGGCGAGGGCCTGCTGAGCGCGCGCATTATGCTGCTGAATCTGGGTTTCGGCGTCAGGGTGCCAGCTGGGCGGGCCCTGCAGGAACAGAAATCGGGCGCGCGGCCGTTCGGCAAATACCCAATCCCAATGTGACAGGACCAGCGCCCGTAGCATTTTGGCGGGTGGGTGCGCTTCGGCTAATTCGCCGATGAGCGCGGCTTGATAGGAGGCGATGGCGCCGACGTAGAGCGCTACTCCAATCGCCTCCTTGTTGGGGAAGAAATGGAACAGGCTGCCGTTGGAAACCTTGGCCAGTTTGCAGATCTGGCCAATCCGGGATGCAGCCATGCCTTGTTCGAGAAACAAGGTCAGGGCGGCGTCGAGTATGCGGTTCTTGGTGTCGAGCGCCATGGCCAGAGCATCCAGCAAAGCATATCCCCGCGAAGGCGGAGATGAAGTCCCGGTTCGCGTCGCAACCAAACCAGGACTTAAGCCCATCCGATGCGTTGGAGTCTTGCTCTAGATCATTGCTCCAGTCAAGCGCGACGCTCACAGGCGGATGGGCTTCGTCATCAGTACCCAGCTGCGGCCTTCATTCTCCCAACTCTCCTTGACCTTTCGCCGCTCGCCCGCCTCCTGATAGCCACAACGCTGATAGAGCCGACGCGCGCCATGATTGGCGTCCGACACGATGAGGCTCAGGCCCGTCTTGCGCTGGTGACGGGCGATGTCCTCTGCGATACCAAGAAGCTGCCTTCCGAAGCCGAGGTTCCGATATTCGGGATAAGCGGCGAGCACATTCACATACCAGGTGCCGGGCGCGAGATTTTCCAGCTCCTGAAGCGGCACGAACATCGGCGGCATGGTGTCATAATCGATCGGCTCCGGCTCGTCCGGCTCGGGATAGCCGATGAGACAGGCGGCGCATTTGCCGCCGACCTCCGCAACGACAGCGTTGCGATAGGAAAACGCGCCTGTCTCGCGTTCCGCCCGGCTCTGGCCATGTTCCCAGGCCGTTTCCCCGGGCTGCTTGAGGCGGCTCCCATATGTACGAGCGGCAGCCCTTCGCCGGCAAAATTGGCGAGTTCCGCTAGCGCGGCCGCATCTGCGGGCGTCGCCGGCCTGAATGGCGATTTCAATTCGATCATCTTGACGTCTCCTCATGCGCCTGGCCGGGACGCGCCCGCCCTGGCGGGCCGTCCCATTATGGCCGCGCCTCCAGGATCATGTTGAACGGAGTCTTAACCACGCATGTGCGGCGGCTGCAATCACCTTCAGGATGACATCCGCCAGGCCTTTACGACACCTACAACACGCGAGCCCGAATTTTAAAGGGCAGGCCATTTCGCTTCCTGCTTAGCCGGTGTTCGTGACGAGCAAGGCAGGCGGATAAGATGACGCCAATCCCCGAATAGCGCCGGCGCCTCGTCAATGTTACCCTTCCCGCCAACCGGGAGCATCAAGGGGACGTCCGCATGGCCGAGTTCAAACTGCATTGTTTCGCGCAGTCGGGAAATTCCTATAAGGCGGCACTGATGTTGGCGCTGTCGGGCGCGGATTGGGAGGCGATCCCGGTCGATTTCTTCAACGGCAAGACACGCGACCCGGCATGGCGGGAAGCGGTGAACGAGTTGGGCGAGGCTCCGGTTCTCGAACATGGCGGCAAGCGGCTTTCGCAGTCGGGCGTCATCCTCATCTATCTGTCTCGCCATTTCGGCAAATTCGGCGCTGAGAACGAAGCCGAAGAGCTGGAAATGCTCCGCTGGATGTTTTTCGACAATCACAAATTCACGAGCTTCCAGGCAACCTACCGCTTCATGAACGCCCTCATGCCCCAAGCGCCGGACCCGGGCGTCCTGCAATTTCTGAGAGGCCGGGCCGATGCCGCCTATTCCATCCTCGACAAGCATCTGGCGTCGCGGGACTTCGTTGTGGGGCCGCGCCCGACGATTGCCGACATTTCGCTCGCGGGATACATCTTCTATCCGCCCGAAGAGATGGGCTTCGATGTCAAGGAAACGCATCCCAACATCGACGCCTGGCGGCAGCGCATCAAGGCGATGCCCGGCTGGATCGACCCATATGAGCTGATGCCGGGCGAGCGCTTCATGGCGCAGCGCTAAGCCTGGAAACAATCGCCGGAGGGAGGGGCAAATGCCCGCTGAGACAACGCCGAGATTCGATCTGGACGGCAAGGTCGTGTTGGTCACGGGGGCAACGCGCGGGATCGGCCGGGCCTGCGCGCTGGCCTGCGCCGGTTCTGGGGCCGATCTTATCGTCGGCGTGCGCAAGGCCGAGGACGGCGAAGCGCTGAAGGCCGAAATCGAAGGCCACGGCCGCCGCGCGCTTGCCGTGCAAATGGACCTGCAGGATCTGAACTCGGTCCGCGCCGCGGTCGAGGCTGGGCATCGCGCCTTCGGCCGCATCGATGTGCTCGTCAACAATGTCGGCGTCGGCCCGGAAAATCTCGCGGAGAACGTCACGGAGGCGGATTTCGACTATACGGTGAACGTCAATCTCAAGGGCACCTTCTTCACCGCGCAAGCCGTCGCCAAGCTGATGAAGGAGCAAAAATCGGGCCGCATCATCAATATGAGCTCGCAGGCGGGCAGCGTCGTGCTGAAGGGCGAGCCGATCTACTGCATGACCAAGGCGGCGATCAACCACCTCACGCGGTGTCTCGCCGTCGAATGGGCGCCTTATGGCATCAACGTCAACAGCGTCGCGCCCACCTTCATCTGGACGGATGGCACGCGCCCGAGCCTTGCCGATCCAGCGTTCCACGCGCATGTGCTCGGTCACATTCCGCTCGGCCGGATCGGCGATCCAGTCGACGTGGCCGGAACGGTGGTGTTCCTCGCCTCGCCCGCCGCGTCGCTGATCACGGGAGCGAACATCCTCGTTGACGGTGGATGGTCATCGGCCTGAAGGGCATCGCGGAACCGCTCCCCGCATTCGCGCTACGCCCGCGGCGCATGGTCTTTCACGAGTGCCGAATTTGCTGCGGCGTAAGCTTCGGCGGACCGGCGTTCGCCGCCTCCGCCCGCTTCACCAGCGCCACGACGCGCCTGGAGAGCGGCACTTCCACACCATGTCGCTCCGCCAGACGCACGATCGCCCCTTGCAGGTAATCCACTTCGGTCGGGCGGCGGCGGATGAAATCCTCCCACATTGACGAGCGTGCCTCCGGGTCGATCTTCAGCATGCGCGAGGCGGCCATGCGAAACAGGCTGTCCGGCAGGCGCAGGACGGTGGGTACGTAGCTTGGCGGAACGGCGGTCGCAGCGACCGGTTCGATGCCGGCGGCTTTGAGCACAGTAAGCCCCTCCGCCATTTGATCGGCGAAGAGACGCCGCCATTCGCGGTTTTCCATCTGCTGGCGCAGAGGCAAATCGGACAGAGCATTCAGCGCATTGTTGAGATTGATCAGCAGCTTGCCCCATTGCACACCGCCTATATCATCGCTCACCGCGATGTCCAGCCCTGTCACCGACAACAGCGCGACGACGTCCGGCCGCCCCGCTTCGATCACCACTTGCCCCGAGGTGGCGCGATGAAACCGCCCCTCGCCCATATGGACGACGTTGAACCCGACCATTCCAGCGAGCACGGGCCTGCCGGCCAGCCCGGCGCGGAGCACGGCAGGATTATCCACGCCGTTCTGCAGGCTTAGCACAATGGTTTCAGGCGGGGCTTGCGCCGCGATTTCGCGGGCGATCGCTTCCGTACCGCCGCTTTTTACCGCGACGAGCACAAGCCGGGCGTCACGCAGGACGGCCGGATCAGCCGTGACCGAAAGCCGAGCGGCCGGAATTTGCTCGTCGAGACCGGCAAAGTCGGTGATATGCAGTCCGCAGGACTGAAGCTCCTCGACCATGCGAGGCCGGCCAAGAAAACCCGCATTGCGCCCTGCGTGCGTCAGCAGGCCTCCGACAAAACAGCCGATCGTCCCCGCGCCCGCAACAACGATCCGCGCATCGGCCGGCAAATCGGACGCTCGCCGCACCCATCAGGCGACCGCCTTCGCTGCCGCACGTCCGGCAGTGCGTCCGGAGAAAATGCAGCCGCCAAGAAACGTGCCTTCGAGGGCGCGATAGCCATGCACGCCGCCACCGCCGAAGCCCGCGACCTCGCCCGCCGCATAGACATTGCCCAGTGGCTCACCACTCATCCTCAGCACCCGCGAGGACAGGTCGGTCTCAAGTCCGCCCAGCGTTTTCCGCGTCAGGATCCAGAGGCGCACGGCGATCAGCGGCCCGGCCGCCGGATCGAGCAGCTTGTGCGGCTTAGCGATGCGAATGAGCTTGTCGGCAAGGTAGTTGCGTGCGCCGCGTATCGCCGTGACCTGCGCATCCTTGGAAAATTTGTGGTGGATCTCGCGGTCGCGTGCCTCGATTTCGTAGCGCAGAACGCTCTCCTGCATGAGAATGCCGCCGGTCAGCGCGTTCATCCGCTTCACCAGCTCGGTGAGATTGTCGGCGGTGACGAAATCCTCGCCCTTCTGCTGGAACATGGCGACGGGGCTGACAGCCTTCGACCGGCCGCGCTGCAGCACCTGCTTGATGCTCTTGCCGGTCAGATCGGGATTCTGCTCCGAGCCGGACAGGCCGAATTCCTTACCGATGATCCGCTGGTTGAGAATGAACCAGGAATAGTCATGCCCCGTCGACATCAGATGTTTCAGCGTGCCGAGCGTATCGAAGCCGGGGAATAGCGGCACCGGCAGCCGCTTGCCGCGCGCGTCAAACCACAGCGGCGACGGCCCCGAAAGGATGCGGATGCCATGGCGGCTCCAGATCGGCGCATAGTTCTTAATGCCCTCCGTATAGTGCCACATGCGGTCGCGATTGATGACGTTGCCGCCTGCTTGCTCGGTGATGTCGAGCATCCGTCCATCGACATAGTCCGGCACGCCGGCGAGCATGAAACTGGGCGGCTTGCCGAGACGTTCGGGCCAGTTTTTCCGAACCATCTCGTGATTGGCACCGATGCCGCCCGAGGTGACGATGACAGCTTGCGCCTTCAGCGCAAATTCGCCGGCCGGGGAGCGTGAGGTCGGAGCGCCCCGCTCGGCGTCGCTCGGCTCCAGAATTTCGCCCGCAGCGCCGTCGACCTGCCCCCCGCTGGTTGTCAGTTCGTTGACGCGGTGGCGGAAGCGCAGCGAGATCAAGCCCTTCTTTTCGGCTTCGCGCACGCGCCTGACAAACGGCTCGATTACCCCCGGCCCGGTGCCCCAGGTAATATGAAAGCGCGGCACCGAATTGCCATGTTCGGTCGCCAGATAGCCGCCGCGTTCGGCCCAGCCGACCAGCGGGAAAAACCGCATACCTTGCCCATGCAGCCAGGAGCGCTTCTCACCGGCAGCGAAATCCACATAAGCTTCCGCCCATTTTCGCGGCCACGCATCTTCCTCGCGATCGAAGCCTGCGGAGCCCATCCAGTCCTGAAGCGCGAGGTCGCGCGTGTCGCGGATGCCGAGGCGGCGCTGTTCCGGCGAGTTCACGAACATGAGCCCGCCGAGAGACCAGAAAGCCTGCCCACCCAGCGACTGCTCCGGCTCCTGATCGAGGAGGATGACACGCCGCCCGGCGTCGGTCAGTTCGGCGGCGGCGACCAGCCCGGCCAGCCCCGCTCCCACGACGATGACATCGGCCGTCTCGTCCGCCATTGCATTCCCCCTGAAGTGAGCGGTTTCCCGGCGCGCCGCACCGTCCGTTTCGTTGCGCCAAGTCTATCGGCTATGGAGAATGGCGCAAGTGACGTGGCCGCCTGACGCGTTGCGCGTAGCGATCCGTAAACAGCGCTTTCCGCTTCCGCCTTGAGCAACCTGCTTGCAGGCGCATTTTCGCCGAGACAGAATCCGCGATTATGGTAATGCATGCATGGTACGAGGCCGACCGGTCGCGGGGAAATTCATGTCGGTGCTGCAGATATTTGCTGTTTTGGCGCCGCTCGCCTTCGCTGTGGGATTTGCGCTTCACTATCTGGTGCCCAGCCTCGCCTTGCGCGGTATCGTTGCATACGTCGCCATGCTGACCACATTGATCGGTATCGATATGTTGAAGAGGCGCGGTGTCGTTTCTACGTAATCGTGACTTGATCGTGACCCTACCACGCCGACATGCTCTGGACGACTTCGTGAAAGGACCAAAGGCAATGATGACGCGTCGTACAGTGATGACCGGGATTGCCGCATTGTCTGTCTCTGCTCTTGCATTGAGGCTTCATAGCGGCGCCTGGGCAGCCGAAGAGACATTCGAAATCACCAAAACGCCTGAGGAATGGCGCAAGGTCCTGACACCGGCGCAATTCTACATCTTGCGCGAGGAAGGTACGGAGCGGCCGTTCAGCAGCCCGCTCAACAATGAAAAACGCGCCGGGATGTTCAATTGCGCCGCCTGCGACCTGCCGCTCTACTCGTCTGAGACCAAATATGAGAGCGGCACCGGCTGGCCGAGCTTCTGGCAGCCCCTCGACAAGGCCGTCGGGACGCACGAGGATCGCTCCTATCTCTTCTTTGTGCGCACCGAAGTGCATTGCCGTCGCTGCGGCGGCCATCTTGGCCATGTTTTCGATGATGGTCCCGCGCCGACCGGCAAACGCTATTGCATGAACGGCGACGCGATGACATTCCTGCCGGCGGACAAAACCGACGGCAAAGGTCCAGCCTGAAAAGTCAAATCCGGATAGGAACAACCATGCGCCGCTTCATCGCGCTTATCGCGCTCGCCTTCGCCGCCTTGACGACACCCCTCGCCGCACAGACCCCGCAGACCGCTTCGGTCATCCTCGCGGGAGGCTGCTTCTGGTGCATGGAACCCCCCTTCGACAAGACCGACGGGGTCCTCTCGACCACTTCCGGCTATTCGGGCGGCAAGACCGTCAAACCTACCTATGAGCAGGTTTCGGCGGGGTCGACAGGCCATCTTGAGGTTGTGAAGGTCGAATATGATCCGGCAAAGGTCAGCTTCGAGAAGCTTCTCGATGTCTTCTGGCGCAATATCGACCCGCTCGACGCCGACGGCCAGTTCTGCGACAAGGGTTCGCAATATCGTTCGGCGATCTTTTTCAGCAATGAGAAAGAGAAGGAATTAGCCGAAGCTTCGAAGAAACAGATTGGCGACAAGCTCGGCCAGGCGGTTGCAACCGACATTCTGCCGGCTGCCGAATTTTACCCGGCCGAAGACTATCACCAGGACTATTACGAGAAGAACCCGCTCAAATATAAATTCTACCGCTATGGGTGCGGCCGTGACGCCCGGCTGGAAACGGTATGGGGCGCGGCAAAGAAATAGACTGCGGGGTGTAAGCTGACGCCTACTATCGGCCGCTTGCCTACCTGCCGGTCCGCTTCGACCTGACCTGCAGGAAGCGCTGCAGCGACACTTCGGCGCTGGAGTAGGGCTCCTGCAATTCCACGCTCCAATAACGCAGATTCTCGATTGGTATCGCCTGTCCGGTTACGGCGCAGCGAACGAAGCTACCCGGTGTGAGAACCTGAAATTCCCCATCCAGATACCGCAGCTTGGCCTCGCCCGCCTGGCCGATGTTTCGCTCAAATCAATTCATTCACATCACTATGCGCTGTATTTCGCTCCGGAGCCTGTTTCGTTCCCGTGAATCGAAGCGCGGCTCGAATGCATCTCTGGTGGCATTTTCGGGACGCAAACCAGTCGCTATTGCCCGCTCTCGCCCGCGCGGGCACGCTCTGCCAGAAATGCTCTGATTAATATTGGGCATCCACACCGTGTTGTACAGTGAAGTTCGTGCCGAAGTCTCATAGCGCTCGCAAACGCCGCCCGGAGCGGCACACATGAGGCGTCCTGAACGACCGCGGCGGCGTCGTCTACGCCGCCTTGCCGGAGCATGATCCTAGTCGCAAAACGGTTCCGCTTTGCGGATCAAAACAGCTGCCCTTGCGTCTGCTTGCCCTTTCTGCTTCGGCGCGCCGCGCCCTCTGCCTCGCGGGCCGGTTTGACCGGCTTCGGCCTGTCGTCGTTACCTTGTACCTCCGCCAGGGTGCGGCCATCGCTGAATTCCAGCTCGACGCTGCCCGCCGCTTCTGCCTCGGCGACGCGCCGTACCATCCGGCCATCGGCATCCCTGACGAGGGCGAAGCCGCGATCCAGCACGCTCTTGTGGCTGAGCGAGCGCAACAGTTGACCGAGCGAGTCGATCGTCCGCCGGCGTTTTTCGAGGCACGCAATCATAGAGTGACGTCCCCGAACGGAAAGCTGGTCGAATTTTTCGCGTCCCCGCCGGGCGGGATGCCTCAAAAGTCCCGGACCAAGACGTGCCGCGTGCCGGCTCAGGAGAACATGACGCTGCTGCACCAGGCGGCGCACCACTTGGCGCATTTCGCGATCGATGGCGCGAACGCGTTCGTGACACCGTTCAGCCCGCTGCGCGATCAGCCGCGCATCGAGCCGGCCTTGCCACCGCAGCAGCCTGCCTCGCTTCTCCGAGGCGAAGCCTCGCAGCGCGTGGCGCAGCCGTCCTCTCCCCGCGTCGAAGCGCTGCCGGGCAAAGCCGAGCAAATCCTGCGGCTTCGGCAGGCCGCGCGCCGCCGCACGCAGATCGGAGCGGTTACCTTCAACGGCGCGGGCGACCGCATAGCGCTGACGCTCGCGCAGCTCCGTCATGCGGGCGATGAGATCGCTTTGCCTCGGCACGGCCCATTCGGCGGCCTTGGTCGGCGTCGGCGCACGGGCATCGGCGACGTAGTCTATCAGCGTCCAGTCCGTTTCATGGCCGACGGCCGAAATCACTGGAATGGCGCTTGCCGCGACGGCCCGCGCCAGCGCCTCGTCGTTAAAGCCCCAAAGATCCTCGAGGCTGCCGCCGCCGCGCGCCACGATCAGCACATCCGGCCGCGGTACCCGTCCATTCGGCCCCAGCGCATTGAAGCCTACGATGGCCGCCGTCACCTCCACCGCGGAGGTCTCGCCTTGCACGCGAACGGGCCAGATCAGCACGCAGGCCGGAAAGCGTTCTGCAAAGCCATGCAGCATGTCGCGGATCACCGACCCCGTGGGCGAAGTAATGATGCCGACCACGCGCGGCAGGAACGGCAGCGGCCGCTTGCGCGCATCATCGAACAGGCCTTCGGCGGCGAGCTTCTTCTTGCGCTGTTCCAGGAGCGCCATCAGCGCCCCGATACCGGCGGGCTCGATCGCCTCGACGATGATCTGGTAGCTGGATTTGTTCGGATAGGTGGTGACGCGGCCGGTCGCGATGACCTCCATGCCTTCTTCCGGCTTGAAGCGCAGGCCACTGAAATTGCCCTTCCAGATGACAGCGTCGATCTTAGCGCGGTCGTCCTTCAGCGCGAAATAGGCATGGCCCGACGAGTGCTGACCGCGAAAGCCGGAGATCTCCCCGCGCAGACGCACATAGCCGAAACTGTCCTCGACGGTGCGTTTGACGGCCATCGACAGTTCGGTGACTGTATATTCCGCGACATTTCCTGAAGGAGTGTCTTGCATCGGGGTCAATCTAGAGCATTTTGGATTGCAAAGCATGTCCTCGCGAAGGCGGGGATGGATACCGGTTTGCGTCGCCAAAATGCGACCATGAAAGGGTTGGCTCCGCCCTTAGGGTGCAACTTTATGACAATTCGTGCTATCAGCCCTGCCCAAGAACGGGTGAATAGTCCATATCATGAATGTCTTGCTCATTGGCTCCGGCGGTCGCGAACATGCGCTGGCCTGGGCGCTCAGCGCCAGCCCGCTGCTCACCAGGCTTTATTGCGCGCCGGGCAATGCGGGTATTGAAGCCTGCGCCGAATGCGTGCCGCTCGATGCCGCCGATCATAGCGCAATCGTCGATTTCTGCCGAACGCATGCCATCGGACTGGTGGTCATCGGGCCGGAAGCGCCTATGGTCGCTGGGCTGGCGGACGATTTGCGAGCGGCGGGCATCAAGACATTTGGTACGGGCAGGGACGGCGCGCAGCTCGAAGGCTCGAAAGCCTTCACCAAGGCGCTTTGCGCGGCGAAGGGGATTCCCACAGCTTCATTCGGGCATTTTATTGACCGGGACGCCGCGCTCGCCTATTTGCGCGGTAAGCCGCTGCCCATCGTCATCAAGGCCGACGGACTAGCCGCCGGCAAGGGCGTCATCATTGCCGAGACGCTCAGCGATGCGCAAGCCGCGGTGACGAGTTGCTTTGCCGGCGAATTCGGCGAGGCAGGCGCGTCCGTCGTCATCGAAGAATTCCTTGAGGGCGAAGAGGCAAGCTTCTTTGCCCTGTGCGACGGCGAAAACCTGCTGCCGCTCGCCAGTGCGCAGGACCACAAGCGCGCCTTCGACGGCGATCAGGGGCCGAATACCGGCGGCATGGGTGCCTATTCCCCGGTGCCGATCATGACGCCGGAGATGGAGCGGCGGACCATGCAGGAGATCGTCCTGCCGACGGTCGCCGCCCTGAGGGAACGCGGCATCGTTTTTCAGGGCGTGCTTTATGCGGGCTTGATGATCGGCGCAAGTGGTCCCAAACTGATCGAGTATAATGTTCGCTTCGGCGATCCGGAATGCCAAGTGCTGATGATGCGGCTTAACTCCGATCTTCTCGCAGCGCTGCTCGCCACGGCGGATGGCGTGCTGGACCGATTCAGCCTGCGCTGGAGCCCCGACACCGCGCTCACGGTGGTGATGGCCGCGAACGGCTATCCGGGCCGGTATGAAAAGGGCTCTGTCATCGACGGCCTCGACGCGGCCGCGAGCGGCGATGAGGTGATGATCTTCCACGCAGGGACCAGGCGCGAAGACGGCCGCATCCTCGCCAATGGCGGACGGGTGCTTGATGTCACAGCCTTGGGCCGTTCCGTTACCGAGGCGCGCCGCATGGCCTACGACGCCATCGCCCGCATAGACTGGCCGGGCGGCTTTTACCGCCGCGATATCGGCTGGCGCGCCATGACCAGCGAGGACCGCGATGCAAACTCTGCCTGATCTGTTTCCCGGCTTCGCAAGCCGCCGGTTTCCTACCCAAGGCGCCGAGATTTTCGCTCGTATCGGCGGCAGCGGCCCGCCGCTGTTCCTGCTGCATGGCTATCCGCAGACGCATGTGATTTGGCACAGGGTCGCGCCGCGTCTGGCGGAACGCTTCCAGCTCATCATTCCCGATCTGCGCGGCTATGGCACAAGCTCAGCTCCGCCCGCCGACATCGAGCACTACACCTATTCCAAGCGCGCAATGGCGCAGGATGTCATCGACATCGCCGATCAGCTCGGTTTACCGCGTTTCCTCCTTTGCGGCCATGATCGCGGCGGCCGCGTCGGCTACCGGCTGGCGCTCGATCATCCCCAGCGGCTCGAGAAGCTGGTCACGCTCGACATCGTGCCCACTTACGACATGTGGCATCGATTGACCCGCGATCTGGCGATGCAGACCTTCCACTGGACATTCCTCGCGCAGCACGCTCCATGGCCAGAAGAGATCATCGGCCACGATCCGATCGGCTGGCTCGACCACAAGCTGGGGCGCTGGGGCGGGACCGGCGATCTGTCCTTCTTCGCCCCCGAAGCGCTCGCCCATTACCGCGCGTTTTTCAGCGAGCCGGCACGCATTCATGCGACCTGCGAGGATTATCGGGCCGGGGCCGGCTATGACCTGGCCGCCGACGAAGCGGATCGCGCTCTCGGGCGCCGGATTGCCTGCCCGACGGGGGTATTCTGGGGCGCCAAGGGCATCCCGAGCAAGACCGCCAGTCCGCTCGCCATCTGGGAAGAATGGTGCGACCGCGTCGAGGGCCACGCCATCCAGTCCGGCCATTTCCTCCCCGAGGAAAACCCGGAGGAAACCGCCGGCGCCATATTGGACTTTTTAGCCGGATCGAGGCCGGATGTCGTTGTCTAGACGGAAGAACCGCCCCGCGCCGGTAAGCCCCCGCGCAGTGCCCGCTCTCGCCCCCAGCATAGCGGCAGGCACGCCTAGCCCTAGTTTCGAAATCGCTCTCGGCGGGGGTGGAGCGCGCGGCTTCGCCCACGTGCTGATGCTGGAGGCGCTGGACGAACTCGGTATCCGGCCGCAGCTCATTGCGGGGACGAGTATCGGCGCGCTGATCGGCGCAACCTATGCGTCCGGCATGAGCGGCGCGGAGATCCGCGTCTTTTGCCACGAGCTGTTTCAGAAGCGCACCCAGATCGTCAAGCGGCTGTTCACGCGCTGGAAAGCGGCGCTTGCCGACCGATTGGGCTCATCCGGCATTTCGATATTACCCGGGGAGCGGGTCCTGGAAGCTATCCTGCCGGAAACGCTGCCCGCCACCTTCGACGAGCTGAAGATCCCGTTCCTCGCCGTCACAACGGATTTTTATACCCAGTGCCCGTGCGTTCTCGCGCATGGCCCGCTGATGCCGGCCATCGTCGCCAGTTCGGCCCTTCCAGGCATCCTGCGGCCAGTCGAATTGGACGGCAAAGTGCTGATCGACGGCGGTTTCGTCAATCCGGTGCCGTTCGATCTATTGAAGGGTCATGCCGAAATCATTGCCGCGATCGACGTCTGCGCCGGACCGCAGCAGAGCCGGGGGCAAGTGCCCTCGCTGATCGACGCGATCATCGGCTCCAACCAGATCACGATGCGGTCGGTCATGCGCGAGAAGCTGAAGAGCGCCGCGCCCGACATTCTCATCCGACCCGATATCGGCCAATTCCGCGTGCTGGATTTCTACAAGATCGACGATATATTCGCCGCCTCGGAGGCCGCCAAGGACGAATTCAAGCTGGCCTGCGAGACGGCGGTTTCCCGAGCGCAGGCAACGGGTTAGCTTGACGGTTCGATGGCGAGCTCTACAGTGCGGTCGCAGTCGGTGCGACAGCCAATTCTGGGCTATACGCGGGGCAGCTTGTCGCCCAAATTCTCGAAAATCTCCCGCCAGATCGATCTGCCGCCCTGCGGATCGTCGCGGCCGGTGCGCTGATCGTAACCCCGATCACGGTTTCGATACGTATCGCCGCGATCGTCGGCCCCTCTTTCACGGTTTCGATAGGTTTCGCCGCGATCGTCGTCGTCTCTATCACGGCCTTGGTAGAACTCGCCGCGCTCGCTGCTACGGTCGTCATCATCGTCGTCATCGTCTTGATTGTAGCTGCGCTTGCGGGGCGTTTCCTCGTCCTCGCCGATCTCGCGATCATTATAGCGTTCGGATTGGCTTGTGCTCGGGGAGTCCATCTGGAGGAGCTTTTCCAATTCGCCGCGGTCGAGCCAAACGCCCCGGCATTGCGGGCAGTGGTCGATCTGGACACTCTGGCGCTCGCTCGTAACGAGAGTCTCGGTCTTGCAGTTGGGGCACAGCATGGGGCACATCTCCTGGAGCATTTCCAGCGCACCGATTATCGGCTTGCGTCACGAAAATGCGAGTGCGGAAGCATCAAGAGCAGGCAACGCCCCGCCGGACCTATGGTTCCGGTCCGCGGGCCGTGCGCACATGGTTATTTTGCAAGCTCAGCGGCACGACGCAGATCACCGACGAACGCGGCATATTCCTCGCGTTTACGCGCCTCATCCGGCATACGCAAGAGATATGAGGGGTGCACCGTCAACAAAATCGTCTCGCCATCGCCTGGAATCGGCTTTCCGCGCTCGGCCAACAGCCGCACCGGGCGATCAAGCACGCTCCGGCCGGCCGTTGCGCCCAGGGCGACGATGATGCGAGGGCGGATCAGCGCGCGCTCCTGCTCCAGCCACCAGCGGCAGGCTTTGATTTCGCCGGCATTCGGTTTTTGATGGATGCGCCGCTTGCCGCGCGGCTCGAATTTGAAATGCTTTACCGCATTGGTAACGTAAACTTCAGTGCGCTGGATGCCGGCTTCTCCCAGGGCGCGGCTCAACACCTCGCCCGCCGGCCCCACAAACGGCTCGCCCGCCAGATCCTCTTGGTCGCCGGGCTGTTCGCCCACTAGCATCAGCTTCGCGTGAGGCGCGCCCTCGCCGAACACTGTTTGCGTCGCGTGTTCCCAGAGCGGACAGGCCTTGCAGCCGGCGGCATCGGCACGCAACTTGTCCAGGGGATCGCCGCCGGCCTGCGCCGCTTCCTGGGCGCTCATCCGGCCCTGCACGGACGGCCGGCGCTTCAAGGCGGTGGCGGGCGCTTTCTCGATCATCTCCTGCGTTCTCTCCTGGGCGTTGGCGATAAGCGGCGCAATCAGCGAGGCTTCCGGCAGATTGCGCCAATATTTCTTCGGCATCTCCCGTTGCATGGCGGCGATCTTCAGTCGCGCCGGATTGAAGATGCTGGCGAAATAGGTCCGCCAATAATCTTCAAGCGCGTCGGCGTCGGGTAGGTTCCGCTTCGAGTATCGGTCGGTTTCGATCGTTAACCGCTCGCCATCCCAATGGGCGCTCCGCTCCGGTGTCAGGATCGCCCAGCGGTCGTTGGAAAAACGCCTGGTGAAGAAGGGCGCGACGGCGTCGACGATATGGTGCGACGGCTCGAACCAGGCGAGGAAAATGCGCCCGTCCTCGTCCCGCGCCTCGCGGAAGCGCACGAAGGCCTTCATCTTATGCATGTCGCGGGCGACGGCGGACGCCATCGCCTCGGCGCGGTGGACGTCGAAGTCGGATTTGACGGCGAGCAGATGCGGCTCGGTCCGCAGACGTCGGAGCAGGCGATAGCCGAGGTCGAAGCGGGTACGGTCGCTGTGGCAGATCAGTTTGCGTAGCAGCTCCATGAAGGAGGCGGAGACGGTTAGCGTGACGGCCTTCGCCGTTGCACGGGCCGGCAGATCCAGCGCCGGAAAAAGCTCGGCATCCTCGCCCTCGACGCTCCAGAGGATCTGCTCGGTTGCGACATCCGCGGCCAGGAAGTTGCGGGCGGCGCGGCGCCAGCCTTCGAAATCGGCGGGAAAGGCGAGGGGGGCGGCGTACATCAGGCAAACAGCGGCAATTGTTCGGGTCGGGCGTGGATCAGAGCGCCGAGCCCCGCCTTGTCGGTGAGGCCGCGCGGGCGCCAGTCCGGCGTTTCAATGAAAGGCTGCAGCTTGCGGATACGTCCGGCAATACGGCGCACGTCTTCGAGGCGCAGCGTGCTCCAGCGCCGTGCCGTCAGCATCCTGTCGACGCTTCTGACGCCCAGGCCGGGAATGCGCAGCAGCGTCTCGCGGTCGGCGCGGTTCACATCGACCGGGAAGCGGCCGCGATGCGCCAGCGCCCAGGCGAGCTTGGGGTCTTTGTCGAGGTCGAGCATTGGCCGTTCGCCGCCGGACACGATTTCATCCAGGCCGAAGCCATAGAAGCGCAGCAGCCAGTCCGCCTGATAAAGACGATGTTCGCGCATCAGCGGCGGCGCGGCGAGTGGCAGATGCGCGCTCGCGTCCGGGATTGGCGAGAATGCGGAATAATAGACGCGCCTCAGGCCATAACTGCCGTAAAGCGTGGTCGAGGTTTTCAGGATGTCGAAGTCGGACGCGGCATCCGCGCCGACGATCATCTGCGTGGACTGCCCGGCTGGCGCGAACTGCGGCGCGTTGCTCAGGGTTCGCCGCTCGTCGTTAGCCTGCTCGCAATGCTGGCGGACGCGCGCCATGGTCTTCTTGATGCCCGAGCGGTCCTTCTCCGGGGCGAGCTGCTTGAGGCCGGCTTCCGTCGGCAGCTCGATATTGATGGAGAGGCGGTCAGCATAGCGCCCAGCCTGCTCGATCAGCAGCGGGTCGGCATCGGGGATGGTTTTCAGGTGAATATAACCGCGGAAATCGTGGTGTTCGCGCAGGCTCCGGGCGACGCGCAGCACTTGCTCCATCGTGTAATCCGGATCACGGATGATGCCGGAGGACAGGAACAGGCCCTCGATGTAGTTGCGCTTGTAGAAATCGAGGGTGAGCTGGATCACCTCATCCGGCGTAAAACGCGCGCGCCGCACATTGCTGGAAGAGCGGTTGACGCAATAAAGGCACTCATAGATGCAGAAATTGGTGAGCAGAATTTTCAGCAGCGAAATGCAGCGCCCGTCCGGCGCATAGGCGTGGCAGATGCCGGAGCCTTCCGTCGATCCGACGCCGCGTCCGCTGAGTGAATTGCGTTTCGCTGTGCCGCTCGATGCGCAGGACGCGTCATATTTCGCCGCATCGGCGAGGATCGCCAGCTTTTCCCGGATGTTGAGCGCAGCCATAAGCCTACATACGCTATGTTCTCTATTTGTTCAAGTGATTATGAACACACAAACGGCTGCCCGTGGGACTTGCGCCGGTTCGTGCCGAGACGGGTCCGCCACAGGGTTGGCCGCTTATTCGTACAGCATGATCGCCACGTCCGACCGGCTCTGGCGTACAAAGATCCGGCACCATTGACCGGCCCCGCAGTCGCGGGGAATCGATACGATGTCCCTGTAGGGGAAGTGACAGACTTCGCGGCCGTTGGCATCGAGTGCAGGAACGTACGTTGCCGTTATGCGCACAGGACGCAGGTTAAAATACGGGTCCTCCGGAAGAATTTGTCCACGCAACAAGGCGAAGCGGGTTCCGGTTTGTGCGGCTAGTGGCAATGCGCGCAAGGGCGAGTTTGCGGGTGAGGCGAGGGGTATTTCGGGGGATACTGGTGCTGCGGATATGAGGGGCGTGACGGATAGGATTGATAATAAGGGTCGTCCGAAGCTGCCTCCGCCCCGTTTGCGCAGCAAGCCAAGCAAACGCTGCCACGCAAAGGCCGAAAGGCGCTATACGCATGATAATAATCCGGATTTTATAGGAGTATGATGCCGCTTATTCGATGTGCGGCAATTTATCAAAAGTGTACTGCTTTAGAACGCTTGCCATACAGACGTGGTTAATGAAGTGTAAAGCAAGGTTCGGGTACAGCCAGGGCTGCAAATTTGGCGGCGAGAACCGGATTCGCAGCTCGTGTTGCTATGCAACTGGTTGGGCAGGCATTTCTTTATCGACGACCTGCCGCGCGAGCATTAATAAACCCGCGCCTTAGGCTCGATATATTTCACCTCGTTCGTCAGCGTCCGCGTGTGGACCGGGCGGTAATCCAGCCGCACCGCGCGCGTGCCGTAATCCGCCCATGATCAGGGTGTGCTTCATCCATTTTGCGTCGTCGCGGTTGGGGAAATCCTCGCGGGCATGGGCGCCGCGGCTTTCCTGCCGGTCGACCGCGCCCGCCACCGTCACCGCCGCCTGCGCGATCAGATTGTCGAACTCCAGCGTCTCGACCAGGTCGGAATTCCACACCAGCGAGCGGTCGGACATGCCTGATGTCCTCGACGCCGCCCAGACATCCTGTATGCGGTCGCGGCCCTCCACCAGGACCTCCTCGGTGCGGAACACGGCGCAGTTGGCCTGCATGGTCTTCTGCATGGACAGGCGCAGCGCAGCGGTGGGGGTGCGCGCCCTCGGCAAAGCGGAAGCGGTCGAGGCGCGCCACGGCCCTCGTCGCCGGCTTCGCGCTGGCAGCGGCTGCCTGCGACGAGCCCGTTCGATGGCTTCGGCGCAGCGCAAGGCGGCGGCCCGGCCGAACACCACAAGGTCGATCAGCGAATTCGAGCCGAGCCGGTTCGCGCCATGCACGCGACGCGCAAGACGCCTCGCCGATGGCCATCAGCCCCGGCACGACCGCGTCGGGATCGCCGCCGACGGGCATGACCATTTCGCCGTGATAATTGGTCGGGATGCCGCCCATATTGTAATGCACCGTCGGCAGAACCGGGATCGGCTCGCGGCGCAGATCGACGCCGGCAAAGATTTTCGCGCTCTCGGTGATGCCGGGCAGGCGCTCGGCCATGATTTTCGGGTCCAGATGGTCGAGATGCAGGTGGATGTGGTCCTTCTCCGGCCCGACGCCGCGGCCTTCGCGGATTTCGATGGTCATCGCGCGGGAAACCACGTCGCGCGAGGCCAGATCCTTGGCGTGCGGCGCATAGCGCTCCATGAAGCGCTCGCCTTCGGAATTGGTGAGATAGCCGCCTTCGCCGCGCACGCCTTCGGTGATCAGCACGCCGGCGCCGTAAATGCCGGTGGGATGGAACTGGACGAATTCCATATCCTGCAGGGGCAGGCCGGCGCGCAGCACCATGGCGTTGCCGTCGCCGGTGTAGGTATGGGCGCGAGGTGCAGGAGAAATAGGCGCGGCCATAGCCGCCGGTGGCCAGAATCGTGTGATGGGCGCGGAAGCGGTGGATCGTACCGTCCTCGATGCACATGGCCATGACGCCGCGGCAGGCGCCCTCGTCGTCCATGATCAGGTCGAGCGCGAAATATTCGATGAAGAACTCCGCCTCATGCGCAGCGACTGGCCGTACAGCGTGTGCAGCATGGCGTGGCCGGTGCGGTCGGCGGCGGCGCAGGTGCGCTGCGCGGGCGGGCCTTCGCCGTAATCGCGTGGTCATGCCGCCGAACGCGCGCTGATAGATCTTGCCTTCCTCGGTGCGCGAGAAGGGCATGCCGAAATGCTCCAGCTCATAGACCGCGGCGGGCGCGTTGCGGCAGAGATATTCGATGGCGTCCTGGTCGCCCAGCCAGTCGGAGCCCTTGACGGTGTCGTACATGTGCCAGCGCCAATCGTCCTCGCCCCATATTGCCGAGCGAGGCGGCGATACCGCCCTGCGCCGCCACCGTGTGCCAGCGGGTGGGAAAGACTTTGGTGATGCACGCGGTTTTCAGCCCCGCCTCGGCGCAGCCCAGGGTCGCGCGCAAGCCGGCGCCGCCCGCACCGACGACGACGACATCGTAGGTATGATCGTTGAAAGGATAAGCGCGGCCGTTGGTGCGAGGCGCGCTGACACCGTTTCCCTTGCCGTGTTCCGCCATCGTTCTCAGGCTCCCAGGCTCAGCTTGATGATTGCAATGACACAGGTAAGAGCGACCGCCACGGCAAAAAAGGTATTCAGGATCGACCAGGATCAATTTTGAGCTGTCCTGGTGGATATAGTCTTCGATGATGACCTGCATTCCGATGCGCATATGAAAGGCCGCCGAAATCGCGAACAGCGAAGCCAGAATGGCGACCAGCGGCGAGGCGAAATAGGCGCGGACAACATCCAGCGGCTCGCCAGCGAGCCGGATGACTGAATAAATCAAGAATGCCAGCAGCACGAGATTGGCGAGGGCGGTAACGCGCTGGGTCCAGAAATGCTCGGTGCCGCTTTGCGCGGAACCCAGACCCTTGACTCGCGAATAGCGGGGTGCGGTAGCTGGCCATCAGAGAGCTCCCCATTTCGTCAGGCCGATGAACCAGACGATCGCGGTTAGGGCTCACAGAGCCGATGAGGGTGCCCCAGGACAGCATGCGTATGGTCGCGCAGGTCGAAGCCCCGCCCCGTATCCCAGATGAAATGACGGATGCCGCCCAGTCCATGATGAATGAGCGACCAGCTATAGCCGGCCAGGATCAGCAGCCCCAGGGGCGAGGCCGCGACCGCGTTCGCCGCGAGGAACCCGTCCGGTCCGGACGCTGTCGCCGTCAGCCAGGCGGCCAACAACAGCGTGCCGAAATAATTCGCCGCGCCGGTGATCCGGTGGACGATCGACATCATCATGTTGATATACGGCCGGAAGATCGTAAGATGCGGCGACAATGGCCGCATGGGCCGCGCGTCTGTTTTCGCCATGGCTCACTCCTCGCGAAACTCGTGCGGCCGTTTTACCGTGCCGCAGCATCACCCGCAATCGCTCAATAGGGGAATGCCGGGGTATTCACGGCCGGTTCAGTGCGCCGCCGGAACTATGGATAACGCTCCGTATACGCTTTCGAATGCCTTCCGTCTTCAGCGCATCCAGGATCACCGACAATGGTCAAGAAAATGCCGCTTCACGTCGCTTTTTTTGCGTTGGCCGTTTGCGCGATGCCATCTTTTGCACCTTCCGCAGTGGCGGAGGTGTTTTATGACAGCATAGGTACCGGCGGCCGGGACCGGAATTTACGCTGGTGCTCCCTGATGGCGCGCAGCGGGGCCGGCCGATGCCGACTGTCGTCGCACTTGCATGGCGGATTGATGAACGGCAAGTCGATGCGGCGCATCTTCGGCCTGGACGAACTCGCCGCTCAGGACCGGTTCGCGGTTGTCTATCCCGATGCCGTTGGCAGACGGTGGAACGACGGGGTCAGCGGTCATACCGACGGCGCCGACGACGTGCGTTTCATGCGCAATCTGGCCGATCATCTGGTGCGCCAGGGCGTCGCCGATCCCAAAGCGGATCTATCTGCTCGGCGTATCCAATGGCGGTATGATGACCTATCGCGTCGCATGCCAGTCGCCCGGCATTTTCGCGGCTTATGCGGCCGTCATCGCCAATATGCCGAAGGAGGTCGCGGATGGGTGCCGGCCCGGCGGCGGCACGCCGCTCATCGTCATCAATTCCACCGAGGATCCTGTCAACCCCTATGAGGGCGGTGATGTCGGCCGCTGGTCGCGCGGTGAGGTTCTGTCGACGCTCGATACCGTCGATTTCTGGCAGCGCCGCAATGGCTGCGAGGGCAGATCGCAGGAGAAGCCGTTGCCCAACAAGGATGATTCCGATGGCTCGACCGTGATCGCCCGGCAGTTCGCCGAATGCCAGTCCGGCTCTCCGGTGGTGCTGCTGACGGTGGAAGGCGGCGGCCACCTGCCTCCCGGTGCTCAGATCGGCAACCGGCCGATGCTGCGTACCATGCTGGGCCGCGCCAACCAGGATATCTCGGCCGCCGACATCAGTTGGAAATTCTTCAAGCGCTTTCCGCTGGTTACGCAATAGCCGAAATGATTCTTCTGCTTCGCTTGTCGCTGTGCCGACTATGCTTGGCACTCGCTCCCGCTTCCATGCGTCGCCCTGATCGCTAGGCAAGAAAGCGGCGCCCTCCGCCCAAACGCCGTTTTTCGCTGAAACCTTTTTCTCTCGTCCTCGTAGCTAGCTCTGATTTCGAAGTGACCGGGCGCGGCTCGCGCCGGTTGATTGAGCGAAGCACCGAAGAGGCAGGACGATGAAAAACCTATCCACGGCCAGGATTTGCGGAACATTTATTTCCGCCGCAGTCGCCATTGTCCTTTTGGGCATGGCGCCGGTATCGGCTGCGCCCAAATATCAGCAGATGCCGGAAGATAGCTGGGTCACCTACGTGAACGATAGTCTTGGCTATAATTTCTATTACCCCTCAACGTTCTTCGAACCGCAGGCAATCGCTGCCGGTACGGAGGCCAAGACCTTCCTCTCGCCCGACAAGCGGGCCAAGATCGTCGTATCGGCCGTCGAAAACGACGAAGGCTTCACGCTGGCCGGGTATCGCGCGGCGATACTGGGCGAGTTCGGCGGTTACGAGCAGCTTGATTACAGCCCAAAGGGCCAGACTTGGTTCGTGCTGTCGGGCTATCGCGGCGGAAACATCTATTATCAGAAGGTGCTGTTTTCCTGCGGCAATCGGATCATCAACGTTCTCAGCATCACATTTCCCACTGCCGACCGGGATTTCTATGAAGGTCTGGTCGAGGTCATGGAGGACAATTTCAGGCCCGGCCCGGGCAAGGATACGCCGGTAGGCTGCCGATAATTCATCCGGCTCGGCCGCCACCCGGCAAGGTGTCAATCGGATCTGCTGTAACCCTTCAGCTCCCTTGCGGTTGCTGCGGGTCCGATTGCACCGACCTCGCGATTATCAGGATGCATTTCCTGCTGTGCACGGCCTTTGACGCAGCTTTGATTGGCCTCTTGCACTCCCGGATCGGACATAGTATTGTCTGAAGCGGAATTGAGTTTAGAGGGCTGATTATGCGAGCAACAACTTCCCGCCCCAATGGGCCTGGGCGGCGCCTTTCACTATTTTCGTTCTGGCGCTGTCGGGGATAGGAGCGGCGTGGGCGGCAAAATACACGCCAAACGCTGAGGAACGCTGGGTCACCTATCGGAATGAGCGCTTCGGCTACAGCTTTTATTACCCCGCCGCGCTGTTCGATGCCGGACCGCTTCCCGAAAATGGCGGCGGCCAAACCTTCAATTCCAAGGATGGGCGGGCCAAGATCGTCGTGTTCGGCACGCTCAACGGGGAGAATTTCTCGCCGGCTCAATACCGCGAGGTCATTCTGAGGGAATTTGGCGGCTATGACCAAATGGATTACAGTCCGACCGGCCAGACCTGGTTCGTACTTTCGGGCTTCAGGGCTGAGAATATCTATTATCAGAAGGTGATGTTTTCCTGCGGCAACAAGATCATCAATGCCCTTAGCATCACCTTCCCGACCGCCGAGAAGCCGTTCTACGAAAGGCTGGTCGAGATCATAGAGGACAAATTCAAGCCGGGCCGAGGCGTCGACACGCCGCAAGGCTGCTGAAGCGTTGGGCATCGCGTCGCGCTGCCGGCTCACGCTTGGCTTTTGCGCGGCGATAAGCTACGCATCCCGCCATGAAACCGGCAAGTCGCGTAAGACCACCAACACCTGATTTCCTCGGCCAGGGCAGAGTCGCCTTCCTCGCCGGGCGCTTTCACCTTGCGGCCGAGGCCTTCGCCAAGGCCCGCGACGCGAACCCACGCGATCCGGTCGCGCTGTTCAACCTGGCAAGCGCCAAGGAACGCCTCGGCGACATCGACGAAGCCGCCGTGCTGTTGACCCAGGCGCTCCGGTTTCGCCCGAGCTGGTTCGAGCCGGGCCAGCGGCTGGCGCTGCTGCTTGCCCGGTATGCGTTGCAATCGCCGGGCGACCTCGACTTGCGCGGGCTGCTTGTCGGCTTTCGCCTTCGACCGTATCGACTTACAGCCTGTCGCCGCGGCCTCAATCGCATATTTGCAGGCGCATTCGCTGCTGGGTGAAGCGATTGCGCGCGCCGAAGCCGGGCATGCGGCCGAGACTGCTCGGGATTGGCTGCTGCGCCGGACGGAAAAGACGTTCAGCCAGCCGCTTCTGTTGATGGCGCTAAGTCACAGCGCCAATCGGCATCCCGGCCTCGAACGCCTGCTGACCACGATGCGGCGCGTCCTGTTGCTTGAGATGCCGCCGCAACGCTTCGAAGATAAGGCCCTTACCGGCTTCGTACTGGCGCTGATCCGGCAATGCTTCAACAATGAGCACGTCTTCGCCGTCAGCGCGGAGGAAATGGATGCGCTCTCCGGCCTCAAGGTCGACTGGGCCGCGCTTCAGGCCGGCGCATCGGACGAGGCCCGGCGCCTGATGATCCTGCTGCTCTACCGTCCGCATGACGTGCTGGAGGAGCGGCTCTCGCCCGAAGTCTGCCGCGCGATACGTCCGCGTGCGCTTGGCGATCTGCTCGCCGCGCAATTCGGCGAGGATGAGGAGGAGGCGCGGCTGGCGGCCGAGCATTCCCGTTTTGGGCGTAATCGAGGACGCCACGTCGCGCAAGGTTGCCGCCCAATATGAGGCGTATCCTTACCCCCGCTGGACAAGCCTGCAAATGCCGCGCGAGGGAAGCGCAAGATCGATGCTGGAGGGCTTCGTTCCGCCCGCTAAGCTGGGCTTCATGGACGGGCAGTTCCGCGTTTTGATCGCCGGAGCCGGCACCGGCAAGCACGCGCTAGCGGCCAGCGTACGTTACGGTAAAGGCGCGCAAGTGCTCGCCGTCGATCTGAGCCGCCGGAGCCTTGCCTACGCAAAAGCCAAGGCGGCGCGGTTCAACGCTGGCAACCTCGACTTCGCGCAAGCCGACCTTCAGAACATTCCCGACGAAACCGGGCCGTTCGACGTCATCGAGGCCGTCGGTGTGCTGCACCATATGGCCGAGCCGTTCAAGGGTTGGCAGGCGCTCATCCGGCTGCTGCGTCCGGGCGGGCTGATGCTGGCTGGCCTCTACAGCGCTGTGTCGCGGCAGGGCATCGGTGAATTGCGGCGCGAGCCGGGCTATCCCGGCCCCGGCTGTGACGATGCCGCCGCGCGCGCGTTTCGCGCCAGCCTCATGGAGCGGGGCGGCGAACTCACCTCATCCTATGATTTCTACACATTGAGCAATTTTCGCGATCTCGTCCTGCATGAGCACGAGCGGCCGATCTTTCTGTCCGAGGTCGAGCCATTTCTGGAACAGAACGGGCTGGTCTTTCGGGGGTTCAGCCTGCCGCCGCTGATCACCGCGGCCTTTCTTACCGCCTTCCCCGATGAGAAAAAGCCCGGAACTCTCGCGAATTGGGCCAAGTTCGAGAGAACGACACCCGCGCACATTTGACGCGATGTATCAGATCTGGTGCGAGAAGGCATAATCCGGACCAAAACGCGCGTAAATGGCATGGCACGCGGGCGCAAAAAAGGCGCCGTCTCGGAGAGGGCGCCTTCGCTTCATCGTACTGGCAGCAAGCCTCATGCAGGCTCAAGTATAAGTTCGGAGACCGCGAGAGCGGCGTTGAGTCCGGTCTGGCTCTGGACGCTGAGCGGCTGCAGCGAAATCGTGTCGTCGTTTCCGCCCACCAGGACGTTGGCACCCGCGCCCACACCCACGCTGGCCCCGGCCGACGCGCCGATGTAATTACCCGAAAGCGCGCCGCGGCCGACTTCATCGGTGGGTGAGAGAACCGCCCATGTCATGATCGCGGGGCCGGTCACACCAATGTCCAGGCCGAACTTGTTAATCGCTCCGACATAGCGCTCATCGCGGCCGTCCGAGGATTTGAAATGGCAGCGCAGGTCCTTGCTGGAGCCGAACACAAAACCGGTGCCACCCTCCACTTCGCAGGTCAGCACGCCGACGCGAACGCCCTCGTTCTTCTGCGCGAAAGCAGCCGGCGCCATTAACAGGGCGGATAAAGCACCCGCCACAACCATCTTCAAGCCTTGCATTTTCATGATCTGGGTCCCTCCATTTCGAATTCACTGCTCAGGAACACAGGAGGACCGGCTCAGTTCCGCTGACGTGCCGTCGCTATGCCTCGCGTGGTGTGACGATCACGCGCGGCCATGGCGATAACGAACAGCACCTGCAGCAATCCATGATTGTTGAAAAGCGGATTCTCGGCGAATGAAAGGCTGACAATGAAAATCACGAACAGCGACGACCATAGTGCCGACAGCGACCTCGTGGTGAGAAACTCCATGACCGACCTGTGGAAGGCGGCAATGATGCCCAGAAGCAGGAGGGCCGGCCCCCAGACCCCGAACGCCACCGCCACTTCGACGAAGTTATTATGAAAAATCTGCAGGTCCTGCTGCATTACGTAACGCAGCAGGAGAACGGTGGTTTTCTCGCTTTCCCAGTAAGCGCGGAAGCCGTGACCGAACCAGGGCCGGTCAAGAAATGCCTGCCAGCCGAAGTCCCAAAGGACGGTGCGGCCGGTTAAGGTGACGTCCTTGCCAACGCTGCCAAGCACCGCTTTGACCGGGTCGTAACCGCTTACAAGCATGAGCACGGCAGCCCCTACGCCGATGATGCATGCCATCCCGATGGAGGCCTTCGCGAAATTGACGTTGGCGCGGTAAAGCAGGGCCATGGGCAGCAGTCCGCCGGTGATGAGCACGGCAATGATGAGCGAGGATGCCGATCCCGACATCACCAGAAGCACGGCTGCCAGGAGGAAGCCAATGCCTGTCAGCAACGGCCGCCATCCCAGAGCGAACAGGCATAGGCTGTTGATGATCTGAAGCAGCATGAAGCTGCCGAGCACGTTCTTATGCGTGAACGCGCCGCCGCCGGGAAATCCGGGCGCTAAATGCGGTGCGGCCAGCTCGATGTACAGGGATAGCAGCTGGGTCGGCAGGAGAGCCACAAACAGCAGCTTGATGAGTCTCGATCGCGTCTGGACCTTGCAGAGCAGGAATCCCATCAGGATGGTGAAGAGAAGCTGTACGCCGTAATAAAGGCTGGGCACAGATTTCAGCGACCAGATCATCGAAAGGCAGGCAAGCAACCCCCAGCAGATCAGGATCTGGTTACGCCGCGCATAGGCAAGGACCTGTCCGGGGTGGAGCAGAATCCAGGCGACCACAAAGAAATCCGCCAGCACCCAGACATAGCGCTCGCCTGCCAGGAAACCCGGCAGCAGCGCCCTGAGGCCCGTGCTCGCCCAGAGGAAGAAAACGAAGCAGGCCGCGCCGATGAGATTGTCCTGCGACAGCACGATGCTCCAGCGACGGCTGGGCATGCTCGCCGGCCGGCGCGGCGCGGGGTAGGGCAGGGCTGCGGAAACGGCGTCACTCATGCAGGTTCGTGGTCCAGTCCGCCTAGCGCCAGGGCAGGGTCCTCCGGGGCGCGCCGCGGACGTTTCTATCATCGGGCCGATGCGGCGGCAATGACGCACGCCAAAAGGCAGGGCGGCCTCACCGACACGCACTGATCGATCCTTGTTACGCGCGCGAATGCGTCTGCGTATTTCATACCTAGCATTATTCTTGTCATAAACATTTTGGTGCCAACCGCCCGGAATGCTGCTATCCGGTCTTGCAGATAAGGAAGACCCGCGAGCATTCCTCGCCTACGAAATTCCATTTTTGAATAGAGGCCAAATCAATGAAAGTCTTGGTTAGCGGCCATTTGGGTTATATTGGCACCGTGATGGTGCCGATGCTCTTGCAAGCGGGACATGATGTCACCGGCTGCGATAGCGATCTTTACGAGCGCTGCACCTATGATGCGGGAGGCAAGATCGCCCCGGTTCCGGCGCTGCGCAAGGACATTCGCGATGTCACGGCAAGCGACCTCAAGGGCGTCGATGCGGTGATCCATCTCGCGGCGCTGTCCAACGATCCGCTCGGCGATCTCAACCCGGATGTGACCTTCAGCATCAACCACCAAGGCAGCGTCAGCCTTGCCAAGGCCGCCAAGCAGGCCGGCGTATCGCGCTTTCTGATGGCCTCCTCATGCAGCAATTATGGTCGCTCCGGTGAAGAGATGATCGACGAAACGGGAGCGCTCAATCCCGTCACCGCCTATGGGCAAACCAAAGTGTGGTCCGAACGCGATATCGCGCCGCTCGCCGACGATGGCTTTTGCCCGGTGTTTCTGCGACCGGCGACCGCGTATGGCGTCTCGCCGCGCATGCGTTTCGACATCGTGCTGAACAATCTTGTCGCCTGGGCCGTCACCAAGGGCCTGATCTATCTGAAGTCCGACGGTACGCCCTGGCGCCCCATCGCCCATATCGAGGATATTTCGCGCGCCTTCATCGCCGCGCTGGATGCGCCGGATCTCAAGGTCCGCAATCAGGCATTCAACGTGGGCCATAGCGACCATAATTACCGGATCCGCGATCTGGCGCAGATCGTCGCCGATGTGGTGCCGGGCTGCCATCTCGAATTCGCGCCCGACGCGGGCCCCGACACGCGCTCCTACCGCGTGAGCTTCGACAAGATCGCCCGCACCTTGCCGGACTTCAAACCCCAATGGGACGCTCGCCGCGGCGCCGAGCAGCTTTACGAAGCCTACAGCATGTCGGGGCTGACGCTGGACGAGTTCGAAGGCCCGCGTTATCAGCGCATCAGCCATATCAAGAAGCTGATGGCCGACGGCATCATCGGGCCGGATCTGCGCCATCTCTCCGCGGAGCGCGATACAGGCGTCAAAGCGATGGCAAGCTGACGCCGGTGCCGGGCGTCGAAACGGACGCGCTCGCGGAATTGCCGGACGATGCCGCGCTTGGCGACGAGATCTATGCGCTCGCCGCCGAGCTCTATCCGATCTGCCGCAGCATCACCGGCGACGGCGTGCGCCGGACGCTGCAGATCCTTGGCCGCGCCATCGACCTCGAGATCAGCGAAGTGCCGACGGGCACGCCGGTTTTCGACTGGACCGTGCCGCGCGAATGGACCATTCGCGACGCATACATCAAGAACGAAGCCGGGGAGCGCGTCGTTGATTTCCGCGAGCACTCGCTGCATGTGCTGAATTACAGCGTGCCGGTGCGCGAGACATTGCCGCTGGCGAACCTCAAGCCGCACATCCACACGCTGCCTGACCAGCCCGACCTCATCCCCTACCGCACCTCCTACTATGCCGAGCGCTGGGGCTTCTGCATGGCGCATAACCAGCTCGCCGCGCTACCCGAGGGCATGTATGAGGCGGTGATCGACGCGACGCTCGCTGACGGGCATCTGACCTATGGCGAATATCTGCACCGAGGCGAGACGGAGGATGAATTTCTGCTCTCCGCCCATATCTGCCACCCGTCACTGGCAAACGACAATTGTTCCGGGCTGGCGCTGCTGACACTGCTGGCCAAATCCATGGCCGGGCTGAAAACGCGGCTCAGCTATCGCTTCATCTTCGCTCCCGGCACCATCGGCGCGATCACCTGGCTCGCCCGCAACGAGGCAAATGTCGGGCGCATCAGGCATGGGCTGACCGTGTCCTGCGTGGGTGACGGCGGCGGTCCGACCTACAAAAAAAGCCGGCGCGGCAACGCATTGATCGATCGTGCGATGACGCATGTGCTGAAGCACGCCGCGCCTTCGCCAAATATCATCGATTTCTTCCCCTATGGCTATGATGAGCGCCAATATTGCTCACCGGGTTTCAATCTGCCGGTCGGGATGTTCGAGCGCAGCCAGTTCGGGACGTTCCCGGAGTATCACAATTCAGCGGACAATCTCGATTTCATCCGCCCTGAGCATCTGGCCGCGTCCTATCGCATGATTGCGGCGGCCATCGACATCGTCGAAAACGACCGCCGCTATGTCAATCTGTCGCCGAAATGTGAGCCGCAACTCGGCCGGAGAGGGCTTTACGGCGCGATCGGCGGAGACAAGCACGCGGCGGCTAAGAACATGGCGATGCTCTGGGTGCTCAATCTGTCGGATGGCGGCTATTCGCTGCTCGATATCGCCGAGCGCGCGGCACTCCCCTTCGCCATCGTGCGCGCGACCGCAAAACTCCTGGAGGAGCACGGTCTGCTGGCGCCCGTCGAAACGCCGCTCAGTCCGTGAAGTCGGGCCATGCCCGGTCCTTGTCGGAGATCACCGTGACCGGCAGCGGCCAGGCGATGCCGAAGGCCGGATCGTTGTGGCGCACGCCGCTCGCGGCGGTTGGCTCATAGAATGCAGAGATGAGATAGCCGACCTCTACATCGTCGGTGAGTGTCTGGAAGCCGTGGGCGAAGCCTCTCGGGATATAGAGCCGATGACGGTTCTCTCCGGTCAGCTTGAAACCCTGCCATTTGCGGAACGCGTGGGAATCGGGGCGCAGATCGACGATGACATCGAGGATGGCGCCTTTTAGGCAGGTGACAATCTTCACTTCGCTGTGCGGCTCGTTCTGGAAATGCATGCCGCGCAGCGTGCCCTTACGGGCGGAACCGGACACGGAGTGCTGCACGAAGTTCGTCTCAAGCCCGTGTTCGCCCAGCTCGCGGGTGCAGAAAGTCCGTGCAAAAAACCCGCGCTCGTCGCCCAGCGGTTCCGGGATGATCGACCAGACATCGGGAAGGTCGGCCGCTTCAAAGCGCATGACAATGTCCTCGGATCGTCGCCAAAGCCGGGAAGCTTAGCCCGTTTGCCGAGGGCTGCAATCCAGGATTGCAGCGGCTCGCTACATCTCCTCTTTAACCTGTGCATAGGCGATCAGCGAGAATAGCGCGGTGCCACCCAGCACGTTGCCGATCAGAATCGGCAGCAGCAGGCCGGCAAAGGCTTTTGCCACCGATATCTCTCCGCCGATCAGCAGCAGAAATATTTCCGCCGAACCCGCGACGACATGGACGAATTCGCCCAGCACGATGGCGTAGGTGATGGCGATAATCACCCAGAACTTGCTCCCCTCCGCATTCGGCATCATCCAGGCCAATGCGGCAATGAGAAAACCGGCGGGAACGCCGCGAAGGACTGCTTCGAAGAAGCCGAGAGCGGCCAGGGGCCGTGAAATTTCGAGAAAGGCGCTGAATTGCTCGGGCCTGACCGCTCCGCTGAATGTGGCGAATATCGCGGCGGCGAACGTTCCGGCCATGTTGGCGAGCAGCACGATGCCCCAAAGCCGCGCCGTGCGGGTGAAATTTTCCCGGCTTTGGTCGCTCAGCAGGGGCAGTATCGCCTTCACTGTTTGCTCGGTGAAAAGCTGGAATCCGCCGATGATCACGATCAAAAAGCCGATGCAATAGCCGAAATTTGCAACCAGCGGCCGCCAATCGGCATTCGGCAGATGGGAGTGGATGAAGCCCTGGCAGAATATCGACGCGGAGATCGCCAGGCCCGCCGCCATGCCGGACCACCAAAGCGAAGCCGCCGGACGGTCCAGCTCCGCCTCTCCCTCCTGGCGGATCACCTCATACTGCACCGGAGCGCGGGCGCGGCGAAGATCGTCGACCTCTTCACGTTCCTTCTTGTCCAACCCTCGCCGCATGATCGCCGTCGCCTTTTCCTACCGCTTGCCGCGCTGATCAACACGCAGGGGCAGGGTGAAGTTCGAAAGAGTGGCACAACGGGTCCACAGCGTGATCCGTCCGGCCCGATCAGTGTTGCCCGCCGGCGGAGGCGGCGCCGCGAACCAGATCTTCCGTCAAGACGGGCGAGCAGAGTGAGATGAAGCGGTAGGCGAAGCCGCGCAGATAGCGCCCGCGCCGGACCCCGATGCGCGACGTCTGCTCGTCGAACAGATGCGAGCAGTCGAGCAGCCGCAGCGGCTTGTCGCGCTCCGGGATGAAGGCCATCGAGGCCATGAGGCCGACACCCATTCCGAGCTCGACATAGGCCTTGATGACGTCGGCGTCGAGCGCCGCCATGACGATGTCCGGCGCGAGCCCAGCGCCCGCAAAGCGCTCGTCAAGATGGCCGCGTCCGGTGA
The DNA here is from genome assembly GCA_963731855.1 of uncultured Alphaproteobacteria bacterium. Lineage (GTDB taxonomy): Bacteria > Pseudomonadota > Alphaproteobacteria > Rhizobiales > Rhodomicrobiaceae > R-RK-3. The sequence goes on along the minus strand of CAVSXH010000016.1, from coordinate 28,327 downwards.
AGCCTTCGTGATAGGTGATGATCGGCCATTCGGCGATCGCTTCGAGGGTGAGCGGCGAGACGGCCGTGAGGGGATGGTTCTCCGGTACCACCAGGCCGTGATGCCAGGAATAATAGGGAAAGGCGAGGATGTGCGGGCTGTCGATCAGCGCCTCGGTGGCGATCGCGATGTCGACTTCGCCGTCGAGCAGCATGGCGGCGATTTCCGTCGGACTGCCCTGGTGGAGGATGAGGCGCACCAGCGGGAATTCTTTCTTGAATTTCGCCACGACGGGCGGCAGCGCGTAGCACGCCTGGGTGTGGGTGGTGGCGACGGTGAATTCGCCGCGATCACTGCGGGCGAATTGATCCGCCAGCCGCTTGACGTTCGCCGCGTCCAGCAGCATGCGGTCGACGATGGCGGCGAGTTCCTTGCCGGGCTCGGTCAGGCCGAGCAGCCGCTTGCCGCGCCGGACGAACAATTCGACGCCAAGCTCGTCCTCAAGATCCTTGATGTGCTTGCTGACCCCGGATTGGGACGTGTACAGCGCTCCGGCGACGTCGGTGAGATTGAAATTGCATCTCACCGTCTCGCGAATGATCCGGAGCTGCTGAAAATTCATTCCGCCGCCTCTGCCGCCGGGAAGAAGGCCAGACGCGGGGCGCGCAGCCGCACGTCCTGTCCCTCCACCAGCGTCAGCCGGCTCAGGCGGTCGCGAGGCAGTTCGGCCTCATAATGCCGTGGCGCCGCGCTGCCATTGGCGCCGTGGTCGCCGATAAGTTCGACCCGGACCATGCCGCCGACATTCATGATGCGGTTTATCCGGGCCTTGATGCCGGGACTGCCATTATCCGACTCGATCTCGATGTCATGCGGCCGGCTGTAGGCACGAACCGATGCTCCGTCCGCCGCATCTGCGCTGGCGATAGGCAGAAGATCTTCGCCGACGCGGAGATGGCTCCCTTCGATCGTTCCGTTGAAGATATTCGCCGCGCCGAGAAAGCCATAGACGAAAGGCGTCGACGGGCGGTCATAGACCTCTAACGGCGCGCCGATCTGCTCGATATGGCCGCGATTCATCACGACGATCTGATCGGCGAGTTCCATCGCCTCTTCCTGATCGTGGGTGACGAAAATCGAGGTGATCTGCAATTCCTCATGCAGATTGCGCAGCCAGCGGCGCAATTCCTTGCGGACCTGGGCGTCGAGCGCTCCGAAGGGCTCATCGAGCAGCAGCACGCGCGGCTCGACCGCCAGCGCGCGAGCCAGGGCGATACGCTGGCGCTGCCCGCCCGACAACTGCGCCGGGACACTATCACGCAGCCAGCCGAGTTGCACCAGATCGAGAAGCTCGTTTACGCGTAGGCGGATGTCCGGTTCGGTAAGCCGGTTCTTGCCTTTGCGCACGCGCAGGCCGAACGCCACATTTTCGAACACCGACATATGCCGGAACAGCGCATAATGCTGGAAGACGAAGCCGACCTGCCGTTCGCGCACATGGCGATCCGAGGCGTTCTGCCCGTCGAGAAAAACATTGCCCTGATCGGCGAATTCCAGCCCCGCGATGATGCGCAGCAAGGTGGTCTTGCCGCAGCCGGACGGCCCCAGCAGCGCCACCAGCTTGCCGGTCGGGAACTCCAAGGAGACATCGTCGAGCGCCTTGAACTCGCCGAACGACTTGGTGATGTTCTTGACTTCGATGCTCATGGCGAGGTCTCCCGGCTCATCTGACGGCTGGCGCGCCATTCAATCACGGTTTTCAGCACCAGCGTCATCAGTGCGAGCAGTGCGAGCAACGAGGCCACCGCGAAGGCGGCCGCGAAATTATATTCATTATACAGAATTTCCACATGCAGAGGCAGAGTGTTGGTTTGGCCGCGAATATGGCCCGATACCACCGACACCGCGCCGAATTCGCCCATGGCGCGGGCGTTGCAGAGGATAACCCCGTAAAGCAGGCCCCATTTGATGTTCGGTAGGGTAATCCTCCGGAAGGTCTGCCAGCCTGACGCGCCGAGCACGACAGCTGCTTCCTCCTCCTCTGGCCCTTGCGACTCCATAAGTGGGATGAGTTCCCTGGCGACAAAAGGAAAGGTGACGAAGATGGTCGCCAGGACGATACCGGGCACGGCGAAGATGATCTTGATGTCATGGTCGCTCAGCCACGAACCGAACCAGCCTTGCGCTCCGAACACCAGGACGTAGATAAGGCCCGCGACGACCGGCGAAACCGAGAATGGCAAATCGATCAGGGTGGTTAGCAGTTGTTTGCCGCGGAACTGATATTTGGCGATGGCCCAGGCAGCCGAGATGCCGAAGATGACGTTCAGCGGTACGGCGATGAACGCGGCGAGCAATGTCAGGCGGATCGCCGACAGCGCATCGGGCTCGATCAGCGCTCGATAATAGGTGGACCAGCCCTTGCGGAAGGCTTCGACGAACACAGCCACCAGCGGCAGGAAAATGAAGATCGCGAAAAAGCTGAGCGCGACGCTGAGGATCAGCCATTTCACCCAGGGCGGATCGCGTGTCGCCGCCCGCTTCTCGAATATCGATTCGCGCTTGCCGCCCGGCGCGGTCGCGGCCGCCGCGCCTGCCATCAGCGGTTTCTCCCGGTACGGCGTGCGGTCCAGGCCTGCAGCGCGTTGATGATGAACAACAGTATGAACGAAGCCAGCAGCATCACCGAAGCGATCGCCGTCGCCCCCACATAATCATATTGCTCCAGCTTGGTGATGATGATGAGCGGGGTGATCTCTGAAACCATGGGGAGGTTGCCGGCGATGAAGATCACCGAGCCATATTCGCCGACCGCCCGCGCGAAGGCGAGCGCAAAACCGGTGAGCAGCGCAGGCAGCACCAGCGGGAACACGACGCGGCTGAAAGTCTCCCAGCGATTGGCGCCAAGGCTGGCTGCGGCCTCCTCCAGCTCCACCTCCAGATCCTCCAGGATAGGCTGCACCGTCCGCACGACGAAGGGCAGGCCGATGAAGACCAGGGCGACGAGAATGCCCGCCGGTGCGAAGGCGATCTTGATGCCGAGCGGTTCGAGATATTGGCCGAGCCAGCCATTGCCCGCATAAATGGCCGTCAGCGAAATGCCGGCAACGGCGGTCGGCAGGGCAAAGGGCAGATCGACCAGCGCGTCGATCAGGCGCTTGCCCGGAAAGCTGTAGCGGACGAGCGACCACGCCAGCATCAGGCCGAACACGGCGTTGATCGCCGCCGCCAATAGCGACATGCCGAAGGTGAGCTTATAAGAAGCGACGGCCCTCGGCGCGGAGACGATGGACCAGAATTGCGGCCAGCTCAGCGTCGCGGTTTTCAGCAGCACCGCCGTCAGAGGCACCAGCACGATCAGCGACAGATACCCCAGCGTATATCCCAGGGTAAGGCCGAAGCCGGGCAGCACTCTGCGGGATGCGGCTGATGCCATGCCTATTTCACCGAGATCTGGTCATAAATCGCGCCATCGGCGAAATGGACCTTCCGCAATTCCGACCAGGGGCCGAGCAGGGCCTCGACGTCGAAGCTCTTTACATCAGGGAATTTCGCTGCGTTGGCGCGCAGGATCGCCTCGTCGCGCGGACGGAAATCATGTTTGGCGATGATGGCCTGGCCTTCAGGCGAATAGAGGAAGTTCAGATAAGCCTCCGCAACTTTCCGCGTCTGTTTCTTGTCCACGACCTTATCATTAATTGCAACAGGCGCAGGGGCTTCGACGGTCAAAGAGGGATAAACCACCTCGAAGTTACCTGTTCCAAACTCGGTGGCGATGAGATGCGCTTCATTTTCGAACGTTACCAGCGCATCGCCGACGTTGCGCTGGGTAAACGTCGTGGTCGCGCCTCTGCCGCCGCCGTCGAAGACCGGGACGTTGCCGAACAGCTTTGTGACGAAATCGCGTGCGGCTTCCGGGCTGCCGAGCGTCTGCTGGGCAAAGCCCCAGGCGGCCAGATAGGTGTAGCGTCCGTTGCCCGAGGTTTTGGGATTGGGGATGATGACCTGGATGCCCGGTTTCACGAGATCGGACCAGTCCTTGATGCCCTTAGGATTGCCCTTGCGCACCAGGAACACCGAAACGGAGGTATAAGGCGCCGCGCCGTTCGGGAATTTCGACCGCCAGTCCTTTGCGATGAGCCCGTTTTCCGCGATGATGTCGATGTCGGGGCTCTGATTCATGGTCACGACATCCGCCTCCAGCCCGCTTATGACGGAAAGCGCCTGCTTGCTCGATCCGCCATGCGACTGATTGATGGTGACGGTTTCGCCAGTCTTGGCTTTCCACGCGTCGGCGAAAGCGGGATTTACGTCCTTATAGAGTTCGCGCGCGACATCGTAGGACACGTTAAGAATTGTCGTCTGCGCATAGACCGTGAATGCCGTAAGAAAAACAAAGGCGAGCAAAAATCCCGCCCAGGCGAGGACGCGAGGGTAAAGCATGGCCATCTCCGTAATCTAACCGTTACCGGTCAGGCTATGGGAGAGCCTCGCAGCCGCATACCATAATTTTCTTCTATCGATATTCCCGGCCGTGCATTGGCGGAGCGGTCATACCGAGGCGCCCGAGCCCTTCGCGCCACCTTGAAGTGTAGATCGCGAGCATGGCCGGGCAAAAGAAGAATATCTGATAAGCATATTCCCCCGGATTTGCGGCCGAACTCCTGGTAAGCTGATTCGGGGGTGGCGCCGGGCCGCCAGCGCAGTGAGGCGAACCGACATCGTGCTTAAGGGTTTTTTAAAACTAGCCTGCCAAAGTTCTGTAAATTCAATGGATTGGCTTTCGCAGGCGGCCGCATAGCTTATACGGATTGCGGTGAAAAGCAGATCCCACTTTCGTTCTTTGTCACGTAGCGGCACGAATGTTGCGGCTGGCCGAGGGGCCGCGGCGGCTCGGTGCGACACCAGGCGGAGAATGCGGCAAACAAGATGGCGTTCGGGGCATGGGCAAATCCGGCGGGGATAAGATGCGGTCGGTAGGGCAACAGGCTGGGTCTGGCGAAGAGAGCAAGAAGAGCAAGCGGGGCGCCGGCGGTGCGGTCGAGGCCGAGCGCTTGCGGGCGCGAGCTCAACTCGGAGCGGCAGCGCTCCAAGGTGCTTGAGGATACGACGACCCGCGTCGCCGACCGGCTGGATGCGGCAATTGAATCGGTGAAGGCAATTCTAGCCAGACAGGGTTGAGTCCGCTTTGCCCTGCCTTAAGTAGGAGAGCGTGATGGGCCACGTGACCGTGAGCGTCAATGGCCGGAAGTACCGAATGTCCTGCGAAGACGGCGCCGAGCAGCGCGTCGTCGATCTTGCGACCTATGTTGAAGGCGTTGTCCAAGATATCAAAGGCGGATTCCGGCAGGTTCAGGAGGAGCGGCTATATCTCATGGCCGCGATCATGATCGCTGACCAGCTTACCGACGTGCGCGGCGAGCTGCAGAGAACGCTTGCCCAGATTTGCAATCTGCGGTCCTTCCAGGCCGCGGACAGTAATGCGAGCTATATTCCGTCCCGCGATGTGGCGCGGATCGTCGATGCCTCGTCCGCCAGGCTTCAGGCCCTGGAACAGCGCTTTGCCATTACGGGCACCGAGGGCTGAGCGCGGCCCGCCGCCGCCAAATCAACGAATTCGGCGTGTAGCGGCACTCCCATGACGAAGCCGCTGCTGGTCCAAATCCATGCGAAAACCTTTCCATCATCGCGACATTCCTTGCCTTGCCTCGATGGCGGAGGACGGGCGGCGCGGCAGGATGATCGTCGCGCGTTGTTTCAGTCCTCGGCTTCGATCTTGCCGCCGCGAAGCCGCTTCACGCCGCTGCGTTCCGATTTCGCCTGGAGCCGCCTCTTCTTCGCGCCGAGGCTAGGCCGTGTCGCCACCCGCCGCTTCGGCACGATGGCCGCTTCCCTGATCAATTCGACAAGCCGGTCCACCGCATCCTTGCGGTTGGCCTCCTGCGTCCGGAACCGGCTGGCGGTGATGACGATCTCGCCGTCCTTGGTCAGCCGGGCCCCCGCCAGCCTTCCAGCCGTGCGCGCACCGGCCGGGGCAGCGACGGTGAGTTGCGAGCGTCGAACCGAAGCTGAACGGCGGTCGCTACCTTGTTGACATTCTGCCCGCCGGGCCCGCCTGCGCGGATGAAGCTCATCCCGAGCTCGGCGTCCTCGATCGAAAGGGCATCATTGATGGCAATCGTCATCGCGCTCACCGCCGACGCAACGGGTTGCCCGTTCTCGTCTCAAACTGTTGACGGTTTCGGCCGCATCAGCCAGTGCAAGCAAGACCCGGATAGTGGCTTTCAATAACGCAACCCATGCGCGGGTTCTCTCACCTGGCCACTGCGTGGCTTCGGAACGATGGATCGAGCGCCCCGCCATCGTGGCGGACGTATATCTCGGCGTGGATCGGCGGGTCCATAGGAAATCCCGGCCCGTTCCTTCCTTGCGGAGCTTGGATGGTCCGTCGCACTGGGGCTGACGGCTCCCCTTCGCAAGCCCATAGCCGCCCCGCTGGAAAATGCATTAGGATGCCGCGCAGTTTCATCATTCGGGTCTAATCGGCGCATGCTCAAGATGCTTTCCCGCCAAAGCGGCAGCCTGCTCGTTCTGGTTTTCAAGCTGTTCAAGGTGTTCAAGAGCGTCAAGCTGTTGCTCGCCGGGGCCACGCTTGCGACATACTCCTTTCTCTTTACGTGGCAGTTTGCGCTCGCCATCATGTGGGCAATCGGTGTCCACGAACTTGGTCATGTCTGGGCCATGCGCCGCACCGGCATGCGGACGCCGGGATTCTATTTCGTGCCGCTATTCGGCGGGGCCGCCATCGGCGAGCGATCGAAGACTGAATGGCAGGATGTCTACATCACCGCCATGGGACCCAGCTGGGGCATACTCAGCGCCATCCCCCCGGCGGTGCTTTACATGGTCACCGGCGAGCCTTTCTGGGCCGGCGTCGTCGCACTTATCGGCCTGGTCAACTTGTTCAATCTGCTGCCGATCTATCCGCTCGACGGCGGCAGGCTGGCCAATTCGCTGTTCGTCTCCGCCGGCCGCGGCGCGCAGGTGCTTTATCTGATTGCCGCCGCCATTTTGGTCGTGGGACTTGCCGTTTACATGCGGATCTACTTTGTCGCCATCCTGTTTGCCATCGGGCTCGCCGAGATCTATTTCGAGCGCAAACGAGTGAGCGCGGGCGAGCTCGAGCGCAAGCCGCCGCTCAACCGCGACGGGCTGATCGTCGCCGGCGTCTGGTACGCGGCGCTTGCCGGCGTGTTCCTGTTGATCATCTATGCGCTGGGGGATGTTGCGGGCGGCGATCTCGCCATGCGGATTTTGCGGGACGGCTAAACCCGTCAAGGCGAAGGAGGGCCATCGAATGTCGCTGCCGCCGCGACAGGCTTGGCGGATGCTCTTGCCACGAGCCCCCCCAACGCGGCGGCGAGGATGAGTGCAGCAGCCGCTACCAGCGAGGGCGCGGTGAGGCTTCCCAGCCGGTCGAAGAGAAAGCCCGCGAAAGCCGGTCCAATGACCTGTCCGGCCCCGAAGGACGCCGTCATCAGTGCGATGTTGGGCCGTGGGTCGCCCGTCGACAGGCGGCGCGCCGCGATCAAGCCCAGCGCCGTGATGCCGACGAAGGTTCCGCCCAGTGAAATCACCGCGAGCAGAATGCCGGGCGTCGAAATCCACAGCACGCTGATGGCAACCCCCACCGCTTCGACCAGACAGGCCGCCGCGAAGGCGGGGAGCACACCGAAGCGCGATCCGATCGCCATCCAAAGCGCGACCGAGGGCACGGCGCTAAGCCCCAGCATTGCCCAGACATAGGGTTCGAGAGCGCTGATATCAGGCGCGCCGCGCACCATGGCCACGACGAACGTGGCGGTGATGACATAGCCAAACCCGAACAGGCCGTAAGCCGCGATGATCGCGCGCAGGGCGAAGGAGGCCGGCGCAGCCTTGTCCGTGCTGCGGGACGCCAACCGGGCTGCATCTTGCGGCATCAGCCACGCGACCACAGCCAATCCGATCACCCCCAGAACACCACTCGCCAGCCAGAGCCCCCGCCAGCCGCTTCCAGCGGCCGCAAGCGCCGCAACGGCTACGGCCGACACCGCGATGCCGACGCCAACGCCGGCGAAATGCACCGCGGACAGCCTGTCGCGCCCGCTCGCCGCGAGCCGTTCGAGCACCAGCGCGGAGGCGAATACCAGGACGAAGGCGCTCGCCAGACCGCCAAGGAACCGCAAGACCAGATGCGCTGCGAAATCCGTGGTCAAGCCCATCGCGGCGAGGGTGAGCGCGTTGGCGGCAAGTCCTCCGGCCAGATAGGAACGGCGCGAGCCCCGCAAGATGGGTGACGCAGCGAGCAGCGCGCCTGCGAGGTAGCCGAGGAAATTTGCCGAAGCGATCAGACCCGCCTCGGCGCTGGTAAGATGCAGCGCTTCGGCCATGATAGGCAAAATGGGCGTATAGACGAACCGGCCGATGCCCATCGCCGCTGCCAGCGCGGCCATGCCGCCCAGCGCCAGGCGCCAAGGATGTTCTCTCATGCGGTAAGTGCCTGGAACGTAGCGGCTTAGACGGGATTTAACTCACTCGCAATTCGGTTTCGTCCCGCGAAGCTTGCCAGTATCCCCAAGCCTGACTTAGTGGAACGTCTCGACTGCCTGCAAACGCGCCCTATTGGGGCGCCGTCGCCGCAACGCTCGGGCGCGCGCAAATCTGCTCATACCATGCGGCGAGGTCCGGCCGTCCATTCCGCCAAGCCACGTCCGCATGACGGAAATCGAGATAGCCGAGCGCGACCGCCAATGTCAGATGGCCGAGTGTCGTGCCTTCTGGCAAGGTTTGAAGTGTCGGCCAGATCGCATCGAGCGAGCGCAAGAGCTGTCCGCGCGCCCGTCCTGCGCTTGTCGGCGATTTTTCGCCTTCCGGCTTGAGCGATTCCTGTCGCAGTCCGAATGCGAGATCCGTGATGCCGTCGCCCAGCGCTTCGGCGCGCATCACCATCCAGCGCTCCCGCCCGGATTGTGGCTGAAGGCGGGGACCGTTGCCCTCCGGATGGGCATCGAGGAAAGCGCAAATCGCCGGGCTGTCGAATAGCCCCTGGCCGTCATCCATGACAAGCGCCGGGATCTTGCCCAAGGGGTTGACCGCGAGCAGCGCGGGCGGATCGGCATAGACGTCGACGCTGATCTCCTCCACCAGGCGCCCGAGCCCCTTTTCGGCGATCATGATGCGGACCTTGCGGGCATAAGGCGAGGCGTTCGACCAATAGAGCTTCATCGGGGCCAGTCTCCGTGGGATCAGTGCCGAGACACTAAGGCCCGCCTGCAATCCGCGATAGCGATTTTATGTGATAGCGGCGTTCGGAAAACCAGATGCCCCGCTATTCCGCGGCCCGAAGCCTGCCGATTTGGGGACGCACATGATCGAGGAAGGCCGATAGCGCGCTGGAGGCCCGCTCGTCTGCCCGGCGGACGAACACGGTTTCCGCGCCGCCCTCCCCGTCGGGCAATTCGTGGACAGCGAGCGTGCCCTCCCGCCAGACCGCGCCGATAAGCGCGCGCGGCAGCAGCGTAATGCCGAGCCCCGCCTTCACGCACCCGATGATCGCTTCCAGTGTGCCGAATTCGAGCAGGCGCACCCGCACGACCCCCTGCCGAGCCAGCCAGCTCTCCAGCATCAGCCGGTAGGAACAGCCGGCGCGCAGCACGATGATGCGCACATCACCGCCTTGCAGATATCGTTCCATGGATGGGGCCCCCGGCGCGCTCAGAATGACCATCTCTTCGCGAAAAATCGTTTCGGTAGTCAGCTCCGGATGATCGACCGGACCGGCAACGAACGCGCCTTCCATGCGCCGGGCAATAACCGCATCGATCAGTTCCCTGCTGGTGCCGGTGCGCAGCGTCATGTCGACATCGGGAAAGGCTGCCACGAAGGCGGTCAGGGACGGTGTGAGCCGTAAGGCGGCGGTGGTCTCCAGCGATCCGATCACCAGGGGCCCGCGCGGTGAACCGTCATCCCGCGCGGCGCGTTTGGCTTCCTCCAGCAGCTGCGCGACGCGGATGGCATAGGGCAGCAGACGCTCCCCGGCCGCCGTGAGAACCGCGCCCCGGCTGGTGCGGCGGAAGAGACGCAATTTGAGCTCTTCCTCGAGCGCACGGACGCGTGCGGTCACATTGGATTGCACCGTGTTGAGCTCGGCCGCGGCCCGGTTCATGCCGCCATGACGGGCGACGGCCTCGAAAATGCGGAGATCGCTGGCATCCATCTCTATACACCCTGCAAGCGAAAGTTAGCCGTCCGCCGGAAATCGCGCCGCATAGCTTTCCAGCGGCAGGCGGAGCGTGTTGGTCAAATAGCTCACCATCCGATAGAAGCCCGCCAGCATCAAAATTTCAAGGATCGCTTCTTGGGAGAAATCCCTGCGAAGGGCCTGCCAGGTTGGGCAGGCGTGACGCGGAATGTGACGGCTATCGGCTCACCGCGGAAGGCAGGTCGCTCGTCGATCTGGTGCTGCCGCTGGGCCTCCTCCATATCGTAGCCGACCCTCTCCCGGACCCCGCTCAGGATCGGCCAGCCAGCTTATCGGCCATGATCGATATGGTCTTCACATAGACCTGCGCCTTGTTCCATTCCTGGATGACGCCGTAATTGGCCGACCCCGGGTGCCAGCCCTGACCGGTCCGCCAGCCATAGGCTTTCAGAAAATTCGCCGTGGATGCGAGCATATCGGGCACGCTGCGGATCAGATCGCGGCGGCCGTTGCCATCGAAGTCCACCGCAAATTTGGAATAGGACGAGGCTAGAAATTGGGTCTGGCCGATTTCGCCCGCCCATCCGCCACGCAGCTGGCTCGGGCTCATATCGCCGCGTTGGACGATCTTGAGCGCATGGATCAGCTCGTTCTGGAAGAATTCCGAGCGGCGGCAGTCATAGGCCAGCGTGGCCAGCGAACGCAGGATCGACATATTGCCGCTATTGGCGCCGTACCCTGTCTCCAGTCCCCAAATCGCAATGATAACCGGTGCGGGGACGCCGAAACGCGCTTCGATACGCTGGAGCGTGCCCCCGTGCGTTTTCATGAGGCTGCGTCCCCTGGCGATCAGGCCGCCGGACACGCGTCGGGCGTAAAACTGCTCGAAGCTCAGCTTGAAGGAGCGCTGCCCCCGGTCGAGACCGATGACCTTCCGATCGTAGCTGACGCCGTCCAACGCCGAGGAGATGGTGTTCGCGGAAATCCCTTGCGCGGCGGCTTTAGCCTTGAACTGTTGCAGCCAGCTGGCGAAGCCGCTGCCGTCGCGTCCGCATTCCGCGGCGGCGACACCGGGGAGCACTCCAAGGCAGACCGCAAGGAGCAACCCCTTGGCGCCTGACGATGGAAAGCAGACGCGGAAAATCGTGCCCATGAGATCCCTCCGAATTGTTGCGCCCAAATCCTTTGCGCCGATACCGCGGCATCCGCGCAATCCTCTCGCGCCGGCGAGCGGGGATCAGGGACGTTGACAACGCAAGTAGCGCGCCATTTCGGCCTAGTCAAATTGGAAGAAAGGAAAGTTCGGCGTTTACGCGGTTTTACTGAAGCGGCCCTGGATCCCACCTGCCGTGGGGCGCGGCACGTCAGTCGACTTCGTTGAAACCCTGCTCGATGAGGGTGGTGAGGGCGTCGAGCGCTTCCTCGGCATCGGGACCTTCGGTTTCGATGAGGATGATCGAGCCTGGACCGGCGGCGAGCATCATCAGCCCCATGATCGAAGAGCCAGGGACACCTTGTCCATCTTTCGTCACGGTCACTTCGGCGTCGAATTTCTCCACGCATTTCACGAACATCGCCGAGGCCCGCGCGTGCAGGCCCTTGCGGTTCACGATCGTGACTTCAGCGAGACATTGATAGACCCCTGAAGCGGACATGCGGTTCATGAAAGCCCTGACATGCGAATGACGAAGTTGGAAGGCAAGCGAGTATGCCCTACGGCGGCAAGCAGCGGAAGCCTTGTTGAGCGGATTCCGCTCATAAGTACTTATCCGCCGGCGCGCCTTATGAGAAGGTCGAATGCGGCTTATCCTCAGGAGGTCCCTATCGTCCCGTTAGCACTTGACTCGCGACATGTATATATTTGCGCCCAGCTTCCTGCGCCAGTTTGATGGCTTCCTGCATGGTGCACTCTTCGCGGACGCGGGCCAATTTGACAAGCATGGGCAGATTGATGCCCGCGATGACCTCGACATGGGCATCATCCATGACGGAGATTGCCAAATTCGAGGGTGTGCCGCCGAACATGTCGGTCAGCAGCACGCAGCCGTCGCCGCAATTCACGGCGCCGATCGCCTTTAGAATGGCCAGGCGGCGTTCTTCCATGTCGTCGTCCGGCTGAATGCAGATCGTCCGCGATCTGCTCTTGCGGGCCAACGACGTGTTCCAGGGCGGCGCGAAACTCCCTGGCCAAATTCCCGTGAGTGACAATCACCACACCGATCATACTCTAATCCGCCTAGCTAGGCCGAGACAGGCTCGAGGCCACGCTCGCCCGCAAAACCAACTGTAGAATTGTCGCTATGCTCCGAAAGATGTTCAAGACCTATCCTGCGGCAGCACCACCCGATCTCATACGGATTTATCCCAAAATGGTAATTTTTCGTGCCTTTTTTCCGGAAACCATGCGCTGAAGCGCCAACCTCAGCTTAAGGCTGGCCGAAGCTTCGAATGGGGCAAGGCGCAATAGCGGCAGAGTGATGCCGCAAAGCGGTGCGGCGTGCAGTTCCGTTCCGGCATACGAGGAACGTCCTTTGCCTCCACGAGCTCGATGACCAGCTTGAGCTCCACATCGCTTCGGAATGGCAAGGTCATGATGCCCACGCCTCGAACCTCGATTTTGCCCGCCAACGCCGGTGGCGGGCTGGCAAAGAGCTTGCCGCCGCGCGCCTCGATCACGCACTTGGTCGTCAGCCACCAGAGCGGCGTCCAGTTCAGCGGGCGTCTGGAGTGCAAATCGCAGCGCCAGGTCCGATTTCCCGCTGCCGGATGGCCCTTGCAGAATTGCGGCCGTCCGCCTCAAGCGCCACACATGTTCCGTAAATGAGTTTTGTTGTTTCGGTCACGCGAGCGCGGGCAGGCGAATGACAAATCGCGCGCCGAGAACCCGCGGCGGCGTCGCGGCGCCGTCCTTCGTCAGGATAGGCGGCGACATCCGGTTTTCCGCCCAGATGCGTCCGCCATGCGCGGAGACGATCTGCCGCGAAATATTAAGGCCGAGGCCCGAATTCTTGCCGAACTCCTCATGGTCCGGCCGGTCCGTATAGAAACGTTCGAAGATGCGCTCGAGATTTTCGGCAGGAATGCCCGGACCTTCGTCATCGACCGTGATTTCCACTTCCTTCGTCTTCTTGACGAGACTGCAAGCGATACGGATTTTTGCGTCCGATGGGGAAAACGATATGGCGTTGTCGAGAATGTTGCTAACCACCTGATGCAGGCGTCCCTCATGGCCTCGAATGAAGAACGGGCTCTTATTGCTCAAGGCGATGGCGCGCATGACGCCCTTGATCTGAAAATCGATCCTGGCGGTGCAATCGCGGTGGACATCGTTGATCGCGCCGCAAAGCGTTTGCAAAAGCTCCGCGACATTCACCGGACGGCGGCTTTCGCGCGCAAGTTCGGAATCGAGCCGCGAAGCGTCGGAAATATCGGTAATCAGCCGATCGAGGCGTTGCACGTCGTGCAGCATGATCTGGACGAGCCGTTCGCGGTCCTCCTCCTTCTTGATGTACGCAAAGGCGCCCATGGCGCTGTGCAGCGACGTAATCGGGTTCTTCAGCTCATGCGAGACGTCCGCGGCGAAGCTTTCGATGGCCTCAAGTCTCGAATAGAGCGTCGAAGTCATTTCCTGCAACGCATGGGCGAGGTGGCCGATTTCATCCGACCGGTGCGAATAATCGGGGATGACCGCGCGCGTCTTGATGTTCTTGCGCACGCTTTCGGCGGCCTGGGCGAGCCTGTGCATCGGGCCGGCGATCGTGCCGGCCAGGATGATCGAGCCGCCCGTGGTCACCATTAGAACCAGCAGCCAGATTTGAATGACGGAAGAGCGTTCTTGGGCCAATGTGGCGTCGATCTCGCCGTCGACCGTCAGCAGCAGCAATGCGCCGAGCACCTTACCGCCTTTTTCGATGGGCGTCGCCAGGCTGAGAATGGTCTCGCCGAGGTCGTTTTCCCGCGCCAGCAGCGACTCGACGCCCTCTTCGAGCGCACCCTTTATTTCGGGGAGGGTCTTGCCCGACTGGAGATTGCCTTCGTTCAGCTTCGGCAGGCTTTCGCCGCGCATCAGCCGCTCGGCATTAAGCCAAAATTGGTAAACGGTACCGACGTCGTCGGCCCGGCGAGGGGGCTGGATCCGCGTCAGCTTGCCGCCCTGATATATCCGAGTGGTATCGGCGAGCCAGCTGCCGTCGGCGGTGTAGATATAGCCTCGGGTTTTCGTCTTCTCGGTGAGGCTGCGCAGGATGAAGTAGGATTTTTCGAGACTGATCGTGTAGGCATTTTCAAGCGGCTGCCCGAAAATAGCGTCGTCCACGACGTCCGATGCCTTGGGAGAGCCGTCCAGCGTCAGCGAGCGGGCAATGACGGAGGCTTCGATCCCCAGCGTTTTTTTCCGGCTTTCGATCAGCCGGTTACGGAAGTCGCTCAGATAGAGCATCCCGACCACGAGCACCAGCAGGCTGAAGATATTCAGCGCGACGATACGGCCGGTGATGGTGGTGAAGCGGTAATAGATGCCGAAGCGGGCGAAATAGCCCATCAGCCTGCGCCAGGCGGCGCGACCGAACGCAGCCATCGACACATGCAACGGCGGAGCAGCGTCTATTGCAACATTCTTCCCGTCCAAGCTCATTCCTTAAAGCGATAGCCCACCCCGTAGAGCGTTTCGATCACATCGAAATTATTGTCTACCAGCTTGAACTTCTTGCGAAGCCGCTTGATGTGACTGTCGATCGTCCGATCGTCGACATAGACCTGGTCGTCGTAGGCGGCGTCCATCAGCGCATCGCGGCTCTTGACGACGCCCGGGCGGTGCGCCAGCGCCTGAAGGATCAGAAATTCGGTCACGGTCAGGGTTACCTGCTTATTGTCCCAAATGCAGGTATGGCGCTCCGGATCGAGTTTCAGCTTGCCGCGTTCGATGATCTTGGCCGGATCTTCGATGGCGTTCGAGGCTTCGCGCGGCGAGGAGCGCCTGAGGATCGCCTTGATGCGCTCGACGACGAGCCGCTGTGAAAACGGCTTCCTGATAAAGTCGTCGGCCCCCATCTTAAGGCCGAACAGCTCGTCGATTTCGTCCTCTTTCGACGTCAGGAAAATCACCGGCATTTCTGTGCGCTGGCGCAGGCGGCGCAACAGCTCCATGCCATCCATTCGCGGCATTTTGATATCAAGAATGGCGAGATCGGGTGGTTCCGCGCTCAACCCGTCGAGCGCCGAGGCCCCGTCCGTATAGGCCTGGATCTTATAGCCCTCGGCTTCAAGGACCATGCGAAGGGAAGTCACAATGTTGCGGTCGTCATCGACAAGTGCGATAGTGGGCATGAGTTTCTCGGCCTCAGAGGCAGGTCTCGTCAGTACGGTACGGTGGGGCCCTCGGACCTTGTGGCAGAAACACCACAGCCATCAGAAGACTGCATCGTAAATGTCTGTGATCAGATTGCAATAGCAGAAATCATAATGGATAAATCCCATTTAGATTCAGGCTTAATTTTGACGGAGGCGCGTGCGCTCCTTCGCAACACTGCTATTGGCTGCCTTGCAACCCTGCAAAACCCAGATGGCGGTCCTTACGCTTCGCTGATCACCATCGCCACCGACATCGATGGCGCGCCGCTATTTCTGATCTCCGCGCTGGCCTGGCATACCCGTAATTTGCAGAACGATGCGCGGGCCTCGATCCTGATCTCGGAGGCGGCGGCCTCGGGTGATCCGCTCGATGTCGGGCGCGTCAGCCTGATGGGCGTCGCCGAGCAGATCGACACGCCGGCCGCCATCGCTCGCTTCCTGGCAAAGCACCCGTCCGCGTCCCGATATTCCCGCTTTGCGGACTTCTCTTTTTGGCGTTTGCAGGTGGAAACTGCCCATTATGTGGGTGGCTTCGGCCGCATCGCGACCGTTGCCGGCAAGGACGTTCTGCTGGACCGCACCGAGGCCCGGCTCTGGGAAACCATGTCGGACGAGCAGCTTTCGGACCTGAGCCGGCAGAATTCCGATCTGGTCGCAAGCTTGGCGCTGGCGCGCCGTCCGGACCTGCATGGCGCATGGCGCATTGCCGCTTGCGATCCGCTGGGATGCGATCTCGTCCTCGGCGCGGCGAGTGTGCGCTTGGTTTTTTTAACCCCGCTGGCCGTTCCCGATGGCATCGCCGATGCGCTGGCCGCGCTCGCGCGAAATGAAGCTATCAACTAAATTCCTGGAAACAAATTTGCCGCGGGACCATTATGGATTAATTATGGCTCTCGCGGGCCGCTGGATTAGCTTGCGGCGGCGGCAACCCCTAACGTTGCCGCGATCCTTACCATGAGCCTGTAATACCACCATCGACCTCGTCCCCGGTTTCCCATGAAGAAACCGTCGTTTGCAGGGAGTGATTATTTGAACATTGAAATGACCGGCGCCCATGAAGCGCCTGCGACGCCTTTGCGGGCCGAGCTATTGAAGCCGATGCACCAGAACCCCTCTGCCGCCGAGCTCTACGAGCTGGCTGTGCGCCGAGGCGAAGGAATGGTGGCAGCCACTGGCGCGCTCGCGATGCGCACCGGAAATCATACCGGGCGGTCCGCCGCCGACAAATTCATCGTTCGCGACGCAACCACCGAAGGCAATGTCTGGTGGGACAACAACAAGGCGCTGTCGCCCGAACATTTCGACGTGCTGCTTGAGGATTTCCTCGCACATGCCGGAAAAAGCGAGCTGATTCGGCAAGATCTCTATGCCGGCGCCGATCCGGACCACCGGCTGCGCGCCCGCATCTATACCGAGCTGGCCTGGCACGCTCTGTTTATCCAGCATCTGCTGATCGTGCCGCCGGCGTCCGAACTTGCGGGCTTCGAGCCGCAATTCACGGTGATCAATCTCCCCAGCTTCCGCGCCGATCCCGCGCGTCACGGCTGCCGGAGCGAAACCGTGATCGCCTGCGACTTCACCCGCAAAATGGTGCTGATCGGCGGGACCTCCTATGCGGGCGAAACCAAGAAATCGGTATTCAGCTATTTGAACTATGTGCTGCCGGGCCACGGCGTCATGCCGATGCACTGCTCGGCGAGCGAAGAGAATGATGGCGGAAACGAAGAGAATGATGGCGGAAACACCGCGATATTCTTCGGACTTTCCGGTACCGGCAAGACCACGCTTTCCGCCGATCCGGCTCGCACGCTGATCGGCGACGATGAGCATGGCTGGTCGAACAACGGCATCTACAATTTCGAAGGCGGCTGTTACGCCAAGACCATCAAGCTGTCGCGGGAAGCCGAACCCGATATTTATGCCGCAGCCAATAGCTGGGGCACGGTGCTGGAAAACGTCATCCTCGACCCAGCCACCCGCAAGCCCGATTTCGACGATGGATCGCTGACCGAAAATACCCGCGCGGCCTACCCGCTCAGCGCGGTTTCGAACGCTAGCGCAACGGGCATGTCCGGCCATCCGCGCAACATCGTCATGCTGACGGCGGATGCTTTCGGCGTTTTGCCGCCGATCGCCCGATTGACGCCGTCCCAGGCGATGTATCATTTCCTGTCTGGTTACACGGCGAAGGTCGCGGGCACGGAGAAAGGCGTCTCGGGTGTGGAGGCCACCTTTTCGACCTGTTTCGGCGCACCCTTCATGCCCCGGCACCCGAGCGTGTACGGCAATCTGCTGCGCGAGCTGATCGCCAAGCATGGCGTCGATTGCTGGCTGGTGAATACGGGCTGGACCGGCGGCGGCTATGGCGTGGGCCAGCGCATGCCGCTGAAATTCACCCGCGCCCTGCTCAACGCGGCGCTGTCCGGCAAGCTGAAAAACGTTACCTTCCGGCGCGACCCCCTGTTCGGCTTCGAAGTGCCGATGGATGTGGAAGGCGTGCCGCCGCATCTGCTCGACCCGCGCCGTACCTGGTCCGACAAGCTGCGCTATGACACGCAGGCTCGTAAGCTCGTCGCCATGTTTGCCGAGAATTTCCGCAATTTCGAAGCCGTGGTCGATGCTGATGTTCGAGGCGCCGGGCCGGTCCTGCAGGTTGCGGCGGAATAGCGCGGCTGAGACATTCACATTAACCGAGAACGGAAAAGCGAGGCGCGTTCACTGTATGGCGCGCCTCTATCTGTTTGCGCGGCCTAACCTTTCCGCTACAAAGCCCACGAGATCATCGATCGTCTTCTCCGAGCAGCCGAATATCTCTCCCTTAGGCAGAGGTCGCCGGGTTGGGCGAAGCGATCTTGCCCTGAGCGGGGAAAGTCATGGGGCAAACACTCGCCCGCATCGAAATTGGAGCCAAGCAAGCGCTGGGCGGCCTCGCGGCACGGCGGTGGCTGGCCGCGCCCTTTCTGATCGCGCTCTGTCTGGCGCTTTATCTGCCGGGTTTCGTATCGCTCCCGGTCACGGACCGGGACGAGGCGCGCTTCGCCCAGGCAACGAAGCAGATGCTGGAAAGCGGCAACGTCGTCGACATCCGCTTCCAGGACGATCCGCGCTACAAAAAGCCCATCGGGATCTATTGGCTGCAGGCGCTTAGCGTCGCCCAGCTCTCCCCCGATCGGCTAACCGAGATCTGGGCATACCGGGTACCGTCGCTGATCGGCATCACGCTGACCGTGCTGCTGACCTGGTGGGCGGCGCGGCCGATTTTCGGACGCCGGACCGCGCTCCTCGCCGCGATACTGCTCGCGCCGGCCTTCACCCTCGCCCTTGAGGCGCGGATCGCAAAATCCGACGCGGTGCTGCTGGCGACGATCGTACTCGCCCAAGGTGCGCTCGCACGCCTCTATCTGTTCCGGCGGCGCAAGGCGCGCGGATGGCCGGCATTGCCGCCGTCTTCTGGATCGCACTCGGCTTGGCTATCCTGGTCAAGGGTCCGGTGGCGCCCGGCCTCGCATTGCTGACGGCGATCCCGCTGCTGATCTTCGACCGCGACCGGTCCTGGCTGAAAAACCTGCATGCCGCCTGGGGTGTGCCCATCATGCTGGTCATCGTCCTGCCTTGGTTCATCGCCATCGGCGTGATTTCGGATTGGGAATTTTTCCGGCTGGCACTCGGCGAGGATTTTCTCAGCAAGATCAAAGGCGGACAAGAGAAGCATTGGGGGCCGCCGGGGTTCTACTTTATCACCTTCTGGTGGAGCTTCTGGCCTGCCGCGCTGGTCGCTACGGCGAGGCGCCGCGATCTGGCTTTGGCGCAACCGGATGCGCCGTCGCGTGCTGTTTCTGCTGGCCTGGATCATTCCCTTCTGGCTGCTGCTGGAGGTGACGCCCACCAAGCTGCCGCACTACGCCATGGTGTTCTATCCCGCCATCGCCATCGGCGCGGCCTGGGTGCTGCGTGAAGCGGTTTTCAGTGGCGAATTACGGATGTGGACCTATAAATCCGGCGCCGCCCTCTGGCTGCTGATCGCGGTGCTTCAGCTCGGCGTCCTTGGCTTTGGATTGATCTATTTCCGGGTGATGCCGTCCGTCTGGTTCTGGCCGCTGGCTGCGGGCGTCGCGCTGTTCGCGCAGCTGACGGCGAGAGCGGCTTGGAACGGCCAGTTTCACGCGGCGATCACCACGGCGATCGTCACCGCCGCTTTGCTTTATGCAGCCGCTTTCCGGTTCGTGCTGCCGTCGCTGGACAGCCTTTGGATGAGCCGCCAAACCGCCGAGATCGTCGGGGCGTTGCGAGCCTGCGCGCCCGGCCCGGTCGTGCTCACACGCTACCGGGAGCCAAGCGCCATCTTCCAGCTCGGCACGGAAACGCAACTGGGCAGCGTCGAGGAAGCGGTCCAGGCGCTGCGGACCGGCAAGGCCACCTATGCGCTGGTGCCCGCCGAGAGAGGGCCGCTGCCCGGCACTGAGACGCCGCCAAGGCCCGTCGCCTGCGTCAATGGCTTCAATATCAATGGCGGCAAACATCTGCAGATGCAGATCATTGCGGCGAAGCCCGTCGAGGAACTCGCCGCCTGCCCCGTGCCGGAGCGCTATCGCTGCGGAGGGTAGCTCAGAATCACCCCTTCGCCGGCGCACTTGCACTCGCGGCGCTGCTCGCCGTAAAAGAGACCGTCGTAGCCGATGCCGTCATATGGCGGCAAAGCAGCATGTCTAATTTCGAATTTTGCCGGTCATTTTTCGGAGGGCAATGTGGGGGGGTTAATCAGCCGGTCGATCAGCGAACTTTCGGCGGTGTTGTTCGCGGTCTTTCTGTTATTTCTTTTTCTACAAAGACTTTTGGCAGGCACCCCCGACGTCGATCAGGCGACTACGTACACTTATCTATTTTGCGCGATCTGCGCCGCCTATTGGTGGTTTCAGTCCGGCACGCTGGCCATTGGGGGCGTGCGATCGACGCGCGCCATGGCGACGGATATCCTGTTCTCGATCGTACCGCTCTTCGTCGTCGGATATTTCCTTCTGGATCTCATTCGTGGGATCGATCCGCGTATCCAGGGTATCGCCGCCTTCAAGAGGGAAGGGGCGTATTTCGCCCTCGGCATCATTTTTCTCGATATCACCTTCAACGTCATGATCATGGCGCGCCTCAGCAGGCGCAATCCGGTGCGACGATAACAGCTAAGGTCCGAGACTCGGAGCCGCTTGTCGTGCCGGCGGTCCGATCGAGGTTTTGCCCAGCATGATGAACGTCGCCTTGCGGTAATGCCGTTCAGCAATTCCCGTTGAGCTCGGACAGATCAGTCCCGCAGCAATTCATTGATCGATGTTTTCGAGCGCGTCTGCTCGTCCACTCGCTTGACGATGACCGCGCAGGCGAGCGACGGACCAGGTTCGTTCGATGACGGGTGCGGCTTGCCGGGAAGCGAACCGGGCACGATCACCGAATAGGGCGGAACGCGGCCCATGAAAATCTCACCGGTGGCGCGGTCGACGATTTTCGTGGATTGGCCGAGAAACACCCCCATCGACAGCACCGAGCCTTCGCCGACGATCACGCCTTCAGCCACTTCCGATCGCGCGCCGATGAAGCAATTATCCTCGATGACGACCGGCGCGGCCTGTAACGGCTCCAGCACGCCGCCAATCCCGGCCCCGCCCGAAATATGCACGTTCTTGCCGATCTGCGCGCAGGAGCCGACGGTCGCCCAGGTATCGACCATGGTGCCGCTGCCGACATGGGCGCCCAGATTGACAAAGCTCGGCATCAGCACGGCGCCCGGCGCGATGTAGGCCGAATGCCGGACGACGCAGCCCGGCACCGCGCGGAAACCTGCGGCGCGGAACTCCGCCTCGCCCCAGCCGGCGAATTTCGAGGGCACCTTGTCCCACCAGGAGGCGCCGCCGGGGGCGCCTTCGATGAGGCTCATATCGTTCAGTCGGAATGAAAGGAGCACCGCCTTTTTCAGCCATTGATTGACGATCCATTCGCCGTCCCGCTTTTCCGCGACCCGCAATTCGCCGCGGTCCAGCAGCGCGAGCGCCTTGTCGACGGCGTCTCGTATTTCTCCGCGCGTGCCGGCGTTGATGGCGTCCCGCGTCTCGAAAGCGGCTTCGATCAAGGTCTGAAGCTGGTCCGTCATGGCGTGCCCTTATGCTTGCGGTCGTTTCAATCCTTGGTGCGGCCTCGGCGGCTGCCTGTCAATCGCCGGATGCGCGGCGGCGGCTTTGAACCTGTTTCCAGTCCATCGCGACAGAGCTTCGGCTGCATGGGCCGTCAGGGCGGATGCGCCGCCGAAGACCGCGCCACCACCGAAGGGGATCAGCGGAATTCGAGCTTCAGATCAGCCGCACGGGCCTTGTGCCCGGTGGGCGGTCCCGCGTACGCGGCAGGCAAAACCGGCCGGCCGGTGCTCCATAGCGTGGGGTCGCGCCGGCAGGGAAGAGGCGTCCCCCGACGCGCTTTCCTGCCGGCTATCCCGCGTCCCGCGGTGACAGGGCGGCGGCGGCCGGAGTTTGACAATCCGTACATGCCAAAACTGGCGCGCCGATGCCTGGACGGAGTTCAGCTCGCCTGCCGGGTGACGGCCGCCGGTTCGGTCGCGGCGAGGATCTCGCCGAGAAAGCCGGTGAGATCGCCGGTGATGTGGTGGATGTGGGCCGGCAGAGCGCGCCATTCGGCGATGCCGTGTTGCGATGGATGGTCGAGAAAGGTGGAGCGCACCAGCACGGTCGTCATGCCGAGAGCATGCGGCGCCTCCAGATTATGCGGAATGTCCTCGAACATGGCAGCGGCGGGCCCTTTGATGTCATGCGCCGCGAGAAACCGATCATAGGCCTGCCGAGACGGCTTGGGCACATAATCCCCCGCCACGATATCGAACAGCTCATCGAAATGATGCAGCACGCCGAGCTTTGCCGCGACCCGCTCGGCATGCGCGCGCGACCCATTGGTGAAAATGAATTTCCGCCCTGGCAGCCTTTGGAGTGCGGAGCCGAGGGCCGGCGCTTCGCAGACCGGTGCGAGGTCAATGTCATGCACATAATCGAGGAAGCGCTCCGGCGGCAGCTTGTGCTCGCGCATCAGCCCGGCGAGCGTCGTGCCGTAGCGGTAATAATAATCCTTCTGAACCCGCTTTGCCTCTTCGTAGCTCACGCCCAGGAATTCCGCGATGAACGAGCCCATCCGCTGATCGACCTGCGCGAAGAGATTGCATTCGGAAGGGTAGAGCGTGTTGTCGAGATCGAAGATCCATGTCTCGACGCGGGAGAAGGGAGTGAGATCGGTGGGGGTGATCAGGTGCATGGCCGTGAAGGTAAGGCGCGGCGGCCCATTTGTCACTGGGGGCGGTGGTGGCATCGCTGCAAAAGACACGAGCCGTTCTTAACGCAGGGCTCGGGTAGCCGCGGGAACGCGGGCGAAGAGGCGGTGTTTTCATTTGATGCCTCGACCATCATTGAGAAAACCCATGTCCGCCAAATCCCGCCCTTACGCAATTATCCAGGCTCCATCGATCCTCGGCTTAAAACCGACGGGCGTCGAGCAGTTGGCTGACCGTCTGCTCGAGGAAGGGTTGGCGGACCGCCTGAACGCGCGCTTGGCAGGCCAGCTCGACGTTCCGCCTTACGATCCTGTCCGCGACCCGAAAAGTTTGACGCTCAATGCGGCCGCGATCGCCGCTTGGACACCCCGCCTCGCCGACGCAATAGAGGCGGTTCTGGATGAAGGCTCGTTCCCGTTGGTCCTCGGCGGCGACTGCTCGATCGTCCTGGGAGCGATGCTCGCCCTCAAGCGGCGGGGCCGGTATGGGCTGCTGTTCATCGACGGACACGCCGATTTCTACCAGCCCGAAGTCAACCCGAACGGCGAGGCCGCAAGCATGGACCTCGCTTTTGCGACCGGTCACGGTCCCGCACTGCTGACTGACATCGAAGGCCATGGCCCGCTGGTGCGCGAGGAAGACACGGTCGCGTTCGCTTTCCGCGACGCCGAGGAGCAGGCCGAATATGGAAGCCAGCCGCTTCCCGAAGCGATGCATGCCTACGACCTGCGGACGATCCGGCGCATGGGCGTAGACAAAGCCGCAAAGGCTGCCGTCGCGCATCTCACCCGCGAGGGTCTGGATGGCTTCTTCATCCATTTCGACGCCGACTGCCTGGAGGACGACATCATGCCGGCCGTGGATTATCGGCTCAAGGGAGGCCTGTCCTGGCGCGAGATGATTGCCGTGCTGCGGACCGCGCTGGCGACTGGACGCGCGGTCGGCATGGAGGTGACGATCTACAACCCCGCTCTCGACACCGGACGGCGCGGCCGGGCGTGGTCTGGTCGATGCGCTGGCGGAAGGGCTGGGAGTTCCGTCCCGTCGAGATGGCTAAGCCGGTTTTGCTGTTGCCCAAATGACCAGTTAGATCCTGTGCGCATCATTTGCGATAACCGGGAAGGCCACTCTCGCAGATTTACCGCTCAGTCTTGGCGTCCGAGCCTAGCACTGCAACTTCTGATTGTTGACTGTTGGCAGATTCAGGTGGACGTCGCCTGTGATCGACAGCTAAGCCGAGCCGATGACCCGGAAACTCAGCTTCCTTCTTATGGGCGCGCCGCGCAGTGGGACGAGCGGCGGTGACCGAGGCGATTAATTGTCATCCGCTGGTCTTTTGCGGCATGGAAGTTTTCTTGCCGCAACGACCGCCATACGAACATCTAGTTTCCTCATTCGTTCCACCATCGGCTTGCCCCCGATTTCGACTGAAAATCACCGGGCTGGCCAAAGCCTTCTGGACCTGAAAAGAGCGACAGCCACCATCATAGGCAATAAACACCCACGGTACGACCTTGTCTCAGGAGCTGACCAAGCGCTCCCGTGCCTTGAAACTGGTCTTTGTCCATCGCAATCCGCGCGAATTCGCGAATTCCTGGAACCGCAGGGCGGCGGATACCACCGATGAATTCTGGCACCCTGGCCAACGCGGCATGTTCGGTTTCTTTCGCTGTTCAACTACTTGAGCGCGCTGCGGCAAGTCAACACTGATTGTCTTATTGTGCCGTATGAGCGCGTTTTGTCGAGACGTCGCGGGTGTCGCACAATCGAATCGTCTGCCATCTCGGCATAAGCGAGCCGACGCTGTCGGCCAATCATGCTGGGATCGAGGAACTTCAACACGCGGCCAATGTGCTCAGGAACAACGCGCGGAAGGAGCGGAGCAACGAGGCCGAATTTTTCCACGCTGCGGGACCGCAAGATTTGGATGCGATCTTCGCCCGCGACTCTAACATTCGTTGTTTTCGGAGATAGGAGGAAAGGTCTATGCCTATCTCCAATCCATTCGCGGGCATTGGGGACAGAAATTTTTGGAAGCGCTCGTCGGTTATGACGACCCTTTCGTCATCCAATATTTTCGGAAGATGCTGCATCATCGACCAATAGCAGAAATATTCGCCGAAGAGGCCGCGTTCTCACCAGAGCTCAAACGACTATCTGCGTTCTCTACCATGGGGCATGAAGCTTCGACGCATTTTCCTGCGGCGCAATGATCTGACGCCGATTTGAACGTTCATGCACCGTGTCCAATTTGCTGAGACAGCGCAGAACACGGCATAGGATCAATCCCGCTCGATTAAAGTCCCTGCCCCGTGTTTCGTGAAGAGCTCGATCAACACGGCATGCGGCACCTTGCCGTTGATAATTACCACGCCCTCGACCCCCGCCTCGACCACGTCGATGCAGCCTTCCACCTTCGGGATCATGCCCCCGCTGATCGTGCCGTCGGCGATCAGTGCGCGGGCCTCGCTCACCGTCAGCTTCGGGATCAGCGCGCCGTTTTTGTCCAGCACGCCCGCCACATCTGTCAGCAATAACAGGCGCTTGGCCTTCATGGCGCTGGCCAGCGCCGAGGCGAACGTATCGGCGTTGATGTTGTAGGTGACGCCATCACGCGACACGCCGATGGGCGCGATCACCGGGATGAGGTCGCCGCCGGCGATCACCTCGACGATGCGCGGGTTCACCTGCTCGGGCTCGCCGACGAAACCGAGATCGATCACCTTCTCGATGTGGGAATCCGGATCGCACACCACCCGCTCCAGCTTCTTGGCGATCAGCAGATTGGCGTCCTTGCCGGAGATGCCGCAGGCGCGCCCGCCCGCTTTGTTGATCGACGCCACGATCTGCTTGTTGATCGACCCCGCCAGCACCATTTCGACGACCTCGACGGTGGCCGCGTCCGTTACTCGCAGGCCATCGGCGAATTCGCTCTTTATCTGCAGGCGGTCGAGCAGCTTGCCGATCTGCGGTCCGCCGCCATGCACCACGATCGGCTTGACGCCGGACTGCTCCAGCAACACGATGTCGCTGGCGAAACAGCCGGCCAGCGCCTCGTCACCCATGGCGTGGCCACCATATTTCACCACGACGACCTGCTGGTCGTAGCGCTGCATGAAGGGCAGGGCCTCGGACAGGATCACCGCATGGGTGTGCGGCGTGATGGGCGCGTCTGGCATCTTCGGCGGCGTTTCCATTGATCCTGCTCAAAAAGTTGGCATCCAGCGCTGTTTATAGCGGCTCGGCGGCGCCCCATAAATGATTTACACATGACAGCAATTGTGGCCCTAAAGTGCTCGCGCCTGTAGCGGGATTAAGATATGTGAACAGTTGAGCTTTACACTTTCGTAACTCCCGGGGGAAGGCGTGGCCGAAACATCGGGATTTATGACCGAGCTACCGCAATCGGCCTATCTGTCATTGTCGATACGGCGCTCCATTTCCGCCGCGCAGCAGCGCTCGCATCGTTATGTCACGCTTGAACATCTGCTCCTGTCGCTGCTTGACGATCCGGACGCGTTGGCGCTGCTTGAAGGCGTGCGCGCCGACATTGCCGCCATCAAGGTGAGCGCCGCGGATACGGTGAATCGCAATCTCGCGACGCTGTATACGCCGGGGCAATTCGATCTGCGTGCGAGCTACAAGGTGGAGCGCGTTTTGCAGACGGCCTCCGATGACGCCGACCGTCTCAACTGCCAGGAGGTCGACGCCGCCTTCGTGCTGGCGGCGATCTCGCGTGAGAGCGACAATCCGGCGGCCGACATTCTGACGCGCAACGGCTTCACCTACTCCGCCGCGATGACTTGGCTCTATACCAATCGCGGCAAGTCGACCGGGGGCAGGCTAGCGCCAGCGGCATCAACTCCCGCGCCATCGGCATCCCCGGCCCCGAGCGAAGCCGCGTCCCCTAAGCCCGCGCCATTGCCCGCGCGTGAGGGTACGGGACTGAGTGAGCGTTTGGCTGCCGGCGAAGATGAATATTCCGACCTCGAGCTGGAAGAGCTTGGCGAAGCCGAGCCGGAACCGAAGGCCAAGCCGGGTCGCGAGGGTCCGCAAGCTCCGCCCCCTGCCGCTGCTGCCCGAACAGCCCCGCAACCCGCGCCTGCGAAACCCCAGGTGTCGGCGCCGCCACCATTCTTCGACGATGATGATGACGAGGACCTTTACCAGGACGGTAGATATTCCGCGCCGTCGTCGCCGCAGCCTTTTCCCCAATCTCGTCAACGCGAAGCGGGCGAGGGCGGCGGCTATGCTCCCACGCCGGCGCCGACACCGGTTCCGCGACGGCCCGAATCGCAAGTGCCGTCTTCCACGCGTCTTGACCAGATGCGGGTACGGCCTGGCGCTTCGCGCCCGCCTCAACCTGCCCCCCCGCCGCCCGCGTCGGCCTCCGCCCCTCAACCTGCCGCCAAACAGGCGAAGAAGCGGCCGCTCCCTACCCCTGCGCCAGCACCCGCTCCGGCGAAAGGCGGGGCGCCCGACCGCGCGAAAGGTCGCCCGAAGACCCGGCGGCCGGGCCCTTACGACGCCCTTCTCGGCCGTCTCGTCGAGAATATTCCGCGCCGCATGTGCTCCGCCGTCGCCGAACGCGTCGAAGTGCGGATCTCCCGGGAAGACAGTGTCGCGCTCGGACGGGGCATGGAGGGCCGCGCGGAAACGATCCGGCACGACATCATGGTCACGCAGGCGATGAGCGTCATGCTACGCGCGCCCGATGGCGGCTTCGTCATCGAACCGCTGAGCCCGGAAACGCAGTGGATTTTCGAGAGGCCCGAGACGGCGTCCGAGGGCGAAACCTACGGCCGCTGGCGCTGGGTGGTGACGCCGGGCGAGACCGGCCAGCGCAGGCTCCAGCTCATCATCGCGGCCCGCAGCATCGACAAGAACGGCCTGGTCGGCGACACAGCGCTGCCGGATCAGGTCATCACGGTGCGGGTGCGGATGAATATCTTGCGTAGCTTGGGGCGCGGCATCCAATGGCTTGCCGCCATGATCCTGGGCGGAGTGCTGACGGAACTCACGCTGATCGGCATGCGGATATTTGAGAAAACCCCTCCGGGCTGAGGCATGCGGCCATGCGTGTTGTGTTTCATGTAGCGGTGCTGGGTTTCTGCATGAGGCGCTTTTGCAGACCGCTCAAGAAGATGGCGGCGTCTCCCTTCCGCATGATTTTAAGCTCGGCCCGATTGGCGGCCCCGGTATGGTAGCGCTGATCGGCGGCGCGCCGGTCTCTGCGGCCCATGCCGTGTAGCTCCAGCAACGCTGCGCACAGATGAATTCGCTGTTGCAGTTAAACGGCTTTAGCTCGGCGAGGACATCAAGTGCCTGAGACGGGAGCGGCACGAGGTGCTGGACATCGTCAATGCGGACCTTGCTCTTGCCGCGCACTTTTTTCACGCGGGCGGCTGGCACAATCCACAGCGCATCATCGATGTTGAATT
>CAVSXH010000015.1:0-261885 GCA_963731855.1 uncultured Alphaproteobacteria bacterium | reverse complement strand
TGCGAGGATCCGACACAGGAGGACCGCGACTGGTTCCCTGATTTCGCCGGCAATGGCGACGCCATGGGTACGCTGAAGCATGCCTGGGCCGATTATCGCGACGAAAGCTTCGTGCTCCAGTTTCTCAGCCCCACCGTCATTCGCGATCTGCGGCTGTTCGCGCTGCATGACGACCATGAAGATCCTGAGCTGGAAGTGACGGCGATCCACAATGAAAATGGCTATCGCGAAATCCGGCGGATGCTTGCCCGCCATTATGACGCAAGCGTCCAGGACCCCGATATCCGCATCATCGACGCCGATCTGAGCAGCACTCGCCGCCTGACGCTGAGCCATACCGTCCGCAGGGGCGGCTGCTCAGCAAGCATGATTGCGACCGCACCTTGCAGCATCTCGCCCAGCTTTGGGGCCACCGGGTCAAATTGCTGGAGGTGGACGGGGTAACCGGCAAGACGCTGCGCGAGTTGGAGGCTCTGCCACTGCCATAAGCGCCGCCTCTTCTGCGAAAGACGCGTTCTCTCGCTTCACGCAGATCTCGTGCAAGCGCGCGCTGCCGCCTTATCGCTCGATGACGCTGCCGTCCTCGATAAAGCTGCGGCGCTTGGCGATTTGCGCCGCGAGGAAATCCAGGAAGACGCGCACGCGCGCCGAATGCCGCAAATCCGGATGGGTCAGGAGCCACAGATCCGACCCGAATTCCGGCTCAGGCGGCGCGAGACGCATGAGCGACGGCCTGGCGTCGCCGATGAAGCAGGGCAGATAGCCGATGCCCACGCCCGCTTCCACGGCTTCAGCCAGGCCCAAGACGGTGTTAACCTTATAGGCGACGCGCTCCGGCGGAATGTTCGCCACGATCCATTTCACGACCTTCAACCCGCCCAATTGTTCGCCGATCGACACCCAGTTTTTCTGCCTTCAAGGTGGCGGTATCGGCGGGAATGCCATCAGGGAAATCGCCCGCCCGCCCGTAAAGCGCCCAGGCGATGCGCGCCGCTCGGCGGCCGATCAGATTCTCCGGCGGATTGTCGGTGGCACGGATCGCGACATCGGCGTCGCGCTTCGCCAGATTCAGCGCCTGATTGCTGATGAGGATGTCGAGCCGCACATCGGGATAACGCTCGCGGAATGCGGCGAACAAGGGCGTCAGCAGATCGATCAGCAGCGAATCGTTGGTCGCGATGCGCAATTCGCCCGAGGGCGCGACGTCCTGGCCTGCAAGCTTGCGGGTCACGGCGGCGACATCCTCGTCCACCCGGGCCGCAAGCGCGGCAATCTCCTCGCCGGCGGCGGTCAGCGTGTAGCCGCTGCGATGCTTTTCGAATAATGCGAGGCCCAGCGCCTCCTCGATCTGCTTCAGCCGCCGGAACGCCGTTGAGTGGTTGACGCCGATCCAGGTCGCGGCCGCGGGCAGATTGCGCGCTTCGGCGATGGCCTTGACGAGCCGGAGATCGTCCCAGGCAAGGGATTTAGCACCGTGCATCAGCTTGCCTTGCCTCCCGTGCGGCACGGGGAAACGACTTCGCCGGCCACGCTGTTCGAGCGCAACCGGCGAAGTCTCCGATGTTGAAATTTATGCTGCGCGACTAGCATAGTTCGCGCCGTTACTGGAAAGGGAAAGCGGCTTCAGGGCAAACGCCCCTTCGCCGATCAGCGCGTGGGCGAGCGCGGCGACCGCCAGAAACGCGGGATATTCCCAGCCGCCATTGGGGCGTTGAACACCCAGCCATTGGGAGCATGAATGACGAGCGCGCCGAGCAAGACCGGCAGCAAGGCGACCGAAACCACGCGGCTGTAGAAGCCTGTGAGGATCGCCATGCCGCCCAGTGCTTCACCGATGATGATGGGCCAGGCGAGAACAGTCGGCAGTCCCGATTGCGCCAGGAAACCCTCGAAGCCGGCGACCGCCGAACACCCCAACTTTGAGATAGGCATGAGCGAGGAACATGAGGCCAAGCGCCGCGCGCAAGGCAAAGGCGCCGTAAGGGGCAAGTTTATTGTCGATCATTGAAATCTCCCGATACCATTTGGTTGCTGCTGCGAGGAGATTGGCTCTTTCCAAAATGCAATTCAATCTGGTTTATTGCAATAACAAAATTGCGATCAGCGCAATGTTGTACCGATTGCTTCTTCGCCTCCTCGCCCTATTTCTGAAGGCAATGAATTGCGAAACATCCTTCGCCAAAGGGACTTATCCATGACAAGCAACGGCATCCATCACGTAACCGCCATCGCCGGCCCGGCGCGGCGGAACCTGGAGTTCTACACCAAGGCGCTCGGCATGCGTCTGGTCAAGCGCACCGTCAATTTCGACGATCCGGGCACCTACCATCTCTATTATGGCGACGAAAACGGGCAGCCGGGCACGATCCTGACTTTCTTCCCCTGGGCACATGTCGCTCCAGGACGGCTCGGCGTGGGCGAAACGCAGGAAACCATGTTCCGCGTGCCGGAAAGCGCGATCGGTTTTTGGACGCATCGCTTCATCGAACTCGGCATCCCGCATGAGACGCCCGTGAAGCGGTTCGGTGAAACCGCCCTGCCCTTCAAGGACCCCGATGGCATGCGGCTTGCGCTCATCGGCATCAAGGGCATCGAGGCAACGCCAGGCTGGACTGGTGACGGCGTCGCGGCCGAAAACGCGATACGCGGCTTCCATGGCGTGAGCCTGCTGCTGGAGGATGCAGGCCCGACAGGGGCGGTCCTGACGGACGTGCTTGGCTTTGCCGAAGCCGGGCGCGACGGCTCGCTCATCCGCTTCCGCGCCGAAGGCACCGAAATCGGCGGCATCGTCGACATTCGCGCGGCGGGCGGATTTCTGCCCGCACGCATGGGCGCCGGTTCGGTGCATCACATCGCGTTCCGCGCGCCGAACGACGAAACCCAGGCCGAAATGGTCAAGAAACTCGCTGAAAACCACCGCATCCGCACAACCGAACAGATGGATCGCAATTATTTCCGCTCGGTCTATTTCCGCGAACCCGGCGGCATTCTGTTCGAGATCGCCACCGATGAACCCGGCTTCGCCATTGACGAGGCGCCCGCCGAACTCGGGCGCTCGCTGAAGCTGCCGCCCGCTTTGGAGGCGAGACGGGCGGAAATCGAAGCTGTATTGCCGGCGCTGGAATAACCAGAACAATGGCTGGAACAAACAGAACAAGCGCTGGAATACCAGGAAAAGCGCCTCGCCAAACCGCCGAGTTTTAGAAAGCGACGCTAAACTCGGCCAAGCGGCAGCGAAATCAGGTGCGCGGCGCGGGAAGGTTGTTCAGATCCTTCGTGTACCACTTCTCGGCTTCGACGACGACCGGGTTCTCGCCATTGACGTAGATCCAGGAGTCCACCGCCCATTTCTGCTTATTGCCGTTTTCCCATAGCACTGCCGTCCAATGCGGCCAGTTGGAAACGCCGAGCAGAATATTTCCCTTGGAGAAGGGCCGCCCGACCGTATGGTGCTTCAGCAGACCATTGCTCTGCAGCACCAGGAGATAGCTGGTGGTGTTGGTGGCCTCGTCGACGCAGTCCTGCTGGGTCGCATCGCCCGATCCGTTGAATTCCATACCGGGCCGGTCCGCCGAAGTGCCTATCTTGTTGCCGACATAGCGCTCCATCCAACCGATCGCATAGGCGATGGCCCGACGCTCTTCGAAGGGCGTATCGGCCTTCTTGGTCTTGCGCATCAGCTCGGAGATTTCCTTGATCTGCGCCGGGCCGAACTTCACGGGAGACTGCATCGCGCAGCCATAGGCGTGGCAGACAAAAGCCGTGCTTCCGGCCGGCTCGCGCGATTTGAATTCCTGGAAATGCTCAGCGGGAGGACCGTCGCGCTCGAAGGTGCAGGCGGCCAAGCCGAATAGCGAAGTGATTAAAACCAAAAAGGTGCGTATCAACATCGCCTGCCCATGCGCGCTATCCTGCTTTTTGCTTCTATAGCATCGGCTGTTGGGCATTGAGAAGGCAGCCATTGAGCGCAGGCGGCTTTTCACTTAGGTTGTCGCGTCATGGCAACAATAAATCCAATACACGTGATCGGCGGCGGGCTCGCCGGTTCGGAAGCGGCCTGGCAGATCGCCGAGGCCGGCGTACCCGTCATCCTGCACGAAATGCGCCCCGAGCGCATGACGGAGGCGCATAAGACCGGCGGCTTCGCCGAGCTGGTCTGCTCCAATTCCTTCCGCTCCGATGAGTGGGAAACCAACGCCGTCGGGCTGCTGCATGAGGAAATGCGCCGCTGCGGCTCGCTGATCATGGCGGCGGGCGACGCGCATAAGCTCCCGGCGGGCGGCGCGCTGGCGGTGGATCGGGACGGCTTTTCCGCCGAGGTGACGGAGCGCATTTCGGCGCATCCGCTGATCACGCTGGAACGCGGCGAGGTCGCGGGCCTGCCGCCGGAAGACTGGGACAGCGTCATCATCGCGACCGGCCCCCTCACCTCCCCTGCCCTCGGCAGCGCCATCCAGGCGCTGACCGGCGAGGATTCGCTGGCCTTCTTCGACGCCATCGCGCCGATCGTGCATCGCGAAAGCGTCGATATGGACATCTGCTGGATGCAGTCGCGCTACGACAAGACCGGCCCGAGCGGCACCGGCGCCGACTACATCAATTGCCCGATGGACCGCGACGCAATATGGCGCCTTCATCGCGGCGCTGCTGGCGGCGGAAAAGACCGAGTTCCACGAATGGGAGCGCGATACGCCCTATTTCGAGGGCTGCCTGCCGATCGAGGTCATGGCGGAACGCGGCGCGGAGACGCTGCGCTTCGGGCCGATGAAGCCGGTCGGCCTCACCAACCCGCACAACCCGCGAGCCCGCCCCTATGCGGTGGTGCAATTGCGCCAGGACAATGCGCTCGGCACGCTGTGG
Organism: uncultured Alphaproteobacteria bacterium; assembly: GCA_963731855.1. GTDB lineage: Bacteria > Pseudomonadota > Alphaproteobacteria > Rhizobiales > Rhodomicrobiaceae > R-RK-3. Next base: position 257,025 of record CAVSXH010000015.1, on the reverse strand, counting down.
AACATGGTCGGCTTTCAGACCAAGCTGAAATATGGCGAGCAGTCGCGCATCTTCCGGATGATCCCCGGCCTGGCAGAAGGCGGAATTCGCGCGCCTCGGCGGCATCCATCGCAACACCTTCCTCAACAGCCCGAAGCTGCTCGATCCGCTCATGCGGCTGAAGGCGGCTCCGCGCCTGCGCTTTGCGGGCCAGGTGACGGGCGTGGAGGGCTATGTCGAATCCGCCGCCATCGGGCTGATCACGGGGCGTTTCGCGGCTGCCGAGCGGCTCGGCGAGGCGCTGACGCCGCCCCCGATGACGACCGCGCTTGGCGCGCTGGTCGCGCATATCACCGGCGGACATCTGGCGGCGGATGATCCGGGCGCGCGCAGTTTCCAGCCGATGAATATCAATTACGGCCTCTTCCCGCCGATCGAGACGCCGCGTCCCGGAGGACGGCAAGCGCCTCAAGGGCCGCGACAAGACCGTTTCGCGCAAACGGGCGCTGTCGGTGCGCGCGCTGCGCGATCTGGACGAATGGCTCGGTGCCGCGCCCTTGCGCAGATCGGCTTGAGGCACTGGCGCGGCGGCTCGCCTACACCCTGCCGCGCAGATGGGCGCGCCAGATCAGCCCATAGCGCATCAGCGGGTTGATCTGCGCAATGTCGCGCAAGGGATGATGGCCGGGCGCCCCGAGCGCCTTCAGATAGGGCGCGACAAGCGCAAGCGGCAGAAAAGGCGCGAGCGCTTGCTCGGGCAATGCCCGCAGCGCCAGACCGCGCGGCGTCGAGGGCGCCGGATGCGTTGCTGCCGCAAATCCCTCAGCGCGGCGCGCAAATCCTGATTATCCTCGCCATCGAGCACGATCTGGGGATGCAGCCCATGCTTGGCCAGCAAGTCGGCGGGAAGGAAAATCTGTCCCTTCGCCGCATGGTAGGGCAAAGCGCGCATCAGGCCCGTCAGGCCGTAGGCGATGGCTGCGTGCTCGCTGGCCTCGGAGCGCCGCATCGGGCACGCCGGCAATCTGCGCTCCTAGCCGGAAAACGGCCCCGGCCGTCGCCGCGAGATAGTCGCGCAAGGCTGCGAAATCCGGCATCGGTTCGCGCGCCAGATCGAAGCTTCGCGCGGCGATCATGCCCTCCAGCAGCGCCGGCGAAAGCGCGTGGGAAGCCGCCGCCGCCGCGAGCGGCTTCAGCACCGGGTGATCGCTGCCCCCGCCGGCGAGCGCCGTGCTGCAGCGCCTCACGCCACCATTCCAGCCTGATCTCGCCAAGCTGCGGTTCGCTGACCTGTTCCGGGATCTGCGCGATTTCCAAATGGAAGGCATAGAGCGCAAGCAGAGTCGGCGCGGACCGGCTCGGGCGCGAGCAGCGCCGCCCAGTAGCGATCCTGGTCGCCGGCCCTGACCCGATCGCGAACATACTCCGCATCGCTCTGTGCCGCCTGTGCCAAAATCCGTTCTCGCTCGCCGCGCTTCGCATTACCCGCCGTAGCCTCTGCGAGAGAAACGGCCATTTGCTCGGCGAGATGCCTTCGGCGATCAGCCGACGTCACGGCATTGCAATCAAGGCTGCCGCGAAGACGCGCTCTTCCGAAAGGAGGACATTATAGGTGCGGCAGGCGGCGCCCGTGTCCATCGCTTCGAGGCCGATGCCGGCCTTCGCGAACGCTTCGCGTAGCGGCGGGTCCGGGAAAATCTGCGCCGCGCCGGTGCCCAGCAGCAGAAAGGCGACGCCGCGCCGCCTCGATGAGGACCGGCGCAAACGCGTCTTCCGTCAGCGCGTCGGCGTCGGCCACCGGCCAGTCGAAAACGCCGCGCGGCAAGCATCATCAGCGAGCCGCGATGCTCGATGCCGCCGATCCGAAACATGCCCCGCCCGTAACCCGCGATCGGCGCCCGGCCCGGAAGCAAGGGTTCGGAAAGCGCCATGGGCGTCAGGCATCCACAGCCTTGCGGCCGCTGCGCGGCTTGGGCGACTCGACGCCGCTCCAGTCGCGCTTCGCACCGAGCGTATAAAGCAGCGGCGCGGCGACGAAGAAGGAGGTGTAGCTGCTCACCGCCATGCCGACCAGCATGGTCAGGGTGAAGCCCTCGGATCACTTCCCCGCCGAACAGGAACAGTGCCAGCACGGTGAGCAGCACCGCACCCGCCGTCATCACCGTCCGGGAGAGCGTTTCATTGACGGACAGGTCGATCAGATCGCCCAGCGGCATCTGCTTGTATTTGCGCAAATTTTCGCGCACGCGGTCGAATGTGACAACCGTATCGTTCACGGCATAGCCGATGAGCGTGAGGAGCGCCGCGACGATGGTCAAATCGAAATCGATCTGGAAAATCGACAGGACGCATAGGGTGAAAGCGATGTCATGCAGCAGCGCAACGATAGCGCTAACCGAGAATTGCCATTCGAACCTGAACCAAAGATAGAGAAAAATTCCCACCGCGGCGACGGAGAGCGCGATGACCGAGGATTGCAGCAACTCCTGGGAAACGACGGCTCCCACCACCTCGGTGCGGCGCAGATCGATATCCTGTCCAAGCGCACCCTGGACCTTGCGGACCGCTTCCTGCTGCGCCGGTTCGCCGCCCGGCTGCTCCTCCACACGGATCATCAGATCGTTGGCCGCGCCGAACTCCTGGATTTGGACGTCGCCTAGCCCCAGGCCGTTAAGCCGCGATCGCAGATCGACGAGGTCCGGCGCGCCCTTCGGTGAAACGTACCTCCATCAGCGTGCCGCCACGAAAATCGATGCCGTAATTGAGGCCCATCGTGGAGAGCAGGACGACGGTGACGATCGCCAGAACGATCGTCTCGATGATCGCCAGCCGCTGATGCGCCACGAACGAGAATTTCGTGCCATGCGGGACGAGTTCAACGGGCTTGAAAGGGAGCAGTCGCATATCTGGCCTTAGATCGGAACGGTTGTGGGCCGCGTCCATCTTACCCACTCGGCAACGAGAAGGCGGGTGATGGTCGTGGCGGTAAAGAAGGAGGCGATGATGCCTATCGCGAGCGTCACGGCGAAGCCACGCACCGGTCCGGAGCCCAGCCAGAACAGGATCAGCGCGGCGAGCAGACCGGTCATATTCGTATCGAGAATTGTGCCATAGGCTCGGGTAAATGCCGTCTCGATCGCGAGAATCGGAGATTTGCCGCTGCGCAGCTCATCGCGAAGCCGCTCATTGATGAGCACATTCGCGTCCACCGACATACCCATGGTGAGCACGATGCCCGCCATGCCTGGAAGCGTGAGCGTGGATTGGATGAGCGACATCACGGCGGTAATCAGCAAGAGGTTGATGAGCAGCGCCACCATGGCGAAGAAGCCGAACAGCCCGTAGCTCACGACCATGAACACCAGGACGGCACCGAAGCCGATGAGAATCGCCGTCGCCCCGGCGGCAATGGAGTCCGCGCCAAGGCTTGGCCCAACGGAGCGTTCCTCGAGCACGACAAGCGAGGCGGGCAGCGCGCCGGAGCGCAGCAAGATGGCGAGGTTATTGGCGTCCTGAACGCTGAAATTGCCGGAAATCTGACCCGACCCGCCGAGAATCGGTTCGCGGATCACCGGAGCGGAGATGATCTTGTCATCCAGCACGATGGCGAACGGCCGCCCGACATTCTCCTGCGTCACCTTGCCGAAACGCTGCGCGCCCGAGGAATTGAAGCGGAAGGAGACGACCGGCTCGTTGCTCCGTGAATCGAAAGTCGCCGGCTATCGACCAGATCCTCGCCGCTGACGATCGAACGCTTTTGCAGAAGTTGCGCCGGCTCGTCCGCGGTCTGCGACTGATACACGGCGGAGCCGGGCGGCGGGTTGCCGGTCTGCGCTTCCGAAGCGCTCATTGTCGTGTCGACGAGATGGAAGGTCAGCTTTGCCGTCTTGCCGACCAGCTCTTTCAGCTGACCGGGATCGTCGAAGCCTGGAACCTGAAGCAGAATGCGATCGCTGCCATGGCGTTGAATGGTCGGCTCGGTTGTACCGAGCGCATCGACGCGGCGCCGGATCGTCTCGATTGCCGAGCGCATCGCAGCACTGATCCGCTCATTCAGCGCAGGCTCGGACGGGCGCAGCCGGATGACATTGCCCTCGCCCCGCTCGACGATAAGATCCACCCCGCTGCTGCCGAGGATGCTGTTCGACACCGGCCGCGCCATGGCGCGCAGCTTGGTGAAGGCGTTCTCGACATCTTCCGGCTTGCGGATGGTGACGCGCACTTCCTCGCGCGTGTTCGCAAGCCCGGCATAGCCGATCTTTTCCTGACGCAGCGTCTGGCGCACATCGCCGCTGATCGTCTCCAGCCAGTCCTGGCGCAGCTCGCCCGCATTCATCTGCAAGAGCAGATAGGAGCCGCCTTGCAGGTCGAGCCCCAGCGGCATGCGCTGCTGCAGCCAGCGCGGCAAATTCTGGAGCTGGTTGGCGGTAAACAGATTCGGAAGGGTGAACAGAACGCCGCATAGCGAGATTGCGACGATAAGCATGACCTTCCAGCGATCGAAATAGAGCATGAACCCTGGCCTTCGCGACTATGGTAGATCCGTTATGGGCGATCACACGTCCTTCTCGGCTGTCTCCGCATGAGCTGCGCCGGGGGATTTCGGCTTCGACGCCGAACGGTCGGCGTCGTCGGCTTCGTCACCCTCGTCGTCATTGTCGGCGCGCGCCATAGCCCGGCGCGCTTCCACGTCGCGGACATCGCCGCGCGTGCGCACTTCGGAGATGGTGCCGCGAACCACGCGCACCCGCACGTTTTCAGCCAGTTCCACCTGAAGCTCGGCGTCGCCGATGACCTTTGTCACCTTGCCGACCATCCCGCCCGCCGTCACGACGGTATCGCCGCGCTTGATCGAGGCGATCATGTCGCGGTGATCCTTCAGCTTTTTCTGCTGCGGCCGGATGATGAAAAAATACATGATCCCCAGGATCATGATGAACGGCATAAGCTGGATCAAAAAAGAGCCGCCACCAGCTGCCGGCGCCGCTTGCGCATAGGCTTCCGTGATGAACATCGATACCATATCTCCTGGAAAGGCGCGTTCGTCTGGCGGAACTCCAGCGGAACGGTTTGCGGGTTTTTCGCGAATATAATGGCCTTAACGGACGATGCAACGGCCATATCAGGCGGAATTCCGCCCTTTCAATAGCGCGGCATGCCCGCCGCCGCCAGTGGCGAATGGCTCAGCTTTGCCGCCGCACTTGACGAAAAGCGTGAAATTGATCCTTTGCGCGGGATTCCAGCATCATTCTCGAAAAATGGCTTCCTGGTTTTCGCGAGAATGATGCGCGACGACGCATCCGAGTGGGCTTTGCTCGGGAACCGGCAAGGGCCCGCTTGGCACGAACAGAAGAGTTGGACATGACCATGTCAGCGCGCGACCCTCGCTTAGCCGATCTTCCGATTGCCGCCGATGAGGCAAACCGCGCCGTCCTGGAGCGCATCGCCAGCGCCCTCGAACGTCTGGCGCCGGCCGCCGCCCGCCGCGCCCGATTTCAGCGCAGCCGAAGCCTTCATCTGGCAGGCCGACCGTCATGGCTTCCTGGCCGTGCGCGCGGGTCAACCGGGTGCCGATCGCGCTGCTCAAGTCGATTGACCGCGATGCGCGATACGCTGCTTGCCAATACCGAGCGCTTCGCCAGCGGCCTGCCGGCCAACAATGCGCTGCTATGGGGCTCGCGCGGCATGGGCAAGAGTTCGCTGGTGAAGGCTGTTCATGCCGAGGTCGCCGCCAGGACGGCGAGCAAAGGCACTGGCCGGTTGAAGCTCGTCGAGATCCACCGCGAGGACATCGCCACCCTTCCCGCGTGCCTCGCCTTCCTGCGCGCCGACCCGCACCGTTTCATCGTTTTCTGCGACGACCTGTCCTTCGACGCCGACGACACGTCCTACAAGTCGCTGAAGGCGGTGCTGGAAGGCGGCATCGAGGGGCGGCCCGACAATGTCATCTTCTACGCCACCTCCAACCGGCGGCACCTGATGCCGCGCGACATGATGGAAAACGAGCGCTCGACCGCGATCAGCCCGTCCGAGGCCGTGGAGGAGAAAGTCTCGCTCTCCGACCGCTTCGGCCTTTGGATCGGCTTCCACAACTGCAGCCAGGCCGATTTCCTGGAGATGGTGCGCGGCTATGCGGATCATTTCGGCCTTGCGGCGGACCGGGCCAGGCTCGAGGCCGAGGCGCTGCAATGGGCGATGTCCCGGGGCGGCCGCTCGGGCCGGGTCGCCTGGCAGTTCATTCAGGACGCCGCCGGCCGCGAGGGCAAGCACCTTTAGCCCCGCAGGCTGGTTGTTTTCTTGGAGCCGGGTGGCCCGAATTCAAAACTCCGGACAGCGTCTGCAGCGGCCTCCCGGGGCCCGCAAGCGGGCCAGTAGCCAGCGCGGAGGCGCTGGCTCCCAATAAAGATGCCCTGGCGGCAGGGGGGTACCGCCAGGGCGCACAGTCAGGACCGGGGGGATTGGTCAGGACCGGGCAAAAAATGCTTCCGGATCGACGGGCTTGAAGTCCTTGCGCAGCTCGAAATGGAGTTGCGGCTGGCTCGTCTTGCCGCTCGCGCCGGCCTTGGAGATGATCTGGCCGCGCTTCACCACCTCGCATCGGCGCACCAGCAACTCGTCATTGTGGGCATAGGCCGTCACGAAGCCGTCCGCGTGCCGCACCAGGACCAGATTGCCGAAGCCCGGCAATTCATTGCCCACATAGGCTACGACGCCGTTCTCCGCCGCCTTGACGGGCGTTCCTTTCGGCACCGAGAAATCGATGCCGTCATTGAAGGAGCCATCGGTCTTTGACGCCGAATTTGGCTGTCACGATGCCCTGGACCGGCTCGCGGAAGGTCTGCGCGGTACGGGCTCGCCGGGATTGGCGAGAAGGCTTTCGCAATCCTGCGCGCCGGCTTTGCCGCCGCCCGCCTGAGCTTCGGCAGGCCCCATATCGCGGTGCGCCGCGGCCATGATCGGTTCTGAATTACCGCCGCTGGCGCGCTCGGCTTGGCGGACGCCCGCGTCACGGTGACGTCGTTCGCGCGCGGCTCGCGCTCCTCCTGCGGGCCGGACGCCTTGGCGACCCGGCGCTCGCGCTCGTTCAAGGCAGGTTCTCCGCCGGCAGGCGCTTTTTGCGACGTCCGGTCGTCATAGCCGGGGCGAACGCGCCGTTGCGACGAGCGATCGTCCTGGTCCTCGCCCTCGTCATGCCGTGGACCTGCCTCCGGCACGATGCGGCGTTCGCCCCAGCCATAGCCCTTGCCCTTGGGCAAGCGCAGAACCTGTCCGGGATAGAGCCGCGCGGAGGGCGGGATATCGTTGAATTCCGCCAGGTCGCGATCACTCAACCCATTGCGGCGGGCGATCTCGACGAGCGTGTCGCCCGGCCTGACCGAATAGTTGCTGTACGGACCCTTGGACTTTGGCCGGCGAGGCTCATAGCGGGGCTCATCGGCACGGTCGTCCTCACGATCGTCGGGCGCGCATAGCGGTTCTGCTCCCGCTCTTGTGGCCGATCCTCATAGCGCGGCTTGCCCGCATAGGCCTGCTGCTCCCGGTAGGACGGGTCCTTTCTCCTCAAGCTGCTCGGCATAGGAAGGCTCATCCGAATGGGATTGGTTTTCCGCTATAGGCCCGCTCATTCCGGTGAGGAGACTTTTCCACATAGAAAGGCCCGTCGGGACGCTGCGGCTTTTCCGCCTCGTACCGCTTCTCCGCATAGGAAGGACGGCCGGCATAGCTGCGGGAGCGGCCCTGATCGCGGCTTTCCGTGCGGCCTTGCGGCTCCTCGTCACGGCTGTAATAGGGTTTCTGCTGGCTCTTGCCGTAATCGCTATAGCTGCTGTAGCGGCCGCCCTGGTCGCCCGTATAGGGCGGGGGCGCCTTGCGCTCATTGTCGACATAGCCATTGCCGCCGCGGTCGCGGCTGCCGGGCTCGTATCCGGACGGCGCCTTGTACTTGTTGGCCGACGTATATTCCGGGCCGCGCACGCGCAACCGCTGACCGGGATGAATGGTGGAACCGTTCAACCGGTTGATGTCCGCCAATTCGATGGTGCTCATGCCGTGCCGCTGGGCGATGCCGAAGATGGTGTCGCCCGGCGCGACCACATATTCGCCGTCATGGCCGGAGCTGCCTCGATCGTAGCCGCCGCGCGGCTTGTCCTCGTAGGCGCGCCCGCGCGGCTCGTACCTCCTCATCGCGCGAGCGGTAATTCTTTGGCGGGCCGTCATAATAGGTCGGCGCCGGTCCCGCATAGCGTTTGGCGGATTGATACGTCAGTTTGGACGCATTAGGCGTCTGTCCGGCGCTCATGGGCATCGAGCGGCTGCAGCGCGTAGCTGCCTCCCAGCATATGCGCCTTGCGGCTCATTGCTCGCTAGCTGGCGCTTACGGGCGTAAGCGTCCCGCGCTCGATGCTCGCCTCCTTGTAAGCGCCGCCCGCCGCCGAGGCGGACGGTACGCGGGCCTTGCTGCTCCAATAAGGAGCCGATCCGCTGTCCGCCTCACCGTAAACCGGCTCTTTCGGGATCGGCACCGAACCGGTGCTCCCCGTGCCCGTAATCATTCGATCCGCTGTCGCTGAACCGAACCCCCTGGGAACTGCACCCGATCAGGGGCAAAACAAGAACTATGCCGCAGAATGACGCAACGCGTTTGGCAACAACACGGCGCCTAGACGAAACATTACTTGAAATCATGGCCGCACCTCACATCCAGGGTGAGTTTTGCAGGCCGGCGGTTAAAACAAATTTAAAATCGCGCTCATTTTCGGACTGATTCTACCTGTTCGCCGTTTACTTTTGACTTTTCTCAGGCACCAGCGGCACAAAGCGGACCGGAAGCAGGTCCTGACGGACCAATCCGCTCGGCGTTTTTTCGAGCAGCACCAGCCGTTGCTGCGCAGTTGCGCTTGCCGAGGGGCAGGATCATGCGCCCGCCCTGTCTTGAGCTGAGCGATCAGCGCTTCGGGCAATTCGCGCGCCGCGGCGGTTACGATGATGCGGTCGAACTGGCGCGGTTCGGGCCAGCCCAGCGTACCGTCGCCGCGCATCGCGGTCACATTGGCGATGCCGAGGCGCGCAAAGCGCAGCCGCGCCTCCTCATACAGCGCTTCGTGGCGCTCGATGGTGAACACATGGCGGCAAAGCCGCGCCAGGATCGCCGTCTGATAGCCGGAGCCGGTGCCGATTTCGAGCACATCGTGATCGCGTCTCGGCGCGCCAGCTTCTCGGTCATGTAGGAGACGACGAACGGCTGGGAGATGGTCTGCCCGCAGGCTAATCGGCAGCGCGATGTCGAGATAGGCTGCCTCCGCTGGGGCGGTGCCGATGAATTCGTGGCGCGGCACGTCCCGGATCGCGTTCAAGGACAGCAGGGTCGCAGATGCCGCGCTCCCGCAACTGCTCGACCAGTTTTGTGCCGCGATCGCCCCCGCCATCCATCCCGCCGCCGCCGCTTTCGCCCGCGTCTCCCCGCTTCGCATACCCGAAGGCACGTAGTGTGATCTAACTTTCGAGATCGAGCATCAGTTTCCGGCAGGTCTCGATATGGGTCAAATTGAGATGCAGCGGGGTGACGGAAATGCTGCCCTCGCGCAGCGCCCAAAGGTCGGTGCCCTTTTCCGGCTCGGACAGATGCCGGTTGAAGCCGAGCCAGTAATAGGGCTTGCCGCGCGCGTCGGTCCTGTCGACGATGCGCACATAGTCCGGATCGCGCTTGCCCTGCGCGGTGATTTCGACGCCCCGCACATCGTCCGGCTCGCGATCGGGAAAGTTGACGTTCAGCATCACATCCTTGGGCCAGCCCGCCTTGATCAGCTTGCGCATCAGATCCGCGCCGAGCTTCAGCGGCGTCTGCCATTTCAGCTCGCTGCGCGCCTCGTAATTGGCGGCAAGGCTCAGCGCGATGGACGGAATGCCGAGCAGCGTCCCTTCGATGGCGCCGGCGACGGTGCCGGAATAGGTCACGTCGTCGGCGACGTTCTGGCCACCATTGACGCCCGAGAGCACCAGATCGGGCTTCTGATCCTGGAGAATATGGCGCACGCACATGACGACGCAATCGGTCGGCGTGCCTTTCACGGCGTGGACGCGTTCGCTGACGCGGCGCAGGCGCAGCGGCTCATGCAACGAGAGCGAATGCGCCGCGCCGCTCTGATCGGTTTCGGGCGCGACGATCCAGACGTCCTCGCTCAGCTCCGAGGCGATGCTTTGCAGCACGTCCAGCCCCGGCGCTTCGATGCCGTCATCATTGGTGATGAGTATGCGCAAACTCTGCTCCTTTTCCGCTGCTGGACTGCGCCGTCTTCCGGCGAAAGGGCCGGGTGAGGCGCCGAGCGCAAGGGGCGGTCAAGCGGAGACGCCCTAAGCCGATCACTTCCAGCCCGCCCATATAAGGCACAAGCACGTCAGGAATGCGAATGCTGCCGTCCTGCTGCTGGTAGTTCTCCAGGATCGCGACCAGCGTGCGCCCGACCGCGAGCGCGGAGCCGTTCAGCGTATGGACGAAGCGCACATCCTTGCGCGCCTTCCGGCCGGTAGCGCGCATTCATGCGCCGCGCCTGGAAATCCCCGCAATTGGAGCAGCTCGAAATCTCGCGATAGGCGTTCTGCCCCGGCAGCCAGACCTCGATGTCATAGGTTTTGCGCGCGGAAAAGCCCATGTCGCCGCTCGCCAGCACCATGGTGCGATAGGCCAGACCGAGGCGCTTCAGCACTTCCTCGGCGCAGGCCGTCATGCGCTCATGCTCGGCCTCGGATTGCTCCGGCGTGGTGATGCTGACCAGCTCGACCTTGGAGAATTGATGCAGCCGGATCATGCCGCGCGTGTCCTTGCCCGCCGCGCCGGCCTCGGCGCGGAAGCAGGGCGTGTGTGCGGTGAAGCGCATGGGCAATGCCGCTCTCGTCGAGATCTGTTCACGTACGAGATTGGTCAGCGGAACTTCGGCCGTTGGGATCAGCCAGATCTGCGGATGCCTGATGCTTCCGCTGCTCGAAGTAGATCGACTACAGCTGTCCGCATCTCGCTCGGGATCTCTCAGCGCCTCTTGTCGAAGCCTCCATTGGTTCGTTCCCATAGTCTGACATCTGCTTAGAGCTTCTTCCAACGTCGCCAGTATCAAGATGTTCGCAGAACTGGTCCTCTCGGAACTTGGGCAGCTGAGCCGTGCCGAACATCGCATCGTCTTTGACAAGCATCGGCGGATTGACCTCCGTATAGCCGAACTCCCCCGTATGCATATCCAGCATGAAGTTGGCCAGCGCCCGCTCCATCCGCGCCAGCGCGCCCTTCAGCACGACGAAGCGGCTGCCCGACAGCTTGGCCGCCGTCTCGAAATCCATCAGGCCGAGCGCTTCGCCCAGCTCGAAATGCTGCTTCGGCTGGAAGGCGAAATTCGGCTTGTCGCGCCAGCGGCGGATTTCCTTATTGGCGCTCTCGTCGCCTACCGGCACGTCCTCGGCGGGCAGGTTCGGGATGCCCGCCAGCATCTCGTCGAGCTTGCCCGAAATCTCCTTCTCGCGCGCCTCGCCGCGTCTGCGATCGCGTCCTTCAGCGCGGCGACCTCGGCCATCAGCTTCTGCGCTTCGTCCTCGCGCTTGGCGGCCTTGGCCTTGCCGACATCCTTGGAAATCTGATTGCGGCGGCTCTGCGCGTCCTGAAGCGTGGTGACCGTCTGCCGCCGCTCGGCATCGAGCGTCGAGAATCGGCGTCGATAGCGGCTCCAGCCCGCGCTTCTTCAGCGCAGCGTCGAAGCCTTCAGGATTGTCCCGGATCAGTTTCAGATCGAGCACGGCGGCACTCTCGTAATCGCATGGGTGATCGGTTGATTTCGCCGCCAGCTATAGGCCGCCAGCCGCCGCGCGTCCACCCTTAGCCCGGTGAGATCGCCCGCCGCTGCACAGAAACCGCTGAGGATCAGGTGCTGCTCGCCGCCGGCACCGCCGCCGCTATCCTGGGCGTCCTTGGCCGCGCGCTTCTTCTCCATCATGTCGATGACCCAGATCGAGCCCTCGTAGAGCAGGATGGTCGGGATCGCCATGCCGATCTGGCTGATCGGGTCGGGCGGGGTAAGGAACGCCGCGACAAAGAAGGCCAGCACGATGGCGTAGCGCCGCTTGGAGCGCAGATCGTCGGCGGTGATGAAGCCGGCGCGGGCGAGCAAGGTCAGCACCACGGGAAGCTGGAAGCAGATGCCGAAGCCCAGGATCAGCGTCATGATCAGCGACAGATATTCGCTGACCCGGGCCGTCAGCTCGATCTTCACCGGCCCGTCGGTCTGCTGCATCGACAGGAAGAACGTCATCGCCAGCGGCATGATCAGGAAATAGACCAGCATCGCGCCGAGGAAGAACAAGCACCGGCGTGGCGATCAGATAGGGCAGGAAGGCGTCGCGCTCGTTCTTGTAGAGGCCGGGGGCGACGAACATATAGATCTGCGAGGCAATGATCGGAAAGGCCAGGAATACCGCGCCGAACAGCGCCAGCTTGAGCTGGGTGAAGAAGAATTCCTGCGGCGCGGTGTAGATCATGCTGATCGGCACGTCGCCGCCCACCGCCCAGCGATAGGGCATGACGAGGATGTTGTAGATGTCCTTGGCGAGAAAGATGCAGACGATGAAGGCGATCGTGACGCCGGCAATCGCCCATAGCAGACGCGTGCGCAGCTCGATGAGATGATCGAGGAGTGGGGCTTTCGTGGCGTCGATTTCGTCGGTGGTCACGTGGGGATGCGCCTTGCCTATCGGCTCGCGGGCCGGTGTTCGCCGTTGATGCGCGTTTCAGGGCCAGGACCGCCATCCGCCAGATCCTTGGCAGGCGCGGACGGCGCCGCTTCATTCGCGGGCGCGGGCGGATGCCGGGGCGGATGAAGCAGGCGACGGCCGCATGCTTCCGCCTGCCCGCTATCGGCCGGATTGGCGCGCATTGCCCCCGAGGATGCTCGTCGGTTCGGGGCGGCAAGGGCGGCGGCGGCCCGAGATCATCTTCGACGGCACTCGCCGGCAGCGTTCCGGTCCGCGGCGTATAGGAGTCGCGCGCGGCCTCCTCGATGGAGTTGCGAATTTGGTTGATCGGATTGTTCTGCCGCAGCGAATTGATCTCGCGTTGCAGATCCTCGCCACCTGCCTCTTTCACCGCTTCGTCGAATTGCTTGCGGAACTCATCGGCGTGTGCGGCGCAACTTGGCCAGCATGCGACCGGCGGTGCGCATCAGCCCCGGCAGTTCTTTCGGACCGACGACGATGATCGCCACGATCACGACCAGCAGCAGTTCCGACCAGGCTACATCGAACATTGCAGATCAAACTTCCTACGAAAACAATATTGGCGGCCATTCTTGCCGCCAACGTTCGTTCAAGCGCCGAAGGCGCCGATCACGCCCGCAGATTCTCGCCCGTGGCGGCGCGCTCTCGACACGGTCAGCCGCGCGATCCTCGATGGCCTTGGCAGCGGTCGGGCTCTTCCGGATCGTCGCTGAGGCCGCGCTTGAAGCTCTTGATGCCCTTCGCGAAGTCTCCCATGAGCTCCGAAATCTTACCCCGGCCGCCGAACAGGACAAAAATCAAGACGACAACGAGAACGAGTTTAAACCAGCTTGGAGCCATTTGCCTAACCCTCAGATAATTTGGGTGGCCGCATCACCGCAACTTACGCGGAAAATAGCGGCTCGGCAAGCCAAGCGCAACGCCGTCGCGGCGCAACCGGGCGCAGGCGGAGCGGCTTGCTTAATCGCTGGCGGCAGCGTGGGGTAAATTCAACTGCCAGGAAACCCCGAACTTGTCCGCTACCCAGCCATATTTCCGGCTGAACGGGTATTCGCCGAGCGGCATCAATATTTGGCCGTCTTCCGCTAATTTTTCGAATGTTTCGTCTGACTTGTGCTTCGCTCTCGAAGTCTACGAACAACGAAATCGAGGGCGTGAAGGTGAAATTCATGCTTCACCGGGGTGTCGATGCACATGAACTCCCGACCGGCCAGCTCGAAGACCGCTTTCATGCACGCTGCCCTCCGATCCCATTGCCGCGGGGCCATAGCGTGTCGATGCTGATGATCTTGGCATCCTCGAACAGCGAGACATAAAAATTCATTGCGTCTTCGGCCGTGCCGTCGAACATTAGAAAAGTCTTGATCTGCGGTTTCATCATCCATGCTCGTAAGATCGAAGGGGATCTGCGAAGCGGAACGCGAGCGGCCGAGCGCCTGTTGATGCGCGCCGATCGCAAATTTATTTAATCGGTATCGCGCCGGAATTGGGAAATATCAGGACGGCGTCCGGATTGACGCGGAAATTCAGCTCCGAGCCCTTGGCCGGGACCGAGGCGCCCTGAATGCGCACCGTCAGCGACTTGTCCAGTCCCTGAACACCCAGCTCCAGCAGCGCGTCAGGCCCGATCGGCCGCGTATCGAGCACGCGGGCGGGCGTGCCGCCGGACGCTCCCGTCAGCTCGATCTCGCGCGAGCGGACGCACAGCGTCACTTCGTCGCCGCAGCCTTGCGGTGCCCTGAACCGGCCGAGCGGGCCGACGGCCCAGCCCGAAATCACCCGGCAGGGCAGCACGTTCATTTCCGAGAAGGTTTCGGCCACATAGACATTGGAGGGGTGACGATAAAGCTCCTCGGCGCTGCCAGCCTGAACGAGACGGCCATCGCGCATCACGGCGATGCGGTCGGCCAGGCGCATGGCCTCCTCGGCGTCGTGGGTGACGATGATCGCGGTGGCGCGCACCTCGCGAAGAATGGCCAGCGTTTCATTGCGGACGGCGTGGCGCAGACGGCTGTCGAGACCGGAAAACGGCTCATCCATCAAAATCACGGCCGGGCGCGGCACGATCGCCCGGGCGAGCGCAACGCGCTGCTGCTGCCCGCCGGACAGCATATGCGGATAATCGGCGGCATAATCGCGCAAGCCCCATCCGGCCGAGCGCGGCCAAGGCTTCCTGCCGCGCGACCTTGCGGCCGAGCCGCTTCAATCCGAAGGCGACGTTGTCGAGCACGCGACAGATGCGGAAAGAGCGCGAAGTCCTGAAACATCAGCCCGACGCCGCGCGCTTCGGGCGGCATGAAGACCGACGGCGAGGAGACTTCGATATCGCCGATCGCGATCCGGCCCTGATCCAGACGCTCGATCCCGGCGATCATCCGCAGCAGCGTGGTCTTGCCGCAGCCGGACGGGCCGAGAAGGCAAACGATTTCACCTGGCGCGATGTCGAAACTGAAATCCCGAACGGCGGGCCTCGATGAAAAACTTTTGGAAACGCCGGAGAGCGAAACGCCTGCCGCAATAGTCGCGGCGGCCCGGCGCTTCCTGTCCCAATAGGACAGGCCGGCAGATTCGGCCTTCGCCGCTACATCCTCACTCTGCCGGAACAACGCCAAACGCAAATTCGTCTCCACACCGCATCGCCTACCGAGACCGGCAAGCCTGTTCTATCAGGCTTGTCCTTGCCTTAACAGACTGAAGACTTGCGGCGAAAATTGCAACGGCTCGCGATCCTCTTCGGGCGGCTCCTCTTCGGTGAGCGGCGGCTCCGCGTCGCTGGGAGGATCCTCCACCTCTTCGGCGTCATCCCCGTCGAGCGGGTCTTCATCCGGGGTCAGCAGAGCGGAATCGTTCGGCTCGGGGATCGAGAAGCCCGGCGGCAGATTGCTGTCGAGCAGCCCGGCGCCCTTCAGCTCGCCAAGGCCGGGCAGGTCCTTGACGCTGTCGAAGCCGAAATGCTCCAGGAAGATTTCGGTGGTGCCGTAGGTCACCGGGCGGCCCGGCGCACGGCGGCGGCCGCGCAAGCGAATCCAGCCCATTTCGAGCAGCACGTCCAGCGTGCCCTTGGAGGTGGTGACGCCGCGAATTTCCTCGATCTCGGCCCGCGTGACGGGCTGATGGTAGGCGATGATCGCCAGCGTCTCCAGCGCCGCCTTGGAGAGCCGCCTCGGCTCGACCGAATGGCGCTCCAGGATGAAGGACAGGTCGGGCGCGGTGCGGAACGCCCATTTTCCGGCCACGCGGGCCAGATTGACGCCCCGGCCGGCATAGAGGTTCTGCAATTCCTCCAGCAGCGCGCCGATATCGTCCTTGCCGGTGAAATATTCGACCAGCCCGGCCTCTTCCATCGGCTCCTTCGCCGCGAACAGAACGGCCTCCAGAATGCGCAATTTTTCCCAGCGGTCGGCCGAAGGCAGACGCGAAACATTCGCGGCAAGCGACTGAGCGGGCGGCGGCTCGCGCGCGGGAAGAGGCAGACGCCCTTGGGCTTGCTCGCTTCTTATCTTTTTCGGCCATCTCAAGATTCCTTATGCGCGGCAACGACCGGGCGCACCCTGCTCTCCCGCGCAAAGCTGAAACGAACGCATGTTAACTGACTGATGTAGGATCGCCGGCAGGGCCTGGGGAGGGCTTTTCCCTTAGCCAGCGAACATAAATCGGCGCAAATGCCTGCGCCTGGCGAAGCTCGGTGAACCCTTCGCGCGTCAATTCGAGCGTCGCGCCGAAGGAGGATGGCAAGCGCGGTCTTGCTGATTTCCGCGTCACGCAGATAGTCTTCGATATAGCTTTCGAGGACCGACCAATTGCCGGGAATGCCGAACAGCCTTTCGAGGCGCTCGCGGGCCTCCCGGATCGACCAGACCTTGCGGCCGCCCATTTTGACCGGCGCCACCATGGCGGTGCGACGCCGCTGCTCGGCATAGGCTTTGAGCAGATCGTAGACGCTCGCCCAATAATCGCTCTTGCGTGTGGTGCGGATGCCTTCGGGCATGCCGCGCGAAAAAATGTCGACGCCGAGCTGCTTGCGCGTGAAAAGCCGGGCCACCGCGTCGCGCATGGCCTCCAGCCGCTTCAGCCGGAAAGCCAGATGCAGAGCCATTTCCTCGCCGCTGGGCCGTCCTCCTGCTTCGCTTCGACGGGAAGCAGCAATTTGGATTTCAGAAAGGCGAGCCAGGCGGCGGTGACGAGATAGTCGGCCGCGATCTCCAGACGCAAGGCCCGTGCGTCGGCGATGAATTGCAGATATTGCTCGGCCAGCTCCAGAATGGAGATCTTCGTCAGATCGACCTTCTGCGTGCGGGCGAGATTGAGCAGCAGGTCGAGCGGCCCCTCGAAGCCGTCCAGCGAGACATGCAGACGTTCGGATGCCGCCATCTCGTCGAATGGCACGACATTGCCGTAATCGCCGGCCTCCGGAGAGGCGTGCGATTTTTGACGGTCGCCGGACGTGATGCTTGTCGCGCTGTGCGCCCATGTCGATCTGAGCAAAAAGGTTAAAATCCAAGGCATCATCGCTGATTCATGCGATTTCGCCTAGCATCGATCCAAAGGCTCGTTTTGGCCGAAGTTTTGCGAAAATACTGACGCTAAGCCAAGCAGCCTTGGCGCCGATATGTAAACGCAATGAATGGCATGCGCCTAGACTTCGGCGAGCAGCGCTTCGGCGCGCGCCTCGTCGAAGGGCGACGGCGCGGTGATGCGGGCGCAAGCCGCCGCGAACCGCCGGCCGGCTTCGCCGGCGAGCATCGGGCGCCGCCGAGGCGACCGCAATCATCTGATCGAAATTGCCGCTGCAATGCAGCGCCACGTCGCATCCGGCATCGAGCACGGCGCGGGTGCGTTCACTGCATCGTGCCGTTCAGCGCGCCCATGCCGAGATCGTCGCACATCAACAGGCCGTCGAAGCCGATGTCGCCGCGGATGATCTCCTCGATGATCCTGGCCGATGCGCTGGCGGGCGCGTCCTTGTCGATGTCGGGAATGAGAATATGCGCGGTCATGCCGAGCGGCATGTCGCTCAGCGCGCGGAACGGGACGAAATCCGTGCGGCTGAGCTCGTCGCGCGTCGCGTTGATGACTGGCAGCGAGGCGTGGCTGTCCACCTCGGCGCGGCCGTGGCCGGGAATGTGCTTGATCACGGGAAGGATGCCGCCTTCGAGATAGCCCTCCGCAACGGCCCGGCCAAGCGCGGCGATTTCGTCCACCGTGCTGCCATAGGCGCGGTCGCCGATGATGTCGTGCGCTCCCGGTACGGGCACATCCAGAACGGGCGCGCAGTTGACGGTTATGCCGAGGCGGCCAGATCGCGGGCGATCAGCCTTGCGCCGGAGCGCGCGGCTTCCAATCCCTTGACGGATCGGCGCTGTGCAGCGCGGCGAAGCGCCGGGCGGCCGGATAATGCGGGCACAGATGGCGGCATGAGGCGCTGGACGCGCCCGCCTTCCTGGTCGATGAGGATGAGCGCCGCAGCGTCGTTCACCGCCTCGCGGAAATCGTCGACAAGGGCGCGGATCTGGTCCGCGCCTCGCAATTCCGTTTGAAGAGGATGAACCCGCAAGGACGAGCTTCGCGGAAGAAGCTCCGCTCCGAGGCGGTGAGGCATGTTGCCTCACACCCGCTGATCAATGCCCTAAGGCCAGTGCCGGCAGTCAAGCGCGTGGCCCCGCATCAATCCTTGCGCGCGAAGCAGCCCTTCATACCGGCTGTCTTGAGCTGCTCGCAAAGCTGGTCGGCCTCGCCCTTCGACTCGATCGGGCCAACGAGCAAGCGGAACCATACGCCCTTCTCGCCCAGATCGACCTTGCGGACCGACGGCGAGTGATTGCCCAGCACGCCGGCATATTTCTGCTGCAGGCTGGCGAAGGCCGCCATAGCGGCATCCTGATCGTTGCGCGCGGCGATCTGCACGAAGAAATTGCCGTTTCCACCAGCCGTTTCACTGAGCTGCGGTGCCGCTTGCGGCGACGCCACTGCCGCAGTCCGCGTCTGCCGGGCTGCAGGAGCGCTCTCCGCCGGCGGAGTGCCGCCGCACTGGTCTCCGCGGGCTCCTCTGCGAGAGCCGGGGTCGTCGCGGGTGGACGCCGATGTCGGCTGCGTCGTTACGACAATGCCCGAGGACAGCCCGCTATTGGCCGCGACCCGCTGCGTCTTGGACTCGACCGCCTGTTGGGTACCGTCCGGACCGAAGGTCATGGTGCGCACGGTGCGCGGTGTATCGGGCGAGCCACCGCTGTTGCCACGATCGCGATTTTGAGCGGGCGGCTCTTCCTCTTTCTGAGCCTTGAGCGCGTTCTCGATGCGCTCCTCCAGCGTTCCGCCTGTCGTCAGCGACGCCTTGGACTTCTTTTTTGCCGGGGCGATCCGCCGGCAAGCCGGGTAGGCGAGGCGCCGGCCTCTTGAGCCACTCCGCCGAGCCGATCATAGATCAGCTTGTTTCCATTGGGAAAATCGCGCCCGCCCGGCTCGGCGGGTTCTTCCTTGACAGGCCGATTATCGGCAGAAATGACGGAAGGATATCCATCGCCAGCGCCGCCGCTCGTTTTATAGACATAAGCGAGACCGCCGCCGGTCACCACCGCGCCGACCAGCACCGCAGCCATCAGCTTCTTCCGGCCGCCCTTCTTTTCCGGAGGATAGTCCTCGGCGTCGTAATCGTCCTCATCCGCGAAGAAATCGGCGTCGAGATCCTCGTCCGGGATCGTCGCCGGGGCATGGAATGGGCGGACCGAAGCGGGAGCGGGCGGCTGGTCCCACTGTTCCTCATGCCGATCGTCGAAGCCCGTGCTGGCCCCGTGAACGCCATTGTGCCTCTGGGTCGGAAAATTCGCGAACTCCTCGTCTTCCTGCGAGCCATTATAGCGCGGCGGCGGGGGCGGAGCATGATCGGCTTCAGGTGCGAAGAATTGGTCATGAACGGACTGCGCATCGGCGCCCGTGGGTTCGTCAGGGGGATAATAGCTCGGGCTTTGATTGTTGTAAGGATCGGCGCGCCAGTCATTATCATAGCTGCGCCCGTTAGGCGTTGCGTATGGATCGCCTGAATTCTGGCCGCCCCGATAGGGATCGCGGTCCTGCTGAGCGCGCGGGAACGGCTCGGATGTCGGCCCCATGTTTCGCTGCGCCGATGGCGCGGTTCTGACGGCATCCCATTCGGCGCGCTCCGAAAGTGGCGGTTGCCGGTCCTGCCCTGCATAGGCTTCGGGCCGATAAGCCGAGAACGAAGGCTGATGCTTCTCAGGCTGACGGCCGGCCGGCGGCTCAGCCTGCCGGAAATTGTCGAAACGGTCGTCGCGCGGAGCTGCGCCGCGTCCACCGCGCCCCTGCTGAGGTGCTTCTTGGTCGCGGTTACCGGGCTGTCCGCGCCGGAAACCTCGAGGATCGTCAGACATAGACATGTGCAACTGTTCCTTTGCCCTGAACCCCACTTGGCCCAAGCGGAGCTAAGTTTCAGCGCATTTCAGAAATTGGTTGAACGCCCAATATGCCAAGGCCCGACCGGATGATTTGGGCGACAGACGCAACAAGCCCGACGCGCGCCTTGGTAAGCTCCGGATCGCCGCCGACGATGAACCGTAAATGTGGCAACTCTTTGCCGCGGCTCCAAAGTCCGTGAAACTCGCTAGCGAGATCGTACAGGTAGAAAGCAATGCGGTGCGGCTCATGTGCCTGAGCTGAGGACTCGATGATTCTCGGATAATGAGACATCCGTTTAATGACGGCAAGCTCCGCAATATCCGTCAGCAGGTCAAGACGTGCTTCCGACAGTTCTTTTCCACCTATTTCTAGCTCGGGCATCAATTCCTGAACATTACGCATTACCGAATGGGCCCGTGCATGCGCATATTGCACATAGAACACCGGATTGTC
The DNA here is from genome assembly GCA_963731855.1 of uncultured Alphaproteobacteria bacterium. Lineage (GTDB taxonomy): Bacteria > Pseudomonadota > Alphaproteobacteria > Rhizobiales > Rhodomicrobiaceae > R-RK-3. The sequence continues at coordinate 236,433 of CAVSXH010000015.1, read as the reverse complement.
CCGGGATTGCTCCAGGACCCGGGCGAAATCAAAATCCAACATCGCGTCATTTTTGCGATGCAGCATCATAAATCGCACCGGGCCGGGCCCGACCTCATCCACGACCTCTCGCAGCGTCACGAAAGACCCGGACCGTTTCGACATCTTCACCGGCTCACCGGCCCGGAACAGCCGGACCATCTGGCAGATCTTGACATCCAAATCGGCCTTGCCCTCGCTGAGCGCCGCTACGGCCGCCTGCATTCGCTTAACATAACCTGCATGATCGGCGCCGAGAACATTAATCATATGATTAAAATTGCGATGTAATTTTGCGCGATGATAGGCGATGTCCGAGGCGAAGTATGTGTAGCTGCCATCGGATTTGATCAGCGCGCGATCGACGTCGTCGCCAAATTCCGTCGCTCGGAACAGCGTCTGTTCACGGTCTTCCCAATCATCCGGGAGCTTGCCCTTGGGCGGCGGCAGGCGGCCCTGATAGACGAGACCCTTACCGCGCAATTCCTCGATGGTCTTGTTCGACCTCGTTGACCTCGCCGTCGATCAGCGAGCGCTCCGAGAAGAACACATCGTGGCGGATGCCCAGTTCGGCGAGATCGGCGCGAATCAGCTCCAGCATCATCTCGATGGTCTTTGCGCGCACCAGCGGCAGCCACTCCGCCTCGCCCATATTGTGCAGCCGCTTGCCGTATTCGGCCGCCAGCGCCTCGCCGACGGGGCGGAGATAATCGCCGGGATAGAGGCCTTCGGGAATCTCGCCGATGTCTTCGCCCAGCGCCTCGCGGTAGCGCAGAAAAGCCGAGCGGCCGAGCACATCCACCTGGGAGCCGGCATCGTTGACGTAATATTCGCGCGTAACTGTCATAGCCGGTGAACGCCAGCAGATTGGCCAGCGCGTCGCCGAACACGGCGCCCCGCGTATGGCCCACATGCATCGGGCCGGTCGGGTTCGCCGAGACATATTCGACGTTGACCTTCTCGCCGCGTCCAAGCGCGGAGCGGCCATAGGCGTCGCCCGTCGCCAGGATGCTGCTCAGGTGAGCCGGCCAGAAGCCCGGCTTCAGCGTCATGTTGATGAACCCCGGACCGGCTATGTCCAGCTTTTCGACGTCAGGATCGGCTTCCAGCCGGGCGATGAAATGCGCCGCAAGATCGCGCGGCGGCGTCTTCGCCTGCTTCGCCAGCACCATCGCCGCGTTTGACGCGATATCGCCATGCGAGGCATCGCGCGGCGGCTCGACCGTCAGCCCAGAAAGGTCGGCGTCCATCGGGCAAGATGCCCGCCTCCTTCAGAGCCTGCGCGGCATCGCGGAAGCGGGTCTCGAAATGAGCAAAAATATTCATGATGGTTCCAATGAGGCGAAGGGTTCCGCGCGTTGTTTTTGCCTGAACATCATTTTTGCGAAACCGCGAAGATCACGTTTCGCAACGATGCTTACCGGGCTAGCGCAATCGGGGGGTATCGTCAAATAGCCGCCGATGCGTATCGATGGCCAGCCGGTCCGTCATTCCCGCAACGAAATCGCTGATGACACGCCCTTTGCCGCCCGTTGCAGCGCTTTCGCGCCAGCCCTCCGGCAGGGCTTCAGGATGCTCGAAAAAATATTCGAACAGATCGCGCACGATTTTCTGCGCCCCATCCATGATCTCACGGATGCGCGGATGGAAATAGAACTCGGCAAACAGCAGCGTGCGCAGTTCGCCGATCTCGCGCGTCATCCGATCCGAAAACGCTGCGACCGGCCTGCCCGCGGCACGAATGCCATCGGCAGATTTCGGACCCAGATCTTCAAGGCGGCGCATCGTCTCATCCACCAGATCGAGCACCATCGCAGTGATGAGGCGCCGGTTCATCTCGTAGATCAGCCGCGTTTCCGGCAGCTGGCCGTGCTGCGCCTCGACCTCGTGAATGAAGCGCCCGGCGAGCGGAACATCGCGCAGCTTGTCGAGCCCGATCAGCCCGGCGCGCAGGCCGTCGTCCAGATCGTGATTATTATAGGCGATGTCATCGGCCAGCGCCGCAATCTGGGCTTCCGCCGACGCATGAGTGGCAAGGTCGAGATCGTGGATGGCGCCGTATTCGACGATGGCCTGCGGCAGCCCCTTCGCCGCATAGCGCGAGGTCGGTTTGCTGCCCGCCGTCAGCAGCGGGCCATTATGCTTCACCAGGCCTTCCAGCGTTTCCCAAGTCAGGTTCAGCCCGTCATAGGAGGCATAGCGGCTCTCCAGTTTCGTCACGGCTCTGAGGCTCTGCGCATTATGATCGAAGCCGCCATAGGGTGCGTTAGCCCCATCGAGCGCCTCCTCACCCGCATGGCCGAAGGGCGGATGGCCGAGGTCATGGGCGAGCGCGATGGTCTCGGCCAGATCTTCGTCCAGCCGCAACACACGGGCGATGGTGCGCGCGATTTGCGCCACTTCGAGGCTGTGCGTCAGGCGCGTCCGGTAATGATCCCCTTCATGATAGACGAAAACCTGCGTCTTGTAGGTCAGGCGCCGAAAGGCCGATGAATGGATAATACGGTCCCGGTCGCGCTGGAACGGTGTCCGCAGCGGACAATCGGGCTCGGGGTGCAGACGCCCTCGGCTGTGCAAGGTCGAACATGCATAAACCGCGACGGGGCGCTCGACGAAACGTGCGTGCAGCGTCATCGACGCCATCCAGTCTTTGCTCCAGCGAGATGCACCCCCCGATGTTTCCCAACTGGAATGATTGACAAAAGCCCCTCAATTCCCACTTCCATAGTGGTAATCGCGTCTTGCGGCAAATTAATGTGATTCGGGACTGATATGACGACATCCATCCATGTAACTGATCGCGCGGCGCGCCGGATCTCGGAAATCATCTCGGGCGAAGCGGAAACGAAGATGCTCCGCGTCAGCGTCAAGGCAGGCGGATGCACCGGCTTTCAATATTCGTTCGACCTGGTCGCCGACCGCGATCTGGGTGACACGGTTATCGAAAAGCAGGGCGCGACGGTGCTGATCGATGAGATTTCGCTGCCCTTCATGGCGGGCTCGGAAATCGATTTCGTCGACGATCTGATCGGCGCTTCGTTCAAGATCAGCAATCCGAACGCTACCGCCTCCTGCGGCTGCGGCACCTCTTTTACGGTGTAAGCCAGAGCCGGACGGACATCAGCTCGTTTTTCGGAACGACCGCTGAAATTGATTGAGGTCACGGGCGATCAGGGAGCCCTATTTCGAACGCCCTACATCACCGGGGAGCGAAACGCGATCATTCGCCGCCATCGCGCCGCTCGATGCGCGGTTCGCGGCCGCCCCGCAGAATGGAATTGCCGGCGAACAGGGTGCGCTGGTCGATCGGCGGCGGGTCCAGCCAGTCGCTTTCGCGCATCTGTCCGCTCTGGCCGTAAGCGGCAAGCGCATTTTCGTAGCAAGCCATGCGCACATGTCGCTCGGGAATGCCGCTTCTGAGCGCCAGTTCCGCAGTTTTCGGCACGCCCAGCGGTTCGGACACGCCCCAATCGCAAGCCGGAATTCGACGATGATCCGCTCGGCGCCGTATTGCCGCAGAAGCTGCACCATGCGCGCGTCGCCCATCTTCGTCGAAGGGTAGATCGAGAACGCAGCCCAGAACCCCCGCTGCAGCACTTCGCCGACTGTCTCCTCGTTATTATGGTCGACAACCACCTTGGACGGATCGAGCCCATGCTCCATAGCAACGTCCATCGAGCGGGTCGTGCCGCGCTTCTTGTCGCGATGGGGCGTATGAATCATCACCGGCAGCTGCAGCTCCTTGGCGAGTTCGAGCTGAGCGCGGAAATATTTGTCCTCAAGCGGTGTCTGCTCGTCATAACCGATTTCGCCAATGGCCACGACGCCGTCCTTCAACGCGAAACGCGGCAGGATCTCCATCACGCCTTCCGCCAGTTCCTCATTGTTCGCCTCCTTGGAGTTGAGCCCGGCGGTGCAGTAGTGACGGATGCCGAACTGGCCGGCGCGAAAACGCTCCCAGCCGACGATGGCGGAGAGATAGTCGATATAGGTGCCCACATAGGTGCGCGGCTGCCCAACCCAGAAGGCGGGCTCGATCAGGGCGACGATGCCGGCCGCTGCCATGGCCTCGTAATCGTTGGTTGTGCGGGAAATCATATGGGCGTGCGGGTCGATATACATGGCCGCTGGTGCTCTTGTCAGGGTTCAGGCGATTTTGTCGAGGGTTTGCCAGGTCAGCGCCCCGGTCTCGATCCGCCGGGCGAGTTCGGGCGCGGTTTGCAGAATGCGAGCCGCCTCTTCCGAGCGTGAGGCGCTCAAGGCCAGTGCGGCTGCGGCGCGTTCCTTCGGCGTGCCGCTGCCCAACACGCGGGCAAGATCGGCCTGCATGGAAGCGCTGGCGGCAAACGGGCCGATCGCGCGCCAAAGTTCTGGCGACACGTCACGCTCGGCGGCCCAGCGCTCATGCGCGTAATCGAAAAGCATCAGCGCGAGGTCGGCGTTGGCCCGCTCGTCCAGCCCCTGGATCGGCGCGAGTGCGGAACCGACGAACAGAGCCTTAAGAACCATGTGATTCCAGCGGTGGTCGCTGAAGTAGGTGCGCGGGTAAGCATTGTGATGTGCCACAGCCTCAAAAATTGCCGACATGTTCGAGCGCACGCCCTCAGCGGCCTGCGCTTCCAGCCGTTCACCTTGCGGATAAAGCGGCAGGCCGCGGTAAAGGGCAATGGCCTCGGCCGCGTCCGCAGTGCGGCAAAGCCTTTGAAAATTCTCCGGAAAGGTCTCCGTCTGCGCCACCGTCTGGAGCAGGACCCACACTCGCGCCGCACCATCAACGCTCCAGCCCCGGGGATCCCACCCAGCCGCCGCGGCTTCGGCTGCCTCCAGATCGGATCGGTCGAGCGTGAGGTCGGCGCGGCCGAGGCGTCGTGGGATCAACCCCAGTGTGATGAAGATGTCGCGATCCGGCGTCGCCGCGCCGCGCGCCACCCGCTCGGACAGCCATTGCCAGTCCTCCGGCGGGGTTTGCTTTTCAAGCCAACGCGTTAGAAGCTGAGAAGGAGCCGACACCGGAATGCCTCATGAATGACTGGCGGAGCATTTACGCTAGCCTACAAGAACGCTATGGTCTTGCAAAGCAAAGCCATGTTTCCCCGCCGTCAGCAATGGGTTTCCCTTCATGCACTCCACTTTGGTGATCCTCGTCGTTGGACTTTCACCGGAGCTAGTCGGGCCCCATACACCCAATATCGCCCGGCTTGCCGCGCGGGGCGGGCTCAGGCCGTTGCAAACCGTGTTTCCGGCGGTGACATGCACGGTGCAATCTTCCCTGTTGACGGGACTGCCGCCTGCGGGGCACGGCGCGGTGGCAAATGGCTGGTATTTCCGTGACCTTGCCGAGACCTGGCTCTGGCGGCAGTCGAACCATCTGGTCGAGGGCGAAAAAGTCTGGGACGCCGGGCGCAAACGCGATCCGAACTTCACCTGCGCCAATATGTTCTGGTGGTACAACATGTATTCCGGCGCCGATTTCGGCGCGACGCCCAGGCCGATGTATCCTATCGACGGCCGCAAGTTGCCCGATCATTACGCCAACCCGCCGGAGCTGCGCGACGAACTCAACCCGAAACTCGGGATGTTTCCGCTCTTTAAGTTCTGGGGACCGGCGACCGACATCTCCTCAACCCAATGGATCGCGGACGCAACGCTTCATGTCATACAGACGCGCAATCCGACGCTGACGCTCGCCTACCTGCCGCATCTTGACTACAATCTGCAGCGGCTCGGTCCGGATCTGAACCATCCCCGGCTCATCGAGGATCTCAAGGAGATCGATAGCGTCACGGGCCAATTGATCGATTTCGCCGAGCGCCGGGGATCGCGGGTTCTCCTCGTTTCCGAATACGGCATCATGCCGGTCAATGAGGCCGTAAATATCAACCGGGCGCTGCGCCGGGCCGGGCTGATCGCCATCCGCGAGGAAATGGGGCGCGAATTGCTTGACGCTGGCGCGTCGCAGGCTTTCGCGCTGGCGGATCACCAGATCGCGCATGTCTATGTACGCGAGCCCGGCCGGCTCGCCGAGGTGAAGGCCTTGCTGGAGGGCATCGAGGGCGTCGAGCAAGTGCTCGATGCGGACGGCAAGCGCGCCATGGGTCTTGATCATCCACGTTCGGGCGAACTCGTTGCGATCTCGGCGGCGGACAAATGGTTCAGCTACTATTATTGGCTGGACGACGCACGGGCGCCGGATTTCGCGCGCACCGTCGATATTCACCGCAAGCCAGGCTACGACCCCGTCGAGCTGTTCCTCGACCCCGCGGTCCGCTTTCCGACCGCCGCCATCGGCTGGCGTCTGGCCAAACGCAAGGCTGGCTTCGGCGCTCTGATGGACGTCATCTCGCTAAAGGACACGCATTTGGTGAAAGGCTCGCACGGTCGGCTGATGGACGATCCGCGCCAAGGTCCGCTGGTCATCAGCTCGGCACCCGAACTGCTGCCGGAAGGGCCATTAGCCGCAACGGATTTCAAGCAGATCATGCTCACGCATGTTTTTGGGCGTGAGAGTTGGTCACCCGCTAAGTCCCCGGCACATAGCGCTGCGCGGCGATCGTAGCCGGCACCGCGAGGACGCAAAGCAGACCGAGCGCAGGCGAATGATACGCGGCGACGAAAATCGCATCATAAAGCGATATTCCGGCGATCAAATGTGAAACAGCGCGCCCCACGTCGCCCTGACGCCGGCGCAGCAACAGCCAAAGCGCCGCTCCCGTCCAAAGCACGAAGGCGGCAAAGAAGAGCAAAGCTTGCGGCTTGTCCAAGACGGCGGTCGCGCCGATCGCGACCGGAACCGCCATGACCGCCAAGGGCCAGAGGCGTCCGAGACGATCGAAAGCCTCTTGCTTGGCGGCATAGGTGAGGCCGGCAATGTAGCAGAACAGGCCGATTGCCCCGAACAGCAACGGGTGGCCGAATGCACCATACGCGGCTGCCGCCGCGGCGGGATAAATCAACCCGCGGCACAGCGCCATGAGCAGCGGCGCAATCACAGTCCGCTTATGCAGCCAATCGTAAAGCACGATGGCCGCAGCGAGCAGCGTGGCGGTCAGCGTCACCCTCCCGCCGAGGGTGGCCAGGCACAGCACACCGGCGATCAGCATGCCGAAGCCGAGCCCGAACACCGCGTTGCGCGAGACCGCGCCTTGCGGGATTGGCCTGCCCGCCCGTTCGCGCGCGTCGATTTCGGCGTCGAATGCGTCGTTCAGGTACATGCCCGCGACATAAAGCAGCGAGAGTCCGATCAGCAGCGGGACCAAGCTCTTGGAGGATAGGATGCCCCCCGCAAGTGCAATGCCTGCCAGCGCGTTGGTCCAAACTGTCGGCAGATTGGAAACGCGACCTAGCCGCAAGGCCGTAAGCGGCGTCATCGCAGCCGCGCCTCAACCCACTGCAATTCACGCGCGATAGCTTCGTCCACCGGAATGCCCCGCAGCGCGGGCGGCAGTACATCCCAGGTGTAGGTCTCCACCTCCAGATGAGGGGAGATTGGCGCTTGATTGTGCAGCGCGAGGATCTCCGTCAGAAAATCCTGTGTCGTGGCAAGCGGCTCGATATCCGCCTCGAAGATCGGAACGTGGAAGTGCACGCGCCATTCCTCGGCGGACGAGCGCGGACGCCTGAGCCAGCGCGTCCGGCAAATCGACGTAGCGCGTGAGATTTCCCGACGCCCCTCGTGTCACCACCTGATGCAGATATGTGCCCTCGGCGAACGCCTTTAGCGCTTCAAGCTGATGCGGCCCAGGAGTCAAACGCAGTGCAGCGCTCAATTGCAATTTATGAATTGGGATGCCGGCAGTCCGTAAGGCGCTGATGCTCTCCGCCGCGTTCTCGAACTCAACCGCCGCGTGGCACACGTCATAGCAGATGCCGAGGTGCCGCCGCAGCGCGGCTTCGGCCTCGTTTGCCGGAAGTCCGGTAAGTTCAGCGATCCGCCCGACCGCAGCGGCCGAAAACAGATAGTCTTCGAAGAAACGCACGCTCTCTTCGATCGTCTCGAGAAAACAGCAAGGCTCCGGCTCCAGGGCGAGCGCAATCGTCTTCCCATGCGCTTCCCGTAGGCGGATAAGATGCGCCGCGTGCCGTAAAAACATCTCCGCCATCAAGGCTTCGGCGCCCTGGCCAAGCGCCTTGAACGTGCCCGGCACGGTGCTGATGCTGCCGAACCCCGAAGCAGGGAGTAGTTCGACGAGGATGTCCGCCAACTGGTTGGAGTACGTCAGACGCCGCTCGTCGCGCCAATCCGGCTGATAGACCGCTTCCTTGACCCGCTGGCCATGAAACGCGCCATAGGGAAAGCCATTGATGGTGAAGACAAACAAATTTTCCGCAGTCAGGAAATCGCGGAACGCGGCGAGTTCGCTGGGCTCGTGCAGGGCCGCAGCCGCCTCGGCCGAGAGCCGCAAGCCGACGCCGAATGGCTTCGTCGGCGCGAAGCCGGCCTTCACGCGCGGCAGGTGGCGCTTGAGACTGGCAAAGACATCCGGCCAGCTCTCACCGGGATGGATGTTCGTGCAATAGGTCAGCAGCGTACCGTCGGCCCGCAGCATCAGCTCTTGCTTCTCGCTTCGAGCCAGTCGATCGCTGTCATCATAAGCGCCTCATCGAGGTGATGCACCTCCACGCCCTGGCCGAGGCCGGTTAGCAGCGTCACCGTAAATTCGCCGCCCAAGTGCTCGCGGAATTCGCGCAGGCCCTGCAGGATTGCCGGCTTTCGCTCGGTATCCAAGCTTCGCAACGCCGTGTGCCACAGCTTGAAGCCGAGCGCCTCCAACAGGAAACAGACCCGATCCTCGTCGCCCTCAGGCAGGAGGCCGGCTAGCACGGAATAGCGTGTGTCGAGCGCAACGCCGATGGCAACGGCCTCGCCATGCCGCACATGATAATGCGTCAGCGATTCCAGCTTATGGGCCGACCAATGGCCGAAATCCAGCGGGCGTGCGCTGCCGGATTCGAACGGGTCGCCGCCATGCGCGATTTGATGCATGTGCAGTTCCGCGCAGCGGCGGATCATATGCGCCATGGCGGCTGGCTCAAAATACGCCAGCGCATCGCAATTGCGCTCAAGCCACAGAAAGAATTCGGGGTCGCGGATCAGCGCCACCTTCACGGCTTCGGCCATTCCGGCGATTTTTTCGCGCGGCGGCAAGCTGTCGAGCAGGTCGAAATCATTCAATACCGCGAAGGGCGGAGCGAAGGTGCCGACAAAATTTTTCACGCCATTCAGATTGACGCCGTTCTTTACGCCGATGCCGGAATCGTTCTGCGCAAGCACGGTTGTGGGCACGCGAATATGCCTGATGCCACGATGCGACGTCGCGGCTACCAATCCGACAGCGTCGAGCAGCGCGCCGCCGCCAACGGCGATGATGAATGAGTGGCGGTCGATGCGATGCTGAAACACATGGCTCTGGATCTGCTCGACAAAAGCGAGATCGTTCTTGATCTTCTCGCCGCCGGGCATTGCATGCGGCAAAGTCACCAGTTCGATCTGCCTGGAATGCTGCGCTGCGTAGGCCTCGATTTGCTTGCCAAGGCCGGGCACAGCGCCGATCACGCCTTCATCCAGGAAAACCAGGCAGCGATGCCGTCTTTCCGGCTCCAGCCGCGCGATCGTATCGACGAGCGTCCGGTTTTCCGGGCGGAACAGTCCGCGCGTGAACACGACGGGAAACTCGTAGGGGACGGCAAAACGCTGCCAGTAAGCCGCGTCATTCCCATTATCGTCATGAGGGGCGTTTTCCGGCAGGACGGATTGCTGCGAACTCATGGGATGACTCTGCCTCGTCGCTAAATTACAATCCGCTTGGCTTTACAAGAATGCGGCCGAGCATCACCTTAATTTATTGTAACCAACTGAACAAGCATTGCGGTTCCTGCCATGACGAGCATCCTCTGGCGAATTCTGATGTCCGGGCTGTGCGTAGGCCTGATCCTTTTCGCAGCAGCGCAATATAATGATCCTGATCCGCAGATCTGGGGCGTAATATATGGTGTCGGAGCGGTCTGGACCGGCTTGGCAGCCTTTGCTCCGCGCCTAATTAGCAGGCGGCCGGCAACCTTGCTTTTGCTGCTGTCGGTCATCTTAGCGATGTCCGCGGTCATTTATTTTTGGCCACCGCGCCCGAATTGGTGGCTCAAAGAGGTTTGGTGGCACGACGAGGAGGCACGCGAAGGCATGGGAGCGATGATTGTTGCCGCGTGTATCGCCCTGGTTAGCGGTTACCGCATTCTTTCGAACAGAGCGTAACTGGTCCTCTGGCCATCGCGACGGCGCGGCTCCGCAGGCCATGCGAGCCCTCAAGGGAAAAAGTCGTCGCTCAGGATATAGGCGATGACAGCCAGAACTTCGTTCTCATCGTATATGTCCTTCCAAGGCGGCATGCCGCGGAATCCATTGTGGACTCTATCCCACACGAACTCTGGCTTGTAGGTGCGCGGCGCCAGTTTCGGCGCCTTGCCGGGATATGCCTTGGCGCCATGACAATGCGTGCATTGTTCCTGCCAAATCGCTTCACCCTTCGCGATCGCGGCAGTGTCCTTCAACGTTGCGGGATCAATCGCTGGCGGTGGATCGCGCGGCTCTGCATTTGCCTCCGCGGCAGGCGGGGTGTCTGTCTGAGCAAGGCTAGGAGTCCACGTCGCTGCGCAGGCAACGACGGCACTGACAGAAAGGGCGATCATCACGAGCCGACGGTGCATCACTTATTCTCCAGTCGCAAATCTACACATTCCGCTATCATAAAGAAGGCGGCTTCCGCCGCCTCCTTCTTTTTCCATCACATGACGATCAGTTCGCCGGCACGATCTTGTAGATCGAATCGTGACCACCGACCGGTCCAGTCGAAATGCTGGTCAAGGCATAGACCTCGCCTTTGTCGTCCTGGGCAAACGCCAGTATGTAAGGCACTGGAGAGGTGCCCTCGACCACGGCCTTCTCCAGCGTCCACTTGCCGTCGCCGCCTTTGGTGCCGAAGAAGAGCTGGCCGTCCATGGCCGCGAAGCCCTTGGACCAGTCGCCGAAGATGTACTTGCCATCCCAGGCCTTATTGGCACCGCGATAGACGTACCCGCCGGTAATCGAGATGCCCAAGCAGTTCGATTTCACGGCCGTGCAGTTCGCATAGACCATGACCGGTCCGGTCAGGCCCGCCTGATCGCAACTTGCAGGGTGGGCGTCGGGCTTCATGAAGTCGAAACACTTGTCGGCTTCCATCCGGCGCCAACCGTAATTGCCGCCCTTCGCAACGATGTTGACCTCTTCATAAGAGTTTTGCTGCACGTCGCCGCAGAACAGTTCCTTGGATCCGCCCATGTCGAATGAGCAGCGCCAGGGATTGCGCATGCCGGAAGCCCATATTTGCGGCTTTGCATCGCTGCGGCCAGCGAACGGATTGTCCGCCGCAATACCGTCCGGCTTGTTCACGTCGATGCGCAGCATCTTGCCCCACAACACACTCAGGTCCTGACCGTTGCCGGTCGCGACAACGTGCCCGATACCCCAGTCATTGGCGTAGCCGCCATCACCGGTGGAGACGTAAAGCATGCCGTCCGGGCCGAAACCGATCCAGTGGCCGTTGTGATTGAATTGCGGCCAGTCGATCGCGGACACGACCCGCTCAGTGGTCGTATCGGCCTTGTTCGGATCAGCCTTCGAAACCTGGAATTCCGAAATAACGTTCGTGTGTGACCACCACAGGCGCCGGTCGAGTTCTGCATAGGCGCGCAGCGGAGCGGAATAGGCGAGATAGAACTTGCCATTTTCCTTGTAGTTCGGGTGGAAGGCCAGGCCGATTACGCCGCGCTCGTCGAAAAATGAGTGCAAACCGATGATCTTACCTTCGATATTTAGGAAGGGGTCGGGCAATAAGCGGCCCTTATTGTCGATGATGCGCACCACGCCGTGCTGCTCGATTACGGCCATGCGGCCGGAATCATCAGGGATCGAAACCATCGCAAGCGGATGCGTCAATCCACTCGCCACCTCCTGCAGTTTCACCTTCACGTCGGCTTGGGCCGGCGCGGCGATGGCCCAGGTAGCGGCCATGACTATTCCGGCGTACTTCACTATGTCTCGCATGTGCATTAACCTCCCGAGTTGCGTCCTCTGGGATTTGCGGTGTTTATGTCACCATCTGGCCACGAATTCCGGCCAGAGTATCCTCTGGACAACATAGAAGGTTAAGCTGCCGCATCCGTGCTGTCGATCAAAATCATAAGCTGGCGTGGCTCATTTTCGTCTGAAATACCAACAGCATCAGCCGCTTCCTGGTTGGACGCCCCTATGCGCCCGACCCAGTGCTGCCACGTCTGATCCCTTGCTGCAGGCCCTAGGTAGAGCGTAGCAGACATGCCGCAGGCGCTGTGAATGCGTGCCCGGTGACCGTGACGATGCCTGCTGCGGCGCCAGGCTCCTTAGAGCATTTTCCAGCAAAGTGGATACCGGTTTGCGTCGAGAAAATGCGACGAAACAAAGAAGTAAAGCCCCGTTCCGATTCAATCGGAACGGAAAAGGCTCTAGCCATACCGTACGAGGGAGCCTCTGATTATTGCCGTGGCGCCGGATGCCGGAGACTGGCGAGCGTCTTCGCGATCAATTCACCTGTGCAAAAAGGGCAAGGATCGAAATCGCGCCGGCACCTATCTTCTGAGAGCGCCGGTCTCAGACGCGAATGGTCCAATGAGATGGGTTCGTTGCCGTCATTTCTCGAGAGTCCTCACATAGGCGACGATCCTGAGGATCTGGTCTTGCTTCATGCCACGACGGAAAAACGACTGCATGGCGCCGCTTGCGCCCCCATAGATGATCGAAAACATGCCGGGGTCGGTCAGGGCCTGTTGATAGACGACGTCTTTGCCGACCAGAGTTGGACCCATTTTTCCAGTGCCATCGGCAGCGTGGCAGATGATGCAGTTGGATATGTAGAGTTTCTTCCCCTCCGCTATGGCGTCCGCGTTGTCCCGGTACTCATTGACGCCGGTTGCCTTGAAGTTCTGCACCGCGGGCGTTTCGACCTCTCCAGGCTGCAGCTGAAACGTGATCGGAGAATTGTCCAGGGGATTTTTGAAGTCCGACAGATCGTCGGCGTTGGCCGGTGACATGGCAAGTGCGCCCGAAAGCAGCATCAACGCAAACAAGGAGAAGCTCGGCAAGGAGCGAAATTCCAATGACATCGATCGGTCCTGAGATCGTGGTGTCCAGATACGGCATCGCCCGCAAGGGCTGCGGGCGATGTTAGATATTCGATCCGCAAAGCTTTAATTGGCTTTGGCCTTTGCGACTTCCATGCCTGCCGGAACCTTGTCGGCGGGCATCACACGCCACAGCGCACCAACGGGATTGGCCATCGGGCCTTTATCGTCGGTGTAGAAGCAGTAGCAATTGGTCGCAAGGACATAGCCGTCGGCATCGACATTGCCGGCGGTGAACTGCAGCTGCGTCTGCATAAATTCCTGCAACTGCCATTTCTTGGCGCCGCCGTCCCAGCCCAGTCCGAATAGACGACCAGAACACCAGTCGCCAACCAGATAGGTCTTGTTCAAGCCACCGTAATTCGCAACGCCCAGTCCCTGAGCTGAGCAGCCGTTGCCCTCTTTGACTTTTGCCCCATCCTCGAATGGCTGGTCGTGCGGATATTCCGCCGCGGGCAACATGCCCACGATTGGGCATTTCTGGTCCTCAGACATGGTGGGATGGCAGTGAGATCCCTGATTGAACTTCCATCCGTAGTTCTCGCCACCTTTTGAAGAGGCCGGCTGGTAGTCGATTTCTTCCCAGTGATTCTGGCCGACATCCGCGATGAAAAGGTCGCCCGATTTCTGGTCGAAATGGAACATGTAGGGGTTGCGGAGGCCGTAGGCCCAAATTTCAGGCCTTGATCCAATCTTATTTTGAGCGAAGCCCTGCTCGTTGATGCCGAACAACGACATCAATTGTGGCTTATCTGCATCGGCGAACGGATTGTCTTTCGGGATGGCATACGCCACGTCATCCGCCGTATCGACATCAATCCGCAACAGCTTGCCCCATAGCATGTTGAGGTTTTGCCCGGCATCGAGCGGATCGCCTTCCCAACCGGCATCGCCCTTGCCAATGTACAATTTGCCATCGGGCCCGAAGGCGATCATCCCGCCGTAATGATTATAATAAGGCTGCGGAATGTTCATCAGAACCTTCACGGTCTTGGTGAATTGCTCTGTCGTAACCTGGTTTGGACTTTTCGGATCGACGGTTACCCGTGCGATGATGGAAGCGCCGTTGAACGGCAACGATGCATAATGGAAGAATACGTAGCCGTTCTCCTTGAACTTGGGATGCAATGCGATCGACCACAGTCCCTGCTCGACAAATCCGGTTTGCACGTCCGAGCCCAACGGATTGAAGTTGGTGAGATCGATAAGCGGATCGGGCAAGACCTTCCCATCTTTTTCGACCACTTTTACACGACCGGCACGTTCAACGACAAAGATCCGCCCCGAGCCATCGTTGGCTGCGGTCACGCCGATCGGGTCATGAAAACCGTCGGCGACCTTCACCAGCGCCAGCTTTGGGGCATCCGGAATTTTTCCGCCCGGTTTTGCCACCTCTGCGCGCGTTGTCGGCACCTGCTGCGCGTAGGCCGCAGGTATGCCGATGCCTATCGCTGTCAAACAGACAGCGAGCGTCATAGCTTTCATGATGATTGCGCTCCTCACCTTGTTCGTTGTACGGCCTGCATTTCTTGATTTCATCCGCGGCCGCAGCGAACGATATCGGGTTCCCGCAAACCTGCAAACTGAAATGTATCCAACCATTTAGATATGTTCTGGAAAGTTGGATCTGGGGTGTTTCTCGATCAGGAATGTCGATTGCCGAGTCAGTCAAGCGTAAGCGGGGCCGCCCGGAGCGGCAGCCGGCCGCCTCTTCACCGCACCAAGAGCTCCGTCGCAGAGCAACCCGCTAAGCCATTGATTATATGGTGCCCAGGGGCGGAATCGAACCACCGACACGCGGATTTTCAGTCGGCCTGTCAGGCGTCGATCTCAAGCGCAAAATTAAGCTGTTTTGGTAACAAAATCAAATTGTTACGGCAACTTTTGCGCCACTACAAAGCGCAATTCTAGTTGCATGACGGTGCAACAAAAATCCCAGCAAATACAATGCAACGCCAATGGCCCTCGGCCATTCCGTGCAACATGAAATGCAGCCCGGCGCCCGGTTGATTGGCCCCGGCGACCCGCTCCTATCCGCATCATGCAACCTTGCGACGATCGCCGCCATCGCGCCGCAGATCACGAGCCCGGCGAAAGCCCCGGCCGCGATGACGAGCAAAGCCATGATCGTAAGGTCGAGCACAAGCCCGGTGAATGTCGGTTCGTCGTCCAGCAGCCGTTTGGGGGCGAAAGCGAAGATAATGTCTCGGAAGGAGATGGTGGTCGCCACTGGGATCGAACCAGTGACCCCCACGATGTCAACGTGGTGCTCTACCGCTGAGCTAGGCGACCGAGGCCCCGAAAATGGAGCCAAATTTGCGGCTTACTGGTCCATTAGACCAGTGATTGCCGCCGTATTCTTCAGTTTTCCCTTGTTCAGCAGCGGCTTTGCAAGGGGCAGACACTCCTATGTCAACGTAGTGCTCTACCGCTGAGCTACGCGTCCGATAACGGCTCGATCACCCGCAACGACCGGGTAGTGGGCGCCGGCGACCGGCATCGCGGCATTGAATACCATGCGCCTCTTTCACCAGCAAGACGCTTTGAGGCTTGTCCAGAAGCGTCGCGCCCTCGCTTTTCCTGCATCCATTCCCATGTTAGGGGCGTTACGAGCACGATCGGGAGCCGTGTCTGCGTCAAGACGCGTATGCACAGCGGTCCCCGAAATCATGCGAAACCAAAAAGGCCTGGATCATGCGCAACCATGGTCTGGCCCTCAAGGCGGCGGGGGTAGTCATGTTCACGCGCAGCTTTCCGTTATTTTCCATTTTCGGCTTCCGGATCAGCGTCGACCTATCCTGGTTCGTGCTGGCGGTGCTGATCGTCTGGAGCCTGGCGACGGGCCTTTTCCCGGAGAGCCTGCCGGAGCGGAGCGCGCAAACCTATTACCTTATGGGGACGGTGGCCGCGCTCGGCATGTTCGCGTCGATCGTCTTCCACGAGCTCGCCCATTCATTGGTGGCGCGGATCTACGGCATCAGGATCGCCGGCATCACGCTGTTCATCTTCGGCGGTGTCGCCGAACTCGAAGACGAGCCGCCCACGCCAAAATCGGAGTTTCTCGTCGCCATCGCCGGACCGATTTCGAGCGTCATTCTCGGCGGAGCGTTCTATCTCATCGCCATCCTGTTCGAGGCGAGCAGCCCGCCGGAAGTGCTCGCCGTGCTCAACTATCTCACGGTCATCAACATCGTTCTGGCGGTGTTCAACCTCGTTCCCGCCTTTCCGCTGGACGGCGGGAGAATGCTCAGAGCGGCGCTGTGGTGGCGCCAGGGCGACTTGCGGAAGGCGACACGCCTCGCTTCGCGCCTGGGCGCGGCGCTTGGCATCGCGCTGATGGCGTTCGGCGCTTATAATGCGTTCCAGGGGACTCTGATCGCCGGGATGTGGCAGATCCTCATCGGTTATTTTGTCTTTAACGCGGCCGGCACCGCCCGCCGGCAAACCGAGATCACCGAACGGCTTCGGGGCGTCAGCGTCAGCCAGCTCATGCGAACACCGCCCACCATGCCCGCCGGCGTTCCGCTCGAGCCGCCCGCCGGAGCGACGCTCACAGCCGATCAAAGCGCGATTGGAGCCCTGCGGCAGCTCTTGCGCGGCCCGCAATCGGAGGCTTTGGTGCTGGCCAACGGGAAAGCCGTGGGCGTCATCAGCACCCGCGACATTTTCGGCTTCCTGAACCGCCAAACCGGTTCGCGGAGTGCGGAAAATGCGCAGCGGGATAGTGGCCGCGCCTGACTTTCTCTCAACCCACTTCCTGAGCGCGCCGCGCAAATGCCAGGCCCCCGCCCTGGAGCCGCGCCTCAAGACCTCTCGCGGCAGCCTCAAGACGCTCCGGATCGACCGCACGGAGGACCAGATAAACGCCCGGCCGTCCCCCTTCGAAATAGGGATAGCTGCCCATTTGCACATCGGCGTAATCGCTCTGGGCGGCGCTGAGATGTGGCGCGATCGTGCCTTCCGGCGCACTCACATGAATGCTCAGCGAAAGCAGTTTCGCGCCCGTGCGCAGCCGGGGCGTTACCGCCTCCAGCATCGCGGCCATGATGCGCGGCACGCCCGCCATCACGATTACATTGCCGATGAAGAAGCCCGGCGCGCGAGACACCGGATTGTCGACCAGGTCGGCTCCGGCGGGAATGCGCGCCATGCGCAGCCTTGCCGGAGTGAGGTCTGCCTCGCTGTGGCGCTCGCGCAGCATGGCGCGCGCACGCGGGTCGACGTCGATCGTTACACCGAATGCCTTGGCGACGGCATCGGCTGTGATGTCGTCGTGGGTCGGGCCGATCCCGCCTGTCGTGAAGACGTAGTCATAGCGGGCGCGCAGGGCGTTCACCGCCGCCACGATGTCGTCCTCGACATCGGCGACGACGCGCACTTCACGCAAGCGGATGCCGATCGCGGTGAGATGGTCGGCGATGGTGCCGATATTGGTGTCCTTGGTGCGCCCGGACAGGATTTCATCACCGATGACCAGAACGGCGGCGGTGACAATATCCGCCGCGCCGGTCCCATCCGTTGCATCGTTGTCGGTCATCCCTACAGTCCTTCGCCCGCGCGAGCGACGATCGCTTCCGTGTCCGCGCCTTTCAAACCCGCACCATAGCTGTGCCGCCAGCCCCCGGCGAGCCTCGAGGCGGCGAACGGCTCGGCTATTTCCGGGGGGGCATGGGCGATGAGCAGGCTCGCTGCGGCGAGCAGTGCGAGCCGCTCGGCAAGCCAGCGCGCATCGCCTTCATGAAGCGATCGCATGGCCAGCACATGCTTCAGCTCAGCGAGCGCCGCCGTCAAATGGGCATTGCTTCTCGCCGTCGGCTCGATCGATGCGAGCACCGCCTCGACGGCCTCGGGCTCACGCTGCATCACCCGCAGAATATCGAGGCACATCACATTGCCCGAGCCTTCCCAGATCGCATTGAGCGGCGCCTCGCGATAGGCTCGCGCGAGTAGCCCTTCCTCGACATAGCCGTTGCCGCCCATGCACTCCATCGCTTCATAGGCGAAGGGCGGCGCGGCCTTGCAGACCCAATATTTGATCACCGGGGTCATCAGCCGGCGGTAGGCAGCCTCATGCGGCTCGTGCGCGCGATCGAAACTGCTGGCCAGACGGAAAGCGAGCGCGGTCGCGGCCTCGGCGTCGAGAGCCAGATCGGCCAGCACATTCGTCATCAGCGGCTGATCGATCAGCTTGCGCTGAAACACCGTCCGGTGCCGCGTGTGACGTAGGGCATTGGCCAGCGTGAAACGCATCAGACCCGCGGAAGACAGGGCGCAGTCGAGCCTCGTGAGGGTCACCATTTCGATGATCGCCGGAACCCCCCTGCCCTCCTCGCCGACGCGTTGCGCCTCCGCGCCGAGAAACGTCACTTCCGACGAGGCGTTGGAGCGGTTGCCCAGCTTGTCCTTCAGCCGCTCGATGCGAATGGCGTTGAGGCTGCCATCGGCGCGGAAACGCGGCAGCAGGAAACAGGACAGCCCTTCCGGCGCTTGCGCAAGGATAAGGAAGGCGTCGCACATCGGCGCCGACATGAACCATTTATGGCCGGTGATGGCGTAAAGGCCGTCAGTCCCGAGCGGCGCGGCCTCGGTAATATTGGCACGGACATCGGTGCCGCCCTGCTTTTCCGTCATGCCCATGCCGATGGTGACGGATCGCTTCTGTTCCATCGGCACGAACGCGGCGTCGTAATCGCGGTTGAGCAATTTGGGCAGCAGGCGCGCGAAGAGCGTTTCGTCCAGCGCGCAAAGTTGCGAAAGACGCATGCGTCATGGTGATCGGACACATATGCCCGGCTTCAGCCTGCGACATCATATAGAGCTTGGCGCCCCGTGCCACATGCGCGCCAGGGCGCGGCGTGCCGCCGGACGCAGCTTGCTCCCATGTCACCGCAATGCAGCCCGTGACGCATCGAAAGCGCCATCAGCTCGTGATAGGCGGGGTGGAACTCCACAGCGTCGCGCCGCCGGCCCTTCTGATCGATCGGCCGCAGTTTCGGTGGATTTTCATTCGCCAGCCGCCCCAGATCGAGCACATGCGCGCTGCCGGCGATCCGGCCGATTTCGCCTAGCTCGTCAAGCGCCCAGGAAGCACCCTCGCGCGCGACCGCATCCACCAAAGCGCGGTCACTTGCAAAAAGGTCCACATCCTCGAAAACCGGGCTCTGATTGAGCCCTTCGGCTGCCGCCCCGATGGCGACGCTTAGGAAATTGCTGTCGCTGTTCTGCATTTTTTCCCAAAAACCTCTCCGCCTTCGATCATCGCGCTTGCGGGGCATGAGTTCGCGTCAGTATAACAACGCTTTAATGAACCTCGCGCTCGCTCCTCACAAATTCTATTTTCCTCACAAGCATCTCCTTGGGATTAAGGGACTGAGTTCCGGCGGAGATTACCGGATTGCTGGACTTGTCCGACGCGGATGTCGAGTATAACCGCCGCACCCGCCAGAAGCGCGATATTTTGCGCGGCCTGACGCAAATCAATCTTTTCTTCGAATCCTCCACGCGCACGCAAAGCTCCTTCGAAATGGCCGGCAAGCGGCTCGGCGCCGATGTCATGAATATGGCGCTCAAAAGCTCCTCGATCGAGAAGGGCGAGACGCTGCTCGACACGGCGCTGACGCTGAATGCCATGCGGCCCGACATTCTCGTCGTTCGCCATCATGCCGCCGGCGCCGTGCAGCTCCTGTCGCAGAAAGTGGATTGCGCGGTCATCAATGCCGGCGACGGCGAGCACGAACATCCCACGCAAGCCCTGCTCGACGCTCTCACCATCCGCCGCCGCAAGGGCCGGATCGCGGGGCTGGTGGTAGCGATCTGCGGCGATATTCTGCACAGCCGCGTGGCGCGCTCGAACATCCTCCTGCTGAACGCGCTGGGCGCGCATGTCCGCGTCGCGGCGCCGTCCACATTGATGCCGCCGGCCGCCGACCGGCTCGGCGTCGAAGTCCACACCAAGATGGAAGAGGCGATCGCAGGCGCCGACATCATCATGATGCTGCGGCTGCAGCGCGAGCGCATGGGAACGTCCTACGTGCCTTCGACGCGGGAATATTTCCACTTTTTCGGCCTCGACAATGAAAAGCTGAAAAAGGCCAAGCCCGATGCGCTGATCATGCATCCCGGCCCGATCAATCGCGGCATCGAGATCTCCTCCGCCGTCGCCGATCATCCGCGCAGCGTCATCCGCGAGCAGGTGGAGATGGGCGTGGCGGTGCGGATGGCGGTGCTGCAGGTTCTCGCCCGCCCTTTGCGCAACTGACCGGACGCCATGAGCACCGCAGAAAACCCTCGCTTAACGCCCGCCCGGACGGTCCTCGTCAATGCGCGGCTGCTCTGTCCGATGACCGGGCGGGACGAAAAGGGCGGCCTGCGGATCGAGGGCGGCGTCATCGCCGATCTCGGACCGCATATCATCGGCGCCGGCGAGGCTGGTGCCGAAGTCATCGACTGCGAAGGCCATCTGCTCACGCCGGGCCTGATCGATATGCAGGTGTCGACAGGCGAGCCGGGCGAAGAGCACCGCGAGACGCTGGCGACGGCGAGCCGCGCGGCGGCGGCCGGCGGCGTCACGACCATCATCTGCATGCCCGACACCAAGCCCGCGATCGACGACGTATCGCTGGTCGATTTCATCGAGCGGCGCGCGCGCGACACCGCCATCGTCAATGTGCATCCGATGGCAGCGATGACCAAGGGCCTTGCCGGCAAGGAGATGACCGAGATCGGCCTCTTGCGCCAAGCCGGCGCTCTCGCCTTCACCGACGCCACGCACAGCGTCGCCAATGCCCAGACGATGCGCAACATTCTCAGCTATGCGCGCGATTTCGACGCCCTCATCGTCCATTTCGCCGAAGACCGCGATCTGGCCTCGCAAGGCGTGATGAATGAGGGTGAGGTGTCGGCGGGCCTCGGACTTCCAGGCATTCCCGCCGAAGCCGAGACGATCATGGTCGAGCGCGACCTTCGGCTCGTGGCGCTGACGGGTGGCCGCTATCACGCAGCCAGCATTTCCTGCGCCGCGTCGCTCGACGTCATCCGCGAGGCACGGCAGGCGGGTCTCAAGGTCACTTGCGGCGTCACCATCAATCATCTGACGCTGAACGAGAACGACGTCGGGTCCTACCGCACCTATTTCAAATTGAAGCCGCCGCTGCGGCCGGAAAGCGATCGCCGCGCCATGGTGGAGGGCGTGCGGCGCGGCGATATCGACGTGATCGTCTCCGGCCACGATCCGCAGGACGCCGACGTCAAGCGGCGCCCCTTCGCCGAAGCGGCCAATGGCGCGTTGGGGGTGGAGACGCTGCTTCCCGCCGCCCTGCAGCTCTATCACAATGGGGCGATTGCGCTTCAGCCGCTGCTCGCCGCGATGACCTGCGCGGCCGGCTCAGCTTCTTGGCCTGCCGGGCGGACGGCTGGTCCCGGTGCTCCGGCCGATCTGTGCCTCATCGATCTGGAGATGCCGTGGCGGGTGGACGCGCAATTGCTCGCTTCCAAATCGAAAAACTCACCCTTCGACGAAACTGTTCTGCAAGGCCGTGCACTGAAAAGTTTCGTTGCCGGGCGTTGCGTCTATAGCTATGCGGATCATCGAGTTCACGCGTAAAATAAAACGACGCGAAACCTATAAGCTTATCGAACGGGACTTGGGGACGCGAAGGACATGTCATTGCCCGCCGCATTTGGCGACGCCGGTTCGCTCGCCGCCGCCCTGGTTTTTGGCTATCTCCTCGGCTCCATCCCGTTCGGGCTTGTCGTCACCCGGCTCGGCGGGCTGGGCGATATCAGGGCCATCGGCTCCGGCAATATCGGCGCCACCAACGTGCTGCGGACTGGCCGCAAGGGGCTCGCCGCGCTGACCCTGCTGGGCGATTTCGGCAAGGGCGCGCTCGCCGTGCTGATCGCCGGGGAATGGAGCGCCGAACTGGCCGCCGCCGCGGGGCTGGGCGCGTTTCTCGGCCACCTTTATCCGGTCTGGCTCAACTTCAAGGGCGGCAAGGGCGTCGCCACCTATCTCGGCGTGCTTGCGGGCCTCGCCTGGCCTGCCGCGATCGCCTTTGCGGCGATCTGGCTGTCTGTCGCTTATGCCACCCGCTATTCCTCGCTTGCCGCGCTGACCGCCGCCGCGGCCGCTCCGCTTGCACTCGCAGCGTTGCAGAATTGGCTTGCGGTAGGTCTTTTCACGATGCTGACAATGCTCGTTTTCTTGCGCCATCATCAGAACATAGGGCGGTTACTTAAAGGCGAGGAAAGCAGAATTGGTGGAGGGAAGGCCTGAAGATCTAATCCCGACGGCACGCGATGCCGGCGAGACGGCGCTCAGCGACGGCGAGAAGCTGGACTGGCTCCGGCTCATCCGCACCGAAAATGTCGGCCCCATCACCTTCCGCGAAT
This sequence comes from uncultured Alphaproteobacteria bacterium, assembly GCA_963731855.1. Taxonomy (GTDB): domain Bacteria; phylum Pseudomonadota; class Alphaproteobacteria; order Rhizobiales; family Rhodomicrobiaceae; genus R-RK-3. Next base: position 213,837 of record CAVSXH010000015.1, on the reverse strand, counting down.
TGATCTCCCATTTCGGCAGCGCGGCCGCGGCACTTGACGCCATCCCCGAACTTCGCCGGCGCGGCGGCATGCAACGCCCCGGACGCGCTTGTCTTGCCCTCGGTCGCCGAACGTGAATTGAAGGCGGCCAAGAAAGCCGGCGCGCGCATGCTCGCCTTGCCGGATGCCGATTATCCGCCGCTGCTCCGGCATATCGGCGCGCCGCCGCCTCTGCTCTACGCCAAGGGCGATCCCGAGCTCGCCGCGCGCAACATCGTCGCCATCGTCGGTTCGCGGAATGCCTCAGCGGCCGGCCGGCAATTTGCGGGCGTGCTGGCGCGTGATCTCGGACGCAACGGCATCGTCATCGCATCAGGGCTGGCGCGCGGTATCGACACGGCGGCGCATCAGGCTGCGCTGCCGACCGGCACGATCGCGGTGCTCGCCGGGGGCATCGACAGTATCTATCCACCGGAGAATGCGTAACTGCATGAGGTGATCGGCACGACGCGGCTTGCTGCTGACGGAGTCGCCCCCGGGCTTCGCGCCCAGAGGTCAGGATTTCCCGCGCCGCAACCGCATTATTTCGGGCCTGTCGTCGGGTGTGGTGATCGTCGAAGCCGCACAGAAATCGGGCTCGCTGATCACGGCGCGGATGGCGCTGGAACAGGACCGTGAGGTCTTTGCCGTGCCGGGACATCCGCTCGACCCGCGCGCCAGCGGCACGAACGGGCTCATCCGAAGCGGCGCGCATCTGGTGACCTGCGCCGACGACATATTCGATGAGCTTTTCACCGGCTTTCGCCGTCCCGCAGAGGTGCGCGAGCCGCATGCGCCGCTCAGCCTGGATTCCGTCTTCACCGCCAGCCGTTGACGAGCCGTGCGCTGGCGACCGCGAAAAGCTGCTCGACGCTTTGAGCTTTACGCCTGTCGATCCGGACATTCTGCTGCGGAACACCGATTTGAGCCCGCGCAGCCTTGCCATTGCATTGCTGGAATTGGATTTGGCCGGCCGGATCGACCGCCATGAAGGCGAACGGATCTCGCTTCGGGTCGATCTTGCCGGCAGACCTTAAGCGGGCTTAGAGCGTCGTGCGTTAAATAGAAATCGCGATCGCGCCATTTATGTCGTCCCGGACGCCGCGGAGCGGCGAGCCGGGGCCCCGGCTCTGACGGCCGGGGCGACGGGATACACAATGCCGCTGATCTCGATTTAAAGTGTGATGCTCTAACCCGTGCCGTTCTGGGCATGTACGAGCCGAAGCGTATTAGCGCTGCTCGCCATCGGAGGCTTGAATTTTGGCTTCCTCAACCGCAACTTGTATGAGATAGGCGAGGAATGTATGGCCCGCACCGCTGGCCATATCACGGAGTCCGCTCAGGATTTCGGCGGAATACTCGGCTATCGCCTTGGGATCGGCCGGCTCGGGGGAAAAGCTGCTCTGCGTCACGGTATTGCTATCGCTCACTTTGGAAATATATGTTCCGGTCTGGGTGATTTCCTGACCACTTATCATTCGCTTCCTCTTTTTATAGTTGGGTGACATTGCGGAGAATTTTGTTTTGGGGAGCATATTCTTGTTATTTGTAATATCAGGCAGATACCCGGTTTGGTTGTATGTCGCAAGGCGATTTTACCCGTATCATTCTCTATTTGACAGGCTGTAGCTCTTTTGCCCTTACTGTACGCCGACTCAGCACACCACATTTCAACATCCACAGGGCTGCGCAACTTCGTTGAGATCTTCCCAGCTATTAAAACCGGCGAAGGCAAGCGCATCACACGTAATCACCGGATTATCATATGAATATCGTCATCGTTGAATTGGCGGCGAAAGCGAAAACCATCAACAAATATTTGGGTAATGACTATAAGGTCATTCCTTCGTTTGGTCATGTCCGTGATTTACCGGCTAAGGACGGTTCGGTCCTGCCGGATGATGATTTCGCGATGGCTTGGGCCGTCGACACCGATTCTGCAAAAATTGTGAATGAAATCGCGCGGGCCGTAAAAGGCGCCGACCGGCTTATCCTCGCCACTGACCCGGATCGCGAGGGGGAAGCGATTTCCTGGCACATACTGCAAATTCTCGAAGAGAAGCGGGCGCTTAAGGGCGTCCATGTCGAGCGCGTGGCTTTCAACGCCGTCACTAAGGATGCGGTGATGGAGGCAATCTCTCATCCCCGCAAGATCGATGCACCGCTGGTGGACGCCTATCTCGCCCGCCGGGCGCTGGATTATCTTGTCGGCTTCACCCTGTCGCCGGTGCTCTGGCGGAAATTGCCGAGCGCCAAATCGGCGGGCCGCGTGCAATCGGTGGCGCTGCGCCTCGTCTGCGCCCGCGAAACCGAAATCCAGGCTTTCGTCACCCGCGAATATTGGACCATCGCCGCCAAGCTCGGCTCGACGCAGGGCCAGGAATTCGAGGCGCGGCTTGTTAGCGCGCTTGGGAAAAAGCTCGATAAGTTCGACATTCCCAATGAGACCGAAGCGCTCAAACTGAAAGCAGCGCTGGAAGCTTGCAATTACAAAGTGCTGGCTATCGATGTCAGCGGCTATAAGCGCCACCCTGCCCCGCCATTCACCACCTCGACGCTGCAGCAGGAGGCCTCGCGCAAGCTCGGCTTCTCGGCGCGTCAGACGATGCAGGTCGCGCAGCGGCTCTATGAAGGTATTGACATCGGCGGCGAGACGGTCGGTCTCATTACCTATATGAGAACCGACGGCGTACAGATCGTGCCCGAGGCGATCGCCCAATGCCGCAGCGTCGTGGAGCGCCAGTTCGGCCAGAAATATCTGCCGCCCCGCCCTCGCGACTACAAGACGAAAGCCAAGAATGCGCAGGAAGCGCATGAGGCGATCCGCCCGACCGATTTCGGCCGTCTGCCGGAGGACGTGCAGCGCGGGCTGAAGCCAGACGAAATCGCGATGTACAAGCTGATCTGGCAGCGCGCCGTCGCCAGCCAGATGGCGAGCGCCGAATTGGAACGCACCACCATCGATATCGAAGCGACCCGAAGCGGCGAAAGCTATGGCCTGCGCACGACCGGTTCGGTCGTTCTGTTCGACGGCTTCCAGAAACTGTACGAGGAGGGCGTCGACGATAAGGAAGGCGAAGACGACGCGCGGCTGCCAAAGCTGAGCGAAGGCGAAAAGCTCGCCCGCAACGCTGTTAATGCCGACCAGCATTTCACCGAACCGCCGCCGCGCTATACGGAAGCTTCGCTGGTCAAGCGGATGGAAGAGCTGGGCATCGGCCGCCCGTCGACCTATGCCTCAACGCTCAACGTGCTGCGCGAACGTGAATATGTGCGGTTTGAAAAGAAGCGGCTTATTCCCGAAGATAAGGGCCGTCTTGTCACCGCCTTTCTTGAAAGCTTTTTCCAGCGCTACGTGGAATATGATTTCACCGCCGATCTGGAGGAAAAGCTCGACCTGATTTCGGACGGCAAGCTCGCCTGGAAGGATGTGCTGCGGGATTTCTGGCGCGACTTTATCGACGCGGTGAACAACACCAAGGAATTGCGTGTCTCCAACGTGCTCGATGCGCTCAGTGATATTCTCGGCCCTTATGTTTTCCCGCCGACCGCTGACGGCTCCGATCCGCGCAAGTGCCCATCCTGCGCCGACGGCCGGCTGGGTATGAAGATCGGCAAGAATGGCGGCTTCATCGGCTGTTCGAATTATCCGGAGTGCCGCTATACGAGGCAGTTCCAAAGCAGCACCGGCGAAAACGGCGAAGCGCAGGCCACGCCCGGCGACCAGGAACTCGGCATCGATCCGCAATCGGGCCTGATGGTCTTCCTGAAGGTCGGACGGTTCGGACCGTATGTTCAACTTGGCGCAGCGGCCGAAAAAGACGAGAAGCCGAAGCGCGCCTCCATACCCAAGGGGTTGTCTGGCGAAATCGATCTGGCGATGGCGCTGAAGCTGCTCGCCTTGCCGCGCGAGGTCGGCAGTCATCCGGAGACGGGGAAGCCGATCGTCGCAGGGCTTGGCCGCTACGGCCCATTCATCGAGCATGACAAGAAATACGCCAATCTCGACAGCGCCGATGAAGTGTTCACGGTTGGCCTCAATCGCGCCGTCAGCCTTCTGGCCGAGCCGAAAAAGGGACGTGCCGGCGCAACGCAAAGTGCATTGAAAACGCTTGGGGATCATCCTGATCTGGGTGGCGCGGTGCAGGTGTTTTCAGGCCGCTACGGTCCTTATGTGAAGCATGGCAAGGTCAATGCGACCATCCCGAAGACATCGAGCCCGAGGCCATCACCATGGCGGAAGCGGTGAAGCTGATCGAGGCGCGCGCCGCGAACGGCAAAGCGCCTAAGGCCAAGGCGGGCGGCGGCGGACGGGGCGCGAAGCCCAAGGCCAAAGCCAAGACGAAATCTGCCGGTTCCGAGGCGTCGGCTTGAGCCAAGAGACAAATCCCGCGCCCAAACGCAAGGGCAAAGGCAAAGCCGAAGCTAAGGCCGCACACGCCGCCCTGCCATCGAAGGAAGCTATTCTCGAATTCATCAAATCCGCGCCGGCAAAGACCGGCAAGCGCGAGATTGCCCGCGCCTTCAACGTGAAGGGCGACGACCGCATCCGCCTCAAGCGGCTGTTGCGCGAGATGGCCGACGAGGGCAGCGTCGCCAAGACCGGCAAGCGGCTGCGCGGCAAGGCCAAGCTGAAATCCGTCGCTGTGCTCGAAATCGCCGGCCAGGACGAAAATGGCGAGCTTTACGCCGTACCGATCGACTGGGCGGAGACCGCCGAAGGCCCGCGCGCCGCGCATCCTGATGACGCTGAAGCCCGGCCGCATGCCAGGCATCGGCGATCATGTTCTGTCTCGCATCGAGCCTGTTTCAGCGCCGCAAGAGGATGGCTTCGACTACACCGCGGTGCCGATCAAGATCCTGCCGCGCGAGCGCACCCGCCAGCTCGGCATCTTCCGCAAGCTGAAGGACGGCGGCATCATCGAGCCGACCGAAAAGAAGCAGCTTAGGGAATGGCGGATCGGCCCCGGCGAAACGGAAGGCGCCGCCGACGGCGAACTCGTGCGCTTCGAAGTGACGAAGACCGGGCGGACGCTCGCCCCGCGCGCGAGAATTATCGAACGGCTCGGCCATCCGGAAGGCGAACGTGCGATCAGCATGATCGCCATAGAGAATCACAGCCTGCCCAACGTTTTCCCGCAAGCCATTGACGCCGAGGTGGCCGCGCTGAAAAGCCCGACGCTCAAAGGCCGCGAGGACCTGCGCAAAATCCCGCTGCTCACCATCGATCCGGCCGACGCCAAGGATCATGATGACGCAGTCTGGGCCGCCCCCGACGACGACAAGAGGAACCAGGGCGGCTTTGTCGTCATGGTCGCCATTGCCGATGTCGCCTTCTATGTGCGCCCCGGCACCGCGCTCGACCGCGAAGCGCTGAAGCGCGGCAATTCGGTCTATTTCCCCGACCAGGTCGTGCCGATGCTGCCGGAGGCGCTATCCAACGATCTGTGCTCGTTGAAAGAGAGCGTCGACCGGCCCTGTCTCGCGGTGCGGATGGTTTTTGACGCGCATGGCCGCAAGCTCGATCACCGTTTTATGCGCGGCATGATGCGGTCGCCCGCCAAATTCTCCTATCCGGAGGCGCAGGCGGCCATCGACGGGCACCCCAGCGAAAAGACCAAGCCGTTGCTGGAGCCGGTCTTGAAGCCGCTTTGGGCGGCCTATAAGGCGCTGCACCAGGCCCGCCAGAAACGCGGACCGCTTGAACTCGACCTGCCCGAGCGCAAGATCATCCTTGACGACCTCGGTCGCGTGGCGCGCATCGTCACGCCCGAACGGCTCGATGCGCACCGGCTGATCGAAGAGTTCATGATCCAGGCCAATGTCGCCGCCGCCGAGACTCTGGAGGCGATGAAATCGCCGCTGCTCTATCGCATCCACGACGCACCGGCGGAAGAGAAGGTTGTTGCGCTGACCCAATTCCTGGCGACGCTCGGCATCGACATGCCCAAGGCCGGCCTGATGCAGCCGAGCCAGTTCAACCGCATCCTCGACCGGACCAAGGACGGGGAATTTTCCGAGCTGGTTAACGAAGTCATTCTGCGCTCGCAGGCACAGGCCGAATACAGCGCAAACAATCTGGGTCATTTTGGCCTCAATCTGCGCCGCTACGCGCATTTTACCTCCCCGATCCGCCGCTATGCCGATCTGATCGTGCATCGGGGCCTCATCCGCGCGCTGAAGCTCGGGCCAGGCGGCCTGGCGGACGCCGAGATGGCCGAACTGGACCAGACCGCCGAGCAGATCTCCCAGGCCGAGCGCCGCGCGATGGCGGCCGAGCGGGAAACCGTCGACCGGCTCATCGCCACTCATTTGGCGACGCATATCGGCGCGAGCTTTTCTGGCCGCATTTCCGGCGTGACCCGTTCCGGACTGTTCGTCAAATTGAACGACAATGGCGCGGACGGCTTCATTCCGGCTTCGACCGATCGGCCGCGATTATTATGCCTACTCCGAAGGCGACCACGCACTGATCGGCGAGCGCACCGGCGAGACCTACCGGCTGGGCGACAGGGTCGAAGTGAAGCTGGTCGAGGCGCACCCCTCAGCCGGCGCGCTACGTTTCCAGCTGCTGAGCGATGGGCGTTTCGATCTGAAACTCGCCCGGCGCAAGCGCGGTATGACGGGCTCGAAAACACCCCGGCGCAGGCGCTGAACGGGCACGCACACCAGATTGGCCCCGAATGCATTCCCTTTGATTTTCACCCGTTCGGGACTATCTTTTTGGCATGTACGAGATCAAATCGACAATCGGCGCTGGAGACGAGGCGTCGAAGCCGAAACGCGGCGTTTTTCAGGCGATGCGCCGAGGCGCGCTGCTGCGCTGCCCCGCATGTGGCGAAGGACGGCTTTTCCGGCGCTATCTGAAGGTTGCCGATCATTGCCCCGTCTGCAACGAGCCGCTGCATCATCATCGGGCGGATGACGCGCCGCCCTATTTCACCATTCTCATCGCCGGACATCTCCTCGTGCCGCTGCTGATCGCCTTCGAAGTGGCGCTGCGGCCGCCCCTATGGGTGCATGCCGCGATCTGGATACCTGTGACGTTGGGCGTGTGCCTTGCCCTGCTGCCGGTGGTCAAGGGCGCGATCGTGGGCCTGCAATGGGCGCTCTATATGCACGGCTTCGATCCCGCACGCCGCCGAGCGTGACGAGACGCTCGAAGGCCGAAGCCATTGGATAGTTCCTCCAGAAAAGCCGTGCGAGCTGGCTCAGGCCATCAGGGCGAAGGGCGGGCAACGACCATCAGGCGGCGCGATCTTGCCAAGGAACTCAAGTCCAAGCGCTTTCCGAATATGCGGCCGCGCGACGCGGCGACGCTTCTGGTCCTCGATACGAGCGGCGGCGAGCCCAAATTGCTGATGGGCCAGCGCCATCATGGGCTGAAATTCATGCCCGGAAAGTTCGTCTTCCCCGGCGGCCGCGTCGAACCGCAGGATTATCTGGCCAGCGTCGGCAGCCGGATGCCCGGCCCGATCCGCACCAAGCTCTTGCGCCATCTGAGCGGCAGTCCACATCCGCAGCGAGCCTATGCGATGGTGCATGCCGCACTTCGCGAGACGCAGGAAGAGACGGGGATCGTCATCGGCAAAGGAGCCAAGATCGGCAGCGGCAGACGCATCGCCGGATTTCGAAGGGTTTGCGCTGCTGGCCCGGGCGATCACCCCGGCCGGGACGCCCGCGCCGCTTCGACACCCGCTTTTTCGTCGTATCCGCCGATCGCATTACCGAGCGAACCGCCATTGTCGATGGGGAGTTCATCGCGGTGGAATGGTTCACGCTCTCCGAGGCGCGCGCAGCAGGACCTGCCAAGCATCACGCGGATGATTTTGGAGGATCTGGACGCACGGATCAGCGCCGGGTCCGTCCGTGACCCCGAAGCGTCTGTCCCGTTCTATTTCATGCGCGGCGCCTGTTTTCACCGGAGACTGCTGTAAGCGCATCGCCACTTGACACCATCGCACAGCTCGCTAAGGTTCCGCTCAATTCACTGCTCGCAGCGACTTTCAGGACGATTGTTCCCATGGCCAAGCCGATCACCCAGAAAATCAAGCTCGTCAGCACGGCTGGCACGGGCTTCTATTACGTGACGAAGAAAAATCCGCGCAACATGACCGAGAAGCTGTCGCTCAAGAAGTACGACCCGGTCGTGCGCAAGCATGTGGATTTCAAGGAAGGCAAGATTAAGTAGCCGCCGCCCGCCAGCAGCTCGCCGTCCAGCTCTCTCGATGCCCGGTGGAAATATGACCAGCCCCGCAGCCTATCGGCAGCGGGGTAAATCCGATGTCGGCCACGGGGCTGGTCTGCAAGTCAAGACCAAAGAGGGCATTGGCGCCTGACTTGTTGGCCGACACCGGTGGAAGTAACGAGGAGGCCACTCAACCCACCAATGTCGGCCTAACCCTACGGACCCAGGAGATGCGGCGGACCTGAGCGAACCGCAGGGAAACTTAGCCTACTTTCAATCAGTAAGGGAAAAGCCAGCCAAATTGCAAGCTGCCTGCCCCTTGCCGGCTAATCCTTTTTCATAATGCCCGGTTTCAAATATTGCCTCTACCGCGAGTGCAGTGCCTGGCTTTATCTGATTTCTGGCCGTCTCAAGCTGTATTAGGCAGTGTCCGGGAAAAAAACACAAATAAGAATTGCCGATAAGGTAAATTGCCGCAAGATTAAAATTCGGACATGCCGCGTCGTTCGGTCGCGGCACCGGCGCCGTGCAGTTATCCCCAGGATTATGTCTCGTCAGGTGCCGATAAATTGGCGGATGGTGTCGAGAAACATCGAGACGGTGATGGGCTTGGAAATATAGGCCTCGCAGCCGCCTTCCCTGATTCGCTCCTCATCCCCCTTCATGGCGAAGGCCGTGACCGCAATAACCGGGATCTGCCGCAGCTCATCGTCTTCCTTCAGCCATTTCGTCACGTCAAGTCCGGAAACTTCCGGAAGCTGAATATCCATGAGGATCAGATCCGGCCGGTGATCACGGGCAAGCGACAGCGCTTCGATGCCGTTCCTTGTCTGCAGCGTGGCATAGCCATGCGCTTCGAGCAGATCACGAAATAGCTTCATGTTCAGCTCGTTATCTTCAACGATGAGGACTGTCTTGGACATCGCCCCGTTTGTCGCCCGGTTTGAGGAGCAAGGAAACTTGGACTCAGGTATGGATCGCATCATGACCGTTGATTGAGGCTCGCGCCATCGCGAATTCGCCTCCTCTTCTAACGCGCAATCCGGTAATAAATGCTTAACCGGCACTTCGCCCGGCAAGAAGCTTAATGCAGCACACATCTGGGCGGCCACTCTTATGGACCCTTTCGCACCGAAACGCTCCCGCGTCACGCACGAAGACGCGGAAAAGCTGGCCATTGACGCCCTGTCGTTCCTCGCTGGCGAACCGGGCCTCCTCGCCCAATTTGCGGCCGTTACCGGCCATACTCCGGCAACGATCCGCGCCGAGATTGCTTCGCCCGAATTTTTGGTGGGCATTTTGGATTTCCTTATGGACGACGAGTCATTGCTGTTGGTATTTGCCAGCCATCAGGGGATTACTCCTCCTGACATTATCGCAGCACGCCAGATGCTGGCGCCCGACCGCGGCGTGGGACTGACTGCGCGAAGACCCCTGCTCCGAGCGACGCCGCGCTGTGATTGTCCCGTTCCAAAAACACGGCGATGCCTGCGAGATCGCGGGTGACCGGCGTATTCGTAGGACCTGCGTCCCTCCCGTTCGCTAGCCGGAAGGGGTAGGATCGCGAACACTGGCGAAAGGAAGCAATCATGAATGTCGAACAGCAAGTCGCCGCGCATTATGGCCGCGGCAATCTCGAACGCGCCATCCTCGATGCGCTAAAGGAGAGCGGCAAGGACATCGAGAAGCTCACTCCATCTGACTTTTCGGGCGTTGACGAATTCCATCTCGGCTGGCGCCCAGCGACCGACGCATTGGCAAGGCAGCTCGGTCTGACATCCGGAATGCATGTGCTGGACGTCGGTTCCGGGCTCGGCTGGTCCGGCGCGCTGTTTCGCCGAAATCTATGGCTGCCGCGTTGACGGGATCGATCTGACGCCCGACTTTGTTGACACCGCCAACGCACTGACACGCCGCTGCGGGCTTGCCGATCGCGTCACCTTTCAGACGGCCAGCGCGCTTTCATTGCCATTCTCCGATGGGACATTTGACGCGGCAACACTGATCCATGTCGGAATGAATATTCAGGATAAGGCAAAGCTGTTCGGTGAGATGCGCCGCGTGCTCAAGGATGGCGCGCGCATTGGCGTCTATGACGTCATGCGTGTGCAGCCCGATGAAATTCCCTTCCCCGTGCCGTGGGCGGCGAGCCCCGCGACCAGCTTCCTGGAGACCCCGGATACCTACCGCCGACTGCTCACGGAGGCCGGTTTCGAATTGCAAAGCGAACGGAACCAGCGCGAGCTGACATTGAAGCTCAGCCGCGAGATGCGCGAGCATGTCGAAAGGCACGGTCCCGCCGCCGCTTGGACCGCATTTGACAATGGGTTCCGCGGCGCAGGAACGCCTGGGCAATGTGATGGCGACGCTTGAGCGCGGGACGATCGCGCCGATCGAAATGGTAGCGCAAACGAGGTAGGGCGGCACGGCGAAGGAATAGCTACTTTTTCTTCGCCGGACATTCCGTCGGTTCGCGGAAGTCGATGCGGCTCAACACACCTTTGATGGAGAAGTTGCCGTAATCGATCAGCAGATCGCGGCTCACACCGTTGGCGAACAGCCGGAACGACAGCTCATAGGCGGGCAGCCCCTCATCCTTGCCGGAGCCTGGGACGCGCTCGAAATAGCTGATCGTCACCGGCCAGGACACCAGCTCGTCCAGCTTCTCCGCATTCGCAACGCCTGTCGGCGCGCTCGGGGCCAGGCGCGACCGCCTTGCCGATGAAGGTCGTCGTCTCATAGAGCTTGTCGCCCTTTTCCGATCCATCATAGATGTTGGCCTGCACGACGTTCGTGCCTTGCCGGGCCGCATCCAGAATGGCCACCGAATGCTGTGTCGGGAACAGCGGCTGGCCGTTCAGCTTCAGCTTCTGCCGGTTCGGCTTGTCGATCACCACGTCAACCGCGCCGGCGGCCTTTCGTTCGGCCGTTCCCACCACACGGTCGCTGAGCTGCTTGTCGACATATTGAGAGCTGTTGAAGCGGAATTTATCGCCCGCCGCATGCTCCCAGGTGGACGATCTGAGGTCGGTGAGCGTCGCCTTGCCGTCCCGGTCGACGACCTGGGTCACCATCCGCGATTTCAGCGAATAGCCCGCGCAAGGCGAACCGCCAAAATCGAAAACGAGACGGCCCCGGATTTCCGATACATTCGATCCCGCGACCGCGTTGCGCAGGCTCATATCGTAGATCGCCCGGTGCGGCGCCAGATCGGCAACGGCCCCCGGCGGCACGGCGCTCGCTTCAATCGAGCAACAGAAGAAGGCTGGCGGCCGTTGCGGCCCCAGAGACAGATTTTTTTCATCTTAACTCATAAACACGTATGCGCTCATGCTGCGCACGTTTGGAACTGATTCACCATCTAGCACAACGCATCGACCGCCAAAATGGCAATATCGTTCTGAAGCAGGAATTTCAACTAGGTCGCGCAACTGTTATATGTTCGCCGCTTTGTTTCGCCGCTCCCGGCTGCTAGAACGGCAGGCCATTGCAACGGGAACACCAATATGCAGGACGAAAGCGAAGCACGCCTCCAAGCCCTCGGGCTTACGCTGCCGGAAGCGCCACAGCCGGTGGCAAACTATGTGCCCTTTGTGGTGTCAGGAGGGCAGCTCTTCATTGCGGGGCAAGTCTCGCGCAGGGCGGACGGCAGCGGCTATAAGGGGCGGCTGGGCGCGAACCTTGGCGTGGCCGACGGGCAAAAGGCTGCGGAGCTTGCCTGCCTCAATCTGCTCGCCCAGGCCAAGGCTGCGCTTGGTTCGCTGGACCGCATCGGCCGAGGGCTGCGCCTGACCGGCTTTGTCAGCTCTACGCGCGGAATTCGGTGACCACCCCCAGGTCATCAATGGCGCCTCGGATTTGCTGGTCGCCGTATTGGGCGAGCGCGGCCGTCATACGCGCTGCGCCGTCGGAGTCGCGAGCCTGCCGTTCGGCTTCGCAGTGGAAGTCGACGCGATTTTCGCGATTGCCTGAATGCAAACAATGACGGGACGCTTTTCGCCGAACCGGCCGATTGCGCATCGCGGGCTGCACGATGCACGGCGCGGCGTCATCGAAAATACGGCGTCGGCGTTTCCGGGCCGCGATCGCGGGCGGCTACGGCATCGAAACCGATATACAGGCGGCGGCGGGCGGCGAGCCGGTCATCTTCCATGATGAGCGCCTGGAGCGGCTGACTGAGGCGAAAGGCGCGATTGCCGCATTTACGCCGGAGCAGCTGCGCGCAGATCCCACTCCGGGACACCGATGACCGCATTCCTGACGCTCGCCGAATTTCTGCAGCTGGTGGACGGGGCGCGCCGCTTTACCTCGAAATCAAGAGCCTCGGGCGGCGCCGACCGGACCTTGGAGCGGCGCATCGCCGAGGATCTGGCGCACTATCGCGGCCCGGCCAGCGTCATCTCCTTCGATCCTGGCAGCATGGCCGCGATGCGGCATTTCGCTCCAGCATGTGCCGCGCGGGCTGTCCGCCATGCGCTTCATGAGGTGCGCGTCGCCGGGCCTTTCGGACCTGCACCGCTTCCGCTTGACGCATATGCTGGACATCGGGGCGGTGAAACCCGACTTCCTGACCTATGAGGTGAACGGCCTTGCGGTGATGGGTTCAGCGCTCCGCCGGCGCTTTCCGGATCTGCCGATCGTCACCTGGACGGTGCGCACCGCCGAAGACCGCAGAAAGGCGCGCATCTTCGCGGACGCGATGATTTTTGAGGGCTTCCGGCCATCACCCGATGAAATGGCCGCAGTGAACAGATAGCCGGAATGGAGCGACACGCAGAACATCACCATTCGCGTCAAGGACGCCATGAGCGATATCGCGCCGGGCGCGTGGGACGCATGCGCGAACCCGGATGCGGCGCGATATAATCCGTTTCTGTCGCACGCTTTTCTTCGACGCGCTGGAGAAAAGCGGCTGCGTCGGGCGACGCACCGGATGGATGCCTCAGCATCTCGTGATCGAGGACGACCATGGCGGGCTCCTCGGCGCGATGCCGCTTTATCTGAAGTCGCACAGCCGGGGCGAATATGTGTTCGACCATGGCTGGGCGGATGCCTATGAGCGCGCCGGAGGCCGCTATTATCCAAAGCTGCAATCGTCCATTCCGTTCACGCCGGTGACGGGCAAACGGCTGCTCACCGCCGAGGGGGCGGACGCACCGCGCATCGAAGAAGCACTGCTGAACGGCGCGCTGCAACTCGTCGATTTGCACAAGGCATCATCGCTGCATTTGACTTTTCTGCGCGAGGAGGAGTGGGACCGGCATGGCGGCGCGAACCTTTTGCGGCGCACCGATCAGCAGTTCCATTGGCTGAATGCGGGATATGCAAACTTCGACGATTTCCTCGCCGCCCTGGCGTCGCGCAAGCGCAAGGCGTTGAAGAAAGAGCGCCGCGAAGCGCTTGGCCCCGGCATCACCATCGAGCACATTCCCGGCACGGCGCTCACCGAGGCGCATTGGGACGCCTTCTTCGATTTTTATCAGGACACCGGCGGACCGGAAATGGGGCACACCCTATCTCAACCGGAAATTCTTCAGCCTGGTCGGCGAGACGATGCCGGAGAGCATCCTGCTGATTGTCTGCCGCCGTGGCGGCCGGATGATCGCGGGGGCGCTGAATTTCATCGGTGGCGATACGCTTTACGGCCGCTATTGGGGGTGCTATCGAACACCACCCGTTCCTGCATTTCGAGACCTGTTATTACCAGGCCATCGATTACGCCATCGCGCATGGGCTCTCGCGGGTCGAGGCCGGCGCGCAAGGGGAGCACAAACTGGCGCGCGGCTATCTTCCGCATACCACCTACAGCCTGCATTACCTCGCCCATTCCGGCTTGCGGCGCGCGGTGGCGGCCTATCTTGAGCAGGAACGCTGCGCGATTGCCGAAGAGGCACGGGCACTGACCGACCTTGCGCCGTTCAAGAAGACGGACAACGATGCGGGCTGAGGCTTGACCGGGGCCGCCGCGCGCCTCTAATTACGGGCGAACAGCAACGGAACCGGCCTTTGTCCATGACCACCAGCTCTCCCGCCTACGAGCCCAACAACATCTTCGCCAAGATCCTGCGCGGCGAGCTTCCCTGCCACAAGGTCTATGAGGATGCGAAAAGCATCGTTTTCATGGACATCATGCCGCGCGCCGACGGCCATGCGCTGGTGGTGCCGAAGGCGCCGTCGCGCAACATTCTGGATGCCGATCCCGCGGACCTCGCACATATCATCGGCGTCGCGCAGAAAGTGGCGCGTGCGGCGATGAAGGCATTCGCCGCGGACGGCATCTCGATTTCGCAATTCTCCGAAAGTGCGGGCGGCCAGGTGGTCTTCCATACGCACATTCATGTGCTGCCGCGTCACACAGGCGTGGAGATGCGCCCGCCGGGCATTAAAGGCGACGACACTTTGCTTGCGGAGCACGCGAAGAAGCTTGCAGAGGCGCTGGGCGCGGAGGGCTGATTATACCAGGGCTCTGAAAGAGCGACTCATGCGCCACTGATGACCAGCGGCCGAGCCGCAGCGCGTCGCTCCCTCACCCATATGGGGCAAGCTAATCGCCAATGGCGACGGTGACGAAGCTCATCTCGCCCTGATGGTCCGCCACCAGGAGCAGTGCACTTTTCCGCTTCAGCTTGCGCAACGCGTCAAGGCGGGCATTCAGCTCGCTGGTCGACTTGACCTTCTCATGCGTCACCTCGACCACGACGTCGCCCGGTTTGACTTCCGCTTCGGCGACGGTGCTCTCCGGATCGACTTCAGTGATGACGACGCCCTGAATGGCCCTTTCGATGCTATAGCGGGACCGCAGCTCGTCGCTCATCTCCGCAAAGGTGAGCCCCAGTGAGGATTTCTTGCGGGGCTTTTCGATCTCCTCGTCCTTTTTCGGCGTATCGCCGGCGGGCTGCTTTGCCTCCTCCTCTAGACGGCCGACCTTCACCTTCACTGACTTTGCGCTCGCCCTTGCGCAGGAAGACGATCTCGACCTCCTTGTCGATCGGTGTCTGTGCGACCAGCTTTGGCAGCTGGCGCATCGCGGTCACGTCCTGGCCGTCGAAGCTCACGACGATGTCGCTGACCTCAATACCGGCCGCTGCCGCCGGTCCGTCCGGCGTCACGAAGGCGATCAGCGCCCCGCCCGCACGGGCGAGGCCAAGGCTTTCGGCGATTTCGTCCGTTACCGTCTGAATGCGCACGCCGAGCCAGCCTCGCCGCGTTTCACCATATTGACGCAGCTGCCCCAGGACCTGAGTCGCCGTGGCGGAGGGAACCGCGAAGCCAATGCCAATCGAACCGCCAGTCGGCGATATGATGGCGGTATTGATGCCGATGACCTCGCCGTCCATGTTGAATAGCGGCCCGCCGGAATTACCGCGATTGATCGCGGCATCGGTCTGCAGGAACTCGTCATACAGCCCGGAATTGATGTCCCGCCGGGTCGCGGATATGACGCCGACCGTAACGGTGCCGCCAAGACCAAACGGATTGCCGATCGCCATCACCCAATCGCCGACGCGCATTTTCATGCTGTCGCCCAGCTTCACCGAGGTCAGCGGCGACCTTGGGTTCCACGCGGAGCAGCGCAAGATCGGTCTTGGCATCGCGCCCGACGACCTCTACGACCTTCAGCTTCGAGCCGTCGGTGAAGATGGCGGTAATCTCGTCGGCGCCTTCGATCACGTGATTATTGGTGACGATGAAGCCCTTCGGATCGATGACGAAGCCGGAGCCGAGCGAATTGGCCCGCTGACCGCCACCGCCGCGATCTTCCTTGTCGAAGAAATCCTGGAAATACTCCTCGAAGGGCGAGCCCTTGGGAACTTCGGGCACCGGAACCGGCTTGGTGTCCTTCATTTTCTGCGTCGTGGAGATATTGACCACGGCATTTTGCAGCTGAACCGCTATGTCGGCGACCGAAGCGGGTCCCCGGCCTTGCGCCTGGACGGCAACGCCTCGGCAGCGCGAGAAGTCCGATACCAACCAAAGCGAGTAACGCGGCAGCAAGCCGAGAAACCGAGGAGATCGGGCGCGGCTCCAGTCTGGCCCTGCTGGCGCGCAACGCAAATCCTTTTGCCATGTCCACATTCCTAATTCTCGCGGCGATTGCTCTTGGCTCAAGCCGCAACTTTTCACATACGCGCATTCTAGAGCATTTTCCAGCGAAGTGGATACCGGTCTCGCGTCGCGAAAATGCGACCAAGCAAACAAAGCGAGAAGCCCGCTTCCGGTTCAATCGGAACGGAAATGGCTTTAGGCCTGATCGGCTTAGGTGTATGCACCTACTCCGAACATGCTCTCGTTGAACGCGCCCTGTCTTGGAACGGCAAATCACTAAGGGCGTGTCCGCCTGCAGCCGGATCTGTTCCTACGGGATCGGAATCGGTTGCGCTCAAGTCCTCACCAGCCAAACGAGCAAGCACGCCAACCGCGACGGCAACCGCGCCACCAGTGCGCAACTGCTGCTCCGGCGTGATCGCGGCAAGTTCCAGCAGGCGAGCTGCAAGGCCGGGGCGAGGGCCCAAAGCAGGCCCTCGATCACCAGTACCAAGCCGACACCGACCAGGAAGTCATTCATCGCGTCGCTTGCGACGAGGTCGGCGAGGCCGGAGCCGGAACGCTGGGCCCCCGCGGCGGCGGAGCGAAGCATCTTCCCGTTCGGGCTATTGAAGTATTGGAAGAACTCCGTATTCGGCGAGATGACCAGACGCGTATCGTTCGATTTCAGCCCTTCTTCATAGGCTTGCATCGATCGGTAGAACGCGAAGAAATCCGGGTCCTTGCTGAATGCCTCGGCATAGATGCGGTTACGCTCGGCATCGCCCTCACCGCGCAGGCGTTCCGAATCGCGGTTCGCATCGGCGATGATCACCGTCACCCCGCGATCGGCCGTCGCCTTGATGCGCTTGGACTGCTCGCTGCCCTCCGCCCGGATTTCGGCGGCTTCGCGCTCGCGCTCGGTCTTCATCCGTTCGTAGATGGCCTGGCTGTTCGCCTCGGGCAGATCGGCGCGCTTGATGCGGACGTCGACGATCTCGATGCCGAAATTCTTCACCTCGCCATTCACCCGCTGGGCAATCTGGCGCATCAGCTCCTCGCGCTTCTCCTTTACCACGTCGATGAAGGACGTGCCGCCGAGAACGCTGCGCATCGCCGCATCCATGACGTTGTCGATACGCGCATGCGCACCGGCCTCGTCGGTCAAGGACTGGAAGAACAGCAGCGGGTCGATGATTTTATAGCGGGCGAAGGCATCGACCATGAGCCGCTTCTGGTCCGAGGCCGTCACTTCCTTCGAGGAGATCTCGACATCGCAGAATCCGCTTGTCGAAAAATTCGACCGTCTGGACGACCGGCGTCTTCCAATACAGTCCCGGCTTGGTGATCACCCGCGTCGGATTACCGAATTCCAGGACCAGCGCCATCTGTGTCTGGTGGACGATGAAGTAGGCGTTATAGGCGATGAATGCCGCCGCGCCCACGATGATGATGAAGACCACGAAAGCTGCGTTTCTCATCACTGGCCTCCATGTCGTGCGCTGCGAGCGGTTAAGCTCATTCAGGGGCAGATAAGGCACGACGCCCGCCCCTTGGCGCTGTTGTCGATGATGATCTTCTCGGTGCCGCCGAAGACGCGCTCCATCGTTTCCAGGAACATGCGCTTGCGGGTCACTTCAGGCGCCTTGGCATATTCCTCGTAGACCTTGAGGAAGCGGTCGGTGCGGCCGTCGGCCTCGGCGACGGTCTGCTGCTTATAGGCTTCGGCGCCCTGCAGGATGCGCTGAGCATCGCCTCGCGCCTCGGGCACGACCCGGTTCGCATAGGCGTCCGCTTCGTTCTGCAGCCGTTCCTGGTCGGCGCGCGCCGCCTGAACGTCACGGAACGCGGCAATCACCTCGGAAGGCGGGTCGACCTTCTGCATTTGCACCTGCGTCACCTCGACCCCGGCGCTATAGTGGTCGAGCGTCCTTTGCATCAGTCCGCGAACGGATTCTTCGGTCTCGTGGCGGCTCCGGGTCAGGATCGGCTGGATGTTGTTCTGGCCGACGATCTCGCGCATCGCGCTCTCGGCGACGTCCTTGACGGTCGCCTCCGGGTTCTGAATGTTGAACAGAAACGCTGCGGCGTCCTTGATGCGCCAGAGCACGACGAAATCCACATCGATGATGTTTTCGTCGCCGGTCAGCATCAGGCTTTCTTCGGGAACGTCGCGCACGACACTGCTGCTCGTTGGTTCCGAAAACGCTGGAGCCGTTGCGTGGCGCGCATGCCCACTTCGACGCGGTTGACGTTCGTCACCGGCGGCAGATAGACGGTCTCGATCGGATAGGGCCAGCGAAACTTCAGACCCGGCGTCAGCGTCCGGTTCATCTCGCCGAAGCGCAGCACCACACCTTGCTGATTTGGCTGCACGCTCACCGTGAACGAGTAAAACCCGACCACTGCCGCGACGACCAGCAGGATGAGCGCCAGAAACCCGCCGCCGATGCCGCCGCCCGGCATCGCCTGTTTCAGGCGATCCTGGCTGCGCTTCAAAATCTCTTCAAGGTCTGGAGACTGGCCGCCACCGGACGGACCCGGACCCCAAGGTCCCCCGCCGCCTTTCCAGCCGCCCCCGCCGCCGTTTTGACTACTCCAGGGCATATTATTCGTCCTTCACCGCTCTCTAATCGAGGGACATCCTCGCCGAGCGCGGTTAACACAGGGTTGCGATTGGTTTCAAAGTGAGAAGATTGGGCCGGCGCCGCATGGTACGCCGCGCAACAAATGCATCCGCGGTGACCAACAGGCCTGTCTGGTGTAAATCCGGCACAAGGAAACTCAGCTTCAAGGAGAAGAAGCCCTCATATGGCGTGTGCATAAGAGGGCGTCAACGCCTAAGCCGCGCTATCTGTTCCGGCGCGCTCGAAAACCGAGATTGTGTAGTCGAATTCGTCTTTTTCGCCGCGCGGGCGACGTTCGCTCGACACTTCCCGCCAGATTTCGGGGTCCAGTTCCGGGAAGCCCACGTCGCCATCCGGCCGGGCGTGCACCCGGGTAAAATAGATGCGCTCCGCTCGTGGCAGCAGCGCGGCGTAAATCGCGGCGCCGCCGATGACCATGATTTCCTTTGCGGCGCGCGCCATGGCGCAGTCGCCCGCCACCTTCAGCGCCTGCTCGACGCTCTCGACGGCTATGGCGCCTTGGGGCGCGTATTCGCGATTATGCGTCAGGACGATGTTGTCGCGCTTGGCAAGCGGCTTTGTAAGCGAGGCGAAGGTCTTCCGGCCCATGATGACGGGCTTGTCCAGGGTCACACTCCGGAAATGCTGCATTTCGGAAGGAATGCGCCAGGGCAGGCGGCCTGCCCGCCCAATCACCCCGTTCTCGGCCACGGCGACGACAAGCGCGACGATCGGATCCATGCCAGGCATCAGACGGCGACCTCCGCCCTGATCGCCGGATGCGGGTGGTAATTCTCGACGCGGAAATCGCCGTAGACGAAGTCGAACAGCGAGCGGACATCCGGATTGATGATCATGCGCGGCAAGGGACGGGGCTCGCGTTGCAGTTGGAGGTCGGCCTGTTCGATATGATTGCTGTAAAGATGCGTGTCGCCGAAGGAATGAATGAATTCGCCGGGTGTGTAACCGGTCACCTGGGCGATCATCAGCGTCAGCAGCGCGTAAGAGGCGATATTGAAAGGCACGCCGAGAAAAACATCGGCGGACCGCTGGTAGAGCTGGCACGAGAGCCGCCCGTCGGCGACATGGAATTGGAAAAGGCAGTGGCATGGCGGCAGCGCCATGTCGTCGACTTCGGCAGGGTTCCAGGCGCTGACGATATGGCGGCGGGAAAATGGATCGGTCTTCAAACCGTGCAGCAGACGCGCGATCTGATCGATGGTCCGTCCGTCCGGCGCCGCCCAGGACCGCCATTGCTTGCCGTAGACCGGCCCAAGTTCGCCTGTCTGCGTCGGCCCACTCGTCCCAGATGCCGACGCCATTTTCCTGGAGATAGCGGATATTCGTCGAGCCGGACAGGAACCATAGAAGCTCATGGATGATCGCCTTCACATGCAGCTTCTTGGTGGTGAGGATCGGAAATCCGTCGGCGAGATCGAACCGCAGCTGATGGCCGAATATTCCGATGGTTCCGACGCCGGTGCGGTCCGATCGCGGGATGCCTTTATCGCGAACAAGCCGGAGGAGATCCAGATATTGCTTCATGGTCTCACACTAACGCGAGTCGATGCGTATTCACAAATAGCGGCGGCACGGATTAGCCCTGCCGCATTCCTACGAGCGGTCGGGCTGAACGCCGAAGACGTCCTCGACCGTCAACTCGCGCGCTTCTTCTTCCGCCTTCACCCTGTCCGCCTCGCGCCGACGGACCGTAACATCGTCCGTCGTCTGCTCGGCTGGAATCAGCGTGCCGACTTCTTCCACTTCCGGTTCGTCGGGCAGGCCCGCGTCGCGCCGTTCCTGCTCCAGGCGGCGGGCGGCCTTGCGGACTTCGGCGTCCAGATCGATCTGCGAGCAGAGGCCGAGCGCCACCGGATCCTGCGGCTGCAGGTTGGCGGAATTCCAATGGGTGCGTTCGCGGATCGCCTCGATGGTGGGCTTGGTCGTGCCGACGAGACGCATGATCTGCGAGTCGCGCAATTCGCCGTGGTGGCGCAGCAGCCAGAGTATCGCGTTCGGCCGGTCATGGCGGCGCGACAACGGCGTATATTTCGGCGCGCGCTTCGTCTTCACCATCGGGATTTCGACCTTGGACTTGGCAAGCTGCAGACGGTAATCCGGATTGTCCTGCGCCTTCTTGATCTCCTCGCGCGTCAGCTGGCCGGATGAGATCGGGTCCATACCCTTGATGCCGTGCGCCACGTCGCCATCGGCGATGCCTTTCACTTCGAGCACGTGCAGGCCGCAAAATTCGGCGATCTGGTCAAAAGACAGCGCGGTATGCTCAACCAGCCAGACGGCCGTCGCCTTGGGCATCAATGGCGTTTGTGTCATAAATTTCTCCCATCTCCTGCAAGGCTCATTGCAGGACTACTTTCGTTTACGATGCGGGGTGGAAGGGCTTCGTTCGCATCAAAGCTCAAATTGGATATATGCGCTATGAGCCAAAGACGCAAATATTCTTGCGCTGAGGCCCAACAAATTGCGGCGAGAGACCCATTCTGTACGCTCTATATGGTTAATATGATTTTACCGATATGAGCGTTGGTCTCCATCCGGCGATGGGCTTCGGCGGCCTGCTCGAGCGGAAAACGGCTGTCGATCACCGGCTTGACGGCGCCCTTTGCGAGCAACGGCCAAACTTTTTCCTCCAAGGCGCGCGCCAACTGTTCCTTGACCTCCATCGGACGCGGCCTGAGCGTCGAGCCGGTCAGCGTGATCCGCTTCAGCATCATCCGGGTGAAGTCCACGGTCGCTTTCGGCCCAGCCTGAAACGCGATCTGGTGAATGCGGCCGTCATCGGCGGCCGTCAGCAAATTGCGCTGGAAATAGTCGCCGCCGACCATGTCCAGGATCAGATCGACGCCCCGCCCACCCGTTTTCTCCTTCACGACGGCGACGAAATCCGCCTCGCGATAATTGATGGCGTGATCGGCGCCGAGCCTTTCGCAAGCGGCGCATTTCTCCGCGCTGCCGGCGGTCGTGAACACCGTCGCGCCGAAGGCCTTGGCAAGCTGAATGGCGGTGGTGCCGATGCCGCTGGATCCGCCGTGGACGAGAAAGCTCTCGCCCGCTTGCAGCCGGCCGCGCACGAACACGTTCTGCCAGACGGTGAAGAAGGTTTCCGGAAGCGCCGCGGCGCTTCACCGCGTCGAAACCGGCCGGAAACGGCAGGGCGGCGCGCTCATCGGCGACGCAATATTGCGCATAGCCGCCGCCCGTGACCAGCGCCGCGACCTTGTCGCCGACGCGAAAGCGCGTGACGCCGGCACCCAGTTCGACGACCTCGCCGGCGATCTCCAGTCCGGGAATTTCCGATGCGCCCGGAGGCGGCGGGTAAAGCCCCTTGCGCTGCATGACATCGGGCCGGTTGACCCCGGCCGCCTCGACCCGGACGAGCAATTCCCGCGTTCCCGGCCTCGGCAGCGCGGCCTCGATAGGCTGAAGCACGTCGGGTCCGCCCGGCTCCGTGATGGCTATGGCCGTCATTTTTGCAGGTAAGGTCATGGGACATGTCCTTCGGGCGATGTTGAATTGGATGGCGTTCGCGCACCATAATGCAGAAACGCGAAAGCGGCGCGCAAGGCTTTCGCTCCACGAATCGATGGAGGCGAATCGAATGGATTGGGACGACGCACGGCCGAAGAAAAAGCCGGCCCATGAATTGGGCGCCGACCTCTCGGTGCTCTCGGTGAAGGAACTCGAAGAGTATCTCGCCGTGCTCGCAGCCGAACGCCAGCGCGTCGAAACGATGCTGGTGGCAAAAAAGGCCTCGCAGGATGCGGGCGCATTCCGTCTTCAAGAATTGACGCGGCGGAATGGATTTCGGGCGCCGGCTCCATACGTTCCGCGCAAGTTTAACCAAATTTTATATTTCTTCGGGCATCCGTGAATGCATTCCGGATTATGATCCGGATCACAATCATTACCTGTGTAGTGATGCCTCCCTGTTAAGACTTATGCCGCGCTCAAACGCGGCATTTTTTTTGGGAAAACCCTTATCGTGATTGCGCTTAAATCCTTTGGCAGCCCCAAAAATCGGCGCCTGCGCGCCCACTCCTTCCGCCCGAACGTTCATCAGTTTCCTAAAAAACGCTTGCATAGCTAAACCAAAATTAAACATTATTGCCTATCAGCTTGCGGTTTAGCGTGCAGACATTACCAGCTGGTAGGGTCAGAGTAGATGAGTAGCAAGTCGGGCATTGTTCCTCCCGTACAGGGTCGAAGCGTCACCATCCCGTTCCGACAGAAATCCGGTCAGCAGGATCAGTTTCTTTCGCTGTTTCGCGAGGGCATGGCGCTCGTCGAGGCGACCGCGAACTATCTCGACGGGCCGGGGCGGCGCGAATCGAAATGCCTGACGCCCTATGTGTCGCTGTCCTACGCCACCGAAAGCATGCGCCTGACGACGCGCCTGACCCAGCTCGCCACCTGGCTTCTTGCCCGGCGCGCGGTGATGAATGGCGAGCCCATGCCTCGGGCTGGCAGCGCCAACGACCCGCTGCTGCTTCCGCCGATCACTAGAATGGCGGGCTCGAAAGGATATGATGACCTCCCCGCGCGGCTCAAGGAGCTGATCGAGGCGGGCTATGGGCTGCACGAGAAGATTTATCGTTTCGATGCGGCCGAACGCGGATTGGCGACGCCGCCTGCGCGCCGCCCGAATGCGGTCGCGGCGCAGGTGGCTCAAATCCAGGCGGCGTTCGGGCGCTGAGCGCCCCTTCGCGAGCAAGCCCCTCATACATGTCGCCAATTGTTGGGACATGGGTGATGCCCTCCTGCGAATAAGTTTTCTTATGGACAATTTGGGCAGGTGGCACGAAAAGGCCAAGCTCAGGGACGAGTTCCAGTAGATGGGGTGTCCATTTGCCGAAGGGTCATCTCTTCATATTGGCGATAGTACTGCCTCCAGGCGCCTTCGTGCGTCTTCGCTGCTTAAATGCGGGAATGAAGAGAGTAAAGATCGTTCTCTGCGCACTTGCTTCGCAGAGCCGCACGACCTGCGGCAGCACCATTCTCAGCCACGCGTTGCCCAAGGCGTCCCAGCATCGAACATTTGTTGCATGTCGACGCATAAATGGACCGCCCTATCGCCGAGCGCCCCCCAGCTTAGGCCGCTTTTCTTGTCGCTCATCGACGCACCTTAATCACGCTGAGACGTCCGTCACCTTCAAGCTTGGCAACCTTGACCTCCGAATAGCTAAGCACTTCCTTTTCACGGAGCTGGGAGCGCAGTTCGTCCTCGGTCAGTAACTCGTGTCGCAGATTACTTTGATTGACGCGGCCATCTTCGATCAGCGTAAGCGACGGTGGGGTCAGTATGGGGCGCAGGGTGGGATAGCGATATTGCAGCCAGTCTATTATGTATTCCCAGCCAACAATCGTTAAAACTAGTGTCAGCCCTTCGGTAACGGAGCCGTATTCTTTGCCCAGACCGTTCTGCGCAGCATCCGCAATGAGAACAATCACGAGAAGATCGGCAGGTCCGAAATTGCCCGCCTGGCGGCGTCCAACAAATCTGAGAACCGCGAACAAACCAAGATACATGATGGTGCCGCGCAGCACGATTTCCGCGATGCCGATTGTTGGTATGAAGACTGAGTTCCAATCAACTGACATGAGTGCCTCCGCCCGTGAAATCTTCACTTTAACGCGCGAGATGTTTGGCGGTTCACACAAGAGCGCGACGCATTCGGGCATCTGAAAGCGATCGACTTTACGATGGAGGTAAGGGCCAAGCGTTGACGCAGGAACTCGGTGCTATGGGGGATTTCCGGATCGAACCGGTCCAATGACGACTGAAGCCTCTTTGCCATGGGGCATTGGCGAACGAACAGCGTAACTTTCCAGCCGCAAATTGGCTCTGCCGTAACCCCTAGTCAAGCTTCGTACGAACGGCAGGAATCACCGCATTCTCGCCGTCGTTGGGAACAACTCGCGAGGCGCAGAAACGAAGCGATAGCTGTCGCCCAGCCCGAAGGGCGTCTGTTGGCGAAGCCACGCAAACCTGCTTAGATGTGACTGCTTAGTCCTGCTGACTTGGAAAGTCGGACTTCCCCAACCCGGATCAGCCCAGAAAACCTTCGAATTTCTTCTTGAATTTGCTGAGCCGGCCGCCACGGTCCATCAGCTGCTGATTGCCGCCGGTCCAGGCCGGATGCGTGTTCGGATCGATGTCCAGATTGAGCGTGGCGCCTTCGGAGCCATAGGTCGAATAGGTCTCGAACGACTCGCCGTTCGTCATCACGACCTTGATCTTGTGGTAATCGGGGTGAAGTTCTTTTTTCATGGCCTAACGCCTTCCGCCTCGCTATGCGCCCGCGCCGGATGACAGCATCCTAACTTTGGGAATTTTTGTTGATCGCTTCCTATATCGTACTTGGCCGCGCTATGACAAGTCGCGTATTTCTGCCGCGGGCAGGCCGCACATGCGTCGGGACGGGGCATGAAATCGCCGCAGATTTGTGTGAATTCGGCGCATGGCGACAGCGCGACAGAGACGGGAAGGGCCGAGAGTGATGAAGAGTGTCAGCGCCGGCATTCGTGCGCCCAACGCACAAACCGCGAAACCGCTTGAGGAGAGCAATGGCAACAGCCTCGAGCGAGGGGGCCGGGCGCGCTCCATGTCGATGCTATGGGCGCTCCGCCCCTTTCTCACGCGCTATAAGTTTACGCTGATCGCCGCCGCCGTCAGTCTTGTCGCGGCTGCCGGCGCCACGCTCGTCCTGCCGGTCGCGGTGCGCCGCATGATCGACTTCGGCTTCACCGGCGAGAATTCAGCGCTGGTCAACAGCTATTTCAGCATGTTGCTGCTCGTTGCCGCGGTGCTGGCGGCTGCGAGCGCGCTGCGTTTCTATTGCGTGAGCTGGTTGGGCGAAAGAGCCGTTTCCGACATACGCCACTCCGTCTTCGCACATCTGACGACCCTCAGCCCGGCCTTCTACGAGCAGACCCATTCCGCCGAGTTGATGTCCAGGCTCACCGCCGATACCACGCAGATCAAGGATGCGATTTCCACCGCCGTCAGCCAGGCCCTGCGCAACATGGCGATGCTGATCGGCGCGCTGGTCATGATGGTGCTGACGAGCCTCAAGCTGAGCGCGCTTGCAATGGGCGTCATTCCGCTGATCGTGTTTCCCCTGATCGCCTATGGCCGGACGGTGCGCCGCCTCTCGCGCGCGGCTCAGGACCAGCTCGCAGGCGCCTCGACCTATGCGGCGGAAAATCTCGCCGCGCCGCGCACCATGCAATCTTTCACCTTCGAGCCAGTCGTCATCGGCCGTTACCGGGACGCGGTCGAAACGGCCTTCCTGGCAGCGCGCAAACGCGTTTCCGCGCGCGCTGCGCTCACCGCGACCGCCACTTTCCTGGTGTTCGCCAGCGTCATCGGCATTCTCTGGTTCGGCGCGCAAGAGGTGCTGACCGGCGCGATGACCGGCGGGCGCCTCGCGCAATTCGTGCTTTACGCCGTCTTCGCCGCCGCCTCGGTCGCGACGCTCTCCGAGGTCTGGGGCGAATTGCAGCAGGCGGCCGGCGCAGCCGAAAGGCTGGCCGAAATCATGGCGGTGCGGCCGGATGTCGTCTCCCCCGCCAATCCAAAGCCTTTTCCCGCCAATGCAAAAGGCGAGATCCGCTTCGACAGGGTTTCCTTCCATTACCCCGCGCGCCCCGACATGCCGGTATTCAAGGAGCTCAGCTTCAGCGTCAATCCGGGCGAGCGGATCGCCATCGTCGGCCCGTCCGGCGCCGGCAAGACGACCATTTTCAGTCTGATCATGCGCTTTTACGATCCGCAAGGCGGCGCTGTCCTCGTTGACGGCGTTCCGGCAGGTGAGGCCGATCTGACCGCACTTCGCCGGCGTATGGCCTACGTGCCGCAAGACCCCGCCGTATTCGCCGCCAGCATTGCCGAAAATATCCGCTACGGGACGCCCGAGGCTTCCGACGACGACGTCCGCCGCGCGGCGCGCACCGCCCTTGCGAGCCCGTTCATCGACAGTTTGCCGCTGGGCTATGAGACACCGCTCGGCGAGCGAGGCGTGACGCTGTCGGGCGGGCAAAGGCAGCGCATCGCGATCGCGCGGGCGATCTTGCGCAATGCGCCGATCCTCTTGCTCGACGAAGCCACCAGCGCGCTCGACGCCGAGAGCGAGAACCTCGTGCAGACCGCGCTTAACCGGCGTGATGCAGGAGCGCACCACGCTGGTCATCGCCCACCGCCTCGCCACCGTGCTGAGCGCCAACCGGATCCTGGTGCTGGACAAGGGCAAGATCGTCGAGGAAGGCACGCATCACAGCCTCATCGAAAGAGGCGGCGTCTATGCCCGGCTCGCGGAACTCCAGTTTTCGCGCGAAGCAGGCGCCGCATAGTCCGCCGTCTTTGCTGGCGCATATTCCTGCATCATTCTGCCGGATTCCGCGCATGATTCCGCCGAAAAACCTGCGAGATTCCCCTCGAGATAATGCGGTCGATCTCGCCGTTCCGCTTCGAATCACCTAGCGTCCCCGCCTGATCGGATGATCGGCGGCGGGGAGAACACATGGCAGAAAGTTCTGCGAAGAGCGGCAAGTCGGCAGGGCTTTATCCCGTCCCGCGGCGCATGGAAGCCGCATTCCGTGCGCGCCAAGTCGGTTGGGGAATTCGTTCCCGCCTTGATGCGTCCGGCCTTTGAGAAATACGGATTCCCGGCGGCCGCAATTCTCACTGACTGGGCCGCGATCGCCGGCACCGAGCTTGCCGCCTTCACCGCTCCCGAACGGTTGAAATGGCCGCGCAAATCTTCATCAGATACGGATGGCGGCGGCCAGGCGGCGACCCTTATCCTGCGCGTTGACGGCCCACGCGCACTCGAAGTCGAGCATCTGCGGCCGCGCCTCATCGAACGCATCAATGCCAGTTTCGGCTATCGTGCCGTCGCTGACATCCGCGTGCTCCAAGCGCCGCTGGTACGCCGCGACGCGCCCAGGACACGCCCAATGCCGCCACAGCCGGTCGAGCATGGCCGTCTTCGCCGATCTGAACGAAGACCGCGTGAAGGAGGCCCTGGCCCGCATCGCAGCCGGAATCGAAGCCGCTCGCCAGAAAAACGCGCCGGCATCGCCGCTCTTGAACGGAGCGCCGCGAAAAAGCGACCAAGCAAAGAGTTAGAGCACGCTCCCATTTATCGAAGCGAAAAAGCTCTGATTTCACGGCGATGTCATCACCGCCGCAACCGCCATACTCGACAGCGCCCGCATCTCGCCCTATGTGTTTTCATAGGTCAATGCAGACTATGCAGCGCCCCGATGCCGAGGAGGCCGACAATCGCTTGAAGGAGATGCACTTGTTCACCCTGTTAACGTCCCCAGTGGCTTTCACCTCTCGCCGCACGTTCATCAGTGCAGGCGTAGCAATGATGCTCGCGGCTACCTTCGCGTTTGCGCCGGTTGATGCGCGCGCTCAGGCGCCCCTGAAGCCGGATGTCGATGTCGCCGAGTTGATGAAAACGGGCGAGTTGCCCGACAATGTGCTGGGCAAGGCCGACGCGCCCTTCACCATCGTCGAATATTCCTCAATGACTTGCCCGCATTGCGCCGCGTTCCACAAGGACGTGCTGCCCAAATTGAAGGAAAAATACATCGATACGGGCAAGGCGAAATACATCGTCCGCGAGTTCCCGCTGGACAACGTCGCCGCCGCCGCTTTCATGCTCGGACGCTGCATCGATCAGGCGAAATATTTCGACTTCATCGACCTGCTCTATGCCAATCAGGAAGAGTGGGCCTTCAAGGACAACCCAATCCCCGGCTTACAGAAATTCGCTAAGCAGGTCGGCTTCACCGAGGAACGCTTCAACGAGTGCATCAAAGACGAGAAGCTGTTGAAACACATCGAATGGGTGCGCGAACGCGGCAGCAAGCAGTTTACCGTCAAGGCTACGCCGACCTTCTTCATCAACGGGGTGCGGCTCAAGGGCGTCGATGTGGAAGCGTTCGACAAGATCATAGGTACGGACGGCAAGAGCTGAGCCGAATTCTGCCATTCCGGCGGGCTAAGGGGCCTGCCTGGACGGCGGATGGTGAACGGGACGGGGAAGCATGATTGTTGGGTGTAGGGCTGTTTTCTCGCGAGTGTTTCGCGCGGCCTTCATTGGCGGGGCCATGGGCCTTGCGGCGGCGGTGTACGGCTGTGCGGGTGGTGGCCTGTCCTCGGACGAGCTGGCGGCGAGTTCGGCGTCTGCAAATAAAGCCGCGACGAACCCCGCCGAGTTGGCCAAGGCCGGTCCCTTGGGAGACAGGACGCTCGGCAAGTCCGGCGCTCCGGTCACCGTCATCGAATACGCCTCGCTCGGCTGCCCGATCTGCGCGGTCTTCCACCAAAAAGTGTTCCCGCAAGTCAAGAAGGCCTACATCGACACCGGCAAGGTGCTCTACATCTATCGCGAATTTCCCATCGGCCCCTCGCCGGCCGCTGCCGCGGAAGCCGCCCGCTGCGTCCCCGAGAAGCATTATTTCCGCATCAACGATAAGTTCATGGCCACAAAGGGCCAGTGGAACGGCCGCCAGCCCGATCGCGACCTGCTGTATAAAATTGTGCAGGACACTGGTGTGAAGCGCGCGGAGTTTGACAGCTGCATGGCGAATCAAAACATTAAGGATGGGATAGTTTGGGTTAAGCAGCGGGGGCGGGAGTTCGGCGTGCAAGGTACGCCGACCTTCTTCATCAATGGCCAGCATGTGCGCGGCGTATCTGAGTTATGACGAGATGCGCAAATTGATCGACCAGCATCTCCAGGCCGCCGCCAAGCCAGCGTAACCCTGCCCGCTCGCGTCAAGCGCTTGTGCTTGCCGCAAAGCGTCAAGCGCTCGCGATCAGCGTCGAGCATGAGGGGTTGCCGGTGCAGATCACTCGCCTACGCCTTTTAGGGTTCAAGTCCTTTGTCGAGCCGACCGAGCTCATGATCGAGCCCGGCCTGACGGGCGTCGTCGGCCCGAATGGCTGCGGCAAGTCCAATCTGCTCGAAGCGCTGCGCTGGGTGATGGGGGAAACCTCGTACAAGAACATGCGCGGCGGGGCGATGGATGACGTCATCTTCGCCGGCACCGACCTGCGCCCGTCCCGCAACATGGCCGAAGTCAGCATGATGCTGGACAACCGGACCCGCCGTGCGCCCGCCGAATTCAACGACAGCGACACGCTGGAAATTTCCCGCCGCATTCAGCGCGAAGCGGGCTCGATTTACAAGGTCAACGGCAAGGACGTCCGCGCCCGCGACGTGCAGCTCCTGTTTGCCGACGCTGCGACCGGCGCGCGCAGTCAGGCGCTTGTACGCCAGGGCCAGATTAGCGAGATCATCAGCTCCAAGCCGCAGGACCGCCGCCGCATCATCGAGGATGCTGCCGGGATTGCCGGTCTGCATGGCCGCCGCCACGAGGCCGAGCTGCGTCTCAAAGGCGCCGAGAGCAACGTGGAGCGGCTCAAGGATGTGATGGGGCAGCTCAGCACGCAATTGCAGAGCCTGAAGCGGCAGGCGCGGCAGGCGCAGCGTTACAAGGAAATCTCCACCGAGCTGCGCCGATACGAGGCCATCCAGGCGCATCTGCAATGGACATCGGCGTCCGGTCAGGTTGCGGCGGAGGAAGCCGCCCTGCTGGACGCGACTCGCTGCGGTCGGTCAGCTCACACAGGCGGAGTCCGCCGCGTTGCGTGCCCAATCGGAGATCGCCGATACGCTCCAGCCCATGCGGGAGGAGGAGGCTACACGCGCCGCCGTGCTGCACCGCCTCGAAGTGGAGCGCCAGACGCTGGAACGCGAGGAAGAGCGCGCCAAGCAGCGCCATGGCGAGCTTGAGATGCGGCTTGCTCAGCTTCAAAAGGACATCGAGCGCGAGACCGACGCGATCGGCGAGGCCAAGGCGCTGCTCAAGAAGCTGGGCGAAGAGGAAGCCGAGCTGCGCGCCTCTAGCGAGGACGACGCGGCGGCCCGCGAGATCGTTCAGGAGGGCGTCGCCGACGCCGCCGAAGCGCTGAGCGCCGCCGACGCGGCGCTGCAGACCGCCATCATCGAGGATGCCGACGGCCGCGCCCGGCGCGCCCAGGCCGAGGCGCGCATCCAGGAATACGCCACCCGCACCGCCAGACTGGCGGCGCAGCTCGCCGATGTGGAGCGCCAGATCACGGCTCTGGGCGGTTCCGGGCCGCTTGGCGAGATGCTGTCTGAGATGGACACGCTGCGCGACCGCGTCGCCCGCTTCGCCGAGGAGCTGGAAGTGGTGGAGGCGCAGACGGCGGACGCTGAAGCCGCGCTGCCCGAGGCACGCGCCCGCGAGAAGGACGCCCGCGAGGCGGCGCAGCAGGCGCGCCTCAAGGCCCGCCAGCTCGAAACCGAAGTCGCGACGCTGGTCAAATTGCTGATGCCGGGCGAAAGCGCCAAATGGCGCCCGGCCGTCGATGCGATCCGCGTCTCGCGCGGCTATGAGGTGGCGCTGGGAGCGGCGCTCGAGCGACGACCTTGAAGCCGGACTTGACGAAACCGCGCCGGTCCGCTGGACCTATATCGCCGGCGAAGGCGATCCGGCCCTGCCCGATGGCGCAACGCCGCTCAGCAGCCTCGTCAAGGCGCCCGACGAGCTGGCCCGCCGTCTCGCCCAGATCGGCGTCGTCGACCGCGCGCTGGGCGCAAGGCTGCAAGCGTCGCTGAAGCCCGGCCAGCGGCTGGTCAGCGCTGAAGGCGACCTCTGGCGCTGGGACGGCTTCATCGCCGCGGCCGACGCCCCGACTGCCGCCGCCGTGCGCCTCGCCGAGCGCAACCGCCTCGGCCAGCTCGAAGAGCAGGTCGCCGCCTATCTGGCGCAGGCCGAGGAAGCGGAACAGGCGCGCGAGGCGGCCAGCGAGGCCGTCAACCGCGCCCAGGAGGAGGAAAAGCTGCTGCGCGACCGCTGGCGCCGGCTGCAGACTGACGCCGCTACCGCCCGCGATACGCTCGCCAAGGCCGAGCGCGTCAACCAGGAGCACAAAGCCAAGCTAGCCAGCCTCAGCGAAGGCGCCAAGCGCTTCGCCGAAGCGCGCGAGGAGGCCGCCGCGCAACAGGCCGAGGCCGAGGCGCAGCTCGCCGCGCTCGCCCCAGCCGCCGACCTCGACGCTCGGTTGCAGCAATGCCTCGCCAATGCGTCCGCGCGACGCAGCGCCTTCACCGAGATCAAGTCGCGGGCCGACGGCATCGAGCGCGAAATACGCGCGCGACAGACCACGGCTGGAGGCGATCGCCGCCGAGCGGCAGCGATGGCTGAGCCGAGACGGCAGCGCCGAAAAGCAAATCGCCACGCTGCGTGAGCGCCTTGGCGAAGTGCGTCAGGAGATTGAGCAGTCTCGCGGAGTTGCCGGAGAAAATCGAAGCGAGACGACAGAAGATTCTCAACGAGCTGAGCCAGGCCGAAGAGGCGCGCCGACAAGCTGCCACCCGTCTCGCCGAGGCGGAGCACGCAGTACGTGACCATGAGCGAAGCCTCCGTGAAGCGCAGGGCGCGCTCGGCAAAGCCAGGGAAGACCGCGCCCGCATCGAGGCGAGGATGGAAGCCGCGCGGGAGAAGCGCCGCGACCTGGCGCGCATCATCCGCGAGACCTTCGAATGTTCCGCTGAGGAATGCCTTGCCGTCTCGGGCGTCGACACGGCGAAACCGCTGCCGCCGCATGATGAGGCCGAACAGGCCATCATCAAGCTGAAGGCGGACCGGGAACGGCTCGGCGGCGTCAATCTGCGCGCCGAGGAAGAGGCCGAAGCTTTGGGGGCCGAGTTCGACGGGCTGGAGAAGGAACGCGCCGATCTGGAAGAGGCCATCGCGAAGCTGCGCCAGGGCATTCTCAGCCTGAACAAGGAGGGCCGCAAGCGCCTGCTCGAAGCCTTCGAGACGGTGAACGGCCATTTCCAGCGTCTGTTCAAGGTGCTGTTCGGCGGCGGCGAGGCGGAATTGCAGCTCATCGAAAGCGACGACCCGCTCGATTCCGGGCTAGAAATCCTCGCCCGCCCGCCCGGCAAGAAGGCGCAGGTGCTTACGCTGCTGTCTGGCGGCGAGAAGGCGCTCACGGCACTCGCCCTGATCTTCGCAGTATTCCAGACCAACCCCTCCCCGATCTGCGTGCTGGACGAAGTGGATGCCCCGCTCGACGACTCCAATGTCCACCGCTTCTGTGCCCTGTTGGAGGAAATGACCAAGACGACCGACACCCGCTTTCTCGTCATCACCCATAATCCGATAACCATGGCGGCGATGGACCGTCTGTTCGGCGTGACGATGCAGGAAAAGGGCGTCAGCCAGTTGGTGTCGGTCGATCTGCAGACGGCGGAGCGGTTCCGCGAGGCGGGTTGATCTGTCAGCGGCTTCCTGCTTGTGAAGCCTCAATCCTCAGCCTTTTTCGTAGGCAATTTCACCCCGGCCGTTTGCGCGTAGAAGCGGGCGACGGACGCATCATCGTCGCCGCCCATGCCCGCCGCAGAGGTCATGGTGAAGAGCTGCAAGGCTGTCGCTGCCATGGGCACGGGGAAATTGGCGGCGCGCCCCATATCCATGACGAGGCCCAGATCCTTGGTAAAGATATTGACCGCCGACAGCGGCGTGTAATCGCCCTCGAGCACATGCGGGATGCGGTTCTCGAACATCCAGCTATTGCCTGCCGCCTGGGTGATGACCTCGTAAACCTTGCCGATGTCGAGCCCTTGCCTAGCTGCAAAGGCGATCGCCTCGCAGGCCGCCGCAATATGGACCCCCGCAAGCAGCTGATTGATCATCTTGAAGGCCGCCGCGATGCCGGGTTCCGCACCGAGTTCGTGCACGGTTTGCGCCATGGCGGCAAGCGCGGGGCGCGCCTTCTCGTAGCGCCGCGGGATGCCCGGACGTCAGGATGGTTAGTGCGCCTTCGGCCGCACGCTTGGCGCCGCCGCTGATCGGCGCATCGAGATAGAGGAGCCCCGAACCTTGAACCCGCGCCGCAAGAGCGCGCGCGGCGTCCGGCGACATCGTCGCGCAGGACACGAAGACAGCTCCCTCGGGCATCGCGGCCGCGCAGCCTTCCGGGCCGAAAAGCGCAGCCTCGGTCTGCGTGGCATTGACAACGACGCTCACGACAATCTCGGCCCCGGCAGCCGCCTGGGCCGGCGACATAGCGGGCCGTCCGCCCATCGCTACCAGCCGCTCGATCGCCGCGGAGGATATGTCGTAGCCGGCGACGTGAAAGCCAGCTTTAACGAGAGACGTCGCCATGCCAAGTCCCATAGCGCCGAGCCCGATCACTGCGGCGTGGCGGTTTTCCATTCCGTTCGGCGATGACATACGGAGCTCCTTACGATGCGAGCCTGCTATCCACCATTATGTGAACGATAGCGGTTGTATGGTTGCGAATTAAGACGCGAAGCACGGTCGGACGCCTATCGATTAGTGAGTTGCCCTGGCGCCGAAATAAGCATGCTCGAGGCGGTCGTTCAGGTTCTCAGCGTCAGCCGCAGCCTCCAGAACGATCCTGCCCTGCGACAGCGCGTAAACCCGGTCTGCAACGGCGAGTGCTTTCCCGATGAGCTGCTCGACCAGCAACACAGCCGTTCCTGCCGCGCTGAGACGGACGACCACCGAGAGGACACGGTCGACCAGCACCGGCGACAGGCCGGCCGAAGGCTCGTCCAGCATCAAGAGCCGTGGCCGCCGGATCAATCCTTGCGCGACGGCAAGCATCTGCTGTTGACCGCCGCTCAGCGTCACCCCCCGCTCCGTTCGTTTGGCTGCGATCTCCGGGAAATAGGCCAAGGCTTCTTCGACCCGGGCGGATCGCTCGCCTGCGGCCAAGTCGTATCCGGCGAGCAGGAGATTGTCGGCCACCGTCTGCTGGGTGAAAATGCGATGCCCTTCGACGACATGGGCGAGTCCGGCCTTCACCGTCGCACGCGGCCCGGCACCTTTGAGGCTCCGCCCGTCGAAGGACACGTCCCCTGCGGCCCAGGGTAGAAGACCGGAAATGGCGCGCAGGAGCGTGGTTTTGCCGGCGCCGTTGGGCCCGAGCAGAGCCACCACCTCGCCAGCGGCGAGAGACAGATCGACACCGTGCAGCACCTGGACCTTGTCATAGCCCGAGACGAGGCCCCGAACGTGCAGGAGCGGCTCAGCTTCCGAGATAGGCACTGACAACCTCCTTATGCACACGGATCTCCTCGGGTGTCCCTACGGCGAGCACACGGCCCAGATTGAGCACGGTCACATGCTGGCAGATGTTGAAGATCAGGTCGGTGTGGTGCTCGACCAACAGGACGCCGACGCCCCGCTGGCTGACCGCTGTGACGAGTTCGGCGAGCCGCGCGATTTCCTCGCCGGACAGCCCCGCCGCCGGCTCGTCGAGCAGAAGGAAAGCCGGCTGGGACATCAGCGCCCGCGCTATTTCGAGAAAACGCAGCTCGCTGTGCTGGAGGCGGTCGGCCCGGACGTGAGCGAGGCCGTCGATGCCAACGGCGCTGAGGGCGGCGAGCCCGCGCTCGCGTGCGTCGGATTCATCCTGGCGGCTCGCGGGGAGGCTGAGCAATGCCGCACCAAACCCCGATTTTGCCGAGAGCGTCGCGCCCATCATCACATTGTCGAGGACGGACCCCTCGCCGACGATGCGCGGTGTCTGGAACGTTCGTGCTATGCCAAGCCGACAGCGGGTTTCCGAGGCGCCGGGCGGCAAGGCTTTGCCCGCCAGTTGGATCGTGCCCGCATCCTGCCGGTAGTAGCCGGAGATGATATTGAGCGTCGTCGTCTTGCCGCTGCCGTTCGGACCGATGAGCCCGTGGATCTGCCCGGATTTCACGACCAGATTTACGCCATCGACCGCGCGCACGCCGCCGAAGCTAAGCGCCAGACCATCCAGCGCCAATTCGGCAGGCCGCTGCGGCTCCGGCAGGAGGCGGCGGAGAAGCTCGGGCTGCGGTTCGATTGTGCGGTTGGCCAGCAATGGCTTGCGGCTCTCCGTATCGAGGAGCGCCGCGATGCCGCCCGGCGCGGCGAGGACGACGGCCAGGAGCAGCGCCGCGTATAGAAATGTCGACCATGCGGCAAGCGGCGCGGCAAATTCCGGCAACAGAGTGAGCACGATCGTGCCGATGAGCGGACCGAGGATCGATCCGCGTCCGCCTATCAGAATGGCAATGAAAAACAGGACCGACAGGTCGAAGGTGAACGCGTCGGGCGTGATATAGGTTTGCAGCGATGCGAACAGTCCGCCAGCGAGCGCGCCCGTCGCGCCGCTCAACATGAAGATGGTCATCAGCAGCCGTGACTTGACGATGCCCACGGCCTCAGCGGCGACGTCAGCGTCGCGGACCGCCACAAGCGCGCGCCCGTAGCGGCTGTGCGCGACGTTGGAGGTCAACCATGTGCAGACTGCCGCGACGGCGAGGCAAAATCCATAAAAACCGCCGGCTGTGTCGAAGGGCGCGGGAAACGCCGGTCCCGGCAGGCCGATTCCGCCGCCCGTCACGCTCTGCCAGGCCAACGCCACCTGGGTGACGATCGTCGCAAAGCCGAGTGTCGTGATGGCGAAATAGAATGTCCGCAGCCGCAAGGCCGGAAGTCCGGTGATGACGCCGGCGACGGCGCCGACCATGGCGGCCACCGCCAGCGCCGCGAAAGGGTGGATCGGAGCCGTGGCATTGCCGGCGACCAGCACGCTTGCGGTATAGGCGCCCAGCGTCAGCAGCGCGACATAGCCGATCGCAAGCTGCCCGGCGAATCCGACCATCAGGTTTAGACCGGAGACCAGAATCCAGTAAATCGCGGCGCGGCTGGCGATCAGAACCCAATAATCATTGCCGATGAACGGCACCAGTACCGCGGCGAGGAAAATCGCAACGATCGGAAACGTCGTGGCATGGCCTTGAACTTTGCGCTGCGCTACGGCAGGCGTCGACGCCACCAAGGGCGAGCTATCCGCCATCAGACCCTCCGCGCGGCGGGCGCGCCGAACAGGCCCTGCGGCACGAGCAGCAGGACAAGAATGAACAGGGCGAAGACGGCAACCGAGGAGAATATACCGCCGACGAGGAAGTTCGCCGCCTGCTGAAACAGGCCGAGACCGAAGCCGCCGACAATGGCGCCGCGATTATTGCCGAGGCCGCCCAGGGCCACGGGCACGAACCCGTAGAAATTGAGGAGCGGGCCGTTAGCGACGAACGCCAGGAGCAAAAGGCCGCCCGAGAAGCCCGCGAGCGCACCGATCGCGCCGGCAAGCGCATAGCTGGCAATCCGCAAATTCCGCTCCGGCAGGCCGAGCGCGCGGGCAGCAAAATTGTCTTCCGCAATTGCGCGGAAGGCATGACCGACCAAAGTGCGCCGGTACAATATCTCAAGCCCTATGATGGTCATGAGACAGGTCACGACCGGCAGCCAGAATTTCTCCTCGATCCCGGCAATGGCGAAGCCGAAGACTTGCGGGAAGGGCTGCGGCTCGGTGCTCCATTCAACCGCAACCATGTGCTGGATCATGGTTGCGAGCGCCAGTGTCGAAAGCACATAGAGATGCTGGTCGAGGCTCTTGAGCACCGGGCGGACGGCGACGAACTCGGTTACGACGCCGATCAGCGCCGCACAGCTGAGTGTTGCAAGCAGGGCCAAGGGCACGGGAAGCCCGAGGCGCAATGCGAAGAGCGAGCCGAGCACGCCGCCGACCATGCCAAGCTGGCCGGCAGTAAAGCTCATGACCCGCGATGTCATGAACATCGTATTGTAGGTCACGCCGATGAGCGCGTAGATGGCGCCCACCGCGAGACCCGAGGCGATGATTGAAGCAAGCATGAGGTGGCGATCCGGTTTGCGTCAGCCCTTATAGCCGGGCGCGAGCTTGAACGTCCCATTTCGCGCAGAGCTCGCATCGGACATGACGACATCACCCGGCGGATAGCCATTGTGGTTCGTTTCCGACCAGGAATAGTCGCCGAAATAACCAGGATAGTTTTTGAGGCCGTTCAGATATTTTATGATATCGGCACTCTCGCTGGATCCTGTCTCTTCCACCGCCTTGGCGAAAAGATTGATCGCATCGATGCCCCCCGCGACCCACCAGAGCAGCGTGTCCGACAGATCGACCTTGCCCTTCAGCATGGTGACCAGCTCCTCGCTCCGCGCGGGCAGCTTACCGGCCTCGTCGTAGCTGCAGCTTCGATAGCCGACGGCGTAGACCTTCTTCCAGTTTTCCGGTTTCTCGACGAGTTTGGCGATGTCGCCGGACGACATCGAGGGATGGCCGACGAAAGGGACATCCCAGCTCATCGCGGCGCGGGTGTTGAACAGCCGCGCATCCATGCCCGTCGAGGTGCTCCAAACGACGATGGCCTGGGCGCCGGCATTGCGGGCGCGCAGCAGATCCGGCGTCATGTCCGGCTGAGTGGCATCGATATTCGCCTGGTAGACGACCTCGGCGCCATCCTTCTTCAATCCCTCGGACGAGGCTTTGACGGCGGCCACGCCATATCCGGTCGTGTCGCCGAAGACGGCAACCTTGGTCGCCTTCAGGATATTCAGCGTGTAGCCCCTTACAGCGTCATCCCACTGTGTGTTGGAGGGCGAAACACGGAAAGCGTTAGGAAATTTTTGCGGGTCGATCAGGCTATCGACCACGCAAGGGTGGATGTTCGGCATTTTCGACCGCGCCATGATCGGCGTCACTGCAAGCAACTCGCCGGAATTGGTCGGTCCCCAGACGGCATGGACGCGCGCCGAGCTGATCAGTTCCTGGGTCGCGTTGACCGCCTTGGTGGGGTCGCCCTGCGTGTCGCGCGTGACGATCTCGATCTTGCGTCCCTTGACGCCGCCGGCCGCATTGATGGCCTCTGTCGCAAACACCACGCCGCGATTGAAACCGATCGCCGGCGCCGAGCTCGGGCCGGTCAGTGCGGCGAGCCAGCCGATGCGCAGCGCCTCGGTTTGCGCGAGCGCGGGTGCGGCGAGGACCGTCGCGCTGGCGGCGGCGCCGATCGTGAATTCGCGGCGATTGATTTTCATTCGTTTCCTCCTCCTGAATTTTTCGGGCTTTGTTTTTGGCCTTAGCCAGTCTGCCTTATGAGTTGCGGGCCTCCAAATGGGCGATGCGGTCGAGATCGAAAGTGAATCCCCAGCCAGGCCGCTCCGGGACCACTGCGTTGCCGCCCCTGAATTCGATGGCTTCGCGGTAGAGCTCGGAGAACCAGGGCATATATTCCAGGAAATTCGCGTTCGACAGCGCACAGAGAAGTTGAAGGCTGGTCTCCGGGAACAGATGGCTGGATACAGGGATATCGTAGCTTTCCGCCATATGGCCCACACGCATGAATTCGGTGACGCCGCCGACGCGCTGCAGGTCAGGCATCAGGATGTCGGCGCTGCGCAATGTCAGCATCTGGCGGAAGGCGTAGCGCGAATAATCAGTCTCGCCGCTGGCGATGGGCGTGTCGAGGGCGGCGGCAACCCTCGCCAAACCTTCCAGGTCCCAGGCGGGCAGCGGCTCCTCGAACCAGGTGAGATCGAACTCCTCAAGGCGGCGCCCGAGGCGGATCGCCTGCGATTCCGAAAGCCCCTGATTGGCGTCGGCCATGAGACGAATGCCGGGGCCGATCGTCTTGCGGACGAGCCGCACCCGCGCAATGTCGACATCCGGATCGGCCGAGCCGAGCCGCATTTTGATGGCGTGGAAGCCTTCGGCGACGAAGCGCTCCGAGGTGTCCACGAGGTCTGCGTCCGAATAGGACAGCCAGAGTCCGCCGCTGTGATAGGCGGGAATCTCGGTTCGCGCGCCGCCCAGGATGCGGAACAGCGGCTGGCCGATGGATTTGCCATAGGCGTCCCAAAGCGCGCCATCGAGGGCCGAGATGCCGACGACCGGCACACCCTTATGGCCAAGAAAATTGATGTCGCGCCAGGCGCGCGCGCCGAATTCCGCGATCAGGCCGGCATCGCGTCCGACAAGCAGCTCGGCGAGTTCCTCGACCATGGCGCGCAGCACCTTGGTCCTGCGGTCGTTCAGGGTGAAGATGAGGTTTTCGCCGACGATACCGTTATCGCAATGCACGAACACAAGGATGCAGCCGAAACGGCTGATCTCACCCAGCGCGCTGCCGATTGGCTTCGGCAGCGTCAAGACCACGGGGCGGGTTTCGACTCGCATGACCTTCATGAGCTGCCTCCATTGCCCGTTCTCGTGACCTCGCCCTTGGTGTAGCGCGCCAACACGGCTGGATCGGGCTCGCAGCCAAGACCGGGCGCCTGCGGCACCTTCAAACGTCCGTTGACCGGGCGGACAGCATCATGGAACGGGTGCGCCTCCATGTCGAGCCAGAGCACCTCGACAAGCGCCTGGGGGACGAGCGCCGCGATGATGTGCAGCGTCGCGATGAGGCCAGGGCCGAAATAGGGGCAGTGCGGCATAAGCTGGACATTCGATTTGCGGCACAAATCGATGACGGCGAGTACCTCGCCTATGCCGCCAATCTTGGTGACGCTCGGCTGAGCGATGTCGATCGCGCCGGCATCGATGAGAGATTTGAAACCGAACCGGCCCGCGACGTTCTCTCCCGCGGCGATAGGGATACCGAAGCGGCGCGTTTCGGCGAGCCCGGCGCAATCTTCCGGCGGCCACACCGGCTCCTCCAGCCAGAGGAGGTTGTCGTTGCGTAAGGCGGCGGCCATGAGAGCGGCCTGCTCCGGCTCCAGGCGCAATTGACGTCGAGCATGATCCGCGCTTGCGGGCCGGCAGCCTGGGCCGCGGCCAGAACGGCTTCCCGCGTCACCTCATGCAGCTTGATGAAGCGATAGCCACGGGCGCAGGCGTCCGCAGTATTTCGCGCGGCCAGCACCGGATCGCCGTAGCGCAGCAGGCTGGAATAGCATTCAAGATCGGTGCTGCCGCCGCCGCCGAGAAGTGCGTGGAGCGGCTGGCCGGCGCGTTTGCCCCTGATGTCCCAAAGGGCAATCTCGACACCGGAGAAGGCGAACACGAATGGACCGTTGCGGCCGAGGAGATGGACGGCCGGGAGCACATCGCGGGTGATGCCTTCAATGTCGCTGCTGTCGCGTCCAATCACCAGCGGCGCGACGATGGTGTCGAGCGCGGCCCGTGTCGACGCGTTCGCGGCGTGACCGAACGCTTCCCCCCAGCCGACGAACCCGTCAGCCGTCTCCACCCGAACCAGCAGGATCTCCATATGATCCCAGACCTGTCCGGCAAACAGCGATGGTGGTCCGCCCATCGCGAACGGCAGCGAAACAACTCTGGTCTCGACGGAAACAATGTTCATCGCGTGCCACTCCAGCCCGGCAGGCGGGCCGGACAAGGCTAGACATCGTGAAATAGTAAGGACAATTGCAGCTGGATTAATTCATGATAAGCTGAGCTGATGTTGCTCACGTTGCGTCAGCTTCAGGTCGTTCGCGCCGTCAGCCAATGGGGATCAGTGACCCGGGCGTCTATGGCGCTGGGTGTTTCACAGCCCGCGGTCAGCATGTTGCTGCGCGAGAGTGCCGAAATCGCCGGCTTTCCGCTTTTCGTGCGACGTCAAGGCCGCCTGCAGCCCACCGCCGAAACGCGCGTGCTGATCGCCGATCTTGACCGGATCTTCGAAGGCGTGGACCGTGTCAACCGGCTGATCGAGGATATGCGCGATCAAAAAGTCGGCACGATTCATATCGCCGCCACCTCGACGCTTGCGGAGAATCTCGTGCCCCCGGCGGTCGCGCTTTTCCGCAAGACACGGCCGCATGTGCGCGTGACCATCCAAGCCATGGACAATCTCAGCGTCGTGGCCAGCGTCACCAAAGAGCAGGCTGATTTCGGTTTGACGTTGGCGCCTGGCGGTTTCAGGGAAGGCCGGATTGTCGAACTCGGAGCGGCCGATCTCGTCTGCATCGTTCCGAGGGATCATCCGTTGTCCCGGCGGGCCTGCGTCACCCCGCATGACCTCGCGGATGTGCCATTGATCTCGTTCAGCCGCAGCGAACCCCTCGGGCATTTGGTCGAGCAGGCCTTTCTAGCCGCCGGCGTTCCACAACGCATCGCTCTGGAAGTGAACCAATCGTCGCTTGCCTGCGCGCTGGTGCGGGCCGGGGCGGGCATTGCCATCCTCGATCCGTTCTGCCTTCTGGACCGGACCGATCGTCACATTGTGAAGCTGCGCCTCGACCCCGGCACGCATGTTGCGGCGCATGCGCTGCTTCCACCGTC
The DNA here is from genome assembly GCA_963731855.1 of uncultured Alphaproteobacteria bacterium. Taxonomy (GTDB): domain Bacteria; phylum Pseudomonadota; class Alphaproteobacteria; order Rhizobiales; family Rhodomicrobiaceae; genus R-RK-3. The sequence continues at coordinate 171,794 of CAVSXH010000015.1, read as the reverse complement.
AGGCTCGCCCTCGCGCGTCGCGCTGCGGCTGCTTGCCGCGATCCAGAGTGCGGCTGCGCGGCTTGGCTCGTTGCCGAGCAATCTCCGCCACATTAAAACGGCGACCCCTCTGCCCGGAGGGGCCGTCTAAAATTTCCCGAACTGCAAATATGCCTGCTGCGGGTCGACCCCTTCCAAGATCGCCTTGCGGACCTGGCTCTCTGTCGAGATTGCCGCCTCGGCCACCTCTACCACCTTTTGCACCACCTCTCTCGGCACACATATGGCGCCGTCGCGATCGGCCACCAGGAAGTCCCCGGGTCTGATCGTGACGTCTCCGATGGTGATCGGAACGTCGAAGCCGGTCGGCAACCAATATCCAACGATGTCGCGTGGGGTGAAACCGCGGGTCCAGGTCTGAAAACCCATTTCGAGCAGGAAGTCAGCGTCACGCACATAGCCATCGACCAGACATCCGAGCACACCCTTGGTCTTCAGCGTCTCCGCCGAGAGTTCTCCCATATGGGCGACCACGCGATCGTTGGGCTGGCTGACCCAGACATGTCCCGGCTTAGCTTTCGATAGGAGCCCTGTCCATTCGATGAGCGTCCGATGGGCATCGGCAGCCGCATCGACCCCGCCCTCTATCGTGAAGACCGGACCGGCGAGCCGGACGTTTGGAAGTATAGGCCTGAGTTCGGCGGGTAGAGTGAAATTCTTAAGGCTCATCGCCCGCATGACGTCATGCACCACACCCGTGTAGCAGGCATTCAATCTTTGCGTGAGTTCGGCTTCATTCATCCCTTGTCCCTCGATTGTCAGTCGACTTGCCTCGGTGTAAGCCGATCCACAGCTACCTGACATGTGCCTCCAGCACGGTAAGGCATCGCCTTCCAGGGCTTCCCTGGTGGCAAAGACCGTGAGCCGGCTCGGGGTCCCGCCCGCTCGATGAACTCCAACCTGAACAAGTTGCACGGGGCTGTTTGCAGCAGACCCCGCATCAAGGACAGGCGCGATGATCATACATCCCGAATTGATCGGGATCGACGTCTCTAAAGCCCGTTTCGATATTTCGATGCCGAGAGGGGGCGGACCAGGCGTCTCCTTTAACTTGCCGCGCGCATTTCTGGCGGCGTCCGGTCGTCGGCGGAGGGGTCGTAATTGAGGATGGGAGCTAGCCATTTTTCGCTGGTCCGCAGCGGCCAGCCTTTGCGCCGGGCGTAGTCCGCCACCTGGTCGCGTTCGATCTTGCCGACGCCGAAATAATGGCTGTCGGGATGCGCCAGATAAAGACCCGATACCGCTGCTCCCGGCATCATAGCGAAGCTTTCGGTTAGTTGGATGCCGGTGGCGGCTGCGGCTCCAAGGAGGTCGAACAATGTTCGCCTTCTCGGTGTGGTCCGGCTGCGCGGGATAGCCGGCCGCCGGGCGGATGCCGCGATATTGCTCCTTGATGAGGTCGTCGGGGTCGAGCTTTTCGTCTGGCGCATAGCCCCAGAACTCGCGGCGCACGCGCTCATGCATATGCTCGGCGAAGGCCTCCGCCAGACGGTCGGCGAGCGCCTTGACCATGATCTTGGAATAATCGTCATTGGCGCGCTGAAACCGCTCGGCGATAACCTCCTCGCCGATCCCCGCCGTCACCGCAAAGCCGCCGATATAGTCGGCCACTCCGCTGCCTTCGGGCGCGATGAAATCGGCCAGCGCGGTGTTGGCGCGATTGCCGCCGCCGGTCCTGCTGATCTGCTGGCGCAGCGTATGCAGCGTCGCGAGCGGCGTCTTTCGGCTGTCCTCCGCATAGAGACGAATATCGTCGTCGCCAACGCTGCCCGCCGGCCAGAAGCCGACCACCGCATTGGCGGAAATCCATTTCTCGGCGACCAGTTGGCGAAGCAGCGCCTGGGCATCCTCGAACAGCGGGCGGGCGGCCTCGCCGTAGCGGCTGTCGTCGAGCACCATCGGATAGGTGCCCTTGATCTCCCAAGTGGAGAAGAACGGCGTCCAGTCGATATAGGGGAGCAGCACCTTCAGATCGTAACTGGTGAAGGCGCGGGTGCCGAGGAAAGTAGGACGCGGCGGCGTGTAGCCGCTCCAGTCGATGCGGAACTTGTTGGCCCGCGCCGCCGCGATCGAAATGCGCGACTTCGCCTCCCGCCCGCGTTCATGGGCGAGCTTCAGTTTCGCATAGGCATCGCGCGTCTCCGCGATGAAGCCGTCCCGGGCCTCGCCCAGAAGCTTCGACACGACGCCCACGGCCCGGCTCGCGTCGGTCACATAGATCGCCTGATTGCGCTTGTAATTCGGGCTGATCTTGACGGCGGTATGCACCTGGCTCGTCGTCGCGCCGCCGATCAGCAGCGGCATGGTGAAGCCGGTGCGCTCCATCTCGGCGGCCACATGGCACATTTCATCCAGGCTCGGCGTAATCAGCCCCGAGAGCCCGATCATGTCCGCCTTCACCTCGCGCGCCTTGTCGAGAATGAGCTGCGCCGGCACCATCACGCCGAGATCGATGACCTCGTAATTATTGCATTGAAGGACGACGCCGACGATGTTCTTGCCGATGTCGTGTACGTCGCCCTTCACCGTCGCCATGACGATCTTGCCGGCGGCAGGCCTGTCCACGATGCCGAGTTCAACCTTTTCGGCGTCCATGAACGGCATGAGATAGGCGACCGCCTTCTTCATCACGCGCGCCGATTTCACCACTTGCGGCAGGAACATCTTGCCGGATCCGAACAGATCGCCGACGACATTCATGCCGTCCATCAGCGGGCCTTCGATGACATGGAGCGGCCGGGCGCATTGGCTCCGCGCCTCTTCGGTGTCCGCCTCGATATAATCGGTGATGCCGTGAACGAGCGAATGGGTGATCCGCTCGCCGACCGGCTTGTCGCGCCAGGAAAGATCGGTCGCGCTCTTGCGCTTCTCGCCGGATTTGAAGCGCTCGGAAACCTCCAGCAGGCGGTCGGTGGCGTCGGCGCGCCGGTTGAGGATCACGTCCTCGACGCGCTCACGCAATTCCGGCTCGATATCGTCGTAGAGCGCGAGCTGCCCGGCATTGACGATGCCCATGTCCATGCCCGCCTGGATGGCGTGATAGAGGAACACCGAATGCATGGCCTGACGCATCGTCTCATTGCCGCGAAAGGAGAATGAGAGGTTGGAAACGCCGCCCGATATATGCGCGTAAGGCAGCTCGGCCTTGATGCGCCGCGTCGCCTCGATGAATTCGACCGCATAATTATTGTGCTCCTCGATGCCGGTGGCCACGGCGAAGATGTTCGGATCGAAGATGATGTCTTCCGGCGGAAAGCCGACCCTTTCGGTCAGGATGCCGTAGGCGCGCTTGCAGATCTCGAATTTGCGCTGCGCCGTGTCGGCCTGGCCCGCCTCGTCGAAGGCCATCACGACGACGGCGGCACCATAGCGCTGGATCTGCGTTGCCTGCGCGATGAAAGGCTCCTCGCCCTCCTTCAGGCTGATGGAATTGACGATCCCCTTGCCCTGCACGCATTTCAGACCCGCTTCGATCACCGGCCATTTCGATGAGTCGATCATGACCGGCACGCGGGAAATGTCCGGTTCCGATGCAATCAGATTGAGGAAGGTCACCATCGCCTTCTCGCTGTCGAGCAGGCCCTCGTCCATGTTGACGTCGATGATGTTGGCGCCGTTTTCCACCTGCTCGCGCGCCACGGCCAGAGCGGCATCATAATCGCCGGCCTCGATCAGCTTGCGGAACTTGGCCGAGCCGGTGACGTTCGTGCGCTCGCCGATATTGATGAAACTGCTGCCGCTATTCGTCATGTCTGATCTGCTTCCACTTCCTTCACGCGCTGCCGATATCTTCGGCTGCAGCCAGTTTTTTTGCCGGTATAGCACCCTTTTTCACCGGGGCGGGTTCGGCCTTTGTTTCTCGCTCCGCGGCATCCTGCGCAAAGAGTTCCTCTAACTCCTGCGATTGCTTGCGGGCGTGAAGCTGGAGCTTTTCCGTATCGGTATAGTGCGTATAGTCGTCATAGAGGCGGCGCTCATCGCTTTCCCTGAAGGTTTCGATGACCCATTTCGCCCGGCTAGCGGGCGTGCCGAGTCCGCCGAGCAGGGATTTGGTCAGATCGAGAGCGGAAAGAAAGGTCTCGCGCTCGATTTCCTCGACGCCCAGATCCATCAGCCGATGCACATGCTGCCGGTTGCGTGCCCGGGCATAGATCGGCACATGCGGAAAATGCGTCCGAACGACCTGCGCCGTCCGCACCGACGTTTCGATATCATCGATCGCAAGAATGAAGGCGCGGGCATCCTGGGTGTGCGCGGCTTCCAGAATGCCGAGGCGGCTGGCATCGCCGTAATAGATCTTATTGCCGAACTGATTAACGAGATTGACCTGCTCGGCGTTGATATCAAGGGCGGTGAACGGGATTTGTGTTGCGCGAAGAACGCGGGCGACGATCTGCCCGAAGCGGCCAAAACCCGCGATCACCACATGCCCATCGGCCTTGGGGGGCGTATCGAATTGCGGCTCGGCTTTGCGCAGGCGCTTTGTCACAAAGTCATCCAGGAGCAGCAGCAAGGGCGTCATGGCCATGGAAATGGTGATGGCGACCGCGATGCCGTCGGCGAGATTCCGGCCGATCACGGCGCCCGACGCGGCTGCGGCGAGAATGACGAAGCCAAACTCGCCGCCTTGCGACAGCACGATCGCCAGCCGCCGCGCGGATCGGATCCCCAGGTCTTGCCAGCGTCCGACGAAATAGAGGATCACCATCTTGATCAGGGTAATGATGGCCACCGCAAAGATGATGACGCCGGGCTGGGTGACGATCAAATCGACATTGAGCGACATGCCGACCGTCATGAAGAACAGCCCCAGCAACAGGCCTTCAAACGGCGCGATATCGGATTCGATCTGATGCCGGTATTCAGAATCGGCCAGGAGAACCCCCGCAAGGAACGCGCCAAGCGAGGCGGAAAGCCCGATCCGGTCCATCAGATACACGACACCCAGGATGGTCAGCAGTGCGCTCGCCGTCATCGCTTCGCGCACGCCCGTGGAGGCGATGATGCGATAGATCGGATTGAGCACGTATCGCCCGGCAAAGATGATGCAGGCAAAGGCGAGGATGCCTTGCAGCGCGCCGGCAATGGTCACGCCGGAGCCGGTGTCCTTCAGCGCCAGAAACGGCACCATGGCGATCATCGGGATCGCGGCCATGTCCTGGAACAGCAGGATCGAGAAAGACAACCGGCCATGACGGGTTTTCAGCTCGCGCCTTTCCTCCAGCGTCTGCAGCGCGAAGGCCGTGGAAGACAGGGACAGCGCCAAGCCGATCAGCAAGGACGGGCCGAAATCAAGGCCGCCATAGAGCGCCACCAGGGTGAAGGCGCTCACGGTAAGCAGCACCTGGGCGCCGCCGGCTCCGAACACCGAATGGCGCATCGACCATAGACGCTTGGGACGCAGCTCCAGTCCGACGAGAAACAGAAACATGGCGACGCCGAGCTCGGCGGTATGGCGCAATTCGGTCGGATCGCCGAGCATCCCGGCTAGACCGGTCGCGCTGATGACGATGCCCGCCAGCAGATAGCCAAGGATAGAGCCGATATGGCAGCGGCGGCCGAGCGGCGCGGCGATTGCCGCCGCGGCAAGAAATACCAGGAATTGCAAAAGGGAGCCGTTCATGGCTGCTCCGCAAAATTATCCATTGCCCTGCCGAAGGAAATGGGTTGATTAGCCCTATGATCTCAGGGAATTAGCTGCGGTCGTTAATGTAGCGTTGCGAACCGCGAGGGGAAAGCGTCGGACATCTGAGGATTTCGCCAAACTCCCATGAAATTGCCATAAGGCCGCATGAAGCTATGCCGATGGGTACAACATTGAAGCACATCGGCCGCCAGCTTGGGAAAGATATCTGGCCCGCCGCAGCGGTGTGCCTCGCTCTTTTGACAGGCTCGGCGGCTTTGGCGCAGGTCGCCTGCGTACAATGCTCCAGTCCGGAACAGGTCTATCGCTGCGAGGCGACGGCGGACGAGCCGATACCCAATCAGGCCGTGGGCCTGTTCTGCGTGTCCAGGATCGCGAGCGAACATGCGCATGAAACCTGCGGTGTACAACGCGGCGTCACGAATTGCGGCGGTCTGTCCGTGAGCTATGTCTACGACGAGAACTTCGGCACATCCGCCGGGGCCAGCGGCGAAAGCGCGCAGAACCGCACCCCGAATGGCGAGCCAGCCACCCTCGGCGAGTTTACCAAGGACACCGTAAGAGCGTCCGCAAAGAGCGCGAAAAATGCCGGGGAAAACATCGGGAACGCAGCCAGCAAAGCAGGCAGCGTGACCACCGATGCGATAAAAGGCGCGGGAAATGCGATCGGCAACGCAACCAAGAAGACACTGAAATGTCTTGGGTCTGCCTTAAACGACTGTTAAGGCCGGTAGGTGCGCTGGCAATGCCGGGCTGATTCTAAAAAGCAGATAAGGGAACATTGCGATGTCAGCTAGCGAGACCGCGGCTGCAACTCTGGGGGATTCGGTGCCCCTGCGAGCGGGCGGTTCGTTTCGCCTTCTGGCCGGCGCCATGCTTCTTGCGATGGCGGCCATGCAGGGGGGCTGCGGGACTTCGATCCGCAACGGGCCGATCAACGCCGCGCTCGCCGGGCCGGGCGAAGCGTCCGCCGGTCTCGACATTCCGGGCGGCAATTTCGAGGATACGGTTGTCGGCCTCAGCTTTTCCGGCGGCGGCACCCGCGCGGCGGCGTTCGCCTACGGAGTGCTGCGTGAGCTGGCCCGCACCCAGATCGCCAGCGAGGGCCGCCAATCGCCGCTGATCGACCAGGTCGATCTGGTTTCCAGCGTATCGGGCGGCTCGGTGACTGCGGCCTATTTCGCCCTGAAGGGCAATGCGATCCTAAAGGATTTCGAGCCGAAATTCCTGCTCAAGGACGCGGAATCCTCGCTGCGGACCTCGGTTTCGCTCTCCAACATCGTGCGCCTGTCCGACAATGGCGGCGTCAACGACTCGACCGGGCTGCAAAGCTGGCTGGATGAGAACCTGTTCCACAACGCCACCTATCGCGACGTATTCAAGCGCGCGCGGCCCGTCTTGTGGATAAATGCCTCGGATATCTACAACCGCACGCCCTTTGTCTTCAACCAAACGACATTTGCCTCGCTTTGCAGCGATATCAGCACCTTCCCGCTCTCCGAGGCCGTGGCGGCGTCGGCAGCGGTGCCCCTCGTCTTTGCGCCTGTGGTTATGACGAATTTCGCCGATCGTTGCCAATATTCGATGCCGCCATGGGCAAATCGCGCGCTGGAAAACCCGAACGCGCCTTCGGTGCTGCGTGCCAATGCCGAGACTATTCAGCGCTACCGCGACCGCACCGACGTCAAATTCGTGAAGCTGCTCGATGGCGGGCTTACCGACAATCTCGGCCTGACCGGTCTGCTGATCGAGCGCCTGGGGGCGAGCCAGCCCTATGAGCCGATGAGCGAGCGGGAAGCGGTGAAGATGAAGCGCCTTCTGTTCGTGGTGGTCGACGCGGGACGTCCGCCGGGCGGCGACTGGGCCAAGAACGTCAAGACGAACGCCAGCGATGTGATCCAGGCCGTGGCCGATACCGCCGTGGACGCCAATGTGCGCAACACCTATGACACATTCTCCGCGCAGCTCCGAAACTGGAATAAGGAATTGGTGGATTGGCGCTGCAAGCTGCCGCCTGAACGGGTGCGCGCGCTGACCGGCAGCGACAGCCCGTGGAACTGCCGCGATGTGAGCTTCCATGTCGTCAAGGTAACGTTCGACCAGATGCCCGATCCAACCGTGCGGGCCAAGCTGGAGAGCATTCCGACCCGCTTCAAGATCGAGAAGCAGAATGTCGACTTGCTGCTCGATTCGGCCGGCGCGATCCTACGGAAGAACGGTGCGTTTCAGCGGTTCCTCGCCTCGGCGCGCTGACGCTGGCCACCCTCCGGCGGCGCATGTGGAGGCGCAATCCGGCTATGAAACTTCCGCATTCACGCGGCTGAAGGACATGGCGCTGCGTATCGCCTGCGCGCGCCGCCGCACGTAGATCGGCCGCGCCGCCGCTGCGGCTTTGGAAGCGTCCGCACCCTGTTGCCGGCTCGCGGCCCGATTGGCCAGCCACGCACGCGCCATGCGCTGAGCCTCGGCAATCCGATCGGCGGGCATTTCGCGCGATAGCTCGGCGCGGCTGTGGCGCGCTTCCTCGTGGCCCATCATCGCGGCGAGGTTGAACCATTTGTGCGCTGCGACGAGATCGTGCTCGACGTCCCGCCCGGTCGAATAGCGAATGCCAAGTACGAAGAACGCATCAGCGTCCTCCTGCTTCTCGCCGGCCTCCGGCCCGCTGTTCTTCTCGAGGCAACTCTCAACCATGTACGCGTTCCCACAAACTTAATACGCTATTGGAGGGATGCTTTAGCCAACCCTCTCCGATCAGGACAGGATCAGCTTGCCATGGCATCGCGAAAATTCTGTAAATCGAGGGGCAGCAATATCCCCTATGCCGTTAATTCCGTAGTATTATCGGAGTAATTTCCACTTAGTGATACTTAATATTCTGCCAAGCTTCGCGCTCAGCCGTTCAATTGGCGATGAACAGCCGCCACGACGAGGTGCGGTATCCATCCGGCTTCCATAGATGACCGCGCCGGGGAACGTCGAGCTTGACCGAATTCGCCAGAAGCTGACCCGTCGCCAGAGGCACGAGCGATTGGAAACGCGTCGCCGCGTCACGCGGATCGCGTCCGGCGGACCAAACGAGCACGGTTTTGCCCGCCGGAGATGGCGCCGCGGCCGGGACGTAGCGCGGGTTCCCCGCCAGCTCGATACGCGCCTCGGGGAAGAAGCGGCGCAAATTCCCCCCCAGTTCTTCCTCGAACACAACAATCCGCCCTTGCTCGAATCCTTGCCGTTTCATCTCGTCCGCAAGCGCTGCATAAGGAACACCCCAGCGGCAGATATTACACACCGGCTCCAGCACATACATGTTCGCCGCCCTGGCGAAGAAGGCGAAGACCGCTACCGACGCCGCCATGACGACGAAACGGCGAACCTGACGGGGATCAGGGGCGGCGTTCCGCGCCTGCGCTGTCAGCCAGACCGAGGTCAGCAGAAACATCGGCATCAGCGCATGCACCGGGTAGCGCTGGATGCCGAAAAGCAGAGCACCGGCGATCAGCGCCCCAAGATTGATGAGCGTGAGATGCAGGAGAAGCTGCTCATAATCGGGCTCGACGGAGGCGTTCGGCTTCAGGCGCAGCGTCCGGCGCACGGACGCCAACCAGCCTGGGAAGAATAGCGGATAGAGGAAGATCAGCGGCGCCAGATACATCACCGGCTCGGTGAAGGCCCGCCGCACGCCGGACGAGCGCCAGCCGAACATGCTCGCCGACACTGTCCGCGGCGAACCATGGCAGCATCGCCGCAAGACCCTCGGTCGTGCCCGCCAGCCAGACAAAATGCGGCCCCGCGACCAATGCCGCAACCGCCAGTGCCACGCCGGCACTCGGCTGAAGCAGAATCCGCCTGATTGCTGGCTGGAGCATCGCCGCCGCGATCAGCGCGGCAAGATACACCCAATAGGGCTTCACCGTCAGCGCCGCCGAGCCCGACGCACAGGCCGAATAGCGCGAAATCGGCCGTACCGCGCCGCTCGATCAGCCGCAGCAGCGCCCAGAAGGTGGCGGCGACCGCGCACATCGCGCCGACCGCGTGGGTGAAGCCTTCGTGAAACCGCCAGCTGATCTGATAGATCAGCGCCAGCGCCTCCACCGACAGAAAGGCCCAGAACGCATCCCCTCGCATCACCCGGCGCGCCGCGAGGAAGATGAACCCGCAAGTGGCGGTGAGCAGGCCGTATTTCAGCAGCTGAAACGGCAGCGCGCCCGGCCCGGCCACTTGCTCGATGAGCCACAAGGCCCAGTCATAGAGCGGCGGCTGGCCGGGGACATAGCCCAGCGCGAGCGTCTGGGTGAGAATCGCGTCGAGCGGATCGTCCTCGCCCAGATTGCCGGAAGCGATCAGCCGCGCGGTGATGTGCAGGGCCGAATAAAGCCCCGCAGCGAGCAGCACGCCGCCTAGGCTGTAAAGGCCGCCGGTTCTTTCCCCTTGCGACACTCCGGCATCGCCATGTGCCCGCTCAAGCACCCCGCCCTCACCTATGAGCTTTCGCGAGCCGGCGTGGGGCGTATCACCCGGTCAGGCATGAGCACGGTCGAGCCGGTGGTTTTGCGCGCTTCCAGATCACGATGTGCGTCGGCGGTGTCCTTCAGCGCATAGGTCTGGTTGACCGCGATCTTTACGTGGCCCTGCTCGACCACGTCGAACAAATCCTGTGCCGTCGCCAGGAGATCGGCCCGCGTCGCGATATAATGGTTGAGCGTCGGGCGGGTGGCGAAAAGCGAGCCTTTCTGCGACAGAAGCTGAGCTCGAAAGGCGGCACCGGCCCGGAAGAATTGCCGAAACTGACCCACATGCCGAGCGGTTTCAGGCAATCGAGCGAGGCCGGGAACGTGTCCTTGCCGACCCCGTCATAGACGACGTCGACGCCCCGCCCTCCCGTGATCTCCTTGACGCGCTCGACGAAATTCTCCGTCCTGGTGTTGATGACATGTGCGCAGCCGGCGTTTCTGGCCAGCGCCGCCTTCTCATCCGACCCGACCGTACCGATGACCGTCGCTCCCAGATGCCTGCCCCATTGCGACGCGATCAGGCCGATCCCGCCCGCCGCAGCATGCAGCAGCATGGTGGTTTCCGGCCCGACCCGATAGGTCCGGCGCAGCAGATATTGCACGGTCATGCCTTGCAGCATCATGGCGGCGGCCGTCTTGCTGTCGATGCCGTCCGGCAGCTTCACCAGGCGGCTGGCGGGAATCAGCCGCTCCTCGGCATAGGCGCCGATGACGCTGGCATAGGCGACCCGGTCGCCGGGCGCGACCTCGGTGACGCCGGCGCCGACCTCGATCACCTCGCCCGCGCCCTCCGTGCCGAGCACGAAAGGCAGCTGCGGCTGCTTGTAGAGGCCGTTGCGATGATAGGTGTCGATGAAATTGAGGCCAATATGGCTGTGCCGGATCTTTGCCTCACCCGGTCCGGGCGAGGGTATGTCGACGCTCTCCCATGTCAAAGCCTCAGGTCCACCATAGGCATGTACCCGAATTACGTTCGCCATGCGCCGTTTCCCTTGTTTGCTCGGCGTATAGGTTTAGAGGACTGGCGGCGGCTTGGCCAGCGCCGGTGACCTCTATGTGTTTTGCTTCTGCTGTCGAGGCCTACCGAGATCCGGCTGCCGTGAGCTTCGTTTTGCCCAGGCTGAAGATTGTCGCATCTCCGTCTTCAAACGCCTTCGAAGCGAAGGGGCAGGAAACGGCGGGGCGGTGGCCTGTGACCAGAACATGCGTTACGGCTTCTTCCACGGCGAGACGCTGCAGCGCTTCACAGTCCATGCGCTGCGCTGCATAGAGCTCCTGCGCGACCGTCAACCTTCGCTGCCACTCAAGAACTTCCACGTCCTGATAGGGATGGCTTTTGAAAGTCACATATTGCGGGACGCCCGTCGCGAGCCTGAATTCACGCAGCGATGGCGGCGTAAGATAGTGCTGGCCAGATGCCAGAGCGCCACGCACGAAGCCGACATAGGCTGGCTCGGGTTTCAGAAACTTGACCGCCGTGAAGGCCGAGCCGACCGCCGTGCAAAACAGAACCGCGGCCCAGCCGCCCAGGGCGAACGCCCGTCGCCGTGCGGAAGGAAACTTGCCGGCTTCGTTCAGCCGCATGATCGCGATAGCGCAAAGCGCGATGGTCGCCAGGGGGACCAGCACCACGGAAATCCGCCAGGGGGCGACGAGCCGATAGGTTTCCATGCCGGGCAGGAACGCGACGAGCGTGAAAATCGCAAGCGCGGCAAGGCCGAAGCGGATGACAAAACGGAGGCGTCCAGGCGGCAGGAGCCGCGCGGCGGCAGCGCACAATGCGAATTGTAGAACGACGTTCTGGTTGAACCAGTGCCAAGGATCGGCGTGGCGCGGGATTCTCACTGCCGTCAAAATCCGATGCGCCTCCAGCTGGGTTTGCGGATCGGTCGCGGCGAAGAGCTGTTTCAGGGCGAATGCCATCCACAATAAGACCATGAGGCCGATGGCCGAACTTGCCACCGCGACAAATTTTTCCCCCGGCTTCGTGCTCGGCTGGGTCAGTTCATAGACCAGGAAGCTGCCGATCAGGACGGCCCCGGGCGCAACGTAACCCGGATGCATCGAGGCGGCGATCACGATGCACGCCATTGCGGCGGACAACGACTGCTTCTCGAAAAACAGCACCGCAGCGATGAGAAACACGCCGAAATCGGCGCTTTGGAAATAGCCTCCCAATATATATTGCTCTGAAAACCCCGAAAAAACGACCTGCTGCACGTCGGTTAGCATGGCGATGGTGAAGAGCAGTCCGAGAAACACGGGCAGTGCGTACGGTGGAACCTTGCGCGGCTCGGTTATTCGCCGGTAGATCAACAGCGCGCAGAACAGGAAGATGGCGTAGGTGGCGGCGCAGGCGAGGTAGAATCCGATTGGACCGACCGTCCGCAATATGGCTTCCAGCAGGGCGGTGAACAGCGGCAGGCCGTCCTTTGTGTGCGCCAGCCAATCCTCCCGAAGAAAACCAACCCCCGCATTCGCCAGCGCGTGCAGGAACTTGGTATTCTGATTGTCGGCATAGAGCGGCTTCAGTTGCCAAGCGGCCAGAAAGAGGGGCCCCAACGCGAGCGCCAGCAATGCCCAGGCCTTTCGCACCGCTCTCGACCCGCCATGCCGTGGGCAGTCTGAAGCGCGTTGCATCCTGCAGCGTCATGCGGCGGCACCCTGGCGAGGCGGAGGTATTTGCCCGATGTGCATACAACAGGGCTGATGGGTTTTCCAGGCCATTGACGTGACGGACCGTGGCAATGAAGCGGCCAGTCGATGGCGCGCCGGTCAGCACGAAAGCCTTCGCAGGGCCGCGCCCGCTTGACTGCAAAGACGGTCGATAAGTTTTTTAGCGGCCAACGATGTGGGAAGGCCATATTCGTGTGCCGAATATCGCCTTCCCTAAGCATGACAAGCGCGACCTACCAGTCCCGCCCGCGGCCACACTCGTTACGGTATCTGCGGCAATTGCCCTCGCCGACTTCCCCGCGCTCTTCCTTATAGACGCAGGCGCGGCGGAGGCGTTCGCAATAGCTTATTTGTCCGCATTCGCTTCGATACCGGCGACAATTGCCATCGCCTTCTTCGCCGAGCCGCCCCTTGTTGTTGCACTTGTAGCGAAGGTAGGCGCAGTAGTCGCTGGAGGCTGTTTTCTGAACAAGTGTTTCGATTTTTGCACCGCCGTCCGTCAGGCCGGGAGCGATCGGCGCAGCCGAGGCAACCGAAACGCCCGTCAGGGCAAAAGAAGCTGCGATCAAAAGTCCCAGAATGAATTTTCGCATGGCTTTTCCTCTCCTCCTCGGCACGGGCACATAGTGGCAGGTCCTCGCTGAACCGTTACCAAACGGGGCTGATAGCAATTCTTCATCTATGCTCAGGGGAGCGTCGCGAATTGCAGCTTTCGCGAGCAATTGCGTCAGTGTCTCGCCCATAATGGAGGTGAACGCTGCCAGTCACCCAGGATGGAGCGGGCGCAACCGGCTTCCCATCCCCTGCCCGCTTGTCCCCACTCCGCTGAAATGCGGCGGCATTGCCGTTCCTGTGGCAAAGTGAGGTGCCGCTTGCCAAGGGTGGTGCAAAGTGTATCTTCTTCACCCATAGGTCACTTGCGAAGTCTACGGATGGAGTTTGCTTAGATGGCCAACACCCCATCGGCGCGCCGGGTGCTGATTGTCGAAGATGAAATGCTCATCGCGATGATGCTGCAGGACATGGTTGCTGACGCCGGGTTGGAAGTCGAAGGCGTCGCCAATTCGCTGAACGCCGGCATCGATCTTGCCAGTCGGGCAGATTTCGATCTCGCCATCCTGGATGTCAATCTTAATGGCGAGGAAGTCTATCCGGTCGCCGAGATCCTTCAAAGGCGCGGCATTCCGTTCATTTTCTCCACTGGCTATGGCGCCGGCGGGATCAGGTCGGGATTCGATTCGGCGCCACAAGTGCTGAAGCCGTTCCAGCAGAACCTTCTGGTAGCGGCCCTGAAGGCTGCGTTGGAATAGGCGGAACGAACGCGGTGGCAGTTTTCCTCGTCGCGCACGGCGCCTGGTCCGCCGGGTTCAGCTGGCGCAAGGTCCGTCCCCTGCTGCGCGCCGCCGGGCATGAGCTGTTCACGCCGAGCTATACCGGCCAGGGCGAGCGCTTCCACCTCGCCCATCCCGACATCGATCTCGAAGCCCAGATCCGCGACGTGCTCGCGGTGCTTCATTACGAGGATTTGAACGCGGTTCACCTCATCGGCCACAGCTATGGCGGCATGGTTGCGACGGGCGTCGCCGACCGTGCTCCTGAGCGGATCACCCAGATCATCTATCTCGACGCCTTCGTCCCGCGCGATGGTCAATCGGCCTTCGATCTGCTCAGCGCCAGCGCGCGCGAGCATATGGAGAAAGGCGCGGCAACCACGGGCGGCGGCTGGGGCATTCCGCCAATTTCCATGCCGCCCGATACGCCCGAACCCGACCTGGCCTGGACAACCCCTCGACGCCATCCGCAGCCGATCCGCACATTCGCCCAAGCTTTGCAGCTGACGCGCGGCGAAACAACCCTGCCCCGAAACTACATCTATTGCACCCGTACCGCACCCGGCGACGTCTTCGGCCAATTCACCGCGCGGGCGAAATCCGAGCCGGGCTGGCGCTATTACGAGCTGGATGCCAGTCACAATCCGCATGTCACCGCGCCCGAAGAACTGACCCAGCTGTTGGACGAAATCGCATCCGCGCGATAGCACCCCGACACCGCGCGCCGGATTCCCACCGAGATCAGCGTAAGACTTGACAGCGTCAATCGCCGCATCTAAATGCTTAACTGAACGGTTAAGGATTCAACATGCATCTGGACAGCACATTCGCTGCCCTGGCGGACCCGACGCGGCGCGCCATCATCGCTCAGCTTGGTGAGCATGCGGGCGTGTCGGTCAGCGACTTGGCGCGACCATTCCCCATGTCGCTCCCGGCGATCATGAAGCACCTCGACGTGCTCGCCGATGCCGGGCTGATCACGCGAAGCAAACAGGGCCGCACCGTGACGTGCCGCATCAACGCCGCGCCGATGGAAGCGGCGGTGGAATGGCTGGAACGCTATGAGCGCTTCTGGTCCGAACGCCTGGATAGGCTGGCTGCCTTTGTGGAGAAAGATCAATGACCCGAACCAAACCCAGCCTCACGCTGAAACGGCGGCTGAAGGCCACCCCTGCCAGAGTTTATCGCGCCTGGACCGACCCCGAGCAGATTCTGTGCTGGTGGGGACCCGCGGGCACCGAGGTGCTTAATGCGGAAACCGATCCGCGGCGCGGCGGACGCTTCCACGTCGTCTTCCGAACGCCGGACGGCGAGGAACACGGGGTCGGGGGAAAGTTTCGCGAAGTGGTGCCCGACCAAAAGCTGGTCTTCACCTGGGCCTGGCGCTCGACGCCGGAGCGCCAGTCGCTGGTCACGATCACCTGCGAGCCGGACGGCGAAGGCACTCTGCTGACGCTGTTTCACGAGCAGTTTTTCGACAAATCTGCCCGCGATGGGCATGAGGCCGGCTGGAGCCAGTCGCTCGACAGGCTCGCTGCCTATCTCGATGCGTTGGGCGGCAACGGCTCGCAGGCAGCAACCGAAACGGAGCCGCTGCACAATCTGCGCTTTCCGGGAGAGAGCGCGGAGTATCGCGCCGCGCGCAACGCGCTACTCCAGGAGGAAATCGCGCTGCGCCGCCAGATCGAGCGTGTCGCCGCCCAACGCCGGGTGCTGCCTCCCGGCGGCGTGGTGCAGGACTATCAGTTCGAGGGTGCTGGCGGTCCGGTGAAACTGTCCGAGCTGTTCGGGGGTTATGACACGATCGTGGCCTATAGCTTCATGTTCGGCCCGCAGCGCGAGCGCCCTTGCCCGTCATGTACATCGGTGCTGAGCGGCCTCGACGGGCAGATGGCGGACATTCGTGAGCGTGTCGGCTTCGTGGTCGTTGCCGGATCGCCGATCGAGCGCCTGACCGCGTTCGCGGACGAGCGAGGCTGGAGGCACCTGCGTCTGATCTCGTCGCAGGGCAATAGCTACAGCCGCGACTACCACGCGGCGACCGAGTTTGGATCGGAGTTTCCGCTCGTCAACGTGTTTTCGCGCAGCAACGGCACGATACGGCATAGCTATTGCGGCGAGTTGTTCTTTGTCGAGCCGGAACCGGGACAGGACCCCCGGCATGTGGATGCGATGTGGCCGCTCTGGAACATTCTCGATCTGACTCCCAACGGACGCGGCGCGCATTGGCGTCCGCAATTGAGCTACGGCACCTGACCAATAGGAGTGTGAAGATGACGAATGCAGACAGCAAAGTCGAAGCGCCCCGCCTTGTGGATGGCACGCCTATGCAGATTGTGGGCATCAGCAAGACCTATGCGCAGCAAGAGAGAAGCGCGATTCCGGATCAGTGGAAGCGTTTTGCTCCCCATGTCGGAAACATTCCCGGACAGGCATCGAGAGTCGCTTACGGGATCATGTTCGATGCGCCTGGAGGGTTCGAATATATGACTGGCGTAGAGGTCTCCGGCGCGCCTACCCTAAACGGCGATTTGAAGCAGATCACCCTTCCCGCGCTGAAATACGCCATCTTTGCGCATCATGGCGATGTTTCGACGCTGTGGCAGACGGCAGACGCAGCCTATCGCGATTGGCTGCCGGCTTCGGGCCACGAACTTGCCGACCAGCCGAAGTTGATCGAACGCTATGGCGAGAAATTCGACCCAGCCACCAACAGCGGGGATATCGAGATCTGGGTACCGCTGAAGTCTTAGCCATGCGGCGCTGTGGTGGCGATCCCCGCCGCGCCCTATTGGACCGGCTCGGCCGCATTGCGCCGCTTCGCCTCGATCTGGCCGATGGCATCCTCCACCGCATCGAAGACGAGGAGCGTGGACGCATGCCGTGCCCGATAATCCCGCACCGGTTCCAGCACCGCGAGATCGGCCCAGACGCCGGCTGGGGGCTCGCCGCCTTCCTTCAGCATCCGCCGCATCTGCCCTCCGACTTCGCGCAGCTCGCTCGCGGTCGCGCCGACGATGTGCTGCCCCATGACCGCGGCGGAACTCTGGCCGAGCAGGCACGCCTTAACATCCTGGCCGTAGCCGGTCACCACATCGCCGTCCATGCTCAGATCCACCAGGATGCGCGAACCGCAGAGCTTGGAATGTGCGCGCGCCGTCGCATCGGGCGAGGCAAGCCGTGCCGTATGCGGAATATTCGCCGCAAGTTCGAGAATTTTGTCGTTATAGATGTCGTCCAGATTAACCATAAGTCCGATACCGCTCGCCGCCGCTTCCTTGAAGCGGCATGTGCCTAAGATTATATCAGTTGTCGCACTACGCAAACCGCGCCCCGACGCCTTAACACCGTGCCTTATATGTAGTAAGCCGCTAAAGGCCTGGCAAATGATCCAAAAGCCGCAAGACGATGCAATCGGCGCTGAAATCTGGCTGGTTGGCCAAATAGCATTTAGAATGGGCGGCGAATCCCAGCCGGTCGGATGACCTAATCACAAGGCAAATTGATGGACGCACTCTCCGATGAGGGCCGCGCGCGGAATGGCCGGACGAACAAGGCGCCAAAGGATAAAAAGGAGGCCGTCCCGACACGCGCCGAGGCCGAGGCTGCGGTCCGTATATTGATCCGCTATGCAGGGGACAATCCGGCCCGCGAAGGCCTGAAGGACACTCCGGGCCGGGTGGTGGAGTCGTACGAGGAATTTTTCGCCGGCTACAGCCTGGATCCTCACGACGTGCTGTCGCGGACATTTGAGGACGTGCATGGCTATGACGATCTCGTCATGGTGCGCGACATCCGGCTGGAGTCGCATTGCGAGCATCACATGCTGCCGATTCTCGGCGTCGCGCACGTCGCCTATCTGCCGCAAAGCCGGGTTGTCGGCATTTCGAAGCTTGCGCGTGTGATCGACATTTTTGCCAAGCGCCTGCAAACGCAGGAAACGATGACGGCCCAGATCGCCGAGGCCATCGACAATGCGCTGAAGCCGCGCGGCGTCGCCATTCTGATCGACGCGCTGCATCAATGCATGACGACGCGCGGCGTGCATAAGCCGAACGCCTCCACGATCACCACACGCTTCACCGGGATTTTTGCCGAAAGCGCCGATTACCGCGACCGGTTCATGCGCATGATCCAGGGTCCGCGCATCATGTCCGGCTGAGCTGTTGATGAGCGCCGCACCTGCCGCACCGTCTAAGGCCGAGCTTGAAAGCGGGCTCAGCTTCACGCCCCGCTTCGATGCGAACGGGCTGATGGCGGCCATCGTCACGGACGCAGCGAGCGGCGAAGTGCTGATGCTGGCATTCATGAACGACAATGCGCTGGCCCGTACGCTCGAAACCGGCGAGGCGCATTTCTGGAGCCGCTCGCGCGGCGCATTGTGGCGCAAGGGCGAGACCAGCGGCAATATTCTGCGTGTTCTAGAAATACGCACCGATTGCGACCAGGATTGCGTGCTGCTGCGCGTCGAAATCGGCGGCGACAAGGCAGCCTGCCATACCGGGCGCCGCTCCTGCTTCTATCGGCGGATTGAAGGTGAGCCGAGCGCCGCCACCGCCGCCCGCCTCGCCTTCATCACGGATGATGGTCAAGGTTAGCGGCTTCTGCCGTCGAACTCGATGATCGTCAGCGCCTTGAGATCGATATCGTCGAGGCAGCGCACATTCACCGCGACTGACGGAACGCCATTCGGATCTGTCGCCCTCGCGAACGATTTGATGCCGCAATCGGGACAGACCATATGGTGGATGGCGTGCTTGTTGAACTGATAGTCGATGAGGTCCTCCTCACCGCTCTTAATCTCGAACTGGGTCGCCGGAATGAAGGTCAAAAGTGCGCCGCTCTTCATGCAGATCGAACAATTGCAGGACACGACCTTCGCGACATCGGCGGTCATTTCGTAGCGCACTTTGCCGCAGTGACAGCCGCCACGGTGGATCTTCGCTTCGGCGGCCTTTGCGCCACCAGCAGTTTCGCCTTTTGTCTTAGCCGGAGATTTGGTCATGATCGTCCTCCTCAATCAAAAATGAATTCATTAAAACGAGCGCAAACCGTGACCCACCAATGACTTGCGCGCGCAATTTGCATGGGAATCTGGCAGACTTGCGGAACGGCCGCAACCAGCGCTAAGACAGCCTGTTAATCCTATCCGTAGTTGGCCAAGGGGGCCTTATGCAGCGACTTGATTCGGACGGCGTCAGCATCTCGTACCTTGACGAGGGCCAGGGCGATCCGATCCTTCTCATTCACGGTTTTGCCTCTAATAGCACGGTCAATTGGCGCAATACGAATTGGATCAAAACGCTGAACGGCGCGGGGTTCCGTGTCATCGCCTTCGATAATCGCGGTCACGGCCAGAGCGAAAAGCTTTATGAGCTGGCCGATTACGGCGCCCCTGTCATGGCCGAGGATGCGCGGCGGCTGCTCGACCATCTCGGCATCGCCCGCGCGGATGTGATGGGCTTCTCCATGGGCGCTCGTATCGCGGCCTTTCTCACCTTCGCCCATCCTGAGCGGGTGCGAAGCGTGATTTTCGCGGGATTGGGCATCCACATGGTCAAAGGTGCTGGCGAGGTTGAGCCGATCGCCGCCGCGCTCGAAACGCCCAATGCCGAGGCCATCCAGGATGACGACGCACGCGCCTTCCGGGTGTTCGCCGAACAGACGCGAAGCGACCGCCGCGCGCTTGCCGCCTGCATGCGGTCGTTGCGCGACAAGGTCACGCCCGAACAGCTCGCCGGCATCAAGGTGCCAGTGCTGGTCGCCGTGGGGACGGACGATGCGATTGGCGGATCCGGCGCGGAGCTCGCGGCGATGATCCCAGGGGCGGAGTTCCTGGAAATCGTCGGCCGGGACCACATGAAGAGCGTCGGCGACCTGAGTTATAAAAAGGGCGTACTCAATTTTCTGTCGCGCCGCCCCTAACCCCTAAAATTTCAGCCACGAGCCGATCACCTCGCCATACCACGGTTCGGTCGCGGTGTTGCCCGTCTGCGCGGTGCGGATTTCCGCATCGAAATGATTGAGGACCGCATCCATTTCCATCGAGGCCGCATCCAATTGCTGCACCGCTCCGAAGCCCCAGCGTGACACTTCGGTTCCGGCGATGTCGTCCGACGCGACCGAGGCCGGCAGTGTGCCGTCCCCGGTAAAGCCCGCATAGCCGAGCAGCACGTCGTTGTACCGGCCATATTCGCCGTAGCGCGTCGTGGCGCCGTAAGCGGTGAAGCGCTTTTCGAAACCCGCCTGCGCCATCCACATCGAGCCCGTCATCCGGATTGACCGGTCCGTCAAGTGCATCGCGGGATATTTCGATCCGCCCCGCGGCGACGTTTCCGAACAGTCCCGTGGGCACATGCAGGACCGAGATCGAGCCGCTGGCGATCTTGGTTTCGCTCGGATAGAAGCTGACGGTGGTGTTGTCGCCGACCCGGAGATAGCCCGCGCCCGCCGCTATGCGCACCGAATCCAGCTCTTTCTGGAAGCGCAGCGCAACGTCGGCACTATCGTTCTCCCCCCAGGCCGCCGAGGCGGCGAACCCATAGAACACCGGGCTGTCGTAGCGGAGGAAGTCTCCCTTATAGCCTTCCAGACCCCAAGCGACATTGCCCCAGGTCAGACCGGTATAGTCGCCATCCGTGCCGCGGATGCCGAAGGAGCGATTATGCCAGACGACGGGGTCGGTCTTGGCGCGTGTCAAATCGATGGTGATTATGCCGGCGGTCGCCGAGCCTTGCTGGCCCTCAGTCAAGCGGCCGAGCCGCTCGCTCTCGATATACCAATTGGCGAGCCGCAGCTCGAACGCGGTTTCGCCCGGCCCATCGTCATTGACCTGGTCGACGAACAGCGATGAGGCGTCCGTGAAGCCGAGTTCAATGACAAAGCCGGTCATCCATTGCTGCGACAGGCGGCCTTGACCGGCAAAGCCGAGCTTCGAGGATTCTCCCTGCGCCGGATTGTCGATGATATAGCTGTCGGACCCGATGCCGTCGTCCCAGATTAGCATGGCGCGGGCGACCTCGCCGGAGACAGTCAGCGAAACCGCGCGGTTGCCTTTGCGGGCGGACGCCACTTCCAGCTCGGCTACGCGCTGCTGAAGGTCGCCGCAGCACTCGCCTCCAAGATCGGCGGCCACCACGGGGCCGGCCACACATAGGCCGATCGCGAACAGCTGCGGATAAAAGCGTCTCATATCCCAAAATCCTTCTCATTCCGCGAGCCGAGGGCAACAAGCCTTCGGCGCGGAACATGCGCTTGCGCAACGATCTTCAACTTGAAAACGCAACAGGACAGGGCAGCCCCGATATGAGCCGGGACCGTCAGGCTCGCAAGCGACGGGAAGACGATATCTCACCCTGCCCGGCCGCAAGCGGCGAAGCGCGTACGGAACAAACCCCTGTTCGACGGCGCGCGGATGCAGTCATCATATGCTCCGCAAATATGGCAATGCTAGGTTTTCGAGGACCGTTTCGGGAATTATGTGTTGATTATGCACGCTTGAGTTGAAATCTGACGCCTTGCGTCACGAAAAATATTGACAATGCGAGAAGGACTAGTCGGCACCTTCTCTTTGAATATGCAGAAGCCGGCCGCAATGTTTGCAATGGACCGCATCGGGCTCATGCCGGGTAAGGCCGCAGATCTGGACATTCATAATCCACTTTAGCGGGCCGGAAGATCGTCTGGATCAGCCGCAGGAACAGCCCCACCCCAACCAGCATGATGAAAATCGACAGCAGGCGGCCGAGCATGTCTTTGAAGACGATGTCGCCGAAGCCGGTCGTGGAAAGCGTCGACACTGTAAAATACAGCGCATCGACGAAATTCTGAATGCCGGGATGCCGCTGTGCCTCCAGAACATAGACGGCGGCGGACATGACAAAGACGAAGACCAGCAGATTCAGCGAGGCTTGAATGGCATCCCTGTACTGTCTGACGAACGTATATTGGTCATAGATTTCGCGGAGAATATTATAGGAACGGAACAGCCTGACAGCGCGCAGAACACGCAGGAAAAGTAGAGTTTGGGTGAAGGCTGGCACGAACAGCGTCCCGAGCACGACGAGATCGGTCCAGGTTGATACCCGGCGGAAATATGCCGATGGCGGGTCCGTCAGCCACCAGCGGATAAGAAAATCCGCCGTTAAAACAATTCCGATCGCCAATTCGGCATGGACGACCCAGCTTTCGCCGGTCGCGAACGATGTCGCGATGAAAAAGCAAACGAGGCAGAGCTCGAATACAAGGCTGGCGAACCGAAAGCGCCGGGATGTCGGGCTAGAGCCGAAATAGAGCTGCTTCAGTCTGCCGCGCAATCCCTCATCCGTGACCGCCATGCCCGCCCCTCAATCTTGAATCACCCGCGAAACCCAATGAGGTAACAAAGGCAGGCCGCCGCCTCCCCGCCCGGGTCCTACATCGCCGCCGCGCCGCGTGTGATGGCAGCAACGCCGGTGCGCGCCACCTCCACAAGGCCGAGGGGTTGCATCAGCGAGATGAATTGGTCGATCTTCGAAATCCGTCCGGTGATCTCGAAGACGAAATGCTCGGTCGAGGCGTCGACCACCTGGGAGCGGAACGCTTCGGCCAGCCGCAGGGCCTCGACGCGCTTTTCGCCCTTCCCCGCGACTTTCACCAGCGCCAGTTCGCGAGCGATCGGGTTGCCGCTCACGGTCATATCCGTGACGGCGTGGACGGGGACCAGCCGTTCGAGCTGATTGCGGATCTGCTCGATCACCATCGGCGAACCCGTCGTGACGATGGTGAAGCGCGACAGATGCTTCTCCTGCACGACCTCGGACACGGTCAGCGAGTCGATATTATAGCCGCGCCCCGAGAACAGCCCGATGACGCGCGCCATAACACCGGGTTCATTGTCGGCAAGAACAGCCAGAGTGTGCTGCTCGCGAATGTCCTGACGATTGCTCATGGTCGTTCCGGTTCAATTCAAAGCTTAGTCGGCCAACCTTCTTTGTAATCCCCGCGAAGGCGGGGACCCAGTACTCCGCAGCGACTCTGGCGGATTACGCCTGAATGCATGCAGATGCCCGCTACACCATCACCTTGCCTTCATCCGAAACCACATATTCGATGTCGTCATCGACGAAGTCGTCGGCCAGCAGCATCTCGTGATGCCCCGCGCCGGATGGGATCATCGGGAAGCAATTCGCCAGCTTGTGCACGCGGCAATCGAAGATCACTGGCTTGGGCGTTTCGATCATCTCGATGATGAGATCGTCCAACTCGCCCGGCTTCTCCGCCCGAAGGCCGACGCAGTGATAGGCTTCCGCCAGCTTGACGAAATCGGGCAGCGAATGGGAGTAGGAATGCGAGTAGCGGCCGCCATGCAGTATTTCCTGCCACTGGCGCACCATGCCCATATATTCATTGTTGATGATGAAGATCTTGATCGGCAAATCGTGCTGGATCGCGGTCGACATTTCCTGGATCGTCATCAGCGCCGAAGCCTCGCCGGCGATGTCGATGACCAGCGAGCGCGGATGCGCCGTCTGCACGCCGACAGCGGCGGGAATGCCGTAGCCCATCGTGCCGAGCCCGCCCGAGGTCATCCAGCGGTTCGGCTTGTTGAAATGGAAATATTGCGCCGCCCACATCTGATGCTGGCCGACTTCGGTGGTGATGTAGACGTCCTTGTCCTTGGTCAGCTCGTAGAGCCGCTGGATCGCATATTGCGGCATGATCACATCGGAGCGCTGCTTGTAATGCAGTGAGTTGCGCTGGCGCCATTCACCGATCTGCGCCCACCATTTCTTCAGCGCCGGCTTGTCGATTTGCGGCGCGCGGGCACGCCAGACGCGGATCATCTCTTCCAGCACATGGGCGCAATCGCCGATGACCGGCGCATCGACCTTCACGGTCTTGTTGATCGACGATGGGTCGATATCGACATGAACCTTGCGCGAATGCGGCGAGAAGGCGTCCAGCCGTCCGGTGATCCGGTCGTCGAAGCGTGCGCCGATATTGATCAGCACATCGCATTCATGCATCGCCATGTTGGCTTCGTAGGTGCCGTGCATGCCGAGCATTCCCAGCCATTGCTGATGCTCAGCCGGAAAAGCGCCGAGGCCCATCAGCGTCGAGGTGACCGGATAGCCGGTGAGATGTGCCAGCTCGCGCAGCAGCTGGCTGGCGGCCGGGCCGGAATTGATGACGCCGCCGCCCGTGTAGAAGACCGGCTTTTTCGCCCCCGCCATCAGCTCGACCGCGTCGCGAATGGCGCCCGCATTGCCTTTGAGCTGCGGACGATAGGTTTTATGCACGACGCGGCTGGGGCCGATATAGGTTCCCTTGGCGAACTGGACGTCCTTCGGGATATCCACGACGACGGGGCCGGGGCGGCCGCTCCGGGCCACATAGAAGGCCTCATGCAGCACGCGTGCGAGATCGTTCACGTCGCGGACGAGATAATTGTGCTTGGTGCAGGGCCGAGTGATGCCGACCGTATCGCATTCCTGGAAGGCGTCGCTGCCGATGAGATGGGTGGCGACCTGTCCCGTGATGCAGACGAGCGGGATCGAATCCATCAGCGCATCGGTGAGGCCGGTCACTGCGTTCGTCGCGCCAGGGCCCGAGGTCACCAGCAGCACGCCGACCTTGCCGGTGGAGCGCGCATAGCCTTCGGCGGCATGAGCGGCGCCCTGTTCGTGACGCACGAGAAGATGGCGGATGCGGTTCTGCTTGAACAGTTCGTCATAGATCGGAAGGACCGCGCCGCCGGGATATCCGAAAATATCCTCGACGCCCTGGTCGGACAGCGCCTCCAGGACGATTTCCGCGCCGGTCATCATGCGTGCCATCGCGTTCGACTCCACTTCAATCCTCCGGCGTGGCCACGTTCAGAGGCATTTTTGCACAAGAAAAGGCCTTGCCCCATCCATTTTTCGAGCGAGCGCCTAAAGCAGCTTAAACAGATAGAAGGGGATGACGCTAGGGTCAATCAATTTAGCGCATTAAAATGTACGTTTTTGCGCTGCATTTTTTGCATTTATTGCTGGTATATCCACTTCCACGCAATCATGTTGCGTCTCGCCCAGGTTAGCTGCCGTTTCGCATAGCGGCGCGTTTCAGTCTTGGCCGCTTCAACAGCTGCATCAAACGCAAGCAGCCCTCGCAAATACGCCAGCAAGGGCCGTACTCCGAGCGCCCGCATGACCGGCAATCCCGGATCTAGCCCTTGCGCCGCCAGATGGCGCACCTCGTCCAGAGCGCCCGCGTCGAGCATCTGGTCCAGCCGGGCATCGCAGTGCGCGTAGAGCGTCTCGCGCGGCGGCGAAACGTAGAGCAGTTCCGCCTCGGCATCGGCAAGCAGGGCCTCGCCTTGAACTTGCTGCCAGTCCAGCAACGACCGGCCGGTCGCTTCCAGCACCTCCAAGGCGCGCACGATCCGCTGCGGATCGGATGGCGCAAGCCGGGCCGCCATGGCAGGATCGCGCTCGCGCAGAATGCCATGCAGCGCTGCGCTGTCGATGGCCGCGGCTTCCGCCCGCCATCGGTCGCGAACGTCGTCCGGAATGGCCGGAACCGGGGACAGTCCCTCAAGCAGGGCCTTGAAATAAAGCCCCGTACCACCGACGATCATCAGCGGCGGCCCGCCCTCGCGCGCGTCGGCGATCAGCGGCGCCAAATCCTTCAGCCATTCCGCGACCGAATAGGGTTCGGCAGCGGGCCGGAAGCCATAGAGGCGATGCGGAACGGCGGCCTCGTCCGCTTCCGTCGGCCGCGCCGTGAGAATGCGCAATTCCCGGTAGACCTGCATGGAGTTGGCGTTGACCACGATGCCGCCGCGCTCCGCAGCTCTGTGCGCGGCCAAAGCGGACTTGCCGCTGGCCGTCGGGCCTGCGATAAGGGTCACCGATTTCTCCGAAACCTTACTGCTCATCGATTCGGCGCCCGTTCCGCTATGTCACACGTTCTAACGCTCATCGCCGCTCACGGTGCCCATGGACTGCTTTCCGACGTCGCGGACGAGATGTGCGCCGCAGTCGGCGCCACTCACCCGCCGGTCTGGCTGGCGAAGATAGCCTGCGACATTCCGTTCCGCGCCACAAGCGAAGCGGTGCTCACCCAAGCGCATAAGGCGCTCGCGGCCATCCCCGCAAACGTCCCCATCGACAGTTTTATCCAGCCGGTCGAGGGACGGGCCAAGCGGATGCTCGTCGCCGATATGGATTTCGACCATCATCCAGCAGGAGTGCCTGGACGAGGTGGCCCGGGCCGCCGGCATTGGCCCCAAGGTCGCCGCCATCACCGAGCGGGCGATGCGCGGCGAGCTCCAATTCGAGGACGCACTCAGGCAGCGTATCGCTCTCTTAAGGGGATTCCCCGAGGCAAAACTTCGCGACGTGCTGGATCGGATCGAACTGATGCCCGGCACAAAGGAATTGACCGGCACGATGCGCGCCTACGGCGCCCGCGTCGTCCTTGTCTCCGGCGGATTCACCTTCTTCACGAGCGCGATCGCCAAACGCGCCGGCTTCGATATCGATTACGGTAACCGCTTCATCTTCGAAAACGGCGCTCTTACGGGCGTTGCCGAGCCGATCCTGGGCCAAAATGCCAAGCTCGAGGCGATGGAAAGCGAAGCTCTGCAGACGGGGATCGGCCTTGGTGAAATCATCGCGGTCGGCGACGGAGCCAACGATCTCGCCATGATCAAGGCCGCTGGGCTGGGTGTCGCATTCCGCGCTAAGCCGATCGTCTCCGCTGAGGCGCGTGCCCGCATCAACCATGGCGACCTGACCGCCCTCCTCTATCTCCAGGGCTACCGGGCGGAAGACTTCGTCGTGCATGCTTAGGGGGACGCCGTGAACATCTGCATGATCGGTGCGGGCTATGTGGGCCTGGTCTCGGCTGTCTGCTTTTCGGAATTCGGCTGGACGGTCAATTGCGTCGACAAGGACCCGGAGAAGATCGCCGCGTTGAAGGCCGGGCGGATCCCGATCTTCGAGCCGGGACTGGAAGAATTGCTTGTCCGCAACACCGGGAAGGGCCGCATCAATTTCTTCACCGATCTGGCCGCCGCCGTCCGCGACACGGATCTCATCTTCCTGGCCGTGGGCACGCCGATGCGCCGGGGCGACGGGTATGCCGATCTCAGCTATGTCTTCAAGGCGGTGGACGAGATCGCGCCTCATCTGACCGGTTTTACGGTCGTCACCACGAAATCCACCGTGCCGGTGGGCACCAGCCGGGAGATCGAGCGGCGATTGCGCGTGCTGCGGCCGGATGCCGATTTTGCCGTCTGCTCCAATCCGGAATTCCTTCGCGAAGGCTCCGCCATTCAGGATTTCAGCCACCCGGACCGCGTACTGGTCGGCGTCGACGACGCGCGGGCGCGCCAGGTCATGGAGCGCGTCTACGAGCCGCTTCGCCTGCGCAACGCACCGATCATCTTCGTCAGCCGCGAATCCGCGGAGCTGGCGAAATACACCGCCAACGCCTTCCTGGCGATGAAGATCAGCTTTATCAACGAACTCGCCGATGTCTGCGACGAACTGGGCGCCAATGTCCAGGAAGTGGCGACGGCGATCGGTTCGGACCGCCGCATCGGCGACAAGTTTCTCCATCCGGGGCCGGGTTACGGCGGATCGTGCTTCCCGAAGGACGTTTCGGCGCTGATCCGCACCGCGCGCGAGGCCCGCTCGCCGCTGACGCTGATCGAGCAGGTGGAGAAGGTCAACACCGAGCGCAAGATCGCCATGGCCGCCCGTATCGAGCGCGCCGCCGGCGGCAGTATCCGCAACAAGGTCGTGGCGGTGCTCGGGGTCACGTTCAAACCCAACACCGACGATATGCGCGACGCTCCCAGCCTCGTCATCGTGCCGCTGCTGGTGGAGCGCGGCGCTGCCATCCGGGCCTATGATCCGCAAGGACGCAAGCAGGCGGAGCCGCTTCTGCCGGACATCGCCTGGTGCGAAAGCGCCCTTGAAGCCGCCAAGGGCGCCGATGTCGCGGTGGTCATGACGGAGTGGAACGAGTTCCGGGCACTGGATCTGCGCGCACTGAAAAAGACCATGCGCAGCAATGTGCTGGTCGATCTGCGCAACGTGTTCCGGCCCGATTACGCCCAGCAATTCGGCTTCAATTATTCGAGCATCGGCCGGCCGCTAGGCCTGGTCCGTTGTGATCGGCCAGGGCAGGCCTTTTTGGGCCTTGGCGGGATGGTCACCGCGTCCCCGGCCAGCCTTGCGGCAGCCAGTCCTGGCTGCTGACCCGGCGACGCTCATAGCGCTGCGCAGCCCGACCGCCCTCTCTGCCGCCGCGCCGCGCGGTTTTGCTTTTCTTCGGCTTTGAGGTGAGCGAGGGCGCATCGGACAGGGTCTTCTGCTCACCGACGGTCATGGCTTGCGGCTGCTCAATATTCGTCACCTTGGCATTCTGCATCCACGGCGGCAGATAGGATGTGTCCCTCGCAGTCGCGCCGCTCTCGTTAATGCTCGGCGCAGATGCGGCGGCACATTGGCCGCCGGCCGTCTTCGCCACGCATTCCGTGGTGCAAAACGCGGCAGGGTAATTCCGTAGCGCCGCAACGAGTTCCCGCCGGGGCGTGTCGGTCCAGGCGCCGCCGGCGCGCTCGCCGAACGCCTTCACGGCGGCCTGGCTCTTCCGGCCCCATTTCCCATCCACCTTCGCCTCGTAGCAGCCAAGCCGCTTCAACTCGCCTTGCACCACCGCGTTCAGGTTGCTGCCCGTCAGCCCCTCCAACACCGGATCGATGCCGCCGGTCTTGGCCGAGGCCGAAATATGTGCCACCGCGTAGCTAGATTGAGACGCCTGGCCTCCGGCATCCTGGGGCTTTTCCGGCATTGTGCCGGTCTTGAGAAGCGCGCCGTCCGGTACGGCTTGTACAGGCGCAAGGCCCTGCGCGGATCGTGTGCTCGAAGGCTCATGAGCGGCCGGTCTGGAGCGCTGCCGCCGTTTCCTGCCCTTTCCCGTCAGCGGATGGGGGATGATCCACATTGCCGCGCTCGGCATCGTCATTGCCGCCGCGGACGATGGCGAAAAGAACCGCCAGGGCGAAAATCATGAGGCCGAATCGACGCATTTAAGGGTCCTTTCACCAGGGGGACTGGAAAGGGGTGTGCGACTATAGAGGAAGCGATTGCTTCCCCGGATGGGGCAGGTGCGGAAAAACCCTATGTTAACAGAAGCTGAAAATTTTCCTTGAATTTTCTGCACTGTTGGATCCAGTTTTTTACACAAAATAAGGTCTCACCGGGGCTAACAGCCACTACCTATAGTGTATGAACGTTAAGTTTTCGTTTAGCCTTTCGAATCAGGTACATATGCGGTTCGAGGGGGCCAAATATCCCGCTGCCGATGCGGGACTGGGCGTTCGGTCGCTCCTTGCGGCGGAGTTCGAGCGAATGCCAGTCCGGTCTGTGGGGACAGACGCAGCTTTTCGATGCTGCGCGGCGGATGGAGATGCGGCCAGAGTTTGTTTTCAGTCATTGTTCAGCCTGTCCGGTTTTCCGGTCAGGGCGTCTTGTTCGATTCCGTGTCTCGCTCGGGCGGGCTGCGGAGTTCAGCGAGCGACGCCGAACGGCCCCTTGCCAATCGCCCGAGCCGCTTGAGAAGCGGCCGATATGATTTTATAGGGGGCAGTTATGAGACATGTATTCGGTGTCTTCGGTTGTATCGCGGCGCTCATATTGCTGGGCGTCTCGGCCGCGATGAACTGGCAGTTCGGTCATAGCCTCGGGAAAACGCCTTTCGACGCGCATGTCTTCGGCGCGGCCAGCGTGGCTGCCGACTGCATGAAGGCGCTCATGCCGTTCTTCATCTTCGGCGCGATCCGCAACCGGAACTGGTCGCAGGCGCTCGGCGGCACGGCCCTTTGGGCAGTGTGCATCCTCTATGCGCTGACATCGGCTCTCGGCTTCGCGGCGCTGAACCGCTCCGATACGACGGGCAACCGGTCTCTGCAGGCCGCGAACTACGAAGATATGCGCGGCCAGCTCGCCCAGATCGCTCAGCAGCAGAGCTGGCTCGAAAAGCATCGCTCCGCCGGCATGGTTGAAGCCGAGATCGACGGCGCGAAACAGAATGTGCGCTGGACCAGTTCGGCGGGCTGTACCAACGCCACCGTGACGTTGAGCCGGGAATTCTGCGAGGCCTTTCACAAGCTGCAGGCCGAGCTTGCCGCCGCGAAGAAGGACGAAGCGCTGCAGAAGCGGGCGGACGAGGTTCGCGCCAGGCTCGATGCGGTGGACGGACGAGCAGCGGTGAAGAACGTCGATCCGCAGGCCAATATCATCTCGATGCTGCTCCACATCGATATGAGTCAGGTCGAATTGGGGCTGACCATTCTTATTACGCTGTTGGTCGAACTGGGCTCCAGCCTTGGGCTTTATGTTTCGACGAGCATCTGGCGCATGCACGAGCAGATGAAGCGGCCACCCCAGCCCGAGCCTATCAAGGTGGTGGAAATCATCCAGCCGCCGATCCCAATGCAACTGCACCAGTTTAACCAGCCGGCTCAGCTTGCCCTGCCCAAAAGCGACATCGAAATCTATTTCGATGAGCGCATCAGGCAGGATGACGGCGCCAGTGTCACCGCGCTCGCGCTCTACGACAATTATTGCGAGTGGTGCGAGGCGACGAAGCGCCAGCCGGTGGGCCTGCCGATCTTCAGCCGGCAGCTTACGGATCTCGGCGTTCAGAAGGCGAAGATCGCCGGAAAGATCCGTTATATCGGCATCCGCATGAGTGGGCGCTATGACGAGGACGACGGCGACGTGGCGGCGACCGGTTCCTGACACCGAGTACTTTCCTGTCGATAAGGCTGGCCCTTGCGCCAGCCTTTTTCTTTGCCGGTAACGCCGCCAGCTTAGACTGCTCGGGACATGCTTTTCGGAACGATGCAGGGCGTGCTATCAATCGGCGCGCAGGGGAGCCAGCCTTGTTTAGATCCGTCCTCATAGCCAATCGCGGTGAAATCGCCTTGCGTGTCATTCGCACGGCGAAGCGCATGGGCATGCGCGCGGTCGCGGTTCATTCGGCGGCCGACCGCGCCGCTCTGCATGTCGCGGCGGCCGATGCGAGTGTCGAAATCGGTCCCGCGCCGAGCGCCGAAAGCTATCTTCGCCAGGATCGCCTCATCGAAGCGGCGCTGGCAGCCGGAGCGGAGTGTATCCATCCCGGCTGCGGGTTTCTTGCCGAGAATGCAGGATTTGCCGAGGCTTGCGCGGCAGCCGCCGTGGTGTTCGTCGGACCGTCACCTGAAGCTATTCGCATCATGGGACAGAAGGACGAGGCCAAGCGCCTTGCCGCCTCGCTCGGCATTCCCACCGTTACCGGCTATTCCGGCGCAGCACAGGATGACGCGACGTTCTCGCGCGAAGCCGCCCAGATCGGCTATCCCGTCGTGCTGAAAGCTATCGCGGGCGGCGGCGGCAAGGGGCTGAAGCCGGTCTTCGATCCCAAGGATCTCGCCGAAGCCGCGGCCAGCGCGCGCCGCGAGGCGCAGGCTGCGTTCGGCGACGACCGGATGATGATCGAAAAGCTCGTCGAGCCGGCGCGCCATATCGAGATGCAGGTCTTCGGCGATACGCGCGGCAACGTCGTGCATCTCTTCGAGCGCGAATGCACATTGCAGCGCCGTGGCCAGAAGGTGATCGAGGAAGCGCCCGCCATCAACATGCCTGCCGCTTTGCGCGCCCGCATGGCCGATGCCGCCATCGCCGCCGCGCGCGCCGTCGGCTATTTGGGCGCCGGCACGGTCGAATTTCTGGTTCCGGGCGGGCCGCTCACAGCCGATACGCCCTTCTATTTCATGGAGATGAATACGCGGCTGCAGATCGAGCATCCGGTGACGGAGCTGATCACCGGCCTCGATCTGGTCGAATGGCAATTCCGCGTCGCCGCCGGCGAACCGCTGCCACTGTCGCAAGACGCGATCGAATCGCGAGGCGCTGCCGTCGAGGCGCGGCTTTATGCGGAGGACCCCGCGACCGGGTTTCTGCCGTCCCCGGGTATCATCCGCCGCGCCGCCTTCCCCGAGCGCTCGGATGTGCGGGTCGACAGCGGCGTGGCAACGGGCAGCGATGTGCCCCCCCATTATGACGCGATGATCGCCAAGATCATCGGCTCCGGTGACACACGCGGAGCGGCCTATGACGCGTTGCTCGAAGGGCTGGTGAATACGGTGCTTGCGGGGCCGCGCACCAATCTGGCGTTCCTGCACAAACTGGCGGGCCATGCAGCCTTGGAAGGCGAGAGCCTCTCCACCCGCTACATCGAAAACCATCTTGCCGACCTCACGCAAAGCGCCCCGGATGCGGCCGCGATCGGCGCGGGTGCGCTCGCCCTGCTGGCCGCTCGGCAAGCGGAGGCGGTCCGGATGCGCCGCGCGGTGTCGGACGAGCCGCACAGCCCGTGGGACATCGCCGATGCATTCGAACTCACCGGCAGCCGCGAAAGCACCTATGATTTCGATGTGGACGGCGCCCCGCACAATATCGGCGTCATTTGGAATGCGGACGGGCCGAAAATCGCGGGCGGCGGCTGCGATGGCGGCGCGGTGCAAGCTCAAATCATCCCAGCTGATGACGGTGTGATCGTCTGGCGCGCCATGCGCCAGACGCATATGCGATTTCAGGACCGGCGGCGCGCGGGGCCGGGCGACGCGTCAGGCGGCGTGCTGCGTTCGCCAATGCCGGGACGTCTCGCCAAGCTGTTCGTGCGCGAGGGCGACCAGGTCACGCGCGGCGACCGCGTCGCGGTCATCGAGGCGATGAAGATGGAGCATATTCTTCATGCCCCTGCAGACGGTGCGGTGAAGAGCCTGCCGCGCGGCGAGGGGGAGCAGGTCGATCTCGGCACGGTGATTGCCGAGCTGCGGACGGACGACGGACATGCATCTGATTAAGCTCTGTGTCGGCGTCGACACCCTCGAGGAACTGGCCGCGTGGCAGATCATGCGGCTGGAGAAGCTAGGCCTTGCCGGCGCGCCGCGCGAACTGATCCACCGCACGCGGCACATGCCGCGCCAGGCGGAAGCGGTGCTGAAAAGGGGCTCGCTCTATTGGGTGATCAAAGGCTCGATCAAGGCGCGGCAGAAAATTCTCGAGCTGCGCGAGGTGACCGGCCCGGAGGGCCGGACCCTGTGCGGTATCGTGCTGGATCATGCGCTGATGGCGACGAGGCCGCAGCCGCGCCGGGCGTTCCAGGGATGGCGGTACCTGCATCCGGATGACGCACCCATCGATCTCGGCCTCGCCGAGGGCGTGGATGACAGCGACATCCCCGCTACGATGCGGGCGGAACTGGCGGCGCTTTCGCTTCTATAGGACGACGCCAACGGGGCTGTTTGCGATAAGATCACGCTCAAGGAACGAGGGACCGGGCGAGCCGATCCTCTCGCCCGAGTCTTCCTGTTCCGTCCCGGGGGAATGTCAGTAATCGCTGGCGGCGAAGACAGATGCCCCCGCGGCTTCCGTGGGTTAGCGCCTTGGGGCAAACTGTCCGCCAGCTACTTCAGCGCGTCAGCCTTCTTCACCGGAGACGCCATCTCGACAGCATCCGTATCGACCGACGCTGTTACCGTGGCCGTATTTCCCGCTGCCGGCGCGGTCTGGGCGATTGTCGCATGGTCCGCGGACGCCGTCGGCACTGGAGTGCTAGGCGCCGGTTCCGCCGCCGCGGTCACTTCACTGTATTCTTCGCAGGCCCCGTCGGGGCCGGCAGAAGCAATCTGCGCGCTCAGGAGCAATAGCACCGCAGCACCGGCCAGACTTTTGAGGCGAGGTTTCGTCATAATCATCTCCGCTATGGAACGATCGAATTGGTTGAAACATCCGCCCCCGCGGACCTATCCCTGCCGATATTCTTGATGAGGAGTTATAGCCTACAACTGTGAGATCATTACGGCATTGGATCGGCTGAACTGCGTTTATACTTTGTCCAAGAACCGGCATTCCCAGTGACCCGATAGAAAACAAACCGGGCGCGCCTTAGCACGCCCAGTTCGTTACAGTTTAACGAGGGCCCGGCAAATCTCAATATCCGCCATACCCGCCATAACCGCCGCCATACCAGCGGTGGCGGCCATATCCGCCATAATACCGGTGCGGCCGACCGTAATAGACATCTTCGGAGTCCGCGTAGCCTTCATATCCATCGTCGCCCTCTTCCTCACGCTGGACGTATTCCTGGGAATCCGGCTTCTTCTCGGCATAGTGCTTCTTCGGTGCGGGCTTGGTCACCACCTTTTTGGGC
Organism: uncultured Alphaproteobacteria bacterium; assembly: GCA_963731855.1. Classification (GTDB taxonomy): domain Bacteria; phylum Pseudomonadota; class Alphaproteobacteria; order Rhizobiales; family Rhodomicrobiaceae; genus R-RK-3. The sequence goes on along the minus strand of CAVSXH010000015.1, from coordinate 137,355 downwards.
GGAGCCGGAGGTGCACTCTTCGCAGCCGGCGGCAGCGGAGTTGGGGTACCCGCGACCGGCGGCAAAGGGGTCGGGATCCCTGCAGACGGCGGTGCTTTGGCGTTGGGCTCGTTGGCCTCGTCAGGAGCATTGGCAGTATTCGCCTGCTCCGCCGGCGCATCTTGAGGAGCGGGCCCCTCCTGAATGGTCGCGGCGGTCTCGACGCGTTCATCCTGCGGCGCATCGCGCTGCTCGGACGGCGGCGCGGCGGCCTCGCGCTGGGCGGGCGGAGGCACGGCAGCTTCACGCGCGGCGGGTTGGGGGCCCGCCGGGCCTTGCGGTTTGGCGACAGGCTTGGGGTCGGCTTTGGCGTAGCCCACCACCGGCTTGTCGACCTCCCAGATCTCGTTTACGATTTTGCCGTTCTCATACACCATGATAAATCTGACCGGCACTTCCTTAGGGCCGATAAAGCTCACCCGCGCGGTGACGGTGCTGCGCTTACCCTTCTGGCTTTCAGAGAGTTCGAGCACTTTGTAGTTGATATCGCCAGCGGCCTTGCTAAATCGCTCCCAGACGCCTTTTATCTGGTCCTTGCCGGTATAAACACCGGCAAGTGGCCCGCCGACCCAATGAAATTCGGCATTGTCGGCGTAGAAGGAGGCGATGGTTTCGGCGTTGCCGCCCGAGATCGCGTTGAAATACGCTTCGGCACGGACCCTGTCTGTGCCTGCAGCGACTGTTTGAATACCAAGCAAGAACAGCGCAGAAGCCGCACCGACGAGGGTTTTGAGGGTAGTGTTGGTCATTTTTAGTCTCCGCTCATCATCTATGTTGCCTACAACACGCGCCGGAAGGTTTCTATTCACAACTCATAGATATGCAAACGTATGGACCGGTCGATCGGCTCCCATTAAACGTGTCGACCGATTGAATTCCGTCGAGAGGACCGCCATGAGGCGAACAGTCTGGCTGCTGATCATACTCTGTGCAACGGCGCAGGCTGTAAAGTCGGGAACAGGCATCCAGCTCAATTTACCGATCGCCTGCACGCTCGGTGTCGACTGCTTCATCCAGCAATATACCGACATGGATCCAGGGCCGGAAGCTCGCGATTACCGCTGTGGAAGCGCGACCTACGACGGCCATGAAGGAACCGATTTCCGCGTCATGTCGCTCGACGCGGCGGCGCGCGGCGTGCCGGTGCTGGCCTCAGCGCCGGGCAAGGTCAGGGCGATGCGTGACGGCGTCCAGGACAGGCTGATCGCCACGCACGAGGACATCGCCGCATTGAAGGGACTTGATTGCGGCAATGCCGTCGTGATCGACCATGGCGGCGGATGGGAAACCCAATATTGCCACTTGAAACGCGGCAGCGTCCGGGTTCGCAGCGGCGACACTGTTGCGTCCGGCGCGCCCCTCGGGCTGGTCGGCTATTCCGGCAAAGCGCAATTCGCGCATGTGCATCTGACGGTCTGGCACGACCGGAAGATCATCGATCCTTTTTCCGGCAAGGGGCAAGACGCCACCTGCGCCGTGCAGGATGGCGAGCTCTCCGCGTCCCTTTGGGCTACGGCGCTCCGCCCTAGCCTGGCGTATGCGGACGCGGTGATCATCCAGACAGGCTTCGCGGCTGGTCCGGTATCGCCTCAGGACACTGAGCGCGCAGCCATCCCACCGCCCGATGCCAAGTCTCCAGGGCTGATCTTCTATGCCCGGCTGATAAATATGCGCAAGGACGACAGCGTGCGATTAACCGCCAGCGGTCCAGTGGACTTTCAGGCCGCTTCGAGCATCGCTCCATTCGACCGGGCCAAGGCGGACTATGTCGGCTTCACCGGCAAAAAGCTGACAGGCGAGCGCTGGGCAGCGGGGCACTATCAGGGCCTCGTCGAGGTGCTGCGCGGCGGAAAGGTCATCGGCCGGCGCGAGGCCGCGTTCGATCTCCCGTGAGGAGGCGGCGGCGCTGGCGATCAGCCGAGCTTCGCGTGGCGCTCGATCGCGTCGACGATCAGCTGCTTGGCCTCCTCCACGTCGCCCCAGCCGAGCGACTTGACCCATTTGCCGTGTTCGAGATCTTTGTAATGCTCGAAAAAATGCTGGATCTGCTCGATGGTGATCGGCGGCAGGTTCCTGTAGCTGATCACACTGTCATAGCGTCTGGTGAGCTTAGGCGTCGGCACGGCGATGATCTTTTCGTCGCCGCCAGCATCGTCCTGCATCTTGAACACCCCGATCGGGCGAACATTGATGACCGCCCCCGGCACGATAGGCCTGGTATTGGCAACCAGCACGTCGATCGGGTCGCCGTCGTCGGAAAGGGTGTGCGGCACGAAGCCGTAATTGCCGGGATAGCGCATCGGCGTGTAAAGGAAGCGGTCGACGACCAGCGTGCCCGCCGCCTTGTCCATCTCATATTTGATCGGCTCGCCGCCAATTTGCACTTCGATGATAACGTTGATGTCGTCAGGCGGATTGTTGCCGATCGTGATGGCGTCGATTCTCATGTCTGCCTCTTCCTTCCGGCGGACCGAACCGTCCGCTTGCTGGATGCTGATGGGCCCCCGCGCGCTTCATTCGTCGTGCGCTACCAGATTATGAAAACCCGCGTCCAGAGGACAAATAGCGCGGGGGCGGAGCACGCTTCACCTTAGCGCTATGCGCCTCCATCCCACAATCTGGGCTCGCTCGCGCGGCCCTCCGCTCCTCGGATAATGTCGCCCTCGCAAGCCATGGGGAGGGCGTCCGATGCCGCTGATTGGTCTTCTGCATCTGATAATTGCCGTAGGCTTCGCCGTCCACGCGATGAAGACCGGGCGAGCGCAAGGGGATGTGGGCCGAGGCGATCAAGCTGTATGAAACGGCGGCCCAGGGTGTGTTCGCGGAGGATGCGGCTTTGCTGTTCGGCTTGGCGCGGGCTCAACTCGGCGCAGGCGATGCACGGGCGGCGGAGGATACGCTGGACCGGCTTCGTGCGGTGCATCCTCCATCCAGCATCAGGAGGCGCATCTGCTTTATGCGCGGGCGCTCGAAGCGCAAGGACGCCTGGCCGAAGCAAAGAGGAGTTCGACGCCCTGTGCGGCTACTATGCCGGCCTCGAGGCTCGCACCCGTTATGCGTTGATGCTGCTTCGGAACGGCGAACCGAGCTCTCGCCCATGCGCTATTCCAGGACGTCGTGAAGGCCGGAAACGCGCCGTATCGCGGTGCTCGAAAGCGATCGCGAATGGCTGAAAGTTGCGAAAGCCAATCTTTAGCTTTGGGGCCGGGGGTGAGGCACTCACGTCGCTCGTGAGGGGAGGCTTCAGGCTCGCGCCAAGAGGTCAGGGCGAATCGCGAGATATTTTTGCGGGCTGATGGAACTCTGCCGGCTTTTGATCATTTTTACTGCGCCAAATTTTGCGAAAAATTGGCGCATTTCTTGACGGGTGCATGCCATGTATGCGTTGGGCAGACTCTTCAGGGGGCTGGTCAATCAAGGCCGGCTCCGGGTGACGGATTTCGACGGCCAAATTTACGAATTCGGCAATGATGCTGCCCCGCTGGACGCGGCAATTGCATTGCGCGACCCAGGGACCGCGTGGCGCATTGCCCGCAATCCGGCACTGAACATCGGCGAGACCTACCTCGACGGCAGCCTCGTCATCGAGAAAGGCACGCTGTCCAGCTTTCTCCGTTTGCTGCTGATCAATTCCCAGAGCTGGAACGACAGCCTGACCGGCCGTATCTATTATCGGCTGGAAGACATCTTTCGAATGCCAGCCGTGCTTAATCCCGTTCCGCGCGCGCGCCGAAACGTGAAGCACCACTATGACCTGTCAGATGAGCTGTTCTCGCTCTTTCTCGACACCGACCGGCAATATTCTTGCGCCTATTACCGCTCCGAGGACGACGACCTCGAAACGGCCCAGCTTGCCAAGAAACAGCATATCGCCGCCAAGTTGAATATCCATCCGGGACAACACGTATTGGACATCGGTTCGGGCTGGGGCGGCCTGGCTCTGTACATTGCACGCCATTATCCCGTGCGCGTGACCGGGCTCACCCTGTCGGACGAGCAGTTCCGCCACGCGAATGAACGGGCGCGGCAGCTCGGAATGGCGGACCGGGTCACATTCAAACTGCTCGATTACCGGAAGGCGACCGGAGTTTACGACCGCATTGTGTCGGTCGGCATGTTCGAGCACGTTGGCAGGCCGCATTTTTCGGCGTTTTTCCGCCAGCTATCCGCGCTGTTGAAGCCGGATGGGGTCGCCCTCGTTCATACTATCGGCACGCAAACGCCGCCCTCGCCGATCAATCCCTGGCTGCGGCGGCATATTTTCCCGGGCGCCTACCTCCCGGCTCTGTCTCAAATCGCACCCATCATCGAGACCAGGCGCATGTGGCTGACCGACCTGGAAAATCTGCGCCTTCATTATGCACGCACACTCGCAGCCTGGCGTGAACGCTTCGATGCCAATCGCGATCGCATCGCACGGCTCTATGATGAGCGGTTCTGCCGCATGTGGGAATTCTATCTGCAATCCTGCGAGGCTGGCTTCCGCTGGAGTGGGCTGACTGTGTTTCAGCTCCAGCTCACCAAATCCATCGACGCGCTGCCGGTGACGCGGGACTATATGATGGGCGAGGAGGACAGGCTGCGAATGGCGGATGCGATGATGAACTCCAATCAGCATTCGGTGCTAGTGGCCAGCGCGCCGCAATCTCCGGCTGAGCGCCGGTCGGCATAACGCCTAAGTTGCTGACGAATCGGGCAAAGTTGCAGGAAGGGCCGTCAACCAACTCGTTTGTGCCTGTGCAAAATGCGCATGAGTGGAGGCCCCCCAGGCCTTAGGGAATTCCGCCCAGACGGAATCGGCTAGTCTCCCGATCATGAGACATAAGCCCGCCACATCGCCACACCTCCAGGCCGCCAATGATGAACAGGCCTTTCCCTTCCGCCAGGCCCCGCACAATATCGAGGCCGAACAGGCCCTGTTGGGCGCCATTCTGATCAATAACGAAGCGTTCGACCGTGTCTCGTCGTTCCTCGAACCTCATCATTTCTTCGATCCGCTCCATTCCCGCATTTTCGATACGGCCGCGAAATTCATCCAGGGCGGCAAGAACGCGACGCCGATCACGCTGAAAAGCTTCTTCGACAATGAGGAGGCGATCGGGCAGGTGACGGTTCCGCAATATCTCGGGCGGCTGGCGTCACACGCCACGAGCATCATCAACGCCGAGGATTATGGGCGCACCATTTACGATCTCTCGGTGCGGCGCGATCTGATCATCATCGGCGAGGACATGGTGAACGTCGCCTATGATTCACCGGTCGATATGCCGCCGGAGAAGCAGATAGAGGACGGCGAGCAGCGGCTGTATGGCCTCGCCGAGCGGGGCAAATACGGCTCCGGCTTCATGGCGTTCTCGACGGCGCTGGGCGATGCCATCGACATGGCGTCGAGGGCCTATGAGCGGCAGGGCGGACTTTCGGGCCTTTCCACCGGTCTGCGCGATCTCGACCGGGCGCTGGGCGGCCTGCAAAGCTCGGATCTGCTCATCCTTGCCGGACGCCCCTCGATGGGCAAGACGGCACTGGCGACAAATCTCGCCTTCAACATCGCCAAGGCCTATCGAATCGAGACCAAATCCGATGGCATCGAAGAGGTGACCGACGGCGCGATCGTCGGTTTCTTCTCGCTGGAGATGTCCTCCGAGCAGCTGGCCACCCGCATCATTTCCGAACAGGCGCAAATCTCCTCGGAAAAAATACGCCGGGGACTGATTAGCGAAGATGAGTTCCACCGCCTCGTCAAGGCGACCCAGGAGCTGCAATCGCTGCCGCTCTATATCGACCATACTGGCGGCATCTCCATTGCCCAGCTTGCGGCGCGGGCACGCAAGCTCAAGCGGCAGCGCGGCCTGGGTCTCCTGGTCGTCGACTATCTGCAATTGCTCACCGGCTCGGCAAAGCGCTCGTCCGAAGGCCGCGTGCAGGAGGTGACGGAGATCACCACCGGCCTCAAGGCCCTCGCCAAGGAACTTGCGGTGCCGGTCGTCGCATTGTCGCAGCTTTCGCGTCAGGTGGAGAATCGCGAGGATAAGCGGCCGCAGCTCTCCGACCTGCGTGAATCCGGCTCTATCGAACAGGATGCCGATGTGGTTATGTTCGTGTTCCGAGAGGAGTATTACGTTCAGAGGGCCGAACCCACGATCACCAAGGTCGAAGAACATCAGAAGTGGCAGGACGCGATGGATCAGGTGCAAGGCCTGGGCGAGGTGATCATCGGCAAGCAGCGTCATGGCCCGACGGGAACGGTGCGGCTGCAGTTTACCCCCGAATTTACGCGCTTCTCCGATCTGGCCGACGACAACCGGATCCCTGCGCGCATGCATTAGGCGGCACCATGACGGGCGGCGACCAGGGAGCAGACCGGCGTCTTCCCGCAAGACAGGCGCTCGCCGGCTCCGGCATTCCCCCTTCCGCACCCGGCGTGCTCGCCATCGACCTGGATGCGCTGGTGCGCAACTTCGCCAAGCTGCGGGACATAGGAGCTCCGGCCGAATGCGCCGCCGTGGTCAAAGGCGACGGCTACGGGCTGGGTGCGAGACAGGTCGGCGCTGCGCTTTTTGCCGCCGGGTGCCGGACATTTTTCGTTGCCACGCTCGCCGAAGCCATCAGCTTGCGCGGCGCTTTGCCGGAGGCGGCGATCTACGTCCTTGACGGGCTGTTTCCCGGCAGCGCGGCGGAATTCGTTGCTCCGCAGCTTGAGCCAGTGCTCGGCAGCATCGACGAGATCGAGGAGTGGGCTGCGCTCTGCCAGGAACGGCAGATACAGCTTCCCGCCGCCATTCACGTCGATACGGGCATGAATCGCCTGGGATTGAAGGCGGCGGAGCGGGGGTCCCTGATGGCCCAACCCGACATGCTGAAGGATTTTCCCGTCAGCCTGCTGATGAGCCATCTCGCCTGCGCCGATACGCCCGGTCACCCGAAAAACGCAGCGCAGTGCCAGGATTTTGCGTCCTTCGCCCGCTTGCTCCCGCAGACGCGGCTCAGTCTCGCCAATTCGGCGGGTGTGTTTCTCGGTCCCGATTTCCGCTTCGATCTCGTTCGACCCGGCATCGCGCTGTATGGAGGCAATCCGTTTGCCGGCCTCCCGAACCCGATGGAGCCCGTCATAAGCCTTTATGGACGTATCGCGCAAGTCGGCGAGGCGGAAGCGGGGGAGACCATCGGCTACGGCGGCGCCCTGCAGCTCAAGCGCCGCACGCGCTATGTCACGGTGTCGGCCGGCTATGCCGACGGCTATTTCCGCCTGCTCGGCTCCTCCGACGTCGATACGGGCGCGCTTGCTTATATAGGCGATCGGCCGCTGCCAATATTAGGCCGCGTTTCCATGGACCTTATCATGTTCGATGTCACTGACATCCCGCCCGAGCTTGCGCTGCGTGGGGGATTTGTCGAACTGATCGGGCCGCGCTTTACGGTGGACAACGCAGCCGCGCTCGCAGGCACGATAGCTTATGAGATTCTAACGAGCCTCGGACCGCGCTATCACCGCATTTACATGAGTGAGACAAACGAGACGCCGCAAACAGGTGGCTCGGGTTAGGAAATCAACCATGGCGAAGACCCAGCGCGAATTTGTCTGCCAATCCTGCGGAACGGCAAGCCCGCGATGGTCGGGCCGCTGTTCCGCATGCGGCGCTTGGAACACGCTTGCGGAGGAAGCTGGCGCTGCGTCCCCGATGGACGCCAAGGCCAAACGCCGGAGCCGTCCCTCGGGCGCGGTGCTGGAAAGTTTGAACGACGACGTCGAGCCCATTCCGCGGCTCGAAACCGGCATCGGCGAATTCGACCGCGCCATCGGCGGCGGGCTGGCGGCCGGATCGGCGATCCTGCTTGCAGGCGATCCGGGCATCGGCAAATCGACCCTGCTGCTGCAATTGGCGGCGAAACTGGCCAGCGCCGGCAAGCGCACCGTGTATTTTTCGGGTGAAGAGGCGGCGCAGCAAATCCGTATGCGCGCCAAGCGGCTCGGCGTATCGAATGCGCCGGTGGAGCTGGCCGCGGAGACCAATACGGCCGCGATCCTCTCGACCCTTGAAGACGGCGTGCCGCCCGATCTGGTGGTGATCGACTCCATCCAGACCCTGTGGACCGATATGCTCGACGCCGCGCCCGGAACCGTCAGCCAGGTGCGCGCTTCGGTGCAGGCGCTGATCAGCTACGCCAAGCGGCGCTCCTCATCGATCATCCTGGTCGGTCATGTCACCAAGGACGGGCAGATCGCCGGTCCCAAAGTCGTCGAGCACATGGTCGATACGGTGCTTTATTTCGAGGGCGACAACAGCCATCTGTTCCGCCTCTTGCGCTCGGTGAAGAACCGTTTCGGACCGGCGAATGAGGTCAGCGTCTTCGAGATGGGGAACGCGGGACTGAAGGAAGTGACCAATCCGTCCGAGCTCTTCCTCGGCGACCGCGACGACACCAGCCCCGGCACGGCCGTGTTTGCCGGCGTGGAGGGCACCCGGCCGATCCTCGTCGAAATTCAGGCGCTTATCGGCCCCTCGCCCTTCGCCGCGCCCCGCCGCGCGGTGGTCGGCTGGGACACCAATCGGCTGTCGATGATCCTCGCGGTGCTCGATGCCCGATGCGGCTTCAAGCTGGGCAACAACGATATTTACCTTAATGTCGCGGGAGGCTTGCGCATTTCCGAGCCTGCCGCCGATGTTGCGGTAGCGGCTGCCTTGTTATCGGCCCATTCTGGCATTGCCTTGGGGCGCGATAGCGTCTATTTCGGTGAGGCTAGCCTGTCCGGTGCAATACGGCCTGTCAGTCATGCGGCGATGCGGTTGAAGGAAGCGCAAAAGCTCGGCTTTACGGCGGCTTCAGCGCCCGCCTTTGGAGAGGCTTCGGAGTTCTCGTCTGGAATGCGGGTTACGCCCTTAAAACATCTGTCCGATCTGGCGGCTCGTTTCATCCGTGACGAAAATCCGGCGCGAACCGCAAGCAGCTGACGGCGAGCTGAGGCGAAAGTAGAAGTTTGTCGGAGCTGTAACGGCTGAGCGCAGGCGCGACCGTCCAAATGGCGGTTCGCAAGACCAGGGCTCCGCCCGTGTAGGGGATAGTTCCATGTCCATGCCCATTCAGTGGCTTGATGTGATTCTCGTGCTGATCATGCTGATCTCGGCGTTTCTCGCGATGCTGCGCGGGCTGACGCGGGAGATGCTGTCGATCATGTCCTGGGCGCTGGCCGCTCTTGCCGCGCTTTTCGTCTATCCGCTCTACCGCGATCGTTTGAGGGCGCTGATACAGCCCGACATCCTGGCCGATGGCGTGCTGATCGTCACCGTTTTCGTCATCGTGCTCATCATCGTCAGCCTGATCACCGTGCGGCTGTCGGATCGCGTGCTCGACAGCAGGGTCGGCGCGCTCGACCGCACCTTGGGATTTGTCTTCGGTCTGCTGCGGGGACTATTGCTGGTAGTGATCGCCTATGAGCTGCTCATTGCGATCATGCCTAAGGAAACCTTGCCGAGATGGGTCACCGAAGCGCGGTCGCTCACAGTGATTGAAAGCACGGGGCGAGCTATTATATCCCTGTTGCCGGACAACCCGGCATCAATGTTCCGTGGAGAACGGGCTAGCGGCGGCGCGTTTCACGAAAAATTCGCTGCCAATTCCGTTGCGAAACTGTCATACAGCCCGTCATATCGCGATCTTAACGTGCTGAAGCTAAGCGGCGAGGACGGGGTTTCCTAAGTCCTTCCGAGAGCGACAAGGTAGGTCCGGCATGGACTCGGTGAAAAGCGCATCCCAAGAGTGCTTTCAGCCTTTAGACACCCTCGTGGAAGACAAGCTTCACGAAGAATGCGGTGTCTTCGGCATTTTCGATCATCCGGACGCCTCCGCCCTGACTGTGCTGGGGCTTCACGCCCTGCAGCATCGCGGCCAGGAAGCGGCAGGTATCGTCACCTACGACAAGGATCAGTTCTACTCCGAACGGCGGCTGGGGCTGGTCAGCGAGCACTTCACCAAGGCGCCGGTCCTCGACCGCCTGCCCGGCCGCTACGGGGTCGGTCATGTTCGCTATTCCACCCAGGGCGAGACCATCCTGCGCAACGTGCAGCCGCTATTCGCCGAGTTCGACTCGGGCGGCTTTGCCCTCGGGCACAATGGCAACCTCACAAATGCCCGCACCTTGCGCGAAAGCCTGATCAAATCGGGCGCAATCTTCCAATCGACCTCTGATACAGAGGTCGTTTTGCATTTGATCGGGCGCAGCAAGAAACCGCGCATCATCGAACGCTTCATCGAGGCGCTTTTGCAGATCGAGGGCGCTTATGCGCTCACCTGCCTCACCAACAAGAAGCTGATCGGCGCGCGCGATCCACTCGGCATCCGGCCACTGATGCTCGGCAGGATCGGCACATCATATGTGCTGGCGTCGGAAACCTGCGCCTTCGACATCATCGGCGCGGAATTCATCCGTGAAGTGGAGAACGGCGAAGTCGTCGTGATTACCAAAGACGGCGTCGAAAGCCATCGGCCCTTCCCGAAAAGCCCGGCCCGGCCCTGTATCTTCGAATATATCTACTTCTCCCGCCCGGATTCGGTGCTTGGCGGACGCTGCGTTTACGATGTGCGCAAGAAATTCGGCGCGCAGCTGGCCAGAGAAGCGCCCGTTGACGCAGATGTCGTGACCGCGGTCCCAGATTCCGGCGTTCCTGCGGCCATCGGGTATGGCCAGCAATCGGGAATCCCTTATGAGCTCGGCATCATCCGCAATCATTATGTCGGGCGGACCTTTATCGAGCCCGAGCAGCGCATCCGTGCGCTTGGCGTCAAGCTGAAGCACAATCCAACGCCTTGCGAAGTCAACGGCAAACGCATCGTGCTGATCGATGACAGCATCGTCCGGGGCACCACCTCGATGAAGATCGTACGCATGATGTATGAGCGCGGCGCCAGGGAAGTGCATATGCGTATCGCTTGTCCGCCGATCGCCTGGCCGGACTATTACGGCATCGACACGCCCGACCGCGAAAATCTGCTGGCCGCCAACAACAGCCTCGAAGAGATGCGGCGCGCGATGGGCTGCGACTCGCTCGCCTTCCTGTCGATCGAGGGCGTTTACAGCGTGATGGGCTATGATCGGCGCGACCCGATCCAGCCGCAATTCACCGACCATTGCTTCACCGGCGACTATCCGACCCGCCTGCGCGATCTGGAAGGTCCGGCCCCTGTGCGCCAGCTCTCGCTCCTCGCCGAGGCAAGCTGACCGCCTCCCGATTTCGGCGCCAGCAGCGCGCCGCACTTCCTTCCGCAAACGCAAACAGGTTTGCGCAGCTTGGCCACAAAGGCGTTGGCCTGGCGACAGTTATCGCCTGAAGTTCGATAGCATGGTCCCTCCGCTTCGTAGCACAGAGACAAAGTGGCGGCCTTCAGAATTAATCAACCGGCGACATTCAAAGCAGACGCTCGTATTCGGGATCGATCGAAGGCTGGTCGAGCTTAGAACGCCGCCAGCGATTGGCGATGTCGGAGATGTCGCCAAAGCGATCGAGGACGGTCTCGGTCAAAGTTTCGTCAATCCGCCATAGTTTTACTGACGTATAGCGTTCCACCTAAGAGCGCGTTTATCTACGCGACGCTGAGTGGGTGAGGCGCCGCGGGACCATGTTCGACACCTTGCTGTGCGGGGTCTTGAAGGCCATTCGTTCCGCCGCCGCACCAGCGTGGGAGGAAACTGTTCTTGAGCACCGAAGACATCGCCCGGATGTTCCTCCCCGTCTCGCTCGCGGTCATCATGTTCTCCATGGGGCTAACGCTGAGGCTGCCTGACTTCACGCGCCTGGTGCAGCGCCCGAACGATTTTCTGGTCGGCGCAATCATGCAGATCATCGTCTTACCGATCGTCGCATTTACGCTGGTCTCGATCATTCCGGCGCGCCCGGAAATCGCCGTGGGCTTCATGCTGGTTGCCGCGTGTCCGGGCGGAGTTGCCTCGACGATGCTGACCCATATAGGGCGCGGTGACCTCGCTTTGTCGATCGCGGTCACGACATTCTCGAGCCTCGTCAGCATTGTCACGCTGCCCCTCATTGTCGGCTGGTCGCTCACTCATTTCATGGGCGCTCGCGCCCCCGAGTTGCCGCTCGCGGCCACCATTCTCAGCATTTTCGCCATCCTTGTTGTGCCGACCGGGCTGGGCATGGCGTTTGCCAGATATTCCCCGTCCTTCGCCGTATGGGTGGAGCCGAAAACCCGTACGCTTGCGATGACGGCCTTCGCGGCGATCGTTGTCAGCGCGATTGTGGCGAAACGCGGCAGCTTCGCCTATTACATTGCGGTGGGCGCCCCGATCGCCCTGGCGCTGAATTTTATCATGATGTGCCTCGCGTTCGTCGCGGCGAGCTGGTTCGCCACCGGACCCCGCCAGCGCACCGCGATCACCCTGGAATGCGGCGTGCAGAACTCGGCGCTGGCGATTGTCATCGCAGTGACGATGCTGCACAGCCTCGAGATTTCAATCCCTGCGGCGGCATATGGCGTCGTAATGCTGTTCCTGGGGTTCGGCTTCTCGCTCTGGTCGGCCACTCAGATGAGGCACATACCGGCGCGACGTTCGCCAGGCGGCACTCCGCGGACAATGCGCGGTCTGCTTTAGCGGCCTGCGCCAAAATTTCTGCCATCACAGCCCTCATGCGAAAACTCGTCGTCATCGCAAACGCGCCCTTGCGGGATCGGCGGAAATGGACCGAGAATCCGGCTTGATCAAAACGGATACTCTAGAACCCGAAGATCGCCTTGAACGCCGCCAAGGCACCGCCGATGACGGCGAGAATGTAGACGGTGCCGATCAGCCCGATGATCGCGCCTACGATAATCGCGACGCCGTCCTTTTCGAGCAACCCGGCGGCGATGATTGCAATCCCGAACGATGGCAGCGCATTGCCGAACGGCACCGGGACCAGCAACACCACCGTCAGGAACGTCAGATACGCGCCGATCACCCGCTCCATCCTGTTAGTCGTGAGCCAGGTCCAGCGCGGCTTCAGCCAGGATTCGATCTTCGCCAGATAGCGGGACACATAGTCCATCACCTTGACGAAAGTTTCGCGGCTCAGCTTCGGCCGCTTCATGAAGGCGGGAAGCCACGGCTCCTGCCACCCGAGCATCATCTGAATCGAAAACAGCAGAATTGGCGTGCCGAGCACCCAGGCGACCGGGAGAATGGCGTTCGGCAGGGCGAAAAGAATGAGGATGATGCCGAAGCTGCGGTCCTTCAGAGCTTCCAGCAGCGTGCCGACATCGATGCTTTCGAGCTGAGTCTGCGCAAGCCGGGCCAATATCTCCGAAGCTCGCTCATGGACAGGGCGGACAACGCCGGGATATGACACCGAAGACTCCATCGAGCACCCTCATGAGAATATTGCCTATGTGCAACGCCTAAGCACGATAGGAAAAAGCCCGTCGCCCCGGAGCGGGTACGCACACCCGCTTTGCTGAAAATTATTCGAAACCAAGGTGTCCAGACCATGATCGATCCCGTATGAACCATTCATGATCTCCGCTGGCCGCGCTTAGCGAACCGACGAAACATCGTCTTGAGCGATTTGATGCCAAGTCGCGGCAGGACCATGCAATCAAGCGGCTTCGCTGTCCAGCATTCTCGTTTCTGGCGTCGACGGGAATATGCAGGTCACGGTCGTGCCTTCGCCCAGGCGGCTCTTGATCTCCAGCCGCCCGCCATGCAGCTCGAGGATCGAGCGCGAGATGGCGAGGCCCAGTCCGGTGCCCCGATGCCCTTTGGTGAACTGGTTCTCCACCTGCTCGAACGGCCGGCCAAGCTTGGCGATTTCGTGCCGCGGAATGCCGACGCCGGTGTCCGCGATCGCGATGCGCACCGAGCCGCGATAGCGGTAGGTCCGCACCGTCACGTCGCCGCCGACCGGCGTGAACTTCACCGCATTCGCCAGAAGGTTGATCATGACCTGCTTAAGCGCGCGCCGGTCGCCGCCCAGTTCGATCGCCGGATTGCCGATGGTCTGCAGGCGGATGTTGCGTGCCTGTGCCGTCTGCTGCACGACGCGCATGCTCTCGGCCGCGATGTCGCTGATATTGACGGTTTCCATCACCAGCGCCATCCGGCCGGCCTCGATCTTCGACATGTCGAGAATGTCGTTGATGACTTCGAGCAGATATTGGCCGCTCTGCTCGATGTCACGGGCATATTCGACATATTTGGCCTGGGCGATCGGACCGAAAATCTGCCGGTGCATCATCTCGGAAAACCCGATGATCGCATTGAGCGGCGTGCGCAGCTCGTGGCTGATATTGGCCAGAAACTCCGATTTCGCGCGATTGGCGGATTCAGCGCGTTCCTTTTCGGCGGCGTATTTGTTGGTCAGCTCGAAAAGCTGCCGGGTCTGCGCATCCTGTTTGACGCGCGAGGTTTCCAGATCGGCAACGGTTGCCTGCAGCTCCGATTCGCGCTCGGACAGGCATTGCTCGCTCTGCTTCAGCGCGGTGATGTCGGTGCCGACGCTGACGAAGCCGCCATCCGCGGTGCGCCGTTCGCCGATATGCAGCCAATAATCCTCGTTTGCCTCCGCCTCATAGGCATGCGACCCGCGCTTCGGTTCGCCTTCCGGCGTGCGGGGGCCCTGCAGCAGCGTTTCGCGGGCGGCCGCCGACGATGTCGACATACGGCGTGCCGGGCGTCAGCAGGCGGTTCGGGATTTTGTAGATCGCCTTGAATTTGCGATTGCAGATGACCAGCCTATCGTGATTGTCCCAGAGCACGAAGGATTCCGAGATCGCCTCGATCGAGTTGCGCAGCCGGGCAGCTGTGTCGATATTCTCGATCTGCCGTTCGCGCTCGGCGGTGACGTCGGTCACGACTGCGACCAGCACCGGCGAGCCGCTCGCGGCGGGCCGCCTGATGCGGCCGCGCAAATCGAACCAGAGCCAGCCGCCATCGTCGCCCCGCATCCGGAAACAGGCGCGGACGTCTTCGCTTTCCGCGCGAATATTCTGATCGACGATGCTGTAGAGATCGTCGTCCGGATGCAGCAGCTCGCGCATGTCCCGGTAGAGCATCCGCCCTTCGGGCAGTTTGCGCCCCAGCATGACGAAGAAGGATTTCAGACCAGCACAGCTCCCCCTTCACCAGGTTCCAGTAGAGCAGCGCGGCGCCGCCGTCGCGGAGCAGCAGTTCCGTTCCATCGCGCAATTCGAGCGCCGAGCGAAGCAGCGTTGCGTTGCGGCCCCGCGTGACCACAAAGGCGATCATCGCGCCGAAGAAGCCGCCCACGATGGTCGCCGCGATCAGGTCGCTGGAGGGTCCGAGGGTCGTCCCCGCCCACGCCGCGCCGACGCTCGCTACGAAGCCGATAGCGGCCAGGCCAAGCGCCCAGAGCCGGCGCCGCCAAAGCAAGCGCATCCCCAGCACGCGGCGAAACGCTCCCTGTTTGCGATGTGCCGTAAGCCTCATGGCGATTGCCGGACAGCCTCAATTCGTTCAATTGACGAGCAATGTCACGATATTCGACTGATTTGCCTAGGTTTTTGAACGGTCCGCCAAGAAATCGCTCAGTTTTCCGGATCCTTCAGCATCTTTCCTGCAATCTCATACACGTCGCGCGACAGATTTTTCGCTGATGAAACCCGTTGAAGCTCGCGGCGTGCGGCTTTCTGTCTTTTCGGTTCCATCATCCGCCACATCTCGAAATTGCCCAGGAGACGCGCGGCCATGAGCGAGTTGAAGCCATCGAGTTCCAGCACCGTGTCGGCAAGCAGCTTGTAGCCCTTGCCGTCGGCTGCGTTGAACTGCACTGGATTACCGCCCGCGAAAGCGCCGAGCACCGCCCTCACCCTGTTGGGGTTCTTCATGGAGAATTGCGCGATGCTGCGTCAGCCCGGAAACAAAGGCCGCCGTGCCATGCACCGGCGAACGAGCCTGCACGGAGAACCATTTGTCGAGCACCAGTGCATCCTTCTTCCAGCGCTTGTAGAATGCCTGCAGCACCGTATCCCGCTCCGGCGTATCGATTTCGGAGAAGCCATCGAGGGCGGCCATGGAGTCGGTCATGTTGGTGGCGTGCTTGAAGTGATCGCGCAGACGCCCGACGCCGGCGCTGCCATCCGCGATGGTCAGCAGGCTGAGGGCTGCATTGCGCAAGGCGCGGCGTCCGGCGCTGTCCGCATCCGGGGAGAATTGCCCCTTTACGGCGTATGCGCCATAGAGGCTCTCCAATTCGCTTCTGAGCGCGTTGCCGAGGCTTTCGCGGAAGGCCCGCCGCGCTTTGTAAGCGGCTTTCGGATCCACGTCGGCGCCGATGGCGAGCATGATGTCGCGCGTCGCCGGCACGATCAGCATGGCGGCGCGGAACGCCGGCTCCAGGCTTTCATCGGAGACGAGCCGCCCGAGCGCTTCCGCAAAACGCGGCGAAGGCGTCAACTGGCTGCCCGCGAGCCGCGCCGCCGTCATCTCCTTCAGCGTTTTCATCGCCAGCGTCTGCGCCGCCTGCCAGCGATTGAACTGGTCGCTGTCATGGGCGATGAGGAACTCCAGATCACCGTCGGTGAGATTGGCGTCCAGTTTAACCGGCGCGGAGAACTCGCGCAGCAGCGACGGCACGGGCCGCTCGGCAACGCCGGTGAAGGTGAAGCTCTCCGTGCGCTTGCGCAGATGCAGAAGGCCGTCCTTCACCCGCGTGCCGTCTTCCAGCTTCAGCGCGATGTCTTTCCCCTTGCCGTTCAAGAGCCCATCTTGAAGGGAATGTGCAGCGGCTTGTTCTTCACCTGGCTGGATGCGGTTTTCTGCTCCTGGCGGATGGTGAGCTTGGCGGATTTGGTTTCCTCGGAATAGGTCAGGCGGCAGGTGAGTTCGGGCGTTCCCGCCTGCGAATACCAGAGCTTGAACTGGGTGAGGTCGGTCTTGTTGGCGTCCGCCATGGCAGCGATGAAGTCTTCCACCGTCGCCGCCGTACCGTCATGGCGCTTGAAATAGAGGTCGATCCCTTTGCGGAAGCCCTTCTGGCCGACCATCATCATGATCATCCGGCACAGTTCGGCGCCCTTCTCATAGACGGTGCGCGTGTAGAAATTGTTGATCTCGATGAAGCTCTCCGGCCGCACCGGATGGGCAAGCGGTCCGCCATCCTCGGCGAATTGCTGCGTGCGCAGCGCCCAGACATCCTCGATGCGCTTCACCCCATGCGACCGCAAATCGCCGGTGAATTCCTGATCGCGGAACACGGTCAGCCCTTCTTTGAGGCAGAGCTGGAACCAGTCGCGGCAGGTCACGCGGTTGCCGGTCCAATTGTGGAAATATTCGTGGCCGATGACCGCCTCGATGGATTCATATTCGCCGTCGGTCGCGGTTTCGGGGCTGGCGAGAATGAGCTTGTCGTTGAAGATGTTGAGGCCCTTATTCTCCATCGCCCCCATGTTGAAATCGCTCACCGCGACGATCATGAAGATGTCGAGGTCATATTCGAGGCCGAAGCGGTCCTCGTCCCACTTCATCGAGCGCTTCAGGCTCTCCATCGCCCAGTCGCAGCGGTCCTCCCTGCCCGGCTCGCAATAGACCCTGAGTTCGACCTTGCGGCCCGATTTGGTGGTGAATTTGCCGCTAATATGGCCCAGCTTGCCGCTGACAAGCGCGAAAAGGTAGGAGGGCTTGGGATAGGGATCTTCCCAGACGGCATAGTGGCGCCCGGCAGGCAGCTTGCCTTCCTCCACCAGATTTCCGTTGGAGAGCAGCACCGGCGCGTCCTTGGCGCTGGCCTCGAGCCGCACGCGGAACTTCGACAGCACGTCGGGCCGGTCGAGATAATAGGTGATGCGGCGAAACCCTTCGGGCTCGCACTGCGTGCAATAGAGCGTTCCCGAACGGTAAAGCCCGCTCAGCGCCTTGTTCGCCTCCGGATCGCAGACCGTCGTGAACTCGAGTGTGAATGGCCGCGCCGGCGGATCGGTGATGACGAGACTTTTCTCACCGGCCTCGTAAGCATCGGCCGGTAGTTCCGCGCCGTCGACCGCCACTCTTACGAGCTGCAATTTCTCGCCGTCGAGCATGAGGGGCTGCCGTCCGCCCGCCGCCGCCGGGTTGGGCCGCATCATCAGCCGCGCCGCAACCTCGGTCGCCGAAGGCTGAAGGCGGATATCGAGCGCCGCCTCGTCGATCAGATAAGGGGCGGGGCGATAATCCTTGAGATAGATCGTGCGTGGTTCCGTGGTCTTCATGGCTGCCTGTTACTCGTAAATGTTATTGCCTTGTGGTTAGTGCCGACCGCGTCCATTGCCAAGCCGCAAATCGCAGCTAGTGACATTTAGGCGCCGAGGTTTTAGGAACAGGGCGCCGGAAATGGGGAAGATCGCGCCATGCCGCGTCCGGCCGTGAACGAGGTGCGCGTATTTTGAGGGAGACGCCGATGCGAATGATTTTGACACTGATCGCCATTGCCGCGATGCCCGCGACCACCTTGGCGCAGAGCGCCGAATTGCCCGCGGCGCAGGCAGCCGTGGAACATATATTGAACGATCCGGCAAAGCAAAAAGCCTATTGCGAAGCTCTAAAACTGTCGGAGCAGATCTCCGAGGAGCAAGGCCGCGTCGAGGCTCTGGGAGACAAGGCGTCCCAGGCCGAAGTCGATCAGTCGCTGACCTTGACCAAATCGTATGGCGAACAGGCCCAGCTGCTGTGGCATGAGATCGACGTCGATTATTCGGAAATTTCGCGGGCGACGAGTTTTGCGGCGCTGCTCGATCCGCAGTCGAATCAGCCCTATCCCGGCGCCGAGAAGTTCCTCCAGGATCAGCAGGAAATGAACGCCCGCTGCCAGCGGTAGAAGGCGAAGGTTTCGCGCACGCGAGCGGCCCATCGCGACGATCTTGAGCGTGCTCCGACCGATATTGACGACTGAGGTTTGGAAAAATTGATGCAAAAGCAAAAAAGCTGAGGCACTGATGAAACTGAATGCGTCGGCTGGCTACCGCAAACCTGCTTGAGGCGTTCCCGATCTTCGCTGCGTAAGCCGGAAAGGCAACTAGGAGACCCGATATGAGAGTGATCATTGCCGCAACATTGCTTGCCGCCATTGCAACGCCTTGTTTGGCGCAGACCGCAAACCTCAACGACGCCGTGACAACTCTTTCCGCGATCCAAAAGGACGAGACCAAGCGCAAGGCTTATTGCGACATGCAGGACCTGCTGGCAAAGGCGGAGGAGGCGCAGAATAAAAAGGACGATGCCCAGGCGACCACACTCGCGGAGCAGGCCGAAGCTAAATCCAAGGCGCTCGGCGACGACTTTCAAAAAATGACGGCAATTGACGCCGACATCGATCCCGCCTCCGAGGAGGGCAAGAAATATTTCGAGGCTTGGGAGGCTCTGGAAAAGAGTTGCACAAAGACGTAACCGCTTAGCGCCGGCTGGAATAACAGCTCGCAAAAAAATGGCTGACCGTGAAGGCCAGCCATAGTTTGTCCGTCGGATCTTCGACGGAGCACCACTCGTTCTAATTAGCCAAGATAGGGACAGAGGCGCTTCTCGCCCTCATAGGTGGTGTAAAGGCCCGTGTCCCATTCGAACGACCGGAACTGAGATGCGCAGCGCTGCATGGCGGCACTGGAGCCCTCACCGTAGCCGGGACCATCGGCGTAGCCATAGTCATCCGCGTAGGCGCCGTCGCTCAGCGCTCCTGATAGAATCGCGCCCGCAATGCCCAGGCCGATATAGGCGCCGGGATTCCAGTCGTGATCCCCGTGATGGCGGCCTCTATGCCAGTCTCTACCGCCGCCATGGCGGTAACGGCGATCCTGTACATTGATAACGTTGGAGTCTGTAACTAGCGTCCGGCCGTTCGCCGCGCCAACTCCAGCCGGAGCCGCATTGACGGGCAGGGTCGTAACCGATGCGCCGAGGGCGAATGCAGCGGCGACGAGCGCCGCCGTACCGGCGCGCTTCAATAGCGTCATGATCTTTTTCCTTTCGAATTCAGCGAATTGCCCTTTGCGGGTTCGCGAGTCGCTGTCATGCAGAAAAACGTAAACGGGTTGCGATGGTTCCGATTAGAGGGTGGCCGAACGGCCTTAGCAGCGCGGGCGCGGCTCCCCAAGCGGCCGAAAAGCGTGAGCCATCAAGGGATCCCGCGCGCGGATCACGTTTCCGAGACGCTGCGTCATTCGGGCTCATCCTAGACATCAATGCACGCATGCCGGGCAAAATACCGGCGCACCCGTGGAGCGCCTCGTGGAGAAAAGTGTAGGTGCCACGGTCCCGTAATGGCATCGAGGTCGCGAGACAAGACCAACTGGATGCTGCTCTGATTCCGCTTAACCCATGCCGAAATTGAAATGGCGGGCCAGCGAAGCTCGGGCTCGCCGGGCCCCCCTCCGGCCTCTCGATCTTCCTCGCGCCGCTTGCTCCTACCGCAGGAATTCCGGCGAAATGAGGCTGGGCAGAAACAGCGAAACTTTCGACCACACGATAACCAGCGCCAGCACCATGAGCATGGGCACCAGCATGATGGCGGTATCCTTGATCGCGTCGCGGATGCGGATTTTGGCGACGGAGCAGGCGATCATGAGGCAAAGGCCATAGGGCGGGGTGACCAGGCCGAAGGCAAGCGAAACGATGCCGATCATGGCGAAATGGACGGGGTCCATGCCTACGGCGCGCGAAAGCGGTTCCAGAATCGGCGCGCAGATGATGATCGCTGGGATGGCGTCTAGGAAGCAGCCGACCACGAGGAATACGAAGGCGATAAAGAACCCGGTCTCCGCAAAACCCATGCCCCAGGTCGACACGCCCGCCAGGATCGCCTCGGGAATCTTGTAATAGGCCAGCAGCCAGCCGAAGGTGCTGGCGGTGCCGACGCAAAATAGCGCGATGCCCGCCAGCTTGCCCGTATCGAGCAGCGCTTCGTAAAGACCGCTCAGCTTCATCTCGCGATAGACCAGCAGCGACAGAAACGCGGCATACAGCACCGCGATGCAGGCCGATTCCGTCGCGGTGAACCAGCCGAAAATCTTCCCGCCGATGATGATGCCGGGTGTCATCAGAGCCGGAATCGACACCCAGGTGGCGCAAATGCAATTCACGCCAGCTTGCGCGCGCATAGGTAGGGTAGCCGCGCGCTTTTGCATAGGCGTGGACCGTAACCATCTGCGCGACGCCGATCAGCAGGCCGGGGATGATGCCGGCGAGGAACAGCGCGCCAATGGATACGGTGAGGATGCCGCCCCACACGATCATCAGGATGGATGGCGGTATGATCACCGCAAGCACGGCCGAGACAGCGGTGATCGCCACCGAGAAGGAGAGATCGTAGCCTTCCTTGGTCTGGGCCTCGATGAAGATCTTCGACTGGCTCGCCGCGTCGGCGGTCGAGGAGCCGGAAATGCCGGCGAAGAAGATCGACAGCACGACATTGATCTGCGCCAGCCCGCCGGGGAAATGCCCGACCATCGTGCGCGAGAGCAGCATGAGCCGGTCGGTGGTGCCGCCAATATTCATGAGATTTGCGGTGAGCAGAAAGAACGGCACAGCGAGCAGAATGAAGGAATTATAGGCGTTGAAGGTCTCCTGCATCAGCGTCACGGTGTCCAGGCGCGGCTCGATGACGAGGATCGGCAGGCAGGCGAGGCCGAGGGCGAATGCGACCGGCACACGCAGGAACAACAGCAGGAAAAACAGCCCGAACAGAATGAGCGCCGCGGTTTGCGGAGATAGAACCGCGCCGGTCATGTGTCTCTCCCGAAAATCATCCTGAGATCGTCCAGCATCTGTTCGCCCAGAAACACGATCCAGGTGACGCCGGTAACCGGCCAGGCGACATGGATCATCCAGAGCGGCAGGTCGGCGAGTTCGGAGGTGCGGTTCCAGGCAAATTTCGTAAATTGGATGCCGGCCCAGACGAACACCAGCGCCGCCACAAGCACGCCAGCGCGGCCGAGCAGGCGTGCCACGGCTTCACCGCGCGGCGGCAGTCGCGGCAGGACATCCACCTCGAAATGGCTGGAATCGCGCACCCCGATCATCGCGCCGATCATCACCGTCCAGATGAACAGGAAGCGCGCCATCTCTTCGGTCCAGATGTAGGAGGGGATCAGCGCGGTGTAGCGCGAGAAGATTTGCAGGCTGACCGGGATGACCAGGATCGCGGTCGAAAACACGACCAGCCAGGAGAGCAGATCGGCATACCAGGCGGTGAGGCGGCGCCAGAGGCTCGGGCGCGCGGATTGCGTCACGTGCGACATCGGAAACTCGGGAATCGTAAGGGGAAGGAACGCGGCCAGGACTTGCCCGGCCGCGTATGACAGCGATGGAGGGCCGAAGCAACGGCTCTACTTCACCGCGCCGATCTTCTCGAAAATGGCGTCGGCGCCGATTTCCTTGGCGTAGGCGGCCATGACGGGCGCGACGAGCTTGGCCATCTCGTCGCGGTCCTTGAACGGAATCCGCTTCAGCTTGCCGGCCTTTTCCAGCGCGTCGAGCTTTATTGCGTCCTCGCCGGATTCAATCTTGCGGCCATACGCACCGGCTTCCTTGCCGGCCTTGACCACGGCGGCTTGAAGATCGGGCGGCAGGGTCTTGAAGGTTTTTCCCGAGAAGCAGATCGGGCGAATGGTGATGGCGTGCTGGGTCATCGCGAGGTTCGGCGCGACTTCGTAGAATTTCATCAATTCGACGCCGGCGGCTTCGTTCTCGCCGGCCTGCAACACGCCGTTCTGGATGCCGTTATAAACTTCGTTATATGCGATCACGGTCGGAGACATGCCGGCCGCGGAAAACGTCCGCGACCAGATCGGCGCGCCCTGCACGCGCACTTTGAGACCCTTGAGTTCGGCCAGCGAGCCCACCGGCTTGTTGACGAAGATATTGCGAATGCCGCCGCCCGCATAACCGATCAGCATCACGTCCGCTTTTGCGGCGATCTCCTCGGCGATCGGCTTGAGGATGTCGGCGTCGAGCACCTTGTTCCAATGGTCGAGATCGCGGAACAGGAAGGGCGCGTCGATGAAGGGCGCAGCCTTGGAGAAGGTTGACATATGGGCAGGCGAGACGATGCCGTAATCCACGGCCTTGCCCTGCGCCATATATTCGAAATACTGCTTTTCGAGGCCAAGCTCCGAATTCCGGTGCAAATTGAAGTTGATGGGCTTGCCGTAATATTGCTTGACCAGCTCCTCGAATTTCAAGAGAGCCCGGTTGAAGGCGTGGTCGTCATTGAACTGCACCGCGCCGGCCAACGTGATTGTCTGATCCTGCGCTCTGACAATGGCAGGAAATCCGGCCATGGCGGCCACAGCACTCGCGCCGAGCCCGGCGAGAACGGTTCTGCGTTGCATTTGGCGTCTCCTCATCGCCGTTCGTTGACGGCGCTCGTTCCTCTTCCCCCTTGGCGGGGCAAAACAGAATAGCCGCCATATGGCGCTAAGCCCAAGGTGATTTATTCCCGAAGGCTCATTGAAACCACGCTGGAAGACGATACGACGACCTTTGGTTGAATTGACGAGATCACGCACCTTGTCGATCAACGCCCGCGGCACATTCGGACGGTTCAAACCCGAGCGTCTTCGCGGTAGGCTGGCGCGCGGCGCGGCCGGACCGTCAGGTCTTTCGGCGGCTTCAGCGAGCGCGCAGGCAGACACGGAGCACCAGCATGAACATCCCGTCGAACCCGGATACGGTTCACAAGCCGGTTGGCAAGTACCATCACATGGTGAAGGTCCCCGATAACTCCGAGTGGCTGGCGATCTCCGGCCAGGTCGGAATGGATGCCGCCGGCAAAGTTGGTAGTGGCATTAAAGAGCAGGCCGAACAGGCGTTTCGCAACGTCGTCGCCTGCCTCGAAGCGAACCGTATGGTCAAGGAGGATCTCGTCAAGCTCACCGTATATCTCACCGACCCCAGGTTCATTGGCGATTACAGGGCGGTTCGTTCGGCGGTCATTGGCGACGACATTCAGCCTGCGTCGACCCTGGTGATCGTCTCCGGCCTGGCTGCGCCCGATTTTCTTGTCGAGATCGAAGCGTGGGCCGCCCGATCTCCAGGCTAGAGCGCCGGCCGCTCCGCTGAACGCGGAGCTGCGCTCTAATTATCCGTTTATGCATCAGATTTATCCGAAAAATGCGTACACTTTTCGGCCTGATGCATTAAGCGAGCCATCGAGCGAAATACGGCGCCGGATTTTGCGATGAATGATCCAAATCCCACGGCCGAGGCCCCCGGCGGACGCCATCTCAAGGTGACACTCAGTCGTAATTCCCGCGCAGGCGGGGACCCAGTAAACTATTGATTTCGTTTGAATACTGGGTCCCCGCCTGCGCGGGAATTACGAGAAGGGGTATCCACCTGCGCCGATCATGCTTTAACGGCACGCGCGCTCCGCCGAAGGCGCGCGACAGACTGTTCTTAAGTCCAATCAGCCCTGACGGCCTCTACGGCGTGCCATTTCGCCCATGCCGCTGATATCCGGGCCGTTCGGCCAGCAGATCGTAATAGCCGGCGACCGCAGGGAAGTCCGGCTTCGCGCCGGTCGGTGTGCCGAACCAGCGATTGACCGTCAACCCGATGCAAATGTCGGCCAGCGTGAATTCCGCACCGGTAATATAGGCGCCGGTCTTGCGCAGTTGCTCCTCGATGACGGCCATGCGCTTGGGCCATTCAGCGACCGAGGCATCGACGACCTCCTGCCCGCCGGGAATGTCGATCTTGAAAACATTCACCATGACCGCGCCGCGATGGGCGTTGGAGACCTCGATGCCCTGCCACTCCATCCAGCTCTCGACGATGGCGCGCCGCTTCGGATCGGCGGGAAGCAGATCGTCGCGCGAGCGCGTGGCGGCAAGATAGCGGATGATGGCGTGCGACTCGCTGAGGATGAAGCCGTCATCGTCGATCACGGGCACGAGACCGAACGGGTTGAGCGCCAGGAATTCCGGATCACTCGTGGGACGGAAGCCGCGCCCCCAATCCTCACGCTCGAACGGAATCCCAATCTCATCCACCGTCCACAGCACTTTCCGGACGTTGATTGAATTGGCGCGGCCATAAATCTTCAGCATTCGCGGCTTTCCTTTTCATGATTAGGTCGACCTGGCAACACGCATCGATCATGTCGGCGCGATAAACGGTTGGCTGATCTCCTGAAAGGCCGGCAGCGCCTCAAGCCGCGCAGCGTGGCCCCCGAGCGCTGGAAAATCCGCCATCGCAACGAGCCCTGGATGCGCGTCGGCGATGAACCGCAACGCCACGGCTACGGCAATATCGGCGTGGCCGATCCGGTCGCCGAACCAATAATCGCCAGCGCCTAGCCGGCGCGGTCGGCTTCAAGAGCCGCGAGAGCCGCGGATATCTGCGCATGACACCGGTCGACCCAAACGTCGGACGCCTCCCGGTGCAGCCGCTTTTCGTAAAACAGACTAACCGCCTTGTCGGCCAGCCCGTTCGCGAGCGCGGCGATCTTCAACACCTGATGCCGGGCCGGCTCCCGAGGCGGGACCATCGCGCGGTCGGCCGGGACGAGGCTGTCGAGATAGTCCAGAATGCAATAAGTTTCGGTCAGCACCTCGCCGTCATCGAGCACCAAAGTCGGCACACGAGTGAGCGGGTTATAGGGCCGAATCTTCTCCGCGTCACCGAATACAGACCACGGCCGATGCTCGAAGGGGAGACCGTAAAGCGTCAGCGCGATGCCGACGCGGCGAACGAAGGGAGAGTCATATTGGCCGATGAGGATCATGCCGGGCTCACAAGGCGAAAAACCATGCCGACGATACAGCCCAACCGGTCTAGGCGGCAACCTCCTCTTCCAGCACGGCGCTCAGCACTTCGCTGACTTCGCTCGCCCAGATGAACTCCAGCTTGGACCGGACATCTTCCGAGACGTCCTCCAGATCCTTCTTGTTCCGCGCCGGAAGAACCACGCGCGTAATCCCTGCCCGCACGGCCGCCGCCGTTTTCTCCTTGATGCCGCCGACCGGCAGCACCAGGCCGCGCAGACTGATTTCGCCGGTCATCGCGGTGTCGCTGCGCACATTGCGGCCGGTCAGCAGCGAGACGAGCGAGGAAAACAGTGCGACGCCCGCGCTCGGCCCATCTTTCGGGATCGCGCCGGCCGGAATGTGGATATGGATGTCGGTTTTCTCGAACAGCGCCTGATCGATGCCGATGGCCGAGGCGCGGTTCTTGACCAGGCTCAGCGCGGCCTGCGCGCTCTCCTTCATCACGTCGCCGAGCTGGCCGGTGAGGATCAGCCTGCCGCCGCCCGGCGAGCGGGTCGTCTCGATGAACAGGATGTCGCCGCCCGCGCGCGTCCAGGCGAGGCCCGTCGCAACGCCGGGAACGCTGGTGCGCATGGCGATCTCGTTCTCGAAGCGCGGCGCGCCGAGAATGGCTCCGACATCCGCCGCCTCGATCCGCACATGCGTGGCGCTGCCTTCCGCGATCCGCAAGGCGGCATGGCGCATGACCTGGCCGATCTGGCGCTCCAGATTGCGCACGCCGGCCTCATAGGTATAGGCGTGGGCGATCAGGGCAAGAGCGTCGTCGCTGATCTCGGCCTGTTCGGGCGTAAGGCCCGTCGCCTCGAGCTGCCGCTTGACCAGAAAGCGCCGCGCGATCTGGATCTTCTCGTTCTGCGTATAGCCCGCGAGCTGGACGATCTCCATGCGGTCGATCAGCGGCTCGGGGATGCCGTCGAGCACGTTCGCGGTGGTGAGGAACACGACCTTGCTCAGATCGAAGGGCACGGCGAGATAATTGTCGCGGAAACTGTTGTTCTGTTCCGGATCGAGCACTTCGAGCAGCGCCGCCGACGGGCTGCCCTGCATGCCCTGGCCGAGCTTATCGATCTCGTCCAGCATCATCACGCAATTGCGCGCCTTCGCTTTTCGAATGCCCTGAATGATGTTGCCCGGCAACGCGCCGATATAGGTCCGCCGATGGCCGCGAATTTCCGCCTCGTCATGCACGCCGCCCAGCGCGATGCGTGTGAACGGACGCTCCATGGCGCGCGCGATCGACTGGCCGAGCGAGGTCTTGCCGACGCCGGGCGGTCCGACGAAGCACAGAATCGGCGCGCGGCCCGACGGCGTGAGCTTGCGCACCGCCAGATATTCGATGATCCGCTGCTTGATCTTCTCCAGGCCGAAATGATCCTCGTCGAGGATGCGGCGCGCGGCGGCGATATCGATGGGCTTTTCATCGGGCAGCTTCCAAGGCAGCTCGATCAGCCAATCGAGATAGCCTCGGATCATGCCATATTCGGCGGCGGCTTCCGGCGTGCGCTCCAGCCGGCGGAGCTCCTTCTTGGCCTGCTCCTCCACTTCGGGCGGCATGCCGGCTTCGGCGATCAACCGGCTCAGTTCCTGCGATTTCGGCCGCCTTGCCATCGCCCTCCCCGAGCTGGCGCTGGATCGCGGCCATCTGCTCGCGCAGCACGGCCTCGCGCTGACGCTCGTCAAACGCGGCCCTTGTCTGCTGGCCGATCTCCGCCGAAATCCGCAGCACTTCGATTCGTCCCGCGAGCAGCCGTGTGACCCGGTCGATCCGCGCGGCGATGTCGATGGTTTCCAGAACTTCCTGCTTCTCGTCCGGCTTCATGTCGAGATAGGCGGAGACGAGATCGGCGAGCGCGCCGGGCGTCCCGGCCGATTGCACGGCGGCGATCAGTTCGGAAGGCGTTTGCGGCAGGAGCTCCAGGGCCTCGACCGCCATGCGCTGCAAATTGAGATAGCGCGCCTCGATATCCGGGTGTGCGGACGTCCTGCTCCTCGATGCGGGTGACGCGCGCCACCATGAACGGCCAGCCGCTCAGGAATTCGCGCACGCGGAAACGGTGCTCGCCCTGGCAGACGAGATGATGCGAGCCGTCCGGCGTCGTGATGTAGCGCATAACATTGCAGATCACGCCGGTCGTGTGCATGTCGATCGCGGTCGGATCGGCGACCTCGGCCGAGCGCTGCATCAGGATGCCGAGCTGGCGCTGCTCCTTGACGGCGCGCTGGGCAACTTCGATCGAGCTGCGCCGGCCCACCGTGATCGGCAGGATGACGCCCGGAAACAGGACGGTTTCGCGGACGGGCAGTATCATGATTGCGTCGGGGGCAAGTCCGGCAAAGGCTGTGGCAGGCGTTCCTCGCCCTGCTCGCCTTTCATTTCCATGCCGTCAGCGTCCACCTGAAATCTCCTTCTTGGTGTTATTCAGGAAAATTTGCGAAGGCTGATGAGAAGGCACCCATTGGCCGCGCTCTTGGCGATCTGATCATAACGGCCGCGCGGCAGCGGAATTCGGCGCATGAAGCGGCCCTGCGGCAATTCCAAGCGATGAATGACAGCGCATCTGAAGCTCGGCCGGAAGGATGCGTGCGCCGGCAATCACCAGCTCGCCGCCGTCGATGGCCAGTTCCACATGCTCCTGGTCGACGCCCGGCAGTGCGACATAGATGACGATGTGGCTGTCCGTCTCCAGCATGTCGGCCGGCGGCTCCCAGGCCGCGGCGCGATAGGTGCCGCCCTGCGGCTGAAACAGCTGGCGATGCATGCGTTCGGCGCGCATCAGCATTTCGCAGGCTTCCGACCACATCCAACGCTCGGTGTCATTCTTCGCCATTTCCACCCGTCAATTCTTGCTTGATTGCCTCAGCGCGGCGGTGTGCGGGACTTCGGCCTAGCCGGATCATATTTAAGCGCGCTGCATCGAATTGCCAAGTTTCGCGGCAGGCTTTGCAAATAATCCGCAGACGCTGCATCTGTCAGCGGCCTTTGAAGTCCGGCTTGCGCTTCTCGCGAAAGGCGCGGCGGCCCTCGGCATAGTCCTCGCTGGCGAAGCATTTCGCAACAAGCTCCATGAGCTCCTGTATCGTCTCAGCGGGAAGATCAGCGGCGAAGGCATCGATGGTGCGCTTGGCGGCATGGATCGTCAGCGGAGCGTTCTCCGCGATGGTCTGCGCCAGGGCGCGCACCGCCGGGTCCAGTGTTTCGGGCTGGACGACGCGGTTTATGAGGCCCATGCGGAGGCGTTGCTGTAGCCGAAGCGCTCGCCCGTGAACAGCAGCTCCTTGGCGCTTGCGGGGGTGACGCAGGCGAGCAGCGGTTTGATCCAACGAGGATGATAGCCGAGACCAAGCTTTGCCGGCGGTAGGCTGAATTGCGCGTCCTCAGCAGCCACCCGCAAGTCACAGCACAGCGCCAGCGCCAGGCCGCCGCCGAGGCAGAAGCCCTGAAATCATGGCTATCACCGGCTTCCCCGCGCCAGAAAGAGCGTCGAACGCGGCTTGGTTCAGAGCGTCGTACTCGCTGGCCGCGCCACCCTCGCGGGCTGTGTCGAATTCGGAGATGTCGGCGCCGGCCGAGAACGCCTTGCTGCCTGCACCGCGCAGCACGATGACCCGGACGGCATTGTCGGCTTCGGCCTCGCCGATGAGCGCGGGCAGGCTCCGCCACATCGCGGCGGTGAGCGCATTGTGCCTTGGCGGATGGTCCATAATGATCCAGCCGATCGCGCCGTCCTTTTCGAGACGGACGTGTCCGGCTTCAGCAGCTTCCGGGACCGTCATCGCGACCTCCATCTCTCGCGCCGTCTTGCGGCACTTGGGGCAATCCCCATTTTCGTGGTACATCATGCCTCGTGACGCGCGGGCCGTGCCGCATTATTGCCGGCGCCGAACTTGAAAGCATATCGGCCGTTTGCCGCAATGGCCAATTCGAGACTTGGGTCAAGGGAGTGTCCCCATGCCGCATCCTCTATCCGCGAAGCAACGCATGAACGTTCAATCCTACGATCCGATATGGGATACGGTCCGGACGCAAGCCGAGGACATCGCCCGGCGCGAACCGGCTCTTGCCAGCTTCATCATTGCCAATGTGCTGAATCATTCCCGGCTGGAGGACGCCATTTGCCATCGCCTGGCGCAGCGCCTCGACCATGATGACGTCAATGCCGACCTCATTCGCCAGACCTTCGACCGCATCCTGGGCGAGGAACCTGACTTCGCCGAGGTGTTTCGCACCGATATCGCCGCCGTCGCCGATCGCGACCCTGCCTGCACCCGCGTGATCGAGCCACTGCTCTATTACAAAGGCTTCCACGCCCTGGAGACGTACCGTTTCGCGAACCGGCTGTACCATAATGGCCAGCGGGACTTCGCGCTTTATCTACAAAGTCAGTCCTCACGCGTGTTCGGCGTCGATATTCATCCAGCGGCCCAGATCGGGCGCGGCATCATGCTGGATCACGCCACGGGCATCGTCATCGGCGAAACGGCCGCCATCGGCGATATGAGCTCGCTGCTGCATTCCGTGACCCTGGGCGGCAGCGGCAAGGAGGGCGGCGACCGGCATCCGAAAGTGGGCCGATGCGTGATGATCGGCGCCGGAGCGAAAATTCTCGGGAATATTACGGTCGGGGATTGTGCGCGGGTTGCGGCGGGCAGCGTCGTGCTGAAGAATGTGCCTCCCAAGACCACGGTTGCCGGCGTGCCCGCGCGGGTGGTTGGGGTGGCCGGCTGCACCGAACCGGGCCGCACGATGAACCAGATGCTCGGGCTTGACGATGGGGACAGGACGGGTCAAACAGAGCGCTGAACCCTTTGTCTGCATTTTCGCGAAGCAAACCGGCGTCCGTCCCTGTATTGGCGGGTGCGGCTTTGCTGGAAGATGCTTTAACCTTGGCAGGACGGCATGACCCGCGACGAGCTCAATTTGCTGGAGAAATACCTCCGCAAGACCTTCCAGACCGAGTCGATCGAAATTCGTCAGCGGCCGAAGAAGAAGGATTCCGCGGAAGTCTACGTGGCGGATGAGTTCGTCGGCGTCATTTACCGTGACGACGAGGATGGCGAGGTGTCGTACCAGTTCCAGATGGCGATCCTGGAGCTCGACCTTGCCTGACGACCGAAGCCCTGGCTTTGCTGCCGCCACGCCGCTGCCGCCAAGCGCCGCGTTCTAACGGCCCGCCGCGATCCCTGGAGATGGCCTATGCCGATCTATGCACTTGACGGCATCGCCCCGATCGTGCCGCCGGAGGGCGCGTTTTGGATCGCTCCGGACGCGGTGCTGATCGGCAAAGTGCGAATCGATCCGGAGGCCAGCATATGGTTCGGCTCGGTGCTGCGCGGCGACAATGAACTTATCCACATTGGCGAGGGCAGCAATATTCAGGATCGCTGCGTTCTGCATACGGATATGGGCTTTCCGCTCACCGTTGGACCGGGGTGCACGATCGGGCACGCGGCGATCTTGCATGGCTGCACGCTCTCGGGACACAGTCTGATCGGAATGAGTGCGGTGGTGCTGAATGGCGCGCAGATCGGCCGCAATTGCATCATCGGGGCGCACGCACTGATAGCCGAAGGGAAGGTCATCCCCGACAACTCTCTGGTCGTCGGGTCGCCGGGACGCGTCGTGCGCCAGTTGGGGGATGCCGAAGCCGAATTGCTCGCGCTGTCTGCCCAGGCCTATCAGCAAAAGTGGCGCAGATATGCTGAGGGGCTTGCTCCATCCCACAGCTGACCGGAACTACGCCCCGCTCGGGGGAGTGCACAATCCGTCGACCGAGGTAAAAGGGGGGCGAGCCGGCGTTGGGGGGATCGCCGGCTCGCTAACGAGCCCGGAAGGGGCAGATATGAGGGGGCGAGGGGATCCGGGCCCGAAACTGCTAATCCTTAAATTCGAAACTCCTCATTACTGGGCGTCCGTGCCGGACGCTGCGACTGTCGGCACCTCACGCATGGGAATAAGAGAATTCCAACGTCGCGGATCGACCGATGATTGGCGTTTGATGAACTGATAGGGCGTTTGTTTCCACGCCACGATGCGGGAATTCTTGTTGTCCAAGATAAGGTCGCCTCGACCGGTCCTGACGGTCAGCACCGCGTGGCCTTCTCCGTGTTCGTCCCGCACCACAGTTATGAGTAGAACGCTTTGCGGCCAGCCGCGTTCCATCAAACGCCGCATTTTCAGCAGGACGTAATCTTCACAATCTCCTTTACCGCTGAGTGGATAAGTCCATTTCTCAACTGTATTATATTGTGCCTGGTCGCTCAGCGGCTTTACCGCGAGATTGACCTCAAGGTTTATGGTTTGGAGCTCTTTCCACTTGGCGCCGGTCAATATGACCTCCGCTTCGCTCTTACCCCGGCCCCGGCATTCATCCGGATTTTCGCCGCAGAATTTCGTGTATCCGATCGGCGCATCAGCCACGCCGTAGATCGCCATCTGTCGTTCCGAGAACGGGGCCGACCTCGTGCTCATGCTGCGAGCATCGGCTCCTTGCGAGGCGCAATACGCAACTCCGCCCACCGCTATAGCCAACGACCAGAACTTCATCGACCTCTCCTCGTGCTCCGAGTAGATGATCGCAGAAGAGTTTTGACGGCCTCATAATCGAGGCGCGCTTTTTCAGCATTTATTTTATCTATATTTATGAATGGACTACACACGACAAATTAACCCAGTAACGCCAAAATTGCTGACCTAGTTTACACGAAAATAACTACAATTTTTAGTTGAATTTCAAAAGTACCGGCGACTACCTATGTGATTTACCAATAGCCTGCCCGGTGGGACGCATCGAGCGTGCTCGCTCGCAAGCGAGCCGCGCCTCTGCCATTGCTTGCCGCCAAGTCAACCGGCTGCCAATGCCTGAGGTTCAAAAACGACAATTGGCCCTTCCGGACCGTTTGCGACGCGATTGAATTTCTTTGGAGAAACAGCAAGAACGGCTTGCGCATACCAGTTGCGCGGTTGTTCCGCACAGCCCTCCCTGGAGGAAGTGGCGCTCACAAATGGCGGTGCCGCGACGGCATCTCTACGAAACATGGGGTCAACTCACGCGAACAAGACATCGGCCTGCAATCTCAGATTGACACTGATCCAGAATGAAACAGAAATCAATCTCTGATTGCACGTTTTCGCAACCCAGCGTTGTTTTTTCTGATGAGCACGCCAGTCAACACCACAAAATGCCTGACAGTCAAGCGTCTGTGGGCTGACACTCTTGTCGAACGTGTCCGCCTGCCTCATCATTGCTATCTGCGAGCCAAACCCGGATCGGTTCGCCTTTGTGGAGGATGCGTGTCCCAACCGCGCCACAGGAGGTTATTATGAATGTCGCGAGAATACTGAAGGAAAAGGGCCGTGAGGTAACAACAATTTTGCCCGAGCTAAAGATTAAGGATGTCATCGGCATTCTGGCTGAAATGAAAATTGGTGCCGCCGTCATCTGTGAGGCAGATTTACGCGTCGCCGGCATCATTTCCGAGCGCGATATCGTCCGCATTCTTGCCGCGAATGGCCCTGCTGTACTTGATGAACCTGTTTCCAAATTCATGACCAAAGAGGTCCTGACTTGCGTCGAACGCGACACGGTGCACTGGCTGATGGAGGAGATGACGGCCCGCCGCTTCCGGCATATGCCCGTCGTCGAAGGAGGACGTCTGACCGGCATTGTTTCGATCGGCGACGTGGTCAAGCAGCGGATGGCTTTGGTGGAGCTTGAGGCCGCGTCAATGCGGGAATATATCGCAACCGGCTGATCCTTTTACTCCGCCGCGACCTTTGGGGATCGGAGCGACGCCTCGGCTCGCTTTTGAGGGGGCGGATGCCCCCGGATTCCCTGTCCTCTCCGGCACTTGCGTGCCCTGGTCCGACATGCTTCGCACTCAAACGTCCCTGCACCCATGCTTCGGGCCCCGGCGGGACATGATGCCTCGTTCCATACCCGCCCTTTGAACGCCCCGCCCTGTCCGGTCGTCCAACCCAGAGGGTAGAGCGTACCCGCGCGCGATTGCCACCGTCCCGGTTCATCCGGCGTACAGGCATGCCCGGCTATGAATAAAGGGTTTCGTTGTCCCATCCGCTTCGACGCTGAATGATCCGTAAGGCGTTTAAGGCCTTGATTGACAAAGACGGATACACTTTTCCCGTCGGCGCGGGGCAGCTATTGGTAATAGAAGATGATGGACCCGACGCCACACATTCTCATCGTCGACGATCACCGCGAGATCCGCGATCTGCTCGCGAAGTTTCTGCGCAAGCATTCCATGCGCGCGACTGCCGCCCAGGATGCGTCCGAGGCGCGCAAGCTGCTGAAGACGAGTTCCATCGACCTGATCGTCCTCGACATCATGATGCCCGGCGAAGACGGGCTGAGCCTTGCCCGCCACGTGCGCGAAACCGCCGATGTCCCGATCATTCTGCTGACCGCCATGGCGGAAGAGACCGACCGCATCATCGGCCTGGAACTCGGCGCCGACGACTATATGACGAAGCCATTCAACCCCCGCGAACTCGTCGCGCGGATCAAAGCCGTCCTGCGGCGCGCCCAGAGCATTCCGCTGTCGCGCGAGCCGGAGCTGACCAAAAAGCTGCGTTTCGGCCGCTGGACCTTTCATGGCGACCGGCGGGAGATCGTCAGCGAGGACGAGATCGTCACCCCGCTATCCCATGGCGAGTGCCTGCTCCTCTCCGTTTTCCTGGAGCGCCCCAACCTGGTGCTGAACCGGGACCAGCTCCTCGACCTGACCAAAGGGCGGATGGCCAACCTTTTCGACCGCAGCATCGACAATCAGGTCAGCCGGCTGCGCCGGCAAGATCGAGGAGGATCCCAAAAATCCCAAGCTGATCCAGACTGTGTGGGGCGGCGGCTATAAGTTCGCCGGGAGCGCGGAGGAGCTATGAAGCGCCTGATCCCGCGCACCGCCGCCGGACAGCTCATCGCGGTCGCGATGCTCGCGCTCGTCATATCGCAAATCGCGCTCACGGCGATCATGCTCGATGAACGCCAGCATGCCGTGCGCCGCTGGTGGGCGGACGACATATTGTCCCGCATCGCATCGCTGGTGGAGCTTCTCGACGCCACGCCCGACGACCTCCACACCAAGGTGATCAACGCCTCCGATTCGCAGCTCCTGGTTTACTATTTCAGCGACGCTCACGATCTCCATCCGATGATCGACGAAGGTTTCATCTATCTGCGCGAATTGCGCGCCATGATCCCGAAAGAGGCAAGCAAGGTGTATGTCGCGCTCGGCGAAGCGCCATCCTCGTTCAACCTCCTTAAACGATGGATCGCGCAATGGTGGCAGACATCGCCCCCTTCCGACGAGCCCTGGCTGGAGGCGGCGGTGCACCTCAACAACGGCAAATGGCTTAATCTGGAAGTCGGGCGCGACATCAGCCCGCCTCCCGTGGCGCTCCTGTTCATCCCCACGATGACTATCCTCTTGGTTTTCGGCGCCACGCTCGTCATCATCATCGGCTACATTACCAGCTCCATGAAACGCTTGGCACAGGCGGCGGACGCACTGGGCCGCGGCGAGGAGATCGAGCCGATCGCGGTGCAAGGGCCGGCCGAAATCCGCCAGGCCATCGTTGCCTTCAACGACATGCGCGAGCGCCTGTCGCGTTCGGTTCTGGACCGCACGCGTATGCTCGCCGCCGTGGGCCACGATTTGCGCACCCCGATCACGACCATGCGTCTCCGGGCGGAGTTCATTGAAGACGAGGAAACGCGCGGCCGCATGCTGTCCTCACTCGACGAGATACAGCATATGGCCGAGGCCGCGCTTGCCTTTGCCCGCGGAAGAATCAATCGTCGAGCCGACGCGCATCGTCGATCTGAATGCGCTTGTGGGGACGGTCTGCGCCGACCAGACGGATATGCAGCGGGAAGTCGCCTATGAGGAATTTGGCCGCCTGCCCTATCGGTGCCGGCCGCACAGCCTCACGCGCGCCGTGCGAAATCTGGTGGAGAACGCGATCGTCCATGGACGATCGGCGCGCGTCCGCATGAACGGCCCCCATGAGGAAGTCTGGATCACCATCGAGGATGAAGGCCCAGGAATCCCCGATCTCGATATGGGCCGCGTGTTCCAACCGTTCGTGCGCCTGGACGAATCGCGCGGCCAGGAGACGGGCGGCATTGGCCTCGGCCTTGCCATCGCGCGCTCGATCGTGCGCGGCCATGGCGGCGATATCCTCCTGCAAAATCGCGCCGATGGCGGCCTGGCCGCAACGATCCAGCTACCGCGCAGGCCGGACGGCTATTCCGACGATACCAGCCAGAGCAGAGCGGAAATCTAAAAGTCCGAAGCGATTCCGCCCTTCTCCCAATCGCCATAGCGCGTCGGCTCGGGCCCCGCCCGGCCATGTTCCTTCGAAGCCTCCGCTTCCCTGTCGGCGCGGTCCTTGCGGCGGGCTTCCGCCTCCGCAAGGGCTCGTGCGGCAGCCGGCGAAATCACCCCGCGCCCACCAGCACCCCGATCCGCCGAATCACCTCCGTCCTCAATCATGCCCGTCGCGGCTCCATGGCTTACCGACAAATTTCTCGCGCGTACCCGGCCTGCCAACTTGTTGCGGGACGCATCCCTTCCCATGATATAGGACGTTCGCGCCAGGCTGCATCGGGCTGGCGCGTTGGAACAGACCCGCGGTGAGGCGCACATGAATTATTTTCGCACAACCTTGCTTCTGGCCGCCCTGACGGGCCTCTTCATGACGATCGGCTTCTTTATCGGCGGCCAGTCAGGCATGGTGATCGCTTTTTTGATCGCCCTCGGCATGAATGCGTTCAGCTATTGGAACTCGGACAAGATGGTCCTGAGCATGCACAATGCGCAGGAAGTCGATGCGCGGACAGCGCCGGAATATTACGACATCGTGCGCCAGCTCGCAGCTAATGCGGGTTTGCCGATGCCGAAGGTCTATCTCATTCAGGCCGAGCAGCCGAATGCCTTCGCGACCGGCCGCAATCCCGAAAATGCCGCGGTCGCCGCAACGACCGGCCTGCTTGCCCGGCTTAGCCGCGATGAAGTGGCAGGCGTGATGGCGCATGAACTGGCGCATGTCAAAAATCGCGACACTCTGACGATGACGATCGCGGCAACCATCGGCGGGGCCATTTCGATGCTGGCCAATTTCGGCATGCTGTTCGGTGGCGGCAATCGCGATGGAAGGAGCGGCGGCATCGGCGTCATCGGCACGCTCTTGATGGTGTTCCTCGCCCCGCTCGCCGCCGCGATCATTCAAATGGCGATCAGCCGCTCGCGCGAATATGTGGCGGACGAGCATGGGGCTGAGATCTCCCGGCAGCCCTTGTCGCTCGCCTCCGCGCTGCGCAAGATCGAGGACGCCGCGCGGCAAATCCCCAATGAGAATGCCGAGCGCAACCCGGCCACCGCGCCATATGTTCATCATCAATCCGCTCACCGGCCAGGGCATGGACAGTCTGTTCTCCACCCATCCCAACACCGAAAACCGCATTGCCGAGCTTGAGCGGATCGCGCGGGAGATGGGGCAATCCGCTGGCGCCGCTCCGGCAGGTGCCGCTTCGGGACCCTGGAACCCGTCGGCGGGCGAGGAAAAAGGTCCGTGGGGGTAAGCGCACGGACTTGCGCTGGCAATGCGCGCCCAGCAAAGATAGGCATTGGATTCAGATTTCAGATTGGCTGGCGATGTGTTCGGCTCGTTCCTATTCGGCCTTAGCGAGGACAGGTTGAGCGCCGCGGACCGCGCCGGACTGAAGGCGCGGCGCCTTGCGGTCGGCCTTCTCACTGCAGTGCTAAGCGACAGACGCCCGTTCGACGACGCTTTCGAGCGGCTCGCCGCGGACGAGCGTTATGCCGACCTGGAGCCGCGCGATCGGGCTTTTGCGCGCGCCATCACCGCTGTCACCTTGCGCCGCAAGGGACAACTCGCGCGAGATCGTCAAGCGCTTCATCGAAAAGCCCTTACCCGACCAGCGTGGCCGGCTCGACGCCATTCTGCTTTGCGCCGCCGCCCAGCTCGTGTTTCCTCAAATCGCCGCCGCATGCCGTCATCAACCTGTCGGTGTTCCAGGTGCGCGAGGATCCGGGGGCACGACGTTTCAGCCGGCTCGCCAATGCCGTTCTGCGCCGCATCTCCGAACAAGGTGCGGGCCATAGCGTCCCTGCAGGACGAGGCGATGGTCAACACGCCCGAATGGCTTTGGGAACGCTGGGGACATGTCTACGGCGCGGAGGAAGCCGCCCATATCGCCACCCAGCACCTCGCCGAGACCGCCGCTTGATCTGTCGGTGAAATCCGACGCGCAGGGCTGGGCGGAACGTCTCGGCGGCGTCGTGCTGCCGACGGGCAGCGTGCGGTTTGCGCCGAAGGGCCGCATCGAGGACATGGCACGGTTTCGAGCAAGGCGAATGGTGGGTGCAGGACACCGCCGCGAGCCTGCCGGCCAAGCTTCTGGGCGATGTGAAGGGTTTGCATGTCGCCGATCTTTGCGCCGCTCCCGGCGGCAAGACCGCCCAGCTCGCCCATGCGGGGGCCAAGGTCACCGCGGTCGACGTCTCGGCGAAGCGCCTGGAACGGCTGACGGCCAATCTCGCGCGGCTGAAGCTCGACCGCGGAGACAATCGCGGCGGATGCATTGAGCTGGCGGCCCGAAGCCCTATTCGACGCCGTGCTGCTCGACGCGCCTTGCAGCGCAACCGGCACGATCCGCCGTCATCCCGACATTGCGCATCTCAAAAGGCCGTCCGATATCGCCGAACTGGCCAGGCTTCAGCAGAATATGCTGAGCAACGCACTCGCCATGCTCAGGCCGGGGGGCGTGCTGGTCTATTGCACCTGCTCGCTGGAGGAGGAGGAAGGGACGGAACAATTGGCCCGGCTGCTCGCCGCCCGCAACGATCTGAAGCTTGTCCCCATTTCGCCGGATGAGATCGGCGGCCGCGCAGAATGGATCGACCCGCAAGGCGCGCTCAGGACCCTGCCGCATTATCTGCAACTGAGCGAGCCCGATCTCAGCGGCATGGACGGCTTTTACGCGGCCCGGTTGGTGAAGATGGCGTGAGGCAGGAATACGGCTTTCGAGCACGAACGCAGCGCTGCCGTATGCGCCGCCTTACAGACCTTTGTACGCATTCAGCCTCTACCCGACCGGAGATGCCGGCCAGCAGCTGGTACTCCCGCGTCCTGACAGCAGCGCGAACGACCGCTTGAATACCCGGACACAATGAACTCACAATCCCCCTTCCCTGGAACTCCGCAATGATGCAGGAGGGCAGCATGAAGTGTTGCTCGTTATTTTGCTGTGCAACAGTTTTCGCGTTTGCGCTGAGTAGCATATCCGGCGCAGCTGCAAAAGAGGCGGCTGGAATAGAGGCAGCTGAGACCGCAGAACAATTAATTGCGTCATGTCGCAATGAAAATATTGTGTCTCGTCCGCGATGCTTAAATCAAAATCTTAATCGAAAATGGAAATATGAATTAGATTATGCAGGAAAACCATTTTCTGCGAAGGGACGACTTGAGAACATAAGAAAATCAATCATTGGAAACCTCTTCGCATTTATCGCTGTTGGAAAATATTGGGTCGTTTGCAAGGTCACGGAGCAATACGCTGAAAAATTGAACAATATGGAACGCAGTCGCATGGTCTTAGTTAGCGGCATTATGGATAGTTATAATCTCTTTTTTAACGCGCTGCGTTTTCATCATCTAAGACTTGCGCCGTATTGCTCAATAGAAACGATAGTATGAGTTCGAACGAGGATTGCCGGAGAACGATCAGACCCATACGGATGAACCCAAGCGGCCACCATCCCCCTTCCGCCGCCCGCCAAAACCGCCTACCTTGCTTAAAAAGAACAGGTTGGAAGCGCCTTTGCAGACCATTGGGGAATTCGACTATATCGTCGTCGGGGCGGGCTCGGCGGGCTGCGTGCTCGCCAATCGCCTCAGCGTCGACCCACGCAACCGGGTGCTGCTGCTGGAAGCTGGCGGCAACGACAATTATTTCTGGATCCACGTGCCGGTCGGCTATCTCTATTGCATGGGCAATCCGCGCACCGATTGGGGCTTCAAGACCGAGCCGGTGCCGGGCCTGAACGGACGGGCGCTCAACTATCCGCGAGGCCGCGTGCTGGGCGGCTCCTCCTCGATCAACGGCATGATCTATATGCGCGGGCAGGCGCGCGATTACGATCATTGGCGCCAGCTCGGAAATACCGGCTGGGCCTGGGACGACGTGCTGCCCTATTTCCGCAAGTCGCAGGATTATGCCTTCGGTGCCGACGAGATGCACGGCGCAGGCGGGGAATGGCGTGTCGAGGCGCAGCGCCTGTCACTGGCCGATCCTCGATGCCTTCATCGAGGCCTGCGAGGAGGTCGGCATTCCGAAGATCGAGGATTTCAATCGGGGCGACAATTTCGGCGTCTCCTATTTCAAGGTCAATCAGCGGCGCGGCATCCGGGTGAACACCGCGAAGGCCTTTCTGCGCCCCGCATTGAAGCGCAAGAACCTGACCGTGCTGCAAGACGCGCAGGTCGAACGAGATCAGCGTCGAAAATGGACGCGCCACCGGCATCGTGTTCCAGCGTTCCGGTCAGCATCGCCAAGGCGCAATGCGCGCGGCGAGATCGTGCTGGCGGCCGGATCGATCGGCTCACCGCAGCTTCTGGAAGTCTCCGGCATTGGCGCGGGCGATGTGCTCAAAAGCGCCGGCGTCGAGGTGAAGCATGAGCTGCGCGGGGTCGGCGAAAATCTGCAGGATCATTTGCAGATCCGTACGGTCTACAAGGTCAAAAACGCGCTGACGCTGAACGAGCGCGCCGGCAATCTGCGCGGCAAGGCCGCGATCGCGCTGGAATATGCGCTGCGGCGATCAGGACCGATGTCGATGGCGCCCAGCCAGCTCGGCATCTTCACCAGGTCCGACCCGTCCTTCGAGACGCGCGAACCTCCAATATCACGTGCAGCCCTTGTCGCTGGACAAATTCGGCGAGCCGCTGCACGGCTTTCCCGCCATCACGGCGAGCGTCGCCAATCTGCGGCCCGAGAGCCGCGGCTCCGTGCATATTCGCAGCCGCGAGCCGCGCGAGCCCCCGGCAATCCAGCCGAACTATCTCGCCACGGAAGCCGACCGCAGGGTCGCCGCCGATTCCATCCGTGTCACGCGCCGCATCATGGCCGCCAAGGCACTGGCCCGCTTTGAACCGGAGGAATTCCGGCCCGGCGCCGAACTGGCGACCGACGAGCAATTGGCAGCCGCGGCGGGCGACATCGGCACGACCATCTTTCATCCGGTCGGCACGTGCAAAATGGGCCGCGACGAGCGCGCCGTCGTCGATGAGCGGCTGCGCGTGCGTGGCGCTCGCGGGCTTGCGCGTCGCCGACGCCTCGATCATGCCGTCGATCACCTCCGGCAACACCAACTCGCCGACCATCATGATCGCGGAGAAGGCATCCGACATGATCCTTGCGGATGCCAAAAGCCGAGTATTTCCGTAACAATGTGGCAAGGCGCGCCTCGGATCGAGATTTCGCCGCCCTTCTCTAAACAATGTTTGCACCTATCTCTGCATTGAATGAATAAGAGCCACTAAACCGTGCACCACCTATGACAAAATCCCTCTCCCCCTCGCTCTTTTCCGACGGGCTTCCTGCGGCAAATCCCCTCGCCGAAACAGACAGCGTATCGGCAAGCCTGGCGACCCCGACAGCCTTCGAACACCCGCCCGTCAAGCACGGCAAGATCGGCGTGCTGATCGTCAATCTGGGCACGCCTGATGCCACGAGCTATTGGCCGATGCGGCGCTATTTGAAGGAATTCCTCTCCGACCGGCGGGTGATCGAGGTCAATCCCGTCAAATGGTGGTTCATCCTCAATGGCCCGGTGCTGACGAAGCGGCCCTTCTCCTCGGGCGAGGCTTATCGCGCCATCTGGAATGAGGACCGCGACGAATTGCCCTTGCGCACCATCACCCGGCATCAGGCGGAAAAGCTCGACGATGTCTTTCATCGGGAGGGGCGGATCATGGTGGATTGGGCGATGCGCTACGGCACGCCTTCCATCGCCTCGCGGCTCGAGGGCCTGAAGGAGCGCGGCTGCGAGCGCGTTCTGCTGGTGCCGCTCTATCCTCAATATTCCGCCGCAACGACAGCGACGGTGTGCGACAAGGCCTTCGACGCGCTGAAGACCATGCGGTGGCAACCCACCTTGCGGGTTGCGCCACCCTATTACGACGACCCTGGATATATCGACGCACTTGCCCATTCGATGCGCAACAATATTGCCGGCCTCGCCTTTGAGCCGGAAATCGTCATTGCGTCGTTTCACGGGCTGCCAGTCGAGTATTTTCAAAAGGGCGACCCCTATCATTGCCACTGCCACAAGACGGCGCGGCTGCTGCGCGAAGCGCTCGGCTGGGGCGAGGAAAAGCTGATGCTCACCTTCCAGTCGCGCTTCGGCAAGGCCGAGTGGCTCCAGCCCTATACGGACAAGACCATAGAGCGGCTGGCGAGCGAGGGCGTAAAGAAGCTTGCTGTCATCACACCTGGCTTCGCAGCCGACTGCGTGGAAACGCTGGAGGAAATCGCGATGCAGGCGCGCGAAGGCTTCATCGAACATGGTGGCGAGCGTTTCGCCGCCCTGCCCTGCCTCAACGACAGCCCCGAAGGCATGGCGTTCCTGGCCGCCCACGTCCGGCGCGAATTGCAGGGCTGGCTATAGACGAGCGAGTTCCCGCTTCTCGCTCCTTAACCGCGCCGCAAAAGGCGCCGCCGTCTTTTTACGTGCCTTTTTACTTTCCTTCCATTCATCTCGGTGGATACATCATAGGGCCTGACCCTGCGGGAGATACGTTCATGTCGGCATTCACGATATTCGTTCTCGTTCTCCTCGTTCTCATCGTCGTCACCGTTATCGCGACCGCCAAGGTCGTTCCCCAAGGCAATAATTTCACCGTCGAGCGACTCGGGCGCTATGTGCGCACGCTCGGCCCCGGACTTGGCATCATCGTGCCTTTCATCGAGCGGATCGGCCGCAGGCTCAACATGATGGAGCAAGTGCTCGATGTGCCGACCCAGGAAGTCATCACCCGCGACAACGCCATGGTGAGCGTGGATGCCATCGCCTTCTTTCAGGTGCTCGACGCCGCCCAGGCGGCTTATGAGGTGAGCGATTTGCAGCAAGCGATGCTCAACCTCACCATGACCAATATCCGAACCGTCATGGGCTCGTTAGACCTGGACGAGTTGCTCTCCAACCGAAATGAGATCAATGCGCGGCTGCTTCACATCGTGGATGAAGCGACCAATCCTTGGGGCATCAAGGTCACGCGCGTGGAGATCAAAGATATCGCGCCACCGGCGGATCTGGTGGTGGCCATGGGTCGGCAGATGAAGGCCGAGCGCGAGAAGCGCGCCGCGATCCTGGAAGCGGAGGGCAAGC
Organism: uncultured Alphaproteobacteria bacterium; assembly: GCA_963731855.1. Taxonomy (GTDB): domain Bacteria; phylum Pseudomonadota; class Alphaproteobacteria; order Rhizobiales; family Rhodomicrobiaceae; genus R-RK-3. The sequence continues at coordinate 94,152 of CAVSXH010000015.1, read as the reverse complement.
GCCAGGCCGCGATCCTGCAGGCCGAGGGCGACAAGCAGGCCCAGGTTTTGTCAGCCGAGGGCCGCAAGGAAGCCGCTTTCCGCGACGCGGAAGCCCGCGAGCGCTCGGCCGAAGCCGAAGCCCGCGCAACGCAAGTGGTCAGCGAAGCTATTGCGGCCGGCAATGTTCAAGCCATTAACTACTTCGTCGCCAACAATTATGTCGGCGCGCTGAAGGAGCTGGCCAAGTCACCCAATCAGAAGGTGCTGATGCTGCCTATCGATGCGGCCGGGGTGATCGGGGCGATCGGCGGCATCGCGGAGATTACCCGTGAGGCCTTCGGCGGTTTCAGCAGCCCGCGTGTCGACGGCACGGGCGGAGACAAGAATGCAGGTCCAAGGGCCGCCCCAGCCAAGGGTAGCGGCTCGGTTCCCAAAGTATCCTAGCCGAGGAGCGGCGATCATGGACTATGTCATCAACGTCCTCGCCGCCAATCCCGGCTGGAGCTGGATGATCGTCGGCGCGGTGCTGTTCGCGCTGGACGTCATGGCGCCCGGCTTTTTCCTGCTCTGGTTCGGCGCCGCCGCGGCGGTGGTCGGCTTGATCGTTTTCGCGATCCCCATTGATTTTACGTGGCAAGTCCTCGTGTTTTGCGGCGTGTCGGTCCTGTCGGTGCTGCTCGGACGGGCAATGTGGGGCAGCAATCGCGGCGGAGTCAGCGACAAGCCCCTCCTAAATCAGCGGGCGAGGCAGCTCATCGGCCGCAATTTCGTGCTCGCCACCCCCATCCAGAGCGGGCGGGGACGGATCACGGCGGGCGATTCGCTGTGGAGCGTCAAAGGGCCGGACCTGCCGGCCGGGTCGTCCGTGCGCGTCATCGACGCCGACGGCACCGTGCTGATCGTTGAACCGGCTGGCTGACCCTGCTTTGCGGCGCCGGATAAAGCTTCTTCAGATCAGCAAGATGTTGTCATCCCACGCAAGCGGCGATCCAGTATTCCGCAGCGACTATTTTCGCGGGGATGACAAATGTGTCCACTTAAACAGATCATGCCCGCCCCCCGATCCAAAGCTGGCGCGCATGTTAGTCCTTCCACTGTGCGAGACATTTTCCAGACTCGACTAGAGTCTTATGGGCATCTAGCAATATCATGCGGCTAGCGTTAACGGTTCGACGCAGGTCTTCATTTGTCTTCGTCATGGCCCGCAACGTTTTGCGGGCGTCCAAGCGCGCTTGGACGGTTTTACTAGGGCTGTCTGGCTGAACCAGCATAGCTCCCTCCTGGCATTGCGCAGCGGGAGCAAAAGATAGGTTCTCTCAGGCAGCACCTTGCCACTTTAAAGGGTGGTGCTGATGGACCAGCCTAACACAGTTTCAGGCTTGCAAGAGGAAAAACCGAGTCAGATTTCAAACTGAGACGTTACCATTCAAAGCCACAGCATCATCAGACTATATTCGCGTTGGCCTCCGATGGAGAGCTGTGACGCGAGCCTTCCGGTGAGGGGAACCGCCCGGGAAAACCCAGCACTAAGCCACGCCGACCCGCAGCAGGTCGTGGATGTGAATGATGCCGATCGGCTTGCCATCCTCGACGACGAACAGCGCCGTGAAGGGGCGCTCGGACTGGTTCATCATCGCGAGCGCCGCGCTGACCAGCATGTCGGGCGCGATGGCCTTGGGTGATGCGGTCATGATGTCGCCCACCGGGGCGTCCAGCAGATCCGGGCCCATGTGACGGCGCAGATCACCGTCGGTGACGATACCGATGAGCTTCTCGTCAGCATCGACGACGCCAAGGCAGCCAAAGCTGCGTTCCGTCATGATGACGAGCGCGTCGGCCATCCTGACGGTCGGGGCTGCCAAGGGAAGTTCGTCGCGCTTATGCATGAGGTCGGCGACATATTTCAGATTGGCGCCGAGCTGCCCGCCGGGATGGAAGACCCTGAAATCGGCGGCGCTGAAACCGCGCGCCTCCAGCAGCGCGACGGCGAGGCAATCGCCCGCCGCGAGTTGCATCGCGGTCGAAGTGGTGGGGGCGAGGCCGTGCGGGCAGGCTTCCTGCGACACCGGCAATTCGCAGAACGATGTCGGACGCCTTGCCGAGCGCGCTGTCCGCCCGCGATGTGATGGCGATCAGGACGACTCCGAAGCGCCGCGAATATGTGAGGATATTGCCGAGCTCCACCGTTTCGCCCGACCAAGACAGCGCCAGGATCACGTCATCGCGTGTGATCATGCCGAGATCGCCGTGGCTGGCCTCGCCCGGATGGACGAAAAAGGCTGGCGTACCGGTGGAGGCAAGGGTCGCGGCGATTTTTTGGCTGATGTGGCCGCTCTTGCCCATGCCGGTCACGATGACGCGGCCGCGCGAGACGTGAATGGCATCCACCGCTTTGGCGAACGCCCCGCCGAGCCCGTCGTCGATGGCGGCCTTCAAGACTTCCAGCCCGCCGATTTCCAACTCCAGCGTCCGGCGCGCCGAAGCGATCGCGTCCGGTTTACCGCCACCTACCGTCCGAAGCGCCATGTCCTTGCCGTTTGCCGGTTCCCTTTGAAGCATTCCGCCTCTTCCCCCAATGCGATAAGCCGCGCGCCCGGCTGAAGCCCCGTTCCGATGGGGATCAGAACCCGGCTCCGCCTTTGTTTCAGCACGATCTCTACCCGCAAAACCGGTTCCCGACTTTTGCGGGATCACGCTCTAGCCGGCAATAAGCTTACGCACCTCTTGGGCGAAACGCGGGCCGATCTCCTTATGATCGAGCGCGAAAGCCGCATTGGCGACGAGAAAGCCGAGCTTTGAGCCGCAATCGAAGCTGCGCCCGGAGAATTTATAGGCGAAGAAGCGCTGAGTCTGCATCAGTGTTTTCATCGCGTCGGTGATCTGAATCTCGTTGCCGGTGCCGCGTTCCTGGCTTGAGAGGATGTCGAAGATCTCCGGCTGGAGAAGATAGCGGCCCATGATGATGAGGTTGCTCGGCGCATCTTCCCTGGACGGCTTTTCCACCATCGAGGTCACCGGCCAGAGCGGACCATCGCCCGGCCCGACGCCGGCGATGCCATAGTTCGACACCTCCTCAGGCGCGACTTCCTCCACCGCTATCAGGTTAATCTTTTCGCCATTTGCGGAAAGCTCGTTGTAAACGTCCATCATTTGCGCAAGGCAGCTTGCATGCCCGGCGCATTTTACCAGCACGTCCGGCAGCAGCAGCGCGAACGGCTCGTGGCCGACGATGTCGCGCGCGCACCAGACCGCATGGCCGAGGCCCAAAGGTTCCTGCTGGCGCGTGAAGCTGGTCTGCCCAGGCCCTGGAAGAAATCTGTTGAGCTCTTCGAGCGCCTCCAGCTTATTGCGCTCCCGCAGCGTGTGTTCCAACTCGAAAGGCCGGTCGAAATGATCCTCGATGACGCCTTTGTTGCGGCCGGTCACGAAGATCAGATGCTCCACGCCGCCTGCCCGGGCTTCATCGACCACGTGCTGAATCGCGGGCCGGTCAACAACAGTGAGCATTTCTTTCGGCATGGCCTTGGTTGCTGGCAGGAAACGCGTACCGAGACCGGCAACAGGAAAGATCGCTTTACGGATGGTTTTGGTCATTTGGGGGTTTTATCAGGATAAACAGGGGTTAAATTTGCTAAGAACGACGCTTGTTAACGCTTATGGCGGGAACGCGTTCACGCGTCTAGGCAAGATATGGCGAAAAACTGTCGCTGGCTGGGCTTTGACGCCATGGCAGCGAGGGTCTCTGCATCGGCCTGTTGAGCCCGCGCCCCAAAGTTGTATGTCGTTTTGCTGGGCTGTTCAAGGCGGGCGCCTATTCAAATCGGCCATTGCCGAATTGACGCTGTGCGCCGCTCGCCTTACGGTCGCCGCACATAACCCATCCTACAAAGTCGGGACGCAGGCGAAGTGCTATGACAGCGAAGATCGATGCCGGATTGGCGGAAGCGGCAATGGCCTCCAAGGCGTGGCCGTTCGAGGAGGCGCGCAAGCTGATCGCCCGCATCGAGAAACGCAACAGCGCGCCCGCGCGAGATCATTTTCTCGACCGGCTACGGCCCGTCCGGCCTGCCGCATATCGGCACGTTCGGCGAAGTCGCCCGCACGACCATGGTGCGCCACGCCTTCGAGGTGATGACCGGCGAGAAGACCCGGCTGATCTGCTTTTCCGACGATCTGGACGGCCTGCGCAAGGTGCCGGACAATGTGCCGAACAAGGAGATGCTGGCGAGCTATCTGGGCAAGCCATTGTCCAGCATTCCCGACCCGTTCACCAATGAATATCCGAGCTTTGCCGCGCACAATAACGCGCGGCTGATGCGGTTTCTCGACCGGTTCGGCTTCGATTACGAGTTCATGTCGGCAACGGAAGCTTACAAGTCCGGCATGATGGACGCGACCCTGCTGAAGATGCTCGCCGTCTACGACAAGGTGATGGACATCATCCTGCCGACGCTAGGGCCGGACCGCCGCAAGACCTATTCGCCGTTCCTGCCGATCAGCGAACGCAGCGGCCACGTGCTGCAAGTGCCGATGATCGCGCGCGATGTCGAGGCGGGCACGGTCACCTATCTCGATCCGGAAACGGGCGAGGCGGTTGAGACGCCGGTGATCGGCGGCCGGGTGAAATGCCAGTGGAAGGCCGATTGGGCCATGCGCTGGACGGCGCTCGGCGTCGATTACGAGATGGCGGGCAAGGATCTGATCGACTCCGTCACGCTGTCCTCCAAGATCTGCCGCGCCTTGGGGGCGACGCCGCCCGACGGCTTCAATTACGAGCTGTTCCTCGACGAAAAGGGCGAGAAGATCTCCAAGTCGAAGGGCAACGGCATCACCATCGACGACTGGCTGACCTACGCGCCGCCGGAAAGCCTGTCGCTCTACATGTATCAAAAGCCGAAAACGGCGAAGAAGCTCTATTTCGACGTCATTCCGAAGAATGTGGACGAATATCTGACATTCCTCGAAGCGTTTCCGCGCGAGCCCCTGGAACAGCAGCTGACCAATCCGGTCTGGCATATTCACCAGGGCGAGCCGCCCAGGACGGATGTGCCGATCAGCTTCAATCTGCTGCTCAATCTGGTCAGCGCCTCCAATGCCGACGAGAAGGCGGTGCTGTGGGGCTTCATCCGCCGCTATGCGGCGGGCGCAACGCCGGAAACGCATCCCGAACTGGACCGGCTGGTCGGCTACGCCATCGCCTATTTCCATGATTTCGTGAAGCCGGCGAAGCAGTTCCGCGCAGCCGACCGAGAAGGAGCGTGCCGCGATCACCGAGCTTTACGAGAAGCTGGCGGCGTTGCCCGCCAAGGCCGGCGGCGAGGAGATTCAGGCGGTCGTCTACGAGGTGGGCAAGGCGCATGAATTCGAGCCGCTGCGGGCCTGGTTCGCGGCGCTTTATGAGGTGCTGCTCGGCCAGACGCAAGGGCCACGCTTCGGCTCCTTCGTCGAGCTATACGGCATTGCGGAGACCAGGGCGATGATCGCGCGCATTCTCGGCCTCGAGGCGGACGACTGAGACACCACGGAAACCGGGGAAAAAGGCGGCATCCGGCGCGTCCGGTCAAGGCAGGCGCGTAGGTGCCCATGGCGCGCGCTCCAAGGCCGGCCGATCAAGGCGGAGCGCGGCGACGGGATCGCGCCCGCGCTTCTGGCCTGGTATGACCGGTCGGCGCGCGCGCTGCCCTGGCGTCAGCCGCCCGGCATCCGTGCCGACCCTTATGCCGTCTGGCTGTCGGAAATCATGCTGCAGCAGACGACGGTGAAGGCCGTCATCCCCTATTACCGCAAATTCCTGGCGCGGTGGCCGCGCGTCGCGGATCTGGCCGCCGCCGATCTGAACGAGGTGCTCGCCGCCTGGGCAGGGCTTGGCTATTACTCCCGCGCGCGCAATTTGCACGCCTGCGCCCGCGCGGTGGCCGAACGGCATGGCGGCGGCTTTCCGGAAAGCGAAGCGGAACTGCTGGCGCTGCCGGGCATCGGCGCCTATACGGCGGCGGCGATCAGTCGCGATCGCCTTCGACCGGCCCGCGACGGCGGTCGACGGCAATATAGAGCGCGTCGTCGCGCGACTTTTCGCGGTGCGAGAGCCGCTGCCCGGGCGCCAAGGCGGAAATCAAACGGCTGGCGGCGACGTTGACGCCCGCGCGACGCCCCGGCGACTTTACGCAGGGCATGATGGATCTTGGCGCGACCATATGCTCGCCGCGTTCACCGTCCTGCGCGCTTTGTCCGCTATCGGGCGCTTGCCTTGCCGCACAGCAAGGGATCGCTGCCTCGCTGCCGGTGAAAGCACCAAAGAAGGAGCGCCCGCTCAGGCTCGGCACGGCCTTTGTCGCCATGCGCGAGGATGGCGCGGTGCTGCTGCGGCGGCGCGCCACCGAAAGGTCTGCTCGGCGGGATGCTGGAAGTGCCTTCGACCGAATGGCTGGCGAGATCCTCCAAGCCGCGCCATCGCGAGAAGGCGATGCGCCCCTCCGGCCGAATGGCGGCGCATTGGCGGCACTGTCAGCCACACATTCACGCATTTCCACCTTGAGCTGGAGGTCTATCTGGCGCGGAACGTCGCCGCCGGCGTCTATCCCAAGGGCTGCGCCTGGTATCCGCGCGCCGTCCTGCACGATGAGGCACTGCCGAGCGTCATGCGGAAGGTGCTTGCCCATGCGCTGCCGGAAGGCCGGGACCTGCGACCGGAACGGATGAATTCCCGGTCCTGCTCTGACCGCTGGCGACTAAAAATTCGTAAGGTAATCGAGATCGGTAATACTACAAATCTCGTCGCTCCGGCCTTCCAGCCGGAGCCGACGGTTTTTGTCATCCCCGGGTTGCAGCCTTTATGTTGTCCCGGACGCCGCGAAGCGGTGAGCCGGGACCCGATCCCATTGCCACAACTTCATTGCCGGAATTTTACAATGAATAGGCCCCGGCTCTGGCGGCCGGGGCGACGGAAGATGCAATATCTCTATTGCCGCGCCGAGGCCGTGCGGCTGAAGGCATCATAGGCGTTCATCAGTTCGCGAAACAGGACGCGCGCCGAACGCTTGGAGCCTTCCTCGGTCAAATGGATATGGTCGTTGGTGGCGAGCGCGGGCTTGCTGTGCACCCAGGCATGGACGCCGCAAGAACCGCCCATCAGCTTCGACCAGTCCCAGAAGAACGCCTGATGCGCAGCGGCGACGCGCCGCAATGTCGTGCGAACCGCATCGAGATTTCAGGGGCGGATGCCAGCGCGCGAGCCGCGGGTCGCTGGCACTCACGCGCTTTATGTAATCAGTCCGCTCGGCGGCGCTGAGGGCGCGGCAGACGTCGCTCGCCCGCCCCGTGCCGCTGGCGAATTTCGGCATCCGCGCGACGTCGGGCGGGCCGATGATCAACAATGCGGCCTGGGGCGCGCTCTGTCTCAGCCGGGCGATAGCGGCGCTGACTTTCGCCTCGTATTCGCGCAAATTCAGCTCGTCCTCGAAGCTTTCGTCGGTTCCGTAGGAAAAGACGATGAGATCGGGCGCGAGCCGGTTCAGATCGCCGGCGACATAATCGCGATGCCAGGATAGGGGCGTCATCGCCGTCGCTCCCGGCAAGCCCAGATTGACATAGCGCAGGCCGGGCTTGTCCGTACCGATGGAGATCGAGTGCACCGTCACCTGGCCGTCGCCCTGCGGCCGGATCATCAATTCGCGAGCCTTGCGGTCGATGCGGATGTTGCGCCAGCTTGACGCCGCCGCCTTCATCGGCGCCTGTTTGACCTCGCCGTCGAGGCCGATCTGCACCGTGCCGTGCTCCGGACCGCTCTGCAAGGTGATTTCGCACCAGGCGAATGGCTCGTTCTTCGTCGTCAGCCTTAGCCAGGCGTCGCCGGATTGCGCGCTGAGCTTGGCGCCGGTCAAGCCGTAAGGGCCGGGAACGCTGCCGGTGCTGAGCGCCGCCTGCCATTCGCCGCCGCGATCGAATTTCACGCCATCGGCCAGATAAATGCCAGGCATCAGCATACCGCGTCCGGCATCGCCGAACCGGCTTTGAAATTGCTCCCTGAGGTCGCCGGAGAAGCGGTCCGCCACGATGTGGCTGTCACCGAGATGCAGAATTGTGACGATCTTGCCGGGCTGGCGCGCTTCCACCTTGGCAAGTGCCGAGAAGAACCGGCTCAGCGCCACATTGGCCGGGATTTCCGGAATGTCTTCGATCAGTGGAGCGTCGATCGTTCCCGCCGGTAGCGGCATCGTTTGTCGTTGCCGCGGCGTAGACAGACGTTTCCTGGCCGGATTTGCGGCTGGCCGTCGAGGCCGGACTGTCGAAAAGCTTTTGTGCCGCGTCCGCGATATCCTCCAGCAGAGGATCGCGCTTGCCGGAGCGATTGACCCCGTCGCTGTCGTCCCGTGGCGCGAAGCCGGAAGCAGCAGCAGGTTCGCTTTTATTGCGTTTGGCCTGATCGCCCGGAAGACAGCCTGAAGCGGCAAGCGCCGTCCCCGCCAATATCAAGACGCGCAACGCACAACGCAACTGTCTGGAGTTCGCCCGTGCCTCCATACTCAACCGATACTCTCCACAATGCTTTAGATGCGGTAAGACAGGCCCGAAGCCGGATTCACCCTCGCGGCCATTTGAAATCATCGGCCCGGCTGGGCTTGGGTTTAAGCGCCTCCCCTTTCACTAGAGTCTTATAATAGAGCCGTTCCGTGACCGGAAGACGGCGCTCGCCGAGATTTGCGTTCAGATCGGCAACCGGCGACACGGTCGCCAGAGCCGTCACTCCTTCTCCGATATCGCCGATGATGGTTTCTCCCGGCGGCGAATAGCCGCTGGCAAAGGCTGCGATCGCGCTGGGTGCGGGAGCGTCGCGAGCCGGATTGGCCGAAGCGGGCACCGCTGGCGCCGCCTGGAGTGGAGCCGGCGTGGCGTTCTCCGCAGTTGCGGGCGATCGCTGGCCGGCGGGAAGGGGGGTGACGGAGGCGTTAGGTGCTTCGGGGCTTGGGTTGGTACCCTCATTGGCGTTGACTTCCGGCTCGCGAACTTTCGGCACGAGCCGGCCCTGTTCTTCGGCGTCGCCAGCGAGCGGAATGTTCCGCTCGGCTTTCGCGGCGGCAAGATCGCGCCTCAGGATGATCTCGACAAAATTTGCCAGCTTGCGGTTGCCGCGGGCCGTGAAGGACATGCCGTCCGGCTCGCGCAGGCGTTTTGACTGCCCTGTCAGATCGGGGCCATACGCTGAAAATGCGCCAAGCTGGTCGGTGAACCCGCTCCACGTATCGACGAATTTCACCCCGCCAATATAGGTGCGCTCGCGGATGATGTCGTTGATGAGCGCCATCGCCTCGTTGGTCTTGGGCGCTTGCATGACCGGCAGGCCTACCCAATAGATCGCAACGGATTTGTCCTTCAGCGCCTTGGCCAGCTTGTCGATTTCTTCGCCATAGGCGGTGCGCCAGCTATCCTCGCCCCAACGGAACAGCCCCTTGTCGTTCTTGATATTACGCACATCGTTGGTGCCCATCAAGATGACGGCGATATGAATGGGCTGCGCCTTGGCAAGCTCCTCGATATCGGCCGCCCAATCGGCGCGATCCGGCCGCGCGAGACCCGCCGTGGGTTTGGTTGAATTGATGATCTTCAGCGTTCCATCCTGGGCGAAGGCTTCCTCCAGGCCGCTGGCGAGCCCGGTGGCGAGGCCATCGCCGATCACATGGACGTGATAGCGGTCGGTCTGCGGGAATGGGTTGATGTAGCTGCGCGAGCCGAACGCGAAGGATGGGGCCTGCGCCGACTGGGCGGCGGACGGCGATTGCGCGGCGGCCATCTCCACCCAAGGCGCGGCGGCAAACAGGGCCAGCCCCGACACCAGGCAAAGCCAGCGTGTCAGCTCTTTCGTCAAATCGATGCGTTGCATAGTGGCCATTTCAGCAGCGGGGAATCCCTGCGCCGCCTCCCCTTAAGAGCGCGGAGTGTATCGGGATTTAGGCATCGCCGAAACCATAAAACCACCATCCGTATATCCCCTTTGCGAGACCAAGAGGATGATCGGATCAGGCCCTAGTGTCCCCGTTCCGATTGGACCGGAATGGGAACACCAGCTCTTTGTTTGGCCGCATTTTCGCGACCCGAACCGGTATCCCTCCCCGCCTTCGGGGACATGCTTCGCCGCGGAGCATAAGGCGCTCTGATTTACCGGAGTGATTCGCGCATTCTCTGTCCGGTCAGTGCTGCTCGGCAAAGGCGCTTCGGACGAGCCATTTCTGGATTGTTCGAATGAGCAACGGGTTGCCTATCAGTCTGATACGCTCTTTGGCTATTTCGCTATGCAGACTGGAATACCCTATCCAGTATGACGTCATCGCCTTCAGGCTTGCCTCTATATAAAGATCGACATCAAAGCGTGGGTTCGTGAGGCAAAGCTCAACCGGTGCGCCCGGTGCGACGACCAGCCAGTACTTCTCGCTGCACTTCGCATCGTAGAACTCGAAGCGGATCACATTACGCCCTTCAGGCATGGCCGCGACGTTCAGCTTGCGCCGAATGTTCCACATCAGGTATCGCGCATCCAAATGTCGTAGAGTCACCTTGCTGTCGATGTTGCGATGCGCCCATTTTCCAAGCGCGTCGATAATGGGGTCGAGCTCCGATGCGACATCGGTTGCTATGTAATCGACCGCGCCGGTGGAGGGGTCTTCCACGCGTTCGATCAGGCCTTGCGCCTCCAGTTCCCGCAATCGCTTTGACAAGAGCGTGGGCGACACGCCGGGCACGCCCCGGCGGATCTCGTTGAAGCGGGATGCGCCGCCCAGGATGACCATCAAGATCGAGCACAGTCCAGCGCGGCTCTAAGATCTCACATGCCTTGGCAACCGGACAGAACTGGCCATAGCTCGATGTCGACATCGGTGTCTCCGTAGCGACATCGTTATACAAACTCCGGCATACGACTAGTCCAGATTCTGTATCGGTCCTAGTACAGCGCGCAGACTAGGCATCGCCCGTATCCACGCGAGATGGTCGTCCACAGAGCTGCAGTCTTGACCGCTCCGACCGAACCTCTTGCGACAGGAGATATAAATGCCCGAATTTGATGCCCAGGCCTATAAATCCACGACGCGTGAGCAGTGGAACAGCGTGGCACAGAAATGGGACGAATGGGGACCATTGCTCGACCGCTGGCTTGGCTCCGCCGACCGAGACGCTGCTCGACATGTGCGGCGTCGGGCAAGGATCGCACGTTCTGCATCTCGCCGGCGGATCGGGCCACGATGCTGTTTTCAGCGCGCGGCGCACAGGTCCGACCGGCCGGGTTGTTTCCACCGACTTTGCGGAAGCATTGACGGCGCTAGCCGAAAAGCGCTTCGCGAGGGAAGGCCTAGCCCATGCACACGCTGCATTAATGGACGGGGAGAATGTCGATATGGGAGGTGAGAAGTTCGACGCCGTAATCTCGCGCGTTGGATTGATCTTCTTTCCTGATCAGGACCGATCGGTGGCACAGCAGGTCGCCGCGCTTAAACCGGGCGGGCGTGTTGGTGCGCTGGTTTACGCGACGGCGCAGGAATGCCGCTTCTTTTCGGATCCCGTCGCTGTGATTCGCCGCCATGCAGCATTGCCCCCGCCTCTGCCCGGTCAGCCGGGACCGTTCAGCCTCGGCGCACCGGGTGCCATCGAAGCGTTGTTCGCGCGCGCCGGCCTTACCGATATTCAGGCGCGCAAGATCGAGGCGCCTGTACTCCTTGGGAGCGCTGATGAGTGCTTGCGCTTTGAGCAGGAGTTCTTTGGCGCGCTCCATCAGATGCTCGCCAAGCTGGAGGCGCCTGCGCGCCAAGCCGCTTGGGACGACGTGCGGAAAGCGCTCGAGGCCTTTGAGACCGATCGCGGCTTTGAAGGCCCCTGCGTCATGATCGCCGCGGTCGGTCGGAAGATCGGTTGATCCGCAACCTTGCTCGCGCAGCGGGCGGCTGAGTTGTGGGTAAAGCTGTGAGCGATTAGCGCCGACGGCAGGTGCTTCGCAAGGATAGGGCTAATGTGTCGCCCTACCAGCGACTGCTATCACCGCATCGCCGCTGTCGGCGTCTGGCGAGTGAGAGCCCGCTCGGGCCCCTACAAAAAAGCTGCCAGTTTACGAGTTCACGCCCAAGCATCGGACCGAAACGCGTACCCACTTTTCGGATAAATCTGATGCATAAACAAAGAACTAGAGCGCAGCTCCGCGTCAGCGGAGCGTCCGGCGCCCTATAGCGGGATCGGTTGAAGTGGAAGCATCGAAGCCGGGAGGCCCGCTCTCGATTCTTTGCGGGTCGCGCGATCGGACGGAAAACCGGATTCCACTTTTCCTGATCGCGCTCTAGCGCGATGAATTGAGGGCCTGCGACCGGGGTTTTGCGGTCAGTTCCTGGAACAGCGGCTGCGTCGGATAGCAATCCGGCGTTTGATTTTTGGCTTTCTGGTAGCGGCCGATCGCGACGCGCGTCCCGGCGCCGAAAAGCCCATCCGGCGCGCCGTCGAGAAATCCGCGATCCTTCAGCGCCACTTGCAGGCGGCAGAGAGTTCTCGACGGAAAAGTCGAAATCGCCGGGCGCGCTCTTGGGCCACGCGGTGGCGAAGGTGCATTCCCGCCCCTCGGTGTCGCATCCGACCCTGTCCGCCAGGTGGCCGACAAACAGCGCGTAGAGGTCGGACGTGTTGTAGCTGCGGAGCACGTCGAAATTTTCTGTCGCAAGAAAGGCCGGCCCTCGGGTCCCAGCGGGCAGGACGAGATAGCCGATGGCGGAGGGATTCGGAAAGCCCGGCTGATCGGCGCCTGGGCGGGGTGCGCGGACGATGCCGTGGCGTTCCGCCCATTGCCCCATCGGCAGGCGATTGACCCGGTTCTCCAGTGTGCAGTCAAAATTGCGGCCGGTCTTGGGGAGTTTGATTTCGTAACCCCAGCTCTTGGCCGCGCTCTGCCAGCCGCGATCCTTGAGCACATTGGCGGTCGTCGCCATCGCATCGGGGATCGACTGCCAGATGTCGCGCCGCCCGTCGCGGTCGCCGTCGACGGCAAAACCGAGAAACTCATCGGGCATGATCTGGGTGAGGCCCGTTGCGCCGGCATAGGAGCTGCGGAATTTTTCGGGCGTGATATACCCATCCTGCACCATCTTCAGCGCGGCGAGCAGTTGTTTGCGGAACCAGTCGCGGCGGCTCTCATAGCCCGCATAGGCGCCGGAGGCGAGCGCCTGCAGGGCGTTGTGATCGAGCTTGGCGTCGCCGAAGGCGGTCTCCCGCCCCCAGAGGCCCATCAGCATCAGCCGCGGAATCCGGAAATTCCGCTCTATTTCCAGCACATTCTCATGTGTTCTGGGGCCTTCTTTTTCCAATTTCTCGAGGATCTCGCGGCCGCGCAGCGCCAAGTGCCGCAAGTATTTAGGCGGGAAATACTTCTCCGGCTGAAGAAACTCGGTCTGCGTAACCTTGTTGCAGGTGGCGGGCAGCCCGGTCCGTTCGCTCAGCTTGCGTCCGGCGGGTCCGGCTTTTTCGCCGGAACAAAAAACGCCCGGCAAGCCGCAATTCGGCTTCATGCCGGCAAAAATCTTATCGAATGTCGCCCGTGACACGCCACTCGCCTCGGCCTCCGGCCAGAGCGCGCGGACCCAGGCGTCGAAACCACCGGGCGCGGGGGCGGCGCTGACAGGCGAGCCCGCCGCCATGACCACGCAAAACACCGCCAAGAGCGAAATTAGCCTGTGAAGGATTGCCGAACGAATCATTCCCCGCGCCTCAGTTTGATCGTCAGCGCGGCATACTGGCAGAGACACCGGCGCAATGAAAGAGCCGATGTGCACGCCGCGGTTGCGCGTCGGCAGATGCCCATCCAAGAAACCCTTGACAAACCAGCCACCAGATCGCCTTACCGACGAGGCTGATGACATAAGGAGGCCAACCAGCGATGATCCCGGAATATATTCGTTACGAACTGAAAGCCCATTCCGCCGAGGAATTGGTCGCCGCTTATGATGCCGCCGGAGAGCACCTCCAGGCTGCGCCGGAATGCCTCGGCTATGAGTTGAGCCAATGCGCAGATGCGGAAGATATATTCATTTGTGCATTGTTTGGCGCTCGGCGCGGGATCATTTGGAGGGATTCCGCAAGGGCCCGCATTTCCCGCCATTTCTGGAGCTCATCCGGCCCTTTATCGGCGAAATGGTTGAAATGCGGCATTACGAGCCGACCGCCGTTACCTGGCGGCGCGCCTACAAGACGCGTCGCGCCAATTCGCGCGGCTCAATAGATCGCGAGCGGAAAATAGCGCAGCAACAGCTCTTCATACCGCCCGACGCGCGCACCCTGGCCAAGGCGTAGTTCAGCACTTCCTTCAGCCGGATATTGCCTTTCGCGACGGCGATTCCTACGCCTTCGCCGAAATATTTCGCCTCCAGGAAGCCCCGGCCGCGAAACTGGCAGCACCCTTGCGAGTCCGATCCGTTGATCCAGAACATCAGGCTAATCGCGTCGCCGAAAAGCAGGTCGATCTTCTCCTCCTTCAATGCCGTTCGGACCTCTTCGTCGCTTGCGAAGGTGATGATGGTGGACTCGGGAAAGAAATGGCGCAGATACGCTTCATGGGATGTCTGCTTTGCGACGCCGATCGTTACGGCGCTCCAAATTTTCCGGCGTCACCCCTTCGATTTTGCTGGCGGTGCGGGCGGCAAATTTCGCCGGCGTCGCATAATAGCTGTCGGTGAAATCCACTTGCTCGATGGTGCTCGGCGAGATGGCAAGCGAGGCAATTGCTGCGTCGCCTTCATCATCGCCTCAGCGAGGGAACAAGCTTGCTCCAATCGACCGCGTTCACCTCGCAATTGACCTCCAATTCACGGCACAAGGCACGCGCCAGATCGACGTTGAACCCGGTCAGCGTGCCGTCCTCGTCCCGGTAATTGAAGGGCGGATAGTCGGCCTCGGTGACAAAACGAAGCACGACGAGCCAGGACCAGTCCGGCCGGGGTCCGATCGTCTCCTCGCGCCATTGCGAGGTTGCCGGCGCAGTTTCCTGAGCCCAGCATCCGCCGCCCCCAAATGCCGCTATCGTCGCGAGCAGGATGGCTGCGATGAGCCGTCTCGACAGCAATGAAGGCAATGTTTTCTCCCGCATGATCCGTCGCATAGGCGCCGTCCCTTTAACGTAGGGGTTAGCCGGTATTTTGATGCCGCGCTTCCACGGCTACAATCAACCCACTGTTTTTTAGTCGCTTTCAGATTGTCCGGCATGACATTGTTTGTACCGCGTATTCAGCCGGGCGACGACGGCGCTTGGCCAAATTCTTCCCGCGTCATTCCCTCTCCCGCCGCCGCTTGATTGGAGCGCGGATAAGAGCGGACAAAACCATCAACCATCAAGCGAAGCGGCGCTGCTTCTGAGCGCCGGCCTGCCGCCGCCCATCTTACAACGAATCACAGCGCTTGCGCTACGCTGGGGCGTGCCTTTGGGGCAAGCGGCGCTGTCCATCGGCGCGGTAAAACCCTATGCTTATGCAGGTGAATTGGGGGCTCGCTGCGGGCTTTTGGCCGCGCCGGCACAGGATCGTCTCAGGCTGCGGGCACTGGACATTCCGCCACCGCCATACAGATTCTGAGCGCGCCGCTGTCGATGCCGCTTGAAGAGCCGCGGGGCGCTGCCGCTCTGAACGGAGAACAGCTCTCGTTGGAGGCGGCCCAGGACCTTGCACGATCGCTTGGCGCCGCCAAAGATCGGGTTATTCTTGTCGGCCGCCGCGCGCTGAGCGACGCGATCGCCGAAACCTATGGGCCAAGGCTCGCGCGCGAGGCGGAAAATGGCCTCAGCAGGAAACAGCCGCGGTTCAGCGCTTCCACCGGCGCCAACGGCTGGCAGACCGTCTGTCTCGCGATGATGGGCGGGCTGTTTGCCGGAGCTGCGATTTTCGCGCCGCGCGAAGCGCTGGTGATCTACAGCGCCGCGCTCTCGCTGATGTTCCTGCTCACGATCTCGCTGCGGTTGGCGGCCGCAGCCCATGCCGCCTACGTCCATGCCGCGGGCCGCAAGCGGCAGATCCCGCGCCTGAGAGACGCCGAATTGCCCCGCTATAGCGTGCTGGTCGCCATGTACCGGGAAGCGCGGGTACTGCCGGACCTCGTCGCGGCGCTCGAGGCGCTCGACTATCCGCCAGCGAAGCTCGATATCAAGCTTGTGCTGGAGGAGGTCGACGCAGAAACCATCGCCGCGGCGAACGCTCTCCATCTGCCACCGCATTTCGAAGTCATGGTCGTGCCGGACGGCGCGCCGCGAACCAAGCCTCGCGCCTTGAATTATGCGCTGCAATTCGCAACCGGCGACTATCTCGTCATCTATGACGCGGAAGACCGTCCCGACCCGGATCAACTGCGCAAGGCCGCCGGGCGCTTCCGCGATGCGCCGCGGGAAGTCGTATGCCTGCAGGCCCGGCTGACCTTCGACAATGCATCGGAGAACTGGCTCTCCAAACAATTCGCCATCGAATATGCCTCGCTATTTGCGGGCATTCTGCCGATGCTGGATGCGGCGCGGCTGCCATTGCCTCTGGGCGGCACCTCCAACCATTTCCGCACCGGAATTCTGCGCAAGATCGGCGCATGGGACCCGCATAACGTGACCGAAGACGCGGATCTCGGCATCAGGCTCTATCGGCGAGGTTTCGGGCCGAGGTGCTGGATTCCGACGACCTATGAGGAGGCCGCTTGCCAACCCGGTAACTGGCTGCGCCAGCGCACCAGGTGGCTGAAGGGCTGGGTGCAAACCTATGGGGTCCATATGCGCCAGCCATTCCGCCTGGCGCGGGAACTGGGTGTGGGCGGATTTCCTCGCCTTTCAGGGGCATTTTGCCGGGATCATCATCGCGGCGCTGGTTCATCCCCTCTCTTACGCACTGATCCTTCATGACGCCGCTTCGGGCCTGATCTTTCAGCCCGCCGAGAGCACGTTCGGACATCAGCTCTGGATTATCGCCGTGTTCAACCTCGTCGCCGGTTATGTCGCCTCACTGGTGCTCGGCTTTTTCGTCCTGCGCGGAAAGCGCGTGCGGCAGCTTGGTGCCGCAGCTGGTTTTCATACCCATCTATTGGCTCTTCATCTCGGCAGCCGCCTATCGCGCGATTTACCAGCTCGTCAAAGCGCCCCATTATTGGGAGAAGACCGAACACGGCCTCACCAGTTTCAGGCGCACTCCGAACCGCAAGCAGCCACGATGACCGATCCTCACATATTCGCGCCTTCCGATATCCTCTCCTTCTGGTTTTCCGAGGAGGCTAAACCCAAGTGGTTCGTCCGCGACGACGGTTTCGATGCCGAACTTCGCCAGGCGTTTCGGCGCTTTGCTCCTGAAGGCCAAGCAAGGCGAGCTCGTTCATTGGGCGGAAACCCCGGACGGCGCGTTGGCGCTGGTCATTCTGTTCGACCAGCTCTCGCGCAACATTCACCGCGGCACACCGGAAGCATTCGCAGCCGACGTTCTGGCGCTGGCGACCGCAAAACATGCCATCTTCCAGGGCCATGATCTTCGACTTTCCCCTGAAGGACGCGGCTTCCTCTATTTGCCCTTTGAGCATTCGGAAGTCCTTGCCGACCAGGACAAAGGTGTCGCGCTGTTCGAGGCGCTCGGATCGGAAGAGTTGCTGGACTATATGCGGCGCCATCGCGACATCATCGCGCGCTTTGGGCGCTTTCCGCATCGCAACGCCATTCTCGGCCGAAGTTCGACGGCGGAGGAAATCGAATTCCTGAAGCAGCCCGGTTCGAGCTTTTAGCCGCGCCACCCTCTGCCAGCGTATCGCCGCCACCAGCCGGGCGGCGGCGAAATCAAAGAAGCGGCGCATGCGGCGGCGCCGCTGGCGTAGCTCATCTTTGATCAGATGTAGGCGACACCTCCGCAGGCGCGGCTCTATAGGTGAAGTGGAGAAAGCTTGCCTTGCTCGCCCGCGCCCGGAGGTTCCATCTGTGGGCCCACGACTGTCGGTCGTGCTTCAGGCATGTTTGGCTCGCTCACACGGTCATTCTCATTCTGCGTGATCAAACTCGGAATCTTCAGAACTGCGCGCGGGGCGGATATGCGCTTGTAGGCAGCAAGAAGGACAACAATCGCGCAGCAGACGGCATTAAACACACTGATGAGGGCCAAACTGGCATCGGCAAGCCGAACCCAGGCGTAAACTCCCGTGCTGGCGTTCGCCCCAACCCAGATCAACCAGCAGGAGAAAGAGATTGCCGTGGCGCCATGCCGGTCCCGCGCCACCGCAACCATTTGCGGAAAGTAGGATGCAAGTCGCAGCAGGTTGAGAACGCCAAAGGAAAGCGCAATGAAATCGACATTACCAACGGAAAGCATGATTGCTCTTTTCAAGCGCATGGAGGTGCTCAGCATCGGAAAATGCCGTGCTGATCGCGAAGGCGTTGCTCGTCGCCCGCCCAACGATTATGTCATCGCTGCAAATTGTTTACCCTGAGAGTGCCCACATCAGCCTCAGGTTTTGGGTGAATAACGCATCGTTTCCTCGGCTGATTATGGTTGATTTGTCCGCCATAAATTTACAGCCATTGTCGACCGACCGCCGGGCAGCCGCTTCACCCAAATAGATGAAGTCTGTATTCATTATGATAGGCTTCGACAGATCCGCCGGTGCTCTACCATTCCGGGGCTGGCTGGAGCGCGACTTGAAACGCGAGGCGAAAGGCCCGCAGCACCATGAGACCGGGCGACACCTCCCAAAATCATCAAGCGCTGCAATCCTGCAAGGATCGCAAGGCGCTGGGATCACTCTCTCGCCCGATTGTCACGGTAAGATCACATATGGTGAGAGCCACGGCTTGCCACCTGTAACCATCAAACGGTCATTGTCTGACCACGATAGGAGGATAGACCATTGCCGATTAGGCGCACGAATCACCCAACGACTAGACCACAGGAAAATCAGTGCTTTGGAATTGAGATTTTCGCATTGTGTCCGTATTCGGCGTCGACTTCAGAAGGGGGTAACAAATTGACGCACGTCACAAATCCGCGTTTTTACTGCCGGACGATGACGGTGGGTGTTTCAGATCCAGAACGCTTGCTTTGCTGAGCATCCTAGGAAGCGCAGCGCGGCGGGTCACCCGCACCAGCCGTAGATGGGGAAATTGAAGCCTTCCGGGATCAAACAATGGCAAGAAGCCACGAAATTACTATCAATGGCAAAAGCTTTCTGGCGCGCCGCGGCGAGTTGCTGCTGGACGCTGCCCTGAACAACGGCATCGACATGCTCTATGATTGCCGCGCAGGCCATTGCGGCACCTGCTGCGTGCGGCTAGTGTCCGGCGAAGTGCGGGGCGGCGAAGGCTCCGAGCCGGGCATCGTTCATGCCTGTCAGTGCAGGATCGTCGGCGATGCGGTGATCGAGAGGGGCCAGGCGTCGGGTGTTCGCACCGTCGAAGGCGTGCTGATCTCATTGCGCCCCTTGTCCCGCGAGGTGATGGAAGTCGGCATCAAGACGGACCGCGCCCTGCCCTATCATGCGGGACAATACGCCCAGGTGTGCTTCAGCGGCTATCCGAGCCGTCCCTTCAGCATCACCCATCCGTTGCGCGGCAATCCGGATAGCCGCTCGGTCTGGTTCCATATCCGGCGCATGGAGGAAGGGCGCGTCACTTCATTGCTTGGCAAGCGCATCAAGCCGGGCCACCGGGTGACGGTAACCGGCCCTTACGGCTCGGCGCATTTCCGGCCCAATCTCGACAGCCGGATGATCCTCGTCGGCACCAGTACCGGCTTTGCGCCGATCTGGTCGATCGCTGTCGCCGCGCTGCGCGAGAATCCGAATCGCAAGATGATGATCATCGCCGGCGGACGCAACATCGAGGCGCTTTATATGGGCCCGGCCCTCGGACGGCTGGCTCGCTTCCCCAATGTGCGGGTGATCCCGGTCTGCAGCACGCCGCAGACGATGACCGCAGCCGTGAAGCGGGGCCGGCCGACCGACTTTCTGCCGCGCCTGCGGCCCACCGATGTGCTTTACGCCTGCGGCGCGCCGGCGATGGTCAATTCGATCAAATCGATCGCGGCGCGCTTCGGCGCGGTCTGCTATGCGGATCCGTTCCTGCCGACGACCGACGACACGGTCCAGGAAGGCATTCTGACCCGCGCGATGGGGTGGCTCGCTCTGCCCACCGCCGCGATGCGCGAGCGCATTGCGCTCGCCAGCCGGCAGAAGCCCCAACTCGCTCTCGAACCGCCGCGTAAGCGTCAGCTCGCTCTCGAACCGCCACGTAAGCGCCAGCTCGCTCTCGAACCGCCGCGTAAGCGGCGGGAACAGCCGATGCAGGCTTATCGAATGGCTGAAGCGGAAGCGAGGATGAGAAGTCATTATGGTCCTCAGAGCGCGTAGCCTTCGGTCGATCGGGTTCGGGCCCAGGGTCCCTCTCCGGTCCTCCGTGCTTTATCTCTGCGGCTTGCTGATGATTTTCGGCTGCGCCGTGCACGGCGCAGTTGCGTCCGATCCGGCCAAGACCGTCGGTCCCAATGCCTGCGCCGAATGCCACAAGCAGGAGGCCGAAGCCTGGAAGGGAAGTCATCATTTCAAGACCTTCCGTGAAATGCCTCGCAACACCGAGGCGAATGAAATCGCCAAGAAAATGGGGGTGCGGCGCATTAAGTCGGAGGGCTTGTGCTTGAATTGCCATTTCACGGTGCAGCAGAAGGACAATAAGGAGGAGTCACTCTCTGGCATCTCCTGCGAATCGTGCCACAGCGCCGGGCAGGACTGGATCAAGGTCCACAGCGCGTTCAGCGGCAAGACCGAGAAGACCGAGACCAAGGCCGAGGAGGAGGAGCGCTGGAAGCTTGTCGATTCCAAGGGAATGATCAGGCCACCCTCGCTCTACCGACTAGCAAAGAACTGCTATAGCTGCCATGTTGTGCCGCAAGAGGATCTCGTGAACAAAGGTGGCCATAAGGCCGGCAGCACCTTCGAGCTTGTGTCCTGGTCCCAGGGCGAGGTACGGCACAATACGTGGTACTCGAAGGGCAAGTCGAACGTCACCGCAGACGCCGCGCGCAAACGCATGCTCTATCTTGTCGGGCTCGGCGTCGAGCTTGAGACTGCATTACGCGCGGTGGGAAAGGCGACTGCGAGAAAGGCCTATGCGTTCGAGATGGCTAAGCGCGTCGACCGCGCGCGCAAGCAGCTCGCTGCCGCGGCGAAAGCGGTGCCGAACGTGCCGGAAATCGCAAATTTGACCAAATTTGCCTATTCGGCCGGGCTGAAGCTGAACAATGAACGCCTTCTGACGGCTGCTGCCGACGGCGTCTCCAAGCTGCTCGCGAGCATCACCGAGAAGTATGACGGCAGCACGATGGCCGGGCTCGACAGCCTGATTCCCGGACCGGACAAGTTCAAGGGCAAGGCGAGAGAAGCCAGCGGTTAATTGATCCCGGCCGGCTGGCCACGACAACAACCTGAATGCGCTTGATAGGGAAAGAACCACCGCGATGCATGATTTTGGGGGGCTGCCGTGAAATCGGCGGGGCGGCGCGCGTCTAGCGCCTCGATCGGCGAACGCGATTGGGGCTCGGCGAGATTTCTCGCCCGCCAGACAATCCAGGGCCTTCTGATCGCGGCCATTTCCGGCGGCCTGCTCTGGCTCGTCTGGATCTATGGCAACGGGCTTCGCGACCCGCGCTACCTCGACGGTTGGGCGCTGGCCGGCGGCATGAGCCTGCAACTCTATTTCCACATCGCCGTAAAAAGTGGCAGCCTGTCGCCGAAATCCGCCATGCGCTGGCGGAGGATCCATATTTTTCTCGGCTACCTGCTGATCGCGGCCTTCATCTCGCATTCGGATTTCTCTCTGCCGGACACGGGCTTCGAATGGGCGCTGTGGGCGGGCTTCGTGGTGGTGACGCTGAGCGGGATTTTCGGCGCCTATCTCGCCTGGTCTCTGAAGGCCAAGGGCTGGATCGACGAACTCGTCGGCTATGATCGCATCCCTATCCGCCGCGCCGAGCTGGCGCGGGATGTCCGCGCCGCCGTCACCCAGACCGATCAGGCCGCCGCTGCGATCGCCTTACCGGCGCCGCCCTATGACGCTTGGATCAAAGACCTCTACACCAACCACCTGCAGGACTTTTTCCAAGAGCAGCGCAATTTCACGGCCCATCTCATCGGCTCGCAACGCCCGCTCAGGCGGCTGACCCATGAGATTGACAGCCTGTCAAGCTATGTCGACCAGCAGAGCCAGCAGAAGCTTGCCACCATCAAGAACCTGGTGGTCGAGAAGGACCGGCTCGATTTCGCTCGTGTCTATCTCGGGTTGAACAAGGCCTGGCTGTTCGTCCATGTGCCCGTCACCTATGCGCTGATTGTGCTTGCGGTGCTGCACGTCCTCGTCGTCTATGCCTTTTCATCGGGGGCCTGGTGATGCGGCGACCGGCGCGGATCGGATCTGTTCGGCCGCCGAAGGCCGAGAGACAGGTGCGCCCCGGCTCCCGGCGCGACCGTCTCGCGGTGCTGTTGGCGCTCGTGACCGTCGTCTGCCTGAGCGCGGCCTTCTTCCTCGCCAAGGGCACACAGTTCCTGATGCCTGGGCCGCTGGCGAGCGCTCATGGCGCGATCGAGAATTGCGGCGCCTGCCACACCAAGAGCGGCAGCGGCAAATTGAGCTGGATTCACGGCTTGGTCGCCGGCGATCCGCTCGCCGACAGTAAGGCCTGTCTCACTTGCCACAAAATGCCGGACACCGCCTTCAACGCGCACAGCGCTTCGGCCGAGGTCCTGAAGCAGAGTACCAAGCGGCTGACCAAAACCGCCGCGGGGACGCCGGCGCCGCAATCGGCCAGTGCACAAAATATCGCCTTCCCGACCCATGATGTGGTCGAACGCGGTCTCTACTGTGCGACCTGCCACCAGGAACATCAGGGCGTCAATTTCAATCTGAATAAGATCTCCAACGAGCAATGCCGCTCCTGCCATGTGGTGAAATTCGACAGTTTCGACGGCCAGCATCCGAAATTCGACAATTACCCGTTCAAGCGCCGCACACAGATCGTTTATGATCACGCCGGTCATTTCGGCAAGCATTTTCCGGAAATCGCGAAGAAAGATCCGGAACGGAAGATCCCGAATACTTGCGCAACCTGTCACACAAGCCGCGACGACAAGCGAGTCATGGCCGTGGCGCCGTTCGAGCAGACCTGCACCACCTGCCATCTCGACCAGATCATCGGCAAGGAGCGGGTGAGCGGCCCGAAAGGCGTTGCCTTCTTGACCCTGCCTGGCCTCGATCTGCAAACGCTGAAGGAGAAGAACGCCTCGATCGGCGAATGGCCGGAGGCGTCCGAAGCAGGGCTCACACCGTTCATGAAGGTGATGATCAGCCGGAATGAGCGGGGCCGTGCTCTGATCAAGACCCTGGGCAGTCTGAACCTCCAGGATCTGAGCGGTGCAAACGACGACCAGATCAAGGCGGTGACGACTCTGGTTTGGGAGATCAAGGGGCTGTTCTATGCGCTGATCGCGGGAAAAGCGTCGGACGTCCTGGCCGACGTCAATATTGGCGGCGGGGCGAAGCTGAGTGCGAATCTCGTTGCGGATCTGACAGCAAGCATCCCGCGCGATGTGGTCATCAGTGCGCATCAGGAGTGGCTACCTGATCTCGCCACGGAAATGGCCAATCGCCAGCCGACGAGCGATCAGGAACAAAGCGGCTGGAGTTCGGAGATTACGGAATCGAGATTGTCCGTATCGGTGTCTTCCGAGGAGCTAGCTGGTTCGGATGCGCGTCAGGCAGCCCCGAGGCTCAGCCCGCAAACCGTAGGTCGCGAAGCGGCCAGCACAGCCAAACCTATCCGGCTTGCTCAGGCCAACCAGCAGACACAGGCGAAGAATGCGCCGGGCACAGTCGCTGAAAAAAGTTGGCGCGTCGACCCTTATGGCCGTGTCGACAAGGGACCGGGGGATGAGGCTGAAGCAGCCCAGCCTGAAGGAGCGGGCGCAAAAACCGATACCGCCAACGCCAAGCCCGATGGCAGTAAGGAAACGTTCTCCACCACGGAGGAAGAGCTTCCCGCGAACGAAGCTCCCGCCAAGAACGCCGAGAAAGCAGCCCAGCCCGAAGGAACGACTGGAAAAACCGAGACCGCGAATACCAAACCCGATAGCGGCAAGGAAACGCTCTCCGCCAACGAGCAGCCTCCAAACAAGGCGGCGGACCAAACGGACGATCTGCTCTTCCCCACGCCGGAAGAACTTCGCGGGATCAAAGCTCCTGGCAAGGATGCCGAGACAGCAACCCAGCCTGAAGCGGCGGCCGGAAAAACCGATACCGCAAACGCCAAGCCCGATGGCGGCGCGCCCCAACCCGCAGGCAGCGAGGCTCCCTCAAGCGGCGGCGCGGCTGCCAGCGCACCCAACGCCGACGCACCGGCGAGCTCAGGTACCGCAGCCGCGGAGCCTCAAACCAGGGCTGCACCCGTGATTAGCATCCAAAGCGATGTGGATCCGGAGAGCTGGGCTGAATATGGCGGTTGGTACCGGCAGGATTACGCGATTTTCTACCGGCCCACAGGCCATAAGGACAAATTCATCTATTCTTGGCTCTTTCTGACCGGCCCGCAGGCGCCGAAAGGCGATACTAGCCCGGCGGCGGCAGTCTTCGATTCTCTCACCGGCAAGGAGGCTCAAGGGTCATGCACGAAGTGTCACAGCGTCGACGATATCCAGGGCAAAGGGCGGCTCGTCAATTTCTCCCCGCCCACGGTCGAGACGAAACAGGGACGCTTCACGAATTTTATCCATGAGCCGCATTTCGGCATCCTGGAAAATCGCGGCTGCCTGACCTGTCATACCCTTGAAAAAGGCCGCCCCTATCTGAAGAGCTACGAGCAGGGTGACCCGCAAAATTTCGTGTCCAATTTCGGTGCGGTGAAAAAGGATCTCTGCCAGACCTGTCACACCACGAGCATGGCGCGTCAGGACTGTTTGCTGTGCCACAAATACCACGTCGGCGGTGTCATCACGCCGATCATGAACACAAAGATCCCGGCGCAATAGTGGGCTTTGGCATTGCGAGTGCCGACACCAGCCAGCCTTCCCTTCGCCGTCCTTGAGGGGCCGCTGGCCTGGCCCACGAAGTGTCCTAAGTTAGAACCGGCGCGGTCGCTGGCGAACAATGGAAGCTATGGGTCTCGGCGGAAGATCAACCTATCTCCCGCCGCGCGATATTAATCGTACCTATTCGCAGCCATGATAATCCATGCAGCCGTAATAGTCTTCGTTTCCATCGCCCCAATTGGCGGCGCATTTCCGCTGCCAATGAGAGCATCGGCCGCCGTGTCTCGGATAATAACCGCTTCTGTAGTAGTCGGCATTACCATAGTAGACATAGCCGGGACCTATATGCGTCGGATAATAACCCCGGCTATAATAGTAGGGATAATCATAGTAGATAGAGCTCGGACCTACAGGCAGGTAAATCCGTCGGTCGTTGCCGCGACGTTTGATCTCGATCACGTTATTTCGGGCGCTCTCGCTGGGATTCAGCAAGGACTGCCCGGCCGACGCCGCATTGGCCACTGGGGCAATACCGAGGAAACCGCCCGCCAGCAAGCAAGTCATCAGAATAGATGCGAATAAACTCCGATTACTCATGAGATCACCTCATAGTGACATTATGGTAAGTTATTTGCGATCTTCACCCTCAGATCACGGGCGCAATTATATATCAAATTATTTGGATTCCGTCGAACCATCGTCATTGATAATTGTCAACAGAGTGGAGCGAAGCCAGTTTAGGTTGGCCCGGCGGGCACCGGCCGGTGTTCGACCAGCGTGCGGCCCCCGGATAACCCTGCGGGCTTCCGGGGTACTAAATCTTCCGTAAACATTTGATTATCTAAGGCTGCCGCCGCCTGCTCTGGCGAATTCCGCGCTCAGCGCTAAACTCACTGACTGCTGACGACACCCATGGCCTGGGCGGCTTCGAGGATACGTCGCTGCGTCTCCGGCTCGTCAGCGAACACAGTCTTGGCCTTCTCCAGCGCAGCGCGAGCCTTGTCGGCGTCGTTCATCACCATGCGCGAGCGGATCAGCATGATCCAGCCATCTGGGTCTTTCGGTGAACCCTCGAGACGCCCCGAGAGCCGGTCGACCATGCTGGACACCATCGTCTGCCGGTCCTGCGCGCTGAGCTGCTTGGCGCTCTCGACATCGGTAGCGCTGGGACCCGCCGGCGTCGGATGTGCTGGGGCCGACGAAGCCGCCGCCGGTCTCGCCTCGGCGAGCTTGGCGCTGACGTCGATTCCAGCCCTCTGCGCGGTTTCCTCGATGCGGCTGCGCAGATCGCCGGTCCATTCGGCATCCGCTGGGGCGATCTTGTAGAGCGCCAGCCACTCGTCGACGCCGCCTTGGATGTCGCCCCGCTGCACCTTGCCGGCGCCTTTGAAGAAGCGGGCGCGCTCATCATTCGGATTGATGGCGAGCGTCTCGTCGAACGCCGCTAGCGCCGCTTCGGTGACGGTATCGTTCGCCTGCTTCACCAGCGCCTCGCCGTAGAGAGCTTTCAGAGTGGGATTGTCCTTCTGCAGATCGATAGCGCGGCGATACGCGTCAACGGCATCCTGATAACGGCCGGTGTTGTAATAGGACCAGCCGAGCACGCGCCAGCCTTCGGCATCGCCAGGATTATCCTTGACCCGCTTTTCCAGCCGCTTCACCATGGCATCGACGTCGCCCGTGTCCTGCTGGCCGTCTGCCGTCTGGGTGATCTGGCCTTGCGGTCCGGCATTCGCAGCTACCGCAGCTTGCGACGACGGAGCCTGCGCTTGGGGCGAAACGGAAGATAGTTCGGGGCGGCCCAGCGATGCGTATAGCCCAATCGAACCTAAAACGACGATGGCGGTGACACCCGTCACCATACGGTACTGCCAGTTAGGTGCGATCCGCTCAGCCGGCAGATTCTCCTCTTTGGCCGCCGACAGAATCCGCCTCTCGATCTCTACGCGCACGGAAGCGGCCTCCGCTTCCTCGATCAGCCCTTGTTCCTTGTCGCGTTCGACTTCGGCAAGCTGGTCCTTATAGACATTTATGCTCGACGCGGTCTCGCCGGCGCTCGCGTTACGAAAAAGAAAAGGCGCTGCAACAATCAAGGCAGCACCAGCCGCAAAAGCGGTGAGAATCAACCAAAGGGTCATGATGTCGGGCTTTCTTCAAGTACGGACTGCAATTCGGCGCGTTCCACCGTTGTCAATGCGTCGGGAGAGTCATCGACGCTTTTCCGCGAACGGATCAGCGTCCAATAGGCGAGCAGAGCCAGAATGAAAATGATGCCGGGACCGAACCAGAGCAGCAGCGTATTGACCTGCACCGGCGGTTTCAGCAAGACAAAATTTCCATAGCGCGCAACGATGTAATCAGTGGCGGCTTCATTCGTATCGCCGGCGTTCAGCCTCTCGCGCAGCAGCACACGCAAATCGCGGGCAAGCGGTGCGTTCGAATCATCGATGGATTGGTTCTGGCATACCACGCACCGCAGATGCTGGCTGAGATTGCGGGCGCGCATCTCCAGCGCAGGATCGGCTAGAACCTCGTTCGGCTCGACTGCCCCTGAGGGAGCGCTGATGGCGATGAGCGAACAGAATAGAAAGGATGCCAACAGGCAGCGGTACGTCATAACCGGGAAGTCTCCTATTCGGCCGGGGCAAGTGCAGGAGCTCGCTGCGCACGCCGCGGCGCACCAACGCGGAAGCGGCGGTCGGAGAGCGATATGAAACCGCCAAGCGCCATTATCATCGGTCCGAACCAGATCCAGGGCGCGAGCGGATGGTAATAGGCGCGCACCGCCCATTCGTTCGCGCCGTTTCTTTCACCGATCGCGAGATAGACGTTCGAAAGCAGATTGGTGTAGATTCCGGCTTCCGTTGTCTGTGTCCGGCGGACGGGATAATAACGCCTCTCGGCGAAAAGTGTCGCCAGCTGGGCTTCACCGTCGTTTACCTCGAATACCGCCCTCTCAGCTTCATAATTCGGTCCTTTCGGTCTTACGACCGATTTGAGCGTGATCCGATAGCCGCCGACATCGAGCTGTCCGCCGATAGGAAGCGACGTCATCGTCTCCTGCTGCCACGCTGACATAACGGTTATCCCTGCAACCGCAATGCCCAGGCCCGCATGAGCGAGGATCAGTCCGTAGACGGAGCGTGGTGTGATCCCCGCCAGATGCAGGCTGGTGCGGAACGGCACTTTTCCCAGGCGGGTACGGTGAGCGAGAATGGCCAAGGACCCGGCGACAATCCATAAAGCGAGGCCAAGAGCGAATGCAGCGACCGCATCCGATCCATAGGTTCCGACAAGGACAGCAACGAAGCCTAGAGCAGCAATGATTGCCGCCCGGTTGAGCCTCCCCAAAGCCTCGCCGATCGTATCTCGCTTCCATTTCAGCATCGGCCCGATCGCAATCACGAAGAGCAGCGGGATCATCATCGGAACGAAGGTGAGATTATAAAATGGCGGGCCGACCGAGATCTTGTCGTTGCTCGTCGCTTCGACGACAAGCGGATAAAAAGTGCCCAGAAAGACCGTTGCGCCGGCTGAGAGCAATATGACGTTGTTCAGAACCAGGCTCGATTCGCGGCTGACCGCAGCAAATGGCGCTCCATGTTTCAAAGACGGCGCACGATAGGCGTATAGCGCAAGGGCCCCGCCGGAGGTCAGCGCGATGAGACCGAGAACAAACACGCCGCGCGCCGGATCGACGGCGAAGGAATGCACGCTGGTCAGAACACCGGAGCGGACGAGAAATGTGCCGATCAAACTGAGGGAAAAAGTCAGTATGCCGAGCAAAATTGTCCAGTTGACCAGCGTCTGGCGCCGCTCCACGACCATGGCCGAATGCAGCAGGGCGGTTCCTGCGAGCCATGGCATGAAGGAAGCGTTCTCGACCGGGTCCCAGAACCACCAGCCACCCCAGCCGAGCTCGTAATAGGCCCAGAAGCTCCCTAGTGTGATGCCGATTGTCAGGAAACACCAGGCAGCCAGCACCCACGGTCTCACCCAGCGCGCCCAGCAGGCGTCTACCTTTCCCTCGATCAGGGCGGCGACCGAGAACGAAAAGGCCATCGAGAAACCGACATAGCCGAGATAGAGGAAGGGCGGATGTATGGCCAGCCCGATATCTTGAAGCAGCGGATTGAGCTCCAATCCGTCCGCAGCCGCTGGATGGAGACGGACGAAGGGGTTGGAGGTAAAGAGTATGAAGGCCAGGAAACCTGTCCCCACCATGCCCTGCACGGCGAGCGCGCGCGCTTTGAGCGGCGCAGGAAGATTGTCGCCGAAAATGGCCACCGCAGCGCCGAACAGCGCCAGGATCAGAACCCAAAGCAGCATCGATCCTTCATGATTGCCCCAGGTCGCCGTGATCCTATAGATCAGCGGCATCGCCGAGTTGGAATTCTCGGCGACATTCAGCACTGAAAAGTCTGACATCACATATGAAGCGATAAGCGCTGCGAAAGCGATGGTAAGAAAGATCATCTGCCCGATAGCCGCGGACGAGCCGAATCGCATCAGTTTCAGATCGCCGAGATGCGTTCCGATTAACGGCACGATCGACTGCGCCAGAGCGAGGGTTAGTGTCAGAATAAGGGCAAAATGACCGGTTTCAGCGACCACCACAGCTCTCCTTATCGCGGATGAATGAAAGCGCATGCAAGAACACTACGGTTCACGCGCGCTTTCGGGAGAACCGAACCCTAGTGTTTTTATAAGGCGATGAATGGGCGGCTTGCTGTCTGGACTATGGCAATTTGCGCATGGCACGCTGAAGAAAATTATCTGATTTTTTCGCCCTCAAAATTGCCATAATATAATCATTTGAGGGTGCAATTCATTCTACAACACATTGAATTTAAAACGGTTTTTTAGATAAAACTACAAATTTGCATAACATTCATCTCAAACTCGCCGTTTTTCGTCACGGTTTCGCTTCATGACGCGGCCTGTTGACGCCCCTTTTGCTGGTTAAGGTTCTGTTCAGCAATCCCGCACGGCTGTCGAGGGCCGTTTTCGTGTGGGCGATGCAGATGGGGATGCCGCCCTGAAATCTATGGGGGAAGAGGGTAAGGCGATGAAACGATTATCCAGTATTTCGATGCTTTCCTGCGCTTTTGCGAGCGCCACACTGCTTCACGCAGCATTCCTGGGCCAGAGTGCTGTCGCCGGGTCCAGCGAGGCTGCGCAGACGCAAACCGTACCAGTACAGCCCAGGTTGCGATTCGCCGAGAATAGCGGAGCGGCCGGAGAAATCGATGCGCACTCCGCGCTCGAAGCTCTTATCAGGGAAGACGAGCAGAAAAGAGCCCAGGCTGCAGGAGCGGCCGGAAAAACCGATACCGCGAACGCCAAGTCAGATGCGGTAGGCGGCGAGCAGAAGCTGTCTGCAGAGGCAGAAGCGGACGGCCAAGGGCAGACGTCTCTACTCGCAGCGGCGGCACGAGCCGAGAAGGGCAAACCGTCTCCCATCGTCCCGCTCAGCGAGGAGACCCTCTCGCTCTATCCCACCGCTGCGCAATGCGGCGAATGCCACAAGCAAATTTACGAAGAGTGGTCTTCCTCGAATCACGCCTATGCGTCGATCTCGCCGATGTTCCACAAATTCGAGCAAAAGTTCCAGGAGCTGACCCAAGGTACGGTCGGCACCTTCTGCGTGCGCTGCCACCAGCAGGTCGGCACCCAGCTCGGCGAGGATCGCGAAACGCCGCTTTGGGCGCGCAGCCAGATATCCCGCGAGGGCGTGACCTGCATCACCTGCCACCGGGTCAAGGAGCAGTTCGGCAAGGTCAACGGCGAGCGCCGGGTCGAGGCGGGCAAGATCTTCGAGCCGGTCTACGGCAGCGGCGAAAAGAGCGTCATCAACGACATCATTGCCAATAAGGACACCTATACCGTCGCGACCAGCGCAGACGAGCGTGGCAACCAGATCCACAAAGGTATGATCAAGAACGACCAGATCACCAAGTCGGAGTTCTGCGTCAGCTGCCACCAGGTTGCCGTCAACCTGGGCATCAAGCTCGAGATCGTCTGGGATCAGTATCGCGACAGCCCGGCACGCAAAGCCGGCGTCACCTGCCAGGACTGCCACATGGGCCAGGTCCCCGGACAGAATAAGGGCTATTCGACCGCGCCCTCAGCCATAGTCGGCGGCAAGGAGATCAACCCGGGACGCAAGCATGCGAATCACCGCTTCGTCGGCCCGGGCTATTCGATCGCCCACCCCGGCATCTTCCCCCACAACACGAAGGCCCAAGCCTTTACCATCAAGGAATGGCTGCAGTTCGACTGGCGCGCCGGTTGGGGCACCAACGAGTTCGAGGACAAGGTCGCCGACGGCAAGGTCAAGGTCGAGTTTCCCAAGCGCTGGGCCGATGCGCTCGACCGTGAAGATGCCCGGAAGATCATCGAGGAAAATATCGCGAAGCTCGACGAGCGTGACGAGCTCCGGCGGCAGGTCATGGAGAACAGCAGCAAAATCGATGGTCCCTACGTCGACAGCGACCCGAAAGTCGGCAGGGATCTGGCGTTCTCCTACAAGATCAAGAACATCAATAACGGGCACAATCTGCCGTCCGGTTCCCTGGGTGCGCAGCCGCAGCTCTGGGTGAACGTCGCCCTCATCGATCCCGACGGCAAGAACGTCTGGGAGTCGGGCTACCTCGACAGCAACGGCGACATGGCCGATCTGCACAGCCTGGATGTCGCGGCTGGCAGCGTCAAGACCGACCAGCAGCTGGTGCACTTCCAGACCAAGTTCCTGACGACCAACGTCAAGGGCACGGACCGCGAGATGTACCTGCCGGTGAACTTCGACGTCGATCCGCTGCCGCATCTGCGTCCGCCGGGAGTCCCGACCACCGTTCTCAACCATCCGCCGCTGGTGCGCATGGAGAACCACTCGCTGACGCCGCTGGGTGAGAAGACGGCCGCGTACGAAGTGCCTGGTAAGCTGATCACGAAGCCCGGCAAGTACCGCCTCGCCTTCCGCATGCGGAGCCGTGCCGAGCCGATCTACTTCATGCGCTTCGTCGGCTCCACCAAGGAAATGGAGCAGAGCATGAACGAGCGGATAGCGAACCTCCACGCCTACGCGGTGGACGTCGAAGTGAAGTGAAGGACTAGTACCGAAGTAGTACCGAAGGTTTCGGATTGGGGACCCGCGAGGGGTCGAATGAAGCGGGTCCCCAGCCTTTCCGAAGCCTCTTGCGGGCCAAGCGATCCCGCAGGTCAGAGCCGCGAAGATCATCGCAACGGCAAGCGATCAGCGGCGGCCCAAGTGGGGTTGGTGAACCTCACTTGGCGGGGTCGAAGAGACGGCCCTGACTGAAGTCGAGATGAGGGGATATCGGGTGAATAAAACAGATGGGGGTTTCCACGTGACTTGTGAAGCAAAAGGCAACTTTCGGTACCGCGCCAGGGCAACGACCGCCACTATCGCGCTGGTAGCCGGTGGTTACCTTGTGATGTCCGGCACGACTGCAGAGCCCGCGGCAGGCCAAAGCAGCAACGCGGCCCAAAAGGGAGGCATGTTGACCGCGGCGCCAGAAAGCAGCAACGCGGCCCAAAAGGGAGGCAAGTTGAGCCAAGTGCCGGGCGGCGCCGGCGCCTCCCAGGCCGATCCGCAGTATCGAAGAGAAGTACAACGAAGAGAAGAACAGTGCCACGCAGCAGGTCGACAACGAGGCGGCCCGCAAGGACGGCAAGCTGGTCGCGGCGGCGGAAACCAGCAACAAGGCCGACAAGGAAGGTAAGTTGATCCATGACGCTTTCCGGCCCGGTCCGCAGTACGACAGTAACTACAATGCCGACGGGAACGTCGACGTCTACGGCGGGAAGAGCGCCGTCGAGCCGCCGCGCCCGCCGATTGAGATAGGCCGCCAGCAATACACCTCCGGCGCATACGACGAGAGCAGCAACCTCCTCGGTGCATTGAATCCGCTGCTCCCGGGCCTCGCCGTCTACGGCGACTGGCGGACGGCGGTCGCCTACAACCAAAACAACGGCAATGATGTTGCCCAGATCGCGACCCGGGTGAACATCGACGTCGACCTCAAGCTCACCGGCACCGAACGAATCCACGCCTTCTTCACGCCGCTTCAGGACAATGCATAAATTCACCCGCTGCGAGTTCGGCGGCGGCGGCCGTCGACGAGGGAAGTGCTTCGATGAGTTCGACTTGAACCCGCAGACGCTGTTCTTCGAGGGTGACCTCGGCGCCATCTTAGCCGGTGCGTCCGGTAAGGAATCCAGCTTCGACCTGCCCTTCACCGTCGGTCTTTTCCCGCTGTTCCTGCAGAACGGCATCTGGGCGAACGACGCGATCCTCGGCGGCGCGGTGAGCCTCACCGCGAAGAACTCGCGGGCGCTGGGGCTTTCCAACTACGACGTCACCTTCTTCGCCGCGTTCGACAATGTCGACAACGCGGTCGTCGTCGGGCGACACTGCCAACCGCAACAACAACGTCGCCAACCTCTATGGCGTAACCACCTTCATCGACGCCTTCCACGGCTATATCGAAGCGGGCTACGGCCTGATACAGGGCGTCGACGACCAGGTGGACGGCCAGCTGACGAACTTCGTGACCGCAGCTTACACCCGGCGCTTTGCCAACACCTTGTCGAACTCGACCCGCGTGTTCGCGAACTTCGGGGACGGCGAGAACGACGAAGGCTTTGCCATCATTTCGGAGAACAGCTTTGTCACGAGCTTGCCGAGCACGCTGCTCCCCTACGCCAACTTCTTCGTCGGCTCCGGCAACCCTCAGCCCCTGGTCGATGGCAATGGCGCAGGCATACTTGAAGAACGTCGGCATCAACTTCGAGACCGACGCCCTGACCGGCTACCCGAAACTCAACGACACCGGCTCCAACGCCTATGGCGGCGCGATAGGCCTGCAGTATCTCTTCAATCTGGATCAGCAGCTCGTCTTCGAGCTGGCCACGGTGCAGCCCTTCGGCGATCCGATCGCCGGCATCGGCGTCGCGGACCCGCAATACGCCTCGGGCGTTCGCTATCAGATCCCGATCAACCGGGCCTGGCTGTTCCGCGCCGATGCGACCTATCAGGTCACCGAGGGGCTCGACGAAGACAACTTTGGCATCCGCGCCGAGGTCCGCAGGAAGTTCTGACCGATCGCGGGTGACGGTCCGGCTTAGGACGGGGAGCCTCGAGTAGGCCGGACCCGTCCGGCCTCAGCTTTCATGAGACAGATCGGTTTAACGGAAGATGGAGGATTTCTGGCTCATCGTAGCGAGGCTAAGGAGCGCAGATGAGAGAGAAATCCGACCGGCCGAACAGTACGTGCGGGATATCACCGAAAACGGAGCCCGAATGGCTCCCTGAGTGGCACTCTGCTGGCACTAGCCGTTGGCGGCGCGGTAGAAAATCGTGGTACTCCCTAGGGGAATTGAACCCCTGTTTCCAGATTGAAAATCTGATGTCCTAACCATTAGACGAAGGGAGCTCAGTCCAAGGCCTGCCCTGATATAAAAAGGATTTGCCCCGAACACAAGCCCAATGCGCGCGAGGAAAATATTACCCGCTCTGCCGCGCCGGGTCGGCCAGATCCTCGATCAGCACCTCGATCTTTTCGCGCCCGCCCCAGCTATCGCGCTGCAGCCGTCCCGCGACATGGAACGGACGGCCGTCCGAGGCCAGCATGGCCTCGCCGAGCGGCGTTCCTGCGGCGCGGAACGCGATGGCGCCGATGGTCGCGCCGCCTCCCGATTTCAGCGAGCAGCGCACATGCGCTTCGCCCATCAGCTTGGCGAAAGCTGATCCGGTGGGCGGGAAACACGAAGCGCGGCGACGGGTTTCCCGCGCCATAGGGACCGGCCTTTTCGAGCAGATCGGCGAATTCCGATGTTGCCGCTTCCGGCGTCAGGGCGCCGTCGACGGACAGCGCCGAAACATCGCGGGCCGCCAGCACCCCGGCCTCGAGTTCGGCCCGCATGAATGCAGCCAAACTCTTCGAGCCGGCGCGCGCTCGATGGTTACGCCGGCAGCCATGGCGTGACCGCCGCCTTTCTTTGCCAGCCCCTTGGCAAGCGACGCCCTGACGGCATAGCCGATATCCGCCCCGGCGATGGAGCGCGCCGAACCGGTGCCTTCGCCGGCAGCCTCATCCCAGGCCATGACGAGCGCCGGCCGCCGGAAGCGGTCCGTGAGGCGGCTGGCGACCAGCCCGACCAGACCTTTATGCCATCTCGCGGAACCGACGATCAGCAGCGGCAGATCCGGCTCCGCCGGCGATGCGCTCCTCGGCCTGGAGAATGGCTTCCTGGCAGCAGCGCTGCTCCATCTCCTGACGCTCGCGATTGAGTTGCGTCAGCGTTGCCGCGATCATGGCGGATTCGCTGTCATCCTCGCTGGAGAGCAGCCGCGCGCCGAGCGCCGCGTCGCCGATCCGTCCGCCCGCATTGATGCGCGGGCCGAGAATGTAGCCGAGATGATAGGGCGTCGGCGCGGCGTTCAGGCCCGGCCGCGTCGGCGAGCGCGCGCAGCCCGGCATTCTTCCGGCGGTGCATCACCTTGAGGCCTTGGGCGACGAAGGCACGATTGACGCCGATGAGCGGCACCACGTCGCACACGGTCGCCAG
Organism: uncultured Alphaproteobacteria bacterium; assembly: GCA_963731855.1. Lineage (GTDB taxonomy): Bacteria > Pseudomonadota > Alphaproteobacteria > Rhizobiales > Rhodomicrobiaceae > R-RK-3. The sequence continues at coordinate 58,558 of CAVSXH010000015.1, read as the reverse complement.
CGCGACGAGGTCGAGCATGCCGAGCAGATCGGGTTCGGGCTGCCCTGCCCCATAGTAGCCGCGCGCGCGCAACTGACGGGTGACGGCGATAAGGAAGAGGAACGTCACGCCCGCCGCGCAAAGATGGCCCTGGCCGGAAAGGTCGTCCTGACGGTTCGGATTGACGACTGCGACGGCCGGCGGAAGTTCCTCGCCCATCTGATGGTGGTCGATGACGACGACATCCGCGCCCAGGCGCTTGGCGACGGCAAGCGGCTCGTGGCTGGTGCTGCCGCAATCGACGGTGACGATCAGCTGGGCGCCGTTCTTCACCAGCGTCTCGATCGCGGCGGGATTCGGGCCGTAGCCCTCGAAGATGCGGTCCGGGATGTAGATCACGGCTTCGCGTCCATGCGCCCGCAGGAAACGGCGCACGAGCGCGGCGGAACAAGCCCCGTCGACATCGTAATCGCCGAAGATCGCGATCCGCTCGCCCCGTGCGACGGCGTCGGCGAGGCGATTGCGGCGCGGCGTCCATGTCCATGAGGCGGGACGGGTCGGGCAGCAGCGCCTTCAGAGTGGGCGCCATCATGTCGGGGACGTTTTCGATGGTCGCGCCACGCGCCGCCAGAATCCGGCCGAGCAGATCGGGCAATTCGTGATGCTGGCAGATCGCGGCGGCAAGACGCGCCTGATCCGGCGTCAGCCGCTCGCGCCACATTTGCCCCTTGACCGACTGCGTCACTCCTAGAAATGCGCTGTCCGGGCTCCGGTCGCCATGGTTCCAAAGCTTCAACGCCGCATCCATCGCTTAGGCCCTCTCACAAGCTCACTCTAGGCTTACGCGATTCGGCCGGGAAGTAGGCAAACCACGCGCTTTTGCGGCACGGGATGGTCGTCAGGGCGTTAAACTTGTGAACATCCTGATAGGGGTAGCGTTCAGCCCTAATTTCCCAGCCGCGCCATATCTGTTATGGTCCGCCCGCGTGCGAAACCGCTGCATTGCAACCTCAGGGCGCGTAGAGACGGCGCCGCTCATCAAACCCATCTGTCCGGAGAGAGTATGGACGACTTCGTGCAAAAATCGGCGGATCATCTGCAATATGAGCAAAGAAGCACCGAGGTGGAGCTGACGCTCGTCGATATCGTCATGTTTCTCTGGCGCTATCGGTTTCTTGTCGCCACCTGCATGATCCTTGGGGCCGGCCTTGCGGTGCTCTATGTGATCGTAGCTACGCCGATTTTCACCGCCAAAGCCCAGGTGCTGATCGAAAGCCGGATGCCGGTGACCTTTCGCGAACAGGTTTCCGAAACCATCGCGACGCTCGATACTCCGGCTGTCGAAAGCCAGCTTGCCATTCTGCTTTCCGAGAATATCGCCGAGAAAGTGGTGAGAAAGGCTGGGTTTCTTGACATCCGTCCGGAGGAAGAACCCGGATTTTCCCTCAATCCGTTGCCTTGGATGCGGGCGCTGCTCGCGGCCACCCTCCCGACCGACCCGGCCGTCGTCACGCCAGTCTGAAAATGCCCGGCTGCGAGAGGCAACGTCCTATCTCTGGAGCGGCATGGAAGTCGGGCGTCTGGGCCTCTCACATGTGATCGAGATTTCCTACAGCTCCCCCGATCGGGATCTCGCCGCCAAGGTCGCCAATCTGATCGCCGATTCCTATATTGAGGATCAGCTCGAAACCCGCGCGGAAACAGCGCGGCAGGGCAGCATCTGGCTGGAAAAGCGCATCGATACGCTGCGCCAGCAGATGAACGAAGCGGGCTTGCGCGTGAAGGAATTCAAGGCGAAGCGCGATTATCGCTTCCCGACCAGTTCCGGCCAGAGCGAGGCGAGGACCGAGACGCCCACTATCGGCGAGGAACAGCCCGCAACGTCGCTCGAGGATCTGGAATCCCGCGCGTCGACTTACCGGAAAATCTACGAAAGCTATCTGCAGGCCTATACGGAATCGGTTCAGGCGCAATCCTATCCCGTCACGAATACGCGCATCATTACGCGCGCGACCGCGCCCGAACGGCAGAAGCTCACCGAGAGGGATTAAGGTGCTGATGATCGCAGTGGCGCTGGGCTGCATGTTCGGTGTCGGCATCGCACTGCTTCTGCACAGTTTCGGCCGGTCGCGCCTCGCAAGAGCGTGAGGCAAGCTCCCGCAGGCTGTGCTCAGACGCTATTGCGCCGCCGGTTTCCCCTCAGCAGATTGAGCGGAGGCAAGACCGGTCTTGCCGCGTTCCGCCTCCGGCTGATGCGAACTCATCGCGCCGCGACGCTTATACGGCGCGACCTCGACCTTGATGTATCGCCCGGCAGAACTCCGGTGTTTTCCTCGGCGGCAAGTTCGGTGGGCTTTCCCTGCATGTTCCGCACGATCTTGTAGACCATCGGCGCACGATCGCTCGCTTCTTCCTGCATGAGGAGGCCCGGCGCGATCACTTCGGCTTCATAGACCAGTTTCGCCGCCGTGTTCCGCTTCGTCTGAATCTGCTCCAACAGCTTCTTCGTCTCCTGCAGATCGACGGTGATTTCACCCTTGCGCTTATTCTCCAGCTCCAGGATCGAGATGTCCGTGCGGCTGATGTCCTGGCGCGCCCTGATCAGGCTGCCGTCAAGGCGCAATCCGTCGCCTTCAAGCTGCGCCGAAAGGCGCTCCAGCTCGAGCTGGCGTGTGCCGGTCGTCAATCCCTTGCTCGCCAACCCTCGCACTTTCTCCAATTCCTCCCGCACGAGCTTCTGCTGGGTGTTATGGACCTCGCGCTGGCCTCTGAGGGATTTCACCTCTTCCTCGAGGAAATCCCGCAGCTGTTTCAAGGCGCTGGCCTGGGTGGCAAAACCCTGCTGTCTGGCCTGAAAGATGAGTGTCTCCTGCTGCACCAGCCGGACGATGTTCGGCTGGTCCTTCTGCTCGGTCAGCGCCGGCGGAAATGTAATCTTGTCCTTGCCGCCAAGTTCGGCTTCGAGCCGCGCACTCTTGGCGACGTAGGCGTCGAACTCGGTCGCCAGCACGTCAAGTTCGCCCCGTGCCACGATCCCCTCCCGCTGCAAGCGCATCATCGCGGTGTCGCGGCTGCGTGAGATGCCGCCGCCGATGCTGATGGCACGCAGAACGGTCATTCCGGGCTGAAACTGGTAGGGTCCAGGCTTTTCCACTTGGCCAAGCAGGTAAAACGGTCGGTATTCGACAACTTCGACGGTCGCATCCGGAGCCGCCGCCAGCCGCATCCGGTCGCGCAAGCGCTCCGATATGAGGCCAGCCAGCTCGCTCGTGGTCAGCCCCGCAACGGGCATTTCGCCGATCAGGGGCAAAGCGAGCTGGCCCGCCGAGCCGATGACATAATCCGCGTTGAGAGCTTCCCAGGCGTAGATCTGGTCGATCGAGGGCCGCCATTCGAAGACCTTGATGCTGATCTTGTCTTGCGGGCCGAGCCTGTAGCCTGCCTCGGCGGACACCTGGCCACCGCCCTTGCGCGGCTGCTCCGATTGCGCCCGCACCGGCAACGCCCATCCAGGCGGCCGCTGCGAAAATGAGAGCGAACGCCCGCAAAATCTTACTCATACTGTAAACATACCTCTGGCTCTTGCGCCGTGCCGCGCGCAAGCTGATGTGAATGCCGGAAAATATCCTGAAACAACGCACGCGTAAGTTGCGGTTGTGATTTTGAACAGCTTATCATTCCGGACGGCTCTCACTAAGCAGGAACTGGGAAATTGGCAAACGTTTCGCGCCTTGTCAGCCAGCACGGGTCCTGACGCTATCTCCAGAAGTCTCCGGGCTCGGCCTGCTGCCCGGGAGGCCGCCTCCCAGCCTCGACAGGAAGCCGACGGCCCAGCTCATATGCATCACCATGGCCGCCGGACCGCTCATCGCCAGACAACCGTCGCCAGCCTTCGCGGCCAGAATCAGCCCCCAGCCGCAACAAAGTGCCGCATAGAGCAGCGGCAATGCGAGAGACGACGGTTCGAACAGCGATAATCCGATGGCGCCCGCATTTCCCAACAAAATCACGACCGGAAGCAATTGCCGCAGGCGCGGCCAGGCGCGGTGTTTCAGCAACGTATTGGCCCGGCCCCAGCCATAATTCCGGTATTGACGCGCACAGCGAGCCCAGCCCGGCACGCGGAAAATAGCGGATTGCGAGATCGCCCAGAAGATAGATGCGCTTGCCCGATCGAATGACCCTTTGATCATATTCGGCATCCTCATTATGCCGGAAGCTCTCATCGTAACCTCCGAGCGCCAGATAGGTTTCGCGATCGAATGCGGCATGATGGCCGTGATCGACGTATCCGGAGATCCCCGACCGGCGATGTGCCGAACCGCCATTACCCAGGCGGCTGTTCGAGGCTGCGGCGATCGCCTTTTGCATGCAGCCGTTGCCCTGGCTGTGCATCGTCACGACGACGGACGCCGCGCCCCTCTCGCGAAGCGCGGCGATGGAGCGTTCCGCGAACCCTTCCGGATAGTCGGCATGACAGTCGGCCCGCAGCAGATATTTGGCGCGGGGGTCTGCCTCGCGCGCGGCGATGTTCATCGCGGCGGACTGAATGCGGCGCGGATTGCGCACAAGCTTGATGCGATTGTTTTCCGCGCTTCAGCGCGCGCGACGATCGCCTCGGTGCGGTCGGTACTGCCGCCATCCATCACCAGAAGCTCATAGTCGATAGAGCCGGTGCGCGGCAAAACTGACCGGATCGCGGCCTCGATATAATGCTCCTCGTTCAGCGCCGGCATGATGATGCTGACGAACGGCTTCTCATCGGCGTGCATGGCAATGGCTTCTCGTGCTGGCGCGGCGGTTTCGCGGCCTCTTGCTTGTCTTTCAGCCGCTGCTTTCCACGAATTTGACGCCAAAGCGTTATCAACTTTCAAACGCCGCGTTCGCGTGAGGCCAAATAGACGAGGGTTCCCGCCCAGCATGCAATATGGGAGCAGTCTTAATCCGCCAACCAGATGCTTGGAACACGATCTTTCGATGAGGATTTAGGGCTTTATCCGTCAACTGAGGTAGGAACGGCGTTTTACATCCCTCCAAAGAAGTACCCTGTTTTCCACCATTCGAGACATTCAAGCCTAGCGGAAATTTAATCAAGGTCCCTTATAGAATGTCACGCGAGAGCCGCGCCCAGGCGCGGTCCGACGCAAAGGTTTAGGAAGACGCCGCTCCGATGCCGCCTCAGATGACGAGACCGAGCGAGGTGCATTCCCGTCGCCGAAGACCTCGTCAGCCCAGCAGCGCGGCACGTTCCGGCTATCGCGTTTTTCGGCCATGATTCCGATGAAAGCACCGTTATCAAGCGTGCCAGAGCCTTTCAGGCGGAAGGCGCGCGGGTTGTCGGCTTCATGTTCCGCAGGGAGCGCAACAGGCGCGAAGGAGCGACGGAATGGCAGAACATCTCGTTCGGCACGACGGTCGAGCGCAATTACCTCGTTCGCGTGCCGAAACTGCTGATGGCGATCCTGAAAACCGTCCGGCATCGCGACCTCCTGAAGCAATGCGACATCATCTATGCGCGAAATCTGGACATGCTGCTTATCGCGGTGACCGCGAAGTGGCTGAGCAGGCGCACGCGCTCCGGTCGTCTACGAGGTGCTGGACATACAGCGCATCTTTCTCGGCAAAGGGCTGGCGAGCAGGCTGTTCCGCTGGGCCGAGCGCCGGCTGATGGCCGCGACCGAGCCTGCTCGTGGTCAGTGCGCCCGACTTCGTCACCCGATATTTCCAGCCGCGAATACGGCTTTAGCGGGCGCGTGGTTTCTGCTTGAAAACAAGCTGCCGGAAAAAGCGATCGGCGCGGACTGTGCTGGCGCGAAGGGAGATGCTCCCGCCCGGCCCGCCTTGGGTAATCGGCATGTTCGGCGTGCTCCGATGCACGCGCAGCCTCGATATTCTCTGTCATGTCGCGGAGGAGCTGGGCGATCAGGTACGCATCTACTTGCGCGGCATCCTGTCGGAACCGGACATTCCGGCCGAGCGGATGAAAGCCATTTGCGCCCGCTCTGCCGAACGTGACCTTCGACGGACCCTATGTCAATCCGCGCGATCTGCCGGAAATCTATGGGAAAATCCATCTCATCTGGGCCGCCGATTTCCTCGATCCGGGAGGCAATTCGGAGTGGCTGCTCACCAACCGGATCTATGAAGGTGGTCTCATGGGCGCGGTGCTGCTCGCGGCGCGCGGCAACGCCACCGGCCGCATGGTCGAGCGGGAGGGCCTTGGGCTTTACGCTCGACGAGCCGCTGGAGGCGACCGTCTCCGGATTCATCAAAAATCTCGATGGCGACACATTCCTGGCCGCCCGTGAGCGTGTGGGCGGCGCTGACCGGTCAATCTTTGTCGACGAAAACGATACGAAAGAGCTCATCAAGAAATTCAGCGATCTGAGCGCGAGCCGTCAGGTTCACGGAGGATAGCGCTCCTGTAGGGAACCCTTCCGGCCCGTGTGGCTTGGACTGTATTCACAAAGACGCGTTGGAGTTGCAGTGACCGAGTTGACGATTTTGGCGCCCACGCGCTACCCCTGGCTCTTCAATGGGCCGCGCCATTCGGCAAATGACATCAACAGGCGGAATTTCGTGCCCGTTAATCGGCTTTGGAAGCGTTTCGAAGCCGTGACCCTGTTCAACCCGCTGCCACGGCGCCGTTTCGATTTCATCCATGCCTTCAACCGCATTCCAGTCGGGCCGATGCCTTACATCATCGGCTTCGAATTGCATCTGCCGCGCGCCTACGGCATGGAAAAGACCGGCTATTTCCGGCTGCTGAGCAGGTCGCTGGCAAGCAGCCGCTGCAAGCGGATCATCGCGATCTCCGATCATGCTCGCCGTACATTCCGCGCGACGCATCGCGCCTGCGGTTTGCTCGACCGGCTCGAACCCAAGCTCGGAATGCACTATCCGAATATCGAGATACCGGAGACGGGCGACGAGATGGCGGGCAAGCCTGCCGAACCGCTGGTTCTCACCTTCATCGGCAATCATTTCGGCCGCAAGGGCGGCTGCGTCGCCGTCCGCCTCGCGGAAATGGCGCAAGAAAAGGACATGCCGCTTGAGGTGAATGTCGTCTCGACCCTGGAAGCAGGGCCGGGAGTATGGACCGATCCGGCGCGGCCCGGCTTCTTCGACCGCTATTTCGCCCTGCTGGACCTGCCGAACGTGCATCATTACAGCGGTCTGGCGAACGCCGAAGTCCAGCGGCTGTTACGCCGCTCGCATTTCTCGATCCTGACCACATTTTCCGATACGTTCGGCTATAGCGCCATCGAATCCATGGCGAACTGGACACCGGTCATCGGCACGCGCCAGAGCGCATTGCCCGAATTCATCGAAGACGGCACGGACGGCCTGCTCTTCGATCTGCCGGTGACGGAATTGGGCGACTGGATCCATTCCGCATCGCCGAACCGCGAAGGCGTGGCCTTCGAAAAGATCTACGCGGATGAAATCGAGCGCCTGGCGGAGCAGAGCTTCGCCGCACTGGCAGGGCTTCTGAACGAGCCGGCGAAACTTATGGGTATGCGCCGCGCGGCTCGGGCGAAAGCGGTGAAATTGTTCTGTTCGCGGAAGGCCAATGTCTACTGGGATCAGCTCTATCAACTCGTTGCCGAAGGCAAGGAAGGATGGCCGGATGAATGACCGCATTCGCATTTTCGGGATCGCCGCAGCGGCGTTTGCCATGGCTTTTTGCAGCGTTTCGCTGACGCCAGCCTCAGCTGAGGACAAATCTGGAGAATCCACATCGTTTTTCGAGGGGTTCGACACGATCAGTCCCGAACGCTGGTTCTATCGCGAATGGTTGGACCAATGGCGCCCATCAGAATTGCACTTGGTCTGCAAAGAATTTCCGTGTCTCGGGCGGCGCGCTGGAACTCATCCTGCGTAAGAACGGCGAGGGCGATGCTCCTCCTGAAAAGGCTTCCGAAGCGCGCCAATTCAGCTGCGCGGAATTGCAGACACATAAAACATATGGCTATGGCACCTATGAATTCCGCGCCAGCGCGCCCGCCGCGCCCGGCCTCGTTAGCGCCTTCTTCACTTATGTCGGCCCGACACCCAACGCACAAAGCCCGCATGATGAAATTGATTTCGAGTTTCTCGGCAAGGACAAGCAGGCCGTGCAGCTCAACTACTTCGGCTGAGGGCCAGGGCAACATGAGTTGATGGCGCCGCTGGGCTTCGACGCATCGGAAACCATGGCCAATTACGCATTCGAATGGCTGCCGGGCTCGATCCGCTGGTTCATCAACGGCAAGCTCGTGCATGAGGCGAAAAGCGAGCCGGACAAGCCATTTCCGAAAACGCCGGGCAAAATCTATCTGAGCCTGTGGGGCAGCGACACTCTGGAAGCATGGCTCGGGAAATTCGCCTATCCCGGCAAACCGCTCATCGCGCGTTTCGAATGGCTCGCTTTCACCAAAACCGGCGAAAGTTGCCGCTTTCCGGATTCCCTTCTCTGCCTCGCGCGCAAGCCGGGTGAAGCGATGGGAAATTAGCGATAGCTCGGAAGGGAATATTCCCTGTACGACATGCCCAATGCACCGCTCACATAGCCGGCACCCCTGCAAAGCGTATAGAAGCTGGCGATGAAGCGGTCTGGCTCGCGCCAGCCATGGACGATGAGCGCGTATAGGCTCCGAGCGCCGCCCGCGCCCAGCCGCGCAAGGCCGCCACCGAGGTTGCGAAGCCGCCCTGCAAACGAAGGCGCCGCGCCTTGCGCAAGCTGCGCTTCGACAATGCCCGTGCGGTACCAGCGGCGGAACAGCCAGTTCGCCCTCATCCGGTGCGACGGCACGAATTCGTGCACATGCGCTGCCTCGGCCCAGGCGATGCGATCGCCGCGCGCGCGCAGCGCTTTGAAAAACATCGTATCCTCGCCGCCGGTCTCGTTGAAGCGGAGATCGAAGGACAGATTTCCGGCCCGGATCGCCGCCATCGAAATCGCCGCGTTGCAGGTGTGGCCGTCCTCGGCAAATCCGCCCGCATCCTTCACCCGGTTGACAAACCGGTGCACCGGCACCCAGGCGGATGGCGGCTGCTCGAAAACCGGAAAGACCGGGCCGATGGCGGCGGCGGCTCCGCTTTCCATCAGGCGGCCGAGAAGCGCCTCAACCCACGCTGGGGCAGCCGCCTCGTCATCGTCCAGAAAGAGAGTTTGCGCGGCCTGCTCCTGTTCCGCACCGGTGAGACAGGCATTCCTGGCGTGCACCAGCCCCTTCGCCGGCTGATGCACGTAGCGGAACGCAAAGCGGCCATTCTCCACATAGGCATCGCAGATCGCCTTTGCCGAGCCGCTGTCACTATTATCGACGACGATGACCACAATCTGATCATCGCCAAGCCTCGTCAGTTGCTGACCATCCAGCGATCGCAACGCAGCTTTGAGCCCCTCCGGCCGATTATAGGTGCAAATGCAGATGGCAATGGACGCCATGCTTCGGACTCCCTTCCTCATCAGCCCGGCAGGCGCGACTTGACGCGATTGGCTATGGCCGCGCCGCCATGCCGCAGAACGAGCGGCCAGATCGAGGGCTGCATGGCGGTACGCACCATCGCCTCGCCGATGCGCCGCTGTTTCGCCAGATCGACCACATTGACGAAGCCATATGCTCTTTCAAAGCTGTCTACATAGACGGATGCCGCAGCAGCCGTGTCCGCGTCCTGGCCGAAGCGGGCATTCAGCCCTTCTTCGGCGATCATCCGGCGAAGCTGCTCCAGATGCGATGCTTTCATCCGCCAGGATTGCGAGCCGCGATGCTTGCGATATTTGTAGTAAATCTCCGATGTCACCACAAAACGCCCGCCGGCTTGGAGGCATTTAAGCAGGAAATGAAAATCCTCGCCGAAATCGAGTCCGTCACGATGGGTGATGCCGTGCGCCTTCAGGAAATCCGCTCGGAACATGCCTTTGACGGCGCCGAGCGTAAAACGGCCGGTGTCGAAGGCGCAATTCGCGCGCAGGAATGACGCAGTGTCCACTGCGAAAGCGTAAGGTTCCGCGCCGCACGGAATCATCGTGCCGCCGCTGGTTTCGTCCTCGGTGAAGAAACGCTCGAAATTATCGGCGACGACATCGGCAGAGGACAACGCCGCAAGGTCGAGCAGGCGGCGGCTGCGGTCGGGAAGCACCAGGTCATCGCCATCGAGGATCGCCAGCCAATGCCCCCGGGCGCGAGCCATGGCCTCGTTGCGCGCGGCGGAGGGACCACCATTGGTCGCGCGGCGTATCAGCACGATGCGAGGATCGTCCCGCGCCATCGCCTGAACGATCTCGGGCGTGGCATCGGTGGATGCATCGTCGAGCACCACGATTTCGATCGTGGCACCGCGCTGATCGAGTGCCGATTGAATTGCCTGGCGCACGAAGGGCTCGGCGTTGTATGTAGCGACGATGAACGAAACGTCCGGACGGTTTGGCAGCGGCGCGCCGGTGCTCTCCGGCAATGGCCGCTCCTGTCTCGCCAATTCCGTCATTGGGCCTCCGTCCGCTGGGAAGCGCGTTTTACGCGCCGCCGCAATGCTGCTGAGCTAACGGCCTCAGACCTTACCGTCCGGTATATGATCGCCGGTGCGAGCGCGAAAAATCCGAGTGCACCACCGACGTCGGCCGGAAATTGGCCAGCTTACGGTAGCTTTGCAAGCTGTGTTGTGGCTTTCGGCGCGGCTGTCCACTTAGTCTTAGGCCGGAGCGATACCGCGGAAGTGGTACTTCAGTTACCTGCTCACGGCGTCCGGCGATCGGAATTTTCTCCTCGCTGATCGAGATGAGCGCCACAAGCGGGTGGACATTTGCGAATTGCGCGTCGGGCAGTCCGATCAGGAATCGCAGATGGCGTGGCTCCGCAGTCGAACTCGGGCTCAGCCGGTGGCGCAATGCCTGAGCCTTGGCACGAAGTGTCTCGGCGAAAACATGGGGCAATGCGGCCGGCGAGCGCGCCAGACAGGCAAGGCCGGAGGCGAGGCCGTTCGCCTGCTTCTTTTCCAGCGCGCTGGCGTAAACGAATTTGTTCCGAGTGGCGGTCCGATGCTGATCGAGCGCGCGGCGCTCCGCCGCCGGTATCTGTGAATAGCCTCGCAAGATGGTCTCATCGAAAGCGACGATGCGGCGCAGGTCGTCCGCCGAGTGGCGCGAGCTCAATGAGTCCGGCCGCTCCACCGCCACATATCCGCATGCGCTGACGAGGCGAAACCTCGCACCATGCAACAGCGCCTGCAGGTAGAAGGCGTAATCCTCCCCAAGGCGGATATTTTCATCGTAGTGCAAGGCATGCCGCCGCATGAACGCGCGGCTGACCAAAGGTTTGAGAAAGCCGAGTTCACCGCGCGGCCGGCCAGCCCGCGAGATATTCCCCAGAACGAAGCTTTCCACATCCAGGACGCGCCCGTCGGCACCGTTGCCACTGCGTTGAAGCGAGAAGCTGAGCCCGGCTTGCTGCGGCAGAATGATGATGTCGTCGGCGACCAGATCCCATTCGCCGGCGCTGCTGGCGATCAGACACGCCATCCGGCCCGGCAGCATGTAGTCATCGGCATCGAGAACGCAGAAGAACGGTGCTCCGGAGACCGCGAGCGCCCGATTGCGCGCGCCGGCTGGGCCAAGATTTTGCTTTTCCACCAAAATATTGAGGCGACCGCTACCGTCATCCGCCGACCGGGCGGCTGCGGCGGTCAGATCGGTCGAGGCGTCGTCCACAACGATGACCTCGCGCACGTGGTCCTGCGCAAGCGCGGAGGCGACAGCTTTGGCAATGGTTTCCTGCGCATTGCGCGCGGCGATGACAACGCAAACGGCAACCTCGTCCAAGATCATCCCTCATCATTCGGCGGGATGGCGACCCGCGTTCCGCCGCCCGGCTGCCGTCTTCATCATCCGTGCGGAACGCTCGCCTACGCCTGGCACAAGGGCGGATAGGTACGGGCCGGCTTCTTGGAGCGATACCTCGCCCGATACGAGCCATTTTAGCAAGCGCGGCGCATTGGCGGCCGGATAAAGTTTGAGGCCATACTTGATGCAACTTGCGGCATTCGCCCGATCGCCCTCACGGTGACGCCCGCGGCCATACCAGAAAACCTCTTGGCCGATCGTTTTCTTAACCACGCCGAGCAGCTCACGCGAGTCGGCCATCGCCGCGCCTTCATGGGTGAAAAAGCTCTCGAATGCGGCGACACGTTCGACAAAATCTCTAACGGGCACCTCACGATAAGGTTCGCTCGCCTGCGAAGCATGCACGCGGCGGATACCTTGAGGAACATTGGCTTCGGCCACAGCCCCGAGCGAGGCAAGTCGCAACCACATTTCAAGATCGTCGGTAAAAGGCAGCGACGGTCTGTAATGCCCGATTGTCTTCTGTATTGACGTGCGGCGGAGAACCGTTGGCGCGCCGACGATGTTGCGAGGATCGCTGCAGCGCTGGCGGATAAATTCCTCACCTTTTGTCAGTCGCCATTCCAATTCCTTTGGCGCGACGCTTGGACACAGATCAGCATCACCGTTCAAGCCCATGAACAGCTCGGTGCTGTAAGCAAAGGCAATGTCGGCATTTTGCTCCATGATCGCCACGCCGCGTTCGAGCGAACCAGGAGTCAGGAGATCGTCAGCGTCCAGAAGAAAGAAGTAATCGCCCGAGGCCCAATCGACACCAGCATTGTAGCAAGCGTGCTGTCCGATGTTCTTGGCAAAAATGCGGACGTCGACGCGGTCATCTTCTGCCGCCAATTGTCGTGCGACCTCATAGCTCCCGTCGTCAGACCCATTGTCGATGATGAGGACGCGCAGGTCTTTGTAGCTTTGCTTGAGGATGCTTTCGACCGCGTCACGCAGGAAGCGGGCGTAGTTATAGCAAGGCACTGCGACATCAACTATTGGCATTTTTATAGCTTTCATGCAGTCGTGCCGGGCGTAGTGTGCATGTTTTCTGGTCCAACAATAATGTTTCTGGGTCTTAAAGTAAATTTATGAAATTCGCCGATCTATGCACCTTAGTCACTTACGGTCAGCTCAAATATACGAGAAATCCTTTAACCACTTGCTGCAGCTAATTTGCCGTTGCCGAACTGCGACGGCCCGGCAGCCGCTTCAACCCAGCCGAACCGGCACGCCGCAATTCATCCAGCAGCGGATGTTTTGTAAGCCACAGGCCAGCTGCCCAACCCATTACGGCGAGCACCAAGGCCGCCATAAGGGTCCCAAAGGGGAGATGCTCACCCCACCCACGCGGGGCGACGATCAACAAGGGTCCTAACGCGGAAAGCAGCGTCAAAACGGCGCTCGGGCGCAACGCCCCGAACAGCTCCGCAAGGGAAAATGTTGCGAACTGCCTGATGAAGTACAGCGCGACAGCACATTCAAAAGGCGCAGTCAGGCACATGGTCCAAGCGACCGCGTTGATCCCGTAAGGCGCGGACAGCGCGGTAGCACCTATCGCGACGGGCACGATGATCGAATGGAGCAGGAAGAGCTGGCGCGGACGCCCTGCCGCCAGGAGAGAGGAGTTGGTCAGGCTACCGGCGAAACCGAACAGGCGAGCCAGCGCCATGATGAATACGAGCGGGGCGACCGCCAGCCAATTATGACCAAGCAGGATCGCCACCAAGGGATGCGCCAACAGAGCCAGAACGATTAGACCTGGCCAATGCACCCCTGTGATGAAAATCGACGGCCCGCAGATAAGCGTGCTTGATATCGCCGCCTTCTCGCAAATGCGCTGAAATCGCGGGAAACGCTACGTAATCGATGGCGCTGACCGCCTTGATTGGCAAAGTGCTTACCGTCGCGGCCCGCTGATAGAGACCGATCGCGGTGTTGTCGAGCATTCGGCCGATGATCAGGTACGGAACGTAGTTCCAGAGACAGGCCAGCATCCCCACGCCCATCTGGTACCGCCCAAAATTGACCAGCGCGCGCCATTCGACAAGTGAGATTCGGAACACTGAAAATTGCGGCCGGAAATAGAAGCCCAGAACCATGCCGCAGCATGCGGAAACGACATTGGCCAAAGCGAAGCTCAAATAGCTATAGCCGAGGCTCGCGAATGTGACGGTCAGGGCTGCGTTGGTCATCGTGGTGATAATCGTGATGATCGCGATTTTGTCGAAGGCCATATCGCGCTGCATAAGTGCGAACAAGGGCGCGACAAAGGGGCCGATGAGATATGAGATTGCGACGATCTGAAGGTACAGTTTCAGGCCCGGTATCTCATAGAATCTTGCCAGCGGCTCCGCCGCAAAGAAAAGCGCGGCGGTCAAAATCAGCGTCCAGACCAGCGTGATCGTAAAAGCGGTCCTGACCCTTTCGATGGTCAATTGCTTTTCCTGAATGATATAGGCGCCGCCACCGAAATCGCGGATGACTTCGGCGATTGCAAGCGCGGCCATTCCCAGAACGGAGATGCCGAATTCCGCCGGCCCCATCAGCCGCGCGATGATCGGCACCAGGGCGAAACTGATCAAGATCACGACATAGCGCTCGGCGGAGGCAAAGAAAAAGGCGCGTCGGATGGAACTCATGATCGTCCTTGCGGCTACGGGGAGATTAGCTGCTCCATCCGAGCGCGGCCATAAACCAAGCTGCTGAGGTTAACCAATCAAGACCCGCTCGGGTCCCAGCGGATTGTGCGCGACCCGGCGATGGTTTCGCGCCACGCCTCAGGCACTCAACAAAAAAAACAACAGTCACTACTTCTGGTTGAGCGGCAAGCGCCAATTGCCCTCTTTCCACATAGGTTCCCCTGCTCACAGGTGGGCCAGAAGGCGGGAGGGCTCGATGGTCGGGTCTACACAGACAGGCCCAAAAGTTGATGAGCGGAGCTGACGGGGTCGGCGTTCGTCAAATGGAGGCGTATCGCTGGTGGCGAGCCTCGGCCGATTGGCAAATTGTCACAGGGCTTTATACCCTCGCGGGCCGGCCGCTAAAGGTAATCGCGGATTTGAGGATTTCCGCCCAACTCGGCCGGTCCAATTTCATCGGAAGGCGCTCGCGCGCAATCTAAGCCGTCTCGTCGAACTTCATGACGGCAGGGATGGTCCTGAATAAAATCCTCAAATCCAGCGCCACGGACCAGCGCCGCACATAATAACGGTCGCACTTGACGCGGTGCGCATAGCTGGTGTTGCTGCGGCCGCTCACTTGCCACATCCCAGTCAGGCCGGGCTTGGCTTTGGCATAATCCGTATCGTGGTTGCCATAGCGCTTCAACTCGTCCTGAAGCACCGGACGCGGGCCGATGCAGCTCATGTCGCCGCGCAGGACGTTGAAGAGCTGCGGCAATTCATCGAGGCTCGACTTGCGGAGAATGTGGCCAAGCCAAGTCACGCGGGGATCGTTTTTGAGCTTCTGCGTCTCGCGCCAGGCTTTAGCGGCCTCGGGGTTTTCGGAAAGATAGGCGGCCAGCCGGTCACCGGCGTCGACGACCATGGTCCGGAATTTGAGGCAGCCGAACAGCCGGCGATTGAAACCCACGCGCTGCTGTACGAAGAAAACCGGACCGCCCGTGGTAACCATTATGAGCAACGCAATCAAGATCATGGTCGGCGCCATCAGGATCAGCGTGGTCGAGGCGATCATGACATCGAACACCCGCTTAATCAGGCCGCCCACTGGGGTATCGGTGACGGCAGGCGTGGCAACGCGGAACAACGTCCGCGGAGTTCCGTAGGCGCGACCCGACCATAGCGGAGCACCGCTACTCGGCTCATCCCGGACTATGCCTCGGCCGTGCAGCGACCGGAGCACGCGTGGGAAGGGCTTAACCCTGGCTTGACTATGTTTTTCAGGTACGACAGACCCCGTCGTCATTTCGGAAAATGGTCCCATTCGTATGCGTCCCGCCGTAGGTGCCCAATTGGATTAGAGTGTGTTAGATTATTATTGTTGTATATTCAGGTAGTCTTACTATTTGTCATTTGACCAACGATATAAGCAACCTCTGTTCTGTTTTTTGCTTTTAATTTTTTCATGATATTGCGAATGTGAACTTTCACAGTGCTTTCCTGGAGCCGAAGTTCATACGCGATAGTCTTATTTGCTTTGCCTTGGCGAACAGCTTCGATGACGGCTTCCTGTCGTGCTGTAAAGAGCATGCTGAGCGCCGTTTTCGCAGCCGGCCGCACACTTCCTTGCTGCGCGGACAAACAACTGGCCGGAACGAAGACACCTCCCGCCCGTACGAGACGCATCGCTTCGACCACGACATCGAGCGAAAGGTTTGTCGGGACATATCCCTTCACGCCGTTACTGAGAGCGTTCATGACGTGACCGACATCTTCAGCGTCGGAGAGGACGATCGTCGGCACGCGCTTTTTCGCATGGGAGAGTTTTTGAACCTTCTGCCAAAGCTGGGCGCTGTCGCCGATTCCATGGCCGCTGAGCAACACGACGCACGCCGGTGTATGCTCGCATATGCTCAGCCATTCCTCGACGGTAGATAAGGCGATGACCTCTTGGCCACTGACGGACCGCAGCGCGCGCGCAAGGCAGTCGCGGATGAATTGCCGCTTCTCGATAACCACTGTGGCGAGTAGCGGCGAAGTGGCCGGCGCGGATCTCGCGGTGAAATTCGCAGGCGCCAACCTGCCCTCGGTTTCCCGGCGTGCACTTCCGGTCTGGCTATAGGTGATACTCATGCCCAACTCATGCCTGATGGTCCGGACGCAGATGCGACAGGTCGATGGTGAATAGATGCTTAGATTTACCCGTAGTATAGCCGCCTTTTCATCCGTTGCAAGCGATTGTGCGCTGCACCATGCCATTTTGGTGGCATCCGACGGAGGAAAAAGCAAGGACTAGTTAATAACGGGAGCCGTGTTAGGGTTTATTGATCTACAAAAGATTGGTCGAATTTTTCGCAATGACATGAATATAGTGCCTTTTATTGGGTCAATAATTGCAAACGTCAATATGAATTGGCTCGATGTGATACGTTAACGTATGAAAACGATATGATATAGATAAAAATTAACAGAAAATTGAGCGGTGTTTTAAAGTCTTCTCCACCCTTGTACCATATTGCAACGCACAAATGCTGCTAAGTTGGAAGGTCATACGCTCCTGATCATTGGCGATGCGCACGCCCATCCGCCACGCAAAAAATGCAACACACACCTGCTCCTATGTGCACCGTCAGTGACAAGTTGCCTCGGCCTGCGACCCAGAGCCAGCGCAAACTGCCGCTCTCGGACGATCGTCCATCGGACCAGCCTCCGCTAAGTGCGTGCCGCCACAACCAAGCGGTCTTGTTCCATTTTGGCGCGGGATTCGCCATTGAAAATGTCGAGCGACGGGATAGTCTGTTTACAATTGGCCTTGCGGCGGGCCTACAGCCTGGAACGACGCCATAACAACAGGTGGGGGAAGAGATGTTGTTTGCGGGGAAACGCGCGGCGACGCTGTTATTGCTGAGCGCGATCATCGCTTTGAGCGCCGGGAGTGTCCTTGGCGACACGGTTACCCTGAAACACGCCGGCGGCGGTCTGGAGATGCGGGGGAACCTGATCTCTTTCGACGGCAAGAATTATGTGATCGAATCCGACGTGCTCGGCCGGATCACGCTCCCTTCCAATAATTTTGTGTGCGAGGGGCAAGGCTGTCCGCGCGCAGTCGCGGCGCTCGACGTGGCGGCCCCGGAGGCGAGCACGGTCAACATAAGAGGTTCTGGCACGGTTGGCGCCCGGCTGATGCCCTCCCTGCTGCGTGGCTACGCAGCGAGCATTCAAAAGGAAGTAAAGCAGGTTGGTGAGGACGAAGGCGATCTCCGCCTGGACTTGCAGGACACTTCCGGCAAAAGCGTTGCCGTAATCGATCTGAAGCGGCGCGGTTCCGAGACGGCATTCCCGGCCCTTGCCTCGCGCGAGGCGCAGATCGGCATGTCTGACCGGCCGATTACCGACCAGGAGATCGGCACGCTGGCCAAGGCGGGCTTCCCCCATATGAACAGGCCGAAACACGAGCACGTGATCGGCCTCGACGGCATCGTCATTATTACGTCGCTGCGCAACTTTGTCGCGTCGCTCTCGATCGAGCATCTCTCGATGATCTTCGCCGGCGAGATTCAGGACTGGTCGGCGCTCGGTATGCCCGCAGGGAAAATCAACGTCTATGTTCCCAACGATAAATCTGGAACGCTGCTCACCTTCGGCAGCCTGGTGCTGAAGCCGTATAAACGATCGATCTCGCCCGACGCCAGGCGTTTCGACTCCAACATCGACGTGGCGAAGGCCGTCGCCGCGGACCGTGGCGGCATCGGCCTTGCAAGCTTTGCCGAATTGGGACTGGCGAAGGGTGTGGCGATCAAGGATTCTTGCGGCCTCGTTCACCAGCCATCCGAATTCTCGGTGAAGACCAACGAATATCCGCTGTCCCGCAACCTGTATCTCTACACGACGGAAACCACCGATCCGCAGGTCGCCAACCTGATCCGATTCGCCGTTTCCCCTGAGGCGCAGACCACGCTGAACGAGGTGGGCTTCATCGATCAGCGCGTCGTTGCCCTCTCCTACGACAAGCAGTCCGACCGCATCGCCAATTCGCTGAATGCCGCGGCGGAAAATTTCAGCATGGAGCTGATGCGCAGGCTGATCGACGACTTCCGCAACGGGGAACGCCTCTCCGCGACGCTCCGGTTCCAACCGGCATCCGCGCAGCTCGACAGCGGGTCGGTTCAGAGCCTGCTGCGGCTGCTGCAATATCTGGAAAACAACAATGTCGGCAGTCAGCAGATTCTGCTCGCTGGCTTTACCGATACGTCGGGCGCTTTCGATCAGAACCGTTCGCTGTCGTTCTTGCGTGCCAATGCCGTGCGCGATGCGCTGCTTGCCGCATCGAACGGCTCCCTGAAGCCCGAACAAATCATAGCGAAAGGATTCAGCGAGCTGGTGCCCGTGGCCTGTAACGACACGGAACTTGGCCGCCAGCGCAACCGCAGGGTCGAGGTCTGGATCACGCGGCCGCCGCAAACACGAACGAAACTTCTCATCGAAAGGCTTTAGGTCGGCCCTTGCTGGACACCGATTTGTAAACGTAACGAATGTGCCAGCATCGAGGTTTGAGGCCCGCACAACCAAGCAAGCGATGTTTGAATGGACGAGCCAAGGCCGGTTTCGCGGGGTCGAGGCCCCTGGGCACTACGAGGCGGCGGGTAGGCACGTGCAAAAAAATAGCATTCGGTTCGGCACGAATGGCGCACTGATGCGCGTTGGCGCCGTCCTCATCGCGGCTCCCTTGGCCATGATTGCCGGCGCCCTGCCCTTGCACGCGGAACGCGTCGTCGCGCCGGTATCGGCGGATTGCCGCCTCGGCCCCGGAAATCTGGAAGGAGGAGCGCTTTACCTGATCCACTCCTGTCTCACCGATCGGGATCTGGCGAAGCTGGCAAGGCTCGCCATGCAAGCCTCGAACAGCGCATTTCGAAACGAAGAGGCAAAGCTGTCGAAATTGCGCAAGATCCTCGACCTGCCGCAGGAAGTCCTCGAGCAATTCTTTATGATCGCCGGCCAGCAGGAGGTCGCCCCCGAAAAGCTGGCGGATAAGATCGTTGAAATGTCCGATGCGCATAAGGTGTTGATCGAAGAGTGGCTCGCTCCATCCGAGTCGGCGCAGCCTGATCTCGCGGCACTGATGAAGGAGGCGCGCGCGCCAGCGCAGGCGGGCCGCTATGACGACACGCAAGCCCTGCTGACCAAAGCCAGCGTCACGGCGGAAACGGAGGCGCAGAACACGCCCGCCATGTCGGCCAAGAATTTCGCGCTCGCCGCCTCGGCCCGCGCCGCATTGGGACAGATCGCTCTGATCCGATCTGAATACCGAGAGGCGGCGATCTACTTCGAAGCGGCGCTGCGCCTGCTGGCGGATAGCGACGCCACGCGCCAATACACTTACAGCGAAGCCCGGGCGCACGCGCTTTATCTGCAAGGCAAGGACAAGGATGACACCGCTGCGCTCAGAGAGGCGATCGAGCGCTATCGGGCGCTTCTCAATGCGGCCCCTCGCAATGGCACGCCTGCCAGATCCGCGTCGCTTCAGCTAAATCTCGGCAATGCGCTACTGCGCCTCGGCGCTCGCACCGGCGAAGCGGAACCGCTTCAGGAAGCGTTGATCGTGTTTCGCAATGCTCAGGAGGAATTTCAGCGCGCGCACCAGCCTCTCGATTGGGCGCGCGCTCAGCACGAACTCGGGGCGACGCTGCTCCGCCTGGGACTGGCCGAGACTGGCACAACGAGGTTGGAAGAGGCAGTTGCGGCTTTCCGGGAGAGTCTGAAAGAACACACGCGCAAGCGCGCGCCGCTGGAATGGGCGACAACGCAGGGTAGCCTCGGGACCGCACTTTGGAGCCTGGGTAGCCGCGAGACGGGTCACGCTCGTTTCGAAGCTTCCGTTGCAGCTTACCGCGAGGGACTGAAGCAGATAAGCCGCGACCACACGCCCCTCGAATGGGCCACGCGGCAGAACAATCTCGGCGCGGCGCTCGTCTCACTGAGCGAGCGCAAGAACTCGTTGAAAAGCCTCCAGGAAGCACTCACGGCATTCCGGAATTCGCTCGAAGCCTATCAGGACGAGAGCGCGACCTACTACATTGGCGGGGTGAAGGACAATCTCGACCGCGCCGAGCGGATGCTCAAACACTTCCGCCTCACGGGAAAAATGCCGGCGGGCAAGTAGCTTCGGAGCGTCGTTCCAATTCCGTGGGAACGGAAGGCCCTACGCAGCCCGGTGGTCGGGCGGAGCATCGCCAAACAGCGCTGCGAACTGGCGTTCCCCTTCAGGCGCGAAGGTGACAACACGCGTGCCCTCGAGACGCCGCACCCATTTCAACGCCAGGAAGCGCGTCAGCAACGCCGCGCCGAGAGCGCCAGCCAGGTGGCTGCGTCTTTCGCTCCAGTCGAGGCAGCTCTTGCACAAGGGACGGCGGCTTCGGGCAATCGCTGCCACGTCGAGCCCAAGTTCGGCCATGAACCGTTCGCCCGTCGCCGAAAGACCAACAGCCTCCCCCTCGCGAGTGAGGGAGCCGGACGCGATCAAATGATCGAACATGCGCACCGCCAACTCACCGGCGAGATGGTCGTAGCAGACGCGTGCGCGCCGTAGCGCGGGGTCTTTCGGTCCGGTTCGCACGCGCAAATGGCCCGCCCGGGCGGCCAGTCCCGCAAGCCCTTCGAGGACCGCCGCGACATCGTGGCCGCTCAGGCGGTAATAGCGGTGCCGTCCTTGTTTCTCGACGGCGATCAACCCGCCGTCCTGCAGCTTGCCGAGATGCGAGCTGGCCGTCTGCTGCGTGACGCCCGCCTCCCGCGCCAGCTCGCTAGCGGTCAGCGCGCCGCCGCTCATCAGGGCGGTGAGAATATTTGCCCGCGCGGGATCGCCGACAAGCGAGGCGATGAGCGCGATATCGGGTCCGGCTTTCATACATCGATGATAATCGAAGCATCCCCGTTTTGGCAATTGCTAGAATGGGGCGGCCAGATAGATCAGGGGACATTCATGAGCATCACCGTTTTTATCCGTTATGAACTTGACCCGTTCAAGACCGCCGAGTTTGAGGCCTATTCGAAGCGCTGGCTGGACATCATCCCGAGACTTGGCGGCAACCTGCTCGGCTATTGGATGCCGCATGAGGGCACCAACCATGTTGCCTACGGCCTCATTTCTTTCGACAGTCTCGCCGCGTATGAGGCCTACCGGGTGAAGGTAAAGTCCGATGAGGAGGGCGCGGCGAATTTCCGCTTCGCCCAGCAGGAGCGCTTCATTCGGGTCGAGGAGCGAACCTTCCTTCGTCCCGTGGAACGGTCAGCCAACTAGCATCCTTCCGAAAAGGGGTCATCGGTTTTCGGAAGAGAATGATGCGCAGACAAGGTGACTAGCGAGGTTCGTCATGATCGCCGTTATTTTCGAAGTCCTGCCAGCGCCGGGAAACCAGGAAGGTTATCTGAATCTTGGCGGCAAAGCTGAAGCCGCTCCTGGAGGAGGTTGACGGCTTTATTTCCGTCGAACGCTTCGAGAGCCTGACCACGCCGGGCAAGATTCTGTCGCTGTCCTTCTTTCGCGATGAGGAGGCGGTCAAAGCCTGGCGGAACCGCGCGGAACACCGCGCGACGCAGAGCAAAGGGCGAGCCGGTTTATTCGCCGACTACCGGCTGCGCATCGCCTCCGTGATCCGCGATTACGGCCTGACGGAACGGGCTGAAGCTCCCGCCGACAGCCGGGAAGCACACGGTTAGCCCGAACCCTTGCCTCGCGCGCGGCCATCGGCCACTGTCGGCCGATGAGCCCGCGAAAGATCCCCGCTTCGATGGACCCTGCAGCCGTCGCCCAGATCGACGCACGGCTTGCCGCGATCCGGCATAACGAGCCGGTCGCCACTCCGCTCGCGATCGAGAGCGGCAGCCGCGCCCTCGCGTCGCCCGGCGATTTGTATAGGGCGGGGGAATCGCCCATGATTTGCTTCAGCACACATCCGAACCGGTTATAATGCAGCGCGCGATCAGCCTTTGAGGAACGGTATGGTTTCTGAAACCTTGGGCGGCCACGCCAGGGACACGTTTGCGGCAGTCGGCGGTGCCGGGCGCAAAGCTCTCCGCTCGGTCCTGACTTCGACCGTCGTGCGCGCGCTCACCGGAGCACCCACCGCGCACCAGCTCATCATCGTTCCCCAGGATTTGCGCACCGCCGACCCGAGCTTCGCCAGCGAGCTTTACGACGGCTATTTCGGCCTGGCCGGAACCGTCGCGCTCACCGGCTCGGAATCGCCCTACACCATCCAGCCGCCGAGCCTGCTGTGGCAGAAGGAGCTTTACGGGCTTGGCTGGCTGAACAATCTGGAGGCCGCGCGCGACGAGATCGCCCGCGAGAAGGCGCGCTCGCTGGTCGCCGGCTGGATCGCCCATAGCCGTCGCGCCCCGCCGATCGCCTGGGACATCGACGTCGTCGCGCACCGGGTGATCTCGCTGCTGTCGCATGCGGGCTTTCTGCTGGAAGGCGCCAAGACGCCGTTCTACGAATCCGTCATGAAGGCTCTGACGCACGAGCTGCATTATCTCACCGTCAGCTATACCGATCCGGGCATCACCGCGCCGCGACTGCGTGCCCTTGCCGCGCTTCTTGCTCGCCGGTCTGTGCATTGCCGAACAGCAGACCTATGTGAACGCCTATCTGCCAGCTTTCAGCGCGGAGCTCGAACGGCAAATTCTCCCCGATGGCGGCCACATCTCGCGCAACCCGCATACGCTGGTCGATCTGCTGCTGGACTTCCTGCCGTTGAAGCAATGTTTCCTTGCCCGCTCGCATGAAACGCCGGATGCGCTGAACAGTGCCATCAACCGGATGATGGGCATGATCCGCTTCCTCCGGCTGGGCGACGGGTCGCTGGCGCGCTTCAACGGCATGGGCGCCACCCGCTCCGACCTGACCGCCGCCGTGCTCGCCTATGCCGATGATGACGACATGCCGCAGCTCTACGCGCCGGACAGCGGCTATTGCCGCCTGCAGCGCGGGCAAACGGTGGTGATCGCCGATGCCGGACCTCCGCCGCCTTTCGCGGCCAGCAGCGAAGCCCATGCCGGATTTCTGGCCTTTGAGATGACCTCCGGCATCGAGCCGATGATCGTCAATTGCGGCGCGTCGCGCGACGAAGGCTCCGATTGGAGCGTCGCCTGCCGGTCGACCGCGGGGCATTCCACGCTCACGATCAACGACGTGTCATCGTCCAAGCTGATCAAACGGCGCACACGCTATCCGACGCGTCAGGTGCATTTGCTGTCCGGCCCGCGCGCGGTGCGCGGCGAGGTGAAGGAGGATCAGGCCGATCTGCTGGTGCGCGCCATGCATGACGGCTATAAGGACCGCTTCGGCTTCTTCCACCAGCGCCGGCTGCGGCTCGTCGGCACAGGCAAGGTGTTGGAAGGCGTCGATCAGCTCGCCTGTCCGCCTCAGGGCCGGCCGCTGACCAAGGAGGCGGACAATTTCGCCATTCGCTTCCACCTGCATCCGCGCGTCTCACCCCGTCTCGACACGGAGGAAAACAGCGTCAGCCTGACGCTGCCGGACGCGCAGCTTTGGAAATTCAGGGCGGCCGGCGCGCGTGTCGACATCGAGGAAAGCATCTTCCTCGCCGATCCCATCATCCAGAAGCGATCCCTGCAGATCGTGCTGCGCGGCAAATGCACCACTGAGGTTCAGGTCGTCTGGTCGCTGCGCAAGGTCGAAACCAATGTGCGGGATTCAGCGCGCAGCGGTTTTCGCGGCAATCGCGAGGTGGATAAGAGCGGTTGAGCAGTGCTGTTACGCCGAGACAGCGAGCATCACCAGCGGACCGCTGCGGTTTAGCGCGGGCAATCTGCGTATGACACGGGGTGGCCATGAACGGTCATCAACCCAAGTCCGCAGGCGCGTCGATTCTGCCCTTCCCGCTCGGAAGCCCGCCACGGTGGGAGCGCGGTGATTCCGGGCCTTCAGCGCCTTCGGCGTCAGCCCCACTCACGCCACAGCCAGAGCTTGGAACAGAGTGATGGCGTGATAGCGGCGTTTCCTCCGAGTGGAGCGAGGACCAGCGCCGCTTAGACGTCCTTCCAGTGCATCTACAGGCCTGGGCCGAGCTCTCGCCGTCGCGCGACACTCTCTCCGCCCGAGGTCGCTCGCTTTCGTCGCGCCCACAGGTCAGCCATGACTTTTATGGCCGCCACGAGAACCAGCGCGCAAAGGGCCGCCTTCGACATCGTCTCCATCGTCCCCTCGACCAGCATGCCGTGGATCACACTCCCCACGACGATGACCACCGCGAGGGACATATGCGCGATGCGGAACGTTCGCAGTCGCAATCGCCGGCGGAATGCAGCCAGAAGCGCGACGGCGAAGATCGCCCACATGGCGATCACACCGAAGGGGGAGAACGGCGTCGGCGATGTGAAGAGAAGGGCGTCGATCATGTCCGGCGGACTGGTGAACCAAAGGCCGGCGACGTGGATCACCACCGCCACGACCAATGCGCCTCCGATCCAGTGATGGGCACGCCGCGCACGATAAGCCGACGGTCCCGGTAAATATCCGCCAATCAGCAAAGGCTGAACGAGCAGGAGACCCAGTGCAATGATCCCCGCGAATCCGGCAACGATGTAGATCGCATCGCGCCATTCAAGCAGAGGGCTCGCCGCTGCAGCGGCGATCGGCGCGCAAATAGCGGCTGCCAGGGCGGCCCAGATCAGGGTGACCCGGGCCAATCTCATCCGCGTGTTCCCCGCACGGTCAGACCGGCTGAAGGACGAAATGGGCCTCCAGGCTCGTTTCCTGTGCGCTCCGCATTACGGGACGAAGAAAAACGGTTTGGAACTCACCGCTATCATAGGCGAGGTGACCGTGCGGCTGGCCAAAGACGGGAATGATCTGCGGTATCTCTAGACGGAACTTACCGTCCTTGTCGGTGAGCGTGGCTCCGTGACTCTGCGGCTCGTGCTCCCGCCCTTCGACCGTGTGCGCCCAGATTTGGATGCGCTGCCCGACAAGCGGAGCCCCATCGCCTGCGCGGCGCACGGTGCCGCTCATCCAGAAGCCACCCTTGCCGATCCGTTCCATGATCGCCGCGCCCTTGCGGTAGTTGTTGGAACCACCCGACATCGAAGCGGTCGGTGCGACACCTTGGGCGCTGGCAGGCAACAGGAGCCCGGAAATCCCGGTGGCCAGGACGGCGCCGCTGGCAGCGAGGAGGCTGCGGCGGTTGAGTACAACGGTGGTCATGTAAAATTCCTCCTGGCGACCGTGCAGTTGCTCCGCCGATTGACGGCAACCAGCGCGAGACTTCCTGAATTTAGCGCGGCGGCGACAAATTTCCAGCTCAAGGAGGCGAAGAGCACGACAGGTCGCGCTAACAGTTTTGTGAACAGGTGTGCCGGCCGCTTACCCGAGCCGGCCGCGGTACGTCTAACCGCCGGCCGGATTGGGCATCGTCGCGAAAGTGTTCTGGAGACATTTCTTGATGTCCGCCAGCGTAGCTTCGCTCTAAATAGCCAGGACGCGGAGCGCGGTTGTCGTCATTGCGAGGACCATGGGAAGCAAAGCCGAAGCGGCGAGGTAAGCTTCGGCTCGTGACTTGCCTAAAGCCGATGGTCGCGTTTGAGGCGTTTCTCACCAGCGGCCGGCGGACCGGAGACAAAAAAAGGGCTGATAAGCCGCCCTGCCAGCGGCTGCTCTCACCCCATCTCGGAAGGTCGTGCCGCGCTGGCCGACTTCCGCCTTCGGGTCACAACCCGCCCAGCGCCACGCCTTCGATGGCCGCAACACGCCGGATGCAGACCTGGCTGAGCCTCCCGAGACAGATAGCGCAAGCCCGCTTCGGATGCGGCTGCGGCGCTGTTTCGCTTGCACCGCGTAACCGGCCGGACTACACGCGGGGTAAGAGGATCATGATGACACAACACAGCCCCGTCATTCGCCGCGCGCTGATTTCCGTTTCAGACAAGACCGGCGTCGCTGAATTCGCGCGCGGATTGGCGGCGCGGGGAGTCGAACTCGTCTCGACCGGCGGCACGGCGAAAACCTTGCGCGATGCAGGGCTGGCGGTGCGCGATGTGGCGGAGCTGACCGGCTTTCCCGAAATGCTGGATGGCCGCGTGAAAACCTTGCATCCGGCGGTTCATGGCGGGCTGCTCGGCATCCGCGACAATCCCGAACACGCGGCGGCGATGGAGGCGCATCGCATCGGCGGCATCGATCTGCTGGTCATTAATCTTTACCCCTTCGAGGAGACGATCGCGCGCGACGCCGGCTTTGCCGAGGCCATCGAGAATATCGACATCGGCGGCCCGGCCATGATCCGCGCAGCGGCGAAAAACCACGAATGGGTAGCTGTGGTCGTCGACCCGGACGATTATGGTGAAGTCCTGGCCGAGATGACCGCCGATGGCGGCGGAACGAGTCTCGCACTGCGCCGCAAGCTGGCCGCTAGAGCCTATGCGCGGACGGCCGCCTACGATTCTGCTATCGCTGGCTGGTTCGCCGGAGAGCTGGGCGAGACTGCGCCTCGCAATTTCACCCTCGCCGGCAGGCTGCGGCAAACGCTGCGCTATGGCGAGAACCCGCATCAATCCGCTGCCTTTTATGTCAGCGCGGCACGCGGGCACGTCCGCCCCGGCGTGGCGACCGCCGCGCAGGTCCAGGGCAAGGAACTCAGCTACAATAATCTGAACGACACCGACGCCGCCTATGAGCTCGCCGCCGAGTTCGATCCCGGCATCTCCTGTGCCGTTGCCATCATCAAGCACGCCAATCCTTGCGGCGTGGCCCTAGGCGCCAGCCTTGCCGAGGCCTATCGCAAGGCATTGGCCTGCGACCCGGTGAGCGCCTTCGGCGGCATCATCGCGCTCAACCGCACGCTCGACGCCGACGCCGCGCGCGCCATGGCCGAAATCTTCACCGAAGTCATCATCGCGCCGGACGCCACTCCCGAAGCGCGGGACATCCTGGCGCGGAAGAAGAACTTGAGGCTGCTGCTCGCCGGCGGGCTCCCGGACCCCAAAGCGAGAGGCGTGACGTTGCGCACGGTTGCTGGCGGGTTCCTGGTGCAGTCACGCGACAATGGCTCGCCGGATACCGTGGACCTGAAGGTCGCGACCGCGCGCGCGCCCACACCGCAAGAACTGGCCGACCTGCAATTCGCCTTCCGCGTCTGCAAGCATGTGAAGTCGAATGCCATCGTGTTCGCCAAGGACGGCGCGACGGTCGGCATCGGCGCCGGGCAGATGAGCCGCGTCGATAGCGCCCGCATCGCCGCCTGGAAAGCGCAGGCCGCCGCCGAGGCAGCCGGGCTTGCCGAGCCTCTGACGCGGGGCGTCGGTCGCCGCATCGGACGCATTTTTCCCGTTCGCCGACGGCCTCCTGGCGCTCGCCGACGCTGGCGCGACGGCGGTCATCCAGCCGGGCGGCTCGATGCGCGACGAAGAGGTGATCGCGGCCGCGAATGAGCGCGGGCTGGCCATGGTGCTGACGGGCATGCGCCATTTCCGGCATTAGCCTGTTTCTGCCGCCGAATTTCGCGGAAAGACCATTTCGTCCCTCGCCGTTCCTGTCCAGGGATCGCCCAGAACCGTGAAAAAACGTTGCGCTTCGGCGCCGGCCGGCTGAACATCTCGTCCTGTCGTCTGTTAAACGCGGATCGCAACCTGCGTTGCGCCGGTAAGCCACCCGCGCCGTATGGTCGGGACGCACCCTCACTCAATCGGAGCACATACATGCGCAAACTGACGCCTGAAGGCGAAAAGGCGGTTGCCGAAATCGCAAACCGGCATGGCGCCAGTATCGAAGCGGTCAAGACCTTGCTGGAGGCCGTGGCAGATGGTGGCGGCACCATGGCGCAGTTCAACCACCCCGAATTGGGTGGGGGCGGCCAATGGCTGCGAGGCGGCATGACGATGGTCGGCGACATGTTCAACCATTCGCTGAAGGCGAAGGTCGACGCGATTTGCACCGAGCTTTCAGATCGCCTCGCGAGTGGCGGGTTCGCGGCTCCGTCGGGAAGTTTCCAGTCGCAGGCGCAAAGCGGAGGGGGCGGCTCCAGCGGCACGAGCAGCGGCGTCAGCTTCTTTGCACAAGATGCGTCCGCTAGTTCTGGCAATTGGTGGCCGACCGACCTCGGCAATCCATCCGCCACCGGCGCGCAGAACGCAGTGCGCTACGCATTCTTCCCGGAGAAGGGGCGGCTGGCGATCGATAATAGTGGCCGGGTCGAAGTCTACGACACGCTGGATCATTCTATCCAGGGCTTTGGCCAGCAACAGGGGGGCGGCTCGTCCCTTACGTTCACCAGCCAGCACGGGCCGGTTCGGATCGACAGCCTGCCCCGCATCGGCGCCGTCCCGGCGGCGAGCGGCGAGGCCGGCGCCCTGGCAACGGAAGGGCCTCCGGACCGGGACGCGATCTTCGCGACGCTGGAACGTCTCGCCGGACTGAAAGAGAAGGGCATCCTGAGCGAGGCGGAATTCGCCGCCAAGAAAGCCGAGCTTCTCAAGCGACTATAACTCCTATTCAACGCCTGGCACGCGGCATTGCGCCGAGATGCATCCCCGCATCGGTGAGTGATCAACTCGCCGGTGATGTTCCGCGAGGCGGGTGCCGCAAGAAACAGGATCAACCCGGCAACATCGTCCGGCGTCGCGGCGCGTTGCAGCGGCGTCATCGCCGCGACATTGCGGGCCAGCGCTTCATCCGCGTCTTTGTCGCTCCATTTGGTGAACCAGCCGGACGCGATATAGCCAGGACATACGGCATTTACCCTGATTTTCGGCGCCAGCGACCGCGCGAGGCTCAAGGTCAGCGTGTTGAGCGCGCCTTTTGACGCCGCATATGCCATGGACGAGCCGACGCCCCGCACTCCGGCCATCGAGGAGACGTTGACCACCGCGCCCTCGCCCGACACCTCAAGCGCTGCGCGCGCGGCCCGTACCATCTGGTAGGCGCCGATGACGTTGACCCGGTAGATCCGCTCGAAATCCTCCGCTTCCAGCGCATCGAGATTGCCCTGATCGGCGATTTTCGTGATGCCGGCATTGTTGATCAGGACATCGATACCGCCGAGCTTCTGGACGGTTTCGGCCACCAGCTTCTCGCAATCGGCGAATTCAGCGACGCTCGCCCTGACGCTGAACGCCTGCACGCCCTCGCTCCGGCAGGCCTCGGCAACCTTTTCCGCCGCTTCCGCACTTGAGGAATAGTTAACGGCGATATTCGCCCCTTTGCGGGCGAGGCCGATCGCGGTCGCCGCGCCCAGGCCGGTTCCCGCGCCGGTTATGATAACGTTCTTGCCGTTCATGTCCGTCATGAGTGCTTCCTTGGCGGTTCGATTTTGCTGCCTGACCGGCATGTAAACAGATTGCCGAGATCAGCAACATTCGATCCATTTTGATGACGCTCTCTTATGGTCCGGTCGCCTAGGATGTGCCGTGTCCATGTGAGGTAATGCGTATGTTGGAAGGCATTTCCAGTGCCTTGACTGGCCTGGCCGCTGCGACCAGGCGTCTCGAAGCCTCGGCGAACAATATCGCCAATGCTAACTCCTACGGCTCAATCCCGGCAAGCGATGCCGCGGCAGAGCGCGATGCCTATCAGCCGGTGCGCGTCGAACAGTCGAGCGAGCCGGGCGGCGGCACCGCTACCAGCGACCGCTATGTCAGGCCGCCATACATCCCAGTGTTCGACACCGGCTCAGCATTCTCCAATTCGGATGGGCCGGTGGCAGAGCCCAATGTCGATATCGCCTCCGAGATTATCGAACAACTCGAAGCGGAACAGAGTTTTGAGGCCAATCTGAAGAGCGTTCAGTCGATCTCCGATATGGTGAAAAAGCTTTACGATCTCACCGAATAGTCCGGCCGCCGGATTCGTCCGCGCCGACGTGGCCCGTACCCCCACGCCGCTCGACTTTTGCCGCCCTAAGCCTCATTCTACCTGGCTCTGACGCCAAGAAGCGAATGGGAGAGCAAATGCCATTGGACGGCGACCTCGCGGCGCGTCTCGATGCGCTGCGTCAGCGTGCGCGTGCACAGCGGACGGCTTCATGGCGGGACCGAAGGGAAAAGCTCCGTGCCCTGCGGCGTGCGTTCGTCGAACGCCGCCAGAGTCTGGAGGAAGCGCTCGCCGTGGACTTGGGGCGGCCGCCGACCGAAACGGATCTGGTCGAATATCTGCCTGTCATCGGCGAGCTTGACCGCGCCATTGCCGACATCCACCGGTGGTCGCAGCCGCGGAAGATGTCCACCCCCTTCGCCTTGTTCGGCGCGCGTAGCCAAGTCATCCCGCAGCCCAAGGGCGTCTGCCTCATCCTCGCACCCTGGAACTATCCGGCGCTGCTCGTGCTCGGACCGCTGGTGTCCTGCGTCGCGGCGGGCAATACCGCGGTCGTGAAGCCTTCCGAATTCACCCCCGCAACCTGCGCCTATCTTCGCGGCCTGATCGCGGCCGTGTTCGATACCGCCGAGGTGATCGTGGTGGAAGGCGGACCGGAGACATCCACGGCCCTCCTCGACCAGCCCTTCGATCACATATTCTTCACCGGCTCCCCGAACGTCGGGCGGATTGTGATGGCGGCGGCGGCGAAATGGCCGATTTCGGTGACGCTGGAACTGGGCGGCAAGTCCCCTGCCCTGGTGCATCGGACTGCCGATATCGCCGATACGGCCAAGAAGCTCGTCTGGGGCAAATTCCTCAATGCCGGCCAGACTTGCATCGCGCCGGATTACATCCTCGCCGAAGCGCCCGTCGCGGATGCGCTGAAGCAGGCGCTTGCCGCGCGGATGCGCAGGGTCTACCCGGTCGAGGTCGACCAGGGCGTCCGCGGCGGCGACTATGCCGCAATCGTCAGCGAGCGTCATGCCGCCCGGCTGATCGACATGGTCGCGGATGCGCGGGGGAAAGGCGCGCGTATTCTCGCAGGCGGCGCCGCCGACGCGGGCACGCGCTTCGTCGCGCCGACCTTGCTGGACGCCGTCACGCCTGCCATGCGCGTCGCTCAGGAGGAGATATTCGGCCCGATCCTGCCCGTGTACGCCATTGCCGATCTCGACGCAGGGATCGCACATGTCAATGCAGGCGCGGCTCCGCTCGCGTCCTACTTCTTCGGCAAAGACGGTGCAGCCGCCGACCGCTTTCTCGCCGAGGTTCCAGCCGGGGGTTCCTGCGTCAATCATACGCTCATCCATTTCAGCAACGAAGCGCTGCCCTTCGGCGGCATAGGCCCCAGCGGCATCGGACGCAGTCACGGCGAGGCAGGGTTCGAGGCGTTTTCGAACCTGCGTGCGGTGATGCGCGACCGTTTCAGCATGACGCACCGGTTTTTCCCGCCCTACACGAAGAGCCTGAAAGCGCAAATGTCGGCGTTTCTGCGCTTGCGGGGAGCCGCCTGATGGCTTCCGGCGATATCGGGCATGGCAGCGCCTTCGATTATGTGATCATAGGCGCGGGTTCGGCCGGCGCCGTGCTCGCCGCGCGGCTTACCGAAGATCCGGAAACGACAGTCTGTCTTATCGAGGCCGGGCCGCCCGATAAACATCCCCTCATTCACATCCCCTTCGGCCTGGCCGAACTCGGCAAGGTGGCAGCCATCAACTGGCGCTATGAAACCACGCCGCAGACGCGCCTGAACGGTCGGCGGCTCACCTGGCCACGCGGCAAGACGCTCGGGGGGTCAAGCTCGCTCAACGCCATGTGCTACATTCGCGGCGTTCCAGCGGATTACGAGGGCTGGGAAGCTGAAGGCGCCCAAGGCTGGGGCTGGAACGCGGTCTTTCCCTATTTCAAGAAATCCGAAGACCAGGAGCGCGGGGCCGACGAGTATCACGGCACGGGCGGTCCGCTCACCGTCAGCAATCTGCGCCATGTCAGCCCGCTTTCCCACGCCTTCGCCGAAGCCGGCGCCGCTTTGCAAATACCGCGGAACGAGGACTTCAATGGCGAGCGCCAGGAAGGCCTTGGCCTTTATCAGGTCACGCAGCGCCAGGGCAAACGCTGCTCGACAGCGGTTGCCTATCTTCGCCCAGCGCAGACGCGCTCCAACCTCGCGATTTTGACCGAGGCCCGCGCGGAAGCGATCCAATTCGAGGGCCGCAAGGCGGCGGGCGTGCGGATCTCGCACGGCGGAACCCAGATGACGCTGACGGCCAATTGCGAGGTTCTGCTCTGCGGCGGCGCGGTCAATTCGCCACAATTGCTGATGCTTTCCGGCATCGGACCGGCGGCGCATCTGAAGGAACAAGGCATTGGCGTGCTCGCCGACCGGCCCGGCGTCGGGCAAAATCTCCAGGATCATCTTGACGCAATCCTGCAATACAAAACCAATTCCAGCGCAGGCTACGGCAACGCGCCTTCGATGATCCCACGCGGCATTTGGGCCCTGCTCCGGTATGCGTATGGCAAACGCGGATTTCTGACATCCAACATCGCCGAAGCGGGCGGCTTCATTCGCGTAACTCCCGGCGCGACCCATTCCGAAGTGCAATTCCATTTCCTGCCAGTGCGGATCGAGAACCACGGCCGCACGCGCGTATTCGGTTACGGCTACAGCCTGCATAGCTGCTGCCTGCAGCCCAAGAGCCGGGGAGAAATCCGCCTCGCCTCGCCCGACGCGGCCAAGCACCCGTCAATCAATCCGCGCTATCTCGATCATGAGGAGGATGCGCAAATCATGGTCGCGGCAGTCAGGATGGGCCGGCGTATTCTGGCGGCGCCTGCATTCGATCGGTTCAAGGGTCGCGAAGTCGAACCCGGCAAGGACACCGAGACCGACGCCGATCTGCTCGGCTTCATCCGCGAACGGGCGGAAACCATCTATCACCCGGTCGGCACTTGCCGCATGGGGCGCGATCGACGATCCCGCCTCGGTCGTCGATCCGCAACTCAAAGTCATCGGGGTGAAAGGCCTTCGCGTCGTCGATGCCTCGGTCATGCCGACGCTGATACGCGGCAATACCAACGCGCCCGACGATCATGATCGCCGAACGGGCCGCCGACCTGATCCGCGCCGGGGCCCGCCCACCGGCCTGATGCCGCTGCCGATCCCCCGCTACGCGGACTTCTCCCGCTGCTCGGCGCGGAACGGGCTCGCGGGATAGACACCGACAACGCGGAACTCGGAGGAGAAGAACCGGCATTCCTCCAGCGCGAGCTGAACGGCGCGGTCGTCCGGATGGCCTTCAATGTCGGCGTAGAACAGGGTCGCGGTGAAGGCGCCGCCGACCATGTAGGATTCGAGCTTCGTCATATTGACGCCGTTGGTGGCAAAGCCGCCCAGCGCCTTATAGAGAGCGGCGGACACGTTGCGGACGCGGAAAATGAACGTCGTGATCACCGGCCCGTTGCCGGAAGGCGCTTCGTCGGTCTCCGCCGACAGGGTGATGAAACGCGTGGTGTTATGTTCGGCATCCTCGATATTGCTGCGCAAAATCCGCAGGCCGTAGGTTTCCGCCGCCAGCTTGGATGCAATCACCGCCTTCGTCGGATCGCGTTCTTCAGCGAGCATTCGCGCCGCGCCCGCCGTATCAGCCTCGGTCACTGGCTTGAGGCCGAGTTCGCGGATGACGCCGCGGCATTGCCCGAGCGCGTGGGTATGGCTATGCACGGTTTTCAGGTCTTCGAGCTTCGCGTCCGGCAGCACCAGGAGCTGATGGTAGATACGCTCGAAATGCTCGCCGACGATGAACAGCTCCGAGCTGGGCAGCAGATGGTGGACATCGGCGACGCGGCCCGCCACCGTGTTTTCGATCGGAATGAGCGCATATCGGGCCTGACCCTGCCGCAATCCGGCCAGCGCATCCTCAAATGTCGGACACGCCTCCGGAAGCATATCCGGAAGCGCCTTCAGGCAGGCCAAGTGCGAATTCGCTCCAGGCTCGCCCTGGTAGAGCACGGTGCGCGCCGCCTTGTCACCGGAGGCAGATTTTTGCGCGCCACCGGCTTTGGATTTCTTAGTTCGTTGGGCAGGTGATGACATTGTCGCCATTCCGTTGTTCAATTTACGCCAGCACGAAAATAGGCGCGCACCTTTTCCAGATCGTCGGGCGTATCGACACTCATCGGCACGCTGTCGACGCATTTGACGTCGATGCGCATCCCGGCTTCCAGCGCGCGGAGCTGTTCCAGCTTTTCGCGCAATTCCAGCGGCGAGGGTGCCAGATTGACAAAGCGGGACAGCGCCGCCCGCCGATAAGCGTAAAGACCGATATGATGGAAAATCGGTCCGGGGCCGAAAGGGGCGGGCGCGCGGGTGAAGTAAAGCGCGCGGAAAATATTGCCGCCAGGCAGCGGCGTGCCGATCATCTTCACGACGCTCGGCTCCAGCACTGTTGAAGGGTCCCTGATGATTGCCGCGACGGTCGCGATGTCAACGTCCGGATCGGCAAGTGGCGCGATCGTGTCGCGGATGACGGACGGCTCAAGAACAGGCTGATCGCCCTGCACGTTGACGATGATGCTGATCCGCCCGTCCGGGTCGACGATGTTGGCCGCCTCGAATACCCGGTCGGAGCCGCTCGGATGATCGGCGCGCGTCATGACGGCCTTACCCCCAGCTTTTTCGATAGCCTCGGCGATTTCCGGCGCGTCAGTCGCCACCACGACATCGCCGGCATCGGCTTCCATGGCCCGCCGCCAGACATGCACGATCATCGGCTCCCCGGCAATCTCGGCAAGCGGCTTGCGCGGCAGCCGCGTGGCGCCGATCCGCGAGGGAATCACGATTAGAGGCCTTACCATTCGCGCATGAATTCCTTCTTGTTTCATCCGTTCAATGCACACCCGTCTGTCGCGGGCTCCCGTGCCGTTGCAATGGAACCGGAACAACGTTTGAGCCTTAGCCTGCTGCTGTTTTACGCACGCAACCAGGGATTTATCCCCTAGTCTCGAGGAGATGCTTTGCTGGAAATGAGCAAGCTGAGACAATTCGCCCTTGCAGAGGGCTTTTTCTGCGCCATGAGCTGTCGTATTGGCAAGGAAGAAATCCTCGGAATTTGGTAAGGCGGGCTTGTTAGTCTCGTCTTTGAGGCGACGGCAACCAAAGGGGCCGCAAAATGGATAAGATGACGATCAATATGATCGCGGGCGCGGTTTTATCGTCGCTGCTCGTGCTTTTTGGCACGAACACGTTCGTCGACATTCTTTATCCGCGCGGCGGCGTACCCGAAGCACCGGTGGAGCACGCCGAGTCTGCCTCCTCTGGAGCGGAAGCAGCGGCCGGAACGTCGCAGCCGATTTCAGTGCTGCTGGCCAGTGCGAAAGTCGACGCCGGCGCCAGCCAGGCGAAAAAATGCGCCTCCTGCCACACATTCGAAGAAGGCGGAGAGAACAAGGTCGGACCAAATCTTCACGGCATCGTCGGACGGCCGGTCGCCAGCCATGAAGGCTTTAGCTATTCGGCCGCCCTCAAAGCCTATGGCGGCAATTGGGATTACGAAAAGCTGAGCTGCTTCATCCACGACCCGAAAGCTTGCGTGGCCGGCACGAAGATGGCCTTCGCCGGCGTGAAAAAAGACGCCGACCGCGCCGACGTCATCGCGTATCTGCGGTCGGTCACACCAAATGCTCCGCCGCTTCCGGCACCGCAGGAAGGCGCCGCAGCTCCGGCGGCAGCGCAAGAGGCCGGCGCCGCTTCCGGGGCAGGTCCAGCGACCGGCGGCGGCACTGCGCCTGCGCAGGCAAACGGAGAAGCTCCCGCCGGCGGCCCGCAGACAAGGCCCGGCTCTCAGGGCAGCACGCAATAGCGGGGGCGCGGCCGGCGACACCGGGAATATCGGCTCCGTCAGTCCTCGAACTTTCCCAAGCATCTCGGGCCTGGAGGCGTCGCCATGCTGCGAAAACTTGCGGCGCACGCCTTCAACGGAAAAGTGCATCGGCACACGCGAAAACGCGCATGCGGGTGAATAGCCTCGGTTTTCTCGCCCGCAATGAACAAAAACCACTATAGTCACGGGCGCATGACATATTTTTAATTTGGCCCCCGCATTTCCCGATATCCATTCTAGTGGACAAACTAGGTTACGCGGTCCCTGAGTGGCCACAACGTCCCAAGCCATGAGATGATGATGAACCGGCACCTCTCCGGCCTGAAATTCGTTATATTTTCCGCCGCCCTCTCTGCTGGCCACGAGCAGCCTCCACGCCCAGGAAAAGCGGCACGCGACCACGCTGATCGGCACACCGAAATATGGGCCGGATTTCAAGCATTTCGACTATGTGAACCCGAATGCGCCGAAAGGCGGCAGCGTGCGGCTGACGGCTATCGGCACGTTCGACAGCTTCAACTTCATCCCCTATAAGGGCACGAAGGCCGCCGGCATGGCTCGGGCTTTATCTACGATCGGCTGATGGCCGCCAGCGCCGATGAGCCCTCCGGCCGAATATGCGCAGATCGCCGAATGGGTGTCCTATCCGCCGGATTTCTCCAGCGTCACCTACAAGCTGCGGGACGAGGCGCGCTGGCATGACGGCAAGCCGATTACGCCCGGAAGACGTTATCTTCAGCTTGGATGTGCTGAAGCAGTACAATCCGCAGCACGCCTTCTACTACAAGAACGTCACCGACGCAAAAAAGACCGGCGAACGCGAAGTAACCTTCTATTTCGACGAGAAGAACAACCGTGAACTGCCGCAGATCGTCGGTCAGCTTCTGGTTCTGCCGAAACATTTCTACGATAATGCCGGCGGAGCGGCGCGCGATCCATCCAAGACATGGCTGGATATACCGCTGGGCAGCGGCGCTTACAAGATCAAGGCCTTCGAGCCCGGCCGGTACGTCACCTATGAGCGGGTGAAGGACTATTGGGCCGCTGATCTCCCCGTCAATCTCGGGCAGAATAATTTCGATGAGATCCGCTTCGACTATTACAAAGACCAGCAGGTCGCCTTTGAGGCCTTCAAAGCAGGCCAGCTCGACTATTTCAATGAGAACTCCGCCAAGAGCTGGGCAACCAATTATGATTTCCCCGCGATTCAGGCGGGCAAGGTCGTCAAACGTGGCGATATCCAGCTCAAGAACCCTGTCGCGATGCAGGCCTTCGTGCTGAATACGCGGCGCCCACAATTCGCCGACCCTCGCGTTCGCCAGGCTTTCAACCTTGCGTTCAATTTCGAATGGATGAATCAGAACCTTTTCTACAAGCAGTATTCGCGCGTCTCGAGCTTCTTCGAAAATACCGAGCTTGCAGCTCGCGGCCTGCCGCAGGGGAAGGAGCTGGAAATCCTGGAAACGGTGCGCGATCAGGTGCCGCCGGAGGTTTTCACCACCGAGTACAAGAACCCCGTGAACGACGCCACATCCATCATCGATCGGCGCAATTGGCGAGAGGCGACAAAGCTGCTCACCGAAGCGGGTTGGGAAGTCAAGAACGGCGCTCTTGTCAATTCGAAGACGGGCGAGCCGATGACCGCGGATTTCCTGCTCGTGCAGCCCGAATCCCTGCGCATCGTCGAACCGTACAAACAGGCACTGGAGCGGCTCGGCATCAAAGTGACGGTGCGTGTCGTGGATGCCGCGCAGTATCAGGCGCGGTCGGACGAATTCGATTTCGACATCATCACCGACAGGTTCGGCCAGTCGGAATCACCCGGAAACGAGCAGCGCAACTTTGGGGGTCGGACGCAGCCGATCGCCCGGGCAGCCAAAACAGCATCGGCATCAAGAACCCGGCCGTCGACAAGCTGATCGATCGGATCATCTTCGCCGCGGATCGCGATGACCTCGTTGCAGCCAGCCGCGCGCTTGACCGGGTCCTGCTGTGGAATCACTATGTGGTGCCGCAATTTTACTCGCCGAACGAGCGGATCGCGTATTGGAACAAATACTCCCATCCCGAGACGCTGCCGTCCCGCGCTGTCGGATTTGCCAGCGTTTGGTGGTATGACGAGGCAAAAGCCGCCAAGCTTGCCGGTAACTAGAGCGTGATCCGCAAAATGGAACGGTTTTTGCGTTAAAGATGACAAAAGGGCAGAGTTTTGAATGCTGAAAGGCGGGTAAAAAGCGTGGTGAAGAGCAAGGTTTTATATGCCGCCGAAGTCGCAGCGATCCTTTGCGCCCTCACCTTTTCCGCCAACGCCGCCGAAAAGAAGCATGGGCTGTCCGCCTTCGGCGACCTTGCCTATCCGGCCGACTTCGCGCATTTCAAATACGTCAATCCCGGACGCGCCAAAGGGCGGGCGACTGGCGACGATCGGCACCGGATCGGTGCTGACCTTCAACAGCTTCAATCCCTTTATTCTTCGGGACGACCCGGCTCAGGGGCTCGAATTTCTGTTCGACAGCCTCATGACACGCGCGCAGGACGAACCGGACGCCATGTACGGCCTGATTGCCCATTCCGCCGAGGTCGCGGACGACAAGCGCGCGGTGACTTTCTATTTGCGGCCCGAGGCCAAGTTCCGCAACGGAACGCCCGTCACCGCTGACGACGTGGTTTTCTCATTCGAGAAGCTGCGCGACCCCGCCAAGGCGCATCCTTCCTACGCTGGCCCCTTGCGCGATGTGGCGAAGGCCGAGGCAATCGACCCGCTGACGGTGCGCTTCGAATTCCGGGGCGAGAATATGCGCGACCTGCCGCAGATCGTCGCCGGGTTACCGATCCTCTCCAAGGCCTCCTACGACACGGTCGACTTCTACAAGCCCTCGCTTGAGCCGCCGATGGCCTCCGGACCGTATGAGATCGGCCCTTATAAGCCTGGCACCAACATCACCTATAAGCGGCGGCTCGATTACTGGGCCAAGGATCTGCCGGTCAATCGCGGCCGGTTCAATTTCGACGAAATCCGCTACGAATATTACCGGGACCGCACGGCGGGCCTCGAAGCCTTCAAAGCCGGCGCCTATGATCTGCGCGAGGAATTCACCTCGAAAAGCTGGGCGACCGAATACGACATTCCGCAGATTCGTGACGGAAGGATCAAGCTGGCGACGCTCCCCGATGGCAGCCCGTCAGGCGCGCAAGGCTGGTTCATCAATACCAGGCGCGCCAAATTCGCCGATCCCCGCGTGCGCAAGGCGCTCGACTACGCCTTCGATTTCGAGTGGGCCAACAAGAACCTTTTCTACGGCCTCTATAAACGCACCCACAGCTTCTTCGCCAATTCCGACCTGGAAGCCAAGGGCCCGCCTAGCGAAGCCGAGCTGAAAATCCTGGAGCCATTCCGCGATAAGATCCCAGCGGAAATCTTCGGCGAACCCTACGCGCCGCCCGTCTCGGACGGCAGCGGGCGCGACCGCCGTCAACTTACAGCGGCGTCCAAGCTGCTCGACCGAAGCCGGCTGGAAGGTGAACGACCAAGGTGTCCGCGTGAACGACAAGGGCGAAGTGCTCGCGCTCGAATTGCTGATGGAGGAGCCGGGTCTTGAAAAGATCTTCAGCTTCTTTGTCGAAAAGCTGAAATCGCTCGGCATCCAGGCCTCGATCCGCAATATCGACGCCGCGCAATATCAGGTGCGTCTCAAGGATTTCGACTACGATCTCGACATGTCCCGCTTCGTCCTTGACGCTACTCCAGGCCCGGAAATGCGCCTGTTTTGGAGTTCGGAAGCCGCCGCGACCAAGGGCAGCCGCAATCTCCCCGGCATTGCCGATCCCGTCATCGATACACTCATCGATCGGATGATGAATGCGAAGAGCCGTGATGAACTGCGCACCATCGCCCATGCAGCCGACCGCGTGCTGCGCGCGGGCCATTACTGGGTGCCGCAATGGTATAAGGCGGCCCATAACATCGCCTTCTGGGACCGCTTTTCCTGGCCTGCCACGAAGCCAACCTATGATCGCGGCATCCAGGATACCTGGTGGTACGACGCCGAAAAGGCCGCAAAGCTGAAGCCATAGCAGAAGAAGCTGCCGCCGTCATGGGAAACTACATTCTTCGCCGCATCCTTCTGATGATCCCGACTTTGCTCGGCATCATGGTCGTCAGCTTCGCCGTCGTGCAATTCGCGCCCGGCGGCCCAGTTGAGCGGATGATCGCCCAGCTCACCGGCACCGACCCCGGCGCCACCGCGCGCATCGGCGGCGGCTCCGGCGGCGAACTCGGTGTGCGCCAAGCCCAGCCGGGCACCGGACCGGGCGAGGCGGCTTCATCGAAATATCGCGGCGCGCAAGGGCTCGACCCGGAATTCATCAAGACGCTGGAGAAGCAATATGGCTTCGACAAGCCGCCGCTGGAGCGCTTCTTCCTGATGATGGGGAACTACCTCACCTTCAATTTCGGCGAGAGCTATTTCCGCGATGTCAGCGTCGTCAGTCTGGTCATCGAGAAAATGCCGGTGTCGATTTCGCTCGGCCTCTGGATGACCCTGATCTCCTATTGTATTTCGATCCCGCTCGGCATCCGCAAGGCGGTGAAGGACGGCACGCCCTTCGACGTCTGGACGCAGCGCCTTCATCGTCATCGGCTATGCGATTCCGGGCTTTCTCTTCGCCGTGCTGCTGATCGTGCTGTTCGCCGGCGGCACCTTCCTCGACTGGTTCCCGCTGCGCGGCCTCACTTCAGACAATTGGGCGCAGCTCTCCTGGCCGATGAAGATCCTCGATTATTTCTGGCATCTGGTGCTGCCGCTGACGGCGATGTCGCTCGCGTCCTTCGCCACGCTGACCTTCCTCACCAAGAATTCGTTCCTCGACGAGATCAAGAAGCAATATGTGATGACCGCCCGCGCCAAGGGCCTCACCGACGCCCAAGTGCTCTACGGACATGTGTTCCGCAATGCCATGCTGATCGTTGTCGCCGGATTTCCGGGCGCGTTTCTCGGCGCTTTTTTCGGCTCGTCGCTGCTGATCGAGACGATCTTCTCGCTCGACGGGCTTGGCCTCCTGTCCTTCGAATCCGTCGTCAACCGGGACTACCCCGTCGTATTCGGAACGCTCTACATTTTCTCGCTGATCGGCCTCGTGATCAACCTGATCTCGGATCTCACCTATACGTGGATCGATCCGCGCATCGACTTTGAATCGCGCGAGGTCTAGCCGTCATGGAAGCACGCGTCACCAAGGAAGAGCTGGACACCGCCGGGCCGATGATCGCCGTGGCCAAACCTGCCGGCGTGACCATGTCGCCGATCAACCGGCGCCGCTGGGAAAACTTCAAGGCCAACCGCCGCGGCTATTACAGCCTCTGGATCTTCCTCTTCCTGTTCGTCATCACGCTGTTCGCCGAATTCCTGTCCAACGACAAGCCGTTCCTGATCAAATATGACGGCGGCTATTTCTCGCCGGTCTTTGCCACCTACCCCGAAACCACCTTCGGCGGCGAGTTCCAGACCGAAGCGGATTACCGCGATCCCTTTGTGCAGGACCTCATCAAGCAAAAGGGCGGCTGGATGATATGGCCGCCGTTCCGCTACAGCTACCGCACCATCAATCTGAACCTGCCCGAACCTGCGCCCGCGCGTCCCTCCGCCGAGAACCCGCTCGGCACCGACGATCAGGGCCGCGACGTGCTGGCGCGCGATCATCTATGGCTTCCGCATTTCCGTGCTGTTCGGACTGACGCTGACGATCTTCTCATCGATCATCGGCGTGGCGGCCGGCGCAGTGCAGGGCTATTTCGGCGGCTGGGTCGATCTGATCTTCCAGCGCTTCATCGAGATTTGGACCTCGATCCCCACGCTCTATCTGCTCATCATCATCGCATCGGTCATCGCGCCGAATTTCTGGATCCTGCTCGGCATCATGCTCTTGTTCAGCTGGGTGTCGCTTGTCGGCGTCGTGCGCGCCGAATTCCTGCGCGGGCGCAATTTCGAATATATCCAGGCGGCGCGCGCCCTCGGCCTGTCGAACGCCAAGATCATGTTCAAGCATCTCCTGCCCGAACGCCATGGTCGCGACGCTCACCTTCATGCCGTTCATCCTGAATGGATCGATCACGACACTGACCTCGCTTGACTTCCTCGGCTTCGGCCTGCCGCCCGGCTCGCCCTCGCTGGGTGAATTGCTGGCGCAGGGCAAGGACAATCTGCATGCGCCCTGGCTCGGTCTCACCGCCTTCTTCGTCATCGCCATCATGCTGAGCCTCCTGATCTTCGTCGGCGAGGCGGTGCGCGACGCGTTCGATCCGCGCAAGATTTTCAAATAGGAGCCGCTGGTGCAGGGGCCTGAAGAAACGATCGTCGACGTCCGTGATTTGTCGGTGGATTTCCACGCCGCCGGCGCCGCGACCCATGCGGTGAAAAACGTCTCCTTCGACATCAGGCGGGGCGAGACCGTTGCGCTCGTGGGCGAATCCGGTTCGGGAAAAAGCGTGACCGCCCTGTCGCTGACGCGCCTGCTGCCCTACCCCGCCGCAAGCCATCCCAGCGGCGAAATCTTCTTCAAGGGCCGCGACGTGCTGAAGATGAAAGAGGCCGATATCCGCCAAATTCGCGGGCGCGACATCGGCATGATCTTCCAGGAGCCCATGACCTCGCTCAATCCGCTGCATCTGGTCGAAAAGCAGGTTGGCGAAGTGTTGAAGCTGCATCAGGGCATGAGCAACGGCGCGGCACGGGCACGCACCATCGATCTGCTTACCAAGGCGGGCATCAACGATGCCGAAGCCCGGATGGCGTCCTATCCGCATCAGCTTTCAGGCGGTCAGCGCCAGCGGGTGATGATCGCCATGGCGCTCGCCAACTCTCCTGATCTGCTCATCGCCGACGAACCCACCACCGCTCTCGACGTCACCATCCAGGCGCAGATCCTGGCACTGTTGAAGCAGCTGCAATCCGAGTTCCACATGGCGATGCTGCTCATCACCCATGATCTCGGCATCGTGCGCAAGATGGCCGACCGCGTCTGCGTCATGCGCTATGGCGAGATCGTCGAGCGCGGCACCGTCGAGGAAATATTTGCCGCGCCGAAGCATCCGTATACCAAGCATCTCATCGCTTCGGAGCCGCGCGGCATTCCGCCCGTCGCCAACCATTCCGCGCCGGTGGTTATGGAGGCCGATGATCTGAAGGTCTGGTACCCCATCAAGCGCGGGCTCTTGCACCGCACCGTCGACTATGTGAAGGCGGTGGATGGGCTGTCGCTGAAGCTGCGAGAAGGCGAGACGCTCGGCGTTGTCGGTGAAAGCGGCTCGGGCAAGACGACACTCGGCCTCGCTCTTTTGCGCCTCATCTCCAGCCGCGGGCCGATCGCCTATATCGGTAAGCGCATCGACGGCTTGCAGTCGAAGGAAATGCGCCCGCTCCGCCGCCATATGCAGATCGTGTTTCAAGACCCTTACGGCTCGCTCTCGCCGCGCTTGTCGGCCAGCCAGATCATCGAGGAAGGCCTTATCATCCAGAACCCCGGCCTCAGCCGCGCCGAGCGCCGGGCCC
The DNA here is from genome assembly GCA_963731855.1 of uncultured Alphaproteobacteria bacterium. Classification (GTDB taxonomy): domain Bacteria; phylum Pseudomonadota; class Alphaproteobacteria; order Rhizobiales; family Rhodomicrobiaceae; genus R-RK-3. The sequence continues at coordinate 14,795 of CAVSXH010000015.1, read as the reverse complement.
GCGTTACCAAGGCGATGGAGGAAGTGGGGCTCGATCCCGACACGCAGGACCGCTATCCGCATGAATTCTCCGGCGGCCAGCGCCAGCGCATCGCCGTCGCCCGCGCCATGGTGCTGGAGCCGAAATTCGTCATGCTCGACGAGCCGACCAGCGCGCTCGACGTTTCGGTGCAGGCGCAGATCGTCGATCTGCTGCGCGATCTGCAGAAGCGGCACCGGCTGGCCTATCTGTTCATCAGCCATGATCTGCGCGTCATCCGGGCGCTGGCCAACGATGTCATCGTGATGCGCAACGGCAAGGTGGTGGAGGAAGGCACGGCGGAAGAGATTTTCCGCAGTCCCAAGACCGACTATACCAAAGCGCTGATGGCCGCCGCGTTCGACCTGGATGTGAGACACGCGGCTGCGGTTTCTGCTTAGCGTGGCCGAAATATTTCGCTCATCCGGGATACTGATCATGGTCGCGAAAGCCGCGCAGCAACTGAGATCCTTCATCGGGCTGGTTGTACGGCCGCACGTGCCTGAGCGCAGACTGCTTTTGACTCTGGCCGTTTCGGCATTCGCGCTTTGGGTGTTCATCGAAGTAACCGAAGAAATGCTTGAGGGAGACAGCCTCGCGCTCGACAAACGGCTGCTGATGCTCTTTCGAAGCGCGGCCGATCCCGCCTTGCCGCTGGGTCCCCCCTGGCTGCGCGAAGTCATGCGTGACATCACCGCGCTCGGCAGCACATTCGTGCTGCTGGTGGTGACGCTTGCGTCGATAGGATTTCTCGCACTGACGAAAAACCGGCGTGCGGCCTTGTTGGTGCTGGTCGCGGTTCTGGGCGGAATGCTGCTCAGCTCGTTGCTGAAGGCCGGCTTCGATCGGGCGAGACCTGACATGGTGATGCACACCACCAGGGTTTATTCGGCCAGCTTTCCCTCAGGACATGCCATGATGTCGGCTGTCGTCTATCTGACCTTGGGTGCGCTTCTCGCCGCCACACAGCAGAGTACGCGCCTGAAGCTCTATATCATGGCACTGTGCGCCTTTCTCACGCTGATTATCGGCGCTAGTCGGGTCTATCTGGGCGTCCACTGGCCCACTGACGTTCTCGCGGGTTGGGCGCTCGGCGCAAGCTGGGCAATGGCATGCTGGTCGGTGATGGTCTGGCTGCAGCGGCGGGGCGATGTCGAGCCTCCAACTCCCGCACCGAAGGACCATTTGGACCCAACGCGCTCGGTATGACCATGCAAAGCTGGCAATTCTGGGCGTTGCTCGCCGCGATTTTTGCGGCGCTCACCGCGATCCTCGCCAAGCTCGGCGTCGATCAGGTCAACGCCGATTTCGCGACCTTCTTCCGGACGATGGTGGTCGCTATGGTGCTCGCGGGGCTGCTCACCGCACTGGGGGAATGGCAGCCCATCGCCTCCATAAGCCCACGCGGGCTGATCTTTCTGACGCTCTCCGGCCTGGCGACAGGCGCGTCCTGGCTTTGCTATTTTCGCGCGCTCAAGCTGGGCAACGCGTCTCAAGTCGCACCCATCGATAAGCTCAGCGTGGTGTTCGTTGCGATCTTCGCGGCCGTCTTCCTCGGCGAGCACCTATCGTGGCCGGCCTGGGTCGGCGTCGGCCTGATCGGAACGGGTGCCATTATCGTGGCCGTGAATTAGGCAGCACCCTTGCAGGCGATGGCGGCTCGATTCACCATTGCCCATGCATCTTCCGGCTGGTCAAGATCGTCCAGCACCAGAGCGGCAGCGGAAAAATCTTCCCCATGGGTATAGATGCTCGGCGTGACGATCGTCGGAATGCCTGCGGCGTGCGCGGCCCTCAGGCCATTGGCGGAATCCTCGAAGGCCAGGCAATCGGCGCCATCCATGCCGAGATCGGCGAGCACCAGATGGAACACCTGCGGATCGGGCTTCTTCCGCATCACGTCCTCGCCCGTGCGGATGGAGGCGAACCACGTCACGGCGCTTTCGTCCAGCGTTGCCTCGATGAGGCTGATGACGTTGGGCCGGCTCGTTGTCGTTGCAATAGCGAGCGTCATGCCGTGTCCGCGCGCCTTGCGGATCAGGCGTTCGACGCCGGGTCGCAGCGCGACATCGCCGCGGCGGACACGCTCATTGTAGATGTCGGTCTTTCGGCGGTGGAGCGTGGAGATGTCCGCCGGCGCGCTGCGGGTCTCGTCGCCATAGGCGGCGATGCGCTCACGCCCACCCGTCACCTTGAGGAGCCGGGCATACAACTTCTCGGTCCAAAACCAGTCCAGTCCGGCTTCTGCGAACGCCGCGTTGAAAGCCGCACGATGAATTTCCTCCGTTTCGGCGAGCGTGCCGTCGACGTCGAAAATCAGCGCGCGGACCGGCATGTCACGCCGTTTCCCATAGACGTGCGACGGCCTTGGGTAAATCGGCAAGCGTCTCGATATGCAGATCGGCGCCCAGCGCTTCGGCGGGCACTGCCGTGTAGCCGCCGCTGACGGCGACCGAACGGACATTCGCGGCGCGCGCCGCATCGATATCGGCGGGACCATCTCCGATCATGAGCGCGCGGGCCGGCTCGATGCCGAACCACGCAATTGCATGAAGCAGCATGTCCGGTGCGGGCTTGCGGGCAGGCCCCGTATCGCCACCCACGACGAGGTCAATGATTGGCGCGAAACCGAAATGCGCGAGGATGGCGCGTGAAAAACCTTCCGGCTTATTCGTAATTACCGCGATTTTCGCGCCCGCCTCGTCGCACGCCGTGAGAGCCTCCGCTGCGCCCGGCATCGGCGTGGTGAGGTTCGTGAGATGGCCGGCGTAGATCTCCATCATCCTGGCGTGCCGCGCATCGAGGGCCTCACCGGCGAGCGGTTCACCGCAAGCGACATATGCGCGCTCGACCAGCTTGCGGATGCCATTGCCGACCATGGCGCGCACCTGCGCCACGCTCAGCGGCCCGAGCCGGTCCTCGGCCAGCAATTCATTTGCCGCCGCCGCGATGTCGGGCGCGGAGTCGATCAGTGTGCCGTCAAGATCGAAAAGAACCGCCTGGGGCCAGTGGGGACTCACCGCAGATGCTCACCTGGCCTCCATGGGACTAAGCCGCCGCGCTCAGTGCGCCATCGGCGGCTGTGCGGATGGCGGCGATGTTGCGTGCGTAGGCCTCCTCGGTGCCGCCCTTGAAGACGGCGGAACCGGCGACCAGCACATTCGCGCCAGCGGCGGCGACCAGCGGCGCCGTCTCGGGCGTGACGCCGCCATCGATCTCGATATCGATCGGCCGCGCGCCGATCATCGCCTTGATGCGCGCGACTTTCTCCACCACCGCAGGTATGAACGCCTGTCCGCCGAAGCCGGGATTGACGGTCATGAGCAGGATGAGGTCGAGCCGGTCGAGCACATATTCGATGCCCTTTCCGGCGTCGCCGGGTTGAGCGACACACCCGCGCGCTTGCCCAGATTGCGGATGGCCTGCAGCGAGCGGTCGAGATGCCGCGTCGCCTCGGCGTGCACGGTGATAATGTCCGCGCCGGCCTCGGCGAAGGCCGCGAGGTAGGGATCGGCGGGCTCGATCATCAGATGGCAGTCGAACACCTTGTCGGTGCGGCCGCGTACGGCCTTCACCACGGGCGGGCCGAAAGTGATGTTGGGCACGAAATGCCCATCCATGACGTCGAGATGGATCCAGTCAGCCCCGGCGCGGATAACGGCCTCGATCTCATCCCCGAGCCGGGAGAAATCGGCGGACAGGATCGAAGGGGCGATGATCGTTCGGCTCATGGCGCGGGTTCCTTTGCGCTATCGGGCACGCCCATCGTAAAGACACGGCTGGCGCGGATGTCCTCGGCGCGAGATGGTCGAGAGCGCATCCGCCGTCACCGGGCCTTTCGCGGTACTGAACAGCCGGTTTGCCTGACGCAGCCGCGCCCGGTCAAGCGCATTGCGGATCGAGCGCGCATTGGCGAACAGCGGCTGCTTGCGGCGGCGCTCGATATAGTCGGCCATCGCCTCGCGCGCCTCGCTGTCGAGGCGATAATTTTGGTTGGCGAGCATCGTCTCGGCGATGCGGAGCAATTCGGCGTCGCCATAATCGGGGAAGTCGATGTGATGCGCGATGCGCGAGCGGAAGCCGGGATTGCTCTGGAAAAAGCGGTCCATTCGATCCGCATAGCCCGCGAGGATGACGACCAGATCCTCGCGATTGTTCTCCATTACCTGAAGCAGGATCTCGATGGCCTCCTGGCCGTAATCGCGCTCATTGTCGGGGCGGTAGAGATAATAGGCCTCGTCGATGAACAGAACGCCGCCCATGGCGCGCTTCAACACCTCTTTCGTCTTCGGCGCGGTGTGGCCGATATACTGGCCGACGAGATCGTCGCGCGTCACCGAGACGAGGTGCCCTTTGCGGACATAGCCGAGCCGGTGGAGGATATTGGCCATCCGCATCGCGACGGTCGTCTTGCCGGTGCCGGGATTGCCGGTGAAGCTCATATGCAGCGTCGGCGCGTCATGCGACAGGCCGAGGGTCTTGCGGGCGCGCTCGACGATGAGCAGCGCCGCGATCTCGCGGATGCGCTGCTTGACCGGCTTGAGGCCGACAAGCTCGCGGTCGAGTTCGTCCAGCACTTCCGCGACGCCGGAGCTCTTATATTCCTCCGCCAGATCGACGGTTTCCGGCGCGCCTTCCGGCTTCGGCAATAGTTCGGCCATAGATGCTATCAATCCTGAATCCCATCGTCTTCGTCGCCCCGGCCGAAGAGCCGGGGACTATTAGTCTGACCGCCGGCAAGAAGGCCGAAGGGCGAATAGGCCCCGGCTCTTCGGCCGGGGCGACGACATGGCTACCGCCCGTAGCGCTCGCCAGCGGGCCTGTCCGTGACATAGGCGCGCGTGGTGTATTGGATCTGCCGGCCGCGTGTCTCGGTGCGTTGCAGCGCGAAGCCGGGCTCGTTCGCGGGCCGGTTCACGATGAATGACATCGAGGGGCTTTCAACGCCGCGCGCGGAGTTGAACGCCATGACGCGGATGTAATAGCTGGGAAACGTCTTCCGGCAATTGTTGATTTCCATCAGGATGCCGGCGGCGTCCTTGAGATCGAACATCGGCATGCCGAACATCTCCCAATAGGTGTTCCGCGGATGCGGGTCGTCGGTGTATTCGACGCTGACCGCCCAATTGTTCTTGAGCGCATATTCGAGCTGCGCGGTGATCTGCGCGTCGGTGAGATCGGGCAGGAACGAGAACTGTCCCTGGGTGATCCGGTTTCCGTGATTGGTCATCATGGGCTGGGGGCTCCTCAATATGCGTCAGTAGGCGGGTGTGGCCACGGGGACGAAATCCGCCGTATCGGTCGAATTGTAGTTGAAGGAGATATCCTTCCACACTTCGAGCGCCGCCTTCAGCGGGCTGCACCACTTGGCCGCATCCTCGAGAATCTGCGGGCCTTCGCTGAAGATAGTCGCGGCCTTCGTTGCGGGCCAGGATCATCGCCTCCAGGGCGACGCGGTTCGCCATCGCGCCGGCCTGGATGCCCATCGGATGGCCGATCGTGCCGCCGCCGAACTGCAAGCACCACGTCCTCGCCGAGATAATGGATGAGCTGATGCATCTGCCCGGCATGGATGCCGCCGGAGGCGACCGGCATGACCTTGTTGAGCGAGGCCCAGTCCTGCTCGAAGAACAACCCCGTCTCGAGCTGCTGGGCGGTATGCGTGCTCGCGCAGCGTGTCGTAGAAGCCGCTGGATCATCAGCGGATCGCCTTCCAGCTTGCCGACCACCGTTCCGGCATGGATGTGGTCCACGCCCGCCATGCGCATCCACTTGCAGATGACGCGGAAATTCATGCCGTGGTTCTTCTGGCGCGAATAGGTCGAGTTGCCGGCGCGATGCAGATGCAGGATCATGTCGTTCCGCCGCGCCCATTTGGCCATCGACTGGATGGCGGTGTAGCCGATCACCAGATCGATCATCACGATGACCGAGCCCAGCTCCTTGGCGAATTCGGCGCGCTCGTACATCTCCTCCATCGTGCCGGCGGTGACGTTGAGGTAGTGCCCTTTCACCTCGCCGGTCTCGGCCGATGCCTTATTGACGCGCCTCCATGCAGTAGAGGAAGCGGTCGCGCCAGTGCATGAAGGGCTGCGAGTTGATGTTCTCGTCGTCCTTGACGAAATCGAGCCCGCCTTTCAGCGCCTCATAGACGACGCGGCCGTAATTGCGGCCGGAAAGGCCGAGCTTGGGCTTGGTGGTCGCGCCGAGCAGCGGGCGGCCGAACTTGTCGAGGCGCTCGCGCTCGACGACGACGCCGGTCGCCGGTCCCTGAAAGGTCTTCAGATAGGCGACGGGGATGCGCATGTCCTCGAGGCGCAGCGCCTTCACGGCCTTGAAGCCGAACACATTGCCGATGATCGAGGCGGTGAGGTTGGCGATCGACCCTGGCTCGAACAGGTCCAGGTCGTAGGCGATGTAGGCGAAATACTGCGCTTCCGTCTTCGTGCCCGGGCCGGTATTAGGCACCGGCTCGACTGCGATACGCCTTGGCGCGATATAGCTCGCAAGCGGTCAGGCGGTCGGTCCACACCACGGTCCAGGTCGCGGTCGAGGATTCGCCGGCGACGGCGGCGGCGGCTTCCTCATGGTCGACGCCGGGCTGCGGGGTGATGCGGAACAGCGCGATGACGTCGGTTTCCTTCGGCTGGTAGTCCGACTCCCAGTAGCCCATTTGCTTGTAGGGGATGACGCCGGATTTGTAGCGTTCCTTGCCCTTGAGCTCGACTTTGGCCTCAACGTTCATGATCTTTTCCTTTCTTAATTCGAGCTCAGGCCGCGATGAGGCCGAGCGCCGCTTCAGCGACCGCTTCGGCGGTGATGCCGAAATGCGGGTAAAGCGCTTCCGCCGGCGCGCTGGCGCCGAAGGAGTTCATCCCGACGAACGTCGCCGCGCTCGCCGATCCAGCGGTCCCAGCCCAAGCGGGCCGCGGCTTCCACAGCCACGCGGGGCGCGGAGCCCAGAACCTGGAAGCGGTATTCGCTCGCTCTGGGCTTCGAACAGCTCCCATGACGGCATGGAGACGACCGCGGCCCTGATCCCGTGTCCCGGCGAAAAGCTCTTCCGCGGCGGCCTTGGCGATCTGCACTTCCGAGCCGGTCGCGAGCAGCGTCAGGTCGCGTGGGCCGATCACTTCACGCAGCACGTAAGCGCCGCGCGCCGAGCGGTTTTCCGGGCTGTGGCGCTCGCGCAGCATCGGCAGAGCCTGGCGAGACAGCACGAGGACGCTCGGCTTGTCGCGGGTGGCAAGCGCGATTTCCCAGGCTTCCGCCGTTTCGATGATGTCGGCCGGGCGGAAGACGTTCAGATTGGGAGTCGCCCGCAGCATGGCCAGATGCTCGACCGGCTGATGGGTCGGACCATCCTCGCCCAGGCCGATGGAATCGTGCGTCATGACATAGATGACGCGCTGGCCCATCAGTGCCGAAAGCCGCATCGCGCCGCCGTGCATAATCGGCAAAGCCCAGGAACGTGCCGCCATAGGGAATGAATCCGCCATGCAGCGCCAAGCCGTTCATCGCGGCGGCCATGCCATGCTCGCGGATGCCGTAATGAATGTAGCGCCCGCCGAAACTCGCCGGGCCGGATCGTGCCCAAGCCCTTGGTGATCGTCAGGTTGGAATGCGTCAGGTCGGCGGAGCCGCCGATGGTGGTGTCGCAGGCTCCGTTGATCACGCCGAGCACCATTTCCGACGCCTTACGCGTCGCCACCTTTGTCGCCTTCTCGAAATGCTCCGCGCGGAATGCGGCAAGTCTTGTCGAAACCGCGCTTGGGACATCGCCGCGATAGAGCGGATGCGAAAGTCTCGCGCTGGGCGGATGCGGCCAGGCGCTGTTCCCACCGCTCGCGTTCGGCAGCGCCGCGCGCTGCGATGGCGCGCCAGCCGGCAAGTATGCTATCCGGCACCACGAATGGTTCGTGCGGCCAGCCAAGGGCCGCGCGCGCGGCGGCGATCTCCTGGTCGCCGAGCGGCGCGCCGTGAGTCTTCTCCGAGCCCTGCAGATTGGGCGCGCCCTTGCCGATCAGCGTCCGGCAGGCGATGAGCGACGGCTTCTCACTCCGGCGCGCACTGGCGATCGCGCTGGCGACGGCTTCCCGATCGTGGCCGTCGACTTCATGAACCTCCCAGCCGGCGGAGAGGAATCGCGCCGGCTGGTGCATCGACGTTGACAGGCGAGGTTGGGCCGTCGATGGAAATGCGGTTATCATCCCAGAACACGATCAGCCGGGAGAGCTTCAGATGCCCGGCAAGATCGATGGCCTCGTGGCTGATGCCTTCCTGCAGGCAGCCATCTCCGGCGATGACATAGGTGTAGTGGTCGACGAGGTCGGGCTCCGAACCGCGCCGCCATCATGCGCTCAGCCAGCGCCATGCCGACCGCTGTCGCCAGACCCTGCCCCAGCGGGCCGGTGGTCGTCTCGACGCCGAGCGCGTGGCCGTATTCGGGATGACCGGCCGTCCGCGAGCCGAGCTGGCGGAAACGCTTCAGCTCCTCGATCGGCATATCGGCATATCCGAGCAGGTAGTGGATGGCATATTGCAGCATCGAGCCGTGCCCTGCCGACAGCACGAAGCGGTCCCGGTCCGGCCAGTCCGGCTTTGACGGATCGAGCTTGATGAACCGGTTGAACAGCACGGTCGCGACATCCGCCATGCCCATCGGCATTCCCGGATGGCCGGAATTGGCCTTTTGCACCGCATCCATTGCGAGGGCGCGAATGGCGTTCGCCATGTCCTGTTCCGCTACCGGGGCCACTGCCGCAAATCCGCTCTGAATGGTCATTGCTTCCCCCTCATGACGCCCGCCTCTTGAGTTCCATCAGCTTGTGGATGTGCGGCGTGAAGATCAGCTGCATGGCCAGATCGAGCTGCTCGCCCGGCACGACGATCGAATTGGCGCGCGACATGAAGCTGCCGTGCAGCATCGCGATCAGATAGGGAAAATCGATGCCGCGCGGATTGGCGAAGCGGATCACCAGCATCGATTCCGCCGGCGTCGGTATCCAGCGGGCGATGAACGGGTTCGAAGTATCGACGATCGGCACGCGCTGAAAGTTGATGTTGGTCTGCGAGAATTGCGGACAGATGTACCGGGCATAATCGGGCATCCGGCGCATGATGGTGTCCATCACCGCTTCGGTCGTGTAGCCGCGCGTCCGCCTTGTCGCGGTGGATCTTCTGAATCCATTCCAGATTGATGACCGGTACGACGCCGATCTTCAGGTCGAGGTGGCGAGGCAGGTTCACGGCTGCCGGTGACGATGCAGCCATGCAGGCCTTCATAGAAGAGAAGATCGCTTGGCGGCAGGTCGGCCCATTCCGTGAAGGTGCCGGGCGCCGCGCCGTAAAGCTCGGCTTCGCGCTCGTCATGCACATAGTGCCGCGTCTTGGCGCTTCCCGTCCTGCCATATTCCTCGAAGACCGATTCCAATATTCCGAGTTCGTTCGCCTCCGGGCTGAAATGCGAGAAGTGCCGATTGCCGCGCTTCTCTTCCTCGGCGACCTTCTCCTTCATGCCGGCGCGGTCATATTTGTGGAACGCGTCGCCTTCGATGAAAGCTGCCGTGACCTTTTCGCGCGGTAAAGATCTTTTTGAAAGTGTCCTGGACCGTCGACGTGCCGGCGCCGGAGGAGCCGGTAATCGCGATGATCGGATGTCTGGTGGACATGGCTTTCCCTCAGGCGCGCAGCAGGCCGCGATTGCCGAACAGCGGATTGCGCGAGCCGATCGCGGACGGATCGATGTGATAGCGGGTGATGCTCTCGACCTCTCTTGCCGAGCCGAAGACAAAGGGCGTGCGCTGATGAATATCCTTCGGCACCAGATCGAGAATACGGTTGGTCCCGTCTGTGGCCGCGCCGCCCGCCTGCTCGACCAGCATGGCGATCGGGTTGGCCTCATAGATCAGGCGCAGGCGGCCATTGCCGTATCCCTTGCGGGCATCGCCGGGATAGAGGAACACGCCGCCCCGTATGAGGATGCGATAGGCTTCGGCGACCAGCGATGCGACCCAGCGCATATTGTAATCTTTGCCGCGTGGCCCCTCCGCTCCCAGAACGCAATCATCGAGATAGAGCTGCACGCATGCGTCCCAATGCCGATAGTTCGCCGCGTTAATTGCGAATTCCTGCGTCTTTGGTGCAATTGCGAGCGCTGAATAAGCTTCGACGAACACGCCGCCGCTGTTCGAGAATACGAAGATCCGCGCGCCTTCGCCGAGCGTCAGGGCCAGCGCCAATTGCGGTCCGTAGATGAAAAATCCGGCGGCAAGTTGCCGGTTCCCAGGTTGGAGGAATGTCCGCTCTGCGTCTCCAGCGGAGGGAAGGATCGAGAATATCGTTCCGATCGAGACGTTGGCGTCGATATTCGACGAGCCGTCCAAAGGGTCGATGGCGATCGCAAGCCGCGAGCCGCCGCCGATCGGCACGGCTTTGTCCAGCTCTTCGGATGCGTAGAACGAGAGATGCGCGCGCCTGGCCGCTTCGAGGAAGATCTCGTCCGCCAGCAGATCCAGATCCTTCTGGACATCTCCCTGCATATGAGCGGAGCCGCGGGTATCGGCAAAGGCACCACCGAGCGCCCCCTCCTTTGTCGCGATCCGCACCGAGACCGCGGCCTGGGCAAGGGAGTGAATCGCATCGGCGATATGGGCCTTGGTGGTATCGCCATCGCTGCAATAAGAGCGAAGATATGCCTCTAGCGTCGGCGTATCCATGATTGCGTCCTCCCAGGCCGCTGCCTGTGGCTGGCGGCCTTTTATTAAGGATCCCGGGAAACTGTCATTAAGTAAATTTTATTTTGTTTACATCGGAAGTTAATTTTTTTTATTATGCAATATGCGTTACCTGACCCTACGCCAGCTCCGGTCGTTGCAAGCCATAGGGGGATGCGGCAAAATATCTCTTGCCGCCAAGGAGTTGGGGCTTACCGCACCGGCGGTGACGCTGCAGCTCCAGCAGCTGGAAGAGGGTGTTGGCCTCACGCTTTTCGATCGCACGCCCGACGGAATGCGTCCGACTGCCGCAGGCCTGGCGGTTCTGGAAGCCGCGCGCGCTGTCGATGAGCGGCTGCGAATGCTGAGCGATGAGATCGATGCGATCTCCGGCCGCAGGATGGGCAATCTGAAGCTGGGGGTGGTCTCGACCGCGAAATATTTCGCGCCTCGGCTCATGGCCGCCTTCCAAAAGCAGCATCCCGGCATTCAGGTGGATCTGCATGTCGGCAACCGGGCCAAGACCATCGATGCGCTGCGGCGCCATGATCTCGACATCGCGCTGATGGGCCGCCCGCCGCGCGAAGTCCCGGTGCGATCGCTGGTGTTCGGCGACCATCCCTTCGTCATCATCGCGCCCGCCGGCCACGCTTTGGCGGCCAGGCGCGGCATCACGAAGGCTGAAATCGCCCGCGAGCGCTTTCTCATCCGCGAGCCCGGATCGGGAACGCGCATATCGCTGGAAATATTCTTCGCCGATATTCCGGAAAAGCTTGAAGATCTGGGCACCGAAATGGGGTCCAACGAAACGATCAAGCAGGCGGTGATGGCCGGGCTCGGCATTGCTTTCATTTCGGCGCACACGATCGAGCAAGAGTTGCAGCTCCGCCGCCTGGTGATTTTGGAGGTTCTCGGAGTGCCCATTGTGCGGCAATGGTTCTCGGTATCGCGTCTCGACCGCTCCTTGTCCCCCGCGATGCAGGCCTTCAACGATTTTCTCACTCAGGACGGCCGCCTCTATCTGCCCGCATCCGGCGGCCTGAAGCCCGCCCTGGCTTCTTGAGCCGTTGAGGCATTGGACGTCGAGCGCCATCCAAACCGGCGGATGGAGGACAGCCGCTTGGCCCAGCGCTTCGACGCCGCCGCCGAGGAGTGGTAAGGTGGCCGCCACAAGAATGAGGAGGCATACGATGAGCCTTGCGGAAACCCGAAGTCACCAAATGTTTCCCGTGCTCGACATGTCGCAAATCGCGATGGCGAAGCGGTTTGCCAGCGGTGAAGCGCGCCATTTCGCGCCGGGCGAGATGATTTTCGACGTCGGCGAGAGGAACGTGCCCGCATGGCTCCTGCTCGACGGCACCATCGACATAGTCCGCCGCGACGGGCTCAAGCACGAGACGGCCATCGTCACGCATCGGGCCGGACAACTGACCGGCGAGATCACTCAGCTGGCAGGGCGCACCACGCTCGCCGGCGGCCGGGCAGGCCCGGAGGGGTGCACGGCCTTGCCGTTCGATGCCCCGCATCTGCGCGCCCTGATCATCGGTTCTGCCGAAGTCGGCGAGATCGTCATGCGCGCCTTCATTCTGCGCCGCGTCGCGCTCATCCAGGATGGCGGCGCCGGTTCCGTTCTGGTCGGACGCCCCGGCTCCCAGGGTCTCGTGCGGCTGCAGGGCTTTCTCAGCCGCAACGCCTACCCCTACACCGTCTTGGACGCCACGACGGATGAAGAGGGACGCGCGATCGTCGAGCGCCTGGGCGTGCCGCCGGATGAGCTGCCGCTCATGCTTTGTCCCAACGGCACGGTGCTGAAGCGGCCAACCGACGCGGAGGCCGGCGTTTGCCTGGGCATCACGCCCGAACTCGACCCAGAGCGGATCTACGACGTTGTGGTCGTGGGCGCGGGGCCGGCTGGGCTTGCTGCCGCAGTCTATGGTGCATCCGAGGGCCTTTCTATCCTCGTGCTCGATCAGCGCGCCGTCGGCGGGCAGGCGGGGGCGTCGGCGCGGATCGAGAATTACCTCGGCTTTCCCACCGGCATCTCCGGGCAGGCACTCGCGGGACGCGCCTTTTCCCAGACGCAGAAATTCGGCGCCGAAGTCGCGCTGCCGCTGGAGGTCGCGCGGCTCGATTGCGGCGGCGGCAAGCGGCGTCGGGGCGACCCGCTGCGGCTCGAGCTGACCGATGGACGGGTGGTGCTGGCGCGAACCGCGGTTGCGGCTTCGGGCGCACGTTATCGGCGGCCGGATATTTCCAATCTGTCGGAGTTCGAAGGCGCGGGCGTATCCTATTGGGCCTCGCCGATCGAGGCTAAGCTGTGCGAGGGCGAAGAGGTGGCGCTGGTCGGCGGCGGTAATTCGGCGGGCCAGGCGGTGGTTTTCCTGGCGGCAAAGGTCAAGCGGCTGCATCTCGTCATCCGCCGCGCGGGCCTGGACGACACCATGTCCAAATATCTGATCGACCGCATCTGCGCTCTGCCGAATGTCGAGCTGCATACCCATTCGGAGGTGGTTGCGCTTGAAGGCAGCAGCGCCGAGGGCCTGACATCAGCCACATTCCGCGACCTCAAGACCGGGACGACGAAGACGGCAGCGCTGCGGCATCTGTTCCTGTTCATCGGCGCCGACCCCAATGCCGCATGGCTGGAAAAGGTCGCCGCCGTCGACGCCAAAGGCTTTCTCCTGACCGGCGGCGACTGCGGCCACGCCATCGGCGATGCCCGGCCGCGCCGCCTTGCCGCTGGAGACCAGCGTCCCCGGCATTTTTGCGATCGGCGACGTCCGTGCGGGATCGACGAAGCGGGTCGCGGCGGCGGTTGGCGAGGGCGCCGCGGTGGTCGCGCAAATTCACGGCGCGCTCGCAGCCATGCGCGCAGAGTCTCAAATGTGAACCGAGCGCCCGGCAATCGCATCGGCGGCCATGGCCCCGAGCGTCTCGATGCTCTTCTCGATGCGCTCGTCCCATCTATGACCGCAGCTGAGCCGGATGCAATTCGTGTGACGCCGCGTCGCCGAAAAGACGTCGCCCGGCGCGAAACAGATGCCGTGCCCCAGCGCCCGATCGAATAGCGCGCGGGTATCGATGCCCGCGGGAAGCTCGACCCAGAGCACAAACCCGCCGGCGGGGCGCGAAACGCGCGTGGAGGCGGGAAAGCTCCGCGTAATCGCCCGGGTCATGCGGTCGATATTCTGGGCGAACACGGCGCGGATGCGGCGAAGATGGCCGTCATAGCCGCCTGAAGATAGAAAATCGGCGAGCGCCGCCTGCGGCAATGCCGGTCCGCACAGCGTCTGGGCGAATTTGGTTTCTAGCACGCGCTGCATGTGCCGCCCGGTGGCGATCCAGCCGACGCGATATCCCGGCGCGACGGTTTTGGAGAACGAGCTGCAATAAATAATGTCGGCATCGGGCGCGAGCGCCATGAACGGCCGCGGCCGCTCCGGGCCGAAATAGATGTCGCCGTAAATATCGTCCTCGACCAGCGGCACGTCGTGGCGGCGCAACAGTTCCACGACCGCCCGCTTCCTGTCGTCCGTCATGGAACAGCCCAGCGGATTGTTGAAGCTGGACGAGAACAGGCAGGCACTGACCGGCTTCGACTTGAGTGCCTTTTCCAGCGCCTCGATTTCTAACCCATCATTTGCGTCGGTCGGCAGTTCAAGCGCCTTCAATTCAAGCGCTTCGAGCACTTGCAGCAAGCCGAAATAGGTCGGAGATTCGATCGCCACCGTATCACCGCGCTTGGTCACGGCGCGCAGGGCAAGGGAAAGCGCTTCGGTGCAGCCGCAGGTGATCGCAACGGTTTCCGGCGTCAGCAGCTGACCGAAGCGCAAGGAACGGCGGCAGATTTCGTTGCGCAGGTCGCGGTCGCCCTTTGGCTCGGTGTAGATGTTGTAATCCGTTCCTTTCACCCTCGCCGCCCGCGCCATGAAGCGGTCCAGCTTGCCGGCCGCCAGCAGTTCGGCGCTGGGAATCGCGCAGCCGAGCGGCACCAGCTCGGGACGGCCGGCGTATTCGAGAAGTTGCAATGTGCCGCCCGCGACCGCCACCTTTGTGGGCTTG
>CAVSXH010000014.1:0-12130 GCA_963731855.1 uncultured Alphaproteobacteria bacterium | reverse complement strand
TCGCGGCCTCTCTATCGACATATGACACACAACCATAACAGGCAGATGTAAAATGAACGAGACCCCCCGGATCGTCGAAGGGGCGCTGAACTGACGTGCGACTGGCGCCGCCACGCGTCGCGGAACCCCATCCTGCCGGCCAGATTGGCAAATTATGGAACCACTTAACCTCGTGGGTTTACCCAAGCAACACCAACTGATGGCAATGACAGACGCAGGGCATGTGCGGAATTTGCGGCGACATTGTATTTTCGAACGGCTTCCGCCGACGCGGCTGCCATCGCGCGGGATGATGGAAGTCTTGCTGCCGCGCGGACCGGACACATCGCCGACGCCGTAGGCGGGAAGCCGCGACCCAGGGCGAGTCGCATATCCCCATGGACGCCGAAACCGAGCGCTGTATCCGCGCCGAGGGCTACCGTATCGACGACGTCCCGCACGCCGGACGGCACTGCAGGCCGATCTCGACGACTCGCCGAGCAGCGATAATGAGGTTCGGTCGCGCCGTGTGGATGAAAATTGGGCGCGATCTCGTTGCCCAGGGCTGGTCGCTGGATCTCGCCGGCAAATCCATTCTGCCACGGAACTATAAAATGCGCGGCGAGCGCCCCAGATCGCGGCAGGGACGCTCGCCGCCGTTCTGGCGTGTCGGCCGCGCTTACTTAAGGTCGCCGCGGCCGCCATTGAAGTGATAGGTCAGGCGGGCGCGTGCGGCCCAGAAATTGTTGTCATCGCCGCCGCTGTCGTCATTCTCGAAGCCGTAATAGAGCGCTTCGGCGCCGATACTGACATTCTCCCGCAGCTTGTGCTCAAGGCCCAGACCCGCCACAAAGCCTGTGTCGGAATCGTCACCCGCGAGGTTTTCATCGAAGCCGATGAAGGCCGCGCCGCCGGTCACGTAGGCTAGCGTCGGACCGAATGCATAGCCCAGCCGGCCGCGTATGCTGGCTAGATAGTCGATCTCGTCGATGAAGCTCACATCGCCTTCAACGCCGATGACGATATTGCTCGGCCCTTGCCAATTATAGCCGAGATGGGCGCCGGCCAGAAAAGCGGAGTCGATCAAGGATCTCCACATCCTCATTATCGCCCCAAGCGGCCCCGATGTGGGCGCCGATATAGAAGCCCGTCCAGGTGATGGACGGCACATAGTCCACCGGACCGGTATCCTTGATGCTGCCACGGTCTCGATCGATGTCCGCTGCGTTCGCGGCCGGAAGGCCTGCGCCAAGCGCAAGCGCGCTGACCAGGCCCAAACTGAGATGCTTTATGCTATTCATCGATAATCCCCGTTTTAGAGCGATCTCCGGACAGAGATCACGGCACGACTCAGTCGCGCCAACGACTGCTCTGGTGTTAGGTCTGCCATTGGGCGATGTTATGGCAATGCACAATACAGCTTTTGGTTGCGTCTAAAATAACCCGATCTGGAATAAATTAATGACGTATCAGCTGCTTAGCCAAGCTACTCGAATCGCCGAGCGCAGACCATCACATCTCCGCCTGCAACTTGTGGTCGAAATGTGGCAGTTCATACGCCGATTTTCCTCAAGGTCGGTCTCCTGTGAGTTATTGCGATGGCGCGTGCCGGAAAGGGCTCTTTGGGTTATGGTCGGCGCAATTTGGCCAGAGCATGATCGCAAAAGTGGCAACCGGTTTTGCGACAAGGATCATGCTCAAGTGAAACGAGCATGATCCGCAAAAGTGGCGGCCATTTTGCGATAAGATCATGCTCGGGTGAAAGATCGAGCCCCGTTCTGATTCTATCGGAGCGGATGAGGCTCTAGAGCCTAGTGGCAAGGAATCGCATGCAATTGCGCTATTTTCTATTGAGCGTCTTCACCAAGCGGGCCGACAGCGGCAATCCGCTGGCGGTCGTGATGGATACGGATGGGCTGGATACCGAGGCGATGCAGGCCATCGCGCGCAAGCTCGGCCTGTCCGAAACGGTCTTTGTATTCCCGCCGGAATATCAGGCGCATACGGCGGCCATCCGGATTTTCACGCCGACGAGCGAATTGCCCTTCGCCGGCCATCCGACAATCGGCACCGCGATCTGCCTCGCCTATCAGCGCATCTGGCCGAAAATGGATGAAGAATGCGACGCGCTGGCCGTGCTGGAGGCCAAGGGCGGCATCTTGCGGGTGGCCGTGAAGCCCGCGGGCGACGACGTTGCCTTCGCCGCCTTCGATGTTCCCTCGCTGCCCCAGGAAACCGCAGAAACGCCGCCGGTCGACCGGCTCGCTGCGGCTCTTGGCCTCGCGCCGACCGAGATCGGCTTTGAGAACTTCCGGCCCCGCCGGTTCAGCGCCGGATCTCCCTTCACCTTCGTGCCGGTCGCGGGTCTCGACGCCATGCGGCGGGCGCATGTGGTCGAGGAGTTCTGGGATGAAGCCTTCGGCGGAGACGATCATCCCGCCGCCTATCTCTATTGCCGCGAGACCGTGCAGCACAAAGCCGCCTTCCATGCGCGCGCCTTCGTGCCGGCCATAGGCGTGGCCGGGAACGAGGATGCCGCAACGGGATCGGCGGCGGCGGCGTTCGCCGCGATCATCAATCAGTTCGACGGCCCTCCCGAGGGCACCTACAACGCCATGATCGAGCAGGGCGTGGAGATGGGCCGGCCCAGCGAAATCTTCGTCGAGTTCGAGGTGCAGGGCCGCAATCTTCGCGTGGTCCGCATCGGCGGCTATGCGGTGATGGTGGGGGAGCAGACCGCCGAAATCTAGTCGCGGAGCTCGGGCTTGAAGCGAATCAGCCAGCCATAAGCCGATCCGGATTGCTCCGACGCAAAAATGGCAGCTTTTCCGTTTCGTGCGTGTTTGGTGGACTGGTAGCTGCGCCGCGATATGAGAATGAACGTGACCACATTCGAACCGATCAACCCCAATTACGATACGCGCGTCAGGGATAGCTTCGCGCGGCAAAAGTGCCATGCACTCGCTCGGCATCGTCATCGAGCGGCTTGCTCCTGGCGACATCGAGCTCGGCATGCCCTATGCGGAAGCCTACACCCAACAGCATGGCTTCATGCATGCCGGTATCATCACGCTGGGCTGGACAGCGCCTGCGGGTACGCTGCCTTCTCGTTGATGCCAGCCGATGCGGACGTCCTGACCATCGAGTTCAAGACCAATCTTCTTGCGCCCGGCGAAGGGAATGCGCTTCCTGTTCCGCGCCCGTGTCGTCAAGCCGGGGCGTACCATCACCGTTTGCGAGGATAGCTCGGCATTGGCTTGGCGCGCGCGCCCCTATTCGCAGGCATGGCAGGCGACGTCGCGTCCGGCTACACGGCGCAATCGCGGCTCCTCCACGATGCATCGGCCGAAGACCAGCGGGCAGCGCGGATTGAACGTGCAGCCTGGAGGCGGGTCAAGCGGGGAGGGCAATTCGCCCCGGAGCACGATGCGCTCCTTGCGCCGGGTGGGGTCGGCGACCGGTGTCGCGGAGAGCAGCGCGCGCGTATAGGGGTGCTGCGGGTCCTCGAAGATCGTCGCGCCGGGGCCTTGTTCCACCGGACGGCCCAGATACATCACCATCACCTCGTCGGCGAGATGGCGCACGATGGACAGATCGTGGCTGATGAATAGATAGGCCAGATCGAGTGTGTCCTGCAGGTCGGTCAGCAGATTGAGGATCTGCGCCTGGATCGACACATCGAGGGCCGAGACCGGCTCGTCGAGCACCAGGATCGCGGGATCGAGCATCAAGGCCCGGGCGATGGCGATACGCTGGCGCTGGCCGCCGGAGAACATATGCGGATAGCGGTGGAAATGCTCGGGCAGCAGGCCGACGGCGGCCATCATCGCCTCCGCCTTCTCGCGGCGCTCCGGCCGTGAAAGCGCCGTGTTGACGAGCAGCGGTTCTTCAAGCGCCGCGCCGATTTTTTGGCGCGGGTTCAGCGATCCGTAGGGGTTCTGGAACACGATCTGCACGCTGCGGCGCAATGCCTTGCGGGTCTCGCGCGATGCGCCCGCGATCTCCTTGCCAAGGATGTTAAGGCTGCCCGAGGTCGGCTCCTCGATCATCGTGACCAGCCGGGCCAGCGTCGATTTACCGCTGCCGGACTCGCCGACGACCGCCAGCGTCCGGCCGCGCCGCAACGCGAAGCTCGCGCCATCGACCGCCTTCAAGACCGCGTCGATGCCGGAACACGCCCGCGCGGGACCGGATAATAGCGCGTCAGATCCCGGGCCAGCAGAACGACTTCGCCGGTCATGCCACCGCCTCGAATGCGGGATGGCCCTGCGGCACGCCGTCAACAAGCGGATAGTGGCACAGCGCCTCTCCCTCGGCCTTGCTCGCCTTCAGCGGCTGAACAGTAATGCAGCGCTCCGTGGCGTAGCGGCAGCGCGGCGAGAACAGGCAGCCTTTCGGACGGTCGAAAAAGCCAGGCACGACACCGGGAATTGCCGGCAGGTCGCCGGGCTCGGCGCGCTCGGGCAAGCGCGGCGAGCAGGGCCGACGTATAGGGATGATGCGGGTCGGTGAAGAGGTCGAGCACCGGCTGCTCTTCCACCTTCTGCCCGGCATAATGAACCGAGACACGCTGCGCTGTCTCCGCCACCACGCCCATATCGTGAGTGACCAGGATCATCGCCATGCCGGTTTCCTGCCGAAGCCTCAAGAGAAGGTCGAGGATCTGCGCCTGGATGGTGACGTCGAGCGCCGTCGTCGGCTCGTCGGCGATCAGCAGCTTGGGATTGCAGGCGATCGCCATGGCGATCATGACGCGTTGGTTCATGCCACCGGACATCTGGTGCGGATAGGCGCCCAGCCGCGTTTCGGCCGAGGAAATGCCGACATGATCGAGCAATTCCAGCGCACGGGCGCGGCGCGCGGAACGGCCCAGTCCGCGTGTGGATCTTGAGCACTTCGGTGAGCTGGAAGCCGATCGTAAAGCACGGGTTGAGGCTCGACATCGGATCCTGGAAGATCATCGAAATTTTCGCGCCCATCAGGGCCCGCCGCTGGCCGCTGGTAAGCGTCAGCAGGTCGCTGCCATCGAAGCGCAGCCGGTCGGCGGAGACGCGGGCGACGGGCGGCAGCAAGCCCATCACGGCGAGCATGCTCACCGACTTTCCCGAGCCGGACTCGCCGACGATGGCAAGAACCTCGCGCGGATCGACTGCGAGAGATACACCATCGACCGCGCGAAAAGCGCCCGAGGATGTCGCGAATTCGACCGTCAGATTTTCGATCTCGAGCAGCGCCAATTCTAGGCCCTCTTCAGCTTGGGATCGAACGCGTCGCGAAACCCGTCACCGATGAGGTTGATCGCGAGTACGACGATAAGGATGGCAAGGCCCGGCATCGTCACGACCCACCACGCCCGCAAGATGAACTCGCGCGCTTCGGCCAGCATGGTGCCCCATTCGGGCGTCGGCGGCTGCGCGCCCATGCCTAGAAAACCGAGCGATGCGGCGTCCAGAATGGCGGTGGAGAAGGACAGCGCCGCCTGCACGATGAGCGGCGCCAGGCAATTGGGCAGGATGGTCACGGCCATCAAGCGCCAAGGGCCGACGCCCGCCACGCGGGCGGCTGTGACATAGTCCTTATGCTTCTCGCCGAGCACCGCGGCGCGCGTCAGGCGCACATAATGCGGCTGTTGAACGATGGCGATGGCGATCATCGCATTGGTGAGGCTCGGGCCAAGAATGGCGACCAGCGCCAGGGCGAGGAGGAGATTTGGGAAAGCGAGAATGATGTCCATCACGCGGACGATCAGCGTGTCCACCAGCCCGCCGACGAAGCCCGCGACGAGACCGAATGCGACGCCGACGAGCATCGCTCCAGCCACGACGATGCAGCCGACGAACAGTGAGTAGCGAGCGCCGTGGATCAGCCGCGAGAGCATGTCTCGGCCGACCGCGTCGGTGCCGAGCAGAAAGCGCCAGTCGCCGCCGGTCTGCCAGACGGGCGGCGTAAGGAGGGCATCGCGATATTGCGTTGCCGGCGCATGCGGCGCGATGACGTCGGCGAAAATGGCGAGGATGCAGACGAAGGCAAACACCCAAAGGCCGATTACCGCGCCGCGATTCTCCCTGAAATAGAACCAGAATTCGCTGAGCGAGGCGCGCATGCCGGTCTGGCGGCGGTCGACGACGAGGGTCTCCAGGATGGCGTCGCTCATGGCCGCTTGTCACCTGTACCGGATGCGCGGATTGATCAGGCCATAAAGCAGATCGACCGCCAGATTGACCATCATGACGGTCACGGCGATCAGCAGCAGCCCGCCCTGCACGGACGGGTAGTCGCGCCGGAAAATGCTATCGACCATCCATTTGCCGATGCCAGGCCAGGAGAAGATCGTCTCGGTCAGAATGGCGCCGGTGATCAGCACTCCGGTCTGAAGGCCGATCGTCGTTACGACGGGGATCAGCGCGTTGCGCAGTGCGTGAATGCCAATGACGCGCGCGTTCGACATGCCCTTGGCGCGGGCGGTGCGGACATAATCCTCGCCCAGCACCTCCAGCATGGCCGATCTGGTCTGCCGCGCGATCACCGCGAGCGGGATTGTGCCCAGAACGATTGTCGGCAGAATGAGATGAGAAACAGCGGAAGAAAAAGCGCCTTTCTCCCCAGAAAGCAGGCTGTCGATCAGCATCAGGCCGGTGACCGAGGGGAAATAGTAGAGCAGCGAAATGCGCCCCGATACCGGCGTCCAGCCGAGCATGCCGGAGAACAGGATGATCAGCAGCAAGCCCCACCAGAAGATCGGCATGGAATAGCCGACCAGTGCGGTGCCCATCAGCGTCTGATCGATCCAGGTGCCGCGCCGGGCGGCGGCGATAATGCCCGCTGGAATGCCGAAGACGATGCCGAACAGCATGGCGATGAAAGTCAGCTCGAATGTCGCCGGAAACAGCGTCATGAACTCCTCGACGACTGGGCGTTTGGTGACAAGCGAGTGGCCCAGATCGCCGGAGACGGCGGAGGTCAGGAAGTCGAAATATTGGACGAGGATCGGCCGGTCGTAGCCGAGCTGATGCATGAGCTGGGCATAGCGTTCGGGCGTGGTGCCGCGCTCGCCGGCCATCAGCAGTACGGGATCGCCCGGCAGCATACGGATGAAAATGAAAGCGGCGATGGTAATGCCGATGAAGGTCGGTATGATGAGCCCGAAGCGGCGGAGGATGAAAGCCAGCATGATGGTCTGGTGATTGCCTCGGGCTCTAGTTCTTTATTGGCCGCATTTTCGCGACAGTATTCAATCTGCTAGATCGGCCCGTGGCTTTCCGGATGGAACGCCACGGAGATCCGCCAGGAGGTAGCTGATTATTCCGCCAGATCGACGCCGTAGAACAGGTGGCCGCCGAACGGATCGATCTTGAAATTCTTCACCGACTTCGCCAGCGGCTGGAACCGCACGGAATGCGCGATGGTAGCCCAGGGCGCCTGCTCCTTGAAGATGATCTGCGCCTCTTCATAGAGCTTGGTGCGCGCCGCCTTGTCGGAGACGAGCTTTGCCTTCCTCACCACATCGTCGAAGGGCTTATAGCACCATTGTGCATAGTTCGAATTGGCGACCGCATCGCAGCCGAGCAGCACGGCGAGGAAATTGTCGGGATCGCCGTTGTCACCGGTCCAGCCCATCAGCATCGCACCGTCGCGGCTCTTCTCCTTGCCGGTCTTGAGATATTCGGCCCATTCATAGGAGACGATCTCGGCAGTCACGCCGACTTTGGCGAAATCGGCCTGGATCAGTTCGGCCATGCGCCGCGCATTCGGGTTATACGGACGCTGCACCGGCATCGCCCAAATCTTCATCTTCAGATCCTTGACGCCGGCTTCGGCGAGCACCTTCTTGGCGGTTTCGGGATCGTATTTGTCGTCGACCGTCGCTTCATTATACGACCAGATGGTCGGCGGGATCGGGTTCTTGGCGATCTTGCCGGCGCCCTGGTAGACGGCGGCAATGATCGAACTCCTTGTTGATCGCCATGTTCAGCGCCTTACGCACCTTCGCGTTGTCGAAGGGAGGCATCGTGGTGTTATAGGCGAAATAGCCGACATTCAGGCCCTCCTGTTCGAGGACCTGCAACTTGGGATCGGCACGCATCGCCGCCAGATCGGCCGGGTTCGGGAAGGCCATCGCCTGGCATTCGCCGGCCTTCAGCTTCTGATAACGCACGGATGGGTCGGGTGTGATCGCGAAGATCAGCGTGTCGATCGGCGTCTTGCCTTCCCAGTAGTCGGCATTGGCGGCAAAGCGGACCACGGCGTCCTTCTGATAGCCGACGAATTTGAATGGCCCCGTGCCGACCGGCACTTGATTGAGCTGCTCCATCTTGCCGGAAGCCTTGAGCTTGTCGGCGAATTCGGCGGAGAGGATCGAAGCGAAGGGCATGCCGAGATTGGCGAGCATCGGCGCCTGCGGCTGGGTTAGCAGGATCTTGACGGTGTAGTCGTCGACCTTCTCGACGCCCTTGAAGAATTCCGGCATCGACATGGACTCGAAATAGTCCCAGGTCGTGCCCGGCGCGTAGGAATACCAGGGGTTGGACTTATCCTTCTGGCGCATGAAGCTGAAGACGACATCGTCGGCGTTGAAATCGCGTGTCGGCTTGAAGCCCTCGACCGAGTGAAATTTCACGCCCTTGCGCAGCTTGAAGGTGTATGTCAGGCCGTCGTCGGAAATGTCCCAGCTTTCGGCGAGGCCCGGGACGATGTTGGTCGTGCCCCGCTCGAATTCAACGAGTTGGCTGAACACCGATCGGGCGCTCACGTCGAAGGTCGTGCCGGCGGCATAGAGCCCCGGGTCGAACCCTTCGGGCGACCCTTCGGAGCAGAACACCAGCGTCTTTGCCTGCACCGCCGTGGCAATCGTCATCGCCGCCAGCAGCGGCAGCATAAATTTGATCCGCATCATTCAGAACTCTCCCGGAAATCCAGCTCAGGACCCCGCCGTTAAAGCGAGCGATCGACGCTAGTTAAGCACCAATTGGATTGGATTGAAATTGCCCTGGCCGACCGATAATGCGCCAATTCGAGGGTTTATGCCTGTTGTGGCGGTATTCATCCCGGCCGGCGGGGATCGATTTTTCCAGAATATGTTTTCAGCAGGATTTTGCTCGCAATGCGAAGGCGCTTGCCCGGTGGGCGCTCTCCTCATGCTTCGGGCCCCCGCAGGCGGATGTGTGCCGGGTGGCGAGCGCCTTGAAGTCCGGGCGCTTGCCCAGCCGCAGGTCACACCGAATGCCTTAGCTCAGCGAGCAATGCGATTGCCGCTTCGATGTCAACGTCGGTAGTCCGCCACGACGAAACGCTGACCCGGAAGGCCCGCCGTCCCTGCCAGACGGTCGGACCAAACCAGATCTTGCCGGTGGCGACCGCCGCTTCGCGCAGCGCGTCTGTCTTCTCGTCGGTTTCCAACCGCACAAGCACCTGGTTCAGCACGACGCGGTTCAGGATTTCGAAGCCGGACTGCCTCAGGCCCTCGGCGAGGAACTTTGCCTGGCGGCAATGGCGCTCCACCATCTCCGCGATGCCGTCACGGCCGAGCGTCCGCAACGCTGCCCAGATCGGAATGCCCCGCGCGCGGCGCGAGAAATCTAGGCCGATATTTTTCTGACTATCGGCGGAGGCGGTGAAATAGACGGCGTCGCTGTTCATCGCGGCGGCCATGGCGCCCGCATCGCGGCAGATACCCATGGCGCCGTCATAGGGCGTATTCAGCCATTTGTGCCCGTCGGTGGTCCAGCTATCGGCACTATCGATGCCATCGGTGAGATGCCGTGTGGCGGCCGAGGCCCGTGCCCACAGGCCGAACGCGCCGTCGACATGCACCCACGCGCCCGCGGCTTTGGCCTTGGCGATCAACGGGCCGAACAGGTCAAACTCGCCCGTATTCACCTCACCGGCCTGCAGGCAGAGGATCGTCTTGCTGTCGAGATCCGGCAGCCGCTCAGGATCGATGCGGCCGAAACGATCGACGGGCGCATGGAGCACCCGGCCGAGGCCGAAGCCCATCATCCGCAGCGCCTTCTTAATGGTGACATGCACCGTCTCCGAGACCACCACCTTGATCTCCGGTGCGCCGATCAGCCCGTCGCGGTCAAAATCCCAGCCCTGCCGCTCGAGCAAGGTCCGGCGCGCGGCGGTCAGGCAGGCGAGGCCGCATGCCGATGCCGACGTTCCGAAACTGACGGCGCTCGCAGGCGGCAGCCCGAGCACATCCAGCACCCAGCGTGCAGCCGTCTTTTCGATCGTAGCGGCGGCGGGCGAGTTGATGAACGACGCCGCGCATTGATCCCAGGCAATGGACATGCGTTCCGCCGCCGCTGCCACAGGGAGCGTCGCGCCGATGACGAAGCCATAATAATTCGGTCCGTTGGAAGCGACGGTCGCGGGCGAACCGGCTTCGTCGAGAAGCTTCAAAGTGTCTGCGGGCAGCTGACCGGCACGCGGCATTGACTCGTCGAAGCGCGCAAGGCCAGCCAGGGAATCCTCGCCAGGAAATACATCGCGCTTCCTTGCGCCTGAGACATAGAGGCGGGCGCGCCGGTCTGCCTCTTCCAGCAACTCGATTTCAGTCATCATGAACTGCTCCCGCCTGCCATCACGCCACGTCGTCCAGCGCGCTTCGCAGCGCCGCCGACAACTTTCCAAGCCCGTCCTCCAAATCAGGTATGTCGAGCAATCCAAAGCCGAGCCGGAAAATGCGCGGCTCATCGCCGAACCATGTCCCGCTGGCGACGCGGACGCCGTCACGTTCCAGCGCCGCATAGAAACGGGCGACCGCCGCGGCATCGAAGACCGAGGGTTTCAGACGTACGCAGCAGAGCGCTCCCGCATTGGGGCGAATCCATTCCACGTAGGCGCTGTTGCTTTCCATCCAGGCCGCGACGCAGGCAAGACTGTTCGCCAGATGTCGGCGTCTCTCGCCGATGACCGGATCTCTCTGACCGAGTACCCGCAGCGCAAGCGCCTCGTCGAGCGGCGAGCAGGAGATCACGGTGTTGAATTTGCCGAGCACCAGTTGCTCCCTGAGTGCGGCATTGCGGGTGATCGCCCAGCCGATCCGCAGCCCCGGCGCGCCGTGGCATTTGGAGAGCGAAGCGCAGGACACGATGTTCCGGCCAAGGGATATTGCGCTCGGCGCGACCGTATCATCGCCATAGACCGCCTCGCGATAGGTTTCGTCGATGATGAGAAATGCGTCAGGGCATAGGTCGGTCATCAATGTCGCAATGTCGCGGATGGTCTGTCTCGGGGTGACTACGCCGGACGGGTTCTGCGGCGATGCGAGACTGACCAGACGAGTCTTCGGGGAGAGATGGGCACGTAGGTCATCGAGCTGCAGCCGGTATCCGTCGCCGAAGGACAGCGGCAGCGTTCGCACCGTCGCGCCAACCGAGACGAGTGCCGCACGGGTGTTCGGGAAGAGGGGTGAGGTCGTCACGGTCTCGTTACCCGGCTCGCACAGGATCATCGCGGTGAGAAAGAGCGCATGCATCCCGCCGACAGTGATGACGACGTCGTCTGCCCTCACGTCGTGAAGATCCGCGACAGCCTTGCGCAGTTCCTGGCTTCCGGCTGCGGTGCCGTAGCCGAGCGCCAGGTCTGCAAGGTCGCCGTCGCCCAGGATTTCGCGCAGCCGCAAATCGGGACCGACGCTCTCGGCCAGATCGAAGCGGGGTGCGCTTTCCGTCAGAGACATGATGTCGTTGCGGGGAAACCTGTTCAGATGTCGCGCCATGCCGATCCTCGCCGCATTGATTGCTTTGATCTTGCGGACCAAGATAGCCGAACGCCGCGCTTGCAAAAGACACAGACAGGGGCAATTGTAACCGGTACAGATGAGTTTCATTCCAACTGTACCGGTATCATGAGACTGGCATCCGAGACCGCCGTGCGCTCCGACGCCAGGACCGAGCCCTACCGTTATGAAGAGCTGGCCGGATTCGTCATGGAGCTTGTCGACGGCGGCACGCTGCGCCCCGGCATGCGTGCGCCTTCAATCCGCGGTATCGCGGCGCAGCGCCGGACGAGCATCTCTACGGTGCTGCAGGCGTACCGTCTTCTGGAAGATCGCGGCATCCTGGAAGCCCGGCCGAAATCGGGTTTCTATGTCGCCCATCGCGGCGCAGCCTCGCTGGCGACACCGAGCGCATCGAACCCCCCTGGC
>CAVSXH010000013.1:0-293286 GCA_963731855.1 uncultured Alphaproteobacteria bacterium | reverse complement strand
ATTATGTCCGCCAGACCTATCGGAAAAGTCCGCGCCGCATGTATGCGATCTTGGAAAATGTCGACGATCAAGCCGTGCTCGCGAGCGACGACATTTTCCAGAAGCTGGCCCCGGGCTTGGCCGAGCGGTTGAAATTGCGGCTGCTGAGCCCAATGGATTTCCGCGTCTACCGGACGATCGCTTAGCGTAAGGCGGTCGACTTCGGTTCGCGCCGCCCTACTTCTTCTGGATGATGAATACCGCGAGCCGCCGCGGCCCATGCGCGCCGCGAATGAGCGTCTGCTCGATATCGGCCGACGCTGAGGGTCCGCTGACCAGATTCACGGTCCGCGGCATCGACCCGCGCCCGTATTTCGCCCGTAGCGCGTCCCAGGCTTCCTCATAGCAGCCGACCAGATCGTCGGCGAGCAGCGCCACCAGGTGGGTCTCCGGCAGGAAATTCAGCGTCGAGGGGTTTTCGCGGCCGGAGGTGAGGAACAGGCGTGCCGGATTCCGCCGCGCCCGCCATCGCACGGCTGAGCGAGACCGCGTCCGCCGGATCGGCAGGGCCGAGATCGCGCTCGATCAGCGTCTTGTCCCAGGGCATCGAGGCGAAAAGCGGCTCTTCGCCATGCCGCAGGCGCGCCGGCAGGTTGAATTCGGCAAGCTGCTCCGCAATAGCCTGGGGCAGCGCTTTGGCTCTGGCGACTGTCCGCACCATCGACGCCCTGTGCCGCCAGCATCTTGCTGAATTGCGCCACGAGCTCGGTCGCAGGCTGGCGCCCACGCGCCGGGATCAGACCATGCGGGCTGCGTTCGAGCCGCGCGCGCACGATGCCGCGGCGGCCAGGCTCATCGCCTCGCGCCCCGAGTGCCGCCTGGATCGCCTTCAGAATGCCCTCGCGCTGGCCGGTATCCTCGCTCAAAATCCCGCCCCCGCATCGCGCTGACGCTTACGCAGCTCGGCCTGCCAGAGCGCATGGAA
This sequence comes from uncultured Alphaproteobacteria bacterium, assembly GCA_963731855.1. Taxonomy (GTDB): domain Bacteria; phylum Pseudomonadota; class Alphaproteobacteria; order Rhizobiales; family Rhodomicrobiaceae; genus R-RK-3. The sequence goes on along the minus strand of CAVSXH010000013.1, from coordinate 292,322 downwards.
GGTACGGCCCGGCGGCGCGGGCAGATCGCGGTGGCGCAGCCAGCTTCCGGCGAACGGCAGCCAGCGGAATTTCCCCCGCGCCTTGCCCCATTCGCCCATGAGACCGGCGGCGGAATTGACCAGCAGCCGGTAGAACTTCGGGCGTTTCGCTGCATAGGCCCAGGCCCGCACCGCTGCGCGCTGCGTCCATGGGCTGTCGCCGTGCTCGAATTCCCGTTCGCGCCAGTGCCGCATCATTTTCGGGAGTGGAATTTTCATCGGGCAGACGGCTTCGCACCGGCCGCAGAAGGATGACGCATTCGGCAGGTGCCCGGCCTCGTGGACGCCGATAAGCTGCGGCGTCAGCACGGCTCCCATCGGCCCGGGATAGACCCAGCCATAGGCATGGCCGCCGACCGCGCCGTAGACCGGGCAGTGGTTCATGCACGCGCCGCAGCGGATGCAGCGCAGCATGTCCTGAAACTCCGAACCGAGCATTTCCGACCGCCCATTGTCGAGCAGCACGACATGATAGTCCTCGGGGCCATCGGGATCGCCCTCGCGGCGCGGCCCGGTTGAGAAGGTGGTGTACATCGACATGTCCTGCCCGGTCGCGGAGCGCGCCAGCACGCGCAGAATGCCGCTGACATCGGACAGCGTCGGCACGATCTTCTCGATGGTCGTCAGCACGATATGAACGCGAGGCAAGAGCTGGGTGAGATCGCCGTTGCCCTCGTTGGTGACGATCACGGAAGTGCCAGTCTCGGCGATTAGGAAATTCGCGCCGGTAATGCCGACATCGGCATGGATGAATTTTTCGCGCAGCACGCCGCGCGCTTCGGAAACCAATTCCACCGGCTCGACGAGCGAACGCTCCGGCGGCAGATGCGTGTGCACGCGACGGAAATCGGCCTCCACCTGATCCCGGTTGAGATGGATGGCCGGTGCGATGATGTGGCTGGGCGCCTCGTCGCGGATCTGGATGATGTATTCGCCGAGATCGGTCTCCGCGACCTCGAGTCCGGCAGCCTCCAGCGCCGGGTTCAACACCACCTCTTCGGCGACCATGGACTTGCCCTTGGTCACCAGCTTCGCGCCCGCGCCCCGGCATATGCCGAGCACGATGCGCCGCGCATCTTCCGCCGTCGCGGCCCAATGCACATGCCCGCCGGCCTCGGTCACTTTCTGCTCATAGGCCTGCAGATAGAGGTCGAGATGGGCGAGCGTGTGGTCCTTGATCTGCTTGGCCTGCTCGCAAAGCGCGTCGAATTCGGGGAGCGCCTCGCGCGCGGCGATCCGTCTGCCGATGAATCCGGTGCGTGCATTGCCGAGCGCCCGCTGGAGTTGTACGTCCGCAAGCGCCTCGGCGGCGTTTTCCTTGAATTTATGCGATGTCGGCTGCAAGGGCGCCTCTCAATCCGGGCAAGGTCGGCTTTGCCATTGTTCGATCCGTATCGAGGAGCTTAACAGACAAGCCACCACCCCGCTGCTCATCAAGCCTTCCCCGCAATCGGCGGCGCTTCGGTAACGCCCGCCAGGATTTCCGCCACATGCCGCACCTGCATGGCCGAGCCTTCGCGCGCGAGCTTACCGGCGATATTCATGAGACAGCCAAGATCGCCGCCGAGTACCAGTTCGGCGCCCGTCTGGGAGAGCGCCGCCGTTTTCGCCGTCACCATGGCGTTGGAGATGTCCGGATACTTGACCGAGAACGTGCCGCCGAAGCCGCAGCAGATCTCCCGGTCCTGGGCTTCGGCGAGCGACAAACCTTTCACCGTGGCAAGCAGGGCGCGTGGCTCGTCGGTAATGCCTAGTTCGCGCAGTCCGGAGCAAGAATCGTGGTAGGTCGCGCTGCCGGCGAATTCAGCGTGGACGGCGGCTACCTTCATCACGCGGGTGAGGAACGTTACAAGCTCGAAACTCCGCGCGGCGATGTCGCGGGCGCGTCGCCGACATGTCGGGATCATCCTCGAAGAGCAGCGGATAATGCTTGCGCAGCATCCCGGCGCATGAGCCGGACGGAGCGACGATGTAGTCGTATCCCTGAAACGCCTCGATGATCTGACGGGCAATCGCCTTCGCGTCACCGCGAGCTCCGGAATTATAGGCCGGCTGCCCGCAGCAGATCTGCGCCTCGGGAACCTCGACGATGCATCCCGCGCCTTCGAGCAGCTTTACCGCCGCAAAACCCACGGATGGCCGGAAGAAATCAACCAGGCAGGTGACGAATAAGCCGACGCGAAGGGGCCGTGTCTCATTGCTCATTAATTGGTCATATGAGAAATCCCGAAGGCCAGCAAGACCGACCTTCGGCACGCTGTTGCCCTTATGCGTTGTGGAGCTACTTCCCGGGGGTGAATTTCTTCAGGTAGGCGAGGACGTCCGCCCGCTCGTCTTCCTTCTTCAGTCCGACGAACGCCATTTTGTTCTTCGGCACGAAATCACGCGGGTTTTCGAGATATTTGGAGATGTTTTCATCGGTCCAGGTCGTGCCTTTCTCGCCTGCTTCCTTCATCGCCGGCGAATATGCGAAGCCGGGCAAGGTGCCGGCCTGCCGCCCGATGACGTCATTGAGGATCGGCCCCACCTTGACCTTGGCGGACGGTCCAACCTCATGGCAGATCTGACATTTCTTGAATATCACTTCGCCTTTTGCTGCGTCCTGCGCATATGCCTGGACAGGCAGGCATATGACCAGCGCCACGGTGGCGGCCGTAAACTTAAAACGCATTATTCCCTCCAAAAGCGTCCGACATCATATCGCCGGTTGGTTGAGCTAACCCGACTTCCGCCCATTCAGTTCCCGAAAGCGCGCGAAATCAAGCCTATAGACGGCGCCAACGAGCTTATTCAAAGATATTATCTTACGAGGGCAAATAGGACTGCGGCATAGGCGCCCGCCGGTGCGTCATTGAGTGACTCGGAGGGGAGCCTTGACATAGGCCGCGCTTTGCAAGCGGGACAGGTCGAGCCCACGATCCCAATAGGGCGTGGAACCATAATGGTGAGAGAGGAATTCCACGAAGAATTTCAATTTGGCGGGCACAAACTGGCGGCAGGGATAGACAGCGAACACGGCGACGCCGGACGTTTCGTGGTATTCGGGCAGCACGACTTCGAGCCGCCCGGACTTCAATTCCTCACTGATTTCCCAAGTGGAGCGCATGGCGATGCCCATTCCGCTCAGCACGGCTTCACAAACCACATCGCTGCAATTGGAGCGCAAATTGCTGGAAACCTTCAGCGCGGCGGGGCCGTCCGGGCCTTCGAGCCGCCAGACCTGACTATAGCCCGTCGTGAGGCAATTATGCTTGGCCAGATCAGCCAGGGTTTTCGGCCGGCCATACTGGTCGAGATAATCCGGCGAGGCGCAAATCACATGCCGGCAAGGGGCGAGCTTGCGCGCTACAAGGCTGGAATCGTTCAGCTCCGCCACCCTGATCGCCAGATCCATCCCTTCGGCGACAATATCGACAATGGCATCCGTCAGATGCATTTCGATGGTAAGATCGGGATGATGGCGCATGAAGGAGGCAAGATGGGGCGCGATGTGCAGGCGCGAGAAAGCGGTAGGGGCGGTAATGCGAAGCGTTCCGCTGGCCTGTGCGTTGAGCTGAGAAACAAAGGCCTCTGCTTCCTCGATATCGGCGAGAATGCTGACCACCCGCTCATAAAAGCCTTCGCCGGTTTCCGTCAGTTTGAGTTGCCGCGTCGTGCGCTGAAACAGCCTCGCCCCGAGCCGTTCTTCCATGTGGCTGATGCGCTTACTGACCACCGCGGGCGACAGGCCCATGTCCCGTCCTGCGGCGGACATATTGCCGGCAGCGGCAACGCGGGCGAAAATCTCCAGATCCGTAATGGGAGTAAGGGGCACGCCGACACTTCTCCGACATTCACAACTTGTTGATATTGTGCGCCTGCGGGATAGTGTTGGATCGCACAATGGCTGTCAATGCCGCAGTGGTGTCAAAACTCACACATTTGGCGTCAATATTGCGCGATCAACTTTCCGTATATGCTGCACTGCAACCTGCAACCGTAACCGACTGGGTAACTGCCATGTCCGGCATTTCCATCCTCGAACCGAAGCACGAAATCCTGAAGCGACGGGACGGACTGGTTAATTCGCTTCGCAAGCTGCTTCCGGCCCGCTCGATCGTTGCGGATGAGGCAGGCCGGCGGACCTTCGAAACCGACGCGCTGACGGCCTATAAATGCCTGCCGCTAGCAGTAGTCTTACCTACTACCACCGAGGAGGTGAGCCGCGTGCTCAGCTTCTGCCACCTGGCCGGAGTGCGCGTGGTGGCGAGGGGTGCGGGAACCTCGCTTTCCGGTGGCGCTCTTCCCACGGCGGACTGCATCGTGCTCGGCCTGTCGCGCATGAACCGCATTCTCGAGGTCAATCTCGAAAGCCGCTATATTCGCGTCGAAACCGGCATCACCAATCTCGGCGTATCGCGGGCGGTTGCACCGTCCGCCTTCCATTACGCGCCGGACCCGTCAAGCCAGCTCGCCTGCACCATCGGCGGCAATATCGCCATGAACTCCGGCGGCGCGCATTGCCTGAAATACGGCGTCACCACCAATAATGTGCTGGCATTGAAGATGGTGATGATGAATGGCGATATTGTGGAATTCGGCGGGCCGCATCTCGACGCGGCCGGCTACGACTTTCTGCCGCTCGTCATCGGTTCGGAGGGGCAGTTCGGCATCGTCACCGAGGCGACCTTGCGCATCCTGCGCCAGGCGGAAGGCGCGCGGCCGATGATGATCGGCTTCTCCACGAGCGCGGCGGCGGGTGCCTGCGTCGCCGCGATTATCGGACAAGGCATCGTGCCGGTGGCCATGGAGTTCATGGACAAGCCCGCAATCAAGGTCTGCGAGGAATTCGCCCATGCCGGCTACCCGCTCGACGTTGAAGCCTTGCTGATCATCGAAGTGGAGGGCTCGGAGGCGGAGATCGCTTCGCTCCTGGCGCAGATCGAGCGGATCGCCGCGGATTTCTCGCCGCAGATGACGCGGATCAGCGAAAGCGAGGCCGAATCCGCCGCGATCTGGAAAGGCCGCAAGGCGGCTTTCGGCGCGATCGGCCGGATTTCCGACTATTACTGCATGGACGGGGTGATTCCGCTGGGCAAACTGCCGGAGGCGCTCGACGGCGTCGCAGCTATTTGCAAGAAGCACGATCTGCAGGTCGCCAACATATTCCACGCTGGCGACGGCAATCTGCACCCGCTGATTCTCTACAACGCTAATGATCAGGACGAAAAGCAGCGCGCCGAGCTCTGCGGGCGAGGAAGTCCTGAAACTTTGCGTGCATCTTGGCGGCTGTCTCACCGGCGAACACGGCGTCGGCATCGAGAAGCGTGAGCTCATGAGCGTTCAATATAACGACGTGGACATGGCCCAGCAGATGCGCGTAAAGAGCGTGTTCGATCCCGAATGGCTTCTCAATCCTGGCAAGGTCTTCCCTTTGAAGGCGCAAGAGGCGCATCTGGCCCGTGTACGTTAACGAGACCTATCTGCCGCCCGGCGAGGCCGAGTTGGCAGGGCTGATTGCCAGAGCCGCGAGCCAGAAGCTGCCGCTCGAAATCCGCGGCAACGGCTCGAAGCGCTGGATCGGACGTCCGATGCAGGTGGCCACCCGGCTTTCCACCAGCGAGATGCGCGGCATAACGCTGTATGAGCCGGCCGAGCTGGTGATTTCGGCACGGAGTGGCACGCCGCTCGCCGAAATCGAGGCGCTGCTCGACAAGAACGGCCAGGAACTTCCCTTCGAGCCGCATCATCTGGAGCAGCTTTCACCCGTCGAAGCGCGCGGTCCGGCCACGATCGGCGGCATGATCGCGGCTAACAGCTCCGGCCCGCGCCGCATTCTGCGCGGCAGCGCGCGCGATCATCTGATCGGCATCCACGCCGTGAACGGCCTTGGCGAGATCATCAAATCCGGCGGGCGGGTGATGAAGAACGTCACCGGTTACGATTTGGGCCGCGGCATCGCCGGGTCATGGGGCACGCTGGCGGTTCTGACCGAGATCACGCTCAAGGTTCTGCCGAAAGCCGAGGAGATGCGCACGCTGATCTTCCTCAATCTGCCGGATGAAGGCGCCGTCACGGCCATGTGCCGGGCCGTGGGCAGCGCTTTCGAGATCTCCGGCACGGTGCATTTGCAGGTGCCCTTCGTCGAGCGGCTGCACGATCCCGACATCGCTAAGTTAGGGCGGTCGGTGACCGCATTGCGGGTCGAGAATTTTTCCGCGTCGCTGGATTACCGAGTTGCGCGGCTGCATGAGGAACTGCGCCCGTTCGGTGCGATCTACGAACTGGATGACGACCGCTCACGCGCCTTCTGGCGCGACATCAGGGGTCTCACATTCCTCGCCGGCAGCGATTGGCCGCTCTGGCGGATTACCACGGCGCCCGATAAAGGCGCCAAGGTTGTCGCGGCATTGCGCGCGCAGCTCGACTGCCGGGCCGCGTTCGAATGGTCGGGCGGCCTGATCTGGCTCGAAGTGTCGCCCGCGACTGATGCCGGCGCGACCGTTCTGCGGCGTGTCATCGCCGAGTTCCAGGCCGACGCGATGCTGGTCCGCGCCGGCGCCCCTGCGCGCGCTGCCGTTGACGTGTTCCAGCCGCTTGCCGAAGTTAACATGATGCTGATCCGGCGGCTGAAGGAGGCGTTCGATCCGCATCGCATTTTGAATCCCGGCCGCATGTACGCCGGTATTTAGGACGTCCCCCGCATGGAAACGCATTTCTCAGCCGCGTCAGCTCACCGATCCCGCGCTCAAGGAAGCGGAGGAAATCCTGCGGCGCTGCGTGCATTGCGGTTTCTGCACCGCCACCTGTCCGACTTATGTGCTGCTCGGCGATGAGCGCGACAGTCCGCGCGGGCGCATTTATCTCATCAAGGACATGCTGGAGAACGGCCGCAAGGCCTCGAACGAAGTCCGTTTCCATGTCGACCGCTGCCTCTCCTGCCTCTCCTGCGTAACGACCTGCCCGAGCGGCGTCGACTATATGCATCTGGTCGATTATGCACGGGTCCGCATCGAACAGACTGCGAGCCGCCCGCTGAAGAGCCGACTGACGCGCCGCCTGATCCAACGCGTCATTCCCCATCCCGGCCGCTTCCGGGCCGCGCTGATCCTCGCGGCGTTCGCCAAGCCATTCAAGCCGCTCCTACGGCGTCTCGGCTTCGCGGAGCTGGCTGAGATGATCGGTATGGCGCCTACAGTCACGCCACGGGGCGCCACCTACAGCGGACCGGGCGTTTTCCCGGGGCAATCCGGCCGTCGCCGCGCCCGTGTCGCGCTGCTGTCGGGCTGCGCACAACAAGTGCTTCGACCGCAGATCAACGATGCGGCGATACGCCTGCTCTGCTCGCAAGGCGTCGAGGTGGTGCTGCCGAAAGGCGAGACCTGCTGCGGCGCGCTGGTCCAGCATATGGGGCGCCAGGAAGAGGCGCACGAATTCGCCCGCCGTAACATCGAGGCGTGGGAGGCCGCGGAGACGGGCGGTGCCCTCGACGCCATCCTCGTCACCGCCTCGGGCTGCGGCACGTCAGTGAAGGATTACGGCCATCTGCTGGCCTATGATCCTGCTTATGCGGAGAGAGCGAAGCGCATCAGCGCGCTGGCCAAGGACATCACCGAATTCCTTGCCGACGTCATCGATATCGGCGCGCCGATTGGCTGGTCCGACATTCGCGTCGCCTATCATTCCGCCTGCTCGATGCAGCACGGCCAGCGAATCAGCGAACAGCCGCGCCGTCTGCTGCGCGAGGCGGGATTTGCCGTCGCGGAAATCGGCGAAGGGCATATTTGCTGCGGCTCGGCAGGCACCTACAACATTCTGCAGCCGGAACTGGCGGGCGAACTGCGCGAACGCAAGCTCGGCCACATCGCCGCGACGAAAGCCGATTGCGTTGCCTCGGGCAATATCGGCTGCATCACCCAGCTTGGCGGGGACGACGCGCCACCCATCGTCCATACCGTCGAGTTGCTCGATTGGGCTTATGGCGGCAAATGCCCGGCGGAAATTGCGCATCTGCAGGGGCGCATGCGGCTGATGTCGGACGCATTCGGCAAACGGCCCGCCGATACCGCAGCGTAGCCGCAGCCCTGTCCGCCGATGGCTCAGTCCGGAATGCGCGCGAGCAGCAGCCTGAGCGCCTCGGCGTTGTTGTGCGCTTCGTCCCGCGCGGCATAGAGCAGCGTAACCGCACCGCTCCGCAGGCGCGCCCGCAACTCCGCCGCCGCGCTTCGGGCCGGTTCGCGTTGCAATTCTTCCGCATAGGCGGCGAGGAACGCCTCCCAGCCGTCAGGATTGCCATGGAACTGGCGCCGTAGCGCATCACTCGGGGCGACGGCTTTCATCCATAGATCGATCCGCGCCGTTTCCCTTGAAATGCCGCGTGGCCAGAGCCGGTCGACCAGTACGCGGAAGCCGTCCTCGTCCGCCGGCGCATCGTAAATGCGCTTGATCCGGAATTGCGGCTTGCCGCCTGTCATGTGCCGGTGCCCAGCACGATCAGCGTCGAGGTGCCATGTGCAAGGACGCGGCTGTCTGCCGCCTTAACCCAGCACTCGCAGGAAATGATCTGGCGGCCTTGGGAAACCACGCGCGCTTCGCAGCGCACGCGCCCCGTGTCCTTCATGATCGGCCGCGAGAAATTGGCCTTGGTCTCGATCGTCGTGTAGCGCGTATCGACTGGCAGCAGCGTATAGGCCGCACAGCCGGCCGCGCTGTCGATCAGGGTGAGCGCCCAGCCGCCGTGGACCGTGCCCGCCGGATTCAGCAGATCCTCGCTCGTTTCGCCCTCGAACATGGCGTAGCCGTCACCCACCTCCGCCAGCCAGAACGAAAGAGTCCGGCAGATCGTCGGCTGCGGCAGCCGTCCATCGACGATGCCTTGCAGCACTTGTTTGCCTGAGAGGCCGGCGGTGTCTTCCGGGCTGAGCGACGCATAGCGGAAGCGGGCGGGATTGGGCATTTTAGATTTCCATGCAGCTGCATTTTATGTATCCGCATATTCCAACGTCACGGTCCACGCAATATTCGCCGAGCTTGCGGCGCGAGGCCGCCGATGCGACGGCCGAGAACCTTGCAGCGGCAGTGACGGCCCGCTTGGCATGACACCCGCGCCGCCTTACGGCCGCCGCAACTCAGAGCGATGTTGTGACTGAGAAACCACGAGAGTAGCCAAAGCGTGTAACGGTTGCCGAATGGCGTCGGCTGACTGTTCCGAATATCACAGGAAGGCATAAGTATAAGTGCTATAAGCTTCGTTGCCGTCCGCAGGTTTGCGTAGGTGAATTCTTGGCATGTCTTATTTTACTAGGCCGCATCAGTGGAAATATTGATCACGTAATGGTTGCAAAATTCGCGCAACTCCATCGATGGTCGCTAGGCAGACGTTGGCTTTGAAACTAGGTTCGTTGGCAACGAGGTTGTGCGTTTGAGCACAGAACACCATTTTGCCCGCCTATATTTTTGTTCACTCCAAGACGAACTAAGCAAAAGGACGGATACGCAAATATCACTAGTCCGATCTGTTCATACTCTTCTTTCATAATTCGAAGAATCGGTGATGTATAGCATCGGTGGACACAGTTTCGGCTTAATCGGCCGCTAACAATTGAAAACGTTGCAAAATTTCGGTTAAGGTTTGACCGGGGGGCAGAAGAAAGGTTCGGGCAGGGGGATTGGCCCGGACCTTTTTCATTTTGGATAGACGGCAGGAACGGTGCGGGTTAAGCCACGGTCGTTCGGCCCACTGCTTGGCACAGCTTACCTTCTAACCTTCACTCGATCATCAGGATAGCGGGCGAATCCGGAATGGCAGCCGCCCGTTTTCCGGCGTCAGCGTCACGGTCGCGCTGATCCCGGCAGGAGTTCTCGCCGAGATATTCGGGGCGAAAGCGACGCAAAAGCTGCGTCAGCGCCAGCGTATTCTCCACCAGCGACAGCGCCCCGCCGATGCAGGAGCGCTTGCCAGCGCCGAACGGCAGGTAGGAATATTTGGCGCGTTTCGTCGCATTTTCGGGCGAGAAGCGGTCCGGGTCGAAATGCTCCGGGTCGTTCCAATATTTCGGATGATGGTGGACGATATAGGCGCACATCACCATCTTGTCGCCGGGCTTGACCTTATGGCCGCCGATCTCGTCCTCGGCGACCGCCTGGCGAATGAAGCTCCAGATCGGCGGATAAAGCCGCATGGTCTCCTGAATCACCGAGCGCGTGAAGGTGAGGCCGTGAACGTCCTCCCAGGTCGGCACGCGGTCGCCATAGGTATCTTCGCCCTCGCGGCGGATGCGGTCGGCGACATCCGGGTGGAGGTAGAGCAGGTAGAAGCACCAGGCGAGGGTGAGCGCGGTCGTCTCGGTGCCGGCCCAGAGATATTGCTTCATCTCGTCGATGATCTGCGCCTCGGTGAATTCGGGGCGCGCGCATCGCGCGACCGCGTCCTGCATCATTGACAGCAGCGTCACGCGGCCGGTCGTCACGCGCTCGGCGCCGCAAGCACGCCGCTGGGCACCGACAGCCATTTCAGGATCGCATCGGCCGCCCCTTCCTCGGAGGAAACCTCGGCCGCGCCTTTCACCTTCTTCATGCGGATCGAGCTGTGATTGGCCGACATCCGTATAGGTCTTCACCGCGCGGAAAATCACCTCGGGATTGAACGGCACCTCGCGGTTGAACAGCGCCTTGCAGATCATGCTGGCGGCCAGACCCCAGGTCTCCTCCAGCATGTTGACCGTCTCGCCGGTTTCGGCGAAGCGCTCCCATTGCCTTGGTCTTGTCGCGCACGGAGGACAGCAGATAAGGCAGATATTCGTTGAACATTTTCGGCATGAAGGCCGGCTGCTGCGGAATGCGGATCTTCTGCCAGAGCGCGCCGTCGATGGTGATCATCGAGTTGCCGAAGATCGGGCGCAGGCCGTCGAAATACTTCGCGTATTTGTCGGCGCTCTTCACCATCACCTGTTCGAAATATTGGACGTCGCTGAGGAAGAAGATGCGCTCGTCCTTGAGATTGATCGGGACGCAGCCGCCATAGCGGTCGTTGAGGCGCATCAGCACCTGCATCGGATGCGTCTCGCCGGTCGAGCAGGCCGAGCTTGAACCAGACGCTTTCGGCCTCGCCGAGCGATTGCACATGCGTGTGCGCAATGTCCATTATCTCCCCTTCGAGCCGACCGCCCGCCGGGGCGGCGCCCGCTTTGCGCCGGGATTCGTGATGATGCGGCCAGCCGGTGCGGCTGCTTTCAAGCCGTTACTTAGCATCGCGGCGCGCGGAGTGTCCAGCGAGAGGCCCGATGTGCCTGTGGCCTGTTTGCACCAAACTGGATCAGACCACTGGCGTGACGGCGCCTCGGGCGGGAACAATCTTTACCCCCATCGGCTATATGCGCTATGAGTCGACCAAGACATTCGCGGCCAATTCGGGGGAATCATGCGCGGGGTTTACACTTCTTTGGTAACGCTGGCGCTCTGCGCGCCCGTGCTTGGAGCGCGTTCCGGCCTCGGCAGCCGATCTCGGCGGCAGCTATAAGGACGGCGGCGCGCCTGTCGACGAATGGGCAATCGACGGCGTCAAGGTCGGCGGCATTCTCGTCGTAATGCCGAAATATGAGGGCTCCGACGAATATGAAGTCCTCGGCTTTCCCTACATCTTGCCGACATTCGCGGGCGGGCCCGGCTGGTTCAGCCGCATTGATGCGCGCGGGCTGGACGATGTGCGCTTCAACCTGATCGACCGCAACGGCTTCGTCGCCGGACCGCTGGGCGGCTACACCCTCGGCCGTGAGGAAGATGACGGCGACCTGCTCGACGGTCTTGGCGATATCGATGGCGGCGTAGTGGCCGGCGGCTTTGTCGGCTACCGCCTCGGCCCTGTGCTGTTCGACGTCGCTTTCCTTCAATTTTTCGACGATTCGGAAGGCTACCAGATCCGTTTCGGCGCGGAGATCGAGCGGCACGTCAGCGAGCGCGTGAAACTCACGGGCCGAGTCGGCGCCAACTATGCGGACGAAAATTACACGCAGACCTATTTCGGTGTGACTGGCGACCAGGCAATCAACTCAGGCCTCGACGTCCATGAGGCCGACGCCGGTTTCAAGGATGTGTATGTCGAAGCCGGCATCAAGGCCGATCTCGACGACCGATGGTCGGCGCGGGCAAGCGTGCGCTACAGCCACTTGCTGGGCGACGCAGGCGACAGTCCGGTCGTGGAGTCGGAAGATCAACTCATCGGGGTTGGTCGGACTTCTCCTATAAGTTCTACTCTGATCGCTGAGCGTTCGTCCCGTCACGAAATAGCGCAGAAGCGGGTTGCCTGATTGGCGGCGCGCCATCCTAGACGACGCATATAGCGGTAGCGGCCCAACGAACCTCACGCGAAGTGCCGTGCTGATCGGCATTACCGTTTGAAGAACGCCTCGAAAGCGGCCCGCGCCTCGGGAGAGCGCAGGCGCTGTTGGAACCGCACGTTTTCCTGATCAATCCGGGTGGTCACCGCCGCCGTGTCGCGCATGAGCATCTTGGTGACGCGCATCGCTTCAGCCGGGCGGGCGCAGCATTCGCGGGCCGCCGCTCTGGCTCGCGCATCGACTTCGCCGCGCGGCAATGCCTCTGTCGCGATGCCGAAACGGACCGCGTCCACGCCGCTGATCGGCTGCCCCAGCGCCAGCATCATGAAAGCCTGCGTATGGCCGACCCTTGCCGGTAACAGCAGCGACGAGGCAGCTTCCGGCGTCAGGCCGAGACTGGTGAAGGGCGTCGTGAGCCGCGCGTCTTCGGCGATGATCACGATGTCGCAGTGAAGCAGCATGGTCGTGCCTATGCCGACGCCGTGGCCTGCCACTGCGGCGACCAACGGCTTCTCCGTCGTGGCGATCGCATTGAGGAAACGCTGCACGCCGCGAGGCTCATCGCCGGAGGGCTGGCTTCCGGCGGCGGCGAAATCGGCCAGATCGTTGCCGGCGGTGAACATATCGCCTTCGCCACTGATGAGCACAGCCCTGACCTCCGGGTCTTCACCCGCCGCGACGATGGCATCCGCCATGACGCCGTACATGGCGTCGGTCAGGGCGTTCTTCTTCGCCGGACGATTCATCCGGACTTCCACGATTGCACCGTCCCGTATCACACGGATATCGTCGGTCATGCTTGCTCCTCCTTGACGTTATGACCTGCTGCACCAGCTGGTCATGATCGTGAACTGTTCGTCGGTCGATCAGTGCTGGGCGCGCGCGTTGTATTCCTTGCCCCGCGACAGCGCCCACAGATCGCGCCTGCGTCGACTGAGGACGTCATGGCTTCCAGCATCCCGGATTGTATGAGGCCGTGTATAGGCCTTTCTTGCGTTCGGATGAACACGGGGCGCGCGAAGCGGCGAGGATGACCGCTCGCCGCCAAGCCGACCCGCTTGATAGTTCGTTCATTAAGAAATCGACTTTTGATAGAAAGTAATCCCCGCCCCTCTAGCCCGTGACACGCTCCGCTGAGAAAAACGGAGCATTTCATGAGCTTTCTTCGCAGACGACCGACCCTTCACCTGACCTCGCCAGTACCCAAAAAAGCCGTGCGGCCCTATGACCGCCTGTCGCAGCTGCCAAGGCTGATCGGTCTCTGGCCATCGGAAATGCAGGATTATTCGGCGGCGGGAACAGCCAAGATCTTGGCGCTGCTGCGGAAGGCGCTTCGGTTGGAGCGATCGCGCGGCCGCTCGGGCCATTGGGCCTATGATCTGAACCGGCATCTTTCGCTCGCCGAGAGCGTCAAGGCCGAACGGGTGCATTTGCGCGAATTGGACCGCACGCCTGTCGCACCCCAGCGGATAGCGACGAGCGCAGATCGCGGCGGCCGGAGAAAATCCTGCATTTGCCTGCAGCAGCTACCAAAAGCCGGCACCGTCGCTGCACTGAACATTTCGCCGCAGCTTACGCGGCGCAGTCAACCCGTTTCTTATTGCCGATCTTCGGTCGAATCCAGCTCATAGGCGACGCTGACCGGAAGCGTGACATCGTGACAGAGGATTTTGTTGACCGCCGCGCCGTCGTCCGACAGCGGCAGGCGCATCCAGAACAGCACGACGTGGTCGCGATCGGCGACCGGGCCCTTTATGGCGCCCTGCATCGGCACTTTTTCGTCGATCACACGACGGTACACCGCAAGCCAATAATTGCGCTTCTCGCCGAACTCCAGGTCGAAAACCGATTTCCCTGTGACTTCCCGGCCGAAAATGTCGCGAAGCCGTGTGCCGGCGAGCCGATATATGATTTCATCCGGGCGGCTCCCGGCGTCCAGAATGCTGATTCCGGGCAGAAGCGCCGGAATCGAGGCCGGACTTATGTTGGCGCGTGAAGGCATGCTTGTGCCTTTTGCGCAGGCGCGCCAATAATCGAACAGCTCGCGCTGCTCACAAATCACGAGCTGCGCCCGAAACGCCAATTCGGACAGCATAGGCCCCCTCGATGTCTGAATGTCTACGGCTACGGTCCGCCCCCGTGCCGCTTCTTCTTTTTTAAACTATGCGTGATTTGCAGAAGACGGCGCAAGCCGAAGATTGCTAAAAAATTCCATAATTTAGCCGCGAACTTGAAAGTTGAGCGGGAAACGCTCGATTGTGGCCGAAAAACGTCTTAGCCAGTTCGTAATTCTGCTTATGCCGCGAACGCGTTTCAGGGTCGATCAGCCGCACGATACCGCCATGATCTCATTGATTTGAAAGTCTTTTGGCGTGTAAACTGCCGCGATACCCGCCGCCTTCAGCGCCAATTCGTCCTCAGGCGGAATAATTCCGCCCACCACTACCGGAATGCCGTCCAGGCCGGCCGCGCGCATGCGTTCGATGATCTCCCGCACCAACGGAACATGGCTGCCGGAGAGAATTGACAGGCCCACCACATGCACGCCTTCTTCCAGCGCGGCGTTGACGATCTCGGCGGGCGTCAGGCGGATGCCCTTCATAGACGACTTCCATGCCGCAATCGCGTGCGCGCACCGCGATCTGCTCGGCGCCGTTGGAATGGCCGTCGAGGCCGGGCTTGCCTACCAGGAATTTAACGCGGCGGCCAAGCTTCGCGGAGATGCGGTCGACATCCGCGCGGATTTGCTCGATCCCCGCGCTGGTCTCGGCGCGGACCTTGGCGACGCCGGTTGGGGCACGATATTCGCCGAAGATGTGGCGCAAGGCTTCGCCCCATTCGCCGGTCGTAACCCCGGCTTTGGCGCAGGCGATCGACGGCTCCATGATGTTGCGGCCTTCCTGGGCGGCAGCACGCAATTCGGCGAGCGTCGCTTGCCACGGCGTTCGCATCGCGGGCGGCGCGCCAGGCCTTCAGATGCGCGACCTGCTCGTCTTCGATCCATTCGGGCACGGTGAGAATGCCGCCATCGCTGCCGGCAGACAAAGGCGAAGGCTCGGTTTCGGTCCAGCGATTGACGCCGACGGCGACCTGCTCGCCCAACTCTATTGCCCGCATCCGCGCCGCATTCGCCTCGACCAGCCGCTGTTTCATGTAGCTTAACTCCACCGCCGCGACGGCGCCGCCCATCGCATCGATCCGCTCCAACTCCTCGCGGGCCTGCCGCTTCAGCTCTTCGACCTTGGCGTCGATGACCGCCGAGCCCTCAAAAATATCCTCGAATTCGAGAAGATCGGTCTCATAGGCGACGATCTGCTGCATCCGAAGTGACCATTGCTGATCCCAAGGGCGCGGCAGGCCCAGCGCCTCGTTCCACGCGGGCAGTTGAACGGCACGGGCGCGCGCCTTTTTCGACAGCACGACCGCCAGCATTTCCAGCAGAATGCGATAGACGTTGTTCTCCGGCTGCTGCTCGCTGAGGCCGAGGCTATTGACCTGCACGCCATAGCGGAAACGGCCGCAGCTTCTCGTCCGTCGACGCCGTAGCGCTTCAGGCAGATCTCGTCCCACAGATCGACGAAGGCGCGCATCTTGCACATCTCGGTGATGAAGCGCACGCCCGGCATTGACGAAAAACGAGATGCGTCCGACCACTTGCGGAAAATCCGCGTCGCTCACCTCGCCGGACGCTTTGACGGTGTCCAGCACCGCCTCGGCGATGGCCAGCGCATAGGCCAGTTCCTGTACCGGCGTCGCCCCGGCTTCCTGGAGATGGTAGGAGCACACATTGGTCGGATTCCATTTCGGCACTTCGCGCCAGGTATAGACGATGGTGTCCTTGATCAGCCGCATCGACGGCTCCGGCGGGAACACATAGGTGCCGCGCGACAGATATTCCTTGATGATGTCGTTCTGGATCGTGCCGGTCAGTTCGCCGCGCGGCGCGCCCTGCTCGTCGGCGACGGCAATATAAAGCGCCAGCAGCCAGGCGGCAGTGGCGTTGATCGTCATCGAAGTGTTCATGCTGGCAAGCGGAATGCCGTCGAACAGCGCCCGCATGTCGCCGAGATGGGAAACCGGCACGCCTACCTTGCCGACCTCGCCGCGCGCCAGCGGATGGTCGGGATCGTAGCCAGTCTGTGTCGGCAGGTCGAAAGCAACCGAAAGCCCGGTCTGGCCCTTTGCCAGATTATTGCGGTAAAGCTCGTTCGACGCCTTGGCCGTGGAATGTCCGGCATAGGTCCGGATCAGCCAAGGATTGTCCCGCTTCGCCCGCTCGTTCATCGCATTCCCCGTAGACTAAGATAGCCGGCGAATAGATCCGGCACTCTTCGCAAATCATACCGCCAGCTTCTCGCAGGTGCAAAATACGAATGCCGCATAGCACCGGAAATGCGCCAACAGGAATGGGCGCGCAAGAACGCGCGGTGGAATGGCCAACAGCCACTCTCCTTGGTGCCGTATTCAGCGGCGGAATTGGGCGACGACGTAGAGCAGCCCGAATGCGCCGAACAAAGCGGCGATCGCCTTGCCCAGCACATCGCCCGGTTCGCCGATACCGATCCAGCCGCCCACATATAGCCCGGCCAGCGCCCCAGCGAGCGCCACGAATATGTTTCCGAGCGCCCCCAAGCCGCTGCCTCTGGTCACGATTCCCGCGAGCCAACCCGCTATGAGCCCCGCCATCAGGAGCACCGCTAAATTCTCCAGTCCGGCATCCGCCATTATCCCCTCCAGGCCTTTCTGCATTCTCAATTGTGGTATAGTCTCCGGCATTTGATCGGACGCAGGGGCTCGCGTCCGGGTAGCGGACCGCGAGAGCGCCGTCATAATAGCGCCATCCTCGCTGGACGTCATTGGAACTCCGCATTCGTTCCGAACTTCTATGCAAAAGATAACGGCGTGTGTCGCTGCGGACGGCGAAATGCCATGAGAGAGAGCGAGCCATGGGGATTTTGTTTTCGTCTTTTACGTTCGTTTTCACGCTCATTGTCGGCGCCCTTGCATTTGCGGCGACAGCGATCGAATTTCCCACGCTCATGCGCCAACTGATCGAATGGGCACAACAGCTTCCGCCCTATCTCTCTCAAGTCGGAATATCGGATAATTATCTGGTGTGGACCGATATATTGCTGAGCGGGGATAAGCTGGTGCTCTTAGGTTTCGTGCTTGTGACGCGTATTGTGTTCGCCTTGATCGGAATGATTTTCGGCCCGCTTTTCGGCATTGGCCCGGCCCAGGCGGGAAGCGATTCGGCATTTAATCGCTGGGGCTGAGCGCAGAAGCGTCTCACTTAGCCGAGAACGCCTGCGGCCCGCAACTGTTAGCGTCCGACGTCACTCTCTGGCTTCATGCGGGCTGTGGGGAGGCGAAGACTATGATGAAGCGCCGAAGCGGTGCAACTCGGCACCGTTCAGTTTAAGCCAAGCACGCGCCTTGTGCATGTCGGGCATGGTATCGCGAACCAGGCGCCAGAAGCGCGGGCCGTGGTTCATCTCCCGAAGATGGGCAACCTCATGGGCGGCGACATAGTCGAGTACGAATTGCGGCGCGAAGATCAGGCGCCAGGAATAGGAAATGGTGCCCGTGCTCGAACAGGAACCCCACCGCGTGCTCTGATCGCGGACGCTGATCCGCTTGGGTTCGCAGCTGAGGTTGGCGGCATGAAAATGGGTACGGCGGGTAAGGTCGGCCTTCGCTTCAGCTCTCAACCAGTCGGACAAGCGGCGCGCACCGTGTCTTTCGCCCCCGGAAACACAAATACGCGGGAGGGCCCGCGTATTGATCAAGTTCCAGTCATTCGATTTCTGCTGAATTTTACAAGGGGTGGCTGCGTTCCATTGCTCCACGGGGATGACGGCATCAGCTTCCTCAACCCATACCACACCTTGATAGCGGACCTCTCCGATGAAGGATATCTTGTGCGAAATACCTCGGAGGGGAACGACGGCGCCATTATCGAAGGGAACCGGCTCTGGCAAACGGTCAAGCTGCCGTTTGAGCCACTCCATGTGGCGCGCAAGGAACTCACCTGCATCTTCGACCCGCATTTCCTGCGGCAGAGTGAGGATTGCAGCCCGTTCCGTATGGCTGACTTTCAGCGAAAAGCGGCGGGCACGGCGTGACCTGCGCAACTCGACCGGACAATCTACCCCCACAAGCTTAAGCTTGAAGGGCTTTTCCGGGGTATGTAGTTGCGTTAGCAACATCCGTTCTAGGTCCTCAGAACCTTAAAGAGTTAAAATCGTTCCCTACCACGTAAAAAACCTAGCATGTGTACAACCACAACGCTGTTGCATATGCACTACAGTTTGTGAATAAACCTCAATCCTATCACAAAATCCACAGCACGCTATAGGTCAAATGGCTCACCTGGGGACATTCCTTAGGAGACCATAGTCCAAGGATTATAACCACACCATGCTAGCTAAACGGTAAACGAACGGAGCCAGGCGCAAGTTTCACAAGAGCATGTACTGATGACGAATAATTGCCCGGGCACGTCATATTCCTGTGTGACGTGCTGGGGTCTGTGACGGTTCAACCTGCTCTCCTGGATTCGGCGGGAAGACTGACAGGCTGGCCGTTTTTGTGCGACAGTAGTAATTCCGCCACAGACCCAGGCGCGCTCTCCATCCGGTGGCTGCCGCGCATCTGTTTTAGGACCCGCTTGAGGGGGCCGCTGCCGCGCAAATCATGCTTTCGGCAGAAAGCGCCGATTGCCGGAACGATGTCCGTGCGGAATCGTGAGCCGTTGAAGACCCCGTAATGGCCAACCTTCGGCTGAAGGTGATGGGTCCTCATATGCGCGGCCAGATTGCAGCACAGTTTATGCGCCGCCTCGCATTGGCCCGTGCCGGTAATGTCGTCATTTTCCCCTTCGACGGTCATAAGCGCAACGCGTCTCACAGAGCAAGGGTCAATGAGGTGATCGCGGTAATACATGCGTCCGGTGGCCAGCGCGTGCTTGATGAATACCTCCTCCACGGTGCGCAGATAATACTCCGCGGTCATATCCATCACGGCGAGATATTCGTCATAGAACTCTCGGTGCTTCTCGGCCAAGTCCCCGTCGCCTCTGACCAGATTGAAAAACAACTCGCGATGGGCATTCACATGCCTGTCCAAATTCATCGACATGAAGCCGGTAAGTTGCAGGAACCCGGGATAGACCTGACGTCCATGTCCCCGATTTGGCCACGGCACCGTAGTAATGACATTCCGCCGAAACCATTCTATGCCCTTTTCCGCCGCGAGTTTGTTGACCGCCGTAGGGTTGATGCGCGTGTCGATCGGTCCGCCCATCAGGATCATGCTTCGCGGCGCGTCCGGGTCGCCACTGGCTTCCATATGCGACACGGCCATGAGAACAGGCACCGATGGCTGGCATACCGCCATCACATGAACGTCGCCTTTGAACAGCCGGATCATCTCGATCAGGTAATCCACATAGGAGTCCAGATCGAAGCGACCCTGTTCCAGCGGCACGGCGCGGGCATCGGCCCAGTCGCTGATATAGACCTCGTGCTGCGGCAGGAGTCCTTCCACAGTTCCCCGCAACAAGGTTGCGTAATGCCCTGAGAGGGGTGCGATAATTAAAATCCGCGTTGCCTGGAAGACCTCGTGCTCCGGCACATCGCGGCTGAATCGAATGAGCCGGCAGAACGGCTTTTCCCAAACCACTTGCTCCCGAACGGCTACCGTGCGGCCGGCGACGACTGTCGATTTAATGCCGAATTCGGGCTTGGCGTAGCGCCGCGTCGTGCGCTCCAACAATTCTGCTGCCGCAGCGGTACCGCGACCCATTGTGGTATGAGCGAAGGGATTGAATGGATTGCTGAAGAGGAATTTTGCCGAACCCGCGACCGCTCGTGCGGGATTGAGCGCCGTTTGGGCGAATTCGTACATGTGGTAGAGCACGATAGCCGTCCCTCAAATAGCCAAATCATTCAAATCCCTAGCACGCGCATTCTTCCGATTGGCGGCGTCCGGGTTGCACCCCGACGCAATTCGCCGATGAGGTTGAGCGTTCAGCGCTTTTTCAACTGAAAAGAGCAAACTGGATAAGCGTTCGGCAAATGAAATGCGGACGCGGGAGAATTGGTTCCGGTTTGAAATGGCCGGTGGATAGCTAATATTTTTGCCGCAAGGCGGACCTTAGCTGCCCATCGCCTTCGCGATCCCGTCGGCCAGCTTCTCCCTGGTAATGCCGTAGGGGAAATGGGTCACATATTGTCCTTGCGGATCCATCAGATAGATGAAGGTCGAGTGATCCATCAAGTAGCCGCTGGCGGTCGAGGCGCCTTCCGCTTTGGCGTAATAGACCCGGTAGGCGCCAGCGGCTTCCTTCACCTCGTCGGTCGTGCCGGTGAGGCCTACCATGCGGGGATGGAAATTCTCCACATAGCCGGCGATCTGGGCCACGGTGTCCCGCTGCGGATCGATGGTGACGAAAATCGGCGTCACCTTTTCCGATTTGGCCCCGAGCAGGTCCATGGCGTTCGACATCAACTGCAATTCGGCCGGGCAGACATCCGGGCAGGACGTGTAGCCGAAGGAGACCAGCATGTATTTGCCCCGGAAGGTCTCGTCCGTCACACGTTCCCCCTTCTGATTGGTGAGGAAGAAAGGTCCGCCGATCAGCGCCTTGCCGGTCCGGGTGGCGCTGGGAGCGCCCATTTGGTGGCTGGTGAGCGCCACCAGGCTTCCGACCGCGAAAGCGATGGTGACGATGATGAGTAGGCGCATGGGCATAAGGAGCTCTCGGTTTAGCAGGTGTCTTGTCGCTATTCGCCTAGCTGCATCAGCGAGCCTTTGACGCGCGCCTGCCACAGGAAATAGCGGAATAGCAAATAGGCGCCGGTAAAATAGAAAACATTCAGTGCGAAGGCCTTGACCATCAGGCCGGGGCGGAATTCGTCGTTGATCACCAGCGCCCGCAGTCCCTCGAAGACATGGGTGGGCGGCAATGCCTCGGAAATCGGCTGCAGCCAGGCGGGGAGGGTCGATAGCGGATAATAGACGCAGCAGAGCGGCAGGAAGAAGAACACCGCCACCCAAGTGAAAGATTCTGCGCCCAGACCGTAGCGGACGATGACACCGTTCGCGACCAGCCCGATCGTCCATCCGAAGAATACCAGATTGGTGAAGAAGGCGGCGAGCGGCAGCCCCAGGCTGAACAGATTAAAGCCGAAAAACAGATAGGCGAGCCCCACCACGGGCAGCAGGCTGATCCCCAGGCGGATAAAGCTGATGACCATCAGCGAGGCGATGTATTCGTTGGGCCGCAAGGGGCTCATCAAGATGTTGCCCAGATTGCGCGACCACATCTCCTCGAGGAACGAGAGGGAAAAGCCGAATTGTCCGCGGAGCAGAATGTCCCAGAGCAGCACCGAGCCGATCAGCAGGCCCGCGGCATTGGCGAACAGCGATGTCGACGCCGCCAGATGCATCTGCAGAAAACCCCAAAGCAGCATCTGCACCAGCGGCCAATACATCAGTTCGATCATGCGCGGCACCGAGCCCAGAATCAGCACGGCATAGCGGCGGACCATCGCGTGGATGCGTCGTATCGAGGCGCGGACACCGTCGGCCTGGAGGGCGGCTTCATGGAGCATGTGGTGCGTTCCTCATTCCGCGATCGCTGCGGGATTGGGAATAGGCTCCACGCCGTCCCGCTCGCGCGATCGGCGGCGCACGATGTCGAGAAACACCTCTTCGAGACTGGCGCGGCCGAAACGGCGCAGCAATTCTGCCGGCGCACCGTCCTCGACAATCTTGCCGCGCTCCAGCATCAGCACACGGTCGGCGAGGCGTTCCACCTCCTGCATGTTGTGCGAGGCAAGCAGGATCGTCGCGCCGCGCGCCCGCCGGTATTCGACCAGCTTGCCCCTGATCCAATCCGCCGTATCCGGGTCAAGCGATGCGGTAGGCTCATCCAACAGAAGCAGTTCCGGCGCGTTGATCAGCGCCTTGGCGAGCGCGGCGCGCGTCTTCTGTCCGGATGACAGCTGGCCGGCGGGCCGGTCAAGAAATTCGTCCAGCCGCAATTCGGCGGCAAGCTCGGCGATGCGCCGCGCCGGATCGAGCACTCCGTAAAGATTGGCGAAAGTGTCCAGGTTCTGCCGCACCGTTAGGCGCATCGGTATGTTCACGTAGGGACTCTCGAAATTCATCCGGTGCAGCACCGCGTGACGGCGGCGGATCATATCTTCTCCGAATATGCGGATGTCCCCCGAGGTCGGCAGCACGAGGCCAAGCAGCATCGCGATGGTCGTCGTTTTGCCCGCGCCGTTGCCACCGAGCAGCGCCGTGACCGAGCCTTGAGCGACCGAAAAATTCAGTCCGCTCACCGCGGCAACTTCGCCATAGCGCTTTACGAGATCGCGCACCACGATGACCGGCGCCGTCTGCCCGTTCATGCTGCTTGCGCCATTATCAGGCATGGTATCCTTTTTCTCAGGGCGTGGCGCCTCTGTCTAAGCCTATGGCATACAGGGCAGCTACTCTCTATAATGCGTGCAAGTAACATAGTCATCCGGCGGCTTGGCTTGAACCCGCTGCCGGGCGCAATCCGCTCTCCGATTATAAAAATTCATGGCTCTTGAACGCATAGAATTCGGTGAGAGCCGGCTGCGCCTGCGAACGCTTGTCCGGCTGCGATGGGTTGCTGTCGTCGGTCAGACGGTGACCGTGCTCTCGGTCTATTACGGATTCAAGTTTCCGCTGCCGCTGGTAGCCTGTCTCGGCGTCATCGGCCTGTCGGCGCTCTCCAACATCGTGCTGCAGTACAATTTTCCGCCCAGCCAGCGGCTGAAGAGCGCTCATGCCATGCTGATGCTCGGCTACGATCTGCTCCAGCTGGCAGCGCTGCTTTTTCTCACCGGCGGGCTGCAAAATCCGTTCTCATTGCTGATGGTGGTGCCGGTCGCGGTGTCAGCCTCCACGCAGCCCTTACGGATCACGGTGATCATCGGCAGCCTTGCCGTTGCGTGCGCATCGCTGCTGATGGTTGTGCATCAGCCGCTGCCCTGGCCGCCGGAGAATATTCAGCCCTTGCCGCTCATCTATATGCTGGGCATCTGGACGGCGCTGATCTCGTGCATCGCCTTCATGGCCGCCTATGCATGGCGCACGGCGGAGGAAACGCGGCAAATGTCGGATGCGCTCGCTGCGACCGAATTGCTGCTGGCGCGCGAGCAGAAGCTCTCGGCGCTGGACGGATTGGCGGCGGCGGCGGCGCATGGGTTGGGAACGCCCTTGTCGACCATCGCCCTGGTCGCCAAGGAACTCGAGCGCGAGATCCCGCAGGACAGTCCATTGCAAGAAGACATCCAGCTTCTCAGAAGCCAGGCGGCGCGCTGCCGCGACATTCTGCGCGCGCTGGCTCGGAATACGGGCGAAGCGGACGCCATGTTCTCGCGCATGAGCCTCGGTCATGTGATCGAGGAAGTCGTCGAGCCGTTCCGGGTCTCGGGCATTGAGATAGCTGTGAAGCTGCGCCCGCCGGTGGCAAAGAACGGCCAGCCGGAGGCCGAACCTGTGCTTGCCCGAAACGCCGGCGTGCTCTACGCGCTTTCCAATCTCGTCGAAAACGCGGTTGACTATGCCACATCGAAAGTGGACATCATTGCAGACTGGAACAAGGACGAAATCCGTCTCGCCATCGTCGACGACGGTCCGGGGTTCGCGCCGCACATCATCGGCCGTCTTGGCGATCCCTACGTGACCACGCGAGCGCGGACGCAGAATGTGGAAGCCAATGGAGAGACGGAAGGATTAGGACTCGGCTTTTTCATCGCAAAGACTTTGCTGGAGCGCTACGACGCGGCGCTCAAGCTCGAAAATCGCCATCTGCCGGAAAAAGGCGCGGTCGTCACCATAACCTTGGAGCGCGCGGGCTGGGATCCGACGTGGGGTGCTGCAAAAAATTAACGAGATCTGTTATAAGACACTTTATACACTTGACAATCATGATTATATCTCGCCGCGCAGATGCAGGAGACACTCAAGGTGGTTAGCCAAGCCGGCGCAGCGGTCTTGCCGCAGGAAAAGTCGCTCCTGATTGTCGACGACGATAAATCTTTTGCTACACGTCTCAGCCGGGCCATGGAATTGCGAGGGTTCGACGTGCGCATGGCCGACACGGTTCAAGAGGGCCTCGCCTTCATCCGGTCGGCTCCGCCGGCCTATGCGGTCGTCGACATGCGTCTGGATGACGGCAACGGGCTCGATGTGATCGCGCTCCTGAAAACGATGCGGCCCGAAGCGCGGGCTATCGTGCTGACCGGCTACGGCAATATCGCGACCGCCGTCACCGCGGTGAAGCTGGGCGCGGTCGATTATCTCGCCAAGCCGGCGGACGCCGACGACATTTTCGCTGCACTGATGGCGCACCCCAACCAGAAGGCGCTGCCGCCGGAAAACCCCATGTCCGCCGACCGCGTGCGCTGGGAGCACATCCAGCGCGTCTACGAGCTGTGCGACCGGAACGTCTCGGAGACCGCGCGACGGCTCAACATGCACCGTCGGACGCTGCAGCGGATCCTGGCGAAGCGGGCGCCTAAATAACGCGTTGCCTCGCCGCGCAGCAGGCAATCTCAGCTTCTCCAGGATTTACGAAGCATACGACGTGAACGCGGTGCTGAGAAAATGGGAATTTCCGCAGCCTAGATCAGGAGGCACGCCGGAATTCGCGGGCGACGCCAACTCTTCAACGCCGCCCGTAGCCGCCGCCCGTCGGCGTTACGATTGTGATAGCG
The DNA here is from genome assembly GCA_963731855.1 of uncultured Alphaproteobacteria bacterium. GTDB lineage: Bacteria > Pseudomonadota > Alphaproteobacteria > Rhizobiales > Rhodomicrobiaceae > R-RK-3. The sequence goes on along the minus strand of CAVSXH010000013.1, from coordinate 267,208 downwards.
TCGCCCGCCTCGATCACGGTCTGATCGCAGCCCTGCAGATCCTCAATCGTGCCATCAAGCCGTCGGACGCTATTGCGGCCGAGCTCCCCCGGCTCGCCGCCCGCCAGCCCGAACGGCCTTACCCGCCGATGCCCGGACAGGATGGCGCAGTCCATGCGCTCGCGGAAGCGGATGGTTCGGCTGGTTCCGTTTCCGGCGTGCCATCGGCCCTTGCCGCCTGAATCCGGCCTGATGTGGAAATCCTCCAGCACCACCGGAAAGCGCCATTCCAGGATTTCCGGATCGGTCAGCCGCGAATTCGTCATATGGGTGTGGATCGCGTCCGCACCGTCGAAACCATCGCCGGCCGACGACCCCGAACAGATCGTCTCGTAATATTGGTAGCGGTCATTGCCGAAGTTGACGTTGTTCATCGTGCCCTGGGCCGCCGACAGGCTCCCAAGCGCGCCGAACAGGCAGTTCGTCACCGCCTGCGATGTTTCGACATTGCCCGCCACCACCGCGGCCGGCCATTTCGGCGACAGCATCGAACCTTCCGGAATGACGATGCGGATCGGCCGCAGACAGCCCGCATTCATCGGGATTTTGTCCTCCACCATGACGCGGAACACGTAGAGGACGGCCGCCCGCGCCACCGGTTCCGGTGCGTTGAAATTATCGTCGCGCTGCGGCGAGGTGCCGGTAAAGTCGACAAGCGCCTCGCGCTTTTCCCGGTCGACCGCGATCCGGACCTTGATGAAACAGCCCTGGTCCATCTCATAGCTGAAGGCCGCTTCCTTGGGCAGCCGGTCGAGCACCTGCCGCACGCTCTCAGCGGCATTGTCCTGCACATGGCCCATATAAGCCGCGACGACATCGAGCCCGAATTGCGCGACCATCCGGCGCAACTCGGCAGCGCCTTTCGCATTCGCGGCAATCTGGGCCTTCAGATCGTTCACGTTCTGCACGACGTTGCGCACGGGATATTTCGCCCCCGTCGAGTAACGCGATCAACGCCTGCTCGCGGAAAACGCCGTCCTCGACCAGCTTGAAATTGTCGATATAGACGCCCTCTTCCTCGATGGTCCGGGCCAGCGGCGACATCGACCCCGGCGCGATGCCGCCGACATCGGCGTGATGACCGCGCGAGGCGACCCAGAACAGCAGCGCCTCGCCCAGCCTCGTCGAAAACCGGCGTGCAGACGGTGATATCGGGCAGATGCGTGCCGCCATTATAGGGCGCATTGATGGCGAAGGCGTCGCCGGGACGGATCACCGCATTGTTGCGGATGATGCTTTCCACCGAGCGGTCCATCGAGCCGAGATGCACCGGCATGTGCGGAGCATTCGCCACGAGCGCGGCGTTCGCATCGAACACGGCGCAGGAGAAATCCAGCCGCTCCTTGATGTTGACCGAATAGGCGGTGTTCTGCAGCGTCACGCCCATCTGCTCGGCGATCGACATGAAGAGATTGTTGAAGATCTCCAGCATGACCGGATCGGCGCTGGTGCCGATGCTGGTGCGGGCGGGAAGCGGCACCGCGCGGGCGAGCACAATGTCGTTGCGCGGCGTCAGCTCCGCCCGCCACCCATCCTCGACGACGATGGTCTGGTGATCCTCGATCAGCAGAGCGGGGCCATCCACCCTATGACCAGGGCGGAGCTGATCGCGCTTGAACACGGCCGCGTCGCGCCATGCGCCGGCCGAGAAGAATTGTGCAACGCGCATCGGCTGGGGCAGCGGCGCATCGGCGGTCGGCAGCTCCGTCTCGGCCAGCGCGGAACCGCCACCGACCGTTTCGACCGAAATCGCCTCGACAACCAGACCTTTAGTCCGGTCGATGAAGCCGAAACCGGGCTGTGTGCGCGGCCTCGAAGGCGCCCGTCATCGCAGTGACGCTCATCCACCTTGCCGCCTCGGCGACGGGCGCGCCGCCGGAAATCTCGAAGGCAGGAATTTCGAGCGTGCTGTCGGTGCCGGCATAGCGAATATGCGCGGCGACATAGGTCCTCAGCGCCGCCATGGCGACGTTCTGTCCCTCAACCTCGGCCCGCGTATCGTCGGCGAGCTGCGAGGCGGCCGCGATGATGTCGTTCAGGACGGGTCCGGCCAACGGCGCCTCAACCGCCTTCTGGCGGACGGCGCGGATGTCGGCGAGGCCCATACCGTAGGCCGAGAGCAGCCCCGAAAACGGGTGGATCAGGATCGTCTTGATGGCGAGCGCATCGGCGACGTGACAGGCGTGCTGGCCGCTCGCGCCACCGAAGGCGTTGAGCACGTAGCGCGTCACGTCATAGCCGCGCTGGACGGAAATTTTCTTGATCGCTTCAGCCATGTTGGCGTTGGCGATCTTCAGGAACCCGTCGGCGACCTCTTCGGCGGAACGCCCGTCGCCGATTTCGGCCGCCAGAGCCTCGAATTTCTCGCGCACGATGTCGGCGTCGAGAGGCTGATCCTGGCTAGGCCCGAAAATCGCGGGAAAGCATTCCGGGATCAACTTGCCGGTCATCACATTGGCGTCGGTCACGGCCAGCGGGCCGCCCTGGCGATAGCAGGCCGGTCCCGGATCAGCGCCGGCCGAATCCGGCCCCACACGGAAGCGCGCGCCATCGAAATGCAGGACGGAGCCGCCGCCTGCCGCGACAGTGTGGATCAGCATCATCGGCGAGCGCATTCTGACGCCCGCGACTTCGGTTTCGAACACGCGCTCATAATGCCCGTCGAAATGCGCGACATCGGTCGATGTGCCGCCCATATCGAAGCCGATCACCTTGCCGAAACCAGCCGCCTCGCCGGTTCGGGCGAAAGCCACGACACCGCCCGCCGGACCTGAAAGAATCGCGTCCTTGCCTTGGAACAGCCTGGCGTCGGTGAGGCCGCCCGAGGACATCATGAACTTCACCTGGCGCCGGTCCGCGCGACGTCCAGCTCTTCGTCGAGCTGTAGCGACGTATCGCCTGAGAATAGGAGAAAGATATGCGTCCACAACGGTGGTATCGCCGCGCCCGACCAGCTTCACCAGCGGACTGACCTCATGGCTCACCGAGACTTGGGTGAATGACATGGTCCGCGCAATACGCGCCGCCGCCGCCTCGTGGCCCGGGTAGCGATAGCCGTGCAGGAACACGATGGCGACGGATTTAAATCCGTCCGCTTCAAGCACCTCCAGCGCGGCGGTGACCTCGCTTTCATCGAGCAACTGCTCGACCTCGCCGTCGGCAAGCACCCGCTCATGCACCTCGACGACGCGTGCGTAGAGCTGATCCGGCTTGACGATCCGCCGCGCGAAAATGTCCGGGCGTGCCTGATAGCCGATGCGCAGCGCGTCGCGGAAGCCGCGCGTCGTCACCAGCGCGACCGGCTCGCCCTTACGCTCAAGCAGGGCGTTGGTGGCGACGGTCGTTCCCATCCGCACTTCGCCGATGCTGCCGGTTGGCACCCGCTCGCCGGCCTCAAGCCCAAGAATCTGGCGAATGCCCTGCACAGCAGCGTCCCGATAGGCCGCCTTGTTGTCGGAAAGTACCTTCGCGCTATGCAGCACGCCACCCGGGGATTGGCCGATTACATCGGTAAAGGTGCCGCCCCGATCGATCCAGAAATTCCAAAGCTCATGGTTCATATGTCCATCTCTACGCATTTTGCCGTCGGTGTCATCAGCGGGTGCGTATTGTGGTATTGCGCCGGGCTCGTTTGGCGGCGCGCTGGTCCAAACGGCGCGCGCTTCGCGCTGCGTGAAGGTTTTCGGAGGATTGAGGCTGAAATCGCGGCTTTGTTGCGCGCGCGTGAAGCCTTCGCCGGCAAAGCGCCTCTCAAGCGCTCTTCAAAGGGAAGGTTCGGTGACTGCCAATGCCCCTCATGGCTGACATGACGGCGCTGAAGCGATCGTCAGGGCGAGGTGGCGCGTCTGTGGATAGGTGGGGGATCGCTGGACGCTTAAAAATACCGTATCGACATGATGATCCTTGCGGCCCAGGCGATCGTCTGATCATATTGGATCTCGCCGCCGCTATCGTGCGGCACCAGCGTCCAGCCGCCATTGCGGCCGCGGATCATGCGACGCAGCAGAATCGGGCCATCGACGACCGCAACAAGACAGTCGACGCCATGCGCGTTGTCGACGTCCTCATCGCGAAGGCGGTTGGCAATCAGCACCGTTCCCGCTTCGAAATAGCCGACCGTCGTATCGAGCCGCGCGGCGATCGGATTATCCGCGGGGACCTCGAGATGGATGACGCTGGTTTGCGAATCCAGGACACGGTTGATCCGGCCCTGTTCGCCGACACGCCCGATCAGCCGGATCTCGCGGCTGGAGCGGTTGCCGATCAAGTCCGCCGGTTCGACCAAGAGTGCCCGCGCGATCTTCTCCAGCCAATCGGTCGAAACGGTCATGTTTGCCGTTTCGAGCCGCTGCACGGTCTGCGGGGTCGTCTTGATCTTGTCGGCAAGCTCCTTGAGCGTCATGCCCCGCAGCTTCCGAAACTCTCTAATTCTGGTTTGCATCTCGCGTACTCTTACTCTTTTTTCACTGTAGACGAGATTTTCTGCTGAAGATTTATCCCCGCTTGTAACTTTTGCCGTAAATTTTAGCGATCGGCACAAGAGAGCCGCCGCAACTGTCCATGACGCCGCCGTTTGGACAGTCGCAATTGGCTCTCAAGCTCTTGGGGAGATTTGGTTTGATGGACTTCCCTGATTCGACGCAAGGCACCCCCTTGCACGGTAATTTGTATGCAGGCGCTCATGAAACATCAATATATAGTAGCCATATCCATAAATTAGTCGAACACTGTGTGGTCTCGGTCCTCCGAATTTCTGCGCAGACACTGCGCTCGCGAGGCCGCGCCGCGCCGATTGCACTGGCCCGGCAGATGGCGATGTATCTCGCACACGTGGCATTTCGTCTCTCTTTCACACAGGTCGGGCAGCTCTTCGGCCGCGATCGCACCACCGTTGCGCACGCATGTGGTGTCATCGAGGACCTTCGCGACGACCAAGTCATCGATCGCGCGCTGACAGTCCTCGCCGAAGCCCTTACCCAGCCATGCGGAGCCGATCTCCGGGAGCGATATTCGACACTCGGCCCGCTGCCCAATAATGTAAACCATGATGTGACCAAAAAATGAATGATAACAGAGAATTGGCAGTTTTCCGTCGTTTGGCTACACATGGCAGCCATCTGGTCTGTAGACAAGCTTTTTCCGACAGCGCCGATGAACGGGAAGACTATGCCGTTATTTCGAGCAGCGATCGCCCCGGCCGCGCCTTGACTGCATCGCGCGCGGAATTGAGCGGATGGCTCTCGCGGGGACTGGTCGAGCCCTGCCCCGAAGGCTATCGCTTATCAGCCTCGGGGTTGGGCTGGCTGAAGCGAGCGCTGTCGGCCGGGCAGCCGTTTCAATCGCAGCATCAGGCGCGGGAAGCGCGCATCATCGACTTCGAAGGGGCGAAGCGTCCGGCAATCGTCAACAATGCCGAAAGCCCTCTTGCCTGGCTAGCCAGCCGCAAGGACAAGAGCGGTGCGCCGCTGCTTGCCGCATTCCAGTTCGAGGCGGGTGAGCGATTGCGCGCCGACTATCACTTCGCCGGCCTGACAGCCAAGGTGACGGCGAGTTGGAACCCCGCCGCCGGCCGCTCCGGCAATGGCGCCTCGCAGAACGACGCGGCGGCGCTTGCCGACAACGTGCTGGCTGCCCGGCAGCGGGTCGTGCGCGCGATTGCGGCGGTCGGACCGGAATTAGCGGGCGTGCTTGTCGACGTGTGCTGCCACCTGAAGGGCTTGGAAGAAGCCGAAAAGACCGAAGGCTGGCCGCAGCGTTCCGGAAAGATCATCCTGCAGATCGCGCTGACGCGGCTGGCGCGTCATTATGGGCTGGTGAATGAGGGTCAGCTGACGGTGGGAGTGAAACGCCGCCTACAGCATTGGGGAACCGAGGATTACCGGCCACGTCTTACCGGCGTCGAGGAGGCCTCATGAGACCGGCGCGCTGCCAAGTGCTGCCGAAGCGTCGGCGCGGATGCGCTCCACCATGGATGCAAGGCCGTTGGAGCGCTGCTGAGTGAGATGCTCGCGTAGTCCCAGCTTGGAAAACAGCGCTTCGACGTCCAAGCGCAGAATATCGCGCGCCGCCTTGCCGGAATAGATGGCGAGAAGGATGGCGATCAGCCCGCGAACGATATGCGCGTCGCTGTCGCCGCGAAAGTTCAGAACCGGGCCGTTCGCGCCGTCCGGCTCGCTCCGAGAAATCAGCCAAACCTGGCTGGCGCAGCCGCGAACCTTGGTCTCCGGCGAATGCTCTGCCTCGCTGAGCGGCTCCAGCGCATTACCAAGCTCAATGACATAGCGATACCTGTCCTCCCAATCGTCCAGGAGGGCGAAATTCTCGGAGATCTCTTCGATCGAAAGCATCTACACCTTAGCTGGCCGAACGGACCGGCGGCTATCGCTGGTACCGCTTAATGGAATTATACTGCTTCCCAGCCGCATCGCATTGCACCTCGCACCCAATCGGTTCGCGCACCTCGATGATGCCAGTCAGCGTGCTGACGCGCTGGTAATAGCATTGCCCGCCTTCATTTGTGATCCGGTCCAACCGCGTATTCTGCGCATTGTTCCAGCCCTGGCAAACGACCTTGACAACCGTCTGAACGCGGGTCGTCCCATCAGGGTTTCCGCCTTGGATGCCGACCGCGGACTGTGCCGCTGTAGCCGCGTAAGCCGAGGAGGTGAGAGCGCTGGTCTGCGCTGCCCCGAGCTGCTTCTCATTTGGCTCCAGCCAGTACTCGTATGCGGAGCTGGACTTAGGGTAAACGGCAACATGCACATTCTGGTTCGGACAGACGCCGTATGAAATATCCACCTGATCATTCACTACGGATCTTATCTGCGGCATCTCCAGGAAACACTGCAGATTTCGCTCACGCAACTGGCCTTGCCATTCCTTCACACGCTGCGACCTGACCTTATCAGCGTCCTCAATGACAAACAAACCCACGAAATCCATTGCCGGGCCATAAACGTTGGCCATCGCCAGCAAGAAACTTAGGATCGCGGCCGGCTTCCAAAAGTTGGTGCTCCGCTGCTGTTGTACTTGCATTTCCCCCTCCACACGCAACAACGCACATCGACCACTGCTCGCCATGCCGAATGATCGCTGACTGAAGTGACGTTTGTCATGCTTTGTCCACGAATGCCGTTGAAATTCACCACACCGGTCAATGCGCCTCGTCCCAGTTCAAGGCGGCGCGGGCATCGACCCTGAGCGGAACCGCAAGTGCGACGGCGGGATCGGCCGCGCGTTCCATGACCCGTTTGGCGACGGCCATCGTCGCATCGACCTCAGCGTCGGGCGCTTCGAAGACCAGTTCGTCATGAACCTGCAGCAGCATGCGCGCTGAAATGCCGGCCGATCGCAGCGCGCCCGGAATGCGGATCATTGCGCGGCGGATGATATCGGCGGCTGAGCCCTGGATAGGGGCGTTGATCGCGGCGCGCTCGAAGAAGCTGCGCATGGCGCGGTTCGAACTTGTGATGTCGGGGAAATGGATCTTGCGCCCGAATATCGTCGTCACATAGCCGTCCGCGCGGGCACGGTCCTTGGTGGCGTTCATATAGGCGCGGATGCCGGGGAAACGCTCGAAATATTTGGCGATGTAGTCGCCGGCTTCGCTGCGCGAAATCCCCAGATTTTGCGACAGTCCAAACGCCGAAATGCCGTAGATGATGCCGAAATTGATCGCCTTCGCACGCCGGCGAACTTCACTCGGCATATCCTTGATCGGCACGCCGAACATTTCCGAGGCGGTCATGGCGTGAATGTCGAGATCGTCGGCAAAGGCCTGCGTCAGCGCCGGAATGTCGGCGACATGGGCGAGCACCCGCAATTCGATCTGGCTGTAATCCGCCGAGATCAGCTTGTGGCCCGCTTCGGCGATGAACGCCATGCGGATCTTCCGGCCCTCCGCCGTGCGGATCGGAATGTTCTGCAGGTTCGGATCGGTGGATGCGAGCCGTCCCGTCGACGTAGACGCCAGCGCGTAGCACGTGTGGACTCGGCCGGTTTGGGGATGGATAAAGCCAGGCAGCGTATCGGTGTAGGTGCTTTTCAGCTTGGAAAGCTGGCGCCATTCGAGCAGCTTGACCGGCAAGCGCCGCGCTTCCTCAGTCAGGCTCTCGCTGGTGGCCAGATCGTCGAGAACAGTGGCGCCCGTACTCCACCCGCCGCTTCCCGTCCGCTTGCCCCCCGCATAGCCGAGCTTGCCGAACAGGATCTCCGCGAGCTGTTTCGTCGAGCCGACATTGAACCTCTCGCCCGCGAGTTCGAAGATTTCGGCTTCGATCGCGGCCAACGATCTGGTCAGTTCTCCCGATAGCCGCGTGAGAATGGCGGGGTCGATCTTGACACCGGCGAATTCCATTTCGGCCAGCACCGGGGCGAGCGGCCGTTCCAGCCTTTCGTAAACCGCCGAGACGCCTTCAGCCGCGAGGCGCGGGTGCAGAATATGCCAGAGGCGCAAGCTCACGTCAGCGTCTTCGGCGGCGTATTCGGTTGCCTTGGCGAGATTGACTCGGTCGAAGCTCACCTGTGACTTGCCGGTTCCGCAGACATCCTTGTACGCGGTCGGCTTGTGTGCGAGATGACGCTGCGACAACTCGTCGATCCCATGCGGGCCAATGCCCGCATCGAGGGCGTAGGACATTAGGATGGTGTCGTCGATCGGCGCCAGATCGATATCGTGGCGGCGCAGAACCTGGATGTCGAATTTCAGGTTCTGCCCGATCTTGAGGACGCCCTCATCTTCCGCGAGCCCTTTAAGCAGCTTCATCGCTTCATCGAATCGCACCTGGACAATGCCCCCGGTGCCATCCAGATCGAGGCCCTCATTGGCCGTGCGATGGGCGACCGGCACATAGCACGCGCCGCCCAGGCGTCAGGGCGAGCGAGAAGCCCGCAAGCCCGGCCCGCATCCCGTCGAAAGAGGTGGTTTGCGTGTCGATCGCGACATAACCCTGCTCGACTGCTGCGGCGATCCATTCGCGCAGCCGGCTCAGATCGGTCACCGTCTCGTATGCGGAGAGGTCGAAAGGAATGGCGCGGATTTCGGCCTTGCGCTTTGCGGCGAGCATGGCAGGCATGTTGGCGGTCGCCGCCGCGCTCGCTTCCGTGATTGCCGGAGAAGGCGTTTCGGGAACAGCCGCCGGTTTCTCCTCGATCATATCGGGCAGGTCGACGCCGAATGCGGTGGCAACCCGCTTCGTCAGCGTTGTGAATTCCATCGCCCGCATGAACGCCATCAGCGGCCTCGGCTCCACGTCCCTGATGCAAGTCTCGGCGAGCGACACCTCCACCGGCACGTCATCCTTCAGGCGGACCAGCTCGCGGCTCATGCGCGCCTGATCGGCGAATTCCAGCAGGCGCTCGCGCCGCATGTTCTGCTTGATGCTGGCGGCGTTGGCGAGCAGCGTGTCGAGGTCGCCGAATTCGGAAATGAGCTGCGCGGCCGTCTTGATGCCGATCCCCGGCACGCCCGGCACGTTGTCGGTCGCATCGCCGCAGAGCGACTGCACATCCACGACCCGCTCCGGCCCGACGCCGAATTTCGCCCGGACTTCATCCGGACCGATGCGCCGCTCATTGCCAGGCATCGGGTCATACATCGCGACCGAAGGACCCACGATCTGCATCAAATCCTTGTCGCCGGAGACCACGGTCACATGCGCACCCGCGGCGACGGCCTCTTTCGCATAGGTCGCGATGAGATCGTCGGCCTCGTACCCTTCCAGTTCGATCGGCAATAGCCCAAAGGCGCGCACCGCCTCGCGGATCAGCGGAAATTGCGGCACCAGTTCGTCCGGTGGCGCATCCCGGTTAGCTTTGTATTTGTCGTAGACCGCATTGCGGAACGTCTCGGCCGAATGGTCGAAGATCACCGCCAGATGCGTCGGCTTACCGTCGTCGATGCCTTCCCGCAGGATCTTCCAGAGCATGTTGGAAAACGTCATCACCGCGCCGACGGGCGTGCCGTCCGACCGCGTGAAACTGCGGCCTCGCGCTTGAGCAGCCTTGAACATGGCGAAATAGGCGCGGAAAATATAGGTCGAGCCGTCGATCAGATAGACCCGGTCGCCGGCCTTAACGGGCTGCGGTTCGGGACATGTCGCTTGCTGCGACTCACGTGCGATGGTCTGTGTCATGGCCACACTATAGGCACGCGCACGGCGACATTAAAGACGAAAGCCTGTGCTTCAACCGGCAACAACCGCAAGGCGGATGTGCCGGCTCAGGACAGATGTTCTAAGCCCATGCACTGCTCAGCGAATGTGACAAATTTTGCCGCAGCCGTGATAAAATCGTAAAATGATGTGGTAAACCGCACTGGTCCACGTATATATCCGCTCATCCGCTGCATACATCAATGTTAGAATCAGCGGGTTCGCGCGGTGTGGGAAAGCGGGCCTGTCGAGCTGCGGGCTTCGCGCCGCGCCCGGCCTGACGGAGCCGATTACAACAGTGTCTGACAGACATTTGCCGGTGTGGATGAGCCTTCGATCAGAGCGTGAACATAGTTACACTATGACAAAACACACAGCCATTTTATCGCCAGATACAGAACAGACCCTCAGCCCTTCAATTGATTACTCCCCGGAATTGGAGCGGTTGATGCAACGGGCAAGAGGCGCCAGCGACTTTCTGAAAGCGCTTTCCCATGAGAGTCGGTTGTTGCTATTATGCTTGCTCGCCGAGCGGGAACGTTCTGTTACCGATCTGGAAAATATTCTTGCGCTTCGCCAGCCGACTGTTTCGCAGCAATTAGCGCGTCTTCGAACTGACGACCTCGTCAAGACCCGGCGAGACGGCAAAACCATGTACTACAGCCTCGCCAACGACGATGTCCGCCGCATGATCGAACTGATTTACGAGATTTTTTGCACCGATAAGGATGATACTGAAAAAGAAACGTCCGGCCGCGCCTGAAGCTTTCCACGGGTTGCGCGCGATTTCTCGCTGGGAGGCATTCGACGCGCATCAGGAAATGCAACGGCATCTTCTCGGTGCTTCGCTCATGGTTTTTGGCGGGGCCCTCGCCGGCGGCTGCACGATCGGTCAAGGCCTGTCCAGCCTCTTTGAATTTGCACACCATTTCGGGAAAACCGTTCCCACTTTTCCCGATCGTGCTCTAGCTGAAATGCGTCCCGTGCCCTAACGGGAAGCCGCGCAGAAACTCTGCGCCGAGCATCGGCTTTTTTCCCGCCCTCTGCACCCTAGTGAAACGGATGGCGTGCTGGCCGCAGGCGATGGTCAGTTGCGAGTCGATCAGCCGCCCCGGCTCACCGCGTCCGGGAACGACGATCGACCGCAGCACTTTGATGCGCTCCAGCCGGCCCGAAAGCAGCGCCTCGAACCACGCGCCCGGCCGGGGCGACAAGGCTCGGATGCGATTGTGCACCTCGATTGCCGGCAACGTCCAGTCGATGCGCTCCTCCTCCTTGGTGATCTTGGCGGCATAAGTGGCCCCCTCCGCCGGCTGCGGCCGGCAGCTAAGCTGCCCCTGCCCCAGACGCTCCAACCCGCGCCCGATAAGCTTGGCTCCCTTCAGCGACAATTCGTCGTGAAGCTCTCCGGCCGTCATGTCCTGACCGATCGGCATCCGTTCGCCGATGCAAACCGGACCGGTATCGAGCCCTTCATCCATCTGCATGATGACGATGCCGGTTTCGGGGTCGCCTGCCATGATCGCGCGCTGGATCGGCGCCGCTCCCCGCCACCGAGGCAGCAGCGAGGCGTGAATATTGAGGCAGCCGAAGCGTGGCGCTTCGAGGATGGCCTTTGGCAGGATCAAGCCGTATGCGACCACAACGGCAACGTCGGCGTCGTGGGCGTAGAACTCGTTCTGGATGTCGGCCTTCTTCAGCGATTTCGGCGCAAAGACCGGAATGCCAGCTTCCTCAGCGAAATGATGCACGGGCGATTTGCGCGCCGCCATGCCTCGCCCCGCCGGCCTTGGCGGCTGAGTGTAGACGGCCAGCACGTCATGGCCGGTGACCACGAGCTCGCTGAGCGCCGGCACGGCGAAATCGGGTGTGCCCATGAAAATGACACGCAATGGAGCCATGCTTCGCAGCCTACCGGAATGGAGGCCGGCTCCCAAAGGCCGGCAAGGACTGAGACTACACTGGTCTGCCCGGAACGAAAACCGGAACACTCAGAGGATCATGCCGATGTTTCGTCCCGGCGCGCTTTGCGAAATTTGCGCACCAGTACGTCGCGTTTCAGCCGCGACAGATGATCGATGAAGAGAACGCCGTTCAAATGGTCGATTTCGTGCTGGGCGATCGTGGCGGCATGGCCTTCGAGCCGTTCCTCCCGCATCTCTCCCTCACGGCTGAGATAGCGCACCACGACGGCGGCCGGACGCTCGACCTCCGCGAACATCTCCGGGATCGACAGGCAGCCCTCTTCATATACGCGCATTTCATTGCCCGACGCGACGATCTCCGGATTGAGAAAGGCACGCGGCGCGGCGGGTTCCTGGTCCCGCGAGGGGTCCATCACGAAAAGCCGCCGCGGAATGCCGACCTGCGGCGCGGCGAGCCCGACGCCAGGCGCGCGGTACATCGTCTCAAGCATATCATCGAGCAGCCGCTGCAGCCCTGCATCGACACGCTCCACCGGCAATGCGGTTTTCCGCAGAATCGGATCGGGGAAAAGAATGATCGGAAGCTTCGCCATGGCCGTCAGATAAGCGGAATACCGCGCTTGGTCAATGACACGCTTATCTGCTTTGGACACTAAACCCGTTCGCGTTTCGTTCGTCAAAGAATCACCTTAAGGTGCGGGGGCGTGGGGTGAAGGGGCCGTTTATGGAGATAGCAAAGCATTGGGTTGTCGGCGGTGTGGCCATCGACCCGCTTCTGGTCTTCGCGATCATATCGACTATTGCCGTGGCCGGTCTACTGGCTCTGATCATCATTGTGTGGCGAAACGGCCGGGAGCGCGCGCGAGAGGCGGTGCTGCGCCAATCCGAGGCGCACCTGTTCGAAATGGAAGTCGCTGCGCTGAAGGGCCGGCTGCAGACCATGGCGGAAGTCGCAGGGAGCAGCCAGGCCGAGCTTGGCCGCGCCATCCACGAACGGCTCGACCGCGTCAGCCAGAATCTCGGCGTCAATCTGGAGGAAACCACGCGCAAGACCTCGGAAAATCTGTCGAAGCTGAACGAACGCCTCGCCGTCATCGACACTGCACAGCGCAACATCACCGAGCTTTCGACGCGGGTCGTCTCGCTGCAGGATATTCTGGCGAATAAGCAGCAGCGCGGCGCCTTTGGCCAATTGCGGATGGAAACCATCATCCAGGACGCCCTGCCGCGAGATGCATATACCTTCCAGGCGACGCTCTCGAACGGCAAACGGCCCGATTGCCTCATTCATCTGCCGGGCTCGTCCGCCGGCATTGTCGTCGATGCCAAATTTCCGCTGGAGGCCTTCGAGGCGCTGCGCACCGCGCATGACGATCTGCTGCGGAAGGAGGCGATTCGGCGCGTGCGCATCGATATCGGCAAGCATATCGACGACATCGCTGCGAAATATGCGTTGCCCGGTGAGACCCAGGACACCATGCTGATGTTCGTGCCGTCAGAAAGTTTCTACGCAGACCTGCACGAGCATTTTCCCGACCTGTTGCAGAAAGCGCATCGCGCCCGTATCGTGATCGTGTCGCCGAACATGCTGATGCTGGCGGTGCAGACCATTCAGTCCATCATGAAGGACGTGCGCATGCGCGAGCAGGCTGGCCTCATTCAACGCGAGGTCGGCATGCTGATGATGGATGTGAGCCGGCTGAAGGAGCGGGTGTTGGACTTCCAGAAACATTTCGGCCTGCTTGGCGGCGATGTGGAGAAAATCCTCACCTCCACCGACAAGATCGCCAGCCGTGGGCGCAAGATCGAGGACCTGGATTTCGAGCAGCAGGCGGGAAAGACTATCACAGCGAATGGGCGTGAGAGCCTTCCCCGTTAGCAGTGCACGCTAGGGTTCTATCCTTGTAACGAAGGTCGCCAACATGACAGAGTGCTGCAAATTCGGCGGGCTTCCATTTGATCGGACTGCATAAGATGAAGGACTTCAAGGCAAAGGGATTTGCCGAGCGGCTGAATACAGCGGCAAAGGCGAAACAGGATAATCTAAAAAAATTCGAGCAGCGGCCTTCGGCAGACGACCCGGCCCAACTCGAAAAACAAGCCGTTAGAATGGCCGCGGCCGAGCTTCGCAAGGCGCGCGCCGCAAAACGCGAAGAGGCAAAGGCCGCGGAGAAGCTGCGCGCCGCGGCGGAAGAGGCTCAACGGGCCGCTGATAAAGCACATGAAGACGCTTTGGCCGCAGCGCGCGAAGCCGCTCTCGAAAAAGAACGAAAAGCAGCTCGGGACGAGCGTTATGCCGCTCGCAAATCACGAAAGTGAGTTCTCGCCCTCAAGCATGGTACCGACACGAAGTCCCCGCCGACCCTTAGGTGCTGCGCGCCGCACGCAATGATGAGGTCAAGCCATAAGCCACCAAAATCGAGGCCGGATTGGCGCCAAGCGATTGGCCGTCCGCGTGCGTGGCCATGAACGCGTCATGCAGCGCACTACGCGATGTTCGCAGACCCGTCCCGTCCGAAAAAAAGCACCGGCGCCTTCAATCCTCCCTGCGTATCATCCATTTGGGGGAGGTGAAATTGGCGTCTTTGCCATTTGATATAATCGGCGACTGAATAGGTTTAACGGGCGAACGCCATGGCTCATCGGGATAGGAGATCGCGGATGCATAGGTTGTCAATTGTTTTGGCCTTGGGTCTTGGTGTTGCCACGGCCGCGCAAGCAGCCGAAATGACCGGGGCGGAAATCAAAACCCTCATATCTGGGAATACGGCCTACCTCGCGCTCAATACCGTCCAAGCCGGCACGGGTGAAGGGATCATCTTTTATAACACTGACGGCGCAGCGACCTTCAAGACCCCGAAGGGCGCAATTTGGCATGGGCCGTGGACGATCAAGGACAATACGGTATGCATCGATTGGAAGGAGCTGCCGAATAACCCGTGCACCCGCTACGAAAAAGAGGGCGCGGACATCGTTCTCATCAACGTAGGCGACCGGCAAGCCGCGCGGAAAACTTGTCAAAGTCGTCCCTAGCAATCCGGAAAAGCTCTAAGGGGCGCACCCGGCCTCGGTGCAGGCCGGGCGGACATCCCCTCATTAACAGCGGTATTCCGCCGGCGCCTTGGCGCCGACGGAAGCGTGCAGTCTTCAAAGCGTCTTCAGCACCTCGGCCAGTTTCTCGCTGCCCTGATCCACCATCTCGCTGAAGCCCATCTGCGAGGCGGCATCGCGTTCCGCAATCGAATTGAAGCGAGCGACGAGCTGCCACTCGGTCCGTTCGCCCAGGTCCTTGAACGTCATGGTGTTCACGCAAGTCGGCGGACCTCCGGCCGGACGCTTGCCATGATTGGCATTCTGCCAGACAAGCCGCTCCGGTTTTACCACCTCCAGAAACACGAAATCGAACGTGAATTCCTTGCCCTCGGGCGTGCGCATGACATGGTGCCAACGGCCTCCGGGCCGCACATCCATCTCGCAGACAGGATTGGTGAATCCGTGACCGCCATACCATTGCATGACGTGTTTCGGCGTGGTGAACGCCATCCACACCAGTTCGCGTGGCGCATCCATGGTTCGCCGCATAACAATGACGGCCTCGTCCTTGGAGAGCGGTTCAGTCAGTGCATGCATCAGAAGTGCCTTTCCTTTTGCTCACGATGAGCTTGCTGCGCCAGCGATGCTCATTCGCCCGGCTCGGAGCCGTCGCACTGTATGACCTTCAAATAATCGGCGAGGCCGTCCAGGCTGCGGTCCCAGAAGCGGCGATACGCCTCCAGCCACTCCGAAACGTCCCTGAGCGGCGCGGCTTCGAGCCGGCAAGGCCGCCATTGGGCTTCGCGGCCGCGTGAGATCAGCCCCGCGCTCTCGAGCACCTTCAGGTGCTTAGATACGGCCGCGAGGCTCATTTGATAGGGCTGAGCAAGCTCCTTCACGTTGGCCTCGCCCGTCACCAACTGCGCGAGAATTCCGCGTCGCGTCGGATCGGCGAGGGCGAAAAGTGTGGCGCTGAGACGGTCGGTGGCCATCTTGTATTTAACCAATTAGTTTTAAACTATTCGGTTAAATACATGCATTGCCTCTCCTTGCATGTCAAGAGCTCTGAGCTGATAATTGCCTTGCGCCCCCAGTCCTCGTGCCACTATCGCCATGCCGAGTGATCAACTCCTGGGCTGGACATATGCGTAAGGAATGGAGCGGCGCGCGCCGGATCGTCGTGAAGATCGGCTCGGCGCTGCTCGTGGAAAAAGACAGCGGCAAGCTCAAGGCCGAATGGCTCGCGGCGTTGTCGGACGATATTGCCGGGCTGAAGCGTGAGGGACGCGAAATCATCATCGTCTCGTCCGGCGCGATCTCGCTCGGGCGCCGCGCGCTTTGGGGCTTACCGCCGGGCCGCTGAAGCTGGAGGAAAGCCAGGCGGCCGCCGCCGTCGGACAGATCGCGCTCGCCCGCGCCTATCAGGCGATGTTTGCTGAGCGCGGCATCAATGCGGCGCAAATCCTGCTGACGCTCGGCGAAACCGAGGCGCGCCGCCGCTATCTCAACGCGCGCAGCACCATCTCGACGTTGCTGGCGCTGGGCGCCGTGCCGGTCGTCAATGAGAACGACACCATCGCGACGGCCGAAATCCGTTATGGCGATAATGATCGTCTCGCCGCGCGGGTTGGCTCGATGATGAGCGCCGACTGCATCGTGCTGCTCTCCGACATCGATGGCCTCTATACCGCCCCGCCTGCGCTCGACCCGCAAGCGAGCCGGCTCGATGTGGTGGAGGAAATCACGCCCGCGATCGAAGCCATGGCAGGCGACGCCGGGCAGCGAGCTGTCGCGCGGCGGCATGGTCACGAAGATCGTCGCGGCGAAGATCGCCGTGGCTGCGGGCGCCAATCTGGTTATCGCCAGCGGCAAGATTTCCAATCCCGCTGCGCGCGCTGGGCGAAGGCGCGCCGTGCACATGGTTCCTCGCATCGACGACGCCGGTAGTCTCGCGCAAACGCTGGATCGCCGGATCGCTGGAGCCGCGCGGGATCATCACCATCGATGCAGGCGCGCGGGCGGCGCTCGATGCCGGCAAAAGCCTGCTGCCGGCTGGCGTCACCAGGATCGAGGGCATCTTCGATCGCGGCGACGCGGTGGTCATCAAGGATACGGACGGCCACGAATTGGGGCGCGGACTGGTCGCTTATGCGCGCGGGACGCCGAACGCCTGATCGGCCGCAAGAGCGGTGAAATCGAGGGCATTTTAGGCTACCGTGGCCGCTCGGAAATGATCCACCGGGACGACATGGCGCTGAACAGGAGCTGACATGGCCATCGTGAGCATGCCGAGAGCAGGAGATGGCCGACGATCAGGACCTCGCCGGCCAGATGCGCGAAATCGGCCGCGCGGCGAAAGCCGCGGCGGCCACGCTGGCTTTGACATCGACCAATGCCAAGAATGGCGCGCTGTTCGCCATGGCGTCGATGCTGCGCAATTTCGATGCGCAGATCCTTGCCGCCAACGCCAGGGATGTCGAGGCGGCGCAGGCCAGCAGGCCGCGCCGGCTCATTCATCGACCGGCTTACGCTCACGCCTGCTCGCGTCGAAGCCATGGCGCAGGGGCTGGAGGAGATCGCCGAACTGCCCGATCCGGTGGGCGATGTGATGGCCGCGTGGATGCGCCCGAACGGTCTCACCATCGAGCGCGTGCGCGTGCCGCTGGGCGTCATCGGCATGATCTATGAAAGCCGCCCGAACGTTACCGCCGATGCCGGTGGCCTCTGCCTCAAGGCCGGCAATGCGGTGATCCTGCGCGGCGGCTCGGATGGGATGAATTCCAGCCGGGCGATCCACGCGGCGCTGGTCGCGGGACTGCGGCAAGCGGGCCTCGACGAGGCCGCGATCCAGATCGTCGACAGCGCCGACCGCGAACGCGGTGGGCATGATGCTCGCCGGGCTCGATGGCGCGATCGACGTGATCGTGCCGCGCGGCGGCAAAAGCCTTGTGGCCCGCGTCCAGCAAGAGGCGCGGGTGCCTGTCTTCGCGCATCTCGACGGCATCTGCCATGTCTATGTTCACAGCGCGGCCGATCTCGCCATGGCGAGGATATCGCAGTAAACGCCAAGATGCGGCGGACGGGCGTATGCGGTGCAGCCGAGACACTGCTCGTCGACGAGGCCTGCGCGGCGACACATCTCGCGCCGCTGATTCGCGCGCTGATCGAGGCGGGCTGTGAGGTCCGGGGCGACGCCGCCGCCCGCGCCGCGGATCCTTCGCGTCAAACCGCCTCGGAGGAGGATTGGAGCACGGAATATCTCGACGCCATCATCGCGGTAAAGACCGTTCCTGGCCTCGACGCTGCGATCGCCCATATCGCCCGCTACGGCTCGCAGCACACCGATGCGATCGTGACGCAAGACAAGGCCGCCGCCACGCGCTTCCTGCGCGAAGTGGACAGCGCCATCGTGCTGCATAACGCCTCCACCCAATATGCCGATGGGGGCGAATTCGGCATGGGCGCCGAGATCGGCATCGCGACCGGCAAATTCCATGCGCGCGGTCCGGTCGGCGTGGAGCAGCTTACCAGCTTCAAATATTGCGTATACGGGGCGGGACAGGTGCGTCCGGTCTAACAAACGCCGGGCGCGATCTGCTATAGAGCCGCCATCGACGAGCGGCCCGGCGACCGGGCGGCAGCCGGGATGCGACGCCTCAGGAACGCTTGGATGAACACAGCAAACGAACCGCAAGACAAAAGCAGCCTCATCATCGACATCGCTCTCGACGAGGCTTCGATCGACCGCAATACTGCCGAAGTCGAGCACGAGCGCCAAGTCGCGATCTTCGATATCCTGGAGGACAACAAATTCTCTCTCGATGACGGCACGGCGGGACCGTACCGGCTGCGGCTGGCGATCGTGGAAAAACGTCTCGTCGATCGACATTCTCAGCGAGGAACGGTCGCCCCTGACGACATTCGTGCTGTCGCTGTCGCCGCTCAGCAAACTGATCAAGGACTATTTCCTCGTCTGCGAGAGCTATTACGAAGCGATCAAGACGGCGCCGCCCAGCCGCATCGAAGCGCTGGACATGGGCCGCCGCGCCCTTCATGACGAAGGCAGCCGGCTGCTGATCGAGCGGCTGAAAGGCAAGATCACCACGGATTTCGAGACGGCGAGACGGCTGTTTACCCTGATCTGCGCGTTGCATTGGAAGGGATAGCCTCCTTGGATGCGACGCCTCCAGCAGCGGATTTGCCCACAGCCGTGCTGTTTGCCTGCAACATGAACGCGGTACGCTCACCGATGGCAGAGGCGATCCTGCGGCATCTGGCGGGCAAGCAGATCTATGTGGAATCGGCGGGTGTGCGCGCGGGTGAAGCCGATCCGTTCGCGGTCGCCGTAATGGAGGAAATCGGCATCGACCTGTCCCGGCATACGCCCCAGGCCATCGCCGACCTTTATGACAGCTCTTTCGACCTGGTCATCAGCCTGTCGCCGGAAGCGCATCACCAGGCGCTGGAGATGACGCGCACCCAGGCTATTGACGCGGAATATTGGCCCACCATCGACCCGACCGCCGCGATGGGCAGCCGCGAGCAGATCCTCAACGCCTATCGCGAAGTGCGCGACACGCTGTTCCGCCGCATCAAGACCCGCTTCCCGATGCCGGGCGCGCCCGCTTACCTTTGAATTCTCCACCTGGCATGCGCGCCGCTTGTGATTGCAACGGGCGGCTGGCACGCCTTGTGGTTTTCCTAGCCGCTCACGGGCAGATTCTGTTGTGTGCCCTTGGACGCCATGATTTTGAGGCCGGCAGGCGAGACTGTCATGATGCGTGGTAGCCTATGACGGCGGTTGGCGGAGTTCGAGTTTTATGTTGCAGGCGATCAAGCGGGCCAAAAAGTTGCTGCTGCCCATTCTTATTGGGCCGCTGGTGTCCTGTGCGGGCATGCCCAACTTCAACGATGCCGCGACCATTCCTGTGGCTCGGACGTTATCAACGGCCTCAAATGCGAGCTGAGCGGCTTTTATGTCGAGCACGCCCGATACCGGATCGCGGCGTCTGCAGATCGATCCCGCGGAAGCTGACCAGCATCGATCTCACGTTGAAAGTGGTCAATGGCCGCGAAGCGGGCGTCAGCGGCAAAGCGGCGGTCATTCCCTTTGCTGGCGGCGGGTTGACGCCGTCGCTCAATTTCGGCGTGAAATCCACCGAAACCATCACGACCACCGCATCCTTTACGATGCAGCAGATCGTGACGAACGAGCTGGACTGTAGGGGCCTGAAGCTTGCAAGCACCGATCTGGGCTCTGCGCAAATGGCTCAGCGATTATTTCCGGGAGCAAACCCGGATCGTCAAAGGCGAACCTGGCGTTGCGCTCGCGACCGTTGTGCTGGAGACAAGTTTTGGCGTCAGCCTTTCTGGCGGCGCCAGGGCCGATGTCGTGTTTTATCCGGTCTCGGCGACGGCCTCGGCCGCGGCTGCCCGCGATGATATTCAATCGCTGAGGATTACCTTCCGCGGTCCCTACGCCAAGGATGCCGAACGCCCCAACAATGGCAGCGGGCCGGTGCCCCATTTCCGCAGCGTTCCTCGCCGCACGGATTAAGGCTCGATGCTAAAGCCGGAGCAGAAAGGCGCCGACACCATTGCCAATGTGGGCGTTTTCACCTCCGCTCGCGCCGGGTCTATCTCGCGATACGGAGCTCGTTAAGTCCGACGGCAATGCTTTGAAACGCGCCCTGCAAATCCTCTGCATCGGGAGAATTGAAGAATTTTCCTTCGTCCGTCGCGCAATTCCGCATCAGTGTCTGAATAGCGTTGGAATTCACGTTGAAGATGATCGTGTAGAGCAAAATATCCTTGTCATTGGGATCGCCGTCCTTATCAGCCTTGATGTTGTTGCAGAGCTGCGTCGTCTTGGTATCAAGCGTGCCATTCGCGTTCGCGCCAAGCTGATTATTGCTCGCGGGAATATTTCTTGTAGCCGTAAGCGGTGAAGTATGAGCCGAACGAGCCGTTTCCCTGCACGCTGTTTTCGCCATCGGTAAGCAGAACGATGGCTTTGATCACATCCTGCTGGCTATAGGGCACACCTTCGGTGAACGGCGCGCCGGGAGATAGCAGCCGCCATCCCCATGCCAAGCCCTCCGGAATGACGGTGTTCCCGTCCGCCCTCATGGCATTGATGCGTGAGGTGATCGTCGCCCTGTCATTGGTCAGCGGCTGAACCGGCTCGCCGCATTTGTAGTTCGGCGTGCCGCCGCCGAGGCGCACACTTGGAATGAAATATTTCAGGACGTTGGCAACGGGTAAGCCGAGAAGATTGAGAATCACAAAATTATTGCCGTTGCGAACATCCACCCAACCTTCATCCGGCGCAAAATAGGGCGTGAACAGGGTCTGGTTGTTCCCAGCGCTTGGCGCCGTGTCCTGGATATCGTAAGGGTCGCTCCGCGCACGCACACAGCCTTTCCACGGCTCTGTCAGGATCCCGCCAAAAAGGCTCATCACGCTTCTATTCGGGCGGCTCTGCAAGTCGGATATGATCGACCAATTGAGCGGCGCGGGATTGGCCACATCGAGCCATTCCGTCGTCGCCGGCACGTTGACATTCACCGCATTCGCGAAGGGTACGACGCCGATCCTTACTTTGTCGGACACCTGATCCTGGCCGAAAAGAGTATCGACCATGGTGTTGGCGGCGGCCTTCATTGATGTGAGCTTGTTCCCGGCCATCGATCCGGTGTTGTCCAGCACCAGCACGACTTCCAGCTTGTTCTCCCGGCGGAACACACTCGAATTGACGGTAACCGTCCATTTGTCCTTGCCGGTGATGCCCAGAAAAGCGGTCGGAACTTCCGCCGTCGCCGAGACGCTGACCATGTCTCCGTTGCGCACAGCGGAGGTGAGATCCGATCTCAGCGTGCCGATGGCTTTTTCTGGATAATGCGCAGTGATATAGGCGTCCGCCTTGTCGCGCAGAGCGGCGGCGTCCTGGATTTCAGGCAGTGTGCCAAGCGACAGGGCCGCTGAATCGACTGCGCTCGTGAGCTGGCGCTTGACGACCAGCGTCTGGCTGAAGTCGATGACGATAGCGACAGTTAGGAGCAGCGGAACGAAGACAAGCAGAAACAGGATGAGAACGACGCCTCGATCCTCACGCGCAAAGCGCCGGATCGTCCGGGTTGTAATGCCCAACATTTAGCCCCCCAAAGGCTGATCACCAGCGGAAACATACCATAATGTGCCAAAACACATAATTCAAAGCGCATGTGTTGCCAACTCCGCCTGAAAGGTGTGTGCTCGCGACCGCAGTCGGCCGGGAAGCCGCAAGCATCGTTGCGCTATGGCAAACTTGACGTTATTACAGGAAAGGACTGGGGGACGAAGCGCTTGTTCAAGAGTGTCGCAACGAAGGCCGGCCTGCTGCGGCGATGCGCCTATCGGGGCATCGGGTTCAGCCGCTTGCGCGCCCGGCTTGGCGGCATCGGAGGCGAGCGCGGCGCGACTTTGGTCGAGTTCGGGCTGATAATCATCCCATTTTTCGTCATCCTTTTCGGCATTTTCGAAGTCGGCTTCGTATTCTGGGGCACATTTGAGCTCGAAAATGCCACGGCCGACGCAGCGCGGCAGATCCGGACTGGACAAATAAGGGCGAGTGGCGGCGAAGCTGCCTTTAAAAACGATGGTTTGCAACCGGGTGGTGCTGCTGTCACGCTGCAACGCCGATCTGCGGCTCGATGTGCGCAGCTTCAACAGCTTCGCCGAGCTTCAGAACAGCCCGCCCGCCCCGCTCGAAGCCGACGGCGAACTCAAGGACAGCATGAGTTTCAGCCCTGGCGGCCCCCGCTCGATCGTGCTGGTATCGACCTTCTACCGCTGGCCTTTGATCAATGCGCTCAGCAGCTACAGCATCGCGAACATGGCCGGCGGCGACAGGCTCCTGCAGGCTTCTGCCGCCTTCCGCAACGAACCGTTCCCCGAGAACTGAGCATGTCCGAGGATGAGATCTTGAGCGGAAATGTGCGGCGATGGATGCGGCTTCACGGTGCGGCGCAGCGCTTCAAGCGATCCGAACAAGGCGTCACGCTGATCGAATTCGCGCTGATTTTCCCCATAATGGTCTTGCTGTTCATCGGACTGGTCGAATTTGGCGAAGCCTTCAGCGTCAACCGGAAAATCAGCAATGCCGCCAGCACCGTCTCCGATCTCATCTCCCAGGAAAGCTCGATCAGCAATGCCGAGCTTCAGGATATTGCCATTGTCGCATCCGAGATCGTCAAACCCTATCGCACGGCGCCGTTTTCGCTGCGCATCATCAGCGTGGTGGCGAACGCGACAAACACCAGCGCAACGGTGGCGTGGACCTACCCTTCCGGCACGCCGGCCGTTGGATCCGTATATCCCTTACCCGGGGGCCAGCGCCTGACCGAGGCGAATTCCAGCCTTATCGTCGCCGAAACCTCCTATGCCTTCACTCCGAGCGTGGGTTATTTCGTGGGGGCCATCACCTTAAATGGCGTAGCCTATTTCCGGCCGCGCGTGGCGCGAACCGTCGCAAAGACAGATTAGCTCGCGAGTATTTTGTGTCAGCGGCCGACGCGACGCGCCGAAGTGCCGCGCCATTGGGATTGGCTACCCGGACAGCCCGGTGACCATGCCGGCAAACTGGCGGCGCGTCCTATGTCCCAGTCGCCTCGCGCATCGTGCTGATCAGCGCCGCCTTTTCCTCAAAACCGATGCCGGCCGCATCCGGCAGACGCACATAGCCGTCTTCCACCCGGATGCCGTCGGCGAAACCGCCAAACGGCGCGAATACGCCGGGATAGCTCTCATTGCCACCCAGATGCAGCCCGGCGGCAATGTTGAGCGACATCTGATGCCCGCCATGCGGTATGCAATTGCGCGGGGAGAAGCCGTATTCGGGCAGCAGAGCCAAGGTACGCATATATTCCACGAGGCCGTAGGATAGCGCACAGTCAAATTGCAGCCAGTCTCTGTCGGGCCGCATACCCCCATGACGCAGCAGGTTGCGCGCGTCCTGATGCGAGAAGAGGTTTTCACCCGTCGCCATCGGCTTGTCATAATGCTTGGCAAGTTCGGATTGCAGGGCATAGTCCAGTGGATCGCCGGCTTCCTCGTACCAGAAGAGGTCATAGGGAGCCAAAGCCTCGGCGTAACGGATTGCCGCTTCGAGATCGAAGCGCCCATTGGCGTCCACGGCGAGCTTCTTCCCCGCGCCGGTGATGGCGATGACCGCCTCTATGCGGCGTAAATCGTCGGCCAGGCTCTCGCCGCCGATCTTAATCTTCACGACAGAATAGCCGAGATCGAGATAGCGGCGCATTTCGTCGGCAAGCGCGCTGTCATCCTTACCGGGATAATAGTAGCCGCCAGCGGCGTAGACGAAGACCTTTTCATCAGGCGTGCCGTCGCCGTGACGCTCGGCAAGCAGCTTGTAGAGCGGGACTCCGGCAATCTTTGCCACGGCGTCCCACACAGCCATATCCACGGTGCCGACCGCAACCGATCGCTCACCGTGACCGCCCGGCTTTTCGTTCGTCATCATCGTCCGCCATATCTTATGCGGATCAAGGTTGTCGCCCGCATCGGACAACAGGCTTTCCGGCTCCGCTTCCTTCAGGCGCGGCAGAAAGCGCTCGCGCAAGAGGCCGCTTGCCGCATAGCGCCCGTTCGAATTGAAGCCGTAGCCAACGACGGGCTTGCCGTCCCTCACCGCATCCGTCACCACAGCCACAACGCTTGCGGTCATCTTGCTGAAGTCGATGAAAGCGTTGCGGATCTCGGAGGCGATCGGAACGACGGCGTCCCTGATTTCGACAATTTTCATCGGATGATCCTTACTGCGGAGCGGCACCTCGGGGGTCGAATTTCCCACACGGCCAATGAAGCCACAACGCCCAAATCGAATGTAACCAAATAGCGATATTTATTTACACCGCGTGGAGAAAAAATCTAATGTCCCATCCATTGTGGTGATCCGCTGTAACGCGGTTTATGAAAACCTATCCTCTACCTAGCAATGATGGACAGCCACCAGATTTGCGACCAGGACTATTTCCATAGCGTTCAATGAGCCGATACATGGAAGCAACATGCGTCTGACAATCCTCGGCTGTGGCGATGCTTTCAGCTCCGGTGGGCGCTTGCCGAGTTGCTACCTCGTGGAAAGCGGCCAGACGCGCTTCCTGCTCGATTGTGGTCCCAGCGTGCTCCCCGCGCTCAAACGGGCCGGGTTGTCCAGCAACAGTTTTCCGTCGATCTTCATCAGTCATTTGCATGGGGACCATATGGGCGGCCTTCCATTTCTGCTGCTCGATGCGATTTTCCCCGCCGGGCGCAAAGAGCCTCTCACATTGGTCGGCCCCCCCGGTCTGGAAGCGCGATTTCGGCTCGCCTGCGAGGTCTTCTATCCGCGATCATTGGAAATGGACCGTAAATTCGACCTGAATTTCATCGAACTCGATAAGGGTGTGGGTCGCGTCCTGGACGGCATTGCCGTTACACCCTATGAGGTGAACCACTATTCCGGCTCGCCGTCATATGCGCTACGGTATGAGGTGGACGGAAAGGTGTTCGCGTTTTCGGGTGACGCCGGATGGTCGGACAACGTCATCGACGCCGGGAAGGATGCCGACCTCTATCTCATCGAATGCTATCAATATGACTATAGGCTTTCGATGCATCTCGACTACCTGACGATCGCGCAGCATTTTGACGCCATCAATGCGAAACAGCTCGTGCTCACCCATATGAGCGATGCCATGCTCGCTCGCCAAGGCGATGTGGACCGGAGCCGCTGCACACCCGCCGACGACGGAATGGTCATTGATTTTTAGCCAATGGATCTTTCAGAAGAAGCGACGGTGGACGAACGGCTTGCCACGCTGGTTGAGCGTATTCGCAGTTGCCGGCTTTGCACCGAGCAGCCGCGCGGCGCGCCCTTGCCGCACGAGCCGCGTCCCGTCCTGCGCGTCAGCTCGACGGCGCGGCTGTGCCTTTGCAGTCAGGCGCCCGGCACGCGCGTCCATGCGTCGGGCACGCCGTTCACCGATCCGTCCGGAGACCGCCTGAGGGCGTGGATGGGCGTAACGCCTGAGACGTTCTACGACCCGCGCCGCCTTGCCATCGTGCCGATGGGCTTCTGCTTTCCGGGGCTGGATGCGAGCGGTGGGGATCTTCCGCCGAGACGCGAATGCGCTCCGGCCTGGCGCGAAACACTGTTCGAGGCTCTGCCGAAATTCGAGCTGGTGCTGCTCGTCGGCCAATACGCCCAGCGCTGGCACCTGGGAAACCGCGCGGAGAAGAGCCTGACCGCAACCGTCGCCAACTGGCGTTCCTATGTCGCGGACGCAAACCCGATCAAATTTCTGCCGATGCCGCATCCATCCTGGCGTAACAATCATTGGCTGAAGCGTCATCCTTGGTATGAGGCAGAGCTTCTGCCCTATCTACGCGGGGAAGTGAGACGATTGATGGGTTAGCCATAAGAAACGAACGAGAGCTCAGCGCACGGGGATCGCCGAGTAGAAAAATAATCCAAATGAGCTGGCAAGAGCACGGCACGTGGCCTATTCTCCAGTCAGATACTTACCACCGGCGCAATTTTTTGCTAAAGGGCACGGCGTATGCTCGACGCGGTCGATATAAAAATCCTGCGCATCTTGCAACGAGACTGCACCATCTCGGTTGCCGAGATCGGCAAGGAGGTGGGGCTGTCGACGACGCCATGCTGGCGGCGAATTCAGAAGCTCGAACAGGAGGGCATCATCGAGGCCCGCGTAGCGCTGCTGAACCCGAAAAAGGTGAGTGCGGGCGTTACGGTTTTCGTCGCGATCACTACGAGCGAGCACAATATGGATTGGCTCGAGCGCTTTCACGCGGTGCTGCACGATTTCCCCGAGGTGGTCGAGGCTTACAGAATGAGCGGGCAGATCGACTATCTGCTGCGCGTCACCGTGCCGGACATAGAGAGCTATGACCGCTTCTATAAACAGCTCATCGAGCGCATCGAGCTGAACGATGTGAGCTCAAGCTTTGCCATGGAGCAGATCAAATACACGACGGCGCTGCCGCTCGATTTCGCAGCGAACGGCGTTGACCAGGTCAGCGGCTCAAGGCAATGACGTTCCCGCTCCGATCAGCGGCATCATCCTCGTCGTCGAAATTCTCCGCAGTCGACCAATAAACGCTGATACGCCCCGCGAGCGAGCCGGGTTTCTCAGCCAGAAGCCTCGCGCCCAAATCGTGCGCGATCTTTCGCAGCTCGGTCTGACGCGAGCGGCACAATGAAAGGTAAGCCTCGATTGCGTCGCTGGTGCCAAGCTCATCGGCATTGGCCTCAACGATCCCGCCAAGCACGGACAGATCGTGATCCTCGCCAAGAATCTCAGACAAATTGCGCGCCAGGGCGATGTGCGGCCGGATCGCTTTCGGCCAGCTGGGCGCCACCAGCAGCAGTTGCCGCCAATGCCGCTGAACATATTTGCGCCATTCGTGAAACGCCTCATCCTCGCTGAGACGATAAGCGCGGCGGAAGGTGCGGCGCGCCTTTCGATAGTCCTTTTCCAGCGTCGCCGCGACGACTTCGAATTCATCCTGTTCGAGGGAAAGCTGGGAAAATGAGACCTTCGCATCCTTCAGCAGCTTGCGTAGCTGATTGGCGCCCGATCCATCCAGGCGACGCTCTGCCTCGGCGCATTTGGCTTGCAGGTGAGCGCGCAAGGACGCCGAAACGGGTGCTACATTCGCTGCGCCGCCCAGGCTCTCGACCTTGCGCACCATTTCGAGCATCGCCTGAGCATCGCGAGCGCCAGAAAGAACGCGCGCGATGGCTTTCACACGAGCCTCATTTGCAGCGAATGCGCCCTTTTGCATGGACGGCCTGATCAAATGAAGCAGGGCGCGCAGCCGCTTCATCGCCTTACGGGCTTCGTGAACGGCGGTAGCTCTGCCGTTCTTGGCCGAAAACTTGGCCAGCACGCGATCGATCTGCTCCGTGCCGATTTTTCTTACGCTCTTGCTGATTTGCCGTCCCGGCTTCAGGCGGTACGCCATGATTATAAACTGCCCGGAAATACATTTAGCCCCACGTAAAGGATAATCGACTTTCTGACGCTCGGCTAGCGGCCGGTCATGAAATACCAGCCGTGTGCGTCATGACGCGGCGAGCCAGGCAGAAACCCGCTGCTCCGGCTCCGGGTTGCCGACAATGTCCGTAACGACGGCGATGCTGTCGGCACCAGCCTGGAAGACGCCGGGAGCGCGCTCCAGCGTTATGCCGCCTATGGCGACGAGCGGACAGGCGATGCGGCCTTTCCATTCGCGGATCCGGTCCAATCCCTGGGGCGGATACTTCATCGCCTTCAGCGTCGTTTCATATATCGGCCCGAGGGCCACATGGTCGGGCTCGGCGTCCAGCGCGATCCGTAGTTCCTCCGGTGTATGAGTGGAAATGCCGAGCTTGATCCCAGCCCCGCGAATCACGAGAAGATCGGCGTCGGCGAGATCCTCCTGACCGAGATGGACGTATTCGGCGCCGAGGTCGATCGCTTCGCGCCAATAATCGTTGACGATGAGCTGGCAGTTATGCGCGGCGCAAATTCTGAGACTTCGAGCGATCTGCGCGCGAACCTGGTCGAGGCCGGCGCCTTTGATGCGCAATTGCACCGTCTTGACGCCGAGCGGGACAATCCTCTCGACCCAGGCGGCGTCCGGAACTATCGGATAAAATCTATCAACCATTGCCGAACTCGAAAAACGGCGTTCCCGCCACGGGCGTCGAAGGCACGGCCATGTCGCGCCGCGGCATTAGCCCGGCCTCGAAGGCGGCGCGCCCAGCCTCGACAGCTTTGGCGAAGGCAACAGCCATGTTCACCGGGTCGCCTGCTTTGGCCACGGCAGTGTTGAGCAGCACCGCATCGTAGCCAAGCTCCATTGCCGCCGCCGCATGGGAAGGCGCGCCGAGACCGGCATCGATGACAAGCGGGACGCCAGGAAAATAACCGCGCAGCGTCTTCAGCCCGGACGGATTGTTCAGCCCCTGCCCCGAACCGATGGGCGACCCCCACGGCATCAGCACTTCGCAGCCCGCGCCGAGCAGCTTCTCCGCCGCGCTGAGATCCTCCGTGGTGTAGGGGAACACCTTGAAGCCTTCGCGCGTCAGGCTGGCTGCCGCTTCAACAAGGCCGAAGAGATCAGGCTGCAGCGTGTCGTCGTTGGCGATGACTTCCAGCTTGATCCAAGGCGTTTCGAACAACTCGCGCGCCATCATGGCGGTGGCGATCGCTTCCTTTGGCGTGCGGCATCCGGCGGTGTTGGGAAGCACACGCACACCCAGCGATTGCACCAGGCTCCAAAATTGCTGGCCCGCCCGCTCCCGCGCGCCCTCGCGGCGCAGCGAAACCGTGACGATCTCCACGCCGGCGGCCCTTACCGAACGCTGGAAGATATCCGGAGAGGGGTACAGCGCACTGCCGAGAACGAGCCGGGAGGAGAAGCTTTCGCCGTAAAACTCAACCATGTTCATCCACCTTGCCGCGGTGCGACGATCTCGACGCGGTCTTCTCCGGCCAGCGCCGTTGCAGCGCGGCTCGGGGCAGGCACGAATTCACCGTTCACCGCCGTCGCGATCTTCGCGTCGCCATAGCCGAGCGCGGCGCAAAGCTCAGCCAGATTGCGGGCGCCGGTCTCTTGCGGCTGGCCATTCACCATGATCCTCAACGAACACATCCTCGCGCATCGTACCATCCCTTATATAATGTGCGACCAGCGCCGCAAGAGAAGGGGCAAGCAAAAATCCGTGGCGGTACAGGCCATTCACCAGGATATGCCGACCTCGAATGACGATTTTCGGCCCGTTGTCGGGGAAGGAGGGGCGGACATCGGCGCCGAAGCTGACGATGCGCGCCTCGCCGAAAGCCGGGTGCAGCGTATAGGCCAGCCCTAGCAGGTCCAGCGCCGAGCGTACCGTCGCGGGGCGGCGATCGCTGCTCTCGATCAGCGTTGCACCCAGCATGAAGCGGTTGCCGGGCCAGGGGACGATATAGAACGGGATGCGCGGGTGCAGGAGCCGTATCGGCCGGTTCAGGGTGATCTCGTCCGTCTCGATCACCAGCATCTCGCCGCGTACCCCGCGCAACGCCGGGAGTTCGTCGCTGGCGCCGATGCCGCGGCAGTCGATGATGTGATCGAATGCGGCCGAGGTTTCGCCATCCCAGCTTACGCCGAAATCGATGCTTGCTCCGGATTCCCGCGCGCGCGCCAGCAAGGCACGCATGGCGTCGCCGGGTTCCAAATGCGCCTCTGCGGGGTAGAAGAGGCCCTGACCGTAGCGACCGGCCAGAGCGGGCTCCAGAGTGGCGATCCGGTCGCCGCCGACGCGCTCGAAATTCGTGGTCATCCGGGCAAAGCGCGCCAGTTCGGGAAGATCGCGCGGTGGAGCGAGCACGAGGCTGCCTTGTTGGCTCATTGCGGGATAGGCCTCGCGCCACAAGCCGATCGCTTCGAGGCCCAGCGCCGCGATGAACGGCTCAGCGGCTTCGCTCTCGCAATAGGGAGCCAGCATCGCACCGGCCAGCCGGCTTGCGGCGGCGGCGAACGGATCGGCAGACTGCTCGATGAGCTGGACATTGTGACCCTCGCGCGCCAGTGTCAGCGCTTGCCAGAGGCCGGTAATGCCGGCGCCGATAATCAATATGTCCGCCACGTTGTTCCTTCATCTTCCAATTGCCAAGCGTATCACAGGAGATATGCAACCTGCGCCACCTTGCAAACGCATGGCAGCTGCGTGGTTTGGGATGAGGGAAGCTTCTCGCGGACGGGAAAAATGAAGAGGAGCAGGCAGGGCGCGGGGAACGCCCGTTCATCCGGGGGAAGATGAATTTCGGGCTTAGCCTTGGGCAGCACTCGATACGCAGCTGCGCAGAAGCTTTTCGGGGGCTTTTAACCCTGCCTGCTCTCTTCAATGTGTCAGCGGAGGAGGGGGGCTCCGTGACGGGGAAACATCGGCTGAGTGGGGGAACTCATGTGCCTTTGTTCTATCTATGTTCTAGGGAATTGCGGGTGAAGTCGTCAATCGAAAAACAGCACAAACAGAGAACATAGGTGGTAGCCCATAACCCGACGTCTCGATCCCGCAAGGGACGGCAATGCTCGCTCAAAGACCAAGGTGGCCTTCGCTCATTGTCCGGTTCGAACCCGGTACATACGCGTCGAATGCGGCCCAGAACTGATCGCGGATCTCATCGCGCTCCTGGAGGATTTCGTGCTTGGCGCCCGCAATGACGAGATATTTGCAGATCTTCACCCGCGTCGAAAACGCCTCGATCGCGCGGGTTGACACCACCGTATCATTGCCCGCCGCGATGATGAGCAGCGGCACCTTGATCGAGGGCCCGAAGCCGAAGCCGTTGATGTGCATGATCGAGCGCGACGCCGAATGCAGCCAGCCGATCGTGGGTGAACCAAGACTGAGCCAGGGCGCCGCCTTCAGCACGTCGCGAACCCGGTCATAGCGCAGGGGATCGCTGGTTAAACTGCTCTCTTCGAACGGCATCAGCTCCCAAGGCTCTGGCTTGCCGCCCGGCACGTAAAGATCACCAAAGCCGAGCATCACCATGGCCTCGACATAATAGCGCAATGCGGGCGACCGGGTGATCTCGCGCGCGATGTCGATCATCGGCGCGCTAACAATAAGACGGTCGAACCAGCACACCTTGGTGGTAGCCGAGCGCAGCAGCAGGTGACCGCCCATGGAGTGCGACATGCCATAAAAGGGTGCCGGGCAGTCGGGCAGCACAATATCGTTCATGAATTGCTTCAAGTCGCTGTCGAAGTCGGCGAAATCCTCCACATGGCCTTTGCGCGGATTCTTTAACAGCCGGTCAGAACCACCCTGACCTCGCCAGTCCATCGTCGCCACCGCGAAGCCGCGGCGGCGCAAATCGGTGATCGTCTCGAAATATTTCTCGATGAACTCGCCGCGCCCACCGAACAGGCATACCGTCCCGAGCCGCTTGTCGGCCGTGCGTGGCCATAGAGCGTAGCGGATCTTAAAGCTGTCACGAGTGACAAAACTGCCGGGCACCGCGCCGTTCGGCACCGGATTGCGCGCTATGCCGATAAGCTCCATGCCGTGTCTCCCTGCTGCGCGCGGGAGCATAAGCTGAGCCGGTCTGGCGCTCACGCAAAATTTTAAAACACCGACTTGCAGGCCTCTTGAAACAGCCTTTTGGCCGCCTATCTCATTGCTTGCACGCCACAATAGGGTGCGTTTTGCAGAAAATGCCTGGCCAGACCGGCAGGCAGATTCATGTCGCTTCATCAGGAGGATATGTGATGAGAAGGTTCGACCTCACCCCGCTTTACCGTCAGTCCATCGGCTTTGACCACCTTGCGTCGCTGATGGAGCAGCTTTCCGCCACCGATGGCGAGAACGGCTTTCCGCCCTACAATATTGAGCGCCTGGACGAGAACGAGTACCGCATTGCCATGGCGGTCGCCGGCTTCTCCAGCGATGACCTGAATATCGAGGTCAAGGAAGGCACCCTCTCCGTTCGCGGCGAAAAAACAGCCGAGACGAAGGACCGGGAATTCCTGCATCGCGGCATTGCCGCCCGCAATTTCGAACGGCGTTTCCGCCTCGCTGATCACGTCGAAGTCAGCGGCGCAACGCTTGAGAACGGGTTCCTGAACGTAGACCTGAAGCGGGAAATTCCAGAGGCAATGAAGCCGCGCACCATTCAGATCAGCAAGCCGAGCCAGAGCGGCCGCGCGATCGAAGGTGAGAAGCAGAAGCTCGCGGTTTCCGCTTAAGGCCGCCTAGGCGCGGTTGATTCGAACCCCGCCTCTATCCCCTCGAGGCGGGGTTTTCATTTGCGCGCGAAGATAGCCACCAGCTCGACGTGGGCTGAAAACACGAACTGGTCGATCGGCGCGACACGTTGCAGCGTGTAGCCGCCATCGATCAAGACGCGGGCATCCCTGGCGAAGCTTACGGGGTTGCAAGACATGGCGATGACCTTCGGCACGCGGGATTTCGCCAGCGCGCTTGCCTGAGCCAAGGCGCCGGCCCGCGGCGGATCGAACAGCACGGCGTCGAACGCGTTAAGTTCGGCCGCCGACAGCGGCTCGCGCATCAGATCACGGGCGAGCGTTCGGATCGGCTTGACGCCTTGCGCGCGCCGCGATGCGGCGTCTAGCGCGAGGAGCAGCGCCCGGTCATTTTCGACCGCCGTCACGCTCGCGCGACGCGCCATGGCGAAGCTGAAAGTGCCCAACCCGCAGAATAGATCGGCCACCTTGCGCGCTTTGCCGAGCGCTTCCATAGCGATGTTGGCCATTGCCGTTTCAGCTTCGCTGGACGCTTGCAGGAAGGCGCCGGGCGGCAGTTCGACGGCAACGCCTGCAAGGCCCACCCGGGGCACCGCGATGCTAAAAAGGGGATCGCCGACGGTCGTCAGGCGGATGATGCCCGCCATTTCGGCTGCCTTGCCATGTGCCGGGGTGAACGGCCGCAATTTGCCCGCAACCGCCTCGATATCGACGTCAAGCCCATTGTCGCAAGCTGTCACCGTGATGCGTGCCTCGCCAGGTCTGAGCAAGGTATCAGCGAGGCTGCGCAGTGCGGGGAGCGCGGCTTCGAAACTGGGCAGCAGCAAAGGGCATTCGTACAAGTCGACGATGTCATGGCTTTGCGCCCGCCGATAACCGAACGCTAGGCTATTTGCGGACTTGACCGCCGCAAAGGCCGCGCGGCGTCTCGTATGCGGTCCGAAGACGCGCACCGGCTCGACGAGCGTATCGATCCCCTCCATCCGCAGGGCATCCAACACACGCCCGCGCTTCCATTCCAGATAGGCATGCCTTTCGAGATGCTGCAGTGCGCAACCGCCGCAAATGCCGAAATGACGGCAGATCGGTTCGGCCCGTTCCGGAGATCGGCGCAGGAGATCGAGTAGTGTGCCGCGCCCCTTCTCGACGTCTGCGACAACGCGCTCGCCCGGAAGCGCGAACGGCACAAAGATCGGCCCCTCGCCCGTCTCCGCAACTCCGTCGCCCTGAGCCCCGAGGCGGCCGACGGTCAGTTCAAGGCGCATGGCGGGCGCCTAGCAGATATTCGATGTTGCCGGATTGCCCTTCGACGGGGGATTGCAACGTGCCCTCTACCCGCCAGCCCGCTTGCGAGCGGAAGAATCCGGTGACCGTTTCGAGCGCCTGCCGGCGGAGGGCCTCGTTTCTGACGATGCCGCCCCTGGCTACACCCTCACGGCCCACTTCGAATTGCGGCTTGACCAGCGCGACGAGCCAGGCATCCGGCCCAGCAAGAGCGAGCGCAGCCGGCATCGCCTTTGTCAGGGAAATGAAACTGACATCGGCCGTGATGGCTCCAGGCGGTTCTGGGATCAGAGCGCAATCAAGCCGCCGCGCATCGGTATTTTCGAGATTGACGACGTGGCTGTCGCCCTCAATGTCTGGATGCAGCTGACCGCTTCCGACATCCACGGCATAAACGCGTCGCGCGCCCCGCCGCAGCAGCATCTGAGTAAAGCCGCCGGTCGATGCGCCGATGTCGAGTGCTACCCGCCCTTGCGGGTCGAAGCCGAAGGCATCGAGTGCCGCCGCGAGCTTCAGGCTCCCGCGCGAGACGTAGCCGCTCCAATCCTCGGCGACGGCGATGTCCGCGCGTGCCGGCAAATTGACACCCGCGCGTCTCTCCACTTTGCCGCCGACCAGCACCGCACCACGCTTGATGAGATCGCGTGCACGGGACCGTGTCGGCGCCAAGCCTCTGATGGTCATAAGCTGATCCAGCCGGGTTTTCGGTAGGTCATTCATGAGCACGCGCTACGCTAGATCGAGGCAAATTGATCCCGAATAGAACTATGAGTGAGGCTGAGCTGGTTCTTGCATAATCAATTGGGTGGCTCGCGGTGAAGAACATTTCAATCGTGGCCCCGACTTTAATCCATCGGAGGATGCGAACGGTACGTGCCGTAACGTTGTGCCGAACTCCCGGCAGCAATGATTCAAGCGCGGATTTCGCCGCCCGTCGCCTTCTTCACCTCCGCGACGATGCGCGACGACACCGCTTCGATGTCGTCGTCGGTCAGCGTTTTTTCGCGCGGCTGCAGCGTCACTTCGATGGCCAGGGACTTTTTGCCTTGGCCAAGGCTGGGCCCCTCGAAAATGTCGAACACCACGACATTGGCGATCAGCGCCTTATCAGCGCCTTGCGCCGCACGCAGCACGTCGCCCGCCAGCACGTCGGAGGCGAGCACGAAGGCGAAATCCCGGCGCACCGGCTGAAGGTCGGTCGCGTCCAGGGGGGGCTTGATGCTGCCCTTGCGGCGAGACGCCGGAACGGCGTCGAGGAACAATTCGAAAGCGGCGGCCGGGCCATCCAGATCCATGGCCTTGAGCGACAGCGGGTGCAATTCGCCGAAATGGCCAAGCACGTTTTTCGGCCCGAGGCGGATCATGCCCGATCGGCCGGGATGAAACCACTCCGGCGCACCGCGCGCGATCTGCACTTTCGCTGGATCAAGGCCCAGCGAGGCGAGCACCGACAGCGCATCCGCTTTGGCGTCGAACAAATCGACGGGCTTGGCCGCACCGTCCCAATGCCGGCCGCTACCGGTCAGCTTCGCCGTGCCGACGCGCAAGGCCGACGCCCCCATGAGCTGGTCCTCCGGCTTGTCGCCGCGATAGATCTGGCCAACCTCGAAGAGGGCGATATCGTTGAAGCCGCGATTGGCGTTCTGACGTGCAGCGGCGATCAGGCCCGGCAGCAAGCTCGGACGCATCACCGACATTTCGCTCGATATTGGGTTGGCGAGTTCCAGCTCCGGCTGGCCGCCGCCGAAATGCTCCGCGTCGCCTCGCGGGATGAACGACCACGTCACCGCTTCGATAAGCCCACGTCCTGCGAGCACGCGCCGCGTACGGGCGGTCCGCTTCTGTCCCTCGGTCATCACCGGCTTGGACACGCCCGCGACACGGCTCATCGGCGTCACCGGCACATTGTCAACGCCAACGATGCGGATGACCTCCTCCACCAGATCGGCGGCGCCATGGACATCCGGGCGCCAGCTCGGGGCACTCACGGTGAGCTTTGTCCCGCTGCCCTCGATCTCGAAGCCAAGCTTCTTCAGCGTGCCGGTGATCTCCGCGGGCTTGAGCTTCAGCCCCGTCAGCTTTTCAACCCGTGCCGGGTCGAAGGCGATCACGGTCTTTCGGTCCGGTTCCTTCCCGGCAACCTCGATCTCGCTCGGCTCGCCGCCGCAAATCTCCAGGATCATCTGGGTGGCGAGGTTAATGCCAAGCCGCTCCGATTGCGGGTCGATGCCGCGCTCGAACCGGTAGCGCGCGTCGGAGTGGATGCCGTGCTTGCGGCCGGTTCGTGCCGTGCGGATGGGGTCGAAATAGGCGGACTCGATGAACACGTTCATCGTCGCATCGCTGCAGCCGGTCTCCTCGCCGCCCATGATGCCGCCGAAGCCGAGCACGCGGGCATCGTCGGCGATGACGCAGGTTTCCTCGTCGGCCTCATAAGTCTTGCCATCGAGTGCGCGGAAGCTTTCGCCCGTCTTTCCGAGCCGTGCGTGAATTCCGCCCTCGACTTTATCGGCGTCATAAACGTGCAGGGGCCGGCAGCGGTCGTAGGTGATGTAGTTCGTCACATCGACCAGCGCGTTAATGGGGCGCAAGCCGATGGCGCGCAGTCGTTGCTGCAGCCAATCCGGCGAGGGGCCGTTCTTCACTCCCCTGATATAGCGGCCCGCGAACACCGGACAGGCATCGGCCGCCGCTGGGTCGAATTTCAGCGCGATCTTGATCGGGCTGGCGAACTTGCCTTTGCCCGCAAACCCTTCGTCTTCCTTCTTCAGCTTGCCCAGACCCACTGCAGCAAGGTCGCGCGCGATGCCGCGCACGCCGAGACAATCGGGCCGGTTCGGCGTGATGGATACATCGAACATCGGATCGCCGATGCCCATCACATCGGCGTAGCGCTCACCAATATGCTCGCCCGCGCTCTCGGGCAGCTCGATGATGCCGGTATGCTCGTCGGAGAGCTGCAATTCCCGCTCCGAGCACAGCATTCCCATCAATTCGACGCCGCGGATCTTCGCCTTGCCCAGCGTGAAATCGGTGCCTGGGATATAGACGCCGGGCGCCGCGAACACACCGATCAGCCCGGCGCGAGCGTTGGGCGCCCCGCACACGACTTGCACCACGCCCTTGCCGGTCTCGACCTTGCAGACCCGCAGCCTGTCGGCGTCCGGGTGCTGCACCGCCTCGACGACGCGCGCAATAGTAAAGGCCTGCAACGTCTCCGCCGGGTTCTTGATGCCATCGACTTCGAGACCGCACTGGATAAGCCCGTCATGGATTTCAGCCACGGACGCCTTGGTATCGAGATGGTCTTTGAGCCAGTTGAGCGTGAATTTCATGGGAACGCCCTGTTCTTATTCTTATGTGACAGCGGCGCGGCAAGCCGCTTTTGCTTCAGAAGGACAGGCCGCCCGCCAGCGTCGGCACGTCGAACGGCAGGAAGCCGTAATGCTTCAGCCAGCGCAGATCGGCGCCGAAGAAGGCGCGCAGATCGGGGATGCCGTATTTCAGCATCGCCATGCGGTCGATGCCGAAGCCGAAGGCGAAGCCCTGATACTGCTCCGGGTCGAGACCGCAGGCCGCGATCACATTGGGATGCACCATGCCGCTGCCGCCGATTTCCAGCCATTCGCCGGGCTTGCCGATCGCTTCCGCGCCGATATCGACTTCCATCGACGGCTCGGTGAACGGGAAGTGTGAAACGCGCAACCGTACGCGCAATTCATCGACCTCAAAGAACGCTTTGCAGAATTCGGCGATCAGCCATTTGAGGTGGCCCATATGGGTCGCTTCATCGATGACCAGCGCCTCGATCTGGTGGAACATCGGCGTGTGCGTCTGATCGCTGTCGCTGCGATAGACGCGGCCCGGCGCGATGATGCGGATCGGCGGCTTCTGCGCCAGCATGGTGCGGATCTGCACCGGGCTTGTGTGGGTGCGCAGCACGAGCCGCGATCCGTCGGGCTTGGGCTTGAGATAGAACGTATCGTGTTCCTGGCGGGCGGGATGCTCCTCCGGGATGTTCAACTTGGTGAAGTTGTAGTCGTCCGTCTCGATGTCCGGTCCTTCCGCGACGGCGAAGCCCAGATCGGCGAAGATGGCGGTGATTTCGTCCCAGACCTGGCTGAGCGGATGAATGCGACCCTCGGCCTGGGGGCCAAGCGTCACCGGCAAGCTGATGTCGGCGCGCTCGGTTTCGAGACGCTTGGCGAGCGCAATATCCTGAAGCGCCGCCTTGCGTGCGTCGAGCGCGTCGCTCGCGCGTTCCTTCAGCGCATTGACCGCCTGGCCGAAACCGCGCCGCTCCTCCGGAGGCAGCTTGCCGAGCGTTTTCAGCAGTCCGGTAACGCTGCCGTTCTTGCCCAGCGCACCGACGCGCAGGCTTTCGAGTTCAGCCAGATCGGCAGCCTTCTCGACGCGCGCGAGAAGATCGCTTTCAAGCTTATTAAGGTCGGTCTCCGATGCCGCCGCTACCGCATCCATGAGCCTCTCCAAAGGATTTATCGCCCGGCCGGCGCCGGTATGACCGTGCGCCTCCGAGGCAAGAATGGCCTGCTCTTCACCCGTATCGATGGGAACGGTGGTCAGGCCGCCTGAACGGCCGCTTGCGCCTTATTGGCCAGCGCCTTGAACGCATCCGGCTCATGGACGGCGAGGTCCGCGAGAACCTTCCGATCCACTTCGATGCCGGCCTTGTTCAAGCCGTCGATAAATCGCCCGTAGGTCAATCCGATTTCCCGGGCGGCGGCATTGATGCGCTGAATCCAGAGTGCGCGGAAATTACGCTTTCTGACCTTGCGGTCGCGATAGGCGTATTGTCCGGCCTTCTCGACGGCCTGGCGCGCGACTTTGATGGTGTTCTTACGGCGCCCGTAAAAGCCCTTGGCCTGCTTCAGAACGCTCTTATGGCGGGCGTGCGAGGTGACGCCCCGTTTAACTCTCGACATGGCGATGCTCCTTCAAGAATTGCTGTGGCAAATTGGGGTGGAGTCAGTCGCCATAAGGCAGAAACTGCTTCACAATCCCCGCATCGGCGTCACACAGCACATTGGTGCCACGCGCCTGGCGGATGAACTTCTTCGTCCGCTTGATCATGCCGTGCCGCTTGCCCGCCTGCGCGGCGAGCACCTTGCCAGTTCCCGTTATCTTGAAGCGTTTTTTCGCCCCGCTCTTGGTTTTCATCTTGGGCATTTTGCTTCCTTTCAAAATCGATCGGCCGGCACATTGGCCGGCATCTTTTCTCTGCGCTTGCTGGAGAAGCGTTAAGAGCCGCCACGGCATGCCCTACGCCGGGCGG
The DNA here is from genome assembly GCA_963731855.1 of uncultured Alphaproteobacteria bacterium. Lineage (GTDB taxonomy): Bacteria > Pseudomonadota > Alphaproteobacteria > Rhizobiales > Rhodomicrobiaceae > R-RK-3. The sequence continues at coordinate 227,678 of CAVSXH010000013.1, read as the reverse complement.
CTCAATGCGCCGCAAATTACGTGCAAAAGCTCGCCTGCGCAAGTGGAAGCGTGGAGCGGGGTCCGCTCGCGCGATTTGCGTGAATTCAGCCTTACGGGATGTTAATTTTATGCTATGACATAAGGCAGGTGGCCGAAACAGAAAGCTCCGGCACGCTGGGGTGTCCGGTTTCTGCGTTTTGTCACTTTGTTGCCTCGCATTGCCCGTCGATCCACATATCGGCTCTGCGGGGATTCAACATCGGCAACATCTAATCTTAGCGGTCTCAAGCGCCGGGCCCTTTTCAGGTGGCTCGGCGCTCTTTTAGGCGGACCGAAAGCGCTCTCGCGAACGCGTGTAAAACTCTAGCGTGGCGCGAGGATCATGATCATCTGACGCCCTTCGAGCTTGGGCTCGACCTCCACCTTCGCAAATGTCTCAAACTCCTGCTTCACTTTGAGCAAGAGCTGCATCCCAATTTCCTGATGCGCCATCTCGCGCCCGCGGAATCGGAGCGTCACTTTCACCTTATCGCCTTCGTCGAAGAAACGCTTCATCGACTTGAGCTTTACATCATAGTCATGCGTGTCGATATTCGGCCGCAGCTTAATTTCTTTGACTTCAACGGTCTTCGTTTTCTTCCTGGCCTCAGAAGCTTTCTTCTGAGCCTGATATTTGTATTTGCCGAAATCCATAATCTTGCAGACTGGCGGAGTAGAATTTCCGACTTCGACAAGATCGAGCCCGGCTTCCTCAGCGCGCGTTAATGCCTCGCGTTTCGGTATGACACCCAGGTTTTCGCCACTTTCGTCAATGAGCTGTACTTCCCGGGCGACGATCGCGTCGTTGATCCGGGGACCGTCCTTGGTTGGCTCGGATTTAAATGGTCTACGAATGAGTTCTTCTCCTCAATAGTTGATACGATAGTCACCCATGTGCGCCCTTTACCGGCGACGCTTTCGAGTGTTTCCAACTCCCTAGTCGTGGAATTAGGATCAATAATCCGTCTTGACAAGTCAAGAGGATTACAGGCGAGAGCAAATAAACTAAACCGGAATTCTGCGCCGGGATGGCATAAAATCCTCATATTCCGATAATTTTTGGTTGAACGCCTCCGCAAGCTTACTATCGAGCAAGTTGTCGTAAATTGCCAAGGTCTCGCGTTGGAGCGCCGCTTTTGAGAAACGGGCGGCCACATGCTCGCGCGCAGCCAGGCCGGTGGCAGCCTTCAGTTCGGGCGGCAGGGACAACGCCATGGCGATGCGGTCGGCAAGGGCAGCTTCGTCGCCCGCCCTGAATACCCAGCCGGTTGCCACCGCATCCGAGCCGCCTTGAACTATGGTTTCAGGCAACGCGCCAAGATCGCTGACAATGACCGGACATCGCATTGCTTGCGCTTCGGCCGAAATTCGCCCGAATGCCTCCGCTTCGATCGACGGGACAAGCGCAAGCGACGCTGCGAGGAAGGCAGCCGGCATGTCGTCGCAATGGGCAGGCAGCAGCACGCGCCCTGAAAGCCCAAGCTCAACGACACGCGATGTAAGTTCCCCTCGATAACCGGCGCGTCCCTGATCGTCGCCGGCCAGAATGAAGACGACATCGCCGAATTCAGGTCTGTCTTTCAGAAGCGCCGCCGCGCCAATCGCAACATGCTGGCCTTTCCAGCGCGTAAGACGGGCCGCGAGCACGACGAGCCGTGCGTTCGCATCCACGCCCCATTGTGCGCGCAGCGCGGCAACACGGTCGGCCCCGACGGTGTCCGGCGCGAAACGCGCCAAGTCGACGCCGCGATGGATGACGCGCAGCCGCCCTTCAGGCGTTCCGTGCCGGGCGCGAACGATGCCTGCGGTGTAATGCGAGTTGGCGATCACGACGTCGCCGCGAGCCATCACGCCATTGTACCAGCTCTTCAGCACGCTCTTCTGATTGTAAATGCCGTGGTAGGTGGTGACGAATGGAATACCGGCGCGCCTCGCTGCGATCAGGGCGCTCCATGCGGGCGCGCGGCTTCGCGCGTGCATGAGGTGAATATGGCGCTCCGCGATAAGCTTTTCCAGCCTCCGGGCATTGGCGAGCAGGGTGAGCGGGTTCTTCGCCGCCGCCGTAAAACGGATCAGCTCGCCGCCCGCCGCGGCCAACTCGCCTTCGAGCCGCCCGCCTTCACTCGCCACCAGCGCCTCGCCGCCCGCCCACGCCAGCGCCTCCGCGACTTCGATCACCGTGCGCTCGGCCCCGCCTGTACCGAGCGTGGGGATGACTTGCAGAATGGTCGGTTTTCCGGGCATGGGTGAGAATGGCCGAAGAGACGTTGGCAGTGCAGGCCCGGCGTGGCAGATTGCGGCGGCCAACAAACCCCGCGATCACGAACACCGTAATAGAGATATGAGCAGCTCCGCGCAATTCCTCGATGTCGAAGCCGGCGGCGGTCCACTCCGCAGGATCGCCTATCTGAAATCAGAGGGGACCCGCGCCGGCGTTCCTGGCCTTGTCTGGATGTCGGGCTTCAAGTCGGACATGGTGAGCACCAAGGCCAGCGTGCTGGCTCCCTGGGCCGAGGCGCGCGGCGCTGGTTTCCTGCGCTTCGACTATTCGGGGCATGGCCAGTCCGGCGGGCGAATCGAGGATTTAACCATCGGCGATTGGCTGGCCCAATCACTTGCGGCTTTCGACGCTCTCACCGAAGGTCCGCAAATCCTGGTCGGCTCCAGCATGGGCGGCTGGCTGGCCTTGCTGCTGGCGCGCAAGCTTATCGAACGCGGCGACGGCGCGCGGCTGAAGGCGATGGTGCTGATTGCTCCGGCCTGGGACATGACCGAAGAGCTGATGTGGAAGCGCTTTTCGCCGCAGGCGATCGAGGCACTGGACCGCGACGGCGTGTTCTATCGCCCGTCCGAATATGGGGAGCCCTATGCGCTGACCCGCGCGCTCATCGAGGAGGGGCGCAGCCACCTGATTGCCGGCGCCGGCTTCGACCCGGGCTGCCCGGTGCGCATCATTCAAGGCCTGCGCGATCCGGATGTGCCCTGGGAGCACGCACTGAAGCTCGTCAATCTTCTCGGCGAAGATGTGAGGCTGACGCTGGTCAAGGACGCCGAACATCGCCTGTCACGGGAACAGGATCTGGCGCTGATGCTGGCGACCATCGGCGAGTTCATACCGGCCTGAGACCAGTGGCGAGTGCGCGCAGCCCGGAGCGGAATGTTGGATAGGCGAGGCTGACGCCGAGCACGTCTTTGATGCGCTGATTGCGCACACGCTTGGTTTCCATATAGAAGCTGCGCGCCATGGGGCTGAGGTCCGCGGCCTCCCAGGGGATAAGCGGCGGCGGCTCCATGCCCAGCAATTCGGCGGCGAAGGTAACGACGTCCTGCGGCGGGGCGGGTTCGTCATCAGCGACATTGAAGACGCCGCTGACGCCGCCCACGCCAATGCCGGCCACCACGACCGCAACAATATCGGCGACGTGGATGCGGTTGAACACCTGCTCCGGCTTATCGATCCGCTTTTCTTGGCCTGCGATCAGCCGCTCCAAGGCGTTACGGCCCGGTCCGTAAATGCCAGCGAGCCGGAAGATCTGCAGCGTCACGCCTTGCGCTTCGGCAAATTCAGTCCAAGCGTTTTCCGCATGGAAACGCTGCTTGCTTCGCTGCGATCCCGGCGTCGGCGGGGTCGTTTCGTCCACCCAGCTGCCTTGGTGGTCGCCATACACGCCGACCGTTGAGAGGTAGCCGATCCAGTCGAGATCGCGTGCCGCCTCCAGATCGTCGCGGTGGAGATGGAGCAGCGGATCGCCGTGCTCGCCGGGCGGCGCGGACAGAAGCAAATGCGTAGCCTCGCGAAGTGCATCACCGAGTGCCGGCGACGGGTGTTCCCCATCGAACGCCACCGCGCCGAAGCCTTTGGCCTCGATCGCACGGACGCCCTCGTTGCTGCGAGCCGTGCCGATGATGCGCCATTCCGCGCCACTGAGATGCGCCGCGGTTGCCGACGCCGAATAGCCAAGTCCAAGTGCCAGGAGCGTGTTCATTGGATCGCCACCTCGTTCAACCATTCGGCGCGAACGGCGTCATCGCCTTCCCTGCGGAGATGCGCCTCCCGTAACGCAGCGAGAGCGGCAGGATCATCGCTTAGAAGCTCGCACAGCGCCCAAACCGCCATCGCTCGGACGAGCGCGCTTCTATCGCGCAGCAACGCCGTCACCTGCGGCACCAGACTCTGATCGCCGGAATTGGCCGCCGCGATCAGCACATTGCGGGTGAAGCGGTCGCGCCCCGTGCGCTTGATCGGCGATCCGGCGAAGGCCGTCCGAAACGCGGCATCGTCCAGCGCTAGCAGCTCCGAAAGCGGCGCGCCGTCCGTGATCGACCGCGCGGCGAACTTGGCTTCGCTCGCCGCCGCCGCGAATTTGTTCCACGGGCAGACCGCGAGGCAGTCATCGCAGCCGTAGATTCGGTTGCCCATGGCTTCTCGGAATTCGCGCGCGATGTGGCCCTTGTGCTCGATGGTGAGATAGGAGATGCAGCGTCGCGCATCGAGGCGGTAAGGCGCCGGGAACGCGGCTGTCGGACAGATATCGAGGCATCGCCGGCAATTGCCGCAATGATCTGCCTCGGGCGCATCCGTCGGCAGTTCCGCCGTGGTGAAGATCGCGCCGAGAAACAGCCAGGAGCCGAAATCGCGCGAGACCAGATTGGTGTGCTTGCCTTGCCAGCCGATCCCGGCGCCTTGCGCAAGCGGCTTTTCCATGACCGGCGCCGTGTCGACGAACACCTTGACGTCCGCTCCCGTTTCCCGGTTCAGCCAGCCGCCCAGCGTCTTCAACTTGCCCTTGAGGACGTCGTGATAATCGCGCCCCCGCGCATAGACAGAGATTGCAGCGCGGCAGCGCTCAGCCAGGATCGCCAGCGGATCGGTTTCCGGGCCGTAATTCATCCCCAGCATGATGATCGAGCGCGCTTCGGGCCACAGCGCGGATGGATGCGCCCTGCGTTCGCGATGCACCGCAAGCCAGCCCATATCTCCGTGCATGCCGCATTGAAGGAATTCGCCCAGCCGATCGCCTGCCTGACCAATGGCGCCGGGCCTCGTGACGCCAGCCAGATCGAACCCTTCGGCCTCCGCGCGCCGCAGCAATTCGGCCTTGAGCGCGCCGCTTGTCCGGCTTGAACCGGCAGCGACCGCCTCGGACATCGCACTCAAAATTCCAGCTCCGCATAGATCGGCGGCGGTGGCACGCCCGGAAGGCGGTCGGCCAGCAGCGGGCGGAATGACGGCCGCGCTTTCATTGTGCTGTACCACACCTTGGCCCTGGGGAATTCCTCCCACGGCACTTCGCCCAGATAATCGAGAACCGAAAGATGCCCGGCAGCGGCAAGATCGGCGAAGCTCAGCTCATCGCCAGCCAGCCATGTCCGCTTTTCCAGCAAGTGGCAGACATAGCTCAGGTGGTAGCGCAGATTGGCGCGGCCCGCCCGGATGAGATCGGTGTCCGGCGTCGACCGGCCGAGGTCGGCGAAGCGCTGATAAAGCCGCTCCTCAAGAAAATAGCGGCTCGATTCCTGATCCAGCTTGAGATGAAACCATTCCACCAGCCGACGGATTTCGGCGCGTTCGCTCGCTGAGCCAGGGAACAGGAGATTGCGCGGCGGTCCTTCGCCATTCAGCTTGCCGTGGGTATCTGCGAGATACTCGGAGATCGCATAAGCGCCGGCCAGCACGAAACCCTGCCGCTGCACCAGGACCGGTAGCGTGCCCGCGGGATTTAGCATCAGAAAATCCCGCCGCCAGGCCCATGGGCGCTCTTCCTCAAGCTCGACGATCAGGCTGCATTCGCTGAGCGCGAGCCTGATCGAGCGTGAAAACGGGCATAGCGAATAGTGTATCAGCCTAAGCATAAGGAAGCAGATTCCTGCGCCATGCGCTTTGTTTTAGAGCTTGAGCTTATCGCAAAACCGGAATCCACTTTTGCGGATCATGCTCTATGGGCTCTCATCTTGCGCAAACTAGCCGAGTTGCGCCCCTTCCTTGATGAGCCTCCGCAACATACCGGATAATTCCGGCAGCGCAACGTCGGGCATTTGCGTGGTGCAGCGCGCGAAACGATCGGCAATGCGTTGCTTTTCTTCTGCACGCGCGATTTTAGCGTAAAACCGGACTTCACTTTACCCCAACGCGCTCTAAGCCCGCGTGGTGGAAAACTCGCCTTTCGGGCGGAAACGGACGAGGTAGCGCGGCACGATGGCCTCGACCGCACGCGGCTGGATGCCAAGACCTGCGAACGTGCGTGCTTCGGCAATGGCGTCGGCGCTGATGACATTATCGGTCTGCAGGAGCCTCACCTGGTCGAGGGTTATGGGCGCGCCAGGCAGCCACTGAGTCAACGCGGCTATGACCTTGGCCATCCAGAACGGTATCGGCAGATAAGGGTGCTTGCGCTCGGAGTAGTCCGCGACCAGATCCAGCAGTTCGCGGAAGGTGTAAATCGCCGGACCACCCAATTCATAGGGCGCGCCGGACCTCGCACGTCCATCGAGACCAGCCACGACGGCCTGCGCGACATCGGCGACATAGACCGGCTGGAAGCGGGTGCGCCCACCGCCGATAAGCGGCATCAACGGGGCGAATCGCGACATGGAAGCGAAGCGGTTGAAGAATTCGTCTTCCTGCCCGAACGCGATCGACGGACGCAGAACGATGCTGTCCGGAAACGCTGCGGCGACGCGATCCTCACCATCCGCCTTTGTCCGCGCATAGGCGGATTTGCTCGACCGGTTCGCCCCGATCGCGGAGAGATGCACGAAGCGCGCGCACTCCGGCGTCACGCGCGGCGTCGGCGATCAGGCCAGCGCCTTCGGCTTGAATCGCGCGGAAGGTTTGCTTGCCGGACGGCTGGAGAATGCCCACGAGGTTCACGACGCCGTCGGCGCTGTCGATGGCGCGGCGGACGGAATCCTCATAGCGCACATTGGCCTGCACGGGATGGATCTGCCCGACGCTGCCGAGTGGCTGAAGAAAGTTTGCCAGATGCGGCTGCCTGACCGCAACGCGCACCCGGCATCCGGTTTTCGCCAGCGCCTGCACCACATAGCGCCCGACAAATCCGGACCCGCCGAAGACCGTCACCAATGTCGAACTGTTAAGCGCTATGGCCATTTGCAACCTATTCAAGAATATTCCGAGCATGCTGGGAAATGCTTTAACGGCTTACACCGGGAATAGGCGATTTGTGAAGTCCGCAAGCCATAAGAATGACGCGCAACGGGTTACATTCGTCTTAGCTGGCGCGATGCGCCGCGTGGGCGATGCGCGGCCTATCCGAAATTACCGCCTAATAAAAGAAGAAAAAGACGGCCGCCGAAATCAGAACGGCAATCCAGAAGATGCCTGCGGCACTTGAAAAATATAGCGCGATCCCAATCACCACCATAATCGCACCGATCACCCATATGGCGATTGGAACGTCGAACATTTCTTCCAGAAAAGACTGAAAAGCAAAAATCAGGGCGAGCACGACCAATGCTATGGGAGCGATGGTTGGCATCTCTGCCTGCTTCGCCTCATTCGGCCACGACGCCCAGATCAGCACGGCGCCCGCAATCAGAAGCGCGGGAATGAGGAACCTGAGTAATAGTCGCTTGGACATGTTCCGCTCGGCGTCCTTGCTGCGAATTGTCACGCTTGATCCATCAAGCGTTAGACGCGCGGAGCGGGTAAGTGGTTCAAATAGTGGCGGGATCGGCGCTCATTGCCTTAAGCCGATACAGGGTCTCCAATGCGTCGCGCGGGCTCATGCTGTCAGGGTCTATGGCCGCGAGTGCTTGGGCGAGAGCTGTCGTGTGAGCATCTTCTTGCTCGGGCGCGGCCGGTGCGAGCGCGGCAAACAGCGGCAGATCTCCGAGTAGCTCGGCATTCGGCTTGCCCTGGCTTTTCTCCAGCCGGGCGAGCACCTGCCGCGCGCGGGCGATGACGGCGGGCGGCAGTCCGGCGAGCTTTGCGACCTGGATGCCGTAGGACCGGTCAGCGGCGCCTGCCACGACTTCGTGCAGAAAGACGATAGTGTCCTTCCACTCCTTCACCGCCACGGTGACGTTGGTCGCGGCGGCAAGCTTCTGCGCCATCTGCGTCAATTCGTGATAATGCGTGGCGAACAGTGCGCGGCACCGGTTCACATCATGCAGATGTTCGACCGCCGCCCAAGCGATGGACAGCCCGTCGAATGTTGCCGTACCTCGGCCGATCTCATCGAGAATGACCAGCGAGCGCTCGGTCGCCTGATTGAGGATCGCCGCCGTCTCCACCATCTCGACCATGAAGGTGGAGCGCCCACGCGCCAGATCGTCCGACGCGCCGACACGGCTGAACAGGCGATCCGCCACCCCGATATGGGCCGCGCGGGCCGGGACGTAGCTCCCCATCTGCGCAAGAATGGCGATCAGCGCGTTCTGCCGGAGAAAGGTGGATTTACCCGCCATGTTCGGACCAGTCACCAACCAGAGCCGTTCGCGGCTGAGATTGCAGCTATTGGCGATGAACGGACCGGAGCGCGCCTTGGCGAGCGCCTGCTCGACAACCGGATGCCGCCCGCCCTCGATGGCGAAGGCCGTCGAGCCGTCCACCACGGGGCGGCAAAAGGCTTGCTCCTCGGCTAATTCGGCCATGGAGCAATAAGCGTCGAGTTCGGCGAGAGCGGAGGCGGCTGCGCAAAGCTCGTCCTGCCGTGCGAGAGCCATCCGGCTCAGCTCGGCGAACACCTCCAACTCGATGGCGAGCGCCCGGTCAGCGGCGCCGGTGATACGCGCCTCGGCGCTGGCGAGTTCGGCCGTCGTGAACCGGACCTGATTGGCCAGCGTCTGGCGATGCCGGAAGGTTTCGCTGAGCGGGCTCTGGAGCAGGGGAGCGGCATTTCCGACCGTCGCTTCGACGAAGTAGCCGAGCACATTGTTGTGCCGGATTTTCAGCCCTTTCACCCCGGTTTCGGCGGCGTAGCGGGCTTGCAGCTTGGCGATGACGCTTCGGCTGTCGTCACGCAACAGCCTGACCTCGTCGAGGTCGGCGTTGAAGCCGGCGCGGATGAAGCCGCCGTCGCGCTTCAGATTCGGCAACTCGTCGGCGAGCGCTTCGGTGAGCGCGTCGAGACATTCGCCTGGCACGGCTCTCAGCCGGTCGGTGATCTCGACGATCTCGACGGGTGCGCCGTCCCCGGCCAGCGGATCGGCAAGCAGCACTGCGGCGGCCTTCGCGCAGGCCAGCCCATCCCGCAGCGCCCCGAGATCGCGCGGGCCGCTACGGTCGAGCGATAGCCGCGACAGAGCGCGCGCGATGTCGGGTACGGAGCGCAGGCAATCGCGCAGACGCGAGCGCGTCATCTGCCGGTCCTTAAGGAACGCGACGGCGTCCAGACGCGCGTTGATCGCGGCGGGGTCGGTCAGCGGGCTGGCGAGCCGGGCCGCTAATTCGCGGCTTCCGGGGTTCGTCACCGTTCGGTCGATGGCGGCGAGCAGGCTGCCCTGCTTCTGGCCGGACAGCGAGCGCGTCAATTCCAGGTTGGCGCGGGTTGCCGCGTCGATGCAAAGGAACGCGCCGCCGCCCGACCGGCGAGGCGGCCGCAGCACCGGGCTTTGCCCGAGCTGGGTGATCTCGACATATTTGAGCAGCGCGCCGAACGCCGCCAACTCAGCCTTGCTGAAGCCGCCGAAGCCGTCCAGCGCCGAAACTTTCAGCTCCTGTTTGAGCGCATTTTCGCCGGCAGCAGCGGTGAAATAGATCTGCGGCAAGGGGGTGAGCGCGGCGCCGCTCGTGTCGATCATGGCACGGAGGGCCTTATCGCCGCTCAGCCCATCGCTCAGCAGCACCTCGCGAGGAGCAAGACGCGCCAGTTCGCCCGGCAGATCGGGTGCGGAACAGCCACCGACTATGCATTCGCCGGTGGAAATGTCGAGTGAGGCTAGGGCGAAGCTCAGGCCGTTTTCTTCGCCCGGCATCTTGAACAGCGCGGTCAGAAAGCTATTGGCGGCCGCGTCGAGCAGGCTCTCTTCGGTGATCGTTCCAGGGGTGACGAGCCGCACGACATCGCGCTTCACCACGGATTTCGCGCCGCGCTTCTTCGCCTCGGCCGGATCTTCGAGCTGTTCGCAGACCGCGATCCGGAAACCCGCCGCGATCAGCTTCTGGAGATATTCGTCGGAGCGGATCACCGGCACGCCGCACATGGGAATGTCGTCGCCCTGATGCTTGCCGCGCTTGGTCAATTGAATGCCGAGGGCGCGCGAAGCTGCGACGGCGTCGTCGAAGAACAGCTCGAAGAAGTCGCCCATCCGGTAGAACAGCAGACACCCAGGATGCGCCGCCTTGATCCGGGAATATTGCGCCATCATCGGCGTCGACGCGGCCAAGTCCGGCCGTACGGCTTCGCCCCGCAGTGTACTCAGTGCAGCACCGCTGTCCTCATTCATCGCGAACGCGTTCGCCTGGCTGATCATGGCCCCCACCAATGACGCGCTGATGTAAACGCCACACAGGTGGCAAGAGAAAATGCTTAACGCGATGCAACTATGGCTGGAAAGTCCTTAGCCGGAGAAATGCACCGCTTGTTTCCGCCATAGTGCAACGCTATGGTCCGCGGATAAAAAAACATTAACAAACGGGCCTAACTGCCCCAGGAAACTCTCAAGATCAGCCCCATGACACTCAACCCGACTGGCGTAAGCGTCGCCAAAACGCCCGACGAAACTGACCCGGTACCCGAGACTGAGCACTCCGAACCGAGGAAGTCCCCGAGAATGTGCAAGTCAGCCGACGCGGCTTTCACGCGCCAGGATGCGCTCAACTTTCATCAGATGGGCAAGCCTGGCAAGCTTGAAATCGTGGCGACCAAGCCGGTCGCGACGCAGCGCGATCTGAGCCTTGCTTATTCGCCGGGTGTCGCGGTGCCGGTGGAGGAGATCGCGCGGGATCCCTCGCTCGCCTACGATTACACGGCGAAGGGCAATCTCGTCGCGGTGATTTCGAACGGCACGGCCATTCTGGGAATGGGCAATCTCGGCGCGCTGGCATCGAAGCCGGTGATGGAAGGCAAATCGGTGCTGTTCAAGCGCTTTGCCGATGTCGATTCGATCGACCTCGAAGTCGGCACCGAGGATGTGGACGCATTCATCGCCGCCGTGCGCTATCTAGGCCCGTCATTCGGCGGCATCAATCTCGAAGACATCAAGGCGCCGGACTGTTTCATCATCGAGCAGCAGCTGCGCGAAATGATGGATATTCCGGTTTTCCACGATGACCAGCATGGCACCGCCATCATCGCCGTCGCCGGCCTCATCAACGCGCTCGACCTGACCGGCCGCGACATCCGCGACATCAAGTTCGTCTGCAACGGCGCCGGCTCGGCGGGTATTGCCGTCTTGGAACTGCTCAAGTCCATGGGCCTGCCGCATCAGAACGCCATTTTGTGCGACTCTCAGGGTGTCATCTGGAAGGGCCGCGAAAAGGGCATGAACCAGTGGAAGTCCGCTCATGCGTCGGACACGCCCGCCCGCACGCTTGAAGAAGCGCTGAAGGGCGCGGATGTGTTTTTCGGACTTTCCGTCGCGGGCGCCATCACCCGCGAGATGGTCGCGAACATGGCGGCAAAGCCGATCATTTTCGCCATGGCCAATCCGGATCCGGAGATCACGCCGGAGGAGGTCGCGCTGGTTCGCGACGATGCCATCATGGCGACGGGCCGTTCCGACTATCCGAACCAGATCAACAATGTGCTGGGATTCCCCTATATCTTCCGGGGTGCGCTCGACGTGCGGGCCAGCACCATCAACGAGCCGATGAAGATCGCCGCCGCCGAGGCGCTCGCGGCGCTGGCGCGCGAGGATGTGCCCGATAAGGTCGCGGCGGCCTATCAGGGCCGGCGGCTGCGTTACGGTCCGGATTACATCATCCCGGCGCCTTTCGATCCGCGGCTGATCACCCGCATTCCGGCCGCTGTTGCGCGGGCCGCGATGGATTCAGGCGTGGCGCACAAGCCGATCGTCGATATGGACGCCTATCACGCGCGGCTTGACGGCCGGCTCGATCCGGCGGCCTCCTTCCTGCATTCCATCTTCGCGCAGGTGCGGCAGAATCCGAAGCGTGTGGTGTTTGCCGAGGGCGAGGAGCACCGCGTCGTGCGTGCGGCGAATACATTCTACAATTCCGGCTTCGGCACGCCGATCCTTGTCGGCCGCGAAGACCGGATCAAGGAGGCGTTCCGCTCCAGCGGCATCACCCATCGCGACGCCATCGAAATGCAGAACGCGCGCTTGTCGCATCAGAATCGGGAATATGCCGAATTCCTCTATTCCCGGCTGCAGCGCAGAGGCTATCTGTTCCGCGACTGCCAGCGCCTGGTGAACACCGACCGCAATGTCTTTGCCGCCTGCATGGTGGCCTGCGGTCATGCGGACGGGATGGTGACGGGGACGACGCGCAACTGGTCGACCGCATTCGCTGACATCAGCCACGCGTTGGACCAGAAGCCCGGCCACACGGTCATCGGCGTCTCGCTGGTGATCACACGCGGGCGCAGCGTCCTGGTGGCGGACACGTCCGTCCATGACATGCCCAATGCAGAGCAACTGGCCAACATCGCGGTGGAGGCCGCCAGCGTCGCGCAGCGTCTGGGCTTTGAACCGCGAGTGGCGATGCTGGCCTATTCGACTTTCGGTCATCCACGCGGCGAGCGCTCGGAGCGGGTCATCGAGGCCGTGAAGCTGCTTGACCGGCGCGGCGTCGATTTCGAATATGACGGGGAGATGGGCGCCGACGTGGCGCTCGATCGCGACGCGATGGCGCTTTACCCATTCTGTCGCCTCTCGGACACGGCGAATGTGCTGGTGATGCCGGCTTTTCACTCGGCAAGCATCTCAACCAAGATGCTGCAGGAACTGGGAGGCGGGACAGTGATCGGGCCGCTGCTGGTCGGCATGTCGAAGCCGGTGCAAATCGCCTCGCTTGGCTCGACGGATAGCGATCTCGTCAATATGGCGGCGCTGGCGGCCTACGATATTTCAGGCTGAAAAAACGACGACGGGCGGACATAGCGTACCGCCCGTCGGTAGCAGTCGCGGACCTGCCGCGTAAGGTGGCCCATTTATTTATCAGACCAGTCGAAATCTTGATCGTTGATACGCGCTGCCTCGGCGCGGCTGAGACCGATATCCTTCAGCATATGATCGTCCAGCGCCATCAGGGCCCGGCGCTGCCGCCTGTATTCGGCGTAGTCCTGCAGCTTCAGGACAAGCCCTGTCAGAAAACCTTGCGGCCTGCTCGACCGGAAGCCGGTCGATGTGCTTCCCATGTCGGAAGCATCGCATCTTGTTGTCATGTCAACCACCTCATGTTTAGAGCAGAGCGGAACTCGCCTGCTCACAATATTTAGCGACCGTCATTGCATAAGTGAAACGAATGTTTATGATGGAGTTCATTAGAAACTGTTATGGTGCGACATGGTACGTCGAAATTTGGATCTAGCGCTGCTGCGAGCCTTCGTCGCCGTCGCCGAGACGGGCGGTATGACGAGCGCGGCACGCACACTGAACCTCACCCAAGCCGCGGTCAGCCAGCAGATCCGGCGTCTGGAAGAATTCTTCGGGATGCAGCTCATCGATCGAGAGTCCCGGCGCCCAGTGCTGACGCCGTGTGGCGAGCGGCTGTTCGGCCACGCAATGCGGATGCTCGCCATGAATGACGAAGTGTGGGCGATGATGACCTCGCCGGATTTCGAGGGTGAAATCCGGCTAGGGGTCCCGCACGACATCGTCACGCCGTTCATCCCCCCAATTCTGAAGAGCTTCAATCAGCATTGGCCGCGTGTGCGCGTGACGCTGATTTGCCTTTCGACGCTCAACCTCCTGGACATGCTGGACAAACAGCAGCTCGATCTCACGCTCACGACCGAGAAGCATCCCGGCGAATCCGGGGAATTGCTGCTGCCAGATCAGCTCGTCTGGGCTGGATCACGCGGGGGCGACGCTTATAAGCAGCGCCCGCTTCCCGTGTCGGTCGGCGACAGTGTTTGCGCCTTTCGCGCGGTGACGATCCGGGCGCTGAGCGAAGCGGGTCTGGATTGGCGCCTTACCTGCGAGACGAGCGACTTCAATCCCTATTGCGCGACGCTGGAAGCCGACCTCGCTGTCGCGCCAATGCTTAAGCTGGCTGTGCCGCGCAATCTGCAGGTGCTCGGCGCGGCGGAAGGCCTACCACCGCTGCCCGTGTTCTACATCAACATGCGATTGCCTGCGGCCGGCGCCAGCGACATCGCGCTCGAGATGGCGCGCTTCATCCGGGCGGGTTTCTCACAGCCCTATCAATCGGCTGTTGCCGCGTAATCACGCGTCCGCGAACGGGCTCGGTTTCGCGGATTGGCAATCGATGCCGATTGGTGCGTCTCACAACGCCAGGCATGGAATACGGTTACCCGTGCAATGTCTGCGGGAGAAGAAAAGCCTCCACGGCTGGCGCGGAGGCTTATCTATTCCTTGCGATGGCTGAGCGGCGCTTATTTCCGGCGCTGTCCGAGGCCCATTTTCTTCGCCAGGGCGGATCGCGCGGCCGCATAATTGGGAGCAACCATCGGATAATCATGGGGCAGGCCCCATTTGTCGCGATATTCCTCGGGCGACATATTGTAATGGGTACGCAGATGGCGCTTCAGCGACTTGAATTTCTTGCCGTCTTCCAGACAGACGATGTATTCCGGCGTCACGGAGCGCTTGACCGGAACCGCGGGCTTCAGCTCTTCGCTGGGCGGCTGAGTGGCGTTCACAGACGCACGTGATAGAGCGTCGTGAACATCGTTAATAATGTTCGGCAGGTCGCCAGCAACCACCGTATTGTTGCTGACATAGGCAGAAACAATCGTGGTCGTGAATTCAACCAGCTCAGTGTTGTCGGCTTTCATATCCATCATTTGCGGTCTCCTGGCGTCCTTTGCGGACATCGTTCGGTTTCACGTCTACCACCCTTGTACGGTCTGGGTTTCCGTTCGGGGCTAAATTTCGAAGAGCTAAGATAAAGATAATGTCGCCTTCGGATCGGTTCGCGTTTTTGTGATAAAGCCCGAATGAACCGCATTATCTTCTCAGAACATAATATTCGAAATTTGCTTATGTTCAAGCAAAACTAATGAGCTTCGCCTAAAGAACAATGCAACCAAACAAATTGTTACGCACCGTGTCCGGCAAGGCTCATATTACTCATATTACGTTGAAATTCTTATGGTAAATTCAAAACTCATCGGTACAAACGCACCGCTTCTGTAAATTTTTTCATTACGAAATCACGAGATTCGCGTCGCTCGCCGCTAACCGTAGTCATTCTCCACAGCAATTATCCAGCAAATATACGGTTTCGAGCGACACTGCGGACATCATGTGGAGACTTAACGTTATAGCTAAAAATAGGGAATAATTTTAACCGCACGCTGTTGAAATTGTGCCGCTCTTCCAAAAGCTATTTTTAGCATTTGGACGAAACTGCAATGCGGCGGTATGACGCAGTGTTCGCAAGGTCAGTGGACGCCCGATCCGAGGCAGCTCCAATAGCTTTAGACGGGAACAAAAAACAGAATTGTCAGCAGACCGAATAACGGCAACAGAAATCCAGCAGACCACAACATATACCCAAAAAAGCTCGGCATCGGTACGTTATGCCGCTCCGCGATTGACTTCACCATGAAGTTCGGCGCGTTCCCGATATAGGTATTTGCCCCCATAAAAACAGCCCCTGCGGAGATTGCAAGCAATGTTACGGGCAAAGCGTTTTGCAGGACCTCGGCATCCCCGCCCGCGGCGTTGAAAAAAATCAGATAGGTCGGAGCGTTGTCGAGGAGGCCGGATAATATCCCGGTGAGCCAGAAATACATCACGTTGTCTGGAGTATTATCTGGGTTGGTGACGAGTTGCAGCAATGGAGCCAGGGCCCCCGCCTTTCCCGCGCGCAAAATCGCGATCGCCGGAATGATGGTCACGAAGATCGCGGCGAAAAGCTTGGCCACTTCCAGCGCGGGTTCCCAACTGAAGCGGTTCGCCTCCCTGATACCGATCGGGGTTACCTTGAGCGACAGGAAGGCGAAGCCGATAAGGATCGGCGTCCCGCAGCAATCCGGCGACGGGTACTTCGAAATGGCGGACCGGGATAGTGCCGAGGCCGCGCATTGTGCCGCTCATCAGCACCACGCCCATGATCGCGATCAGCAAGAGTATATTAGCGAGGCCGGTGACACTGACCGGCCGGTCCGGGGTGGGATCGCGGGGCAGATGGCCCTCGTTCCGGTAGACGTAGCTGTCGAGCACGAAAAATATCGCCAGGAGCGCGCCCGAAGTCACCAGAAAAGGCAACCACATCGCTCTCAGTGGCCAGAAGAAATCCACCCCTTTCAGGAAGCCGAGGAGCAGCGGCGGATCGCCCAACGGCGTCAGTGATCCGCCAATGTTCGAAACCAGGAAGATAAAGAATATGACGGTGTGGGCATTGTGCCGCCGGTCGTCATTGGCGCGCAGCAGCGGCCGGATCAGCACCATCGAGGCGCCTGTCGTGCCGATAAAACTGGCAAGCCCTGTGCCGGCGGCAAGGAATGCCGTGTTGACTGCGGGCGAGCCGTGCAAATTGCCACCGACGAAGATGCCGCCGGCAATCGTGAAGAGCGATGCGATCAAAATGATGAAGGGCAGATATTCCAGCAGCAGCACGTGCAGCAGCTCATCGAGGGTCACCCCCACACCGAAGAAAGCCAGGAAGGCGATCACGAATACCATTCCCCAAAATAAGGCGATCTTGCCGTAATGACGAGGCCAGAAGCGCGGCGATGCCAGTGGGCCGATGGCAATCGACAGCAAGAGCCCGACAAACGGCACGATCCAGATAAGGCCAAGCTGACTGCCGTCAAATGCGTGACTATGCGCCGCCGCCCAGGCATAATTCGGCGCCAGCAAAACGCAAACCGCTGCGGCAGTCGCCAGCAAGGTGGATGTCGCTTTGCCTCGTGAAATTGCGGCCAGGCAAGCGACGGTTGCCCCGTTCTCATTCATTCGAAGCGGAATGGGCGTCAATGCGGCGAACCCGGCTATGCACGAAATACGTCGGAGGATATCGCTGAGTACCATGCTTGCCTTATATCCGGAACGAGCCGCGTTTTCTGCGGGAATGACGAGGTGTTTACCGTAGGAGTGCTGAAGAGTGATCCGCAAGCTCTTCTAAATTCACCAGTTTAGCCCCTAAATTGAGGATGGCGATTAGGCCACAGTTTGAGGAACCGCATATGGAGAAAGACCGTATCAAAAAGACTGACTCCGAGTGGAAGGCGCAGCTTTCACCCGAAGCGTTCAATGTCGCCCGCAAACATGGAACCGAGCGCGCTTTTACCAGTCCGCTCAATGCGGAGAAGCGCGAAGGCACATATCACTGCGTCTGCTGCGGCGAGCCGGTGTTCGCCTCGGACGCGAAGTTCGAATCCGGCACCGGTTGGCCCAGTTTCTACAAGCCTGCCGAATCAAGCGCGGTCGAAGAACAGGAGGACCGCGCGTTCTTCATGAAACGTACCGAAGTTCATTGCGCCAAATGCGAAGCCCATCTCGGCCATGTGTTCCCGGACGGGCCGCAGCCGACAGGCTTGCGCTATTGCATCAACGGCGTGGCCTTGGATTTCGAGCCTAAATAGGAATGCCGTATTGAAAGCGGCTCTGAACGGCGCTTATGTGGCTAAATGCGATCGGCGCCAGCCACGACAGGCGCCGCATTTTTTTACAGCCGGGGCGTCATGGACAAAAATATAGCGCAGCAGCAATCCGCCGCTCCAATCGCCGAGCGGCGGCCCCACCACGGCATTCATCACGGCATCCACCGGATCGACGACTATGCGTGGCTGCGCGCAGGGAACTGGCAAGAGGTGATGCGCGACCCCGCGGCGCTCGCGGAGGATATTCGCAGCTACCTGCTGGCGGAAAATGCCTATACCGAAGCCACGCTTGCCGGCACGGTGGCGCTCCAGGGCATGCTGTTCCAGGAAATGAAAGGGCGCATCAAGGAGGACGACTCCACCGTTCCGTCGCCGGACGGGCCCTGGTCCTATTTCGTCAGCTTCGTCACCGGCGGCCAGCATCCGCTATTTTGCCGCGAGCCGCGCGATGGCGGCGAGGCGCGGGTTCTGCTCGATTGCAACAAGCTGGCGGAAGGACATGCCTATTTCGAAGTGGGCGGCGTGGCGCACAGCCATGATCACCGCTTGCTGGCTTACGGTGTCGACGATAAGGGCTCCGAATTCCACACCCTCAAACTGCGCGATCTGGAGCGCGGCGAGGATTTGCCCGACGAGGTGGGCGAGACCACCGGATCCGGCGTATGGAGCGCGTCCGGCGAATGGCTGTTCTACACCAGGCTGGACGAAAATCACCGGCCCCGCCGCATCTTCCGGCACCGCGTCGGCACCCCCGCCAGCCAGGATGTGCAGGTCTATGACGAACCGGACAGCGGCTTCTACGTCTCGGTGGGGGAGACATCGGATCGGCGCTACATTCTGCTTCAATGCGGCGATCACCAGACGTCCGAGGTCCGTCTGCTCGATGGCGAGAATGCCGAAGCCGAGCCGGTGCTTGGTGGCGGCCAGGGAGGAAGGCCACGAATATTCGGTCGAGCACCATGATGGCCGTCTGATCATTCTGACCAATTCTGGCGGCGCGCAGGACTTCCGCATCGTCGAGGCGGTGCCCGGTGAGGGGCGCGAGAACTGGCGGGAGATCGAGCCGCACCGGCCCGCCCGCCTGATCCTGCACACGCTGGTGTTCCGCGATTTCCTGGTCCGGCTGGAGCGTGAGCAGGGCCTGCCCCGGATCGTCATCCGCCAGTGGGCCGATGGCGCGGAACACAGCATCGCCTTCGACGAGGAGGCCTATTCGCTGAACGCGATGGGCGGCTATGAATTCGCAACGAACCTTGTCCGCTTCACCTACTCCTCGATGACGACGCCGTCGCAGGTCTATGATTACGACATGGCGACACGGGAGCGCCGTCTGCGCAAGACGCAGGAGGTGCCGAGCGGCCACCGGCCAGCCGATTATGTTACGCGCAGGGTGTTTGCTCCCGCCGATGACGGCGAAATGGTCCCGGTGTCGCTGCTTTACCGCGCCACAACGCCGCTCGATGGATCGGCGCCGCTGCTTCTCTACGGCTATGGCTCCTATGGAATGGCCATGCCTGCTTCCTTCTCGACCAACCGGCTCAGCCTTGTAGACCGTGGGTTCGTGTATGCCATCGCTCACATTCGCGGCGGCAAGGATAAGGGCGATGGGTGGTATCGCGCCGGGCGCCGCAATTTGAAAGTCAATACCTTCACCGACTTCATCGCAGCGGGCCGCTACCTCGCCGCAAATAAATTCAGCAGCCCCGGCAATATCGTCGCGCATGGCGGCTCGGCGGGCGGAATGCTGGTCGGGGCCGTCGCCAACATGGCGCCGGAACTGTTCAAGGGCATCATCGCAGAGGTGCCGTTTGTCGACGTGCTCACCACGATGCTGGACGATACGCTGCCGCTCACCCCGCCCGAATGGCCGGAATGGGGCAATCCGATCACCAGCCGTGTGGACTATCTGACGATTGCCGCCTACTCGCCCTATGACAATGTTCGGGAACAGAGCTATCCGAATATTCTGGCGCTTGGCGGCCTCACCGACCCGCGCGTTACCTATTGGGAGCCGGCGAAGTGGATTGCCAAGCTGCGTGCGATGAACAAGAGTGGCAATCTTCTGCTGCTACGCACCAATATGGATGCCGGCCACGGCGGCGCGTCGGGCCGCTTCGACCGGCTGAAGGAAGTGGCGCTCGCCTATGCCTTCGCGCTGATGATCACGGGGCGCGCTGGGCACGAAAGCGTCGCGGAGCTGTGAGTCCACGGCCGTCGCAACCGGATCCACGCGGGCGCTCCGCTCAATAATAAAGCCCGGCAAATTGCTCCGCCGGGCTTCGTTCGCCGCCATTGCCGCGCTTAATTCGTCAGATTGATCATCCGCTCGACTGCCCGCCGCGCACGTGCTGCGATCGCCGGATCGACCGTTACCTCTTCCTCCATGGTCACCAGCGAGTTGAGGATTTTCGGCAGGGTGATCCGCTTCATATGCGGGCAGAAATTGCAGGGCCGGATAAACTGCACGCCGGGGGTTTCCGCCTCGACATTGTGGCTCATCGAACATTCAGTGACGAGCAGCACTTTCGGCGGCCGGTGATCCTTCACCCAGCCGATCATGCCCTGTGTCGACCCCGTAAAATCCGCCACCTCGATCACATCGGGAGCGCATTCGGGATGGGCGATAATTTTCAGACCGGGATGCGCCTCGCGGAAGCCGAGCAATTCCGCGGCGGTAAAGCGCTCATGCACTTCGCAGTGCCCATGCCAGGCGATGATCCTCACCTTGGTCTGCGTGGCGACATATTTAGCCAGATATTCATCCGGAATCATGATGACGCTGGGCGTGCCCAGGCTTTCGACCACTTTCACCGCGTTCGACGAGGTGCAGCAAATGTCGCTCTCGGCCTTCACCTCGGCCGAGGTGTTCACATAAGTGACGATCGGCACGCCCGGATAAGCTTCGCGCAGCCTGCGGACATCCGCGCCGGTGATCGAGGCGGCGAGCGAACAACCCGCCCGGCTGTCGGGTATAAGCACCGTCTTGTTCGGGTTGAGGATCTTGGAGGTCTCGGCCATGAAATGCACGCCGCATTGGACGATGACCTCGGCGTCGGTCTTGGCGGCTTCCTTGGCTAATTGAAGCGAGTTGCCGACGAAATCAGCGATGCAGTGGAAGATCTCCGGCGTCATGTAATTATGCGCCAGGATCGTGGCGTTGCGGTCGCGCTTCAGATCGTTGATCGCCTTGACATAGGGGGCGAATGCCGGCCATTCGACCGGTGGAATGACGGCCTTGACACGCTCGTAGAGGTGGGCGGTTTCCCTTGCCACCTCCTTGGTATAGTCCAAGCCCGGCAATGGCAGAGGCCGTTTCGCTGATGGAATGCGGCGGTCAAGATTCAAGCTGACGGTAGCCATCACTTCCTCCAATGCCTCCCCTTCAGGCGGAGACAATTATGCTCAAATTGAGCATATATTAGAGCGGAGACGCCCCTCCATATACTCACTCTGACCATAAGATAAGCCAGCCCGGCCGAGATTTCCAGTCCCAAGGGGTGACACAGATTGGCGCAGGCTATTCGGCGGGCTTTTCGGGTGCGGAAAGGGTCTGAACCATATGGTTCAGCACGCTGAGGAACACCTTCCGGTGTTCGGCGGGGATTGCATCGACGATCTGCTGGTCGACCTGGTCGGCGTAGGGCCGCATCCTTTTGAGCATATTGCTGCCCTTGCGCGTGAGGCGGACAGCATAGGCCCTGGCATCGTCGGCTGTCCTTTCGCGTTGGACAAAGCCCTTATCCAGCATCCGGCGCACGATGTCGGCAAGTGTCGAGCGATCGATGCCGGTATTTTCGACAAGACCTGTCTGGCTGAGGCCCTGATTGGCCTCGATCGCGGCCAAAATGGCGTATTGGCGCGGCGTGAGTATCCCAGCGGGCGCGATACGGCTGAAAATGTCAGTCGCGGCTTGTTCGGCGCGGTGCAGGAGATGGCTGGCCGAGCCCGCGAATGGGGGAAGCGTGCTCGCTTTTTTGGACAGCTTCGGTTTCTCGACGCTTGCGCCTTTTGCAACCACTTTATAGGTCGGCTTTTTGTTTCGTGTACTCATCGACGACAAACGCGTTCTCATGACAGTTGGGTTCAGGCAACGGCGAAGGCACCCGAGCGAGCCGCTATTCCGCGTTCAGAGGAAGGAGTGCCCGATTGAATACGGTGTCCGACGCCTAAGACTATGAATACGCTGAAAATATGAATGGATTATCGCAAATTATTGTGAATGCGCGTCGGCTATATCTTCTGGGAGCTGATATTTCTGCAACAGGCCGATCTGCGCCATCATAAACAGGAATGTCAGGGGCATGATGCCGAAGGTCTTGAAGGCCACCCAGCTGTCGGTGGAGAAGCCGCGCCAGACGATTTCATTCAGAATAGCGAGAAAGAGGAAAAACGCTGCCCAGCGGATCGTCAGCTTGCGCCACCCCTCATCCTGCAATTTGATGACGTCCCCCAGCAAGGTTTTCATAAGCGAACGCCCGAAATATAGCCCGCCGGCCAGCGCTACCGCAAATAGCAGGTTGATGATGGTTGGCTTGACCTTGATGAACAGATCATCGTGCAGATAGATGGTCAGCGTGCCGAACACCAGAACAAAGCAGCCGGTCACCAGCGGCATGATCGGGATTTTCTTCAGGATCAACTTGCTGGCGATCAGCGAGACTACCGTGACCGCCATGAATACCGCCGTCGCGGTGAAAATGCCAAACGGTTGTTCGCCAGAAAAAAGACGACCAGCGGGCCGAGTTCCAGGACGAGTTTGAGCAGCGGCATCGGCATCTCCGGGCGGACGCGATTAAGACGTTGTTTGCTCGGCCGCCGGCCTGGCCTTCAACGGCCGCGGCTTTCCGTCTGTCTTGCCGAAATCGTAGGAGGGCTCAGCCTCCGTTTCCTCTTCAGGACGGTACCGTTTCAGCAGATACATTTGCGGCAGCGCATAGAGCACCGTCAGCGGCATGAGCCCAAAGGCCTTAAACGCCGCCCAAAATTCAAAGCTGCTGGTTCGCCAGATATATTCGTTCAGTCCCGCGACAAACAGAAAATATGCAAACCATATCCAGGTCAATACGCGCCAGCCTTCTTCGGTCAGGTGAAGGCTTTGGCCAAGCAACCATTTGAACAGCGGTTTGCCGAAGATCAAGCCGGTGAGCAATATCAACGCGAAGGTGAGGCTTACGATCGTGGGCTTCATCTGGATATATTTGGGATCATGCATTCCCAAGGTCACAGCGCCGGCTAAAAGCCCGGTCGCCGCGGTGATCAAAGCCATCAGCGCCAACTGCTGAAACAGATACCACATGACAATCAGCGACACGCCCGTCGCTATCATGAATACGGTCGTGCTTACGACGAAATCGTATTTCATGGTTGCCACGAAAAACATGGCGAGCGGTAAGAACTCGATGACGAGCTTGATCACAAGCTTGGTGGATGAAGAATATCCCTTGAGCACAACGAGTCCTTTGTTTGCCTGTTACAGTTTACAATCCAGCAATCGCCCTGGCGAAATCGCGCGCGTCAAAGGCTTGCAAGTCTTCCGCTCCTTCGCCCACACCGATCGCGTGAACCGGCAGCTTGTATTTGTCTGCGATTGCCACCAGGATTCCTCCCCGTGCGGTACCGTCGAGCTTGGTCATGATCAGCCCGGTAACCCCTGCGATTTTTTTAAAGATTTCGACCTGGTTCAGCGCATTCTGGCCGGTGGTCGCGTCGAGCGTCAGCAAAACACTATGCGGCGCGGCCGGGTCGAACTTCCGGATCACCCGGACGATTTTTTCCAGTTCCGCCATCAGATACGCCTTGTTCTGCAGGCGTCCGGCGGTGTCGACGATCAGAATGTCGCGATTATCCTCGACAGCCCGGCGTAAGGCGTCATGTACGAGACCGGCAGCATCGGCGCCGGTTTCACCGGCAACGACAGGCGAGCCTGTCCGCTCACCCCAGACCTTGAGCTGCTCGATTGCGGCAGCGCGAAATGTGTCGCCTGCCGCCAGCATCACACGTTTGCCCTCGCCCGTAAACATCCGGGCGAGCTTGCCGATCGTCGTTGTCTTGCCCGTGCCGTTGACGCCGACCACGAGGATGATATGAGGGCGTTTCGCGCCGTCGATGATCAGCGGCGTCGCGAACGGGCGGAGCGTCGCCTCGACCTCATCGGCGAGGATCGCGCTGACGGCTTCCGGCGAGATTTCCTTGTCGTAGCGGCCCCGATGATAGCCTTTCGACGATGCGCGAAGCCGTATCCATGCCGAGATCGGCGCGGATCAGCAACTCCTCGAACTCTTCCAGGGTCGTCGCGTCGAGCTTGCGCTTGGTGAAGACGCCGGTGATGCCTTCGGTAAGTTGGGTTGATGTTTTCGACAGCCCTTGGCGCAGCCGCTGGAACCAGCTTGGCGCGGCCTCGGCTTCCGCTGACTGGACCTCCGCCGGCTGTTTCCCTGGCACTGCGGGTGTGCGCTCATCGTCCAGGACGACGGCGGCCGGCCCCGCTTCATCCTTGCCGAACAGCCTGCCAAAGACGCTCCGCTTTTTGGGCTCGATTTCCGTCACGAGAGGGCGGTTCCCTTGAGCCGCCCTGCTTCATGTCCGGTAACCGACGCTGAAATCAAGCGCCCTGAAGCCGCGGCTTCATCGAGCCTTAGCTCGGCGAATTGCGGTGTCCTGCCGACATTGTTTTTTTCCATGAGCACCTCGATGCGGCGTCCGTAACAAGAGGACAGATAAGCATCGAGAGCCGCCCGGCCAATATGCCGAAGCCGCTCGGCACGTTCTTTTATGTCCCGCCGGTCGAGCTGCGGCATCCGCGCGGCTGGCGTACCCGGCCTCGGCGAGTAAGGAAACACGTGCAGGAACGTCAGCCC
Source organism: uncultured Alphaproteobacteria bacterium (assembly GCA_963731855.1). Classification (GTDB taxonomy): domain Bacteria; phylum Pseudomonadota; class Alphaproteobacteria; order Rhizobiales; family Rhodomicrobiaceae; genus R-RK-3. The sequence continues at coordinate 203,138 of CAVSXH010000013.1, read as the reverse complement.
GCATTCCTCGACCATCCGCACCGAATTGGCGAACATCCCCTCGGTTTCGGTGGGAAAACCCGCGATGATGTCGGCGCCGAAGACGATATCGGGCCGCAGCCGGCGCGCCTCTTCACAAAACGCAATGGCGTGAGCCCGCGAATGCCGCCGCTTCATGCGCTTCAGAATCATGTCGTCCCCAGCCTGCAGCGACAGGTGCAGATGCGGCATCAGCCGCTCTTCCTCCGCGAGCGCGCGGATCAGCGGCTCATCGGCCTCGATCGTGTCGATAGAGGAAAGGCGCAGGCGCGGCAGTTCCGGTACGAGCTTCAGGATCTTGCCGACGAGGCGGCCAAGTGTCATTTCGCCGGGCAGATCGCCGCCATAAGCGGTAATATCCACGCCGGTCAGCACCACTTCGCGATAGCCTCGCTCGGCGAGCGAACGGATCTGGTCCACCACGACGCCCGCCGGGACGGAGCGGGAATTCCCCCGCCCATAGGGAATAATGCAGAATGTGCAGCGATGATCGCAGCCATTCTGGATCTGCACATAGGCGCGCGCGCGGCTGCCGAACCCCGTCACCAGATGATGGGCGGTTTCACGCACGGCCATGATGTCGTTGACGATGACCCGCTCGCCGGCATCCTGAGCAAGCGCCGCGAAGGTGGCAGGCTGCATCTTGACGTCATTGCCGATCACATGATCGACCTCGGTCATCGCGGCAAAGCTGTCGGGGTCGGTCTGCGCGGCGCAGCCGGTGACGATGATGCGTGCCTCAGGATGCTCGCGGCGCGCCTTGCGCACGGCCTGACGCGCCTGCCGCACGGCCTCCGCCGTCACAGCGCAGCTATTGATCACGATCGCATCGGTGAGACCGGCCGTCCGGACATGCTCCGCCATCGCGTCGCTTTCATACGCGTTGAGGCGGCAGCCAAAATTTATGATCCGTGGCGCGTTCATGATCCTGATGTGTTGGCGTTAGCTTGCGAGGGCCGGCCGGTCGAATTCGAAGACACCTTCATAGTCCAACTGCCAAGGGCCAGTCATTAAAATGTGGTCGTCCGTAGCCCGCCATTCGATGTCAAGGTTACCGCCCGGCAGCCCGACCGACACTTTGCGCCCTGTAAGGCCCTTGCGAGCCGTCGCGACAGCTGCGGCACAAGCCGCCGTTCCGCAGGCCCGCGTCAGCCCGGCGCCGCGTTCCCACACCACCAGGCGGATCGCGTTACGCCCAAGCACTTGCGCCAGCGAAACATTTACCCGCTGGGGAAACAGCGGGTCATGCTCGATGCGCTGGCCGATCGCCGCAAGATCGTAGCGTTCCGTATCAGCGACGACAAAAACGCAGTGAGGGTTTCCAACGTTCACCGCACCGGGCGCGGCGAGCAGGCCCGCCTCGCCGCCATCAAAGCTGACGTTCAGCGTCGCCGTGTCGTCGAAAGCGCGTGCGAGCGGGATGTCCTGCCAGCCCAGCCGCGGCGGCCCCATATCGATGGTCACCGCGCCGCCCTCTCGCACAGTGCCGCGCAAAATACCGGCGCCGGTCTCGATCGACACGTCGCTGCGCCCATATTCCGCTGCAAGCAGTGCCGCGACGCAGCGCGTGCCATTGCCGCAAGCATCCACCTCGGACCCGTCGGGATTGAGTATGCGCATGAAGGCGTCGGCACGCTGGGACGGTTCGATGACGATCACCTGGTCGCAGCCGACGCCGCCCTTCCGGTCAGCGATGCGCCGCGCGTAAGCCGGATCGACGCGCAAGCCAGATAAGCGCGCATCCAGCACGGCAAAATCGTTGCCGAGGCCATTCATCTTTCTGAAGGCGTGTGCGCTTCCGTTCATGCCGCTTCGTCTATCCTCGTGGCAAGTGAGACAAATAATTTCCATTCCGAGGAAAACAACACCAGATAAGGTATTCTCTCCGGTCTGGTAACGCCTAAATCACCTTACGAGGAGAGGGCAAGGAGATTTGTTATGCACGCCGGCCTAGCAATCACCGTTTACCTGACTTCGGCACTGGTCGCCGGAGTCATTGCGGGTGCCACGGCTCCAAATAAGCGCCGGCATCCTGGATATTGGACGATTCTTTCTTTCCTGGTGCCGCCGACAGTGTTGTTGCTTCTTATCCTGCCGAGAGGAAAGGGCATTCACCGCGCGGACGACCCCTATGACGACAATTTAGATGACAGCCTGTGATACTCAGCTTTGCGCGTCGCGGAGCAAGGCGTTTTTCGCTTTTGCGATGGCGGGAAGGATTTGACTCTCAATAACGCTGGCGGAGAGCGGGCCGACGAATTTGAACGCAATCCGCCCGTGTCCGTCGATCACATAGGTCTCGGGGACGCCGTAGACGCCCCAGTCGATCGCCACACGGCCGTTTCTATCGGCGCCGATCGAATCGAACGGATTGCCGTGTCTTGCCAGAAAGCGCCGCGCCGCTTCTGGCTCATCCTTATAGTTGATGCCGATCAGCCGCACCCCGTGCTGCTGTTTCAGCGCGATAAGCTGCGGATGCTCCTGAATGCAGGGCGCGCACCAGGACGCCCACATATTGACGATGGTGACCTCACCATTGGCCAAGTCGGCGCTGGATATGCCGGACGCCGATCTGCCGCCGCTCGGCTCTAAACCTTCGATTGGAGCTAGGCTGAATTGCGGAACCGGCTTGCCGATCAGCGGCGAAGGTAGGCGCGACGGATCGCCGGACCGAAGCGCCACAACAAAGAACACGCTCATCAAAGAGACGACGATCAGCGGCAGGACATATCCGCCGCGCGACCGGAGCGCCTGCCGGACATCGGACGTCATGAGCGCATATCGTCTCTCGGATTGGCGGTTGAACGCCGTCGAATTCCTTGGGTTTCCAGCTTTACCAGCGCCTTGCGCTGACCGCGCTCGTCGAGGATTGCCCGGGCCACAAGCAGCGCGATAACTGCCGTGGTCACGCCGTAAGCGGTCCAGATAAAGACTGCGTGGGGTCCTAAATCCATCTTCTCTCCTATTCAGCGGCCTTCAGCGATGCCGCTCTACTAACTTGCGTCATCATCATTGTTTCCACCCGCCGCCGTAGAATTTCCGCCCGCATCGCCTTGACGTGCAGCCAGACGAACAGCACGGTGTAGGCGGCGGCCATAACCAGCAGCGGCGTGAGGATGCTGGGGTGTATCTTCGGTCCATCCAGCCTCATGACGCTGGCCGGTTGATGCAGCGTGTTCCACCAGTCTACCGAAAATTTTATGATCGGGATATTGACGATCCCCACTATAGCGAGAATCGCAGCGGCCCGCCCGGCACGCGAGGGTTCCTCGATCGACTGCCACAGGGCGATCAGGCCCAAATAAAGAAAGAACAGCACGAGAACCGATGTCATCCGTGCGTCCCAGACCCAATAGGCGCCCCACATCGGCTTGCCCCATAGGCTGCCGGTAACGAGCGCAAGCAAGGTAAACGCCGCGCCCAGGGGAGCCGCGGTCTTGGCCGCAACATCGGCCAATGGGTGCCGCCAGATCAGCGAACCGACCGAGGAAGCGGCGATCAGCGTATAACAGAACATCGCCAGCCAAGCCGCGGGAACATGAATGAACATGATACGCACGGTCTCGCCCTGCTGATAATCGGGCGGTGCGACGAAAAACGCCAGATAGAGGCCGGTCGCGAACAGCAGCACCGCCACGCCGCCCAGCCAAGGCAGCACGCGATCGGTGAGTCGCATGAAGAAGCTGGGATTGGCGAGTGTCGCGAAATTGACCATCTTACCTCCTATTTGACGAGCATTGGTGAGCTTTGCAAGTTGCGTATGGTGTTTTTGAGGCTTCGGAACCGGCGAGCGCATGCAGTGTGCGATAGCGAAGCTGCTCACCACGGCCACACTCAGGAGGAGCAATGGTCGACCAAATGGGATTTTCGCGTGAGGGGCCCGGCGGCGACCTAGCGGTTTTACGAAGCTCTGACGGCAACCATATCGAAGCCGGCATCAGGCCGTAGGAACGCTACGAAGGCGATCGAGCTTTCGCCTTACTTGGCTGCATTGCCGGAGACAGCCATTTCCAAGTCGACCTGATCCTCGAAAGCGCGCTTCTGCTTGGACACGAAACGCCGATAGCCTTCCGTGTCGACCCAGGCATTCACGCCTTCTGTTTCGGCCCGTTTGCGCTTGCCCTCCAGGTCGAAATATTCGGTATGGTGGCCGAGCCAGATGTCGGGTTTCATAAGCTCCAACGCGTGGTGGGTACGGCGGTAGTCATTGTTGATCCCCGGATAGGACTGCGGCCATTGAGCGAGGCGGTAGCCCGGGTTGAAATCACCCCCATCCGGGAAAACCACAGTGTAAGGCTTGCCGGCATCGACCAGCGTCGTCACCCAGGTGGTGGAGCCTCGCGTATGGCCGGGCGTGTTGTAGGCCGTCAGCAACACTTCGCCGAGTTTGACGGTGTCGCCGTCTCGCAGGATAAGATCCACCTTGACCGGCGGAAAGCCCATGACCTTCCAGTCGGCGCCATAGTGGAAGTCGCTCTTGCCGCCGTCTTCCATCGGCTTGACGTCCCCTTCCATGACCGCGAGCAGGGCGCCGCTAAGCTCCTTGATGTACGCGAATGCGCCGGCGTGATCGGAGTGGGCATGGCCATTGATGATGATCTTGATGTCTTCGGGCTTGAAGCCAAGCTTGCGGATCGACTCGACGATCAACTGCCCCGTCTCAGGCATCGCCGTGTTGAGGAGGATGTGCCCCTCGGGGGTCGCGAACAGCCATGAACCGAGGCCTTTCGTGCCGACGAAGTGGAGCGGCCCGACGATTTTGATCGGATCCCTCGGCTCGTCCCACTTGAGCGCCTTCCTTGCGAGCGTGATGAAAAGCTTATTGTCCTTGGCGAGTTCTTCCTTGGTCGGGAGATCCGGGGGCAGGGTCTGGGAGTTGACGTGACCCGCAAAGTTAATAAGGAACACTGCCGCGAATGTCAGGGTTTTCATCATGCGGCCAGTGTTGCGCACGTTAGCCTCCCGTTGACCCTGGGTAATTGCGGTCGATTTACAATTATAATGCGCTTAAACGAAAATAACAGATTTGCAATCTTGTTCGATTACGTAAATCAGACCTGCGGGTTCGCGGTGCTGATACAAATCAGCAATCTTCTACTGATCGTTTAAAGCAGGTCGAGTTTTGCTTGGAATGGACGGCGAGCGCTTACGACAAATTCAGCCTCAGCGCGGCGGCGGTTGCCAGCGGGGCGAGAACGCATGAGGCGAGCGTCAGCGCGCAGAGGATGGAAAACGGCGCGGCGAAGCTGCCGGGGCCGGTCACCACGGCCTCCATTGCGGCGACCCCGAAGATCAGGATCGGCACGAACAGCGGCAGGATGATCAGCGGCGCGAGCAGACCGCCGCGCCGCATGCCGAGTGTCAGCGCCGCGCCGATGCCCGACAGGAAGCTCACGGCCGGCGTTCCGGCGAGCAGCGTCAGCATCAGCGGGCCGTAGGCGCGGGCCTCCATGTTCAGCATCAGCGCCACCAACGGCGCGAGCAGCAAGAGCGGAACGCCGACGCTCAGCCAATGGGCGAGCGCCTTGGCGAAAGCGACGATCTCCAGCGGCAGCGGACCCAGGGCGATCACCTCCAGGGAACCGTCCTCATGATCCTCATGGAACATCCGGTCCGCTGAGAGCAGCGAGGAGAGCAGAAGCGCCACCCAGAGCACGCCCGGCGCGATGCGGCTGAGGAGATTGAGGTCGGGACCGAGGCCCAGCGGGATTGCAGAGACGATGATGAGGTAAAATCCCAGCACCGTCACCAGCGCGCCACCCTGCCGGCGAGCCAGCAGCAGATCGCGGCGAATGAGCGAAACGAAGGCCATCATACCTCGGACGCCGTGAGGCCGGCGTCGATGGTTCCGAGGTCCAAAGTCTTGGCATTCGGCCAGCCGAGCGGCGTGTGCGTCGCGGCGGCGACGATGCCGCCAGCGCTCAGATGGGCCGTGACCATCGCTGACAGGATATCGAGTGACGCCGTGTCGAGCGATACCGCCGGTTCGTCAAGCAGCCAGACGGGCCTTTCGGTGCAGAGCAGCCGCGCAAGGCCGAGCCGCCGCTTCTGCCCAGCCGAAAGCAGCGCGGCGGGAATGTCTTCAAGGTCGCTCAAGCCGAGCGTTTCGGCGGCCCGACCTGCCATTGCAGCTTGCCCGCCAAGGAAATTGGCAAAAAATTCAAGGTTTTCGGCCACGCTGAGCGCCGGTTTGATCCCATTCAAATGGCCGACAAAGTGACATTGCTCGCCGACGCTGCGATCCTCGACGCCGCCGCTCACCCCGATGCGTCCCGAAAGCGGCGGCAGGAAACCTGCGAGCGCACGCAACAGTGTCGTTTTGCCGGCTCCGTTCGGCCCGCTCAGCGTCAACGCCTCTCCTCCCGCGATCTCGAAGCTCACATCGCGCAAAATCAGCCGGCTCCCTCGCATCACCGAGAGGCCATGAACCATGAGTTCTTATGGAAGAACGCGCTATCATGTGAGAAAACATGTTGGAATATGGCTGAATTGCGCGGGCGATTATATATGTCACCTGTATTCTTGATGCCAGCGGGACATTTCCGTTGACCGCGGCAATCGACTGGAGGCTCCCCATGACCGCCCTGACCGTAACCGCCGCCGACAGCTTCAATTGCCGCCGTACCCTGGTTGTGGAGGGCAAGCGCTATGAATATTTCAGTTTACCGGACGCGGAAAAGAACGGTCTGTTAGGGATTTCGCGCCTGCCTTTCTCCCTGAAGGTGCTGCTCGAGAACCTGCTGCGCTTCGAGGACGGGCAGACGGTGAAGGCCGCCGACATTCAGGCCATGGCCTCCTGGCTCGCCGAACATAAATCCGAGCGCGAGATCGCCTTCCGCCCGGCGCGGGTGCTGATGCAGGACTTCACCGGAGTTCCGGCCGTGGTCGATCTCGCGGCGATGCGCGACGCCATGAAGGCCATGGGCGGCAATCCGGCCAAGATCAACCCGCTGGTGCCGGTCGATCTCGTCATCGACCATTCGGTGATGGTGGACGCCTTCGGCAACGGCATGGCGTTCAAGACCAATGTCGAGATGGAATACGCGCGCAACCAGGAGCGCTACGAGTTTCTGCGCTGGGGCGCCGGAGCGTTCGATAATTTCCGCGTCGTGCCGCCGGGCACCGGCATCTGCCATCAGGTCAACCTGGAATATCTGGCGCAGACGGTCTGGACCAAGACCTTGATCACCGCCAACGGCGAGGTGACCCAGGCATTCCCCGATACGCTCGTGGGCACCGACAGTCACACCACGATGGTCAACGGCCTTGCGGTTCTAGGCTGGGGTGTCGGCGGCATCGAAGCGGAGGCCGCCATGCTCGGCCAGCCGATCTCGATGGTCATCCCCGAAGTGATCGGCTTCCGCATGACCGGATGCCTGCGTGAAGGCGTCACCGCCACGGATCTGGTGCTCACCGTCACGCAGATGCTGCGCAAGAAGGGCGTGGTCGGCAAATTCGTCGAATTCTTCGGTACCGGTCTCGGACGGCTGACCCTGGAGGACCAGGCGACGATCAGCAACATGGCCCCGGAGTACGGCGCGACCTGCGGCTTCTTCCCGATCGACAAGGACACGCTCGCTTATCTCAGGGCCACCGGCCGCGAGGCGCATCGCCTCGCGCTGGTCGAAGCCTACGCCAAGGCGCAAGGCATGTGGCGCGACGACTCCACCCCCGACCCTGAATTCACCGACACGCTTGAGCTTGATCTCGACAGCGTGGAACCCAGCCTTGCTGGTCCACGCCGTCCGCAAGACCGCGTCGCGCTCGCCACGGCCGCCGAGGGCTTCACCTCGGCGCTTGCCGAGATTCGCGGCTATAAGCCTGGCAGCGAGCAGTCGAGAATGACCGCCGAGGGCGGGGTCTCGATCCAGCTCGAAAAATCCGGCGAAGTCGAAGGCGAGTCCTACTCGCTGTCCGACGGCGATGTGGTGATCGCGGCAATCACGTCATGCACCAATACCTCGAACCCGAGCGTTCTCGTCGCGGCTGGGCTCGTGGCGCGCAACGCGCATGCCAAGGGGCTGAAAGTCAAGCCGTGGGTGAAGACCTCGCTCGCGCCGGGCAGCCAAGTGGTGACCGACTATCTTACCAAGTCCGGCCTGCAAGCCGATCTCGATGCGCTGGGCTTCGATCTCGTCGGGTATGGCTGCACCACCTGCATCGGCAATTCCGGCCCGCTGCCGGAGCAGATTTCCGCGACGATAAACAAGAACGATCTGGTCGCGGCGGCGGTGCTCTCGGGCAACCGCAATTTTGAGGGCCGCGTCAATCAGGACGTGCGCGCCAACTATCTGGCCTCGCCGCCGCTGGTCGTCGCCTATGCGCTGGCGGGATCGATGCACGTCAATCTTGTCAACGACCCGCTCGGCACCGGCGCGGACGGCAACCCTGTCTATCTCCGCGACATCTGGCCGACATCGCAGGAGGTCGCCGAAATCATCCGCACCACAATTACGCCGGCGCTGTTCACAACCCGCTATGCAGATGTGTTCAAGGGTGACGAACGCTGGCAAGCGCTGGGCGCCTCCCAGCACGGGCTAACCTATAGCTGGAACAACAATTCCACCTATGTGCAGAATCCGCCCTATTTCGAGGACCTGCAGGGCAAGCCGGCCCCGGTCGGCGATATCGAGAATGCCCGGATTCTTGGGTCTATTCCTCGATTCCATCACCACCGACCATATCAGCCCGGCAGGCTCGATCGCCCGGACCGGTCCCGCCGGACGCTATCTGATCGAGCATGGCGTGACGATCCAGGAGTTCAACTCCTACGGCGCGCGGCGCGGCAACCACGAAGTGATGATGCGCGGCACTTTCGCCAATATCCGTATCAAGAACCAGATGGTTCCCGGCACCGAAGGCGGCGTCACGCTGCACGAGCCGAGCGGCGAACAAATGCCGATCTACGAGGCGGCCATGCGCTATCGGGCCGAGAATGTGCCGCTGGTTATTTTCGCGGGCAAGGAATACGGCACCGGCTCCAGCCGCGACTGGGCGGCGAAAGGCACGCGGCTGCTCGGTGTCCGGGCCGTGATCGCGCAGAGTTTCGAGCGCATCCATCGCTCCAACCTCGTCGGCATGGGCGTGCTGCCGCTGGTCTTCGAGGACGGCACCTCCTGGCAGACACTCGGCCTGACGGGCAAGGAAAAAGTCTCCATCGCCGGGTTGAGCGCGCTGAAGCCGCAAATCTGGCTCACCGCCAATATCACCTATGAAGATGGCTCGGTGAAGGATGTGCCGCTGTTCTGCCGCATCGACACGCTGGATGAGCTGAGCTATTTCCGCAATGGCGGCATCCTGCATTACGTGCTGCGGGGGCTGAGTTCGGCGGCCTGAGGAAGCTGCTGAAAAGCAGGGCGACCAATAAATATTGTCATTCCCGGGAAGGCGCGGGCATGACAACAAAATAAGCGCTTTTGGATTCAGCTGAGTTCCCGGAAGGTCAGGATTGACACGCACGGGAACCGCACTTTCGTTCAAGCCCGACGCCGGCTGAAATGCTAAGACCTCCGGATGATTTCATCGTTGCAAGTCGAGGCGTTAGGCGAAACGCCGTTAAAGCCGGGTGACCGAGCCAAATTCTGGCGCGAGCCGCGCTATGGCGGTCTTGAATGCCTGGTCGCTCATTTCCGCACCCACGCTTATGAGCGCCACACCCATGAGACCTACGTGATTGCCGCCGTCACCGCCGGTTGCGAGCGGTTCGAGCTGGCCGGAACGCAATATACGGCGCGCGCCGGCGATCTGTGTTTCGTCAACCCCGACATCGTCCATGACGGCAGTCCCGGGAGGGGCGGCTACGAAGATCGCGTGATCTACCCCGCGCCGGCGCTGCTGGCCGATCTCGCCGCCGACATTTCCGGACGCGAACCGCGCGGCACCCTGACTTTTCCCTCGCCCGTCGTACATGATCCTGAACTCAGCGCCGCGTTCACCCAAGCGCATCGCGCGCTGGAAGAAACCCATGCGGCATTGCATGCGGACGAAGCGATGCTGGGCGTACTGGAGCGGATCCTCGCCCGCCATGCGCGGCTTGCCATCCCGGAAAAACCGTCCGGCGAAAGGTGGGCCGTCCGCCGGGCGCGGGACTATCTGGCGGCGCATGTCACCGAAAATGTCGATTTGGCGACGCTGGCGGGGATTTCCGGACTGTCGCGCTCGCATCTGATCCGCTCCTTCAAGCAGGAAATCGGCCTCACGCCGCACGCCTTCCTCATCGACCGGCGCGTCCGCCTGGCAAGAACACTCCTGCTTGGCGGCGACGCCCCGGTCAGCGTGGCCGCCGACGCCGGATTTGCCGACCAGGCGCATATGACGAGAGCGTTCAAGGCCCGCATTGGCGTCACGCCCGGCCGCTTTGCGAAGATGAGCTGAGGCCACATGCTTGATAAAGACAGCGCCTGGAAGGAATTCGCCCAGGGCGCGGTTGCCATTTCGCCCGTTTGTATTGCCGCGCTGCCCATCGGCCTGGTCTGGGGAGCGCTTGCGCTTGAGCGCGGCATGGGGCTGTTGGAAATCGGCCTTATGAGCGCAACCGTATTTGCCGGCGCATCGCAATTCGTCGCGGTCGGATTATGGGGAACCCCGCTGCCTGTCGCGGCGATCGTTCTCGCCACGCTGATGGTTAATCTGCGTCATGTCATGATGAGCGCATCGCTGGGGCGAAGCATGGGATTGTTTTCGCCCGCACAACGGCTGGCCGCGTTCTTCGGCCTCGCCGATGAGGTGTGGGCGCTGGCGGAGGCGCGCGCGGTAAAGGCTCCGCTCACGCCGGCCTATTATGCCGGGCTGGCCGTGCCGCTGATGCTGAGCTGGACGCCGAGCACGATTGCTGGGGGCGTCTTCGGCAAGCTGATCGGAAATCCCGCGCTGCTTGGCCTCGATTTCGTCTTCTCCGCCATGTTCATCGGCCTGGTGGTCGGCTTCCGAGGCACGCCGGCCTGGCTGCCCGTCGTCATCACCAGCGCGGCGGTTTCTGCACTCACCTATCACATCTTGCCTTCGCCCTGGTTCGTCATCGCCGGCGGGCTTGCCGCCGTCACCGTGGCGGCCATTCTGGCGCCGGCAAAATCTGAAGATGCCGTGGAGGCTCGATGATGGACTACTGGAGCCTGCTGACCATCTCGGGCATGGCGCTTGTCACCTACCTGACGCGGATTGGCGGCGATCTGCTCATGCGCAACAAGACCCTCGGGCCGCGCGCGACGGCAGCCCTCGATGCCGTTCCGGCCGCCATATTGACCGCAGTTATCGCGCCTTCGGTCCTTGCCGCCGGCGTGGCCGAAGCGTTGGCGGGGCTGATAACCGCCGTCGCGGCGTTCCGCCTGCCGCTCCTGGCGACGATCGCGGTAGGGGTCGGAAGCCTGGTGATCCTGCGGGCGATCCTGTAGAACGCCGCCTGTCAGCGGAGGCCACGCTCGCCGAGTGCGTAGCCTGCGCCGCGAACCGTGCGGATCGGGTCTTTTTCCCGGCCGCGATTGATGGCTTTGCGAAGGCGTCCAATATGTACATCGACCGTGCGTTCGTCGACATAAGCGTCGCGGCCCCAGACGCCGTCGAGGAGCTGCGTCGCGCGAGAAGACGCGGCCCGGACTCTCCATCATGAATTCGAGCAGGCGAAACTCGGTCGGACCCAACCGCAGCCTGCGGCCATTGCGTTTCGCCTCATAGGCTTCCCGGTCGAGCAGGATGTCTTCGACCGTGAGTACGCTGGCGATCTTGTCCGGGTTTGAGCGGCGCAGGATGGCTTTCACCCGCGCCATCAGCTCGGGTACTGAAAACGGCTTCACCACGTAGTCGTCAGCGCCAACGGCAAGACCGCGTATGCGATCGGCTTCCTCGCCGCGCGCGGTCAGGATGATGATCGGAATGTTGCGCGAGGCGCGTCCGCTGCGCCAGCGCCTGCAGAGTTCGAGCCCGGAAAGCCCAGGCAGCATCCAGTCGAGAACGATGAGGTGCGGTGGGTCTTCCGCGACCGCAAGCTCCGCCTCGTCGCCGCGCTGGGCAACGGCGACCTGGAAGCCTTCCGCTTCGAGATTATAGCGGAGCAGGAGCGCCAACGGCTCCTCGTCTTCCACAATAAGAATCTTAACCGTCATCGCCGCCACGCTCTCATGGCCGGCAATGCATCGCGGACAATTTCAACCGACTGCCTAATCGGGCATGGCAAAGCTGGTCGTGTCACCTTTGGGACGCTTCTCCCCTATCGGATTGCCATGAACCAGGAAGTGGGTCATTTCAGCAATGTTGGTGGCATGATCGCCGATCCGCTCAAGATTTTTCGCGCCGAAAAGCAGATGTGTGCATAGGCCGATATTGCGCGGATCTTCCATCATGTAGGTGAGCAGTTCGCGGAAGATCGAATTATAGATCGCGTCCAGCTCCTCATCGCGCATCCAGACCTCAAGCGCCTTGGCCGCATCGCGATGCGAGTAAGCGTCGAGCACGTTGTTGAGCTGTTCCTGCGCTTTATCGCCGATATGGCGGATGCCGATCATCAGCTGCTTGGGGCGGTTTTCGTCGGCGATCGCCGTCGCCCGCTTGGCGATGTTCTTGCCCAGATCGCCGATGCGTTCCAGATCGCCGGCCACGCGAATGGCCGTCATGATCTGGCGCAGATCGACCGCCATCGGCTGCCGCCGGGCGATGATGGAAATCGCCAGATCCTCGACCTCATGCTCCAGCCGGTCGATATACTCGTCCTGACGGATGGTGAGGGCGGCCAGTTCGGGATCACGCCGCTCCAGGGAGTCGATGGCGCGGCTGAGGAGCTGCTCCGCGAGCCCGCCCATCTGCGCAATTTTGCTGTCGAGCGATTTCAGCTCCAGCTCGAATGCAGTAATCGTATGTTCCGTCATCGGCATGTCTCCCTGGAGGCATCCCTGGCTGCGATCTTAGCCGAAGCGCCCGGTTATATAGTCCTGCGTGCGCGTTTCGCGGGGATTGGTGAAGATCACCGATGTCTCGCCTTCCTCCACCAGCACGCCGAGATGGAAGAATGCCGTCCGCTGCGAGACGCGCGCCGCCTGCTGCATGGAATGCGTGACGATCACGATGCAGTAATTCTCGCGCAGTTCGTCGATCAGCTCTTCGATACGGGCTGTCGCGATCGGGTCGAGGGCCGAACAGGGCTCGTCCATCAGGATGACTTCCGGGCTGACGGCGATGGCGCGGGCGATGCACAGGCGCTGCTGCTGACCGCCGGACAGGCTCGTCCCGGCTTCGCGAATGCGGTCCTTGACCTCCTTGTAAAGGCCGGCCTTCTCCAGACTCTTAATGACGATCTCTTCGAGCTCCGCCTTCGATTTGGCGAGCCCGTGAATGCGTGGCCCATAAGCGACATTGTCATAGATCGACTTGGGGAACGGGTTCGGCTTCTGGAACACCATGCCGACACGGGCACGCAACTGTACGGGATCGATATCGGGATCGTAGATGTTGACGCCATCCATCTCGACGCTGCCGGTAACGCGGGCGACATCGATGAAATCATTCATCCGGTTCAGGCAGCGCAGGAAGGTGGATTTGCCGCAGCCAGAAGGGCCGATGAACGCCGTCACCGCCTTATCGCGAATGTCGATGTTGACGTTGATCAAAGCCTGTTTGTCGCCGTAGAACACCGAACAGTCGCGCGGAGACGATCTTCGGCGCACCATTCGTCGAAGCGGCCGTCGCTTCGTGCATTTTCACCGTGGATGTTGCCGAAGCTGGGCTGATTCATATTCGGTACCTCGTTCACGCGGGCCTCCAAATCCTGTTTCGCCGCTCAGTTACCATTTGCGCATGAAGCGCTGGCGCAGGACGATAGCGACTGCGTTCATCGCGATCATGAAGCCCAGCAGGACGAGCGTCGCGGCCGCGGTGCGCTCGACGAACCCTCGCTGCGCCTCGGTCGCCCACATATAGACCTGGACCGGCAGGGCGGTGGCGCTATCCAGCGGGCTCGACGGAAGGTCGATCACGAACGCGACCATGCCGATCATCAATAGCGGCGCTGTTTCGCCAAGCGCCTTCGCCAAGCCGATGATCGTACCGGTGAGGATGCCCGGCATCGCAAGCGGCAGCACGTGATGCATGATCGTCTGCATCTCGCGATGCGCCCACGCCGAGCGCGGCTTCCCGGATCGATGGCGGCACGGCGGCGACGGAGGCGCGCGTCGCGATAATGATGGTGGGCAGCGTCATCAGCGTCAGGACGAGGCCGCCGACCAGCGATGCCGAGCGCGGCAATCCGGCGAAATTGATGAAGATCGCCAGCCCGAGCAGTCCGAACACGATCGAGGGCACAGCGGCCAGATTGTTGATGTTGACCTCGATCAGATCGGTCCAGCGGTTTTTCGGCGCCAGTTCCTGGAGATAGATCGGCCGCGGCCACTCCGAGCGGCACGGCGAGCAAGCAGCACCGTCGCCATCATGAAGAACGAACCGATCAGCGCCACGGCGAGACCTGCCGTTTCCGCGTCGCTCGAATTGCCTGATGGTGAACAGTCCGGTGTTGAACTTCTTTCCAGGCGGCCATCCGCGACCAGCTTGTCGATCCAGGCGATCTGCTGATCGCGTGACCTGCCGGCGGTCCTCCGGCGTGTCCCGGCTGATGGAGCCCTTCAGCAAGGCATCGACGTCCGAGCGGGCGAGCACCCAGACCGGCTTGCTCGTGCCGATCAGCGACGGCTTCTCCAGCACCATGTCGCGAAGCTGAATGTCGACGCTTTGGGACAGAAGCTGACCGGCCTCGCGCCGGACGCGGCGATCGTCGGCATTGACGGAAATCAGCTTGTACAGCGCGTTCGCCGCCAGCTTGGGATAATTCGCATTGCGAATATCCTCGATCTTGCGCGTGCCGGACGGATCGATCTCGGCGGGATCGAAGAAGATGTCGAGCTTGATCGAGGACTGAACGAAGGCGGTATAGCCGTTGCCCACGATCGTGCTGAATAGGATGACGAGAAAAGCGAGGCTGATCGCGATAGCCGGCGACGCCATAGGCTTTGAAGCGCCACTCCGCCGCCTTGCGGCGTCTTGGCGAGCGCCGCAGCCTCGATCGGCGCGGGATGGAGACCGTCACATCCACGGGGTTGCCAGCGATGCTCATTCATACTGCTCCCGGTATTTGCGCACGATGTGAAGAGCGTAGATGTTGAGGCCGAGCGTGATGACGAACAGCGTCAGGCCGAGCGCGAAGGCGACAAGCGTTTGCGGCGTGTTGAACTCAAGGTCGCCGGTGAGCTGGCTGACGATCTTCACGGTGATGGTGGTCACGGATTCGAACGGATTGATCGTCAGATTGGCGGCGATGCCGGCGGCAAGCACCACGATCATCGTCTCGCCGATGGCGCGCGACCCGGCAAGCAGCACCGCGCCGACAATGCCCGGCAGCGCGGCCGGAAGCACCACCAGCTTGATGGTTTCCGACTTCGTGGCGCCCAGCCCGAACGAGCCTTCGCGCAAGCGTTTGCGGCACCGCGCTGATGATGTCGTCGGATAGCGAGGAGACGAAGGGAATGATCATGATGCCCATCACCAGCCCCGCTCCGAGCGCGCTGGTCGCCGAAATCTGCAGGCCGAAAAGCGCGCCCGTATCCCGCAGGAAGGGGCCGATGGTGATCGAGCGCGAAGAAGCCGTAGACGATGGTCGGGATGCCGGCGAGAACTTCGATCAGCGGCTTGAAAACCGCACGCACCTTCGGATGGGCGTATTCGGACATGTAGATCGCCGAGAACAGGCCCAGCGGCACGGCGGTGATCAGCGCGATGGCCGAGATGAACAGCGTACCCCAGAGCAGCGGCAGCAGGCCGAACTGGCCCTGCGCAGCAGCATCGCCGGCCCCAGCGAATCTGTGGGTCCCAGACGGTGCCGAACAGGAAGCCGAAGATGTTCACGCTGCTGAAGAAATGCACGCTCTCGATCAGCACCGACATCATGATGCCGAGCGTCGTGAGGATCGCAACCGTCGAAGCCGCGATGAGGCTTGCCTTGACGACGCTTTCGACGACATTTCTGGCGCGGAATGTCGCCCGGATGCGGCTGAAAGCGAAGAGGAAGCCGAGAATGGCGAGTATCGCCGCGATCCCGGTCATCAGCCATCGGCTGAGGCTCGCGCAGCTCGTTCAGGCGGTCGGCAGCCGCGATGACATAGGGCTCCGGTTCAGCCGCGAGGATGACGCCGGCCTTGCCGAGGATGTCGCGGATGGCCGCCGGGTTGCTGGCGATCTCGCTGCGCTCGGCGGGCGTGAGTACCGGCAGGCCCCTGGCCACCGCGTCGACAGCGCCCATGATGAGCGACACCTGGCCTCCCGACTGCTTGCAGCACACGTTCCGGCAGCTCAGCTGCGCACCATACCGTTGACCGCAGGCGGCGATATAGCGCGGACCAGATCAGCAGGAAGAGCAAGCGCCGGCAGGACGCTCCAGATCGCGACGTAGCCGCCATAATAGCCAGGCCGCGAATGCAGGACGCGCGGATTGTCTGTTCGCCAACCACCGCGCCTTCAAAATGACCGATGACGAATGATCGGAAAAGTGCAATCAGCAGAATTGTCGAGCAGTGACGCTCAACGTCACGGGATCAATCCGCCTTCCGCAAACAGCAATTTGGACTGAGACGAAGGGCAGCCCGGAAGCTGCCCTCGATTGCATGGACCAATTACGACTTCGCGGCCATCGGGGTCAGCTTCTCGACCGTCTCACGTACAGTCTTGGCCTCGGCATCCGGCAACGGGACGAGGCCATATTCGGCGAGCGGTCCATCCTTGCCGATCAGCTTCTCGCTGAGGAAGAAGGTCGCATATTCCTTCAGGCCGGGAATGACGCCGACATGGGCCTTCTTGATGTAGAAGAACAGCGGGCGCGATACCGGATATTTGCCGCTTGAGATGGTCTCGACGGACGGGGAGACGCCGCCCATTGTCGCGACGCGCAGCTTGTCGGTGTTGTTCTCGTAGAAGGCGAGGCCGAACACGCCGATGCCGGTCTTGTTGCCGTTGATGCGGGCAAGGGTCTCGGTGTAGTCGCCGTCGATGTCGACCGCATACTTGCCGCCATCGTCCTTGCGCACCCTGGCGCAGGCCTTCTCAACCGCCCGGCTAGCTTCTCGGTCGGTCTGCCGTCAGCCTTTAGCTTCTCGTCGATCAGCTTGTCGGCGCCAGTGGCCTTGCAGCCGGCGTGCAGAACCTTCTCTTCGAAGACTTCGCGCGTGCCGTGCTTTTCGCCGGGGATGTAGGCGGCGATCTCCCATTCCGGGAAAGCGGCGTTGACCTGCTTCCAGGTCTTGTTCGGATTGGCGGCGAGCTTGCCGTCGACCACAATTTCTGGAGCGAGGGCCGCAGGAACCAGTCCTTCGGCTCGAACTTGAATTCGGCGCCCTTCACATCGCTGGCGAAGACGATGCCGTCATAGCCGAACTTGACTTCGACGACTTCCTTAACGCCGGCAGCGGCGCACGCCTCCAATTCGGTCGATTTGATGGCGCGGGATGAGTTGGCGATGTCGATGAACTCGGGGCCGACGCCCTTGCAGAACTGGTTGATGCCGGCGCCGGAGCCGCCGGATTCCACGATGACCTTGAACTTGGAATTGGCTTTCTGGAACTGCTCGGCGACGATCTTGGCGTAGGGCAGAACCGTGGACGAGCCGGCGATCTTGATCTCATCGCGTGCGAACGAGGGGCTTGCGGCGAGCGAACCGGCAATTGCCGCCGCGGCGGCAAGCGCGATTAAACGAGTGTTCACGTGATGCTCTCCTTGAATGAGGCGTGGGGGACGAACCGGCCGATGGCCCGCTCTCCGCCCTGACGTTAACAATTGCGCCCGTAGAGTCTTACGACACTGGGATTAAATCTATGTGACAATCTCAAGCTATCTGAAATAAATTCGTTTTAGGGACAACACACAGCTAGATATAACCGACCGGAAAGGATTCTGCCCTCTCCATACTTTAGAGTCTTCAAGGTCGAATTAACTTCAGTCTGGATGGTTTGTCTGTTTTTTTGGCAGGCGCGGAGCGTTTGCGCTTCACCTGAAGGAGTAATTCAATTCTCCGACCTTGCCACGAGCGTGTAATTGATGCTCTGATCGAGGAGGAATGGCCGGCAAGGCTGGACAGCCGGAATTTTGACTAAATTTAACCTCATTTTGGACCGCCTATGATTTTGGCCGCTGGGGTTTCGATGAAACTTATTTCGTCTTGCATTTTTTCAATGTTGGTTTGCGGTAGCGTTTGTACCATTTCCCATGCCGCAATGGCACAGACGCCGAAACCCCTGCAAAATCCGCCCAACTACGAAGCCGCCAGGCGTCAGGCGAACGAAAACGTCGTAATGATCATGGGGTCGGGTCGCCTCAACGGCTACACCCAGTTCGCGGAAGACATCAGCAACGTTCTCGACAATCTGCCGGGCGCCAATCTTCGGGTCATTCCCGTACTCGGCAAGAGCGCCGGCCAGAACATTCTCGACATGCTTTATCTCAAGGGTGTCGATATGGGCGTGGTCGATCAGGACATCCTGGCCTATCTGAAACGCACCGACCCCCGGGCGTTCGGCGATATCGATCAGCGCGTCCACTATGTCACCAAGCTTTTCAACTCCGAGCTGCATCTCTACGCAAAGAAGGACATTCGCGGTCTGGAGGATCTGCGCGGCAAGAAGGTGAGCTGCCTGAAGGAGATGAGTACGGTCGCCCTGTTTTGCGAAAACCTGTTCCTTGCCCTCGGCATCAAGGCGGAAATCGTCTACGACGATGCGGCGCTGGCAATGGAGAAGGTGAAAAACGGGCAGATCGCTGCCGCCGCCCGCGGCGCCCAGCCACCTCTTCAGGGCTTCGAAAATGTCAGGCCCGAAGACAATCTGCATTTTGTGCCGATAGATCAAGCGAGCCTGCCGAATACCAGTTTCGACGCTGTCCGCGCCGCCTATCTGCCCGCAAGGCTGAAACCCGCACATTATCCGGCGATGATACCGCCAGGTGAAAACGTCCCGACGATCGCGACGAGCGTCGTGCTCGCGGTCTATGGTTGGCCGCCCACCTCCGAACGCTTTCAACGTGTGTCCACGTTCGTCAATCTGTTCTTTGACAACATAGACAAATTTGCCAAAGCACCGCGTCACCCTGGCTGGGCCGACGTGAATCTCGCCGCCGAGGTGCCAGGCTGGATACGTTTTGGGCCCGCCAAAGAATGGTTGGACCGTAAGCGGCAGGGAGCGCCTGAAAATACCGGCAGCATTCTGCCCAACGAACAGATGAAGAAGGACTTTGTCGCCTTCACCGGCGAGTTTACCAAGATCAAGGGCTCTGGAGCGCCACTGAGCGAGGCGGAGACATCCGCCTTATGGACGCAGTTTCAGGAATGGTGGGTACAGCAGAAACGCTAGACGGCGCCAATTCGAACGACGCCCCAAGCCAGCATTTGATCGCGCTCAAACAAAAATGTAGAGTTCCGTTCTGTTTCCATCAGAACGGATCAGGCTCTAATTAACCGGTGTACCGGACGCTCGGCACATTGGAACATGGGGGGGCCGCATGAAGCATTTAATCGGCGTATCCGCCGTTCTAATCGCCGCCCTGCACTCGCCCGGCGTCGCATCGGAGCGAATCGCACCCGATAAGCTGACCCGGTCCTCCCCGACGAATGTGCGGGTCGCGCAAGGCTCCAGCGTCGAACTCCCTGCCACAAGGGCGTCGGGCGTGTCGGGAACCCCGATCAGCATCAGTTTGAAGTCGCCGATCAGCGGCGTGCGCTTCATCAAGATCGGCGATTTTCCCGAACAGCTCCAACTCTCTCGCGGCTTCCGCCTTCGGGGATCCTGGATCACCTCGGTGCATGACCTCGAAAACCTTGAGCTGATTACGCCGCCAGGCCTCGTCAAGACGATTAAGCTTGACGTCCTGTATTTCCGGAACAATCAAACCCCGGCTGTGGCGGAACGCTCATTGCTTGTGGAACTCGACCCGGGAGACGGCGCGGTCCGCAACGCGCCACGACCAGACAGCCGACCCGTGCCGATTGCGGCGCCCAAGCAAGCGCCGGCCCTCCAAAACCAAGCACCGCCCACGAGAAAGGGACTGTCGGAGAAGCAGGAGATCGATAGCCTCGAGCGCGGCGCAACACTCATGCGGAACGGCGACATCGCTGCGGCGCGTCTCCTATATGAGGACCTTGCCGTGAACGGAAGCGCCAAGGGTGCGCGCGCGCTCGCGGAAACCTACGATCCCATATACCTCAAGGGCCTCTTCATCGCCGGACTTCAACCCAACGTGGAGAAGGCGAAGATCTGGTATGAGCGCGCCGCCGAACTGGGAGACTCCGTGTCCATAACCCGTCTTAGCGCAGCGAACCGGCGCTAGAGCGCCGGAGGCTCCGCTGAACGCGGAGCTGCGCTCTAGTCCTTTGTTAATGCATCGATGACCGAAAAGTGCGTACACTTTTCGGTCTGATGCATTAGAGCCAGGGACAGTGAGCTCAGAAGCGTCCAAATATCGAGACGCTGAGAGACACCATTTGCGGGAACAGCATTACCAGCAGCCCCATTGTCAGCATGATGAACACCCAAGGGATCGATCCAAGCAGAATGTCGAAGCTCTTGATCGAGGGCGGGGCGATGGAGCGCTGATATAGCATGAGATTTCAGAAAGCATTATTCGAGAATTTCTTGCTAGTAGAGAACGTAAAGGGCGACGCAACCTGGCCCGCTTTCACTGCTGCTCGGAAGTGAAAGCCGATGAGAATCGCGCGGCTGCTCCGGTAAAGACGCCAAACATGGGCTTGGACGCCCTAAGCAATCTCGCAACCCCCTCACCTCTGCCGTGTCAGCAGGAAAACCGCCTGTTCGCCGATGAGATTGTGCCAGACGAGGGGCAGGTTCAGCCCCATCCGCTTGCCATAGGCATTAAGCGCGACCGTTCGCTCCACCTTGGCGTCAACGACTTCGCACAGCGCCAGGAAATCCTTGATCGTGCAATGGTGGATGTTTTGCGTCTCGTGCCAGGGCTCGGGCAGATTCGGAGTCACGGGCATCCGGCCATGAATCAGGAATTTCAACCGGATGCGCCAATGGCCGAAATTGGGGAACGAGACGATGGCGTGACGGCCGATGCGCAAAAGCTGCTCCAGCACGTGCCGGGGATGGCGCGTCGCCTGCAGTGTCTGGCTCAGGATGACATAATCGAAGCTGGCGTCCGGGTAATGCACGAGGTCGCGGTCGGCGTCGCCCTGGATGACGGAGAGCCCGCGCGCCACGCACAGATTGACATTGGACTGGATGAGTTCGATGCCGCGCCCGTCGACATCGCGTTCGGCCTCCAGCAGCGACAGGAGCTCGCCGTCGCCGCAGCCGATGTCGAGCACGCGCGCGCCGCGTTCCACCATCTCCACGATGAGCAGATGATCGACACGGGCCGGGACCATCGGCGTTGAATGAAGCGCGCGCAAGGTCAAGCACTCGCCAGTGCGCGGTGGCGGGAGGGCGTCAGCCCGCGCCGGGCCGCGGCCGCGTTCAGGAAGCCGGCGATGGTGTCGAACAGCTCCGGCTCGTGCAGAAAGAAGGCGTCGTGGCCCTTGTCGGATTCGATTTCGACAAAGCTGACATTGGCCGCGACCGCGTTGAGCGCCCGCACGATCTCGCGGCTGTCCCGGGTCGGATAGAGCCAATCGCTGGTGAAGGAGATCACGCAAAAGCGCGTCTTGAGGCCCTGGAAGGCATTGGCAAGCGTGCCGCCATGGTCCGCCGCGATGTCGAAATAATCGATGGCGCGGGTGATGTAGAGATAGGAATTGGCGTCGAACCGGTCGACGAAGGTCGAGCCCTGATGACGCAGATAGCTCTCCACCTGGAAATCGGCGTCGAAACCGAAGGTCAGCGCATCGCGGTCCTGCAGCTTGCGGCCGAATTTCTCGTGCAGCGCCTTGGACGACAGATAGGTGATATGCGCCGCCATACGGGCGACGGCCAACCCTTTGCGCGGCGAGACGCCCTCCTCGAGATAGCGCCCATGCCGCCAGTCCGGATCGGCCATCACCGCCTGGCGGCCGACCTCGTGAAAAGCGATATTCTGCGAGGATTGGCGCGGCGCACGTGGCAATCGGCACGGCCGAGAACACCTTGTCGCCATAGCTCGCCGCCCATTCCAGCACCTGCATGCCGCCTATCGAGCCGCCGATGACGCAGAACAGGTCCTTGATCCCGAGCCTTTCGATCAGCATCGCCTGGGCCCGCACCATATCGCGGATGGTGACGACCGGAAATTCGATGCCGTAGGGACGCCCGGTCGCCGGATTGATCGAGGCCGGACCAGTCGATGCCCATGCATCCGCCGATGATATTCGGAACAAATGACGAAGTAGCGGTCCGTATCGATGGGCTTTCCCGGACCGACGAGCGTCTCCCACCAGCCGGCTTTGCCAGTGACCGGATGCGTGCCGACGACATGCTGGTCGCCGGTCAGCGCATGGCAGACCATGACGGCGTTCGATTTCGCGGCGTTGAGGCTGCCATAGGTCTGAAAAGCAATGGAAAACGGCGTCAGCGCTCCGCCGCTATCCAGCGGCAGCGGTTCATCCTCGGCAAAATGCGCGATTCCGCTCAGCGCCTCGGACGGCTGCGCCATAGAAGATGAGCCTCCCCCACCTAGTGCACGGCACCAACCCGGCGCAATTTCGCTTCGCACGGGCCGGGATCGCGCGAAGACCGCTCAATGTGAAAGCGGCTTTGAGGCTTAGCTAGGGTGTCGGTGTCCAAAGTCAATCTTTTCTTTGCAATCTCGTCGCATCCGATCCTATGACAAGGCCGCTGCGTCAGCGCTGCGCATCATTGACGAAAATACCGACTCTTGCCGGAGAAGCGTACAGCGCAAGAGTTAAGGAGAAAAAAGTGTCGCTGGCGCGAGGTCCGCAAGCAAGACCGGCCATATTCGATATCGACCCTTATGTGCCCGGGCGCAGCAAGCTGCCCGGCGCGGGGCCGATCATCAAGCTTTCGTCGAATGAAACGCCGCTTGGGCCGAGCCCGAAAGCTGCGGAAGCCTTTCGCGAGGCCGCCGGCGAGCTGGACCGCTATCCCGACGGCGCGGCGACGGCGCTGCAGGGATGCGCTCGGCCGCTTCTATGGCCTTAATCCCGAGCATCTGGTGTGCGGCGCGGGCTCGGACGAGCTGTTTCACATTCTGGCGCAGGCCTATCTGGGGCCGGGCGACGAGGCGATCTTCACCGAGCACGGCTTCCTGGTTTACAAGATCGTCATCCTCGCGGCCGGGGCCATGCCCATCGTCGCGCCGGAGACCGATTTCCGCACCGATGTTGACGCTATATCTGGAGCGGGTGACGTCGAACACGCGGGCGGTTTTCATCGCCAATCCGAACAATCCGACCGGCACCTACATCGCTTACGACGAGGTTCGGCGTCTGCGGCATGGGCTGCCTGAAAATGTGCTGCTGGTTCTCGACGGCGCCTATGCGGAATATGTAAACCGCAACGATTACGAGGCCGGGATCGAGATGGTCGCTACCACCCCGAACACGGTAATGACGCGCACATTCTCCAAGATTTACGGGCTCGCGGGCGCGCGGGTCGGCTGGGCCTATTGCCCTGCCGCTGTCGCCGGCGTGCTGAACCGGATCCGTGGGCCTTTCAATGTCTGCGGGCCAGGCATGGCCGCCGCCATAGCCGCGCTGGACGACCGCGCGCACATCGAACACGCGAAAGCCCACAATGAAGAGTGGCTGCACTGGCTTGCCCGTGAGATCACCGCGCTCGGCATCAAGGTCACCGACAGCGCCGCGAATTTCCTGCTGCTGCATTTCAGCGATGAAAAAGGCCGCACCGCCGCCGATGCGGATGAGTTCCTGGCGGACCGGCGGCTCATCGTGCGCCGGCTGGAGAGCTACGGCATTCCGCAAGGGCTGCGGCTCACGGTCGGCCTGGAGCATGAAAACCGCGCCGTTGTCGACGCGCTGCGCGATTTCCTGCGAGGGAGCGCCTAGCCATGGCGTCCCCCTCTTCGACCATGTCGCCCTCATCGGTCTTGGGCTGATCGGCTCTTCGCTCAGCCACGCCATAAGGCGCGGCGGCCTCGCCAAGCGGATCAGCGGCTCAGCGCCGCTCCGAAGCAACACGCCAGACGGCGGAGCGGCTGAAACTTTGCGATAGCGTCCATGCCGATCCCGCCGACGCCGTGGCCGGCGCCGATCTCGTCATCCTGTGCTCGCCGGTCGGCAGCTTCGGCGGCATCGCCGAGGCGATCGGGCCCGCCTTGGCGCCCGGCTGCATCGTTTCCGACGCCGGATCGGTCAAAACGGCGGTGGTCCGCGACATCGCCCCGCACCTGCCGCAAGGCGTGCACTTCATTCCCGGTCACCCGATCGCCGGCACCGAATATTCCGGGCCGGAATCCGGCTTCGCGGAGCTGTTTGACGGCCGCTGGTGCATTCTGACGCCGCCACCGGGTGCCGACGCCGAGGCCGTCGCCAGATTGAAGCGCTTCTGGGAAGCCTGCGGCTCCTCGGTCGAGATCATGACGCCGGAGCATCACGATCTGGTGCTGGCCATCACCAGCCATGTGCCGCATCTGATCGCCTACAATATCGTCGGCACCGCCTCCGACCTGGAGACGGTCACGGAGAAAGAGGTGGTGAAATTCTCCGCCAGCGGCTTCCGCGATTTCACCCGCATCGCCGCCTCCGACCCGACCATGTGGCGTGACGTGTTCCTCAACAATAAGGACGCGGTGCTGGAAATGCTCGGCCGCTTCAATGAAGACCTCGCCGCCTTGCAGCGGGCCATACGCTGGGCCGACGGCGACGCGCTGTTCGAGCTGTTCACGCGGACGCGGGCGATCCGGCGCGCCATCATCGACGCCGGTCAGGAAACGCCCGCTCCGGATTTCGGGCGCGCGCACGGCGCGGCGGCGGAAAAGAAAAAAACGGCGTGAGCACCGAAGACGGCATGTGGGTGTTCGGCTATGGCTCGCTGATGTGGCGGCCGGGCTTCCCGCACGAAAAGTCGTCGCACGCGATCCTGCAAGGTGGAAACCGCACGCTGTGCGTCTATTCGCATGTGCATCGCGGCACGAAGCGGCATCCGGGGCTGGTTCTCGGCCTCGATGCGGGCGGACGCTGCGAAGGCATGGCCTTCTATGTGCCGGCGCGCCACGCAAATTCGACGCTCAACTATCTGCGCCGCCGCGAGCAGGTGACCAATGTCTACCGTCCGGTCAGGCGGAATGTCGATGCTGGCGAATGAAGATCATCGCGAAGTGCACGCGCTTTGCTACATGGTCGACCGGCATCATCGGCAATATGCCGGGGCTTCTGCCGCTGGAGGTGCAGGAACGGCTGGTGCGGCGCAGCCGGGGCCGCTCGGGCATCAATATCGACTATGTCGTGAACACCGTGCGCCGCTTGCGCGAATGCGGCATTTTCGACCGGCGTCTGGAAGCGCTGATCATCCGGCTGGGACAGCAT
Organism: uncultured Alphaproteobacteria bacterium; assembly: GCA_963731855.1. Taxonomy (GTDB): domain Bacteria; phylum Pseudomonadota; class Alphaproteobacteria; order Rhizobiales; family Rhodomicrobiaceae; genus R-RK-3. Next base: position 177,670 of record CAVSXH010000013.1, on the reverse strand, counting down.
CGGCGGCTGGATGGCTTCCGGCCGAGCCGAACCTTTAAGTTGAGGTGGCGCGCTACCAAGTCTTGAACGTCGGAGCTTGATCCGCCTAAGCGGCGGTCGTTTGCGCCAAAGATCGTGCTCAGGCAACAAAGGAGCCCTGTTCTCATTCCACCGGAATGGAATCAGGCTCGAACGGCAGCTGTATTCAGGGAGCTGAGCCATGCTGGACTTCGCAAGCACCAGGGGAAAGATCATCGATGCCGCGCTGCGCCTCGCCGCGACGCACGGCTGGAGCGGCTTGAGCCTCGGCCACATCGCGCTAGAGGCCGGGATCGGGCTGGCCGAATTCCGCAAGGAATTCAGCTCGAAGGCGGAAATTCTCGCCGCCTACACTCGCATGGTCGATGACGCCGTGCTCGCAAAGGTCGGAGCTGCCGATGCAACGCTGTCCTCGCGCGACCGGCTGTTCGACGTGCTGATGACCCGGTTCGAGCTGATGGCGCCGCAAAAGCAAGGCCTGCGGCGGATCGCAGCGGACCTGCGGTCGCGGCCTGGCGAAGGCCTGGCGCAATTTGGCGTCGGCCGCACGGTCGATCTACTGGATGCTGGCCGCCGCCGGAATTGACGCAGAAGGCGGGCGAGGCGCGTTGCGCATCCCCGGCGTGATGAGCATTTACGCCCACGCCTTCGACATCTGGCTGGAGGACGACGATCCGGGCCTCGCCCGCACCATGGCTGCGCTCGACAGCCGATTGCGGCGTGGCGAGCGCTTCGTGCAGCGGCTTGACGATATCGGCGCGGCGGCCTCGCGGTTTTTCTCCGGCTTGAAGTCCGCCGGGCACGCGAAACATCGAGGCGCGTCGCCCGACGCCGGATGATGCGCGGCCCGGCCCCAGCGCCAGCCAGCCGCCGCAGCCGCCAAGCGGCGCCGAACCCGGCCCGGCTCCCGCCACATGAGCGAACGCCGCGCGATGGACGCAGCACCTGGCCGGGCGGTCATTTCCTTTGCTGATTTCGAGGCTGTCGACATTCGCGTCGGCACGATCGTCGACGCCCAGCCCTTTCCCGAGGCGCGCAAACCCGCGATCAAGCTTTGGATCGATTTCGGCCCCGCCATCGGCGTGAAGAAAAGCTCCGCCCAGATCACCAAGCACTATGATACCGGAGATGCTGAAAGGCAGACAGGTCGCGGCGGTGGTGAACTTCGCCCCGCGGCAAATCGGCAAATTCCTTTCCGAGGTGTTGACCCTCGGCCTTCCGGATGAGGAGGGGGAGGTGGTTCTCATCGCTCCAACCCACGCGGTGCCGAATGGAGGCAAGCTGTTCTGACGGAAGCGTTGGCCCCAACCAGGTTTTCTCGGCGTCGCAATTGCCTACAACAGCTATCGCCAGGACGTCGAGAGACGTTCGCCAATTGCAGCGATATCGAACGCCGCGATGAGATCAAGGATCGCTATGGTTTCGCGCCCGGTGTTGGAACGCTGCGCAGATAATCCCAGAAAATCATTTCGAACCAAAGAGATAGTCGGCGTTGCTGGCGGAGAGAGAGGGAGCCAAATCTACGTATAGTTGCGTCGGAGGACGCCTGTTCACGTCGATTAAAACCGTTGGAAAATCTAGCTTATTTCTCGATCCATGTCTATCAGCGTCGATTTGACGCCTGTTATAAGAGGGCGTCTGAAATTTGCACAAAATTGGACGTTGGAGCGGGGTATGGGTAAACACAGCGTCGCGAAGCTGAAAGATCTGGCTATCAAGACGAGGAGGCCGGGCTTCTACTCTGATGGAAATTGCTTGTATCTGCGGGTCGGGGATTCCGATTCGGGGCGGTGGAGATTTCGCTACACCATCGCCGGCAAGACGCGTGACATCGGCCTCGGGCCTATCGGGAAACTTTTACCATTCGACCGACAGTCACCCGGGGGAAAGTGGCCCTCAAACGCGCGATGAGCGGATCGGGTGGACGACCGTTGCAGTTCGAAAGAAGGCGGCGGACTATTGCGCGTTGCTGCGTAAGGGCAAAGATCCTCGTGCTCATCACGAAGCAGCGGCGAAAGAAGCCGCGCGCCAAAAGGAATTGTCACCGCCCGTGATGACATTCGACCAGGCGGCCTCCGCCTATATCGAGGCCCATTCGCCGGGCTGGAGAAACGACAAGCATCGTCAGCAATGGAAGAACACTCTTCGCACCTATGCCTCGCCGGTCATAGGCGCAATCGGTGTAGACGCAATCGAGACGGCCGACATCCTGAAAATTCTTGCTCGCTCTGGCACATAAAAAATCAATTCGCCTCGCGTCTACGCTCACGGATCGAGAACGTGATGAGCTGGGCAATGGCGAATGGGCATCGAACCGCCGACAACCCGGCGCGGTGCGCGGGACGAGCTTGAGCATTCGCTCGCCAAGCCGGCCAAGGTCAAAGGTTACGCACCACCCCGCGATGCGCTTCGATCGCGTCGCCGGCTTCATGGCCCAGCTCGCCGAGAAAGACGGCATCGATGCAAAGGCGATGCGATTCACGATCCTAACCGCCGTCCGGACATCGGAAGCGATCGGCCGCCCGCCTGGCGAGAATTCGACCTCGAACGCGCTATCTGGCGCATTCCTGCCGAGCGTATGAAGGGCGGTAGGCCCATGAAGTCCCGCTATCCAAGCAGGCGCTGGCGGTCCTCGACGAGATGGCGGAAATTCGCCTCAACGACTACGTGTTCCCCGGCATGCGTCCGGTCCGGCCGCTTTCGAATGTCGGCATTGTTGATGCTGTTGAAGCGCATGGGGCTAAAGGGTGAGGCCACCTGCACGGCATGCGCGCGGCGTTCAAGAGCTGGGCAAGCGAAGTGACAAGCTTTCCGCAAATGGTTGTGGAAATGGCGCTGCGCATCTGGTCCGGGAATGCCGTTGAACGCGCCTATCTGCGCTCACAGCTCATTGAGAAGCGGCGGAAGCTCTGATGCAGGCGTGGGCGGATTATTGGTGCCTGACTCCACGTGATCCGGATGCGCGAGGCGTCCTAAGTGGCGCGGCTCGGCGAGACTTGAGCCCGCTGACAAACCGAAGAAGCGGAAGAACGGAAGAAGGTCCCTCCCGTCAGTTCGCGGTGACTCGCATTACCGATATCACGGAAGATACGGATATCACCGTCACGGAAGACCGGTCTCCCCTTTAGCGCCGCGGCGGCCACCGGCCTAAAATCGACACTTAAATCGATGGTGCAGCTCGCCCAGAGGGAGGCGAAGTACGGGCCGACCAAGGCGCACCTTGAGGCACTGGAAAGCCAGCCTAATCGGCGTTGACGCTGTACTGGCTCGCATCCGGGACGATAAGGTCAACCGGGGCGGTCGCGACCCGCTACATGGAAAATGCACTATTCCGCCCGACGCGAGACCGTGACCGCCAGGTGATGCAGCTCGCGGGGCAAATCGACTGCACGTGCAAGCCATTCGCATCGCTCTTGAGGGCATCGAAGGCGATAAGATGCTCACCGACAACCCGTGGCTCGACCATGCCCTCCGGTACCTTACGGAGCTGTTTCAGGGTAGCGGCGGCAAAGTGCTGCACAAGAGTGGGTACACCGAACGCAAAGGCTTCCGCGAATTCATGCGCGTCATCTTTAGCAGGCTGAAGTTGGGCAGGGAGATGGACTGGAAGACGTTCATCAAACGTGCCGGCAAGGTTGCTCGCCGCGTGTATGTTCCTTCCGCTAAGTAGAGCGGATTACTAACAGGCCAAAATCAAATCGGTCATCCGTTCGCGTTTAGCCGGATTCCTCTGAGACGATGCGGTCATCCAGTAAACCAGTGGAGACCGCGGACAGATGAAATCCGCCGAAATCATCACCGCGCACACGGGCAACGCGGCGTACATCACCGACCGTCCTCGCCCCTCCAGCAAGGTCGCGGCTGAAGTACTTCGCAAGGCCTATGGCATCAAAGAAACCGCGGGCGCGCTCGGTGTGTGCATCGAAACGGTTTATAATTGGATTGCAGCGGAACGGCTGCGCGCGCGGAAACTCGGCAAGCGGACAATCATCTTGGCTAGTGACCTTGATGAGTTCCTGGAGAGCCTCCCCGACATGCGCCCTGGGGAGGGCCCCCCGATGAAAAAGCGCCCCGTGACGCTGCCGACGGTCTGAAACTTGGCGCAGCAGTAAGTCAAGTCGCGCCCGTACCCCCAAAACAGTGCTGACCAATGTGAATGGGCGGAAACAGCATCCGCCCCGAGGGCTGGAACATGGCTAAATCGATGTCACCCAGCGTGGTCGTGGCCCGGATCGCGGCGGCGATTACGCGCCAGCAACACCGCGATCCGGGCGCCGTACCTTCGCGGGCATCTATGGGAGCTCGTTGCGCTCAATGATGTGCCCGAAGCGCGGCGGCGCAAGCTGGTGGCGATCCTGATTCGGGCCTTCGAGGATCGCGGCCATCCGAAACCGGTTAGCGCCGTTTTGCAGCAGCTGTCTGAAGCCGGCGTCGAGGATGTCAGGGGGTATCCGGTAAATCCCTGACAACGCGTAACCCTACCGAAAAATGAATGGGCCGCCAGCTCGCATGGAGCGAGCGGCGGCCTGAAATCCAGAGAGTTTGCGTGAACCGCCCCAGCTCTTCCGAGCGCAACGGGGGCAGTGTGCAAAAGTGCCATCGTCAGTGTACGGCGCCACATACTAGGCAGTCAGTCGACAATGCGGACATTCTCTGATTTGGACGCTGCGGTCAATGCCGAGGCGATGTCTGGCTCCCTCGCGAGCATCGCCAGGGCGCTAGATGGGGAGGTCTCCGGCGGGGAGGTTCTTTGTCCGGGGCCAGGGCACAGCCGTGTCGACAGGTCGCTTTGGGTGAAGCTCAATCCCGACGCGGCCGATGGCTTTGTGGTGCATTCATTCGCGGGCGACGACCCTATTCAGTGCCGGGACTATGTGCGGCGACGAATCGGCGCCCCAGAATGGCGGCCGAGACGTTCTCATGAGGGATCCCCGCCATTCGAACTGCCCGGTCTAGGACGGCCTATCGCGACATGGCAATACCACGATGCCCATGGGCGAATTGTGGGAGCTGTCGCCCGCTACCACACGTCCGCACAGAAAGAAATCCGGCCATTTCGGCTAGATGGCGGGCGGTGGGTGATGGGGGCAATGCCGGCGCCGCGTCCGCCCTACCGGCTCCCTGAGCTACTCGCCAGTCCCGCCGCCGCGGTGATTGTGGTCGAGGGAGAAAAGGCGGCCGATGCTGCGCGCCAGCTGTTCCCCGGATATCCGGTGACGACGTCGGCTGGCGGCGCGCAAGCAGTGCGAAAGACCGACTGGGGCCATTTGCGCGGCAGAGACGTGCTCGTGTGGCCCGACAATGATCAGCCCGGCTTGAAATATGCGGAGGAGGTTGCCGATCTCGCCCGCAAGGCAGGAGCCCGAAGCGTTGGAATTATTCATGTCCAAGAACATGGCCAGAAAAGTGGGATTTGGCGGATCCGCTGCCACAAGATGTCACCGTCGACCATCTCGGCAAGCTGCTGCGATCACCGGTCGCGATCACCCCTCTCGACGACGACGCCGATCGCAACATCGATGAGCGCATTGAGAACGTCGCGCGCACGATCGAGTTGGAGCTCGTGGCATGGGATCAGATCAAACTCAGCACCCTTGCGCGATACCTCGTCAAAAATCTGCTCCCGGCAGGTGGCCTCGTCGTCGTTTATGGTCCGCCAAAGTGCGGCAAAACCTTCTGGATCTTTGACCTCGTGATGCATGTGGCTCTGGGCTGGGAATATCGCAAGCGGCGCACTCAGCAGGGTACGGTCGTCTATTGCCTGTTTGAAGGGCAAAGGGCCTTTACCGCGCGCGTGGAAGCGTTTCGACAAAGCCGTCTGGCGGAACACGCGGATGGGGTGCCTTTCTTCCTGATGTCCACGCGTATCGCCCTGGTGAACGACCATCCCAAGCTTATTGCCGCGATCAAACAGCGAGCTGGCCTGAAGCCCGCTGTTGTTGTGCTTGATACTCTCAACCGCAGCTTCACGGGGTCGGAAAACTCCGACCAGGACATGACCGCATATGTTTCCGCCGCGGACGCTATTAGGGAGGCCTTCGATTGCGCCGTCATAATCGTCCACCACTCAGGCCTTGAGACAGGCCGGCCGCGCGGACACACGGCCCTATTCGGCGCGGTGGACGCTCTGATATCCGTGAGAAAGGACACCGCCACCAAGAACGTAACCGCCACCGTCGAAAACCTGAAGGATGGCGCCGAGGGTGAGATAGTCACCAGCCGTTTGGAGGTGGTGGAAGTCGGCCTAGACGATGACCGCGAACCGATCACAAGCTGCATCGTCGAGCCATCCGAGGCAGAGCCGAAGAGCGACGGACGCGGCGATCTTACGAAGAATCAGAAAACGATGCTCGGCATTCTCTATGACGCGGGACCGGCGGGCTTAACCGTGGAGGAGTGGAACGCGCGAGCCCGCGCCGCCAGCCTTGGCCTGGCGCGCAAACCCGATTTGTATGATTTCCGATCGGCGCTGCTCAAGAAGGGCCACATCTTCCAGGGAGAGCATGGGTGGTTCGCGAAACGATCATGAGACCGCGAGAGTGCCCGCGCACGGGCGAAGCTGGGCCGAGGGGCTCGGGCATCCCCAAGACAGGGCTTCACTCGCACCGACCGGTGCTGAATATGGGCTCATCCGGTGATACGGAACGACACGCCCCTTAAGGGGGGGCGTATCGTATCGTATCCAAATACACCGCCTATAAGCCGTGTCGTATCGTATCTCGTACCGTATCCCCGTATCCCACCCAAGGTAGCATTTTTTGCTGAGTATCCCAGCAGCGTGACGCGCCGTGACATTGTCACGCTATGTCACGCATGTCCCGCTGATGATGCGAGCCGAAAAGTTTTCGTCTCATATGCTATGTGGACAAGGCGGGATGACGGGTCATCAGAAGGCGCTTTTCGTGTCAGAATGCAGAGAGTTAGCGCTCGACACACGCCGTCGGCTGTTGACTCACGAAAAATAAGAAAAAATCGGCCGCGACCAACAATAGTTGGCTTCAAACCAATTGAAAACAAACCAAAATATATGAAAGCGACAGGTTGCATCGCGGGAATTGCTAGGTCAAAATTGCATTAAATTTAGGCGTGTTTGATATCCTTGGGCCGAAATCGGCGACATGCTGATTGTCCATGTTACTCTGGATCTTCGAGTTTTCGAGTTGGCTTCGGATGTCTCATTCCATCCGAGCCAATCAGCTGCTTGGCCGGCGCATCGATGCCGAGCACGATAAGTCCAATTTTGGATTGTAAATTTTTAGCCCGGCGGCGTAAGACGAAATACGGATCGGCTCCAAAATGGGAGCGGTATAGTCGGACGGCGCGCGCTTTGGTTCTCCCTGGAGGCCCTTTCTGCCTCGTTACGCACGCCCCCATGCTGCCAGGACGGGCGGAGCGGAGTTCCCGTGCTACCCCTACTACTTTTTTGGAACGGGGCGCGACGGCCTACGCCGCGCCTGAGCGGATGCTGGCGAGCCTGGCTCGATACCCGTCGACACTGATGCGACGGAGGGTCATCTCCGCCCAATTGCGTTGACTTTTGACGTTCAGAGATAGGAAGCGCGGCGTTATACAACTTTGGCGCATAGTCTCGACTGCGGGCAAGGCTCGAAACTGGCGCCGATCGCACCAAAATGATGAAGGTGTAACGAATGTTACACCCGCAACAGTAGAGACGGGAAGCAGGGCCAACGCCGATCGGGTAAACACAGTACGATTCCGTCATCATTAAGTGATCAGAACTCAGTTAAGCGCTGGTCACCTTTCATTTTTTAGGGATCGGAAGCGTCAATATGCACGCTTCAATTTTCGGGGGTCGCCACAACCTTGTGTTGCGTGGGCGGTACCCCGGAGTTGTGTGCGTTGGTTTCCCTGATCGAGTTATCGCCGAGCCGCAAGGCCAAGCGAGTAAAATCGAAGCTGCCGAAGGGCGCGAAAAAAGCCGGCTTTCCCGGCTTCGTCGCTCCTGCTCTGCGTCACCCTGCGGAACACTCCCCCTGTCGGCGCGAGCTGGCTGCATGAAATAAAATTCGACGGCTACCGGGTCCAGGCGCATATTCGGTCGAAGCGGGTCAAGCTACTGACGCGTAGCGGGCTCGATTGGACCGCCAATTCGGCGAGGCCATTGCGGTAGGTTTGGCCGATTGCCGGTGGAGGACGCGATCATTGACGGCGAGGTGGTCGCCGAAGCCAGCGGCGGCGCGCCGGATTTCTCCGCACTGCAAGATGCGCTGGCTACCGGCCGCACTGAACGGCTGGCGTTTTATGCCTTCGATCTCCTCTACCTCGATGGCCGTGACCTGCGGCGGGCGCCGCTGATCGAGCGCAAGGCTGCCTTGACGGCGATCATCGGCGCGGCCGGAATCGTGCGCGTCAGCGAACATTTTGAGGAGAATGGGGAGCGCCTGCTGTGGCATGCCTGCCGCCTTGGGCTCGAAGGCGTCGTTTCCAAGCTTCGCGACGCGCCATATCGCTCCGGTCGGGGGAAGGAGTGGACCAAATCGAAATGCTCCAACCGGCAGGAGTTCGTTGTTGCCGGCTACGTGCCGTCGACCGTCTCCAGCAAGGCTATCGGCTCCCTGGTGCTCGGCTACTTCGAAGCCGGAAAGCTGGTCCATGCCGGCCGCGTCGGGACGGGATTCAGCGAATAAGGTGGCCGAGGAGCTGTTCCGCCGCCTCGACGCCATCAGCATCCTGAAAAGCCCGTTTGCGAAAAAGCTATCGGCGTTGGATGCCCGGCGCGTCCGTTTCGTCCGGCCGGAGCTCGTCGCCGAGGTCGAGTTTCGCACGCTGGACCGCTGACGGGCTGGTCCGCCACGCGTCATTCCGCGGCTTGCGCGACGACAAATCGCGCGACGAAGTGGAGCTCGAAGCCAAGCCGATGTCGGACTATGAGCAAAGCCCCGATCGCACCGGCAGACGCATCGGCAGCGGAAGCCGTCTCTGCTCCAGGACTCGTGAGCCAGATCAAGGCGGGGCGGCTCACCGACGAGCTCGGCCACGATTTCCGGCTCAACGACGCGTACCTGCGCGCGGTCGAATTGCTTGACCACCGGAGCGGCGCGCACACCCGGGGAGCCGCGACGCGCCGAGCCGATGGTAGTCGCCAATTTGGCGATGATCACACTCTTTAGGATTAGGTAATTTTCTGCGTTCGTAGCTAGCCGGATAGCGTAAATCGGCATTTCACGCGTAGTGCACCTCTCGTGGCGAAGGGAGCACGTAATGCTTTTAGTAGAGTGTAAAGACCGTTTAGCAAACTTTCTTAACGCAAACCCACTTTCCTCAGTTGAGGAGATGGACGAAGACGGCCAGAAATTTCTGGCTGTTGTAGGACCGTGGGGCGATAATTCAATTGCACTATCCGCCCGCGAAAATCAGGAAAAACTATTCAGCGCGTTGAACAGCGTGTATCTACCAGAGAGAAATTCAGTGCACTATGGCACGCAGATGATCATGCGCTTGAGTTTATTTGGTCGGTATTTCCCACAAAATCAAGCATAGTTAATCGAAATTTTTCCATAATTTTTAACGGATTGTCTTATGACTGCCACTTTGGCCCATCGAGCGAGGCCCTCGTCTCGGTAGGAAAAAAGGCTCAATGCCCTTTGGTTCGTCTAAACGAAAGTTCAGAATCTCACTCAATTCGCTTTTTTACAATTCTCCATTGCAATCCGTAGAGCCTCATTCATTCTGGATCAGAAAAGTTCATTGGAACGAAGACGCAATACTTTCTTTAGAGCCCGTGGACAATCAGGGGATTCCCCTTTTTTCCGAACAGTGATTCAAACTTCCTTTTGGGAGGTTTGCATGCGGTCAGAACGCTTTGTGGTGTCGGATGCTCAATGGCGGGTCATCGCTCCACTTTTGCCGGGCAAGGCAAGCGATTGCGGTGTGACGGCTCGTGATAATCGGCTGTTTCTCGAAGCTGTGCTATGGCGGGTGCGTACCGGCGCCCCCTGGCGGGACTTACCATCTGGCTTTGGGGCTTGGAACAGTATCTTCCGGCGATTTCGGCGCTGGGCGATGGCCGGTGTTTTTGAACGGATTTTCAGAGCCTTATCCGGAGAACCCGATTTCGAATATCTTCTCATCGACGGAACGATCGTCAGCGTACACCAGAAAGCAAGTGGCGCAAAAGGGGGACTCTCGATCAGGCCATCGGCCGCTCGAAAGGCGGCCTGACAACGAAGATTTTGGCGCTGGTCGATGCATTGGGCAATCTCGTGCGCTTTTCCCTGTTGCCTGGACAGCGCCACGATAGCGTCGGTGTGCCGGAGCTCATCGACGGTCTAACGTTTGAGGCCCTGCTCGGCGATAAGGCCTTCGACAATAACAGTCTGCGAGACGAGTTGGAAAAGCGCGGAGCCGAGGCCGTCATTCCATCAAAAGCGGACAGGAAACAGCCGATTCCCCATGATCGGGACAAATATCGATGGCGCCATCTCATCGAAAATTACTTCAGCAAGATCAAAGACTTCCGATCCGTGAACACGCGATATGACAAGACTGACCTGAGCTACAAAGCGACCATCAACCTTGCCGCTATCGTTATCGCTCTCAGGTGATTGTCCACGAAACTATTAGTGCATCATCTAAATTTTTACATGTCCTATTATGATATGGGAACGCCTTTGATTTTAATTCACACGCCAAAATCCGAGGATCGGGCCTCGAAACCAAGAACTCGTTATATAGAGGGAGAATTCCCAAGGCTAATAGAGGCACGCGCTTTAGATGAAAATCTTCTTCATTTTTGGAATGCTTCGCTAACGGGCGACCCTGCAAGACGATTTCTTTACTGCTATCGCATTATCGAATATGCTTCTTTATCATATTTGGATTCCAGCACGCGCGCCAGTGTGCGTCGAAACCTTGGCCTCACCTTCAATTAGCCAGCAGATTGACGCGGCAACGAAGAAGGTTATTCCGCTGTCACTAGTTCGAAATTCAGTCAAATTTCCAGAATTAACGCTTTTCTAGCAGATACCGTCGATGCGGAACTTGTCTGGACAGAGATTGAGCGCAACATAGATGCGTTCAGCTCCACAACGCTGTTTGATGGTGGTTTTGAAGTTGCACCCCTCTTGTTCGGGACGGACAAGAGGGGTGCATGTTCAAACGGCCTGGCCGGGCGCATTTCATTCTGTTGCAAGAAGCATCCGGAACGGTCTTTCGCACGGGAAAGATCAAAAAACAGCATCAGTAATTGCACCAACCACTGCGAATTATAATCGCCTGCGGCCGTGGGCTGCGGTGCTGTCTGTCGCCGCGTCTCAGGCTGTAATTTATCAAGGAATTGTGTGATACAAATCGAAAACAGTGGTTTTCAGCGCCTGTCAAACGATATTACGCAGTGAGCGCATGCACTCGCCGGAATGGAGGCTGATATGAGTGGCGGAGACATTGAGTGGGATGATGATCATCTCAAGGACAATGAACAATAGCGGTAAGACGATGGCGGAACCAGCAGGTCGTCGCGGCAGCTCTGGCGAGAGATCAGCGCCTGCAGCTCCAGATTACGCGATTGTCGCGTATTTGAACGGACGCTGACCTAATCGTCGAGACGCTTCAGCGGCCACCATTTGCAGGCCGCGCAGCGGCGGACGTGTGATCCGCACAATGAGCTTGCGCTCCAATGGCCGCGGCCAGAAAGCCCCGCCGCTCGCACCTTTCGCGCATAGTTTCACCGCGTCCCGCGGTCATAATCGCAACTTGATCACATTCAATGTTGCGTTATGTTCTGCGGGGCGCCGCGTCGCTCGTGCTCCATGTGCCGGGTCGGGCCACGCGGCGGCCCTTTTATCGAAGCTTCGGCGGCCCCATGCGAGGCATACGGAACGATGGGGGGATTGCTCTACGCGTTCCGAACGAGCCGTGCGGTATCCGCGACACTCGGGGGTTGGGACTGAGTTTTTTCGGCTTCCGGTCGAGGTCAGGCTCCTCCGAGCTTGGGGTATACTTGCAAAGAAAGGCCGAGCAAATGCATTGGTTTACGCCACTGCCAAGCTCTGTGCACGTAACGACAAAACCGGCAATAGTACCTTTCCATTCGTATTTCGCTTTAGCTTTTTTAATGAGGCTTTGTTTACACTTATTCTCGCAGTTGGCCTTATGAGTAACGACCGACACACTGCGCTTTTTTTCACACATGAGCCCGGCAGAAGCAATGTTCGCGGTTGCGACGGTGCTAAACGCAACAATTGCAGCTGCCATCAAAATTTCCCGCTTCATCGGAACCTCCTCGTCTCGCATCTCTGACTATTAGTCGCGGAACACGAGCCGTTAGGTTCAAACTCATCTCTCGCGGCGGAAGGCTCAGAGATCGAACGCCGGCTTTCCGTCATCACAGGACGCCATTCGGGGAGGTCATGCGGTTCAGCGTCCGAGGTAGGGCGCTCGGGCGATGCGCCGGGGCACAATGCGCGGCAGCGCCGGACCGGTAGATTGCGGGCAGGATTGGTCAAATTCCGCGCGCGCTCGGAATTTGAGTGCTCGCCACTACTCACACTTGATCGGGTGCCATTTCTGGCTGCGTCGCCCACTTCATCAATCGGCCGGCGGTCGAAACTCCGAATCCCAGCGCCGCTTCATTCGCTGAGCCACGGCAGCCATTCGCCGTGCTGCATGTTCTCCTTTTAAGCGAGCAGAAGGCGCGCGCGGGCGAAAAGGCGAAAAAAAGCCCGCCGGGCGCGATGGCCGGGCGGGCTTTCATGTTCAGGGCAGCACTAAGCGCTGATCGTCTCGGCGTGCGCGAGATAGGCGTCGACCGTCGTCCAATTCGACTTCGCCGGCGCCTTCCTCATGCCGGCCTCAATCGAAGCGGCGTACACTGACAAACTCCTGCCCGCAACCTTCGCGGCCAGATCGGGCCGCTCGCGTTTGAGGCGTTCGCGGTAGTAAGCAGCCGTTCCGGCTCGGGCCGATATGGCGGACCTGACCGGCGCGATGATCACCGGGCAGGGCCGCGACGGGGCGACGATTCCGGTCGGGGCATCGGTCGGACCGGTCGGCGTCACCGTCAATTCGGCCGAGCCGTCCGACCGACGTCCGCCCGTGAGCAAACCCGTGGCCGGGATACTGAGCCAGGCCAGCGCCTCGATCAACGCGAGGAACAGCAGCGCCTTAAAAACGCCGATCCCCCAAGCCGTCTCGTCGACGTCGCCGCCGGTGAGCGCCGCAATCGCGGAGGCCATGCCCGAAGCCTCAACCGGCTTCGCGGCCGCCTTCTCGGCGCGTGCTGCAGCGAGCCTCTCTGAGGCCGCCGCAGCCTGCGCGTTGACCGCGCGGCAGTTCTGCTTGCATCCGCGATCCCGGCCCTCAGCAAGCGCCTGAGCCTGCAGGCGGGCCACGTCGCTTTCGAGTTCGGCGATCACCTTCGCCTTGTCGGCATAGCTGGCCGCGCCATGCTGGCGGGCGAGCTGCTCGCGCCCTGCTCCGTCGAGATACGCCGATGAGGCGCACCAGAGCGAGGCGAAAACGCAGACGACAGCTACAAGAATCTGGTCTGAAGGTTCCATCCAATAATGCCGCAAATGATCGGCAAGATGATTTTTGCCATATCTGCGAGGCCAAAAATCAGGCCAGCCTCTTTGGAGATTTCGAGACCGTGGCTGATGTTTAGTTTCATGCCGGTCAATCCGGCGATGACGGCGACCGCAAGCAGGGCTGCGCCTGCGAGACGCTTGCCCCAGCGGGCCGGTGCTATATGGTTTTTCATACAATTCATTCCTTGGTATCGAAGGTTTGGGTCCAGGCCGTGCGAGGTGCTCAAACACCTTGCGCGGCCGCTTTCGGGCTTGCCGCCCGCCGGAACCGCTGAGAGCGGTTCGGAGAGGCGGCCATCATGTTTCCAGCCCTGGCGGCTCGCTCGCGCATAGCTTCGCACTCTGCCGGGGGGCTGGTTCGGATCGCCGGTCGTCCTCGCGTCCATTTCTTGTCCCGCCTGTCCGCTTCGTTCGGTCTGGCGTTCCCCTCTTCGGGTCGGTGGTCCTCTCCACCGTCTAGTCCGGTATGTCCGGCCTGCACATCGTCTCTGGTATTATGTAAGCATACCGCAAGACATTAGCAAAGTGTTAATGGCACTCTATTTGCGACGCTTTTGCAATGAAATTGCTGTGCAACAGTTGTTTTCCAGTCATTTGCATTGATGCAATTGCGGCTGGCACGGGCAGTTGCTCTTTGCAAAAATGTGTGCAAAACATGCCGTTTGTTGCCGCTAGCGGCGGGCGGCCGCCATTTTGCAATGACATTTGGCGGAGACAGTCTCCGTCTCATAGGAGCAATGATGCGCCTATTCCGGGGCGGCTAGCATCTTGTGCCGCTCCCTTACGGCCAAGGCGCATTTGGGGCACCACTCGCCGAAGAGTTCAAGCGCGCCTGCCGGTGGCCAACCAGCTCGCGGCGCGATCGCACTACGTGCACGCCGCCGCATCCTCTGGTCGGGCAGGATACTGTAAATCCGGGGCCGATCATCTTTAAGGCCGCCGAGGTTAGCCCCCTGTGCTCCCGCTTCATGTTGGCCTGCTCGGCACAGGCCAATGGAAGCCGATCGAGGATCAGCCCGGCAGCGATTGCCCAGGCCGGCGCAATTCCTGATGAGCGCCAATAGAGATGCCACGCCAAACGCAAGCGGTGGTTGCGATCCTTAAGCCAAGAGAGGCTTAGTGCATTGCGCGTCATTTCGGTCACGACCCGAGCGGAGCGCGCCTTGTGCGCGTCGGAATTTGCCTTGCGCTTCGGCTCGGCGATGTTGTGTTCGGCCTCAAGTTGGTCGATATCGCATTCGAGGCGAGCAATCGCTTGATCGCTGTCGGGCCTATTCCAAGCGCGTGCAGGATTGCATTCTCGTAATCATCGAGGCGGCGCTCGCGCATCGCCTGAGCAAAAACCCTTGCAATCGATCTTATGGGGATCACCGGCGCCAGCGGCATCGCCTTCTCCGCGGCGGCGGTCAGGTCTGCCACCGGCGCTCCGTTGCCCTTGATCAGATTGCGGGCGATCTCGGCCAAGATCGCGATTTCGGCCGCATTGGGGTCCGTAACTAGCGCCAAAGGCGCCGCGCGGCCCAGTTCGCCATCGTTGTCGTCCGGCATGTGTTTCCCCTCGCCCGCTCCAATTACAACTTACCCGATTCCCCGGCGCTGGCTGCGCAAGGCAAATCGGCGAAACTGATCGTCCGCACTGTTAACGGGTGAGAACAAATGCCAACGGTCACGATCGCCGCGCGGGTGCAGCCGGAATTTAGGGCACGGATATATGCTGCAGCCGAGGGGCGAGGCCAGACGGCGGGCGCGTTCATCGTCGCCGCGATCATCGCGCACATAGGCGCCAGGTCGACGCCGGCGGCGAGCGCGGCCACGCCGCAACGCGACGTGAAAGCAGGATTTAGACTGATCTTGAGCTCGTTGGACGGGTTCCCGCCGGCGGAACGGCGGGCGACATTCGATGCGTTCGCGCGCACATGGCCAGCCTATCAGGCGCGGCGCGTGACACCGGGCTCAAGCCCCGCGCCCAGCAACGTGATTCCGCTGCGGCCCCATTCGGCGGTCCGCACATGAAAAAGCCCGGGGCGATGGCCGGGCTTGGCGTTAACATTCCCTCTTTTTGCAGCCGGGGCCCCGGCTATTGCATGCGCATGTCCACTGGTTTCGCCAATGACGATTTCGCCCCGCGTCGAAATTGTGAATGGGTGGCGGTGAGCGCTTTCGCTCCCGCGTCGTTTCCCCTGGTCGGCAGACTTTCGTGACGAGCGACTGAGCCTGGCTCGTTGATGGTCCGCCGCGTTCCTCACAGCGTGCGATTGGCAAGTGTCTTCAGGTTCTGAGCAATGGCGGCGAGGTGAAACTCGTCGCGGGCGCCGGACAAGCCTCTCAGCCGCAGGCGGCCAAAGCCATGATGGGTTTTCAGATGGGCAAAGCGTATCTCGATCTTGCGCCGCTCATTGCATGAGCGCTCAAACGCTTCCGTTCCGGCAAGCGCTCTGCTTTGTCCCTGGCTGCCTCATTGACGTCACGCGGGATCTTGCGCTCGGGCGTGTTTGGGACAGCATTTCGCCTTTAGCGGGCAGGGCGTGCAGTCGTATTTGATGGCGCGGTAGAGTAGCGTCGTGCCGCCATGCACCATGCCGGTGGTCTCCAGGATTTTGCCCTGCGGGCAGAAATAGACGTCGCCCTTTTTGTCGAAACGGAAGTCCTTGCGCGAGAAGGTGCCGTCCTCGCGCCGGCTCTTGTCCCACACCGGGATGTGCGGTGCGATGCGCTGGCCGACCAGCCTGCCGAGGAAAGTGTGCTGCCTGCAGCCAGGAATGCCGGAAGCTGATCTAAAGCGTTCCTCCTTGCATGTCGAGCGTGCGGGGCAGTTCTATCGCGGAAATTTCGTCAACAATCGCGAGGACGGACACACCCATTTGTGGCCACAGCTGAAGCTGCAGGATCAGCGCATGTGCGGAATCGAGCGCGTCTCGAAAGTCGCACCGCGCGGGCTACTTCCGGCTTGGGTCACGAGCCGAAATGAGCCCAACTTCTCCTTCAGGCGCAGGCGGAAATTCACTGATTGATCCTGGAGAGCCGGTTATGACCCCGAGACGGACGTGGGCGGGCGCGGCCCGGCTTTATGAGATGTGGTGCAGGCAGAAGTGCGCTGGTTCACGATCGACAGCTGCTTTTGGGCCCATGGCGGAATTGGGCCATCGCGGCGCCACTTTCCGAGAAGTGGTGGGGGCGGAAGTCGCGCGGCGCCCGCGGGTTCAAGGGTGGGCCAGTTAGACACTGGGGTCGGTTTAATTGCACTGGCAACAGCGATATCTGCTCCCGTGGGATGCTCGAGTAGGATTTCCATGAAACTCGTTATGATCTGGATTACCGGCGTGAATATCGGCGGAGAACGAACCCGCTTTCGCGGGAGTGCGCTGCGCGCGGGCCGTGCCGCGGGGCCCAGGCTGCGGTAACCATGCGAGCGAGTTGAGGTAACGCGCCGGGCGTCCCGTCTTGAGGATCGAGGGGTTTCCAACCTTCACCTTCAAGACAGGAGCCTTTTGATGCGTGACAAGCCCGTCACCCCTTTGCGCCGCCGCATGATCGAGGACATGGCGCTGCGCAAGTTCGGCGAGAAGACGCAGGCCGATTATATCCGCCATGTGGAGCGCTTTGCCAGGTTCCTCGGCCGCTCGCCGGATACGGCAACAGCCAACGATCTGCGCCGCTTCCAGGTCCACCTGAGCGAGACCGGAGTGCCCTGGCCGAGCTTCAACAGCGCGGCAGCCGCCCTTCGCTTCTTTTTCAAGGTGACGCTGGAGCGCGATGATCTGGCGGCCAAGCTCACCTATCAGCGCGAGGTCAGGAAGCTGCCGCGCGTCTTGAGTTCCGAGGAAGTCGCCCGTCTGATCGAGGCCGCGCCTGGTCCCGGGCTTAAATATCGGGCGGCGTTCAGCGTCGCCTACGGCGCCGGCCTGCGGGCCGCCGAGGTGGTCGCGCTGAAGATCGGCGACATTGACAGCAAGCGCATGATGATCCGGGTCGAGCAGGGCAAGGGGCGCAAGGATCGCTATGTGATGCTGTCGCCGCAATTGCTCGATCTGCTGCGCGCCTGGTGGCGGCAATGCCGGTCACTGGGCTGGCTGTTTCCCGGACGCGATCCGTTCCTGCCGCTGACGACACGCCAGCTCAATCGCGCCTGCCACCTGGCGGCCGATGCGGCCGGGCTCGGTACCCGGGTGGCGCCGCATACATTACGGCACAGTTTTGCAACGCATCTTCTTGAGCAGAACATCGATGTGCGCGTGATCCAGGTCTTGCTCGGCCATGCCAAGCTTGACACGACCGCGATTTACACGCGGGTGGCGACCAAAACCATCCGGGACGTCATGAGCCCGCTCGACCGGCTCATACGACCTCAACCCGGGAGAGACGGCCCGCCGGCATAGCGCTGGCGTATGCCTAGCCCCGCTCTGGAGATCGCGGATATCTTCCGCGACTATGGCGCTGCTTGGCGTGAGGCCAACCGCGGCCATGTGAGCCTTGGCCAGCTCAAGGTGATGAGCGCGATCCAGAACTGCCGCACGGCAGCGCGTCGCGCCGGAGGCGCGCTTTCAGCGCGACGCGGGCATGTCGCGCGCTGTGAGAATGAGGCGTGCGCACACACACTCATCGCCTACAATTCTTGCCGCAACCGGCACTGCCCCAAATGCCAAGGGGCGGCGGCGCGCGAATGGCTGGCGGATCGGGAAGCCGAGCTGATGCGGTAGAGGTAGAGCCGTCCCGCCGGCCCGAACATCGCCTCATTTCTTCTGGTGCGACCTTTTGAAGAAGTCAGAGGCAAGATCATGTACGCCTTCATAGGCCTCTGTCTCGGTGATGGTGTTGCGTTGCGTTGTGCCGTGCGCCGCGCGCCGCGCGTAACTGATGATGATACGCCGGGCACGCAACTTCTCGCGGAATGTCGGCGGGTTTTCGCCGAACGAAGCGGCCAGTCGCATATCACCCCGACCGATCTGGTCATTACCGCGATTGCCGGTCTTGACGAGGCCGCCTTTGGCGGCAGAGCGGCTCACAACCAGATCGGTCGCCGATCTGCTGCGTGCCTTTGGCATCCGGGCGCAAGCACCTATGCGAATTGGCGGGGCAAAGCCCTCTTGAGGCGGATTTTCGGGATGCATAGTTGCGGTGCTCTTCCGCCTGACCCCCTTTAGCCATTACATCTGAAGCGTAACATCTAACGAAATCATTTACTTTAGTTGAGACTGCATCCGTTACAGAAGCAGGCTTCGTTACGGATGCAAATGGCGAAATGCCCCTTGAAATCAATGGCGTAACGGGCGTTACAGATGAGACTGTGGGGGAGGCGACATGCGAGGTATAGAAGCCGCACTTGGGGGCAACCACCCGCGACGTCGAGATCACACAGAGCAAGGCCGGGGAACGAGTCCGCCACCAGATGATTGGCAATCTCATTGAAGTGCCAAGCCGCACAACTCATCTCGAGGACGAGTCACAATGATCGGAGGACCGGGTTGGGGAGGCCCAATCCACCGGCAACTCAGCGTTCCTCGGAAGGAAAAACAAACTTCCAATCGGTCCTCATATCGACGATCGCCCACTCATTTGCTTGTGCGTGATCCAAGCCGTTGTCCAGCTTGCCGGTCGAGGTTGACACGTCGTACGCCCATTCGCGTTGCGCATCGGTGTGATGCACGAGGAGACCCAGCCGGACACCATCTCCTGCCGTCGCCCATTGGAGCATCTGAATATCATCGTCTGAGTTGCCGAAGGCGGCGATGGGGCGTCGCTTCAGGCGAGTCTCGCGGCCGACGAATTTGCTGTGGTTTTCCCGAGTAACGCTGTTGGTAGGCAATTCGAACGACACGGGCAACTGGTTCTCCGAGTTCGAACCTCAATTCGTGAGCGCCGACGACTTGCTCGGGCGGAACATTAAAAACGCGCTCGGCAAAAATTCGCATGAATTCTGTGTCGCCGCGCGATACGATAAAGGTCTTGAAGTCATGGCCCTTCAGAAAAGCAAGTAATTCAATCATTGGCTTATACGCCATCTCGGCGTAGAGGCGTCCGGTTTCTGGATGTCTCGCGGTTGCGATCCATTCGCGCACGACTGCTTCGAAATCCTCGCGGGTCATGCCGGCGCGCGTAGCCGTAAGGAGCTTTCGAAGACCGATGTCGCCGGCGGCAAGGGCGGCTGGTATGTCGCCTCGCAAGATCGACGCGAACGGTTCCATCCCAGACCACTCGGGGTGCTGTCGGCTGAGTGCCTTTACCCGATCGACGGCGAAAGCGAATTGGACGGACAGAGGTTGTTCTGTCCAAAGCGTCCCATCATCATCGAACGCCGCAATCCGATCCGCAGACGGAACATATTCCCGGCCGCCCTGTCGAGTTACCTTGTCGACAAACTCTATGATGGCCCGTTTCGAGGCGCTCTCGTTCCAGGCCGTCAAGTCTGCTGCCGACGCAGCGATCGAGCGGTAAGGCGACCCCGCAATAAGGAATGCCGCGAGCAGAAGCGATAGGGTTTTCATCGGTAACTCCGAACATCGGTCTAGAAGGCAATTCATCCGTCCGTACGCTGCTTGAACACATGCTGTTGTCAAAAACCCGACATCCGAAGACGGTCTGGGATGTGGTGGCTTCGTGTTGCGCTTGGTGGTTTCTTGCAAGTGCACACCGGTCTTGAAAGATGCCGGATCGCGCTAGATGGAGGTTGATGACCATGGACGCGCTCCTCCCATTGACGGAAGCATCCGATTTTTTGCCGGCACGCGCTATTGTCCTTTGGGGCAGTTCTCTGTCGATGAGTTTGTCGAGTAAGCTCCCTCACACCGGGTCGGATATTCGGCCCAGCGAAAGAATGGAAGGCATTGCGCTCAGCATAGCCTTCGAGCGCGGTGCAGGGAGGCTGGCGATGACCGCTACGCAAAGTTGCAATGCTGTGAAGCGCGGATCTCTGCGTCGGCCAGTCTTCCGATTGCTATTGATTGGTCAGGTTGGCTTTGCGGGTCTTATTTCGACTGCCTCGGCTCAAACGCAAGGAGCATCGATGCCTGATGTGATTGGCACGGAATGGCTGCTTGAGGATTTAGGCGGATCCGGCGTGATCGATAATGTTCGGGCTACGCTTGCGTTTCCGGCGCTCGGAAAAGCGGCAGGCCACGGTTCCTGCAATCGATTCTTTGCATCTGTTGAGCTGAACGGCGAACGCGTTAGCTTCGGCAAGATGGCGTCGACACACATGCAGTGTGCCGACGCCGTATCGGACCAGGAGCAACGATATCTAACAGCGCTTCAAGCGGCCGATCGCATCAGCTTCGATGGCACGTTCCTCTTCGTGTACACGAAGTCGGCCGACAAACCCTTGCGTTTCACCAAGCTGTAAAGCGGAAACGGTGCGCGACAATCGGATCGGCGCATGGGGGGCGCATTGGCCGGGCCGTCTCACCAGCGAAAGTTCACCCCCACGACCGGCCCATGCTGCAGGACATCGATACCACGGGTTCCGTTCGATGTCTCTTCGCTGAAATCCACCGCAAGTGCGCGATAGCCGACGACACCACTCCAACTCTCGCCCAGTTGGAAACTGTATCCGCTGAAGAGCTGCCACGAAAAATCACTGCCAATCCCAAAGCCGCCAATATCGCCGCGGAGTTGTAGTTCCTGTCCCGGAGAGAACTGATGGCGCAAACGAACGCCAACCACCGGATCGATCCACTCCATGGTCCCCGACCTGGCAACGACGCGATCGCCGCTGACCTGAAAACCCGGCGGCAACACACCTGGTCCCGTTCCGGTAATGTCGAGGGAGATGCCGACGGACTCCCGCCAGTAGCGCGCACCGGCCAGAATATCGATCGCTGTGTAACTTGTCGGGCTTACCCAACCATCTTTCAGCGAACCGGCATCTCCGGAGAACCGCGCAATTTCGTAGGAAATGCCGGCCTCGATGATGGTCTGCGCGTAGTCGAGCTCAGCGTCGACGGAAACATCCACGCCACCCAGAGGGCCGCTTGCCGAGCGCTCGCCGGCAAATGTCAGGCTGGCCCAGACCACGTCCGTGTAGAAGGCGAGCGGGCCTCTACGGGCTTCGAAATATCCCATCAGTCCGAGGATAGATTTGCTGTCCTCGACGACATCGAAGAAGCTCGCATCGATATCCGCCGTCTGCCCGGCTACGGTCGCGTTGCCATTGACGCTTGTTGCCCATGCATAGGGTGTAAACCGGAATTCCCACGCTCTGGCCACTGGCTCTAGGCGCTGTTCATCAGGAGGCGACTTCAGATCCGCTGCCTTCGCTGCATCCATGGACGCAGCAACACCGCAAAATATAGACAGAAGGCCAACACAAACAACTAAGGATCGATTATTTGTCATAATACGCCCCCAAGGCAGTAGCTGCGGCACAATGCGCATCCCAAATCGCCGCAAACCTACCAAAATTCGGGCTTGCCGAGGGTCACCGAATAGCAACAGCTTTGTTATATTTTGAGCAGCTACTTCGTAAATTGAGCGGTGATTCCGGACAAAGTTCGCGGACTCCGTGCAGGCTAGACCTAGCCTGACGAAGGTCAGCATAAGTGCTGGCGACACCGCCGCTGCTATTAGTCTGTCGTTTACGGCCGCCCAGCAATTGCACCAAGGGCAATGCCCCTTCGGTCAATATCAACCATAAAACTTCCCCATAAATCTCGCTACCGGCCGACGACGTCACCGCCAGGAAATGCGCGAAAGTGACTGTCAGAAAGAGCTAGCACTGCACGATGGCAATTGGCCGAATCCTTGCCCGGTCGGCAAAGGGTTCGGCCTGAAACGGAGATATGCCATGAATAGAGTTGTCAGACTGTGCCTATGCAGCGCTTTGCTGATTGCGACACCGGTATCGCCCAAACAGTCATCTCCGCCGATGAACTCGTCAAGCGGCTCACGGATGATAAGCCGCCGAAAATGTCCGCGGCCGAGATCGAAGTGCAGAAATCGGTGAAGGCGGTGCTAACCGACATCGGCAAGATCGCCACGTTGGACTCTTCCGTGAAAATCAAAATTGAGAAAAGTCTGAAGGCGGACTACGTCCCGGCCGTCGATCTGTCAGTCTATTTCGACTTCGATTCTGCAGCCATCACCGACAAGGCCAAGGCGACACTCGACCCGCTGGTGCGCGCGCTCGAGAATCCAAGACTCAAGGGAAATACGATCGTGCTCGCGGGCTTCACCGACGCCACCGGTAAGCCCGACTATAATCGCGACCTGTCGCAACGGCGTGCAAACGCGGTAAAAGGGTATCTGGCCGACCATAGTGTGCGGTCGCAGCTGCTGGTGGATGTTGGCTTCGGCGAACTCCATCTCAAAGACCCGGCAGATCCAAAATCCTCGGTTAACCGCCGTGTGCAGGTCGTAAATCTTGGCCGGTGAGCCATGTTGCCTGCGTTGGGCTGCTGCCAAGCTCTTTTTAACTTCACACAATCCTCTACGCCATCCAGATACCGGTGCTGGCTCCCCCATTATTGAGGCCGGGCCAGCCCATATCGCGCTGTGCCCTGGATTCCTTGCCACCTGTAAACCCCCCGAAGCCATCAGGCAACATCATCCAAAGTCGACCGGAATGCGATATTCTCTCCTAGGTCGTGTTGACAAAAGGGATTCCCAAATCAGGTGAGCTTTGACTCAAGGATGTCTCTTAGGGAGGCATCTTTGGGCTATCCGAGCGACATGAGCGACGCGACGTGGGCTATCATCGCTCCACTTTTGCCGTCCGAGCGCGGCAGGTGGGCGAGACCGGCGCAGGATAATCGGCGATATTTCAATGGCATGATGTGGATCATGCGGACGGGTGCACCGTGGCGCTATCTGCCGCCGGACTATGGCCATTGGAACTCGGTCTATGTGCGCTTCCGGCGCTGGGCGGAGATGGGTGTGTGGGATGCGATCCTTGAAACGCTTGTCGAACTGGGGCTCACCGACAACTGGGCTCATATGATGGACACCACCACCATTCGTGCCCACGCCCAGGCGGCGGGCGGAAAAGGGGGATTCATCAGAACGCTCTTGGTCGAAGCCGCGGCGGCTTTTCGACAAAAATCCACGCCCGATCGGACCATCAGGGACGTCCTCTCGGCTTTGTCCTCACAGGCGGCGAGGTCTCAGATTATCGCGGCGTAGACGAACTCCTGGCCCTGCCAGTTGCGAAGCCGAAAATCATGTTGGCAGACAAAGGGTTCGATGGACCGGGTGCGATCCGCTCTCTTGCTGAAGGGCATATCCCCCGTCATTCCGCCAAGAGCCAATCGCGTCGATCCACCAGTTTGCGACCTCAAGGCGTACAAGGATCGAAATCGTATAGAGCGCATGTTCAGCAAGCTGAAGCAGTTCAGGCGCATCGCAACCCGATACGACAAAACCAAGCTGTCTTACGCTGGCTTCCTAGCGCTCGCCGCAGCCCAGATCTGGCTCCCTGCCTTGTCAACACAGCCTAGGCACCAGCCGCGGGCCTCGCTCGTCCGTCGTACCAGACGCGCATTTATCGTATCAGTTGAGCGAGAGGGGCGTCCAAGGCCCCGGACGGTTTTTGGCTTTGCGATCCAACCCGATACGGTGTGCGTTTCGGGGATGTCGTGTTCTTCTACGCACGACCCGATATCGGACGCGGCGAATTCGCTTGCGAACGTAGAGAGCGAGTTCTGACCAAAACGTCGCTCAACCGCTATTAACATTCATCAGTCTCAATGTATAAATTTTTGGTTCATATCATAATGTTATTTATTTTTTGTGAAACCGCGTCTGAGCTTGTCGTCAATTTTTAGTATTATCAGTCTCACTGTCCCCAACGCGTGAAAGTGTGTTATTGTTCCGTATCAGCATTGTCGCCGTCGTCAATGCAGTGAAAATTTGGGACATTTCAAGATGGGCGGGGATGGATGCGCCTGGTTTAAGAAAGACCTTCTCTTTTCCCATTTTTATACAAGGGAAACCCAAGAGACAACCGATCTCACAAGAAGGGAACCTCCTGGTGACAAAGCGGATACCGGCAATGCGGCTGTTCAATTAGGTGTTCCGGCAATTCGACTGTATGTGACGGCAGGATTATTCACGAATAGGGCTCCTTCTGTTAGGGGCATGCGTTACAGCAATACCGCCCTCAGCCGCGCATACGCCATCGCTATCCCCGCTAATCGTCATCCGAGCCGGTGTCCTTCCCACGCAGCTCGCGAAAAGCCCTGAAACAACCACTCCGGCGGATGGCTCCGTCGCCACGCTGGTGCCTCCTGAAACCGAGATCGGCGCTTCTCAGATGCTCTGGGGGACATATCGCGGGCAAGCGATAGGCCTTTGCGGGCTTTTTCTCCTTCAGTCGATGTTCATTTTTGCATTGTTGCTGGAGCGCTATCGGCGCCGGGCGGCACAGTGCGGGCCGGGCGGCCAACTGCCGAAAGCCATTCGCTTAAGCCGCACGATGCCTGCGGGCGGGCTGTCGACGCTAATTGCCGACGAGCTCAACCAGCCGTTGGCCAGTATCATGAGCAACGCGGAAGCGGCGGAGATCCTCCTCTCGACAAACCCACCAGACACACGACAGGTAAAGGAGATACTTGCTGAAATACGGCAAGCTGATCAACGCGCGGCAGATCTGATCCAACAGCTGCGTGAGCTGTTAGCGCAGCCCGCAGAAAACGAACTCGAAGATTTCGACCGGAATGGAGCGGTTGCGGAGGAATTGCACATCCTCTCCTCCGAAGCGAGGAGGCGAAATATTGTCAGCAGGCCTACGGGCGGAACGGTGTTTCGCTCTACCTTGCCCCTCATCAAGAAGCCCATAATATGAGCTCTTTCCCGCCGGTCATTCATGTCGTTGATGATGACGCGTTATTCCGAGCCGCTATCTGCCGCCTTCTCAAGACGTGCGATTATGCGGTGGCTCTTTACGAATCCGCTGACCAATTCGTGGAGAACCTGCCTAGTCAGGAGCGCGGTTGTATATTGCTCGACGTGCAGATGCCCGGCCTGAACGGCCTGGACTTGCAGCAGCGCTTGCGGGCAATCGACTCGATCTTGCCGATCGTGTTTTTGACCGGATATGGGGACATTCCGACGAGCGTGCGCATGATCAAGGCCGGCGCCGAGGATGTTCTGCCGAAGCCCGTTTCCAAGGAAGTTCTGCTGGCCGCGACAGAGCGCGCTCTTGCCCGTTATGATGAGGCGCGTGCGAAAACCACACGGCTAAGCTCCGAAAAATCTCTTGTCGCGACGCTGACCGCCCGAGAAAAGCAGGTTTTCGCCTTGCTGGTCCGCGGCAAGCTTCATAAGCAAATCGCTTATGAGCTGGGCACTGCAGAGAGAACCGTCAAAGCTCACCGCCACAGCATTATGATGAAGCTTAAAGTGCGGTCACTGGCTGAAGCCGTTTTAATCGCTGACCGCGTTGGCATCACCGGGCAGGCGAACATTCACGCCACATAAGCAACGCGATGCGCCAAACCATTCTCTTGGCGAGTTAAACTCCTATATGCACCTAGATGCTATTGCTAGCCACGGCGCGATGATGTTGTCTGGTAAGAAGGGCCAATTGCTACGCCCTGTCTCCGTCCTCGCGCTCGGCTCATTGATGACCCAACGCATAGTCGCCGTGATTGACAACGATTCAAGCCTACTGAAGGCCCTCAACCGCCTGCTCATCGCCCACGGATATGTTGTGCACCCTTTTTCCTCCGCTGAAGCATTTCTGCGGAGCGATATCGGGTGGAAAGCGTCCTGCCTCGTGCTGGACATTCACCTGGATGGCATGTCGGGACTGGAGTTGCGGCGTGAACTGACGAGGGCCGGATCGACGCTTCCGGTCATCTTCATGACGGCTTATGACAGCGCCGTATCCGAACAGCAGGCCCGGGAACTCGGCTGCGTCGCCTATCTGCTGAAGCCATTCACCGCCGCTGTGCTGGTTGAGGCCATCGAGCAAGGAGGAGCTTAATTGAGGTAAGTCGTCGTTGCGAGTGCAGCAGAAATCGGAGACTGCCTTGCCTGATTGAGGAGGGCAGTCGCGTGGAAAAGCGTGAAGGCCCCACGCTTAGAGATAGAGCGCAAGTGCCCTTGCATAGAGCAGCAGCCAGCCGATTTTATCCAAGGGCGCTGAACCAGGCGCATAGACTGTCGCTGTTCCCGACATGCCGGGCCGCAAGGCGGAAGGATCGATCTCCTCGGGCCGGTTGATGAGAGCCGGATATTCCGCTGTCATCGGAAGCGCCGTGACCCGCGCGAGCGTGCCGGACGATGCGATCTGTCCTTCTCCGATCCCGCTCACAATGTCACCGATCGTTGAGCTGTAGAGGTGGCCCGGATTGTTCGAGAGCGCAAATTGAATCTTCGCGCCGGGCTTGATGGTCTGAAAGCCATTTTGCGAGAAAATCCCGACAAGCTGTATCCGGTCCGAGACGATGAAGGACATGACCGATTTCAGGGGCGCCGCCCGGTCGCCTTTGTTCAATGCCAGACTGCTGACATAGCCGTCGGCCGGCGCGCGGATCGTCGTTTGGTCGAGATCGTATTTCGCCCCATCGAGTTGGGCACGCAGCTGTTCGGCCTCAGCTTGACGCTGGTCGACATCGAACCCACGCCCTGAGCCGCCCGCTTGCAATTGCTGCATTTGCGCAAGGCGCAACTCCTGAAACTTGAGCTGCGCCTCGATCTTGCGGACCTGCGCCTCGTAAGGCGTCGGATCGATCGTGAAGAGGACGGTGCCCGCTTTCACCAACCGATTTGGTTGAACGGGAACGTCCGTGATCTGGCCGGAAACGTTCGGCGTCACTTCGACGACATGGCTGATCACGGTCACGCGTCCGGTCGGCGTATTGTGGCTGAGCAATCCGACGAAGACCGCACATAAAAGCACGCCTGCGATAACGGTCACCGTTCCGGTGAGCCAGTTCCAAGGCAGCAGCTTCAACTTGAAGAAAACCAGCCAGACAAGAACTGCATAAAACAGAGCGATAATTACCATGACGTCCTCATATCGCAATGTCGGCGACGGTGAAGGCGGAGACCGTGACGACCCCTGGCGCAAGAAAATGCACCAGGGGCTCATGCAAGACTTTCCGTATCAGTTCGTCCCGATCAGGGTTTGCCCGGCGTATACCAGATCGCCGACGTGTAGCCGCGCTCCTGGGTCGTCATCGGGATGTTGGGGGAAACATCCTTTATTGCGAAATACCGCTGATCGTACGCGGTCCAGCGCGGGGACGGGATCTCGATGACGCGGGCATAGTAGAAGGCGCGCTCGGCGGGGTCGAAGTCCGGATCCTCCCAGACCGTGATCAGTTCGGACGAACCGATGGTGTTTGTCCAACTAGCGTTCTTCACGTCGACTGTATTACCCACTGGCGGCAGCTTACTGTCGGGCCCGGGCTTGCGGTCACCCGACCAAGCGACGTCGTAGACGTGCTCCTGGAGTTTCCCATCCTTGCCGAGCCATCCCTTGACGATCTGGATACGGTCAAGGTTGGCGCCGATCGGATCGCGCAAGGCCAAGACGAGGAAGCGCGGCGAGACGCCCTTGGGACCCGCGCTGAGATTGCCGCCCATCGGCACACCGCGGGTGTAGCCGGCCTCGGCTGGCGTGCGGCTTGTCGCGTCGGCCGCCTTGAAGTCCCAACCGCCGAAAAATCGCACGACCATGCGCGTACCCGTCGTGGCATACGTCTCTCGCCGCTCCATTGCATCGAAGATAGCCTCGCGCGTATTCTCCCTCGCCCAGACGGCGGCGTACCCCGAAGACGAGAGTTCCCAGCCCACGATCGAGCCCGCTTTCCCGGTTTGGAAGACGTTGGTCATGCGATGAGGGTTGGGTTCCTCCGGCGTGACCTTGCCGAAGTAGTTGTTCTCCTCGACGGCTGCGAGACCCGTATGTGCGTCGGTCGATCCGACCATGCCGAATTTATAGGGGCTAACGCCGAGGGTCGCCTCGAGTTTGAGCCCATTTTTCAGCGCCGCCGCGCGCGTATTCGTACTCCAGCATGTCGTTTGTCTTGACGACAGTCAGATCGAGATTGCCCTTGTCCCAGAGTTCGTAGTTGGCGAACTCGTCGGTCGGCGAAAGGAACGGATGCGCTTCGCTGGTGCCTTTGATTTGCGTCACCTCGAAGAGCGGCTCCCATCGCGCCCGCGTTTCGGCATACGCGCGGTCGATCGGCTTGCCATCGACGGGTTCGATAATAGGGAACATCAACCCATTCGAGAGATTGCCGTTGTGCGCGATCGCGAGGACATCTCCTCCGGTTTTGGTCTCGTATTTCTGCATCCAATCCCAGAGGCCGCGCGGGTCGGACGTGCCGAGCGGCGGGATCGTGGTCAGCGGCTCGACCTGGCGCGCCAAGGCGCCGTCGTTGCGGAAGATCACGTTGCGGTGGAGGTTGCCGCCGGGATTTGACGACCATTCGTAGCCAATGAAGGCGGTGAAGCGACCTGGATCATTCGCATCGTCGGCCGCCTTTATCGTCTGCTCCCACGCCGAGCGGTAGGGCTTAGTGCCCGGCGCGTAGTTGAGCCCTTCAGGGAATCTCGATTGCGCATTGGCCATGTACGCTTCCATCGTGGCTTCCATGCCTTTGCCCTCCTTGATCATATTGTGCCAGCGTTGCCCTTCTGGCACGGCAAGGACATTGGGAGTACCCGCGACGAGATCCGAGGCCAGGCCGAGGTTGTCGGAGTGATCGGTGACGACGAGGAAGTCGAGCGGACGGCTTAGCCGGACCGGTTGCCCGCTAGAGGCGATCAACTGCTCCCCCTTGGCAAAACGGTACGCATCGGCCGGCATTAGGATCGTGCCGATCATGCCGGCGTCAAACGAGATCGCGGTGTGCAGATGCGTGTCGCCAAAGAGAGGACGGTCCGGGAAAGTGCGGTTCGCATAGGGTGAATAAGGGCGCTCTCTCACCGCCCCTTCCAGCCGCTCGGGAGTAATAGTCCCGATGTCGCTGTCCTGAGCGAGCGCCGGCGAGGCGCAGAGAAACGCAGTGCAAAGGAAGGTGCAGTAGTAGCTTCTGTACATGTTCATGTCCCTCGTTTCTTGTGCGGCTGCCAATCTCCGCCAGCGCGAACTGGGGTGGTCTCCTCCGGCGGCGCCACGCCATCGTCTGTGACGTCAGCATGGGGACAGCCCCTGAGTTTAAATGCGCACGGAATTCTCGGATACTGCCCCTAGGGGCAGTATCGATCGGCGCAATTCACCATTGCGGTTGAAATGTGAACTCCAGGAATGGCCGCTAAGGGGATCGCGTCAGTATGCGAGGCATGCGGATGGAACCGGTCGACCTCACGGTGTGATGAGCGGGCGGTGCCGGTCGCGGGGGAGCTGTTCCTTCTGCGGAATCCACTCGATTATGTTGGCACGCACCAACGTGCTTTTGCGATGCTTGTCCCACGCGCCGTCGCGAACTCAGGGTGATGTGGTGGACGGTTTGTTCAGCACGGTGCGAAATCCCAGATGCGCTGCGCTAAGGTCTACTTCCTCCGGCTGGCGTGCGGTGGCTCGGTAGCGAGAACAGTAGTTGGCGGCGCATAGATGCGAGCCGCCTTTGATTACCCGGCTGGTGGTCGTGCCCGCGGCAAGGCGGAGCGAGACGAGATCCGGACCCGTCGGATTGACCGCTGCCTCGCGAGAATGTCCCGGCCAGTACCAGTCGCTGGTCCATTCCCAGACATTGCCGATCATGTCGTAGAGGCCATAGCCGTTCGGCTTGAAACAGCCGACGGGCGCAGTTCCGGCATAACCGTCGTCTTCGCTGTTCTGCACGGGGAAGAGGCCCTGCCAGCTGTTCGCGGCCGGCTTGCCGTCGGCATCGAAGGCGCTCGACCAGTCATCCTCGCCGTCATGACCGCCGCGCGCGGCGAACTCCCATTGTGCCTCGGTCGGCAGGCTGTGGCCGCGCCAGCGCGCATAGGCGAGCGCGTCCTCATAGGCGATGTGCACGACCGGGTGATTGCCCTTCCCGACGATCGAGCTGCGGGGGCCGCTCGGCTGGCGCCAATTGGCCCCCGCCACATATTGCCACCACTGGGTGACCCCTCCGCCATTCTTGAGATCCGTCGGCCGGATGAATACCACCGAGCCGGGGGCGAGCATCTCCTTTGGCATGTTGGGCTGCGTCTTGGGATCGACCCCGCGCTCAGCCAACGTAACGTAGCCGGTCGCGTCGACGAACCGCCTGAACTGCGCGTTCGTCACCTCGTGACGGTCAATCCAGAAACCGTCGACGCGGACGGAATGAATGAAGCGTTCCTCGGGCTGGTGGCGCTCGGAACCCATCTTAAATACGCCGCCGGGAATGAACGCCGTGCCCGCGGTCTCGCCTTCCCCCGCGGGGAGGCCGGAATAGGAGGCGCAGCTCTCAGCTGCGCCCGCCGTGTTCTGCTGTTCGATGCCGATGGCAAAGGCCGCGGCCAGGACGCCTGCCAGCACCGTGCCAAAACCAAGTGATCCGATCAACCAGTGGCGCTGTTTCATGACGAAGTCCTTCCCGTTCGTGCATTGCTGAGGGCTACGAGCGTCGGGTAGAAGTCGTGGAGGGACACCCATTCTCATTGCTCGCGCGCAGGGCAAGGGGGGATGCCTTCATGACCGCTTCCCATCATCATCTGCGACGCCGACATGGGCAGTGATGAGCTTAAGGGCGCTCGGCATTGGCGGATATTGTCTCTAGGGGCAATGGATTGCGGCGAATGTCATCGCTATCACATGGTCGAATTCCGGATATTGAAGCGATAGGTTCGCTCACCCACACCGACTGCCGATTGAGTATGCGTTTCGGGGCAGAGTGTTTCAACATAAGCGGGCCGCGAGCGGCCGCGCGAAGGGAAGAGCATTTGCTGGTCGATACTGTTGCATGCCGGGCATACGTCGCGCCGAAAAGCCTAATTATCCCAAGCTCCGTGTCGACGAGTGCTGAAAATATAGCGAGAATGTGCTCTAGAGATCGTAGACTATTCGCGGTCTGTAGGGGGGGCAATATGAACATCATACTTCGCTGTATCGTCGTATCCATTGCAATGCAGAGCCAAGTCAGCAGCGAGGCTTTTGCGGCGGAGGCCGCGGGCGGTACTTATCTTTTGGGCGGCAAACAAGAGATGGCCGGCTTTTTGCCACCCCCCGGCGTGTATGTGATCGATTCGAACTATCTGTATTCAGGGCGCGCCAACGGCGACTTTCAATTTGGTGGTGTTACTTTATCTGGCGATGTCGAGGCCGACGTTTTCTACGCCATTCCCACGCTCTTATGGGTGGCCCCTCAGACGGTGCTCGGAGGAAATCTGGCCCTCAGTGCAACCGCACCGATTGGGTGGAAAGATATCAGGGCTGACGCCAGTCTCACAGGCCCTGGCGGGAACGTCATATCTGCGAACATTGACGAAAGCGATTTGGCGTTCGGCGATCCGGTTTTAGGCGCCATTCTCGGTTGGCATCAAGGCAACTGGCATTGGAATATTGGCCTACAGTACAATGCGCCGGTCGGGTCCTGGCAGCTCGGCAACCCCGCGAACATAGGCTTCAATCGCTCAAGCATAGATACCACCGGCGCCATCACCTGGCTCGATCCGAAAGTCGGACTGCAGGTTTCCGCCGCGGCAGGGCTGACATTCAATTTTGAAAATCCGGATACCGATTATAAGACCGGCACGGAATTTCACTTGGAATGGGCGGTTATGAAACATGTCTCCCAAACCCTGTCATTCGGACTTGTCGGTTATCATTATCAGCAGTTGACGGACGACAGTGGCCCTGGGGCAGTGTTGGGTGGATTTAAGGGGCGGGTCACAGCGCTTGGACCCAGCATCAGCGGCAGTTTCATGGTGGGATCGACCCCAGTCAGCGCTGGCCTCAAATACATGAAGGAATTCAATGTCGAGAACCGGCTGACGGGCGATGTTGGCATGTTGACCCTTTCGATGCCGTTGCAGTGACAAGGCTCAAGCTGACACACTCAGCGAAACTCGGGGACGCCGGCGGTTCACCTTCCTGGCTGGTAGACCGGAACAGGCGGCGCGCCTCTCAGTCGCGCCGCCTTCGTTAAGGTGTTCGAGACCGCGAAGGCGGCTACCACTGACTGCGGCCAGCCCCGTGCCAAACTCGATCAGTCAATGGCGCTGTTCATGGCAACGCTCATGCATCACCGGCCGAATTGCGTCATGTTGACGGCTTTGGGATTGGGGTGCTTCTCCAGCGACTTCTGGTATTCGCCGATCAATTTCAGATAGGGGCCTATGATCCACGCGCTGGTGCCGACGACGTTCACCTCCTCGCGCGGATCCGCCTCGATGTTGTAGATCGCAGGAAAGCCATTCATTTCGCTACGGGTGCCAGCGAGGCCGCTCATCGACGGGTTACCGGTCGAAGGCATGAACTGCTTCGGGTAGATGCGGAATTCCCGCCAGCGCACCGCCGCGACGTCTTCGCCAAGGAAGGTGAGCAGGCTCTCGCGGTTCGACTTGGGCTGCTTGCCCGTAAAAAACGCGCTCTGATCCACCCCGTCGATCGGCCTGTCAGTCGGAACCTTCGCGCCAATTATGCTCCCGAGTGTCGGGAGGATGTCATGGACCGAAACCATCTCGTTGCTCTTGCGCGGAGCGATCTTCCCCGGCCATTTGATCATGCCGACTGTGCGGACCGAGCCTTCCAACGCATCGCCGAGCTCGCCGCGGAACGGGCCATTCGAGCCGGCACGCGAGTCGAACGGGCCTGCCGTTGGAGCAGCCGCGTTGTCCGACACCCAGATCACAATGGTGTTGTTTTCGATGCTGGCCGCCTTGATAGCGTCCAGCACCTGCCCCGTGCGATGGTCTAGTTCCATGATCGCATCGCCATAGACGCCGATACGCGATTTACCGGTGAACTCGGGCGCCGTAAGCGTTGGATAATGAGAATGGGTCCAACCGACATAGAGGAAAAAGGGTTGTTTTCCCTTGGCTTGCCGGTCGATGTATCCGACTGCCGCCTTGGCGATGTCTCCCTCGATCTGACGGCGGTAGTCGACTGTGTAGGGCCGTACCTTCTTCAGTTCTCCACCCGCTTCGCCTTCCCAGATGTAGGGCTCGGCTGCGGCTATCGCGCTCTCGGGCATGCCGGTGCGCTGCATCGCCTCGCGATACAAAGTGCCGTCGGTGGTCTCGAGCACGCCGACACGGTATTCGTCGAAGCCCTGTCGGGTCGGCCAGCTCTGCTCGCTCCCGCCGAGATGCCACTTGCCGGCCATGGCGGTCGCGTAGCCCTGGCTCTTGAATAGCTCGCCGAGTGTGAACTCGCTGGCCTGAAGGGTGTTGGGCGTGCCGCCGACGATGACCGAGCTGAGGCCCGAGCGCACCGAGTAGCGTCCGGTCATAAGGGCCGCGCGGGACGGTGTGCAGGCCGGCTCCACCAGATATTGCGTCAGCCGCAATCCCCCGTCGGCGATTTCGTCGATGCGCGGGGTCGGCATGCCGCGGACTTCGCCCGCGCCATAGGCGCCGATGTCGCCATAGCCGACATTATCGGCCAGCATGATGACGACGTTCGGCTTGTCTTGCGCGCTCGCCGCGCTCGCGAGCGCGATCAGAAGCAACGTCATCAGTGTACGTTTCATTGTTATCCTCCGTCTAAGGTCTATTGTTTCGGAAAGTAGGGATCGGGCGTTCCAGGACGAATGGGGGTTCTTTCTTGAATGTGACCGCGTGCTCGGCGAGAACCTTGCTTGCGGGGAAGCGCACCCAGAGATTCTCCGGCACGGTCGGCGCGGCGAGGGCTCCTTCGGATGTGCCGGCGCTGGCGCGACAGTCCTCTGCGCTTACCACGCGTATGAGGCTCAGCGCGCCGGCGAGTGCGGCGCCGATGGGGCCTTGCCTGCCGGCGAGCCATCCTTCTCGAGGTCCGCCAGTTCGCTGGGGGCGCAGACGGGCTCCTTGTTCACGACGAATGGACGGGTACGCTGATGGTGATTTTTGGCAACGTAGGTGGAGAGACCGGCATCCGTGAGGGTCCTACGCAGCAGCAGGTACAGACGTGGCGTCGCTTTTTCCGTAATCGGAGCGTTGAGCACGCAGGAAAATATGCTGGCCGCATTCGGAAAGCTTAGATCGGGATCAACAGCCGCCTGCGTCCACCGCGGTGTTCCGCGCAGATCGGTACTCTTGCGCGCGACATCCATATCGAGAGCGAACGCGGCGGAATCCTGCGCCGGAGGCGAAGGAAGCAGCGCCAGACTATCGGGGACCGCTTCCTTGGGCAAATAGCCCGTGAGCAAGCCATGATGGAGCTCCGGCACGGCGGTGGTGGGATTTTGCGCGTAAGCGCTCGTGAGGATCAGCACACCGGCGAGAGGCGTGGCGACGAACTGTCGTTTGCTAGGCGTTTGATCCTGCGCCCATGCCGGCGTCTTCCCAAATGCGAGCGGGGTACCGAGCAGGGCAAGGGGGGACTTGGTCTTGGTCGTCACGCTCGCTTCCTTTCATCATCTGTGATGCCGACGTGGGACAGCGATGAATTTAGGCGCGCGCGGGATTGGCGGATATTGTCCCTAGGGGCAAAGTGGGGTCGCTGCGATGGTCATCGCTGTCGAAAGGTCAGCTTCAGGATTTTTGAACACAGCAGTCCGCTTACCACCAGCGGCTCACGGCCTGACCCTACGAACATCTTGGGTTGCGAAGGCCGACTTATGGAAAGGCAGTCTGAAGGCGCTTTTATGAGGCACTATGCAGGGGATCAACGCGGCTAACCGGATGTTTGTATTCTGCAAAATCGTGTAAAATGATTATTGTGTCATTCTAGGGGGGCGTTTTTGTTGTGGGTACGGCCGCTGACGATCATCCCTTGCTGCTGACCACGCTGCCGCCGTCAGATGGCCAGCGTCGATTGGCGTTCGCTATCATCGGGGCTTTTACGGTGGCTTTCGCCGTTACCGTTCCCTTCGCCCATACGCAGTTACCGCGGTTGAATGCCTGGATACCGTCCGCCGCAACCGCTCTGGTCATCAACGATCTGATTACCGCCGCGCTGCTGTTTTCTCAATTCTCAGTCGCCCGTCAGCGGGCGCTCTTGGTACTTGCCGCCGGCTACCTGTTTTCGGGGCTGATCGGTCATTCCATATGCGCTGACTTTTCCAGGAATTTTTGCGCCGACCGGCCTGCTGGGCGCTGGTCTGCAGAGCGCGGTTTGGCTTTATGTTATCTGGCATATAGCGTCACCGCTGAGCGTCATCATCTATGAGCTATTAAAGGGCTGAATAACGGCATCAACGCGCTTCAGCAATCTGCAGTGGAACGAGACATCGGCCTGAGCGTTGTGTTCGTCATTGCAGCTGCATGTGCGATAGTCTGGTTTGTCACCGCACAGCATGATCTTTTGCCCGAGTTTATCGCGACCAGCGCCCGCCTTGGACCTACCGTGCAATTTGCGGGTGCATTATTTTCCTGGCCTTATGCGTCATTGCGCTGGCGTTGCTTTGGCTTCGTGGGAACTCCGTGCTCGATCTATGGTTGACGGTCACGGTCATGCGTGGCTTCTGGAAATAACGCTCAAGGTCTCTTCTTGACCGATCGCTTCAGTCTCGCCTGGTATATGGGCCGCATCTATTCCCTCATCGCCAGCGGCGTTGTGCTGATTGTATTGCTTTCGGAGATCAACGACGCCTCTATGCGCACCTCGCCCGATCGGTCATTCGACAGCGTGCTGCCCGCCAGGCTCGGCAGGTTGCAATGGACACAATGGCGGCTTCAATCGCTCATGAGGTCGGTCAGCCATTGGGCGCAATTGCTGCAAATACCGAAGCCGCCTTGATGCTCATTGCCAAAACGCCTCCCGACCATCATCAGGTCAGGGCCGCGCTCGAGGACATCGCTACTGCGAATGCCCGCGCGAATGAGGTGATTACTAGTCTTCGCGCCATGTTCAGAAAGGACGCTCACGGAAGAGCGTTGGTTGACGTAAACGACCTGGTTCGGGAGGTGCTCACAATTCTTGACTTCGATTTTCGGGCGCAACGCGTATCCGTCGCAACCGATCTACGAGCGGAGCTTCCGCGGCTCCTGGCGGATCGAGGCGCAATTGCGGCAAGTCTTCCTTAACCTTATGACCAATGCCATCGAGGCAATGCGCTCGGCTCCAGATCATGCACGCGAGTTGCGGATAAGATCTGACGTGACGAAGGAGGCTTCCAATCTTGTCGTCGCCTTCGAGGATGTTGGACCAGGAATAAATCGAGAGGATCAGGACCGTATTTTCGAGCCGTTCTTTACGACGAAGTCCGCCGGCACGGGAATCGGGCTTACCATTTGCCGATCGATTATCGATGCTCATGGCGGAAGCCTCAGGGTCTCTGCCAACAAGCCCCACGGAACGATCTTTGAAGTTGTTGTGCCAATTGAGGCTTGAGTCTCGTTGGAGACAAAGCGCTATCCCTTCCCGCCGCCGCGCCTGTCCCGAGCACGGGCTCCGGACCTGAGGGCTTGGAGCGCCATGATTGCGGTGTTATCTGCCAGCGTTGGTCGCAGCCGCGACGACCGCTGTCATCCGCAACGATGAGGGCCTACTGCAGCTATCGTCGGGTTGGCCACAACTGTCAGCACTCCCCGCAATCACACAAGGAGACCGAATGCAGCCCGCTTCGAATGGAACCAGTTCGTATAAAAACCTTTGCATTTCTGCAACACCTGAGCGGCCGCTGCCAGATGTAATGTGCTTGCTTAAGGTTCACCCGGGTGAGCTTGGATTGCCGTCTTCCTGAAGTTGACATTTCGACTGTAGGACGGAGTCGCAGCGATCGATGTTGCCCCTAGGTACAATACCCGCAAATGTCGCCAGCGCTTAAAATACTAGCTGTCGCATGCCGGCATCGCAGATCTTGTGATCGCCTCGCCGATCTGTACCTCGTGACCGACATCAAAGGAGTTCTGGGATGAAGTGCGTACTCAAAGCGCCCTCGCCGCGTTTGCAATCGATCTGTCTGGCATTGTCATTCTCCACTTGTCTTGCCGGCGTAGCCTTGGCGCAGGAGCCGATGCCCGCCGCCGAGGGATTGAAGGCAGCATTCCCGGCGCAGCAGCACTACTCACCTTATGCCGGACGCAATTTTCCGAACCGCGTGCTTCTGGGGCGACACGCACGTTCATACCTCCTTCTCGATGGATGCCGGTGCCTTCGGCGCGCGTCTTACGCCAGAAGATGCCTACCGGTTCGCGCGCGGCGAGGAACTGACATCGTCCACGGGCCAGCAGGTAAAACTTTCGAGGCCGCTCGATTTCCTGGTGGTCGCAGACCATTCGGACAATATGGGCTTCTTTCCGCGACTATTTGCTGGCGACCCCAGCTTCCTCGCTGACCCGACGGGCAAGCGCTGGTACGAAGGGGTAAAGGCCGGCGGTCAGGCGGGGGTGCAGGTCGCGACCGAGGTTATCGGGTCGTTCTCCCAGGGCAAATTTCCTCCCGCGCTGGCTTCGATGCCCGGCACGCCGGCTTATCGCTCGGCATGGGAAACGACCGTCAAGGCGGCTGAGAAGTACAACGATCCTGGGCGATTCACCGCGTTCATTGGCTATGAGTGGACCTCGAATACCGGCGGCAACAATCTGCATCGTGTGGTGATCTACCGCGACGGTGCCGACAAGGGGCTGCAAATGGAGCCCTACACCACGATCAAGCCGCTTGGCAGCGACAACCCGCGCGACCTGTGGAAGTGGCTGGAAAGCTACCAGCAGAAAACCGGCGGAAGCGTGCTCGCCATCGCCCACAACGGCAACTTGAGCAACGGCATCATGTTCCCGGAGGTGGAATCGTTCACCGGCCAGCCGATCGACAAGCGAGTATGCCGAGACGCGCGCGAAGTGGGAGCCGCTTTACGAGGTCACTCAGATCAAAGGCGACGGCGAGGCGCATCCATTCCTCTCGCCTACGGATGAATTCGCCAATTACGAACTTTGGGACGCAGCCAATCTCGATATGAGTGTGCCTAAGCAGAAGGAGATGCTGCAGTACGAATATGCTCGCACCGGCGCTCCAGACCGGTCTGCAACTGGAGGCAAAGCTCGGAACGAACCCCTACAAATTCGGCATGATCGGCTCGACCGACACCCATACGGCGCTCGCCACCGCCGAAGAGGACAATTTCTTCGGCAAGCACTCTGGCGCCGAGCCCAGTCCTGACCGCTACAAACATCCGTTGGCGCAGTTCGGCGAGCGAAAACTGGAAAGCTGGGCCATGGTGTCTTCGGGCTATGCCGGTGTATGGGCCTCAGACAACACGCGCGAGGCGATCTTCGACGCCATGATGCGCAAGGAGACCTACGCCACCACCGGCCCGCGCATGACCGTGCGCTTCTTCGGCGGCTGGGATTTCGAGGCAAGGACGCGCAAATGCGCAACCCCGCGGCCATTGGCTATGGCAAAGGCGTGCCGATGGGCGGCGATCTCCGTGCCGCTGCGGCCGGCAAAGCGCCGACCTTTCTTGTCGCCGCGCTGAAGGATCCGATCGGCGGCAATCTCGACCGCATTCAGATCGTCAAGGGTTGGGTCGACGCCGCCGGAAAGCGGCAGGAGAAGCTCTTCAACGTGGCCTGGTCGGGCGATCGCAAGCCGGGCGCCGATGGCAAGCTGCCGCCGGTCGGCAACACGGTCGACGTCGCCGAGGCGACCTGGACCAACACGATTGGCGCACTCGGAGCTGATCACGGTGTGGAAAGATCCCGAATTCGATCCCGCTCTGCGCGCCGTCTACTACGCGCGCGTCCTCGAAATCCCGACGCCGCGCTGGACCGCCTACGAAGCGAAACGCTTCAACCTCAAGATGCCGGCAGAAGTGCCGATGGTGACGCAAGAACGCGCCTATACCTCCCGATCTGGTACACGCCGGCTAAATAGCGGGATTGGGCGGCGACAGACTCGAAGGAAACGGACCATGCCCTCGCACGATTTCGCTAATAATCGGCTGCTCGGGTAATGAGGATGGCTCTTGTCATCCTCGGACCTTCAGCCATTCCGGCGCTTGCGTGCCCGGTCTGCATTACAGCGCCTGAAACGACCGTGGCAGACCGGATTCTCGATGCCGAAACGGTCGTGCTGGCGCGCGAAGACCCGGCGAAGCCATTTACTTTCCTTCCCGTCCAGGTGCTGAGGGGATCGGCTGATACCGAGCCGATCCCGTTTCTTGTTGATCGCACGACCCGCCAGCAGCTTGACGCCATGCCCGGAGACGCGGTGTTGTTCGTTCGGGCACGCCTCCGGGCCGCACAGCCCCTCGCGCTGGTCAAACCTCGGTGCCGAATGGCTGCGCTTAGCCTATGTCGATGCACAATACCGCCCCCTCATAGATCAGATTCTTTCACTCGAGAATGACTGGCGGGCCGATAAGACGGGAGGCGCCCGATTTGCATTTTTCGAAGCTCTGCTCGACCGTGAGGACCCAGCAATCCGGGACCTCGCCTTGAGCGAGATCGCGCGTGCGCCCTACAGGCTTATTCGGACTGTAAGCCCGCGGCTGACGCCCACGGAAATCATCCGTTCATTGCGGGACCGCACAATGATTTAATGGGCTCCGACCTACATACTCCTGTTGGGGCGGAGCAACGATCACCGCTGGCCACGAGTTCGTCCGCCGCGCCATTCGCACGGGGCCCACCTACGGCGCTCAAAGTCATCTCACCGCGTGGGCCACGGCGCTGATCGAGATCGATGGGCCAACAGGTATTAGCACTCTTGCGCAGAGCTACCTTCGCACTTCCGGGCGCAACTTTGAGGAGCTGAAAGACATTGTTTCGGCCTTTGCCGCACATGGAAAGGAGGGTGATTCCGCATTGCGTCCAATGATCGTAGCGGAATACCAGCACCTTGCTCATACACGCCCAGAGTTGGCGCCAATCATTGCTCATCATTTGGCTTCGCTGAATGATTGCTCGCAGACCAGCTACTTCAAAGGCCTTCTCGACAGGGCGGACCCGTGGGCCCCGGCAGAGGAATTCATGCTGTCGGCCTATGTTGCGATGAGCCGTGAAAAGCGCGGGTGCAATGTCGAGTAGATCTTTTCGGCCGACGGCGGCGAAACGGCTGACCCGCCGTGAAATTCCCGCAGCCGATCCTTTCGGATCGCAGCTATCGGTCCACGGTGAAGGCCCTGGAGAGTTTTGCAAGACGATGGACGCCGGTTCGAACTCGGCGCCGCCATTGTCGTTCTCGCTGGTTCTCGTCGAGCCCATGCTATGGACCCGCTTCATGCCGGTCCGGGCGTATTGCGCGCGCAGGTGCATGTGAGCTGGACCGCAGCCGGACGACGTCGTTCTGATCTCGGTCAGGACGTAATCCACGCAATCGCGCACGGTGAACTCACATTTGGTGAGGCATATGGCCTGAGGCTCATTCGCGCTTATGGGCCCCAGGAGAAAATCGCCCGGTTCCTGGACCTTGTTAAGGATTTGAAACGTGCCGCGACGCTTCACGTTGCGGTTACCGGAAAGGCTTCGTCGAATGTCGCCGCGCTTCATCCTCCTGCAGGTAAACCCATGATGCGTCTTCTGAAGGAACCGCTGCTGCACTTTGTCGTCCTCGGGACGGCGTTATTTGGCTTGTTCAGTCTTGTCGGCAAGAACGACGAGGAGG
The DNA here is from genome assembly GCA_963731855.1 of uncultured Alphaproteobacteria bacterium. Classification (GTDB taxonomy): domain Bacteria; phylum Pseudomonadota; class Alphaproteobacteria; order Rhizobiales; family Rhodomicrobiaceae; genus R-RK-3. The sequence goes on along the minus strand of CAVSXH010000013.1, from coordinate 136,564 downwards.
GGCCAGCGCAGATCGTCGTGTCCGTCGCACGCATCGAGAACCTCGCGAACGGCTTCGCTCGAACCTGGCAACGACCGCCGAGCGCAGAGGAACTGCGCGGCCTCATCGACGACTACATCCGGGACGAAGTGTTTTATCGCGAAGGCAAGGCGCTCGGCCTCGACCGCGACGACAGCGTCATCCGCCGCCGCCTGCGCCAAAAACTGGAGTTTGTTACCGAAGATATGGACGTTGGAGAGCCGAATGACGAGCAACTCACGGCATATCTGACCTCCAATGCCGAGCGGTTCAGGACCGAGGACCGGCTGACGTTCAGCCACATCTTCCTCAGCGCCGCGCGTGCCGAGGCGTTGGAGCGCGATGCCCCGTCCATTGCCGCCAAGCTTGTCGTCGAGAACGCGAAGACCGACGTTGCGGCGTTGGGCGACAATTTCCTCCTTGGCGACGAGTTCCGCAACAGGTTTCGCAGCGACATCGCCCGTACCTTCGGCGAGCGCTTCGCCGACCAACTCTTCCACCTGGAGCAGAATCGCTGGCAAGGACCCATCACGTCGAGCTACGGGCTGCATTTCGTCCGCGTTAGCGAGCGGACGCAAGGAGGAGTATCGTCGCTTGATGCCGTACGTCCCGCAGTGCGGCGCGAGTGGATGCATGCGCGCAGGCTAGAAGGCGAGGCAAAGCTATATCGTATCCTGCGCGCGCGCTATCAGGTCGTGGTGGAAGAACCGCAAGCAGAGCACCCGCAACGCGAGAACGGGCCGGGAGCCATGAAATGAGGCTTTTTCTCATTGTTCTGAGCTTGGCGGGTCTTTTAGTTCCGCTCCCGACGCAAGCGCACGAAGTGCGGCCGGGCTATCTCGAGCTGAGGCAGACTGCGCCGGATACCTACGATCTCCTGTTTAAACTGCCGGCGCGAGGAGAAGAATTGCGGCTTGCGCTTTATCTCAAGCTCCCCGACCGCACAAACGACGCGACCCCGCCACGTTCGCACTTCAATGGTAATGCCTATGTCGAGCGGCGCACAATCCGGCGCGATGGCGGCTTTGACGGAATGTCCATTACGATCGACGGCCTGTCCGCGACGCTCACTGATGTGCTGGTGCGGATCGAGGATCTAGCGGGCAGAACACAGACCGAGCGCCTCACCCCGACCAGCTCATCGTTCGTAATCAAGGCTGCACCGGGTGCGCGAGAGGTCGCTACCACTTACCTCGTGCTGGGAATCGAGCACATCCTCGGTGGCCTCGACCATCTCCTGTTCGTGCTCGCGCTGGTCATACTCGTGCGGGAGTGGCGGCGCGTCGCCATCACCGTTACGGCGTTCACCATCGCGCACAGCATCACACTTGTTGCCGCAACACTCGGCTTCGTGCACGTGTCTGGCCCACCGGTCGAGGCGACCATCGCACTTTCGATCGTGCTTATTGCCGCCGAGATTGTTAATGCGCGGCACGATGGCCCCAGCCTCACCACCCGTTGGCCATGGTTGGTCGCCTTCGCATTTGGCCTACTGCACGGCCTCGGCTTCGCTGGCGCGTTGAGCGAGGTGGGGCTGCCGCAGCACGCGATCCCGCTTGCATTGCTCTTCTTCAATCTCGGCGTGGAGGTTGGGCAGCTCGTTTTTGTTGCAGCCGTGATGGTGCTCGCCTGGATGGTCCGCGGCCTTACACTGCGACGGTTCGAGTCCGTGCTTGCGCAGAGGACATTTGTCGCCGTGGACGTCGCCGCCGCCTATGCTATCGGCGCGCTAGCGGCGTATTGGCTGATCGAGCGCACGAGCAATTTCTGGTCATGAGGTTGTGCGGCCCCCAGGGTTTGCCGACGCGCTCGCCTATGTGCTAGGCTTCTCAGCCATTGGACGTGGGTCTGGGTATACGTCTGACGGCATTGTGGCCGCCTTTTTTAACTGCCTCTTGGGGCCGCCGCGATCATCTTTCCGTGCCTGCCTGCCTCCGCTACCAGTTGGGGATTGCCTGCCGACGGAGGTAAGGCAATTCCTTCTTTGGCGTCGTGAACTCCTGAAACACAAGGGTGGGATACGCGATTTCTGTCCAGCTGCTCCTCACGCTGTACTGGTTGCGAGCAGCTCAACCTTCGTGCCGAGGGCCGCTCTGTAAGCTGTTCGTCTTTCGAGACAATGCCACCATTAGGGCGTGAAGGGACCAGAAATGGGCAACTTCGTGAGGCGCTCGATCGTCTCCAAGAGCTTGTGGTCGACGGCCTGAATCACGGTTTTTTTCGCTATTCCGTCTCCTGCGAGATCGTTAATAACGGCAGGCGCCGACTGGTGATACGCGCAGAGCCCAGAGGATGAGATATCCTGCTGATGTGACGAGTGCCACTGATTTCCGCGATGGGGACGTCAAGATGCAAAATCCATAAGCCCAGGGTCATCGGTATAAGTCCGAGGCGAGCGACCTCGAAACTATTGTAAACTTGGATTATCGATAGTAATTACGTCAAATAATGGGGCGTGAAATGCCTGAAATCACCACTCTCGAACCGACCGAAAATCTGCCTGCAATTCCCGATCCGAAGCGACACGCTCGTAATGCGCTGACACTCTGGCTTCAGGGTTTCCGGTCGGAGAACACGCGGCGGGCTTACCGCAAAGAGCTGGAGGCGTTCGCGGTCTTCGCCAAGCATGATACGGTCGAGAGCGCGGCGGCGTGGCTGATCGGGCTCGGCGAGCACCACGCGCATAAGGCTTTGGACCTCTGGCGAGCGCAGAAGATTGCGCGGGGCAATCAACCGGCAACGGTCAACAGATCGATGGCCGCACTGAATTCCTTTGTTACCAGCGCCCGGTGCGGCGGCTTCACCGCATTGCGGATGGAGGCCAAGGGCGAGAAGACGGTGAGCTATCGCGACACGAAAGGCCCAGGGCTTCCGGCCTATCTGACTATGCTGGCGGTCGCCCGGAATCAGCCGGGTCGGCGCAAGACGGCGCGGGACGCGGCGATTTTGATGCTGGCCTTTGGCTTGGCGCTGCGCCGTGCCGAAATCGTCGCGCTGAACATTGGGGATGTGGATATCGAGCGCTCCCGCCGTCAGCATTGTTGGCAAGGCGGTTCGCCGGAGGCGCAATCTCTTACCCTGACATCAGAGGTCAAAGAGTACTCGGCAACATGGTCGGAATTCCGGCGCTCTACCGATCCGACCGCGGCCGCTATTACATTGGCCCTGAGCCGGGCCAGCCAACGACTGGGGCGACTGTTGACCGGCGACGGACTGTTGCCCGAAGCTTATCCGCGTACGACATAGGTGGATGGCTGGCGTCTATAAGTCAGACCTCACGGTCTTGGCACACGATGATCACCAAGGCCGCTCGCCTACTCCGTCGGCGGTACAATTCCGGAAAGTCAGGTCGAGATTCTCTTGGCACTTCTGTGCACCTGGATCTCGATCCGCTTATGACGATGCGCGTCCGCTCGGCGCCCGGGCGAGGCCATCTCGCGCCGTGGCGCGTGTCCTGCAAGCTGGCAAGGCTAGCCGATGAGGTCCGCTTTACGGCATTAGGAGAAGTCAGCGCCGTGAACTGCAATACGCCGGCTCGGATCGCGCCGACCAAACGCGATCCAGCTCACTGTGCGACCCCATAGTCGAGCAGCGGACGCTTAACTCCGGCCGCTTCGGGCAGTATCAGACATTGGCCTTTACTCGTCGTTTCGGCTCGATAAGCTGTGTCCACTATCCCGTATTTTGGTCCAGTTTGCTGGACGTCAAGGCGGGATCAATCGGGAATTGCACTATCGAGTTCGAGCGCGAGATGGACAAAGGGCGAAGTGGCGGCATCAGGGAGAAGCTCGGGCTCTCCCCCATCATCAATGTCGCGGGCACGATGACCGCGCTCGGCGCATCGATCATGGTACCGGAAGCCGTTGCCGCCATGGCCGAGATCGCTCCGGAATTCGTGAGGATCGAGGAGCTACAACGTAGTGCGAGCCGTGTGATTGCGCGGCTCACCGGTGCGGAAGCTGGATGCGTGACCGCCAGTAGCGCAGCCGGAATGACGCTCTTGCCAGACGGATCGCCTGTTCGACAGGCGCGCCATAATTCAACGAGGCGGCTGGAATCGCGGCAGTCAAGGCGCTCGGCGGCGGGAGCACGGCGTTTTTCCAGCGAGTAGACGTGACAAAGCCTGACGATCTCGACGCTATCGTCGCGGCCGCAGCGGCAAAATTCGGCCGCCTCGATATCATGGTGCAAAACGCCGGGATTTATCCTTGGACCTTGATCGAGGATACCTCGCCCGAGGAATGGGATCAGGTGCTCGCGGTCAATCTTAAAAGCTGTTTCCTTGCAGCGAAAGCTGCGCTTGCGCCGATGAAGGCGCAAAGATATGGCCGCATGGTATTTACCTCCTCGATCACCGGGCCGCGCGTATCGAGTCCGGGCCACGGCCATTACTCGGCATCGAAGGGCGGTATCAATGCTTTCATAAAGGCGGCTGCGATCGAATTTTCCGGCTATGGCATCACGGTCAACGGCGTCGAGCCCGGTAACATCCTGACGGCCGGCATGAAAGCGCATCGCTCACAGGCCTTCATCGATTCAATGGCAGCGATGATCCCGCTCGGCGCGCTCGGAACGCCCCGCGATGTAGCCAACGCGGTGCTTTATCTCGCTTCAGAAGAGGCGTCTTACGTGACGGGCACGACGATCGTCATCGATGGCGGTCAGACGCTTCCGGAAGGAGCCGATTTCCGCATCAATCCCGACCGCTGAAGAGCCTGACAAGGCAGTGCGTAGACGCTCACACGAAGCCCGCAAGCGGACGTAACATTCATTGGCCCCTCATGCAGCTTTCTGGCCACCTTTTTAATACGCCTAGGGAGGAGCCGTCCACAGCATCAACTGCAGTCGCTTGCGGGCGACCGCTGCTCTGCATGAAGAGCAAACCATCCTTAGCGCTTTGGCCGGAATAGTCGAACAGCGGACGCTCGGCGCGACTTGGAAAGGGCAGCATCGCCGTCGGCTGCGCGTTGCAAAGCCAAAGCTGCTTGCGCCTCATTGCCTAAACCAGGCTCTCTTCCGCTTCTGATCCAACGCGGACATCGACGCTTTTCCAGCGGGCCTTCCCCCAGTCACATGTAGACACCTCTGCACGGCCCGCATCCCGGCCGTACTGCCCCTAAGGACAATATCGCTTAACGAAGAATCTGATTATTCTTGGGCTGCAACGCTCTTCCGGTTCTACCGCCCCACTCGAGCCGTGGTTCGAAAGACGCTGGCGGCTCGGGAGTTTGAGATGACCAGCATACAATCGGTGACGCGGATGGCGGCTAACGCCGCCGCTGAGCCGGAGCGTTTCGCGCCGACAGCGCCGATGGATGCATTCGACCAGTCATGTCGGCGTTCGCTGCGTCGTTCGGTAGTGACAACGGCATGAGCCACGGCGCAAACCAAGCTGATGGGCAGGGTCACGATGGAGGACGAGAACATGGGATGCGTCATTTCTTCGCCGGTCTCACGACGACTGGCCGTGCTGCTTGCGTTGGTGCTTTTAACCGTCGGCTGGAAAGCCAATCCGGTTCAGGCGCAGGACGGTGCAAGGTCGCTCTCCACGGCGGAGATCGAGCAGCTCGTCGCGCCGATCGCGCTGCACCCTGATGCGCTTCTATCCCAGATCCTGATGGCGTCGACTTATCCGCTGGAGGTGGTCGAGGCGGATCGCTGGGTGAAGGCGCATCCGAAACTGACGGGCAGTGCGCTCGAGGAGGCGATGCAGAAGCAGCCCTGGGACCCGAGCGTCAAATCTCTCGCGGCGTTTTCTCAGGTGCTGGAGATGATGAGCCGCGAGCTGAGCTGGATGCAGCAGCTCGGAGACGCATTTCTGGCTCAGCAGGCGGACGTGCTTGCCGCCATTCAAAGCTTGCGCACCAAGGCGGATACGACAGGCAACCTCAAGACGACTAAGGAGCAAAGGGTCGAGACGCAGACCGTCACCAATAGCGCCGGCGTTGCGGAAACGGCGATCGTGATCCAGCAGTCCGCGCCGGACGTGATCTACGTCCCGGCCTACGATCCGACCATCGTCTACGGTGCGTGGGCCTATCCAGCCTATCCGCCCTATTACTGGTACCCGCCGCTCTATCCTGTCGGTCGGATGTTCTGGTTCGCGACGGGCGTCGCCGTGGGGAATTCGCTGTGGGGCAGTTGCGACTGGGGCCGGCGCGAGGTGAATGTCAACGTCAATCAGTTCAACAATTTCAATCGCACCAACATCACGTCCAACAATTGGCAGCACAACGCCGTTCATCGCAAGGGGGTGCCGTACCGGGATGCCAAGGTCGCTGACCGATACGGCAAGGGACGGAACGTCGCTCAAGCCAACGCCCGGGAGCAATACCGTGGGCACGCCGACAGTGGTCGGCGTGACCTGACATCCGTCGACGTGAGCAAGAACTGGAATGTGAGTAATAAAAGGGCCGACCTTGGCGGCAAGAACCCCGATCTGAGCGGCAAAAAGCCTAATCTGAACAACAAGAAAGCCGCAGCCAATAAACCGGCAGCCAAGAAGACAGCGGCGCGGCCGCAAGCGAAGAAGCCAAGCCCACAGAAAAAGGCATCGCGCCCCGCCCAGCAGCCGGCCGCCTTCAAGGGCGTGGAGTCAGGAAGGTCGGTCAGGCAGGAGAGCTCCCGCGGCAGACAGAGCCGCGAGGTCGCATATCGCGGCGGCGGCGGGGGTGGTGGTCGCGGCGGCGGCAGACGGCGGTGAGAATCGCTATGATGCAAAGTGACTTGACCTTGCGGAGGACGAAGATGAAGCGTGTATCGTCACTGGCGTGGACGGCTTTCACCGCATTGGCGCTGCTGGCGGCCGGAGCCGGCCATCACCTGGCGGCGCAAGTCCGCCCCAAGGCCTTCAGCGCTCCGGACAAGGCCACTGTGGCCCTGATCGAGGCAGCGAAAAGCAAAGATGCCAATGGCCTGCTGGCTATTCTCGGTCCGGCTACGAAGCAGTGGATCATTTCGGGGGACAAGGTGCAAGACGCGCAGGCCCGTGCGAAGTTTATCGCCGCCTATGACCGGAAACACGAGATCGAGATGCAGGGCAACGACAAGGCGATCCTCGTAGTGGGCGAAGACGGCTTTCCGTTCCCGTTTCCCCTTGTCAAGACCGCGGCCGGCTGGGCGTTCGATCCCGAGCTGGGGCGGGAAGAGCTGCTCGACCGCCGGATCGGCGCCAATGAGCTGAACACCATCCAAGTCCTGCTTGCGATCGTCGATGCGCAGCAGGAATACGCCAGCGTCGACCGCGACGAAGATGGGCTGCTCGAATATGCGGCGAAATTCAGGAGCAGCGAGCGTGAACGGGACGGACTCTACTGGCCAACGGAGGAGAACGAGCCACAGAGTCCGCTCGGGCCTCTGGTTGTGCAGGCGACGGCGGAAGGCTACCAGGCGAAGATTTCGAGCCGGAACGATAACGATGACGAGACCAACGCCTATCACGGCTACCACTTCAGACTGCTTACACGGCAGGGGCCGGAGGCTCCGGGCGGTGCTTACGACTACCGCGTCGACGGCAAGCTGGTCGGTGGCTTTGGCGTTCTCGCCTATCCGGCCAAATACGGCGCGTCCGGCATCGTGACGTTTGCGGTCAGCCACGAGGGCACGGTTTACCAGAAGGACCTTGGCCCGGAGACCGAGACCGCAGTCAAGCGCATCAACACGTTCAATCCCGGGGCTAACTGGACAAGGGTCAAGCCGGAATGAGGAAGGCGAGAGCACACGATTGCTATTGACCTGATAGTCGCTACAACAAAGTGCTCGCCAAGCCTGCAATTGGCCCGACGCTGACGTTTCAAGCGGGTTGATGTCCGTTCACCACTTCTCGGAAGGTCGCGCCGCGCCGGCCCACGTCCGTCTCGGGGTCATACCAGCCGTCGAGGAATGATCAGTGCATTTTCACCTCATCCGGATTGTGGGAGGTCCCTAGCGTCTCCATTTTTGCCTCCTTACGGCTAAGACATGGAGGCTGGACAGTACGGGGGAAGCTTCTTAAGGTCCTTGGTTCGGGCGCTTAATTGTTCTGAAATCAGAGGGTGGGTTTGACTGAGGTGACGTTCGGCCCGTTTCGGCTTGACTTTGACCAGCGCCAGCTTACGCGCGGGGGAAACCCGGTTGTGCTGGGCAGTCGCGCTATGGACTTGCTGTGTGTGCTGGCCGCAGCTCGGGGGGATTTGGTCACCCATATCTTCGAGGCGTACCCGCTCAGCCTACGATTGCGGACAAGAGCAACGACGAGCCTCCTCGGATGAGTTCTGGATATACGGTATTTTACTGCCGGGCGCCTGCAGCGCCGGCCATTGCATCCGCATTGCTCTGGGCGAGACCGCGTAACTGACTGGGACGGCGGCGCCCTCAAGGGCGGCCGCCAATATCGCCCTTAGGGCCGTGATCTTGGTTTCACCCCGTTCTCTTCATCCTCTGCCGCTCGTCCTCTTCAATTCTATTTTTGCGTGGTCTCGAGAGCTGCTGGCTGCAACATGTTGTCGGCCACGTATCGGCCGATCTTGCGCCCCATATCCCCGCCCACCTGAGTTGAGAACCGGTAGTGGAACCCAGCCCAGATGCGCGCCCCCGACACTTCATCGGTGAGCGCCCGCACGCTAGTCCAGCGATGGGTGACGCCCGGCGCCGTAAGGCTGGTCGAGGCCGCCTCGGAGATTTCAGTGCTGCCAAACACCGATTCGACCACGGACTCCAGCGCACCCGCCACAATACAATGCGCGCAAGGATATTCGGGGTGCATCGGCGTGTCGGCAATCGGCTGCCAGCTAGCCTGCCGGTCAGTTGCTGAGTTTTCGTCGATATCACCGTTGCGAATGGCTGTCACGGGCCTCCAAAACTCGTAGTGATATTTGGCGTCGTATATGGCGATTAAGGCGTCCATTCGTGCGATTGAGACGAGGGCAAAGAACCGCGCGCTTTCAAGAGCCCCGAGCTTTTTCCCAGCGGCGATTTGACGAACAACCGGGTAATAGGCAATCGGGCCGGTCATCAGCCAGAACCGCGCGTCTTCCGTCTGCTTCGGCGATCGCTTGTCACTGTTACGCGCGCCCAGACTCTTGATCTCGTTGTAGTCGGCCGCCCATTGCTCGCTTGTCAGTGCGATGGGCGGTTTTGGCCGAAAGTGTGACGGGGTCGGAATGGCGAACGGTTTAAGCTCCGGCGCCATCGAAGCGACCATCGGCGCCGTTGAGACATAGACGCCGGGCTTCGTCTTGGGCCGATAGTTATCCAGGGCTGCCGAACCGTCCCCGGCACGCGCGGCAAGGATGTTAGCGGCAACGGCTTCGCCCAGCGCGATTGCTTGTGATTTTGCTTCATCGTCCGAGATGGCTTCCAGATAGGCTGCCATTTGATCCTTGAATGACCCGACGGGCGGTGCGTAGAGACCTGCGAGGACAGTTCCAGCTGCGGCTGCGGCGGCCACATCCTTTGGCAACGCAGGGGTAGCCTGCGGCTGGATCAAAAAGGGGCGATAGCGCGGCTCGATGGCGTTGAGGGTGTCGAACATCGCCAGGTGAACCATCGCCATCGTCCGTTCGGCCAGATGCCCCGTCACCATCTTTTCGGCCAGAAAGGCCGCGGCCTTGTCGTTCCAATCGGCAATGACGTCGGCAAAAGCAGGGGCTGCCGGCATAATCAACACGGCAGCGACGAATAGATTTCGAAGATTTAGCATTGTCCCCTCCAGGGTGACGCGTTTATTTTCGTGAGCTAGACCAGCACCGTTGCACGCGGGAGTTGCTTGTAGACCGCCAAGAGCAGTACGATGGCGCAGCAAGCAGCGTTGGAGGATGGACAGTACAGGGGAAGCTTCTTAAGGTCCTTGGTTCAGGCGCTTAATTGTTCTGAAATCAGAGAGTTGATTTGACTGAGGTGACGTTCGGCCCGTTTCGGCTTGACTTTAACCAGCGCCAGCTTACGCGCGGGGGAGACCCGGTTGTGCTGGGCAGTCGCGCTATGGACCTGCTGTGTGTGCTCGCCGCGGCCCGGGGGGATTTGGTCACCAAAATTGAGCTGTTAAGCAGAGTGTGGCCGGATGTGGTTGTTGAAGAGAACAACATCCAAGTCCAGATTTCTGCACTGCGAAAGGCATTGGACGTCGGCCAGGACGTCGCGAGCTACATTGTGACCGTGCCCGGCCGCGGATACCGGTTTGCTGGACTGTCAGCAGCGGTACCGGTCTCCCGGAATCCCGCGCTACGGCCGCCCCTGCAGGTACCCGACCGCCCATCGATTGCGGTCCTGCCATTCGTCAATCTCAGCGGCGATGTGGATCAGGAATACTTCGCGGATGGAATAAGCGGAGACATCATCACGGCCCTCACCCGCTACCGCTGGTTCTTCGTCATCGCGAGCAATTCGAGCTTTTCGTACAAGAGGCAAGCGACGGATGTGAAGCAGGTCGCTGCTGAGCTTGGGGTTCGCTACATTCTACAAGGCAGCGTGCGCAAATCCGCGCAACTCGTTCGCGTCACAGCGCAGCTGGTCGATGCCAGCACCAGCATCCAGATCTGGGCGGAGCGCTTCGACCGCGACCTCGCCGAGATTTTCAGTGTTCAAGATGAGATCACCGAGCGGGTGGCGGGAGCAATTGAACCTGAGCTGCTCAAGCATGAAGGCGGCCAGGCCGCCCAGCGAGCCACCGGCAGCCTCACCACATGGGACCTCGTGCGGCAGGGCACGTGGTACTTCCATCAGCTTGCTGAACCAACACATCTGCGTTCACGCGAACTGTTTCGCGAAGCCGTGAGGCTCGATCCGCAGTTCCCCGAAGCACATATGTGGCTGGCTCGTGCAGGCATCAGCATCGTGTCTTACGGATGGGCCAAGGATGAGCCGGTGGAGATGAAGGAAGCCATGGAGGCGGGCATCAGGGCCCTCCAGTTGGATGAGAAGGACGCTTACGCCCAGTACGCCATGGCGATGGGGCACATCTTCTCCTGCTCCATGGAGTCCGCCATCCGCTTTGCCCAAAAGTCCGTAGAGCTAAGTCCTAGCTTCGCGCTTGGGCACCTGGTTCTTGGAATGGCACGTCTCTACTCCGGCCGCGCGGCCCAAGCCGTAGGCCCTCTCGAACATGGTTTGCGGCTGAACCCCTACGATCCCCAGAACTTCCACTGGTTCCGCGTCCTCGCGCTTGCCTATTACTTCTCGGGGCAGAACGAGCTAGCCGTTCAAGCGGCTTTGAAAGCTTTAAACGTGCGGCCATCGTGGCCGTTCACGCTCGAGACGGTCGCCGTGTGCTGCGCCGCGCTTAATCGATTGCAGGATGCGAAAGAAAGCATCGACAGGATGCGGCAACTGCCGGGTCCCAGAACCGATCCCACCGCCCCGATGAAGGCGCTCAATCCCGCATGGGCGGAACAGATCAGCGCAATGCTCGCGAAGGCCGAAAGGACGCCGCAGTAATACGCCGCGGTCTCATGGCCAGCCTTCATCCCAGGCTTGCAGCACGCAACGCTCGGGGGCCGCTTTGGGTCAAGTGCGGCGGTCAGGGCGCGTCCGAGCTGCATCCGCTTCACCTCAGTTTGCGGACGTCTTCTATCCCTCCGCGAGAGGCGATGCTGGGAGCGTGGGTGAGTTGCGAAGTGAAGCGATGTGATTTCCGAGATGAGGCGAAACTCCCCGGCAACGCCGTCGACTAGTTGCGACCGGAGTTGCCGGGAAACCGGTCGCGGAGATTTGCGATGGACCACGGCAGGGTTGCGGTGAATTCGAACTTCGCCGGAGATTGTGCCTTTCAGCTGCTTCGGGCCGAAACGGCTGCAGTTGAGATCGGCCTAGTCCCGCTTCCGTAGAATTTAGGAAATGTCGAGTGACGCTCAAAACGAGGGCCGTTGGATAGGTCACTCACCACATAAATGTCAAAAAACAATTATAAATGCCATATATTGTGGGGTTTCTATATGCCCCTTGGATAAGGTGATTGACGCGTCGGACATCGGGATAGCGGTTCCTTACGTGAAGGTACGAGGGCCTTCATATGATGACGCTAACAAAGCAGCATAGAGTTCAAGGGTGTCGTTCGATCAATTTCAATGTGAGCAGTAAATTTCGCGGGGGTGGACTATCGGCGCGGATATGGATATTCGTCTCGGTGGCGGCACTTACCGGAATTACGACTTCAGGGACTGCATGGGCGAGGATTTTGCCAAGCTCGGACGCTCCTGTTGGTACGGAGTTTTTGCCGGGATCTGGGGCATCCATACAATCGGTGCTAGGCGCGTCCCGCATCGCGCATGTTTCCTTAACGCCGCGTCGCCGGGGTTGCGGATCTTACGGGAGTAGCACGGGTCCTGGAGCGATTTGCCTCGCCTATGGATGGCCTTATGGGCATCTGGCCCAACAGGGGGGCTTCTGGGTCGAAGAGATTTCCAGTCCCTCGGGAACAAGCATCCCGATCGTAATAACGTTTCCAAAAGACCTGCAGCAGACCGCTGGCCGCGGGCCGGTCTTTCTGATGTTCAAAGGACTTCCCCCAGAAATCACTCTCTCAGCCGGCTTTCGCGTGCGTAACGATGCGTGGGCGGTCTCCGTGAACGATGTGCCGAGTTTGGCGATGAGCTCTCCGCCAGGGTACCAAGGCTCGTACCGGCTCGCGGTGACCTTACACAAGGGCAGGGAGGCCAATCCCGAGACCCGCGTCATCTCCGTACGCCTGGGAACTACCACCGCGGATGGGACCGCCGCGACGCCGCCGCATGCCCGCCCCACCGCGACAACGGTCTCACGCGATGTGGACCCGGTGTCCGAAGTCGCATCCATCCCCGCCAAGACTGAACTCAGCGACGGGGAAGAGACAGCGCTGCTGCAGAGCGCAGCAGAAATGCTGAAGAACGGCGACATCGAGGCAGCCCGCTTGGCCTATTCCGAACTGGCGACGCACGGCAGTGGCGAGGCCGCGTATCTCATGGCGCAGACGTACGATCCCCGGGAGCTGGAGAAGTATTTCGTCGTCGGCATGCAACCTGACCCCGAACTTGCGAGACAATGGTATGGCCGAGCTGTAGAGCTTGGCTACCGCGAGGCAAAGGAGCGCTTGACCACCTTAAACGCGAAGTAAACAGCGACGCGTTGCCATAGTCTCGCGGCGATGCACTCAATGAGACAATCGGAGATGAGAGAGCAAATGCAACGGGGTAGGTTAATTGGTTTTGTTGCGTTGCTTGAAAGACCAAGGAAAACAAGATGATATTTACGATGCCGTTTTCTCGCCAACGGAATTGACTATTGATCTTAATTTCAGCGTTGGCTGCCAGCTACGCCACACCTCAGGCGCAAACGCAGTCCAAACCCTCGGTGGTCAAACCTTCCACAGGGCGTGCGGCATCGCCTCGAGCCGCCGATAGTGAATTGGCGTCGGTGGATGCCGCTCGGCGTGAGGCAAACGAAAATGTCGTTACAATATTGGCCACGGGGCGGCTGACTGGACACGCGCAATATGCCGAGGACATCAGTAACGTCTTTGAGCGTATCGCGGGCAATGACATGCGTGTTCTACCTGTCCTCGGTAGCAGCGAAAGCAAGAACGTCTTCGACATGCTCTACCTCAAGGGGGCCGACATGGCGATCGTTGACCGGGACATTCTTCTGCTTCTTAAGGAAAGCGATCCAATCCGGTATAAAGGAATTGAAAGAAAAATAAATTATATTACTAAATTATTTAGTACCGCTCTTCATGTATACGCGCGGAACGATATAAAAAACCTCGAAGATTTGCGCGGTAAGAAAATAAGCTGCCTCAAGGAAGGAAGCACGATCGATTTCATGTGCCAGAATCTTTTCCGGATTCTGAAGATTGATGTAAAGATCGTGCATGACGATTTCAGTTCGGCTTTGCAAAAGGTCTTAACCGGCGAGATCGCCGCCGCCGCGACCGGGGCAAGCCCGCCTGTCCCGGGATTTCGAAGGGATAAGGCTGGGGGACGATCTTCATTTCATTCCGATCGATTCAGCGACCCTGCCGAACGCAGACTTCAAATCGATCTGGGCCGTCTATCTGCCGCTGCGGCTGCAGCATGGCGACTATCCAAACATGATCCCGGAAGGCAAAGAGATCCCGACTATTTCGACGACGACCCTTCTCGCCGTCTACGCATGGCCCGCCGGATCGGCAAGAGAACAGCGTGTACAGAGATTCGTGAAACGCTTCTTCGACAATGTCCGCGCATTCCATCAACCGCCTCGCCACCCGAAATGGAAGGACCTCAATCTGGCGACTGAGGTCAAAGGGTGGACCAGATTTGCCCCGGCCCAGAACTGGCTAGACGCAGAAAGGAAAGCATCCGCGACTAAATATGCAGTGCTCAACTCCGAAGACGCCAAAATCAAGACCGCCTTCGGCGAGTTCTTGCAAGATTACGCGAAATTGCGAGGCATTTCGATTGACGACACGCAGCAGCAGGATCTGTACGCTCTGTTCGTCAAATGGTGGCAGACAATCAACAAGCAGCAACAAAGATGATGAGCGTAGGCGTGTCCAGGAGAAGAACGAGTATGCTTCGTAAAGCTGTTTCGAGCGCTCTGTTAATCGCGGCCGCATTGGCCATCGTGAATGGCGCTTCTTCAAGGCTGGCCATGGCCGGCACGCTGGAGGACATCAAGGCGCGCGGAAAATTGATTGCCTGCGTGTTGGGCGACTACAAGCCATTTGGATATTACGACGCTGGTGGCAAGCATGTTGGCCTCGATCTCGATATCGCCCGCATGTTGGCTAAGGCGCTGCTGGGCGACGAGAATAAGGTGGAATTGGTGCCGGTGACGTCTGCTGAGCGCATCCCATCGCTCCAGGGGAAAAAAGTCGACATGATCATCGCAACCATGACGATCACCGACGAACGCAGGAAACTGGTCGATTTTTCCGATCCCTATTTTTTGTCCGGATCATTGGTGCTGACTTCGAAGAGCAGCTCGATCAGGAACCTGGCCGATCTCAGAGGCAAAACCATCGGGGTGCTCCATGGGACCGTCCAGGTCGGCGACATGGAGGAGCTTGCGCCGACCGCGGAACGTGTCGGTTTCGACACGTCGGACGAAGCCGTAGTCGCGCTGAAATCGGGGCAGACCGACGCGTACACCGATGACGATATATTTGTGATCACGCTAGTGCATGACGATGCCGCGCTGAAAGCCGTCGGCGATCCCTTCAAGCCGCGTCCTCTCGGCATAGCCGTACGCAAGGGGGAGATGGAGCTTCTCAATTGGGTGAACGAGCAGATGAGTGCTTTGCGCAACGACGGCACCTTCGACCTGCTTTGGAAGAAATATTTCGGAGAAGTCGACGCAAAGCTGATGCGTCTCAAATCTGCGCCAACCGCGAAACCAGCCAAGCCCGAGTTCATCCGAACCCAACCGCCGCAACCCGTCAAGCAACCCAAACAGGCCCCGAAACAATAAAACGACTTGCGGACATAGCTCTACCGCGGAACTGAACACACCGCGAGAGCCCTGCTTAGTCATCCATAGCATGAAGCGTGCGCGGCCGGATTGACGCAAGCGCCAATCAATTAATTGACCGACTACGGAGAAATACCGACTTAATTCGAGCATGGGGCGCCACAGCATACCCACAACCGGATTGCGGTGATTGCAGACCTCGCGCCATCTTCTCGCTATGGATATCAGGCGGATTGCAGGCACGGCCACAGGCTGCAATTCGCCTGATATCCATAATCAACGGTGCTTCTCCAATTATCGGTTTGCCGCATATGTTAACAGTACCGGTGCTTTACAGCGCGGATATTGCTATTCGGACACAATGCATCTTTCTGTAAGGAGCACGCGCAAGGGAGGGGCTAGATGAACAGCATGATTGCGAACGCCGTGCTCTCGATCCAGATCGGAATCAAAGATTACCGCTCAGATACAGTTGGGCGGGCTCTTTCCGCTGTTCGTAACATCTATGCTGGCGTTCTGCTGCTCTGTAAGGAGGTGCTCGATCGTCACAGCCCGATCGGTTCTGAAAGCGCGCTGATTAAAGCCAAGATCGTTCCCGTCAAACAGAAGGACGGGACGGTCAGATTTGTAGGGAAAGGCAAAGCGACAGTAGACCGCCGCCAGATCGAAGAGCGTTTCAAGGATCTCAATCTTGATCTCGACTGGAAGCGCCTTAACCGCATCGGCGATATTCGAAACGAGGTCGAGCACTATTTCAGCGATAAGCCGGAAAAGCTCATCAAGGAAGCCGTTGCCGATTTCTTCACTCTTATTCATCGGCTTGTCGTCGACCATCTTGGCGAAGTGCCTCTCGATCTCTTGGGCGAAGAGACGTGGCAGGCCCTGCTGGAAGCCAGCGAAGTGTTTGAGGATGAACGTAAATTTTGCGAACAATCGTTCGACAAGGTTAAGTTCCGTTCGGGCGCGCTTCGAAGAGCAACAAAACATTCGGCCTGCACTCTGTGCACTTCGTCCCTCGTTATGCAGTGCGATGCCGATAACGAAAACCAGGAGACCATCGAACTCTGCTGCAATGCCTGTGGGACGGCTCTGGATACAGAGGACGTGTTTGAAGAGGCGCTTGCCGAAGAGATGTGGGTGGATAACTTTACCGCGGCGAAGGATGGAGGATATAGCGCTACCGAAACTTGCCCGGAATGCGACCGAGCAACCTACATTGTCGAAGAAGGTCAATGTGCGCTTTGCGGTTTCAGTCTGGAAGGCGTCGTATGCGCTCGCTGTGGAGAGGGCATTTCCGTGGATGAATATTCCGATGAATACGAACTCTGCGGATATTGCGCGCACATGTCCCTCAAGAACGATTGAGGCTACCGCTCGCGATCAGCGGAACGCGGCTATCGGTTCGTGCGCTGCAGGCGCACGCGCTTCAGTAAGATGCGGTGGAGCACCGCTTACCATCAATCGCGCACCAAGAGCGCTTTGAGGCGAAAGCTGGTGTCGCTCGAAGCGTGCCGATCGGCAGCCGGCTCGGATTAGCCGGAGCTTGACCATCGGGATTGAGCGTACTCAAATGCTTGTCGGCCCGTAAACTCTTGGCTGGTGTTGCCAAGTCGAACGAACAACTGAACAACTGCTCTTATTCTGGTCCTTCAAATAGACCGCGCCGGCCGAGGCCGACACTTGCACGGTGCAAATTTCCTTTGCGTTAGCCCCAGCAATCAAAGTCCGACCCCGAACGGACCTCAGCCGGAACGCAATCAGATCCTCGATGTCCTTTGAATTTCCAAAACTTCCATATCCTGGTTTGCTCAGGATCCAATAATCATAGTCGCTGACCATCCGCGTAAGATAGTAAAGGTCACCGTTTTTAAGCCAGAATTTCTTCTCGCTGCTAGACATAAAAGCCTCCATTCTTCTTTGGTATTTGCGGGACCGAGCTGTTGCGCTGTTTTATGCCAGTTTCGCTCAGAACGGATTCCGGTTCCGATGCCTCTTCTCTATAGACTTTTCACGACCTCCGTCTCTTGCTTGCAACAGCTCTGGCGGGACCGCTGCTGCCTGAGATCGCAAATTTCCGAGTGCGTTGCGGGCATCTCCAGCAACGTGACAATGCCTCGAAATCACCGGCGAGCTGCACAATGACAGCACGACGTTGCTCTATTGCCCCCGCAAAATTCCGCGCGATGACGAAGCCGACAGAGACAAGGCGCCATCGCGTGCTGGAACCGAGGCTTCCGGCTTCGGCGGCGGCAAACGGGTTCGGAGAGCCCGCGGAATATCATATCTCAATACGTTCGACTTTAGGTCGGTCGCGCGCGTTTTCGATATGCGCTCGGGTGTTCTCAAGGTTTTTTATAAGTTCCGCCTTTGCGGCTTCCAGCTCGTGCGGGCTTGGGAAATCGACGTAGGGCGTATTGAAAAGGTGGTGGCCGTTAAAGCTGACTATCGCTTCTGGCTGACTGGGATGGCGCATCGCAAACAATTCGTTACCCATCAAGCCGAGGTTTTCAAACGCCTGCCTCGTCCTCTTGCTCATCGTAAAGTCGATGTGCATTCGCCGGGCGACCTTGCTGCCGGAGATCATCCGATAGGCGTGTTTGGCGGCATGTCTTTACGCGTAATGTCGAGCTTCATCGGACCGGTATCGGCATATGCTTCATCCTTTCGGGCGCGCCAGTCTGTAAGCCTTTGGTACAGGCCGATCACGACGGCGCCGACAAGAATGGCTGCGATTATGGGCGTACCGTTGCCGTGCAGCGAGGTGCCCAATTCACTGAGCAAGTACCACGCGCCATAGATGCCGACCGCGATTGCGGCGAGTAGGCCGAGTAGTTGCACCATGCGCAGCCTCCTGCCGCGATTGTGATGATTGTATCTAAATCCTCGCCGACGCGCGCGCACAAGGATAATTCTGTAAAATTCGACACACTCCCTTGTGCGCGGGCGGGCGAGGATTACGCTCGATGATGGCGCGTGGAAGACAAAGTCGCTGAAGCCGACTTGACCTGGTGGTTGAAGCCGGCAAGTGCAAAACCCAAATTTCCGCATCGGGTCATGACCGGCGTTTCGTCTTTTATGAGGCGAAACTCTCCGACGGAAGGCCTATCCCTGGCGGAGAGAAAGGGGTCATGAGCCGCCGTCGTACCCCGTTCGACGCCGAAATGGCGCGCGCCGCGCTTCGCGCCGCCGTCCGGACCTCTATGCCCGTGAGGCCGCTCATCAGATTGAGATTCTCGATGTCTCCACCTGGTACGGGCCAGGCGACACGCTGCAACCGGACGAGTTCATTACGGACCTAACGCGGCGCGAGCGGGAGGCTCTGGATTGAGGCTGTGCGGGGCTTCGCACCAATGGTAACTGTACCTGGCTCGCGCCTGAGCAGTGGACGAGTTTCCAGCAGTACGAGGAGACTTGTTCAGAAGGTGGTGCGCGGTCGGCGCATGATCTGCATACGCAGCTACGGTCAGCGTCAAACGCGCAGCCCTGCCGCGCTGACACCGATCGGCATAAACTGAACAAGGCGCATAATGCCTGGCACATGCCGAGCTAAGCTTTAGGTACGAAACGAAGCTTCTTCTCAGCCCATATTGGTCCAGCATACTCAACGCCGATGCGGGCGGTGCGCTTGACGCTGAAAGCGCCAAGCGCGCCAGCTTCGAACCACAGGCCTGAAGACTTTCTGGCAGGACGCCCTTGAAGCGAACCATCGACGTGAAGTGCAGCAGCGACGCGTCCAGGTCCGGATACTCCTTCAATGCCGCGGATTAAAACGGCTGCGCCCTCGTCAACCTCACCGGTGACGATGTTGAGAATCCAGTGAAGGCCGTAGACGCGGTAGACGTAGAACCGTCCCGCAGGCCCGAACATCACCTCATTTCTTTTGCTGCGTCCTTTTGAAGAGTGCGAGGCAAGATCATGTACGCCTTCATAGGCCTCTGTCTCGGTGATGGTGTTGCGTTGCGTTGTGCCGTGCGCCTCGCGTGCGATCGTCATGCCGATCAGTTCTCGCGCGACCTCCGCCGCTGGTCGCCTGAAGAATTCCTCGCCCACCGCATCGCTCGGTCCTAGTGGGCGCTTTAATTGGTCGTTCCGGGATCTCTTAGCCATAGCTTGCGAACCACCGCTGCCGAATCAGGTTCCGGCCCTGTGCTCGCGGAACCACGTGCCGACTCAATGTGTTGGGAGCTTGCCTGTTACCGGAGGAAAACGAATTTGAAGAAAGCAAGCAAACGCGAACTCATCGCGCCCCGAGGCGACAAACGTTACATCCGCCGCGTGAGGTTGGCCGCTTCAAAGAGAGTGACGATGTGAGCCGCTCTCTTCCAAGATGCCGCGCAAGGCGACCGCGGTCAAGCCGGGTCAGGGCGACCGTGGCGACCGTAAACCGGCCTCTGCGAAGAAGACAGCAGCGCGTGCCAAGTGTTAGTGCCCCCCGGCGAGACCTGTTGGGTGACAGCCTGCCCGATGGCTTTCGCTATCAGAATGACCTGATTTCAAGCGCTGAAGAGCATCAGCTCATCGCCAAGATTGAGTGCTTGCCCTTCCGCGCCTTCGAGTTTCACGGCTTTACCGGCAAGCGCCGCGTCGTATCGTTCGGCTGGCGCTACGATTTCAACGGCGGCGGGCTGACCAGGACGGAAGACATGCCGGAATTTCTGCTCGGCATTCGTGCATAAGGCAGCCCGCTTCGCGAACATCCAATCTGACGCGCTTCAGCAGGTGCTTGTCACTGAATACGCTCCTGGCGCTGCCATCGGCTGGCATAAGGATCGCTCGGTCTTTGGCGATGTGGTGGGTGTCTCGCTGGTTTCACCCTGCACCTTTCGGCTGCGCCGCAAAGTCGGCACGAGATGGGACCGTCGCAATCTTACGGCCGAGCCGCGTTCCGTCTACCTGTTACGGGGCCCCTCCAGATCCGAATGGGAGCACAGTATCCCAGCCCTCAATCAGCTCCGGTATTCGCTTACTTTCCGCAACATCCGTGAAAACGGAGCCTAGATGCCGCGCCTCTCGACATTGCCGAAGCGCCTTCAGCCCATGCTGGCCACGCTGATCAACGCGCCGTTTGATGATCCGATGTGGGTCTTCGAGGACAAATACGACGGCTTCCGGATGGTGGCATTTATCGAAGGCGGCAAGGTCACGCTTTACAGCCGGAACGGCAAAATTGTGAGCGAGAGCTATCGAGATGTCGCGCGGGCGCTCGAATGCGTGAAGGGTGACGCTGTGCTGGATGGCGAGCTCGTCGCCCTCGATGAGAGCGGCGTGTCCCGGTTTCAACTTCTGCAAAACGCGCTCAAACATGAAGCCCGGCTGGTTTATTGCGTGTTCGACGTAATGTTCGCTGGCAGCGAGGACCTACGCAATCTGCCGCTTACCGAGCGCAAGAAACGGCTTAAGTCGATCCTGCCGAAGCACCAGCTGATCGGTTACAGTGAGCACCGAAAGCAGCTGGGCTCAAAATTCTTTGGGGAAGCTGAGGACCGCGGTCTCGAAGGCATCATGGCTAAGCGGGCGGACAGCCTCTACAGGTCCGGAGAGCGCACCACGGACTGGCTGAAGATCAAGACGGCAAAGAGGCAGGAGGCGGTGATCGCTGGGTTCACGGCTCCCCGCGGGACACGGCCCTATCTCGGCGCGCTTGTCCTTGCCGTGCGTGACGGAAAGCGGTGGCGTTACGTTGGCAACGTCGGTGCGGGCTTTTCGCACGCCATGCTCGCCGAACTACACAAGAAGCTCAAGCCGCTCATCACGCCTCAGTCGCCGTTCGCCGCGAAGGTCAAAAATCAGGGCGTAACAACGTGGGTAAAGCCGAGGCTCGTTGCTGAGATCAAGTTCACAGAATGGACGACCGCGGGCGAAATGCGCCATCCCGTGTTCCTGGGGCTTCGCACCGACAAGCCGGCTGAAGATGCCGTCCTGGAAACCGAACTGAAGCGGAGACCCAAATGAACCGCGCTCTTATCATTTTTGGCATCGTGCTTGTTGCCATCGGGCTGTTCTGGCCGCTCATCTCTAAGCTCGGTCTTGGCAGATTGCCGGGCGACATCGTCATCGAGCGCACCAACTTTACTCTCTATATTCCGATTGCGACCTCGCTCCTGATCAGCATTGTCATCACGGCACTGCTCTGGTTGTTGAACAGATGACGGTGCGAAGACCGCTCCTCGTCATCGACGGAGACTCCTTCGCGCACCGGGCTTATCACGCGCTTCCCAAGACGATACGCAGGCGCGGCAACAAAGGTGCGGGAGCGATCCTCGGTTTTGCGAACTTCCTGCTGCGCTTCTATGAGACCGAACGTCCGCGCGCCGTTGTGGTAGGGTGGGATACGCTCGACAAGCCGACCTACCGCCATAAGGTGCTTCCGGGCTATCAGTCCGGCCGTAGCTTCGACAAAGAGCTGCTGGATCAACTCGATGTCCTGCCGGAATTCGTCGCTGCCTGCGGCTTCGCCACAGCCAAGGCCGCGGGCTACGAGGCGGACGACTTTCTCGCTGCGGCGGTAGCGCGCGAAGAGCGCCGAGGCGGAACGTGCGTCGTCGCGAGCGGCGACCGCGATGCATTTCAGCTCGCATCGGTACGCACCACCATCGTGCAGCCTGTGCGAGCGGGTGAACTGGCCGGAATCGGGCCGGATGAAGTCAGGGCGCGCTATGGCGTCGAGCCGTCGCAGGTGCCGGATTTCATCGCTCTGCGCGGAGATTCCTCGGACCGCATACCAGGCGCGTCAGGTGTGGGCCCGGTGAGCGCCGCTTCTCTGATTGCAAAGCATGGTTCGCTCGAAAAGCTCCTGGCCTCTGGGCGTTTCGCAGCGCAGGCGGAAAATCTCCTCCGCTACAAGGCAATCGCCACGATGGACAAAGCCGCCCCACTGCCGCCGCTCCGTAATCAGAAGCCGACCTGGAACAGGGCCGCCAAGCTCGCACACGACTGGGACCTGAATAAACTGGCGGAGCGTCTAGAGGTGCTCGCGGCACAGGCGGACTAGGGGCTCACCGCAATAGGGCACGGGCGCGGATGGCGGCAAATCGCCTTCGCGCTTCCCGGCCGTCGTGACGCCCTTGGCTGACGCTGGACGAAAAACCGCTTCCATCAGCGTCATCGCCGCTGCACGGCGTGCAGTTTTCTGGAATTCTATGCACGGTGAGGTATTTCAACCAGGCGTGCACCCGCGTGGAGCCGCCCGATTGGAACTCACTCCTCAGGCACCTTCGACCTGTTGCCTATTGCACTTTGCCGGATTCTATCTCAGTCGCGCATTGCCGGATGAACCACGTCAGTTCCTCATCGCTCAGATCGCCCAGACCGCTTTGGGTGATCTCGACCTGTTGCGTTACCTTGCCGAGGCCACGATCGAGTATGGCGCTCGCCGCCTTGATGCGCGCTGCTGCCGGCGCCTCAGGGTTGCGCATGATGGTGGCGAGAGCTTCGATCGCTTCTGCGGCGAGGAGTGCCGCTGTTTGCGTGATCGATCGGGGACTTTCGGGCATCAGGTGTTCTCCGTCATAACTTTGAGCTGGGCTTTCGATGCGCGGAGCAGCGCGCGAATCTGCCGGCGTTCAGCTATTACCGTCGCCGTGTAACGGCCGTGCCGGTAGTTCGAGTTTCCGGAGCCTTGTTTGTTGCCGGGGCTCGCCTCCCCCGTGGTGATAGCATCGCCCATTTGCCATTGGTGGACGCGGGCACGGTTTTCCGTTGCGCTTCCCTTTGGCTCCGCATATCTTCTTCGGGTCGGTAGTTAAGCTGCTGATTTCCTTCGCTGACATGCGGTTGCTCCCCGTTTTTGATGGTACCCCCGGTCTCCCCCGGAGTGCATCCGAATGCAATTGCTTCGTTCGCATTCACCTGCTGGCCAATATGATTGACCGTGATGACTTGCTTGCCGGCATTGCGATGGCGGTTCAATGCTTCGACTTGCGCTGTGAAGGTCCGCATTAGCTTGGTGGCACGGTTCGCGATGCTGTCCGATATGTCGGTCGACTTTTGCTCGAGGTTGAGGCGCCGGAGCATTTCCATTGCGGTCGTATGGGTGGCCACCATCTGAGTAGCGAGCATAGCCTCGACAGTATCGCGCGGGCCGATCCCCTGGACCAGCGATATAGCAACGTTTGTAGCGAGCTCTGGCTCGCCAGGTCGCATGATCTGGTTTGCATTCGCGACTTGGTGCGCCAGTGTGCTGCCGACAATCCAATCCGCTACGCCGAATGCGCGGGCGAGCTTTGAAACCTCCAGATCCACGTCGCCTTCAAACGATGCGTTGAATGTTCCGTCGGGACGCTTCGTAAGCTTTTTGCGCGGCGGCCGGTCGATCCGCTCCCGGTTTTTGTAGCTGTCGACGAGCGCCTGTTCTTCTGGCGTCCGTTCAGGTGGAGCCTTCGGCGGCTCGGCCGGCTCCTTTTTGGCCTTGGTCTTTGCTCGGGTTTTCGCCATCGCTTTTTCCGTAATGAAGTGTGCTGATTCAAAGTTTACGCGACCGTGGCCCGATGCTTCTGCCAGGGTTGCTCACGCCGTAACTGCTACACCGCTCCACCTTCGCGTGTCATGCGCGGGCTGCGTACCTAACGCAGTGCCTAACATTCACATGACACCCTTGAGCGTATCACCGCCCGATGAGCGCTCACTCGGCAGCGCGTGCTGCAAAACCGCTGGTTTCTCTGTTTGCGTTTGCAGGTCTGGCCGCAATGTCCGCAGGTGACGGATGTCATCCCCTCGCGTTCGGCGAGGATCGCAGCGAATTGCCCCCTCATCCTGTGGTCCGATATGCTGATGAGGGCCCGCATCTCTTCATGAGTTGCCATTTGGGTGCCCATTGTTGGCCGCACAGAGCGGCGCTGAAGCCGCTGTAACGACTTGGCCGCTAGGGCTATAGCCGGGGCATGAATGGGCGGCGGAAAATCGCCTTTCATGGCTCAATTCCCTCCTGCGAAAATGTCGTCGAGGCGGTCACCCACGGCACGTTGCCAATCCGAGCTGATCCACATGCTGCTGGACGAACGCCTCGATTTCGCTTTCGTCGTGGCAATACCCGCTCATGCGGCGCTTTTCCTTCTGTAATAGGTGCGGCGTGAGATCCCGAGAGCGAGCCAGGGCTTAAATGTTTCGGCAATGTCCTTACCTGCCCAGCGCTTCGCCATCCCCGCTTTGCCGCGGTGACTTTGGATCCGCGAAAATTTCTCGGAGGAAAACCGTTGCCACGTCCATTTGCCGATTGAGTTCGCAATCGCGCGAACCTCGCTCAAATTCATCGGCGTGGCGAATTGGGTATTGAGGCCGGCGGCCACGGCAAACAGGCGCTCGCGAAATTGGGCGATGCTCTGGCCCTGCCGCTTGAAGTTCAGGACTTCGCGATAAGCGAAGGTGCGCAACTCGTCGAAAGTGGTGCAGTTTCTACCGAGGCCGAATTGCTCGCGCGGGCGAGGAATTTACCGACAAAATCGAGAACCTTCTTAAAACGCAGACGCGCCTTCCTGTCCTCCGTGTCGCGCAGCGCCCCGCCTACGCCAGAGCCGGCGCCGTAGCCAAGACTGGCGCTGAGATAGATAAAAAGGCCGCTGCTGAGATCGCAGGCGTCTGGAAGGCCATTCAGGGAGCAATGAGCCATGACGGAAGATAGTGGCCCGATCGACCTAGATAAGGTCGGCCCGCTAGCTAAGCGGGACGCAGCGGGAATACGCGAGCGCGCCGAGCAGGAAGGGCTTGCCAAGGTCGATGGTCGCAATCGCCGACGCAAGAACCGGACTGCGGCGATGACGTTCCGCTTCTCTCCGGAGATCCGCGAGGCGATTATCCGCATGGCGGATGCCGAGAACGTGGATTTTGTCGAGATCGTAGAGGAGGCTATCAAGCTACTCGATCGAAACAAACGCGGTGAGAAATGATGAGTGCCGCCCGATAACGACTTTTTCGCCTACCGGCGTGGCCGCCGGTTCTTTTCCATGTTGCGTCCTTGCGTTTCAAACACCCGAACGAACGAGAGCGTAACGTGAATCCAAATATCAAGCTCGAGATCCAGCGGCGCGCTGAGGTCGAAAAAGCGCGCCGAGCCTTCAATCAGACACGGACAAGGCCTCCCGCGCGTATGATGCTGGAATCGCCAAGGCTCCGCCGTCGTGGAGTGCGCCGGTCTATCGACGCAGACCATATTTTCACAATAACGACGCCCGCCGCGCCCGGTTGGCCCCGGAGCGCGGCGGACCTTCCGCGGGGCGAACTGCCGTCCGGTAATGTACCGCAGAGACTTGGGCAATAGAGAGCGAGATTGGGGGATCTTACGTATGATTGCAATTACCGGCGGGTATAATGAACACCGAGAAACTAATGACGTTGGAGCAGGCGCAAGCTCTGTTCCCGGGGGACTATCCACCGTCTAAGAAAAAGCTGTCCAGGGAAGTAAGGCGCCTTGGTTGCGGCCGCAGGATCGGGCGGACATTCTATATTTTTGTTGAAGCGCTCAACCATTTGATCAGGGGCGAAGCATGGCCTCATTCCGCAAGCGCAGAACCAAAGACGGCAAGCTCATCTACTTCTGGCGCGCGAAAGTCCCCATCAAAGAGGCTGACGGCTCAGTCGTCTGGCGAGACGTTGAGCGAAGCACTAAGTCTGGCACGCTCGCCGGCGCCCGAGAAGCAGCGCAGAAGCTCGAAGCCGATTATCACGACCGAGCAGGTCGTCCGGTTCAAGAGGTAAGCGAATATACCTTTGCCGATGCCGCTGTGGCCTATATGAAATCCGGCGGTGAGCGGCGGTATTTGGCACCGATCCTCGAGCGGATCGGCAATCGGCCTCTCGTCGACATCGACCAGGAAACGGCCCAGCAGCTAGCAGATTAGCTGAAATCTGGATGCTCGCCCGCGACCCACAACAGGCACATTTTCACGCCGTTGCTCGCGGTCATGAATTACGCTGCCAGGGTGAAGATGTGCCCGCCGCCGACACTTGTGCGCCCCTACGGGCATGATAGGTCGCCGAAGCTGGAAGTGCCACCGCAGGAGTGGTTCGATGCGGTCATGCCGCTACTGTCGCTCAAGGTCCGGGCCGTACTTCTGCTGATCAGCTTTCATGGCTTAAGGATCAGCGAAGCCGTCGAGCGTGCGCCAGGCGATCTCGATACCGCTAAATGGCGGCTCACGATCCCTGATACCAAGAACGGCGAGCCGGTGCAGCTGCCGCTCTCGGAACCGGTAAGACATGCAATTCGCGAGATGATGGCAGAGGAGAAAACCAAGAACCAGAAGCGGGCACTCAAGGGCAAGCCACCGATCTATTCAAAATGGCTTTTCGGGACCGGATCTCGGCGGAACATCGCGCGCGATATCGCGAAGGCATGCAAACTCGCCAATGTCCCAGTATACGGAACTCATGCTGCAGGTCGCCACTCGTTCGCCACCCGGGTCCTCGACGGCGGCAAGAGTGTTAAGTTTCTGATGGCAGCTGGTCGCTGGAAGACGGCGAAAATGCCGATGGCGCGATATGGACACCTGGAGCAGAGCGAGGTGAACGACGCTGTTAATGAGATGGCGAAGGAGTGGTTGCCGAAGCCGAAGTCGAAATCGGGCAAAGTGATTAAGCTGAGAAAGGCGTGATTTTGTTATGTTAAATTCACTCGGGGTGCGATGGGGATTACCCCATAAATTGCATACCCCAAAGTGGGTTCTCCTTGTTTTCCAAGGGTTTTTCGACGCGGAACTCCCCCTTGCCAAGGTTGGGGTCGTGAGTTCGAATCTCATCGCCCGCTCCAATACAATCGATGACTTAGCCGAAAATTACATGGGGGTGGGAGTTGACCTGACCCCGGCGCGAGGCGTATCGACCTGCGGCGCCTATCCGCCCGACGCGATCTCAGTGAGGCGGCGCTTGGCATCCAAATTGCCCAGTTCCGCGGCGCGTTCATACCATTTCCGTGCCTCGGCGAGATTGGGCGGGGGGGCCGACGCCGCGGACGGGACGGCATAGGCGGGATCGTAGCTGCGGGCCAGCTCGAAAGCGCCGGCGGCGCTGCCGTTCGTCGCCAGATCCTCGAAGATGATGCGCGCGGCCGCGATGCCGCCCTGCAGCAGCAAATCCTTCCCCCGCGCCAGCAGAACGGCCTCCGCCCCCGGCGATAGCGTATCCGCTTGCGGCCGAGGTTGAACCGGAGGCTTTGATGCGTCTGGCTTTGCAGGGTTCGGGGCGAGCGCGGCAACCGCCGTGCGCGGCTGCAGATTGACAGTGGCGGTGGTCTTGGCCAATACGCGGTTATTAGGCCCGATAAGATGAAATCCGAGCTGGAACTGCGCGTTCACGCCCGGTTTGGCGACCAGCCGCAGCGTCGACGCCTCGCGCAGCGGCACGACCCAGATGCGCCCCGTCGCCATGCCCGCCGATACGGTCACGCCCTCCGGGATGTTGCGTATCAACAGGAAGGTACCGTCCTCCGCGCCGGCAGCGCGCAATTCGGCGCCCGAAGGGAGATTGATCGCGATGGGAGCGTCGTTTCCCGGTTCCGCTTCGATGTCCTTCACCGAAAAGGTCAGGGTGCCCTCTGCCGCAATAAGTGTGCGGCCTTCATTCAGTGCCGCAAGCCCGGCCGCGTGCGCCGGAATTGCGGCCGTAAGCGCGGCCCGAGCGCCCGCGACAGCGAGGACGACGGCAAGACAACACACTCTGTCCAGGCAGGTCCTACTGCGACGTTCAGGTGCGTCCGTTCGTCCGCCCATGCTCACCCCCCGGTTCAAGGAGAATTGTTACCGGCCGGAGCGGCTCTGCGACTTCAGGAATTCTTGAAACAGCGCTTCGCGGTCCTTCGTCGTTTTCGCGATCGAGCCTGTCGGTATCTGTTCGGCCGACGCGCCGGCGCTGCCGACGCCCATCTCCTTAAGCGTCCGTTCGGCAATTTCGGAGCGGGTCCAGCCGGGAACCATCGCAGCCAGGTTGACGTCCTTCCATTTCTCATGGAACGGGCCGTCCCGCAGCTTACTGAAATTCTTGAAGAAGCCGACGATGAATTTTTCCACGCGCAGATAGCGGTCCGTACCTCGGGGCCAATTGTAGACCGCCAGCAGTTCCGGAACGGCGATTGTGTTGATTGTCTCGCCTTCGGGGACCAGCTTCGGATAGTCCTTATTGGTCAGCTTGCCGATGACGTATGTTTGGGCAAAATGCTCCGCATATTGCGACCTGGAGATCGACAGGAAATGGAAGCCCGCATCCGCCGGAGCCTTGGTGAACGTATCCCCAGGCTTGCCCACGACGCGCATCGTCGCCGCAATCTCGCCCTTCTTCATCATTTCGAGGCCGATGGAGAAGTCGACCTTGATCATCTCCACGTCGATGCCGAGCGCCTTCATCACGATGGGTACGGTCGTATGTGAGGCGTTCCCCTCAGGACCCAGGTTGATCTTCTTTCCCTTAAGGTCTTCCACGGCTTGGATCTCGGGCCGCGCCAGTATGTGAAGCTCGCTATCGTAAAGTCGCGCAATATAGCGAATCCTGTCCTTGAGGTTTATCTTCACGGACTGCTTCAAGGCATCCAAACTCTCGGACTTCGTAAGTGCGACATCCACATTACGCAGATAAAGCAGATCTTCCACATTGCCGGCTGATCCGTTGGTGAGCATCGGGATGACCCGCAAGTTGTCGCCATCATTGACCACCCTGGCGATTTCCTCAGCGAGAGTGGGATAGGCGCCGCCGAGCCGGCCGCTGGCAAGACCAAGGGTTCCGGCGTTCTTACGCTCCTTGATTGCGTTTTCCGCGGCTCCGGCGTTCTTGCGCTGCTTGATCGCGTTTTCAGTGGCGGTGGCTTTCGCGCGTTCAGCGGCGGCCGCCTTCGCGCGGTTGGTTTGGGCGTAACCGGCGTCTATTCCCCAAGTGCTTAAAATGGCAAAAACCATCGAAATGCGCAGGACGTGCCCCATATTCACCTCCAACATGCAATGATAACAGACCATTAGAAGATGCCGGGTTTTTCTTCAAGTTTTAATTGTAATATTGGCTCTTAGGCTGCGCCAAGCTTGTGAAAATCGTCAGCCATAACTGGGAAACGCCTTGACGTGACTGCAGACGGCTGAGTGGGGCGAGTAGCCATGATCGGCGGCCACGGTGGTGAACCCCTGGCCGCGAATCGCCCAGGCATCCGGTCAGCCGCCTCCGGGGGGCCGTCCCGTGCTGGCCCGGACAATGAGCTCCGTCTCCAATCGAATGCGCGGCGAAGGGGTCCGGCCGCCCAGGAGCTCCAGCAGCGCCGCCGCACCGTTACGACCCAACTCGCGGCGCGGCTGGTGTATCGTCGTCAGTGGCGGAAAGGCCATTTCCGCGAACTCGATGTCGTCGAAGCCGGCCACCGAAATGTCCTGGGGAACCCGCAAGCCCGCTGAGGCAAGCCCGCGGATGAGGCCGATCGCCATTTCATCGTTGGAGCAGAACACGGCGGTCGGACGCTTCTCGCCGGCAATAATCCGTCCCGCAACCAGCACACCCGTCTCCAGCTTGTAGTCACCCGGCCAGACGAACGCCGCATCAAATTCCAGCCCTGCCTTTGCCAGCCCCTCCCGAAACCCGCGACAGCGTTCCTTTTCCAGCACATTCGCGGCGGGACCGCAGACATAGCCGATGGCGACATGGCCCAGCTCGGCTAGATATTCCGTCATGCGGCGGGCGCCAGCCCGGTTGTTCACCTCGATCTGCGGAATATTTGCTCCCTCGATCGCCTCGCAAATCGCGACGACAGGCACCCCGGATTGCATCGGCGCGGCGCCGGGAACCTCGCTCTGCCGGAACAGGTGGCCATTGAGCAGCAGCACGCCGTCCACCTGGCCGCCCGCGGCGAAGGCGGCAAAGTGCTGCTCCTTTTCGATCGAGCCGTTCAGATCGCCGACGATCATGCCGTAGCCAGCGGCGAACAGCTCCTCCTCGATGCCGCGCAGCACTTGCGAGAAGAAGATATTGGAGAGATCCGGCACTGCAACGAGCACCATGTGCGATTTGCGCGAGCGCAGGCTGCGCGCCGCCGGATTGGGCACATAACCGACCTTCGCGACGGCATCCATGACGCGTGCCCGCGTCGCTGGCGAAACCCGGTGCGGGCTCGTCAAGGCGCGGCTGACCGTTGCCGTGGATACCGCTGCCAGCCGGGCGACTTCCTTGATTCGCGCGGCGCCTCGCCGGCGATCCGTTCTCCGGAGCTTTTCCAATGTGCCTGGCATGAAGCCGATCTGCCCTTTATGTGCCCGCTATGCGTGCGGTCCTTTTATTTGACAGATGGCGTGCTTGCGGTAAAGTTAATGTAATCGATTACATACAAACGCGCCTGGGTCACTCCCTGGCGCCAAACAAAAATCCCGGAGGAAACCCATGCCCGCAACCACATGGACCGGCTGATCCGCTCCCAACCAGGCCAACGGGACGCTTGGCTGGACGGCCGGCGTCATCTCCCACGCAGAGCGGACCAAAGCTCTGCGTGAAAAAGCCTATCCAGGCCTCAAAATCTTAGTGAAAACCCACCGACCGGCGCCGCTCAGGCTAATGCGCTAGAAGATCTAACCCAGCAAAGATCGACGCAGTCGTCGTTTTGCCACTCAATTCGGACGAGCTGACCGGGCCGGTCGGTGAGGTGAAGAAACAGGGCACATTCATCACGGTCGGCGACAAGCTGGTGCCGATAAATGTGCTCTGTCGGCCCGCGATGATCGCCACCGCGATCCAGGTGACGGTCGCGCATTTCTATGGTGGCGCTCCGGTGCGCGGCACCTGTCTGATCTTATCGCCGCTGATCCACCGGGCGAATGCGAAGGAATATTATTACCCCAACTCGCCATTCTGATATGTTGACCACCGCTAGAGCGCGGTCTCCGGGCTGCGCCCCCTTTTTCGCTGTTCGCTATTTCTTTCGCGGAGAATCGCGCCGATGAAAACAATGCAAGGGCCGGGACTCTTCCTCGCGCAGTTCGCGGGCGATGCGCCGCCGTTCAATTCGCTGGATGCGATCTGTGCCTGGGCCGCCTCGCTCGGCTATAAGGGCGTGCAAATCCCGACGTGGGACGCCCGGCTCTTCGACCTCGCCAAGGCCGCGCACTCGGACGCCTATTGCGACGAAGTGAAGGGCACCGTGGCGCGGCATGGGCTGGCGATTACCGAGCTTTCCACCCATTTGCAGGGCCAGCTCGTGGCCGTCCATCCCGTCTATGACGACGCCTTCGACGGTTTTGCACCGCCTTCCGTCCACCGCAATCCGGCCGCCCGCCAGGCCTGGGCGGTCGAGCAGATGCGTTTTGGCGCGCAGGCCTCGCGCCGGCTCGGGCTGAATGCGCATGTCACCTTTCCCGGCGCGTTCGTCTGGCCGTTCATGTATCCGTGGCCACAGCGCCCTGCCGGTCTCGTCGAGACCGCCTTCGCCGAGCTGGGCCGGCGCTGGAAGCCGATCCTCGACGCGTATGATGAGGCGGGCGTCGACGTCTGCTACGAAATCCATCCCGGCGAGGATATTCATGACGGCGTGACGTTCGAGCGCTTCGTCGACGCGGTCGGCGGCCATAAGCGCGCCTGCATCAACTACGATCCGAGCCATTTCCTGCTGCAGCAGCTCGATTACGTGGCTTTCATCGACATCTATCACGAGCGCATCAAGGCGTTTCACGCCAAGGACGCGGAGTTCAACCCGACCGGCCGCTCAGGCGTTTATGGCGGCTTCGCGAGCTGGGTCGACCGCGCCGGACGCTTCCGCTCGCTCGGCGACGGACAGGTCGATTTCGGCGCGATCTTCTCCAAGCTGGCGCAATATGATTATGCTGGCTGGGCCGTGCTGGAATGGGAATGCTGCCTGAAGCACCCCGAGGACGGCGCGCGCGAAGGGGCGGAATTCATCGCCTCGCACATCATCCGCGTCACGGAGAAGGCGTTCGACGATTTCGCCGCCGGCGGCACGGATGAAGCCATGAACCGCAAATTGCTGGGGCTGTCATGATCGAAGGCTCGAAGGACGGAAAGCTCAATCGCCGGCTGCGGCTGGGCATGGTCGGCGGCGGACGCGGGGCGTTCATCGGCGCGGTGCACCGCATGGTCTCGCGCCTCGACGACCGCTGGGATTTCGTCGCGGGCGCGCTCTCGTCGGACCCGGAACGCGCGCGGGCCTCGGGCGAGGATCTGCGCCTCGATCCGGCCCGCATCTACACCGACTATGCCGCCATGGCCGAAGCGAGAGAAGCGGCGCAGCGATCCGATCGACGCCGTCGCCATCGTCACGCCCAACGACGTGCACGCACCGGCGGCGAGGGCCTTCCTCGAAGCCGGCATCCACGTCATCTGCGACAAGCCGATGACGACGACGCGCGCCGACGCCGAAGACCTGGCCCGGCTCGCCGCCGAACGCAATCTGCTGTTTGCCGTCACCCATAATTACACCGGTCATCCGCTGGTCCGGCAGGCGCGCGCCATGGTGGCGGCGGGCGATATCGGGCGATTGCGCGTCGTGCAGGTCGAATATGCGCAGGACTGGCTCTCGACGGCACTGGAGACCACCGACCATAAGCAGGCGCGCTGGCGCTCCGATCCGGCATCCTCAGGGCCGGGCGGCTCGCTCGGCGATATCGGCACCCATGCCTTCAACCTCGCGGAATTCATCGCCGGCGCCGAGGTCGCTAGCCTCGCCGCCGACCTGAACGTCTTCGTTCCCGGTCGCCGGCTCGACGACAATGCGCAGATGCTGCTGCGCTTCGGCAATGGCGCGAAGGGCATGCTCTGGTGCAGCCAGGTGGCGGTCGGCAACGAAAATTGCCTCCGCATCCGCCTCTATGGCGAAAAGGGCGGGCTGGAATGGCACCAGGAGAATCCGAACGTGCTGACGTATTCGCCGCTCGGCGAGCCGCCGCGCCTGATCCGCCGCAACGGCGCGGGCACGCTGCCGATATCGCAGGCCGCCTCGCGCATTCCCGCCGGCCATCCCGAGGGCTATCTCGAAGCCTTTGCCCAGCTCTACACCGACATCGCCGAACTGATCGCCGCGAGGATGGAGAACCGCGAACCGGAGCCTTTCGCCAAGCTGGTGCCGCAAGCAGCGGACGGCATCAGAGGCGTACGCTTCATCGAAGCCGCGGTGAAGTCGGCGGCGGCCAACGGGGCCTGGACCGAGCTTTAGCGGAGGCAGCTACCCCTGAATCGGATTAGGTGCAATCGGCTACCACGACCTCAGCATCATCCCAGCGAAGGCGGGGATCCAGTACACGCTTGAATCTGTGGTGGGATACTGGATCCCCGCCTTCGCGGGAATGACGAAAGTGCATTCGCCAAAGCTGTTGTTGCGGTACTACGCACGTCCTTGCGGCATACTACAATAGCCGCTCCTTCGCAGGGACCGGACGCACCGCCCGTGGCAATTCGGGCGCATATCGCACAGGTGGCGGTGCCGCTGGCCGATACCACCTTCCGCGCACGCTCGCTTGCCTGTTAGATAATCCTCTTGCGCGCCCCGGCGACCATGCAGACAAATCCGACGGGCAACCGCAATGGGAGGTGTGTCGATGACACTGAAGCATGTATTGATGGCCGCGCTCGCGACCGCGATGTTCGCCGCGCCGGCCCAAGCCCAGAATAATGTGAAAGTGGGCGTGATCCTGCCCCTCACCGGACCGTTCACCGGCATCGGCCGCCAGGTCGAAAACGGCATCAAGCTCTATGTGGCGCAGAAGGGCGACACGGCCGCCGGTAAGAAAGTCGAGATCGTCATCAAGGACGATGGCGGTAATGCGGACGCTACCAAACGCATCGCGCAGGAACTGATCGCCAATGAAAAAGTGGCGATCATCGCCGGTTTCGGCCTGACCCCGCTGGCCATGGCCGCCGCACCGATCGCCACCCAGGGCAAGACCCCGCAGATCGTCATGGCGGCCGGGACATCGGCAATCACCCAGGCGTCGCCCTATATCGTGCGGACCAGCTTCACCTTGCCGCAATCCAGCGTGCCGATCGCCGAATGGGCCGCCAAGAACGGCATCAAGAAAGTCATGACCGTCGTCACCGATTACGGACCGGGCCTGGATGCGGAGAAGTGGTTTTCGGACACATTTACCAAGGCGGGCGGCACCGTCGAAGGCGTGCGCGCGCCGCTCAAAAGCCCGGATTTCGCGCCCTACCTGCAGAAGGCCGCCGACGCCAAGCCGGACGCCATCTTCGTCTTCATTCCCGCCGGCCAGAGCGCCCAGTTCATGAAGCAATATCGCGAGCGCGGCCTCGACAAGTCCGGCATCAAGCTGATCGGCCCCGGCGACGTTACCGACGATGAAGTGCTCAACGACATGGGCGACGTGGCGCTCGGCGTGGTGACGGCGCATCTTTATTCCACCGCGCATGACAGCCCCGAGAACAAGGCCTATGTCGAGGCGTTCAAGAAGGCGAACACCGTACGGCCGAACTTCATGTCCGTCGGCGGCTATGACGGCATGCACCTCATTTATGAGGCGCTGAAGAAGACTGGCGGCGATACCGACGCCGACAAACTCATCGCCGCTATGAAGGGCATGAGCTGGGTCAGCCCGCGCGGGCCCATTTCCATCGACCCGGAAACGCGCGACATCATCCAGAACATCTACATTCGCGAGGTGAAGAGCGTGAACGGCGAACTCTACAACGTCGAATTCGCCACCATCCCGAACGTGAAGGACCCGGCGAAAGCCGCCGCGAAATAAAGGCTCGGAGCGATGACGAGGGTGATCCGCCGCGAAGCTCCTCGCTCCTCTTTGTCATTCCCGCGCGAGCGGGGAATCCAGTAACCTCCTGAATCTACCGTGGAATACTGGATCCCCGCTTGCGCGGGGATGACACTCAACGGGGAGCGCCGTCGGCTCATACCTCACTAAACTGGTGACAAGGCGATAGCGACGAGAGGACAACAGGCGGCGCCCGATGACCATACTCTTCGACGGTATTGCTTACGGGATGCTGCTGTTCGTTCTGTCCTGCGGCCTCGCGGTCACGCTGGGCTTGATGAACTTCATCAACCTCGCCCACGGCGCGTTCGCGATGGCGGGCGGCTATGTCACCATCGTGCTGATGCAGCGGTTCGGCTGGCCGTTTCTCGCCTCGCTGCCGCTGGCTTTCCTCATCCCCGCGCTGATCGGCCTTGTGCTGGAACGCACGCTCTATGTGCGGATGTACAGCCGCAGCCATCTCGATCAGGTGCTGTTCACCATCGGCCTTGCCTTCATGTCGGTCGCCGCCGTCGACTATCTGATGGGCGCGCAGCAGCAGATCATCATGCTGCCGGACTGGCTGCGCGGACGCTTCGATGTCATGGGTGTCGGCATCGGGCGCTACCGGCTGTTCATTATCGTGGTATGCGGCGTGCTGGTCGTCGCGCTGGAGCTGATCCTGCGGCGGACGCGCTTCGGCATCCGCTTGCGCGCCGCGGTGGATGACCCCCGGGTGGCGCGCGGTCTCGGCATCCCGGTCAGCACGATTTTCGCCGTGACCTTCGCGGTCGGCTCGGGGCTGGCGGGCCTGGGCGGAGCATTGGGCGCAGAGATCCTGGGTCTCGACCCGACCTTCCCGCTGAAGTTCATGATCTACTTCCTGATCGTCGTGACGGTCGGCGGCTCGTCGAGCATTGCCGGGCCGTTCCTGGCGTCGCTGTTGCTCGGCATCGCTGACGTCGCCAGCAAATATTACGTGCCGCAGCTCGGCGCCTTCGTGATTTATGTGCTGATGATCGTCATCCTGCTGCTGCGCCCGCAGGGCCTGTTTGCTAGGGGGCGCTGATGCAGCCGGATATGCCTCACGCCCCGCCGGTCCGGCCTCGCTTCAACTGGCTGGAAGCGCTGTTCTGGATTGCGGCCGTGGCCAGCATCTTCGCGCTGCCGCGCTATCATCTCATCCTCAACGAGATCGCGATCCTGGCGCTGTTCGCCCTGTCGCTCGATTTCATCCTGGGCTTCGCCGGCATCGTCTCGCTCGGCCATGCGGCGTTCCTCGGAACGGGTGCTTATGCGGCGGGATTGTTCGCCAAGCATGTCACCGGCGATCCGCTCGCCGGCCTTATCTTCGCCGCGGTGGTTTCCGGCGCGCTCGGCTTCCTGACCAGCTTCCTGGTGCTGCGCGGCAGCGACCTGACCCGGCTGATGGTGACGCTGGGCGTGGCGCTCGTCGTGTTCGAGGCCGCCAACAGCCTCGCCTGGCTGACCGGCGGCGCCGACGGCCTGCAAGGTGTGATCATGGGGCCGGTCCTAGGCCTATTCAGCTTCGATCTCATGGGGCGGACGGCCTACATCTATAGCCTGGCGGTGCTGTTTGCGCTGTTCCTCGTGGCGCGGCGCGTCATGGGCTCGACCTTCGGCCTCTCGCTGCGCGCCATCAAGGCAAACCGCTTGCGCGCCTCGGCTATCGGCGTGCCGGTGCATCGCCGGCTGATCGCGGTCTACACGCTCGCCGCGATCTATGCTGGGATCGCGGGCGGGCTGCTGGCCCAGACAACGCAATATGTCTCGCTGGATTTCCTCGAATTCCACCGCTCCGCCGACGTCATGCTGGTGCTGATCCTCGGCGGCGCGGGCTATCTCTATGGCGGGTTGATCGGCGCAATCCTGTTCAAGCTGATGCAGGATTGGCTCGCCGGCCTGACGCCGCAATATTGGCTGTTCTGGATCGGCCTGATCCTCGTGGTGTTCACCCTGGTCGGCCGCGAGCGCCTGACCGGCGGCGTCGCCGGCCTGGTCGCCCGGCTCGTCTCGCGCAAGCCCACCACGCGCGCCGAAGCCGCCGGCCGGACATCCGCCGAGGCGGAAATATCATGACCGTCGCGCTCGAAACGACAGGTCTGGTCAAGCGCTTCGGCGGCCTCACCGCGACCGACAATGTCTCGATCCGCCTCGAACGAGGTGCGCGCCACGCGCTCATCGGCCCCAATGGCGCGGGCAAGACGACGCTGATCAATCTGCTCACCGGCGTCGTGACGCCGAGCGCGGGCCGCATTCTCCTCGAAGGCGACGACATCACCGGGTTGAAGCCCGAGCGGCGCGTCAAACGCGGGCTGGTGCGGACCTTCCAGATCAACCAGCTTTTCCCGGAGCTGACGCCGTTCGACACGCTGGCGCTTGCCGTGTCGGAGCGGCGCGGACAGGGCGGCCATTGGTGGCGCAGCGCGCGGGCCGACAGCGCCGTCATCGACGATGTGCGGGACGTCGCCCGGCAGTTCCGTCTCCTGGACATGCTGGATGAGCCGACCGCCAGCCTCTCCTACGGCAAGCAGCGTCTCCTCGAAATCGCCATCGCCATTGCCTCCAAGCCACGCGTCCTGCTGCTCGACGAGCCGGCGGCGGGCGTCACCGAAAATGATCGCCACGAGCTGCTGAAGACCATCGCCGAACTGCCGGAGGACGTCACCGTGCTGCTGATCGAGCACGACATGGACCTGGTGTTCCGCTTCGCGACGCGTATCTCCGTGCTGGTGAACGGCACGGTGCTGACGGAGGGCACGCCAGACGAGGTCGCGCGCGACGCCCGTGTCCGCGCCGTCTATCTTGGGGAGCACGCGCATGGGTGATCTGCTCGCGCTCGACGCTGTCCGCTCCGGCTATGGCGATGCTGTGGTCGTCGGCGGCGTGTCGCTAAAGCTCGGCGAGGGCGAAGCACTGGCCGTGCTCGGGCGCAACGGCATGGGCAAGACGACGCTGATCAACACCATCATCGGCGTCACGCGGCATATGGGCGGGACGATCCGCTTCGGCGGACAGGACGTCACCCGGCTCGGCCCCGACGCGCGGGCGAAGGCCGGCATCGGCTGGGTCCCGCAGGAGCGCAACATCTTCCGCTCGCTGACCGTAGACGAGAACCTTGTCGCAGTCGCGCAGGCCGGCCGCTGGACGCCGTCGCGGGTCTATGGCCTGTTTCCGCGCCTCGCCGAGCGCCGCCGGAATCTCGGCAACCAGCTTTCGGGCGGCGAGCAGCAGATGCTGGCCGTCGCGCGCGCACTGGTGCTCAATCCTCAGCTCATCCTGCTCGATGAGCCGACCGAAGGTCTGGCGCCGATCATCGTCGAGGAGCTTATGCGCGTGCTGGCGCTGCTCGTGCGCGAGGAAAATGTCGCCGCCATCATCGTCGAGCAGCACGCCCAGCGCATATTGGGGATCACCGACCGCGCCGTGATCATGGAACGCGGCGCCGTCGCCCATACGGCTCCCAGCCACGAGCTGGCGCAGGATGCCGCCACGCTGGACAAATATCTCGGCGTTTCAGGCGAGCGTGCGGCCACTGCCTCCCGGAGCTGATCGGCGCGGAGGGAGCAGCGCACATAGCGGCGATTGCCTCTCTCCGTGACCGTGGCTTGACCAGCTGCGCTGATTACACGTCCGACCCCCCCGCCTGCGTCACGCCCGGATCAGGGGACGCAAATCCTTCTGGGTCTCCAGCAGCGAGGACAGGAATTTCGGGGCCATATCATCCACCGTCATGCGCGATGACGCGGATGCGATATTCATCGCCGCCACGGTTTCACCGGCATTGTTGAACACCGGCACGCTGATCGAGATCAGCCCCACCTCAAGCTCTTGGCCGACAACGCAATATCCTGTCCGCCGCACCTCGTCGAGAATGGTGGCGAGCTGATCGAGGCCGGTGCATGTCCAGGGGGTCAGCCGGCGCCGCTCCATCCTTGTGAGACGGGTCATTGCCTCCTCGGGGTCGAGCGAGGCCAGCAGCACGCGGCCCATCGAAGTGCAATAGGCCGGCAGCCTTGTGCCGATGCACAGACCCATCGACATGATCCGCTTCGTCGCGGCGCGGGCGACATAGACGATTTCATCGCCTTCGAGGATCGCGGCGGAACAGGATGCGTGGTTCTGCTCGCTGAGATGTTCCAGAAAGGGCTGGAAAAGCTGCGGCAGCGACGCCGACAGCAAATAGGCATAGCCCAGCCTGAGAACCCGCGGCGCGAGCGTGAAAAGCTTCCCGTCATAATGGGCGTAGCCAAGCTTGTGCAAGGTCAGGAGGCAGCGTCGCGCAGCCGCCCGCGACAAGCCTGTCTTGACTGAGACATCGGCGCAGGTCAGACGCTCATGCTCGTCGTCGAAACATTCGATGACGGCAAGGCCCTTCTTCAGTCCGAGAATGAAATCTCTATCCGTGCGCTCCTCGGCGAATTCCTGCACCATCGTTTCCACCCCAAGACAATGCTTACTCATTTGGCGCGTAGATTATTTCAAGTCATGCTTATCCGCGTCACAGCACCGACCGCCTGGCTCGACGGGCCGCTTATGATCGCGTGCATCAAGATTGTTGTATACAGCTTTTGGGGCCCCATGGGCGGATTCCGCACATTTTGGCTGAATGGGGCGAAAATATCACCTTTCTGAGCCGCATGAGTGCCGATACTGTATACAAGCCACTGCCCCGTTTCTGCCCAGTTTCCGGCTGGAGGAGCAGCGGCATCCGGCCGCGGAGTGAAAGGCTCGCATCTCTTCATGAACGCCCTCGCCGACGACAACAGCCAGCCCGCGCCTTCGCAGACGGTCAAGGCGCTGCTCAGCCTGCGCGACCTTATCCTGAAAGGTACGCTCGCTTCTGGCGACCGGCTTTCGGAGCTGGCGATCGTCGAAAGGCTGGGCGTGTCGCGCACGCCGGTCAGGGCGGCACTCATCCGGCTGGAGGAAGAAGGGCTGGTGGAGGCCCTGCCCTCCGGCGGTTTCGCGGTAAAGGCATTTTCGGAACGCGATATTCGCGACGCCATCGAGCTGCGCGGCACGCTTGAGGGGCTGGCGGCGCGGCTGGCGGCCGAGCGCGGTGCGGACCCGGAAAAGCTCGACATGCTAAAGGCGTGCGTCGCCGCGATCGACGCTTTGATGAGCGCCCCCGAAATCGACGCCGAGCTGTTCTCCGCCTATATCGCGCTCAATGCCGATTTTCATGCGCTGCTTGTCGAACTGGCGCAAAGCCCCGCTGTCTCGCGCCACATCGACCGCGCTGCGAGCCTGCCATTCGCCTCGCCCAGCGCGTTCCTCGGCGCGCAGGCCGTCCTGCCGGAAGCGCGTTTGGTGCTGACCATCGCCCAGGATCACCACCGCGGCGTCGTGGAAGCCATTGAGCTGCGCCAGGGCTCCAGGGCGGAGAGCCTGATGCGGGAACATGCGCGGCTGGCGCATCGCAATTTGCAGTTCGTGCTGCGCGACCGGGAAACGCTGAAAAGCATTCCCGGCGGCGCGATGCTCGAACGCTTGGGCGTATGACGCGCGGTGGAACACCGCTTGCGGTATGATCAAGGATTTTACGGCGGCCGGACCACGGCCCGCAATGCGGCAGACGGCGTGCGCGAGATCGAATCGCAGCCGGGCGAGACGCTTTACCCCATACGCCTGGCAACCATATCGACCGGGCCTCCATGAACCTCCGTCGACCTCGGGTCCGATTTGCGACACAGGCGGGAAAACCGGAAATTTGCCATGTATCTCCGGAGTTTCCCGCGGACGGATCGCTGTCGGGCCGCCTTACCGCCCAGATTGGCGGCCATGCATGCAAAAAACCACCCAAGGGGATGCGACCATGATGAGAAGCAAGCCGCCCTTCCGCGCCGATATGGTCGGCAGCCTCTTGCGGACCCTGCCGCTGAAGGAAGCGCGGCTTGAGCGCGAGGCCGGCCTGATATCCGCCGACGAGCTGCGCGCGGTCGAGGACCGGGAAATCGGCAAGATCATCAAGATGCAGGAGGATATCGGCCTCATGGCCGTGACCGATGGCGAATTCCGCCGCGCCTTCTGGCATTTCGATTTCATCGAGGCGTTGCAGGGCGTCGAGGGTTTCTGGAAGGAGGAATCCGGCATCCGTTTTCAGGGTGCGACGACTAAGCCGCGGGCGCAGCGCATCGTCGGCAAGCTCGGCTTTCCCGCATCGCATCCCATGCTCGATCATTTCCGCTTCGTGAAGGAGAACACGCGGCGACTGGCGAAAATGACCATCCCCTCGCCCAGCATGGTGCATTATCGTGGCGGCCGCGACATGATCGACCGTGCCATCTATCCCGATATGGAGGGCTTCTATTCCGACCTCGGCGCCGCCTATGCCGGTGCGGTGCGCGCCTTCGCCGATGCGGGCTGCCGCTACCTCCAGCTCGACGACGTCAGCTTCGCCTATCTCTGCGACCCCGAGCAGCGCCAGATGCTGGCCGATCGCGGCGACGACCCGGAACGGCAGCCGGGGATTTACGCGGGGATGATCAACAAGGCGGTGGCCGACAGGCCCAGCGACATGACCGTCACCATGCATATGTGCCGGGGCAATTTCCGCTCGACCTTCATCGCCTCGGGAGGCTATGAGCCGGTTGCCGAGCTGCTGTTCAACAGCGTCGATGTCGACGGCTATTTCATGGAATGGGACACCGACCGCGCCGGCGGCTTCGAACCCTTGCGGTTCCTGCCGAAGTCCAAGACCGTCGTGCTCGGCCTCGTCACCTCGAAAACCGGCACGCTGGAGAAGAAGGACGACATCAAGCGCCGCATCGACGAAGCCCTGCGCTACTGCGACCTGGACCAGCTCTGTCTCAGCCCGCAATGCGGCTTCGCCAGCACGGAAGAAGGCAATGTGCTGGCCGAGGAGGAGCAATGGGCCAAGCTCCGCCTGATCGTCGAAGATCGCGGATGAGGTCTGGGGTTAGGCGGCGCTTTCATAAAGATCCTACGGGAGGGAGGCGGACCCGCGTCTGGCTCGGCCGCCATCCGGACGATCCTGAGCGCATCAAGTCTCGGCCCATCCCGGAAGAGGTGATCGCGCGGTTTCAGTAATTTCGGCACACGGCGCGACCCCGCCTCTTGAACTGCTCCCATGCTGCCCCTATTTCCATCCACACGGATGGTAAAGGGATGGCAGGCAGATGGCCGAAACGCGAATTAAGACCACCGACAGCGAGAAGATCACGATCAATCTCGGCTTTGTCGACCTCGGCCAGATCGACCTGCTGGTGCAGGAAGGGTTCTACTCGAACCGCACCGATTTCATCCGCACCGCCATCCGCAACCAGATCGAACGGCATGCCGACGTGGTCCGGCAAACCGTGACGCGCAAAAGCGTGGATCTCGGCCTCCGGCATTTCAGCCGCGCGGACCTCGAAGCGGCGCGGAGCGCCGGGCAGATGCTCGACATTCGCGTCCTGGGCCTTGCCACCATCGCGGCCGACGTCACCCCCGAACTGGCACGCGCCACCATCGCCTCGCTTACCGTTTTGGGATCGCTGCACGCCAGCGCCGCCGTCAAGGCAGCACTCGCAGACCGCATCCGAATGACCGCCTCCTCTAACCGCACCCGCGCCGCCGCGCACTGAACCTGTTACCAGCACAGAAAGCCCCGACATGACCTATCCTATGCCCCCCGAAATGGCCGAAGCGACCCGCCTCACCAATGCCGGCAAGCTGGCCGAAGCGACCGCCCTCATCCAGAGGCTGCTTCAAGGGAAAGCCGATCCGGTCCCAGCGAACATCGGCTCGCCAACCATCATCGACGCCGAATACGAGACGCTCGAGGCAGCTCCCGCAGATCGCGCCGCCCCAGCATGGAAGCCAGGCCCCGGACCGGTTTGCGCGAGACGCTTCGCCGGCTTGCGGCCGGGGCCAAGGCGACCGGCTTCGATATGGGCGTCGGCATCAAGCCCCGGCCCGCTCCCGAGCCGCTGCCCGCAGGTGCCACATTCGCGACGGCGTCCTACACCAATGCGGCCGGGACGCGCGACTACAAGCTGTACGTTCCCGGCAAGAGCCACGCCACGCCTCTGCCCCTTGTCGTGATGCTGCATGGATGCACCCAGTCGCCGGACGACTTCGCCGCCGGGACGCGCATGAACGCGCTGGCCGAGGAGCAGGGCTGTCTCGTCGCCTACCCGGCACAGCCGGCGTCAGCCAATGCGAAAAAATGCTGGAACTGGTTCAAGCCCGAGGATCAGCGCCGCGACCTGGGCGAGCCCTCGCTGATCGCGGGGATCACCCGGCAGATCATGCGCGATCATCCGGTGGACCCGAGCCGCGTCTATATTGCCGGGCATGTCCGCCGGCGGCGCGGCAGCGGCCATCATGGCCGCGGCCTATCCGGACCTCTATGCGGCGGTCGGTGTGCATTCCGGTCTGCCTGCCGGGGCGGCCAGCGACCTCCCCTCCGCATTTGCCGCGATGCGCCAGGGCAGCGAAGGCAGCGGCCAGCGCAGCCAGTTCGTACCGACCATCGTCTTTCACGGCGACCAGGACGCCACCGTCAATCCGCGCAACGGCGATGCGGTCGTGCGCGTCGGCGATCCGATCCGCCAACGGTCTGCGCTCGACGCTGGAGCGCGGCCGGGCGCCGGGCGGCCTCGCCTACAGCCGCAATGTCCACGCCGGCCCGTCCGGCCGGGTGCTGTGCGAACAATGGACGATCCACGGCGCCGGACACGCATGGTCGGGCGGCAGCCCCTCCGGCTCCTACACCGATCCGCGCGGTCCGGACGCAGCGCAGCGAGATGCTGCGCTTCTTCGCCGCGCACCGCCAGGAGAGTTAAGACAGTCTGTGCCGGGACGCTTACACCTACACTGATGCTGCTATAGGAACCTTCCCAAGCCGGCGAGCGCTTACTCTCAGCGGGCTTGGGGCGTTTGCCGCACGACGACCATTCGAAAAT
This sequence comes from uncultured Alphaproteobacteria bacterium, assembly GCA_963731855.1. Classification (GTDB taxonomy): domain Bacteria; phylum Pseudomonadota; class Alphaproteobacteria; order Rhizobiales; family Rhodomicrobiaceae; genus R-RK-3. Next base: position 92,556 of record CAVSXH010000013.1, on the reverse strand, counting down.
GTTCGGCTTTCCGCCGGCATTCCAGTATGCACACTCCACGTGATTTGTTGTGTCACCAACCCAGGAATCCACTTCATGGCCTCCAGCAAGAAATCAGTCGGAAAACCCAAATCCCTCGCGGCGCACGGCAATGGCGGGGAACTCCATCAGACCGCGTCGGCCCCGGAGGACCGGACCACCACCAATCATGGCGTGCCGCTCAGCGACAACCAGAACTCGCTCAAGGGGGGCCAGCGAGGTCCGACGCTGCTGGAAGACTTCATCCTCCGCGAAAAAATCCAGCATTTCGACCACGAGCGCATTCCCGAGCGCATCGTGCACGCGCGCGGATCGGGTGCGCATGGTTTTTTCGAACTGACCGAATCCCTGGCTGAATTCACCGCGCGCCAAGGTGCTGACCGAGGTCGGCGAAAAGACCGAGGTGTTTACGCGGTTTTCGACCGTGGCAGGCGGCGCCGGCTCGGTGGACACGCCGCGCGATGTGCGCGGCTTCGCCGTCAAGTTCTATACCAAGGAGGGCAACTGGGACCTCGTCGGCAACAACATCCCGGTGTTCTTCATCCAGGACGCGATCAAATTCCCCGACCTCATCCACGCCGTGAAGATGGAGGCCGACCGCGGCTACCCGCAATCGGCAAGCGCGCACGACACGTTCTGGGATTTCATCGGCCTGATGCCGGAAACGCACCCACATGATCATGTGGGCCATGTCGGACCGCACGATTCCGCGCTCCTTGCGGATGATCGAAGGCTTCGGCGTCAACACTTTCCGTCTATTGAACGACAAGGACGAGGCGACCTTCGTCAAGTTCCACTGGCGGCCCAAGCTCGGCCTGCAGTCCACCTGCTGGGACGAGGCCGTCAAGATCGCCGGAGCCGATCCGGACTATCATCGCCGCGACCTGTTCGAAGCGATTGCCGCCGGCGATTTCCCCGAATGGGATTTCGGCGTGCAGCTTATCAGCCAGGAGGAGGCCGACGCGCTGCCGTTCGACATCCTCGACGCGACCAAGCTCATTCCCGAAGAGCTCGTGCCGCTCCGCATTATCGGCCGCATGGTGCTGAATCGGAATCCGGACAATTTCTTCGCCGAAACCGAGCAGGTCGCGTATCTGCCGACCAACATTCCGCCCGGCATCGACGTCTCGGATGACCCGCTGCTGCAAGGTCGCCTGTTTTCCTATCAGGACACGCAGCTTTCGCGGCTCGGCACGGCGAACTTCCACCAGATCCCGATCAATCGCGCCAAGGGTGTCCGTTCCAGAACTTCCAGCGCGACGGCCACATGCAGACGCAGGTCTTCACCGGTCGGGCAAATTACGAGCCCAACAGCCTGGCCGACGCGGGAGAGGTCGGCGGCCCGCGCGAAGATCCCAAGGGCGGCTTCCGCAGCTTCTCCCTGCCGCTCGAAGGCGGCAAGGTCCGGCTGAGGTCGGAAAGCTTCGCCGATCACTACTCACACGCGCGGCTGTTCTACCGTTCCCAGACCGTGCCGGAGCAGGCGCATCTCGCCAGCGCCCTGGTCTTCGAGCTGTCGAAAGTGTCCCTGGACCATGTCCGCAATCGGGTGCTCGCCAATTTGCGCAATGTCGATGAGACCTTGGCTGCGCGCGTCGCCGATGGCCTGAATGCCGATTTGCCGGAAAAATCCGATCCGGCGGTGCCGCCGCAGGACATGGCGCTGTCGCCCGCGCTGCGGATCATCGGCAAATATCCGGAGACGCTGAAGGGCCGCTCGGTCGCGATCCTGGTCAGCGACGGCGCCGATGGAAGCGTGATCGAGGCGGTGCGGGCAGCGGCCGAAGCCGACGGCGCAACCGTCAAGATCGTCGCTCCGAAAATCGGCGGCGTCAGCCTGAATGGCGGCAAGATGCTGAAGGCCGATGGCCAACTGGCCGGTACGCCTTCGATCATGTTCGACGCCGTTGCGCTTGTGCTGTCGCGGGAGGGATGCGCGCAGCTCCTGAAGGAAGGCGCCGCGATCGATTTCGCAAAGGACGCATTCGGCCATTTGAAGGCCATCGGTTTTACCGCTGAAGCCCAGCCGCTTCTCAACAAGGCCGGGGTGATGCCGGACGCCGGCGTGGTCGATGTGGGTGGCTCCGTTGATGCCTACATCGAAGCCGCGCGCACGCGTCAATGGGATCGCGAGCCTTCCGTTCGCACGCTCGCGTAAGAGCAGCGGACCTGTCATGCCAGGTCGCTGATGCGTGAACGAAATGAATGCGCCAGTGCGCGAGGCTCAGCTAAAAATAGGAGAGCCGGATACTCATGCCCTCAATGAGTGCCCGGCCCCTCACCCCTTCGCTTTGTTCTCGCAATTTATCTTGCGGCGCGCCGCCGGCTGGACGCCATGCAGGGCCGTCCGGTTCCTGTCGGCAAGCTCTAAATGAGGCGCGTTCACCGTCGCGTCCCTGAAACGATTTACTGAGAAGATCATGAGGCGTTTTCTGATAAACCCCATGCGGCAAAGGGAAATGTTTCGGGAGTGTGCCCGATGGGAAAAATCCTATTGATACTTGCTCTGGTGCTTGCAGGTCTGGGTTCCGACCGTTCCCGCGCGCAGGCAGAGATGGGCCAGATCTTCTGGGAGATGTGTCCCTATCTTCTCGGATTTGGGGTAGAGGCGCTCGTGGTGCGCCTCAGGCTGAGGCTGGATCCGGAGGATGTGGGTCCCGCTTTCGACATTCTCTGTCGCGTGGGCAAATATTACGATCAACCCAAGCAAAAGCCGTTCAGCCCAGGACAATCGCGGCAGGTCAGAGAATACCTCTGCAAGACTCAAGACCTCAAATATTGCAGCCAACCCACGGAGCCGACACCGCCAGCAGGCACGGTGGTGCTGCAGAGCAAGGTGGACGAGTGGGCGCAACAGCTGGTGGAACGGTGCCGCCAGCGCAAACTTACCAAGGCGGACTGCCTGAGAGGGTTCGCGGACAAGCCGGAGTTGGGCAAAGAATGAACTCCGTTGCAAGACTTGCCGGCTGGAACCTTGGGCATGTTTGTCCGGTGCCGCTTGAGAGCGCGATCAGGAAAAGTGGAATCCGGTTTTCCGTCCGATCGCGCGACCAGCAAAGAATTGAGAGCGGGCCTCCCGGCTTCGATGCTTCCACTTCAACCGATCCGCTCTAGCACCAACTGTCTGGCGAGGATGTGGTCGCCCGCGTCCGAAAATATCGGCCACGCCGCAATAGCAGCAACGTCTCGCCCTTATACCTCTTGCCCATGATCTGAATTGTTATTTCGTCATCGCCGAGGCCAGGGCGAACCCTCCTGTCCGCAAGCACGCATGCCGGGGCGCTGATGCGTGAACGAAATGAATGCGCCAGTGCGCAAGGCTCAGCTAAAAATAGGAGAGCCGGATACTCATGCCCTCAATGAGTGTCCGGCCCTCACCCCCCGCTTTGTTCTCGCAATTTATCTTTTGCGGCGCGCCGCCGGCTGGAACGCCACGCGGGCGTGGTGCTCGCAATAGGAAACGCCGTGCGACTTCTGCCGGCCGCAGAAATGGAAATTCTCGTCCTGAGGATCGCCAACCGGCCAGCGGCACATGCATTCCTTCAGGTCCAGAAGATCGATCCGCAGCGCCGCCGGAATATTCAGCTCCTCCACGATCGACGGCACGAGCGCCAAGGCGACGGCAGGCTGTTCCATCGGCATGAACATCGGCTTCAGCGCGACATTGCCATGCGTCCGGTACTGCACGCGGGTCGGCCGCAGCGGCAGATGCGAGACGCGGTTGCGCGGACGCGGCGAGCGCATACGCGACGTGGTGGCTCGGCCCGCCAGACCCAGCCTGTGAACTTTTCCGATAACGGCATTGCGAGTGACCTCGCCAAGACGGCCGGCGATCTGGCTCGCGCTGAGCCCATCGGCCCACAGCTTCTTCAGAAGCTCCACGCGTTCTTCGGTCCACCCCATAATTCTGCCTCCTCGTACATCTAATGCGAATTGCTGTTGGCACAGTGATCCTGCTTCCGCGGCGGCAGACTCGCGTCGCACAAATGCGAACACGGCGCGGCTACGCGGAGCAAAAGCCCCTTACGCTGAACACAAGAAAAAACGCTATACTTGAGAGAAAACCCAGCTAGCGGGACAAGAGCAAAACGCTACATGCTACTGGATGGCGATGACCGGGACACAAAACTAGCGGGTAAAGAACAACCACGCGCCGTCTTCGCTTTAGTCATAATGGCACGGGAAGCGGACGAAAACAAATGAAGGAAGGGTTAAACGCATCTGAGAGGGCAGGTTTTTTGGCTCGCTGTGTCTTTTGTGCCAATTGACAGCCTTAATGCAATCGCCGAATGATCTTAGCGTCATGCCTTAATGCCGTGTGAACGGCCTTTTTTCCTGACAGGAGGGAGCTGATCTGACCATGTCCGCGGTGCTGCCCACTTACGCCAGAGCCGATATCGCCTTCGACAGGGGCGAGGGAGCCACTCTCTATACGGAGAGCGGCGAGCGATATCTGGATTTCGGAGCGGGCGTCGCCGTGACGGCGCTAGGTCATGCGCATCCCGCATCTCGTCGCCGCCCTCAGCGAGCAGGCCGGCAAGCTCTGGCACACATCGAACCTCTATAATATCCCCGGCCAGCAGAGGCTCGCCGCACGCCTCAGCGCGGCGACCTTCGCCGACAAGGTTTTCTTCTGCAATTCCGGCGCCGAGGCGCTGGAAGGCGCGATCAAGACCGCGCGTAAATATCAGAGCCATCACGGCCATCCCGAACGCTACCGGATCATCACCTTCGAAGGCGGATTTCACGGGCGCACGCTGGCGACGATCGCGGCGGGCAACCAGGAGAAGCACTTGGCCGGCTTCGGCCCCAAGGTCGACGGCTTCGACCAGGTTCCGCTTGAGCGATCTCGACGCGACGCGCGCGGCGATCGGACCCGAAACCGCCGCCATCCTCATCGAACCGGTGCAAGGCGAAAGCGGCATCCGTCATGCCGGCTGGGCATTCCTGCGCGCATTGCGCGAACTGGCGGATGAGCACGGGCTGCTGCTCATTCTCGACGAAGTGCAGACCGGCATCGGCCGCACCGGCAAGCTTTTCGCCTATGAGTGGTCCGGCATCGAACCGGATATCATGGCGGTCGCCAAGGGGCTTGGCGGCGGTTTCCCGGTCGGCGCGTTCCTGGCGACAGACGAAGCCGCGGCGGGCATGACGGCAGGGAGCGCACGGCTCCACCTTCGGCGGCAATCCCTTGGCCATGGCGGTCGGCAATGCGGTGCTCGATGTCGTGCTCGAGGAGGACTTCCTCGCCTCCGTCCGCCACAAGGCGCTGCTGCTCAAACAGCGGCTGGCCGAGATCGCCGACCGGCATGGCGCGGTGATCGAGGAAGTGCGCGGCGAAGGCCTGCTGGTGGGGCTGCGATGCAAAGTCCCCTCGGCCAGGCTCATCGAGGCGCTGCTTGCCGAAAACATGCTCTGCATCGGCGCGGGCGACAATGTTGTCCGGCTGCTGCCGCCGCTCATCGTCAGCGAGGCCGAGATCGCCGAGGCCTGCGAGAAGATCGCCGCTGCCTGCACCACCCTCGAAAGTGAGCTCACAGCTCAAGAATTTGCCTGAACATGGCCATACGTCACTTCCTCGATATAGACAGCTTCGACAGAGACACCCTCGAACATATTCTCAGCACCGCCCACCAGATGAAGCGCGATCTCGCCAAGGGCAGCCCGCGCTTCGGCCGGATCGCGGCGGGCCGGACGCTGGCCATGATGTTCGAGAAACCCTCGACCCGTACCCGCGTCTCCTTCGATGTCGCCATGCGCAAGCTGGGCGGCGAGTCCATCGTGCTCAACTCAACGGATATGCAGCTCGGCCGCGGCGAAACCATCGCCGACACCGCCCGCGTGCTGTCGCGCTATGTCGACCTCCTGATGCTGCGGTCGCTCTCCCATGTGCGGCTTGAACAACTGGCCGAGCATGCCGATATTCCGGTCATCAACGGGCTGACCGACCGCTCGCATCCGTGTCAGATCTTTGCCGATATCCTGACCTTCGAGGAAAAGAAGGGCGCGGTCGCCGACCGGCTCATCACCTGGGTCGGCGATGCGGCGAACAACGTCGCGACCTCCTGGATCCACGCGGCGGCGCGCTTCAACTTCACGCTGCATATCGGCGCGCCGAAATCGCTCCAGCCTTCGGCCTGAGACGCTCGCCTGGGCCGAAAGGGAGGGCGCGAGGCTGGTCCTGTTCGAGGACCCGCGCGACGCGGCCGCGGGAGCCGATTGCATCGTCACCGATGTCTGGGTCTCGATGGGCCAGGACAATGAGGAGCTTCGCCTGTCGCTCCTGAAGGATTATCAGGTCGACGAAGAGCTGATGAAATTGGCCGGACCCGACGCCATATTCATGCATTGCCTGCCCGGCGCAGCGCGGCGCGCGAAGTTACGGACGAGGTGATTGACGGCCCTCAATCCGTGGTGTTCGATGAAGCCGAAAACAGAGTTCACGCGCAGAGGGCCATCCTCGCATGGTGCCTGGAGAAGACTTAGTACCAGATCGATAAGAGCCCCATGGCAGACGAACTCACCCGCACCGAAGACGACTACGTCCTCCCCTTTCAGATCGAGTCTTCCGGCGCGCGGGGGCGGCTCGTCCGCATGGGACCGGCGATCAGCGCCATTTTGAGCCAGCACGACTATCCCGCGCCGGTTTCCAATCTGCTCGGCGAGGCGATGACGCTGACGGCGATGCTCGGCGCCGCGCTGAAGATCGACGGCAAATTCATCCTGCAGACCCGCAGCGAAGGCCCGGTCAGCTTCCTGGTCGCGCATTATTACGCGCCGGGCAACATTCGCGGCTATGCCAGCTTCGACCAGTCGGCGTTCGAGGGCGTCGCCGACACGCGCCTCGCGGAAGGGGCAAAGCTGCTCGGCGACGGCCATCTGGCGATGACGATCGATCAGGGCCCGGATATGGAGCGCTACCAGGGCATCGTTCCCCTGGAAGGCGGCAACATCTCCGAAGCGGCCGATCTCTATTTCCGCCAATCCGAGCAATTGCCGACCTTCATCAAGATTGCCATCGCCCGCCAATATGAGGCCGGCAAGGGCGACAATCCCGGCTCCTGGTCGTGGCGCGCGGGCGGCCTCATGGTCCAGAAGCTGACCGAGGAGGGCGGCGGCGCCCGGCGCACCAACGGTCATGATGCCGAGGACGCCTGGACGCGAGCGCAATTGCTCGCCTCGACCGTCGAGGATCACGAACTGCTCGACCCGACGCTGGAGCCCGAGCGCCTGCTCTACCGGCTGTTCCATGAGGAGCGGGTGCGCGCCTTCAACGCCACGCCGATTTCGGCCTTCTGCCAATGCTCGCGCGAGAAGGTGGAGCAGATGCTGATGAGCTTCACGCCCGAGGACATCGAGGACATGGCCGAAGACGGCCGCGTCCACGTCACCTGCGAGTTCTGCAACAGCGAATACGGCTTCGACGCCGCCGAACTCGGCGCGAAAGCGTCGCCGGTTCAGTAGCGGGGCGGCTGGGTCTTTGTCTGCCGCATCTTCGCGACGCAAACCAGTGCCGACTTTGCTGGAAAATGCTTTGGGCGCTTCGCGCGATTCGAACCCTTACGTGCCTTTCTCCCAGCGCACCGGCATTGAGCCGATCCCGCCGCAGCTCAAGCTGGGCGACATGTCCGCCGAGCTGCGCCGTCTCCTGTATTATTGCAATCAGCCTCGAAATCCGCCGCGAATCCTACGCGCCGTATGACTCTGCGGTGTTTAAGAACAAATGGAAGCGGGTCGCGATGGACCTGCACGTTCGCTTTTTCGAGCAGCCGGCCGACAAATTCGACGACAGCGCATACAATAATGAGCAGCGCCTTAGTGTCTTCGTCCAGCGCGCCGACATCGGTCGGCTATTCGATCTGGTCGAATTCCTCGTCCGGCAGCCTGGATGCAGCGACGAGCTGAAGCGCGAGCTTGCGGAAGCGTTCGTCATGGCGCGCGCCGCGTATCGCGTATTCGACAACAGATACATCGCCGCCATCGGCACGGAGGAGCAGGCGGCGGCATTCGAGCGGGCCATCGCAGATGCGGAAGCTAAGAATGCGACCGCCGCGCGCAAGCAGCTCATCGCAGCGGGCGTGGCGCTTCGCAATTCGGATTGGCCGGGTAGCGTGCGCGAGAGCATCCACGCCGTCGAGGCGATGGCGGTGCGCCTCGCGCCAAACACCAACACCCTGGGCGCGGCGCTCAGGGTGTTGGAGCAGCGCGGCTACCTGCACGGCGGTTTAGAGCATCACACTGTAAATCGAGATCAGCGGCATTGTGTATCCCGTCGCCCCGGCCGTCAGAGCCGGGGCCTATTCACTTGGAACTTCGGCAGTGAATTTGCGGCCATGTGATTGGATCCCGGCTCGCCGCTCCGCGGCGTCCGGGACGACATAAATGGCGCGATCGCGATTCCTATTTAACGCACGACGCTCTAAAGCCGGCATTCCACAAGCTCTACGGCTACTCGAGCGACGAGGAAGGCGTGCGCCATGCGCTCGTGTTCGGCGACGAAGCCCAGGTGGACGAGGCCGACGCACTGTTCATGCTGGGCGCGTGCGCTTCGTAGGGCGGCGCGGCCACAGTTCTCGTGTCCATCCTGCGATTGAAGTTCTCCAATCTTGGTTTAACGTCTCATGTTATGGACTTGATATAAATATATCTAGTGATATAAATCTTTCAATCCAGCATCTATAATTTTCTCGTTGCTCGCGGAAACAAAATCTCTCAAATAATATATCTTACATTTTGGGCACTTAACCTGCTTATCGTTTGATAAGCTATTTAGTAAATCTTTTGGATCCAGGAAAACGGTGTCGGGAATTTCTTCGCAAGCGGCGGCTACATATTCACAACCAGGGCAGGAAATTAATAAAGGATAGCCTTGCCCGCAACATGGGCAAGAGACCTTTAAGTGCCAATCCGGAGGATTGATTTTCAACTTATTTCTTTTTGGATTCTGAAGCTTAGCTGTTCAAGACTGGTGGAGAAGAGGGGATTCCCGCCCGCAAGCCTCAAGAGGAAACAGGTGTCTCGTCGTCGGGAGCGGGCAAGTCCGCGGCTCCCTTGGTCTTTTGCGCCGAAGCTCCGATAATTTGCGCGCGCGTCATTCAGAGAGATGGCGTTCGCTCCCCCGGCGTAAGTGGGGTCTGAGAACTGCGCATTATCATCCTCCCATCCGCAGACTTCGCAAATGGCGAACGTGCCGGGTGGCGGCTCATGCAGCGTCCGATTTGAGCAGCAAGGACAAGCAACATCTCCCAACGGCCGATCCGCCTCCATGCGTCTAATTGAGCATCCGAGCAACTGATTTAATCGCAAATTCACGTCGCTGTGGGAATCTCCATCAGCCAGGAGAGAACACCTGACGACGATTTTGTTTGACCAAAGCGGCCTTCCGGAAGAGGCGGCAATGCCTGTGCGAGAGACAGTTGTTGAGCCGCTTGGCAAGCAAATGGAGTTCTTGTCAAACGTAGCCGCGCATCAGGACGACCGCCGGCGCGCATTGTGGGTCATCTTGCTTTCGTTGCTCGGCTTTATTGCCGCGATCCCATTGGCTCGCGTGCCGCTTCTCCAGGTGCCGGCATTCATCCCTGTTTACCAATCTGCGCTCATCATCAACGACGCGATTACGGCGGTTCTGCTTTTTGCGCAATTTACTTTTGTACGTTCACGAGCGCTTTGGGTGCTCGCCAGCGCTTATCTTTTCACGGCAGTCATCGCTTCCTTGCACCTGCTCACATTCCCGGGCGTGTTTTCCGCGACCGGATGGCTGGCCGCACGACCCCAGAGTACCGCCTGGCTATACATGTTTTGGCACGGCAGCTTCCCGCTCGCGGTGATCGCCTATGCGCTGCTCAAGACCTCGGACGCCAATAGAAAATGGCCATCCAAATTCTCTTCCCGCGCCGCCATATTGTCCGGCGTAGCCATCGCGGTAGGCTGTGCGTGTGCTTTCGCGGCGCTTGCCACGGCGGGGCATACACTTCTGCCGGCAATCATGCAGGGCAACCGATACAGCCCTACCATGATCGCAGTGGTTTCGACGATCTGGATGTTGAGCTTTCTGGCCCTTGCGGCCTTATGGATACGACGCCCCCATACCGTGCTCGACCTGTGGCTCATGGTGGTGATGTGTGCGTGGATATTTGACGTCGGTCTCAGCGCGGTTTTCAACGGCGGTCGATTTGATCTTGGCTTCTATGTGGGCCGAATCTATGGGCTTTTGGCCGCAAGTTACGTCCTGATAGTGCTGTTGCTTGAAACAACCCAACTATATGTAAGGTTTTTTCAGGCGAAAGCGCAGCACGCCGAAGACCTCCAAAAAATCAATGATAAGCTCGAGCGCGCTTATCGCGGCGTAACCGAAGAGCTGCAGCGCAATGTAGAGGAGCTGAAGGCGCAGCGAACGGAGCTGGAAGCCTCCAATGAGGAATTGGAGCGCTTTGCCTATATCTGCTCGCATGACATGCAGGAGCCGGTGCGCATGATGAACAGCTACTCCGGTCTTTTGGCGGACCGATATGACGCCGAGCTCGACGCGAGAGGCCACCAATATCTCGGGTTCATCACCAGCAATGCCGGACGCATGCAGAAAATGATTCAGGATATTCTCACCTTTTCCCGTGTGGGACGGGAAGAAGTCAAGCTAGAGAGAGTAGATTGCCATAATATAGCGTGTCAGGTGATCGCGGAGTTCGAAGGCGAGATCGGCGAGAAGAACGCGCGCATCACATGCGGCGAGCTTCCGGTTCTGGACACCAGCCTGACACTCATGCGGGTGTTGTTTCAGAACCTGATCAGCAATGCCCTCAAGTTTCAGGACGGCGGGAAAGCACCTGAAATCGAGATCCAGGCGGAGAGGCTCGAGAAATCCTGGCGGTTTTGCGTCCGCGACAATGGCATCGGCATCGATCCCGCATTCAGCGAGAAGATCTTTGCCATCTTCCAGCGCATCCATCGCAAGGAAGACTACTCTGGCACCGGCATCGGGCTATCCATCTGTCGAAAATTTATCAGGCGGTATGGTGGGGATATAGGTTTCACCTCAACGCCCGGCGAGGGCAGTGTGTTCTTCTTTCTTGTCCCTGCAATAAGGTGATCATCGCCATGCAAAATTCACTCAATATCTTGCTTGTGGAAGACAATGAGGGCGATATCGAAATGACGGAGCGGGCCTTGAGCGGTGCAAAGCCGGCCTGCAATCTTTCGGTGGTTAATAATGGTTTGGAGGCGTTGGATTTTCTTCTCAAGCGGGCAGATTTTGTGAACGCAGCCACACCCGAACTTATCTTTCTCGATATCAATATGCCGCGGATGGATGGGAAGAAGTTCCTGGAAGCGGTGAAGGGCGAAACGCAGCTGAAAGCCATTCCCGTCGTCATGCTGACCAGTTCCCAATCACTCAAAGACATCGGGGAATGTTATGCGCGCCACGCGAACTGCTATATCGTCAAACCTTTCGACGGCAAGGAATTCATAAGCGTTGTCAAACAGGTCGTGACCTTTTGGAGCGACCTGGCACGGCTCGCGTAGTGGCAATGATCGCAGCCTGTGTTGACCCAATAGGCTGATGACCTGATCCGCTGTGCCAAGAGCATGTTTGCTGGGTGGGCCGCCTCGCGGATGACCCGGCTTCTCCGTCGCCGGGCCAAGCTTCACGGTGAAGAACACCACATTGCCGCTGGCGGCGTCCGGCGAGCGAGAGTCCGTGTGGAGCCCCATAGCAGACGGTGCCGGTTGATGAGGGCACGCTCTACCGTGCGATCACAGTCTGGCAGGTGGCGCGGAGGCCGTCGGCAACGTCGACGGTCGTGGTGCCGATCAGCACGGCGCACATTTCCGAGCTGCCGGGCTTGCCATATTGCCGCGTCGTGCCTTGCGGCACCACGTCTTCCTTGACGACGGTGAGGCCGGCGGCCATGAAGCAGGCCTCGACGGTCTTCACCATGGCGCCGATCAGCGCCAGCGCCGAAGCATTGCCGACGGGCGCCTGGAAGGTGCAGTCGGTCGCGTTGGTGCACTCCATCCGGACCGCGGAATTCGAGCCATATTCCTTGCTCAGCGATGTCACGCAGGAGGCCGGCGCACTCTGCGCGAAGGCCGAAGCCGAGCCGAGTGTGAGCCCGATCGCGACGGCAGCCGCTCTCAGGCACTGCGATTTGGGATGTGTCCTTGTGATTTTCACCGCTTGTCTCCTCCCGTAATCTTGCGTCTTAAAGCATGATCAGATCAGGTGAATAGTCTGCGGAGTACTGGGTCGCCGCCTTCGCGGGGATGACGACTGAATCAACTCGCCGATCACGCTCGAGACACCTGCGCCTTTACGCAAATAAGCGCCCTCCGAAGCGAAAGTTCCGCCCCTTTTCCGAGTTGCCGCCCTAATTGAGCCTGCCCGCCGAATAGGGACTGTCGAGCGAAAAGGGCGGGATCACCACGTCGAACGTCTCCCCGTCCGACGCTTCCATCCGGTACCAGCCGAGCATGATGCCCGAGGGCGTGCGCAGCGGCACGCCGCTCGTATAGCGAAAGCTCTCGCCCGGTTCGAGCACCGGCTGCTCACCCACCACGCCGGCGCCGCGCACTTCATGCACCCGGCCGTCGCTGTCGGTGATCTTCCAATGCCGCGACAGGAGCTGCACGCGCTGCCGGCCGACATTGGCGATTTCGACCGAATAGGCCCAGAAATAATAATCGCGGTCAGGCGCGCTGTCGTCCTCCAGAAAACTGGGGACGACCTTCACCGTGACGTCATGCGTCGTGGCTTCGTAACCCACCGCAAGCTCCCGCCGCTTGCCGCGCCATGCGCCCTCAGGCAAAGGCGGCGCGGAAAGCGTGATCCAGATCGCCCATCAGATCGGCCGGATCTTCCAGGCCGACCGACAGGCGAAGCAAATTGTCGCCAATACTCATAGCCGCCCGGACCTCCGGCGTGAAGCGCTGATGAGTGGTGGTCGCGGGATGCACGATGAGACTTTTCGCATCGCCCAGATTATTGGAAATCTTGATGATGCGCAGCGCATCGACGATGCGGAACGCGGTCTCCTTGTCGCCCTTGACGGCGAAGGTGAGCAGCGTGCCGCCCGACGCCATCTGCCGCGCCAGCAGCTCCTTTTGCGGAAATTCAGCGCGGCCGGGATATATCACCGTCTCCACTTCGGGGCGTTCGGCGAGGTAATCCGCGAGCTTCGCGGCGCTGTCGGACATGCGCTCGATGCGAAGCGGCAGCGTTTCCAGCCCCTTGAGCAGCACCCAGGCGTTGAAGGGGCTGAGGCTCGGGCCGGTCTGGCGCAGATAGACTTTGAGATGGTCGTTGAGGAACGCTTCGCTGCACAGGATGACGCCGCCCAGACATCGGCCCTGGCCGTCAATGTGCTTGGTCGCCGAATAGACGACGATGTCGGCGCCGAGCGCCAGCGGCTTCTGCAGAATGGGGGTCGCGAAGACGTTGTCGATGATGAACAGCGCGCCGCAATCCTTGGCTATGCCTGAGACGGCGGCGATGTCGACCAGCTCCAGCGTCGGATTGGCCGGCGTCTCGCAGAAGAAGGCCCGCGTATTGTCTTGGACCGCGCCGCGCCAGGCGTCGAGATCGCGCCCATCGACCAGCGTGCAGGCGACGCCGAAGCGCGGCAGCAATTCCTCGATCACATAGCGGCAGGAGCCGAACAGCACCTGGCTCGCGACCACATGATCGCCGGCCTTGAGATAGGCGAAGAAGGTGGCCGTCACCGCCGCCATGCCGGTGGCCGTCGCGCGCGCCGCTTCCGCGCCTTCGAGCAGCGCCATGCGCGTCTCGAACATGGTCACGGTCGGGTTGGAGAAGCGCGAGTAGATGTAGCCTTCCTGGTCGCCCTTGAAGCGCAGCTCGGCGTCGCGGGCGGTCTCATAGACGAAGCCGGAATTGAGGAACAGCGCTTCCGAGGTTTCGCCGAAGGGCGTTCGCAGCGTGCCGCCATGCACCAGCGCCGTCGCCTGCCCCCAGGATGTCTGCGAAGGATTGCCAGCATCGTCAGCCATGGGTCTCGCCTTTCGAGAAACAAAAAACCGGCCGTGCTGGGTAGCCGGGCCGGATTTTGATCTCGACGCGGCCCTTTAGCGAATTATTTTACGTGGCTGCAAGCCGGCCGGCCAAATCACCACGGGTTAAGAGGTGGATTAAGCAGGCGGGAGGCTTGGCGTCAAGCGACAAGCCGGTTTGGCGACCTTCAGGCGACGTATAAGGTCCAGCATTGGCGCGGACAGCTCTTGACCGAAGGCTCGGTGATCCGGCATGTGCGTTGCGCATGCGGAACGAAAAGGACGGCCTTCTGCCTGCCCAAAGCGTGCGCGCCTTGATCGAGGCCGGGCACATCTCCGCCGCGCGCGCCGATCTCGCCGGCGCAGGTGCAGCCTGCAAGCCTCGATCTGCGGCTCGGCGATATCGCCTACCGGGTGCGGGCGAGCTTTCTGCCGAGCGCGCGCATGAGCGTCGAGGCCAAGCTCAGCGCCTTCAGCATGCATGAGATCCGGCCTCGGCGAGGGCGCCGTGCTGGAGACCGGCTGCGTCTACGTCGTGCCGCTGCAGGAGCGGCTTTCCCTGCCCGCCGATGTCTCCGCCGCCGCCAATCCGAAAAGCTCGACGGGGCGGCTCGACGTCTTCACGCGCATCATCACCGCGAACGGCCCCGCCTTCGACCACATTCCGGCCGGCTATGACGGCGCGCTCTATGCCGAAATCTGCCCGCAAACCTTCCCGGTGCTGGTGCGGCCCGGCTCGCTGCTCGCGCAAATCCGGTTCCGGCGCGGCCGATCGGAACACACCGACGCCGAGCTGGCGCAGCTTCACCTCGAACAGCGGCTGATCTCCGGCGACAACGCCGACATCGCGGACGGCATCGCGCTGTCCGTCGACCTTTCGGGCGAGAACGACGGCGGCATCGTCGGCTACCGGGCGAAGCGCCATACCGGCGTCGTCGACATGGACCGCTCCGGCGCCTGCGCGCTGGCGATTTCTGGGAGCCGATCCATGCGCGCGAGGAGCGGCGGCTGATCCTCGACCCCGACCAGTTCTACATCCTCGCCTCGAAGGAGGCGGTGCATGTGCCGCCCAACTATGCGGCGGAAATGGTGCCGTTCAACCCGCTGGTCGGCGAGTTCCGCGTGCATTATGCGGGCTTCCTCGATCCTGGCTTCGGCCATGAGGCGGCGGGCGGCGCGGGCAGCCGCGTCGTGCTGGAAGTGCGCAGCCACAAGGTGCCGTTCATCCTGGAGGACGGGCAGATCGTCGGCCGGGTGATCTACGAGCAGCTCACCGAGACGCCCGACCAGATTTACGGACAGGGCATCGGCTCGAACTATCAGGCGCAGGGGCTGAAGCTGTCGAAGCATTTCCGGGTTTGAGATGTGGCGCGTCGCGGCCGATCGGAGCGGCGGGCGGTTCGGACGTGATGCCGCAGATCGAGGCGATATTCTTCGACAGCGCGGCGACGCAGAATTTCGCCTCCGAAGCGGATCGCGCCGCGTATCGCGACCTATGGCTCGGCCGCTATGTCAGGCATTGCCCGCAGCAATTCCTGTCGCTCTCAATCCGGATGGCGAAGTCGTCGGCTATCTGGCGGGCACGCTTTTCAGCAACCGCGAGCCGCTGCAAGGCCCGGATTATTACGACGGCTTCCCCGCAGCCCTGATCGACGCCTACCCAGCGCATCTCCATGTCAACGTCAGGCAGGACCACCGAGGACCAGACGCCGGATCGACCCTGATCGACGCGTTCCGCGCACTCTGCCGTGCGCATCATGTGCGCGGCCTCCACGCCGTGACGCTAGCCGAAAGCCGCGCCGCCGCGTTCTTCACCCGCTGCGGGCTCGATGAGCGCACGACAGCAGACTGGCGAGGCCGCCCGTTGACCTTCCTTGCCGGGCGTGCCGGCTGACAAATCCTCCAGATCGGGGATGTCCACTTTGCGAGTGTAAGTGGAAGTTGTGTGCCTGTCCGACTCCCGCCTTGCACAGAAGCGAAAATTACCCCGACGTGGATACCGGCGTCTTTTTGGACACCGCACCTGGTCGGTGGTAGCTTGCTGTGTGCGCGCTCGAACGGTAATTGCGGGGACCTAAAGATCTGGGAACCGGGGTGCGCGCCCAAGGGATCAGGCCCATGCCCCATTCTCCCAGGCTGGCGTCCGTGAAGAATCCCGTCGCCGAGGCGGTCGGTCTGCCCGATGCGCCGGTGGCGACCACGCGCGCCGCTCGCGGGACAGGAATCGCGTTCCTCGAGCTTGATTGCGAACGCCGCAACACCGGAATTACCAATCCGGTGCGCGAAGATGCATTCTTGGTCGCGCTCCAATTGAAGAAAGCCGATGATTTCGACCTGTACGCAGATGGCAGGTTGATACTGCCACAGGGTTATGATGCCGGCGAACTCGCAATCTTCGATCTGAGGATGAACCTGGCCACTGACCTGCGAGACCCATTCCACGCCGTGAATCTCTATGTGCCGCACAAAGCGTTTTTGGCCATGGGCGACGACGGGGACATACCGAGGCACATCCAAGAACTTCGTCATACAGTTGGTGTCACCGTTCAGGATCCAGTCGCCCGTAATTTACTGTTGTCCATACGCCCGGCCCTCGCAAGACCGGAGGAAACTCCCGAACTCTTCGTTGACCACGTTGCACTGGCTCTTTCAATTCACGTCGCCGGCAGATACGGCGATGTCGCGCTGTTGCCGCGGCAGTGGGGAGGCGGTCTCGCGCCATGGCAAGAGCGCCGAGCCAAGGAGCTCATCGATGCCAATATTGGCGGGGGTGTCACACTGAGCGACCTCGCGCATTCCTGCGATCTTTCGGCAAGGCATTTCACCCGAGCGTTTCGTCAGTCGACCGGGATGGCGCCGCATCAGTGGCTGCAATACCGGCGGATGGGGAAGGCGAAGCAGCTGCTGGAGAAATCCTCTGCTTCGCTGAGCGCTATTGCCTTGGACTGTGGTTTTGCAGACCAAAGCCATTTCACCCGAACGTTTTCGCGCGTTGTCGGCGTAACGCCAGGGGCATGGCGCCGCACGAAACGCGACTGAGCAGAGTTCCCCAAAGTGGCCTTCCCGGTTTTGGGAAAAAACTCTGCGAAAACTAAGATCTAAGACAGGCATTCGTTGGGCAGCCAAGGAATGCCTGCTTAGAGCACGATCAGGAAAAGTGGACGCCGGTTTTCTTGAAAAATCGTCCGAAGCCAAAGCGATGTAGAGCATGGCCCGGAAGCGATCATGTCTCTAGTTTTTTGGCTCGCTCGTTCCACGTTTGGCCGTTTCGTTCATGACCCACCGGTCACGCCCCCGTAGCATCTCGACCGTAACTCAACCCGAATTGGAGGTGTCAAATGGCCGGTGCTGCTGAAATGCTGGTTTCGATTGTTTTGGTCCATGGTGGTTTTGTAGACGCTTCCGGCTGGGAGCAGGTCTACCAGATGCTCAAGAGCGACGGCTACGATGTCAGTGTCGTGCAAAACCCAACGTCGTCGCTGGCCGACGACGTTGCGGCGACCAAGCGGGTAATGTCCGGCGAAGGCAAACCGGTCATTCTTGTCGGCCACTCATACGGCGGGGTCGTGATCACGGAAGCGGGCAACGATCCGAAGGTTGCGGGACTGGTTTACATCGCGGCTTTTGCGCCGGACCGGGGCGAATCCGTTGCGTCGCTCATCAAGATTCCGGCGCCGGGCGCTCCGGTGCCACCGATCTTGCCGCCGCAGGACGGATATCTCATGCTCGACAAGACCAAATTTGCAGCTTCCTTCGCAGCCGACCTGCCCAAGGACAAGGCGGACTTTATGGCGAACTCGCAACTTCCCTGGGGCTTGCCCGCTCTCGAGGGGGCGGTGACTGAAGCGGCTTGGAGAAGCAAGCCGAGCTGGTATCTTGTCGCAACGGACGACAAGATGATCCCGCCCGAAGCGCAGCGGGCCATGTCCAAGCGCGCCGGCGCGATCGTGACGGAGGTTGAGGGCAGTCACGCGGTTTACGTCTCGAAACCAGAAGCGGTGGTCGCCCTCATCGAGAAAGCCGCCAAGGGCGTAAAGGTTGCGGGACAGTAGAAGCCCGCTAATCGACCGGGAAGCGCACGGGGCTACGTCTCCCCCAACGCTTCCCGATTTATGGGTCATCCGAGCATCTGCTTTCCGTGAGGTGCAGATCAGGTCAAGCGGTCAGCTAAGCCCTTGTTAACTTTGACATCGGGCTAACCCTACGCCAACTCTCTGACAGGCCATACCGCCTCGCAATGGGGCCTGGTCAGCCGCCCGGCTCGCCATCCAGATAACCCCTCAGGCCCGACATGTCGAAGATCGACCGCTCTGTGCGGAGGGCGCGGACCTGCATCTTGTTGGAGTCGGGCATGACGCAGACGTCGCTTCGGTTGCGCTCGCCGATCATCAGATAGCTGCAGGGTCCCGTGCCGCTGTTGATAAAGGAATGGCCGACCTTCTGGCCGGCGGGGAAGCAGGCATAGTCGCCCGGCTTCATGTCGTGGCGCTCATCGCCGAGAAGCAGCGTCACCTGTCCTTCGAGGATCAGCGCGTGCTCCTCCTCCAGCATATGGTAGTGCTTGGGCGCGCAGCGCATGCCGGGCGGAGGCCCTTCGATCAGAATGCCGACATGATAGTCCTCCCCCACGGCCGCGCGGGTGAGATGCTTGTTACGGTCGACGAAGCCCGGACCGAGGCGCCACTCGTCCCAGGCAACGTCGTGCGAAGAGATCGGCGGCTTGGGCTCGACCGGCGCCGCCTCAGCCGGGGCGGCGCGCGGCGGGCTTTCACCTTCCGGCAGGCCGGTGTCCTCCCCGTCCCAGTAGCCGCGCTTCGCTGCGAGGTCGAAAATGGAACCTCGTCCCAACGCACGCACCATCACTTTGCCCGTGTCCGTGTAAACCACCACCTCGTTCGGATTGCGCTCGCCGATGATCACATAGCGGCATGGCGCGCCGCTATTGTTGATCAGGCAATGCCCGGCCTTCTGCCCGGCCGGAAAGCAGACATAGCCGCCCGCCTGTCATCTCATACGTTTCGGCGCCGATGCGCACGGTGAGCGCGCCTTCGAGGATGTAGACGTGCTCCTCCTCGAAAATGTGATAGTGCGCGGGCGAACTCTGCTTGCCCGGCGCCAATTCCTCGATCGCCACGCCGACGCGATAGTCCTCGCCCATCGCCGCGCGGCTCAGGTGACGGTAGCGCAGGCCGAAGCGGGGAACGTCGGACCATTCCGTCCAGGCGATGCCCTGAGAGGGAAAGGGCTTCATCGGCGTCGTTCTCTCCTCGGACATGGGCCAGAGCCTCCATTGCGATCGGGCATGCGGCAACGTTCCAGCAAATCCTGGGCTAAGATGTGGCCTCTACTGACGATTGAAGTTGGTTGTCGGACAGCCGAATTTGCCCTGAGCGGACTATCGTCCGATTGCCAGGTCTTAATGGATGTCGTTGTATGGAGTGACAGTCCACTCTTTCCGCCGTAGTGACTGCACGGCATAATCGGGTCGGCAAGCGCTCATGCAGACGATGCGGCGGACATTGCGGGATAGGCTACCGAGCGGCGCGGTTGCCGTGTCGCTCGCCTATCTGCTGCTGCTGCAGGGCCTGCTCGCCGGCCTGGCGCAAGGCACGATGACGGCCGCGAGTGCAGGTCCGCTCCATATCATTTGCACCTCTAACGGCCTCGTCGCCGTCAATCCTGCCGATGCCGGCGACATCCCCGGCGGCGCGGCGCTGCGCTGGCATTGCAAGACACTGTGCCTGCTGGCGTCGACATCGGCCCCCGCCCTTCTGGGGACGCATACGGGGTTTGTTCATGCGCCGTCGCCGCAGGTCGCACCCTGCCTCACTCCAGCCGATATTTCGCAATCGGCATTCCAGGCCCTGATCGCCGAGGCCAGGGCGCCTCCACTCTCCATCTGAGCCGAACCGCACGCAAGCCGGCAGCCAAATGCGCCGGCTCGAACATACGCACATATGGAGAATACCCATGTCCGATCTGACGATCGGGCGGGAGCGCAGTGGTGTATCCGCGCGCTCGGCGTCCGACCTTTATCGCGCCGTCTGGCGCTGGCACTTCTATGCAGGCCTTATGGTTCTGCCCTTCATGATCATTCTTGCGGTCACTGGCGCGCTCTATCTGTTCCGGGATGAGCTGGACGCGATCTTCCACGCCGACCTGAAGCGCGTCGAAGCTCTCGAGACTGTCGCGAAAGCGACGCCTTCGGCGATGGTGGCCGTGGCTCTTGCGGCCTATCCCGGCAGCGCCGTCAAGTTCACCGATCCGGATTCGCCGACCGCTTCGGCGGAGATCACCATCGACTCCGCGACGCAAGGCAGGCTCGCGGTCTACGTCGATCCCTATAAGGGGCAGGTCCTCGGCTCGCTTCCCGATCGCGGCACGATCATGTGGACCGTCCGCACCCTGCACAGCCTGAAATATTTCGGCTCCTTCGCCGAAGCACTGATCGAGATCGCCGGTGGCTGGGCCATCCTGCTCGTCGGCACCGGCATCTATCTCTGGTGGCCGCGCCGGGAGAAAGGCGGCGTGGTCACCGTGCGGGGCATACCTCGGCAACGCGTATTCTGGCGCGACACCCATGCCGTTACAGGCATCTTCGTCGGCTTCTTCATTGTCTTCCTGGCCGTCACGGGCATGCCTTGGTCCGGCATATGGGGCGAAAAGGTCAATGAATGGGCTAACGGCACCAATTTCGGCTATCCGGCCGGCGTCTATGTTGCGGTGCCGATGTCGGACGAGCATCTCAGCCATGTCGCCAGGACGTCCTGGTCGCTTGAGCAGGCGCAGATACCTCAGTCAGGGACCCGTGACCTCGGCACGGCGCCGATCGGGCTGGATGCGGCGATCGCGGCCTTCGATGGGCTCGGACTGCATCGCGGCTATGCCGTGAGCATGCCAAGCACGCCGTCCGGCGTCTACTCGGCCACGGTCTATCCCGATGACCTGTCACAGCAGCGCATCGTGCATCTCGACCAATATTCCGGCCGGCCGCTGATCGACACGAGCTATGCGGATTATGGACCGGTTGCGAAAGCGCTGGAATGGGGCATCAACGTGCATATGGGCCAGGAATTCGGCCTCGCCAATCAGCTCGTGCTGCTGGCCGCCTGTGTCGCGATCGTCATGCTCGCCGTCTCCGCCGCGGTGATGTGGTGGAAGCGGCGGCCGAGAGCCTCGCTGGGTGTCCCGCCCATGCCGACCGACCCGCGTGTTTTCCGGGGTCTGCTGCTCCTCCTCGGCCTCGGTGGCGTTGTCTTCCCGCTCGTAGGCCTTTCGCTCCTGCTTATGATCACGCTCGACTGGCTCTATTCCCGCTACTTTGGCTCCGCAGCGGCTTAGGAACCCTGGCCGCCGCGGCGGAACGGCGGCCTCCCAGACCTTCCACCGGGGCCAGATGCAGACCTTGCGGCCCAGCAGAGCGGCGGAGGCCAGCAGCAATAGCGCAGCAGACGGCGGGAAGCCGCGCCCCCGCGTTCTTCGCCCGCTGCGGACTTGATGAGCGGCCGGCTCGCGCCGATTGGCTCATGCGGCCTTTCTTGCCTCCTCGTCCTTCCATCGAGGATCGCCGAGCCGAGACGTCACGGGCGGGGCGGCATGATGTTCCCCGAGATCGGAGGCGATCGCCTCAATGAAATGCCGAACGGCCTCAGTGATGGCTGCCGAGACTGCCTGCAGTCGATCGGATGCCGACGCTATGGCCTTGGCCTCGTTCCCTGTCTGCTCAGACACCTGGATGACGAGGCGAGAGCTTTCAGCCGCATAGGAAGTGTTCGATGCAGCAACCTGAACGTTACGGGAAATATCCGCCGTGGCTGCCTGCTGTTCTGCGACAGCGGTCGCAACGGAAACGGCGAGGTCATGGATATCGCCGACCTGGGCGCCAATCTCCCGGATCGCATTTGCCGCCATATCGGTTGTCGTCTGTACCGTTAGAATTTGCCGCGCAATCTCGTCTGTAGCGGTGGCGGTCTGCTCGGACAGGATCTTAACCTCCCCCGCAACTACCGCAAAGCCGCGTCCGGCCTCACCTGCACGCGCTGACTTCGATCGTGGCATTGAGAGCCAGCAGGCTGGTTTGCTGTGCGATCGCCCGGATCAAAGCGACTACGCTATCGATTTTTCGGACGGCCCCAGTCAGCTTAGCAACTTCCTGGTCTGTCGCCTGAGTCTTCTGCGTCGCTGCGCCGACAATTGAGCTTGTGTGAGTGGCTTGCGAAGCAATTTCCCGGATCGAGTTCATCAAGTTGCTTGGTCGCTGCGGCCACCGCTTCCGCGCCAGATGCCGCACTCCCGCATGCGGTTGCGGACGCGGCCGCTTCGGCATTGCCCTGTTCCGCGGCCTGGAGAAGTGATTGGGAAGCAGTTCGCAGGCCGCCCACTTCACTTACGAGGATTTGCAGATTTTTGGTAATAGCATCCTGGAAGACGAGAACATGCCGGTGCACCGACTGGTGGCGGAGCACCTCTTTATCCCGCGTTCCTTGCATAGCGGCTTCGAGCCGCGCGCGTTCAGTAGCATTGACTTGGAGGATGTCCACAGTGCGCGCCATTGCGCCGATCTCATCGCACCGATCTCGATCCGGAACGGTTACATCGAGAGCGCCATCGGCAAGTTCGACCATCGTGCCGGTCAGACGCCGGATCGGCATCACGATGTTGTTTGCGCATATCACGCTGATGATAATCGCGGTGGCGATCCCGACCATAATGATGGCACCAATGATTGGTATAGCCTGCGAGACACTTCTCTCCGCCGATGCCTTGGCGACATCGTTTCGTTGTCCTACCGTAACGCGCGCATTCTCGAGCGTGGCGATGTAGTTGGCTTCGGTTGAGACGGCTTGCCGCTGCATCGCGACAATCTCGGCGCCGATCGTAAGAGCTTCGCGCTGCGCCGCGTACAGACCTCCGTCCGAGAACAGCATTTGCTCAAGCTTGCCAAGACTGTCTGAAAGGGTTGCGACTTGCTGCTTCCCCTCCTCCGTGCGCAGACGGCTCGCCACCCGCTTGGTCGCACCGGCGGCAGTTCTGAAGATGGACTGCGCACGCTTCTGAATCGCGTCGAGTTCATCGGTCTGGGTTGTGTTCACATAGGCGTTAGTGGCTTCCTGAAGCTTTATCGCATCCCGCATCAGCTTGTTGACACCCTGGAGCAGCGGAAATGTTTCAGTCAATGTCTGCGCAAAGGCGCCGCCAAGGCTATCGACGGTGGCTTGCCCCGTTTGCACGCTGACCTTCGCGCGATCCTCGCTTTCGACGATCTCGATCTCTGCATCATTAGCCATTTTGGCAAGCTTTTCGTCGAAGCTGCGACGAGCTGCTTCGAACGCGCCCACAAGCATCGTGGTATTCGCATTGGCGGCCAGGTCGCGCGCATGCATCGCCAATAGTGCTTGCAGGCTTTGCGCGAAGCCCCGCTGATGGACCTCTATGCTAGCTATATCCGCCGACAGCCCAGCGTTGGCGGCCAGTTGACGCAAGGCCTCGATGCTTCGACGCGCAGTGGCTTCAAGATCGCTGAGCTGCTTCGATGCGGCATCATCTTTGGCGGGGCTTTTCATGGCCTTGAGAGACACCACACGCATCTGCTGGGCGTTTTCGACGAGGCTCAGCGCGTGACCGAGCATCGGCGACGTGACCTCGGAAAACACCGAGACGCTCGTACCGATGCGGTGAACGAAGAATAATCCTGAGGCCCCACAAGCGGCAATGAGAAGCGACAAACTCAGAAATGCGAGGATCAACTTGCCGCGGATCTGCAAATTGCCGAGCGATGGCAGGCCGAAACGGCGCATCGTCAAATCTCCGGGCTGAGGCAGTTGGGGATGAAGGCTGCAGCGACCGGGCGGCATGGCCCCCGCGCCGTTATACTGTTCAGTTGGAAGTCACTTTTATCGGCGAGTTCGGGCGAAACACCTGGATGCGATTGTTCGCTGTGTCGGCGACGTAGACGAAACCCGTATCCTTGTCGACGATAATGCCGTGCAGGTTTCCAAATTCACCGTTGGCGGAGCCTTTCTTGCCCCACATGGTGATGAATTTTCCGGTCCTATCGAAAACCTGGATCCGATCGTTTCCGATTTCCGTTACATAGATGTTGTCATTTTTGTCGATTCCGATGCCTGCCGGCGCCTTGAATTCGCCGGCTCCGCTGCCCGTTTTACCCCACGCCGTGAGGAACTTTCCGGTCGCATCGAAGGTCTGGATGCGGTCGTTCTTTAGGTCGGCGACATAAAGGGTGCCGTCGCTCGCAAATTTTGCAGATTCCGGATTGTTCATCTTGCCGGGTTCAGATCCTATCCCGCCGAAATCGAAGAGAAACTTGCCATCTAGATCGAAGACGTCGACACGATGATTACCCGCTTCTGGCATATAAAGCTTGCCGTCGCGGATATCCATGAACTCTGCCTTTATGTTCTGACCTTTCTCAGACCCATATTCGCTGAAGCTCAGAAGCCACTTGAAGGCAGCATCATACTTCTTAATAAATCCCGTATTGTAGTCAGCGACGAAGATGTTGCCTTGCGGGTCGACAGCGATCCCTTCCGGCTTGTCGAGGTTCTCATCGTTCTCGCCTTTGCCACCAAACCGGCTGATGAACTTACCAGTGGTCTTGTCAAATATTTGAACCCAGGCGTGTGCCGCATCAGTTGCCAGCAAGTGCCCGTTCTTCGTAAACGCGAAGTCCTCGACATATTTGAACTGGCCTTCGCCGGTGCCTTCCGAGCCGATATTCATCACATGCTCGAACTTGATTGTAAAATCCTGGGCATGCGCGCTGTTCACGGCAAAGGCCAAGCTTATCGCGATTACGCGAGCGATGAGTGCGTTCTGGACCATGTACACGAAATCCTTTTTCCGCCCTTCGGTTGCGGGCGCGCTCAGTCTATGGAGCACCGATTAACAACGCGATAAGCAGTTGGCTTGAGGTCATCAGGAGAGGTGCTGGGGTTCCGAGAGCCTGGGCAGCGGCTTCCTTGAGTCGTATGGCGGTCCAATTTTTCCCCTTAGGACCATGAAGCGACTTGCGGCCGAGTTCGCCCATGAGGCGTGAGCCGACATGATTTGAGACCTAGAGCGCGATCAGGAAAAGTGGAATCCGGTTTTCCGTCCGATCGCGCGACCAGCAAAAAATCGAGAGCGGGCCTCCCGGCTTCGATGCTTCCACTTCAACCGATCCCGCTTGTCTTATGAGTTTGCGCACGAATCAGGCGCATTGGGACCGCCAGCGATGAGTGACAGCTCGCCGCTGGCGGCGGGGGATGGATCGCGATCCCGCGGGTCACGTACCGGACCGAGCTAGAGTTGGATCACCCCCGTCTTTTCCTATGGCCTGAACGGATACCGGGGCAACACAGCCCGGATGACAAGCAGAGGCGCGGAAAAGATGACCCTTTCTACCATCGGCATCGACATATCAAAAGATCACCTCGACGTTCATCGGCTGCCTGCCGCCGAGGCATGGCGTTTCAGCAATGACAAGGCTGGACACAAGGCACTTATTGGCTGGCTCTCCAGCAGTCCCGTCGCGCGCATCGTTTACGAACCGACGGGGCCTTACCACCGTTCCCTTGAGCGTGCGCTGGCAGCGATCGGACTGCCGCTTGCCAAGATCAATCCTCGGCAGGCGCGGCGTTTCGCGGAGGCAACGGGCAGGCTGGTCAAAACCGACGCCACCGATGCCGCAATGCTGGCCCGTATGGGGGTGGCGCTGGAGCCGGACATACGGCCAATGCCGAGCGAACTTCTCTTGCATCTCAAAGAGTTGCACCTCGCCCGTCAGGTTTTGATCAAGGATCGCACAGCGGCGAAAAACCGGGAGAAAATCCTCAACCTGCCGCTCCTCAAAAGGCACAATGCCGAACGCTTGCGCCAGATCGAACGTCAACTCACCGCGATCGAAAAAAAGCTGGACGCACTTGTGACGCACGATCATCACCTCGCTGAGCGCCTGACCATATTGGCGAGCATTCCAGGTATCTCCAGGATCACCGCCTTTGCCCTCATCATCGAGATGCCGGAGCTTGGACATATTGAAAGCAAACAGGCCGCCAGCCTGGCCGGGCTTGCTCCCATCGCTCGCCAGTCCGGACGCTGGACCGGCCGCGCTTTCATTCGCGGCGGGCGGGCTAGTCTAAGGCAAGCCCTCTATATGCCAGCCCTCGTCGCCGCACGTTTCAATCCTGATCTCAAAGCAAAATATAACCAGCGGCGACAGGCCGGAAAGCCCGCCAAAATCGCAATCACCGCCATCATGCGGAAACTGCTCGTCCTGGCAAACGCTCTCCTGAGAGACAATCGAAAATGGCTTCCAAAAAGCGCTTGAGTAAAACGGATACTCTAGGCCATCAACTCATTAAACCGCATCCAGATTCTGAGTGAAGCGAGTTTGACGCCGGCGAGGAAGTTCTCGGCGCGCTTGTCAAATCGGGTCGCGACGGCGCGGTAATGTTTGATCCCCGCCTTCGCGGGGACAGTTTGTTGAAGAAGCGCTCAACGAGATTGCGATAGCGATACAGGAAGGCGCTGAAGGCCGGCACGTTTTTGCGGTTCGGCATGGGCTTGATGTTGGCCCATGCCCCTCGCTCAGCCAGACTTTGGCGAATCTCGTCGCTGTCATAGGCGCGGTCGGCCAGAAGGATCTGCCCCTCGATCAGGGCGTCAAGCATGTCCCGAGCGCTGCGTCCGTCATGGGCCTGACCTTCGGTCAGCTTGAGTGCGATGGGCAAGCCCTCGGCATCGACCAGCGCATGGATCTTCGTCGTCAAACCGCCGCGCGAGCGACCCATGCAACAGGATCGGTCGGCTTTTTTTGGGCGTTGGCAGCGTGCTGATGCACCCGGATGCTGGAGGAATCAATCATCTGGATGTCGCCATCATAAGCCTTTGATACTTCTGCCAGGAGGCGATCCCAGACGCCCGCTTTGCGCCAGCGGTTGAACCGGTTCACGCATGTTGTGTGTGGACCGTAGCGCTCCGGAATGTCCGCCCGTCGGCGACCCTCGCTGGACGCGCACCCGTCCGCAGCCGCCAAAAGATGCCGTTCAAGACACGACGGTCATCCGCGCGCGCAACGCCACGCGGCTTGTTCGGCAACAACGGCTGGATCACAGACCACTCGAAATCCGTCAAATCAAAGCGTGCCATGGCAAACTCCTTTGGGGGAGCTTGAATCACTGTTCGCACAATTTGTGAATCCGCTTAATGGGTATGTGACCTAGAGGGCCGGACGCCCCGCTTAACGCGGAGCTGCGCTACCACGATGTCGGACGAAAAGGCACCGCTAATTTCGGTCCACCCATGTGATTATTCCCAACGGAATCCGCGCAGATTCCGCGTTATTCCGGCACTCTTCCGCCGACATTCCATAAACATTCCGTAAATTTTCTCTCGCAAAGTCGATCCCATTCTGAAACAGGCGCAAACCCGTCATTAACCCTATCCGCGCCGCCGAAAACACCCTTAAGCCGAGCAGCTTCCCCCGCCGAGCACGCAAAACTTCGCGCAATGCGGGTGGCACAGCTTCACCGCGCCGTCGTCGAACATGCCGCCATCGGCCTTTGCGGCGTCGGCCAGCGTCGCCCATCTCGAAGGCTTCGATATAGGGCAGCAGCGTGCAGGGCAGCACGACCGGCTTGTCCGCGCCGCGCCGCTTCACCACCATGCGGCTGGACGCGCACATCATCTGGCTGGGCGATTTGTTGAGGATGCCCCAGCAGGCGGTGGTGATCTCCGGCACCTCGACGCGCTCGTCCATCTCCGGGAGCAGCACCAGTTCGGCCGGATGGGAGGCGTCGACCGGCCAGCCGCGTTCCGCGAACAGCGCGGCAAATCCGGCGCGGGCGTCCGCTTCGCTCTCGTGCCAGCAGCTGCGTCCGCAGATCGCCAGCTTGAAGCCGTTTTGCGCCAGCCAGTCGGTCCCGGCGAGCGCGGGGGCCCAGCTTTCCGCGCCGCGCTCCTTCTCGTGCAGCTCCGGCGTGTAATGATCGAGGCTCACACGCACGGTCAGCCGGTCGCCGTAAGTGTCTCTCAGGCCAAGCAATCCCTGCTTCATGCGCGGGCGCTGCATCGGCGCCATGGCGTTGGTCAGCATCAGCACGCGGAAGCCGCGCGCCAGGGCCGCGTCCGCCATCGCGATGATGTCGTTGTTCATGAACGGCTCGCCGCCGGTGAAGCCGATCTCCGACGTGCCCAGGCGAAGCGCCGCGATCTCGTCGAAGAAGGCCACCGTTTCGGCGGTGCTGATATAGGCGAGCCGGTCGTTCTTCGGGCCGGATTCGATGTAGCAATTGACGCATTCGATGTTGCAG
Source organism: uncultured Alphaproteobacteria bacterium (assembly GCA_963731855.1). Taxonomy (GTDB): domain Bacteria; phylum Pseudomonadota; class Alphaproteobacteria; order Rhizobiales; family Rhodomicrobiaceae; genus R-RK-3. Next base: position 64,222 of record CAVSXH010000013.1, on the reverse strand, counting down.
AGGCTGCCCGTATTGATCCAGAGCGTCTCCAGATGGTCGAGGCGGACGCTGGCGCGGGTCTCGCCCTTGGCGGTGATATCGGGATGGGCAAACTTCGGGAACGGCTGAACGGCCGGCGTCTCAGGGGCAAGGCTGTCGGGCTGGCTCATGCGCGCTCCTCGGGTGACGGGATCCTATCATGGCCGATGCGGCGGGCCAGGTCACATTCCGATGACATTCGCGCCATTGGCGGGAGGCTCCGAATAATCCGCCGCGGCCGGCTGTTGATGGGGGGCAAAGGCGGGATTTGGAGGCGCGGGAATCGCGGGCTCCCGTGGCCGCGCGGCCATGGCGGCAATATTCTTACGCATCCGCGAAACCCACCGCTTGCGAATTCGTTAACATGTCCATAAAACCGATGCGCCTGGGGGATTCTAAGCGTTTTGTAAACCATAAGAATCTATGTTCGGCGCTTAGGACGGCACGATTGGGAGAATGAAAAAAATGTACGGCATCCTCGCTGCCTGCATCGCCGTCATGGCGATGTTCCTGGGTCTGTTTGCGTTGAGCGTGGAACCCAACTCGAAAAACCTTCAGGATAAGCTGACCGTCGAAACGGTGCAGGCGCCACTCGCACAGGTTTCGGTAAAAGAGTGATGTGGAAGAAGGCGTCGTAGCAGTCAGTGACCGTACGGCGCTGATCCCTTGATAAAGCGCGATCTCGACATAGTACGCCGAGTTCCGCGGCCTGTCCAGCGCCGGGCGGGTTGCCGCTAAAATCCCCGTACGAGATTGCCCAGGAACAGCACGATATAGGCGACGATTGCCACCCAGAACATGCTGATCGGAATGTAATTCGAAACCATATGCACGAACTGGCCGACGATCGCCAGCACGGCAAGTAATATGGAGATCGTGAATGTGAGGCTGGTTGGCGGAGTGAGCCGCATCGTGATGTCCCCCAATATTGCCGGATTGTCCCGGTTCCCATGGCCGCCCGGACGGCCGCTGCAGGCGGTGTCTGCTCCGGCTGTTCAGGCGGACTATATCGCCTGGTCCGGCATCATGGAAGGCCCAGAGTTCCAGCGGTTCTGACCGCTTTTGCCGCCGCGACGGCAGCGGCCTCCGAAAAACGGTCCAGCGCGCCCCTTTTCGCTATTTCATGCGGCCGTTTTGCGCGGCGGCTTCGTCCATCCACCAGCAATCGATCTGAACGCCATAAAGCGGTGTGACCGGCGGATGGCGCAACTTCGTCCAATACGCGACCCATTGGGCAGGCAAATGATATAGCGGCACAACATAGGCGCCGCTCATCAATACGCGATCGAGCGCGCGTACGGCGCGACGAAATCCTCCCGGCCACTGGCAGCAAGCAGCGCAGCGATCATTGCGTCAGCGGCGGCGACTTTTCACGCCCGCATAGTTGAAGCTGCCCTCGGTGTCAGCCGCCTCCGAGGACCAGCGAAAGCTTTGCTCATTGCCAGGCGACAGCGATGCCGCCCAGCTGTTCTGGATCATGTCGAAATCGAAGCTGGTCTTGCGGCTCTGATATTGCGCCGAATCCACTTGCCGGATGTTGACCTCGATCCCGGCCTTCAGCAACTCCCGTGCGAAGGTGAGGAACAGCCGTCTCCTGGTCGCGCGTCGCCGCCAGCAACTCGAAACTAGCGAGCTGGCCGGTCGCAACATTCACCAGCTTGCCATCCTTGAGCTGTAGCCGGCCTCGCTGCAGAATTGCAGCGCGCGGCGCAGATTGCCCCGGTCGCGGCCGGAGCCGTCAGTCACAGGCTGCTTCAAGGTGCCGTTCATGGCTTCCGCGCTGACGGCATTGGGAAAGCCGCGAAGGAGTTCGGTCTCGCGTGGCATCGGCGGCCCGGCCATGTGAGGACAGTTCGGATCCATGGAAATAGCTCTGCGTGCGCTCATAAAGCCCATGATGCAGGTTCTTATTCTGCCACTCGAAATCGAAGAGCAGGATCATGGCCTGGCGCACGCGGGGATCAGCGAAGAACGGGCGGCGGGTGTTGAACACCAGACCCGACATGCCGGCCGGCAATCCGGTCTCGAAGCTTTGCTTCACCACGCGTCCGTCGGCGATGGCCGGAAAGTCATATTCTCGCGCCCAGCGGCCGGGATCGCTCTCGCGATAGACGTGGAACAGCCCCTTCTTGAAGGCCTCGAACATCCCGTTGGCTGTCGCGATAGAAATCGTATCGGACCTCGTCGAAATTGAAGCGCCCACGATTGATCGGCAGATCGCGGCCCCAATAATTCGGATCGCGCCGGTAAACGACGTTATTGCCGGGATCGGCCGAGGCAAGAATATAAGGGCCGCTGCCGAGGGGCGGCACCAGGCTGGTCACATCGAATGTCGCCGGATCGACAGCGTGCTTGGGCAGCACCGGCATCAGCCCGACGATGAGCGGCATTTCCCGGTCGCCGTCGGCCTTGAAGGTCAGCTTCACCGCCCGCTCGCCGAGCGCCTCGATTTTCTCCACCTTGGAATAATAGCTGCGATGATTGGGGCGGCCTTTTTCGCGCAGAAGCTCCAGCGAAAATATGACGTCCGCGACGGTGACGGGCTTGCCATCGGAAAAACGCGCTTCGGGCCGCAATGAGAATATCACCGAAGAGCGGTCGTCAGCCATATCGACGCGCTCGGCCAACAGCCCGTATAGCGTGAAAGGCTCGTCATTGGCGCGGCCCAGCAGGCTCTCATACACGTATTCGCGAACGCCCGGCCCGGCATTGCCCTTCACAATCAGCGGATTGAGACTGTCAAACGATCCGAGTATGCCGAACGCGACGCTACCTCCCTTCGGCGCGTCAGGGTTCACATAGTCAAAATACTTGAAATCCGCCGGATATTTCGGTTCGCCATGCATGGCGATGGCATGGATCGGGGCGGCACAAGTCGGCAACGCCTGCGTGAAAGGCCCCAGAGCGGCACAAAGAAGAACGCTCAGCCGAGTGACTACTGCAGTGTCCATTGCCTCCCTCGCCAGGTCCATTTGAAGCCGATCGTTCAGGGCACCCGCCATACCACATTTTACGGACGCAAAAACTGTCTTACTGATGCCCCTTTGCTATCGCCTTCCAATGGATGCGTGATATGTAAAGTCCGTCCAGGAGGGGGCTGTTCCGCTGCCAATCTCTCATTGGGGAGCTGTGGAGGGTTCTATTGTAATGCGCACCTGTCATGGGAATGCCGTATTTGAATGGTTCCACGCCACATTCGAGCATTGTGATTGCCAAGCCGAGGCTCTGAGGGAACGCGCGAGCGATCGCGCTCCAAGCGGCCCGTTAGGGGTTTGGGACGGTAGGGTTCATGAATGACCTACGCCGGCAAGCGAAGTGAAAGGTCAACGACAATGTATGGAATGCGAGTGACACATAAGGGATTGGGCGCGCGTGCTGGATGTTTGGTGCTGGCGCTGGTACTCGGCGCTGGGCTGGCGGTAGGTCCCGTCTCCGCCCAGGATAAGGACAAAAAGCCCGCGGCGGCGGCCAAACCTGCCGCGCCGGCCAAGCCGGCTGCTCCCGCAGCAGCCCCGGCGGCCAAGCCCGCTACGGCCGCAGCGGCTCCGGCAGCCCCGGCTGGGGACGCGGCGGATCAGAGTGCCTGGCTGAAGTTGTGCGAAAAGGCACCGAACCATCGCCGACCCGAAGAAGGAATTAATGTTTGCCTGACCCTGCATGAGGTTCTCGACGGTACCGGCATGCCAAGCATTTCGGCGGCCATCCGCGAAGTGGAAGGCCAGACCAAGAAGGCGCTGCTGGTGATGGTGCCGCTCGGCATCTGCTGCAGGCTGGCGCGCAGGTAAAGGTAGACGAGAACGAGGCGGTGAAGTTGCCGTTCACGCTCTGCCACATAGCGGGCTGCACGGCTGAAGCGGAAGCGACGCCAGCTTTCATCGAACAGATGAACAAGGGCCAGAAGATTGTCATCGCGGCTGTCGACCTTACCGGTCAGCCGAAGGGCTTCGCTTTGCCGCTCAAAGGCTTCGACAAGGCCTTGGTTGGCAATCCGGTCGACAATGAGAAATACAAGGAAGCCCGCAAGCGCCTCATGACCGCAGATCCGCGAGCGCCAGGCCGAACTCGTCAAGAAAGCGAAGGAAGACGCCGCGGCCAAAGGTCAGCCTGCAACGAAACAGCAGTAACGGCCTTCCATAAAAGCGCTGCGGCCGGCTGCCTTCGCGGCAGCCGGTTTTTTCGTTTCCGAAAGGACATCTCGATGGCTGATCAGGACCTTGTATTCTATTTCGCGCCGCACAGCCGTTCGGGCATCGTGCTATGGATGCTCGAAGAACTCGGCGTGCCCTATAAGATGGAGCAGTTGAGCCTGAAAAAGGGTACGCATAAATCGCCCGAATATTTGGCCATAAATCCTATGGGCAAGGTTCCTGCCATCAAGCATGGCGACACGGTCGTCACCGAAGCGGGCGCGGTCTGCTGCTATCTGGCCGATGCATTTCCCGCCGCCGGCCTCGCGCCTGCTATCGGCGATCCCCAACGCGGCACCTATCTTCGCTGGATGTTCTTCAGCCCGAGTTGCATCGAGCCGGCGATGGCGGACAAGGCGTTCCAGCGCCCGCCGATCCCCGCCAGCACGGTCGGCTACGGCGATTTCGACACCGTTATGGATACTGTATCTCAGGCGATTTCGCATGGGGACTACCTGCTGGGCGCCCGGTTCAGCGCGGCTGACGTCGTGTTCGGTTCAACATTGCGCTACGGAATGAGGTTCGGCGTAATACCCAAGCGGCCCGATTTCGAGGCCTATACGGAACGCTTGGCAAGCCGTCCGGCGCTGCAGCGGACCGAGGCGCGCGACCAGGAATTGGCCGTCGCTGCCGGCGACGCCTGAGGTCCCCAGCCTTCAGCCCGGCTTGGTGCTGCCCACGACGAATCAGATTCGACGATCGTTTCGGTGCGAGCCTCCGCATCGCTGTCCTTGCAAGTGACAGAGCCGAGCCAATTCATGATTCGTTGCCATTTTGATCTCCCCTGCGACACCTGGGAGGATCTAACTGTCAAGTCGGCGAATGCGTTACTCAACGCAAATGGTTGGCGGGATGCTCGTCACTCCGCAACGAGAACGGCGTCAGCAGATTGCGCAGCGCTTCCGGAAGCGGCGTCGGGCGGCGGGTGGCGCGCTCGACATAGACATGGATGAAATGTCCCTCGGCCGCCGCGTCATCCTCATCGCCGCGAAACAAGGCGACTTCATAGCGCACCGAGCTCTTGCCCATATGCGCGACGCGCAGGCCCGCCACTACCGGCTCCGGGAAGGCCACCGCCTTGGCGTAGCGGCAGCCGGTTTCTACCACGAGCCCGATGACTTCGCTGCGCGCCAGATCGAGGAAACCGCCCTCGATCAAATAGCGGTTCACCACCGTATCGAAGAACGAGTAATAGACCACATTGTTGATATGGCCGTAGGGGTCGTTGTCCATCCAGCGCGTCACGATCGGCAGGAAATGACGGTAATCTGCGCGGTGGCCGAAAGCCTTGCGATCGCTCTGTGCATTCATGTGTGTTCAAGCCTTTCCAACGCGCAATTGCCGTGCTAGCGCGACGATGGCGATCACCGCCGACGCTCTTACATTTGAGTTTCGGCAGTGCAACATGGCGCTGCCTTTTTCCTCCAAACATCGTATAAGGGCGGCAGGCTGGGACAGCTAAAAAGAATTGAAGCGTCCAAGGCCAGAGCTTTTTCGACATGGCAGAGGTGACATAAGTGTCGATCTGGGGAAAGTTGGCTGGTGCAGCAGCCGGATTGGCGGTCGGCGGACCGCTGGGCGCGGTGCTTGGCGGAGTTGCCGGGCATTTGGTCATCGATCGCGAAAACGACGCATTGGAGCCGGATAAGCAAATTGCGTTCACCATCGGCGTGATCGCACTCGGGGCCAAGATGGCCAAGGTCGACGGCGCCGTGACGAAGGGCGAAGTGCACGCCTTCAAAGAGGTGTTCCGCGTCCCCGAGAGCGAGGCCAAGAATGTCGCGCGAATTTTCGATCTGGCGAAGCAGGACGTCGCCGGGTTCGAATCCTACGCCAAGCAATTGGCGCGGCTGTTCCGGGATGACCCGGACATGCTGCACAATATTCTCGAAGGGCTATTCCATATCGCGCAAGCCGACCAGGCGCTGCGTCCGAGCGAGCGCGACTATCTGGCCACCGTCGCCCGGCATTTCGGCATCGGCGACGCGGAGTTCCGTTCCATCCTCGTGCGCCATGTGGTCTCCGAAGAGCGCAGCCCTTATGAAATTCTGGGCGCCGACCCGCGTATGTCCGAGGACGAACTGCACCGCCACTACCGCAAGCTCATGGTCGAGAACCACCCCGACAAGCTTGTCTCCCGCGGCCTGCCGCAGGAAATGATCGACATCGCCACCAGGAAAATCGCCGCGCTCAACGAGGCTTATGACGAGATCCGCAAGGAGCGCCGCCTCAGCGCATGATCCGCGAGAGTGTAGCCAACTCTGCGAAAAAGATGATGCTCACGCAAAACATTCTAGCGATTGAGTGTCCGGCCAGCGGAGGGTGCGGGGGTGGCGATGAACATTGATACCTCGCTCGACGCGGCGTGGCATCCGGCCGCGAATTTCGAGCCTCGCAAGCACGGACAACGGCCTAGCATTCTGCTGCTGCATTATACGGGGATGGACAGCGCCGACCGCGCGCTCCAATGGCTTTGCGCGCCGGAGTCCCGGGTGTCCTGCCATTACTTCATCGACGAGGCGGGCCGGATTACCCAGATGGTGAGCGAGGCCATGCGCGCCTGGCATGCGGGCGAGGCCTTCTGGGCGGGTGAGACCGACATCAACTCGGCCTCGGTCGGCATCGAGATCCACAACCCCGGACATGGCTGCGGCTATTCGGATTTCTCGGAAGCGCAGATGCAGGCCATCGAGGCCTTGTCGCTCGACATCATGGCCCGCAATGCGATCGAGCCGCGAAGGGTGCTGGCGCATTCCGACGTCGCTCCGAGGCGTAAGCAAGATCCGGGCGAGAAATTCGATTGGGGACGGCTGGCCGGGGCAGGCGTTGGCCACTGGATCGAGCCGACGCGCATCGAGGGTGATGCAGGCTTTGGTCCGGGCGATCACGGCGGCGAAATCGAGCGGCTGCAACGCCAGCTCGCGGAGTACGGCTATCAGATCGCACCGACCGGCGCGTTTGACGAGGAAACCGCGATCGTGGTCACCGCCTTCCAGCGGCATTTCCGACCGGCATTGGTGAACGGCCGCGCCGATCATTCGACGATCGATACGCTGAACCGATTGATCCGCGCGCTGACGGGGTGATCTCAGCCAGTTCCAGCAACAAGCATCGTGCCGCCCTACATCGCATCCCCGACGTCAGAATGCCATCTTCAAGGGCGAGCTATTGGCCATCGCTGTTGGTAGGTGAGATTAGCCTTATCGCGAGCCACGCTTCATGGCATCCACTTCCTGGTCCAGCTTTTCCAGCCATCTTTCGATGCGCGCGCGGTTCACGCCCATATCCGCGTAGCCGAGTTGCGAGCGCGAATAGATGGCTATCGTCGCGCGCCCACCGGGGCGCTCCAGGAAGCGGACGACAATCGTATCCGGGAAGCGCATCTTTTCGCTGCGCTGAATGTAGCGATCGGTCGACATCCGGTCGTCGATATCAACCAGGGTAAGACGCCGTTCCGGCAGGATCGCCCTGGAAAACGCCTCGCGCAGTTCCGAAGGGGCAACCGCAAATTCCGGCGGCTCAACGTCGATCTTCGCTGGACACAGATCAAACGGGCAGGCGAGCGCGTCATTCGGCGTATCGCGGCGGCGTAAGCTTTCGAACAAGACGGGACCGAGATCGGCAGGGCCGAACAAAGTCCAGATCCGCTCCGGACCCAAGAGCACGACGGTTCCGCTTACCGCAGCCGCAAACGCCGCGATGATCGAAGCGACAACGAGCCAAGCATTCAAGCGACTGCTCCGCTAATCCTTCCGCGAATGGCAGCAGGCTTAGCATGACAGCAGAGCAAGAGGTAGACCGGTTGGCGAAATTCGCTTAGGTGAGCGGCGAATCCGGTGGGTACCGCGCGTTGCGGGGTAAATTCGGTCAGATTTAGAAGCGACTGGGTTCCGAGTTGGCGAACTTTTGGGTGATTTCGCGCTCGAGGCTGTCGGTCAGCATGCCGCCGTGTTCGTTGATATAGCGCTCGATCTGACGGTCATTACGCGCGATGCGCAAGGCCCTGAGCCAATTGGTTCCCCGGGCGATGATCGAAGCATCCCGTTCCGCCCTCGGCGCCGCACCAACATGCAGCGCTCGAAGAGAAGGCAATATTCTTAGCCATGTAGGCCTCCTATCGCTAATCAGGAAGCACTTGCCCCTGTGTCTCCCCGACTGCGAAGCTGGGCGTTTTCGCTATTGCGAACAACCCATATCGCAGCGCACCCTCCTATGCATTCATTGCATAGCTGGAATTGCCAGGGACACGCATGCTGTCAGACCAACAAAAAGGTGAAGAACAGGAAGAAGATGCCTAGCGGCACGAGGATCGGCCAGAGCTCACCTGGCTCGGTTGATGCGCGACCCGATGGGGTTTCCAGAACTGGCGCTGAAACCGCTCCCTTGCCCTCACAGACAACGCAGGATACCGGTTGGATCGTCGGTCTCCCGTCTTGCTGCACGATGACGTAGTTCACGCCGGTTCCCTTGCAATGAGGGCAAACGATCGTGTCGGGCATGAGCGTGCTCGTTAGTTGTGTTAATCGATTTCGGTTTTAGTTAAATTGAAGATGATTGTGAGACGGTTAATTTTGGAAGCCGCTAAGCGAAATGAGTATGGCGATGCCGAAATGCACTTGATCCCAAGGCATCGGCGAACTTCGTTATCAGGCTGGGAGCTCTCGTGGTTCTGGCAGCGTCGGGTGGGGCCTGCCGCTTCCGGCGCCGCAGCTTGTCGAGGAACAGATAGATGACCGGAGTGGTGTAAACGGTCAGAAGCTGCGACACGGCGAGACCGCCGATAATGGTGAGCCCCAGAGGCTGGCGCAGTTCGGACCCCGGTCCCGACGATAGAATGAGCGGCAGCGCGCCCAGCATCGCCGCAAATGTCGTCATCAGGATGGGCCGGATACGCTCCAGGCAGGCCCGTCTGATCGCATCCTTGCCTGTCACGCCATGTATGCGTTCCGCCTCCAACGCGAAGTCCACCATCATGATGCCGTTCTTCTTCACGATGCCGATCAGCAAGATCATCCCGATCAGTGCGATAAGCGAAAACTCCGTGCCGGTCGCATGCAAGATCAGTAGCGCTCCGCAGCTTGCCGAAGGCAGCGTGGATAGGATGGTGAGCGGATGAACGAGGTCTTCGTAGAGGATGCCCAGCACGAGGTAGACGGTGATCAGCGCCGCTAGGATCAGCAAAGGCTGTTGCGTACTTTGCTGGTTCTGGCTCTGGGTGTCGCCGGCAAGCTGCACCTTGATTGTGTCGGGAAGCCTCATCTGGTTGACCGCCTCGAGCACGCCCGAAAGCGCGCCGTCCAGCGTCTGATCAGGGCCGAGATTGAAGCTGATTGTCACCGCAGGGAATTGCCCCTGATGATTGATTTCCAGAGGCGATGCCCCAACACTGGTTTTCGCGACCGTCGACAAGGGAATTTGCTCGCCCCTGGTGCTTGTCACATAGATCCGCGACAGGCCGTCCACCTCCCGTTGCAGCATGGGATCGATCTCGAGAATGACCTTATACTGGTTGCGGTCGCCATAGAGCGTAGAGATCTGCCGCTCGCTAAAAGCGTTGTTGAGCGCCGCGTCGATCGCTCGCACCGACACCCCGAGCCGTGCCGCGTTCGTCCTGTCGATTTCAATATAGGCCTGCGGCCCGCCCGGCTCCCGGTCTGAGGTTACGTCGACAATGCCAGGCACTTTCCTCATGGCTTGGACGACGCGCGGCGCCCAGTCGCTCAGCTCGCGCAGTTCGGTGCTCCAAAGAGTAATCTGATAATTCGAGCGTGAGCCTCTGGCTCCCATGCGCATCCCGGTCGCTGGGAACATGGTCACTTCGGCGCCAGGAATGTCGCGCAGCTGGCGGCGCAGCCGATCGATGATTTGCAGTCCCGTCGCCTGGCGCTCGGTTTCCGGCTTCAGCGTCATGTAGAAGCGGCCCTGATTGTTCGCGCCCCAACCCGGAGTTGCCACCGATGGACGCCCCGACGCTCACGACATCGGGATCTTTCAGCACCGAGTCCGTTACCTTGCTTTGCAGGTCACGAATTTTCTCGAAGGACACGTCGGGCGAAGGCGCGTGTAAACCCGAACACCAGTGTGCTGTCGCCACTCGGGATCAGTCCCTTGGGCAGCACGATGAAAGTCATGACCGAAAGTGCGAACACAATGAAAGTCGCAGCAAGCATGAGCCAGCGATGGCCGAGCGCCCAATCCAGCGAGCGGGCATAAGCGCGGTCCATTGCCTCCAGAACCGGTTCGATGCGCCTGTCCACCCAGGTCTCGCGTCGCTTCGGCAGACGATGCATGAAACGGCCGCAGATCATCGGTGTAATTGTCAGGGAAATCGCCGCCGAAATCAGGATGGCGAAAGCCAGCGTCCAGCCGAATTCCTGCAAGATCTTGCCGAGCACGCCGCCCATGAACAGCAGCGGGATGAACGCCGCGACGAGCGACAGGCTGATCGAGACGATGGTGAAGCCGATCTGGCGCGCACCCGGCGAGCGCAGCTTCGACAGGTTTGAGGCCGCCTTGCATGTTGCGGTAGCAATTCTCGATGACGACGATGGCGTCATCGACGACGAACCCGACGGAAATCGTCAGCGCCAGCAAGGAGACATTGTCGAGGCTGAACCCGGAAAACCACATTGCCGTGACAGTACCGGCGAGCGAGAGCGGCACGGCGATCATCGCGGCGAAGGTCGGCACCAGACGGCGCAGAAAAACGAATACGACGAGCGTCACCAGGGAGATGCTCGCCGCGAGCGTGACCTCCAGATCCTGGATACTTTTGCGGATGGCGAGCGTCCGATCGGACATGATGGAGATCCTCACGTCCTGGGGAATGAGCTTCTGCACCTCCGGCAGCAAGGCATTGAATGGCATCGACGGTTTTGACGACATTGCCTTCGGCGGTCTTCTGGATGATGACAATGATTGCCGGCTCATTATTGAATGCGCCCGCGGCGAGCCGGTTGCTGGTGCTCTCCTCGATGCGCGCGACGTCGCCCAGCCGCACGACGGTGCCGCGCTCGTTCTTCAGCACGATGGATGCATAGTCCCGGACAGCGCCCAGCTGCCCGCCTGTGGTGATGATGAATGACTTGTCCGGCCCGTCGAGTTGGCCGAGCGGCAGAAGCGCGTTCGCCTCGGCGATGGCATTGCGCACTGTCTCCAGCCCGATGCGTTTCGCCTGCAGTGCGGCGGGATCGACGGTGACGCGGATGGCGGGCTGCTGGGCGCCGCCCACCTGCACTTCTGCGACCCCGTCGATTTGGGAGATCCGCGTCGCCACGACGAGATCGGCGATGTCGTAAATGTCGGCGGGGCGCCGTGTCGGCGAGGTGATCGCCAGGATCAGGATCGGCGTGCCGGATGGGTTGAATTTCCTGATCTGCGGACGGCGGCTGAGATTGCCCGGCAAATCCGCCTGCGCGCCGTTGATGGCGGCCTGTACGTCGCGCGCGGCATCCTCGACATTGCGGCGAATGTCGAATTGCACGGTGACGCTGGTGAAGCCGAGGCGGCTCGATGAGGTCAGCTCGGTCACGCCGGAAATCTCGCCGATGCGCCGCTCCAGGGGCGCCGCGACGGTCGCCGCCATGGTTTCCGGACTTGCGCCCGGCTGGCGCCGCCGAAACGGCGAGCGTCGGCAGGTCGACGTTGGGCAGGCTCGCAACGGGGAGAGTCGAAATAGGCCACCGCCCCGGTAATGAACAGCCCGGCGGAAAGCAGCACCGTGGCGATAGGCCGGCGAATGAACGGGCCGGAGATATTCATGGCCGCGCCGGGGATGGCTTCTGTGCGCGGACGTGGCCCGGCGCCGCGCATCCGCCAGCCTCAGCCTCGCGCGGCAACGCCTCGAAGCCGGTCATGCCGCCCGCCGCCTCCGACGAATCTGTCCTTCAAACGGTCCATCGCCAGATAGATGACGGGCGTGGTGTAAAGCGTAATAAGCTGGCTGAGCAGCAGACCGCCGATGATGGTGATGCCGAGCGGCATCGCGCAATTCCGACGCCGGGGCCATGGCCGAGCACCAGCGGGATCGCACCGAACAGCGCGGCAAAGGTGGTCATCATGATCGGCCGAAAACGCAGCAGGCAGGCCTCGCGGATGGCATCGAACGGCGCCATGCCGCGCTCGCGCTGAGCATCCAGGGCGAAGTCGATCATGATGATCGCGTTCTTCTTCACGATGCCCATCAGCAACACGATGCCGATAAGCGCGACGAAGGTGAACTCCAGGCCGAAGAATTGCAGCGCCACCAGCGCGCCGATGCCTGCCGAAGGCAGCGTCGTCAGGATGGTGAACGGGTGAATGAAGCTTTCATAGAGCACGCCCAGCACGATGTAGATGACGATGATGGCCGCGAGGATCAGCAGAGGCTGGCTCGCCATCGAGGCGTTGAATTCCTGCACCGCCCCCTCGAAACTGCCGGTGAACGAGGAGGGCATGCCGATTGAGGCGGTCGCCTCGTTGATCGCGTCCACCGCCTGATCGAGGGACGTATCCGGCGCGAGATTGAAGCTGATCGTCGCCGCCGGGAATTGCTGCACGCGCTGGATCGCGAGCGGCTTCGTCGTGCGCTCGACGGTCGCGAAGGACGAGAGCGGAACCTGGTTGGCGCTACCCAGCACTTGTGTCTGCGCCGTGGTAGCGCCCGCAATCGCCGAGATGCCCGTCCCCGGCACGAACAGCCTTTCCAGGATCGCCGGGTCGGTTTGCAGCGCGGGATCAGCCTCGAGCACCACCCGATATTGGTTCGCCTGCCCGAAGATGGTGGAAATCTGACGCTGGCCGAAGGCGTTATAGAGCGCGTTGTTCACGTCCTGCATCGAGACGCCGAGCCGCCCCGCCGCCACCCGGTCCACCTTGATCACCAGGGCAGGCCCGCCTTCCTGCAGGTCGGTGGACGACATCGGCCAGTTCCGGCCTCGCCTTCAGCGCGGCGAGCATCTTGCCGGCCCATTCCGAGAATACAGCCGGCTCCGTGCCGGTCAACACATATTGATATTGGGTGCGGCTCTTGCGGGTGCCGATCTGAATGTCCTGCACCACTTGGAAATGGGCATTGATGCCGGGCAGCCCGCGTGCCGCCGCATCGAGCCGCCGCATGATTTCGGAGGCGCTCGCCATCGCGTTCCGTCTTCGGCTTCAGCGTGATGGCGAAATGGCCGATATTGGGCGCGCTGTTGGTGGTGCCGACCCCGACGACCGACACGACGCCGACCACATCCGGGATCGCGGCGGATCACCGTTTCGACCTGATCCTGCAACGCCTGGAGCCGGCTGAACGACACATCCTGCGCGGCATCCGTCTCGGCGGTGAGGAATCCGGTATCCTGGTCCGGCAGGAAGCCTTTCGGGATGGCGATGTAGAGCGCGATCGTCATGCGCCAGCGTCGCGGCGGTGACGAGCAGCATCAGGCTCTTGATGGCGGAGCACCGCGTCAAGCGACACGCGGTAGACATATTGCATCGCGCCAAGCGGAGCCTCCGCCGCCCGGCCGAGCCAGGATTTCCGGCGCGGCGCGGCAGGCCGCAGCAGCCGGGCGCACATCATCGGCGTCAAGGTAAGGGCGACGATGGCGGAGACGACGACGGCGATGGTCAGGGTAAGCGCGAATTCCTGGAACAGCCTGCCGACGATGCCGGTCATGAACAGAAGCGGGATGAACACCGCGACCAGCGAGACGGTGAGCGAGATGATGGTGAAGCCGATCTCACCAGCACCCTTATACGCCGCAACCATCGGCGGATCGCCGCGCTCGATATGGCGGACGATGTTCTCGATCATGACGATGGCGTCGTCGACGACGAAGCCGGTGGCGATGGTCAGCGCCATCAGCGACAGATTGTCGAGGCTGAAACCGGCATACCACATCAGCCCGAAGGCCGACGCAAGCGACAAGGGCAGCGTCACCCCGGCGACGAAGGTCGCGCTCAGCGTGCGCAGGAACAGCAGCACCACCAGGATGACCAGTCCGACGCTAAGCACGAGCGTGAACTGCACCTCGGCGCACCGAGGCGCGGATCGTCGCTGTCCGGTCGGCGACCAGTTCGACGCGAACGCCGGCCGGCAGCCCTCGTTCGAGCTGCGGCAGCATCGCCTTCATGCGATCGACCGTGGCGACGATATTCGCACCGGGCTGGCGCTGCACGTCTATGACGATCGCGGGCTTGCCGTTGTAGCGGCCCGAGGCGCGTACATTCTCGATGCCGCTAACGATTTTCGCTACATCGCGCAGAAGTATGGGCGAACCATTCGCATAGGCGACGACGACATCGCGGTAAGCGTCGGCACTTTCGAGCTGATCGTTGGCGCCGATGGTGAACGCCTTCTGCGCGCCGTTGAGCGTGCCCTTCGCGCCTGAAACATTCGCCTCCGAGATCGCGCCGCGCACGGTTTCCAGGCTGATCCCATAAGCGGCGAGCCGGGACAGGTCGGCCTGGATGCGAATTGCGGGCCGCATATTGCCCTGCACCGTGACGTGACCGACGCCCTCGACCTGACTGAGGCGGGGCGTCATGAAGGTATCGGCCAGATCGCTCAGCCGCTCCATCGAGACGTTTTCGGACGTCAGTGCCAGGGTAACGATCGGCGGGTCGGACGGGTTGACCTTGGCATAGGTCGGCGGATAGGGCAGTCCATCCGGCAGATCGCCTTCCGCCGAACTGATGGCGGACTGCACGTCCTGACCCGCAGCGTTAATGTCGCGGTCGAGCGCGAATTGCAGCGTCACCTGGCTCAGCCCATGCGAGCTTGTCGAGCTCATCGTCGTCAGCGCCGGTATCTGGCCGAGTTTGCGCTCAAGCGGCGCGGTGACCAGCGCTGCCATGGTCTCAGCGCTTGCGCCGGGAAGCTGGGTAGTCACCTGGATAACCGGGAAGATCGACCTGCGGCAGCGAGGAAATCGGCAGATTGATATAGGCCAGCGCGCTCCCAAGCAGCACCGCGGTCGCCAGCAGCGATGTGGCGACGGGCCGGGCGATGAAAGGAGCGGAAATGTTCATTGTGCAGGTCCGCTTTGTCCCTGCGCGGCGGCGCTGCGGTCATCTTTTTCGCCGGAATTGATGCCCGAGCCGATCTCGGCGATGCCGGCGCGGCTTACGCTCTTCCGGAGGCGCTGCGGCGGGCGTTTCGCCCGTTGCGGCATCGGCGGCCTCGGGCGTGGTGGTGGCCGGCCAATCCTGATAAGTCGGGGTGATCTTCGAGCCGTCCTGCAAATTGGCGAAACCGCTGGTTACGACCCACTCTTCGGGCATTATCCCCTTGGCTATCACCGCCAGATCCTGGCTTTCCTGCGTCACCTCCACACTGGTCAACTTCACCGTATTCCCCGGTTGCGTGACGTAGACGAAGCGGCCGGATGCGCCCTGCTGGACCGCCGCCGACGGAACCACCGTGGCGCCCGGCAATGTTCGCAGATGCAGTCGAATATTGACGAACTGCCCCGGCCAGAGGCTTAGCTTTTCATTCGCGAAATGCGCCCTTCAGCCGTACCGTACCGGTGCTTTGGTCGATACGGTTGTCGATCACCTCCAATGTGCCCTCACCTACGGTCCTGCCACCAACCGAAGCGATAATGCGCCACCTGCCCGGCGCGCCTTCGCCTCGACGAGATCGCCGACGAACGTCTCCGGCAGTGTGAAAAAAACCGAAACCGGCTGAAGCTGGGCGACGACGACGATCCCGTCCGCGTCCCCCGGCGTGACCAGATTGCCGATGTCGAGTTCCCGCATGCCCGCTCGCCCGTCGAATGGCGCTCTTATGGTGGTCAGATCCAGATTGGTCTTGGCGCTATCGATCTGGGCCTGATCCTGGCGTATCTGAGCTTCCGTCTGCGCGACCAGGGCGCGCTGCGTATCCGCCTGCTTCACCGAGCCGTAACTGGATTTCTCCAGCTCCTCGTATCGCCTCAGATCGTTACGCGCATTGGCCAAAACCGCCTCGTCCATCGCCTTCCTGGCGATCGCCTGATCATAGGCGGCCTGATAGGTCGCCGGGTCGATCCTGGCCAGCACGTCGCCCTTTTTGACGTTCTGGCCTTCCGCGAAGTCGACCTCGATCAACCTCCCGCCGACCTGGGCGTGAATAGCCGCCGAATTATAAGCCCGCACCGTGCCAACGCCATTCAGATAGACGGGAACATCGGCGGTCTTGGCCGCGACAGCCAGCACCGTTACCGGCCGGTTTGGATCACCGCCGCCCCGGCGCGAACGCCGCCCACCTCCGCCCGTCCCGGCGGCTCTCTTCATCGGCAACTTCGCTGGGAGGCTTCGGAAAAATCTTATCCTTATAGATCAACGCGACTGCCGCACAGGTCATGAGGATAAGGATCAACGCGGGCAGAACTCTTTTCACGGACAGGTTCGCCTTAAGCTTCACGGGCACGAAAATAGAAAATCCGCCGTCATGCAACAGCTGTTACGGAGCGACGCCGCAATTCCTTCGCGGCGACCAGGCGCTACTGATTACGGAATAAAGCGATGTCGAGGATATTAATGTAGCTGGTACGAGCCGCGTTTTCCGATGCATTCGGAGCGCCATTCGCCACGCGAACGGCTCTGCCCTGTCAGCGTCGCCTCCAGTGGGAAATCCACAGCTCGAACGACAAGCGTCGCCGGTCGCCCGCGTTGATGCTAAGGATGATCGGACCGCGCAACAACCGAAGCGGGGCGAGCAGGTCCGACATGGACGGCTCGCAGGTGCACTCTGAATATGGAATGGGCGCGGCATCAATGTGGCGCTGCGCGGCAAAAAGCTCCGTTTTCGCCACATATTAGCGCCATATCCGCGCTCTAAGCTGCCGTTCTTAAACTCAGGAGTTGCAACTTGCTGGGCAAGCGTTGTAGCGGGACAGACAGGCGCATGGCTCATCGCAAACAGAAAATGTCTCTTTCGACGCTGCTGCCGCTATTTGTGATGGCCTGCGTAGGAAGCGCGCAAGCCCAGCTCCAGCTCACCCCGCCTCCCATGAAAGCGGATGCCTGGAACACGCAGTTTGCGCAAACCGAGGCGGCTCCGGTAGCGCCGCCGCAAGCGGTGTGCGCCTGCTCCCGCTGCTGAGACCCCAAAACCAGCAACGCCAGACTTCTCCATCGTCGACCGCGCGACGGGCTTGCAAGCCGCGCCCACGATGGAGGCATGGGCGAAAACGCTCGACGAGCTGGACCAGACGCTGAATACCCCGACCTTGCCTTACACCCAGCTCGACAAGGTGCGGCGCACGCTTGAAGCTATGCGGGAAGAGATCGACCAATTCGTCGACGCATTGACGCCGAAACTGGATGCGGCAAAGGCCCAGGTCGATAATCTGGGAGCCGCGCCGGCCACAGGCGAGCCGGAGGCGGTCGCAAGTCAGCGCGCCGAGCTGGAAAAGGCGTTCGGCAGCCTGAGCGCCGCAAGGAACATCGCCGAATCGACACGCCTGCGCGCCAACCAGATCGCGAGCCACGTGCAGGATATCCGGCGCAAGAGGTTCGCCAGCCGCCTCTTCGAACGCGTCCCGGACGCTCACGAGAGCGATACGTGGATCAACGCTCCATCCCAGCTCAGCTATGCCGTGCAGAAGGCTGGCGACACTGTGGCGGGCTGGTGGGAGCACACGGATCGGCGGCTGGACATCGTTCAACTACTTGTCCTGGCGATGCTGCTGGCCGGCGCCACCGCTTATGTTTCGCATCGTGGCATCAAACATTTCCGATCCTGGACCGAGCCAACGGAACCCCCGATCTGGAAACGCGCGACATCGGCCGCATGGGTCATCCTGCTGCGCGTGCTTCCTTATGCAGCAACCTCCGCCTTCCTCTACTATGGGATGAAGTCGCAAGGTCTGATGCCTGACGACATCGATCGCCTTGCCTATTCCGCAATGCGATCCACCCTGATCGTCGCCGCAGTTGCCGCTCTTGTAACGACCGCCCTGGCGCCGCGCTCGCCCCATTGGCGCCTGTTGCCGATGTCCAACGAGGCAGCCGAGCGCATTCGCTGGCTGGTGGTAGCGCTGGCGTCCGTCTATAGTCATCACGCTTCTCCTGGCGACGATCCGCTATGTGGCGAATGCACCATTTACGCTTTCGGTCGCGCAGAACTGCGTCTCCGCGATTATCATCGCTGGGCTGGTCATTGCGATCTTGCGGACGGCGCGCAACGCCCCGACCGTTGCCGGGGTTTCCGAATTTGCCTGGATCAGCAAGCTGCGAAGGCCCTTGTGGGGGATCGCGGCGCTCATCCTGGCGGCTGCGCTGACGGGATATATCGGGCTGGCGCGTTTCATTTCCGCCCAGCTCATCGTGACCGGCACGACCCTTTCGGTCATGTATCTGCTGCTCATCTGGGTCGATGCGTTCGGCCTCAGTCTGGGCGATGAAGAAGCCAAGCCGGGCCGATGGCTCAAGGACCAGGCCAGCTTCGATCAGCGCCGCCGCGAGCAGCTCGCGCTTGCCGGTCACGCTGCTGCTGAAATCGGCCGTGCTGCTATGCACCTTACCTTTCATCCTCCTGCAATGGGGTTTCGACTGGAAGGATATCGGCGAGTGGGGCAATGCGCTGTTCTTCGGCTTCAGGATCGGCAACACGGAGATTTCCGTCGCAGCGATCCTGGCCTCTGCTCGTTGTCTTCGCCCTCGGCTATCTTGTCGCGAGGCTGTTTCAAAACTGGTTGGACGATAGAATTCTGGCTCCGGCCGGAATTTCAGGAGGCGCGCGCCATTCCATTCGAACGGGCGTCGGTTATCTCGGCATCAGCGTCGCGGCGCTGTTCGCCATATCCTATGCGGGCCTCGACCTGTCCAACATCGCGCTCATCGCCGGTGCGCTTTCGGTCGGTATCGGCTTGGGCTTGCAAGGCGTCGTGAACAATTTCGTCTCGGGCATCATCCTGCTGGTCGAGCGGCCCATAAAGGTCGGCGACTGGGTGGTCGTCGGCGGCGAAGAGGGACTTGTGCGCAAGATCAGCGTGCGCTCGACCGAGATCGAGACCTTCGACCGCGCCAATGTGCTTGTCCCGAATTCGTACTTCATTTCCGAAAAGGTGAAGAACTGGACGCTGCATAATTACAGCGGCCGGATCGTCATCCCGGTCAGCGTCCAATATGGCAGCAATCCGCGCCAGGTCAGGGACGTTCTGCTGAAAGTAGCCAAGTCGCATCCGCAGGTGATGACCAACCCGGAGCCTTACGTCTATTTCGAGGATTTCGCCTCCGACGGGCTCAATTTCAAGCTGTTCGCTTATGCTTACGATATTACCAAGTCGCTCGCACTACGCACGGATCTGCGCATCGGGATCATCGAAGCCTTCGGCGAGGAAGGCATCGCAATCCGAGGCACGCCGAGTGACGAGCAACCGCCCGCTGTGGAGTCGCTGCAGAAGGCCATCGCAGTGCAGCTTGCCCAGCATGCGCTGTCCGGAGCCGAGACAAGCGCGCCTTCCAAGCGCGGAGGCCCGCAAGGCCGGTGCCTATGCGAAGAGCCAGGGCGATCAAGTCCCGAATGGCGGCGGTGGCGCGATCCGCACCGAAATATGCGCCTCGCCTCACCGTCACCGGACGCTCGACCACCGACGCTTTAGCGGACAGCCGCGCTTTCGCGCGTCAGACGCCTCGCGCCGCATCGCGCGGTGAACCGCGTTGGCATGGGTATATTGCCCCGTGCAACATTGCGGTCGCGCTCTGTTCATGGTTAAGACAGCCCAAGGGCCATGATGTCGAGTGGGGGCACGATGAAAGCCGGGCAGTCTTTTATTGCGTGATGGCGGCGCTGGTCACGGCGTGATGCCGCTTTCCGAAGCCAGCGCGGAAGGCCGCATCGAGTGGCAGCTGGAAAACCCTTTCCGGCTATTCCGCAAGCCGGAGCATACTCGGTTGCACCGCGAGATCTTTGAAAGCCTGTCCGTGCTGGAGCGCCAGTCACCGATCCTTGCTGCGGAACGCAAGCTGGCCAAGCGCTTTGGCGGTCGCGGGTGGGCGGACGAGATGTTCAACGACACCTGCTACAACCAGAATACCGACCGGTATGACGCTTGTGCCGATTACGTGCTCCCGAAGAGCCACAGGATTGTGGCCAACCTCGTAAAAGCGAACAGCCTTTGGGAGCTGTTCGTGCCGGATGCCGAGGGTGGGACATGCGACTGGCAGCTCACCGGCCGCAAGGGGCTGTTATTGCTCGCAAGAGCGCCCCTTGCGAAGGGCAGGTGACGTTCGATATCCCCTATCCCGCCGGCGGGCGTCTCACCGTCGCGCGCTCAGGCTCCGCCGTGGCAAAGCCTCTAGATATCAGAATCCGGGACATGCTGGTGATCAGCATGGGGACTCCTTCGGCGCGGGAGAGGGCAATCCCGATCACCCCGTCACTCTCAGTGACAGCCGCGCATTCGATTACGGCGTGGTGGATATCGCCGCGACCTCGACCAAGGCCAAGCTGGATGGCTATCCGGCACGCAAGGGCGATTGGAAAGCGCTCAATGGCCCTGATTTCCGCAAGGAGCGTGCACGTTGGTGGGACCGCGAATGCCATCGCTCACTCTACTCTCATCAGCTTCGAACTGCTCTTCAACTGGCCATAGAGGATCCCAGACGCGCCATCACCTTCATCAGCTATAGCTGCAGCGGCGCGGAAATCGCCGAAGGCATCTTATTGCGTACGCCGGTGCGTGAATGCACCGCGGGGGAAAATTTCCTTGTGCTTTCACAGATGTCGGCGATGTCCGAGGCACTCTGCAAATCCGTAACGCGGGGCGCGCCCATGCCTTCCGCGATTATCGATCGGATGCCCGAGCTGCGTAGCCGCGGCGAAAAAGAGATGCGCATTACCCGCTGCTCACAGGAGGGCAGCGCACAAGGCCCCGCCTTGAAACGCCCGGTCGATCTGGTGCTGCTCTCGGTCGGCGGCAACGATGTCGGCTTTGTGCCCCTCGTCTCCGACAGCCTCTTGAGCGAGCAGAGCATCTATCGCACACTCGGCAGGCACCTGAACTCGGTCTATGGCGTGGACCATGCGCGCACACGGCTCGAATTGGTGAAACGGCGCTTTGAAGGCCTGCGATACTCGCTTGACCTTTTCCTCGGTGTCGGCAGCGGGACAGCTGGGGACCGCAAGGTCATTCTGACGGGCTATCCCAATATGGGCTATGACAGCGACGGGATGAGCGCCTGCAGCGGAACGAAGGGCATGGATGTTTTTCCGCCTTTCCAGCTCGATGCGGCGAAAGTGGGCAAGGCGGAGGCCTTTGCCACCGAACTCAATCGGAGTCTTGCCTCGTTTGCCGGACAGAACTGGGTCTATGTGGATGGTTTCCGCAAGGATTTTCTTTCGCATGGCCTTTGTGCGACAAGCGGCAACAGTCCGGCTGAAACGCTGAGCTTCCCACGGCTCAAAGACAATGCCTGGACGCCATACAAACCGTCGCTCTACCCGCCCTATGCTTCCCGCAAGCGGTGGTTCCGCACGCCGAACGATGCATTTTTGATCTCCAATATGCATGCGGATAACATTTCCAGCTTCGGCTCTAATTGCAGCGGCCTATACACCGGAGCGATCAAGACGCTTGCCCGCCGATATTGGACGCCGTTCCAAGTGTTTCTCGCCGGCACCTATGGCGGCGCGTTCCATCCCACCGCCGAAGGACAGGCGCGCATCGCCGACGAGGTCGTCGACGCCGCACGCACCGCTCTGACGCGCACGACGCACTGACTTGCAGCAGGCGCGGAGGGAGTGGGTGGGTATTCGGGGCTACCGGATCAGCCGCGATCTCATGGCTGCTTGATTCTGCGCCGCCATCGTCTATCAAGGCGGAATGAACGATACTCCTCAAAACCAGCGCGTCGCCCTGGTGACGGGCGCCTCGCGCGGCATCGGGCGGGCGGCGGCCATCGCACTTGCCGGACAAGGCCTGCACGTCATTTTGTCGGCGCGCACGGCGGGTGCGCTGGAAGAAGTGGACGACGAGATTCGCAGCATGGGCGGCACCGCCTCGATCCTGAAGCTCAACCTGTCGCATGGCGATAAGATCGACGCCCTCGGCCCCAGCCTATATGAGCGTTGGCAAAGGCTGGACGTCCTCGTGGCGGCGGGCGGCATCTTGGGCCGACTCTCGCCGCTCAGTCACATGCCGACCGAGGAATGGGAGCAAGTACTCAGCATTAATCTGACGGCGAATTGGCGGCTGATCAGGACGCTCGACCCGCTGCTGCGCCGTTCCGCGGCAGGGCGGGCTGTTTTCGTTACCTCACGCGCGGCACGCAAGATCCGGGCCTATTGGGGACCTTACGCCGCATCGAAAGCCGCACTCGAAGCGTTGGTGAAAACCTATGCCGCCGAGGTCGAAACGACAGCTCTGAGGGTCAACCTGCTTGACCCCGGCCCGACCCGTACCGCCATGCGCGCCGAAGCCTATCCAGGCGAGGACCGCAGCAAGTTGAAACCGCCGCAAGCTCTCGCGCCTTTGATTTTGGAGCTGACATCCCCGGATTGCGACACACATGGCGCGGTGATCACGGCCGAGGATTGAAACGAACCAGCCCGGCGACCGTTGCATTCGGAATGAAGATGGGGGCTCGCTGGAATGTTCTTTCAGAACGCATATCAGGGACTGAATCAGTGGTGGCGGTGGCTTCTCACCATCCTTTTGACCGTGCTTTTTTGGCTGATTGGGCACATTCCGCTGATCATATTTGCGAACCGTGAGGCGGCGCGGCTTGGGATCGACGACCTGGATGTCACGAAGCTCGCGATTCATCCCGATCTGGATCGAAACCTGTTTCTCTTCCTGGCGCTGATCCCATTCGTGCTTGGGTTCGCCACGCTATGCTTCCTCATCACCCGATTGCACAAGAAACCGCTGCGGAGCGTTATGACGGGCCGGCGACGTTTCGATTGGCGGCGTGCGTGGCTAGGCTTTGCGGTCTGGTTCCTGATCGCTGTGGCTACGACTTTCCTGGTTCTGCCTGCCGGTTCCTATACCTACCAGTTTAATCCGTCGGCTTTTTGGCCACTGCTCGCCATCGGTCTCCTGCTGATACCGATTCAAACGACGTTGGAGGAAGTCTTCTTCCGTGGTTATCTGCATGCAAGGCATTTCGCTTCTGTTCCGGAATAAAATTGCGCCCTTCATTCTTGTGACTTTGATTTTTACGTTCATGCACATCGCAAATCCGGAATTCCATACGGATTACACCAAGGGATTTCTGGGCTATCTGGCGGTGAGTGTGCTGCTCGGCATCGCCGCCGTCTTGGATGACGGGCTTGAGGTTCCATGCGGGATCCATGCTGCAAATAATGTATTCGCTGCGGTCGTGCTCAGCACCAAGGACGGGAGCTTCATCACGGATTCAATTTTTGCGAGCACCCTCGATGAGCTCATGAGGTATTCACCGCATGCTGGACATCGGCATTTGCGTCGTCGCGTTCCTGATTTTTTCCTACACGTTCGGATGGCGCTTCTCGACGTTGTTCGAGCCGACCGTGCCTTTGCCGCGTCCAGGAGCTGGGAATTCAGATGCCGACGCGGTTGCGGCAGAACGCTGAGCGACGCGAGTGCGTGCGGGCGGCAATTGCAGGAGGCTGAAGATGGCTCAGCACGGCAGCTCGAACCGCATGCCGTCGTAAGCGGGCTCGATGTCCTCGGGCAAATCGCGTCGCAATGTTTCGTAGTCCAGATCCATGTGCATATGGGTGAGGATGGCGCGCTTCGGACGCACCCGCTCGATCCAGGCGAGCGCCTCCTCGACGGAGAAGTGGCTGGGGTGCGGTTTATAGCGAAGCGCATCAACGATCCAGATATCCAGGTCGGCCAAGTACGGGCAGGCTCGCCTCCGGCAGATCATGCAGATCACTGGAGTAGGCGAGCCCGCCGAAACGGAATCCCAAAGAGTTGATCTCGCCGTGACGCTGGACGAACGGCATTGCCTCAATCGCGCCACCGGGGCCTTCGACCACAACCGCCTCGCCGGGATGAATGATGTGCGCCTTCACGATCGGCGGATAGGAACTCCCCTGCGGTGTCACGAAACAGTAGTCGAAGCGCCGCTGCAGGATCGCACTGGTCACGCCGTCGAAATAGAGATCGATCCGGCGCCGGCCCCGATAGGCAAGAATCCGCAGATCGTCGATGCCGTGCGTATGATCAGCGTGATCGTGGGTGTACAGCACGCCGTCGACCCATTCGAGACCGGTATCAAGGATCTGCTCGCGCAGGTCCGGTCCGGTGTCGACCAGCACCGCCGTTCGCTTTTCGCCGGCGAAACGCTCCACCAGCATGGCGCAGCGGCGACGGCGGTTTCGCGGATTGGCGGGGTCACAAACGCCCCAATTGCCGTCGATACGCGGCACGCCCGGCGACGAGCCGCAGCCCAGGATTGTGAAGCGCAGGGTCATGCGGCCGAACGGGCGTGCGTGGCCACAAGCCCATCGGCCTTCGTGAACAGGCGAAAGAAATTCTGTGTCGTTGCACGCGCGATCTCGGCTTCAGTGACGCCTTTGACCTTCGCCAGGACGCTTGCAGTGTGGCGCACGTAGGATGGTTCGTTGCGTTTGCCGCGCATCGGCATGGGCGCGAGATAGGGCGCATCGGTCTCGACGAGCAGCCGGTCAAGCGGCACCTGCGCCGCGACCGCGCGCAGTTCGTCCGATTTGTTGAAGGTCAGTACGCCGGAGAAGGATACGTACAGCCCCAGTTCCACGCCGCGCCGTGCCAGCGCCGCGCCGCCGGTATAGCAATGCAGCACCGCGCCGAACGGGCCCTTCGCCATTTCCTCTTCCAGAATGCGGCCGGTATGCTCATCTGCGTCGCGGCTGTGGATGACGAGCGGCAATCCGGTTAAGCGCGCCGCCTCGATCTGCAAGCGGAAGCCTTGCTCCTGGTCGGGAATGGCGCTGTTCTCGTAGAAATAATCGAGTCCCGGCCTCCCCTATCGCCACCACCTTAGGATGCGCGGCGTGCTCCACGATTTGCTCCAGCCGGATGTCGCGCTCCTCCGACGCATAGTGCGGATGAGTGCCTACCGAGCAGCACACATTGGCAAAACGCTCGGCAATCCCCTGAATGCGCGCGAACTGCCGCACGCGCGTGGAGATGGTCAGCATCGCGTCGATGCCGGCTGCCTCCGCTCGCGCAACGATCTGATCGAGTTCGCTCTCGAAATCGGGAAAATCCAGATGGCAATGGCTGTCGACAAGCATAAGGGGACTCACATCATTCAGCGGCGTTCGCCTCCGGCTCAATATAGCGCGGGAACACCGCTTGCAAAGGCCCGAGCGCCGCGCCGGGCTGCAAGCGCCCGCCGGCGCCAAGCCGCGTAAAATCCTGCGAACCGTTGAAGCCGAGCTGATCCAGAAGCCTTTGCGCGGCCGCAGGCATGGTCGGCTGCACCAGAATGGCGATTTGCCGCACAACTTCCGCGGTGACGTAAAGCACCGTGCCCATGCGTGCGGGATCGGTCTTCTTCAGCGCCCATGGCTGTTCAGCCGCGAAATAGCGGTCGGCGTCGCCTACGACTTGCCAGACCGCCTCCAGCATCCGGGTGATGGCCTGACGTTCCATCGCCTCACGCGCCACATCGATCAGGCCGTCGGCGGCTGCAAGCAGCGCCTTGTCGGCATCCGTGAAAGCACCTGGCTCGGGGATACGCCCGTCGCAGTTCTTGGCAATCATGGACAGCGAGCGCATCGCCAGATTGCCGAGGCCGTTTGGCAAATCTGCCGTGGTGCGGTTGACGATCGCCTCGTGGCTGTAGCTGCCATCCTGCCCGAACGGCACCTCTCGCAGAAAGAAATGGCGCATCTGATCGACGCCGTAACGCTCGGCCATTTCGAAGGGATCGACCACATTGCCGGTCGACTTCGACATCTTCTCGCCGCGCACATTGAGGAAGCCGTGCGAATAAATCCGCTTCGGCACCGGCAGCCCAGCCGACATCAGGAATGCTGGCCAATAGACCGCATGGAAGCGTGTAATGTCTTTGCCGATCATGTGGATGTCGGCCGGCCAATATTTGCTGAACTGGGCCGACTTCTCATCCGGGAAGCCGACGCCGGTGATGTAGTTGGTCAGCGCATCGACCCAGACATAGATGATATGGCCGGGTGCATCCGGCACCGGAATTCCCCAATCGAGCGTTGTGCGCGAAACCGACAGATCCTTCAGTCCACCCTTGACGAAGCTGACGATCTCGTTGCGGCGTTCAGGTGGCAGGATGAAATCCGGGTTGTCCTCGTAATGGCGGAGCAGTTTGTTTTCATAGTCCGAAAGGCGGAAAAAATAAGTCTCCTCCTCCGTCCACTCCACGGGCGTATCCTGCGGGCCGACGCGCACCCCATCCTCGCGCAGCCTGGTCTCATCCTCAGCATAGAAAGCCTCGTCGCGTACCGAGTACCACCCAGCATAGGCGTCGAGATAGATGTCGCCTTGGTTTTGCATGCGGTGCCAGATTTCCGCGACCGCGGCATGATGGCGAGGCTCCGTGGTGCGGATGAAATCGTCGTATGAGATGTTCAACGCCTCGGCCATGGCGCGAAAGCGCTTGGTGTTGCGCTCGCCGAGCTCACCAGGGGTTATCCCCTCCTTGGCTGCGGTCTGCTTCATCTTCAGCCCGTGCTCGTCGACACCGGTCAGAAAGAAAACGTCATAGCCATCGAGCCGCTTAAATCGGGCGATGACATCCGTCGCGATCAACTCATAGGCATGCCCGATATGCGGGTCGCCATTTGGGTAGGAAATGGCAGTGGTGATATAAAAGGACGGCTTTTCCGTCATGGCTGTCGGCATCCGCTGTTAGGGTGTCGCGAGCCGAGCGTCTTCTCGTTTCGCGCGATTTCGGGAAAGCAGTCTCCATCCCTAGCGTCGCAGGAACGGGGTTTTCCAGATCGCGCTCTAGGAGCGAGCGCCCTTGCGGCTGAGGCTTTCGAGCTTTTCGAACACCATGAGCGTCAGGGCCGCTTTGTCGAGGTTGAGCCGCTCGGCTTCGCCGCGTGCATCGCGGATTGTTTCCCACAGCTCGGCCCAATCCGCAAGACTGTCTGGGGCAACAATGCCGGGGAAACGGCGCAGTTGGGGAAACTCCTGAGTTGCGCTAAGCCCAGACGCCCGGGTGCGCAGGACTGCGGCGATCGCTTCCTCCAGCAGATTGAACGCGACGGCGTGAGCAACGCCGTCGCGCGGCGACGTCAGGGCGATGAGCTTATGCAGCGCCGCGCGATCAAGGCGCGGCAGGCTTTCAAGCAAGGTGACGACGGTCTCGTAAAGTGCGAGCCCGCCGCCATCCAAGAGCTGCAGCACCCGCCGTGGACTGCCCTTGGCAATTGTAATGAGTCTTCCGAGCTGCGCTTCATCGGGCGGATCGCGATTGATCCCGCGGCATGCGGCCAGCACTGCCTCACGAAGCGCCATATCGGGCAGGCGGCTCGAAGCGGATCGTCCTGCAGCGCGAGCGGATCGTCGGGAGAAGGCGGCCAGGCGATGAGGAGATCAGGAAGAATACGGTGCGCGCCGGCGGCTCCTCCAGCGATTTCAGCAGCGCGTTGGCGGAATTGGGATTGAGGTCGTCGGCGCTGTCGACGATCACGACGCGCCAGGGCGTTACAGCGGTGCGCTGGAGAAAGTGGCGTAATTGCCGGACGTCGTCGATGGCGATGCTCTGGCGCGATTTCTTGCCCGATGCGTCCCAGCCCCGTCGGATTGTCAACATGCCGGGATGGGAAAGATTGGCAACCTGGCGGGTGGTCCGCGAGCCTTCCGCTACGTCGAGAGAGCGAAGTGCGGGCGGCGGCTGGTGATCCTCTTGCGCAAGCAGGAACCGCGCAGCGCGATAGGCGAACGCCGCCTTACCGATGCCCTGCTCGCCGTTCATCAGCCAGGCATGATGCAGCCGACCCGATCCGATTGCATCGGCGAAAATGGCTTCGGCGGCCTCATGCCCTAGAACCTGAACGGTCTCGCGCGGGTGCGGCCACCCGTCCAGCCGGTCGGCCTCGGGTGGCGCTTCGGATTCGGAATCGATGGTGCGCTGCCTTGCCATCGCGGGCTTCAGACGATCTGCAAACGTTGAGATACGACCGACCAGACGTCGTCCGCGACCTTGTCGGGCGGGCGGCTCGCATCGATAACGGCACAGCGCCAAGGTTCGGCCTCGGCGATCTCAAGAAACTCCTGGCGCAAATTCTGGTGGAAAATGAGCGACATCGTTTCGAAGCGGTCCTTTTCCTGCCCGTCGGCATTGGTGCGGGCGGCGACGCGCTTCAGCCCCTCCTCCGGTGGAAGATCGAGGATGAGCGTCAGATCCGGCCTGGTGGACCCGACGACGATACGCTCCAGCGCGTTCATGGCGGCAATCGAGACACCGCCCGCTGCACCCTGGTAGGCGCGGGTGGAATTGTAGAACCGATCGCAGAGCACCCACGTGCCGCGCGCCAGTGCCGGGCGGATAGTGAGTTCGAGATGCGAATCACGCGCGACATAGAAGAGCAGCGCCTCGCCCATCGGTCCGAAGCGCTTGGCCTTGCCTGACAGAAGCACGGCCCGGATGGCTTCGGCGCGCGGCGATCCGCCGGGCTCGCGGGTGACCAAAGTCTGCACACCCATCGCGGCCAGGTTCTTGCGCAGCAACTCGGCCTGGGTGCTCTTGCCCGCACCTTCGCCGCCTTCAAATGTGATGAACCTGCCTTCCGCCACGCCGATCCCCTATCCCTTCTGGGTAAGCCCGACTTTGGAAATAGACCCGCGCCGGCTAAGCTTCAAGCGGTCACTCCTCCTGATGGTGACGACGCATGAGCTTGCCCATTACCTTGTCAAAAGCCGAGTTGAATACGGCTAAGATAAAGTCAAATCCTTGCCGGATCATTCCGGATTTTTCGATCGATTCTGCGGCAAAGAGTGGGGCCGCGCTTGTGATGCCATTGTCTGCAGTAACACGCAATTCGCCTATGCGGTCGCCTTCCTTCACGGGCGCGATCACGGGACCGAGATAGACAATCGCGCCACGGATCTTACGCTGCTTAATGTTCTTGGGCAGCAGCATGCGCACCCCACCACCATCGCCGCGTAGCTTCAAATAGCGATGCTCGCCCCCCCAAACGACAGCCTCGCCGACGATCTCATCGGGGTTAAAAATCGTGAACTTTTCAAAGCTCTTGAATCCCCAATTAAGCATGCGGGTCGCTTCATCCTTCCTGCCACTCTGGGTTTTCACACCGTTCTGCACGATGATCAGGCGCCTAGCATTGTCGACTGCCGAACCGACGATGCCGTATCCCGATTCTTCAGTAAACCCTGTCTTCAATCCGTCTGCGCCAAGATTGGCATAGATCAGTGGATTAAGATTTTGGAAGATATGCTTCCGGTAGCGAAATTCCTTTTGCTGGAAGTAGTGATAATATTTCTGGTATTTGGTGATCAGGTGGTAACCCAGCTTCGCCAGTTCTCGCGCCGTCATGAGCTGCTTGGGATGCGGCAGGCCGGTGGAATTGCCGAACGTTGATTTGGTGAGCCCGATCTTCTTTGCTTGTTCTGTCATCATCTGGGCAAACGCATCTTCCGATCCCGCCAATCCTTCGGCCAGCACAATGCACGCATCGTTCGCCGATTGCACGATGACGCCCTGCAGCAGATCCTCCACGGTCACCTGTGTCTTGAGCGGCGCAAACATCGCCGATGTCCTCGAGGGTGCGCCGCCGGTCCGCCACGCGTTTTCGCTTACGGGAAATTCGGTTTGCAGCGTAATCTTGCCCTCTTCCAGGGCCTCGAACACTACGGCGAGCGTCATGAGCTTGCTCATGCTCGCCGGCGGCATCAACTCATCCGCCTTTTTCTCGAAGAGGACGGTCTGGGTATCTGCATCGAGAAGGAAAGCATAATCCGCCTCTGTCTCGATTTGGGCGTGCGCCTGTACGGAAAACAGGCAAAGCGAAATGAGCAGGAACCAGCCTGAACAGAGATGGCGGCAAGTGAGATTCATGAAAGGTCAACGAACGGTAATTTTTGCGGAATCGGAGCGGAGGCACTATTAGCCGGCAAGGCGTAAAAATCAATGCCGCAGACCGGCGCGCAGCGCTCACCCTGCCGATATCGACCGCGCTCAGCCGCCCGGCACCGGCTGCAAATACGCGCCTGTGAGCCCGGCGGCCCGCATGCGCACGACGGCCGCTTCGGCATCCATCTGATTGGCGAACGGCCCGACGCGAAGCCGGTGCAAGGTCGCCCCGCCGATGGTCTCCGGTTCAAGCGCAACCGGCGCCAGATCGGTCAGCGTCGATGCAAGCCGCGCGGCCAAGCG
Organism: uncultured Alphaproteobacteria bacterium; assembly: GCA_963731855.1. Taxonomy (GTDB): domain Bacteria; phylum Pseudomonadota; class Alphaproteobacteria; order Rhizobiales; family Rhodomicrobiaceae; genus R-RK-3. The sequence goes on along the minus strand of CAVSXH010000013.1, from coordinate 33,770 downwards.
CTGATCGGGAAATAGTCCGGCCTCGATATAGGCGGGCCGCTGCCGATGAGATTTGGCGCTCGCCAGGGCCTGTTGGCGCGGGGTGACAAAACTGGTCCCTTTGCCGGGCGACGGGTCGGTTACGGGCGCGCGGCTTGGCTGCGCTGCCGATATGTGGCCGGCGGCCGGCGACGCAGCGTTCACCTGTGGGGATAGGTAGGCCGTCTTATGCGGTTGAGCGGCGCCGGTTGCTGCGATTGGTCTGGTGTCAAACGCGACCGGAGCGACTGCCTGGCTCGGTGCAGGGAGTGCCATGCCGGCGCTTGCTCGCCTGATTGCCGTCGCCATAAAGCAGCTTCGCGGAGCGCTGGCGGCGCAGGGCTACAGCCGGAGAGGCGGCGAAGCCGACACGCGGCCCCGCCCAGGGCTGATGTGCCAGCACCTGGCGCTCATAGCTGTCATCCCCGCTGAGTGGCGCCGGGCCGAGATACTGAATTCGGACAGGGGCGGTCCCGGCGCGCTGGACCTGCAGAAGCGATGCGACCGCCCAGGATAGATCGATTGCCCTGCCCCGCGCATAGGGGCCGCGATCATTGACGCGCACCACCAGGGAGCGGCCGTTTTGGAGGTTGGTGACGCGCGCCAGCGAAGGCATCGGCAAGGTAGGGTGCGCGGCTGTCAGCGCTTCCATATCGTAGATCTCGCCGTTGGCCGTGCGCCTGCCGTGGAACATCTCGCCATACCAGGAAGCGATACCGGTCGTGTCGTAGCGCCTGACCTCCTCCGGGACGAAAAGCTGACCGTTCAGCCGATAGGGTGAGCCGACCTTATATCTGCCGCCGCCCTTGGGGACGGGTTGGCCAAGTTCGACGACACGTGGCCCGAGCCTCGTGCTTTCCTCCCGCCCAAATCCGCCGCCGCCCGAGCCCAACTCGCAGCCCGAAAGCAGCAACGCTCCACACAGTGACGCCGCGGCGCACAAGGCATTCCGCCAGCCACGCCTCAATGATCTGCTCGACGCAAAAACAACCACGACGCAACCCACCAAACGCCCCACCGAACATTCGGCATACGGCGTGCTGAACACCCAAGACGAGCGCGGGTGCGTTCGTCTCAATTGCACAACCTTAAGGAGAGTTGCTTAGAATTAGGTTAACGAGCTGTTTCCGGAAGGGCGAAGCTGACACATGCTCTTACGGCAGCCCCATGACTCCACGCGCGTATGTCGCGCAAAGGCGATCAAGGAAAGCGGACGATCTGGCCGCGTTCGATGTCGCGTGTAATGGGCACCTGTCTCTTTTCCGGCTGTGCGACCAGCATGCCGTATTGCGAGGTCATGACGCTGCGAATAATCGCGGCGTAGAAGCCTTCCGTCGTATGCGCTGCCTCAGACCCCTCCTGCATCACGCGGGCGATCATGTCATAGGCCGCCTCCCAGGCGGCTCTGACCTCCGGTGTAAACTCCGCGCCGAGAATGCGGTTGAGGGTCCAGAGCAGAGCGTCGCCGACCATCGCGTAATGATCGTCCTCGATATCGTAAGACATGTGCCGCCGCCCAAGGTCGACGATCTCTTCCGAAATTGCGGCGATTTGATCGAGGCTCCTGACGATGCCCGCCAACATCTGCACGAACTTCGTCTTATGCGCCGACATATCTTGGGGGAACAGCGCCCGCAGTTCAGGCGAAGTGCGGAACAGTTCGTCGTAGAAGATGCGGCTGGCTTCCGCCGCTTGCGGACCGATCCGCTTGAAACTGTCCTGGACGATTCCGACCTGCGCCGGCGTCAAGGCAGTCCTGACGATGAAGACATAGCCCCCGTGCTGGGCCAGACGTATTTTACTCATGACGCCCAATTGAGTGAAAGAACCAACTATCTTTGCTTATTGTATAATTGGTGTTCACTCAATGAAAATTTGCCACTTTTCAACGAACTAGGATTTATACTTATGGGGGTCCTACGATTGCTCCATCTCATCTCATGCAAGCGGCTTGGGTCAATTCTCGTCCATCTTCAGCGCCGCGATGAACGCTTCCTGCGGGATCTCGACGCGGCCGAACTGGCGCATCTTCTTCTTGCCTTCCTTCTGCTTGTCGAGAAGCTTGCGCTTGCGGGTCACGTCGCCGCCATAGCATTTCGCCGTCACATCCTTGCGCATCGCCGAAATGGTCTCGCGGGCAACGATCCGGCCACCGATCGCCGCCTGGATCGGGATCTTGAACAAGTGCCGCGGGATCAGCTCCTTCAGCTTTTCGCACATCACCCGTCCGCGTTGCATCGCTCGCGAGCGATGCACGACCATCGAGAGCGCATCGACCGGCTCGTCATTGACCAGGATCGACATTTTCACCAGATCGCCCGGCTCATAGCCGATGATCTTATAGTCGAACGACGCATAGCCGCTGGTGACGGATTTCAGCCTGTCGTAGAAGTCGAACACCACTTCGTTCAGCGGCAGCTCATAGACGACAAGCGCCCGGCTGCCGGCATAGGAAAGGTCCTTCTGCCGCCCGCGCCGGTCCTCGCACAGCTTCAGCACCGAGCCGAGATATTCGTCCGGCACCAGGATGGTGGCGCTGATCCACGGTTCCTCGATGCGGTCGATTTTCATGACGTCGGGCATGTCGGCGGGATTATGCATCTCCTGCATCGTGCCGTCGGTCATGTAGAGATGATAGATGACGCTCGGCGCCGTGGTGATGAGGTCGATCTTGAATTCGCGCTCAAGCCGCTCGCGGATGATTTCGAGGTGCAGGAGGCCGAGGAAGCCGCAGCGGAAGCCGAAGCCGAGCGCCGCCGACGTCTCCATTTCGTATTGGAAGGAGGCATCGTTGAGGCGCAGCTTGCCCATCGCCTCGCGCAGATCCTCGAATTGCGAGGAGTTCACCGGAAACAACCCGCAGAACACCACCGGCTGCGAGTCCTGGAAGCCCGGCAGCGCCTTCGCGGCAGGCCGCTTCTCGTCGGTAATGGTGTCGCCGACGCGGGTGTCTGCCACTTCCTTGATGGCGGCGGTGAAGAAGCCGATTTCACCTGCGTCGAGGCTATCGCGAAGCTCGGATTTCGGGCGAAAAATACCGACCCGGTCGACGATGTAGCTGCCGCGGGTCGCCATCAGCTTGATGCGCTGACCCTTGGACAATTTCCCATCGACCACGCGCACCAGCACCACAACTCCGAGATAGGCGTCGTACCAGCTATCGACCAGCATGGCCTTGAGCGGCCCGTCCGGATCGCCCCGGGGGGCGGGAAGCCGGTGCACGATGGCCTCCAGTACTTCATCGACGCCGAGGCCGGATTTCGCTGAGATCTCGATGGCGTCGGAGGCATCAAGCCCGATCACATCCTCGATCTGCTGGCGGACCCGGTCCGGCTCGGCGGCTGGCAGATCGATCTTGTTGAGCACCGGCACGATCTCGTGATTATTGTCGAGCGCCTTATAGACGTTGGCGAGCGTCTGCGCCTCGACCCCCTGGCTCGCATCGACGACCAGCAGCGACCCCTCGCAGGCGGCGAGGCTCCGGCTCACCTCATAGGCGAAGTCTACATGGCCGGGCGTGTCGATCAGATTGAGCTGATACTGCCTGCCGTCGCGGGCGGTGTAGTCGAGCCTCACCGTCTGCGCCTTGATGGTGATGCCGCGCTCGCGCTCGATATCCATCGAATCGAGCACCTGGCTCTTCATCTCCCGCGCAGACAGACCGCCGCAGATCTGGATCAGACGGTCGGCCAGGGTCGACTTGCCATGGTCGATATGGGCGACGATGGAGAAATTGCGGATGCGGTCCATCGGCCGCAGCATCCGGTACGGCGGATTTGGGTGCGGCGGCGGGCCTCAATGTCTGGCTTGGTGTGCTCATGCCCGTTAGATAATAGAAAAGGCCTGGAGCGCAAAGCCCTTGAATGGATTTCGGCAGAACGCACCAGTTCCCGTCAAGTCAAACCCGGCAGCGAGGGCGGCGCCGAACAGCCAGGGATGCAAGCGCAGCATGATTGCCCAGAGCAGCACCGCCACGCCGATGCGCCACCAGCCGATCTCGGCGATGCTGAGCCTGGCGCGCCCTTGCAGCACGGCAAGCATCGGCATGAACGAGGTTTTTGCGGCAAAGCGGTCCCAGCTCGCACCATAAATTTCGGATTTTCGCCATTCCTGCAAAACCGCGCCGCCGATCGCCGTCAGCGCGAACAGGCCGAAAAACCAGAAGCCGCGCCAATTGGGCTGGCTGATCAGATGCGTTATGCCCCACAGCCCGAAACTCCACATCAGCGGATGGCGGGTGACGGCAAAAATCCCTTGCGCGACATCGGGGCGTTCGAGCAGCGCGCCGCCGCGTGGCAAAGTCGGATTTGGCGAGGACAAACTGGCGACGAACAGCACCGCCGCGCCCAGGAGGATGAGGGCTTTGATCCAAGGCCACCAATTCGGCAAGGCCCAAAGCACCGGGTCGGGCGGGGTCGCGTTGAAGGCGCGCACCCACCACCAGATGACGATGAGCGAGACGAGCGAGAACAGCGCCCGTATAAGGGCCCCTCTCCGATCGCTGTGACCGCCGTCCGGCGGAGCGGCGTCGCAGGAACGATGTGAATCCCCAAGAAACACCAGCCCCGCAATTGCAAGCATCTCCATCGTCGATCCCCCAATATTGCTTGCGTCAGCCTAAACACCAATACCCCCGCCGGGCCGCGCCCGCGAGGCTTTGCTGCATTCTCCTTCATTTCCGCCCCTGTTGAGGGACGGCGCGGGCCGCCGTGAGGCTGGTCCTAGTTGTTTAATGTGCAGCCTCTCGGCTGCCCGCGCGCGGTGGTATTTTGGCTCGTCTCCGCGCCTTTATCGGACATGGTCAGCGGGGATCGGGAACCCTTGTTCACCGTCCGGCTACGCAAAACATGCGTCGCATGACCTTGGACCTGCGCATCCCAGCAAACAGGTCGGCAGAACCTACAAACCCCTGAGTGCGGGTTCGTTACACCCACCGCGAGGCTGGCCGGCATTTCCACCCAACCAGATCCCCCGCGGATTCCTCAGGCACCGCAATTCCCGTTCCGCAGATGACGAGCCGGTCTCGAGCCCCCGCGTCCCTCTGGAACAAGAACAGGGTCAATATACGCGACGGTTTGGTGGCGGGGATAAGTCCCGCTGCAAAATGGCGGCGCTGGTAAACGAACCATCAACGATCGGCGCCGGCGCATGGCGGACGCAGTGTTTGCGGAACTGCTCGGGAACGTTCTCAGGCCGAAAACAGTTCGCTCGAGGCTTCCTTGCCGCGCGAAAGAAATGCGACGCTTCTTTTGGAAAGATGCTCTGCTAAATAGGGTTCATCAGTAGCGGATCGGAAAGGATCGCTTTGGGCAGATACAAGAAAATCCCCTCTCCCTGCATCGACGTATGCGAGGATATTCGCGGCGTCTGCATCGGCTGCGGTCGAACAATGATGAGAGGCTCACAAAGGTTGATACGCGATCTGTGGCCCTTGCATGGCTGGCATCAAAGCTTCGCCTTGCTGCCTACCGCGATCTTATCCACGACAGCCAGGGTAAACGCGCTGGCGACGAAGGCGAGGTGGATCAGCGTCGCCCACATGATCTTCTGATTGTCGTAATGTTCGGCGTTGAGGAACACTTGAAGCAAATGAATCGATGAGATCGCGACGATGGACGAAGCGATTTTCACCTTCAGGCTGCCCGTGTCGATCTTGCCGAGCCAGGTCAACTCGCCTTCCGCCCTCTCGAGGCGGCTGACATAATTTTCGTAGCCGGTGAGCATCACCATGACCATGAGGCTCGCAACCAGGCACGCATCGATCAGCCCCAGCATCGCCAGAATGACTTCATTGTCGGAGAGGACGAAAATATTCATCGCCAGTTTTATGCATTTATACGCGAACGAGGCGCCGTACATCACGAGCGCGAATGCCAGCCCGAAATAGAACACGATCAAAGCCCAGCGGCTGGCCAACATGGCGCGTTCGATCATGTGCTTCCAATTGCTGTTTCGGACGAGGGCTTGAGGGCTATTTCAGGGATCTGTTCGCTCATGAAATCGTCCTTCCTCGTTGGTCGTCGGGCCGCCGCGGCTAACACGGGGAGCGCGTTTGCCGACGCGCAAGCGGGATCTTCATAGCGTGCCGCGGCGTTCTGGCAAAGCGCTGCCCTGGCAAACTCCGTTCAGCTCTATGATATAAGGTAGAATTCACCTTTGCGAAGAAGGGGCTAGGGAAAGGCCCGTGAACGGCAAATCCATCCTGCTCATCATCGGCGGCGGCATCGCCGCCTATAAGTCGCTCGATCTGATTCGCCGCGCCCGCGAAAGCGGCGCGCGCGTCCGGGCGGTGCTGACCGGAGGCGCGCAGCATTTCGTCACGCCGCTATCCGTCGCGACGCTCAGCGAGGAGCAGGTCTTCACCGAGCTGTTCGACCTCAAGGACGAGACGGAAATCGGCCATATCCGCCTGTCGCGCGAGGCCGACATCATCATCATTGCGCCCGCGACCGCCAATCTGCTGGCGCGCATGGCGCATGGTCTGGCCGACGATCTGGCAACGTCGGTGCTGCTGGCGGCGAATAAGCCGATCCTCGCCGCTCCCGCGATGAACTGGAAAATGTGGGAGAATCCGGCGACACGGCGCAATGTCGCCCAGCTTCAGGCCGATGGCATCCGCTTCGTCGGCCCCGGCGAAGGCGCCATGGCCTGTAATGAATGGGGCGTCGGACGCATGGCGGAACCGTCGGAGATCCTCGACGCCGCCGCCGCTGCTGCTGGCGGACGGACGCGCCTTGCCGCTGTCCGGCGCGCATGTGCTGGTCACCGCCGGCCCGACGCATGAGCCGATCGACCCGATCCGCTACATCGCCAACCGCTCCTCGGGCAAGCAGGGCTATGCCATCGCTGCCGCGGCGGCGGCTCTCGGCGCGCGCGTGACGCTGGTTTCCGGACCGGTCGGCATTGCGCCGCCGGAGGGCGTGAGCGTTATTCGCGTCGAAACAGCCCGCGACATGCTGGCCGCCACGCTGGAAGCGCTGCCTGCCGACATCGGCGTCTTCACCGCGGCGGTGGCGGATTGGCGGACCGCTACCAATAATGGCGAAAAAATTAAGAAAAGTGTAAAAGGCAAGGCACCAGCTCTCGCTCTTGTCGAGAATCCAGATATCCTGGCGACGATTGCCAAGCACGCATCGCTGCGCCCGCCTCTCGTCATCGGCTTTGCCGCCGAAACCGAGAACGTGTTGGGCTACGCCACAAAAAAACTGGCGGCGAAGGGTTGCGACTGGATCGTGGCAAATGACGTATCACTTAAGGGGGGCGTTATGGGGGGTAGTAGCAACCAGGTGCAGCTCGTCACCGCGCGGGGCGTGGAGAGCTGGCCGCAAATGTCGAAAAAGGCCGTCGCGGAGGAGTTGATGCAGCGTGCTGCCGCTTTTCTGCGCGAAACCGGACACGGACACGCGGCGGCGGCGGAGTAGCGCGCCATGCTGAACATGCCGTTTTCCAGGAATGCCCGCCAGGCGGTCATTCGACTGCAGCGCCTTCCCCATGCGGAAGGCTTGCCGCTGCCCAGCTATCAGACGGAGCGGGCGGCGGGTATGGACCTGATGGCCGCGCTCGGCGAGGATGAAACCATCTTCCTGCCGATGGGCGAGCGGGTTCTCGTGCCTACCGGTCTGGCCATGGAAATTCCCGCCGGTTTCGAGGCGCAGATCCGCCCGCGCTCGGGCCTCGCACTGAATTACGGCGTGACGGTCCTCAACAGCCCCGGTACCATCGACGCCGATTATCGCGGCGAGGTGAAGGTGCTGCTCGCCAATCTGGGCCTCGAAACCTTCTCGATCGAGCGCGGCACGAGGATAGCCCAGCTGATCATCGCGCCGGTGGTGCGGGCCTCGTTCGAGGTCGTGGCCCGGCTTGAGGAAAGCGTGCGCGGGGTGGGCGGCTTCGGCTCGACCGGCCGGTGACGTGATGGAGTGATTGCGATGGCTCTCAGCAGTTCCGAAATCCAGCGCTATAAGCGGCATTTGCTGCTGAAGGAGGTCGGCGGCGCGGGACAGCAGAAGCTGAAGGACGCGCGCGTGCTGGTGATCGGGGCCGGCGGGCTTGGCTCGCCGATACTGATGTATCTGGCGGCTGCGGGCGTCGGCCATATCGGCATTGTGGACGACGACCGGGTCTCGTTGGACAATCTGCAACGCCAGATCGTCCACGATAGCGGGCGCGTCGGCGTGCTGAAGGTGGAAAGCGCGGCCGAAGCCATCAGACGCATCAATCCGCATGTCACCCCGGAGCTCATTCCGCAGCGGCTGACGGCCGGGAATGCGCTCGAAATCATCGCCAAATACGACATTGTCGCCGACGGCTCGGACAATTTCGACACGCGTTATCTCGTCAACGACGCCTGCTATTTCGCCGGAAAACCCCTGGTGTTCGGCGCGCTCGGGCCGTTCGACGGATATGTGTCCACCTTCCGCGCCTTCGAGACCGGCGAGGACGGCAACCCCAAGCCGTCTTATCGCTGCATCTTCCCCGAGGCCCCGCCGCCCGGCACGGTCGCAAGCTGCGAGGAAGCGGGCATTCTCGGCGCCGTCGCAGGCGTGATCGGCACCTTGCAGGCGACGGAAGTGCTGAAGGAACTGCTCGGCATCGGCCAGTCGCTGACAGGCAAGCTGCTCATCTATGATGCGCTGGGGGGCCGCTTCGAGACGATGAGCTACGCCTGGGACCCTGAAAATCCGCTCAATGGGCGCGACCCGACCATCAAAAACCTCAACATTCACGTCCGCGAAGCCGCATAGGCGGTTTTCCCATGGAACCCGCGTCATTCTCGCCCGTTAACCCACTTGGGGAAAAACCAGAGAGCGGCTCATGAGCAAGACGGCGCAGAGGACCGATCCCAAATTATGGGAAAAGGTTAAATCTAAGGTCACGCGTGGGGGAAAAGGCGGCGAACCCGGTCAATGGTCGGCGCGCAAGGCGCAACTTGCCGTACACGAATATAAGAAGCTCGGCGGCGGCTATCTTGGTGCGAAGTCCGACGACAATTCCCTCAAACAATGGTCCGACGAGGATTGGGGCACCAAATCGGGCCGCAAAAGCCGTGATACCGGCGAGCGCTCTCTGCCGAAAAAGGCGCGCGAGGCGTTTGTCGGACAGCGAATACCGCAAAACCAGTACGAAGAAGCGCGCCGATACGAAGAAGGGCAAACAATTCTCCAGCCAGCCCCAGAACGTTGCCGAGAAGACAGCGCGGCAACGCTCGACAGCCAAGGCACCTGCAAAGTCCAAAATGTCGAAGCAGAACCGGGACGCGTTGCTTAAACAGGCACGGTATCTCGACATCGAAGGCCGGTCGAACATGCTCAAATGGGAATTAGAAGACGCGATCCGCATGGCCAAGCACTGAGATGGCTTTGCCGTTCATGCTTGAACGGCCGAACCATAAGCAGCCATTCGCTTTGACGCTATTCCGCCGCCTTCATGGGGTGCTCGCCATTGGCATGGCCGTTGCCGTTCACCAGCGCGGTGGCTTCGCCGTTTTCCTTGATCGTCTCCGGGCGCGGCATGGCGACGGTGTTATACCCGGAATCCACATAGTGGATCTCGCCGGTCACCGCCGTCGATAGATCGGAGAGCAAATACAGCGCCGATCCACCGACTTCATCGAGGGTCGGCGTGCGCCCCAACGGCGAATGCATCTTCTGGAAATTGAACAGCACGCGCGCATCGGATATGCCCGCGCCGGCCAGCGTCCGCATCGGGCCGGGCGAAAGGCCGTTCACGCGGATGTTCTGCGGTCCCAGATCCATCGCCAGATAGCGCACGGAGGCCTCAAGCGCTGCCTTCGCCACGCCCATCACATTATAGCGGGGCACGACGCGCGTCGATCCGGCATAGGTCAGCGTGATCAGCGACCCCCCGCCCGGCATCAAAGCGGCAGCGCGTTTGGCGATCTCGGTAAAGGAGAAGCAGGAGATCACCATGGTGTTGGTGAAATTCTCGCGGCTGGTGTCGGCGTAGCGGCCCTTCAGCTCGTTGCGGTCGGAAAAGGCCAGCGCATGGACGACAAAATCCAGCGAGCCCCATTTTTCACCGATTTCGCCGAAAACCGAATCAACCGAGGCAAGGTCCAGCACGTCGCAAGGGGCGATGATCGTGCCGCCCAGCGACTGCGCCAGCGGAATGGCGCGCCGCCCGAATGCGTCGCCCTGATAGGTGAAGGCCAGCTCCGCGCCATGTCCTGCCAGCACACGAGCGATGCCGTAAGCAATGGAGCGCTCATTGGCGACGCCCATTATGAGCCCGCGTTTGCCCGCCATCAACGGCCCCGGCTTGGCGATATCGATCCCTGTCATGGCTGCTCTCGGTATCTGATTTTGCTCAGCGGCTCAAAAGGCCGCACGACCGAATGCTTAAGCGTTGTAGCGCTTGAAGATCAGCGTGGCATTCGTCCCCCCGAAGCCAAAGCTGTTCGACATTACGCAATTTAACTCAACATTGTCCAGCCGCTCTCGGACAATAGGAACATCGTTAAAGGCGGGGTCGAGCTCCTCGATGTTGGCGGATTCGCAGATGAAGCCGTTTTTCATCATCAAAAGCGAATAGATCGCCTCCTGCACGCCCGCTGCGCCGAGGGAATGTCCCGTCAGCGATTTGGTTGCCGAGATCGGCGGGATATCCTTGCCGAACACATCCCGAATCGCTTCGATTTCCTTCAGGTCTCCGATCGGCGTCGACGTGGCGTGCGGATTGATATAATCGATGGGAAGATCCAGCCCCTCCATCGCCAGCTTGATACACCGCACCGCGCCTTCGCCGGACGGCTGCACCATATCGTAGCCGTCCGAATTGGCGCCGTATCCCGCGACTTCGGCATAGATTTTCGCGCCGCGCGCCTTTGCGTGGTTCAGTTCTTCCAGCACGAGGACGCCGCCGCCCCCCGCGATGACGAAGCCGTCGCGCCGCACATCATAGGCGCGGCTCGACTTTTCCGGCGTATCGTTGAAATCGGACGACATGGCGTTCATGGAATCGAACAGCACCGACAAGGTCCAATCCAGTTCCTCGCCGCCGCCCGCGAAGACGATGTCCTGCTTGCCCCATTGGATCATCTCGGCGCCATTGCCGATGCAATGAGCCGATGTCGAGCAGGCGGATGAGATGGAGTAATTCACGCCGCGAATTTTGAATGGCGTGGCGAGCGTCGCGGAATTGGTGCTCGACATCGATTTCGGCACTTCGAACGGACCGACCTTGCGGGGGCCCTTGGAGCGCGTGGTGTCCGCCGCCTGGACGATGGCGCGCGTCGAAGGACCGCCGGATCCCATGATCAGTCCGGTGCGCACATTGGAGACGTCGCTCTCCTCGAGCCCGGCATCATCGATCGCCTGCTGCATGGAGATGTAATTCCAAGCCGCGCCCGCCCCGAGGAAGCGGCGCACCTTGCGGTCGATCGCATTTTCCCAGTCGATCGTCGGCGCGCCATGGACCTGGCAGCGGAAGCCCAGCTCGGCATATTCCTTGGCCTTGACGATACCGGAACGGCCCTCCCGCAGCGACGCCAGCACCTCCTGGGCGTTATTGCCGATCGAGGACACGATGCCCAAGCCTGTAACGACGACGCGTCTCATGGAAACCCCTATTGTTTCCTATACCAGTCTGCCGGCCCCCGCATCGGGGCGGCAGCGTCTTCCTAGAGGCTGGCGGCGGCGCCTTGTCCGGAGTTTGTTTCGAACAGCCCGACGCGCAGGTCCTTGGCGATATAAATCGTATCACCGTCAGCCTTCACCAGGCCATCGGCAATCCCCAGCGTCAGCTTGCGCCTGATCACCCGCTTCAGATCGACGATATATTCGAGCCGCTTGACCGTGGGCGTGACCATGCCGGTAAGCTTGACTTCGCCGACGCCGATCGCGCGTCCGCGGCCCTGCCCTCCGACCCAGCCGAGAAAGAAGCCCAGCATCTGCCATAGAGCGTCGAGGCCGAGACAGCCCGGCATCACAGGATCGCCCTTGAAGTGACATGCGAAAAACCAGAGATCGGGTTTGACCTCCAGCTCGGCAACCACCTGTCCCTTGTCATTTTCGCCGCCGGTTTCGGAAATATGTCCGATCCGGTCGAACATCAGCATGGGCGGCAACGGAAGTTGCGGATTGCCGGGACCGAACAGCTCACCTCGCGCGCAGGCGAGGAGATCCTCGAATTCATAAGCCTGTCGGCGTTCAGCCATCGTACCTCTGATATCATCCATGAGACGGAGAGAAGATGCTTCCCGTTTGAGCCTGTGTTACCTAACATAAACGGGCGGCGCTGCGAAAGGTCCGCCCGCGTGCTCTTGCGCGAAAGCTACTGAGACGTGCATATAGTTGCTATGAAAGCGGCTACACAATATATTTTTGCAATTGCCATGCAAGGACATTAGCACTTTGACGAACCGCCCCATCTCATGCTCCCTGATCGCCGAGCGCCTTAAGCTCGCCGGACTGCGCCCGACCAGGCAGCGTGTCGCGCTCGGAGCGCTCCTTTTCGGTGCGGGCGACCGCCATGTGACCGCGGAAATGCTGCATGACGAGGCCGTGCGCGACGCCATACCTGTCTCGCTGGCGACGGTCTACAACACGCTGCATCAATTTACGGAGGCCGGCCTTCTGCGCGAAGTGGCCATCGAGGGCGCGAAGACCTATTTCGACACCAACACGTCCGACCATTACCATTTCTATTTCGAGCATAATGGCGCGCTGATGGACGTCCAGAGCGATACGATCCCGGAAGTTTCGCTCCCCGAACCGCCTGTCGGAATGCGGGTTTCCCGCATCGACGTGCTGGTCCGGCTGGTCCGGATCGATACCGCAACGGCATACGCTGAGCAGGGTTCCCGGCGCCAGGCGCTGCGCCTTCGCTGCGAAGCTATGCTCAGTTGATTTTTTCGCCGGGATAGGCGCCCCACACCAGCTCCTGGCCGATATAGCCCGAAATGTCGCCCGCATAGATCCGGCACCAAGCGCCGTCGCATCCCTGGACGTCGCCCAGGACGCCTGGCGCGAGTTTCGCGCTGACCTGCGCCGATTTGCCTGCGGTTCCGTGCAGGTCGATGGTTTTGTCCTTCGCCCTGCCACGGCGCGATGAGCACCGTCCGTCGCCCGCTGAGCAGCGAGCCGATGACCCAGCCGGTCGCGCCTTCGCTGTCGCGCACCTGACGCCAGACGTCGAACTCCGCCGATCACCTCCACCGGCAGCCCCGCGCGCCGGAACACCCACGCGACGGCGTGATCCCAGCCCGGCCCTTTCCGTACATTCACCTCGTCCGCCTTGAGGCTGACGAATCGTGGCATGGGCAAGCCGCTGCTCGGGCCTTTTTTGCGCGGCGACAGATCGATTTCCGCATTTTGCGCCGATGCGGGCGCAAGAAGCGGCGAGGGCGCGCAGCATAGGATCAAAGCGAGAATGATCAGGTAACGGTTCAACGGTCTCCTCCTCAGCAGGCAACGCGCTCTCTCGGATGCGTTCAGGCGCTTTAATGTCGCGCATCATGAAATCTGGCAAGCCATCTCCAGCTTTGTCATCACCGCACGGTTCTGGTAGACAATATGTCGACTTTTGCCGGATCATCTCTCGGCCAATTTAGAAATCTCACAGATTACTTCCGCATCCCGGGAGACATGCCGAATGAATTCCGACAAGCCTCTCGTGATCGTCACGAGAAAACTGCCGCAGGCCGTCCAGGCGCGAATGCGCGAATTGTTCCGCATGCAATTCAACGACGACGACCGGGCGATGACGCGCGACGAACTGATCCGCGCCGTGCAGAGCGCGGCGGTGCTCGTACCGACCGTCACGGACCGGATCGACAGGGCCGTTCTATCGCAAAGCGGCCCGAACTTGAAGCTGATCGCCAATTTCGGGACAGGCGTGGATAACATCGACCTGGAAACGGCGCGCAACCGCGGCATTATCGTCACGAACACGCCCGGCGTCCTGACCGAAGACACCGCCGACATGACCATGGCGCTCATCCTCGCCGTGCCGAGACGGCTCGCCGAGGGCGCCAAGTTCCTCAAGGACCGTCGCGGACGATTGGCGCGGCTGGTCGCCCACCTGGATGCTCGGCCACCGCATCTACGGCAAGAAGCTCGGCATCATCGGCATGGGCCGAATCGGGCAAGCCGTGGCGCGGCGGGCGGCGGCCTTCGGCCTTTCGATCAACTATCACAACAGGCGGCGCGTCATCCCCGGACACCGAGACCACGCTCGGCGCGACCTATTGGGAAAGCCTCGACCAGATGCTGGCGCATGTCGACATCGTCTCCGTCAACTGCCCGCACACGCCCGCGACCTACCATCTGCTTTCGGCGCGGCGCCTGAAGCTGCTGAAGCCGTCGACTTTCATCGTCAACACGGCGCGCGGCGAGGTGATCGACGAAAACGCCCTGGCGCGCATGATCGATGCCGCCGAAATCGCCGGCGCGGGGCTCGACGTATTCGAGCACGAGCCGGCGATCAATCCGCGCCTGCTGAAAAGCGACCGCGTGGTCGTGCTGCCGCATATGGGCTCGGCAACGCTCGAAGGCCGCATCGACATGGGCGAGAAGGTCATCATCAATGTGAAGACATTTCTCGACGGTCACACGCCGCCGGACCGCGTCCATCCGGCGATGTTCTAGGCCGAGTAGGCGCTCCGCGACCGCCTCTACTCGAATGCGAGCGCCGCCGCCGGATAGCTGTGGTTGGCCGGCCGCGCCATTGTGTTTTGCGCCGCGCCCACATGGCTGTCGGCGAAATATTCCGGCGGCAGGCGCGTGATGAGCGATGTGATCAGCGAGCCATGAGCGTTGATGTGTTCGCGCATCGCCCGGTCGGCGGCATCCGCATCGCCGGCCTTGATCGCGTCAAAGATCGACTGATGCTCCCGGAACGAATCGCGCAGCCGGTTGTTGCGTCTCAGCTGAAATCGGCGATAGGCGCCCAGCCTGTTGCGAATGGAAAAAGTTTGCTTGATCAGATAGCCATTGTGGCTGGCGCGATAAATCAAATCGTGAAACCGGACATTGGTGACGCAATAGCCATCGAAATCATCGGCTTCGCATCGCGTCCGGCAGGCCTCGTGCGCGTCCGTGATTTGTACCATCTCATCCGGCGTGGCGTGTTTCGCGGCGAGCCTTGCGCAAATTCCCTCGTAGATCGCCATCATTTCGAACATGTCGATCAACTCCGCCATGCTGAGGCCGGAAACGACCGCGCCCCGATGCGTGCGGATGCGCACGAACCCCTCCGCCGCAAGCTGACGCAGCGCCTCGCGCACCGGCGTTCGCGAACTGCCGAAACGCTCTGCAAGGCGAGATTCGTCCAGCCGCTCTCCAGGCTTGAGCTTGAACATCAAAATATCGTGCTCGATCTTGAGCTTGAGCGTTTCCGCGATCGACGACGTCATTGGACAACCTGCCTGACTGCGCTTCAACCGAGTTGCAAATTGAGGGCTTGCGAAGCTATGTCCTAAATCCTCGCGGCCACAGCAGCAACGGCTGATCACGTATACGAAGGATGCACCGTTGTATAAAATGTTTTTTTAAGAAAAGCCATCATAGCAAGAGTACTTGTTCTTAGGGAGGCAAAGCCAAACCCCGAAGCTCATCTAGACATAGGGATCATTGCGCAGACGCCGTAAATTGCGGGATCGGGAATGAACGTTTCTTTTTTTGGCGAACTACTCACGGCCATTTCGGAGCGCGGACGGCAAATTCTTGATCTATCGGGGATCGCCTCGGGCCAGGGTGAAACGGTCGAAAGCCTGTCGCAGGCGCTGCTCATCCGGCCGGGGCGAGGCTTCGGGAGTGGTGCTCGCCCAGCAAATTCTCAGCCGCTACAAGGCGCTGGACGATGGCCGGCGGCATCAGTTTTTCCGGTTTCTTGCCGAAACCATTACCCCCGATACCGACAAGGTGATGAATGCCGCGCGCGGTTTTGTGCAATCGCCCGGGCCTGATGCGCTGAAGCGTCTGACACAATCCATTGAGCCGCCGCGTCTGGAATATCTGCGCCGGCTCAATCTGGCTCCAGGCGCGACAGCGGATATCCTCGCCATGCGCAAAGACCTGCTGCGGTTTCTGAAAGAGGACGACGCGCTCGCCGCCGTGGACCGCGATTTCGTCAACCAGCTGGTTTCCTGGTTCAATCGCGGTTTCCTGGTGCTGCAAAGGATCGACTGGTCCACCCCGGCCAACATCTTGGAGAAAATCATCCGCTACGAGGCGGTGCACGAAATCCAGGGCTGGGACGATCTGCGCCGCCGCCTCGAGCCGGCCGACCGGCGATGCTTCGCTTTCTTCCACCCCTCACTGGTCGATGAGCCGCTCATCTTCGTTCAGGTAGCACTGACGCGAGAGGTGCCAGGGTCGATCCGCCAGGTGCTCCAGGAGGAAAAGCGCAAGCCCCAGGAAATGCGCGAACCGACGACGGCGGTCTTCTACTCGATTTCCAACTGCCAGGATGGTTTGCGGGGGATCTCCTTCGGCAATTTCCTCATCAAGCAGGTCGTGGAAGATCTGGCGCGCGCCATCCCGAGCTTGAAAACATTCGTGACCTTGTCGCCCGTACCCGGCTTCAGCACGTGGCTGGAGCGCGCCAAAGCCAGCCAGATCCTGACCTATCTCGACGCTACCGAACTGGCGATTCTCGACAATCTGGCGGATGAGGGCTGGACCGAGGACGAAGAACTCGCCGAGGCTATGCATCCCGTGCTGATGGCAGCCGCCGCACATTATTTTCTCGCTGCGAAGAACATTCACGGCAGGCCCATCGATCCCGTGGCTCGCTTCCATCTGGGGAACGGAGCACGGCTTGAGCGCATTAACTGGCTTGGCAACACCTCGCCGAAGGGAATGAAGGAAGCGCATGGTCTTATGGTGAATTATCGCTACGATCTGCGCGATATCGAACGCAATCACGAGTTGTTCGCCAATTCAGGCGCGGTCGCCGCCTCCAAGCCGGTCCGGGCGTTTTTGCAGGTGCCGGAGAAGTCGCAGGCGCTGGTGACAGTGGCGGAAGAGGTTTTGAAAAATCAAGGAGAGCAAGATGCGCTGGCGTGACCGTGAGGGAAGCGAAAATGTCGAGGATCGCCGCGATGAACCGAGCGGGCGGCGGCGCTTTCCGTTCCCATTTCCGCGAGGCGGAGACGGCGAGGGCGGCGGCGGCTTTCCGCGCGGCATTCCGATTCCAGGGGGCAGCGGCGGCGGTCTCGGCATCGTCGGCATACTGGTGGTGCTTGCGCTGGCCTATTTTCTAGGCATCGACCCGCGCGTCATCCTGGACAGCGGCGAGGGCGGCGGCGGCATACCGTTCCCTCAAAGCGAGGGACCACGCGAGACCTCGCATCAGCTGACTGCCGAGGAGCAGGAGCTGACGCAATTCACCTCAGTCGTCCTGAAGGCGACCGAAGAGGTCTGGGCCGACCAGTTCCAGCGCATCGGCAGGACCTACACGCCGCCGAAGCTGGTGCTGTTTCGCGGCGACATCGATTCAGCTTGCGGAACCGGCATCACGCAGATGGGGCCGTTCTATTGCCCGAACGATGGCAAGGTCTACATCGATCTCACCTTCTATAGCGACTTGAAGAACCGGTTCCGGGCACCGGGCGACTTCGCCCAGGCCTATGTCGTCGCCCATGAAATCGGCCACCATGTGCAGACATTGCTCGGCACCACGGAAAAGGTGATGCGCGCGCGGGCGCGCAGCGGTGAAGCCGAAGGCAATGCAATCCAGGTCAAGATGGAGCTGCAGGCCGATTGCCTTGCCGGTCTGTGGGCCAACCACGCGCAGGCGAAACTGCAGGTCGTGGAACAGGGCGATATCGAGGAGGCGATGAACGCGGCGGCCGCCATCGGCGATGACCGCATTCAGAAGCGCACTCAGGGACGGGTCGTGCCCGACGCTTTTACCCACGGCACGTCGGAGCAGCGCGTCACGTGGTTTCGGCGCGGATTCGAAGCCGGCGATATGAAGGCTTGCGAAACATTCGGCGGCGCCTGAGACAGCGCGTCCGAAGGCCCGCTTACCGCAACAAAGTCGATCGCGCCTGATCGGCTTTTGCGTGCTTCGCTGCTCCAGTCGTTCTGCTCGATCCGATCAGAGCGCCAGCTGATGAAACAGATCGACTCTGAGTTGCTGTTCCGCTGGTTCGTCGGTCTGCTCATCGACGACCCGGTGTCGGTCCACTCGACATTCTCGAAGAACCGCGACCAGTTGCTCGATGCGGATGTCGCAGCGACCTTCCTCAAGAGTCTTTTGCGCCACGCTAAAGTCAAGCAGTTCCTGTCGGACTAGCACTTCTCAGTGGCGGCACCCTGGTGGAGGCGTCGACCTCGATGAAAAGCTCCGAGCCAAGGACCGATCGGACGAGCCGCCAGCGCGGCCTCAACGCCAACGCAATTCAGAGAGGCGCGCAGCAACCACACCCACGCCTCAACGACTGACCCAGATGCCAGTTTCTACAAGAAAGCTCTGGCCGCGAGTCCAAGCTCTGCTTCATCGGTCACGCTTTGATCGAGATCCGCCACGGTCTTGTCGTGCAGATGGATGCCACGCCGCGCCACGGGTACGGCCGAACGAACGGCAGCGCTGACGATGATCGACCGCCACACGCCATCCAGTCTCACCGCCGCACCGTCAGCGCCGATCAGGCTTATGACACAGCCGGCTTCATAATGGATCTTCGGCAGAGGCGGGTTACCCCGCATGTCGCACAGAAGGCCCGATGCTCCGCCATTCACGGGCGTTCTAGCCGGCAAACCGACTATAAATAGAGCCAGAGAAAACACCAGCTTGTCGATGAAGCGTTCGGCTGCGCCAAGACCATTGCCAGTCTCGCCTAAGTAAGATACGCGGCTTCGCACATGTCCTAATTTCAGTTCGCCTTCGCGATCGCTGCCTATAATCTCATCCGCATGCCTAGACTGCTCGCCGAATCAGCCTGAGCGTCAGCGGAAAAGCAAGCCGAGCCACGAGCCAGCCTCCATTCGCCTTTTGATGGATCGGAATCCTACTCCACCGCTATCATCAGATTTTGCTCTAGGTGGCATCGCCTATCCTACACGCAGTCGTAATCCCCGCGCAGGCGGCGACTGTCTTAAATGTCAAGTGCCTGTCGAAGAAGGAGCTTGGGCTCACCAGAAAGATATCTTTCCGCTGAGCCCAGGATTTACGAGAGGGGTATCCACGTGATCCGCTCACGCTTTAACAGAGCGCCGCTTTGGTCCTCCGAGCGGCGCTTTCTCTTGGATGCCCGTGAGCCGCTCACATGGCCGCGATTTCATTGCTGAAGTTCGAAGCCAATTGGCCTCGGCTCTGATAGAGGGGCGACGAGACGATCTCGATTTAGAGCGCGATCAGGAAAAGTGGAATCCGGTTTTCCGTCCGATCGCGCGACCAGCAAAGAATCGAGAGCGAGCCTCCCAGCTTCGATGCTTCCACTTCAACCGATCGCGCTCTCGGGTGTAATGCCTTGACCGCGCGGGCTCGCCGTGCGGCCAAGGCACATGGCGTAACCCGCCTATTCGTCCTTCTGCGCGAGGAAGGGCGTGATCCGCATGAACTCGACGCGGCGATTGCGTATCTCCGGCTCCGTCGTGGCGACCAGCAGATCCTGCTCGCCATACCCTTGCGTGACGAGATTCTCCGGGGGCACTCCGAACTCGTCCGTCAGCACGCGAGCGACGGCCTCGGCGCGGCGGTCGGACAGCGAGAGATTGTCCTCGTCGGAGCCGACTGCGTCCGTATGGCCGGCGACGAGGAATACCTCGTCGGGATTGCGGCGCAGAATGCTTTTGATTGCATCCGCCACCTCCTGCAGATTGCCGATCTGTTCCTGCCGGATGTCCCAGGCGCCGAACTCGAAATTGATCGAATCCAGATTGACCCGGCGCAGCCGCTGCCGCAATCCGCGATTGTAGCGGATCTCGTCCAGCGTATATTCACCCTCTATTTCTTCCACCGGCTCAGCGCTCAGTGCCTGCTCGATCTCTTCTCCAGACGCTTCATCCGCATCGACGAAATATTCTTCCTGCGGAATATTGACCACTACTTCAGGCAGTTCGAGATAGAACTCGAAGCCGCCGCCGCCATCGCGATCCCGATCGCGATTACGGTATCGGCGCCCGCCTCCACCTTTGTACTCGTTGTTGATCAGAATAATCTCGCGCCCATCGCGCGAGCGTTTGATACGGCGCAGAAGCCGACCGTCCTCTCCCTGTATCGTGATGATTTGAACGCCGTCGGGCCGGTCGATGATGACCCGGTTTCTGCCGCGTTCTCCCCGTTCGACGCGGAAATCGCGCGAAGCTCCGCGCAGGCGCTCCGTTTCGTCATGCCGAATGATGACCTGACCACGATCGCGCTCGATGCGGCGGTTGCCCGGTTCCTCGATGACGATGCGCCCGCCTTCCTCGCGCCGCTCCTTGCGCTGACGTGAAACGTCCTTCAGCTTTTCACGGGAGAATTCGGCGCGTTCCTTGCGGCGTTCCTGCTGCTCCTGGCCCGAAATAACGCCATCGCGAAGGCGATCCTCGGAGCTCCGATCGCGGTTACGCAGCCTGCGCTCGGATCGGCGCTCACCGTCCGGCCCGGCCTTATCCTGCCCAATGCGAGGATCCTGGCCCTGCCCCTGGCCGATGCCTTGTCCTTGTCCCTGACCCTGGCCTTGGCCCTCCTGCAGCCTGCGCCGGCGGTTGTCATCCTGGCCCTGGTTGCCCTGGCCCTGTCCTTGTCCGACGCCCTGCCCCTGGCCCTGGCCCTGACCTTGACCCTGCTCCTGAAGCCTGCGTCGGCGGTTTTCGTCCTGGCCCTGATTGCCCTGGCCTTGCCCTTGTCCAACGCCCTGTCCTTGGCCCTGTCCCTGACCTTGGCCCTCTTGAAGCCTGCGCCGACGGTTCTCGTCCTGCCCCTGGTCGCCCTGACCTTGCCCCTGTCCAGCGCCTTGGCCCTGGCCCTGCCTTGACCTTGGCCCTCTTGAAGCCTGCGTCGACGGTTCTCGTCCTGGCCCTGGTTGCCCTGACCTTGCCCCTGTCAGCGCCCTGGCCCTGCCCTTGCTCTTGAAGCCTGCGCCGGCGGTTTTCGTCCTGGCCCTGATTGCCCTGGCCTTGCCCAGCGCCCTGGCCTTGGCCCTGACCCTGCTCCTGAAGCCTGCGCCGGCGATTTTCGTCCTGGCCCTGGTTGCCCTGGCCTTGCCCAGCGCCCTGGCCTTGGCCCTGACCCTGCTCCTGAAGCCTGCGCCGGCGATTTTCGTCCTGGCCCTGATTGCCCTGCCCCTGGCCCTGGCCCTGCTCTTGAAGCCGGCGCCGGCGGTTCTCGTCCTGGCCCTGGCCTTGCCCGCCGCCCTGGCCCTGACCTTGCTCTTGAAGCCTGCGCCGCCGATTTTCGTCCTGGCCCTGCCCTTGGCCTTGTCCTTGCCCCTGGCCCTGCAACTCGCGCCTGTTTCCACCCTGGCCCTGGCCGCCACCCTGGCCCTGGCCGCCGCCTTGACCCTGCGACCCACCCTGATTCCTTGGTTCTTCGCGGCGGCGTTCGCGGCGCTTCTTTTCTTCCTCGGTATCGGTCGGCTGGTTCTGCGCCACAATGATGCGCGCTTCATCAAGCGCCCGCGGTTCGGCTTTAATTGCGCCCGAAGAGGCGGCAATCCCCATCGCCGTTCCTACAAGGAAAACTGCGTCTCTGGTTCGTATTAGGGGCATTTCCTGGCCTTTCGTTGGATTGGGCACAGACAAAGCTGCGCCAGGCTCAAGTTAAAGAGCCGCGTTGCGTCATTTTTGAGGACAACCATCGCGCACGGTTTGTGACTGCGGCATGAACGCTACAAGTGCGGATGCCGCTTAACTGTCCCAAACCACTTGGGCACTGAAGAAGTTCCCACGCGGGGATAAACGCCAATCTTAAGTTTCGAACCCGCCATCGACGTTGAAGGTCGCGCCGGTGATAAAGCCTGAGTCTTCGCCGGCAAGAAACACCGCCATGCGGGCGACGTCCGCCGGCTCGCCATAACGGCCAAGCACCGTCATCATGGTCATCAGGCGGGCGTGGCGGCTGTCGCCGGGATTCATGTCGGTGGCGATGGGACCGGGCTGGATCGCATTCACCGTAATGCCGCACGGGGCGAGATCGCGCGCGAAAGCGCGGGTCATGCCGGCGACCGCGAATTTGCTGATGGCGTAAAGCCCAATACCCGGCGCGGGCACCCGCGCGCCGAATGTGCTGCTCATATTGATGATGCGCCCGCCTCTGCTCATCAGCGGCACGGCCGCCTTGATGGCGATATATGCCCCGCGCACATTGACGGCCATGACACGGTCGAACTCCTCGTCCGTGGTGTCCTGAAGCGGCTGGCGTTTGAAGATCCCGGCATTGTTGATGAGGATATCCAGCCCGCCCAGCCGCTCATGGGCGAGGGCGACAGCGTGCCGCGCCGCCTCACCGTCGCCCGCATCGGCCCGGATGGCCTCGCCGCGCACGCCGAATCCGCGAATTGCGTCGACCGTCGCCGCGGCCTCGGCGGGGGAGCTGAAAAAAGTGAGGCCGACATCAGCGCCGGCCTCCGCCAGCCCCGTGGCGATGGCCGCGCCGATGCCCCGGCTGGCGCCTGTCACCAGGGCCTTTTTGCCTGCAAGTGTGGTCACGATCTGCCCGGAGGGTTATTCGGCGCCTTCGACCACAATGATTTCACCATCGGCGCAGCGCTGCCGGATTGCGACGGCTGCCTGATATTCCGGCGAGCGATAACATGCGGTCGCCCGTTCGAAACTGTCGAATTCGATGACGACGTTCCGTGGACGTCCTTCACCCTCCATGGATTCGTGCCGACCGCCGCGTACAATAAAACGCGCCCCGTATTTCTGGAATGCGGGCGCTGCGGTGCGTATGTATTCCGGGTACATGTCAGCGTCGTTGACGGTGACCCGGGCAATCCAATAACCCTTAGCCATGCGTTTCTCCATTTTTGCGGTGCCATTGAGCATAGCTCGCGGCCATGCACTTTTAAAAGCGCTGCGTCCGCGAGTGAGTGATCGAGGAGACTATCATGATCCGGGTCCAGGCTGAGGACTTCGACGTCGCGGCAGAAATCCGCGCCTTGACGGCTGGCCGTGATGATGTCGGCGCAGTCGTGAGCTTTACCGGCCTGGTGCGCCGCGGAGAGGGCGAAGCCGCCATCCGCGCAATGACGCTTGAACACTATCCCGGCATGACCGAGAAGGAACTGCAGCGCATCGAGGCAGAGGCGCGTACCCGCTGGACCTTGAGCGCCACCACCATCATTCACCGGCATGGGAGGTTGGTGCCCGGCGACAACATTGTATTGGTGATCACGGCCTCGCGGCACCGGCAGGCAGCCTTCGAGGCAGCCGAATTTCTGATGGATTACCTCAAGACCAGCGCGCCGTTCTGGAAAAAGGAGGAGCCGCTCCAGGGCGAAGGCGATTGGGTGAACGCCAAGCCTGCCGATGACGCGGCAGCCATCCGCTGGCAGGACGGTCCATCGCCGGCAAAGTAGCTCCCCCTATTTGGAAGGCTTCAGATTGTTCCTGAAGTCTCGGCATGATCTCGACGAAATTGCACGGCCGGTGACGGGCGTCGAGTTGCAGCTTCAGAATCCCGTCCCAGGCATCGCGGCAAGCGCCGGGCGACCCAGGCACGCAGAACACGTAAGTACCGTTGACCACGCCGCCGAGGGAGCGCGACTGAACCGTCGAGGTGCCGACCTTCTGAAAGCTGATCATGTGCATGAGCGCGGAAAAGCCATCGATCTCCTTCTCGAACAACGGACGCACGGCCTCGGGCGTGACGTCGCGGCCCGTCAGGCCGGTGCCGCCGGTCGTGATGACGGCGTCTATCTCGGGATCGGCGGCCCACCGCTTAACGAGCGCCTGGATCTCGGCGGGTTCGTCCCGCAAGAGTGCGCGGTCGGCAAGCTGGTGCCCCGCCTGCGTCAAGAGATCGACAAGCAGCGCGCCGGACGTATCGTCGTCAACGCTGCGCGTATCTGAGACGGTCAGGATCGCAATCCTCACCGGCTTGAAACTACGAGTTTCGTCGATTCCTGCCATTGCTTTGGAACTCGCCCGGCTGCCGGCTGCGCGCTAAAGCGTCAGACCTTAAATCGAGATCAGCGGCATTGCATCTCCCGTCGCCCCGACCGCTAGAGCCGGGGCCCATTCATTGTAAAATTCCGGCAATGAAGTTCCCGGCTCACCGCTTCGCGGCGTCCGGGACGACATAAAGGCTGCAACCCCTATTCCTATTTAACGCACGACGATCTAAGCGCGCCTCTGGTCAGCATAGCAGGACTAGCGCGAGAGCGCGATGGTGGCGACCGGCACGGCGCGTCCCGCACCAGGATCGAACTGCGTAATGGTGAGCGAATGTTTTGAAGGGCCCGTGACTTTGACGTTGAAACGGCCTTTGAAATTCGGTCCTTCCACGTCGATATTGAGCCTGTCGCCGCTGATGGTGCCGTTCACGCTGCCGGTATTGTTGGCGACCTTCTCCGTCCATGTACCGCTGACAGAGTCGCCGTTGCAGTTCACTTCGGCGCTTGCCTCAAACTTATAGTCAGTACCGGCGCAGGAAATTTTCTGGGATACGCGCGCCGTCGCGCCGGCATAGCTTACGCGGCACGAAATGCGCTCTTCCGCGCCCCCGATCGGCTTGACGGTCCCAGAGCCGCGCCATGCGCCGTTGAGATTCTTGATCAGCGACTGCGCCTGTGGATTACATGCCGCGGCGGCAGAGTTGATCGACGCGCCGGCCGTGACGGCCAGTACGGCAAGGCCCGCGAGGCCCAGATTGAAGACATGCGCCATTTTCATGAAACCTTTGCCTATGATGTTCCCTGAGCCTTAGGCTCGTCGATTTCCAATGCACCAATGCTCGTCCGGCGGCAATGACTTAACCAATGCAAAGTTCCGCTTTTCCGGCATTCCGCCTGATTCCGCCGCAGTGGCCGTTAAGATAGGCAGCGTCGCCGTATCCGAAAACCTGAGTATGCTCCCGCTGCCATGATTTTTTGCATCAGGCGATTTTCGGCCACAGCGCATGGAAATGATGGACCGGTCCGCGGCCGTGACCGATGGCCAGATCGTCAGCCTGGATCAGCGCGTTGGTCAGATACACCTTGGCCTCCCGAACGGCGTCCAGCATTGTGCCGCCCCTGGCCAGGAACGCGGCGATGGCCGCGGCCAGCGTGCAGCCCGTACCGTGAGTATTCTTGGTCCTGATCCGGTCGGCGGCCAGCCTTACGATGTCGGTGCCGTCGAGGAAAATGTCGACAGCTTCCCGCCCTGCGCCGTGCCCGCCCTTCATGAGAACGGCTTTAGGACCAAGCGAAAGCAGCAGCTCGCCTTGGCGGACCATCATCGTCTCGTCGACCGCCTCGGCGGCTCCGAGCAGCCGGGCCGCTTCAGGAATATTGGGCGTGACGATCTGCGCGATCGGCAGCAAGTGAGCCCGCAGCGCGAATTCCGCGCCCGGATCGAGCAGCGGATCGCCGCTTCCGGCGACCATCACGGGATCGAGGACGATCGGAGCGCCCTGCCATCGGCCAAGCGTGTCGGCAACGGCAAGCACCGCAGCTTCATTGCCGAGCATCCCGATCTTCACCGCGCCGATGGCGAGATCGGCGAAGACGGCGTCCATCTGCGCGCGAATGAAATCGGCGGGCACGGCGTGGATGGCGCTGACGCCGGTCGTATTCTGGGCGGTCAGCGCAGTGATCACCGAGGCGCCGTAGACGCCCAGTGCCGAGAACGTTTTCAGGTCGGCCTGGATGCCGGCGCCGCCGGAGGAATCCGAGCCTGCAATGGTGAGGGCGATTGGCGTTTTCATGTCAGATTTAAATAGGCGTTGTGAGGTCACCCTGCGAGCGTGCTAGCGAAAATGCGCACAGCTTGTGTCTCTCTTGCAATGAAATCGCAACCTATTGTAGTGCGCACGTGCCTCCTCAATCCGAAAGCGGTCAGGGGCGGACGGCGGGCGTCTCGATTGGCAGGCCGTTCCCGCGCCAGGCAAGATAGAGCTCCAATGCGACATAGTCCGTGGATCCAGCCGCGAACGGCTCCGCCCGCATCACGCCGAAACAGGCATCAAACCTGCCGTGCAGGGAAACAAACTTTTTTGCCTCGGCCTGATAGGCGGGAAAGCCATTCGAGTGACCTTGGCTGATCAATACGCCTCGGAACGACTGGCCTTGATGCCTGTTGTGACACAGCGCGCAGGATAGGCCGAGCTGGCCAATGCGGCTATTATAGAGTTGCTTGCCGGCATCGAAGCTGGGTTTCGCCAAACCGTCCACTCGTACGTTGACCGGAACTCCGCGGGACTGCATGCGAAGGAATGCGGTCATCGCAAGCAGTTCGTCCGAGCCGTACGCCCAAGACGCCGCCTGCATTTTTTCTTCGCGGCATTTGTTGATCCGCTGCTCGAAATTGATGAGCCGGTCCGCGCCCTGTTCAAATTTGGGATACCCCGCGGCCTTGCCTCGCATCGAGTCGCTGGCGCTGCCGTGGCACGATGAGCAGGATTTCTGCGCGCCGCCTTCCGACTTCGTCCAAAGACCTTCCCCCTGCTGAACCCAGCGGAATCCGGGGTTGTCGAAATCGTCGTCTTGAAGGGAGCGCGTTTCCAGCGAGCTGAAATAATAGCCGGAGATCAGCTTGTTGAGCGGGTTTTCGCGGTCCTTCGGTTGCACGGATTTCCGCTCTTGCGCCGCCGGGCCGGCTTCGAAACTGGACAGCAATGTCACTGCGAGACCGATCGCGGCGACCAGATGGATCCCGTGCGTCCTGCTCATCGTGAAGCGTCCCGCCCGGTCATCGCAGGTTCTTCAGAAATGCGATGACGTCTTCGACCTCGCCCGGGGCCAGCACGGTGTTTGCGGCGAGACTTTGCGGAACGCGCTGAAAGTCCGGGGGGATGTTGAAGGCAGGCATCACCGTATTCGGGAACAGGACCTTCGGATCAACGATGATCTGGCGGAGCTGGGCCTCCGTGAAGCGGGCGCCGACGCCGTTGAGATTGGGACCCAGATCGCCATGGGCAGGCTCCTCGCCCAGCGCCGGGACACGGTGGCACGCGAGACAATTGCCCTTGTCCTTGTCGATCATGACGACGCGGCCGCGTGCGGGGTCGCCGATCGAGCCGGTCAGCGACCGGGCAATGCCGACAAGTTCGGCGGGCGACGGTGCTTTGGTGGCAAAGGCCGCCATTTGTTGAAAATAGCCGGCCGTCTTAGGCTTGCATTCCAGGGCGTCCGCGCCGCCCGAAATGGCGGTGAGGATCATCACGGCAAAGCCGAGACCCGCTCGCGTCAGCCAAATCATCGTCCTGCTCAAGACCAGCCCCCCAGATGATCCATCCCCTCGCGAGGAATATGTCTGCAGATGCAGCCGCGTTGCATGCCGCTTTTCCCTTCCTCCCGGATCGCTGCACTTTAGTGCAGGCGGCGTTCCGTTGCCAGCGGTTAAGGTTGGCCTGGGAATGGGCGAAGCGTGGCCGAGGCACCCCTGGAAAGGCCCGCAATCCGGCGGTTGCCGGGATTGACAAGACCTTGCGCATCCTTATAGTGCGCCCCACGCGGCGAGCTTTGCTCGGCCCGCGCAAGGTGCGCTGCCCCAGGCTCATAGTCAACAATGGCGATCAAGTCCACGGCTTTTGCCGCGGCGCCGATGGGCGCGTGAAGACAAGGAAAAGGTCAACATCATGTACGCTGTCATTCGCACAGGCGGCAAACAATACCGGGTCGCCCCGGACGATGTTCTGGACATCGAAAAAATCCCAGGCGAAGCGGGTGACACCGTGGAATTCGGCGAGGTGCTGCTGGTCGGCGGCGATGGCGAGCCGCAGCTTGGGGCTCCGCTGATCGCCGGCGCGACGGTCGCAGCCGAGGTGGTCGAGCAGCATCGCGGCGAAAAGATCATCATCTTCAAGAAAAAGCGCCGTCAGAACTACCGCCGCAAGAACGGTCATCGCCAGTCGCTGACCCTAATCCGGGTGACGGAAATCCTGACCGAGGGCGCGAAGCCCAAGAAGGCCTCCGCAAAAGCAAAGCCCGCCGCCGATACTGCGACTGCCACGCCGAAGAAAGCCAAGGCCGCCGAATTCAACGACGATGTCAAGCTGATCAGCGGCGTCGGTCCGGTACTTGAGAAGAGGCTCACGGAGCAAGGCATCACCTCGCTCAAGCAGATCGCCGAATTCACCGCCGCCGACATCGAGCGCATCGATACCGAGCTTTCCTTCAAGGGCCGCATCGAGCGTGAAGAATGGGTCGAGCAGGCCAAGGATCTGATCGCCGGCAAGCCGCCGCGTGCCAAGGTCGACCAGGAAGCGGTCGACAAGGCCGCGGACAAGTCAAAGAAGTAGGAGCCGAACATGGCACATAAGAAAGCAGGCGGCTCGTCCCGCAACGGCCGTGACTCGGCCGGCCGGCGCCTCGGCGTCAAGAAATATGGTGGCGAGCGCGTCATCCCCGGCAACATCATCGTGCGCCAGCGCGGCACGAAATGGCACCCCGGAACGGGCGTCGACATCGGCCGTGACCATACGATCTTTGCGGTGCAGGAAGGCCAGGTGCAGTTCCAGGCTCGCGGCAGCGGCAAGGTCTACATATCGGTTGTCGGCGGCGAAGGCGCCGAGGCCTAAGCTGCCGTACGATGCACGGTGCGGCGATGCAGGCAGGCGGCGCGGTTGAGGGCCTTACGGCGGAAGCGTTGCGCGCGCCAATCCACACACGCCGGCTCATCCTGCGCCTGCCCGTCGCTTCCGATCTCGTCGCGATTAGCCGGCTGATCAATGATCCCGTTATCGCGCAAAACACGGGTCTTATCCGCTATCCCTATCCGGTCAGCTCGGGAAGAAAATGGATCGCCGCCGTGCATAGGGCGGCCGGGCCTTCCTTCCACATGCCGTATCTGCTGACGCTGCGATCCAATCCTCGCCTCATTGCGGGCGCCGTCGGGATCTCCGTGAGGGAGAACGGCATACCGACCATCGGCTATTGGGTCGCCAAGCCCTATCGGCGCCGGGGATTTGCTTCCGAAGCCGCCCGCGCAGTGATCCAGCTTGCCTTTTCCCGCAGCGACGTGACCGCAATCGGCGCCACTGCGCGCACATCGAATGCCGCCTCCCAGCGCGTGCTGGAGAGGACGGGAATGCAGTGCGTCGGACGCGGCCGGATCAAGTCCGTTCAGCTTGGCCGCTATGTGCCCGCATTCATCTACCGGCTTGAGCGGACGGCGTGGGAAAAAGCGCGGGAGCATCCTTTACAATAGCGACCGCCGCCGAAGCGCTGCAAATTGCGCTATACTAAGCTCGCCCGTCATACTGGAAGGAGAGCGGCGCGGATCATGAAAAGATTTTTTGCCGCCCTCACTGTGTTAGTGGCCTTGATGGCCGCCGCTGTGGTTCTCCTGCCCTATCTCGTCCCGCAGCCCTTCGTTCAGCGCCAGCTCGGACGGCTGCTCGCCCAGGAAACCGGCCTGTATCTGCAGGACGCACGCCGCCTCAGCCTTTCCGTTTTCCCGCGTCTCGGCATTTCGGTTGAAGGCGTCAGCGTGCGTCTGCCGGGCAGCTTTGCCAACGCGCCGATGATGAGGGCCGACCGCATCTTTACCGCGCTCAGGCCGTCCTCACTGTTCGGCAACCGGCTCCAGGTCACCAAGGTGACGATCGAAAATCCGTCATTGCTGTTCCATGTCGATGCCTCGGGCCGCAGCAATTGGGATCTGACCGGGCTCAGCCGGGATGAACCGCATCTCCGGCTTGCGGCATTGGGGGATGATTCGCACACCGTGCAGACCACTGCCGCCCTGATCGAGCCGGCGCGCGAGCCGAAGGCCCTGCCCTCGATCGACATCGATATCATCAACGGATCGCTCTCCTATCATGACGAGGTCCGCCGCCGGAAGATCGAGATCGAGGATTTCGATCTGTCCTTGCGCAGCGGCGAGCGGTCCGGCCCCATAACGCTGGAAGGCGGACTGAAATTGCAGGGCCAGCCTGCTCAGCCTCTCCGCCACCGCCACGCCCTCCGATGGGCGAACCGAACGCTCGGCGCCCTTGCGTCTCGACATCCGGTCCGATGCGATGCTGGCCAGTCTGGGCGGCGTGTTCTCCTGGCGCGGCAGGCCGCAATTTACCGGATCGGCGACGGTCGACGTGAAATCCGGCGCGGCGCTCAGCCGCTGGACCGGCGGCAATCCGGGGACGCTGGCGCGCTTTGACGGCGCGGCGCTGACCGGGCGCCTCGAAGTGTCGGATCAGGAGCTGATTCTGGCAGAGGGGAAAATCACCGCGCCGGGCGCCGAAGGCGACCTGTCCGTATTCGCCGATTTCGACGGCAATGTCCGGGCGACGCTCGACAATCTCGCGCTGCATGGGGGGCAGGCGCAAGGCAAGTTCACGCTCGACGCCCGCCAGAAGGAGGCCGTGCTGGCGGGCTCGTTCGAGATGAGCAATGTCGACAGCCTGGCGCTGACGCAAGGGCTATCGGGCTTCGACTGGCTGTCCGGCAAGGCAAACGCTTCGATGGAGATCGCCGGCGGCGGCAAGACGCCGGAGGACCTCGCCGCAACCCTCACCGGCAAGGCGCATCTGTCGCTGGCGCATGGCGCCATCGAGGGGCTGGACCTGCCGCTGATCGTCGCCAAGGCCAAGGAGGGCGAGATCGGCAATTGGCGTCGCGAGGCCGGCCGGCGCACGCAGTTCGACCGGCTCGACGCGAATTTCACCGTTGTGAACGGCATCGCCGAAACCAAGGACCTGACACTCTCGGGACCGAACATCGACGTCAGCGGCGAGGGCAAGACCGATATTCCGCGCCAGCGCATCGAATACCGGCTCAAGACCAAGGTGACGGCGCGCGCCGAGCAAGCCGCGGCGACGACGCCTCCCGCGCCGGAGGATGAGGCCAGTCTGGTGATGCCGCTGATCGTCAAGGGCAATTGGGACAAGCCCGAAATCCGGCCCGATATCGAGAATGCGCTGAAGGACGCCGACGGCCTCGCCGGCA
Source organism: uncultured Alphaproteobacteria bacterium (assembly GCA_963731855.1). Taxonomy (GTDB): domain Bacteria; phylum Pseudomonadota; class Alphaproteobacteria; order Rhizobiales; family Rhodomicrobiaceae; genus R-RK-3. The sequence goes on along the minus strand of CAVSXH010000013.1, from coordinate 2,767 downwards.
CGGCCAAGCTGTTCGGCAAATCCGTCGAGAAATTCACCGACGGGAAGATCAAGGCCGAGGAGTTCGGCAAGGCGATCGACTCGCTGTTCGGCAAAAAGAAGAAAAAAAAGCCGAAGGAGGCTGAAGACGAGCCGGCGAAGGAGTAGGCGCGGGCCGCCTGATCGGTTGATTTCGGAGGAGCAGGACGCTCGTGCCGGTCATTCTCGGATTGCTGTTCATCATTGCGCTCGCCGTGCTGCCCAGCCTTTGGGTGCGCGCCGTGATCGCTCGGCACAGCGTCAACCGGCCCGACCTGCCCGGCACCGGCGGCGAACTGGCCCGCCATCTGCTCGACGGAATGGGGCTGCCCCAGGTCAAGGTCGAGGAGACCGCGCTGGGCGACCATTACGATCCGGAATTGAAGGCCGTCCGCCTGATGCCCGACCGCTTCCACGGCCGCTCGCTCAGCGCCGCCGTCATCGCCGCGCATGAAGTCGGCCACGCCATGCAGGACGCGACCGATTCCCGCCTGCTGAAGACCCGCACGCGGCTGGCCAAGACGCGCGGTCATCATCGAGCGCGTCGGCGGCCTCGTCATGCTGGTGGCGCCGCTGATGGTGATCCTGCTGCGCCATCCCGGCGTGCTGCTGCTCCAACTCGGCCTCGGCCTGCTCATTCTCGGCATGGGCGTGGTGCTGCAGCTTGATGACATTGCCGGTGGAATTCGACGCCAGCTTCAATCGCGCCTTGCCTGTCCTGCAGACGGGGCGCTATATCCCTGAACGCGATTTGCCGGCTGCCCGCTGATTTTGCGCGCGGCCGCCTTTACCTATGTCGCGGCGGCGCTTATGAGCCTGATCAACATTGCCCGCTGGCTGAGAGTTCTTCGCATATGACCGACGCATTGATTGCCCCACGAGCCAGATCGAAGCCGCCCGCGAAGACGGCCCCCAAGGTCGGCTTCGTCAGCCTCGGCTGCGCCAAGGCGCTGGTGGATTCGGAGCGCATCATCACCCGGCTGCGCGCGGAGGGCTATGAGATCGCCCCGTCCTATGACGGCGCGGATGTGGTGGTCGTCAACACTTGCGGCTTTCTCGACAGCGCCAAGGCCGAAAGCCTCGACGCGATCGGCGAGGCGATGGCCGAGAACGGCCGCGTCGTCGTCACCGGCTGCTTCGGCGTCGAGGACAAGCGCATCCGCGCCGCCTTCCCCGACGTGCTCGCGGTCACCGGACCGCATCAATATGAGGCCGTGATGGAGGCCGTGCGCAAGGCCGCGCCCGCGCCGCACGCGGCCTTCCTCGACCTCGTGCCGCCCGCCGGCCTGCGCCTTACCCCCGATCACTACGCCTATGTGAAGATTTCGGAGGGCTGCAACAACAAATGCAGCTTCTGCATCATCCCGCAATTGCGCGGCGTGCTCGCCAGCCGCCAGGCCGCCGACGTGATGCAGGAGGCCGAGCAGCTCGTCGAACGCGGCGTGCGCGAGCTGCTGGTCATCAGCCAGGATACCAGCGCCTATGGCGTCGACCTCAAATTCGCCGCGAGCGAATGGCGGGGCAACCCGCTCAAGGCGCGCTTCTACGACCTCTGCGCGGCGCTCGGCAGCCTTGGCGCCTGGGTGCGGCTGCATTACGTTTACCCCTATCCGCATGTCGACGAGGTGCTGCCGCTGATGGCCGAGGGCCGCATCCTCCCCTATCTCGACATCCCCTTCCAGCACGCCTCGCCCACCGTGCTGAAGGCCATGCGCCGCCCCGCCAACCAGGAGCGCACCCTCGAACGCATCGCCCGCTGGCGCGCAGATCGTGCCCGACCTGGGGATGCGCTCCACCTTCATCGTCGGCTTCCCCGGCGAGACCGAGGCGGATTTCGCCCTGCTGCTCGACTGGCTGAAGGAGGCGCGGCTCGCCCGCGTCGGCTGCTTCAAATATGAGAATGTCGAGGGCGCCGGCTCGCGCGCGCTTGAGGGCCAGATGCCCGAGGAGCTGAAGGCCGAGCGCTATGCCCGCTTCATGGAGGCGCAGAAAGCCGTCAGCGCCGAAGTGATGGAGGCGCGCGTCGGCCAGACCATCGATGTCATCGTCGACGAGCTGGACGAGGACGGCGCCATCGGCCGCTCCACCTGGGACGCGCCCGACATTGACGGCTCGGTGTTCATCGACGACGCCGAAGGCCTCGCCCCCGGCGACATCGTCCGCGTCCTGGTGGACGAGACGGATGAGTATGATTGCTGGGGCCGGCTGGCTTAATCATGGCTGACACTGCGCTTTGAAAAACCCAGACTTGATATATTCGCTGTCCTGAATACGATCCGTCACTTCGAACCCCGCCAAAACACCAATCCCCTCGCCGGGCCGCGCCCGCGAGGCTTTGCTGCATTTCTCCTTCATTTCCGCCCCGTATGAGGGACGGCGCGGGCCGCCGTGAGGCTGGTCCTTTTATAATGTGCAGCCTCCCGGCTGCCCGCGCGCGGTGATATTTTGGCCCGTATCCGCGCTCTTCTCCAGACTGGCCATGCGCCGGGCTGAGCCTCTTACGCTACTGTCCGTTTTACGCCAAACCTTTGCGTCGCATGCCTTAGACCTGCGCATTCCAGCGAACAGGTGGGCCGGCCTGGAAACCCCTGAGTGCGGGTTCGTTACACCCACCGCGAGGCTGGCCTGCGTTACCACCCAGCCAGATCCCCCGCGGATTCCTCAGGCACCGCAATTCCCATTCCGCAGATGACGAGCCGGTCTCGAGCCCCGCGTCCCTCTGGAACAAGAACAAGGGTGATATTACGGGC
>CAVSXH010000012.1:0-52586 GCA_963731855.1 uncultured Alphaproteobacteria bacterium | reverse complement strand
TCTGCGGCGCGGGATAGGCACGAACTACGTCTAGGAGCTGACTTGTCATGCCGCTATTTCCAGCCCGCGTAACTCCTCTAACACTCTCCCGAAATTCAGCCTGGGGCGATAGGCACATATTTCGAAAACTATTCAGGAGGGGAGCCGGATGATGACGAAATTCGGTTCTCGGTGGGTGCCGATGCGATGTACATGCGGTTGATACCCACACGCAAGAGAGACAAGCCTTTAACCCCTCGTGAACTTTCGGATAAGAGCACGGAGCTAGGTGCATTGTGGATTAGGGATAGCCATCCCCTGGCCAGATCTAACGAGCGGGGGCAAAATCCTCATTCAGCTGGAGGGTTCTCATGGCTCCAACATTCTTGCCCTGACACAAGTCTTCTTTACCGGAGAAGTATGGGGCCTGAATGAGTGGCTGATGCGGGACCGCCCGGAGCGCAAGCCGCCATATTGCCCGCGCTTCCCGTTGAGCAGACGTATTTTGATCGCCGTCACCGATATATGCGATTTGCACATCAGCAGTTGGGGATACTTCCACCGTTCGCATTTGAAGCCGGTCTCACCGGGCACTGGATTTCTCGCTCGGGGCTGATGACGACAGCTCATTTGGACCAATCCGCCAGAACGACATAACCTTCGAGCACACGCTGACCTCAATTGACGACGGCGCTCTAGCTATGGAGCGTCAAGAGGTTATTCCCGGTGATGGTGAGCCTGCTGATTGGCGGCTTTCCGCCGAGACTAGCATGAGGCCTGTGCCAGTTGTAGCGGTGCAGCCATCTTGGCAGTTCGCTTCTTCGTTGTTCTGAGGTGTTGAAGGCGGTTGCGTATGCCCATTCGCGCAAGGCGGTCTGGATGAAGCGCTCGGCTTTGCCGTTGGTTTGGGGCGTGTAGGGTTTTGTGCGGATGTGCCTGACGGCGAGCCTCTGGCAGGCGTCGCGGAAGCTGCGTGATTTATAGCAGCTGCCATTGTCGGTCATGACGCGAGCAACCGTCACGCCAAGGTTGTTGTAGTGGCGGACCGCGGCTTCCAGGAATGCGACGGCGCTGGCTTGCTTTTCGTCGGGCCTGACTTGGCTGAAGGCGAGGCGGGAATGGTCGTCGATGGCAACATGGACGAATTCCCATCCTGGGCCGGCGGCTGCCGAGCGCTGGTTGGACTGGCCGGTCCGGTTGCCGGTAATGCGGTGTCCGACGGCGTTGAACCTGCCGAGCTTCTTGATGTCCAGATGAATGATCTCGCCCGGCGTTGCGCGCTCGTAGCGCGGTCGCGGCTCGGCGGGCTCGATAGCCGAAAGCAGGCTGAGGCCGCGCCGCTTCAGGATCCGGCTGACGGTGGCCGGCGACAAGCCTGTCTGGGCTGCGATGGCTGCTTGTGTGCGGCGCTGCCGGCGCAACGCTTCGACGGCATCGCAGGTGGCAAGCTCTGTCTGGCTTGGCGATGAAAGGGGGCGGGATGAGCGGTCCCGCAGACCCGCAACGCCATCGACGCGGAAGCGCCGGACCCATTTCGCCACCGTCTTGGCTGATATATTAAAGCGCCGTGCGGCTTCGGCGCTGGTGGCGCCATAATCCACAACGGCGCGCACCATTCCCTCTCGACCGCGCGGCGTCAGCCGGGCATTCTCATGCACGTCCATTCGGTTCTCCGGAAAATCAGTGACGTTTGGCGACATCAGCTGACATCCTCAGCACCGAATGGACAACCTCCTGAAAATTCACATCTAGCCGAATGCTTGCTCCTGTATTTCGAGGGCGTCACACTGCGCGCCACCGAACAGCCGATTGACACCAGCACACCGGCCGGTAAGGCGTTCCTGGACATGCTGGGCGTGTTCGCCGAATTCGAGACGGCGATCCGCAAGGAACGGCAGGTGGAAGGCATCGCCAAGGCGAAGGCGGCGGGCGTCTACAAAGGCCGCAAGCCGAGTGTCAACGTGGCCAGCGTGAAGGAGATGCACGCGGCGGGGCATCAAGCCGACTATGATTGCACGCGAACTCGGCATTAGCCGGGCGTCGGTTTAACTAGCGCTGAAAGCAGGCGCTGGCCTGAAAGCGCCGGTAGCCGAGCGATAGAGTTTGCGCGTTCTTGGAGGGCTGACCGCGCCTTGTCGTCAGGTAAACACATCACAGCTTTCGTAATCGCCATGCGCTCATAAATCCAATTAAGCGACGGTGGGCTTTCGTTTTTCACCGGATCGCCAGCGTCAATATCTCACGCTTTTTTCCGGAACATCCGGCACAACTTTATGTTGAATCGTGCGGAGCCGTGGAGTATGCGTGGTGGTAGCTCAAGCAAGCAGGGAGTCGCGAGGTTAATCGAGGGCAGTTGAAACTGCCGAGGGGCGCGAAAAAGGCCGGCTATCCCGGCTTTATTGCACCGGCGCTCGCGACGCTAAGAAGCAGCCCTCCCGCCGGGGCCGATTGGTTGCACGAGATCAAGTTCGATGGCTACCGGCTACAGGCGCACATCCGATCCGATCGGGTCAAGCTGCTGACTCGCAGCGGGCTCGACTGGACTGCAAAGTTCGGCGAGGCTGTTGCTGTGGCCCTGGCCGACCTGCCGGTGACAGAGGCGATCCTCGATGGCGAAGTCGTGGCAGAGAACGCGGCCGGCGTCGCCTGATTTTTCCGCTTTGCAGGATGCACTTTCCACCGGGCGCACCGATCGGCTGATCTTTTATGCGTTCGATCTCCTCTATCTCGATGGCTATGATCTGCGCTTGGCGCCGCTCGTCGCGCGTAAGTCCGCGCTCGAAGCGATCATCATCGCCCCGGGCGCGGTCCGCTACAGCGAGCATTTCGAAGAGGATGGCTCGCGCCTATTGAGCCACGTTTGCCGCCTTGGCCTTGAAGGCGTGGTCTCGAAGATTCGCAACGCGCCGTATCGCTCGGGGCGCGTCAAAAGCTGGATCAAATCCAAATGCTTCAATCGCCAGGAGTTCGTGGTCGCTGGATATGTGCCGTCGACGGTATCGAGCAAGGCGATCGGCTCGCTAGTGCTCGGCTACTTTGACAACGGCAAGCTGATCCATGCCGGGCGTGTCGGCACCGGCTTCAGCCATAAGCTGACTGAGGATCTGTTTCGCCGCCTTGACGTGATGAGCATCCCGAAAAGTCCATTTGCAAAAAAGCTCTCGGCCTTGGATGCGCGGCGCGTGCGTTTCGTCCGTCCGGAGTTGGTCGCGGAGGTCGAGTTTCGCACCTGGACCGCGGAGGGCCTCATTCGTCACGCATCTTTTCGGGGCCTGCGCGAAGACAAGCCCGCCGGGGAGGTGGTGCTAGAAGCCAAGGCGATGCCTGGATGATGAGCAAGGCCCCGAATCACACTGCGGCAAAACTCATCCGTAGAGGCGGCTGCGGAAGCTGTTGTTTGCCTCAAGGATCTCGTAAGTCAGATCGAAGCGGGACCGCTCACCGACGAGCCGGGCCACGATTTCCGGCTCAACGACGCGTTCATCCGGGCGGTCGCGTTGCGGGAGCAGATAGAGGGCGTATCCGGCGAGGCGTACACGGTCGCGTCGAGGCCGCTCGACGAAGACGGAAATGGGGGGTGCTCATAGGATTGCCCCATTGAGAACGACTGCCGAACAAATCGCCGTCGCCATGCCCACGCCATGCCCACACACTGAGGGGATGTTCGCGAGTGGTTCACGATACGTTATGCGACAACGTTCTTTTGACCATTTGGGGATTTTTTGATAAAAAAGCGCGAATATCACCCATATGGGTGATGCGCAAAACCCTATATCGGCCAATAGCTTTAGGGGTTCTTTGACAGTGCTGGGATCGCGGTTTCTGAGTGGTGCCGCAGGGGAGGATTGAACTCCCGACCTCACCCTTACCAAGGGTGCGCTCTACCACTGAGCTACTGCGGCGTGGATCAGCTTATGGCGCGGGACTTTGCCATGCTGCCAGCGATTGCGCAAGTGGCCGCCTCGTGTCCTCAAACGGAGCGTCCACAGCCCGCGTTCGCCGTTCAACCATTGTAAGCGGCCTCACAAACTCTTACGCCGCCGGTGATTTTACATACGACAACTTTGCAACAGTTGAGCCCACATGAGGGCATATATCCCATATGGGAGATGAACCAACAACCGATATCGGCTATATTCAGAATAATAGATATGTCACTATCGATATTGAACTTTCATTTCAACAAATAGCAATTCTCTGAATGCCTCCCGAGTATTGAATGAGGCGAGTGACAATATTGGACACACGTTGCGTAGCGCCCAATTGGCGCTACGCCCTTTTTGCGTCCCGCTATCTTAGCCGATCAAGGCAATCACATCACGCGAGCAATGACAGGTTTGCTGGAGCATGTTGTGTAAAGCTGGGACCGGTTCGCGCCAAGCGATGCGGTAAGCAAACTCCATTTTAAGCGCACACCCGGCGCGTTCCACATCGCACTCGACGAGCCTCAGCGGCCGAGTATCGCTGGTAATTTACCCGATCTTGAGCGACGGGCTTCTCCACGGGCTCAATGACGCCATTCGATGCGCGCGCAAGTCACGCTCAGTTCGCTGAGATGTTTACATGCTCATTGCTCCGAACGACGGCGGCGGCCTCGGTTTCGATCGGTGCACTTACACTTGGAAAAACTTTGCGATCCGACTGATCCAAGACCGCGCTTTCGGAGTAAATAGAAAAGCCGCCCGACCGCGGCGGCAGCTTGGCGTCAGCATTAAGGCCCACGTTCCTCCGGCCCAAACAGAGCCATTTCGATGAAGTCGGAAGATTTCGCGCATATCGTCGACCTCTTCTATGAAGCCGCGCTGCAGCCTGAGCATTGGCGGACGACCTTGCACGAGATGAGCCAGCACCTTCGTGCTGAGGGGACGTGCCTGATGGCCTGGCCGGGACCGCATACCGAGACGCTCTGCTCCGAAGGACTCGACGAACTCGCGAAGGTCTACTGCGACGAAGCCTGGTATAAGCGTGATCTGCGCATGGCGAGAGCCGTAGCGTTGCGGCACACCAAAGTCGTGTTACGCGAGAGCGATCTGTTCTCGCTCGAAGAGCTGGACACACTGCCCTTCAATACGGAGTTCATAAACCGACTGGGCTTTCGCTGGGTTGCTGGCACGTTTATAGGGGAAAGCCGCGGCAGGCTGACTGCGTTCGTGGCTGAACGAAAGGCAAGGGCGGAGCCCTTCGGCGCGGAGGAGGTCGCCACTATCCAGGCGCTCAACCCGCATATGCGCCGCGCCGCCGAGATCGCCAGCCGGCTCGGCGAGGCCAAAAACGCCGGCATGCTCGACGCATTCGAGGAATTGGGATGTGCTGCGATTCTGCTCGATTTCGGCGGACGCGTGCAGCACATGAACAAGCGAGCGCGGCGGCATCTGGGACAGGATATTCACCTGCTGCATGGCCAGCTCAGCACCGCCAATAAGCAGGCGAACCACGCGTTCCAACAGCTCATCGCCGATCTGCTGCGGCCGCCCTCCCCGGAAGCAAATGCGCCGATATTGGCGAATGTGCCCCGCCAGAATGGGCGTCCGCTCTTTGCTTACGGGATGCCCGTGGCGCGCTCGGCGCAGGAGATTTTTCAGCATAGCAAAGCCATCCTCATTCTCGTCGATCCGGACGAGCAATCGAGTCCGCCTGAAATCGTGCTCCGCCACGGATTCAACCTCACGCCGGCAGAAAGCCGTCTGGCGCTGGCGCTCGGGGAGGGGAATACCCTCCATGAATTTGCGCTGCGCCAGGGCGTCAGTGTCGGCACCGTCCGCATTCAGCTCAAGGCGGTGATGGCCAAGACATCGACCAAGCGCCAGTCGGAATTGGTGGCGCTGCTCGGGCGCCTGTCGCGCGCCAACGCAAAGTGATGACAAATTCCGCGGCGCCGGACATGATTGGCTGAATCGCCGGAGGAGAGCGCCAGCATGACCGCGGACCGGCAATCGCCTAAGAGTGAGGCCCGTAAGGAACGCGAGGAACGGCTGGCCGCCGAGCTGCGCGAAAATCTGCGCAAGCGGAAGGCGCAGCTGCGTGCCCGCAAGCAGGCCGCGTCAAAACCCCCGACCGAGGATCGCTAGCGGCAGAACTGCCAAGCGCCCCGCGCACTTGCGCCATCTTAGCTGCTCGTCTAAACCTTAATGAATTCGCTCGGATGAGCGCAACTCCCACGGCGGCCGTTTCCATGGACCAAATTCGCATTGAGGGCGGTAGTCCGCTCAACGGCGTGATTCCGATCAGCGGTGCGAAAAACGCCGCCCTGCCGCTGATGATCGCCAGCCTGCTCACGTCCGATACGCTGACGCTGAAAAACGTCCCCAACCTGGCCGACACCAATCTTCTCGCCCGTATCCTGCGCAATCACGGGGTGGACTGCGCGGTGGACGGCAAGCGCGCCAATAATGGCGGCCATGCGGGCGAAACGTTCCACCTTACCGCCCGCGACATCGTCGATACGCGCGCGCCCTACGATATGGTCCGGCGGATGCGCGCAAGTTTCTGGGTGCTCGGCCCCCTGCTGGCCCGCCATGGCGAGGCCACTGTTTCCCTGCCCGGCGGTTGCGCGATCGGTACGAGGCCCGTCGATCTGCATCTCACGGGGTTGCAGAAGCTTGGCGCGGAAATGGAGCTTTCGGGCGGATATGTACTTGCCAAGGCGCCCAAGGGGCTGCGCGGCGGACATATCAAATTCCCCAAGGTTTCCGTCGGCGCGACACATAATGTGCTGATGGCGGCCGTCTTGGCCAAAGGCGAAACGCTGATCGAGAACGCGGCGCTCGAACCTGAAATCGGCGATCTTGCCACGTGCCTGACCAAGATGGGCGCGCAAATCGAAGGTATTGATACGCCGACATTGCGCATCCAGGGCGTCGATTTTCTGGAGGGCGCGGTTCATTCCGTGCTGCCCGACCGCATCGAGACCGGCACTTACGCGATGGCGGTCGCGGCGACCGGCGGCAGCGTGCTGCTGGAAGGCGCGCGCGCCGATCTGCTTCAGGAAGCGCTGAACGTGCTGCGCGCCGCCGGGGTGGACATCACCGAGACCAATCGCGGCATCCAAGTTTCCTGCAATGGCGCTGGTAGTGTCGCCGGTCAAAGTCGAAACCAGGCCGTTCCCAGGTTTTCCGACCGACCTGCAAGCCCAGCTCATGGCGCTGATGGCGATCAGTTCCGGCGAGTCGAGCATCCGCGAGACAATCTTCGAGAACCGTTTCATGCATGTGTCGGAGCTGACGCGGCTAGGCGCCGATATCGGCATTCACGGCGATACGGCGCATATTCGCGGCGTCCAGGCGCTTCGCGGAGCCGAAGTGATGGCGACCGACCTTCGCGCCTCGGTATCGCTGGTCATCGCCGGGCTCATGGCGCGCGGCGAAACGATCATCAATCGGGTCTATCATCTTGATCGCGGTTTCGAGCGGCTGGAAGAAAAGCTGAGGCCGCGCCAACATCGAGCGCATCCAGGGGTAAGGCGGCGCTTTGCGATGTGCGCCGCTCGCGCTCAGTCGTCGCGCTCTTTCTTCACAATGGCGTAACTGGTGAGATCGAGTTCGAGGTCGTAGGTGTGACCATCGGCATGAACCGCATCATCGACTCCCATTTGCCGTCGTCGTTCTCGATCTCCTCCCAGACATTAAAGCCGGCGGCCTTCAATGCAGTCTCGATCGATGATCTTTCCTGCGCGTTGGGAGGGCGATCGGCCAATGCGGCGCCGGCCGAGAATAAGCAGATCAGGGTTCCGATTACAGTTCTTTTGATCATTGTGCTTTCCTGGTTGCCAAGACGGCGGAACTGTCGAGTGCGGGCATGGTTCCTCCACAGTCGGCCGTTTGCGATTTGCGGTGGCGGCGGATATTGCTATGGAGATACAATTGGTGCTAACGGCTTCCAACCATGGAACTTCTTAAACTGATCGCCATGGACGATGAGGACCTCAATGTCCTCTCGGTCCAATTACAGGACGCCATCCTGCGCGTAGAGGATATGGCGTATCTGCCGCAGGAGCGCCGCTTCGCCGCCATTCTCAATCGCTTCGACTGGCTGAGCGCAACTGGCAACGGGCAGGCCGATAGCTCCGGCTATGAACGGCGCCGCTGCGCATTGCGCTTCGAAAGGGTGACCGGCGCCCAGTTTCAAAATCTGGCGCTCGCACGATAAGAGCGGCGCGCTGGAGCTCCTCGCCATCAATTTCGAGCCGGGAGACCTGCCCGGCGGCACGATCACGCTGATCTTCTGCGGCGGCGGCGCGATCCGGCTGCATGTGGAATTCATCGAGGCCGAACTCCGCGATTTGGGGCCAGTGTGGAAGACCCGCGCCAAGCCCGAACATCCCGACGAGAGCGCGGAAGCGGAGGCTTCGAGCTAGTCGCCATGGCGCTGAGGCTTCACATTCGGGATGACGATTTCGAGGAGCGTTTCGCCGCGCTGCTTGGCGCGAAAGCGCGAACAATCCGAAGATGTCGACGGCGCGGCGCGGGACATTATCGCAGCAGTGCGTTCGCGCGGCGATGCGGCGCTGATCGAATATACCAAGCGCTTCGACAGGCTGGACCTCGTGGCGGGCAAGATCCGCTCGACGATGAAGCGATCGAAGCCGCGATTTCCGAGGCCGGCGACGAAAATTTCAAAGCGCTGCGCTTTGCCGCCGAGCGCATCGAAGCACACCATCGGCGTCAGCTGCCGGTCGACGACCGCTATACCGACAGCGTCGGCGCCGAGATCGGCTATCGCTGGACGGCGATCGAGGCGGTCGGGCTTTATGTGCCGGGCGGCCAGGCCAGCTATCCCAGCTCCGTGCTGATGAATGCGATCCCGGCAAAAGTGGCCGGCGTGCCGCGCATCGCCATGTGCGTGCCCGCGCCGGGCGGGGAGATCAATCGCCTTGGTGCTCGCCGCCGCGCATCTGGCCGGAGTGGATGAAATCTATCCGATCGGCGGCGCCCAGGCGATTGCCGCGATGGCCTTTGGCACCGAGAGTATCGCGGCCGTCGCCAAGATCATGGGGCCCGGGCAATGCCTATGTGGCCGCGGCGAAACGGCAGGTTTTCGGCACGGTCGGCATCGACATGATCGCCGGCCCGTCGGAGGTGCTGATCGTCGCGGATGGCGAAAGCGACCCCCAATGGGTCGCGGCGGACCTGCTCGCCCAGGCGGAGCATGACGAGGCGGCCCAGGCCATCCTGATCACCGACGACGCCGCTTTCGCCGATGCGGTGGAAGCCGCCGTCGAGCAGCAGCTTGCAGCTCTGCCCCGCCGCGCGATCGCCGGAGCAAGTTGGCGCGACAATGGCATGATCATCGTCGTTGACAATTTCGACCAAGCGCCGCCGCTCATTGACCGCATCGCACCCGAGCATCTGGAGCTGGAAACGCGCGAAGCCGAAGCGCTGCTGGGCAAGATCCGCAATGCCGGCGCTATTTTCCTCGGCCGGCACACGCCGGAGGCCATCGGAGACTATGTCGCCGGATCGAATCACGTGCTGCCCACCGCCCGTTCGGCGCGATTCTCGTCCGGGCTCGGCGTTCTGGACTTCATGAAGCGCACGTCGATCCTGCGGCTGAACGAGAGAAGCCTTGCCGCGCTCGGTCCCGCCGCGATGACGCTTGCCAGCGCGGAAGGGTTCGATGCGCATCGCCGCTCGGTCGCCATTCGGCTCGGCATCGGCGAGGCCGACAATCAGGCGGATCACGCCAAGGCCGCGGCCGGCCACGCTCGGCAGCACCGGACCACTCTGATCCATGATAGCCCACCCGCCTCCCGCATTCCCGAACATGCGCATCGGGTTGCTGGGCGGTTCGTTCAATCCGCCGCATGAGGGGCATCGCCATATCAGCCTCGCTGCGCTGCGCGCGGCTGCGGCTCGACAAGCTGTGGTGGCTCGTCACCCCCGGCAATCCGCTGAAAAGCGCGGCGCATCTGCCGGACCTCGCCGACCGCCTGTCCCTTGCCGCCGAACTGCGCCTCCCATCCCGCGATTGAGATCACGGGGTTCGAGGCGGCCTTGCCGACGCCTTACGCCATCGACACGGTACATTTTTTGCAGCGCCGTTTTCCGGGCATGCATTTCGTCTGGATCATGGGCGGGGACAATCTTGCGCAGTTCCATCGATGGCGCGACTGGGCCGGGCTGTTTACCGCCTTGCCGATCCTGGTGCTGGATCGTCCCGGCGCCCGGCTCGCGGCGTTGGCGTCGCCCGCCGCACGCCGTTTCGCAGCGTCGCGCCTTCCCGAATGTGCCGCGCCTAGCCTCGCCTGATGTCAGCCCGCCCGCATGGATCTATCTGACGCTGCCTCTGTGCGAGCTGTCCTCCACCGCCATTCGTGGAGAAATTGAGCCCCAGCAAACGCGCTTAACGGGAATAGGTTCCTCCGCCATTTGCCTTCAAGATATTTTAAGTGCTCATCAGTCGCCGAAGACTTGAAAATTCAGGTGCAATCAGGCACATTCACTAACGTTGGGAGAAGTCTGCTCGGCGATCATTCGCCTGCAGACGATGTTCGCCGGGCCGCAATCCCGGAGACATTAGCAATCCAGATCAATGACGGAAGGAAACCGATCTGATAATGCACAATTCGACAGGGGCTGCCCTCAGTGGCAAGCCTAAAGCCGTGCCGATGGCAACGCTTAAAGGTCCGGCTGCAATCCTCACGACTGTGCTCAACTCCCTTTCCGACGCAAAAGCTGAAGATGTCGTCGCTATCGACCTCGCGGGTAAAACCTCGATCGGCGATCATATGGTCATTGCGTCTGGACGGTCGCAGCGGCATGTCGGCGCTATTGCGGACCAGCTCCGCGATAAGCTCAAGAGCGAGGGCTATGGGAACCTGCGCATGGAGGGGATACCTCATTGCGATTGGGTTCTGATCGACTCTCGGCGACGTGATCGTGCACATCTTCCGTCCAGAAGTGCGCCAGTTCTACAATCTCGAAAAGATGTGGTCAGCCGAAAGGCCGAATGACCCGGTCGCCGTGTAAGCGCTACGGCCCGGCCGATCGGCGTTTCAGCCGCCCGCGCCCTAACAGCGGGCCCGGAATGAAGATTGATCTTCTCTGCGTCGGCCGGCTAAAGGACGAGCCGGAGCGCCTGATCGTGGCGCGCTATTTGGAGCGCTTCCAGCAATTTGCCGCGCCTCTGGGATTTGCCGCTCCCGTCATGACGGAACTGCCGGAAAGCCGCGCGAAATCGCCGAAGGAGCGGAAGACTGCAGAGGCCGCGGAATTGCGCAAAAAACTCAAGGACGGAGCGCGGGTTATCGTGCTTGATGAGCGCGGACAGGCCATGGCCAGCGCGGATTTTGCGACGCTGCTGGCCGGATGGCGAGATGGCGGCTACGCGTCATCTCAACATTGTGATCGGCGGCCCCGATGGGCTGGATGCCGAATTTGCCCGCGCCGCCACACTCAATCTTTCGCTCGGTCGCATGACGCTGCCTCACGGGCTTGCGCGCGCTGTGCTGGCCGAGCAGCTTTATCGCGCCGCATCGATATTGGCGGGGCATCCTTATCATCGGGCTTAAAATATTGCGGAAGATCGCCTTTGCAGGAATATCACGAGACCTTGACGAGTCCCGCCATGGCTCCGCCGTCTTTGCACGCCAGATTGCCGCACGAAGTAGTCCAGAGCTGCGGCCTTGGCGACGATCCCGTTCTCAACACCCGCATGATTGCCGATTGGCGTTAAGCGAGAATATGCTTAGTCTTTGAATATGCGCGAAAAGCCCTTAAGGCTCACTGATCGTTGCACCTGGGTCCCCATGAGATTGACGCCGCCCCTTTCGAATATCGCCGCTTCGCCTCGTGGCGCGCTTTGCGCAGCGGCTGTCATTCTGCTTGCGGGCGGTGCAGCCAGCGGCCAGGAAGCTGGCGCGCCCGACCTATCCAGGATGCAACTCGCGCAGAACGACACCGGCAAGAACGCCGCCAAGACCGCTCGACGGCAAGTCGATCGACATCGAGGAAGCACGCCGGCTATTCGAGCAGCATCAGAAAGAGCTGGAAAACGTACAGCGTGAGCAGCAGGGGCTGGAAAGCGAAACGCAAACTCTGAACGAGGAAAATGCTGCGCTGCAAAGCCGCCTCATCGAAGTCCGGCGCAAAGGCTCAGCAGAGCGAAAAGCGACTCAGCGAGATCCGAAGCCGAATTGGAGGACCTGACCCAGCAGGAAGCGCAGATCCGTGTGGCGCTGGAAGAGAGCCGCACGACCATCGCTCAAATGCTCGGGGTGATGCAGCGCATGGGCCGCGAACCGCCGCCTGTGATGGTCACCGAGCGCAATGACGCCCTGCGCATGGTCCGCAGCGCGATGATTCTGTCTTCCTTCTTTCCCTGGCTTCAAGGCGGAGGCCGACCGGCTGGCGACCCGGCTTGCCGATTTGAACTCGGTCATCCGCAGATCGCGCGAAGAGCGAACCCGGTATGGCCGAAGCGCAGGCCGATTTTTCGCGGCTCAAGGCGGAAATCGACGGATTGCTAGCGCAGAAGCGCGAAAAGCTGCAAAAGAATTGGCAAAAGCTGGAAGGATTGAAGGTTGCGTCAACTCGTCACAGCCGCGCCGTAACGGATCTGGGAGATTTACTGCAGCGGCTCGACGCCGAAGTCGGCAAAACGCTCTAACTTGGCCGCCTATGAAATCGAATTAAAGAAGCTCGGCCCAGCAATCGAGCTGAAGCCCGACGTCAAAAAGGCAGCATTCGTGCAGCCCGGCCGAATGAAACCGGCCATTCCCTTTGAAAAGGCAAAGGGATTGCTGCCTCTTCCATCTCAGGGAAAACGTACTAGATCTTTCGGCGCGCGTGACGATACGGGCGGAAAGTCGGAAGGCA
The DNA here is from genome assembly GCA_963731855.1 of uncultured Alphaproteobacteria bacterium. Classification (GTDB taxonomy): domain Bacteria; phylum Pseudomonadota; class Alphaproteobacteria; order Rhizobiales; family Rhodomicrobiaceae; genus R-RK-3. The sequence continues at coordinate 39,795 of CAVSXH010000012.1, read as the reverse complement.
TTTCCATCGAAACCCGCAGCGAAGCTCAAATCACCGCCCCATCCGATGGGTGGGTAATTTACGCAGGACAATTCCGAAGCTACGGGCAGCTCTTGATCATTAATGCCGGTGGAGGCTATCATATTTTATTAGCAGGTTTGGACCAGATATACACAAACGTCGGTCAATTCGTTCTTGCGGGAGAACCCGTTGCGGCGATGAGTAAGGCGCCGCCGCAAGATGCGAACTCGGCGCAGTCGCGCAACCCTGTTCTCTACATTGAGTTCCGTAAGGACGCTCGCCCCTTTGATCCCGACCCTTGGTGGTCGGAGGGCGTGAAGGAAGGTTGAACATATGCGGAAGTCGGACTTTGCGATTTGGATGCTTGTCTTGCTAGCCTTCGTGGCGGCGGGCACATCGATGATAAATGCCACGCGCTCTCAATCCGCGACTGCGGCGAATTCGGAGATCTACCGTCATCTCGATCTGTTCGGCGACGTGCTTGAGCGCGTTCGGACGGACTACGTCGAGGCGCCGGATGACAGCCAGCTGATCGAGTCGGCCATTAACGGCATGCTCAGCGGCCTCGACCCACACTCCACCTATCTCAATCCGAAGCATTTCCGCGACATGCAGGTGCAGACGCGCGGCGAATTCGGCGGCCTCGGCATCGAGGTGACGATGGAAGAGGGCGTGGTGAAGGTGGTCTCGCCGATCGAGAATACGCCGGCGGATAAGGCCGGTGTGCTGTCGGGCGACCTGATCACCCATCTGGACGGCGTCTCTATTCAGGGGCTGACCCTGGAGCAAGCGGTCGAAAAGATGCGCGGACCGGTCAACACGCCGATCGTCATCACTGTGCTCCGGAAAAGCACCGAGCCTTTCGATATCAAGATCAATCGCGATGTCATCCGCATCAATCCGGTGCGGGCGAACGCGGAAGGCGACGATATCGCTTATATTCGCGTGAAAGCGTTCAGCGAGCAGACCTATGACGAGCTGAAGGACGCGATCCAGAAGCTCAAGACCGATCTCGGGCCAAAGCTGAAGGGCTACATCGTCGATCTGCGCAACAATCCTGGCGGCCTCCTCGATCAGGCCATCTCGGTTTCGGATGCGTTCCTCGACAAGGGTGCGATCGTGCTGACGCGCGGCCGCAATCTTAATGAAACGCAACGCTCGAATGCGCGCCCCGGCGATCTGACCGACCAGCAGAAGATCATTGTCCTGATCAATGGCGGCTCGGCTTCGGCGTCGGAAATCGTGGCAGGCGCGCTGCAGGATCATAAGCGGGCGACCGTGATCGGCACACGTTCCTTCGGCAAAGGCTCGGTCCAGACGATCATCCCGCTCGGCTCGAACGGGGCGATCCGTCTCGACGACGGCCCGGTACTATACGCCGTCGGGCCGCTCCATCCAGGCCAAGGGCATCGATCCCGATATCGTGGTCGAGCAGGAGCTTCCGGAAGATCTGCAGAAGGCAGCCAAGACAACCGCGCCGAGAGGCGAGGCCAGCTTGCGCGGTCATCTCAAGAATGAGGACGGCGAAAGCTCCGGCAGCTTGGCCTATGTCCCCAAGGAGAAGGAAAAGGATACGCAGCTGCAATATGCGCTCGACACGCTGCGCGGGCTGAAGACCGAACAGAAAAAGGTGGAAATCCCCACCGGTGAAGCGAAGACGGCGCAATAGCGCCTGATTTCTCGGGTTCCATGGGAGCGCGTTGAGCAAGGATATCTTGTTTCGGCGCGCTCTTATTTTTGGGTCAAAAGCCTCTTTTGGGGCGTCATGCGCCGAATTGTTGGCTATAGTGGCGAGCGACAGTCCGCGTGAACGGGCAACAATCCATGAGAGTACTCTTTTACACCGCGACCGCTTTCTTCATCGTCCTGGCTGGCGTTTTCGCCTTCTATGCGCTGCAAGGACCGGAGCATCCTGGTGGCGCGAAAGTCGTGCTGAGCATCGACTTGCATGAAGCGCCCGGTCGTGCGACCTCCAGCGCCGAAGCACCTGAGCGCGACCTTTACGCCGAAGCCGCCGCGCGGCTACAAAGCCTTAAGTCTGGGAAAGCACGGGGCAATCCGGGCGACGAGGAGACAGCGGCGGTAAATGATGCCGAGAGCGATCAGCTTGGCGCCTCCTCCGATCAGCAGGATGTCGAGCGCGTTGAAGCCGTGCCGTCCCAAACGGCTCAGATGCAAGGTCAGCCGGGCGCTAAGGATGAATCCGAGGAAATTCCCGATCCTCCGCCCGGCACCGCATTGGCCGGCCTCGACAATGATAAGCCGCTGTTCAGGAGCATAGGGCGGGACGAGGACGCGGCGGGCGATCCGAACAAGCTTACGTCTACGGTCGCGGAAACAGTTTTGCCCGGTACCCAGCTCGAAGCCAGGTCCGCCTTGCGAGGGGACTCTCACCTCGGCAAACCGTAATCGCGAGACCGGCGCTTCGGCTGACGAGCAGCAACAGTCCGCCAACCCCAACGGCCTGCGCCTCCGGCAAGATAGTGCCCCTGACGCTGTTCCTGCGACTGAGAGCGGGCAGAAGCCAGGCTTGGATGCCATTTTGGCCGCTCTGAATGAACGGGAAGGCGAAACGGAAGCCGCGGCTGCGACTCCGGCCGGACCGCCGCCACCTCTCCCCTTGCGCCGGTCCACCGCCAAAACGGCGGCAGTGGACGGGTGGGGCAGCACGAAAATCGCCGCCGGCGACGCGGCGGCATTGAAGCCGGCTCGCATCGCTATTTTGCTGCGCGGGGTCGGCCGTGACGATCGCAACAGCGGCGACGCCGTAACCAAGCTGCCGCCGGCTATATCGCTCGCCTTCATGCCCTATGCGGGCGTGGCTCAGCAATGGGCCAGAAAGGCCGCCGAACAGGGTCACGAAGTCATCGTGCAGCTGCCTTTGGAGCCAACGGATTATCCGGTCAATAATCCCGGCCCGGAAACATTGCTGACGTCCTCTTCCGTCGATCAGAACGCGTCCCGGCTCGGCACGATCCTGGCACGTTTCGATGGTTATAGCGGCGTCACGAATTTCCTCGGCGGCAGAATGCTGCAATCGAAGAATGCGCTTCGCCCGATCTTGGAGGAAGTCAAGTCGCGCGGCCTCATATATGTCGGGGAAGGCAATACGAAAAGCCATGCCATAGTGCGCGGTTTGGCCGGAGAGATCGGCCTGCGCTATGGTGGTGCCAATGTGATGATCGACGCACAACCGACGCCTGCCGCGATCCAGTCAGCGCTGGAGCGACTGATCACGATTGCCCGCACGCAGGGCAGCGCCATTGGGCTGGGCTATGCTTCCCGCTCAACGATCGAGCAGCTTGAGGCATGGTCACGAACCCTCGCAGCGCAGGGCGTAACGCTAGTACCGGTGGGAACGCTGGCGCAGACCCCCGGAGCTTCATGAGCAATACGGCAAGCACGATCGACCCGCTGCTTCTGCCCTATCGCGCCTGCGTCGGCATCATGCTCATCAGTGCCGAAGGGCTGATATGGATCGGACGCCGTCATCACAGCAATGTCGAAGACGGCGAAAACTGGCAGATGCCGCAGGGCGGGATCGACGACGCGGAAGCGCCCGACCTGGCTGCATTTCGCGAGCTTGCCGAGGAGACCGGGACGGATAAGGCCGAGATCATCGGCGAGGCCCGCGATTGGCTGCATTATGACCTGCCGCCGGCCCTGCTCGGGACCGCACTGCACGGCAAATATCGCGGCCAGAAACAGAAGTGGTTCGCGATGCGCTTTACCGGGGCCGATGCCGATTTCAACATCGACAGCCCACCGGATGGCCTCGAGCCGGAGTTCGACGCCTGGCGCTGGGCGCGGGCTGATGAATTGCTTGGCCTCATCGTTCCGTTCAAGCGGAAAGTCTATGAAGCTGTGATCGAGGAATTTCGCGGCCTGGTTCGGTAAACCCGGTCGGAACGCTCGATCTTGCGCCGGGGCGACGCGCCTTTGTGCGCTCGTCCGTCCTCTACCAAACTCCTGCTCATGAAGCGACTCGCGATGCTGCCGAGCTGCTCGCCACAGTTGTTTCCCTGATTTTAACAACCTGCATGTAGAACAGTTCCAGCTGCGTCTCCGCGCACGAGGCAGGAACTAAGAAGAGGTAAACCATGTATCGGCGTATTCTTACTATTGCCGCCGTGTTTTATGCAGTTGCGCTTGGCGCCACCGCGGTCAAAGGGGAAGAAGCCCACATCGTCGAGGTCAAAAAGTATGTGACAGCGAACGTCGTGCCATGGCTGAACGACAAAATCGTCACCGAAGCGCTGAAGGCGCAGAATGCAAAGCACACGGCGCTAGCCGAAGCCGATATTCAAAAGCTCGACAAGGAATGGCGGGCGCAGGTTGACGCCCCGAGCAAGCCCCTCATCGAAAGTGTTACGAAGAATGCGCTTTCGGCCTTCCTGAGCACGAAGAAGACCGAGTCCAAAGGCCTCCTGACGGAGATTTTCGTCATGGATGATAAGGGTCTGAACGTCGGTCAGAGTGATGTCACGTCCGACTATTGGCAAGGCGACGAAGCCAAATGGCAACAAACGTTCAAGGTGGGAGCCGACGCGGTTTTCGTCGATAAGGTCGAAAAGGACGAATCCACTCAGCAATTGCAGGTCCAGGTGAGCGTTTCCATCAAGGACCCTGAAACCGGCAAAGTCATCGGAGCGGTGACGCTGGGAATCAATGTCGACCACCTGTCCTCGTAGACTTTCATCCTCGCAGACCGAAATCGGAATGCCGCACCGGCGCTTTGCAGGAGCATGATCGTTCGCAGATAGGGTTTTCCCGTTTTGCGGATCATGTCCCTGGCGGAGCGGATCCAGCTTAGATCTATTGCGCGAACGGGTTCGTTAATGCGTCGCTCGGCATCCTCGGATCAACCAATGCGCCTAGAGCATTTTCCAGCAAGTGGATACCGGTTTGCGTCGAGAAATGCGACCAGACAAAGAGCTAGAGCCCCGTCCCATTCAGTCGGAACGGAAAAGGCTCTAGCGGGCTCGTGGCCGCTGCCGGTCAAGATAGCCGCAGGAGCCGTCGCGGTTGGCATCATCGGCATTGTCGCGGCCACGATGCTGATCACGCGTACTGTCGAGTCGGATTACCGGCGCGAATTCACCGCCTCCCTGAACGAGATCACTCGGCAGATCGCCGGCAACATCGCCCGGGCCCTACGTTTCAAGAAGGCGGAGGTCAAGGACAAGGACGGCAACCCCTACGGCTACGTCATCATTGCCTGGAAGACCGATGCCCTCCGCTCCTACATCTGGAACGTCAAGCTCAGCCTCGTCTCCACCTTGTCCATTACGATGCTCGCGGTGGTCGCAGCGATCCTTTTCCTGACAACGAAACTGATGACGGGGCCACTCGGCCTGATCTCGGACCGGATGTTCGGGCTTGCCAAACTCGACACGTCGTCCCCAGTCCCTTGCGATCGCTCGGCGCGCGACATTCGCTCCACGACGGAAACCCTCAACCGCGCTGTCGACCGCTTTCTGGATGACGTTGCCGCCGCGTAAAAGCTCCAAGCCGATTCACCTTGCTTATTCTTTCGAAACACTGAATCGACCGCGAGACGTTTTAGCAACTCTGGATAGAGTTATTTAGATATCGACGCAACCCTGGGTTGACGGATTCAGGGGTAACCGCTACCCCGAGCATATGACAGCGCTCATAATGATTTGGGGGTCGTCTTATGATCGTGATAGTTGATGAACGCGAAACCGTAACCGATGGATATGCGTCCTGGTTTGACCGCGAGGGTGTGTCGGCGACGGGCTTTTGCGCGGCCGATTTCGGCAATTGGGTGAAGACTGTCTCCGACCCTGATATTGGCGCCGTCGAAGCGTTTTTGCTCGGCGATTGCGCCGATCGTCACTTGCTCCCCCGGCTCATCAGACATCGCACTACGGCAGCAGTGATCGCCATGAACGATCACAAATGCCTTGATGAAACTCTCGACCTGTTCGAGGCCGGGGTGGATGACGTGGTTCGTAAGCCCGTGCATGTGCGGGAGATACTGGCCCGCATCAAGGCCATTCAACGCCGTGCGAAAGGCGAGGACGACGGCAAGCTGGTAGGTGACATTCGCGTTTTCTCGGACGGCCGTGATCCCGAGGTGAAAGGCGAGGTTCTGCCGCTGCCGCGCCGGGAACGCCGGATTCTGGAGTACCTCGTGGGCAATCGGGGGCGGCGGGTCACGAAAACACAAATCTTCAACTTCGTTTATGGGCTGTTCGGCGAGGATATCGACGAGAATGTCGTCGAGAGCCACATTAGCAAGCTCCGCAAGCGTTTGAGGCATCGGATCGGCCACGATCCGATCGACTTCTCAGCGCTATCTGGGCTACCGGCTGGTTTATGATTGATGAAGTATTGATGGGCCTTACTGCGTACGGACGCCCCTCCGCCCCTAAGCTTTTAAACATTAGACAATTGCGATAAGCGTCCCGATATTTAAATATTTCTCGTTTTATTTCGGAAATCACTCATACCTGCAGCCTAATGTGACGGGTGGTGTGGCTCAAGCCTCACGTAAGTTGGTACAGTTCTAGTAGCGCAGTGAACTGATTGCGCAGGATGAGATAATGAGCATTTCCGCATTGATGAGAACGAGCGCGTCCGGCATGAACGCGCAATCCAATCGGCTGGGTACGGTCGCCGACAATATCGCCAATGTGAACACCACTGGGTATAAGCGCGCCTACACGGAATTCTCGTCCTTCATTCCCGTCCGCAGCACGACGGAATATGTTTCGGGCAGCGTGACCACCCACATCCGCAATGCCATCAGCGAACAAGGCGTCTTCAACTACACCACCTCGGTGACCGATCTGGCCATCAACGGTGACGGCATGTTCCTCGTTTCGGACACCGATGGCACCCCGTTTCTCACTCGCGCCGGGTCTTTCGTGAAGAATGGCGATGGCGAACTTGTGAACGGAGCCGGCTTCTATCTCATGGGCTACAGCACGGCGGGAAACCCCTCGATTGTCGCCAACGGCATTGGCGGTTTGGAGCGGGTCACCATCAGCGACCTGGCGCTCCAAGCCGTGCCTTCCACGGAAGCCGTTTTATCGGCCAACGTTCCGGCCGATGCGACGGTCGTTGCCGCGGCGGACCTGCCGTCTGCAAATGCAGCGACGGCGGAGTTCACCGCCAAAACGTCGCTGCTGGTTTATGGAAATCTGGGCCGCGAGGTTTCGCTCGATATCTATTGGGCGAAAACCGCGAGTGAAACCTGGGAAATCACCGTCTACGACCGTGCCGAGGCAGCTCCGGGCGGCGACTTTCCCTACGCCAGCGGTCCGCTTGTCACCGATACGATCACCTTCGATGCGACGACGGGCGCGCTGGATCCGCTCAGCCCGACCTCGCTCACCATACCCGTTCCCGATGGCAGCAATCTTTTGCTCGATCTCAGCCAGACGAGCCAGCTTGCGACGACCTACACTGTGATCGACGCCAGCGTGAACGGTAATGCGCCAAGCGCGGTTGACCGCATCGAGATCGACCAGGCAGGCACGCTATACGCCATCTACGAGAATGGCGCCCGCGTCGCGACCTTCCGGATTCCGCTCGCCGACGTGCCGAGCCCGGACAATCTGCAGCCCGACACCGGTGACGTCTTCCTGACCACCGCGACCTCTGGCGACATGCTGATCGGGTTTCCCGGAGAAGGCGGCTTCGGCACACTTACGGCCAGCGCGCTCGAACAGTCCACCGTGGATCTGGCGACGGAGCTGACGAAGATGATCGAGTCCGAGAAGCACTACACCGTCAATTCTAAGGTGTTCCAGACCGGTGCGGACTTGCTCGACGTGATTGTCAATCTGAAACGATAAAGTCGGCCGATCCGGCGCCACGTAGAAGCATAGGAAACCGATGTCGCTTACTTCCAGCATGGAGATTGCTCGGTCTAACCTGTCCGTACTCTCGGAGCGGACGGCGGTTACGTCGCGCAATGTCGCCAATGCAGGCCTTCAAAATGCGACCCGGAAACTCAGCAATACCGTCACCGCGCAGGGTGGCATCGGGGTGCGCCTTGCCTCGATCACCCGCGCATCGGACGATGCGCTGTTCGACAGCCTGATCACCTCGAATTCGTCGATCGGTCGCCACCAGGCGATCGTCGACTCGCTCGACCAGCTCAATCAAACCATCAACGATGTCGAGCAGGATTTCTCACCGGCGGCGGTGGTCGGCAAGCTGGCCGACGCCCTCCAGCAATTTTCTGCCGCGCCGCAGGACGAGATTCGCGCGCAAACCGCAATCTCCTCGGCAATCGATGCAGCCACCGCGTTGAACGCCGCCACCGACACCGTGCAGCAAACCCGCACGCGCGCCGATCAGCAGATCGCCGATTTCGTCGCCTCGCTGAATAACCTTCTCGCCCAGTTCGAGGAGGTGAACCGGAATGTGATCAACGGCACCCGCAACGGCGCCGATATTACGGATCAACTCGACACGCGCGACCGCCTTCTCTCTGACATCTCACGCGAGATCGGCATCCGCACCATCACACGCGCCAATAACGATGTCGCCATCTATACGGATAGCGGCGTCACGATGTTCGAGACCCAACCGCGTGCGGTGAGCTTCGACGCGACGCTTGCCTTTAACGCAACCAGCACCGGCAACGCCGTCATGGTCGATGGCGTTCAGGTGACAGGTGCAGCCGCGCCACTGCCGATCAGCTCGGGGCGGCTCAAGGGGCTCACCGAAATTCGGGATGAGGTCGCGGTCACTTATCAGAACCAGCTCGACGAAATCGCTCGAGGACTGATTACCGTCTTCGCGGAAAGTGACCAAAGCACCGTGCCGTCGCTGCCGGACGCAACCGGTCTGTTCGGCTACTCCGGGTCGCCTGCCGTGCCTCCCGCCGGCACCGTGGTAACAGGGCTCGCCGGGCAGATCAGGGTCAATCCGGCTGTCGATCCGTCACAGGGCGGCGACACCGATCTGCTGCGGGACGGCGGCATCAATGGCGTCGCCTATGTCTACAATAGCTCAGGCGGAGCAGGCTTTTCCGATCGGCTCCTGGCTGTGGCCGACCAATTCTACAGCCCGCGCGCCTTCGACCCGACGGCGCTGGCCGGCTCGACCACGACGCTCGTAACCTACGCATCCAATTCGGTGGGTTGGCTGGAGGAAACGCGCCAATCGGCGAACACGGAATTCGAGTTTCGTACCGCCATCTTCGAGCGCGCCGCGGATTTATTGTCCAAGGTCACGGGTGTCAATCTCGACTACGAGATGACAGTGTTGCTGGAACTTGAACGGTCCTACCAGGCGACCTCACGGCTGATCGCGACGATCAACAATATGTTCGATGCCCTAATCGTAGCGGCGGGATAGTGTTATGCAAGCGTCATTCACCTCTACCAAATCCCTCAATGAAGCTGCCCGGGTCAGCATTCTGAAGCTGCAAAGCCGGCTGATCACGGCGCAGCAGGAGCTGGCATCCGGCCGGCTCGCCGACGTGGGCGTCAGTCTGGGCGGGCGGACCGGCGAGACGGTATCCCTGCGCCAGCAATATGCGCGCTTCACCACGTTCATTGAAACCAATTCGACGGTGACGACGCGGCTGGACGTGACCCAGACGACGCTGCAATCCTTCAGCGACACAGCCCAGGAATTCATCAGTACGCTGCTCGCCTCGCGGGATACCGAAAACGGTCCGTCAGTGTCGCAGGGCGACGCGCAGGCCAATCTCGTCGCGCTCATGGACGGGCTGAACAGCACGCTCAGCGGGCAATATCTGTTCGGCGGCATCAACACCGACACGCAGCCGATCACCGACTATTACGCGACCCCGACACCTGCAAACCGGCAGGCGGTCATCAACGCCTTCACCACCGCTTTCGGAACCCCGCCTTCCGATCCGGCCAATACCGCCATCACTGCCGCGGCGATGCAAACGTTCCTTGACGGCCCCTTCGCCAATCTCTTCGAGGAGCCCTCCTGGTCGAGCGACTGGTCGGCGGCGTCGAACGCAAATCTTTCCAGCCGGATTTCCAGCCTAGAGCAGACAGAGACCTCCACAAACGCCACTGAAGACGGCTACCGCAAGCTGGCCAAGGCGTACGCGATGGTGGCCGATCTCGGCGTCGGCACGCTGAACAAGGACGCGTTCGGCGCCCTGGTCGATACTGCGGTGAGGATCGCCGGCGAAGCGATACAGGACATTGTCCAAGTGCAGGCGAAACTCGGCACGGCGGCGGCACGGGTCTCGTCGGCGAACGACCGGATGTCGGCCCAGCTCGACATCATGAACACGCAGATAAACAATCTGGAATTGGTCGATCCGTTCGAGGCATCCACCCGCGTGACGACGCTGTTGACCCAGTTGGAGACCGCTTATTCGCTCACCGCGCGGGTCCAGCGGCTGACCATACTCAATTACCTCTAAACTCCGCCTGCGTGAAACTGCGTCCCGTTCCAACAGTGAGAAGACGATATGTACCGGTTCTCTTACGCTGAGGTTCTTGAAGAAACGCCGCAAACCGCTCGTGAACGGGAGCGGGCCGCGATTGAGCATTCCATCGAGCTGCTGAAAGCCGCCGAGGAGAAGGGTAACGCGTCGCGGGAATGCGTCGAGGCGATCTACTTCCTCCGGCGCCTCTGGGCCTTCCTGATCGAGGATCTCGCCAAGCCGGAAAACGATCTCCCGAAAACGCTGCGCGCCGATCTGATTTCCGTCGGGCTTTGGATCATGCGCGAATCCGAGCAAGTGCGTCTTGGCCAGTCGTCGAATTTCAAGGGGCTCATCGAGGTTTCCCAGCTGATCGCCGAGGGGTTGCGGTGAAGCACGGCATTCAGATCAGCCTGAAGCCGGGTGAACGGATCTTCATCAACGGCGCGGTGATCCGCGTCGACCGCAAGGTTTCGCTCGAGTTGCTGAACGATGTGACCTTCCTGCTCGAAAGCCATGTGATGCAGGCGGAGAGCGCGACCACGCCGCTGCGCCAGCTCTATTTCATCGCGCAGACCATGCTGATGGACCCGGCCAATGCCGAGGCCACCTCCGATGTGTTCAGCAACACGCACGGGCTGTTGTCGGCCGCGTTCGAGAACGAACAGATTTTGGATGGATTGAAGTCGGCCGGTGACTTCATCGCCGCGGGCAGGATCTTCGACGCATTGAAGACCATTCGCGGCCTGTATGGTGTCGAGGACGAAATCCTCGCTGGCAACAAGGAAGCCCGCAGACGGGGCAATGACAGACGCGAGGTCGCATAATGGACGTTTCCGCTTTATCGACAGGCCGGCCCACCGAGGGCACGCAAAATCCGGCGGTCGCAAAAGACAAGCTGGATTATGACTCCTTCCTCACGCTGCTGGTGGCGCAGCTGAAGAACCAGGACCCCACCGAGCCGCGCGATTCGGCGCAATATATCGCTCAGCTCGCGACATTCTCGAATGTCGAACAATCGATCAAATCCAACGCCAAGCTCGACCAGCTGATAACCTCGCTCGCGCTTTCGCAGGCGGACGCCGTTATCGGGCACACGGTCACATCCGCGGATGGAAGCGTTTCGGGCAAGGTAGCGGCGCTCAAGATCATCACGGGCGGCGCGCTGGCGGTGCTGACTGACGGCACCGAGCTGCCGCTCGGCGCGGGCGTGACGATCTCCTGATTCAGACCTTATTCCGTTTTGGCCGGATCGGAACGAAGCCCTCATTTGTATTGCGTGGTCGCATTTCCGCGACGCAGACCGGAATCCGTCCCCGTCTTCACGAGGACATGCTTTGCTGGAACACGCACTATGAACCAAGCGGATGCGCTCGACATCGTCCAGGCGGCGATCTGGACGATCATCATGGCCTCGGGCCCGGCGGTCGCGGTCGCGATGGCCGTCGGCCTGGTCATCGCGCTGTTTCAAGCGCTGACACAAGTACAGGAGGTGACCCTCACCTTCATTCCCAAGATCGTGGCGATCCTGCTCGTCACCTCCGCCACCGCATCTTATATGGGACAGGTCATTTTTTCGTTTGCGGAGCAGGTTTTCGGCCGCATCGAACACGGGTTTTAAGCAGCGGTTGTTGGGGAGAAAAATCTCATTACGCGATGGCGCCGCTGGCGCGCAGGACAGCCACTTCCATTTCCTCGAAGCCGAAATCAGCGAGAATCCGGTCAGTGTGCTCGCCCGTGAGCGGCGCGCGGTGCCGGACACCACCTGGCGTCCGGGACATGCGGACGGGCGTATTGGCGATCGTCAGCGGCGTATGCGCGCCGGGATGCTCCACGTCGACCAGCATGTTTCGCGCTGCGAAATGCGGGTCGGTAAAAATGTCGTTGGCCTGAAACACCGGGCCGAACGGCACCTTGTCGCCGAATATTTCTGATCAATTCGTGCTTCGTGCGCGTGGCGGTCCACTCGGTGATGAAATCGATGACCTCCTGGCGGCGTTCCATGCGGGCGGTGTTGGTCGCATAGCGTTCGTCATGGGCAAGCTCGGGCATGCCCATCGCATGCATCAGCGGCCCCCAGAATTCATCCTTCGGCACGCCGATGCTGACATGGCCATCCTTCGCCGGGAACAGACCGAAAGGGCACAAAAGCGGATGGTGGTTGCCTTCGGTGCCCGGCGAGACCCCCGTGACGCTGTATTGAAAAACCAGCCGCTCGCAGACTGCCAAAACGCCGTCCACCATGGCGATGTCGACGAATTGCCCTTCCCCTGTCCGCTGCGCGCGCCAGCACGCAGAAGCGATACCGAAGGCCAGGAACATCGCCGGTATGATGTCACCGACGCCGGGCCCGATCTTGGTTGGTGCACCGCCCTTGGTCGTGCTGGTTATGCCCATGATTCCGCCCATCGCCTGAGACACCGGATCGTAAGCCGGCCAGCTCACATAGGGGCTTTCACCGCTGCGCGCATCGCCGAAGCCGCGCAGAGTGGCGTAGACGAGGCGCGGATTGATCTCCGCTAGCCCCTCATAGCCGAGGTCCAGACGTTCCATGACACCCGAGCGGAAACTTTCGATGATCACATCGGCCTTAGCGACGAGACGGCGCAAGACCTCCTTCCCCGCCTCCTGCTTCAGATCGATGATGATGGATTCCTTATTACGGCCGGTCGACGCGAAGTAGGCGCCATATCCGCCATCCTCGCGCATGAGACTGCCTGCGGGATGTGGGCCGATATCCCTGGCATTGTCCCCGGATGGCGGCTCGATCTTGATCACGCGCGCCCCATGGTCGGCCAGCATCATCGAGGCGAAAGGCCCCGCCAGCATCATCGTCAGATCGATGACCGTCAGGCCATCGAGTGCCCCGGTCGGGACTGTTTCGGTGTTCATCGGTCGGTGCGGTTTGGTCTTGCTTTGGCGTTGCAATGGCTCTTGACTTGGAGATGAGGTCTACATCGAGCATATCGGCTTAGCTCCGTCGAGTCCGCGTCCGATTAAGCGGCTAGCTCGCGTTGGCTTTTGGCAGTTCCGTGGATCCTACGCGGACGTAACCTGACCCCGCGGCCAGGCGATACCCTGCAGGAAGTGAAGGACTCAATCCGTGAGGCCATTGCTTCCATATCGCCGGGCTTCACGAGGATGGTCTGCCTATTCCTGAGCCTTCGACATACGTCACCGATATCGACGTAAAAGTCACGTGATCCGCCAGTAGGCGGTGTAGCAGGCTGCGATCTCCGGTTCGTGGCGCTTGCAGAAATCCACAGATCGATCTTCGACAGATGCTCTCGGCCTTTCTCGCCTTCAGCGAATCGTCAGCTACATTGGCTGTAGCACCATGTAGCCTCTACGTATTGTCGTCAGCGAATTTGCCGCTAAATTTGAAATGCGCCATCCGCATATCTCGGTGGTATAGGGACTATCCACAGGCGGCTGGATGCAATGCGGTTTGCGCCTGTACTGGGACAGGGCCGCCCGTTAGGGTTCGCTAAAATTCGATTCATCCGGCCAGTCGCGCCTCCTCGAACCGCAAGCATTCCGCCCATGGCAGATTTGAAACAGGCCGAAGCGCAGCTTCACGCCACATTCGGCTTCAAGTCCTTCCGGCCGGGGCAGGACGAGGTCATCGAAGCCGTGCTGGCCGGACGCGACGTGCTCGCCGTGATGCCGACCGGCGGCGGCAAGTCGCTGTGCTATCAGCTCCCGGCGCTGGTGCGCGAGGGCGTGACGCTGGTGGTTTCTCCGCTCATCGCGCTGATGCGAAACCAGGTGGCGCAGCTGCAAAGCTACGGAGTGGCGGCGGCGAGCCTCAGCTCCGGCAACGATCCGGCTGAGAATCGCGACGCGCTGTCCCGGCTCACCAGCGGCAATTTGCGCCTCCTCTATCTCGCGCCGGAGCGGCTGGCGCTCTCCGACACGCGCAACCTGCTCTCGCGATGCGGGGTCAGCTTGCTGGCCATCGACGAAGCGCATTGCGTCTCGCAGTGGGGGCATGATTTCCGGCCCGAGTACATGGCCATCGGCGAGGCGGCGGCCGCGCTGGGCGACGTGCAGCGCATTGCCCTCACGGCGACGGCCGACGCGGCAACCCGTGCGGAAATCCTCGCGAAGCTGTTCAACCGCGAGCCGGCACAGTTCGTCCACGGCTTCGACCGCCCGAATCTGCGCCTCGCCATGCGCCCCAAAAGCGACGCCAAGCGCCAGATCCTCGAATTCGTCAAGGCGCAGAACGGCGAAAGCGGCATCATCTATTGCGCCTCGCGCAAGCAGACCGAGGAAATCTCGGTCTTCCTGGCGGGAAAGGGCATCAAGGCGCAGTTCTATCATGCCGGGATGGAAACGGCAGCCCGCTCCCGCAGCCAGGATATGTTCCTGCAGGAGGACGGCGTCGTCATGGCGGCGACAGTCGCCTTCGGCATGGGCATCGACAAGCCCGACGTGCGGTTCGTCATGCACGCCAACATGCCGAAAAGCATGGAGAGCTACTACCAGGAGATCGGCCGCGCCGGCCGCGACGGTCTGCCCGCCGACACGCTGACGCTCTACGGCCTCGACGATATGCGCCTGCGCCGGGTACAGATCGAGGAAGGCGATGCGTCTGAGGATCAGAAGCGCATCGAGAAGCAGCGGCTGAATGCGCTGATCGCGCTCTGCGAGGCGCCGCGCTGCCGGCGTCAGACGCTCCTTTCGTACTTCGGCGAGACAACCGCGCCTTGCGGCAACTGCGATCTTTGCGTCGACGGCATCGAAGTGGTCGACGCGACCATTCAGGCGCAGAAGGCGCTTTCGGCCGTTATCCGTACTGGCGAACGCTTCGGCACGGAGCATCTGATCGCCATCCTGCGCGGCGAGGACAACGACAAGATCAGTCAGTTCGGCCATGGCCGGTTGCCCACCTTCGGTGTCGGCAAGGAGCATTCCCGCAACGAATGGCGCTCGATTTTCCGGCAGCTCTACGGTGCTGGCGTGATGACGCTGGACGTTGCCGGTTACGGCCGCTGGACGGTAACGGAATTGGGCCGGCAAGTACTGAGGGGCGCCGCGAAAGTTCAACTGCGCAAGGAAAGCCTGCAGCCACCGCTGGCAAAAGCAGCAAGCAAGCGCAGTTCCGCGCCAGCCGCCGTGTTGAGCAGCGCCGACCGCGCGCTGTTCGAGGCATTAAAAGCCACGCGCCAGGCGATCGCCAAGAAAGCACGCGTTCCCGCTTATGTCGTGTTCGCGGATCGCAGCCTGCTCGACATGGTGCATCTGAAGCCGGGCACGCCTGCGCAGATGGAAATGGTCCACGGCGTCGGCAAAGGCAAGCTGGAGAAATATGGCGAGGCGTTCCTCACCGTCATCCGCCAGCATTTGGCAGGGCATGAAGCGGAGCCTCGACGGGCGGCTGGTTGATACGCCGATAACTGGGCTTCCTCTCGGAACTGACGTGATCGATGGCTCGTCGCCACGCTCAAACTCAGCTCCGCCGGTGCGCCAAGCGGTTGATTGAGGCCGTCTGCAATCGCATCGGCAATCCCTCGACCTCTTCCCAGCCCACGAATGCAGGAGCGCCACCGCAGGTAAGGCATTTCCAGCTATGCGACCCGAGGCTACAAATAGGCGAGAGTCATCCTCAGGCTGCAGAAGACAGCAAAGCGCTGCCTGTAAGCCAGTGCTGCAGTCGTGTACGATTAACGGGCGCAGGAGAGTTCGGCCGATCGCGTCGGCGAGGATCTTCCCCGGCCAGACCCAGGCTTCCACCAGCTCGAATTCGCTCAGGAGAGACGCAAACAGGAGAGAGACATGAACAGATCCGAGGTCAACGAAATCCTCCAGCGAGCCTCCACGTTCATCCGCTCATTCGGGTATGTCATGCCACCTTTTGCGGATTGGGAGCCGGACCGCATGCGCCGCGCTCCGCGGGAGGCGCCCGACATCATCGCGCGCCGGCTCGGCTGGGATGTCACCGATTTCGGACAGGGCCGCTTCGACGATTTAGGGCTGTTCCTGTTCACCGTCCGAAACGGCGACCCCGCGGATCTCGCGCGCGGCCGCGGCATGCTTTATGCGGAAAAGATCATGATCTCACGCAACCGTCAGCGCGCGCCGATGCATCGCCACGATATCAAGGCGGAGGACATCATCAATCGTGGCGGGGGCGATCTCGTGCTGGAGCTGTTTGCCTCTGCGCCCGGGGGCGCCATAGACCCGGATGCCGCCGTCACCGTGCCGTGCGACGGTGTGCCACGGACGCTGCCTCCCGGAGGGCATCTGAGGCTCGGGCCTGGAGAGAGCGTAACGCTCCTGCCGGGCGTCTGGCACGCCTTCTGGGGTGAGCGCGCGGATGTCCTGATCGGCGAGGTCTCGACCGTCAATGACGATCTCACCGACAATGTGTTCCGCGATCCCGTCGGCCGCTTCGCCGATATCGTCGAGGATGAGGACCCGTGGCGGCTGCTGGTGGCGGACTACGACCGTCTCGTCGAGCCAGCGGGTCCGTTAGCGTGAGAGGATCATTGCGGGGCCGCTAGAGCATTTTCCAGCGAAGTGGATACCGGGTCGCGTTGCGAAAATGCGACCAAACAAAGAGCTAGAGCCCCGTTCCGATCAATCGGAACGGAAAAGGCTTTAGACCGGGTCAGGAGGGGAGTCCGAATTGGCGCCGGGCAAAGTCACTGTCAATCTACCAGAGTGAAATCGGCCTCGCCGCTTTTATTGAGCACGGTTTCGACGTTGATCATGTCATTGCCCTCGATCTTGGCGACAAGCTCCTCCCGCGACAGGCTTTGCCATCGCAGCAGCAAGCGGCGGTGCAGCTCAGCCCTGGGCACCTTCAGGAACACAGACATGTCGAAGAGACGCGGCAATTGCAACCAAGGCTCGCAGTTCAGCAAAAGGTAGTTACCTTCGGTGACAATGTATTTGACGGATTGAGGGATTATGCGTGCGCTACCGCGCGAGATCTCAATCGCACGATCGAAGACGGGAACGGCGATTTCCTCTTCCACATTGGCCGCTAGCCGGGACATGAGATGGGCAAATCCGGCGCAGTCGAACGTCTCCGGCGCACCTTTGCGCAGCCGTAATCCGCGCGCGACGAGCACCATGTCGTCGTAGTGAAACCCGTCCATCGGCACGACCGCAGCGCTGTCCGGCTCGAGCTGGTTGAGCTTGGCTACGATCGTCTCCGCGGCTGTCGACTTGCCGCTGGCGGGCGGTCCGGCCAAGGCAATGATGGTACGCCGGGGCGGATCGATGGCCAGAATGTTGCGCACGATGTCGTCTAGGGTTACTGCCTGGGGCATCTCAAATACCGGCCTCAGCTGCGCAGGAAAAGCTGGTGAAGCGTTTGGCGCATGACTCCGGCATCCACATCGACGCCGGTCCAGTACTTTATTCCGATGACGCCTTGGTTGACCAGCATGCCAAGTCCGTCGAGCACCCTGCAGCCGCGCTGCTCGGCGTCGATAACCAGTCTGGTGCGCGGCGGATTGGGAATGATGTCGGCGACCACCATCCCCGGCTTTAAGGAATTGAGATCGACATCGAGCCGGGCCCCGACATCGGGATAGAGACCGATCGAAGTGGCGTTGACGACGAGATCCGTCGCTTCGGGAATGCGATAGGTTTGCGACCACTCGACCAACTCCGCGCGCGTGGCGGTCCGCGCGTTCAGGAGATCGACCACCGCTCGGCCCCGCTCGGGATCGCGGTTGACGACCGTCAGCGTCTTCGCTCCGGCCAAGGCAAGCTCCACTCCGACCGCGCGGGCAGCGCCGCCGGCCCCGAACATCACCACCGAAAGTCCAGCCGGCTCGGCCAGCTCGCGAAGCGATGTCAGGAAGCCCTTGCCGTCGGTATTCTCGCCGATATAGGACGATCCGCGGCGCACGACGCAGTTCACCGCACCCATGATTTCCGCGGAGGTGCCGAGACCGTCCAGATGCTGGATGACGGCGACCTTGTGAGGGAGCGAGCAATTGAACCCCGCCCAATTCATGGCGCGGGCGCCGGCGACGGCCCCCGCCAGATTTTGCGGCGTCACCTCGCAGTTGATATAGCGCCAGTCGAGGCCGTGGTGACGGTAAGCCGCCTCGACCATTGCCACGGTCGGGTTCTCCGCCGCCGGCATCGCGAAGGAGCCGGTCAGTTCGCTCAAGAAGTTGTGGGCCATGTTTTCGTCCTCCTGCGCAGCATTTCGCCACGCAAACCCTAGCATGCCGTATCGGCGGAATAAGTTGAACCGGCCGATTAGTTGGCGCAGCCGGAATGGGGGACGAAGAATTGATCGGTTCCTCGAATGCCCCGAACCGATCGGCACGAAGATGCCTATTCGCGATAGCCGTTCACTGCGAAGATTGGATGAAGGATCGTGTTCCTCCCACCGTTCAATTGATGTTACGCGACCTATCTCACCAGAATTGGTGATGTGTCGGCCGTCGAACACTGAAAAGCTGTCCGCCAGAATGCAGGAGCTCTTACTTGGAGCATGCCCGATAAATACGGGCAAACCGCGTTAATTCCGGTCGGCAACGATTGCCGACCGCGTCAGTCCGCGATGGAGATACGAACATGCTATGCCGAAAGATCGCGTGTGTTTCGGCTGTTGCCGGAACATTAGCCTCATTCTCGTTTGCCTGGTCGCCAGGCGCGATGGGGGCACCACAGAAGCCCGTAGAAGTGCGGGCGCAGTATACGCCTCTCATGAGCATCAGCTATCAGTTTGGCTCAAAGTTCATGAGCGGATATTTTACGGATCAAGCGGGCCGGTGCTCAGTCACCATGATGATCATCGAGAGAACCGATCCGGATACGCTATTGGCGGTGAGCGCCGCACGCGTTCGCTTACTCCTTTACCCAAGCCAAATCGCTGGCCTGGACAGCGAGGAGGGGCATTCCATCAATGTCACTTGCGGTGAAAATGCACAAACGCTGTTCGTAGATGTCGGTGAGACTGAAAAGCTCGTCGCCATGCAGTCACCTGCGGTCGAGTTCGCCAAAGCCCCTTAGCGAACATGGCCGCGCAATACGGAAAGCCTGTTTCTCGTGCTCGCCGCTCGGAATGGACATTCCGATCGCGCTAAAGAAGCAATCCAACCTGGCTGTCGGGGAGCGCACTATCTAAGCAGACATTCATTGGCTTCCCAACGAATGCCTGCTTAGATTCCTCTGTTTTCGCAGAGTTTTTTCCCAAACCGGGAAGGCCACTTTTGGGAACTCTGCGTAGCGGGTGTCATCATCGAGGAAGACATGATGCGTCCATGGCAAAAGCTCGTGTTGGCATTGATACTTGGTTTGAGCCCTCGCTCGGATTGTCGGACAGAATTCGGCGGGCGTCGCCGACGGCAAAGCGTATCGATTCCTAGACGGCACGGTCGATGCGCAGACCTATAATGGCTATCGACGTTACCACGCGGCCTGCAATCATTGCCACGGCCCGGACGGCATGGGATCTACGGTGGCTGGGTCTCTCATCGATCATCTGTCTGATCTGGACTCATTCCGCAAAATCGTTCAGGACGGTGTCAACAGGGGCAATTCCACCATGAAGGGCTTCGCGGGCGATCCTAACATGGCGCCCTATATTGACGATATCTATGCCTACCTACAGGCACGCGCCGATGGCGCGCTCGCACGCGGCCGGCCAGCCCAGCCACAACAATGACGCGGAACTGATCGACGGCAAACCCACGGCAGTCCGTTGGCATTGTCAGGCGACGCCGGATTGGCCAGATATGCCCACCACGCCAGATTGTTTTCGGACAAAAACGAGCTAAATGCTTTGTGATGATTTAATGGTGGAGCCAGACGGGATCGAACCGACGACCTCAGCAGTGCGATTGCTGCGCTCTCCCAACTGAGCTATGGCCCCATTTTAGACATGGATGATTACAGCCCCGCCGTTGCGGCGTCAAGCTGCGCAGCCAGTTCGTCACCGCACGCGCGGTCCACATAAGGGGCGCGCAAGGACGGATGTCATTGCCGACATAGCCAACGCGGGCGAGTGGCTGTTGGCGGTGCTCGCCTACGCCGCGGCACCCCTTGCGGCAAGGGACGGGGCAGGGTAAATCACAGCTGAAGACGGCAGAGGGCAACCGCTATGATTCCGCTAATGAACTTTATCGTGATGCTCATCACGTTCTACATCTGGATCCTTGTCATCAGTGCAATTCTTTCCTGGTTGATCGCGTTCGACGTGGTCAATAGGCGCAATCAAGTCGTGTATCTGATTTCCGACTTGCTGCAACGAGTGACCGAGCCGGCGCTTCGGCCGATCCGAAACGCCCTTCCCGATTTTGGTGCGCTTGACCTCTCTCCGTTGGTGCTCTTTTTTGGGCTGCTGTTTATTCGCGATGTCGTCATTCGCGGTTGGATCTGCACGGGTTGCAATTGACGATACTGCCGTCCGGCGGCCCCTTGCCGGCGCGTCCGGTGGCGGACGGCATCGTTATAGCGGTCCGGCTTACGCCGAAGGCCAGAGCCGATCAGGTGAGCGGCGTTGGAGCGGCGGGCGAGCGTCCCCCGGTTCTGTGCGTTCGCGTCCGCGCGATGCCGGAGGACGGCAAGGCGAATGCAGCAGTCACCGCGTTGCTTGCCAGGTGGCTGGACGAGCCGAGGATGGGCGCCGAACTGGTCTCCGGAGGCAAATCGCGGCTGAAACAGGTTCTTATCCGAGGCGAAGCGAGAGTGCTGATGGAAAAGGTCGCCACCCGCATCGCGTCGCTCCAGGCGGGAAGATGAGCATGTCCGGCGCCCGGATCATTGATGGTAAGGCAATCGCGGAACGGTTACGCGAACGTGTCGGCGCGCAGGTGCGCATTTTCGAAGCCGGACAGGGCATTAAGCCCGGCCTTGCGACGATACTCGTCGGCGACAATCCGGCGAGCCAGGTCTATGTACGCAATAAAGGGCGAGCGACGGAGGAAGCGGGAATGCGCTCCTTCGAGCATCGGCTTCCGGCTGAGGCCAGCGAGGGCGAATTGCTCAACCTGCTCGACCGGCTGAATGCGGATAAGGCGGTACATGGCATTCTCGTGCAGTTGCCCCTGCCTGAGCAGATCGACACGAGTGCTGTTCTCGAGCGGATTTCGCCGGATAAGGATGTCGATGGCTTCCATCCCATCAATGCCGGCAAGCTCGCCAGCGGGCATCCTGGACTGGTGCCGGGCACACCGCTCGGCTGCATCATACTGGCCAAGACAGTGATGCCGGACCTCGCGGGTGCTGAAGCGGTGGTTATCGGGCGTTCGAATATTGTCGGCAAGCCGATGGCGCAATTGCTGCTCGCCGAGAATGCCACCGTCACCATCGCGCATTCCCGCTCGCGCGACCTGCCGTCGATTGCGCGCCGCGCCGACATATTGGTGGCGGCGGTCGGCCGGGCTGAGATGGTGCGCGGCGACTGGATCAAACCGGGAGCGCTGGTCATCGACGTTGGCATAAACCGCGTTCCCGCTCCCGAGAAGGGTGAAGGCAAGATGAAGCTCGTCGGCGACGTGGCCTTCGCTGAAGCCGTGGCCGTTGCTGGCGCGATCACGCCGGTGCCGGGTGGTGTCGGCCCGATGACGATCGCCTGCCTTCTCGCCAACACGTTGCGCGCCGCCTGCATGCTTCACGGCCTGCCGCAACCGGATCTGAGCGTTGACAGCAGCGCAGCTTTAGGCTGAAACCCGTCATCGCCGGTTCGCTGCTATGTCCCCATGCATCCCGGTGCCGCGAAAAGGCACTTCAGGCTCGGCCTCCTGCGGGCCAGGCTAATCAACCCGCGCATTCTGCTTCGGGCAATGTTCGGTGATGTATTCGTTGACGCCCTTGACGAAATCCGCCTGGAAATAGCCGAACGTGTTCTCGAACTTCCACGCCGCCCAGACCACGTTGCGTACCATCGCGGTGCCGTCGATATCCGTCACCCCAAGCGAAACGGATTTCGCTTTGCCGTTTTCGAATTCGATCACCGGCGCCATCTTGGCGCGAAGCTCATGGCGCGATCCGGAATTATCGATCTCGCAGCTCACCGGGTGAGCGGGAAGTTTAAGCGTGTAAGTCTTCTCTTTGAACGGCGCGGCGAGCAATGCGCGGCTCAACTCGAACTTAGCGGTGCAGCGCGCGTCGCCGAACGGCCAACTTAGGCGCCCCTTCTTCACCGCTTTCGCGATGTCTTCCTTGTACCAGGTCTGAGCGAGATCGCATTTCAGCGGCGCGCCGGCAGGATTGGGGTTAGTAACGACAGAGCAGATGTCGCGATCGCATTGGCGCAATTTCTCCTCCTCGGTCAGCGGCGGAGACGCTTGCGCTCGCGCTGCCGGAGTGACGGCCAATAAACTGACAAAACTCAGCACAAACACATTCATGGCAAGAATGTCGGCCCGCATCCGGTTCTCCCGCTCACACAATTGACATTTCCGTCTAAAATTAAGCGCATAAAGCTGAACGCGCGATAAGACGCAGCGATCCATCGATTGCCGTTAACCTGTGCTTTGATATAGTCACGCCCAAACGCAACGCCAGCAGCATTCCGCGAAAGGAGACTCTCATGTCAGTGGACATGTCTCAAGGGAATGAGAATATGGATTACGCCCAGCATCAGCGTACCTATGCTCTGTTTGTCACGCTGGTGAAGTGGGGCAGCATCTCGGTGATCGTCACTCTCATCCTCATGGCCATCTTCCTGCTCTGATATAGCAATAAATAAGCCCACCCCTTCTGCATCGGCGGAGAGAAATATGATCGTGGTAGCGGCAACCGCCGAAAGCGGCGATGAATCGCGTGTTGCGCTTTCCCCCGAAACGGCGAAGAAATTCAAGGGGCTCGGGGCGGAGGTCAGGCTTCAGGCCGGCGCGGGCCGCGGGTCATTTTTCCCGGATCAGTCCTTCGCGGATGCCGGCGCAAAGATCGTGCCGACCGCCGAGGAGGCGCTGAAGGATGCGGACGTCGTTCTCAAGGTGCGCCGGCCTACAGCGCAGGAAATTGCCGGTATGAAGCGCGGCGCGGTGCTTGCGGCCATGCTCGACCCCTATTCCGGCGGCGAAGATATCGAGGCGCTGGCCAAGGCCGGGATCAGCGCGTTCTCCATGGAATTCCTGCCGCGCATCAGCCGCGCTCAAACCATGGACGTGCTTTCCAGTCAGGCGAACCTCGCGGGCTACAAGGCCGTGGTCGAGGCAGCCGCCACTTTCTCGCGCGCCATGCCGATGATGATGACAGCCGCAGGGACCGTGCCGGCCGCGCGCGTTTTCGTGATGGGCGTCGGCGTCGCGGGGCTACAGGCGATCGCCACGGCCCGGCGCCTGGGTGCGGTCGTCTCGGCGAACGACGTGCGGCCGGCAACCAAGGAACAGGTCGAATCGCTCGGCGCGAAGTTCATCGCCGTCGTGAACGAAGAATTCAAGCAGGCGGAAACCTCGGGCGGCTACGCCAAGGAAATGTCCGACGATTACAAACGCCAGCAAGCCGAGCTGACCGCGAGCCACATCTCCACCCAGGACATCATCATCACCACCGCGCTCATCCCTGGCCGTCCCGCGCCAAAGCTCATCACCAAAGCCATGGTCGAAAGCATGAAGCCGGGCTCGATCATCGTCGATCTCGCGGCCGAGCGAGGCGGTAATACCGAAGTGACCGTGCCGGGCAAGATCATCGAACATGGTGGCGTCACCATCATGGGGCAGCTCAATATGCCGGGACGCCTGCCGGGCAATGCCTCGAGCCTTTATGCGCGCAATCTGTTCGCCTTCGTCGAGACGCTGGTCGATAAGCAGAACAGAGCGCTGAAAATCAATTGGGATGACGAGATCGTCAAGGGCACCGCGCTCACCCGCGACGGGGCCATCGTCCATCCAAGCCTGACGGGAGCGAAAGCATGATGGTGTTTTCCGGATTTAAGTCGTCGTTCCGCCGTGGGCCGTCACGCGTCCGCACCGCATTATTGGCGATGACGGCCGCCGCATTGCTGATGCCAACCTCGGCATGGGCCGCCGCGGGAGGCGATGTCGACCCCTTCATGTTCCGCTTGTCGATTTTCGTGCTGGCGATTTTCGTCGGCTATTACGTCGTGTGGAGCGTCACGCCGGCCCTGCATACGCCGCTGATGTCGGTCACTAACGCGATTTCCTCGGTGATCGTGGTCGGTGCGCTTCTGGCCGTAGGTGTGGAGCACGCGGCCGGCGACCTGCCGCAATCGCTGGACGGCGCGATAGCCTCGAAAATCTTCGGTTTCCTGGCGCTGGCGATGGCGTCGGTGAACATCTTCGGCGGCTTTCTCGTCACCCAGCGCATGCTCGCCATGTACAAGAAAAAAGACAAAAAATAATGCCCACCTTTCCCGGTCTCCTCAAACTGCTGACGCCGCTCGTCCTGGTGCTGAGCTTGGCGGGATGTTTCAGGTCAGCCGCGCCGTTGCTCGACGCCGCGCATGCGAAATATCCGTTCGCCACGCTCACGCTGAAGAACGAGGAGGGACAGATTTCCGTCGTCAAACGGGACGGCGACGTCTACCGCTTCATCGAGGACGGCAAACACGATGCGACGGCGCTGTTGATCCACGAGCTGAGTGCTGACCTCTATCTGGTTCAGGTAGCCGCCCCGACCGGCCAGTCGGAATATCTGTTCGCTAAGAAGCAGGACAGCGATCTGATCGTCAGATCGGACTGTAAGGACCTCGATGCCGAAATGGTGCGCGCGCTCGGCGCGGAGATCCAGGAGACCGGTCAGGCCATTTACGAATGCCACTTCAAGGATTCCAAAGGGTTGGTCGAATTAGGGAAATCACCGGCCCTCTGGGCAAATTCAACAACGATGCTCAAGATCGTTTCGGTCGAATAAGGGGACATTCATGCAGCTCGCATCTGTCCGCATCGTTGTAACCGACCGGGAAGCGGCGGCGCGCGTCTATGGCGATGAATATCCGATGGTCATCGTTGAGCATTGGGGCGGCAATCTACTTCATGCCAGAGATCCATCCGACAACACGGTCACATTTCTGCAAGCCAAATGACCGGATCATTTCGCAAGCATAAACGCCGCCGACTTTAGCTAAAGGCGAGGGGAATACGACATGTCCGCTGATCTTGTGGCGCTCCTATATCTAGTCTCGGGTGTATTGTTCATCCTTGCACTGCGAGGCCTGTCGAGCCCGGAGACGGCGCGGCAAGGCAATCGCTTCGGCATGGCCGGCATGACGCTCGCCATCCTGACAACGCTTGGGGTGGTTGCACCGAGGGACGCAACCACCTGGCTGATGATCATCGGCGGACTGGCGATCGGCGGCGGCATCGGCGCGTTCACGGCGCGGCGGATCGCGATGACGGCGATGCCGCAGCTCGTCGCCGCGTTCCACAGCCTTGTCGGCCTTGCGGCGGTATTCGTCGCCGCTGCTGCGCTCTATGCCCCTGGGGCCTTTGGTATCGGCTCACCCGGAAACATTCCCGTCGCCACGCTGGTGGAGATGTCGCTCGGCGTCGCCATCGGCGCAATCACCTTTTCCGGCTCCATCATCGCCTTCCTGAAGCTGGACGGTCGGATGTCCGGCGCACCGATCATTCTGCCGGCACGGCATCTGATCAATATCGCGCTCGCGGTCGCGCTGATCGTGCTGATCGCGCTGTTCTGCACCAGCGGCTCGACGCTGTTGTTCTGGGCGATCACTGTGGTCGCGCTGGTGCTGGGGGTGCTCATCATTGTGCCGATCGGCGGCGCGGACATGCCGGTCGTCGTGTCGATGCTCAATTCCTATTCGGGCTGGGCGGCGGCAGGCATCGGCTTCACGCTCGGTAATAGCGCGCTGATCATTACCGGCGCGCTGGTCGGCTCCTCGGGCGCGATCCTGTCCTACATCATGTGCAAGGGCATGAACCGCTCGTTCATTTCGGTGATTCTGGGCGGCTTCGGCGGCGAAACATCGGCCTCTGGAGGGGCGGGCGGCGAGCAGCGGCCCGTCAAGCAGGGCTCTGCGGACGACGCGGCTTTCATCCTGAAGAACTCGTCGAAAGTTATCATTGTGCCCGGCTACGGCATGGCCGTCGCCCAGGCGCAGCATGCGCTCCGCGACATGGCCGACAAGTTGAAGGAGGCGGGGGTAGAGGTCTCCTACGCCATCCACCCGGTGGCGGGCCGGATGCCTGGCCACATGAACGTGCTTCTCGCCGAAGCAAACGTGCCCTATGACGAAGTGTTCGAGCTGGAAGACATCAACAACGCCTTCTCGCAGGCTGACGTCGCCTTCGTCATCGGCGCTAACGACGTGACGAACCCGTCCGCCAAGGAGGACTCCGCTTCGCCGATCTTCGGCATGCCGGTGCTGGAAGTTTGGAAGGCCGGTACGGTGATGTTCATAAAGCGGTCTTTATCGTCTGGCTACGCCGGCATCGACAATTCGCTGTTTTACCGTGACAACACCATGATGCTGTTCGGCGACGCAAAAAAGATGACCGAGGAAATCGTCAAAGGCTTCTGACGCGATGCGCGCCGCAGCAAGGATTGGGGGGCAAATCTCATGCGCCGTTTTTTTATCGTGCTTTTCGTTCTTTCACTCCTGGCGACGGCCGCCGCCGTCTATTGGCAAACCTATTTGCCCGAAGCGAGCGTGCCGGCATCGGCGGATCGCCAGCTCACCGCTCCCGATGCCGCGCCCGGACAGGGAGCACCCACGGCGCGCTCGGTCCGGGAATCTGCAAGGCAGCCTTCTGATCGGCAAAACATGGCCGTCACCATTTCCATTCTGTCCTCGATCATCTCGGCGTTCGCCGCGATCGCACAGACCTGGCTGACGGCGCGTGCTTATCGCCGATGACCTCCCGCGACCCGGAGCGGCGATGAAGGCGGCTTAATTCATGAAGACTCTTCTGATTATCGCCTGCCTGGTCGCCGGGATCTACGTTATCGCCGCAGGTTCGCTTTACATCTTCCAGCGGCGTTTGATCTACTTTCCCGACACCGAACATGAGACGCCGGCCGAGGCTGGACTTAGCGGCGTGCGGGAAGTGGTGCTGGAAACGCCCGATGGGGCGCGGCTGATCGCCTGGTATGTGCCCGCGGCGCGTGGGAAGCCAACCCTGCTGTATTTTCACGGCAATGCCGGAAGCCTCGCTGATCGCGCCGATCGGATCAGGCGTTTCGCCGGAGCTGGTTACGGCGTATTCATGCCGTCTTACCGAGGCTATTCGGGCAGCACCGGCAGCCCTTCGGAGGCGGCGATCAACGCCGATGCGCGTCTCGCCTATGAGCATCTACGTGGGCTCGGAGTGGCGGAGCGCGCGATCGTGCTCTATGGCGAATTGCTTGGCAGCGGCGTTGCGGTGCGGCTCGCCTCGGAACATCCCGTCGGCGCGGTCATACTCGACGCGCCCTATACGTCACTGTCCGACGTGGGGAAGATGCTTTACCCGGTCATGCCGGTGCAAACCTTTATGGTGGACCGTTTCGACTCGAAGAAACACATCGCGGCCATACGCGCGCCCATTCTCATCATGCATGGGACGAATGACACCGTCATTCCGCTCGCCCTGGGTCAGGCCCTGTTCGAAGCTGCGCCGGAGCCGAAAGAGATCGCGGTCCTCAAGGGCGCCGGGCACTCCGACATCTATGCCTATGGAGCGTTCCCGCGCCTTGAGGATTTTCTTCGAACCCACCTCAGCAACCGCCAGGCTGCGCCCGGCAGGTGAGTTGTGTCACCTCGGACCTGTGAAAATCCCCATTTAGCTAAATTGACCCGCCCCGATTTAAATCATATTCCATCGCTCATCAATACAATAGGAAGGGTGAAAAGCGTCCCGTTGCAGGATATGTCATGCGTCCAGCCCGATTTTTCGCGATTATTTCCGCATGCTATTTGTCATTTATTGCGATTTATTACGTCGAACAGCGGGACTATTTATTTTATACATCGCAGATCCGAACATCCCCACGATCGTTAGATCTGCAAAACGTCGAGGAAATGGAGCTCACAACGCCGGATGGTCAGCGCCTCGTCGCCTGGTACGCGCCGCCCGCAAGGGGTGAGCCCACCGTATTCTATCTGCATGGGAATGCAGGCGCGCTCGTTCATCGCGCCAATCGTGTGCGGCTCTACCGCGGGCAGGGCTACGGCGTGTTCATGCTCGCCTATCGGGGCTTTTCCGGCAGTACCGGCAGGCCGACCGAAACCAACATCGTCGCCGACGCCCTCATGGCGTATGACACTCTTGCCGGCTTCACGCCGCAAGACAGTAAGATGATCGTCTATGGCGAGTTGCTGGGCACCGGCGTTGCTGTTCAGGTGGCGGCGAAGCGCAGACCGGACGGCGTGGTGCTGGAGTCGCCTTTCTCGTCGGCGGTGGATGTCGGGGCGTATCTCTACCCCTATCTCCCAGTCTATTTACTGCTGAAGGACCGCTTCGAATCGATCAGCTATATCAAGGATGTGAAAGCGCCGCTCCTCGTGCTGCATGGCGAGCGCGACAGGATCGTGCCGCCGAAGCTGGGCCGCAAACTATTCGCCGCCGCACCGGGGCCGAAAGTGGCCTATTTCATCGAGGAGGCAACGCATTACACGCTGTATGAGCACGGCGCATTCGAAAAGGTGAAGAGCTTCATCGACAGCTTCGCGATCAGCCGCGAGCACCCTGGCACAATCTCTGTGTCCTGCGGAACGGCCTGCCGGTCCGTCGGAAACTAAATCCTTATCAGGTTAATGGATGTGCCCGCCGCCACGGTCGCAATCCCGCGCTAAAGCGGCTAAGCCTCGTTGCCCACGCGATCGAGCCCTTCGCGGGCGGGCCGGAATGACGGGTTGATCTGTAAGGCGCGCTCATAGGCCTTGGCGGCCTCCTTTTTTGCGCCCATGCCTTCCGCCGCTCTCCCACGCAGCGCCCAAGCCTCGAAATTATTCTTGCTGCCCTGCGCCGCCTTATAGAAATCGTCGTAGGCTTTCTCGTATTTTTTCAGCTCAAGCTCGCTCAGTCCCTTGGCGTGGTAGACTTCGGGGGCGTCCGGGCGGAACCCGAGCGCATTATCGAAATCGTCGATCGCCTGGGAATGCTGGCCCATCGACTGGCGGCTAAGTCCGCGATTGAAATAGGCGACCGGATCGGCCTGGAGCTCCAGTGCGCGGGTGAAGTCTTCGACAGCCAGCGGATGATTGTTCATGCTGCGATGTGCGCTGCCTCGTCCGACATAGGCGACGGAATAATTCGGATCGATGTTGATCGCCCGATCGTAATCGGAAATTGCCTGCGGCATGCGCTTGGCACGCACATAAATCAGCGCCCGGTTTGAGAAAGCCTGAGCGTATTGCGGATTGATGGCCAGCGCCGCGTTGAAGTCCTCCAACGCCTTCTCATATTCACCCGCCTGGCCATAGGCAGCGCCGCGCAAATTGAGCGCATTGGCGTCCTTCGGGTTATTTTTTATGGCCTCGGTAAGCGAGGCGATGTTGTTCTTCTGCTCAGAGCGGACCAACTGCTGCTGTTGCTGCAGTTTGCTGGCCATTTCGCTGTTCTGGCAACCAGCCAGGGAGCATAGAAGAATCACAACCGCTAGTTTGCCGCCTGCGTCAGGGTTGACGATCAAACCCATAAGAACAGCCAATCCCGGTCTTGCCTTCATGAACCGCAACTCTGGCAACGAAGACAGATATGCTCTTCGTCGCCGACCCCTCAGAATTGTGGTGCTATAGAAATGCGGCCTAAATTGGTTCCGCAGTATGTTGACCCCGGCGGGCGAAATCGACACGGGCTAGCGCTTGCCGCGGCTCCGGCCAACCACCAAACCCTCGCGCTGCATACGCTTCCGTGCCAACTTGCGCGCTCTGCGAACGGCTTCCGCCTTCTCGCGCGCGCGTTTTTCAGAGGGTTTTTCGTAATAATTGCGAAGTTTCATCTCCCGGAAGATGCCTTCCCGCTGCATCTTCTTCTTCAGAGCTTTCAACGCCTGATCGACGTTGTTGTCACGAACATGGACTTGCACGCTATCTCCATCGGTTTGCGTTTAGACGATATGGTTGTGTGAGAAATGACACAAAATGCCGGACGCATCTGCACCCGGCATTCCTGAGCCGCTCTTACCTTGTATCAAAAAACCGCCGCTGTGTCCATCGTGCCGGCGCCGAGACCCCAATTCAGCATCTAGTGTGGGGTAATGTCCACATAGTGGCCCATTTTGCGTCCAGCGCGAGCCTCGGCCTTTCCGTAAAGATGCAGCGAGCGCGCCGGGTTCTCCTCCAGCAGGTCCCGCCAGCGATCCGCGTCCTCGCCGAGCAGGTTGACCAACCGCGCGTCAGAATGCCGGCGCGTCGAGCCGAGCGGCCATCCGGCGACGGCGCGAATGTGATTCTCGAACTGGCTGGCCGCGCAAGCTTCGATCGTCCAGTGGCCGCTATTGTGGACGCGCGGCGCGATTTCGTTGATAAGCAAGCCCGGTGCGCCGCGGCCGCCAACCAGAAACATCTCGACAGCCAGCACGCCGACATAGTCGAGCGCGGCGCAAATCCGGCCTGCATGGTTACGGGCGACCGCGCCGATTTCAGCGGTAATTGGGGCAGGGACGATGCTTTCCCGCAGAATGCCGCCGCGGTGGATGTTCTGAGGCGAATCATAAAACGCAATGGCCCCGCCAGCGTCGCGTGCGCAGATCACCGACAATTCCATGTCGAAAGCTATTTCGCGCTCGAGAACGGCGGCATCGTCTCCGAGCCAGTCTTGCGCGATGGGAAGGTCTGCCATGCCGGTCATGCGGATCTGGCCCTTGCCGTCATACCCGTGAGACGCTCGCTTGAGATAAGCAGCTACGCCGGTCGCCTCGGTGGAAAGAGCGGTGTAGGCGTGCTCCAAGGCCCCGACATTCGTGACTTCGGCCCAGGGCGCCACCGGCAGGTCCAGCGAGGCGAGAAATCGCCGCTCGGTGATTCGGTTCTGGGAGACTTCGAGCGCGCGCCGGGGTGGCGATACCGGGCACCGGCGCTCGATGATGGCCAGTGCCTCCGACGGAATGTTCTCGAACTCGAAGGTGACAACCTCCGCCTGGGCCGCGAATTCCTCAAGTGCCGCCGCGTCGTCATAGGCGGCGCAATGCCGGAATGCGGCAGTATCGAACGCTGGACTGGCGGCTTCGGGCGAGAAAATGCTGGCCTTGAAGCCCAGCTTTGCGGCTGCCTGCGCCAGCATCCGGCCGAGTTGTCCGCCACCGACGATGCCGATGACCGAGCCGCGAGGCAAGCTTTCAGCCGGCGGCATCGCTCGGCTCCTCGGTGACCGTCGACGTGTGCGCCGCTCGCCATTCCCGCAGACGCGACGCAAGGGCAGGATCGGCAAGCGCAAGAATCTGCGCCGCCAAGAGCCCCGCGTTGAATGCGCCGCTGTCGCCGATGGCCAGTGTTGCCACCGGAATGCCGGACGGCATCTGCACAATAGACAAAAGACTATCCAGCCCCGTTAGCGCACGCGACTTGATGGGAACGCCGAGCACCGGCAGGCAGGTGAGCGAGGCGGTCATGCCCGGCAGATGTGCCGCGCCGCCCGCGCCTGCGATAATGACCTTCAACCCCCGGCCTTCGGCTTCCTTGGCATAAGTATAAAGCCGTTCCGGGGTGCGATGGGCGGACACGATCCGCTTCTCATACGCGATGCCCAATTCGCCCAAAGCGTCGGCGGCGCGGCGCATTGTCGGCCAGTCGCTCTGGCTTCCCATGATGATGCCGACGACGGGCTGCATATCCATGTCTTGCCTATTATGGGGCTAATGGCCCCGCATCTATCGGAACAACCCCGCTCCGGCAAGCGAAGTTTGCTCCGGGCCATGATTGCCTCTTACCGAATCGCTGATGATTCTGGTCTTTTCTTATCATCCAATTCTACGGGAAAACCGGCCACTTTCCCCTCACCTTCGGCTCAAGCGATGATGTCGGGGAAGAGTTCATCCTCCACCCGCGCGATCCGATCCTTGAGATGCAGCTTCTGCTTCTTCAGGCGCTTGATCTGTAGCGCGTCGGAGCGGACCGTTTGCTCAAGCCCCGCAATGGCCGCATCCAGATCGCGATGCTCCTGCTTCATTTGCGCCAGGGCGGCTCGTAGCCGCTGTTCGCGTTCTTCGCTCATAGGCGACCTCTAGATCGAGAAACGTGGGTCCCGCTTGTCCAGAACAATCCTGCGCAAACACATGAGCCCAAACCCTGATCGCTTCCGTTTGAGGCGATCATGGTCTAATCCGAATCAATTTCGGCCGAGCAAGGATATTCATAGGCTGCCTGCCATCTCCCGAAGCTTGAATTTTTGAATTTTTCCAGTTGAGGTCTTTGGAATCTCGGCGAATTGGATGTGTCGGGGCACTTTGTAGTGAGCGAGGCGCTCGCGGCAATGGGCAATGATCTCCTCGGCGGTTGCGCTTGCGCCCGGTCTTAGCTCAATGAAGGCGCAAGGGGTTTCACCCCAGCGGTCATCCGCCTTGGCGACCACCGCCGCCGCCTGTACCGCCGGATGCTTATAAAGCACATCCTCCACTTCGATTGACGAGATGTTTTCCCCGCCTGAGATAATGATGTCTTTAGAACGGTCCTTAAGCTGGACATAACCATCCGGGTGCAGAACGCCGAGATCGCCGGAATGGAACCAGCCGCCGGAGAACGCTTCCTCCGTCGCGGCTTGGTTCTTCAGATAGCCTTTCATCACGACATTGCCCCGGAACATGACTTCGCCCAGCGTCTCGCCATCGTCCGGAACGGTCTCCATGCTGGCGGGGTCGCGTACGGAAAGGTCCTGAAGCGGCACATATTTGACCCCCTGCCGCGCCTTCTTGGCCGCCCTGCCCGGACCGTCGAGCGTATTCCATTCGTCCTTCCATTCGTTCACGACGGCCGGCCCGTAGGTTTCCGTCAGCCCGTAAACATGCACGACGTCGAAACCCGCATCGCTCATGGCGGCCAGCACGGCCTCGGGCGGCGGTGCGGCAGCCGTGAGAAACTCGACCTTCGTATGGAGTGCGCGTTTCTGCTCCGGCGGCGTGTTGAGGATGGTGGACATGACGATCGGTGCGCCGCACAGATGCGTAACCTTGTCTCCGGCAAGCGCGTTCCAGATCGCATCGGCGCGGACGTAACGGAGGCAGATATTGGTGCCGCCGACGACCGGTACGGTCCAGGGGAAACACCAGCCATTGCAATGGAACATCGGCAAAGTCCAGAGGTAGACGGGATGTTTGCCTATGCTGCCGGCAAGAATATTGCCAAGCGCGAGCAGATGCGCGCCGCGATGGTGATAGACCACGCCCTTGGGATTGCCTGTCGTGCCGGAGGTGTAATTCAGCGATATGGCGTCCCATTCGTCGCCCGGCATGCGCCATTCGAATTCAGGATCGCCGCTGGCAACGAATAAGTCATAGTCCTCGTCGCCGAGCCGTTCGCCCGTGCCCCGAAACTCCGGATCGGCATAATCGATGACGACTGGCCTCACCGCAGCTTTGGTGAGCGCTTCCTTCATCACGGTCGAGAATTCAGTGTCAGTGATGATAATTTTGGTTTCGGCGTGGTCGAGCATGAAGGCGATGACGGCGGCGTCGAGCCGCGTGTTGATGGAGTGCAGCACCGCGCCTGCCATCGGCACGCCGTAATGCGCTTCGAGCATCGGCGGCGTGTTGTGCAGCATCACCGAGACCGTGTCGCCTACGCCGATTCCACGCTTCGACAAGGCCGAGGCGAGCTGGCGTGCCCGGCCGTAATATTGCGCATATGTCCAGCGCTGGGTGCCGTGCACGATGGCGCGATGATGAGGGAAGACCTGGGCGGCCCGGGCGAGAAAGCTCAGCGGTGTAAGCGGCTGAAAATTCGCCGCATTTTTATCGAGGCCGATCGCGTAAGGATTATTCTTCATCAATTTTCCTCCCAAGGCGATCCATTATAATACGGCGACCGCGCCAAGGCGAATACGCCGGAGAGCGGTCTGAAAGAATAGCTTGTCAGCCCTGGGCCCGGCTCGCACTATGCCGGCCTGAAGAGTATCGTCGGCCGGCATCAAGCCCGAACCGCAGAAGCGGGTGCGCAGGCGGAGCGACCCGCGTGGGAGGACAGAATGAGCCGGTATTTTGAGGCCTACGAGAGTTGGAAGCGCGATCCGGAAGCGTTCTGGGCCGACGCCGCCACCGAGATCGACTGGGTCCGGCCGCCGGAAAAGATCTTCGACCCAAGCCAGGGACAATATGGCCGCTGGTTTGAGGGGGGCTTGTGCAACACCTCCTTCAACTGCCTCGACAGGCATGTCATTACCGGCAAGCGCCCCAATCAGCCGGCGCTGATCTATGACAGCCCGATGACGGGCGAGAAGCGCAGCTTTACCTATGCCGAATTACTCGACGACGTCTCCGCCTTCGCCGCAGTGCTGCGCGACAAGGGCGTGCGCAGGGGCGACCGCGTCATCATCTACATGCCGATGATCCCGCAGGCGGTGATCGGGATGCTGGCCTGCGCGCGCATCGGCGCGATCCATTCGGTGGTGTTCGGCGGCTTCGCGGCCAACGAACTTGCGACGCGCATCAATGACGCCAAGCCGAAGCTGATACTCGCGGCCTCCTGCGGATTGGAGCCGGGGCGGATCGTGAAATACAAACCACTACTGGACGCCGCCATCGCCAGTGCCTCTCACAAGCCGGATGGCTGCATTATCTTCCAGCGCGCCGACGAACGGGCGCCGCTCATGCCGGGGCGCGACTATGATTGGACGGCGCTGTTCAACGAAGCGAAGGTGCGCGGCAACCGGGCCGATGCGGTAATCCTGTCCGCAACTGACCCGCTTTACATCCTTTACACCTCCGGCACGACCGGCGAGCCGAAGGGGGTCGTTCGCGACAATGGCGGGCATATGGTGGCGCTGAAATGGACGATGTCTAACCACTACGGCATTCAGCCCGGCGAGGTATTCTGGACGGCATCCGATGTCGGTTGGGTGGTCGGCCATTCCTACATCGTCTATGCGCCGCTGCTGCAGGGGGCGACGACAATCCTGTATGAGGGCAAGCCGGTCGGCACGCCGAATGCGGGGGCCTTCTGGAGGGTGATTGCCGAGCATAAGGCTGTCGCGCTGTTCACCGCGCCGACCGCATTCCGCGCCATCAAGAAGGAAGACCCGCAAGGCAAGATGCTCGAAAATTACGATCTCTCGCATTTCCGCACGCTGTTCCTCGCGGGCGAGCGCGCCGATCCCGACACGGTGAAATGGGCCGAGAAGCTGCTCGGCAAGCCGGTGCTGGACCACTGGTGGCAGACGGAAACGGGATGGCCGATCGCGGGCAATCCGGTCGGATTGGGCACGCTGTCGGTCAAGCACGGCTCGGCCGCGGTGCCGATGCCCGGTTACGATCTGCGGGTGCTTAACGAGAGCGGAAAGCCGGTGCGCCGAGGCGAAACCGGCGCGCTGTCCATCCGGCTGCCGATGCCGCCCGGCGGCCTGCCGACTTTGTGGGAGAAGGACGAGCGCTTCCGCGACAGCTATCTGAAGGACTACCCCGGCTATTACAAAACCGCCGACGCCGGCTACATCGACGAGGACGGCTATGTCTACGTCATGGCGCGCACGGACGACATCATCAATGTCGCCGGGCATCGCCTCTCGACCGGCCAGCTCGAAGAGGTGCTCTCCAATCATCCGGACGTGGCGGAGTGCGCGGTGATCGGTGTCGCTGACGCGCTCAAGGGGCAAGTGCCTGCAGGTTTCGTCGTGCTGAAGTCGGGGGTCACCAAGGGCGCCGACGAAATCGAAAAGGAAATCATTCAAAAGGTGCGCGACGAGATCGGGCCGGTTGCGGCATTCAAGCTCGCGCTAACGATCCAGCGGTTGCCGAAGACGCGTTCCGGCAAGATTCTGCGCGGCACGATGCGGGCGATCGCCGATGGCGAGGCTTACAAAATGCCGGCGACGATCGACGATCCCGCCGTCCTCCAAGAAATCGGCGAGGCGCTGAAGGCACGCGGCCTCGGCGTTGGTGGCGACGCGCTGCTCAAGACGGCCAGTTAGCGGCTCGCCGAATGGCGGCGCCAGCGGGACGCGGTCGCCATCGGCCGCAGGCCCCAGCATTTTTACACAAAGATTCTGTCCCCACCGGACGCAATGGGATACCGCTCTGGGGCGCGCGCTCGTGAACAACCGACTGCGTTTTATGTAACGATTTATGGATGTTATCATATTTGAGTTCACGCTGGATATTGCGCGGGGTTGGTGGAACGCCTTGCGCCGTTCGCAGTGTTCCCCGCACCCCCTGCTTTTGATTTGTTGCCTGCCCCCGGATTGGATAATCTCCGGCTTCGCATTGCAGCAATTGTGCAGCACGGCTTGCGCCAAGGAGCATCCATGGATCCCGATATGGTTCGGCAGCAGGAAGAGGAAGAGGCCGCCAGCCGTCTGCGTAAATACGTGATCGGGCGCCCTCCTTCCGCGCCGGTGAGGGAAGACGCCTTCGTGCTGCGTGCCGAACCGCGGGAGGCCTTCAAAGTCTCCGCGACGGCCGCTGCCCCGGTAAAACGCCCCCCCGGTTGGGGAGCCGTTTTCCGAGCGACCTTATATTGTCTCCTCTTCAGTGTTTTGGGACTTGTCGGCGGCATCTTGCTCGGCATGCAACTCGGGCTGGTGCACTGGCAGTTTTTCGCGCTCGGCATGGCAGCAGGATTTGTATCCGGATGGCAGTCGGCGGTCGCGGTGCTCCGCAAGCGGTACAAGTTGGGTGTCGTCCAGGCCTATCGCGCGCCGCTCATTCCCGCCGCGATCATCCTGTTTTCGCTCGTCGGAGGATTGGCTGTGATCCTGCCCGTCATCACCGGTTCTTCGCTGGCGACGGCGCAAGCGAGCCAACTTCTCGTGCCATGGCTGCTGAGCCTCGGCGCTGGCGCCGTGGCAGGCTTCGTGCTCGCACTGCCGAAAATGCGGGCCAATCTCCGCGCCGGTATATGATCCGCAAAGTGGCTGCCGGTCTTGCGACGATCACCCTCAAGCAAAGGTTCTCGAAGGGCCGGATCAGCCCGTTTCGACCGGCGTATCGGCTTCGCTCCATTCCGCCCATGACCCGTCATAGACCGCGGCGGTTTCGTTCCCGGTCGTGGCCAGCGCCAGGGCGATGACGCAGGCCGTCACACCCGAGCCGCAACTTGCGACCACTGGCTTTGCCGTGTCGACCCCGCCCGCAGCGAAGATCGCCTTGATGTCGCCTGGAGCCCGCATCGTCCCGTCCTGATTCAGCAGGCCCGTGAACGGCACGTTCTTAGAGCCTGGAATGTGCCCGAGGCGCGAGACCTTGCGCGGCTCCGGATCGATTCCGGCAAACCGCCCGGCGGCGCGCGCGTCGACAATCTGCGCGGCGCCGGTCTTCAGCAGGCGCATGACGTCGTCCATATCGCGGACCAGACCGGAATTCATTCGTGCGGTGAAATGGCGCTCGGTGCGTCGGCGTGCCTCGCCGCTTTGGACGATGCGTCCCTCGGCCTGCCATTTGCCGAAGCCGCCATTGAGCACCGCGACATCGTTGGACCCCATGACCCGGAACATCCACCAGGCGCGCGCCGCGCCGGACATGTTGGTCTGGTCGTAAACGACGACGCGCATCCCGTCTCCAATGCCCATCTTGCGGACGCGGGCGGAGAATTTTTCCGGCGAGGGCAGCATGTGTGGCAGAGAGCTGGCGCTATCGGAAATCTCTTCAATGTCGAAAAACAGCGCGCCCGGAATGTGCCCTTCGCTGAATTCCCGCGCCCCGTCGCGGCCCGAACCGGGCAAATGAAAACTGGCGTCCAGAATGATGATGTCTGGCGCGTCCAAATGTTCGGCGAGCCAATCGGTTTCCACAAGCCATTGTGCGACAGGTTGCATCGCGAATTTCCTCCTTGGCCGCTCGAAACGGAGGGCGGCGGCCATATCGTTGTCATGTCGAAAGGCGAATCGGCATCCCGAAAGGCTCATCGGTTCCCGAGGGCGCGCTCAGGTAAAAAGCTGGGGCAGCTCCGGACCTTTCTGTTCCATCCAATCCGGAACCGGCAGAGCCTTTTCCCGCAGGAAGTCTGGATTGAACAAACGGGTCTGATAACGGCTGCCATAGTCGCACAGGATTGTCACGATCCTGTGGCCCGGCCCAAGCTCGCGTGCCAGGCGCACCGCGCCGGCGACGTTCATGCCGCTGGAGCCGCCGAGGCAGAGGCCCTCCTCGCTCAACATCTGGAACACCCGATCGACGGCCTCCGTGTCCGGTATCTGATAGGCCCTGTCCACCTCGACGCCTTCCATGTTGGCGGTGATGCGGCCCTGCCCGATGCCTTCGGTTATCGAGGAGCCTTCCGACTTCAACTCGCCCGTCGTGTAATAGCTGTAGAGCGCCGCTCCCATCGGGTCGGCGATGCCCATGACGATGTCACGCCGCTTGGCCTTCAGGCCCATGGATACCCCGCCCAGCGTGCCGCCAGTGCCGACGGCGCAAATGAAGGCATCGATGTCGCCGTCGGTCTGCGCCCAGATTTCCTCTGCCGTGGTCCGCATATGGCCGTCGCGATTGGCGACATTGTCGAACTGATTTGCCCAGAACGCGCCGCTCGGCTCGGTTCCCGCCAGATGCTCGGCCAGCCGCTGCGAATATTTGACGTAGTTATTAGGGTTGCGATACGCGACCGCGGGCACCTCGACGAGTTGCGCGCCGAACAGTCGCAGCGTGTCCTTCTTCTCCTGGGACTGCGTTTCCGGGATAACGATCACTGTTCGGTGGCCCAGCGCATTCGCGACCATCGCGAGCCCAATGCCGGTGTTGCCAGCGGTGCCTTCGACAATCACGCCGCCGGCCCGCAACAACCCTTTTTCAAGCCCATCTTGAATAATGAACAGCGCGGCGCGATCTTTCACCGACTGGCCCGGATTTATGAATTCGGCCTTGCCAAGAATTTCGCACCCGGTTTCATCAGACGCGCCTTTAAGACGAATAAGCGGGGTATTTCCGATCGCATCTATGACCGATGACGTGATGTCCACTTTCTCCGCCTCCTTCTTGCCATGGACTTTGCATTGCGGCGCCGCCACGTGAAGCATACGTAAAGCATTTATTCTGTAGCCGCAGCGAAAAACGCTGTGTTATAGACCGTGGCCACGTCGGTCGCGCGGCGCCTTTGCGGGCGTGGCGGAACTGGTAGACGCGCTGGATTTAGGTTCCAGTGACGAGAGTCGTGGGGGTTCAAGTCCCTCCGCCCGCACCATATATTCCAGCGCGACGCGCGATGAGCTTAAGCCAGTAAATCGAATTCCCGGAAGATAAGAACTCCCATGCAAATCACCGAAACCCTGTCTGACGGCCTGAAGCGCGAGCTCAAGATCGTCATCGCCGCCAACGAGCTGGATGAGCGCTTGAACAGCAAGCTCGGCGAGCTCAAGGACAAAGTCCACCTGAAGGGTTTTCGCCCGGGCAAGGTTCCGCTCGATCACATCAAAAAGGTCTACGGCCGC
>CAVSXH010000011.1:0-233336 GCA_963731855.1 uncultured Alphaproteobacteria bacterium | reverse complement strand
AAACGGCTTTAGCTCGGCGAGGACATCAAGTGCCTGAGACGGGAGCGGCACGAGGTGCTGGACATCGTCAATGCGGACCTTGCTCTTGCCGCGCACTTTTTTCACGCGGGCGGCTGGCACAATCCACAGCGCATCATCGATGTTGAATTCGCGCCATTCCGCGGGGATCAACTCTTCTGTCCGAACGAAGGTCAACGCCAGTAATTTCGGCCCGAGCCGGGTGACGGGCTCGCCTGGATAAGCGTCAATCGCGAGAAGCAGCTCATGCGGCTTGGTCGCAGCGCGAGGGCTTTCTCTTTGCCGCCGAAGCGAAATTTATAGCGCCACCAGCGCGTGCCGTTGGATTTGACCAGTAATCTAATCAGATGTCAGGCTGATCCTGGATTTTGCTACGGCGCCTGCGATGGCGCGCAGCAAGGCGCCCGAATCGACTGGCTTACTCAGATAATCGGTCATGCCGGCACGCAAATATGTTTCTCGGTCTTCGCTGAGCGCATTAGCGGTTAAGGCGATGATCGGTACGGCGGCTGCGTCTCCGGAAAACGCGCGGATTGCTTTCGTGGCGGTCACGCCGTCCATAACCGGCATTTGCACATCCATCAGTACAACATCGAACCTCGCGGCCTTAGCCTGCTCCACGGCCTCCAGCCCATTGCCGGCTATCGTCACATCGTGTCCCCCGGGCTTGAGGAAGGCCCTGACGATCATCTGGTTCACCTTGTTATCCTCGGCCAGCAGGATCCGCAGCGGCGGCAAGGCGAGGCCGACGTCGATGTCCTCGCGGGTGTTAATCCCGGCGGATACGGGCGGCGTGCCGATGCGGCCGTTTATTGTAAATCGGAAGGTGGAACCTTCTCCGAGTTCGCTTTCCAGGCGGATCGTACCGCCCATCAACTCGACAAGCTGTTTGGCGATGGCGAGACCGAGGCCGGTTCCACCGAATTTGCGGGTCGTCGTCGTGTCAGCCTGGGCAAAACGCTGGAACAGTCGTTCCTGGGCATCGCGGCTGATGCCGATCCCGGTGTCGCGCACACTCACCTGCAAATGGACAGCTTCGGCGCGGACTGTGCTGCTCGCTTCGATATGGATGCCGCCCCTTTCCGTAAATTTGATGGCGTTTCCCAGCAGGTTCGTCAGAACCTGGCGATAGCGGACCGGATCGCCAACCACCCATTCCGGTACGGAACCGTCGATGAAGCAGGTGATCGCCAGCCCCTTCTCATCGGCGCGGGAAGATAGCAGCGATACGACGCCCTCAGTGACGTCGCGGACATTGAAATCCGTCGCCTCGATTTTGACCTGCCCGGCTTCGAGTTTGGAATAGTCAAGAATGTCATCGACGATGCGCAGGAGGGCGTTGGCGGAATCACAAGCGATCTTTGCAGGCCAGCGCTGGGTTTCATCAAGGCCCGAGCGAAGGAGGATGTCGAGCATACCTAGCACGCCGTTCATGGGCGTGCGGATTTCATGGCTCATCGTAGCCAGGAATTGTCCTTTGGCAATCGTCGCCGCCTCCGCCGCTATGCGCTGACGCTCCAATTCCTCATCATGCAATTTGCGCTTGTCGATGTTCTGCAGCAGGCCCACGGCGCGAACAGGCTGACCGATGTCATCCGTTTCCGTTCGTGCAACCACACGTGTCCAGCAAGGTCGGCCGTCCAGAAGCGTGACACAAAGCTCCATGTCGAATAGCGACCCTGCATCAAGGTGCTGGCGCCATATGGCCTGCACCCTCGAAATGTCGAGCGGATGCAGGAAGCGCTCCCAAAAGTCGATCTTATGATCGGAAAGTTCCGCGCTCGGCCCCAGAAACGCGGACATATCGGAAGGCGAGGAGAATATGCCGGTCCGCAGATCCGCTTCCCAGACCACGGCTTCCGCCAGCCCCAAGGCTTTGAAAAGGTGGGCTTCTGTCTTCTCCAGGAGGCTTCGCGCATCAAGCTGAGAATCGATCACCCGTTTCCACATGAAGCTGAAAAAACCGATGACCATCACCCCGGCAAATCCGAGCGCCGCCGAGACGATGAAGCTTAGCCGCGATCGCCATTCCAAATCGCTGCGGATGAGCGCCAAAGCGTCGTTGGCTCCGGCCGCGTATTTCTGTTTGTAGTCCCGATAAGTATCCGATTGCAGAAGCGCCAACGCTTCGCTGTGTCGCGCCTCCTTGCTCAGTGCGAAGGCTCGCGTCTCCAAATCGATTAGAGCGTTGTTTGCATCCGATGTTGAAGCAATGGCGCGCTTCGCCTCGGGATTGCTGCCAATGAGCGCCCGCTCCAATGCCGCATCGAGAAGGGGAACATGCGCGTCGTACCGTTCCTGCCATCGCGGGTCGCCTGTCGCCGCACCGGCCATTGCAGCCATGGTCAGGACCTCATCCAGCCGCCCGACTTCGCCTTTCGCCTCCAGAAAAACGTTGAAGGTTGCCGCCTCGCGCGCCTCTCGGATGTTTTCCATCAAGAACGCAAGGGTGAAAAGCAGGATGAGAGAAAACGACCCTACGATCAGGGCGTAGAGACGCGATCTTCGCGACAACAATACGCGCGGCGGCCACCATCCGGCGGCTGTGCCTTTGCTGACCATCAATCATACCACTCGGTATTCACGGTCTCATTGCAGCACTCTCATCCGAACAGCAAGGAGAGAGGGCATCGACAGAGATCAAGGATATGCAAAATAGCTTTATTTAAGCTTATGCGTCCTGGAGCTATTGCGATGAAAACGCAATAGAAGCTTAGGATTGAATTGCCCCTTCGGATCAGCCCCACCAAACTTTTAGAGCCGCAAACTGCAACGAACGCCGACGGCTATGGCTTCATCAGTTAAAGGATCAGACGTCCGCTCGCTGGACCGTGAGGCAGTGCCTAAGGCCGCTGATTGCGAAGCAGCAGCCGCGCCGCCATGGGATCTTCGTGCGGGGCCTTCAGGCTGCAGTCCTCCTGGCGTACTGCGGCGCTATCGCTGAAGTCATTTTGCTCAGCAACTCACGCTGATCGATCGGTTTCGACAAATAGTCTGTCATGCCGATCGCTATATAGCGTTCTTTGTCACCGCTCATGGCATCCGCTGTGAGCGCAAGTGTAGGCACGCCGGACCAGACCTCATTGCTCGCTCTGATGGCCTGAATTGTCTCGCAGCCATCCATAACCGGCATATGCACATCAAGCAGGACAATGTCGAACTCTGCATTGCTCAGCTTTTCCAGAGCTTCCTTTCCATTGCTAGCCTCTGAGATCTGGATCTCGAAAGGTCTCAGAAACAACTTTACGACCTGCCGATTTACGGCATTATCGTCGACAAGCAGGACGCGCGCGCCCTTCAGCACGGCCGCCGAAGGGAGCGGTGCGGCTTCGCAAGTGCCCGCAGGCTTTTCCGCAGTCAGCATTGGCGCGGCAGCAGCGGCCGTGAATGTGATGCGAAAGCAGGATCCAACGCCAAATTCGCTCGTTGCTTCGATATCTCCGCCCATGGCCTGAGCAAGCCGACGGGAAATGGCGAGCCCGAGGCCCGAGCCACCGAAGCGTCTTGAAATTGAATCGTCAGCCTGCGTAAACACCGAAAAGAGCTTCGTCATTGTCTCTGGCGTCAT
This sequence comes from uncultured Alphaproteobacteria bacterium, assembly GCA_963731855.1. GTDB lineage: Bacteria > Pseudomonadota > Alphaproteobacteria > Rhizobiales > Rhodomicrobiaceae > R-RK-3. The sequence goes on along the minus strand of CAVSXH010000011.1, from coordinate 229,750 downwards.
TCCAATTCCGGTATCGCTAACAGTCACCGCCACATGGTAGACGCCGTCCGGGTCACCCATGCAAGCCACCCGCAAATCAATTCGTCCGCCACTCGACGTGAATTTGATCGCATTAGACAGGACGTTGCCGACGCACTGCCGGACACGTACCGGATCGAAATTGAGGCGCTCTGGAATTGTTGGGTCGAGAGCAGCGGTCAAGGCAACACCTTTGTCATCCGCCCCGGGTTGGAATAGATGCACGAGGCCCATGAGACTTGAGCGGAGATCACCGTCCACCGGCGCGATCTCCAGCTTTCCGGCGTCGATCTTTGAAAGATCCAGGACGTCGTTGAGCAGTCCCATCAAGCTACTGCCGGAATCGAGAATAATGCTGACCTTGTCCCGCTGTTCAGGCCGCAGTTCATCGGCAAATAGCGACTGCGCCATTCCAAGCACGCCGTTGAGAGGCGTGCGTATCTCATGGCTCATTGATGCAATGAAATTGGCCTTCGCCTGGGCCGCCGTTTCTGCCGCGTTGCGCGCCTTCTGCAGAACTTCTGCTCGCTCAGCGGCCCGGACCTTGAAACGCTGTACAGCTCCAGCAATCTGACCGATCTCGTTGAAACGGCCAAAACTCGGAAGCTCTACATCCGATTCGTCGTCCGCAAGCTGCTTCATGGACCGTGAAAGCCTCGTTAGGGGGCGCGATACGCCCCACACGGCATAGGCGGTGGCACAGCAGCAGACAATGAGGCCGAATGACAAGCCAGCAAGCAAGAGGGAGCGCGCGGTGTCGTATTGCTGTCCTGCACTCGATATTCGCTCGATCGACTCCAACTGCTCTCGCTCAACCGGCGTCATCGAGGATCCGACAAAGCTCGTCGTATATAACCTGCATCTTGCCCTCGAAAAGCCACCCGGCTTCAGCGTCTCGATTTTGGCTGGAGAGCTTCTCGAACCAGGGGTGAAGCTCCAGATATCGCTTCCAAGTCGCCGTGAACGCGTCCCACTCCCTGATTTCGTGAAATGTCTCGTCCACATTTTGGACGTTGATTAAGTAATCATCTATCGATTTTTGGGTGATGTCTAGCTGTTCCTTCTTCCTAGCTCGTTTGTTCTGGATAATCTTGCAAGTATGTGCTCGGCTTCCAAGGACCTAAAACGGCCGATCTCTCGGTTATACCGCAATAATTCTTAGAGAAGGGATTATATGTTCGGAGTATTCATTAACATTTTTATTATTATCAGCAAGGATGCGAAGAGAGGTATAGCTCGCATGTGCGACTATCGCCGTGAGGAAAATGAGCAACCCAATCAGCGTAAATCGAATGCTCATTGACCTTGCCTTGCTAATCGAACTCGCGTGCCCTGTCTTACACAGAGATTTTGATATGTTCGGTCTTAACAACGAGGCTGGGCAGGACGAAAAATTCGTCTTTGCGCATTAATCAATCAGCAAACTGCCCCGCTCTTTTATGCCGTTGTGGCATTAAGAAACCGGATTTCTACAAGTTTCGGTCGCATCTTTGGTGAGGTGAGGTCCGGTGCCCTCCGCCGCTGCTAGAGCATTTGCCAGCAAAATGGAAACCGGTTGCGTCGAGAAAATGCGACAAAACAAAGAAGTAGAGCCCCGTTCCGGTTCAATCGGAACGGAAAAGTCTCTAGCGCTTCCGCGGCCGACCTTTCGTTCTAATCGAGCTCATACTGCTCGCCCGATCCGATCGAGAGAAGTAGAAAGGGCGGTGGGTCATAGAAACCGGGTCAGCTTAATTGCGCCGGGAACACCGATATGAGCCTAGCCGCTAAGCTCATCCAGCTTGAGAGTAGGCCGGTCGGCTTGGGCAGCAATCCCTCGCGATCCGATCTTGGACTCGGGCGGCCCCGAGCCCAAGGAAGGCTTCTTTTTCTCGTACGCCATGAGCAAGGTTAGCGGTTTTCCGCATCCACGCGCGTGATGCGCGCAGCATGCCGCGGCTGGCCGTGAGAAGCCGAGAACCGCGGCAAGCGCTGCGTCACCAAAAACGCTCAACCTTGTCAAAGACCTACACGGCCGATCCACTTGTTGGAGTTGTATTTTTCAATAAACCCCTCTGCACTGAGCTTTCCGACAATGCTCAAGTCGATGCCGTCGCTGCTTTCGACCGTCTTTTTCGCAACACCGGCTTCTATATAGATTTTATTGAACAAATCCCACGTTGGTCCAGCATAGCCGGCCACGCAGTCGCGGCCATCGAACAGCGAACCCCAACCGACCGATTTCGGGGCGATGGGCGCACCTTCAGGAATGCTTTCGCACAGCGGCTTGCCGCCAGGCAGACCGAAAGCGCCGAGATTCTGAGACAAGTTCAGCTGGACAGCGCCATATTGGTTGAGCTTCACATCGGCGACGGGCCAGCCAAGCCCCTTCGCGATGATGTCATTGCCTGCCTCCGGATTCTCCTTCCACCAATCGGTCGCCTCAAACCATGCCCGGAAAAGCTCCTTGGCGACTTCCGGCTTTTCGGCGAGCCATTTCTCGTTGCAAGCAATGGCGTCGCCAATGAGACCGCGCTCCCACGTCCTATCGGTGAGGCTGGACTTGAACACATATAAATCCTTGCGGGTCAGTGAAGTCGCAGCAAACGGATCGTAGTTCACGTCGATGTCAATCCCACCGCTCGCGAAGGCAGCAGCGCTATCCTGCGGGAGCATCGGCACGATTTTCACATCCTTAAATCCCATGCCCTCGCGCCGCAGGGTGAGCAGCATCCACATGTGGTTGAGAAAGCCATAGTCGGCGCCAAATTTCTTGCCTTTGAAGTCGCGGACCGACTTGATGTCCTTGGTCACGACCATTTTGTCGAGCCCGTAGGACATATTGGAGAATGCAACCAGTTTAAGGGGAATGTCGCCGGCACGAGCCAGCATGATCGTATCTACAGTGTTATTCATACACTGCAGCTGGCCGGACGACATCGCTGCATTCTTCTCCGGAATACCCTCGATAATCTTGATATCAAGGTCAATGTCTCGTGCCAGATTTCTTTCCTTGATGATGTACCATGTGGCGTACGGAGAAAATGAAATGATCGCCACCGACACTTTTTCTGCTGCGGCCGCTATGTTGGGCGCCGCAATCGTGGCAGCAACGGCCGCTACTAGTGCTACCGAAGAATGAACCAATCCCTGAATACTCATGGACCCCTCTCCCGCTCCTATACGAGCCAAATCAACTGAAGAAAACTTTCTACTACCAAACTGCGATTGAAGTCGATTTTATAAAGAGCTTTACGACATGCGTGGCTAATCGCGAAAATGGAGCAACGATTCGGCGCCAACCACCTTAAATCTCGTCCCGCATCATGGCGAACAATTACTTCTTTTTTGTTGAAACGCTTTGCCTCGTTTGAACTCCAACGGATGATGGGCCTCGATGCGGTCCAGGCTGACAGGCAAAAAAAGCGAGCGCTGGCCACTTCCGGCTTGGGTCAGAAGCGGAAGAAGCCTGAATTTCGGCAATAGCTGCAAACGCAGATCGGCTGCGATGTTGTAAGTGCACCGCTCGGTTAACCGTCCACAAAATGTAAATATTTGCGTGCAAGCCTGCTGCATGCGATGCGTCAGCTCATGGCAGCCCGTGCCTCAATTTTGCACAGCACGTCCAACAGCTCGGGCTGACCCGCCGGATATGCGCCGAGGGCGCGGGATTTCTCCTTACCCGCGAGAGGGTATTTATAGCCCCACCAGCCCGTGCCATTTGGATTGACCAGCAAATAGAGGCCACCGGAATCTGCGGCTTATAAGGCTTGGCGCGGGGCGCGGCATTCTTCACTTCGGCAACGGTGAGCGGCATGTTGGGGGTAACTCCCGCAGCATTCGGATTCACATCCCCAAACCTACGCGGCTGCCACCGTCCTTTGACGGTCGTTGACGAATGCTGCGGGATGGAATTTTGTTGCTGAGCTTGGGTTTTGCGGGCCTTGGCGAATGAGCCTGAACGTCAGCGAGGGAGATTTGGTGCGGTCGAGAGGACTCGAACCTCCACGAGTTGCCCCACAGCGACCTCAACGCTGCGCGTCTACCAGTTCCGCCACGACCGCACAATTTGCGCGCCTGGCCTCAATCGCCCTTAAAGCTTATATGCTTTGAGATAAAGGACGCCCGCAGCGCGCCCAAGCGGTTTAGCAAAGGGGTTGTGCTATTGCAAGCGGGCCTTGCGAGGCAATCCCAAGATGGAGGGAATGGTGGGCGGCCGCAACGTACGCGGGGCTAGATCGTCGCGGGCCGCACCGCCAACGCTTGACAAGGCAGACGATCTCACAAGGGGGTTTCAATTTGGTAAAATTTGAAACGTCGAGCGAAAAATTCGACCGTGCCGCTGCGGTTTTTTGGATGCGCTCGCCCGGCCTCGTTTCCTACCCCGATGCGGTGGCGGCGATGGAGCGGCAAGCCGACGCCATCCACGGCGATAATGCCCCCGAGGCCGTCTGGCTGCTGGAGCATCCGCCGCTCTATACCGCGGGCACGAGCGCCAAGCCTGACGACCTGCTCGTCGCCGACAGGCTCCCCGTATATCAGACCGGGCGGGGCGGCCAGTTCACCTATCACGGCCCCGGCCAGCGCGTCGCCTATCTGATGCTCGACCTCTCGCGCCGGGGCAAGGATGTGCGCCAGTTCGTCAGGACCATCGAGCGCTGGATCATCGACGCGCTGGCGGAACTCGGCGTCAAGGAACCTGCCGCGAAGGCCGCACCGGCATTTGGGTTCCCCGGCCCGAAAAAGGTCCGCTGGCCGAGGACAAGATCGCGGCGATCGGCATCCGCATCCGGCGCTGGGTCAGCTTCCACGGCGTCAGCATCAATGTCGATCCCGACCTCAGCCATTATGACGGCATCGTCGCCTGCGGCGTCCACGACCAGGGCGTGACAAGTTTGGCGGATCTGGGCAGCAAAGCATCGATGCAAGACATGGATGCGGCGCTCGCCGCCACATTCCCGCGCCATTTTGGCCCCAGATCCGACATTGAAGTGGCTGACGCTGCAAGCCCGCTGAGTTTCCTTGACCAAGCCATTCCCGTCGTAAAAGTGAATTGAGCGCCGGTCGCGCAAAATTGTGGCCGTGAAGACAAATATTTGTCGAAATACAAAGCCAATCATGGGTGACGGGCAGGTTTCGTTCCTTTATAGAGAAATCAGGGCAGGTGGGCTGATCGGGCCGGGCGTATCGCCATGGTTCGGCGTGTCGGATTTGGCATAACGCCATTTTCACGCCATCTTATGCCTTCCGTTTTGTAAAGCGTGTCAGCGATGGACCAAACTTTACTCATGGAACAGGTCTCGGCGAGCGGCCAGAAGGACAAAATCCGCCGGTTCCGCCGGCGTCTGCAGACCTCAGAAACCTTCGTCATGCCGGAAATATGGGACGTCGCTACCTCGCGCGTCATGGCCGATGCCGGCTTCGAGTTCATCGGCACCTCCGCTTCGGCGATTGCGTGGTCATATGGCTACACGGCGAAGGAACGGGTCGCGACCGACGAGCTGCTGAGCGTCGCGGCGCGGATCACCAAGGGCTTCGACACGCCGGTCAACGCCGACCTGGAAGGGGCGAACGGACGCTCGCTGGAAGAAATCAAATATGCGGTCAGCGCGGCGATCGCGGCCGGCTGCGTCGGCATCACGCTTGGCGATGGCGGACGCAACGGCGCACACCCCATCATGCCGATCGACGCGATGACCGAATGCGTGCGCGCGGTGAAGGCGGCGACCGCTGAGGCCAAGATGCCCGCCGTGATTACCATCAGCACCGAGGCCTTCCTGCTCGGCCCGAAGGTGCATTCGCCGTTCGAGACGACGGTCGAGCGGTCCGAAGCCTATTTCGCCGCCGGCGCCGATTGCGTGATGGTGCCGGGCGTGCAGCATCTGCAGATCCTGGAGAAGCTGGCCGGTGTCGTGGACGGGCCGCTGGCCATTTCGGTCGGCTATGCGCCCGCGCCGGAGATCAAGGCATTCGCCGGCATCGGCATTTCCTGCATCGCCTTCGGCGGCAGTTTGCTGCGCTCGCTGCTCGGCAATATGCGGCTCAAGGGCGAGGAATTGCTGGCCTTCGGTCATTTCAACCATCTCGACAAGTCGATCCCGGAAGATCAGATCGAGGCGCTGCTGCGCTAAGCGGAGTTCCCAAAAGTGGCCTTCCCAGTTTTGGGAAAAAAACTCTGCGAAAACAGAGGAATCTGAGCAGGCATTGGTTGGGCAGCCAAGGAATGTCTGCTTAGATGCCACTTGGCCGAAGTCTAGCGCCCGCCCGCAGGCGGCGCTAAGCTGCCCTATGCATATCGAAAGGGCATTCTCATGAGCGCGAACGGCACCAACCCCATCATCATTGCCAGTGCCGCCCGGACAGCCATGGGCGGATTCCAAGGCGAGCTTTCCAGCCTCACCGCGCCGCAGCTTGGCGTCGAGGCGATCAAGGCGGCGCTCGGCAAAACCGCCATCGACCCCGCCGATATCAGCGAGGTGCTGATGGGCTGCGTGCTTCCGGCCGGCCAAGGCCAGGCGCCCGCGCGACAGGCGGCGCTCGGCGCGGGGCTGCCGCAGTCGGTTCCGTGCGCGACGGTCAACAAGATGTGCGGGTCGGGCATGAAGACCGTGATGATGGCCTATGATTCGCTGCACGCCCGCCCCGGCGACATCATCGTGGCGGGCGGCATGGAGAGCATGTCGAACGCGCCCTATCTGCTGCCGAAGGCGCGTGGCGGCATGCGGCTCGGCCACAGCGTGGCGCTCGACCATATGTTTCTCGACGGGCTTGAGGACGCTTACGACAAGGGGCGTCTGATGGGGACCTTCGCCGAGGATACGGCAACGCATTATCAGTTCACGAGGGGCGATCAGGACGAATTCGCGCTGGCCTCGCTGGAGCGCGCAAAGCGGGCGAATATGGATGGCAGCTTTGCCGGCGAAATCGCGCCGGTGACGGTCAAGCTGGCGAAAGCACAGGCGACAATCGACAAGGACGAGCAGCCGTTCTCGGCCAAGCCGCGACAAGGTTCCGCTGCTCAAACCGGCCTTCCGCGACGGCGGCACGGTCACCGCAGCCAATTCAAGTTCGATTTCCGACGGCGCAGCCGCGCTCGTGCTCTGCCGCGAAAACGAAGCCCAGCGCCGGAGCATTCAGCCGCTGGCGCGCATCGTGGGCATTGCCAGCCACGCGCAGGAGCCGGCGTGGTTCACCACCGCCCGATTCACGCCATCCGCAAGCTGCTGGACGCTGTCGGCTGGCGAACCGTCGATGTCGACCTTTACGAAATCAACGAAGCCTTTGCCGTGGTCGCGATGGCGGCGATGCGAGATCTGGAACTGCCGCACGACATCGTCAATGTGAACGGCGGCGCGTGCGCGCTCGGCCATCCGATCGGCGCGTCGGGCGCGCGTATTATCGTGACGTTGGTGAACGCGTTGAAGCATCGCGGCGGCAGGCGCGGCGTTGCCGGGATTTGCATCGGCGGCGGCGAAGCGACCGCGGTGGCGGTGGAGATGGCTTAGAGACCCCGCACAATGGATCTCGAAGCAGATCGACAGCCGGGTAAAGCATCTGCTTACGCCTCATTCAGCCCGTCACTCGTCGCTGCAAATGACGGTAAGAATGCGGTGTTTTCGGACATGGACACTCGCTACTAGGTCTGCAACGGGCCATAACCGGTCATTAAGCTGCGGAGCGCTTGCTGAGTGCACTCGATGCCACGGGCCTGTTCCTCCAGCGCATACCACTATTAATCAGCCATAAGCCGCCTCCTGGTAAGCTTAGCTGTTTGCAAGGCCATAATAGGGTGCATGCCGTGCTCAGCGAGGTCGGTCATCAGCCATGGATCATCGCCGCGATGGCGTTCGGCGCCGCATTGGGAATTCTCAGTTTATACTTCCTATTGCGCCGGGAGACGACGCACAGGCGGCTCAAGCGCCAATATGAGGTGCTGAAGGAGCAACAGGAGCAGCTGCGCGCGCGCAATCTGCAGTTCGACGCGGCGCTGAACCATATGTCCGAGGGCTTGTGCATCTTTGACGGCGAGCAGCGTCTGATCGTCTCCAACAATCGCTATGCGGAAATATACGGTCTCCGTCCGGATGCCATCCGTCCCGGCATGACCCTGCGTGAAATCACCGATCTGCGCTACGAAGCCGGCAGCCTTCCTGCAATGTCGAGGGAAGACTTTGACAGTTGGCGGAACTCCATCTTCGTCGCTAATTCTCCCTCCGATACCATCGTCAAGCACACAAACGGCCGTGTCTACGCCATTCATCACCGGCCGATGTCCGGCGGCGGCTGGATAGCCACGCATGACGACATCACCGAACGCGAAGTGCTTCACACTCAGCTTAAAGAGCAACTCGAAATCGTCGAGCAGCAAAAACTGATGCTCCACGAGCGGAACCTTCAGTTTGACATAGCAATCAATAATATATCTCAAGGTTTATGCTTTTTCGACGGAGCGGAACGGCTCATCATTTGCAACAATCGTCACATTGAGATGTATGGCCTCGACCCTGCCTCCGTCGTGCCGGGGATGACCGTAAGTGAAATTATTGATCTCAGAAACCAGGTGGGCAGCTCCCCAGCGATGCCGCGGGAGGAGTACCACGCCTGGCGAAATGAGGTTGCCGTGACGGACAAGCCAGCCGACACGATCGTTGAACTGAAGAATGGGCAGGTAATTCAAATTCACCATCGGTCGATGCCGGACGGTGGTTGGGTGGCCACGCACGAAGATATCACGCAGCAGCGCAAGGCGGAGGAACGGAACGAGCTTATGGTGCGCCGCCTTCGCGACGCACAGGATGATCTTACGCGCGCGGCGGCGGCCGCCGAGGCTTCGAACAAAGCGAAATCCTCATTTCTGGCCAATATGAGCCACGAAATCCGCACACCGCTGAACGGCATATTGGGGATGGCGCAGGTCTTGGAGAATGAACGGCTCACCGCGTCTCAGCGGGAGCGCGTAAGAACGATCTTAAACTCCGGCCAGACGCTGATGACCCTGCTCAACGATGTTCTCGACCTGTCGAAGATCGAGGCGGGAAAGCTGGACATCCTGCCGATCGACACCGAAATCGAGAGCGTTTTCCGTCATTTGCATAAATTATTCCTGCCGCGCGCATTGGAAAAATCGATCGAACTGTCCGTCAAGATCGACGATCGCGTTCCAAAAATGTTGAAATTCGACTATGTCCGCATCCATCAATGCGTGGCAAATCTGATTTCCAACGCGATCAAGTTCACCAAGGCCGGGGGCGTAACCGTCTCTGTCGGTCACGCGGGGGTCGACGCCGATGAATGCATGATCAGCGTCGCCGTCAGCGATACGGGGATCGGGATCAGCGAGGAAGCAGCCGCGAGGCTGTTTTCAGACTTTTCGCAGGCGGATGCGTCGACGACACGTCAATATCGGCGGCACTGGCCTCGGCCTTGCGATTTCGCGGAAGCTGGCCCGCATGATGGGCGGCGACATCACCGTGACCAGCCAGCTCGGGCGAGCGGAAGCACCTTTACCCTCACTTTCCGGGCGTCCGCCGCCTCATCGGCAAAATTGGCTCCCGCTCCGGCTGGAGCAAGGCGACCGTGCCTAGCGCTCCCTGTTCGGGTTGAAAATCCTGCTCGTAGATGACAATGCCATTAATCGCAGTGTCGCGCGGCTGCTGCTCGCGCCAAGCGGGGTTGTCGTCACGGAAGCGACAAACGGCCAGGAAGCCCTCGACCATCTTGCCGAACAGCAATTGATCTTGTGCTGCTGGACGTTCATATGCCGGTCATGGACGGCCTGGAAACGATCAAGCATATTCGCGCGGGCTGATGACAGCCTGGCGCGATCTTCCCGTCATCGCGCTGACCGCCGACGCGATGACCGGCGACAAGGAACGCCTGTTCTCGATCGGCATGACCGGATATACGTCCAAGCCGATCGAGCAGAGGGCGCTTATGCACGAGATCCATCGCGTGCTTAGCAACCTGAGGGTGCCCTGTAACCACACTCGGAGGGACGGTTTTGGAGGAAGGGCTGCAGCCCGGTCTCCCTGACGGCAGCGCACCTAGTTTCGAGCGGGGCGAAAGGCGCCGGTCGCGTGCTGGGGTTCCTACTACAGGATTTGCTCAGCATCCGCGAAACGCAGCCAAAGTCGCCCGCTGCAAAATGTGCAAGCCAAGACCGGTTTGGGTCATGAAGCGAAGTCAGCGCGAGGGCCGCAGTGAGGCGAAAATCACCGTCGGCGGACTTGGTCGGCGACGGAGAAAATACGGCAAAGAGCCGCCTTCACCGTCCCGTGACAGCTGGCGACCTGAGCATCATCAGGGGCCGCTTCACACCGCATATCGGCCGTCAGCATCCCAGGCGGTCAAAAGCAACAATACGCGCACGCCGGATGAGACTGCGAACCACAGCGCTTTGACATGCGGCGGCGATGGCTCGGCGGACTACTCCGCGCGCCACGGCTCGTAGTCGGGAGCGGCGGGGCGACGACGCTGCTGATTGAGGATGCTGCCGGCCGGCCGGTAGGCATCGGGGGTTCCGGTCCGGTTCGCGATATGCGGTTTCTGCCAGCTTTTCGCCTGGTAGTCATTGACCGGGCGGCTCGTCCAGTATATAGTGCAGCCAGCCATACCATTCCGGCGGCACCTTGGAGGCCTCGGCGTCGCCGACATAGATCACCCAGCGACGCGCCTTTCCCGCCGGCCCGACGCCGGTCTTGTCTTCATAATATTTATTGCCGAAACCGTCTTCGCCGATAAGGCGTCCGTGACGCGAGGTATAGAGGCGCGTCGAAAGCGTGGCGCCGTTCCACCAGGTGAAGAGATCGCTGATCAGACTCATATTTTGTATTTTGCCCGCTGATTTGGTGGCTGACTTATGGCATCGCCCGATGCCGGCTGTCCAGCCATTGCGATTCGACATCACGGCAATGAAGAAAGATGCAAAACGCCCTGAAGATGTGAAGCTGTTGATGCTTTGAGCGAAATTCCGCCACGGCGCGAGAGCCGCCGATCCAGAATCGCCCTATCGTCACCAGTATGACCTCGGGGGGCGAGGTTTGAGGGCGGGATGGTGCAAGAAAACAACAACATCTTGTAGAGCAATTAAAATCGATGCGCTAACTCTAGCCTTTCATCGATGAATCAGGCAGCTTCTAGTCAGTCACGCCGCACGGTAATTCCTCCAACCGTAATCGGCAATCAGCGTACATTTTTAACATAAAGCGCCTGAATAGGGCGTACACACCTCAGTGGAGTTGCGTTCGCTGGAGATGGCATTTGTCTGCCTCTTTCTAGTGGGAGTTTTGTTTTGCGTTATGGAATTTACCTGCGCGGCACGCTTCAGAGGGACATCATCATGCGGATTGAAAGACGCTTTACCAAATCAGGACAATCACCCTATGCGGATATCGAATTCCGTGAGGCCGTGAGCGAAATCCGCAATCCCGATGGCTCCATCGTGTTCCGCCTCGACGCCATCCAGATCCCCTCGCAATGGAGCCAGGTGGCGACCGATATCCTCGCGCAGAAATATTTCCGTAAGGCCGGCATTCCTGCCCGCCTGAAGAAAGTCGAGGAAAATTCCGTGCCGTCCTGGCTATGGCGCTCGGTGCCCGACAATGCCGCGCTCGCGGAGTTGCCGGAAGAGGCCCGCCATGGCAGCGAAATGGACGCGCGCCAGCTTTTCGACCGGCTCGCCGGCACCTGGACCTATTGGGGCTGGAAGGGCGGATATTTCACCTCCGAGGATGACGCCCGCGCCTTTCATGACGAGCTTTGCTACATGCTCGCCATGCAGATGGCTGCCCCGAACAGCCCGCAATGGTTCAATACCGGCCTGCACTGGGCTTATGGCATCGATGGGCCGAGCCAGGGTCACTATTATGTCGACTTCGAAACCGGCAAGCTGACCCGCGCCTCCACGGCTTACGAGCATCCGCAGCCGCACGCCTGCTTTATCCAGTCGATCGAGGACGATCTCGTCAACGAAAACGGCATCATGGATCTGTGGGTGCGCGAGGCGCGGCTGTTCAAATACGGCTCCGGCACGGGTACGAATTTCTCCAAAGTGCGCTCCGAGGGCGAAAAGCTGTCGGGCGGGGGCAAGTCCTCCGGCCTGATGAGCTTTCTGAAAATCGGCGACCGGGCCGCCGGGGCGATCAAATCGGGCGGCACCACGCGGCGCGCGGCCAAGATGGTCATCGTCGATGCGGATCACCCCGACATCGAGGAGTTCATCGACTGGAAGGTGAATGAGGAGCAGAAGGTCGCGGCGATGGTCGCGGGCTCGAAGACCTGCGCCAAGCACCTTAACGCGATCATGAAGGCCTGCACCCATTGCGACGGCCAGGGCGACGATTGCTACGATCCGGCGAGGAACCCGGCGCTGAAGCGTGAAATCCGCGCCGCGCGCAAAGCCTATGTGCCCGACAGCTATATTCAGCGCGTTGTCCAATTCGCCCGTCAGGGATATGAGAAAATCGACTTTCCGCTCTTCGACACGGATTGGGAAGGCGAGGCTTACCGCACCGTCTCAGGCCAGAATTCCAACAACACGGTTCGCGTCGATGACGAGTTCCTGGCAGCGGTCGAAACCGGCGGCGATTGGGAGTTGAAGGCGCGCAAGGATGGCCGCACGATCAAGACGGTCAATGCCCGCGAATTGTGGGACAAGGTTGCTCATGCCGCCTGGGCCTCAGCCGATCCGGGCGTCCAATTCCACACGACCATCAATGATTGGCACACTTGCCCGGCTTCCGGATCGATCCGCGCATCGAACCCCTGCTCGGAATATATGTTCCTGGACGACACCGCCTGTAACCTGGCGTCGCTCAACCTGATGACGTTCCGCGACGGCAAGAAGCGCTTCGATGTCGACGGCTACGCGCATGCAACCCGGCTGTGGACGGTCGTTCTCGAAATCTCCGTGACGATGGCGCAGTTCCCGTCAAAGGAGATCGCCGAACTCTCCTATCGCTATCGTACGCTGGGACTGGGCTTCGCCAATATTGGCGGGCTGCTGATGGTATCGGGCCTCGCTTATGATTCCGATGAGGGCCGTGCACTTTCCGCGAGCCTGTCGGCGCTGATGACAGGCGTGTCCTACGCGACGTCGTCCGAGATGGCGCAGCGGCTCGGCGCCTTTGCGGGCTATGAGGCGAACGCGCCGCACATGCTGCGCGTCATCCGCAATCACCGGCGGGCGGCTTACGGCGAGACGTCCTGCTATGAGGGCCTGCACACTCTGCCGGTGCCGCTCGACAAGCATGCCTGCCCCAATCAGCGGCTGATCCTGGCGGCGCGGCAGGCCTGGGACCGGGCGCTGGCGCTCGGGCAGCGGCATGGTTTCCGCAATGCCCAGGCGACCGTCATCGCGCCGACCGGCACGATCGGCCTCGTCATGGATTGCGACACGACCGGCATCGAACCGGATTTCGCCATCGTGAAGTTCAAGAAGCTGGCAGGAGGCGGCTATTTCAAGATCATCAACCGCGCGGTGCCGGAAGCTCTTGAAACGCTCGGATACGATAAGCCGACGATCCAGGCGATTATCGATTATGCCGTCGGGCGCGGCACGCTGGAAGGCGCGCCTCACATCAACCATCAGAGCCTCGCCAAGAAGGGCCTGACGCCGGAGCTGATCGCCACGGTGGAAAGCGGCCTGAAAAGCGCCTTCGACATCAAGTTCACCTTCAACAAATGGACCCTCGGCGAGGCGTTCTGCATCAATACGCTCGGCATCGCGAAAGAGGACCTCGACTCGCCGAAATTCGACCTGCTCGCCCATCTTGGTTTCACCAAGGCGCAGGTCGAGGCTGCGAACGAATTCTGCTGCGGCGCGATGACGATGGAAGGCGCGCCGGGGCTGAAGGAAGAGCATCTGCCGGTGTTCGATTGCGCCAATCCTTGCGGGCGCAAGGGCAAGCGCTTCCTCTCGGCGGAAAGCCACATCCGCATGCTGGCGGCGGCGCAGCCCTTCATTTCGGGTGCCATCTCCAAGACGATCAACATGCCGAACAATGCGACCGTCGAGGACTGCAAGAACGCCTATATGCTGTCATGGCGGCTGGCACTGAAGGCGAATGCCCTCTATCGCGACGGCTCCAAGCTCTCGCAGCCGCTGCAGGCACAGCTTCTCAGCGACGAGGAGAGCGAGGACGACGCTGAGCCGATTTTCGCTGAGAAACCGTCGCAGAAACATGTGGAATTGGTGGCAGAACGCATCGTCGAGCGCATCATCGAGCGCGAACGCGAGTTGGCGACGCGGGCCAAGCTCCCCAATCGGCGCAAGGGATATACCCAGAAGGCCGTGGTCGGCGGACATAAGGTGTATCTGCGCACCGGCGAGTATGAAGACGGTCGTCTAGGTGAGTTATTCATAGATATGCACAAGGAAGGCGCCGCTTTCCGGTCACTTATGAACAACTTTGCAATCGCCATCAGCCTGGGCCTGCAATATGGCGTGCCGCTTGAGGAGTATGTCGACGCCTTCACTTTCACGCGCTTCGAACCGGCCGGTCTCGTTCAAGGAAACGATACGATCAAGAACGCAACCTCCATTCTTGATTACATTTTCCGCGAACTCGCCGTATCTTATCTAGGCCGCAACGATCTTGCCCATGTCGACCCGAAAGAGATCGACAACACGACACTTGGCGGCGGCGTCGCCGAGGATAAGGGTTACGCAGCGGTCTCGGCGGAGCGTTATATGAGCCGCGGCCTGATGCGCGGCGCCCTTAACCACAAAGTCGTCATGGTTTCGGGGCAGGCTGTGCAGACGGGCGAAGGAGAAGGCCCAGTTGCGAAGATCAGGCAGGCCTTGGCCGCCTCGGTCGGCCATGTTCATGGCAACAATGCGATGGCGGTTGCGCCTTCGCCGCAAGTCCAGAGTTATGTTGCGTCAGTTGAGAAATCCGAGAGTTCACTGCGAGTTGAAGCCCGCATCAAAGGCTATGAGGGCGAATCTTGCGGCGATTGCGGAAATTTCACCTTGGTCCGGAACGGCACGTGCCTGAAATGTGACACATGCGGTTCGACCAGCGGTTGTTCCTGAGTAACCATAGCGTCTGAATGCCACCGGACCATCCAAGCGGGGCCGCTTTATCGCGGCCCGGCTTTCGTTCGGAGTTGGCGCGTTTCGGCTCGTTCCTGAATTCTAGCGGGGGGCGGCCTAGCGGCTGGCTTTGTAATGGGACTTCTATCCACCGTCGACGAAGGGCATCTGGAATCCATTGTCTACTTCCTGAGCGAAGCGCTGCGCGCCGCGATCGAAGCCGGCGACAGCCTGCAGCAGAGCGGCTGCGACGTGCCGCACTTCGACCAGGGCATGGATTGCGCCGAGATCGCCGACAGGCTCGCGTCGTTCCGCGGCTACACTCAGGATTTGTGGGGCCGGGAGGTCCTGCTGATCGCGAAGATTCTGCGGGCGAGGGAACTCGCCAAGGAACTCCGCGCCCATGAGCCCGAATTGAAGCCTGAGATCGACACGTTCCGGCTGGCTACGGTGAGCAGCGCCGATATACAGGAAACGCTGCTCCCCGACGCGCAAAACTTGTTCAACGGCGCCGTTCAGCCGAAGCGCTTCCTTGAGTCGCGAGGCTACAGCGCAATCGACGATGCTGGGGGGGCCCATTCGCTGCTTGGTTATCGAATTGCGGGCCAAGTCGATGTGCGCCTGTTGCTGGATGCCTGCGAAGCGCTGCATTTCGGTCTGGCGGCGCGTTACGGCTTCGATTCGCTGCCGATGCGAGCTATTCGCGCGCGCGGCGAGGAAGAGCCGATGCTGCTTGAAGATGAGGCTGAGCCGCCCTTCCTGCTCTCCGATTTTGGCGACATCGTCACCGAAGCTCCAGCCGCCATGCCGTTCGATTGGCGCGCGCCCTTCCCCCGCCAGCCGACATGGCCTAATTGAGGATTGGTCGAGCGGAGATCATAGCGGCGCAAAGCCGCATTTTGCCGCCCTTTACCGACAGGGTTGTTAAACGGCAATGGAAAGCCGCACTGGCGAATCTCAACCTCGTTTAGAGCATTTTCCAGCGAAGCATGTCCCCGCGAAGGCGGGGATGGCTACCGGTTCGCGTCGCGAAAATGCGACCAGACAAAGAGCTAGAGCCCCGTTCCAATTCAATCGGAACGGAAGGGCTCCAGGCGGAGGAATAGCACTTTGTGCGATTCGATCCGGCCTTCCGGCACGGACCGGAGCTAGAGCGTGATCGGCTTAGGTGGCATCGCCTACCCTACACTCATGTCGTAATCCCCGCGAAGGCGGGGACACAGTAAACTATTGACGGCTGCGGAGTACTGGGATCCCCGCTTTCGCGGGGATTATGAGAAGGGTGGTATCTACCTGATTGCCCTGATCGGTAGAACGAAATCAGGCACTAAGCCGCGATCAGCCGATCCACTTCGGTGACCAGTTCGCGCAAGTGCACCGGCTTCGAAAGAATGCGGGCCTCGCGCGGCGCGTTTGAATCCGGGTGCAAAGCGACCGCCGCAAATCCGGTGATAAACATGATCTTCATATCAGGCTGAAGTTCAGACGCCCGCTTGGCCAGTTCGATGCCATCCATCTCAGGCATGACAATGTCGGTCAGCAGCAAGGTGAAACGACGGGTGCGCAAGCATTCGAACGCCTCTGCGCCGTTCGAAAATGACATGACGTCATATCCCGCGCGCTCCAAGGCCTTAACCAAGAAGCGGCGCATCGACTCATCGTCTTCGGCGAGGAGAATACGGGGCATGGTCATGGGTACTGGCTTCTCGCTTGGAAATTACGCTACAACCCGGCGTTGACAAGATCTGGCAGAGCGTCGGTGTCCCCCAAACTAACCGATCTTCCGCCAAAATCGAGGGTAATCATTAGATTAACCTTACTCACAGCAGTTAAGAAGATATGCCCTATACAGAGAACTCTACAGCAATTAGACGGCGGAAGTTTGACGTGTTCCGATAAAATGCAACTCAACCTTGCGGTCGTGCGAGCGCTCGCGATGCTCGATGACATAGATGCCCTGCCAGGTGCCGAGCGCGGTGCGGCCTTCGATGACAGGAATTGAGAGACTGACTGACGTCAGCATCGCCTTGATGTGCGCGGGCATATCGTCGGGCCCCTCGCTGCCATGACGATAATGAGGCCCCTGTGGGGCCAACCCGTTCAGCGCATCCCTCAAATCGAGACGAACATCCACGTCGGCATTCTCCTGAATGGTGAGCGAGGCTGAGGTATGCGCGATGAAAAGCGTGAGCAGCCCCTCGCCGGCACCGATTTCGTCGAGCCAGACGCAAACCTCACGGGTAATTTCGGTGAAGCCGGGGCCGGTGGTGCGGACCCGCAGCGTATGATTCGCTTGAGCGAACATCTTTCCCATTCCAGGCGATCCGGCGGGGTGCGGTGAAGGTCTGTCGGTCATGAGGAGCAAATCTTACGCCGTCGAACGAATTTATGCGCTAACTGTCCCAGACTATCAGCGCCAGCTCAAGCGGGGCGTGCGGAAAATCCATTTCCACAAATTACGCGCCAATTTCCTCCGCTGTAAGGATGGCGTCGCCCGGCGCGCGGGGACACAAATTTTAAAAAATAACGCATTGTTTTACTGAATATTTACTCAAGCCGGCAACAGTCGGGAATGAATTGTTTTGCGTGGTGTCGCGGGTCAGAAATTCAGCGCTCCCGAAAGCTGGCAGGAATAGCCGCTCTCATCCTTCGTCCGAAGCACATTCGCCGCTTGGGGGAACGCAGACCGCTTGTAGAAAAGCGCTTTCGGGACGAGCCATGACTTTTAATGCCAATTTGGGCGCTGAGCGCCCTTTGCCATCTTCCCGTGCGGGCTCGCCTGGCGCAGGAGTTGAAGCCGGAACGCCCGGCAGCAGTGTCCGCAACGATGAGCCGGCGCGGCACAGCCCGGAAGCGGAAGGCCTTCTGCAGCGCTACCTTTCCGAGATTCACAGCTATCGCCAGCTCGGCAATGCCGCATTGCGCGAGCTGGAAACGCGCCTTGCCGCGCTTTCTGGCGAGCGCCAGCCATGGGAAACACCCGCTGGTGCCCGCCCGCCGGCCTCGACGCTGATTCGTCCGTCCGTCACCAAGACGGCGCCGCCGCTAGACAAGAACCCGGACTTGGACGACCGCCTGCGCGAACTTTCCACCTACCTCCACGCGGATTTGACCAAACAGCAACATGCGCAGCGGCCGGCTCGCCCGGCCGATCTCAACGTACCGCTCCGCCCAGCTTCCGCCCCGTCCTCTCCGGCAGACGCGGATAGTGCGGCTATGCGCCAAGGCGCGCACAAATCCACGCCCACTGCGCCGGTTCTGGACCGGCTCTGGTTCGAGGAGCGCTTCGCCGAGATGCGTTCCTCGATCGATCAGCTCGCCGAGAAAATTCCCACCGCGCGCCTCGACGCGCTGGAATCCCAATTCCATGCGCTGATGGAGAAATTGGGAACGCGCGAGTCCGACCAGTCGATGGCGCCGGTGGAAGCGGGGCTCAAGAAGCTCGCCGCCTATCTCGAAGACAACCGGCAATGGACGACGGCCCACGACGCGCGCGTGCAAGGGGTGGAAGACCGGCTCGATCAGCTGAGCGGGCTCGTCGCGCAATCCCATGCAGCGATTTCAGCAACCGCCATGGGGCTGGAAATCGTGGCGCGCGGTACCGGCCCAGAGCTTGCGCGCAAGACAGCCGATCTCGTTACTGCGAATTTGGAGGAAAGGCTCGATAGCCTGAATCCGAAAGGCGCTATCGGCGAACTCGCCCGCGATGTCGCCACGCTGTCGACCCAGTCGACGCTGCTCGCCCGCAATACGGACGAGCGCCTGCGGCAGCTTCAGATCTGCCTCGATGAAAGCATCGAGCGCCTGAACGAGGAGGTCCGCGATGCGACGCAAGACAAGCCCAAGAGCAGCTTCGACGCGGAGACCTACGAGGAGGACGAGGATTACGATGGCGACCTGACCGCGGCGCAGCGCGCGGCGCGGCTCGCCGGCGAGTCCGGCGCGCAACATGCCGCAGCAAGGCGAACCTGTCCGCTACCGGATCCCCTACGGCGAATTCCTTCCCGATGAGGAACGCGGCAATTCCCGGACCGGCCTGGTGGTCGCCGCCGTCATTCTCCTGCTGGCGAGCGCGGCGATGCTCTACCTCAATTTGCGCGATCGGCGCGCACCCGACCCTCAACCGAAAGGGGCTGTCTCCAGCATTGGTCCTGAGGGACCCCTGGCTGCGCCTTTGACAACCGCTTCGATTCCCGCCGCCAAGACTGCCGAGCGGATCTCACAAAGCTCACGGGCCGGCGTCACACTGTCCAACGAGGTCTGGGTGACGAGCGTCACCGCGGAGGAAACGACCCCACGCGGCCGGGCCACCGCTGCCGGCCTTGCCGGGAACGGCGCCAATTCCGGCAATGCCGATAGCCTGCGCAAGGCTGCCGTGCAGGGCGACCTCAACGCCCAGTTCTCGGTCGGCCAGGATTATCTTGACGGCAATGGCGTCGAGCGGCAGCTCCCGGTGAACGAGCGCCTGTCCAAGGCCGCGCGGTGGTTCCGCCGCGCCGCCGAAAACGGCCACGCCGCATCGCAATATCGTCTGGCGACGCTTTACGAGCTTGGTCAGGGTGCGCCGAAAGACACAGCCGAATTGATCATCTGGTATGAGCGCGCCGCCGAAAGGGGCCACGTCAAATCGATGCACAACCTTGCCGTCCTCTCGATTACCGGAAACGGCAAATCAGCCAACTATTTGACCGCCGCGAAATGGTTCGCCACCGCCGCCCAGCATGGACTGCGCGATAGCCAGTACAATCTCGGCATCTTGCATGAGCGCGGGCTCGGCGTTGAAAAGGACGCCGTGAAGGCCTATCAGTGGTTTGCGCTCGCGGCCCAGCGCGGCGACGCGCACGCGGCGCAAAAGCGCGACGACGTCGCTCGTACGCTGACCGAGACCGAGCGCATGACGGCCGAACGCGCGCTCTCCGGCTGGGTCATGTCCCCAATGGATGAAGCCGTCAACCGCGCCGCGCCCGAGCCGCCATTGGACGAAGTACGGCAGGTCGAGGCTGTCATTCAGCCGAAGGCACCCAGCGCTCAGTTGATGAAGACGTCATGGAGCACCGAGATCGCGCCGCGCAATAATCTCGTTGTCGAAGCGCAGCGGCTTCTCGGCGGTCTCGGCTACAGACCGGGTCCGGTAGACGGCATCATCGGACCCCGCACGCTCGCGGCGATCCGCGAATTCGAGAAACGCATTGGATTGCCTGCGACCGGCCAGCTCGATCAGGCCCTGCTCGCCAAAATGGCGTTCGCCCAGATCTAACAAACATGTGAGCAGCGGCGATAAGCCCGCAAAGACCGCTCCTGAAAGGAGGCCCCGCATTGACTATGCGGGCCTCCTTCTGCTTTATCACCGTCAGCTGGAGCATGATCCCCAAAAATATGTCCCCGGAACGCGGGACGGTTTTTACGCGTAAAGATCGCGCTCAACAGATTGACGGAGTCCCGTTCTGATCCATCAGAACGGATCAGGCTAAGGTGCCCTTGCAAAGAGCCGCGAAGGCTGATGCCCGCCCGGCGTGGTGCCCGCCGGCTACCGGATGTTCGATCCTATGCAGATCTATCTGCCCATCGCCGAAACCTCGGTAAACATCTTCACCATGTTCGGCATGGGGACGGCGGTCGGATTTCTGTCCGGACTGTTCGGTGTCGGCGGGGGCTTCCTCATCACGCCGCTCTTGATGCTGTCCGGCATTCCGGCGGCGGTCGCCATCGCGACGGGCGCCAATCAGGTGGTCGCCAGTTCGGTCTCCGGCACCCTGACCCAATGGCGGCGCGGCAATGTCGACATGAAGATGGGCACCGTGCTGCTGGCGGGCGGCGTTATCGGCGCCCTCATCGGCGTGCAGGCCGTGAAAGCTCTTGCGCGAGGCGGGTCACATCGAGATCGCCATTTCGCTGCTTTATTCCGTTTTTCTCAGCAGCATCGGCATTTTGATGCTGAGCGAGAGCATGCGGGCGATGCATCGAGCCAAAAACGGCAGGCCGCCCTCCGCGCGAAGACCTGGGCAGCATCATTGGGTCCATGGTCTGCCGCTCAAGCTGCGCTTTCAGCGGTCGAAGCTTTATATCAGCGCAATCCCGCCATTCCTCATCGGCATGGCGGTCGGGCTGCTCTCCGGCATATTGGGCGTGGGCGGCGGTTTCATCATGGTGCCCGCCATGATCTATCTGCTGCGCATGCCCACCAAGGTCGTGATCGGCACGAGCCTGTTCCAGATCATTTTCGTCGCCGGCATCACGACGATCCTGCATGCGGCGACCAACCAGGCGGTCGATCTGCTGCTGGCATCTGATCTTGATGGTCGGAGGCGTCATCGGCGCTCAATTCGGCGCGAGCGCAGGCCAGAGGATGCGAGGCGAACATTTGCGGGCGCTGCTGGCCCTGCTGGTGCTTGGCGTGTGCCTCCGCCTGATGGTCGATCTGCTGACCACGCCGCGCGAACTCTATTCCATCCAGGCTGTCATGGCGGGATCCTGGTTATGAGGTACCGGCTTCTAAGCATGGATCTTGCGGTTGCCGCCGTGGATGCTGTATTTGGCGGCGCTTCGTTTCCATCTCCATCGGCGCGCGGGCACAGACGGAAGCCATCGAAGTCGACATGTCGGCCCATGAGATTGCGATCAAGTCGGACTTCACCGGGGCGGAGATCGTCGTCTTCGGAGCTGTCGACGGCAGCAAGCAGACCGCCGCCGCATCCGGCTACTACGATGTGATCATGGTGATCCGCGGCCCCGTGCATTCGGTCGTTACCCGCAAGAAGGAGCGCGTCGCCGGCGATCTGGGTCAACGGCACATCGGAGTCGTTCAACGTATCCAGCTTTTACGCCGTGCTTTCCACCCGGCCGCTGGACGAGATCGCGAGCGCGCAGACGCTGCGCTGGCACGGCATCGAGTTCAACCCCAAGCCACAAAGCCCGGACGGCCCGCCACCGCCTGATGGGTTCGAGGAGGCGCTGGTGCGGCTCAAGGGGCAGCAGGCGCTTTATGTGGAGAAGCCATTCGCCGTCACCTTTCTCGGGCGGAGCTTGTTCCGGGGCAATATAACGCTTCCCACACAGGTGGCGGAAGGCGAATACTCCGCCCAGGTCTATCTGCTTCAAGCCGGTCAATTGTTGAGCCGCGACGATGTCAGCCTGACCGTGCGCAAGGAGGGCATAGAGCGGATTCTCTATACACTCGCTTATCAGCAGCCCTGGCTTTACGGGCTGTTATCCGTGGTGCTCGCGGCGGACCTGCGGTCTTCTGGGATGGACGCTGTTCAGCCGCAACTAGACGCGTCGTGCGTTAAATAGGAATTGCGATCGCGCCATTTATGTCGTCCCGGACGCCGCGGAGCGGCGAGCCGGGATCCAATCACATGGCCGCAAATTCACTGCCGAAGTTCCAAGTGAATGGGCCCGGCTCCGACGGCCGGGGCGACGGGATACACAATGCCGCTGATCTCGATTTAAAGTGTGATGCGCTAGGACCTAAGCCGCCAGTTCCTCAAGAACTGACCGGAGGCGACCTGCGTCACTCGGCCGGCATTGATCGACCAGACGAACAGCCCTTCATGGCCGAGCAGCGAGTTGAATGACGTTCCCAGGACATTCGCGCCGACTGAATAAGCGCCCATGGACGGAAGGATCAGCCGCATTCCGTTCGAGACGAAACAGCGTCCGCGCATCACATGGCCATATTCGGAAATCTGCGCGACCGGATGCATGCGGCCGGCGATCTCGTGGCTGACGGGCGCACGCACCGGCTCAAAGCGGAATTTGATGCCGCCAAGTGTCAGATGCGGAACCACGGTGCCGCCGAACCCTTCAGGCACCGGAGCCTGATCCGGGCCGCTGATCCAGAACCATTCGCGGTCTTCGATCAGATCGTAAAGCCAATCGGCATCATGCGCGGTGAGACGCACATCTCTGTCGCCGCAAAAGCTGTCGCCAAGCGCGATGACGCGAAGCGGATCATACCGGTCAAGAGCCTCTTCCAGCTTTTCGAAGGCGGACGCCGTATCGTAAGGCGGCAGAACGACGCCATCCTCGGACAGGTACGAGCCTTTTTCGAGATGCAGGTCGGACACGATGAGGGTCTTTTCAGCCGGCCAGTAAAGTGCCCCGGTGCGGTCGGCAATGAAAGATTTGCCGCAGAGAAGGACGCGACAGGAGCCGTTATCGAGAGGAGTCTCGACGGCGGTCCGCAGATAGACTGCGTTATGCATTGTTATCGGTGCCCCTTGAACTGCTGCGAAACGATGCAGCGCGGCCTGCGCGGAACAAATTGGGACTTGTCGCAGGCGTTCATAACTCAATAGGTAAATTCATGACTGATTTGTGGCAGTTTGATGTTACGAAAAAGTCCCTATGGAAGAAAATATTCTTATGCAGATCGGGAATTTTGCCATCTTCATGCCGAATTCGTTGATTCGTGCCCTTTTGAACGATCGCGTCACGGCACATATCCCGTTCAGCGAAATCCCCATGATCTTTTCGCGCCACAAGCGGGACGCCTGGGACGCGACGGCCAAAGCAGGCTTACGACTGGTCATTGACCCGCTGTGCATTTCAGCCGAAAAGACTATAGATTTTTACGGGTAAGCGCTGGAGCAGCATATGGAACGGTTCATTGGCGGCAGTCCGTTGGCCGTGTTTTTGCGGCTGGTTGTCATCTCCATCGTGACAGGCATCGCCTTGAAAGCTGCCGGTTATGACCCGCGCGACCTCCTGGCGAACATCCCGCGGCTCATCCAGGCGATCTATGATTTCGGCTTCGGCTGGGTGGAAACGGCATTTCAGTATTTCCTTCTCGGCGCGGTGATCGTCATCCCGGTCTGGCTGGTGCTGCGTTTCGTGAAGTTCGTCGCGGGCGATACCGACAAGAGCGACGCCAACAAGCGGACCTGAACAGCCTCGCGTGCGCCCCGTCCACGAGAGCAGCGCTTCTCCATCCGAACGGCTGACCTACGGCAAGGTGCTGGCGATCAGCCTGCCGATCATTTTGTCCAACATCACCACGCCGCTGCTTGGCGTGACCAGCACCGCCGTTGTCGGCCAGCTCGGCGAAGCGCATCTGATCGGCGCCGTTGCCCTCGGCGCAACAATTTTCACGCTGCTGTTCTGGGCCTTCGGCTTCCTGCGCATGGGAACCACCGGCCTCGCCGCGCAGGCCGATGGGGCCGGCGATCAACAGGAAGTCAGCGCGATCCTCACGCGCGCTCTGCTGCTCGCCGGCGGCGCGGGGATGCTGCTGATCCTGCTGCAATGGCCGCTGGAATGGGTGTCCGTATATTTTCTGAATGGCAGCGCGGCAGTCGAAGCGGAGACACGGCGCTATTTCCACGTCCGTATCTGGAGCGCGCCCTTCGCTCTGGCGAATTACGCCTTCCTGGGCTGGTTTATCGGACTGGGCCGAACGCAGACAGCGCTCTATCTCCAAGTCGTGTTGAATGGGGTGAATGTCATTCTGAACGTTGCCTTCGTGAGCTGGCTCGGCTGGGGTGTTCCGGGCGTCGCCATCGGCACGCTGATCGCCGAAATCCTCGCGGCGGGGCTGGGCGCGGCCATCGCCGGCCGGGAACTGGCGCGCCGCGCCGCGCCGATCGACTGGACCCGCGCCCTCGACGCCTCGGGCCTCACCCGGATGCTTGCGATCAATTCCGATCTGATGATCCGCACTTTGTGCCTGCTGTTCGCCTTCACCTTCTTCACGGCTCACGCCGCCAAATCCGGCGATGTCATCCTCGCCGCCAACGCGGTGCTGCTGCAGTTCCTGAACATCTCCTCCTATTTGCTCGATGGCTTCGCCTTCGCCACCGAAGTGCTGACCGGCCGGGCAATCGGAGCGGCCCGGCAAGGCCATTTCCGGCGGGCGGTGCGTTTGTCTTCTGTCTGGGCCGCGGCGGTCAGCTTGGCTGTGGCGGCGATTTTCGTCGTGGCCGGCGGCGCGGTCATCGATGCCATGGCCGCAAACCCGGAAGTGCGCGAGACGGCGCGGCAATATCTGCCCTGGGCGATCGCCGCGCCGGTGGTCGGTGTCGCCTGCTTCCAGCTCGATGGCATTTTCATCGGCGCGACACGCACCCGCGACATGCGCAACATGATGATTGTGAGCCTGGCCGCGTTCGTGGCTGCCTGGGCGGCGCTGACGCCCGCCTTTGGCAATCATGGGCTTTGGGCGTCGATGATGCTGTTCTTCTATCGTCACGCGCACTAACGCTTGCCTGCCTACTATCCGTCGCTCCGGCGGGCCTCGTTTCCCCGCGCAGGCTGAGCGGTAGCACCGCGCGGCCAGTCCACGCTCCTGATTATAGTAAATCTATCTTAAGCTTTTATTCATTCAGATATAGTTATTATAAATTTACTATAATTTATAAGGTTACTCCCATGGATATTGATCGAAGATCAGTCCTTATGCTGGGTGCCGCGGCGAGCGCCGCTTTCAGCCTTTCCTCTGCCAGCTCCCGCGCCGAGCAGCGTGCGGACATCAGAGGAAATCCGGTTCTGTTCTGGAATGCTGTCAGCCTGGATCTCGTCGCGTTGGATCACAGCATCGATCCCTCCGATGCGCGCGCTCCGGGCCCGTGCGCCTCGGCCCGCGCCCTCGGGCTCGCGCACGCGGTTATAGCCGACGCGGTCAGCATCGCCTATCACGCCCCCTATCGCCCGCGCTTCTATCACGGCAAGCGGGATTTCGACATCGAAGCACCCGAGCTCTTCGTCGGCGGAGCGGCGGCAGGCATATTAGCCCACATCTTCAGTGCGCCGATCCACGGTTATAAGATCGGCTCCAGCCGTGACGAGTTTCAAAAGATCGTCGGCAACAATGCCGGCAAGGATTGGCAGGCAGGCCTCACTTTTGCGGCCGCGCCCCATTTCCGCGAGTTGTGGAGATGGGACGACATGCAGATGCAGATCCTCCCGCAATTCTCGAACTATATTCCGCGCCCGAGGAAGCACAGCATCGACCCCTATAATGCGGGACAGGGCAACTATGGCGCGGAATGGGGGCGCGCGTCGCCTCTGGTTTTGGCTGGCGAACGGCAGGTTACGGAATTGGCGGTCGGGGCGCCGCCTCCCGAAGGCAGCCCCGAATATGAGCGGGACCTGGAGGAGGTCCGTATCAAAGGCGCGCTCGTCTCCAACGGAAATGATCATATTCCGGGGCGAACGCCGTTTGAGACCAAGATCGGTCTGTTCTGGGCCTATGACGGGCCGAGACTGCTAGGCACGCCGCCTCGGCTTTACAACCAGATTTTGCGCAAGATTGCCATCGACGACGAAATGGACGTCCCGGAAATGGCGCGCCTGTTCGCCCTGTGTAACCTTGCCATGGCCGATGCCGGCGTCGTCGCCTGGTACGGCAAGTACAAATATAATGTCTGGCGCCCGGTGCTCGGCATCCAGAACCACACCCGCAGGCCGGTAATCGATTGGCAGCCTTTCGGTTCGCCGCGGACCAATCCGTCCCGTTTCGCGCTCGGCCTCGATATGCAGATGAGCGAGACGGCGCAGTCGTTCATGGGCGGCGGCACGTCCTCGCTCTTCTTTCGATTGCGCAATGGGTATCGAGAAGGCGCGCGCCGGCAGAGCCGGGGCGATGGGCAGTATCGGGACGCGGCTTTCACGCCCAATTTCCCAGCCTATCCTTCGGGACATGCGACTTTCGGCGCGGCATGCTTTCAGATGCTGAAACTGGTGCGGCGGGACCGGCGGGAGACCAGTGATCATCCGGATCGCGTCAACGGCCCGTTCGTCTCCGATGAGCTGAACGGCATCTCGATCGACCATTCCCGCGATGAGCCGCGGCCTTATTTCCCGATCGACTACAACAGCATCGATCACATGATCTTGGACAATGATTTGAGCCGCGTCTATCTCGGGGTCCATTGGCGTTTCGACTGCAATCGCGGCTCGGAGTCGGGCCGAGCGATCGCCAGGGCGATTTACGACGAAGCTTATGAGCTGGGCGATCTAACCGAACAAATCCATTGATCAGGCTGGCGCAGTCCGCATCATCATAAGTCGACCGCGGCCCATCGCTCAGCCTCGCTGCCGATCAAGGACGAGAGATCGGCAGCTCCGGCTTGATGGGTCGCCTCGACGAGCGCACGTTTGATCGACGCGATAAGGCCGGCGCCCTCGTAGATCATCCCCGTATAAAGCTGGATGAGCGTCGCGCCCGCACGGATCTTGGCGAGCGCCGTTTCGCCGCTGTCGATGCCGCCGACGCCGATGAGCGGCAGCTTGCCCCCGGTGAGCAGATAGGTTTTCGCCAGCGTCCGCGTCGCACGCTGGAACAGTGGCCGTCCGGACAGTCCGCCAGCCTCGGCACGATAGGCTGCTTGCGGGATTTCCTGACGCGAAATCGTGGTGTTGGTGAGAATGATGCCGTCGACCTTATTGGTCGACGAGGCAAGCGATGGTGGCGGGAAGGTCGTCATCGTGAATGTCCGGCGCAAGTTTGACGAAGATCGGGCGGCGCGCAGCGGCTCGCGCGGCGAGGTTTTCCCGCTCCGTCATCAATCGGTCGAGCAGCCGGTTGAGCCGGTCCGGCGCCTGCAAATCCCTGAGGCCCGGCGTATTCGGGGACGAGATGTTGACCGTGAAATAATCCGCCACTCCGTAGAATGCGCGCAGGCCGGCAGCGAAATCCTCGATGGGATCGGCACTGTCCTTATTTGCTCCGATATTGACGCCGATCACCCCTGGCGGGCGGTTCGCCAGCCGAACCTTCGCGGCTTCATGCCCGCCGCTGTTGAAGCCGAGCCGGTTGATCGCGCCGCGTTCGCGGATCAGGCGGAACACGCGGGGGCGTGCATTGCCAACCTGCGGACGCGGCGTCACCGTGCCGATCTCGGCAAATCCGAACCCCATGGCCAGCAGCGCACCCGGCACGCGCGCGTCCTTGTCGAACCCGGCGGCCATGCCGAGAGGATTGGGGAATTCGAGGCCGCAAACGGTTTGGCGAAGTTTCGGATCGTCCGGCGCGGCACGGGGAAAAACGCCTGCTTCGAGCGCCCGGAGGGTCAATTCATGCGCGCGCTCGGGATCGAGAAATAGCAGCCCGGATTGCGCGATGTCGATCAGCCGGCCGATCAAAGCATGGCCTCGGCGGGCAGGATGTGGTCGCCGAATTCGCCGATCTTCAGTGCTTGCGTCCAAACCGCCGCCGCGACCGGCAATTCGCCGTAGAGATGCGGAAACAAATCGCCATCCCTGGCCGGCTCCCACCGAAGCGCCCCACCGAGCGCGCCGGGGTCAACGGCGATGAGCAGCAAATCGGCGCGGCCGGTAAAATGTTTGGCAAGGGTGTCGGTAAGTTGTGCGGCGGTCGAGAAGTGAATGAAGCCGTCGCGCCGGTCGTGCTCCGAGCCGGAATAGGCGCCGGACGCCTCCGCCGCGCCCCACTCGTCATTGCCGCAGATCTTATAGATGAGCGTCATGATCCAATCTGCCCGCCTCGGCCTCCATCACGCCGCCTTCTTCACATCGCCCGCCAATTCGGCGAGGCGCCGGACCAGATTGCGCGCGCCTTTCAGCCGCTCATCGGCATCCGGCCAATCGGCCTTGAAGACGAGCTTATGGTCCTGCTGCAGTTTCACCGTCCCCCGGTGCTCGTGATGAAGGAGACCAGACCGCTGGGGTTGGCGAAGCTGGTTTTCGCGGAACCCAATTACAGCGCCCTTCGGCCCCGCCTCGAGCTGGGCGATGCCGGCCTTGCGGCAGTAACCCTTGATCTGCACCACGGCGAGCAGATGGCGTACCTCTTCCGGCAGCGGGCCGAAACGGTCGACAAGTTCGCCCGCGAAAATCTCGATCTCTTCGCGCTCGTTGAGGTTCGACAGCCGCCGGTAGAGCCCCAGCCGCGCCTGAAGATCGGCGACATAGCTCTCCGGGATCAGCACCGCGCTGCCGACATTGATCTGCGGCGACCATTGCTCGGAGCGTTCCTCCATGCCGCCCTCGCGCAAGGACGCGACCGCTTCCTCCAGCATATGCTGATACAGCTCGAAGCCGACTTCGCGAATATGGCCGGACTGCTCCTCGCCGAGCAGATTGCCGGCGCCGCGAATGTCGAGATCATGACTGGCGAGGGTGAAGCCCGCGCCCAGGCTGTCGAGCGATTGCAGCACTTTGAGGCGCTTTTCGGCGGTCGGCGTGAGCTTCTGGTTCGGCGGCAGCGTGAACAGCGCATAGGCGCGCGTCTTCGACCGGCCGACGCGCCCGCGAAGCTGATAGAGCTGGCCAAGGCCGAACATGTCGGCGCGGTGGACGATCAGCGTGTTGGCGCTCGGTATGTCGAGACCGGATTCGACGATGGTGGTCGAAAGCAGCACGTCGAATTGCCGGTCGTAGAAGGCCGTCATCACGTCTTCGAGCTGCGCCGCCCCCATCTGGCCGTGAGCGATGGTGAATTTCAGCTCCGGCGCATGCTCGCGCAGGAAGGCGGCGATCTCGTCGAGATCGGAAATTCGCGGGCACACATAGAAGGTCTGGCCGCCGCGATAGCGCTCGCGCAGCAGCGCCTCGCGGATCGTCACCGGATCGAACGGCGTGATGAAGGTGCGCACCGCCAGCCGGTCGACGGGCGGCGTGGCGATCACCGACATCTCGCGCACGCCGGTAAGCGCGAGCTGCAAGGTGCGCGGGATCGGCGTAGCGGTCAGCGTCAGCACATGCACATCGGCCTTGAGCTGCTTCAGCCGCTCCTTATGCGTCACGCCGAAATGCTGCTCCTCGTCGATGATCAGCAGGCCCAGATCGGCGAATTCGATGCCCTTGGCGAGCAGGGCGTGCGTGCCGACCACGATGTCGGTCTGTCCCGATTTCAGCCCGGCCCGAATCAGCGGCCATGTCCTTCGCCGGAACGAGGCGGGAGGCCTGATCGATCCGCACCGGCAGTCCCTTGAAGCGATCGTTGAAGGTCTTGAAATGCTGGCGCGCGAGCAGCGTCGTCGGCACCACCACCGCGACCTGCTTGCCCGCCATCACCGCGATGAACGCCGCGCGCAACGCCACTTCGGTCTTGCCGAAGCCGACATCGCCGCAGATCAGCCGGTCCATCGGGCGGCCGCGCGCCAGATCCGCCGTCACCGCCTCGATACTGGTCAGCTGGTCATCCGTTTCCTCATAGGGGAAGAGGGCGACGAATTCGTCATAAGCGCCCTCGGGCTGCTCCAGCGCAGGCGCCTCCTTCAACTCGCGTTCGGCGGCGATCTTGATCAGGCTGTCGGCGATATCGCGAATGCGCTTCTTGAGCCGCGCCTTGCGCGCCTGCCACGCCGCGCCGCCGAGACGGTCGAGATTGGCGTTGGAATCGTCGGAACCGTAGCGGGTCAGCAGTTCGATATTCTCGACCGGCAGGAACAGCTTGTCGCCGCCCTGATACTCGATTTCAAGGCAATCATGCGGGGCACCCGCCGCCGTGATCGCCTGAAGCCCGAGAAACCGTCCGATGCCGTGATCCGCATGGACGACCAGATCGCCGGGGCCGAGCGAGGACGCCTCGCTGAGCACGTCGCTGCCCTTGCGCGCCTTACGGCGGCGCACCAGGCGGTCGCCGAGAATATCCTGCTCGCCGATGATGGCGAGATCGGGCGTCTCGAAGCCGCTCTTCGAGGCCAAGCACGGCGAAGCCCGTTACGTCGCGGCTGAGCTTCGTCGCCTCAGCGAAGCTGTCCACTTGCTGAATCGCCTTCAGGCCATGCGCGCCGAGCATGGCGCCGAGCCGTTCGCGTGCCCCGGCGGTCCACCCGGCGACAATCACCCGCTTGCCCGCCCCCTGCAGCCTGCCAATATGGGCGTTCACCGCCTCGAACAGCGTGTCCGACTGGTCCGCCCGCTCGAGGGCAAAGCTCCGTCCGATCTTGGCGCCGAAATTCAGACTGGCGATGCCGCTGGCATTCTCGATGGCGTCGAAGGGCGAGAACAGCCGCGCCTTGCGGCCCTTCAGCGTCTCGTCCCACTCATCAGTGCCGAGGAACATCAGCTTCGGCGGCACCGGCTTATAGGGCGGCGTGCCGAAAGACGCCTGCTCCAGCGCCATCTTGCGGGCTTCGTAATGATCCTCGATCTGTTCGAGACGCTGCGCGCGCGCATCCGCCGCCAGGTGATCGAACGAAATGATCGCCTCCGGCACATAGTCGAACAGAGTTTCCAGATTGTCGTAGAACAGCGGCAGCCAATGCTCGGCGCCCGGATAGCTCGCGCCCTCCGACACGGCCGCATAGAGCGGATCGTCACCCGCGACGGCGCCGAACAGCTCCATATAGCGCACGCGGAACCGGCTGATCACGTCCGGCCCCGAAGGCAGCTCGCTCGCGGGCATCAGGACAAGCTGGTCTTTCGACGCCTGCGTGCGCTGGGAGGCGGGATCGAAGAAGCGGATCGCCTCCAGCGTGTCGCCGAAGAAGTCGAGCCGCGCGGGCCGCGCGTTTGCCGGCGGATAGAGGTCGAGAATGCCGCCGCGCATCGCATATTCGCCCGGCTCCATCACGGTGCCGGTGCGCCGGTAGCCCCAGCGCTCCAGCCGGCGGGCGATGCTGCCCATGTCGACATTCATGCCCGCCGTAAGCTTGACGCAGCGCCTTGCGCATCATTTCGCGGGGCGGCACGCGCTGCAGCGCGGCATTCACGGTGGTGATGACGATCACCGGGCGCTTGGGCGACTTCAGCCGGGTTAGCTGGGCAAGCGTCGCGATGCGGCGGCTCGACAATTCGGCGTTCGGCGAAACCCGGTCATAGGGCACCGTGTCCCATGCGGGAAAGGTCAGCACGTCCATTTGCGGGGCGAAAAAGCGCAGCTGGTCACGCATGGCTTCGGCGCGCTGATCGTCACGCGCGACATGCAGCACCGCGACGGGAGTGCCGAGTTCCTTGTGCGCCGTCGCGGCCATCCGGGCGAGCAGATAGGCGTCGAACCCTTCGGGCACGCCCGCCGCCACCAGCGGGTTTTCCTGCGCGACAAGCGCGGCGATGGCGGCCGAGGAGCGGGGCGTTTTTTCGGTCCTCGTATTGGATTTTTCGTCAGTCTTTTCGAGCATCTTTCAGCTTTCGAGGCGGTGATGGCGCCTGATGAGCCCGATCATGGGCGACAGCGCAAGGGGAGCTTGCTCACCCTTTATCCAACGGTCGATCTCAGGATCGGGCAGCGCCAGCAATTGCTCGAATGCGAGCAAGCCGGCATCGTCAAGACGGGCAACCTCGGCATCGGCGAAATTCCCCAGCACCAGATCCATTTCCTTCGTGCCGCGATGATGCGCACGGTAAAGCGCGCGTTTCATCCGGGTCTCGATAGCTGTCATGGCGAGAGCTGCGCTGATGGCTTGTGGATGTCCGAACCGATGAATGCGCGGCGATGGCCGGATGATCCCAAGCCGTGATATAGCGCCATCAGGACCGAATGTCAGCTAGCGATATTGTCTTGGTAGATATACTTATTCGCCGTGGAACATGAAGAGCACGAGCCGAATACATCGGCTGCCGAGACCCGAAGCGGCATAAGGCCGGCGCTCCTCAATGCCCTGTTCGCCGGCGTCGGCACTCTGGACGGCGTCGGCCCCCGCTATCAAACGCTGCTTGGCAAACTCATCCCCGCGCCGAATGGCGGCGAAGCGCGCATCATCGATCTCCTCTGGCATCTGCCGTCCGGATTGACGGATCGGCGCGCAACGCCCGCCATCGCCGAAACCTTGCAAGGGCAACTGGCGACGCTCTTGGTCAAAGTCAAGAAGCACTACCCTTCGCCGCAGCGCAACGTCCGCGCGCCTTACCGGGTGATCTGCGAGGATGAAAGCGGCGAGATCGAGCTGATCTTCTTCCACACCGAGCGGCCCTTCATCGAGCGCCAGCTGCCGGTGGGCGAGATGCGCATTCTGTCCGGGCGGATCGAGCGCTACGGCCAGAAGCTGCAGATGCCGCATCCCGATTATATATTGCCGGAAGAGGACCGTCACAAGCTGCCGGGGTTGGAGCCGGTCTATCCTCTATCCCAGGGGCTGACGCAGAAATTTCTGTTCAAGATCTTCACGCAAGGCCTGGCGCGGCTTCCGGAGATGCCGGAATGGCTCGACCGGCGGCTCGTCGAAGGGCGCGGC
Source organism: uncultured Alphaproteobacteria bacterium (assembly GCA_963731855.1). Taxonomy (GTDB): domain Bacteria; phylum Pseudomonadota; class Alphaproteobacteria; order Rhizobiales; family Rhodomicrobiaceae; genus R-RK-3. The sequence goes on along the minus strand of CAVSXH010000011.1, from coordinate 196,642 downwards.
TGGCCTCCTTTCGCCGCAGCGTTGCAAGCGCTGCATCGGCCGACCGACGAGCGGGACATCGATCTGAATGCGGCGGCGCGCATGCGGCTGGCCTGCGATGAGCTGTTTGCCGGGCAGCTTGCGCTGGCGCTGCTCAGGCGGCGGTTCCGGCGGACGGGCGGCCGCTCGATTACCGGCGATGGACGGCTGGCCGCGAAGATCACCAGCGCCCTGCCCTTCCAGCTGACGAGATCGCAGCAGATCGCGCTGGGCGAGATTTTGGACGACATGGCCGCGCCTCGCCGGATGCTGCGGTTGCTGCATGGGGATGTCGGCAGCGGCAAGACATTGGTGGGGCTCCTGGCGATGGCCCGCGCCGTCGAGGCCGGTGCGCAGGCGGCGATGATGGCGCCGACGGAAATTTTGGCGCGGCAGCATTTCGAAACCCTCGCACCCCTGTGCGAGAAGGCAGGCATCCGGCACATCTTGCTGACCGGGCGCGAAAAAGGCAAATCGCGGCAGCGTGTGCTGGGGGCGCTGGCAAGCGGCGAAGCGCAGATCGCAGTCGGGACCCACGCGCTGTTTCAGGAAGATGTCGCCTTCGACGATCTCGTGCTCGCCATTATCGATGAGCAGCACCGCTTCGGCGTGCATCAGCGCTATGCGTTGCAGGCCAAGGGGCGGGGCGGCGGTACGGACATTCTGGTCATGACGGCGACGCCCATCCCACGCACGCTGCAAATGACCCATTACGGCGATATGGACGCCTCCAAGCTTACCGAAAAGCCGGCGGGCCGCAAGCCGGTGCTGACCCGCGTGCTGCCGCTCGACCGCCTGCAGGAGGTCATCGACGCGATCGGCCGGGCGCGGCGTGAGGGCGCACAGATCTACTGGGTGTGTCCGCTGGTGGAAACCTCGGCGAAGATCGATCTGGCCGCCGCCGAGGAACGCGCGGCGCATCTGCGCCAACGCTTCGGCGATGCGGTCGGGCTTGTCCACGGGCGGACGAAAGGCGCCGAGAAGGACGCGGTGATGCGCGAATTCGCCGAAGGGCGGCTCGGTATCCTGGTTGCGACCACGGTCATCGAAGTCGGCGTCAACGTGCCGGCGGCCAGCGTCATGGTCATCGAGCATGCCGAGCGGTTCGGCCTCGCCCAACTGCATCAGCTGCGCGGGCGCGTTGGACGGGGCGCGGCGCAAAGCTCCTGCATTCTGCTGTACAATCAGCCGCTTTCCGAGACCGCCCGTGCACGGCTCGATATCCTGCGCCAGAGCGAGGATGGCTTCCAGATCGCGGAAGAAGATTTGCGGCTGCGCGGCGGCGGGGAGATCCTGGGCACGCGGCAATCGGGCGATCCCGGCTTCCGCATCGCCCGCCTGCCCGGAGGACGAGGAGCTTCTGCAAGCGGCGCGTGATCAAACCAAATATCTGCTTGCGCGCGACCCTGACCTGACCTCGGACCAGGGCAAGGCGGCACGTCTTTGCCTTTATCTTTTCGAACGGGATGAAGCGATCCGGCTGCTCAGGGCAGGTTGATCGAAAGAAGCGGGCCGTCCGTCAGCGCGAGACGATCATGCAGTTGAGATTTTTGGTTTTGAGAAGTTCGCAAATCGCCGTGGCCTCGCCGCGCTCATACGGCTCGGCGACGATTTTATAGAGAGTGCCGCCGTCATTGGTCCCGAGGATCTTCACCGAGGGTGAGCGTCCCCCCAACTCCGAACCATATTTCTTGGCGATGCGCTCGACCTCCGAAATTGCGCCATCTTCAGAATGAAGCGCGGCGAACTGGATGCCGAATTTGCCTGAAGCTTCGCCCGATGCGGCAGTCGGCGACGTCCGCTCCGCGACAGCAATCTGCGCGGGCTGCCTTTCGGCGTTGGCCTTTGCCGGTTGCACCTGTTCGGGCTTCGCGGCGGCGGGCTTCACGGGCGCCGCGGGCTTTGCGGCGGCGACAGGCTTGGCCTTTTGCGGGTCTTGCGCGGCTGCCGCTTCAGTCGAGCCGAATAGGCCGCTGAAGACGCTTCCTATGCCGCCGGTGCGTTGCTCCGAAGGGGTGCTCTTGACGTTGGCCGATGGAGTAGGGGTCCGCGAGGCCGTATTTTCGCCCGCATTTGCGCGCGCGCCTGACGTAGTCGGCTTTGCGGCGGGCTCGGCGAGCCCGAGCTTGCCGGAAATACGGTCACGGCCCTGTTCGGCTTTCGCCTTGTCGGTCGCCGAAAGGGCCTGCATCCAAAGAGCCGAGTTGTAGTCGGCCAGTGCGAAGGCCTGTTTTCCCAGCTTTTCCTGTGCTTGCGCTCGCATCAGCAGCGCCTTGGCGGATAAATCGGCAGGGAGCTGTCCTGATCGAATGGCGGTATCGATGAGCTCGATGGCCTTTACCGGAATGCCCTTCTCGAGCATCTTGCTGGCTTGCGTAAGGGTGGCCTCCGCGTTTTCGGCACGGGCGGGCGCCGCCAGCAATGAAATGCACAACGCCGTCGCGAAAAACACCGAGCCTATGCGGAGATAGCTAGCCATACCGACGCGAACTCTTACGCAATTACCGCGGGATTGCAACACTCTCGCCCTATGATATCAAACACAGAAATGCGACAAGAGATTGTTAATTTCGATGCAAAAAAGCCACAGTCACGACCAGAATCACGCGTGAACAATGAGCCGCCTGCCAGGACGGCCACGTTATTCCGGCGGTAGCAAAGTTTTTCATAAAATGCGCGGAAGGTGACGCGATCCGCCGGCTATTCCACCGTCACCGATTTGGCCAGATTGCGCGGCTGGTCCACATCGGTGCCGAGCAGCACGGCCGTATGGTAGGCCAGCAGCTGCACCGGCAGCGCGTAAAGAATCGGGGCGATGAAACCGTGTGCCTTTGGCAGGCGGATTTGAGCGGCAAGCTTGGTTCCGGGCAGCGCCGCGTCCTCGCTGGTGATCAGGATGATCTGCCCGCCGCGCGCCGCCACTTCCTGCATGTTGGAGATGGTTTTGTCGTAAAGCGCGTCGCGTGGGGCGACGACGATGACCGGCACCGTCTCGTCGATCAGCGCGATGGGACCGTGCTTCAACTCGCCTGCGGCGAAGCCTTCGGCGTGAATATAGGAAATCTCCTTCAGCTTCAGCGCCCCTTCGAGCGCCAGCGGATAATAGCTGCCGCGTCCCAAATAGAGCACCGTGCGGGCGTGCGAGAGAATATGCGCCAGCTTTTCGAACTCATCCTCCCGCCGTAAGACATCGTTCATCAGCCGGGGCAGCTCGACCAGCCCTCTCACGATCTCCGCTTCCTTGGGTGCGCTCAGATGGCCGCGCGCGCGGGCTGCCGCAATCGCCATGCAGGCGAGCACGGCGAGCTGGCTGGTGAACGCCTTGGTCGAGGCAACCCCGATCTCGGGCCCGGCCAGCGTCGGCAAAATCGCGTCCGATTCCCGCGCGATCGTGGATTGCGCGACGTTGACGATGGAGAGGATGGTCTGTTTCTGCTCTCTCGAATAGCGCAGGCCCGCGAGCGTGTCGGCGGTTTCGCCCGATTGCGAGATGAACAGCGCCAAGCCGTCCGTGGGCAGCGGCGCCTCCCGATAGCGGAATTCAGAGGCGACATCGATGTCGACGGGCAGCCGCGCATAGCGCTCGAACCAGTATTTCGCCATCAGCCCCGCATAATAAGCCGTGCCGCAAGCCGAAATCGTCAGCCGTGACAGCGTGGCGAAATCGAAATTGGTGTCCATCAGCTCGACGCGGCCCTCGGCGAAATGGACATAATGGCCGAGCGTGCGCGCGATCACATCGGGCTGCTCGTGGATTTCCTTGGCCATGAAATGCCGGTGATTGCCCCTGTCGGCGAGCAAAGCGCTGGCCTGCGTGCGCTGAACGGGCCGCTCGACGGGCGCGCCGCTTTCATCGAGGATGCTAACGCTGGTGCGGGTCAGGGCAACACTGTCGCCTTCCTCCAGATAGGCGACGCGGTCGGTGAACGGAGCGAGCGCCATGGCGTCGGAGCCGAGATACATCTCGCCATGACCATAGCCTACGGCGAGTGGACTGCCGCGCCGCGCGCCAACCAGGAGATCGTCGTGCCCCGCAAAAAGGATCGCCAGGGCGAAGGCGCCTTCCAGGCGCCGCAGCGTCTCGGCCACCGCCGCCTGAGGGGCGGTTCCACGAGCGAGTTCGCGGCTGACCAGATGCACGACGGCTTCGGTGTCCGTTTCGGTCTCGAACACGACGCCTTCCGCTTCCAACTCGGTGCGCAGCTCGTGGAAATTCTCGATGATGCCGTTATGGACGAGCGACACCCTGGCGGTCATATGCGGGTGGGCGTTGCGCTCACTGGGCACACCATGCGTCGCCCAGCGCGTGTGCCCGATCCCCGCGGTGCCGCACAGCGGGCGCTCGGCAAGCAGGGCTTCCAAATTGCGCAGCTTGCCCTGGGCCCGGCGGCGGGCGAGGACGCCATTCTCCAGTGTCGCGACCCCGGCGGAATCATAACCGCGATATTCGAGCCGCTTGAGCGCGTCGACCAATCCGCTCACGACGGGTTCTTTCCCCAAGATGCCGATAATTCCGCACATGATCTTCCCCGTCAGCAATCAATATTGTGGCAAGTATCTCGTATCAGCCGAGACTTTGCTGTAGCCCAGGCCGAAATGATTTCCAAATCAAAGCCGATTACAAACTGTTGCAGCAGCTTCTTCTGCGATGGCGCAAAGCGGCGTCATCATTTCTGCCGCTTTTCCCGGTTGCGGGCTGCCCAGCCGGGGACTTGCTTCTGATCGGAGCGTTCCACCGCCAGCGCATCCGGCGGCACATCGCGCGTGATGACGCTGCCGGAGCCGACGTAAGCGCCATCGCCGATCTTGATGGGCGCGACCAGCGCACTGTTGGAGCCGATGAAGGCACCCTCGCCGATCTCGGTGAAATGCTTTTGATGGCCGTCATAATTGCAGACGATGGTTCCCGCGCCGAGATTGGCGCCAGCCCCCACATTCGCGTCGCCGACATAGGCGAGGTGGTTCACCTTGGCGCCGGGTCCGATGACCGCTTTTTTGATCTCGACGAAATTGCCGATTTTGGCCTTGGGGCCGATTTCCGCCCCTGGCCGCAATCTGGCGAACGGTCCGACGATCGCGCCATCGGCGATCCGGCTATGTTCCATGTAGGAGTTGGCCCTGATCTCTACATTATTGCCGACGATCACGCCCAGGCCGAAAAACACGTTCGGTTCCACGACGACGTCCTGGCCCAGCTTGGTGTCGTGACTGAAGGTCACGGTGTCCGGCGCGAGCAATGTGGCCCCGCCTCGCATCGCCGCCTCTCTGAGCCGCTTCTGCATCAGGCTTTCGGCGCGCGCCAGCTGGACGCGGTCGTTGACGCCCATCACTTCGTCTTCGGGGCAGATCACGACGGCAACGGCAAGGTTGTCGCCTCGCGCGATTTCGACAGCGTCGGTCAGGTAATATTCGCCCTTGGCGTTGTTATTGCCGATCCGGCGCAGCAGCGATAGCAGCACCCCCGACCGGAACGCCATGACGCCCGAATTGCACAAGGTCACCCGCTTTTCGGCCTCGCTCGCCTCCCGCTCTTCGCGAATGGCTAGCAGCGCGCCGGTATCGTCAAGCAGCAGACGCCCATAGCCGGTCGGATCGTCGGCTTCGCAACCGAGCACCGCGACACCGGCACCACCATCCAATGCCGCGCGCAGACGCGAAAGCGTCTCGGGCAGCAGAAGCGGTGTGTCGCCATAGAGAATGAGGATGTCGCCATCGAATTCCGCGATTGCCGGCTCGGCGGCGAGCACCGCATTGGCGGTGCCCAGCCTCTCGGGCTGCGTGAAGAAGCGCATATCGGCCGCGACGTCCGCGAGAGCCATGCGCGCGGCGTCCATGTCCGGACCGATGACAAAGGCAAGCCGCGATGCTCCCGCCGCGATCGCGCCAGCGGCCGCATGGGCGGCCAGGGGCCGTCCCGCCACGCAGTGCATGACCTTCGGGGTTGCCGACTTCATCCGCGTGCCGAGACCGGCAGCAAGTATGATCGACAGCCACGGTCTTGAGGTCATTTGATCGTCCATGCCGTTTGAGATGTTGATGTCCCTATTGACAAGGCATCATTGCGAAAAGGTCTGTCCCGGTTTTCGCCAAAATGATGCGGGCAAAAAACCTGCTTAGGAAGAAGGATTGGTTTTGTCCAGCGCACTCGCCGGTGGTGCCGGCCTGTCATGGCCGGGATAAATCGCGCAACTATCGGTGCCGAGCAGAGCGTAGACCGGACAGAAACGGAACAGCCCGGTGAAGCCGAGAACCGCCCCGACGCTCCAGACCGCCCAAGCCAGGGCTTCCGGCAGTCCCGGTCCGATGCGGTGATAGCTCCATGCCAGCAGCCCCATTCCGAGGACAAAGCGAAAAACGCCGTCGATGACGCCCATATTGGTGATCATGGTCCGTGCTCCCATTCAGCCGCGTGGGTCCCAATGGATATCATAAGATGGCAACGAAAAAAGCCGCTGCGAACAGCGGCTTTAGTTTGGTCGATCGTTTTTGTCTTTGTTACCGATCGCTAGCTTAGAACTTGATTCTGGAGCCGACCATGATCGTCGAGAGATCTTCCAATCCCAATTCGACGCCGTTGTTTTGAACCGCTTCGAAGCTCCAGAAGGTCGCCTGGGCATAAAGCTCCAGGGCGGCGCTATCGAACTTCTGCACGATGCCGAAGCCCCAGCGCTCGGCTTCGCTTTCCGCGATGTCGGTCGCTCCGATACCGCCCTCGACGATCGACAGGCCGTCATCATAGATTGGCGTACTCGCCATAGATCGTCGTCGAACCGTACGGAAGCCATTTCCGTTCCACTCCGAGCTGAAGATACCAGAAGCTGGCATCGCCATCGATGGTAGTGCCGTCGATCTCATCAACTTCGACGTTGCCCGCGGCAAAGGCCCCATAAAGACCCGTCGGGATGTGCATGATCGAGATAGACCCGCTCAGAACTTGGCGTCGCCGTTGTTCGCCTTGTCGTAAAGCAGGTTGCCGTCACGGGAGCCGTCCCATTGATAGGCGATCGCGGCAGCGACACGCACCGAATTCCACTCCTTCTTGAAGCGCAGCGCGATGTCGGCATAGTCGTCGTCGCCCAACGAGGCGGACAGAATGAAGCCATAGATCGACGGCGAGTCGTAGCGGATCACGTCATCGCGGGTCGAGTCGAGGCTCGAGGCGATCTCGTCGAGCCTGAATGTCGACAGGCCGCCTGACAATGAGAAGCGGAGCTCCATATCATTGCCGTGATGCACGTCGGAATTGCGCACGGAGTTCCCCAGCACAACTTCGTTCGCGCCGTCGGCGGCGGTGCTGCCCTGGCCGAGCGTGACGCGTCCCAGCCGGTCGCTTTCGATATACACGTTGCTGTAGCGGATAAGAATCTCGTCCGCCGGATCGTCAAACGTGTCACCCCCGGTATTCGCCGTCCCGTTCGAAACCTTATCGGACGCGGCGTCCTGAATGTCCAGCTCGACCAGAAAGCCGGCGGTCCAACCCGGCTTCATAGCGGCCTTGCCGGTGAAGCCCGACGCGGGTGCCGGAATAATCGTTGTCGACGACATAGGCGTCGCTATCGACGCCGTCGTCCCAAAACATCAGGGCTTTATTGACTTGCCCGTAAACCTGCAGAGAAACGACGCGATTGCCTTTGCGGGCCGTCGTCGCTTCGAGCTCGGCTACACGTTCTTCGAGGTCCGCGCAGCAGCCGCCGGCCAGATCTGCTGCATAGGCCGGGGCAGAGGCGTAGGCGCCCATAAGTATTCCAGCCGCTGCGGCCAGAGCGGCCCGGCTCGAAATGGTTCTGAATCCGCGAATCATCATCTTCACCGCTAAGCGGGCTCCATGTTAAAACTCGCAGGCTTTCCGCCTGCAAATCGCCTTTCCAAGATTACGCGGTCACTTACGGGAATCGGCATTCGCAATCACTGCTTGCGTGACCGATCTATACACAATCAAAAGTTGCATCAACGTCAATCCCGTACTTGCCACAGGAATCGTCCGCATTCTGTGACATATTTGCAGAATTGCTGCGGCTCTGCTGTCGAAGACAGCTTGGATAGGTGAAACCTCGGATGTGCGACCCGTCAAATGACCCGTTCATGAAGTAGCGGGCGAGTCACCGACACTTTTTGCAGCAACGGGAAGGACGTGGCCCCCGTGAGCCGAATTTTGGCGAGCTGGCTTCGGTCTCGCGGCTTGAAGGTATTTTGAAATTCCGTCGCGAGCGCATCGGTCATCGGAAGAATCTCGGCGATCACACCCGAGGCCGAATGCCGCCCGTCCGACACCGTGACCTTGTCATCCACGTTGATCGAGAACATGTAGCGATGCGGAAGATAAGCGAGAACATAAGGCTCGCCCGAATAGAGCGTCATCATCGGCTCTCCCGTCCGATAGACATTGCCGATCGACGGCACAGAGACCCCGACCGCACCTGTCACCGGCGCGCGGACCACGCCCTCGGCGTAATGCGCCTGCAAATCGCGGAGGGCGCTTTCGGAGACGTCCCGCGCTTCGTTCAGCGTCCCAACTTCCTTTTCCAGCGTCTTGAATTGCGTGGCCAGCTTGATGCGGTCCCCCTGGGCGCTGAAGTTTGCGGTCAGCGCATTGTCGTAGCTCGATGCAGTGGTGAGACCGGCTAGCGCCAGCTCGTCGAACTTGCCTACGACGCGTGTGGCTTCACCTTCGCGCTTCTTGGCGAGCGGCAGCAACTCCTCCACAGTCTCCGCGCGAATACGGAATTCCACCGTATCGGCGACCAGCCTCGCGCGCCGGGCGGAAAGATCAGCCAGCCGCTCGAGCATTTCCGTCGATTGCAGGCGCATGATGACCTGCCCCTTCTCGACTTGCTGCCCTTCCTTGATGTCCACTTGCTGAATGCGCGCCACATAGGTGGTGGCGATAATGGTCTGATCCTTCAAAACCAAGCCGTCGGCGCGAAGAATTAAAATGTCGCCGAAGAGAAAATTCAGCACGACCACAGCAAAAATCGCAAGAACGCCCAGATAGATCATCCTGCCGATCGGATTGGTCACCATACGCCTTTCGTTCACCAGGACGTCCGACCTGGGCCGCTTTTTCAAACCCTGTATCATCACCATCTCCGCATTAAATGCACTTGGAGTTTCTTAACCAGCAAGCGTAAAACATCAGGCGAAGTCCTCCGGACCGAAGACCCGGATCTTCACACCCAGATCAATCCGGATACCGGCAGCCGCTTCGCTGCGAATTTCGGCAACACTTCCCTCGGCATCAGCCGGCGCGAGACCGTCGAGCAGACAGAAATCATAGGACCGTCCCTTGATGACGATGCCCTTGTCGCGCAGCAGGTTTCGCAGATTTTCCAGGAACAGGTCGCGCGCTTGCGAGAATTGCCTCATCCCCGCTTCACGGACGATTTCGCGCTCGTTTTCGTATGAAAGGTTGAGAACGGTGAAGGGCGTCCTGGTCTCATTATAGGTCTTGGCGGACCCATTCAGCGCCACGACAAAGTCAAGCGGCAGATCGGAAAAGCGCATGGTTTGCTGTGCGGGGCCACGCAGGGCGCGTCCCATTTGCAGAAAGGCCGTCCCTTCCTCGGTCAGCGCGTAGGAAAAGGCGTCCTTTGCCGCAGCGGCATCGCTATCGACATGCGCGGAGCAATCGAGACACACAAAGCCGATGGCCGGTTCCGAACTCGTATGGCGGCAGCGGCCGCAGAGCATCACGGCGCCCGGCTTGTCGTAATCGACGCTGAAATGCGACAGCGCCTGCCGGCATTTCGGACAGATCAGCTTGTCGCCGCGCCTGAAGTCCGAATTCGATGCCCTGATAGGCGCAGCGGAAATGATGCATATACTGCTCTTCGCGCAGCTCCGGAGAGCGGCAATCCGGGCATTCCTCGCGCACATGCATCCGGGCGGAGCCGCAGCGATAGCAGAAGTGAAATCTGTCGAAGAATTCGCGTTGCAGGAAACCGTTCTTGCACTGTTTTTCCGCTTCCCGGACCACATCCGCGTTGCCGAGCGGCAGATTGTAACAGATCAACGAGGCTTCGCCCGGGAGCATAGGAGGCGGCAAGCTTGTGATTGCTGACGAAGATCCGGCCCAGCAGCTTCTCGCCCAGGTCGGCGGTCATCGTCAGGTCGCGGTGAAGCTCGCCACGGCGCTGATGAAAGCTTTGCACCAGCCCACGCACCGCCTCGCCACTGCCGTAATGGGATTGTGACGCATCGAGATCGGCATGAAGCCCCAGCTCGCCGCCCAGATCGATGATCGGGAGCAAGTGGAGTTGCTTGCGCTCCCAGATCTGCCCGATATCGGCCAGCCTTGCCGCGCCTTTGATCAGGATGGCATCGATCGTCAGATCGCCATTGGCGGCGTTGAAGCCGGCGGCCGTGAAACGTGATTGATCGAAATCGTCGGGCCATCTGAGCAGCTCCAGCCCGGTCGCCCAAGCCGGTTCGGCCGTGCGTCGCCGATGCTGCGCCGTTGCCGAAGGCCATTCGCTTGGCGGCCGGCTGGGCCGATTGTGCTAACTCGCCGGTGCCGGCTTCCGCCTCAACGGCCCCAATCGCCGCAACCTGTTCGATGACATTGCAGATTTCGTAGATGTCCAGCGGCTTGGGGATGATCTGATCGAAATTTTCGCAATTCTCCTTATGCGAGAGCAAGCCCTCCACATCGGCGGTGATTGCGATGAGGCGGGCCTGCGTGCTGCCATTCTTGTCGGCGCGATATTTCTGCGCAACCTGCAGGCCATCCAGCTTAGGCAGCCGAAAATCGATGAGCGCCACATCATAGGGATGTTTTCGCAGAGCGCTCAGCGCCTGCTCGCCATCGTCGGCGATATCGACCTCGTGTCCGCGCTGAGTGAGGATCAGCTTCAGAAGATCTTGCGTAACGGGGCTGTCTTCAGCGACCAGCACGCGTCTGTGGCTTACGGGCGGCTCGTCAGAAATAGTGTTTTGCGCTTGAAATCACGGGGACCTCTTCTCAGAACCACTGTCTGAGCTCCAAAGCATGAAAATTTATTGAAACGATACTGACGAATTTTACAGGGATCGCCCCTTATCCCTGAAACTGTCACCGATTTGCATGCAAACCGACTTGCGCTCAGCTCGGCAAACGTGATTCGGCGCATCACGGCTCACCGGCACTAAGCACACCTTTACCTTTAGTTGCATAAATACGCAATGCACGCATTGCGTTCAGATTGCACTTTTCCGCAGGACCGTTGTATGGGCTCAACAGCGACACACCATTCATGGGACGCCAAGCCTGCACGCGTTCCGCGTCGTGCGCCCGTTCGCCGGCCGGTTGGCGCTCGCGCTGCTGATCTGGATGGCCATGCACGGCGTCGCGGCCGCCAAACGCATAGCCATCGGCGCGAGCCAAACGGCGATCCTCGTTTGGATCGCACAGGAGCGCGGCTACTTCCGTGACCAAGGGCTCGACGTCGAACTCCGGCTGTTCCAATCCGGCCTGCGTGCCGCCGACGCGGTCATCCACGGTCATGCCGATCTTTCGACCACTTCGGAAACCGCGTTCGTAAGCCGCAGTTTCGACCGTCCCGATCTGCGTATCCTGGCGATCATATCGGCCTCCGAAACATCGCGGCTGATCGCCCGCGCAGATCGCGCAATCAAAGAGCCGCGCGATCTGGCCGGAAAGCGGATCGGCGTCACGCTCGGGTCGATAAGCGAATATTTCCTCACGCGCTATTTGAAGCTTAACGGCATCGAGGCCGCTACCACGGCGATGATCGATCTAAGGCCCGAAGATATCGCCGGGCAACTGGCGAAAGGTGAAATCGACGCAGGCCTGACTTGGGAACCATTTGTTAGAAGCGCGGAACTGGCGCTGAAGAACAATTTGGTCACGCTGCCCCAGCAGTTCGATCAGATCTATTATTTCATGCTGGTCAGCACGCAAAACTGGATCGACGAGAACCACGCGGACGCCAGAGCAATCTTGAGAGCGATCATTCAGGCTGAGACTTACACGGCGGAGCATCCATTCGCGGCCAAGGAATTAGTCCGAAAGCGGTTCGATATGAGCGGCGAAGATATCGACCATTTGTGGCCGCTCCACAATCTGCATGTCAGCCTCCCGCAAGGTCTCTTGTTTGTTCTCGAACAACAGGCGGAATGGCACGTCCGCAAGAAACTGACTGGCGCGGAGACGATACCGAACTACCTCGGTTTCGTGGCAACTGACCCGCTGAGCGAAGTCCGCGACAGCAGCGTCGGAATCGTTAAATAGGTTGGACACAGACATGTCGGCCATGTCGCTGAAATCGACCGTCCGTGCCGCGACCATGGGTGTCGCGTTCGGCTGTCTTCTGGTGATCGCCGCCACGGCCGGCGCCTATTTCATGTTGAAGAGCGTGCAGAGCAAGGTCAGCTACGCCAGCGCGGTCAGCGCCAATGTCGCCAAGCTGAACCTCCTGACCAGCGAACTGCTGATGCGACAGTCGGAGCGTGTCATTCTGCAATTGAAGCGGCAGCATGCCATCCTCGCCGCCCAGCTTGCCAATCCGCCGCACTTCAACAGCCTTGCCGACATCCTCGCCGCCGAACTTGCCCGGCGCGTTGCCAAGATGGCGATTTTTCTCGATCGCCTGGACATGTTGCTCGCACCGGAAGCACAGGCCTCCGATTCCGCCAAGGAAGCGCGCGACATCCTCTTCACCTCGGTGATTGCGCAATCCGGCGCCCTTCACTCCCGCTGCCTGGAGATGGCCGAGATCATGGCCAAGGACGCCGCCAGCGTGCACCGGATCGTGTTCATGACGATCGGCGGCGGCTTCTCGATCATGATCGTCTTCGGCGGCCTGCTCATGTCGTTGCTCAGCCATGGCCTGCTGACGCGCATATTGCGGCTGCGGGCGGTCATACAGGAGATCGGCCGCGGCAATCTCGACGCGGACATTCCAACCCCGACACGGGACGAGATGGGCGATGTCTTCAGGGAACTGCATCAAATGCGGCTGAGCCTCTTGCAGTCGATCGGTGAACTTGGGCGCGTAAATCTGGAGCTGATTGCCGCCAAGGCCGATCTCGAGGATCGCGTTGCGGAACGCACCGCCGGCCTGGAGGAAGCCAACAGAGAACTTGAATCCTTCACCTATGCCGTCTCGCATGATCTGCGCGCGCCCTTGCGAACGATATCCGGCTTCAGCCACGCCGTGCTTGAGGATTACGGTCCAAAGCTTGACGAAGAGGGCCAGAGCATGCTGCGGCGAGTGCACCGCGCGACGGGCCAGATGGGCCAGCTGATCGACGACCTGCTGAAGATTTCCCGCCTCGATTGCTCGCCGCCGGTTTGCGCCGACGTCAACCTGTCGGAGATCGCTGCGGAAATCGGCGAGACGCTGCGCGAGAGCGCCCCGGAGCGTGACCTCAAAATCACCGTACAGCCCGACATTCACGCGCAATGCGACGGGCGGCTCGTGACGATCATTCTGACCAACCTTCTCGAAAATGCCTGGAAATTCACCGCCCGCACCCCCGCCGCGGAAATCGAATTCGGCCAGGAACAGGATGGCGACGGATCGCACCTATTTCGTCCGCGACAATGGGGCGGGCTTTGAGATGGCCTACAGCGACAAGCTCTTCCAGCCGTTCCAGCGCCTTCACACGGCCGAAGCAATTTCCCGGCACCGGCATCGGTCTCGCGACGGTGGCGCGGATCATTCGGGCGCATGGCGGCAAGATCTGGGCGATGTCCGAACCCGGCAAGGGAGCGAAGTTCTGCTTTCAGCTCGGAAATGCGTCAAGCCGCACTGCGCCAGGCAGGCGCCGGCGGATGAAAATCCACGACAGGCTTCCAAGGGCGCGGAGCGGCCGCCGTGCAATTGGTGCGGGCATCATGAGTGCGATCATCGAATATCTGTTCGGGGCCGCCTCCTTCGTTCCGCATGGCTATTGCTCTGCTTTGGCGGCCCGATCTCGTGGCGATCCACGCTATCTCGGATTTCTTGATCGCCTTCGTCTATTTCATCATTCCCGTTCGGCATCTGGTACTTCGCCAGGCGCCGCGACGATCTGGTATTCAAGCCCGTATTCCTTCCTTTTCGCGGCTTTCATCCTGTTTTGCGGCATAACCCACCTTATTGCGCTGACGACGCTCTGGTTTCCGATCTATGGCGCGCAAGGGCTGGTGAAAGCGGCCACCGCCGCCATCTCGCTCGCCTCTGCCTACGCGCTGTGGCCGACAATTCCCAAGGCGCTTGCCATTCCAGGGCTCTCCAACTTGCGCAAAGCCAATGAGGAAATGGCCGAGGTGGTCATCGAGCGGGAGGCGCTTGTCGCGGCACGCACGGCCGAATTGACTGCCGCTTACAGAGAGCAGGAAGCGTTCGCCTATTCCGTCGCGCATGATTTGCGCACACCGCTCAGGAGCATCAACGGCTTCAGCGATGCGCTCGCGGAGGAACATGGCGACCGCCTCGATGCATCCTGGCAAACAGATGGTCGAGCGCATCCAGCAGGCGAGTTTGCGCATGGGCAAACTCATCGACGATTTGCTCAACATGTCGCGGCTGACCCGCACTCCCATTCAAGTGTCCGAGGTGAACATCTCCGAACTCGCCGAGACGATCATCGGCGATTTCCGGCGCGATGATCCCGCCCGCACGGTAAAGGCGGATATCGCTCCAAATATCGTCGTGAAATGCGATGCGAATCTGATGCGTATCGCTCTGACGCATCTTTTGTCGAACGCTTGGAAATTTACGGCCAAGCGAGCCGATGCACATATCGCGTTCGATTGCGAGCGGAGCCAGGGCAAGAACCTCTTCGATATCCGCGACAATGGCGTCGGCTTCGATATGGCCTATGCCAGCAAGCTGTTCGTTCCCTTCCACAGGCTGCATTCCGAGGCCGAATTTCCGGGCAACGGAATTGGGCTAGCGATCGCCGCACGCATTATTCACCGCCACGGGGGCGACATATCTGCTGAAGCCAGCTTGGGCAAAGGCACAATTGTTAGCTTCAGCCTATGAAATTCCAGCGAGGCCGGCTCGGCATGATCAACGAGGTTATTCTGCTCGTCGAGGACAATCCCGACGACGAAGCGCTCGCCATACGAGCCCTGACCAAGAGCAACGTCACGAACCGCATCGTCGTGGCGAGAGACGGGGTGGAAGCGCTGAGCCTTTTGTTCGGCGACGGCGGCCATTCGCCGATTACGCCCGCCGTCATCCTCATGGACCTCAAACTGCCGAAGATGAGCGGCATCGAAACGCTGGCGCACATTCGGGCCAATGAGCGCACACGCGGGCTACCTGTCGTGATGCTGACCACCTCGGACGAGGAGATCGACATGATCCGCTCCTATGAAGCCGGTGTGAACAGCTATGTCCGCAAGCCGATCGATTTCGCCGAGTTCACCAGCGTGACGGCGCAACTCGGCGTCTATTGGCTTTTGCTGAACAGGCGGCCAAGGGCAATGACGCCAATCGGGGACTAGCCGCAATGCATCTCAAGGTTTTGGTCATCGAGGACAATGAGGACGATGCCGCCCTTCTTGCCCGCTATCTCAAGAATTGCGGTTTCGATCCGAAATGGCAAAGGGTGGATACCGAGAACGGCCTTGCCGAGGCGGTCGAGGACCGGCGATGGGATCTCGTGCTCTGCGACTCTGTCCATGCCGCGGCTGACACCGTTTCTGGCCGTCGACTGCGTCCGGCAGATCAATCCCGATATCCCGATCATCATTGTAACGGGCGCCATCACCGAGAACACCGCCGTGCTGCTGATCCAGCACGGGATCCAGGATATCGTCCTCAAGGATGATCTGCCGAGACTGAAATCGGTCATTAAAAGGGAACTCACGCTCGCACAGAACCGGCGCGACAAGGCGGCGGCGGAACTGCGCCTGGCCAACGCGCTGGATAAGCTCTACCAGGGCGTCGCGCTGTATGATCCGAACGCCCGTCTCATCACGTGCAATCAAAGATATAAGCAGACGGTAGACAGGTGCCAGAACGACATCGTTCCGGGCATGTCCTATTCCGAATTGCTGCGGATGGCGGTTGAACGCGGCCAGTTCGCCATCAGCAAGGAGGGCGCCGATGCAACGCTTAAGCGCTTGCTGGCCTATCAGGTCTGCACCAGCGAGCCTTTCGAGCAGCAGCAATATGACGGCCGTTGGATCGAAGTCCAGCGTCACCGCACCGCCGATGGCGGCATCGTCATCGTCACGACCGATATCACCGACACCAAACGACGTGAAGAAGCGCTGATCCACCATGCGGCCGAAGTGGCGAAGATCAACGATGATCTGACCGAGTGAAATTCGCAGCAGGGAAGCCATCGAAGACGCTTTGCGCGAGAGCGAAAACCGCGCCCGGGCGATCTTCGAGAGCGCCGTGGACGGCGTCATTACCTTCGGCCTGGATCGCCGCATCGAGACGGTGAACCCGGCGGCCGCGAACCTCTTCGGCTATGGCGCGGAAGAACTCGTCGGTTGCCACGTCCATCATCTGATGATGCTGGGGACGAAGCATGACAGGGCCGAGAATGCTGCCCCGCATCGGCCAGCCGACTCCATCGACCTCACGGATGCCGGCCTCCGGCTTGTCACCGGCTGGCGCAAGAACGGCTCGGTCTTCCCGGTAGAGCTGACGATCAGCGAGGTGCGCCTGAAAGACCGCTGCATTTACACCGGCATCATCCGGGACGTCACCGAGCGCACCAAGCTGGACAAGATGAAGCGGGAGTTCGTCTCGGTGGTGGGCCATGAATTGCGTACGCCGCTGACTTCGATCCAGGGCTCGCTCGCACTGCTCAACTCGCATGTGGTGGGCGAATTGCCGCCGCGCGCCCAGTCGATGGTGCAGATCGGGTTGCAGAACAGCGAGCGTCTGCTGCGCCTCATTGGCGACATCCTCGATATGGAGAAGATCGAATCCGGCAAAATGGAGTTCGCGTTCGAGCCGGTTCCGGTGCGCGCGCTGCTGGAACGGGCGATCGAGGCCAATCGCGCGTTCGTCGAACAATATCGGGCGGGGATTGCGGTCGAGCATGCGCATGGCCCGGAAATCATGGTGAGCGGCGACGGCGACCGGCTGATGCAGGTGCTCGCCAATTTCATTTCCAATGCGGCGAAATATTCTCCGGTCGGCGGCCTCGTCACAGTCGGCGCGGAGCCGCGCGGGGACCAGATACGCATTTTCGTGCGGGATCAGGGACCAGGAATTCCGCACAGCTTTCACGAGCAGATGTTCCAGAAATTCTCGCAGGCCGACGCTTCGGATTCGCGGCAAAAAGGCGGCACCGGCCTCGGCCTGAGCATCGCCAAAGCCATTGTCGAGTGTCATGGCGGCACGATCGGCTATCACACGGCGCACGGCGAGGGAGCGACGTTCTACTTCGATCTGCCGGTGTTGCGCGCGCAAACGTCAACGACGCAGGCTCTGCCGCCGCTCTCAATCCCGCCGAGGATGCTTTTTTGCGGCGCGCCGAGTGATCATTCGGCGGCCTTGCAAACATTTGCCGCTCGGATGAACTGGATCGTCGAGCTCAGCCGCACTCGCCGAAGAGGCGGAACGGCGCTTGCGGCGAGGCAATATCGACGCAATCGCATTCGGCCCGCCGACGGCGGCGTTCAACCCGGCCGAATTTATGAAGCTATGCGAGCACCGGCTCCGGGGCCGGCAACACTCCAGTTGCGATGCTCGTGGGAGGCATCAACGGCGCAGACGGAAAATATGGCCGGGTCGTCAGGCTTCTCGACTGGGTGGAAAAGCCCGTAGACATCGACCGTCTGCGCCTGCCGGATCGAAAACGCCGATTTGGCCGATCTCTCGCGCACGCCGCGAATCCTCTGCCTGGGCTTTAACAGCGATGAGACGGTCTTGCGACACGGCCGACGGCGTTCTCGGCGGGCAGCCTGCCGCGAACGGTAACGGCGCCAATCGCGGCTCTGCGAGCCGGTTTCATCTGGCCATCATCGATGCAACTGGCCTGAGCGCTGCGGAAGCGGTATCCCTCCGCGCGCTTTGCGAAGAAGCCGATCCGCCCCCCATGATCATCGTTTCCGAGCCCGCCATGCCGCAATTCGCCTGGGACCGGCTCACCGCATCGCTCGGCGCGTCTTTTCTCAATCCCGAACAATTTGTCGAGGATCTGCAAAAGCTCATTAATGGAAAGGGTTTAAAACGGACTCTGGAGCTATTCGAGCACCAGGAGAGCGTAAGCCATGAGAGAGCTGCAGCGGATCACCTATGTTGAGGATGAGCCTCATATTCGCGAGATCGTCCAATTGGCGCTGGAAGAGCTCGGCGGTTTTACGCTGCATGTCTGCGAGAGCGGGCCGGAAGCCCTTGACACGGCACCGATCTTCCATCCGGACCTGGTCCTGCTGGACGTCATGATGCCCGGCATGAACGGCATCCAGACCTTCCGTTCCCTGAAAGAGATGCCGCAATTAACCGATACGCCGATCATCTTCGTCACCGCCAAGGCGCAGAAGCACGAGGTCCAGCAATATAAGTCCCTCGGAGCGGCGGATGTGATCGCAAAGCCGTTCAATCCCATTACATTGCCCGCCGACATTCAGGCAATCTGGACAGGACGCAGACCGAGCGGCATCACTAGCCGTGCGGGAAAAGCTCAACCTGCTGCTCGAGAAGCACTGCGTCACCATCAAGAACAATGTCGAGATGCTCGGCGAGCATCTGACCCGGGCGCGACAGAACGGCGGCGCGCCGCAGGACGCGCTCAGCGATGCCGGCGCGCTGGCGCATCAGCTCAAGGGAAGCAGCGGCACGGCCGGATTTCACGATATCTGCGTCGCGGTAACCGCGCTCTACGACCATCTCAATGCAATAAGAGGGCGAGAAGAGGCGCAGCTCCGCGAAGGCGTCCTCCAGGCGATCGAGCTTTACGAGAGACTCGAGCGCGCATCGAAGGCGGCGAGCCCGCAATCGTCGGCACTCTATCTGGTCGCATAGATACTGTCATGAGCGTCGGTCCTGGGCGCGATCCGCCGCGGCGGCGCCGACCGAGACCAGCTTCGGGGTCGGCTGCCTGTAATACTGCACCGCAATGACCAGCGTCATGAGCACAAAACCGATGATGTCGGTGGTCAATTCGGGCGCAACCAGCATGAGTGCCGCGGCGATCGCAAATCCCCGTAGCCAGTAAGGCATCGGCTTCAGCAAAAAGCCGTGCAGCCCGGCTGCAAGCATGCGATTCCGATACAGGAAACGATGAAGCGCCAGATGATGGTCGGCCAGTCGCCGATCATCAGCAGCGCCGGTTCGTAGACGAACATGAAGGGCACGACGAAGCCGGCGGCGCCGATCTTCACGGCCGCCCATCCGGTCCTCCACAAATTGGATTTTGCCAGACCCGACGCGGCGTAGACGGCGAGCGCGACCGGCGGCGTGATGGCCGAGAGGATGGCGAAGTAGAAGGCAAACATATGCGCCGCCGGCTTGACCACGCCGAGCTTGATGAGAGCGGGCACCAGCAATGACACCATGATGATATAGGCGGGCGTCGTCGGCATGCCCATGCCCAGCACGATACCGGCAGCCATGGTCAGTATCAGCGCCAGGATCAGCGTGTCCCGGGAAATTCCCACCACCCACTGCGAGAAGGTGATGCCCAGCCCCGTCAGAATGACGATGCCGATGATGATGCCGGCGCAGGCGCAGGCAAGCGCGACCGGTATGGTGTTGCGCGCGCCGTCGATCAGCGCGTCGATGATGGGGCGGCCTTCGATTTTCAGGAGAATGATCTTGTCGCGGACACTCCACAGCCAGAGGGCGATCACCGCCGTCACGATAGCCGCCTCGACCAGGGGATGTTGACCAAAAATCGACGGTATCAGCGCCGGGATCGGCGTTACCAATGGCATGATGATCAGGGCGGGCAGGATGAAAAGCACGACCGGCCCGAACCATGCCACTGGAAAGCACAGCAGCGTGCCGGTCAGCGCGGCAAGCGGCGCGCTATAGCCGGAGTACATGACGAAAAGGATCGACAGCACGGGGATGAACAGATGCCCCCGCCCGCTCATTGTCCGGCCAAGCGGCGGCAGCTCGGAGCGCGGCACGCCGAGCAGCCCCTGGCGCTTGGCCTCGAAATGCACCGCCGCAAAGCACGCCACGTAGTACAGAATCGCCGGGATCGTCGCCCAGATCACCACCTGCGCGTAGCTCACACCCTGGAATTCGGCCATGACGAAAGCGGCGGCGCCCATGATCGGCGGCATGATCTGGCCGCCGGTCGAGGCGACGGCTTCGACAGCGGCGGCGAAGTGAGGCTTGAAGCCGGTCCGCTTCATCAGCGGGATCGAGATCGGCCCGTCGACCATCACATTGGCGACCGCTGAGCCGGAAATGGTGCCGAACAGCGACGACGACACCACCGAGACCTTACCCGGCCCGCCGGCTGTGTGTCCGGTAAGGCCCATGGCGAAATCCATGAAGAGCTGACCGGTGCCGGTGCGCTCCATGAACGCGCCGAACAGCACGAAAATCATCACGTAGGAGGCGGAGACCGCCAGCGGCTGGCCGAAGATGCCTTCGGTGGAGAGGTAGAGCTGGTCGATGAACCGCTCGGGCTCGATCCGGGTGCCGAGATAGGCGTAAATCATGAAGGCGATGGCCGTGAGCGGCAGCGCCGGGCCAAGCACGCGCCGCGTCGCCTCCAGCACCAGCAAAATCAGCGTGACGCTGAGGACCTCGTCGGACCACGCCATGTCATCGACATAGATGATCCGATTGATGATGTACTCGTAATACACAAAGATGTAGCCGACGGCGACGACGCTCGCGGCCACCAGCATGAAATCGGAAATCGAGGCCGCCCGCGTTTTGCGCTCGAGTTCGGCGCGCGCGTCCGGCAGCAGCATGGCCAGTTCGTCGTCGGTCGGCGACTTCCAGCGGAACCACAGGAACGTCAGAACCAGCGCGAACAGAAGATGGATGCCGCGGAAGATGTAGTCCGTCGGCGGTCCGCGGAACACCTCGCGCAGATGGGGCGAGATGAAGTCCATCGGCGGGATGATGACATAGATGTGGTAGAGCGCCATCGCCAAGGCGACGCCAGCCGCGGCCTTGCGCGAAAAATCCTGCGTCGCGGCGCCGAAATTCATGATCCGTTTCCTGCCCCAGCCCCGGAAGATCGAGGGCGGCTCGAAGGCCGCCCTTCATTCGTCAGTTCACCGTGATGCCCTGCTCCTTGTACCACTTGGCCGCGCCGGGGTGAAACGGCACGCCAATATCCTGGGACATGATCTGCGGCGTGAGCTGACCGAGCTCTTTATAGACGGAGGCCATGGCATCCTTGCTCGACATGAAGGAGGAGGTCACCCCGTAGACCATCTCCTCCGGCAAGGAACATGCGGCGATGATGTGCGTGTAGTAGCCGATCACCTGCACGTCGTTGTCCTGCTTGGGGTAGGTGCCTTTGGGAATGGTGACCAGCTTGTAGGCAGGATTGATCTTCTTCATGTCGTCGTAGATGCCGGCCATATCCAGCAAGCGGATTTCCCGTGCCGATGCGAGATCCATGATCGAGGAGGCCGGGATGGCGGTGCCGAGGGCGAAGACATGCACCCGGTTGTCCTTCATCTGTTCGACGCTGTCGGTGTAGCTGTTGGTGAAGCTCGCTTTCACGTCGCTATAGGTCATCCCCGCCACCCTGAGGACATGGCGCGAAATCAGCTCGCCGGTGTTCCCCTTAACCTGGGTCGCAAACCCCTTCCCTTTCAGGTCCTTGAGCGTATTGATGCCGGCGTCGGCGTTCGCCACCATCTGGAAATATTGGGGATAGAGCGTCGCAACGTTACAGACCTTGCCGTGCTTCTTGTCGAGAGGCGGCTCGCCGGTTCCCGCTATGGCGTCCGCAGTACTGATGGTATTGGCGAAGCCGATTTCCGCCTTGCCTTCCTCGATGCCGCGCACATTGGCGATGCCGGCGCCCGGCAGCGACTGCACCTTGAGGTCGGGAATGGATTTTTCCCAGATGTCCTTGAGCTGCCCCCCAAGCGGCACCCAGATGCCCGCCTGAGGGCCGGTCATCAGGCGAATTTCAGCGGCTCCGGCGGCGCTTGCCAGGCCAACCAAGATCGCCACGCTGAACGCAACGCTGCGCATCTTTATTCCTCCCTGTGTTCGTTCACTGATCGCGACCGTTAATAGTAACTCTCCATGCCGGAACTTGCGAGCGTATCCGCAGGACGCGGGTTACAGGGTGTGCGCGGGGCAGGGCGGGTGAATGGCATCGCCGTCTGCTCCCGGTTTCACGCAATCAGAGCGCCGGACGCTCCGCTGAACGCGGAGCTGCGCTCTAGTTCTTTGTTTATGCATCAGATTTATCCGAAAAGCGCGTACAGTTTTCGGTCCGATGCAACTAAACCTTCTCCTCGACGAAGTGTTATCTCCCCGACGTTTGAACCGGGCAGCAAGCACTGTCACGCTTGGGGGGAATGGACATGGCGACCAACGCGTCGGCTCCTGAGCACTCGGCCAGGGGCGCGACTCTTACTCGTCCGGGCGCCGCGGCGTTCGGAGTTGAGCTGGGGCGCGCCTTGGCGGGAGCGCTCATCTTCGCATTGCCGATGCTGATGACGATGGAGATGTGGTGGCTCGGCTTCTATATGGACCCTCTCCGACTGGCTCTGCTCCTGGCGCTACTGCTTCCGCTGCTCGTTCGCCTTTCCCGCTATGGCGGCCTGCGTCCGACCGCTTCCGTATGGGACGACGCAGCTGATGCGCTCGTCTCCGTTGGCGCGGCATTTGTGGCCGCCGCGGCAATCTTATGCATTTTCGGCGTTATCACGGCGGAAATGCCGCTGCGCGAGATCATCGGAAAGGTGGCGCTCGAGACCTTTGCCGGGAGTATCGGTGCCATGCTTTCGCGCAGCCTGCTTGGCAGCAAGGAAGCGGCGGAGGAAAAGGAGGCCGCCGAACAGACCTATTCCGGGGAGATCTTTTTGATGGTTGTCGGGGCGCTGTTCCTGTCGCTCAACGTCGCTCCGACGGAAGAGATGATCCTGATCGCGTTCCAGATGAATGTCTGGCGGGAGATTGGCCTGATTCTGCTCACGCTCGTCCTGATGCACGCGCTGGTTTACTCCGTTGAGTTCGGCGGAACGGAACGGCCTCATCCCGACAAGACGTTCTGGAGCGTGTTCGCCGGCTTCACCCTGGTTGGCTATGCCTTGGTGCTTCTGGTCAGCCTGTATGTGCTTTGGACCTTCGGCCGTACGGATGATACCGCCATTCACGAGATCATCAGCATGGTAGTGGTTTTGAGCTTTCCCGGCGCGATCGGCGCGGCAACTGCGAGATTGATCCTATGACGAAAGACAGACGGGCAGACAAGACGCCGAAGCTGGAGACGACGTCCCGGCTTGAGTGGTTCGCCGCCATAGTCAGTGCGGCGATCCTCCTTGGCATGATCAGCTACATGATCGTCTATGGTCTTACACAGCCGAACACCCCACCCCATATTACTTTGGTTGGGGGGCAGATTGAGCAGATTGGGCAAGGCTACCGAATTGAGTTTACCGCGCGCAATGATGGGTCTCAGACCGCTGCCGCGCTGCAAGTCCGCGGCGTGGTTCGGGCGGGCGACGCCGTGGTGGAGGAGAGCAGAGCCGTGATCGACTACGTGCCCGGAATGTCCGAGCGAAAGGGCGGGCTGCTCTTTACGCGCGACCCGAGGCAAAACACGCTCGAACTGCGCGGCGAGGGTTATTCCAATCCGTGACTTTATGCTTGGGCTTGCGGCTTCCGATTATATCGGCGTGTGGTGCCCCGTAGGGGAATCGAACCCCTGTTTCAGCCGTGAGAGGGCCGCGTCCTAGGCCGCTAGACGAACGGGACAAGTAAAAGCACGATACCGAGATATAAAGAGCGGCCGGGCGGCGATCAAGCTATTCTTGCGGCACCAGCCGCAGGCGTTGTATTTCGCGCCCCGTCGAGAGATCGATGATGGCGATCTCGCTCCCCGTCGGCTGGCGAAGATGCAAAATCAGACGGCCCTGATCCGTCAGCACATGGGTCACCTCCGCGCCGGCTCGCACCGGCAGCGTCATCGTCCCATAAATGCCCACCGGCGGAGCGAGCGCCTTGGCGCCTTCCGCAGGCTTGTCGATCTTCTGCGTCTGGAGATAAATGCCCACCAACAAGAGAATGAAACCGGCGACCAGCAGCACGCTCATGACCGCAATGGCGATCTTGAGCTTCTTGATCTGGCTCGGCGTCATGGTGCTGCCGGGCGTGGCCTCGGCCGTTTCGGTTTCGTTCAGCATCAGTCCTCGAAGGTAGACATATGGAGTCTATGGCGATTCGCTCGATTACAGCTCAGGTGAATGATGAAGGGCAGCGGCTCGACCGGTTCATCGCGGCACAGATTCCGGATTTGAGCCGTTCGCGCGTGCGCGGGCTCATCAAGGACGGACAGGTGAGCGCAAGCGGGCGGACCATAAGCGAGCCCGATTACCGGGTCAAACCCGACGAGATGTTCGAGATCGGCGTTCCACAGGCAGTCGCCGCGCTGCCGCAAGCCGAGCATATCCCGTTAAACGTTCTGTATGAGGATAGAGAGCTGATCGTGATCGACAAGCCCGCCGGGCTGGTGGTGCATCCCGCCGCCGGTAACTGGACGGGAACGCTGGTGAACGCGCTGATCGCCCATTGCGGTGACAGTCTCTCCGGCATCGGCGGCGTCAGGCGTCCGGGCATTGTGCACCGGCTCGACAAGGATACGACCGGCGTGATGGTGGTCGCCAAGACCGATGCCGCGCATCAGGGGCTCGCCGCCCAATTCGCCGATCATGGCCGGGAAGGCGCGCTGCGGCGGGAATATCTCGCGCTTGTCTGGGGCGAGCCCAAACCGCGCAAAGGCGTGATCGAGACCAATCTGGCGCGCCATCCGACGAACCGGCTGAAAATGGCCGTTACCAAGAGCGACGGAAAACATGCCGTCACCGAGTATAATGTGCAGAGAAGTTTCTCGGAGAAAGGCAGGAAGCCGGTCGGCGTTGTGGCGAGCCTAGTGGAATGCGTGCTGAAGACGGGACGGACCCACCAGATCAGGGTGCATCTCGCCCATATCGGATATCCGGTTATTGGCGATTCGGTGTACGGAGGCGGGTTTCGATCAAAAATTTGTGCATTGCACAATGAGGCAAAATCTGCGATAGATAAGCTGACCAGACAAGCGCTTCACGCGGCTGTTTTAGGCATTCTTCACCCCACGAGCGGCAAAGCCATGCAGTTTCGATCCGAGCTGCCTGCCGACATGCGCGAAATTATGGAGGCGCTGAGATGAGCATAAGTAAAATGACGTTCACGGAAGCTTGCCTTGCTTGTTAGGGCAGCTTAGCGGAACGAAAGATCAAACGAGTTGTTCAAACTCCCAATGATGGCAGCGTAAAGCGTTACAAAGGAAACATTGCCATGGCTTCACTTCCCTCCGTTGCCGCAAGCGGTGGTCTCTCCCGCTACCTTGAGGAGATCCGGCGTTTTCCCATGCTGGAGCCGCAGGAGGAGTACATGCTCGCCAAGCGATGGCAGGAGCATGAGGACACCGAGGCGGCGCAAAAACTCGTAACATCGCATTTGCGGCTCGTTGCACGCATCGCGATGGGCTATCGCGGCTATGGCCTGCCTATCGGCGAGGTCGTGTCGGAAGGTAATGTCGGGCTGATGCAAGCGGTTAAACGCTTCGATCCCGAAAAAGGCTTCCGTCTGGCCACCTACGCTATGTGGTGGATTAGAGCCGCGATTTAAGAATATATCTTGCGCTCGTGGAGCCTCGTTAAGATGGGTACAACGGCGGCGCAGAAGAAATTGTTCTTCAATCTGCGCAAGCTGAAGGGTCAGCTCCAGGCTTTCGAGGACGGCGATTTGCGGCCCGACCAGGTCACGACGATCGCAACCAAACTCGGCGTGCCCGAGGAGGACGTGATCTCGATGAACCGCCGCCTTGCCGGTGACAGTTCATTGAATTCGCCGCTCCGGGCCGATGCCGATGGCGGCGAGTGGCAGGACTGGCTTGTCGATGAAGGCACGGATCAGGAATTGGTGCTCGCCGACAAGGAAGAGCTGAACAGCCGCCGCCACTATCTGAGCGATGCGATCGACACGCTGACGGCGCGCGAGAAGCGCATCTTCGAGGCGCGCCGCCTGGCGGAGGACCCGCTCACGCTGGAGGAGCTTTCGAGCGAATTCGGCGTCAGCCGCGAGCGCATCCGGCAGATCGAGGTCCGCGCCTTCGAGAAGGTGCAGAAGGCGGTCAAGCGAGCCGCCGAAGTCGCCGAGACGCGGCCGGCTGCTTAGCGGCAATCCGGCTAGAGCCTTTTCCGTTCCGATTGAATTGGAACGGGGCTCTAGCTCTTTGTTTGGTCGCATTTTCTCGACGCAAACCGGTATCCATCCCCGCCTTCGCGGGGACATGCTTTGCCGGAAAAGGCTCTAGAGTGCGGCTCCTATGTTAAAGCCTGCGGCTTCTAACCCGCAGGCTTTTTTTGTAAGACTGTTCAGTCTAGCTTTGTCATCGTGTAAGTGCCCGAACAGGTGAACCCAGTCTCGGGACGGCGGAAGACCGATTTGCCGCCACCGGACGCACCGCTAAGCTTGCCTGTAAAAGTAACAATGCCACCGTCTGGCGGTTTTGACGAAAAGCTAAACTCACCGGCGGGAGAGGCTTTGCCGGCGCCCAGTTGGGTCGTCGCGACACCATTCTTAATTGTCACGATAAAATCGATCTTCTTCTTTTTACAGTCTTCGGACACGCGGATAAGGCGCCACGCTCCGTCGAATTTTGCCGAAGGCGGTACCAGAGTCGAAATATCGACACCAGCCTTCTTCGCTGCACCGGCAGCCTTGAGCGCGTCCTGGGCCTGCTTGACCTGATCGCGTGCGTCTTGAAGCTCGCGCCGACGCTCCATCTCACTTTCATCGACTTTGGTTACCAGCTCTTTTTGTTTTCTCAGCGCGTCGATGAGAGATCGAGCCAATGCCGCAAACGCTCCTTGAGGATACGCTTTCGTGTACTCAGCGATGGCATCCGGATCAAGGCTGTCCTTTACCTTTTCCCATAGAGCAAGCTCGGCCGTTTCGTCCTGCGTCGCAGCACGGTCGCTAAAGTAAAATTGGGATGTCAGGGAAGAATGTTCCCAAGGTACCTGATTGCGGCGCGTTGCCTCCATGACATCGGTACGAACTTTGATGAGGATATTCGACAGGTCATCGCCCGGCTTCGCGATATGCTTTATCAGGGCTGCGGCGAACGGTGAATTACGGCCGGTACCGTCGAGGGCCACGTTCCCGGGTTGCGTCGAAAAACTGATCAATGTACCTTGCCCGGCCTCGACCGTGGCAAGGCCGCGGCCGATTTCGGTGGACCGGGTCCCCAAGGATCGCGCCAGATTTCGCGCCAGCGGGTTATTCCGGCAAGCATCCAGAAACAGTATATTAGTGGCCGTTTCCCGTTCCATCGTTCGCTGGATGAGTTCCAGCCGCACAAGCTCGAAATCGAGGGATGCCGCCGTCAGGAGCTGGGCATCGATCGGCACGAGATAATTCACACCGTTGACCTGCAAGCCGTGCCCAGCGTAGAAGAAAACGCCCACTTCCGCACCGGACAGCGCGGCTGCGTAATCGCGCATGAGGCGCTCCATCGCGCCCTTATCGAGATCCGCGCCCTCGAAAACGTCAAAGCCAAACGCCTTGAACGCATTTGAAACGTCAGCGGCGTCGTTTTTAGGGTTCTCTAAAGGCGAGGTAAACTTGTAACTCGAGTTCCCTATTACAAGCGCCACTCTTCTGCCAGCAACAACATCGGAGGCGGCAAGTGTAAACATCCCTAGGAATAAAACCAACGAGATGAATGACCTCAACATCTTAATCTCCAGGGACGTCAACATAAACAATTATGGAATCTTTAATACCGCTCTTAGCTGGCGGCAACTCAAAATGGCTGGGTCGCACCTGTGGATGCCGTCTTCAGGCATAAGTTCAATAAAAATCTTCGAGCCGTCCTACGTTAACCCCCGATTAACCGTTCTCCATAACAATTCGAATCAGAGTAAATTCACTACGGTCCATCGATCGTAAACCAGCGGCGAATGTCGGTGCTTGCTCTGCCCCTCGCCGCCTGTATGGACCACCATTCCGGGCGCGAACCAGCGCCTTGGATATGCGCGGGCGGAGGCTCAACGATGCGGCTGACACGAATTGCAACGGACCGAAGCAGCTTCGGAGCCGGACAATTCTGCATGTCCGCGGGCGCTTGGGCACCGTGCGCGCATGGAGCGGGGGTCCAACAAGACCTCCACCATCGCCGCCGCGAGACCCTTCATAGAAAAGGATCCGAAGTGGCATAGCCTGTAATGGAGCAAAATGGATGCTGAACAACGTGCTCAAAGAGTTTAGCGAGCGTCTTCACCAGCATCAGACGAGAGTGGGGTTGCGTTCTCAAAAAATTGTCGTGGATCCGATATTTGTCGAACAGACGCGATATCTGCATCCACCGAGTCCTGGCGAGTAAATTCAGCGTTGTCCAATCCTGGAGCATTTTCCCGCAAAGCGGCCACCGGTTTGCGAGGAATGCGACCAAGCAAGGATTGGCAGAAACTTGGAACCGGTCCTCGCGACCGGTTTCATTTTTCCGACATCCCGCTCGCCGATGAGCCAAGCCTCAGCCACATTCAGCGGGCATTCATTGCTTTCCGCAATAGTGACGGGATCGCCCGGCCCAACGGGGCACGCCGCTTGAACCTCGTGGCCGTCGTGGTAATTTGCCGATGATCGTCATAAACATATCCGGCACGTCGCATCGCCCAGCATGTGCCGCACTTCCCGTCTCGCCTGTATCGCCAGCGTGCGCGTTTTAATGGAAGGTTTTCATGAAGAGGATCGTCATCGCGGCCCTGGCCGTCAGCTTTTCGGCACAAGCCATGGCTGAAGGGTTGCCCTTGCGGGGCGTCGTGCTTTCAACGGCCGGCCTGGCGCAATTCAGCCATTCCGGCGACGTCGCGGCGGGCGCGACCGTGGATTTGCCGGTGCGCCTCGATCAGGTCGACGATCTCTTGAAAAGCCTCACGATTTTCGACCAGGAAGGCGCTATCGGCGCTGTCAGCCTGCCCGGCCAGGCACCGCTGACAGAATTGTTCCGTGACCTGCCCTTCGGCGAAGAGGCATTGCAATCGCTGCCCGCGCTGCTGAACGCGCTGGTCGGCTCGGAGATCGAGATCGAAGGCCCGCTCATCGCGCGTGGACGGCTGCTGCGTGTCGTGCAGGAAGTCGTCAACATGCCCGACAATGGCAACACGACGCGGCATCGCCTCGTGCTGATGACCGAGGGCGGCATCGTGCAGGCGATCTTGGAAGAGCTTGCGGCGGTGCGCTTCACCGATCAGCAGACGCAAGCCCAGATCGACCGGGCGCTGGCCGGCCTGGCGCAGAACCGGGCCAAGGACAGGCGCACGCTTGCCATCAATCTGCTCGGCACGACGACCCGGCCCGTCGGTTTCAGTTATGTCGTCGCCGCGCCGGTCTGGAAGACGGCCTACCGGCTGGTGCTGGCGCAGGACGACAGCGGCAAAGCGCGTCTGCAGGGCTGGGGCGTGGTGGAAAACCTCACCGGCGGCGACTGGAAGGATGTCGAGCTGTCGCTGATATCAGGCAATCCGGTGGCGCTGAAACAGCCGCTCTATACCGCCTTCTATGCCGAGCGTCCGGAAATCCCGGTCACGGCGGCGCAGCGCATCGTGCCGCGCAAGGATGACGCCGATGAGCCGGCCCCGCCACCCGCGCCGATGGCCAGCGCCCCCGCTGCCGCCGCCCTGACGCGCGGATTGATGCAGGATCGCGCAGCCAAGACGACCTTGGGTTTTGCCGGCGGGGCGGCGGATCAGATGGCGGCCGAAGCCGAAATGCCGAAGCAAATCGGCAGCGCCGCTTTCGCCGCCGAGGCCGAGGAAGCG
Organism: uncultured Alphaproteobacteria bacterium; assembly: GCA_963731855.1. Lineage (GTDB taxonomy): Bacteria > Pseudomonadota > Alphaproteobacteria > Rhizobiales > Rhodomicrobiaceae > R-RK-3. Next base: position 166,701 of record CAVSXH010000011.1, on the reverse strand, counting down.
GCCACGCAGATCTCCTATCGCTTCCCCGGGAAGCTGTCGCTTGCGTCCGGCTCGACCGTGATGGTGCCGTTCGTTGACCGCGATATCAGCGCCACGCGCAGCTGGCTGTTTCAGCCCGAAACTAATGCGCGGCATCCGCTCGCCTCGGTCCGGCTGCAAAATGACGGCGAAACCGCCCTGCCGGCCGGCATCATCACCGCGTTCGACCGCACCGGCGACGGCAGGACGAATTTCGTCGGCGACGCGCAACTGCCGCTCACCGGCAAGGGCGCCTCGAAATTCGTCACCTTCGCACTCGATTCCAAGACGGACATCCGCCGCATCGACCACGGCGTCAAACAGACCCGGCTCGGGAAAGCCGCAGACGGCCAGCTGACGCTGACGGTCAAATCGCAGCACCGCTTCGACTATGAAATCACTCCGCCCGCCGACGAGGACCGGCAGCTCGTCATCGATGAGGCGCGCGCCGATGGCTGGCAGCCGGCCAATCCCGCCGGGGAGATCGAGCAGACCACGGCGAGGCTGCGTTACAAGGTCAACGCCCCGAAAGGCCAGACGACCAAGGCTTCGCTGCTTCTGGAGCGCACCGACTATCAGTCGATCCGGCTGACGACGCTCGATCCAAGGCGCCTCCAGGCGACCTTGCAGGGCATCGACGACCCAAGCCCGGCATTAAAGGATGCGCTGGCAAAGCTCGGCGCGCTGATCGCCGACATCAATACGGCCAGCGTCCGCAAGGAAAAGCTCGCCGCCGAGAGCCGGCAGATCTCGGAAGATCAGGACCGCATCCGCCGCAATATCGAAGCGACTGGCAAGGGATCGGATCTGGGACGCCGCTATCTGGATACGCTGCGCGTGCAGGAAGACCGGATCACCGCGATCAATGCCGAGGTCGCAAAACTGGATGCGGAGATCGCCGCGAAGCAAGAGCAGGCCGCGCAGATCGGCAAGACGCTGACGCTGTGAGTCCGACAGGATAGGTGCGAACGAGCAAGGCCTGATTACGGAGTGCATAGGGTAGGCATCTGCGGGTGAACGCAATGGCCAACAAGACGTCCATCAAATCAACGAAGGCCGCAAAGAAAGCTGCCGCCAAGCCGGCCGCTGCGAAGACGGCCAAGCCGCGCAAGACGGCGCCGAAGTCGCTAGGCGGCGAAGCTGCAAAGCCGGTCCTCCTCTCGGGCGGCAACCCGCAGATCGCGAAGGGTGACGGCGACGCCCCCGTGCAAGCCTACATCGCGGCCATGCCTGGCTGGAAAAGCGGCGTCGGGCGCCGCCTCGACGCGCTCATCGTCCGCACCGTCCCCGGCGTGCATAAGGCGGTAAAATGGAATTCGCCCTTCTATGGCGTCGAGGACCAAGGCTGGTTCCTCAGCTATCATTGCTTCACGAAGTACGTGAAGGTGGCTTTCTTCCGCGGCATATCGCTGAGTCCTGTCCCGCCCGGCCCGTCCAAGCACAAGGACGTGCGCTACCTCGACATCCGCGAGGACGACCAGCTCGACGAAGCTCAGCTCGCCGCTTGGGTGAAGCAAGCCAGCCAATTGCCCGGCGAACGAATGTGAGCGGAAGTTAGTGCAGTGTAGCATGGCGTGACGCCTAGATCGATCAAGCTCATTCCGGCGACAAGCCTACCTATGCCGATCGACTTCGATATCGCATACGAGCGACCGGCGCGCTTCGTGCTCTAGGAGCGGTCAATCTGGCGGGATGATCGTTCGCAAGCTCATTGCACCGATCCCTGCAGCGGATGAGCCTCGACTCTCACCGTCAGCATTGCGCCCATGCGTATCGGTCGGCGTTCGGGCCGATGGCGCGGGCGCAGGCATATCAGTTTCCGTCTTGCGCTTGCCACCGACCTGTTCTTAGGCTGGCTCGCGACGCTCAGCCGGCTGAGCGTGCGGACGATGTTGCCCTTTCACTGCCGGACCAGCTACCCGATTTCGGGTTCCCAAGCCGGTATGCCTAGAGGACCACATGTGAAGATGGCAACCCGTTGTTGGGGCTTTATAGTTGGCGCCAGTATCCGACTTATCGGAAATGCGTGCGCGAAGAGCGGAACAAGCACCGGTCGGCGTATACAGAGGCCGCTGCGGCGGCCGAATAGACTGCCATGCTATATTCGCTGGCTTCATTACGTCGATTCGCTACGCCATATATCCCGCGCCGCTCTTTGGTCGAGTAGCCGTAAAGTGGCAACGACTATGCTTTGCGGATCGATACGGCTGTTCCGATGTAACGAGAAATGTCACCTGGCTCAAGAGCATCGGCGGTGTTCAGTTCGCGTCTCGACAGCACATCGGCCTGCACGCGGCCAGCGGGACGCATCGATAGCGTTTGGCAGAGCGAATTCGCTCCAGTTCTTGCCGCCCGTTAAGAGACGCGATGCTCGTGCGCTTCTCGTCTACAATGCCAGTTCCCACATATTGGCCGGTGCCGTCTCGCAGAGTAGCGAAAAGTTCGACGTTCGTGCGGATGCTCGTGAATTTAGGCTGGCACCTGCTGATGCAGACAATGCACTTCGTCTAATATGGCGGGGAAATCTCGCGCTCTTCATCTGACGATCAGATGTACCAAGTCGGTGGACGAGACGCGCAATCGCTTAGTGATACAGCGAGTCGATCGACAGCCATGAAGAAAGCGACAACACCATGAAGAAGAGAAGAGCAGCTCGAAGGAAGGAAAAGGCGGAGCCTCTCCCTCTCAGCTGATCGATGCGAGAATCGAGGAGCTGGGCGATTGGCGGGGCGAGATGCTCGCTCGGGTCCGAAGCCTCATCAAAGCAGGCCGACCCCGAAGTGGTCGAGGACGTGGAAGTGGCGCGGGGTTCCGGTGTGGGAGCACGACGGAATCATCTGCACCGGCGAGACGTACAAGGCCGTCGTGAAGCTGACCTTCGCCAAGGGCGCCTCGCTGGAGGACCCGTCAGGTCTCTTCAACTCCAGCCTCGAAGGCAACACGCGGCGCGCCATCGATATCCATGAGGGCGACAAGATCGATGAAAAGGCGTTGAAGGCGCTCATTCGCGCCGCCGTGGCGCTGAACATTTCGAAGCGAGCTGCCGCTCGCCCCGCCCGCTCTCAGAAGAAACCAAAGAGCGCTTGAGCAGCGTCGTCAAACCCGCCTCGTCAATCAGCGCCTTGGCGCGGCCCGAGCGGAAGAGCTCGCAGTCATCGATGCGCATCTCGGTGTTGCGCGCCCTTTAAAGCAGGGTCAGTTTAGGTGGAACCGGCCCCTGACCTCTGATGTCATCCCCGCGAAAGCGGGGATCCAGTAAAATACTCAGACTGACTGAGAGATACTGGATCCCCGCTTTCGCGGGGATGACAGCAAGTGTGTTCACTTCAACCGACCTTGCTCTAACCGTTGCTGGCGCGCAGGACCGGGACGGCGGGCGATACGGCCGAGCGCGGCAGCGGCACGCCGGCGGGCACCACCAATCTTGGCGTCGGCTGCATGACCCGGTTCAGCGGGAAGGTGATTTTGACTTCGGTGCCGCTGCGGGGGCGGCTTCTGAGGTCGAATTTGCCGCCATGCAGATCGACGAGGCCTTTCACGATCGGCAGGCCCAGCCCGCTGCCGCCTTCGGTCGATGCGGATGCCAGCGAGCCCTGGCCGAATGGGCTCATCACCCGCGGAATCTCGTCCTTGGGGATGCCCGGTCCGGTGTCCTTGACGCTGAGGAACTGCTCGCCGCGCCGGGTCACGCCCGCCCGCAATGTAATCGTGCCGCCGGCAGGGGTGAATTTGATCGCGTTGGACAAGAGGTTGAGGCAGATTTGCCGGACCGCCCGCTGTTCCGCCCATAGGCGCGGCATGTCCTCGGCAAAATCCTCGACCACCTTCAAGCCCTTGTTCTCGGCCCTGAGACTGAGCAGACGCCGGCAATCATCCATCACGGTGGCCATCATCACCGGCTCTTCCGACAGCTCGTAGCGGCCGGCTTCGATGCGGGACAGATCGAGGATCTGGTTGATCAGGTTGAGCAGATGCTCGCCGCTATTATGGATATCCTGCGAATAGGATTTGTAGGTTGGATTCTCGATCGGCCCGAGGATCTCCTTGCTCATCATTTCGGAGAATCCCAGGATCGCATTCAGAGGGGTGCGCAATTCATGGCTCATATTGGCCAGGAATTTGGACTTCGCCAGATTGGCCGCCTCGGCGCGGCGCCTGGCTTCGTCCGACACGGCCTTGGCCTGCTCCAATTCGCCGACCAGTGCGTCCTTTTCGGCGCGGTATTCCAGCATGGCCAGCACCGTCGACTGCAAGCCGCTGGCGAGGAAGATGAGATAGACGTGGATGCCGACCGCCACCGCCGCCATGGCCCAGTAGAACGGCTGCTCGGCCAGCGCGAACCGCAGGACGAGCGCCATTGTCATCGGAATGGTCCCGGCATACAGGATGCGCAGCACTGTCGAGGCGAACATGGTCCGCATGGCGACGACCACCATGATCGCCGCGAACAGGAAGAAGAAGGCCGAGCGCTGATCTCCCGGCGTCACATTGACGAAGACGACGGAGGCCCATGTGGTCCCGTAGAAGAATTCCGCCGCCGACAGATAACGGCGCCAGAGCCCGCAATCGACCTGCTTGCGCGGCATCGCCTGGAAGCGGCGGCATAGAAGGATCAGTATGCCCTTGGAAATGAACACCGTCGCCAGCCAGAGCAGCAGCGCCGGGACCGGCGACCATGGCAGCAAGCCGACGGCAACGACGATGGCCAGCAGCGGAATGGCGAGCGAGGCCGTCAATTCCGAACGCACGAAGATCGCGAGCAGCTCGTAATTGAATTCCGGCCGGGCGCCGGAGCGGCTCATCAGTTTTTCTCGGGCTTGCCTGACGCGCAGCGCGGTGGTAGGCGAACTGACCGGCTTCAATCTCGGCAAACGAAGCGTGGCGGCGATATCGGCACTCATACTGTAACCCAATCTGCAACTTGGTGATGCGTCCTGATCGAACAGCGTTCTTTCTCGTTTATTCCGCGCATATTCCGCGCATATTCCGTGCCGCAAAACCGGTGTTCGCCTTTGCGGATCATGCTCGAGGTGTCACCATTTGGCGATTACATACCGCAAACGAAAACCGGGCAAGCCGCTCGGCCTGTTGTTAAGACTGTTTCGGTTGCGGATGAGTAATACATCCCTAGACATTGCCTCAAAGCTGAACATATCCGGCCTTGTTCCGTTGCACCTTACCCTCCATTGAATGCCTGAAAGGTAAATTCGGCCTTAAGGCTGGCGGCCAAATCTAAATCGCCGGAGATTATTTCGCTGCACCGTTTAACCCCGCTGTAATTTCAGGTAAATTCTGGGCGCGAAAACCAGCCTTCGCCGCAACAGGGAACGCCGCGATATGAAAATAATCGAAAGCAACCGCGCCCCCAATCCGCGCCGCGTCCGCATTTTCCTGGCCGAAAAGGGCGTCGACATCCCCTTCGAGCAGATCGACCTGGGCAAGCTCGACCACAAGCGGCCGGAGTTCTGTGAGTTCAATCCGATGAAGCAGGTGCCGGTTTTGATCCTCGACGATGGCACTTGCATTGCGGAAACGGTCGCGATTTGCCGCTATGTCGAAGGCATCAAGCCGGAGCCGCGGCTATTCGGCGAGGGTGCGCTGGAGGAGGCCAGGATCGAGATGTGGAACCGGAGGCTCGAATTTGGGCTGTTTTTCCCCGTCGCGCAGATTTTCCGCCATCTGCACCCGGCGATGAAGGATATGGAAGTGCCGCAAGTATCAGCCTGGGCGGAAGCGAACCGGCCGCGCGTCTACGACATGCTGAGCCTCATTGACGGCGAACTGGCCCACCGTGAATTCATGGCAGGCGACCGCTACACCATTGCCGATATCACCGCGCTGGTCGCTGCCGACTTCATGAAGCCGGCCAAGCTGGCGCGCCCGCCCGAATTGGTGAATTTCGCACGCTGGTACGATGCGGTTTCGGCTCGGCCGAGCGCTGCCGCTTGATTGATGCAAGTAAAGTGTACCGATAAGGACAATGCAATCTTGACGTGCACTTAAATGAGGCTGTATTAATCCGCGCGGATTGATCGTTTCGGACGGCTCCATGGCCCGGCTTGTACAGAAATCGGCGTGGCGTAAGAGAATGAACATGCGCTGGGTGCGCTGGGCATTTGGCGGCGCGTCTTCGAACTCGTCCCGCTGCAAGCGCGATGGTCGTTTCCGATGACCAGCGTTGCCGCCGTTTTGACCGCCGACAAAGTTCTCGACGACCGCGTGCAGTTTGAAAATGCATGCGTTCGATCTGGCGTATCACGGCGACGTTCTGCGGCGCGCCGAACGCAACGACAAAATGGTCGGCATGGCCGATCCGCCCCGCTCCGCCCTGTTCAGGCGGCAAGTCGCGATCATGCCGAACTGCGCCGTTCTCGGACATGTCGGCGCGGTGGTCGGCGCGGACGGATCGCTGCTGGCGCTGCATGAGCGGGAAATTCCCAACTGGAACCGCGCCCGCCCGCGGCGTCTGACCACCGCATGTTTCAGCATGGGCTGGTCACCTGGCTGGAAGGCACGCACCATTATTTCCACTTTTTCGCCAGCCTGCTGCCGCTGCTAGGCTATCTGGAACGGGAGCATCGAGCCGGACAAGCCGCTGACCGTACTTGTGCCCGCCAATGGCCCGCGCTTTCAACGTCAGGTCTGTGCGGCGGTAGAGATCGGCCTATCGCGGCATCCGCTTCGAGGGGCTGGAAGCGGACGAACGCGCCGAGGTGAAAAGCTATCTCTGGCTTCATCATGGCAGCGAGAATGCCGAATGGCTCCCCGTCAGCGCGGAAGTCGGTGCCGCGCTTGCCGATCTGTTGCGCCGCCATTACGGGCTCGACGAACCGCGCGGCGGCGAACTGTTGTTCGTCACCCAATCCGCCGCCAAGCAGCGCCGTTTAGCTCAACCAGACCGAACTGGAGGAGATCGCCGCCGAACGTGGCTTCCAATCATTTGAGGCCCATGCCGATAATCATGAAGAGCAAGTGCGGCGTTTCGGCGAGGCGGAAATCATTGTCGCCGCGCATGGCGCAGGCCTCACTAACCTGCTTTTCGCGCGGCCCGGAGCGACGGTGCTCGAATTGTTTCCCGAGGATTGCGTGAAAAGCAGCTATCTCTGGCTTGCAACCCGGATGGGCCTTAATTACCGCGCTGTACTCGGCGAACCGGGACAGTCCAAACAGGCGTTCAGCATAGCGCCGAACGCTTTGCCGCCGGCCTTCAGGACGCCATGAGCGCCCGCGAACTCATCGCTTCGCCTTGGTGAGCCGTACTACCGTCCGCCGCTCCGGGCCGCAGGTCTCACCGGCTGAGCCTTACTCACCGAACAGCGGGCGCGTCGGGCAGCGATCGGATATTTAAGATTATCGGAGGCGAGACCCCACGGCTCGTCCGGTGGCGGCGAGGCCTAGACCATCTCAGCGCAGGCGACCTTCGCTCGGCGCCTCTATTTCTCGCCACCCGATTCCTCGGCGACGCGCACCCAGCCATGGCGCGTCAGCCGCTCTTGCGGCATGATAGCGCGACTTATAGGCCATCTTGCGCGAGCCATCGATCCAATAGCCGAGATAGACATAGGGCAAGCCAAGACTGCGCGCATATTCGATATGGTCGAGAATGATGTAACTGCCGATGCTGCGGTCGTTCACATCGGGATCGTAGAAACTATAGACGAGGGACAGTCCGTCACTGAGCCGGTCACACAGCACCGCGCCGATCAAAGGCTTGTCGCCGGTCACAGCGCTGCTGAGCAGACGCGAAGCGGGCATGCGGCGATATTCGGTGATAAAGGTTTCGACCGCGCTATCCTCCACCATCATCGAATAGTCGAAGACCGACATATCCGCCATGCCGCCTTCGGAGTGGCGCTCGGCGATATAGTCGCGGAACAGCGAATATTGCTCGGACGTGGCGATGGCGCTGACGCGCTTGGCCTGCAGATCCGCATTTCGGCGCGCGATCCGGCGCATGGAGCGCGTGGGCTGGAACTCGCCGACAACGATGCGAACCGATACGCAGGCCTGACAGCCGTCGCAATAAGGCATGTAGGCGATGTTCTGGCTGCGTCGAAATCCGCCTTTGAGTAGATTGTCGACCATCGCCGGCGACTTGTCCGGCGTGAGGTGAGTGAAAATTTTCCTCTCAAGGCGCCCTTGAAGATAAGGGCAGGGCTGCGGCGCGGTGACATAGAATTCGGGAAAACGTCTCGTCTGGTCTGTCACGTCAGGTCCTCGCTCGTCACCTGTCGTTCCGCCGCGCGCATGGGCACCAACCCTCTCATCCCGAATTCAGCTTAAGTGACGGTCGCCCATAGAATCAAGTGCCTGGATCTTGGGCCTGCTAGTTATAGACGCAGCAACTAAGCATTTTTACTTAACGGATATATGGCGAGACAATAACGCGCCGCGCGCCAATCAGTCGATGTCATACGTAGTTTACAGCCTCCGCCGCCCGGACGAAAGCAATTGTTGCGGGGCTGGCGCAAGCATCGATTTCCAGCACCTCAAGCGGCGGCGGCGCTCAGGCATTCAGACGAAAAACGCTGAAGCCCTTCGCCTGGAGCTTGGCGATGATTTCCGCTCGCGTGCCGGGCGTCCTTGGTCTCGATCATCACGTCGAGGGTGATGCCTTTCGCCGGGACGTCAAGAAACATCCGGCGGTGCGAGACTTCCAGGATATTGGCGCCGGCCTCGCCGAGACACGTGGCGATGCGGCCGAGCAGCCCCGGCTGATCATCGGCCACAATGCGCAGCGAAATGATCTTATCCTCGCGTTCCAGCCCGCGCGTCAGGATAGACGCCAGCATTCGCACGTCAATATTGCCGCCTGACAGAACAAGCCCGACTTTTCGCCCGCGAAACCGCTCCGGCTCCGCCATCAGCGCGGCGAGCCCCGCCGCGCCCGCACCTTCGGCCATCGTCTTCTGCAGGGACAGGAATGCCGAAACCGCGCATTCGATCTGCTGCTCGCCGACGAGGATGATGTCGGAGACCAGCGCGGCGATGATCGGCGTCGTCAGCGCGCCCGCTGCTTTCACCGCAATGCCCTCGGCCAGCGTTTGCCCGCCGCAAATCGGCCGGCACGCCGTCAATCGCCGCCTTCATCGACGGGTAAAGCGCCGCTTCAACGCCGAAAATCTCGATGTCCGGCTTCATCTTCTTCATGGCGATGGCGCAGCCGGCGATCATGCCGCCGCCGCCGATGGGCATAATAGCGCAATCAAGGTCCGGCTGATCCTCCAGCAGTTCCGCGCCGAGCGTGCCCTGTCCAGCGATCACATGCGGATCATCATAGGGATGCACGAAGGTGAGCCCGCGTTCCGCCCCGAGCGCCAGCGCCTTCTCACGCGCCTCGGCGAGAGTTTCACCGGCCAGAACCACTTCGGCGCCGAACGCCTCGGTGTTGGCGATCTTCACGAAGGGCGTGTGTTCGGGCATGACGATCAGGGCAGGGATGCCAAGGCGGCGCGTATGGAAGGCGACGGCCTGCGCGTGATTGCCCGCCGACATGGCGATGACGCCCCGCCGCCGCTCGGCTTCGCTGAGCGACAGCAGCTTGACCAGCGCACCGCGATCCTTAAACGAGCCGGTGACCTGCAAATTCTCGTATTTGACGAAGACCTGCGCGCCGGTGAACTGCGAAAGCTTCGGCGCGGGCAAAGTAGGGGTGCGCAGCACCCGCCCGCTGATGATCTTCGTGGCTTCGAAAATATCGCGATAGCTGAGCGCGAACTGCCCTTGCCGGTCGTCCGGCGCCGCTAAGGTCATGGCACTGCCTCACATGCCGCCTAAGCAGTTTTTGTTGGTTGCCCAACAAATTGACCTGCTTAGATTCTTTGTTTTCGCATCATTTTTCGCGAAAACCGGGAAGACCACTTTTCGCAATGATGCTTAGCGCGGCCTGCTCCGACGATAGGGCAGCTATTCCTTCGCCGCAAGAGCAGCTTTGCGGCATCACGCGCGAAATAGGTGAGAATACCGTCAGCGCCCGCCCGCTTGAATGCCGTGAGGCCCTCGAGCATGGCGCGGTCGCGGTCGAGCCAGCCGTTGCCGACCGCAGCCATCAGCATCGCGTATTCACCGGATACCTGATAGACGAAGGTCGGCGCACCGAATTGGTCCTTCACACGGCGAACGATGTCCAGATAAGGCATGCCCGGCTTGACCATGATCATATCCGCGCCTTCGGCCAGATCGAATTCGGCCTCTCGCAGGGCCTCGTCCGAATTGGCTGGGTCCATTTGATAGGTGCGTTTGTCGCCCTTCAGCGTCCCCGACGAACCGACCGCTTCGCGGAACGGGCCGTAAAAGGCGGAAGCGTATTTCGCCGAGTAGGCCATGATCAGCGTGTTCTTGTGCCCATGGTCTTCCAGCGCCTGCCGTATCGCACCGATCCGACCATCCATCATGTCGGAGGGTGCCAGCACGTCGCATCCGGCTTCGGCCTGAACCAGCGCCTGCCGGGTCAGGATTTCCACGCTCTCGTCATTGGCGATCTCTGCGCCGACAAACACGCCGTCATGGCCGTGCGAGGTGTATGGGTCGAGCGCCACGTCGCAGATGATGCCGATATCCGGCACGGCGGCTTTGATGGCGCGGATGGTGCGGCAGATCAGATTGTCCGGATTGATCGCCTCGGACGCCTGATCGTCGCGCAGCGACATGTCCGTATAGGGAAACAGCGCGATGGCCGGAATGGAAAGATTGGCCGCCTCCTCCGCCGCCCCGACGATCAGATCGATGGACATGCGTTCCACGCCCGGCATGGATTTGATCGGTACGCGGTGGTTCTCACCGTCCACGACAAAAAGCGGCCAGATGAGATCCGAGGTGCTCAGGTGATGCTCGCGAACCAAGCGGCGCGACCACTCGGCCTGCCTCGTACGGCGCAGACGGGTCGCCGGGAACCCAGCCTGCGGCATGAGGGGCGCCTCGGCACTGTGTCTAACCGAATATCCGCTTTCGCTGCGCACTTTTTTATCCATGGAATTATCCCGCTGGCCCTTAGTGCCCCGTCACGTCTATCACCTTGAAGGTAACGCCGCAACCTGGCCATGTAACGTCGTCGTCATGGCAAAATAATGGGCAATGCGGCCGCTTTCGGTCGGCTGCCGTTCAGGAACAGCAGTGCAGAAATTGGCAGGGATTCGGGAACCAATCGAAGCTGCATCTCCAGAGAGGAAATCAAAGTCATGTCAGTGTCCAAGACCATTAGCGGATTGGGTGCATCGCTTGCGCTCGCCGCACTGCTGGCGGTTTCGTCGGCCAGAGCGCAGGATCGCGGCGACTGCGAAGAGTATGCGCGCGAAGCCGTAGAACTGGCGCGGCGCGCAGAGCGGTTAAATTGTGGATTTGACGGTCCGCGCTGGAGCGATAATCAAGGGGGCCATTTTGGCTGGTGCCTCATCGCCCCGCGCCTCGCCCGGGGTGAAAACGAAGCGCGCCGCGATCAGCTTGAGAAATGCGAACGCCGCACCGATCGCCAGGAGCGCCGCGAAGAGCGTCGCGACGAACGCCGTGAAGACCGCTCCGACGACCGCAGAGGCGACCGTGTCGGCAAACGCGCCAATTGCGATACCTATTCTCAGATCGCGAGAGTCCAGGCGGACGCCAACCAGAAATATAATTGCGGCTATCGCGGCGGCGAATGGGCGACCGATAGCCGCGCGCATTTCGGCTGGTGCATGGGGCACAAGCGCGATTTCATGCTGGACGAATTGCGCCATCGCGCCATCGAGCTGCAGAAATGCTTCAACACCCTCGGCGATTATGACGAGGAAGGCGGCGACCGCGACTACCGGCGGCGCCGGTTCGATGGTCCTGACGGCAAATAATTTCAAGCGGCGGCTGCCCTCGCGCGGCCGCCAATTTCCGCCGGAGCTATTGGCAGTAGGCACTGTGGCGGCGCTTGGCCATATCGAAATGAAAATGGTTCTTGTGTGCCGCGTTCGCGTCGGGCCCTAGCACCGTGCCGAATATCTTACACGCGCCGTCGTGGACCTCCCGTAAGAACTGGCTGCGCTCATCTTTGACCGGCCAATGCTCCAGCACGTTGATGTGCTCGCCCTTGGCGGTCACGAATTCGCTGACATCCAAAGCTTCGGCGAAGGCGTGATAGCTGATCCGTTCCGTCGCGCTGTTGTAGCGATTGCGGCACACATAGGCCGACAGATTGCCGAGGCGGATGACATTGGCATGCAGCAGCGCCTTGGCGCGCGGCTGCACGACCTCGCGCAGCCAACGATCCAGCGCGTCCGCTAGCGGGCAAGTCATGGTCGCGCCGGGCCGGACCTCAGTCCTCGGTACCTGGTTTATGTAAACGAGCCTGACCGGTGCGGGAGCCCCGCAGGCCCCATCCTTGATCGGCTCCAGCGCCTTGAAATCATAGGTATCGTTCGTCAGCAACCGCGTGCAGACCGCTTTCGCGTCGGCGATCTCGGCATCGCTCCACTTAGCCGGCGGCGGTTCGGGACCGAGCGGTTCGGTCGAGCGGATCACACCGCGCTTCGACACAGGCGGGGCGCGAAGCGGCAGCGGCGGCAGGCCGTCCTTGCCTTCATCGACGGACGCGTCGTTCAAATTCTTTGCGTCGGGTTGGGTCCGTTCCTCGTCATCATCGTCGTCTTCGTGCCTAACGGGCGCCTGCTTTGCCGCCGCCGGCTTGCCGTCATCGTCGTCATTGTCGGACGCTCGTTTTCCCGCGCGCGGCTTATCGTCATCATCGTCATTATCATCGTCTTCGTCATCGGCCTTGTTCGGCTTCTCGATACTGGGCTTCTTTTGCTGCGCACCGGCACGCTGAGCAAAGCCGTTCGGCATAGACAGCGCGAATGCGACAACCAGCAAGGCCACCCAAATATGCAGTCTTCCGCGCATGCATCAGCTCCCGCGCTCCTAACAGTTCAGGCGAACGATCGTTTCACTTGTCCTGCCCTATCGCCCACGTATAGCTTCCCGGTCGCAGAAAGGCCCGTGCCTTCGCGCGCCCGATCGAGCTCGCTTGGCCATTTTACGCCTGTTCAGGAGATGCGATGACCGACCCGTCCGACCCCGCCGCCGAGCTTCTTATCCGTGAGCAGGGCCGCGCGGGGATTCTCACGCTCAACCGTCCTAAAGCCCTGAATGCGCTGACACACGGAATGATCAAGGCGATGGAGGCGCGTTACCTGAAATGGGCGGCCACGGCTCGCATCTATGGGGTGGTGCTGCAGGCGGCGCCGGGCCGCGCCTTTTGCGGCGGCGGCGATCTGATGGCTCTGATGAATGACCCCAGCGAGAATTTCGCGGCGACCCGGGCGTTCTTCCGCGACGAATATCAGCATAATTGGACGCTGGAATGCTTCACCAAGCCGAATGTATCGCTCATCGACGGGATTGTCATGGGCGGCGGCCTCGGCATTTCGCTGTATGGCACGCACCGGGTCGCGGGCGCGAACCTGCGCGCCGCGATGCCTGAAACCGGCATCGGCCTGTTTCCCGATATCGGCGCCGGCTTCTTCCTGCCGCGCTTTCCGGGCGAGACGGGCCTCTATCTGGGGCTGACCGGCCGAAGTTTCGGACGCGCCGACGCCTTTTATCTCGGCATTGCCACCCATTGCATCGATGCGGACGAATACGACAAAATCCGCGGCGCGATGATCGAGGGTGACCCGATCGACGCGGTGCTCGACGGCCTGCATCGCCATCCCGGGGAGGGCGAGCTTGCCGCGCTGCGCCCTGCCATCGACCGGATCTTTGCGGTCGAGAGTGTCGAGGCCATTCTCTCCGGCCTCGACGCCGAGACCGGCCCCCATGCGGAGTGGGCGCGCGAAACCGCCGCGATTATCCGCCAGCGAGCGCCGCTGAGCCTCAAGGTGACGTTCCGCCAGATCCGCGAAGGGCGCGTCGCCTCGCTGAAGGAGCAGCTCAAGACCGAATTCCGTCTCACCAGCCGCCTGCTCACTCACCCCGACCTGCGCGAAGGTGTGCGCGCCGCGCTCATCGACAAGGACCGCTCGCCGAAATGGCAGCCGGCCACGCTGGCGGAGGTGACGGACGACATGGTCGACGCCTGTTTCGCGCCGCTCGGTACCGAGGAATTGGAGCTGCAGGATCGCTGGACGCTGGTAGACTGAATGCGGGAGTAATGTGTTTCGCGGCCGCAATACTGACGCCCGGCCATAAGAAGGGGAACGCCATGGCTGCCATTGGATTTATCGGCCTCGGAAAGATGGGAGGGCCCATGGCGGCCAATCTTCTGAAGGCCGGCCATAGCCTTAGGGTGCACGACATCGCACCAGAAGCGATAGGGCGCGCCGTGGCCCTGGGCGCCGAAGCGGCCTCGGACATTCGCGCGGCGGCGTCCGGCGCGGATGCGGTTGTCACCATGCTGCCGTCCGGCAACGAAGTGCGCGCGGTCTATCTCGGGCCTGGCGGATTGCTTGCGGCCGCCGCACCCGGCACGCTCTTCATCGACTGTTCCACGATCGATGTGAAGACGGCCCGCGATGTCGCGGCGGAGGCGGAACGGGCGGGTCTCGCCATGGTCGATGCGCCGGTCTCTGGCGGCGTCGGCGGGGCGGAGGCCGGCACGCTTACCTTCATGGTCGGCGGCGGAGAGGACGCGTTCGCACGGGCCGCGCCGATCCTGCAGGCGATGGGCAAGGCTGTCGTCCACGCCGGCGGCGCGGGCAACGGGCAGGCGGCCAAAATTTGCAACAATATGATCCTCGGCGTGTCGATGATCGCCGTTTGCGAGGCTTTCGTGCTTGCTGACAAGCTTGGCCTCGACCGGCAGAAATTGTTCGAGATTTCCTCAAAAGCCTCCGGTCAATGCTGGTCACTTTCGACATACTGCCCTGTGCCTGGCCCCGTGCCGAGCTCCCCGGCGAACCGCGATTATCAGGCCGGGTTTACCGCGGCCATGATGCTCAAGGACCTGCGCCTGGCCCAGGAAGCGGCGCAAAATAGCGGCGCGGCCACTCCGCTGGGGGCGCAAGCCGCGCAGCTCTACGCATTGTTCGCGGCGCAAGGCGGTGCGACCGCGGATTTCTCGGGGATCATCAAGTTTTTGCGTGGTGAATTTTCTGCAACTTAAACGTGCGCAAAACCGCAAGGTCTGCAATTTTAGCTTGTATAATTAAGCTCAATTTAGCAAATTACGCGCTAAGGTAGTGATCAGGACGAGAGATCAACCTTTGAGAGGCGCGTAATGAGCGTAGTTTTGGACTATACCAGGGGAGCAGAACCGGCCCCCGATGAGCGTCCGCTTGATGGCTCAATATCTGGTTTCGCTGAAAATTGTGGAGCGGCTTCACCGCCTGCTTCTCGACGTCGTGAAGAACGAGTTTGAACGCGTCGGCCGCACCGACGTTAACGGCGTGCAGGCGCTTCTGCTGTACAATATCGGCGATTGCGAACTGACCGCCGGCGAAATTCGCACCCGCGGCTATTATCTCGGATCGAACGTCTCCTACAATTTGAAGAAGCTGGTGGACAATGGCTACATCCATCATCAGCGCTCGAAGACGGATCGCCGTTCCGTTCGCGTTCGCCTCACGCCCAAGGGCAAGGACGTCTATAATGTCGTCAACGGCCTGTTCGAGCGGCAGTTGACGATGATCGAAAAGGTCGCGGGACTGTCGGTCGCCGATCTGAAGGTGTTGAACCAGAGCCTTGGGCGGCTGGAGCGCTTCTGGGGCGACCAGATCCGCTATCGGCTTTAGGCTGCGGTCGGCCAATCAGGCGATCGTCGTCCTATGTTTCTGTTGGCGCGCGCTTTTCAGGAACGATGTCCAGTCCCGCAGTTGGGGGAGACGGACATCGTCCTGATCGCGCGGCGAGACAGCCATGCCGCAGGAGACTTTGCGGCCATTTATGCACAAGCCACGCCGGAAATCGTTGCCCGAAATCAACGCTCGCAGACCGATATTCACCTTGCGGGCACAACGCTTGATTTCACCGCGTTTTTCCCACACTTTGTTAACAATAATTGACAAGGCTGGCATCGCTGCTGGCGGAGCGGCTTTTTGGCTGGAATCAGGAAGGGCCAATCAGCGGTTGCTGCGGTGAACGCATTGTGAATTGGCACCCCATGAGGGATTGCGTACGAACATATGCGGCGGGCGGCGACGCTGTGTCGCTGTCATATTTTCTACGAACTATACGGCGAGATTGACAGTGCGGGGATTTTCGGTGCGGCAGAGCGAAGACCAGACGGGAGTACGACGGGTGGGTGTACGGCGTGAATTTGAGGGCACTTCTGTCCGCGCGGCTTTATTGGCCGCGGCGCTTTGCCTTGGCGGGACGTTTTGCGCGACCACTGCGGATGCGCAGCAATTCGCTGCCGTCGAAGACTGGATGAAATTCGACAGCGGTAACGATTGGGATCCCGGCTTCGATCGCTCCTTCGCCCAGAATTGGGAAACGCAGCCCGCCAAGGGCTATCCGACGCTCTCGCCCGCAAATCTGGGCCACATGAAGGCTGCCATCAAACGCTATGCCGACATGGTGGCGCGTGGCGGCTGGGATAAGCTGCCGCTGGTCGATCTGCGCGTCGGCAAGACGCATCCGGCCGTCGTCGCGCTGCGCCAAAGACTGCGCGCGGAAGGCGACCTTGGCGGCGATGGCGGCTATCCCGAGATATTCGACTCTTACGTAGAGAAGGCCGTGAAGGTCGCGCAGACCCGCAATGGTCTTGCACCAACCGGCGTCGTGGACAAGCCGACGATCATGGCTCTCAATGTGCCCGCCAGCGCCAGATTGCGCCAATTGCGGACCAATCTCACCCGAATCGAATCGCTTGGCGCGCCGACCAAGGGCCGCTATGTCGTCGTGAATATTCCCGCCGCGCAGATCGAAGCCGTTGAGAACGACCAGATGGTTTCCCGTCACGCGGGCGTCGTCGGCAAGGTCGATCGCCCGACGCCGATCCTGCAATCCTACATTCACGAGGTCAATTTCAATAAGGAATGGATCCTCCCGCCGACCGTGATCAAGGAAGACCTGGTTCCGAAAGCGCGCAGCGGCGCGAAAGGCTACGAGGTGTTCACCCGTTACGGCATTGACGTCTATACGGATTACGGCGCCTATTCCAAGGGCCGCAAGCTGGACCCGGCAACCGTCAACTGGTCAACCCCGGCCGCGAATAATCTGTTCTTCGCGCAGAAGCCCGGAGACGACAATCCGCTTGGCTTCATCAAGATCAATTTTTTCAATCCCTACTCCGTCTATATGCATGACACGCCGTCCAAGAGCATTTTTGCTCGCAACGTCCGCGCCGAGAGTTCCGGCTGCGTGCGCATCCAGAACATACCGCAGCTCGCGGCATGGCTGCTCAAGGACGACGGCTGGGATCTGGGCCGCGTCAACGCGATGAAGCAATCCGGCGAGTCGGTGAGCCCGCAAGTCAAAGGCCGCGTGAAGCTCTATTTCGCCTATGTGACGTCGTGGGCAACGCCGGACGGCCAAGCGCATTTCCGCCGCGACCTCTATAATCGCGACGGCGTGGGCGCTACCGCCACCGCTTACTAGCTAGGCAGCTCAGCATCTACAGCGCCGGCACGCGCTTTGGCCCCTCAGTGATCTGGCTTCGGATAGTTCATCCGCTGCCGGTCGGCGGAATGCCAAATTCGGCGGCCCGTCGCACGCCGCGATGGACGACAGCGGTCTCATTTGCATGTCTCACGAAATGCGAGGAACCGGCGGCGGGGAGCCGGATGGCCCTTAAATCACGCATCACGTGACGCCTTGCACCTGCCGATCCGACCTTTTGAAATCCGGCTCGTTCAATAAGCTCGCGAAACCCATGAAGCGATAGCTGGGGGAGCTCAGGCATGCTGCGTCCCACGACGAACCCCGACCTTTCCTGACCAATCCGACGACGACCCATCTTGCACCTCAATCCGTTGAGCGAACCGAGGGAACCGAAAACAACTGGGCTCGTCCACCGCTACCCGCGCACAGGTCTCTTTAGATATTCGATCCCAGGCTCTGATGGTGCATTCTCGTCGCAAGATTTGCTGGCATGCGCCAGAAACGACATCAAGCATTGCAAGATCAAAGTGAACATCCCTGGACCAACGCCAAGTTGAAAGAATGAACCGGGCCATCAAGGACGCCACCGTCAAGCGCTTCTACTACGAGAGCCACGACCACCTCCGCCGCCACTTCGCCGACGCCTACAATTTCGGCCGACACTTGAGGGCCCTGAACGCGTTACTCCTATGAGTTCATATGCAAGAGCTGGGCTTCTTCACTCCTCAACCCGCTCCAGCAAATGCCGGGACCAAACATTTAAGCATCATTGCGAAAAGTGGTCTTCCGGGTTTCGCGAAAAATGATGCGAAAACAAAGAATCTAAGCAGGTCATGTGTTGGGCAACCAACAAAAACCTGCTTAGTCCTCGGGACCGGCATCCTCACCGGCGTCGCCATCGCCTGTGGCCTCGCCATTACCGTTGCCGTTTCCATTCCCGTTGCCGTCGTCGGAAATCGGCCGCACCGAGACGACGTGCTCGCCCTCGCCGGTGTTGAAGATACGCACCCCTTGCGTGGAGCGGCCGACGATGGAAATGCCTTCCACGGGGCAGCGGATCATCTGTCCGCCATTGGTGACGAGCATGATCTGATCGCTGTCCTCGACCGGGAAAGCGGCGATCAGCTTGCCGTTGCGGTTGTTGACGATCATTCCCATGATACCTTTGCCGCCTCGGCCCGAGACGCGATATTCATAGGCGCTGGTGCGCTTGCCGAAGCCGTTTTCCGAGACCGTCAGCACGAACTGCTCCGATGCGCCGAGTTCGGCGTAACGCTCCGGCGACAGATCGGCGGCTTCAACGATTTCAGCGCCGTCCGCACCTTCCTCGGGAGTCATGTCGGCATCTTCGGGGGCCGGGCGATCGCCGGTCGCGGCGCGGCGGATGGCGTTGGCCTGCTTTACATAAGCTGCGCGCTCGGCCGGGGCGGCGTCGACGTGACGCAGGATGGCCATGGAGATGACCTGGTCGTCAGCGTCGAGCCGCACACCGCGCACGCCTGTGGACTCGCGCCCCTTGAACACGCGCACATCGCCGACCGGGAAGCGGATCGCCTGGCCGCCCGCCGTCGTTAGCAGCACATTGTCGTTCTCGGTGCAGATATCCACCCCGACGATCTGCGTGCCCTCATCCAGCTTCATCGCGATCTTGCCGTTCTGGCGTACCTCGACGAAGTCCGAGAGGTCGTTGCGGCGCACGTCGCCGGCGGAAGTCGCGAACATCACGTTGAGGCTGGCCCAGGTGGTTTCGTCCTCCGGCAGCGGCATGATGCCGGTGATGTACTCGTCCTGCTGCAGCGGCAGAAGATTGATCAGCGCCTTGCCACGCGCCTGCGGCGGCGCCAGCGGCAGACGCCACACCTTCATCTTGTAGACCATGCCGCGCGAGGAGAAGAAGAGAAGCGGCGTATGCGTGTGGGCGATGAACAGCCGCGTGACGAAATCCTCGTCGCGGGTCGCCATGCCGGAACGGCCCTTGCCGCCGCGCCTCTGCGCCCGGTAGGTGGAAAGCGGCACGCGCTTGATATAGCCGCGATGGCTTACCGTAACGACCATGTCCTCGCGCTGGATCAGGTCCTCGTCGTCGACATCGGCTTCGACATCGACGATCTCGGTGCGGCGGGGCGTCGCGAATTCACTGCGGACGGCGATCAGTTCGTCCTTGATGATGGTAACGATGCGGGCGCGCGACCGCAGAATGTCCAGATAATCCTTGATGCTCTCGCCGAGCTGGCGCATTTCCTCGCCGATCTCGTCACGGCCGAGCGCGGTCAGCCGCTGCAGCCGCAGATCGAGGATGGCGCGCGCCTGGGTTTCCGAGAGACGATAGGTGCCGTCGGCATTCACGCGGTGGCGTGGATCGTCGATCAGCATGATGTAATGGGCGACATCGGCGGCCGGCCAGTCGCGGCCCATGAGCTGCTCGCGCGCCACCGTCGGGTCGGGCGCGGAACGGATCAGCCGGATGACTTCGTCGATGTTGGCGACGGCGATCATGAGGCCGGCCAGCACGTGGGCGCGGTCGCGGGCCTTGTTCAGCAGGAACTTCGTGCGGCGTGACACGACCACTTCGCGGAATTGCGCGAAGGCCTGGATCATGTCCTTGAGATTGAGCTGCTCGGGACGTCCACCGTTCAGCGCGACGATATTGGCGCCGAAGGAGCTTTGCAGCGTGGTGAAGCGGTAAAGCTGGTTGAGCACCACATCGGCAACGGCGTCGCGCTTCAACTCGACCACCACGCGGTAACCCTGGCGGTCGGACTCGTCGCGCACGTCGGAAATGCCCTCGATGCGTTTCTCCCGCACCAGCTCGGCGATGCGCTCGATCATCGTCGCCTTGTTCACCTGATACGGAATCTCGGTGATGATCAGCGCCTCGCGCTCCTTGCGCACGGTCTCGACGCTGACCCTGCCGCGCATGACGATGGAGCCGCGCGCTTTGTGATAGGCGGCGCGAATGCCGGCGCGGCCGAGGATCAACCCGCCGGTGGGGAAATCCGGGCCGGGAATGATCTCGATCAGCTCTTCGATGGTGATCGCGGGATTGTCGAGATAGGCGATGCAGGCGTCGATCACCTCGCCCAGATTGTGCGGCGGGATGTTGGTGGCCATGCCGACGGCGATGCCACCCGCGCCATTGACGAGCAGATTGGGGAAGCGAGCCGGCATAACCACCGGCTCGCGCTCGGAATTATCGTAATTGTCCTGGAAATCGACCGTGTCCTTGTCGAGGTCGTCCAGGATATTGCCGGTGACCTTCTGCAGGCGGACTTCGGTGTAACGCATCGCGGCGGGCGGGTCCCCGTCGACCGAGCCGAAATTACCCTGGCCGTCGATGAGGAGCAGGCGCATGGAGAAATCCTGCGCCATGCGGACGAGGGCATCGTAAACGGCCTGGTCGCCATGCGGGTGATATTTACCGATGACGTCGCCGACGATGCGGGCCGATTTCCGGTAGGGCTTGTTCCACTCATAGCCCTGCTCATACATCGAATAGAGGATGCGCCGGTGCACGGGCTTGAGGCCGTCGCGCACGTCAGGAAGCGCTCGCGCCACGATCACGCTCATCGCGTAATCGAGGTAGGAGCGTTTCATCTCCTGCGTTATCGAGATCGAGCGGATGTCGGGACCGCCTGCCTCGCCGCCGCTCTTTTCTTTGGGTGAATCTGCCAAGTGTTAGCCGGACTTCGAATGCTTTGCCCAGAGGGAATACGCCGGGCTCCATAAATATGACTTTTCGTCGGGACTATAGACGGGGAGGCGATGGGAACGCAACCAAGGGTCGTCCCGCATCAACATGCGAGATCGTACCGGAGCTTTCCCGTGGAAACAAGCCTGCTGCGGATCAAAACGGAATTTCGTCGTCCAAATCCTTATCGAAGCTGGGGCTTCCACCAGCGCTGCTGTCGCTTCGCGCTTTTCCGCCCGTGGAGCGGCGCTCATTGCCGCCATCATACGGCGTGGATTTCCTCATTCATGCCGCCGCCTGCTCCGGCACGTCCGTCGAGCATGGTCATGGTGCCGTTGAAACCTTGCAGCACGACTTCTGTCGAAAAGCGCTCCTGTCCGCCCTGGTCCTCCCATTTTCGGGTCTGAAGCTGCCCCTCGATATAGACCTTGGCGCCTTTGCGAAGATATTGCTCGGCGACCTTGCAAAGCGGCTCGCTGAAGATCACGACGCGATGCCACTCCGTCTTTTCGCGGCGCTCGCCGGTCGCTTTGTCGCGCCAGTTCTCCGAGGTCGCGATGCGGAGATTGCAAATGGGGCGGCCGTCCTGCGTGCGGCGAATCTCAGGGTCCGCCCCCAGATTGCCCACCAGAATGACCTTATTTACCGAACCGGCCATGTTACGCCTCTCCTCATCCCTCTCGATTCGGCTGACATCTTACCGCTTGGTCGAAATCAACGCCGCATCGACGGGCGCTTTTCCACCGGCGCGTTGCCGCATTAGGCCCAGCCGCCTCGTGAATCGGATATGGTTAATGTTCTGGTAAAGTTCTAGGGGCGCGCGACATTTTTGTCAAGCCAGCCGGGCGAGCGCGCAATCCGCCTCGCCGTGTACGCAGCGCCGCCCGACCGCATTCACGCGCAAAATGAAAGAGCGCAGCCTTTGGGGGCCGCGCTCAACATCAGAGGAGAGATGGGCCAGACCTAATAACCGCAATTGTGGCTGGGGTAGGATACCCATTTGCAATAGCGGTCTCCGCCGCCATGGCAGCGCCGGACATAGCGGCAATATTCCTTACCGTAATACCAGACGCACTCGCGGGCCTTGCGACAGCGCGGCTCGGATTCCTCGCAAACCCACTTCTTTTTGTAGCACCCTTTGCAGCATCCATCCGGATAGTCGTCCTTGTGGTACTTCCGGTCATAGCCACCATTATCGTCGCCATGGCCGTATTTTTCGCCGCCATAACCTTCGCCGCCGCCGTAGCCGCCTTTGTCATAGCCGCTGCTGCCGTAATATCCGTTGCCGCCATATCCGCCTTTGTCATAGCCGCCGCTGCCGTAATATCCGCCGCCGCCATATCCGCCCTTCTCATAGCCGCCCGAGCCGCCATTATAGTCCTGCTTCTGGCCGTAATCGCCATCGTTGCCGTGATAGTCGCCGCCACCGTAATAGCCGACGCTGAGCAGCGTTGCGGATTGCGGCTGCGAGGTGGAGATCGCTTGCGCGAGTGTCCCGAAATGGCTTGCCTCAGCGTTGGCGGGCGAAAGTAAGGTCAGCACGGCCGCGCGCGAATGCAGCGGCGAGGAAAGGCATGTATCGTCTCATGACGCGAAGTCCCAATAATTGCAAAAAGCTACGCTGAAAATGTCGCATTAATCGACAAATTTGAATTAAGATCGCCGGAAATGGTAAATAAACTCTGAGAGATGGTTAATGAAATTCTTAGGCCTGAATGCAAAATGGCCCGAACGCAGACGCGGCGGGCCATTTTATTAGTTTCAGAGAGTTGTCACTCACGCTTCAACTGAGTGACTTTTTCAAGTAATAATGGTCTAGCCGTTGCTCTCTATTATATTGTAGCGACGTTACGCTGGTGGCTATACTTGTCCGGCGCCGCGTCTTCAATTCTCGGTATTGGGACGGCAGGGGTCGGCCGTGATGGTGCAGACCTTCGAAACCGTGCATTCGGCGCAAGCCTTGATGCATACGACCTGCTGCTCGCGGGCAAGCTTGAGGTCGGTGTAAGCAAGGCCATAGCCATTGAGGGTCGCGACCTTATTGGACCAGGCGCGTTCCGCGGAGGATTTGGCCCGGCCTTCGCCGATGCGGCGGTATCCGGTCGCCGTGACGCTGTCGCGGCATTGCATATTGCCGACTTTATTGCTGTTAGCGGTGCCCTCGTTGCCGCCGCCGCCCTTCGAGAAAAGCGCTTCGCGCGTCTCGTCGTTGAGATCGCCATTCACGGGGGAAATTCCACGGTCTTTCTGGAACTGGCGCACGGCACGCTCGGTACCCTCGCCAAACACGCCGTCGACCGTAACCTCATAGCCAAGTTCCGAAAGACGAGCCTGAGCTTCCTCGGTCCGCTGATCGGCCTGCGCCCCAGGAGCCCCAGCCACCGCCAGCATCGCAATGAACATAAATGCAATTAAGCTACGCATGATTTTTCTCTCCACTCTTGATGGTGTACCACACAACTTTTTTGAACGCCCCATCCCCGAAAGCTGTTTTCGCGGAGCGAGATGATCTAGCAGAGAGAGCGGCTGAACGGCAAATGAAGAGTTTGGGTGCGGGGACAACTATCCCCGCACGATTATATGTTTACCAGGCGTAACGTCATGCGGCCTTGGCCCCAGAAGCCGCTTGCCCGGCATCGCCGCGCTGGTCGGGCGGCACCGCTTCGGCGGTAAGTTCGGCCACGACTCTGATCGAGCGTCGCCGAGGATTGCGCCTGGCTTCCGAGCCGGCGGATCGACACCGTCCGCTCCTCGGCCTCGCGCTTTCCGACCACCAGCAGCACCGGCACCTTGGCGACCGAATGCTCGCGCACCTTGTAGTTGATCTTCTCGTTGCGCAGATCGGTTTCGACGCGCAGTCCCGCCTGCTTCAGCGCCGCGGCCACCACATGCGCATAGCCGTCCGCATCCGATACGACGGTCGCCACGACCGCCTGTACGGGCGAGAGCCACAAGGGCAGATGTCCGGCATAATTCTCGATGAGAATGCCGGTGAAGCGTTCGAGCGAGCCGAAAATGGCGCGGTGGATCATCACCGGCACATGCTTTTCGCCATCCGCGCCGATATAGAAGGCGCCGAGACGCTCCGGCATGTTCAGATCGACCTGCACCGTGCCGCATTGCCAGTCGCGGCCGATGGCGTCGCGCAGCGTATATTCCAGCTTCGGGCCGTAGAACGCGCCTTCGCCTTCGTTCAGCGTATAGGCGACGCCGGCCCCTTTCATCGCATTGATCAGAGCGGCTTCGGCGCGGTCCCAGACTGCGTCGGAGCCGACGCGCTTTTCGGGCCGGGTCGCCAGCTTGATATGCACCTTCTCGAACCCGAAATCCTTGTAGATCGACAGGATCATGTCGTTCAGCTTCAGGCACTCGTCCCGGAGCTGGTCCTCGGTGCAGAAAATATGCGCGTCGTCCTGGGTGAAATGGCGCACGCGCATGATGCCGTGCAGCGCGCCGGACGGCTCGAAGCGATGCACCTTGCCGAATTCGGCGAATTTCAGCGGCAGGTCGCGATAGCTCTTCGAGGCCGTTCTTGAAGATCTGCACATGGCCGGGGCAATTCATCGGCTTGCAGCAATAAACCTTCTCGTCGGGAGTTCTCCGCGATATACATGTTTTCGCGGAATTTCTCCCAGTGGCCGGATTGCTCCCACAAGCTGCGCTCCATCATGTCGGGCGAGTTCACCTCGACGAATCCGGCCGCGTTCTGCACCCGCCTGATGTAATTGACGAGGCTTTGGAACAGCGTCCATCCTTTCGGATGCCAGAAAACGGAGCCTTGCGCCTCCTCCTGGAGATGGAACAGGTCCATCTCGCGGCCCAGTCGTCGATGGTCGCGCTTCTCGGCCTCCTCCAGCATCTTGAGGTAGGCGTCGAGGTCCTCCTGCCTGGCGAAAGCGGTTCCGTAAATGCGCTGCAACTGCGGATTGCGGTGATCGCCACGCCAATAAGCGCCGGCCAGCTTCTGCAGCTTGAACGCCTTGCCCACCTTGCCGGTCGAAGTCATGTGCGGACCGCGGCACAGATCCATCCACTCGCCCTTGGGCGTAGATCTTCAGATCCTCGCCTTCAGGAATGGCGTCGACCAGTTCCACCTTGAAGGTCTCGCCCTTGGCGGCGAAATGATCCCTGGCCTGCTTCCGGCTCCAAATCTTCTTGGTGAAAGGGTCGTCCGCGGCGATGATCTCCCGCATTTTCGCCTCTATCTTGGCGAGATCATCGGGCGTAAAGCTTTCATCGCGGAAGAAGTCGTAATAGAAGCCGTTCTCGATCACTGGACCGATGGTGACCTGAGTACCAGGATACAGTGCCTGCACCGCTTCGGCCATCACATGGGCGGCGTCGTGGCGAATGAGTTCCAAGGCTTCCGGGTCGTCGCGTGTGAGGATCTTCACGGCGCCGTCGTGGTCGATCGGGTCCGCGAGATCGGCAAGCTTACCGTCAAGCCAGATGGCGACGGCTTTCTTGGCGAGTGATTTCGAGATGGAAGCGGCAAGTTCGGCGCCAGTTATGCCGGCCTGAAAATCGCGAACGGAACCGTCGGGGAAAGTCAAATGGATCATGTGGGCCTCTCACTCCCGCATACATGGCGGGTAAGACTGTGCGGAAAGCGCTTCTGCTAGCATTAACCAGGGGGGCTGGCAATTAGGCATCTCCCGAACGTTTTTTTGCATTTAGACGGGCATATGCGTATTGTTCCCCTAAAATAATCACAAATTCTTCCTATTCGTCCATTCCGAGGCAAGAAACGAGACACGAGGCGACGTATGCGTTACAATCTTCAGAGCATCCATGCTCCTTTCAGCGAGTGCGCTTCTTCTCAGCAGCGCCGCTTTGGCTCAGACGGCGCCCGCCGGAGCGCAACCGCGCGTTCGGGTTGCGGAGACGCAGCCGGGTGGGGCGGTTCAGGACCGCGATCGGTTCGTCGAAGAATTGAACGCCAATACGGTGACCATCGTTTCGGGCAATCCGAATGGCGCCTATCTGTACCTGACCTATGATATGTCGGCGGTGCTCGATGACGGCGACAAGCTCCGCGTCCTGCCCGTGATCGGCAAGGGCGGCGGCCAAAACACCAAGGACATCCTGTATCTCCGCGGCGTCGATATGGGCATCACCCAGTCGAATATCCTGCGTTACTATAATAAGACCGGCGAAGTCGGCCGCAACATCGCAGAACAGGCTGCGCTACATAACCCGCCTTCACAATGAAGAAATGCATCTCCTAGTTGCGCCGACATCAACAGCATAGAGGACCTGAACGGCAAGAAAGTCAATTTTAGCGATGTAGGCAGCGGCAGCCAGGTCTCGAACCAACTTATCTTCGACGCTTTGAAGATCAAGGTCCAGGAAGTCAATATGGGGCAAGCCGACGGCATCGAGGCGCTCAAGCGCGGTCAGATCGCCGCGACCATCCTGATCGCCGGCAAGCCGACCGGTGCCTTTGCCAAACTCAAGGCAAGCCCATCTGAGTATAAGCTTATCCCCGTGGCTTATCCGCCGCGTTGCAGGAGGATTACCTGCCGGCGACGCTGACGCATGAGGATTATCCGGGCCTTATCCCTGAAGGTCAGACCGTCGATACGATCGCCGTCGGCGCGGTCCTGGCGGTATTCAACTGGCCTCCGAACAGCGAGCGCTATCGGCGCGTGGCGAAATTCACCGAGGCACTGTTCAAGAACTTCGACAAGTTCCTTGATAAGCCGCGGCATCCGAAGTGGAAGGAAGTGAACCTTGCCGCCGAATTGCCGGGCTGGGAGCGCTTCGGCGCTGCCAAGGAGCTTCTCGCGGCGAATACTCGCGACCAGGCCGCCGGCCAGGATCGCCTGAGGCAGGATTTCGCCAAATTCCTCACCAATTCAGCGCCGCAAGAGACCGCCGCGACAATGACCGAACAGCGCCGCGACGATCTGTTCCGGAAGTTCCTGGAGTGGCAGTCCACGCAGCGATAGCGCACGAGCCGCAAATATGTCCCCGTGCAAAAGGCGGAGATAGATACTCGGTTCTTAGCGAATGCCAAGGGCTGACCGCGTGCCTCGCGCGGCCAGCCTTTTGATTTTCGGGGCGTGATACGGCCCACGCCTAACAAGAACTCATCGGCTTGCTTGAGGCCTGCGATCATCGCTGCTTCTTAAAAGGCGCCATGCCGGCGCGGGCCAGTTCATCGGCCCGCTCATTCTCCACTTCGCCCGCGTGGCCTTTTATCCAATGCCAGCTGATCGTGTGCCGCCGCCTTGCCTCATCGAGCAGCCGCCAAAGATCGACGTTCTTGACCGGCTCCTTAGCCGCGGTTTTCCAGCCATTCGCCTTCCATTTGGTGATCCACTCGGTGATGCCCTTGCGCAGATATTCGGAATCCGTATGCAACTCGGCGCGGGTGGGCCGCTTCAGAGCGGCAAGCGCTTCCGCCGCCGCCCGCAGTTCCATGCGGTTATTGGTCGTGAGCGGCTCTCCGCCGCTGATTTCCCGCCGCTTATCGCCATAGATCAGCACCGCACCCCAGCCGCCCGGCCCGGGATTGCCCGAACAGGCGCCGTCGCTATAGATGATCACGGGCTTAGCGTCCCTTATCTCATCCATGCTCAAAGTCCGTAATCGTTCGCGGAATTGACCTGCTGATGGAAGCGCAGCTTGCGCCGGTATTCCAGCGGGTCTTTCGGCTTAACCAGCGCGTTTTCATCGGTGTGGAACCAGTCATAAAGGCGGGTAAGCAAGAAACGCAGCGCCGCGCCGCGCGCAAGAATCGGCAGAGCCTGAATTTCGGCTTTGCTGAGCGGCCGCTGTCCGCCATAGCCGCGCAGCAATGCGCGGGCCTTGGTGACGTTGATAGTGTTAGGCTGCTCGAAACACCACGCGTTGAGGCAGATGGCGACGTCATAGGCAAACAGATCGTTGCAGGCGAAATAGAAGTCGATCAACCCGGAAATCTCGTCGCCGAGGAACAGCACATTATCGGGGAACAGGTCGGCATGGATGATCCCTGCGGGAAGCTCGGTCGGCCAGTTGCCTCGCAAAAAAGCAAACTCCCCGGCAATCTCGCCGGCCAGCCCTTCATTCAGCTCATCGGCCCTGCTGCTCGTCGCGGCAATCAGCTTCCCCCAGCCTTCCAGAGCGAGGGCGTTGTCGCGCCTCAGCGGGAACGTGCTGCCGCTCAGGTGAAAGCGAGCCAGCGCTTCGCCGAGCCGGGCGCAGTGTTCGACCCGGGGCCGCCGGACTGAATATCCCTGCAAAAACCCAATGAGCGCCGCCGGCTTTCCTGCCAATCGCTGCAAGGGTTCGCCCGAGCGATCGCGCAAGGGAATGGGGCAGGGGATGTTGCGGGCGGCGAGATGGTCCATCAGGCCGAGAAAGAAGGGCAGATCGCCTGGACGCACGCGCTTCTCATACAGCGTCAGAAAGAAGGGGCCTTTCTCGGTCGTCAGCAGGTAATTGCTGTTCTCCACGCCTTCTGCGATGCCTTTGAACGAGACCAGCGAGCCGATATCGTAGCGCGCCAGAAATTCGGTCAGCTCCTCGTCCGAAACCTCGGTATAGACCGCCATGGAAGCCTAAGCTGCGCTGTCTTGCAGCGCGCGGGGCAATTTGAAGGTCACGTTTTCGGTTGCCATGGTGATGGTCTCGACTGACACGTCGTAAACGTCGCGGAATGCGGCGATGATTTCCTGAATGAGATGCTCCGGCGCCGACGCGCCCGCAGTCAGGCCCAGACTGCGCAGATTCGTCAGGCGCTCCCAAGGGATATCCCGCACGGTTTGCACAAGCATCGCATTGGTGCAGCCGGCTTTTTGCGCGACCTCGACAAGGCGGACCGAATTGGAGCTGTTGGGTGCGCCAACGACCAGAAGCGCGTCGGCCCTCGGCGCAATAGCTTTCACCGCGTCCTGCCGGTTGGAGGTCGCATAGCAAATGTCGTTCTTGCGCGGCGCGGCGATGGTGGGGAAACGCCGCTGCAAAATGGAGATGATTTCGCGCGTATCGTCGACGGACAGCGTCGTCTGCGTCACATAGGCGAGCCTTTCTGGAGCGCGCGGCGTGAAAGCCTCCGCATCGGCCGCTGTCTCGATCAGCGTCACCGCTCCCTGCGGCAGCTGCCCCATCGTGCCGACGACTTCCGGATGCCCTGCATGACCGATCAGCAGCGTTTCCAGCCCTCGCCCGTTTTGCTGCTCAACCTGGACGTGAACCTTTGAAACCAGCGGGCAGGTCGCATCGAGATGAAACAGATTGCGTCGCGCGGCCGCTTCCGGCACCGATTTGGCCACGCCATGGGCTGAGAACACGACCGGAGCGTCGGTATCGGGGATTTCGTCCAGCTCTTCCACGAAGATTGCCCCCTTGGCACGGAGCTCCTCTACCACCGTCCGGTTGTGAACAATTTCGTGGCGCACATAGACAGGGGCGCCAAATCGCTGCAAAGCAAGCTCCACAATCTGAATGGCCCGGTCGACGCCCGCGCAAAATCCGCGAGGCGCGGCAAGCAGGATCGTCAGCGGCGGTTTCTCAGCTGACGGCCCGATGGACTGCTCGGATATTTGAGAAACGGTCATATTGGAAGGCCTCGCTCCAGCTGCGGCGATCACGTGCTGCCGTCAAATATATAAGGCTCCTAAAGTGCCTTGGAATATTTGGGCGCGAGGCGGGATGCCCACCGCGTGTCAGGTTCTAGCAAACTCGGTACAGCTAGAACAATAAGCACGTCATACAGTATCCGCAATCTGGCGCTAGTCAGAGTTGAGGGTTGTGCGACGGAGAGGCGCGGGGGAAATTGAGGGGTAGGGTTTTGGCGGCCTTTAACCGTATTTTTTTGCGCGCGGCAGCAGTCGGCGCAATCTGTGGTGCGCTTGGCGCGTGCGGCGTATCGCAGCTCACTTCGCCCTTCAAGGGCGGGATGTTCGGCGGCGGAGACAAGCAGGAGGCAACAGCGGCCAGCCCGCAGCCTGCGCCGGCCGGTGTCAATCAGGCCAATCTTCTGACGGCCGCTCAGACCGGCAAGCCTGACGCTGGCGGTCTGACGACGGGGAGCATTGGCTGTCCCACCCTCGACATTGCCGCCGGGGACCGGAGTGTTACATTCAATGCGCCCGGAACGGCTGGAGACAGCCTGGGCGTCATGCATCGCGGCGAAATCACCAACAGCGCGCGGGAATGCGCTCCTGCACCCTCCGGCCTTACGGTAAAATACGGTTTCTCAGGCCGTGTGCTGCTCGGCCCGATGGGCAAGCCCGGCACGCTGTCGCTGCCCGCCAAGGTGACGGTGCTCGACGGCACCCGCGCTACGGTGAAGACCGAAAAGCTCCGGGTGGTGGTGAATGTTCCCGCCGGCAGCACTGCCGGGTATTTCTCCGAGGTGCGTGAGATCGTTCTGCCGATCGCGCCGGGCGCCCGCTACCGGGTTTATGTCGGGTTCGATCAAAGCGCCGTGGGTTCGCGGTAGGTTGCGGGATGGAAGCTGGGTAAATCCGTGCCGCAGTGCATTGCGCCATGTCCATAATATCGCTATCTATACCACTCAGGCCGCGCGACGTATGCGGGAGAGACCGGTTCATTCCGGCGCCGAAGGAGCAACCGCCCCGGAAACTCTCAGGCAAAAGGACCGCACGCAGACGGCACTCTGGAAAGCAGCTTGGGCAGGCCCAGGCTCACCGACGGGGTAAGCTTCGTCCGGCACTCGCCGCGACGAAGTGAATTCTCTCAGGTCAAGTGACAGAGGGGGCTTGGTGTCCGGACCGTTCCGGATCGAAAGCCACTTTGCGTTGCGGATCTGATATGGCCGGCCCTGAACTCAATTCCACGAAGACCGAACTGAAGCGCACGCCGCTTCACGCCCTGCATCTGGAGCTTGGCGCGAAAATGGTGCCGTTCGCCGGCTATGACATGCCGGTCACCTACCCCGAAGGCCTCATCAAAGAACATCAGCATACGCGGGATGCCGCTGGGCTTTTCGACGTCTCGCATATGGGCCAGGCTTTCGTCACCGGCCCGAGCCACGCCGCGACCGCCGCCGCACTCGAAGCGCTGACGCCAGGCGAGGTGGCCGCGCTTGGCCTCGGCCGCCAGCGCTATACGCAGCTTCTCAACCGGGACGGCGGCATCCTTGACGATCTGATGATTACCCGCTCGGCCGCTCACCGAAGATGATGGCCGGCTGATGCTCGTCGTAAACGCCGCCTGCAAGGATGCCGACTACGCGCATATGGCGGCCAGCCTGCCGCAAGGCGTGACGCTCACGCCCGTAGACGATCGCGCGCTGCTGGCGCTGCAAGGGCCGGCGGCCGCCCGAGTCATGGCCGAACACTGCCCCAAAGCCGCCCGAGCTTGCATTCATGACGGCGTCCAGCGCCGAATTCGACGGCATCGACTGCCATATCAGCCGGTCTGGCTATACGGGCGAGGACGGCTATGAGATCTCCCTGGCCGTCGTCCCGCGCCGAGGATGTGGCGCGCGCATTGCTGGCCAATCCCCTGGTGAAGCCCGTCGGCCTCGGCGCCCGCGACACGCTCCGCCTGGAGGCGGGCCTTTGCCTCTACGGCCACGACATCGATGAGACAACCTCGCCGGTGGAAGCGGAACTCGTCTGGTCCATCGGCAAGCGCCGCCGCGACGAAGGCGGATTTCCCGGCGCCGAACGCATCCAGCGCGAATTGCGCGACGGTCCGGCCCGCCGCCGCGTCGGTCTTCGCCTTGAAGGCCGCGCGCCCGCCCGCGAGGGCTGCGAAATCGTCTCCGAAGGCGGCGAGCCGCTCGGCCGCGTCACCAGCGGCTCCTTCGCGCCGAGCGTCGGCGGCCCGATCGCCATGGGCTACGTCGCGGCGAGCCACGCCGGGATCGGCACGCGGCTTGCAGTGGTCATTCGCGGCACCCCTCATCCGGCGAGCGTCGTTTCCATGCCCTTCACCCCGCACCGCTACCACCGCAAGACCAAGTCAGGAACGAAAAATGGCTGACATCAAATATACGAGCGATCACGAATATATTCGGGTCGAAGGAGGTGTCGGCACGGTCGGCATTTCCGAATACGCCCAGGACAAGCTCGGCGACATCGTATTCGTGGAGCTGCCCGCGATCGGCAAGGTGCTCAGCAAAGGGCAGGAAGCGGCGGTAGTGGAATCGGTGAAAGCCGCCAGCGAGGTTTACGCGCCGGTGACGGGCGAGGTCGTCGAGGTGAACGAGGCGATCGTCGCCAACCCGGAACTGGTCAACAAGGAGCCGGAAGGCAACGCCTGGTTCCTGAAAATCCGCATCGGCAATCCGCGCGAGTTGGACGCGCTGATGTCCGCGGAAGCCTATGCCGAATATCTGGAGACGGTGGACTGATGCGCTATCTTCCCCACACGGCGGACGAGCGCCGGCAGATGCTGGCCGAAATCGGCGTTCCGGATGTCGATGCGCTGTTCGAGGCGGTGCCCGTGCAGTTTCTCCTCGATGGGATTGAGGGGCTCCCGGCCCATCAAAGCGAACTGGCGGTCGAGCGCGCGCTCGGCAAGCTCGCGGCGCGGAACATTCCGGCGGGATCGGTGCCGTTCTTCGTCGGCTGCGGCGCTTATAAGCATCATGTGCCGGCCAGCGTCGATCACATCATCCAGCGTTCCGAATTCATGACGGCCTATACGCCCTATCAGCCGGAGATCGCGCAAGGCACGCTGCAATATCTGTTCGAGTTCCAGACGCAGGTCGCGGCGCTGACCGGCATGGAGGTCGCCAACGCCTCGATGTATGACGGCTCGACGGCCGCCGCCGAGGGCGTGCTGATGGCGCACCGCATCACCAAGCGTAACAAGGCCGTGCTGTTCGGCAATCTGCATCCGCATTACCGCGCGGTGATCGAGACGATCAGCCGCTATGCGGGCTATGAAGTCGTGGCGCTGCCCTCCGCGCCCAATCACGGATTTCGTCCGACGCGATCGATGCCGAGACGTCCTGCATCGTCGTGCAGTATCCCGGCGTTTTCGGTGGTGCGCGCGATCTGACCGCGCTTGCCGAACTGGCGCATGAAAATGGCGCGCTGCTGATCGTCGTCGTGACGGAGGCGGTTTCGTTCGGCGCGCTGCGCTCGCCCGGCTCGATGGGCGCCGACATCGTCGCGGCCGAGGGGCAGTCCATCGGCAACGGGCTGAATTTCGGCGGCCCCTATGTCGGGCTGTTCGCGGCGCGGCAGAAATTCCTGCGGCAGATGCCCGGTCGGTTGTGCGGCGAGACGGTGGACGAGGAGGGCAAGCGCGGCTTTGTGCTGACTCTGTCGACTCGCGAGCAGCACATCCGCCGCGACAAGGCGACCAGCAATATCTGCACCAATTCCGGCCTCTGCGCGCTCGCTTTCACGGCGCATATGACACTGCTCGGCGAGGCGGGATTGCGCAAGCTGGCGCGGCTCAATCATGCGAACGCGGTAGCCTTGGCCGACCTGCTAGGCAAGGTGCCGGGCGTCGAAATCGTCACCCCGCAATTCTTCAATGAGTTCACCATCCGAACGCCGCATCCCGGCGCGGAGGTGATCGACGCGCTGGTCGATGAAGGCGTGATCGGCGGCGTGCCCGCCTCGCGGCTCTTCCCCGGCGAAGCGGCACTCGACGATCTGATCATCGTCGCCGCCACAGAAATCAACACATCCGCTGACCGCGAGGCCTATGCCGCCGCGCTCGCCAAGGTGCTTGCATGACCGAGATGACGACCAAATTCTTCGCCAAGGCGGGCCAGCCCGGAACGCACACCGGCAATCGCGGTCTGCAGATCGAGGAGCCGCTGATTTTCGAGATCGGCGCGCTGGAAACCTCCGGCGTCGATTTCGAGGAGCCGGAGCCGTTCGAAAGCCGCCTCGGCGACATGGAGCGGCGCGACGCCATCGGCCTGCCCGGTCTCACCGAGCCGGAAACGATGCGCCATTATGTGCGGCTCAGCCAGAAGAACTACTCCATCGACAGCGGCATTTTCCCGCTCGGCTCCTGCACGATGAAGCACAATCCGCGCCTGAACGAGAAGATGGCGCGGCTGCCCGGCTTCGGCGACATCCATCCGCTGCAGCCGCAAAAGACAGTCCAGGGCGCCATCGAGCTGATGGCCATGCTGTCCGACTGGCTGATGAAGCTGACGGGCATGCCGGCGGTCGCGCTGTCGCCCAAGGCCGGGCGCGCATGGCGAACTATGCGGCATGATCGCGATCCGCGCGGCGCTCGAGGCGCGCGGCGAGGCGGATAAGCGCCGCGTCGTGCTGGTGCCCGATTCGGCGCATGGCACCAACCCGGCGACGGCGGCGCTGCTCGGCTTCCAGGTGCGGGCGGTCGCCGCGAAGGCGGACGGCACCGTATGCGCGCAGGCCGTGCGCGATGTGCTCGGCCCTGACGTCGCCGCGATGATGATCACCAACCCGAACACCTGCGGGCTGTTCGAGCCGGAGATCGCCGACATCGCCGCCGTACTGCACGAGGCAGGGGCCTATCTCTATTGCGACGGCGCCAATTTCAACGCCATCGCGGGCAAGGTCCGTCCCGGCGACCTCGGCGTCGATGCGATGCACATCAATCTGCACAAGACGTTTTCGACGCCGCATGGCGGCGGCGGTCCCGGCGCCGGGCCGGTGGTGTTTTCGGAGAGCCTTGCGCCTTTCGCGCCGCTCGCCGCTGATCCGCGAGGAAAATGGCGAATTCGCGCTCGTGGAAGACCATGCGGCGGGCCGGCGAAGACCGGCCCTTTCGGACGGCTCGTCGCCTTCCATGGCCAGATGGGCATGTTCGTACGCG
This sequence comes from uncultured Alphaproteobacteria bacterium, assembly GCA_963731855.1. Taxonomy (GTDB): domain Bacteria; phylum Pseudomonadota; class Alphaproteobacteria; order Rhizobiales; family Rhodomicrobiaceae; genus R-RK-3. The sequence goes on along the minus strand of CAVSXH010000011.1, from coordinate 131,762 downwards.
CCTTGTCCTACATGCTGAGTTTCGGCATCGACGGCGTGCGGCAAGCCTCCGAAGACGCCGTGCTTAACGCCAATTACATCCGCGCCGGGCTGAGGGATGTCATGACCCAGCCCTTCGGCGACCGGGTCTGCATGCATGAAGTGCTGTTCGACGACGTGTTTCTGAAAGGCACGGGCCTGTCGACGCTCGACTTCGCCAAGGCGATGATCGACGAGGGCTTCCACCCGATGACGGTGTATTTCCCGCTGGTCGTGCATGGCGCGATGCTGATCGAGCCGACCGAAGTCGGAATCCAAGCAGAGCCTCGACCAGTTCGTCGGCGCGCTGCGCTCGCTCGCCCGCGCCGCCCGGCAGGGAGACACGGAGCGGTTCAAGGGTGCGCCGCATTTCGCTCCGCGCCGCCGCCTCGACGAAACGCGCGCGGCGCGGCAGCCTGATCCTGCGTTTCACGCCCGCTCAGAGCAAAGCCGCCGATTGAGGTCGTCGTCGGGCATTGGTGCCTCCGCCGGCGTCCCGGCGTGTGCTTTTCTCGGCGCCGACGCTGGGCGTTCAGCGGACGCGCCTTGCCCGATCGATTAATTCCAGATGAACGCTGCGATTTTATCGCGTTCAGTTTCAACCCTCTATGGTGGCGCTGGTTTGATACCATGGCGCTCGACGGGCGCACCCCGGGCGAGTTAGGGAGAATACAATGAATAAATTTTCGAAGATCACAGCGACTTGCTTTTGCCGGCATGCTTGCCATCGCGACGGGCGCACAGGCTGGCGGCCTCTATGATAATGACGACAACGACGATAGATCGGACGAGCACCAGCCAATGATGATCGGTAAGAGCCCCGGCACCTATCAGCAGATCAGAATGATGACGACGAGCTGCGACACCCAAGCAAACGGGATTACGGGTAACAACGGCTATTATACAGCCACGGCTCGTACACTGCCGGTAGCTGCGCCTCTCGTCCGTGCGGTCGGCAAGCGCAATCTGGTGCTGGGGTTTGCACGCAACAGCGCCCGGTTTGCCTGGACTCGCGAAGCGCGCTTCGTTCACGGCGAGCAATATGCCAATTGGGGCCGGGCTCGCGATGCGCATATCTCCTGCACGCGGGTAGGTGCGCTGAACAGTTGCGAGGCGACAGCTACGCCTTGCTATTGACGTTAGTTGCGTAAGCGTGCCGGCGGCTTGGTTGCGTGAGTTGCGTTGGTTGCGTAGCGTTCGCACTCGACCATTACCGATCGAATAAGCAGCCGCTGGTGTTAGAGCCAGCGGCTTTTTCGTGGATGCTCGAGCCTTAGAGCATCGGACCGAAAAGTGCGCAGCGGTTTTCGGACAAATTCGATGCTGAAACAAAAAGCTGGAGCGGCGCTTCCGATTCCCTATTCAGATCCGCCGCTCTAAGCGTCCTCGCGCATGGATTCCACGTGAGCGAGCGGGCTGATGCTGAGCCAGCGGCTGAACGCTTGGCGCAGTTGGCTGGTCCCGTGGACCGAGAGGCGTCCTGCCTCCATCGCCTGCGCCATGGGAAGGTCGCCGCGCCAGATATAGATCATGTCCGGCAGGGTGGTTTCGACAAACAGGTCGGCGTCGCGGTCCGGCGCTTTGAGGCAGAGCTCGCATCGGCCTGCCTCGTTCAGGAACCACCAATAGCGCTTTTTCTCAATCTGATCGGTGAATGTCAGCTCGATGACATGCGCTCGGGAGCCGAACGCATCGGGTTTTGCGCCGCGCTCCATCGCCCATAGGAGCAGGCCGAGATCGACCTCGTGCTGCGCCAATTCCCGGCGCGACCATTTCTGGCCCCAGACCCCGAGCGACAGGACGACGGACGCAAGTTCTTCCCCCGCCGGGCTGAGATGATAGGTCCAGACGCCGCCGCCCGGAGCCATGCGCCGCAGCACGATGCCTTCCTTTTCGAGTTGCTTCAGCCTCTGGGAAAGCAATGTAGGCGAGGCGAGCGGTACGCCGCGCTGCAGTTCCGAGAAGCGAGTCGCGCCAATTGCGAGATCGCGCAGGATCAGCGGCGTCCACCGCTCGCAAAAGACTTCCGCCGCTTTGGCAACGGGACAAAACTGTCCATAAGATTTCATCGCGCCCTCCAGCATGCCGCAGGCCAATGATAGGCCATGCCGCGACGGCACGGATACTACAAATAATGGAGCATATTTTCGGGAAGAGCGGTCTTAATCTGCGGCGGATATTCCGATGGCATGCGAGCGGAGGCCAAATATGAGCACAAGCGACGATATTGTTCTGTCCCATCACCGGGCGGCGGCAACCATGTGGGACCAGAGCGGCAAGGACTATGATCGATGTCAGTTTTGCGATTTCGGATGCGCTGAAGCATGCGGCGCAGCGGCTGGATGCGCATGAGGGTCGACCGTATTCTGGACGTTGCGACCGGAACCGGTTGGTCGGCCCGCAATGCGGCGCGCATGGGCGCCGAGGTCATTGGCGTCGATATTGCCGAAGGGCTGCTGGCGGCGGCGCGCGAACTCTCCGCCCATGTCCGGCCGCCAATCAAGTTTCATCTTGGGGATGCCGAGCGTTTGCCTTTCGCGGACGGGACTTTCGACGGAGTTATCTCCACATTTGGCGTGATGTTTGCGGCCGATCAGGCGCAGGCCGCGGTGGAGTTGGGCCGCGTCTGCCGGTCGGGGGCCGCCTTGTGCTGGCGACCTGGGAGCCGGAAGGCTCGGTCGCGGAGTTTTTCCGCGTCATAGGCAGACACGGCGATGCAGCGCCGTCCGCCGTATCGCCACTGGCATGGGGCGATCCTTCTCATGTGGAGAAGTTGCTCGGCGGTGCGTTCGAATTAACGTTCGAACATGGCGTAAACCATGCCTATCACGCCAGCCCCGACGAGATCTGGGATTGGTATGTGCGCGGCTTTGGGCCCTTACGTCAGCTCGCCGTCAGCCTGGATGCAGACCGTGTTGAAACGCTTAAGCAGGATGTCGATGCTTATCATCGACATTACGCGGTTCCGGCGGGGCTGGATGTGAAGCGGGACTATTTGCTGACCATCGGGCAAAGGCGCTGAGTATTTGCTTGGCCGCATATTCAGGGCGAAAACCCGCGCTTCGCCTGAGAATACTCCAGTGGAGCCGCGGCCGCTACCGGCGGGCGCAATGCGTCTTCAGTCTCAAAGCCTGGCGGAAACCGGCCACAAAAGAAAAAACCGGGTTCGTTGAACCCGGTTAGTTCCTCTCCTCCCACGAGACCTGGGCCAATAGCCTCAGCTTTAATTCAACTTGGCGGCGACATCTCTGATGCTCTTATCCACCAAGTCTTCCGCCGATTTACCTTTGAGTTCGCGCGCGATCAGCATTTCAGCCGCGGCGACTGCCGCGTCGACTGATTTGGAGCGGATGTCTTGAACCGCTTGCTCCTCGGCACGCGCGATCTTTTCCTCGGCAAGCCTCACGCGCCGCTGTAAGGACTCAGCGAGTGCCTTACGCGACTCTTCAGCGTAGAAGCGTGCCTCTCTCCGCGCCATCGCGATAATGTCTTCTGCCTCTTTTTCGGCGTCTCGTTGCTTGCGCTGGTAATCGGCCAGGATCGTCTGAGCTTCCTCGCGAAGGCGACGTGCCTCCTCGAGCTCGGCGTGGATCTTGCCGGCACGATTATCCAATGCTTTAGCCACTTTGTTAGGTATTTTATAATACACGAGAAGCGCTACGAAGAGGACGAAGGACACAAGAACCCAAAGTTCGGGAGCAGCAAACATATCACACCTTCGTCACTTTCCAAGCACTTCGTTAACGGCGCTCTGCAACTCTCCACGAGCGACCGTTTTGCCTAGTAAACGGGCAATTAGAGCTTCCGCGGTATCGGTTGCGATCTCTCCGACATGGGTCAATGCGGCTTCTTTCATCGTGTTGATGCGTTTTTCAGCATCTGCCGTCTGCGCCGCGATCGTCTGATCGACTTCGGCTCGCTGACGTTCAATGTCACGTGTCATTTCGTCGCGGGCTTGGCGAGCGATGGCCTGCGCCCGCGCCTTCGCATCGGCGAGCGCCTGCTCATAGTCCGCGATCGCCTTCTCCGTGTCCTCACGCAGCTTGGCGGCGGTCGCGAGATCGCTGGCGATGCGGCTGCTGCGCTCTTCGAGAATTTGTCCCACGCGCGGCAACGCGACCCGCGACATGATCAGATAGAGCAGCACGAAGGAGATCGCGAGCCAGACCAATTGCGGCGCGAAGTCGTTGATGTTCAATTGCGGCATGTTTGCCTCCATCGATTGCTGCAAGGCCAGCAAGTACCCGCCGCCTTTTGAAGGCTCGCCGACCCAAGCAAAATGATTTCGGAGAGTGCGTGCTCAGAATACGAACAGGATGATGAGCGCAACGATCAGGCCGAACAGACCGGTCGCTTCGGCGAGCGCAAAGCCGAGAAGCAGGTTCGGGAATTGGCCGGGAGCGGCCGACGGATTGCGCAGAGCGCCCGCGAGATAGCTGCCGAAGATATTACCGATGCCGAGCCCGGCGCCGATGAGAGCTGTCGAAGCGATGCCCGCGCCGATGAGCTTTGCTGCTGCTGCGTCCATGTTAAGTCTCCTTGGATTTGATTGGATGTTCGAATTGAATTTCAGTGATGCATATGCAGCGCATCGTTGAGATAGATGCAGGTCAGGACGGTGAAGACGAACGCCTGCAGGAAGGCGACGAGGATTTCCAGCCCGGTAAACGCCACCATGAACAGGAGCGGCGCCCAGCCGCCCAACAGGCCGAGGCCGACGACGAATGCGGCGAACACCTTCAGCATCATGTGCCCGGCCATCATGTTGGCGAACAGCCGCACCGAAAGGCTGATCGGCCGGATGAGAAACGAGAACACTTCGAGCACCGTGATAAGAGGCAGCATCGCCACCGGAACGCCCGATGGGACGAACAGCTTCAGAAAGCCCGGACCGTTCTTGACGAAGCCGACGATCAGCACAAACAGGAAAACCAGCAGTGCCAGCGCGAAAGTCACGACGATGTGGCTGGTGACCGTGAACGAATAGGGGACCATCCCGAGCATGTTCAGCGTCAGGATGAAGATGAACAGCGAGAAGATGAAGGGGAAGTACTTCATCCCTTCGGTGCCGGTATTCTCGCGCACCATATTGGCGACGAATTCGTAGGACAGCTCGGCCATCGATTGAAGGCGTCCCGGCACGAGCGAATGGCCGCGCATGGCGTAAATCAGGAACAGGCTGACCAGGCCGACGGCGATCAGCATGAACAGCGCCGAATTGGTGAAGGACACGTCGATGCCGAAGATTTCCAGCGGGATGAAGCGCTTGATCTCGAACTGGTGCATCGGATCGATGCCGCTGCCGCCGCCATGCGCAGCACCATGGCGCCGCGTCCGAGCCGTGCGGAGCGGCGGCGCCATGAGTATCCGCCTGTGCAACTGTCCAAGTCTGCGCTGTCACGCCCGTCACCTATCGATCATTCTGAAGGTCTTTTTGCATCCGTTGTGCTGCTCTTACCGAATTGAGCAGGCCCCCGGCAACCCCCAAAAGCAAACATACAATGAGTAATATCGGCGCAGTCCCCAGGAGGCGGTCGAGCCCCCAGCCCAGGAAGCCGCCGACGAAGACGCCGGCCACGAGTTCGGTGGCGAGGCGAAAGGCAAAACTCATAGCCTTGCCGCGGGCCGCCGGGTCACCCTCGGGCTTGGGGGGACTGCGCCCCTGCACGTTGTCGAGCTTGCCGCCCAGCTTGTCCAGACGGTTTTTGATGTCGCTGTAATCGGGTTCGTCGCGGGGCCCGCGGCCCCCGCCGGAGGGCGTCGTCATCCATTACCTCGGAGGAAGGAGCGGGGGTTGCCAGCGCTCGGAAATTTTGCCGAGAGATTAGAACATGAGTGGCGAAAGAGAAAGCCTCTTCATCTCTTGCGCCTGGGGGTCCAAGCGATTTGGACGGTCACAGCAAGCGCAGAATTAGGATGGGCACTCGAAGCACTCGCGAGTCGAAGGTGGCACGAGCGAGCCTTTATCGGCTTTTTGACGAAGCTCAATGAAAATTGCGCCCCTTCGGCAGAGTCTGCGTGACGAGATGGTCGTGGGGCAACGCATTCTTTCGCAGGCCGGGTGCCCGGCCGTCGTCCTCGACCGAGCGCCGCACCTCGTCGCCGGGCGAGAGGAAATCTCCGGCCGCGGGAGCTTTCTCGGCGAGCTTGGCCAAATGCCCGCTCATATCGAACAGCTCCCGCGCGACGATATGGATGACGCCCTGTTCGCTCTGGATCTGGCCGCGCACGCCCAGCAGCCGCGCGCCGAGCACGATGCGCCGGAATTGCTCGAAGATTTTCGGCCAGATGATGATGTTGGCGATGCCGGTTTCGTCTTCCAGCGTGGAGAAGATCACGCCCGATGCGGTGCCGGGCCTTTGCCGGATCAGCACGATGCCGGCGGTCCTGGCGATCCGGCCGGAGGGGATGCCGCGCAAGGCGGCGGTCGGCAGAAAGCCACGCGGCTCAAAATCCTCGCGCAGCAGCGCCATCGGATGCGCCTTCAGCGACATGCGGATGGCGATATAATCGGCCAGAACATGCTCGCCCAGCGCCATGAGGGGCAGGCTGACTTCGGGCTCGTGTGCCAGCGGGCTGCTGGCCGCCGCGGCAAACAGCGGCAGGCTTGCGAGCATGGCAGCAGGGGTGCCGGTCTCGGCATAGCGCGATACGGCCCAAAGCGCCTGCCGCCGGTCGAGGCCGATGGAGCGGAAGGCGTCGGCTTCGGCGAGCGTCTTCAGCTTGCGGACGGGAAGGCCGCTGCGGGCGGCGAAATCGTCGAGCGAGCGGTAACCGGTGTCGCGGTTTTCGACGGTCTTCTTTGCCTCCTCCTCCGCAATTCCTTTCACTTGGCGGAAACCGAGCCGCAGGGCGTGTCTATTGCCCTTCTCCCCGTGATCGAAGGGAATGGGCAAGGGCCGCTTGCGGGGTTCCAGCGTGCAATCCCAGAAACTGTGGTTGATGTCTACCTCCCGGGCTTCGCCGCCATGATCGCGGAAATCGCGGACGATCTGGGCGGGCGCGTAGAACCCCATGGGCTGCGAATTCAAGAGGGAACAGGCGAAGACGTCGGGAAAATGCCATTTGATCCAGGAGGAGACGTAGGCCAGCAGGGCGAAAGCGGCGGCATGGCTCTCGGGGAAGCCATATTCGCCGAAGCCCTCGATCTGGCGGAAGCAGCGTTCGGCGAATTCGCGCTCATAGCCTTTCGCCACCATGCCTTCGATGAATTTGTCGCTAAACGTCTGGATTGTGCCTGCATGGCGGAAGGTCGCCATGGCCCGGCGAAGCGCGTCGGCCTGGCCCGGCGTGAAGCCTGCGCCGACAATGGCGATTTTCATGGCCTGCTCCTGGAAGAGCGGCACCCCCAATGTCTTTTTCAGCACCTCTTTCAAAGCTTCGCTTGGGTAGTTTACTTTTTTGGGATCTTCGCGGCGCTGCAAATAAGGATGCACCATGTCGCCTTGAATGGGACCGGGGCGGACGATCGCCACTTCGATGACGAGGTCATAAAACTCGCGGGGGCGAAGGCGCGGCAGCATCGACATTTGCGCGCGGCTCTCGATCTGGAAGACGCCGACCGTGTCGGCCTTGCAGATCATGTCGTAGACTTTCTCATCGGCCCAGGGCACGTCGGCAAGCGCCAATTTTCGATCGTAATGCGATGTCAGCAGATCGAAGCTTTTGCGGATGCAGGTCAGCATTCCCAGCGCCAGCACGTCCACCTTGAGCAGGCTGAGCTGGTCGAGATCGTCCTTGTCCCATTCGATGAAGGTGCGGTCCGGCATGGCGGCGTTGCCGATGGGGACGATGTCTTCGAGGATGCCGCGCGTGATGACGAAGCCCCCCGTATGCTGGCTGAGATGGCGCGGAAAGCCGGTCAGCTCGCGGGCAAGGCGCACGGCGAGGCGCAAATTGCGGTCGCTCGGATCGAGGCCGGCTTCGCGGATGTGCTTGTCCTCGACGCCGCCCGATGACCACCACCACATCATGCCCGACAGCGCGCTGATCACCTCCTCCGACAGCCCGAGCACCTTGCCGACTTCACGGATCGAACTCTTGGCCCGATAGGTAATGACGGTGGCGACGATGCCGGCGCGGTCACGGCCATATTTTTCATAGACATACTGGATGACCTCCTCGCGCCGCTCATGCTCGAAGTCGATGTCGATATCGGGTGGTTCGCCGCGCTCGGCGGAGATGAAGCGCTCGAACAGAAGATCGATCTCGCTCGGATTGACGCCGGTGACGCCGAGGCAATAGCAGACTGTGGAATTGGCGGCTGAGCCGCGCCCCTGGCAGAGAATGTCCTTCTTTCTGGCTTGGCGGACCAGGTCGAAGACCGTGAGGAAATAGCGCGCATAGTCGAGCCGCTCGATCAGCTCCAGTTCACTGGCTACCTGGTTTCTGATTTTCTCCGGCGCGCCACCCGGAAACCTCTCCTGCAAACCTGCCATCGTGTGATGGACGAGCGCTTCTTGCGGCGAAGCGAAAGGCTCATAGGGCTCATCGGGATATTCATATTTCAGATCGTCGAGTGAGAAACGGCACCGACTGGCGATCTTCACCGTGCGGGCAACGGCATCCTCATAGCCCACATAGAGGCGCGCGATTTCCTGCCGGATGTTTCGGGTGGCGCTCGGCGTTGCGCTGCAGCCGGTAGCCAGCCTCGGCGATGGTGCATTTCTCGCGGATGCAGGTAACAACGTCCTGAAGCGGCTTGCGGGAAGGAGTGTGATAGAGACAGTCGCCGACCGCGACCATAGGCGCGCCGGTTTCAGCGCCCAGTTCAGATAGGCGCGCCAGGCGTCTTGCATCCTGCCCGTCAAACGCGAGCGCCGCGCCGATGAAGACATGGCCAGGGAACCGGCTGGCAAGATCCCACGCCGTTTCCGCGAAGCTTTGCGGCGGCATCTCCCGAGGCGGCAGCAGGATGAGAATTTGCCCTTCGGCATGGCGGATCAGATCATCGAGCCAGAGATAGCATTCAGCCTTGGGCGCGCGGCGGTTGCCACATGTGAGCATGCGGCATAGGCGTCCCCAGGCTTCCCGATCCGTGGGCAGGCAGGCGATTTCGAGGGGTTGGTACGCCGTCGTAACATCCCTCGGCGTGGTCCCGGTTGGCCGATGGGCCAAGCCGGGACCCACTTGCATTTCAGCAACCTCATCCTTTGCTTTAATGCGAGTGGGTCCCGGCTCATGGGCCGGGACGACGCCAAAGGAACGCGAGACCTTTGGGGACTCGGTCCGATCACCCCGCCCATCCTGCAATACGAGGCGGCAGCCAGGGATATATTTGAGCCCAAGCTGCTTGGCAGGCTTATGGGCGCGGACGACGCCTGCCACCGTGTTACGGTCGCAAATGGCGAGCGCCTTGTAGCCGAGCGCGTCAGCGGCAACGGCCAGCTCCTCCGGCTTCGACGCGCCGCGCAGGAAACTGAAATTGCTGGCGGCAACCAGTTCGGCGTAGGCAATCATGGGAAAAGCCCATGCAGGAACCAGCGCTGCTCCTCCGGCTTGTCATAAATGCGTTCTCGGTAAAGCCAGAAGCGCTGGCCCTTTTCATCCTCTACCCGGTAATAATCGCGTGCCGTTGGGATTTTCTCCTCCCCAGACCACCATTCGGGTGAAATCCGCTCCGGACCCTCCGCCTTGGCGATCTTGTGATGACAGCGGCGCCAAACGAATTTGGAGGGTGGATAATCCGGCACGACGGCGATGACGCCGATCGGCTCGGGGCGCGCCAGCAGCAGGAGCGGGCGCGGTTCGGAAAAGGCAGGGGCGGCGACGGCCCTGGCGGTTTGGGGCGCAGCACTGGCAGCCACATGCGAGGCGGCCCGCTCGGGCCAGTGGCTCTCCTCGAAGGCGAAGCGCGTCGCGGCCTTTTCTCCGAGGCGAGCCGTAACCCGGTCAAGGAATTGCGCGATGCGCTCACAGCCGTCTCCGGCATCGGAGACATTGTTCAGGAGATCGGTCTGGCGGTTCCGCAGCGGCTCGGCGCGCATGGCGTAGAGCGCGGCGGCATCGAAGCCCAAAGTCGGGTCGAACCGGCCTTCGAGCGCCGCCAGCTTTTCCCTAAAGACGCGGCCGATATGCTTTGGCTCGCAGCTTGGCCTTGCCATTCGGACGCTCATCTCGGTCCGGCCGTTTTGCGTATCGAACAGCACCAGAGAAAAGCGGCACGCGCCCTTGCCGTCTGCCTTGAGCTTTTCGGCAACGCTGTCGATAAGGATGTGGGCCGTTTGGGCCAAGCCTTCCATGGCGGTGAGCGGGTCGGTGAATTCGAGGCGCGCGGCATAGACCGGCTCCGGCATTAGCGGCGAGAGCGCTTCCCCTTGCCGCCCAAGCGCCTGATCGAGACGGCAGGTGATCGCCTTGCCCAGCCGCGCCCTCAGGCTGGCGCGCGGGATATGGAGGATCTGGCCGATGGTGGTCAAGCCCAGTCTGACGAGCAGCGCGGCGCTGTCCGCATCGATCCGCAAGGCCGTCACCGGCAGAGAGGCGAGATGGCTGGCCTCTTCCCCCGGTGGAACGATAAGGCATGTCGATTTGGCAAATCGCGCCAGGCCCCAGGCCGCGCCGGGCGTTCCTGCCATGGCCGCGCGTGCGGTGAAGCCGAGGCCATGCAGATAATGCAGAATGCGGCGCAGCAGCATGTCCTCGCCGCCGAACAGATGGGCGAGGCCCGTCGCTTCGATCCACAGCCCGTCCGGCTCGTCTGGCGCGGTCCAGGGGCTGAAGCGGTTGCAGGAGGCGGCGAGCCGTTTCAGCTCCAACCACTCCGCTTGCGGCTTATGCGGCGCCGTAGCGAGTGAGGGGAGCATCGCGCAAGCATCGGTGAGCAGCATTCCGCTCCGCAATCCAGCCTCCCGCGCGCCTGCATTGAGCGCAAGAAGACGCTTGCCGCCCTTGCCCTTGGCAATGACCGCGAGTGGCTCCGGCTCATGCAGCTTGACGCCGCCGCCCTGTCTTTCGAGCCGCTCGGTCTTCCAGAAGGGCAGCCATATGGAAATCACCCGTGCCATCGAATCCCATCTCCCAGCTTTGTGGCGGCGAACCTCCCATGCGCTCCAAGGTGAGCCGCAAGCGCGGCGGCCCTAGGAGCGCATAGCCGGCGTGTTCTCCCTCGGACCAGCTCGGCAAGGCCGATACTGTCCAGCGGCCCTGTGCAGCGGTCGCCCCGCCATTCGACCGGTGGCGGAGAAGGAAAAGCGGCGTCCGGCTGACTGCGGCACGCAATTTAAGGCGGCGGCTTGCCGCAAAACCATAGAGGCGCTCCCTGGGGCCGAGACTGCCCACCACAGCGCCGAAAGCGCCCGATGCGACCGCCTCCTCCAGCGTCCAGAGCAGATCCTTTTCACTCGCAGCGGCGATCAGCAGCACCCAGTTTGGCTCGATCCCGAGCGCGGCAAGCCCGTGCCCGTAAAGTTCGCCGCGCTCCTGCGCCTCGCCGCCCGCGCTGCAGAAGCAGAGGCTTTTAGCGTTGCCGGAAGCGCGCGCCGCAAGGGACAAGGCAAAAGCGAGCGTTACAGTCTCATCGCCCGGAGACATGCCGTGCAATTCATGAAAGCCCGCGACAAGCAGTCGCCGAGGGTCGTATTGCGAGACCCAAGGGACCACATTCTTCTGGGTGGGGTGCGGGCGGACGTTAAGAATTTGGTAAGGCGACATGACAGGTTCGTTCTCTTTTTGTTCTTGCAAAGAGAACGCCATTTTCGCTGACTGTCAAGCTGAGTTTCCGTGATGTCGCGCGGTGATTATCGGATCGTTGCCATCAAGACCCAACCCTTGTTTGGTGTTGCGTGGCTAGCCTATATTCCGCTTAACCCGAGCTGACATCGTTGGACAGAAAGCCACTGACACAGCTCAAATCTTCAATCCGCGTCACCCGCGGGCCTTGCAGAGAGGCAATCCATGTGTAGGAACATCAAGACCCTGCATAATTTCGAGCCACCCGCCACCGAGGACGAGATCCATGCGTCTTCGCTCCAGTTCGTACGAAAGCTGAGCGGGTTCGCTCGGCCGTCCAAAGCCAATGAACGCGCGTTCAACCGCGCGGTGGATGAAATCACCAAGGCAGCGCACGAACTGCTCGATTCGCTTGTCACGAACGCACCACCGCGCGATCGGGAGGTGGAAGCTTCAAGGGCGCGGATCAGGTCACAGGAGCGTTTCAGCCGCGCTGGCTAAGCCCGGCTCCTCGGGTGCCGATCAACTTTGGGGTAGCAGCAGGCTCGGCCCCTAAGCCATGGCTTCGCCTTGTCCCGGCTTGCGGTTAGCTAGGAAATTGCCGATCCGGTCCACGGCCCGCGCGATGTTCTCCATGCTGTTCGCGCTCGACAGGCGGAGGAAGCCCTTGCCCTCGTCGCCGAAATCCGAACCCGCGATCACCGCGACGCCGGCCTCCTCCAGCAGCGCCTTGGCCAGCGCGCGCTCGTTCCATCCGGTGCCTGAGACATTCGGGAAGGCGTAGAACGCGCCCTTGGGCAGCACGCAGCGCATCCCCGGAATGGCGTTCAGCGCTCCCGCGATAAAGGTGCGGCGCTCGTCGAAGGCCGCGCTCATTTCGGCGACGCAGTCCTGCGGACCTTCCAGCGCGGCGATGCCCGCCCATTGCGCCGAGGCGTTGACGCAGGAATGGCAGTTGGTGGCCAGCTTGCGGACCGTATCGACGATCGATTTCGGCCAGACGCCATAGCCCATGCGCCAGCCCGTCATGGCGTAGGTCTTCGACCAGCCATCGAGCAGGATCACCCGGTCCCGGAGCTGCGGATATTTCAGCAGGCTCGCGTGACGCAGCCCGTCGAAAGTGATCTGGCCGTAAATCTCGTCGGCGAGGATGGCGACATTCGGCCAGCGCTCCAGCCCTTTCACCAGCTTCTCGATCTCCTCGGGCGGCGTGACGCCGCCTGTCGGGTTGGCCGGGGTGTTGACGATGATCAGGCTGGTATTCGGCGTGATGCGCGACAAAAGCTCGTCGGCGGAGAAGCCGAAGCCGTTCTCCTCGCGGATCGGCAGCGGCACCGGCGTCGCCTCGCTGTAGGAGATCAGCGATTTGTAGATGGGGAAGCCGGGATCGGGGAAGATGATCTCCTTGCCCGCCTCGGCGAACATCAGCACCGCGAAGAACATTGTCACCTTGCCGCCAGGCACGATCACGATCGTATCGGGATCGACCTCGACACCGAGGCGGCGGCGGATATCGGCGCTCACCGCCGCGCGGAGCGGCACGATGCCCATGGCGGGCGTATAGCCGTGATGGCCGTCCCGCAGCGCCTTCACCGCCGCCTCGACGATATGCGGCGGCGTCGGGAAATCCGGCTGGCCGATGCCGAGATTGACAATGTCGCGCCCTTGCGCCGCCAAAGCCTGCGCACGCGCCAGCACCGTGAAGGCGTTCTCGTCGCCAAGCCGTCCCAAATTCTGCGCGAGTTGCAGCACGAATTCCTCCCCCGATGGTTTGCAGCCATGAAAGGCGGAAAACTTTCCGCCGGTCAAGCGATGGGGAGACGGGTTCTATAAGCGGAGCAATCGCGGAGGCGGTTGATCCTGGCCGTAAACGCCGGGTTTTGAGCAGGCGGGGCTCTTTGGTGCGAGGCGACGCCTAGGCGTCGAGCTTTGAGTCCTTAAGCGCAGCATGCTGAGCGCTTCGGCCAGTTTCGCCGCCGCAGCGACGCCATCGACCCACCGGCAGCATGCTCCGCCGAGAGGCTGGCCGCGAGGTCCGCCATGCCGGCGCAGCCGAGCACGATCGCCCCGGCCCGGCCCTCCCGCGACGGCGCAGATGAGCCCTGCGGGCTGGGTCGCATTAAAATGAAAGACGGGTGGTTGCCTCTTCCCGCCGCCGCATTTCCAGTACGATCAATAGGATAAGGAGAACCCAGAAGTTCAGCCAATGCAAAACCCAGATTGCCGCGAGACCTCTGACCGTCAGGACGAGCCATACCGAAACGGTGATGACCAGATGCGCAATCAAGCCTCGCAAGGCCGCCGGGGAGCGCCATCCCATCACAGCGATGCCAAAATTCAGAACCGCGAGCAAGGCTGCCGATACGAACAGTAATTGCGCGAAGAGGAGTTGCTTGGGCGCAATCGTGCTCTGGTGCCAGGGACCACAAATCTTCAGCGTATCTCTCCAAAACAACGAGAAACCGGCCCCCATGCCAAAAACCTGAAAGGTCCCAGATGCTCGCAACCGATATCTCATTCTGAAGGCCCGCAAGCACGCCCGTCGCGATAGCCAGTACGCCGCCGCAAGCGACGGCCAGGCTCCGGCAAAAGGGGATCGAGAACATGCCGCGATTGTCTATGCGTGCCACCAGATCGCGCGCGGCATCGCTGACGAGCCACGGCAATGCGACGATCAATAGGAGATTTTCCGCAATGGCAACCATAGGCGACATCGGCGATGTATTTCCCCTTAGAGAATGATCCGATTAGGTGAATACGCTTTTTCGTAATCCCCGCGGGGGCGGGATTCAGTAGTCACCGGGATCGCTGCGGAGTATTGGATCCCGGCCTTCGGGGATTACGATTGAGGGTGAGGCAACCATTCCCACCCGAACAGGCCCGCCTTCGGATTACGACTGAGTGTGCGGCAGCCACTCCACCTAACCCGAACAAGCTCTAAGCAGAGTTTCTAAAAGTGGCCTTTCCCGGTTTTGGGAAAAACTCTGCGAAAACAAAGGAGTCTAAGCAGGCATTCGTTGGGCAGCCAAGGAATGCCTGCTTAGGCCCCAAAGACCGATAGTCGCTGGCGTGCCCTCAATCTTTTTTCTCATCTGGCTGTGTCGAGAGCATTGCTTCGATCTTTGCAATCCGATCTTCGATGGATTTCAAATCGCCCTTCTCCTCTTTCGCCATACCATACGCGTCGACCAGCATTTTTTTTTGGTCTTCCTCAAAGCTGAACGGGTCGAAAAAGACTTCCAGCCCAGGCAGCGGAAATACGTCCACATGCACTTCGCTGATGCGCATCCCGCCGGAATACTCGCCAGCCTTCAGGAGCCGGCGCAGCAGGAGGCCTTCAAAATAGCCTACCGGCCCTGGAGCTTTTTTCACGTAGGCTTCCACATTCGCTTTGAACGCGTGCAGTTCCTCGGGGGTGAGGTCCTCTTCGTGCCGGAACGTCACGGCCAGTTCCGGAATGATCCCCACGCCGACCTTGACGTCCGCCAGCACGAAACCGCTTTCCTTGACCAGGACTGCGAATTCGCTGTCGGGATCGGCCCGGAGGTGGTTTTCCACCTGCTTTATGATGCTGACCGACCAGTCCTCCAGCAGGGAGAGGCCGCCAAAAGTATGCGACGCAGCGCCGATCGCCACGCTAGCCGCAGCACTTGTGTTCGTGGCGATCCACGCGCCGGTGTCCTGGGTCGTGGATACCGCGGCGCTGGATTTCGCGGCGACCCAATCGCTTGTGTTGCGGGCAGCGCTCGCGGTCGCCGCCGCCCATTTTTCCATGTCCTGAAGCGCGAGCAAGGCCCTGTTCGAGCTCGACGCAATCCATTCGCTCGTATCCCGCGCCGCGCTCGCCACGCAGTTCGAGCTTTCCGCAATCCATTGGCCGGTGTTCTGCGCCGCGATTGCCGCCGCGCTGGAGCTTGAAGCGATCCATTCGCCGACATCCCGAGCCACTCTTATGATCGGCTGTATTGTCGTTGTGTGAACGAAGTGCGCGATTCCATCCTTATGGGTGGCCAATGGTTCGGTGGAGGGCTTGGCGAACTTTACCTCCGTCCCCTCGCCTGCGCCGGCGGCATGCGCGCCCGCTGTGATGGCGCCCTCAGACACCGGGGCTGCGAGATGCATCGCGCTTGAACCTGCGGCGATGGCGGCCTCCGCCACGGGCGCTGCGATATCCATCGCGCTTGCGGCGGCAAGCCGGCCATCACTCTCGGCAAGAGCCGGACCATTTGCGAGCAATGCGATCAGGGCGGCGGCTTTCGCCGAAAATGCGGGCGTCATGCTGGGGTTCTCTCTCAGGGCAGGATTGAATTGACCGGTTCCGATGCGCGGCTGAGTTTCTGATGAACGCGGTTCAAAAGGTCCCGGCGGCGGATTTTATCGGGGAGCGTCCGGCGGTCAGACCAATCGGGCATTTCCGATGCATAGGGGATCAGAGCGGTCAGGTTCGATATTCCGGCGCTCGCCTGTGGCCAGAAAGAGGACCACTTGCGTTCTGACGAAACGTCCGTGACAAAAGACGCCGAAAAAATCGCCAGTCCGACGGAGGCGCCAAATCCGATTTGAGATGACCGTCTCATGCCCACCCATTTCGGGAACCGGGTTGAAGAGAAAGGTATCTTGCCTGCCAATGATTGCAATTCTCATAACTAATACTTGCAACTTTGAGCAACGCGTCGGATCGATTTCGCACAGCAATACTGTGTTGTTTACCAACGCCGCGTCAATTATCTTCAATATTGTCGTGAATGTTCGCGCTTGCTGCTCAGCGCCCGACGTCGTCCGAGTCGATCTGGCCGCTCAGGCGCGCGCGGATCGCCGAGAAGGACACGCCGACGGCAAGAAGCGTGGCAATCGACGCAAGGCACATCACCGCGACGACCCCTTCGGCCGAAACCGTCACAAGGCCAAGATCGACCAGCATGACATTGAAGAGGGCGAGAAATATACCCACCAGGAGGGCACCGATCCACCTGATCGACCGCCATGTGCTCCTTATCAGAAACGCATAGGCCGCGATGAGCATGATTGCGGTGACGGCCACCATTGTCGCCGGCTCTTCGCCGCTCTTGGCCCAATGAAAGAAGGAGCGTCCGCCGGGATTGTAGGTCGAAAAAACCAGGAAGAGCGTGAAAAGCCAGCGCAGCAGGAAGTTGATCGGACCGAACATGCGGGTCTAGCCCTCGCGCGCTTTCGCGAGTGAAAGAAAGGGTTCCGGCGAGATGGAAACCGGACCGCTGAACGGGTAGAGCAGCTGCGCCGACAGCACCATCATGGTGATGACCGAACTGGAGATCATGGTCACCAATATCAGGTGCACGAAGACGCTCGGTCCGCGCAGGAACCAGCCCGTGGTGATGGCGAGGAGAGCGCCGACCAGCAGGAGCTCGAAAATGATATCGGCCAGGGCGGGATCGGGCGCGGCCGATATGCGGTCGACGCGCCTGCTAATCACCTCGTCCAGCATCGTAGACAGGCGCATTTTGATCAATGCGCCATCTGAAGTGCCGCCCGCGGTCAGAACGGAGCTGTCCAGCTTGCGCAACCAAGTCAGCGCTTCGGGGCTTTCGCCGCCATGCGCCATCAGGGGCCATTCTTTGACCGCAACCGTTTCGGAGTACCCCCGAGCGGCGGCAATGATCGACTGGCCGGCCTCATCGCCCGCCAGATGCGCCTGGGCCATAAGCCGGCCCAGCATTGCCGCTTCCTTCTGAACGTTCTGCTTGGCATCATTGAACTCGGAAAAGCCGTAGACGAGGATGAAGCCGAGCACGACCGCATAAATCTGCGCGGAGACCTGGTTTTTCGTCGGGCCTACGGCGCTGCTCTGGGTCAGCCGTCCGGCAAAGATCGCCCTGACGATCAACGTCCCCAGAATGGCGAACAGAATGGACGGCAGCAGCACGAGGATGAATGCCACGTCGAAGGATATGGAGCCGAGCCAGTTCAGAAAATTCGTGGGGGCCATGACTGACTTCGCTACTCGGGCTGATGTTGTTTTTGTTTGCTGGAACCGGATGCCCGATACCACCGCCGCGAACGCAGAATGCCGCTCCGCCCCGCTTTGAGGGAAGCGAGATCGCAGGCGGCTTTGACGAGGTCTTCCGCTTCTTCCCGGGCGATTTCGTTGTTGGCCAGACCAAGCGCGGACTCGACCATGAACTCGAACTTCTCTTTCGGGATGCTGTCCGAGCGCTTGCGCAGTCCACGAGCGATGTCTAACAGCGTGCGCTTAACCAGCGACTCCGTTGAAAACCCATCGCAAACAGCGGCGCCTACCAAATAACTCTTGGCGTCCACAGGCCGCAGACCGAGTTGAAAAATCGCATTATCTATGATTTTCCATTCGTCTTCTTTGTTGAGATAACGGCTTTCAGCAGCCCTCAGGCGCATGTAATCAAAAATTGTCGCGCTATTGCCGGAACCGTTCCTGCTGCCATCCGCCGCGGAATTTCCGTTTAACATCTCAACCACTTTTCACCTTCACTCAAATTCGGCGACGCACTGGAAAACTACCTTAAGCGACCCCGCTAGTAATCCATCAACCTTAAATATCCGTGAAGTGACAGTATGTTCTGTAAGTCTTTACATTGTGTTTATTGCTAAAATTGTAGAATTTGACGTCGTTTTAGTGTTTTTCTAAACTTATTGTCAGTATTGTAATTTTGACCGTGGCAAATGATTCACTTTGATCTGCTACCGCACTCAACTGAACACAATTGCCTCGCGCCGTGCCCAAGCGCGCAGTCGGTTGAGAACGCAGCATCGCGGGACTTATTGAATGAACACGGGACAAAGCCGCCCCATGAATGAAGAACGTGTCAAGCGCGCATCCGACGGTCTCCGCCCGGTCGTCACCATGCAGCCGACAGTCGGGGGCGATGCAGGCGAGCCTATCGCCATCGTGATTGCCGAAGTCGTCTGCCCCGAAAACGAGGAAAACGACCTGTTCGCGGGCCTGGGAGCATTTGTCCGAGCTGAACCGCCCGCAGAGAACGCCGCAGCAGACGTCGCGCTGGAAAAGCTCCTGCGCGAACTGGGCCTGAAGGGCCGCAAGCTGGGGGCCGACGCCATCCTGTCGACCAATTTCGAGCTGCTTCGCGGAGTGCATACAGCCGGTAAAAAGGTGCTCAAGATGAGAGCCACCGGAACCGCGGTCGTCCTGCCGCGCAGACAAGATCGATCCGTAACGTCTTGATCGTTTGAAGGTAAAAAATGCGTGTATTCAATAGACGGCCCGGTTTGAGCAAACGAGCTGCTGCCCTGATCATCGGTGTGAGCCTGGCGGCGGCGACGGTCTTGCCGCAGCAAGTTCGCGCGGAATCGGAGATGAAGACTCTCTTCAGCTGGATGCGATCTACGTCGCCGATCCCACCGCCGCGTGGTTCGAAAGGTGGGCGGAGACCAACCTCAAGACCCGTAACTGGCTGAATCGCCCAGATATCAAGATCAAGACCGGCGCCGATCTCGTTGCAGCGGTTGCGGCTGACCGTTCCGGGATCGGGCTGCTTACGCGCGGCGAGTTGTCTCGCATTCAGGCTGCAGGTGCTGCACAGATCGCGACCACCTCTACCGGCGTTTCGATATGCGCGGCCCTCTCGGTGAACACAATGCGCACGGAGGAGAACTTCGGCGATTTCGCTCTTAACAGTGACACTATCGAAGTATTCGCAACGTCGGACACGCTGGCCATTGCCGAGGCGCTCATCGAGGCGTATCGGTTCAAAGACCGGATAGTAGTGAAGCAGGTCAAAGCGGCTTCCGCCCTTGCCGAGCTTGCATCGGGAAAATCGGCTCTGGCCATATTGCCGGTTCTGCCGGAGGCGCGGCTTCATGTGCCCGAACAACGCGGTCAGCCTTCGCTCTATCGGAATGAGTGAGGCGGCAACCGAAGCGCTTCGGCTGCGAGGGCTCGATCCGCGCGATTATCGCACATCGTTCTTTCAGCAGTTCCCATTGATCGACGGCTTCCGAACCGCTTGCGACGAGATCGTAATGATCAAATCGACCGATACGGCACTCGATCCAGATGTTTTCGCGGCTCCACCGCCGCTCTGGACGAACCCGTTCACCGGCTCGGATCTCGAAAAGCGGGTGCGCCAAGCATTGGACGCCTTGAAATCCCTGTGGGGAAAATCAGCGGAACATAGAGGTTAGACGATGGAGGGCTCAGCTGAGCTGCCTCCCGGGGAAGATCGCAGCACCACTCCCAATTCCCAGAACCAGATCGTGCTTCGCTTGATCAATGCCACGTCGAGGCGCTCGATCATGGACTTTCTGCACGCCCTTTTTTGGACCATCGCTCGGGCCGGAAAATCTGCCGCGCGGAATCTGTTCTCGCTGACCAGTCTGAAAATATATGCCCGTTCTGTGCACGCGCTTTCCATCATGGCGATTTTCCTGGTGGGCATTGCTGTATTTTTCGGACCGATAGGCTTGCCTCAGAACAGCTCCGACAAACTCGATGCGATTGAGCTGGCTGTGAAGCGCCTTGAAACGCGCCTGGCTCCACCAAGCCAAGGCCGCACGGATGCCGTGAACCCAACGACATTGCTCGTGGCGGTTCAATTCGTGACTGCGGCGGCGGAGCGCTCTACCCCGTTCGATACGGCGCTCGCGGTCGGCATCAGCATGATGGGTGAACATTCGAAAATAGGGCCGCTACTCGATAGACTGCTCGTCGAGGCCGTGACAGGGGTTCCCAGCCTAGAGGACCTTCGCCGCGACTTTCAGGCAAAGCTGGCCGAGTTCGAGACAGATGGGCTGTTCACGGATATTGGCGGAAATACACGCAAATCCGCATTTCGATTGACCCAGTTTTTGGGATTGGCCGAGCCGGAAATCAGTGCCGAACATCGGGCAACCTTGCAGAAACTATCGGCGGATATTGCCAATCACAATCTGGGCCAGGCCGTGCAGCTCGTAACCAAGCTCGACGGCCGTTTGCGCGAAGGTTTGGAAAGCTGGCGGGAGAAGGCTGAACGGCGCGTTGCCCTCGATTCTGTCCTCGCCGAACTTCGCCGCGCCGCCTTCATCGACCTCATTGACCAGGCGTCATGAAAAACCATGCCTCCGTCCGCAAAAAGCTGCCTCTAGCCAGCGTTGCGGCGCGATTTCTGCTCGTCGCATTTTTCGTCTTTGCCACGCTAAATCCCTCCTACTACTCCCTATCGACGTGGATGCTGAGCGGCTTCTCACTTCTGAGCGCTAAGGCTTTTATCGCCTTCGGCCTGGCGCTTTCCTGGCTGATTTTGCTTCGCATGTCCGTCGAAGGACTCGGACGGCTGGGCTTGGCCTATGTGGGTTTCGCTTTTTTGGCGCTCCTGCTCTTCGAAGTCCAGTTCGGATTGCTGCGCCTGTTGTCCACATACACGCTCCTGCTTTTGGCCGAACTTGCCCTCGCGATCATCCTGACTCTGGGCCTGGTTTTTTCCTATTGGGTTCGGCAGGCAAGCGGTCAGTCAGCCGTGGTGAAGATCCCACGCCCCAATCGAGCCCCGCCGGGGTTCTAAGGATCGATCAAGACGCCAGGATTGAGCATGCCCGTCGGATCGAGCGCCTGCTTGGCTGCCCGCAGCGCCGCGGCGAATAAATCCGGGCGCTGACGGTCATACCATCGGCGATGGTCGCGCCCGACCGCGTGGTGATGCGTGATCGTCCCGCCCGCTGCGATCAATGCGTCGCTCGCCGCGTCCTTGATCGCCTGCCATTGTTCGAGCAGGGCGCCGTGCCGGCCGAGTGCGTGGAACGTGAAATAAGGCGCCGGCCCGTCCGGATAGACATGGGTGAAGCGGCACGTCACTTCTCCCTGGACGCCGGTCGCGTCCTCGATGGCCCGCTCGGTCGCGGCTTTGACATCGTCGTGGAAGCGTTCGAAGCGCTCCCACGTGATCGAGGTCTCGAACGTGTCGTTGATGATCCCCGCCGGAACCGTGAACTCGCGCGCATAGGGCATGCGGATGAAAGCGTTGCGCCACGCGCCGGCCGCCCCTTCCCGATGCGCGTCGCTTGATTGCGACGGCTCCGGGGACCCGCCGTGATCGGCGCAGCATTCGAGTGCGCGCGCCATCCGGGCGTCCTGCGGATGATCGCCGGACTCGAACGCCAGCACCATGATCGCGACGCTGCCGTCGGCCGCACCGGTGTTGCGCGCTTCGTTCGGATCGAGGATACGGCAATTGGACGGGTAAAGTCCGGTCTGCGCGATGGCGCGAACGGCACGGGCGGCGGCGAAGAAAGTCTCGAAGCGCACGGAGGTGCCGGCGCGAAATTTCGGGCGCGGCTGAAGCCGCATCCAGGCCCGCGAGATGACGCCAAGTGTTCCCTCCGAGCCGATGAACATGCGATCCGGGCTAGGCCCCGCGCCTGAGCCCGGCAAACGCCGTGTCTCCAGTGTGCCTGCCGGGGTGATGACGCGGAGGCTCTCGATCAAATCGTC
This sequence comes from uncultured Alphaproteobacteria bacterium, assembly GCA_963731855.1. Classification (GTDB taxonomy): domain Bacteria; phylum Pseudomonadota; class Alphaproteobacteria; order Rhizobiales; family Rhodomicrobiaceae; genus R-RK-3. The sequence continues at coordinate 109,640 of CAVSXH010000011.1, read as the reverse complement.
TATGTGGGTGTAGAGGGTGGCGAAATGGCCGCCCGAGCGCGTCGCGATCCAGCCGCCGAGGGTGGAATATTCGAAGCTCTGCGGGAAATGCCGCAGGGTCAGGCCGTGGGGCTTGAGCTGGGCTTCGAGCGCGGGACCATAAGCGCCGCCTTCGATGAGCGCCGCGCGGGATAGGGTGTCCACCTCGAGGACCTTGCCGAGATTACGCATGTCCAGCGTGACGGCGGTCCGGTGGCGCTCACCGTCGGCGCGGTGCTCGACGCCGCCGCAGACGCTCGATCCACCGCCGAAAGGCGCGAGCGACGCCCCGGCGCTTCCGGCCCAGTCCATGACCGCCGCGATTTCGGTCTCATCCCGAGGATAGGCGACCACATCGGGCGCGCAGGCGTAATCGCCGAGCATCGCCCGCACATAATCGGGATACGACTTGCCATAGGCATGCGCGATCCGGTCATAGCGCTCGCTTGAACAGAAGGCGGACAACGACGCGGGCGGTGCAACGCGCGGCTCATGGAGTTCGATATCCTCCAGGCGCGGAATTGCGACGGTTTCGAAGGCGCCGCAGCTAAACTTGTTCCGATAGAGGCCGAGGATGAATGCTTGTTCTTGCGGGGTCATGCCTTCGCCCTCACGGCCCCAACCGTAATGTTTCAGCCGTGCTGCGCTCATAGTTCCTCCCGGATGTTATTGTCTTGCTGTGGAGCCGATGTGCCCAAGGGCAGCCGCTCCGAAATTCGGCGTCTCAGACGGTCCCCGATCGATCCTGGCAAGGTCGAGCAGGTTGCAAGGATGGTGATCTGTGCGCGGCGTCGACCGAGTAGGGTTTCCAAAGGCCGTGACTGTTGTCATGGGTAAACCTCGCGCAAGTGCCGGCGTCACGGCCTCTTCAGCTTACCGGCATTGGTTTTCCGGGTCACGCGCGATCCTGTTCGCAACATCCGGAATGGCTGCTGCGCCGTGGTTTCGCACGGGTCACACTCATGCGGGCGTGGTGCTATTTTGGCTGTATGCTGGGGTCGCCACCGGGCGAACCAGGCGGAGGGATAACCGGCATGGTCTGTGTATTCGGTTGCGGAGCAGGCGTCTCGATTCCCGGATCGATACCCTCGGGAGGCTGAAATCACGCCCTTAGAGCGGCTTAACTGTTGCCCGAGGGGCTCATCGGGTAAGGCCGTGTCCGGCAGCACGGGAACCCGTTCGGACGGAACCTGCGCATTCGCGCCAGGCTGTTGAGCCTGACATGCAGCCTGATTTACGGCGATGAGGCTTGCGCAAACAATCGCCCCACTCAGAACCACTCCCAACCTCTGGCTGCCAGCCTGTGCGCTGTCTGCCAAAATTCGACTAGCCCGAGATATGGACAGGTTGGACATTGCTGCCTCCTCTCAATCATCACGCAAGCGGTGCCCCTATGGCCCTGAGCAGCTCTGCGATCGGAAATAGGAACCTGCAAGTTAATGCGATCCCGCCCGGACCGGTTCCGGAAATGAAGCTGGAGCACAAGATGCGAATTCCGACCGTATCGATTGATTGGCTTCCCTGCGCGGCCGCCGATATGATCGAGCTGGAAACTTCGCCTGAGTTGGGGGCTTGGCCGAGATGCGTGTCTTTCTCGACTTCGAAGCGTCTTCATTGAGTGACGACGGCTATCCCATTGAGGTCGGGTGGGTATTTGAGGATGGCCGCTCGGAAAGTCATCTGATCAAGCCGGCGCCCCAATGGCACGATTGGGATCCAAGCGCGGAGGGGCTGCATGGAATCAGCCGCTCCACACTCGAGGCCGACGGCGTAGCACATGATATCGTGGCCCATCGCATCCTGGATGTCCTCGGTGGCCAGGTGGTCTACGTCAGCGCGCCGTCATGGGATGGCAAATGGCTGAGCGTACTTTTCAGAGCTGCGGGGCTGCCGAGACATGCCATGCGATTGAAAGACTCGCATGAAGGCTTCCTCGACGCGGCTGCCGAGGCGCTTTCCACAAGAGTGCCGGCGGCAAGGGTGAAAGCCATTGCTGCCGATATTGTCCAGCAGGCCCTTGATGCGCCTCTACAGCGTTCCGTCAGGCACCGCGCGCTCGCAGACGCTGAACAGGAATGGCGGATTTGGCTTGAGGTTCGCCGGCTGGCTCACGAGCAGGACGTTTCGAGCGCGGATGGCTTGTGAAGGAGAAAGGCGATGATTCCCGCATTCCGAAACGGCCGAAAAAAGCATGCGCGCCCGGCCGGGCGTGTAAATCGGCTGAGTGTACGCCGACCGGCGCGCTCAGGCGATCTCGCACTGAGCAAGCCGTCATCATAATCTGGCTCCGAAGCATTGGCGTCCACATGATGCTGAACACCTATCGGCCGAAATCTGATCGAGCCGAGTGTCTGCCAGCTCAAGACCATTGCCTCGCGCAACGACCGCCGTGCTGAACCGTCTTATCCACAATCCTTTGGCTGCGGCGCCAAAGTGCCGGGCGTCAATGGGCTTCCAAGCTAGGTCACGATCCGAAAAAAATGCTTGGCCGTGCGGAGGCGTGATTGGAAGCCGGTCTCGCGATAAGGTCATGCTTGAGCGGGTATATAGCGCCTCGTCCGATTGGAATGGGTCGGGACCTAATGACTGAGTTCGGGATCGAGCCCTGCGGCGAGCGCCATTCTTACGAGGCGCGGCAAGCTTCCGGCGCCCGTCTTCTCCATGACGCGGGCGCGGTGGATTTCCACCGTTCGCGGACTAAGGCCGAGTTCACGGGCGATGATCTTATTCGGGCGGCCGATAAGCAGGTGTTTCAGCACGTCCCTTTCGCGGGGCGTCAGAACGCCGATTTTTGCTTGCGCCTCTTCGGTTTTTTCGCGTTCGCCGAGCGCATATTCGCGGCGTTTGACGGCCTTATCCACATAATCGAGCAGGGTTTGCGGATCGACGGGCTTTTCGAGAAATTCCACGGCGCCGCGTTTCATTGCCGTGACCGCCATGCGGATGTCGGCGTGCCCGGTGATGATGATGATCGGCGCGGCATCCGGCGAGCGCGAAATTCGCTCCTGCACTTCCGCTCCGGTGGCGTCCGGCATTCTCATATCGACGAGTACGCAGCCGGTCTCATCCGGACGGTATTCAGCGAAAAAGGATTTGGCGCAATTGTGCGTACGCACCGAAAATCCCGCGCTGCGCAATAAGGTAAACAACGAATCCCGCACTGCATCATCATCGTCTAATATGTGAACCACTAAGGACTTACTCATCATGGGGGGCCTTCTCACTCACACTACAGGTACAACAAAACTGAATATCGCTCCGCCCTCGGGCCGATTGGCGGCGCAAAGGTGGCCGCCATGAGCTTGTGCAATGCGCCGGGACAAGGCGAGACCGACGCCTAACCCTTCCGCCTTGGTCGTATGAAATGGATCAAAAATGTTTTCAAAAACTTCGGGCGCAATGCCATGACCCGTGTCCTCGACCTCCAACGCGGCGAGGTCTTGGGCGTTCACCGAAAGCCTGATCCAGATCTTGCGATCGCCCTCGATGGTGGAAAGTTCGTCCACGGCATTGCGGATCAGGTTCGCCAGCAGCACCTGCACCTGAACGCGGTCCATAAGAACCATGACCGGCTCCGGCGGAAGCGCAACCGCAACGGTGATGCCCTGCTGAACTGCGCCGATGGTGGCCAGTTGCACGGCGTCGTCAACGGCCAGGCGCAGATCGTCACGCGTGCGTTCCGCGCCGCGGTGCTGCAGCAATTGGCGCAGCTTATGCATGATCAGCCAGGCGCGCTTGGCCTGTTCGCCCGCTCTGGCGATCAGATCGATGCTGTTCTCCAGCTCTTCGGCTGTGGCGCCCCGCGAACGGCAGCGGCTCGCCGCCGCCGTGTAGTTGGTGATGGCCGTCAGCGGTTGGCTGAGTTCATGCGTGATCGAAGTCGCGAGTTCACCCAGGACGCTATGGCGTGAGAGATGGGCGATCTCGCGTTCTAATTCGGCGATGCGCTGCTCGTTCCTGGAATTAAGCGATAGATCGCGAATGTAATAAATATGGATGATCTCGCCGACATGGGTGCATTGATTTTTTTGAATGTCGGCGGGGAAGAGTTCGCCGTTCTTCCGGCGCGCAGTGATCTCGGCTTTACCCGCGATCGGCGTCCAGACGGAGGGGTCGGGGTTGAAGGTGGTGAGGGCCGCCACGTTCGGCGGAAATCCTGGATCTAAGAGGGAGACGAATTTAATGCCGCGGACTTCCTCCTCACCATAGCCGAACAACGTTTGGGCAAAGCGGTTGAAGCTGAGGATGTCACCGCTTTGGCTCGTGACGACAAATGCCTCGGGCGCATTGAGGCAGAAGTGAAGGGACGGTCCCGATGTGAAAGCTTGGAACGGGCTGCTAGGCTGCATTTTGCGGTGTGCCACAGCTTTTTCACCAGGAATTTTGGAAATAGCAATGCAAGCAGGTTCGCTCACTACCTCAGAACTATACTTTGGAAACGTCGCGATGTTAACTTTAAACGTCATTGTGTTTTTGTAAACCCTTCACCAGTTGGTGACTTGAAAAGATCAAATTTGCTAAGGTCAATCTACGAATTCCAAAAAATACATATGTCTGTATAAGACGATTAGATGACACAGTTCAAGCCCCAGCATCGAATCAAACGCGCGAAATACGGATACATAGGGGTTCTGCCTACATGTCGCCATCTGATGACATGACTGCTTCACTACATCTTGATGAATTTCGAAATTTTTTGCATAAATACGCGATCTGGTATATTGCATTAAGTATTAATTCTCTGCTTTCGATGCTTGTCGGGGCCGGCGTGGGTAGCCTGCCGGCGGGATGTCGATAGCTGTTGCGCAGGGTGAATTGAGCGGCATAAGAGTGGGTGAATGACACTCTCCGCCAAGGCCCGTTCCGCGCTGGCCGGCCATCTGCGCCGGGACGTCGAGGGCGATATTCTCTTCGACGATTTCAGCAGGGGCCGCTACGCCACTGATGCTTCGTCTTATCAGAGCTTTCCGGCCGGGGTCGTGGTGCCGAAAACGCAAGGCGATGTCGCCGCTGCGATCCGGCTGGCCTGGGATGCCGGCCTTCCGGTCACGGCGCGCGGCGGCGGCACCGGAAGGGCCGGCCAGGCCATCGGCGAGGGGCTGATCCTCGACTTCTCGAAATATCTGCAGCGTCTCCTGTATTATGATGCCAGCGCGCTCACCTGCATCGTTGAGCCAGGCATTACGCCGGCTGCGCTCAACAAGGCGCTTAAACCTGAGCGAGTCTGGTTTCCCATCGAAATCGCCTCCGCCGCACAGGCCACCATCGGCGGCATGACGGCTACGGACGCGATCGGCGCGCGCTCCTTGCGCTACGGACGCATGCGCGAGAACATCGCGGCGCTGGATGCGGTGCTGGCGCATGGCTCCGAAATCAGCTTCGGTGAACTCCCGGAAAGTTTCGGGCATTACGGCGCGCATGACGAGGCCGGAGCGCTGATTCTCGATTTGCTCGAAGCTGCCGAACGCGGCGAGGCGGCCATCCGCGCCTTGCCGCCAGTGCTCGGCGCGCTGTCCGGTTACAATCTCCGCGCATTGCTGCAAGGCGATGCGCCGCAGAACCTTGCCGCATTCCTGGCGGGGTCGGAGGGCACGCTCGCCATCTCCAAGCGCATCGAACTGAAGCTTGCGAGACTGCCGCGAAGCCGCGCGCTCGGCGTCTGCCGCTTTCCATCGCTTCCAGAAGCGCTCAAGGCCATTCCGGGCATTGCCGCGCTAGGGCCGACATCGATCGAACTGACCGACCGGCTCATCATGGAACTGGGTCTGATGGGGCGCGATGCCGCCGATCCAGTCCATCGTGTCATCCGCAAGGATGAGCAAGCGCTGCTATTTGTCGAATTCATGGAAGGCAACCGCGTCGCCAATGCCCGAAAATTGAAGGAGCTGGCCGACCGTATGGCCCAGCTCGGACATATCCGGGCCGTGACTGAATTCGTTGGAACGGCGGTGCAGAATGCGGTCCAGCGCGCCCGGAGCGAGGGAATTGCTCGGCTCTACGGCGCCACTTCGGCTTCCCCAGCCTTCGCGCCGATTGAGGAATTCGCGGTTCCTGTCGTCAGGCTCGCCGAGGCGGCCGACGCCGTTGTCGCGATTTTCGCACGCCACGATCTGCGCCTTGTCTGGCATGGACAGGCCGGTGCGGGGGCGCTGCATTTGCGCCCATGGGTTCGGCTTGGGGGGGAGAAGGCGGAGGCGGCGAAAATCGCCCAGGCGGTGTCCGCCCTTTTTGCCGAATTCGCCGGTCAGCTGACAAGCACCGAGGGCCATGGCATCGCACGGTCCTACGCGATGGACTCGAGACGCGATCCAAAGGTGTCGGCGCTTTTCGAAGCGGTAAAGCTGCGCTTTGACCCGCGCAACCGGCTCAATCCCGGCAAGATCGTCTTCCCGGCGCCGCCCAGTCCGGGTCTGTGGCGTAATGAGCCCCCAACTGACACGGCGCCCCCGCTCGCCGCGCTTGCCTGCAACGGCACCGGCCTATGCAGGCGGTTGGAAGGCGGGGTCATGTGCCCCTCTTTCCGGGTTACGCGCGACGAGCGGGATAGCCCGCGCGGCCGCGCCAATACGCTCCGCCTTGCCCTTGCGGGTCAACTCGGCGCCGAGGCGCTGGCCTCCGACGGTTTGGCCGAAACGATGCAGCTTTGCGTATCCTGCAAGGCGTGCCGTGCCGAATGCCCGCGTGCCGTCGATATCGCCGCGGCGAAGATCGCGGTGCAAAATGCGCGGATGCGGCGGCTTGGCCTGTCGAAATTCGACCGGTCGGCCGCTTTTCTTCCCCATTCGGCGCCGCGTCTGCGTCGCTGGCGGCATGTGCTGAACCTGCGCGATCTGCTTCCCTGGACCGCGAAATTGTCGGAACGGCTGACCGGCGTCAGCGCGGACCGGCCCTGGCCGCGCTGGACATCCGCGCCCTTTCCCGCCGGCCCGCCGCCGGGCGACGCGGACGGACCGGAATTGCTGCTGTTCGCCGACAGCTTCAATAGCCATTTCGACGCCGGCACCTTGCGAGCCGCCGCCGACGTGCTGATCGCCAGCGGGTTTCGGCTGCACCTCTTACGGCCACCCGAGGGTGAGCGCCCTTTCTGTTGCGGCCGTACATTTCTGGAAGCCGGCATGATCGAGGAGGCCCGCGTCGAGGCCCGCCGCCTCATCGAGGCGACGAAGCCGTTTACCGCGCGCGGGATGCCGCTGGTGGGGCTGGAGCCAGCCTGTCTGCTGACGATCCGCGACGAATTCGTCACCCTGCTGGCGGAACCGGGCGCGCCGGAGCTGGCGGCTCAGAGTTTGCTCTTCGAGGAGGTGATAACCCGGCCGGAGGCGGCCGCCGCTCTTCAACCGAGACTGCGCCGCATCGAGGCGGAGGCGCTCATCGCCGCTCATTGCCATCAGCACGCGTTCGGGACGGCGCCGCTTGCCAGGAAAACTGCCGGCCTGGTGCCGGGAATGACGGTGATCGAAGCGGAGAAAGCCTGCTGCGGGATGGGCACTTGCTTCGGCTATCGGCCTGAGGCGGTTGCGCCCTCGCTGCGCATGGGCGAGCTGTCGCTCTTCCCCCAAATCCGCAGGACCGGGCGGGATACGCTGCTCATCGCCGACGGCTTCGCCTGCCGCCGGCAGATTTCCGACGGAACGGGGCGGACGGCGCGGCACACTGCGGTGTTGTTGAAATTGGCACTTGCAGCGAAAGAAAAATTCGGCGACGAGGATGATGCAAGCGGCAAGAAAAGTGCTAAGCTCGCCAAACGCCTTTCGCGCCTGCGCCGCAGTTATTTCAAATAGAGGTCATCCCCATGGACACCATCTCGCAGCAATCGCTGCATGACGAGCTATTGAATTGCTTGCGCAAGATGATAATTGATGGGCAGTTTGTACCTGGAGATAAAATCCCGGAACGCCAGCTTTGCGATCAATTCGGCGTTTCTAGGACACCGCTTCGCGAGGCCTTGAAAGTGCTCGCGGCGGAGGGGCTGGTGCAGCTCGCGCCCAATCGCGGCGCTATGGTCGCAGCGCTTACTCCCGACGAGTTGGACGAATGCCTGCCCATGGTGGCTACGATCGAATCGCTTGCGGGAGAACTTGCCTGCTCGAATATCACCGATGAAGAAATCGCGGCGATTAAGTCGTTTCACGCCAGAATGCTGGTGGCGGATGCGGCCGGCAATCTGGACGGCTTGCTCGCCATGAACCGCGAATTCCACCGGGGCATCGTCGCCGCGGCGCGCAATCCGATGCTTACCGCGATTCATGACACCTTGTTCTTCCGTGTGGGCCGGAACCGGCCCGCTCCCCATCGATCGAGGGAGAAGACCGCGGAGGCGCTCGCCGATCACGATGAGATCATCGAGGCGCTGGAAGCCCGCCAATCGCAGCGGCTTGCCGGGCTCCTGCAACGCCACATCGTACATACATATCGCAGCGAATGGCGCTCCGTCCCGCTGCATATGTCGGGCGCCATGTAGAGCCTCATCCGTCTGATTGCAGCGAATGGGGCTCTATCGTATCTTTTCAGCATGACTTGGCGCAAATCCATCCATCCGCGCTTCCGCGGGGACGGGTTTTTGCGGATCACTTGCTAGTTGCCTAACCGCGCGGTGCCGGTCTCCCCGTCATTGCGGCTCCAATGCACCTTCTTGCCGGCGGTGCGAAGCTTGTAGCAATGAGCGCGGCCGTTCGACCACTTACTCCATTGCTGACAAAGTTCAGCGCGTCTCACCCACCAGCGCCCGGTATCGACATTCACTTGCTCACCAGCCAATGCGGCAAGCCTTGTGCTGCTGGCGCCGTTCATCGTGCCATCCGGCCGATAGCGAATAGGAACTTCTGCGCCAATTAGGGTCTGTATGTATATGGTCTTCCCGCTTACGGCGTTACGGAGGTCCTTGCCGGTCAGCAGAACAGGCTCTTCGGACGCATGAGCACTCCCGGCGAGCATCAGCGATGCCGCCATAATCAACACAGTCTTTCGCATCGTTACCTTTGTTTGAAAAATATTGCACCGCACACTCGTATGTTGCGTCGCAATATGGGCTGAAATCGGGCGCTGCTTATAAATAGATTTCATATGTCGGCAGGGCGGAGATTTCCTCTCCGGACAGATACAGCGCCAAGCCCTGTGACCCTTTCTGATACCCCGGAAAAAAAGGTCAAAATAAGGCATCCCAAATTCACATGCGATGTTATAAGACGCCTATGCGCTGGATGGGTGGCCGAGCGGTTGAAGGCACCGGTCTTGAAAACCGGCAGACGGGCGACCGTCTCGTGGGTTCGAATCCCACCCCATCCGCCAGAAATGGCGAGCTACATCGATGATTTTGCGAGCTTTATAGGAAACTCGCGACGTTTATCCGATTCCGGTGCAGAGAGCGTGAGCCGTAACTCCCATTATCGGTAAAGTCCACCCGTAAGCGACAATACGGATCGGCCTCTAGAGCAGTGCAATATAACCAGATGACGATAAATTGATGCCGCCAACACCAGCGCCGGTTCTGCGCCCGGCTTTCGTCGACGAACAGCCATCCACACCCTCTATCATCGCACCATTGCCGTACTCTGGCCCGCGCGCGGCCAGTCAATAAGATCGGCGGCTCCCTCCTTCGAGGCGCGAGCGTCCGCTATCGGATCTTGCAGCTCTGCCTAGCTTGCCTACCCCGACCTCGCGGCAAGATGCGGAAGACCCTGGATACCAAGACCACGCAAACCCAGCAGAGCATGCTTGAATTTTTCTGTTGAGAGGTCAGCAGGTTAAGAAAAGCAATCCGTAGCTGGGATAGATTTCCAATGTCTGTCTGCCAGGACCTTATTGCTAAGCCTTCATTGCACATGTAGATTAAATAGCTGGATGAGCTAATCGGCGCTAAGCTATCGGCGTCCCTTTTCTGCCGCCAAACCACGGCCCCACAGTTATGGCAAAAATTCAACTCCCGCTTGCTGAGATTGAAGTCTGTCGGAGATGTGTTTTGACCGGTGGATCGGCCATCTTCCTCGTGGGGGTAACTGGGCAAGCGTTCGCTCAAAGCGCACAGACAGAGAAGGTCAAGCCCGGCGATCGGATCGTTTTCGCGGATGGCGCAAATCAAAGGAAACCCCGTTCGCGCCGATGCGCTTGCCGTGGGAAATGCGCCCGTCGCGGTTTTACCCGCCGATACCGCGACCGGGACCGTGCGCGACGGTTCGCGCTTCAACAAGCTCTTGCTGCTCCGCATGAACCCCGATGAGCTCGACGCGGAGACGCGATCTCGCTCGCCGGACGGCGTTCTCGCTTATTCGGCGATCTGCACGCATCAGGGCTGCACGATAAATGCCTGGAATAAGGACGAGCGCGCCTTCCAGTGCTTCTGCCACCATTCCGAATTCAGTCCGGCTGCCGGAGGACGCCCCACCAAGGGCCCCGCGAGTGCGAGCTTGCCACTCCTGCCGCTGACCGTCTCCGACGGCGCCCTTATCGTGGCCGCGGATTTTACCAGCAAACCAGGACCGAAAACAAAATAGCGTAACGCCAAAAACAAAAGCGTAAGGGAGGATATTGGATGATCGCCGTTTTACCTTTTAGAGGCTTGCTGCTTTGCGGGCTTTTGAGCGCGCAAAGTATGTTGCTGGCCAATATTTCGACGCCCGCCGAGGCGCAAACATACTCTCCGGTGACGGATGCACGGCTCGCCAATCCCGAAAAGGAGAATTGGCTGCAATACCGTGGCAATTACCAGGGCTGGGGTTACAGTCCGCTCGACCAGATCACCGCGGAGAACGTCAAAGACCTCGTCCCGGTGTGGACCCTTTCCACCGGCGTGGAGGAAGGCCACGAAGCGCCGCCGATGGTTAATAACGGCATGATGTTCATCAGCACGCCGCAAAACCAGGTGATCGCCGTCGAGGCAAAGTCCGGCGAGGTGATCTGGAAGTACAAGCGCAAGCTTCCGGAGGAATTGTTCCAGCTTCACCCGACCAATCGGGGCGTGGGTCTTTATGGCGACAAGGTCTATATGACAACCGTCGATGCCTGCGTCGTGGCACTGCGCGCAGCCTCTGGTGAGGTCGCGTGGGAGAAATGCATCGCGCCGTGGCGCGACGGCTATTACATGACGCTCTCGCCATTGACCGCAAAGGGCAAGTTGATCGTCGGCGTATCAGGCGGCGAATACGGCATACGCGGCTTCATCACCGCGCTCGATGCCGAAACGGGCGCCGAAGCGTGGAAAACCTATACTGTGCCCGGCCCCGGCGAGAAGGGCAACGAGACCTGGAAAGGCGACGCGTGGAAGGTGGGAGGCGCGCTCGGTGTGGATCCAAGGCACCTACGATCCTGCCTCGAACCTTGCCTATTTCGGCACCGGCAATGGCGGTCCGTGGACGCCGGATGCGCGGCCCGGCGATAACCTCTTCTCAAGCTCCGCAATCGCGGTCGATGTCGATAGCGGCGAGATCAAGGGCCACCATCAATATCACTGGAACGATGCCTGGGATTGGGATGAGGTAACCCCACCTCTGTTAATGGACATCCAACGCGGCGGCCGCACCGTTCCAGCGGCAGTGCATGCCGGGCGCAACGGCTATTTGTGGGTGCTCGAGCGCGACGCGAAGGGGCCGATCAAGTTCGTCGACGGGCAGCCCTATGTCCAGCAGGACGTGTTCACCTCGCTCGATCCCGCAACCGGGCGCCCGAGCTATGCGCAGGACAAAATTCCCGCCATCAACAAGAAGGCGACGTTCTGCCCTGGCCTGTGGGGCGGTAAGGACTGGCCGCCGGAGGCCTACAATCCAAAGACCGGCCTCTTCTATATCCCAGCCAATGACAATCTCTGCTCCGAGTTCGCCGGCATTCAGCTGACCCAGCGTCAGCCGGGTGAACTCTACATCGGCGTTCCGGTCGAGGAGGTTTTGGCCAGCCTGCGGCTGAATACCCGTGTCGATAAGAGCCAGCCGGTGGAAATCGGTCAGATTCAGGCTTGGGATCTCAAGACAGGAAAAAAAGCCTGGAGCCACGGCTTCAAGGACACAGCCAATTGGGGACCGCTGCTGACGACGAGCGGCAACCTCCTCTTCTCCGGCGGTACCAGCGACCGTGCGTTCCGCGCCTTCGACGCAACGAGCGGCAAGCAGCTCTGGGAGGTGAAGCTCAATAGCGGCGTTATCGGCGTGCCCAGCTCGTTCATGGTGGACGGCGTGCAATATATCGCGGTTCAGGCCGGGTGGGGTGTCGACGCCGAAAGGATGCTGAGCGGTCTGGCGCCCCTGCTTCCCGCGCGTGCCAAACGGCAAGTCCTTCAAGGGGGCGTGGTCTGGGTGTTCGCGCTCAAGGATCGGGCTGCGAAATAGTGGCCGGGACAATAGTCGCTAAGCTGAAGGCGGGGAGGGTCGTCACCACGATCCTCGCCGTCTCGTTTGCCACGTTTGTGACGGCCGCGGACGTTTCCGCCAGCGAACCGCCGAGAACGGAACAGGAGCTCATCGACCGCGTGCGGACGGCGATCACAGGGCACGATCTGGACGCCATATCCGAGTTGATCAATTGGGACGGCGCCGCAACCATGAAGCGCCGGATCGTCAATTTCCAGGTCAGGTACAGTCTGGGGCGGCCGATCCGGTCCGTTGTTCTCGAGCCGTTCCCCGAAGGCGGGCTGCTGGAGATAGAAGCACGCGGAACGCTGAAGGCGAATATGCCCATTACACATCGGCTGCGGATCGTATTTGATGATGCGGGCGATGACGGCGTCCAGCCGGCAAGCATCTTCCTGATCGGTAAAACCGCCGATGGGTTCAGGATCGCCCTTATCGTTCAGACGAAACGTCCGGGCGGCGATTGAGCCGGCAGATACGCGCGCGAGCAGTCTGACTGCAAGAGATCGCCGGGAAGCACCTCCGACATGCAGCACAGCGATCCCTTCGATCTCCAGCGCTTCCTGGCGGCGCAGGCGCCGGTCTTCGATACCGTGCTGGAAGAGTTGCGTGCCGGTCACAAGCGGAGCCACTGGATGTGGTTCGTTTTTCCGCAGCTTCGCGGTCTTGGCCATTCCCCGACGGCTCAGTTCTATGGCATTGCGTCGCTCGCCGAGGCTCGGGCGTATCTCGAGCACCCGCTTCTCGGACCGAGGCTCGATCTCTGCGCGAACGCGGTGCTGGCGAGCGGCGGGCGCTCGCTCCACGCGATCTTCGGCTCGCCCGACGATATGAAGTTTCGGTCGTCGATGACGCTGTTCGCACTCGCCGCGCCGGACAAGGACAACGTGTTTCGCCAGGCGCTCGATCGGTGGTCCGACGGCCGGATGGACGAGCGAACCGTGGCGTTGATTGAGCCGTGAAACGCCGGATCGGCTCGGCTACTCGATCAACAGCAGGCCACGTCTCTTATCTCCGTCGAACGTGTTCAAGGCCGAGAAAAGCCGCGACCGTTCAATGAGCCAAGGCTGGAAGTCGCGATTGACGTCGAGGACGAAGACCAGATCCTCCGCTTCCAAATACCCCCCGATCGGCGAATGATGGCCGACGCCCTCGCCGAAGATTGGTGCCCGGCTGAAATTGACGATGTAACGCCGGCCTGGATCGTTGGCGCGGCGCAGATGCTCCTGGAACGCCTCCGGGCTCAAATCGCGCAAGATGGTGACCCTTCGGCCGGGATGGGCTTGAGCGACCTCGGCGAGTTCGTCAAGCGTCAAGCCGAAGATGCAAAAGCCGGTCCAACACCGGCCCGTGCCGGCGAGAACAGTGGCCTCCGTCGCTGCCGGCTCTCCAAAAGAACGAAACGCATTGGCGAGGCTCGCCGGTCCGCAGAGCGAGGCATTGGATTGCCATGTCACCTGTCTCTGGAAGGCCGAGGCGACCGGCAATTGCCAGGCGCGATCGAGCAGTGCCGGCGTTCGGGTGACGGAGGCTTGAATCGCCTCCCGCGAAACCTTTGCGGGGCCAAACCCCAGGGGTACGGCGGCGAGCAGCCCCAAAATGAGGGCCACGCCCAGCAAAAGCCTGCGCTTCATCCACGCTCCTCCTATCCTGCACCCCATTCTACCGATCGGTCCGCTCACACGGTTCACCTTTGTCGGGCCGCTGGTGATGTCACCCTTCGCAAGACGGTACGACTCCTTAGGCGGCCGGCGCGGGCCATTCAGACGATAATAGGTGCCAATCAGCTCTTTACCTTGCCGGGCCGCGGGCCTTACCATTCCTGGTGAACTTGCTGCCCGCATGCCCAATTAGTCAGCAGATAGCACGTGACGGCAAGGCTCGGCTCCGGAGCCTTTGCTTCGCGAGGAGGAGATGCCGATGACCGCCCTCAATCCCGAACATGCCGGCCACGATCGCGCTGCCGCGCGCGTGCCCGCCGCCTGGGACGATCTCCTCCTTATCGACGAACAACTCACCGACGAGGAGCGCATGGTGCGCGACACCGCCCGCGACTATGCGCAGGAAAAGCTGATGCCTCGCGTCATGAGCGCCTATCGCGAGGAGCGCTTCGACCGCGAGATCATGAACGAAATGGGCGCGCTCGGGTTGCTCGGCCCGACAGTGCCGGAGACCTATGGCGGGGCAGGGCTCGGCTATGTGTCCTATGGGCTGGCGGCGCGCGAAGTGGAGCGGGTGGATTCGGGCTACCGTTCGGCAATGAGCGTGCAGTCCTCGCTCGTGATGTATCCGATCTATGCCTATGGCAGCGAGGAGCAGCGGCGCAAATTTCTACCGAAGCTGGCGTTGGGGGAGTGGGTCGGCTGCTTTGGCCTCACCGAGCCGGATGCCGGCTCCGATCCCGGCGGTATGCGCACCCGCGCCGAGAAGATCGATGGCGGCTATAGGCTGAACGGCGCCAAGAGCTGGATCTCCAACAGCCCGATTGCCGATCTCGCTGTCGTCTGGGCGAAGTCGGCGGCGCATGGCGACCAGATTCGCGGTTTTATCGTCGAGCGCGGCACCAGGGGATTCTCCACGCCGAAGATCGAGGGGAAGCTGTCCTTGCGGGCTTCGATCACCGGCGAAGTCGTGCTGGAAGGCGCCGAAATACCAGAGGAGAATCTGCTGCCGAATGTTTCCGGCCTCAAAGGCCCGTTCGGCTGCCTCAATCGCGCGCGCTACGGCATTGCCTGGGGATCGCTTGGCGCTGCGGAATTCTGCTGGCACCGCGCTCGCGACTATGTGCTGGAGCGCAAACAATTCGGCCGGCCGCTCGCCGCCAACCAGCTGATCCAGAAAAAGCTCGCCGACATGCAGACCGAGATCACCATCGCCCTTCAGGCCGTGCTGCGCGCCGGCCGCCTCTACGATGAGGATCGCTTGCCGACCGACGCCATCTCGCTGCTCAAGCGCAATAATTGCGGCAAGGCGCTGGCCATCGCCCGCGAGGCACGCGATATGCATGGCGGCAACGGCATTTCTGAGGAATATCACATCATGCGCGTCTCGCAGAACCTGGAGACCGTCAACACCTATGAGGGCACGCACGATGTCCACGCGCTGATCCTCGGGCGCGGCCAGACGGGTATTCAGGCGTTCTTTTGAGCTGCGGAATAGAGGATGCGAGCCGATGACCGTGAAGCTGCCTGAGCCGGTTGCGGGCTATTTCACCGGGGCCAATGCGCGCGATGCTGATGGCGTCGCGGCTAGTTTCACCGAAGATGGCGTCGTCCACGACGAGGGAGGCGTCCACCGTGGGCGCGCGGCCATTCGTGGCTGGGCCGAGGACGCCGGCCGCAAATATCGGTTCCATGCCGAAGTTCTCAGAGCTGCGGAGTTCGGGGACCAAACGGTTGTCATGGCGCATGTGAGCGGGGAGTTTCCCGGCAGTCCCATCGATCTGACCTATCGCTTCAGGCTTGCGGACGGGCTGATCGCCGAGCTGGCGATCGGCTGAACGGACCCCAGCCCCGCACTGCAGCAGCAGTCTCAACCGACTTGCGCGTATCAATGCACATCCGATCACTCCTTGTTGACACCAGCCTGGGGTCCCGCTCAACATGCCTGGACGAAAATGACTTACCGCATATGGATAACAACCCAGCTCGCCTGATGGTCAAACCCCTCGAAGGTATTCGCGTTCTGGAACTTGCGCGCATTCTGGCCGGTCCCTGGGCGGGCCAGCTGCTCGCCGATCTCGGGGCGGAGGTCATCAAGGTCGAGCGGCCCGGCGTCGGCGATGACACGCGTGGTTGGGGGCCGCCTTTCGTGGCGGGCGAGGATGGCGAAAACCTGTCCTCCGCCTACTATCACGCGACCAATAGAGGTAAGCGCTCGGTCACGCTGGAACTTGACAGCGAGGATGGGCAGGCGGCTGTTCGCGCGCTGGCGGAACGCTCCGATGTGCTCATCGAGAATTTCAAAGTGGGTGGGCTGGCGAAATACGGCCTCGACTACGAAAGCTTGAAGGCCGTCAATCCTCACCTCGTCTATTGCTCTATCACCGGCTTCGGCCAGACCGGGCCTTACGCACCGCGCGCGGGCTACGACTTCCTTATCCAAGGCATGGGCGGGCTGATGAGCGTCACCGGCCAGCCGGATGGCGAGCCGCTGAAGGTCGGCGTTGCTATCGCCGACATCACCACCGGCCTCTACGCATCGAACGCCATTCTCGCCGCCCTGCGCCGGCGTGACATGACCGGCGAGGGCGCGCATATCGACATGGCGCTGCTCGACTGCCAAGTTGCGCTGCTGTGCAACCAGGCGATGAACTACCTTGTTTCGGCTCAGCCGCCGGCGCGGATGGGTAACGCCCATCCGAATGTGGTGCCCTATCAGGTGTTCCAAGCCGCTGACGGGCATCTCATTATCGCCGTGGGTAATGATGCCCAGTTCGCCCGGCTCTGCGCGGTGCTTGGGGCTGATGATCTCGCCGAAAATCAAGACTACCGGACCAATGAAGGCCGCATCCGGAATCGCGCGGCGCTCTGCGCCCGGATCGCGCAACTGACCTCGCGGCTCGCGCGGGCCGACCTGCTTGCGGCCTTCGAGCGGCAAGGAATCCCCGCAGGTCCGATCAACGATATCGGCGAGGTGTTCGCCGATCCGCAGGTCGTTGCGCGCGGCATGCGCCGGGAGCTGAGATCCGGCCAAACCACCATACCGACCGTCGCGTGTCCCATCGTCATGGATGGCGAGCGCATGATCGCGGCCACGGCAAGCCCGAGGCTAGGGCAGGATAATGAAGCGGTTCCGCCGGAACTTCAGCCGCAAAGGAGTAAAGCATGAGCCAGACTTTGCGCAGCCGCACCGGCGGACAAATCCTCATCGATCAGCTCGTCGCGCAAGGGGTAGAACGCCTCACCTGCGTGCCCGGCGAAAGCTATCTTGCCGCGCTCGACGCCATGCATGACGCGCCCATCGACGTGATGATCTGCCGCAATGAGGGTGGCGCGGCGATGATGGCCGAGGCCTACGGCAAGCTGACCGGGCGGCCAGGCATCTGCTTCGTGACGCGCGGACCCGGCGCCACCAACGCCGCCCATGGCCTGCATATAGCCGCGCAGGATTCCACGCCGATGATCCTGTTCGCCGGCCAGGTCGGGCGCGACATGCTGGACCGCGAAGCATTCCAGGAAATCGACTTCCGTGCGGTTTTCGGCTCGATCGCCAAATGGGTCGTCGAGGTGAAGGACGCGGCGCGCCTGCCCGAACTGGTGGCGCGTGCATTCCGCGTCGCGATGCAGGGCCGGCCCGGTCCCGTCGTCGTGGCGTTGCCGGAAGACATGCTGACTGATCAGGCGGAAGTCGAGGACGCCCCGCGTGTAGAGCCAGCCGACATTTGGCCCTCGCCCGACGCGATGCAGCGTTTTTCCGAAATGTTAAGCGCCTCCGAACGCCCCATTGCCATCCTCGGCGGCTCGCGCTGGAGCGAAGCGGCGGTGGCCGCGTTTCGTCCGCTTCGCCGAGCGTGCCGACTTGCCGGTGACCACCTCCTTCCGACGCAGCCATCTGTTTCCCGCCGATCATCCCAACTTTGCCGGAGATGTCGGCATCGGCCCCAATCCCAAATTGTCGGAGCGCGTAAAATCCGCCGATCTCATCCTGCTGCTTGGGGGCCGGCTCTCGGAAATGCCCTCCTTGTCCTACACGCTGCTCGATGTTCCGACGCCCCGCCAGACGCTCGTCCACGTCCATCCCGGCGCGGAGGAACTTGGCAGTGTCTACCAGCCCGCGCTTGCTATCCACGCGACAGCGAGCGCCTTCTGCGCCGCACTGGACGGCGCGACGCTCAGCAGGTCCCGGCCAAGCGATACCGAAATGTTGAGGGCAAACTACATCGCCTGGACGCAAGCCGCGAAGCCGATCCCCGGCGCGTTCCAATATGGCGAGGCAATGGTCTGGCTGCGCGAGCGCCTGCCGCCTGACGCTATCATCTGCAATGGCGCAGGCAATTTCGCGAGCTGGATTTATCGCTATTACCGGTTCCGCAAATTCGGCACCCAGCTCGCGCCGACCTCGGGGTCGATGGGCTATGGCGTGCCCGCCGCCGTCATGGCGAAGCGCCAGCATCCCGAGCGCATCGTGGTTTGCTTTGCCGGCGACGGCTGCTTTCTCATGAATGGGCAGGAATTCGCGACCGCGGTGCAATTCGGCATTCCCGTGATTATCATCGTCATCGACAATGCGATGTACGGCACGATCCGCATGCATCAGGAGGCGCATTACCCAGGGCGCATTTCGGGAACGCCACTGAAAAATCCGGATTTTTCGGCTTACGCCGCCGCCTTCGGTGGGCATGGCGAGCGCGTCGAACGTACCGAGGAGTTCGCCCCGGCGTTCGAGCGGGCGCTCGCATCAGGCAAGCCAGCGATCCTGCATTGCCTTCTCGATCCCCAGGCGATCACTCCGGCGAAAACACTCGACGAATTCAAGCGCAAGGCGTAGCTGAGGGCATTCCGATTTTGCGCCTTTCCGCCGAAGACCTCAGCCCTAGATGCTCAAGCCGCGCCGCACCGATACGCTTTCTTCATCCCAGGCTCGGCGCATCGCGTTGCGCGCACAAGGGTTCGGCGAGCCGCGTGCCGAGGCTGAAGCGACGAAGCGTGATCTGCGTCGGTTGATCGAGCGGCTCGGCGTGCTCCAGATCGACAGTGTCAACGTGCTCGCCCGCGCCCATCTGCTGCCGCCCTTTTCCCGCCTTGGACGCTATCGCACCGAGGATTTGCATGCGCTTGCCTATGGCGGCCGCAAGCGGGCGCTGTTCGAATATTGGGGGCATGAGGCTTCGCTGCTTCCGGTCGGCATGCAGCCGCTGTTCCGCTGGCGCATGGCGCGCGCCGCGAACGGGCGAGGAATTTACCAGGCGCTTGCCCGCTTCGGCCGCGAGCGCCGCGATTTTATCGCTGAGGTTCGCCGCGAAATCGCCGAGCGCGGCGCGCTGAGTTCCGGCGAGTTGACGCACCGGCACAAGGGGACGAGCGGCTGGTGGGGCTGGTCGGACAGCAAGCGGGCACTGGAATGGCTATTCTGGGCCGGTGAAGTCACCACGGCGACGCGTCGCGGCACCTTCGAGCGTGTCTACGATCTGCCCGAGCGCGTCCTGCCGAAGACCGTCATTGACACGCCGACGCCGTCAGAGGCCGATGCGCAACGCGACCTGCTGCGCATCGCGGCGCGGGCCATGGGGATCGCCAGCGAGCGCTGCCTGCGCGATTATTTTCGCCTGGGGCCAGCGGACGCGAAAGCAAGGATCGCGGAGCTGGTCGATGCCGATGAGCTGCGTCCGGTTGCCGTGGAAGGCTGGCGCGCAGCCGGGCTGCTGCATAGCGAAGCAAAAATCCCGCGCCGCATCGAAGCGCGAGCGCTGCTTGCGCCCTTCGATCCGCTCATCTGGCAGCGTGAGCGCGCCGAGGCGCTGTTCGGTGTCCGCATCCGGCTGGAGCTTTACACGCCGCGGGAGAAGCGCAGCTTCGGCTATTACGTGCTGCCGTTCCTGCTCGGAGACCGCATCGTTGCGCGCGTCGATCTCAAAGCGGATCGCGCGCGTTCGGTCCTGCGTGTGCCGTCGTCCCATCTGGAGCAGGGGATCGAGGCGAGCGCGATCGCCGGTCCGCTTGCCGATGAGCTGAGGTTAATGGCGGACTGGCTTGGTCTGGAAAAGGTCGAGGCGGATCGCCGGGGCGAATTGGCGACGGCGTTGAGACGAGCTCTCATGTCGTGTAATCCGCAGCCATAGAAAAGGCCGGCCCAGGGGGGATGATCCCAGGCCGGCGCTCTTGCGGGCGTTCTTAGAAGCTGTATTTGAGGCTGCCGCTGACAGCGTAATCGTCGCCGAATTCGCGCCCGAAGGTGGCATTGCCGTCGATGGATCCGGTGAGCGCCTCGGATAGATGCGCCTTAAGACCCGCGCGCACCCGGCCAAACGGATCCTCCTCGCGGCCGACATCGACGCTGTTGACGACGAGGGGCGCGCTGGTCAGGGCAAATTCATAGGAGCGGTCGCCCATGAACTCCTTCTCCAACGTCACTGCCACATAAGGTTCGAAGCGCTCGCCCTTGTAGCGGAGTTGCACGCCGATGCTGCCGGTGAGGGACTCCAGCGTCTGTTCATCGACATTCATCGTGAGCAGGCTGTCGCCGCTTTCCGTATAGCCGTCGACGGTGACGCGGGAATAGGTGAGGCCGCCCACTGGACCGATGCCGAACGCGCCCGAACGGAACAGATAGCCTGTCCGGAAATCCGCCACGAAGCTGTCGCCCTCCGTGTCGGCGGAGGTGTCCAGGCCGATGCCCATCCCGAAGGGCGAGACGATGCCGGTGCGGCTCAGATCATAATTGTTGACGGCGTAGGCCAGCGTCAGGTCGGCGAAGAAGTTCGGATAGGCCAGCGAGGCATAGGCGCCGAAATTGACGCTGTCGAGATCGGTCTCGCCATGGCCGAGCAGGAAGTTGTAATCGGCATTGGAGTTGGTGTAGCCGATGGCTGCGCCGAGGAATGTGTGCTCCGTGGCGTTCCATTCAGCTCCGACGATGATGTTGGCCAAATTGTAGTCGAAGCCGACTTCGCCGGGCCGATCGTCACGCTCGCCGCTGCCGAAGCCGCCGGCGACGAACATGGCGAAGCGGTCGTCCGGCAAGGGGACGGGCTCGTCCTTCCAGCTCAGCCGCTTAGGATCGGCATCCTTGGCCGAATATTCGCCGTCATAGCCGGACGCACCATAGCGCCGCGCTTCCATGCGTTGCGAGAGTGTCTCGGTGAAGTTGCGCGCCTCGATCCCGGCGAGGTCCGCCGCAACGGGGATCGTCTCGTTCTGGACGAGCTGGATGGTCATGAAATCGGCCGCGAGATTGTAGGCGGCTTCGGTCAGGTGGACGCTATCCCAGTAGAAATTGTTGGCCGCGTCGGCAGGATCGCAGGACGCTGCCGTGCAAGGCACTTGGTCGGTTGTGGGAACGCCCGCGGCGAAGCCGAATTTCCCGGCCTCTCCGCCGACCAGCACGCGCTGTTGCAGGACGGCGAAGTTGAAGAAGTTCACCCGCACGCCCTGCGCTGCGATGTCCGCGAATTGCTGCTCGCTGTTCTTCAGGAACTCCTGAAGATAGACAGTGGCGCCTATGACGAGGTCTGGAGGGATCGCTCCGGTGGGTGTCGGATAGAGTTCGGGCGCGCCCACGGAAAAATAGGTGATCGTACGCGCGCCTCGATCGACAAGCGTCTGCACGCCGGCTCCGACCTGTGCCGCGCTTATCCGCGCATATTCTTGAGCGCCCGCAACGGGATCGGGGCCAAGATTGACCGCTCCGGCCAAGATAGAGTTCGCGTTGTTGCCCCCGATGGACATGGCGATGAGATCGTTCGGCCCGAAGGTTTGATTGAGAGCCTGGACGAGCCCGATTTCCTGGGCGAAGCCTGGGCCGGCCGGGTTGCCGACGTTGCTGCCATCGGTAAGCGCCCCACCAAACGCATAGTTGATGGAATCCGAGGCGCTGAAATTAGCTTCGAGCCGGTCGACGAAATTCAGGCGGTTGCTAAAGCGTCCCAACGGGGCGCTGCGCGGAAAAACTCCCGGAGGAAGGATGAATTTAAAGATGCCGCCGGGATCACCGGGCGCGTTAGTATCGGCATAACTGTCGCCGAACCCGTAGATATTTTCAAAGTTGCTTTGTGCGTGGGCCGCAGCAGCGGACGCAAGCATTGCCGCCAAGAAAATGGCGCCGCTTCGCCTGATCATGTTTCCCCCAAAAGTACGCGATGCTGTTTTTGTAAATCTATACTATCACATGCATCGAGTATTGCCCATGGGAGGCCATTAAATCGCCTCGTTGCGTGACATCATCGCAACAGACAGCGAATTGTTATTTTTGTTTTACATAACACACCGAGACGTTGGTGAGTAATTGGCGCCAGGTTATTATGGAAATTGTTTGAGCGCCACTTGGATGGGGTGGAGCGTTGGTTGCGTAAAGATCACCCGCGAGGGATATGAAGCCAATCCCCGAAACCAGGCGCAGGCGTGTCAGACGCTACAGCCGGTGAGGACGCGGCAGAGCCGAACATGGCGGAGCCGCATGTACCTCGATGAACGCGGTGACCTTCGGAAGAATTTTTTCGCGGCAGGTCCCGCCGTGGAAAAGCGAGAAATGGCCGGCCCTGTCGACCGTCAAAGCCCGGCGCATCGGCGCTGGAATGTTGTGGCACAATCGATGCGCGGCGCTGGTTTGACCGGGCGCGGCGATATCGTCCAGCGCACCTTCGATGGTCATCAGCGCCGTGCGCCGGATGGCGCTGAAATCGACGGCATTGCTCCGCCATTCCAGCTGTCGGGTCCAGATGTCCCGGTCCTGGAACACCTTTTGAACGTTCTCCAGAAAAAATTTGGCCGGAAGGTCCATAAGGGAAGTGAACAGGTCGAAGAACGGCACATTCGCGGGATCGCTTCCATCATCGTCGAGCATCTGCCTGAACAACTCGCCGCCGGACGCCCAATGCCGGTAAAAGTAAGCTGCCACGGCGGACATTTGGTGACGGGCCGGATAGACCATGCGCCCGGCGCCCGGAAACGAAGGGCCGACAAGGTCCAGGACATTCTGCTCGAACCACTGTGGTGGCGCCTGACGCAAGAGCTGGACGACGCGGGTGGGATTGGCGAGCGGGTCGACCGGGCCGCCCAGCAGAATGAGTGAACGTGGCGCGAGCTCAGGCTGATGCTCGGCGAGGAGCGCCGTCGCGGCGAGGGCAGGGACCGTACCCTGGCAGAGCGCTATGACGTGAGCGCCAGGGCCGATGATTTCGATGCTCCGCGCGATGGTGTCGATATTCTCGTCGAAGCCGAACTCCCCGGCCGATAAAGGGACATGGCTGGCATTCGTCCAATCGGTAACGCTGACACTCGCGTTCGCGACCAGGCCCAAGATCATCTCGACGAAGAATAAAAGCGAAATGTCCGGAAAGCGGCGCAACCAATAGGATCCGATGCTTCTCCGAAGTATCGCCGGCAAATTGTGACAGGGTACAAAATGGCCATTTGGCCAGGTCCGATTGGCGGACTTCGAGCAGGCGACCGCCTCCACCCATATTCGAGATGCGAAATCCTGTGCGCGGGCTCATTCCTGGAAAAAACCAGCGCAGCGCATCGGCGCCGAAGGGCCTGACGCTTTGTGTGCGCGATATCATCAATTATTCTACCACAAAACTCGCCGCTTTTGCTCGTTGTTCGCCCAGTTAGGTAATGTTCCGGAGTCGAATACTTAAGGTCAAATTCGCGCCCGATGAACAGCTCGGTGCACAAGGTCGAACCCTGTCGGCGCCGGGTGAAGCCTGGCTGCGGATGCGGCCGTCCGAACTTAAATTGCAGATTTAAGGCGCTTACGGCCGAGAAGCTCGCCCAATGCCATACGCTTGTAGGCGGCCACGACCGCGTCGCCCTCATCGCGGCCGAGCGAAACCGCCAGCCGCATCGTCGCCTCGCCGAGCTGCCAGACCAGAAAAGCGGACGTCGCGAGCTCGGCGGCATCGGCGTCCGGCCGGAGGGGGATAAGGATGTCGGCCAGAAGCTTCCCGCAGGCGCGGCTTTCGGCCAGCTCGATCTCCTGCAGCTGCTTGTCGGCCTGCGTCGCCGACCAGATGTCCCGCATGACGGGCTCGCTCAGGAAAATCGCGTAATATTGATCCACAAGGCCGGAGAACGCGTCGCGCAGGCCTTCAAGGTCGCGCACGGTGAGCAGAGCCGCTTCGATGCAGGCACGGCTGCCGGCGCTCAAGCGCTCCGCCAGCGCGTAGATGATGGCGCTCTTATCGGGGAAATACTGATAGAGCGAGCCGATCGAAATCCCCGCCATGTCAGCCACTTCGCTCATCTTCATCTGATCGCTGCCGCGCTCGGCGATCAGGGCCGTCGCACACGCCAGAATGCGCTCCACCCGCTCGATGCTGCGGCGCTGCGTTGGCGCCCGGCCACGCGGACCCGCGCTCTCCGCCGAAGCCGATTTTCCGGCCAAGGGCTCGTTCAAGCCCAGTTCTCCTCGCACATTTTCGCTTGACGCCGATTATATGAGGATTTATCACATTTACAAATATGAGGAATGCTCATATTTTGCAATGGAGATGGAAATGACAGATAACCAGCTTAGACAGAGAGCCGATTCTGGTTTTGGGCGGGACCGGAAAAACCGGGCGCCGGGTCGCCGAACGCTTGCTGAATGCCGGCTATGCCGTGCGGATCGGCTCGCGCTCCGCCGAACCTCGATTCGACTGGGACGATCAGGCGACATGGGCGCCGGCGCTTCAGGGCGTGAAGGCGGTCTATGTGGCATACCAACCGGATCTGGCCGTGCCCGGAGGCGCTACCGGCAGTTACGGCGTTTTTCGACCAAGCGATCGAAAGCGGCGCGACGCGGCTTGTGCTGCTTTCCGGACGCGGCGAAGTCGAGGCCGAAGAATGCGAAGCCGCGCTCCAGGCGACGGCAGCGGAATGGACCATCCTGCGGGCGAGTTGGTTCAGTCAGAATTTCAGCGAGAATTTTTGGCTCGACGGCGTGCTTGCCGGAGAGATTGCCTTGCCTGTCGGCGACATAGCCGAACCGTTCGTCGACGCCGACGACATCGCCGATATTGCCTTCGCGGCACTGACGCAACCGGGCCACGCATTCCAGCTTTATGAGATCACCGGCCCGCGAGCCTTGTCGTTTCCCGAGGCCATTGCGGAAATCGCCGCCGCGACGGGGCGCGACATCCGCTTTACCACGGTTCCGGCGGAGGCTTATGCGGCCGAACTGGCGCGGCTGGATATGCCGGCAAACTATGTGGATCTCGTCATGTATCTGCTGACCACCGTGCTCGATGGCCGCAACACGCCCCTGGCCGATGGTGTTCAGCGCGCGTTGGGCCGCGCCCCAACTGACTTTTCCGACTATGTTCGCCGGACGGCGGCCACTGGCATATGGAGTGCATAGCAATGAACCAAAGCGCAATCTTCGCCATGATCTTCGCCGCCGCGATCGGCAGCGCCGTGGTCGCCGGCATCTTTTACGCCTTCTCGACGTTCATCATGGCGGCGCTGGGCCGCATCCCGCCCGAGCAGGGCATTTCGGCCATGCAGTCGATCAACGTGACCGTGATCAACCCGGCTGTTCTTTCTGGCCTTCTTCGGAACCGCCGCGCTGTGCCTGGCGCTCATCGTGGCGGCCTGGATCAATTGGAACGCGCCGGGCTCCGCGCTCATTCTGGCCGCGAGCCTCCTCTATCTTGTGGGCTGCATCGGGGTGACGATGTTCGGCAATGTGCCGCTCAATAACGCTCTGGCCGCCGTTCAGCCGGGCACTCCGGAAGCGACGGCGCTCTGGCAGCGCTATCTGGATGTGTGGACCGCGTGGAACCATGTGCGCACTGGCGCCTCGCTGATCGCCGCCATCCTGTTCACGATTGCACTGATTTGATTGGGCGGCGCTCGTGATCCAAAACGTGCGCCGCAGTTTCCCTTTGCACCGCATTCCTGACGCTGGCGGCCACAACTGCCGAGGCGGCCCAAATCCTCGTGGGGCGTTGAGGCCACCGGGTCCCCGTGGCGTTCAAGCGCCGAGAAGATGCGCCCCGATCAGGGAGAGGGTGGCGGCGAGAATTGCCAAGCCCAGATGCCGCCGCGCGGCGTAATAGACAGCGATGCCGAGCACAAACGCGCCAACCCGCACCGGCATGCTGATTTGGGCGAGAGCGCCTGGGGGGAAGATCACAATCCGCGCGACGAGGCCGGCGACCAGTGCGGTCGACACCGCCTTGACCCAGGCGATCACAGGCCCCTCCTCGGAAAGCCCGCTCGACAGCACCAGCCCCGCGAGGCGCCAGGCCGCATTCGCAGCGACGCCTGCAATCAGAATGTACAGGAACGAATTTTCCGCGACGCTCATGGCCCGCCGCCCTCCTTGAACACGTAGCGGGCCAGCAGGAAGCTGATTGAGCCTCCAATAAGGCCGGTGAGAAAGAGGTCGAGTTCCGGTGCAAGCACATGGAACAGCGGACCCAGCAGCAGGCCGAGAACAACGGGCATCACGCCGACGGTTGATCGGGCCGTGGACAGCATAGAGAGCACAAAATAGATCGGCGTCATGAACAGAAGGGTGGCGGCGATGACGGGTGGAACGCGTGTTGCGAGAAAAAATCCAGCGAGCCCACCCGCGCTCGAAAATGCGACGAGCCACGCGGTGATGCCGAGAACGTAGGCGGCCCGCAAGTGCTTTGGCACCGCTGGCGCACGCCGCAGCGCCTCGACCCACATCGTTATCGCGACGAAATGAGCGACGGCGAATTCCATCCATTTCGGCACGCGCCGGTCGCGGATCATCGGCAGGAGCGCCATCGTCATCGGCAGCAGCCGCACCGCCGTGGCCGTCACCGCGAGGGCAGCGGTGAAAATCGACGCGCCCCGCGCCATCTGATCCACCAGCAAGACCTGGGCGGGCAGGGCGAAAATGAAAACCGACATGAAGATCGTGTCGAGCCAGGTGAGGCCGGTCTCGCTCGTGAGCGCGCCGAAGCCGACGAAGGTTCCGAAAAGGATGATGGCCGGAAGCAATGGTGTCTCGCGCGCGCCGTGCCAGGCGGCGACGAGCCGTGTCGCATCGACGGACCAGCCCGGATCAGCTGGAGTTGGGCTGCTGGCGTCCACCTATGTCAACCATGTGCAGGGCAAGGGATAGGGTCCGGCGATGAGTGCGCGGGAGCGGTGCGTAATGTGGCCGATCCTACGGCAAGAGTGGAAGAATGCCAGCCCGGTTTATCATGGTGCCCCGGCAGATTTTGCATAGCGCGTAGTCACGACGCACGCAATCTAGGCAGGTTCCGGTGCTCGAAAATGCGGACACGCGGGGTTTAATGACGCGATAAGAGAAGCGGGGCCTCACGGCCCCGCATCCTTGATCCATTACGGTGCGAGCGGCACTTTCGGCACGAGGCTGGATCGCTTGCCGCCGCCCTCGCCTGAAGGGCCGTCGCCCGGAGGGGATTTCTTCTGACGGCGCGGTCCCGCCTCGATGGCCGGCCGCTTCGACGCCTTCAGCTTTTTGGCGCTGTCGTCCTCTTCCGGCTCATCCTCACCGTCATCGGAAGGCGATTTGACCTTCTCGCGCGATTCCACGATCACGAAGCCGAGCTTCTTCTTGCCGTCTTCCTTCTCCTCGACGATGACGCGCACCGTGCCTCCGCCTTCGAGACGCCCGAACAGCAGTTCCTCGGCGAGCGGCTGCTTGATGTGCTCCTGAATGACGCGCGACATCGGCCGTGCGCCGAATTGCTCATCATAGCCGTGCTCGATCAGCCATTCCGACGCCTCGGAGCTCAGCTCGATAGTGACATTGCGGTCGGCGAGCTGTGCCTCAAGCTGGAACACGAACTTCTCGACCACCTTGCCAATTACGTCGCGCGGCAGGTTCGAGAAGCCGATGGTGGCGTCCAGACGGTTGCGGAATTCGGGAGTGAACAGCCGCTGGATCGCGTCGTGATCGTCGCCCTCGCGCTTGGTCCGGTTGAAGCCGAAGGCATTCTTGGCCAGATCGGAGGCGCCCGCATTTGTCGTCATGATCAGGATGACGTTGCGGAAATCCACCTGCTTGCCGTTATGGTCCGTCAGCTTGCCGTGATCCATGACCTGGAGCAGTACGTTGAACAGATCCGGATGCGCCTTCTCGATCTCGTCGAGCAGCAGCACGCAGTGCGGATGCTGGTCGATGCCGTCCGTGAGCAGGCCGCCCTGGTCGAAACCGACATAGCCGGGAGGCGCGCCGATCAAACGCGATATGGTATGACGCTCCATATACTCCGACATGTCGAAGCGCAGCAACTCGACGCCCAGGAGCTTGGCGAGCTGACGCGCCACTTCCGTCTTGCCAACGCCGGTCGGGCCGGAGAACAGGTAGGAGCCGATCGGCTTTTCGGGTTCGCGCAGACCCGCACGCGCCAGCTTAATCGCGGACGCCAGAGCCATGATCGCCTGATCCTGGCCGAACACCACGCGCTTCAGATCCGCATCCAGATTGCGAAGCAGGTCGGTGTCGCTTTTCGACACGGTCTTCGGCGGAATCCGGGCCATGGTCGCCACGGTGGTTTCCACCTCACGCAGGCCGATCGTCTTCTTCCGCTTCGAATGGGGCAGCAGCATCTGCGACGCGCCGGTTTCGTCGATGACGTCGATCGCCTTATCCGGCAGCTTGCGGTCGTGAATGTATTTCGCCGATAGCTCGACGGCCGCCTTGATCGCCTGCTGGGTGTAGCGGACCTTGTGGAAGTCCTCGAAATAAGGCTTCAGCCCTTTCAGGATCTCCACCGCGTCCGGCACGGTCGGCTCGGCCACGTCGATCTTCTGGAAGCGGCGGACGAGCGCGCGGTCCTTCTCGAAATGCTGGCGGTATTCCTTATAGGTGGTCGAACCTATGCAGCGCAGCGTGCCCGATTGCAGCGCCGGCTTGAGCAGGTTCGAGGCATCCATCGCGCCGCCCGACGTCGCGCCGGCGCCGATCACCGTGTGGATCTCGTCGATGAACATGATTGCGCCGGGATAGGCCTCGATCTCGCGCATCACCGCTTTCAGCCGCTCTTCGAAATCGCCGCGATAGCGGGTGCCGGCGAGCAGCGCGCCCATGTCGAGCTGGAAGATGGTCGCGTTGTTGAGCACTTCGGGCACTTCGCCGCGCACGATCTTACGCGCCAGGCCTTCGGCGATGGCCGTCTTGCCAACACCGGGGTCGCCGACGAACAGCGGGTTGTTCTTCTGACGCCGGCAGAGCACCTGGATGGTGCGGTCGATCTCCTTGCCGCGGCCGATCAGCGGATCGATCCGGCCTTCGCGGGCCTTCTCGTTGAGATTGAGGCAGTAGACGTCGAGCGCATCGCCCGCACGCTTCTTCTCTTCGCCAGCTTCCACAGTCGCTGCGTCCTCATCCACTCCGCGGACCACGCGAGGCTCGGACATGCCAGGCCGCTTGGCGATGCCGTGGGAAATGTAATTCACCGCGTCGAAGCGGGTCATCTCCTGCTCCTGCAGGAAATAGGCGGCGTGGCTTTCGCGTTCCGCGAAAATCGCGACCAGCACATTGGCGCCAGTGACTTCCTCGCGACCCGAAGATTGCACGTGAACGACGGCGCGGTGAATGACGCGCTGAAAACCGGCTGTCGGCTGCGCCTCGCTATCCTGATCGACGACGAGATTGTCGAGATCGTTATCGAGATAGTCGATGAGCTTGCCGCGCAGCAGGTCCAGATCGACATTGCAGGCGCGCATTACCGCGGCGGCGTCGCGATCATCGACCAGCGAAAGCAGCAGATGTTCGAGCGTCGCATACTCATGGCTCCGCTCATTGGCGAATTCGAGGGCGCGGTGTAAGGACTCTTCTAAACTGGAAGAAAACGAGGGCACGGGCGTCCTATTCCTTCTCCATAGTGCACTGTAGGGGATGCTGATGCTGCCGCGCGAAGTTCGTCACCTGGGCGACTTTCGTTTCGGCAACTTCATATGTGTAGACGCCGCATATACCGACACCCTTTTGGTGGACATGCATCATGATGCGGTTAGCGTCCTCGCTCTGCTTATTGAAAAACCTCTCGAGCACATAGACGACGAAATCCATCGGCGTGTAATCGTCGTTGAGAAGCAGCACCTTATAGAGGCTGGGCCGCTTGGTTTTCGGCTCGGTTTTCGTGACGATGCCGCCACGCAAATCTCCTTCATCATTCTGGCCGTTTTTCTTCGACATGAAGACGCGTGACATGGCCCCGGCCTCGCGCCACCCGCCTTCACAGCTTCCGCTATGTTTGCCTCTTTGCCACATGGATAACATGCAATGATAATGCCAACCCCAATGCTGCCCCGCGCCTACTCTCAGTCTTTACAGTAAGCCTCCGGGCGCTCACTTTCAATGCGCGGCTGCCAGCAGACTTGTCTATACCCTAGCACCTGCAGGACGGCAGCAAAAAGGCTTCGGCGCGAACCTCGTTGCCCAATCCACTGCCTCAATGCTGTGCCGAAATTTCATAGTAGGGCATTTTCCTCAAAAAAAAACTGCGATCGCCCTCAACTAAACGGGAAAGTGAATGTAAAACTTTAGCCGTCCTGATCCGTCGGGCCTCGTGGGTAGGCGAACAGTTTCTCGCCACATCCTCAACTCACAATGGTTTGAATGGATCCGGCCTTCGTGCCATTATTCCGGCGGCCGCGGCACGCGTGGCCTGGCAGAGGGAAGCCACAAAGTAGAGGGATAATCCGCCAATAGGTAAGCCGTGCGCTGGCCATTTCAAGGGCCCGCCGGTTGGCCCGCAGTTGGGCAGCCGTTAATAATTTGATAGGGCTGTGCGGCTAGGGTTCGGGTTAATGAATTACTTTTCCGGCGCTGCCGTAACGGGGAGGGTGTTGATGCGCGTTTCATCGTATCGTTGCGGTATGGGAATATGCGGCGCTCGGGCCGCCAGGCAAATTCTGACGCTTACCCTTACAGCAGCCCTCGCCGCAATGGTGGCGTCCGCTCCGGCCGATGCCAAGCGGCGCGTGAAGCGAAGCAGCTACTCACCGCCGACGGCGGCCATGGTGATCGACGGCTATACAGGTAAAGTGCTTTATGCGGAGAACGCCGACAAGCCGCGTTTCCCCGCCTCCGTGACCAAGGTGATGACGCTTTATCTGCTCTTTGAAGCGCTCCGTGACGGGGATATGCGGCTCGATACGCAGCTCAAGGTGAGTGCCTCGGCCTCGGCGCAGGCGCCGTCGAAGCTTGGCCTCGAACCGGGCGGCACCATTGCCGCGCGCGACGCGATGTACGCGCTGGTCACCAAATCCGCGAACGATGCCGCCGCCGTGATTGCGGAAAATATTGCCGGTTCTGAGCCGGCCTTCGCGCGCATGATGACCCTGAAGGCGCGTTCCCTGGGCATGACCAAAACCACCTTCCGCAATGCCTCCGGCCTTCCCGATCCCAACCAGACGACCACCGCCCAGGATCTCGTGACGCTGGGGCGGCGGATCATTTCGGACTTTCCGGAGCAATCGAAGATCTTCAGCACCCGCTTCTTTCAATATGGCAAGGCCCGGCTTAAGAATCACAACGGTCTCTTGTTCAGCTATGCCGGCACGGAAGGGTTGAAAACCGGCTATACCAGGGATTCCGGTTTCAACTTGCTCACCTCGTGCAAGCGGCAGGACAAGCATCTGATTGCCGTGGTGCTGGGAGGACGGTCGAGCGCGCACCGCAATGCGCGGATGCGCGGTCTACTTGATGGCGCCTGGCGCAGGGCCGTCGCCTATAACGATATTCGTCAGCAAACACCCGAAAAACTTGCTCCGGCAGTGGCAAGTGCATCGCTCGACGGGATAATGCCGGAACGCAATCCGGCGTTCCATTCGAGCGTCTCCGAGCGCACCCTGTCGATAGCGCTCGCGGCGGCACGGCAGGAACCGAGAGAGGAGAAGCCGGTGGTCGAGAAACAGACCGTCGCCTCGCTGTCCAGCGCTTCCCTCGCTGACGCGTCCGACGACGAAGATGAAGCCGAGGCCGCAGCCGAACCGCAGGGCGCCGAGGAAGGCGAAACCGCCATCGATGTTGCGGCGCGCGAGGAAGCACCGGCCCAGTCACCGGCACAACAGCAATTGACGCTCGGACCGTATCATGTGCAGGTCGGGTCTTATCTTGATGTCGCTGGCGCCAAGAGCAGGCTCGCGGCTGTCGCGGGGAAGGCGTCCGATCTCCTCGGCGGTCATGGCTCGCTGACAGTGCCGGGCGAAGTGAAGGGCAAATCGTATTTCCGCGCCCGTTTCGGCAGTTTCTCGGAGGATGACGCTGCCGACGCCTGCGCCAAGCTGAAGCGGCTGAAGGTCGATTGCCTGGTAGTGCGGGCCGAATAGCGCACGGGCGGATCAGCCAAGCTGCTTGAGCAACAGCTCCTTGGCCTCATTGATCTTGGAGGCCAGATAGGTCGTGCCGCCCTGATCCGGATGATATTTCTTCATCAGGTTGCGATGCGCTAGCTGGACATCCTCGCGGCTCGCGCCGGGTTGGAGACCTAGCACGGCGTAGGCCTCCTCGACCGTCATGACGCGCGAGTTTGCGGCGCCCGCCGATTGCCGGTGACCGGTCCGGCCCTCCTGCTTGCGCTGAATGAATGCCTCGAGCAGTTGCGCGGCTTGGGCGTCGTGCTGCCACGCCTCCGCAAGCAGCGTTTCCAGTTCGGCCGCCGACATAGCCGACAGACGTCGGCCAGCGAATTCGCCCCGCCGGACCATGCCGTCCATACCGCCGCTGTCGTGGTCGAGCGTCATCTCCAGCATTTCGGTCCGGACCGAGGATGTCTGTCCAGCGCTTTTGTCGGCTGACCCGAGGGGATTGCTCCAGGAAAAATTTCTGTTGAGCAATGAATAGCCGAAAAGCGCGAGCGGCAAGCCCAGCATCATCCGTCCGGTCATCATTAACGCCAACGCGACGACGATCGCCGACCAGCCGCCGAGCTTGCGGATGTTCGTGGCGAGCAGCTTGGGATTAGCGCGCACCAGGGCCCGCCCGGCGAGCAGCACGAGCACCAGAAGCGCAAGACCGAGAATGAGATACTGCATCGTGCCCGCTTATCGCTTGAGTTGTTCGAGCAAGAGCCTCGCCCGCGCGCCCTGTTTGCCAAGATCCTCCAAGGCCTGGCGCCCGCCGGCGGCATAGGCGGCAACCGCGCGCAGCAATTCACGCAGCTGCTGTGCCGAGCCAGCGTCGAACCGGCAATAAGCGCCTTTCGTCAATCTGGCAATCTCTCGGAAAGCAGTTTCGGCCTTCTGGTCATGGCCCTCCTGAAACATGAAGGCAGGAACGCCGAGCAGGCCAAGCTCCCCCGCCAGCGCCGCGAGGTGGTCGATCTCCTCTTCCATGCAGTCGCCAACATAGACCAGCGCGTCCACTTTGCGCTTCTCTGATTCGCGGCGGGCATGGAGCAGGATCTTGCGGATTTGCGTAAAGCCGCCCATGCAGCGAATGCCGGTCATCAGTTTCGCAAGCGCTTCGGGATCGCTGACCCATGGCGAGGCGCGGCATTCGTCATAGCTGCGGAAATAGACGAGTTGCACGTCAAGCCCGCCGATCGCCCTGACCTCCTTGAACATGTCGGCTTGCAGCTTCAGCGCCATGTCCCAGGTCGGCTGACGGCTCATGGTCGCGTCCATCGCGAAAACCAGACGCCCGCGGTCGGTCCCCGCGCCTTTATTTGTCAGCGTTTTCAAGGTCCGCAGGAAATCGGCGACGTCGGTGTCGCTGGAGCGCGCCTCGGGCACTCCCGCCTCGGATTTGGGCACCGGCGTCTTTTCGTCCGCAGCCATGGTTGAATATCTCCTCGCGTCATTTTACGGCTATAAGGTGATAAGGCCAAGCAAGCTGCTCATTGATGTCGCCCGCCCTTCCGTTTTCGCTTGAAATTGCTATATGGTCACGCCGGGTTGCAACGGGGAGCGCGCCATGGCCGCTAGATTGCCGGTCGTCAGAACGCTGCGGGAGTTGCGCGCCGCGGTCCGACGTTGGCGGCTCAAGGGCAACACCATCGCCCTGGTACCCACCATGGGAGCCTTGCATCCCGGCCATTTATCGATGGTCAAGCTTGCACGCAAGCGCGCAAACCGCGTCGTGGTTTCTCTTTTCGTCAACCCGACCCAGTTTGGTCCGAACGACGATTTCGAGGCCTATCCGCGTGACGAGCAGGGCGACTGGCAACGGCTAGCCGAGGCCAAGGCCGATCTGCTCTATGCGCCGGCCGTCACCGAGATCTATCCTGACGATTTCTCGACGCGGGTCGAGGTGATCGGGATCACTTCGGGGCTCGAAGGCGCGTCGCGTCCGCGACATTTCGCCGGCGTAACCACGGTAGTGACAAAGCTGTTCCTGCAATGCCTGCCCGATTTCGCGGTGTTCGGCGAAAAGGATTTTCAGCAGCTCTTGGTTATACGCCAGCTGGTGAAGGACCTGGACATGCCGATCGACATCGTTTCCGCGCCGACCTTGCGCGAGGAGGACGGGCTGGCGATGTCATCGCGCAACGCCTATCTGGACGCGACCGCGCGAGCGATCGCGCCGCGCTTCCATGCCGTGCTCACCGAGGTGGCCAAGGATCTGTCCGAAGGGAGGCCGATCCACGAGGCGACGTTTCTCGGCCGCGACTGGCTGGAAGGAGCGGGTTTTCGCGTCGATTATCTCGAGGTGCGCGACACCGCCAATTTCATGCCGGTCGGCCGTCTGGTAACGGTGCCTTCGCGGATCCTTGGCGCCGTGTTTCTGGGCAATGTCAGGCTGATCGACAATGTCCCGGTCGCGCCGGTGAAGGCCGGTTGAATTTCCGGCACGGCCGGGTTGCGTCTTCGACCAAAATGCATTTGTCTTGGCCCTGAGCCACGGGCCGAGCGACACTTGAGAAACAGGGCAGCGCATGACTTATCGTGTGATCGTTGAACATCGGGGCGGCGGCGTCGAAACGCTCGGCCACTTCGAGACCCGCAAGGCGGCGATGATCTGCATCAATCAATACCGGCTCGACGATGAGGGGCATGACGATTATTGGCGCCTCTGGATCGAGGATGACGGCCGAATGATCTACGATCATTTCTCAACCAATTATATTGTGGACAAGCTCTCCGCCGCGGAGAAGCGGTCGGGGCGGATTTTAACTGAGCGTTAGGGTTGCGTTGGAGGAGGGGCGAAGATGATCAACGAAGGGCCGCTCGCCCGTTTCGAGCCGCTGGGCGGTGCGCTTCTCAAGCCGATCTATGCGGATTATTCCTTCGCCAACATTCCAAACACCATCCATTATCTGCTTACGGGCGAGCAGCTAGGGCCGCTGCTGCCCGCCGATTGTTTCGGCGGCTCCTATCCCCGGCCGCAAAAGGTGCTGCTGTTCTTCATCGATGCCTTTGGGTGGCAATCCTGGCGGGAGCACCTGGAGCGCTTCACCATAACCCGCCGCATCGCAGACGAAGGGGTGCTGACGCCGATCTCGGCGCTGTTCCCGAGCACCACGGCCGCCTCCGTCTCGACGATGAATCTCGGCGTGCTGCCTGCGGTGCACGCGCTTTACGAATGGAACATCTATATCCCCGCCTATGGGGAAGTGATCCAGTCGCTGCCCTTTACGCCGCTGGGCAGCCATGGCCGCGAGGAATGCCTGAGGAAAGGCTATGACCCCGCCGCGCTGCTTGCCGTGCGCGAGACGGTCCATGAGCGGCTTGGCAGGCATGGGGTAAGGTCCCTGCAGTTCGCGCATCGCAATCACGCCACGTCCAGCTACAGCAGAATGGTGTGCGCCGGCGCCGATATCATTCCCCACGGCACGCTTTCCGAAGCCATGGTCCAGCTCAAGCACGCGCTAGCCGAGGTGAAGGGTAAGGCCTGGTTGAATTTCTACTGGGCGAGCATCGATTCCGTCGCTCATACCTACGGCCCAGGAAGCAGTTTCCACGCCGCCGAGATTGCCAGCTTCTGGGCCTCGTTCGACGCGATCCTTGGCGGGTTCGACAGCCCTGAAACGCTGTACATGTTCATCGCCGATCACGATCAAGTCTCCGCCCGGCGCGAGGAAACGATTTACATCAACGAGCAGCTCCCTCAACTCGCCGATTGCCTGCCCATCAGTCCCACGGGCAATCCGATCTATCCGAATGGCTCTCCGCGCGACATCTTTCTCCATCTGAAGCCGGAGCGGCGCGCCGATGTGCTCGGCCTGCTGCGTCAGCATCTCGGCGATATCGCGCATATCATCACGGTCGATGAGGCGCTCGAAATTGGTTTGTTCGGCCCGCAGCCGGTGTCATTGGAGCTGCGCCGCCGTCTCGGCGACGTGCTGATCCTGCCGCATGACGGCCAGTTCATAAGCTGGCGGGAGCGGGGCATTCTGGAAAACCGGTTCAACGGCCATCATGGCGGGCTGGCTCCAGCGGAGCTGATCAGCGCGCTGGGCGTGATCGGAAATCTCTAGCCGGCCAAGCTGCCGCCGAACTCTCCATATCGGGGCGGGTGGGACACTGGGGCCTTCTTGGATCACCATTGTCACGCGATCGCGAGGGTGCCGCAATTCCGATCGAGCGCCACTGGTTCTAGCGCGCCACAGCGCCTAAATTAATGAGGAACCACGGCGCGCAACCGGACTTTCTCGATACGGTGCGAGGCCCTGTTGCGGCGGGCATTGCCGCTTTCGGCTAGGCGAACGCCAATGTTTCCAATTCGCGACTCGATCCCCACGACGCAGACCCCGGTCGCCGTCTATACGATCATCGCCGTCAATACCCTGGTGTTCCTGTACCAGATCACGCTCCCACCGCCAGCCGCGGTGGATTTCGCCTATTCCTACGGCCTCGTGCCGTATCTCTATTTTGAGGGCTATTCGGGTTTGCGGCCGGGCCTCGCCCTCCCCGATTATATTCCGTTCCTCACCGCCACCTTCATGCATGGGGGTTGGTTGCACATCATTTTCAACATGTGGACGCTGCTGATCTTCGGCTCCACGCTCGAAGGCCGCATGGGTTCGACGCAATTCCTGATTTTCTACCTTTGCTGTGCTGTCCTTTCCACCTATGCGCACGGCTATTTCAACGCCGAGTTCCCAGGTGCCGGTCATCGGCGCCTCCGGCGCCATCGCCGGGGTGATCGGCGCTTATGCGGTGCGCTTTCCCACAGCCAGGATCACCTTGCTGGTGCCGATCATCATCATTCCGCTGATATTCACGGTTCCCGCCGTGGTCTATGCGGTTGTATGGTTCGGCATCCAGGTGCTCCAAGGCGCCTGGGAGACCCTGAGCCCCAGCATGGGCGGGGGCATCGCTTGGTGGGCGCATATTGGCGGCTTTGTCGCGGGGCTGGTGCTGCTCCCCATTTTTCTGCTATTCGCACCCCCGCCGCCCAGACGCGAATGGCGGCCTGGACCGTGGGACTATCCTGACTGAGCATGACCGCGCGCCCCAAAAGCGCGCCAGCGGGTGGGGCTATCAGAGCATGTTTCCGATCTATGATTTGGTGACCAAACATCGTGTTCCGCTCGTCGTTTGTAGCTTAATTCTGCTCAACGCTCTGCTATTCATCTATAGGCTGAGCCTTACGGAATTCGACGTCATAATGTTGTTTCAGAGTCACGGACTGCTTCCTTACCAGTTCTTCGGTGGCGGCTCATTTCCGAACGGTCGACCGATCATCGAAACGTGGCCGCTCATAACCGCCGCCTTTCTGCACTGGGACTGGTTCCATATCATTTTTAATATGTGCGCACTCTGGATTTTCGGTGGGACGCTTGAAGGAGGATTGGGGGCCGGAGCATTCCTGATTTTCTATTTGGGCTGCGCCGTCGTCTCCTCATTTACACATGGTTATTTCAATCCGTATTCTAGCTCACCGATGATTGGCGCCTCGGGTGCGATCGCAGGTGTGATAGGAGCGTATACCGTTCTTTATCCCAGAGCGCGGATCGCGCTACTCATACCCATTATCATCATCCCATTTATTTTCAGAATTCGGGCGCCCACATTCGCGGCTATTTGGTTTAGCGTTCAGCTTTTCCTCGGCATCCACTTTCTCGGGAGTGAGTGGGACGTGACAACGCCCGCCATTGGGATAAGCGTTGCTTGGTGGGCGCATATTGGCGGCTTCATCGCAGGAGTGTTGCTGGTCCCGTTTGTGCTGCTGCTGCGCCGTCCGACGATGATGGAAGACCACCTTCGCTATCGGTATGATGCTTAGCTATGATCGCGATAAACCAAGAGCACATGAGCACGGAGCCGGCGGCAAGGAAACCGGCCCGCAGGTCGTCGCGCGCTATCTGAAGCACCTGGGCACGGGCGCGGGCGTCTACCGCATGCTCAATGCGGCGGGCGAGGTCATCTATGTCGGCAAGGCCCGGAACCTCAAGGCGCGAGTGCAGAATTATACGCGCCTCGCCGGACACACCAGCCGCATCGCCCGCATGATCGCCTCGACCGCGTCGATGGAGTTCATGACCACCGCGACGGAATCCGAGGCGCTGCTGCTCGAAGCCAATCTGATCAAGCGCTTCCGGCCCTATTTCAACGTGCTGATGCGGGACGACAAATCGTTCCCCTACATCCTTATCTCCCGCGAGCACGCCGCGCCGCAGATCATGAAGCATCGCGGCGCCGCAATGTGAGGGGCGAATATTTCGGCCCGTTCGCCTCGGCTGGCGCGGTCAACCGCACGCTGAATATGCTGCAACGGGCGTTTCTGTTGCGCAGCTGCTCCGACGCCATGTTCGAGAGCCGCACGCGGCCCTGCCTGCTGCACCAGATCAAGCGCTGCTCCGCGCCATGCACGCGCGAGATCTCGCTTGAGGACTACGGCAAGCTGGTCGACGAGGCGGAGCGCTTCCTGCAAGGCAAGACCGACGCGGTGCAGAAGAAGCTCAATACGCTGATGGAGACTGCGAGCGCGGAACTCGAATTCGAGCGCGCGGCCCGTTATCGCGACCGGCTCGCCGCGCTCGCCCATGTGCAGGCGGCGCAGGGCATCAATCCGCGCGGCGTGGAGGAGGCTGATGTGTTCGCCGCCTATCAGCAAGGCGGGCAAAGTTGCGTCCAGGTGTTCTTTTTCCGCAGCGGCCAGAACTGGGGCAACCGTGCTTATTTTCCGCGCGCCGATCGCTCCGTGGAGCTGGAAGAGGTGCTGGAATCCTTCATCGCGCAATTTTACGACGACAAGCCGGTGCCGCGCTGCATCTTCCTCTCGCACGACCTTGCCGAGCGTGAGTTGCTTGCCGAGGCGCTGAGCCTCAAGGCGGGCCGTAAAGTCGAGATCGCCGTGCCGCAGCGCGGCGAGAAGGCGGGGCTGGTCGCCCATGCGCTGACCAACGCCAAGGAAGCGCTCGGCCGCAAGATGGCGGACGCGTCCAGCCAGGCGAAGCTGCTCGATGGCGTGGCGGCGGCGTTCGGGCTGCCGGGCCGTCCGGAGCGGATCGAGGTCTATGACAACAGCCATATCCAGGGCGCGAACGCCGTCGGCGCGATGATCGTCGCCGGGCCGGAAGGCTTCGTGAAGAACCAGTACCGCAAATTCAACATCAAATCCGAGGCGCTCACCCCCGGCGACGATTACGCCATGATGAGCGAGGTGCTGCGGCGAAGGTTTACGCGCCTGGCGAAGGAGCTGGGGCAGGGCCGGGACTCAGGCCCTGGTGACTCCATCCTGCTTGCGACGGATGCTGCCGCCAGCGCCGATGCGGCGCAAAACTCCTCTCAGGCGACCCCGGCTGAGATGGATGTCGAAGACGATCCCGCGCTGACCGAATGGGCCTCCGAGGAGGTCGACGCCGCCGAACCCGATCCAAGCTACCGCCCCGACGGTCTCTTCGCCGATGCCGATGACAAAAAGTCCAGCTGGGGCATCCCCGACCTGGTCCTCATCGACGGCGGCGCGGGGCAACTCGCCGCCGCCCACGCCGTGCTGGATGAACTCGGCATTGGCGGCATCGCGCTGGTCGGCATCGCCAAAGGTCCGGACCGCAATGCCGGCCGCGAGCATTTCTTCATGCGCGGGCGCGCATCCTTCATGCTGGAGCCGCGCGACCCGGTGCTCTATTTCGTGCAGCGCCTGCGCGATGAGGCGCACCGCTTCGCCATAGGCACCCACCGGGCGAAACGCTCCAAGGCCATCGCCGCCAACCCGCTCGATGAGATTGCCGGCATCGGCCCGCGCCGCCGGCGTGCCCTGCTCCAGCATTTCGGCTCGGCGAAGGCGATCAGCCGCGCCGGCGTCGAGGATCTGCAGGCGGTGGAAGGAATCAGCGCGGCGATGGCGCAGACGATCTACGATTTTTTTCAGGGGGAGAAGAGCGGCTAGCTTGGCTTGTGCGGTTTCCCCCGCAAGAGACTATGCCCTGGAACTGCCCTATTGATTGGCGCGCGGGCGCGGGCGGCGCTATAAGCCGGTTTCCTGCCGGCCCGCCCCAATGCGGACACCGGTCACATCTCTCCAATCGGAATTGCCCATGCCCATCACCATGCATCAAGCCGCCTTTCCTCCAGTTATCCGCACGCTCAATGCCCTAAGCGCCATCCTCGACAAGGCCGCCGCCCATTGCGAGGCCCGCAAGATCGACCCTTCGGTGCTGCTGAATTATCGGCTCGCTCCGGACATGTTCGCGCTGACCCGCCAGATCCAGGTCGCGACCGATCAGGCCAAGGGCATGGCGGCGCGGCTCGCCGGAGTCGAAGTGCCGAGCTATCCCGACACGGAGAGCACCATCGACGAACTGAAGGCGCGGATCGCCAAGACCGTCGATTACGTCCAGAGCTTCTCGCCAGAGCAATTCGCCGAAAGCGAAGACCGCGAGGTGACGATGAAAATGCGCAGCGGCGAGCGGACCTTCAACGGCCGCGACTACGCTTTCGGCTTCGTGCTGCCGAATTTCTATTTCCACGCGAGCACCGCATACGACATTCTACGTCATGCCGGCGTCGAGCTGGGCAAGCTGGATTTCATGGGCGCCCGCTAAGAGCGGCAGATCGCAGCGCCTGCGAACAGCGTCCGGCCTTTGCTGGGCGCTGTCACATGGCCGTCACGATATTCCTGCGACTATTTCGTGGCAACGAGTGTGTAACCCGTGCTGTGAGTACCGTGCATGACCCAGGATAAGCCACCTCCCGCAAATTCGCGGCAGGCCAAGATCTACGAGGAAATGCTCGACAGCTTCGACGAAGAGCTGGAGCTCGAACTCGACGACGACCGCCTGGCGCAAATGCTCGATGGCATCGCGGATCAGCCCGACCGGCAAACGGCGGAACGGCAATTCTACTTCAAGGAGCTGTTCCGGCTGCAGCGCGAGCTGGTCAAATTGCAGGATTGGGTCGTTCAGAACCAGCTCAAGGTCGTGGTGATCTTCGAGGGCCGCGATGCCGCCGGCAAGGGCGGGGCGATCAAGCGCATCACGCAGCGGCTCAACCCGCGCGTCTGCCGCGTCGTGGCGTTGCCCGCGCCGAACGAGCGCGAAAAATCACAATGGTACTTCCAGCGTTACGTCACCCATTTGCCGGCAAGCGGCGAGATCGTGCTGTTCGACCGGAGCTGGTATAATCGCGCCGGCGTCGAGCGAGTGATGGGTTTCTGCACGGAGGATGAGGTGGAGGAGTTCTTCCGCACCGTGCCGGAGTTCGAGCGCATGCTGGTGCGGTCGGGCGTCAAGCTCATCAAATATTGGTTCTCCATCACCGATGACGAGCAGCATTTGCGTTTCCAGCTGCGCATCAACGATCCGCTGAAGCAATGGAAGCTCTCACCGATGGATATGGAGTCCCGCAGGCGCTGGGAGCAATACACCAAGGCCAAGGAGGCCATGCTGGAGCGCACCCATATTGCCGAGGCGCCCTGGGCAATCGTCGAGGCCGTCGATAAGAAGCGCGCGCGGCTGAACTGCATCCACCATCTTCTCGGCCAGATCCCGTACCAGGAGATCCCGCGCGAGCCGATGGTTTTGCCGGAACGGGTCCACAATCCCGATTATCATCGCGGCCCCATGCCCCGCGACATGTATGTGCCGGACGTGTACTGAACCGAATCAGCCCGCCGGTGGCCGGATTTCTAAATCCGCGCTACATCGCAGAGCAGGCGGATGAAGGCCTCGCATGAGGCGATGGCCGCCATTTCCTGCATCGTGTGATAGCCGGTGGTCGGGATCTGCAGCGTGGTGCCGTCGACCAGGCCGCCGGACGCGGCGATGATGCGGCCCATCTCGGTGCTGCCGAGCGACTTCGGCGCCCCGCCGACCGCGACAAGAGCCTCGTTCTGTTCGGCGATGTAGTGGTCCTTGTAGCTGAAGACGATGTGGCGCGCGCGGCAGAGATCCTCCAATTTGCGCGTCAGGCCCTCGTTGAAGGCGGCATTGGCGTCGCGGTGGCGAAGCACCACTTGCTGGCGGTCGGCGTCGGCGCGTGTGGGGTAGGGGCTGGTGTCGAGCACGATCAGGTGGTTGGTCGAGCCGCCGAAACGCCTGAACCATTCCAGCAGATAGCGCCAGCTGCGCCCCGCTTCCTCCTGCGCGGTGAAGAACGCCGTGCCCTCGAAACCGATCTCGAACAGATAGACCAGTATCGCGGCTGAGAGCACGTTGTCGAGCTGGCCGATGAAATAACCCTGATCGACGCGGAGGTTGTCGCGCAGCGCGACCGGCGTTCCGGCAACCAGATGCTCCAGTCCCTCAACTTCGAAAATCAGATTATGCCGGTTCTCGCAGATCGACGCGCGGCTGATGACACCGCCGCCGTGATAGGCCCCCGACCACGGCTCATAGGCATAGACCGGCACCCCGTCAAAGCGATCGGCGATCGTCATCATCAGCTCTTCGGAAACCGAATTGCCGAGCAGGTCCGAGCGGCTGCCCGCGACAAAGGCAGCGTATTGGAACTCGTTCGGCCCGGTGCAGATAAGGCCGTGGCGGTCGATATGGGCCGAGAACATGATGGCGTCCGGGATTGCGCCCTCGCGCCACCAGCGCCCCCTCGTACCAGGTGACATTAGCGCCGCGCTCTTCCAGTTCGCGCTGCAGCACGCGGAAAAACGAATGCTCCGTGCCGACGACGCTGGGGCTGCGCATCAGGCTCCGCAAGAGATCGACGAGCGCGCTGTGGCCAGGCACGAGGTCTCCAATTCATTCGAAAACGCCGGTCCGAGGCGATCTTCGCGTGAGCCTGCCAGTGCAACAGCGCCGATTGTCTCGCCGGACCGCGGCGAGCCCGCACCCACAAAGCTGTGCGAACCGACGCAACTCCTTTGAACCGCTAGCTTGCAGCCGCGAACGAACACCCGTTTTATGACATACGGACTTATGCGTATCACGCCGCAAGTAATGCGT
The DNA here is from genome assembly GCA_963731855.1 of uncultured Alphaproteobacteria bacterium. Classification (GTDB taxonomy): domain Bacteria; phylum Pseudomonadota; class Alphaproteobacteria; order Rhizobiales; family Rhodomicrobiaceae; genus R-RK-3. Next base: position 66,410 of record CAVSXH010000011.1, on the reverse strand, counting down.
TTCCCGCCCGCGCCGGCAGGGCCTCGTTTGGAGACGCAAATATGCACGCGTTCGCTTTGCCCTTTATGCCATCGCCGCCTTTATCGTCGTTGACGGCGATACCATCAAAGCCCCTTATGGCGTCACCTACCGGCTGATGGGCTTCGACGCGCCGGAAACGCACCGCGCCAAATGCGACGCCGAGCGTGAACTCGGCCTTGTCGCCAAGCATCGGCTGGAAGAGCTGCTTGCCACCAGCGAGGTCAAGGTGCTGGAAAGCGGCAAAATCGACCGCTATGGCCGTACGCTGGCCAACGTCACCGCCAACGGCCGCGATGTCGGTGCGATCCTTATCGGCGAAGGACTGGCGCGGCCCTATTTCGGCAAGAAGCGCGAAAGCTGGTGCGGGCTTTGATGCGTCCGCGGCAAATATTGATCGAACTTCGCGCGCGCGAAGGCCAGTAGAGTTGTGCGCTCGAATTACCGCGAGCCTGCGTCATCCGCGCGCCGGGGGGTAAGCGCATCAGTGGCCCGGCGGGGAGCGCGCCAGTTCGTGTCGCCGCCGTATTACCGCTTGCCGAAATGCTTCTGAAAGACCTTGCCGGTCGCCTGCTGCGGAGCAGACCCCGCGCGGCCAGCAGCCGGTAGTCATGCAAGGCCGCGCGGCCCGTGTCCATGGCCTCCAAGGCGGTGCGGACGGTGTCGCCGATGCGCTTCGTCCAGTCAGGCATTTCCGCATGGTCAAGCCAGTCGGAGGCGGTATTGCTGTGATTTGTCGACATGATCATCTCCATGGCGTTGTTGTGCGTTGCAACATTGACATGAAAATAAGCAAATCTCGCGTGGTATACAATACACCAAATGCGCAATTTCCTGAGTGAGATCAGTTGGTCAACACCATGAGGTCGCGGAAAATGGCTGAAACCAGGGCGTTGCGCGTGAGGGATATGCGCTGACCGTTTACCAGCCATGCGCTGCAGTGCAGCATTTGCCGCCTATGCCCCCGCCAACGCAAGTCGGCGGAAGAAGCGCAAGCTCCTCCCGCCGTTACGGTAATTGCTGAAAATTCCTAAAGCAGACCCGCCGCACGCGCCCATTTATATTTCGCGCCCAGCACTTCGACCGGCACTTCCGTCGTATAGGGGTATGCAACGATGCCATGGTCGTAGAGCTTCTCGCACGCCTGCTCGACCTCCACGTCGCCGACGAGCGAGGCGACGATCGGCTTGTCGATACCCTTGGCGCGCGCCTCGGTCACCACCTCGATCATCTTGTCGGCGAAGACCAGCGGCGGCGTCACGATGGTGTGCCAATAGCCCAGGATCAGCGAATGGATGCGGTCGTCGTTGAGGCCGAGGCGCACCGTATTCTGATAGGTGATCGGAGGTTCGCCGCCCGTGATGTCGACCGGATTGCCGGCGGCACCGAAGGGCGGGATAAATTTGCGGAAGGCCGCATCGAGATCTTCCGGCATCTTCATCAGCGTCAGACCATTATCGAAGCAGGCATCGGACAGGAGAACGCCAGAGCCGCCCGCACCGGTAATGATGATGACGTTTTCGCCCTTCGGCGTCGGCAACACTTGCAAGCCCCGCGCGAATTCGAGCATCGAGCGCAGGGACGGCGCACGGATGACGCCAGCCTGGCGCAGCACGTCGTCATAGATCTTGTCGTTGCCAGCAAGTGCGCCGGTATGGCTGGCGGCCGCCTTCGAGCCGTAGGAGGTGCGGCCCGCCTTCAGCATGATGACCGGCTTCTTTTTCGAGACGCGGCTAGCGACTTCGGCGAAGGCGCGCCCGTCTTTCAGGTCCTCGCAATGCATGGCGATGGCCTGCGTGTTCGGATCCTGCTCGAAGAAGACCAGAAGATCGTCCTCGTCGAGGTCGGATTTGTTGCCGAGGCCGACGATGGCCGAAACGCCCATTTTGGTGGATCGGGCAAAGCCGATGATCGACATGCCGACGCCGCCCGACTGCGAGGAGAGCGCCGCCTTGCCCTTCACGTCGAAGGCCGTGCAGAAAGTGGCGCAGAGATTTTCCGGTGTGTAGTAGAAGCCGTAAATGTTCGGCCCCATGACGCGGACATCATGCTTGCGCGCCATGGCGAGCAGTTCGTCCTGCAGCGGCTGGTTGTTGGTTTCGGCGAAGCCCGATGGGATCATCACTGCGCCGGGAATCTTCTTTTGCCCGACTTCGTCCATGGCGGCGACGCAGAGATGGGCTGGTACCGCGAACACCGCGACGTCGATCTCGCCGGGATAGTCGAGCACCGACTTATAGGCCTGGACACCCAGGATTTCAGGCTGCTTGGGATGCACCGGCACGATAGTGCCCTTGTAGCCGCCATTGATCAGATTGCGCATCACCGAATTGCCGATCTTGCCGGTTTCGGCCGAGGCGCCGATCACAGCCACGGCTTTCGGATGGAAGATGCGGTTCATCGCCCTGAAGGATTTCAGTCTCGTCAGGACGGTAGCGGGCGGTCTTGGCCTCCCAGTCGCACACGATCCGGGCGTCGACCGCGGTCGCGCCCTTGGCGGTGGCGAAAATCGGGTTGAGGTCGACTTCGGAGATTTCCGGGAAATCGGTGACCAGTGCCGAAACCTTCACGATGATATCGGTCAGTGCGTCGCGGCTGACGGCGGGTCTGGCCGCGCACGCCATTCAGAATTTCGGACGATTTCAGCCCGTCGAGCATGCTCTTCGGCGTCTGCCTTGCTGGCGGGCGCAAGGCGGAAGGTGATGTCCTTCAGCACCTCGACCAGGATGCCGCCGAGGCCGAAGGCGACCAGCTTGCCGAAAGAGGGATCGGTGATCGAACCGACGATGACTTCCGTCGCCCCGGAAGGCAGCATCTGCTGGATCTGGATGCCGTCGATCTTGGCGTCGGATTTATAGCTTCTTGGCGTTGTCGGTGATGGTCTGAAAGGTGGTGCGGGCCTGCTCGGCGGAGGTCACGCCGACGACCACGCCGCCGGCTTCGGTCTTATGCAGAATGTCCGGCGAGACGATCTTCATCACCACCGGGAAGCCCATGCCGGCAGCGAGATCGGCGGCTTCAGTCGGCGGTGGTCGCAATTCCTTCCTGCGGCACGGGGATCTTATAGGCGTCGCAGACCAGCTTGGCTTCGGGCGCCGTCAGAGCGGATCGCCCAGACGCCTTGACGGCATCAAGTACACGACGGACGGTTTCCTTGTCGCTCATTTAGTCCTCCCTTTGCCGCGCCGGCTGCGGTCTAGTAATGATTGGTTTTGGACAGTCTATCTTGCAGACGAGCCTCTAGTTCCGTCTTCCCCCGCTCTCGCGGGCGTTGACGAATAGATATCGCGTCGGACCGTTATTCCGCCGCCTTCTGCAGCGGTTGCGTCGCGCCCGAGGCGTTGATCGCGGCGATCTCCTCGGCTGAGTAGCCGAGCACCAGGCTCAGAATTTCTTCGGTGTGCTCCCCCAGCAACGGCGAGCGCGTCACCTCCGACGGGCTGTCCGACATCTTGATAGGATTCCCCACCGTCAGATATTTGCCGCGCGTCGGATGATCCACTTCCACCACCGTGCCCGTCGCGCGCAGCGACTGGTCCTCGGCGATCTCCTTCATCGACAGGATCGGGCCACAGGGGATGTCATGCCCGTTGAGAATGTCCATGGCCTCGAACTTGGTCTTGGTCATGGTCCATTGCTCGATGCGGTCGAAGATTTCGTTTGAGGCGCGGCAGGCGCGCTTTCGGCGTGGCGTAGTCGGGATGGGTTTTCCACTCCGGCTCGCCGATCACGTCGCAGATCACGCTCCCAGACCGGCGCCTGGGTGATGAAATAGATGTAGGCGTTGGGGTCCGTTCTCCCAGCCCTTGCATTTCAGGATCCAGCCGGGCTGGCCGCCGCCGCTGGCATTGCCGGCGCGCGGCACCGCCTCACCGAACGGGATGCCGTTCGCGATATTGCGGTATTCCGTCATGGCCCCATGCGCCAGGCGCTGCTGGTCGCGCAGCTTGACGCGGCAGAGATTGAGCACGCCGTCCTGCATGGCGCACAGCACTTTCTGCCCGCGCCCGGTTCGTGACGCGCTGGTAGAGCGCCGCAACGATGCCGAGCGCCAGATGCAGGCCGGTACCGCTGTCGCCGATCTGCGCGCCGGTGACCAGGGGAGGACCGTCATTGAAGCCGGTCGTCGAGGCGGAACCGCCGGCGCATTGCGCGACGTTCTCGTAGACCTTGCAGTCCTCGTAGGGGCCGGGGCCGAAACCCTTGACCGAAGCGACGATCATCGCAGGATTGAGTGACTGGATGCGCTCCCAGGTCAGCCCCATGCGCTCAAGCACGCCAGGAGCGAAATTTTCGACCAGCACGTCGCAGGTCTCCACCAGCCGCTCCAGCACCTGCATGCCGGTCTTGTTCTTGGTGTCGAGCGTGATCGAGCGCTTATTGTGGTTCAGCATGGTGAAATAGAGGCTGTCCACGTTCGGGACGTCCTGAAGCTGACCGCGCGTAATATCGCCGGCGCCGGGGCGCTCGACCTTGATCACGTCGGCGCCGAACCAGGCGAGAAGCTGGGTACAGGTCGGACCGGACTGCACATGCGTGAAGTCGAGAATTTTGACGCCATCTAGGGCTTTCATTGCGTCCTCCCGTTGTTGAGGAGTTGGTTCGTTGGAGCCGGACTATTTCTTGGAAACCGCACTTTGCGGATTGAGATTTCCAATGCGACCGCTCTCCGTACCGGCCTTTTCGTCGATCACCGCGTTGATGAGGGTCGGCCTGCCTGAATCCATGGCTTCGTTCACGGCGCGGCTCAGTTCGTCGGGCGTTGTCGCATAGACGCCGACGCCGCCGAACGCTTCCATCAACTTTTCGTAGCGGGAGCCTTTGACGAAGACGGTTGTCGCAACGTCCGAGCCGCCGGAGGGATTGGTGTCGGTGCCGCGATAGATGCCGTTATTGTTGAAGACGACCACGCAGACCGGCAAATTATACCGGCAGATCGTTTCGACCTCCATACCGGAAAAGCCGAAGGCGCTGTCGCCTTCAACCGCGAGCACCGGCTTCCCGGTCTCGATCGGCAGCCGCGATGGCATAGCCCATGCCGATGCCCATGACGCCCCAAGTGCCGACGTCCAGGCGTTTGCGCGGCTGGTACATGTCGATGATGCTGCGGGCGAAATCGAGCGTGTTGGCGCCTTCGTTGACGAGGATGGCATCGGGCCGCTGTTTGATGATCGTGCGCAATGCGCCGAGCGCATTGTGGAAATCCATCGGGGCGGTGTTCTTCATCAGCTTCGGCGCCATCTTGGCGACGTTGCCCTCGACCTTTTCCCTTATCGCAGCCGGTCCATTCGGCGGGCGGGGCCGGCCAATGTCCGCCGTCGATGCCCCGAAGCAGCGCGGCGACGCAGGAGCCGATATCGCCGACGACGGGCGCGGCGATCTCGACGTTCGAGTCCATCTCCTTTGGCTCGATGTCGATCTGGATGAACTTCTGCGTTCCGGGCTCACCCCAAGTCTTGCCCTTGCCATGCGAGAGAAGCCAGTTGAGGCGCGCGCCGATCAGCATCACGACGTCGGCTTCCTTCAAGCACCTGCGAACGCGCCGCGCCCGCCGATAGCGGATGCGTATCGGGCAGCAGCCCTTTGGCCATGCTCATCGGCAGATAGGGAATGCCGCTCTTTTCGATCAGGGCGCGGATATCGGCATCGGCCTGCGCGTAGGCGGCGCCTTTGCCGAGGATGATCAGCGGCCGCTTGGCGCCCTTCAGCACCTTCAGCGCACGCGCGACGGCGTCCGGGGCGGGAAGCTGGCGAGGCGCCGGATCGATGACCTTGACGAGGGACCTGGCTCCGGCTTCGGCGTCCATCGTCTGAGCCGAAGAGCTTGGCCGGCAGGTCGAGATAGACGCCGCCCGGACGGCCGGAGCAGGCCGCGCGAATGGCGCGCGCCACGCCGATGCCGATGTCCGCCGCATGCAGCACGCGGAAGGCCGCCTTGCAGAGCGGCTTGGCGATGGCAAGCTGGTCCATCTCTTCGTAGTCGCCCTGCTGCAGATCGACGATCTCGCGCTCGGACGAGCCACTGATCAAAATCATCGGAAAGCAGTTGGTCGTTGCGTTGGCCAGCGCGGTCAGGCCGTTGAGGAAGCCGGGAGCCGACACCGTCAGGCACACGCCCGGCTTTTGCGTCAGGTAGCCGGCGATCGCAGCGGCGTTGCCGGCATTCTGTTCGTGCCGGAACGAGATGACGCGCATGCCGGCGCCTTGTGCGAGACGGCCGAAATCCGTGATCGGGATGCCGGGCACACCGTAGATGGTGTTGATGTCGTTGAGCTTGAGCGCGTCGATAACGAGGTGAAAGCCGTCCGTCAGCGTGTGCGCTGCGTCGGCGGTGTTTGTGGCGGCTGCGGCTGTTGCCGTTGCAGTCGACATTCGATTCCTCCCTTTATGCGCTTCGTGCTACCTTGATCAGCTCAATCGAGGCTCACATGGCGCTCTACATGGTCTCGCAATTTGAGCGTATGCTCACGCACGAGACGCTCCGCCCGCTCGGTATCGCGGGCCTCGAGGGCCGCGATGATCTCCTTGTGGTCGACGATGGAGCGTTTCACCCGCTCGTTCTCGAAGATGGTGCGCTGCCGGATGGCGCGGACATGGAAGAACAGGCCGGTGGTGATCTCCGCGATCAACGGGCATCCGCCGAGATTGATGATGGCCTGATGAAACCGGATATTGGCGTCCGAATATTCGCCCATCCGTTTCGCGACCTCGTCGACATTGAAGACGTCGACCAGACCGTGCAGACCGGCGAGCTGTTCGTCAGACGCCTCCTTGGTCGCAAGCCGCGCGGCCATGCTCTCCAACGCGGCCCAGACGGTAATCATGTCGAGGATTTCGGCCTTGGTCTTGCGGTTGATATAGATCCCGCGGCGCATGACGATGCGGACCAGCCCCTCGGATTCCAATTGGGCGAGCGCTTCGCGCAGCGGCGTGCGGCTCACCCCGAAACGCTGCGACAGGTCGCGCTCGTCCAGCCGCAGCTCGGCATCGGGCGCGTAGATGTTCATATTCATGATTGCGGTTTTCAGAGCGTCATAAGCCCGGGCTTTAAGGCTTACGGTCTGCTGAATGGGCGCAATCTTAAGATGAGTGTTAGCCACGGCCGATCCTCAATTTGTTGTTCCGAGCAGCATTGGTCATAGAACAAACAGAGACACAGCTTAACCGCCAAAGTGACCTAACGCTGTTTCCGTCCCCGGGGATCGATGCGTAGTGGCGAAGCCCGATCATCGGCTGGTATTCGGTGTACCATATGCCAAGAAATCAGGTTTCGCAAGGGCACGGGCCCATTTTATGGCGATATAAAAAAATCTGGCATATCAGAGCCCCCGTGATGAATTTACGTTAAAATTCGTTTTTTCAATTAGTTACATCGGATATCGCTAGGGTGATTTTTCGCGCTAGGAGCATGCTGGGAGGGATTTGCGGAATTTATTTGATTGCGTGCATTGAAAGCCGAGGTATGCTGCATGCCAGATCGTGGACAAGCAGTCCCTAACAATAGGGTCCTGGATTTATTCAATAGCGATCCAGCTCGCGGTCTGAGGAAGCCGTTTAAGGAGAGCTGACTCATGGAAGATATCTTTTCACTCCTCCATGGCTTTTCAGTCGCGCTGACGCCCTACAACCTCCTATTGATGATGGTGGGGATTGTTCTCGGCGTGATCATTGGTGTGCTGCCGGGGCTGGGCGGCGCAAACGGGGTGGCCATCCTCTTGCCACTGACGTTTTCGATGTCGCCGACATCGGCGATCATCATGCTGTCCTGTATCTACTGGGGCGCGCTTTTCGGTGGCGCCATCACCTCTATTCTCTTCAACATACCAGGCGAACCGTGGTCGGTCGCAACCACATTCGACGGCCATCCGCTGGCTCAGAAAGGCCGCGCGGATGAAGCCCTGACCGCTGCGTTCACCTCATCATTCTTCGGCGCGCTGGTTGCGGTGATCATGATTACCTTCCTCGCGCCGCTCATCGCGAAATTCGCCCTGCGGTTCGGTCCGGCCGAGTTTTTCGCTGTGTTCTTTCTGACCTTCGCCAGCTTTATCGGTTCCAGCAGGGGGTCGCCATTCAAGGCCGTCGCCTCGATGTGCCTGGGCTTTGCGCTGGGCGCGGTCGGGCTCGACCAGATGACGGGTTCGCTGCGTCTGACATTCGGCAGCGAGCACCTGCTCTCCGGCTTCGACTTCCTCATCGCGGTGATCGGTCTGTTCGGCATCGCCGAGATGATGACGACGGTCGAAGGCGGAATGAAATTCAAGGGCACGCACGCCACAATCCGTTTGAGGGTGGTGCTGGAAACGTGGAAAAAGCTGCTGAGCTATTGGGCCACCTCGATCCGCAGCTGCGTCATCGGCTGCTGGATGGGCGTTACGCCCGGCGGCGCAACCCCTGCCTCGTTCATGAGCTATGCCCTCGCCAAGCGTTTCTCCAAGCGCGGCGACAATTTCGGCAAGGGCGAGCTCGAAGGCGTCGTCGCACCGGAAACCGCGGCGCACGCCGCCGGCACCAGCGCGCTGCTGCCCATGCTGACGCTCGGCATTCCCGGGTCGCCGACGGCGGCGGTGCTGCTCGGCGGCCTCATGATCTGGGGCCTCCAGCCGGGACCGATGCTGTTCATCGAGCATAAGGATTTCGTGTGGGGCCTGATCGCCTCCATGTATTTGGGCAACGTCGTCGGCCTGATCATCGTGATCACCTGCGTGCCGCTTTTTGCCGCCATTCTGCGCGTACCGTTTTCGATCATCGTGCCGGTGATCCTCGTCATCTGCGCGGTTGGCGCTTACACCGTCAACAACAACATGTTCGATGTGTGGATGATGCTGGTTTTCGGCGCCGTCGGCTACGTCTTGCAGAAGCTCGGCTATCCGCTTGCGCCGTTGGTGCTCGCCATCGTGCTCGGTGACAAGGCGGAGGAGGGATTCCGGCAGGCGCTGCTCGGTAGCCAGGGAAGTCTCAGCGTCTTCTGGTCGAATTGGCTGGTCGGCTCGATCATGACCCTCGGCATGCTGCTGCTGTTCTGGCCGACAATCGCATGGGGTGTTTCGAAACTGCGCTCCGGCTTCGGCGGCGAACCTGCCGTGGCGGATCCGCAGTCGAATCAGAAGGCTCAAATAAGCCATTAACTAGGGAGGTAGGTCTATGCTTAAACAACGCTTGGCCGTTATCATGGCGGCCACATTGGCGGGCGCCTTCGCGGTGTCTTCCGCAAACGCGGCGGATTGGGAGCCGACACGCCCCGTCACCTTCATCATTCCCGCCGGTACCGGCGGCGGTGCCGACCTGATGGCCCGCTTCATCCAGGGCATCGTGACCAAGCACAATCTGATGAAGCAGCCGATCGTGGTGGTCAACAAAGCCGGCGGCGCGGGGGCGGAAGGCTTCCTCGACGTCAAGGGCAGCAAGGGCGATCCCCATAAGATCATTATCACGCTGTCGAACCTGTTCACCACGCCGCTTGCAACGGGTGTGCCGTTCAATTGGAAGGACCTCACGCCTGTGGCGATGATGTCGCTCGACCAGTTCGTCCTCTGGGTCAACGCCGCAGCTCCCTACAAGACCGCGAAGGAGTATGCAGAAGCGGTCAAGGCCGGGGAGGACAAGAAGTTCAAGATGGGCGGCACCGGGTCCAAACAGGAAGACCAGATCATCACGGTCGCCCTGGAAAAGCAGACCGGTGGCAAGAAGTTCACCTATGTGCCCTACAAGGGCGGCGGCGAGGTGGCCACCCAGCTTGTCGGCAATCATGTCGATTCCAGCGTGAACAACCCGATCGAGGCGGTTTCGCAGTGGAAGGGCGGCAATCTTCGCCCGCTCTGCATCTTCGACACCAAGCGCAGCACCTATACGGAAAAGGTGACGGCCGACATGGCCTGGTCGGACATTCCGACCTGCAAGGAGAGCGGCGTCGACACCGAATATCAGATGCTGCGCGGCATTTTCACTTCGCCGGATGCAACGCCTGAGCAGGTGGCGTTCTATGTCGGCTTGCTGAAGAAGATCACGGAAACGCCGGACTGGCAGAAATTCATGTCCGACGGCGCCTTCAATCAGACGTTCATGTCCGGCGACGAGTTCAAGAAGTGGCTCGAAGCGGCTGAAACGCGCCATGTGGCCCTGATGAAGGAAGCAGGCTTTCTGGCAGCCGGCAATTGATGGGTTTGAGGGGGCGCCGGCCCGCCGGCCCCTCGTTCGAGCATGATCCGCAAAAGTGGTCGCCGGTTTTGCGACAAAGATCATGGTCAGGCAAAGTTCGAGCGTGATCCGCAAAAGTGGTCGCCAGTTTTGCGACAAAGATCATGCTCAGGCAAATAGCTGGCGTCCCTTTCTGACTGCGTCAGAACGGATCAGCCGCCAGGCAAAGCCGACCGGAAAACGATCGGGCAAGGGAGGAAAGCGATGAGCAATCCGAATGAAGAAGCGGAGGTCAGTCAGGGCCTCGTCACCAACCGCACGATGGATATAGCGGTGGCGCTCACATTCATGGGGCTGGCGGCTCTTTTCATGTTCGATTCCGTGCGGATCGGCATCGGCTGGGCCGAAGGGTCAGGGCCGGCTTCGGGCTTTTTCCCGTTCTACATTTCGCTGTTCATGACGCTTGCGAGCCTGGCCAATCTGCAGCGGGCGGTGACGCGGACCGAACCGGACGGGGACGATGTTTTCGTGACCCGCAGGTCCATGATGCGCGTGCTGTTCGTCCTCGTGCCGACCGCCGCTTATGTGCTGGCTATCCAGTATCTCGGCATCTACGTGTCTTCGGCGATCTTCATCACGCTGTTCATGATTGCTTCTCGTTCCCCCGTCTGGCGCGCCGGATTGGTCGGCTTCGGCACCGCGCTGGCGCTGTTCATGATGTTCGAACGATGGTTCCTGGTGCCGCTGCCCAAAGGCCCGCTGGAGGCGATGCTGGGATTTTGATAGCGCGGTGGTATGTGGCATCTGGTATGCCACGCACCACGGCGCGACGCGGACTTCGCTGCCCGCGCGGCAGTTAAAGAAGAAAGCAGGACCATGCGTGCGCCTGCTCCTTAATCGGGAATGCCTCGCATCCGCGGAAAGGGCGATGCTGCCATGCATATTCACGAATTCCTAGCCAAGGAATTGCTGTCGCGGCGCGGTGTATCGATCGCAGCCGGACGGGTGGCGGGAAGCGCCCCCGACGTGGAAAAACTTGTGCAAGGAATGGCCGCCGGCCGCTATGTCGTCAAGGCGCAGATCCAGGCCGGCGACCGGCTGGCAAGCGGCGGCATCCGCTTCGCTGAGAGCCCCGCCGAAGCGCGCATCGCCGCCGCCGCGATACTTGGCCGACCGCTTGTCACACGCCAGACCGGCCCCCGCGGTGAAAAGGTGCGCTGGGTCTATGTCGAGGAAGCCGTAACGGCGCTTACCAATCTGTATGTGGCCGTAGCGCTGGATCGCGCGACGGGAGAAATTGTCGTCCTGGGTAGCGGCACGCCTGTCAATGACGGCGAGCCGACCGCAATCCGCGATCGCGGCCAGCTGGAGCGTTTGCCGATCCGCATCGTCGATAATCGGGCGGTCGCGGATTTTGGCGCGCTCGCGCGGAGGATCGCGCCGGCCATCGCCGATGCCGAAAAACTCGGCGCTCTGCTGCAGCTGCTCGCCACCGCTTTTGTCGAGCTCGATGCCACGCTGATCGAGATCAACCCCCTGGCCGTCACCGCCGATGGCCGATACGTCGCCGTCGACGCCAAGATGACCATCGACGACAACGCGCTGTTCCGTCACCCGGAGATCGGCGCCTGGCGTGACACGATCATGCAGGAGGACGGCGATCCGGGAGAACTCGCCAGCGACCGGCACAACATCAATTACATCGGCATGGACGGCGACATCGGCCTCGTCGTCAACGGCGCGGGGCTGGCCCTTGCGACCCTGGACATGCTGAAGGCAGCGGGCGGCCGTCCGGCGAACTTCATGGATGTGCGCACCACGGCCACCAGCCTCGATGTCGCATTCGGCTTCGACCTGCTGCTGGCAAACCCGGCGCTGCGCGCCGTGCTCGTCAATGTGCATGGCGGCGGCATGCAGCGCTGCGACACCATCGTCGAGGGCATGGCCATATCGATGCGCCGCTCGGGCCGTCGGCTGCCCCTCGTTGCGCGCCTCGCCGGCAACAATGCGGAGTTCGCCCGCGATCGGCTGAAGACATTCGGCATCCAATATATCGAGGGGGCGACGATCGCTGAAGCCGTGGAGCGTGTCGTGGCCTTCGGAAAGCGGGAGGCAGCGTAATGGCGATCCTCATCGGAGCGCATAGCCGCGTCATCTGCCAGGGCATGACCGGTCACGCCGGCAGCTATCACACGCAGCGCATGCTGGCCTACGGGACCAGGATGGTGGCGGGCGTGACGCCGGGCAAGGGTGGGCGCAGGGCTCTCGATCTGCCGGTGTTCGAGACCGTCCGCGACGCCAAGGCCGCCACCGGCGCCAACGCCACCATCATCTTCGTGCCGCCGGCCAATGCCGCGCGCGCCATGATCGAGGCCATCGAGGCGGAAATGCCGCTGGCGGTCTGCGTGACAGAGCGGGTGCCGGTGCTGGACATGGTGCGGGTGCGCGACGCCCTGCAAGGCTCGCGGACGACTTTGGTGGGGCCCAATTCGCAAGGGATCCTGACGCCGGGCGCGGCACAAGTCGGCGTCATGACGACAATGAACGCGAGACCTGGCGGCATCGGCATCGCATCGCGCTCAGCTTCGCTCACCAGTGAAGTGGTGGCCCAGCTGACGGCTGCCGGCCTCGGGCAGTCCACGACGGTTGGAGTCGGCGGCGATCCCGTACACGGCATCGACCTGAAGACCTGCCTTGAGCTGTTCCTGGCTGATCCGGACACGAAGGGCATCATCCTCATCGGCGAGATCGGCAGCACCGAAGAGGAGGAGGCGGCGCTGCTGGCCTCCCGCGTCGGGCCGACGAAGCCGGTCGTGGCTCTTGTGGTCGGAAGCCACGCGCCCGAGGAGCGGCGAATGGGCCATGCCGGCGCGTTTGTCGGCGGCGGCAGGGGCGGCACCGCCACCAAGATCGAGGCACTGCGAAGCGCCGGTATTCATATTGCGCCGAACGCAAGCCTGGTCGGTGAGACCATGCGGCGCGCGCTCGGCTGACGCCCGGCCAGTTCCAACGGAATCGGAACGCCGCTCCCTCACTTTGCGCCATTTTTGCATCGCTGAAAACAAGTCCGAAAGGGTCGAAATACTGCCCGTGTGCGGCGCGCGCGAATCTGCCAATACTTAAGACGCGGTGAATAAACAGATGAGCTAAGAAGATGGGCAGAAGCTTTGATCGTGGCGGACAGAATCGTAAAGAGCGAGAACGAGGTAAACGTCGCAGCTATCGGCAGGCCGAGCGCGACAGGGAAGCACGGGACGCCGTCCTGAGCGCGAAGCGCATGGCGGCGGCGACGGCGTTCGCGAATGCCACGCGGCTTCGCTCCGCCGCTGCTGCAACGACCGCCGCAATGCCGGATATTCAGCCGAAAATTCCGACCGCGATCATCGAGCAGAAGCGACCCGGTTTCTTCGCACAGGTCATCAAGCGCTTCTTCAAGAAATCTGCCTGAAGTCAGGCCGGTCGCGTCAGCTTCTTTACGCGGCCGGCTTCCCAGACGGCGCTCGTTCGTCAAAGACTGGCGGAAATCAATCCGTGCATCGCCTTTGCGGCCGGCGTCAGTTCGCGGCCGGCCATGGTGATCAGCGCATAAGGAGGCACTTCGAGCTGCAGATCGACGTCGAGTTCGCCGATCGCGCTGCCCATTCCCGATTGCGAGGCGAAGAACCGGGCGACCGATGTGGCGACCGGTGCGATCGCATTGGTCTGATTGACGGTGACGATGGTCAATAGGAAAGACGATGTGTTGAGCACTTTAGCCGGCAGAGGCATGCCGTGCGCGAGCAGCGCGGTTTCCACCGTCGTTCGGAGCAGCGCACCCTCGAGCGGCAGCACCCAGTCGAATTCCATCAGCCGGTGCCTGGCCGCCTCGGGGCGGCGCAGCAGCGGATGCTCGCGCCGAACAATGAGGCTGATCGGCTCAGGCCCGATGAAGCGCGCTTCGAATTGCCGGGGATCGCGCCGGGGCGGCAGCCTTGCCAGAATGAAGTCCAGATTGCCTTCGAACAGCGCGTCGGTAAGCACGTCGCTGGTCGAAACTTCGACATTGACCGCGACCCTGGGCAAGTGGACGCGCGCCTGCCGGATCGCGGGCAGGACATGCTCGAACGCCGGGCCGGTGACCGCTCCGATTTTCACAGTGCCGGCATTCCCTTCGAGGATTTCGGCCAGCTCGCGTTCGGTCTCATCGACTTCGTGCAACATACGGCGGGCGCGGTTCGCAAATGCCCGGCCCGGTGCGGTCAGCATGATGCCGTGGCTCGTGCGTTCATAGAGTTTTGCGCCTGTCATCCGTTCGGCTTCGGCCGCAAGGCGTGACGCCGCCGGTTGGGAAATCGCCAGCGTCTCGGCGGCCGCGCTGATCTGCCCGGTCTGCGCCAGCACCGCAAAAAGACGCAGATGCGTCATTTTGAGTCCCCGCCGCAACAATAGCGATCTGGATGGGCTGAAGGATTGATCCGCCGGTTTCATCGCGTGATCCTGCCGCGTGCTCATATACCAATTCCGTCATGGTACAATTATCAATTCTAATTTGACACGCATATCGCCTTTGTCGATTCTGTTCACGGCGCCTGCCGTAAGACGAACGCCAAACGGTTTGTCGGCAGCAGGCAGATGACGCGAAGGGCAACGTCCCTTTCCGGACGTGCCAATGGGAGGAAAAATTGAAGTTTTTCAAAGCACTGGCCGCTCTGGCCATGGTGTCGCTGTTTGGCGTGGCCTCAGCGCAGGCCCAGGACAAAGGCACCGTCGGCATCTCCATGCCGACGAAATCCTCCGCGAGGTGGATCGACGACGGCAATAACATGGTGAAATATTTCAAAGAGGCCGGCTACGCGACCGACCTTCAATATGCGGAAGACGATATTCCGAACCAGCTCGCCCAGATCGAGAACATGATCACCAAGGGCGTCAAGGTCCTTGTGATCGCCGCCATCGACGGCACCACGCTCTCCAACGCGCTGGCGAACGCAGCGGCCGCAAAAATCAAGGTCATCGCCTATGACCGTCTGATCCGCCAGAGCCCCAACGTCGACTACTACGCCACGTTTGACAATTTCCAGGTCGGCGTGCTGCAGGCGCAGTCGCTGGTCGCCGGCCTGAAGGAACGCTTCGGCGACGGCCCTTATAATATCGAGCTGTTCGGCGGCTCGCCTGACGATAACAATGCTTTCTTCTTCTATAACGGCGCGATGTCGGTGCTTCAGCCGCTGATCGACGCGAAGAAGGTCGTCGTCGTGTCGGGTCAGATGGGCATGGACAAGGTCGGCACGCTGCGCTGGGACGGCGCGGTCGCGCAGGCCCGCATGGATAATCTCCTGTCCGCCAACTACACCGGCAAGCGCGTCCACGGCGTGCTCTCACCTTATGACGGGCTGTCCATCGGTATCCTGTCGTCGCTCAAGGGCGTAGGCTACGGCTCGGGCGACATGAAGATGCCGATCGTTACCGGCCAGGACGCCGAAGTACCCACGGTCAAGTCCATGGTCGCGGGCGAGCAATATTCCACGATCTTCAAGGATACGCGCGAACTCGCCAAGGTGACCGTTGCGATGGTCAACGCCGTGCTCTCGGGCAAGCAACCGGAAGTCAATGACACCAAGACCTATGAAAATGGCGTCAAGGTCGTGCCGTCCTATCTGCTCAAGCCTGTCGCCGTCGATAAGACCAATTGGGAAAAGGTGCTGATCGCCAGCGGCTATTACACCAAAGATCAGGTGAAGTAGGACGCGCTGACACGGTCACAGCACATCATCATTGTTCCGAAGACCGCAAGGCCACTTCGGAACGATGCTTGGGCAGGCTCGGGCCCTTAACACCGGGCCTGCCCGGCACCGCACATGGTCTGGAGCGAGACGGTGCAACCCATTCTCGAAATGCGCGGAATCACCAAGACGTTTCCGGGTGTCAAAGCGCTCGACAATGTCTCGATCAGCGTCGGCTATGGCGAAATTCATGCCGTGGTCGGTGAAAACGGCGCGGGCAAATCGACACTGATGAAGGTGCTGAGCGGCGTCTATCCATACGGCACTTATGACGGAACGATCAGCTTCGAAGGCGAGGAACGCACATTCCGCCGCATCCGCGACAGCGAGGATCTTGGCATCATCATCATTCATCAGGAGCTGGCGCTGGTGCCGCTTCTGTCGATCGCGGAGAACATCTTTCTCGGCAATGAAGTCCAGACCAGCGGCGTCATCAACTGGCCGGAGACCTACAGCCGCACCGAGGAGCTCCTGGCGCGCGTCGGCCTGAGCGAAGCGCCGCGTACGCTCGTTACCCAGCTCGGCGCGGGCAAGCAGCAGCTCGTCGAGATCGCCAAGGCGCTGTCGAAGCGGGTGAAGCTGCTGATCCTGGACGAGCCGACCTCCAGCCTGAACGAAATAGACAGCGACGCGCTGCTGGATCTGCTCCTCGAATTCAAGCAGCAAGGGCATCTCCTCGATCCTCATCTCGCATAAGCTGAACGAGGTGGCAAAGGTCGCCGACAAGATCACCGTGCTGCGCGACGGCGCCAGCGTCACGACGGTCGATCGGGATGCTGAACAGGCCAAGGAAGCGAACATCATCCGCTCCATGGTCGGGCGGCCCCTGCATGACCGTTTCCCGGCGCGCGATGCCGTCATCGGCGAGACCGTCCTGGAAGTGAAGAACTGGACCGCTTTCCATCCGATCCACACGCACCGCAAAATCGTCGACGATGTGTCGTTCAAGGTGCGGCGCGGCGAGGTCGTCGGCATCGCCGGCCTGATGGGCGCCGGACGCACCGAACTGGCCATGAGCCTGTTCGGCCGATCCTATGGCGAGGGAATTTCCGGCGAAGTGCTGATCGACGGCAAGCCGGCCGACACATCGACCGTCGCCCGCGCTATCGCGAGCGGCCTCTGCTACGCCACCGAGGACCGCAAGACCTACGGGCTCATTCTTGAGGATAGCGTCCGCCGCAACATTCCGCTCGCCAATCTTGAGGGCATTTCGCGCAACGGCATCGTCAATGACAATGAAGAGATGGCGGTCGCGACGCGCTATCGCGCAGCGGCTGCGCATCAAGAGCACGACCGTCGAGCAGAAGACGCTCAATCTGTCCGGCGGCAATCAGCAGAAAGTGGTGCTCTCCAAATGGCTATATGCCGACCCGGAAGTGCTGATCCTCGACGAGCCGACGCGCGGCATCGATGTAGGCGCGAAATATGAGATCTACACGATCATCAACGAGCTGGCCGCGGCAGGGAAAGGCCATCGTCTTCATCTCCTCCGAGATGCCGGAGCTGCTCGGCATGTGCGACCGCATCCTCGTGATGAGCGAAGGGCGCTTCGCCGGCGAACTTGCGGCCTCCGAAGCCTCTCAGGAAAAAATCATGCATATGATCATCAACGCGGACGGGTGACGACATGGCAATCGCACAGGAAGAGCACGCGGCGGCGCCTGTGGAGACGACCTCCTATGCCGATTTCATCCGCCACCATATGCGCGAATACGGCATTCTGATCGCGCTTGTCGTGATCATGGCGTTCTTCCAGATCGTCACCGATGGCGTGCTGCTGAAGCCGGTCAACCTCACCAATCTGGTGCTGCAGAACAGCTACATCGTCATTATGGCGGTGGGGATGCTGCTGGTCATCGTTGCCGGCCATATCGACTTGTCGGTCGGTTCGGTGAGCGGCTTCATCGGCGCGCTCGCCGCGGTGCTGATGGTGCAATATGGCTTCGGCTACATCACGGCGTCGGCGATCTGCCTCGCGGTCGGCATGGCGATCGGCGCCGCGCAGGGCTATTGGGTCGCCTACTACCGCATCCCCTCCTTCATCGTCACTCTCGCCGGGATGCTGGTGTTCAAGGGCTTTTCGCTGGGTCTTCTCGAAGGCCGCTCGATCGGGCCGTTCCCGCGCGAATTTCAGGCTCTCGCCTCCGGCTTCATACCCGACCTGCTCGGCGGCGGGGCTCTTCAATCTCTTTTCCATGGCTCTCGGCGTCGTGACGGCGGCGGGATTATTCTCGATGGCGATGCGGTCGCGCCAGCAGGCGCAGAAATACGGCCATCTCGACGAGCCCCTACTCGGTGTTCGCGGCCAAGCACGCCGTCATCGCCTTTGCGATCATCTACCTGACCTGGCAGATGTCCGACTTTCCGCGGCCTGCCTAATGTGCTCATCGTCATGGCGCTGCTGATCAGCGTCTACAGTTTCATCGCGACCCGGACGACGCTTGGCCGGCGCATCTATGCGCTTGGCGGCAATGAGAACGCGGCAAAACTGTCCGGCATCAACACGCAGCGGCTGACCTTTCTGACCTTCATCAATATGGGCCTGCTGTCGGCGCTTGCGGGCCTTGTTTTCGCCGCGCGCCTCAATACCGCGACGCCGAAGGCGGGCCTTGGTTTCGAGCTGGATGTGATCGCGGCGGTGTTCATCGGCGGCGCCTCGATGAGCGGCGGCATCGGCACGGTGGTCGGCGCGGTGGTCGGCGCCTTCATCATGGGTGTGATGAATAACGGCATGTCGATCCTCGGCGTCGGCATCGACTGGCAGCAGGTCATCAAGGGGCTGGTGCTGCTCGCCGCCGTGATTTTCGATGTCTACAACAAGAACAAAGTCTGAGGAGATAGGCCCGTGCTGCTTTCCCAAATTCGAGACAAGGCTGGCCGCGTCGCTCGTCGTCGTGCGCGAGGGCAGCGAGGCGTATGCGGTCAAGGGCGCGGCCAGCGTTTACGAGCTGGCGCGGGAGGCGGCGCGGAACGGCGTAGGGCTCGCGGCGCGCATCCGCGAGCTGGGGCTCGGCGAAGCGGTCGATCTGGAAGCCGCCTATGACGAGGGCAGGGTGCTGCTGCCGATCACGCATCCCGATCCGGCCCATATGCATGTAACGGGGACCGGCCTCACCCATCTCGGCTCTGCCTCGACCCGCGATGCCATGCACGCCGAAGCCGCGGCCGCGTCGACAAGGCGGAAAACGTGACGGATTCGATGAAGATGTTCCGCATGGGCCTGCAAGGCGGAAAGCCCGCGGCGGGAACGGTCGGCGTGCAGCCGGAGTGGTTCTACAAGGGCAACGGCACGGTCGCGATCGCGCCGGGGCAGCCGCTGACGTCACCGGCATTCGCCCAGGACGGCGGCGAGGAACCGGAAATCGCGGGCGTCTACATCGTCGGCGACGATGGCAAGCCGTGCCGCGTCGGCTTTGCCCTGTCGAACGAATTCTCAGACCATGTGATGGAGCGCGTCAACTATCTCTATCTCGCCCATTCCAAACTGCGCCCAGCCTCGTTCGGCCCGGAAATCCTCGTCGGCGCGCTGCCCGAGGACATTCGCGGCACCTCGCGCATCCGCCGCGGCGGCGAGGTGATCTGGGAAAAGCCGTTCCTCTCGGGCGAAGCGAACATGTCCCATACCATCGCCAATCTCGAACACCACCATTTCAAATATGAGCTGTTCCGCCAGCCGGGCGACGTGCATATCCATATGTTCGGCACCGCGACGCTGTCTTTCGCCGATGGCATCAGCGCGGCGCAGGGAGATGTGTTCGAGATCGAAGCGCCGGGTTTCGGACTGCCGCTGCGCAACCCGCTCGCCACCAAGGCGGCGGGCGAGGCGGCTGCCTTCCACCGCGTCACCGCGCTTTGATCTTTAGCGCTCGCCCGGCGGACTTCGGAGGACAGCAATGACATTCAAGCCCGCGCAATGGCCGCGCAAGCTGCGTTCGAGCGAATGGTTCGGCGGCACCTCGCGCGACAACATCTATCACCGCTCCTGGATGAAGAACCAGGGGCTGCCGGCCGACCTGTTCGACGGACGTCCGGTCATCGGCATCTGCAACACCTGGTCGCAGCTCACGCCCTGCAACGCGCATCTGCGCGACCTCGCCGAGCGGGTGAAGCACGGCGTCTATGAGGCGGGCGGACTGCCGCTGGAGTTCCCGGTGTTCTCCACCGGGCGAAAGCGCGCTGCGGCCGACCGCGATGATGTACCGCAATCTCGCCGCCATGGATGTGGAGGAGGCGATCCGGGGCAACCCGCTCGACGGCGTGGTGCTGATGGTCGGCTGCGACAAGACCACGCCGGCGCTGCTGATGGGCGCGGCTTCGGTCGACATGCCCGCGATCGTCGTCACCGGCGGGCCGATGCTGAATGGCTGGTTCCGGGGCGAGCGGGTCGGCTCGGGCACCGCGCTCTGGCAGATGTCGGAGGCGGTCAAGGCCGGCACGATGAACCGCGAGGATTTCCTCGACGCCGAAGCAGTCCATGTCGCGCTCGCCGGGCTCCTGCAACACCATGGGCACCGCCTCGACCATGGCGAGCATGGCCGAAGCGCTCGGCATGGCGCTGTCCGGCAATGCCGCCATCCCGGCCGTCGACAGCCGCCGCCGCGTCATGGCGCATCTGACGGGGCGGCGGATCGTCCAGATGGTGAAGGACGATCTGAAGCCTTCCGACGTGCTGACGCGCGCAGCCTTCGAGAACGCGATCCGCGCCAATGGCGCGATCGGCGGCTCGACCAATGCGGTCATCCATCTGCTGGCGCTCGCCGGGCGTGTCGGCATCGACCTGACGCTCGACGATTGGGACCGGCTGCGGCCGCGACGTGCCGACCATCGTCAATCTGATGCCCTCCGGCGAATATCTGATGGAGGAGTTCTTCTATGCGGGCGGCCTGCCGGTGGTTCTGAAAGCGCTCGGCGAGGCGGGGCTGCTGCACAAGCGACGCGCTGACCGTTTCCGGGCGAAAGCCAGTGGGATCAGGTCAAGGACGCCAAGAACTGGAACGAGGACGTTATCCGTCCGGCGTCCAAGGCGCTGACCGCAGCAGGCGGCA
The DNA here is from genome assembly GCA_963731855.1 of uncultured Alphaproteobacteria bacterium. Lineage (GTDB taxonomy): Bacteria > Pseudomonadota > Alphaproteobacteria > Rhizobiales > Rhodomicrobiaceae > R-RK-3. Next base: position 45,451 of record CAVSXH010000011.1, on the reverse strand, counting down.
TCGCGGTGCTGCGCGGCAATCTCGCGCCGAAGGGCGCGGTGCTGAAACCTTCCGCCGCCTCGCCGCATCTCCTGGCGCATCGGGGCCGTGCCGTCGTCTTCGAGGACATCGACGACTACAAGGCCAAGATCAATGACGAGGCGCTCGACATCGACGAGAGCTGCATCATGGTGCTGAAGAATTGCGGGCCGAAAGGGTATCCGGGCATGGCCGAGGTCGGCAATATGGGCCTGCCGCCGAAGGTGCTGCGCAAGGGCATCAAGGACATGGTGCGCATTTCCGACGCGCGCATGTCCGGGACGGCCTATGGCACGGTCGTCCTGCATACCAGCCCGGAAGCGGCGGCCGGCGGCCCGCTCGCCATCGTCCGGAACGGCGACATGATCGAGCTGGACGTGCCGAACCGCCGGCTGCATCTCGACTTGCCGGACGAGGAAATCGCCGCGCGGCTGAGGTCGTGGCGCAATCCGATCGTGCCGCCGGAAAGCGGCTATGCCCGCCTCTATCACGACCACGTCACGGGCGCCGACACCGGCGCCGATTTCGATTTCCTGCTGGGCTGCCGGGGCAACGCCGTGGGCAAGGATTCCCATTGAGCCGACGAATCGGGGAAGTGCAGCGACCCCGGTTAAAATTCTGCGGCTATAGCCGCAATGACCGGATGATGTCGGATATGACGCCGTTCTGCGCCGCGATCGACTGGGGCACTTCGTCTTTCCGGCTGTGGCTGTTGTCCAACGACGGAGCCGTACTCGCCGAGCGGCGCAGCGACGAGGGCATGATCCGCGCCGCAAATACCGGTTTCGATGCCGTTCTCGAACGGCACCTTGCCGAACTTGGCGCCCCGGCAAAGCTGCCCGTGATCATCTGCGGCATGGCCGGCGCGCGGCAAGGCTGGCGGGAAGCGGGATATCTGGACACGCCCGCCGACGTCGCGGACATCATCCGCAATGCGCTGATCGTCGATGGCTATCCGAGGGACGTGCGGATCCTGCCCGGCATTGCCCAGCGCGAGGCGGGCGCGCCGGATGTGATGCGCGGTGAGGAGACCCAGCTTTTGGGGCTGGTCGCGGACGGGGTTCGCTCGGGCCTCGTCTGCATGCCCGGCACGCATTCCAAATGGGTGACGCTCGGCGGCGGCAAGGTCGAGGGTTTCTCGACCTACATGACCGGCGAACTGTTTCGACGTTCTCTCGCGCCATTCGATCCTGAGTGCGGCGATGGGGGCGCTGTCCGAAGTCGCGCCGGACGATGCGGCGTTTCTCGAAGCGGTGAATTCGGGATTCGCCAAACCTTCGTCCCTGTCGAACCTGCTGTTTCACGTTCGCTCGGCGCAATTGCTCGGCTTTGAGCCGGCTTCCGACGGGTGCGGCCCGGCTTTCCGGCTTGCTTATCGGCCATGAACTCGCCAGCGCGATGGCGCACCAGGGCGCCGGTCGAGGAGGTCATGCTTGTCGCGTCCGGCGCGTTGGGTGCGTTGTATCGTGCCGGCCTGGAAGCGCAGGGCGTCGTCGTGCGTGACTGCGATGCCGGCGAGGCGGTGCGGCGTGGACTATGGAGCGCGGCGCACAGCATTCTGGGCGGAGTAAAGGACAAGGCCATGGACAACTGATCGCCCTCATATTCCGTGGCCCCACCTCAAGCGGTCATTGGTCGCCATTCTGCGCGGCATCCGGCCTGCCGAAGCCGAACCCATCGTCTCCGTCCTGATCGAGGCAGGCTTCGAGGCGATCGAAATCCCGCTCAATTCGCCGGACCCGTTCACCTCCATCGAATTGGCCGCGAAACTTGCGCCTGTCCGGCTGCCTGATCGGCGCCGGAACCGTGCTGAGCCCGGACGATGTCGACCGGCTGGCCGACGCCGGCGGGCGGCTGATGGTCAGCCCGAATGTCGCAGCCCGAAACCATCGCCCGCGCCTCGGAACACGGCATGTTCACCATGCCGGGCGTGTTCACGGCGACGGAAGCTCTGCTCGCCGTCAAGCGCCGGGGCGTCCGCCCTGAAATTCTTTCCCGCGAGCGTTCTTGGCGCCGCAGGCATCAACGCAATCCGCGCCGTTCTGCCGGGAGACATGGAGATCGGCGCAGTGGGCGGCGTGTCGGAAGCGGATTTCGCCGCCTATGCGGCGGCCGGTATCCGGACCTTTGGGCTGGGCTCAAGCCTTTACCGGCCGGGCGTGTCCGCCGGCGATATCGGCAGCAAGGCACGGTCGATCGTCACCGCATATGATACGGTATTCGGGAGGTGATGCATGGCCGTCGAAATATTGGACGAGACGCAATGCCATTTGGGCGAAGGGCCGACCTATGATCCCGCCCAGGACAAGGCGTGGTGGTTCGACATCGTCGGGAAACGTCTCCTCCAGCATGATTTCGCCGCTGCCACGACAACCATCCATGAATTGCCTTTCATGGCCAGCATGCTCGGCGTCATCGACGAGCGGAGGCAATTGCTCGCCACCGAAAACGGGCTTTACATCCGCGACGCCGCGACTGGCGGCCTGACGCTGCACCATCCGCTCGAAGCCGACAATCCGGCCACCCGCTCCAATGACGGCCGCGTTCACCGCTCCGGCGCGATCTGGATCGGCACGATGGGGAAGGAGGCGGAACACGCGGCAGGCGCGATCTACTGGTTTTTTCAGGGGCGAGCTCCGCACGCTCTACTCCCAGATTTCGATCCCGAATTCGATCTGCTTTTCACCTGACGGCGGCACGGCCTATTTTACCGATACGCGAGTGGCAAAATTGATGGCGGTCGAGGTGGATCCGGCAAACGGTCTGCCGCGCGGCGAGCCGCGTCTGCTTTACGATTACGGTGTGCAGAAAAGCGGGCTGGATGGATCGGTCGTCGATGCCGACGGCGTGATCTGGAATGCGTGCTGGGGCGCCTCCCGCATCAATGTGATCTCACCGCAAGGCGCACTCCTGCGAACCGTGCCTGTGCCGGCCCAGCAGCCAAGCTGTCCGGCCTTCATCGGCCGCGATCTCGGACGGCTGCTCGTCACCTCGGCATGGCAGGGCATGGACGACGCCCGGCGCGCCGAGGATAAACATGCTGGCAAGACCTTCGTTCTCGACGTCGCCGTGCGCGGCCGGGCCGAGCCACGGGTCGTTCTTTAGGATGAATGCAACATGGCGATAATTGACGCGGAACCTTTCGGCTGGATGCCTGACGGGCAAGAGGTTCGCCGCGTGACGATCCAGGGCGGCGGCCTTACGGCAAAAATCATCAACTGGGGAGCCGTCATTCAGGACCTCCGGCTGGTCGGGGCATGCCGATCCGCTGGTGCTGGGGTTCGAGGATTTCCGCTTCTATCCGGTGCACTCGCCTCATTTCGGCGCCATGGTTGGCCGGTTCGCCAACCGCATCGCTCATGGACGCTTCACCATCGACGGCAAGGCCTATCAGGCCGACTTGAATTTCCTCGGCAAGCACACGCTCCACGGCGGCGCGGGCGGAATCGGCCGGCAGCTCTGGACGCTGAAAGAAGCCGGCCCGGATTTTGTTACGCTCACCTATCGCGCCCGCGACGGGGAAATGGGCTTTCCCGGCAATCTCGACATCTCGTGCACCTATAGGGCGATGCAAGCTGGACGCCTGATGATCGAACTTTCAGCCGTAACCGACGCGCCGACCCTGTGCAATCTTGCTCATCACAGCTATTTCAATCTGGACGATGGCGGGAAATCGGATGTGCTCGGACATCTCATCCAGATCGAAGCCGGGGCATATCTGCCTGTTGACGAGGAATTGATTCCGACCGGCGACATCGTCCCAGTCGAAGGAACAGATTTCGATTTTCGCAACTCCTCGGCGGATCCGCAATGCGGATGGTGCGCTTCACACGCCCTATGACCAAAATTTCTGTCGTCTCCGATGCGCGCGGCCCGCTTGCGGCGGGTGGCCACGGTATGGGGCGCGCGCTCGGCGGTCGAGATGGAGGTCTGGACCACTGAACCTGGCCTGCAATTCTACGATGGCGTCGGCGTCGCCCGCGATGTGCCTGGGCTGGAAGGCGATAAGCTACGGCGCGCATGGGGGCCTTTGCCTTGAACCGCAAATATGGCCCGATGCACCGAACCACCCGAACTTCCCTCAGGCTACTCCTGAGGCCCGATGCGCCTTATGCGCAAATGACGGAATACCGCTTCAAGCTGGCGCCTTGATGGCCCACCGGCCGCCTGCTCTAGTCGGTGCCTTAGCGCGGAAAGATTTGGCGTTGAATAGCCCTGCGCCCGCGTGACATCCTTGATGTGTTTGCCGTTTGGCGCAAGGAGGTGCTGGCCATGAATGACACCCGTCTTCCAATCCTCACGGCGCTTGAACGCAAGGTTCTGTGGCTGGCGACCTGGACCATCCACAATGCCAATCACCTGCGCGAGAACGCCGATGGGCTGAAAGTCGGCGGTCATCAGGCATCTTCGGCATCTTCCGCGACGATCTTGACGGCCCTCTATTTCGCGGTGCTGCGGCCGGAGGACCGGGTCGCGGTGAAGCCGCATGCCAGCCCGATTTTCCACGCCATCCAATATCTCTTCGGCAATCAGACGCGGGAGAAGCTGGAGAATTTTCGCGGCTATAAGGGCGCCCAATCCTATCCTTCGCGCACCAAGGACATCGACGACGTCGATTTTTCGACCGGCTCGGTCGGCCTTGGCGTGGCGCAGACGCTGTTTGCCTCGCTGGTGCAGGATTTTTTGCGCGCGCGGGGCTGGGGCGGCGGACGGCCGGAAGGTCGCATGGTGGCGCTGGTCGGCGATGCGGAGATGGACGAAGGCAATATTTTCGAGGCGCTGCTGGAAGGGTGGAAGCACGGGCTCAAAAACACCTGGTGGATCGTCGATTATAATCGCCAGAGCCTCGACGCGGTCGTACGCGAGGGGCTTTGGGAGCGGCTTGAGGCCGTGTTCCGCAGCTTCGGCTGGGATGTCGTCATCCTGAAATACGGCGCGTTGCAGCAGCAGGCGTTCGCCGAGCCGGGCGGCGATGCCTTGCGCGCCTGGATCGATGCCTGCCCGAACCAGCTCTATTCTGCGCTGACGTTCCAGGGCGGCGCGGCCTGGCGCAAGCGGCTTCTCGACGATCTCGGCGACCAGGGCGCGGTTTCAGGCCTGATCGAGCGGCGCAGTGATGATGAACTCGCGCGCTTGATGAGCAATCTGGGCGGGCATGATCTGCCTTCCCTGCTCGAAGCATTTGAACAGGCGCGCACCCATGACCGCCCCACCTGCTTCATCGCGTACACGGTGAAAGGCTTCGGTCTGCCGCTCGCGGGCCACAAAGACAATCACGCGGGACTGATGACGGTGGCGCAATTGGAAACGCTGCGCCAGGCGATGCATATACGCGAGGGCGAAGAATGGGAGCCGTATGAAGGGCTCGATCTGCCCGCCGCGCAGCTTGAGGCGTTTCTCGCGAGCGTTCCATTCGTGCAGCAGGGCAGGCGGCGCTTTCATTCGCCCGTCATTGCGGTCCCTGAAGCACTCACCGTCGCGGCGCAGCCCTCGATGTCGACGCAGCAGGGCTTCGGCCTGCTGATGCACGAGATCGCCAAGAGCGATGGCGACTTCGCCAAGCGCATTGTGACGACATCGCCCGACGTTACGGTGTCCACCAATCTGGGCGCCTGGGTGAACAGGCGGGGGCTGTTCGCGCGAGAGGAAATGACCGACCTTTTCAAGGTTGAACGGATTCCCTCGACGTTCAACTGGACGTTTTCGCCCAAGGGTCAGCACATCGAGCTTGGCATCGCCGAGATGAACCTCTTCCTTATGCTGTCCGCGCTCGGACTGTCGCATTCGGTTTTCGGCGAGCGGCTGCTGCCGGTCGGCACGCTCTACGATCCGTTCATCGAGCGGGGGCTCGATGCGCTAAACTACGCTTGCTATCAAGACGCGCGCTTCATCATTGCCGGCACACCGTCCGGCATAACGCTTGCGCCAGAAGGTGGAGCGCACCAGTCAATCGCCACGCCTCTGATCGGCATGGCGCAGGACGGGCTGGCGAGCTTCGAGCCGGCCTATGTGGACGAGTTGGCGACGATTTTGCGCTGGTCCTTCGATTACATGCAGCGCTCCGGAGACGTGGAGCCTGACGAGACGAGCTGGCTGCGCGACCAGACGGGCGGCTCGGTCTATCTGCGGCTCTCGACCCGCCCCATCGAGCAACCGCCGAGAGGGATGGCCGCGGGGCTTGCCGAGGATATCATCAACGGCGCCTATTGGATGCGCCGGCCCGGACCGAACGCCCAGGTCGTGGTCGCCTATACAGGCGCGGTGGCCCCCGAGGCTATTGCAGCCATCGGCCTGATGGCGGAAGACCGGCGCGATGTCGGATTGCTCGCCGTCACTTCGGCAGATCGGCTGAATGCCGGCTGGACCGCAGCGAGCCGGGCGCGCGAGTATGGCCTTGCCCATGCCCGCAGCCACGTCGAACGCCTGCTGGCCGACATTCCCGCGCATTGCGGCCTGGTAACCGTGCTCGACGGTCATCCCGCGACCCTTGCGTGGCTCGGGTCGGTGCTAGGGCACCGCACGCGTTCGCTGGGCGTGGAGCATTTCGGCCAGACGGGGCCGCTTGCCGACCTTTACCGGCATTTCGGCATCGACAGCCAGGCGATCATCGCCGCTGCTCAGGCGATCGCCCCTGGCCGCCCGATCCGGCATATACGGGCTGTGTAACTGCCGGATCGATTCCGCTCATGCCATGCGAGGCGTTCAACAATCCCGCTGCGTGAGAAATCCGTTGAAGATATGAACTTTTAATCTAGCTCGGTCTCCGACGAGTGACCCTCATCATAGCGGGGACCCGCCCCTCCAAGAACAAAAGCGCCGCCGCGTGGGGATCGCGGGCGGCGCCTCATTTTTATGAGAGCAATCTTGATAATGCGTCGAGCAGTGTTCAGGATGCGCCGCCATGACCTATGAGCAATTCAACGATTTTTGCCGCGCGCTTCCGGCCACCACCTATGTGGTGCAATGGGGCGGCTCGCATGTGTGGAAGGTCGGCGGCAAGGTGTTCGTCATCGGTGGCTGGGAGAATGACGAGCCGAGCTTTTCCTTCAAGGTGAGTGATGTTGCCTATGAGATGCTGAAGGACCAGCCGGGCCTGCGTCCCGCGCCCTATCTTGCGTCGCGCGGCCTGAAATGGATCCAGCATTTCGCCAAGCCGGGGTTGTCGGACGGCGAGTTGAAAGACTACCTGCGCCAATCGCACCGCATCGTCGCGATGGGCCTTTCGAAGAAGAGGCGGACCGAGCTGGGTCTGGCCAGCCTCGATCGGCTCACGGAACGCCGCCGCCGGTAGCTGCCTCAAATCAATTCGAGAACGACCGGTCCGGATACCGCATCTGTCGGACCGCGCCCTTCGCCCTGATCCTCGAGCGCAGTGCGGAATGTGCTCAATGTCTCGACCATCGCGGGCCTCGCCGCCGAAAGATCGGTCATGGCCGCCCATTCTCCGATCAGGCAATAGGAGCGGTCGCCGGTCTTGATGATGGTGCCGCGGACGAGACCGGGCCACGTGGCCTTGCCGCTGCGGTGCGCGTCGAGAAACGTTTCCTCCAGCCCCTCGACGACGCGGAATTTCACGACATTGAATGCGGTCATAAGATGAGCCTTTCCTGTTGGCAGGCTGCTTTATCAGTGACGCGCTTCGAGCACAATGTTGAACGGTGTCTCGGCGACGCGGCGGAAGCGGGTTAAGGTCGCGGCGAACAGCATCGCGATGGCGCCGCCTCGGACGCGCCGAAGATGGTGGCGCGCTTGCAGCCGGCCGCGTCCATGACCGCCCGGATATCGTCCATTCGCTGATCCAGCGTCGGAACGCCGCCATCGCGCTCGAAAAATCCGCTGCCGCGCTTGTCGAATTGAATGATTCAGGCGAACGTCCCGAGCTTGCGCAGCAATTGCGCGTAGCCCGGTTCCTCCCAATGCAGATCGAGATTGGAAATGAAACCCGGCGTCAGAACAAGAGCGGCGGGGCCGGTTCCGGCAAGCTGACAGGCAATGTGGACGAACCGCGCTTGGTATAACGCGTTTCGGGCCGCTGCATTTCACCCGTTCCATTTACTCGACGGGATCATATGCACAGCGGCCGGATTTGTCGTCACATTGAGCCAAGCAGAGTTTCCAAAAGTGACCGTCCCGGTTTGGGAAAAAAACTTTGCAAAAACAAAGGAACCTAAGCAGGCATTTGTTGGGCAGCCAAAAAATGTCTGCTTAATAGCTGACGACCCATACCGAATTCGCGTTGGCTTCGTCCCTGCCTTGACGCAGCAGCGGCAAACCGATCTGGGCCGCCATGCAGTTTCGTCGACTCGATGGCGTCCTGGATTTCCTCTCGCGTCACACCGAAATTGACGCAGTTGGGTTGAAGCAATTTCCACTGCGTCCCGGTTGCCGACCGATGTCGACCACCGCGATGTTTGTCAGTGCCCTTCGCGTGTGGGTGGGGCCATGCCCTGTTTCGAGATCGGCGGAGGGCCGAAACCTAGGGGGGGAATACGATCTGCGTGCGATGCGTCGGTTTCTGGCCGCGCACGATGATCGCGTGTGGGTCGAACCGGATCGTTTTGCCTCGGCGCCGCCGGATCACGCCCAGTGGAAGTGGAGTACTCGGCGGCCACGGCATGGCCAGCCATGAACATCGACGCCGCGAGAACGGCTGCCTTGACCAACATCTCGGTCTCCTGATGATTGTATGAAACGCAGCCCTTTGCGAGCTGCTTTGGGGCAAGGCTCTGAAATGAACGAATGCCTCGGCCAGGGCATATGCTGTGTGCGCCCCAATGGCCGTGCGAATTAAGAGGGCAGACCTCCGTAGAGAGGTCCGCCCTTTTATGCTTATTTCGAGGTACGGCTAGCCTGATCTTCCCAGAACGACTTCACGTCATCGGGGCTGTTCAGGTCGTACTGCGAGGGGGTTCTGCCGTTCTGCTCGAAGCCGTAGTCACGGGCTTCCACGGCGGAAAGGCCGGCCAGAACTGCAGCGGCAAAGATAGCGGAACGAATGAATGTGCTCATGGTGTTCTCCTTTAATGCCAGTGCCGGCTGTTTTTGTGCCGGCGTTCTGGCGATAGGCTTCCAAACAAACGTACGACAATCTTCGCCGCCTCCCAGAAATGGGAGACCGGAGACGAAGGTTTAGCCCCCAGAAGTGACTTCAATGTTCAGGATTGAACAACAATCACGCCCTCAGAGTCGCGAATGCGACAGTTCACGGAAAAATGAGGGCATGTGAAGCGGCCAGACATCGCGATAAAGCGCGTTCAGAACATACGGCCCAAAACCGTAAACTGCTTTTGCCGCCGCCACCGTACCCGCATAGGCGGCGACCGATTTTTCGATCGGATCGCAATAGCCGCCGCCAATGCCGAAGCTGACGGGAATGCCTCGCGCGGCAAAGGTTTCGAATACCAGGCGATCTCGCGCCATCAACCCAGCATAGCTGAGAGCGAGACGCCCGAAACTGTCATCCGTCAGCGGATCGACGCCGGATTGATACAGCACCAGATCGGGCCGGAAGCCGACGACGGCATCAAGGCCATCATGGAGGCGGCGCAGATAGACATCGTCCTCCGTGCCATCAGGAAGGCCGATGTCCAGATCGGAAGCGGCTTTGCGAAACGGGAAATTCTTCTCGGCGTGCTGGCTGAAGACGAACACCGACTGGTTGCCCGTGAAGATCGAGGCGTTGCCGTCGCCCTGATGCACGTCCAGATCGACGATGGCGACGCGGGCTGCCAGCCCTTCGGCAAGCGCGGTCACGGCCGCCAGCGCGAAATCGTTCAGCGCGCAAAAGCCGGAGCCGAAATCGGCATGTGCGTGATGCGTGCCGCCGGCGAGCTGCCCTGAGAGACCGTCACGAACCGCCGCACGCATCGCGGCGACCGCGCCGCCCATGGTCGCCCGCGAGCGCAGCACCAGTTGCGGGCTCCACGGCATTCCGATCCGGCGCATCGCTTCGCGGCTGAGCGTGCCTTCGAGAAAAGCGTCGGCATAGGCGGGCGTGTGCACCCGGACGATATCGTTGCGCTCCGCGAGCGGCGACAGCTCGAGCTGCTCCGCCACGACCAGGCCCTCGCGCAGCAAGGTTTCGCGCGTGATCCGGTTCTTATTGCGAGGGAATCGGTGGCCGTCTGGAAGCGGGATTTCGTAAGTGTCGGCATGGAAGAGCTGCATCAAGGGAGTTTAGCGGGCGAGGAGATGTTGGCAAGAAAGCGTTACACGCCTTTCCGACGCCTTCAGGGCCAGAACCCCGGACTCCAGCGGCATCAGCTCGTCGCGACGAACCCCGCCGCAAGCTCCTGCAACATCCGATGCTCTTCATCGAGATCAATCCACCGCCGAGATTTTCTTGGGCGATTTGTGCCGCCGAAATGATGGACTTTTCCAGCGCGTGTAAAAAGGAGCCGCAGCCATCTGGGTGTGCGCTTGAGAACGCAACTGGTAAGCGCTTGTCGCAGTCATAAACGTAGGGTAATTTGCCATATTGGACGTGGTGTGTGGGGATTACTATGCGCGCGTTGTCGTCTGCTAAATTTATTGCGCTCTTGCTTGCGTTTTCAATCATGGTGGGGACGAGCCCGGCCGCCGCGCAGCGAAAGGTGGCCCTGGTTATCGGCAATTCGAACTACGCCGCGACCGCAAGCCTGGCCAATCCAAAAAATGATGCCGTCGATATTGCGGCCAAGCTCAAGAAGCTAGGCTTTGAGATTTTCGAAGGGCAAGACCTCTCGAAGGCAGATATGGACCTCGTCATCCGTAATTTCGCGGAGGCGATCAGTAGCGCGCAGCTTGCTTTGTTTTTCTACGCGGGACACGGGCTGCAGGTCAACGGCCAGAACTATCTCGTTCCCGTCGATGCCAAGCTTACGACCCCGGCAGCGCTCGACTTCGAGATGGTGCGGCTCGATCTTATTCAGCGGACGATGGAGCGTGAGAGCTCAACCAATATCATCATACTCGACGCCTGCAGGGACAATCCGCTGGCGCGCAATTTAGCCCGCGCCCTCGGCACGCGATCCGCCGCAATCGGACGTGGGTTGGCGGCGGTCGAATCCGGCGAAGGCACATTGATTAGCTATTCCACGCAGCCCGGCAATGTGGCGCTCGATGGATCGGGCAGGAATTCGCCGTTTGCCGGTGCCCTCGTCAAATATATCGACGCTCCAGGTGACGATTTACCGACCATCCTGATTAATGTACGCAATGACGTGATGACGGCGACGCAGCGCCGTCAGGTGCCATGGGAGCACTCGGCGCTGACGGCCAAGGTCTATTTCACACCGCCCAAGCCCGCGGGACCGACACTCGATCAGCAAATCGAACTCGCATTTTGGGGTTCGGTGAAGAACAGCGCCAACTCAGCGGTGCTCAGCACTTATGTCGAGCGTTATCCGCAAGGGGAGTTTGCCCCCATCGCACGCGCGTTGATAACTCATTACGAACAGCAGACCAAAGCCGAACAGGCCAAGCGCGAAGAGGAGGAGAAGCACCGAGCCGCGGCGAGCAAGGCGGCCGAGGTCCAACGGCTGGAGGATGAGGCGCGAGCGCGCGAGCGCGCGTTTGCCGAAGAGCGCAGCCGGGCGCGTTATGCTAATGATGGCGAAGGCGGAAAACGGGTTGAGGAAAGAGAGCAAACGCAGGCTTTATTGCGCGCCGAGACCCTGCATAAGGCTCTTGAGGAAGTGCTCGCGGCCCGTGAAGCGGCCAAGGCCGCGGAAGAACAACGGCTCGCTGCGGTAAAGGCGGCGGAAAAAGCGGCCGCGGAGGCTGCAGCAACCATCGACGCAAAGCGCCAGGGGGCCAATGAGAAGGACCGCATTAAATTAGCAGGTCTTCCTAAGCTAGAACAGCCGCCGGCCGCCGAGCCCCAAAAGGAGCCGGCAGCGGACGTGTCCGAAAGGCTGCAAAAGGAGCTGAAGCGCGTTGGCTGCTATCAAGGAGAGGTCGACGGCGTCTGGGGCGACGCGTCGGAGGCTGCGCTGGACAAATTCGGCGCACACCGGGGCCGGCCACTGGCATCGTTGCAGCCGGATGAGACGAATCTGGCGACGGTTTCGGCGGAGAGCGGGCGGATTTGCCCCTTGATATGCGAGGCGGGGACCGTCGAGCAGAATGGGGCATGCATCGCTAAGGCTCCGGGGCGGAAAAATGCGCCGGTCGCCAGAACGCCCCCATCGGCGAAACGAAAGAATGCCGACCGGGCACCGCGCGAGAGATACCAGGCGCGCAAAGAGAAGCCGAAAGAGAAGTGGCAGGTGTGCCTCGACTCGCGGAACCTCATCGTCGACTGCAATCAGGGCGGGGTGAATTTGAGGTTTTAGTCCTCTAGCGCAGTCCGCGACGCCGCAAGTCAGCTCTAATGAGGTGCCCGTGCCAGAAACCGCAGGGGCAGCGCTAACCGAGCTGCTGAACTTCCTCCAGGCGGCTGACGGTCACGTTTAGATCATTCACCAGCCCATCGGCCAGCGAATAGACCCAGCCATGCACGCTGATGTCCTGACCGCGCCCCCAGGCATCCTGCACGAACACGTCGGAACCCACATTGCGCACTTGCCGGATGACGTTCAACTCGCACAGCCGGTCGAGCCGAGCGCGCGTATCGCGGATCCCGTCGAGTTCGTGGCGATGCTCGTGGGCGACCTCGCGGATCGGATGCAGCCAATGGTCGACGAGGCCGCGCCTTTGACCGTCCACCGCCGCGCTGACGCCGCCGCAGCCATAATGACCCACCACCATGATGTGCTTCACCTTGATCACATCGACCGCGAATTGCAGCACGGAGAGATAGTTGGCGTCCTGCGGTGGGGCGAGATTGGCCACATTGCGATGCACGAACAATTCGCCCGGGTCGAGATCGACGATCTCATTGGCGGGCACGCGGCTGTCGGCGCAGCCGATCCAGAGATATTCGGGGGCTTGCTGAGCCGCAAGCCGCTTGAAGAAGCCCGCATCGGTCGAGACCATGCGCGCGGCCCAAGCCCGGTTGTTTGCTTTTAGGTGATCCAGCATGAGGCCAGCCTTAGCGCCGTCGGCGGCGGACGGCAAGGCGGAGCATCGCCGCAGGGGTCACGCCCGGTATCGCTGCTTTGGCGTTCCTGCCTTTCGATCATCTGATGGCAGCCTTCGAATTGGGCTGTTCCGGGCTTCGCGTACTGCCGCATTCTCAGCGCACCCCCGATGCTTCACCCGCGGGCGATGGCACGAGGCTTGCAGACCTTTTTCTGCAAGGATAACGGGGAAATTACAACCGCATCATTGATCTACACGCTCAGGTTACGCTTGATGACTATCATGCTCGAATAGATTTTATTTGCTAACGGTGAAAGATGAACTTGCAGATCCCGAATGCCTCATCGGCCGCGGCCGTCCATAGCGCTGCACCCTGCCGCCTCTGTGGCGCGAAGCTGCGCCACAGCCTCGTCGATCTCGGAATGTCGCCGCTCTGCCAGAGCGTCCTGAAGGCAAGCGAACTCGACGCGATGGAGCCATACTTCCCGCTGCATGCGCTGGTATGCGGCGAATGCTTTCTGGTGCAGCTGAAGGTGTATGTCAGCCCCGAGCACATTTTTCGGGAGTATGCCTATTTCTCCTCCTATTCAACGAGCTGGGTCGCCCACGCCAAAGCCTATTGCGAGATGATCGCCAGGCGGCTCGGCCTTGGGGCGGACAGCCTCGCGGTCGAGCTTGCCAGCAATGACGGCTATCTGCTGCAGCATTTCCTGCCGCTCGGGGTGCCGGTGCTCGGCATCGAGCCCGCCGCCAATGTCGCGGAAGTCGCGATCGCCAAGGGCATACCCAGCATCACCGAATTTTTCGGCGTCGAGCTGGCGCGCCGGCTGGTGGCGGAGGGGACGCGCGCCGATCTGATCGCGGGCAATAATGTGCTCGCCCAGGTGCCGGACCTGAACGATTTCGTCGCCGGAATGCAGATCCTGTTGAAACCGGAAGGCGTCATCACGCTGGAGTTCCCGCATCTGGAACGGCTGATGGCGGAGAACCAGTTCGACACCATCTATCACGAACATTTCTCCTATTTTTCCTTCGTAACCGTGGAAAAAATGGCTGCCCGGCATGGGCTGAAGCTGATCGACGTCGAAGAGCTGCCGACCCATGGCGGCTCGCTGCGGGTGTATCTGGCGCATGCAAACGCCTCGCATCGCCCGTCCGAAGCGGTAGCGGCATTGCTGGCCCGCGAGGAGGATCAAGGTTTTTGCAGCCTTGCGACCTATGCGTCCTTCGCCGAGCAGGTGAAGCGGACGAAGCGCAAGCTGCTCGCCGCGCTGATCGAAATCAAAGACCAGGGCAAGACAATTGCCGGCTATGGCGCACCGGGCAAAGGCAACACGCTGCTGAATTATTGCGGCATCGGCACCGATTTCCTCGACTTCACGGTGGACCGCAATCCCTATAAGCACGGCCGCTTCACGCCCGGAATGCACATTCCGATCCGGCCCGTGGAGGCGCTCGCGGAGGCGCGGCCGGACTACATCTTCATCCTGCCCTGGAACCTGAAGCAGGAGATCGTGCAGCAATTGATCGGGTCCGGCGCGTCCGATGCTAAATTCATCGTTCCGATCCCGGAAGTCACGATCATCGACCCCAAGGACCTTCGCCCATGAAAGTCGTACTGTTCTGCGGCGGCCTCGGCACGCGCATCCGGGAATATTCCGAAAGCATCCCGAAGCCCATGATCCCGGTCGGCCATCAGCCGATCATGTGGCACATCATGCAGTATTACAGTCAGTACGGACATCGCGACTTCGTGCTTTGCCTTGGCTACAAGGCCAACATCATCAAGGACTTCTTTCTGAATTACCGGCCGCAATCCTATGCCGATTGCGTCATCTCCCAGCATGGCGAGAAGGTAGAACTCCTCAGCACGCTCCCGGAAGACTGGCGCGTGTCTCTTATCGACACCGGGATCTGGCGCAATATCGGCGAGCGCCTTTGGGCAGTTCGCGATCACGTCAAGGGCGATGACATGTTCCTCGCCAACTACAGCGACGGCCTGTCCGACGTCAATCTGAACGAGGTGATCGAGCGATTCAAACGAAGCGGCAAAATCGCCTGTTTCCTCGCTATCCGCCCGCCGCTCACTTACCACCTCGTCGATATCGACGATGATGGCTCTGTCCGCGAATTCCGCGCCTCCGACCGTTCCGACATCTGGATCAATGGCGGTTATTTCATCCTGCGGCGGGAAATATTCGACTACATGCAGCCGGGCGAGGAACTGGTCCTCGAGCCCTTCAAACGGCTCATCGACGCCGATCAGCTCATGGCCTTCAAGCATGAGGGCTTCTGGCGCTCGATGGACACGCTGCGCGACCGCCAGATACTGGAAGACCTGGTCGAGAAGGGCGACATGCCATGGGTCGTCCGGCCGGAGACCGTGCCAAGCAGCCGGCCATTGCTGGCCGCAGGGGAATGAGAGCGCTCCCGCTTGCGCGTTCGGGCGAGGCACTTTCGGTGCTGTGCCTCGGTGCGCATTCGGACGATATCGAGATCGGCGCCGGCGGCACGATCCTGAGCTGGCTGGCCGCCGGGGTGCGGCTTCACGCCCATTGGTGCGTGCTGAGCGCCAGCGGTCCCCGGGCCGACGAAGCCACCGCATCGGCGAATGCGTTCCTTGAAGGCGCCGCCGAACGGACGCTGGAATTCAGAGAATTCCGGGACGGCTATTTTGCCCATAGCGCCGAGATCAAGGACTGGTTCGAAGATCTCAAGCGCCGGGCGCGGCCGGATGTGGTGCTGACCCATCGGCGCGACGACGCCCACCAGGATCACCGGCATGTCTGCAGCCTCACCTGGAACAGTTTCCGCGACCACCTCATCCTCGAATATGAAATTCCGAAATGGGACGGCGACACCGCCCGGCCCAATGTCTACGTGCCTCTGACCGCCGAGATCATGGAGCGCAAAACCGAGCTGCTGCTCCGGCATTTTGGCACGCAGCGTTCGAAGGACTGGTTTGACGCGGAGACGTTTCGCGGCCTTGCCCGGCTACGGGGCATGGAGTGCCGCGCGCCGGAGCGCTATGCCGAAGGCTTCATTCTGCATAAGGCGGTGCTCAGCGGCGGCTGATTCCCCAGCTCGCCCGTTCAGCCCTGAGTCGGCGCATTGAAACGCCGCTGCACGATCTGCGAGGGCCGCCCCACCAGATATCTCTCCGCACCGTCGGCGAGCGCCCGTGCATAAACCTCCAACGCGCCGTCGATCGCCTCGACGGTGCGGTCGATATCCGCGTCGCTGTGCGAATAGCTCACGGTCAGCGAAGGGGCGATGACGCCGCGCCGGATCATCTCCTGGAGGAACAGGGTCCGGAACGCCTGGCTCGGCTGCCCATCCTTGCCGCGCGTGCCATAAAGCAGGCAAGCCGACCGGCCGCTGAGCGTGACATAATCGCCAAGGCCGCGCCGCGCGATCGCCTGACCCAAGCCGGAACGCAGCCTGTCACCCGCCGCCGTCAGCCGCTCGATCACCGGTTCCTCATCATAGACCTTCATGGTGGCCATTGCGGCGGCCAGGGCGTGGGTTTCCGCGCCGTGCGTAGTGGAGAGCAAAAACACGCGCGGCTTGTCGAAATGATCGAGTCCGCCGAGACGCATATATTCACGCTGGCCGGCGAGGGCTGAGACGGAAAAGCCGTTGCCCAGCGCCTTACCGAAGGTGCTGAGGTCCGGCACGATGTCGTAGGCCTTCTGCGCGCCGCTCTTATGCCAGCGAAAGCCGGTGATCATCTCATCCAGAATGAAGAGCGCGCCATTGGCGTGGCAAAGCCGCTTCAGCTCGTGCAGAAAATCGTCCTTTGGGTCCTCGGTGCGCGCCGCCTCCAAAATGCAGCAGGCGATCCGGCCGGGATATTCGGCGAACAGAGCCTTCGCGCTCGCCAGGTCGTTGTAGCGGAAGGTGACGGACAGTCTGTTGATCGCCTCAGGCACACCCGCGCCCATGGGCGTCGGCCCGATGAACCAGTCGTCGACCGAAAAGAACGGGTGATCGCCGCAATAGGCGACCAGGTCCCGGTCGGTATAGGCGCGGGCCAGCTTCACGGCGGCCGACGTCGCATCCGAGCCGTTCTTGCAGAATTTCACCATGTCGGCGGTGTTGATCAGCGCAAGGAACTGCTCCGCGCATTCGACTTCCAGGGGGCTCGGCCGCGTGAAATTGCAGCCGCGCGCTAAATCCTCCATCGCCGCTCGCACGATTGAGGGGTAGGCATGGCCAAGGCCCACGGCGCGGTTGCCCATGCCGTATTCGATATATTCGTTCCCGTCGACATCCCAGACGTGGCAGCCTTTGCCGCTGGCGATGAATCCGGGAGCCAGGACCGGATATTGATCGTCGCCCTTGGCATAGGTGTGCGAGCCGCCGGGAATGAGCCGATGCGCCCGTTTTTGCAGATCGGCCGAGAGGGGAAAGGGCGGGGAATGCAGAGTCACGCGAGAAGCCTCACATTGCGGTGCAAGCACGGACGCCGTCCTCGAAAGGCATGCGCGCCGTCGTGCGGGAAGCGGCGTCAGCAGTGTTTAGGATTTTCCGGAACATCTGCAACGAACTTCGCCGAAACTACACCGAAAAGGTTAAGTCGGCCTCACAAGCTCCGTGGATAAGCCAAGCAAAAAGGCCGGAACGGGCCCGGCCTTCGCATTCCATGCCGGCGCTGAGGTTTATTCCACACGCGTCCAGGTCGGCCCCTGGCAGATGAGCCCGCCCATGACGCAGCCTTCAAGCTTCACATGCGTCTTGTCGACCACCGTCAGCGTACCGCTATAGGTCTTGCCATCTTGCGTATTGTAGAGCTTGCCCTTCCAACTCGCGGAACCGGACTTCGTCCCCCCGCTCATGATCGTGATGCCCTGCACCGGCCGCTTCTTCAATTTCGGATCGGGATTTTCCGTATCGGTTCGGGAGGGATCCTTGACTTTGACGATCGTGGCGCAAACGCCGCCACCGCATTTCGCGATCTTGATATGCGAACCATTGTCCGGATGCCGCCAGACTCCGAACACATCGTCAGCCGATTGCGCGAAACCGCTTCCGGCGGACAAGACGATCATGCCGGCCGCGATGGCTGCCACTCTCGGGAAATTCATAGCCAACGTCTCCTCCCTTTGCCCGGCAACAGCCGGAGCTTGCTTTTGTCAGCGCGGAGGCAACTTATCATCGCGCCCGGTGAACATAAAGCTTACGCCCGAAGCTGCCCACCGGTTGTGGCTCGGCGACCACAGAACTCGCCGTGCGACACGAAAACAGAACATTCTGAGAACGCAAAAGGTAAACACGCGCCCTCGAATTGGCTAGTCTCCCGGTTAATGAAAACTTAATCCAAGGGTAGCCACGGCCCGTACCGCATGACCAGCGCACAGTCCTATTCACCCTTGCCGGCACCAAGTCCGGACCATTTGCAGGCCATCGCCCCAGGTCTCCCTGTCCTGGCATTTCTGGCCGTCAGCGGCCATGGCTCCTCGGCGCGGGACGCCGTCGAGAAGGCTTTGCTGCCGTTCTTTGCCGATCCCAGCGTGTTTGGCGCTGCGCTGGGCCAGCTTGCCGAGACGGGGTCGATCTCGCTCTCCAAGGCCGGCCGCTGCCGCATCGTCGACGCCGGAAGAAGACGGGCCGAGGACCAGCTGGGCAAGCTGCTCGGCCGGGGGTGGCCGGAGATCGTCTCGCGCGGGCTGGCCAGCCTTGCTCTCGGGATGGATCCCAGGAACGAGGACGTCCAGACCTATCTGGCGCGCAAAGACAATCTGGAATGCGTCGCGCTCGCCCGTCTCTACGGTATGACGGAACTGGGCGAGATGCCTTCCCGAAGCCAAGTCCGGTTTGCGTTGTTGCGCGCCGTCATCATCGCGCGCCTGCCTGAGTGCGAACCCGCCTTCACGGAGACAATGATGCACAATACATCGCGCGACGCCATGGGCAGAACCTTACTGCTGGGCGCTGCGGGACTTCAACGCGGCACCATCCGCGACGCCGAAGCCGTGCTGCTGCGGCGGGCGCTAGGTCTGAGGCCTGAAGCGAGCGGCGGCGTCGCCGAGGCGCTGATCCGCTCGGCGATCGGCAAGACCGTGCAGCGCGCCGCCGCCCCCGCAAAGAAGGAGATCCGGATCGAGAAGGCGGATCTCGCCGATTTCGCCGCGACGGTCCGGAACCTGGCCAAGACGCTGCGCACCGATCCGTTCGCGGGGCGCGTCGCCATTGCGCAGGTCTATGATGCCGGGACGGCGCGCGGGCTCAATTTCGGCACGCTCGATGAATTCAAGAGCCGCATCGCTGAAGCCTGCCGGGCCGGCCTCCTCGATCTTGAGCGCTACGACATCGCCGGTCCGATGGACAGCGCGTTGCGCGACCGCTCGCGCACCATCTTCGGCCGCGACGAACGGCACTTCATCGTCAACGAATGGATTTAGTTTAGGACATGTCATCAATGGATCCGCGCCTTGAGGCCCTCAAAAGCCCCGAGTTCTTTCGCGTTTTTGGCGCGGTGGCCTCGCTTGCCGGTGCGGCCGAGGAAGAGCTTCTCGACGTATCCGATATCGGCCCGACCGCCGATGAAGCGATCGCCAATGTCGTCCATCACGCGCGCTCGAAGAACCCCGATCCGGCCTCGCGCCTGCTGCTGATCAAAGGCCAGACCGGCACCGGCAAGACGCATACGCTGCTGACTGCCGTGCGCGGGCTGCACCGTCATGGCGATGTGTTCGCGGTCGTGCTGCCGATGGTGGAGTTCGTTTCGGAGTCCCAGTTCGACGCCTGGCTGACGCGCAGCCTCGTCACCCGCCTGAGCGAGCCCTATCTCGTGCCGGAAGGCTCGCCGGTGCCGCTGATCGCGCTCGCCAACGCGCTGCTCGATCTGGTGCCGGGCCATGTGGCGAAACGGCTGAAGCAGGCGGCCAATGACGGCGACGTGACTGTCAGCGAAACCGAGTTCAAGGGGCTGGTGAGCGGCATCCGCAGCCGCCTTGCCCGCGCCACGCGCATCCCGCCCGCCGGCGAGGGGACCATCGCCGCCATCCTCGGCGTGCTGTTTGGCGAGGATGAGGCGTTCGACTATCTGCGCGGGCTGCAGATCGACACCATCATCGCCGGCGTGCGCGTGGCCAATCCCGATGCTGAGCAATGCGCGCGGCTGCGGCTCGAGGAGCTGGTGAAGATCATCGGCGCGTTCGGCGGCGCGGTGTTCATCGCCTTCGATCAGCTCGAGCAAAGCAAGCTGGAGGGCTGGGAGGGGCGCCTCACCCATGCCATCAGCCGCGGCGCGATGATCTGCGAAACCTTGCCGAATGTCGCGGTCAGCTTCGCCGTGCTGCCCTCGCTTTACGAGAACATCGCACAGGGCATCGACCCGTCCATCCGCGACCGGATCGAGCGGCTGGGCGCGCAGCCGGTGCGGCTGAAACCGCTGTCCCGGCCGGAAGTGGAGGCGCTGCTGGACCGACGCCTCTCGCTGCTCTACAGCGTCTATGACGTCAAATCCGACCCGCAGGACCCGCTCTACCCGTTCGAGGGGTGGTTCCTCGACGAACTGGCCGGGCAGACATCGCGCTATGTCACCGAATATGTGCAGCAGTTCCAGCGGCTGCTGATCGAGAAAGGCGGCATTCCGGCGATGGAAGATTTCCCGCTGCCGGAGCCTGCCCACGTGCAGGTGTCGCCGACACCGGGTGGCGCCTATTCCAATGGCCCCGCCGCTACCGAGCCTTACACCGGTCCGTCGGTCGATTACGACGCGCGATGGGACAAATTCTACGCTCAGCATTCCTATTTTGGCGTTCCTAATGACGGCTCGAAGCAGGCGGATCTGATCGAATGGGCGGTGAAGGCCGCGATGCCCGAGATGGAGGGCGTCACCGCCATTCGCGCTCGCCGCGATTGCCGGGGCCGCGCGCAAACCTATGTCATCGGCTTCGACATCGAGGAGAACGGCGCGGTGAAGGAGCGCCGCGAGGTCGCCCTGTGCAACGAGCCGAACCAGGGCTCGCAGCTCGCCGACGAAATCCGCTCCGTGCTGGCGACGCTCCGCCATGATGTGCGCCCGGTGCTGGTGCGGCCGCGCGGCGGACGCTTCCCCAAGGGCGGCCGCACCGCCGGTCCGCTGCTCGACGCCGCGATGGAGAACGGCGCCATCGTCGTGCGCCAGTTCGAGGCGCCGAGCTGGGAGCGGGTGCGCGCGCTGAAGGATTTCTTCAACCTTTTCAAAGACGAACCCGGCTTTATCGATTGGCAGCGCCGCGCCCGTCCGCTGACGCAGATCGCGTCGCTCTCGGAAGTGCTGCAATATCCCTACCGCGCACCCGTGGAAGAAACGCGCGCCGAAGCCGAGCCGAAAAGCACCGTCGAGCCGCTGAAGCCGCGCGTCACGCGCAAGGCGCCGACTGCGCCCGCCGTGTTCCTCGGCCACGAGCCGGACGGACAGCCGATCTACTGGGCGCCCTTCGAGACCGACACCAAGCTGCTCAATTTCGGCGTGCTGGTGACGGGCGACTCAGGCTCCGGCAAGACGCAGACTTTGCGCGTCATCATCGACGGCGTAACCAACATCGGCGCGCCGGTGTGCATTTTCGATTTCAAGAACGACTATGCCGACCGGGGCTTCATCACCGAACAGGGCCTGCGCGTGCATGATGTGCGCCGCCACGGCATTCCGTTCAATCCGCTGTTCCCGAGCGCGGCGGATGACGGCAAGGCGCAGCCGATCGAGCACATCTTCACCATTACCGGCGTCTTGAAGCGCGTCTTCGGCCTCGGCGACCGGCAAGCGGCGCTGCTGCGCGACGCGATGAAGGAAGCCTTCGAGCGGCACGGCGTCGATCCGCAGAAATGGGTGCCGGTCGACACGATCCGCGCGCCGAGCTTCAACGAGGTCGTCGGCATCCTCGAGGAGCAGAAGGAGGCGCGCAACACCACCGCGATCAGCCTGCTCGACCGCGTCTCGCCGCTGTTCGAGCTGGGCCTGTTCCCGAGCACGAACGAGCTGGAAGTGCCGTTCGAGACCATGCTCAACGAGCGTCTGGTGCTGTCGCTGTTCGAGCTGCCGACCGACGAGATCAAGGCCGCGCTCGCCGAGCTGATCATCATCCGCCTGCATGGCTATCTCGTGCGCGGCGACCAGCCGCGCCGGTTGACGCGGCTTCTCGTGCTGGACGAGGCGTGGCGCGTGGCGTCCTCCAAGCATCTGGAGAATCTGGCGCGCGAGGGCAGGGCGTTCGGCGTCGGCATCGCCATCGGCACGCAATATCCGGGCGACCTGCCGGCCGATCTTGCGGGATCGCTGGCGACGCGCATCTTCCTGAAGAACCAGCAGCCCGATCACAAGAAGGCCGTGGTGCGGGCGGTGACCGGCTCGGCCAGCGGCGTGCATGCGCAGGAGGTGCAGCATTATCTGGAGCGCCAGGAGATGTTCCAGGGCCTGATCCAGAACCAGCAATATGCGCCCTACGCGGCGTTCAAGCTGCTGCCGTATTACGCGCGGGAGCAGGGAGGACGAGACGCCGAGGGATACGGGGACGTTGGGGCGTTAGTGATAATTGAAAACCGCGCAGATCGCAGATGCATCCGATTCTTTGTCAATTTTTTGAAGCTAATTGAGGGGAATGATTTAGAGATAGATTGCTGGCCGGAAGATAAACGAGATGGTGATATCGACGCAGTCGCAAAGCCATACGCTATTGAACATATGTCTTATGATGCCGTAAGCGACGGTCGGAAGCGAAATGACTGGTTTGACAAGGTTACACGTGGATTGGAGGGCGAATTTCGGGGCAAGCTTGGCTTTAGATTACGCGTGGCGGTAAATTACGATGCCATTCAGACGGGTCGCGGTTCGGAAGTGATTAATCTCGCTTTTCGGGAATGGATTTAAAATTTTGCGCCGACGCTCGCTGACGGTCCACTAAAATTGGAGGGGATTCCTGGAATTCCTTTCTCATTCGATATAGAAAAGGGCGGCCCGCTCAAATCAGACGGCGTCATCTTCCGAAGATACGATCCAAAAGACCAGAACCTTGGTGATCGACTTAAAAGGAAGCTGGTCGTAGATCACAAAAAAATATCAAAACTGGCTCCCTATCGCGCGCAAGGCTTAACGACGTTACTGCTACTCGAGTCGAGTTCAAGTGATCTCGCTCTGATGGATTGCGGTGTGTTGGTGAACGCATTCCAAGAGGCATTTCTGACTTGGCCGGAAGAACTTGATCAACTTTGGTCCGTTCAAAACCAGTCCCCTCCTTATGTTAACGTCTATAACCTTAGCCTCGGCGAAGGCTGGATTTTTGATGCCAAAAAGGGCTCGGTGATTGAACACAACGGTAATACGCCGCGAGTTCGCTTCAACAGACTTGCGCTGCCTTGACATGGCTGAGGCGACCCGCCGCCTTGTCGGGCTTACAATATATCGCTAAGCCTGCCCTTATGCTCGATCACCTTAAAGCCAACAAGCGGGCCCGGGCTGCGCGGATGGTTTCCACCGACGCAGGGTTCTTCGAGCGGCTGGCGAGCGCAGCAGGCGCCGGACTATCTCGGGATCGGCTGCGCCGACAGCCGCGTGCCGGCCAATAGATCGTCGATCGCGACCCTGGCGAATTGTTCGTCTACCGCAACGTCGCCAATCTCGCCCTGCCGCGGACGCCAACCAAAGCGGGATGACGTTAGTCAGGATCGTGCACGACGGCTCTTTTGTCATCCCCGCGCAGGCGGGGATCCAGTATTCCACCGCAGTTTCCGGCGTTTACTGGATCCCCGCTTGCGCGGGGATGACGATAAACGTCTAAATCACTCCTCTCTTCCCGTGGATTTCACCAAGGTGAAATCCATCCTGCTCGCCCTCACGCAAACCTCCGGTTGCCTGCCAAATGCCGCTCGCGTAGGTTAGCGTCTCGCCGTGGGGGCGGGAGTTCGGGGATCATCTTCAGGGGGCAAATTTGCAACAGCTGGCGGAGACTGTACAAAGACTCGTTGCGCCGCATATCTGGCCGTTCTTCCGAACCTATCCGTATAATGGCAATTTACGAATTACGAGAGCTGACGCGCGGGGCGCGATATCGCAGCATGACAAATTTTTCTACAACCGAATTCCAAAGGTTGCAAATTCGACGGTCATCGAATCTCTGGTGCATTATTCTGCGTCTCGCCGGGGGATCGAGGATAAGGGCGTTGTAAAATCCTTCTTCCAGCGACCTGCTTTTGCGCGCACCGCAACGGTCAACGACATCAAGCACACATATTATAAATTCGTGTTTGTGCGTAATCCGTTTACCCGCGTCTTGTCCGCCTACCTGGATAAGGTCGTCCGCACGAACAGTATTCGCTACCAAAGATGGGCGATAAAAAAGGGGCAACCGAAAGCACCCACCTTTGCCGACTTCTGCCGTTATCTCGACGATGGCGGTCTGTACGAGGATGCGCATTGGGCGCCGCAAATCGACTGCCTGCTGATGCCCTTGGCGGAGTTCGATTTTGTCGGCCGGTTCGAGAACCTGGATGCAGACCTGCAAAAGGTGCTGGAGCGCATTTTTCCCGATGACAATCCGGTCGTTCATATGGCTGGCCCACCGAGAACTCATGCCGGCAGTAAGCTGGACAAGCACTATTCCGAAAAGGAAATCGGAATTGTTGCGCGGCTTTACTCTCGTGACTTCCAGATGCTGGGTTATGAGACGTAAATTTCAAGCGCTGTCCCATCGCAGTTGCGGCTATCGGAAAGGCACTGGCTCATATTGCAACTGAGCGGGAGAGAAACCGCCCCGTCACCACAAATTACAATCGCATCGGCAGTCCTGTGAGCTGCACCACCTATTGAGAACAAATCCACGCTGAAGCAGCTATCGACGGTGTCAGCCAGCTTGCCGCAATCTTGCAAGCACCTTCAGTCCCGCATAGCCGTCGGCGGGCTTCAGGCCCGCCTTGACCTGGAAATCGCGCACCGCGCGCATGGTCTGCTGGCCGATGCGTCCGTCAGAGCCGCCGGTGTCGAAGCCGGCCGCCGTCAGCCGTTTCTGCACTTCCTGCAATTCGGCCAGCGTCAAGGGCCGTTCTCCACCCGGGAACGGCCGGGAGAAGGGCGCGGCTCCGGCGATGCGGTCGCCGAGATGGACGATGGCCAGCGTATAGAGGTCGGACGGGTTGTAGGATTTCACCGCCTCGAAATTGCGGGTGATCAGGAAAACCGGCCCGTGCAGAGCGGGCTGCCAAAGCCGTGCCTGGACCTTTGTTTGCGGAAAATCCTTGCCGCTCACCCGCTGCACGCCCGCCTTGCTCCATGCCGCGATGCTGCGCTCGCCCCGCGTCCGCGGGCTGAGACGCTCGGGCAGCTTCACCTCATAGCCCCAATGCTCGCCGCGCCGGTAATTGCCGCGCTGCACGAGGTAGCGCGCCGTCCCAGCGAGGGCGTCGGCGAGCTTGAACGGCGAAATGCGTCCATCGCGGTCAAAATCGACGCCCATATTGAGCCAGACTTCCGGCATCCACTGCGTATGGCCCATCGCCCCCGCCCAGGAGCCGATCATCTCGGCTGGACGCGCCCAGCCGCGCTGCGCGATGACGAGCGCGTTGAGCAATTCCTTCTCCCAATAAGCGCGCCGGCGCGGTTCGCCCCAGGCGAGCGCGGCGAGGGAGGGAAACACCGGCTTCATATGCTTGGGGTTGTCGACCACGTCGCCGAACGCCGAATTCCATGCCCCACAGTCCCAGCATGATGGCGCGGTCGACGCCGTATTCCTTCTCGATACGCGCCAGCAGCGCTTCATGCTCGCGGGCGCGCTCCTTGCCGGTCGCGATGCGCCATTCGGAAACCCGCCGATTGAGATACTGCCAGGCCCTCTCGCGGAATTCCGGCTGCGCGCGGTCCTGCGCATAGACCGAGAGATCGGGCTTGATGCCTTTCAGCGCGCTGTTATAGACGGCGTCCGAAATGCCGCGCGCCTTGGCGCGGGCGCGGAATTGCTCCACCCACTTCTCGAAGCTCAGCTTCGAGCGTTGCGCCAGCACCGGATTGCCGGGCAGAAGAGCCGTAAGGCCGCCTAAACCAGCGGCGAGCACGCTGCGTCGTGAGATCAGCAGGTTCATCGGACGTGAATAGCCAGTTGGCGCGCACCTTGCAACGGTCTCTACCGGCAAGCGCGGGCTTCTGCTCAGCTTGACGGCTGCGTGCGCTCCGGCGGGCGCTTCTCAAATGCGAGGACCGTTGCGACGAACGGCTCCGGCAGCGGCATGGGCTTCTGTGTTTCGCGCGCGGCGTTCACATAGGTGAGCAGCACCTCGCACAGAACCTGCTCGCCCCTGAATATGCCGACAGTGAGACCGAGGCTGGTCCGCCCGATGCGCGACACGCGCGCGGCCAGATCCAGCTCGTCGTCATATTTGGCGGAGGCGCGGAAATTGATCTCGGCGCGCACCGCGAACAGATCGGAGCCGAGCCGGAGAAGCGCGTCCGGGTAGGGAAAGCCGATGGCGCGCATGTACTCCGTCAACGCGACATCGGCATAGCCGAGATAGTTGGGGTTGAAGACGATACCCTGCGGGTCGACCTCGGCCCAGCGCACGCGCAACGGATGGAAGAAGGCGAAATCCTCACGTGACATTGCGTCCATAGCGCCGCCTCGATGCGTCTTGCCCCATGCCGGGCGCCGCCCCAATCTATCATGCTGCGATGGAGCGTCCAGCGTGGGCCGGAACTCCTCCAGTGCGCGACGTGTTCATTCGCGGAAAGCAAGATAGGAGGCCGCAATGCAGGCAACAGGATTGAGGTTTACGGCGCTCATCGTGCTGCTACTCGGCACATGGTTGATTCAGAGCGCGGCCGCGCATCATGGCTGGCGCTGGGCGGAGGAAGGGAATTCCGAGATCACCGGCAAGATCACCTCGGTGAAGCTGGGCAATCCGCACGGGCTCGTCATGCTCGAGGTCAACGGCGAGGAATGGACCGCCGAGGTCGGGCAGCCCTGGCGCAACCATCAGGCTGGCCTGACCGACGACAAGCTGACGGCTGGCGTGACCTTGACGATCCAGGGCCATCGCGCAGCGGACAAGAAGCTGAAGGTCATTAAGGCCGAGCGCATCGTTATCGACGGCAAAGACCTATAATCTCTATCCGGACCGCGATTAGCGGCGGATATGGAGCAGCTCTTTTCGGCGCTGGCGGCGCTGCAGAGTAGCGCCCTGCCAACGGCCTTGCGCGCATCCTATTATGGCTACCCGCTGGTCAACACCGGGCATATCGTTGGCATCGCTCTGCTTTTCGGGGGCATCGTACCGCTGGATCTCCGGCTGCTCGGGTTCTGGCCCTCGGTACCGGCTGCGGCGCTTGCCCGAATTCTCCTGCCGCTTGCTATCTCCGGCCTGATCCTGGCGGTCGTGACAGGTTCGCTGCTGTTCTCGGTCGGCGCGGTCAAATATGCCGGGCTGGGTGTATTTCAGCTCAAAATGCTGCTCGTGCTTGCCGCGACGGCGAATGCGCTGCTGCTGAGCCGTGTTCCCGGATGGACCGGTGACGCGTCGGGGCGGTCGGGGATCCGCTTGCGCGTCGCATTCGCCGCCGGGCTTTCGATCGCGCTATGGCTCGCGGTGATTTTGTGCGGCCGCATCGTCGCCTATATCGATTAGATGCCGGGCGCTCAGAGCCGCCTGTCCGCCATCGTCATCCGCTGCAGCAGGTCTTTCACCGGATAGCGGGTCCAGGCCTGCGTAACGAAATCGCGGTGGTCCGTCTCTGGGCCCGTGCCGAGAAAGACGACGCTGCCGGGCCCGAGCCGCTCGCTGAGTTCGGTCTTCACGGGAACGGCGCGCTCCGCCAGCATCCGCTCGAAGGCGGTGTTTTTCACACGCGTCGAATCGGCAAAGGCGCTGACGAAGAAACCGGCGCGCTGGTTGACGATCCAGTCGGCGAATCTGTCCGTCTCGCCGTAAAGCGCATCGAGCAGCACGACGCCGCGCAGCCGCTTGCCGAAACCGCCGCCCGCCATGGTCCATGCCGCAGGCAGAAAGCCGCCGCTATAGGCGACGATAACCACGGGCATATTGGCAAAGGTCTGGCGCGATTGCGGATCGCCTTGCAGGCGGGCGAGCTTGGTCGCGGCCTCTGCGAGAAACCGCTTCACGGCGCCGGGTTCCCAGAATTTGCCGGGGCTGGAATCGCGCGCATCGACCGCGAGCTGCGGCGCGACGAGAATGGCGTTCATGCCGGATTCGGAGATCTGCCGCGGCACCTCCTGGCGCAGATGCACGTCGCGCTCCAGCGTCGCGCCATGGCCGTGGAAGAACAGCACCATTACGGCAGGCCGCTTGATGTCGAAGCCGCGCGGAATATGCAGCAGCACGCGCGGGTCGTTATAGGTTTCGTCTTCCCAGTAGACGCGGTTGAAAGGCGTGCGGTGACCGCGCCTGCCACCCTCCGAGATGTTCATGAACGGCTTATCGGTCCTGCGCGATCGTGCCGTCATAGGGAAAGGGCGCCGTTTCGAACGCAATGAGCGTCGTGCTGGTCTGACGCATCGCCGCCGCGCCGACGGACGCAGGCCCCGGCGACAGGAACGACGCGGTCTGGATGATGGGCCTTTCCTGCACCTGCGGCAAGGACAGGGGAGGGCACGGCCAGCACCTTAGGCTGTAGCACGCTGGCTTTTGCCTCCCGGTGGACGTGGTCGGAATAGGCGGTCCGGATGCGTTCCATGGTGCCGAGGCGATTGTTGAATTCGCGATCCTGCTTCACGGCAGCCGTGTCGTTCCGGCAAGCGGACAATGAACACAGCGCCAATATCGCCGTTAAGCGAAGGAGTGAAGGCTGAATCAAGTCCGTCATAGGCAAAACTGTTCCGTACTGCTCAATCCTGTGCCCGTTTTCGTTGCATTTCGCATCGATCGTTGCTTTGAGGCATCACTTTAATAAAAAACAAAAGTGACCGCATCATGAGGGCCTTCGCGACGCATATCCGCACGCGCAATTCGCTTCGGATCTCGCTGGCCGATCAGTTCCTTGGCAAGCGACCGCGCGCCCGGCCCCAGTGTAGTGATCGCTCCGTTCCGCCGCCGCCAAGTGCCACCATAAAATTGACAGAGCCGATGACCAACATGAGCCGGCCGATCACTGCTCTTTAACCTTCCGCGTCTATCTAAGAACGGCGGGGCGCAAAACCGCAAGCAGAAGCGATGTAAGTTCCACTCAATTCTGCAGTGAGATATTTAATAAAATGCAAAGCTTTATGTGCGATAAGCTAGGACACAGTTGCAGCAAACGGCTGGGGTTAGTGGCGGATTCGCAACGTCGCTTGGCGGTCAGTCGCTCGTCCCATTTTATGGCAGATTGATGTATGTCCAACCGCCTGTTAAAAAATTTCCGGTCCGATCCAAAGATGCTGGCAGGCAAATGACAGAGTTGAGTAGCACCGCCTATCAGAACTCTCGCCTGCTCGATATCCCTTCCGTCTCGGCCATGACCGCGGTCACGCTCGCCGTCGCCGACATGATCGGCATCGGGGTATTTACCAGCCTCGGCTTCCAGGTGGCGGCGATCCCCTCGCCGTTTGCCGTCATCATGCTCTGGGTCGTGGGCGGCATTGCCGCGCTTGCCGGCGCGCTCTGCTACGCCGAGCTGTCGGCGATGTTTCCGCGCTCGGGCGGCGAATACAATCTCCTGTCGCGCATCTTCAACCCGGCGGTGGGGTTCCTCGCGGGCTGGGTATCGGCGACGGTGGGCTTCGCAGCCCCGATCGCCCTGGCGGCGATGGCCTTCGGCAGCTATTTCGCGGGAGTGGTGCCGGGCGCTCCGCCGCTGCTGCTGGGCTTGGGCGTCGTCTGGCTGGTTTCGCTGGTGCATCTCTCGGGCGTACAGTTGGGAGCCAAGTTCCAGAACATCTCGACCTTCATCAAGCTGGGGCTGATCGTCGTCCTCATCATCGCGGGCCTCGCCTTCGGCACGCCGCAGGACATCTCCTTCGTCCCCGCCGCCAACGACTTCACCTATATCGGCAGCGCGCCGTTCGCGATCGGGCTGGTGTTCGTGCTGTATTCCTACTCCGGCTGGAATGCGGCCACCTATATCGCCAGCGAAATTCACGATCCGCAGCGCAACCTGCCGCGCTCGATCATCATCTCGCTGCTCATCGTCGTCGCGCTTTATGTCGCGCTGAACGCGGTATTCCTCTACACCACGCCGATGTCGCAAATGGCCGGCCAGCTCGATGTCGCGCTGGTCGCCGGACGGCACATATTCGGTGATGCCGGCGGACGGCTTGTCGGCGCGCTGATCTGCGTCGGGCTCGTCTCGTCGATCAGCGCGATGACCTGGATCGGGCCGCGCGTGACGATGGCGATGGGCGAAGATATGCCGCTATTGCGAATTTTCTCGCGCAAGCGGGCCAATGGCGTACCGGCAACGGCCATCGTCACCCAGCTTGCGATCGTCACGCTGCTGCTCCTCACCCAGAGCTTCGAGGCTGTGCTCGACTTCATCCAATTCAGCCTGACCTTCTGCTCCTTCCTGACGGTGCTCGGGGTCATTGTGCTTCGCATCACCCATCCCGAGCTGCCGCGCCCTTATCGCACCTGGGGCTACCCGGTGACGCCGTTCATCTTCCTCGCCGTGACCCTCTTCACGATGTATTATCTGTTGACGGAACGGCCGCTCCAATCTCTTGCGGTCTGGCGACGATGTTCGCGGGTCTGCTGCTTTATTTCATCTTTCAAAAAAAATGGCGCTTCCCGGCGCTACTTTGGAGCCGTTGACATTATGAAGACCATGTTCGCTTTCGGGCGGGTTGCTGCCTTTGCCGCATTCGCATTCTTTGCCTCCGCCGATCTCGGTATCGCGGCCCAGAGTACGCCGAACGATGCGGCGCGCATCCTGGCGGGCATGCCGCCTTCGCAGAACTCGCCGCTCGCCCCCATCACGGAAGATGGCGGCTGGAAGCGCCACGCAAAGTTCTTCGACACCGCATGGGAGAAGCTCGACAAACGGCAGCTCACCAAGGTGCGGGCCTGGCAGGCCAAGAACATGCCGACCCCTCAGCCCGTGCTTTACTACATGTTCAGCGGGCCGGATTTTCTCTATGCGGATGCGTTTTTCCCGAAGGCCTCCACATATGTGCTGAGCGGCCTGGAGCCGATCGGCACGGTGCCCGAACTCAGCGACATGCCGCTCCGTTCGCTCTCCGGCGAATTGAGGCAGCTTCAATCGTCGTTGAACTCGGTGATGTCCTACAGCTTCTTCATCACCAACAATATGCGGAAACAGCTCCGCACCGGAAAGGTCAACGGCACGCTGCCGATCATCTATGTGTTTCTGGCGCGCTCGGGAAAGACCATCGACGAGGTGAGCTTGGTCGATCTCGATCAGGATGGCACGGTGCACCCGGAAGGCAAGGTCGATGCGAAAGTGGCGACGAAGGGCGTGAAGATCGCCTTCTCCGCAGCCGACGGGCGCAAACAGACGCTGTATTATTTTACCACCGACATTTCCAATGCCGGTTTCAAAAAGAATGCCGGCTTCCAGAAGTTCTGCGAGGCGCTCGGCGCGGGCGATGCGTTCATCAAGAGACCGGCCGTGGCCAGGGGGACCTTGTGCGAGTCGACGATCGCGGTCGATCAGCCCGTACTCCACGGCCTCCTCGGCGCCGAAGAAGCGGTCGCGCTCCATGTCGGTGTGCACGCGCTCGATCGTCTGGCCCGTGTGCTTGGCGTAGATCTCGTCGACCCCCTTGCGCACGCTGAGGATCTCGCGGGCGTGGATCGCGATGTCGCTCGACTGGCCCTCGAAGCCGGCCGAGGGCTGATGGATGAGGATGCGCGCGTTGGGCAGGGCCACCCGCTTGCCCTTGGCGCCCGCCGGTCAGCAGCAGGGAGCCCATCGACATGGCCGAGCCGTAGCAGATGGTCTGCACGTCGGGCTTGATGAACTGCATCGTGTCGTAGATCGCGAGGCCCGAGTAGACGAGCCGCCGGGCGAGTTGATGTAGAGGAAGACGTCCTTCTCGGGGTCGTCGGCCTCCAGGTGCAGCAGCTGGGCCACCACGATGTTGGCCACCTGGTCGTCCACCGGCTCGCCCATGAAGACGATGCGCTGGCTCAGCAGCCGTGAGTAGATGTCGAACGAGCGCTCGCCGCGCGAGGTCTGCTCGACGACCATGGGTACGAGGGGCACCTGCGGTCCTCCTAAGGCGGGGGTGGACCCCTATCGTGGCAGGCCGCGCGGGCGCGGCACGGATCTCACCAGCGCAGCAGGGCCGCGATGTCGCCGTGGCCGTCCAGGTCCTCGTGGTGGCGCATCACCATCACGCGCGCCGACTGGGTCACGGCCCGCTCGATCGCGGACTCAACGATGTCGTCGCGCTCGACCACCCGGCCGCCGTCCACCGGGCAGCTCTCCGCCTCGATGCCGAGCCATCCACAGGACTCGCAGCACCACGCCGGGGGCGGTGAAGCGGGGGCGCAGCAGCAGCGTCTCCACCCGCTGCTCGACGAGCACGGCGAGCACCTCGTCGAGGCCCGCCGCGCCGCGCCCACCCGTGCCCAGCCCGGCCGCCAAGCGCTCCAGCGCCTCGGCCTCGCCCCGCTCCTCGTCGGCGTCGATCAGCGGCCGCCGCGGCCTCGAGCACCTCGTCGGGGCGTCGCGTCCTCCACGCCGACGTCGAAGCGCCCGGCCAGCCGGTCGCCGAGGTCGGCGGGCAGCGCGGACTCGAGCTCGGGCCAGTGCTCGCTCTGGCCACCCACCAGCAGACGGTCGAAGGGCCGGCGCCGAGCGCGGCGCACGAGCGTGTCCACCACGACCTGGATGTGCGCCTTGACCTCCGCGTCCACGGCGTGCTGGTCCCGCGAGGCCACGCCGCCGCCTCCGCTCGACTCGCCGCGCACCTCACGCGCGAACGCCTCGTCCTCCTCCAGCCGCTCGGCCGTGCCGCGGAGGAGCCGTCCGTGGCGGCGGTCCACGAGCAGCACCGCCCACTGGCCGGTGGCCGTGAGGTCGGCCAGCGGCTCGACGTAGGGGCTGTCGTCGATCACCACACGCGAGTCGACCGGGCGGGGCAGCTTCACGGCGTCGAGCAGGTCGGCCGAGGCGGCCACGAACACCGCCATGCCGTGGGCGCCGCTGGCGTCGAAGAGGTCGTCTTCCAGGAAGGCCTGGGCCAGGTCGAGGTCGTCCCGCAGGGCGACCTTCTCGTCGTGGGAGAGGCCCTCGAGCTCCTTGAGCCGGCGCTCGCCGAGGTCGAGCAGCGAGCGGATCTCGCTGCCGCGCGCCTCTCCGGTGGGGAACTCGGCCGGATCGAGGTTGAGGTAGAGGCTGATGACCCGCGTGCCGTCGAGCTTCAGCTCGGCCAGGCGGCGCAAGGTGCTGGGGGACAACTCGTGCGTTTGCATGCCGGCACGGTAACCGGCCCGCGCTCAGGTCCAGTAGAGGATGCGCGCGGCCGGGCAGGCGCCCGGCCAGCGCCGCCTCGAAGAAGCCGCGCAGCTCGCGCCATCGTGTCGCGCGGGTAGACGTACTTGACGCGCGCCGAACTTGGTGCGCTTCGGCCGCGCGCCGCCTCGTCCATCTCGAGCGCGGTGCCGGGGTACCAGCCGCGCAGCACCTCGCTTGCGAGCCCGCCGTGAAGCGGTGGGTGATGAGCTCGACCGTGAGGTCCAGGTCGGGCGACGCCGTCCAGCGCCGCCGGCCACGTCGTCGAGCAGCGCGCCGTACCGCCTCGCGCCAGCCCGGGACGGGCATGATCGGGCGCCATCGTCAGCCCG
The DNA here is from genome assembly GCA_963731855.1 of uncultured Alphaproteobacteria bacterium. Classification (GTDB taxonomy): domain Bacteria; phylum Pseudomonadota; class Alphaproteobacteria; order Rhizobiales; family Rhodomicrobiaceae; genus R-RK-3. The sequence goes on along the minus strand of CAVSXH010000011.1, from coordinate 11,722 downwards.
ACCGGTAGCCGGCCAGCGCCAGCGCGGCGCATCGGCGGCGAGCCGAGCCGGCGAGCGGCGCGGTGCCGCCCTCGAAGCGCGTCGGCGACCGCGCGCCGCGTTGACCGAGAAGCGCGACGCGCGTGCGCCCGTCGTGCGGCAGCGCCGAGCAGCGGCTCCACCTCGTCGAACTTGGTGGTGAAGCGCAGCTGGCCGCCGGCATCGCCAGGCGCCGAAGCAGCGGATCGCGCTCGCGCGAGCGAGCCCGTGAGGTGCTCGATGCCGAGCGGGTCGGTGTAGCAGGAGGCCTCGAAGGTCGTGCCCTCGGCGGCCGCGCTCGGCCGATCGCCGAGGTGACGCCCCCGCGCCCGAGTAGGCGGCGAGCCCGGCCAGGATCTCCGTCGCAGGTTGGCGTAGACGCGCGTGATCGGCGGGCCCGGCGAGCGAGCCGGCCAGGTAGCAGTACTGGCAGTGGGCCGGGCATCCCTCGGCGAGGTCGAAGCGCCAGTCGGCGCTGGGCGGGATCGGCTGGAGCCGGCGGGCGCCGGGCGGCGAGACCACGACGGCCAGGGTCGACTTGGCCGCGCCGGTAGGTGTCACGCTCGCTGTCGCCGCCGCAGGCCGGTGAGGCGGTCGCCCGGAGCAGCTCCACCGGCAGCCCGAGCCTCTCGCAGCGCTCGACGATCCGGCGCCCGCCCGCGTGCCCGAGCGCCGAGCGTGTGACGAGCACCCGCCGGGGGCGCCAGCGGCGGGCCGGCCGCGGGATCACTGCCGCGGAGTCGCGAGCGCCGGGCCGGTCATACCTCCGATACGGAAGAGGCGCGCCGGCCGGCCACGATGCGCACCCCCACGAGGGTCACCAGGTACAGGCCGGCCAGCGCAAGGTAGGGCACGGCGTCGCCCGTGGCCTGGGCCACCGCCCCGCCCGCGCTCGACCCGGTCACCTGCCCGCCGGCCCAGGCCAGGTTGACGAGCGCGAAAGCCAGCCCCTGATCGAGGCCCGACGCCTCGGCGCCGTCGGACAGCATGGCCATCGACGGCGCCCACAGCACGCCGATGGCCGCGCCCGCGGCGAGCATGAGGCCCGCGAGCAGCCAGGGGTCCCCGGGCCACGGCAGGGCCAGCAGCAGGAGCGTCGCGCCGCACAGGGCCGCCGTGATGGGCACCGCTCGCCCGCGGCGGTCCGACAACCGCCCGGCCACGGGCGCCACGAGCGCCTCGACCCCGGCCGCGAGCAGGAACGTGAGGGCGACGGCGAGGGTGGCGGCGCCCAGGCGGTCGAGCTCGAGCGGCACCAGCACGCCGAGCACGCCGAAGGTGAGCGAGCCCAGCGCGACCAACCAGATGCCCGCCATCACCGGCGCGGTGCGCACCGATCGCACGAGGGAGCGCAGCGGGGCGGGCTCGCTCGGCGGTGCGGCCGGCGTGGCCAGTGCCCACGCGCCGAGCACCATCCCGAGCAGGGCCACGGAGCCGAACACCAACGCGGGGAAAGGGGGCGGCCCCGGCCCCGAGCACCGGGCCGAGCAGGGCTCCGGCGATGGCCGAGCCGAGGGCCGTGCCGATGAGCTGGCCGCGGCGCTCCCGCGGCGCGGCGCCCACGAGCCAGGACAGCGCGCCGGCCCACGAGGCGGCCCCGCCGACGCCCTGCGCGAAGCGTGAGCCGGCGAGCAGCGGCAGCTCGGCGGCCAGGCCGAAGACCACGCTCGAGGCGGACATGAGGGCGAGTCCGAGCAACACGGGCGGGCGCACGCCGACGCGGGAGGCGAGCCAGCCGGCGGGCAGCGCGGCGAGCAGCGTGCCGGCCGGATAGGCGCCCGCCAGGATTCCCGCCGAGGCCTTGGTGAGGCTCAGGCGCTCGGCGTAGGAGGGCAGCAGCGGCGTGATCGCGGCGTAGAACATGGTGTCCACGAGCACGACCGCGCACACGAGGAGCAGCAGGCGGCGCACGCCGAACGATGCTAGGGGCGGGTGGCGCGGGCTCAAGCTTGGCCGGGGGCTGCCGATCCATACCAGGTCAAGCAGCGACCGGCCCCTCGGCGGGCACGACGGGAGACGGCCTCATGTCCCAGGAATTGGCTCAGCGGTACCGCCTGGTCACCCGCAGCGACTTCGACGGCCTGGTCTGCGCGGTGCTGCTGAAGGAGCTCGACATCCATCGACGAGATCAAGTTCGTCCACCCCAAGGACATGCAGGACGGCAAGGTCGAGGTCGACCGACCGCGACATCACCACCAACCTGCCCTACGTGCCGGGCGCGCACCTCGCGTTCGACCACCACTTGAGCGAGAGACGCGTGCGCAACGGGCAAGCCGCGACAACCACATCATCGACGCCGACGCGCCGTCGGCGGCGCGCGTGGTCTACGACCACTACGGCGGCGCAGCAGCGGTTCCCGCGCATCAGCGACGGACATGATGGAGGCGGTCGACAAGGCCGACTCGGCGCAATTCACGCGCGAGGAATCCTCCACCCGGAGGGCTGGGTGCTGCTGAACTACCTGATGGACCCGCGCACCGGCCTCGGCCGCTTCCGCGACTTCCGCATCTCGCAACTACCAGCTGATGATGGACCTGATCGACGACTGCCGCGGCCACAGCATCGACGAGATCCTCGCGCTGCCCGACGTGCAGGAGCGCGTCGAGCTGTACTTCGAGCACGAGGCCGCACGCCAAGGAGCAGATCCAGCGCTGCTCGACGGTCCACGGCAATCTCGTCGTGCTCGACCTGCGCAACGAAGAGACGATCCACGCCGCAACCGCTTCATGATCTACGCGCTGTTCCCCGAGGCCAACATCTCGATCCACGTGCTGTGGGGCCTGCAAGCAGCAGAACACGGTGTTCGCCATCGGCAAGTCGATCCTCGACCGCAGTCAGCAAGACGAACGTCGGCGAGCTGATGCTCGAGTACGGCGGTGGCGGCCACGAGGCCGCCGGCACGTGCCAGGTGGACAACGACGGTGCCTCGACCGTGCTGGCGGAGCTGGTGGAGCAGGTGGCCGCGGGCTGAGGCTCCCGCACGGCCGGGCTCAGGCGGCCGCGGCCCGGCCGGCGCGCTCGACTCCTGCCGAGCCCGCTGCACGCAGCCGCTTGGCCCGGTAGAGCGCTCGGTCGGCGTGCGCCAGGAGCGCCTCGGCCGTGGCGCCGTCGCCGGGGTCCTCGGCCACGCCGAAGGACACCCCGACCCCGTCCTCCAGCGCCTGCACCGCCGCCTGGATCCGCTGGGCCACGGCGACCGCCTCGGCACGGCGCGACCTCGGCAGCACCAGTGCGAACTCGTCGCCCCCCACGCGACACGCGGCGTCGGATACGCGGGAGGCCCCCGCGATCAGGCGGGCCACCTGTTGCAGCACGCCGTCGCCCTCCGGGTGGCCGCGCTCGTCGTTGACCCGCTTGAAGCCGTCGAGGTCGAGCAGCAGCAGCGACACCGGCTCGCCGTGGCGTTCTGCCCGCGCGGTCTCCCTGATCAGCGCGGCGTGGAACTCGCGATGGTTGAGGAGGCCCGTGAGGGGATCCTCGCTGGCCAGCATCTCGAGGCGCTTGACCATCTGTGCGTTGGCCAGCGCGATCGCTGCCTGGTCCGCGTAGCTCGCGAGCACGGAGACGTCGGCGGGGAAGAAGGCCTCGACGCTGTGCGCGAGCGCCACCAACAGGCCGATCGGCTCTCCCGCGAAGCGCAGCGGAGCGGCGGCGAGCGAGCGCAGCGGGGTATCCGGGTCGCGGGGGATCGACTCGAGTTCGGGCACGGTCTGCAAGTCTCCGATTTCGAGCGGCCGCCCGAGGCGGCCCGGCGAGGCGGCGGCGAAGCGTTCGAGCCGAGCGACCACGTGAACGGAGACGCCGGAGCGGGCCGCGCACCGCAGCACCTCGCCTTCCTGCAGGAGCAGGAGGAACTCCTTGCCCACGAGGGCGGCCTGGGCGCTCGTGACGACCTTCGGGAGCACCTCGTCGGGACGCAGCTCGGAGGCCAGGTCCTGGAGGGATGCGGAGATGCGGCGACTCATCTCCCGCTCGTCGTCGAGCTGGAGCTCGAGGCTCCGCAGCCGTCGCCGCAGCGTGCCGGCCCGCCCGCGGCCGCGGAGTCCCGCGGCGACGAGCGGCACGGCGAGAGTGGCCAGCAGCCGTGGCGCCACGAGGCTGCTGAGCGCGGTGGCCGCGACCGTGGCGGCGCCGAGCGCCGTGCCCAGGCGCGAGGCTCGTGCAGCGCCGCCGACCCAGGCGACCTCGTACACGCACGCATCGGCTCCTCGGGCTCCGCAGCGGGTGTGCCGCACCTGCCCGGCGGGGAGACCGAACAGCGTCGGCATCGCCTCCACCAGGCCGACCGAGTAGTCGCAGTCCAGGCGGTGGTAGCGCCGGCCCCCGGACAGGTCGCTGTAGCGCAGTCGCGCGTGGGTGAGCCCGATCTCGAGGACCTCCATCCCGTGCGACAGGGTGAACTTGGCCGTGGCCCGATCCGCGTGGGTGAAGACGAGGCCGGGCGAACCGAGCGCCCTGACCGCCACGCGTACGCCCGTGGCCACCTTGAGGGCGACCGCCGCTCGGCCGATCGCCCGCGCCGCGTCGGGCCGACCGAGCACGCTCTCGGTCGCCTCCAGCAGCGCGACCTTGTCCTCGAACGAGATCCAGCCGTTCTCGTCGCGGAGCTGCTCGCGCCGGCCCCGGCATGCCCGCCGCGGCGAGCACCGCCGCGACGGCGGGCGTTCCGTGCTCGTGCTCGACCCACGCGAGCACGAGCGCCGACGTGAGCCCGCTCACCTCGTGCGCGGGCATGGCACTCGCATCGCTTCGGGCGTCGACGGCGCCCATGCTCCCGTTGTCGGCGCGCGGAGGCGAGAGGTGAGCGCCGACATGGCGTCATCGACCACGCGGCCGTCCGCGCGCCGGGTCGACGTCGGAGCGGCTCAGCCGGAATACGAGATCAGCTCGAGGAGCGACCCGTCGGGGTCGCGGAAGTAGACGCTTGCGCCCGTGCCGGGCACCGCCGCGCTCCACGGGACCCAGCTCGACCGCCACGCCTGGGCCGCCAGGTGCTCGAGCGCCCCGGCGATCGGGCCGGCCACGCGAAGCACAGATCGCTGCCGCCCGGGGGCACCGGACGCGCGCCACCGGATCGCCCGCGACGCCGGGCCCGTGCAGGTTGAGCTGGGCGGCGCCGAAGCGGTCGCGCGGCGGCGACCCGACCCGCACGAGCTCGGCGCCGAGCACGTCGCGGTAGAAGGCGTCCGAGCGCGCCCAGTCCGAGACGTGGATGACGCAGTGGTCGAGGGCGAGCGGGTCCACGCCCGGATGCTCTCATGCGTCACCGGCGGAACCCGCGCGCCCCCGAGCGCGCCGGCGGACGTTCGCCGGCGGCGCGAGCGAGTACCGTGCGCGACATGCGCACCGGCTCCATCAGGCGCCCGGCGGCCGAGCGAGCTCGGCGGAGCTCGCGCTCGTGGGCTGGCGCAAGCGCGTGGGCGAGCCGATCGCCGACGTCGTGTCCGACCACACCGCCGCTGTCCGCCCAGCAGGCCCGCGGGCTGCTGGGCGCCCTGTTCTTCGTGCTCTCCGTCTACTACGTGGCCGCCACGCTGCGCCGGGCCGCCTCAGTAGACGGGCGGCGCGTACAGGCTCAAGGTCACGAGCGGCGCGTGGGGGGCTCGTGATCTCGTGGGTCTCGCCGGCTTCGATCAGCAGCAGCGAGCCGGTGCCGAGCACATGCTCGGCGCCGTCCACCACACAGGAGCCGTGGCCTGAGAGCACGTAGAGCCACTGGTCGCTCTCGGGATGGCAGTTGTCGGCACCGCGGTGCCGGCGACCGGCTGCAGGACCATCGTGGCGGCCTGCGACCGGTCGCTGCCGGTGAGGACGTGGAAGCCGTCACCGGGTTCGACCTGCACCAGCTTCACCGCCGAGCCGCTCAGCGGCGCCGCGGCTGCGGCTGCGCCGGACGCGACCCCGCGCGCGGTCTCCGCCGGGCGCGCCGCGCCCGGCGTGACCGAGGCTGAGCCCCGAGCCCGCGAACTCGCGCTGGAGCTGGAGCTCGGCGGCGATCTTCTCCACGTCGCGCGCCTGCTCGGCGCCGACGAAGGTGATGCCCACGCCGGTGCGCCCGGCGCGGCCGGTGCGCCCGATCGCGGTGCACGTAGCCGTCGCGGTCCTCGGGCGGATCGAAGTTGATGACGTGCGAGATGCCGTCGCACGTCGATGCCGCGGGCGGCGACGTCGGTGGCCACGAGCGTGTCGACGCGGCCGCGCTCGAAGCTGGCCAGCGCCCGCTCGCGCTGGCGCTGGGACTTGTCGCCGTGCATCGCGACGGCGTCGACGCCCTCGCGGCTGAGGCGCTTGACCAGCCGGTCGGCGCCGCGCTTGGTGCGCACGAACACGAGCGCGAGCTCGCGGTCGCGCGCGCAGCTCGCCGACGCAGCGCGTCGATGCGGTCGTCGCGCTCGACGGCGACGAAGCGGTGCTCGATCGCGGCTCGTGCGCGTGGCCGTCGGGACGTGCTCGTGGCGCCGCGCGTCGTGCGTGTAGTGCTTGGCGACGCGGCCGGCCTCGCCCTCGAGCGTGGCCGAGAAGAACAGCGTCTGGCGCTCGCGCGGGCACTGGGCCGACGATGCGGTCGACGGCGGGGCGGAAGCCCATGTCGAGCATGCGGTCGGCCTCGTCGAGGACGAGCATCCGCACGTGGTCGAGGGTGAAGGCGCCGCGCTGCGAGCAGGTCCTCGAGGCGGCCGGGCGTGGCGACGACGATGTGGGCGTGCGCGGCCTCGCGCGACCTGCTTCTCGATGCCGACGCCGCCGTAGACGGCGGCGATCTTCAGCGCGCGGGCGTGGGCGATCGGGCGCAGCTCCTCGACGATCTGCGAGGCGAGCTCGCGGGTCGGGGCGAGGACCAGCGCCGCGGGGCGGCGGTCGCTCGGCCTCGATGCGGTCGGCGATCGGCACGCCGAAGGCGAGCGTCTTGCCCGAGCCGGTCGGGGACTTGGCCAGCACGTCGTGGCCGGCGAGGACGTCGGCGATGACGAGCTTCTGGATGGCGAACGGCTCGGTGATGCCGCGCTCGGCGAGCGCGCGCACGACAGCGCGCGACACGCCGAGATCGGCGAAGGACTGCGAGGACATAGGATGCTCCTTGCGGCAGCGGGCCGCGGACGATTCGGGAGGCGACGGCTGACCCGAACCGCCGGGCGGGACCCAAGCAAGCTGCCTCGCGGCCGACGACTCCGACCGCTGGCAACCACGCTATCAGCCATCCTCTTGACCTTGCCGAGCCCGGAGCTACGGACCTATCCCGCTTGGACGCACGCCCGGATGCGGCCCCAGGACGGCGTCGGCTGGATCGCCACCCGGCCTTTACGGGCAGCCCGCTGCCCGTTTTTACAGCCACCGTGCGGCGCCCGGCTTCGGTCCTGAACCACCCCGGACGCACGTCCAAACGGGATAGGCCCTAGGGGTCCAGCTCGCGCTCGGTGATGGCGCCGGTCTCGAAGGCGAGCTCCACCAGGCGCGCGCGCTTGCGTTCTGCGGAAGGTCCTCGACACCGAACCGCTGGAACAGCACTCGCATGTGCGTCTTCACGCCCTCGACGCTCAACACGAGCTCATCCGCGATCTGCCGGTTGGTGGCGGGCGCCGCGGGACCGCTCCCTGCAGAGCACGGACGGCAGAGCGCGATCAAGACGCGCCGCTGCGGCTCCGAGAGATGAGGAGCGCGCGCTGTGGCCGGCGTCGACCGTCTCCCCCAGCGTCCGGTTCGGCGACCGGAAGAGGATCGTCGTCGAGCCGAACCGCAGGATGTCGCCGCCGCGCAGCCGCCGGCGGCCCGACACCGGCTCCTCGTTCACGAACGTCCCGTTCCGGGAGAGGCCGTCGTCGACGATGGTCCAGCCCCGCTCACCGCCTCGATCTCGGCGTGGACGCGCGAGACCTCGGCGTCCCAGTCGAGGCAGATCTCGGCCGTCGGATCCCGGCCCACCGTGTGCCGCGATCCCCCGACCGCCAGGACCACGATCCGCTGCGTCCCCTCGCCGTCGTGGAACACGAGGTAGGGCTGCCCCTGCCGGTCGGCGTCGAGCTGCTCCTTCAACTCGACAGGAGTGGCGGAATGGGGCCCGAGATGCGCGCGCCTGCCGGCCACAGCCGCATTGTCGCCGCGGCTCGCAAGGCCGACAAGGAGCGCGGTCTATCGCACGGCGAGCGCGAGGCCGCCCGCCCGGCGCAACGCGGCCATGCGGTCGGCGAGGTAGCCGCCGTCGTCGTCGGCCGAGGTGGCCACGGTGCCGCGCTCGGCGCCGTTCGTGATCGCCGTCCTCGGCCGCGTCGCACGGGCACGTCTCTCCCGTCGCCGGAGCGCGACCCCGAGCTGGATCCCGATCGCACCCGCGTCGCGGAGCGCTCGCAACCCGGAGAACGTGTCCGTGCCGATCAGCCATTCGACCCAGCTGTCGCGCCAGTGGTACGGGCGTGTCGTCGATCGCCCGCGAGACGCTGTTGCCCAGCGGCACGCCCTCGAGCACCATCGGCATCCCCGTGGTCTTCACGAACTCGCGGACGAACGCGACGACGGCCTCCTTCTCGGCTCGGCGAGTAGACCTCGAGTGCGGTTCGGGTTCTGCCCCTCCTCGCTGTAGGCGATCTCGAGCGCGGCGAAATCGAAGTCGCCAGGCTCGATGTAGAAGTGCCCCGCATCGCGGGCGGCGGCGATCAACGTGGCCCGCGACGGCAGCTGCCGCGAGATGTCGACGTTCGTGCCGTAGTCGGTCACGCCGAAGCCGAGCACCGCATCGCGGCGCGTAGCGGTCGCGCAGCCTGAGCCATCCCCGCGCGACGCCCGGGCAGGTCGTCCGCGAGTCCCGCGAGCTCCTGGAGGCCCGCGCCGCCGACGAGCGCCCGCACGTCCCGCGGCGCCGGCCGCGCTCGCAGCGGAGGCCCTGCTCGAGAAGGGCCCAGACGCTCGGCTCCACGCTGACCGCGACGGGGCGTCCCGCCGAACCGAGCGACCGCAGGAAGAGCCGGACGTTGCGCCAGTAGGCGCATCAGCTCGCGGGTCGACCAGCGTCTTGCGCAGCCCGGGCCGATCGCGTCCTTCTCTCCGAGGCGACCGAGCGCGCGCAGCTGGTAGTAGATCGCGTACGGCAGCAGGCCGCTGCGCTGCGCCTCCGCGACGAAGTCCGCCGGGCGACTGCTGGTCCGGAGCGTTGCTCCAGTCCTGGCCGGCGGCGGCGTCGCCGCCGTAGGCCTCGTAGGTCAAGCCGCCCCGGCCGAGGCGTTCAGCGCGCGCCGGCCGGCCCGTCGCAGCGGATCGCTGTAGCCGAGGGCCACGCCCGCGGCCACCCGGGCGGCGGCGACGGCAGCGCCGCGCGAGCCGGGCCCGGGTGCGGCGGCACCGCGCGCCGCCGCGCGATGCGCCGGAGGCTGGTCCGCCGTCGCGTTCGTCGCCGGTAGCACGAGCGGAGGACGCCGGCTGACGGCGGCCATCGCGGCCGACGCGCGCCGCGCCGGCGCCGCGAGGCGGGACCTGCCGGCGCCGCGCGTCGGCGGGGCACGGGGGCCGCGCCCCGGTCGGGCGGGACGGGGCGCCGGCGCGGCCGACCCACGCCCCGACGGCTCTCGTCGCGGTCCCGCCCGCGGCTCGTCGCCTGCCCGGCCGCTCGGTCCGGTGGATGCGGGACGCCCGTCGTCGCCAGCGCGCGCCGGCCGACGGCGTCGCTCGAGCGCCCCCGCGAATGCCTGCCGCCGTCGGGTAGCGATCGCGCGGGTCGCGTGCCAGCGCGCGCATCACCACGTCGCCAACGGCGCCCGGCACGTCGGGCGCCAGCGTCCCGAGGCGCGCGGATCCTCCTCGGTATACGCTCGAGCAGCATGTCGCCGATGTCGCCGTCGACGGGCAACGGCGGCACGCCGGCGAGCAGCTCGTAGAGCACCGCGCCCGATCGCCCAGACGTCGGTGGCCGCCGACAGCGGGCCGACGGAGGAGCTCACCTGCTCGGGCGCCATGTAGGCGGGCGTGCCGACACGGCCGCGGTCGCCGTAGCCGCGCCCCCTGCGCGCCGACCACCTTGGCGATGCCGAAGTCCGCCACCTTGAGCACGTCGCGCTCGCCGAACAGCAGGTTCTCGGGCTTGACGTCGCGGTGCAGGACCCCGTGCCGGTGGGCGTGCTCGAGCCCGTGCAGCGCGGCCGCGGTGAAGGCGCAGGCAGCGCACCGGGGCGGGCGGCCGGACCGCGTGCGCTCGGCGAGGCGTGCCGCCGTGGAGGCGCTCCATGACGAGCGCGCAGACGCCGTCGTCCTCGACGTAGTCGTGCACGCGCACGACGTGCGGATGGTCGAGCGACGCGAGCAGGCGCGCCTCGGCGGCGAACCGGGCGCGGGCCGCCGCGTCGCTCAGGAGCGTGGGCGACAGCGCTTGATGGCGACGTCGCGCCCCAGCCGCGATGTGCCGCGCGGCGAACACGACGGCGAACGCGCCGCGACCCAGGAGGCCGCCGATCTCGTAGCCCGGCAGGGCCTGCGCGAGCTCCGACCGCTCGGTTCCGCGCACCACCGGCTCACCCGGGCCAGCCATACGCCGTGGATCGTAGGCCAGCCGCGCGACGAGTAGCCTCGTGCGCCGTGGCGCACGTGATCGGGTGCTCGGCTGGTGCCGTCGCGGCGCTGTTCGCCTGCTCGACGGCGCCCGCCATGGCCGCGGTGCCCGACCAGATCCGGGTCGGAGGGCCGAGCGCCCCGGCGGAGCCGAAGGTGGCCATCGTGGCCGGCGCGAGGTCGCTCGCCGGGAGGCGGTTCACGGTGCGCTCGGGCGCCGGGGCCGCGGTCCTGACCGGCACGCTGGAGCCGGCGGACGGCTCGGCGTCGCCCTGGGCCCACGCCGCCCGCGCCGACCTCGGCGTGATCACCGCCCCCGGCTCGTACGTCATCGAGGTCGGCGGGCTCAGGTCGCCGCCGTGGGTGGTCGACCCGTCGGCAGGGCGGGACGCGCTCCGACGGGCCCTGCGCGTCTTCGCGGTGAACGCGGACGGCCGCGAGCCCAACCCGGTCTTCGGGCCCTCGCACCTCAACGACGCCGCGGCGCCGATCGTCGGCGGGCCGACCGGCGGGGGGAGGATCGACGTCCAGGGCGGCTGGCGCGACGCCGGCGACGCGATCAAGTTCACGACGACCACGGCGATCGCCTCGGCGCTGCTGGACTACTCCGCGCTGCTCGTGCCGGGCGAGGCCGAGCGCCTGCGCGCGACGGCGGACGTCGGACTGCGCTGGCTGCGCCGGGCGCATCCGCCGGGCACGCGGACGTTCGTCGCCCAGGTCGGCGACGAGAGCGACCATTCGGCTTCCGCGACTTCGCCACCGACGACGCCTCGCCCGACCCGGGTCTCGCCCGCCGCACGGCGTACGCCGACGCGGCAGCGGCCGCTCGGCGCGGGCGCCGCGGCCCTGGCCCTGGCGCGCTTCGGCCCCGGCGGCCCCCGCCGAGCCGAGCGCTGCGAGCGCTGGCCGCGCGAGTGGTACGCCCGGGGCGAGGCGGTCTCGGCGCACGGGCCGCCGCTCGGCGACTTCCGCCAGCCCGGCGACCCCGGCCTGGGCTTCTACTCCGACTGGCAGGGCTACATGGCGCTCGCGGCGGCCGCGCTGTACCGCGCGAGCGGCGAGGCCGCGTACCTCGACGACGCGAACCCTCCTCGGTGCCGTGGACGTCTGACGGCCTCAACCCCTACTACTACGTTGGGCCGCTCGCCGCGGCCGACCTCTGCGGCGGGCTCGG
>CAVSXH010000010.1:0-16288 GCA_963731855.1 uncultured Alphaproteobacteria bacterium | reverse complement strand
TTGCGGGCGGGGGCGGAATCTCCCAGCCCGCGCGCGCCATCGCCTCGACGAGGCAATCCCTGCGGTTCTTGTAGGTCTGGCGCATCTCAGCGACGCACTCTTGCGGGCCGTTGAGGGCGGCGGCGGCGGCGACCTGGATCGGTGTGAAGGCGCCGTAATCCAGATAGGACTTGACCCGGGCCAGCGCCGCGATCAGCCGCTCATTGCCGACTGCAAAGCCCATGCGCCAGCCGGGCATGGAATATGTCTTCGACAGCGAAGTGAATTCGACAGCAACATCCATCGCGCCCTTCACCTGCAGCACCGAAGGCGGCGGCGGCACGTCGAAATAGATCTCCGCGTAGGCGACGTCGGAGAGGATGATGAGCTCGTTCTTGCGCGCGTAGTCCACGACCTCCTTATAGAAGTCGAGATCGGCCACAAGGGCGGTCGGGTTGGACGGGTAGCTCAGCACCAGCGCGAGCGGCTTGGGAATGCTGTGGCGCACTGCACGGTCCAGCGCGGCCATGAAGTCGGAGTTGGGCGTCGCGGGCAGGCTGCGGATCGAGGCGCCGGAAATGATGAAACCGAATTCGTGGATCGGGTAGGTCGGGCTCGGCGACAGGATGACGTCGCCCGGCGCGGTGATCGCCTGCGCCATATTGGCGAAGCCTTCCTTCGAGCCGAGTGTCGCGACGACCTGCGTATCGGGATTGAGCTTTACGCCGAAGCGGCGCTCATAATAGGCGGCTTGCGCACGCCGCAGGCCGGGAATGCCGCGCGAGGCCGAATAGCGGTGCGTTCTGGGCCGGGCGACCGTCTCGACCAGCTTCTCGACGATATGCTGCGGCGTGGCGAGGTCCGGATTGCCCATGCCGAAATCGATGATGTCGTCGCCGCGCAGCCGGGCTTGCGCCTTCAGCTTGTTGACCTGCTCGAAGACGTAGGGCGGCAATCTTTTGATGCGATGAAAGTCTTGAGTATGGTCTGGCACAGCTTCTCCCTCCCGCGGAGGCCTTGGTCGATGACGATGCGCGCCGCTCACCGGCGAAATGCCCGGTGAGCGAGGCGCTCATGTAATGACACATCCACTTCGTTCGCGCGTCATTACATTCGTTCGTTATTCGTGCATCAATTTTTCCAAACTCCGGCTTGTGGCCTCCGTTTGATCGATGCACTGGATAGCGTTCGCGGGCGCTGTGCTTGCCCGCACGGCTACCCACTAACGGAGCTACTCCCGCTTTTCGATGGCCTTGGCGGCTTCGGCGCCGTGGCTCTTCTGTTCGCTCGTCAAATCCTTGATGGTCTTTTCCTGTTCCGTCGGCGTCAGCAGATTGCCGCCGCCGGTTCCGAGACTAGGCAAACGAGGATAGATCGTTTCCGCGCAGCCCGAAAGGGCCGCTGGAATGACAACGCACAATACTGCCGCCGTTAGTTTGAAACCGCGTAGCATCTTGTTTTCCTTGCGTTCCCGGAAGTCCGAGGCCGCTTCCCCCATCATAACGCGTTGTGATTCTTTGGAACTCGCTCCCAGATACCATTTCCATTGCAGAACGGAAAGGGAGCAGTCCGGCGCGGGAACCACTTCGGCAGTTGATCAACCATTGATTATCGCCTCGATTTATGTGGAGAATTTGTTAAGCAACCGGAAGGCCGAGTTGCTTGAGCGAAATGAGGAATAACGCCCCATTGTGGCATTTCCGCATCAGCCGGCTGCGGAGTGATTAAAGGGAGAGAGTCATGGCCGACAGCAAAAGTCCCAATACCGGCGGCCGCGAAATGCCCTACGCCGTCAACAATCCCGAGCAACTCGCCCAGAACATGTTCAAACTTTTGGATGTGGGAGGCCGGGCGCTGACGCTGATGCTCAAGGAAAAGCGCGCGGATGGCGCTGCCAGCGTGGCCGGCGATATGAGCGAGGCCGGGAATATGTTTGCTTCGGTCATGAGCCGATGGTTCACCGAACCGGAAAAATTCGCTGCCAAGCAGGCCAAGCTCGCCGAAGATTTCGTCGAGCTATGGGGGCGAACCAATAAGCGCTTCCTCGGCGAAAAAGTCGAGCCGCTGGCGAAACCCGCGCCGGGCGACAGCCGCTTCCGCGACCCGGATTGGACAGAAAATCCGTTCTTTGATTTCTGTAAGCAGGCGTATCTGCTCGGCGTGAATTGGGCGGATGATCTGGTTCGCGATGCGGAAGGCGTGGAGGATCACACCCGGCGGCGGGCGCAGTTCTACCTCAGCCAGATTACCAGCGCGCTGTCGCCATCGAACTTTCCCTTCACCAATCCCGAGGTGCTGCGGGCGACGCTCTCGACGAATGCGGAGAATCTGGTGCGGGGCATGACCCAGCTCGTCAAGGATCTCGACGAATCCGGCGATCTTCTCAAGATCAAGCAGACCGATCTCAGCGCCTTCGCCGTCGGCAAGAATCTCGCCACAACGCCGGGCAAAGTGGTCTACCAGAACCAGATCATGCAGCTCATTCAATATCAGCCGACGACGCCCAACGTTTTCGCGCTGCCTATGATGATCGTGCCGCCCTGGATCAACAAATATTACATCCTCGACCTGGTGCCACAGAAATCCTTCATTCGCTGGCTGGTGGATCAAGGCTTTACGGTGTTCGTGGTGTCCTGGGTCAATCCGGGCAAGGAACTTGGGCACAAGAGCTTCGAAAACTACATGCAGGAAGGCATTCTGGAGGCGCTCGCGGTCGTCCAGCGTTTGACCGGGCAGACGAAGACAAATGTGATGGGCTATTGCGTCGGCGGTACGCTGCTCGGCTCCACGCTCGCCTATATGGCGGCGATCGGGGACAAGCGGTTCAATTCGGCGTCGTTCCTCGCCGCGCAGGTGGACTTCTCCCAGGCGGGCGATCTGATGGTGTTCATCGACGACACGCAGATTAAGGCGCTCGAGGCGATGATGGCCGAACAAGGCTATCTCGACGGGTCTCGGATGGCGGCGGTGTTCAACATGCTCCGGCCGAAGGACCTGATCTGGCCCTATGTGGTCAACAATTATCTCCTGGGGAAGCAGCCCTTCCCATTCGATCTGCTCTATTGGAACTCCGACACGACGCGCATGCCGCCCGTCAATCACAGCTTTTATCTACGCGAGTTCTATCAGAACAACCGGCTGGCGAAGGGCGAGATGACCTTGGGCGGCATCAAGCTCGATCTCAGCAAGATCACCTTGCCGGTCTACGAGCTCGCGACGCGCGAGGACCACATCGCGCCGGCGAAATCGGTGTTCAAGGGTGCGAAAATGTTCAGCGGCCCCGTGCGTTTCGTGCTGGCGGGGTCGGGGCACATTGCCGGCGTGGTCAATCCGCCCACCTCGGGCAAATACATGCATTGGGTCCCCTCGGAAGGCAACGCCGCCGCAACGCTTGAAGAATGGCTGACTTCCGCCAAGGAAGTCGCCGGGTCATGGTGGCCCGATTACGGCGCATGGCTGACTGGAATGTCCGGGGAGAAGGTGCCGGCCCGCATTCCCGGACACGGGATGAATGAAGTGCTGGAAGACGCGCCCGGAAGCTATGTGAAAGGGTGACCGGGGGCACGCTGGTGCTGGCGTTGAGGCGCGCTGGAGAGGAACGCTATTTTTCAGCCAGGAACGCCTTGATTTTGTCCGCCAGATCTTCCGCGGCCTGATCGCGGAAGAAATGGTCAGCGCCGGCGATGGTGACTAGCCTCACCGATTTGGCGTCCGGAATGCCCTCGATGGCCGGAAGCAATTCGTTCGCCAGCGGATCGAGATCGCCGACGGCAACCATTGCCGGCATTTTAATGTGGGGAATGAGGCTCGGCGTATAGAGGTTCTGGTTGGGGCCGTAATAGTTGACGAAGGCGCCCGCCGTCACTTTCGCCCTGTCGCAGGCAAGAAACGGAACATCCGTCATCAGCGTGTTGAACTGGTCTTCCGCGACCAGCTTTTCCGCTTCGGCAAGAATAGGCTGCAAAGGCTGATGGAAGCGCTGTGAAAATTCGGCTTCGATACTGGATGCGGTATCGGCGAGCGGAGCGATCATCACCAGCCGCCGCACCGCCTTGTCTGGCTCCTGCGCGGCATATACGGCGATCTGGTTGCCTCCACGATCATGGCCGGCAAGGGTGATGCTTGCGGCCCCCTTCTGCTTCAGCCAATTGATCCAGCTCTTGATCTCCTCGGAGGCATCCTCATTGCGATGATCCTGTTCGATAGAACAGTCGAACAGGCCGCGCCGCTCATTCATGCCGAGCCCCAGCGTGACCGCCAGCGAGTTGATGCCGCGTTCATGCAGCAACTCCTGCAACGCGGACATGATCTCCATCCGGTGATGCGCGAGCGTCCCATGCAGCAGCAGCACCACGCCATCGTTTTTCAGGGACTTGCCGGGCGCGAGATCCAGATTGCCGACGACGTCCAACCCCTGATGCTCGATGCGCACTTCTTCGGCATGCGAGGGCGCTGCGAAAAGGAGCACCGCGACGCATAGAACGAGCAATCGCCCGGCCCCCAGCACTTCGCTCTCGCCTGCCATCCGACTCATACTGCTGTCCGATTCATCCATGGGAATTGCCACAGGCCCTAGTTTCATACTATGGCGCAAATAGGCCATCTAAGATCGCTTGGGTGTTTTACCGCGCTTCAGGCGTCTCCTGCGAATGGCCATGATATTGAAGATCTCGGTCGCCGCAGCGAACGCCATCGCGGAATAGATGTAGCTGCGCGGAATGTGGAAGTGGAAGCCATCCGCCACAAGCGCAACGCCCACCAGCATGAGGAAGGTGAGAGCCAGCATCTTCGTGGTGGGATGGCGCTCGATAAATTGGGCGACGGGCTCCGACGCGACATACATAACACCAATCGCCAGCACCACGGCGGCGATCATCACCTCGACCAGGTCGGCCATGCCGACCGCAGTGATGATGGAATCGATGGAGAAGATCGCGTCGATGACGACGATTTGCGCGATGATCGCCGTAAAGCTGGCAGCGGCGACCGACTTGGTCTCTTCCTCCTCACCCTCGATCTCGCCGTGAACTTCCTGCGTCGCCTTGATGATGAGGAACAATCCACCCGCGATCAGGATGAGATCGCGCACCGAGAACCCTTGTTCCATGATCGTGAAAAGCGGCCGCGTCAGCCCGATGATCCATGAAATCGTCAGCAGCAGAAGGATGCGGAAAACGAGTGCCAGGCCGAGGCCGATCTGACGCGCACGCTTGGCCTCGGCGGGCGGGAGCTTTTCGGTGATCAGCGAAAGGAAAATGACGTTGTCGATGCCGAGCACGATTTCGAGTGCGCTCAGCGCGATGAAGCTCGCCCACACATTTGGATCGGTTAGGAATTCCACGATCTTGCCCCTTTTCCCCGCCTATGCATCATTGCGAAAAGCGGCATTCCCGGTTTTGCAGACATGATGCGCAACAACGATAAGCAGGCCCGCTGTTAGTCAGCTAACAAGGCCCGCTCGGTCGCCGGAACCGCATTTTAGAGCATGAGCCGCAAAAGCATGTCCCCGCGAAGGCGGGGATGGATACCGGTTTTGCGACAAAGACCATGCTCAAGCAAAAGATAGCCCGCTCCGCCTCAATCGATCAGGCTCTAGCGCAGTTGGTATGCGCAGTACACGATTAATTGCAAAGCGTTTTCCAATCCGGGACACAGCCCTGCCTCGCCCAGCGCTAGTCGACAACGGCCGAGCCTTCGCTCTCCCGAAGGCTGCGCGCGACACCGATCGCGACGAGATAAACAGTAGCCAAGGCGATCGTTGCCTTGACCGCGAACGATCCGGGAAAACCCTGTAACAGGGCGCCCATCGCCGCCGCTGCCCACAGCCCCATGATGCAGAAAGTGAAGGGCCTGAGCCGCCTCACTCGAACCGGATGGATCCATTTGAAGGGGAAAAAGGTCAGCACCACGAGCAGGAAAAGCACGGCGAAGGCAAGAGGCGCCGGTGTCGGAAATATGAAGCCGTAGAGCGCGACCACATTCCACAGGGCCGGGAAGCCGACGAAAAAGCCGTCCTCGGTTTTGCTCTCGCTGTCGCTGAAATGATAGAGCGAGGTCAGCAGGATCAACGCCGCCGCGGCCGTTCCCAGGCCACGTGGCACGAGCTGTGCCTCATAGATGATGTAGGCGGGCACCACGACGTAGGTCAGGTAGTCGATGACGAGATCAAGATGCTCGCCGGAAAACCGGGGCAGCTTGTCCTTGACATGCAGGCGGCGTGCAAGCGGGCCGTCAAGGCCGTCCACGATCAGCGCGATGCCGAGCCAGCCGAACGCGTCTTCCCAGCGATGCGCGGCGGCGGCGACCAGCGCTAGAAAGCCAAGTAAGGCTCCGAGCGCGGTGAAGGCATGGACGCCAAATGCGGCAAGCCGATCAAACATGGTCCGGTACCTCCTGACAGCCGAATGGCGGCTCTCGCCGCCATCATGCTCTTAGCACCAGATCGCCGAATTAGAAGCGATGTTTGATCGTTCCCTTGATCAACACGTCGTCGCTCTTGTCATCGAGCTTCTCAGGAATGGGCCCGTTATCGCCGCCATAGAGCAGCTCCAGCCCGAAATCGAGCTTCGGCAGGCTGCCGACCGAACCAATGCCCGGAATACTCAGCTCCGTTTCGCCGCTCTTGGTGTCGCCAGGAGAACTCAGTGCCAGGCCACTGCCATCATCCGACTTTTTGAGCTGCAACTGAGGTGCGGGAGCGTTTTGCGGCGCCTGCGTCGCCGGCGGGACGTTCGTCTCCGTGAAGGCGTGTGCACCTAGGGAGAAGCTCACGGCAATCACCGCGTTGACTCCCAGTGTCGCCGCCAAATTTATGAGTGGATGTCGTGCCATCTCGCTCAGCTCCAGAATCCTCGGTACTAAAATGGCGCTTAGGTTCGGCCAATGCAAGTTTGTTATCACAGGGGTTAACCAACGGAAAATATTGCGTTTTTTCAGGCAAATCCCCGCGCATGTGTTGGTTGTGCAACAGGATGGCCGGAAGAATGCCTTTTTTCCGCCTCAAATGGGCCTGTTGTTTTCCATAACAAAGCGAACTTCCGAAAATCGCGCGGCGAGAATAAGCAGAATGCGGCCGAAATACCGCTATTTCGGTGGATAATCCGTGCATATCATCGTCAGCGATGTGCCACATTCCGGCCACAGGCCTGTCCCGCTGGCGGTGTCCGGGGCATTCACCCGCGTTTCGCCAATGATGCCGGTTGGGAAAACTGATTCCATCCGGAAGCACAAGCGCCCGCCCTCGTCGCGAAGATCGCCATCGCACGTAAACAGTCTCACGGGTCAAATTTGTGTCCGGGCTCGCGGCTTGCCTCAAGCAGGCCGAGCGGCGGCAGCCGATCACCGCTCTCGCAGACCCCGACCCGTCCAAGATCCACGGATGCCGGAACCAGATAGCTGTTCTCGTCGCTCGAGTGCGTGTGATCGGTCAGGAGCGCCGGCGAAGCGAAGCCCGCTTTATGAAAGGTGGAGGCGGGATCGACAGCGGCGCCCGGCGGCAAAGCGGCGATCGCATCAGTCGCGGAGACCTGGCGCAGCGCATCCGCCATGGTCAAATCGCAGTTCAGCTTAAAGCGCGTGCGTCCTCGTTTTGCCAGCCCGAGCTTGCGCCTGGCGCTGGGGTCCATTTCGGTCCAGCGGCGCTGCGGTCCGGTGTCGATGTGAATGAAGCGGGGGCCGGAGAAGGGATAATGACCTACGCCGCCAAGAGCTTGGGCCTCCGCGGCATCCTTGAGCTTGTCCGTGCGCAAACCGGGCACGAAGATGTCTACTGCGCGCCCGAACATGTGCTGGCTCTCCGGATCGACTGTCCGCCCGGCGACCAGCAGCGACGCATTATAGCCTTCCGAGCGGAAACCAGAGATCACCCTGATCGTCCGCCGCGCGCCGATCTGCTGATGCAGATCGTAAATCCGGTCGATCAGCTTGGGGTCCATCTCCGCGCTTTTGTTGCAGCGCCAGTCGCGCAGGAAGTGGTTGATCTTGGCCATCGCCTCGGGTTGGTAGACGTCGCCGATGCGGTAGACGACATCCAGGCTTTCGCCCGTCCAATGCAGCTTCAGCCGCAATGTGCGCATCTGAGGCTTGCCTTCAGGCAGCGCAACCTCGTTTGCCGCGCCGGCGGCGGGAGGCGAGGCGCCGGGCGGCTCCGCCCGGACAGGCGACGTCAAGCCTGCCATAAACAATACGGCAAGCATCGCCCCGCTCGTGCGGCGTAAAAGACTGCTGTTGATCGACATGTGCCCCAATCGGCGGACCGGCTGCCCCGCCCCCGTTATGTCGAGCTTTTCCGCATGCGGCAAGCGTTCACGGATATCGCACCGTATTGTTCCTCATTATTTTGCGGCCATACCACATTTACCCGACGTGCCGCACTGCTCCGCGATCCATCGTAGAAAGTCCTCACCGCCGCCCGCCAAAGGGACCACCAGCCGCGCAGGCACCGTATAGGGGTGCAACCGCTTGATTTCGGCGAGAACGTCGTCCGCGCGTGCTTTCACCGTCTTCACGATCATCGCTGCCTCGCCAGCCTCTTCGACCGCGCCTTGCCAGGAAAAGATCGACACCATTTGCGGAAAGATGTTTACGCATGCCGCAAGTCCGCCTTCCACAAGCGCCCTGCCTAGTTTTTTTGCCTCGCTCTCGGAGGGAAAGGTGGTGTAAATCAGGATGGCGGAGATATCATCCTGCTGCGGTACCTCTTCCGCTGCTTGCCCGCCGGGCGCGGCTTTGAATTCCTTTAGGTCATCCATTCGATAGCTCCATGGCCTCCACACCCGATATCGCGGTCAGTAAAATTGCCTTCGTCGCCAGCGGCGCGCCGGAAGCCGAGCAAGCGCTTGCGCGTCTTGCGAAGGCCCATGGGAATACCGCGCCCGAAGAGGCCGAAATCATCGTCGCGCTCGGCGGCGATGGATTGATGCTGCAGACGCTGCATCGCTTCATGGGTATCCGCATCCCGATCTACGGCATGAACCGCGGCTCGGTCGGTTTTCTCATGAACGAATATCGCGAAACAGAGTTGCCGGAAAGGCTCGCCCGCGCCAAGGTCAACATGATCCATCCGCTGCGGATGCAGGCGCTGTTCGCGGACGGCACCCGCAAGGACGCGCTGGCGATCAACGAAGTCCATCTGTTTCGCCTCACCCATCAAGCGGCGCGTCTGCGTCTCACGGTGGACGGGCTGGTTCGGCTGGACGAGCTGATCTGCGACGGTGTGCTCGTCGCGACGCCCGCCGGAAGCACCGCATATAATCTATCTGTGCACGGTCCCATTCTGCCGATCAACGCATCCATGCTTGCGCTGACGCCGATTAGTCCGTTTCGGCCCCGGCGCTGGCGCGGCGCATTGCTGCCCAGCACGGCGAAGGTCACGATCGATGTGCTTGAATTGAAAAAGCGCCCGGTCAGCGCGGTAGCCGACCATAATGAATTCCGCAATGTCCTGAGCGTCGATATCGCCGAGGAACGCGGCATCGGCCTGCGTCTCCTGTTTGACCCCGGACATGAGCTGCACGACCGGATCCTGGCCGAGCAGTTCCGCTATTAGGAGGAATCCGTGAGATGAAGGGGCTCTATTTCGAGGAATTCGAAGGCGGAATGGTCGTCGACCACACCATCCGGCGCACGGTGACGGGGATGGATAATACCTTATTCTCCTGTCTCACCCATAATCCCCAGCCGCTGCATATCGACCGGCATTTCTGCGAGACGGAGACCGAATTCGGCCAGCCGCTGATGAACAGCCTGTTCACGCTCGGCCTGATGATCGGCATTTCGGTGAACGATACGACGCTCGGCACCACGATCGCCAATCTCGGGATGACCGAGGTGAGGTTCCCGCATCCCCTGTTCCATGGCGATACGGTGCATGTGCGCACCACGATCCTCGGCAAGCGAGAAAGCCGCTCGCGGCCCGATGCAGGGATCGTGGATTTTCAGCATGAGGCGTTCAATCAGAACGATGTGCTGGTTGCCATTTGCAAACGGCAGGGCTTTATCCGCAAGCGGCCGGCGGCGTCATGAGCGTTAACGACGTAGGATCTGCATGGCAGCCGCGCTCGCTGCTGTTCGTGCCGGGGAACGACGAGCGCAAACAGCAAAAGGCGCTCGGCAGCGGCGCGGACGTGCTGCTGATCGACTTGGAGGATTCCGTCGCGCCTGAAGCGAAGGCCGCCGCCAGAGCGATCGCTGCGTCGTTTCTCGCGGCGCATGCCGCGAATTCAGACCGGCCGAAGCTCTATGTCCGCGTAAACGATCTGGAGACGGGCCTCACGCGGGACGATCTTACCGCAATCATGCCCGCGCGCCCTGACGGAATCATGCTGCCCAAGGCCAATTCCGGCGCGGACGTTTCGGCGCTGGCGCGCATGATGACCGACACCGGCGGCGAAGCAGCGCCCCATGCCGGGATCATAGCGATCGCGACGGAAACACCCTTGGCCCTGCTCCAGATGCACAGCTTTATCGCTGCGGAGCCTCGCCTTCGCGGCATGACATGGGGGGCGGAGGACCTGGGTACCGTCATCGGAGCGGCAACCGCACGCGAGCCGTCCGGCGAGTTCACCGGGCCATTCGCCCTCGCCCGCAACCTCTGTCTGATTACGGCCCACGCGGCGCGCGTGCTGCCCATCGACAGCATCTACGCCGATTTCAGCGATCAGGCCGGCCTGGAACGCGAGGCGCGGCAGGCGGCCCGCGACGGCTTCACCGCCAAGATGGCCATTCATCCCGCGCAGGTACCGATCATCAATGCCGCCTTCACGCCGACGCCCGAACAAGTCGCCGAGGCAAAGGCAATCGTGGAGGCGTTCGAGCGCCAACCTGGCGCGGGCGTCATCGGCCTTAATGGCCGGATGATCGACAGACCGCATCTGATCCGGGCGCAAAAGCTGCTCTCGCGGCTGCGATAGACTTCACAATCAGCGATCGCAAGATGCATGACACGCATCAATATGCTTGCGAAGAGCGCATTCTCTCCTTTCCCGTAAGCTGGCTTATCGTTTCTTCTTCGAAGATCTGCGGCGACTTATACGGCCATCGTGGCTCGGCCATCTTCGTTAGGAGGACCCAATGACACATCTGCTCGTTCGTGCCGAGACCTGGCTGGCGGTCATGCTGCTGACGGTGCCGGCGTTGACCGTGGCGGGCGCGGCGAATGCCCAGGATGCCACAATCTCGATCACCATCAAGGACCACAAATTCACGCCCGACGAAATTCGTGTTCCCGCCGGCAAGGCCGTCGTCCTGAAGATCAAGAATGAGGACACGTCCGCCGAAGAGTTCGAATCGCATCCGCTCAAGATCGAGAAGGTGATCGCCGCGGGCAAGGAAGGCACGGTGCGCCTGAGCCCGCAAAAGCCGGGCCGCTATCCCTTCGTCGGCGAATATCATGAGAGCACCGCCAAGGGCGTCGTCATCGTCGAATAGCAACCGAGGCCGCTTATGCTCGCGACGCTGTTGATCGTTTTCCGCGAGGTGCTGGAGGCCGGCCTCATCGTGGGCATCGTGCTTGCGGCGACCAGAGGCCTGCCTCGGCGAGGCTTCTGGGTTGCCGCGGGTATCGCCGGGGGCATCGTGGGCGCCTGCATCGTCGCTGTCTTTGCCGGCGAAATCGCTAATCTTTTCGCCGGCACCGGGCAGGAACTGTTCAACGCCACAGTGCTTCTCATCGCCGTTGCCATGCTGACCTGGCACAACGCCTGGATGGCGGCCCACGGGCGCGAGCTTGCCCAGGAAATGCGCAAGGTCGGTGCAGAGGTCGTGTCCGGCGAGCGGCCACTGACGGCCCTGGCGGTGGTCGTCGGCGTCGCGGTGCTGCGCGAAGGATCGGAGGTCGTGCTGTTCCTCTACGGCATCGCCGCCTCGGCGGAGAATTCCGGAGTTGGCATGCTGGCAGGCGGCGCGCTGGGAGTTGTGGCCGGAGCCGTGATATCAGCCCTGCTCTATTTCGGCCTGCTGGCGATCCCCCTGCGGTATCTGTTCGCGGTCACGTCGGCGCTGATCATTTTCCTTGCTGCCGGACTTGCCTCGCAGGCGGTCGCCTTTCTGCAGCAGGCCGGCTACTTCGAAGCCTTCGCCGAAACGGTCTGGGACAGCTCCTGGCTGTTGTCCGCCGACAGTCTCGTAGGGCGCTTGCTACACACCTTCATTGGCTATACGGACCGGCCCAGCGCGGCTCAGCTGCTGGCCTATCTCGCAACTGTTGCCATCATGATCGCCCTGATGCGCATGGTAAAGCCGAGACAGGCCGAGCGCCGCGTCTCCGTCCGCTAAGCACGCTGCGAAAGGTGGACGCGCCGGTTTTGCGATAGGGATCAAAAAGACGAGACCCGTTCTGATCCGATCAGAACGGGTTAAGCCCCGCGTCATCCCTCAATCAGCCGAGCGGCCCTCGCGGAAAGCTGGTGATCGCGCCCACGTCCGGCCGCTCGCGGTCGTCGGGGCGCTCGGTCGGTGTGCCGATATAGACGAAACCGGCGAAACGCTCCTGTTCGGCAAGCCCGAATGCCGCCTTCACTTGCGCGTCATATCCGTACCATTCGGTAATCCACTGGCTGCCGAAGCCCATCGCCGCGCTCGCGTGAAGCAGGTTGAGGCATACCGCGCCCGCCGAAAGCACCTGCTCCCATTCCGGCGCGGCGGGGTGCGGAACTGGTGAAGACACCACCGCGACGACCACGGGCGCGCGTAAAAACCGGCCGCGCTCCGTTTCGAGCCGCACGGATGAAGCCGCCGGCTCATTTGCGGCGCAAATCCGTTGTAAGCTCTCACCGAAAGCAGCCCTTGCCTCGCCTTCAAGAACGAGAAAGCGCCAGGGAGCCAGCTTTTTGTGATCGGGGACGCGCGCCGCGATCGTCAGCATCGCTTCGAGCGCCGCGCGGTCCGGTCCCGGTTCGCCGAGCGCGGCGGCGGACACCGAGCGTCGCCGGCGCAGATGACCGAGCACAGCTTGATCGCCCGCTTCTGCATCCGGCCCAATGTTTTTTGTCGGAATTCTGCTAGCAGCCGTCATAATTACAAACTTTCCGGCTAAACAAATCGTGTAACGCCGAGCTCACCACATGGCACTGGACAAGAAACTGAAAGCTGTGAATGGTGAGCGCCAACGAATTCTGCACCTGATTGGTCCCATGCGCTTTATCCGAAGACCATGCATTGTTGCAATGGCTTTTCTCGGGCTCTGCATCGCCCTGATCAACTTGCCGGGCAGGGCGCTTGCCGCGTCCGCCACATCATTGCGCGCAGCGGCGGACGAAACGATTGGGCAAATCGATCAGCTACCGCGCGGATCGGTCGCGGACCAGCATGCCGTCGAGCAAGCCACAGATGCGCCCGCATCGCCGGAGCAGCCGGCAAAACCCGCGCCGAACGTCACGCTGCAGGCCGCGCTCGCACCCGGCGCCAGGCCGCTTAGCGAAGGCATTTCATGGCGGATATCCAAGCTCGGTCAAGCACAAGGCAAGGAGCTGGTCTGGAGCGGCGCGGGCGCGGAACCGAAGGTCCATCTCAAGCCGGGGCGCTACTACGTCGAGGCGACCTATGGATTGGCGGGCAACGGCCAGACGCTCGAGGTCAAGCCGGAGAAGGCGGTGGACCTCGTCTTGAATCTGAATGCCGGAACGCTGCATGTCAATGCCGCCGCGGTTGCCGGCGGCCTGCCGCTGGACGGCATGTTTTTCACCTTGCGCAGCGCAGACACCGAGGCGGGAGATACAGCCGAGATCGGCCGCTCGACGCTGTCGCATGCGGTATTTCACGTGCCGGCCGGAGCCTACCGTCTGACCGCGCGGCACGGGCTTGCCAATATCGACATTCCGGTCCGCGTGAGCGCGGGCGCCGATAGCCGCGTCGAAGCCGTCATGAACAGCGGTACGGTGGCGCTCTCAGCGCGTGCCGTCGAGGACGGTCCGATGATGAGCGGGGCCACCTTCCTGGTCTTCAAGAATGGCGAGCCGGGCGGACAGCAAGAAGTTGTCCGATCGCGACTGGCCGAACCGAAATTCGATCTCCCGGCGGGGCAATACCGCGTCGCGGCCGTACTGGGGCTGGCGCGGGTGGAAAAGGACATCGCGGTCGGGCCGGGCGAGACGCAGAAACATAATCTGGTGCTCGATGCCGGCGGTGTCCGGCTGGCGTCGGTTCTGGCGGGAAACGGAGCGCAGCTCGACCGCAATCTCCTTTACCGGATCTATGGCCAGTCGCCGAAGGATGGTGCGCCCAACCAGGAATTGATCGCGACCACCGTCGCCACGCCGACGCTGTTCCTGCCGAGCGGGCGTTATCGTATCGAAAGCCAATATGGCTGGCACAATGCACGCCAGACACGCGAGATCGATGTCTCGGCGGGCGAAGTGGCGGATGTCAGCTTCGAGCACAAGGCCTGCGAGGTGAAGCTGAAGCTGGTGGCCAAACCGGGTGCCCACGCCATCGAGCCGGTGAAATGGACGCTGAAATATAATGGCGGCGGTACCGTGCTGATTTCCCAGGACGCAGCGCCCACGCTCATTCTTCAGGCGGGCAACTATCAGGCAATGGCGCAGCATGAAGCGAAAACCTATTCGCAGACCTTCGAGGCTGCTTCCAACCAAGAGCAGACGATTGAGATTATCGCGCAATAGCTCAATGGGACCAGCCGTGTTCACGGCATTCCTGTCGCAGGCCGTGGGCGCATCGTGTCGGTTCGGCTTGTGTTGCCTCATTCTCCTGGTTGCTTTTGCCGGCGCGGCAATTCCCGCCCTGGCACAGAACGCTCAGGCGCAGAACGAGACCGTGCTGATCCTCGGCCACGCCAACAGCATGTGGTCGCGCATGGAGGGCGGTCAGAAGATCAAAGTGCTCCGCAGCGTCATCGCACCGATCTTGCGGGCCCAGGAGGGCAAGCTCGACCTCGGCGTGGTGACATTCGGCGTGCAAAAGCCGAAAAGCTGTGACGCGATCGACACCCTCAAGTCCATCGGGCCGATCAAATCTGCGGCGGACATCAAAGCCATCGAGGCGGCCAATCCGAAAGGCTCCGCCTCGGTTGCAGCCTCGCTCACGGCGGCCGCGAAGCTGTTCAAGACACAATCCGGCGCGCAATCGATCATTCTGGTCAGCGACAGCATGGACGAGTGCAAAGCCGACCCTTGCGCCATCGCGGCCGAATTGAAGGAAAAATCGCCGCGAACGATCATCCACTTCATCGCGCTGGGCGAAAAAAGCGAAGAAAAGCTCGCTGAACTCGCTTGCGTGCCGGAGCAGACGGGCGGCATTTTCGCCGCCGCGCAGAACGAGGCCGAGTTGAACGAGGCGCTGCAGAAGGTTTTCCAGCTTGCCGCGCTCGGAACCAGCGAAGACCCGGAAGGCCTGCCCATGCCGCCCGTCGCCCCACCCGTCGGGGCAGAGTTGGGCGCACCCGGTCAGAAGCCGACCTCCACCGACCCCGGCACGCTTGCTCTGTCTGCGATCCTCGCCAAGGACAGCCAGCCGCTGACCAGCGGACTCATCTGGCGCATCTATGACGGGCGCGTGCATGATGACGGCAGCTACAGGCTCCTATACACCATGCGCGAGCCGCGCCCGACCACGACGCTTCCGGGGGGCGAATATCTGGTCAACGCCGCCTATGGACGCGCCAATGTCACCAAGCGGATGACCGTGTGGCCGGACAAGCGGCTCGACGACATCTTTAACCTGAACGCCGGCGGTTTGCGGCTTTACGCCACCTTGGCCAAACAGCCCCTGCTCTCCGAGCAATCCCTGACCTTCGACGTCTATTCCGAAGAATCCGACCAGTTCGGCAACCGCCGCAAGGTGATCGCGGGGGCCAAATCCGGTGTGGTGATGCGGCTGAATGGCGGCACTTACCGCGTCGAGAGCACCTACGGCGACAGCAACGCGGTCATCGAGGCGGAAGTGACGGTCGAGCCCGGCAAGCTGACCGAGGCAACCGTCGACCACCAGGCGGGCAAGGTGACCTTCCGGCTAGTGCAGAAGCCAGGTGGCGAGGCCCTCGCGGATACGATCTGGAACATCTATTCGGGCGACGGGCAACTGGTGAAAAAGAGCGGCGGCGCCTTTCCGTCGCATGTGCTCGCCGCAGGCAGCTACGAAGTGCGCGTCGAACACGGGCAGAAGGAATACGCCGCCAAATTTTCCGTGGAGACGGGCGATAAGAAGCAAGTCGAAGTGGTGATGCCTTAATGCATCGGACCGAAAAGTGTACGCACTTTTCGGATAAATCTGATGCATAAACAAAGAATTAGAGCGCAGCTCCGCGTTCAGCGGAGCGTCCCGCGCTCCAGCGGCTCCGGCAGCTTAGGGGCTAAAA
>CAVSXH010000009.1:0-818350 GCA_963731855.1 uncultured Alphaproteobacteria bacterium | reverse complement strand
TTTGGAGAGCGTCGCGTCGTCGAGGTCGCCGATCGCCAGCAGCCGGCCGTCGGGTGACCAGGCGAGCGAGGCCACCATCATCGGCGCCTTCAGGTCGATCCTGCGGCCGGCGACAAGCGTCGTCGGATCGCGAAGCGTCACATGGCGATCCACCCCACCAGACGCGAGCGTGCCATTGTTCGGATTGAAGGCGATGGCGAACATCGACACATCCAGCTCGGTCGACGACAGCTGTCGGCCGGCAGCCGTGTCCCACACCTTGAGGTCCGCCTCCGCACTGGCGCTGGCCAGCAGGGGCGAGTCGGGCCGAATGGCCATGGTGTGCAACTCGGTGCGGTGGCCGCGCAGCGTGTGTCGGAGCGCACCCGTGGCGGTGGCGAACACGCGGAGCTCACCGAACTCTCCACCGGTCACGAGCATCGATCCGTCGGTAGAGAACGTCGCGGCGCTGGTGTGCGCCTTGCCGAGATCGATCTTCTGCACCACCGGTGACGCACCAGCCGCCGGGCGCGTGCGCGCCAGCGACCCATCGTCGGCGAGACTCCAGACGTCGGCCCCGTCCTTTGTGGATCCCACTGCGAGCACCCTCGTGGCATGGTGCTTCAGCAGCAGCGGCTCCCCTTTCATCGTCCAGATGGCCACGTGGCCATTGGCAAGGCCTGCCGCAATCGAGGACGAGCCATTGAGAGCCGCCACGCTTGTGATCGAAGCCGGCAGGGTGACAGTCGCCGCAGGCGGCGTGGGACCTGATGAGGCGGGCGCCGCGCTCTCAACCGCTCCGCTGTGATCTCGCCGAGGGTCCGGCGCGCACCCGTTCACGATGACCACCGCGGCAACTATGAGGAGCAGGGGTGCCCGGCGCATCGTTCAGGCCTTCTCGAGCACAAGCTCGAACTCGACCGCGGCGAGCGTCGTCTCGGGCGTGCCGGAGAGCGACACGGGCCGCACGAGCGTGCGCGAGGTGATCAACGGATCCTTCGAGAAGTTCTTGTTCACGTTGCCTTGGAAGACCTCGTCGGTCGCGAAGTAGAGCTGCGTCGTGAGCGGCTTGAAGCCGGGCGCCGTCACGAAGTAGTGCACGTGCCGTGCGACGCGCGCGGGATAGTGCCCGGGCATGATCGACTCGAACGCATAGGCGCCCGACGCCGGCGGCGCGATGGACGCTCGGAAGCGATAGCCGTCGATATCGTAGAGGCCGCCATCATCGGCCTGCCACACTTCGATCGTGGCGCCCTGCACCGGCTCTCCGCGCACCGAGAGGACGCGCCCACTGACCGCCATCGCGAGCCCCTTATCGCCGGGCATGCGCAGCTTCGTGGTCGCGGGCGCCCTGCGCTTGTAGAACGGCCCCATCTCGACGTGCGCCGTGGGCTCGCGTGGGTTCTGTGCGTCGATCCACGCGTGCAGCACGTCCGCTTCGGCCCAGCCGGCCGGAACGACGAGCACACCTGCTGCAAGACACTCCCTCAGCACATCTCGGCGTGACCACTCACGACGCGGCATAACGACCCTCCCAGCCTTCGGACAGAAGGTTGCTGTAAGTGCGGGAGGATAGCATGCGGCAAGGACCTGCCGTGCCGGTCGGAGATCACTCCCTGTTAGAGAAGGGGCACGAGAGAGGTGACTCTCACGAACTGTCGGTCGTGGTTCCAGCGCGTCGCGAGGTGAGGGCGCGCTCGATGGCCCCTGCGGTGACGCCCCCGTGTGATCGGTGCCAGTACACGATCCCATCCTGCACGAGCAGGGCCTGGGGCGATTCGTGCCGCACCTTCAATCGTTCCGCGACGGCCTGCGACACCGGACGGCTGTGCCGTACGTCCACGACGTAGACATCCGCAACCATGTGCGTGGCATCGAGCCACTCGGTGACCTCTTCGGCGGCCATCACGCTTCGCCCACACGTCGCACTATGTTTGAAAATCAACACCGGATTCGCTGACGACTTCGCCAGCGCGTCGTCCAGTTCCTCGACGCTCGTGAGCGGTGTGATGACGTGCCCGGTTCCGGTATGCAACACGAATCGACCTCCGTCGAGGATATCGCGGCATGGATGGGGAATCCACATTGGGCCCAGGCGAGTCACCGAGTCTGTTGTGCCGTCACTCCCCGACGTTCTGAAGCTGGATGCGACAGCCAGGCCAGAAGCCGGTCCAGCGGCCAACAGTTCACGATTCGTTCGGCGGGAATCCCGGCAAGACGCGCGTGCGCGAGTGCCGTCTCTGCATACGAGAGTTGCGTGGTGGTGTGCGCATCGCTGTCGAGTGCGAACACACATCCCGCTGCAAAGGCGCGGGACGCCAACGTGTGATCGAGGTCCTGCCGTGCGGGATCGCCATCGATTTCGATCGCGATGCCTCGCTCGGCCGCCGATGCAAACACCTCGTCCCAATTGGCGATCACGCCCGCGCGCGATCCGGTGATCCGTCCGCGAGGGTGGGCCAGGATGCGCACGGCCTGGTGCGCGATGGCGGCCAGCATGCGGTCGGTCTGATCCTCGTCCTTTCGCAGCCGAGAATGTGGCGCCGCCAATACAATGTCGAACGTGGCCGCCTCGTCGTCGGCGAGGTCCAGCTGGCCAGCAGCGTCGATGTTCGCTTCGATGCCCTGCAACAGCCTGAACTGATTGCTGCAGCCGAACGTTGACGTCGTCGATGGCTCGCCGCTGTTGGGCGGCTTCGATCATCGACATGCCGCCGGCGATTTTTAGTCCGTACGAATGATCGGTCACGGCCGCATATTGATAACCACGCGCACGGCACGCGTCAGCCATCTCCTCCGCCGTCGCGGAGCCGTCGCTCCATTCGGAGTGCATCTGCAGGTCGCCGCGGTACTGCTGAAGAGTGGGACCCGCGAGCGCGGGATCCGAGAGAACTCGCCGGACCTCGGCGCGGCTGAGAAAGTTTTGCCGAAGCTGGCGTCGCCTTTCAATGTCAGCGCGGCGGTCACTCCGTGCGATCGCTTGTTCGACCGTGGGCGACTCGCCAGTATCCAGAATCTCGCGGATGACTCGAGTGGAGCCGGGCCCAATACCAGCGATTCGCGGTAAAGCGCCGTCGGGACCGACCAGGGCCGTGAGTGGCGCCTCGAGTCCGAGGATCGCCGACGCGGCCCGCTTGTAACCGAACATTTTCTGTTGTGACGACTGTGCGAAGGCCAAGTCGCGCAGATATCCGCCAACGACGGCGTTGACGTCTGCATTGGTTCGGGAGCTCTGCACCGCCATTGCAGGCGCCTTGGCGTCACTCCACCTTGGAGAGCGGCGCTTCGGCCCGCCCTGGGATCACTTCGCCCGTCGGCTTCAACCGCGAGTCATCATGACGCAAGCCATGACACGGGCAGTCCCACGTCCGTTCAGCCGTATTCCAAGTCACCACCGCGGCCATAGGCAATGTCGAGCGGAGCATGTTGCGTACCAGCGCAGCAGGTTCGGCGCCGCATCTGCTGGAGACAGCATCGAGAGAATGGTAGTGCCGTGCCTCAGCCTCGATTGAGCAGGGAGAGAGCACACGATGCCATGATTCCGGCCGAACCGTCGCAGATGATCTCGCTCGCCGAGCGAGAACTGGTGGCGATGCTCGGCTCATCATTTGCAGCCGGTCTATCACTATCAGTTGTCGCCCAAGGAGGAACAATGGCCAAGTACGGCAAGTCTGCATCAAAGAACGTGGAATCGGCGATGCGCCGTCGAAAGAAAGGCACGCTCAAGAGCGGCTCTGGAGCGACAGTGAAGAGCCGCAAACAGGCGATCGCGATCGGTCTGAGCGAAGCGCGGGAGAAGGGCGCGAAGGTACCCCGCAAGTCCTCCGGCAGCGGGAAGCGCGCGGCCAAGAAACGCTAGCGGTAACGGCCCAGGGCGCCGGTCGGTTTCATCACGGCGTCTACGATTCCCGCGGCTGGCGCGCCATTCGCTCGATCGTCCGGAGATCCTTGACGAACTGCCGCCGCGCCTCTGCTCGCGCTGCCGAATCAGGCGAGCGCAGGATGGACGAGGGGTGCACGGTCACGGTGACGATGTCCGCCAGCGGCGACGTGAATGGCTTGGCGCGATCGCGCATCACCCTCGCCTTCGGCAGGATGACCGACGCCGCGGTTGCGCCGAGGGCGACCAGCACGCGGGGTTTGACAATCGCGATCTCGGAGTCGAGCCACAGCCGACACGCCAGGATTTCCTCACGATTCGGGCGCTCGTGAATCCGCCGTTTGCCTTGCTCGCGCCATTTGAAATGCTTGACGGCGTTCGTGAGATAGACGGTCTCGGCGTCGATGCCCGCTTCGGCCAACGCCTCTCGTAACAAACGGCCGGCAGGTCCCACGAATGGCTCGCCCTCGCGATCTTCGACGTCGCCAGGCTGTTCGCCGACGAACATGATTCTGGCGTCGCGCGGCCCCGAACCGAACACCGTTTGCGTCGCGCGTTTCCACAGATCGCAACGACGGCAGACCGCGGCCTCTCGTTCGACCGCCGCGAGACTGGCTCCGATGGCACGCGGCCTTTTCCCCGTCGGGCGTGGGCGCTCAGCCATCCTCAACTCCCTAGGCCTGGCGCATTCCCGCCACCAAGCGGCGAAGGGTGACCGCGGAGCCCCGCGGAGTCGTCGCTTTCAAAACGTCTCGCATCTTCTTCAAGGCGCTGGTTTGCGTTTCAGACGTCAAATCGGCCACGCAATCGCGTGGCACGATCACTCTGAAGTCCCGCATGTAGGCGTCGGCGGCGGTGAAGAGAACGCAGTTGCCGGTCACGAAGCCCGTGACCACCGTCGTCTTCACTTTGCCTTGGCGGAGCATCGCCTCGAGGGCTGTCTGGTGAAACCCCGAGAGGGTCGACTTCAAGACCACGAAGTCGACCTTCGTTGGGCGAAGCGCTCTGACGACCTCGGCGCCGGGGCCCCCCAGGCTCAGGCAGTAGTCGACGAGCGCCTCAGAGTCGGAGCGCCACCGGCCGAGGTTGTCGTTCACCAGGACAACCGGGATGCCGGCCTTGCGAGCCCGCTCGGCCAGACGCGCGATGGCACGTGCGGTCTTGAGCGCCTCGCGGGCGAATTTCTGACCTCCGGGAAAATCAAAGGGATTGATGGCGTCGACGATGAGGAGAGCTGTGGCCGACTTCGGGAAATGAGAGCGTGTGGGTGGCATTCACATCGACTGTAGCGGGCGTCTCGCTCCGCTTCAACCAGGCACGCCGAAACAGCCGACAGCCCACCTCCGCAATATCATTCGCTGATGCCCGAAACCTCCGCGTTCTGGCGCGACGGCTTCGCGGCCTTCGAAGCACGGAAGACGGCCGCCGCGATCAGCACGCCGGACGGCTCCGTACGTCACCGTCGCGGCGAACCTCAACGACGACCTGCGGCCCATCGCGACTCCGTGGTCCACCTCGATATTTGGCGGTCCGTTCTATGTGAGAGCGCTCGTCGCGACGCGGCTCCCCACGTGCTCGCTGGTCTTCGTGCAGTCTGCAGACGGAAACACGGTCTCGGAGGATCCAGCCTCGCTCGGCGGAGGCGCCACCGACTATCACGTCGTCTATGAGGGTCTCTCTCGAGTCGCTGCCGATGCGGTCCTCGCCGGCGCCAGAACTGTGCACGGTGGGGATTCGATCTTTTCGGTGTGGCATCCCGAGCTGGTGGACCTTCGCCAGGCGCTGGGTCTGCCGAGACATCCGACACAAATCGTCGCGACATTGTCGCGGCGTTGATCTGGATCACGGCTTGCTCTTCAATGTGCCTGACCTTCCGGTGATTCTCTTG
Organism: uncultured Alphaproteobacteria bacterium; assembly: GCA_963731855.1. Lineage (GTDB taxonomy): Bacteria > Pseudomonadota > Alphaproteobacteria > Rhizobiales > Rhodomicrobiaceae > R-RK-3. The sequence continues at coordinate 812,603 of CAVSXH010000009.1, read as the reverse complement.
ACGGAGTCTGCTGGGGCGATCGACATGGAGAGGAGCCTGGCGGCTCGTCCGTGGATCCGTGTCGGTGGTCATGCGCAATCGGGAGATCTGGCGCAGGCGCTCGCGTCCCTTCGGTCGGACGGAATCCGCCGCATCTCGTGCGTCGGCGGCCGATCACTTGCTGCCGACCTGCTCTCACTGAAAATGGTCGACGATCTCTATCTGACGACGTCGGCGCGGAGAGGCGGAGTTCCCGGCACTCCCCTGCCGGCTGAGGCGTTCAACGGCGACGTCGTTCTCGAGAAGCGCGGGACGGGAGAAGACCTTGGAGTAGTCTTCCAGCACTTCGATCTGCGGAAGGACCGCCGACGCGTTGTTCGGAGCGCGGGGGCGTGAACCTGGAGAGGCTCTCGCAGATTGGCTCGACCGAGCGCGAATTGCGGGCAACCGACTGCGATCGACGATTCCGAGCCCCATCGGCGCAAACTGGTCGCACGCAGAGGCCCAGGTGTCCCTACCCAGAACCGTTTCACTGATCTTCCTCTTCTCCCTCGTCATCGAGACGCCTGTGCCCGCTCAGGTGCTGGCGACGGTTGAGGTCCAGGTTCAGCACGACACAGCCCCGGTTCAGGGCGCCACCGTCGTCGTGAGCGGCAGCACGTTCACAACGGACGCGGCCGGTAGAGGTTCAGTGTCGGTGATGGCCGGCGTGATTGAGATCAGAGTGTCAAAGCCTGGGTTCTCTCCCGTCACGGCATCGATCGCTGTCGAAGCCGGCCAGAGTCGGCAAGTGGATGTCGAGCTCCAGAGCCAGCCAACTGTGGAGGAATCCGTCACGGTCTCGGCGACGCGCACCGGCGCGCGGCTGGAGGACCAGCCGCATGCGCGTCGAAGTGCTGGCCCGCGAAGAAATCGAAGAGAAGATGCTGATGACGCCCGGCGACATCGTGATGATGCTCAACGAGATGGGCGGCATGCGCGTGCAGACGACGTCGCCGTCGCTCGGCGCGGCGAGCGTGCGCATTCAAGGGATGCGGGGACGATACACGCGTTTCTTCTCTGACGGCCTGCCGCTCTTTGGCGAAGTCGGCGGACTCGGCCTGCTGCAGATTCCCGCCGATGGATCTTGGCCAGGTCGAGGTCATCAAGGGCGTCGCGTCGTCGCTCTACGGCGCGGGCGCCATGGGCGGAGTCGTCAACCTCATCTCGCGGCGGCCCGGGCGCGGAACCGGAGCGCGAGCTGCTCGTGAACCGGTCGACGCGAGGCGGCACCGACGTCGTCGCGTGGTTCGCGACAGCCGCCAAGCCCGGCTGGGCGTTCACGCTCCTGGCCGGCGGCCACTGCGCAGACGGTCGACCGACGTCAACGACGACGGCTGGGCGGACCTGCCCGGCTACTCGCGCGGCGTCGTGCGGCCGCGGGTGTTCTGGGACGACGGCAAGGGCCGATCGTTCTTCGCCACGGTCGGGTTCACCGCCGAGAACCGGAGGGGCGGCACGATCGACGACGCGACGCTGCCGGCTACGGGTCGCCGTACGAGGAGGCGCTGGACACGCGCCGCATCGACGGCGGCGCGCGTCGGCCAGATGCTCTTCCGGGAACGTGTTCTGCTGAGTGTCGCGCGGCGCGGTCTCGCAACAGCGTCACGACCACCAGTTTGGCGACATCCGCGAGCGCGACCGGCACGACACGGCGTTTGGCGAGGTGACGCTTCAGGCCATCGGCGGGCCGGCACACGTTTGTCGCGGGCGTCGCGGTGGAGCGCGATGCCTATCGTCCACGCGACGTGCCGCAGTTCGCGTACACATTTCTCGCACCGGGCGTCTTCGGCCAGGCCGATGTCGAGCTGACGCAGTGGCTCTCGCTCAGCGGCAGCGGCCGCCTCGATCATCACAGCGAGTACGGCACGTTCTTCAGTCCTCGCGTGGCCGCGCTGTTTCGCGCCGGGCGCTGGAGCAGCCGGCTCTCTATCGGGACCGGCTTCTTTGCGCCGACGCCACTCACCGAGGAAACGGAGGCGACCGGGCTCAGCCGGCTCGTGATCCCGGGCCGGCTCAGTGCGGAGGAAGGCCGCAGCCTTTCGTTCGACATCAGCCGCACTGACGGCCCGCTGTCGTACACCGTGACGGTCTTCCGCTCGCGCGTCGCACATCCGATCAGCGTCGATCGTTCGACCGGGACTCGAGTTGACGCAACCTCGCAGAGCCGGCATCGAACGCCGGCCTGGAACTGCTCGGCACGCTGCGCCAGCGCCGTACGCCGTCACCGGCACGTACACCTACGTCCGGTCGCGCGAAGTCGTCGACGGCGTTCGACGGGACGTCGACGCTGACGCCGCGACACAGCGCCGGCCTCGTGGATGTGGGAGCGGGAAGACGTCGGGCGCGCTGGCGTGGAGCTGTACTACACCGGCATCCAGGCGCTCGAAGAAAATCCGTATCCGAGCCGTCAGCCGGCCGTACTTCGATCGTCGGCCTCCTGGCGGAGCGACAGTTCGGCCGCTTCCGGCTGTTCGTGAACGGCGAGAACCTCACCGGTGTGCGGCAGACCCGATGGGATCCGCTGCTTCGTCCCGACCGCGCCGCCGACGGCCGCTGGACAGTTGACGCGTGGGCGCCGCTCGAAGGGCGGAACGTCAATGGCGGACTGCGAGTGCGCTTCTAGATGCCCCCCGCCCTGTAGCCTGATGCGAGGATCCGCGAGCTACGTCGACCTCGTCGTTTATCGTTCGACGCGCGATTGACATCGACTTTTGTACACGCTCGTGATAACACCAAGACACCTGTATGAACAGTTCGCCGCGGTTGTCGCGGCGACGGCGGCATCCGTCACGGCTTTGCGCCTGGGGACGATGTCGCCTTTGTGGTCGATCTGGTCGACTCTCTGCGCGCGCCCACGCTCTTTGTGCCCGCCAACACGGATAGCGATCCCCAGGCAGTCGTGTTGGAGGTGTCTATGCTCCGCAAGATCCTGTTAGGAATTCTGTTTTCGGCAACGGTCCTGTCTTTGGTTGTGCGACCGGTCTCGGCCCAGGTCACCAGTGCCACCGTGTCCGGCACGGTCAAGGACGAACAAGGCGGTGTCATTCCAGGCGCGACCGCGGTATCGACGAACGACGCCCGCGGCACGAAACTGCCCCCCGCCGTGACCAACCAGACCGGGGACTTCGTGATTCCCAACGTCCCGGCCGGCACCTATACGCTCGAAGTGACCCTCACCAGTTTCAAGGCGCTGAAGCGCACGGGCGTCACGGTCAGCGCCGGGGACCGCATCCCGCTCGGTGTGCTGACAATTGAAGTGGGCCGGTTGACGGAGACGGTGACCGTCACCGATGACGCGCCGGTCATTCAGGCCGCAAGCGGCGAGCGGTCGTTCGTCATTCCCACCGAATCAGTGGAGAACCTGCCGCTCGGCACGGGCCGGAACTTTGCGGCGCTCGCCACGCTCGCTCCGGGAGTCGTCGGCACGACCCGCCAAGGCGGCGGGGGCCAGAACAACATCACGATGGACGGCGTGTCCACCATGGACACGGGCAATAACGGGCAGCTGCTCCAGATGAACGTCGAGTCGATCGCGGAAGTGAAGGTCCTGACCTCCGGCTATCAAGCGGAGTACGGGCGGTCGAGCGGCTTGCAGATCGCGGCGATCACCAAGAGCGGGACGAACCGCCTGCACGGATCCATCTATGACATCCATCGCGACAACTCGTGGAATTGGAAGGACGGGCGCACGTGGGCGCAGGACAAGAATGGCGACCCCACGACGGTGGCGGTGCAGTCGGATTGGGGATACTCGCTCGGCGGACCGATCGGCAGACCCGGCGGGGACAACAAGCTGTTCTTCTTCTACAGCCACGAGTATCCGGCCCCGCACGGGCGGCGGGACCACCACGCGGTTCCGCGTGCCGACGCAGCGCGAGCGGGCCGGTGATTTTTCGGAAACGCTCGACAACAACGGCTTGCTCTTCAACACCATCAAAGATGCCTCGCTTGGTGCGGCTGCCTGCACGGCAGCGGCGAGGGCCACGTGCTTCCAGGACGGCGGCATCCTCGGAAAAATTCCCCAGAAGAATCTCTATGGGATCGGGCTGAACATTCTGAATATGTGGCCAATCCAGGAAAATGTGACCCAGACGGCGGGGACCTCCTACAACTACGAGGCGGTCGCACCGGTCACCAAGACACTGACGCACCAGCCGGCGATCCGCCTCGACTATCAGGTTTCGTCCGGCCTGCGGATGAGTTTCAAATACTCGGGCCAGATCGGCAACTCCAAGGTCAGCCCGGGTCGATTCCCGGATTCAATGACACGCAGAACCGCGTGCCGTTCATCAACGCCATTGCGACAACGGTCAACTACACGATGAGTCCGTCGACGTTCCTCGAAGCGACGTACGGCCTCAGCACGAACAAGCTGGGCTCGCCGAACACGTCCCCGCTTGTCGAACAAGGTCACATCTGGGTCTGGGCGACCTGCCCCTGCTATATCCCGACGGGAATATCGTCGATCCCCGGTACTACGCGTACGGCGTGCTGACGGCGATGGACTCCCCCTTCTTCGTCGACGGACGCGCCATCCTTCCGCCCACCTTCACGTGGGGCAGCTCGTATCGGCAATCCGCCCGCCCAGCTTTGCGTTTCCGGGCGGCGGCAACCTGACCCAGAACCGGACACAGGATGTGTCGATCAGCCTGACGAAGATACAGGGCCGGCATACGATCAAGGTCGGCTTCTACAACACCTACGGATTCAAGGCGCAGAATCTGAGCGTGGGCGGCATCTCGCCGTTCTTCGGCGGGATCGACTTCTCGAACAGCACCAACAACTCGCTCGACTCCGGCTTCGGGTACGCCAATGCCGCACTCGGCATCTTCACGTCGTACACGCAGCAGTCCAAGTTCATCGAAGGCAGCTACGTCTACATCAATACGGATGCGTATTTCCAGGACAACTGGAAGGTCAACAGCCGGCTCACGCTCGACTACGGGCTCCGCATCACGCACCAGGTGCCGACCTACGACACGTTCCTGCAGTCATCGAACTTCTTCCCTGATCAGTGGAAGCTGGCAGACGCGCCCGCGCTCTACGTGGCGGGCTGTTCGGTGGCGCTCACCGCGGCCGGCTGTCCCAACGCGGCGACCAATCGCAACGCGAAGAATCCGGTGACGGGGGTGGTCCTCACGGTACCCGGCACCCAGAATACGCAGGCGGCGATCGGCACGCTGGTGCCGGAGACGGGCATCGTGACGAATGGGCTCAAACAGGCCGGTCAGGGCATTTCCAAGTACAACTACACGTGGCCGTTCCTCGGGTACGCGCCGCGGTTCGGTGTGGCGTACGACGTGACTGGCTCCCAGCGCATTGTCATTCGGGGGAGCGCCGGGCTGTTCTTTGATCGCCCTGACGGGAACTCGGCATACTCGCAGGTCGGCAATCCGCCCAACTCGACCGCCCAGACCGTGCGCAATGCAAACCTCCAGACGCTCGGTGGCGGCAACTTCAAGACGGCGGGCGCTGCGCAGCTCTTCATCTTCCAGTACGACGCGGCACTCCCCAAGTCGGCGCAGTGGAACGTCGGCATGCAGATGACGCTGCCGTGGTCGGCTGCGCTGGACGTCTCGCTGGTCGGCCAGCACGCGTTCGACGTGCTCAGTGGAAACACCGATCTGAACGCGGTGGACTTCGGAGCCGCGTTTCTGCCGGAGAACCAGGATCCGACGCTCCCACCGAGCGCGGTGCCTGGCCAAAACGCCTACACCACGGACCTGCTCAGGGCCTTCAAGGGCTACGGGGTCATCAACTCACAGCTGAGCCAGTTCCACAACGATTCCGAAATGCTGCAAACCTCGCTGAGCCGGCGGTTCCGCAATGGCCTGTCGTTCGGACTCAACTACACGTACGCCTTCCGCTTCACTGGCAACACGGGTGTCGGCCTGCGTCTGCAGCATGCGGCCGACGGAAGCTACTCGATCCGGAGCGATCAAGCGGAGTGGGAGAAGAAAATGGGGTCTGGCCGGTCACTCAGCATTGCCACGCACGTGATCAAGGGCAACTTCGTCTTTGATTTTCCAGACCTACGGGCGTCCGGTCTGGCAAGGAGCATCCTGGCGCACGTGGCGAACGACTGGCAGCTGTCGGGCATCCTGACGGCAGGGTCCGGCGCGCGTTACACGCCAACGTTCACCTATCAGACGGGCGGCAGCAACGTGAACCTCACGGGCTCGCCGAGTTACGCCGCACGCATCGTGATCCTCGGGGACACCGGTTCAGGGTGCTCGACAAGCAGTCAGTACCAGCCAGCTTAACGTGGCCGCCTTCTCAGGGCCCCAGACGGGAAGCCTCGGGCTCGAATCCGGTCAGAACTACATGGTCGGGTGCCCGGACAAGACCCTTGACTTGTCGCTCCAGCGGAACTTCCCGATGGGCGGTTCTCGGAGCGCGCAAGTGCGTCTCGACATGTTCAACGCCTTCAACACGGTGGTCTTCAACGCGCGCCAGTCGCAGGTCCAATACAACAGCCCGACGGACTTGACCATCCGCAACGCGCAGTACGTGGCGGCCGCCGGCGACGCGACGCTCGCGCCGGGCGCCGTGGGGACCATTGTCAACTCGACGCGACTGCTGCCGAACAACGCCGGGTTCGGTGCCGTTACTGGTGCCCAGGCCATGCGTTCTCTGCAGCTGTCGGTCCGTTTCCAGTTCTAGCTGGACGAAAGCGCGTACCGCAGAGGGAGCGGGGCCCGATCGGCCCCGCTCCCTACCGCGAAGCTCATCGGCGAGGCGAACGAGGTCGCCGACAAAATCGCTCGCCACAGCGAAGTGCAAAGTCACCGACGAACCCGCCACCACCAAGTGTCGTTAACGGTTGTTACACCCCGGCAACGAGGCAGCGGCGAACAGGGATGTCCTGCCCCGCCCCCCTGCCCTGCCCCCCTTGCGAAGCGACGAGCCTCCACTTAGGCTGGGGCGAGCGCGACTCGTCATGCCCAACCGAACCTGTACCCACATCAAGGCCATCTCCACCGTCAAGGGACCGAAGCGCCGCGAGTGCGACGAGTGCGTCAAAATTGGCGCCACCTGGGTTCATCTTCGTACATGTCAGACGTGTGGCAGCACGCACTGTTGCGACAATTCGCCGAACCGTCATGCAACGAAGCACGCGCGCGCGACCGAACACCCGGTCATCGCCTCAGCCGAGCCAGGCGAACGTTGGCTCTACTGCTATCCGGACGACGACTTCGCCGAGTACCTGAGGTTTTTGGTCTTCGACTGACGGCGTGAGCCGGGACCGCACACGAACGTCACGAAGCCTTCCGATGCCGAAGGTGTGCGGGTCTGAAGCGCTTCTCGACGACGGCCAGGACACCGTCAACAAGCAGAGCGAGCCCAGCCGCTGGAAGGGCGCCAGAAAGCACCATTTGGCTGTCGGCGAGCGCCAGCCCGGTGACGATGGGATCCCCGAGGCCGCCCGCGCCGATGAAGGCGGCGAGTGTCGTTGCACCGACGGTGATCACGCCGGCAGTCCGCACACCGGCCATGATGACGGGCGCTGCCAGCGGTAGTCGCACTCTCAGGAGCCGTTGACGAGGCGTCATCCCCAGGGCTTCGGCGGCTTCCACCGCCGCTGGATCGGCGTCGCGCACACCCGTGTAGGTCCCGCGCGCAATCGGAAAGAGCGCATAAAGCCAGAGCGCAATCAGCGCCGGCACCATGCCGATGCCGAACAGCGGGACCATGAAGGCCAGCAGTGCAATGCTGGGAATCGTTTGAACAACACCAAGACCCCCAAGCATGGCCGCGGCGACCGGGCGCGCGCGCTCGAGCGCGAGTCCGAGCGGCACCGCGACGACGACGGCACTGCCGAGGGCAATCGCGACGAGCCACAGATGACGCAGCGTGAGTTGCAGTAGGGACGCGCGGTGCTCCCATACGTACGTGCCGAACGACTGGCTGCGGCGACCACCATCAGCTGTCTGCGTTGCACCGACGGCTGGACCTCCCGATGCCAGGCCAAGCTTCTGGAGGGCCGACGCGGCCACGCCCTGCACGGCCTCAGCGTTGACTTCCACCCGATGGTTGAGTGATCGCATCGTCGGCTCGTCCAACTTTCCGCTCAGCAACGTGAGCGCCGACACGACATCAGGCCGTGCCGCCGCGCGCGCCCCGAGCAACGCCGCCGCTTCGTAGGGCGGAAAGAACCGGCGATCGTCTTCCAGCACGACGAGGTGGTACCGCTCCAGCAAGCCATCGGTTGAGTAGCCATCGATGATGTCGACGGCACGACCCGCAAGCGCCTGGTATTTGAGTGCCGGCGACAGCGGTCGAATCGTGCGCGGCCGAATGGCACCACCGTACACCCGCGCCAGTCCCTCGATCCCGTCGGGCCGCTGCACAAAATCGGGTGTGAAACCACCGGTCAGGGCCGCGCTCGCACCAGCAAGATCGCTGAGCGTTCGTAAGCGATACTGCTGTGCGGTGTCGGGCCGGACTGCCAGGGCGAAGGTGTTCTGGAATCCGAGCGGCGGCAGCCACCGCGCGCCGTAGCGCGACGCGAACGCGGCAGCGACGTGGGCGAAAACGCGGCGCGCATCCCGGAGATCGGCGTCGCTGAGCGTGTCGTGCAATATGGCTGTCAGCCCGGTGCCCGTGTACCCGGGATACACATCGACGCTGCCGGCCCGCATCGCGCTGAACACAATCTCAGTACCTCCAATCCAGGTCGCCGCTCGACAGCGATGCCGTGCTGTTCGAGCAATTGCGCGAACATCTCCGCGAGCACGTAGGACTCGCCAAACGGTTTGGATGCAACCACGACGGGCGGTGCGACGCCGCTGGATGTCTGCGCACCGACGGGTCCGAGGTCCACCATGAACGCGAGGCACACGGCCACGCACGTTGCGAACCGCGCCCGGTTCATGACTGTCCTTCGTGCCGGCCGCCGCCAAGCGCGCGTGCCAGGAGCGACGCCACGTAGGGCGTGGCCGGCGCGGCTCGAACCGCGGCCAATGTGCCCTGCTGTTCGATGCGGCCGTTCCGCATCACCGCGATCTCGTCCGCGAGATAGTCCGCTTCCAGCAGGTCGTGAGTCACGAGGAGCGTCGTCACGCTCAGACTCGCGCGCAACGCGGCGCAAAGCGTCTGCAGCTCGGCTCGGCTGATTGCGTCGAGCGCACCGAAGGGTTCGTCCATCAAGAGCACTTGCTGCTGGGCGGCAATCGCGCGGGCGAGCGACACGCGCTGACGCTGTCCGCCGGACAGCTCGTTCGGGTATCTGTGACCGAATTCGGCAGCGTCGAGCCTCACTTGCTCAAGCGCGCGTAAAGCTGCCGCGTTCGGATTCCGCCTGCCGCAGAAGCTCTGGCACGAGCGCGACGTTGCGCAATACGGTCCAGTGCGGCAGTAGGCCACCGTGCTGCGGCACATAGCCAATCCGGCGCCGCAAGTCCGCCGGCAATTGGGCCGACGCCTCTCTACCCTTGACCAGGACCGTGCCGGCCAGTGGGAGCACCATTCGGTTGAAGCACCGCAGAAGCGTGGTCTTCCCGGCACCGCTTTCCCCCACGAGCGCGACACAACGGCCGGCCGGCACCGCGAGGCTGACATCGTCGAGGGCCACGATGCGGCCAAATCGATAGCTGACACCGCGAGCCTCGAGGCCCGGGGTGGATTCGGCGAGAGCAGCGTCGGCCATGAATGGTCCGGGCTACAAAGCGACCACGACGCGCCCGCGTCCGGCGCGAGCCTCCACCAGTTCGTGAGCGCGCGCGATGTCGGCGAGCGGGACGCGCGCGGCGATTTCAAAGCCGCTCCAGCCCGAGGCGAGCGCCTCGTTGAGGGCGCCCGCGGCCGCGATTTGTGCTCTGGCGGGAAATCGTCGCTGCCGAGAAAGAACACGCGGACATTCTTGAAGACGAGGGGCCAGAACGGAATGGCCGGACTATCGACATCGGTCGAATACGCCGCAATCGACCCGCCAAGCGCGACAAGCTCGGTGTTGACGGCGATGTTCGAACCGAAGGCCACATCAACAATGTGGTCCACGCCGTCGGGCGCAATGGCTCGAACTCCGTCAACGACGCCCTGACCGCGCCCGACCACGTGATGTGCGCCTGCGTGGCGAGCGGCCCCTTCGTCCTCCGACGACCGCACCGTCGCAATCACCGTCGCGCCGGCACGACGCGCGAGGTGCACGGCGCAAATGCCGACTGCGCCGGCACCACCCTGCACGAGCACGATCCGACCGCTCACCGGGCCGCCGACATGCACCGCGCGATGGGCCGTGATGCCGGGAATGCCGAGGCAGGCACCCTGCTCAAACGACACGTTGTCGGGCAGCCGGGCCACCAACCGCACCGGGACGACGGTGTATGCTGCGGCGGTGCCAAACGGGCGGTACGACTGCGCGCCGTAGCACCAGACTCGCTGCCCAAGCCAGTCCGTCGTTACACCCTCGCCCGTGAGATCGACGACACCGGCCCCGTCGCTGTGCGGGATGACACGCGGGAACGGCATGCCGTAGCCGTAGACGTCGAGCCGTTTCTTGACATCGCCCGGGTTGATGCCCGAGGCCGCGACTCGGATGCGCACCTCTCCCGCGGCGGGTAGCGGCTCATCCATGGTGCCGATGGTCAGGACCTCTCGGGCGGGTCCCTGCCTTTCATACCAGGCGGCGCGCATCCGGGTGAGTATGACGGATTTCACAGAGACCCCTTGCAGATCGTCAAACAAGTCGAAAGGATTGATCGTGTGGAGCAGAACCAGATGTCGTCTCGAATCACAGCGGCTTCGGTCAGCCGGTCGAAGGCGCTTGACCGCATGGCGCTTCTGGAGTGGTACCGCCGGAACCGGCGCGATCCCGCGTTGTTCGATCTGCTCGACCGACGAGGCCTATTACAGCCAGCCGATCGCGCTGCGGCATCCGATCGTGTTCTACGAGGGGCACCTGCCGGCGTTCAGCTTCAACACGCTCGTCAAGAAGGCGCTCGGCGCGCCCGAGCATCGACGAGCCGCTCGAGGCGCCTGTTCGCGCGCGGCATCGACCCGGACGAATCGCCCGGGCGCACGGACGCAGGCGGTCACGCGATCGTGGCCGAGCCGCGACGTCGTCCAGCGCGTTCGCCGACGAAGCCGACCGGCAGGTCGTCGACGCGCTTGGACACGCCGACATCGATCGTCCGGGACATCCGCTGCTCGATCGCGCCGAGGCGGTGTTCGCGATCCTCGAGCACGAGGCGATGCACCAGGAGACGCTGCTGTACATGTGGCATCGCCTGCCGTTCGACGCAGAAGCGCGCGCCGGCGCGGCTATCAGCCGCGTCATCGGGGTCAGCCGCCGCGCCAGCGAATGGATCGAGATCCCCGCGGGCCGGCGACGCTCGGCGTCGATCGCGCGAGCGTGCCGTTCGGCTGGGACAACGAACGTCCGGCGCTCGCGTGCGACGTGTCCGGCGTTTGCGATCGAACGTCACGACGTCACCAACGAACGCTTTCTGGAGTTCGTCGACGCCGGCGGCTACCGCGATCGCGCGGTGGTGGCGCGCGGAGGACTGGCAGTGGATGCAGCGCGAGCAGCATCGCGCATCCGCTGTTCTGGGAGCGGGACGACGACGCGTGGTTCTGGCGCGGCATGTTCGAGTCGATCCCGCTGCCGCTCGTCGTGGCCCGTGTATGTCAGCCACGCCGAAGCGTCGGCGTTCGCGCGCTGGCGCGGCGCGCGGCTCCCGACCGAAGCAGAGTTTCAGCGCGCGGCGTTCGGCACGCCCGATGGCGGCGAGCGTCCGCATCCGTGGGGTGACGACGCACCGCCGCGGCGTCACGGCGTCTTCGACTTTTCGAGCTGGGATCCCGAGCCGGCCGGCAGCCATCCTGCCGGCGCGAGCGCGTGGGGCGTCGAAGATCTTGTCGGCAACGGGTGGGAATGGACGAGCACGCCGTTCGCGCCGTTTCCCGGGTTTCGCGCCGATGCCGTCGTATCCCGAATACTCCGCCGACTTCTTCGACGGCGAGCACTTCGTGATGAAGGGCGCGTCGCCGGCCACGGCGCGCGAGCTGCTGCGGCCGACGTTCCGCAACTGGTTCCGGCCGCGCTATCCGTATGTCTATGCGACGTTTCGCTGCGTCGAGAGCACCGGCGCATGACGCGCCGGCGCAGCTCACGCAGCATCGGCCGGATCGAGACAGTTCGCGGACGACGTGCGGCTATACCTGACGCAGACAGCCGCGGCAGCTGCCATCGCGCTATCTCTACGACGCGCTCGGGTCGGCGCTGTTCGAGGCGATCTGCCGGCTGCCGTGGTACGAGATCACGCAGAGCCGAACACGGCTGCTGGCCACGCACGGCGGCGAGATCGTTCGCCGCGCCGGCCGCTCTCGACGCTCGTCGAGCTCGGGCCGGGCAGCGGCGAGAAGCTGGTCGCCCTGCTCGCCGCCAGCACGCGACAGCCGGCCGATCGACCGTCCACCTGGTGGATGTCTCGGCCGCGGCGCTCGACAAGCGCGGCCGCAGCGCTCGCGAGGCTCTCGGCGCACGCCGTCGTCGACGCACGAGGCGACCTACGAGGATGGGCTGCATCGAGCCGTGCGCCAAGTCGCGCGGCGGCCGGCCGAGCGCTCGCGCTGTTCCTCGGCTCGAACATCGGCAACTTCGATCCGCCGGGCGCCGAGGCGTTCGCTGCTCGACGATTCGCGCCGCGCTCGCGCGCGGGCGACGCGCTGCTGCTCGGCACCGATCTCGTCAAGCCCGAGCGCGACCTGCTGCTCGCCTACGACGATCCGCTCGGCGTCACCGCGGCGTTCAACCGCAATCTGCTGGTCCGCATCAACCGCGAGCTCGGCGCCGACTTCGACCTCGACGGCTTCGCGCATCGCGCGGTCTGGAACGCGCGACGCGTCGCGAGTCGAGATGCACCTCGTGAGCATGCGGCGCGCAGCGCGTGCGCGTTCCCGGCGCGGACGTCGAATGACGTTCGAGCCGGCGAGACGATCTGGACGGAGAGCTCCTACAAGTACGAACCGCAACAGGTCACCGCGATGCTCGAGCACTGCGGCTTCTCGCTGTCACAGCAGTGGGTCGACGAGCCTGTTCGTTTTGCTCTCAGTTACACCGTCGCGGTGTAGGCACGCGGCGTGCTGCGATCGCGATCGGCCCGGCCGCGGCCAATGCCCCCGATATCGACTTCACCTACACCTGGCTGACCGAAGCGCCGCTGGGGTTCTTGCTCCAACATCGTGGACACACCCACACACTTGCGGGCGCGGCAGTCATCGCCGTGACGATCGTTCTCGCACTGTCGTTGTGGCCTTCCTGGCGACGGCAACCGTGTGCCTGTCATCCAGGTGTGGCTACTGGTGCTGGCCTCGACGCTCTGCTGGAGGCTCCTCAAAGAAACGCGCCCTGAGCGTCGCACGTCGATTGCGCTCGTCGGAGCGATGGCTGTTCCTCGGGTTGCTGGGCGGTCTGTCCCACCTCAGCAAGCGCTCTGTCACGGCCGATCTCGCTCAGGCCCCCTCGCCGGGAACGATCTTGGACGTGGTTTCAGTCTGCCCGAGTGCCGATGCTCATCGACGGGAGCCTCCGAGATCTCAGGCTCGAGAATGCGGTGCACGAGAACTTCACGGCGCTCGAGATCAAATCGGAAGAAACGGATGTCCTACCAACGTCACGAGCTGGCGTCCGCCAAGAACCGACGCCCTCGAGCGGTGAAGGCACCGCGAGCCGTTCACAGGGGGCGTGGCTACCTCGTCCAATTGACTAGCAGGCCGATCGTGGCCAGAGATATGACCGTGACTGTGCATCTCGATCCGGCCGTGTAGACGCTGACGCCATCAATCTCAACGTCGCCTTTGGTCGGGAGGCCCGCTCAACCCGAAGTCGAGAGATCCTGCTGAAGGACATCGCCGTTGCGCTCCTACAGGATGCTGGTTTGGAGGCCGCACGCCCCACGGCTGGAGACGACGACTGCCGGCTGCTCGTCAGGCGTCTTCTCACAGTCCGGCCGGCACGGCCGATCCCTCTACACGCCCAGCAGATGCTCGATGACTTGTTTGCCGAAGAAGCTGCGGGTCGCCGCGCCATCGGACCAGAGGAACTGCTTGCGGCCGCGCCCGAGGCCGTCTCCGTCGCCCGCACCGTGGTGACACTCTGGCGCGGCGACATCACCACGCTCGGGGTGGACGCGATCGTCAACGCGGCCAACACCGGGCTGTTGGGGTGCTTCAGACCGGACCATCCTTGTATTGACAATGCGATTCACACAGCCGCCGGCCCGCGGCTTCGGGAAGACTGCCAGCGCATCATCGAACTCCAGGGATACGCGGAGCCGACAGGAACGGCGAAGATCACGCGCGGCTACTACCTTGCCGTCGCGATTCGTGCTTGCACACCGTCGGCCCGATCGTGTCGGGCGGCCGCGCGACCACCCAGCATCAAGCGAGCCTGGCCTTGTGCTACGAGGCCTGCCTCGCGTTGGCTGCGGCCACGCAGGTCAAGTCTCTCGCGTTCTGCGCCATCTCGACCGGACTGTTCGGCTATCCGAAGGCAGAAGCAGCCTCGGTCGCCATCAGAACCGTTCGGCTCTGGCTGGAACGACATCCAGCAGCTTTCGACCTCGTGGTCTTCAATGTGTTCACCGAGGCAGACGAAGACGCCTACCGGCGCGAAATGGCACGCTCATGGCAGTAACGACACGAACACTTGAAGTTGAAGCCCGGCAAATCAGACAGTGGCTAGACGATGCGGATCGAATCCTCATTGGCGCGGGAGCGGGACTCTCGGCCGACGCCGGCGTGGACTACACCGACGAAGCCGATTTCGCCGCGAAGTTCCCCGCACTCGTGCGCCGCGGCCTTCGAGCCGCGTATCAGATGATCGGCAATTCGAGCTTGCCGCCCGAGGTCTTCTGGGGCTACTGGCTGCTCCACGTCAACGAAGTGCGCTTTGGCGACGGCCGCCGGCCCGTCTACTGGCACCTGTTCGATCTCGCTCGCGCCAAGGACTGCTTTGTCCTGACATCAAACGTCGATGCGCTCTTTGTCCGAAATGGCTTCAACCCGGATCAGGTTTGTTCGATTCAGGGTGACTTCGCGTTTCTCCAGTGCCTGACACCCTGCTCGAACCAGTTGTGGCCGAGCGAGCCGCTCCTCAAGCAACTGTTGCCGGAAATCGATCCGCAGACACAAGCGCTGCACGATCCGCGTCTCGTCCCGGTATGCCCGCGATGTGGCGGGGAGATCTTCTTCAACGTGCGCGGCGGCCACTGGTTCGTCGAGGAACCGTGGCGCCAACGGTTCGGCGAGTTGAGCCGATGGGTCAGATCCGCATCCAACGATCGGCTGCTCGTCCTGGACATCGGCTCGGGCTTCAACACACCCAGCGTTGTGCGTTGGCCGATGGAACGCACGGCCGAAGCCATCCCCACCGCGCGATTCGTACGAATCAACCGGCATGACCCCGAGCTACACGTCGATCTCGGATCGCGTGCCCTGACCGTCGCCGGCGGAGCGCTGGAAGTGCTCGAGGAGGTGATCCGGCAGACCTAACGGCCTGCCGGATCCGGGGTCTAAACGGGGTACTGCTGCTTCAGCGGCTCGATCGTGATCCACTTCACTTCCGTGAACTCGTCGATCACCGCTCGGCCGTCGAATCGGCCATAGCCACTGTTCTTCATCCCACCGTATGGTGCCTGTGCTTCGTTCTGCACGGTCGAACCATTGACGTGGACCGACCCGCAGTCGATCCGCATTGCGACCTGTAGGGCCCGGTGAGTATCGCGTCCGAAGACGCCAGCCGATAGGCCGTACTCGGTCTCGTTCGCCAGGCGCACAGCATCCTCGGTATTCGTCGCACGAACGACGATGGTGATCGGACCGAAGGTCTCTGCGTCGAAGATGTCCATGTCAGGAGTCACGTAGTCGAGAATCGTCGCAGGCATCACCGCGCCGTCCGCCTTGCCGCCGGCCACGAGCTTCGCGCCCTTCTTCACGGCGTCGTCGATCATCGCGTTCAGTCGCGGTCCCGAGGCAGGCGTAACCATCGGCCCGACCACGCAATTGCCGGCTCCTGCCCCTGGATCTCCACACGGAAGTTCGTTGGCCCGCGCAGCGAACTTCTGCACGAATTCGTCGGCGATTTTGTTGTCGACGACGATCCGCTCGGTGGACATGCAGATCTGGCCTTGATAGAGGAACGATCCGAAGACCGCCGCCTTAACGGCCTCGTCAACGTCCGCGTCATCGAGCACGACCTGTGGCGACTTGCCTCCAAGCTCGAGCAGGCAGCGCTTCAGATAAGGAGCCGCCTTCTGCGCGATGATGCGTCCCACGCGAGTCGAGCCTGTGAAGTTGATCCGTCGAACCGCCTTGTGGCCAATCAGCGCATCGATGACGGCCGGCGCGTCGTCCGGATCGTTGGTGACGAAGTTCAGCACACCGGCCGGCAACCCGGCTTCGTACAACGACTCGGCCAGCAGTGCATGCGTCTTCGGACTGGTCTCCGATGCCCGGAACACCACGGTGTTGCCGCAGACAATCGGGTACGCGATTGCTCGCGCCGCCAGGACCACTGGGCCATTCCACGGCACAATGCTGAGGATCACACCGACCGGCTGTCTGACGGTCATCGACAGCGTGTCCGGCTTGTCGGTCGGAATCGTCTCGCCCTGAATCTGAGTCGCGAGAGACGCGGCTTCGCGAAAGAGATTGGCGGCCAGAAAGACGTTGAAGCCCGCCCAGAGTGTCGCCGCCCCCACTTCCTTAGCCATCGCTTCGATGATGGCGGGCGTCTTCGTCTCGAGAATGTCGGCGGCTTTGAGCAGCACCTTGCGCCGTTCGGACGGCGAGGATTTCGACCAGGTCAGGAACGCCTTTTGGGCCGAGTCCGCCGCGGCGATCGCGTCGGCCGCGCTAGCCGCCGCGGCCCGCGTGACCACCTGGCCGGTAGTGGAACTCCGGCGTTCGAACACGGCCCCCTTGGTCGCTGGCCGGGCGACATTGTCGATGACGAGCTGCGTCTCTAACGTGCCAGTCTCATTCGCAACCTGCGTAGTCATGATGTCTCTTCCTTCTGCGTCAAGAAATTCGTGCGTCACCCAAGATCGGGCCTGAATGGGCCCAGAAACCGAACCGTCACTGCCGTGTGGTACTTGGACGACGCTGGTGTCCGTGGTGTGAAAGCTAGGGATTGAGCACCGCTTTGATGAGGGTTCCCTTCTTGAGGTCCTCCAGCGGCGATTCCGGACTTGGCTGCTGAGTGTCGACGTTTGGACGACGCCGCGAGGGGTGGTGTGAACGCCGGGGGCGTTTAGGACTGGTCGATGCGTCGGGCGACGATTTCGCGGAGTTCGCGCTTCAGGATCTTGCCAACCGGGCTGATCGGGAACGAGTCCATGATCTCGAGCCGCTCGGGCAGCTTGAACGTGGCAATCTTCTGCGCGCGTAGATGCGCAATCAGGCCCTCGAAGGTCAGATCGGTGCCCGGGTGTAAGACGACGCACGCACAGGCCTTCTCGCCAAAGACCGGATCGGCCATGGCCACGACGCTGACTTGCCTGACCTGCGACAGGCCGAAGATCAGATTCTCGACCTCATCGCAGCTGATCTTCTCGCCTCCCCGGTTGATGAGGTCCTTCCGCCGGCCTTCCGTGTAGACATAGCGACCGCGTTTCCGGACGATGTCGCCCATCCGATAAAACCCATCAGGGGTGAAGGCCGCCGCATTCACCTCGGGCGCGTCGTAGTAGCCGCGGATGGTATACGGCCCACGCGTGACGAGTTCGCCCGTCTCACCGTCACGCACGGGCTGATCGCGATCGTCGAGTACGGCGATCTCATCCCACTCGCTGACCGGGGCGCCCGAGCTTTCGAGCAACACCTCGTCGGGATCGTCGAGCCGCGTCATGTTGATGAGACCTTCTGCCGTGCCGTAGATCTCCTGCGGAACACATCCGAGTTCCTTGCGGACGCGCGCACGCACCTCCGGAGCCAGCCGGGCGCCTCCGTTCTGTATGACACGAAGCGAGGAGATGTCGAACGACTTAGCGGCGCCACTGTTCACCCACGTCGTGATGAGCGGCACCGCCGCCGCGACGACCGTTACGCGTTCAGCCGCGATGGTGCTGAACACGTCCTCGGGAGTGGTGCCCTTGCCGATGACAAGCGTGCCGCCGGCATAGAAGGCACCGAGCAAACCCGGTGAGGCCAGGTTGTAGTTATGACCGAGCGGCAGAATGGCCAGAAAGACCGTGTCTGCCGAGAATCCCGCGACCTCAGCGCAGAGCCGCGCGTTGAGGACATAGTCGTTGTGGGTCCGGGGAATCAACTTCGACACTGCCGTCGTGCCGCCCGACAACAACATCGTCGAGACGTCGTATGGATCCGGTCGCACAGCCTGGAGGCTTGACTCGTCTGCCGCCTGGTCCGTGACGAGGGCTCCGAACGGTGTCTGCCCAGGGCCCGCCTCCCCCACCACGATCACGTGTCTCAGGGAGGGAAACTCGGCTGCGACCTCGGCCGCCATCGGACGGTAGTCGAATGAACCGATGCGATCGGGGATGAAATACGCCGCGGCGTTCGACGCGCGGACGAAGTGCCGAATCTCGGATTCCCGATGTGTGCGGAGCGCCATCACCGGGATGACGCCGATGTAGTTCAAGGCCAGGTAGAGGGACACGAACTCGGGCCCGTTGGGTAGTTGCACGACGGCTCGATCCTGCGGCTTCAGCCCACGGCGCAACAGTTCGACGGCCAGCGACTTCGACGGACCGGATGAGCTCCGCGTACGTCATCCGGCCACTTGCGTGGACTACCGCCGATTTGTCCGGCACCTGCCGCGCGGTCCGTTCGACCATCTCCGCGACGGTCATCTCCTCCCAGAGCCCGGCTTCGACGTACTGGCGAGCGACATCGGCCGGCCAGGGCACGCAACCCTTCAGCATCTGTTCCTCACTCCGGCATCCGGTGGCATGGGGTCAGACCCCGCACTACAGGGGTCTGACCCCATGCCCGATCTCACCAGGATGGAGCCGCTCATACGCGGCCGCCAGAGCGGGGTCGCGCTTCTGCACGTCGGCATGGCTCACGCGGCCGCTTCGTCGCAGGTAGTCATAGGCAAATGAGACCGGATCGAGATGGAGCTTTGGCCCGAGGTTCTCGTACCACTCGGTGCTCTTGATCGCCGCCTGCTGCAGCGCATCGGATCCCGGCTGGCGAATGCGCACGAAACTCCTCGAGCATCATCGGCACCGTCTCCGCCGTTCCGATGCGCGTCGAACAGCGCAATCGCGTCCTGCAATGCGAGCCGCGTGCCTGAGCCAATCGATGGATGCCCCGTCCGGAGCGCGTCGCCCAACAAGACGACATTGTCAAAAAACCACGTCTCGTTCTTGATGATGGTGTAGCGGAACCACGTGCTGCGGTTCGACAGCAACGGATGGCCGCCCAGGTCTTCCGCGAACGCGGCCTCACAGTACCCGCAGGCTTTCCGCTTCCGACATCCGGTCCAGACCCGCGCGGTGAAAAGTGTCGGGCGGCGCCTCGACGAGGAACGTGCTGTGGGTGCGGACTGAACTGATAGACGTGCGCGATGATGAGCCCGTCGGCCGTCTCCCGGAAGATGAACGACAGTGGTTCGAAGAGCCGCGTCGTGCCGTACCAGGCGAGCAGATTCGGCCGCTCGTCGAGCGTCGGTTGAAAGATGTCCGCGTGTCTCGACCGGATAGTGCTCTTCGCGCCGTCGGCCGCCACGATGAGATCCGCATCCGCGAACTCCGCCTCATCGTCGCATCGCCGCTCGAACTCGAGGGCCACACCGACCTCGCGGCAATGGTGGTGCAGCGCGCGCAGCAGGTCGATCCGCGCCATGCGATGGAACGTATTGCCGGCAAGCGTGACGTGCTGCCCTTGTGCACGACCGCCATGTCGTCGAACACGACCTGGCCACGTGTGATCGACTCGTAGACTTCAGGCGCGATGTCACGGACAAAGGCCAGCCCCACGTCGGAAAAGACCAGTCCCCACCCGTAGGTCGCACCCTCGGGATCGCGCTCGTAGACGCGGATGTCATGTCCACCAGCCGCTCGCCCCATCAGGTACGCGAAGAACAGCCCGGCCGGCCCGCCGCCGATGACCCGAATCTTCACGGCGTGCGAACCGAAGGCCGCTGGTTGGCGTCCGCCCCGCGCTCCGCGAACTGGCTGACGTTCCGTCGGATCTGACCGAGATGCTTCTCCACGTGCTCCGCGAGCAGGGGCTCGACGAAGACGTCTCGCGGCTGCCAGTCGACGACGAAGTGGGCTCCGATCCGCGTGCGCCCAAGGCCCTCAGCTGCAACAAAGACCGTTGCGTCGGTAGACCGATAACAGGCCGTCTTGAAGCCCTTCGACTGCCCACGCACCAGGTTAGCCAGCGACACCCAGAGAGGTGTCATGTGCTTCTGGCTGATGCGCCCGTAGAACGCCCGCCGGGCGGGCGTGTCGGCGGCCGGAGCGATGGATTCACTCATGGGACCCCTCTCGACCTACTTGCTCCAGGGCGGCACAATGCTGTTGGAACGAGCGTATGCGATCGACTGGCCGAGGTGCTCGTGCTGGTCGAACATCAGCATGAGGACCGCGCCTTGCTTGGTCGTGTTCTGACCAAAGAGCTGAACGCTCGTGTTGAGATCCGCGTCGGAGACAGCGCCAACCGCCTGGCGCAGCGTGGCGTACGAGGTACGCAGCGCTTCCTGCATCGCGGCGGCGTCGGTGATCGGCGCACTCTGGCTCATGGCTCCGCCCTGCCCCGTGAGCAGGCCCGCGAGCATCTTGTTCTCGGTGACGATCAGATTGAAGACGTCGCCGACTGACCGCACACCCTGCCCCGGCTTCCAGTCGTACTTCCCGGCCATCACACGCGCCAGGCCGACGAACTTGTCGGAGAGGGTACCGACGTCGCTGGCGAGCGCCGTCTGGATCCGCGTCGGTTGCGCCGCAGGCGCTGCGGCAGCCCCTCGCTGTTGTGCCGTGAGCGACACTGTTAGCAGGCCAACGGTCGCGACTGTCATAACACCCGCCACGCGGCGAAGCAAAGATTCAACTCTCATGGTTCGTATCTCCTTGTGAAAAATGGTGCCGCTCGGACGGCTCAAGGTACTTGGACGATTGGCGAGGAGGCACTGTGAAGGACGCATGCCGGCACACGGCCCCTGAACCGTTCACAGCCGCCCGCTAGGCCTCGTCTAACTCTAAGATATGACTACGTCTGCCAACCTCGAAGACATCGCTCGACAGGCCATCGAAGGCGACCGGGACGCACTCAACACGCTGCTCACGGCCCTGCAGGACGACATCTTCGGCCTGGCGCTGCGGATGCTTTGGAACCGGGAAGACGCCGAAGATGCCACGCAGGAGATTCTGGTTCGCATCGTCACCCACCTGTCGCAGTTCAATTTTCAGAGCCGGTTGAAGACCTGGGCCTATCGCGTCGCGGTCAACTGCATCCTCGATGGCAAGAAGAGCGCGATTGAGCGGCTGCACCTGAGTTTCGCGCGGTTCGCGGAGAATCTGGTGGAGGGCATCGAGCCGGCGAGCGTCGACGACAGCGAGCGCTCGGTCCTCATCGAGGAAGTCAAAGTTGGCTGCACAATGGCGATGCTGCAGTGTCTCGATCGACCGCACAGACTGGCCTACGTCCTGGGCGAGATTATGGAACTCTCGGGACCAGAAGCCGCGGACGCCCTCGATATCTCGCCGGACCTCTTCCGCAAGCGACTCCAGCATGCGCGGAAGGCCATCGTCGAGTTCACGCGAGCGCACTGTGGCTTGGTGTCCGATGAGGCGGCGTGCCGGTGCAACCGGCGCGTGCCGGTAGCGGTCATCGATCAGCCCGCTAGCCAGCCCCTGCAATTCGCGAGGGAGGCCGCGTCTTTTCAACAGATGCGCGCCACGATTCGCCAGTTTGACGAGGCGAGATGGGACGCCCAGCTTCACCGGTCGAACCACCCGCGAGAGGCCTCGATCGATTTTGCTCAACGCATCCTGGACACAATCGGCATCAGGGAAGACTGATGTGGATGAACGCCAAAGCTCCCGCGTTTTCACAGAGCGGCGTCGAGATTCGTCCAACGGAGATAAGCGGGGGATACATGAATCGAAGAGAACTTCTGAAAGCCGGTGTGAACGCGGCGGCGATCGCGTCAGTGCTTCGCTCTGGGAGACTGTTGGCCCAAACACCCGTGACGGCATCTGGGGCGGGAGACACCATCTACCTGAATCCGGCAACGGGAGCCGACGGGAATTCGGGCGCCAAGGGCTCCCCCCTCCGGACCCTCGGCGAAGCCGGGCGGCGTGTGAGCCAGAGCGCGGGTACCGGGCCGATGACCGTCGTCCTCTCCAAGGGCATCTATGCCGTCGGCGAGTCGATGTTGCTGAAGCCTCAAAAGCGCTCGTTTTCCGCAGCCAACAGGCTGACCATCCGCGCCGAATTCCTTCCCGACGATCCGGGATGGACGGCTGACGGGATGCCCACGCTCATCTTCACGATGCCATTCTACGGATCCTCCGACATGGAACGGGCGTCCGGATGCCGCCGGAGGAGCGGCTGACGGCATCCTGATTGAGACGAGCCACGTCTCCATCCTGGGGCTCAAGTTTCTCGGTCTGCCGGTGCTGGAAGGGCCGAGGCCCGGCATCGAACGGCGTCTCTACGGCATCAATCGGAGTAGCCGGGAACTCGAAGACCTGGAAATCGGCCACTGCATGTTCCTCGGAGATCTGGTCACCAACCCGATCCATGTCGCGATCATCGCGAACGGCAACGGGATCGACATTCACCACACGATTTTTCGGGAGAACAAGATCACGGTCGTCTATTGGCAGGGCGGCAGCACGGGCCATGCGATGCGGAACTGCATCATCACGGGTTGCTATGGCAGCGGCCTCTGGACGGCCGGAATCATGGCTGACTTCAAGTTCGAGAACAACGTTGTGGATGACTGCCGTTACGCCTGGACCTACCAGAATGCGGCTCCGGCTCCGCCCTTTCTCTACAATCCGGATGGCACGCAGTCGGACATACCGTCGCGTGGTGGCGCGGCAGCCGACGCGGCGGCCGAGGGACCAGGACGTGGAGCTGCCGGTGGCCGTGGAGCCGGCGGCGAGGGGGGCGGGGGACGTGGCCCCATACCGCCCGGCGAACTCATTCACTACAAGGTCGTGAACAGCCACTTCGGCAAGAACCTCAACCTCGCCGGTTCGGGTACCGGAGCAACCCTGGGATATGTCGCGATCGATCCGAGCTTCATGGAGATGGTCGGAAGCAGGGTGACGAATCAGCCGGTTCCCATCGAGATGGACCAAAGGAAGCGGAACTATCTGCATCCGGTCGCAGGGTCAGATGCAGCCAAGGTTGGCGCGGGTCTGTTCGCGAAGCCAATAGCGTAGTTCGGACCACTTCCCTAACGCGACTTCAGCCGACGGCCGCGTTTCTCGCTATAGTCGTCCCTTCTCAGGAGTGATGACCGTGAAACAGCATCTCCGCTCCCTCGTCCGTACTATCTGGACGGCGACGGCCGTCGCGGGAGTCGCGCTCGCAGTGCGGGCAGACCTTCGAAGCGCACCGCAGACTCCACCAGCTCCAGCCCAGGACGCAGGCGCAGCGGCCGGCCGAGGCGGCGGGCGCGGCGTCCTCGCCGCACCGCAAGCGGACTTTTCACCACGGCCTCCCGTGAAAGCCCTCACCCCTGAAGAGGAGGCTAAAAAGTTCTGGCTGCCTGCCGGGTTTCGGATGGAGCCGGTCCTCGCCGATCCGACCATCGAAGAGCCTGGCCAGATCGCGTTCGACGGCAACGGCCGCATGTACGTCGTCGGAGTTGCGCAGCTACATGCAGGACGCTGATGGCACCGGAACGCTGACTCCGAACGGACGAATCTCAGTCCACGAAGATCGCGACAATGATGGCCGGTTACGAAACGAGTAGGGTGTTCGTCGACGGCCTGGTCTTCCCCCGCTTCGTGATGCCGCTCGGGGGCGACGCGGTGTTGACCAAGGAGTCGAACGCCGACGAAGTCTGGAAGTTTACGGACACCAATCGGGACGGCGTTGCCGACAAAAAAGAGCTCTTCGCCACAGGCATGGGCCGGCTGGCCAATGTCGAGCATCAGGAAAGCGGCCTGATGTGGGCGACTGGATAACTGGATCTATAGCAGCGTGCAATCAGGTGCGCCTGCGCATCGACTCCAAACGGTGAAATCCTCCGCGAGCCGCACCGGGCTCGAACGGCGGGGCCTGGGGTGTGACTCAGGACAACTACGGAAAGCTCTGGTTCCAGATTGGCTCGTCGGCGCTGCCAAACGCCTTTCAGATTCCCGTGCTCTACGGCAACCTCCGCCTTTGCCGATCAGTTCGAGCCGGAAATGGATATCACGTGGGGCGCCCCGGTCAGGATCGCCGACATGCAGGGTGGCATGGGCAGCGTCCGCATGCCGGACGGCTCGCTCAATCGGCTGACCGGCGGCGCGGGCAACGACATCTATCCGTGGCGATCGGCTGCCGCAGGAGTTAGTGGGCGACTACTTCCACGGCGAGGTCGTCGCGCGCGTCGTTCGGCGCTTGCATCCCGGTCAAGATGGAAGGTCTCACCCAGTTGCGCAATGCGCACCCGTTGTCGGAGTTCATTCGATCGACCGATCCGCTTTTCCGTCCAGTGGACATGACGACGGCGCCCGACGGCACGATGTACATCACCGACATGTACCGCGGAATCATCCAGGAGTCACAGTGGTCGGGACCGGGCAGCTATCTGCGCCAGCGCATCGATCAGTACGCAACTCGACAAGGTCGTCCGTCATGGCCGCATCTGGCGGTTGAGCTACGACGGCATGGCCCGCCGGCGCGACCAGCCCAGGCTGCTGAACGAAACATCGGCGCAGCTCGTGGCGCACCTGTCCGACCCGAATGGCTGGTGGCGCGACACCGCTCAGCAGTTGCTGGTGCTCAAGCAGGACAAGTCCGTCGTCCCGGCCCTGAAAACGATGCTGCAAGGGTCGGGCCCCGTCGCAACCCGGCAGCTGGCTCGCATTCACGCCTTGTGGACGCTTGAAGGCCTCGGCGCAGCGGATCCGACTCTGGTCCGCGATGCTGATGCGGGATGCCGATCCCCAGATGCGGCAACAGGCGCTACGAGCGAGCGAGACGCCGTACAAGAACGGCGAGCGCACGCTGGCCGACGACTACACACGTCTGGCCAAGGATGTCGAACTCGACGTGCGGGTCCAGGCGCTCTTGACGATGAATCAGATGCGGGTGCCTGGCGCGACAGAACTGATCAAAGAGACCGTGGCGACCGACAAGGCCAAAGTCTTCGCGGGTATGAACGAAATGCTGTTCGGACCGCCGCCCGTGTTGGTCGGGATGGCCCTGCGCGGCGCTCCCCCAGAGTTCACGGCGGAAGAGCGCTCCGTCATGGAGAAGGGCGAGGGCATCTACAAGGAGCTCTGTTTCGCGTGCCACGGCACAGACGGCCTCGGCACGCCGCGATCCGACGGCACGACGATCGCGCCGCCCCTCTCCGCATCCCCACGTGTGCTCGGCCATCGTGATGGCGTCGTAAAGACATTGATCCACGGCTTGACCGGTCCCGTGAACGGCGTGACCTATACCGAGGTCATGGTGCCGATGGGCATTCAGTCCGACGACTGGATCGCTTCAGTCGCATCGTACATTCGCAACTCGTTCGGAAACCGGGAGTCGTTTGTGACGCCTGAGCAGGTGGCGCGGGTGCGATCGGTCACGGCGGATCGAAAAACCATGTGGGCCACCTCAGCGCTCGATGCGTCGCTACCGCGGCAGATCGTGCTCGACAGCCGTGCGAAGTTCACGGCGAGCCACAACTCGGACATCGCGTGGTACGCAACGAGCGTGCAGCCGTGGTCATCCGGAACGCCGCAACGCGAAGGCATGTGGCTGGCGCTCGAGTTGCCGGAACCTCGCAGCATCACCGAACTGCAGTTTGCCGCGGGACGCGTTGCGCCAGGTCAGGACGCGAGGGCCGGCGCGCCGCCGCGATCGGTCCAGGCTGCTGGCGGTGCTGGTCGTGGCGGCGCGCCAGTTCCGGTGCCGGCAATCCCGCTCGGCTATCCACGTGCGTACGAGTCCAAGTGTCACTCGATGGTGGCTCCTGGACGTCGGTGGCCAAGGGCACCGGTACCGGAGCGGACACGGTCGCGACGTTTGCTCCCGCACGCGGCAAGTTCGTCCGCGTTCTGCTCACGGCGACACCTCCGGATGCCCCGACGTGGTCGATGCTCCGCCTGCGCGTGTACGAGTCTGACCCCGCAGCGGCGCCACGCTGAGGGCCGGACACGTCTTCAGGGCGTTGGCGACGCGCCCGTAAAGACGTGGCTGCTCCAGAAACGCGAGGAACCGCGGTTCGCACGCATACGCGACGTTGACCCGCGTCACCGGAGGGCGTGTACCCGGATTCGCAGCAAAGACGCCGCCGGCTGCCATGAAAATGCCTGCAGCGGCGGCCTGACGTACCAATTGCAGTTCGTCGAGCGCCTCGGGTAACGGCAGCCACAGGTACAGGCCAGTCGATTCCGGGAGCGTGACGCCGAACTCTGCGTACGCCGCCCGGGCTTCGTCGTGTGCGACACCCAAGCGCTCCCGCAGACGTCGGAGATGTCGCAGGTAGCGGCCAGACCTCACGACCTCGGAGACGAGGCGCTCGGCCAGTTCAGAGGTACCCGTGATCGTCACCATCTTCAGGTCGGCTAGCGCCGCCGCGTCGTCAGGCTCAGCCGCGAGGTAGCCCACGCGCAGGGCGAAACTCAGCGTCTTGGAGAAGGTGCCGACGTAGATGACGCGCTTCAATTGATCCAGCGCCGCGAGTCGTGGCGAGGTGGTCGGGAGCACATCCGCGAATGGATCTGACTCCACCACCCGGAAATCGTATTGCTCGGCGAGCCGCAACACGCCGTACGCCGTGCCTGGCGAGAGACTCCCTCCTGTCGGATTGTGAGCGAGCGACTGCGTGAAGAACAGCTTCGGCCGACGGACCGCGGCAGTCGCCAGGGCGTTGAGATCTGGGCCAGTCGCCGCACGGGCCACGCCAATCATTTCCGCTCCGGCGAGTTTCAGCTTGCCGAAAATCGGATAGTACCCGGGTCATCCACCAATACGCGGTCACCGGGCTGAACAAAGTGCCGGATGATGAGATCCAAGGCGTGATTGGCGCCATTGGTCAGAAGGACCTGATCGGGCGTCACGCTGATTTGCCGATCAGCGAGCGACACCGCAAGCCGTTCCCGAAGCGGACGGTAGCCCCATGGCGTGAGCTGGTCGACACCAGGACGGTCTGGACGGTCGTGACGGACCCAGTCGACTCGGAGGCCGAGATCCTCGAACCAGTGGGAGGGCGCACGGGCGTCTCCGGGCCGGACCTCATGCTGCCTCTCAGTCTGCTCACGCATCAGGGAGAGCAGATCGACGGCTTCTACAAGGGCCTTCTTCGGCGCTGTCGCAACGGACTTCGTGGTGCGTAGAACGATCCGAAAGCCTGAACCTGGACGGGACTCGAGCAACCCGAGCGAGGTGAGTCGCACATAGGCCTCGGCCACCGTGTTCTTCGCGAGACCGAGCGTCGCGGCCGCACGGCGTATTGATGGCACCCGGTCTCCTGGATGCAGGGCGCCTGAGGTCACCTGCAGCGAAACCCTCTCGACGAGCGCTTCAATCTTCGACTGTTGCTTCATCTGTACCCGATCAGCATAGGGGACAGTATCGCCTGCAATTAGCCTATCTGTACCTTGAATGAAGGTACCACCTTCCGCAATAGTTCTTTTCCTCGGATATTGCACAAAAGCCACGCGTTCAGAGGGCTGAATCGCGGCTTGGAACGACGACCGGAGCGAACCTTAATGAAGGCACGCGGCTTTCACGCAAGACGAGATCTTCGGATCGGGGCATTGCCAAGAGTTGTTCTCACGGCCGTGCTCGCCACGGGTGCGCCCACACTCGCAACCGCCCAGCAAGCGCCGGATGGCGAAGCCGTTTACCAGCAGCACTGCGCGCAGTGCCATGAAGGGCTCGATGCCGCGGATGCCGTCGCGCGATGCGCTGCGCCGCGATGACGCCCGAAGCCATCGAGACCACGCTGAGTTCGTTCTTCATGCGTCGTCAGGGAGCGGCGCTGAGCCCGGCCGAGCGGCGGGCAGTGGCGGCGTTCCTCACTGGACGACCGGCTGGATCGTATCGAGCCCCGCTCGAGGTTATTGGCAAGGAGGCGTACTGCGCCGCGGCCACGACGCCGCGCGACCCGCTCGCCGGGCCCGGCGTGGAACGGGTGGGGCAACGATTCGCGCAATTCGCGAACGCAAACGGCAACGGCCGCAGGTCTCACCGCGGCCGACATCCCAAAGCTCAAAGTGAAGTGGGCGTTCGGCATGCCCGGCGTGTCCGCGTCCGGTTCGCAGATCACCGTCGTCGGCAGCCGCGCCTTTGTCGGCAGCCGGAACGGCATCGTCTATGCGCTGGACACCAAGACCGGCTGTCTGGCGTGGGCCTTCGAGGCCGACGCCGGTGTTCGCTCCACGCCCGTCGTAGGCCGCGGCGCGGACGGCGACGCGCACGGTGTATTTCGGCGACGCGAACGCGCAAGTCTATGCGCTGGATGCCGCAACGGGCGCGCGGCGGTGGAAGGTCAAGGTCGAGGAACACCTCGACGCGATGATCACTGGCGGGGTGGCGTTGCACAACGGACGGCTGTTATTTGCCGGTCTCGTCGCTGGAGGAGGGGACGGCGGCGATTCCGACCTACGAGTGCTGCACGTTCCGCGGCAGCGTCGTGGCGCTCGATGCCGGCAGCGGAAGCAGATCTGGAAGACGTACACGATTCCCCAGGCGCCGCAGCGTACGGCCAAGACGCGCGAGGTACGCAGCTGTGGGGGCCATCTGGCGCGGCGGTCTGGTCTCAGCCCGTGATCGACGCGGATCGGAACCGGATCTACATCGCGACGGGTGACAACTACTCGAACCCGCCGGCGCGAGAGCGACGCGATCATGGCGCTGGCCATGGACACCGGACGCGTTCTGTGGGTGCAGCAGACGTTGGCCGGCGACTCGTGGAACGTCGGCCTGTCTCGAGACCGGCGCGGGCGCGTGAACTGCCCGGAGAAGGCGGGCCGGACTACGACTTCGGAAGCTCACCCGTCCCTCGCTGTCTTACCCGGTGGCAGAAGGATCATCGTCGCCGGTCAGAAATCCGGGAGTTGCACGGACTCAATCCCGATACGGGACAGCAGTTGTGGAAAACGCAGGTGGGCGAGGGTGGAATTCTGGGCGGCATCGAATGGGGCTTTGCCGTCGATGCCACGACAGCGTATGTGTCGCTCTCGCACGCGCTCGAGAAGAAGCCTGGCGAGGCCGGTGGACTGGTCGCGGTGAACCTTGCCGATGGGAAGCCGCGATGGACGGTCCCGCCGACGCCTGACCCGTGCAAAGCGCGACCGGGATGCAACACCGGTCAGCCGGCGGCCGTGTCGTCGATTCCTGGCGTGGTCTTCTCGGGCAGCCTTGACGGACATCTGCGCGCCTACGACAGCGCGTGACCGGCAAAGTGCTCTGGGATGTGGACACCGCCAATGAGTACGAGACGGTGAATCGCGTTCCAGCTCGCGGCGGATCGATGAACGGTCCTGGCGCGACGATCGTGGGCGGGTTGGTCTTCGTCAGCTCCGGCTATGGGTCGCTCGGGTTCATGCCGGGAAACGTCATCATCGCGTTCTCGGTCGATGGCAAGTAGCACGGTCATCGTGCACGGTTGAGGAAGGGATCATGAAGACGCTCGATGCTGTTGTCGTAGGCGCTGGGTTTGGCGGGCTGTATGCCTTGAAGAAGCTTCGCGACGATGTGGGCTTGAAGGTGCTGGCGTTCGACAAGGCTGGTGGGGTCGGCGGGACGTGGTACTGGAACGGTACCGGAGCGATGTCAGACTCCGAGTCCCATCTCTACTGCTACTCGTGGGACGAAGAGCTCCTGGAGCAGTGGGAGTTCAAAACAAAGTTTGTCTACCAGCCTGAGATTCTCAAATATCTCGAACACGTCGCAGAGCGCTACAACCTCTATCCAGACATCCGGTTGAATACGGCGATCACGTCGGCAGTCTTCGACGAGCGAAGCAATCGGTGGATCATCCGGACCGACGACGGCGAGCAGTTACAGCGCGAAGTATTTCGTCACGGCGCTCGGCCTGTTATCTGCGACTAACGAGCCACAGGTCGAAGGAAAGGCGCGCTTCAAGGGTGAGATCTACCACACCTCCCGTTGGCCCAAGGACGCGAGCATCGCTGGGAAGCGCGTGGGCATCATCGGCACCGGCTCGAGTGGGGTCCAGACCATCACCGCGATTGCGCCGCAAGTAGCGCATTTGACGGTCTTCCAGCGCTCTGCGCAGTACACCGTGCCCTCAGGTCAAAGGGAGTTGAGCGACGACGAGGTCAGGGCCATCAAAGCCAACTACAAGAAAATCTGGGAAGACGCCAAAAACTCGCCTCTGGCGTTCGGGTTCGAACTCAGCCAGGTGCCGACTCAGAGCGTGTGTGAAGAGGACCGAGAGAAGATCTTCAGGCGCGCGTGGGAAGCAGGCGGCGGTTTCCGATTCATGTTCGAGACCTTTTCAGATATTGGCGTCGAGCTCGAAGCCAACAAGGCGGCCCAGGATTTCATCCGCAGGAAGGTTGGCGAGATCGTCAAGAACCCGGAGACGGCCCGGAAGCTGATGCCAACAGAGCTGCATGCCAAGCGTCCCCTCTGTGATGCGGGCTACTACGAGACCTTTAACCGTGACAACGTCTCCCTTGTGTGCCTGAGGAGCACGGGAATTGTCGAGATGACTCCTGACGGCATCAGGACAGCCGACGGCGTAGAGCACAAACTCGACGTCCTCATACTGGCGACAGGATTTGAAGCCGTAGACGGGAACCTGAAGCGGATCGACATTCGGGGCCGCCGCGGGTTGAAGATTCAAGACCACTGGAAAGACGGCGCCTCGAGCTACCTGTCGCTGGCGACAGCCCACTTCCCTAATATGTTCATGGTCCTCGGCCCCAACGGCCCCTTCTCCAATCTTCCGCCCGCGATCGAGTGTGAAGTCGAGTGGATCGCAGATGCGATCGGGTACATGGAGCGTCAGGGACTGGCCGCATTCGAAGCGAGCGAAGCCGCAGAGGTCGAGTGGGGCCAGGCATGCAAGGAGATCGCCGAACAGACGCTGTTCGCCAAAACTGCTTCTTCGATCTTCGGGGCCAACAGTCCTGGCAAGAAGCACACGGTCTACTTCTACATGGGCGGCCTCAATCTGTTTCGGGACAAGATTCGCGAAGTCGCCGACACCGGCTATCCAGGTTTCACGCTGGAGAAACCAGCAAGTGTCTGATATTCCCCTCCTTCGGCAGAAGAACTTCGTCGACGGTGCCTGGATCGAGGCTGACTCCGGCACGACGCTCGAAGTCCGAAATCCCGCCACCGGCGAACTGATCGGAACCGTGCCCCGGACAGGGACGGCCGAGGTCCGTTGCGCCATTGACGCTGCGGCGCGGGCACTGCCGTTGTGGCGAGCACTGACGGCCAAGCAACGCGCCCAACGGCTTCGACGTTGGTTCGAGCTGATCATGCAGAACCAGGAAGATCTCGCTCGTCTGATGACCCTCGAGCAGGGGAAGCCGCTTGCCGAGGCCCGTAGCGAGATGCCTATGGCGCCGCCTTCGTGGAGTGGTTTGCCGAAGAGGGCAAGCGCATGTACGGCGACGTGATCTCCCGGCCATCAGCCAGACAAGCGCGTCCTCGTCCTGAAGCAGCCGATTGGCGTGACTGCGCCGCCATCACGCCCTGGAACTTCCCTTCGGCGATGATCACCCGCAAGGCCGGGCCGGCACTGGCAGCCGGCTGCACGATGGTGCTCAAGCCAGCCTCGCAGACGCCGTTCTCGGCGTTGGCGCTCGCGGCCCTGGCGGAGCTCGCCGGTTTGCCAACGGGTGTGTTCAACGTGGTCACCGGCCCCGCCGCCGAGATCGGCGCCGAGCTGACGAGCAACCCTGCGGTCAGGAAGCTGACCTTCACCGGCTCGACGGAGATCGGCCGCCAGTTGATGCAGCAGTGCGCCAAGGACATCAAGAAGGTGTCGCTCGAGCTCGGTGGCAACGCGCCATTCATCGTCTTCGACGACGCCGATCTGGATGCGGCCGTGGAGGGCGCGCTCATCTGCAAGTACCGCAACAACGGTCAGACGTGCGTCGTGCGCCAACCGCCTGTACATCCAGGACGGCGTGTACGACGCGTTCGTCGCGAAGCTGAAGGTTGCCGTCGCGCGCTTGAGCGTCGGCAATGGCCTCGACGAGGTATCACGATTGGGCCGCTCATCGACCAGAAGGCAGTGGACAAGGTCCAGGAGCACATTGCTGACGCAGTCAAGAGAGGCGCGAAGCTGCTCGCCGGCGGTAAGCCCCATGCTCTAGGCGGCTTCTTCTTCGAGCCGACCATTCTCGTGGATGTCCCGAAAGACGCAGCCGTGGCCCGTGAAGAGACCTTCGGTCCCCTGGCTCCCCTGTTTCGCTTCTCGGACGAAGCGGACGTCGATCGCGGCGGCCAACGACACCGAATACGGGTTGGCCGCCTACTTCTACGCGCGCGATCTGGGTCGTGTGTTCCGTGTGGCCGAGGCGCTGGAGTACGGCATGATCGGCATCAACACGGGGATGATCTCGAGCGAAGCCGCGCCATTCGGCGGATGAAAGCCTCAGGTCTGGGGCGTGAAGGCTCCAAGTACGGCATTGAGGATTATCTCGAAATCAAGTATCTGTGCATCAGCGTGTGAGGAGACTCGCAGCGTATTCATGACCCCATCACCTTTGACAGGCGTGCGCTCTGGACCTGACGTCGGTCGTGAGCGGCCCCGTGTGCACGTGGCGCCTCGGACAGTACGGCGCCGAGATCATCAAAGTTGAATCGCCCGACGGCGACCTTATGCGGGGACTGGGTGGCCTCTCGCCGACGGGCGAACACTGGGCACCTATCTGCATATGAACCGCGGCAAGCGGAATGTGTGTCTCGACCTGAAGAAGGCCGGCTCCAAAGCGGTGATCAACCGCCTCGTGACGACCGCGGATGTGATCGTCAGCAATATGCGCCCGCAGGCGCTGGAGCGTCTCGGCCTCGACGCTACGACGGTACGCGCGGCACATCCTGAGAAGATCTACTGCCTCCTCACGGGCTACGGCTCAGACGGTCCGTACGCCGAGTCGGGCCGCGTATGACAGCGTGGTGCAAGGCGGCACGGGCATCGCGGCATTGTTCGCTGAGAGAGATGGCGCGCCGGCCTATGTTCCTATGTTGCTCTGCGACCACGTCGTCGGCGAGATCGCCGCAGGGGCCATCCTCGCTGCATTGGCCGGCCGCCACAAGACCGGTGGCGGCGGCACGCTCGAGATTCCGATGTTCGAGACGATGGCGGCGTTCGTCTTGCAGGAACACCTCGGACAGCAGTCGTTCTATCCGCCCGTTGGGCCCGGTGGCGACCGCCGTCTGTTGAGCCCCCACAACAAACCCCTCCGAACGGCGGACGGGTGGATCTCGGTCACGATGAACACCGATCCACAGGTCAAGGCATTTCTCAAAGCCGTGGGACGCGAGGACGTGCTGGACGATCCACGGTTCGGAACCGTGGCGGCGCGAGCAACGCATGTTGACGAGTGGTTCGAGGTACGGGGCAGAGAGTTGTCGGGCAGGACGACGGCCGAGTGGCTAGCGGTGTTCGAGGCGGCTGACGTCGCCGCAATGCCCTGTCATACGCTGGACAGCCTTCGCACGGATCCCCACCTTCAAGCCGTCAGACTCCTGGCATGCGAGCAACATGTCACGGAGGGCAACGTGTCAACGATCCGATCGACGGTTCGGAGGGATGGCGCATATCCGGCCCTCGGGAGCCAGGCTCAGCCACGTGGCTTGGAGACGAGAACCGTGCTGGCGGAAATCGGCCTCAGCCCGATTGAGATCGAGGATTCTACTCTTGTACAGGAGCCGCCATCGAGTCGCGATCGGTGGTCAGTCAAGGACAACCGTGACTTCTCCGGTCCACTACGAGGTGATTGACGGCATCGCCGTGGTGGCCATCGACAATCCGCCGGTGAACGCGTTGAGCGTGAGCGTGCATGAGGGAATCCGCGAGGCCTTCACGCGTGCCTTCGGTGCTGCAGAGGTTCACGCAATCGTGGTCCTTGGTTGCGGCAGCACGTTCGCGGCAGGTGCGGACCTGAAGCACCTGCAGCGCGCCGCGCGAGACCAACGGACCGACTCGCTGCTTCCGCGATTGCTTGCGGACATCGAACGCGGCCCCAAGCCCGTTGTTGCGGCGATTCACGGACGTGCGCTTGGCGGCGGGCACGAGCTTGCACTTGCCGCCCACTATCGCATCGCCGCCTCGGGTTCCCTCTTCGGCCAGCCGGAAGTCAAGCTCGGGCTGATTCCCGGCGCCGGTGGCACGCAACGGCTCCCGCGGCTCGTTCCGTTCGATTCCGCTCTGGAACTTTGTGCGTCTGGCGAACCCGTTCCTGTCGATCGAGCCGTCGAGTATGGCCTCGTCGATCGTGTCGTGACGTCGGACCTTCGGGCCGAGGCAATCGCGTTTGCCCGCGAGGCCGCCAGGGCAACGCAGATCCCGCGGACCTGTGAGCGTCCCGTCCGCGGGCCGCAAACCGGGACGGTGGACGAGGCACTGGCAAAGGCCAGGGCCACTGCCTTGGGCCGGCGGCATGTTGCGGCGTCAGGGGCGGCAATCGACGCGATCGAACGCGCGACGACGTCGTCGTTCATCGATGGTTGCGCGTTTGAACGGGCCACGTTCGAGCGGCTTCTGGTATCGGACGAGGCTCAGGCGCTCATTCACCTGTTCCTGGCCGAACGCGCTGTGGAAAAAGCCGTTGATCCGGCGGCCGGCGGCCGTGCCCGAACGATCGATTGCGCGGCCGTGATTGGCGCGGGCGCGATGGGCCGCGGCATCGCGATGGCGCTGGCCGGAGCGGGCGTGTCCGTTCAGTTGGTGGACAGGGACGCACCGGCGATCGAGCACGCACTGGTACAGATCAAGGCGTCTTACGACTCGGCGGCGAGCAAAGGCCGCCTTCGGCCCGAAGACGCGCGTACCCGGCTCGAGCGCATCACACCACAGCCTCATGTCGCCGGCCTCGCTGGCGTCGACTTGGTCGTCGAGGCGGCATTCGAGGACGTCAACATCAAGCGAGAGATCTTCAGGGGCCTCGATGGCATCGTCGGCCCCGACGCCATTCTCGCCACCAACACGTCCTACCTCGACATTGACGCGATTGCCGCGGCCGCGGACCGGCCGGAACGCGTCATCGGGCTGCACTTCTTCAACCCCGCACAGGTGATGCGCCTCGTGGAAATCGTTCCCGGGCGAGCCACCGCGCTTGATGTGGTGGCCTCGTGCCGGGCACTCGTCAAGCGGCTCGGTAAGCTCGGCGTGGTCGCCGGAAACTGCCCGGGCTTCATCGGGAACCGCATGCTGCGCATGTATCGCCGCGAGGCTCAGTTCCTGCTCGAGGAGGGGGCATCACCCACCGACGTCGATCGAGCGCTTGAAGAATGGGGCATGCCAATGGGTCCGTTCAAGGCGCAGGATCTGGCCGGACTCGACATCGCGATGGCCAGTCGTGCGGTCTTCGACCGTCTCGATCCGCCAAGCCGTCGGCAGCCTCGCGTGTTTGATGAACTCTGCGCGCGCCGCCGGTTCGGGCAGAAGTCAGGCGCCGGTTGGTATCGCTACGATGGACGGTCGGCTCAGGCCGATGATGAGGTTATGTCAGTGATCGAAACCCTGTCCGCGGGGGCCGGCCTCCAACGGCGCTCGATTCAACCCGATGAGATCGTCGGGCGTGTCACGGGCGCGCTCGTCGACGAAGGCGCGCGGATCCTCGAAGAGGGCCACGCCACGCGTGCGTCGGACGTCGACGTCGTCTGGGTGCACGGCTACGGCTTCCCCGCTTTCCGTGGCGGTCCACTCCGTTACGCCGACTCGATCGGTCTCGCCACGGTCCGTGGGCGGCTTGGTGCTTGGCGCGCGGCCGCAGGTGATGCGACTCCGATTGCGGATCTGCTGGATCAGTTGGCGACAGACGGTGGCTCGTTCTCCGATAATGACGAGCGGCGCACGGCGCCTCAAATACTATGACGGTCAATTCGGACTACTACTCGGTCGCGGACTACCTCTCGGACAGCGATCGCGCATTGGTGGCGCGGCTCCGGTCATTCGTGGACGCCGAGGTCACTCCTGTTATCAATGAGGTACTGGGAGAAGGCGGACTTTCCGTATCAGCTCCTCCCCCGCCTTGCCGAACTCGGAATCATTGGAACGGCCATCACCGGCTATGGCTGTCCGGGATTGACGCGCCTCCAGACCGGGCTTGTCGCCATGGAACTGTCGCGCGGCGACGGCAGCGTCAACAGCTTCAACGCAGTGCAGTCCGGATTAGTGATGGGCAGCATCGACCTGCTCGGCCACGACGAGCAGAGACGACGGTGGCTCCCTGATCTCGCGGCCTTGCGCAAGATTGGGGCGTTCGCGCTGACCGAACCCGCGCACGGCTCAGACTCGATTCGCCTCGACACTTCGGCCAAGCGCGATGGCGACCACTACGTTCTCAACGGTCAAAAGCGGTGGATCGGAATGGGCCATGTGGCGGACTGCGTTGTGGTGTGGGCACGCGACGTCGAGGATCAACAGGTAAAGGCCTTCGTGGTCGAGAAGGGCCCAGACGGCTCATATCCCTCAGGCTACAGCGGCGTCGCCATCACAGGGAAGATCGCGAAACGCGCGATTCAGCAAGCCCACATCACCATGAATGATGTCCACGTGCCTGTGATGAATAGGCTCGACCGATCCACGTCGTTTCGGGATGTTTCGTCCATCCTCAATCGCACTCGCACCACCGTCGCGTGGGAGGCCGTTGGCCATGCGCAGGCAAGTTACGAAATCGCGGTCTCTTTCGCCCTCGATCGCGTTCAGTTCGGAAAGCCGATAGCCAGCTACCAGCTGGTGCAAAACAAACTCGCCAACATGCTCGCTGACCTCACGGCGATGCAGCTCGTCTGCTTTCGTTCGGCGGCGCTTCAAGACCAGGGTCGGTTGAGCAATGCGCAGGCGTCGTTGGCCAAGATGTTCACCGCACAGCGGGGGCGCGCGCTCTGTCGCGAAGCTCGGGACATGCTCGGTGGCGACGGCCTACTACTCGAGAATCACGTGGCTCGACACCTGACGGACATGGAAGTTGTTCACACGTACGAGGGCACAGACTCGATGCAGTCGCTCATCCTCGGACGAGACATCACGGGGATTTCAGCATTCTCGTGAAAGTTTGTGGCCGCTGTTTGGGCGCTGCGCTTCCCAACGCGGCATTGATTTCCGCGGCGGCCTCGGCGAGTGCGGCCTGCGCGGCCGACGCGGTGGTTCGTGTCTGGTCGTCGAGATGCGTCACGTAGGGGACCGTCAACGCAGCGATCCCACGGCGGTGAAGGTCAAGGATCGGGTAGCTGATCGCTTCGACGCCGCTGAATTGGCGGCTCGGGCTGAACGCGAAGCCTACTCTAGCGACCTGCCGAATCGCGCTGAGCACGGCCTTCAGCCCGGCGGGTGTCAGGTCCGGATCGGCAAAGGCAATCAGCCGGCGAGCGTCCTCGTCGGATTGAAACGCCAGCAGCACCCTGCCGGAGGCCGACTTCACAAGATCCAGGGTCGCACCGATCTTCACGCTGAACCCGACGCCACCAGGTGTGTCCACCTGGGCGACGATGAGCTGGCGCGCACCGCTGAGCACGCTGAGGTGGCATGACTGGTCAACGGCCTTTGCCAGAGTCTCCATCCGCGGGAGCGCTTCCTTCACAAGCCGGTTCATGGGTGGAAACTGATGCGCGAGCTCGAAGAGTTTCAATCCCAATGTGAATGTGTCGTTGGTCTGGACCAAATAGGACCGGCGCGTCAGGCACTCGATCATCCGGAACACCTCGCCGACCGACCTGTGGAGTCGTTCGGCGATCTCGGGTCGCGTCAGCCCCTGCTGCCGCGTCGAGAGCAGCTCGAGGATGTCGAGCCCCTTGTCGAGCGCCGGCGCCGCGTAGCGGGAATCAACAGGTCGTTTCAACGGAGGACGCTTTCGCACGGTCATGGGTGGTGGCCATCAGCCTACTGAATGGTTGCCGCCGGCTCAAACAGTGGCGTCAACCTCGAGGGCCAGGCGTCCGCTGTCGTCCCACGCCTTCAGCATCCATTTGTTCCCTTGCCGCTCGCCGCCCAGGAGCACTGGCTGACCACGGAACAACGGCGCGAGATGCCGCGCGGCAAGCGTCGTAAAGGTACCGCCAAGTTCGGTTCGTAGAAACTCCGTCAAGAGGAGCAGCGCGAGGCCGCCATTGACGACGAGATCGGGAAGCCCCTCGGCATCGTGTGCGAACTGCCGGTCCAGGTGAACCCTGTGAGAATTGAACCCGAGCGCCGAGTATTGGAACAGCAGGATGTCGTCAGGAACGACGCGCTTGGTGGCGGCCCGTCGGACCACGTCGCTCGGACTCGCCGGATTCGTCGCCGAGTACCGTGCACTCAACATGAGGTAGGTTTGCGTCTCCTCGAGGGCTGGCGCCAAGGCGTCAGTGACCGAGAGAGCGTGGCTAACGGTGACAATCGCCATTCGGCCGCTCGGGGTGTCCTTTTCTGTCACCTTCTCGATTCGACTCTCCCGGCGCAGGACGCTGCCCACATGGATGTTGCCGTGGTACCGCACGGTCCGTCCTCCGAGAACCAGCCTCGGCAGGCCGAGGTCAGGAAGCGGTATTCCCAACCCTGGAAAGCCGTCCTCCCGTATCAGTGATCTCTTGGTGTCTGCGCCTAACAGGATGAAGTGCCATCCTCGCGGCAGCACGTCCCCGTCCACCCACGCGTCAGGCTCCTGGTCGAGCATGGCCGCGATGCGGCGAACCATCACGAGACTGCAGGTCTCCTGGCGAACGGCGATCTGATCCATCGTGTGTCGTGGCTTCCAGCGTTGTCTGGCCGGATTCTTCGTTCGAAGGTTTGACCTTAAAGTTCGCAGTTGAACTTGCGCCTCAGGACTTCTTGCCGTTCTCGGGTCCCGGTGGGTTCGCCGTCTCCGTGACTTGATGGACCTCGACGATGTTCCCTTCGGGATCGTGGAAGAAGATCTGTTGCCAGCCTGCAAGAGCCCAAGTCCCGAAGTCGGCAAACGGCACGCCACGTTCGGTGAGCCGACGCTTGATGTCTTCGATGTCATCGGTTCGGAAGGCAATGTGGCCACGGGCAACCGGGTTGATCGGCTGGCCGGTTCGGAAGGACACGTTCAGATCGCGCGTGGCGATATGCACTTCGGTGCTACCGTCGGTCAGGAAGAGCACCGGAACGCTGTAACCCTGATTGGTTACCAGTTGACGATCGTGGCCCGTGTCTTTGAGGTCGAACACCTCCTTGTAGAACCGATCGATTTCGTCGACGTTCGTTGAGCAGATGTTGACGTGGTGGAAACGTGTCGCCATGTGTGTCCTTGGTTCGGGGCGTCGCTCGCCTAGCAGGCCCGCGCGGCGCTTCTCAGTGCATATGGCTGCCGCCGTTCACATCGACGGTCGCGCCCGTGATGTACGCGGACAGTTCAGACGAGAGAAACAAGCACGCTCCCGCCACATCTTCCGGTTTGCCTGGGCGTCCCAGCGGCACGGCGGCGGTGATGCTGCGAATGCGATCGGGTCCAACTGTGGTGATGACCGAGTCGGTCTCAATGAGGGAGGGGGACACGGCATTCACGCGTACCCCCGCCGGCCCCAGTTCGCGAGCCAACGACTTGATGAGGCTGAGAACGCCGCCCTTCGACGCCGCGTAGTGCGCCCCGCCAACGAGACCGCCGCCTCGCTGCGCGGCCACGGACGCGACGCCGACGATCGTTCCAGAGCGTTGTGAGGCCATGGCCGATGCGAACGCGCTCATGATGTTGAAGGTCCCGATCAGATTCACCTCGAGCACCTCATCGAAGCCTTCCTCGGCGATCTCGTCGTAGCGGCCCGAACGGACGATGCCGGCGCAATGGACGAGGGCGTCGGCCCGTGTGAAGACGCGCGAGACCTCGCCGACCGCTTCCAAGCAAGCCGCCCTCGAGGTGACGTCGCACGTGATACCGATGGCTGCGGAATCGGGGTACGCCGCGCGGAGTTTCCGGGCCGCCTCGTCCACCCGGACGCTGACGTCGACCACGATCACGCGTGCGCCGTGTGCGGCGTAGAGCCAGGCCGTCGACCAGCCGATACTCCCAGGCGCCGCCGCCCCTGTCACGACACACACTTTGTCCTTCATCAACATTGCGCCCCATCCAGAATCGAGTGCAGAATAGGCATCGTTCATATACGATGTCAATGTTTCATTAGCGAAATACTGACCCGTCTGACGGGCAAAAAGGACGACAATGCCCTCGCGGCGATCGCCGTCAGTGGGGACGACACTCTGTGTCAGGAGGAGATATGTCTGGTCGAATGCTGTTAGCTGCAGTTGCGGTCGCCGCGTTAGGGGCGGGTCTTTCAGCGGATCGCCAAACCCGCCGGCTGGAGCACCTCAGGCCCGCCGCGGCGCCGGCCGCGAATCCCACGCGATCGGGCGGTATCGCCGTGCCCACGATTTCCCTGCTGCCGGGACTCTCTCCCGTTCCCAACTACGCCGTCGTCAAGCCGGAGATTCCGCCTCCCACGGTGCCCGAAGGCTTCACGCCCATCTTCAACGGCAAGGACCTGTCGGGCTGGCACATCAGCAAGACGGCGCGGCATGGACACACGCCTGACTTTCACGTGCAGCATGGCGTGATTGTCGGCACGCAGCAGCCGTATGGCCAGGGCGGCCTGCTGCTCACGGACAAGAAATACCGCAACTTCGAGTTGACGCTGGAAGTGAAGCCGGATTGGGGCTGCGACAGCGGCATCTTCTTCCGCGCGACCGAGGAGGGCGCGGCCTATCAGATCACGATGGACTACCTCGGCAATGGCAACGGTGGTCTGGCCCGGCTGATTGGCGAGGGCGGCATCTCGCTTGGGGCCGCCCGGGGTGGTGGCGCCAATGCGGCCGCGGGAGCTGCAGGGGCCGCGGGAGGCCGAGCCGCGGGCACGGGAGCCGCAGGCGCACAGGGCGCGGCTGCCCGCGGCGCCGGCCGCACCTGCCGCCGGAGCCGGGCGCGGGAACCAGGCGGCTCAGCCGAGTGCCGCGTCACTCGCGTGGAAGCGCGAAGAGTGGAATCTCGTCCGTGTCCGAGTCGAAGGTGACGCGCCGAAACTCACGGTGTGGTTCAACGGCCAGCTCGTGAACGAGCAGCAAGACACGGCGAACCACGCGCCGAACGGCATGCTCGAAGGCCCGATCGTTCTCCAGATTCACGGTGGCACCGATCGCTGGGTGCCCGGCGGATTCTGGCGCTGGCGGAACATCGGCATCAAGGTGCTGCCGAACTAGTGTCTCGATCCGCGACCTTCGTCGTCAACGGTCGGCGGATCGAGACTGACTGCGTCCCGGCTGAGCGGGCTGACTCACCCACGTTCGTGTTTCTCCACGAAGCGCTGGGGTCGGTCGCGCACTGGAAGGACTTCCCGGATCGCTTGGCAGCCGTCACCGGTGCGGCTGTCTTCGTGTATTCACGACAGGGGCACGGGGCATCGAGCCCCCTCGAGGGGCCACGATCGCTCACGTACATGCATGACGAGGCCGAGGCTGTGCTTCCCGAGCTGTTGCGCGCGGCAGGTGTTGACCGGCCGATCATCCTCGGACACAGTGACGGCGCCTCAATCGCGTTGTTGTTCGCCAGTCGCTACCCAGACGCCATCGCTGGTCTGATTCTCGAAGCCCCGCACATCGTCGTTGAGGATCTGACGGTTGCCGGTATTGCGGCGGCGACGGTCGCGTATCGGACGACCGCGCTGCGCGACAGATTGGCCCGGTACCATGACAAGGTCGATGCGCTGTTCTGGGCCTGGAGTGACATCTGGCTCGACCCGACGTTCAGACGGTGGAACATCGAGTCGGCGCTCGACGCCATCCGCTGTCCAGTTCTCATCATTCAGGGCGCCGACGATGAGTACGGGACACTTGACCAAGTCGAGCGCATTCGGTCGCGGCTCCCATGGGCCGAGGTCGCGATATTTTCCAATTGCCGGCACGCGCCGCACCGCGATCAACCAGAACTGACGCTCCAGCGCGTCAAGGCGTTCATCGACCGACACGTCATGCTGAAGGCGCTAATATAGGTGCTGGCTAGCCTGCCTGGGGCGCACAGGGGTTCATCTATGTTTCTCGAGGAATCTGGCAAAAGGCGCTCTTCTCGTGGCGTGGTGCGCTTCGGCACAACGGCACTGCTCTTCACGGCGATTGGCACGAGCGCCTGTGGGGCCCATTACGTCCGATCGGCCGCACTGCCTTCCCGCCCGTTGCCCCAGTCGAGCGTCAGCCGCAACGTGCTCGTGGTGTCGGTGGACGGGCTGAGGCCCGACGCGATTGCCGCCTACAGCGCGCCGACGCTGCAGCGGCTGATGCGCGAGGGCAGCTACACGTTGTCGGCCACCACGATTGACCCGAGCACGACGCTCCCGTCGCACACGTCGATGCTGACCGGTCAACCGCCGGAACGGCACGGCGTGACGTGGAACACGGTCATGACCGCCAAAACTGACTCGATTCAATTGCCCAATGTCTTCAGCGTGGCGCGCGCCAACGGATATAGCACCGCCGCGTTTTTCAGCAAGGCCAAGTTCCAGCCGCTGCAACGGCGCGGCACCCTCGACTACTCTCAGGCGCCCGGCGGCTGGTTCGGCCGCTGGTCAAGCGAGCGCACGGTATCGGATGTGGCCACGTATCTCCAAGGCGCACGACCGAACGTGTTATTCGTCCATCTCGCTGACGCCGACGCCGCAGGTCATCGCGCTGGGTGGATGACTCCCGAGTACGGCCGTGCCGTGCTGACCGCCGATGCCGCCATCAACACGTTGCTCGGTCTGGCCCAGAACACGCGTACGGCGCCGGCAACTTTTCCCTCATCGTCACCGCCGACCACGGTGGCCATGGTACCGGTCACGGCAGCAAGGATCCGCTCGACGTCACCATTCCATGGATTGCCTGGGGACAGGGCGTGAGGCAGGGCGTTCTCGACCAGTCCACGGTTCGCACCATGGACACCGCCGCGACCGTGCTCTGGCTGCTTGGTGTCGCTGAACAACGCGATTGGGCCGGCGGGACCGTCATCCGGGCGTACGAGCCGCGCCCGGCCGAGGCGCCGTCAGGATCCTGACCCCTCCTTGAGGGCGCTACTTGCCGATCGCGATGAGTTCGCTGCCCGTGCGCCAGTACCAAGTGCCGTCGACCAGTGCGGGCGATGCGAGCACCGGTCCGCGGAGCGTGTTCGTCCGGAGCAACTTGAACGTGCGGCCGGCGGCGACGACGAACGTCTGGCCTTGATCGTTCGTGAAAAACAGTTGATCGCCGACGGCCACGGGCGACGAGGAGAACCCCTCGCGCGTGGGATCGCCGAGCCGGCCCTGGTAGACGACCGCGCCCGTCTTCGCCTCGTACACCGTCAGGATGCTCTGCATGTCGTTCACGAGATACAGCAGATCGCCGTGGATCAGCCCCGAGGGCACGAACGGGGATCCTCTGGCAGCCGACCATTCGACGTGCGTGTTCGTCACATCGCCGCTTCCGCCCGGGCGGATGGCGAGCGTTGGACCCGCGCGCCCCGACGAGCAGAAGACGAGCCCGTGCGCCACGACGGGTGTGGGGATCACCTCGAAGGTATTGCCGCGCACCGTCCACAGGTCCTTGCCCGTCGCCGGGTCGTAGGCCTGGACGCGTTGCTGGCTGCTGACGACCAGCTCGTCGCGCGTGCCGGCGCGGATCACGATCGGCGTGCCCCAGCCGACGGTTTCGGCGCGCGGCCGTCATCCAGAGCGTCTTGCCGGTCAGCTTGTCGAAGGCGGCTACATAGGAGCGCGACGTCGAGGTGCCGCCGTGGTCCTGATAGAGGAAGACGCGGTCCTTGTACAGGACCGGGGATCCGGCACTGCCGTGATAGTTGGCGAGGTCGCCCGGCTTCACGTGCCAGACGATCTTTCCGGAGAAATCCAGCGCGGCAAGGCCGTGCGTGCCGAACGAGGCGTAGATGCGCTCGCCGTCGGTCGTCGCGGTCGCCGACGCGTGGCTGTTCTTCGGTACTTCGTGCTCGATACCTCGCGACGGCACCTCGGTCTCCCACAGCCTCGCGCCATCCGTGCGCCTGAACGCCAGCATCGAGACTCTCGCGCCGCCGTCGCGGGCCGTGGTGAGAAAGATGTGGTCGTTCCACACGATCGGCGACGAGTGCCCGGCGCCAGGTACGCCGACGCGCCACTTCACGTTCGTCGTGTTCGACCATGTGTCGACGTACCCGACTCCGGCGACGTGCCCCTGCCCGGACGGGCCGCGCCATCTCGGCCAGTACTTCGCGCCCTCACCCTCCGGGGCGACGATCTCCACCGGTTCGGCGGCGGACGGTGCGGCGGACGTCGCCAAATGGAGCACGACGACAGCGGTGAGGGGAACGACCAGCGCGAGAACGCGGTTCATGGGAGTGGCTGGTGGCATGGTACCTCGGCGATGGCCGATCGCCGATGCCTACGGCGGCCACGGCGCATACGGCAACGGCGAGAACCCACCCCTATTCAGCGTCTCTAGAC
This sequence comes from uncultured Alphaproteobacteria bacterium, assembly GCA_963731855.1. Lineage (GTDB taxonomy): Bacteria > Pseudomonadota > Alphaproteobacteria > Rhizobiales > Rhodomicrobiaceae > R-RK-3. The sequence continues at coordinate 767,855 of CAVSXH010000009.1, read as the reverse complement.
GTTGCCGCAACTCGCGTTCGCGCTCGTCACTGAGCGGGTGCGTCGAGAGGAACGCGAGGGGCAGATCGCCGGTCTTCTGGCTCATGATCTTGAAGAACGCGGGCATGCCGGCTGGATCGATCTTGGCGGCCACGAGGGCGTCGAGCCCGCGCTCGTCCGCCTCTCGCTCGTCGTCGCGCGAGAACCGCAGGCTGGCGAGCTCGAGCGTCGCCTGGCCAGCCATCGTGGACCCGAGATCCCCGGTCACAAACGCCCAGAGTCCGCGCAGACCCAAGTCCTTGATCAGACCGCGCAGGGAATGCCGCAACTCCACGTGCTGCACTTCATGTGCGAGCACTCCCGCCAGCTCTTCAGGCCGAGTCGTCGCACTGATTAATCCGGTATGGACGACGATGACGCCTCCCGGGAGTGCGAAGGCGTTCGGCGTGTCGTCCTTGGCCACGTGCACGTCGTAGCGGTACTTCGATCCCGTCGTGAGGTTACCGACAATCGATTGAACCGCGTCGAACGCAGGCCCTTCGTCCCTGAGCTCGAGACCGACGCGCATGCCGGCGAAGGCTTGCCGACCCACCGAGACCTCCTCATCAACCGGGACTCGATCGGCCAGCCACGCGGCAATCGTGCCGGCATTGAGCACAAACCAGATGAGCAGGACGACGGGCACGAGGAGAGCTGCCACAAGCAGACCGGCGCCGATTGATCGCACGGCGGTTGAACGGCGCCTGCCGGCCTTCAACGTGGCCGCCGCTGCTGTCGCAGCCAGCGCCGACGAGGTCAACAGTTGCTCGGCTGCGGCCGGATCGAGCACATGGGCGGCCCATGCCCCGTCGCCGTCGTGCCAGGCGACTTCGAGACCCGGTCGGTCAAAGCCCACCTCACGCAGTGTGATCTGACCGAGCGAGGCGCGTTGCGACCGGTCGCCGACTGACGCTTCGACACCGATAGCCGAGATCGTCAGCAGGCCATGCGCGCCACCGGGCGGCAGGTGGGGACCGAAGATGAGGGCTCGAACGCCTTCTGGCATGTCCCATTCTGGCGCGGGAAGGCCAGAGCTCCAGGCTGCCACGTGTTTGGCACCGTCCTAAGCCAAAAAAGCCGCCCCATGGAGTTCAAAACTCATGACAATAGGCGACTGGTGGACGCAGTGGCTGCCGGGGGTATGCGAGCGCCACAGAAGAGGCGACCAATGACGCGATCGACAGCGACACCTTCACGCCCGCGCCGACACCTGCGCAGCTGCGGCGACGGCCGCGTTGGTGTTGCTTGGCGGCGGATCGAGCCACCAGATCGCCCAGACCCATCCTCCGTATCAGGAGCCCTGGCGGCCGCAGTTCCATTTCTCGCAGCCGAACCTGTTCATGAACGACCCGAACGGCCTCGTGTATCACGATGGCGAGTGGCACCTCTTCTATCAGTCGCGGCCCGGCGGCGGCATCGTCTGGGGCCACGCCGTCAGCAAGGACCTGCTGCACTGGCAGAACCTACCGGTCGCGATCCCGCGACAGCCGACGGCAAGAGCATCTTCTCGGGCAGCGTCGTGATCGACAAGGACAACACGAGCGGCTTCGGGACGCCGGGCAATCCGGCGATGGTCGCGATTTACACGGCTTCGGGACGCAGGCAGCCAGTCCCAGGCGCTCGCCTACAGTCTCGACAAGGGGCGCACGTTCACCTTCTACTCCGGGAACCCGGTCATCGACATCGGGTCGAGCCAGTTCCGCGACCCGAAGGTGTTCTGGCACGAGCGCGACGAAGCGCTGGGTGATGGTCGTCGCGATGCCCGACGACCACCAGGTGGCGATCTACGGCTCGCCGAACCTCAAGAATGGGATCTCCTGAGCAAGTGGGGGCCGCTGCCGCCGGTTGGCGGCCAGTACGAGGTGCCCGATCTGTTCCCGCTCAATGTCGACGGCAACCCGTCCCGGCAGAAGTGGGTGATGATCATCAGCACCAATCCCGGCGGTCTCTGGGGTGGCAGCCTGACCGCCGCCTACATCGGTGAGTTCGACGGAACGACGTTCAAAGAAGACGCTCGTTACGGCTACGCCGGCGCTCCCGGAACCACGACGTTTGCCGACTTCGAGCGCGCCGACTACGGCACCTGGACCGCGACCGGCACCGCATTCGGAGACGGACCGACCCAGGGCGCGCTCGACGGGTCAGCCGTTGGTCAACGGCTACAAGGGGCAGCGCCTCGTGAACTCGTTCCACGGCGGCGGCGCCAGCGACCGGGACGCTGACATCGCCGGCATTCACGATCTCCAGGCGCTACATCAACTTCCTGATCGGAGGCACGGCGGCTGCGACGACGACGCCCAACGACCGTCACTCTCGTGGTCGATGGCGCGACGGTCCGCTCGGCAACCGGCAATGGGCGCAACACGCTCGATTGGGTCGCGTGGGACGTGCAGGATCTGGCCGGCAAGTCGGCGCGGCATCCTCATCACCGACGACAACACGACGGCCAACGGGCGCATCTCTCGTCGACGAGATCGGCTTCTCGGACACTCGCGGCGCGGCCGGGCATCGAACGCACGCCGTGGTTCGACTGGGGGAAGGACAACTACGCCGGCATCACGTTCGACAATGCTCCCGATGGCCGGCGGCTGTTCGTCGGCTGGCTGAACAACTGGCAGTACGCGCAGTCGAATGACGGTTCCGACGACCGCAGTGGTGGCGCGGCCAGCAGAGCGAGCCGCGCGAGCTCACGCTGCGGACGGTGAACGGCCAGCCCGAGCTGTTTCAGGTGCCCCTGCGCGAGCTCAACACGCTCCGCGCCGCACGCCGCTCAACGCGAGACCAACCAACCGCTCACCGGCGAGCGTCGAGCTGGCGGCGGCCGGCACGCTGCTCGACATCGAAGCCGCCTTCCGCCCGCGGACGCCGTCGAAGTTCGGCGTCAAGGTGCTCACCGGCGCCAACGGCGACGAGACGGTGATCGGCTACGACGTCGCGGCCCGTCGTCTCTACATCGACCGCACGAAGTCCGGCACCGCCGCTGCTCAGATGACCGGCTTCTACGGCGTCCACTCGGCGCCGCTGACCCTCCGCGACGGCACGCTCAACCTCAGGATCCTGGTGGACAACTCGATCGTGGAGGTGTTCGCCGAAGACGGCGAGCGAGTGCTTGACGGATCTCGTCTACCCGGCGATGGGCAGCAACGGCCTGAAGGTCTTCGCGGAAGGCGGGACGGCGACGCTCGACGCGATCACGGTCCACCAGATGCAATCGATATGGCCATCGGTAGCGCGATAGCGAGGGAGATCGCGATCCGGGGCTCGAAGCGCCACCGGCTGCGCGGCTGGCCTGGGTCCGCGGAAGCATAGGTCGCCCCGCGCGCGACCAACTTTAGGTGACGTCCGACCTGGTATCAGGGCTGACTAACTTGCCTTCCGGTGGTATCGATGTTGCAGCCAGGCGGGGCATGTTGAAGCTGCTTGGATCTTACGCCCTCGCGAAGTTGCTCGGATTCGGAATCGTCGGAGCCATCGTCATCTACGCGTTGCTGAGCCTAATCTCGTAACGGCGTGCGGCGTCCACCCGCCGCCACGCACACTGACTCGCCGCGAGTCTGAAGGCTAGGCAACGACGAAGTCGGTGCGGGTGCTGGCGGGTCCTGTCCAGGAGTCGCTGGCGGAAATGTGTCGACGTAGAGCAAGGATCGGCGAAGATAGCGGACGCGTCCCTGCCGTATGTCCAAGGCCCGTCAGCTCCAACGCGCCGTCAATATCAGCGACCTCCGAACGCTGGCCAAGCGCCGGGTTCCACGAGCGGTGTTCGACTACATCGACGGCGGCGCGGATGCTGAAGTCACCTTGCGATCGAATACGAGCAGCTGGGATCACGTGCTGTTCCGGCCGAGGCAGGCCGTCCGGCTCGCGGCCGTCGACACGAAGACGGACGTGCTCGGGTCGGCGCTCGACGCGCCGATCCTGCTGGCACCCATCGGATACACGAGGCTCTTTCATCCAGATACCGAGGTAGGCGTGGCCCGCGCGGCCAAGCAAACCGGCGTGGGCTACGTGCTGACCAGTTTCTCCGGCAGCAGGGTGGAAGATGTGGCGGCCGCGGCCGGCCCGCTCTGGTATCAGCTCTACTTGGCGGGCGGCCGAGCGGTTGTCGAAGCGACTCTGGCCCGAGCGTGGCAAGCGGGCGTGCGAGTGCTCGCGGTGACGATCGATACCAACACGCCAGGCCTGCGGGAGCGGGACGTCCGTAACGGCGCGGCGGCGCTCATGGGCCCGGGCATTCTCAACAAGCTTCCGTATCTTCCGAACCTGTTGAGCCATCCGCGCTGGCTCGCCGGATTCATCGGCGATCGCCCGGCCGTCATGCACTATCCCAATATCGTCCTTCCCGGATCAGGGCCGGCCCGCGCCGGTGACGTGCGTCAGATGCTCGCACAGTCGATTGTGGACTGGTCGGACCTGACCTGGATTCGCGCGGCGTGGCCTGGCGCGATGCTGATGAAGGGCGTGCTGACGGCCGAGGACGCTCGCCGATCGATGGACGCGGGAGCCGCCGGCGTGATCGTGTCCAACCACGGCGGACGGCAACTCGACACGTGCTATCCGACGGTGCGGGCGCTGCCCGCGATCGTGCGTGCCATCGGCACGCAGGGCATCGTGATTGTCGACGGCGGGATTCGCCGGGGCGGCGATATCGCGAAGGCGCTCTGTATGGGCGCCGTCGCCGTGCTGATCGGACGGGCCTACGCATACGGCTTCGCCGGCGCCGGACGCCCAGGCGTCACGCGGGCGGTTCAGATCCTCCGCGATGACCTCGATCGCACCCTGCGGTTACTGGGCTGCCCGTCGGTGAAGCAACTCGACGGTTCCTACGTTGATGTGCCAGACAACTGGTAGAACAGCCGTTCCCGTCATGTCCGACGACTTGAGTGGCGTCCGCGAATAGTTTGGCCCGTCGCCACGGCCGCGACACTGACGCGCTGACATCGGCGGCAGAAGAAACTGCGACGGCTGCGCTGGCCGTGGATGCGGCGAGCCACTGGACCGCCACACACGGAACAGTGGCTTCTGCCATAGATCTCGAGATGCTTGCGAAGGGCGAACGCACGCCGCAGTTCCAGAAACCGGTACGAGAAGACCCGCGCGTCCTCCACGATGGCCCGGAGCTTTCGATCCGACAGCCGCCCCACATGCGAGAACGGACTCGTGCGCGTCCGAAAGAGCACCTCGTTCTTGATGATGTTGCCGACGCCCGCGAACACGCTCTGGTCGAGGAGAGCGTCCGCGATCTCGGCGTGAGGACAGGCGCGCGCCTTAATCAACGCCGCTGCCGGATTCCACGCTGGGGACATCACGTCGCCGCTGAAGTCGTACTCCGACCGAGCGTCAGAACTCTCGAGAATCCTGAGCGATGCGCTCCAGATCGTAATCTCGCCATTCGTAAAGGTGAGCACGAGCCTGGGCGCCCCGCTGCGCCGGTAGTCTCCTGTCACCGATCGGCGTTGAACGGTTGCCGCAAACGTGCCCCATAGCAGAAAGTGCACGCGGAGCGCGAAGCGATCGAACTGAAAGACCAGGTGCTTGCCCCAGGCGAAGATCTCCTTCACGCGGGCACTACGAAGCCGCTCGATGCCGATCCGGCTGTTGCCCGAGACGTCTCGGACGCGACGGTTGACGAACGGACGCAGTTGCTCGGCCGCCAAGTGAATGGATGGCCCTTCCATGGAAGGAAGCTTCAGAGCAAGGCACGTGCCCGAAAGTCCGCCGAAGAGTTCGCCCGAGAGCACGCCGACGCTACTGATTGTTGGAAGGACCAGCGACCACGTGTGTCGTGCGTAGCTCAGCTGCTGACCGTGACCTCCCGGAGGGATGCTTCTCGTAGCGGTGGAATGTCCCTTGCAATTGGTTCGATCCTTCCCAGAGAAGGAACACCGCACATGGATAACCGCAAGAACGACGACACCATCAAAGAAGAAGCCTCGGCGTTCGGACAGCGCGTGAAAGGCGCCGTCAAGGACGCCACGGGGCGATGACCGGCAATCGCGCGATGGAGCGCGAGGGAGAACGTTGAGACACGCTGAAGGGCGGGCGCGTCAGGCCACCAACGACGTCATGGACGAGACCGACGGCGCGCGTGGCCGCACTCTCGGCGATCGGTCGGGATATGTGACGGGCATGTACGACTCTCGGGAATCTGCCGAACGTGCGTATCGGAGTCTCACCGACTCACATGGCTACAAGGCAGACGATATCGATGTGCTCATGACCGATGAGACGCGGAAGAAGCATTTCGGCGACGCCACACCCGGAACCGAATTTTCGGGCGGCACGAAGGCCGCCGAAGGATTCGGCAAAGGCAGCGCGATTGGTGGTGGCGTGGGCGCCGCGCTGGCCGCGATTTTTGCCGTCGGCACGTCAGTCGTGGTGCCAGGTCTGGGACTCGTCGTCGCGGGCCCGATTGCGGCGGCGCTCGCCGGCGCGGGGGCCGGCGGGGCGACCGGGGGAATCATCGGCGCGTTGATTGGCGCCGGGATCCCTGAGGAGCGCGCGGCCGCCTACAGCCGCGGGCTCGAAGAGGGCGGCATCGTGATCGGCACGAAGGCGCGCGATGAGAAGCACGCCGACGCACTGGAGCGTGACTTCCGCAGCTCCGGGGGCGCCGACATCTACCGCTAGTTCGCAGTTGCACAGTGTGATGGGGTCGCCGCTCGTGCGATGCGCTGACGCGCATCCCATGAGTGGCGGCACATCGCCGCGCCCCTCCTGAAGTGACGATGCCCCCGGGCGCGGGTCATTTTAGGTATTCGGTTCTTCCCTCCGTTCTCGCGTCTCGGAATTCTCCCTGGCACCGTTCGTGCTCAAAGCGCCGTGGCTCTCTCCGAGCCCGAACATCTGGTCCGGGTCACCAGACTGCGGTTCACCCACGACAGGAGCACGACATGGCCAAGGCGAAGAACTCGAAGAAGAACCCTGCATCTGAACTGGATCCGAACAGCCGCGCCACGGTTTCAGGCCCGGCAAGTCCTGATGCATCGGGGGACTCGCTCGACGATCTCACCGCGAAGATGGCGGGCACCGAGACGCTTGCCGGTCAGTTCCCGTTCAACACCACCAAGACCGCGGAGTATGACCAGGAGCCCGGACGCCGAACCGCCCGTGGGACAGTCGGCAAAACCGGATGATCCCATTGTCGGGTCGAGCACGGTCCAAGAGAAGAACGGTTCGGACAAACTCGGAAGCGGATCGCCGGTCGATTGGCTCGAACAAGACGGTTGGCCCGCTCGACCGCGTGCGCGTCGACTCGACCGGCCGCGTGTTGACGACGAACCAGGGCGTGCCGGTTGGCGACAATCAGAATTCCCTGAAGGCCGGCCTTCGCGGTCCGACGCTCCTCGAGGATTTCATCCTTCGCGAGAAGATCACCCACTTCGATCACGAGCGCATTCCGGAACGGATCGTTCATGCGCGCGGTTCAGCCGCCCACGGGTATTTCGAGTGCTACAAGTCGCTCGAGGACGTCACGCGCGCGAGCATCTTCTCCGAAGCCGGGAAGCAGACGCCGGTCTTTGTGCGCTTCTCGACCGTGCTTGGAGAGCGCGGCTCGACCGACACCGCCCGGGATGTTCGCGGATTCGCCGTGAAGTTCTACACCGACGAAGGCAACTGGGACCTCGTCGGCAACAACATGCCGGTGTTCTTCATCCAGGACGCGATGAAGTTTCCGGACCTCGTGCACGCCGCGAAGCCTGAGCCGCATTTTGCGATGCCGCAAGCGGGCACCGCTCACGACACGTTCTGGGATTTCGCCTCGCTGATGCCGGAGATCACCCACATGCTGATGTGGGCGATGTCCGACCGGGCGATCCCGAGAAGCTACCGGACGATGCAGGGTTTCGGCGTGCACACGTATCGCTTCGTGAACGCCGACGGCGAGTCGACCTTTGTGAAGTTCCACTGGAACCCGGCGGCGGGCACGCATTCGCTCGTCTGGGACGAGGCCGTGAAGATCTCGGGCGCGGATCCCGGATTTTCATCGGCGCGATCTCTGGGAGTCGATCGAAGCCGGCGTGTTTCCCGAGTACGAACTCGGCGTGCAGCTCTTCACGGAGGAGCAAGCCGAGGCCTTCTCGTTTGATGTGCTGGACCCGACGAAGATCGTCCCCGAGGAACTCGTTCCGGTCACGCCGATCGGCAAGATGGTCTTGAACCGGAATCCGGACAACTTCTTCGCGGAAACGGAGCAGGTGGCGTTCTGCGTCGCGCACGTCGTTCCCGGTGTCGACTTCTCGAACGATCCGCTGCTGGCCGGGCCGCATCCACTCCTACGTCGACACGCAGATTTCACGGCTCGGCGGGCCGAACTTTCACGAGATCCCGATCAACTCGCCAGTCGCGCAGGTGCACAACAACCAGCGCGATGGCATGCATCGGCAGGCGATTCATCGCGGCCGGGTGAGCTACGAGCCGAATTCGCTCGGCGGTGGCTGTCCGTTTCAAGCGGGCGTCGCAGGCTTTCAAGTCGTTCGCGGAGCCGCTCTCCGATGACACGCACAAGATGCGCGGGAAGCCGGAGAAGTTCGCGGAGCACTACGCGCAGGCTCGGCTCTTTCTGAACAGCCAGACCGAGACGGAGAAGAAACACATCGTCAACGCGTTTCGCTTCGAACTCTCGCGCGTCCAGACGCCGGCCATTCGTGAGCGGATGATCTCTGGCCTGATGAACGTCGATGAGGACCTCGCACGACAGGTGGCTGACGGTCTCGGAATGAAGACGCTGCCTGCGCCGATGCCGAAAGTGCTCGAAGACGGACGTGAAGCCGGAAGTGAAGAAGTCGCCGGCTCTGTCGCTCATGGCGCGGCCGGGCGACGGCGGCATCCGAGGACGGCGCGTGGCGATTCTCGTGGCCGACGGTGTTGATGGCGCCAGCATCGATGCCGTGCGCGCAGCGTTTGCTGAGCGGTGGCGCCGTGCCTCGGCTCGTCGGGATGAAGCTCGGCGGCGTGAAGGCGACCGGCGGCGAGAGGCAAGTCGACACGACCGTTGAAGCGACGCCGTCTGTGCTTTTCGACGCCGTCGTTCTTCCGAGCGGCACCGGCTGCGTCGAAGGCACTCGCGGCAGACGGCCGGGTTCTGGAATTCCTGAAGGACCAGTACCGCCACTGCAAGCCGATCCTCGTCGTTGGGTGGCGCGACGCTGCTTCTGGACAAGAGCGGCATTCCGGCCGTTCTCCCCTCCGGTGACGCCGATCCTGGCCTGATCGTGGGTGCCGACGACGACGCGGATGCAGCCGTTGAGGATTTCGTGACGGCCCTCGGCAAGCACCGGCATTTCGAGCGCGAAACCGATCCCCCGCGCGTGTAGCCGGTTGCACAACCCCTTGTAGACCAACAAGCACTGAGGAGAACGAACATGGCTGAACAAGGCACTTTGCACGACGCGTTTCTCGACGAACTGCGTGACGCTTACGACGCCGAAAAGCAACTGATGAAGGCGCTGCCGAAGCTGGCGAAGGCCGCCACGGCCGACGCTCTGCGTCACGCGTTTGAAGCGCACCTCGAAGAGACGCGAGGCCATGTCGACAAGCTCGAACAGGTCTTCGCGTCGCTCGACGAGAAGGTCCGCGGCAAGCACTGCGACGGCATCGCCGGCATCATCGAAGAAGGCAAGTCGGTGATGGAAGAAGACTTCGATGACGACACCATGGATGCGTGCCTCATTGCGGCCGGCCAGCGCGCGGAGCACTACGAGATGGCCGCCTATGGCACGCTTGTCGCGTGGGCCAAGCCATGGGCCACGACGAAGCGGCCGGCCTGCTCGAGGAGATTCTCGACGAAGAGAAGGCGGCCGACGAAAAGCTGACATCTCTCGCGGAAGGCGGCATCAATGAAAGCGCCGCATCAGCCGCTCACCCGGAGGGTGACGAGGACGAGGACGGCGATGACGCCAAGGCGCCCGCGAAAGCTGTCAAGAAGGGGGCCAAGAAGCCCGCGGCCGCAGCAGCGTCGAGGCGGTAGGGCTGTGCAGTGGGGATCGCTCGCGATACGCGAGCGATCCCTGTCATCGTTCAAACGGCCATTTCTGAGATATGACACGTCTCACGGCCAAGGCCCGTGATGGCCGCGTGACTTGTGCTGGCGCTCACGAGTCATGAGAAGGCGTTGCAAATACTGGCAGGATCAGTGAGACTCCTGACATCTGACATCGGTCATTCATCGGACATCGAATACCGGCATCAGCCATCGGGAGAGATGAGATGAGTGAGAGTAGCAGGCGCGCGTTTCTGGGCACGGCGGGACTGGCGGCCACGTCGGGACTCTTCGGACTGACATTCGGCCGCGATCCGATCGCTGCCGCTCTTCAAACCGCCGTCGAGGCCCCCGACTACATCCTCAATCCAGTCGAGGTGAGCGGCGCCGAGGCGCGGCCGATCGTCGGCCGGCTGCCCGGTGCGAGGCGCATGTACGTGCTGCCGGCCGATGCGGGCGAGTACCATGCCGTCGGCGGCCAGGTCATGACGCGGGCCGCGCGCCCCATCGATACGGCCGACGTCTACGAGCTGGCGACGTTCACCGGTCGCACCGGCGCCGCCATGCCGCGGCATCTCCATCGCAGCAGTCACGCGGCGTTCCTCGTGCTCGGCGGCGAAGTCGAGCTCGAACTCGACGGCGAAGCGCTGGACGATGATGCGCGGCGACTTCGCCAACATCCCGCCGGGCACGCCGCACGGGTGGACGATGAAGTCGGACCGCTCGCAGATTGCGCTGTACACGATGAACGACCGCGTCGGCGCGGCGTTTGTGGCGATGGGCGCGCCGCACAACGTCCGCGACGCCGGCGGCCACCGGCGCGGTGCCGCGCGATTGCCGCCGGGCAAGCTCGCCGAGGCGGCCGACGCGGGCGACTTTCAGCTGGTACCGGCGCCGGCGGCGAGGCCGGCCGCCGTTCGAGTGACGAATCTGGTGCTGCCCTCCACTGCCGGACCCTACGTGCTGCTCGATGGCGGCGGCGAGCGATTCGGCGGCAACACGTTCCTTGCACGCAACGCCAATACGAACGGCAACTTCCTGTTCATCATGACCGAGGGCGGGCCGGGTCCGGGTGTGCCGCGCGCACTTCCACGCCCGTCACTTCGAGAACTTTCTGGGCGTGGACGGCGAGACGCTCGGCTGGGCGTACGGCAAGGCCGTGCTCGCTCAAGGACCGGCGACTACTTTCAGGCGCCGCCGCGCAATCTGCACGGGTTCAAACTCGCGCAGGCGTACAACCGCTTCGCGGCATTTCTCACGCCGGGCATCTTCGAGAACTTCTTCACGCGCGGCGGCAACGGGCAGAACGGCGTCGGCCGGCAGGCGGCAGCGGCACGCGGCGCAGCACCAGGCGGGCCACCGGCCGGAGCACGCGGAGGGGTGCCGCGGAGGCGCGGCAGCACGCGGCGGTCCAGGCGGCGCGCGGGCGGCCGGCCGCGGCGGCAACGACATGTTCCGCACATTGATGATGAGCGGCGCGGGGACCCGACGGCTATCCGCTCGACGTGCACGGGCCGACGCTGCCGCTTGCCGCCGCAGGATCCGGTGTGGACGCAAGGCCAGAATCGACGACGGCGTCACCGAGCGCGCCGCGCTACTGGCGCACGCGCAGGCGCTCTGCGGCGTTGCCGATCAGCCGCGAGATCACGCCGGAGCTGCGTCGCGCGATGGCGCTCAAGCCGAAGGCGGAGGATTTCCTGTGAGGGCCGAGTCGCCCGGTGTCGACTGCTCTGGCGTTGCGCGCTCGCCGTCGGCATCAGCCGCGCTGCAGTTGCGGCGCCACGCCGCAGGCGCCGCAGTGCGATCGTGCGAGACGCTGACCTACGCCGTCGCGCGACGGCAAGGATCTCCTGCTCGATCTCTATCGGCCGCAGGGCGCACGGCGCGCCTGCCGGTCATCGTGTTCCTGCACGGCGGCGGCTGGAGCGGCGGCACTCGGACGACGGGCCCGGACTTCAAGCGCTTCTTCGCGCAGGACGGTTTCGCGATGGCGTCGATCGAGTACCGCCTGACGCCGACCGGTCACGTTCCCGAACAACGCCGAGGACGTGAAGACGGCCGTCCGCTGGCTGCGGAGGCAACGCCGCACGCACAGCCTCGATCCCGACGCGAATCTGCCTGTGGGGAACGTCGGCCGGCGGGCATCTCGCGGCGGTGGCCGGCCTCGCGCCGCGAGGGACGTTCGAAGGCGACGACAACCTCGATCAATCGAGCGCGGTGCACCTGCGTGCTCGACGCGTACGGGCCGACGATGTTCACGTGATGGACGCCCAGACGCGAAGCGGAGACGGCGACGCTGCAGCCGCTGCGCCGCGCTCGTGGGCGCGCCGCCGATGCGCGGCGGCGTCGTGACCGACGCGGCGCGCGCGGCGGTACGGGGCGTGCAGGTCACCGGCGCGGCAGCTCCGGGCAGCGGCGCCAGGCCCGGGTCGCGGCGGACGCGGCGGCGAGCCGCACGACGTCGCCGACGTCGCCGGAGTCGCGGCTCGTCGGCGCGGCGATCCAGACCGTGCCCGACAAGGTGCGCGCAGGCGAGCCCGCTCACCTACGTCACCGGAGCGCGCCGCCGTTTCTGATCATGCACGGCCTGGCCGACAACTCCGTGCCGCATGACCAGAGCGTCCTGCTCTACGAAGCGCTCGCCGCGGCCGGTAACGACGTCACGCTGCGGCTGATCGACGGCCTGCCGCACACGTTCTTCAACCGCACGAACCTCGACGAGCTGGCGGGTCCGTTCCGCATGGACGTGCGGAGTCGCGCGGCCAGGCGGGCGCCGAGCCGTGGCGGTCGAGAACGCGCCGGCGTCTTCGACGTGGCCGCGCGCGTTCTTCAAAGATCGTTGCGCTGGAGGTCGTCGTCGCCAGATGTGATCTCTGGACGAGATGGCCCCTGAAGAACTCTTCGACCGTCCGAAATACCGAACGTCGTTCGGCGATCACGCTCGATCTGCCGTCATCGTATCGGTGAATTTCCGCCGTCCGCGGTCCGCCATCGTCGAGGGCGGTGCGATTGAGGAAGCCGTGGCCCAGGCCGTCGATGAGACACAGCGTAACCTCACCGCCTGCTGTCACTAACGCGTCGTCAGGAGCCGGCTCTGCTGCACCGGCACGACTGAGTCCGATAGCCCGTGCAGGATGAGGAACGGAGGAGTGCCCGGAGGTGACGTAGGTGAGCGGGGCAGGCCCGTTGCACAAGGTCCGGGCGACGCTCAATCGGTGTGCCAATGAGCGACGACTCGAAGGAACTCGGGTCCACCGCTTTCGGGCTATCCGGCAACTGAAGCGCCTCAGGGTCGTCGCAGGGCTGCTCGGTCGTCGCTGCTCGATGCGCATCGATGGCGAGGAAGTCGGTAGGACCGTATCCGTCCGCAACAGCGTGGACACCGCTGCCGTGGTCAGCGTAGAGCCGATCCGCCGGTTCGAACATGCCGGCTGGCGAAAGCGCCGCAATGGCCGCGAGGTGCCCTCCGGCCGACAATCCAAAGAGCCCTATGGCATCTCGGTCGAAGCCGTACGCATCGGCCACGTGGCGAACCCATCGGATCGCGGTCTTGACGTCTTCCACCTGAGCCGGAAAGACCGCCTGTGAGCTGAGGCGATAGTCCACGCTCACCATCGCAAATCCCCGCGACGCAAAATGGCGGGCGAGGTCGGGACCGAGTTTGCGATCCCCGAAATCGCCAGCCTCCTCCGTGTAACCAGAGAATGACCGGACGCCGCGCGGCGGCGTCCCGGGCAGATAGAGGTCCGCCCGTAGTTGGTGATCGCTCGGCGCCGCGAAGGGAACATCCAGGATGCGTTTGACCGCGTCGACCGTCATGGGTCAGTTTCCAAGCGGTCGGGCCGGCGGATCAACCAGGACCAGATCAAGCTCGTGCAGGTGCTGGATCACACGATCGAAACGCACGGGACCGGGGACGGCAGGAAAGATGTGGCCATCGTACGGCTCGCACATGGCGCGAAAGAACGGTTCGAAGAGCCCAGGCGACAGCAAACCGACGAACCGCGTGTACGGCGCATCGAGGCGATACGCGTGGACGGTGCCCGCTGGCACGTGCAGGAAGTCCCCGGGATGCAGCGTGAGTTCCTGGCCGTCCGCCCACATCGTCATTGCGCCGTGTGTGCAGAAGAAGGTCTCGGTGTGTTTCTTGTGAAAGTGATTCGGGATCTTCTCGCCGGCCGGGCCGATGGTGGATACGGTGATAAAGGCGCCGTTGGTGTTCCGCTGATCGGAGAGAAACGTGAATAGTTGATCGCCAGCGAGCAGGCGCTCGCCGTCGCCCGCAGCCAGGACGTAGGGCACCGATTGGTCGGGCGAGCGATTCATCGTGGCGTCTGACGCCCGGGCCGCACTGCCGGCGGGCACGATTTCGGTGTCCGCATTCGCGCTTGCCAGCCGGCTGAAGTCGATCGTCTGCGACGATCGGTCATCGTGGGCGACAGCGCCGGTCGGGGCACCAACGGCGGCGTAGAGCGCCGCACTGGCTCCACCGACGGTCCACTGCAGGACGCGCGCGTAGTGCCCGTGCATTTCGTACGCGTGAGTGATGCCAGGCGGAATACTGGCGTAATCGCCTGGCGCCAGATCGTACGTGTCGGCGCCGAGGATCAGATTCAGCCGGCCATCGAGAACAAGTAGCGCCTCGTGACCTTTTGTGTGCCGATGAGCCGGAAAGACCGCGCCCTGCCCACCGGACACGACAACCGCCTCGAGCAGTCCGCCGGTATCCGACAGGCGCGCAACGACGGTCGCGAGCTGGCCTCCGAAGGCGTAGCGTTCGCCGTCACCAGACCGAACGCAATAGGGACTCACGATCCCAGGCAGTGGTGATGTCATGAACGAAGATCCTCCCGTCGCGACGAGTTTGCATAGTCTACGTCATGTGAGTAAGACTCAACGCGTCTGACATGGAGTTGAGTCGTTGACTTCCGATTTGCGATCCGGCCGGCCGGTGGCCCTCGTCACCGGCGGCGTCGACCGGCATCGGCCGCAGCGCCGCGCTGGCGCTCGCGACCGCGGGCTACGACGTCGCGATCAACTACGCCGCAGCGCGGACGCCGCGCGCGAGACGGCAGCTGAGGCCGAAGCCGCCGGCGCGAACGACCCTGCTCGTCGCGTGCGACGTGAGCGACGACGCCGCGGTGCGCGCGATGGTCGACGGAGATCGAGGCACGGTTCGGCCGGCTCGACGCGCTGGTCAACAACGCCGGCACCACCGTCGACCGGAAGCCGCCGAAGGACCTCGACGCCATGACCGTCGAGGAGTGGGACCGCGTCTTCGCCGTCAACGTGCGCGGCACTGTTCCAGGTCACGCGCGCGGCCGTGCCGCTGCTCAAGCGCGCGCGCAGCGGCCGCCATCGTCAACACCGCCAGCATCGTCGGCCTGCGCCCCGGCCCGCAGCCGCTGCCCTATGCGGCGAGCAAGGCCGCGGTGGTCAGCCTGACCAAGACGCTCGCCTGGAATCTGGCGCCGGAGATCCGCGTCAACGCGGTCGCGCCGGGCTGGATGGAAGGCGACTGGATGGAGCGCATGCTCAGCGACAAGTACGACGAGCTGATGGGCGAGCGCGCCAAGGCCACGCCGCTCGAGCGCTGCGTCACCGCCGACGATGTCGCCGAGACGATGCTGTCGGCTGATCACCGGCAACCGCTTCGTCACCGGCGAGATCGTCGTCATCGACGGCGGCTTCACCAGCTCGACCTGAGGAGCGCACGCATGCTCGACGGTGTCGTTCCCTTTCCGCCGGAGTTCGCCGCGCGCTACCGCGAGCGCGGGCTACTGGCGCGACCGGTCGCTGGCCGCAGGAGTTCGGCGACGGTGTTCGCGCAGGTTCGCCGAGCGCGATCGCGCTCGATCGACGGCGAGCGCCGCTTCACCTATGCCGAGCTCGACGCGCTGTCACGACAACCTGGCGCTGAACCTGCTCGACCTCGGCCTGCAGCCGCTCGACCGCGTCGTGCCGTGCAGCTGCCCAACGTCGCCGAGTTCGTGATCCTGTACTTCGCGCTGCAGAAGATCGGCGCCATCCCGATCGCGGCGCTGCTCGACGCACCGCTATCGCCGAGATCAGCCAGTTCGTCGCAGCTGTCCGGGCGCCTGCGCGTGCGTCGTACCCGGACCGGCAGCGCGACTTCGACTTCGCGACCTGGTGATCGAGCGCGTGCAGGCCGAGAACGCCGCGCCTGCAGCTGCGGCTCGTGCTCGGCGACGCGCCGGCCGGGCTTGCACTCGCTGCAGGAGCTGATCGCGCGGCGCCGCCAGCTCGTCGCATCGCCGAGCTCGCGTCGATCTGCGATCGATCCGACCGACCCGTGCATCTTCCAGCTCTCGGGCGGCACCACCGGCATCCCGAAGCTGATTCCCGCGCACGCACAACGACTACGCCTACAACTCGAAGGCGGCGGCGTCGGTATGCGGCGTCGACGACGGAGTCGGTGCTGCTGCGTCGTGCTGCCGATCGCGCACAACCTGCCGCTCGCCTGCCCGGGCATCCAGGGCTTCTTCTTCACGGCGCCAAGGTCGTGCTGCAGCACCAGCACGCGGCCGCACGACATGTTCGCGCTGATCGAGCAGCATCGCGTCACGCACCTCCAGGTCGTGCCGGCGCTGCTGATCCGCCTGATCAACGACCCGGCCGTTCACGCCGCTACGACCTGTCTCTGTCGCGCATGATCCAGAGCGGCGGCCAGCGCTGCAGCCCGAGACGCGGCTGCGCACGCCAGCCGAGCTGATTCCGCAGCGGCTTCGTGCAGGAGAACTTCGGCATGGGCGAAGGCCTGCTGATGTTCGTGCGCCTCGACGACCCCGAGGACGTGCGGCTCGAGACCTGTCGGCCGCCCGGTCTGCGCCGGACGACGAGGTGAGGCTGCTCGACGACGACGGCAACGAGGTGGCCCGACGGCGAGGTCGGCGAGCTGGCCTGCCGCGGCCCCTACACGCTGCGCGGCTACTACGGCGTGCCCGAGCTACAACGCGCGCGCGTTCACCGCCGGACGGCTTCTACCGCTCGGGCGACCTGATGCGGCAGCATCCCTCGGGCGGCAACTACGTCGTCGAGGGCCGCAAGAAGGACCTCATCAACCGCGGCGGCGAGAAGATCAGCGCCGAGGAGATCGAGAACCTGATCCTCTCGCACCCGGCGGTGCAGAACGTCGCCTGCGTGCCGATGCCCGACCCGGTGCTGGGCGAGCGGATGTGCGCCTGCGTGGTGCTGCAGCCCGGCGCGACGCTCACGTTCGACGGAGCTGGTCGACTTCCTGCTCGCACAAGGAGATCGCCAAGTTCAAGCTGCCCGAGCGGCTCGAGGTCCTGCGAGGACTTCCCGCTCTCGACCTTCGGCAAGGTGTCGAAGAAGGCGCTGGTCGAACGGCTCGACGCGCAGCGCCACCGAGCGCAGATCTGAGCGACACCGTCATGCGCATCATCGACCTGCACTGCTATCCCGGCACGCAGCGAGTGGATCGACGTGCCAGGGGCCGTACGTCGGACGCGCTGGCGAAGCTACTGGAAGCGCGAGTGGGAGGCCAAGTCCGAGGAGGACGTGCGTCGCGCGAGTTCACCGACGCGGGCGTCGAAGCCTGCCTCGTCGCGCTCGACCTCGAGACGACCGTCGGCGACGCCGCCGTGCTCCAACGACTACGTCGCCGGCATGTGGAAGCGGCATCCGGACCGCATCATCCAGGCTGGGGCGCGGTCGAGCCGGTCAAGGGCGAAGCAGCCATCAGCGAAGCGCGGCACGCCGTCGAAGACCTCGGCATGCTCGGCTTCCACTTCCATCCGATCATGCAGCACTTCGCGGTCAACGACCGGCGCTTCTACCCGCTGTTCGAGACGATCACCGCGCTGCGACGTGCCGGTCATGATCGATGTCGGCACGACCGGCATGGGCGCCGGCATGCCCGGCGGCATGGGCGCGCAAGCTCCGCCACGCGCATCCCGCCGCGATCGACGAACTCGCCGCCGACTTTCCGGACCTCACGATCATCATGGCGCACCCGGGCTGGCCGTGGGTCGACGAGACGACGGCCGTCGCCCTGCACAAGGGCAATGTGTACTGGGAGATGTCGGGCTGGGCGCCGAAGTACTTCCCCGCGCAGCCTCAAGGTGGACATCCGCGGTCGCGCTGCAGGACAAGATCATGTTCGGCAGCGACTACCCGAGCCTGCCGTACGAGCGCATCTTCCGCGAGTGGGATGAGCTCGGGTACACCGACGATGTGACAGCGCGAATTTTTCACGAGAACGCCGAGCGCGTGCTACCGGTGTTGCGGCGGCACACCGCGCAACCGGCCGCCCGCGTCTAACGGCCCAGCGAGGCTGTCATGACCGCCGCCCGCCTGCGATTCGACCGGCACGATCCCATCGTCACTCTGACGCTCGACGATCCCGCGACGCGCAACGCGCTCGCGGGCGACGATCTGTTCGCGGCCTTTGAAGACGCCGTCGCGCGCATCAATGCCGCCCCGGAGGTGCGGGCCGTGATCCTGACCGGTGCGGGGCCGGCGTTCTGTTCCGGGGGCAACGTCCGTGAAATGCGCGACAAGACGGGGATGTTCGCCGGAAACGCTGAGGACGTCGAACGCCAGTATCGTGGCGGCATCCAGCGCATCCCTCGAGCGCTCGCTGCCCTCGAGGTACCCATCATCGCGGCTGTCAACGGTCCGGCGCTTGGCGCCGGCTTTGATCTCACCTGCATGTGCGATCTGCGCCTCGCGTCGTCGACGGCGACCTTCGCGCAGAGCTTCGTGAAGCTGGGCATCATTCCCGGCACCGGTGGGGCGTGGTTGCTGCCGCGGATCGTCGGCTGGTCACGAGCCGCAGAGATGGGATTCACCGGCGACGCCATCGACGCGCACACGGCCCTCGCATGGGGACTGGTGTCCGACGTCGTGGCTCCTGACGCGCTCATCGCGTCAGCCGGACAGCTAGCAGATCGGATCGCCGCGAATCCCCCGCAGGCGGTTCGGGCCATGAAGCGACTCGTGCGCGAGAGCACACGGGGCAGCTTGGCGTCAGTCCTCGATGCGTCGGCGGCTGAGCAGGCCCGCCTCCATGACACCGCGGATCACCGAGAAGCGGTCGCAGCACTCTTCGACAAGCGGCCTCCTCATTTCACGGGTCGCTGAGCGCGACGCCGAGTCGGAGATGGCGTGGCCTTCCCCGGCGCGGACGCGCGGCGGCGGCCGCCACCACTCCCAGGGCTCAGACCGAGCGCTTCCCGAAGCACCGACTTGAATTTCGCGACGATCGGCAACTGACCGTCCTTGAGATGGGCGACCACGACCGACACGGTCGGCGCCGGGTGCCAGTCCAGTTCGGTCGCCACGACACCAGCCGGCAGAATCGCGCGCACGTACTCGGGGAGGACGGCAAAACCCAGGCCCGCGCGCACCATGTTCAGATGCCCGAGCACGTTGTCCGCATCCTGCATCGGCCGAAGCCGCGCATGGGCACGCTCGTACAGCTCCGCCATGGCGTTGCGAAGGGAGGGCGATGTGCGGCCCGACGCCACGACACCGGGCAGGTCGGCCAACTGGTGCATGGCGACGGCCTTCGCCTTCGCGAGCCGATGGGTCGCGGGCAGCACGACAACGAACCGCTCGTCGTAGAGCGCGTCAACGACCAGGTCGGGTTCGTCGATCGGTCCCCACAGGAAGGCGGAGATCGACGGTGTGGCTGCGGAGGCTCGCCAACTGGTCCTGAAACGATCCGACGCTGTGCAACGCCAGACGCAAGTGCGGCAGCCGCGCGGCGACGAGCGGCATCAGCTTCGGGAGGATGACGGTTTCGGCCGCGGGCATCATGCCGAGCGAGAGCTCGCGGCTCCGGCCGCGAGCCGCGTCGGTGGCGAGTTCCGCGGCCCTGTCGGCGTGCGCCAGGATGGCGCGAGCCTCGCGGAAGAACACGCGACCGGCGGCCGTCAGCCGGACACGGCGCTTGGTGCGCACGAGCAAGGGTGTGCCCACATGGCGTTCGAGCTGCATGACCTGCTGGCTGAGCGAGGGTTGCGCCGTCTTCAGGCGCGCGGCAGCGCGGGTGTAGTTCAGTTCCTCAGCGACGGCGACGAAGTAGCGAAGGTGACGAAGTTCCACAGGTGGAGGGCCGGCGGCCGGCCGCCCCTATTCTGCAACAAGTGACGGCGGCCCATCATCGCGAGCGGGCCGAGGTGAGCGCGGCGGAAGCGGCAGCGGTGAGTTTCTGCATCATCCCTGGTGGGTGAGCGATACCGCGATCATCAACGAGGATCCCTCGTTCCCCGCGACGCGGCACTTCCCCAAGGAGTTCACGCTGATGGACGAGATGTACACGGCCCGAGTGGAGACGTTCTCACGCGACAAGGTGAACGTGCTGTTGCGCATGGATGAGACGAAGCTCGACTACGAGGGGCGACAGCAGGTCAGACCCGACCACGATTTCGCTCTGGCGTGGTCAAAGATGTATGGCAAGGGCCGCGTCTTCTACTCAGCGTTCGGACATGTCGAGGAGAACTTCGACAATCCGGACGTGCGGACGATGTTTCTCGAAGCCATCAAGTGGGTCCTGCGTCGAACAGACGGGAGCACGACGCCGCACGCCAAACGCAATTGACCGCGCCAGCCCCGAGGGTTCTTCAAGCACTGGCCCCGCGTCGGCGCTCCAACGAGGTCATCGCTCATGTTCAGGAAACGCCATGTTCGGCGCGGTGGCGCTCGAATGGCCTGACGGCTCAGTCGATCTGCTTCTTGCTGACCACCCACTTCGTGTCGGTGCAGAGCCCGCACTGCGCGCCCTGGAACATCCTCGCGGCCTCGCGGTCGTCCTTCATCTGCCACTTCAGCCACGCGACCGAAACCGTACCGAAATCGCCGCCATTCGGCAGCCGATGCGTACCGCCATGACCGATGCCCTTCTCGTAGGCGCGAAACACTGGCACGTGATTGATGCGCTCGAAGTCGTCGTTGGCGTTGGGGAAGGCCACATCCGACTCGTCGCCGGAGCCATAAAAGATCGGTGCGTGAATCAGCTTCAGATCGTCCTTGGACATCGTCTTGCCGCCTGCCATGTCGGTGGGTTGCGGGAGCAGGCCGCTGTTCCAGATGAGGCTGGTGGTGACGCGAGGATCGGCCGAGGCTTCGATCGCCTGCACGCCGCCGCAGGATTGGCCTGCGACGGCAATCTTCGACGTGTCGAGCTTGCCGCGGTACGGGCTGCCCTGCCGGCTGTTTTCGGCGATGGCCCAGTTGATGGCCTCGATCAACTGCACGGTGTGAGTCGCTGGTGGGGGCAGCACGCGCGGAGCCCCGGCCGGAGCAGCGCCGCGGGCCGCAGCAGGGGCCGCGGCCGGTGGCGGTGCGGTCGAACGCGGTGCCGTCGCGACAGGCGGGCCGACGGCGATCACCAGAAATCCGTGGCTGGCCACTTCCGAGAGGTGATCGCGGAACGCATTGCCCGCGTTGGCGCAGGCACCATTACCCCACGCTACAATCGGCATCTTCGTCGAGCCAGGCGCATCGAGATCCGCCGGCCGGTAAACCGTATGCGTGGGCAGGCCTCGATCGACTTCCATGATGGCCTTGTAAGGTCCGCTGCCGATGGGCGTGTCAGCAGTGACGTTGGCTGTGGCGGCCGGCGCCGGTTGCTGCGGTCGAGCCGCCTCCACCTTCCCGCTCCCGACGAGCGCCATCCCGGCTATCGCCAAAACACCGATGCTTTTGTAAGTCATGGTCACATTCTCCTGAGTTGATTGAACTTCACACACGCTCGGCGCGCGCGTCGCCGCGCCGGCGCACCTGTCGGTGAAGAGTGAGGATGATGAGGAGCGTGATGGCGTCCGCCGCGGCAACGGCATAGAAGCCCGCCGCGAAGCCACCGGTCCAGTCGCGAAGCGCCCCGAAGAGTTGTGGGCCCAGGTAGCCGAAGACCCCGGCTCCGAGGCTCACCACGCCCATGACGTTCCCGACCTCTCGTCCACGCATGACGTCGCCGGCCATGCCGTACAGCTGGTTCACGGCCGTGAATCCGATCGCCAGCACGAGAGCCGACGCAACCCGGAATGTGAGGAGGTTCGGCACGGTCATGGCGAGAGACGCCACGACGTGGATGCTGAACATCACCGCCAGGATTCGCCACTTGTCGTAGCGGTCCATCAGCGTCCCGATCGCGAGATTAGCGATGATGGCGCCGGCGTAGCCCGTGCTGATGATGATCCCGGCGCCAACGGCATCGAGCCCGAAGACCCCGCGCGCAACGGAGGGCACAAAGAAGGTGACACTGAACTGACCGACGCCACCGAGGCCAAGGACCAGTGCCAGCACCCAGACGATGGGGGTCTGAAATGCACTGCGCGCTGTGGCGCTGACCGGATCCTGGGCAATCGCGTGGGGCCCCGCCGGCGCCTGGATTGGCCGGCCCGCCGCACGATAGAGCGCCGCGAACACGACCGCGGCGACCAAGGCCGCTGCGGCGTAACCGAGCACGGCGAGCCGCCATCCAAACTCCCGCTCGAGCGCGCCGCCGGCCGGCGAGCCGATGATCGAGGCGAGCGACGAGGTCGCGCCGACGACGCCCATCGAACGTCCCTTGAGGGAAGGTGGGCACGTCAACGCGACCGCGACGAGCACGTTGACGAACGCGAAGCGGTAACCGGTGATCCAGAGGCCGCGCCAGATGAGACCCTCGCCCGCGTCGGCCGCACGGCCGAGCATCGCGAGTCCGATGGCCACGACAACAAGGCCGCAGATGAGCGTGCGCTTCTCGCCAAAGCGGTGCGCCGCAAATCCGGCCGGCACGCTCATGGCGAGCGCGAGCAGCCCGTACATTCCGGTGAACAGCCCCAGTTGCGTGAAGCTCATTGCCAGGTCGCGTTGAATGGAGGGCAAGAGCGGCGAAAATCCCAGATTGCCCATCTGCATCGCGAAGAGCGCGGCCAGGGCGCCCGCGAACGACACCACCCAATGACGGGACTCCGACGCGACTACCGGCGCGTTCTTCATTGCAAGACACGCCCGTCGATGAACTGCGCGACTGCGGTGCGCATAGCCTCGGGATCCCATCCACGCGAGTCGACGACGTCGGCATGAACCGGAAAGACCGGGATACCAGCCCGCTCCAGCGCGTCCTCCACAAAACGTTTGCCCGTGGCGGCCGCGCGCATGCCGTGGGGTCGAAGAACGAGGGCGCCGTCGATGCGATGCCGTCGCGCCTGATCGACGATCCACTCGTTCGCCCAAGGTGGATTGTGCAGCTGCTCGTTGAGATTGACGATGCGGCTGGCAAGCGCCGCGAGGGGATCCTCGAGCCCATAGCGGATGTACCCATCCGGCCCGAAGGCGAGATACATCGACCAGACGAAAACGGCGCCATGAGAGGCCTCGAACGCGGTGTAGAAGTCCGTGTCGTGCCAGAGGCCAGCGCCCACCCACATCAGGCGAACGCGCTCACCCGGACACGCAGCGGTCCGGGCATCAACTCTGGCTCGAACTTCGTCCCGAAACGCGCGGGCGTGCGAGATCGCCCATTCGCTGCCCCTGACCCACTGCGTGGCCATCACGTTGGTAATTTGCTCGGTCATGCGGACTGGCGCTTTCGGCGCGTCACAGATCAACGTGCGCACCTCGTCGAAGATCTCTTCCTGCGTGTTGATCGCCGACATATGCGCGGCGAGCGCGTCGCGATCGAATCGCTGGCCCGTGATCCGCTCGAGGACCCCAATCACCCGTTCGAGTTCGCCCACGGTGAATTGAAGACGATGCGGTTCGACGAGCTCGCGCCAGCGACTCCGGCTGAGTTCCCACCACCGTGGCGGCAGGACGGTCGCGCCCGGATTGTCGATGCTGATGAACTCCGTGCCGAGGGCCTCAGCCCACAGCGAGAACACGCGCTGAATGCAATCGCACGTGAGACGCGCGCAAAGGAGCGCAGGTTTGGGCAGTCCGCCCCACGGCGTTGGCGGACGGCCGTCGGCGAGCGTCGCGGCCAGGCCGAGGCTGCAGTAGCGGCAGAGGCCATCATGGAAACCACGCTCGTTGAGCGCGTCGAGGTACTCAGGCGCCAGACGCTTCGCAGCGATCAGCGCCGCCCACCACTGGTTGCTGACGGCGGGCATGCCCATCACGTGGAACAGTTCAAACGGACAGTCGGCCTGCAGAATCGCGTACGGCTGATGGCCTTCGAAGACGTGGCGCCGAAGCTGCGCGAACCAGTCCTTCTGAAAGGCGGACGCGGCCGACGTTGAGGCGAGTTGTTTGTCGCTCATCGGCTAGCGAGGCGCCACCGCGCGCTCCAGGAAGGTGGTCACGCGTGCCTGCCAGCGCGACGGCATTTCCGGATCGCCGGTGTCGTCGCGGATCACGAGACTGGGCACGCCGAGACCGTCGAAGTGCGACCGATGCCGCGGATAGTCCCACCCCACCACCGAATCGTCGGGCGGGAGGTGGAAGACGACGCCGTCGACGTCCGCGCGCGTGAACTGTCCGAGCCACGCGTCTTCGGCCGCGCGATCCTCGCGCGGACTCGCGACAGCTTCGTAGTAGTGGTCGAAAGTGCTGACGATGGGGTCACCGGTCAGCGAGATGTCCGGTCCAACGGATCGCATCCCCCATCCCCCCTCTTCCGCCACGACCACCGCGCCCATCTGTTCGAGCATCTCGTGCAGGCGCGAGTCGTCAGCCAGCGCGCCTGCAACGAGAAGACGCGGTCCGGCGAGAGGAACGGATCGCTCAAACTCTTCGATGACCTGGCTCATCAGCGACATGTAGGTCGCACCATCCACCAGCGAGAAGGCGCCGAGCAGCGCCATCGCCGTCACGCCACTCACTCGGGGCTGTGAGCATCGCAGGCTGAGCACACGACGCATCAGGGCGCGCGCGGCGTTCGATTCGACAATGGCGTCCGCGAGACTCGTATCGTCCGGACGCCGGCCGGCCAACTCCGACGCGCGTTCGTCACAGCTCCCTCGTTCGTGCCAGCCCATACGCACGCGCGGCGGGCGTCCGCGTCTGGAGCAGGTCGTACAACCAGACGGGCGGGAGCGACGAAGTGAGTCGCTGTCTGCAAAATTCGCGGAGGTAGAGAAAGGCCTTGTAGTCCTCTTCCGACGAACGGCTGCACACGATGACCGATGCGAAGTCGAGGTCGCCCGCCATCGCCGATTCGAGAAAGGACCTCGCGCGCGTTCCCAGGCCTTCAGTCTCGAGGTACGGACTGACCTGAGCGCCGGAGACAGCCGTCGGCCGATAGACGACCGCATCGAAACCGGCAGCGCGCAGCAGTTCCCGCGGGACCGTGTGCGCGGACATGAGCGCCACTGATTTGCCCGCGGCGTGTCGCGCTCGCGCGTGGCTGAGTGGAGAATCCCAGGCGCCGGTGAGCGCGGCGAACGACGCGGCGTTCGACGCAGCCGTCATCAGATCACGCCGGACTCGCGCAACGCTGCGATGCGTGCCGCCGGGTAGCCGAGCAGTTCGCTGTAGACCAGGTCGTTGTGCTCGCCAAGCGCGGGCGCAGGACGATCGAACCCCGTCGCCGCGCTGGAGAACACGATCGGCACGCCCATGCCGATGAGCCCATCGACGGTGCCGTAATCGGGATGCGAGAGCTCGACGGTTTCCTGGCGCTGGAGCACACGCCAGTCGCGCACGGCCTCCCCAGGCGATCGGACCTCCGCCGTCGGCACGCCGTGACGGTCGAAACGCGCCACCAGTTCGCGCGAGGTTCGACTCGCGGTAAATGCCTCGATGCACGCGTTCAGTTCGTCGACGTGCTCGACCCGCGCATCGCGCGTCGCAAATCGCGGGTCGTCGGCGAGGGCCGGTTGATCGATGCTGCCGAACACGCCTCGGGCGAACGTCTCAGTGGGGGCGCAGATGGCGATGAAGCCATCGAGTGTGCGGTACACCCCGAAGGGGGCCAACCGGGGCACGGTGCGGCCCGTTCGCTGCGGCACCCCGCACCGTTCCAGCAACTCAAACGGCTCGCTCGCAACGAGCGCGGTCAGCGAGCCGAGCATGGACACGTCCACGAGTTGGCCGACACCGGTCCGCGACCGCTGCTGCAAGGCCGCGAGGATGCCGATGATCCCGAAGAGCGGTGCGACCAGATCGGCGAACGGCACGCCGACACGAATCGGCGGATCCGCTGGTTCACCGGAAGTCAGCATGAGGCCGCTCAGGGCCTGGACAATGGTGTCCATCGCCTTGCCGCCGCCCGTAGACTTGTCGGCGCCGAACCCGGAGATCGAGCACCAGATGAGGCGTGGGTTGACCGCACGCGCGACGTCGTAGCCGACCCCCAGGCGATCGAGCGTGCCGGCACTGAAGTTCTCGACGACCACATCGGCGTGACCGAGGAGGTCGCCCATCACGGCGCGCGCCTCCGGTGCCTTCAGATTCAGCGTCGTGCCCAGTTTGCCGCGCAGGCGATTGAGCGCCGATGTCGACACATCATCGGTGTGCACACGGGTCAACGAGACCCCATCGCGCCCGACATACGGCGCGTTGGAGCGGCACGGATCGCCACCGGCGGGATTCTCGACCTTGATGACGCGGGCGCCGAGGCCTGCGAGCAGCAATGTCGCGAAGGGGCCGGCGAGCGCGATCGTGAGATCGACGACTGTCAGACCGTCGAGCGGTTTCTCGTGAAGCACGTCGTCCAGGTTGGTCATGCGGATCGAGCGAGCGCCGATCCTATCCGAACGCCCTCCACGGCATTAAGACTTTGTGTCGGGTGTCGTCAGATGTCCGACGTCTCGTGCCCACATCACGCCATCGCGCCACCGGAACCTCGTCGGCAGTTCCACCTCGGTGGTGATGTGCTTCACGTACTCCCCGACGCGTGCTCCCCTGCCGGTTCGGCCAAGTGGCTCGGGCTGACCAGAGGTGCGAATCCAGCACGGGATGAACCCGGCGCGTTCGACGCCGCCGGCCGTCACATCACAGACCGCGACCATGGTGTTCCGGGACTGCGGGTGGAAGGGATAGGCCGGCATCCTGGGATCTGGCTCGAAGCCGAAGAGCGTGCGGCGACGTGCAGCCCACACGCGCCGCTCCGGACTCGCGTTCCTCGTGACGCTGAGCGCGCGCGTCACGGTGACGAAGTTGCCCAGGCCGTGAAAGATCGGCCGCCCGCGGTAGTCTCGATGCCGCGCAGGATGTGGGCATGGTGGCCGACGACGATGTCGGCGCCCGCGTCAATCGCGGCCCTCGCCACGGGCCGCTCGTACATCGCCAGCAGCGCGGGCGTGTGTCCGACGCCCTTGTGGAGCGCGACCACGACGATGTCGACGGTCCGTCTCAGCGCCGCAACATCCGCCTGCATGCGATCGAGCGTCTCCGGATCCGCGAACGTATAAATCGCCGGCGGACCTCCGGGCGTGGCGTGATCGAGGACGTAGTGCGTCAGCACTTTCACGAACGCGCACCCGGGTTTCTTCGAAGAGGCCCAGGAGTCGGCCGGGCCGACGCAGTTGTAGCTGAGCACTCCAAGCCGTAGACCGGCGCGATCGACAATCGCCGGACGCCGGGCCTCCGCGAGGGTGCGACCGGCACCCGTCGTGAGCACACCGTGCCCACGCAAGGTCTTCACCGTGTCAGTCACACCGTTCGGTCCCGCGTCATACACGTGGTTGCCC
The DNA here is from genome assembly GCA_963731855.1 of uncultured Alphaproteobacteria bacterium. GTDB lineage: Bacteria > Pseudomonadota > Alphaproteobacteria > Rhizobiales > Rhodomicrobiaceae > R-RK-3. Next base: position 740,252 of record CAVSXH010000009.1, on the reverse strand, counting down.
GCCAGTGTTGCGACGTGGAAGCCGGCTTTGGCGACGGCCCCGAGGTGTCTTGGATTCGCGGCGGGCGCCGGGATATCTGACGAGGCCTCGACGCCGCGCGTCGTGTGTGGCACCTCGACGTGGCCGATGGCGATGTCGGCACTCCGCAGCAGGTGACGGCTGCGATCGAAGAACCTGTCGGGTTTCGGCTCGTCGAGAATCAGATCGCCGACGAGCATGACGCGGCACATCTTGCCGGTCCTCATGATCGCTTGGCCGCCGACGATCGGCCTGCGCGGCGGCTTGAAAACTTGGACGCTCGCCCCTGACGCGGCACATCCGGCACGCGGTCCCAGCAGGTGCGCACGACATCCAGGAACGACTTGACGAGGGGCGACACGGGCCCGCGACGCCGGGCTACGGCTATCGTGACGGTGGGCACGGGATCCCAGTCCAGTGGTTTGACCACGACGCCCGGCGGAAGAATGGCCGCGACGTAGTCCGGCAAGAGCGCGAAGCCGAGTCCGGCCTGCACCATGCTGAGGTGCCCAAGCACGTTGTCGGCGCCGTCGACGGCGTGTGTCCGGATGCGGGCCTCGCGGTAGAAGGTTGCGACGGCGTCATGGAGGGCCGGCGCCTGGGCCCGGTCCATGGTGATGCACGGCAGATCGTCGAGCAGGCTCACCGCAATCCGCTTCTTGCGGGCGAGCGGATGATGCGCCGGCAGGACGACCGCGATCGGTTCCCTCACGAGTTCAGTGGCCTCCAGGTCATCCTCCGGCATCGGCCCGCGGACAAACGCGACGTCGAGTGTCCCTTGCCGCAGGCCCATCAGCGGCTCGACCGCGTACCGGCTGTGAAGAACGACGCGAACGTCTGGCAGGGCCTTGGATAGCGCCGGGCGCAGCGTGGGGAGTACTTTCACGTCCGCGGCCGCAAACGAGCCAACGGAGATCTCACCGGCATGGCCGGCTGCCGCCTTCCCCGCCATGCGCGTGGCGTATTCGACGCGGCTCAGGATGTCCTGTGTCTCACGCAGAAACACGCGGCCAGCGCTCGTGAGACTCACGCGGTGGCGCGTGCGGTCGAGCAGCGGCACACCGACTTCGTGCTCGAGCTGCCGGATCTGCTGGCTGAGCGACGGCTGCGACGTGTGCAGCCGATCGGCGGCGCGAGTGAAGTTGAGTTCCTCAGCGACCGCGACGAAATACCGCAGGTGCCGGAGCTCCATCAGCCGAAGAGCGTAGACCTCCCGGCTCCCGGGCCGCAAGTCGCGCCGGTGGCCGTAAGACGGCTCACGTCTCACGAACGCGGCTACAAAGTCTTGGCGGCCGGACGGGGATCGCCGTAGACTCCGCCTCACAGTGGACTCGTGTGTCTTGTCGAGGGTGAGGGGACTTATGGGGCGAACCAGCCTGGTGACTAGTGCGTGTGCGATGGTGCTGTCTGGAGCGGCGATCTTGGCGCAGGCTCCGGCGCCACAACAGCAGCCTCCCGCAGGCGCGGCAGGGGCAGGCGGCCGCGCGCAGGGCGCCGGCCGCGGTGGACCGGCGATCGTGTCGCCAGAGATCGGCGCCGACGGACGCGTGACGTTCCGCATCTCGGCGCCGCAGGCCACGACGGTGACGGTCGGCGGCGATGTCGCGGGCGGTCTTGTTCCGGCAGCGGGTGCGCCCGCTCCTGCGGCGACGCCCGCAGCTCCCGCCGCGCCGGCGCGCCACCCGCACCCGGCGGGCGCGGCGGCGGCACGCCGGCCGTGACGATGGTGAAAGGCGAGAACGGCGTCTGGTCCGGCACGACGACCCGCGCAGTCAAACCCGGCGCGTGGCGCTACACCTTCAACGTGGACGGCGTGACGACAGTGGACGCGCGCAACACGCGCACGTCGCCCAATCAGACGCCAGGTGCAGAGCCTGCTCGTCGTGCCCGGCGACTTCTCGGAGACGCGCGACGTGCCGCACGGCGCGGTCGCCTCGGTCCGCTACGTCGCCACGGCGCTCAAGAACGCGCGCCGCGAGATGTTCGTCTACACGCCGCCGGGGTACGAGAAGGGCTCGGCCAGCTATCCGGTGCTCTACCTGATTCACGGCGGCGGCGACACGGCCGTCTCGTGGTCCACGGTCGGCCGCGCGAACGACATCCTCGACAACCTGATCGCCGAGAAGAAGGCGCTGCCGATGATCGTCGTGATGCCGTCAGGCTGGACGCCATCGGGCGGTCAGGTGATGACGTCCGACGCGACGAAGGATCCGTTCAACGACGAGATGATGAAGGACATCATTCCCTACATCCAGGCCAACTACCGGACCAAGGCCACGCCCGAAGGACCGCGCGCTGTCGGGGCTCTCGATGGGCGGCATCCAGACGCTGAACACCGGCCTGCACAACCTCGGCACGTTCCGCTACGTCGCGGTCATGAGCTCCGGCTGGACGACCGAAGCCGATCGCGACTTCTTCTACAAGTCGGAGGCCGCGAAGATCCCGACCTACAACAAGCAGCTGAAGCTGTTCTGGTGGGGCTGGGGCGAGACCGACATCGCGCGCGCCAACGGCCTCGCGGTCATCGACAAGTTCAAGAGCCAGGGCGTGAAGATCGAGACGATGGAGACGCCGGGCGGACATGAGTGGACCAACTGGCGGATCTACCTGCACGAGATCGCGCCGAAGCTGTTCCGGTAGTCGGGGCTTCGCGACACGCACGGTTTCCGGAGGACTGGCAATGCGCCTGCGACTGACCGTCTTCTTGCTTCTTGCGCTGGGCGTTGCCGCGTTCGCGCCGCTCCAGTCGCAGGGCACGGCGCAGGCGCCCGCGCCGGCCCTGGGCGATCGCGCGCGCGACGTCGAGCGCCGCCTCGCCGTGATTCCCGGTCATGAGAGTGCGAAGGCCACCGTGCGGTTCCCGTTCCAGGGCAACATCCCGGCGACCCAGAGGGGCCGCGGCTACGACCCAACCGTCGATCTCGCGCGTTCGGAATCGGTCCTCAAGTCACTCGAGTCAGGCAGCGGACCCGCTCCTGCGCGCCAAGGGCGACACCAAACGTCACCACTACTTCGCACCGGCCGACGAGATCCTGCCCTACCGCGTCGCGGTGCCGACTGACTGGGACGGCAAGCAATCGCTGCCGATTGTCCTCATGCTGCACGGTGGCGGTTCCAACGAGGACCAGTACATGGATCTCTCCAACCGCCTCCTGCCGCGCCTCGCCGAGCAGCACCGCTATATCGTCGTCTCCCCGCTGGGATATCGGTCTGTCGGCGCCTACGGCAATCCGCTTCGTCTGCCCGCCGTGTTCGGGCAACCAGCAGCCGCCGTCACGCAGCGCGCCGCGGTGACGCCGGAACGCGCGCGCGAGTTGACGCTCAGCGAGCTCGAAGTGATGAACGTGCTGGAGATCGTCACCGCGGAGTACAGGCGCCGACCGCAGCCGCACGTTCCTCGCTGGCCATTCGATGGGCAGCGGAGGCGCATGGCACCTCGCGGCGCGCTACCCCGATCGCTGGCGCGCTGTCGCGCCGATGTCCGGGCCGTTTGTGGACGAGCCGACATACTCGTTCGATCGGATTCGGCGCCTGCCGATTCTGATGACGGAGGGCACCGGCGCAACGCCCTCGCTCGAGGGCAGCCGCCTCTTTGCGGCCTACCTCAAAGCTCATAACTTCAACGTCGAGTATCTGGAAGTGGGCGGCGACCACATGGGGATGGTGCCCATGGTCCTCGAACGCGTGTTCCAGTTCTTCTCGCGGCAGTGAGACGCCGGGGCACTGGCACACGTCAGGAAGTTTGCTAGCATCGCTTCGCCCATGCGCGATCGACTGTCACCCGGGATCGCCTGCGGATGCGCCGCGGCCCTGCTGTCCGCGATCGTCACGGTCCGAGCCGCCGGGGTCACCGCCCAGGAACCTGACGGCCTGGATCGAACCGGGCCAGCCCGGCATGTTTGCCGCGGATGCTGAGTTCCCGAGCCCCACGGGATCGGTAGGCATCGCCAACACCGCTGGCGCCGTTTCGAGGGCGGGGCATCCTTTCTTTACGCCCACAGGCACCAACGGACGGGCGTGCGTCACCTGTCATCAACCGGCGTACGCCATGTCGGTCTCCGCGGCATCTCTACGGAAGCGGTGGGATGACACGAACGGGCGCGATCCGATCTTCGCGGCAATCGACGGCGGGAACTGTCCCGATGCCGCGCCCGCCGAGCGCGCCTCGCATTCGCTACTGCTCGATCGCGGCCTGTTCCGGATTGCGTTGCCGTGGCCGCCGCGCGGCGCTGACGGGCGGCCCACGACGCCGGAGTTCACGATCGAGGTCGTCCGCGATCCGACCGGATGCAACACGAGCCCGCGCTACGGGCTGACGAGCGCGCAGCCATCGATCTCGGTATTTCGGCGTCCGCGTCCCGTCGCGAACCTCGCGCACATCGCGCGTGAAGGCGCCGTGTTCAATATCAAGACCGGCCTGCTCTCGGCGCTCGACCCCGACACCGGCAAGCCCTCCGCGATGAACCTGCTCGCCGACTCGCGCGACGTCTCACTGAAGGCGCAGGCCATCTCCGCGTCGCTGACGCATCTGGAAGCAACGACCGTTCCATCGCGGGAGCAACTCGATCGACTCGAGACCTTCGAGCGCCAGCTCTTCATGACCCAGAGCCATGATCCGATTGGCGGCTCGCTCGTCGCGCAGGGTGGTCCCCCCGGGCTCGGCCCGCGCGCGATGGCGGCAGGCCGCCCGGGTGTGCTCGGCGACTATGCGGACAGTCCCGTGTTTCTCTCGTTCGATCCGTGGGAGCGACCTGGGAGCGGCGATCGCGACGCGTTCCGCGCTTCGGCCGCTCGCGGCGCCAACCTCTTCATGTTCCGGCAGTTCTGGATTCGCGACGTCGCGCACCTGAACAGCATCGGCCTCGGAAATCCCGTCAAGCGCACGTGCGCCACCTGCCACAACGCGCAACTGGTCGGCAACGACGTCGCGCCCGGCTGGATGGACCTGGGCACCACGACGTATCCGACGTGGACCGAGGCGGCGTACTGGGATCCGGCTGCTGTCCTACCGGTATTCAAGATCACGTGCCGGCCCACCGCTCTTCCCCACCCGTACCTGGGCCGCGTCATCTACACGACTGACCCCGGCCGGGCGCTGGCCACGGGCAAGTGCGCGGACGTCGGATCGATCGTCATGCAGCAACTACGCGGCCTCGCGGCGCGCGCGCCGTACTTCGCCAACGGAGGCGCCCAGACGTTGCGCGAGCTCGTGGATTACTACGACAGACGGTTTGACATGAAGCTCACTGAAATCGAGAAGCAGGACTTCGTAAACTTCCTGAGGGTCCTGTGAGGGCGAGTCGCTCCGCTGCCGGCGCGGCGTTCGTGGCCTGCGCGTCCATCTCAATGGCCCAGTCGGGCCTACGCCCACCGCCCGACCACCGCAACTTCGTGGCCTGTCCGATTGTGCGCGACACCAAGACAGTGCCGTGCTGGCTCGCTGAATCCAATGGACAGACCTACTACCTCGGCATCCAGCAGGACATCGGTGCCGACGTCTACACGCCGCAACTCGGCCACCGCGTCCTCGTGGAAGGCGTGGTGAAGGCCGGCCCTGCGATTTGCGGCGGCATCCCGTTGTCGCCTGTGCGCGTCTCGCCGCTGCCCGAGATCGACCGGGCGTGCAGCACCGTGTTGCCAGCCGAAGAAGGGATTGACGCGCCGCCCGCGCCGCGCGGGCCGGGTCCCGCAGCCACCCACACCGGACAGCGCACCTACGCGGGTCCTGCCACCGACGGGCCGACCGTCGTGATCCCGTTCGACTTCGACAGCGACTTCCTGCCGATTCGGAACACGACGGCACTCGAGCGGCTCGCGGCGCGCCTGCGCGCTTCGAAGAAGGCGCGGCTCGAGGTCGTCGGCTATCGCGCGACTACGCTCCTGTCGAATGGACAGCGGGTCACAGAGGTGGCTGGGATTGCGGACCGCCGAGCCGTCAAGATCGGCGGGATGCTCAAGGATCTGCACGTCGCGGAATCGGTCACGATCCGCGCTGTCGAAACGCCCGAACGGGCCAACGGCGTGGACGATCCGAATCGGCGGCGCGTCGTGATTCGCATCCTCGCCGAGTGACAAGGGAGCGACACATCCGGCGGTCTGGTGTCCGAGACTCGCGGCTGCGTTATTTCCGGGCCTCGAAAGCGGCCTTCGGGAGGATCACTGCGATCGCCACGCCGTCCCACGGCGCCTTTCCGGGGCTGTCGGGCGAGTCGGCGCTGAGTGGCATCGCACCGGTCGCTTGCGGATCGAGTTGAAACTTGGCGACCAGGTAGTCGCGGACGATCGACGCGCGCGCCTGCGATCGCAGGTACTGCTCATCGGGTGTGCCCTGCTGCGCATACCCCTCGACCATCACGATGCCCGATGCGATGTTCTCCAGATAGGGTCCGATCGCTGAGCCGACTCTCGCTTTGCCCGGCCCGGTCAACCGCTCGCTCGCCGGATGATCCGGCTGTGGCTCGAACAGGGCGTCGGAGCGCTGCCAGACCCGCACCAGCCGGCGATCGCTGCCGTTGGTGAGGGCGCCCTTCCGGTATTCCCCTGGCGACATCTCCGCGAGGTCGTAATACCCTCGCCCTTTGAAGAAGCCGCGCAGCAGGAAGTTGCGCTTCATCGCGTCCATGTTCTCCGCCAGGCCCGCCATCGCCGCCCGCGCATCGTCCATCGTCTGCGTGACGCTCGCCGTCATCCCCTGGACGGGCCCATCCTTCGACTGGAAGCCCTCGAGCGTCTTCTTCGCGTTTTCGACGACCTGTCGCGCGCTTGTGGCGATCTCTTCCGCCTGCCTGGCAATCCCCGTCACGCGGGTATAGAGCTCGTCGTCGTTCACGAGCTTGCCCAGGGAGCCCTTGCCGCTGCGAACGCTCTCCGCGATCTCGGCCGCGTCGCTGGTCATCTTCGCGCCGGAGGCCGCCATCAGCTTCAGATCGGCGCTGACGGCGGCGAGCAGCGTTTTCGCGCCGTCAGCCGTGTCGGCGACGCCCACGACCGCGCGCGCGACGTCACCCTTGATGGCGTCGATGGTGTCGTTCACCTTCTTGATGCTGTCGCCCATCTGCACCATGAGATCCGCGATTTCGAACGGCTCCCGGCCGGCAATCGTCGCGTTCGGTTCCACCGGCTTCGCGGCGTCGGTCCCCATGCCGATGCCCAGATAGTTCCCTCCCACGAGTCCTTCGGTCTCAATGGTGGCCACCGAATCGGTGCGTACCAGTTGATGGAGGTCCTCGGTGAGTTCGACCTTCACGCGGAACTTCTGGTTCGGCATGGCCGGCGGGAGGATCTGCGTGATGGTTCCCGCCTTGGCGCCGGAGACACGGACGATGCCACCCGGCTGGAGGCCCGTCACCTTCTTGAACTCGGTGTAGACGGTGAACTTCGTCGCAAAGGCCATCTGGCGATCACCGATCATGAACAGGGCGACGGCGAACAGCGCGAGGCCGCCCAGCACGAACACCCCGATCCCCGCCAGTCTTGTTGGCGTCGACACTAGCCACCTCCCTGGGCACGCATGAATGCCTGGACGAGCGGCTCGTCGCTGGCGTCGAGCGCCGCGAGCGTGCCGCTCGCGAGCATGCGACCGTCTTCGAGGACCGCAAACTGGTCACCGAGGACGCGCGCGCTTGGGATGTTATGGGTCACGACGACGAGCGTGGTGCCCCCCTGTTTCGTCTTGACGAGCAAATCGTCGATCTCCCGGGTCGTGATCGGATCGAGCCCGGCGCTTGGCTCGTCGACGAGCAGGATGGGCGGGTCGAGCGCCATGGCCCGAGCGAGCCCCGCGCGCTTCTTCATCCCGCCGGACAGGTCGCCCGGCATCGTGTCGAAATCGTCGCCGAGACCGACGTCTGCCAGCTTCTTTGTCGCGCGCTCCCGAATCTCGGCACCGGACCATTTGGTATGGCGCCGCATCGGAAACGACACGTTGTCGCCAACCGACATCGAGTCGAACAGCGCCGCATTCTGAAACAGAAAGCCCATGTGCTTCCGCACGTCGGCGAGCTCCCGGCGGTCGAGCCCCGCGATGTCCCGTTCTTCCACGAACACCTTCCCGCTGTCGGGCTGCACCAGACCGAGGATGTGACGGAGTGTGACGCTCTTGCCGGTGCCGCTCCGCCCGAGCAGGCAGAAGGCACCGCCTGTCGGAATCTCGAACGAAATCTCGTCGAGAACCTTCAGGGGGCCGAACGCCTTGGAGACCCGATCGAATCGTACCGCGGTCATGCCGACACCGCCGGGTAGAAGAAGAAGATGATCTTCACAAGGACCACGTTGCTCACGATGATGAGCATCGACGCCATGACGACGCTGCGGGTCGACGCCTCGCCCACGCCCTCCGTGCCGCGGCTCGTCGTGAAGCCGAGATAACTGGACACGGCGGCGATCAGATACCCGAAGACGACGGTCTTGAGCGTAGCCGGGATGATGTCCGAGTACGTGATGTAGCTGAAGGCGCGTTCGAGATAGACCCGCCACGACATGCCGGACACCGCGGCCTCCGCCACATAGCCGCCGACGATGCCGGAAAAGTCCATAAGGATGGTGAGCAGCGGCATCACGATCATCAGGGCGATGATGCGCGTCACCGCCAGGTATTTGAAGGCGTCCACGGCATTGGCTTCGAGGGCGTCAATCTGTTCGCTCACTTTCATCGCCCCGATCTCGGCGCCGATGCCGGCGCCGACGCGGCCGGCCACGAGCAGCCCGGCGGTCAACGGCCCCGTTTCGCGGATGAGGGCCATCGCGAGACCCGCGGGAATCAGCGACTCGGCGCCGAACCGCGCGAGCGAGGCGCGAGTGTGCATCGACAGCACGACGCCGATGGCAAAGCCGGCAGCCAGAATCAGCGGCGCGGAACGATAGCCGAACTGGTAGATGTGCTTGAGGACTTCACGCGCCTCGTAGGGCGGACGAGCGGATTCGGTGACTGCGCGTGCGCCAAACGTGGCGACCGCGCCAACCGAAGCCAGGAGACCGAGAACACCCGTCCCAACGCGGTCCACGACCGAGAGTTGTTGCATACCCACGAAGTGTGACGCGCCAGGTGTTTTCGGTCAGTTCAATAGGGCACAGCCTTCGACGCCGCCAACGCGGTGGGCAGATTGAGTTCCGACCCCCACGTGAGGAACGCCTTCTGGGCTGCGGTCCGGATGAGGCGGGCCGAAAGGCGCTACACGCTCAGGTGCGCCCGCACGACGTCGTCGGTCAGCGCGTCAATCGGACCGCTCGCGACGCCGCGGCCCTTCTCGAGAATGCAGAACTCGCTCGCGACGCGGCGGGCAAACGGCAGCTTCTGCTCCACGAGCAGCACCGTCAGCCCCTCCTCGCGGTTGAGCCGCATCAGGATGTCGCCGATCTCGTGCACGATGTTGGGCTGGATGCCTTCGGTCGGCTCGTCGAGAATGAGCAGTGACGGTTCGAGCACGAGCGCACGGCCGATCGCAAGCTGCTGCTGCTGGCCGCCGGACAAGTCGCCGCCGCGGCGCCGCCGCATGTCCTTCAGCACGGGAAACAGATCGTAGATGCGCGACGGAATCGTGCGCGGGCCTTTCGTCCGGACGCCCAGACCCGACGCGCAGGTTCTCTTCCACCGTCAGGTGCGGAAAGATCTCGCGGCCCTGCGGAACGTACCCGATCCCGAGGCGCGCCCGCGCCTCGGCGTTCCGCGCGCAGAGGTCCATGTCGCCAAACGCCATCGCCCCAGAGTCGGGCGGGAGCAAGCCCATGACGCACCTGAGCAGCGTCGTCTTGCCCATGCCGTTGCGGCCCATCAGGCACGTGCGCGACCCGGCAGGCACCGTGAGGTCGACGTCCCAGAGCGTGTGACTGCCGCCGTACGACTGGTTGAGCGATTGGATGGTCAGCACGTCAGGCTCCGAGGTACACGTCGATGACGCGCTGATCGTTCTGCACCTCGTCCATGCTGCCTTCGGCAAGCACGCTGCCCTCGTGCAGCACCGTCACCCGCCGCGCAATCGACCGCACGAAATCCATGTCGTGCTCGACGACGACGACCGAATGGGTCCCGGCGAGCGAGACGAGCAGCTCGGCCGTGCGCTCGGTCTCCTGCGGCGTCATGCCCGCCACCGGCTCGTCGACCAGCAGCAGCTCGGGCTCCTGCATCAGCAGCATGCCGATCTCGAGCCACTGCTTCTGGCCGTGCGCCAGCGTCCGCGCGAGCTCGTGCCGGCGATCGGTCAGCCCGATGGTCGAGAGCATCTCGGCGATGCGATCCTCATCCGCGCGCGACAGCTTCGCCCGAAGGACCCGCCAGAACGATCGCGGGCCTGCGAGCGCCAGTTCCAGGTTCTCGAACACGCTGAGGTACTCGAAGACCGTGGGCTTCTGAAACTTGCGGCCGATGCCGGCCTGCGCGATTTCCGGCTCGGTCATCGTCAGCAGATCGACCCGCGGACCGAACCACGCCGTGCCGCTGTCGGGCCGCGTCTTCCCCGTCACGACGTCCATCATGGTCGTCTTGCCGGCGCCGTTCGGACCGATGATGCAGCGCAGTTCGCCGGGCTCGACGTAGAGCGTCAGGTCGTTGAGCGCCTTGAATCCGTCGAAGCTGACGGTGAGGTGCTCGAGATAGAGGATGTGATCGCGCTCGCGTCATCGGCGCCTCCCGAACGCCGGCAACAGACCCGGCGAGCCCGCGCGGGAGGAACATGGTCACGAGCACGAAGAGCGCGCCGAGCGCGTAGAGCCAGACCTCGGGCAGCGCGCCCGTGAAGTATGTCTTCGCGTAGTTGACCAGCACGGCGCCCGACGACCGCGCCGAAGAGCGTGCCGCGGCCCCCGACCGCGACCCAGATGACCACCTCGATCGAGTTGATGGGCGCGAACTCGCTCGGGTTGATGATGCCGACCTGCGGCACGTACAGCGCACCGGCGACGCCGGCGATCACGGCCGAGACGACGAAGATCCACAGCTTGTAGGACTCGACGGGATAGCCGAGGAACCGCGTGCGGCTCTCGGCGTCACGCACGGCCCGCATCACCCGTCCCGCGCGCGACATGATGAGCATCCGGCAGACGACGTAGCTGAGCCGCGAGCGCGAGCGCCGTCACCACGAGCAACGCCACGCGCGTCCGTCGGATCGCTGCAGGTCGAAGCCCAGGAGATCCTTGAAGTCGGTGAAGCCGTTGTTGCCGCCAAAGCCCATGTCGTTCCGGAAGAACGCGAGCATCAGGGCGTAGCTCAGCGCCTGGGTGATGATCGAGAAGTAGACGCCGGTGACGCGCGACCGGAAGGCGAACCATCCGAACACCAGCGCGAGCAGCGCCCGGCACGAGCACCATCATGATCGCGGCCAGCCAGAAGTGATTGAAGCCCCACCAGAACCACGGCAGGCTCTTCCAGTTCAGGAAGACCATGAAGTCGGGCAGCACCGGATCGCCGTAGACCCCGCGCGTCCCGATCTGGCGCATCAGATACATGCCCATGGCGTAGCCGCCGAGCGAGAAGAACGCGGCGTGCCCGAGGCTGAGGATGCCGCAGTAGCCCCAGATCAGATCCACGGCCAGCGCGAGCATGCGCGTAGCAGAGGTACTTGCCGATGAGCGTCATCACGTACGGCGACAGATGCAGCGCAGACGAGGCCGGCGTCAGCAGCGTCGAGAGCGGCAGCGACGACCGCCAGTACCGACAGCAGCGCCGAGCAGCCACAGCCCTCCCACGTCGCCCCTGAAGCACGGCGATCGCGACGGCCACTGACTGACTCTCGGCGGCGCGCCCGGCCTGCGGAAAGAGCCCTCGCGGCCGGCGCTGGATGAAGAGAATCAGCGCGACGAGCACGGCGATCTTCGCGAGCACGGCGCCGGCAAACGGCTCGAGCAGCTGGTTGACGATGCCCATCGACATGCCGCCGATGAGCGCGCCCCACAGATTGCCGACGCCGCCGAAGACGACGACCATGAACGAGTCGATGATGTAGGCCTGTCCCAGGTTCGGACCGACGTTGGTCAACTGGCTGAGCGCGACACCTGCGACGCCGGCAATGCCGGAGCCGAGGCCGAAGGTCATCGCGTCGACCCACTCGCTGCGCACGCCCATGGCGCGCGCCATGCCGCGATTCTGCGCGACGGCACGAATGTTCAGGCCGAGCCGCGTTCGCTTCAGAACGAGTTGCAGCAGGCCGAACACGATCAGCGTGAACAGGATGATGTAGAGCCGGTTGTAGGTGATGCCCAGCGCTTCGTTGATCTGCAGCGTGCCGCTCATCCACGACGGCGTCTCAACGGAACGGTTGAGTGCGGTGAAGATCGATCGCACCGACTGCTGCAGGACCAGGCTGACGCCGAACGTCGCCAGCAGCGTCTCGAGCGGCCGTCCGTACAGATGTCGAATGATGGTGCGTTCGATCAGGACGCCGGTGACGCCCGGCCACGAGGAACGCCGCCGGGAATAGCGACGAGAATCGATGCACCGACGTGATCCGGCATCGCCGTCTGGACCACGTAGGTCGTGTAGGCGCCGAGCATCATCAGCTCGCCGTGCGCCATGTTGATGACGCCCATCACCCCAAACGTGATCGCGAGTCCGATCGCGACCAGCACCAGCACCGACCCCATGCTCAGCCCGAAGAACATCGTCTCGATCGCCGAGTAGATCGCGCGCGAGTCGTCGATCCGTTCGACTGCGGCTTTCGCAGCCTGTCTCACCGTGGGGTCCGGCTCGACAAACTCACCGGCCTCAGACTTCTCGTTCAGTGCGGCCAGCCGGTTGCGGACATCTGAGCTGATGCGGCTCGACAACGTCTCGATTGCCTGCAGCCGCGCCGGCGTGTCGCTGCCGCCAAGCGCGGCGACCGCGAGGCCCGTCTCAATCTCAATCTTGACGGCGGGGTCGGTCTCGAGACTAACCCGCTGCCGCAGGAGTTCCGCCGCCGGTTCGTCGATGTCGCGGAGAATCTCTTTCACCGCGGTCAACCGGACGGACACGTCGGCCGCCGACAGATCGAATCGCGCCACGGCCGTCCGCAGGACGCGCCGAAGCCGGTTGTTGGTGCCGATCTTCTCCAGTTGGTCAGGGGGCTCGCGCCCGCTGGCGTGAGTGTGACGGGGTCGATGAGGTCGAAGGAGGTGAGCGCGCTGTCCGCGGATTTGACGAGGAAGACTTTCTGGTCCGACGTGCGCGCGTACAGACGGTCGTCGAGCCAGGCGCCGAGGACGGCACGCGTGCTGGAGTGGCCGCTCACGGCCAACTGGCCGATGGCCTGCTCCTTTTCCGCATAACCGGCCGCGCCGAGACCCGACAGCAGGGTCCGAAACGCGTCATCGCCCGACTGGGGGGCCGACTGGGCGATCGCAGGTGCGACGGCCCCGACGGCCGCGGCGAGCAGCAGCACCAGGTGCCACCGCCCGCCGCGCCTTCGAAGACTCACTTGTAGTTCTGGCCCGAACAGGTCTTGGTCTGCGTGTTGTAGTTCCCGCAGTTCAGCTTCACCCAGTCAGCTTCGATGATCTTGCTGGCAGGCAGGAAGTCGGACCACGCGTCACCGGGCACCGTGCCGGGCGTCTTCCAGACGACGTCGAACATGCCGTCGGCGCGCACCTCACCGATGTAGACCGGTTTGGTGATGTGATGGTTCGGCAGCATCTTGGCGATGCCGCCCGTCAGGTTCGGCGTCTCGAGGCCCGGGAGCGCCGCCAACACCTTGGTGACATCGGTCGATGCGGCCTTCTGCACGGCCTTCACCCACAGGTTGAAGCCGATGTAATGCGCCTCCATCGGATCGTTGGTCGTGCGCTTCGGATTCTTGATGAAGGCCTTCCACTGATCGATGAACGCCTTGTTGGCGGGGTTGCTGATGCTCTGGAAGTAGTTCCAGGCCGCCAGATGTCCGACGAGCGGCTTGGCGTCGAGGCCGGACAGTTCTTCCTCGCCGACCGAGAAAGCCACGACCGGAATGTCCTCAGCCGAGATCTTCTGGTTGCCCAGTTCCTTGTAGAACGGCACGTTTGCGTCGCCGTTGATCGTCGACACCACCGCCGTCTTCTTGCCGGCCGAGCCGAAGCGCTTGATGGCCGCCACACGCGCCTGCCAGTCCGAGTGGCCGAACGGCGTGTAATTGATCGAGATGTCGGCCGGCGCCACACCTTTGGCCAGCAGGTAGGCCTCGAGGATCTTGTTCGTCGTGCGCGGGTACACGTAGTCGGTGCCCTCGAGGACCCAGCGCTTCACCGCGACGTCCTTCATCAGGTAGTCGACGGCGGGAATCGCCTGCTGATTGGGCGCCGCGCCGGTGTAAATGACGTTCTTCGACGACTCCTCACCCTCGTACTGAACGGGATAGAAGAGCAGGCCGTTGTTCTTCTCGAAGACCGGCAGCACCGACTTGCGGGACACCGACGTCCAGCAGCCGAACACGACGGCGACCTTGTCCTTCTCGAGCAGCTGCGCCGCCTTCTCGGCGAACAGCGGCCAGTTGGATGCCGGATCGACGACCACGGCCTCGAGCTTCTTGCCGAGCAGGCCGCCCTTCTTGTTCTGGGCGTCGATCATCATCAGCACGGTGTCCTTCAGCGTCGTCTCGCTGATCGCCATCGTGCCGGAGAGCGAGTGCAGGATGCCGACCTTGATCGTCTCCTGCGCCGCGGTCACCTTCAGATATGCCACCGATGCGATCAGCAGTGCGGCCGCACACCAAATCTTTGTCTCGTTTCATAGTCACAATCCTCCTGGGGGTGAACTGCCGTTACATCTGGATCTGCAGGCCGACGCCGACCTGCTTGGAGTTGGTCCGCACGCCGGTGAAATCGGTGTTCTTGAAGAAGAACATCACGCGCGCGTTGAATTCTTTGATGATGTAGTTGACGTTGAGCTCGGTCGTCTTCTGGTCGAAGTCGGCCGTGACTGCCCTTCGAGAACGTCGCCTTGGCGAACTTGCCCAGAATCTGGAACTTCCCGACGCCCGCGGGCTTGCCAAAGAGATATGCGCCCAGGATGTAGGCGCCTTCGCTCGAGGAGTAGCCGGCGTCGTAGCCACCCAGCTTGTCGTAGTTGGCGTACTCGCTCTCGATGGTGACCGCGCCGCCATCGGGCGTCTTTCGCTCGAGCAGGAAGTCGACGGTCGAGGCCGTGTTGCCGTCCTGTGCCTGGACGGCGCCGCCGACGGCCAGCAGATTCTTGGCGCCGTAGTAGGTGCCGTTGAGGTAGTAGCCGTCCTCCGAGTCCCAGAAGTCGACCATGATGCGCGCGGCGGTCAGCAGTTCCTTGTTCCCGGTCAGTGAGGTGCCGTCAAACGCTCCCGCGGCCACTTTCACTTTGCCAAACTGCCCCCAATACATCACGCCATCGTCGCGGCCGGTCGTGACGAACGGATACCCGTCCTGGATGCCGTCGGTGTAGACGGCCCAGTGGCTCGAGTAGTACGGGCCGTACAGGTTGGCGCGGTCGCTTGGCGGCAGGAACCGGCCCATCCAGAGGTTGAACTTGGGCGATGGCTCGATGCGGGCCACCGCGTCGATGACACCAACGCGGTGCGTGTTCATGTCGTACTCCGTGTTGAACATGAACTTGATGTTCGAGGTGGCCGATCCGCCGATGTAGATCCGGGCGCTGTTGACGAAGAATCTGTCGGTGGATTCCCCCCCGTCCGGCGAGTTGTGCAGGAAGCTGGTCTGGAGGCCGGCGCCAACTGTGACCGAGGGCAGAGTAGTCTGCGCGTGGAGGGGGGAAGCCGCCGCGAGGAGGAGGGCGGCGGCAAGAGTTGTCCGGACCAGTCGGCAGGCCGGCACCGTGCCGACACGTCGATTCATCATTGAGGGTTCCTTCCGTTGTGGCGCTGGGGCGCCGTCTGAATGCGCAAGAGACATGTGCTGCATGACGTGCGCGAAGACGCGCGTGTGCAACGTTGTGCAAGGTGCAGTCCAGCTCTACGTGGCAATCGATGGCGTTTTCAGGCCGAAAACGACAAGGGGCGGTTTTGAGATCTCGAACGTGTTTGTCGGGACGGTCTTCGAATCATACGTTAATGTCTATTTTTGTCGAGCGGGGTAGCCGTCGACGGCCGGCATGACCCGACGATCTCGCAAGAGGTCGGCGTGCGGCGCCGCCCACGGGACTTCAGGGCCTTTTGCGCGAACGTGAATGTCGGACACAACATGGAGTCCTACAAGTTTGTAGCTGCCCCGCGTGCGAGACGAACGACGTCAGTTGGCCACGGCTGTGCGCGACGCGAGCGCGCACAGGTATAGTCAGGATTGAGCCTCCCGCATGACAGGCCCCCTACGGCCGTCGCCGCCCATCAGCGACGCTCACGCGCCACTGATGTTTCCCACGCTGACGCCCGCGCAGGTCGAGCGAATCGCGACGTCGGGCAGAGTGCGCGCGGTCGCGCGCGACGAGGTGCTCATCGAAGCCGGGGATGCCGTCGTCCCGTTCTTTGTCGTCCGCTCCGGCGGGATCGACATCATTCAGCCATCCAGTGTCGGCGACATGCTCGTCGTCACTCATGGCCCCGGTCAGTTCACCGGCGAAGGTAACCTGCTCCTCGGCCGCCGCTCGTTGATGCGGGCCGTAGTCCGCGAGCCGGGCGAAGTCATCGAGCTCAGCCGTGAGCAGGTTCTCGGTCTGGTGCAGACCGACCCGGAGGTGAGCGACGTCCTGATGCGGGCATTCATCTATCGCCGGCTGGAACTCATTGCGAGGGGCCTCGGCGATGTGACGTTGATCGGGTCGGCGCATTCCGCCGGAACACTGCGCGCGCGCGAGTTCCTCTCGCGCAACGGCCACCCGCATCACTACGTCGATCTGGATCGAGAAGCCGACCTCCAGCAGTTGCTCGATCGATTCAACGTTGGGGTGGCCGATGTTCCCGTACTGATTTGCCGGGAGAAAGTGGTGCTGCGAAACCCGACCAATCAGGAGATCGCCGACTGCCTCGGTTTCAATGAAAACATCGATCCCGGGCACGTCCGCGATCTGATCGTGGTTGGCGCAGGGCCGGCAGGCTTGGCGGCGGCCGTATACGGCGCGTCCGAGGGCCTGGACGTGCTGGTTCTCGAAGCCGACTCGCCGGGCGGCCAAGCCGGCTCGAGTTCGAGAATCGAGAACTACCTTGGATTCCCGACCGGGGTGTCCGGGCAGGATCTGACGGGCCGGGCGATCGCGCAGGCGCAAAAGTTCGGTGCGCAGATCATGATTTCGAGAAGCGCGGCGTCGATGACCTGCAGCCGGAAGCCGTACGGCGTGACCATCGGGGGCGCCGATCGCCTCCAGGCGCGGGCCGTCGTCATCGCGACCGGCGCACAGTACCGAAAGCCGTCACTCGATGGTCTTTCACGGTTCGAGGGAGCCGGCATCTACTACAGCGCGACATTCATGGAGGCCCAAGTCTGCCGCAGCGAAGAAGTCATCGTCGTCGGAGGCGGCAACTCCGCTGGACAGGCCGCGGTGTTTCTCGCACAAACATCGAAGCACGTCCACGTGCTCGTGCGATCCGGAGGGCTGGCGGACAGCATGTCTCGGTATCTGATCCGCCGGATCGAGGAGAGTCCGTCGATTTCGCTCAGGACTCACACGGAGGTCATCGGCCTCCACGGGAACGAGCACCTCGAGCAGGTGCGTGTGCGGGATAAGACCTCGGGGGCCGTCCAGACGCTCGACATCGGACACGTCTTCATGATGACCGGCGCCTTGCCAAACACGAACTGGCTCGACGGGTGCATGGCGCTCGACTCAAAAGGGTTCATCAAGACCGGGCCGGACCTCACGGCGGACGACTTGAGGTCAGCGCAATGGCCGCTCACCCGGCCCCCGTTCCTGCTCGAGACCAGCCGGCCCGGCGTATTCGCCGTCGGCGATGTGAGAGCTGGGAATGTCAAGCGCGTGGCTTCGGCCGTGGGTGAGGGCTCGATTGCAGTGTTCTTCGTGCACCGAGTACTCGCCGAGTAGGTGGCTCGAGCTCCGAGCGTGGTGCTTTACTGAATCGTCATCGGGCCTTCGATCGTCAGCATCTCGAATACCGTTTCAATGACTTGCGCGGAGGCATCCCCATGGGCCTCCCATCCGCTCAAGAACACGCCGGGTTCAATCTGACGGCAGTGCGTGGCCTGGGCGGAGAGGAGAAGTCCAGCCGATTCGTCACGTCCGACGCGAAACTGGCGTATCGCGCCGACGTGAACGGGCTGGCCGGTCAAGATCCCAAACCCGCGCGAACTCAGGTCATTCAACAGAACGGGTGCGCCGGTATCGGCAAACCGAACCTGTACGGTAACTCCATCGACTTCGAGCCGTGGTGACGAGCGACGCGTCAAGAAGGCTGACGGGACAGAAGAAAGCGATCTCCGAATCGACATGGCAGTTAGGCCTCACAAGAAGTCTCACCAGGAGAAAGGCGTCGACGAGGCCAGGACTGGGGACACCCTGACGGCCGCGGTTGAGGCAAGCGTCATGCCGCGCCTCTCCACTGCGAAACATGCACGGTTTCGCCTCACACGGCATGTGCAGCGTGCAACTGTGTAATCGAGATTTCAGAGTCGTTGGCCGGATGGAGGCTCGCTACCTCACCAGCTTCAGCGCGAGTGCCCGTGACTGCCCGTTCTCCACATTGAATGGGGTTGCGACGCTCACGAGGGTCTCGAGGAACTGCGGGTCCTGCCAACCAGTGTTATCCACTTGAGGCAATGCGACAGCGAGGTAGGACCCTGCCGGGACGCCCGTGACGCGGAACCCGCCCTGCTGATTCGGCCGGCCGACCATGACGAAGCGCGTCGGATACTGCCACTTCAAGCGATCGGCCGCGAAGATGACGACCGCATAGTCCGCGGCCGGCCTGACGCCGTCCATCACCGTGCCCGCAATCGATGCCGCGCGATCGGTGAACGTGATTTCGACGCCTTCGACGTCGCCGCGTCTGAAGTCCACCAGTGCGTCGGTCACGTCCCTGCCGGCCAGCGTGATGCGAGACACCGTCCATGGACTCGATGCGATGGCCGCACTCACGATCGAGAACCCATAGACGCAGGGCACCTCGAATGTACCGTCAGCGCGCCACGTCGTCTGTCGCGCGAGCACCTCGTATGGTGCCGACTGCAGCTCCGCGGTATTCCAATTGATCCGCACGTCGCGTAACGCCGGACGCGGTGCGTTGCCCTCGAAAGTCGCGCGGCCGCGCAGGAACGCGCAGGGACGCACCTCGATGCCGACGCTTCTCGTCTCGGGTCCGCTCACGTCGATCGTCGTGAATCCGAAGGTGTCGACGAGACCGCCGGAGGCCTGCATCGCATAGCTGCCTTCCGGCACATTGCGGAATGAAAACTGTCCCGCCGCGTTCGTCCTGGCCTGCGCGGGTCTGGTGAGCACGCGGACATCGCCGCCGCTCATCGGCCTCAGCAGGACCGTCGCGTTCTCGACGGGATCTCCGGCCGTATCGACCACCGCGCCCGTCACATTTGATACGAGGCCTGGCACGAGCGAGAACACCACACCGAGCGTGTCGCCACCCGCGTTCACGGGCATCGGCCTCGCGTCGGTGGCGGTGCGTGTGCCGGGATAGAGCGTTAGCGCGAATCCGCCAAGGTCGCTGTCGGGGGCGAACGGTCCCGACAGTGCCATGACGTAGTAGTCATCTGGCCGCAGGTTGAAGATCCGGAATGCTCCGGTGTCGTCGCTCGGCCGTGGCGAGACGCGGCCTCCGACCGGGACCAGCCGGCCAGAGCCAGCAATGAATTGAACGGTGGCGAGTTGCACCAGAACGTCAGCTACCGCATCGCCAAACTCGTCGAGCACACGGCCCTCAATCGCTCCCGGAGCCGGCATGGCGACGTTTGCTTGATCGAAACTCTCTCCGCGGGCGAGGTCGATTCGCCGGCCGAATGGCGCAGCCCGGGTCCAGCCGAATTCCCGATCGAGAAAGCCATCGGCGGTAACCGTCACCTGATAGCTGCCAGGGCCAAGACCAGCGATCTCGAAGCGTCCCTCGGTGTCGGTGGCGCTTCCTCTCCGAGTGAGGCGCCCGCCTTCAAACCACGCCAGTGTGACCGTCGCGGCTGGGAGTGGTCGCGCGTTGTCGGCCCGCGTGACCCGGCCTGCGATCTTGCCCGTGCCCGAAAGCGACGCCGGGGCCGCGTTCGTGATCACGCCGGCCCTACTGGCCATTTGGGCCGGGCTCGGTCCGGGCTGAGACGCTCCACCGATGTCGATCCCGGTCGTCAGGCTTCCCGCCCCGACCGTCACGCGTTGCGCGTCATCGACACGGGTGACCCCGGGATAGTAGAGGCGCGATCCGCCGCTGCGTGCTGCGAGGGCAGCAGGACCAGGACCCGCTTGTGCCGGCACAGTCGCCTCCATGGTGTACTCTCCCGGCGGCACGGTGTGCAGTCGATACCGTCCGCGATCGTCCGTCCGCGCTGAGGCGACCGCCGGGGCCCTCGAGCCGTCCCCTCGGATCTGCCGCGCCTCGACCAGGACATCGACGACGGGGCCGCCAACCGAGTCGATCACGCGTCCTTCGATCGACGCGGCGGGGGCCATGATCACATCGCGAGTTGTCGTCGTGCCGGAGATCTGCACGGGAATTCGGCCGCTGGCGCCCACGGTAGTACCGGCGTCGGCAACGAGAAAACCCGGCTTCGCGACGGCCAGTAGATAGGAGCCGGCGCGCGCGTCGAAGCGATATCGACCGTTGGTGTCGCTGTCGATGATCAACGGCGCTCCCGTTGAGGGGATGAGGCTGACGCGTGCCCGCCGGACCGGCGTGACACCGGTGCCGTCTCGCACGACGATCCGCCCCTCCAGCGACGGTGTCGTGCGTTCGGGCGATTGCGTCGCGGCTAATTGTGAAGCGGCCAATGCCAAACAGCCGGCTGCAATGGCAGCCCACTGTGTGACCCTCCCGGTGATTGCCAGTCCCGCCGGAGAGACCTTTCTAGTGGCGCTCGGCGTATCGTCCCCCGCGTAAGTCTATGGAATCGGATTGCCGTTCGGTATCACCGAAATTACCACCGTCATCATCTTTCTTCCTGTTGTTCGGGGGCGCACCCGATGGCGCGTGGTACGAACTGAGGCGTTGAACTGACGTCCCAGAGAGAGCACAATGCGCACGGCTGTCGGGGGCTTCGACACCGTCGGCGTTCTTCGTCTGAGAAGGAAAACGGATGGATCTTCGTGAGACACGATGGCGGGCTCGGGAAATCAAGCTCCTCGCACACGCCTCGATGCGCCCGGCGCTGGTCGAATGGGCGCGCACCCATCTCGATCCGGACGGACACGGCACCGGCGTCCACGCGGATGAATACGCCACGTCAACACTGTATTTCGAGACGAGCGACTTCGACGTCTATCGTCGGCGCGGCTCCTATGGCCGCAGCAAGTATCGGGTTCGGCAGTACGGCGCCTCCAACGTCGCCTTCCTCGAACGCAAGTTCCGGACTGAGCGTCTGCTCGCGAAACGACGGACGATTGTCCCCATATCCGACCTCGATCGACTGGCTGCCGGCACACCCGACCCATCGTGGGACGGTTTCTGGTTTCATCGACGCATCGCACTGCGCCGCGTCCGGCCGTTGATTCAGCTCTCCTACGATCGCGTCGCGCGCGTCGGCACAAGCCCGACCGGCCCCGTACGCCTGACGCTCGACACGAATCTCCGGGCGCTTCCACTACCCGACTATGCATTTCTCCCAGGAATCGGCTTGCCGTTCCTCGAGGGGTTCTGCGTCATGGAAGTGAAGTATCGCGTCAGCGTCCCGGCGATTTTTCGCCAGCTGATCGAGACGTTCGGTCTGCAGGCACAGAAGATGTCGAAGTTCCGATCTGGCATGCGCGCCCTCGACTATCCGCTGCCCAAGGATCCGAACGAACTGGTGCCCGTTCCCGTCGGTGCGGCGGCGAGTACCGGCGCCGATGAGTCCGGGGCGTTTGCGGACTGAAGATCCGAGGTCGAACACGTCGCCTTATTCCGTGATCGTGACGCCAAGCGCCAAGATCCCTGCCAGGGCAACCCCATCGGTGGGTTTTGTGAGGTGCGCATCAAATCCTGCACGCCTGGCCTTCTCCTTGTCCTGGTCCTGACCGAACCCCGTCAACGCCACTACCAAAACCTGGCTGCCCAGAAGGCCGCGGATGCGCCGACATGTCTCGTACCCATCGGGGCTCCGCATCCCGATGTCGAGGAGGATCACCTCGGGTTGGTACGCCTGAAGCATCTCGAGAGCCCTGTCGCCGTCGTACGCGACTCTCGCATCTCCACCCAATTCCTGAACGAGCATGGCCGTCGCATCCGCCGCGTCCGCGTTGTCGTCGATGACGAGCACTCGTCGTTCGAGCCGGTGTTCCTTGGCGGGCTTCTCCGTGGCGGGCACCGACTGGATCGCCGCGATTGGCAGGTGGATCACAAACTCACTCCCTCGCCCTGGTCCCTCACTGCGGGCGTCGAGACGTCCACCGTGAAGTTCGGCCAGACGCCGCGCGAGGGCGAGGCCAATGCCAAGGCCAGGTTCCGAAGAGCGGCTCTCTCCCTGCGTGAAGAGATCGAACACCCGAGGCAAGAGCTCCGGTGACATCCCGATGCCTGAATCGGCGACCGAAATCGAGACATGCGGCACGGCCTCGCCGGCCGCCGGCATGATCGTCGCGGAAATGGACACCGCACCGCCGCCGTTCGTGAACTTGACCGCGTTGTGGAGCAGGTTTGAGAGGATCTGGACGACCCGTGTCGGGTCGACGTCGAGGACGCACTCGTCCTTCGGGAGCTCAATGCTCAATGCGATGTGCTTGGCCGACACGGCGGCACGATTGGCTTCCACGGCACTGTGCACCATCCTCTCGAGGAGCGTGGGCACGCGTTGGAGCGCAATCTTGCCTGACGTGATTCGCGACACGTCCAGCAGGTCATCGATCAGGTGCACCATGTGGCCCACTTGACGCTCCATCATCCCGCGCACGCGCTCGACCGCACCTACCGTGTCGCCGCTGAGACGGATGAGTTCGAGGCCGGTTCGTATGGGAGCGAGCGGATTTCTCAGTTCGTGCGCGAGCATCGCCAGGAACTCGTCTTTTCGCACATCGGCTTCTCTCAAGCGCTCGTCGGTCCGGGCGCGTTCGATGGCATCCCAGGTCCGTGCAGCCGTTTCCTGTACGAGTTCGACCTCCTCTGGAGTCCAGGTCCGGGGTGAACGACCGCTCACGCAGAGCGCGGCGACCAGCCGGCCGTCCTTCATCAACGGAGCGGCCATGAAGGCACCGACGTCGATCGCGGCAAGGGCAGGACGGTCGGCATCAGGAATCAACGGCGAGGTGTGGATGTCGGCAACGATGAGGAGGTCGCCTCCCTGACATGTCGGGCGCACCCAGGCGAAGTCGGATAACGAATCGCGTCCGACGTTGCTCGACACCCCGGTGCGAACGCCATTTCGTTCGACCCAGATCCAGCCGTGCGCCTCGTCTGGTTCTGCATAGTAGACACGGTCAGCCAGAAGCCGATCGCCGAGAAGCCGGCTGGCCTCCGCTTGAATGGCAATGGGATCGACGAGCAGCCTCACGGTATCGCCAAGCCGGAGTAGAAACGCGTAGCGTGATTCACTCTCCTGCAGCGCTACCTCCACGCGCCTGAGATGACCGAGGGTCTCCCGAAGCCGCATGCCACCTTGGACGAGCTCGGCCTCGGACGTGTCGAGCAGTAAGTCCGAGAGCTCGCCATGGCCGCGGAGGATCTCTGCCATGTCAGGTTCGAATGTCAGCTCCGGGTGCATTTCCGTCCAGTAGTGCGCCGTGCGAATGAAGGCGAGATAGGCCACAAGCAGTTCAAACGACGCGTCGCCCACAGCCGCACGAACACCGGCACGGGCGCGGGCGCTATCGAGTGGCGACAAGAACATGATCGTCAAGGCGTCGAAAAGATCGGCCTCGCCCTCACTGCGAGGCTCCGGCACACGACCGCGATCACCAGGGGACACCCGTTCAAGGCGTTCGAGCACGTTCGTGAACGCGGTGCCTTCGGGCAGCGGCCGCCGCAACATCTCGATCACCTGCTCGACCGTCTCGATTCCCGCCTCGGCGTCTCCGGCCGGCCGGCCCTGACCGATGAGAAAGCCGACGTGGCGGACGATGCAGTAGCGGATCTCGCAGAACCGCGAGAGGTGGACGAAAAGCCGTTCTTTGAACAGCGACGGCAGTGGATTGTCCAGGTACGCGGACTTCGCAAACTTCCACAGTTCCTCGACCAGGCCTGGCGCCGCCTCAGCGGAACAGAAGAAATTCGGAAGGACGCCGAAACGAGCGGTGACCTCGTGCCTGAAACGAAGGGTGCTGGTCGGAGTTTCAGTCATCGGGGCCTGTCGCGAGACTACGGGGAGAGGGAGATTGCCGGCGGCCTGCCTGTTGGGATCGAACCCTCAGGCGACGCGCTGCGCGAGTGCCGGCGCGAGGGGCAACGTGACGATGAACTCGCTGCCCTGCCAGGAGCGACATTCGCCCTACGGATCCACGCTAGCACCCCTCTCGGGCGACCTCTGTCCTCAAACGCACACCGATGGACTCTACGATTTGATCCCGGTGTGCTAAAGGCGACAGCCGTTCGTTCGGATGCGCAGTACGCTCTTGGATGCAACCCACCGAACGGTCGAACAGCGTTCGGCACCACACGCTCCGGACGTTGCCGCCGACGCCCGCAGTCAGGCCCTATCAGCATCGACCAGCGCGCGGAGCGCGGTCACAGAGGTTCCCATGACACGCCGACTCATTGTCCTCGCGCCCGTGGCTCTCGCGCTGCTCTTCGTGGGAGCCGCCACGCGCGGCCGTGCGCAGCGTCCGGCGAACGCGCCGCTCGTGGTCGATACCGCCCGCGTGGTCATCACCGGCACCTCGAACATTCACGACTACACCGCAGAGAGTCGTGCCGTGCGTCTCGTCCACGTGAAGGTCGCGAGCGCATCGGCGGCCCCCGCCGTCTGGAATGACATCGTCAAACCCGGTGAGCTGCAGGCGTTCGAGATCGCCCTTCGCGTCGACTCGCTCCACTCCACGAAAGACGGGCTCGACGAGAACATGCACAAGGCCCTCAACGCCAAGCAGCATCCGGACATCACGTTCCGCCTTTCGCGCCTGGAGACGACCGCAACCAAGGGGACGAAGGCGGTCGGCGTTCTACGCGTGGCCGGCTCCGAGCGCGAAGTCACACTCGATTTGACACTGACGCGCCGCGACGCGACGCTCGTCGTCGCCGGCCAGACACGGCTGCTCATGACCGACTTCGGCATTGCGCCGCCGAAGGCCATGCTCGGCATGCTCAAGACCGATCCCAAGGTCGCCCTCAGCTTCGAAGCGGTGCTCTCGGCCCCCGCGCCGTAGACGCGAGTCCCATCCATTCGACAGAGGAGACGACCATGATCCGCACAACCGTTTCAATTACCGTCCTCGGGGCGATGTTCGCATTCGCGCCGATGGCCCTGGCCCAAAGCAGTCAGAACCAGCCCGAGGGCGTGGCCGTCGCGCCGGCGACGCCGGTCGCTCCCGCCGACGCCGCCGACGTCGCGGCGAAACAGGCGGCCGAGGACTCGTGGAAGAAGGGCCGCCCGATTGCGATGCAGTACTTTCGCGCCGTCGACAAGCGCGGAATCAACGTATTCGAGACGTCGAAGGACGCTGGCATCGTGTTCACGGGCGTCAAGGTCGACTTCAACGCGGCCTTCACCTCGCAGGTGCAGTCGCTCCAGCACACGAACGCCGCCGATCAGAACCTGGTCAATGGCGTGAATGCCAACGAACTGGCCGACATCGGGTTCGGGTTCAATAACTCTACGGCCAACCTTGCGCTCCACGCGCAACTGGCACCTGGGATTCGCGTCGCGATCACGAGCTACCTGTCGTCGCGACATCATCCGGAGGCCTGGGTGAAGGACGGATATCTGCAGATGGACGAGTCGCCGATCGATTTCGCGCCGCTGAAGATGCTGATGCAGATCGCCACCATCCGCGTCGGTCACATGGAGATCAACTACGGCGACGCGCACTTCCGTCGCAGCGATAACGGCAACGCGCTCTACAACCCGTTCGTCGGGAACTACATCATGGACGCGTTCACGACCGAAATCGGTGGCGAGGCGTACCTCAAGCTGAACGGCATCATCGCGATGGGCGCGATTACGGGCGGCGAACTCCGCGGCACCGTGTTGTCACCCGGCCAGCGCGGCCCGAGCTACATCGGCAAGCTCGGCTTCGATCGTCAGGTGACACCGTCTCTCCGCGTGCGTCTGACGGGCTCGATGTACAGCGCAGCCAAGAACATCAGCAACACGCTCTACGGCGGCGACCGCGGGGGTGTCGCGGTACTTCTATGCGCTCGAGAACACCACGGCGACCGAGGCCGCACAGTCCAACTCGGGCACGATCAACCCTGGGTTCAAGAACGAAGTGCGTGCGTTTCAGGTGAACCCGTTCGTGAAGCTCCGTGGCCTCGAAGTGTTCGGCGTGATTGAGCGCGCTGAAGGCAAAGCTAATGCGGAGGCCGAACGGCGGCAGTGGGATCACTACGCGGTCGACACCGTCTACCGATTCCTGCCTGGAGAAACGGCGTTCATCGGCATCCGCTACAACCGTGCCGAAGGACGGCTCGGCGGCATCGCCGACAAGCTCGGTGCGCAGCGCTGGCAGGCCGGGGCCGGCTGGTTCCTGACGCCAAGTCTCCTCATGAAGGCCGAGTACGTGAACCAGCAGTTCTTCGGCTACCCGGCCGCGAACATCCGCAGCGGCGGCGAGTTCAAGGGAATGATGCTCGAGGGCGTCGTCGCCTTCTAGCGCGAACCCTGTGGGCGACTCAATGACCACGACCACTCGATTCATCGGTCGGCTGGTCCGCGCGCTCGGCGGGCCCGACTCCGCCCGCCGAGCGCTCGTGGTGTTTGTCGTCCTGGTTGGCATCGCCACATCGGCCATCTCGGCTGCGCAGGCCGCCGGTGATGATCCGGTCCCGCGAGTGGTCGAAAAGGACGGCGTGTATCAGGTCTCGACGAGCCTCGTCGTGCCGCACCCGGCGGCCATCGTGACGGCCGTGCTCACCGACTACGAACACATTCCCGAGTTCATGTCCGACATCAAGATCAGTCGGGTGCTCGAGCACGGTGCCGGCCGGACCGTCGTCAGGCAGGAAGCGGTGGCCCGCGCTGCTGCTGTTCTCTCGCCGCATCCACCTGGAGCTCGAGATCATCGAGACGCCGGGACGAATCCAGTTTCGCGACATCGGGGGGCAAGAGCTTTCTCCGCTACGAGGGCGCGTGGCGCATCTCCGAGGAGGGCCCTCGCACCCGCATCACGTACGAACTGACCGCTCAGCCCACCGCCGACCGTGCCCGGAGCTCTCGTGCGTCGCCTGTTCGCGGGAGGCGTGCAGAAGACAATCGCGCAACTCAAGCGCGAGATCACGAGGCGCGCGTCGCAGGCCCAAGGGTCCACCTCCCGTTAGGTTTCTCGGCTCATACCGCATCGCCACCGCCCCCGAGCCGAACTCCAGCCCGCTCACGAGCTTCAAATCGATATGCTTCGATAGCCCTGCGAACAACGTCGGCTGCAAAAGCGGGCGTGAGCCCAAACGTACCCATCCGACGCATATGAAGGTATGCGATGCGCACGTGCGTCCAATCGTTGGCCGGCGCCACTCCGGAGATTGGCGCTTGCCAGCTGCCTTCTGGTGGTCATGCCGCTCTTGGCCTCGGCGCAGCCGCGAGAGGCCAGGTGTCCCGCCCGTGCATTGCCTGCCTACGCCCACAACGACTACGCCAACCCCGCACCACTGCGCGAAGCGCTCGCCCGGGGCTTTCGCGGCGTCGAAGTCGACCTCTACCCTGTCGGTGGCAGACTGCGCGCGGGCCACAATCCCAGGGAAGCGGCCGCAGGAGCAGACTTCGAGGCCGCGTACCTCGCGCCCCTTCATGCGGTCGCCACCCGGTGCGGCGGATACCTCACTGCGGATCAAACGCCCTTCTTGCTGAACGTCGAGCTTAAGAAACGCTCGCCCGCAGCTTACGATACTCTCCTCGCCCTGCTCGCCCGCTATCCCGAACTCGTCACGCCCGGCGCCATGGGCAGCGCCGCACCCGCGGCGCTCGAGGTCGTGCTCGTGGGTTGGGTGCCTCGGTCCGTTGGCGCTGCGGTCATCCCGCTCGGTGTGCAGGCGCTCGTTCGGGCACCAGGTCAATGGCCGGCAGTCGCCCCGGGTGCGCGCGTCCGCCTTGTGAGTGTCGACTATGGAAAGTCCGTGGCGAGGCGGTGGCGGCCGGACCGATCACTCCCGGTTTGGCTCAGGCACCTCGCTGCGGTGCGCGCGCACTATCCGGAGGCCAGGGTGCGCGTGTTCAACGTTCCGACAGACGCAGCGGTGTCACCGCCAGCTCGTTGCCGGTGGAGTCGACCTGATTGGAACCGAACAGCTCGCGCCGAGCGCCGACGTGTTGGAGAGATTCACCGCGGCCCATTGAGTCACTGAGCGGCCGTTGCGCACCAGGGTATACGCGCTATAACGCGGGCTTGATGTCGTAGACGAGCAGGGTGTCTTGATTGCGCACGTACAGGCGGCCGTCACTGATTACCGGATGAGCCCAGCTCTTTTGGCCCTTGTCGGGAATTTCGAAGCGGCCCTTCTCACGGTATCCTGCCGGGGTCGCCTCAGCGAGGCCGACCATGTTGTTCTCTCCCTGGATGTACAGGTGGCCGTCTGCGTATGTGACCGAGCCTTTACCGACGCTGCGATCGCGCCACATCAACATTGCCGGTCGCAAACTCGAGGCAGGTCAGGATGAGGTCGTTGAACCCGTAGAGATAGCCATCGACGAGCACCATCCCGCCGTGATGATTTCTCATGTTCGGCGTGTGGTAGACCTCGGTCGCGACGACCTCGCCATCCTTGGCGGTCAGATCGAGCAGCCCGCCGCCGGCGCCGTACCCAGATGAGAAGAACACCTTGTTATTGAAGAAGACAGGCGTGGCGATGTTCGCTACGCCGTTTGCGGCCTTCGCATAGCGGAACATCAGTTTGCCGTCCGACGCCCGGACGCCGACGCCGGCTTGCGCGGTGAAGGTCATGTAGGTGCGTACGCCCTGCACGTCCGCGACGGTGATCGAGGAATAGCCGGCGGTGTCGCTCAGCTCCTTGGACGTCCAGACGGTCTTGCCCGTCATCTTGTCCAGCTTCACCATGCCCGCGCCCTGCCACCGGGAGACACGACGAGGTGCGGGCCGTCGATGAGCGGCGACTCGCTGATCAGCCATTGCAGCTGCGAACCGCCGAACTCTTTGAGAATGTTCAGTTGCCAGACCGCCGAACCGTCGGTCTTCAGGCACGCAAGGTCGCCGTTCTCAGTGAGCACGTACAGGCGATCGCCGTCGACCGTTGGCGTGCCGCGCGGGCCCGCACCCATCGGCGTCCGCATCCTCGTTTCGATCGGGCCCCAGCGGACGTGCCCAGATTTCCTTGCCGTCCGCTCGATTGAGTGCGATGACCACGCTCTCCGGACCGCGCGCGCCCTGAAGAAACACACGATCACCGGCAACCGCCATCGATCCATAGCCGGTCCCGAGATTGTTCGCCGTCCAGACGAGGCGTGGCCCGCCAGTGGGCCATTCCTTCAGCAGACCGGTTTCTTTCGAACTTCGCGTCCGATCCGGCCCCTGCCACTGCGGCCAGTCAGCCGCCTGAAGCGCAGCGACACTGAAGAAGACGATGGCGCCAACGGCAGCAAACGCTTTTCTCATGGTCACGATCAATACGAGAACTTACCGAAGAAGGCGGACCGCTTGTTCGGATCGCTCCACCGTGTTCCGAGCGATGCGCCGTCGAAGGCGTTTTCCGTGGTCGCGCCCATTTCGGCCTGATCAACCGTGGAGATGGGCTCGAACCACTGCTTGTTGCCGCACGCGGTGTCATGCTCCATGTGCTTCTCCACGACCAACCGCAGCGACTTGGTCACGACGCGAATGTCGTGATGGCCGTCGACGAAGGCAATGGACGCCGGCGTCGCTTCGACGACCGTACCGATGACGCCCTTGGACATCGTCTTCGCCATCGCGACGAGTGCCTGACGCTGAGCGTCGTTGGCGCGGTTATCGAGGAAGAGCGCTGTGCGTGTCTTGGCGACCTCGCCACCAATCTCATGAACGCTCAGGTTCGCGTCCCCGGAAACCGCGGCCACCACCGCGAGTCCGCCGAGCTCGACGCCGTCGAACCGGCCTGCATCAACTTTCCACGCGAGCAGCGCCTCGCGTCCAGAGGTGCCGGCCTCGCTGTTCACGACGCAGGCACCCGCGAAGACCTCGGAGGTCCGCGCTTCCACGTACGTGCCCTTCAGGGTCCCGGTGCGAGCGGACAGGGTCGCCACGGTCAGGCCCACAACCGCGGCGGCAAATAGCATTTTTCTCATTGGTCTATCTCCTTCAGAAACCACAGCAGCCGCGGCCGTTGCAGCACAGGTCCGGCCGAACAGGCTGGCCGTCCGGCCCGAAACCAGTTTGCGTCGACGCGCACCAGTAGGCAGAGGCCTCGTACTTGTCGTAGAAGGTCGACTCATCGGGGTCGACAATGGACTGCACGTACATGCCCTTCGTGCGAATTTTCAGGCAGTGCACGCCGGGCGTGATTTTCGGCGAATTCAGGGCTTCCATCAGTGACTCCTTATTTCAGTTGCGCTGGGGCCCCACCCCCAGCGCTAAGACGCTCAGCGCCGCTCCGACGTCGCGGGCTTCGCGAACTCATGGGGCCCCACTCCCAGCGCTAAGACGCTCAGCGCCGCTCCGACGTCGCGGGCTTCGCGAACTCACTCGGGCCCACCCCCAGCGCTAAGACGCTCAGCGCCGCTCCCACGTCGCGGGCCTCGCGAACTCACTCGGGCCCACCCCCCAGCGCTCACGTCGCTTCGACCCTCGGCTACGCTCGGGCCTCGCGGAGCCATCAAACCGTTTGGATGCCGGCCGCGCGCAGGATGGCGCGCTTGACGGCCGTTTTCGCGACCTGGATCTTGTAGGCGTTCTGGCTGAGCGGCATCGCGCCCTGCACAGCCGCCTCGGCGGCCGCGGTCGCCGTCGCCTCGGTGATCGTCTTGCCCGCGAGCGCCTGCTCGGCGGCCTGCGACCGCCACGGGATCGGCGCGACGGCGCCCATCACGACGCGCGCCGACCTGCACGGTCGTGCCGTTCATCGTCGAGCAGCACGGTCGCAAAGGCGATCGGCCAGTCGTGCGACGTCTTGTAGCGCACTTCGTAGTGGCCGCTCTTCACGTTGCCGGGCGCCGGCAGGATCACGTGCGTCAGCAGCTCGTTCGGCGCGAGCACGTTCTCCGTCACGCACGTTCTGGGTCGGCAGCGTGAAGTACTCGCGCCGCGGGCACCAGCCGCTCGCCGTTCGGGCCCAAGAGGCGGAACGTCGCGCCGTACGCGACCATCGGCACCGCGAGGCTCGACGGATGGACGATGAAGCTCGGGCCGCCGCCGAAAATCGCGTGGAACTGGTTCTCGCCAGTGATCGAGAAGCAGGTGTTCCCGCCCTTCTTGAAGCAGTGGAACTCCTCGTTGCGGAAGTACCAGCAGCGCGGCCGCTGATTCAGGTTGCCGCCGACGGTCGCCTGATTGCGGATCTGCGGCGTGCCC
The DNA here is from genome assembly GCA_963731855.1 of uncultured Alphaproteobacteria bacterium. Taxonomy (GTDB): domain Bacteria; phylum Pseudomonadota; class Alphaproteobacteria; order Rhizobiales; family Rhodomicrobiaceae; genus R-RK-3. The sequence continues at coordinate 708,658 of CAVSXH010000009.1, read as the reverse complement.
ACTTCGATCGCCGCGGCGGCGATGGCCGGATACAGCCGCGCGACCTCGGCGTGCTCGGCCAGATCAACCATCTTCATCGCCGCGCCGATGCGCAGGCCGCCGTCCGCTGCCGTCACCGTCGACTCGAGCGCACCCTTCACGTTGACCACGCGATCGGGCTGCGTGATGTAGTCCTTCATCCGCGCCAGCAGATCCTGGCCGCCGCCGATCGGCAGCGACCTCTCGAACTCCGGCAAGAGCGCGGCGACGGCGTCTCTTCTCGTTCGTCGGATTGACGTAAGCAAATGCTTTCATAAGTCTTCTCTTCTTTCGATGCGCCGGGGCCCCACCCCCCGAGCGCCACGGACGCTGCAGCACGCTCGCTCCGCTCGGGCCTCGCGGTGTCACTGGCTCGTTGCGCCAACGCCTGCAGAATCCTCGCCGGCGTCAACGGCAGGCTCCGCAGCGTCACGCCAATCGCGTTGCGGACGGCCAGCGCGATCGCCGCCGCGGTCGGCACCGTCGGCGGCTCGCCGATGCCGATGACGCCGCGCTCCGGCTGATCCTTGAGCCGGACGTCGATCCGCGGAATGTCCGACATGCCGGCGAGCAGGTACCACTCCATGTTCGGATTGACCATCTGCCCGGTGTTGCGATCGAGGATGCGGTCCTCGAACATCGCGAAATTGAGCGACCCGATCACGCCGCCGTAGACCTGGCTCTCGGCGGTCAGCCGGCTGACCACCAGGCCGCAGTCCTGAATCGCGAGGATCCGCGTCAGCTTCACGATGCCGGTCTCGATGTCGACCGTCACCTCGGCGAACTGCACGCCGCTCGTCGTCACCGACGACAGCCCCGGCTGCCAGTCGCCGTCCACGGCGATCGGTCTGCGGGCCGATCTGCTTGCACGCGTCGGCCCACGACATGCCGCGCGCGGCGTTGTCCTGGACGTGGATGCGGCCGCCGGCCGCGACCAGCGACGCCGCATCGACGCCGAGCGCCGGCGCGACCTTCTCCTTCAGCGCGTCGAGCGCCTTGACGGCGGCCACGCGGATCGCCGGGACTGATGCTCGGCGGCCGTCGTGCTGCCGCCCGACGATCGGGCTGACGCCATACAGCGTGTCGCCAATCTGCACCTTGATCTGCGACGGCTGCAGGCCGAGCGACTCGGCGGCGATCGATGGCGACGAGCGTGCGCGTGCCGGTGCCGAGGTCCTGCGTGCCCGAGGCGCATGATGACGCTGCCGTCGGACGCGATCTCGCAGTGCGCCTGCGCCGGGTCCGCGGCCGCCGCCGCCCCACGTGCAGATCGCGACGCCCATGCCGGTCTTGATCGGCCCGGGCGTCTTGTCGCCGGTCGGATGCCGCTTGTCCCAGCCGAATTCCGCCGCGCCTTCGCGAAGATACGGCGCCGCACATCGCGTTCGGCGCCTGGGGCGGCAGGTTCTTGATCCGGAACTCGACCGGATCCATGTTCACCTTGTCCGCGAGCTCGTCCATCATGATTTCGGTGATGAACGAGCCCTGCGGATGGCCCGGCGCCCGCATCGGCCGCTGCTGACCGGTGTTGATGAAGACGTCCTTGTGCGTCCGGCGGCGATTCGCGATCCGATAGATGTACGGCAGCGGGAAGCCGGCGGCCGCACCCGCGCCGCCGGTGCCCCACGACTCGGCGTCGAACGCGGTGATGATGCCGTCGGCCGACACGCCGGCCTTGATCTTGCGCCGCGGCGGACGGCCGATTGCCCGTGGCGAGATGCTCCTCCTTCCGATCGAGCATCAGCTTGACCGGCGCATTGGCCTGCTTCGCGAGCCTGGCGCAGATCAGGCCCTCGGCGCCGACGCTCAGCGCCTTGCTGCCGAAGCCGCCGCCCATGTACTGGCAGATGACGCGGATGTTGGCTGCGGGATGTTGAGCCCGGTCGCGAAGTTCTCGCGCGCGCCGTTGATGCCCTGCGTCGAGATCCAGACGGTCAGCTTGTCGCCGTCCCACTCGCAGACCGTGCCGTGCGACTCCAGGCAGGCGTGCGTGATGACGTGCGTCGCGTAGGTCTCTTCGATGTGTGCGCCGCGGCCGCGAAGCCCGCCGCCAGATCGCCGGTCTCCTGCGTCTGTCCCTGACGCACGTTGCCGCCGGTGAACACCTCCGGCGCCGTGCCGGCCAGCGCCTGCTCGACGACGTGACGTGCGGCAGCACCTGGTACTCGACGTCGACGAGCCGCGCCGCGTCGATGGCGTGCTCCTCGGTATCGGCCGCGACCGCCGCCACCTCGTCGCCCTGGAACATGACCTCGCTGTCATCGGGGTTCTGGCGGCGGATACCCGCAACATGGCACCGCTGTCGAGGCGTCACGTTCACGCCATCGCGCCAGACATGACGGCCCGCACGCCCGGCGCGCGCCGCGCCGCGGTCAGATCGACCGACACGACGCGCGCGTGCGGATGCGGCGAGCGGACGATGCGCGCCGTACAGCATGCCGGGACGCGTGATGTCGAACGTGTACCTCGCGCGGCCGGTCACCTTGTCGGGCCCGTCGACCCGCTTGACCGACGTGCCGAGCACGGTGCGGGTGGTCGGCCAGGCGAACTTCGGATCCCTGGCGCCTGAGGCGCGCCGCCGCGTCCACCACCCGGAGGGGGTCCCTGTGGCGGACCGCCGCCGCGTCCGCCCTGCGGAGGTTGAGGCGCCTGGCGCGCGCCGCCGGGTCCTTGCGGGGCCTGAGGTGCGTTAGCCACGCTGCACCCCCTTCACGCTCGAAACGGCTTCGAAGATGCGCGTGAACGTGCCGCACCGGCAGATGTTGCCGTCGAGGCCCTTCTTGATTTGCTCAGGGGTGGGGTTCGGATGTTTCTCGAGCAGCCCGACGCTCGCCATGATGAAGCCCGGCGTGCAGAACCCGCACATCAGCGCGTCCTTGTCGACGAACGCCTGCTGCACCGGATGCAGCGTGTCGCCGTTGGCGAGCCCATCGACATTGCGAATCTGCTTGCCCTGCACTTCAATCGCCAGCGTCGAGCACGAGTAGACCGGGCGCCCGTCGACGAGCATGGTGCAGGCGCCGCACGCGCCGCGATCGCAGCCACGCTTGTTGCCCGTGAGATCCGCGCGCATGCGCAGCGCGTCCAGCAGCGTGACGCGCGGCTCGATCATCAGATTGACTTGACGGCCATTGACGGTCAGGCGCACCGGCACTTCGCCGGGACCGACGGCGGGCGGGCCGCTCTGCGCCTCCGCTTCGGCCGGCGAGACGACGGCCGCGGCGAGGCCGACAACGCCAGTGGATTTCAGAAAGTTGCGGCGGCTGAGGTTCACGCCGTCCGGCGAGTCGTCCTTCGGAGCCATTCACGATCCCCTTTTCGCTGACCGTTCAGCGGCTAGTCACGATGCACGTGTCGAGGGTTTCCCGAGGAATAGTGTACCGCTCTCGCGGCCTCGAGCCTTGCCTATTCGTCCACAAACCGTGCCTGTTTCTTCGCACAATCCGCATCCCCCGCGAGACGCATCACCGCTCCGTGAGCTTCATGGACCGCCTCAGGCAGCCGCGCTCCCTGGACGAGCGGTCAGCGCCGGTCCCGTAGACCCCGGTCAAACCCATGCAGGCGTACCCGATCGCCGAAACGCCGAGCGCGCTGTTACCGAGGTGGCGTGTCTTCATCCGGGCCAGACCTTCAAGAATAGCCAGCACCGGCTCGTCTTCCTTGCCTGTTTCTGCGAGAAAGCGAGCCCGATCCGCTTCTGTCTGTGGAGGTTTGGGCAACCTCCGCTTTTGGCGCCGCGGTACCATACGGCGATGAGCTTCCTGCGCCAGGCGGTACGTCACTCACGGATACGCCGGGGACAGTCCACAGAACGGCCAACCCACGCCGGCCGCGCCGGCCGATTCGATTTGGCTGCCGCATCGCCGGACGACGGCCACCTCGTCGCGCCTGACGCATTAGCGTTACGACGATTCGCCAACCTGATCGCCGGTTACGCTCCGCATGACGGAATATTTCCGCTCCGCCTGCCGGGGAGCTATGCCGTTCGCAAATCGAGCATGACAACCGAGGCGACGCACTCCTCAGTAGGCCCGGCCCTGTGCGTTGCAGCGCAAGGCGCGAAGGTCGTCTTCCTTGGCCGTGAGGTGCTCGAATACGATCCGGCGCACCTGCTAGTCTTTGCGGTCGATCTGCCGGTTTCGAGCCAAGTGATTCGAGCCAGTCAGAAAAGCCCGTATCTCGGTTTTGTGCTGGAGCTGGATCCTGCCCGTGTCGCCGAACTCGCCGTGCGCGTGTACCGCCGTGGCGTTCCCAAGGCGTCTGACAATCGTGGGCTCTACGTCGGGCGCGCGACGGACGGCATCGTCGATGCAACCACGCGTTTACTCGAACTGATGACCCACGCCGAGGACGCCGAACTCCTGGGCCCCGTCCTTGTTGACGAAATCCTGATTCGTCTGCTGCGCACGTCTATTGGCAGTCGTGTCGCTCAGATCGGGCAGCCGAAGTCTGGCGTGCACCGGGTTGCCGAAGCCGTGACCTGGATACGTGCACATTTCGCGCAACCCGTCACTGTCAAGGACATGGCCACCGCGGTTCACATGAGCGCGTCCTCCTTCCACCTACGCTTCAAAGCGGTCACCTCAATGAGCCCGCTTCAATACCAGAAAGTTCTCCGGCTGCACGAAGCCCGGCGGCTGATGCTGTTTCAGAAGATGGACGCGAGCGACGCCTGTCGCCGCGTGGGTTATCTGAGTGCGTCGCAGTTCAGCAGGGAATATGCGCGTTACTTCGGGACTGCGCCAATCAGGGACATCGCCCGGCTGCGGGAGAAGGGTTTCGCGCCCCAGGCTGCTGGGTAGACCGAGACGGTAGGTCGGTGGCGGGGCGATCGTCAGTCAATCTCGCGTACCGGCAGGAGGCCCATGTCCTGATAGATCGGCCGCATCACGGCCCTGACCTTCGGGAGTTCAACGGCGAACCAGGCCGCGGCGGCAAGGCTCGCCAATCCGGCGGCAACGAACGTGAGCGGCGCCCCGACGCGATCCGCCAGCGCGCCGGTGAGCAGACTGCCAAACGGTGCCGCACCAAAGAGCGCCATCGCGTAGTAACTCATCACGCGGCCGCGCTTGTCCTCGGGCACGAGTGTCTGAATGATCGTGTTCGCGACGGCGAGCGCCTGCATGAGGCCGAAACCGACAACCGCCATCAGCAGCAGCGAGAGCCAGAGCACGTTCGACAGTCCAAACAGCAGAAGCCCGGCGCCGAGCATCGTCGCCCCAGCCTGAAGGTTGCGTGTCAATCCGACCACCGTCCTGCGGGCGGCAAGCGACAGCGCCGAAATGAGCGCGCCCAGACCCGCCGCGCCAGTCAAGAGGCCTAGCGTCGGACCGCCGCCGGCGAAGACTTCGCGTGCCACGACCGGCAGAAGCACGGTGTACGGATACCCGACGAAGGACACCAGGCAGGACAAGAGCAGAATGCTGCGCACGGGCCGAAACGTCCTGACGTACTGCCAGCCCTCGCGGGTCTGCTCGAGCATGCTCGCCACCGGCCCGTTCGTCTCCCGCGGCGTCACCCGCATCATGAGCAAGGACGCGATGACGGCCACGTAGCTGACGCCGTCGATGAGGAAGCAGCCGCCTTCCCCGATGATGCCGATGAGGAGCCCAGCGAGGGCCGGCCCGACGAGTCGGGCGGCATTCACCATCGAGGAGTTGATCGCAATCGCATTGCTGAGATCGTGGCGTTCCTCAACCATCTGGACGAGGAACGTCTGGCGCGCCGGCATGTCGAAGGCATTGATGACGCCTTGCAGCAGGGCCAGCGCCGATGATTTCGCCGAGCGTGATGACACCGGCGAGCGTCAAGAGCGCCATGAGCAAGGACTGCACCGCGGCGGCGATTTGCGTCCAGAGCAGTAAGGAGCGCCGATCGACGCGATCCATCCAGACACCTGCAAACGGCGCAAGCACAAACGTGGGAAACAGTCCCGCCCATGCGACGATGCCGACGAGTAGCGGAGAGCCTGTCAACCGATAGACGAGCCACGTCGTCGCGAGCTTCGTCATCCACGTACCGATGAGCGACAGCGATTGGCCAGCGACAAAGAGCCGGAAATTGCGGTGGCGCAGGGCACGCCCCGCGTGCGAGAAATGACGAATCACGTCACTCCATCATCCTCTCGGACGAAGGAACGACCAAAGCGGATCCTCGCCTTGACATCCTCCCCCACCCCTCGTCACGCTGTCTGCAACCCACGCACGTGCCAGGTCATCCCCGATGAACTTCCGAGGCCTCGATCTCAATCTCCTGGTCGCCATGGACGCGCTGCTCACCGAGCGCAGCACGACGCGCGCCGGTGAACGCATCCATTTGAGCCAGTCGGCGATGAGCGGGTCGCTCGCGCGGTTGCGGCAGTTCTTCGACGACGACCTGTTGATTCAGGTGGGCAATCGGATGGTGCTTACGCCCCTGGCGGAGGACCTGGCCACGCCGGTGCGCGAGGCGCTCCTTGCCATTGAAGCCATTGTCCACAAGGACCAGGCCTTCGATCCCAGCACCTCTGACCGGCGCTTCCGGATCATGCTGTCCGACTATGCGGCGATCGTCTTGCTGAGTCCGGCATTGTCCGCCATCCAGCAGGCCGCGCCGAACATCACGATCGAACTCGTCTCGAATTCGGAATCGCCCAGTCAGGCCATCGAACGGGGTGACGTGGACCTGCTGTTGATTGCCCGACAGTTCAGCTCGAAGGTCCACCCAGCGGAGGAACTCTTCCGCGACGACTACACGTGCGTCGCCTGGTCCGGGAACCAGGCGATTGGAGAGGCACTCAGCCTCGACGAGTACTTGTTGGCCGGTCACGTCGTCGCACGATTTGGCCGCGAACAGATGCGATCCGCGGAAGAGCAGTTCGTCATTGACGCCGGCTTTGAACGCCGGGTCGACGTCGTCGTGATGGGTTTCAGCATGCTGCCGCAATTCGTGGTCGGCACCTCCCGCATCGCGACCCTGCACTCGCGGCTGGCCCGTCACTACGCCCAGTTTCTGCCGCTTCGTCTGTTCCCCCCACCAATCGACATCCCGCCGATCGTCGAGGTCATGCAGTGGCATAACGTCCGCCACGAGGACCGTGCGCTGGGATGGCTGCGGCGGACGCTCCTCGGTGCCGCCGAAGGGGAATCACCCTGGGCGATAGCTCCTATCGCAACACCCGTTGATCGGGCTTCGGGAGTCGACGCTATGGTCTCCACAGACCATGGCGCGAAACCCTCCTCATCTGATTCGAACTGACAGCCTGCGCGGGCGCATCGCGCTCATGGTGGCCCATTGTGCCGGCATGGTCGATTTGGTGGCGCTGCCGGTCTGGGTTGGTACGTTGGTCGCCCAGTTCAAGCTCGACCCGCAGCAGGCCGGCCTGCTGGCCACGCTGTTTCTCGGAGGAGCGGTCATCGCGAGCCTCGTCCTGGCACCGCGGTTCGAGCGTCTTACCGGACGCTCGGTGGCGACGGTCGGCTTCGGGGTTGCGGCGGCAGGTTTTTGGGCCGCCTCACGGACCGACGCATTGGCCCCGTTGGCCGCCCTACATGCACTGGCCGGGCTGGCTGCCGGCGCAGCCCTGAGCGTGACGCACGGCACCATCGCGCGCAGCGTGAACCCGCACCGGCTCTTTGCCATCGTGGGCATGGCGCTTGGCGTGTTTGCCATCTTGTTCCTCGGCGTGACGCCTCAGGTCGTGGCAGCAACCGGTGGAGCGGCACTGTTCCGCATCTTTTCCGGCGTGATGGCGGCAGCGTCAGTGGTATCCCTCGTCGCATTCCCGGTGCCCAACGCGCCGGGCACGTCAGCGCCCACGACGCAATCCGCTCGTCGTCTGCCACGGACCGGTGTGGTTCGGCGTTGTCGGTATCAGCGGCATGACTCTCGTGCAGGCCATGACCTTCAGCTTTCTTGAGCGCGTGGGTCGTGATCGCGGATTCAGCCTGCAGGCGGTCACCGGCGTCCTCATCGCGCTGGGCCTGGTCAATCTGCTCCCGGCCGTCCTGGCGGCGCTCCTGGAGCGCCGCTGGCCGGCCTGCAGCGTGATGTTGGCAGGGCCGGTGCTGCAGGCGGTCCTGGCCGCGGTGATCATGAACGCGACACCGTTCTGGGCCTACGCAGCGGCGGCCTCCGTTTTTGCCGCGGTGATGATCTTCACCCATACGTTCGCCTTCGGTCTGCTGGCCCGGATGGACCCGAGCGGGCGCGCGATGGCGGCGACGCCAGCCATGCTGATGTTCGGCGCAGCCATCGGCCCGGTGCTCGGCGGAACGCTCGTGAAGGACTTCGGCTACGGCGCGCTCAGCGTCGCAGCGTTGGCGATCGCCACGGTTTCGGTCGTCTGCTTCTCGCGGTTGCCTCGGCTCGCGGGGGCCCCCGTAAGAACCGCCGGCGCTGTATGAAGCCGAGTCAGTCCGCACATGTTCGGCCCGCTGTGTTAGAACTGGCATCCTAGGAGAGTTGCAATGACCTTCTCACGTTTCCTTCAAACATCTCGAGTCTTCTTCGTTCTAGCAGCTCTCGTGAGCTCAGCCGCGGTCCTGCACGCGCAGAACGCACCGGCCGCGCCACCGGCGGCGCCGGCTCCCGCAGCGGCGCCCGATCCCAGTGGTAAGTGGACCGCCTCGCTCGAGACGCCCATCGGCGTCTTCAAGTACACCTACACGCTGAAAGTGGAGGGAGCGAAGGTGACCGGCACGGCCGCCTTCGAAGCGATGGGCGACTTCCCAGCCTCGCAAGTCACCATTACGGAGGGCAAGCTGGAGGGCAAGAAGGTTTCGTTCAGGGAGGTCCTGGCGCTCATGGGGATGGACATTCCCATCGACTACACGGGCGAGATTGTGTCGGCCGACGAAATCAAGTTCAGTCGCCAGGTGGGCGAATTCGCCACTGAGGAGTTCGTCGCTAAGCGCGCCAAAAACTGAGGAGAATGGGCCTGGCCGATACCGGCCATCGCAACAACCAATTGGCTCGCGGCAAACGCGCGCGCTATGTTGCCGTCCATGGCACGCAATCCCCATTTCCTCTCCCAACTGGCGCACCTGGAAATCGTCAGCCCTGACGTCGAGGCCTCGGTCCGGTTCTTCACGCTTGTCGTGGGTCTCGACGAGGTAGAACGCGACGCGTCGTCGGTGTATCTGCGGGCCTGGGGCGACTACTTCCATCACACGCTAAAGATCACCAAGGGCGACACACCAGCGCTCGGACATCTCGGCTGGCGCGCGGACAGTCCCGAGGCCTTGGCCGACCTGGTGACCCATCTCGAGAAGACCGGAGCCGGCCTTGGATGGCATGACGGCGATCGCGGGCACGGGAAGGCGTTCCGCTTCCGATCGCCCGAAGGACATGTTCACGAGGTTTTCTGGGACGTCGTCTGGCTGAAGGAGACTGGCGAACGGCGCAGCATCTACGCAGACCGCTACGCAAGCAACCGTCGCCGCGGGGTCAATCCGCGCCGGTTCGACCACGTCACCTACATGGTGTCGAAGTTCAAGTACGGCGAAGAGAAGGCGTTCTGGACGGCGCTAGGCCTGCGCAATCCGGACGAGGTGCGCATCAGCGACGAGATTCCGCCGGTCGGCGGTCTGTGGACGATCGGCAATCTCTCGCACGACGTCGCAATCTTCACGGATCCCAATATCGCGCCGAATGCCGCGGTGTTGAACCATGTCTGTTACAACCTCGACAGCCGCGAAGAAGTCCTGCTCGCGCTCGATTGGATCACCGAGAACGGTCTCAAGAGCGTGATGGGCGCGCCGACGCGGCACAAAGCCGACGAGGGCTTCTTCATCTACGTCGTCGATCCCGGCAGCGGCTATCTCGTGGAGTTCTTTGCGTGCGCGCGCTTGATCTTCGCGCCCGATCACGGCCCTGACATCCACTACCTGAAAGACAACCCGAACGACGCGTGGGGACTGGCCAATCCGTTTGCCGAAATGGACAAGGGCCACAAGTTGGGGCTCAAGGACGGCGTGCTGAAGCCACAGGACGTCTGAGCGCGCATGTTCAAGTACTTCCCCACTAACTACCCGTGGAACCTCGCCGTCGATCTCGCGCTCGAGATGGGCGCGCGCATCGGTGAGATCGAGGAGATGTGCGCGCCGCTCCAGGAGGCGGCGAAGGCTCCCGATGCGGCCGGCACGCAGGCGTTCCAGGCGAGCTTCGTCCGCATGGCGGACAAACTCTGCTGCGCTTGCGGATGAAGACAAGGCACGCGGCCGCCTGCTTTCGGCGGGCGAGAAGCTCAACCGCGCCGCCACGTATCTGATCACGGCCGAACGGCTGCAGTCGCACAACGCCGAAGGGCGTCTGGCCCTCTACCAGCGGCATCGCGAACTCTTCGACGAAGGCGTCCGGCTGTCGGGCGAGAACTGCGAGCGAGTCGAGATTCCCTACGAAGGTCGACACCTCGCCGCGCTCTACGTGCGAGCACGACGGGCGCCGCAGACCAATCGCCCGTGCTCGTCCAGGTCAACGGACTCGACTCGACGAAAGAGATGAAATACCGCGTGGGTCTTCCCGCGTGGCTGGCAAAGCGCGGTGTCTCGTCACTCGTCGTGGATCAACCGGGAACCGGCGAGGCGCTCCGGCTGTTCGGCATGACCGCGCGCTACGACAGCGAACACTGGGCCAGTCCCATCGTCGACTGGCTTTCGGCGCGAAGGATGTGGACGCGGCGAGGATTGGTCTCGAGGGCGTCTCGCTTGGCGGCTACTTCTGCCCGCGGGCCGTGGCGTTCGAACCGCGCTTTGCGTGCGGCGTGGTGTGGGGCGCCAACCACGACTGGCGGGCGGTGCAGAAGCAGCGGCTCGAGCGCGAGGGCAATCTGCCCGTGCCGCACTATTGGGCGCACGTCTGCTGGGTATGGGGCGCGAAGGACATCGACGACTTCATGCGGATCGCCGAGCACGTTCACCTCGACGGCATCCTCGACCGGATTCGCGTGCCGTTTCTCGTCACGCACGGAGCGAAGGACTCGCAGATTCCGCTTAAGTGGGCGGAGCGCACCTACGAACAGCTCGTCAACAGCCCGAAGCGGGAGTTGAAGGTGTTCACCGAACGCGAGGGTGGCGTGCAGCATTCCAGTTTCGACAACAGCATCAACGCCGGCCAGTACATTGCGGATTGGGTGGCCGAAGTACCTGGCGGTCACAGGACCCGCGACCTCGACGTGGGCCCGGAACAGAGCGAGTAGGAGGATCGAGTGATCCCGCAGCGCGACGCGTCCTCATCATCGGTGGCGGTTTTTCGGGATGTCCGCCGCCATCGCGCTCCGGAAGCGCGGAGTAGACGTCGATCTCGTCGAACTCGACCCCGGCTGGCGGAGCTACGGCGCCGGCATCAGCCTGAACGGCGCGACGCTGCGCGCATTTCGGATGCTCGGGCATTCTCGACGCGTTTCTCGCGCAGGGCTTCGCCGACCGACGGCGTGGAGCTGCACCTGCCACACGGCCCGGTCGGTCACCACCCTGCCCACGCCGCGCCTCGCCGGACCCGGACGTGCCGGGTGGCGGCGGCATCATGCGGCCAGTCCTCGCGAGGATTCTGGCCGACGCCACGCGCGCGGCGGGTACGGACGTGCGGCTGGGCTGCACCTTCTCGGCGCATCGACAGCCGCGCGATGGCGTGGACGTGCGCTTCACCGACGGCACGCAGGACGGTACGACCTGGTGATCGGCGCCGACGGCATCAATCCGTCGGTGCGCGCGGGGTCGCTCCCGATGCGCCGAAGCCAGCCTACGTCGGCCAGTCCGTCTGGCGCGCCGTGCTGCCGAAACGCCCGGACATCAATACGGTGACGATGTGGCTCGGCCCGCACGTCAAGCCCGGCGTCAATCCGGTCTCGAAGACCGAGATGTACCTGTTCATCACCGAGCCACGACCGACCAACGATCATGTCGATCCGGGGAATTCGCCGTCGCATGTGCGGGCGCTGCTCGCCGGCTTCCCGGCTCCGATCCTCCAGCCATCCGCGCGCAGATCGGCCCGGCCTCGTCGGCATCGTGTTCCGCCCGATCGAGACGCCTGCTCGTGCCGCGGCCCTGGTACCGCGGCCGCGTCGTGCTCATCGGCGACGCCGTGCACGCCACGACGCCTCACCTGGCGGCCGGCGCCTGCATCGGCATCGAGGACGCCCTGGTCCTGGCCGAGAGACTCGGTCGGGTCGGCGACATCGATGCGCCCTCGCGGCGTGGCAGGAGCGCCGATGGGAACGCTGCCGGATGGTGGTCGAGAACTCGGCGCGGCTTGGCGAAATCGAGATCAGCGGTGGCGACAAGGACGAGCACGCCGCAGATCATGCGCGACAGTCTGATGGCGCTGGCCCAGCCCATCTGAGTGACGCGCATGAAGCCCGCAGCGCCGCTTGATCGACCTCTCGATCTACCTCGAGAACGATGTCCTGTCCGATCCGCCGCTCCTCGCGCCGCGCATCACCTATCAGACAGCATGCCGACACGCTGCCCGAGTTCCTGGCGATGCTGCCGGGCACCAAGCCAGAGGACTATCCCGATGGCGAGGCCGCGGCGGTCGAACGGGTGACGCTGACCACGCACAACGGCACGCATCTGGACGCGCCCTGGCACTTCCATTCCACGCAGGATGCGAAGAATGGCGGACCGCGGCCGTCGATCACGATCGATCGAGGTGCCGCTCGACTGGTGCCTCCAGCCCGGCGTGAAGCTGGACTTCCGGCATTTCCCCGATGGCTATGTCGCGACGGCGGCCGATGTCGAGACGGAACTGCGGCGCATCGGCTACCAGCTGCAACCGCTGGACATCGTCGTCGTCAACACGCGGGCCGGCTCGCGGTACGGCCACAGCGACTACGTCGCCTCCGGCTGCGGCATGGGCTACGAGTCCACGATGTATCTGCTGGAGCGCGGGGTGCGCCTCACAGGCACCGATGCGTGGAGCTGGGACGCGCCGTTTGCGCACACGGCGAAGAAGGTCGCCGAGACCGGGAATACGGCGCTCATCTGGGAAGGCCACAAGGCCGGCCGTGACATTGGCTACTGTCACCTCGAGAAGCTGCACAACCTCGAGGCGCTGCCGCCCTTCGGCTTCACAATCAGTTGTTTCCCCTGCAAAATCCGCGGCGCGTCGGCGGGGTGGACGCGCGCCGTCGCCATTCTGGATACGCCGTGAGTCATTCCCGGCGCGGTGCCGAGGGCGCGGACGCGCATGAAGCTGGCCACACTCAAGAGCGGCCGTCGTGACGGACGTCTCGTCGTCGTGTCGAGCGCGTTGACGCACGCCGTTGATGCGTCGGGCGTGGCGCCAACACTGCTTGACGCCCTCGAACGTTGGCAGGAAGCCGAGCCTGACCTCCGCGACCTCGCCGAGCAGCTCGAGGCCGGACGCGCTCCGGGGACCTTTGCGTTCGACCCGCAGCAGGCGGCGGCACCTCTCCCGCGGGCTCCTCAGTGGTGCGACGGATCGGCGTTCCTGAGCCACGGCGAGCTCATGCAGCAGGCGTTCAACCTGCCGCCGATTCCCGATGTCGAGCGCATCCCGCTGATGTATCAGGGCGGATCCGACGACATGCTCGGGCCCGCACGACGACATCGCCGTGCTCGACGAGGACTATGGCATCGACTTCGAAGGCGAATTCGGCGTCATCGTCGACGACGTGCCGATGGGATGCCCGGCGTCGCAGGCCGGCGCGCACATTCGGCTTGTCGTGCAGATCAACGACGTCAGTCTTCGCGCCTTCGCGCCGCGGGAGATGCGCACGGGCTTCGGCTTCTTCCAGGCGAAGCCCTCCTCCAGCTTCGCACCGGTGGCGGTGACGCCAGACGAACTCGGCGACGCGTGGCGAGACGCCCGTGTGCACCTGCCGTTGCTCGTGGAGCTGAATGGACAGTGGTTCGGGGATCCGAACGGCGGCGCCATGCACTTCGGCTTCGACGAACTGATCGCTCACGCCGCCGCGACGCGGCGGCTCACGCGCGGGCACGATCATCGGATCAGGGACGGTCTCGAATGCCGGCGGCACCCACGGCTCGGCGTGTCTGGCGGAGCGCCGCGCCATCGAGCAGATCGCAATTCGGCGCCCCTCAGACGCCGTTCATGCGGTTCGGTGACCGCGTCCGGATGGAAGCGCGTCTCAACGGCCAGCCCGCCTTCGGGGCGATCGACCAGCGGGTGGTGCGCATCGCGCGGCCGGCGTCGTGACACACCGATGATCAGGTTGTAGTGCGGGCCGTCGACGGTCCGCAGCTCGTCGCCCCAAAACCCCTTCCTGCAACAGTGGTGTAACGGGCGGCCTGGTCATTACACTACTGGTTCACCGGGGGGCAACCTACATGTCCAGACGATTTTCCGATCGTGCTCGTGTCGCTGGGCTCGTCTCCACGGGGTGCGCCAAAGCCGACCCCCCGACCCCCGTGAACGGGGCGTGTGCCGACGTGTTCGGCGCCGAGGTGTGTACGTGGGCCACAACGAAGGCAGGCGCCTTGATCGAGGCGGGCGCGACGATTCCGATTGCGGCCATCGAACACGCGCCCCTCGATGCGCCGATGACGTGGCCTCCGTGCCGACGGCGTCCATCGACCTACCGGGCGTCGTGAGCGCGCAGACGGCGTTGAAGCAGTTGACGATTGACTGGGTACCTGGGGGTCACCCACCCGCATCGTTCGTCACACCGCACTTCGACTTCCACTTCTACACGATCACTCCTGCCGAGATCGCCGCGATCGACTGCAAGGACGAGCGCAAACCGTCAGCGCCGCCGGCAGGCTATGCGCTGCCGGACATTCCACTGCCGCCGGACATGGTGCACATGATGGGCGTGCCCACGCTCGTGGGTCTCTGTGTACCGCATATGGGCATGCACGGGTTTCCCGAAGCGGAAATCGCGCGCACGGACGTCTTCGAGGGGACGATGGTGGTCGGCTACTACCGGGGCCAGCTGACCTTCGTCGAGCCGATGATCACCAAGGCCACGCTCATGAAGAAGACGTCGTTCGATCTGCCGATTCCTCCCGTGCCCGGCTTTAGCGGCGTACTGCCACGAACGTTCCACGCCGACTACGAGCGGTGGCGCAGGCGTATCGGTTCACGCTTGCTGGATTCAAGCGGGCGTCCTGAATCGGTCGGTTGTGGCCCAGATAGGGAAACATTCCGTGGCAGAAAAGAAAGTGTGGCTCGTCCCTGAGCCCGGAATGGGACCTGCGCGGCCCCGGCGCGGATGCTAGGGCAGCCGTGACAGCGCATCGGCAATCTGCGCTACCGTCAGGCGGCGCGCCATGACCGTCACGCGCGCGCCTTCCGTCACGGTGACCCGCGCGGCCTCGGCGGCGAATCGCGCGAGCAGTTCCGGAATCGCCAGCACGCCGGAATTCGCGGGCTCGCCCTCCCAGCTCGCGGCGTAGTACTCCCCAGGCGCGAGACCTGATGCCTGGAAGCGCCCGGTCTGATCTGTCGTGGCGACCACGATGCCAGCCGTCGAACTCCACTGAACCGGCACCCGTGGCCAGAGCGTCACCGTCTCGCCGGCAACCGCGTTCCCTTGACTGTCGCGGATCACGCCAGTCGCGGTCGCCGCATTCGTGGCGAGCACGACGTCGAGGCGCTTGGGTGCGGCGCCGATCTCGAGCGGGGCGTGCGTCACGTCGGCGCCACCGTACTGCACCGCCTTCACATAGCTGCCTGCGGGTAGCGACGTGATGTCGAGGAGATACCGGCCTGGCGTCACGGCGACCTGTGTCGCGAAGGTCGCATCCTCTTTGATCAGAGTAGGCACGGCCGGGGCCTGCCCGTCGGCCGGCAGCAAACGCACGCGCACGCGTGCGAGAGACACCGGTGCGCCGGAGGCTCCGGTCGAATCGATCGTGAGCACGCCGCTGACGGGCGCAGCGGGGGTGAGATCGATCACGACGCCGTCGACGTCAGAACCTGCGACCACGGTGTTGACACCGCCCGTGACGCCTGATTCGCCCGCATATACACGAAGGGCGTACGTGCCGGGCGGAAGGTGCGCAATCTCGAAGACGCCCTGGCGTGTGAGCACGCTAGCACCCTCGCCGTTCGTACCCGGCGCCAGCATGCGCTCGGCCATCACGGCAACGTCGGCGGCGCCCACCGCAGGATCGATCACCCGTCCTCGAATGGACGATACGCGCTCGCGCCGCACCCGCACGTCCATGTGTTCGAGCTTGCTGGCTGGCTCGATGTCGAGCGGCACGGCACCGGCGAGATCCGTGCTCGTGGGATAAAACGTCATCACGTCTGCGAGGCCGTTCTTGTCCGGTCTCGCAAGACCGTAGCCCTGTTCCGTGCGGGTCGAGGTATAGCCGGCGGAATAGCCCGCCGCGCGTATCGCCTCGACTGACGTCAGCGAGGCTGGGGCGGGTGGTGCCGGACGCGCGACGGCTGCTGCGGCAGACGCGCCGACGTAGTAGCGCCCGGGCGGGAGATTCGCCAGCCGGTAGCTCCCTTCATCATCGGTCACTGTGTTGCCGACGCTCGTCAAGGTGCGCGTGCCGCGAACGTAGCGCACCTGATAGACCCTCACTGAGCTGCGGACGAGCGGGTCGCCATCCTGATTGACAACCTGACCGGTGATCACGCCCTGTGGCGTGAGCTTGATCGTGGCGTCACGAAGCACCGTGCCCGCTTCGAGGACGACCGGCGGGGCCGGCGCGCCTGGCTTCGGCGAACCGAGCGCGCCCGTGATGAACCCGACTCTCGCGGCCTCGAGGACGTAGCGACCCGGCGGCACGTCAACAAACGCGAACCGGCCTTCGTCGTCGCCCTTCCCAGCGAGCGTCAGACCCGAACTGACGAGCTGCAGCGACGCTCGTGGAATCGCGCCACCTTCGGTGCTGACGACGACGCCTTGGACGCGAGCGGTGGGAACAGGAGCGGGCGCGGCAGGTGGTCGAGGGAGTTGATTGCCGAACACCACCGGTGCGGGGCCGATTGGCCCGAGGAGCAGAGTGGTCGCGAGCGACCGGCGCACTGGCTGCATCGCGGTTGCAGAAGATGGGATCGGCGCAACCGTTGCGCCGGCGGGAGTCGCCACCGGCATGACGAGCGCCGTTCGTTGCGTCAGAAGTCGCGGCGCCGCGTTGATGCCGATCGCGCCGACGCCCGCAATCCAGAGGCCGCTCATGAGCACCACGGCCCCGGCGCCAGGATACGCGTGGGCGAGAGGCGTGTGGCCCGCCAGCCGCCGAATGCGATCGAGGAGCGAGCCGCCGTCGGCGGCGAGGGCGTGCGTGGGATGCACGGCGCGGCGCGACTCGAGCTCCGCGAGGGCACGCACGTAGGTGACCAGATCGCCGCTCGTCGCCACCGCGAGATCATCGCAGCAGGCCTCGCGCTCCGCTCGCACTTGTGCCGAGAGCCACCAGACGGCCGGGTGATAGAAGAGTAGCGCCTCGGCCACGCGCTGCAGCACGTTGACGAGATAGTCGAGGCGCCGCACGTGCGCGAGCTCATGCGCGAGCAACGACTCGATCTGGGCGGGCGAAAGGCTGGTCAGCGCGGCGGCTGGCAGCAGGATCACCGGCCGCCACCAGCCGAGCACCATCGGTACATCGACGATTGACGAGAGGAGCAGCCGAAGAGGACGCGCGATGCGCATGCGGGCGACGAGGGCATCGAAGCGGCGCTGCCAGGCGGGCGGCGGGATAGAGACGCCGGCCGCCTTCAGCCGTTCGGTCACCCGCCATCCGCCGACCAGAAGCGTGACGGAAACGACGACGCCGGTGAGCCAGGCGCCGACAATCCAGGGCAGAGCCGCGTGCCAGAGGGCCGGCGTGGCGATCGTCCACGCACCAGCCGGCGGGTTCGCCACACGGACGCCGAAGGTCACGATTGGCGCCAGTGTCATCAAGCCCATCGTCGAGCATGCCAGCGCGTAGCGCAGACGCGCGCTCGCGCGGCGCGGTAGCACAGCGCGCACGACAATGTACAGCAGGGAGAGGACCGTGCCCTGCCAGAGAAACTGGACGAGGGTCCAGCCGAGCTGCTGAGTCCAGGGATGTTCCGATAGTGCCTGCAGTGATCTCATCGGGAGCCCTTCCGTTTGGCGAGCGTGTCAACGACGCGACGAATCTCCTCGAGGTCCGCGGCGGAGGCTGGCTGTGCTGAGAGCGCGCCGAGCACCAGGCCCTTTGCGGAACCGTCGAACGCGCGCGCCACGAGGTCTGCCGCGATCTGCCGCTGCGTCTGCTCCTTGGGGACACCGGCCTCGTAGACATGCGACCGGAAGCGCTCGGAGCGAACGAGCAATCCCTTGTCCGTCATCAGCTGCATCTGCTTGAGCGTGGTGGTGTAGGTGCTTGCCTTGCCGAGTGCGTTGTGTGCCTCGCGCACCGTGCTTGGCCCCAAACGCCACAGCACGGCGAGGATGTCTAACTCAGCAGCGGACGGGAGGGCCGGAGGCAGGGCTTGTCGGGTGGGACGCGGCATGCGGCGACCATACTACGATCTAAATCGTAGATCAACGATATTAATCGTAGCACGGCCCCCGGGGGCGGGGCATGGTCGCTACTTCGAACCGCGCTTCCAGTTCGCCGCGACGATGAGCAGGCCACCGATCGCGGCGCCAGCGCCGTTGATTTGCCAGCGCGACTGTCCGGACATTGGACTGCCGAGCAGGACGCCGCTTCCTTGTAGGAACCAAATCGTACCGACAAAGATCAGCAGGCCGCCAACGATCAACAGGATCAGTCTCAGCATGGTGGACACCCGCCCGTGTGATTTTGTGGACAGCGACTTCCCCGCTCACAGTGCCGACGGACGTTGGCGCCGGCAACGCGTTCGCCTGAGTCCGACTGAGACGATCGAGTCGTCAGCGCAATACGGCGTACGGATCGATGGCTGATCCCTGCCACCACTGCTTCTTGTCGGTCAACTTGAAGATCGCAAAATGCAGATGCGGCGTGTTCGGAGGGGCGTTGCCCGACGTCCCGACGTAGCCGAGTACGTCGCCGGCCTTGACACGGAGGCCGTCTTGGAGGCCAGGCGCGTATCGGTCGAGATGCGCGTAGTAGTACGCGTAGGTCCTGCTCGAATCGAACTGGTATATGGTGAGGCCACCAGCCTTGCTGGTGAAAAGCTTCGCGATCGTGCCGTCTTCCACCGACAGAATCGGCGTCCCTCGAGGCGCCAGAATGTCCATCGCCTCGTGACGACGGCCTTCGCTGCGGGCCTCGTCGAATGAGCTTCGAAGCTCGCCGCGTTCGATTCCTTTCACCGGAAGGGTGAATCGGCGCTCGCGTAAATCCTCGACGGAATCTGATTCCGTCTGCGGCCTCGGTTTCGCCGTGAATGGCCCCGAGATTACTGAGGGCCCCTTTGGCGCCTTGGTCGGCCTGACCTCGACATCCGGCTCACCACAATCGTCAGCGAGCGTCGCACTCGACGTCGTCGGCCTCCCGACGCTCCACACGAGCACGCCACCGGCAAACGCGCCCATGACGAAAGACACGACGAGCGCGATCAGTCCTCGCCCGCGCTGGCGGGAAATCGCCATTCATCACCGCTCAAACCGTACCGGCGTTCCCTTTGTGACCAAACTCGCGACATACGAGGCGTCCCAATTCGTGAGTCTCACGCAGCCGTGTGATTCCGTGTGTCCGATCTTGCCGGGGCTGGGCGAGCCGTGAATACCGTAGTGCTCGCGCGTGAGATCGATCCAGACAACCCCGACGGGATTGTTCGGGCCTGGTGGGATGTTGGCCTTCGCATGCGTGGGATTCGCATCCCAGAACAGATCCGGGTTGTAGTGAAACGGCGGGCGTCGGCTGATGGTCGTGACCGACCATTTCCCAAGCGGCAGCGGATCATGCTGGCTGCCGCTCGTGACAGGCGCGGCAAACATGACGCCGCCTTTCTCGTCGAGCACCGTCAGCACGGACGCGCTTTTCGACACGACGATGGTGACCGGGCGCTGCGGAGGTGGTGGCGTTGGCGGTTTCGCGCCTGGCGCTGGCGTGACCCAGGTCACGTCGGGTTCACGACTCGTGATGTTCGGCACGAGGATCGTTTCCCCCGCGGCGAACTGGGCGCCTGGATTGAGTTTCTGTAGAAGAGGGGGTGACGAATGGAATCGCTCGCCAAGCGCTTCGAGAACAGATGTGTAGTTGAGCGCGGGTAACTTCGACTGCTCCATGAGGTCGGCGGGAATGGCCTCGGTGAAGGGGCCGGCGACATCTTCCGGAGTCAGCGTGTAGTTGACAACGACGTCAATCGGCTCGGTGCCGACAGTCCGACCGGCCTTCTTCATGGCCGCGACGGCTCGGGCCGTGTTGGAACCTGCGATGCCGTCGATCTCGCCGGGGGAGAAACCGGCGCGATCGAGTCGCACCTGCAGTTCGAGCGTCGCGGAGACCGGGGCCTTCGGCGCAGGTTGCGCTGATTGCAGAGCGCGCTCCGCTGCGAGGGGCGGCGCGACCAGAAGGAGGAGCGTGAACGCCGCGGCGACTGGTGACAGTGCATCGCCCGGTCCGCGACGCGAGCCGTGGGCGCGATCTGCCGACTGTTTGCCCGTTGGGGTCTCTTGTGTGCCTGCGTGAGTCATAAACACGTCCTCACGCGGGGAAAGTGCAAGTGGTGTGC
The DNA here is from genome assembly GCA_963731855.1 of uncultured Alphaproteobacteria bacterium. Taxonomy (GTDB): domain Bacteria; phylum Pseudomonadota; class Alphaproteobacteria; order Rhizobiales; family Rhodomicrobiaceae; genus R-RK-3. The sequence continues at coordinate 688,087 of CAVSXH010000009.1, read as the reverse complement.
CGAGCGCGCTGGGGCACCGATGAGCCCCGGAGAATCGTCCGACGGGCAGAGTCACCGCCCGGCGGTTGCGCCAGGTCTGAGATGGTTCTGCGAGAGAAAGCCGTTGAGGCGCCGAAGTAGGCGGTCGGGTTCACCTCGGCCGAGTCATCATGCCCTCCGCCTGGGATCACCGCCCGTTGTTTAGGATCGTTTGCCGCATCGAACAGGCGCTGCCCCATGGTTAAGTGCTGGGTATCTTCCTGCCCTTGCAAGATGAGCGTGGGCACATGAACGGCCCGGATTCTCGAAAGCGCGTCGAAGCGCTCGGTCAGGATCAGACGCACCGGCAGTAACCGGCCCACACCCATCCCGTCGGCCAAATCCGCGATGGACGTCAAGGTGCTCTCGGTGATCAGGGCCCCGGCTTCAGCATGCTTGCTCGCCAGATCGATAGCGACGACGCCACCGAGCGAGTGCCCGTAAATCACGATGGTCGCAGGCGCGATGCGCCGCTCTGACACGAGATACGTCCAGACCCGCTCCGCGTCCTCGTACGCGAGCTCCTCGCGTGGCGGCCCGCCCGTGCTCTCCCCATAGCCGCGATAGTCGTAGATGAAGACGTTGAGGCCCGCCTTCTGAAACCGCACGACTTCTTGGGCATTGGCCCCTACGTTGTTCGCGTTGCCATGCGAGTAGAGCAAAGTCGCCGCTTGCGGGTCCTGCGACGGCACCCACCAACCCGCCAGTTGGCCACTGCCAATCGGCAGCGTGACCTTCTCGAATGTCACACCCAGGTCGCTCGGCGTGGTATTCACGACCGGGCTCGGCTGGAAGATGAACGACGCCTGCCAATACCAGAGCGCACTCACGATGAGGAGGTATGACAGCCGCGATTACGGCAATGAGTCCGCGGGCCAGACGAAAGACCAGCGGTTGCGCTTTCCGGTCAGGCGCCATGGTCGACGGCATCCTACCCTCGTCAACCTCGGGACGAGGCTGCTTGACAACAGTTAGATAATTAGCTAAATATAGATTCGTGAACAAGGTCTTCAAGGCGCTGTCGGATCCGACGCGTCGTCGCGTGCTGCAGTTGCTCCAGGAGCGGCCGATGTCCGCCGGAGAACTCGCGGATCACTTCGCGGTGTCGAAGCCAACCATGTCCGCCCATTTCGCCGTTTTGCAGGAAGCGGGCCTCATCGAATCGGAAAAATCCGGACGGACGGTCATCTACCGGCTGGTGATGTCGGTCCTGGAGGAGGCGCTCCTTGGTTTTGCCCAGACGTTCGGGTGGGGCCTGGAATCCGGTCGCGCGGCTCGCGTCACCCGTAACAAGGCGGCCCGGCCGCCGGTCAAAGGAGAAGCCTGACATGGCAATCAACTCGATCACGGCCCGGGCCGCCACGGCACTGCCCCTGATTGGTATCGCGCTGGCGCTCGCCAACTGGAACGCACGACCGGATGCGGCGTGGGCGTGGGCGGCAGTCATCGTGATCTGTGTGGTGATGCTCATCGCACGTCACCACTCGCAACTCGCCTTGCGCCGGTCGCCGGGTGATGCCTCGTCGGTTCGGGGCCTCGCCTCCGTGACCGGCGCCGTCGTGATCGCCGCACTGATGATGATCATTCCCCTGACACTGACACTCGCGCACGCGTATGGCCTCGTGGACGATCCAGACAGCGGGCGACGCATGACCATGATCATCCTCGGTGCGTACCTCGCCGCCACCGGCAACGCCATGCCCAGGCTGCTCCCGCCGGTGTCGTCGATGCCGAGCAACGGCGCCCGAGTGCAGGCGTTTCAACGACTGGCTGGCTGGACGTGGGCGCTCGGCGGCCTGGGATTCGCGACGGCCTGGCTGGCGCTGCCCATCGACGCGGCGGCGTCTGTATCGACGGTGCTGGTGGCCGCAGCGATGATCGTCACGATCGTGCTACTCCTACGCCTTCGCAAGCCGCGGCAGCGCGCTCGGGCCTGAACTGCGTGCGATGACGCGACAACGTTTGCCGTCTGAGGCCTTGCTATAGTTGAGCCGCTACACATCATGACGCGGCGCCTCGCGGCGGTCCTGGTCTTGTCGCTGTCCCTGTTCTCGCAGGCCAGCCGGGCTCAAGGTCCGTCCGAGCCCGGAACGCCGGATGCCAGCTGGGCGCGCCTGGTCGGGCGTGTCGTGGACGAGCTGACCAGGCAGCCGTCTGCCAGCATCCCGGTACTGCTCCAATGCAGTTGGGTGGACGGGCGGTGGGGCCGCCTTCGGGCCACGACCGACGCGAACGGCCAGTTCACGATCGCCACGCCGGCGGGCCAATGCACACTCGCGATCAATGTCCCGTATGGCCTTTCGGCTGACACGACGGGGCTCCCCCTCTACGAGTTTGCGCCCGGCGAAATCGTCGAGACCGTGAGCCGACTTTATTCGTACCCAGCGGCCCAGCCCATCGAGGGCCGCGTCTTGGACGACCGTGGCGAACCAGTCAGCGGCACCAGTGTCATCCTCCGATCCAACTCGATTCGCGCCGGCGCAATTCCACCCACCGAGACCGACGCCACTGGGACCTTTCGGTTCCCAGCGGTTGGTCGTTCAGTCAGCTGGGAGATCGTGGTGCCTGCGCTAGGATTGTCGCGACTCGTGGAAGTCGCACGTGGTGCTTCTGCGTCAACGTCTCCTGTGTCAGTCGTCGTACGGGGCGCGCTCTTGCCCGCCTTCCGCGTGTCGGGCCGTGTCGAGACGTCGCCCGGCAAGCCGCGGACTTTTGCCAGGATCTTTCTGGATCGCGCCGACCCGGTACCGGCCAATTCGCTCACAATCGCCGAAACCTCGTCCGATCCCGACGGCAACTTCGCATTTCCACGAGTGCCGGCCGGTTCGTATCGCGTCCGAATCGATACGACTCCACCTCGAGGACCAGGGAACCCACAGACCGAGATCTCCTGGGCCGTGAGACCGGTCGTCGTCACGAACGACGTCAGCGACGTCGTGCTCGACGTCATGCCTGGGCCTGAACTTCGCGCCGAGGTCCGGCTCGACGACCAAACAACGGGATTGCCCGAGCGAAACATACTTCTGAGGATCGATGCGGCCAAAGGCAGGTCTGGGTTTCTCATCCAGGCGCCGGGTGGCCGGATCGTCACACGTGCCCTGTTCCCCGACCGCTATCGCATTGGGTTCAGCGGCGTTCCGACGGGCTACCGTGTAAAGAGCGTCATCGCCGGCGGACGCGACGTCACCGTGGAGGGTTTCGATCTCCGTGATGGTCCGATCGGCGACATGGTCATCACGCTCACGAAACAGCTCAGTCAGGTGACCGGCGTCGTTCGCGACTCACAAGACCGGCCCCACGGCGAGGCCGCCGTCATCGCCTTTCCGACCAATCGGCAACTCTGGATCGACACAGGCGATGCGCCCGCGTTCATCGACAACGTCCATGTGTCCCAGAGGGGAAACTACTCGATCAAAGGCCTCCCACCCGGTGAGATACTTCGTCGTCGCCACGAACGCAGACCCGTTCCTGACGACGGACGCCGACACGCTCGGACGGCTGGCACCGCTCGCCGAGCGCATCCTGCTGGCAGCAGGTCAGGCGATCACGCTGAATTTGCGAACGCGGAACTGACGCGGCCGACCTATCGCGTTCGTTACCTGCTGTTCCACTCTCCGTACCAGCTTGTGGTCGTCCGCGGTGTGGAACGCCAGAGGTCGCAAAACCCAGCCGGTATTTAACGGGGTCTCTTTGATCCCAGCCGTAGCCGTGCTGCTGCTCTCCGCAACCGCGGCCGCCGGCTATGCGTCCACGCGTGCCGCCAGCCGTCTCGATCCGGTCGAGGCGCTCAAGGGCGAATGATTACTTGGGCGCACGCTGTCCAATCCGGGACACGTGCCTCGGTGGGCAAGGGGTACCCTTTCCGGGTGCCTCCCCCCGAAACCTGCCCACAGTGCCAGCGCGGCGACGGCCGACACCTCGAATCCATCAGCGCGATTTCCTTCATGGATTACTACCGGTGCGTCTGCGGCCACGTCTGGACCGTCTCAAGGGACGCGGAGCGCCATCGGGAAGACGTAACGGGATGGGAGGCCTAGTCGTCGACGCCTCAGAAGGCGTGATCGTGCAGGCGCGCACCCTTGATGGATACCGACTTCAGACATCGCTGGGAACGCGCACGCTGCGGGTGAGGGACGCGCACATGACTCTGTCCCCCAAAGCGCGGCGTCGGACCGGCACCGACTGCGCCATCGATGTCAGGCTCGTGGAGGACCATTCAGCGAGGGTTTACCGCATCGAAATGTTCGAAGACTTACTCACATCGTCGTACAGTCGCGCGCGGTTGGTCGAGCAGTTTGAGTCGTGGCTGGCGGAAGGCCCAGCCGCGGGCACGGTGTTCAAGCCACGAACGGTGTTTTTGCCCGAACAGGGCGGGTCCGCCGTGAGATCCCGAACGCGCCCGTCGCGGTTCGATCAGCGGACAAGCCGACAGCCTTGAGATCGCGATCACAGCCTGAGTAGGCCGGATGAGCGATTGAGGCCGTCACCGTCCAATCCCTCCGTATTTCCGCGGCACGCCGCTTGCCTCACCCTTATCACCCTCAGGATCTCCCCAGCCCTGCTTGGCCCACCTCGTCGTGGTCGCATTCGGCCGCTCATTTTCCTCGGAGGTCTCACCGCCATGTCCATTCGCGCGTTTCTGTCTCCTCTATCGTCCGCGATTCTCACGCGCCGCGCGTCCACACGGCACGATGTGGATGGTGTCGTCGTGCAAGTTCGGTATGCCGATACCGGCGTCCCGGTCCTCCTGCAGGACGTCAGTTCGGGTGGCGTCGGCATCCTGACCAGCCAAGCAGTCGCTGTGGGCACAGTGCGGGAGTTTCGTCTCGGACACGAATCCACCGAGCGACTCTTCACCGCCCAAGCCACACACTGTCACCGTGTGGAGCCCGGTGTGTGGCTGAGCGGCTGGGAGGCCTACGGCACTGCCTCAAGACAACTCATCGAGGACGTGTTCGAGATGCTGATGAACCAACCCCTCACGGCTGTCTCGTAAGTCACGACAACGGGGACGTCGCACCTATAGGGCCCTTCCCCGTGACCGATACAGTCGTCACAGACATGCCCCGCTTGCGGCACCCGGTAGGTGCCGGCCCGCCCCCTCAGTTGCGTTGTAGGAAGTCATCATGAGCCACGAGAAAATTCTGATCGTCGAGGACGACGCCGACATGCGTCTTGGGTATCAGGTCCTTCTGAACGCTCACGGCTATCACACCTTCTTCGCCGTCGATGCCGTAGCCGCACTCACCGCAGTGGGGGAGTTCAACCCGGATTTGATCATTCTGGACCTGGGCCTCCCCGTGATTGATGGCTTCGGGGTGTTGGACTTGATCGGACAGATGTATCTCATCCTAGTTCCCCTCATGGTGGTGTCCGCCCGGGACCTCCAGAGAAACAAGGAACAGGCCCTTGCAGCTGGGGCCAAGGTCTATCTGCAGAAGCCATGGGACGATCAGGAGTTGCTGGCGATGATCCGCGAACTTCTCGTCGCCACTGGCAACACCAACGACCTGCCGGCATCTGAACTCGATTGCACTCCTTGAGGACGTCTCGCCGCCCGGGTTGATGCGCCCGCGTTCCCGATGTCAGATTTCGACCGGCGTGACTAAAACGGTGGAGGATTCGGGGGCGTCGTTGGCGTGTCCCCTGCGTTCGAGCCTGCACGGCCCGGTACAGGCCTTGCTCCTTGTACGGAGCAGCAAGACCTCTCATCTCGTCCCTCCTGCCCATTTGCCGCTGACATTCGAGCCGTTGTCATCCTCAACTGACCCCGGGCGACGCGCATGTGAGAGCGTCAGGATCGGCCAAAAGGAATCGCAGGATGAACGCTTACCGACCGCATTGCGCCACTGACGGGGAGGAGGTTGGTACCGACGTCCGCCAAGCCGAAGCCCTGCTGAACACCGGAGCGTTGCAGAAGGCGATCTTCGACAGCGCCAACTTCTCGTGCATTGCCACCGACGCGAACGGCGTCATCCAGATTTTCAATGTGGGTGCCGAGCGGATGCTGGGCTATGCGGCCGCCGAGGTGCTGAATACGATTACGCCGGCAGACCTCTCCGATCCCCAGGAACTGATCGCCCGCGCCAAGGCATTGAGCCTGGCATTTGGCACGCCGATCGCACCGGGGTTCGAGGCCCTCGTCTTCAAGGCCTCGCACGGTATCGAAGACATTTATGAGCTGACGAAGCTCCGCAAGGACGGGAGCCGTTTCCCGGCCGTGGTGTCCGTCACCGCATTGCGCGACCCGCAGGAGGCGATCATCGGTTACCTGTTGATTGGGACCGACAACACGGCGCGCCAGCAAGTCGAAGAAGAGCGGATGAAGCTCGATCAACGCCTCCGCGACCAGCATTTCTACACCCGGTCGCTGATCGAATCCAACGTCGACGCGCTGATGACCACCGATCCGCGCGGCATCATCACCGACGTCAACACGCAGACCGAATCGTTGACCGGCTGCACGCGCGACGAACTCATCGGCGCGCCATTCAAGAACTACTTTACGGATGCGGTCCGGGCGGAGGCGGGCATCAACCGCGCGCTGAATGAAGGCAAAGTCACCAACTACGAACTCACCGCCCGTGCCAGGGATGGCAAACTCACGGTGGTGTCCTACAACGCGGCCACCTTCCACGACCGCGACAGGCGCCTCCAGGGGGTGTTCGCCGCGGCGCGCGACGTCACGGAACTGAAACACTTCGAACACGCACTGCAGCAGAAGAACGTGGAGCTCGAAGCGGCGAGCCGCATGAAGTCCGAATTTCTGGCGAACATGTCACACGAGCTGAGGACGCCGCTCAACGCCATCATCGGCTTCTCGGAGGTGCTGCGAGATGGACTGCTGGGCGAGATGACCGACAAGCAGCGAGGATTCATCGGCGACATCTTCAGCAGCGGAACGCACCTGCTCTCGCTCATCAACGACATTCTCGACCTGTCCAAGGTGGAAGCCGGCAAGATGATGCTCGACTTGGAGCCGGTGGAAGTAGGCGCGTTGTTCGCCAACAGTCTGTCCATCATCAGAGAGAAGGCCGCGACCCGCCACATCCGGGTGGACATGGATGCCGCCGAGGAACTCGGTTCCATTCAGGCGGACGCACGAAAGCTCAAGCAGATCGCGTACAACCTGCTCTCGAATGCGGTGAAGTTCACCAACGAGGGCGGCCAGGTGACCCTGCGCGCGGGCCGGGTCTCGCGCGCCGACGTCGGCCACCTCGCCGGCGCCTGGCCGGGCCGGAGTTTTCCCTTCGCCGACGACGAGTTCGAAGACTTCATCAAGATCAGCGTCACGGACAGCGGCATCGGGATCTCGCCAGAAGCGATAGAGCAGCTCTTCAAGCCTTTCAGCCAGATTGACAGCGGCCTGGCGCGAAAATTCGAGGGCACGGGGCTCGGTCTGGTGCTCGTGAAGACCCTCGCCGAGTTGCACGGCGGAACCGTAGCTGTGCAGAGCGCGTCGGGCGAGGGCTCCTGTTTCACGGTCTGGCTGCCGCTCCGGTCCGCGGAGGGAAGGGCGCTCGCGCCGGCAAAACCGCCGCCCTCCCCTCGCATCCAGGCGGCGGGATCGCGCACCGCGTTGGTGGTTGAGGGCGACTTCAAGTCCGCCGATCTCATCCGCCTGCACCTCGAGGCGGAGGGTTTCAAGGTGCTGCATGCGGCGTCCGCGGAGGCCGGGCTGGTCCTTGCGGTGCAACAGCCGTTGGCCTTGATCACCCTCGACATCATGCTGCCCAACATGGACGGGTGGGAGTTCCTGGGTCGCATCAAGCAGGTGCCGGAACTCAGCCGCATTCCGGTCGTGATCATCTCGATCGTGGCCGATTGCAACAAGGGCTTCGCGCTCGGGGCCGCGGCGGTCATGCAGAAACCGATCTCCCGGCCGGAGTTGTTCGACGCCCTTGCCGACTTGGCGTTGTTCCCTCTCTCTCAGGGCCAGACCCTCAAGGTCCTCGTGGTCGATGACGATCCCAAGGCCGTAGAACTGATCGCCGTTCGCCTCAGCAGCATGGCGAGCACCGTGCTGCGCGCGTACGGCGGACGCGAGGCCATCGAGGCCGCGCGGAAGGAACTGCCGGATCTGATCCTGCTCGACCTGATGATGCCGCATGTCACCGGTTTCGACGTGGTGGACGCGCTCAAGGAATCTCCCGAGACGGCCCGCATTCCCATCCTGGTGGTCACGGCCAAAGAGATTACCGCCGAAGACCGCGCGAAACTCAGCAGCCATGCGACGACGATCATGGAAAAGTCCACGTTCAATGGCGACCGCTTGACCTCCGAAATCCGGCGGGCCATGGCGGGGCGCCAGGTGGGGGTCTGACGGTGGCAACGATTCTGGTCATTGAGGACAACCCGGCCAACATGACATTGGCGACCTTTCTGCTGCACTCGGCCGGCCATCGCGTCCTCAGCGCGACCGATGCCGAGGCCGGTCTGACGCTGGCGCGCGACGAGCAACCGGACCTGATCCTGATGGACATCCAGCTTCCCGGGATGGACGGTCTCTCGGCCACGATGCAGCTCAAAGCCAACGACGACACCCGCGCCATTCCGGTGGTGGCCCTCACCGCCCTGGCGATGAAGGGCGACGAGGAGCGCATTCGAGCGGCCGGCTGCGACGGCTATATCGCCAAACCCATGCGCTATCAGGAGTTCTTGGCCGCCATCTCGACGCATCTGGGCCGGGCATGAACCCGGACCCAGACGTCGCCCACCGCCCCGCGCGCGTGCTGATCGTCGACGACGAGCGCCACAACAGAGAACTGCTCGAAGTCATGCTCACGCGGGAGGGGTATCAGCTCCTGACCGCGGCGAGCGGGGAGGAAGCCCTCGAGATGGTGGCGCAGGAACTGCCCGACCTCATGCTGGTCGACGTCATGATGCCGGGTTTGGACGGCTATCAACTGGCAGGCCAGATCAAGCGCAACCCCGCCACGACCAACATTCCCGTCATCATCGTCACCGCCCTCGACGACCGCAAGGCCAGACTGCTCGGGCTCGACGCGGGCGCCGAAATCTTTCTCAGCAAGCCCGTGGATCGCGCTGAACTGTGTCGGTGTGAGGAATCTCCTGCGCCTCAAGGCCCATGGAGACTACTACAACGATTACAGCCGAGTGCTCGAAGATGAGGCAGGCTCGCGAACGGCGGAGCTCCTCGCGTTGACTGAACGCGAACAGCGCCGCAAGGAGCAGATGCGGTTCAGGGATGAGTTCCTGTCGCATGTGTCCCACGAACTCCGGTCACCGCTGACCGCCATCAAACAGTTCACTACCATCCTGCTCGGTGGGCTGGCGGGTGAGCTCAACAAAGAGCAACGAGAGTACCAGCTGATCGTGTTGAAAAACATCGAAGCAGCTGCAGTCCATGATCGACGACCTGCTCGAGGTCACACGGCTCGAGACCGGCAAGCTCACGGTCGAGCTGGAAAGCGTATCCGTGCCGGACGCCGTGATCGATACGCCTCGACACGCTCCAGGCTCACCGCCCGCGCCAAAGGGATCACGCTCTCGTCCGACGTGACGCCAGACTTGCCATGGGCGCACGCCGACGCGACTCGCGTCCGGCAGATCCTGATCATCCTGGTCGACAACGCCATCAAGTTCACGCCGGAGGGTGGTGCCGTGACCGTTCAGGCGCGCCGGCTGGATGCCGATCCTCGCTTCTTGAGTCTGGAGGTGTCCGATACCGGATGCGGCATCGACCCGGCCATGATCGGGACGATCTTCGAGCGTCTCCGACAGGTGCCGACACCGACTCGCGCCAGCCGCAATGGGTTGGGTCTCGGTCTGTACATTTCTAAGGAACTGGTGACGTGTCTTGGTGGCCAGATGTCGGTGAGGAGCGAGCTGCACAAGGGCAGCGCGTTTCGCTTTACGCTGCCCGTGACTCCGGCCAACCAGGTGACGGTCCCTTTCCCGGTCCCAGAAGCGGTCGAGGTTCCCGAGGGCTGCGCCCGATCGCACAGGACCGCGGCCGGACCCTGAATTTCGACCAGCCTCCCGTATGTGCAATACCGCACAGACAGCGTGGGGCGATAGCGGTATTTTCACTCAAGTGTCGAGGAGCCTCGCGACATTCGATCCGACGCGGCGTCATAGCTCCCCCCATGTTGCAAGAATTCTAGGCCCCTGCAGGAGGGCGCGCTGTTCCCAAGCGCTGGAGACAGGGGCATGAGTCAACCTTTGCGGCTCTTGATAGTCGAAGATTCCGACGATGATGTCGAACTGATTCTGCGCGCCTTGCGCCGTGGCGGCTTCGAGCCCGATTTCAAGGTGGTTGATGATCCCGTGGCCCTGCGCGACGCATTGCAGCACCAGCAATGGGATGTGATCACGTCGGACAACAACATGCCGCAGTTCAGCGCGGCCGGGGCGCTGGCGGTCGCCACGGAGGTGCGGCCGGACGTGCCGCTCATCATCGTCTCGGGCGATATCGATCTGAACCTGGCGGTCGAGATGATTCAGGCCGGTGCGCGCGACTACATCCAGAAGCGCGAATTGGCGCGGCTGGTGCCGGCGATCACAGCGGGCAGTTGACCGACGCACAAAGAGTGCAGCGAGCAGCAACGCACGAATCAAGCGCTGCGAGTATCGGAAAGCCGCTACCGGCGGCTGTTCGAGACCGCCCAGGACGGCATATTGATTCTCAACGCCGACACCGGTGAGATCACCGACGCCAATCCCTACCTGATGAACCTGCTCGGCTATCCGTCAGGTGCATTCCTCGGCAAGAAACTGTGGGAGATCGGTCCGTTTCGGGACATCGAGGAATCCAAGTTCGCGTTTGCACAACTGCGCAGCGAGGGCTATATCCGCTACGAGGACCTGCCGCTCGAACATTTCGATGGATCGCCGCATCGCCGTGGAGTTTGTCAGCAACGTCTACCGCGTCGACGACAAGTCGGTGATCCAGTGCAACATCCGCGAGATTACCGCGCGCAAGCAGGCCGAAGCCGCGCTGCGCCAGCTCAACGCCAACTTGGAACGGCGGGTGACGGAGCGCACTGCCCAGCTCGAGGTCGTCAACAAGGAACTCGAGGCGTTCAATTATTCGGTCGCGCATGATTTGCGCGCCCCGCTGCGCCGGATCGACGCCCTCGCCGAAGCGCTGCAGGAAGACAGTGTCGATCGACTGAGCGAGCCATGCGTGCGGCACATCGACAACATTCACTCCGCGGTGCAGCGCATGAGCACGCTGATCGATGCGCTGCTCGCATTGAGCCAGATTTCGCGCGATGAGTTGCGCCGGGAACCGGTGGACTTGAGCAAGATCGCCCGAGCCGTGGCCACGGAACTGCGCCAGTCAGACCCCGCCCGCAAGGTAGATTTCGTTATTGCCGAGGGCGTCAGCGCCGAAGCCGATTCCGGGCTCATGCGCGTCCTGATGGAGAACCTGCTCAACAATGCCTGGAAGTTCACGGCCCGGCGTGAGGCCGCATGCATCGAATTCGGCGTGGCGCAAGAAATGGACGGAAGCGCGGCATATTTTGTGCGCGACAACGGCGCCGGCTTCGATATGACCTACGCGGACAAGTTGTTTGATCCGTTCCAGCGCCTGCACAGCGTCAAGGACTTTCCAGGCAACGGCATCGGTCTGGCGACCGTGAAACGCATCATTCAGCGCCATGGCGGGCGCGTATGGGTTGAGGGCGAAGTCGGCAAGGGCGCGACCTGCCATTTCTCGGTCACGGCGTCCGAGCCCCTGCGAACGGGGCGGGTCTGAGAAGGCCCTGATGTTGCCCCGGGCCCGCTAGTGCCTCCTATCGTCGATCGTCTATCGTCCGTCAACTGACGACGCCACCGCCAAGGAGCAACCCACCGGTTGATGTGCAGTCCAGACCGATCCATGAGATGCGCCGAGAACACCGTCCTGCTCATCGACGACGATTCCCGACACGCGACTGCGCTCAAAGAGGCCCTGGGCGCCATGGGCGCCAGCGCCCCGACGCTCGAATGGCTCACGACGCTTGCCGACGGCCTCGAACGCCTGGCTCACGGCGGCGCGCGGGCCACGTTCCTCAGCCTCATGTTGCCCGACAGCCGCGGCGCTGACACCCTGGACGCATTCCTGTCGGCCAGCTTCCGCCTGTCCGGTGGTCGTGCTCGGGGGCGTTCACGACGACCAGATGTGCAAGGCGGCCCTGCTGCACGGTGCGGCAGACTATCTGCTCGTAGGGTCACCTCGACAGCTACGCCTTCGCCCGAGCGCTCCGAAACGTCAGCGAACGCGAGGCGGCACGGCAGGATTTGGTGGCGAACCAGGGTTCGAGCCGAAGTGACACTGGAGCTTCCATCGGCGATGCCGTATTGAGTATGACATCTCGATCCGTGTGACCTACATGAACGCCGTAGCCGAACAGTTGACGGGATGGTCAAGTGAAGAGGCCGTGGGGCGTCCTCTCACCGACGTGTTCCGGTTGGTGGATGGCGCCACACAGGAGGCGGGACGCAATCCTCTGGCACTGGCGATTGCACTCGACAAGGCGGTCAGCCTGAGCCCGAACTGCCTCCTGATTCGGCGGGACGGACATGAGACGGCCATCGAAGACTCTGCGGCCCCCATCCGCGACCGCCGCCTCGAAATTCAGCGCCAGCGATTTGGCTTCGGCGAGGCGGGCAAGTTCGGTGCCGTGCATAGCGAGCAGCGCCTTATTTGCGGTGACGACATGCTTGCCGGCGCGCAAGGCGGTTTCGACTGCCGCTTTCGCCGCGCCTCCTCCCCGCCGATCAATTCGACGAACACGTCGATTGCCTCGCTCGCGGCGAGTTCCGAAGGATCGTCGAACCATTCCATGCCGGAAATGTCGATGCCGCGATCCTTGCCGCGGCTTATGCGCGCTGATAGCCGTGACCTCGATCGCGCGGCCGCAGCGCTGCTTCAGCGCCGCGCCATTCTCGTTCAGCAATCGCAGTACGCCCGCGCCGACCGTGCCAAGCCCGGCTAGCCCGATCCTGAGTGGTTCCATTGCAATCCCTGCACGCGGGCCTTAGCCGGTTTCCGCCTCGCAAAGAGGCCCAGGTCAGCCGACACTTCACCCGTTCATGCATGCCTTCGCGGCCCCGAGCTTAGCGGCTCTGGCCCGAGGCCAACGGGATGACGTTATGCATGGTCGTCGCCGCCTCGGACAGGAATTTCTTGACGTTGCGGGCGGCCTGGCGAATGCGTTGTTCGTTTTCCACAAGGGCGATGCGGATGAAGCCCTCGCCATATTCGCCGAAGCCGACGCCCGGCGAAACCGCAACGCCAGCCTTCTCCAGCAGCAGCTTGGAGAATTCCAGCGAGCCCAGCTCCCGCATCTGGGCGGGAAGCGGCGCCCAGGCAAACATGGTCGCGGGCGGCGGCGGAATATCCCAGCCCGCGCGCGCCATGGCCTCGACGAGGCAATCCCTGCGGTTCTTGTAGGTCTGGCGCATCTCCTCGACGCATTCCTGCGGGCCGTTGAGGGCGGCGGCGGCGGCGACCTGAATCGGGGTGAAGGCGCCGTAATCCAGATAGGATTTGACCCGCGCCAGCGCCGCGATCAGCCGCTCGTTGCCGACGGCGAAACCCATGCGCCAGCCGGGCATGGAATATGTCTTCGACAGCGAGGTGAATTCGACAGCAACATCCATCGCGCCCTTCACCTGCAGGATCGAAGGCGGCGGCGGCACGTCGAAATAGATCTCGGCATAGGCGACGTCGGAAAGGATGATCAGGTCGTTCTTGCGCGCGTAGTCCACGACCTCCTTATAGAAATCGAGATCGGCGACGAGCGCGGTCGGGTTGGACGGGTAGCTGAGCACCAGCGCGAGCGGCTTGGGAATGCTGTGGCGCACCGCACGGTCCAGCGCGGCCATGAAATCGGCGTCGGGCGTCGCGGGCAGGCTGCGGATCGAGGCGCCGGAAATGATGAAGCCGAATTCGTGGATCGGATAGGTCGGGCTCGGCGACAGGATGACGTCGCCCGGCGCGGTGATCGCCTGCGCCATATTGGCGAAGCCTTCCTTCGAGCCGAGCGTCGCGACCACCTGCGTGTCGGGATTGAGCTTCACGCCGAAGCGCCGCTCATAATAGGCGGCTTGCGCACGCCGGAGGCCGGGAATGCCGCGCGAGGCCGAATAGCGGTGCGTTCTGGGCCTGGCGACCGTCTCGACCAGCTTCTCGACGATATGCTGCGGCGTGGCGAGGTCCGGATTGCCCATGCCGAAATCGATGATGTCGTCGCCGCGCAGCCGGGCTTGCGCCTTCAGCTTGTTGACCTGCTCGAAGACGTAGGGCGGCAATCTTTTGATGCGATGAAAGTCTTGAGTATGGTCTGGCACAGCTGCTCCCTCCACGGAGGCCTTGGTCGATGACGACGCGCACCGCTCACCGGCGAAATCCCCGATGAGCGGTAGCGCTCTGGATAGTTTCACGATCCGCGGGCGCTGTGCTTGCCCGCACGGCTACCCGCTAGCGGGGCTATTCCCGCTTTTCGATGGCCTTGGCGGCTTCGGCGCCATGGCTTTTCTGTTCGCTCGTCAAATCCTTGATGGTCTTTTCCTGTTCCGTCGGCGTCAGCAGATTGCCGCCGCTGACGCTAAGATCAGGCAAACGAGGATAGATCGTATCCGCGCAGCCCGAAAGGGCCGCTGGAACGACAACGCACAATACTCCCGCCGTTAGTTTGAAACCGCGTAGCATTTTGTTTTCCTTGCGTTCCCGGAAGTCCGAGGCCGCTTCCCCCATCATAACGCACTGTGATTCTTTGGAACTCGCTTCGAGATACCACTTCCACTGTGGAACGGAAAGAGAGCAGTCCGACAAAGGAACCACTTCGGCAGTTCATCAGTCATTGATTATCACCTCGATTTATGTGGAGAATTTGTTAAGCAACCGGAAGGCCGAGTCGCTGAAGCAAAATGACGAATATCGCCGCACTGCGGCATTTCTGCATCAGCGGCGGAGTGATCAAGGGAGAGAGCCATGGGCGAAAGCAAAGGTCCGAAAAACCGGCCGGCTACGCCGTCAACAACCCCGAGCAACTCGCCCAGAACATGTTCAAGCTGTTGGATGTGGGAGGCCGGGCGCTGACGCTGATGCTCAAGGAAAAGCGCGCGGATGGCGCTGCCAGCGTGGCCGGCGATATGAACGAGGCCGGAAATATGTTCGCTTCGGTCATGAGCCGATGGCTCACCGAACCGGAAAAATTCGCCGCCAAGCAAGCCAAGCTCGCAGAAAATTTCGTCGAGCTATGGGGGCGCACCAATAAGCGCTTCCTCGGCGAGACGGTCGAGCCGCTCGCGAAACCCGCGCCGGGCGACAGCCGTTTCGCGACCCGGAATGGACCGAAAACCCGTTCTTCGACTTCTGTAAGCAAGCCTATCTGCTCGGCGTGAACTGGGCCGATGATCTGGTCCGCGACGCGGAAGGGGTGGAGGATCACACCCGGCGGCGGGCGCAGTTCTACCTCAGCCAGATCACCAGCGCGCTGTCGCCGTCGAACTTTCCGTTCACCAATCCGGAGGTGCTGCGGATGACGATGTCGACGAACGCGGAAAACCTCGTGCGCGGCATGACCCAGCTCGTCAAGGATCTCGACAAATCCGGCGATCTCCTCAAGATCAAGCAGACCGATCTGAGCGCCTTCGCCGTCGGCAAGAATCTGGCCACGACCCCCGGCAAGGTTGTCTACCAGAACGAGATCATGCAGCTCATCCAATATCAGCCGACGACGCCCAACGTCTTCGCGCTGCCGATGATGATCGTGCCGCCCTGGATCAACAAATATTATATTCTCGACCTGGTGCCGCAGAAATCCTTCATCCGCTGGCTGGTCGATCAGGGCTTTACCGTGTTCGTCGTGTCCTGGGTCAATCCGGGCAAGGAATTGGGGTATAAGACCTTCGAAAGCTACATGCATGAAGGCATTCTGGAGCCGCTCGCCGTCTCCAGCGCCTGACCGAGCAGGCGAAGACCAACGTGATGGGATATTGCGTCGGCGGCACGCTGCTTGGATCCACCCTCGCCTATATGGCCGCGATAGGAGACAGCCGGTTCAACTCGGCGTCGTTCCTCGCGGCGCAAGTGGATTTCAGCCAGGCCGGGGACCTGATGGTGTTCATCGATGACACGCAGATCAAGGCGCTCGAGGCGATGATGGCCGAACACGGCTATCTCGACGGCTCGCGCATGGCCGCTGTGTTCAACATGCTGCGGCCCAAGGATCTGATCTGGCCCTATGTGGTGAACAATTATCTCTTGGGAAAACAGCCCTTCCCGTTCGATCTGCTCTATTGGAATTCCGACACGACGCGGATGCCGCCCGCCAATCACAGCTTCTATCTGCGCGAATTCTATCAGAACAACCGGCTGGCGAAGGGCGAGATGACCTTAGGCGGCATCAAGCTGGATCTGAGCAAGATCACCCTGCCGGTCTACGAACTGGCGACGCGGGAGGACCACATCGCGCCAGCCAAGTCGGTGTTCAAGGGCGCCAAGCTGTTCAGCAGCCCGGTGCGCTTCGTGCTGGCCGGATCGGGGCACATTGCCGGCGTCGTCAATCCGCCCGCCTCGGGCAAATATATGCATTGGGTTCCCGCGCAGGGCGATGCCTCGGCAACCCTTGATGAGTGGCTCGCTTCCGCAAAGGAGATCGCCGGATCGTGGTGGCCGGATTACGGCGCCTGGCTGGCGGGGCTATCCGGATCAACTGTTCCGGCCCGCATTCCCGGACATGGAATGAATGAAGTGCTTGAAGATGCGCCCGGAAGCTATGTGAAAGGCTGACACGGGGGCGAGCCTCATGCGTGGGCGCGGGGAGTTAGAAGGGACCGCTATTTTTCCGCCAGGAACGCCTTGATTTTGTCCGCCAGTTCTTCCGCCGCCTCATCGCGGAAAAAGTGATCCGCGCCAGGGATCGTGACAATCCTGACCGACTTGGCGTCCGGAATGCCTTGAATGGCCGGAAGCAGCTCGTTCGCCAGTGGATCGAGATCGCCGACCACCACCATCGCCGGCATTTTGATGTGCGGGATAAGGCTCGGCGTGTAGAGGTTCTGGTTCGGGCCGTAATAGTTGACGAAAGCTCCAGCGGTCACTTTGGCCCTGTCGCAGCCAAGAAACGGCACATCCGTCATCAGCGTATTGAACTGGTCTTCCGCGACCAGCTTTTCCGCTTCCGCCAGAATAGGCTGCAGCGGCTGACGAAAGCGCTGCGAGAATTCGGATTCGAGACTGGATGCCGTATCGGCGAGCGGGGCGATCATGACCAGCCGTCGCACCGCCTTGTCGGGCTCCTTCGCGGCATATACCGCGATCTGGTTGCCGCCCCGGTCATGGCCGGCAAGCGTGATGCTCACCGCGCCCTTCTGCTTCAGCCAGTTGATCCAGCTCTTGATCTCCTCGGACGCATCCTCATTGCGATGATCCTGTTCGATGGAACAGTCGAACAGGCCGCGACGCTCATTCATGCCGAGCCCCAGCGTAATCGCCAGCGAATTGATGCCGCGCTCGTGCAACAGCTCCTGCAGCGCGGATATGATCTCCATCCGGTGATGGGCGAGCGTCCCATGCAGCAGCAGCACGACGCCGTCGTTTTTCAAGGACTTGCCCTGCGCGATGTCCAGATTGCCGATCACGTCGAGCCCCTGATGCTCGATACGCACTTCCTCGGCGCGCAAAGGCGCAGCGAACAGGAGAGCCGAAAGGCATAGGACCAGCCATCGCCCGGTGCGCCATGCCTCGCTTGTGCCTGCCATCCGCTTCATGCCACCGCCCGGTTCATCCATGGGAATTATCACAGGCCCTAATTTCATACTGTGGCGCAAATAGGCCATTTCGAGCATGACCGCAAAAGTGGAATCAGTTTTGCGATAAAGATCGTGCTCCTGCAAAGCGATAGAGCGCTGTCCTGATACCATCAGAACAGTTCGGGCTCTAAGCCCTGCTTCGGATTTTGCGACGCTTCAGCCGCTTCCTGCGAATTGCCATGATGTTGAAGATCTCGGTGGCGGCAGCGAACGCCATCGCGGAATAGATGTAGCTGCGCGGAATATGGAAGTGGAAGCCGTCCGCCACAAGCGCGACACCGACCAGCATCAGGAAGGTCAGCGCCAGCATTTTCGTGGTGGGGTGCCGCTCGATGAAATGGGCGACGGGCTCGGAGGCGACGTACATGACGCCGATCGCCAGCACCACGGCGGCGATCATCACCTCGACATTGTCCGCCATGCCGACGGCGGTGATGATGGAATCGATCGAGAAGATCGCGTCGATGACGACGATTTGCGCGATGACCGCGGTGAAGCTGGCGGCAACGACCGACTTGGCCTCCTCTTCCTCGCCCTCGATCATGCCATGAACTTCCTGCGTCGCCTTGACGATGAGGAACAATCCACCCGCGATCAGGATGAGATCACGCACCGAGAAGGTTTGCTCGAAGATCGTGAACAGCGGTTGCGTCAGCCCGATGATCCACGAAATCGTCAAGAGCAGGATGATGCGGAATATGAGAGCAAGGGCGAGGCCGATTTGCCGGGCGCGCTTGGCTTGGGCAGGCGGAAGCTTTTCGGTGACGAGGGAAAGAAAGATGACGTTGTCGATACCGAGCACGATTTCGAGCGCGCTCAGCGCGATGAAGGTCGCCCACACATTTGGATCGGTCAGGAATTCCACGATCTTGCCCCTTTTTCGCCCGTCGCCGGAACCGCATTTAGAGCATGATCCGCACCGGCGAACACCGGTTTTGCGATAAGATCATGCGTAAGCAAAAATGACAGAGCCGCTCTGATTTCAATCAGAACGGCTCACGCTCTAGCGCAGTTGGTATGCGCAGTACACGATTAATTGCAAAGCGTTTTTCATTCCGGAAGAAAGCCGCCCTCAATAGCGCGCTAATCGATGACGGCCGAGCCCTGGCGCTCTCGAAGGCTGCGCGCGACCCCGATCGCGACGAGATAAACGGTGGCCAACGCGATGGTTGCCTTGACGACAAGCGATCCTGGGAAGCCCTGTAGCAGAGCGACCATGGTCGCGGCTGCCCAGAGCCCCATGATGCAAAAGGTGAGCGGCCGCAACCGCCTGACGCGGACGGGATGAATCCATTTGAAACGAAAGAAGGTCAGCACGACGAGAAGGAAAAGCACGGCGAAGGCAAGCGCCGGGGCACCGGGAAGATGAAGCCGTAGAACGCGACCACATTCCACAACGCCGGAAAGCCGACGAAAAACCCGTCCTCGGTTTTGCTCTCGCTGTCGCTGAAATGATAGAGGGAGGTGAGCAGGATCAGCGCGGCCGCGACCGTTCCGAGGCCCCGGGCACGAGTTGGGCCTCATAAATGATGTAGGCCGGGACCACGACATAGGTAAAATAGTCGATGACGAGATCGAGATGTTCGCCGGAAAACCGTGGAAGCTTGTCTTTGACATGAAGACGGCGTGCGAGCGGCCCGTCGAGACCATCCACGATCAGCGCGATGCCCAGCCAGCCAAATGCATCTTCCCAGCGGTGACCGGCGGCTGCGACAAGCGCCAGGAAACCGAGTACGGCCCCGAGTGCGGTGAAGGCATGGACGCCAAATGCGGCAAGCCGATCAAACATGGGTTCCGGTACTTTCCTGACAGCCAAATGGCGGCTCACGCCGCCATCATGCTCTTAGCACCAGATCGCCAAATTAGAAGCGATGTTTGATCGTTCCTTTGATCAACACGTCATCGTTCTTATCGTCGAGCTTCTCGGGAGCGGGGCCACTACCGCCGCCATAGAGCAGCTCCAGCCCGAAATCGAGCTTCGGCAAGCTGCCGACCGAACCGATGCCCGGAATGTTCAGTTCCGTCTCGCCGCTCTTGGTGTCACCAGGAGAACTCAGTGCCAGCCCGCTTCCATCATCCGACTTCTTGAGCTGCAATTGCGGTGCGGGAGCAGTTTGCGGCGCCGCTTGCGTAGCCGGCGGGACATTCGTCTCCGTGAAGGCGTGTGCAGCGACGGAGCAACTCACGGCGACCGCCGCGTTCACTGCCAATGCCACCGCCAAATTTATGAGTGGATGTCGTGCCATCTCGCTCAGCTCCAGAATCCTTAGGTACTAAAATGGCTCGTAGGTTCGGCCAATGCAAGTTTGTTGTGAGAGGGGTTAAGCAACGGAAAACATTGAGTTTTTTTAGGCAAATCCGTCTGCATGTGTTGGTTGTGCAACAGGATAGCCAGAGAATTGCCTTTTTTTCGCCTCAAATCAGCCTGCTGTTTTCCATAATCGAAGTACTTCTGAATGTCGTGCGCTTTAATGACCGGAATGCGGCCGATTTACCGCTATTTCGGTGGATAATCCGTGAATATCATCGCCGGTAGCGCGCCACATTCCGGCCACAGCTGCGCCCAACTGACGATATGCGCGGCGGTTCAGCGACTTCGCTCACGATCCCGGTGGAAAACTGATTCCATCCGGAGCGGGAAAGCACGTCCGCCTTGTCGCAAGTTCGGCATCCATCCAAACAGACCTTTAGTCGGCATGGCTGCCGGACTTCCCTGGAATCAGGCCGAGAGGCGGCAGCGGATCGCCGCCTTCACAGACCCCGCCGCCGAAAATCCACCGATGCCGGAACCAGATGGCTGTTCTCCACAGTCGATTGCGTATGATCCGCCAATGGCGGCGTCGAAGCAAAGCCCGCTTTATGGAGGCTGGCGGCGGGATTGACAGAGGCGCCCGGCGGCAGCGCCGCTATCGCATCAATCGCGGAGACTTCGCGCAAAGCATCCGCCATGGTCAGATCGCAATTCAGCTTAAAGCGCGTACGCCCCCGTTTGGCCAGGCCCAGCCTGCGTCTGACGGCTGGGTCCATTTCCGTCCAGTGGCGCTGCGGTCCGGTGTCGATATGAATGAAGCGGGGGCCGGAGAAAGGATAATGGCCAACGCCGCCCAACGCTTGGCTTTCCGCGGCATCCTTGAGCTTGTCCGTGCGCAACCCGGGCACGAAGATGTCCACCGCGCGCCCGAACATGTGCTGGCTCTCCGGATCAACCGTGCGCCCGGCGACCAGCAGCGATGCATTATAGCCTTCCGAGCGATAGCCCAGACCACCCTGATCGTCCGCCGCGCGCCGATCTGCTGATGCAGCTCATAAATCCGGTCGATCAGCTTCGGATCCATCTCCGCGCTTTTGTTGCAGCGCCAGTCACGCAGGAAGTGGTTTATCTTGGCCATCGCCTCGGGCTGATAGGCGTCGCCGATGCGGTAGACGACATCCAGGCTTTCGCCCGACCAATGAAGCTTCAGCCGCAAAGTCCGCATCTGAGGCTTGCCTTCAGGCAGGCCAACCTCGTTCGGCGCGCCGGCATCGGCGGGCGAGGCGCCGGGCGGCTCGGCCCGGCAAGGCGACGCCAAGGCAGCCGTAAACAATATGGCAAACATCGCCCGGTTCATGCGGCCGCAAAATGCTGTTATTCGACATGTGCCCCAAAATCGGCCGACCGCTGCCCCGCTCCGTTATGCCCAGCTTTCCGCTGAGCGGCAACTATTGACGGATGACGCGCGGAATTGTTCCTCATTTTACATCACATTTTCCCGGATGCGCCGCACTGCTCGGCGATCCATCGGAGAAAGTCCTCACCGCCGCCGGCCAGAGGCAAAACCAGGCGTGCGGGCACCGTATAGGGATGAAGGCGCTTGATTTCGGCGAGAACTTCGTCCTCACGCGCCTTTACCGTCTTCACGATCATCGCGGCCTCGCCAGCCTCTTCCACCGCACCTTGCCAGGAAAAGATGGCCACCATTTGGGGAAAGATGTTCACGCAGGCCGCAAGACCACTTTCCACAAGCGCCCGACCCAGTTTTTTCGCCTCGCTCTCGGAGGGGAAGGTAGTGTAAATCAGGATGGCGGAGATATCATCCTGCTGCCGCACCCCTTCCGTTGGTGCGCTCTGAGCGGCTTTGAATTCCTTTAGGTCATCCATTCGATAGCTCCATGGCCTCCACATCCGATATTGCGGTCAGAAAGATTGCCTTCGTCGCCAGCGGTGCGCCCGAAGCCGAGCAGGCGCTTACGCGTCTTGCGAAGGCCTATGGCAATGCCCCGCCGGAAGAAGCCGAAATCATCGTCGCCCTCGGCGGTGACGGATTGATGCTCCAGACCCTGCACCGCTTCATGGGCATCCGCATTCCGATCTACGGCATGAACCGCGGCTCGGTCGGATTTCTCATGAACGAATATCGCGAAGAAGAGTTGCCGGAAAGGCTCGCGCGCGCCAAGGTCAATATGATCCATCCGCTGCGGATGCAGGCGCTGTTCGCCGACGGCACGCGGAAAAACGCGCTGGCGATCAACGAAGTGCATCTGTTTCGCCTCAGCCATCAGGCGGCGCGGCTGCGGCTCACGGTCGACGGGCTGGTGCGGCTGGAGGAACTGGTCTGCGACGGCGTACTGGTGGCGACGCCCGCCGGCAGCACCGCCTATAATCTGTCGGTGCACGGCCCCATTCTGCCGATCAACGCGTCCATGCTGGCGCTGACGCCGATCAGTCCGTTTCGCCCCAGGCGCTGGCGGGGCGCATTGCTGCCCAGCACGGCGAAGGTCACGATCGACGTACTGGAATCGGAAAGCGCCCGATGAGCGCGGTCGCCGACCATAATGAATTCCGCAATGTGCTGAGCGTCGACATCGCTGAGGAACGCGGCATCGGTCTGCGGCTCATGTTCGATCCCGGGCATGAACTGCACGACCGCATCCTGGCCGAGCAATTCCGCTTTTGAAGAGGACCCGCGATGAAAGGGCTCTATTTCGAGGAATTCGAGGGCGGAATGGTGATCGACCACACTATCCGGCGCACTGTGACGGAGATGGACAACACCTTGTTCTCCTGCCTGACCCATAATCCTCAGCCGCTGCATATCGACCGGCATTTCTGCGAGACCGAGACCGAATTCGGCCAACCGCTGATGAATAGCCTGTTCACCCTCGGCCTGATGATCGGCATTTCGGTGAATGATACGACGATGGGCACCACCATCGCCAATCTCGGCATGAGCGAGGTGAAGTTCCCGCATCCGCTGTTCCACGGCGACACAGTGCATGTGCGCACCACCATCCTCGGCAAGCGCGAGAGCCGCTCGCGGCCCGATGCCGGGATCGTCGATTTTCAGCATGAGGCGTTCAATCAGGATGACACGCTGGTCGCCGTCTGCAAGCGGCAAGGTTTTATGCGCAAACGGCCGGCGGCGTCATGAGCGGCGATGATGAGGCCTCGCATGGCAGCCGCGCTCGCTGCTGTTCGTACCGGGGAACGATGAGCGCAAGCTGCAAAAGGCGCTCGGCAGCGGGGCGGATGTGCTGCTGATCGACCTGGAGGATTCCGTCGCGCCCGAGGCGAAGGCCGCCGCACGGACGATCGCGGCGGGGTTTCTTGCGGCGCATATCGGCGATCGGACCGGCCAAGGCTTTATGTCCGCGTTAACGATTTGGAGACCGGTCTCACGCGCGACGATCTCTCCGCCATCATGCCCTCGCGTCCTGACGGCATCATGCAGCCCAAGGCGAATTCCGGCGCGGATGTCGCGGCGTTGGCACGCATGATGGACGAGACCGGCGGCGAAGCAGCGGCGCATGCCGGCATCATCGCCATCGCGACGGAGACGCCGCTGGCGCTGCTTCAGATGCACAGTTTTATCGGTGCGGAGCCTCGCCTGCGCGGCATGACATGGGGCTCGGAAGATCTCGGCACCGCCATTGGAGCGGCCACTGCGCGCGAACCTTCCGGCGACTTTACCGGGCCATTCGCCCTGGCGCGCAATCTCTGTCTGATTGCGGCCCACGCGGCGCATGTGCAGCCCATAGACAGCATCTATGCCGATTTCCGCGACGAGGCCGGCCTGGAACGCGAGGCGCGACAGGCTGCCCGCGACGGCTTCACCGCCAAGATGGCCATTCACCCGGCGCAGGTGCCGATCATCAATGCCGCCTTCACCCCGACGCCCGAACAGATCGCAGAGGCAACGGCAATCGTGGAGGCGTTCGAGCGCCAACCCGGCGCGGGCGCCATCGGCCTTGCTGGCCGCATGATCGACCGCCCTCATCTCCTGCGTGCACGGAAGCTGCTCGCCCGGCTCCGATAATCATCATAACCACCCATCAAGATGTGCATTATATGCTTGCGAAGAGCGCACTCTCTCCTCTCCCGCAAGCTGGCTTATCGTTTCTTTCTTCGAAGATCCCGCCGCAACTTCATAGCCATCGTGGCTCGGCCATCTTCGTCAGGGAGACACCCAATGACACATCTGCTCATCCGTCCCCAGACCTGGTTGGCGGTCATGCTGCTGTCGGCCCCGGCGTTGATCGTCGCAGGCGCAGCGAATGCCCAGGATGCCGCAATCTCGATCACCATCAAAGACCACAAATTCACGCCCGCCGAAATTCGTGTTCCCGCCGGCAAGGCCGTCGTCCTCAAGATCAAGAATGAAGACACTTCCGCCGAAGAGTTCGAATCGCATCCGCTCAAGATCGAGAAGGTGATCGCCGCCGGCAAGGAAGGCACCGTGCGCCTGAGTCCGCAAAAGCCGGGCCGCTATCCCTTCGTCGGCGAATATCATGAGAGCACCGCCAAGGGCGTCGTCATCCGTCGAATAGCAATCGAGGCCGCTTATGCTCGCGACGCTGCTGATCGTTTTCCGCGAAGTGCTGGAAGCCGGGCTCATCGTGGGCATCGTGCTTGCGGCGACCAGAGGCCTGCCGCATCGTGGCTTCTGGGTCGCGGCAGGCATCGTCGGGGGCATCGCGGGCGCCTGCATCGTTGCCGCCTTTGCCGGTGAAATCGCTAATCTTTTCGCCGGCACCGGACAGGAATTGTTCAACGCCGCCGTCCTCCTCATCGCCGTTGTCATGCTGACCTGGCACAATGTCTGGATGGCGGCCCATGGCCGCGAACTCGCCCAGGAAATGCGCAAGGTCGGCGCGGACGTCGTGTCCGGCGAGCGTCCGCTGACGGCGCTGGCGGTGGTCGTCGGCGTCGCGGTGCTGCGGGAAGGATCGGAGGTCGTGCTGTTCCTCTACGGCATCGCCGCCTCGGGCGAGAATTCGGCAGTTGGCATGCTGGCGGGCGGCGCGCTGGGGGTTGTCGCAGGCGCCGCGATATCCGCCCTTCTCTATTTCGGCCTGCTGGCGATCCCCCTGCGATATCTGTTCGCGGTCACGTCGGCGCTGATCATTTTCCTTGCTGCCGGACTTGCCTCGCAGGCGGTCGCCTTTCTGCAGCAGGCCGGCTACTTCGAAGCCTTCGCCGAAACGGTCTGGGACAGCTCCTGGCTGTTGTCCGCCGACAGTCTCGTAGGGCGCTTGCTGCACACCTTCATCGGCTATACGGACCGGCCAAGCGCGGCTCAGCTGCTGGCCTATCTCGCAACTGTTGCCATCATGATCGCCCTGATGCGCATGGTAAAGCCGAGACAGGCCGAGCGCCGCGTCTCCGTCCGCTAAGCACGCTCCGAAAGGTGGACGCGCCGGTTTTGCGATAGGGATCAAAAAGACAAGAGCCCCGTTCGATTCAATCGGAACGGGTTATTGCGCCGCCCCTAATCAGCCGACGGGCCCTCGCGGAAAGCTGGTGATCGCACCGATGTCCGGCCGCTCGCGCTCGTTGGGCCGCTCGGTCGGTGTGCCGATATAGACGAAACCGGCGAAACGTTCGTGTTCGGCCAGCCCGAATGCCGCGCTTCACTTGCGCATCATAGCCATACCATTCGGTGATCCACTGGCTGCCGAAGCCCATCGCCGCGCTTGCGTGAAGCAGGTTGAGGCACACCGCGCCTGCCGAAAGCACCTGTTCCCATTCCGGCGCGGCGGGATGCGGGACGGGAGAAGACACCACGACGACGACGACGGGCGCACGTAAAAAACGGCCGCGTTCCGTTTCGAGCCGCACGGATGAAGCGTCCGGCTCATTTGCGGCGCAAATCCGCCGTAAGCTCTCACCGAAAGCGGCCCTTGCGTCGCCTTCAAGAACGAGAAAGCGCCAGGGAGCCAGCTTTTTGTGATCGGGGACGCGCGCCGCGATCGTCAGCATCGCTTCGAGCGCCGCGCGGTCCGGTCCCGGTTCACCAGCGCGGCGGCGGACACCGAGCGTCGCCGGCGCAGATGGCCGAGCACCGCTTGATCGCCCGCTTCTGCTCCGGCCCGATGTTTTTTGTCGGAATTCTGCTAGCAGCCGTCATAATTACAAACTTTCCGGCTAAACAAATCGTGTAACGCCGAGCTCACCACATGGCACTGGACAAGAAACTGAAAGCTGTGAATGGTGAGCGCCAACGAATTCTGCACCTGATTGGTCCCATGCGCTTTATCCGAAGACCTTGCATTGTTGCAATGGCTTTTCTCGGGCTCTGCATCGCCCTGATCAACTTGCCGGGCAAGGCGCTTGCCGCGTCCGGCCACATCATTGCGCGCGGCGACGGCGGCGAAACGATTGGGCAAATCGATCAGCCCGCGCGGATCGGTCGCGGACCAGCATGCCGTCGAAGTGCCCCGCTTGCCGGAGCAGCCGGCAAAACCCGCGCCGAACGTCACGCTGCAGGCCGCGCTCGCACCCGGCGCCAGGCCGCTTAGCGAAGGCATTTCATGGCGGATATCCAAGCTCGGTCAAGCACAAGGCAAGGAGCTGGTCTGGAGCGGCGCGGGCGCGGAACCGAAGGTCCATCTCAAGCCGGGGCGCTACTACGTCGAGGCGACCTATGGATTGGCGGGCAACGGCCAGACGCTCGAGGTCAAGCCGGAGAAGGCGGTGGACCTCGTCTTGAATCTGAATGCCGGAACGCTGCATGTCAATGCCGCCGCAGTTGCGGGCGGCCCGCCGCTGGACGGCATGTTTTTCACCTTGCGCAGCGCAGACGCCGAGGCGGGAGATACAGCCGAGATCGGCCGCTCGACGCTGTCGCATGCGGTATTTCACGTGCCGGCCGGAGCCTACCGTCTGACCGCGCGGCACGGGCTTGCCAATATCGACATTCCGGTCCGCGTGAGCGCGGGCGCCGATAGCCGCGTCGAAGCCGTCATGAACAGCGGTACGGTGGCGCTCTCAGCGCGTGCCGTCGAGGACGGTCCGATGATGAGCGGGGCCACCTTCCTGGTCTTCAAGAATGGCGAGCCGGGCGGACAGCAAGAAGTTGTCCGATCGCGACTGGCCGAACCGAAATTCGATCTCCCGGCGGGGCAATACCGCGTCGCGGCCGTACTGGGGCTGGCGCGGGTGGAAAAGGACATCGCGGTCGGGCCGGGCGAGACGCAGAAACATAATCTGGTGCTCGATGCCGGCGGTGTCCGGCTGGCGTCGGTTCTGGCGGGAAACGGAGCGCAGCTCGACCGCAATCTCCTTTACCGGATCTATGGCCAGTCGCCGAAGGATGGTGCGCCCAACCAGGAATTGATCGCGACCACCGTCGCCACGCCGACGCTGTTCCTGCCGAGCGGGCGTTATCGTATCGAAAGCCAATATGGCTGGCACAATGCACGCCAGACACGCGAGATCGATGTCTCGGCGGGCGAAGTGGCGGATGTCAGCTTCGAGCACAAGGCCTGCGAGGTGAAGCTGAAGCTGGTGGCCAAACCGGGTGCCCCGCCATCGAGCCGGTGAAATGGACGCTGAAATATAATGGCGGCGGTACCGTGCTGATTTCCCAGGACGCAGCGCCCACGCTCATTCTTCAGGCGGGCAACTATCAGGCAATGGCGCAGCATGAAGCGAAAACCTATTCGCAGACCTTCGAGGCTGCTTCGAACCAAGAGCAGACGATTGAGATTATCGCGCAATAGCTCAATGGGACCAGCCGTGTTCACGGCATTCCTGTCGCAGGCCGTGGGCGCATCGTGTCGGTTCGGCTTGTGTTGCCTCATTCTCCTGGTTGCTTTTGCCGGCGCGGCAATTCCCGCCCTGGCACAGAACGCCCAGGCGCAGAACGAGACCGTGCTGATCCTTGGCCACGCCAACAGCATGTGGTCGCGCATGGAGGGCGGTCAGAAGATCAAAGTGCTCCGCAGCGTCATCGCACCGATCTTGCGCGCCCAGGAGGGCAAGCTCGACCTCGGCGTGGTGACATTCGGCGTGAAAAGCCGAAAAGCTGTGACGCGATCGACACCCTCAAGTCCATCGGGCCGATCAAATCTACGGCGGACATCAAAGCCATCGAGGCGGCCATCCGAAAGGCTCCGCCTCCGTCGCCGCCTCGCTCACGGCGGCCGCGAAGCTGTTCAAGACACAATGCGGCGCGCAATCGATCATTCTGGTCAGCGACAGCATGGACGAGTGCAAAGCCGACCCTTGCGCCGTCGCGGCCGAATTGAAGGAAAAATCGCCGCGAACGATCATCCACTTCATCGCGCTGGGCGAAAAAAGCGAAGAAAAGCTCGCTGAACTCGCTTGCGTGCCGGAGCAGACGGGCGGCATTTTCGCCGCCGCGCAGAACGAGGCCGAATTGAACGAGGCGTTGCAGAAGGTTTTCCAGCTTGCCGCGCTCGGAACCAGCGAAGACCCGGAAGGCCTGCCCATGCCGCCCGTAGCCCCACCCGTCGGGGCAGGTTGGGCGCGCCCGGCAGAAGCCGACCTCCACCGACCCCGGCACGCTTGCTCTGTCTGCGATCCTCGCCAAGGACAGCCAGCCGCTGACCAGCGGCCTGATCTGGCGCATCTATGACGGGCGCGTGCATGATGACGGCAGCTACAGGCTCCTACACACCGTGCGCGAGCCCCGCGCGACCACGACGCTTCCGGGAGGCGAATATCTGGTTAACGCCGCCTATGGACGCGCCAATGTCACCAAGCGGATGACCGTGTGGCCGGACAAGCAGCTCGACGACGTCTTTAACCTGAACGCCGGCGGTTTGCGGCTTTACGCGACGCTTGGCCAAGCAGCCGCTGCTGTCCGAGCAATCGCTGACCTTCGACGTCTATTCCGAAGAATCCGACCAGTTCGGCAACCGCCGCAAAGTGATCGCGGGGGCCAAATCGGGTGTGGTGATGCGGCTGAATGGCGGCACTTACCGCGTCGAGAGCACCTACGGCGACAGCAACGCGGTCATCGAGGCGGAAGTGACGGTCGAGCCCGGCAAGCTGACCGAGGCAACCGTCGACCACCAGGCCGGGCAAGGTGACCTTCCGGCTAGTGCAGAAGCCAGGCGGCGAGGCCCTCGCGGATACGATCTGGAATATCTATTCGGGCGACGGGCAACTGGTGAAAAAGAGCGGCGGCGCCTTTCCGTCGCATGTGCTCGCCGCAGGCAGCTACGAAGTGCGCGTCGAACACGGGCAGAAGGAATTCGCCGCCAAATTTTCCGTGGAGCGGGCGATAAGAAGCAAGTCGAAGTGGTGATGCCTTAATGCATCGGACCGAAAAGTGTACGCACTTTTCGGATAAATCTGACGCATAAACAAAGAACTAGAGCGCAGCTCCGCGTTCAGCGGAGCGTCCGGCGCTCTAGCGGCTCCGGCGCTTAGGCGCTAAAATTTTGCGCCTTGCCGCGCGGCCTCGGCGGCGTCTTCGGTGTCCATCTGCGCGCCGCGCAGATCGGCCGCCTCGAACAATGCGCCGTCCATATCGGCCCCCATCAGATTGGCCTGCTGGAGACTGGCGCCCCGCAGATCGGCGCCCCGCATCCGCATCGGATTAACCGGGCGCCCAGGCGAGATCGACGGAATGAACTGCGCGCGCCACAGATCCGCGCCGCGAAACACCGCCTTGTTCGCCTTTGCCTCGATGAGATTGACCTCGCGCAGGCTCGCCTGGGTGAGATCGGCGCCCGTCAGATCGGCCTGATGAAGATCGGACCGGTCGAAGGTGCCGTAACGCAGATCTCGCCGCCGCAGACTGATGCTGGTTTCCTCCGGAGCGATGCCGCGATCCTTTACCAGCGCCGCGTCGGTCACGACGAGATTGCGGCCGAACAGGCCCGCCGGGGTGCCGGACAGAACGTCGACGCCGCCCTCGAACAGCAAGGCGGTAAGCAGGAACGCCTGGCGCGGAGGACGGGTGTCGGCAGAGAGCGAAACGACGGGCGCGGGCAGCAGGCGAGGTCATCGCCCGGTCCATCTTTTCGTCGGGCACCGTCGCGACGCTGAGCGAGAAGAACAGGGCTCCTACGCAGAGAATGAGACTGAGCAGAAAGCTCAATGGGCGATCGAGAATCGTTCGGCCGAAGCCGGTGACGAAGGAGGCCGCCGGATAGCGCATGAAGGCCGCGAAAATCGTCAGCATGAGCACGTCGAGGATGAGGTAGGCGCGCTGGGCCCAGGTGATGTCGAGATCATGGTAGGGCAGAAACGCGGTCTGGAAATTCAGGAGCAGAATCAGCGGCAGGATGCCGAAGCTCAACCAAGTCATCGCGGCGAGGAAAAATGCGAAAAACGGGCTCCGGTTCGGCCCGGCGATCAGCTGCGTGAAGAAATAGGGGTGCAGATGCATCCGCGTACGATGGCTGCGGAACAGACCCGTGCCCTCGAATTTGGTGATCCGCTCATGCAGGTCGCGCGTCTGCCGGGCGAGCATGACATGCTGCAATAGAATGCCCACATGGATCAGCACGAGGATGACGGGACCGAAGACAAAAAAGCCCTTAAGGCTGATCTCCACCTGCAATAGCGGCAAGGATACCGGCGTGTTGAGCAGCAGATCCTGATGAGTAATGCCGGCTAGCGCGACGAAGAAATAGGCCTGCAAGGCCAGAAAGAACACCCAGCCATTGCGCGTCGAGGCGCTTGTGAGGTTGACGTCATGCGCCAACTCCTTGAATGAAGCCTCGATCCGGTCAATCGTCGGATTGGCATATGACATAAATCGCTCTCCTGGCCATCAAAAATGCGGCGCCCGGTCACCACATATGGCGCCGGCGCTTTAAAAAGACCCCACACATTGTCTATTCAGAAGAGCAGCTAGTTTGATCTGGCAAGCGGCGAATTTATGGTGGGCAGGGACAAATCGTCCCGTGCCTTTTCACAATCGCCTGTTAATGTGCGGCTGGGTGGCGTTTCGGCCATTGTGCCGGGAGAGTTGAACGAGGGGCGCGGCGGCTTCCTTCACCATTCAGCTTCGGGCGGGGCGAGGTTCAAACGAAATTGGTTTGCGTCGATAGGCCCAGCGGTTGCGGCCGGCCTTGCGGCACTCCAAATTAGGTGCGAATTGGCGATCGTGAGATCATGAGTTCAAAGTTCATCTCTGTCCGCGGCGCGCGGGAGCACAATCTCAAGAACATCTCGCTGGATATTCCGCGCGAGCAGCTTGTGGTCATCACCGGCCTGTCCGGCTCGGGCAAATCCTCGCTCGCCTTCGACACGATCTATGCCGAGGGCCAGCGGCGCTATGTCGAGAGCCTTTCGGCCTATGCGCGCCAGTTCCTGGAAATGATGCAGAAGCCGGATGTCGATTTCATCGACGGGCTTGTCGCCCGCCATTTCCATCGAGCAGAAGACCACCAGCCGCAACCCGCGCTCGACGGTCGCCACCGTCACCGAAATCTACGACTATATGCGGCTGCTGTTCGCGCGCGTCGGCGTGCCCTATTCGCCCGCCACCGGCCTGCCGATCGAGAGCCAGACCGTCTCGCAGATGGTCGACCGCGATTTTGGAGCTGCCGGAAGGCACGCGGCTTTACCTGCTGGCGCCGGTCATTCGCGGCCGCAAGGGCGAATATAAGAAAGAGCTGGCCGGCTATATGAAGCGCGGCTTCCAGCGCGTGAAGATCGACGGCGAGTATTACGAGATCGCCGATGCGCCGACGCTCGACAAGAAGCTGAAGCACGACATCGACGTTGTGGTCGACCGCATCGTGGTGCGCCCCGATCTCGGCAGCCGGCTGGCCGACAGCTTGGAGACGGCGCTTGAGATCGCCGACGGCCTCGCCAGCGTCGAATTCGCCGACAAGCCGCTGCCGGCCAAGGACCTGAAGGGCGCCAACAAGTCCAAGAACGACACGCATGAGCGCATCCTGTTCTCGCAGCGCTTCGCCTGTCCGGTTTCCGGCTTTACCATCGACGAGATCGAGCCGCGGCTGTTCTCGTTCAACAACCCGTTACGGCGCCTGCCCGAAATGCGACGGGCTCGGGACGCAGCTGCAATTCGAGGCGGCGCTGGTCGTGCCGGACCCGTCGCTGTCGCTGCGCAAGGGCGCGATCGTTCCCTGGGCGCGCACCGGCAACACCTCGCCCTATTACACCCAGACGCTGGAAGCGCTCGCCAAGCACTACAAAGTGTCGATGAACACGCCCTGGCGCGAGTTGCCGGAGCGCGTCGCAGAACGCCATCCTTTACGGCACCGGCTCGGAAGCGGTCACCTTCGTCTATGACGACGGGATGCGCACCTTCAAGACCTCGAAGCCGTTCGAGGGCGTCATCAACAATATCGAGCGGCGCTGGAAGGAGACGGATTCGGCCTGGGTGCGCGAGGAGCTGGGCCGCTACCAGTCGGATCACCCTTGCGAGACGTGCCATGGCTTCCGTCTCAAGCCGCAGGCGCTGGCGGTGAAGATCGCCGGTCTGCATATCGGCGAAATCTCGCGCCAGTCGATCCGCGAGGCGGGCGAATGGTTCGCCGCGCTGCCGGAAAAGCTCACCGCCAAGCAGAACGAGATCGCCACCCGCATCCTGAAGGAAATCCGCGACCGGCTGAAATTCCTCAACGATGTCGGCCTCGACTATCTGGCCCTGTCGCGCAATTCCGGCACGCTGTCGGGCGGCGAGAGCCAGCGCATCCGCCTGGCCTCGCAGATCGGCTCGGGGCTGACCGGCGTGCTCTATGTGCTCGACGAGCCGTCCATCGGGCTGCATCAGCGCGACAATGCGCGGCTGCTGGTGACGCTGAAGCATCTGCGCGACCTCGGCAACAGCGTCATCGTCGTCGAGCATGACGAGGAAGCGATCCTGCTGGCCGACCATGTCATCGATATCGGGCCGGGGGCGGGCGTTCATGGCGGCGAAATCATCGCCGAGGGCATCCCCGAAAAGATCATGGCGACCGCGTCGAGCCTGACCGGGCAATATCTGAGCGGCGCGCGGCAGGTTCGCCGTGCCCACCGCACCGGCGCAAACCGGCCAAGGGTAAGCGGCTGCGCGTCACCGGGCGCGACCGGCAACAACCTCAAAAACGTCACCGCGGATATCCCGCTCGGCACCTTCACCTGCGTGACCGGCGTGTCGGGCGGCGGCAAGTCGACGCTGCTGATCGAGACGATCTACAAGGCAGTGGCGCGCCGGCTGAACGGCGCGCGCGAGGCGCCGAGCCATTTCGACGACATTCAGGGCCTCGAATATCTCGACAAGGTCATCGACATCGACCAGTCGCCGATCGGCCGCACGCCGCGCTCCAATCCGGCCACCTATACCGGCGCCTTCACCCCCATCCGCGACTGGTTCGCCTTGCTGCCGGAGGCCAAGGCGCGCGGCTATCTGCCGGGCCGCTTCTCCTTCAACGTCAAGGGCGGGCGCTGCGAGGCCTGCCAGGGCGACGGCGTCATCAAGATCGAGATGCACTTCCTGCCGGACGTCTACGTCACCTGCGATGTCTGCAAGGGCAAGCGCTACAATCGCGAGACGCTGGAGATCCTGTTCCGCGGCAAGTCCATCGCCGATGTGCTGGATATGACGGTGGAGGAGGCGGCGGAGTTCTTCAAGGCCGTGCCCTCCGTGCGCGACAAGATGGAGACGCTGGCGCGCGTCGGGCTCACCTACATCAAGGTCGGACAGCAGGCGACGACCCTTTCGGGCGGCGAGGCGCAGCGCATCAAGCTGGCGAAGGAGCTGTCGCGCCGGGCGACCGGGCGGACGCTTTACATTCTCGACGAACCGACCACCGGCCTGCATTTCCACGATGTCGCGAAATTGCTCGAAGTGCTGCACGAATTGGTCGACGCGGGCAATACCG
This sequence comes from uncultured Alphaproteobacteria bacterium, assembly GCA_963731855.1. Taxonomy (GTDB): domain Bacteria; phylum Pseudomonadota; class Alphaproteobacteria; order Rhizobiales; family Rhodomicrobiaceae; genus R-RK-3. The sequence continues at coordinate 654,226 of CAVSXH010000009.1, read as the reverse complement.
TGGCGGTGATCGAGCACAATCTCGAAGTCATCAAGACTGCCGACTGGGTGATCGATCTCGGCCCGGAAGGCGGCGAAGGCGGCGGGCGGATCATCGCGGAAGGCACGCCCGAGCAAGTCGCGAAGGTCAAGGAGAGCTATACGGGCCAGTTTCTGGCGGAGTTGCTGCACGCGGCGGCCGATGAAGCGGCAGCAGGCGGCTGAATAGCCTTAAGCCCAAATTCCCTATTGTATGAATCCGGTGTTGCGGTTCTGCCACCGATCGGTTTAGGCTACGGCGGGAAGATCCGGAGACGCCCATCCATGAGCCAGGCCGAAGTGACGCGAGATGAGTTCACGCGACTTGAAGCCCGTGTAGCGACGATCGAGCAAGAGACCGATGGCGAGAAGATGCTCTCGCGCTACATCCTCACGCAGGCGCGGCTGAATGGCGACGATCTGGCAGTGCTGAAAACCCGGGTTGACCGCATCGAGGAAAAGGTCGACCGGCTGGAACAGACGGTGGGCCATATCGGGATTACGCTGGGCAGTCTGCGGCGGGACCTGCCCTCGATCGTAGCCGATGCCATGCGCGACGTTCTCGGCCAATCCAGGAGTATGTAACTTTACGCATAGGCGATCCGGGCCGCACGCGCGTAAAATCGTCAGCACGAAGGTTATCGGCACGCCAGGCGCCGATAGCGCGGCAGCCTGTTTGCTTTGCGCCTGCCCAGGTCAGTAGAAACAGCGGGAGCCAACCGATTCTAAGCATTCACACGTCGAAGCTGTAGGATTTGTGCCATTTTTTCTGATGTCACAATATCTTAACAGAAAGATTTTGCGCGCCTGCAATTAACTGTTACACTTTGGGCTAGTGACCGGGTCCTTAGAGGCCCGTCTAAGGGTCGAAATGTCTAAGGCCGGCACAGTTCGCGGCGATATTTAGCCGCATGACGGCTTGGACATTGGCAGAAAGCCGATCACGCGATCGCTGCGATGAGATGAAACCTCAACGTGGTAGGCGCTATGATCGGACAGACTTCCCGCATGCTCTTCGCTGCCCTGGCAACTCTTTCCCTGACATCCCTCACATCAGTTGCTTATGCTCATGACAGCTGGATTTCGCGTGGCGGCTTTCGCGGTCCTGCAAACGGTGAATGGTGCTGCGGCGCCAGTGATTGCACCGTGGTTCCAGCTACGGCCGTTAAAGTCGGCGGCGAGGGATTTGAGCTGACGCCGATGAAGGAAACTGTCCCGTATAAGGAAGCCCTGCCAAGCGTCGACGGCCAGTATTGGCGGTGCCACCGGCCGAACGGCACGCGGCGCTGCTTCTTTGCGCCCATCTCCGCGTTTTAGGACGGAGCAAGAGGCGCGCGCGGCATGCGGCAAGGCCCATCGTAGCGGAACGCGAGGCGCTTGCCACCGTTCCGCCACGACAGACGGCGTCGTGAGCTCATGGTGAGGATTGCCACAAGTCCAGCGGGCGTCAGAACTCCACTGCGCGCTAAGGGAGGGTTCATGTTGCTTTGCACAAATCCAAGACAATTACAGCAAATTTCGGTAGTGTGTGTGGAAGGGCATTGATGGCGGGCACCTGAATGAACATTGTCGTGCGATTATGGCGCAATAACATCACGACCACATTTCTGGCCGGACTGGTGCTGCTCCTGCCGGTGGTGCTGACCGTTATAATTATCGCCTGGATCGTCGATATGCTGAAGGCTGCGCTTGGCCCCGGCTCTTTCCTCGGAAGCATTCTGACCACCGGCGGCACGACCATCATCGGCCCCGGCTATGACACGCTCGCCTTCCTGCTCGGCATCCTGATCGCGGTGCTCGGCATCTGGTTTCTCGGCGTCATCGCCCGCAGCGCCGCGCAGAAAAGTATCGAGCGCTCCATCGACCGCATCTTCACCAAGCTGCCCATCATCCGCACGATCTATAATCCGGTTTCGCGGGTCGTCCGGCTGACAACGGACAAGAATGCGGGCGATTTCTCCGGCATGGCGGTGGTGTCCTGCCGCTTGGGCGGGGTCAACGGCGTCGACGTCCTGGCGTTGCTCGCCAATCAAGAGACCTATTATATTGGCGGCGAGCCGCGCCGGATGGTCTACCTGCCCTGCGCACCGCTGCCGATGTCGGGCGGCCTCGTCATGATCCGTGCGGACGCGATTTTCCCGGTGCCGGAAATGAAGGTGGATGACCTTTTGCGGATCTATTTTTCGCTCGGCGCGCTCGGCCCCGACAGCATGCCGAAGTCTCTCAAGATCAACCCCATGCTTGCCGTGCCGCAAGTGCCAGTGGTCGAGCCGGCCCCGGTCCCAGCGGCAAAGCGCAGAGTTCCGCAGGACGCCGCAGAATAATCAGCGTTCGACGGCCTGCTCATATCCGTCGCCGCTGAACATGTGCCGGATGTCCACTGTCGAACGCTCGCCGATGCTGTCGTAATTGAGGGTCAGCCATTCCTCGGCGGCCTTACGGCCGATCTCGAACAAATGCGCCAGGAACGCCCGCTCCGCATTGAACTTGCTCGATGCGCCGAACGCCGCCGCCGCGTGCTGCTGCTCGATGATGTGGATGTTCAGCGCCCTGTATTTCTCGCTGTCGAGGCGGTTTTCCGCCAGCATGCGCCGGACGAATTCGACCGAACGCAGCTCGGCGAGCAGGCTGGCGTTGAAAGAGATCTCATTGACGCGGTTGAGAATTTCGTGGGCGCTGCGCGGCACGCCCTGGCGCTCGATCGGGTTGATCTGCACGATCAGAATGTCATTGGACTTGCTGGCGTAGAAGAACGGGAACAGCACCGGGTTGCCCATGTAGCCGCCGTCCCAATAATGCTGCCCATCGATCTCCACCGCCTGGAACAGCATGGGCAGGCAGGCGGAGGCCATGATCATGTCGGCGGTGAGCTTGCTGCCGCCGAACACCCGCACTCGGCCGGTTTCGACATTGGTGGCCGAGATGAACAGCTTGAGACGCTCGCAGGAGCGCACCAGCTCGAAATCCACCACGCGCTGGATGATGGCCTTGAGTGGATTGATGTTCAGCGGGTTGAAGTCATAGGGCGAGACCATCCGCGTGAACGCGTCGAAAAAGAAATAGCCGAGCGACAGGTCGAGGCTCCAATCGCCGAAAATATTGAACGGCCCGCGCTGAACCGGGCTGAATTCCGCCGCTTCGCTCACCGCCTCCCAAAACAGCCGCAGCCTTTCCCTCGCGCCCTGCGCCCCGCCGCGCATAAAACCGTCCGCCAGAACCACGGCATTTATCGCACCTGCGCTGGTACCGCTGATCGCCTCGATCTCGATCCGCCCATCCTCGAGGAAGCGGTCGAGCACGCCCCAGGTGAAGGCGCCATGCGCGCCGCCGCCCTGCAATGCCAGATTGACGGGTTTGCGCCCGCCTGCCTTGCTGCTGCCGTTCTCGGCGGTCATTGGGCCGTCCAGCCGCCGTCGATCGGCAAGGCGGCGCCGGTGATCGAGGCCGCCGCATCGGAGCACAGGAACACCGCCAGCGCGCCGATCTGCTCGGTGGTGACAAACTGCTTCGTCGGCTGCACGCCCAGAATTACGTCCCGCTTGACTGCTTCCTCGGTGATGCCGCGCGCCTTCGCCTGATCGGGGATCTGCTTTTCCACCAGCGGGGTGAGCACATAGCCGGGGCAGATGGCGTTGGCGGTAATGCCGTGCTCCGCCACTTCCAGTGCAACGGTTTTTGTCAGTCCGACGATTCCATGCTTGGCGGCGACATAGGCCGATTTGAACGGCGAGGCGACCAGCCCATGCGCCGAGCACAGATTGATCACCCGGCCCCATCTGCGCTGCTTCATCCCCGGTATCGCATAGCGCGTCAGATGAAATGCGCTGGACAAATTGATGGCGATGATCGCGTCCCATTTCTCCGGCGGGAATTCCTCGATCGGCGCAACATGCTGGATGCCCGCATTGTTGACGATCACATCGACGCCGCCGAACATCTCGTTCGCCATGCTGAATAGCGCGCCGATTTCGGCAGGTTTCGTCATATCCGCACCATTGAAGCCGACCTGAACGTCGTACTCGCCCGCCAGCCTGTTGCGGATGGCCGTGATCTCGCCGGGGTCGCCAAAGCCATTGAGCATCACATTCATGCCCGCTTTGGCGAAGGCCTCGGCCATCCCTAAGCCAATGCCGCTGGTTGACCCGGTGACGATGGCGCTCTTCTTGTTCATGAAATTCTCCGGCGATTATGGAAACAGGTGATGCGGCCTTCTACAGGGGTTCGCCGCCGACCGCAGCCCGCATCGCGTTCAAGTCAGCAAGTTTCGTGCCGGGGAGGCGTTCCGGCCCGTCACGAGCGCTTGAATAATCGTGTTAGGCCGAGACCGATTTGGCGGCTTCGGCGGCGGCGGGCTGCCGCTCGGTCCACATCAGCACAAGCGCAGAAGCCGTGAGGGGAATGGCGAGCGCCGCCAGCAGGGTGAACAACTCGGTGAAGCCGCCATAGGCATTGTGGAAATAGGACACGACCGGAACGGCGGTGGCGACCGCGGCGAAGCTCAAGGTGTAGCGCACCGAATAGACCCGGGTGCGGTATTCGGGCGGGGTGTAGCGGGCGACCATCACCTCGTTGATCGGCACCTGGCCGAAAACCAGGAACATCATCGCGAGCGCCACGAACAGCGTCGTAGCTCCGCCGACAAGGCCCGTGAGCAACAGCAGCGGCACCTGCAGTAACGCCAGCGGCAGGAAGATCCGGCTGAGCGAATGGCGGTCGGCGAGCGAGCCGATCAGGATCTGTGCGAGCGCGGCGACCGCATAGACGAGAAAGACGTACAGCCCGACGCCCGAAACGGTGCTGGTCAGTTCCACAAGCCTCGCCTCGAACAGCTTGGGCATGACAATGGTCGTCGCGCTGAAGATAAAGCTGCCGATCGCGGTGGAGAACATCAGCACGCCGAACACGCTGATCATTTCGCTGCGCGGAATGCTTCGGGCGCTCGCTGCGCGTACCGGCGACCGGAGCGGCCCTGGATCGGGCACCATGGCCCAGAAGATCAGCCCCGCGGCGATCGACGCCAGCCCGGGCACAATGAAGGCCGCCCGCCACGAGATCAGGTCGGTGAGCACGCCGGTGATGAGCGCGGCCGAAGCCACCCCCAGATTGCCGCACAAGCCATTGAGCCCCATGATGCGCCCGAGACGCGCCGGGTCGATAGCCGAAAGCATCGAATTGCCGATCGGGTGATAAATCGCTGCGAACGCCCCGACGAGCGTCAGCGCCCCGCCTATCTGCAAGGGTGTCCGGGCAAGCCCCGTCAGAACGCACGCCGCGCCCGCACCGATGAAAAACACGGTGATGAGGCGATGCCCGCTGACCCTCTTACCGATCCAGCCGACCGGCATGGAAAATACGCCGAAGGCAATGAAGCCGCCGACCGAATAGGGCAAGAGCTCGCCAAATGGCTGATTGAATTCCGTCGACAGCGCCAGCACCGCCGCCGGATAGATGAGCATCACGAAATGGTCGAGGGCATGAGCGAAATTCAGGCAGCCGATAAGGGCGGAAGACTTGCGCGATTCCATTGCTCTGTCCTGAATTCTTGCCACGACGCGCGAGCATAATACGCGGTTGCTCGAAATTATGGCACTTGCCAAAACGCATGGCGGCTACCCGCAGCTAGTACAGCTCCGGTTAAGACGCGGGGCTGTTACATGGCTCCCGCAAACCGCCAAATACCGAGGTGAAGCGTGATGGCCACAGGTCTTGTCGAAAGCATCAGCCGCCTTACCCGCACGCCGGCATTCAAATTCTTTCTCATCGGCGGGCTCATTCTCCTCCTCACCATCCCCTTAGCGCTCATCTGGTTTCTGGTCTCGGAGCGGGAAGGCCGGTTCAGAGAGGTAAAGGCTGAGCTCGCGCAGGCCTTTGGCGGTGAGCAGCAGATTTTTGGACCTTTGCTGATCGTGCCTTACACGGTTCGGGTGGTCCGCGGCCAGTATGACAAGCAGATCGAAGACACCGAAACCCGTTACGCGGTGTTTCTCCCCGACGATTTCGTCGTCAACGGCGACACGAAATCGGAAATCCGCCGCCGCTCGATCTACGACGTAACGCTCTACACGGCACGGGTAAAACTGTCGGGGCGCTTCCCTGCTCCCGATATGCGCCTCGTCGACCCCGATGCAACCGCCGTTCGGTGGCGCGACAGCTTCCTGTCCCTGGCTGATGACCGACGTCTCCGGCCTCAAGGAGACGGCGGAACTCGTGCTGGATGGCAGCCGCCGCATTCCCCTCGAACCCAGCACAGGACTGCCCAACAACCCGCTGCCTGGCTTCAACGCGCGGCTTTTACCCGTCGACACCGCGACGGATCAGCCCCCGGCGGCATTTACTTTCGAATCCGAGCTGGTCTTCAATGGCTCGTCCACCCTCACCTTCGCGCCGATCGGGCGGGAAACACGCATCTCCCTGACCGCGGACTGGCCGCATCCCAGCTTCACCGGCGCGTTTCTTCCCGAGACGCGGGACATCCGCAGCGACGGCTTCGCCGCGAGCTGGCGCATCCCGCATCTGGCGCGTAATGTGCCGCAGGCCTGGCATGTCGTCGCGAGCGCGACGGCGAATGCGCATATGCGCTTATCGCCGGCCCTGTCGGGGGTCAATTTCTACGTGCCGATCGATTATTACGATCTCGTCAACCGTGCGGCCAAATATGGCCTGATGTTCCTCGCGGCTGCCTTCTTCGGGGTCTTCGTGCTGGAGCTCACCTCCGGCAAGCAGGTGCATGCGGTGCAATATGTGTTTGTCGGCGTGGCGATGATCCTGTTTTACGTTCTGCTGCTAAGTTTCGCGGAGCATATCGGCTTTCCCGCCGCCTATTTCACGGCCTCGATTGCGACTGGCGGCATGCTGTCGCTTTACGTCGGCATGGCGCTTCGAAGTGCCGCAAGAGGAATCATTATGCTATGCGTCTTTTTTATTCTTTTTGGGCTGCTATATCTCATTTTGCGCCTCCAGGATTATGCGATGCTGGCCGGGGCGGTAGCGGGGTTCGTCATGCTGACGATCACCATGTTCGCCACCCTCCGCGTCAACTGGTCGGGTGAGACGGCAGCTTCTAGCAGGCAAGCGGAATAGGCATATGGTTGAGCTCACACTCCCCAAGAATTCGAAGGTCACCGAAGGTAAGACCTGGAACAAGCCGGCGCGCAACGGCAAGCAGCGCTGGAAGGAATTCCGCGTCTATCGCTGGACGCCCGACGACGGCGCCAATCCGCATATGGACACCTATTTCCTCAATCTGGAGGACACCGGTCCGATGGTCCTGGACGCGATCATCAAGATCAAGAACGAGATCGATGCGACCCTGACGTTCCGCCGCTCCTGCCGTGAGGGGATTTGCGGCTCCTGCGCGATGAATATTGACGGCACCAACACGCTGGCTTGCACAAAGTCGATCGAGGATATTCGCGGCGTCGTGAAAATCTACCCGCTGCCGCATATGCCGGTCGCGAAAGACCTGGTGCCCGATCTCACCAATTTCTTCGCCCAGCATCGCTCCATCGAGCCATGGCTGCAGACCGAAAGCCCCACGCCGGAAAAGGAATGGCGCCAGTCGCGTGAAGACCGCGAGAAGCTGGACGGGCTTTACGAGTGCATACTCTGCGCCTGCTGCTCCGCTGGCTGCCCATCCTATTGGTGGAACAGCGACCGGTTTCTCGGCCCGGCCGCCTTGTTGCAGGCGCATCGCTGGGTTTCCGATAGCCGCGACGAAGCGACCGGCGAACGCCTCGACGATCTGGAAGACCCCTTCCGCATCTACCGCTGCCACACCATCTTGAATTGCGCGCAAGTGTGCCCGAAGGGTCTCAACCCCGGCAAGGCCATCGCCGAATTGAAGAAGAAATGGTCGAGCGGCGGGTTTAGCTCCCGTCGCCCTCGCAGGGCTCATGACCGCCGCAATGCCCGTCCATCAACCCCGCTCGCGGGAGGATTTCGAGGCCGTCGCCCAGGACGTGTGGGACGCGCTGCCCGGGCATTTCCGCGAGATCGTGGGCAATCTGTCGATCCAGATCGAGGATTTCGCCAGCCCCGATACGCTGGACCATCTAGGCATCTCCAGCCAATACGGCCTGCTTGGCCTCTATCATGGGCTCGGGCTGCCGTTCAAGAGCGTCTGGGACCTGCCGCATGGGCCGGACATGATTTTCCTTTACCGCATTCCCATCCTCGCTTTCGCCCATGCCGGCATGGAGCCGGTCCGCGACGTGATCCAGCACGTGCTGATCCATGAGATCGGCCACCATTTCGGCTTCTCCGACGCGGATATGGACGCGATCGAGGCGGGCGAGCCATGACCGCCGCTCACGATCGCTCGCCCGGCCAGGAGCGATTCCGCCGTGCGGCGATTGCCGTTCTCTCTTTCGCCTGCGCTTACAACCGGCGCGCTAGGCGCAGCGCGCTGGATGCAATTCGTCTATGCGCCACCCACGGCTGAAGAATATCTGGCCCATTTGGGCGGCGGCGCGAAGCTGATCCCTGCCGGCGCGCTCGCCTATGACGGGCAAAGCTTTGCCTGCGGGCGATTTCCAACCATGCTCAATGCACGGCTCGATGATTACGGGGCGGCGTTTTTCGGCTTCGTGCTGCTGAACCCGGCGCGTTTCGATGCCCTGCCGCTGACGCTGAAGCGCTACGCCTATGCCCATGAATGCGGCCATCAATATGTCGGCTATGACGAGGGTGAGGCCGATTGCTACGCGGTGCGCCGGGGCCGCCGGGAAGGCTGGCTCGACGCACAGGCGATGGACGATATCTGCGCCTTCATCAGCCGCTCGAAAGGCGACGGGGTGCATGCACTCGGCACGCGGCGTTGCCAGATGATGCGGCAATGCCTTGCCCGCTCACGCACCGGACGCGAGCCGCTTTGATCCGTGAAAAAACGCGGGGGGCACATCGCGATGGGCTGACATGCCCCCCGCCCCGAGCATTGCCGGAAAAATGCTCAGGTGGTGTGAGCGAACTGGGGAGAATGTCCGCTCTTGCTTCTCGGAAAGGCGAGCAAATTGGGGATGTCCGCCGCGACTGGCCGCATGATGGTGCTTTTCGCCTCGGGATAGGACGAGGTATCGGCGCGCTCAAGCAGATCCGGGGCAAAAGCGGCCAGCAAATCGGTGAAGCGGCGTTCCATTGGAATATCTCCGGTGCAGCATCGTCAGCGTATCAACACGATTGCCCACGGAATTATTCGACGAGGCTTTCCCGAAGCCGATTTCGCCTCTTTCCCACGCGGGATCAACGCGATGCCGGCCGGTTAAAATAACAGTTAAATTTTAGCCATTAGCCTGAATTCTATCTTAAATATAATAGAAGATAAGAGAGGGGCTGTTCGTCAGCGTCTGCAGATATCGCGCCGCAAATGAGGGGGGCATTTCTGTGGGCAATATCAATATTCACAATTTGGAAACTCACATGCAGATCAAGACCCAGCCTTTCAAAGAAGCCATCGAAATCAAGAACACCGGCATTGCCTTCGACGTCTACAATAGCGGCGCGAAGCGTATCGGCGACCTCGCCGTTACCAAGAACGGCCTCGTCTGGAACAATGGCAGTGCACAGCGCAAGGCCGTCACGGTGAAGTGGGACGATTTCATCAGCTTCATGCAGAAGCAGACCCAAACCCAGACCCGTCCGCAGGCTCAGCCGCAGGCGCGCACCCAGACCCAGCCCGCGCAAGCACGCACGCTGACGCAGTCCCAGACGCGTACCGCGCCGAAGACCAAGATCGCAGCCAAGTCCGGCAACGCGATCATCGCCAAGAAGCCCGCCAACAAAATCACAGCTTCGGCCAAAACGGCCCGCAAGAAGGCCCACTGACCGACCTAAAGCATGATCGCTTCAGACGTGAATCGGTCATGCTTTAGTTTCCTTTGTATTCGCACGATCTCTTCAGGAAACCTGGTCTCCAATTTTCCGATCGTGCTCTGGTCCCTCGCGAAGGTGGATGGCGCGCGTCAGGCGTGCACGAAGGGCTCAAGCCCTGAAAGCCGCATCTTAGGCTCCACCTTCGCCACTTGCCTCGGCGGGTATTTCTCCACATGCGCCTTGATGTGCGCGATGTGCTCCGGCGTCGAGCCGCAGCAGCCGCCGACGATATTCACTAGGCCGTCACGCGCCCATTCTTCCAGCTTGCAGGCCATTTCATCCGGCGTCTCGTCATATTCGCCCATGGCGTTCGGCAACCCGGCATTCGGGTGGGTCGAAACGTAGCAATCCGCGACGCCGGCGATCTCCACCACGGATGGCCGCAGATGCTCCGCCCCGAAGGAGCAGTTCAGCCCGATCGAGAACGGCTTCAAATGTCGCATCGAATACCAGAAGGCCATCGGCGTCTGGCCCGAGAGATTGCGGCCAGAGAGGTCGGTAATGGTGCCGGAGATCATCACCGGCAATGTCACGCCGAGCTCTTCGAATGTTTTGAGCACCGCGAAACCGGCGGCCTTGGCGTTGAGCGTGTCGAAAATGGTCTCGATCATGATCGTGTCGACGCCGCCCTCGATCAGCCCCCGCGTCTGTTCGGAATAGGCCTCCACCAGCTCCTCGAAGCTGACATTGCGGAAGCCGGGGTTGTTCACGTCCGGAGAAAGCGAGGCGGTGCGATTGGTGGGTCCGAGCGCACCGGCGACGAAACGCGGCCGGTCCGGCGTCCTTGCCGTCCAAAGGTCGGCGGCATCCCTGGCAAGCCTCGCCGCCTCGACATTGATTTCATGGCTTAGCGCCTGCATGCCGTAATCGGCCATCGAGATGGCCTGCGCATTGAACGTGTTGGTCTCGATGATGTCGGCGCCGGCTTCCAGATAGGCTTCGTGAATGGCGCGAATGATGCCTGGCTGGGTCAGTACCAGGAGATCGTTGTTGCCCTTGATGTCCGACGGCCAGTCGGCGAACCGCGTCCCGCGATATTCGGCCTCGCCGAGGCGATGACGCTGGATCATGGTGCCCATCGCGCCGTCGATGATCAGGATGCGCTTCGCCGCCGCCTGCGTCAGTGCCTCGATCCGCTGCTCACGTGTCATGACTTGTCTTCCTGTCGGCTGATTTCGCGCGAGAGCGATCAGGCCATTGCCGGGCTGATCTCGGGGGACGCGCTCGCGCCCTCTTCCGGGCGAATGCCGAGCAGATGGCAGATCGCATAGACCAGGCTCGCACGGTTGAGCGTGTAAAAATGAAAGTCGCGCACACCCTGTTCGACCAGGCCGAGCACCTGTTCCGCTGCGACCGTCGCCGCCATGAGATGCGTCGTCTCGACATCGTCGTCGAGCCCCTCGAAGCGCGCAACCATGCGGGTGGGAATCACCGCGCCGCACTGCCCGGCAAAACGCGCGACCTGCGCAAAATTGTGCACCGGGATGATGCCGGGAACGATCGGAACGTTAATGCCGGCGCCGCGCACCGCATCGAGATAACGGAAATAACGGTCATTATCGAAGAAGAATTGGGTAATGGCGCGCGTCGCTCCGGCGTCGATCTTGGCCTTCAGCATCGCAATGTCGGCGGCCATGTCCGGGGAGTTCGGGATGTTTTTCCGGATAGGCGGCAACGGAAATCTCGAAATCGCCGATGGCCTTGATGCCGCTGACGAGATCGGCCGAATTCTGATAGCCGCCGGGATGCGGCGCGTAGGGCTCCCCTGCCCCACCCGCCGCATCACCCCGCAGCGCCACGATGTGGCGGACGCCGTCGGCCCAGTAGTTCTGGATCACGTCGTCGACCTCGCTCCGCGTCGCGCCGACGCAGGTGAGGTGAGCGGCCGGGCGCAGCCGTGTCTCGCGCAGGAGGCGTGCGACGGTCGCGTGGGTGCGCTCGCGCGTCGAGCCGCCAGCGCCGTAAGTCACGGAAACGAAGCTCGGCCCCAAAGGCGCCAGCCGGGTAATGGCCTCCCAAAGGCTCGCCTCCATCTTGGCCGATTTAGGCGGGAAGAATTCGAACGAAACCTTGATGTCGCGAACCCCCTTGCCGGGCGCGTCTGCCGCCATGTCGCTGCCTTTCATCCCTAGTTGTCTCCCACGCGCTTTTTGCGGATGCGCTCTCTATGTCTCCGAGAGCGCTTCCGCCGCGCCGCGTTGTTTTTTTCCCGGTTGCCCGGGCTTCACCGCCAGCCAGAGCGACACCGTCAATTTATCCTCGGCGCCCTTGCCGGGGCGGATGGCCTCATAGTGGCTGAATTCCAGCCCTTCCCGATCGAGCCAGCCTTCGACAAGCTCGCGTTCGAAGCCGAGCCGGCGATGCGCATAATGGTGGCGCAGCGCTTCAATCTTGTGGGCGGCGAAATCGACGATCAGCAGTCGTCCCGAAGGCTTCAGCAACCGGCCGGCTTCCGCGACAGCGCTGCCCGGTTCATCCAGAAAATGCAGAACTTGGTGAATGACCACCGCGTCCGCCGCCGCATCATCGAGCGGCAGGCTGAAAATGTCTCCAAGGCGGAGCTGCGCGTTGTGTATGCCGCTCGCCGCCAACCGCGCCCGGGCGTGCGAGAGCATGTCGCGATTGACATCGAAGCCCGCCGACCGCTTTACGCGCTTGGCGAATAGCTCCAGAATGCGGCCGGTCCCGGTGCCCAGATCGATCAGCAGCTCGAACGGCCCAGGCCCGAGCGCCTTCAGCATCGCCGCTTCAACGGCCGCTTCCGGCGCGTGCAGCGCCCGGATTTCGTCCCAGGCCGCAGCGTGGCTCTGAAAATAGGCCTGTGCCGCCGCGCTCTTTTCCTGCCTCAGCGCCTCGGCGCGCATCAGATCGCGGCCGATGATCGTGTCGGCAGCATCGACGCCGCCCAAGAGCTGCGTCACCAGCCGGGCACCCGGACCCCGCTCGGAAAAGCGGTAAAACACCGAGCTGCCTTCCTGGAAACGCTGGATCAGCCCGGCATCGGCGAGCAGCTTCAAATGACGGCTCAGGCGAGGCTGACTTTGCCCCAGAATCTGGGTCAGGTCCTTGACGTTGAATTCGCCCTGAGCGAGCAAGGCAAGCAGGCGCAGCCGGGTGGTCTCGCCGGCAGCTTTCAAAATCTCCACGATGTCAGCTGAGCTGACAGTGCCCTGCATTGATACCGGTCCTCATATAAACATATCTTTATATCCTTCTGAACTGCAGCAAAGTCAAGCGATCGAATTTGAATGATTTCATTAACGCCCCGTTAACCACGTCGGATTAGTGTGCCGCTTGGACAGCTCCGGGCTGCGCTGCTACTTTGTTCGTTCCGTCTCGCGCGGGCTCGGGCCGGCAGCATAGACCGGCGTATTTTGCCTCAGTTGCGTTGTGGGTTCCGCGTTCATGATCGTGTCAAAAGCGTCAGTTTCTTCCCTTCTCGACACGGTCATCGAAGGCGATAGCCTCGAATTGCTTCGGACCGTTCCGAGCAGTTCGGTGGATCTTGTCTTTGCCGACCCGCCCTATAACCTTCAGCTCACCCAGGATCTGCTTCGGCCCAACAACACCAAGGTCGATGGTGTGCATCAGGACTGGGACAAGTTTGGCAGCTTTGCCGCTTATGACCAATTCTGCCGCACCTGGCTGGCGGAATGCCGCCGTATCCTGAAGCCCAATGGCGCGATTTGGGTGATCGGTAGCTACCACAATATTTTCCGCCTCGGTTGTGCGCTGCAGGATCTTGGTTTCTGGCTGCTGAACGACGTCATCTGGCGCAAGACCAACCCGATGCCGAATTTTCGCGGCCGGCGCTTCACCAATGCGCATGAGACGCTGATCTGGGCGGCGCGTGAGGAAAGCTCGCGATATGCGTTCAACTACGAGGCGCTGAAGGCCTTCAATGACGATGTGCAGATGCGCTCGGACTGGCTGCTGCCGATCTGCAGTGGGCCCGAACGGCTGAGGGATGACGGCGGACGCAAGGCGCATCCAACGCAGAAGCCGGAGGCCCTGCTCTACCGTGTCATTTTGGCGACGACGGCGGCGGGCGACGTCGTGCTCGATCCGTTCTTCGGCACCGGCACGACCGGCGCGGCGGCGAAACGCCTCGGCCGCCACTTCATCGGGCTGGAAAAGGATCCCGATTATGCGCGGGCGGCCCGCGAGCGGCTTGACGCCGTGGCCCCGCTCGGCGCCGAAGACCTCAAATTCCTGCGCAGCAAACGCGGAGAGGCGCGCGTCCCGTTCGGCACATTGATCGATTTGGGAATGATTCGGCCAGGCGCGACGCTATACGACGCTGGGGCGACGCTAAAGGCTCAGGTGCGCGCTGATGGCACTCTGGCCCTGGCTGGTGAACAAGGCTCGATTCACAAGATGGGAGCTCGCGTTCAGGGACGGCCAGCCTGCAACGGCTGGACTTTCTGGCATGTCAAGACCGATGGCGGTCTGCAACCCATCGACGTGCTGCGCGATGAGGCCCGCAAGCAGCTCGGATTAGCTCTGCTCTAGCAGCCCGTCTGGCTCAACCGCGCCATCCGATAGGCTTATCGCCATTGGTTCTGGCGTTGTGCAAAGCGGTGCCGATTGCGGTCTGTTACGACCTTTTCCGACGTCGAACTGGCCGATCGGGCGTCCTTCCAGCGGTCTTGACGCATCTCGGCATGGCGATTTCGGCGTTCCGGCTATAGACTTGGCGAGTGTCCGCGCGCCCGTGGTGCATCCGTTGGAGATTGCGATGAACGATTCCCCGCCCCTGATGAACGAGTTGGACCTGTCCTGCTACTGGATGCCCTTTACGGCTAACCGGCAATTCAAGGCCGATCCGCGACTGGTCGTCGCCGCCGACCGCATGTGGTTCACCATCGCGGATGGGCGCAAGGTCCTCGATATGGTCGCCGGCCTGTGGTGCGTCAATGCCGGGCATGGACGGCGCGAAATCTCCGCTGCCGTCGAGCGCCAGATCCAAACGCTCGATTACGCGCCAGCCTTTCAGATGAGCCATCCGTCGGCCTTTCAATTGGCCGCGGCGCTCGCGGCAATCACGCCGGACGGGCTGGACCGCGTGTTCTTCACCAACTCGGGCTCGGAGGCTGTCGATACCGCGCTGAAGATCGCGCTGGCCTATCACCGGGCGCGCGGCGAGGGCGGAAGGGTGCGCTTCATCGGCCGCGAGCGCGGCTACCACGGGGTCGGGTTTGGCGGCATATCGGTTGGCGGGCTTGTGGCGAACCGGCGCGCATTCGGGGCCGCCCTCCCCTATGTCGACCACTTGCCGCATACGCATGACCCGGCGCGCAACGCCTTCGCCAAGGGGCAGCCGGAGCATGGGGCGGAACTGGCCGACAAGCTTGAAGACCTCGTCACGCTGCACGGCGCCGACACGATCGCGGCCGTCATCGTCGAGCCGGTTGCCGGATCGACCGGGGTGCTGGTGCCGCCTAAGGGCTATCTCGAACGCCTGCGCGCAATTTGCGACAAGCATGGCCTCTTGCTGATCTTCGACGAAGTGATCACAGGGTTCGGCCGCCTAGGCGCGCCATTCGCGTCTCAGCATTTCGGCGTGACTCCCGACCTGATGACAGTGGCTAAGGGGCTCACCAATGGCGCGGTGCCGATGGGTGCGGTCGTTGCCCGGCGCGGCATCCACGACACGCTGATGCAAGGCCCCGAACACATGATCGAGTTTTTTCACGGCTACACCTATTCCGCCCATCCTCTCGCCTGCGCGGCCGGACTGGCGACGCTCGATATCTACAGACGCGAGACCCTGTTCGAGCGGGCCGCCGGATTGGCGGGCCTATGGGAGGAGGCGGTGCATTCCTTGCGCGGCCTGCCGAATGTGGTGGACATCCGCAATCTCGGTCTGGTCGCCGCCATCGAACTCAGCCCGAGCGCGGCTGGAGCCGGCCGGCGCGGCTACGATGTGTTTTTGGATTGCTACCAGAATGGGCTGCAGGTCCGCGTGACCGGAGACACCGTCGCAATGTCGCCGCCACTCATCGTCGAAGCAAGCGATATCGAAATGGCGATGGAGAAACTTGGCAGCGCCATCCGGCGGGTAGCCTGAGGCAGGTGAGTAGCGCGGCTCAATCCCCGCAGGGAGGGCCGCGTCTTGCCCAATAGGGCCGGTCGCAACTGCAATCGCATCGACCGTCCGCACATTCATCGTAATGGGTGCGATGCCAATCCGGCCGGGTGTAGCGGGTGCGCTGGATATATTCGCCGATGCCGTCGTACCTTTCGCGCTCCTCCTTGATATAGACGCGTGGGCCGGGGCGCTGCACCGGGGTCCGGGACACAATCTCGGTCCTGGTCTGATCTATCCTCGGCCTGTGGACCCTCAGCTTGTCGGATGTCGGCTTGGCGGGCACCAGCCTTTCCGCAGGCTTGTCTGCCTTCGCGGCCTCAACGGGCTTTGCGGGCAATTCCGCAGCCTGTGGGAGCCTGTCGTCGTTGCTCTTCACGAATTTGGGCTTGGGCTGTGTATCGGCGCTGCCGATTTCCCGTTCGCCCTTTTCAGCCGGGGACTGAGCTGTCTTGCCCGTGTCGACGCTATTGTTTCCTGGGGGATTTGGGACCTGGACGTCTTGCGGACTGGCCGGCGGCGGCGGGGGCGCGTCGGTCTTGGCAACCTCAGTCTGACCTTCGACGGCAGGAGATTTCGCCCTTGCGGTCTCTGACGGCGGGGCCGCTGGCTGGACGGGCGGCGGCTGGGGTGCGTCGGTCTTGGCAACCTCAGTCTGACCTTCGGCGGCTGGAGATTTTATCCTTGCGGTCTCGGATGGCGGGAGGGCTGGCTCGGATCGCGGCTGATCGGCTGCGGGCACCCCGACGCGGCCGCCTTCCGGAAGCGCTATGAACATGACCAGTACCAGCAGCGCCAGGATGATCAGCGCCGCCAGAAGTCGTTCGAACATTTCGAGCACAGCGGCCCCTTTCGCGGTCGCGAAGCTTGGTTAAGAATAAGTTTCCACGCGCAAAAGGGTTTCGTAAAGGCCCTATTAACGAGATGCTAAACGGCGCGTATGCCCAAAATAGGATGAAACGCCGTCTTGCTGTCTCCGCCGGATGCGGCAAAAGAGCTGGAAGGAGGCGCATTCTCGCCGAGCGCGAGCGGACGCTGCGCCTAATTGTCGAGCCGTTTCGCAGCCAGATCGAGCCTCAGCTTCACAATTTCGCCGATCATCATGCCCGATACCGGGCCCTTCGGGCCGATGCCGAATTCCGATCGGCTGATCGCCATCTCGCCCTTGGCCGTGGCTTCGCCCTCACTGACGGCAAGTCTGAACGGCAAGCTGATGTCTTTCGAGACGTCCTTGATGGTGATCGTCGCTTGGATCACATATTCGCCCTCGCCCGTGCCGGCTTTGACCGAACGCGCGCGGAACCCGGCCGTCGGATAGGTCTGCGTGTCGAACCAGTCCTTGCCAAGCAGCGCGGCGTCCACCTGCGCCTGACCGGTCACCACATTGTTCATGTCGATGGCCGCGGAAATCTCGGCGCTTTCCGGGTCGTCGGGATCGAAGTGGATCTCGGCTTGAAACTGCTTGAATTCGCCGCTGACCGCTTGGCCGCCGGCCTGGGCCTCGAAGCTGGCTTTGCTCAGCGATTTGTCGATCGCCCATTCCTGGGCCGCCGCCGGTAAGGCGCCGCCAATCAAGAGCACGGCAAAGGCCAAGGGGACGATCAGGTTTCGGGAGACGTTGAGAACGCGAGGCAACATACGCAACATAATGCCATCCTTGAGAATGAAACCATGCCGCAGCGCGGCGGCAATGTGAAGCCCGACAAGGACAAGGAGTGTCCAACCCAGGGCTGCGTGCACATTTTTGAGAGCGGGTTCAACCGTTTTTTTCTCATCCAGCGTCAGTTGTTCGATGAAGGGGATATGCGGCCACGGAATGCGGGTATAGAGCAGGGTCGGGAAGTTGAATGGCGGCATTGCGGCCGAAACCATCGCCCAGCCGGTCAGCGGCATCGTGAGCAGCAGCACATAAAGCAACAAATGTGTTTTTTGCGCAGCGCCGCGCTCCCACGCGGCCATTTGCAGCGGCAGCGCCGGCGGCTTCACCGCGAGCCGCCAGACAACGCGCAGCAGCATCAAGCCGAGAACGGTGACACCCATCGATTTGTGCAGCTGGTACAGCTCGTATTTGAGCTGCAGATCGCTGATGCGCGTCATGGTCAGGCCGACGCTCAGCAGCGCGATGACGAACGCCGCGATCAGCCAATGCAGCAGCTTCGCCGTGCCGCTATATTCGGCAGACGGTTGTCTAGGCGATGCCACCCCGTGCGCTACCACTCGCCGGTGTTTGGCATGGATGACCACGGCTCCTGCGACGGCAGCGCCGCGCCCTTCTGCAGGAGTTCGATCGAGACCTTGTCAGGGGAGCGGATGAAGGCCATGCGACCGTCGCGCGGAGGGCGGTTGATGGTGACGCCGCCCTGCATGAGTTTTTCGCAAGTTGCATAAATATCGTCGACGGCATAGGCGAGATGGCCGAAATTGCGCCCGCCGCTATAGCTCTCGGGATCCCAATTATAGGTCAGTTCGACCTGAGCCGCCTCGTCGCCTTCCGCCGCGAGGAAGATAAGAGTGTAACGGCCCTGTTCGTTGTCGATGCGGCGCACTTCCTTAAGGCCCAGCTTATTGCAGTAGAAGTCGAGCGATTCATCGACATTGGTGACGCGCAGCATCGTATGGAGATATTTCATGCAAGGGACCTCGCGGGGGTTAGATGTGCGGGCGACTGTAGCCTCGCTCGCGACGCCCCGGCAATGCACAAGCCAATTCACAAATTCGTTAAATCCCCGCTGAAATTGCAGGGCGGGACAGCGGTGTGGTTCACCACATTTCCGCCCCATCCTGCCGAAATAGTTAACGGCGAGGTCACGGGACACTTTCGAGAACACTTTCGAACAGCTTTTCGGAGGAGCTGTGCGAAGTGGGTGATTCGTGAAAAAAGCGTTTCAATGACACACGCATGGGTTGTATAAGGGTTTGTCCGGTACACGTTTTTAGAGGTAAGTAATCTCTAAGAGCATGCGGCGGCCCTTAGGAGTTAAGAGTTAAAACCAATGAAAAACAATGAATTACAACCTTTGTGTGCTGGTTCTCGGGCCTTGGCTCGATCTGCCCTCGGACGGACTTATCCAGTCCAGCGGAAATTTCGCTGGTAACGAAACCGACGAGTGGTATGTTCCATTAACGATTTGCAACGACTGGGCAAAGGCGGAAGACCTGGTCGAGCAAATAGGTACAACAGTGAAGTAAAAGCGGGGGATCACGAAATGGGGGAAAAATTACCTCCAGTTGTCTCAACGTTCGGCCCTGCGTCCGAACAAGCCGGCGTTGACGTCACCGTCGTCGCAGGTCAAATCAAGTGGTTTGATGCCTCGAAGGGCTATGGCTTCATTGTCCCAGATAACGGCATGCCGGATATTCTTCTGCATGTGACCGTACTGCGGCGCGACGGCTATCAAACGGCTTATGAAGGTGCCCGCGTGGTTTGCGAGGTGCTCAATCGCGATCGTGGACTCCAGGCTTTTCGCGTTCTCGGCATGGATGAGAGCACGGCGATCCATCCGTCGCAACTACCGCAGCGTACCCACGTCACCGTGGTCGCCGAAAGCGACTGGCAGCGAGCGATGGTGAAATGGTTCAACCGTCTCAAAGGTTTCGGCTTCCTGACGCGGGGGGAAGGCACGGAGGATATCTTCGTGCACATGGAAACCTTGCGGCGCTTCGGCTTCGCAGAGCTGCGTCCGGGACAAACGGTACTCGTGCGCTTCGGACATGGCGTGAAAGGATTGATGGCAGCGGAGCTGCGGCCCGATGGGGTGGCCTCGAGTTTCCCTACGTCCCACTGACGTGACGTCTGTCGCGTCAGTTCAATCGACTAGCAGGGCGGTGGTTGCTGCCCTGCTTTGTTTTGGCGTCGGGCTTTGGGCAGAAGCCCGCGCGGAACTGCTGGACAAGCAGCCGCTGACGTTCGTTGCCTCAACCGGCAAGCACCGCATCACCGTGGAAGTCGCCGACACCGACTCGGAACGCAGTACGGGGCTGATGTTCCGGAAGTCGCTCGGCGACGACGAAGGTATGATTTTCATCTATCCGCGGGATGAGCCGATCTCCATGTGGATGAAGAACACCTACATTTCCCTCGATATGATTTTTGTGCGCAGCGACGGCACCATCCACCGCATCGCTTCGGATACCGAACCGTTCTCGGAGCAGACGATCGCCTCCAGCGGGAGCGTTCGAGCTGTCATCGAAATGAAAGCCGGCAGCGCTAGGCGGCTCGGCATCAAGGCCGGCGACAAAGTCGAGCATCCGGCATTCCGATAGCGGCGGCGATTTCATCCCCGTAAAGGCGATCACCTCAATTGGATAGCGCCGCTGCGCACACCAACGATGCTGCCGCGGTCATTCCTACGCAAGCGGGAAGCCAGTAAGCCGCTGAATCTGCAGTGGAATACTGGATCCCGGGGATGACAGAGGCCTGTCCCTCAAGCGAACCAGATTGGAGCCATCGGTTCATTTGTCATCCCCGCGCAGGCGGGGATCTAGTAAACGCCAGAGTCACGGCGGACACTGGGAGCCCGTCTTTGCTGGAATGGCATCAGCGCCCTAGAGCACGATCGGGAAAAGTGGACGCCGGTTTTTCCCGAAAAATCGTGCGCAAACAAAGGAATGTGGAGTGTGATCAATTCAATCTGAAACGATCACACTCTAGCGGCTGCTTCCGCCTAATCTGAACCTGCCCTAAGCCACTTATCCGCCGGGACTGCCGGCCTCCTGCGCTTGAGCTGGATCACCGCCGCCACCTTCCTCGCTCCCGCCGAACACGAAACGGCTATAGAAATAGCTGATCGCCAGCAGGCTTAGCCCAAGTCCGAGGAACGAGAACACGCGATAGAGCCCTGTGAGACTGCCGGCGTCGAGCAGGAATACCTTCGTCACTGTCAGCAGCGTGAGCGCAAGCGAAGCGTAGCGCAGCAATTGGCTGCCTTTCAGCGTTCCGTAGAACAGAAGACCCAGGCCGAAGATCAGCCAAGCCACCGAGTAGCTGTAGAACTCCGCATCGCTCGTCACCGTGCCGTCGAGGAACGGGCCCTGATAGAACTTGCGGATTTCGAGGCTGATCCAGGCAAAAGCGAGAACCAGCATCAAGGGCCGCACGAATTTGGCAAAGCCGATCAGATATGGGCTGCCCGCCCGGCGCAGTTCTTGCGCAGCGAGCCAGCACCACAGGATCGGCACCGCGTAAGTGAGCGTCAGCGCGTCGAACGGCGAGGTGCCACCGATGGCGTCATGGGACCAAAGCGGATTTTTCACCAGGAGGTCGAAATACACAATGCGGAACAGCGCAATGGCAACGAGCAGCAGCCCGCTCTGGAAAAAGGCGCTGCGCCCAAAATTGCGCCCGATCCAGAGGCAGAGCAGCCCATAAACGAACAGAACGTTGGTGATCAGGCCGCGTTCAAGGAAGCTTGCCGACGCGAACAGCACATTTTCGCTGGGATGGAACAGCCTGGACGTCGTGTAATAGCCCCACAGGGCGATGAGCGCGATCGCGGCGAATTCGAGCATTCGGACGAGCAGGCCGTCACCGCCACGCCGCAGCGTATAAGCGGCAACCAGAAACAGCCCGGCAGGTAAGGCGAGCTGGAAATTCGGATAATCAACAATCGGAATGGTCGCCTGCAAGTGCCATTCGTAGCCAATGATGCTGTAAGCGGCAAGCTGGAGCAGCAGCAGAATCTGCGGCAGCAACAGGAAAGCGAATGTCACCCCGAGCAGGCCTGCAATATAGCGCAGGGACGGAATTTGCGTTTTCGTCGCGATCCAGGCGACCGCGAGCAACTCGGCCGCGATGGCGACGGAGAGAAACTCCCGCTGCAGTTCGATGAAGAAGGTAAGCGCGACGAACGCACTGCACGCCAGCGCATAGATCGCCAGCACCCGCTCCTTGGCGAGCGATCCGGGCAACCGGCGCGCCGCCCACATCGCCGCGGCGAAAAACAGCAGCGCGAGCGCCATGGCCAGGCTCCCCCAGACATGCGGGATCGCGGCGGCTGTCTGCTTGACGGCCTGCACCAACGGTTCCACCGGCTCACGCGAGGGCGGTACATCGATCGCGATCGGTGCGGCGGCCATAGGCGTGGCGGGCGTCAGGCGGAAATACCCCGAGAGGAAATAGCCAAGCGCCGTAAAGGCCGACAGCCCAGCCCACAGCACCGGGAACGCTGCGCTTGACACCAGCAGGAAGCCGCTCATCACATAGAGCGCACCGAACGCCACCAGCGCGACAATGAATTCGCGCTCGCTGCCGGGATACCAGCCAGCCAGCATGACGGCGTTGATCGCCATCGCCGCCCAGGGCGCGAAGCCATAAAGCCTTGTGTCGAAAAAGGCGAGCGCCACCGCGCCCACCGCCAGCGTGCCGAACAGCACCCAATCATGCAGGCCGAAAGTCGCGTTGAAGGCAAGCGCCGCCATCAACGCCATTGCCCCCGCGAGGCTGACGACATTGAGCGCCAGCGCCTGGTTGCGCCAAGAGAACAGGCCGCGCCAGCTCTGGACGGCCTCGGTTTCCTCCACGTAGCGCTGGCGTGAGGCGCCGACGATGGTGCCTGCCACCGCGACCAGGAACAGCCCCATCCAAAGGCTTTCGCCGCTTTTCATCTGGCCGGAGAAAATCCAGGCCAGAACCCAGCCAAAGGCAAAAAGCAGGGCCGGGAAGGTCATCAGCCACCAGCCCTGACGCCTGATGACGATCATGAGCGCGGCGAAGACGAAATAGAGGTAGGTGAAGAAAAGGAATGCCGACGGATCGCCCGAGGTGATGAGCGCGGGCGTCAGAAAGCCGCCCACCATTCCAAGCAGCGCGATCGGCGGGCCGTGGCGCAGTGCCAGGATGACGGCGAGTGCGGTCGTTGCCGCCATTGCCGCAAAGCCTAGCAGCGGCGGCAGAATCCCGTAAAGCGCGGTCGCCGCATAGGCGGAAACGTAGAATACCGCGATGCCCGCCCCGGCGAGGGCCTGAGCTATGCGGTGCCCGCCGAACGCGCCGGCCCGTGCGGCGACAAATCGAGCGCCCGCGAGCAGCGCCGCGCCGAGAAGCCCGCCAAGCACGACGCGCATATGCGGCCCGACAAGCTGGTTCTCGATCGAATATTTGACGAGGAAAAACCCCGCGAAGGCGATGGCGATGCCCCCGACCCATACCGGCAGCACGGCGCCGAATTGGCGCTCCAGCCCGCCTTCGCCGAACATCCGCGCACCAAGACCTCGCCTGGGCGGCGCGGCCGGTGCCTCCGGAGGCGGCATGGGGATATGTTCGGCCGGACCGGAATCAGGGGCGCTATCCGCCGCATCCGCAAACAGCGCGTCCGGCTCAAAGCCCGTTGTCTCCGCGAGCGGTGCGACCGGCTCCGGCGGCGGGGCCTCGCCGCGAAGCGCCGCCAGATCGCGCCTCAGTCTTGCGATCTCTTCGGTCTGCGCCTCGGCGGCCGTCCTCAAATCTTCAAAAGCGAGCCGCCATAGGCCGAAGGCGCGCTCGAGCCGTCCCGCCCGAATATGCGCCCATGCCCCAACCGATATAAGGGCCGATCAGCACGATCGCGATGAGGAGGACGATAAATTCCATGGTCACGCCCCTGCGCCGAATTTCGAATGCGAGACGCCTCGGTCAGCCGATCTCAAGTGCCGTTGTCGCCTTCGCCGGGCGCCTGACTTTCGGATTTGTAGTCCCTGACGCTCATGGGACCGCCATCCGCCGATCTGGCCAGCCGCTCGGATATGGCGGTCTTCACCCAGTCGAGATCGCGCAGATGCACGTCCGACTGCGGATAGGGAATTTCTACACCATGGTTCCTGAATGCTTTGAGAATGGCGATGCGCAAATCGGTGCGCACGGCGAAGGAGCGGTTCACATTGACGAGGTAGACGAAGAGGATGAAATCCAGTGAGCTCGGCGCCGAAATCCTCGAAAAGAACGACCGGCGCAGGGTTGGACAGCACTTGCGGATGCTGGCGCGCGACCTCCAGCAGAATATCGCGGACCTTTTCGGGATCGCTGGTGACATGCACGTGAACCGGCACCGGCACGCGGCCCGTGCTGTTATGCAGCGTCCAGTTCTTCACCATGTCCGAGATCAGCATGGAATTCGGCACGATCACATTGGCGCGGTCGAAAGTCTCGATTTCCGTCGAGCGGACGCTGATCCGCCGCACGATGCCCTCATGCCCGCCGACGATGATCCAATCGCCCAGCTTGATCGGCCGTTCGGCGAGCAGGATCAGGCCAGAAACGAAATTGTTGACGACGCTCTGCAGGCCGAAGCCGACGCCGACCGAGAGCGCGCCCGCGACGATCGCCAGGCTGGAGAAATCCAGCCCCGCATAGGAGATGGCAAGCAGCGCCGCCAGTCCGAAGCCGATATAGCCGACCCCGGTGCGAACGCTGTCGCGCACGCCTGCATCGACTCCGGCCCGCTCCAACACGTCCCTGTCAAGCCAGGCCTGGAAGAATTTTGCCGCCAGATAGCCGAAAAAGAAGATCACGAGGGCCGCGACCACGGTGGTGACCGATATCTTCACCCCGCCCACCTCGAAGCCGAACAGGATCCGGCGAAGCCAACTCGAAATGTCGTGCCAATCGAAGCCCCAAAGCAGAAGCAGGAACGGCACGGCGCCGATCACGATCGCTGCCTTCAGGATCAAGGTGATCGGCAGTGCGATCTGCTCGCGGCGATGTTCGTCGAGATCGGAATGGTCGCGAAGCCAGCGCCCGCCGGCCGTATCGTCATCGCTGACGTTTTCCCCAAAGGCGGTCACTGAAATGATCAGCAGATAGGCGATTATGAGGATGGTGCTGGCGACGATGAGCTGCCCGGCGATGAAGCGCGCGAGCGCAACGTATCCGACGAGCGCGGCGACAAGGATGGCAAGCGCGATCAGCCAGAGCGGCAGCCGCACGTAGCCAGGGCCGATGGGCCGCGTTCTGCCCTCGGCGTCTTTCTCGCGAATGCGCAGAATCGAAATGATCAACGCCGCGAACAGCACGCTGGAGACGAAGCTCTGCGCGGTGCTGACGGAATAGGGCATGGACACGGTCTGGGTGAGGCTGCTGACGAAGAAGTCGGCCCCGTAAAGCGCCGCGAGCGCCATGACCCGGACATAAAGCTTGCCGGCCGCAGCATCGGAGAGTTGGAGCAGCCGCCAATGCGGCCGGCTGATCGCCAGCGCGGTTTTGGTCACGGCCTGAACGGTCGCGATGATCACCAGGCTGACGATGGCCGCGATCACCAGCCGTTCCGACACCTCCGACAGCAGCCCAAATTCGCGAAGGCTGAAATAGAGGAATGCTCCCGCTAATATTGTCGGCAGCGATCGCCACAGGATCACGCGGCCGGCGGACGCCGCGCGGCGCCACTGCGTTGGCGGCTGCGTCGCGTCCCATTGTCTGTAGCTGACGACGACGCCATAGCCGGCAATCGAAAGTACGCCCCAGAGCAGGATGGCGGCCAAAACGAGGCCCATGAACAAGGTTTTATCGCCCGGCGCCTGCCACCAGCCGGTGAACATATGGCGGAGGCGCTCGACGCCGATGGGCGCGTCCTTTGCGATATCACTCCAGAGAGATGGCGAAAGTGGACTCATGCCCCGTTCGAGAATGCGCCGCTCGAACATGCCGCGCCGCAGGTCCCGCGCCCTGGCGCTCAGCAGTTCGGCGCGCAACTCGGCCTCTTCGGCGGCCTTGAGCGCGCCGGTCAGCTCGCCCAACGCTTTCCGAAGCTCGGCGCGCTGTTCCGCGACAAGGGCGGGCTCAGGCGGTTCGGCATCCTTGGGCGCTTCGCCGAGCGTCTTGTGCCGGGCCTCGATCTCGGGCAGGCGCGGGCGCTGCGCGGCAATATAGGCGCCGATCTCCGCCTGGATCCGGTTCAGCTGCTCGCGAACCCGGTCAAGCGTGCCTTCCTCGATGCGCGGCCGTGTCAGTGCGGTATCGAGCCGGCTCAGCGTCTCGTCCCAACGTGCGATCGGCGCGGCGGTGTTTGCCCCGGTCGCCTCCGATCCCGCGGGGCCGGGGAGCGGCTGAGTTGTACCTGCATCGAGCGGGGCGGTTTGGGAAGGCGCGGCGGGAGGGGTCTGCGCTGCGGCGAGGAAAGGAAAGGGGATGAAAAGCGCAGCGACGACGACGCGCAACATTCGCGCGGCAAACCGGTTCCGCGCAGAGGGCGCCAGAGCCTCACCCGACCTTAGATCAGAACGGTGTTCCGTCTTTTTGCCTGAGTATGATGTTTGCCGCAAAACCGATTTCCGCATTTGCGGGGAGAACACGGCCTCGGCCTCAGTTCGGCTGATCACGATGCAGGATCAGGGGCACGTCCTCCGCGAGATAGGCCGCTTCGCTGCCCATGGACGGGTCGGCCCGGGAGAGAACGTCCCGCAGTCCGTTCGCGCCGCTGCGCATCATCATGGGGATGCCGGTTTCGATCACCACATCGACCGGCCCGCCGGTCATGATGAGATGCTCGACATTGTCGCGACGCACCAGCACGAGGCGCCGGCGTCCGTCCAGCGAGGTCGAACTCGACCAGGCCCACGCGCTTCGCCTTGCTCTGGAACAGCGCCATGCCGCCAAGACCCAGGCTTTGGCGCGCGATCCAGAAGGCGAGACCCGCCAGCGCGATCAGAAGCGTTACGGTGACGATATAGATGACGCTGTCGGACATGATTTCGACCTTTCCCAAAACGCGGATACGCCTTTAGCTGTTGGATCAGCTTCCAGCGTCGCGTTCCCCCTTAGCCGACGGCTTTTCAGTGTCGGGCTCCCATTCCCGGTATAGCCGCTCTTTGCAGCAATTTTAACTGCTAAGTTCGATGCTGGCTGGGGAGATGCCTCGCCTGCCGCCGCGCTGTTGTTCATTTTCACCGGCTTGGCCCATGGAAATGGGGGCAAAATACGAGAATCGGTTAAGGTGCCGCCATGATTTCGAGCCGCAGCAACGCGCAGCCGGCCGCGCAATTTCTGGACCGGACGCAGCAGGACCGTGCGCCCTGGCGCAGGCTGATCGGCCTCGCGGCGGCGATGAGCGGAGCCATCTGTGTTGCCGTTCTGCTTCGGCAGGAGGCCGCCGCGCTCATTCTCGGCTTGTTTGCACTGTTTGCCTCCGTCGGCGTTGCGGCACTATTTGCCTCGGCAGCCGGATTTTTGCATTTCGGCGTGCAGGCGCGGTCCGGTGCGCCGGATTTCTCGAAGCTCTATGCCGAAAACGCGAGCCAGGGTATCGCACTTGCGGGCAAGGATGGTGCGATCATCTACGCCAATCCCGTCTACCGGCAGTTGACCGGGGCGGCCGATCTTGCGCCGCTCAGCGTCGAATCCGCCTTGGTCCGTCAGTTCGGCGGATCGGAGCCGTTGTTCCGGCTGATCCGGGCGGCGCGGCGCGGTGAGACGGCGCATGAGGAATTCCAGCCGCTCGGCACGCCGGGAGCCGGACGCTGGCTCAGGGCTTCCGTCAAACGCGTGAGCGGCTCGAGGGAGGGCGGCGCCGGTGAAGCACTCTCTCTGTGGGAGGTCAGCGATGTGACCACACGCCGCGAGCAGGATATGCTCATGGCGCATAATATCCGCGAATACCGCAAGCTGCTGGATCAGCTTCCGGTCGGCATTTTCCTCGCGGGCGCGGATGGTTCGATCAAGTTCGTCAACGCGACGCTGCGGAGCTGGGTCGATCTGGGGGATCGCGAAAAGGGCGCGCAGCACAGGCTGTCGACAATCTTCCCCGAGCATGCCGCCGCAATATTGTCGCCGAAACATCCTGGCAGCGGCCCGGTTACGGCATCGTTCGATCTCGTGAAGCGTGACGGCACGGCCTTGCCGGTTTCGGTGCTGCTGACACGGCACAAGGGCGATCAGGAGGGCGAGGAAACCGCACTCTTCGGCGCTGTACTCGAGCGGCATGCCGATTTGGGCGTTGGCGCCGAGCTGAGCGACGCACACCGGCTGCTCGGTTTTATGAAATCGGCGCCAGTCGCGATCGCCGCGATTGCCAGGGATGGCACGATCACCAACTGCAATCCCGCTTTCGGGCGCTTTTTCGGCACCGTGAAAAGCCTGGAACATGCCAGCATCTTCGAATTGGTGGAAGAGGCGATGCGCGACCGGCTCAGGCAGGCGATGGAAAAAGCAACGGCGCGCAAGGTTGCCATTCCGCCTGTCGATATCCGGGCGCTGGAGAGCAAGCGCAATGGGCGGCTGCTGTTCATGCCGGTTCCCAATACCGGGCAGTCCAGCGAGGCCGCGCTGGTTTTCGGCATCGACACCTCCGAGCAGCAGATATTGGAGGAACAGATCGCGCAGAGTCAGAAGATGCAGGCGATCGGCCAGCTTGCCGGGGGTATTGCCCATGATTTCAACAATGTGCTGACGGCAATCATCGGGTTTTCCGACCTGCTGCTCGCCAATCACCGGCCGAGCGATCCCTCCTTTGCCGACCTGATGAATATCAAGAATAACGCCAATCGCGCGGCAGGCCTTGTCCGGCATCTTTTGGCGTTTTCGCGCAAGCAGACATTGCGGCCGCAAGTTATGTCGCTGACCGACGCGCTGGAAGATTTGATGATCCTGCTCGATCAGCTTCTCGGCGAGAAGGTGAAGGCGCGGGTCGTCCATGGCCGCGATCTGTGGTTCATCAAAGTCGATCCGACGCAGTTTCAGCAGGTCATCATCAATCTGGCGGTGAATGCGCGCGATGCCATGCCGGGGGGAGGCGAACTGACCATCCGCACCGCCAATATCAGTGAGCGCGAATCGGCAAAGCTGGGCCATGCGGGCATGGAGCCGGGCGAATATGTGCTCTGCGAAGTAAGCGACAACGGCACCGGCATTCCGCCCGAGGTGATGGACAAGATTTTCGAGCCGTTCTTTTCGACGAAGGAGGTCGGCAAGGGAACGGGACTCGGACTTTCGACGGTTTACGGCATTGTGAAACAGACCGGCGGCTATATATTCGCTGAAAGCGAAGTCGGCAGCGGCACGGTTTTCCGCATCTATTTGCCGCGCTGCGAAGAGGCGGTGGCAGCCCCGGAAATTTCGGAGAAGCCGGCGAAGAAGGAAGCTGCGCGCGATCTCACCGGTTCCGCGACGGTTCTGCTGGTGGAAGATGAGGACGCGGTCCGCAGTTTTGCCGCCCGGGCGCTTACGACGCGGGGCTATAAGGTGCTGGAGGCGGCGAGCGGCGTCCAGGCACTCGATATCATGAACGAGCGCGGGGGTGACGTCGATCTGGTGGTAAGCGATGTCGTCATGCCGGAGATGGACGGGCCGACGCTGCTGAAACATCTGCGCAAGGCCAATCCGCTGATCAAGATCATCTTCATATCGGGCTATGCGGAGGAGGCGTTCCGCAACAATCTGGACGAGGACGAGACTTTTACGTTCCTTCCCAAGCCGTTCTCGCTGAAAAAGCTCGCGGCGGCGGTCAAGGAAACCTTGGACGGCTGAGAGCCGGCGCGCCGGTCTGCGTAGATCCTCGCTTAGTAGTTTTACGATCCGCGTCAGTATAAATTCGGAATGTAAGTTCTATTGCCTGCTTGCTAGAAGGAACAAAGTGTGTACACTTCCTTAAGATTGCATTGCGACCGGCAATATGAAATAACGGAGAAATATGATGACGAAGGCGAATCTGCGCCTCGTAGAGGGGGCTGATATGGATAAGCATAAAGCGCTTGAGGCCGCGCTGAGCCAGATCGAAAAGAATTTCGGCAAGGGTTCGGTCATGCGTCTGGGCAAAAACGAGGCGCCCCCGGAGATCGAGGCGATACCGACGGGCTCGCTCGGTCTTGACATCGCGCTCGGCATAGGTGGCCTGCCGCGCGGGCGTGTCATCGAGATTTTCGGCCCGGAATCGTCGGGCAAGACGACGCTGGCCCTGCATGTCATTGCCGAGGCCCAGAAAAAGGGTGGTGTTTGCGGCTTCATCGATGCCGAGCATGCGCTCGACACGATCTATGCCAGGAAGCTCGGCGTAAAGCTGGACGAGTTGGTTTTCTCGCAGCCCGATAATGGTGAGCAGGCCCTGGAAATCACCGACACGCTGATCCGCTCCGGCGCCGTCGACGTCATCGTCATCAATTCGGTCGCGGCCTTGACGCCCAAGGCGGAGATCGAGGGCGAAATGGGCGACGTGCTGCCAGGAATGCAGGCGCGTCTGATGAGCCAGGCGCTGCGCAAACTCACCGGCTCGATTTCCAAATCCAACACCATCGTCATCTTCATCAACCAGATCCGCATGAAGATCGGGGTGATGTTCGGCAATCCCGAGACGACCACCGGAGGCAATGCGCTCAAATTCTATGCCTCCGTCCGCCTCGACATTCGCCGCATCGGCCAGATCAAGGAACGCGAAGAGGTCACCGGCAATCAGACCCGCGTCAAGGTGGTGAAAAACAAAATCGCTCCGCCCTTTAAGCAGATCGAATTCGACATCATGTATGGCGAAGGCATCTCCAAGGAAGGCGAGATTATCGATCTTGGCGTCAAGGCCGGAGTGATCGAGAAGTCGGGTTCATGGTTCTCTTATGAGGGGCAGCGCGTCGGACAAGGGCGTGAGAACGCCAAGGCCTTTCTGAAACAGAATCCGGAGATTTCCCAAAGGATCGAAAGTGCAATTCGCCAGAATGCGGGGCTGATCGCCGAGCGGATTCTCGGCGAAGTGGAACCGGAAGAAGATTTCGATCCGCTTGCTGATGATGAGCCGCGCCGCCAAGCGGCTTGCGCCGAAGAAGACCGGTCAGGCAGGATAAGAAAAAGCGCCGGTTTTCAGCAAGGCGAGATCGCGCTCCAGGTTTTCGCAGACAATGATTGCGCCAACCAAAGCCTGAGCTGGGCGGCGCTCGATATCGCATTCTCATGAATAGCTGCTGGTAAGCGTGGCTGTCGCTGGACAGCCTGCCCCGCGCAACGCTAGAGAATGCGGACCCAATTTCGCCAATGTTTTCTCTTGCGGCCCGGTTTTCGCCTATAATGTCGGAGGGTGAGCGTGTGGCGTACGGCATTCTGCGCTGCCTGAGCGACACGGATGAACTTCATGACCGGTATTAACGAGATACGATCGGCGTTCCTGGATTATTTTAGGCATAACGGCCATGAAGTCGTGCCGTCCAGTCCGCTTGTGCCGCGCAATGATCCGACCTTGATGTTCACCAATGCCGGCATGGTGCAGTTCAAGAACGTCTTCACCGGCCTTGAAAAGCGACCCTACAGCCGGGCGGTGACGGCGCAGAAATGCGTCCGCGCCGGCGGCAAGCACAATGATCTCGACAATGTCGGCTATACGGCTCGCCATCACACATTCTTTGAAATGCTGGGGAATTTCTCCTTTGGCGACTATTTCAAGGACGTCGCGATCGAGCTGGCATGGATTCTGATCACCAAGGAATTCGGCCTCGACAAAAAACGCTTGGTTGCAACCGTCTATGCGGCAGACGAGGAGGCTTTCACGCTGTGGCGGAAGATTTCCGGCCTACACGAGAAGCGAATCATCCGGATCGCCACCTCCGACAATTTCTGGGCGATGGGCGATACGGGACCGTGCGGGCCCTGTTCGGAAATCTTCTATGATCACGGCGACCACATCCCTGGCGGACCTCCCGGCAGCCCCGATCAAGATGGTGACCGTTTCGTCGAGATCTGGAATCTCGTCTTCATGCAATACGAGCAGCTGACTCTTAATCAGCGGGTCGACCTGCCGCATCCATCCATAGATACCGGCCTGGGGCTGGAGCGGCTCGCGGCGGTGCTGCAAGGCGTGCACGACAATTACGACACCGACTTGTTCAAGGCGCTTATCAAAGCCTCGGTCGAGGCGAGCAAAGTGCCGGCCGAGGGCTCCGCCCGGATCAGTCATCGGGTGATCGCCGACCATTTGCGCTCGACCAGCTTCCTGATCGCCGACGGAGTGCTCCCCTCGAACGAAGGGCGGGGCTATGTGCTTCGCCGGATCATGCGCCGCGCCATGCGTCACGCGCATTTGCTAGGGGTCGAGGAGCCATTGCTGTGGCGCCTCGTCCCCGCGCTGTTGCGAGAAATGGGCCAAGCCTATCCGGAATTGATCCGAGCCGATGCGCTGATCACCGAGACGCTGAGACTGGAGGAGACCCGCTTCCGCAAGACGCTTGACCGCGGCATTGCGCTGCTCGAGGAGGAGACCGCTTCGCTGCCGGCCGGAGCCACTTTGCCGGGTGAGGTCGCGTTCAAGCTCTATGACACTTACGGTTTTCCGCTCGATCTGACGGCCGACGCGCTCAAGGCCCGCGACATCGACGTCGATCGCGACGGTTTCAACACAGCGATGGAACGCCAGCGGGCCGAGGCAAGGAAAGCCTGGGCCGGTAGCGGCGACGCCGCTACCGAGCGGGTCTGGTTCGAGTTGCGCGACCGTCTCGGCCCGACGGAGTTTCTCGGCTATCAGACGGAGAAGGCCGAGGGCCAGATCCTGGCCATCGTCAAGGGCGGCAAGGAAATCAAGCAGCTTCGCAAGGGCGAGGAGGCGGCGATCGTCACCAACCAGACACCGTTCTACGGCATGTCTGGTGGCCAAGTTGGCGATCACGGCGTCATTCGCGGCCCCAAGGGCACGGTTTTCCTGGTCCGCGCCACCGACAAGAAGCTCGGCGACCTCTTCGTCCATCACGGCGTGCTCGATAAGGGGCCCCTCAAAACCGGCGATGCCGTGGAACTCGAAGTCGATCACGCCCGCCGCACCGCGATTCGCGCCAACCACTCGGCAACCCACTTGCTGCACGAGGCGCTGCGGCAAGTGCTCGGCACCCATGTCGCGCAAAAGGGGTCCCTCGTCGAGCCAGGCAGGCTGCGTTTCGACTATTCGCATCCCAAGCCGATGACCGCTGAGGAAATTCAGGCGGTCGAGGACGTCGCCAACGCGATGATTCTCCAGAATGACGCGGTCACGACCCGGTTGATGGCGATCGACGATGCCGCAGCATCAGGGGCGATGGCGTTGTTCGGTGAAAAATATGGCGATGAAGTGCGCGTCGTCTCGATGGGGACGGAGCGTGAAGGGCCCAAATCGGGCAAGGCCTATTCGGTGGAGCTTTGCGGCGGGACCCACGTCCTACGCGTCGGCGATATCGGGTTGGTGAAAATCATTTCGGAAAGCGCGGTGGCCGCCGGCGTTCGCAGGATCGAGGCGCTGACGGGGAACGAGGCGCGCCACTATCTCAGCGAGCAGGACCGCCTTCTCAAGGCCGCGGCCGGCGCGCTTAAGATAAAACCGGAGGAGTTGCCGGCGCGTCTCGCCGGATTGGTCGAGGAAAAGCGGCGGCTCGAGCGAGAACTGGCCGAGGCGCGTAAGGCCATTGCGCTCGGCGGAGGCAACGGCACCACGCAGAACGACGGCGGCAATGTCCGCGAGGTCGGCGCCGTCAAGCTTATGGCGCGTACCGTGCGCGGCATTCCGCCGAAGGATTTGCGCGGGCTGGTGGATGACGGCAAGCGTCAGATCGGCTCAGGCATCGTCGCGATCGTCGGCCTCACCGACGAGGGCAAGGCGGGCATCGTGGTCGGTGTGACGGACGATCTGACGAATAATTACAGCGCCGTGGAACTGGTGCGGGCCGGCGCGGAAGCGCTTGGCGGCGGTGGTGGTGGCGGCCGTCCCGACATGGCGCAGGCCGGCGGTCCTGACGGCAGCCGCGCCGAGGCCGCCCTGGCCGCAATCGCCGAACGCCTCGCGGCGGGCATCTGAGGCCCCCGGGTCATGCGCGCTGCGCGTCGCGCATCTTGCGGCAGGAAAATGATACGTCCACGTGTGATGTTGATCCGGATCGCCGTGGCTTTGAGCTGGCCGGTGATCTCCTCAAACAGCGACCTGTCCAGCCCATGGGCCATAAGGGCCTTGCGGAAACGCACAAAGGCCGTGCGCTTTCGGTATTGAAAACCCGCAAAACCGTCGGAGGCACGCCCGATCGTCCGGCGCTTCGGCGGCGGAAGGACGGCCGATCATCGAGCGCTTCGGCCAGCCTCGACGTCGGAGAGGTCGTACCAGACGGCAATCTGCATCGCTTTGAAAACGCCAATGGCGGCCAAGCCCGCTCTCCCTTGGCCGCGCAGGGGATCAAAGTCGGATGATGCTCTGCAGGCCCCCCCAGTCGATCAATCTCACCAGATCGTCAAGACATGACCGTCCGGCCGCTGCGGTCACCGACAAACCCAAACCTCTCTGACCAATGTGACGACGCCCATCTTCCAACCCAATCCGTTGAGCGAATTGAAGGAGGTCAAAAACAACGCCTCCGTCTACCCCTACCCGCGCACAGGTCGCCTAGGCGATCAACTCATTAAACCGCATCCAAATTCTGAGTGAAGCGAGCTTGACACCAGCCAGGAAGTTCTCGGCGCGCTTATCAAATCGAGTGGCGACAGCGCGGTAATGTTTGATCCCCGCCTTCGCGGGACAAGCTTTGTTGAAGAAGCGCTCGACCAGATTGCGATAGCGATACAGGAAGGCGCTGAAGGCCGGCACAGTCTTGCGGTTCGGCATGGGCTTGATGTTGGCCCATGCCCCTCGCTCAGCGAGACTTTGGCGGATCTCGTCGCTGTCATAGGCGCGGTCGGCCAGGAGGATCTGCCCCTCGATCAGGGCCCCAAGCATGTCGCGGGCGCTGCGGCCGTCATGGGCCTGACCTTCGGTCAGCTTGAGCGCGATGGGCAGGCCCTCGGCATCGACCAGCGCATGGATCTTCGTCGTCAAGCCGCCGCGCGAGCGACCCATGCAACAGGATCGGTCGTCTTTTTTTGGGCGTTGGCGGCATGCTGATGCACCCGGATGCTGGAGGAATCGATCATCTGGATGTCGCCGTCGTAAGCCTTTGATACCTCTTCCAGAAGCCGATCCCAGACGCCCGCTTTGCGCCAGCGGTTGAAGCGGTTCGCGCAGGTCGTGTGCGGACCATACCGCTCCGGAATGTCCGCCCGTCTTGGCGAAGCCAAGCTCCGCTTGGACGCGCACCCGTCCGCAATCGCCAAAAGATGCCGTTCAAGACCCGCCGGTCATCCACGCGCGCAACGCCGCGCGGCTTGTTCGGCAAAAGAGGCTGGATCACAGACCATTCGAAATCCGTCAGATCAAAGCGTGCCATGGCAAAACTCCTTTTGCGAGTTTCAACCACTGTTCGCCGAATTCGTGAATCCGCTTAATGGGTCCGTGACCTAGCGCACACGGCAGATAATCGGGCGGTCAATGCACGGCGCCCGCAGATCGGCCGGGCGCAGCTCAGATCAAATGGCGGGCGCGGTTAAAGGCTGCGCGCGGCGTTCTCGGCCTTCGGCGCGGGGGGATTGATCGGCTGAATGACCGCCTTGGCGACCGGCTCACCCATATCGGCACAGCCACTGACGGCCAGCTCGATCTTGGGAAGACTATCCCCTTGTTCGGGCTTTCCCACCGGCCGCGCTCCAAGAATGCGGAATGAGAAGGTCTGACCGGATTTCGCGGTCACCGTGATGCAGTCACCCGCCGGAAGCCGGTCCCAAGCCACGGGCGAGATGTTCGGTACAATCTGTTGTAATTCAGCCTCGGCGGACGAGGTTTGTCTCGCACCGGGCGCAAAGGTCTGGCCACCGATGCCGGAGAGCAATTTTGCTGGCCGGCGCATGGTGTCGGAGGAAGGCTGTACCGGGCCGAAGGCCTCGGAAAGGGATGCACCCTGTGCGCTCGACGAGCCAGTCTGCACCGGAAGAAGCTTGGCCCCGTTGCCCCGAAGCGAACGCGAACACCGCCCCGCACATAGCTACGGCGGATAAAGCGACGCCGATAGACAACCAGGGAACGGAGGGGGCGGAAGAAATGTCGGAATCCGGCGACTGCGATGATGGGAAGCGCCTGGTCGTCATCTAATATCCTCCGCAAGACACCGAAAAACTGGTGCCATTTCCTGTATATGCGCCCGGCAAGATTCAGATTGGCCCAAATCTGCTGAATGTCCAGCCCCACGTCACGAAATTAATATGACAATTTGGGGACGCGGCGATGAGCGCTAAGGAGGATCAACTCAAAACGAAACCACCTGACGTACGCAAAACCAATCACGTCAGGCGGCCCGTTTATCGGGCCGCGTGAACCATCTGAACGTGTTATTCGACACGGAGATCAATTCAACTTCCCGATAAGCTCGTTATAGCACCCGATGCCGCGAACCACAAATCCTAGAACCCCAAAATTCCACAGACTTTAATAAAAAGAATTTTTCTATTCATAAGTGTGTCGAAAATTCCGCAGGTTCATATTCCCGACCGAATCACCCGGTTAATGACCCAGCTCACCGCCCGGCATTGCCCTTGGCGGTATGTTCGAACAAGCCGAAATGATAGGGCGGCCGCAGCCGCCCTTGATGCCAAATGTGTGAGTGGCAATAGGCCAAAGCGGCCTACATCATGTCCATGCCTCCCATGCCTCCCATGCCGCCCATGCCTCCCATACCACCCATTCCGGGGCCTCCGGCGGTCTCCTTCTTCGGCGCTTCCGCCACGCCGGCTTCGGTCGTGATCAGCAAAGAAGCGATGGATGCAGCATCTTGAAGCGCGGTGAGCACAACCTTTACCGGATCGATGACGCCGGCCTCGATCATATCCACATATTCGGCGGTCTGCGCGTTGTAGCCAAAATTGTCTTTTTTCGACTCGAGAAGCTTGCCAACCACCATTGAACCTTCGGCGCCTGCATTCTCGGCAATCTGCCGGACCGGCGCCTGGAGGGCGCGGCGGACAATATTGATGCCGACATTCTGGTCTTCATTGTCGCCCTTGGTGGTGATGGCCGACACTGCGCGCAGCAGCGCAACGCCACCCCCCGCTACAACGCCTTCTTCAACGGCCGCGCGCGTCGAATTCAGCGCATCGTCGACGCGGTCCTTCTTTTCCTTCACTTCGCTCTCGGTCGCGCCGCCGACGCGGATGACAGCGACGCCGCCCGCAAGCTTGGCAAGCCGCTCCTGCAGCTTTTCCTTGTCATAATCTGAGGTGGTCTCCTCGATCTGAGCCTTGATCTGGCCCACGCGGCCTTCGATGTTCTTCTTCTTGCCGGCGCCATCGACGATGAGCGTATTGTCCTTGTCGATGCGGACGCGCTTGGCCCGGCCGAGCATCTTGATGTTGACATTCTCCAGCTTGATGCCGAGGTCCTCGGAGATCATTTCGCCGCCGGTCAGGATGGCAATGTCCTCTAGCATGGCCTTGCGGCGGTCGCCGAAGCCGGGAGCCTTGACGGCCGCCACTTTCAACCCGCCGCGCAGCTTGTTGACGACAAGCGTCGCCAGGGCTTCACCTTCGACGTCCTCGGCGATGATCAGCAGCGGCCTTGCCGATTGCACGACGGCTTCCAGCACTGGCAGCATAGCCTGCAAATTCGACAGCTTCTTCTCGTGGATGAGAATGAGAGGGTCGTCCAGCTCGCAGACCATCTTCTCGGCATTGGTGATGAAATAGGGCGAGATATAGCCGCGATCGAACTGCATGCCTTCGACGACGTCCAGTTCGCTTTCGAGGCTCTTGGCTTCCTCGACGGTAATGACACCTTCATTGCCGACCTTCTGCATTGCCTCGGCGATCATGTCGCCGATCGAGGTGTCGCCATTGGCGGAAATCGTCCCGACCTGGGCGATTTCGGCGGACGAACTTACCTTCTTGGCCTTCTTCCTGACCGCGATCACGACATCGGCCACCGCCTTGTCGATACCGCGCTTGAGGTCCATCGGGTTCATGCCGGCGGCGACCGCCTTCAGCCCTTCCTTGACGATGGCGTGGGCGAGCAGCGTCGCGGTGGTGGTGCCGTCGCCGGCCTTCTCATTGGTCTTGGAGGCGACTTCGCGCATCATCTGTGCGCCCATATTCTCGAACTTGTCCTCCAGTTCGATTTCCTTCGCGACCGCGACGCCGTCCTTGGTCGAGCGCGGCGAGCCGTAGGATTTGTCGATGATGACGTTGCGGCCCTTGGGTCCGAGCGTCACCTTGACGGCATTGGCGAGTGTGTCCATGCCGCGCATCATGCGATCACGGGCGTCGGAGGAAAAGCGGACCTGTTTGGCGGCCATCTGGGAAATCCTTAAATTTGCGGAATGTGATCGCGCCGTCGGCGCTGCGCGGACAACGGAAATGAGCCGGAGAGCGGACGCGCAGCCGCCCTGCCAGCATCATGCTTCAGGCGAGGACGCCCATAATGTCGGTTTCCTTCATGATGACGAGGTCCTCGCCATCGATCTTGACCTCGGTGCCCGACCATTTGCCGAACAGCACCTTGTCGCCGGCCCTTACGTCGAGGGGAGCGAGCTCGCCATTCTCGCCCCGCGCACCGGGACCGACGGCGATCACTTCGCCCTGTTGCGGCTTTTCGGCCGCGGTATCTGGAATGATGATGCCACCCTTGGTCTTGGTTTCCTCCTGAACGCGCTTCACCACGACCCGGTCATGGAGCGGACGGAATTTCATCTTCTTGGTCTCCCGCATTACGTGGATTGAGGCAGCGGGCCCTTGCGATTGGCACTTGCTGCCCGTGAGTGCTAACGCTGGAGTTAGGGGAAGCGCACCGCCCTTGTCAAGACGCGAAAGCCGCAAAGTTCGACTCCGAGGGGGGCCTCAGGGGCAGTTGCGGCCGGATCCGTAGCTGCAGCCACGAATAAGATGTGAAAACTATCACATAACAGTCGCGCCTGCATCTCTCGCCGACTATTCGTTTCCATCTGAGGCAGTTTTTTCTTGGCGCGGTAGAAATCTATGAAATTTGTTTCTTATTTTATCTATATTGTCGCGGTAATTCTAGGTGTCGTCACAGTCAACGCCGCCGAGATGCGTGAACTTCTGCTCATTCATACCGGACCCCCCGGCTCGCTATACGAGGTCAGTGCCACCGAGTTCGCCCGCCGGGTGAACGAGCGGCTGCCTGGTCTTTATAAGATCGACGTCATCGGCGATACCGATCTTGGCGATGGCCCGGCGCTGTTAGCCAAGCTCGCGAAGGAGGAGGCCATGTTCGCCCTGCCCTCCGCCGCCATGACGTCGGTGAGCGACAGCTTCGCTATATTCGAGCTCCCCTTCCTGATCCGCAACCGCGCGCAAATACGCAATATTCGCGGCGCCCTGCTCGAAAGCCATCTTCAGCCGGAGGCCGAACAAAAGGGACTCCATATTCTGGGCATTTGGGAGAGCGGTTTTAGGCATTTCACCAATGGTCTTCGCCGCATTGATCGGCCAAGGGATCTCGAAGGGCTCAAATTCGCAGTGCCGGCGAATAGCTGGCGGGAAAAGGTGCTTCAGGCGTTCGGCGCCGAACCCGTGCCGATGGCGTCGCGCGCTGTCCGCGACGCGCTACGGACGCGGATCGTCGATGGCCAAGAAGCACCGCTCGTCGAAATCCACACAGGCAAGCTCGTGGAGTTGCAACGGCATCTTGCATTGTCGGACCACCTTTACAGCCCGGCCTTTCTGGTGACCCGAAAAGCCGCGTTCGACAGCCTTCCCGCGCCGGTGCGCAGCATTATCGCCGCCGAGGCAAAAGCCATGGAGCGATGGATCTATGAAACCGCCGTCGAGATGGAGAGCGAGCTGATCGACCAGCTCGACCAGCGGATGAAGGTGACGCATATCGACACGGAAGCATTCAAGGCTGCCAGCCGTCCGGTTTATGGCGAATTCGTCCGCACCGTGCGCGGCGGGGCAAAAATGATCGAAATCGTCGAGGCGCTGGACGACGTCACCGCATCGGGCACGCAAGGGAAATAAGCGGCGCGATGACGAACGGCATTCATTAGAGCGCGATCAGGAAAAGTGGAATCCGGTTTTCAGTCCGATCGCGCGACCAGCAAAGACTCGAGAGCCGGCCTCCCAGCTTCGATGCTTCCACTTCAACCGATCCGCTCTAAGCATCATTGCGAAAAGTGGTCTTCCCGTTTTCGCAAAGAATGATGCGAAAACAACGAATTTAAGACAGGTCATTTGTTGGGCAACCAACAAAAACCCGCTTAGTCCGATTTCCCTTGCGGCGCGCGCCCGGCCCTCCTAGTTTTGGCCGCGTCATAACCCCTCTGCATCGGAGGCTTCGATGGGCTTTATCGCTGACGCACTAGGCCGAGTGCAGCCGTCCCAAACCATCGCCGTGACGACGAAAGCGCGCGAGCTGCAGGCCGCCGGCCACGACGTGATCGGCCTCGGAGCAGGCGAGCCGGATTTCGACACGCCCGACAATATCAAGGAAGCGGCCATCAAAGCCATCCGCGACGGCAAGACCAAATATACCAATGTCGAGGGCATCCCCGAGCTGAAGCAGGCGATCTGCGCCAAATTTCAGCGGGAAAACGGGCTGAGCTACAAGCCGGGCCAGGTGCTCGTGGCGCCGGGCGGCAAGAAAGTCATTTTCAATGCGATGATGGCAAGCATCAATCCGGGCGACGAGGTGGTGATCCCAGCGCCCTATTGGGTCTCCTATCCCGATATCGTGCAGCTTGTAGGCGGAACGCCCGTTATCGCCGAAGCGACGCTGGAGGATAAATTCAAGCTCCGCCCGGAGGCGCTGGAGAAGGCGATCACGCCGAAGACGAAATGGTTCATCTTCAACCATCCGTCCAACCCGACCGGCGCAGCCTATACGCGGACCGAACTGAAGGCGCTGACCGATGTGCTGATGCGGCACCCTCAAGTCTGGGTGCTCACCGACGATATGTATGAGCACCTCGTTTATGATGATTATCAGTTCGTCACCCCGGCCCAGGTCGAACCCGGCCTCTACGATCGTACGCTGACGATGAACGGCGTCTCGAAGGCCTATGCAATGACGGGATGGCGGATCGGTTATGCGGCGGGGCCGGAAACGCTGATCAAGGCGATGACCAAGCTGCAATCGCAGACCACGTCAAATCCCTCCTCCGTCAGCCAGTGGGCTTCGGTCGAAGCGCTCAATGGGCCACAAGATTATCTAAAACCGCGGGCACAGGCCTTCAAGGAGCGGCGTGATCTGGTTGTCTCGATGCTCAACCAGGCAAAAGGCATCGACTGCCCGACGCCAGAGGGCGCGTTCTACGTCTACCCATATTGCGGGGACTGCATCGGCAAGACCACCGGCAAGGGCAAGCGGATCGAGACGGACGAGGATTTCGTCACCGCGCTACTCGAGGAAGAAGGTGTCGCAGTGGTGCAGGGGGCGGCGTTCGGGCTGTCGCCGTTTTTTCGCATCTCCTACGCCACGTCGAGTGCGGCGCTGGAGGAAGCATGCCGCCGCATTCAACGCTTCTGCGCCGAATTACGGTAGGTGGCGCCCGGGTTTCCAGTACGCAAAGGCAATAAAAAACCCATCCACGCCGTCATTCCGGTGATGGATAGGTTTTGATGGCCTTGGCCATGAGCTTGAAAGCTTCGGGCGGCGCGCAGCTACCAA
Organism: uncultured Alphaproteobacteria bacterium; assembly: GCA_963731855.1. GTDB lineage: Bacteria > Pseudomonadota > Alphaproteobacteria > Rhizobiales > Rhodomicrobiaceae > R-RK-3. The sequence goes on along the minus strand of CAVSXH010000009.1, from coordinate 612,887 downwards.
ACGCCAAGGAGTTCCTTGATCCGGCTCAAGCTGGGCAAAGCGAAATCGTCGCCTGCGAAATCTTTCGCGGACTGTACTCGGTAATCGTCGGACCGGTTTTCCAACAGAAACCTCGGCGGCGGTCCGAAATATTCTTCATCGAGAATATCCATATCCCGCGCATCGAAACCGTTCATCATCGTCATGAGGTCTACTCCGAATTGACTGGACGGGGCGCAAGGCCTTGTTGGTGCAGTAAATGTTTCGGCCGCTGATTTGGTTCCGCGCGCCGACCCTAATGGCGATTGAATGCCGTGCGAAGCATTTTTGCCGCAAGGTGGTGAGCACCGCATTAACGAACCGACCGTCGCCCTGAAAGCCACCGCACTTCGTTGCCTGGATGCCGCAATGGTGCAAGAATGCATCCACACATTCCGCCGAGTTTCCGCGTATTTCTGCCTCAGTTTCCGCGCCTTCCAGCCCTTCCGCGCAGGCAAAATTCGCCCCTGCTGAAACCATCTCCCCGCACAGTGCTTTCTCCAGAAGCGAGGTGGCCGTGACGCCGTCCTGCACCGGTCTCGAAGCCGTTGCATTCTCCGGCGCATGTGTCCGAGGGGGAACGACATGAGCGACTGGGATTTTTTCCGCCGTGTGTTGATCGTGGCGGCGGTCGTTGCCCTCGCGGTGCTGATCTGGCAGCTGTCCCAGGCCTTCCTGTTGTTTTTCGGCGCGGTATTGGTCGGCGTCCTGCTGAGCGGCGCGACCAGCTTCATAACACGCAACACCGGGATGTCGCGGGGGCTCGCCCTCACCTTGATCACGCTGCTGTTGGTGATCGTCGTCGGCGGCGTCATCATCCTGTTCGGGTCGCAGATCGGCGCGCAGATGACTGATCTTGCCCAGCGCCTGCCTGGCGCGGTCCAGAATTTCGAGCAGCGTTTCCAGCTCGGCGACCTGTCGGGCAAACTCGTGGAACAGGCGAAATCGAATACCGGCGTCCTCCTGTTCCAGATCACCTCGATGGCGGCGTTTGTGCTAAGCGTCGTCGGGAACACGCTCCTCGTCCTGGTGGCGGGCGCCTTCCTCGCTGCACAGCCGCAGCTTTATCGTGACGGCGCGCTGAAGCTGGTTCCTCCGGAGCAGCGGCAGCTTGTCGGCGAGACCCTCGACTATGCGGGGGCGGCGTTGAAGCAGTGGATTATCGGTCAGCTCATCGCGATGGCGATCGTCGGCACCCTCACAGGGCTCGGCCTCAGGTACATAGGCTTGCCCGCACCATTGGCGCTGGGGCTCGTCGCCGCCATCGCCGAATTCGTCCCCATCATCGGGCCTATCCTCGGCGCGCTTCCCGCCGTGTTGCTGGCAGCGTCGATGGATCCATCCACGCTGGCCTGGACGATCGGCCTCTTCGTTGTCGTGCAACAGCTCGAATCCAACATGATCACGCCGCTTATCCAGCAGCGCATGGTGTCACTGCCGCCGGTCGTGACGTTGTTTGCCATTTTGTGCTTCGGCTTGCTGTTCGGGCCGCTCGGCCTGCTGCTCGCGACGCCCCTGGCGGTGGTGACCTACGTCCTCGTCACGCGGCTTTACATTCGCGAGGTGCTGGAGGAGCCCGCCCAAGTTCCGGGCGAGAAGGAGGCGAAGGAAGCCAAGCGGGCCGCGCGCTCGGAATCCTCGACATAGAGCATTTTCCAGCAAAGCATGTCCCCGCGAAGGTGTTTAGTCTCGCGAGATTGGCGTGTACGCCGAGGTATACATCGCGGAGCGCCTCGCATGCGTCTGAACCTGTACGCCAATACCACGCCGAAAAATCCGGCCTACATCCAGGCCAGCCTAAGAGCTCCAGTCCCCGTGGGTCCTAGAGGACGCCTTCGGATGGCCCAAATGACATGCAAGGAGAAGGCAGGGCCAAAGATAAGATGCAAGGGGGGGAACAGATGCACACGTGGATTCTAAAACCCGTAGCCGCGGCATTGGTCGTACTCATGGGATCCCCGATGGTTCCGTCCGCGGCTCTCGCTGACGCCTCTCCGCTCTTCAAGCAACTTGCCGGCAGCTGGCGTGGCGAGGGCGATCTGGTGCTGGAGGACGGCACGCGCGAGCGACTCTCCTGCACCGGCTATTATGTCTTGAAGTCGGAAGGCAACAGCCTGTCGATCGCCAGCCGCTGCAGCTCGCCGAAAGAGAAATTCGAATTCCGCAGCCTCGTTGCGGAAAGCGGGAGCGGCATTTCGGGGCAGTGGGAAGAGCGCACTTACCATGCTGCCGGCCAAGTCTCCGGCAGCGCCACCGGCACGACCATAAACCTGTCCTTTTCTGGGACGATCGAAGGTACGATCTCGATCTCGCTCACGGGAAAGACGCATTCGGTGAACGTTTCCGCCGCTGGAGCTGGGATTAAAGGCGTTTCGATATCGCTCACCCGCAGCTAGACCGCCTTATGCGTTCCATGAGTTCCGGCCATCGACGATGGTTATGGGCCGAGGCTGAATGTCGCGGATCCGCCGATGTCCCTTCACACCGCATTGCGTCTTTCGGCGTCTCGTGAACGAGGGTCGCTTAAGGTGCCACAGCAGACGCGACCAATTTATGACTCCACGCCTAAACCTTGATCGCTTCGACCAGCGCCATCGCGGCGGCTGGATTGCGTTCCTTGAAGCCGCTGATGACGTAGAGGAAGACCTCCCGGGCGGTCTTGCTCGCCGGTTGGGGAGCGACGGTTTCGAGGTCGGCCGGGGCTCCGCCGGATGCCCATTGCCGGGCACGTTCGGCCCACAGGTTGAGGGCTTTGCTGGAATAGCCGTTCGCCTCGGCATCGGTCGCGCCCATGATGCGGGCGTAGACGAACGGTGCGGTAACGTCCGCAATCTGCGGATATTCGGAATTTGCCGCACATACGATGGCGACTTTGTATTTCCGGGCAAGCGCAACGAATTCCGGCGCCGCGAAGCTCTCGTGGCGGACTTCGACCGCATGGCGGACGGGCCGGCCGTCGACCTTGTTCGGCAAAAGCTTGAGAAAGGCTTCGAAATCTTCGGCATCGAATTTCTTCGTCGCCATGAACTGCCAGTTAACAGGGCCGAGCTTGTCCTTCAGCTCCATCACGCCGCTGGAGAAGAAACGCTCGATCGACTCCCCCGCCTCGCCAAGGTTCCGCCGATTCGTTGCGAAGCGCGGCCCCTTGACCGCGAAGACGAAATCGTCGGGCGTTTCATCATGCCATTTGGCGAAGCTTGCCGGCTTCTGCGAGCCGTAATAGGTGCCGTTGATCTCGATGGAGGTCAGCTTGCGGCTGGCATATTCCAGCTCCCGTTTCTGTGCCAGACCATCGGGATAAAATGCGCCGCGCCACGGCTCATATGTCCATCCGCCAACACCGATCCGAATATGAGGCTTCGCAGCTTTCGCCATTTCCTTGACCTCCGATCGTCCCCCGGCCCGGGGGACCGGGACACTCGATCCTTGCTTCAATTAAGCCGTCCGGCGCCGGAAGTGAAGCGCGGCCGTCCCTCGCTGGAACACATATTCGGTCCGGGTGTTCGCTAAACAGATTTGCTAACCGCTTAGCGTCTCTATATGCGCCTCGTTCAGCGAATCCGGTAAGATCGCCTTCGCAACGATGCGTTAGATCAGCTATGGAGGCCGACATGCCGCCGCGCACCTTCTGGAAGGGTTACCTCAAGCTTTCGCTCGTCACTTGCGCGGTCTCGATGACGCCTGCGACGACCCAGCGCGAAAAGCTGCGGTTCCACACCGTGAACAGCGCCACCGGCAATCGCTTGCGAACCCGCTATGTCGACGAGGAGACGGGAAAGCCGCTCGAGGATGACGACGAGGTGAAGGGCTACGAGACGGACGAAGGCCGCTACATCACGCTGGAGGATGAGGAGGTCGAAGCCGTCGGGCTGGAAAGCACCCGCACCATCAACATCGATAAATTCGTGCCGGCCAATTCCATGGATTGGATCTGGTATGACACGCCGCATTACCTGCTGCCTGACGACGATGTGGCGCAGGAGGCCTTCTCGGTCATTCGCGATGCGATGGCGGCGACCGACACGGTCGGCATCTCGCGGCTGGTGCTCTATCGCCGCGAAAGGGCGGTGCTGCTGGAGCCGCGCGACAAGGGCATCGTGCTCTGGACGCTGCGCTATGGCGACGAGGTCCGCGATCCCAAGGATTATTTCGGCGACATCAAGCTCGAAAAACCTGACCCGAAAAGCGTCGCGCTGATCCAAAGCCTCATCGAGGACCTTTCGCGGCCATGGGACCCATCGATGCTTGACGATCCGGTCCAGGATCGCCTGAAGGCGATCATCGAGAGCCGGCGCAAGAAGAAAAGCAAGAAAACCCCGGCCAAGGCCGAGAAGGAACCTGCCCCCCCCGCCAACGTCGTCAGCATCATGGATGCATTGAAGAAATCGCTCGCGGCGGAGAAAAAGAAGGGTTAGCCGTGAGGTCCCCAAGCGGGCGACATATCGGAACCGTCGGCGCCAAGGCGGTGTTCGGTCCTGGCATCCTGATCGCCGAAGCGGTGGCCGATCTGCTGAACGAGCTGAACGCGCAGCTTGGCCGCACCTCGCATGAGGCTGCTGATAGACACCTCAAGGCCTGACCTTGTCCTGACCATTTTTAATAAAAATTGATTTTCACCATCGTAAGGACTATTCCGACGGGCGTCAGTCACCGGCTTGGCATTTTCAGGTCTTCAGATGCAAGAGGACGCGACGTTTCAGAGCGATCAATCGGCGCTTGGGAAGGAAAAACACTTGCGGCCAGTGCGGACGTTTCTGCGCTCGCTTGAGGGCACGACGCTTCTGCTGGTCCTGTTATTGGCAATTTATCCAGGTTGGGACCCGGCGCTGCGGCTGACGATGGCGGGCCTTTTCGTCGTGATCGTCATCACCGCAGTAGCAACGCAGCGCGTCTCAATCCTTTGCCGGTGCATATTGCCGCTGCTCATCGGCGCGACCTGCGTGGAAGCCTATATTCTCATCCACGAACTCGGCCTGGCGCCCGGGCTGATGAAATATTTCGTCCTCGGCGATCACCATACCGAGAATTTCTATGCGGCCACCGCCACGCTTTACGCCATCATCACGGCTCTGGCGCTCGTCAAGGGCATCGAAGACTTCGATGTGATGAAAGGGCTCGTCACGGACGAGGCGTACAGGGTTCGCTCCATTTCCGAGATGACCCATTATTTCGACCTTGCATCGAGCCCGCAGACGCATGAGGCGGTAAAGAGGCTCAAGCTCAAGCTGACGGCCTACGCCAAGAACGTTTCCGCGATGCGGGACCAGGATATCAAAAACACAAATCTTGGCTTGCTCAGGCAATGTCAGCGCGACATCGCCCAGCTTGTGCCCGAGGACGACAACGACCGCTATGCCCTGCGCAGCATCATGGAGGCGCATGGCGAACTCGGAACATTGCGATCCAAGCGGATCGCCGCGGTCGGCGACAAGATCCCGCCCTATCTGATCTGGGCGCTGTGGCTCATGGCTGCGGGGCTTGTTCTCCCCTTCATGTCGGAACCGCTGATGAAGGACGCCATCGCCCCGGCAACGGGCCTTGTGCCCAACGACGTCCGCTTCGGCCAATATTCCATCATTTTCGTGCTGGCCGCCCTGAACAGCTTCCTACTGCTGATGCTTTCCGATATTAGCGATCCGTTCGACGGCTTCTGGCAAGTGAATCTGGGACCGTTCCAGGAGCTTTCAGAGGCTCTTGACGGAGAACTTGGCAGCTCCGCCGCCTCCGCATGCGCCTCATCTCAGACATCGCGCTGACTTCGCTTCATAAGTGGCTCTATCGCATCAGACGGCAGATATGCAGAGGTGGCGCGGCCCTTCGGCCCTGGCTCACCATCACAAGCAATGTGTTGCGTCAACGCAACGCATGTCGAAATGGCATGCCGGACGAACTGCTGGAAGTCGCCCGACTGCCATGCTACACTCAGGACAAAACAAGGGACGCGGCGCCGCGCCGTCAGGGAGCAAGGGGAGCATCATGTCCGTTCTGCTGGGGCTGAGCAGGGCGATCGATTGGGTGAACGCCCAATTCGGCGTGATCGCCAACTGGCTGGTCCTGCTCGCTTGCCTGATCAGCGCCGGCAATGCGGGAAGCCGCTATCTCTTCAGCGTGAGCTCGAACGGCTGGCTTGAGATCCAGTGGTACATGTTCGGGGGCATGGTGCTGCTTGGCGCCCCCTACACCCTCAAGATGAACGAGCACGTTCGCGTCGATCTCGTCTACGGCATGGTGTCCGAGCGCACGCGCATCTGGATCGACATTATCGGCGGGTTCCTGTTCCTGCTGCCGATCTGCGTGATCCTCACCTATTTCACCTGGCCGTGGTTCGTCCAATCCTGGACGATCAATGAGGCCTCCTCGAATGCCGGCGGGCTTGTCCGATGGCCGGTCAAGCTCCTGTTGCCGGTCGGCTTCGCTTTGATGGCCCTTCAGGGCATCTCGGAGATCATCAAGCGCATCGCCGCCCTCGAGCATGTGATCGACATCGAGTTCAAGTATGAGAAGCCCCTCCAATGAGCATCGTGCGGGACAACATGGCGCCGCTGATGTTCGCGGGCATGATTCTGTTCATGCTCATCGGATATCCGGCGGCGTTCTCGCTGGCGGCCACCGGCTTGTTCTTCGGCTTCATCGGCATCGAGATGGGGCTCATCACGCCGGACTTTCTCGGCAACCTCACCTATCAGCTGTTCGGCATCATCTCGAACGACCTGTTGCTGGCGATCCCGTTCTTCACGTTCATGGGCGCGATCCTCGAGCGCTGCGGCCTGGCCGAGGACCTGCTCGATTCGATCGGGCAGCTGTTCGGCCCGGTGCGCGGCGGCATGTCCTATGCGGTGATTTTCGTGGGCGCCATTCTCGGCGCCATCACCGGCACGGTTGCCGCTTCGGTGATCGCCATGGGCGTGATCTCGATGACGCCGATGCTCAAATACGGCTATTCGACGCGGCACACGATGGGCGTCATCGCCGCGTCGGGCACCATCACCCAACTCATCCCGCCTTCCCTGGTCCTCGTCGTGCTCGCCGACGTGCTCGGGCGTTCGGTCGGCGATATGTATGCGGGCGCCATCGGGCCGAGCCTCATCCAGATCGCCCTGTTCTGCGCCTGGGTCGCCATCGTCAGCCTCATCTGGCCCAAGTCGGTGCCGGCGCTGCCGCTCGAGGCGCGCACCTTGCACGGATGGGCGCTGCTGAAAAAGTGCCTGCGCGGCATGATCCCCTCGCTTGGACTGATCTTTCTCGTGCTCGGCACGATCTTCATGGGGCTCGCCACCCCGTCCGAGGCGGGAGCCATGGGCGTGGTGGGCGCCATCGCGCTTGCCGCCTCTTACGGCACCCTCACCTGGAAGCTTCTGTATCAGGGAATGGCGACCACCATGCGCCTCACGGCCATGGTCGTCTTCATCCTGATCGGCGCGCGCGTGTTCAGCCTGGTATTCCAGGGCGTGGGCGGCAAGGAATGGATCGAGCACCTGCTCACCGGGCTGCCCGGCGGACAGATCGGCTTCCTGATCTTCGTCAATATCTTCATCTTCATCGTGGCGTTCTTCCTCGACTTCTTCGAGATCGCCTTCATCATCATCCCGCTGCTCGCGCCGGTCGCGGACAAGCTCGGCATCGACCTCGTCTGGTTCGGGGTGCTGATCTGCGCCAACATCCAGACGAGCTTCATGCATCCGCCATTCGGTTTTGCGCTGTTTTATCTGCGAGGGATCGCGCCGCCGATCGATCAAGACGTCGGACATCTACTGGGGAGCCATTCCCTGGGTGTTCCTGCAGGTCATTCTCGTCGTCATCCTGATTTTCTGGCCGGAGTCGGTCACCTACTGGCTCGACAAGGGGACCGGCGTCGATCCATCCAAGGTCAAATCGAGATCCCGATGCCTCAGCTGCCGCCGCCCATCGATTTCTCCGCGCCGAAGAACTGACTGGCGCAAGAAAAAGCCCCGGAGCAACGCTCCGGGGCCGCAAGGCTTCGATGCGATGCGACGCTATGTGCGGCTGCGCATGCGCATCATGAACGAGTCGAAGCCCAGCTCCGCCACCTGCATCCACTGGTAGGAGTCGCCGCGGAAGGCCACGAGGCTGTCGTACAGCTTCTTGAAATGCGGGTTGGTCTGCGACAAGCTCGGCGTAGATCTCGCTGGGCTGCCTTGTAGCTGGCCTCCATGATGTCCTGGGGGAAGGCGCGCAGCTGCGCGCCGCCGGCGATCAGGCGCTTGAGGGCGGCCGGATTGCCGTGGTCGTACTTGCCGAGCACCCACTCCCACGTCTCGCCCGAAGCGGTGATGATCGCGGCCTGGTAATGCTTCGGCAGCTCGTTCCACTTGGCGAGGTTGATGATGTTGTGCGCCCTGCCCGCAGCCTTCCCACCAGCCGGGATAGTAGTAGTACTTCGCGACCTTCTGGAAGCCGAGCTTCTCGTCGTCGTAAGGGCCGACCCATTCGCACGCGTCGAGCGTGCCCTTCTCCAGCGCCGGATAGATGTCGCCGGCGGCAAGCTGCTGCGGCACGACGCCGAGCTTGGCGACGATCGTGCCGGCGAAGCCGCCGATCCGGAACTTGAGCCCCTTGATGTCTTCGAGCGACTTGAGCTCCTTGCGGAACCAGCCGCCCATCTGCGCGCCGGTGTTGCCCGCCGCAAAGCCGACGCAGTTGTAGTTCTTCAGCAGGTCGTTGAGCAGCTCGTTGCCGCCGCCGAACCGCAGCCACGAGTTCATCTGCCGGCTGTTGAGACCGAACGGCAGCGAGGTGCCGAAGGTCATCGCCGGGTCCTTGCCCCAGTAGTAGTACAGCGCCGTGTTGCCCATCTCGACCGTGCCGTTCTGGACGGCGTCGAGCACCTGCAGGCCGGGGACGATCTCGCCGGCGGCGAAGGGCTGGATCTGGAACCGGTTGTCGGTGATCTCGGCGATGCGCTTGCTGAAATGCTCGCATCCGCCGTAGAGCGTATCGAGCGACTTCGGCCAGCTCGCCGCAAGCCGCCATTTGATCTCCGGCATCGATTGCGCGATCGCCGGCGCCGCGATCGACGCCGCTGCGGCGCCAATGCCGCCGACGCCGGCGGCTTTGATGAACTTGCGCCTCGTAACTTTGGTCATTTCCATTCCTCCTTGGGTGTTGTGACCGCTCTTTCGACTCCGAGATCGCTGTTGCCTGCGGATACGCCCAGGCAGGTTCGGAACAAAGCTTACTCCCTTTCCTGCATACAGTGAACGTAGATGCTTCTCAGACACCCACATTCTTGGCCCAACGCTGAAATTTCAGTGAGCGTCTATGTCCGAGCTCACCGCATTGCCGCTCGTATCGTTCTTGCTGGTTGTGCTGTGAAAATCGTGCTGACCGTTGCGGCCTGCTGCTGGCGGCTCATTCGACCCGTCTTTGGCGCGCGCAGCGAATGCCCGGCAGGAACGCGCTCCTCCAGGTCGACATACGAAAGACAGACCCCGACAGTCCGTCCGATCCGCGCATCTCCACGCCAGCGGCGCGGCACCTTACTCGTAGCGCAGCGCGTCGATCGGATTGAGCCGTGCGGCCTGGCGCGCCGGCACATAACCGAAGATCATACCGACCGCAGCCGAGGCGCCTATGCCGACGGCGACGATCGTGCCGCTCACCAGCACCGGCCAGCCTGCCAACCAGGCGATGGCGTAGGTTGCGCCTAGGCCGAGCATCAGCCCGATCAACCCTCCGGCCAGGCACAGCACGATAGCCTCCGTGAGGAATTGCGCGAGAATATCGCGCCGCCTTGCCCCAACGGCCATGCGAAGGCCGATCTCGCGGGTCCGTTCGGTAACCGAAACGAGCATGATATTCATGATGCCGATGCCGCCGACGATAAGCGAAATCGCAGCGGTGGCGGCCAGGAGCCATGTCAGCGTTTGCTGCGCCGCGGTCCGCGCCTGCACGATCTCCGCGACGTTGCGGACGCGGAAATCGTCCTGTTCCCCCGTCCGGATGCGCCGGCGCTGGCGCAGCAGATCCATGATGTCCGCCTCGGCACGGGCAAGTTCCGCCTGGTCGGCCACCTTGACGAGAATGGAACCGGCCTGGTTCGGAACCGTAAGGTTCTGGCCCGCCAGCCTTGCCCGCGCGGTCGAGAGCGGGATCAGCGCGATATCGTCCTGGTCGCGCTGCCCGCCCGTCTGGCCGCGGGTCTGCATGACGCCGATCACTTCGAAAGGCGCGCCGGCAATTCGCATGCTTTCGCCGACCGCAACGCCGCCGCCGAAGAGCTCGCGCACCACCGACGATCCGAGCACCGCGACCTTCGCACCCCGCGCGACCTCCTCGCGCGTGAAAAAGCGCCCATCGGAGACCTCCCAGTCGCGGACGAAAGGAAAGGTTGCGCTCGCCCCGGTCACCGACGTGGTCCAATTCTGATTGCCGTAAATAGTCGGAGCGTTGATGGACAGGCTGCCCGTCACGGCGGCGACCCCGGCGACGCGCTCGCGGATCGCCTCCATATCGTCCTCGGAGAACGGCGTGGCCGTTCCCGCCCCGCCTTGGGACCTGCCCGAGCGCGACGAGCCGGGCGAAACGGTCAGCATGTTGGTGCCCAGGCGGCTGATGCTTCGCTCCACCTCCTGACGCGCACCGCTGCCGATCGCGGACATGACAATGACCGATGCGACGCCGATGATGACGCCCAGCGCCGTAAGCAGGCTGCGCATGGCATTCAGGCGGATCGCCACCAGCGCGGATGTAAGGTAGTTGAAGAAGCTCATGCCGTAACCTTGGGCGTTTGGCGGACATCTTCGATGAGCAAGCCATCCCGGAAACGCAGGAGCCGCTCGGCATATTCCGCGATGTCAGGCTCATGCGTCACCATGATAATCGTCATCCCCGCCCCGTGCAGCTTGGTGAACAGCTGCATGATGTCCGCCGATGTCTGCGTGTCGAGTGCGCCGGTCGGCTCGTCGGCCAGGATGAGCTGCGGGTCGGTCACGAGCGCGCGGGCGATGGCGACGCGCTGCTGCTGGCCCCCGGAAAGCTGCCCTGGCGTGTGGCCGCTGCCTGTCGCCAAGGCCGACCTCGATCAGCCGCTGCCTCGCGGCGGCATCTGCGTCCAGCCGGGCTGTGGAATAAAGCAGCGGCAGCTTGACGTTGTCGAGCGAGGATGTGCGCCGGAGAAGGTTGAACTGCTGGAAGACGAAGCCGATGATGCGGTTGCGGAGATGGGCGAGTTCATCGCCGTTCAGTCCGCTGACATCCGTCCCGCCGATCGTAAGCGAGCCGGAAGTGGGTGTATCGAGCGCGCCGATCAGGTTGAGAAGCGTCGATTTGCCGGAGCCGGATGGCCCCATGACCGCGACGAACTCACCCGGCCGGACATCGAAGCTGACGCCGCGCAGCACCAGCAGCGACTGTTCGCCCATCACATAGGTCTTGGTCAGATTGCGGCAGGAGACAACCGGCTGTCCGGCGGGCTGCGGCCGCTCCACGACCGGGCTGCTCATTGCGTGCCGCGCTCCCGGCGCCGGCTTCCTGCGCCTTCGCCTCCGGCGCCGCTGCCGCCGCCATTGCGTCGCGCGCGTGCGACAACACTGTCCCCAGCCTTCAATTCACCGCGCAGCACTTCACTGAAACTCTCATCGGCAAGACCGAGCTGCAGCCGATGCGGTTGCAGCCCTTCGGGAGTTTGCGTCCAGACATTGGCGGGACGCGTGGTATCGCGCCGTTCCTCGCGCTGCGCCTTGAAGGCCACCATTTGCTCGGGCGTGAGAATGCCCTCCAGCACGCGCGTAACGCGCCCCCGGCGCTCGGGAGCGCCATCCGATGCACCGCCAGCGGTAGCGTCCCGGCGTGGCGGACTCTGCGTCGAAATCTCCTCCTCGGCCGCATCGGCATTGCGCGGTGAGGCGCCTCGTTCGCCCGGTTCACGCGGCACGCGGCGAGTCGCGGCCATCCCGGCCCGGAATTTCTCGGTCTGCTCCGCGCTCAGCCCCAGCGTCTCCGAAAGTGAGGCGACGACTGCCTCGTCACGATTTGGGCGTTCGGCAGCCTTCACTTTTTTCATGCCGTTCGGCGGCGAGAAACGCACCGCTTCATTGGGAACCCGCAGGACGTCCCGCCGCGCGCCTGTGATGATACGCACCGTAGCCGTCATGCCGGGGAGAAGCTTCTGCTGCGGATTCTCCAGCGCTCGCCACGACCGTGTAGGTCACGACATTGTTGGTCGTCGTGCCGGCGATCCGCACCTGGGAGACCTTGCCATTGAACACGCGGTCCGGAAACGCATCCACCGTGAAAGTGACATCATGGCCGGCCTCGATGGAACCGATATCGGCTTCATCCACCGATACGAGGATCTGAATCTGCGTGAGATCCTGCGCGATCTGAAACAAGATCGGCGCCTGCAGGCTGGCAGCGACGGTGGCGCCCAGATCGATATTGCGCGCGATCACGACGCCCTCGATAGGCGAACGAATTTGGGTGCGGTCCAGATCGAGCCTGGCTTGGGACAAGTCGGCTTCGCGCTGGGAAATGGTCGCGCGCGCGTTGGCGAGTTGGGCTTCCGCGACGTGCAGATCCGCCTTCGCCGTTTCCACCAGCGTTTCGGCGGTTTCCAAGTTCGTGACGGGTGTCGCATTGTTCGACGCCAATGTTCTCTGGCGTTCGACCGAGCGCTGCGCCTGATCGAGCAGCGCCTGGGCCTTCACGATGGTTGCCTCTTCTACGGTGACGGTCGTTTTCGCGATGGCGAGATTGGCTTCGGCCGAGGCCACACGGGCCGCGAAAGTACGCGGATCGATAACAGCGAGGCTGTCGCCTTTCGCCACCTTGGAATTGAAGTCGCTGTTCAACTCGGAGATCTGGCCGGAAAGCTGCGAACTGACGGAGACGGTCACGAGCGCCTGTACCGAACCTGTCGCCGAAATGCTGCGCTCGATCGAGCCGCGGCTCAGCTCCACGCTCTGAATTTCGTAGGTGGCAGCCTTGTCCCGCCAGCCATATTGCCACGCGGCAAGACCGCCCGCGCCGATGACAAGCAGCGCAAGAAGAAGCCGCCACAGCCTGTAAGGTCGACGCTGTTCCATCGTCTGACTTTCGGTCAATTTTAGTGCCCACCTCCTTTAAGCACGGCGACCATGAACCGGCCATGATAAATACGCACCGGAGTTGGGGGGCATCGTAGGATGAGGTGTTCGGGACGGCATGGTTGCATCCTACGTTCCCATGCCGTCAAGTTGTCATGCACTCTACGCCGGTCCATCTCGCCATGACGCTCCGCATCGCCATCTTCGCCGATGACCTAACAGGCGCTCTGGATACCAGCACCCCATTTGCTTTGCGCGGATTGCGGGTGGCGGTGCCGTTAACGCTGGAGAGCCTGGATGACGCCCTCGCCGCAAATCCGGAGGTGATCGCGGTCAATACCAAGTCGCGAGCCCTTGCCGCCGAGGCTGCGGCATCTCGGATCGCGGAAGCCGGACGGCGACTGCTCGGGGCGGCCCGACCGGCGATCGTCTTCAAGAAGATCGACTCGCGACTGAAAGGAAATATCGGGGCCGAATCGGCGAGCCTGGCGCGAGCCCTCGGTTTTCGGGAGGCCGTGGTCGCGCCGGCGGTGCCGGATCAGGAGCGTTTTACGATTGATGGCGCCATTGCGGGGCGCGGGATGGATGGACCGCTCGTCATCGCGCCCTTCTTTGACGGGCTACCATTGGAGACGACCATCCGCGATGCGCTAACCGACAGCGATCTCGACAGCATCGTCGCGGCTTATGCAGGACGCTGGCACAGGACGCTGGCAATCGGCGCGCGCGGCCTCGGTGGCGCTCTTGCCCGGGCGATCGGCGGCGATGCTCCAAAGGGCAACCCTCGCCCTGCAATTGCCGCAACCGCAACTCTGTTCGCCTTCGGTTCGACCGATCCGATCACCCTTGCGCAGATCGAGGCGCTGCCAGCAGGGGTTGGCATCCGCGAGGCGCCTGGCGGCGAAGCGCCAGCGCCTGACACACTGCGCCTGCCTCTTGTGCTGCAGATCACCGGCGAGCATGCGGGACCAGCCAAAGCGGTCGCCGAGCGTTTTGCCGAAGGCGTGGCAGACTACGCTGCGGCATGCGGTCCGGCGAACCTGGTGATGGGCGGCGGCGATACGACTCTCGCCATCCTTCAGCGGCTGGGAGTGCGCGTGGTATATCCCGTGGGCGAAGCAGCGCCTGGCCTGCCTACATTCGATATCGTCCAGTCAGATGGCAAGCTTTTGCGGTGCGTGGCGAAATCCGGCGGCTTCGGCGCGCCGGATGTCCTTGCTGGCTTGCTGCGCACGGACACGGTCGATCCTGGCTAGAGCGCCGGATGCTCCGCTCCTGTCGTTGACGACTTCGAGGTCGAGGATGATGGGCCGGCATCCGAAACCCATCACACAAGCCGCCGGCGATGGCGCAGCCGAGTGAACTCATCGATGCGTTTCATTTCTCCGAAGATTCTCCCGCCGATGCCGGTGCGATCGAGAACGCCGCGAGCCTGAGCAGTTCGGCCTGCCGCGTCGTGCCGGTTTTCGCGAACAAGGATTTCACATGCGTCCGGACCGTGTTCTGCGACAAGCTTAGCGCAGCAGACACCTCCTCAACACTCATGCCATTCAGGAGCAGCTTGAGCACACGCAGTTCCCCCAACGTCGCGCCGAAGATCGAGACGAACATATCCTCCGAGAAGAGATCCACGGCGCTGCGTATGAAGATGGCGGCCCGGCCGAAATCGTCGTCATCGGCGCCTTGCATGGGCAATACCCAAGCCGCAACGCTGCGTTCACCCTCTCGAAAGAGAGGCACCGCGATGCCGAGGCGCAGAGCCGGGCTAAGCTCGCGATGCGCGCACTGGCGGATGGCCTGTCTGAGCTGCAGCGCGCATTTAGGGTTTACGGCCGAAAGCCTGCCCGTGCAGGTACGCAAGCACCGCTGCTCGGCGAGCATGCCGCGAGCATGGCTATTCGCATAAAGGATGCGCGCGGCTCCATCCGCCAGGATGACGCTCATCCGCAGCAGATCGAAAGCGGCGGCAAGGTGAGACTCGATCTCAAGCTCCTGCGGCCGCCTATTTTGCTCCGCGTTGCTAAGGTCGCGTACCGCGCGGAACGGCATCACGTTGTAAGTGCCCCCTATCGCTCTTGCATGATCCAGCATCGTCTTGCTCACTTTTGTTTGTGGGGCAATGGCCCTGGAAGCCGATGATGGACGGGCGGTCGCGCGACGGCGTTGGGAAATGCCAAACGGTCCGGCGCAGGAAGACGAATTTTGCAAATAACCCAGCGGTTAGTCGCCGCGCGCTTCCCGGACCAAATCCGCAAGCCGGGCGACATCGGTAATGCGCAGCGCGGCGCCTTCGCGGCTTAGGAGGCCGAGGGCGCCGAGACGGCTTAGTTCACGAGAAACGGCCTCGCGGTGCGTGCTTACGCGGTCGGCGATCTCAGCCAGGGTCGGTGCGGGCGACATTGTCACTTCCCCTTGCGTGACGCCAGCGGCCCTGGCCAAACGGAGGAGCTCGGCATGAATGCGATTTTGTACCGCAAACGCCCGGAACTCGTAGACCCTCTCCGATAGGCGCCTGATGCGGCTGGTGAGGAGCCGCAGCGCTGCAATGCAGATTTCTGCGTCCTCACGCAGAATGCGTTCGAAGTCCGTCGCGCTCATGACGGCGACAAGCGTCGGCCGCAGCGCTTCGATGCTGGCGGAACGCGGTCCTCTGTCGATCGCCGCGATCTCGCCGAACACCTCGCCCTTTTCGAGATCGGTGAATAGCAATGCCTTACCGTCCGGGGCATATATGATCGCCCGGACCGATCCTTCCAGTATGAAAAAGACGTCGGTGGACGCGTCCTGGTACGACAGGATGATGGTGCCGCCCGAATGGCGTTGCCACCGGCTCAACGCCGTGACGCGGTCGAGTGTCGCGTCGGCTGCATTCCGAAAGATCGAAATTTGCCGGAGCGAGTGGCGCTGTTCAGTAGCAAGCATACAGGCCGATCCGGCATCGCGACACAATCGCTATCTTGGCACAAGGGTCCTCGCCCGCCCAGCGCATTATCGGAAAATCCTCTCATCTGACTTGCTGCCGATTTGAATTAATACGTCCTCCCCCATTTGAGTGATTCCACTTATCTTAAATTTGTTAGGATCGGCAAGATTTGTCG
Organism: uncultured Alphaproteobacteria bacterium; assembly: GCA_963731855.1. Taxonomy (GTDB): domain Bacteria; phylum Pseudomonadota; class Alphaproteobacteria; order Rhizobiales; family Rhodomicrobiaceae; genus R-RK-3. The sequence goes on along the minus strand of CAVSXH010000009.1, from coordinate 596,728 downwards.
CTCTCGCGAACTCGTTCGTCACGTTGCGCCGGCAAATCATGCTTGCTGAATGTTGCATCCGATTGTCTCGGTCATATTATTCAACCTCCAGCCCCAGTCGGATCACGGGGATCTCATCCATGGCCATTCCCTTCCTGCCAGTGCCACGATCTTCGCTCGAATGGGCGGAGTCCAAAACGTCCGGAGTCGTCAGCGAGCTCAGCCTGCTGACCCCGGTAAAACCGGGTCTCGTTCCTGGCGAACGGCGAACCTATGAGGAGCGACTGCAAGACCACCTCGACTCGCTGCAGCGGCGAGAGAATGCCTCGATACCCTCATTCGTGCGCCCGATCACGGCGATCCATTACGCCCGTTGGCTGATCCTGCGGCCGGAGCAATATCTGCAATATTCGCGCGTACCCGGCGTCGAGTATATCGAGGACACAGCACGTCCCAATGCGCCGGGCAGACCCAATGCCCTGCCGGACATAACGAAACTGGCGCACACGCCGACGTCTATCGCCGACTTCCGCGAGATACTTGACGACAATCTTTTCGAGGCATCCTTGAACCGGCCACCAGCGTCGGAAGAGTTGCCCAAGTTTTTGTCCTGGCTGCTGTTTGTCGTGACATTCGATGGCGACCTGAAAGCCTATGTCCGCCACGTCGTTCAAACCATTCGGGAGGACGTCGATCGGATTTGGGGCAATTGCTATGGCTATCCGGGCGCGAAGGATTTCGAGCTCTTCTGGCTCTATGCGCGCCGGCACCAGATCAATACCGACGCATTCTACGCCGCGTATCCCGACCTGACCGCCCCGCGAATCCAACAGCTTCGGGCCTTCAAGGACAGGTTCGACGATTTCATTGCCCGCACGCGCAATCCCGATGGGACGTCACAGGACGATATCGGGCCTCTCTTGGACGAGTTCCTGCGGGCGAACCTGCAATATACGGCGGACTTTCCCGCGCCCGGCGGCACTTACGATGACACGCAAGGTGAGCGCACTAAGGGGAGGCTCAGATGACAGAAAATTCCGGCGCAGACATAGAAAAGACCGTTCAGGAGAACTACGCGCCCGCGCAGAAGATTGAGCGAGATTGGTCCTTGTATCTGTTCTTTCGGATCTTGCCGATGGACGAGGTCAACGCAGCTATTCAGGCGATCAAGGATGCGAAAGGCCTCTTAGAGTTTAAAGCGATTGTCGAGGAGCAGACGCACCTCCGGGTAGATGGCGCCCTTGTCGATGAAAACGAGGTGTCAGTTGACACATTTCCGACGCTGAAGACTACGGACCGGTACGGAGAGACAACCGCAGAGGATCCAAATCCCAGAGCTCCATTCTTGAGGTTTCTCCAGAAGCTGCTTGGCCTAGCCCCGCCGGAAATGGAAGACACGATCAACGAATATGCAAGATGGCTCGAACTGACGCTCCCGAATGACGGCGCAAGCGCAGACGAACGGGCCGCGCACTGGTTCCACCTCGGTTTGCCCGGCATCTGCGTCCACGAATGCTTGCGATATGAGCAAGGCTGTGCCCGAAACGGCCGGCCCTTGCTCCGCAACGGACAATCATCGGCGGAGACCAGCTGCGCACCGGCCACTGCGGAATATTCAAATGCTGCCGTGAACATTGCTTTTACTCATGGGGGATTAGGCGCAATCAAAAAGAAGCTCGCGGGAAGTGGCGAGCAGCAGCTTATCGAAGGTATGGTCCTCGATTCCTTTCCGGATGCATTTCGCCAGGGCATGGCGGCACGGGCAAAGACGCTAGGGGATGTAGGTCGCTCTGCGCCCGAATATTGGGACGGCGAACTGGGCAAACGCTCGATCCACGGGCTGCTTACCGCCTATTTCGATATAACAGAGGCCAATCCGAAGTATTGGAATAAGCTGCGCGACGAAGTAGAGGATTTCAATAAGGGGGACCTGCGCCTTCGAGTGGCGCTTTCGATGTTATTCCGTCCCTTCGGATTTGAAGTGGTCCATATCGAACTCGGCGAAGACCCTTACACCGTAAGTGAGAACGAGCTCAAGCGATGCAAGCCTCGTGTCGAGCATTTCGGATTTCGCGACGGCATCAGCCAGCCCTTTGTCAATCTCAATGCGAAAACACCGCGGCGGGGCGGCGGCCGGCCGGCGATGGACGGCACCTGGGCGCCGGTTGCGCGAGGCGAGCTTTATCTTGGCGTGCCCGATGAGGATGGGCTCACTGCCGATCAGCCGGTGAACACAGTCTTGCGCGAAGGTGGAACCTACCTCGTCTTCCGCAAGCTTGAGCAGGACGTGGCGGGTTTTCGCACTTTTCTGGCGAGCCAGAGGGAAACCCCGCAAGGACAGCACCGCCTTGCCGCGCAAATGGTCGGGCGGTGGCGGAACGGCGCTCCGCTGGTTCGGCACCCAAATGCCGAGGCCGCCTATGAAGGCCCCAGGGCGGATGGAGACATCAACGACTTCCGCTATTTCACCGAAGACCCGCAGGGGCAGAAATGTCCGATCGGCGCACATATCCGGCGCGCCAATCCGCGCGACACAGGCGGCAGGGACGATGTCAAACGCCACCGCCTGCTTCGGCGAGGGATGGCCTATGGCGGAGCTCTCCTTGAAGGCTCGGTCGGCGATGGACGGCAACGCGGACTTCTTTTCGTGGCAGCTAACTCCCGCGTAGAGTTGCAGTTCGAGGTGATTTAGCGCGATTGGCTCAATCGCGGCGAGCTTCTCGGCCAAGTCGGCGCAGGCCGTTGTCCTCTGACCGGATCCAACCGCGGGGGGGTTCACGACAGATTTTTGGAGGCCGGTGCGATCGCCCCGATCTGTGGCATACCCTCCTTCGTCACCACAAAGGGCGGTGACTATTTCTTCGTTCCGAGCATTAAGGCGCTACAGGCGCTCTCCCAGGGAGAACTTATCGAGGTAGAGCGCACAATATTGGGCCGCTTCTCGGCCGCCCGTACCGAAACGACCGGGTTGTTGAGTGAAGCCATCCTGAAGACCTATTCGATGGAAATTCTGGCGTCCTACAAGTGCCTGCCACCCACCCCCGATTCGGAGGCTCCATCCGAGTGTCGATTTAGAAGCGCGATACGCGTCCGAATGCCGGACGAGTTGCGTGAAACGGGACGCAATGTGCCCGGCGGTACCATGGTATTCGTCGGCCACTATGACGATGTGGTCGAGGTGCTGGGTGGTCACATGCCTCATCATTGCCGCGCGACCGGCGGAATGCCGCGCACGGACCTCAATTTCTCCGTGGCTCATTACCTGCAAGCCTCGCGGGAGATCACACGGGGCGGAAATCTGCTGCTGGCTATGGATCCGAGCGGGCCGCTCGACGACGCCCGTAAGCGCAGATTACAGCTCATGAAGGACGCGTGGGACGCGCAGTCGGAATGGACCGACCTCTCAAATGGAAACCTCCGCAGGTTCATTGGCGAAACGGTCGATGGCATCGAACATCGGGTCGCCCAGACCGGCCGGATCGACATTCTGCAGGACCTCGCCTTTTACATCCCCTATCGCATCATCCAGCAATATGTGGGTCTTTCGGGCCCCGAGTACCTCAGTGAGCTTGTCGTCGCCATGCCGTTTGCCAAGCGGAATGTCATGAGTCTCCCTGGCGACTGGCTGACGGGCCGCAAGGACATGCGCGTGGCGGAACCGGGCTATGCCACCATGCAGATGTGGGCACGCCTGGCTTTCGGGGATGTCATCGGCAATATCTGGCGAAAGCGGGAGATGGCGGAGCTCGCAACGCAGGCGACGTCCGAGATGCTCACTTATATCGACGAGAAAATCGCCGAGGAACGTCAAAGACAGCTCGATGATTTCAAGCATCCCGAAGACGCTTCTTGCGCAGCTCGTGCGTTTGGCGCCCGCCCATGACTATGATGCGCATTTCGCGGAGGTGCGCATCATTCTCGCCGACGTCATCACCACCATAGCCATGAATATCGCGCTGCCATTTTCGAAGGCGATTTCAGGGAGCGCTCGAATTTCAGTTCGATCTGCACAGGCTCCTGCAGCTTCTCGAACCTACGCCCACGCCCGACACGGGGCGGCTAGAGCCCGAAACAGGGCGCCTCTCGCATAGGCCCGATATCGTGCAGCGGCTCGGCTACGAATTGTTGCGCCTTTTCCCGTCCGCCCCAGCCATATTTCGCCGCTGCGAGACGACGACCGAGCTGCCGAGCGGCGCGAAAATCCACAAGGGCGAATGGGTTGCCGCGTTGCTGGGCGTCGCAGGCCGTGATCCCCGCATTTTCCCCCAGCCAAATAAATTCTCGCTGGGCCGACCGCCGTCCGTGAACCCAGACTCGCGCGACCGAAACTCGCGGGCGAATTGCAACACGCCAGACGATGGCCAGAGCAATTGGCCGGAGCGGGATCCTGAAAAATATCTGCTGTTTGGACCGCCGTGTGGTGCGCATCGCTGCTGGGGCCAGCCGTTGGGAAGTGTTGTGATGGGAGAGCTGTTTCGCGCGGCGGCGCGGTTCGAGGGGCTGACGCGCATTGCCGGTCCAAATGGTGAGATTTTCGAGTTTCCACCCCGCATGGACTATGGGCTGCGGCTGAAATTCTACCCATACGATCCCAATCGCCCCAAAAAAAGCCCCATCAGAGCCCCGGCTGCTGAGCCCGGCTAGGTGTTTGGTCCCGCGACGTGATGGAATCAGAACGGCACTCTACCCTTTTGCCAAAGCATGATCTTTACGCAAAACCGGTCCCGACCTTTGCGGATCATGCTCTAAGCTGAAGCGCGATTTCCCCGCAGGAGCGCCGGCGGCACCGGAAGACCACATTGCTCGTAGAGGGCGGCCGCGGTGTCAGCGTGCTGTCTGAACTCTCGATCGGAAAAATCGCGATTGCAAAGCGCCAGCCCTTCATGTGCCCTCGCGGCGGAGGGGATCATGCCGACTGCCAGTGCGATCTCCAATCCCCGATTGAAATCAAGTCGGGCCCGGTCGATTTCGCCGGCTGACAGCAAGGTCTGTCCCTGCAAGAGGTGCGCTGGGACGCACATGCATGGATCGTACGGAATTTCCGTCTGTTGGACAGCCTTGGCGATCATCTCCAAGCCGCGCGCTGTGTGTCCATTAGCGTAGAGCGCTTCGCCGTGACCGGCATACAAATAGAAGCACGCCATGCGCGCGGCGCCGCGAAAGAATTGCTTGCTGAGGGAGCCCTCCGTAGCCGCGAGTCCAGCCTGAGTCTGCGCCTGTCCGGCAGAGAGAGGATGCAAGGAGTCCGGTAACGATGGGCTCCATCGCATAAATCCGGTGTTGCCAGCACCAATCGCGCACCGGGGTCACGAACTCGACTGCGGCGGCATAGTCACCTCTTGCGTAGCTCAAGCGGCCTCTAGCCAGATGGGCAAGGACACGCGAATAGGGCCTACCGTCTTCATCTGCGAGCTCGACAGCACGTCCGATGTTGTCGGCGGCTTCCTGAAACCGGCCCATGTCTACCAGATACCAGGCGAGAAAACTGCGCGACATTACGCTGGGCAAGCCGACGGCGCCGAGATGCGCCCGCTCCAGATCGCCGACCAGAAAGTCAACGTTGGATTTGAGCAAGTCGATCGCACGCGGAATATCGCCGCGGCCGTAGCGAAGATTGGCAAGCGTAAGCTGGGTGTAGACCAACGCCGGCAGCGCTTGGATCTCTCTCGCCAGCGTGACAGCTCTCTCGGCCAGCTCGCATCCTTGTTCATGTTGCGCATCGAACCATAAGACCGTTGCGAGATGCGCTCGCGCCAGACACTCCTTGTCCTTCCTTCCCTGCTGCTGGGCAAGATCCGCGGTTCGGCCCAGCCGGGGAACCACATTCATCAGCTTGCCATGCTGTTGTAAGGCGTCGAAAGCGAGGAGCACGAAATCCACCTCGCGTTTTTCGCCCGCGGCGCCAAGCCGCTCGCAACAGGCCATAGCGCGCTCGAAGAGGACTTGCAGCGACTGCACTGCCGAGTTCCGCGCAGCGTTCTTGCTCGCGCTCCAGAGATACTCGATAGCGAGTTCGTCACGCCCGGCGCCCTCAGCGTGATACGCAAGCTGCTCGAAATAGGGGGACAGCGACGCGACTTGCTCCTCGAAACGTGCCAGTGCCTGAGCATGGAGCCGCCGACGCTCCGGCCGGACGATGCTGTCGAGGCACGCATCGCGAATAAGGCTGTGCTTGAACCGGATCGTGTCGGCGGTCACAGGTGCGAAAAAGCCGCCTTCGACGAGTTCTCGCACAAACGCATTGGGTCGTTGGAATGAGCCGCCCGCTACGCGGGCAAGCAGCGGGTAGTGGATTTCCTCACCCATGATGCTGGCGATCTGCGCCAATTGTTTCGCGGAACCGGACAGCCGGTTGAGTTGGGCCAGAACCATCGACTCCACATTCGTCGGGAGGATGCTGTCGTCGAAGGAGGCGCTATGCTGGGACATCGCCCGGAGGATCTGCTCAAGGACGAAGGGAACACCCCCTGAACGTTCCGCAATTCGGCCCGCGAGTTCGTCGTCCTCCGCAATCTCCGGCGCCTGTGAAGCGACCAGCTTTAGCAGGTCGTCCTTTCCGAGCGGAGGCAGGTCGATCATCTCGTCTGTCAGTCGCCGCATGGCCTCGCGCGCTTCCGGCCGCCCGTTGAGCAGAATGAATGCGTGGCTCTTACTGATCCGCCGCGCCAACCGCGCGAGACAAGCGACTGTTTCAGCGTCGAGCCAATGAAAGTCGTCAACAAGGAGAAACGCGGGACGCATTGCCCATGCCTTGGCAACGATCGCGGAGAATGCATCGAGGAGCCTCTCCCTGCGCTCCTGCGCGTTCTCGGTCACCCGACTCCCCGCCGAACCGCTCTCCGCTCCGAGCAATTCGAATAGGCCGGCGGTTTCGGACGCGCGAAGGTCGAGATTTGCCGCCATCGCCGCGGCGGCCTCTTTGTCGGGCACATCTTCGAGCCCTAACAGCGAGCGGAGGAAGGCGGGAATTGGTGCGTAGGGCGTCGCCTGCACCAGCGACAAGCCTCTGAGCTGACTGACCGGCAGCTGCCGTGCGGCGGCCGTGCGCGCAATCTCGACCGACAGCCTGCTCTTGCCGATCCCAGCGTCGCCGACGAGCGCGACGATCCTTCCGCGGTGTGATGCGTCGTTCAACGCGCGAAGTATCGCTTGCTGTTCAGCGATGCGGCCGACGAAAAGGTCACCCGTCGGATTGGGCTCCGGCAGGATCCTGGTGGCGGAAAGATTGACGTTCAAAACGTTGACGAATTTGTAGCGGCCGGCCAGTTCGTGTCCGGCAGGTTCGAATGGCGTCCACTCCAGAAACGAGCCGGCAAGATCCGCCGTTGCCGCGGTTGCGGTTACGACACCGGCGGGGCAGATCTTTTCGGCCAAGGCGGCCAGCGAGACGGGTGCACCAAGCAGGTCGATTCCATGGCCGAGATCGCTGTTCATCTCGCGCACGATCACGAGGCCTGAATGAATACCGACGCGGACCTGTAATGGGTCTTTCAGCCGGGCGGCCCCGGTGTGCCTGGGGATAGGATCGAGCGCGAAAGCCTTCTGAATTGCGAGGCCAGCGAGACAGGCGCGCAGAGCGTGATCCTCTGCCGGCCGAGGAGCTCCGAAAACTGCCTCGATCCCGTCGCCCTGGAATCTCACGACAGACCCGGCATAGGTGCGAACGGCATTAGCCATCACGCTCGTCGCGTGATCCAGGATTTCCCTGACGTCGTCGGGATCGAGCTCGGCCGTCAGTTTTGTGGATGAGATTACGTCGGCGAACAGAATGGTGACGATGTGGCGATCGCCCGGAGGGGGCGTGAGCCCGCTGACGGAGGCATTATCGACCATGCAATATACCTGTATTACAATATACCAGTATCAGGGGAGTTGTCGCCAATTAACCCATTGGACACCCTACTATGCCCACGGGTCGACGGCTACCCCGGCGCCAAAAATAAGCATCGGCAAAGCGGACTCCGCTGGGTTCGGATGCCAGCGTCAAGTCATGGGACAAATCGCACCGGACGGAAAACCGGCTAGGAATTCGTCCGGCGCGGATTTTGGTAGAGATCTATCTCATGCGTTTCCAGTTCCGCATCGAGTTTGCCGCGCCTGATCTCCCGGCTTAGCCCGCGGATGTGGCGTTCGCAGGCCGCGCGAAAGCGCAGCATTCCGCAGAATAGCTGGAGGATGCCGTTCAACCTGCTATTGGCGTGATCGTCTCTGATCTGCACATCCCAGCGCCCACCGAGATTCAGCACCCGCCCGTTCAAATGGCCGACGCGTTCGCCTTTTTCATCGTAAAGCGTGTAATCCGCGCCGATGCTGATCCAATCCCGCCGCAGCCGGTAGAACCGCGCTTTTTTGTCGTCGAGGAGGAAAAAGGAATAATCCTCCGGGATGAACGGCCATTTGCGCGCCGAGCGTTCGACATTGATGATCTGCTCATGGCCAGCAATCTTGAGGCTGAACGCCGCCACCGGAAAGCCGTGCGCGCCTAGCGTCAATTGCAGGCTCCGGCCCATAAGCATGTCGAGGGTGCCGCGCCAGCTCATCTCCTCGGAGAATAGCTTGACGACCAGCCGCTTACTCATCCCCTCGGCCTCCTCCCAAAGGCCGCGGCGATAGGTGAGGAGCCCGGTGCGCTCGCCATTGACGTCAACTGCGCCGATGACGTCGGAATCCTTGCTGAATTGCCGGCTTTTCGCCCGGTGCCGGGAATGCTGGAAAATGCCAATCTCGGTGGCGTTCAGATCGGTCCACCAGAGATCGACCGTATATTCCGAATAGCCCAAAGCTGCGCTCGCCATGCTGTTTGCGTCCCCGCCTGCCTGCCGCGAATCAATTCGTTAAATGTTGATTGATTGCCACAGGGTTAGCCAGCAGCGGGGCAGACCATTCAGGCGCAATCCACAGGGAGCCTCACTGGACGCGGCGCGCGGGAACCATCCGAGATCCGGCGAGGCGGGCCGGCTCGATTAGCGCGCTGATCCTTAAGCCCGGCGCATCATGCAGCGGCAGCGGCGCGAGAAGCAATACGGAGATCTAGCGCGCTAGAAGTAACTTGCTGGTGACAAGATTCAAAAGAAAATACGTAGAAATTTCCAATGAAATCATGCGATGATTACAGCATTTTCTTGCTGCTTTTTCAGGAAATAGACTGTGATCTATCGCTGTATATTGCGGTATTGCACTAAGATATGGGAGAATATTGATTTTATATTTCAGGATTTTGATTATAGTTTGCGGGATCGTCTTAGCGGGATGGAATCGATTCAGACCTCGGACATGTGGAAGATCATTCCAATAGATTCCCGCCAGTCTCGAGCGAGCAAAGGCACGGTGGAATGAGTTTCCCCAAGGGATATGACCCTTACGCAACAACCAATTGTTGCGACGCCGGGGATTGTCAAATGGTCGAACATGCAATACGTGGGGATAAACTTATTCTCACACTGCGCAGTGGGAAAACGATGATCTTTGAGCAGACGGATGGAAGAATAATAAACTGGACGCGGCGCCATCAGAAGATGAAAAGCGAACGGGTATACCCGATCCAACGATAAAGCCTTTGCGGCAAGAGCTGGAACGCTCATATCATTTGTGCGGCCATGCCAATGTATATGGTGAGTGGTTTACCACATGCATTCTGCAGCGGCAGGTTCTGTATGACGTGTCGGGCGCCGGCAGTATCGGCAACTGTGTCGCTGACTTTTGCGCGTAAATATTACGCACTGCCTACAGCCGCTTGAAGCGACTATGCTTTAGCGCGCCGACGCGTCAATCCAGGCGCATGGCGATGCCGGCGGCAGCCATGTGACGCTTGGCCTCGCTGATCGTGTGGTCGCCGAAATGGAAGATGGAGGCGGCAAGCACCGCGCTGGCATGGCCCTCCCGCACGCCTTCCACCAGATGGTCGAGCGTGCCGACGCCGCCCGAGGCGATCACGGGCACCGTCACCGCATCGGATATGGCGCGGGTGAGCGGGATATCGAACCCGGCTCGCGTGCCGTCGCGGTCCATCGAGGTCAGGAGGATTTCGCCCGCGCCCAGTTCGACGACTTCGCGGGCATAGGCAACGGCGTCGATGCCGGTCGGCTTGCGCCCGCCATGGGTGAAAATCTCCCAGCGCAGCGGTTCGCCATCGGCGGATACGCGCTTGGCGTCGATGGCGACGACGATGCACTGCACGCCGAATTTCTCCGCCGCGCGCGCGACGAACTGCCGGTCGCTCACGGCCGCCGTATTGATCGACACCTTGTCGGCGCCCGCTTGCAGCAGCTTGCGGATGTCCTCGGTTTCGCGCACGCCTCCGCCGACTGTCAGCGGCATGAAACAGCGCTCGGCGGTGCGGCTGACGACGTCGAAAATCGTCGCCCGGTCCTCATGGCTTGCGGTGATGTCGAGGAAGCAGAGCTCATCGGCTCCGGCCGCGTCATAAGCGGCGGCGGCCTCGACCGGGTCGCCCGCATCGCGCAGATCGACAAAATTGACGCCCTTGACGACGCGGCCGTCCTTGACGTCCAGGCAAGGAATGATGCGGGTTTTCAGCATCACACAGCCTCACGCGCGTCACAGACGGCCTTGATGTGCGCGGCGGCGCAGGCGAGCGCCTTTTCGGCGTCCGGCAGATCCGGAGTCGAGGCTCGTCAGCGACAATGCCGCAACCGGCAATTCCCTCAACCAGGCCCACCAGATCGCGACGCACCTTCTCCGGCGAAGGGCCGCCCGGAAACGCGTAGCCATTGGCGCGGAAATACGCCGAGTCGTGCACATCCATGTCGAGATGCAGGTAAACGCGGGCGCAGTGGCGTAAGGCCGAGGCCGCCGACTCGCTGTCCTGCGCGCGCCGGATGGCGTCGTGCTCGATGATCTCCCGCTCCGCCGGGTCGGTGTCCCTGCAATCATAGAGGCAGGCATTCCGCGCCGGAAGCGGCTGCAACCCGGTAATCTCGTGCGACATCCGCTGCCAGCAGGCGCCGAGCACCTTGGAGAGGGCCATGCCCTCGAACAATCCGCTGATCGTCGTCTCCGGCGTATTGAGATCGGGATGGGTGTCCATCCAGAGAATGCCCGTGCCGTCATTTCCCAGTCCGGCGATCACGCCGAGCGCCGCAACGGAGCAGCTCCCGCAAATCAGGATCGGGAAACCGCCCCGCGCGACGCTCTCCCGAACCTTGGCGGCAATTTCGGCGCCAAGCTGGAATGCCGCTCTCAGATCCGCCGCGCCATCCGGCCTTCCACCGCGAGGACATGCTCCCGCACATCGTGACCGCCCTGCTGAAGACTTGTCGTCAAGCCGCCCGCCCGCGCCGCGTCGGCGAATTTGTACCATTTCGCCCCGGCGGGTACATTCGGCCAAGTTGCATAGATCAGGTCGATGCTCGTCATGCTGCTTCCTTTGCTGCCCAGCACGCCAGCGCCTCGGCTGGATCGAGCCGGCCATCGTAGAGTGCGCGGCCCGCAATGGCTCCGGCCAGCATCGAGAATTCGGGTTGCGCCAAGCGCTTGATGTCCTCGATGCCGGCAAGTCCGCCGGAAGCGATCACCGGGATCGAAACGTCGCGCGCCAATGCGGCCGTCGCTTCGAGGTTGAGGCCGGTCAAGAGACCGTCCCGCGAGATGTCCGTATAGATGATCGCCGCGACGCCGGCATCCTCGAACCGCCGCGCCAGCTCGGTTGCCGACAGCTCGCTGCTTTCCGCCCAGCCCTCGATCGCAACGCGGCCGTCACGCGCATCGATGCCGACCGCGACTCGCCCAGGAAACGCGGTCGCGGATTCGCGCACGAGCTGCGGGTCGCGCACAGCGACAGTGCCCAAAATGACACGGGCGACACCTTCATTCAGCCAGTTTTCGATCTGCGCCAGCGATCCGAATTCCGCCGCCGAGCTGCATCGGAATTGATAGGCTATGTAATATCGATCTGACCGCCACGACATTAACCGGCTCTCCCTCGAAAGCGCCATTTAAATCAACGACATGCAGATATTCGAAGCCGAGCTTTTCAAAGGCGCGCGCCTGTGCCGCCGGATCATCCCCAAACACCGTCGCCTCGCTCATCAGGCCCTGGCGGAGGCGGACGCATTGGCCGTCTTTTAAATCGATGGCCGGAAAAAGGATCATCCGTTAAGTATCCGCCTAAAATGAGCCACAACCGATCTGCGACACTCAAACCGTTAATTCGAGCGTAAGTGTGCGCTCCTTTTTGTACCCGCGTCTGGAGCTGAGTTTTCCGAAATTTTGGATCGGACTTGGGACCTCATGCGGCGCTACATCATTTCCTATGACCTCTATCGGCCCGGCAACAACTATTCCGACTTGACCGCCGAGATCAAGCGGCTGGGCGAGGATTGGGAGCATCCGCTTGCCAATCTCTGGATCATCGAGACCGATCTATCGGCGGCTGAGATCCGCGGTTTCCTCGGCGATCATCTGATCACCGGCGACAAGCTTTATATCCGCGAGGCCGGTGAGGACATCGCCGGCATGGATATCGCCCCGGGTGCGCCCTGCCGGATGAGCGCAATCTCGGCCTATGAACGGGCGCCGGTGAAGCTTCTCGCCAACGTGCTTTCCAACGAATTGCCGCGCACCGAATCGCGGCTGCTTACGGCCGCCACTGAAGAAAATTTGCAATCAGCCTGAGGCCCAGCTTCTGACTTTTCTCGGGGTGAAACTGAGTACCGGCAACATTGCCCTTTGCGACGATTGCCGTAATGGGACCACCATATTCCGTCTCGGCGACCAACTCGTCCTGCTCCGCATTCATCAATCCGTATGAATGCACAAAATAGGCATGCCAGCCGTCTCTCCCTGCTGGTATGCCTCTCAGGAGCGGGTGATCCATCACTCACATTCAACGTATTCCAGCCCATATGCGGGATCTTTAGCGCCGCGTTCGTTCGGCTCGATCAGCCGCACTTCGCCCTTGATCCAGCCGAGGCCTTCGGTGACGCGATATTCATGGCCGCGCTCGGAGAGGAGCTGCATGCCGACGCAGATGCCGAGAAATGGCTTGCCGCCCCGCATGACGCATTCGTCCAGCGCCTCGATCATGCCGTCCACGGCATTCAGTCCCGCCCAGCAATCGGCATAGGCCCCGACGCCGGGCAGCACAATCCGCTCGGCGCGGCGCACCACGTCCGGATCGGCGGTCACCCGGATGGTGTGGCCGGTTTCGGACTCAGCCGCGGCGCGCTCAAACGCTTTGGCGGCGGAATGCAGATTGCCTGAACCGTAATCGACAATAGCGAAATTCATGGCCGGCTACCCGCCATGAGCCGGGAACATCCCAATTACCTGCTCGCCCTGCAGACGCGACGGCGTGCCCGGCACGGCAGCGCCGATTCCGGACATCGCCATCAGCCGCGAGCGCTGGCCGCGAGCTTCAGGCAGCCATTCCTGCAAGAAGCGCCTTTCGCATTCTTCCAGATTCCTGCCCGACACGACGCCGATAAGCTGATAGCCTCTCCGCTCCAGCGCCCCGCGATAGAGGTCGCGCGCCTCGTAAGCGAAAATGAGGTTGAGCACCAAACCGCCCCAGGCGATCGCCTGCTCGCTCGCTCCGATCGCCATCAGCGAGCCGACCAGCAAGGCGCTGAGAACGACATAAGCCAGGAGCCCCCACCAAACCCGATTGACCAGCAGCCATATTGCCGGGGCGATCAACGCCCAAAAGGCAAGCCCCTCTTTCACGAACACTAATTTGCCGGCGCGCTCCTCGATATCCTCGGGACCGACGCGCGGTTCAAAAACGGTATACGTCTGCACCGGCTGTCCTTTCTCCATTCCCGCGATGATGGCTAGCCGCCAAGCGTACCTTTGGTGGTCGGCAACCGCCCTTCGAGCGCGGCGTCGATCGCCATGGCCGCCCTCAGCGCCTTTGCCAGGCCCTTATAGCAAGTTTCCGCGATATGGTGCGAGTTCTCGCCGTACAGGTTTTCCACGTGCAAAGTGATCCCGGCATTCTGCGCGAAAGCCTGGAACCATTCACGAAACAGCTCGGTATCCATGTCGCCGAGCTTCGCTGCGGGAAAGCGAACTTTCCAAACCAGGAATGGCCGGCCGGAAATATCGAGAGCGACGCGCGTCAATGCCTCGTCCATTGGCAGATAGACGGACGCATAGCGCGTGATGCCGTGTTTCTCCCCGAGCGCCCTCGCCACGGCCTGCCCAAGAACGATACCGCTGTCCTCCGCCGTGTGATGCTGGTCCACATGCAGATCGCCCTGAGCATGCAGCCTGATGTCCATCAGCGAGTGACGCGAAAGCTGCTCCAGCATATGATCCAGGAAACCGATGCTGGTGTTGATGTCAAACGAGCCCGTTCCGTCGAGGGTCACGTCGGCGGCGATCTGGGTTTCTTTCGTCTTGCGGTTGATACTGGCTTTGCGCATGGTGTCCGTCCGGTATGAGCGCCGGGTCGCCGGTAAGTGGAAAAACGAGGAACGCTGTATCCTCGTTCCTCAATCGCGGTTGCACCTTAGCAGCGCAAGCTTGATATCGGATACACCGTTTACAATATGCTACGAAGCTTTCTCAAGTCCGATGTAATGACCGAACACACCTCCACCTTTCCGCATTGGCATGGCACCACGATCCTCACGGTCCGCAAGGGCAATAGGGTGGTTATCGCGGGCGATGGCCAGGTTTCGCTCGGGCAGACAATCATCAAAGGCAATGCCCGCAAGGTGCGCAGCCTCGGCAAGGGCAACGTGATTTCCGGATTCGCCGGTGCGACCGCTGACGCCTTCACACTTTTGGAACGGCTGGAATCCAAACTCGAACAATATCCCGAGCAGCTCATGCGCGCCTGCGTCGATCTGGCCAAGGACTGGCGGACCGATCGCTATTTGCGCCGGTTGGAAGCCATGATGATCGTCGCCGACCGCAGCAAAACGCTGGTGTTGACCGGCACCGGCGATGTGCTGGAGCCGGAGATGAACGTGATGGGCATCGGCTCGGGCGGGAATTACGCTCTCGCGGCCGCCCGCGCGCTCTACGAAACCGACATGGACGCGGAAACGGTCGCGCGCAAGGCCATGGCCATCGCCGCCGATATTTGCGTCTATACCAATGGCAACCTGATCGTAGAATCGCTCAATGCCGAGCAGTGACGAGTTAAGTGCGGCAGTCGGTGCGGGCGTCATCGGGCGATCGGACGCCGAGCGGCTGGCCGAATTTCTTGCTCGATACCGCGCGTCACATGGCATCCATGACTACGAGCTGGACGACGCAGAATCCATTCGTTTCGTGCGTGGGCTTCACGACGTCTTCCTGACTATCGGCGTTACCTTACTGCTGGTCGGCATCGGCTATACGGCGCGACTGGCGACGGTCTCTGCCTGGCCCTATGCCGTCGGCATCGCGGCATGGGTGCTGGCGGAATATTTCACCAGGGCCAAGCGGCTGACGCTGCCAAGCATCGCCCTCTCGATCGCCTTTGGCGTGGCGGGTGGTTTCGCGGCGCTATTGATCGGGCTGAACAACCCGTCCCTATGGCCGGAGCCCGAGAATGTGGCCGTCACGAGATACACGCCGCTTCTTATGCCTATCGGCATGTTCCTCAGCTCCGCGCTGTTCTATCTCCGCTTTCGGCTGCCTTTTACACTTGCACAGCTCGTGGCTGTCATAGCCGCCGGGGTGATGACCGTTTTCGGCTCGTCCTTTCCCCAGTTGAAGCTGGTTTTTCTCATCCTCGGCCTGCTGGCCTTCGCCTTGGCGATCAACTTCGATCTCAAGGACCCCGAGCGCCGTACCGTCGCGGCCGACAATGCTTTCTGGCTGCATTTGAGCGCAGCCCCGCTGATCGTGCACGCCGCGATCGGCTTTGTCTGGACCGACAAAGTTACCGATCTCAGTCTATCTGCGGCTTTGCTCACCATGGTCGTCATTTTCGCCCTCGCCTTCGTCGCGCTCGTGATCGATCGGCGCGCACTCCTTGTAGCCGGGCTGTTTTATTTCGGCGCCGCCTTGTTCGTCGTCATCCGCAATACGGCGGCTCAGGAGACCACGGTGCTCGCCATAACCCTCCTCATCCTTGGCGGCTCGCTTGTGCTGCTCGGCGTCGGATGGCGGACGCTGCGCCGCACCGCCGTCAACGCCCTCATACCGCCCGCATTGGCTCGCCGCCTGCCAACCCTAAGAACAGATTAATCATGACTGATTTCTCCCCCCGCGAAATTGTTTCCGAACTCGACCGCTACATCGTCGGTCAGAACGCGGCCAAGCGGGCTGTGGCCATCGCGCTGCGGAACCGCTGGCGACGCCAGCAGCTCGAAGGCGACTTGCGTGAGGAAGTGCTGCCCAAAAACATCCTGATGATCGGCCCGACCGGGGTCGGCAAGACGGAAATTTCGCGCCGTCTGGCCAAGCTCGCGAATGCGCCGTTCCTGAAGGTGGAAGCGACCAAATTCACCGAGGTCGGCTATGTCGGCCGCGATGTCGATCAGATCATCCGTGATCTTCTGGAAATTGGCGTCAGCCTTGTGCGTGACGGCAGGCGCAACGAAGTCCAGGCCAATGCGCATCTGCTGGCCGAGGAGCGTGTCATCACGGCACTGGTCGGTCCGAACTCCTCGCCCTCCACGCGCGAAAGCTTTCGCAAGCGGCTGCGCTCGGGTGAGCTGGACGATAAAGAAATCGAGGTCGAAGTCACGGACACAGGCTCCGGCATGCCGAGCTTCGAAATCCCAGGAATGCCCGGCAGCCAGATCGGCATGATCAATATTAACGAGATGCTGGGCAAGGCGTTCGGCGGGCGCACCAAGAAGCGCAAGACATCGGTGAAAGACAGCTATGCGCTGCTGATCAACGAGGAGTCCGACAAGCTGCTCGACAACGACCAGATCATCCAGGAGGCGATCAAGGTCGTCGAGAATAACGGCATCGTTTTCATTGACGAAATTGACAAGATCTGCGCGCGCTCCGAGCGGATGGGCGCCGATGTCAGCCGCGAGGGCGTGCAGCGCGATTTGCTGCCGCTGATCGAGGGCACTACTGTCGGGACCAAATACGGGCCGGTGAAGACCGACCACATCCTCTTCATCGCATCGGGGGCTTTCCATGTGGCCAAGCCCTCTGACCTCCTCCCCGAACTGCAGGGCCGCTTGCCGATCCGGGTTGAGCTGAACGCGCTCACTCGCGACGATTTCCGCCGCATCCTCCGCGAACCGCAGGCCAGTCTCATCAAGCAATACATCGCGCTGATGGCGACCGAGGGCGTGACGCTAACCTTTACGGAGGACGGCATAGACGCGATCGCCGATATTGCCGTGCAGGTCAATTCCAGCGTGGAGAATATCGGCGCGCGGCGGCTGTCAACGGTAATGGAACGTGTGCTCGACGAAATAAGCTTCGAGGCTTCGGATCGCGGCACCAGCGCGGTGACGATCGACGAAGATTACGTGCAGCGGCACATTGGCGATCTTGCGCGGAACACCGATCTGAGCAAGTTTATCCTTTAACGGCGCGGAACCGGGACTAACGGCGCCGAACGTGGCCTATTATGCGGGGCGCCGGGCATAGGCCGCAATGAATGCCCGGACGGCGGCAGCCACCACATGGCGGATGCGCTGGTCGGTGGGCGGGGGAGCGGACGAAAACATCATCGGCTTGAACATCGTCGACGGGCAGGCATCCAGAAACTGCGCCGCCGCCAGCTCGCAGTCTTCAATTTGCAGCACCCCGGCCGCAACCTGCGCTTCCAGATAGCGGCAGACGCGCGCCACGCCGGTTGCGGGTCCGGCCTCATAGAAGCGCTGGCCGAGCGCCGGCATTCTCTCCGCGATGCCAAGCACTGTGCGATGCGAGGATAGTCTTGCCGGATCGCACAGGAAGCGCACGAAGTCGCAGCCAAGCCGCGTCAGCACCGCTTCCACATTCCGGTCACCGTGATCGAGTGCAAAGACCTGCTCGGCCTGCGCCCGGCTTTCTTCCTCGAAAATCGCCTCGAACAATTCCTCTTTACTCTCGAAATAGACGTAGAGCGTACCTTTGGAGACGCCTGCCTGGCGGGCAATTTCGCCCATGCTGGCGGCGTCGAAACCCTTCTCAAGGAACACGGTGCGGGCGCCGTCCATGATCTGGCGGCATTTGGCGCGGTCCTTTTGGATCTCGTGGGGCGCTAGGGATATCCCGGAAATTGGAGCCATGGCACTACTCATAGGACAAAATCGCTTGACTGACCAGAAATCTTACCGAACCGTTCGGTCAGGGTTGAATTCTCTCGATCAGCACGGTATATTAAATAGTGAACTGAACGGTTCGGTCAATAACCGCGTGCCGGAGTGCCTGAGTATGAAAAGCCAGGTGACACCCACAATCAGGCAGACCGTTACGGCCGCGAAACGAGCCGGACGGGACGCCCGCGGATACGGAAGCAGCGGATCACCCAGGCCCGGTTCGCCAATATTTGCAAGCACCGGAAAGCCGCTCTCCAGCGGCCGAGCGCCCGCTGCCCGATACCACTGTCGCACCGACTGCGGCTGTAAAGCCTGCTAAGCCAGGGGGAATGCGGCGGACGGTAGCCATGGTGGTGGCGATACTCGTTCTTACAGCAGGACTCTATTACGGCTACCAATGGTGGACGGTCGGACGGTTCCAGATCTCCACGGACGACGCTTATATCCACGCCGACATCGCGACACTATCCACCAAGGTTTCCGGCTATGTGACTGCCGTCGAAGTGACGGACAACAGCCGCGTAAAGGCCGGCGATATCATCGCGCGGATCGACGATGGCGACTACCAGCTTGCCGTGCAGACGGCAAAGGACAAGATCGCCGTACAGCAAGCCGGGATCGAGCGCATCGCACGGCAGATCGATGCTCAGCAAGCCAATGTCGATCAGGCGCGGGCGCAGCTCACCGCGACGGAAGCGGATGCCAAGCGTGCCACGCTCGAGCTCAACCGTCAGAAAGACCTCGCCACCCGCGACTTTTCCAGCCGCCAGACGCTGGAACAGGCCGAAGCCAACAACGCCCGCATGATCGCCACGGTCCAAAGCGGCAAGGCAGCGATCGAGGCCGCCATCGCCAGCGGTGAGGTGCTAAAGGCCCAGAAGGTCGAAGCCGAGCGGACACTCAGCCAATTGCAGACCGCCCTGACCATGTCGGAGCGCGATCTCTCATTCACGATCATTCGCGCGCCCTTCGATGGGGTGATCGGCAATCGCGCTGTGCAGAAGGGCGATTTCGTCCAGCCCAGCCAGCGGCTCGCCAGCCTCGTCCAGCTCGATCATGTCTATATCGACGCCAACTTCAAGGAGACGCAACTCCGCCGGCTGCGTGCCGGATCAGCTCGTCAATATCCAAGTCGATGCCATGCCCGATCATATGTTTCAGGGCCGCCTCGTGAGCTTAGCGCCCGCATCCGGTTCGGTTTTTTCGCTGCTCCCGCCGGAGAATGCGACGGGCAACTTCACCAAGGTCGTCCAGCGCGTCCCGGTCAGGATCCGCGTCGAGCAGCGTGCGGATGAGCACGACCTGCTCCGCCCCGGCATGTCGGTCTATGTGAGCGTCGAGACGAAGGGCGAAACCGGCGACGCCGATCGCCGCGCAGGCCGAGATGCAGCCTCCGGCAGTCACCGCCCCGCGCTGAGGCTGGCAGTCATGTCGAACATTCATACTCTGAATGTGCAAGGCGCCACATCCATTCCGGCGGCGCAGCCGGTCGCCCGCGCAGATGCCGACCGTATCGACCCGAAGCGGTTCGTGGCCTTCATTTGCATGGTGTTCGGCATGTTCATGGCGATTCTGGACATCCAGATCGTCTCGGCATCGCTGAGCGAGATTCAGGCTGGGCTTTCGGCCAGCCCCGACGAGATCACCTGGGTGCAGACCTCCTATCTGATCGCCGAAGTCATCATGATCCCGCTTTCCGGATTTCTGTCGCGCGCCCTCGGCACCCGGATCCTCTTCGCCGGTGCCGCGGCGGGCTTCACCTTCGCCAGTTTCATGTGCGGCACGTCGACCAGCCTGGACGAAATGATCTTCTGGCGGGTGGTGCAAGGGTTCCTTGGCGGCGGCATGATCCCGACCGTCTTCGCCTCCGCCTATCTGATTTTCCCGCGCTCGCGCATGGGCCTGATCACCCCGATGATCGGCCTCGTCGTGACGCTCGCCCCGACTGTCGGCCCAACCGTGGGCGGCTATCTGACCGAACAGCTTTCCTGGCACTGGCTGTTCTTCATCAATGTCATTCCCGGCATCCTCGTCACCATCGCGGCGCTGACGCTGATCGATTTCGATGAACCCGATTTCGGCCTGTTGCGCCATTTCGACTGGACCGGCTTCCTTACCATGGCGAGCTTTCTGGGCGGGCTGCAATACATCCTTGAGGAAGGCCCGCGCAACGATTGGTTCGACGATCAGGCCGTGCTGGGCTTCGCGGTCATTTCGGCCGTCTCGGCAGTGGCTTTTTTCTGGCGCGTGCTCACCACGCAATATCCGATCGTCGATCTGAAAGCCTTTTCCAACCGGAATTATGCGGTCGGTTCGCTGTTCAACTTCATTGCCGGCACCGCGCTTTATGGTCTCACCTATCTTTACCCGGTCTATCTCGCCCAGATCCGCGGCTACAATGCCCTGATGATCGGCGAGACGATGTTCGTCACCGGCATCGCCATGTTTCTTACGACGCCCATCGTCGGGCGGCTGATCGGCCGGGTCGATCCGCGCTTCATCATGATTACCGGCTTCGTCAGCTTCGCGATCGGCACGTGGCAGATGTCGCATCTGACCGGCGTCTGGGATTTCTGGGAATTGTTCTGGCCGCAAATCCTCCGCGGCTTCGGCTTGATGATGGCGATGATACCGATCAACAATGTCGCGCTGGGAACGCTGCCGCCCGAGCGCGTCAAGGATGCGTCCGCCGTGTTCAACCTGACCCGCAATCTGGGTGGCGCGGTGGGGCTCGCCACGCTGAATACGCTGCTGACCGATCGCTCGGCCCTGCATTTCGCGCGGCTGCAGGAGAGTGTGAACTGGGCTCGGCAGCCCGCTGTGGAGGCGCTCCAGGGCATGACCGAGCGATTCCGGGATTTCGGCGCCGCCGCTGAACCGATGGCGCTCAAGCAGCTGTCCGGTATGCTGCATCGAGCGGCTTTGGTGATGGCGTTCGCGGACATCTTCATGCTGTTCACGGTGCTTTTCGCCGGTCTGGTGATCCTGGCGATGATCATCCGCCGTCCGGAGCAGCCCGGAGCGGCGGCGCCCGCCCAAGCAAGCCACTAGCTCAAGGCCGGACGATGCAAGACGGCCTTCTGCGGCTGCTCTTTGTCGTCCTGAGGCGTTCATCGCCTCCCTCGATGCACATGCCAATCCCGGACGCGCGGGGGCATCCGGGATGCTCTTCTGCGGGCTCTAAATCCGGCCGATCACCCGATGATGATCGGCAAGGCACGCGGGCCGCGCACCGTCCCCTCCGACCAGGTCACGGGCTTGGCGGGATCGAGGCCGAAACGCGGGATTCGCTTCAGCCATTCCTCGATGGCGACCGTCATCTCCATCCGCGCCAGATTGGAGCCGACGCAGCGGTGGATACCTAGGCCGAAGGCGGCATGGCGATTCTCCTTGCGGTCGATGACGACCTTGTCGGCGTCAGGAAACATCCCCGGATCCCGGTTCGCCGACGGGAAGGACAGCAGCACCATATTGCCGGCCTTGATGGGACAGCCATTGATCTCGGTGTCCTGCATCACCTCGCGCGCCATCGTCACCGGCGCGTAGGCGCGCAGAAGTTCCTCGATCGCGGTCGGCATCAACTCGGGCTCGTCGACCAGCCGCTGCGCGTCGGCGGGCGTCTTGGCCAGATGCCACAGCGAAGCGCCGATGGCGCTCCAGGTGGTGTCGATGCCGGCGATCAGCAGCAGGCGCAGCATCCCAAGCGCCAGATCGCTGGAAATGGGCTCGCCATTGATCTTGGCGTTCATCACCTTGGTGATCAGATCGTCGCTGGGCGCGCCTTGCGCTTCTCCAGCTCCGCCATGAAGTACATGGTCATCTCGCCGAGGCCCTTCCACATCGACCTCGTCATTGGTGATGCCGAGCTCCAGGATTTCGTAGATCCAGCGGATGAACAGATCACCATCATCCTCCGGCACGCCAAGCATATAGGCGATGACGCGCACCGGGATGTGGCGGCTATATTGTTGCGCGAGATCGCAATGACCGTCGGCGATGAACCTGTCGATCAGCTCGTTGCAGATGCGGCGAGCCTTCGGCTCGATCTTGGCGATCTCGTCCGGCGTGAAGGGCGGCAGCAGCAGCTGCTTCAGCGCTTTGTGATGCGGTGGATCGGAGGTGATCGGCGGCGAAGGTATGATCTTGTCAGGACGATATTCACGCACCACGACACGGCGTGACGAGAAGTGTTCCGTGTCGTAGGCGATGGCCTTCACATCCTCATAGCGTGTCGGCAGATAGGCGCCCATGAAGCGGTTGGTGTGGGCGATCGGGCACTTGCCGCGCAGTTCGTCCCAGATCGGATAGGGATTGTTGCGCCAGCGAGGATCGAGGTGATCCCAATCATTCGTCCAATCGCTGGCCGGCGGACGTCCTTGCGCGACTGTTGCATCGGTCATCGGCTTGGTCTCCTCAATCCTCGGTAATCACAACGGCGAATTCCGGACAGTTGGCGCGCGCGAGGGCGGCCTTCTCCTCAAGGTGCGGCGGAACCATTCCGTCGCCGATCTCTCTCGCATTTCCGTATTCGTCGAGTTCGAAGAGTTCGGGGGCCAGTGCCTTGCACCGGTTGTGACCCTGACATTTGTCGGGGTCGACGTGGACTCTCAGCACGCTCCGAGACATTCAAGCGCTCCTCTCCCTAGCAGCGGATTTGCCGCTTCCTCAACACCCATCCGTCCGTCTTTCTTCTGCGCGACGTTCAGCCCCCCGAAGGCGCGCGACGGCTTCTTTTTCTTACATTCCTCGTTTGGCGCATCACCCCGAAGAGTGATGCCTAGAGCCTTTCGACGATGGTGACGTTCGCAAGACCGCCGCCTTCGCACATCGTCTGCAGCCCATAGCGCTTGTTGCGATGTTTCAGCGCGTGCAGCAGGGTCGTCATCAGCTTGGTGCCCGACGCGCCGAGCGGATGGCCGAGCGCGATGGCGCCGCCATTCACATTGATGCGCTCGGGGTCTGCCCCGGTTTCCTGGAGCCAGGCGAGCGGCACCGGCGCGAAGGCCTCGTTCACTTCGAACAGGTCGATTTCGCTGATCCGCATGCCGGTCTTTTCGAGTGCCCGCGCGGTTGCCGGGATCGGCGCTTCGAGCATGATGACCGGGTCGTGCCCGATCACGCTCATATGGTGGATGCGCGCCATCGGCTCAACGCCAAGTTCCTTCAGGGCCTGTTCGCTGACCACGATGACGCCGCTCGCCCCGTCGCAGATCTGGCTGGCGTTGGCCGCGCTGATGCGTCCGCCTTCCCTGAGCAGCTTCACGCTGGCAATGCCTTCGAGCGAGGCGTCGTAGCGGATGCCCTCGTCGGTTTCATGCGGCGGCCCGTCGCCTTCCTCATCGGCGCCGCGCGAGGGAACGACGACGATCTCATCGTTGAACCGGCCCGAACTCGTCGCCTCGATGGCGCGCAAATGGCTTTTCAGCGCGTAGGCGTCGAGGTCGTCTTTGGCGATGTTGTATTTTTCCGCCATCATCTCAGCGCCCATGAACTGGCTGAATTGGATGCCCGGATAGCGCTTGCGGATTTCGGGGCTCATGTATGAGCCGAAGCCGTTCTTCTCCGGCAGGATCGAGGCCATGCCCATCGGCACGCGCGACATGCTCTCCACGCCGCCGGCGATCACCACGTCCATGCTGCCCGCCATCACCGCCTGGGCGGCGAAATGCAACGCCTGCTGCGACGAGCCGCATTGGCGGTCGACCGTGGTCGCGGGCACCGATTCCGGCAGCCCCGAGGCAAGCACCGCGTTGCGCGCCACGTTGACCGACTGCTCGCCCGCCTGGCTGACGCAGCCCATGATCACATCCTCGACGCGCGCGGGATCGATGCCGGAGCGCTGCACCAGCGCGTCGAGCAGCCGGCCGCCGAGATCGGCGGGATGCCACCCGGACAGACGGCCGCCTTTGCGGCCTCCGGCGGTGCGCGCGGCGGCGATGATGTAGGCTTGGGGCATTGTTCCTCGCTCCGGCCGCACCGGCGCGGCCTCTCAAGCATTCCGGTCTTTGCCGGATTGTTGACGAATCGAGACTGCCGTCGGCTCGAGCCGATGATCCCCCTAGCGGTCCCGCGCCAACTTTTTCCGACGGCCAGCTTGAAGCCATCAAGCTGACGCGTCAAGCACAAGGTTGACGTAATGGTCATGCAACAGTCCGGTTCAATCGGCGCATATAGCGTCTGAATTGAGTGAATTCTCTCGCACAATTTTAACCATGTGCCGGCTCCAATCGGGGCAGGGTGATTGGCTATATCCGCGGAGGCGCGCGCCATGTGGGAAATGTTCGATGACGGTTTCACCTATCTGGCTTCTCAGAGCTGGCAAAGCCTGATCGCGCTTTTCTGGTTCGTCATTATCTTCGAGTTGCCCAGATACACGATCACCTTCCTTACGGCCGGCATTCTGCTGCCATTCCATAAGCGCGTCCGAATAGCCCACGCAGCCGGCCGCGCATCACGACGGTCATTGCCGGACACAATGAGGCGGACAGCATCGAGCGCTGCGTCAGGGCGCTGCACGAGCAAAGCTGGCCGCCGCAGGAAATCATCGTGGTCAGCGACGGTTCGACCGACGCCATGACCAACCGGCTGCGCGAGCTTCGCCACCTTGGCCTGGTGCACGTCGTGCATTCGACGCATTTGCGCGCCGGCAAAGCGGCGGCGACCAATCTGGCGGTCAAGAGCGCAACCGGCGACATCATCATCAATGTCGACTGTGACTGCACTCTCGACCGCTTCGCCTTCGAGAACATCTGCCAGGCTTTTTCCGACCCGCGGATCGGCGCGGTGGCCGGCAATATCGTCGTCCGCAATCCGAAGGTGAGCTTCGTCACGGGCTATCAGAGCCTGGAATATCTGGTCATTCTCTCGCTGGGTAAACGCGGCAGCAACATCGCTGATACCGTCGTGTGCGCCTCCGGCGCCTTCAGCGCGTTCCGCAAGCAAGCGTTGGAGGCGGTGAAAGGGCTGGACGCAGGCGGCGGCGAGGATCTCGATCTCACGCTTCGCATCCGCAAAGCCGGATGGGGCGTGCAGTTCGCGCCCGAGGCGATCTGCTATACCGATGTGCCGGAAACGATGGGCGCGCTGCTGCGGCAGCGTTTCCGCTGGGAGCGGGATGCGATACGCCTTCGCTTTCGCAAGCATAAGGACCAGCTCGCGCCGATGTCTTCACGCCTTCAGGGGCTGGAACTCGTGCATCAGCTCGAATATCTGATTTTCGACGTCGGCGCGGCGCTGGCGATGCCGTTCTATTTGGCCTGGCTTTTTACGACCTATGGCGACACCGCGCTCCCGATCCTCATCGCCGCCCAGCTCGGCATGTTCGTGCTCGACGTCTTCACCCTTTGCCTGGCCGCCCTCACCATGCCGAAAGTGCTTTCGGTGCGGCACCTGCTCTACATGCCCGCCTATAGCGTGATGAACAGCTATTTCATGCGTTTCGTCCGGCTCGCCGCCTATTTCCAGGAGTGGATCTTCACCGCCTCCTATGCGGACAGCTATGTCCCGGCTCAAGGTTCACCGGCAGCGCTGGTGAGAGCCGAGCGCACATTCACGGCTGCGGCGTCCCGCCGCCCAAGCACCACAGCCAGGCGGTCGGTGTCGATATTGCCGCCGCTCAGGATGAGGCCGACGCGGCGCGCCGCGCATTTTCGCTCCGTCCTTCAGCAGCGCGGCGAGCGGGGCGGCGCCTGCGCCTTCCGCCACATTATGCGTGTCGGCGTAAAGCGCGCGGATGGCGGCGGCGATCTCGTCTTCGCTGACTGTCACGATCCGCGACGCTCCTCCGGCGATGATCGCGAAGGCGTCCGGGTCGGGATCGCGGCAGGCCATCCCATCCGCAAAGGTCGCGGCGGAATTTCCAGGCACGACGCGCCCGGCCGCGAAGGACTGCGCCATCGCCGGCGCGGCCTCCGCGACCACGCCGATGATTTCCGTCCGCAGCCCGAGCAGGTCGCGCGCGGCGATCAGCCCGCAAATGCCCGAACCCATGCCGATCGGCACATAGATTGCATCGAAATCGGCGACGGCGCGGAACAGCTCGAGCGCATAGGTCGCGACACCTTTGACGAGATCGGGATGAAAGGACGGCAGCATATGCAGGCCGCGCTCGGCGGCAATGCGGGCGGCGTGCTGCCGGCTGACGTCGAAATCGCGTCCGGCCACGATCAGCTCAGCGCCGAAGCCGCGCATCGATGCGTTCTTCTCGGCGGAATTGCCCTCGGGCACGACCACGACCGCAGCGCGCCCCATCCGCGACGCCGCGAACGCCACCGACTGGCCGTGATTGCCACGCGTCGCGGTGATCACCCCTTCGACGTTGGCTGTTCGCGGACGAGCCTGTCCATATAGACGATCCCGCCCCTGATCTTGAAGGCTCCGGCAGGCGTATGATTCTCATGCTTGAGCCAGACGTCGCAGCCTGTCCGCTCGGCGAGCAGCGGCCAGGCATATTGCGGCGTCGGGGGCAGAATCGCGTGAACCGTCTGCGCCGCATCTTCAAGTTCCGCCAGAGTAAAGAGGGGTGTGGTCATCGAAGTCTCCTTTTCGCTGCCCGGCATCATGGCGTGGCGGCGCCGATCGCGCTTTCATGAAAATGACCCAAAATCCCGCGCGCGTCCTACCGGCGGATTGCTCAGAAGGCCGCGGCGGGATAGCTTTGCGAATGGCCGACACTCTCCCATGCGCTTATTCCGAGGCCGCGAAAGGCGTCACGCTGCGCCTGTTGCCGCGCGGGCCTTACAGCGTGCGCTACACTCCGTCTCAGCCGGTCGCCGGTTTTGCATTCGAAAGTCAGCGCGGCGTGCACGCCTTCGGCTCGGACCGCGTGCGGGCGTTTCGCGCGGCGGCACACGGCCTGGCGTTCACTCCGGCAGGCTGTTCGGTGTTTTCGGAAGCGGCGGAGGGCGGGGAATATCTGACGCTAACCGGCGATCCGGAGCGGCTGGCGGAGCTTGGCGGCGAAGACGACGAGCGCCATTTGCCGCATGACCAGTTCACGGGCAGGGTCCACAGGGAGAGCGTTCGCGCCGCCCACGCTTTGCGGCGGCTTCTGCTTTCCGGCGTGACTGATCCCGCCGCGATCGAGTCGGCGGTGGCGTCGTTCGTCGGCGCGCTCTGTATCGCCGCTGATGGCACCCAGCCCAGCCCCCTCTCGGCGCGCTCGCTCACGCTGCATCGGCTGAAGATCGTTGAAGGCCTTATCGAGGCGCGGCTCGCCGAACCGCTTGCGATCAGCGACATGGCCGCAGCTTGTAGCCTGTCTACCGGGTTTTTCCTGCGCGCGTTCACGGCGGCAGTCGGGCAAACGCCGCATCACTATCTGATGGGCCGCCGGGTCGCCACGGCGCGCCGCCTGTTGCGCCACACCGGCATGGGAGCCGCCGAAATTGCCATCCAGACGGGATTCTGCAGCCAGGCACATATGACGGTTTGCTTCAGAAAACATATCGGTGTGACGCCGGGAGCCTATCGCGAGGCGGTCACGCTTTTACGAATTTCATAAAATCCGACTGTTCCAATCACACTCAAACTGTTATTTCGCTTAGCGCCATAAATCGGTGAAATATGCAAAATGGGAGAGGGCGAGTTATGAGCGACTATCGCGCTGGACGACCGTTGGGCACACGGGCAAACGACAATGATGACGACGATCGGGGCTTCTTCTTCTGGCTTTGGGGGCGCGGGAGGGGGGGAAGAGGCATCTCACGAGGAGATGTCGGGATCATCTTCGTCGTTTTCGCGATTATTCTCGGCATCATTCTCTGGACGCGTCCGGAGCCAATGGAGAAGGTCGCGACGCCAGAGCCCCCGGCACCAACGGTCGCCGAGACTCCAGCAGCGCCAGCGGTCGAAACCGTTCAGACTCAGCAATGGGGAGGTTCGGTGATCTTCCCGATCGAGGGCCGGGACGCAGCGCGGAAGCGGGCGGCTTTCGACGTCGCGGTGCTGCCGACCGATCTCGCCTGGGCTCGGAAGAGCTCGACCGTCGTCACCCAAGGCGACGCCGAAATCCCGGAACAGGAAACGGCTGACCGGGTCTTCACGCCGGAGCTGCGCGACGGACTTCAGCGCTCCACCCAGGTGATCGCCGTCGGCCTCGCCTCCCAGGAGGGCCAGGTCGAGGAGGAGACCGAGCGCGCCAGGCAGCGCGCCGCTACGGCCGCAGGGTGGCTCGCCGCCGCGGTTCCCGCCGAAAAAGGCATCTGGACG
This sequence comes from uncultured Alphaproteobacteria bacterium, assembly GCA_963731855.1. Lineage (GTDB taxonomy): Bacteria > Pseudomonadota > Alphaproteobacteria > Rhizobiales > Rhodomicrobiaceae > R-RK-3. The sequence goes on along the minus strand of CAVSXH010000009.1, from coordinate 568,370 downwards.
CTCAATCTCGGCCAGTTCAAGGGGACGTGCAAGGCCGCTGTGGAAGGTGCCACCGGCACGAGCTGGCAGCGGCCGCTCATCATCGTGGGTATTCGCGAACAGGAAGAGGGGGTCAATTTGATTGAAGCCTTCGCTGACGCAATCAGCGGCAAGTCCAACCTGCCGAGCCGCGATTGCTATACGAACTTCGATCTCACGCTGTTCCGCTAGTGCAGCGACCGAATTGACTGTAGAAGAGCGGTGGCAGGTCTAAACGCTTCTGCCATCGCATGAACCAGTTCTTTGCGTTCCGTATCACACGATATTTCGAGATGTCGCTCGGCGCATGCCATAAGGCAACTGGAGGGCCAGTCATGAGGGAAGATCAACACAATCCAATTCCTGAACTTACGAAGAAAGAAGAGGACCGCGGCGGTGTCTTCGGATGGCTCTACCGCTGGTATGGCCGCTACGATAGCTGGAGCGGCCGGTGGGACTGGCTGACGGGCTTTATCAAGGCTAACACCGCGGCGACCGTAGCCACGACGGGCGCGGCGGCCGTCGCGGTGACCGGGGCCGTGGTGATGACGAGCCCCGATCTGCGCGAAAGATGGTTCCCGCCCGCTGCCATCGAGAAGCCGGTCGCGGCCATCGCGGAGGAACCGAAGACGGAGGTGAAGGTCCGGACGCAGCGCTGGGGGTCCTCCGTCGTATTCCCGATCGAGGGAAAGGATCTGGCGCGCAAGCGCGCGGCATTCGACGTCGCGGTGCTGCCGGCCGATCTCGCCTGGGCGCGCAAAAGCTCGACGGCCCTGGTGCAGGGCAGCACGCCGATCCCCGAGAATGAGGCGGCGGCGCGAATTTTCTCGGCGGAGCTTCGCGACGGCTTGTCTCGCTCGGTGGAGGTGATCGCTGTCGGCCTTGCCTCACAGGAGGGGCAACGCGCCGAGGAGACCGAACGCGCGAGACGCCGCGCCGCCTCGGCGGCCGGATGGCTGTCCACGGCGGTCGGCGGCATCCCGGTCTGGACACTCAATCTGGGTCAATTCCGCGGGACCTGCAAAGCCACGACCGAAGCGGCCGACACCGGCTGGCAGCGTCCGGTCATCATCGTCGGCGTCCGCTCGCAAGAGCAGGGCGTCAATCTGACGGAAGCCTTTGCCGATGCGATCAGCGGCAAGTCCAACCTTCCAAGCCGCGACTGTTATACGAATTTCGATCTCGCTCGTTTCCGTTAGCGCATTAACGGCTTGAGTGAGCACAATTGTCATCCCCGGGGATCCATTTGGCGGGTCCGGGGCTGGGCTGTCCGGGTCCGAAGACTTGTCCTCACTCAACCTGATCAGGGCCCTATGGGCGAGGCCTGCGCGGCAGGTTGGGCTTGTACCTCGTCGAGATAGGGCAGGAACACGCTGAGGAAGTGCAGCCGCTCATTCGGCTTCAGCTGGGCCATCATGTCCGAGACCATGGGCTTGGCCGCCTGCCTGGCCGCCATTTCCTTCTGGAAGAGATTTTCCATCGACGCATTCAGCTCGGCCTCGGTGTAATTGCCGCGCTTGATCAGCTGCCCGATCGCCAGCCGCGCCTGCCGCACCTCGCGCCAAAACGGTATCATGGCGGGCTTGTGGCTGAAGAATATCGATTTGATCTCGCCGCGCCGCTCCTGCGGCAGTCCCTGGATGAAGCGCTGGCTGCGTTCGAGGGCGATCGGCGCGTCCCACAGACCGCCATGACGCACGGCCCACAGGCTGCCGAATACGATGCCCAGGGTCATCAGGTTGAGGGCGAGCGACAGGATCAGCAGCAACCACATCCAGCGTGGAGTGCGGCGCACGATGGCGCCCGTTCCTTCAACGGCCCCCACGCTCATAGCTGCTCCTGATCATGGAGGCCTGTCGGCTCGAACAGCGATCCGGAAAATGCCATCGCTGCTTCGCCGTCGGTCGAGGCCATGATGTCGAGACCACGTAAGGCCGGAACCGCCTCGCCGGAAACGCCGATGTAGACGCCGATCGCAAGCGATGCCGCAAGCAGCGCTGCCTCTCCCCAGAACGAACGGCTCGGCGCGCGGAAGGGGAACGGCCGCACCCTGCTCCCAACGCCGCCAAGCCTTATCTCCAGGCCCGGACTTGCACCACGGTTCTGCGGCCGCTGAAAGGCGGCGCGCAGAATGCAGCCCTCCAGGGTGGCGTGCGGCTTGCCTTCCGGCGCGCAGCACAGCACGCGCTCCAGCGCCTTGGCCTCGGCGAACAGGCGTGCGGCCTCTCGGTCGGTTTCAATGAAAGCCGAAAGCCTCGCGCAGCATGAGGACCGCCAGCGGCGCGGATGGGGACCGGCCAGGGCGAGCGCGTCTTCCAGCTCTTTGAGCAGGTATTCCCTTGTATGCTTCGTATTCATTTTTGGGTCCGATAATCATCAACCAGCGTTGTCGTCTGAAAGCAGCATGCGCCATTCGGGCTCCAGCAACCGCCTGAGCGAGCGCCGTGCCCGGCTGAGCAGCGACTCGATCGCCTCGGCAGTGGTTCCCATGACGCTTGCTGCTTCCGTCATGCTCATTTCTTCATAGTGGCACAAAACCAAAGCGAGACGCTGCCGTTCCGGTAAAGTCTGCAGGGCCTCGCTCACCTTCTCGGCGACCTGTCCTTCCATGAACTCGCGCTCCTGACTTGGCGGCAGCGCGACGTCGAAATTCTCCGGCCAGGCGTCCTCGCTGCGCTTTCTAAGCCGGTCGAGGCAGATATTGGCCGTGATCCTGGTCAGCCACGTCGTCAGCTTGGCTTTTTCCGGCTCGTAGGTGCCGGCATGGGTCCAAAGCCGCAACATCGCTTCCTGCGCGGCCTCCTCGGCCAGGGCTTCGCTGCCAAGCATCCGGCGCGTGACGGCGAGCACGCGCGGCAAATGACGCCGAACCAGCAGCGCGTACGCATCCTTGTCGCCGCAAGCGGTGCGTGCGGCCAAGGCGGCATCGCCATCCGGTACGCCCGAAGGCCCAGAGCCCTGCACCTGCGGAAGCACATTCTGCTCCGGCACGCCCGCGCCTTTCCGCCGCCCCTTGCAATGTCTCCAGAACCCGGCACTCGGGCAATCATCCGCCAGCGGCAGAGAGGTCTGTTGAGTGCCTGTCATGGTCTTTTATACGTAAAATCAGGGCCGGCTCCGTCGCAATCTGGACCTTTATCTGACCAGTTTGTCGAATCGTTCCGCCACCGCCTGCTGAACGTCCTTGAGTAGCGGCTCGATCCGCGAGAAATCGGGGACTTCCGCCGCCCGGCTCAGTATGGTTTTCAGACCCTCCGGTGCCTTTTCTGGGTCGAAACGGCCGTCCTGGCACAGCCGCATCATCTGCGTCAGCTCATCGTAGAGATGTGCGGCGGGCAGCAGCACGTCCGCATCCCCAGCTGCGAGAAAGCCCGCCGCGCCCAGCTTTTCCAACGCGTCAATGGTGCTTTGATCCAGAATATCGGGACGCTCATGCGCGTGCACAAGCTGTAGAAACTGCGCTATGAACTCGATGTCGACCAGCCCGCCCCGTACATATTTCAGTTCCCAGGCATTTTTCGAGCCTTTTTCCTGATCGATCCTGCCGCGCATGTCGCGCACGGCTTCGGCGGTTTTCGCGCGGTCGCGCGGGCGGCGAAGCACCTCGCGGATCGTCGCCTCGATCGCTTGGCGCAGCCCCGCCGGTCCCGAGACCACGCGGGCGCGGGTGAGGGCCATATGCTCCCAGGTCCAGGCCTCGCCGTTCTGATAGGCGATGAAGGCGGGCAGGCTGGTGGCCACCGGGCCGGATTTGCCCGATGGGCGCAGCCGCATATCGACGTCGTAGAGCCCGCCCTCGGCGGTCGGCGCCGACAGCGCGCTGATCAGGCGCTGCGTCGCCCGCGCGTAATATTGTGTCGGAGCGAGCGGTTTCAGCCCGGTCGATGCGTCTTCGCCATGGGCATAGCGATAGATAACGATGAGGTCGAGGTCGGAATTGGCGGTCATTTCCCGGCCGCCGAGCTTGCCCATGCCGATGACCGCCATTTCGCCGCCGGGAATCCGGCCATGCTGGCGCTCCATCTGCCGCTCGACCTGGACCTGCAGCCCCGCGATCAGCTCCTCGGCAAGCGCGGCATAGGCGCGTCCGGCCGCTTCGGCGCCGATCGATCCCGACAGCACGCCGACGCCGATGAGAAACGCCTGCTCCTGCCCGACCATCCGCGCCGTGTCCAGCGCTTCCTCATAGGACCGGCACGCATCCAGCCGCTCGCGGACGATCCGCGTCAGTTCCTCAGGGGCGGGCAGCTTGCCGAGAAAGCCGGGGTCGAGAATGGCGTCGAGCAGGCGCGGCCTGCGGCTGACGAGCCGGGCGAGGCGCGGCGCGGTGCCCATGATGTCGGCGAGCATTTCCAACAGACCTGGATTGTTGCGCAGCATGGCAAAAAGCTGCAGACCGGCCGGAAGTTCGGCGAGGAAGCGATCGAAGGTTGCCAGCGCGAGATCGGGTTGCGCCGTCTGCGCCAGGGCTTCGAGCAGCTTGGGCTGGAACTCCGTGAGGCGTTCGCGCGCGCGGGCGGTGCGCATGGCCGGATAGCGGCCGAAATGCCAGCCGCGCACAATGCTGATCGCCTCGGAGGGGTTGGCGAAGCCCATTTCGCGCAGCGTCTGTACCGTGGCCGGATCATCGCTGTCGCCGGTGAAGACGAGGCTCCCAGGCGCGCCGGCGCGCGACAGGGCCGGCACATCCTCGAACAGGGCGGCGTAGTGGAGCTGGACGGTTTCGAGCCGCTGCCGGACCGCAGCGGCCAGCGCGCGGCCGTCCGTGTAACCGCAAAAATGTGCGACCTGCTCGAATTTTTCCGGCTTTGACGGCAGCGAATGGGTTTGCTCGTCGTCGAGCATCTGCAGCCGGTGTTCGAGGCTGCGCAAAAAGCGGTAGGCTTCGCCCATCTCGTCGGCGGTCTGGCGGGTGATCCATTCTCGCGTGGCGAGCCGGTCCAGCGCATCGAGCGTGCCGCTGACGCGAAGCTCCGGCTGCCGCCCGCCGGCGATGAGCTGCTGCGTCTGCACGAAGAATTCGATCTCGCGGATGCCGCCCCGCCCGAGTTTCAGGTTGTGGCCCTCCACGGCAATCCGGGCATGGCCCTTGTGAGCGTGGATCTGGCGCTTCATGGCGTGAATATCGGCGATGGCGGCGTAGTCAAGATATTTCCGCCAGATATACGGCGCAAGCTCGCGCAGGAAATCCTCGCCCGCCGCGATGTCGCCCGCGACGGCGCGCGCCTTGATATAGGCGGCGCGTTCCCAATTCTGGCCGAAGGTTTCGTAATAATGCAGGCCCAACTCGACCGAGAGCGCGATCTGCGTCGCGCCGGGATCAGGGCGCAGGCGCAGATCGGTGCGGAACACATAGCCCTCGGGCGTGCGCTCGACCATCAGCTTGACGAGATCGCGCGTCACCCGCACGAAGAAGGTGCTCGGCTCGATGCCGGCGGCTAGCTGAGCCCTTTCCGGGTCATAGAAGACGATCACGTCGATGTCGCTGGAGTAGTTGAGCTCGCGCGCGCCGTATTTGCCCATGCCGAGCACGATGTAGCCGCTCTCCGTTTCCGGGGCGTCTCCATCGGCGGGGATGAATTTGCCTTGCCGCGCGGCCTCTTTCAGTAGGAAGCGGATGGCGGCGGCGAGCAGGGCGTCGGCGCCGTCCGAAAGGGCTGCCGTCACCTGGCTGACATCCCAGACGCCCCCGAGATCGGCCAGCGCGGTCACCAGGGCGAGGCGGCGCTTGGCCTCGCGCAGAGGCTTCATCGCCTCGTCATGCCGGCGAGATTCGGCGATGGCGGCGTTGAGTGTCGCCGCGCTCTGGCGCAGATAGTCCAGCGGTTCGGCGTTCAGGCAGCGGACGAGCTCCGCCGGGTTGGTGTTGATGAGGCGGGACAGATAGGGTGAGGTGCCGAAGATCCCCATGACCAGGGCGAGCGCGGGGGAGGCGGCGCCTGCCCTGCCCCCAGAGCCGGGGTCAAGCAGCGCCGCAATGCCGGCGGCCTCCTCGCTTTGGGCGCCCTTCAGCCGCAATTCGCGCAAGGCCCGCTCGGCCATATCCGGGTCGTGGATGGTGGGGGCCAACCGTATGGCATCGGCAAGCGGCACAAGCGACTCCTTCTACTCCCCCGCCGATAGAATTAGCCAACATGGCGGCACAACGCAAACCTCCCTCGCGCGGGGTGGGGCACGATCGGGCGGCCTCGTCCGGCAGTGAAGCTCGCCGTTGCAGCGGCTAAAGGGCGGAGTTTTCGAGAATTGCTGTTGCGTATTGGTCAGCCTCGCCAAAATTCCAGCGAATGGCCCTGGTTGACATTGCGTAGTTGCGGCTTTTCGGAAAATTTAACTGCAATTTGTTTTTCGGTTTTTGAGTGAGGGCGTTGTTATGCGTAGATTTGCGTCGGCGTGCTTGATTGGTTTGACTTTATCGCTTTCAGGATGTGCCACACTTCCGCATTATGAGCAGGATCCGCTCACGACCGCCGATGTCATCCGGCACATCAAATGCGAATTCCGCAGCGCGGCATGGCGGGACCATCCCGAGCATATGTGGCTCCAGGGCTGGAATGCAGCCTTCGTTGTGACGCTGGAAGTTTTTCACAATGGCGGCCAGGAAAGCGACGTGTCGCTGGTTGTTCCATTGAACCCTGGAACATTCAACCTCGGATTGACCTCCGGGCTTACCGGCCAGGCCACTCGCACGGAGCGGATTTATTTTCAAGAACGTCTCGACAAACTCAACGGTCCAACAGATTTGAACTGCCCAGAGCAAGGGGCGGACCGCTCATCGGACCGATTAGGCGGACGACTCGGCTTGCTTGATCTGTTCAACAGGGCACTCGAAGCCCAACGTCTAGCCAAAATCAAACCCAAACAACTCGATTATAACTTGGATTTCGTCATCAAGGCGAATGGAAGTGTATCCCCGCGGTTCCAACTCATCCCCGTTTTCAACGACAAAACGCTGAGCGGAGGCATCAGGCTACTCGGCGCCCGTAACGACACCGATACGTTAAAAATAACCCTCGACTCCCCACCCCCGGATTGCCCGGTCGAACTAGACCGCGGCAAATGCCCGAGCCCCGTCTATATTGTCGAGCGTCCCCAGTTGCGGGCGGGAGCGCGCAGGGCGCCTGGAGCGACAGGGGTGACGCCCCAGGATCAGGACTTGCTCGACCGAGCGCAAGGCCGCAACCTTCTGCAGGGTATCGACGATCAGCTGCGCAGACAGGGGATCGGCAATTGATCTGACCTTGACCCCTCCGGGCTACGGCTCCGCTCCTGCTGGACGGAACGAAGCCGCTCCGCTAGTCTTCGACAGTGCATCGATGCAGCCGGGGTTCGGTAAAATCGATGTACGAACAGAGAGCTAGGGCGCTGATGCATGAACGAAGTGAGGTATGTCAGTGCACGAGCCGGTAGACCCACCGCTTACGTGTCGCGATCGTTGCCTTTTGTCGTTCCCGCGAAGGCGGGCATCCAGCACCATGGGCGTCTCGGCCGGATCGCTGCCTTCACTCGTATGACACGCGATTGGAACGGCCAAGCTGGTGACGTGTTGGTCAAGCAACGAAATCTGCTCAACCCGGGGAGGCAATCATGACACTCATATGGCTTGGTGCATTGCTGATTATTTGCGGCGTGGTGTACATGGCGGCACAGCCTATGTTGCAGGGCCGGCTGAGCCGCGTCAGGCCGGTCACCCCGGCGCGGCCCGGTAACACCTTGGAACCCGAGCGGCCGGCGAAGGGCTTCGGCCTGACTTCGAACTGGCCCGGTCTGCTGATGATGGCGCTCGGCGCCATCCTCCTGCTGTTCTGGGCATTTGTCTGAAATCATCGCCTTTCGGTTAATTTCGCTGCCGGCCCGACATCGACTGCCGTGGCGCGCGCTATTCCGCCATTCACGCAATCTCAGGCTGCCGCTTGGAGGCAAGCCGGTCCTTCATGAACAAAGCGGTGGGAAGTCGCGGAGCAGGAGGCTTGAGATGACAGGAACGATATTCGACAAGCTTCCAGCGCCGCCGAGCGCGAAATTGCTGGGTTGGCGGCTTATCTCCCTGGACCCCGCCGCCGGAGAGATCGAACTGGGGTTCGATGGCAAGCCCGAATTCCTCAATCCGATGGGCATCGTCCAGGGCGGCTTCCTCTCCGCCATGCTTGACGACACGATGGGGCCGCTGATCGTCGCGATGACGGAAGGCCGCATGTTCGGCACGACCATCGACTTGCACGTGCATTTCCTGAAGCCGGTGCGCCCCGGCCCGATCACGACGAAAGCTAAGATGACGCAGCTCGGCAAAAAGATCGCCTTTGCCGAGGGGCAGCTTTTCGACAGCGACGGCCGCCTGTCCGCGCGGGCGACATGCAGCGTTCTGCTGCTCGATTTTGCTATGCCGGTTAAGAGCTGACAGCGAGCAAGCTGGCACTTCCGGAGTTCACTTATCAGCGGGTCGCATTGTCTCCTTCTTCGGTTTCAGCCTTATGGCCATCGCGGATTCAGGTTCGGCGAAACGTGGACAGCTTCCTTCTTCGGTTCCAACTCATGGGCGCCGAGGAAGAGCTGCGCGGTTCCCGCCACTGCTTTAAGCCGCCAGCGGCTCGAACAGCGCGCGGTAGCCGAGTGCGTTGCGGTCGAAGATGATGTCGGAGGGGTAGATGGCGCGGGCGAGCGCGAGGCCGTTCAGAGAACGCGCGCGGCTCAGCGCTACATAGGCCTGCCCGTGCGCGAAGGTGCCGCGGCCGAAATCGACATAGACCTTGTCCAGCGTCATGCCCTGGCTCTTATGGATGGTCAGCGCCCAGGCCAGCCGGATGGGAAGCTGGCGGAAAGAGCCGGCGACGGTTTCGATCATCTTGTCGGTGTCCGGATCGTGGTCGTAGCGGATGTTTTCCCAGGTCACCGGCTCCAGTTCGTGCTCATCGCCGGCGACATCGATCCAGACCGTCCGTCCGTCGATGCGCGAGATGCGCGCCTGCGTGCCGTTGACCCAGCGCTTGTCCGGATCGTTGCGCAGCAGAACGACCTTGGCGCCTTCCTTCAGCACCAGGGAAGCATCGGTCGGATAGGCGGAGGGCTCGAACTTGCCGGTGACGATCGCGTCGAAGCTTTCGGCCCTGGCCGTCAGCCGGTCGAGGAAGACGCGGTTCGTGTGCTCAGCGGCCTGATTGATTGGCGTCAGCACGATATAGTCGTCGCAATCGGGCAGCGATCGGAACGGCGCGACGCGGTCGTTGAAGACATCGAGATGGTTGCGCCCCGGCCGGCCCTCGCGGATACCATTGAGGGCGTCGATGAAATCGGGGTCGTCCTGCTGGCGGTAGACCGTATTCAGCTCGACGAGGCCGAGCGGTGCGTCCTGGAACACCGGCGCGTTGAAGAAATAAACGCCGCCGAATGTCTCGCGGAAATGCTCGATCATCTCCCTTTCGCGCACGACGGGCGGAAGCTGGTGCAGATCGCCCATCGCGACGATCTGGATGCCGCCGAACGGCTTTGCCGGCTGCTTGCGCGTCATCCGCAGCGCCATGTCGATGCCCTGCATCAGATCGGCACGCACCATCGACACTTCGTCGATGACGATCGTATCGAGATTGCGGAACAGTGCCGCCTTCCGGCATTTTTTGACGATTTCGGCGGTGATCATCTGCGGCGGAAAGCCGAAAAACGAGTGGATCGTCTGGCCCTGCACGTTCACCGCCGCGAGGCCCGTTGGCGCGAGCACGGCCGTTTTCTGCGGCAGGTTGCTTTTCAGGCAGCGCAGCAGCGTCGATTTGCCGGTTCCCGCGCGGCCGGTGACGAACAGGTTTTCGCCGCTGCCCCGCGTGCGCCCGATCACCGACGCAAATTCCTCGGACGGCCGCACCCCGGCGGGCCAGCGAATGTCGCCGTGACGTGCCGTTTCAACCTGGCCTAAGGAGTTCAATTCACAGCCTTTCTCGCCCGCCGAAGGTAAACAAATACGCAAAGTTCCCGCGAAATTTTACCCATTTGGGCAGAAGTTTTTTAGCCAAATTCGCCTTATGCGGACTGTATGTAGAACCAAGGCCGAACAAAAGCGGAAACGCGACTTGTCCGCAGGCTTGACTATCACCCAGCGTCGTCCCAACCGTTAGAGCCGGGACCCAATAGCGTTTCTGCAAAGTTCGTCGCGCAAGGATGGGCTAATAGGCCCGGCTATTACGGCGGGGGCGACGGTCGCGCCGGCGATCAACCCGCCGCCAGCCGTTCCGCCTTCTTGCGCTCGTTCGGGTCGAGATAGCGCTTGCGCAGCCGGATCGACTGCGGCGTGATCTCCACCAGCTCGTCATCCTGGATATAGGCCAGCGCCATCTCCATCGACATGCGCATCGGCGGCGTCAGCAGCACATTGTCGTCGCGGCCGGCGGCGCGGACATTGGTCAGCTTCTTGCCCTTCAGCACGTTGACTTCCAGATCGTTGCCGCGCGTGTGCTCGCCGACGATCATGCCCTGGTAGACCTTGGTCTGCGGATGGATGATCATCGGACCGCGATCCTCCAAATTCCACAGCGCATAGGCGACAGCCTCGCCCTGTCCGTTGGAAATCAGCACCCCGGTGCGGCGGCCGGGGATCTCGCCCTTGAACGGCGCATAATTGTGGAACAGCCGGTTCATCACCGCCGTGCCGCGCGTGTCGGACAAAAGCTCGGTCTGATAGCCGATGAGGCCGCGCGTCGGCACATAGAAAACGAGCCGCTGGCGTCCGCCGCCGGAGGGGCGCATTTCGATGAGATCGGCGCGGCGCTCGCTCAGCTTCTGCACCACCGGGCCGGTATATTCCTCGTCCACGTCGATGATGACCTCCTCGATCGGCTCCAGCCGCTGGCCGGTCACCGGATCGGACTGCATCACCACGCGCGGACGGGAAACGGTCAGCTCGAAGCCCTCGCGGCGCATCGTCTCGATCAGGATCGCGAGCTGCAGTTCGCCGCGCCCGGCCACTTCGAATGCGTCGATGTCGGCGGTCTGCGAAATCTTCAGCGCGACATTGCCCTCGGCCTCGCGCATCAGCCGGTCGCGGATGACGCGGCTCTGCACCTTGTCGCCTTCGAGGCCCGCAAGCGGCCCGTCATTGATGCGGAAGGTCATCGACAGCGTCGGCGGATCGATCGGCTGGGCGGGGATCGCGATCACCACTTCCGGCGCGCAGATGGTATCGGCGACCGTCGCCTGGCTGAGGCCGGCAATCGCGATGATTTCGCCGGCGTTCGCTTCCTCCACCGGCACGCGCTCCAGCCCACGGAAGGCCAGCACCTTCGAGGCGCGGCCCTGCTCGATCAGCTTGCCTTCACGAGACAGGGCCTTGATGGTCATGCCCGGCGTTACCCGGCCGGCGCTGATGCGGCCGGTCAGGAGGCGGCCGAGATACGGATCGGCCTCGATGGTCGTCGCCAGCATCTGATAGGCGCCATCGCGCGTCTTCGGCGGGGCGACATGGCTCAGCACCATGTCGAACAAGGGCGCCATGCCATCCTTGGGACCGTTCGGCGTGAGCGACATCCAGCCTTCCTTGGCCGAACCGTAGAGGATGGGGAAATCGAGCTGCTCCTCATTGGCGTCGAGCGCGGCGAACAGATCGAAAACCTCGTTGATCACTTCGACATGGCGCTCATCGGCCTTATCGATCTTGTTGATGGCGACGATGGGCTTCAGCCCGACTTTCAGCGCCTTCGACACGACGAATTTGGTCTGCGGCATCGGCCCTTCGGATGCGTCGACCAGCACGATGGCGCCGTCGACCATGTTGAGAATGCGCTCCACCTCGCCCCCGAAATCGGCATGGCCCGGCGTGTCGACGATGTTGATCCGCGTATCGTGCCAAAGCAGCGACGTGACTTTCGCAAGAATGGTGATGCCGCGCTCGCGCTCCAGGTCGTTGGAATCCATGGCGCGCTCGGCAACGCGCTGATTATCGCGGAAGGAGCCCGATTGGCGCAGCAATACGTCGATCAGAGTGGTCTTGCCGTGATCGACGTGGGCAATGATGGCAATGTTTCTAAGCTTCATGATCTCTAAGTTTTTCCGGCAAGCTGCGCCTGCCGTTCCTTGCGTTCGAGTGCTTCGCTTGTCGCGCCGTCGCGCTTGAGGCGCTTCATGCGATGGATGAGAATTGGCCGTGATGGCTCGTCTATATCGAATTCGTCCAGGAAATGCTCCCGGATCGCGTTGAACGCGTCCCAGATCTCCCCGCGTGCTTCAAATCTCTGCAGCGTCGTCGGCGTGCCCTTGCGCGGATCGAGCGACTCCATCGTGAGACGCATATGGTGCAGGGGCGAGTAAGGGTAAAGCCCTATAAGTGCGTCGGTTTCGCCGACATTGGCATAAACGATCCGCATTGTGTCGATGCATTCGGAAAGCTCCCGCGCGGCAATGAGATAATCCTCCACCGTCGGCTGTTCCAAATGGCAGTAATAGATCAGCTCGGCCTTCGCGCCGACGATCTCATACCACTGATCGCGCAGATTCTGCAGAAAGGTTGTGCGTTTCTGGTAAATATACGCCAGATACGCCGCGATCACCGCCACCAGCAGCACCGAAGTGTCGCGAATGACGTCATAGAGGCCCTCCGCCCAGGTGCCCTTTCCGAAAAGCCTCGCAGCCAGCGCTACGGCGATCAGTACGACCAGCCCCGCCACCACAAATCCCAATACACGGTTCTGCCGTTTCCGCGTCATCGCGGCCGCCCCCATCGATGCCCCAACACTCTGCCAGCGCTTTATGTCAGAGTTTTCTCACAGCTCAAGCAGTTTTCGGCATTGCCGAAATGCTGTTGGATGGACCGCCTGCGGTGTCTTCCCCAATCTCATAGTGACGAAATCGGCGTGGTCATTGAAATACATGAAGTAGGGTCGCACCGACTTTTCCTGTTGATCCGAAAATGGGGGATGCGATCCGGGTAAGAGCATTGGCGGAGTGAGGTTCCGCCATAATAGCGGTCATGGTTGTTCGGAGAAGGCCATTGGCGTGCGATATTTCTTTCTTTTACAACGAATTAAATCCGTCGTTGCTCCAACGTCCGCCCGCGTATACCTGAAACCGCGTTTAAGTGTGGGAACAAACGTGGGAACGGTGATGGCGCTGTCGGTTCGCAGGGTAGAGACTGCAGAGCCCGGTCGGCACTCGGATGGGCATGGCTTGATGTTGTTGGTCAAACCCTCCGGTGCGCGGACTTGGGTGCTACGCTATCAGATGCGGGGGCGCCGCCGGGACATGGGGCTCGGCCCGAGGCCGGAATTTAGTCTAGCTATGGCGCGTGAACGCGCGTCGGAAGCCAGACGCGCGATAGCTCTTGGTAAAGATCCTTTGGACGTCCGGCCAGAACGCAAGAGATTGACGTTCCTGGATGCCGCGGGCGCGCTGATCGCTGCAAAGAGTGATGACTGGCGAAATGCAAGCATGCAGCGCAATGGAGCTCTACGCTCAATCGATATGCGTTTCCTGAGCTCGGCGCGCTCGAAGCCCAAGCTATCACGACTGAAAATATTCTAGCAGTCCTCTCACCAATCTGGACCGAGAAACCGGAGACGGCAAGCCGGGTTCGCCAGCGCATCGAAGCCGTGCTCGATTATGCAACTGCAATAGAGGCGCGCGAGGGCGCAAATCCGGCGCGATGGCGTGGCCACCTTGATCGGCTTTTGCCGCAAGCATCGAAAGTACGACCTGTTCTGCACCATCCGGCGCTTGGTTGGCGTGAAATGCCTTTGCTAATGGCCGAACTTGCCGAGCGCGAAGGTGGCGGTGCCCGAGCGCTGGCCTTTGCGATCTACACTGCTGGCCGATCGGGTGAGGTCCGGGGTGCGACGTGGTCTGAGATTGATGCGAAAGGGGCTGTTTGGACCGTACCCGCGACGCGCATCAAGGGGGGCAAGGAGCACCGCGTTCCTCTCAGCGAGCCAGCACTTGCTCAGCTGGGTGAAACCGGACCACCGAAAAGCCTGATCTTCGCGGGTAGTCAAGGTTCAAGAAAGAAATCCTGGCCAGTCTACGACACGCCGAAAATGCGAACCCGCTCAGCCTAGACCCGCAAACTCGGCAGGTGCTTGAGAGATTGTTACGCACTTAAATCCCGAACACTCGCCGACTTTCCATCTGACTATTAGAGCCTTCCATCCATCCTAGTGCACGTTCACGACAGCTTTCTATGCTGTGGCGCGTACAATTCGCAGGAAGCATGCGCGCGTTTGCCGAAGTGCTAGGTAGAGAGCTTCCTTAGGGGCTCGCCCGCCGCGTTCGCTACGCTCCAGCAGATCGGCCCATGGCCCCTCGCAGCCCTCGTCGCGGCGCCGCTGGTGGTGAAGCCGTTCCGGACCATCGTCCGCAAGATCGGCTTCGCGCCCTTCGCCCATTAACGGGTGATGCTGGGCACCTTCGTGCTGGTGCTGACCTTCCTGTAGCGGCGGGGAGGACAGCGCGCGGCAGACAGCACGCCCTAACTTTGGCGTTATTCTTCCGGCTCGGTGATGAATTGCAGCGGATAGCCCTTGCTGCGGCTGAAATCCATGGCGCGGGTTGACTTGGTTTCCGCCACGTCGCGCGTATAGACCGCGACGACGCAGACCCCGCGCTTATGGGCCGTGATCATCACTTTGTGCGCCTGGTCCTCCGACATGCGGAACTCGCCCTTCAGCACGATCACGACGAATTCGCGCGGCGTGAAATCGTCATTGACGAGAATGACCTTGTGCAGGCGCGGGCGCTGCGTCTTCGGCTTGGCTTTGCTGCGTGGTTTTGTGATGACATCCGTCATCGGCGGCACTGTTCGCGATGTCGAGTGGCGCGGTTATAGCACGAATTGGCGCGGAGTCGATCCCGGGCGCCCCCAGTCCCATGGGCGGCTACGGCACCGCCTTCGGCCGAGCAGTCACTCGGCGTGGCCAGCGCATGGCTGCCCATGATCCGCCACGCGCCGCCGCCGACCGGATCGTTGCGGAAGCTGAAAGGGCTTGCGGCGTCGGCCATGTAGTCCTCGGCGTGGATGCCGCGATAGCTGCGGATTTCGCCGAGCTCGCCCGCCGCGATCATCTCGCGCGCGAGGGTCGAGCATCGGGTTGCAGAGATAGTTGAAGCCGACCTGGGTCTTGACGCCGGCGGCTTCCGCCGCCTCGGCCATCTCGCGTGCGTCGGTCGCAAGCGGCGCCAGTGGCTTCTCGCAATAGACGTGCTTGTCCGGCAGCGATGGCGGCGAGCGCCATCTCCTTGTGCAGTGCGTTCGGGGCGGTGATGTCGATCGAGGTCGATCTCCGGGTCCTCGACGAGCGTGCGCCAGTCGCCGCTTCGCTCGGTCGAAGCCGAGCGCGCGCGCCGCCTGCTGCGGCCAGCTCGTCGGTGCGGTCGGCGACCGTGTGCGAGAACCAGCTCGTAGGGCAGGTCAAAGACGCGCTGCGCTGCAGCGAAGCCGAACACATGGGTCTTGCCCATGAAGCCGGTGCCGATCAGGCCAACCCTGAGTTGAGGCTTACGACTTGCCATTCAGTTGGGCTCCATTGACCACGAGCGCCGGATCGATGGTGCCGGCGAAGAAGTCGAGCACGTTCTGGACCGACGAGATCGCCATGCGTTCTCGCGCATTCGGCCGTCAGGCCGGCGATATGGGGCGTCAGAGACCACCTGATCGATGACTAAGAGCGGATTGTCTGGCGCGGGCGGCTCGTCGTCGAAGACGTCGATGCCGGCGCCGCGATACGCCCGTCTCTGCAGCGCCGCCACCAGCGCTGCCTCGTCCACCACGCCGCCTCGTGCGGTGTTGATCAGGATCGCCGTCGGCTTCATCGCCGCGAGTTCCTCGGCTACCGATCATCGGGCGGTCGGCCTTGGGCACATTGACGGAGACCGCGTCCGCCCAGGCGAGGCCCGCCTTCAGATCGCCACCGGCAGCAACCGGTCCCTCGGGCCAGCCGCGCCTCTGCGAGGAACGGATCGATGCGCGCGCATCTCCATGCCGAACGCCGCTGCCATGCGCGCGAGCTGGCGGCCGATCCGGCCGATAGCCGATAATCAGCAGCCTCTTGCCCGCAAGCTCGCTTGCCTCCAGCCTGTTGCGCCACTCCCAGTCGTCCTCGCGCACGGAGCGATCGCCGCGGACCAGCCGCTTGGCGGCGGCCAGCAACAGCATCATCGCCTGCTCGGCGACCGAGACCGAATTCACGTCGCCGACGACGGCCAGCGCGATGCCGCGCTCGATTGAGCGAAGGCAAGTCGACCGCGTCGTAGCCGACGCCGTGGCGGGAGACGATCCGCAGCCTGTCGGCGCGGGCGACGGTCGCGGCCGACGAGCGGCTGGGTGCGGATGACGAGGCCGTCGGCCTTGCCGATCAGGGGCGCGTAGCTTGGCTCGGAGACCTCCTCGACGTAGTCGAAGGTGACGCCGGGCGCTGCATCGAGAAGCGCGATCCCGCTCGGGTGCAGCTTGCCGGCGACCAGCACGTGCGGCATCAGTAGCCTCCCTTGCGCGGCTTGCGGCCGGGACGGCCTTCGCCTCGGTCAGCTCGCGAAAGCGGGCGACGCTCGCCTGAGCCGCGGCGGCAAGCAGGCGGGCGTCGCCGCCGACACGGTGGCCATGTCGAAACCCCATCCGATCGCGCGCGCCGCATAGTCCGGCGTGCCGCAATGGAGGGCCGCGCGGATGCCCGGCCTCTTGCAGGCCGCGACGATCGGTCTGCAGCGCGTCGATCATCTCCGGCTCCTCGCGGTCGAAGGCCGGGGCGAGACGCCCTGGTGAGGCTGAAGCGTCAGGTCCGCGGGACCGACATAGATCCCGTCGAGGCCGGGCGTCGCGGCGATCGCATCGAGGTTTCGCATGGCTTCGGCGGTCTCGACCATGGCGAAGGCCAGGATCTCGTCATTGGCTTCGGCCGCATAGTTGGCGCCGGCCGAAAAGTTGGCGCGCGTCGGCCCGAAGCTGCGCTGGCCCGCGCGGCGGATAGCGCAGGTAGCTGACGAATTCCGCCGCCTGGTCCGGCGTGTTCACCATCGGGCAGATCACGCCGTAGGCGCCGGCATCGAGCACCTTCATGATGATGCCCGGCTCGAGCCACGGCACCCGCGCCATCGGCACGACGCCGGAGGCGCGCATCGCCTGGAGCATCGGCAGGCAGCATGGAATAGTCGAGCGCGCCATGCTGGACGTCGATGCTGACGCTGTCATAGCCCTGCGCGGCCATGATCTCGGCGGTGAAGGGATTGCCGATGGAGAGCCAGCCGTTGATCGTCGGCCTGCCTTCGGCCCAGAGCTGCTTGAGCTTGTTCTTGATCAAAGCGTCCTCCTCAGAACATGATCTGCGCCAGCTTGGTGTCGCCCAGCGGCTTCTCCGTCACGGGGCTCATCACCGGCGTCGCTCCACCGTCCGAAGCTCCGACACATGGCGCTATCCGATCTCACTGACATTCACGAACCGTCCCTCGGCGGCAGATTTCATCGCCGCTTCGGCGAGGACTAGCGCCCGGCGGCCGTCTTCAAAGTCGACCTCTGGGGCCTCGCCCCGCTCGACGCTGGTGACGAAGGCGTCGATCTCGGCGTCGAAGGCCTCGCGGTAGCGTTCGATGAAAAAGTCGAGATAGGGGTCCGAAGCTTGGGTCTGGGCCGCGGAAAAGCGGCGCAGTTCATGCTGGCGCCGATTGTCGCTGATGACCATTCCGGCCGTGCCGAGCAGTTCGACGCGCTGGTCGTAGCCATAGGTGGAAGCGCGTGAATTGTTGATCTGACACTGCTTGCCAGTTTTCGTGCGCATGATGACCATGCAGCTGTCGTAGTCGCCCAGTCGCTCCATCATGCCGGGATCGATGAGGCGTCCTCCAACGGCGAAGACCTCCTCCGGCTCCTCGCCTAGCATGAAGCGCGCCAAGTCGAAGTCGTGGATGGTCATGTCGCGGAAAAGCCCGCCCGCGGTCTCGTAATAGGCCCGCGGAGGCATGCCCGGATCGCGAGAGGTAATGATAACTTGGTGGAGATCGCCGATCTCGCCCGAGCGTGCGGCCTTCCACGCCGCGCGGTGGCCGGGATCAAAACGCCTGTTGAACCCGATTTGGATCGGAACTCCCTTCGACAAAACGGTCTCGGCGCAGCGATTCACCCGCTCAAGGCTCAGGTCGATCGGCTTTTCGCAAAGCACCGGCTTGCCCGCCGCGACCGCCTTCTCGATGTAATCGGCATGGGTATTGGTAACGGTTGCGACCAGAACGGCATCGATATCCCGCGCCGCAAAAACATCGTCGGCTGAGGCCATGACACGGACGCCATGCTGCTCAGCGACGGCCGCCGCCGACGGCGCGTGGATGTCATAGACCGCCGCCAATTTTGCATGCGGATGCGCGGCTATATTGGCCGAATGCATGCGGCCGATACGGCCGCATCCAAGAACTGCAATCCTCAGCAACAATACCTCCCAGATGTTCTGCCAGGCTTAGGCACGACGAAGAGCGCAAGGTGCGGCCGTTACCCGAGCACGCCCGCAAACTCTGCATGGTGTGTGCCCGATCATTCCGCAATTTTTGTTGCAAAACGCTTGCCTTGTCAACATTCATTGCGTAAACATTTACTTAATAGGGCCACCATGGAGGAAAGAGATGATCGGAACCGTCCGGTTGACCATGGCGCAGGCGCTGGTGCGCTATCTGTGCAACCAGTTCACCGATCGTTGACGGCGAGCGGGTGCCGCTCTTTGCGGGCGTCTTCGCCATCTTCGGCCATGGCAACGTCACCTGCCTGTCAGAAGCGCTGGAGGCGGTGCAGGACAGCTGCCGACCTGGCGCGGCCAGAACGAGCAGTCGATGGCGCTGGCGGCCATCGGCTTCGCCAAGGCGAAGCGCCGCCGCCAGATCATGGTCGCCGCCACCTCCATCGGCCCCGGCGCGCTGAACATGGTCACGGCTGCCGGCGTCGCCCATTCCAACCGGCTGCCGGTGCTGCTGCTATCGGGCGACACCTTCGTCAATCGCCGGCCCGATCCGGTCATGCAGCAGGTCGAGCATTTCGGCGATCCCGACCATCAACGTCAACGACGCCTTCAAGGCGGTGACGCGCTATTGGGACCGCATCGTCCATCCCGAGCAGATCATCTCCTCGCTGCCGCAGGCGGTCGCCGCGCTGCTCGACCCGGCCGATTGCGGCCCGGCCTTCATCGCGCTGCCGCAAGACGTGCAGGAGATCGCCTGCGACTATCCCGAAGCCTTCTTCGAACCGACGGTCCACGCAATTCCGCGCCCGCGCCCCGACCGCAGCCGGCTGGCCGAGGCGGTCCGCATCCTCAAGAGCGCCAAGAAGGCCGCTGATCATCTCCGGCGGCGGCGTGCGCTATTCCTGGCGCGAGGAGAGCGCTGGGCGACTTCGCCGAAAAGCACGGCATCCCGTTCTCCGAGACGATCGCCGGCAAGGGCGCGGTCACGCACGACCATCCCGGCGCATGTCGGACCGATCGGCATCCTCGGCTCGACCTCGGCCAACGCGCTGGCCGCCGAGGCCGACGTGGTCCTCGCCATCGGCACGCGGCTCATGGACTTCACCACCGGCTCCTGGACGCGTTTTCGCCAGACGCGAAGTTCGTCGTCGATCAACGCGGCCCGCTGGGACGCCACCAAGCACCGCGCGCTCGCGGTGGTCGGCGACGCGCTGGAGACGCGTGCAGCGAACTCGAGGCAGCGCTCGGCGACTGGAAGGCGGACAGCAGCCTGGACCGAGAAGGGCGCGCGCCGAGTTCGCCGAGTGGAACGCGTCAGCTCGACGACTTCCAGAAGCCGACGAACGCTCCGGTGCCGACCTATGCGCAGGTGGTCGGCGTCGTCAACGCCAGGGCGGGCGAGCGCGACCTGTTGATCACCGCCGCCGGCGGCCTGCCGGGCGAGGTCATGAAGAACTGGCGGGTGAAGGCGCCGAACACCTTCGACTGCGAGTTCGGCTTCTCCTGCATGGGCTACGAGATCGCCGCCGGCTGGGGCGCGGCATGGCCGGATCCGACCCGCACGCCGATCGTCATGGTCGGCGACGGCACCTACATGATGATGAACTCGGACATCTATTCGTCGGTGCTCTCCGGCCACAAGATGATCCTCGTCGTCTGCGACAATGGCGGCTATGCGCGTCATCAACCGCCTGCAGAACGCCAAGGGCGGCGCCGCCTTCAACAACCTGATCAAGGACTGCCGGGTGAAGGAGCCGTTCGCGGTCGACTTCGCCAAGCACGCCGAGTCGATGGGCGCGCTCACGCGCCGCGTCGAAAGCCTCGCCGACCTCGGCCAGGCGCATGGACTGGGCCAAGACCACCGACCGCACCACCGTCATCACGCATCGTCACCGACGCCTTTACCTGGACGCCGGGCGACGCGGGGTGGGACGTCGGCGTGCCGGAGGTCAGCGAGCGCCAGGAGGTGCGCGAAGCCCATGCGACCAAAAGGAAGGCCGCAAGCGGCAGCGCGTGGGTGTTTGATCGCTTTAAAGTTTCGCGGGGCTTCCTGCAAAATGATGTGATTCTCCAACGCCTTTGTTCCGGCGGTTCTTGGCTCGGCCTGGCGTAATCGGCGTATGGTGATGATCGGAGATGAAAATGAAAGCCAAACTCGGCATCGCGCCGATCGCCTGGTGGAATGACGACCTTGCCGAACTGAGCGACGATGTCTCGCTCGAGGAGTGCCTGCGGCAGGCCCGCGAGGCCGGCTTCACCGGCATGGAGACCGGCCGCCGCTTCCCGATGGATGCGGCGGTGCTGAGCCCGATCCTGAAGCAGTCCGGCATGAGCGTCTGCGGCGGCTGGTTCTCCGGCCTCCTGCTTGACGGCGATATCGAGGCGGAAAAGGACCGTATCGCCGAGCAGATGCAACTGTTCAAGGCGGTCGGCGCCCCCTGCATCGTCTATGGCGAGACGGCGGGCACGATCCAGGGCGACCGCTTTGCGCCCGCTCTCCACCAAGCGCCGGCTCACGGAGGACGAGATCAGGGTCTATGGCCGCAAGATGACGGCCTTTGCCGAATGGTGCGCCGACGAGGGCATGCCGATCGCCTATCACCACCATATGGCCGCGCCGATCGAGACCGAAGCGGAGCTCGATCTCTTGATGGAGCATTCCGGCGAGGCGCTGCCGCTGCTCTACGACGCCGGCCACATGGCCTTTGCCGGCGGCGACGTGCTGCGGGTGATCGACAAGCACCATGCCCGCATCTCCCATGTCCACACCAAGGACGTCCGCAGCGAAGTCGTGATGACGGGCTCGACCGCACACGGGAGAGTTTTCTCGACGCGGTGGTCAAAGGGCGCCTTCACGGTGCCGGGCGACGGCTCGCTCGACTTCGAGGCGATCGTCAAGCGGCTGGCGTCCTACGGCTACGAGGGCTGGTTCGTCGTCGAGGCCGAGCAGGATCCCGTTAAGAAGCCCGCCGCTCGAAATGGCGAAGATCGGACACACAGAACTGCTGCGTGTTATGGCTGCGGCCGGCTACAAGGTGGAGAATTGACCCATGAACCGAATGGATGGAAAGGTCTGCGTCGTTACCGGCTCGACCCAGGGCCTTGGCGCGGCCATCGCGCGGCGGTTGGCGGAAGCGGGTGCTGCGGGCCTCGTGACGCTCGGCCGCAACGAGGCGAACGGACGTGCCCTAGCCGAGGCGATCACGCGCGACACCGGCGTGCCGGTGCACTTTGTCAAAGCCGATCTCGGCAAGGTCGAGGATTGCCGCAATGTCATCGCCGAGGCCGAGGCCGGTCCATCAGCAAGATCCACGTGTTGGTGAATGCCGGCGCGCTGCACGGATCGGGGCACCATCCTCGACACCTCGCCCGAGCTCTTCGACCGCATGTTCGCGGTCAATGTGCGCGGCCCCTACTTCCTGATGCAGGAGGCGATCCGCCGCATGATCCGCGACGCTATTGACGGCGCTGTATGTCAATATTGGCTCGATTTCCGGACATGCGGGCCAGCCCTTCATCAATGCATATTGCGCCACCAAAGGCGCACTCGCGACGCTGACGCGCAACACCGCCTTCTCCGTCATGAGGAACCGCATCCGGGTCAACCAGTTGAATGTCGGCTGGATGGCCTCCGATCACGAGCGCGAGTTGCAGGCCGCCGCAACGGGCGATCCTGATTGGGAGGCCAAGGCCGCGGCGGCCCTGCCGTTCGGCCGGCTCGTTGATCCGGCGGAGGCAGCCCGGGCGGTCAACTTCATCGTTTCGGACGACGCGGGCCTCATGACGGGCACGGTCGTGAACTACGATCAGACGGTCTGGGGCGCCACAGCAGGCGTCATGCCTGTGCCGGACAAGCCGCTGTCGCTTTGAGCACGTTTGCCACGAAGGTGAACTTCGCTTGCTACTGAGCGCCCAGATCGAAAACTGGCGGCAAAGCAGCCTCGATCACCCAAGAGCCACCCAGGCCGACACAACGCCATCAGAGCCGTGTCCGCTTTGGGGGAATTGCCTCTGTTCGGCAGCAACTACTCAATGCACAGCTGAAGATCGCGAGTGACACACTCCTTCAGGCATTAATAGAAACTGGGTTTCTGACGTAAGACGCGTAGAGGTAATAAGTGAGGTATTGTAGGAATATCTATTCCCATTTGGGATTGATATGTCGATTTGGCAATTCTAAATTTCTCGCTAAATTTACGCAAATCTCCCACCGTCGTCGGCATGTACGCGCGACGGTCAGAAACGTGCCGAACCTTCCCGCAAGCAACTGGCCGGGTTTAATACGGAGTAAACGTCCGCCCGCCAGCGCATCGAGGGATACGCGTCTATAATGTGATGGTGCCCGCGACATTACCCTTGAGCGTTGACAGTAGAACGCGCTGATGTCCGAGAAAGCCGCACTCTTTGCCAAGATATTGGCCCATCCAGACGATGACGCCCCGCGCCTCACGTATGCCGACCGGCTCGATAAACACGGCGATCCGATCCTCGCAGAATTTATCCGCGTGCAAATCGAAGAGAATAAAAGTTTTGAATTACCAAAATTCCGGTCGAGGCTACCAACTCTGGCAAGCGCACAGAAAAGGATGGGAATCGCCGGTGCTAGCGGCGCTCGGGCTGTCAGCTTGTTGTCACAGCCGCGTCCACCTGCATTTCACCCGAGGCTTCGTCGACACAATACGAGCCCTGGGACGAGGTAGCGCCGCGTTGGTCGTCGATCGGGCCGAGATCTCTATTCTCTTTGGCACCGATCCAGGAGCTGATTTTATGGGGACAATGGGACAGAGAGCCAGATCCGTATGGAGATTGTCCGCAAATCTACGATCCGTTCGGACAAGATACGTTGCGAGAACTCGTTCGCAAGCCCTGCTTCAGTTTGTTGCGTTCTTTAGACCTGGGTGGCAACCGCATCGGCGACGAGGGGGCCGAACTGTTGTTGTCGGCTGAACACCTCGATCCTTCGTGCCAGCTAGATGTGAGCAACAATGACATCTCGTCCAGCATGATAGCAAAGCTCCGGACACACTATAAACTCAGCTATTATGGCTAGATGTTGGTTCCGGTATTTGGTGGAGCGGATCGAGTGATGAACTCGTAGGGCGTGAGGCTTTGAGCGTTTTCAGGCGTCGAGCGACGTCGATTTACATGACGAAGCCATTCTTAATTGGCTGCCCGACCGATAGGCCGTGTCCGCCTGCGTCTCTCAGCCGCGACGGCAGAAAACACCGCAATCTCTCCCCTCCGGGTTCGGTCGAGGCACCAGCGAAAGCGCCTCCGAGCTGCCGAACTGCGTGTCCCGAATTCAAGGCCGAGACCTCGATCATAAGCGCTCATTGCGATGCACGCGCATCGACGGGCGGGCAAATACCGGGGCTATCCCGCAGTCAAGGCGCAAGGTGACGATAAGGCGCGTACAAGCTCGCCGATGGCTACGGCATGTCCTCTACGTCGCGTCGACATGGTGTTCGATCGACCGGAGCTGAGATTGTCGGCCTGCCAGCCGCGTCAAGCACCGATATTTTACATCTCTCAATCTGGAAAGAAGTTGCGGAGCGAGGTGTGCACCGCGACCAAATACCTTTCCGGGAGCCGAGATATTTATGCTTAACGCAGGCTCGGAGGAGGCGAGGCCAAGGGTAAAGGAGAACCGCCCGGCATGCAATTAAACCTGCGCTTGCTGTGGTGACGAATGTGGGAACGAATAAATATAAAACTAAAAAAATACCGCCAATTCAAACGCTTATTAGAACTGATTGGCGGAGTGGGGGGGATTCGAACCCCCGATACGATTTTCACCGTATGACGATTTAGCAAACCGTTGCCTTCAGCCGCTCGGCCACCACTCCAGCTTTTTGTTCCCTGAGGGATCGAGTAGACTGCGTGCCCGGTTTTATTTTCTGTGGGCCTAGTGTTGCAGCCTAGTTTGCCGTTTCTAACTGCTTTTGCCCATTTCAGCAATCCAAGATTCCGTCCGATTTGAGCGCGTGAATTATCTCGTCTGGTCGCTGATTGATCTTCCATCGACCGTGCTGACCGGCAGGCTTTTGCCTGGTTCGTTTACCGCCCAAGCCTCAACAAAAGGCCCGGCGCGAAGCTCACTCCGCGCCGGGCTAATTGACCAATCGCTAAAAGCTATACTCTGCCGAGCAGTGCCGCGACCAGAATGACGATCAGCACCACGCCCAAAATGCCTGACGGGCCGTAGCCCCAGGCCCGGCTATGCGGCCAGGCCGGGAAGGCGCCGATCAGTAATAGGATAAGAACGATCAAAAGAAGCGTCGAAGCTGTCATGTTTTCCCCTTTCAGTGAATGTCCCTACGTAAACTCAACTCCCCTCAGTACCAAGTACCGTCGTCGCGATGATGGCCGCCGATCGTGCCGCTCCACCAAGCCGCCAACCCAGCCGCAAGCATGATGAAAACGATCCAAAAGCCTGCGAAGGACGTTGCTTTCCGCACGGTGTCCGCCGCTTCAAGCGCGGTCGCCTTGGCCTGCTCATAGGTCTGCGTGATGCGACGTTCGGCCTCCTCGCGCGGAAGGCCGGTGCGATCGGCGATGATCTGGGTCAGATATTGCTGATCGGCTTGCGGAATGGACCCCTGTGCCAAGCTGTTGACGATGATCCGGCTGATCTGATCGCGCTCGGCCGAGGTGATTTCGCGACCCTGTCCCGCGGCAGGCTGCTGCGCGTTTTGGGCCGCGGCAGGACGCAGCAACAGATCCACGGTATAGGCCGGGTCGATTTGCCGTGCGGCGGTTCCGGCGGCGCTGCCCACAACAGCAGCTCCAGTGCGTGCCGCCGAACTGGCGGCCATTCCGGCGACAAGCAGCCCAATAACGATAGCGAGACCCCACACGGTCACGCCGGTAATTCCGTCGCGAAAACGAACCTCGTCTTCCATGCCGTCAGCGACGCGCGGCCGTAGTCGGGCAGCGATATAGGCGCCCATGCCGATTGCGTAGATCTGAGTGAGCGCGAACCAAATGGCGGCCGCCATGGTGACGGTCGCTGCCGTATTGGAATTCAGAGTGTAAGGGGAGACGGCCAGAAGCCCGATGGCTGAGCCGAAGGTCAGGAGCAGCCAGGAGACCGCGGTAGCGACAACCGCCCCGACAAATACGCCCGACCAGTCGATATAGGAGGGTTTCTCGATCACGGCTAGGTCCGCCGGAACTGTGCGTGCTGCGGGAGGCATGGTTTCCTCGCTCTGTGTTGAAAATTATAAGAATGACGCAGGATCGATCACCCTGCGATGACGTGCCATGCCGTAAAGACCCGCTTGCCTCTAAAAGTTCCGCGCACGCCGGATATCCACAAGAGCGATGCCGAAAAGCAAGGAACGCTGATGCTTTTGCGGCGTTACTGCAACCCAAGCGCTAGCTCAACGAGACGAGGCCGCCGATGACATCCCCGACGAATTTGACGGAACTGTTCGTCCATACGCTCAAGGACATTTATTACGCTGAGAACCAGATCGCGAAAGCGCTGCCCAAGATGGCCGAGAGGGCCAGCGCGTCCAGTTTACGCAAGGGATTCGAGGAGCATCTGAAAGAGACGAGGATCCAGATTAAACGTCTCGAACAGATCTTTGAGCTGTGCGGCGAGAAGCCGAGCGGGGAGAAGTGTCCGGCTATTGACGGCATCCTTCAGGAAGGCGACGAGTTGATGAAGGAAATCAAGGATGACGATACCCGCGATGCCGGCATGATCGCCGCGGCGCAGGCGGTGGAGCACTATGAAATCGCCCGCTACGGTGCACTGGTGGCCTGGGCCGGGCAGCTCGGCATGACCGATGCGCGCAACATTTTGCGCGACACGCTGGCCGAGGAAAAGGATACCGACGCCAAGCTGACGCGGCTCGCGGAGGATAAGCTGAACAGGAAAGCCGCGTAGCCGGCGGTCGAGGCTCTCATGGCGCGAAGCACCGCCAAACCCAACTCGCTGCTTGCCGATTACAAGCGCAAGCGCGATTTCACTCGAACGAAGGAGCCTGACGACCGCGCATCTTTGGCCAGTTCCGGACGTCGTTTCGTGGTGCAGAAGCACGCGGCCAGCCGGCTGCACTATGATTTCCGGCTCGAACTCGACGGCGTGTTGAAAAGCTGGGCCGTAACCCGGGGACCGAGCCTCGACCCGGCGGAAAAGCGGCTCGCGGTTCGGACCGAGGACCATCCGCTGGCTTACGCCGAGTTTGAGGGGATCATTCCTGAAGGGGAATATGGCGGAGGCACCGTGATGCTCTGGGATGAGGGCGAATGGGAGCCGCTCCACGATCCTCATGCGGGTTTGGAAGAAGGAATGCTGCATTTCCGTCTGCACGGCCAGCGAATGATGGGCGGCTGGGCGCTCATACGCATGAAGCCGCGGGACGGCGAGAGGCGTGAGAATTGGCTGCTGGTCAAGGAGCGCGACGAGAAGGCCGACGATAGCGATCCGCTCCTGGCGAAAAACCAAAAGAGCGTCCGCACAGGCCGGAAGATGGAGCAGATCGCGAAGGATAAGGATGCCATCCATTCAAGCAATCGCTCCGCCGAGAACCCCAAGCCGAAGCAGGCTCGGAAGAAACAGAAAAATACCGGCGAGACGCCGCGCCGGAAAGCAAGACAGGCGGGGACTACGGAAAAATAAGGGAGGCGGGGAGGATGGAACGGCACGCGGCGGAAGCCGTCAAGGCAGGCACAAGCCGCGACGACGTGGCCGGAGTGCGGCTCTCGCATCCGGATAAGGTGCTGTATCCCAAGCAGGGGCTGACCAAATCCGATCTCGCGACCTATTACGAAGCCATTGCCGAACGCATGCTGCCGCAAATCTCCGACCGGCCGCTCAGCCTCGTCCGGTGTCCGCAAGGTCGCGGCAGTAAGTGCTTTTTTCAAAAGCACGATCAGGGCGGGTTTCCGCCGGGGCTGAAAACCATTTCTATCACCGAGTCTTCCGGTGTGCGGGCAAGCTATTTTTACGTCGACACGCTCGCGGGTCTGATAGCCGGTGTCCAAGTCGGCGTCCTCGAGTTCCATATATGGGGCTGCCGGCGCGATCGTCTCGAACAACCCGACCGGCTGGTATTCGACCTCGACCCGGACGAAGCCCTCAACTTTGCCGATGTGAAGCGCGGCGCGATGGACGTTCGCGACCGCCTGCTGACTGTGGGGCTGAACAGCTGGGCAATGGTGACCGGAGGCAAGGGCATCCATGTGGTGGTCCCGCTGGCACGGCGAAATAACTGGGAGGAAGTAAAGACCTTTGCCCGGGGCTTTGCGCGTCAACTCGCCGAGGAGGAGCCGGCGCGCTTTATCGCTAAGGCGAGCAAGGCGAGCCGGACGGGCCGCATCTTCATCGACTGGCTGCGCAACGATCGCGGCTCGACGGCGATCTCACCTTATTCCACCCGTGCGCGAGAGGGGGCGCCCGTCGCCATGCCGCTGAGCTGGGACGAACTTGGCGGGCTCAAAGCCGCGAACGTCTTCACCATCACGAATGCTCCTCAGCGCGTGCGCGATTTGCAGGACCCCTGGGCAGAAATGAAAGCACATTCCCTGGCCAAGAAGCTGCTTGCGGATTATGCATGACGGGGCGCGTGTAACGGTCCCGCTCAAGTGTCGCGTCCGGCGCTGCGACGGCCGCATCCGGTGATTGTGTTATGCGCGTTGACTGCGCATGGCTGATCGCTATGCTCACCGGCGTGGCTAAGAGGATGCACAAGCCCAGGTTTTCACGCGTAGGCGCACCGGCCGCTTCAAAATAGTACCGGGTTTTTTGTCGCCTGGCCCGGTCATCCAAGGCCCCTCAGAAGGCGAAATGCGATCGGAATATGCTTGGATCCGGCAGCGCTTTTTCGGAATGCCTTTTCCTGAGTTCGGTTCCGGCAACGGGAAGGATAGGTACCATGATGCAATGCAGTTTGGGAGGCGCTTCGCTTCGTCCGCCGATCTTGGCCGCTGGGCAACCGGACAAGATTCCGTCCGATCTGGCAGCGGCTGACGGCGATGAAATGGCATCCACGGCTCCGGCCTTACGCGTCGCGGTCGTGGAGGACGAGCCCTTTGTGCGCCTCGATATCGAGCTGGCCTTGCAGACCGCCGGTCATGATGTGGTCGGAGCCGCCGATACGGCGGACGGCGCGGTCGAGCTTGCCCGTTTGCAACATCCTGACATCATGATCATGGACGTTCGTCTGCAGGGAGCCCGGGACGGCATCGATGCCGCCATCGAAATCTGGCAGCGCTTCGGTATACGGAGCGTCTTTGCCTCCGCGAATTTGGATGCTTCGCTGCGTGCGCGTGCCGCCGCCGCCAATCCTTTAGGCTTCGTGGATAAGCCCTTCATGAGTTCGACGCTTGTCGCCGCGCTTCCAAAAAAAGCTTAGCGATCATCAGCCGGTGCGGGCAAGTTCGCCCTGAATTCTGGCGAGATACGCGTAAGCGGCGTCGCCGATATGTTCGAGCAGCTTGGCCTGGGCGGCATCGACATTATTGTCCCGGACATGACGGGCGACGTCCTTGTGGGCATCGAACGATCGCCAGTTCTGCGCCTCCAGCGACAGCCGGTTGCGCAGGGCCTGCAGGCGAAATGCGATGATGGAATAGGCCGAGTTGATGAACGCATTGCCGGAGGCGCTAATGATCGCCTGATGGAAGTCGGCGTCATGGCCCCGATAGGCGGCATAATCCCGTTCATCGACGGCAGCTGCCATCCGGGCGATAACGGTTTGTAGAGCGTCGGCCAGGCGGGCCGCGTTGCGCATCGCGAATTGCAGCGACGCACTCTCTAACAGTTCGCGCATTTCGGCAAGCTGGCGCAATTGCTCTCCAGTCATCTGAAATACGAACGTGCCCCGCTGGGGGAAAATCTCAACGAGACCTTCGTTCTTCAGCTGGAGGAAAGCCTCGCGCACCGGCGTCTTGCTCACCCCGAGCTCGGTCGCAAGCGCAATTTCCGACAAAGGCTCGCCAAAATGGAACTCACCACTCACGATGCGCGCGCGGATCACATCCGCGGCTTGTTCGGTTAGCGTTTTTTGCCGCTTGATTTGCCCTAAAAGCTCCACAACATCCCTCTGTTTAAGCACGTTGGTGTAATATTTGCTGTTCCGCATACTGGAACACCAGCAGAATATTGCTTGGAAGTTCGTTTTAATATTCTAAGTAGCCGTGAATAGCCATGATTAGTTCTTATTAACAAACAGGTCGATTGGAAGTGTTTGGTCGGCGTGCCAAGACTGGAATAACCCAACTTACGGACAACCCCGGCCAAAGCCGCTATAAAGCGGCATGCGGAAGAACATTAGCTGTTGACGACCATGACAGACCCTGAAGACCGGCCGGCGCCCGAGGCGCTGCTGGAGGAAGCCAACCGGGAGCGTCGTGGCAAGTTGAAGATCTTCCTTGGCGCCTTTCCCGGCGTTGGGAAGACCTATGCGATGCTTCAGGCGGCCCAGGCGCATCTCGCCGAAGGTGTGGATGTGGTTGTCGGCGTGGTCGAAACGCATGGGCGGGTGGAAACCGAAGCATTGCTTCGCGGACTCGAAATCATCCCTCGCCACCAGATATCCTATCGCGGCCGGTATTTCGGCGAAATGGATGTCGATGCAATCCTGAAGCGCAGGCCGAAGCTCGTTCTCGTGGATGAGCTGGCACACACGAACATTCCCGGCAGCCGCCGCGAAAAGCGCTATCAGGACGCAGAAGACCTGCTGGCCGCCGGGATCGACATCTACACAACGCTTAACATCCAGCACATCGAGAGCCTCAACGACGTGGTCGCGCGCATCTCGCGCATCCAAGTGCGCGAAACGCTGCCTGATAAGGTCCTCGAGCTTGCCAGCGAGATCGAGTTGATCGATCTGCCTCCGGACGATCTGATCCAGCGTCTCCGTCAGGGCAAGGTCTATATGCCCGATCAGGCGGGCCGCGCCATCACGCATTTCTTCAGCAAAGGCAATCTGACCGCACTGCGCGAGCTCGCCATGCGGATCGCCGCCGAGCGGGTCGACGCGCAGATGGTCAATTACATGCGCGCTCATGCCATTCCCGGACCGTGGCCGGCGAAAGACCGCCTGCTCGTCTGCCTGAATGAGGCGCCGGTCGCCAAACGGCTGGTGCGCACTGCGCGGCGCATGGCGGAGCGCCAGCGCATCCCGTGGATCGCGCTCTATGTCCGTACGCCGCATTATGAAAGCCTGTCGGAGGCAGCCAAGGACAAGATCGCCGAGACCATGCGTCTGGCCGAAAGGCTCGAAGGCGAGGTGGTCACCATGCATGTCGAGGCGCATATCGCGGACGAGATCATCGCCTATGCGCTGAAACGCAATGTCACGCGCCTGCTGGTCGGGAGGCAGCGGCGCCGGCGGTGGACGGGTTTACTGCGCGAAACAGTGGCGCAACAGCTATTGCGCAAGGCGACGCAATTCGAGCTGACGATCGTCTCGCCTGAGAACGAGGACGCGCGCAAGGACATCATCAGAGGCGGCTTCAAGGCGGCGTTCGGTGAGTGGAACGGCTATGCGCTGGCGGCCCTGTGCGTGGGTTTGGCGGCGACACTGGCCTATGGCGTGTCCTTCGTGCTTCCCCTTCCGAACGTTTCGCTCATCTTCATGACGGCCGTCATTCTCATCGCTATCTACATTGGCCGCGGCCCGTCATTGCTGGCGAGCGTGCTGAGCTTCTTCGCCTACAACATCTTCTTCACCAAGCCTTATTACAACTTCTCGGGATTTCAGACGCGACGATCTGCTGACCATCGTTTTCTTCCTGCTGGTTTCGTTCGTCGTCGGCAATCTGGCGGCTCGTCTCAAACTGCAAATCCAGGCGATGCGCGTTTCGGCGCAGCGTACCGCGAACCTTTATGAATTCAGCCGCAAGATCGCGGCAGCCGCTGCATTGGAAGACGTGCTATGGGCCGCGGTGCATCATGTCGCTTCGACCTTGCAATCGAGTTCGCTGGTGCTGTTGCCGCAAAAGGACGGGCGATTGCAGATCGCGGCAGGCTATCCACCCGAAGATCAGCTTGCGCTGAATGATTGGGGCGCGGCCGAATGGGCCTGGGAACATGGCAGCCCCGCCGGGTGGAAATCCGAGACGCTGCCCGCCGCCAACTGGCTGTTTCTGCCGATGCGCACCCGGCGCGGAATGGTCGGTTTGCTCGGCGTATCGTTCAGGGAACGCCAGCGTGCTCTAGCGCCGGACCAGTGGCGGCTGCTGGAGACGCTGGTCGACCAGGTCGCGGTCGCGGTCGAGCGCACCAACCTTGCCGCCGATATCGAGGAGGCGCGGCTGCTGACCGAGACCGAGCAATTGCGCTCGGCGCTGCTCTCGTCCGTGTCCCACGACCTGCGCACCCCGCTCGTATCGATACTCGGCTCGGCGACGACGCTGGCGACCGTGGAAAACCTTACGGACACGGGGCGGGCAGAACTGGTGATGACCATCCTCGACGAGAGCGAGCGGCTGAACCGCTTCGTTCAGAACCTGCTCGATATGACCCGGCTCGGTTATGGCGCCCTCCAGCCGAGGCGCGAATGGTGCGATCTGCGCGAGAATGCCGGCCGGGCCATGAAGCAGTTCAGCAAGGCCCTTGAGCATCGCGAGGTTACATTCGACATCCCGCCAACATTGCAGCTCGTTCATGTCGATCCAGTTTTGCTGGAACGCGTGCTAGTCAACATTCTCGACAATGCGATTAAGTACACGACCGAAGGCGGCCGGATCGCCATGCAGGCGTTCAAGAAGGACAGCGACCTGATCTTGCGTATCAGCGACGATGGAGTCGGCATCCCTCCGGAAGCGCGCAATGCAGTCTTCGATATTTTCTACCGGGTGCGCGCCAAGGACTTGCAGGTCGCGGGAACCGGTCTTGGCCTCTCGATCTGCCGCGGCATCATCGAGGCGCATGGCGGGCGCATCCTCGCCAAGGACGGGCCGAAGAACAAGGGCACCACGATCGAAGTCGTGCTACCCCTGACCGAGGCGCCCTCCGTTCCGCATAGTGAGGCGGATGAGCAGTTGAATGAAGAGGTGGGCGTCAGTTGATCGCGAAACGCATATTGGTCGTGGATGACGAGCCGCAGATCCGCAAATTCCTCCGCATCAGCCTGACCGCCGAAGGGTATGATGTCGTCGAGGCCCCGCGCGGCGAGGAAGGCATCTCCAAATGCGCGACCTCGCAACCCAATCTCGTCATTCTCGACCTCGGACTGCCGGACCTGGACGGCCAGCAGGTGATCGGGCGGATCCGCGAACGGTCCGATGTGCCGATCATCGTGCTTTCGGTTCGCACGAAGGATCAGGAAAAGGTGAGCGCGCTCGACAGCGGCGCCAACGACTATGTCACCAAGCCGTTCAGCATCGAGGAATTGCTGGCCCGTATCAGGGCGGCGCTGAGAGCGAAGCTCGAATTCGTAAATGCGGCGTCGGAATTCGTCGTCGGTGAACTCGTGGTGGACGTGCCCAAGCACAAGGTTTCAGTCGCCGGAGTGGATGTGAAGCTCACCCGCAAGGAGTTCGACCTGCTTAGGATGCTGGCCCAGAATGCCGGCCGCATCGTCACGCATCGGCAGATCCTGCGCGAGGTCTGGGGACCGGCACATGAGGAGGATGTGCATTATCTGCGCATCTACATCGGCCATCTGCGCCAGAAGCTCGGCGACGATTCAGCCAACCCGCAATTCATCGAAAGCGAGCCGGGCGTCGGCTACAGGCTGATTTTCGATGCAGCTTGATGGCTGACGTCAACCTCGCCAAGCGCGTAAGCCTGACGGAAACTCTGAAACGGAAGGCCGGCATCGCTGCCGGCCCTAATTTCCCGCCAAATGTGACACGCGCGCCACAAGTTCAAAACGCCGCCGGTATCCTCCGTTCGATAGGGCGTTAAGGGTAAATGCCGGGCCATGCAGACATCATTTGTTGCCCGGTCCGCTAAACGCTATGTTGCGCCCGGATTCACGAAGCAGCCAACCTCAGAGGAGACAGGCATGGCCGTTCTGCGGGCGAGCATCATACTCACCCTGTTTCTGCTGT
Source organism: uncultured Alphaproteobacteria bacterium (assembly GCA_963731855.1). Classification (GTDB taxonomy): domain Bacteria; phylum Pseudomonadota; class Alphaproteobacteria; order Rhizobiales; family Rhodomicrobiaceae; genus R-RK-3. Next base: position 534,942 of record CAVSXH010000009.1, on the reverse strand, counting down.
TGACTATTCCAATCATGCCGATTCAGGCGCTACTGATCGCCAGCCGACTGCCGATCAGGCGCTATCTTCCCTATTGGTATCACAACGCAGTCTGCAAGCTTTTGGGCATCCGCGTGCATCTGAGCGGCGCGCCTATCGCCCCCGGGCCGGTTTTGCTGGTATCCAATCACATATCGTGGCTGGACATTCCCATACTCGCCAGCATCGCGCCGTTGAGCTTCGTGGCAAAGAACGAGGTTGCGACATGGCCATTCATTAGTTGGCTCGCCAAGCTGCAGCGGACGGTATTCATTGACAGAACGCGCCGTTCATCGGTTGCCCAAACGCGCGGCCAAATCCTTGATCGGCTGACGGCGAAGGAGCGCGTCATTCTCTTCGCGGAGGGCACCAGCAGTGACGGAAATCAGGTGCTGCCGTTCAAGAGTTCGCTGTTTGCGGCGATCGAGCCCAGCGAAAGCAATGGGGCCGGGCATCTGGTCCAGACGGTCGCCATCGTATATACCCGCGTGCATGGATTGCCGATGAATTGCCAGCAGAGACCGGCCGTGGCGTGGTATGGTGATATGGATATGCTCAGCCATGCCTGGGGTGTGCTGAAGCTCGGGCCGCTTGATGTGCAGGTCCGACTGGGCGAACCGGTGGCGATGTCGGCGGTCGGCGACCGCAAGGCACTTGCGGTCCACGCCTATGAGCGGGTGCGGCTGGATTTCTCGCAGCTCTTGACGGCACGCTCCCGGAGGCCGCAACTCATCGACGCGAAGCGTGAAGCAGCGTCGCAGCCGGCTTAAGACCCACTTCGAAAGCATGATGCGCAAACAAAGAGATTAAGCGAGCAACGGAGCCGTCTTGACCAAGAAAGTCCATATTAAGACCTATGGCTGCCAGATGAACGCCTACGATTCCGTGCGTATGGCGGAAGCTCTGGCGCCCGATGGCTATGCGGAAACCGAGGATATGGAAACCGCGGATCTCATCGTCCTCAATACCTGCCATATCCGCGAAAAGGCTGCCGAGAAAATCTATTCCGACCTCGGACGGCTGCGCCTGCTGCGTGACAGGCGACGCGCCGACGGACTGGAGACGATGATCGCCGTCGCCGGTTGCGTGGCACAGGCGGAAGGCGCGGAAATTCTGCGCCGTGCGCCCGTCGTCGATCTGGTGATCGGGCCGCAGACCTATCATCGTCTGCCCGAGTTGGTCCGCCGCGCCGAACAGGACGGCGCCAAAATCGTCCTTACCGAATTTCCTGAAGAGGATAAATTCGCACTGCTGCCCGCGCGTCAGTCGCGCCGCTCGCCAACCGCCTTTCTCACCGTGCAGGAGGGGTGCGATAAATTCTGCACCTTTTGCGTGGTGCCTTACACGCGGGGCGCGGAGTTTTCCCGGCCTGTGGCCGAAGTGATCGCCGAGGCAAAGCGCCTTGCATCGTTCGGCGTGCGCGAGGTGACGCTGCTCGGGCAAAACGTCAATGCTTATAATGGGGCTGGTCCCGAAGGACGCGAATGGAGCCTGGCCCGGCTGCTTGAGGCCATCGCCGCCATTCCGGGGCTCGACCGGTTGCGCTATACCACCAGCCATCCCGCCGATATGAGCGACGATCTCATCGCCGCGCATCGCGACATTCCCGAATTGATGCCCTATCTGCATCTGCCGTTTCAGGCCGGCGCCGACCGCATCCTCGCCGCCATGAACCGGAAACACACTGTGGCTGACTATCTCCGGCTGATCGACCGTATCCGCGCGGCGCGTCCAGAAATCGCGCTGTCGACCGACATCATCGTCGGCTTTCCCGGCGAAACAGACGCCGAATTCGGAGCGACCGTAGACCTCGTGAGGCGGGTCAGTTTCGCCCAGGCCTATTCTTTCAAGTATAGTGCGCGGCCGGGGACTCCCGCAGCGGCGATGGACGACCATATATCTGATGCAGTTAAGTCACAGCGGCTTGCAATTCTGCAAGAGGTGCTGAGCGGCCAGCAGGGCGCCTTCAACCAGTCTCAGCTGGGGCTTAACTTACCGGTCTTGTTGGAGAAAAAGGGCCGCAAACCTGGCCAATTGGCCGGTCGCTCACCTTATTTGCAGGCTGTGCACGTGAATGCACCGGACGATCGGATCGGCCAGATCGTTTCGGTAAATATTACGCATACGGGTGCAAACAGCTTGAGTGGTGTCATATTTTCTGGAACTGATTCTGCTATGACGCCATTTAACACCGCTGTCGGGGCCGAGGGCGGCACCGCAACAAGTTTGGGTGTTTTCGTCTAGGATTGATCAGGAGAGGTTATTGCCTCAATTACGTGGACCCGCGTCCCCTACCGCCAGAGGCGGAGCAAAAACCGCAAACCCGGATAAGCATGCTTCGCGAACGGAACTTCATTTCGACAATAACAGGCTCCTAGCCGACCTCCTCGGCCAGTTCGATGCTCATCTCTCCATGCTGGAGCAAAAGCTCGGCGTGGAAGCGGTTGCGCACGGTAATGTCATCGTGGTGAAAGGCACCGAGAGCGGCTGCGCCATGGCCAAGGACGTGCTGGAGCACCTCTATTCGCGGCTTCAGGCCGGTCATACGATCGCCATTGGCGACGTCGACGGCGCGATCAGGCACGCCAATGCCGGAGTTAAGCATCAGAAGGACAAGGGTGAGGGTCCCGAGCTCGGCCAGCTCCGCACCCGTAAGCGGCTGGTCTCGGCGCGCACGCTGATGCAGACACGCTATATAGAGGCGCTTCAGGCCAAGGAGCTGATCTTCGCGACCGGGCCGGCGGGCACTGGCAAGACTTATCTGGCCGTTGCTCACGCCGCCGGACGGCTGGAGCGCGGCGAGACTGAACGGCTCATCCTCTCGCGCCCGGCAGTGGAAGCCGGTGAGCGGCTCGGGTTTCTTCCGGGTGATTTGCGCGAGAAGGTCGATCCGTATCTGCGCCCGCTCTACGACGCTCTGTATGACGTCCTGCCCGCCGAAAAGGTGGAACGTGACCTCGAAAACGGGGTTATCGAAATAGCGCCCCTCGCCTTCATGCGGGGCCGGACCCTCAGCCATGCCACGATCATTCTTGACGAAGCGCAGAATTGTACGTCAATGCAGATGAAGATGTTTCTGACACGGTTGGGCGAAGGCAGTAAGATGGTGGTGACGGGCGATCCGTCCCAGATCGACTTGCCGCCAGGACAGGTCTCCGGCTTGCGGGAGGCGATTGGAATCCTGGAAGGTGTTAAGGGAATCGAGCATATTCCGTTTACTTCGGCCGATGTGGTGCGGCACGAATTGGTGCAACGTATCGTGGAGGCTTATGATAAGGCCCGCTAAGGCCTGTCGTGAATTTGTATGATGATGATCGAACATAGCCTCAGCCCCGTCATCGCGGCTGCTGACGATATCGAAGGTTCCGACGACGATCCTGGACCTAGTTGCGTTGCCCTGCTGATCGCGCATGATGCGTGGAACGCGCTGGGCGATTTGGAGTCCATGATCCGGCGCGCGTATGATGCGACGGCTGCAAAGGTTTTGGCCGTCCGTGGCCGCGATGTCGCTATTCTTCTCACTTCCGATGACGCCATCGCTGTGCTCAACGCGCAATATCGCGGCCAAAACAAGCCGACCAACGTGCTGTCCTTCCCGGCCCCCGCGCTCCCCGCGTCCATCGCGCTTGCGGGCGTGGAAACGCCGCTGGGCGACATCGCCATCGCCTATGAGACGGTGATGCGCGAAGCGACGCAGGAGGCGAAGCCGCCAATCTTTCACTTGGCGCACCTGACCGTCCACGGCCTGCTTCACCTCGCCGGTTTCGATCACCGAAACCGGCGCCGAGGCCGAGGACATGGAAGCCGCCGAGCGCGACATCCTCGCATCCATCGGTATCCCCGACCCTTATCTTCCTACTTCCGACGAACCGCCGGCATCGACCGGCTGATGGCTTTTGACATGACGACGGGCAGCTTTAGCAATTTGATGAATGGTGAACGGCACGAAAACGGAGCGAGCTGGTTCGACCGGTTAGTGGCGAACCTGGGCTTCTCCAGCGCGGTGGATCCGCGCGCGTTGATCGAAGAGGCGCTTCGGCACGCCGGCGGTGGCGCATTCAGCGCAGCGGAACGCGCCATGCTTCAAAAGACCCTCGACTTCAAGCAGCTTCGGGTCGAGGACGTGATGGTGCGGCGCGCCGAAATCGTCGCCATAGAGGAAGGCGCCAATCTGGGCGAGTTGCTGGCGGTTGTGGCGGAGAGCGGGCATTCCCGCGTTCCCGTCTATCGCGATACGCTCGATGAGCCGGTCGGTATGGTGCATGTCAAGGATCTGATGGGCTGGGTCATCGCGCAAGGGCGCAGCGGGGCCGGCGCGACGAATATGAATCTGGGCGCGGCCGATCTGTCCAAGACGATCGCCGAGACCGGTATCGTCCGCGAGCTGATCTTCGCTCCGCCGTCCATGTCGGCGCTCGACCTTTTGGTGCGGATGCAGAGCCGGCACATCCATCTGGCGCTGATTATCGACGAGCATGGCGGCACTGACGGGCTGGTCTCCATCGAGGATTTGCTGGAGGAGGTCGTCGGCGACATCGAGGACGAGCACGATGCGGAGGACGCGCCGATGTTCGCCGATGACGGCAACGCGCTGATCGCGGACGCACGCGCGGAGATCGCCGATGTCGAAGCCAAGATCGGCAAAATATTGACCTCCGACGACGATGAAGACGTGGGTACGCTGGGGGGCCTCGTATTCACGATGTTGGGCCGAGTGCCCGCGCGCGGTGAAGTGGTGCGTCATCCGGGCGGGCTGGAGCTTGAAGTCCTCGACGCCGATCGGCGCCGCGTCAAAAAGTTGAAGCTGCGGTTTACCAACCCCGATGGGAGCGAGAAGGCGCGGATTCAGGCGGCGTGACCTAAATCGCAATTCGTTCGGGTAAACACACCCTTTGGATTCTCCGCAAGGCAGGGGTCGGCACCGTCTCGCGCGATCTGATTCGGCTCTGGTCCACCTGACCGCTGTATCCATACTGCGATCAATATTTCGGCTTACTCCGCTTATTGCGCTTGTCTCGGGCCGATCAATGCGCGATGCGAGCTTCATGAAAGCGGAACACGCGCGATGAGCCTGGCCGAATCAAGACCGAACCTCGCGTGGCTGACGCTCGGCGCGGCTTCGCGCGGCATCTCTGCCTTGCGCGGCTGGCGGCGTGTTGCCTTCAGCTTCGCGCTCGGGGTGGCCTCCGTGGGCGCCTTCGCGCCGTTTCATCTCTGGCCGCTGCTGTTCGTCACATTTCCCGCATTGGTCTGGCTGCTCGACGGCGTCGCCGCTGAGAAGGCAACGCCAAAGTCCACATGGCGGCAGGCCGCGCTCGTAGGTTGGGCGTTTGGTTTCGGGTTCTTCGTCGCCGGCCTTTATTGGATCGGCTTTGCTTTTCTTGTCGAGGCGGAAAAGTTCGCCTGGCTGATGCCCTTCGCGGTCGCCGCGCTGCCTGCGGGACTGGCGCTGTTCTACGCCCTGGCCGCCTCAATCGCCGTCGCTCTGTGGCGTCCAGGGGCGGCGCGTATTTTCATCCTTGCCGCCGCTTTTTTCGGCGCCGAATGGCTTCGCGGTCACATTCTGACGGGATTTCCCTGGAATCTCTGGGGCTACGCGCTCGCCGGCAACGGCGCACTGGCGCAGACCACTTCGATCTTTGGCGTCTATGGCCTCACCTTCCTTACACTTCTCATCGTCGCAAGCCCGGCGGCGCTTGCCGGATCGACGGCGCGGGACGATGCACGAAACTGGCCGCTCCCGGCGGTCTGCCTCATGCTCGTCGCGGTGGGCTGGCTGTGGGGTGAGGTCCGGCTGAGCGGGCCGCCGAGCGCCATGCAACCCGGCGTCATGCTTCGCATCGTGCAGGCCAACATTCCCCAGGCCGACAAATGGAAGCCGGAAAACCGCCAATGGATTTTCGAGCGTCTGCTGACGCTAAGCACCGAGCGGCCGCAAGCCGCGTCCGAGGCTGCGGGTATCACACATCTCATCTGGCCCGAAACATCAGTGCCATTTCTGTTCATGCTGAACGGCGACATCGCCTTGCCGGAAGCGCGCACGGCTTTCGCCGACCTGGTCGGCGAGGGCACATCGTTCATCGTGGGTGCGGAGCGAATCGATGGCACGAAGCGGCCCGACGGCAAATATGCGGTGGACCGCGTCTTCAACAGCCTGTTCGTGCTCGACGGCGAAGCGCGTCTGCTCGGCACTTACGACAAACTGCACCTCGTGCCGTTCGGTGAATATATGCCGTTCGAAAAAATCATGGCGGCACTAGGCATTACACAGCTCACCCATATGAACTCCGGCTTCGCTGCCGGCTTAACCCGCCGCTTGATGACCGCCCCGGGAGCGCCGCCCTATGCGCCGCTGATCTGCTACGAAGCGATATTCCCCGAGGGCGTCGCTGGCGACGACGGCCGCCCCGGCTGGCTCCTGAACCTCACCAACGATGCCTGGTTCGGCACTTCGACGGGCCCTTATCAGCATCTGCACCAAACGCGCCTGCGCGCCATCGAACAGGGATTGCCGCTGATTCGTGCCGCGAATACGGGCATTTCGGCCGTCATAGACAGCCATGGTCGCATCCTGGCCAGCCTGCCCTTAAATGAAATGGGAGCCATCGATTATTCCGCTCCCCGTTGCGCTAGCGCCAACACCTTACGCGCTGTGGGGGGAAAGTTGGTTAATCGTGGTGGCCTTTCTCATTTTCATATTGTATAGAATTGTAACTGTAGTTGAGTGACCGCCAAAATATCAAGCATCGCGAGTATCAAGCCTAATCAGTTCGAGGGTTCCTCACCCATAAGTGGTAGTGGCGGGTAACCACAATTTTAAGTTGCGTTGCTGATTTATTGACGCGTGAGGCCATGGGGGCTTACAACCGCGCATTGTATGCATTGTTATATATCAGTGTGGCGCGTTGTATTCGCAAAAAGTGACAGGGCACAATTGGGAAATGGTAAGCAAGGACATTACGCCGGGGGGCGTCGAGGAGAGGCTAGAGGCACCGGGCCGGAAGCCGAATCCGATGGATATTCACGTAGGCAGCCGCGTCCGTCTCCGCCGGATGGTGGTTGGCATGAGCCAGGAAAAGCTTGGCGAACGGATGGGGCTGACTTTCCAGCAAATCCAGAAATATGAAAAGGGCACCAACCGGATCGGGGCCAGCCGCCTGTTTCAGCTTTCGCAAATTCTGGACGTTACGGTGCAGTTCTTTTTCGAGGACGCCCCGAGCGCAATCATGGGCCGCCACGCAGCCCATGCCGGAGCATTTGCGGAATCCAGGACCGAAGCGTTTCTGCTCGACTTCCTCAATAGCCGCGACGGGCTCGAACTCAACCGGGCCTTCGTCAAGATCACCGATCCCAAGGTGCGCAAGCGCGTTGTGGAATTGGTCAGGGCTCTGAGTGATGATGTCGTGGTCGAATCGAATTTGCGTGCAGTTCCTGCACAATCGGTTGACTAGACGCTCATAATGTTTTCTTTCTCTCGCGGGCGCTTGCGCCGTATCGGCGCAGGCCATATTTTGCCTGCGTAATTTCCAGAGAGAAGGAAGCATTTGGTGTCCCGCACACAATATCTGTTCACCAGCGAGTCGGTGTCGGAAGGCCATCCAGACAAGGTTTGCGATCAGATCTCCGACGCCGTCGTGGACTTATATCTTGGTGCGGATCCTTATGCCCGCGTTGCCGTGGAAACACTCGCGACGACCAACAGGATCATCCTGGCCGGGGAGGCGCGCGGTCCCCAATCTGTAACACATGACATGATGGAAGAAGCTGCGCGTGAATGCGTAAAGCACATCGGCTATGAGCAACCCGGCTTCCATTGGCGCGATCTGGACGTGCAATGCTACGTGCATGAACAGTCCAGCGATATTGCGCAAGGCGTCGACGCATCCGGCACGAAGGACGAGGGCGCGGGCGATCAAGGCATCATGTTCGGCTATGGCTGCACTGAAACCGAAGATTACATGCCGGCGCCGCTCTACTACGCCCACCGTATTCTGGAAGACATAGCCAAGGCCCGCCACGCCGGCACGGTGCCGGAACTCGGTCCCGACGCAAAGAGCCAGGTGACGCTACTTTACGAAAACGGCAAGCCCGTCAAGGCCACGTCGATCGTGGTTTCCACTCAGCACAGCGAGGATGTTTCACAAGACCGCGTCCATGAGATTGTGCGCGGTTTTGTCGAAGGCGTCATTCCGCGAGGCTGGATGCCGGCTGAAGAAGAGTTCTACATCAATCCCACGGGCCGCTTCGTGGTCGGAGGTCCTGACGGCGACGCGGGCCTCACCGGGCGCAAGATCATCGTCGACACGTATGGCGGTGCGGCGCCCCATGGCGGCGGCGCTTTTTCCGGGAAGGATCCGACCAAGGTGGACCGCTCGGCGGCTTATGCCGCACGCTATATCGCCAAGAACGTCGTGGCGGCGGGGCTGGCGGAAAAATGTACGCTGCAGCTCTCATATGCGATCGGCGTGTCCAAGCCGCTGTCAATCTATGTCGACTTCTCCGGCACGGGCCGCGTCGACGCGCACAGGCTGGAAAAGGCGATCGCCGAGGTGATGGACCTCAGCCCACGGGGCATTCGCGAGCATCTGGGCCTCAATCGCCCGATTTATCAGCGCACGGCCGCTTACGGCCATTTCGGCCGCAAGCCGGACAATGATGGCGGCTTTTCCTGGGAAAAGCTCGACCTCGTGGAGCCGCTGAAAGATGCGCTCTCCTAAAAGAACGGCAAATGACATTGGCGGCGGACAGCGCGGATCAGTTGGATAGACCGCAGCGGCGCCGGCAACTTTACGGCCGCCGCGTGGGCCGTGCTCTGACAGACGATCTTGAGCGCCTGATCGCTACCCGGCTGCCGCCGCTGCGGCTCGATTTGAGCCTCCCGCCGCCTCGGCCACTGAGCCGCATCTTCGCTGCCCCGGTCGAGGACGTATGGCTGGAAATCGGCTTCGGCGGTGGCGAGCATCTATTCTGGCAGGCCGAACATCGCCGCTCGATCGGCTTCATCGGCTGCGAGCCGTTTCTTTCCGGCGTGGCCAAGCTAGTTCGCGGCATCGATGAGGCAGGACTGGGGACAGTGCGCTTGCACGACGACGACGCGCGTCATGTGCTCGATTGGCTGCCGGATGCGAGCATCGGGCGCGTGTTTGTCCTGTTTCCCGATCCATGGCCCAAGAAGCGGCACCGTAAGCGGCGCTTTTTGACTGAGGATGGCCTGTCGGGGCTGGCGCGTGTGTTGCGGATAGGCGGCGAGCTGCGTTTCGCGACCGATATCGCCGATTACGCGGCAATGGTCGCGACATCGATTGAAACGCGCGGCGAGTTCGCCGCCCGCCCCGGTTTGCTCGATGAACGCCCCTCCGATTGGCCGCTCACGCGCTATGCGGAAAAGGCCATCGCAGCGGGCCGGACGTGCCAGTTTTTTTGTTTCAGACGCGTCTGAATAGACCGGGCGTGACCGGCGTTTTTGCCCGCCGGGCGCAAAAATGCAGGCCAATGTTTTGCGAAGCCCTGCTGCTCGCCCAAAAAACCATGCGGCTGTCGCAACGCAGCCTTGCACTATCACACAAAGTTGCCTAGATTATAACTGCTCATGATCATCTCGACTGTGGAGAGTGGGCCCCGTCGGGTCCGCTCTTTTCTTTGTTCGGGCAACTTCAACTCAATCGAGACAGGATTTTAGGCGAGCGGCGATGGCTGAACTGGCTGAGGGCGATATGCACGAGCGCTTCATGCGCGAGAGCGGCCTTGCTGCCGAAATCGTGGCGCTGGCCGAGCCGGTGATCGAGGAGTTGGGCCTGCGACTGGTGCGCGTCAAGATTTCCGCCCAGAGCGGGACGACGGTGCAGATCATGGCCGATCGTCAGAACGGCGCGATATCGGTTGACGATTGCGCGTCGATCAGCCGGCGGCTTTCACCGCTGCTCGATGCGCATGATCCGATCGCCGGGGGGTATACGCTTGAAGTTTCCTCGCCCGGCATCGATCGCCCGCTGGTGCGCCCATCCGATTTTGAGGACTGGGCGGGCTTCGAGGCGAAGATCGAGCTGAAGGAGTTGGTCGACGGCCGCCGCCGCTTCCGGGGAATACTGGAAGGCTATGAGGATGGCGAGGCCAGATTGCGTATCGAGTTGAAGGATTATGACGAGCCGCAGCTTGTCGGTCTGCCGGTCGCCTTGATTGGCGAAGCCAAGCTGGTCATGACCGATAGCCTCTTGAAGCTGGCTCAATCGGCCAATGCGGCGGACGAGGCCACGGGCGATGAGGGGCCGGATGGTGAAATTTTGGAGTGATCATTGATGGCGCAGCAGGGTGTTAGCGCAAACAGGCTGGAATTGTTGCAGATCGCCGATGCCGTCGCGCGCGAGAAGTCGATCGACCGCATGCTGGTTATCGGCGCGATGGAAGACGCGATCCAGAAGGCGGCCAAGTCCCGCTATGGCAGCGAAAATGAAATTCGCGCCGAGATCGATCCCAAGACCGGCGAAATCCGCCTGGCTCGCTTGCTTGAAGTGGTCGAGGCCGTCGTCCAGGACGCCGTGGAAATCTCGCTGAAGGACGCGCGCAAGCGCAACCCCGAAGCCAATATCGGCGATTTCATTGCCGAACCCTTGCCGCCGCTCGATTTCGGCCGTGTCGCCGCACAGAACGCCAAGCAGGTGATCGTGCAAAAGGTGCGCGAAGCCGAGCGTGACCGCCAATATGATGAATATAAGGACCGCATCGGCGACATCTCCAACGGCGTCGTGAAGCGCGTCGAATATGGCAATGTGGTCGTCGATATGGGCCGGGCCGAGGCGGTGGTGCGCCGCGACGAGACGCTGCCTCGCGAAACTTATCGGTATGGCGACCGCATTCGGGCCTATATTTATGATGTACGCCGGGAGCAGCGGGGACCGCAGATCTTCCTGTCGCGCACGCGGCCTGAATTCATGGCCAAGCTGTTCGCCCAGGAAGTTCCCGAGATCTATGATGGCGTCGTCGAGCTGAAGTCGGTCGCGCGCGATCCAGGTAGCCGCGCCAAAATCGCCGTCGTTTCCAAGGACTCATCGATCGACCCGGTTGGCGCCTGCGTCGGCATGCGCGGCTCGCGCGTGCAGGCGGTGGTGAACGAATTACAGGGCGAAAAGATCGATATCATCCAATGGTCGCCCGATGCCGCCACCTTCATCGTGAACGCGCTGGCGCCCGCCGAAGTGGCGAAAGTCGTGCTCGACGAAGACGCCGAACGTATTGAAGTTGTCGTCCCCGATGACCAGCTTTCTCTAGCGATAGGACGACGCGGCCAAAATGTGCGCCTTGCCTCCCAGCTCACCGGCTGGGATATCGACATTCTCACCGAAGCCGAGGAATCGGAGCGCCGCCAGAAGGAATTCAACGAGCGCTCCAATACCTTCATGGAAGCGCTGGATGTCGACGAAGTCATCGCGCAGCTGCTGGCCTCGGAGGGGTTCACCAGCGTCGAGGAAGTTGCCTATGTCGAGCCGCATGAAGTTGCCGCCATTGAGGGCTTCGACGAGACGACGGCTGAGGAAATCCAGACCCGCGCGGTGGAGTATCTGGAGCGCCGGGAAAACGAGCTCGACAAGAAGCGCCAGGAGCTGGGTGTCGAGGACGAGCTAATGGAAGTGCCCGGCCTCGCCAAGGCGATGCTGGTGGCGCTCGGCGAGCATGGCATCAAGACGGTTGAGGATCTGGCTGACTGCGCCACGGACGATCTGATCGGCTGGAGTGAGAAAAAGGACGGATCCGTAACGCGGCATAAGGGCATTTTGGACGGTTTCGACGTGACCCGCGAAGACGCCGAGCAGATGATCCTCAATGCGCGCGTGCATGCGGGCTGGATCGAAGCAGAGCCGGAGGCGGAGGTCGAGGTCGATGCCGAAGCTTAGTCGGACGACGCGGAGAGTTCCGGCGAAGGCGCGGGCGCTGCGGACACCGACCTGGCCAAGAATTAAATGAGACAGCAGGAAAAACACCGTCACCCTGTGTCGCCGAAGAGACAGCGTGACGCATTCTCTGCAGACGGATTGAATAGAATTAGTGAAGTTTCCGCTACAAGAGGATAGATATAGAGCAAGACCTATCCGGCAATGTGCGCTCGATCGCACCCGCAGCCGGGAAGACGAGCTTTTGCGTTTCGTTCTCGACCCGGAAGGCCGGGTGGTGCCCGATATCAAAAGAAAGCTTCCCGGGCGTGGAGTCTGGATCACGGGCACGTATGAGGCCGTCGCGAATTCTGTGCGGCGCAAAGTTTTCGCCCGTAGTTTCCGGCGCGCCGTCGCAGTTACCGAGGACTTGCCCGATCATCGTTGCCGATTTGTTGCGGCGCGCGGCTTTGCAGGATCTGGCTTTCGCCAATAAGGCAAGTTTGGTGGTCGCCGGTTACGCCAAGGTCGAGAAGGCGCTCGGCACGGGAAAGACGATGGCACTTTTGCACGCCTCCGACGCGTCCAGCGACGGTTGCCGCAAGCTCGATGCGCGCGCTCATGCGGCGCCGGGGAATAACACCGGAGCGGATGGTCCGGTCGTGTGCTTCACCTCGGCGGAACTGAGCGCCGCCCTGGGCAGGGAAAATGTCATTCATGCCGCCATTGCGGATGGCGGCGCCGGCCGGAAATTTCTTTGGTCGGCAACACGATTTATGAATTATAAGAGAACACGTCCGGCGGCCGCATCCGTGGCGGACACGTCCGAGCAGGATTACGAATGAGCGAAACGAGAGATCCGGAAGATAAAGCCGCCGGCGCAGGCCGCAAACCGTTAACCTTGAACGTCAAACGGACGGTCGAGCAAGGTTTGGTGCGGCAGAATTTCAGCCATGGCCGGTCGAAATCGGTTGTGGTCGAGAAAAAGCGCAGCAAGCGTCCGATGAGTATGCAGGAAGCTGTAGCTTCCGTCCCACCGGAATCGAAGCCCGCCGCCGAGACCGCGAAGCCGGCACGTGACGCGCTTCGCAGGCGGCCCGAAAATCCCGCCGACAAACAGCAGCAGCGCAATGTGCTGCGCCAGCTTTCCACCGACGAGGTCGATGCCCGTTCCCGCGCGCTGATCGAAGCGCGCAAGCGCGAGGAAATCGAGCGGCGCGAGCGGGAAGCCCGGGAACTCGTCGAGGCCGAGGAAGCCCGGCGCCAAGCCGCGATTGACGCAACCCAGCGCCAGGAAGACGCCGAGCGCGCGAAAGAGGAAGCGCTCCACGCGGCCGCCAATCCGCCCTCGGCCGATGCTGTGGCGCCTGCGAAATCCGAACTGAGGCGCGCAGCTGGCGGACAAGCGGTCGGCTGAAAAGCCGAAAACCGGCGCCGCCACTCCGGCCGGCCGCCGGGCGCGGCGCAAAAGATGCCGCGCCCGCGAAGGAAGCTGCCGAGGCCACCACGCGCCCGCCGCGCGAAGACCGCGAGACGCACGTCGCGTGTGTCGCGACGATGACGACAGTGTTGCGCGGCGCCCCGGCGCACTTGGGCCTGAAGAAGCCCAAAGCGGTGGAGCGCGCGCCGCCGTCAAGAAGGTCGAGGAAGACCGCCGCGGCCGTCAGCGGCTGACGATCACCAACGCTTTGGATGACAGCCAGCGGGAGCGTTCGCTCGCCTCGTTGCGCCGGCAGCGTGAGCGCCTGAAGAAGCAGGCGCTCGGCATGCCCGAACCGAGGAAAAAAATCATACGCGAAGTCCAGCTTCCCGAAGCCATCACCATCCAGGAATTCGCCAACCGCATGGCGGAGCGTTCTGTCGATGTCATCAAGTTCCTGATGAAGCAGGGGCAGATGCACAAGATCAACGATCTGATCAATTCAGATACGGCCGAGCTTGTCGCCGCCGAATTCGGCCACACGGTAAAGCGCGTCTCCGAAGCGGATGTCGAGGAAGGCTTCATCGGCGTGCAGGACGACGAGGAGTATCTGGAGCCGCGCGCGCCCGTCGTCACCATCATGGGCCACGTCGATCACGGCAAGACCTCGCTGCTCGACGCGCTGCGCAAGACCAATGTCGTTGCCGGCGAAGCGGGCGGCATCACGCAGCATATTGGCGCCTATCAGGTGCAGACGCCGAGCGGTTCGCTGATCACCTTCATCGATACGCCGGGCCACGCGGCCTTCACCGCGATGCGTTCGCGCGGCGCCAAGGTGACGGACATCGTCATTCTGGTGGTCGCGGCGGATGACGGCGTCATGCCGCAGACGGTCGAAGCGATCAATCATGCCAAGGCCGCCGGTGTGCCGATGATCGTGGCGATCAACAAGATCGACAAGCCCGATTCGGACCCGCAGCGGGTGCGGATGGAGTTGCTGCAGCACGAGATCGTCGTCGAAAGCATGAGCGGTGATACGCTCGAAATCGAGGTGTCGGCCAAGACCGGCCAAAATCTCGACAAGCTGCTTGAGATGATCGGCCTGCAGGCTGAAATTCTGGAGCTTCGCGCCAATCCGAACCGTCCGGCCGAAGGCGTGGTCATCGAGGCCAAGCTGGAGCGCGGACGCGGTCCGGTCGGCACGGTTCTCGTGCAACGCGGCACGCTTCAGGTCGGCCAGATCATCGTCGCGGGCCGTGCATGGGGCCGCGTGCGTGCCCTGATCGACGACACGGGCGAGCATGTCGCCGCTGCGGGACCATCCGTTCCGGTGGAAGTGCTCGGCTTCGACAGTGCCCCGGAGGCGGGCGATCAGCTTGCGGTCGTCGACACCGAAGCGCCGTGCCCGCGAACTGACCTCCTACCGCGTACGCAAACTGCGCGACCTGAAGGCGGTCGGCGCAGGAGGCCGCGGGTCGCTCGAACAGATGATGAGCCAGCTCAGCCAGGCGGGCAAAAAAGAATTCCCGCTCATCATCAAGGGTGACGTGCAGGGCTCCGTCGAGGCGATCGCATCGCGCGCTGGAAAATCTCGGTACCGACGAAGTCGCAGCGCGAATCATTCATGCAGCGGTGGGCGGCATTACCGAATCCGATGTGTCGCTGGCATCGGCTTCGAATGCAGCGATCGTCGGCTTCAACATCCGCGCGAACGCCCAGGCGAAGGAACTGGCGGAACGCTCGGGCATCGAGATCCGCTATTACGCGGTCATCTACGATCTCGTCGACGACATCAAGGCGGCGATGTCCGGCCTGCTGGCTCCGACGCTGCGCGAGACGTTCCTCGGCAATGCCGAAATCTTGGAAGTGTTCAACATCACCAAGGTCGGCAATATCGCCGGCTGCCGTGTGACCGACGGCAAGGTGGAGCGCGGCGCCAATGTCCGCCTGATTCGTGACAACGTCGTCATCCATGAAGGCAAGCTGTCGACGCTGCGCCGCTTCAAGGATGAAGTGAAGGAAGTCCAGGGCGGCCAGGAATGCGGCATGGGCTTCGAGAACTATCACGACCTTCGGAAGGGCGACATCATCGAGTGCTTCCGGGTCGAGGAGGTCAAACGCTCGCTTTGATGCGGAATGGGCGGCGCCGGAAGATGGCCTTTCTCGTGTCAGCGCTCGGGTTGTTCTATGTGATAGGCGCGGTTTTGGTCTTGCGGCGAGTGTGTTTCGAATGGCGGTTCGGCCAGCGCGATTGAAACGCTCACCCATAGCGGAACCCCGACCGCAACCGAAGCTATTTCATGGCGGCGGCCGCGGTGCTTTATGGTGCAGCCGGTTTGCGCTGTTGCTGAGGAGCGGCCACGCTCGTGTGGCTTCTGGGAGCGGGCCTCGTGCTCCAGGCGAGCTATTATTGTGTTCTTTCGCTTGTCATCAGCCCCGAGGCGCTGTCCGATGACGACCGCTGGCGCAAAGCGTGGAATGCGGCGATAGTCAGCACGGCGGCCTTCACGTTTTCCGCCTATGCGACGCGTTCCGGCATCCTGTCTTGAACGGACTTGTGTTCGACACTTCGCTAAGCTACATGGCCGACTTATTGGCGGTGGGGACGACAATGGCAAGACAGCAAGCGACCGAAAGGCCCGACCCAGCGCCAGCTTCGCGTCGGCGAAATACTCCGCCATGCGCTCGCCGAAATGCTGCTGCGCGGTGAAATCGCCGACCCCGAGTTGGAGAAGCAGAAAGTTACCGTGACCGAGGTCCGGCTTAGCCCGGATCTGCGTAACGCCACCGTCTACATCGTGCCGTTCGGCGGCGGCGACGCGAAACGGTACGGTCCATCGCTGACGAAACACCAGCGTTTTCTGCGCGGCGAGCTTGCCAAGCGCGTCGATCTGAAATACATGCCCAACCTATTGTTTCAGATCGATCAGACATTCGACGAAGCCGAGCGGATCGACGCGATCCTGCGCTCCCCGACTGTCAGCCGCGATCTCAGCTAATCCTACAATCCTCGGAGCGTTTCATGGCCCGCCGCAAAGGCACACCTGTTCATGGCTGGCTGGTTTTGGATAAGCCGCAATCCATCACCTCCACCCACGCCTTGAATAAGGTGAAGCGACTTTTCAATGCCGACAAGGCCGGGCACGCCGGGACCCTCGATCCGCTGGCCACGGGAATTCTGCCTATCGCTTTCGGCGAGGCGACGAAGACCATCCCGCATGTGGTGGATAGCGCTAAGGAATACGCTTCCTGGTGCGCTGGGGCGTCGAAACCACGACAGATGACGCGGAAGGCGAGATGGCCCGCGAAAGCGCCGAGCGTCCATCCCGCGAAGCTATCGAAGCGGCGCTGCCCGATTTTCGCGGCACCATCATGCAGACCCCGCCGCGCTTCTCCGCCATCAAGATCGAAGGCGAGCGCGCCTATGATCTTGCACGCGAAGGCGAGGTGTTCGAACTTAAGTCTCGGACCGTCGAGGTCATGCGGCTTGAGATCGTCGACATGCCCGTCAGCCGACAGCTGCCGGTTCGAGGCACTATGCGGCAAGGGCACCTATGTGCGCGCCATCGCCCGCGATCTGGGCCGGATATTCGGCTGTTTCGGTCATGTCGCCGAACTGCGCCGCACGCGGGTCGGGCCCTTCCCGGAGGCTAGCGCAATTTCGCTGGAAAGGCTTACGGAATTAGGCGATAGTGACGCCGGTCGCGAGGCGCTTATACAAGCGCTTCTGCCCGTTGAGACTGCGCTGGACGGCATCCCGGCGCTCGCCGTCAACGGATCGGACGCGGCCAAATTGAAACGGGGCAAGCCGATCATCCTTCGTGGCCGGGACGCCCCGATCCATCACGGTCTTATCTACGCAACGTCGCATGGCACGCTGGTCGCGCTCGGCGAAGTTCAGCAAGGTGAATTGCGGCCCTCGCGGGTCTTCAATATCCAGCTCTGATGAGATCTTCAGCCCATTGAGGAGATCCCGATGTCGATTACTCCTGGAGCGCAAGCAGGCGCTCATTACTGAATACGCCAATCAGAGTGGCGATACCGGCTCGCCGGAAGTGCAAGTGGCGATCCTTACTCGAGCGGATCGTCAATCTGACTGAGCATTTTAAGACCCATAAGCACGATAATCATTCGCGCCGCGGGCTGTTGAAAATGGTCAGCAATCGCCGCCGCCTGCTCGACTACGTCAAGGGCAAGGACGACAAGCGCTATCGCGAACTGATCGGCCGGCTCGGCATTCGCCGCTGACTTCATCGGAAAGTACCTTTCCGTTATAGCGAAATTGGTGCCAAGCAGGGCAAGAGCCTTTTCCGTTCCGAGCGAATTGGAACGGGGCTCATGTCTTTGTCTGCGTCGCATTTTCGCCGACGCAAACTTGGTACCCACTCTTTCCTGGAGAACGGGGCTCTACACGAGGTTCGCTGCTGGCGATGCAGCGGTGCTGACTTCCCCGTGATTGGTCCATTCTCCGGCTCGATGCGGGCGACCTTCGAGAACCGACGCCTCGCGAACCAGCTGCGAGCGCTGTAACCGGTCTACGCAGCCCTGCTTTCATGCTCAATCTGGGGTATCGCTTGGCTTGCGTGACCTTCGCGCCGCAGGCTAGGGGAAAGTACTGATCGCGAACTTTCCTGGGGTAGCGGCGCGAAGACACAGTCCGCACTGTTCGAGGTCGCTTTTTTGGGCTAAGGCTATTCGCGCTAATAGCGATTGAAATGCACAAGTTCCGGCGCAATCCAGCGCTGGATAGAAAAATCGGAATGTAAGAATGTTCGAAATTCATCGAGAAGAAATCGTATGGGGCGGCCGCCCGCTGAAACTGGAGACGGGCCGCATTGCACGCCAGGCTACCGCAGCCGTACTCGCCCAATATGGCGAAACCTCCGTTCTCGCGGCCGTTGTTGCCGCTAGGGACGTGAAGCCGGGACAGGATTTCTTTCCCCTCACTGTCCACTACCAGGAAAAGACCTATGCTGCGGGTAAGATTCCCGGCGGCTTTTTCAAGCGCGAAGGCCGTCCAACCGAACGTGAGACGCTCATCTCGCGCCTGATCGACCGGCCGGTCCGTCCGCTTTTCGCCGATGGCTTCCGCAACGAAGTCCAGATCATCGCCACGGTGCTGTCGCATGACCTCGAAAACGATCCCGACATTGTCGGCCTGATCGCCTCTTCAGCGGCGCTCACCTTGTCCGGAATTCCGTTCATGGGGCCGGTCGGAGCGGCGAAGGTCGCTTACATCAATGGCGCCTATGTGCTCAATCCGACGATCGACCAGATCAAGGAAAGCGCGCTCGAGCTTATTGTCGCCGGTACGGGTGACGCTGTACTGATGGTCGAATCCGAAGCCAAGGAGCTTTCGGAGGAAATCATGCTTGGCGCGGTGACCTTTGGCCATCAGGGCTTCCAACCGGTGATCGACGCCATCATCAACCTTGCCGAACACGCGGCCAAGGAACCTTGGGACGTCGAGGAAAAAGCGCCGAGCGAATTCGAGGCAAAGGTCAGGAAGATTGCGGAAAAAGACCTAAAGAAGGCCTATCAAATTCCAGCCAAGACGCAGCGGCATGAAAAGATCACCGAGGTCAAAAGCAAGGTGGTCGAAGAGCTGGTGACGGCGGATGCCGCTCCCACCGCGAAAGAGGAAGTGGGGGCTGTCTTCAAGTCGCTCGAAAAGACGGTGGTGCGCGGCAATATCCTCAAAACCGGCAAGCGCATCGACGGCCGCGATCTGACGACGGTGCGGCAGATCGTCTGCGAAGTCGGTGTTCTGCCCCGCACCCATGGCTCGGCGCTGTTCACGCGCGGCGAGACTCAGGCGCTCTGCGTCGCCACGCTCGGCACCGGCGAGGACGAACAGTGGATCGATGCGCTGGAAGGCACCTATAAGGAAAACTTCCTGCTGCACTACAATTTCCCGCCCTATTCGGTTGGCGAGACCGGCCGTATGGGAGGCCCCGGACGCCGGGAAGTCGGCCACGGCAAGCTTGCCTGGCGTGCGATGCGCCCGATCCTGCCGACAAAAGAGGAATTCCCCTACACGCTCCGCGTCGTCTCCGAGATCACGGAGTTGAACGGCTCGTCATCCATGGCCACGGTCTGCGGTTCCTCACTCGCTCTGATGGATGCTGGCGTGCCGCTCAAGCGTCCGGTCGCCGGCATCGCGATGGGCCTGATCAAGGACGGCGATGAATTTGCCGTGCTGTCCGACATTCTCGGCGACGAGGATCACCTCGGCGACATGGATTTCAAGGTCGCCGGCACGTCGCAAGGCGTTACGTCGCTGCAGATGGACATCAAGATCACCGGCATCACGGCGGAGATCATGAAAATCGCCTTGGCCCAGGCCAAGGACGGCCGGATGCACATTCTTGGCGAAATGTCCAAGGCGCTCAGCTCCGCGCGTGAAACCCTTGGCGAACATGCGCCGCGCATCGAGGTCATCACCATTCCGACCGATAAGATCCGCGAAGTCATCGGTTCGGGCGGCTCGGTCATTCGCGGCATCGTCGAGGAAACCGGCGCCAAGATCGACATCAGTGATGACGGTACGGTCAAGGTTGCAGCGGCCAGCCAGAAATCCATCGACGACGCGATGTTCCGCATCAAATCCATCGCCTCGGACCCCGAGATGGGCGCCATTTACAAGGGCAAAGTCGTGAAGATCGTCGAATTCGGCGCCTTCGTGAACTTTTTCGGTTCCCGCGATGGCCTCGTCCACGTCTCGCAGCTTGCCGCCGACCGGGTCAAGCAGGTCAAGGATGTGGTTAAGGAAGGCCAGGAAGTCTATGTAAAACTCATGGGCTTCGACGATCGCGGCAAGGTCCGCCTGTCGATGAAGGTCGTCGACCAGACCACCGGCCAGGAAATCAAGCAGACGGAGCCGGAAGCCGCGTCGAACTGACCGGGTTCTTCTCTCGACTTAACGCTGAAGAGCGCTGCGCCCTTGCCCGGGGCCGGCGCTCTTTTTATGTTGAGCCGCTTGGAACATGATCAGCGAAAGCAACGCTCGAAGTCGATGATGCGTACCGGCTTTCGCCGGGAAAACGGGGCCGGGCGAAGAAATACGCCCATTCCGTTTCAATCGGAACGGGTGTCCGTGGAACTGCCGGCTGCGCCGTGGATTATTCCCCCGACGCAACCAATTCACCAAGCCGGCATTCCTTTCGGAGGTTAAAAATGAAACCTAATATGAAATCGATGAACGAACCGCGCGGCTATTCGGGGTCGGGCAAGCGCTCCTACGCCAAGTCGGGCGGAAATTCCGTGATGCAGCGCCAGAGCACCGCCAGCGGCGGCCGGATCAGTCCATGGCTGCCTATAGCCGTCGGCTTCTTCGCCCTTGTAGTGATCGGCAAGGCGCTTGCTGAGAATGATCGCCGCCGTTATGCGCATAGCCGCTGGGCATCTCGCCTAAGCGACCGCGTAAGCGATCGCTGGAACGATTGGTGGCCGGAAATCCGCGATACGGCCGAAGATACCGGCTCACGCGCCAGGAACTGGTTCTACGACGTCGCCCCCTCGCGCCGGACGCTTTCCGATCTGTTCTCCAACAGCACCGAATGGTTACCGGATTTGAGGGTAGCAAAGCGCCGTCTGCTGGCGAATTTTGACTGGAACAATCCGCCCCGCTGGCTCCGCGATATCGACCTGTCGAACAGCAGCAAGCGTCGACGTTTCCTTAAGGATTTGAAGCGCTACGGCAGCCGTAAGAGCGATGACCTGATGTCCAGCCTCGGCCTGCGCTGATCAAACAGGTCGGTGCCGAAGCGATAGCCGCCCGCCATCTGGCAGGCGGCTTCGCTTATTGCGTGTGTTGCGACCCTGCTCTCATAAAGCTGTAGATACAGCCACAAGATTGGCGATCTCATCTTGCGCTCAGCCGCGAAGCTCCCAACAGTCGGCCTAGCTCAAGGCGGGGGTTACCGATGCTGACATGGCTAATGGGGGCGTGGCTCCTGTATCATCTGATCGCAGGATTTCATATTTATGCAAGCGGCGCCGCGACGCCGGGTGGCCTCGAGGCCTATTTCCATGACCCGATCTATACGCTCGATCTGGGCAGTTTGATCGGCACGTCCGGACCCAGCTTCATCCTTACCTATGGCGCGATCATCACCTTCGTCATTATTCTCGCCCTATATTTGGAGATGAGCCGTATCGTGCGTTATGGCTTGGCGCAGAACTTCACTGGCAGCCAACATGACCTTTACGGTTCCATCCTACTGCTAGTGGTGACGAGCATCGAGCTGTTCTTCGTCCCTGTCGCCTGGACCTCGATCTTCGTGATCCTGTTCTTTGGCAGCATCATGGATGTGACGGTGCATGTCCGATATCTGCACCATTTCGTCCGCGCGCGGCGAGCCTGACACAGATTTCGGACGCAGCATGCCATTGAGACTGATCGGCTTAGGTGGCATCGCCCCACCGTACGCTCAGCCGTAATCCCGCGAAGGCGGGGACCCAGTAAACTATTGATTTCGTTTGGGGATTACGAGAAGGTATCCAACTAATCGATCCCCCTAGGAAGATCTCTGCCCGAATCCGAACGCGGAAATCCCCAGCGCCGCCCAGCCGAGCAGAAATAGTCCGCCCCCGACGGGTACGATCAGAAAGCCGGTATGGGCGCCGGTGATCACGCCGAGATAGATGCCGCCGGAGAACAGCAGGATGCCTAGCACAAAGGCCCCGGCGCTGATCCGTAAAGCCCAATCCGAAAGGGCGCCACGCGAGTCCTCCGTCGCGGCGATAAGAACGGCGATGCCCAGCAGCACGACGCTGTGCAGGGCGTGAAACTGCTGCGCTGTTTCGTAAATTTTGAGCGCCGTGGCGGAAGTCGTGATGCCGGTCAGCCCATGCGCCCCATAGGCCGCGGCGAATACCGATGTGAGGCCGAAGAGCGCCGCGGCGCAAAGCCAGATCCGAAAAGACATGCCATCCCCCGTCAGAGTCTTATGTGATCTTGTCGCCAACATGCTCTTGCGCACGACACTTTAAGCGGCCAGCGCGTCCGGCGCGGGTGCCTTGTTTTTCAGAAGCTTGTACGTAATAGAATCCAGTAGCGCTTCGAAAGAGGCATCGACGATGTTGGGGGAAACCCCGACCGTGAACCATCGGCTGCGCGTATCCCGATCGTGCGTCTCAATCAGCACGCGTGTGACGGCATCGGTGCCGCCGGTGAGAATACGCACCTTGTAGTCCACCAGCTCGATGCCACGAATATAGTCGTGATATTTGCCAAGATCGCGCCGCAGCGCCTGATCAAGCGCGTGGACCGGGCCATTTCCCTCGCCGACGTTCATCACCGTTTCGCCCGCCACACTCACCTTCACGATCGCCTCCGATACGGTGATGAGTTCACCCAGCGCATTGTGCCGCCGCTCCACCAGCACGCGAAAGCTGTCGACTTTGAAGAATTCCGGTACCTCGCCCAGCGTGCGCCGCGCCAGCAACTCGAAAGAGGCATCCGCCGCCTCATAGGCGTAGCCGAGCGACTCGCGCCGTTTCACCTCGTCGAGGAGCTGGCCGATATGCGGATCGTCGGCGCGGACTGAAATGCCGATACGCTCCAGCTCGGCGAGGATATTCGAGCGCCCCGCCTGGTTGGAGACGAGCAGCTTGCGGCTGTTGCCCACCGCCTCCGGGGGCACGTGTTCATAGGTGCGCGGGTCCTTCTGCACGGCGGAAACGTGAATGCCGCCCTTATGCGCGAAGGCGGAGTCGCCCACATAGGCTGCGGCGCGGTTCGGCGCGCGATTCAGCACCTCGTCGACCAGCCGCGACGCGTGGGTAAGCCATTTCAGGCGGTCACGTGTGATGCCGGTTTCGAAGCGGTCGGCGAAATCGGGTTTGAGCAGCAGCGTCGGAATGATGGATGCGAGATTGGCGTTGCCGCAGCGTTCGCCTATGCCGTTGAGCGTGCCCTGCACTTGCCGCGCGCCAGCGCGCACCGCGAGCAGCGTGTTGGCGACAGCGTTCTCGGTGTCGTTATGCGTGTGGATGCCCAGATGGTCGCCAGGCACGATCTTCGCGAGGTCCCCGACGATCGCCGCGACCTCATGCGGCAGCGCGCCGCCATTGGTGTCGCACAGCACCACCCAGCGGGCGCCCGCCTCATAGGCCGTGCGGGCGCAGGCCACGGCGTAGTCAGGATTGGCCTTGTAGCCATCGAAGAAATGCTCGCAGTCGATCATCGCCTCGCGTCCGGTTTCGCGGATGGCGGACACGGACTCGGCGATAGCCTGCAGGTTCTCTTCCTTGCTTACGCCGAGCGCCACTTCGACATGAAAATCCCAGCTTTTCGCCACGAGGCAGATCGCGTCCGCTTCCGCCTTCAGGATTTCGGCGAAACCGGGATCGTTGGAGACGGAGCGTCCGGCGCGCTTGGTCATGCCAAAAGCGGTAAGCCGCGCATTTTCAAGCTCCCGCTTCTCGGCGAAGAACGCCGTGTCCGTGGGGTTCGCGCCGGGATAGCCGCCCTCGACATAGTCGACGCCGAGCCCGTCGAGCGTGCGCGCAATGAGCAGCTTATCTTCCACGGAGAAGGTCACGCCCTGCGCCTGCGCACCGTCGCGCAGTGTCGTGTCGAAGATGTAAAGCCGCTCTTTACTCATGATTCTGGCCCGTTTTGGACTTCGCCGTCATCCGTATACTGGTCACGAGGCTCACGCCCCGTAATGGCAGACCGCTTCGAGATTGTGCCCTTCGGGATCGATGACGAAGGCGCCGTAATAGCGGGCGTGGTAATGTGGCCGGATGCCCGGCGCGCCATTATCCTTGCCACCGGCGGCGATGGCGGCCTCGTAGAAGGCGTCGACTTCGGCGGCGGTGTCAGTCCGGAGCGCCAGATGAAGATGCGGCTCCGCCTTGCCGCCATGGGCGATCCACAGAAACGGCTTCTCGCGCCCTAACCCCGCGACCTCGACATTGCCGGTGATCTCCGGGCCGAACCGCATCATCACGGTCACCCCGAGCGTCGCGAGCGCCTTTTCGTAAAAGGCCAGCATCCCCGCGAAGTCGGCGACGCTCAGGCTCATATGGTCGATGATCAGTTCGCTCATCGCGCTATCTCCCAGGTGGTGACGATTTCGCCGGTTGCGGGGTCTTTCGTGTCTTTCAGCGCGATGCCCATTGCCGCAAGCTCATCGCGGATACGGTCGGCCTCGGCCCAATTTTTCGCTTTGCGAGCGGCAAGACGTCCCGCTATCAATTCGTCAATCTTGGCAGTGCTTCCGACCGCGAAGGCAGTGGATGTCCCGCTTGCGTTTCCAACCGCGTTCGCGATCCTGCCCAGTCGATTCCTTTGCCCTGATAGACCTAAAAGTCGAAGGCTTGCCAGAAGCTCCGGATACTGCTTCGCTTGCACCATTTTATGAAGTTCGGAGATCGCACCGGGCGTATTCAAGTCGTCTTTAAGGGTTTTAATAAACGCATCCGGCAAACTCTCACTTACTGGAATGTCTGTAAGATTTCCATACCATTCCCATAGGGTCTTGTGAGAGTTGTCCAAATTTTCGTAAGTCCAGTCCATGGGTTGTCTGTATTGCGAATGCAGCATGTTGAAGCGGATTGCATCGCCTGGCCAGCCGTAGCCGTTCCAATCCTGCAGAAGTTGGTGAATCGTCACGAAATTCCCGTCGCTCTTCGACATCTTGGCGCCTTCGACCTGCAGGATGCCCGTTATGCATCCACACGTTCGCCATGATGTCGGTGCCGTGGGCGCATCGGCTTTGCGCGACTTCGTTCTCGTGATGCGGGAAGACGAGGTCGATGCCGCCGCCATGGATATCGAAGGTCTCGCCGAGCAGCGCTTTCGCCATCGCCGAGCATTCGAGATGCCAGCCGGGCCGTCCGGGCGCATTGATGCCGCGTGGCGACGGCCAGGAGGGTTCACCCTGCTTGGAGGGCTTCCACAGGACGAAATCCATCGGATCGCGCTTATACGGCGCGACTTCGACGCGCGCGCCCGCCCGCATCTCGTCGAGCGAGCGGCGCGCGAGTTGTCCGTAATCCGGCATCGCCGACACGTGGAAAAGCGCGTGATCCTCGGCGATATAGGCGCAGCCCTTATCGATCAGGGTCTCGATCATCGCCTTCATCTGTTCGATATATTCGGTGGCGCGCGGCTCATGTGTCGGCGGCAGGCAGCCGAGCGCGGCCACATCCTTATGGTACTGTGCGGCGGTTTCCTCGGTCAGCTTGCGGATGGCGGCCTCGGGCGGCAGCTCAGGGTACTGCTCGGCGGCGCGCGCATTGATCTTGTCGTCGACATCTGTGATGTTGCGGACGTAGGTCACATGACGTTCGCCATATAAATGGCACAGCAACCTGAACAGCACATCGAACACGATGACCGGGCGCGCATTGCCGATATGGGCGTAATCGTAGACCGTCGGCCCGCAGACATACATGCGCACATTGCCCGGATCGAGCGGCGTGAACTCTTCCTTGGTGCGCGTGCGGGTGTTGTAAAGCTTCAAGGTCACGAACCCGTCTCCTCAGCGATGGCGAGGCGCGACGCTCGTTTCGATTTTTGTAGAAAGGGAGAACGGCCGCGCCAGCTTAATGTCAGCTCGCGATAATGATGCAGCAGGTGATTGCAATGCCGATATGGCCTTCGATCATCATGCGGGCACCATGTCGATTTTTGCTGAAACGGTCAAGCGCATTAGCGGCGATTTATTGGGCGTTTCAGCACTCCGCAGCCTCGACTATGGGTCAGTTTCGCGCCGGTTTGCAGCGGACAGCCGATTAGCGCCGCCGGTGCTGTCAGCCCTTAGGATAATCCAGCCCGATCTCGCGGTAGCGCTCCGGATCGTCGCCCCACTTCTCCCGCACCTTGACGAACAGGAACAGGTGCACCTTCACCCCCAGCGCCTCCTGCAGCTCGGTGCGCGCGCTCATCGAAATCGCCTTGATGGTCGCGCCGCCGGCGCCGAGCACGATCTTCTTCTGGCTTTCGCGCTCGACATAGAGGGTCTGCTCCAGCCGCACGCTGCCGTCCTTCAGCGTTTTCCAGTCGGTGGTCTCGACGGTGGAGGCGTAGGGCAGTTCGTCATGCAGGCGCTGATAGATTTTCTCGCGCGTCACTTCGGCGGCCCAATGGCGCTGCGGCGCGTCGCTGATCTGGTCTTCCGGGTAGAGCCACGGCCCCGGCGGGACGAGCGCCGCGAGATAAGCCTTCAGATCCTCGACCCCGTCGCCGGTCTCGGCGGAGATCATGAAGATGCTGGTCGAAATGGCCGTATGCCGCCGCCTTTCTCGGCCAGCCGAAAAGCTTCGGCCGTCCTCGCGGCCGAATCCGGTCAACCTTGTTGAGCGCCAGCGCCACCGGCATCTTCAGCTGCCTGGAGCCTTCGAGGATCGCCTCGGCCTCCTCGTCGACGCCCTTGGCGGCGTCGACGAGCACCACCACCGCGTCGGCCTCGCGCGCGCCGCCCCAGGCGGCATCGACCATCGCCCGGTCGAGCCGACGCTTCGGGCGAAAGATGCCGGGTGTGTCGACGAGAATGATCTGGCTCGCGCCGGAAATGGCGATGCCGCGAATCTGCGCGCGGGTCGTTTGCACCTTATGCGAGACGATGGACACCTTGACGCCCACCAACGCATTGGTCAGCGTCGATTTCCCCGCATTCGGCGCGCCGATGATGCTGACGAAGCCGCAGCGCGTTTCGCCGCCGCTCCCGCCGCCTTGGCCTTCAGGATCGCCGCATCACCGGTCATCGCGCAACATCCCAGACGCCTTCGCGAACCAGCATCGCCGAAGCGGCTGCCTGTTCGGCCGCGCGCCGCGACGCACCCTTGCCGCGCGCCGCCTCGAACCCGTCGATGCGCACCTCGTAGACGAAGACCGGCGCGTGATCGGGCCCGGACGCGGCAATTTTCAGATAGCGCGGCAATTTCGTCTCGCCGCCCCTGCCCTGCACCCACTCCTGCAGCGCCGTCTTGGCGTCGAGGGGGATCAACGCGACTTCCGCGGCGCGGCTTGCCCAGAAGCTGGCGACGACCGCCTTGACCGGCTCCCAGCCGCCATCGAGATAGATGGCCCCGAGCAGCGCCTCGCAGCTATCGGCCAGGATGGTGCGCTTGCGCCGTCCGCCGGCCAGCGCCTCGCTATCGCCCAGCTTGATGTACGGCCCCAGTTCCAGCTCGTCGGCGACCTCGGCGCAGGTTTCCTTACGCACGAGGCCATTGAAGCGGCGCGCCAGTTCACCTTCGGCCGCGTCCGGAAAGCCCTGGAACAGATACTCGGCCATGGCCAGCCCCAACACGCGGTCGCCCAGGAACTCGAGGCGCTCGTAATTGGGGAAGCCTTTTTGACCATGCGCCGCGCTGGCGTGTGTCAGCGCCTCATGCAGCAGCATCATGTTCTTGAAGCGGTAGCAAATCCGCTCCTGCAGCGTGTCGAGGTTGGGGCGGCTCGCCACGGCCTCAGTCGATCAGATCGAAAAAGCGCGGCCAGCGAATCTCGAGGGGCCAGCGCCAGGGCGCGAAAATGCTCGCGGTCTCGCTGATCGAGAAGAAGATGATGTCGGCCCTGCCAATCAGGTTCTCCCGCGGCACAAATCCGACGCCGCCATAGCCGCCATAAGCGCCGAAGCGGCTATCGGTCGAGTTATCGCGATTGTCGCCCATCATGAAATAGTGCCCGGCCGGCACTTCGAACACCGCGGTGTCGTCGCCGTCGGAGCCGGCGCGGCAGTCGAGCGTCGAGTGCTGGACCCCGTTCGGCAAGGTTTCCAGGTAGCGCGGCACCTGGATAT
Organism: uncultured Alphaproteobacteria bacterium; assembly: GCA_963731855.1. Classification (GTDB taxonomy): domain Bacteria; phylum Pseudomonadota; class Alphaproteobacteria; order Rhizobiales; family Rhodomicrobiaceae; genus R-RK-3. Next base: position 506,881 of record CAVSXH010000009.1, on the reverse strand, counting down.
CGCCGGCGCGGCGGACGTTGCATGTCGCGGCAGGGCCGCTGAAATCCTCGACGCGGCGGCGCTCGACCGGCTGGCCGTTAATGTGCAGCACGCCGCGGATCATCTGAATGCGGTCGCCGGGCAGGCCTATGACGCGCTTGATGTAATCCGTCGAATTATCGCTCGGCAGCTTGAACACGGCGACATCGCCGCGCTTGGGCTCGGAGCCGAGAATTCGGCCGCTGAACAGGTTCGGGCTCCAGGGGAAGGAGTATTTGCTGTAGCCATAGCTGAACTTGGACACGAACAAATAGTCTCCCACCAGCAGAGTAGGAATCATCGAGCCCGAAGGGATATTGAAGGGCTGATAGAGAAAAATCCGAACCAGGAGCGCAAGGATGAGCGCGTGAACGATGACCCGAAGCGTGTCCATCAAGCTGCCGCTCTCCGAGCCTTTTCCTTTGACATCAGCTTCGCTGCTCATCCGAATGTGTCCCTGGTCGCAAAAGCGAAGACGCTCTCGTAACACCTTAGCATCAACATGCTAAGGCAAATAAGCCCGCATCCCGACGGGCGCAAACGAAAAAGCGAGAAATCGCTTAATCTCGGACCGCCGATATGATCACGATGGCTTGCGCCGACGGGAAATCGTCGGTGATCGAGACGTCGATCCGTGCCGTGTGTCCCGGCGGCGTCATTGCGGCGAGCCGCTGAGCCGCGCCACCGGTCAACTCAATCGTCGGCTTGCCCGACTGCAAATTCACCACCCCCATATCACGCCAGAAGACCCCGTTTGCAAGGCCGGTGCCCAGCGCCTTGGCGCAAGCTTCCTTGGCGGCGAAGCGTTTGGCGTAGGAAGCAGCGCGCAACCGCCTTTTATCCGACTTCCGCCGCTCTATGCCGGTAAAGATCCGGTCGAGGAAACGCTCCCCATAGCGGTCGATGCTCCGCTCGATGCGCCTGATGTCAACAGTGTCGCTGCCGAGGCCTAGGATCATGGCCGTACCCCTATATTTTCGGTGCGGGCTGCAGCATCCGCCCCGTTTCCATCCGCGTCTTCATCTCGCGGACGGCGGCATCCAGGCCGGTGAACAAAGCCTCGCCGACGAGGAAATGGCCGATATTCAGCTCGACGAATTGAGGGATCGCCGCGATCTCTCCGACCGTGTCGAATGTGATGCCGTGGCCGGCGTGGACTTCCAGCCCGAGTCGGTCGGCAAGGGCCGCCGCTTCGGTCAGCCGTGTCAGCTCCGCCTGCCGCTCCTCCGCATGTTCAGCCAGCGCGGCGTCGCAATAGCGACCCGTATGCAGCTCCACAATATCGGCCCCCACGCGGGCGGCGGCTTCGATCTGCGCCGGTGCCGCATCGATGAACAGTGAAACGCGAATCCCGCCTTGGCGCAGCCGCGCAATATAAGGCGTTAGATGGTCATGCTGGCCCGCCACGTCGAGGCCACCCTCCGTCGTCAGCTCCTCGCGGCGCTCCGGCACGAGGCAGCAGGCATGGGGCAAGAATTCGAGTGCGAGAGCAAACATCTCGGCGGTTGCGGCCATCTCCAGATTGAGGGGGTGACGCAGCGCGGTTTTCAGGCGCGCTATATCGTCATCCCTGATATGACGGCGATCCTCGCGAAGATGCGCGGTAATGCCGTCCGCTCCCGCTTCGATGGCGATCTTGGCTGCGCGCAGCGGATCGGGATGCTTGCCTCCGCGGGCATTCCTGACGGTCGCGACATGGTCGATATTCACGCCGAGGCGTAACAGCCGCATGGCAAATCAGCTCCCGGTTGCCGCGGCCGCGCCAAGCTTCAGCCGCTTACGGGCCTGGGAGACGCTGATCAGCCGGTGCACGCCGACATACGCCGCCGCCGCCGCAAAGCCGCCGAGCGGTATCGAACCGACGGCCATCGGCTTGACGATGGGCCAGAGGCTTTCCGCCGCCGTGGCGATGGCGCCCGGTGAACCGTTCATGAAGCCATCGCCGAGCGCACCGGCCTTGCCGCGCAGATCGACCAGTTGGGCGCTCGCCGTTCCACCGAGCAGCACGTTGCCGAGGTTAAAGGTAGCGAACCAGATGAGGGGATAGGTCAGCGGATTGCCGACGAAAGAGGCGAGAAAAGAAGCAAAGACGCTGCCTCGCATCACCAGGGCCAACATGCCGGCGATAACGAGCTGCACGCCGAGAAACGGCGTAAAGACCGCGAAGACGCCGGCCGCGCAGCCAAGCGCAATTCTGTGCGGCGAAGACGGCAAGCGCTCCAACCGCAATAAAATATAGCGAGCGGAGCGGCTCCAGCTCCGTTTGGGCCAGAGCGCGAGCCGAATACGTTCGACAACACCCGGAACTCGCCTGCTCTTAAATAGCATTGTTGTCCCTCAGGATCGGCCGTTGGAACCCGTCGACGGGTCCGCGCCAAACCGATCCTGGCTCTAACGAGATTATTGCAGTGCACTTACGCCACATTGCGCACATTTGCACTCGCAAAAACTAAACGCCAGGGCCGCTATCCCCTAGCAGGGTTACTGACAATATCTGCCCAAATTACGTGCAATTCGCGGCAGCGCTAATGAGACGTAGGCGCGTCCCGCTCCGGTTCAAGTCCGAACGCAGCCGGATAGACGACGGATCCGCGCTGTCCGGCAAGCGCGCCCGAGGTCAGTTCCAGCGCCATGAACGCGTCTCCAGTGAAGGGGCTCGCCAGTTTCGCCGCATCCTGCGCGGAAAATCCGAAGCGCGGATAGAAGCCGGGATGGCCGAGTACGATGATCGCATCCGCGCCGATCTGCCGCGCTGCTTCTATCGCCGCCTTGACGAGCCCCGAGCCTTTGCCCTGGCGCTGACGGGCGGGCGCAATGGCCATCGGCGCGAGGGTGAGACCGCGCAGCAGGCGGCCGTCCATTTCGAGGCGAAGCCGGCTCAAAAGAATATGACCGATGATGCGTCCGTCCTCTTCGGCCACCAGCGAAACCGCAACGAGGCCATCGGCGTGCAGCTTATCGATCAGCTCGGCCTCGCCATCGCCGCCGAACGCATCGCGGTTGAGCTGGAGGACCGCGGGCCGGTCGTGCGGCTGCTCCTCGCGTATGATCATGGCTGCCGGGCGGGGATTGAGCGGCGCAGCCGGCTCTCTGCCGGCTCTTTGCCGCAGCTCGCGGCGGATGATCTTGCCGGTCGTGGTCAGCGGCAGGCTTTCGAGGAATTCGACCTCGCGCGGATATTCGTGGGCGGCGAGGCGGGCCTTCACATGCTCGGCGAGTTCGCGCGCCAGATCCTCCGACGGCGCGAAATCGGCCTTCAGCACCACATAGGCCTTGACGATCTCGCCGCGCAGCGGATCCGGCTTGCCCACCGCCGCCGCCATCTCGACCGCCGGGTGGCGCATCAGGCAATCCTCGATCTCGCCGGGGCCGATCCGGTAGCCGGCCGACGAGATGACATCATCGTCGCGGCCGATGAAACGGATGCGCCCGTCCGGCTCCCGCACCCCCCGATCCCCGGTGACGAGCCAGTCGCCGAGGAATTTGCGCCGTGTCGCTTCTTCGTCCGCCCAATAGCCGAGCATCATCACCGGGTCGGGACGCTTGACGGCGATCATGCCTGGCGTGCGGTGTGGAACCGGCTGCCCGTCCGGGGCGATAACACTGACCTCGTGCCCCGGCACCGGTCGCCCCATCACGCCTGGCACCGCATCCATGATCGCCGCGCAGGAGGACACGATCATGTTGCATTCGGTCTGGCCGTAAAATTCGTTGATGGTGACGCCCAGAACCTCCCGCCCCCAGGCGAGCAGTTCCGCCCCGACCGTCTCGCCTCCACTGGCGACGCTGCGCATTTCGACCTGCCTGCCCGACCCGGGACCGGCGACGGCGCGCATCATCTTCAACGCCGTGGGCGGCAGGAAGGCGTTGCGGATGCCGTATTTGCGGATCAGCTCGAAAGCCGCCTCGGCCGTAAATTTGTCGAAGCGCTTGGCCACGACAGGCACGCCGTGATGCAGCGCCGGCATCAGCACGTCGAGCAACCCGCCGATCCAGGCCCAGTCGGCCGGCGTCCAGATGCGATCATCGGCCTGCGGGAAGAGATCGTGGCTCATCTCGACGCCCGGCAAATGGCCGAGCAGCACGCGGTGTGCATGGAGCGCGCCCTTCGGCTGGCCGGTCGTGCCCGACGTGTAGATGATCAGCGCGGGATCGTCGGCGCGGGTTGTTACCGGCTGGAAAACCGGGGATTGCGCCGCTCGGCCGGCGTGGAAATCGGTGCCGAATTGGCTACCACCGTCGATGTCGAGCACGAGACCGAGCGCAGGCAGCCGTTCGCGCAACTTTGCGAGTTTCTCCGCGCCTTCGCGATTGGTGATCACCGCCCGCGCGCCGGAATTGCCGAGGCGGTGCTCCAGCGCTTCGGCGCCGAACAGCGTAAAAAGCGGGATGGCGATCGCCCCGAGCTTATAGGCGGCGATATGGGTGTAGGCCGTTTCCGGCGTCTGCGGCAGGAGGATGGCGATGCGATCGCCGCCCGCAATGCTGTGGGCGCGAAGCAGGTTGGCGGTCTGATTGGAGAGATCGCGGAGCTGCCCATAGTTGAAATAGCGGTCACCGTCCGCGCCGACGTCGATGAGCGCGAGGCGATCCGGTTCCAGGGCCGCCCAGCGGTCGCAGACATCGACGCCGATATTATAGAATTCCGGAATATCCCAGCGGAACCGGCTGCGCAGCTCGTCATAGCTCGATGCGCGCGGCAGCATGGGGGACCTCCTATGTCAGCCCGCGGCTGCCCGGCTTTACAGCTTCGAGCGCCGCGAGCTCCGGCGGGAGCGCATTCGCAGGATAGTTCTTGATGTCGAGCGAGAGAAGTGGCGTCAGCGGCACGCCCAGATCGGCGGTGCCGCCGGAGCGGTCGACCAGACACGCCGCCGCGATGGTATCCCCGCCTTCATCGGCGATCGCCGCGATGCATTCGCGCGAGGACAGCCCCGTGGTCACCACATCCTCCATCATCAGAACCCGCGACCCGCGTTCGAGGGTGAAGCCGCGCCGGAGCTGAAACCGACCGTCCACGCGCTCGAAGAAGATCGAGGGCAGGCCGAGCTGGCGCGCCAATTCATAGCCGACGACCACCCCGCCCATGGCCGGCGAGGCGACGATGTCGAACGGCCCCGCGCCGCTCGCGCGCAGTCTATCGGCCAGCGCCGCGCAGAGCCGCCCGCCGCGCGCTGGATCCATCATCACCCGAGCGCATTGCAGGTAGGTGCTGCTACGCAGGCCGGAGGAGAGAATGAAATGGCCGGTGAGCAGCGCACCGGCATCGCGGAATTCCTGGAGGGCTTCGTCTTCGGTCATGTCTAAGTTTTAGGCGCGGGCGATGGATGGAGCAAGGGCCGCCTCGACGCCCGGCGGAATTCACACTAGAGCCCCATTCCGATTGAATCGGAATGGGGCTCTAAATTCTTTGCTGGGTCGCATTTTCGCAATGCAAACCGGCGTCCACTTTGCTGGAAAATGCTCTAGCACCTGGGTTGGACTTGCTCGACGGAACGCGGACGGGATGTTTATCCACTCCCGGTAGGCGTCAGCAACGCATCGCGGCCCTGCAGCTTCAATATTGCGGCCGCCGCCCCCTTGCGCTGCTCGGCGAGGCGCGTCAAGCGTTCCAGGTCGGCGGAACCCTGTGCCAGCGTTAGCGCATCCTGCGCACCGCAAATGCCGGCGTTCGATATGAGGCTGACGACATTGCCGGCGAGTTGGTTGAATGTGCCCAGATTGCCCAGCTGCACGCCGGAGCTCACCGCCCCGACCAGCTGCGGCAGCTTTTCCGTGACCAGCGGCCAGCTCAGATCGGGACGCCAACTCTCCCAGCCGATGCTGGGCAGCGAATCCCACCAGCTCAATTGCGGCACGGCCTTGAGCACCGCCTGCGCGTCGAACCCGACGGCCAGCGCGTCGGTCAGCTCGCGGCGGAGGATCGGTGACAGCCTATTCGCCTTGGCGAGACCCTTGATCACGGATGTGGCAGCGTGAAACGGAGGCGCGGCCGTGGACAGGATGCCAACCGCCGCGAGGCCGATCACCAGCGCGTCCGTATCCCGTCCATTGCGGAAATTGGCCGCTTGGTCATAGAGGTCTCGCATGTCGCCAAAGCTGAGGCCATTGCCGATCTGCGTGCCTACGAACGCGGTGGTACTGGTGCACTTGCCCTCCCAGATGCCGCGCACCAGCTCCTGCGCGGAGCCGACAATGCCGCCGGTTTCGCTCTCGTAGCGCTGGCGCAGCGCCGGATCGAGGGCGATCTTCTCCTGACGGGCCAGCTCCACGAAACTGTCCGCCAGATATTTTTCCCCCTTGTCGAGCGCGGTCTTCAGCCCGGCATTGATGTGGTCGGAGGTGGGCGAGGCGGCGCCTTGCGTGGCGGCCAGCCATTGGCGCGGCGTCCAATCAGCGGGCAGGAGCAGGAGGCCCATCGAGGCAAGCACGACGGCGATCGCGCCAATATGCAGAACATAACGCACGGAACTATCCCCCAGCAGCGAGTGTCATGCTTAGAAGAAATGGTCAGACAAGAGGAGGAAAATAGACATTCACGTCACGTCCCTAGCGCGAAATCAGGCACGCGTCGAGGACACACTCATCCGGCTGACGGTCGGGCATTTGCGTGAGAAACGCCTCAGCTCACCACCCGTTCAACCGCGTTCACCGCTGACAGCCCGCGAAGCCCGGCCAGAATATCGCGCAGATGCTTCACGTCCCAGACTTCCACGTCGATCAGCATGTCGGTGAAGTCCTCGCGGCGGCCGACCATCTGCAACTTGTCGATATTGCCCTTGGTCTCGCCGATCAGGCTGGCGATCTTGGCCAACGAGCCGGGCTCGTTGATGGCGGTCACCTTGATCTGCGCGGGAAAGCGTTCATGCGCGCCTTCGTCGATGTCCCAGGTGACGTCGATCCAGCGGTCCATATGGTCGAAATAGTCTTTCAGCTTGGGCGAATGGATCGGGTAGATGGTGATGCCCTCGCCGGGTTCCAGAATGCCGACGATGCGCTCGCCCGGTATGGCGCCGCCTGCTGCGAAGCTGATCGGCAATTCGCTCCGCGCGCCCCGAATGGGGACGCCGTTCACGCCGTTGAACCCATTGGCGGCGTGATCTTCCGGCACGCTGCCGGGCCAGCGGAAACGCAGATTGGCGACCCGCCGGAGATTGAACCAGCCGTCATCAGACCGCTTGATGGCCTTGCGCTTGGGTAAATCGGGAAGGATCACGTCCGGGAACGCCGCCTTGAACACTTCCGCCGCCGTCAGTTCGCCGCGACCGACATGGGCGAGCACGTCGTCGAGCGATTTTTGCGGCAGCCGGGACAGTGCGCTCGCAACGATCTCGTCGGCATATGGCTTTTCGTGCTGGAGAAAGGTCGCCTTGAGGATGTCGCGGCCGAGATTGCTGTATTGCTTGCGCATCGCCTCCCGCGTCGCCCGCCGGATCGCCGAGCGCGCCTTACCGGTGACGACGATATTCTGCCAGGCGGGCGGCGGCGTCTGCGCATCGGAGGTGATGATCACCACTTCGTCGCCGTTTTTCAGTTCGCTGATCAGCGGCATGTGGCGGCCGTTCACCTTCGCGCCCACGCAGCTATGGCCGATCTTGGTGTGCACCGCATAGGCGAAGTCGATCGGCGTCGATCCGCGCGGCAGAGCGATCAGCCGGCCTTTGGGCGTGAAGCAAAACACCTGATCCTGGAACAGCTCCAATTTGGTGTGTTCCAGAAATTCTTCCGGATTGTCGCCTTCGAGGAGATTGTCGACCAGCCGGCGCAGCCATTGATAGGGCGTGGCGTCTTCGGTCGCGCCATTGCGGATCGAACGATTGGGCGAGACGACGCCGTCCTTGTAGATGGCGTGCGCCGCGACGCCGAATTCGGCGATTTCGTCCATCAGCTTCGTCCGGATCTGCAGTTCGACGCGCTGATGTCCGGGGCCGACGATGGTGGTGTGGATCGACTGATAGCTGTTATATTTCGGCGTCGAGATATAATCCTTGAAACGCCCGGGTACCGTCCGCCAGGTCGTGTGAATCGCACCGAGCACCCGGTAGCAGTCCTCAACGCTCTCGACGACGACGCGGAAGCCGTAAATGTCGGAGAGCTGCTCAAGGGAAATCTGCCTGTTCTCCATCTTGCGCCAGATGGAATAGGGCTTCTTTTCCCGGTTCGACACCTTGCCGGTGATTTTGTGGTCGCTGAGCTTGGCGCGCAGTTCTTTCTCGATGCCTTCGATATTGGGTTTGTTCCGCTGGCGAAGAATCGCGAGTTGGCCCTCCAGCGTTTCATATGCCTGCGGATGCAGCCATTTGAACGCGAGTTCTTCCAGCTCGTCCTTCATGTCCTGAATACCCATGCGGCCGGCGAGCGGGGCATAGATATCCAGCGTTTCCTGCGCGTTGCGCCGGCGGCTTTCGGGCTTTTTATGTTCCAGCGTGCGCATATTGTGCAGCCGGTCGGCCAGCTTCACGAGCAGCACGCGGATGTCGCTGGAAATCGCGATCAGCAGCTTGCGGAAATTCTCCGCCTGTTCGGCGCGTTTGCTGACCAGATTGAGCTTGTCGATCTTGGTCAGGCCGTCGACGAGCGCGCCGATTTCCTTGCCGAACAGCTCGTCGATTTCGGCTTTGGTGGTGTCGGTATCCTCGATCGTGTCGTGCAGCAGCGCCGTGGCTATGGTGGCGCTGTCCAGTTCGAACTCGGTCAGGATTGCCGCGACTTCGAGCGGGTGGGAGAAATACGGGTCGCCCGAGGCGCGCTTCTGATGGCCGTGCGCCTTCATCGCATAGACATAGGCGCGATTCAACAGCGCCTCGTCCGCATCCGGATCGTAGCTGAGGACCTTCTCGACAAGTTCAAATTGCCGCATCATGACGGGATGGCCTGACCCGCCTCTCGCTAATGGGCGGACGCATCCGCCCCTTTCTTAGCGCGAACGGTTGTTCTGGTGCTGATCGGACGGGATGCTACGTTCCATCCCGCGTAAAAGCTCTTCCTCGGTGATACGGTCGATCACCAGATCGCTGTGCTCGTCGTCGCGGCCAAGCAGCGGGCGGTCGGACGAGCCGGATAGCAGCGGCACCGCGTCCGGCTCGGGCTCGTCCACTTCCACATAGCGCTGCATGGAGTGGATGAGGTCTTCCTTCATGTCCTCGGGCGAGATCGTGCGTTCGGCGATTTCGCGCAGCGCGACGACCGGATTTTTGTCGTTTTCCCGCTCGATGGTGATCGGCGAGCCGGCTGAAATCGAGCGGGCGCGGTGCGCCGCGAGCAAGACCAGCTCAAACCGGTTCGGAACCTTATCGACGCAATCTTCGACCGTCACGCGAGCCATGGCGGAGGTGCCCTTTGTTTGTCAGGAAAATAAGCTTCTCTTACTAGCGATTTTTTTCTTCTAGTGCAAGCTCCGCAGATTTTCTAAGGGTATTGTCCGCAAGCGTATCGATGATTCTCCCCATCTTGAAAAATCGCAGTCGCGTCAGGAGCTGCGCGGCGTGCAATCCGCTAACGGGATGATGCCAATGCGGTGCGACATCGAGCAGCGGTTGCAGCACAAAGGCACGCGTTTCAATTCGAGGATGTGGAAGAATCAGGGAAAAACGTTTACATTTAAAAAATTGCGTATCGCGTTGGGACCAATTTAAGATTTGTCTGTTGTAGTCTATAATATCGATGTCAAGTGCGCGCGGTCCCCAATGCTCGGACGAACACCGCCCCGCTCTTGCCTCGATTTTTTTTACGATTGACAGCAGAGCGTATGGCGAAAGCGAAGTCCAGATCGCGGCCGCCGCGTTTATGAATACAGGTTGGTCGACACGTCCGTAGGGTAAAGTCCGGTAAAGGCGCGAACGGCGCAGGACACTCACTCCACGGCTTTCTAGCTCTCGCAAAGCCTGTAGAATTGTAGTATGTGAATCTCCCCACCGACTGATTACATTGGAACCTAAGCTAATGATAATCATTGCGAACTTCGTGGTAACCAGTAGGTTTTTATATCGGGAATAAACCCCGCGCGCCGGGGCAGCTGCTGGAAGACGGAAATGGTTTGAGACGTTGGTCTCGGATCCTCCGCTTCTCAGAAAGGGCCATATGCAAATGAATTTTTATCCTTCGGAACGAATAGCGCTTTTCATCGATGGCGCCAATCTCTACGCGACCGCGAAGGCGTTGGGTTTCGATATCGATTACAAGAGGTTGCTGACGCTGTTCCGATCCAAAGGGCGTCTTCTGCGCGCCTTGTACTATACGGCGCTGGCGGAAGATCAGGAATATTCCTCGATCCGGCCACTGATCGACTGGCTCGACTATAATGGCTACACCATGGTCACCAAGCCGACCAAGGAGTTCACCGATAGCTCCGGCCGGCGCAAGATCAAGGGCAATATGGACATTGAGCTGACCGTCGATGCCATGGAGCTGGCCGAGCATCTCGATCATATCGTGCTGTTCTCGGGCGACGGCGATTTCCGCACATTGGTGGAAGCGTTGCAGCACAAGGGCAAGCGCGTCAGCGTCGTGTCGACCATGAACACGCAGCCGCCGATGGTGTCGGATGACCTGCGCCGTCAGGCCGATCAGTTCGTCGATCTCTCCGACATGGAAGAATTGGTGTGCCGTACGACGTCCGATCATCATTCCCGCGGCGATGGCGGGCGCGGAGGGCAGTCCACGGCTCAATACAACAATGCTGATTCGGACGATTTCGCCGACGCCTGAGCATTCGTTCTGGTTCACAGGCCGTAGCAAAAACCCGGTGCACGTCGGCGTGGCCGGGTTTTTTCGCGCGCCGACATGAGGCCGGAACGCAGGCGCTGGTGAGTTCCCCACCGGAAGAGAGTTACAAAAGCGTTGCTCACTTGGCCCATTATGCCGTGCCGGTTTGACGGGGCCATCCGGTTCGGTTAGCACTCCGGCGCATGGATCGACCCACAACCGCCGAGGAGCCGAGCAGCGACTGCCCGCTCTGCCCAAGGCTAGCCGCTTTCCGCCACGCAAACCGCGCCGCTTTTCCGGATTGGTTCAACGCGCCAGTTCCGTCCTTCGGCGATGATCGCGCCCGCCTGCTGATCGTCGGTCTCGCCCCCGGTCTTCGCGGCGCCAATCGCACCGGCCGCCCCTTCACGGGCGATCATGCCGGCATCCTGCTCTATGCCACGCTGGCCAAATTCGGCTTCGCTTCCGGCGAATATGCCGCCTCGCCCGAGGATGAGTTGCGGCTCGTGGATTGCATGATCACCAATGCGGTGCGCTGCGTGCCGCCCGCGAACAAGCCGGAAACCGCCGAGATCGGCACCTGCAGGCAGTTCCTCTCGCAACGGATTGCTGTTTTGCCCAATTTGAAGGCAATCCTGGTGCTGGGCCGGATCGCGCATGACACGGTGCTGCGCGCCCTAGGCCTGAGAATCGCAGCGTTTCCATTTGCTCATGGCGCGGTTCACGCCCTGCCGGGCAGCCGCCTAGCCTTGTTTGATAGCTATCATTGCTCTCGCTACAATACCAATACCGGCATGCTCACGTCCGAAATGTTCGAGGCCGTTTTCAAGAAAGCCCGAACATATCTTGATCAAACGTCCAGCAGCAATGTAGACTAGTTGGCCTCATTTGACCTCATCCGGTTTCACGGATCAAATTTGGCCAAGAGAATCGCAAATGCTTGAAATCTCAACTACAAAAGTCGCGCATGTAATCATCCGGGCACGTGAGTACGATGCCAAGGTGGGCACCTGGGAGAATGCGTTGAGCAGCGGCTTTCGCGAGGATGACAGCAATTCAATTCTGCAGAATTTCGCCACCGACTCCACACGCAGCGACCTCGCCGAGTTCATCGGCACCCTCAATGGCGACGAACAGGCCAGCCTCGTCGCGCTTGCGTGGCTGGGGCGCGGCTCCTTCGCCCCCGAACAGCTGGGCGACGCGATCGAAACGGCCAAGTCGGAGAAGGCCAACAAGACCGAGGATTACCTGATCGGCATGCCTCTGCTGGGGGATTATCTGGAGGAGGGCTTGGACAAGCTCGGCTTCTCGGTCGCGGCCGCTGAGAAGGGCATGCTTTAGGGCCAGCGACCCCGCTCTTTTGCCTCGCGTGAGCCTATCGCGAACGCCGCATCGGCTTTTGCGGATCGTGCTCAGCCGCGATCGCGCAGCACGCGTGCTTTCTGCCTGTCCCAATCCCGGGTCTTTTCGGCCTGGCGCTTATCGTGCAGCTTGCGGCCTTTTGCCAGCGCGAGTTCCATTTTCGCCCGGCCCCGGTCGTTGAAATAGAGCTTTAGCGGCACCAGCGTCATGCCCTCGCGCTGCACGCCGATGATCAGCTTGGCGATCTCTTTCTTGTGCAACAGTAGTTTGCGCGGCCGCTTTTCCTCGTGATTGAGACGGTTGGCCTCCGCATAGCCGGGGATGTAAGCGTTGATGAGATAGATTTCGCCGCCTTCCGCGGTGGCGTAGGATTCGGCGATATTGGACTTACCCGCGCGCAGCGACTTCACCTCCGACCCCGCCAGCACGATGCCCGCCTCGAACACGTCGAGGATGTCGTAGGAGTACCGCGCCTTGCGGTTCTCCGCGACAATCTTGCGCGGCGGCTGGTTTTTCGGGCTTGCCATGTGGGATGCTAGGCGCTCGCCGCCTCGGCCAGCAGCAGTCCGGATTGCCGCAAAGCGTCCTCAACGACGCGCTGGCTGGTCGGGGCCAGGGGACTGAGCGGCAGCCGAACCTCGGCGCGGCAAAGGCCGAGCCGCTCGGCCGCATATTTGACCGGTCCCGGATTGCTTTCGACGAACAGGGCATCATGCAGCACCATCAGGCGGTCCTGGATGCGCAGAGCACGTGTGTAGTCGGCTTCGAGGCAGGCATTCTGGAACTCGGCGCAGAGCGCGGGCGCGACATTGGCCGTCACGGAGATGCAGCCATGCCCGCCATGCGCCATGAAGCCAAGCGCCGTCGCATCCTCACCGGAGAGCTGGCAAAAATCGTCGCCCATCGCAGCGCGCTGCTGGCTGACCCGCGCCATATTAGCCGTCGCGTCCTTGACTCCGGCAATATTGGACAGTGCGAAAAGCCGCGCCATGGTCGCGACGGTCATGTCGATGACGCAGCGGCCCGGAATGTTGTAGATGATGATCGGCAGGCTCAGACGGCATCGTTAATGGCCTTGAAATGACGATAAAGCCCTTCCTGGGTGGGCTTGTTATAATAGGGCGTAACGACGAGCACACCGTCGGCGCCCGCAGACTTGGCAAATCTCGCCAGCTCCACGGCCTCGGCAGTGCTGTTGGACCCGGCACCGGCGATCACCGGCACCCGGCCCGCCGTCTGCTCGATGCACAGCTTGACCACGCGCTGATGCTCGTCATGCGAGAGCGTCGGCAATTCCCCCGTCGTACCGACCGGCACCATCCCATGCGTCCCCGACCGGATCTGGAATTCGACAAGCTTGCGAAAGGCATCTTCGTCGAAGGCGCCATTCTGAAATGGCGTGATGAGCGCGGTAAACGATCCCTTGAACATGAGAAGACCCTTCGAATCGAACCGAAGCCGCCATCGCGGCGCCTCAGAATTAACCTAAGCGAACCATAGTGATTTCCATAGGCACGGGCAAGCCGCCGCTCTTGCCGGACATGAAGGGACCCTTGGCAACGAAGCGTTAACGCTTTTCGCCCATTTCTGGCCGAATATATGCCTGATGATAAAGCGTGCCAGATTGGCCTGAAAACGCTATGGTATAGCTAATTTTGACGTTCAGGCTGGGCGGGACGGCACCCGCTTCAAAGACGCCAGGAACGCCAATGAGGGACAGTGCAACTCATCTTGCTCATGAGTAAAAACATCAACCGTGCGTCGCTGGTCAAATCTGGCCTGACGATTCTCACGGCCGTTTCTATCTGCGTCGCTACTTTGGCTATGCTGCGCCCCTGGGCCGGCGGCATCGTGCATAATGCGCAATTTCTTCGCCATCCGATCGGCGAAGCCGTTAAGCAGGAAGCGGAAACGGTCACCACTGTGGCCAAGCGGGACCGGAAATCGGCGCGCCGCGAAGCAAGGAAGCGCACGGCGAAGCAGGAGCCTGTTCCGCTGCCCGATAAGCAAAATCCCGTCGCCCTTCCCTCAAGGCGGAATGCCGTCGAACAAGCGGTCGATGCCGGGCCCTCGGCGGAAGCAAAGCCCGGAGCGGCGCTCGCCGCCATGCCGGCGCCCGAGGGACGGATGTCGAAGGCGGATGGCGACGCTGCATTGGCACCCTCTGCTGAACTACAGCGTCACGGACGCCGACATCGCGAATTTGAAGGACGTTATCAAGCACAGCGCCAATGGCGATTTTGGCGATGCCCGCACGGCGATGGAAAAGATCAGCGATCCGGCGGTCAGGAAATTCGCGCTCTGGTATTCCTATCGCATCGAGGCGCCCGACACGACGCCCGAGCAAATCTCCGCATTCCTTGACGACAATCCGCTTTGGCCGAGCCGCGATGCCTTGGCGGAAAGCGTCGAGGACGCGGTGTTCTGGCGCGAACGCGAACCGCAAAAGGTGCTGGCGCACTTCCAGGAAAGGCGCGCCGCCAGCGGCACCGGCAAAGCCGCTCTCGGCGGTGCGCTGGTTGCTGTCGGCCGAACCGTGGAAGGCAACGCGCTCATCCGCGAAGCCTGGCGCCGGAGCGTGCTGACGCCGGCGATCGAGAAACGGCTGCGCATAGAGCACAAAACCCTTCTTGGCCCGGAGGATCACCTTGCCAGGGCCGATTATCTGCTCGCGCAGGACAATAAGAGCCGGCTGGGCGCGGTGAACCGGATTTTGCCGCTGATCGACAAGGAGCGGCGATCATCCATCAAGGCCCGGATCGCAGTGGTCGAACGCTCCAAACGCGCCGGATCCTTGCTGAGCAAGCTGGACAAGCGCGACAGGCTGGAGCCGGGCGTTCTGCTCGCCCGCATTCAGTGGCTGCGGCGGGCGGATAAGGACAAGCAGGCATGGAGCCTGTTGCGGTCCGCGCCGAAATCGGCGGAGGCGCAGACTGATCCGAGGCAGTGGTGGGTGGAGCGCGATGCGCAAATACGCACTGCCCTGAATGATGGCAATCCGAAAACAGCCTATGCGCTCGCCAAGGATCATGGCGGCGACCTGGAAGAGGAAGAGCTGAGCGACGCCGAATTTTTGGCGGGGTGGATCGCGTTCCGCTTCCTCGACCGGACCGAAGCGGCGCATAAGCATTTCCTGGCTTCGGCGGCCGCCGGCGGCCTGCCGAAACGGCGTGCACGTGCCAGCTACTGGCTGGGACGCACGGAAATGGCCCTGCGCAATGAGCGGGCCGCGACCGCCAGGTTCGCCGACGCCGCGCAGCATGGTCACACATTTTATGGGCAACTCGCCCACCAGATGGTCGCGGCGACCGATGCCAAAGCCGCGCTCCGAACCTTCGTACCGCCGACGCAAAGAGAGATCGAGGCATTCGCCAAGCTTGATGTCATGAAAGCGATCATCATCGCCCAAAAAGCCAAGCTCAACTCGCTGATGCCGGTATTTCTCTTTGATCTTGCCCGCAATCTGGACAGTGCGCCGGACATCACCCTGCTCTGCGAGCTGGCGATCCGCGTCGCGCCGCGTCACCATGCGCTGAGAATGGCCAAGATCGCGATGAATCGCAGCTTCGCCGTCGAGCACTACGCCTATCCGGGCGCGCTACCGGAATTCAAGACGCTCGGCGATGACAAGGATATCGAAGCCGCGCTCGTGCATGCGCTGACCCGCCAGGAAAGCGAGTTCAACCCGAAGACCGTGAGCGGCGCGGGGGCAGTCGGGCTGATGCAGCTGCTGCCGTCGACGGCCAAGGAGGTCGCCCGCGCCTTCGACGTCAAGTTCGAGAAGGACAAGCTCATCAGCGATCCGGCGTATAATGTCTCGCTCGGCACGGCGTTTCTCTATCAGCTGATCCGCAGCTATGACGGCTCCTATGTCATGGCGCTTGCCGGATACAATGCCGGGCCGGGACGGGTCCGCCAATGGGTGCGCCAGTTCGGCGATCCGCGTGACAAGACCGTCGACCCGATCGATTGGATCGAACGCATCCCCTTCACCGAGACCCGCGACTATGTGCACAAGATCCTGGAAAGCGCGCAGATTTACCGCTCGCGCCTGGATCGCGCGCCCGCCAGGCTCCAATTGGCGGAAGACCTGCATCGCGGACGCCAGGACAAGCCGAAATTCATGATCGGATCGGCGGCGGCATCGAATTGATGTGAGCCAGCATAAAGCTGGAGCTTGCCTGACGGCGCGTTTGGCGGAAAATAGCGCACATCAACAGGGCAGGCGCATATGGAAAAATCCGACGAACTGGATTGGGACGAAATCCGCTACACATCCAACGATGGGCTGACGCTCTACGCCCGTCATTACCGCGCGCCCGGCGCGCGTGCGCGGCCTGTAGTCTGCCTGCCGGGACTGACGCGCAATTCCGCCGACTTCCATGATCTCGCAAGCTTCCTCGCCAATCATCCCACCCGGCCGCGCGAGGTCTACTGCCCGGACTACCGGGGGCGCGGCAAGTCGGATTTCGATGTGGAGTGGCGCAACTATTCGCCTCTGATCGAGCTGCTCGATGTGCTGGACCTGATGGCGATCGCCGGGCTGGAGCGTGCGGCTCTGGTCGGCACGTCGCGCGGCGGCATCATTTCCATGATCATGGCTGCGGTGCGGCCCAACGCCATCGGCGCGCTGGTGCTGAACGATATCGGGCCTGTCATCGAAACGGCGGGTCTCGCGCGTATCATGGGCTATGCTGGCAAGATTCCGCTTCCCGCCGATTGGGACGAGGCGACCGAGTTGGTCCGCTCGATGAACAAGCGCTTCTTCACGAAGCTGGCGGACGAGGAATGGGGCGAACTGGCGCGGCAGTTTTTCGGCGAGGCGAATGGGCGGCCCGCGCCGGGCTACGATCCCAATCTGGCCAGGGCCCTGTCGGAAATCGACATTTCGCAGAAAATCCCGACGATGTGGCCGCAATTCGAAGCGCTGAAAAACGTGCCCGTCCTCGTGCTGCGGGGAGAGAATTCGGACCTGCTCAGCGCGCGGACAGTGGCGGAAATGGCCGACCGGCATTCGCGGCTCGCCTCGGTGACGGTTCACGCCCAAGGGCACGCGCCGCTGCTGAGGGACCGCTTCACCATCGGCATCATCGCCGATTTCCTGCGCGAAACCGATCCGGACATGTTCTTCGATCCCGCCGCTGAGAATAGCCGCACGCAATTGCCGCGATCGGCGATGCCGGAACCGGCGGAGGGTTATACCAAGTCCCCGTGACAAAACCTATGCCGTCCCGTGTGGTCAGGGCTCAGCTTTACCTCTCCCGTGTGGAGAGAGCGCCTGCCCCCGTGCAGACGGGGGTCGGCGCGAAGGCCGGAGAGGATGGGCCCGCGCGATGAATCAAACTCTACGATGAGTCGCGGTATCTGTCGGCGGCACGGCCTGGAGTGCCGGCTGAGCGCACAGTGAAGCGGCACCGTGACGCTTTCCGCGACTGGAAAAGCGTCCTGCATCGCCGCCTCCAGCGCACATTTCATCACCGGCCTAATCTAATCGGTCCTCAGTGGACCGTTCCGTCTGAGGAAATGGCGGCGACGCCCGGCCGGCCTGGCGCGGTCACTTCGCTGTTCAATGAAAAACCGTTGGGGATTTCGGTGGAGCGGGCGTCGATCATCTTGACCGCCGTTTCGCTTGGCGCATCGCCCTTGAGCCTGATCGACTGGTCGGTGATTTCGACGGAGCCGTTATCCAACAACCTCAGCAGTTCGAGTGCGTGAAGTGCCGCCTTCATCCATCGATCGGGGAGACCGGTGTTGAAGCCGGTACCGTCTATCACATCGCATTCCGGCCACATCCGTCCAGCGGTGGCCGTAATGGCCTGCTTGCCGGTTTCGTCGGGCACGACGCCGGAAATTGTCAGCGTGTTGTCCTTCGTGACTGAAGCCGTCCATGACTTCATCGGGGGTGCGATCCGGACACTTCGGATCGGAACGCCTGTCGGGCGATCGTTGGCCAGCGTCTTCTTCACCTCATTGAGGATGACCGCCGTGCTCGCCGAGCCTTCCATCGAAATGCCGTTATCGTCAACTGACGCCCGACCGGTCTCGACATAGCCCAGAAGCTTCAGGGCAAAACTCAGACCGCCGATCTTGACCTCGCGATTAGCGGCGGATTTCCTCAGTTTGACGCGGTTGACAATGGTGGCGGACGGGAAGCTGGCTTTGACGAGGCCGATCAGGGTTTTTTGATCCTCTTCGGAGGACATGCTGCCCTTCAGCTTGATTCGGTCGAGCTCTTTGCTGATTCGGATGGAATAGGTGATGGACTCGCTTGTTCCGCCCCCTTCATCCTGGACGACGATCACGTCCTGGGGGATCATTGCTGACTGCACGCTGGCTGCCGGCTCCGCGGCGCGGGCCCCAATACCGGCCCCGCCCCAAAGGGCGCATCCGCAGAAGCCCAAGACCAGCGCGAAAGATGCACCATATCGCCTGAAGGGTTTGTCCCCCGACATCTCGATGACACTCCCTAACTAATAAAAACCGGCAAACAGCACCTGAAGCGTTGCACGCCATCACGCTTAACGCTTTCGGATCTCCGGCTTCGTTCGTCGTTATGTTCGTCTGTCCCTACTGCAAGAAATGCCGGTTCGTCCTTGGAAGACGCGACTGAGGACCGGCCTGCAACTCATGCTTTTTGTGTCCTTCGCAGTGCAGGTCTACAAAATAGCCAAAATTAGTCATTTTTCCAAGCAGAAGTGGCACGTGAACCGCAAAAAGTTACAAATGCTTAACCAGCCACGTTGTTTCGAGCCTGAGCAGGTGCAAAAAAGGGTTGCGCCAGCTCCGGCACAACCCCTTTATTCGTGCTTCTGACCTTATTCGGCCGCTTGGGCACCCTGGTGTTCGCCAAGCGCCGGGAATGCCGGCTCTTCCGCCCGCTCCACCTTGCCGGACCGGCCGCGCTCCTCGACGATGAGGTCGTCGCGGTGCGAAGCGACTTTCTTCAAGCGGCTGATCATGCCGCCGGTGCCGGCTGGCACGAGCCTGCCGACGATCACATTCTCCTTCAGACCGTCGAGCGTATCGATCTTGCCGCCGATGGCGGCTTCGGTCAGCACGCGCGTCGTCTCCTGGAACGACGCCGCCGAGATGAAGCTGCGCGTCTGCAGGCTGGCCTTGGTGATGCCGAGCAGCACCGGATTGCCCTTCGCGGGCCGCCCGCCAT
This sequence comes from uncultured Alphaproteobacteria bacterium, assembly GCA_963731855.1. GTDB lineage: Bacteria > Pseudomonadota > Alphaproteobacteria > Rhizobiales > Rhodomicrobiaceae > R-RK-3. The sequence continues at coordinate 487,632 of CAVSXH010000009.1, read as the reverse complement.
TCTTCTCGATCAGCTCGTTGGCGTCTTCCATCTCGACTCGATCGATCTGCTCGCCCTTGAGGAAGTCGGTGTCGCCGGCATCCTCGATCTCGACCTTTTGCAGCATCTGACCGACGATCACTTCGATATGCTTGTCGTTGATCGTCACGCCCTGAAGCCGGTAGACGTCCTGGATTTCATTGACGAGGTAAGCGGCCAGCTCCTCAACGCCCTTGATCGCCAGAATGTCGTGCGGAGCGGGATGGCCGTCCATGATGAACTCGCCCTTCTCGATCCGGTCGCCTTCCTGAACGCTTAGATGCTTGCCTTTCGGGATGAGATATTCGACGGGCTCCAGGTTCTCTTCATCAGGAACGATGGTGATTCGCCGCTTGTTCTTGTAATCGCGGCCGAATTCCACCGTCCCTGACATTTCGGCGATGATGGCGTGATCCTTCGGACGGCGCGCCTCGAACAGCTCGGCAACACGCGGCAGACCGCCGGTGATGTCGCGCGTCTTGGCCGACTCCAGCGGAATACGCGCCAGCACGTCGCCCGCCTTCATGCTCTGCCCCGGCTCGACCGAGAGAATGGCTTCCACCGAGAGCAGATAACGCGCCTCGCCGCCGCGCGGCAGCTTGTGCACCTTGCCCTTCTTATCCTTGATGATAAGAGCCGGCTTAAGGCTCGAACCCTTCGGATGCGCGCGCCAGTCGATGATCACGCGGTGGGTGATGCCGGTCGTTTCTTCGGTCTGCTCGTTGACCGACAGGCCTTCCGTCAGATCCTCGAAATCAACGAGGCCGTCCACTTCGGTCAGGATGGGCCTTGTATAAGGATCCCATTCCGCCAGGCGCTGGCCGCGCTTGATGGTGTCGCCCTCATCGACCTTGAGATGCGCGCCTTGGATGATCTTATATGTGGCAAGCTCCTTGCCGTCCTCATCCGTGACGATCACCGCCATGTTCCGCGTCATCGCAACGAGACGGCCCTGGCTGTCGCGCTGGATATTGCGGTTGCGGATCTTGATCTTGCCCGCGAAGCTCGACTCGATGAAGGACGAGTCGACCACCTGCGCCGTTCCGCCGATATGGAAGGTGCGCATGGTGAGCTGCGTGCCGGGCTCGCCGATCGACTGCGCGGCGATGACGCCGACAGCCTCGCCGAGATTGACCGGCGTGCCACGCGCCAGATCGCGGCCATAGCACTTGCTGCATACGCCGTTGCGGGTTTCGCAGGTCAGCACCGAACGGATGCGGATTTCCTGGACCTGTCCGTCTTCGATCTCCTTGGCTTCGCCTTCCTCGATCAGCTGGCCCGACTTGACGACGAGCTTGCCCGTGGCGGGCGCGATGATGTCGTCCGCCGCGGTACGGCCGAGCGCACGGTCACCGAGCGAGACGACCACTTCGCCCGCATCGATGACTGCCGCGATCTTGATACCCTTGTCGGTACCGCAATCATATTCGGTGATGATCAAGTCCTGCGCCACGTCGACGAGACGGCGGGTCAGATAGCCCGAATTCGCCGTCTTGAGCGCCGTGTCGGCCAGGCCCTTGCGGGCACCATGGGTCGAGTTGAAGTATTCGAGAACCGACAGCCCCTCCTTAAAGTTGGAGATGATCGGCGTCTCGATGATCTCGCCCGACGGCTTGGCCATCAGGCCGCGCATGCCGGCGAGTTGCTTCATCTGGGCGGGGCTGCCGCGCGCGCCCGAATGCGACATCATGTAGATCGAGTTGACCGGCAATTCGCGGCCGGTCGCCTTATCAATCTTCACGGCGGAAATGCGGTCCATCATCTCCTTGGCGACACGGTCGGTGCATTTCGCCCAGGCGTCGACGACCTTGTTGTACTTCTCGCCCTTGGTGATGAAGCCGTCATTATATTGCTGCTCGTAATCGCGGACGAGATCCTGGGTGTCGGCGATGATCTGCGACTTGGTCTCCGGGATCACCATGTCGTCCTTGCCGAACGAAATGCCGGCACGGCAGGCATGGCGGAAGCCGAGCGCCATGATGCGGTCGCAGAAGATCACCGTCTCCTTCTGACCGCATTCGCGGTAGACCGCGTCGATCAGCTTGGCGATGGTCTTCTTGGTCAGAAGCTGGTTCGCCAGATCGAAGCTGACGCCGACCATCTTCGGCAGCACTTCCGCCAGCAGCATCCGGCCCGGCGTCGTCTCATAGACCTTGGAATGCTGACTCGCCATCGGGGCCAATGCCGACATAGCGGCCCTTGATCTTGCTGTGCAGCGTGACGATGCCATTGTCCAGCGCGTGCTGGATCTCGGCCACGCCGCCAAAGGCCTTACCTTCACCCGGCTCGTTGTCCCGCATCAGCGTCAGATAATAGAGGCCGAGAACGATGTCCTGCGACGGCACGATAATCGGACCGCCGTTGGCCGGGTGCAGGATGTTGTTGGTCGACATCATCAGCACGCGGGCCTCAAGCTGGGCTTCCAGCGAGAGCGGCACATGCACGGCCATCTGGTCACCGTCGAAATCGGCGTTGAAGGCGGCGCAGACCAGCGGATGCAGCTGGATAGCCTTGCCTTCGACCAGGATCGGCTCGAATGCCTGAATGCCAAGGCGATGCAGCGTCGGCGCGCGGTTCAGCAGCACCGGGTGCTCGCGGATGACCTCGTCGAGAATATCCCAGACCTCGGGCTTTTCCTTTTCAACCAGCTTTTTAGCCTGCTTCACGGTGGTGGCGAAGCCCTTCGCGTCGAGCCGCGAATAGATGAACGGCTTGAACAGCTCAAGCGCCATCTTCTTCGGCAGGCCGCATTGATGCAGCTTCAGCTCCGGGCCGACCACGATCACCGAACGGCCGGAATAGTCGACGCGCTTGCCGAGCAGATTCTGCCGGAAGCGGCCTTGCTTGCCCTTCAGCATATCGGCGAGCGACTTCAGCGGACGCTTATTGGCGCCCGTGATGACGCGGCCGCGGCGGCCATTGTCGAACAGCGCATCCACGGATTCCTGCAGCATGCGCTTTTCGTTGCGCACGATGATGTCAGGCGCGCGCAGCTCCATCAGCCGCTTCAGGCGATTGTTGCGGTTGATGACGCGGCGATAGAGGTCGTTGAGGTCGGACGTGGCGAAGCGGCCGCCATCAAGCGGCACCAGCGGGCGCAGCTCCGGCGGAATGACCGGAACGACGGTCAAGATCATCCATTCCGGCCGATTGCCGGATTCGATGAACGCCTCGATGACCTTCAGGCGCTTGGCCAGCTTTTTCGGCTTCAGCTCTGTCGTGGACTTGGATGATCTCGACGCGAATATCGTCGCGCAGCTTCTCCAGGTCCATGGCGAGCAGCAGGTCGCGGATGGCTTCCGCGCCGATGCCGCCGGTGAAGCTGTCCTCGCCATACTCCTCCTGCGCCTTCAGGAACTCCTCTTCGGAGAGCAGCTGCTTCTCCTTCAGCGAGGTCAGACCGGGCTCCACGACGATATAGCTCTCGAAATAGAGCACGCGCTCCAGATCCTTGAGCGTCATGTCGAGCAACAGGCCGATGCGGCTCGGCAGCGACTTCAGGAACCAGATATGCGCGACGGGTGCCGCGAGCTCGATATGGCCCATGCGCTCGCGCCGCACCTTGGTGAGCGTCACTTCCACGCCGCATTTTTCGCAGATGACGCCTTTATATTTCATCCGCTTATATTTGCCGCACAGACACTCGTAATCCTTGATCGGACCGAAAATGCGCGCACAGAACAGACCGTCGCGCTCGGGCTTGAAGGTGCGGTAATTGATCGTCTCGGGCTTCTTGATCTCGCCGAACGACCATGACAGGATCTTCTCCGGACTTGCGATGGAGATTCGAATCTGGTCGAATGATTGGGTCTGGGCCTGAGGGGCGAAGAGATTAGTGATCTCTTGATTCATCCGTCACTCCTAATGAGGTGCCTGGCGCTGGCTCTCGCCGCACTCCGCCGGATTTCGCCGCTTCTAATTGGCTTGAGCGAAACCCGGCTGAAATTCCTTAGCTGTCGTCTTCAATCTGTCGGCCGGGCTTCATAGGCTCCGGCCTTCGCGCGGAAAATGGCCGGCATTCCGATGCCAGCCATTCCTCGCGGTTTTTATGCCTTAGGCAGTTTTCCACCCGGTGGCGGAGGCTCGGTTGCCGTGAGCTCCACATTCATGCCGAGGGCACGCATTTCCTTGACGAGCACGTTGAAGCTCTCGGGAATGCCGGCTTCGAACGTATCGTCGCCGCGGACGATCGCCTCATAGACCTTGGTGCGTCCGGCAACGTCGTCCGACTTGACCGTCAGCATCTCCTGCAAGGTGTATGCCGCGCCGTAAGCCTCCAGCGCCCACACCTCCATTTCGCCGAAGCGCTGGCCGCCGAACTGCGCCTTGCCCCCCAGCGGCTGCTGGGTCACGAGGCTGTAGGGGCCAATTGAACGCGCGTGGATCTTGTCGTCCACCAGATGATGCAGCTTCAGCAGATATTTATAGCCGACGGTCACCTTGCGGTCGAAAGGCTCGCCCGTGCGCCCGTCATGCAGCGTCACCTGACCCGACGCGTCGAGCCCGGCCTGCTTCAGCATGGTGACGATGTCGGCCTCGCCCGCGCCATCGAACACCGGGGTCGCGACCGGCACGCCGCGGCGCAGATTCTCCGACAGCTCGACGAGCTGATCTTCGTTCAGCGTTTCGATGGTTTCGTTCTTGCCATAGACCTCGCCGAGCAGCTTCTTCAGTTCCGCCGCCTTGTGGGTTTCCTTATATTTATCGACCGCCTCGCCGATCATCCCGCCGAGACCGCGGCAAGCCCAGCCCATATGGGTTTCCAGGATCTGCCCGACATTCATGCGGCTCGGCACGCCGAGCGGGTTCAGCACGATATCGACCGGTGTACCGTCATCGAGATAAGGCATGTCTTCGATCGGCACGATCTGGCTGATCACGCCCTTATTGCCATGGCGTCCGGCCATCTTGTCGCCCGGCTGCAGCTTGCGCTTCACCGCGACGAACACTTTGACCATCTTCATTACGCCCGGCGGCAGCTCGTCGCCGCGCTTCAGCTTGTCGATCTTGTCGACGAAGCGCTGTTCGAGCCGCTTCTTGGCCTCGTCATACTGGCGGCGGATGGCTTCGATACCGGCCATCGCGCCTTCATCCTTCAACGCGATTTCCCACCATTGGCTGCGCGGGATGTCGGTCAAAGTTTCGGCAACCACCGTCGAGCCCTTGCGCATACCCTTGGGTCCGCGCGCGACTTCCTTGTCCATCAGAATGTCGCGCATACGGCCATAGACGTTACGGTCCAGGATCTGCAGCTCGTCATCGCGGTCCTTGGCGAGGCGTTCGATTTCCTCGCGCTCGATCGCCATGGCGCGCTCGTCCTTTTCGACGCCGTGCCGGTTGAACACGCGCACTTCCACGACCGTGCCCTGAACGCCCGGTGGCAGTTTGAGCGACGTGTCGCGCACATCGGAGGCCTTCTCGCCGAAGATCGCGCGCAGGAGTTTTTCCTCCGGCGTCATCGGGCTTTCGCCCTTTGGCGTGATCTTGCCGACCAGAATGTCGCCTGGCTTTACTTCCGCGCCAATATAGACGATGCCTGCCTCATCGAGATTTTTCAGCGCTTCTTCCGAGACGTTCGGGATATCGCGCGTAATCTCCTCCGGTCCAAGCTTGGTGTCGCGCGCCGTGACCTCAAATTCCTCGATATGGATCGAGGTGAACACGTCATCATACACGATCCGCTCAGATATAAGGATCGAATCCTCGAAATTGTAGCCCATCCACGGCATGAACGCGACCAGCACGTTCTTGCCGAGCGCCAAATCGCCCAGATCGGTCGATGGGCCGTCGGCTATAATGTCTCCGGCCTGTACGCGGTCACCCACCCGGACCAGCGGACGCTGATTGATGCAGGTGTTCTGGTTCGAGCGCTGGAACTTGCGCAGCCGGTAGATATCGACGCCGGATTTCGACGGGTCCATCTCGTCCGTCGCGCGGATAACGATACGGGTGGCGTCCACCTGATCGACCGCGCCGGAGCGCCGAGCCGCGATGGCCGCACCCGAGTTGCGCGCCACCACCGACTCCATGCCGGTGCCGACGAGCGGCGCCTCGGCCCGGATGAGCGGCACTGCCTGACGCTGCATGTTCGATCCCATCAGGGCGCGATTGGCATCGTCATTTTCCAGGAACGGCACCAGTGCCGCGGCCACCGAAACCACCTGTTTCGGCGAGACGTCGATCAGATCCACCTGACTGGGCGGCTCAAGATGCACGTCGCCGGCATGGCGGCAGACCACCAGATCTTCGACGAAACGGCCGTCCGCCGACAGCTCCGCATTGGCTTGCGCCACATAATGGCGGGCCTCCTCCGTCGCCGAGAGATAGACCACTTCATCAGTGACCTTGCTGTTTTTGACGCGCCGGTACGGGCTTTCGATGAAGCCGTATTTATTCACGCGCGCGAAGGTCGCGAGCGAGTTGATCAGGCCGATATTCGGGCCCTCCGGCGTTTCGATCGGGCAGATGCGGCCGTAATGCGTCGGATGCACGTCGCGCACTTCGAAGCCGGCACGCTCGCGGGTCAGACCGCCAGGGCCAAGCGCCGAGAGACGCCGCTTATGCGTAATCTCCGAAAGCGGATTGGTCTGGTCCATGAACTGCGAGAGCTGCGAGGAGCCGAAGAACTCACGCACCGCCGCCGATGCCGGCTTGGCGTTGATCAGATCCTGCGGCATGACCGTGTCGATATCGACCGAGGACATGCGCTCCTTGATGGCGCGCTCCATGCGCAGCAGGCCGATACGATACTGATTCTCCATCAGTTCGCCGACCGAGCGCACCCGGCGGTTGCCGAGATGGTCGATATCGTCGATTTCGCCGCGACCGTCGCGCAGGGCGACCAGGGTCTTGATGACCGCGATAATGTCTTCTTTGCGCAGCGTCCGCACCGTATCGGGACATTCCAGCTCGAGGCGGATATTCATCTTCACCCGGCCGACCGCCGACAAATCGTAACGCTCCGGGTCGAAGAACAGCCCGTGGAAAAGGTTTTCCGCGGCTTCGACGGTCGGCGGCTCGCCTGGACGCATCACCCGGTAAATGTCCAGCAACGCCTCGTTGCGCCCGATATTCTTGTCGGTATGCAACGTGTTGCGGATGAAGCCGCCCGTCGAAACATGATCAATGTCGAGCAGCGGCAGCACTTTCAGGCCGGTGCCTTTCAGCGTATCCAGCAACTCCTTGTCGATTTCGTCGCCGGATTCGCCGTAGATCGCCCCGTTTTCCATGTTGACGATATCTTCGGCCAGGTAGCGGCCATAGATCGCCTCGTCGGAAATCAGGATGGTCTTCAGCCCTTCCTCGGCGAGTTTCCTCGCCTGGCGCGCCGAAAGCTTGCTGCCCGCTTCCGCCACGACCTCGCCCGAAGCGGCGTCGAGAATATCGTGCGTCAGCTTCACACCGCGGATTTTCTCCGGCACGAACGGCATCTTCCAGCCGCCCTTCTTATCGGCGGTAAGCTGAATGCGGTCGTAGAAGATGTTGAGGATTTCCTCGTCATCATAGCCGAGCGCATAGAGCAGCGACGTCGCGGGAAGTTTCCGGCGCCGGTCGATGCGGACATAGACGAGGTCCTTGGCGTCGAATTCGAAATCGAGCCAGGAACCGCGATACGGAATAATGCGCGCCGCGAACAGCAGCTTGCCGCTCGAATGCGTCTTGCCGCGGTCATGGTCGAAGAACACGCCCGGCGAGCGGTGCATCTGCGAAACGATCACGCGCTCGGTGCCGTTGATGACGAACGTACCGTTCAGCGTCATGAACGGCATGTCGCCCATATAGACGTCCTGCTCCTTGATGTCGCGGACGGAACGGGCGCCGGTTTCTTCGTTGATATCGAATGTGATCAGCCGCAGCTTGACCTTCAGCGGTGCGGCATAAGTCATGCCCCGCTGCTGGCATTCGTCAACGTCATATTTCGGCTGCTCGAACTCGTAGCTGACAAACTCAAGCTGGGCACGGCCGGAAAAATCTGATATAGGAAAGACAGAACTGAAGACGGCCTGGATGCCCTCATTCGTCCGTCCGCCTTTCGGCTCGTCGACCATGAGAAACTGGTCGTAGGACTGCTTCTGCACTTCGATCAGGTTGGGCATCTCCGCCACTTCAGCGATGCGGCCGAAGCCTTTGCGCACCCGCTTGCGGCCGATGAAAGATTGCGCCATCTCATCTCCTCAATGTCACTCGTAAACGGCTCTCCGCAAACGCGCCTCGAAGGCGTCTGAGGAGAACCGTCGCTCGGTTTCGTTCATAACGTCCCGGGGCGAAAGCCGTGTGGCTCCCGCCCCTCGGAAATCATTTAATGTCGACGGTCGCGCCGGCGGCCTCGACCTTCTTCTTGATCTCTTCGGCTTCCGCCTTGGAGACGGCTTCCTTAATCGCCTTCGGAGCGGCCTCGACGAGGTCTTTCGCTTCCTTCAGACCAAGGCTGGTGATCGCGCGCACTTCCTTGATCACGTTGATTTTCTGTGCGCCGACGGCCGTCAGGATGACGTCGAACTCGGTCTGCTCCTCAGCCGGTTCGGCCACCGCGCCGCCACCGCCCATGGGCATGCCCATCGGAACGGCAGCCGCCGCCGATACGCCCCAGCCTTCCTCAAGCCGCTTGATCAGGCCAGAGACTTCCAGAACCGTCATCTTGGACAGTTCGTCATACAGCTTTTCAATTTTGTCAGACATGTCAGTTCCTTAAATTCCGTTTGGTGCTTTCGCTTCGAACCGCGCTGCTTTAGGCAGCTTCCTGGCCTTCTCCCTGCTTGCGCACATAGGCATCAAGCACGGTTGCCAAGCCGACCGCAGGCGCATTAAGCGTGCGGGCAAGCTTGGTGGCAGGCGCGTTGAGAACGCCGCAGAGCTGTGCGCGCAATTCGTTCAGCGACGGGATCACGGCGAGCGCCTTGACCTCGTTTTCGCTCAGCGTTTGCTTGCCGAGAAATCCACCGATGATGATGAACTTCTGATTTGCCTTGGCAAATTCAGCGGCAATTTTCGCTGGAGCCACCGGATCGCTCGAAAAGGCGATTCCGGTCGGTTCGACGAACATGTCACGCGCAGCTCCGTTTCCGGAGTTGTCCAGCGCGATTTTGGCGAGGCGGTTTTTGATGACCTTGAACTGCGCACCGACCGCGCCGAAGCGCTGACGGAGATCAGTCATCTGGGCCACCGTAAGTCCGGCATATCGTGCAACGACGACAGAGCCGGACTTCGCGAAGATCTGGCCGATATCATCGACCATCTCTGCTTTCTGGGCTCTATCCACCGCGTCTCTCCAAATTTGACGGCTCGGCCTGCGTAAGGGCCTTGCCGCCGGTTTGATTACGCCGCGTCCCTACGACAATAGGGCTAAGCGACTGCTTAGGCCTGTCCCAGGGCGTGCGGCGTAATCCGCCAAACGGAACTTGGCGAAATCAGCTTTCTCCCCCGTCTATTGCAGGCAAAAATTAAGCCCGAAGGCGCCTGCAGTCTCGGACAGGTTCGCGTACCGAACGATTTCGCGTCCGATACGCGTTCAAGCGCTTCAATCGCGCCTGAAACTTTTCCGCCGGAATGCCCGGCGGCATCATGTCAGCCTGCGCTTTGGGATCCCGTCACCGTCGCCGGCTCGATACGCACGCCAAGCCCCATCGTCGAGCTCAGCGAAATGTTTTTGACATAGGTGCCTTTTGCGCCCGTAGGTCTTGCCTTGATCACCGCGTCGGCGAAGGCGCGGGCATTTTCGACCAGCGCCTGCTCCGTGAAGCTTGCCTTGCCGATGCCCGCATGAATGATCCCGGCCTTCTCGACGCGGAACTCGACCGCGCCGCCCTTGGCCGCCTCGACAGCCGCCGCCACGTCCATGGTCACGGTACCGACCTTCGGGTTCGGCATCAGGCCACGGGGGCCGAGCACTTTACCCAGCCGGCCCACCAGAGGCATCATATCGGGTGTCGCGATGCATCTGTCAAAGTTGATGTTGCCCGCCTGCACCTCCGCCATGAGGTCCTCGGCGCCGACGATATCGGCGCCAGCCTTGCGTCGCTTCATCCGCCTTGTCGCCTTTTGCGAACACGGCAACACGAACCGTACGGCCCGTGCCATTCGGAAGATTGCAGACGCCGCGAACCATCTGATCGGCGTGGCGCGGGTCCACGCCCAGATTCATCGCGATTTCAATCGTTTCGTCGAACTTGGCCTTGGCACGGCCCTTGACCAGCCGCACCGCCTCATCAACAGCATACTGCCTGTACAAGTCGATACCTTCGCGCGCGGCCTTCAGCCGCTTACCTATAGTTGCCATCGCGATCACCCTTCAACCGCTAATCCCATGGAACGCGCGGAGCCTGCAATGATCTTCATGGCTTGCTCCACATCATTCGCGTTCAAATCCTTCAGTTTGACCTGCGCGATCTCGCGAAGCTGAGCCTGCGTGACCTTGCCGATCGGCCCGCCGCGCCCGGGCTCCTTGGAGCCGGCATTGACATTTGCGGCCTTCTTCAAAAGGAAGGATGCCGGCGGCGTCTTCAGCTGGAAGGTGAAGGATTTATCCTGGTAATAAGTAATGACCACGGGTACGGGCGATCCCGGCTCCATGTCCTTGGTCGCCGCGTTGACCGTCTTGCAGAACTCCATGATGTTGATGCCGCGCTGACCGAGCGCCGGCCCGATCGGCGGCGACGGATTGGCCTGCCCGGCTTTCACCTGCAGTTTCAACGATCCTGCTATTTTCTTTGCCATCTACTGCCCTTTCGAACCCCAGAGGGTTCATTGAATTGAGGGTTTGCGGTACGGAGCCGTCGGAGCTATGGCAAAGCCCCGTTCTCCTCCCGCACTGCCGGCCAGGCTTCTGTTACGTCGCACTTTTCCGAAAATCCAAGGCCATCCCCGTTTTCACGAGGACACGGATTTCGGAACGATGCCTAGACCTTCTCCACCTGCCCATATTCCAATTCGACCGGGGTCGCCCGGCCGAAGATGGAAACCGCGACTTTAAGCCTTGCGCGCTCCTCGTCGACTTCCTCGACGCTGCCGCTGAACGAGGCGAAAGGCCCATCCGCGACGCGCACCTGCTCGCCAATCTCAAATGTTACCGACGGCTTCGGCCGCTCGACGCCTTCCTTCACCTGCTGAAGGATACGGAGCGCTTCACCTTCCGCGATCGGCTGAGGCTTGTTGTTTGCCCCTAGAAAGCCCGTGACCTTGGGCGTGTTCTTGATCAGGTGATAGGCCTGATCCGTCATATCCATCTTCACCAGCACATAGCCGGGAAAAAACTTCCGCTCGGCGTTCACCTTGCGCCCGCGCCGCACTTCGACGACTTCCTCCATAGGCACAAGCACTTCCTCGAACAGATTGTCGAGGCCAGCCGTGGATGCACGCTCCTTGATCGATTTAGCGACTTTCTTTTCGAAATTCGAATGAGCGTGAACAATGTACCAACGCTTCGTCATGGTTTACCTGTTCTTGTTTAACGACGCGTTAAGACTATTTACCGAGCCCAAGCAACAGGCTCACCCCCCAGCCCAGCACCTGATCGGCAAGCAGAAAGAATATCGATGCCAGAATCGCCATAATGACGACCATAATCGTCGTCACTATTGTCTCATTCCGCGTCGGCCAGGTCACCTTTGCGGTTTCCGCCCGGACTTGCTGGATGAATTCAAACGGATTTGTCTTAGCCATTTCGGAAAATCAGGACCTCTTGAGGCATCCTCGCGGGAAGGTGCACAGTCGGAAAAGCCACGCCCCAACCACTGGCAGGAGTGGAGGGACTCGAACCCCCAACCCCCGGTTTTGGAGACCGGTGCTCTAGCCGATTGAGCTACACTCCTTCATGGAGCCACATTATGAGCCCCTTCGACAAAAGCATAACGCACCAGCCAGCGATCCAGACTTTTCTATTTTCGCTGGCGATGCGTGAAACTTATTTGTTTAAGGCGCTGAGGGGGTTTGAGTAACACACCATAAATAGGCTGACTAGAGCCAAATTACAACATCCCTGGCTGCCCCGCATCAATCCCGAAATAATCCAGTTGAATTTGTCGATTTTATGGAACTGCTGTTTCGGCGCCTCAGTCGGACAACTGCCCCTTGCGGCCAGTTTCATTTTGAACTCGACGAGCGCTTCGGTTAAGGTCCCACCATCGCGGGTGTAGCTCAATGGTAGAGCAAGAGCCTTCCAAGCTCAAGACGTGGGTTCGATTCCCATCACCCGCTCCAGCTCGCCCTACAATATGGGTGGGGCTCCATCGCAGCAAGCGCGAGGCGCAGGGCGGTACCTCCGGAACACTATCGGCGCTTCCCGTGCTCCGAATATTTCGAGAGCTATCGCGACGGCCGATACGACGATGACGCGCAACTTTGGTTCCTTCTTCCATCTGACGAAATCCATGTCGATGCGGTGAGCGACGGGCTTGTTATCGGCCGACCTGGCGTTGACGGCGTTCAATTCTGTTATCGCGAAGGCCTTGATGGAATTTGGGCGTTCTACCCGATCGAAGCGGATTGGGTACGCGTCGCACCAACGCTGGAAGATTTCGAATCCGGCTGGAAGAATGGCACAATCGTCCTGTAACGATCTTCGCCAAACCCCTCGCTCGAAAAGCCATGAAATTCCAGATCATCGACCCTCTCCGCCGCGATCGAGAACGATATCGCCAGCGATCCGCCGGGCGCATTGCCGCACGTCACCTATGTCGATCACAACGCCTCGTTCGAGCGGCTGGCCGCATTCTTCCCCGGCCTGACCCGCGCCGATCTGCCGGATGGCGCCGCGTGGGCGGTCGAGCAGGTTGATATCTCCACGCGGCGTGAAGCTGGACTTCCGCTATTTCGAAAACGGCTACGTTGCCAGCCGCAGCCGATGTGGAAGCGGAACTGACGCGTATCGGCCATGATTTGCAGCCGCTCGACATCGTCGTCGTCAACACTAGCGCGGGCGTGAGTTACGGCCAGCCGGACTATGTCGCCAGCGGCTGCGGCATGGGCCGGGAGGCAACGCTCTATCTGGAGATGCTGCCGGCGAACGGCTTTTATATCTCCTGCATGCCAGTCAAGATCAAAGCCGCTTCGGCCGGCTGGACGCGCGCTGCCGCCATTCTGTTCGAGTGAACGCTGGCTCAATCGCCCGTGGGAATGACGCCGCTTCCTTCCATCATCAGCATCACGGTACGCTCCGGCGCACGAGTCCGGTGCACGACGCCGCGCGGGACAGTGAAGCCCTGTCTGGGGCCGAGTTCCACGGTCCGATCTTCGAGGTCGATCAGCAGCTTGCCCTCCACGACGAAGAAGAATTCGTCCTCCAGATCGTGCTTGTGCCAATGAAATTCACCTTCGACGACGCCCAGCCGGATGACGCAATCATTGACGCGGCAAAGGCTCTGATTGAACCATGTGTCGGTGACGCTGCGCGCAATGGCATCCACATCCACGAGGCGAAGATCGCCGACGCTGACTTCGGTATTGATGGCATAGTCCTGCATGATGCTGTTCCAACGGGCTGGTGAGGCATATAAGCCGATATCATGCAGGAATTAGGAATTTAGGAAAGTGCCTAAATGCAGCTCTTGGAAATCATGCGCGCCCTCGGCAATGAGCGCCGGCTTCAAATTCTGGACTGGCTGAAGGACCCGCGCGCCAATTTCCGCCCGCAGACCGACGGCGATCTGGTCGAGGACGGCGTCTGCGGATTGCTGATCGCGGAAAAGCTCGGCATCGCTCAGCCGACGCTCAGCGAGCATATGAAGCTGCTGACCCGGATCGGCCTGGTGCGGGGCAAGCGCATCAAGCAATGGACGTTCTATAAGCGCGACGAAGAGCGTATCCGCGCCGCCAAGGCGCTGATCGCGGAACAGGTATGAGGCCCTCCGCATCAAGCGTCCGGGGCTTTCGGTGCTTCAGCAACAGCGCGTGGCCAAATTTATCGAAGCCAATATGGCGTCCGATCTTTCGCTGACGAGCCTCGTCTGCATCGCCGGTCATGGCCTTTCGCGTTTCAAGACATTGTTCAACAACAGCTTTGGCTGTACGCCGCACAGCTCCGTCATGAAACGGCGCATCGAACGAGCGAGAAATTTGATCGAAGCAGGCATATGGCGGCCACGTTCCAGCAGTCGCTCGGCGTTGGCCGGGGCAGTTGCGGCGCGCCATGAGGTGATGGACAGGGGCTTGCCATCGCAGCGCAAATGCGGGTGAGGCAAGATTAGCCGCGTTCAAAGACCCAGGCAGGAGTCTTCAGTCTTTGCATAGTCGGCCGGTGCCGGTGCGTGCTTGTCCGGCCGCTCGGCGCCCACCGCCCCATCGGATCGGGCGCGAAGATAGACGTAGATCGGGTCGGTATAGCACATGACATTCAGGTTTGTGCCGAAGGAGGGCATTACGAGGTCCTCGGCAGTGTTCACATCCTTCTTGCCGTTCGCAACAGTCGACAGGAAGTCGGTATAGTTCAGCGATTTCAGGCTATCGACCAGCGATGGTGCAAAGCTCGAACCAAGCCCGGCCGGACCATGGCACTGCATGCAATTTGCGGTGTAGCGAATATAGCCAATATAGGTATACCAATCGACGGTGCTATCCTTGGCGATATTGAACGTCGGATTCCCCGCGTTGTCGAAATATTCGCCGGCTTCGGAGCGAACACTCGCTGGGTTACCTGCGCCATCAGCATAAGCAAGCCCAGCCGCAAGTCCCATTACACTCGCGAATACGCATGAATATCGCCAGATTAATTTCATGATTTCTCTCTTGAGCGCTTCCGCGCTTCACCGGGGACCGTCGCTTTTGCCCTGCTCCGTGTGGCGGTCGGAGGAGTCGATGTGGACAGGCGCTTCGGTGCCACACCCGGAAGATAATGGGCGCCGGGGCAAATGTTTGGGGGTTATTGTCTCGATCTGAATATTCTTGCTCAGATCGGAAAGCCGGCCACCTGCAAAGCAGGAAGACAACACGCCTGCGGCGCCCGCCGCCTGTCATATGAGCGACCGCGAAAACAATCCGGTGTCAGCCATTCCCCAAACCGGACTTTTCCGGCCCGCCCCCATCCTTACGCTTGCCGCGTGCGATCTCGGTCGCCAGAGCTTCCAGGCGGTTGCGAAATACCTGGCCAACCGCGCCGCCAAGACCATGATCGCGGAACAGATATACGGTCCCTGCATCGAGCGTCACTGCGGACCTTCGAGCTTTGCCATTTGCGCTTGTCTCAGGCCGCGACCCGGCGGGCAAATATGTCGAGCTGCGGCGTCCAGCTTCCGCCCTCGCCGGAAGAGACATCGGCAATCCAGTGAAATGAATCCGGTTTGATCTCGGTGAATCGCCAGCGCATGAGGCCTCCCGTGTCGCTGCGGCCGAGTTGAACGATGTCCGGGCCTTCGGCCTTGCCGATCTGGCGCGGATAATATTGCTTCAGCGTATCGTGCCAATGAATGTGCCAGGCGTTCTGCGACGGATCGTAGATGCGCAGTGTGGTGCCGTAAAAGGTGTCGGCCAGTGCCCAGACATCCTGAATGGCGCGGCCGTCGAGGATCCAGCCGGCGTGGATTTCGCCGCGTTTTTCCACTGTCCCGCCATCCGGGCGGTGGAGGACGCCCTCGGTCTCCCAACTGCCGGGGAGAAATCCGTAGAGGTTGATGGCCTCTCCATGCTCCGCAGTGGGTCCGCACGCGAGCAGCTTTCGGGCAAGGGGTGAGTTGGAAGCTGCGTTCATCGCGGTCGTCCTCCGAATAGCGGTTCAGCTACTCTTATGGACGGCCCGCCGGGTGGCAGGCTTGGTAAAAATTGCTATTCCGGAGGGGGCTGCGCCAGATCAGCTCCGGCGCTGCGGCGATCGCTTATTTCTTGTCGGCCAGATCGTAATCCCACTGGGAGGGGACGAAATCATAGCCGCTTCCCTCCTTGACGACGTGGCCGAGGCCGGGAAAGAGCAGATGCATGCCCGCGACGCGAAGCCGGTCGGCGTTTGCCTGATCGAAGATTTTCGCCCGTGTCTCGCGCGCCTTATCCTGATCGACATCGAAGGCGATAGACCACTCCGGATGGCTGAATTGCAGTGCCGGCGCATGCACGATATCACCCCAGATCAGCAGGTTCTGATCGCCTGAGACCAGATTGAAGCCGGTATGCCCCGGCGTATGACCGGGCAAGTGCATCGCCTGAACACCTGGCAGAACCTCCCCATCCTTCGAAAATGGGTTGGTTTTGCCTTTATAGGCGTCGAGAGATTCCGAGCCACGTCAAAGAATGCCTTGACCTCGTCAGGGGCTTTGCCCCGGATCGCGTCGTCGGTCCAAAAGGCAACTTCTGCCTGGTGCAGCAGCATGGTTGCGTTCGTGAACAGAGGTTTGCCGTCCGCGCTCGTGAGACCGCCAATGTGGTCGGGGTGAAGATGCGTCATGGCAAGCACGTCGATGTCGGCCGGCGCGATCCCTGCGGCAGTGAGCTGGCTCCCCAACATTCCCATGGTCGGCCCGAATAAAGTGCCGGCGCCCGAGTCGATCAGCACGGTTCGGTCGGCAAAACGGGCGACATAGGCGTTCACCGCGCCACGGAATTGGCCTTTGCCGTCCATGAAGCCCCGCTTCAGGGCGGCCTCCATTTCGTCCTTACCAACGCTGGGGAACAGGGCGGGATCGAACACGATGTAGCCGTCAGAAAGCGCACTGACGGTAATCTCGCCCACATTGAAATGCTGCGCACCGCTGATCTGAGCGGTGACCAGGCCGGATTTGGCGAGGGCCGGTAGGCTAAGAGTGAGTGAGATGGCGGCAGCGCTTCCCCCAAGCAAAAATGTCCGGCGATCGATGTCCATGAGATCTCCATTATGCCAATTGTCTGTCGATGTAGCCCATTTGTCGTTCAGACCTACGACCGCTGGCAACTCACAGCCGGGTGAACGGGACGCCGCGGCCGGCCGCTCAATGCGTTTCGCTCACGCATTTGCCGTGGTCGGCCAGCACGTCGATGACGCGGCATTCGGCGATCCGGCCTCCTGAACAAGCTTCGATCATGCGGGCTAGTTCCTCGCGCATGGCCTGCAGCCGCGCGATCTTGTCGTCGACGGCCTTGAGGTGATCGATGGCAATCGCGTCCGCCGCGTCGCAAGGCGCGTCGGGTGCCCGGCGAGCTTGAGCAAGCTGCGCACCGCATCGAGTTCGAAGCCCAGATCGCGCGCATGGCGGATGAAGAGCAGCCGGCGCAGCTCCTTCTCGCCATAGCGCCGCTGCCCTCCCGCCGTTCGCGGTGCCTGCGGCATCAGGCCGGTCTGCTCGAAATAGCGGAGCGTCTGCACCGCGTAGCCGGCTTGGCGAGCCAACTCACCAATCGAATACTCCATTGCTTTACCCCTTGAAGCTACAGTGACTGTAGATGTTATATCTAGGCTCAGCTTTTCAAGGAGACAATGGAATGTCGGCGGGATGCGGCCACCACCACGCGAAATTCGACGGGATCGATCCGCGCTATAAGCGCATCCTGTGGGTCGTGATCGCCATCAATGGCGCCATGTTCCTCACCGAGATGACGGCTGGCGCGCTCGCAGGATCGCAGGCGCTTCAGGCCGACGCGCTCGACTTCTTCGGCGACACACTGACTTACGGCATCAGCCTTGCCGTGATCGGGCGGTCGCTCGTGGTGCGGTCCACGGCGGCGCTCGTCAAGGGGGCCAGCCTGATGTTGATGGGCCTATGGGTGTTCGGCGCCACCGCCTATCAGCTCATGGTGCTCGGCCTGCCCCGCGCCGAGGTGATGGGCGCGGTCGGCTTTCTTGCCTTGGCCGCGAACGTCGCGAGCGTCGTGCTGCTGGCGCGCTATAAGGACGGCGACGCCAATGTCCGCTCGGTTTGGCTGTGTTCGCGCAACGACGCGATCGGCAATGTCGCGGTGATGCTCGCCGCCCTTGCGGTTTGGGCCACGGCCAGCGCATGGCCGGACCTGATCGTCGCCGCCGCGATGGCGGGCCTGTTCCTTACATCGTCGATATCGATCCTGCGCCAGGCGTTCGCCGAGCGCGGATCGGGCGACGCTCATCCCGCCCACGGGCATTAGCCTTTTCTCATCTCAGCGCAGGTCCGGCGCTCGCCAGATGGCTCGCTATGCAACTTCCGCAGCTCTGGCCACCGCGCATGCAAAGATCGCCAGCGGAAATGTTCATTGGGCTAGAAACGGATGCGGACGGCCGTCAATCGTGTTAAATACAGCTAAATTTTGAGGAAGCGTTGCAAGAGTGGATCAATCCACCCACCGAATTGCGAGTTGAATTCGCGAGTGGCATCCATGCTGTGATGCGCCGGCATCGTCGTGCGTGCTGGACGTTAACTGGGGCTGGGATGGGCGAGTATACCGCTTGGGCGGCAACAGGGCTGGTGGCCGGACTTGAAAGCTGGGCTGAACCGGATTTCGGCCCGGACGCGGGTTCGGATGCCGCCGATGCCGGTGCGGTGCGGATCGCTTCGCGCATGGTGGAGCGGCAGAAATTCTATCTTCGCCAGCATGATGGGCGAGATATCGAGGTCAACCTCACCGATTGCAGCCTTCTGCTGCGAAACGGCCATGCCGCAACCGCTGTCTGGGCCGCGCGCAAGGGTGCCGATCACGGCTTTTGCCTGCATCTGGAAAATCACACCACCGGCGCCGAAATGCGTCTGCCGCATAATATCGACCATATCCGCACCAAGGTCGGCTTCGCGAGGACCGCGAAATACGGGTTGATCGCCACGATCCCGGCCGCCATCGCCATGCTCGCCTGGCTGCTGATCCCCGGCACGCTCGACCAGATCGACATCAATTGGTTTTTCCTCGGCGCGACCACCGCGATCGTCGTCCTGTTCGTCATCGGCTTGATCGTCGCAAAGCTGGTGCTCGATTATTTCCAGGCCGATGACGATCAAAAGGTCTGGCAGGCGGTCGACGATATTCTCGATCAGGTGCACACCGCCCTTCGCCAGCCCGCCCGGCCGCGAACGCGCGCGTAAATGAGCAACGTCAGCTCTTGTCGAGCGCGCGCGGGGAATCCTGCACCCGCCGGTCGCGCATGAAAAACAGGCCGACGATGAAGGTCATCCCCGCGACGCAGACCGGATACCACAGGCCGTAATAGATATTGCCGGACGCCGCAACCATCGCCGTCGCCACCAGCGGCAGCATCCCGCCGAACCAGCCATTACCGATATGGTAGGGCAGCGACAGCGAGGTGTAGCGGATGCGCGTCGGAAACAGATCGACGAGAAAAGCCGCCATCGGCCCATACACCATGCACACGTAGATCATCATCACGACCAGCAGGAAGATGGTTTTCGGCTTGTTCATCTTCGCGACCGACGCCTTCATCGGGTATCCCCTGATGCTCAAGGCGAGCATGACGTTGTGTCTGCGGTCCTCCGCTTCCCAATTCTCGATCGGCAGCTCCGGCAGATCGCCGACCTTGATGGTGCTCCGCCCGCCCGGCCGGTGGACGGTGTCGAACGACAGGCCAAGTTTCGTCAGGTAATCCTTGGCCCGGTCGCAATCGGAAAACTCCGTCCAGGGGCCGACGAAAATATGGAAACGGCACGTTTCGGTATCGGTATTCAAGGCCACGTTGACGCTTCTCTGAAAGGCGGCAAGGTCGGGATTGACGGCCTTGGTCAGTGCCGAAAAGATCGGAAAATAGGTCAACGCCGCGAGAAGGCATCCGGCGAGGATGATTGGCTTCCGGCCGATCTTGTCCGACAGCCAGCCGAACAGAATGAAAAACGGCGTGCCGATGATAAGAGCGATCATCATAAGCTGATAGGCGACGTCATAATCGGCCCTCAGCGTGATCTGCAGATAGAACAGGGCGTAGAATTGCCCCGTGTACCAGACGACGCCTTGTCCCGCCGTTGCTCCGAGCAGCGCCAGAAGCACATACCAGGCGTTGGGAAAGCGAAAGAAGCTTTCCGAAATCGGCGCTTTCGAGATCTGGCCAGCCTCCTTCATGTGCTGGTAGAGTGGAGATTCATGCAGCCGCAGCCGGATGTAGGCCGAAAAGATCAGCAGAACGATCGACACCAGGAACGGAATGCGCCAGCCCCAGTCCTTGAAATCGTCAGCCGGTATGATGCTGCGGCATAGAATGATGACCAGGAGGGAAAGCAGAAAGCCGACCGTCGCGGTGGTCTGGATCCAGCTCGTCGCCAGCCCACGGCGGGAGGGGGGCGTGTGCTCCGCCACATAGGTTGCCGCGCCGCCATATTCACCGCCCAGCGCGAAGCCTTGGGCGAGCCGCAGCAGAACCAGCATCAGCGGAGCGGCCCAACCTATGTGCTCGTAGGTCGGCAGCAGCCCCACCGCGAATGTCGACGTGCCCATCAACACGATGGTGATCAGGAATGCATATTTCCGCCCCAGCCGATCGCCGATGCGGCCGAAATAGATTGCGCCGAAGGGCCGTATCAGAAAGCCGGCCGCGTAGGTTGCGAGGGCGGAAAGCAGCGCGGCGGTGTCATTGCCGGGCGGAAAGAACAAAGAAGCGAAGAACGGCGCCAGCGTTGCATAAAGATAGAAGTCGTACCATTCGAAGACAGTGCCCAGGGAGGACGCGAACACAACCCGCCGATGTTCAGCCGGACTGACAAATACAACCGCTGGCCGGCGAGGCGCCTGTCCGGCCGTGACGTAGCGCATGTCCCTTCCCCTTCAAACCAAGCCGAATGAACGGCATCGCCGCCCGCGGATATTGTTATTTTGTAACCCGCAGTTCGATTTGAATTGAGCTATAACCTATCGGAAGGGCTGGGCATTGGCCACACTCCTTTAGGCGGCCCCGCAGCGAACCGGCGTGACCTGCGCTCGGCACACCGCGCTTTGGCTGACGCCGTCATTGCCATCCAGGATTGCCTGCGGCCGCGTTGCCGGGTTTACTGCCCTCACCCGCCACTCGCCCGCCAGCGCGCTCCGGGACCTCGTTTCGATGAATTCGCAGGACCGCCCATTGACAGCCCTCCCCTCCCGCATTCTCGTTCCCATCATTGTCGCTTGCGCGCTGTTCATGGAAAATCTTGACGCGACGGTGCTTGCAACTTCGCTTCCCGCGATCGCTCGCGACATGGGCGAAGACCCGATCGCGCTGAAGCTGGCGCTGACCAGCTACCTTTTGTCGCTTGCTGTGTTTATTCCCGTCAGCGGCTGGATGGCCGACCGCTTCGGCGCAAAGCCCATTTTCCGGCTGGCACTCGCCATTTTCATGCTCGGATCAATATTTTGCGGCTTGGCGTCGACGCTGACCGATTTTGTCCTGGCGCGCATTGTGCAGGGTATGGGCGGGGCGATGATGGTGCCGGTCGGGCGACTCGTCATATTGCGCAGCGTGCCGAAATCCGAACTTGTCTCGGCGCTGGCGTGGTTCACCATTCCCGCGATCGTCGGCCCGATTGCTGGCCCGCCGCTCGGCGGCTTCATCACCACCTATTTCAGTTGGCGCTGGATCTTCTACATCAATATTCCTATTGGGCTGCTCGGCATCGTTCTGGTGACGCGCTACATTGAGGACATCCGCGAACAAAAGCCCGCCGCCACTCGACTGGGTCGGATTGGCGTTGCTCGGAACCGGCCTATCCGGCCTGGTCTTCGGGCTCGCGGTGCTGGGCCAGGGTCTGATGCCGTTCTGGCTGGCGCTATCGATTCTCGGATTAGGCTTCCTGTTCTGCTGGCTGTATGCGCGCCATGCCGCCCGCGTCGCCCACCCGCTGCTCGATCTCAGCCTGATGCGCATTGCCACCTTTCGCGCCAGCGTCGTCGGCGGCGCCTTGTTCCGCATTGCGATGGGCGCGACGGGTTTCCTCTTGCCGCTCTTGTTCCAGATCGGCTTCGGCCTGACGGCGTTTGCGTCGGGAATGCTCACCTTCGTTACGGCCATCGGCGCCTTCTTGATGAAATTCACCGCTGCTCCGATCCTGGGGCGCTTCGGCTTCCGCAATGTGCTGATCGCCAATGCGTTGATCAGTACCGTATTCGTCTTCGGCTTCGCGCTGTTCACGTCGGCGACCCCGCATGCGGTGATCCTGGTTGTCCTGTTCGTTGCGGGTTTTTTCCGCTCGCTGCAATTCAGCGCGGTAAACACGCTCGTCTATGCGGATATTTGGCCGCCCTCGATGAGTCAGGCGACCAGCTTCTCGAGCGCCGCCCACCAGCTATCGCTGTCGCTGGGCGTCGCCGCAGCCGCGCTGACGCTGGAGGCCGAGCAGATTTTGCGCGGCAACAGCGCCATTCTGGTCGACGATTTCGTCACCGCTTTTCTCGTGGTCGGCGTGATTGGAGCGTTGTCGGCGGTGATATTCTGGCGCCTGCCGGACGATGCGGGGAGCGAACTGACCGGCAAGGTCGAGGAAAGCGCCGGCCCCGCCGATCCGGCGGCGGGCGCCCGTTCGGCGCGCTCCGGGCCGAGCCGCCAACACCGCAATTTGTCACCATGCAGTGCCGGGTCCGGTCGCTCCATCGCCGCCGGCACAACACATTCGATCGGGAGGAAAGCCTGTGGCAAGCGTATTAACCGAGAATCTGGACGGCCGGCTTCTGACCATCGCTTTGAACCGGCCCGAGCGCCGCAACGCCCTCAGCGCGGAGCTGTGCGAGGCGCTGCTCTATGCGCTGCGGCGCGCGCAATATGATCCGCAGGTCGGCGCGATACTCCTGCGCGGCGAGGGCGGCACCTTCTGCGTCGGCGGCGATGTGAAGGGTTTCGCGGCCGGCACAGGAAGCGACATCCCCACGGTGCAGCGGGAAAACCTTGCTCCGCCGCAATATGGAAGCCTCGCGCCTGCTGCACGACATGCGCAAGCCGACCATCGCGGCGATCAGCGGTGCGGCCGCCGGAGCGGGTCTTGCCCTGGCGCTGGCCTGCGATTTACGGGTCGCGGGACGCACGGCGAAAATCACCACCGCTTTCGCCAAGGTCGGCCTTCCCGGCGATTACGGCGGCACCTATTTCCTCACGCAGCTTCTCGGCTCGGCCAAGGCGCGGGAGCTGTTCCTTCTGTGCCCGGTTCTCTCCGGCGAAGAGGCGCATGCTGCCGGGCTGGTGACGCAGGTGGTGGATGACGCCGAGGTGGACAGCGCGGCGCGCGCGATGGCGGCCTCGCTGGCCGACGGTCCGCTGATCGCGCTCGGCTATATGAAGCAGAACCTCAATCTCGCCGAACATGCCGATTTGGGCACTCTGCTGGACGCAGAGGCGCAGCATCAGACACGCTCGATGCTGACCGACGATCACAAGGAAGCCTCGCGCGCCTTCGTCGAGAAGCGGACGCCGAAATTCCAAGGCCAATAGCGCCCTCATGCAAATCTGGCGCTATTCGAGACGTCAGATCTGCGGCGCTCGCGCAAACCCCTTTGCGACGATGGGGCCAGTCGGCCGACCGGTCGGCGAACCGCCCGCCTGCTCCAGGGTGATTTCGTAAAGCTGCTCCGGCTGCGGCGACGGCAGATCGAGGCCGGTCAGGGTCGTTGCGCGGGCGCCTTCGAGCAGTCCCAGAGAAACCGGGCCGGTCGCCGGGTTCGGCAATGTCCAGACCTGCAGCACCTTGCCTTCCGGGATGTCGAAGCGAGCCAGCGGCACGACGCGGACGCGTTCGCTCGCATAGGCCTCGACGATCGCGCCAGGCTGAGCCTGGGCATCGAGCAGCACCACGATGAGCTGCGGCTGGGCCGGCGTATACATCATCCAGAATGCGCCCAGTCCGGCCATTCATCAGAATGGCGGCGGCGAGCGACCCCGCGGCAAAGCCATGCCAGAATTTGCAGGCCGCGCGTCGGTTCGCGACCCATATGAGACGGCTCGCATCCGCATCGCTGCCGGACGTTGCCCAACTCGCCTTCTATCCGCGCCCATAATGCCTCGCGGCAGCTCCGACGGGGGAGCGGTCACATCCAGTTCGGAGAAACGCTCGCGGGCAGCGCGATCAGCGCCTTGCGCGCGTTCGCGATCGCGTCGTGCAGCGCGATCTCGAACGATAAGCGCGCCTCGTCGCCGAGAAGGCCCAGCACATATTCGCCGGCCTCGATCCAGTTCATCGCGCTCGGTCATCACGCCATGCACGTCCCTCAAGGCGAGCAGACCTCGCCGGACCCAGGACTTCGCCGTCCCGAGCGGGACGCGCAGCAACGCCGCGATCTCGCCATGCGAACAGCCTGACACATAAGCCAGCAGGATGCTTTCGCGTTTTTCCTGTTCAAGGGCGAGCCAGACAGCGGCGCAGGCGCTGTCGGCGGACAGCCGCTCGAAGGTGTCCGCGACTTCCGTGGACAGGTCGCGAACATGGTCCAGATCCTCGCTGTCGACCAGATCCTCGCGGGCGCCGTCGCGTATCATGTTCAGCGCCCGGTGGCGAACCACCGCATAGATCCAGCCGCGCGCAGAGCCGAGGCCCGGATCGAAGCTGTCCGCCTTCCGCCAGATCTGGATGAAGGCATCCTGCACCACCTCCTCGGCGAGTTCGCGGCGCCTGACGATGCGCTGCGCGATGCCGATCAGGCGCCCGGCCTCTTCGTCATAGAGCTGCTTCAGCGCGCCGCGATCGCCGCGCGCGCAGGCGCCCAAAGTCGCGGCATAGTCGAGCATCGCCGTGCCCCCTCGCAGCCTTCGGCCCCTTGTCAGAAAAGGCTCTTACACGCTGCGGCCACTGAAATACAGCACCCGCCCGAAAAATATTCTCGAGCCGCTGCATCCAAACGGCAGGGCCGGCGTGTATCCGCAATGTGGACAGGCCACAAACCAATTTATTCCGGAGTTGAAACGATGAAGATTCTTAAGCTCGCCATTGCGTCCGGCGTTGTCTCGCTAGCCGGCGTCGCCTCCGCTTCCGCCGACATCCGCCGTGGGCCTCGTGGGCGATAAAACTCTTGTGATCATCGATACGGTCAAGCCGGCGGTTACCAAAACGGTTGAAGTGACCGGCGTCGACAAGTTGCTTGGCATCGATCTGCGGCCGTCCAACAAGATGCTTTACGGTGTGACCGCCGACGGTATGCTGGTGACCATCGACCCCGCCACCGGCGCGGCGACCAAGGGCGCCAAGCTCGAAAAGTCGATAGGGGCAGGCACGGGCGCGATCGTCGACTTCAACCCTATGGCCGACAAGCTGCGCTTCATGTCCACCGACGGCACCAATCTGCGCGCCGACCCCGATAGCGGCAAGGTCACGACCGATGGCTTGCTGGCTTTCGAGACGACCGACATGCATGCCGGCGAAAAGCCCAATATCGTCGCCGCCGCCTATATCAACGCATTCGGCAAGCCCGAGAAAACCGCGATGTACGACATCGACGCGACCATCGGTGCGCTGATCCAGCAGGTTTCGCCTAATGACGGCACGCTGAAGGCCATCGGCAAGCTCGGCGTCAACGCAGCCAAGAGCTACGCCTTCGACGTGGCCACGTCCGCAGACGGCACGAACAGCGCCTGGCTCGTCGCTGACAATATGCTCTACACCGTCGATTTGGCGACCGGCATGGCGAAGTCGTCAGGCAAGGTCGAAGGCGCGAGCGGCATGATCCGCGACATCACGGCTCTGCCCAAAATGTAGGCGCCTTTTCGAGCCTGGCCGCCGGCGGTCCACCGATGGAAGGGCTGGCGGCGGCCACTCGATATAAGCATTTTTACGATATTTCGCTTCACCCAAAAGCCCTTAAATCGCCATATGCCGCGCTTAATTAAGGCGCGGGCAACGCTTGGTATGGGTGGCTTTGGCATGGGTAGCTTTCCGTCTGGAGCCGAATTTCGGCAATCCGACCTGTGAGCTTGATGTGAGTTCATCGACTTAAGTGTCGCAAATATCGAAGCTTATTCGAAAGCTTATCCGCTGAAAAACGCAAGTTACGAAAGCTCATTGCTTTCGCATGGGGAAATATGTAACATTTTAATTAATCAAGTGTACCGAACTTTGTCTGCGGGGATTGGCGAATGGCGTATATTCACGTCGCCGAAAAGGTGCAAAGCTCCATGCCCCGGCCTATATTGGGTGTCAGCGCATTATCCAAAAGCTTTGGCTCGCTTCGCTGCAGTCACCAATCTGACTTTTTCAGTTTACCAGGGCGAGATCGTCGGCCTTATCGGCCCGAGGCGCTCTGGCAGGTCGACCGTCGTCGACCTGCTTGCGGGCACGATTGAACCCACTTTCGGCAGCATTGCGATCGCTGGCAAGGACGTCACCCACCTTGGGGTCAACGCCCGCAGTCGCCGCGGCGTCGTGTGCGGCTTGCCGCCGGCAGACCTGTTTCTCGACCTCACCGCACTTGAAAGCGTGGTGATGGGCGGCGTGATGTCCCAGCCGCCGTTATTTTCCAGACGCGGCGGCAACACCTATCGGGACGAAGCGATGTCCACGCTCGAATTCACCGGGCTTGCCGGCGTGAGCGACGTCCGCGCCGATGCCCTTTCGACGAGCCAGCGGCGCTTTTTGATGATTGCAGTTGCTCTGGCCGCCAAGCCGGCTCTGCTCCTTTTGGATGATCCGGCCACCGGAATGACGAAGGCTGAGCGCTCGGCATTAGCGTCCCTTATCGCCGACGTCCGCGAAAACGGCACGTCTGTGCTGATCGCTGAACGCGATATGTGGCTCCTGACAGACGTTTGCGACCGGATCCTGGTTCTCAGCTCGGGGAGGATCATCGCCGACGACGTGCCATCCAGGATCGCCGGCAACCCCGCCGTCCTAAAATGCCTCTCTCAGCCGCACGCAACAGAGATAGCGTGTCCTGAACCGTACGCGATCTAATCGCCTTCCAGCGCCGCCGCGAGCCCATCCAGAATCGTTGCCCAGCCGTGGCTGGTGCGGGCGACATATTCGGCTGGCACGCCTTCATGGGTGAGTGTGAGTTCGCATCCCGTGCCGACCGGCCGAATTTCGATTGTCACCCGCGTTTTCGCCTCAGGCATTGCCGAGACGGCGAAGTCGAACACCAGCCGGCGCGGCCGGTCGATCTCCACATATTCGCCGAGATGCTCCATATCCCCGTCAGGGCGACGATCGACAAAGCAAAACGCCCCGCCGACACGTGGCTCGATCTCGACGCGGACCATCTGCCCTGTGGGCGTCGCGAACAGGAATTTGCCGGCCTTGGCCGGATCGAGCCATGCGTCGAAAACACGATCTGCCGATTGGGTGAACCGGCGGCTGACGCGCACCGTCGGAGGCGTTCGGTCGGTCACGCGGACTCTCCTCTTTCATTCGCCAGGTGATCTCCGGCCTGGTCTTCCTTGTCCAGCAGCGAAGCAAGCGCACTCAGCCTCGCCGTCCAAAGCGCGCGCTGCTCTTGCAGCCACGCCGCTGCCTCGTCGAGCGCCTCGGGGTTGAGAGCGAGCAGATGCTCCCGTCCCGCCCTGCGCCGCTTGACGAGCTGGGCGCCTTCGAGGACGCGAATATGCTTTGACACCGCATTCAGCGACATCGGGAAAGGCCGCGCGATCTCGGTGACACGCGCTTCCCCATCCGTCAGCCGCCGGAGAATTGCCCGCCGCGTCGGATCGGCGAGCGCGGCTAATGTGCGGTCCAGATGCTCTTGATTCACTTCGGTGCCTTCATTCAACTTTTTAGTTGAATATTTTGCCGATGTCAAATAATGCGCGATCGCCGTGTTTGGCCGGGAATGCCGATGGATCAATCGGCTTGTGTTTGCGGGGCGAGCCGGGCTATCGCTGTCCTCTCGGCCAAATCGCCTTGCAAGATCATCGGATGAGCCAGCATCAAAGCGACAAACGGCGGACACGTGGCTATTTCGGCATCGGCGCCGAACGCATTTCCAAGCCGCTCAATCTCGGCAATTTGTTCCGCTCGGCTCACGCATTCGGCGCAAGCTTCGTGTTCACCATCGGCGCCCATCCCGACGCGCTCGACTTCTTCGCCGATACTTCGAAGTCCAGTAGCCATCTCCCCTATTACCATTGGGCGACGCTGGAGGACATGTCCCTGCCCGACGACTGCCGGCTGGTGGGCGTCGAGCTGATGAGCGAATCAGAAGACCTGCCGAGCTTCCGGCATCCGGTGAAGGCGGCCTATGTCCTTGGCCCCGAGCTTGGCGCGCTATCGCCCGAACTGGTGGCGCGCTGCGATCACCTCGTCCGTATTCCCACCGATTTCTGCATCAACGTCGCGATGGCCGGAGCGGTCGTAATGTATGACCGTGTAAGGACCCTTGGGCGGTTTGCGCCGCGTCCGTTGATGGTCGGCGCGTCACGTCGCGCGGCAAAATGATGAAGAGTTGGTAATTTTCCTTTGGCGAACTGGCCAATTAAAGCGCAAATCGATATAGATGTGCCACTGAATTTAACCAATGCGGAGACCTTGAAGGATGCGACTGGCTTCTGCCTGCATAGCTGCCGGCTTGATCTGCACCGCCCCGTCGGCCTACGCGCAAGCTCGCCAAGCGGCTCGATACCTTCGACGATTGGCAGGTGTTCATCCATGAAGCCAAGGACGAGAAGGTGTGCTTTGCCGCTTCGGAGCCGAAGGAAATGACTCCCAAAGGCGTTAATCGAGGGTCCGTCTTTCTCTACCTGACCACCTGGGCGAAGGACGGCGTCCGAAATGAGTTCAGTGTCAAGGTCGGCTATACGATCAAGCCGGAAAGTACGCCTGTCGTCGCCGTCGGATCGGACCAGTTTCAGCTTTATCCGAAGGACGACAAGGCCTTCATGCGAGACCCGGCCGAGGAGCGAAAGCTCATTGAATCCATGCGTAAGGGTGCCGATCTGACAGTCAAAGGCGTTTCGGCTCGCGGCACGGAAACGACGGACAAATACTCTCTCAAAGGGCTTGGAGCCGCGTTGAGTCGCATCGAGACGAGTTGCCCGTAATCTCCCGGTCTTGTGTAGGTAAGCTTCCGACTATGAGCGCCACCGTCGATGCGAACATGCCGGCAGATGCCGCGGCTCGGCGCGACCTCCCGGCTGGCAGCCCTGCCCCCGTCACGGCGACCGGTCGGCGTTCGCTGTTGGGCCTGTCGCGGGCCGGGATCGGTGCGGCGCTCGGTGAGATCGGCGTCGGCGCGTCGCAACAGCGCATGCGCGCCGACGCAGCTCTGGGGTTGGATTTATGGACGCGGCGCCACCGATTTCGGCTCCATGAGCAATATCGCCAAGGAGCTGCGCGGCGCGCTCGGGCAAAGCTTCGACCTCACGCGGCCGGAAATCGTCACCGAGCAGATTTCCTGCGATGGCACGCGCAAATGGCTGTTGCGGCTGGCCGCGACCCGGCCCGGTGAGCGCGCCCCCGAAGTCGAGACGGTCTACATCCCCGAAGGCGAGCGCGGCACGCTCTGCATTTCCAGCCAGGTCGGCTGCACGCTGACCTGCACGTTCTGCCACACCGGGACGCAGCGTCTGGTACGCAATCTCACCGCCGGCGAGATCGTCGGCCAGATCCTGCTGGCGCGCGACCGGCTTGGCGAATGGCCGGGCGCCCCGCATCCTGCGGAAAGCCAAGGCCTGCCTCAAACCGAGCGCAAGATCACCAACATCGTCCTGATGGGGATGGGGGAGCCGCTCTATAATTTCGACAATGTCAGACAGGCGATGGACATCGCCTCCGATGGGGACGGGCTCTCTGTTTCGAAGCGCCGCATTACGCTCTCGACATCCGGCGTGGTGCCGATGATTGCCGCGCGCCGGGGCGGAAATGGGCGTCATGCTGGCCATTTCGCTGCATGCCGTTCGCGACGACCTGCGGGACGTACTGGTGCCGATCAACAAAAAATACCCAATCGCCGAACTGCTGGAAGCCTGCCGTACCTATCCCGGGCTTTCAAATTCACGGCGTATCACCTTCGAATATGTGATGCTGAAGGGCATCAACGACAGCGTCGCTGAAGCCAGGACGCTGGTGCGGCTGCTTGCGGGCATTCCGGCAAAAATCAATCTCATTCCCTTCAACCCATGGCCTGGCGCACCTTATGAATGCTCCGATTGGGAGCAGATCGAACGCTTTGCCGAAGTGGTGAACCGCGCCGGCTATGCCAGCCCCATTCGCACGCCGCGCGGCCGCGACATCATGGCGGCCTGCGGGCAGCTCCGTTCGGCCAGCGAGACGGTGCGGGCCAGCTTGCGCCGTGCGGGCGCCGGTGCGCCGTTGCCGGCGGATGCGGGCGGCGCCGTCTCATGATCTGGCCCGCGCTGCGCCGCTTTTTCGCCGTGGGTTTCGGGTTCATCCTGGCGGTCATTGCCGGCGTCGTCACATTGTTCTTTCTCGGCGCGCGCTGGGCGGCAGGAGAAGCTACCGCCTTCACGCCGCAAGATGCCGACGAGATGTCGCGGGCGGTGAATGAGGGGCTCGGCGTCATTGCATTCTTCTTCACGGTGGCGCCGGTGCTGACCCTGCTTCCGGCGCTTGCCACGGCCGTTGTCGGGGAAGTCGCGCGCATCCGCTCGCTGCTTTATTACCTGGTCGGCGGAGGCGTATCCGCCGCTTTGATGCCGCTGATCGCCACCGCTGGCGCAACGCCGCCGGAAGGCTCCGCATACGCGGCCCCCTACTTCACCATCATGGCAACCGCCGGCTTCGTGGCGGGCTTCGTCTACTGGCTCATCGCGGGCCGGAAGGCTTGATCGCCATCGGCGCCCCTCCCACTCGAGGGCCAAGATGCGCAGGAGACGAGTTGAATGGACGAGATATCGCGCTATCTGCTGCCGCTCTTGCTCGTTGCGGTGGGTCTGGTCCTGGTGCTCGGCCTTTGGAATATGCTGCGCGGCGGTAATCCCGGCCGTAGCCAGAGGCTGATGCGCTGGCGTGTCGGACTTCAGTTCGTTGCCATCGTGATCGTCATGGCCGTCTGGTATTTTTCCCATTGAGAACGGACAGCGGCGGGACGAATGCCGGCTGGCCCTTCTCGCGCGGCAGGTGATAATCTCACGCCCCGAACGGAAGCAGGAATTCGAAACATGGTGGTTCTAACCAAAATCTACACGCGCACCGGCGATCAGGGCACCACCGCACTTGGCGACGGCACGCGCCTGCCAAAATTCGATCTGCGAATCACGGCTTACGGAACAGTGGACGAAACCAACGCCTCCATCGGTATGGCGCGCCATTTGCTCGGGCCGGACGATCAGGCGGCCGACATCATGTTGCGGCGCATCCAAAATGATCTGTTCGATCTGGGCGCCGATCTTTGCGTGCCCGATCGCGGCGAGCCCCTGCCCTACGAACCTTTGCGCATGACGGACGCACAAGTCGTCTGGCTCGAAAGCGAGATCGACCGCATGAACGCCGAATTGAAGCCGCTCGCCTCTTTCGTCCTGCCGGGCGGAACGGCGGCCGCCGCCGCGCTGCATGTGTCGCGGACAATTTGCCGCCGCGCCGAGCGCCATATGGTCGAACTGGCCAGCCGCGCCGATGAGCCCGTCAGTGCCGCGGCTCTGAAATATATCAATCGCCTTTCGGACCTGCTTTTTGTCGCGAGCCGCTATGTCAACGACAGGGGGAGTCGTGATATTCTGTGGCAGCCGGGGCAGAACCGCTAGCCGATGAGGGAACGTAAGTGTTTGTACCGCTTTGGGATCATAACCCTCTTGAGACTGTACGTTTTCAATTTGTGACCGTCGGGCTGATCGTCGTCAATTGTCTCGTCTTCTTCGCCTTGCAGCTTGGCCTCATATATCCCGTGCCCGACGCGTTGCAGGTAAGCTTTGCCTTGGTGCCGCACGAGTTGCTTTCGAACTTTCTCAGCCAGCAGGTGAGCACTGCGCCGGTCGGCACAAACGTTCCAGAGCGGCTGACGCTGATCACCTACATGTTCATGCATGGCAGCTTCATGCACCTCTTCGGCAACATGATTTTCCTCTGGGTGTTCGGCGACAATGTCGAAGATGCGATGGGCCATGTCCGCTTTCTATTCTTTTATCTGCTATGCGGCATCTTCGCCGGGATGACGCATGCACTGATCTCGCCGGCCTCGGATATTCCGCTGATCGGCGCCAGCGGCGCTGTCGCAGGGGTCATAGCCGCCTATTTGATGCTGCATCCGAATGTGCGCGTCTGGTGCCTGTGGTTCTTTCGCATACCGCTGCGGGTCAGCGCCGGTTTTGCCCTGCTTGTCTGGATCGGGTTGCAGGTCCTGAATATCGCGCTCAGCACCGACACCTCGATCGCGTGGTGGGCGCATATTGGCGGGTTGATCGCGGGCGCGGTGCTCGTGCTGTTCATGCGCCGGCCGGGCATACCCCTCTTCGACCGGGCAACCGGCGTCGAGCCCAAGCCGCAGCCGGGCGTGACAAGCAGCCGGTAGAAGCGTGATTTTATAGGCATATGCGTCTTCCGTGTGCATTGACTTGCAGACGGCCCCGCATTAGCCTCAAATTTCTTTCGCAGTTGCGAAGCAGTCCTCTCGAACGCTGTGTCCGGCCGAGATCCTTGGGGTATGGAGGCATGGCCGGGGTATTACGGGAGAGGTGAATGGGAGGCGCGTGAATGAAGGTCCTGGTTCCGATCAAGCGTGTCGTTGACTATAACGTCAAGATCCGGCTCAAGCCGGATGGCAGCGGCGTCGATATCGCCAATGTCAAAATGTCAATGAACCCGTTTGATGAAATCGCGATCGAAGAAGCGCTCCGTTTGCGTGAGGCCAAGGTCGCCACCGAAGTGGTCGCCATTTCCATTGGACCGCAAAAAGCGCAAGAGACATTGCGCACCGCACTCGCCATGGGCGCCGACCGCGCCATTCTGGTCAAGACCGACGTCGCGATCGAACCGCTGACTGTCGCGAAAATTCTCAAGCATATCGCCGAACAGGAGAAACCCGAGATCATCATCCTGGGCAAACAGGCGATCGACGACGATGCCAACCAGACCGGGCAGATGCTCGCGGGGCTGCTGGGCTGGCCGCAAGGCACATTCGCCTCCAAGATCGCGCCCGCCGACGGCAAGCTGCGCGTCACCCGCGAAGTCGACGGCGGACTGCAGACCGTCCTCTTGAATCTCCCGGCCGTGCTGACCACCGATCTGCGTCTGAATGAGCCGCGCTACGCATCGCTGCCCAACATCATGAAGGCGAAAAGCAAGCCCTTGGCTGAAATCGACGCAGCAACTTTGGGCATAGATCTGGAACCGCGCGTCAAGATCGTGAAGACCCAGGAGCCGGGCGCCCGTAAGGCCGGCGTGAAGGTCGCCAGCGTAGCGGAGCTTGTTGCGAAGCTCCGGGATGAGGCGGGGGTGATCTGATGGCGATTCTGCTGTTTGCCGACCATGCCGGGGGCGTACTGGCGCCCGCGACCGCTAAGGCTCTAAGCGCAGCCAAATCCATCGACGGCGATATCGACATTCTGG
Organism: uncultured Alphaproteobacteria bacterium; assembly: GCA_963731855.1. Lineage (GTDB taxonomy): Bacteria > Pseudomonadota > Alphaproteobacteria > Rhizobiales > Rhodomicrobiaceae > R-RK-3. The sequence continues at coordinate 454,378 of CAVSXH010000009.1, read as the reverse complement.
TTGCGGGCAAGGGTTGCGGCGCGGCCGCCGAAGCGGCTGCCAAGCTCGGCGGCGTGCGCAAGGTGCTTCTGGCCGACGCCGATCATCTCGGCGGCGATCTGGCCGAGGAACTGGCCGCGCTGGTCACGCCGCTGATGCAATCCTATGACGCGCTGCTCGCGCCCGCGACGACGACCACGAAAAATTTCATGCCGCGCGTGGCGGCGCAGCTTGACGTGCCGCAAGTTTCCGAAATCATCGCCGTCGACGCACCGAACCGCTTTGCGCGTCCCATCTATGCCGGCAACGCCATCCAGCTCGTGGAAACGGCGCCGGGGATGAAGATGGTCATCACCGTGCGGGCGCCTGCGTTCCCGGCGGCTCCGGAAGGCGGCTCCGCCAGCATCGAGACCATACAAGCCCCCGCGCCGGTCGGTCTGTCGCAATTCGAGGGCGCCGAGCTCTCCTCTTCCGATCGCCCCGAATTGACCGCCGCCCGCATCATCATATCCGGCGGACGCGGCATGCAATCGGGTGACAATTTCAAGCTGATCCAGGCGATTGCCGACAAGCTCGGCGCGGCGATCGGCGCCAGCCGCGCGGCCGTGGACGCGGGCTATGTGCCGAATGACTATCAGGTCGGCCAGACCGGCAAGATCGTCGCACCCGAGCTTTATATCGCCGTCGGCATTTCAGGCGCTATTCAGCATCTGGCGGGCATGAAGGATGCCAAGGTGATCGTGGCCATCAACAAGGACGAAGAGGCGCCGATTTTCCAGGTCGCCGATTACGGCCTGGTCGCGGACCTGTTCCAGGCGCTGCCGGAACTCGAAGCCGAGCTCGCCAAGGCAGGATTGTAGCGCGCATGATCCGTCGGGGCAGATGTCCGCTAAGGGCCGGTTTTGCGACAGGATCATGCAGGAACTGAACGATAGAGGCCCGTTTAAATCCATGGATGGATCGGGCGCTAGATTGTAAACCCAACTTCCGGGGCGGAATATGACCAGTATGGAACCCAATCGACCATCCGCCGCCCGGCATCCGGCCGGTCCCGGGGCGTCCAATACCGGCATCAAGACGGTCGGCATCATCGGCGCGGGGCAGATGGGCAATGGCATTGCCCAGGTCGTGTCGCTCGCCGGTTACGACGTCGCCCTGAACGATCTCTCGCAGGAAAAGGTCGAAACGGCGCTGGCCACGATCAACGGCCACCTGGCGCGGCTGATATCGCGCGGCAAGCTCACCGAAGCGGAGCGCGAGCAGGCGCTGGGCCGCATCCGCTATGCCCCATCGCTGGAGGATTTCGCCGAAACCGATCTGGTGATCGAGGCGGCGACCGAGGATGAGGACGTCAAGCGGAAGATCTTCCAGTCGCTTTGTCCGTTTCTGAAGCCCGAGGCCATGCTGGCGACCAACACCTCTTCGATTTCCATTACCCGGCTTGCCGCCGCCACCGACCGGCCCGAGCGCTTCATCGGCATGCACTTCATGAATCCGGTGCCGCTGATGGACCTAGTGGAGATGATCCGCGGCATCGCCACCGAGGAAGCGACGTTCGCAGTGGCGCGTGAATTCGTCTCGAGCCTCGGCAAGACGGTCGCCGTGTCGGAAGATTTCCCGGCCTTCATGGTCAACCGCGTCCTCCTGCCGATGATCAACGAAGCGATCTACACGCTCTATGAGGGCGTCGGCACCGTCGAGGCGATCGACACGGCCTTGCGCCTGGGCGCCAACCATCCGATGGGGCCGCTGCAACTCGCCGACTTCATCGGTCTCGACACCTGCCTCTCGATCATGCAGGTGCTGTATGAGGGGCTGGCGGATTCGAAGTATCGCCCTTGTCCGCTGCTGGTGAAATATGTTGAGGCGGGCTGGCTCGGGCAGAAATCGCAGCGCGGCTTTTACGATTATCGCGGCAAGGTGCCCGTGCCTACGCGCTGAAGGTGTTCGGCCTCCTCACCTGATATGGTGGCCCGCGACTGTGGCGGAAGGGTGCATTTGAGAGTTGCTTCCCGCGTGGATACCCGACGCACTGCCGCATTGACTCCTCGAGGAAAGCCCCCCACTTTCTGCGCGGCATTGGGGTAATGCGTGTTGGAATGATTGCGGCTCTTGCGGAGTAGAGCGATCACGCTCCAAGCCCACGTCAAGCCAAGAAGGGGACATGATGTCCAACAATCCGTCCGGTCAAAATCCTGCCCCCGGCCAGCCGTCTCTCTCCCTCTTCAGCGACACGATTTTTGCGCCGATGAAGCGCGCGCCCTGCGAAAGCTGGGCCGAGCCGGTGTTTACCGGTGCGCTGGTGCTTGCTGATGGCACGGTGCTGCAGGGTTATGGCCTTGGCGCGACCGGCCAGGCGGTGGGCGAACTATGCTTCAATACCGCGATGACCGGCTATCAGGAGATCCTGACCGACCCCTCTTATGCCGGACAGATCATCACCTTCACTTTCCCGCATATCGGCAATGTCGGTGCCAATGTCGACGACGCGGAGACCTCCAATCTCGCGGCGGTGTCGGGCGTGCGCGGCTGCGTTCTGCGCGCCAACATCACCGGGCCTTCCAATTACCGCGCCATGCAGCATTTCGATGCCTGGCTGAAATCGCGCCACATTATCGGCCTTTGCGGCGTCGACACGCGCGCGCTGACGGCGCTCATCCGCGAGAAGGGCATGCCGAATGCGATCATCGCGAACGATCCGGCGGGGAAATTCGATCTCGACGCGCTGAAGGCCGAGGCGCGTGCCTGGCCGGGGATCGAGGGCATGGACCTGGCCAAGGAGGTCACCGCCGGGCAGAGCTATCGCTGGGACGAAACCGCTTGGAGCTGGGAGGACGGCTTCGGCAGGCAGGATGCCCCCGAATTCCATGTCGTCGCCATCGATTACGGCATGAAGCGCAACATTCTCCGCTGCCTCGCGACCGCCGGCTGCAAGGTGACGGTGCTGCCTGCCACTGCTACTGCGGAAGAGGTTCTGGCGCATGAACCGGACGGGGTTTTCCTCTCCAACGGTCCCGGCGACCCGGCGGCGATGAGCGATTACGCGGTGCCCGCGATCCGGGAGATCGTCGGCTCAGGTAAGCCGGTGTTCGGGATTTGCCTTGGACATCAACTGCTTGCGCTGGCGCTCGGCGCGGAGACACGCAAGATGCGTCAGGGCCACCACGGCGCCAATCATCCGGTGAAGGATTTCACCACCGGCAAAGTCGAGATCACCTCGATAAATCACGGTTTTACGGTGGATCGCGAGACGCTGCCGGAGGGCGTCGAGGAGACGCATAAGTCGCTCTTCGACGGCACCAATTGCGGCATTCGCCTGAAAGACCGCCCGGTGTTCTCCGTGCAATATCACCCCGAGGCGTCCCCGGGGCCGCAGGACAGCCATTACCTTTTCCGGCGGTTCATCAACCACATCCGGCAAGGGAAGCGGATGGAATTGGTGGCGGAGTAAGCCTTCCAGCCACACGAATTTTTGCGATTGAGACACGCCCGCTCATAAGCCGTTGGTGGCATGCTCTTTGCGCCGCTGACGCGCGCTCCCACCGTGCCGATCATGCAACGCGCAGCAACTAAACAGCCGCCACTTGCGACCAGCCAACTTCCTGTTCCACCCCCTCTCTGCTAATAACTGTTAAAATCGTCTAAATTTCAGATACCGACGCTTCGATCGCATTACGCATTAGTTGTTCTGGGTTTTTAGTTCGTGTTGCGTTGACTGGGGGGAGTAATGCGATTTGTCAATTTGTGCGCGGGTCTCGCCGCGTGCACGATGGTGGCGGCCTGCTCAATCCATCCTCTGCCCGAAGATTTTTCGCGATCAACGACTTTCGACATCGTTCAGAAGATTCGCTGCGAGGCGAGAGACGCGGTCGGTGAAATCGCGTCTCACTCCCAAAGGACAGTTGAGTTATTCCAGCGCTTGGGGCCAGGGAGCTGCAGCCGAGCGTTGACGATCGAGACGACGCGTGGATGGCTATATCCCGGACTTGCAATACGCCGCGATCGGCTATTCATTCCGGTTCAGCATCACGGAAAGTCGATAATGGCAGCGGCAGCGCGTTTTCGCCTTTCCCTTTTCCAATGGCACCTTCTCGCTAGGCGTCAGCGCGGGAGAGGACAAGCGGCGCAAGAACGATCAGGAGCTTTGAGCTCGTAGAAGATTTTGCACAGCTCCTTGCCGATAGAAGCCTGACTTGCGACCCTGGGAATAAGAACTGGAAGTATCCAATAACAGGCGAAATTGGCCTTCGGGAAGTCGTGGAAACATATCTTCGGCTCTCCGGGCTCAAGATATTCGTTAAGCCAGATGCGCGCGCTGGTGGCTCGGGGCGGGGGGCGGCGGCGTTCGAGCGGCGGAGGATCTGGTGGCGGCTCCAGCGGCAAAGTCCGTGACATCTATGAATTTGCCGACGAACTTGACATTTACGACCGACTTACAACGCATCCGTCCAGCCGAGCGTGGTACTTCGGGCCGTACCGAGTGACTTTCGGCTGACCAACGCGTCAGCAGCGTTTGGCGCCCGCCGCGAGGACATTCACAGCGTAACGCTTGCACTCAAGGCGAAACCTGCGCCCGAGCCAAGTATCGCGAGATCGTTCTTGAGGACGCGGGTCCAGCAGGCTCGGCCGACACGAAGTCATCGGTCCTCAGAACGCTGCAAAATCGCAAGGATCTGCGGACACTGCGCGACCAAATTCTCGAGGAATAGGTCGGACGTCCGTTCAAGCTGGCGCCAACCCGTAAATTTGCGACTTGCGGCACTTCTTGCCCAGATGGGGGCTCGCGGGGCGACGCTCTCAGGCCTATCCGGCGGCGCACCCTTGCGCGGACGCCGGCTGCGGAGCCCTTAGCCTTCCAGCCCGCCGCACCCGGATCAGCCCCTCCTGCGCCACGGACGCCACCAGCGTGCCGTCGCGGCTGAAGATGCTGCCGCGGCAGAACCCGCGCGCGCCTTCGGCCGAGGGGCTGTCCTGCGCGTAAAGCAGCCATTCATCGGCGCGGAAGTCGCGGTGGAACCAGACGGCGTGGTCGAGGCTCGCCATCATCAGTTGGGGGTCGAAGGGCCGGCGCGCATGGGGGATAAGGCTGGCGCTGAGCAGACTGTAATCGGACGCATAGGCGAGCGCGCAGCGATGCAGCACCGGGTCATCGGGCATCGCGCCCTTGGTGCGAAACCACATGAAGTTGGTCGGGTCCCGCTTCTCGGTGGAGAGATAGCTCCGAGCGTCCACGGGGCGCATCTCGATCGGGCGCTCCAGTTTCCAGAAGGCGCCCAAATGGTCTGGCGTCTTGGCGCGAATATCGTCTTCCGAAGGCAGCGTGTCCGGATCCGGCACGTCAGGCATCGCGATCTGGTGTGAAAATCCTTCCTCCGCCTTATGGAAGGAAGCACTCATCGAGAATATCGCCTCGCCATGCTGGATGGCGACGACGTTGCGGGTGGTGAAGCTTCCCCCGTCGCGAATGCGGTCCACTTTGAAGATGATGGGCACCTTCGGATCGCCGCCGAGCAGGAAATAGCAATGCAGCGAATGCACCAGCCGCGCCTCGACGGTGCGCGTCGCCGCCACCAGCGCCTGACCGACGACCTGACCGCCGAAGACGCGCGTCCAGCGGTTTTGCGGGCTATAGCCGCGGAACAGGTTGACTTCCAATTGTTCAAGATCGAGCAGCGATATAAGGCCGGTAATGTCCAATGCCATTTTTGGTGCCGTTCAAGAAGCAAAGCGTTGTTGGCTAACAGAGCCGGACCATACTTCGACTGTCAAGCGCGAAGGGCTGGCCCGTCCGGCGCGGCGCGCTGCATCGCGAAAATCCGGCATAGGGCGAAGCGCAGCATGATACGAGCGCGGGGCGCCGTAGGGCCGAATTTGGCAAGGTATCCTATGTCACCTTGAGCTCTCCCGGGCGTATGCGCTAGAAATGAGCCACGGCCGCTCGCTTTTGGCGGACCCGGCGGAGACATTCCGATGGACGGCCAGAGATACGATTTGATTATCGGCGGCGGCAGCTTCGTTGGCCTTGCGCTCGCTTGCGGACTGGCCAAATCCGCGCCCGGCGGCTTCCGCATCGCCGTGGTCGAGCGCATGCCGATTGCCGAAGCGCGCTCGGGCGCATTCGACGGCCGCTCGGTCGCGTTGACCACCGCCGCCAAGCAGATGCTGGAAGCGCTCGGCGTGTGGCCGGGTCTTTCGGCGGATGCGCAGCCCGTCATTGCAATGGATATCACCGACAGCAAGCTGGACTTCCCCATCCGTTCGGTGCTGCTGAATTTCGACGCGCAGCAGAGCGGCGACGAGCCGTCCGCCTTCATCGTCGAAAACGCGATCCTGCGCCGTGCGCTTTACGAGGCCGCCGAAGCCTTGCCCGACATCAGGCTTATTGCGCCCGAAACGGTTGCAAGCATCGAATTGAGCGAGGCGAGCGCCTCGATCACGCTGGGCAGCGGCGCTGGGCTTACGGCGAATCTGCTGGTTGCCGCCGACGGGCAGCGTTCGGCGCTTCGGAAGATGGCCGGGTTCAAAATTGTGGAATGGACGTCGGACCAGGCCGCCATCACCGGCACGATCGCGCACGAAAAGCCGCATGGAGGCCGCGCGGTACAGCATTTCCTGCCCTCCGGGCCGTTCGCGCTGCTGCCGATGGTGGGCAACCGCTCCTCCATCGTGTGGACGGAACGCGCCCACGAAGCGCAGCGCATCATGGCCTTGGGTGATGCGGAGCAGCTCGCCGAGATCGACAAGCGCATCAGTGGAGCGTTCGGGCGGATATCACTGGCGGGCAAGCTGTCCGCCTTTCCGCTCAGCATGACGCTCTCGCGGGAATTCGTGAAGCCGCGCATCGCGCTTGCGGGCGATGCCGCCCATGGGCTGCATTGGATTGCCGGTCAGGGCCTCAATCACGGGCTGAAGGACGCAGCCGCGCTGACGGAAGTGCTGGTCGACGCCGTCCGGCTCGGCCTGGATCCGGGCGACCTCACGGTACTGGAGCGCTATGAACGCTGGCGGCGTTTTGACAGCGCAGCCTCGGCGATGAGCGCGGCCGCCCTGAACCGGCTGTTCGCCAACGACAACACCCCCTTGCGCATGGTCCGCCAGTTCGGGCTTGGCGTCGTAGACAAGCTGCCTGGGCTGAAGCGCTCCTTCATGCGCGAAGCGGCGGGACTGACCGGCGAATTGCCGAAGCTGCTAAAGGGCGAGTTGGCCTAATCGCGGGCGCAAAACATGTCCCGGACTGTCTCGACTGAGGCTGCTCGCCCGCTCGGGCTGACGCAAATAAATGCCGAACATCACCTACATCTAATATTCCGCTTTCAGAAAATTCACGCCTTGGGTTAAATACCGAAAAGGAGACGACCCATGGCGGAAAAAATGCTGGATGCCACCGGACTGGGCTGTCCGTTGCCCGTGCTCAAGGCGAGCAAAGCTCTGCGCGGAATGGCGCCGGGGCAGACGCTGGAACTGCTCGTCACCGATCCTGGAGCTCTCGACGATATTCCCGACTTTTGCGAGTCGGCCGGGCATGAGCTGCTGGACACGTCCAAAATTGAAGGCAATGTATACCGTTTCGTCATCAAAAACGGCGGAAAGAAGGGTTGATCGGCGGTCCTCCCCGTTTCTGCACTCCACTCTCTTGAAATCGGCGCATATTTCCCCCAATTGACACGTTCGCTGAACCGCTTCTGTACCTGGAGGTTTACGTATTTGCATCGAGGATGGAAGAAAGGGCTTTACATCGAGCTCATAAGGACTTAAGCGGACCACCGCTGTGGTGCCGTTCGCACGTTCAGCTTAGGATCAACAGCCAAGTAGGGGGATCTATGGGATGGACAACTACCGCTGCGCCGCAGACCTCACTCGTCTGCATCAGCCCGAGCGCCCGGTACTAGCCTTTCGTCCGCACGCGGCCGAGAGAGCCGCGCGTTGGTTTTTGCAAAATTTCCCCGGAAAATGCCTTTACGCCGTCAAGGCGAATGATGCACCGCATGTGCTCTCAGTTTTGCACGCGGCCGGCGTCCGGGATTTCGACGTCGCTTCCCTCCCAGAAATCGAGCAGGTCGCCGGAATGCCGGGTGCGACCTCGCATGTCATGCACCCCGTAAAGTCGCGCGAGTTGATCCGCCGGGCCTATTTTGACCACGGCATCCGCACCTTCGCGCTCGATTGCGAGGGCGAGTTGGAGAAGATCGTTGCCGAGACCGGCGGTGCGTCCGACCTCACCTTAATGGTGCGCATGGCCTGCCCGAACACATTCAGCGAGATCCCGCTGGAAGACAAATTCGGCATTTCCTGGATGGCGGCGGCCGACCTCCTGCGCAAGACGCGCCAAGCTGCCGATTGCCTGGGCCTGACCTTCCACGTCGGCTCGCAGGCCATGGCGCCGGCCGCCTTTGGTCATGCGCTCCGCACCATGTCGCAGCATATCGTGCATGCCGGCGTCGTCGCCGATGTGATCGATGTCGGCGGCGGGTTCCCCTCGGCCTATCCGGGCATGGAGCCGCCCCCGCTCGCCGACTATATGGACGAGATCCGCGAGGCCTTCGAGCAGACGCCGACCGGCGTGCACTGTGAATTATGGGCCGAGCCGGGCCGTGCACTGGTCGCGGAGGCGGAATCGGTCATCGTACGGGTCGAGGCGCGCAAGGACGATACGCTCTACATCAATGACGGCGCATTCGGCGTGCTTTACGACGCGGCCTATATGAAATTCGTCTTCCCAGCCCGCCGCCTGGACCGGGACGGTGAGGATAACGCATCGCAATCCGTGACGCCCTTCTCGCTCTACGGGCCCACCTGCGACAGCGCCGACTTCATGCCGGGCCCGTTCTACCTGCCGGAAGCTATGGCCGAAGGCGATTATATCGAAATCGGCAATATCGGTGCTTACGGGCGGGCAATGTCTTCGCGCTTTAACGGGTTCGGCCAATATGACGAGGTCATGCTCGAAGACGAACCGATCCTGACCATGTACGACGCCGTCGACATGCTGGCCGGCGCGGCAGCTAACCGCTGACCTCCAGAGCCCCGGGATTTTCCCTGGGCTCCTCATTTGCTCCGGGCTCCCATGACGCAGCTTCGATACCGTTCGCCCGAAACCGGGTTTTTAGGTCTTTCCCGCGAAGAGGCGGGCGATCCGGCGGCGGCCAAGGCGGTCGTCATCCCCTTCGGACTGGAGGCGAGCGTCTCCTATGGCGCGGGCACCGCGCTGGGCCCGGAGGCGATCATTGCGGCCTCTCCCAAGCTCGAATTCTTCGACGAAGCGCTGTGGTGCGAGCCTTACCGCGAATTCGGCATCGCGACGCTGGAGACGCTGGAGATCGCCTCCGGCGTCGAGGCCGCGCTGGGCCAGCTCGAAACCGTGGTCGAGGCCGTGCTCGCGGCGGACAAATTCCCACTGACGCTTGGGGGCGAGCATTCGCTCACGGCCGGCGCGATCCGGCCCTTCGCGCGGCGCCATCCGGATCTCGTCGTGCTGCAATTCGACGCCCATTCGGATCTGCGCGACGGCTATCTCGGCGAGCATTACTCCCACGCCGCCGCCATGCGCCGGGTCCTCGACCATGAGGGCGTGTCGCTCGTCTCCGTCGGTATCCGGGCGACGGACATCTCCGAAGTGCCGTTCATCGAGGCGAACCCCGGACGTGTGATCATCCATTGGGCGAAGGACCGCCGCCGCTGGAACGTGGAGGAGATCGTTGCGCCGCTGCGTGGGCGGCCGGCCTATATCACGTTCGATGTCGACGGCTTCGACTCAAGCCTGATGCCAGCGACGGGTACGCCTGAGCCTGGCGGCTTCTTCTTCGACGAAGCGTGCGAGATCCTGCGCGCCGCCGCCGCGGCCGGCATCATCGTCGGAGCCGATATCGTCGAATTGGCGCCCATTCCCGGCTTGCACGCCTGCGAATTCACCGCCGCCAAGCTCGCTTACAAATTGCTGAGCTATGCGCTGAGCGAACGGCCTCGCCTGGAGCATGATCGGATCAGGTAGATACCCCTCTCGTAATCCCCGCGCAGGTCTTTGGTCCTTGGTGATTGGCGGAATGGATGTCGGTGCGTGCCGCGACTGCACCGGGCAATTGGACCGTCTCCCCCTCCAAAAGCCGCTAGGCGGCGGATACGAATTCACAGGAATTGTGACAGCTAAGCTAAAAGCCAGCCGGCCTGTAAGCCGGGTTCTGTACGGGGAGTTCACTCCCCGCGATGACCATTCATCTGGGACGCTCATTGCTGAGCGCCTCTAGCAACCAACCCGGGCGGCGGCCTGGAAACTTGCCTGGCAGCACCTTGCGGCGATTGCCTGTGCCGCCCCTATTCGGTCTTGCTCCCGGCGGGGTTTACCGTGCCGCGTTTGTTACCAGACGCGCGGTGCGCTCTTACCGCACCCTTTCACCCTTACCACGGAACGAAAATATCGCCGCGGCGGTTTGCTTTCTGTGGCACTTTCCCTGGGGTCACCCCCGCCGGACGTTATCCGGCGCCGTGTTTCTTTGGAGCCCGGACTTTCCTCTGCGTGTGAACGCAGCGGTCATCCAGCCGACTGGCGAAATACAATAAGGATGGCCGAATCGTTCCTGTCAAGGACCGTTAAACGCTCAGGCCCGCCGCAGTTTGTTCTGCGTTAATCATATGCGGTGGTAGTTTTGCCCCAGTGATTAGCAATTATGCCACAGTTTTGCTGATCATTTGGTGATATGCTGTTCATGGTCAGGGAAATTCCAATTATGGAATGGCCTTTATCGTTTTCCTAATGGTAATAGTGCATCTATAGCGGGTGTTTAGGGAGCACGCGCAACCGGTGCTCTGTTTTTCTGATAACAACAAGAAAAAAATCCTGCGAATGGAGGAATGAGATGAGTGCAGCGAGAAGCAAGAATTTGACGGAATGGGTCGCAGCGGCGGAAAATCTGGTGCTGAATTCGACGAAGAAGGTCGGTTGCCCGGATTGCGGCAAGCCTGCACTTCAAGTTCGGGACGTCGAATATGGCTGGGGTCATACTAAGGGCCTGGAGCGCTATCTTGTGTGCTCGCATTGCGGTGCTTACAACGCGGTCAATATGCGCCATGCACGTCCCTTTGGTGACGTTCACGCCACCGCCGCCTCTGAGTAGTTGCTGGCTGCACGCACGATCGTCGCTCTGCTCGTCTAACAGCTGCTGAATTGGGGTGTTTGATAGAACGGTTTTCTTATCCGCTGGCCGGACGCTGTGATTGCGTCAGGGCAAAGCGGGCCGGCGTCGGGTTGCTGGCTGATGCTCGTGCCGTTTCAGCGAGCAGCCGCGGCAGGCGGATGAGGCCGTACGCCGCATGGCCGAGAAGAACCGGAATCACGCGCGCGCGCGGACGCGCACTTTCACTTTGGCCAGCCCGGCGATAGTCTTGGCCCAGCCGAATACTTCCTCGACAACCTTGCGTTTTCTGGCCGATCGCCTAGAGCGCCCAACGCTCCGCTGAACGCGGAGCTGCGCTCTAGTTCTTTGTTTGTGCATCAGATTTATCCGAAAAGTGCGTACACTTTTCGGTCCGATGCATTAGCCGGTGTGCCGGGGGGTGGCGTCGATCTCGGGCGTTCCGGCGTGACCCGCCTGTGCCGCAGATCGGTCACGAAGTGAGCCGCGTCATAGGCTTTATCGGCGCCAACGGTCGGCCGCCTAGTCTGCCTTCTCAACCCGCAGCTCCTTCTTCGAGAGCTTGCCGACCATCGTCTTCGGCAGCTCGTCGCGGAACTCGATCTGCGAGGGCATCTCGATCTTGGAGAGTTTTGGCTGCAGGAATTTCAGTAACTCCGCCTTGTCCGCGTCCTGGCCCGCGCGCAGCTTGACGAAGGCCTTCGGCGCTTCGCCGCGATAGGCGTCGGGGATGCCGATGACCGTCACTTCCTCCACCGCCGGATGCTGGTAGATCGCCTCCTCGATGCGGCGCGGATAGACGTTGTAGCCGGAGCACAGGATGAGGTCCTTGATGCGGTCGACGATGTAGGTGAAGCCGTCCTCGTCCATGGTGGCGACATCGCCGGTGCGGAAGAATTCGCCGACGAAGGCCGCCTTGGTGTCCTCAGGCTTGTTCCAATAGCCCTTCATCACTTGCGGGCCGGCGATGCAGATCTCGCCCTTTTCCCCCAGCGGCACTTCCACCGCCGGGTCCTCCAGCGAACGCAGCGAAATGATGGTGCGCGGCAGGGGCAGGCCGATCGAGCCCTCCTTCACCGGCCCGTCCAGCGGATTGCAGGTAGCGACGGGCGAGGTCTCGGAAAGCCCGTAGCCCTCAACCAGAATGACGCCTGCTTCCTTCTCGAAATTGCGCTTCAGCTCGATCGGCAGGGGAGCGCCGCCAGACACGCCGCTGCGCAGTGATTTCAGGTCTTCCGGCTTCAGCTTCGGATTATTGCGCAGCGCGTTGAACAAGGTCGGCACGCCGGGCATGACCGTTGGCCGGGTTTCGCGCAGCAGCGTCAACACCATGTTGATGTCGAAGCGCGGCACCAGGATCAGCATTGCGGCATTGGAGATGCCGCGATTTATGATGGTCGTCATGGCGAAGACGTGGAAAAACGGCAGGATCGCCATGATGCGGTCCGCGCCCTTCTCTACGTGCATTTCCCACAAATCGGACTGTTGCAGGTTGACCGACAAATTAGCGTGACTGAGCATCGCGCCTTTCGGGGTCCCGGTGGTGCCGCCGGTATATTGCAGCACGGCGATGTCCTTCACATCGAGCGGAACGCGGCTGTATTTGCCGTCATTGGCCGTAAGCTTTTCATAGGTGATGATCTTGGCGCGATGGGGTGAGGCGTCGAGCTTGGCCAGCTGCTTGGATTTCAGCAGCTTGAACAGGGTGCCCTTCACGGCTGGAAGCGCCTTAGCGAAGGGGCACACGATCGCCCGCTCCAGTGCGCCCGCGGCAAGCAGCGCCTCCAGCTTCGGGAACAGCGCGGCGAGGTCGAGTGTCACCATGATGCCGGTGCCGCTGTCCTTCACCTGATGGGTAATTTCCTCGACCGTATAGAGCGGGTTGAAATTCACCACCGTGCCGCCGGCCTTGAGGATGGCGTAGTACATGATCGGGAAATACGGGATGTTCGGAAGCAGCAGTCCGACGCGCATGCCCTTCTTGACGCCGATCTCCTGCAGGCCCTTGGCGGCCTTATCGACCATGTCGCCGATGTCCCTGTAGCTCAGCTTGGCGCCCATGAAATACGTGCAGGTCAGGTCGCCATAGTCCCGGACGGTGCGGTCGAGAATGTCGGGCAGCGGCTCGGGCTTCAGCTCGGCGTACCAGTCGATGCTTTTCGGGTAGGTACGGAACCACTGGAAATTGTCCTTGCCCCTCCGGCCGGTATTCAGCCCCCTATCCGGCACCGCACTGAGTGTCGTCTCGGTCATCACATCTCCTCCCTGTGAACCCTGTACGTCGTCCCGCCCGGCCCGCCCATCCGCGAACGGCGGGGAACGTTATTTGCTTCCCGCGCGGGAAGGCACTTGTGGCCGTGAGACGCGCGAATTCGTCAGGCATCGGCCTTTCTCCCGTCACGGGTCTGTATTTATACGGGGCTGGAGTGTAACACGGCTTACTCCGGCGTCCAGCGCACCAGGTGACAATTTTGTCGGCTTGCCGCGAGATCGCGGATCGCGTGTCGGCGGTGCGGCTGGGGGCTGCGTCAATCCTCCCTGAAGGCGCGGGAAAACTGGTCCGTCAACGGCTTGGCAAGGTAGGAGAGTGCTGTACGCATATGCGTTTGCAAATGTGCTTCCGCCGGCATTCCAGGCACGAGCTGCAACCCTTTCAGGCGCGCAATCTCTTCGTCAGAAATGGCTACCCGGATGGCGTAATAGGGCAGATTGGTGCGCGGGTCCCTGTTGACGTCGGCCGCGACGACGCTGACGGTGCCGACGAGTTGCGGCGTGGTGTTTTGGTCGAACGCCGAAAACTTGACCATCACCGTCTGTCCCATCCTGACCTGGTCGATATGCTGCGGCGGCACGCGGGCCTCGACGCTGAGGCCTTCGGATTGCGGAACGATCACCATCAGCGTTTCGCCTGCGCTGATGACGCCGCCGACCGTATGCACGTTGAGCTGGTGAACGATGCCGGATTGCGGCGCGCGCAGCTCGGTGCGTCTGAACTGATCCGCGGCGGAAATCCTGCGTTCCGTCAATTCGCCGATGCGGCCGTCGATCTCGCGCAGATCGCGCAACACCTCGGTGTGCAGATCCTGGCTGATCTGGATGATCTTCAACTCGGTCTCGGCGACCTTGCCCCTGGCCTGAGCGATGGCTGAAATGAGCTGGCCCTTTTCGCCTTCGAGGCGGGTCGAGTCGCGGCGCAGCGCCGTTACGCGGTTCAATGGCAGCAGGTTGCGCGCATAAAGGCTTTCGACGCCGAGCAACTCGTCCCGGATGAATGCGATCTCCTGGTCCTTGGCGACTTTTTGGGCGGTGAGGCCTTGTGCTTCCTCGGCAAGCTGGGCAATGCGTTCGCGCAATTGCGCCTCTTGTCCCGCCCGGCCGGCCTTGCGCGCCTCGAAGAGCCGCTGCTCTCCGGCGATGATTCTGGCGATGCTATTGTCGCCGGAAGCCTGCTCCAGAAGCTCGGGCGGAAAGATGATGGTATCGGCGCTTTCCTGTTCGGCGAAAAGCCTTGCGCGCCGACCGGCCATCTCTTCGAGCGTCTTGGTCACCATCGTCAGGCTGGCGCCGGTGAGCGTGCCGTCGAGACGGATCAGCACGGCGCCGGCCTCGACGCGGTCGCCGTTCTTGACGTTCAGCTCCGCGACGATGCCGCCGACCTGATGCTGCACCTTCTTCACATCGGTTTCGACGACGACGGACGCCGGGGCGATGATCGCGCCTGCGAGCGTCGCGTTCGCCGCCCATCCGCCTACGCCGACGATCAGCAGCACGCACAAAGCGCCGCCAAGCTGCAAATGCCGCCGGATGGCGGTGGTTCGTCGGCCGAGTTCGTTCCGTTGGATTGATCAGCGAGCGCATAGGCCTCCTCATAGTTAAGCGCGTTCCGCCAGCACCATGGTGCCGGGCTGCATCGCCCCTGACGGGTCGGCTGGCGCCGGACGAAGCGCCCGCCGGAGCACGTCGTCCTTGGGTCCGAAATACTGCATTTTGCCTTCGGTCATCATGGCGACGAAGTCGAGGGCGGCGATGGCGCTCGGCCGATGCGTGACGACGATGATCATGCCGCCGCGATTGCGCACGCCGCGAATGGCATGGGTGAGCGCATCCTCGCCTTCGGTATCGAGATTTGCGCTCGGCTCGTCGAGCACGATGAGAAAGGGGTTGCCGAAGAAAGCGCGAGCGAGGCCGATACGCTGCCGCTGACCGCTGGACAGGGCGTCGCCATCCGGTCCGATGCGGGTTTCATAGCCGTTCGGCAGCCGCAGAATCATGTCGTGCACATTGGCGGCTTGAGCCGCTTGCAGCACGGCCGCCGGATCGGCGCCGGGATCGAAGCGGGCGATGTTGTCCGCAATGGTTCCGTCGAACAATTCGACGTCCTGCGGCAGGTGGCCGATATGGCGGCCGAGACTGGAAGGCAGCCATTGGTCGAGCGTGGCGCCATCGAGCCGCACCGTGCCGCGCATGATCGGCCAGGCGCCGATGATGGCGCGCAGCAGCGTCGACTTGCCCGCCGCGCTCGGTCCGATGAGGCCCACCCCTTGCCCGGCCTGCAGCTTGAAGCTGACATTCTGGACAAGCGGAGTGGTAAGGCCGGGCGCCGTCGCGGCCAGGCCGTCGACCGTCAAGCCGACCCGCGGCGCCGGCAAGGGTAGCGGCGGCGTCTTTGCGGCAAAGATCGGCGAGCGCAGCAGCGAGTCGATACGGCCCGCGCTCTGGCGGGCGGCGAGGAAGGACTTCCACTGGGAGATGGCAAGGTCGATCGGCGAGAGCGCGCGCGATGACGTGATCGAACTGGCGATGATCGCACCGCCGGAGACGTCCCCCTCGATGACGAGATAGGCTCCGAGCGCCAGAATCGCCGACTGCAGAAACGTGCGGAACACCTTGGCAAGGGCGCCGAAGCCTCCGGCCACGTCGCTCGCTTGCTGCTGGGCATGTAGATGGCTGCGGCTTGCCGCGAGCCACCGCTCGACCATCCGGTCGGCGAACCCCATGGTGCGCAGAACCACGGCGTTCTTCTGTCCTTCGGCTGAGAGCGCGTGGCGGCGCTGTGCCTCGCCTGAGGCTTCGGCGGAGGAGCCACGCGACAAATAATCCGTGAGCAAGGTGAGCACGAGCAGCAAGACAGCGCCGAGGGTTGCGAGCATCCCCAGCAGCGGGTGCAGCAGATAGACGAAAATCAGGTAAACCGGAATCCAAGGCAGGTCGAGAATCGCGACCGGACCGGGTCCCGACAGAAAATTGCGGACCGTATCGAGATCGCGGATCGGCTGAAGTCCGTCACCCGCCGGCAGAACGCGCAAAGGGAGCTCCAGCACGGCGCGATAGGTACGCTCGCCCAGCGCCTCGTCGACCCGCGAAGCGACGCGCACCAGCAGCCGCGAGCGGATCACGTCCAGTGCGGCCTGGAAGAGGAAAAGGCCCGCCACGACGACCGTCAGCGCAACGAGTGTCGGCACGCTCTGGCTGGGCAGGACACGGTCATAGACCTGCAACATGAAAAGCGAGCCGGTCAGCGCCAGCAGGTTGATTACGCCGGAGAATGCGGCGATGCCGAACAGCGCGCCGCGCATCGACGACACCAGGCTCATAATCGAGAGCTTCGGCATGCGCCCGGCGGCCGGCTTGGAGGCGTCGCCGCGCCCGCGTTTTGAAAGACCTTCAAGGGCGTGCCGCACGGAGCGTCTCATTCGACAAAAGCAGAGCTTGTTACAGCCAATCGCTCGCATGACGTCCGCGAGAAATGCCTGGTGCCGAAAGTCGAACAACGTGGCGTGAGAACGCCCGCGCGTCGGGCAACAGTGGAACCTTGGCGATCCCACTGTGCCTGATGGCCCTTAAACAATCAGGAAATCGTCAGCGGTAATTTGCGGGGCGTTCGTTAAGACGGCGATCAATTGCGCCTTCTGCACGCCGCTGCCGTCCGCGTCGAGCAGCAGGCGGCCCGTCGTCGAGTTGTAGAGCAGGGTCGGACAGGTGGACGGGGCATAGGCAGCGTTGCCGGCATAGAGATAGATCTGCGCGGCCGATTGGAAGCTGCATTCCTGATCTGGCGCTATCCCGAAGCCGGCGGCGTTAATGACGATGTGGTCCTCGCCGGGCTTGAAATCCATGATCGTGTCGCCGGCTTCGGCGGCCGAGGCGAAATAGAAGCGGTCCGCTCCCGCGCCGCCGGTCAGGGCGTCTTTGGAGGTTCCGCCGTCCAGCCAGTCATCGCCATCACCGCCGATCAGCGTGTCAGCCCCGCCGCCGCCGTTGAGCACGTCGTTGCCCTTGCCGCCGTCCATCACATTGACGGCTTGATTGCCGGTCAGGACGTCCTTGAAATCGCTTCCGGTAAGGTTTTCGATGGAGGTGAACCGGTCGCCCGCCGCCTCGCCGGCGTTCTTGCTGCTATCGGCGAGATTGGTCGTGACGCCGGTTTCCGCCGTGGCATAGGTCGCGGTGTCGGTGCCGCCGCCGCCATTCAGCACATCCGCGCCCCGGCCGCCGGAGAGCAGGTCATTGCCGTTACCCCCCAGAAGCTGGTCATCGCCATCGCCGCCGGCCAGCAGGTCGTCTCCGCCGAGCCCGTTCAGCGTATCGTTGCCGCCATTGCCGTAAAGCCGGTTATGGGCGTTGTCGCCGTCGAGCCGGTTGTTGCCACCGTCGCCATTCAGCGCATTCGAAGCTGTCTCCTGGGCATAGTTGAAGGATAGCTTATTGTCGGTCTGCGGCTGCACCGGCGCCGCAGGTTGTGCCTGAGCCGGAGCTTGCGCCTGAGCCTGCAGCGAGGCTTGTGCCTGCGTGCCTTGCTGACTTGTGCGCTTGGAGCCTGCAGCTGGCCTTGTGCCGGAGGTTGCGGTTGCGGCTGAGGTTGAGCTTGAGGAGTTGCGGTGAGCGCGGGGGCCCAGAGATCGGCGTGGAAGTTGGCGTGGCTCAGGTCCGAGGCATCGCGGTCCAGAAGCGTCGCCACGGTTACGAAGCCGCCGCTGCCGGCGCCGTCCTGATCGACCTGCGCCAGAACATTGTCGCCGCTCTGCAAAAAGCGGGCATAGCCGTTGGCGACCACATCGCCATCGGCCCAATTCAGCTTCGCGGCAATAACCGACAGATCGATCACATCCCCGTTCGCGCCGGCTTGAAAGTCGGAGATGACATCTCCGCCTTCGGCGACCGAATGATAGGCGAAGCGATCGCGCCCGGTGCCGCCGGTCAGCCTGTCCGCGCCCTGACCGCCCCAGATGTAATCGTCGCCGCCCGCGCCGCCCAGCGTATCGTTGCCCTTGCCGCCGAGCAGCAAGTCGTCGCGCGCGGATCCGACGACGACGTCGTCCAGATTGGCTCCGGCCTTTGTGTATGTCGTATCCGTGACAGTGACGTTCTCCTTGGTTGCAAGGTTGCCCACCGAGAAAGACTCGAAAAATGAGTTGGCGATCTTATTGTCCAAGGGCTTGTTGAGGGCGATCGTGGAATAGCTCTCCGTCTCCTTAAGGGTAATGTGGTCGAGCGAAATCTGGCGGGCATCTTCGTGCCCCCACTCGAAGAATGACACGCCCCGCTGATTGTTCGCGCCGCCGCTGTCGGTCATGGTGCCGCCGAGGCCACGGGCCTGCATGAAGCCGAAACTGTCGAACGCCAGGACGTTGTCATAGCTGCCGTTGACGGATTCCGAGTGCCACGAATAGGCGAAATTACGCGTGCCATAAGCGACCGCATCCGACACAGTGAATCCGATATCGCCGCCGAATTGCGCAATGTAGGCCGCCCCCGGAGCGGCGCCGATAGCGTTGGCGTCCGTGGCATGCGTAACGTTTTCGGCGTAAAGCCCTTTGACGGTCGTCCCCGTGGAACTCATCGATTGAACGGCGATGCCCTGCGTCGTAGAGCCATCGGCCAAATTTTTCACGGACAGGTCACTGATGGTGGTGTTGACGCCGTTGACGATGCCGACCCCATAGCCTTTTCCATCATGAACGGAGAGGTGCTCTATGTGGGCATCGACGATATCGCGGAGCTGCACGAGCGTGGGTGCGGGCTTGTTGGATGTCGTGTCGCCGATGATCTCACCGTTTTTCACGATCAGCTCGCC
The DNA here is from genome assembly GCA_963731855.1 of uncultured Alphaproteobacteria bacterium. Taxonomy (GTDB): domain Bacteria; phylum Pseudomonadota; class Alphaproteobacteria; order Rhizobiales; family Rhodomicrobiaceae; genus R-RK-3. The sequence continues at coordinate 435,199 of CAVSXH010000009.1, read as the reverse complement.
GCTCGTATAGCTCGCCGCGCGAATATTGGTCGTGTAATTCGCCTGGTCGATCAGCGCGCCTTTAAAGGTGACGACATTGCCGGTGACGGAGACAACCTGTAAAGCCTGCCCCATCAGGGTCGGAGCTGGGGCCGAGGGGCCGATCATGTCTCCAGGCAGCGCGTTGTCGGATACGACCTTGATCCAGTCGCCAACCGCGATGTCGCCAGGGAGCTTGGCATAGGAGATGGTGGTGTTGCCCTCGGCATTCGTCCCGAGCGAAACCTGTTCTGCCTTGCCTTGCAATCCCTTGCCCAACACGACGGAGACGGCGCCGACCTGCTGGAGGGTGGATCCATTCAGGTCAAGCGTGATGTCTCGGGCGGAGACGTCAACGACGAGGCCCTTGCTGATGGCAATCGTCTCGCCCTTGGGCAGAATGAGGGTGCCGCCGCTCGTCAGGCTTGCGAGCGCGCGAGTGATGTCTGCCTCGGTGGCGCCAGAGGCGAGACGAATTTCCTGTACCAAAGTGACCTCCGCAAAATTGCAATCGTGTTGAAGCGATTCGGACCGCTCATGCCGGGAAGAGGCTTGCCCTTGAACCTCAGAACTGGCGATGGAGCGGCGCCCTCACGGTCCGTCCTTCGAATGCTTCTTCGCATGAGGCCTGCCGTGATCGACCGAGACGAAGCTATCCTTCCTCGACGTCGCACACGCATCTATATACGTTTAGGTATTATTTGAAATAGGCACGTCACCTATTAGTTATTACTTGCTGAAATCAACGCAGGTGTTTGGTGGCTAATGAAGTTAAGCAGCTCGTAACGGCGGGGTCGAATATCGAGATCTCGGTTTTACAAAGGATTTGCTCGCCGGCTCCCGCCGGTCCGACCCACGTTGCAGCCGCGCCGGATGATGAACAGCCGACGAGAAATCGTATCGCGATGGCGCGACGGTCATGTCCGAATTAAAATGTCGGCGGGAAGACGGTTGAGCCGGCAGCCGCCTGCTTTTTGGTCCGCTTCGGGTGCGCGACTGCACCGAGATGACGCCGCCCCTGGATCGCGGCACGCTCCATTTGTCTCTGCCGTTCGGCGAAACGAGCTTTCCGCGCATCGCTCAGCGTAGGGCGGCAGCGCGGACAGCTTACGCCGGCGACATAATCCTCGGACACCATGTCCGCCGGGCTGACGGGATGGCGGCAGGCATGGCAGAGCTGGTGCGAACCGGGAGCGTTGCCGTGCGAAAGAGCGGTGCGCTGATCGAAGACGAAGCACTCGCCCTGCCACAGGCTGTCCTGCGCGGGCACGGTCTCCAGATATTTCTGAATGCCGCCCTGCAAATGATAAACCTCGTCGAAGCCTTGCAGCTTCAGGAAAGCCGTCGCCTTCTCGCAGCGAATACCGCCGGTGCAGAACATCGCAAATTTTCGCTTTCCATGGAGTTCAATTTGCCCGCTGAACCACGCCGGAAACTCGCGGAATGAGCCGGTGTCCGGATTGATCGCGCCAGGGAAACTGCCGACCTCCACTTCATAGGCGTTGCGCGTATCGATCAGCACGACCTCCGGATCGGCAATCAGCGCATTCCAGTCGCGCGGATCGACATAGGTGCCGGCGAGACTTTGAGGGTCGATCCCCTCGACGCCCATGGTGACGATTTCGCGCTTCACCCGCACTTTCAGGCGGTAGAAAGGCGGTTCGGCCGCAAGCGTTTCCTTGTGTTCCAGGTTGGCGAGGCCGGGCAACCGCCGCAAATGTCCGAGCACGATGTCGATCGCTTCGCGCGATCCCGCGATGGTGCCGTTGATGCCCTCATGCGCGATAATCAGCGTGCCGCGAACCCCGGCATCCCCGCAGACACGCTTGAGCGATGCCTGCAGCGAGGTGGGATCGGCCAGGTTCGCAAATTTGTAAAGTGCGGCGACGACAGTTTCGCTCATGCCGCTATCCAAGCCAATTTTGCAGCGGCGTCAAGTGAGTGCTAGGCCTGGATACTCGAACCCGCCGCGGCTCAGGCGAGTTCATGGGGGCGGAAAGCGCCGGGCGGAATATTGCCCGGCTCCACATAGGAATGGTAGAGCGCGTCGAGCTGTGCCCAGAGCACGTCGCATTTGAACCGGACCGCATCGATGCATGCCGCCTGGTCGTCCAGGGTCACCGCGTGACGCTTCACATAGTCGAGTGCGAAGCCGGCGTCGTCGGTGGCCTGGGTCAGACGGCGGCGGAAGTACGCCATGACCGGCTCGCCGATGAAGTCGTAATTCTCAAGCATGCCGGAGATGCGTTCGCGGTGAATCTTCGGTGCGAACAGCTCGGTGAGGGATGAGGCGACCGCCTCGACCAGACTGCGCTCCTGGACGAAGCGGACATAGGCTTCCACCGCAAAGCGTGTTGCGGGCAGCGCGCCGCGCATCGAAATCACATATTCCCGCTCGAGGCCGAGGCCGTCCGTCAGGACGAGCCAGCGTTCGATGCCGCCTTCCTCGCCGTCCTGACCATCATGGTCGAGAATGCGCTTCACCCAGTCGCGGCGCAGCTGCCGGTCATTCGTGCGGGCAAGAAGCGCTGCGTCCTTCCGGGGCACGGCCGCCTGATAGCAATAACGATTGAGCGCCCAGGCCTGCACCTGGCCTTTGCTCAGCGCCCCGGAATGCAGCAAATGATGGAATGGATGCTTGTCGTGATAGCGCTCTGCGCCGACGGCGCGGATGTCGGCTTCCAGCTCGTCTGGCGAAAGCAACAGGGTCACAGGCTCAGCTCCATCCCGTCATGGGCAACGTCCCAGCCGGCGCTTTCAACGCTTTGGCGCTCCGGACTTCCCTCACGCAAGACCGGATTAGAATTGTTGAGATGGATGAAAATGCGGCGGCCCGCATCGACGCCCGCGAGCCGCGCAATCGATCCGTTCTCGCCTGAAATGCTGATATGCCCCATCCGTGCGCCCGTCTTCGGAGAAAGTCCCTGGGTTATCATTTCATCGTCGGTGAACAAAGTACCGTCGAAAAACAGCGCTGCGGCGCCTTCCATATGGTCGATCAACTCGGCATTGACCTCGGCACAGCCGGGAATATAGCAGGCGAATGCACCTGTCGCCCGGTCCATCAGCTTCAAGCCCACGACATCGCCCTCATCCGTACCCAACCCGGTCCCCGCTGATCCTTCGAGATAGAGGGCGATCTTGCCCGGCACCGCGAACATTTCCACGGCCAGACCGGGGCAGCCGGCCGGTTCGAAACGCGTGCCGTTTTTCAGCACGCTGCGGGTTACGACGCCGTCGGCAAGCACGCCAAAGATCGGATTGGCCGCGATGACTTCGAGAATGCGCTCACTGGCATAGAGCTGGAACGGCTGGCCCTCGCGCAAATCGAGCAGGCCGGCGACGTGATCGACATCGGCATTGGTGAGGATCACGGATTTGAGGGGGCTGAACCGCACGCCATACTCCACTGATGGCGTCAGAGCGGCGAAATTCCCGATTTGCGTGCGCAAGTCAGGAGAGGCATTCAGGAGGCACCAATTCACGCCGTCCGCCGAGACGGCGAGAGAGGACTGGCTGCGAGCAGCGAGGCCCGCTACGCCCTTTCGGACGTCCGAGCAATTGCGGCAAGCGCAATTCCATTGCGGAAAACCGCCGCCCGCAGCCGATCCCAGAACTCTGACGAGCATAAGCCCGCCTGTCGTTTACGACTTCAGCTCAGCGGCAACGTAGGCCGTAACTTCGAGGCTGACATCCTGCTGGCTGATCTGGGGCTTGGTCCAAGTCTTCTTCATGGGATACTCCTGTTAAGGGGGCTCTCATCAATGCGCGGTTTTGCCCCTGGTTCCTATGTGGCAACGCCAAGCGCCCGCGCGGTGGACTAACCTAGCCGAAATCGGGCGTCATCGCTATCACCATGGAACCAAGAATAACGCGCGAATTCCCCGAAAGTCGCACCCGCAGCGTCAACAATTGCGTGATCTGGGCGAATAGCGAACGTTACTCTCTCTCGATCGCCCATTCCCGAACATCGAGCGTCCGCTCGCTTGCAACCCGTTCCTCGATTTCGGCCAGCGTCAGCAATCCGCTCTGCGTATCGGCATGGCGCACGACCGATGCGGCATTCATGGCAGCGGCCTTCAATGCCCCGTCGAGCGGCCAGCGGTGTGCCGTGAGCGCGACGAAGGTGGACGCGAAGGCGTCGCCGGCGCCCGCTGTGCCGACCACGTCGGTCTGCAATGCCGGACAATGGACGATCTTGCCGCTCACGGCGACAAACGCCCCGCGCCTGCCGTCCGTCATGACCACGGTGCCCACGCCCGCCTTTAGCAAATATTGGAAGAAGCGCAAGAGGCTGATCTCGAAGCCGCCGGCAGACAAGCCACGCCGGATAAGATCGGGCACGTCCTCATCCGGTCCAAAGGGCAGGGATGGGCCGCCTTCGCCCGCCGCCGCGGACAAGACCGGCACCAGGGCATTGGCCTCGGCCCGGTTGATCAGCAGCACATCGATCGACCCGACCGTGTCGAGAAACGCCCGCCCACGCGCCGTGAGCTGGCGAATGCCGGGATTGGCCGCAACCATGCATCCCGCTTTCTTGGCAGACATGACCAACTCGGGAAAGGCATCCGCGGATTGGTTGCTGAGGCTGGAGATGTAGACAAGATCGACGGAAAGCGCTTCCGGCTTTATGTCTTCCATCGACAGAAGCGTGTTCGCGCCACGGAAGGTGAAAATCGCGGCGTTGCGCTCATGCGAGGAAATGAGCACCGATGCGCCCGTCGGCATGCGCCGGTCGCGCGTGATCCAGCGCGTCGATACGCCTTCGCTCTCCAATTTTCCCAGCACAGCGTCGGCGCGCTGGTCCATCCCGAGCTTCACCACCGCCGCCGCGTCCATGCCGAGGCGCGACATCGATATGGCGACGTTCACGGCGCCACCGCCCGGATGGGTCGAGATTTCTTCCACCTCCGTCTTGCGGCCCTCTTCGAGCAGCAGAAACGAGGCTTCCGCATTGCGCATCGACATCCGTTCGATGCTGCTGGAATGGATGATGGCGATGGAGTTCGACCATCGCGCCGCCAACCGTGAGCGCTTTCATGAGGCTTTCCTTTTTCCCGCGACGCTTACGCGAGCAGCCCGCTTTGCACAACCCTTTTCCCTGTTTGCGTTATAAGGTAGCGGACAATGCGGCCCTCGATCCAGCGGCTTAATATTCGCAGTACCAGATCGGGCCGAACTTCACGCAACTATCGGGCCGGCGGCCAGAGCCTCGCCACTCGCGGCAGTGACGGCGTTCGCCATAGCGGTTATGCCGATGCCAGCCATTAGGGCCACGTTCGCACCGCCGATGATCGCCATGGACCTTTACCAGGCCATCGGTTACGCCAGTCCCGGCATTGCCGACATTGGCCGGCGCCGCCTGCACGCCGCCGCGCAAAGCCGCGAACATTCCCGCCGCCGCGAGATATTTGATCGACCGGATCATATGAACTCCTTGACGCTGTTGTTTCCACACGACAATCCGCTGTCCCAAATTACGCCGGGACCGTCAGAAATGTGCAAATTGTCACCGTCAGAAAAACGGTGCGGTGGTGGCATGGTTCCGGGGGAACGGCGGCGTCAGCCGAGGATCATTGTAAAAACATGTGACGGCGTAACGCCGGAATGATGCGCAAACAATGCGGCAATGAGCGGCTTACGACGGCCGGACGAGGTCCAGCCACTCGTCCTCGGTCAGCACTTTGACGCCGAGTTCGCTGGCGTTTTTCAGCTTCGAGCCCGCGCCCGGTCCCGCCACGAGATAATCGGTCTTCTTCGAAACCGAGCCCGCGACTTTCGCGCCGAGCCGTTCGGCCATGGCTTTGGCCTCCTGGCGCGTCATGCGCTCCAGGCTCCCGGTGAACACGACGGTCTTGCCCGCGACGGGCGAGTCGGCCGTCTCGCCGGCTCGAAGGGCTGCACGTTGATCTGCGCCAGCAAGGCGTCGATCGCCTCCAGATTATGCGCCTCGCCGAAAAAGGCGATCACCGCATCGGCCACCACCTCGCCGACTGCCGTCGATGCCGTTCAGCTCGCGACACGCGTCGCCGTCCTTGTCCTGCGCGGCGATCATCGCCTCGCGGAACGCCTCGAAGCTGTCCGATAGCTGCGGGCGAGCAGCCTGGCCGTCGTCTCGCCGACATGGCGGATGCCCAGCGCGTAGATGACGCGGTCGAGGCCGATGGTGCGGCGGTCCTCGATGGCGGCGAAAAGGTTCTGCGCCGATTTCGCGCCCCAGCCCTCCTTGGCGCGCAGGGGCGTCAGATTGCCCTTCTTCGCGCTCCGCCAGCGTGAAGATATCGGCGGGCGTCTTGATCGCGGCCCTCATGATAGAACGCCTCGACCTGCTTCGCGCCCAGCCCTTCGATGTCGAACGCATTGCGCGAGACGAAATGCTTCAGCCGCTCGACCGCCTGGGCGGCGCAGATCAGCCCGCCCGTGCAGCGCCGCACCGCGTCGAGCTTGCCGGTCTTCTCGTTCTGCTCGCGCACCGCATGCGAGCCGCAGACCGGACATATCTCGGGAAATTTATAGGGCACGGCATCGGCGGGCCGCTTGTCCGGCAGAAAGCCGAGAATCTGCGGAATTACGTCGCCCGCCCGCTGCATCGTCACCCAGTCGCCGATGCGGATGTCCTTGCGGGCGATCTCGTCCTCATTGTGCAGCGTCGCGTTCTGCACCACGACGCCGCCGACCGTCACCGGCTCCAGCTTGGCGACCGGCGTCAGCGCGCCGGTGCGGCCGACCTGGATTTCGATGCCCTTGAGGATCGTCGTCGCCTTTTCCGCCGCGAATTTATGCGCCACCGCCCAGCGCGGCGAGCGGGACACGAAGCCCAGCCGGCGCTGATAGTCGAGGCTGTTGACCTTATAGACCATGCCGTCGATGTCGTAATCGAGCGTGGCGCGCCGCTTCTCCGTGTCGGCATAGGCGGCGAGCATCTCCTCCGCCGAACTGCAAAGCTTCATCAGCGGATTGATCGGGAAAGCCCCAGCGCCCGAACGCCTCGACGACGCCGAATTGCGTGTCCGCGGGCAGCGACGGAGCCTCGCCCCAGGTATAGGCGAAGAACTGCAGGGGGCGGCTCGCGGTGATCGAGGGATCGAGCTGGCGCAGCGAACCGGCCGCCGCGTTGCGCGGATTGGCGAAGACCTTGCCGCCCGTCTCCTGCTGGCGCGCATTGACGGCCAGGAAATCCGTCTCGGCCGAAGAAGATTTCGCCGCGCACCTCGAATACCGACGGGAAATCCTTCGCCTTCACCTGGTTGGGAATGCTGGCGATGGTGCGCACATTGGCGGTGACGTTCTCGCCCTCGGCGCCGTCGCCGCGCGTCGCGGCGACGGCCAGCTTGCCCGTCCTCATAGCGCAAGGAAATGCCGAGGCCGTCGATCTTCGGCTCGGCGGTGACTTCGAGCGGATCGCCTTCGCCGAGCCGCAAGAAGCGGCGCACGCGGTCGAGAAACTCCAGCGCTTCGTCCTCGGCGAAGATATTGCCGAGCGACAGCATCGGCACCTTGTGCCGGACCTTGCCGAATTTCTCCGACGGCGCGGCGCCGACCTGCTGGCGTCGGGCTTTCGCCGGTCGCGAGTTCCGGATGCTCGTCCTCGACGGCGAGAAGCCGCTGCCGAAGCGCGTCATAATCGGCGTCGGAGACGGATGGCGCGTCGTCCTGATAATAGCGCCGGTCGTGCTCGGCGATCTCGGCCGCGAGCCGCCGGTGTTCCGCGACCGCTTCGTCCGCCGTCATTTCGGCAACGGGCTTCGGCCCCAAGCTCAGCTTCTTAGCCATCGGCAGGTCGCCTTCAGCCGCTCATACCGCGAACGGTACGCCGACCTCCGGCACCACGACGTTCTGGCCTTCCATCTCGGCCAGGAATTTCGAGGCGTCCTGATCGATGATCGGGAAGGTGCCGTAATGGATCGGGATGATGGTCTTGAACTTGAAGATAGCGCTTGCAGGCGATGGCGGCCTGTTTCGCGCCCATGGTGAAGCGGTCGCCGATCGGCACGCAGCCTATGTCGGGCTGGAAGAATTCCTGAACGAGCGCCATGTCGCCGAAAATCTCGGTGTCGCCCATGTGATAGAGCGTCTTGCCCTCGGAGCGCAAAAGGATGCCGCAGGGCTGGCCGAGATAGATCGGCTTGCCGTCGACGATCGTCGAGGAGGAATGGAACGCCTTGGTGAAGGTGACGTCGAAGCTGCTGCGGGTGATCGTGCCGCCCGGATTGCCGGGATTGATCCTCTCCACCCCTTGCGCGTTCAGATACATCGCCAGCTCGAACACCGCGAACACCATCGCGCCGGTGCGCTTGGCGATCTCGACGGTGTCGCCGACATGATCGTCATGGCCATGCGTCAGGATGATATGCGTGCAGCCTTCCGTGGCGTGCTCGACGCTGCCTTGGAATTTGGAATTGCCGGTCAGGAATGGGTCGATCAGCAACACCTTGCCGCCGGTTTCGATACGGAATGCCGAATGGCCGAGCCAAGTCATCTTCATGGCCATCTCCTTGTGCACTGACGGTTCGCTTCATTGACTCGCCGTCTCCCTTCGTTCTCGATCTGCGCTCATTATCCGAAAACCGCGTAACCTTCGTCGGGAACGCTGCATTGAGCGGTTGCCTGGTCCGAATTCCCGGCGCAGTATAATGGGCAACTATCCGGTAACAAGCGCATTCGCCAGCCATAAGAGAGCTTCTTGACCGACGCGCCCCCCAAGGCCCGCCCTTCCTTCACGCTGGAAGACCTCGCTGCCGCCCTGCCGCGGCACGCCGCGTTTTTGGGCTCGATGTGGGCACGAAAACCATCGGCGTCGCCATTTCGGATGTCAGCCGCACAATCGCGACGGCTGTTGGCACGATCCGCCGGAAGAAATTCACGGCCGGACATCGCCGAGCTGTTCGCGCTGGCCAAGGAACGCGGCGCGATGGGCTACGTCGTCGGCCTGCCGGTGAATTTCAACGGCACCGAAGGCCCGCGCGCGCAGGCCTGCCGCGCCTTCGCCCGCAATCTGAGCCGCCTCACCGACGCCCCTATCGCCATGTGGGACGAACGCCTCTCCACCGCCGCCGCCGAACGCGCCCTGCTCGAAGCCGATGCCAGCCGCAAGCGCCGTGCCGAAGTGATCGATTCGGTCGCGGCGGCCTACATCCTCCAAGGCGCCCTCGACCGGATGAAGAGGCTGCCGCCGCCGCCGTGACGCTGCCGATTTTCATCTATATTGCGGGGATATTGTGAGCGGGCTGCGCGCGTTCCGACCGCTGACGAAAAGTCGGCGCGCGCCCGCATCTTGGACAGGAGATCAGCATGGCGCAGACCGACACGTCACCGCAGCCAGACAATGCAGGCGTCATCGCGCCGCCGCCGCTGATTTTCATCGGCGTGCTGGCAATCGCATTCGCGCTTGACTGGCTCTTTGGCGGCCCCAGCCTCAGTTCTCTGCGGATGCTGGCGGTGATGATCCTTCTGATCGCGGGCGGAGCTCTCCTCGTGCCGCCGGAGTCCGCTTTAGCGCTTCCAACACCAATGTCCGGCCGACCCAGCCGGTCACCGCGCTCGTCACCTCCGGGATCTACCGCTACACCCGCAACCCGATGTATCTCGGCATGACGCTGATCTACATGGCGCTGAGTCTGTTCGCGGATAGCTCGATTGCGCTGGCGGGGTTGCCGGTTGTGCTGCCGTCATCCGCTATGGCGTGATCGCGCGCGAGGAAAGGTATCTGGAAGCGAAGTTCGGGGCTGAATACCAGGCCTATAAAAGCGCCGTGAGGAGATGGGTCTGACGCGCCGCTGGCCGATCCAGAGACATGTCATTCCACACAGACGATCTCAGCAGGCGGGACGGTGACTTGGCAAAGAAACCGCTTTCTTGGGTTCTGTTTCGTCCTGGCAGCGTAAATCCGTTACTCTCGTCTCGTAACGCACACATTTTTTCGTAGGCGGATTTATTTCCGGCGATTGAGAGATGATCTCAGGAAGCCCAATTCGTCCTGCGATGTTGATTATGCTGTCAACGACAATATTGCCGTAGTTGAGCCCGAACGACGCGACCTCCGCGATGGCGGCAAGAACCAAAATGACCCCGATCGATATTTGGAGCAGGTATGAGATCGCTCGCACGATCGAGACGAATATCGCCCATATGTAATAAGCTATAGTTTTCATGGCGCGCTCCAATGATGAGATGGCCCTATTTGGGGCAGACGCCGCGATTTTGGCTCAGCCTGCATATTATTTTTTCCGCGCCTGTGAACCTGTCGCAATTACATTCCGGTCCTGGCGGAGGTGCTGAAACACCGAATTCGCATTTCTTCCTGGCGGGGTCGGCAGGCGTTTTGATCGGCAAGGCCAGCTTCTCCGTGACGCAGTCATAACGGGGCCAGCCGGCGACTGGCGCCTGCAGATTGACTTCATTCCATTTCTTATGGCCGATCCTCTTCAACTCTTCGAGATTGTCCGATATCTGCCGGGCCACCATCGCTACATTGTGGCATTGCTCTTCCTTGAAATCGAAGCTGATCAACGCCGAGTTTACCGAAACGGTTTGCACCCGCCCCGTCAGCCATCCGTAGTCATCCGGCCCGATTGTCGCTGCCTGATAGAGCGTCAGGGCCTCCTTGTTATTGACCGACACCAGTTTCAAGTTGGAATATTTCCGGTTATCTGCTGCCAGTATCTGCGTCGGCTTTCCAACGACATAGAAAGCGGCGTCCAATTCTGATTTGTCGGCGGTTTCGGAAGCCAATTTCTCGATTGCTGCTTCCGGAGACAGTTCGATCGGGCGGATCGTGGTGCCGACAAGGTTGAGCAGCATCGTTGCAGTAAGGTGCGTGCCGCTATTGACCAAACCTATCGCGACCCGTTTTCCGCTGAGCTGTTCTATGCTGTCGATGCCGCTGTTTTTTCTCGTCAGAATATGGACTTCTTCCGGGTATAATGAAAATACATACCTGTATTTGTCAGCCCAATCCTGAAGCTCTTTGTCGTCTTGCCTAAATACTTTTATGAATGACAAAACGTCATGCTGGACCATTGCCAGTTGCACGAATGGCTGTTTCCTGAGCTTCTTTAAATTGTCGAGGGAGCCGATCGTCTCGTAGACTTCCACCTTAGCTCCGCAGGCGGAAGTGATGAGATTGTTTATGTCTTCGCCGAATTCAAAATAGGTGCTGTTTTTAGCGCCCGTCAGTATGCCCAGTTTGTTCATCGTCTGGGCATCGGGCAGATCCAATATCAATGACGGCTGCAACCAGCAAAGCAACAGTATATATAAAGCGCATTGCTGCTCCCCTCTGAACAATTCTTCTATTACTCTGAGCTATAGCACAGGATTGATAAAACTTAAATTAAAACGCAGACGAATATTGTCATAACCCCGGCTCGGCACGCATAGGCGTAACGGCGCGACACCGGGCAACGAGAATTTGCGATGTCCGGCGCGCCTCACTACATTGCGGTTGAGCCAACACAAGCGAATCCCAGAGCGCAGCCATGCCACGCAAACCGAAAATCCGCCTAGCCGAAGCGCCCGCCGGCCTTTACCAGGCCGGCCCGCTGGCGCCGGTGACCAGCACCGCGCTGCTGCCCACGATGGCGAGCCACCCGATCGTGTCTGGGGCGATGCCGATGTTCATGCCGCACCGGCCAGAACGGCCGGAGAAATCGGAAGGCGGCATTCGTTTCGACCTGGTTTCCGAATTCGATCCCAAAGGTGACCAGCCGACCGCCATCGAAGAGCTTGTCGCGGGCGTCGCGCAGCATGAGCGCGATCAGGTGCTGCTCGGCGTTACCGGTTCCGGCAAGACCTTCACCATGGCGCAGGTGATCGCGCGCACCCAGCGACCGGCGCTGATTCTGGCGCCGAACAAGACTCTTGCCGCGCAGCTCTATGGCGAGTTCAAGAACTTCTTTCCGCAAAATGCGGTGGAGTATTTCGTCTCCTATTACGACTACTACCAGCCTGAGGCCTACGTCCCGCGCACCGACACCTATATCGAGAAGGAATCCTCGATCAACGAGCAGATCGACCGGATGCGCCACGCCGCCACCCGCGCGTTGCTCGAGCGCGACGACGTGATCATCGTCGCTTCGGTGTCCTGCATTTACGGTATCGGCTCGGTCGAGACCTACACGGCGATGACGTTCGAGCTGAAGCGTCGGCGCGCGCGTGCAGCAGCGCCAGCTTCTCGCCGATCTCGTCGCGCTGCATTACAAGCGCAACAATATGGATTTCGCGCGTGGCTCATTCCGGGTGCGCGGCGACACGGTTGAGATTTTCCCGGCGCATCTGGAAGACCGTGCCTGGCGCGTTTCGATGTTCGGCGACGAGATCGAAACGATCAGCGAATTCGATCCGCTCACCGGCGAGAAGACCAACGAGTTCGACAGCGTCAAGATTTTCGCCAATTCGCATTATGTGACGCCCAAGCCGACGCTCAATCAGGCCGTCAAGGGCATTCAGGACGAATTGCAGCGGCGGCTCGCCGAGCTGAACGGCGCCGGCCGGCTGCTGGAATTGCAGCGGCTGGAGCAGCGCACCAATTTCGACCTGGAGATGATGCAGGCGACCGGTTCGTGCGCCGGCATCGAGAATTATTCGCGCTGGCTGACCGGACGCCAGCCGGGCGAGCCGCCGCCGACCCTGTTCGAATATTTGCCCGACAATGCGCTGGTCTTCGTGGATGAAAGCCACGTCACCATCGGCCAGCTTAACGCCATGTTCAACGGCGACCGGCGCCGCAAATGGACGCTCGCCGAGCATGGCTTCCGCCTGCCCTCCTGCATGGACAACCGCCCGCTCAAATTCGAGGAGTGGAACGCCATGCGTCCGCAGACCGTCTATGTGTCGGCAACGCCCGGCGGCTGGGAGCTGAACCAAACCGGCGGTGTGTTCGCCGAACAGGTCATCCGCCCGACCGGCCTTACCGACCCGGCGGTCGAGATCCGCCCCGCCAAGACGCAGGTGGACGACCTCATCGACGAATGCCGCAAGACCATCGCCCAAGGCTATCGCGCGCTCGTCACCACGCTGACCAAGCGCATGGCCGAAGACCTCACCGAATACATGCACGAGCAGGGCCTGCGCGTGCGCTACATGCATTCCGACGTCGAGACGCTGGAGCGCATCGAGATCCTCCGCGACCTGCGGCTCGGCGCGTTCGACATTCTGATCGGCATCAACCTGCTGCGCGAGGGCCTGGACATCCCGGAATGCGGGCTGGTCGCCATTCTCGACGCCGACAAGGAAGGCTTTCTGCGCTCCGAAACCTCGCTGGTGCAGACCATCGGACGCGCCGCGCGCAACGTCGATGGCCACGTCGTGCTCTATGCGGACAATATGACCGGCTCGATGGAACGCGCCATCGCCGAGACGGACCGCCGCCGCGAAAAGCAGGTCGCGTTCAACCTCGCCAACGGCATCACGCCGCAATCGATCCGCAAGAATATCGGCGACATCATGTCCAGCGTCTATGAGCGCGACCACGTACTGGTGGATGCCGGCGTCGGTTTCGCCGAGGACGGCGCGCCGCTGATCGGGCACAATCTCGGCGCGGTCATCGCCGACATGGAAACGCGGATGCGCAACGCCGCCGCCAATCTGGACTTCGAAGACGCCGCCCGCCTCCGCGACGAAATCAAGCGCCTGCGCCAGGTCGAGCTGGTGCTCGCCGACGACCCGCTGGCGCGACAGTCGGATGTCGAGGAGCGCGCCGGTAAGGCTGCGCGGGCCGGCGGCAGAGGCGACGTCCGGCAGAAGCGCATCGACCCGATGTCACGCCCGCATAAGCCGACCCTGGATGAGATGGGGCCGCATAGCGAGCGGGTGGTTCCTCGGAAAAGGCGTCGGAGCTAAAATTCATCCGATCCAGCTGCTGTGGATGTCCATGCCGTCGCCTGGGCCGCATTTCCCATGCAAGTTAATGCGCGTAGCCCCAATCTACCTCCTTGTTCGTATTGCGTCCTTTTTGTGAAAGATGCGCTTGCGGCTGCTCGCGGAGTTGCTATCATCACCGGCCATGACGCCATTGGGATACAGGCAAGAAAAATTTTTTCCATCGCAGTGAACGGAGCCTAGGTTCGAATGATTGCCGCAGGCGCAGGAGCACGCGCGTGCTTGATCGACCCCGCACGCCGCTCGGCCCTTACCCGATGAAGCCGTTACCCTGGCATATGTTTCAGCGACGCACGCGGCGCCATGAAACCAGCCAGCGCATACCGTTGTTGAGATCACCTTTTCAGTCACCGGCGCGGCGCGCCTGGTCGAAGTTGCTGTGCTGATCTGCCGCCCTCCCCTCGACGATTTCCTGACATCAGCCGCTCGCGCGGCGACGAGCTAACACCCGCAAATCGGCTCCCTGGGTGATGATGATGCGATCCGAGTTGGCTTGGCCGCCAATTGCGGCAACGACTGCCGCTTTCCCAGCGGATGGTCTCGCTCGCCGAGTAGAGGCCAGCATAGATCCAACTGCCGCGGACAGGATCGGCAATATCCGCCCCGAATGTGCGTGGTCAGCGTTGGAGATCAGACCTCGGAAACAGCAAGAGCCGCTGACCGAGACTTCGCGCCGGAATGTGCTTCCGGCCGCCTCGCCAAAGCTTTTCAAAATTATCTCGAAAAAAAATTTGGAGAGCGTAAAGAGTGATGCCCTGGCTGAGTCCCCAGCCTGAAACCACCGGAGGATTTTTGAGACAATGATGCTTGTCCGCACGTACCTTTCGAACAGCTCAATCGAGGGAATTGGCGTATTTGCTGCTGATCCGATTAGGAAGGGCGACTTGATCTGGAGGCTCGATCCCAAATTCGACGTTCTCTTTAGCGAGGGCGACGTTGCGGGCTGGCCGCTCCACATGGATGATTTTATTCAGCGTTATTGCTATCGCCACCGGGACATGCCGGACACCTGGGTGCTCGAGCTCGACAACGGCCGATTTATGAACCATGCGGAGGCTCCGAACGCGAATTTCGAGGAGTTCTACTCCGGTTACGCTTTACGCGATATTGCGGCCGGCGAAGAATTGACGTGTAACTATTTCGATTTTGACGTCGATTTCAAAGGCACATTCATTGGCGCCGGAGCGAACCCACTGGTCGGTGAAATGCGGACATAAATCCCGACGCCCCGCCGCGGCTCACTTTCGAGCCGCGTGCGCGGGCCCGGCCATGGGGAGCGTCGAGCAATTACTGATTGGAACTCGGACGAAGGCGCGTGATCACCAGCCGACGAGTTGCTTTAGACATGCATGTGCGTCGGTAGATTTAGCTTGCTGCCAAAATCGGCGTCGAACGAACTATAATCGCTTGTCAGCTCTTCACCCTGCTTGATTTCGCGAAGGGCTATGTCGATGCCGTATTCTCTTCCGACCGTATAGATGCCGACCAGGTTCGGCTCGTCGGAATGATTTACGAACCGCGCATCATCCCCGCATATGACGTATTTCCGAAGGCGCACGTCGAGATAGGCATATTTCTCGAAGTATTCCTTGAAAGCCGGTGAAAGCTTTTCGATTTGCGGTGCCTCCAGCGACAGATCAACACGCGGATCGAAATTCCATACGAGGGTTCCGGCGGGAATATCTTGATCGGCAAACAGACCGAAGCCATCAATCTGACTTTGTGCAAGGACTGTCTTAACCAATAGCATTGCGCGTTCTCCTCGAGCATTTTCCAGCAAAGCATGTCCCCGCGCACGCGGGGGATGGATGACGGTTCGCGTCGCGAAATGCGACCAAACAACCCGCTAGAGCGCCGTTCCGATTTAATCGGAGCGGAAATAGCTCTAGTATTTCAGGCAATTGTTTGCTCGTGCCTGTTTCTAAAGTCAGGATTGAGAGCCAGCAGCACCATTCGGACGATGCCGCCCGCATCCAGGCCCGCCTGCTCATACATGCGCTCGGGCTTGTCCTGATCGATGAAACGGTCCGGCAAATGCAGCGTACGGATTTTCAAGCCGGCGTCCAGCAGCCCGTCCTCGGCCAGAAACTGCAACAGATGCGCGCCAAAGCCGCCGCGTGCTCCCTCCTCGACGCTCACTACCACCTCATGATGGCGGGCAAGCTGCCGGATGAGGTCGTGATCGAGCGGCTTGGCGAAACGCGCATCCGCCACGGTTGCGGATAAGCCTCGCGCGGCGAGTTGGTCCGCCGCGATCAGGCATTCGGCGAGCCGCCCGCCGAAGGACAGGAGCGCAACGGCCGAACCCTCGCGCAGTATACGCCCGCGCCCGATTTCCAGCGGTTGCCCCTCTTCCGGCATGTCCAGCCCCCACCCCTCGCCGCGCGGATAGCGGAAGGCGCTCGGGCGGTCGTCGATGGCGGCTGCGGTCGCGACCATGTGTTTCAGCTCAACTTCGTCAGCCGCGGCCATGACGACAAAACCGGGGAGGCAGGTGAGATAGGCAACATCGAACGAGCCGGCATGGGTCGGCCCGTCGGCGCCAACCAGACCTGCCCGGTCGATGGCAAAGCGCACCGGCAGCTTCTGCACGGCGACATCATGCACCACCTGATCATAGGCACGCTGCAGGAAGGTCGAATAGATTGCCGCGAACGGCTTGAAGCCTTCTGTTGCCAGCCCCGCCGCGAAGGTGACGCCGTGCTGCTCAGCAATGCCGACATCGAAGCAGCGCTCCGGGAATTCGCGCGCGAACAGATCGAGGCCTGTGCCGCCCGGCATCGCCGCCGTGATGGCGACGATTTTGTCGTCCTTGCGCGCCTCCTGGATGAGGCATTGCGCGAAAACCTTGGTGTAGCTGGGCGCATTCGGCTTCGAGACGGCCTGCGCGCCTGTAATGACATTGAACTTGTTAACGCCGTGATATTTGTCCGCCGACCTCTCCGCCGGTGCGTAGCCCTTTCCCTTCTGGGTCACGACATGAATGAGAACCGGACCGACATCGGCGTCACGAACATTGCGCAGAACGGGCAGGAGATGGTCGAGATTATGCCCGTCCACCGGCCCGACATAATAGAAGCCGAGCTCCTCGAACAGCAGCCCGCCCGCCCAGAAGCTGCGCGTATATTCCTCAGCGCGTGCGGCGCGGCGCTCCCAATCTTTCGGCAGGCGATTGGCCAGCTGTTTGACGAAATCGCGGATCGCAAGATATGTCTGGCTGGAATTGATGCGGGCGAGATAGGCACTGAGCGCGCCGACGGGCGGGGCGATCGACATATCGTTGTCGTTGAGGATGACGATCAGCCGCTTGTCCATCGCGCCGGCATTGTTCATCGCCTCATAGGCCATGCCCGCGCTCATCGCGCCGTCGCCGATCACCGCGATCACATTATGCGCCTGTTGATTGAGATCGCGCGCCACCGCCATGCCGAGCCCGGCTGAAATCGAAGTCGACGAATGCGCCGCGCCGAAGGGATCATATTCGCTCTCGGCGCGCTTGGTGAAGCCGGAGAGCCCGCCACCCTGACGCAGCGTGCGGATGCGGTCACGGCGCCCGGTCAGGATTTTGTGCGGGTAGCATTGGTGGCCGACATCCCAGATCAGCTTGTCGCGCGGCGTGTCGAACAGATAATGCAGCGCCACCGTCAGCTCGACCACGCCCAGCCCCGCGCCGAGATGGCCGCCGGTGACCGAAACGGCGTCGATGGTTTCCTGCCGCAACTCTGCGGCGACCTCGCCTAGGTCTTTTTCGCTGAACTTGCGGAGATCGGAAGGCATGCGGATTTGATCGAGAAGGGGTGTTTTACTGGAACCAGTCACTGTGGAACTTCCTCGCGATTGCTTCGCCGCTTAGCTGCAGCGGCTAAATCACCTGTTCCGATTTATAGCCCAGATTTATGGAATTCCTCGCTAAACCACGCGTGAATGTCACAATTTTGAGACAATATGTCACTGCCCGGCATCAAGGGGCACACTTCCGTTCGGCACGCCTTGCGCATCGAGCGTGATTTTCTCGACCTTCGCCTCGATTCGCTGCAGCAGCTTTTCGCAATGAACGCGCAACGCCTCGCCGCGCTCGTAAAGCTCGATCGACGGTTCCAATTCGACATCGCCGCGTTCGAGCTTGCCGACAATTTGCTCAAGCTCCTTCAGCGCCTGTTCGAAAGTCATGGTCTGAATGTCTGCGTGCGGGGCAGAGGATTGGCCCATATGCTTTTCCTTCTTGGTTGAGATCTTCGCGAGGCAGGTGGGTTAGCTGCCCACATCCATCAAGGCGCCCACATGTACGCCCGCCGAGCGCGCCATCGCGCTCAAATCATAGCCGCCTTCCAGCACGGAGACGATCCGCCCGCTGGCATGTTTGGCGGCGATCTCGGCAAGCTTATAGGTGGCCCACGAAAAATCGTCCTCGACGAGTTCGAGGCTCGCCAGGGGGTCATCGCGATGTGCATCGAAGCCGGCCGAAATCACCAGCAGGTCCGGCGCGAAATTCGTCAGTTCCGGCAGGATACGGCTGCGGAATGCATCACGGAACTGCGGCCCCCCGTCTCCGGAACGCAGCGGCGCATTGACGATATTGCCGGCGACGCCGGTCTCGCTCGGGTGTCCCGTCCCCGGGTAGAGCGGCATCTGATGCGTCGACGCGTAGAACAGATTGCGGTCGGACCAGAAGGCGGCTTGCGTGCCGTTGCCGTGATGCACGTCGAAATCGACCACGGCGACCCGTTCGGCGCCATGCCTGGCGCGTGCGTGCTCGGCTGCGATGGCGACATTGTTGAAAAAGCAGAACCCCATCGCCCGGTTGGGCTCGGCGTGATGTCCCGGCGGACGCACGCCGCAAAAGGCATTGGCAACCTCGCCGCCCATCACCGCGTCGGTAGCGCGGATCGCGGCTCCTACCCCATGATAGAGCGCGTTCAGCGTGCCGGGCGACATCGGCGTGTCGCCGTCGATGTAGACAAGGCCGCGATCGGGCGCCATCGACCGCAGCGCCTCGATATAGGCGGTCGGGTGAACGCGGGCGATGGCCTCGTCGTCGCCTTTGGGAGCCTCTTCGCGCTTCAAGCCGGCGAACAGCTCATGGGCGAGCACTTTTTCCAGCGCCCGCATACGATCCGGCCGCTCCGGATGACCGGGGCCAGTGTCGTGATCGAGGTAACTCGGATGCGTGAGGTACAACGTCGTCATGCGGGAACGTGACCATGATTTCGCGGATTCGGCAAGGGGCGGCTACCGTAGAGAACCGGCTGAGGAAGCAAAGCGTTCCGCTGGCGCGTCGGTCTCTAACTCCCTACCGCCTTCAAGCTGACTGGCGGAATGCTGTCCTCCGGCACGAAGAAATCCGGCGCCAAGTCGCGGCTTGGGTCGACACGGTAATGGTCGAATTCGGTGACGCCATATTCGGTCAGCAGCGTGTCGTCGATGCAGAAGCGCCCGGTGAACTCGCGCGAGCCTTGGGTGAAAATCAGATGCGCGGCGTCGGCAACGATCTCCGGCGTCCGGCTGGCGCGCACGAGAGCCTCGCCGCCAAGCAAATTACTGACGGCGGCGGTCGCGATCGGGGTGCGCGGCCAAAGTGCGTTCACGGCGATGCCTTGCGGCTTCAATTCCTCCGCAAGGCCGAGCACGCAAAGGCTCATGCCATATTTCGCTATTGAATAGGCGACGTGGCCGGCGAACCATTTCGGCTTCATGTCGAGCGGCGGCGACAGCATCAGAATATGCGGGTTCGCTGCCTTCGCCAGATGCGGGATGCACAGCTTCGAGGTGAGGAATGTGCCGCGTGTGTTGATCTGATGCATCAGATCAAAGCGCTTCATGTCGGTGGCGAGCGTGTCGGTCAGTGAGATGGCGCTCGCATTGTTGACGCAGATGTCGATGCCGCCAAAGGCCGCCACGGTCTTCGCGACAGCATCCGCGACCTGCTCTTCGTGGCGGATGTCGCAGATCAGCGGCAAGGCCTTTCCGCCCGCTTTTTCGATCTCAGCTGCCGCCGTGTAGATCGTGCCTTCGAGCTTGGGGTGCGGCTCGGCGGTCTTCGCCGCGATGGCGACATTCGCGCCGTCGCGTGCCGCGCGCAAACCGATCGCCAGTCCGATACCCCGGCTGGCACCGGTGATGAAAAGCGTCTTGCCGTCGAGCGTGTCCATGATGCTTGCGCGCCTTTCTCGATCAGGCCAGCGCCGCCTCGGCGGTCTCGCCAAGTACGGTTTCGTGGGTGTTGTAGATCACCGATTTAAGTCCGGACGTCAGCGGCACCTGGGTTTCGGCGAAGTGCCGGGCGAGGGTGATGTGTGCCCCGCCGCCATTTGCCCCGCGCGCCGCCGCCAGCGCGCCGCGCGCGAGGAACACGCCGCCCGCGGTCAGCGCGAACAGCCGGCCGTAGGTCGTCGCACCCGCAAAGGCGGCTTTCGGCGCCTCGGCGAGCTTTCGCAGCATCCAGCCGGTGGTTTCCTCCAGATCGGCGACGCCATCTGCGAGGCACGCGGCCATAGCGCCGAAAGCGGGCTCGTTCGATTCCCTGACCTGGGATACCGTCTCCTTCAATTCGCCGATGAACGCGCGGACCGTCTCGCCGCCATTCATGGGCAACTTGCGCCCGACCAGATCGACGCACTGAATGCCGTTGGTGCCTTCATAGATCGGCGCGATACGCGCGTCGCGATAATGCTGCGCCGCGCCGGTCTCCTCGATGAAACCCATGCCGCCATGCACCTGGATGCCTTCCGAGGCGACCTCGACCGCGATATCCGACCCGAAGCTCTTGGAGATCGGCGTCAGCAGCGCGGCGAGCGCGTCGGCCTTGGCGCGTGTGGCGTCGTCGCGGCCATGCTTGGCGATGTCGATCGCGACGGCGTTGGTGGCGCAGATGGCCCGCGCGGCTGCGATTTTCGCCTTCATCGAGACGCAGCATCCGGCGCACGTCGGGATGGTTGATGATCGGCGTCATGTCGTTGTCGGGCGTCGTCTCCATGCTCCCCTGCTTGCGGTCACGCGCATAGGCGAGCGCATCCTGAAATGCATGTTCCGCCAGCCCGACGCCTTGCACGCCGACGCCGAGCCGCGCCTGGTTCATCATGGTGAACATATATTGCAGGCCGCGATTGGGCTCGCCGATCATCCAGCCGATCGCGCCGCCTGCATCGCCATAGTTCAGCACGCAGGTCGGGCTGCCGTGAATGCCGAGTTTATGCTCCAGCTTGGCGCAGCGGACGTCGTTGCGCGCCCCAAGCGAGCCATCGTCATTGACCAGGAATTTCGGGATCAGGAACATCGAAATGCCGCGCGTGCCCTGCGGCGCGTCAGGCAGGCGGGCGAGGACGATATGGATGATATTTTCCGTGAGCGGGTGATCGCCGAAGGTGATGAAGATCTTCGTCCCGCTGATGCGGTAGGTGCCGTCGCCCTGCGGGACGGCGCGGGTCTTCAGGAAGCGCAGGTCCGACCCGGCATGCGGCTCGGTGAGCTGCATCGAGCCGGTCCATTCGCCCGATATCATCTTTGGCAGATATTTCGCTTTCAGTTCCTCGGAGCCGTATTTGCGTCACCGCCTCCACCCCGGCCTGCGTCAGCAGCGGATTGAGCCCGAATGCCATGTTCGCGCCGTTCCACATCTCTGTGACCGCCATGGCGACGGCGACCGGCAGCTCCTGTCCGCCGAATTGCGCAGGCGAAGGCAGCGCATTCCAGCCTGCCTCGACGAATTTGGCATAAGCTTCCTTCCAGCCGGGTGGCAGCACCACCTCTCCGTCTTTCAGTTGCGCTCGTTGCTCGTCGCCGCTGCGGTTTATCGGCGCGAGTTCCTCGGCGGCGAAACGGCCGGCTTCGTCGAGCACCGCTTCAACTGTGGCGCGGTCCAGATCACCGAAAACGCCGGATTCGAGGTGACCGGAAAAGCCGGCAATATGATCGAGCGTGAACAGAATATCGGAGACGGGTGCCTTGTAAGCCATCGATCCTCCCGAGACGGGTTTGCCGCCCGTTTCCGGCAGCTTTGGTTAACCATATAATGTATAGGGAATGCGTTTAACCGCAAGGTAGGTTCCCGTGATGGGACGCGCCACTTGTTAGCAGTGTCCAGCAACTTGAGTAAAATGGCAAATATCGCAAAGTTTTCGCCCGATATGCTGGAACGCGCGGCTCATATCATCCGTGCGGGCGGCCTTGTGGCCTTTCCTACTGAGACCGTGTACGGCCTCGGCGCGGATGCTCGGAGCGGCGAAGCCGTGGCGCAAATCTTCGAGGCGAAGGGTCGGCCGCGTTTCAACCCGCTGATTGTGCATGTAGGCGACATTACGCAGGCGGAAACCTATGCGGAATTCGCGCGGAATACGCGCGGAATAGCGGAGGTATTCTGGCCGGGTCCGCTGACCCTCGTCCTGCCGCGCCGGCCGGATGCGCCGCTCGCCGACCTCGTCAGCGCCGGTCTGCCGACGGTGGCGCTGCGCGTGCCCTCGCACCCGGTCGCGCGCGCGCTGATCGAAGCGGCGGGTGTCCCGATCGCAGCGCCGAGCGCCAACGTTTCCGGCCGGGTGAGCGCCACAACCGCCCAGCATGTCGCCGCCGATTTCGGCGACAGCGTCGATCTCATCCTGGATGGCGGCGCCGAGCATGGAAGGTCTGGAGTCGACTATCATCGGCTTCGGCGCTTCCGGCCCGGTATTGCTGCGCTCCGGTGCGGTGCCCCGCGACGCCATCGAAGCTGTCCTGGAAACAGCGCTCGCAGCGCCAGCCTCGAAGTCTGCCGCGCAAGCGCCGGGAATGCTGGCCTCGCACTATGCGCCGCGCGCCCATCTCCGCCTCGACGCGGCTGTGCCCTGGCGCGGCGAGGCGTTTCTCGCCTTCGGCCCCCATGAAAGCTGCGACGCCGATTGCTTGAACCTGAGCGAGACCGGCAATTTGCGCGAGGCCGCGGCCAACCTCTTCGCCCATCTGCGCCGCCTCGATGCCGCCGGCCCTGAGATGATTGCGGTCTCACCGATCCCTGAGCAAGGTCTGGGGGAAGCAATCAATGACCGGCTGCGCCGCGCCGCCGCTTCGCGTCCTGCTTGAGGAAACGCCATGCAATCCACCCCGCCCACGATCGCCGCGCCGTCGCCTGAAACGGTGGCGCGTTTCATCGCCATCGTCGGCGAAAAATACGCTCTGACCGACCCCGCCGCGATGGAGCCCTATCTCATCGAACACCGCCGCCTCTATCAAGGCAAGACGCCGCTCATCCTGAAGCCGGGCACCACCGAGGAGGTCTCGCGCATTCTGGCGCTGGCGAACGAAACCGGCACGGCCGATCGTCCCGCAAGGCGGCAATACCGGGCTGGTCGGCGGGCAAATTCCGTTCGGCAACGAGATCGTCGTGAGCCTCGAAAAGCTGAACCGCATCCGCTCCGTCGATCCGCGCGGCAATGTGCTGATCGCCGAGGCCGGCGTGACGCTCGCGGGGGCGCAGAAAGCGGCGGAAGATGTCGGACGCCTGTTCCCGCTGAGTATCGCGTCCGAAGGCTCCTGCCAGATCGGCGGCAATCTCGCCACCAATGCGGGTGGGCTGCAGGTGCTCGCCTACGGCAATGCGCGCAGCCAGGTGCTGGGGCTCGAAGTGGTGTTGGCCGATGGCCGCGTCTGGGACGGCCTGCGCGCGCTGCGCAAGGACAATACCGGCTACGACCTACGCGACCTGTTCATCGGTTCGGAAGGCACGCTCGGAATCATCACGGCGGCGGTGCTCCGGCTGTTGCCGCCGCCGAAAAGCAAGGCCACGGCCGTTGTGGGCTTTGCCAGCGTCGAGGACGCGGCGCGCTTCTTCGACCTGGCGCTGGAGACGGGCGCGGGTGAGCTGACCGCCTTCGAACTCATACCGCGCATAGGCATCGAGTTCGTGCTTCGCCACGCGGACGGCGCGCGCGATCCGCTGGCGGCGCCGCATCCGTGGTACGCGCTGATCGAAATCGCCAGCCAGCGCGCCGACGAAGCCCCGGTCCGCGCCGAAGCGCTGCTGGTGGAGGCGGTCGAGACGGACATCGTTGCGGATGCAGTGATCGCGGCGTCGCTCGCCCAGGCCGCCGAATTTTGGCGGCTTCGGGAGATGCTTTCGGAAGTCCAGCTCCACGAGGGCGGCAGCATCAAGTCGGACGTTTCGGTGCCTGTCGCCGACCTGCCGATGTTCCTCAGCCGGGCCACCGCCGCCGTAAAAGCGATCATGCCGGATTGCCGGCCGGTGCCTTTCGGCCATTATGGCGACGGCAACATCCATTTCAACGTGAGCCAGCCGGCAGGGGCGGACAAAGCCGCTTTCCTGGCGCGCTGGGGAGATTTTTCCAGCGCCGTCAACGCGATCGTGCTGGAACTAGGCGGTTCGATCAGCGCCGAGCATGGTATCGGCCGGCAAAAGCGCGACCTGCTGCCGAAGGTGAAATCGCCGCTCGAAATGGAGCTGATGCGGAAGATCAAGGATCTGTTCGATCCGCGCGGCATCCTCAATCCGGGCAAGCTGCTCTGAACATTTTCCAGCAAAGCACTGCCGGCAAAGGCGAGGTCGAACATCACCCTGTCAGCCTATCAGAATAGGATGAATACACCTTTCGTCATCCCGGCGAAGGCCGGGATCCGGTATCCCGCAGCAACTCTGGCGTTTACTGGATCCCGGCCTTCGCCGGGATGACGTCGGTGTTGGTGGCATAACCTTCCACTAAGGCGATCCTGCCTTAGTGAAGCTGTAAGAATGGAAAAGGCTTGGCGCTGAGCTTATTTTGAACCGGTTTCCCTCGCGCCGCGACCAAGCTTGCAAGGGCTTGGCTTGCGGTAGGAGGGGTGCTGGTGAATGCATGATTTCAAAGCAGGAGGGAAGAGCAACCTCGCAGCCTTACAGCGCCTGGCCAGACGCGCAAGCCTTGCCATGTTCATCATGTGCGCCGCCGCAGTCGACGCAGAGGCGGGCCGGATCGATGGCTCGCAACCCGGAACAGCGACCCCCGTTCCGACGCTGAAATGCTCACCGAAGATCGTCCCGAAATGCAAGACGGGTGAGAAACCTTACTGCGCCGAGTTCACCGGCAAATGCTGCCGTGCCGTGAGCTGCCGCAAGACGAAATAGCGCCTTCCTCCCCCTCCCCTCGCTTGCCGCGATCCCCCGTCGCGATAAGCGAGGGATTTTTTTGGCCTTGATCGTTGACGGAGAGCCGATCACGGTTCTCGTCTTTATCGTTCTCGCGGTGCGACTTTCTGCAGGTCAGCGGTCGAGCTGCGCCATCATGCGCTCACCATAGCGCGGTCCGGCGGTTTGACCGCGCGGCGCGGCGGCCTCCAATTGCTGCAGGTCGGCGGCCGAGAGTCGCAGTTCGGTGGCGGCGGCATTCTCTTCGAGGTAGCGCCGGCGCTTCGTGCCTGGTATCGGCAGCGATGTCCGGTCCTTGCGCGAGCAGCCAGGCCAGGGCGACCTGCGCGGGCGTCGCGCCCTTCGCGGAGGCCAGAGCGCGTACGGCTTCGACGAGCTTGATGTTGCTATCGAAGTTCTCACCCTGGAGACGCGGATCGCCGCGCCGGTAGTCCCCCTCCGGATAGTCCTCGGCCCGCTTCGCCTCGCCGGTAAGAAACCCGCGCCCGAGCGGGCAATAAGGCACGAGCCCGATGCCCAATTCGCGGCAGACGGGCAGCGTAGTCGCCTCGATATTGCGCTCCCACAGCGAATATTCGCTTTGAAGCGCGCTGATCGGATGCACCGCATGGGCACGGCGGATCGTAGCGGCCGAGGCTTCGGAAAGGCCGAGATACCGCACCTTGCCCTCCGCGACCAGCTCGGCCATCGCGCCGACCGTTTCCTCGATGGGGACGGCCTTGTCGACGCGATGCTGATAGAACAGGTCGATCGTGTCGACGCCGAGCCGCTTCAGTGACGCCTCGCAGACTTCCTTGGCATGCTCCGGGCGACTATCGAGACCGGCGTTCTTACCGTCGACGATTTTGAAGCCGAACTTCGTGGCGATCACCACGCCGTCGCGCTTGCCCGCCAAGGCTCGCCCCAACAGCTTTTCATTCTCGTACGGCCCGTAAATTTCGGCAGTGTCGAAGAAATTAATGCCGAGTTCGATGGCCCGGTGGATGGTCGCAATCGATTCGACATCGTCGCCTTGCCCATAGGCCCAGCTCATGCCCATGCAGCCAAGCCCGAGCGCCGAGACTTCCAGCCCCTGACTGCCTAATTTGCGTTTTTCCATAACTCAACTCCCCATGTTCGCGGGACGCCATAACTCGGCCCGCTGATCAGGTCCGCTCCTTCCGCTTGCCGTGCACCGGCTTGGCGAAAGACCGTTCATTGGCTTGCTTCGGCGGTCGCTTGGCGAATGGCTTGCCGCCTCCAGCCTCCTTGCCTGCGCGCCAACTTTTCGCGCGGCTGGGTGCATCGGCTTGACGTCCATCGGCACGGGTCAATGCCGGCTCCCGGCCGCGATGTCGCGTGTTCGCGCGCCCCGGCGCGTCATCCTGGGGCCCGTCGGCGCGCGTGATCGTGACCGATTTCTCGCCGCCACCCGCGCGCGCCACGCTGGCGATGAAGTCCTGCGCGACGTTGGGTGCGACTTCGAAACGGCTTTCATTCTCGTGGATGCGAATGGCGCCGACATGCCGCTTGGTGATCCCGCCGGCACGGCAGATGAGAGGCAGCAGCCAGCGCGGCTCGGCGTTCTGCTTGCGCCCAACATTGAGCTTGAACCATTGCCCGCCGGCGAAATCGCTGCGGGCGGGCTTTGGATCGTCCGGCGCGGGCGCGGTTTCGACGAATTCCTCGGGCGCTGGCCGCGCGGCCTGGTTCTGGCGCAGATAGGCCGCCGCAATTTCCTCCGGCGTATGGCGGGCCAGCAATTCGGCGGCGAAGGCACGCTCCTCCTCGGTGATCTCGGCGCTGAGCTTGGGGTCGCTCATCAGCCGTTCGCGGTCCTGGCGCAGAATCGCGGCGGCGGTCGGCGGGGGAGCCCATTGCGCGCGGATATTAGCCATGCGCAACAGCCGTTCCATGGCGCGCCGTCTGGCGTGCGGCACAAGGATCGCGCTGACCCCCTTGCGGCCGGCCCGGCCTGTCCGGCCGCTGCGATGCAGCAGGGCCTCGCCGTTGCGCGGCAGGTCAGCATGGATGACGAGGTCGAGATTGGGCAGATCGAGCCCGCGCGCCGCGACGTCGGTGGCGACACAGACGCGCGCCCGCCCGTCACGCATCGCCTGCAGCGCATGGGTGCGCTCGCTCTGGCTCAATTCGCCGGACAGGGCGACGACGGAGAAGCCGCGATTGCCGAGCCGGCTTGAGAGATGCGTCACCCCGATCCGGGTCGCGCAGAACACGATCGCGTTGCTCGCCTCGAAGTAGCGCAGCACATTGATGACGGCGTGCTCGCGCTCTTTTTCCGACACCGGCATGGCGCGGTATTCGATATCGGCATGCTGCTCTCTCTCGCCCTTGGTCGAGATCCGCAGCGCGTCGCGCTGGAAGCGCTTGGCGAGCGAAAGGATCGGGGCCGGTATCGTCGCCGAAAACATCAGCGTACGCCGCTCGGCCGGTGCCGCGCCGAGGATGAATTCCAGATCCTCGCGGAAGCCGAGATCGAGCATCTCGTCGGCCTCATCCAATATGACGACGCGGATCGAATTCATGTCGAGCGAACCGCGCCTGATGTGATCGCAAATCCGGCCGGGCGTTCCCACGACGATATGCGCGCCATCGGCCAGCGCCCGCCGCTCCTTGCGCATTTCCATGCCGCCGACGCAGGAGACGATCCGCGCGCGGGCCGGCTCAAACAGCCATTCGAACTCGCGCGTCACCTGCAGCGCCAGCTCCCGCGTCGGCGCGACGACGAGGGCGAGCGGATCGGCCGGCGCGCTGAAACGCTCCGCGCCGCCGAGCAGCGTCGGCGCCATCGCAAGGCCGAAGGCCACCGTCTTGCCCGAGCCGGTCTGGGCCGAAACCAAGAGGTCGGCCCCCGGCTCCGCCGCCAGCACTTCCTCCTGGACCGGGGTGAGAGCCGTATAGCCGTGAGCGGTCAAAGCTCCGGCGAAAACCGGAGCGACGCCTTCAAAGTCAGTCATTGAGGAACTTTCAGTGCAGAGGTCTGGAAAGCGGGCGCCGGAGACCCGCATGTCCGACGAAGCCGCGGCGAGCCGATCGGCAAGCTCTTTCAGGGGATTTTGTACCGCCAGGAGACCAGGGCCGTCAACTTCGTGCATCCGGGGCAGCGGGTTCCGCAACTTGGTGCAGCTTGTTAGTCCGCTTTCTGGACGGTTGCAGATGGTGGACCCTCTCAGTCCCTGTCGGCGATCACCGCGAAGGCGACCTTGCGCACCGTTCATGAGCTCGACCGTTCGTAGGTTCGAAGGCACGGGGCCAATGTTAGATTTTGCTCATCTGTGTCATGCTGTCGTCTAAAGTTCGGCGCAGCTTACCTGCCTCATTCCGCAACCCGTCAAGGAATCACCAAATGGCTACGATTAAAACCGGAGACGGCACAGAGATCTTTTTCAAAGACTGGGGCCAAGGTCAGCCCATTGTATTCAGCCACGGCTGGCCGCTTTCGGCCGACGACTGGGACGCGCAGATGCTGTTCTTCCTCAAGCACGGCTATCGGGTCATAGCTCATGATCGTCGGGGGCATGGACGCTCCGCTCAAGTGGGCGACGGTCATGATATGGATCACTACGCCGATGACCTCGCGGCGCTGACGGCCCATCTTGACCTTCGCGACGCTGTGCATGTCGGTCACTCGACCGGCGGCGGTGAAGTCGTGCACTATATCGCGCGCCACGGCGAAAGCCGGGTGGCGAAGGCAGCAATCATCAGCGCGGTGCCGCCGCTCATGGTAAAGACGGCAGCCAATCCAGGAGGGTTGCCCAAGGACGTTTTCGACGGGCTTCAGGCTCAGCTCGCCGCCAGCCGGCCCCAGTTCTATTACGACCTTCCGGCCGGACCGTTCTATGGCTATAACCGGCCCGGTGCGAAGGCTTCGCAGGGGGTCATTTGGAATTGGTGGCGTCAGGGCATGATGGGGGGTGCAAAGGCGCACTATGACGGCATCGTCGCTTTTTCCCAGACCGACTTCACGGAGGACCTGCAGAAAATCACGGTGCCGGTGTTGGTGATGCATGGCGATGACGACCAGATCGTGCCTTATGCCAATTCTGCGCCCCTTTCGGCAAAGCTGCTAAAGAATGCCACACTGAAGACCTACAAGGGCTTTCCGCACGGCATGCCTACGACCGAGGCAGATACGATCAATGCGGATCTGCTGGCCTTTATCACCGCCTAGAGCCTTTTCGTTCCGATTGAACCGGAACGGGGCTCTAGTTCTTTGCCTGGTCGCATTTTCGCGACGCGAACCGGTGTCCATCCCCCTGCCTTCGCGGGGACAAGCTTCTCGGTTGATGGCACGCTGGTTGAAGCCTGGGGCCTCGATGCCAGAATGACTGCTGCGCAGAATGTGACCATCCCTATCGCCGGTGGAGCAACGATCTCCGGCCTTTGGCTCAGGCCGGCTGCAGCGCAGGCGTGCCTCATACTTGCGCACGGGGCAGGAGCCGGCATGACGCACAGGTCGATGACAGCATTGGCGGACGGGCTTTCCGAGCGCTCAGTCGCGACGCTGCTTTATCAATTTCCCTATATGGAGCGCGGCTCGAAGCGCACCGATCCACCCGCCGTCGCGCATGCGGCCGTGAACGCGGCGGTCGCCGGGGCAGTGCGGCTCGCGGAAGAGCTACCTTTGTTCGCCGGCGGCAGGTCGTTCGGCGGGCGCATGACCTCGCAGGCGCAGGCAATCGCGCCTTTGCCGGGCGTGCGCGGGCTCGTTTTTTTTGCGTTTCCGCTCCATCCCGCCGGCAAGCCCTCGGTGGCGCGCGCCGAGCACCTCTCCGAAGTGGACATTCCGATGCTGTTCCTGCAGGGCACACGCGACCCGCTAGCGGCGCTTGACCTGCTGAAGCCGGTCGCCGCCGGGCTCGGAGCGCGGGCAACATTGAAGCTCGCGCAAGATGCCGATCATGCGTTCCACGTCCCCGCTGCCACCGGGCGCAGGGATGCGGACGTTCTCGCCGAACTGCTCGACGCTGCTGCCGCATGGATGGCGGCAAGGTGACTCGCACGGGCATCGCCGCACCCACTGCGGTGAGGGCGCTCCCGGAGACTCACGATCCGGCGCATGCAATCACCGCCAAACGGCCGGAAACACCGGGGGGGCTGGAGCGGGCAATAGCAACAACATTAATCCGGCATAAAGCGCTTTTTGATAGCGTATTCGCTTTGCTGGACAACACAGGTGCATGCCGTGCTCAGCGGGGTCGGTTATCAGCCATCGATTATCCTCGCTATCGCGGCGCTGGCTTTCGCAGCCGCGATCCTCGGTTTACGATTGCTGCGCCATCTGGAAAACCGCTGCCAGGCCCCGTTGTTCGGGGCGATGGACAAGTTGGAGCAAGGGATCGTTCTCTTCTCCGAAAAGCGGGAGGTTGTTTTCTGCAACCGGCGATACCGTGAGATTTACCGCCTCACCGCGGAGCAAGTGAAGCCTGGAACACCAATCGAGCAGCTCCCCCTGTGCGGTACGGAGCTGGGCTTGAAGAGTGCCTGATCCGATCGGCGGCATCGAACGCAATTCACGAATTCTCCGACGGCCGCATCATCGCCTATGCCTCGCGTCCGGTTCCCGGTGGCGGAGGCATTGCCACCTACGAGGATATTACCGACAGGGAGACTGTGCACAGGCAGCTCAGGCATCAATATGAACTTCTCAAGGTGCAACAGGCAGCGCTGCGGGCGCGCAATCTGCAGTTCGACGCGGCGTTGAACCATATGTCCGAGGGCCTGTGCTTTTTCGACCAAGATGAGCGCCTGATCATTTGCAACGATCGATTTGCCGAGATGTATAATCTCAGCCAGAAGTTATCAGCCCTGGTATGACCCTGCGCGAAATCATCGAGCTGCGTTACCAGGCCGGCAGCCTTCCCTCTATGTCGATTGATGAGTTTTACGCTTCGCGTAAGGCCGTTAATGTCGCTGATGCTCCTACCGATACCATCGTCAAGCAAACGAACGGCCGTGTATTCGTCATTCATCACCGGCCGATGGCTGGCGGCGGCTGGATCGCCACGCATGACGACATCACCGAACGCGAAGAGCTTCATTCCCAGCTCAAGGAGCAACTCGAAATCGTGAAGCAGCAGAAACTGATGCTTCACACGCGGAATCTTCAGTTTGACATCGCCCTCAACAATATATCGCAGGGTCTATGCTTTTTTGACGGAGCGGAGCGGCTCGTCATTTGCAACAAACGCCACATTGAGATGTATGGTCTTGAACCGGCATCCGTCGTGCCGGGAATGAGTTTAGGTGACATCATCGATCTGAGAAACCAGGTGGGCAGCTCTCCCGCCATGCCAAGAGAGGAATATCAGTCGTGGCGGGACACGGTCGCCGTGTCGGAAGTCAGGATCGTTGAACTGATGAACGGCGATGTGATTCGAAATCCATCATCAGTCGATGCCTGATGGCGGCTGGGTGGCAACCCACGAAGACATCACCCAGCAGCGCAAGGCGGAAGAGCAGAACCGGCTGATGGTGCGCCGGCTTCGAGCCGCGCAGGAAGAGCTGACCCGGGCCGTGGGCGCCGCCGAGGCTTCGAACGAAGCCAAATCCTCATTTCTGGCCAATATGAGCCATGAGATCCGCACGCCGCTGAACGGCATATTGGGGATGGCGCAGGTTCTGGAGAATGATCGGCTCACCGCGGCGCAAGCGGAATGCGTGCGCACGATCCTCGATTCCGGGCAGACCTTGATGACCCTGCTCAATGATGTTCTCGACCTGTCGAAGATCGAAGCCGGTAAGCTGGACATCCTGCCGATCGACGCCGAAATCGAGAGCGTGTTTCGCCATTTGCACAAATTATTCCTGCCGCGAGCGCTGGAAAAATCGATCGAGCTGGCGGTCATTATCGACGATCTGGTGCCAAAAATATTGAAATTCGACTATGTCCGCATCCATCAATGCGTGGCCAACCTGATCTCCAATGCGATCAAATTCACCAAGGTCGGAGGCGTTAGCGTCTGCGTCCAGCATGAACCGATCGATGCGGATGAATGCATGATCAGCGTCGCCGTCAGCGATACCGGGATCGGCATCAACGCCGAGGCAGAGGCGCGATTGTTCGCCGAATTCTCGCAAGCCGACGCCTCGACGACGCGTCAATATGGCGGCACCGGCCTCGGCCTGGCGATTTCGCGGAAGCTGGCCCGCATGATGGGCGGCGACATCACCGTGAGCAGCCGACCGGACACAGGAAGCACCTTCACCCTCAATTTTCGCGCTTCGGCGGCTTCCTCGCCAAGGATGGTTCCGGCGCTGGTCTCAAGCCAGGAAAGCCGTGGCAGCAGCGCGGCATTGCAGGGGCTGAAAATCCTGCTGGTGGATGACAATGCCATCAATCGCAGTGTCGCCAGGCTGCTGCTCGTTCCAAGCGGCGTTGTGGTCACGGAAGCCGCGAACGGCAAAGAGGCCCTGGACCGACTTGCCGAACGACACTTCGATCTGGTGCTGCTGGACGTGCACATGCCGGTGATGGATGGCCCCGAAACCATCCGGCACATTCGCGCCGCAGAAACAGCCTGGCGCGCCATTCCGGTCATTGCCCTGACCGCCGATGCGATGAGCGGCGACAAGGAGCGCCTGCTATCGCTCGGCATGAGCGGCTATGCATCGAAGCCGATCGAGCAAAGGGCGCTCATTCAAGAAATCCACCGCGTGCTCACCGCCTCGGCGGCCGCCGCGCCCGCCAGCGGTGAAATAAGGCGCTCGGGGTAGGCGATTTGACAGTGATATCCACGTCGCTTTGAAGCCTAATGCCGCCGGCCGAGCGCCGCCGCCATCTCGGCAATGATCGCGCGCGCCACGCCGCGCGGATCGGGCGCAGCGGAAATCGGCCGGCCGACGACCAGATAATCCGCTCCCCGCGTCATCGCTTCGGCAGGGGTTACGATGCGCGACTGATCCCCCGTCTCGGCTCCCGTGGGGCGGATGCCGGGCGTCACGATCAGGAAGCCATCGCCCAATTCGGCGCGGATCGATCTCGCTTCCTGAGCCGAGGCGACGACACCGTCGAAACCTGCATCCCTGGCTAGCCGCGCTCGGCGCAGAGCCAATTCAGCGGGGCTGAGCGCGATGTCCTGTTGCTTGAGGTCGGCTTCGTCCAGGCTGGTCAGCACGGTGATCGCGAGCAGCTTGGTCGCGGCGCCTCCCCGGCCGCGCATCGCCGCGTCGAGGGTCTTCCGGTCGGTGCCATGGATTGTCAGAAAGGCCGCGCCGAGCCGGGCGGCATTCGCCGTCGCGCGCTCCACCGTGTTTGGAATATCGAGCAGTTTGGCGTCGAGGAAAACCCGATGGCCCGTCTCGGCGAGTTGGCGCGCGAGGCCAAGACCATCGGCGTAGACCAATTCGAGTCCGATCTTGAAGACCCCGACATCGCCTTGCAATTGACCAGCCAGCCGCGCCGCCGCTTCGGCCGTGGGAAAATCGAGGGCGACGATCAGCCGCTTAGCGGCCTCCGAATGCGCGCCATCAATGTCGGCAGGGATGCTCATGGAGCGAGGCGCAGCGCCGCTTCGCTGAACTTGTCGACCACGCCGCCGAGCACCTCCCGCATCACGGCGTCCAGCAGCGCGCCATTTTCGTCGAACGCTTTGTCAGCTCCGCTGAGCGCCAGTTGATCGGGAAGCACGAGCACGCCCATGCCCAGTTCCAGGACCTGCCGCAGCGCGATGAGGCTGCGCATGGCTCCGTATCTGCCTCCCGAGGCGCCGCTGATGGCCAGAACGCGGCGCCTGAATAGCGCCAGCCCCGGTTCTTCGTCGTCCCGCACCCGCGACATCCAATCGAGTGTGTTCTTCAGGAGCGGCGTTATCGATGCGTTGTATTCGGGGCTGGCAATGAAAATGCCCTGATGCTCGCGCAGGACGCTCCGCAATTTGCGGGCGTTCTCCGGAGGCCCGTCCTGTGCCTCGAGATCGCCGTTGTAAAGCGGCATGGGATAATCGGCCAACTCGATCAGATTAGCCGTGTGTCCGCGCTGGCGCGCGAGATCGCAGGCCGCCCGTGCGAGCTTGCGGTTGAATGAGGCCTGTCGGGTACTGCCCGCGAAGAATGCGAGTTTAGGCGCTGCGGTCATGACATCTCCGATGGCGCCGCGCTAGGCGGAGGTGGAAAGCGCAAAAGCGATTATGGTTTGCCCATCCGGTCCCAGAACGCCTTCACACGCTGCGCAAATCCGCTAAGGCCGGGATTGGTGGTCTCCGTCGAGGCCTTTTCGAATTCCTTGAGCAGTTCCTTCTGCTTGCGGGTGAGGTTCTGAGGCGTCTCGATCTCGACCTGCACATAGAGATCGCCGGTCAAGGTCGAGCGCAGCACGGGCATGCCCTTGCTTTTCAAGCGGAATTGCTTGCCGGTTTCCGTGCCCTCGGGGATTTTCACCCGTGCCCGGCCGCCATCGATTGTCGGCACTTCCAGCTGGCCGCCGAGCGCCGCCGTGGCGATGGTGATCGGCACTTTGCAGAACAGATCGGCCCCGTCGCGCTGGAAAATCTCATCCTGCGCCACGGACAGGAAAATATAGAGGTCGCCCGGAGGCCCGGCGCGCACGCCAGCTTCACCCTCGCCGGCGAGCCTGATCCGCGTGCCGTCCTCGACGCCGGAGGGGATATTGACCGACAGCGTCCGCTCCCGCATGACGCGGCCCATGCCGGAACAGCTTGAGCAGGGATTCTGAATGATCTCGCCGCGGCCCTGGCAATTGGGGCAAGTCCGCTCGATGGTGAAGAAGCCTTGGCTGGCGCGCACCTTGCCGAAGCCGCCGCAGGTCGGGCAGGAAATCGGACTGGAGCCAGCCTCCGCGCCGCTGCCGGAACAATCCTCGCAAGCCACCGATGTCGGCACGCATATTTGCGCGACCTTGCCCGTGAAGGCGTCGGCGAGCGTGATTTCCATATTGTAGCTGAGATCGGCGCCGCGCTCGCGCCCCGTGCGGCCTCGGCGGCGTCCGCCCATGAACTCGCCGAACAGATCGTCGAAAATCTCGGACATCGATGCGGAAAAGTCGGCGCCGAAACCATGCTGCCCCGGGGCGCCCATGCCGTTGCCTTCGAATGCCGCGTGGCCGAAGCGGTCGTAGGCGGCGCGCTTGCGGGGATCTTTCAGCGCTTCATAAGCTTCGTTAACTTCCTTGAAGCGCATTTCGGCGTCGCAATCGCCGGGATTGCAATCCGGATGATACTGCTTGGCGAGGTTGCGAAAGGCGTTTTTGATATCCAGGTCGCCAGCACTTCTGGCTAAGCCGAGCACATCGTAATAGTCGCGCTTGGCCATGTTTTAGATCTTCCCCATTGCCGAATTCATCCTGTCGTCCGGACGATGTCTGAGCAGACGAATCGAGAGCTTGCGGTCAGCCTCAGCTCTCATCCGCGCCGCGGCAAGCGGCAATTTGCGCGAGCCGGCGGCAAATTTGCGGGCGCGGGCTCCAAATGTCGAAAGTCTCCAATCGTTTCACCTGCGATCTCCGCGAGCGGCGGAGCGCTTGCGGAGCTGCGGGACGCACGGTCGACTTCGGGGTCTCGCCGCATCTCGCTTTGCCGAACATCATCGGCATACGGCGAAATTTTGCGGCGGGATCGAAGCTGAGACAGCGTGCTCCCGTTTCAACTCATCCGAGCCGCTTTCAGCCCCAGCATGCGCTGGGTCTAAGCCGACTTCTTCTTATTCTCGTCGTCGCGGACTTCCTCGAACTCCGCATCGACGACACCATCGCCGCTATCGGCGTTTTCCTTGGCGCCGCCGGCCTGAGCCCCCGGCGCATCGCCGGCACCCTGGCCATAAGCCGCTTCGCCAAGTTTCATGGAAACGCGCGCAAGGGCCTCGATCTTGGAGATGATCTTCTCACGGTCCTCGCCTTCCTGCGCGGTCCGCAGCTCCGTGAGCGCCTTCTCGATGGCCGCTTTGTCGGCCTCCGAAACCTTGTCGCCAAGATCGGCGAGCGAGCGTTCGGTCGAGTGCAGCAGCGCCTCGCCCTGGTTTTTCGCCTCGACGAGTTCGCGGCGCTTCTTATCGTCGGCCGCGTGTGACTCGGCTTCCTTGACCATGCGCTGAATGTCGGCATCGGTCAGGCCGCCGGACGCCTGGATGCGGATGGACTGCGCCTTCTGCGTCGCCTTATCGAGGGCCGACACATTCACGATGCCGTTGGCGTCGATATCGAACGTCACTTCGATCTGCGGTACGCCGCGCGGCGCCGGCGGAATGCCGACGAGATCGAATTGGCCGAGCATCTTATTGTCGGCCGCCATCTCGCGCTCGCCCTGGAAGACGCGGATCGTCACCGCATTCTGATGGTCTTCAGCGGTGGAGAACACCTGGCTCTTCTTGGTCGGAATGGTCGTGTTGCGGTCGATGAGACGGGTGAACACCCCGCCCAAGGTCTCGATGCCCAGCGACAAGGGCGTAACGTCGAGCAGCAGCACGTCCTTGACGTCGCCCTGCAGCACGCCGGCCTGGATCGCGGCGCCCATGGCCACGACTTCGTCCGGGTTCACGCCCTTATGCGGCTCCTTGCCGAAAATCGTCTTCACGGTCTGCGCGATCTTCGGCATCCGGGTCATGCCGCCTACGAGGACGACTTCGTCGATCTCGGCGGCCTTCAGATTGGCGTCGCGCAGCGCGGCCTGACACGGACCGGTCGTGCGCTGTACCAGATCGTCGACGAGGCTTTCGAGCTTGGCGCGCGTCAGCTTCATCGTCAGATGTTTCGGGCCGGTCTGATCGGCGGTGATGAACGGGAGGTTGATTTCCGTCTGCGGCACGGACGACAGCTCGATCTTGGCCTTCTCGGACGCCTCCTTCAGGCGCTGGAGCGCGAGTTTGTCGTTGCGCAGATCGATCGTGTTCTCTTTTTTGAACTCGGTCGCGAGATAATCGACGAGGCGCATGTCGAAGTCCTCGCCGCCGAGGAACGTGTCGCCATTCGTCGACTTCACCTCGAAGACGCCGTCGCCGATCTCCAGGATCGAGATGTCGAAGGTGCCGCCGCCAAGGTCGTAAACGGCGATGGTTTTGCCTTCCTTCTTGTCGAGGCCGTAGGCGAGCGCCGCTGCGGTCGGCTCGTTGATGATGCGCAGCACCTCAAGGCCGGCGATCCTGCCGGCATCCTTCGTGGCTTGCCGCTGGGCGTCATTGAAATAGGCGGGAACCGTGATCACGGCCCGTGTGACTTTTTCGCCGAGATAGCTTTCGGCGGTTTCCTTCATCTTTTGCAGAATGAAGGCTGAAATCTGTGATGGCGAATATTTCTCGCCCCGTGAGATGACCCATGCGTCGCCATTGTCCGCCTTGACGATTTCGTACGAGACAAGCTTCTTGTCCTTCTCGACCAGGGGATCCTCATAGCGCCGCCCGACGAGACGCTTGATCGCGAAAAACGTATTTTCCGGGTTCGTCACCGCCTGACGTTTGGCAGGCAGTCCGACCAACCGCTCACCTTCGCTCGTGAAAGCCACCATGGACGGAGTGGTCCGCATGCCCTCCGAACTCTCGATGACCTTCGGCGTCATGCCTTCCATCACCGCTACGCAGGAATTCGTCGTACCGAGGTCGATTCCTATGACTTTCGACATCCGATAACCCTCTATATCTTTTTCATCCGGCAGACTGACGGGGCCCTTGCAGCACCCCTCGCGTCCGCGCCAATCCTTGCCTCTCGCGCGACCGCCAGTCCCCTAAACACTTGCTCCAGTAAGTTGGCGGTTATATAGGCCGCACTGTATGCGCGTACAAGCCAACGAATTCAAGCACACACCTTGAAGCTATGACAAAAGATTATGGTCCCGACATGTTTCTTCAAGGGTGCGGCAGCGAAGGCACAACACATTTGAATCATCGTGTGTCTTCCCGACGGTTGCACCTATTTCCCACGCTTCCTGACCGCGGCCGGGCAGGTGGCGCTGCTCGCCGAAATCCGGCAGGTGATCGCCGCCGCGCCGCTTTATACGCCGGCTATGCCACGGACGGGAAAGCCCTTTTCCGTCGCCATGACGAATTGCGGTCCGCTCGGCTGGGTCTCCGACAAGGAGCGCGGCTACCGCTACCAGCCGCTGTCATCCGCAAACCGGCAAGCCGTGGCCGCCGATGCCGGATATGCTTGACTACCTATGGGCAAGTCTCACCCGCTATGAGCACAAGCCGGAAGCCTGCCTGGTT
Source organism: uncultured Alphaproteobacteria bacterium (assembly GCA_963731855.1). Lineage (GTDB taxonomy): Bacteria > Pseudomonadota > Alphaproteobacteria > Rhizobiales > Rhodomicrobiaceae > R-RK-3. Next base: position 397,047 of record CAVSXH010000009.1, on the reverse strand, counting down.
AATTTTTACGGTGGAAAGGCGAAGCTCGGCCTGCACCGGGACGAGGACGAAGAGGAATTCTCCGCACCTATTCTGTCAGTCTCCTTGGGGAATTCTGCCATATTCCGCATCGGAGGATTGAAGCGGCGAGACCCGACCCAGCGGCTGGAATTGCAATCCGGTGACGTGCTGGTGATGGGCGGGGAGTCGCGCCTGCGCTATCACGGGATCGACCGCGTTCTTGCAGGCACGTCGGATCTGCTGACGGAAGGCGGGCGTATCAATCTCACCATGCGGCGGGTGACGAAGGCGGAGTGACACGCATGCCGGCATGGGCGTTCTGCCGGTAGGACGCGGCATCGTCGACATCCGACAGCGTGGCGGCGAGGGCCACGCGCGTCCCTGCGGCATTCTCCAGCGTATCGGCGAGCGCATGTTGACTGGACCACCGCACGCCGTCGAACAGCCCGGCAAGCCGCACGCCTGGCGCAATGCCGATCAGCCAGAACCCTCCATCCTCCGCAGGTCCGAAGACAACCCCGTGCCGGCGCAGCAGCGCGAATGCGTCGGCGATGTGCGACGCGCGAAGTCCTGGAATATCGGAGCCGACCAGCACGGCGGGCCCGTCGCTGCAATCGCGCGAAAGCTGGCGCTCCATGCGCTGGCCGATATCGCCTCGCCCCTGCGGCAGCCGATCGATATCGTCAGGCCAGGAGGGCGAAGCCAGCGCGCTGTCCGGCGCAACCGCCAGCACCGTATGCCAACGCCGGTCGCGCGCCAGCCGGCGGATGAGATTGGCGGTGACGCAGCGATAGAATCCGGTGGCGGCGACCGCGCCGATCTCGCGTGCTAGCCGCGTCTTCACAGTGCCGAGGCGCGGCTCCTTCACCATGATGATCAGCCGCGCGGCGCCCGGCCGAAACCTACCCATAGAGACGGGTGAGCACGCGCGGCGGCACGCGCATATAGTAAAGGCCGAGGCAGGCAAGATTGCGCAGCATCCGCCGCACATAGCCCTCGCTGCGATAGCGCCGCGCGCTGGTTGTCGCCTGCGACCGCAGGAACGCGACGCGCCGCCGCCCGAGACGCCGGACCAGGTCGACATCCTCCATCAGCGTCATGGGCTTGAAGCCGCCTACGGCGTTGTAAAGCCGCTTGGACATCAACAGCCCCTGATCGCCATAGGGCATCCGCATGATGAGGCAGCGCAGGCGAACGACGGCGCTGAGATAAGCGGGCCACACCCCCCTGTCGTCCAGCGCGAAGCGGAAGACCGCCGCCGTATCGTCGCGCCCACCGCCTTCGACGGCGCGCATGAGCTCAAGCGCTTCCCGCTCCCAGCCATCCTCTAGCGTCGTATCGGCGTGCAGAAAAAGCAGCCACGGTCCCTTGGCCGCCTTGGCGCCGGCGGCGAGCTGCTGCCCCCTGCCCTGCTCGGCCTTGATGAAGTGTGCGCCGGTCGCTTCGGCGATGCGCGCCGTCGCGTCTGTCGAGCCGCCATCGGCGACGATGACTTCGCGGACGATGCCATCGATGGCTGCCGGAACGAGCGCGGTAAGCGTGCGCGGCAGGTCGGCTTCGGCATTCAGAGTAGGGACAACAACCGATATCATGGGCGGATCATAACCGCTTGAAGCTTTTCCACAAGCCGCGAAGTTCGGAGATTTTGTTCTATATTTGTTCTTTTGTTTTCGCTATGCTGCCGTATGGTTCGTAAGCCCATTGCCAAACCACGCCCACCGTCGCCGGATCAGCCGCCCACAGACCAGGAGCGGCGGCGCGGACGCGGTGCGCGATCCAACCTGAGCGGACGTTTCGAGACACAGCTCCGCGAGGATTTCGACGATGGCTGGGAGAGCCTTGCCGAGCTGCCGCAATTCAAGACCGAAGTGCGGCTGGAGCAGGCTCGGCAGATCATCACCACCAATGACTTGCCCGATATCGGCTTCGACCAGTCGATCAACCCTTATCGCGGCTGCGAGCATGGCTGCATCTACTGCTTTGCCCGGCCGACGCATTGCTATCTCGGGCTATCGGCCGGTTTGGAATTCGAGAGTGTGCTCATCGCTAAGACCAATACGGCGGAGCTTCTCGAAAAGGAGCTGGCGCGGCCCGGCTACCGCGTAAAGACGATCGCGTTGGGGACCAATACGGATCCCTACCAGCCCATCGAAAAGACCTACGAGCTGACACGGCGCATCCTCGAAATCATGGACCGCACCAGTCATCCGGTGGGGATCGTTACCAAGTCGGCGCTGGTCCTGCGCGACATCGACATTCTGGCTTCGCTCGCAAGCCGGGGTCTCGCCAAGGTCGCGCTTTCGGTGACATCGCTCGATCGTCGCCTGGCGCGGCGGATGGAGCCGCGCGCGCCGACGCCGGAGCGCCGCATCGAGGCGATCGCCAAGCTGACCGAGGCGGGCGTGCCCACCAGCGTCATGGTGGCGCCGATCATCCCCGCGGTGAACGATGCCGAGATCGAGGCGATCCTGCAACGCTGCGCGGCGGTGGGCGTCCAGCAGGCAGGTTACGTGCTATTGCGGCTGCCGCTCGAGATCAGCGAGCTATTTCAGGAATGGCTCAAGGAGGAGTTCCCCGACAAGGCAAAGAAGGTCATGACGCTGGTGCGCGGTACGCGAGGCGGGAAGGACTATGTTTCGGCATGGGGCGAACGCCAGACCGGTACCGGCCCATATGCCGAGCTGATCGCCCGGCGCTTCGCCATCGCAACGGCGCGGCTGGGGCTGAACGTCAGCCGCGTACCGCTGCGAACCGACCTGTTCGAGCCGCCCGGCCGCGGGAATGCGCAGTTTGACCTGTTCAAATCCTGAGAATTGCCCTTGCGATCCTGGTCGCGTCGTGCAGTTTTCGGCCTATGGAACAGAAGGGCCAGACGCCGAAGCCGCCGTCGATCAGAACGGAGCGGGCGCTCGCCGGGCAAGAGGCGCGGCTGGTCGCCGGTGTGGACGAAGCCGGACGAGGACCTTGGGCCGGGCCCGTGGTCGCCGCGGCCGTCATCTTTCCCGACCGCAAGCCGCCGAAGGGCCTCAATGATTCCAAGCTGCTCAGCGCCGAAAAGCGGGAGGAGCTCTATGTGTCGATCCGTGCCAGAGGGCTGGTGGGTATCGGCATCGTCAGCGTCGAGGAGATCGACCGCGTCAATATCCTGCAGGCAACCTTCATCGCCATGCAGATCGCGGTTGCGGCGCTAGCGGACGCGCCGGAAATCGTGCTGGTCGACGGCAATCGCTGCCCGGCGCTCAGCCAGCGCGCGGTAGCGGTCATCGAGGGCGACAGGCTCTGCCCGTCTATCGCGGCGGCGTCGATCATCGCCAAAGTCACGCGCGACCGTCTCATGTGCGAAATGGCCGGCGATTTCCCGCTCTATCACTGGCACAGCAATAAGGGCTATGGCACGCCCGCCCATGCCGAGGCGATCACGCAATTCGGCGTGACCTGCCATCACCGGCAATCTTTCGCGCCGATCCGTTACGCGCTGACCCGTTCGGCGGGCATGTCTGTCGGTGCCGGAATAGACGCTTTCGACCATTCATCGCCACAGGATTTGCTTTGATCGATTTTTTCTGACCAAGAGGTTCTCCCATGAAGTTGAGCGCCCCCTCTTTCGGCATGTTCGCTATCTCCACTCTTCTTGTCGTTCTCATTATTCTGGCAAGGTATTTCAATATCGATGTGCCGATCCTGACCCCGATCGTCATCGGCCATCCCTTTGAGATTACCCTCGTAGCCTGGGCAATGCTTTTCGCTGCCGTGGCTTTTAATCTCTAGCGGACCGCGCGATATTGGGGCATTCGGAACCGGAACAAGCCGCCGGGCCGTTTGTTTCCGCCGGGACTTTCCCTTCCGGTGGCCGCTTTGCGAGGAAATGCGCGTGTCAGCAAGGTTCCATTGGTTTCGTCCGCTTGCCTCTAGTCTTACCGCCGGATCATTTCTGCTAGCCCAGTTTTCGCCATTGCTGGCGCAGACCAATGCGGCAGCACCCGGATCGACCGTGACCATCGAGGAATGCCAGAACCTCAACGATCCGGACGTCCGCGCGCAAATCCGCAAACTCACCGAAAGCGCTCTCGCCCGCGAACTGGGCGAAGTCGACTATGCCGCGCTGGTCGACAAGCATTGGCGCGACGTGAAGATGAGCGAGCGGCTGGACACCGAGATCGATGACGCCATACGCATCGTCCGCGCCGACACCAACATTCTCGACCGCGCCTATTCCACCGTCAGCCGTGAGCAGGCGGAGAAGACGGCGGTCGCCGTCGCCGAGCGCGCCTATGGCTCGGAAGGCTTCAAGGCCGCGATGGCCGATCTGGCGCGAGGGGTGGGCGCCGATTTTGGCGTCCGGATCGAAGGCTCGGCGGCAAAGGTCGCCGGTCCCGTCATCGCCTGTGTCCGCACCGCGCTGCAAAGCCGCTATGGCGGCGCGGTCGCGCAGGTTTTCGCGCGCGAGACCGAGGGCAATCTCAACGTCACTACCAAAACAGGCAGCGCCAAGATCGATACGGGCGACCTGCTGCTGCAGAACACCGGAACGATCTCGGGCATCGTCCTCATCGTCAGCCGCCGCATCATCGCGCGCATGGTGGCCACCATCGGGCGGCGCGTGGCTGGGCTGGTCGCCTCCCGGATCATCTCCACATTCACCGGCCTGGTCGGCCTGGCGCTGATTGCCCGCGATGTCTATGAGGCGAATGAGGGTGTGTTTCCGCTGATCGCCGAACGCATGAAATCGGACGAAGCCAAGGACCTGATCAAGGAGGAGCTGACCAAATCGATCCAGACGGATCTTCGGCAGCAGGTTGGCGTGATCGCGGAGGAGACCACCGAGCGGATCTACTCCTTCTGGCAGGAGTTCAAACAGAAATATAACGTCCTGCTTTCCCTGGCGGAGAAACATGCCGAGTTCGCCGAATTCCTGAAGAACCGCACAGTCGACCAGCTGGGCCGCCTTGGCCGCCTCGTCGGCTACCTCTTGGGCGAGGAGCAGGAAGCCGGCGTTCTGAAGCGCGCCCGCGACGGATCGCTCGGCCGCGCGCTGCTCGATCTGGACGACAACGGCGTCGCATCGCCATCGAGATGAAATCGCTGGATAAGGCGCTCGCCTGGGCGGCTTGGCCGGATCGCGCCTGTCCAAGGCCGTCGAATACGGCCTGCCGCAGCTCATCGCGCCGAACGAGATCAATTCCAAGCAGCTCTCGACCTTGCTGGACTTCGACAGCCGCGCCACAGCGCAGCGGATCGCCCGCCTCGAACGGGGCGCGCGCGACGCGTTGCTGTCGCTGCCGCCGCAGACGCTGAGGGATCTGGCGCGCCGCCTCTCCGAAAGCGACCTGGCGGCGCTCGCCAGCCTATCAGAACCGCCTCGAGCCCCGCGCCGCCGAAAGGGTACTGCGCCAGATCGCCGAAGATCCCGGCCTGATGCGGACTCTGGGCAAGCCCTCGATCCAGGGCGCCATCCTGGAGAGCCGCGACCAGCTTGGCGCGGTCACCATGCTGCTGCGCGACAATGCCACGCTCAGCTTCACCAATATCGGCCAGGACCTGTCCGAGGTTCGGTCCGGCGACGTCAATTACCGCGTTTTCGTCGAACGCTACTGGTCGGCTTTGCTGGTCATCGGCCTGCTCGTGCTGCTGCTGCTCGTGCTGTTGAAGCGCATCCTGTTCGGCCGGCGCCCGACGGTCATCATCAAAACCGCGGAGGGAGGGAAGAAATAGCCATGGCGCTCTATACCGTCGACAAGCTCACCGACCGCAAGGTGCGCGAGGGCGAACTGCTCTCGGTTTCGGCCGTCAGCGCCGCCAATATCCTGCGCGACATCAGGGAGATGATCACCAACACATTCGGCGGCAAGATGCTGCGCTATGAGCGGCTGATGGCCTCGACGCTGGAGCGCGCACTCGCCGACCTCGAGGCCAAGGCGAAGGCAAAGGGCTATGACGGCTGCATCGCCGTCCGCATCAGCCATCCCAGACTTGCCGACGGCGCCTGCGAGATATTCGTCTACGGCACCGCCTTCCATTTTGTCGCCGACTAATTTCAGCAATAACAATTTGACTTTCGCACGATTTTTGTGCCGTTCATTCCAGCCGAAAAAGATTGAGGGTTTAAGCATGAGACTTGGCAAGGATATCAGCGCCATCGTTGCCGGCGGGGCGAAGGGCCTGGGCGCCGCCGCGGCCGAGAAACTGGCGGCAGCCGGGTGCAAGGTCGCCATTCTCGACATGTATCGCGAAGAAGGCGAAGCGCTGGCCGGCCGGATCGGCGCGATCTACCGGCATCTGGAAATCTCCAGCGAGATCACCGTCGACACCGCTCTCGATTTCGCCCGCGAGGAGCATGGCCTGGAGCGCGTGCTGATCAACTGCGCCGGCATCGCCATGGATCAGCCGACCGTCTGGCGCAACCCCGACACCGGCCGCATCATGCTGCACGACGTGGCCAGCTTCGAGCGGCTTCTGCAGGTCAATCTGACTGGCACCTTCTACATGGCGACCAAGTCCGCCGCGGCGATGATGACGCTGCCGCCGCTCGAAGGCGGCATTCGCGGCATCATCATCAACTCAGCTTCCGTCGCCGCCGAGGATGGGCTCGAAGGCCAGGCCGCCTATGCTGCCTCGGAAGGCGGCGTTCTCGCGCTCACACGTCCGCTGGCCCGCGACCTCGTCAATGAAGGCATCCGCGTCGTCACCATCATGTCCGGCCGCTACGACACCGCCATGTTCGCCGAGCGCTCCGAGGACATGACGCAGAAAATCAAGGCGAACGAGCGCGATCCGGGCACGGTCGCCGATCCGAAGGAATTCGCCGATACGGTGCTGCGGATGATCTCCGATGACGACATTAACGGCCAGTGGGTCCGGATGAGCGCCGCCAAGACAAAATAGGGGGCCCTCGCATTTGCCGATGATCCGCCAAGATCGGGCGGCCGCGCTCCGGTCGCGTGATCGGCATACACGGCGCCAGCTCTCCGGTTTCGCTCGGCCTGGCCAGAGACCGAAACCGGCTAAGTATCGGACCTCGGGCTTCCTGATGAGGGGGTCCAACAACCCGATCATGCGCTAGCCCCCCGGCAACCCCGTAAGGTGCTCCAGGCCCGGGCGAGGCGTGGAACCATCCGCCTTGCCGGCCGCGCATTCCTCGATATGATCGAGCACCAGCCGGTTCACCGCATCCCGATGGGTTAGCGGGCTCATATGACCCGCGCCTTCGACGGTGGCGATGCGTGCGTCGGGCAGCAATCCCGCCAGCACTTGCGTCACCGCCATGGACGGTTGGCGGGTCTTGCTGCCATGGATCAGCAGCGTCGGCACGTCGACCGAGGTGTACACGTCCATCGGCGGCGCGGAGAGCCCCTTCACGGTAAGGAATTCGAGCGCGACCTTGTCCACGGTCTCGATGATGTTGTCCTTCAGCTTGCGCGGCGAGATCCACCATTGGAACCTGCCGAGCCAAAAGCCCATATAGGCGGCCGCCGCGGCCTTGCGGTCGCCACGCGCCATCGCTTCGTTCACCGCGTCGATGACGCCCTCGATCACCTGCCACTCGGCGTCCTTGCCCGCGGCCCGCAGCAGGTGGAAGGCGACAGGCTCGATCAGCGTCATGCCCCGAGCGCGATCCTGCATCAAACGGACGGCTTCGAGAGAAAGCGCGCCGCCATAGGAATGCCCGACGAAATGCGCCGGCTCGTCGGCGACGTTCGCCAGTAGCATGAGGATCTGCGCCTCTAGGCCAGCATCGAAGGGCCGATCCGCCGGCCAGCGTCCTGATCGTCCATATCCTATCAAATCCGGAGCGATCACCCGGTACCGCCCCTTTAGCTCATCGATCAGCGCACGCCACATCCGGTGCGATGCGCTCGAACAATGGACGAGAATGACCGGCGGGCCTTCTCCCTCGTCCACATAGGCGATCGGAATGTCGCCGATCATGACGCTTTTCATCGATCTGGTCCCCTGCTGCGCATTTTTTTTGCCCTGATTTCAGCCGCGTGCACAAATTTGTGGCAGCGCTTGACTTTACTTTCGAACCCTTAGATGTGTCGTCGACCGGCTCACGCGGACAGCATCTGCGCTTTGCGCCGAACCGTATGTCTTCCCCAGTGTTTCCAATCGTCAAAGGGCGCTTCAAGACGCGATGCTTACTCTTTGTGCAGGCTTTCGTCTTTCCCTTGGACGGAAGCCTATGTTAGGCTGTCAGTAACCATAAACTGTTAGTCTACATCAAATAGGGTGGAAGGGCCGACGCATCGACAATTCACGAGGGGAACTCATGGCAACCGTCACGGTTTTACGCAATCCCGCTATGACAGCGACGCTCGACGAATACGATGCTGGCTCGTTCTACTGCGAACTTCTTGGAAATCCTCAAAATCCCAGCCCTGCGCTGACCAAACTGTGGCACCGGCTCCAGCAGATGGGGCTGACCGACCTCGCCGCACGCTCCAAGGATGCCGAGCGCGAGCTCTTCATGCTAGGTATCACCTTCACCGTCTACAGCGACCGCAATGCCATCGACCGGATATTGCCCTTCGACGTCATCCCCCGCGTCATCACATCGCGCGACTGGGGACGCCTGGAAGCCGGCATCAAGCAGCGCGTCAAAGCGCTCAATCTGTTTCTCTGGGACGTCTATCACGATCGCCACATTTTTAAGGATGGCACGCTCCCGGCCGATCTGGTTTTCCAGAACGTGAACTTCCGGCCGGAAATGGTGGATTATGACCCGCCGGCCGGCACCTATATTCATATCGCCGGCACCGATATCATCCGCGATGAAACCGGCGCTTTCCTCGTACTGGAGGATAATAGCCGCACGCCGTCCGGCGTTTCCTATGTTGTGGAGAACCGGCATCTGATCCAGCGCGCCTTTCCCGATCTGATGGAAGGTTTCGGCATCGAGCCTGTTTCCGACTATGGCTTGCAGCTTTCGCGCAAGCTCCGCGAAGTGGCGCCTCCCGTGCTCAATGACGCGCAGCTCGTGCTGCTCTCGCCGGGTGTGTTCAACTCCGCCTATTTCGAGCATATTTTCCTCGCCCGCGAGATGGGCGTTCCGCTCGTCGAAGGCGGCGATTTGTTCGTGGAGGACGACCGCGTCTTCATGAAGACCGTCGCCGGCCCGACCCCCGTCCATGTGATTTACCGCCGCCTCAACGATGATTTCATCGATCCCGAAGTGTTCAACAAAGAGAGCCTGCTCGGCGTTCCCGGCTTGATGCGCGCGGTGCGCAAGGGCAATGTGACGCTGGCCAACGCGGTCGGGACCGGCGTCGCGGACGACAAGGCCGTCTACGCCTATGTGCCGCGCATCATCCGCTACTATCTCGACGAAGACCCGATCCTGCCGAATGTCGAAACCTATATTTGCCGCGAGGCGCGCTCGCTGGCCTATGCGCTCGACAATCTCGAAAAGCTTGTGGTCAAGCCGGTTGGCGAATCGGGCGGCTATGGTATCTGCGTCGGGCCGAAGGCGACGAAGGCGGAAATCGAGGTGGCCCGCGACCGGCTTGAAGAAAGACCCGAGCAATTATATCGCCCAGCCCATGATCAGCCTGTCGGTCTGCCCTACGCTCGTCGGCGATGCGGTCGAGCCGCGCCATGTGGACCTACGGCCGTTCGCCGTCACTGGACGCGACACGTGGGTCATGCCCGGCGGGCTGACCCGCGTTGCGCTGCCGAAAGGCTCGATCGTGGTCAATTCCTCGCAGGGCGGCGGCACGAAGGACACCTGGGTGCTCAGGGGTGACGGCCAGTGACGACGACACTCCTTTCCCGCCATGCCGAAAGCGTGTTCTGGCTCGCGCGCTATCTGGAGCGGGCGGAAAGCATGGCACGGATCCTGGAGGCGCATTCCTCCTTCCAGCGCGGACGCCCCGACAATGACAGCTGGGCCTGGATCATCGCGCTCTATTCCGACCAGGAGAATTTTGCCAAGAAATATGATGAGGCGACCGCCGCGAACGTGATCTGCTATTATTCCACGCGGCTGGAGAACCCTTCCTCGATCCAGGCCAGCGTCCGCGCCGCGCGCGAAAATGCCCGGGCGCTGAGGCCGCTGATCTCCACCGACATGTGGACCCAGATCAACGATTTTTACACGCGCCTCTTAAGCCTGGGCGAGAGCGACTTTACCGAATCCCGCCTGTCGCGCAGTTGCGACACGATCAAGCGCGGCTGCTATGCCGAGATCGGCGTGGCCGAAAGCACGCTCTACCGCGACGAGAGCTGGCCGTTTTTCCGGCTCGGCCAGTTTATCGAGCGCGCCGACCAGACCAGCCGGCTGCTCGACGTTCAGTTCGCCCAACGCGCCACCGGTATGACGGAAATCACGGTGGAACAGCAGGCGGGGCTCTGGAACGCGCTGCTGCGCTCGGCGTCCGCCTATCATTCCTACCGGCGCGCCCAATCGAGCGGTTTCGACCCCGCCGATGTCGCCCGCTTCCTCATCTTCGATACGCGGCTGCCGCGTTCCATCGCCTTCTGCGCCGGTGAAATCGAGCGCATGGTCGGCCAGCTTCGCGGCGAGTATCGGCTGCGCAATGCGCAGCGCGCTTTCGACCGCGTCAAACGTTTCCAGGCCGACCTGCGGAAGGCTCCCAACAATGCCGATCTGCTCACCGGCCTGCACGGCTTCAATGACTGGGTGCAGCGCGAGCTGATGGAGCTGACCACCGAGCTCGGCAATGCGTTTTTCGGTCATCAGCAGGAGCTGGGCGCCACGGCCGTCGATGCGGTTCCGGCCAAGCCTGCAAATCTGTTCGAGTCTCAGGCCGGCACGTCCGGCCAAATCCAGACGCAAGGATAATCGAAACGCGAGGGGCCTCGCTAAGCACGTCGCGGCTGAATGCGGGCAGCGGGTGGGGCAGCTTGCTTGAAGAGGGGTTCATGACACTGCACGTCGCGCTGACGCATAAGACCGAGTATCACTATGACCGGCTGACGGCCATGGGGCCGCAGATCATCCGGCTGCGCCCCGCACCGCATTGCCGCACGCCGATCCTCAGCTATTCGCTGACGCTCACGCCGAAGCAGCATTTCCTCAACTGGCAGCAGGACCCGTTCGGCAATTATCTGGCCCGCCTGGTCGATCCCGGAGAAGACGCGCGAATTCAGCGTGACGGTCGACCTCGTCGCCGACATGGCGGTCATCAATCCGTTCGATTTCTTCGTCGACGACTATGCCCGCGACTGGCCGTTCGCCTACGAGCCGAGAGCTGAAGAAGGAACTCGGCCCTACCTGGAGCCGATCCCCGCCGGGCCTTTGCTGAGGAACTATATGGCCGGCCTGAAATTCGAATTCGCAAGATCTACGATCGACTTCCTGATCGAGCTCAACCGGCATGTTCAGAACGACGTCAAATACCTCATCCGCATGGAGCCCGGCGTGCAGACGCCGGAAGAGACGCTGAAGACAGCGAGCCGGCTCCTGCCGCGATAGCGGCTGGCTGCTGGTGCAGATCCTGCGCCATTTCGGCCTCGCCGCGCGCTTCGTTTCCGGCTATCTCATCCAGCTCACCCCCGATGTGAAGCCGCTCGACGGTCCCGCTGGCGCGTCCGACCGACTTCACCGATCTGCATGCCTGGGCCGAGGTCTATCTACCCGGGCGCCGGATGGGTCGGGCTCGATCCGACCTCCGGCCTGCTCGCGGGCGAGGGCCACATCCCGCTCGCCGCAACGCCGAGCCCGATGAGCGCGGCGCCGATCTCGGGCGGCCATGAAAAGGCGGAGGTCGAGTTCTCCTTCGACATGGCGGTGACGCGCATCGCGGAATCGCCGCGCGTCACCAAGCCCTATAGCGACGAGCAATGGGCGGCCATCACCAGCGCGGGCTATGAGGTCGACCGCCGCTTGAGAGACGGCGACGTGCGGCTTTCCATGGGCGGCGAGCCGACCTTCGTTTCGGCCGACGACATGGACGGCGCCGAATGGAACACCGCCGCGGTCGGCCCGACCAAGCGCGTCTATGCCGAGGAGCTGATCCGCCGCCTGCGCAGCCGTTTCGCGCCGGGCGGCTTGCTGCATTACGGCCAGGGCAAATGGTATCCGGGCGAGCAGCTGCCGCGCTGGGCCTTCGCGGTCTATTGGCGCGCCGATGGCGAGCCGCTTTGGCAGAATGCCGACGCTGATCGACGGCGAGGCGCCGGAAAGCCCGGCCACCATCGAGGACGCGCAGCGCTTCTCCGCTGGCCTGACGGAAAAGCTCGGCCTGCCGAAGAACAGCGCCATGCCCGCCTATGAGGACCCGGCGCATTTCCTGCTCGTCGAGCAGAAATTGCCGGTCAATCTCGAAGCCAAGACCAACAAGCTCGAAGATCCCGGCCGAGCGCGCGCGGCTCATCCGCGTGTTCGATCGCGGCATCGAGACCGCGACCAGCTACGTGCTGCCGATCCAGGTCTGGCATTCGCAGGAGCGCGGCCGCCGCTGGGTGACGGAGCGCTGGGCGCTGCGGCGCGAAAAGCTGTTCCTCATCCCCGGCGACTCGCCGGCCGGCTTCCGCCTGCCGCTCAGCGGCCTGCCCTATGTCGCGCCGATCAACTATCCGCATGTCATCCCGTCCGACCCGATGACGCAGCAGCGCCCGCTGCCGCGCCGCGAGATGCTGCTGATCAACCGGCGCGCGGTCACACTGGAAGTGCCGGCGGCCTTGCCGACCGAACCTCAGGAAGTGGTGGGTGCCGTCCGCACCGCGCTCACCATCGAGCCGCGCGACGGCCATCTGCAGATCTTCATGCCGCCGGTGATCGACGCGGAGGATTATGCCGCGCTTGATCGCCGCCGTGGAGGATACCGCCGCCGATACCGGCCTCAAGGTCCATATCGAAGGCTATACGCCGCCGTTCGATGCGCCGCCTCAACGTCATCAAGGTGACGCCGGACCCCGGCGTGATCGAGGTCAACATCCATCCCGCGACGAGTTGGGACGAGGCGGTCGACATCACCACGGCGATTTACGAAGAGGCGCATCAGACCCGGCTCGGCACCGAAAAATTCATGCTGGACGGGCGCCATTCCGGCACGGGCGGCGGCAACCACATCGTGCTCGGCGGCATGACGCCGTCGGACAGCCCCTTCCTGCGCCGCCCCGATCTGCTCGCCAGTCTCATCGCCTTCTGGCAGAACCATCCGTCGCTCTCCTACCTGTTCTCCGGCCTGTTCATCGGCCCAACCAGCCAGGCGCCGCGCATCGACGAGGCGCGCCACGAGCAGCTCTACGAGATGGAGATCGCGCTCGCCCAGGTGCCCGGACCCGACCAACGGACACATCCCGCCATGGCTGGTGGACCGGCTGTTCCGCAATCTGCTCGTCGACGTCACCGGCAACACGCACCGGGCGGAAATCTGCATCGACAAGCTCTATTCGCCGGACAGCCCGACCGGCCGCCTGGGCCTCGTCGAGTTCCGCTCCTTCGAAATGCCGCCGCATGCGCAGATGAGCCTGGCGCAGCAACTGCTTCTGCGCGCCCTCGTCGCCCGCTTCTGGGAGACGCCTTATAAGGCCAAGCTCGTGCGCTGGGGTACCCAATTGCATGACCGCTTCATGCTGCCGCATTTCATCTGGCAGGATCTGCTCTCGGTCGTGGACGACGTGAAGGCCGCCGGCTTTCCGATCGACGCGGCATGGTTCGCGCCGCATTTCGAGTTCCGCTTCCCGCTTTGCGGCAATGTCGAGCATGGCGGCCTGCAATTGGAGCTGCGCCAGGCGCTCGAACCCTGGCACGTGCTCGGCGAGGAAGGCGTGGTGGGCGGCACGGCACGCTATGTGAACTCGTCACTGGAACGCGTGCAGGTGAAGCTCAGCCGCATGACGCAAGACCGGCATGTCGTGACCTGCAACGGGCGCGCCCTGCCGCTGAATTCGACCGGCGCGCACGGCGAATTCGTCGCCGGCGTCCGCTTCCGCGCCTGGCAGCCGGCTTCGGCGCTGCATCCGACCATCGCGCCGCACACGCCGCTGGTGTTCGATGTCGTCGATAGCTGGACCGGACGTTCGATAGGCGGCTGCCGCTATCATGTGGCGCATCCGGGCGGGCGATCCTTCGACACGTTTCCGATCAACGCCTATGAGGCGGAAAGCCGCCGGCTGACCCGTTTCGAGACGATCGGGCACAGTCCTGGAGCCGCGCGGACCCAGACGCCGAAGATCAATCCTGAATATCCGTTCACATTGGATTTGCGCCTGAACGGTTGAATCCGGGCTCTACTTTCGTTTTGAGCATGATTTCATCAGGGAACATGGCTGGGGCAAAGTGACAAAATATCAACAAGCGCGTTGTCTTGCCCCGCAGGGCCGGGCGTGCTTGCTGGCGCGGGTTCGCGCCGGGTGATATAATTGATTATCGAAAGTTTAGCGTGATGCTCGCGAATGTACCGGTCAAAATTGAATTTTATTAAGCTTTGCAGGCTTTCCTTGTCCCCGGTTCCGAAGCGTTAAGCGGCTCACAACAAGGATCACTCCACACAATATGACCACGATGATCGAAGGGATCGGCACGCAAAGCGAGGATCCATTCGCTGGGTATGCTGCGGACGGCCATCGCTTCGACGAGATGGTCGATCCGAAAGGGGTGATCCGTCCGCATTGGCAGCCATTCGCCCGGCGCTTCGGCGGCTTCGAGACGAGCGAACAGACGCAGCGGGCGGAAAAATTGCGCCGTCTCGTCCGCGAAAACGGCATCGCGCAGGATCTTTTCTCTCCGGCTCACGGGCCGGACGAACCCTGGAAAATCGATCTCATCCCGCTGATTTTCTCGCCCTCGGAGTGGAGGGCCTTGGAGCGGTCGGTCATTCAGCGTGCCCGGCTTTACTCTGAGCTCCTGAGCGACATCTACGGCAGTCAGGCGCTTCTCCGCTCTGGCCGCATTCCGCCGCAGCTCGTGCTCGGCGACCCGGCTTTTCTGCGCCCGCTCAGCGGCGCGGCGGCGGGACGCGGGAGGCTGGCGTTCTATGCCGCCGATTTCGTACGCGGCGCGGATGGCGGTTGGCACATTCTCGACAATCACACCGAAACCATCGCGGGAGCGGGCTTCGCGCTCGCCAACCGCATCGCCCATTCCCACGTATCGAGCGACCTGTTCCGGGACTCCAAGGCGCTGCGTCTCGCCCCCTATTTCAACGCGCTGCAGGGCGAATTGCTGGCCCGCGCCGGCCGCGACGATGCTTCGATCGCGCTGCTGACGCCGGGCGCCCATCATGAGGATTATTTCGGCCACGCCTATCTCGCCCGCTATCTGAGCTTTCTGCTGGTCGAGGGCGGCGATCTGCGCATCGTCGGCAACCGCGCCTATATGAAGACGCTCGAGGGCCTGCGCCCGATCGATCTCCTGCTGCGCTGTGTTGAGGGCGCGCAATCGGACCCGCTTGAACTGGACCCCGGCGGCTATCTGGGCCCGGTCGGCTTCGTGCAGGCCATCCGGCACCATCCCGATCTGGTGACCAACGCTGTCGGCACGGCGATCGTCGAAAATCGCGGGCTGGGGCCGTATCTGCCCGAGCTTTGCCGGGATGTGCTTTGCGAAGATCTGGCGACGCGGGATTATCCGCGCTGGTGGCTCGGCGATCCGGCCTCACGCCAGCATGTGTTCGACGATCTGGACGCGCTCGCCATCCGCCCGGCGCAGGAGGGCACGGGCCGGCCCGGACGGGCGCGCGCGCCCATCATCCCGTCGGAACTCTCGCGCTGACGAATTGGCCGATCTGCGGCAGGAACTCACCATTCACGGCTACAACTACATCGCCGAGGAGAAATCCGCCTTCGCCACCACCCCCTCATGGGGACCGGACGGCTTGCGCGCGCGGAGCTGCGCCGTGCGGCTCTATGCGGCGCTCGTCGATGGCGAATATCAGGTGATGCCGGGCGGCATCGCGCTCGATCTGGTTTCCGAAAGCGATGTGGCGCTTTACGCCCCGGAAGCGCGTTCGCGCGATGTGTGGGTCACCTCCGACGCCGAAATCGCGCCCCATGTCAGCCGGCTTCGCCTCAGCCTCGACGCGCCCAAAATTACGCGCGGCGGCACCGGCCTGCGCAGCCGCATCGCCGACAATCTGTTCTGGCTGGGCCGCTATGTGGAGCGCGCCGACTGGACCATGCGGCTTTTGCGCGGCGCGCTCGGCCGGCTGGATCCCGACACCGCCGCCTTCCAGCACCGCGACGTGATCACGAGGGCGCTGGACATCCTGTTGACCAAGGATGAAAGCCTCGTCGCGCTGAAAACCCAAGGCGCCGCTATCGAACAGCGTGCCCGGACGCTGATGTCGGGGCGCGGCCGCCGCTACGGCGTGATGCGCACGCTGGAGAACATCCATCACGTCGCGAGCCTGATCCGCGACCGGCTCTCGGTCGAGCTGTGGCGCACCTTGCAAACGTTCCAGACATCGCGGATCTGGAGCGGCGAGGCCGAGCCGAAGAGCCTGACCGAAGCATTGGACTGCCTCGATCAGGGCATCGCCACTCTAGCCGCCTTCAACGGCATGGCGGCGGAGAATATGACCCGCAATTACGGCTGGAACTTCCTCGAGATCGGCCGGCGGCTGGAGCGTGCCTTCAACCTGTCCGAATTGCTGGAGACGCTGTTCAGCGACAGCCAGGGCGAGGCGGCCGAAGCGGCGGGCCTGACTTTCGCGCTGGAAGTCGCCGACAGTATTCTGACCTATCGCGGCCGCTATCTTTTCGCGCCGGTGCTGCCATTGGTGCTCGACGTGCTGCTCGTCGACGAGACCAACCCGCGCAGCGTCGGCTACCAGCTTCAGGCGATCTCGCAGAATTTCGACGCGCTGCCGCAAAGTCCGCAATCGGCGCCGCAGAGTGGGGAGCGCAAGCTCATTCTCGATCTCCTGACGCGCATCAGGCTCGCCGACGTCCGATGAGCTTGCCGAGGCCGGCGACGATCAATCGCGCGACGCATTTAAGAAGCTGTTTACCCAGCTCGTGTCAGATTTGCCGCTGCTCTCCGAGGCCATAACGCGCCGCTATTTCAATTTGACCGAAGATGAGATGAAACGGATCTACCCGCGCCTCGGACCACGCCCATGATTTTTGAGGTTAGCCACAAGACCGTGTATCACTACACAGCTCCTGTGGCTCAAGCTCACCACCTTGTGCACCTCGCCCCGCGCGAACACGAACGCCAGCGAACCATCCGCCACAGCCTGCTCATTGAGCCGGCGCCCGCCTCGCGCAGCGACTTCACCGATTATTTCGGCAATCCCGCGTCTGCGGTGGCCATCGAAAGCAGGCATTCGGAGTTGCTTATCCATTCCCGCAGTGTCGTCGAGGTTAAGGCGCCGCCGCCGCTGGATGTCAAGCAGTCCGCCGCCTGGGAAAGCGTCGCGGCCGCCCTCTCGCCGTCGCACGACGCCTCCGACATCGACGTGGTGCAATTTCTGATGCCCTCGCATCACACCGGCATCACGCCGGAGGTGATCGCCTTCGCCGCACCTTCGTTCAAGCTCGGCCGGCCCGTTCTTGAATGCGCCTGGGATCTGACCAGCCGCATCTACACCGATTTCAAATATGACAGCGCGGCCACGGATGTCGCGACGACCGTCGATGACCTGCTCGAAATCGGCCGCGGCGTCTGTCAGGACTTCGCCCATCTGATGATCGGGGCGATGCGCGCTTTCGGATTGCCCGCCCGCTATGTCAGCGGCTACCTGCTGACCCATCCGCCGGTGGGCAAGCAAAAGCTGATCGGCTCCGACGCTTCGCACGCCTGGGTGTCGGTCTGGGCGCCGGAAATCGGCTGGGTGGATTTCGACCCAACCAACAAAGTGATCCCGAAGGACGAGCACATCACCATCGGCTATGGGCGCGATTTCCAGGATGTCAGCCCGGTGACCGGCGTGCTGCTCGGCGGCGGCTCGCATCGCATCGACGTCGCGGTGGATGTCGCGCCCGTCCTGGCGACCCCGCCGCGCTGAGCGGCCCACGGCGAGGAACCCTGACGCGGGAGCAAGAGGGCGCGCGTAAATTGCCAGACAAACGCCGGGGCCGTTGCGGAGCTTTGTTTCAACATGTTGAAATCCGCCATCGATTGTTCGCGAGGATCGATTGGCTGCTGCATAGTTGTCCGCGCACGCGAACGATCACTGGTGATGGCTGAACCGGGCCGCTAGGACGAAAGCACATGAAAATTGAACTCGATCTGAAATCGCTGGTGCGGACGATTCCCGACTACCCCAAGCCCGGCATCATGTTTCGCGATGTGACGACGCTGCTCAAACATGCGGCGGGGTTCAATGCCTGCATCGAGCGCCTGGTCGAACCCTATCGCACCGCCGGCATCGAGGCCGTCGTGGGGATCGAGGCGCGCGGCTTCATCCTGGGCGGCGCGGTGGCCGACCGGCTCGGGACCGGCTTCGTGCCGCTGCGCAAGAAGGGTAAGCTGCCCTGGCGCACCATCGGGCAGGATTATGAGCTGGAATATGGCACCGATGTCATCGAAGTGCATGAGGATGCGATCCGCGAGGGCGAGCGCATTCTTATCGTCGACGATCTGATCGCCACCGGGGGTACCGCCGAAGCCGCCTGCAAGCTGGTCAGGCGGGTGGGCGGCGTTCCGGTGGGCGCCGCTTTCGTCGTCGATCTGCCCGAACTTGGCGGAGCGGCGAAGCTGGAGGCGCAAGGCGTGCCCTGCTATACGCTCATCGCCTTCGAAGGGCACTGATGAGGGAGGCCCCCAGCTTCACGATGTTTTGTAGCGGCTGATCCAAAACTATGTGTAGCAGCCGCTCCAATATAGGTTTATGCGTGCCGCATCGAATTCCCGATTGCGGGCACCTCATGGCGCGGCCGAAAGCGTTCGACGAAGATACCGTGCTTGACGCCGCGGCGGAGTGTTTCCGTCGCCAGGGGCTGAACGCCGCCTCGATCCGCGACCTCGCCGGGGAAATGGGCATCGCCGGCCCGAGCCTCTACAATGCGTTCGGCTGCAAGCGTACGCTCTTCATCCAGGTGCTCGAACGCTATGCCAATTGCGGGATGCGCTCACGCTTCGCCGAGTTGGAGCAGCGCGGTCCGAAAGCGGCGATCCTCGCCTTTATCGCCGAATTCGTGGAGCGGGCGCTCGGCGGGGCGGAGCAGGGCGGCTGCCTGCTGGTCAATACGGCCATGGAAGTCGACCCGCAGGACGCCGAACTCGCCGCGCGGGTCGCGGACTATCTCGACGAAATCGAAGCGTTTCTGCGCCGCAATCTGGCGGGCGCCCGTGCGGCGGACGAAATTCCGCCGGAACTCGATCCCGACGAAACCGCTGGGACGCTTCTCGCGCTCCTGCTCGGCGTCAGCGTGCTTGTCCGCCTGCGGCCGGACGCCGCGCGCGCTGGACTCGATCGTCCCTCCGATGCTCACACTGCTCGAGCATGGCCAGCCGCGCAAAAACCGATCTGCCGGTGAAGAGCGTGCTCACGCGAAGTAACACCCCTCTCAGCAAACCGAGGTCTTTGAAATGATCGAACTGCACTATTGGACGACGCCGAACGGGCACAAGATGACGATGTTCCTTGAAGAGTCGGGGCTGCCTTACCGCATCGTGCCGGTGCGGATCGGCGCCGGCGACCAGTTCAAGCCCGAATTCCTGGCGATTGCGCCGAACAACCGCATCCCCGCCATCATCGATCACGAGCCTGCCGACGGCGGCGCACCCATCTCTGTGTTCGAATCCGGCGCCATTCTGCTGTATCTCGCGGAGAAGACTGGACGCTTCATCCCGTCCGATCTCGAGGACGCGCTTGGAGGTTCTGCAATGGCTGTTCTGGCAGATGGCGGGGCTTGGTCCGATGGCCGGCCAGAACCATCATTTCGGCACCTTACGCGCCGGAAAAACTCACCTACGCCATCGACCGCTACGTGAATGAGACCAACCGGCTTTACGGCGTCCTGAACAAGCGGCTCGCCGACCGGCCGTTCGTCGCGGGCGACTATTCCATCGCGGATATGGCGTGCCTATCCCTGGATCGTTCCCTATGAGCGCCAGCGTCAGAACCTCGACGACTTCCCCCATCTCAAGCGCTGGTTCCATGAGATCCGCGAACGCCCGGCGACGGTGCGCGCCTATGAACTGGCACAGGAGATCAGCGCGCAAAATGTGATGACCGAGGATGCCAAGAAGATCCTGTTCGGACAGACCGCCAGCGTCGTAAAAGGCTGACCCTTATCCCTCGACAGCATAGCCAACCCAGTCGAAGCCAGCCCTCGTAAGGCTGGCTTTTGCATTCTCGAGAATCGAGCTTTGCACTCCCATCGCCGCTCGACCGGCAGTGCACAATCGGCGCAGGCGATAAAAAGCGCTTGATTTTAAGGCCAACAAGGCACAGCACCGAGGGCAAGAGAGCCGCGCTCCTCAACGCGAGGGGTTTGCTGCCGTCAACTCGCCTTCGACATGAAGGCAAACTCACAATCCGGAAGCCGCAACTCCGGTTGCAGCCTCTCACAAGGAGGTCACGCAATGATCACGGCCTATGTGCGCAACAACGGAACATTGACGCCGGTCGCGGTCCAAGCCGGGGAGCCGCTGCCTGAACGTGCGGTCTGGATCGACCTCTTGGCGCCGACACGCGAGGAAGAAGCGCTTACGGAAGCGGCGCTCGCCATCGAGCTGCCGACGCGTGAGGAAATGCGCGAGATCGAGATCTCCAGCCGCCTCTATCAGGAGAACGGCGCGCTGTTCATGACCGCCACCATGATGACGCATGTGGATGCCGAAAGCCCCGAGACCGAGCCGGTCACCTTCGTGCTGATCGGCCAGCGGCTGGCGACCATCCGCTACGCCAATCCGCTGCCGTTCCGTGTCTTCGCCACCCAGGTGCAGCGCCAGTCCGAGCTGGCGATTTCGGGCGAGACGGTGCTCGCCGGCCTGCTCGACGCGATCATCGACCGGGTTGCCGACGTGCTCGAGCGCGTTCAGCACGATATGAACCAGGTATCGCGGATGATCTTTTCCCGGCAGAAGATCGACTATGAGGAGGTGCTTCGCACCATCGGTCTCGCGGAAGGCCTCACCTCGCGGTCGCGGGAGAGCCTGGTCAGCATCGGGCGGGTGCTGTCGTTTCTAAGCCGGCCCAGCGAAGTCAAGCCGAACAAGGCGCTGGCGCGGTCGCTGAAGACATTATCGCGCGACGTGCTGGCGCTGAGCGATCACTCGAACTTCCTCGCCAACAACATCACCTTCCTGCTGAACGCGATGCTTGGCATGTCGAATATCGAACAGACCGACATCATCAAGATCTTCTCGGTCATGTCCGTCGTGTTCCTTCCGCCGACGCTGATCGCCAGCATATACGGGATGAATTTCCAGTTCATGCCGGAATTGAGCTGGCCCTTCGGCTATCCCCTTTCGCTGGCGTTGATGGTGCTGTCGGCGGTGCTGCCATATTGGTATTTTAAGCGGCAGGGTTGGCTGTAGGCGTGTCGAACCGTGCCGGT
This sequence comes from uncultured Alphaproteobacteria bacterium, assembly GCA_963731855.1. Taxonomy (GTDB): domain Bacteria; phylum Pseudomonadota; class Alphaproteobacteria; order Rhizobiales; family Rhodomicrobiaceae; genus R-RK-3. Next base: position 375,633 of record CAVSXH010000009.1, on the reverse strand, counting down.
CAATGGGCGGTGCAGGATGGCGCCATGTCCGTTGCAGGGAGGCGACAAGGGATTTTCGCGGCGACGTCCGACAGCGCGTCAAGCTCTATGACGCTGGCGAATCCGCCGACCGTCTTGCCGCTCACGCGAATGCCTGCGACGGGAAGCGTTTCGGGGAGGCGCCAATCGATGATCTGATATGGAGCGGAGGTGGACGCAGCGGAGGACAAGGAGCCTATCGGCAGATCCTGCCACGAACCGCCAACCAGGACCTGCGGCGTAAGCGTCCGGAAGTAGCCGACAAGATTGGAATGCGCGCCGCCCTCGATGAAGCGCAGCGTCTTAAGCGGCACAGCCTGACCATATACAACCGTAAACTCGACCTGGTCGCCAAAACCCCAAAATTCGCCAGAAGGCGCATGCGGCTCCCGGCCGGAGAAATCGTGCTCTGCCCCGTCCGCGAATGTCGCCGCAGGGGGACTATCGTGGCTGGGCGCAGTACTCGAGGAGGAGGCAGTGACGCTGCCGCCTTTGAGCCGCATGCGGTTGTTGGCGCTGCTTTGATATAGGACGGCCGTGGGCGTCAGTTCGGCCTCGTTGGATGCCGGTAGCGCCGGCAGATGATATGTCCCGTCTCGCACGCTTCCGCCGCCATTGGCGAGCGCCTGCGCGACCAAGGGCATGCATCCGTGCAGCCATCATGGTAAACGTATCTTCCGCTTCAGGATCGCCGGGCAGATAGTCAGGTAACTCGAAGCTGCGGGTGCGGCGTATGTTGTAACGGTCCGACAGCTCGCGATCCGGGAACTGGGCGACCACCCAATCATAGCCGTTCATCAGTCCGAGCAAGCCTCCCATGGTGGCCGTTCCGTTGTCGGAGTCCCAACCCGCGAGCGTGCCGATCTGGATCGTGCGCTTGAGATCGCCCTGGCCGAAAAGCAGCGCCATAACGCCAGTGGCGTAATTCACGGCCGAATCGTACCAGTCGTAATATTTGAATCCGTTGGCAGCGGCTTGGCGCTGATAGCGGTCGCCGATGCGATCGCGTGTCTTTTCCCAATCGTCGCAGCCCGCAGCATCTGCCTGCGGACATTGGCGCAGGAAATCCCCCAGCACGAAATCGAAAATATCAGCGGACTTGGAGGAATCGGGGATGTATTTACGCGCTTCGGTCGCCAGCCAAATGACTTTGTCCCGCTCGCTGAGCGAGGGATCGACGATGGGAGCCAGCGCGTAGAGCAGCATGAAATGTTGCGCCGCGTGAGCCGCATAGCTGGCGGACGTATTGCGGATCGGCAAATCGCAAATGCGCAGCGCATAGGCGGGCATGCCCGGCGCCAGTGCGCCACACAGCTCCGTGGTGAGCTGCGCATCGATCATCAGGTAGCTCATTTCTTCCCGCGGATCGTTGGCGGCGTTCACTGCCCCCATGCCGGTGGCAGGCGGCAGGGCACCGCGCCGGATCAGCCGCAGCGACGTGAGATTGGATATCCAGACAAAATCTTCTTGCCTGAAATAAGTGTCCCAGCCATCGGCCAATTGCTGAGGCGTCAACAGAGGGGTGCCATATTCAGTCATCAGATGCAGCAAGATATACTCGACGTCGGTGTCGTCATCGGCGCGCCATGGATCCTGAAACACGAAATTGACGACGCTGCCCCAATCGGCATCGGTGAGAAAGGGGCTTTCGATTTTCAGGCCTTCGGTCTCGAGCCCGGTCCAATTGGCGATGCTTTGCGCAAGCCACATGCCACGCAGATGCTTGCCATAGATATCTGCATCCAGTTCGCGCATTGGCGCGGCGGAGACGGTGTGAGCAAAGAAACTGATAAGACTGGCCACCAGCAGGCAGGTTGCCGGTCGCAGAGGTGAGGGTATTTGCAAAGAGCACCAAAATTGTTGTGAAAGAACGCAAACGGCGCCCTGTTCGATCAACTCATTCCCAATTGCCGTAGCCCGTATTTCCCGGGAATTACGCTCGCAATGCTCGGTTAAACGGTGCGCGTTATTCCCTGCCGCACCGCAGGCTGGATACGCCGACCAAATGCGTCGCCACACATAGCGAGGTCTTTGTGTTTGAAGCGCGGCATCAAGCTCGTTCTAATCAGCTGGCTCCAGCCGAAGCACGCGGCCATTGCTCGTGTCGTCCGTCACCACATACAGAAATCCGTCCGGCCCGGAACGCACGTCGCGGATGCGCTCCTCAAGTCCGGCCAGCAATTCCTCCTGCTCCACGACCTTCGCGCCGTCGAGCCGCAGGCGGCGCAGATGCGTCTTGGCGAGCGCGCCGACGAATAAATCACCCTTCCATTTCGGGAATTTGTCGCCCTGGTAGAACGCCATGCCGCTTGGCGCGATCGAGGGCACCCAGTAGACCACCGGCTGCTCCATGCCGGGCAGCGCCTTTTTGTCGGAGATGATCGCGCCGCTATAGTCGATGCCATAGGTGATCTTCGGCCAGCCGTAATTGGCGCCGGCTTTGAGGATGTTGACCTCATCGCCGCCGCGTGGCCCGTGCTCGTGCTCCCAGATCTCCGCCGTGCCGGGGCGAAGCGCGATGCCTTGCGAATTGCGGTGGCCGAAGGAGTAGATCTCCGGCGCCGCGCCTGCCTTGCCGACGAACGGATTGTCCTTCGGCACCGATCCGTCAGTCATTGATGCGGATCACCTTGCCCAGATGGTTGGCGGTATTCTGCGCCTCATCGCGATAGGTAAAGCGGTCGCCCAGCGTCACGAACAGCGTGCCGTCCGGCGCGAAAAGCAGGCGCGAGCCATAGTGATTGCCGCCGCCGGTTTTCGGCCGCGCCTCGAAAATCACCTGCGGATCTTCGAGGCGGTTGCCATTCAGCTTGGCGCGCATCACCGCCGTGTTCGAGCCGCCCTCGCCGGCGGCCGAGTAGCTGAGATAGATGAGGCCGTTCGAGGCAAATTGCGGATGCAGAACGACATCGAGCAGACCGCCCTGGCCGCGCGCCACAACTTTCGGCGTACCCGCGACCGGCTCCTGCTCCAGCTTGCCGCCGCGGATCAGGCGCAGCCGGCCATCGCGCTCCGTCACCAGCATCGACCCATCCGGCAGGAATGCGAGCGACCACGGATTTTTCAGGCCCACCGCCATTTCGACGACGCGGAAAGCGTGCCCCGCGGCTCGACTTGTAAAGCTCGCCGGATGCGGCATCGGCCGATTGCGCCAGAATGAACGCTGCCGGAGCCGCCGCCAGCAACCCGCCGATCCTGCGGACCGGCCGCCTCGTCAAATGCCGCCACTGTCTCAAAATAAACCTCGCTTCAAAGTGTTTATGCGACGATAACGCAGTCGCTGACCCGATGGGATCGTTGATAAATGAACCCGTTCTATTCTGGGGAATTGTGCTTTCTTCCCGCATGTTGCAAGGCTTGTCGATGAAGCTTGAACTCTTGTCCGCCATCCCGGAAGGCGCAAAGCGGGGGTAAGCGTTCTGCTCATGCATGGGATCTGCCTCGGCGCCTGGGTGTGGGCGGACAATTTCATGCCCTATCTGGCCGGCCAGGGCTTTCCCGCCTTATGCGCTGAGCTTGCGCGGTCATGGCGAAAGCGATGGCGGCGCGCGCGTCGGCCAGTGGGGCGTGAAGGATTTCAGTGACGATCTGGCCTGGGCCATCGAGGAGATCGGCGGGCCGGTGGTGGTCGTCGGCCACTCCATGGGCGGCGGCGTCGCGCAATATTATCTGCGCCAGGGCCGCAAGATGGCGGGGCTGGTATTGATGGCCTCGGTTCCGCCGCATGGTCTCCTGCGCGCCTCGATGTCGATGTACAACCGCAACCCCAAACTTTGGGAAGAGTTGCAGAAGACACGCAGCGGACGGCTGACGGACGCCGATTTCGCCATTGTCGAGAAGGGGCTTCTATCCGAGCCGCTCACGCCGCAGACTCGCAAGGCCATGTTGCGGCGGCTGAACGAGCCCGCCATTCAGGCCAGCATAGAGCTGATGGGCTGGCATCCGATCGCCCCGTTGCCGTGGGCGTCGCCGCCGCCGATCCTGGTACGGCGGAGAACGCGACGAGTTCATTCCGGCAACCGACGTGATGCTGACCGGCCTCTATTACGGGGTGACGCCGTCGATGGTGCGGGGATGCGCGCACGCCATCATGCTGGAGCGCAACTGGGAGACCGCGGCCGACCTCGTTTGCGAGTGGCTGATCCGCCGTTTCGGGGGCAGTGGGGCGGCGGAATAGCGAAATCAAAGCGTCGGACACTCTTCAGGTGGCGTGAAGCACATCAGGGTGGCGGCAGCGCATCTGCTTCCGTCGTCGCGGGCGCAGCGACCGCAAGCGGGGTGTTGAAACGCACTTCCCATACAGAATCAGGCTTGGGGACATCGGCGGGAGCGAGCACATCATGACGACACGCGCGGCGACAGGGGTAGGGCTCATCGCCGTGCTGCTTTGGTCGGCGCTCGCCCCGCTCACCGTCCTGGCGGCCGGTATTCCGCCGTTTCAGCTTGTGGCGATCGAGTTTCACCCTCGGCGCGCTGATCGGCTTCGCCTATCTCGCGATGCGTCCGCGTGCGCGCCGCGAGCTTGCGCAGATGACGCTGCCGGCGGCCGCGCTCGGGATCGGCGGGCTGCTTGGCTTTCACTTCTTCTATTTCCTCAGCCTCAGTCTGGCGCCGCCGCTGGAAGCCAATCTGGTCAATTATCTTTGGCCGTCTGCTGATCGTGCTGTTCTCCGCTCTGCTGCCGAACTCGGGAGGCGGGCTGCGGTGGCATCATCTGGCGGGCGCGCTGATGGCTTTCGCCGGCGCGGTCTTGGCGATCACCAAGGGCGCGGCGATCCCGGCGCTGCTTCCCTCCGCTCTCGCCGGCTATGGCGTGGCGCTGATCTCGGCGCTGACCTGGGCGGCCTATTCGGTGCTGTCGCGGCTGTTTGCGGCGGTGCCGAGCAGTGCTGTCGCGATCTATTGCGCCGCCACGGCGCTGGCCGGAGCGCTGGCGCATTTCGCTCTGGAAACGACGGCATGGCCGCTTAGCGGGACGCAGTGGATGGCCTGCGCGGGGCTGGGGCTGGGGCCGGTCGGTCTCGCCTTCTATGTCTGGGACTATGGCTGCAAGCATGGCGATCTGCGCGTGCTCGGCGCGTCGGCCTATTTTGCCCCGCTGCTATCCACGCTTCTGCTGATCCTGTTCGGCCTCGCCGAGAGCAGCCCGGTGCTTTGGCTTGCCGCATTGGCGATCACCGGCGGTGCCTTGCTGGCTTCCAAGGATCTGCTGCTTTCGCGCCGGAAGGGCGCGGAAGCAAGGCCAGCGCGTGCAGGGGCTTAGCGTTTCCGAGCTTTCTCGCACGCCGATTTGAGTGCTGCGCGATTGCAATCGATAATGAATGGCAAAACCCGTTCCGATTGAGGTCGGAACGGGTTGAGTGTTTAGCCGTGTTTGAGGAAGCTGTAACGCAAGCCGCCGGTTTGCTGCGCTGGCGGCTCCGGATCGCGCTCGCTTTCCGGGAAGCCGAAATCACTGGGCAACGGGATGCCGCCATGAGTGGCCGGAGACGGCAATCCGGGATCGGGCTGGCCATAACGGCGCGGCAGATCTTGCGGCGCGGGTTGTTCGTGGCGCTGCTCGGCGGCGCCGCTGTTGCCGGCGGCGGCCCATTGGCTTGCACCGAACCACACCTGGATCAGTTGATACTCGTCATCCGTCAGTTCGACGCCGACCTGCGAACACCGCGCCAGCACGTAATCGCGATAGGCGCGCGCCACCGCCGAGGGCGAGCGCGTATGTTCCAGCCACGGATCAATCTCATCGACGGCTTCGATGACGAAGGACACATCCTTCGGTGCCAGCTTCAATCCGGCCGCCGCCGCCCTGGTGACGACTGAATTTGCCGATCGATCAGGGGCAAAACCGTTCTCTCGAACCTCGGCCGCGATCAGCGTGAACAGGAGCTGATATTCGCTGGGCGGCAAGGGCGGAGCCTGGCACGCCTCATAGATGCGCGTGATGGAGCGCTGCAATTCGGCGAGGCGGCCATTATTATTGCCCTGCTGTTGTTGCTTTGGCTGTTCGCGCGGGCGCACCGCAGTCGAGGGCTGACTGCTGCGCACCGGCGCCGCGGCAACGACCGGAGCCGGCTCGTCGACCACCGGGCGAACGTCTTCGCGCAGCCTGTGCCGATCGGGATTGTAGACGAAATGCGGCGGCTTTTCCGAGAGGCGCAGATTTTCGGGAAGGTTCTGCGTCAGGAAGTTCAGAAATCCGCCCGAGCCTGCCCAGTTGGTGCCGATGGTTTTCGGATGGCCGAGCGTTTTCTGCGCGCGGTCGGCAAGATAGGCGAGCGGGACCGGCTTCTCCGAATTCTCCACGACATCGACGACCAGCCCGAGAATCTCGTCGCCGATCACCTTGAAATCTTCGATCAGAGACTGAATAGCGGCCTCGGACGCGCCGCCCGCCGGCTTACGCTTGATCGGCGGCCTCGGCGACCGCCGCGCGCCAGTTGACGCAGCGGCAGAGGGGCGCGCGATCCTCGGCTTCTGCGCAGCCTGCTTCTGCTCGATCGCAAACGGATTCATGTGGTCCGAGCTGAGCTGCGCCTCAGGCTGCATGAGGCAGCGGATGAGATCTTCCTCGCGGATGCGCCCGTCGGAGAACGCCTTGTAATAAGGCGACGTATAATCATTCGCATAGATGATGGTCTGGCGGTTATGCGAGCGCAGGCTCAGCAGCACCGGCGTGAAATCGGCATCGCCGGAAAGAATGATGAATTCATCGAACCGCGTCGGATGATCGAGATAGTCGCGCACGTCGCAGGCGATGCGGATATCCGAGCTGTTCTTGAATTGCGACGTGAGATGGGGGCAATCCACCACCTCCAGCCCCGCACGCATAAAACTGTGCCGGACGAAGCCGAACGAACTCGGGTCGCCCTGACCATCACGGCCGCTGCGACTCGGAACAGGATTGCCATAGCAACGTCCGACAGCAATTCGGCGGCGTACTGGAGGCGACGGCGTATCGGTTCGCACTAACGCGCCGGAAATGACTTGGGTCAGCCAATAGGACGGATTTCTAGCAAAACGTGAAGCAGCTTCTTCGTCTCGTCCCTTGAGCGACAAGTAAATATTATCAAAGTCGATAAATAGCGCGGACAAGCATACACCCGCGTTCCCCGGAAGCATTTTGGTACACCCCGCTGTAATCCGGACCTTCCGCTCCCTAGCGGCCAGCCGGCAATTTTATTTACATCGAAAACGCCTCAATCTTGCCCTCTAAAGTCAAGCGAGGCTCGCCGCCGCCACTTAACCCGACTGATACGCTCTTCGTTCCTTTATTATTATTATTTAATGTTCCACCGTCAGCATCATCTGCTCACCGCTCCAAATCGTTCTCGATCCTGTCCTCCGATTAAACGGCAATCATCTGCCTGCCGCAAGCACCGTCGACCGCTGTAAGCCTTATCCACAATCTGCCCAGATTGGGACTTTACGATTTCGCCTTATGTCGGCATGGTTCCGCATAACCCGCGTTCAAAAGCGATCTTTTAGCCGCCTAAGTTCCGAAAAGATTGTGGCGAGGGGGTGGCCGACCATTCCGAGCCGCTCCTGGATCTCGGGGCTGTCGGGCCGCAAAAACGGGTTCTGCGCCAGCTCCGCGGCGAGGGAAACCGGTAATGTCGGCAAGCCACTGTCCCTGCAGTTCGCGTATTTCCTCCGCCCTTTCCTGAAGTCAGCGACATTGTTCGGCTCAACACTCAGGGCAAAGGCCGCATTCGATTTACTGTATTCATGTCCGCAATAGATCAGCGTCTCTTTCGGCAGCGCCATGAGTTTTTGCAAGGACTGCCACATCATGGCCCCGTCACCTTCGAGGAGACGGCCGCAGCCCAGTGAAAACAAGGTATCGCCGACAAAGGCAATATTGTCGTCGGGTAGCCAATAAGTCACATGCCCCAACGTATGACCGGGTGTTTCAAGCACGCAAATTTGATGGCCGCCAAAGCTGAACTTGCTTCCTTCCGCCACGCGCTGGTCGATGCCGGGAATGCGGTCCGCTTCCTTCTCCGGCCCGACGACGACGCAACCGGTCTCGTTTTTCAGCGTTCCATGACCCGCAGTATGGTCGGCGTGATGATGCGTGGTGAAAATATGCGTGAGCGACCAGCCTTTTTCCGCGAGCGCGCTGCGGATCGTTGCGGCATCGGGCGTATCGATGGCGGCCGTGACGCCGAATTCGTCGTCGTGGATAAGGACACCGAAATTGTCGCTGCGGCAGAAAAATTGGTGAATCTTGAGCTCCGCCATCGCATCTTCTCCTTGACCCGGGACCACTAGCCAGTTTGACCATTCGGCGTATTTGCTATCATAGATCGCCGGCAGGCCCGGCGCCTCGAGGAAAACACCCCGCATGGAAGGTGGTTGCAGATGCGCCCCGACGTTAGCGAACTGAGCGACTTCTACCGCTGCCAGCTCGGCGGGGTGGCAAGGCGCCTGCTCGCGCATCGTATCCGCGGCGTCTGGCCCGATGTCCGCGACGAGGCGCTGCTCGGCATCGGCTATGCGGCGCCCTTCATGCGCTTGTTCCGCCAGGAGGCGAAGCGCCAGCTCCTATGCATGCCGGAAGAGCAGGGCGTCATCCGCTGGCCGGAGGAAGGGCCGGTCTGCAGCTTTCTCGCCAATGAGACGCAGATGCCCCTGCCCGCGTCCTCGGTGGAAAAGGTGCTGGCCGTGCACTGCCTGGAGCTGTGCGGATCGGCGCGGCCGCTGCTGCGCGAAATCTGGCGGGTTCTATCGCCCGAGGGGAGGTTGCTGCTCGTCGTGCCGAACCGGCGCGGGCTCTGGGCGCGGATCGACACGACGCCGTTCGGATACGGCCAGCCCTATAGCCGCGGCCAGCTCGAACGGCTGCTCGGCGATTGCTTCTTCGCTCCCACCGGCTGGTGGCCCGGCTTGTTCATGCCGCCGGTGCACCGCCAGCTCGTACTGAATACCGCCATCGCCTGGGAGCGCGTCGGCCATTATGTCTGGCCGGGCTTTTCCGGCGTACTGATCGTCGAGGCGCAAAAGCGCATCTATGCACCGGTCGGGAAAGCCGCCAAGGTGCCGAAGGGCAAATTCCAGCCCGTTCCGGCCGGCGTGTCGGCCCGGTCTACCGTTTAGCTGAAACTTCCGTGATTGCCGCCCGGCGGGGATTGTGGCCGACCGCGTCAGGGGAACCGGCGCCATCGGGCTATTTGGCGTTCTCGGCCAGCCAGGTCTTCATCCAGGCGATTTCCTTTTCCTGAGCGGCGATGATCTCCTCAGCCAGCTTCCGGACTTCAGGGCTCTTGCCGTATTGGAGCGCGATCCGTGCCATGTCTATGGCGCCCTGGTGATGCGGGATCATGCCACGAACGAAATCGGCGTCGGTGTCGCCCGAATAGCTCAGCGCCATGTCCTTGTGCATCTTGGCGTTCACCGCATCAAATGCCTTTGTCGCGGGCGTCTCAGCCGCGGACTGGCCATGCTTGGCATGGTCCCCGTGCTGGTGCTGCGAAAAGCAGGGCGTACCCAAAGCGAGGGCGAGGGCAAAAATGACGGCGCTTGTGATGGTCTTCATGGATGGCTTTCTCATAGGTGGAATGCACGCAAGGACGTGACGGGACCTATTATCCTTACGTCCGGAGGTCAACCGGACCGCCGCATAATGCCCAGCCGATCAAGGCCATTTCACCATGGGCGGCATGGACGACAGGATGCTGGCGACGTTGCCGCCGGTCTTCAGGCCGAAGATCGTGCCGCGGTCATAGAGCAGGTTGAACTCAACATAGCGGCCGCGCCGGATGAGCTGCTCCTCGCGCTCGGCCTCGCTCCAGCCCTTGCCCATATTGCGCCGGACGATCTGCGGGTAGACGCCGAGCAAGGCGCGCCCGACATCCTGAGTGAAGGCAAAGTCGGCGGCCCAATCGCCGGAATTGTGGTGATCGTAGAAAATGCCGCCGATGCCGCGCTTCTCACCGCGATGCGGCAGGAAGAAATATTCGTCGCACCAATTTTTGTAGCGCGCGTAATCGGCGACGGGATGCTTATCGCAGGCGGATTGCATCGCTGCGTGGAAACTGAGCGTGTCCGGGTCGTCTTGGGTGCGCCGCGCATCGAGCACCGGCGTCAGATCGGCGCCGCCGCCGAACCAGGACTTCGTCGTGATGACGAAACGGGTGTTCATATGCACGGCGGGGACATGCGGATTGCGCGGATGGGCGATCAGCGAAATGCCGGAGGCCCAGAAGCGCGGATCGGCCTCGGCGCCGGGAATCTGAGCGCGGAATTCGGGGGAGAACTCGCCGTATACGGTCGAGACGTGCACGCCGGCTTTCTCGAAAAGGCGCCCATGCAGCATCGTCATGACGCCGCCGCCGCCTTCGCTGCCGTCATCGCCGGTGCGCTGCCACGGGGTACGCTCGAAGCGGCCGGGCCGGGCATCGGCCAGCGCACCGATACCGGCTTCATCCTCCAGCCTTTCGAACTCGGCGCAAATATCGTTGCGCAGCGCGGAGAACCAGACGCGCGCCTTTGCCTTTTCCCGCTCCAGCTCCGGCGCGTGGCATGGGGGAGCGGCATTGTCAGTGGGTCTTGCGATCATGCTTGCGGCGTCCCACTTGGAGCTAAGACTCTTTGCTTCTGCATCATTCTTTCCCAATGTCGGGAAGGCAACTATTCGGAATGATGCGGGGGGCTCTCGAAATGCCCCGTCTGCCTGAGCGCTTCCCCTAACACCATGGCCAGGGCGACGGCAACATTCAGCGAACGTAATCCAATGCTCATTGGCACCTTGAGACGGGCATCGGCCGCATCGTGCACCTCGGGCGGCACGCCGGCGCTTTCCCGGCCGGCGAGCAGGATGTCGCCATCGACATAGCGGAACTCCGGATAGGGCAAGGCGCCCGCCGTCGTCAGCAGCAGGAGCCGCGCCCCCCGCTCCCGGCGGCCATTCTCGAATGCGGCGAAGGACACATGCCGTTCCATGACCACCTGATCCAGATAGTCGAGCCCCGCACGCCGCAAGGCGCGGTCGGACATGTCGAAGCCCGCCGGGCCGATCACGTCGACCGCAACGCCCAGGCAGGCGGCCATGCGTAAAATCGTTCCGGTATTCTGCGGAATGTCGGGCTGATAGAGCGCTACGCGCAATCGATCACCTCTCCAGGGATGGGTGCGACGGAATTACCACGGGATTGCGCCGATTTGTCCCCTCCCGATAACTGGACAGGTAAGTATAGACAATGCAATAAGGCGACTTTAGAAACCGCCCGCATAAATACACATGCACGGCGTGCGATACGGCCTGCCGCTTGGGTTTTGGAACCTCACGCCTGTTTGGCGGCAAAAAGGGCAAGATAAAGGATTGAGCAATCATGGCCACGACGATGGATGAGCCTGTTACCAGGCGCGATTTCATTCACATCGCAGCCACGGCATTCGCCGGCATCGGCGCCGCGGCGGCGCTGTGGCCGCTGGTCGATCAGATGAACCCGGACACCTCGGCGCTGTCGCTGGCTAGCGTGGAATTGGATCTTGCGCCCATCCAGCCGGGGCAGGCAGTCACCATCATGTGGCGCGGCAAGCCGATCTTCGTTCGCAACCGCGTGCCCGAAGAAGTGAAATCGGCGCAGGACACCCCGCTCTCCGATCTTAAGGACCCCGCGGCGCGCGTGATGGGAACCGGCGAAGACATTCCGGCGACCGACGCGGCGCGGACCAAGACTGGCCATGAGCAATGGCTGATCGCCATCGGCATCTGCACGCATCTCGGTTGCATCCCTAAGGGCCAGCGGTTGGGCGACAACCGGGGCGATTTCGGCGGCTGGTTCTGCCCCTGCCACGGCTCGCACTACGACACTGCGGGCCGGATCCGCAAGGGTCCCGCGCCGCGCAATCTCGAAATCCCGCCCTATGAATTCGTATCCGATACAAAAATCAAAATAGGTTAGGCCCGCGAAGGCAGTCCCATGGAACATCAATCGAATTACGTGCCGACGACCGGCTTTACCAGATGGATGGACAGCCGGCTGCCGATCATCCGAATGGCGCACGAAACCATTCTGGAGTATCCCACACCCCGCAACCTCAACTATATGTGGACCTTCGGCGGCATTCTGGCCTTCTGCCTCGGCGTGCAGATCGTCACCGGCATCGTGCTGGCGATGCATTACGCGGCGGACACCTCGGTCGCGTTCGATTCCATCGAGCACCTGATGCGCGACGTGAACTACGGCTGGCTGATGCGCTACACGCACGCCGTCGGCGCGTCGATGTTCTTTCTCGCGGTCTACCTGCACATTTTCCGGGGGCTGTATTACGGCTCGTATAAGGCGCCGCGCGAGATCCTTTGGATCATCGGCGTGCTCATTTTCCTGGCAATGATAGCGACGGCCTTCATGGGCTATTCGCTGGTCTGGGGTCAGATGAGCTTTTGGGCGGTGACTGTGATCACCAATCTCTTCTCATCGCTCGACTCCATCATCACCGGGCTCGGCACAACCTTGGTGCAATGGATCTGGGGCGGCTTCTCGGTGAATGACGCGACCCTCAACCGGCTGTTCAGCCTGCATTACCTGCTGCCTTTCGTGATCGCCGGCCTAGTCGGCCTGCATATCTGGGCGCTGCATATTCCGGGAAACAACAATCCGACGGGCGTGGATCTGCGCGATCCGCCGCACGAAACCGTGCCCTTCCACCCCTACTACACAACCAAGGACGGGTTCGCCGTCGTGGTGTTCGCGCTGCTGTTCGCTTATTTCACTTTCTATCTGCCAAACTATCTAGGACATGCGGATAATTACGTGGAAGCCAATCCGCTGCAGACGCCGCCCCACATCGTGCCGGAGTGGTACTTCCTGCCATTCTACGCCATTCTGCGCGCCATTCCCTCCAAGCTCGGCGGCGTTATCGCGATGTTCGGGGCAATCGCGGTGCTGTTCATTGTGCCCTGGCTCGACACGTCCCGCGTTCGCTCGACCCGCTACCGTCCGCTCTATCGCTGGTTCTTCTGGCTGCTGGTCCTCACCTGCGTGGCGCTGGGCTATCTCGGCGCCAAGCCGCCGGAGGGCGGTTACCTCATCGCGGGCCGGTTATTCACGGCCTACTATTTCATTCATTTCCTGATCGTCATGCCCATTGTCGGCATCATCGAAACGCCGAAGCCGAGGCCCCGCAGCATCATGGAACCTGTGCTGGCCGACAGCGGCCGCGGCGGCGGACAGATGCCGAACCCGGCGGTAGCGGCGGCGGAAAAGCGCTAGAGCATGATCCGCAAATGTGGACGCCGGTTATGCGTCAAAGATCGTGCTCAAACAAAAAGGTGGAGCCCCGTTCTGATATATCAGACGGATCAGGCTCAAAGGGGCGGACAATGAGACATTCGATGAGCCACGAATTCCTCAAATTGCTGACAGCGGCCGCGCTGGCGGCCGCGGCGATGGCTGCGCTGAGCCCTGCTTGGGCGGCTGAGGAGCATCCGCCGGAAATTCCCCGCCAGGAATGGACGTTCGGCGGCATGACCGGTCACTATGACAATGAGCAGCTGCGCCGCGGCTATCAGGTGTACAAAAATGTCTGCGCCGCCTGTCATGGCTTGCGGCTTTTGCATTATCGCAACCTGTCTGAGCCCGGCGGGCCGGAATTCGCCGAAGGGAATGTCGAGCAGATGGCCGCCGAGGCGCAGGTTACGGACGGACCGAACGACGACGGTGAGATGTTTACCCGCCCCGGCAAGCCGGCCGACCGCTTCGTTTCGCCCTATCCAAACGCCAAGGCCGCAGCCGCCGCGAATGGCGGCGCGGTGCCGCCCGATCTCTCGGTGATGGCCAAGGCGCGTACCTATGAGCGCGCGGGTCCCTGGTATTTGGAGCCGCTCAATTGGATCAGCGACGTCACGACCAACTATCAGGAGCAGGGCCCGGACTATATCCATGCGCTGCTGACCGGCTATGCTGAGCCGCCCAGCGACATGACCATGGCTCCGGGCATGTACTATAACGCGGCTTTTCCGGGGCATCAGATTGCGATGCCGGCCCCGTTGTCCGATGGGGTGGTTACCTATCCGGACGGCGTTGAGGCTACGGTCGACAATTATGCGCGCGATGTCTCGGCGTTCCTGATGTGGGCGGCGGAACCGAAACTCGAAGAACGCAAGCGGATGGGGCTGAAGGTGCTGATCTATCTGGCCATTCTCGCCGCACTGCTTTATCTCTCGAAGCGCGCCCTTTGGCGCAATGTCGAGCATTAGGGGCTGGTCAGAAGGCGGCGGATCGGCCCTTTCAGCAGATCGGGCTTTGAGGCAAGTCGAAATAGAGCGGCGGAGAATTCCATTGCACCGAGCGCCGCGCCATTCACCGCGAGCGGCATAGAGGTTACGAGAAGCGGAAAAAGCCCTGTCGCTGCGGGGCTTTTTTATTGCGTGGGGCGCTCAGTTTTGCAACATCGCCGGGGGCATTTGGGAGGGACGTATGACGTTTTCGTTTCGTGTCATGATGTGGGCAGCCACGGCCGCCGCCGCAACGGCCGCATTCGCCGGGGCTGGCGCCGCATCGGAAGTACCGGCAGCCAAGGGCAGCGTCGTGCTCACCGTAGCGGGCAAGGTCGAGAACTGGAATCGCGGCGCGATGGCGCCCGAGCGCGACAATCTGCTCAACCATCACAAGATCAGCTTCGACAAGGCGATGACCTTCGATGCGGACATGCTCTCCGCCTTGCCGGTGCATGAGTTGCGCGTCACCGCCACCGGCGCGGAGACGACATTCGGCGGTCCCCTGCTTGCCGATGTTCTCAAATCGGCGGGTGCGGCAATGCAGCGGCGTCAAACTGTGGCCCTCGACGGCACGGCGGTCGAGCTTTCGGCCGAGGACGTGAAGAACCGCAATTGGATCCTGGCGCTGCTGGTGAACGGCGTGAAAGTCGGCATCGGCGATTTCGGCCCGCTCTGGCTGCTGCACAAGCCGGATAAAGGCGACGCGCCGTCAAAAGAAGAATTACAGAGCTGGGTGTCCTCAGTATTCTACATCGAAGTCAATTAGGCCGTCGGGGCGTTCTCGCGCCCGGCGGCAAGAGCGCGGGATAGAGCGATGGCGAAGGCGGTTCTGGGAATAATCGGCGGCTCGGGTCTCTACGAGCTGCCAGGGCTTGAAAACAGGCGTCAGGCGCCGATGGCGACGCCCTGGGGCGAGCCGTCCGGCGACCTGTCCTACGGCGAGATCGGCGGGCTGCCGATCGTCTTCCTGCCGCGCCATGGGCAGGGCATAAGCGGCCCCCGTCGGCCATCAATTACCGCGCCAATATCGACGCGCTGAAGCGCGCCGGCGTGACCGACCTCGTCTCCGTTTCGGCCTGCGGCTCCTTCCGCGAGGAGCTGCCGCCGGGCAGCTTCGTGCTCGTCGACCAGTTCATCGACCGCACCTTCGCGCGCGAGAAGAGCTTCTTCGGCCCCGGCTGCGTCGCCCATGTCGCGATGGCGGACCCGGTGAGCCCCGGCCTTGTCGACAAGCTCGATGCGGCGGCCAAGGCGGAAGGCATCGCGCATCGCCGCGGCGGCACCTATCTGGTGATGGAGGGGCCGCAATTCTCGACGCGCGCGGAAGCCTTCCTCTACCGCCCATGGGGTTGCGACGTGATCGGCATGACCAACATGCCCGAGGCCAAGCTCGCCCGCGAGGCGGAGATCTGCTACGCGACCGTCGCCATGGTCACCGATTTCGACTGCTGGCACGACGATCACAAGGATGTCGACATCACCGACATCCTCGCGCGTCATGGGGCAGAACTCGGAAAAAGCCGGCCGGCTGATTGCGCGCCTCGCCAGCGATTTCCCTCGCGAGCATGAGCCTGCCCGATCGGCTCGGACCGGGCGCTGGAATATGCGATCATCACGTCGCCCGAGGCCCGCGATCCGGCGCTGATGGCCAAGCTCGACGCGGTCGCCGGGCGGGTGCTGAATAAGGCGCCCGCATCAGACTGAGGCGGCAACGCCCCGACGCGCCGATTTTGATCGCCACTCTCGGCAATCGGATCATGACCCAAGAGTGCCTCTTGCGCTGATGCGTGGTGTGTCGTCCCAGACGCCGCCGAGCGTGGAGCCGGCAAGATGCTTGAGCGGCCATTGATCCTGGGCTTCCGAGGCGGTCCAGGTTGCGACGGCGTCGGGCTTGCTCATCCGCTGCAAGGTCCATGACAACCATAGACCAGAGGAGAGCGCACTCTTCGACCGCAAAAAGGGTGTTACCGGCAGGCCCAAATACCTCCCATATCGAAGTGGAAGTGGTTGGCGTGGGCTGCGTTGTAATCGGGCCCAAACGCAACGTTGAAAGCTTGACAGGCGCCTTGGTGAACGTCTCTCAGGAAAGCTGCTTTTTGAGGCTGCCTGTTGTTGTTCCAGTCTTTTTCCACGGAGATTTGCGTGCCATCGGCCAGTACGAACGCGGTGATATCTATGGCATTGGCGCGCGCGTGTTCGCTGAGCCTCCCGCGGTTGTAGACATTACGGCAGGCATAAGTCCCCACGTGCTCGACCCTGGTGACAAGCTGCTTGAAATGTTTTTCTGCCGCTTGCTGGAGATTGTTATGACGGAAGATTTCCCACCCTGCCGCCAGCGGGCAAGACGCCGTGAAGTTGTGATTGAAGGTAACGCCTGCCGTAGAAACCTGCACCACGTTTACCAACGGGCATTCGCCGCCGGGTTTGTCTTCAAGCGGGCGAAATTCGAGATCGGTTCGGCGCAGCGCTTGCAGGCATAGGCCGGGGTTTTGTTTGATGCGGTAGACTTTGTAGCGGGTAAGCAGATTGGTTGGGGCGGTCAGATCGAGTGGTGCCCATGGGTTGTACTGCGGTGAGACTTTAAGCAGACCGCTCCAGAGAGCGAAACCCACTGCTGACACTATGAGAAACAGGAAAATTGCAGGCCAACGCATATTGAGGCTTCAAATCCCCGATTGTGGATGCGGATCTAAAGAGACTTAGCAAATGACACGCGGGTTGGGTGAAGAACCAGGCCGACAAAAGGAAACAGCTCGCCCGAGATAAGTTTGCCGCTCCCCGCGTGCTGGAGAGGGATTTCGTGTTCACGGTTTGCGATGACGCGGCGCAGGAGGTCTGCCGTTCTGACCGGGCCAGCCGATGAAGGCGCATTGGTGCTTGCCGAATCCGAGCCGTGCGGAGGGGTACTGAAGTGGAAAAGCGCCTCGCCTTCGCGGACACGCGCCGCATGCTCATCCGCGGCCCGCGTAAAACCGGTGGTCGAAGCCCGAGCGTTACGGCCCGACGACGCTGGACTTGGCGTTGAGCGGACTGACTGCTTCTCCCGTTGGCGCGGCCATCGACGCACGGCGATGGGGACGGCGTCCGTACTGGCCGGACTGCTGAAGCCGACCCGTCGCAGGGCGCCACCGCCCGGACACTCCGGGACGGTTTCGCCAGCACGGTTTTCATCCAGGTTCTAGATTCAGAGAGCGGGCGCAAACCCGCTCTCTGAGGAAAGCTTCCCTCGTTTTAGCGCTTACTTCGCCTTTCCGCAGGTGTCCGCGGTTTCGGGCGTGCACACTTCGACGCCGGTCACGATCATCGGCTCCAGCTTCTTGCCTGCAAAGACATCCACCAGAGACTTCACGGCCGTGTATGCCATGTCATAGGGTCGCTGGCCGATATTGTAGTGGCTCAGACCTGCCTTCAGAAGCGGCATCTGAGGCTCGAAATTGTCGCCGAAAGAGATGACGAGATCCTTGGATGCGACGCGGTCCTTCTGCAGCTCCACGCCCTGCCTGTACGCCTGCGGAGCATATTGCGCCCAGCCGCCGACTGCGATGAAGGCATCGAGCTTGGGATTGGCGGTGAAGACGTCGTTGACCTGCTGAGCCGCGAGGCGGATGTCGTCATTATTATAGACCGGGCAGCCGGGCGCTTCGGTCCAGCCGTTCTGGCCCGTAAGCTGCTTCACCGGAGCGGTCTTGGCAGCCCCCGCGAGCGTGTCCCGGATTCCCTGGATACGGTCGTTAAGGTTGAGCGAGGCCGGCGCGCCGGACTGGATGCAGACCGTGCCGCCCTTCTTCTTGTCGGCCATGACCTTTTTTCGCCAGTTCGGCGCCGAACTGGTAATTGTCGGTGCCGATAAAAGTCAGCCGGACGCCGGCGTCTTCCGCGAGCACGTCGGAATCGAACATGACCACCGGAATGCCCTTGTCTTTGGCCTGCTGGAGGACACGCGCCATCGCTTTCGGATTGGCGGCGGAAACCGCGAGCCCATCCACGCCGCGCTGGATCATATCCTGCACCATCTGGACTTCCTCGGCCTCGTTATATTCCGTCGGCCCCATGAAGGTGCATGTTACGTTGAAATCCTTGGCGGCGGCGGCGCAACCCTGCTGCAGCGGCGGCGTGAAGGCGTTGTTGATGACCTTGAAGACCATGGCGATGGTCTTGGTCTGGGCGGTGGCTGGCGAGATACAGGCCAGCGAGAGAACCGCTGCGGTTGCCAATAGTCCGGTCTTGAACGTGCTCATTTGTATCCTCCCTATTTGTTCTGTTTGTCGTCGTCACGAACGCTACTCTTCCTCCTTGACCTGGAAGCGCTGCAAGAGAACAGCCAGCAGAATGCAGCTACCCACGAAGATACCCTGCCAGAACGGGTTCACCCCGGCCAGAAGCAGCGCATTTCGGATAACCTCGATGAGGAGCGCGCCGATCACGGCGCCGTAAGCCGTTCCGTAACCCCCTGCGAGGCTGGCACCGCCGATCACCGTGCCGGCGATGACGCGAAGCTCGTCGCCCTGGCCGAGCGCATTCGTCACGGAACCGAGCCAACCCACCAGAAAGATGCTCGTCACCGCCGCCATCAGCCCGGCGAACATGTACACCGACATCTTGACGCGTTTGACGGGGATGCCGGTCAGCCGGGCGGCACGCTCATTGCCGCCGATCGCCTGCACATAACGGCCCCATTGGGTCTTGCGCAGCAGGACATGCAGGATGATGGCGCAGCCGATCAGCGCGAACACGACATTGCCGATGCCGAAGATCTTGCCGCCGCCGAGCGCGAACAGCCCCGGCTCCGCTTGCCCGAACGTATAGACGACCTGATTGCCGCTGACGATGAGCGCGGCGCTTCGGCCGATGCTGAGCATTCCCAGCGTGACGATGAATGGCGGCAACCGCACATAGGCGATGAGGAAGCCGTTCACGCCGCCGAGAGCCGCGCCGAGGATCAGGGTGAGGATGATACCGAGCTGAGAGCGGCAGGTTGGCATTGAGCAAGATGCCGAACACGACGCCGCAAAGGCCCAGCACCGATCCGATCGAGATGTCTATGCCGCCGGAGATGATGATGGGCGTCATGCCGAGCGCCAGTATGCCGATGAAGCATGAATTCTGCAGCACGTTGCTCAGATTGCTGGCGGACGCGAAGCGCGGTGCGACCTGGGCGACGATCAATCCGAGAACGAGCACCGCGACCGTGATCCAGAACTCCTGGCTGCGAAACAACCGGCTCGCGAGGGTACGGCCGGGCGCATTCAGGATCTCGTCGACTGATTGCGCAGACGCGGGCGCCGCCCTCGACAGTTTCAATATGGGCGAGAACACTCTACTAAGCATTTTGAAGCGCTCCGGTGATCAGGCCGGTCACCTCCTCGGGCGAGGTTTCCGCGACGGGCTTGTCCGCCACCTTACGTCCCCGGCGCATCACCACGACCCGTTCGCAGACGCTGAACACGTCGGGCATGCGGTGGCTGATGAGGATGACCGCGTGTCCCTGCTGCTTCAATCTGCGGATGAGCGCCAGGACCTCGGCGACCTGCCGCACGCTGATGGCGGCTGTCGGTTCGTCCATGAGAACGAGCTTGGCGTTGGCGAGCCGTGTCCGCGCGATCGCCACGGCCTGCCTCTGCCCGCCCGACATGAACTCCACCAAGTCCTTCGGCCGTGTCTCCGATCGCAGCTCCTTGAAAAGCTCGGAGGCGCGGGAATTCATAGCGACTTCGTCGAGTACCTTGAAAAGACCCCAGCCTTTGAGGATTTCGCGCCCGAGGAATACATTGCTGGCGGCGGTCAGATTGTTGCAGAGCGCCAGGTCCTGATAGACGATCTCGATCCCGCTATTGCGCGCCTCGACCGGCTTTGAGAACGCGACGGGATGGCCGTCGATCAGATATTCGCCGGAGGTCGGACGATAATTGCCGGCCAGGATCTTCACCAGAGTGGATTTTCCGGCTCCGTTGTCTCCCATCAGCCCTACGACTTCGCCGGCCGAGACATGCATAGAAACCCCGTCCAGCGCCCGCACGGCTCCGAACGACTTGGTTAACATTCACGAGTTCGACAAGGCTGGGCATCGTCCTCCCCGACCGCGCCTCCCGACGCATACGACAGGCCGTAGACCGGCCCCTCTTTGACCGTTACTGTACACGCCCTGACCCTGAAGTCGAGCGTCGAAAACCGTGGCGAGGCCAGCAAGTTACGGACCGGATTGCCCGCGTTGACCCCACCGAGCTACATCGTCGTCGACATCGGAGGCACAAATCTGCGCTTCGGCCGGGTGCGACCAGTCCGGCCAAGGCGAGGTTCTTTCGGCGGTTTCGACCCGGTCGCTGGCTTCGGACCCGGTTCGGGCACTTGCGGATCAGATCGCTGATCTCAGCGCCGCGCTTGCCTCCCGGCCAGCAGGCATCGTCATCGGCATTCCCGGCCCGCTCGACTGCAGCTCGCCGGACGGTCATAGACGCCCCCAACATCCCTTCCCTGCACGGCCTCCCGCTGGCCGACCAGCTCGCGGAATTGACCGGCCTGCCGGTCTGGCTGGAGCATGACGGCGCCTTGCTGCTGCTCGGTGAGCAGGCCGCGGGCAGCGCCGCCGGAGCCGACCTCGTGCTCGGCGTGTTCTTCGGGACCGGCATCGGGTCGGCCTTTCTCAAGGGCGGCCAGCCGCAAAAAGGGGGCGATTTCGCCATGCAGCTCGGCCACATTCCCGTGCGGGGCGATGGACGCCAATGCCCATGCGGCGGCATCGATTGCATCGAGGCCTATGCGTCGGGGCTCGTGCTCAGCGAGCTTGCGAGGCAGCACTCGGTCGGGATCGACCGTCTCTTCACCGATCGCCGGACGTCTCCCGCCTTGGACGCGGCGCTCAGCGCCTTTGTCGAGGATCAAGCGCTGCCGATCGCCACGGCGATGACGCTGTTCGACCCGGACGTGACTGTCGTAGGCGGCGGCGTGATCGAGATGGCGGATTTTCCGCTCGAGCAGCTCTTTGAGGCGGCGCGGCGCCGGCTTTCCCCGATGTTCGATCGCCGAGCGCAAACGTCTTGTTCGTGCCGAACTCGGCTGGCAGGCCGTCCTCCAAGGCGCGCTGGCCGTCGTGAGCCGGCGCGTCGTCCGGAGCCGAGATGCAGCATGGTGCATAAGGAAGCGCAACGGCTGAAAGTCGGCGTCCTCGGTTGCGGCCCGATCGCCCAGGCGGCGCATCTGGAGAGCTGCGCCAAGGCCCGCAATGCCGATCTCTACGCGATCTGCGATGTCGCGCCCGATCTCCTCGAGCGCATGAGATGGACGCATGCGCCCGAGCGCACCTATGACGACTATGCCGCGATGCTCGCCGATCCCAGCCTCGAGGCGGTGATTATCGCGACCTCCGATGCCTATCACGTGCCCGCCTCCATCGCTGCGCTGGAAGCCGGCAAGCATGTGCTGTGCGAAAAGCCGGTCAGGCGTCGGCCGTCGATGAGGTGGAGCGCCTGCGCGCCGCCGCGCGGAACTCACCTTGCGTGTTTCAGGTCGGTCACATGAAACGGTTCGACGCGGGCCTCGAGGCCGCCAAGGCTTTCATCGGCGACGGACATGGGCGAGATGCTGGCGCTGAAGGCCTGGTATTGCGATTCCACCCACCGCTACGCGATGACCGACGCCGTCCAGCCGCTGATCGTCACCAGCGCCTCGGCCCGGAAGCCGGCCGGCAATCCGAAAGCCGATCTTCGGCGCTATTACATGCTCGCGCATGGCAGCCATCTCGTCGATACGGCGCGTTATCTGGCCGGCGAGATCGTCAGTGTCGATGCCCGGCTGAACGAGCGCTTCGGCGCTTATTGCTGGTTCGTCGATGTCGAGTTCGCCAGCGGCGCGCTCGGCCATCTCGACCTGACCGTCGCGGTTCGCATGGACTGGCACGAAGGCTTCCAGATCTACGGCCAGAATGGCAGCGTGGTCGGCAAGACCTTCAATCCATGGTACTTCAAGAGCAGCGAGGTGGATATTTTCCGTGAAGCGACCGGCGCGACCACGCGGATTCTGGGCGCGGACGGTCATTTTTACCGCCGCCAGGTCGAAGGTTTCGCCGACACGATCCTGCATGGGGCGGCAATGCGCGGCGCCGACATCGACGACGGCGTCGCTTCCGTGCGGGCTATGATCGCGATCAGCCAATCGGCCTGGACGGCCGCCGGGTTCGCGCTCGCCGACGTCATCCGGGGAGCTGTGATGCAGCTCGGCATCTTCGCAAAGACGTTTGCCGGGCAACACGCCTTCCGCCGTTCTGCAGGCGGCGCGGGCCGCCGGCTACCGGGTCGCGCAATACAACATGGCCTGCTCGGGCCTGGATCCGATGCCGGATGCCATCCCCGAGGGCGCGGCCGAAGCCGTGGCGGAAGCCGCCCGCGCATCCGGCGTGCGGCTTGCCGCCGTCTCGGCGACCTACAACATGATCCACCCGGATCCGGCCGTCCGCCGGCGCGGCCATGCGAGCCTGCGCGTCATCGCGGGTGCGTCGCGCGCCATGGGCACCGGGCTGCTCACGCTCTGTACCGGCACGCGCGACCCTGACGACCAATGGCGTTGGCATCCCGACAACGACGCGCCCGAGGCCTGGCGCGACCTCCTGGCGAGCATGGAAGTCGCGGTCGCCATCGCCGAGGAGTACGATCTGGATCTCGGCATCGAGCCCGAGCTGGCCAATGTCGTCGATTCCGCCGCCCGGGCACGCCGCCTGCTCGACGAGATCGCAAGCCCGCGGGTCAAGATCGTGCATCGATCCCGCCAATCTGGTCGAGACCGAGCCGGCCGAGGAAAAGCGCCGCATCATCGCCGATGCGATCGATCTCCTGGGCGACCGCATCGTCATGGCGCATGCCAAGGACCGAACCGCGGACGGGCGGTTCGCGACCGCCGGCAAGGGCGTCCTCGACTATCCGCATTATCTGCGCCAGCTCAAGGCGATCGGCTTCGACGGCCCATTGATCGCACATGGACTTGCCGAGGCAGAGGCACCCGAAACCGCCCGCTTCCTGAAGCGTGAGATGGCTGCGGCCGGGTTCGCGGAGGAGAAGGGCGAATGAAATCCGGCGTGCTGCTCAACATGGTGGAAATCGGCGACGGGCCGGCTTTCGTGTTCCAACACGGACTGTGCGGCGACGCTGCTCAGCCGGGCGAAGTCTTTCCCGCCGACGCGCGGTTCCGGCGCATCACGCTCGAATGCAGAGGGCACGGCCTTTCCGGGCCCGGCGACCCAAGTGCGTTCAGCATCGCGACCTTCGCGAACGATGTCGCGGAGATGATCGAGGCCAAGGCGATTGCGCCTGTGGCGCTGGGCGGCATCTCGATGGGCTCTGCGATCGCCTTGCGGCTCGCCGTCACCCGCCCGGATCTGGTGAGTGCGCTCGTGCTTGCGCGCCCGGCGTGGTTCGTTGAGGCCGCGCCAGCCAACATGCGGCCCTTCGGGGAAGTTGGGGATCTCCTCGCGAGTTTCCCGCCGGACGAGGCGCGAGCCCGCTTCGACCGGTCCGACACTTCGGCACTGCTGGAGCGGGAAGCGCCGGACAATCTCGCTTCCCTCCGCGGGTTCTTCGAGCGTCTCCCCTTGAACGTCACCGCAGCCTTATTGACCCGTATTGCGGGGGATGGTCCGGGCGTCACCGAAGATCAAGTGGCCGCGCTCAAAGTGCCGGCGCTCGTGATCGGCCACGGCCGCGACCTGCTGCATCCGTTCGATCACGCAGAACGCCTCGCCAGGCTGATCCCAGGCGCCCGGCTGGTGGAGATCACCCCCAAGGCGACAAGCTGGGACCAGTACGCCTTGGAATTCCGCGAGGCTTTGCGTAGTTTCCTGACGGGCCTTGCCAGCCGACAGCCGTAAGCCGAATCATGCCGACCGGGCGGCACGCGGCGGCGTCAGTCAGAATTGCTGATATGCGGGCGATTGCAGCCATTCAGTAAGCACGGCACGTGCGTCCCCGCCCAGAATCCGCTCCGCCGGAAGCGTTCTGCCGTCTACCGGGCGGCTTATTTCCTCAACCAGGCCATCGACGCCGATCCCGATTTCCCTGCAGTCGTTCAGCGTCGCGGCGTAGTACATTTTATCAAGGCGGGACCACCAGATTGCGGCAACGCAAAGCGAACAGGGCTCGCACGTCGTGTAGATCTCGCACCCCGAAAGATCGTCCGTGCCCAGCCGTCTGGTTGCGTCGCGGATCGCCAGAACCTCACCATGCGCGGTCGGGTCGTGGCTGGATGGCGTGTCGTTCAAGCCTTTCCCCACGATTTCACCGTCCTTGACGATCAGCGCCGCGAATGGCCGGTGTCCGGCGTTGGTGATGGCGTTCCGGCTCATCTCAATGGCCTGTCTCATCAGTTCGTCAGGGGTCATCGCGGTACCTTCCGTGCGCTCGTGAGTTGTCTACTGGCTCGTCACAAAGATGCAAGTGATGTGCCAGCCCGCGCCGCATCCGGCCCGCGTGCTGCATTGATCAAATCAATGCAAACCATCCGGATTATGCATTTTTACTAATCCTGGGGCTGCCGTAGCATTTAACCGATTTACCGAGGCGTCGGTCGAAGGAGCAGATTTCCGAATGACCCATGCCAGGCTTGTAACTCGGGCAGAGCTGCCTGGCGTTTGGAAGCGAAGCATGTTGGTGGACGAGGTTGGCAATGAGGACTTTGAGAGCCAGGTTTACTGGATCCAATCCTCACGGCTGTGCGGGGACATTCGCCGCCACCTTCGGCATTCGACCCTCGCCGATCTCTCCCGGAACGGTGGCGCGCCCATGATGGATGCTTTCGCAGGAGAGCTGATCGAGATGGACGGCGTATTTCGCTGGGAGCCCTCGCTGTCATATCGGGACGGGAAAGGCCCGCCGGACGAAGGCCGGTTGAGCTGGATCGGCGAGGATCTGCATGAAGAGGGCGTCCATAGCGCCTATAGCGAGCGGTGGACCAGAATCTCGCGTGCCTCGGAGCATGATTTCGCGCTCGCTTTGCGCCACCCGGAACGGGACCGGAACGGCTGGGTGCTCAGGGTCGGGGCGTTCCTCTTTCTGGCTCGCGATTTCGCCGGCTCACGCTCTGGCACCCCCACCGAGTTCAGCCTCTTCGAAATATCGCCCGAGGGGCCGCGTCTCGTTCTCTCGACCGTCGAGGCCGCCACCTGCCCTTCCATTGAATTTGCCGACGATGCGCGGCGAACGGTCAGGCTGGCGCAACATCGCGGCGATGTCGGCGAACTCTGGCATGTCGCGGCCATCGAGGGATCCGCGCTGGCCATCGGAGGTGACTCCGGCCCTCTATTGATTGCGGGTCCCGAACGATGAGCGCTTTCCAGACCGTTCCAATCGTCGACATTTCCGCGCTCGGCGGGCCTGATCCCAAGGGCCACGCGGCATGTATCGAAGCGCTGCGGGTGTCCGCGCGCGATATCGGCTTCCTTTACGTGGCGGGTCACGGCCTGCCGCAGGCGCTATCGGTGGAGCTGATCGCCGCCGCAAAAAAATTCTTCGATTTGCCGCTTGCCGAAAAACTGAAGGTCTATATCGGCAATTCCCGCAACCACCGTGGCTATGTTCCCGAGGGCGAAGAGGTTTTCGCGGGCCAAACACCGGACCGCAAGGAAGCGTTCGACCTTTCCATCGATCTCGACGCCGACGATCCCGACTACCTGGCCGGCAATCCGCTGCTTGGTCCAAACCAATGGCCGGACGCACTGCCGGGATTCCGCAACGAGGTCATGTCTTATTACGACGCCGTGTTCGGGCTGGGCCGGCGCATGCTTCGCGGGTTTTCTGAGGCGCTCGGGCTCGATGCCGCCTTCCTCGACCATTTCGTGACCAAGCCCCCGTCGCAATTGCGGCTGATCCACTACCCCTTCTACGCCGACCGGGCGGACCGTCCGGGGATCGGCGCGCATACGGATTACGAGCTGTTCACCTTGTTGCTGCCGACCGCCCCGGGCCTCGAAGCTATGAACAGCAGCGGCGACTGGATCGACGTGCCGCCGATGCCCGGGGCGTTCGTGGTGAATATCGGCGACATGCTCGAGGTGCTTTCGAACGGCACGTTCACCGCGACCTCGCACCGGGTGCGCAGCGTCCAGCAGGAGCGCTATTCATTCCCGTTGTTCTTCGCTTGCGACTATTCCGCCGTGGTCAGGCCCTTACCGCAATTCGTCTCTGCCGAGAGGCCCGCCGTCTTTGACGACATCGTCGCCGGCGAGCATCTCTACGCTCAGACGGTCCTCACCTTCAAATATCTGCGCGAGCGTCGCGACCGGGGCGAACTGAGCCTTCCCGAGGGCAGTCTGGGTCTTTCCTCCTTCGGCCAGGAAGCGCGAAAGGCGAGCCAGGCGGCACTTGACAAATGAATGAAACGAAAGGTCACCCGGTGGCGTTCATGAGCGCGGATGGCCGGCCAAGGTGCTGAACACGCCTCGCTCGGCACGCGGCATGGTGACGACGCCGCATCATCTGGCCAGCCAGTCGGGTCTGGCGGAGCTCAGGGCGGGCGGATCAGCGATCGAAGCGGTGGTCGCGGCGGCAGCGACGCTGGCCGTGGTCTATCCGCATATGTCCGGCCTTGGCGGCGACGGCTACTGGCTGATCCGCGAGCCGGGCCGCGATCCGGTGGCCATTTGTGCCGCCGGCCGGGCCGGCATGAATGTCGATGCCGGTCTTTACAGGCGGCAAGGATTTTCCGCCATCCCGACACGCGGGCCGCTCGCGGCCAACACTGTGGCCGGAGCGGTTGGCGGATGGCGCATGGCGCTGGAAGTCTGCCGAGGCTGGGGATGCGAGCCCAACCTCGACCGTCTTCTCCGCGACGCGATCCACTATGCGGAGCACGGCACGTTCGTCACGCGCAGCCAGGCGCAATTGACGCGCGAAGGCTTCGCCGAGCTTGCCAATGTACCGGGCTTCGCGGCCGTGTTCCTCGATGCCGGGGCCTGTCCTCCGATGGGCGCGCGCGTATCCAATCCAGCGCTCGCGCGCACGTTCCGCCGCCTCGCCGACGCGGGTCTCGATGATTTCTACCGTGGCGCGCTCGCGGCAGACATCGCCGCCGACCTCGACCGGGCGGGGGCGCCCATCGTCGCCGCCGACCTCAGGGAGCATCGCTCCGAAATCTGCGCGCCTCTGTGCCTCGATCTTCCCGGCATGCGATTATTCAACCTCCCGCCGCCGACGCAAGGGATCGCGTCGCTGATGATCCTGGCCCTGCTCGGCCGACTCGGCATCGCCAGCGCGGACGGCTTTGCCCATGTGCATGGCACCGTCGAGGCGACCAAGCTCGCATTCAGCGATCTCCTCAAGCATGTTGGCGACCCGGCGCGGATGCACATCGATGCGGCGGGCCTTCTTGATCCGGCTTATCTTGACCGGCTTGCCGCCGGGATCAATCCCGGCCGCGCGCGCCCCTGGGAGGCCGAGGCGGCCGGCGGCGATACGGTTTGGCTTGGGGCCATCGACGCGGAGGGACGCGCCGTCAGCTACATTCAGAGCATCTACTTCGATTTCGGCTCGGGCGTCGTGCTGCCGGAAACCGGCATCCTTTGGCAGAACCGGGGCGTAGCCTTCAGGCTGGCCGGCGACGGTCCGCGCGCCCTCAGGCCGCGCGCCTTACCGTTTCACACGATCAACCCGGCGATCGCTGAGTTCAGCGACGGCCGGACAATGGTCTACGGCGCCATGGGCGGCGACGGCCAGCCGCAGACCCAGGCGGCGATATTTTCCCGCTACGCCATGTTCGGCCAAGCGTTGCAGACTGCGGTAACGGCGCCGCGATGGCTGCTCGGCCGGCGATGGGCCGATGAGGGCGCAACGTTGAAGCTCGAAGACCGCTTCGAGCCGGCGCTCGTGGCGCAATTGGGCGATGCCGGGCATGAGATCGAGATGGTCGAACCGTTCAGCGATCTGATGGGTCATGCCGGTGCGATCGTCCGGCACGCCAGCGGAGCGCTGGAGGGCGCTGCCGATCCGCGCAGCGACGGCGCGGTATGCGCATGGTGAAGGGATACAGCGAAACCATGAGCCTGAGGGAGTGAGGACGATGCCCGGTATCCCCGGACGTCTGGCCGCTTTCGCCGCCGAATTTGGGGACCGCGCGATTCTGCCGGGCGATAGCCGCTATGACCAAGCCCGGCGCGTCTGGAATGGCATGACGGACCGGCACCCGCTGGCAATCATGCAATGCGTAGATGAAATCGACGTCGCCGCCTGTTTCGACATCGCCCGCATTCTGGATCTGCCCGTCGCTATTCGCGGGGGCGGTCACAGCGTCGCTGGACACGGCGTCGTGGACGGCGGTCTGGTGATCGACCTGTCCCCGATGGACACGGTCACCGTCGACCCTGCCGCAGGCTACGCGGAGGCCGGCGGAGGCGTGCTCTGGGGCGCATTCGACGCCGCAACGCAAAGACATGGCCTCGCGACGACCGGAGGGCTGATCTCGACCACGGGCATCGCCGGCCTGACCCTGGGCGGCGGCTTCGGCTGGCTGACGCGCAAGCATGGTCTCAGTTGCGACAATCTTCTCGAGGCGCGGGTCGTCTGCGTGGACGGGCGGGTGGTGAGAGCCGCGTCGGACGAGAATGCTGACCTGTTCTGGGCTCTGCGAGGGGGTGGCGGAAATTTCGGCGTGGTCACCCGGTTTCGCTATCGCCTCCATGCGCATGGGCCGCAAGTGCTATGCGGTACGATTTCATTCGCACGCGAAGGCGGAGGCAGCGTGTTGCGGCGCTATCGCGACATCATGGCCGATGCGCCCGACGAACTCGCGGCCTATGCCACGCTCGGCATGCGGCCTGGAAGCGCGGCTGCGGTCACACTGACGGTCCATTATGCCGGTCCAGCGGCCGACGGCGCAAGGTGGACCGAGCGATTGCGAGGTTGCGGCGTCGTCCAGGACGATACGGTGGCGCTGCGGTCTTACAGGACGTTTCAATCGGCATTGGACGAACCGCAGCGGGCCGGCCGACGCGTCTACTGGAGATCATCCTATTTGGGGGATTTCAGCGCGGAGGCCGTCGATACCGCAATCGCCTGCGCCGAGATACTGCCCGCGCCCGACGCAATTATCAACATCGAGCGCTATGGCGGAGCGGCGTCGCGTATCGCCTCTGCCGCTACTGCCTTCCCGCATCGCGACGGCGATTATCTTCTTGGCGTCATGTCGATCTGGGACGACCCGTCGGCGGATCGGACCAATGTCGATTGGGTGAGGACGAGCTGGGAGCGCATGGCGCCCTACATCCGGAGACAATCCTACGTCAATTTCCTTGGCGACGAGGGCGGCAGCCGCGTGCGCGAAGCCTATGGCGCGAATTACGGCCGGCTCGCGGCGATCAAGGCAGTCTACGACCCGGAAAACCGGCTTCGCGCTAACCAGAACATCGAGCCTATAGCTGGAGGCCGTGTAACGGACCCGATAGTTCCGCTTCAAAAGGAGACCATGGCATGACCGAAGCCTGCGGCATTACCGGCCTGTTCCATGTGCTGGTGAAGACCAACGATCTCGAACAGACGCTGATCTTCTACAAGGACATTCTCGGCCTGAGGGAAGCTCCGCGCCCGCCTCTGGCCAACCCCGGCGCCTGGCTGGCCTGTTCGTCGCCGATCGGGGAGCAGGTCATTCATATCTGGGCGGGCGGACCGGGCATGGGCCCGACCGGCATCTCACCCTACGGCACCGGAACGATCGATCACGTCTCCTTCACCGCCATCGGCCATGAAGCCTATCGGCGGCGATTTATCAAATATGGGCTGCCCTGGCGCGAGGTCATCATCCCGGGAACAACGCTTTGGCAGCTCTTTGTCTACGATCCGAGCGGCGTGCAGGTCGAGCTGACCTTCGACGCAGCCAATGAAGGCGAGCCGCATGGCCCTATCGCGCCGGAGAATGCCTATTCCGCCGGCGAAGTCTTTTTCGATCAGGAAATCTATCCGCGTCTTTGAACGGCTGCGAACCCCAGCTAAATGGAGGCCGTCGACGTACCGGGAAATACGATGAAATCTTAGTCACGTATATTCCCAGATGAGTAAATTTTTGTCTCTCTCGTGTATTGGTGCGAGGGAATGCGTAGACGTTTGCCTTTCACAAGTAATATAAAAATCCCTCTTGGCTGAATACCTGGTCTTTCATCTGAAATGCCGTGCGTTGTAATCTGGCATCTTTTTTGCACGGCCATAGGCTGTGGTGGCAGCACAAAGCCCCGATAAAGATCTCAGCCTGGAGAACACCCGTGTCCAAAAAACCTGAAAAGCCCCTTGATCATGCGGCGCACCCAGACCCGCAGCAGCCCGATCCGACCGCGACTCACCTATCGGCAGGCTCCGGACTATCGCGACGCCGCTTTCTCGCCTCAGCCGCCGCCACCGCCGGCGTCGTGTCCTGGACCAACCTCACCATCATCAACAAGGCCAGGGCGGCCGGTACGCTGCGCGTTCTCGCCTGGCCGGGCTATGACGAAAAGCCGGTGGTCGGCCCGTTCGAGGAAAAGCACGGCGTCAAGGTCGAGTTCAAGAACTACATCGGCGGCGAGCAGATGATGCAATTTTATTCGCAGACGCCGAAGGGCACCTTCGACGCGATCATCAGCGACGCAGAATATGTGCAGAAATTCGTCGCACAAAAGGCGATTCTGCCTCTGAAGAAAGCAGATTTTCCGCATCTGACGGAGTTTCATCCTTCCTACCAGGATTTCGCCCCGCTGCGGACAGCCGATGCGGCGACCACCTGGGGGATCGGCACCCGCTTCAGCTTCTATGGCATCTCCTACAATACGAAATTCGTTTCGGAGGAAGAGGTGCAGAGCTGGAGCAGCCTGTTCGCGCCGAAATTCAAGAACAAGGTGGTGATGTTCGATTGGTATCTGCCAAATATGAGCAATGCCAGCCTCGCCCTGTTCCCGAACAATCCGACGCCCTACGATCTGACCGCTGAGCAACTCGTCAAGGTGAAGGAGTGGCTGTTCAAGCTGCGCCCGCAAATTGTGTCCTTCGCCCCGCAGAACCAGGGATTGGTAACGGCACTCGTCAATGAGGACGCGATTGTCACGCCCTATGGCGACATGGACATCGAGATGACCGTGGCCGGCTATGACAATTTCAAGTCGACCGTGCCGAAGGAGGGCTCGATCCGCTGGAGTGAGGCGGCGTGCCTGTGCGCCGACAGCTCCAATCAGGAACTCGCCGCCAAATGGATCGAGTATATGAGCGGGCCCGAAGTGCAGGCGAAGCTTGTCTACACCAAGGGATTTAAGGCGCGGGCGCCCAACATGAAGGTGGTCGACTACTGGAATGACGAGCAGAAGACGATCATGAAATACATCCCCGATCCCAAGTCGCCGGGCAAGCTGCTGGTCGAAAGCTATCTCGATCTGACCTCGCCGCGCGGTCTTCCCGTGAAGCAGCCGGAAAGTGAATGGCAAGGGATTTTCAACGCCTTTAAGTCGGCGTGACCCGAAAGGCGGGCGTGCTCTCCGGTTGGCGCCGCAATCCGCCCCCCGGAACGACGGCCCACCCGATGTCGTCGTCCCGGACGGCCGTCAGGCTGAGCCGGGATCTAACGCCCTATTCGGCAATGACGGGCGCAAGGGTGAGGCGAGTAGACCCCGGCTCTGACGGCCGGGGCGACGGAGTTTGAGGATGACGGCTTGGACAAAGGAAATGGATTTCGCCAGCTCAGCGCCGCCCGCGCCCGAGGCTCAATCCGCCATCGAGGCCGCATCTCCCGACCTGGAAATGCGGCGCATCACGAAACG
Organism: uncultured Alphaproteobacteria bacterium; assembly: GCA_963731855.1. Classification (GTDB taxonomy): domain Bacteria; phylum Pseudomonadota; class Alphaproteobacteria; order Rhizobiales; family Rhodomicrobiaceae; genus R-RK-3. The sequence goes on along the minus strand of CAVSXH010000009.1, from coordinate 343,645 downwards.
CTTCGACGGGCGCCTCGCGCTCGACGATGTGACGTTCACGGTGGAGCGCGGCGAGTTCCTCGCGATCATAGGACCGAGCGGCTGCGGCAAGACGACATTGCTGAGGATCATCGCCGGCCTGGAGACGGCTGACAGCGGCGCATTGCTCTCACGCGGCAAACCGATCGACCAGATGCCCGTCCATAAGCGCAACATGCGCCTCGTCTGGCAAAACTACGCACTTTTTCCTCACCTCAACGTCCGCCGCAATATTGAATTCGGGCTCAAGCTGCAAAAGCTCGACCGTCGGGTCATCGAGGCGAAAGTCTGTGAGATCGCCGAAATGATGCGCTTGACCGAATTTCTCGATTCAAGGGTGACGGTCCTGTCGGGTGGGCAGAGGCAGCGTGTCGCGATCGCCCGCGCGCTGGTTACGAAGCCGGAGATCCTGCTGCTCGACGAGCCGCTGAGCGCGCTCGATGCCAATCTGCGGGTGCATATGCAGGCTGAAATGAAGCGCCTCCAGCAAACACTTGGCATCGCCTTCGTTTACATCACCCACAATCAAAGCGAAGCGTTCTCCACGGCGGACCGGGTCGTGGTGATGAATCGCGGCCAAATCGAGCAGATCGGAACGCCGCGCGAGATATATCTCTGGCCCCAGACGCGGTTTGCAGCCGAATTCGTCGGCTCGAACAATCTGCTGGAAGGCCGGATTGCGTCCGTTGGCGGGGAACTGATCGGGGTTGATTGCGAATTCGGCCGCTTCTTCATAACGCTGCCCGACGATCAATCGGGCCGAAGCTTTCGGGCCGCGCCGAAATCATCGGCGACCCTCGTCATTCAGGCCAGCAAGATGCGCCAGCGGCCGGCTGGTGTGCCGCATGAAAATCACGTTCAGGCGACCCTCATCCAGACGGAATTCACCGGTTCGCAGGTCGTGCATTATCTGCAGTTGCCCAATGGTCCCGAGATCCGCATGATCGCCCCCGAGCCGTTCAGCGGCATCTCGCCTGCGCCCGGCGCGACGATCGACGTTTACTGGTCTCCGGGCGATTGTGTCCTGATCGGCCCGAGCGTCGTCCCCGGCCTGAAAAATATCCCCGGCGGCAAATCATACGTCCGGCTGGGAGGATAGAGGCGATGGCGAGCACCGTTCTGGGCGCTTCCGAAGCCTTCGACCCCGCTGCTCCGAAGCGGCGAGGCAAGATCAATTATCTGATGGTCTTCACGCTCGGTCTGCCTATCGCCTATTCGCTGATGTTCTTTATCGGGCCGCTCGTCTTCCTGGTCGCGATCAGTTTCTGGGCGGTCGAAAACTACCGCATGGTGCCAGACTTCTCATTCGACAATTACGTCGACGTGGCCCGGCATCTTTTCGGCAATTCGAATTACGCGATCGCCATCCTGCAATCCTTCTATGTGTCCGTAACCACGGCGGTGCTCGCGGTTGTGCTTTGCGGCCTATTCGTGCTGGCCCTGGTTTTCACGCTGCCGCAGCGGCTGCACCGGCTGGCGCTCCTCCTGGCCGTCGCGCCGTTCTGGACGAGCTACATTCTCCGGGTCTTCGCATGGCAGATTCTGCTGGCAAAGCGCGGCGTCATCAATTCCGCCTTCGCCACGATGGGACTCGATTTCCAGCTCGGCGTCCTGAATACCCAGATCGCCACGCGCATCGGCCTGCTGCACTATATGGCGCCGATCATCATCGTCATCCTGTTCATTACCGTGAAAAGCATCGATCGCGATCTGATCGAGGCGGCGCGCAACCTCGGCGCCACGCGCTGGGCTGTGTTTCGCAGCGTCATCCTGCCGCTGAGCCGGGTCGGGATCGTCCTGTCGCTGTGCTTCGCCAGCATCATCAGTTTCGGCGACGTGCTGTCCGGCTCGATCCTGGGTGGCGGCGCAGGGCAGTCGCTGGTCGGCAGGGTCCCGCTGTTTTCCAACATGATCATGAGCGATTTTTCCAGCTCGACCAACCTGCCGCGCACCTGCGTCCTGGCGCTCATCCTCGTGCTGATCCTCGTCACCATTCTGCTGTCGGGACTGAAAGGCTCCGAGGCGGCTCATCGGAGCATCAACTGATCATGCCGGCGGTTGTTGTTACCCGCGTAAGAAACCCTGACGGCGGCGGCCTCCTGAGGCTGCTGGGGCGCTGCTATGTGGGGCTGGCCTTCGTTTTCCTGTTCCTGCCGATCGTGACGCTAGTCGTGTTTTCCTTTCAAAAGAACCAATATGCGTCCATCCCGGGACAGGGCTGGTCCCTGCGCTGGTATGAGAAGCTGTTCAGCGACGACGTGCTCCTGAACGCACTCTGGAACAGCCTGAAAGTTTCCCCGATCGCGGCGACGATCGCCAGCGTGATCGGCTTCTGCGCCGCCTACGCCATCAACCGCTTCGCTTTTCCCGGCCGGTCGCTGCTCGCCATGCTCATCATATTGCCGATCCTGGTTCCGCCGCTCATCCTCGGGATCGGCTTCCTCGGCCTTCTGTCCCGCATCCATCTGGAAGGCCAGCTCTACAGCATCATCATCGCTCATGTCGCGCTGACCACACCCACGGCGATGGCTGTGATTCAGCTCCGCCTCAGCCAATTACCGGCCTCGCTGGAAGAGGCAGCCTGGAATCTCGGCGCGACCGAATGGCAGGCACTGTGGAAGGTGATCCTGCCCTCGACACTGAGCGGTATAGCGGGCGGTTGGCTGCTGGCCTTCACCTTTTCCTTCGATGAGTTCGTCATCGCCTGGTTCGTATCCGGCTTCGATCCGACCTTGCCCGTCACCATCTACACCTATCTGACCGCCTCTGCCGACCCTTCGCTGAACGCCATCGCCAGCATCATCTTCGTGTTTTCCGGCCTGCTCCTCATTGGCGCGGAACTGCTCGTGATCCCGATGCTGATACGCGCCTCCGCCCCGGCTCGGCGCTCAGCGCCAGCCGATTGAGCCGCAGGCATGCGGCCGAAGCCGATCAGTTTGAAAGCTAGCCCGGGGTTGGACTCGGCCTTGATCCGGGCTTGCGCGAAACGAGCCGACCGGTCACCATCCCCGACATGAAATCCGGGAATGCCAGCGTGAAGCTTCAGAATTTTCCGTGGCGGCAGATCGACTGGAACCTCATGCGGCTGTTCTACGAGATCGTTCAGCATGGCGGGGTGACAGCGGCGGCGCACGCGCTTGGCCGTCAGCAGCCTGCCACCAGCCAGGCGCTGGCCAGGCTTGAGGAGCAGCTCGGCGTCGCCCTTTGCGAGCGGGGCCCCGCAGGCTTTTCCGTTACCGAAGAGGGCGAAATCGTCTTCCGCATCGCCGCGGAAATGGTCGAGCTGATGCGATATGCGCCCGATCTGCTGACCCAGGCGGCCGGCACCGTGCGCGGGCCGCTGCGCATCGCCGTGATGTCGAGCATCCGCAGCCGCGAATTCGATGAGATCCTGACGGCGGTCATGCGCCGCTACCAGCATCTTGAAGTGATCGTGGACCTTGCGCCCTGGCAGAGCGTTCTCGATGCGGTCCGAACCGGCGAGGTCGATCTTGGTCTGACCTATGTCCAGATCGTCGACCAATCGCTGAGCTACCAGCCGGTCTTTCATGAAATGCAGCAGCTTTTTTGCAGCTCGCTGCACCGGCTGCATGGGCAGAAATTCGACGATCCCGTAGCTCTGGCGGAACAGCATTTCTTCCTTACCGGCCGTGACGAGCCTGTCGAATTGACGAATTTCCGTCGGCAGTTCGGCCTCGGCAAGCTCACCCGCGGGGGATCGGAGGATCTCGGTGAGCTGAAGCGGCTCATTCTGACCGGCGCGGCTATCGGCTTCCTGCCGGAGCTGACGGTGGAGGACGAGGTGCGGCGGCGCGTCTTGTGGCCGTTGCTCTCCTATGAGCCGCTGCCCACCTATCCCGTCCACCTCGTGACGCGTCCGCAAGCCACGCGATCGCTGCCTGCGCAACTCTTCTTCGACGAGGCGCGCCGGCTTCTGCGGGCAAGACTTGGTCAGATCGCCGCCGCGCGATCTGGTCCAATTGAGTAGCCGATTTAAATGCGAGGCGTACAAGACCCTATTCGGTCCCCATCACCAGCCCTTCAATGTCATGCTTCTGCGTGACCGGCACGAGCTGATCGACGACGCTGCAAACAAGGTGCTCCCGCACCGCCGCCGGAAGCGCGTCATAATAGTCCTGTGTGACCATCATGTCGTGCAGCGCCGCATGACCAGCGCCTGGCGCATCGGCGCCCAGGACCAGCACCGGCCGCGCGATCGGCGAGGGATGCGCCGTGCCGCGATGGACGGTTAGCGCGGAGCGGCAGGAAATGTCGCCCATTTTCGGGAATTTGCGAACCCCGCGTTCGGCGAATTTTGGCCAGATCTCTTTGGGAGGAAACATCTCATGCTTCCATTCGCGGCCATCTTCCCATTGCATTCCCGGCGCGATCTCGAACGGCCCCATATCCGGCGTGACGTCAACGCCGGACATGTTGAAGGCCAGCGACGTGATGCGGCGGTCGCGATACGTCTCCGGGGGTGAGGGGAAATCCCTGTGCCAGGGCTGGTTCATCGCACCTTGAAACGGGGTGTCGAACCCGATCTCGACGATCTCATATTTCGGGCCGAGGACGGCCTCGCACATCGACATTACCCAGGGATGCGTCACGAGATCGACGAAACCGCTGATCTCCTGCGGATGGACTTCGACATACCAGCGGCGAGGCCCGCGACCGATCGCGCCGCCTGGTCGCTGGATCGCCTTCCAGAACGCCGTCATCATATCCTCGCGTAGGCGCTCGACCCAATCGCGTGAGAAGGCGCTCTGCCTCCCGACGATGCCCTCCCGGTAGAGCGTCTCGACATCCGACGACGGCTGCTCGGCGGCAGTGGATGATTGTACTGACATGACCTCTTCCTTACCTTATCTCGCCGGACCAACGGAGCCACGCTCGACCACCGGCCCGTCGATCTTGAGCACCATCGGCTTCACCGGCTTCTTATGAACGGCGATGTCGATCAGCAGTTCGGCGGCGCGCCGGCCCATTTCATAATTCGGCAGCACGAGAGTTCGAAAGCGGCGGCTGCGTATAGCGCGCCAGCTCCTGGTCGTCATAGCCCATGACGGAAATATCGTCGGGCACCCGCAGGCCAAGTTCTGCGGCGGCCTCCAAGACGCCAATGGCGATCAGATCATTGCCGCATAAGATCGCTGTCGGACGCCGCTCCAGCTGTAGCAGCTCAAAGCCGTGGTTGTAGCCCATCAGAGGCAACCAATCGGCACTCCTGACAAGGCTCGGATCGAACGCGATGTCAGCCGTAGCGAGCGCCTGACGGTAACCACGCAGCCGGTCGACGGCCGCGTCCATCCATTCTTCCCCATTGATGAAGGCGATGCGGCGGTGGCCGTGTGCGACGAGATGGGCCGTCGCGGCAAACCCGCCAGCAACTTCCCCCGGCACGATCGCATGATGGCGGCGGTCGGTGACGTAGCAGTTGAGCAGAACCGTGGGAATATCGTCGAGCTGCGGTGGCACGGTAACCTGCCGTGTGAAAATCGTCGAATAGATGACGCCGACGACGGAGGGATCGCGCAGGATCGCCTTGATCGTCTCCTTCTCGATCGCTGGATTGGAGCGGGTAACATGCGCGGCGACCAGGAAGCCTTGCTCCCAGCCGAAATCGCGTGCGCCGTCGAGATTTACCACCGGATGCGGGCTGGTCGAAATCTCGTCCACCAGATAGGCGATGGTGTTTTTCTCGACCGCAGTGTCCTCCTGCCGCCGGGTCGCGGGCAGTTCATAGCCGATTTGCTTAGCGGCCTCGAGCACACGGCGCCTGGTCGACTCCGCGATCCTTGCGCCCGTCATCCGGTTCAGAACCAGGGAGACGCTCGATTGGGAGACGCCGGCGATCCGGGCGACGTCTGTCATGGTCGGGCGGCGCGCCGCCGCATCCGTGTTGGCTGCGGCGCTGGAACTCGGCCCGGAAGCATTGGACGCAGGCACGCTGGCATTACCTCCCGCCGACAATCCGGCGCCGCTGATACGCGATCGGCCGGCCCCCCTTGTGTCTCGCACGGGCCTGCCCTTTGCGGCGCCGACCATATGCTGTTGCCACGCGCTAATAATTGCCGTTGACGCATGGTAATAATTATCAGAAAAATGATCAACAGATGACGATTAAGAGCATCCCGGAAATAGCTGGAGGAAATAATGACTGGCTTCACCCGTCGAACGGCGCTGCTTGCGTCCGCCGCAATGGCGTTATTTATGGCAAACGGCGCGTTTGCCGCCGATGGTTTGCCCCCTCTCAAGGTTAAAACAGCCTACAAGGTCGGCTTCGCCCAGACAGAATTGAACAATCCGTGGCGCATCGCCCAGACCGAAAGCATGAAGGCTATCGCCAAGGAAGGCGGCCATCAGCTGGTCTACACCGACGCCGCGGGCTCCGCCGCCAAACAGGTGGCCGACGTCAATTCCATGATCGCACAAGGCGTCGACCTGATCTTTCTCGCTCCCCGTGAGGAGAAGCCGCTCATCCCAGCCGTCATGGCTGCGAAGAAGGCCGGTATTCCCGTCATTCTGCTCGACCGCAATGTCGACCAGTCGCTCGCCAAGGCTGGCCGTGACTATGTCACCTTCATCGGATCGGATTTCATCGATGAGGGCAAGCGAGTCGCCGAGTGGCTGATCAAGAACAATGGTGGCAAGACCAAGATCATCGAACTCGAAGGAACGACCGGCTCGTCACCCGCCAATGACCGCAAGACGGGCTTCGACCAGGCGATCAAGGCCGCCGGCGGCAATTTTAAGATTCTGGCCTCGCAGACCGGCGATTTCGCCCGCGACAAAGGACGCCAAGTCGCCGAATTGCTGCTTCAGGCGCATCCCGACGCCGATGTCATCTATGCCCATAATGACGAAATGGCGATGGGTGCGATCGCGGCGCTCGAAGCGGCGGGCAAGAAGCCGGGCAAGGATGTGCTGGTGCTCTCGATCGACGGCGGCAAGGAGGCCGTGCAGGCAGTGGTCGACGGCAAGATCGCCGCGGTTGTCGAATGCAACCCTCGCTTCGGACCGAAAGCGTTCGAAACCATGGCGCGTTATGCCAAGGGCGAGAAGATCGAACCTTGGGTCAAGAACCTCGACAAGTTCTACGATCCGTCCAACGCCGCAGCGGAAGTTGCCAACGCCTACTGATCGAATATGATGACGAAAAGGTCGGTACGGCGACGTGCCGGCCTTTTCTGTCGCACTGCATAGCCTTGGGCAGGGGCCAGCAATCCTGCTGCTGCGTGGAGGGACGAAGACCTTATGCCGCTCGTATCGATGAGCGAGGTCGCCAAGGCTTTCTCAGGTGTGCCGGCACTTTCCGGCGCTTCGCTTGAGATAGAGCCCGGCGAAGTCATGGCGCTGATCGGCCAGAATGGCGCCGGCAAATCGACAATGATCAAGATCCTTACCGGCGCCTACCGGCGCGACAGCGGTGAGGTTGTCTTCGACGGCCAGCGGGTCGATTTCAGCACCCCCGCCGCCGCGCAGGCCGCCGGAATCTCTACAATTTATCAGGAAATCAATCTTATTCCCTTCCGGAGCGTCGCCGAGAACATCTATCTCGGTGCCGAACCGCGCCGCTACGGGCTGATCGACTGGCGCCGCATTCATGACGATGCCGCCGCCACGCTCGCCCGCTTCAACATTATCGTCGACGTCCGCCAACCGCTGGGCGCCTTCAATGCCGCGACGCGGCAGATGGTGGCGGTCGCGCGCGCGGTCACGCGAAAGGCCAAGCTCGTGATCATGGACGAGCCGACCTCTTCGCTCGACGAGCGCGAAGTCGCCACCTTGTTCTCCACCGTGCGCACGTTGAGGGCGGACGGCGTCAGCGTCCTCTTTGTCACCCATCGTCTCGACGAACTCTACCAGATCTGCGACCGCGTCACGATCATGCGGGACGGGCGCACCGTCTCTGTGCATCCTATGGCGGAGATCGGCAAATTCGACCTCGTGCAGCGCATGCTCGGCCGGGCGCTCGCCGCCTTCGAGCGCAAGGATCACGACCCGGCCCGCAATCGGCGCCGAACTTATTGCCGTCGCCGATCTTCAATCCGGTCACAAAGTGCGCGATGTCAGCCTCGACGTGAGGGCAGGAGAAATCGTCGGCCTCGCGGGCCTGCTCGGTTCCGGGCGGACCGAGACGGCGCGCGTCATCTTCGGTGTCGACCGGCAAGACGCCGGCACGCTCCGCTACGCCGGTTCCGAGCGTCACTTCGCCGAGCCAGTCGATGCAATCCGGGAGGGTATCGGTTTCTGCACCGAGGACCGGAAGACGCAAGGCATCGTGCCGGAGATGAGCGTTCGCGAGAATTTGACCCTCGCCCTGCTGCCCAAGCTCGCCCGCGCCGGCATTGTCGACGAACAGCGCCAGGGCGTTATCGTCGACGATTTCATCAAGCGTCTCGACATCAAGGTCGCTTCGCCCGATCAGAAGATGCGCGAGCTTTCCGGAGGCAATCAGCAGAAGGTTCTGCTGGCCCGCTGGCTTTGTATGAATCCGCGTCTGCTGATCGTCGACGAGCCTACCCGCGGCATCGATGTGGGCGCCAAGGCGGAGATCTTGAAATTGATGCGCGGGCTTGCCGCTGATGGGCTCGGCGTGTTGATGATCTCGTCCGAGCTGGAGGAAATTCTCGAGCCTCGCCGATCGCATTACGGTTTTGAGCGACGGCCGGTCGGTTGCGACGTTCAATGCTGCGCGGCCACAGAAAACGGACTGATGGCGGCCATGGCCCACAGGAGCCGCTTGGCGCACGTCTGAACGAGACCGCCGCGTCATGAGCGACGATACCATGACCAATGCGGAAGCCGCGGCGGCGGCGGTCCGGCCACGCCGCGCGGCAAGGGAGACGCTGGATCTCATCGGCCGCTACGGCGTGTTCGTCGCGCTGGTCCTGCTGATCCTGTTCAACATCGCGGTCACCCCGAATTTCCTCTCCTGGCAAACGCTGAACGTCAACCTGACCCAGGTCTGCGCCATCGTCATCGTCGCGGTCGGCATGACGCTGGTCATCGCCTCGGGCGGCATCGATCTGTCGGTCGGGTCGCTTGATGGCGATTGCCGGGGCGCTCGCACCGTTGATCTTCCTCGGCAATCTGTTCCCCCTGCCATCGCATGGCGTCGGCCTCGCGCTCGCCTTTACGCTGCCCGTCCTGGCAGCGGCGGCCTGCGGCTGTTTCAATGGCTGGTTGATCACGCGCTACCAGATCCAGCCGATCGTCGCCACGCTGGTGCTGTTCATCGCCGGGCGCGGCATCGCCCAGGTGATGACCAACGGCAATCTGCAGGTGTTCAAGGATCCGGTGTTTCAATATATCGGCCTTGGCCGGCTCTTCGGCATTCCCTTCCAGGTCGTGCTGATGGCGGTGATCGTTGTCGCCGCTGCATATCTGTTGAAGCGCACGGTTTTCGGCCGCCAAATTCTGGCGATCGGCGGCAACGCGGAAGCCGCTCGGCTTGCCGGCATCCCGATCAAGCGCGTGACCCGCCTCGTCTATGTCATCGCCGGCGCACTTGCGGGGCTCGCCGGGCTGATCGTCATCGCGCGAAATTCAGCCGCCGATGCCAATCTGGTAGGGCTGGGCATGGAGCTCGATGCGATCGCCGCCGTTGCCGTCGGCGGCACACCGCTTACGGGCGGGCGCGCCACCATCATCGGCACGCTCGCAGGGGCACTGGTTATCCAGCTCGTGCGCTACACGCTGCTTGCCAATGGTGTCCCGGACGCCGCCGCGCTGGTCGTCAAGGCCGGCCTGATCGTGCTCGCGGTCTGGATCCAGCGCCGGGTCGAGGCATAGGTCGAGCTCTGAAAATTGGAACCGGTTTTCGGGAAAGAACGAAGGATAGAGCGTGAGAGCGTTTCCACCTGACATCATCCCGCTCTGAGGAAATCATGGCCTCGAACCTATCCGACCGCACCCCGCAGCTTCTTCGGCCTCGCCCGTTCGCCGCAGGATCTCGCCCGGTTCGGCGTCATCCTGGCACTGTTCGCGCTGATTCTGTTCGGCTGGCTGCGCTATGATAATTTCGTCTCCGAATACAATGCCCTGACGTTTCTCCGATACAACTCAATGTTCGCGCTGATCGCGCTGGGCATGTGCTTCGTGATCATCACCGGCGGCATCGATCTCTCGGTCGGCGGCACGGCGGCGCTGGCCAGCGTCGTCGCGGCGCTCGCCTCGCCCTACGGTGTGACTGCGGGGGCTGGCTGCGGGCGTCGGTACGGGCCTCACCGTCGGGCTCCTGAATGCGCTGATCATTACTCGGCTGAGGATCCCGCCCTTCATCGCGACGCTCGCCGCTATGCTCGCCGCCTACGGCTCGGCCTTCTCCTGTCCGGCCAGCAGTCAATCTCGGCATCCTATGAATTGGGCTTCACCGATTTTGGCCAAGGCGATCTCCTCAACTTCCCCATACCCGGTTGGGTGACCATCATCGTTTATGTGTTGGGCTGGGCGATCCTGGAGCACTCGGCGCTGGGCCGCCGCATTCTTGCGATCGGCGGGGGCGAGGACGCCGCCCGGTTAATGGGATTGAAGGTCGACCGTTTGAAGGCCGGCGTCTATCTCGCCTCCGGCGGCCTTGCTGGCCTCGCCGGTGTCATCCTGGCTGCACAATTCGGCGCAGGCCAGCCAACCGAGGGCGTAGGCTGGGAACTGTTCGCCATCGCGTCCGTGGTGGTCGGCGGCACGCTGCTGACCGGCGGCGTGGGATCGGTGGGCGCAACGCTGGCCGGTGTCTTACTGCTGGCCATGGTGTTCAACATCCTCAATTTTGAGAATGGGCTCGGCTGGATTTCGCTTTCCGCCTATTGGCAGTCGGTGATCCGGGGCGGCTTCCTGCTCGCCGTCGTGATCCTGCAGGCGAAAATCACGCGGCGACCGAGCTGACTTTGAGCACGCCCGTATCGAACCAGGGACGAGCGGGCCCTACCGGCATCTCATCGGGGCCTCATATTCCTGCGGCGTCGCGAAATGCAGTTGATCGCGGAGGGGCTGTTCTTGATCATTGCCTTGCAATCAGAAATCGCGACCTGAGTGCACGGCGCTGCACGAGCCGCTACCGAATTGGCTTCCCATTCAACCGGTACTTTGGGAAAAAAGCCTGGTCACCTTTTCGGCAAAACGCCGACCGGTTGCGTATGGGAACGTCACACCGTGAAAAGCGATACCGTCTTCAAGCGAACTTTCAACAATGTGCTCGATCATCTGGCGGATCTCCCGGCGAGAATGCCGCTCGATTCCGAAACGCGCATGGCCGAGCGTTTCGACGTAAGCCGGACGACGATCCGAAAGGTCCTGTCAAGCCTTGCCGACCGGCGCATCATTTCCCACGCGACGTCGCGCCCCACGGTCTCCAGGAGACCTGCCAGAACCGACTATTTTCCGCTCGCCGACACCGTCGCCACATCGGACCAGGTTGAAAAGAAATTCATGGAGTGGATCCTGCGAGGCGACCGCAAGCCTGGGGACTACATCAACGGGCTGGAACTGGCGCGCGAGTTCAACGTCTCGACCAGCGCGATCCGCGAATATCTGAACCGCTTCACCAGATTCGGACTGGTCGAGAAGCGCCCGAATTCCGGCTGGATCTTCCGCGGTTTCACCACCGAGTTCGCGCTTGAGCTTTTCGAAGTGCGCGAGCTTTTCGAAATTCGTTCAGCGAAAGCCTTTGCGAAGCAACCGCCCGAATCTGCAAGCTTGGAAAGTCCTGAAGGATCTGGAAGGCGAGCATCGCAAACTGCTCTTGGAAATCAAGGATCGCTATCACGACTTTTCCGATCTCGACGAGCGCTTCCACCGCCTGATCAACGACGCGTCGAGAAACCGCTTCATGGCGGACTTCTACGACATCATCTCGTTGATTTTCCACTACCACTACCAATGGCGCAAAGCCGACGAAAAGGAGCGCAACGCGGTGGCCATTCGCGAGCACCTCGACTATATCGACGCTCTGCTAACGCGAAACCCCGACCGCATCGAGGCGGCGTGCCGACGCCACCTCAGGTCCGCCCGCAACACCCTGCTCGCATCTATTTCATGAGGAACGTGATCGGGCTCATGCGTAAGCGGCGGCAATGGCCGTCAGGCGGGGCATAGGGAGCGACGGCTGACGTTCCCGCGCAAGGGCCAAGAAGGATTTAATACGCCGTTCAAGCTTAGCCGCGTGATTTTGCGCGATATCGGCAATGCGATGATCGAGAAACGGATTTTGAAATCGCTCGATCGTGGTTTCCACATAGCTCGCAGCCTCCTCGCCCATGCCCAGCGCGGCAAAGCCCGGCAATACTTCCTCGGCGTAGACCTCGCGCAGGCGCTGGTAGATGGGCGGATCGGCAAGGATCTGCCTCACCGTTTCATTCGACGGCCGCCGATCTCTGATCCAGGTTTCAGCGAGCACGGTGTGTCCCAGATTTAGAATATGCAGCTTAAGGCGCTCGAAGCGCTCCAAATCGTCCGTGTAGACGATCGCCGGATGCAGGAGCGGTGGATCGAAACCGTCATTTTGGATTGCCCAAAGGGCGTATGGCTCCGCAATGGCGCCAACGGGCTCGATCTCCTCGGAGACGATCCGGTCGACAAGCGTGTTGCCGAATACAATCGAGGACCCAAGCCAGTCCATGAACGGCGCGGAAACACCCCAGGCGGACGCAAGCGTGGCCAGGTGCCGGCGCAGCACCTTGCCGTTCGATGGCACCAATTCGCAAGGGAGGAAAAGCAGCGGCTTGCCACCGGCTTCGTAGCGGGCCAGCAGCAGCAAAAGCAGCTTTGCCGGGAAGCTCGCCGGAACCTGGTTCGACCCGAGGGAGCGGTGCAGATCCTCATCCGAGATTTCGTAACCTCGCTCACCCACGTTCGAGACGGCAAATTCGGCTTCGCTGGCGAAGAGCTCAGTGATCCTGGGCCAGTCTTCGGCAGCGGTCAGCGCCTGGTCGACGCTGCGGACCTGGATTGTTTCGTCGACGACGACGCCGTCTCGATAGCCGCGAATGCGCACCGGAAATCCCGCCGGCTGGCGCATCGCGTCGATGCGCCCTCGGCGTTCAGTGCCCGATGTCGTCTTCACGACGGAAATCGGCCCGATGTCCTGGCCGGTCAGCCGCGCTTCATGCACAAACAGATCGACATGGGCCTGGAGGAACCGGCTGGTTCCGAATTGGATGATGCGCCGGGCCATTCAGCTCACCTCGATCATGGCTTTGATCAAACCTTGCTTCTCCGTAACCCAGCGAGGAAGGTCGGTCACCGCTCCGGCAAGCGTCGTTCGGTGGGTAATAAGCTGGTCTACCGGCACCTGCCCGGCGGCGATCGACGAGACGACATGGTCGAAATCCGCCTTGACGGCGTTGCGGCTCCCCGCCAGCGTCATTTCGCGCTTGTGGAATTCGGCGTCCGAAAAATTGATGTCGTCCCTGATCACGCTGAGCAGAACGAAGGTTCCGCCGTGAGCAACGTAGTGAAAGCCGTTTTGCATCGATACGCGGCTGCCCGTCGCATCGATGACAACATCGAAACCATCGCCGCCGGTCGCTGCGGAGATGGCATCGGCCGCCTGTTCATCCGCCAGAATTGAACCAGCGGCTTCCGTGAGTTTCGCGCCCGCCGCAAGGCGATCGGGCTCGCGGTCCATGACCGTGACCACGCCGCCGGCAACGCCCGCAAAGATGGCGGCGCCCAGACCGATCGGCCCGGCGCCGATGACGAGGGTGCGCGTGCCGTCGCCGATGCCGGCGCGCCGAATGCCATGTGCCCCGATCGCGAGAAATTCGATGGTCGCGGCCGCATCCGGAGAGAGATCGCCCGCGGGGTAAAGATTGCCTGGCGGCACGCTCAGCCTTTCACACATGCCGCCGTCCCGGTGGACGCCGAGCACGGCGATCCGCATGCAGCAATTGGGTTTGCCGCTGTGACAGGCATGACAATTGCCGCAGGACAAATAGGGGTTCACGATGACGAGCTGGCCGGGGTTGAGTGCGCTGGACGGGGGCGCTTCAAGGACTTCCGCCGAGAGCTCGTGCCCCATGATTCGGGGATATTCCAGATAGGGGTGCAAGCCTTCATAGATATGAAAGTCCGTGCCGCAGATACCGACACGCCGGATCTGGATCAGCACCTCGCCCGGCGCGCGCCTCGGTTCCGGTCTGTCTTCAAACGCCAGTAGTCCTGGCTGACGGCATATGATTGCATGCATATAAATTCTTCCTTAGCCGCCGCGAACGGGGCCCAAGCAAAATTGATCGGGCTGCAGCACATAAATGTAGTCGTAGCGGCGCGGGATAGACAGCCCTGCAAACAGCGCGTGTGCAGGGCTGCATTTGTCACGTGCTATTTGAACTTATCAGCGTTTTCCTTGGTGACGATCGCCGTGCCGGTATCGACAACCGTCTCGACCTTCTGGCCGCGAACCGCCGCCGCGGCAGTCATTATGCCCCATAGCGACAGTGGCGATAACCGCAGTCTGAGCAAGGATATTTCCTAAGTTCCGCGCCGTCATGAACACGGGAACCGTCAGGCTGAGGACCACGGCCAGGATGAGCAGAATGAGGAGCGGACCAACTCGCAGGATCAGGAGTTTAATGGACAAGCCCCGCAGCCGCTTACCGGATTGATCCGGCGAGGGCTGCGCCGCTCCCGCGCCTGCGCCCGACATGACAGTAGCGAGACTCATCGTTTCATCCGCAACTGATTCCCGCTTTTTGCCATTTTTGTTGTTTATCGATAAAAAACAATTCGGCTTGGACGGTCAACTTGTTTTTTTTCGGTGTGAATGGTGGTAGAAAACCTGAAGAGGAGGATCGCGACGTTGCTGGGCTCGCCGTCTCTTCACGAGCCGAGCGTGCCGGCCGCTTACCTCGCAAGAGACGAGGCGATCGTCCGCCGCCCGCTGAGACCGGCGAGTCCGCCGGCAACGAAGATCAGGGCAATGAACACAATGAGCCATCCGGCTGTGTCGTCATTGCCGAAGCTAAATCGTCAGCGACGCAGTCGAGGATCCGGCTTATCCCTCTCGTGCCCCATGGATCTTCGCCCCTTGCCGTCAAGCATTTCGCGGCCGTGACTGACAATGTGGGCGGCGGAAAGGCCAACTGCCGCCCGCAACTCGAAGGGAGCACCAACAGGCGGAAACATGTCTTCAATTCCTATCCGGCGCACCGGGCAGACATGACCGCCATCAAGCACCTCCAGAACCGCCGAGCCAAGTCCGCCGAGCACGTTGTGCTCTTCCACGACGAGCATGCCCCGCACCCGGCTCGCGGCGTCAAGAATTGCCGCGTCGTCGATAGGCTTGACCGTGTGCATATTCAGGACCCTAACGGCTATTCCGTCCTGCGCGAACGCTTCCGCGGCCATCAGGGCTTCGAACACCATCGCCCCGTTGGCCACAATACACAGGTCTTCCCCCTCCCGCAGGGTGACTGCCTTGCCGATCTCGATCGGCCTGGCAGATCCATTGTAGACATATTCGGGCCCCCGACCGAGCCGGACATAGATGGGGCTTGGCCGGTCGTGTTCGACGCAAGCCCGAAGCATTTCGTGCATTTCCACAGGATCGGAGGGCACCACGACGATCATATTGGGGATAGCCCTCATGATCGCGACATCCTCGAATGTCTGATGGGTAGGACCGCCGACGCCGTAGGACAAGCCCGCGCTTTGTCCGGTTAGAATGACTTTCACCCCATTGTAGGCACAATCCAGCTTCGCCTGTTCGACAGCGCGCAGCGAAGTGAAAGCCGCATAGCCGCACACGACCGGCAGTTTTCCGCAGAGAGCCAGACCGGCTGCGACGCCGGTCATGTTCTGCTCGGCGATGCCTAGGTTGATCAGCCGATCGGGATAGGCCGCCCCGAAACCCTCCATGCCAGTCGCGAACATGAGATCGGCTGTCAGCGCAAGCAGCTCCGGCCATTCGGCGGCCAGCGCGAGCATCGTTTCGCCGAACTGCTGCCGGATCGACTTCTGGGGATAGGAGGCGCGAAATTGCTCGATCAAACGCACCGTGGCTTCATCGACCTTGGGTGTCGTCACGGCAGCGGCTCTTGGAGTTCGGTCATGACCTGCCGGTACTGCTCCGGCGTAATCACGTCGGAATGCCAACTCCTGACACCTTCCATGAAGGAGACGCCCCGACCCTTGACGGTATTCGCGATCACCATGCGCGGTTTTTCGCCGGGCGTGTCCCGGCAAGGGTCCAGCGCCCGAAGCAGTACCGCGATGTCGTGTCCGTCCGCCTCGACGACGTCCCACCCGAACGCGGCCCATTTGTCGATCAAAGGCTCCATCGGCATGACCTCCGCCAAGGGGCCGTCGACGCAGAAGCGATTGCGATCAATGATTGCGATCAAATTATCGAGTTTGTATTTGGCGGCCGCCGAGGCAGCTTCCCAAACCGATCCTTCATTGGTTTCGCCGTCGCCCATGAGCACGTAAACGAGATAGTCTTTTCGATCGATCTTACCGGCAAGCGCCATGCCCACGGCAATCGAAAGCCCATGTCCAAGCGAACCTATCGACACGTCCACGCCTGGCTGGTATCGGCGCGACGGGTGCGTCATCAATCTGGCGCCCACGCGCGTTTCATATTCATGAATCCACGCCTCGGGGATGAAGCCGCGGCGGATGAGCGCCGAATAGAGTGCCGGCGCCGCATGGCCCTTCGACATCACGAACCGGTCACGATCCGGCCAATCGGCATGAGCCGGATCGACACGCAGCACCGCGAAGTACAAGACAGTCAGGATCTCGGCGCAGGAAAAACAGCTCCCGAAATGACCATTGCCGGCAGCGGAGAACATTTCGGTGGTGTCGACGCGATTGACGCGGGCCAGCTCACGCAGCTCAGCAAGGGAGAGCGGCGTATTCCTTGCAGCCTCGCCGATGTTCGCGGTCGCATCCATCCTTTGATCCTCTCCGCGATCATCCTTGTCGAAATCCCGTATCGGTCGTGCAGGGTCGGCAGGGCGCCGGCGTCGACGGCTGTCATTCTCTGTTCGCAAGTCCCCTGACCCAATGCCGGTAGTGATTATCTCATTATACCACTTTGCGCACGCATGTCAGCCCTGGCAATATTGTTAGGTGCTGGCTTTCCAGAAGCGGGTGCGGTAATTCTGCCGGTCGGCAGGCTTGGTGGATATGAGCGGCAACTATCCGGTATACGAGACAAACTTAGAATGACGACTTTTAGGGATAGAGGATCGATGGCGACCCGCGAAACCGAGCCCGTTCAGCGGCGAAAATTGTCTCGGGGCGTTCTCGACCGACTGCTTGCCCGCATGAGCGAAGGCGAATTTTCGACCGGGAGCCTGTTGCCATCGGAGCGGCAGCTCATGGAGATGTTTCAGGTCGGCCGGCCCGCGGTGCGAGAGGCGCTGCAGGACTTGCAGCGCATGGGCTTGGTCGTCATCACGCATGGTGAGGGAGCGCGTGTTGTCGCTCCGACCGCGCGGCATATGCTCGACCAGATTTCCGGTACGGCGCAGCACCTTCTGACAAACTCGCCGCAGAGCCTGGACTATCTCAAGGACGCCCGTCTCTTTTTTGAGCTGGGCATGGTCCGGCTCGCGACGGCGCGCGCAACCCCCCTGGACATCGACCGGCTTCGCCAATCCATCGCGGACCAGGAAGCGGCCGGCGATGATTTTGCGGGCTTTTTGAAGGCCGACATTCTTTTCCACCGCAGCATCGCCGCTATTCTCGACAACCCGATCTTTGTGGCCGTGAGCGAGGCTATGCTCGGATGGCTAAGCAAGTATCATGTCGGCTTGATGCGAAAGGTGGGGCGAGAGAAGAAGACCATAGCCGAGCATCGGCTCATTGCCGATAGGATTGCGGCGCATGATGTCGAAGGAGCGGCGGCGGCCATGCTTGCTCATTTGACGCGGTCACAGGATCTCTATGAGGCATCGAACAAGCGCGGCGTATAGGGTCAGGGCCCGCCCGCTGGTTTCGATGGCTTTTGCGATGCTATCCCAGAGTTCGTCCACCGTTCGCGCGGCGGCTTTGCGCAGCAGCGCCTTGAGTTTTGCGAAGGCGTTTTCGATGGGATTGAGGTCGGGCGAATAGGGCGGCAGATTGATGAAGGCTGCGCCTTTGGCCTCCACGGCTTGTCTGGCGCCGCTCACCTTGTGAGCCGGCAAATTGTCCAGGATGACGATATCGCCGGCTTTGATCTCGCAGGTCAGCACCTGCTCGACATAAGCCAGAAAGGCGTCCCCGTTCATCGGCCCGTCCAGAACCATCGGTGCAATGAGACCGCTCGCGCGCAAGGCCGCAACGAAGGTGGTGGTTTTCCAATGGCCGTGCGGAACGGATGCGAGGCAACGCTTGCCCCGTTTGGCGCGGCCATAAAGGCGCGCCATCTTTGTCGAAGCGCCGGTCTCATCGATGAAGACAAGACGGGCGGGATCAAGAGAAGGCTGTGCTTCGCGCCAGGCCGTTCGCCGCATCTAGCGAGCGGTGTAACCGCCATCCACGGCGAGCACTGCGCCCGTGATGAACGACGACGCTCCTGAAGCCAAAAATGCGACGGTCCGGGCAATCTCCTCCGGTGCGGCGTAGCGCCCGAGCGGATGCGCCGCATTGACGGCGAGCGCGGCCGCCGCCGGATCCTCCTGGGCCTGAAGATGCCGCGCCAGGAAGGGAGTATCGATCGCACCCGGCGCAACCGAATTAACCCGAATGCCGCGATCCGCGTATTCGATGGCCAACTGACGCGTCATCTGGACCACGGCGCCCTTGCTCGCGCAATATGCGGCTTGCTGGCCCAAACCGACCACGCCGGAGATCGACGTCACGTTGACGATGGAGCCGCTTCCTTGCGCGAGCAAATGCGGAAGGACCGCGCGACAATGATGGAACACGCCTTTGACGTTTACCGCCATGACCGTGTCCCACTCTTCCTCCGAGGTGGCCAGGATATCCTTGGACAGGATGACTGCCGCGTTGTTCACCAGGACGTGGATGGCTTTGAAGCGCGCGAGCGCCAGCTCCATTGCGGCCTCGGCGGTCCGGGCATCGCGAACGTCGCCCACCAACGCTGCAATCTGCTCGCGTCCCCGAAACAGATCGGACACCCCAGGGTCCACATCTTCGGCAACGACGCAGGCGCCGAGCTCGGCAAACAGCTCTACAGTGGCTTTGCCCAGGCCTCCCGCCGCACCGGTGACAATCGCGACCATTCCTTTGAGGCTCATCGGAGATTGGGGCGTCATGGTGTTCCTTGTTCCTGCAGATTTTTTCTTGAATGCGTCCGGCTTTTTAGGACGCTGGATCGCTTCGCGGCGCCGCCAATCACGTCCGGGATATTGGCGAGGACGAGCACAACCGTGATAACCGCGCCGCGCGCTATGTTCTGGAACTCCAGCGGCAAGTGCGCCACCGTGACCGCCGTGACAAGCAGCGTCAGGACGATCGCCCCGGCGACCGTGCCGACGACCGTCGCCGTGCCGCCGGCGACCCGGTTGCCGCCGAGGACGACCGCGCCGACGCTTGCCAGAAGATATGGGTTGCCGAGTTCGAGATCGGCGCTGCCTACTGACGCTGCAAGAAGCACGCCGGTGAGCGCCGCCATGCCGCCACTGATGAGATAGGCGAATATGATTGTCCGGTTGATCTTAATGCCGGAAAGATAGGCTGCCTGCCGGCTCTGGCCGACCGCCAGCAGAGAGCGGCCGAAGGATGTTCGGTTGACCAATAGGATCGCCAGCCCTCCCACCGCCAGAACGACGAAGAATGGCGTTGGAATGCCGAGGACATCGGCTCGAATGACGTTGGTGAAGCCACGATCCGCGAACGTGGTCGCGCCGCCGCGCGAAGAAATCAGCTGGACCAAGGTCAGCACCACGTAGCCCACCGCCAGGGTTCCAATGATTGGCGGTATCCGGAATCCCACCACGATCAATCCGTTGGCGAGCCCGACCGCCACGCCGAACGCGGTAGAAAGCAGCAGAACCAGAAAGATGGAACCTACCGATCCGTCGACCATCTGCACCGCCAAAAAGGCGCAAAAATTCATGACGAAGGGAATAGACAGGTCGATGCCGCCTTCACCCGAGGCGATGGGGAACATCTGGCCGATGCCCACAAGCGCTAGAAACGATGCCGCCGCCAGGTTGGCGGTGAGGATGCTGTAGCGCAGCACGGGCGAGAACATCAGAATGAGCGCAAACAGCACCACAGACGACAGGACGGGCCACATCCACGGATGGCGCCTGATGAAGGCCACGAGCGTCATGATGGTCTCCGAACCAGCATCGCCCGCAGGCCGACTACGCCGAGAAGCAACAACCCCTGCACCATCGGCAGGTACACTCCGCTGACGTCCAGCAGGGATAGCAACGTGCCGACGAGCACGAGCGTCAAGACGCCGAACAGGGCACCGATGGGGGCCACGACGCCGCCGGAAAAGGTTGCGCCCCCAAGAATGACCGCGGCGACCGACAGCAGCGTCATGGAGACCGCTCCGGTCGGGTCGCCGCCCCTCGTGCTGGCGGTGATCACGATTCCCGCGAGAAACGCGAACAGCCCGGCAAATGCGTAGAGCGTCGCCTTGGCGAGCCGGGTCGACCAACCCGCTGCCTCGATTGCACGCGGGCTGGCGCCAAAGCCGCGCAGGACGGCGCCATAGCGCCAAACCATTAGCACGAAGTAGGCGACGAGCGCGGGGAACAGACAAAGATAGACAGACATCGGCAGCAAAGGCGGCTTCATTCGCAGCAGGTCGACCAGCCATTCCGGCGCAGCGCCGCCTGCACGCGGCAGGCGAAGGCTCGCGAGGCCAAGCCAGACAAAAGACATGCCCAGCGTCACGATGATCGCCGGTACCGCGCGCGCATGGACGAACAAACCCATCAGGGGATAGGCCACGAGCAACCCGGCGAAGCAAAGTGCGGCGAGCCATGGATCGGTAACCAGCCACGTCGCGGCCAAAGCGTTAGTCAAGCCGATGAAGGGGCCGATGCCGAGGTCGATGTCACCCGCCGTGATGATGAAAAGCTGGCTGATCGACGCAAAGGCGAGGCCAAAGGCTGCGGAAAAAACCAGCGTCAGGCCAAGGGGCGACAGGATCCGGTCGTTTTGCGAGACGCAAACGGCGAAAATAAGGGAGAAAGTGAGCAGCGGGATGAGTGTGGGAACGATCGCTTCCCGCTTGCGCGCACGGTCGATTTTCTGCTGCGCCTCCGCGTCGATGGCGGCTTCATCCACGCGCCGGAACGACGCTTCGATCAGCTTGGCCGAGGAAATTTGATGGCGCGTGAACTCTGCCACCGTGACGCCGCTTCGCATCACGATGGTGCGGTCACATTCGGGGAACTCAGCGTCGTCGGTGGAGTACCAGATGACGGCGCGGCCATCTTCCGCCAAGCTACGGAAGAGCCTGTAGAGATCGGCCTTGGTGCCGAGATCGACCCCTCGGGTCGGGTCATCGAGCAGCACCACGTCGGCATTGGCAGCGAGCGCCCGGGCAATGACCACCTTTTGCTGGTTGCCGCCGCTGAGCGCGGTGATCGGCGCCGATCCATCCGCTGCCCGGATCTGGAGGCGCTGGAACCATCCCGATGTCACCTCGCGCATACGCTCAAGCGAGACGAAGCCCCAGCGGCTGACCCGGCTCAGGCTCGATATGGCAATGTTGTCGTCGATCGACCAAAGGGGAAATATGCCATCGGTGGCGCGGTCACCGGACACGAATGCCGTTTTGCCATGAACCTCAATCTCACCCGAGACCGGGCTGCCGCGAGCGAAAATGGCTCGCAGCACCTGACGCTGACCGCTTCCCTCAAGCCCGGCCAGGCCGACGATTTCGCCTCGGCTGACTTGCAGGGAAACACCCCGGAGGCCCGGATTGTGAACAGTGTGGAGCCGGACCAGGACTTCTTGAACTCGGTCCCGTCGGTCAATCATATCCCCGGCAGCATCCCCCGGCGCACCGCCAAGCAAGCGAAGCAGTTCGGGCTGGCTAATGCTATCCGTCGCGCCCGCCCATGGGACCGATCCGTTCCGCATCACGACGATGCGGTCGGCGAGATCGAGGGTCTCGTGGAGACGATGCGATATGAAGATGAAGGAGATGCCGTTGGCGCATCGTCGCTTCATGTAGGCTCGCACCTGCTCGGCCTCCTTCGCTCCAAGCGAAGAGGTCGGCTCGTCCAGGATCAGCAACCGGGTCGCGGGGTGACTTGCCGCGCGCGCGATCTCCACCATCTGCTGTTGCGACAGCGAAAGACCGGCCACTTTGGCGCACGGATCGATACGGTTTTCCGGAAAAACGTCGGCAAGCGCGGCCTTGGCGAACTCTATTCCCCGCGAGCGCCAACGCAGCCCGCATATGATGTCGGGGACTTCGACCGCGAAATTCTCGTACACGCGTAGATTAGGGCAAAGCGACAATTCCTGGTGTACGAACCGCACACCAAGGCGCATCGCCGCAGCTGGCGAATGGCCGTCATCGATGGTCTGCCCGAACAACGAGACCTCGCCCTGATCCGCGGCGATCAGCCCACCGACGATCTTCATCAAGGTACTCTTGCCCGCGCCATTGCCGCCCATAAGTCCGACAATTTCAGCCCGGCCGACCGACAGGCTGACATTCTCGACGGCTCGCGTCGTGCCGAACGACTTGAACACGCCCTGCATCGACAGAAGATTCGGGTCGGCCACGAACGAAGGGGCCGCCTCAGGCATGGCGGCGCTGGGATCGGCTGCGAGTGTCACGCCTGATGTCATGCAAGCTCATCCGGAAAGCTGCGAGGAGGGCACACGACGCGACCGGACGTCATCGCGGGCGCCAGCTTGCACGGCTAAGCAGGTTTTTGTCGGCTGCCCACCAACGACCCACTTAGCGTGCCTTTGCATCCTTTTCCGCGAAAACGAGGCAACGACTAACCCGGAAGCTTATCCGTTGCGGTGAATGCTCCCGGTATCTGCTCGAATGTGAACGTGTCGACGGGAATGCGTTCGCCTTTGACGTTCTTGAAATTGTCGATGTTCTCATTATTCGTCAGGACCGAGGGAGCAAAGAAATCCTTCGGCTTGGTGTCACCCAACTCAAGGATTTGCGTCAGATAATAAGTCGCCCATGCCGCAATTTCGGGCTGGGCGTTCAAGCCCGTGGCTTTGTAGCCGAATTTGTCGCGCGCCTCGCGCCACCACTGAATATAGTCGCCGTCGGCTCCAGTGCAGATCGGCGGCATTGTCTCCATTTTGTAGCCCGCCGCCAACATGCCCTCGACAATGCCGAAGGAATCATTGCCGCCCGCACCGAGGACGCCATCGATCTTCGGCAGACTAGGAACGATCTGCGCGACGTTACGTTGCGCCACGGATCGGGTCGCCTGGCCTTCGACCTCGCCCACGACCTTCAGGCCGGGGTTGCGAGCCAGCATCTTCTTGTACTCGTCATAGATTAGGTTGCCGGCAGTCGCGCCGAGCGCCAGGCGGACAATCAAGATATTGCCCTGGGCTTTGCCTGGACCGCCCAGATGCTTCTCCATGAACTCAGCATTGTTGCGGCCCCAGGACCCGAAATCGAAACCGATATTCCAGGACCGGTTCGACGAAGCATAGGCATCGAACGACACCACTTTGATGCCCGCATCTGCCGCCTGCTCGATCACCCCACCAACCTGGCTCCCTGACGAGCACAGCAAAAGGATGCCGTCCATCTTCTTCAATATCATGTCGTTCACGACTGCGAGCTGAGCCGGAACGGAATTGTCCGATCCATGCACACCGCTGTGGCTGCCGATCGATCCGCGCGCCTCCATCTCCTTGGCCGCACGCTCATAAGCCTCAGCCATCTGCTTGCGCCACTCATTGCCGATATAGGCATTGGACATGGCAATCTTGAAAGGCTTTCCCGCTGCATCCGCACGGAAGGGCAATCCGCCCAGGGCAACGGCGCTCGCCCCCAAGGCTCCGTAGCGCAGCACATCACGTCGGGTCGAAATTTGTTTTTTCATAAGTTCCTCCCCAATTTTCCTCCCACAGTCATATACTTATTATACCAGTTGGCGCCTCGGCGCAACGGCGCGGATCGATGGTTGTAGCCCAGCTTCTGGGGCTACGCGTCTCCTTCACGCGCTAGAAACGACATTGAACGATGCGCCTGCCAAGTGGCTCCCGTGCTGGCCCGATCATGAGCGACCCAAAGGTAAATGCAGTTCCCCGGGGTTAGTCGACATCGGTGAACCGGCCCGCCTCGATCATGCCCTGAATAAAGGGAGGAACCTCCAGACCTGCCTTGACCTTTGCATCCAGCTCGGCCTCGGCCGCACGGACACTGGGCAGCTTCGCGATCGTCTGCTTGATCCGGCCGGCGGGAACGATCACCACGCCGTCTTCATCGCCGATTACGATATCGCCGGCGGTCACCGCCACTCCGCCCACTACGACAGGAAGGCCGACGGTCCCCGGCCCGTTGCGTGCCGGGGAATTCGGCGTTACCCCGGCGGCGTAGCAGGGCAGACCTACCGACCTGATGCCCGTGATATCGCGGACGAAACCGTCCGTCACGAATGCGACGACGCCTCGGTTCTTCAGCATGCCGAGCAGAAGATCGCCGGTCACCGCGGTTTCGGCGAAGCAATCGGCGCCGCACACGATCACGTCTCCTGGCTGAGCGATCGACAGGGCTCCGAAAACGGCAAGATTATCGGCGGGTCCCGCATAACATGGCAGCGCAACCCCGCAGAAAGTACCGCTGTCAGCGATCGGCTTGATCCGGCCGTCCAGAGCGCCACCGCCGCCCATTGCGTCGACGACGAAGCCGGTCTGGAGCCCGTGAAACGCCTTGATCTGCGCGGCAGTCGGGCGGGCGAAGCGGCGGCGGATCTGCAAAAGAGGAGCGTCTTCGATCATGAGCGTATCCTGGGTTGGGGGGCATTGGATTGGATCGGCTGGATCCACTTTTCCCTATGGATCAGAAGATCGGGGCCGACCTCATCGAGGCTGCGCAGCCCGCACAGCCCCATGGCGCGGTCGATCTCGCGCCGGAAAATGTCGAGCAGATGACTGACGCCGTCCTCTCCGGCCACGGCGAGCGCCCAGAGCTGGGGCCGGCCGATGAGGCAAGCCGTGGCGCCCAGCGCCAGCGCTTTCAACACGTCACTGCCCCGTCGCACGCCTCCGTCGAGCAGGACGGGAATGCGCCCGCCCACCGCCTGGACGACGGCCGGCAGCACGTCTAGCGAGCTGGCCGCGCCGTCAAGCTGCCGGCCTCCATGGTTCGAGACGATGATCGCGTCAACGCCGTGCTCAACGGCCTCGCGCGCTTCTTCGGGATGCATGATCCCCTTCAGGATCAGCGGCCCATCCCAAACGGCCCGAAGCGCGTCCACGTCCGTCCACGACATTGCCGGATCGAGCAACTGGGACATCTTGCCTGCCAGCGCTACTGCGTCCGCCGGCTCGCCCGCCCTGACATAATTGCCAAAGGTGATCCGGGAGAGCTCGCTCCGCATCCGCCACAACCAACCGGTTTTCAGGGCCATCTCCGCCAAAGCGGCCGCGCCGAGGCGGGGAGGAATGGTGAAACCGTTGCGCAAGTCCCGCTCGCGATTGCCGAGCACCTGGTTGTCGATGGTGAGGACGAGCGCGCCGTAGCCGGCCTGCTTCGCCCGCCTGGCCAGGTCCTGGGTAAATCGCCGGTCCTTATAGATGAACAGCTGCATCCAGCGCATTGTGCCGTTCGGCGCCTCCAGGTCCTCCAGCCGGCAGACCGATCCGTGACTGAGGCAGTAGACCGTTCCCGCCTTCGCCGCCGCGCGCGCCGAGCAAAGTTCACCGCCCGGCCAAAACAACCCTGCAAGCCCCGTCGGACCGATAATCACGGGCATGGAGAGCCGGCTCCCCAGCAGCATCACCGACTGATCGCGTTCGGCGGCACCCTGCATCGGCCGAGGCATGAGAGCGACGTCGTCGAACGCAGCCTCGTTGCGGCGCAACGTCCATTCCTTCTCCGCACCGCCATCGGCGAAGTCGAAAACCGCGCGGGGGAGCGCCGCCCGCGCGCCCTTGCGGAAGGTTTCCGCGTTATACGAAGCAGATTTCCATTTGGGTTGGGACATGCGTCGTGCTCAGCGGTCTAGCCGGTAAAAACCGATGGCATTGTCTCTGAACAGCTTGCGCCGATCTTGTTCCGAAACGCCGCGCGTGATCTCGTCGACCATGTCGACCCAGTCGGGATAGGTTCCCGCAAGCTCGAGCACATGCCAATCCCCGCCATACATGATCCGGTCGAACCCAAAAGTCTCGACCGCATGCTCAATGTAGGGCCGGATCTGATCGCGCGTCCACGCCTTGTGGTCGGCCTCGGTGGTCACGCCCGAGATTTTGCAGTGCACATTCGCCAGCGACGCCAGCTCCGCCAGGTCACGCCGCCAAGGGTCCATGCCGCCCGCCTTGATCGGAGGCTTGCCGATGTGATCGAGGACGAAGCGCACGTCGGGGCATTGGCTCACCATCTTGATGACGTTGGGCAGATGGTGGTGGAAGACGCAGATATCGAAGGCCAGGTGGCGCGGCGCGAGCAGCTTGAGCGCTGCGATGAAATCGGGCCGGATGCAAAAATCGGGGTCCGGCTGATTCTGGATGAGGCGGCGGATGGCGCGTAGGATTTTATGCTCGCAGAGCCGATCCAGGTCGTCCTCGATTGCGGCGCCGCGCTCGAGGGGCAGCGCAGCGACCATCCCCTTAAGCCTGGGATCGTGCTGCGCCTGCTCGGCGACCCAGGCGGCCTCGTCGAGATACTGGCCTTCGTCTACGTCGGCCTCGACGAAGACGAACTGATCGATGCGCACTGGCTCGGCCGCCCGGCTCAGATCTTCGGGCAGCACAAGCCGGTTCAGCTCGGGCACATTTTGTGTCCATGAATAGCTGAGCCGCTCCGGGTTGAGCAGATGCACATGGCTGTCGACGATCGGGAATTCTATCATGGCGTCCTCCTCACCCTTGTCCGCGTAGCGTCATTCTATGGACGCGCTACTTCGACATTCAGCAATGTAGCATAAGCCAGGTGCGGGCAGGCGCACAGGAAAGCGAGCACATGGTCCTGATCCCTCCAATCCAGGTTGGGAATCTCCTTAGTCTGTATGCGAGTTACATCTGACCGTATTATCCAGACGCGACGCGGTGACTATAAGCGCGTTAATAAGACCGCGTTGCTGAATCCCATGAAGGTCAGTGATTGTCATTGCCGGGGCGGTTTCACGCCCCGGCGCCTCTGCGCGGCGGCCGGGCTGCGAGAGTGCACAAGCAGGCTGCGGTGGTCCGGCACAGCCGTCAAACCAGATGGCGCGGCTGGCCCTGGACGAAAAGCTCGATGTTCTCGGCGACCTGACCGGCAAGTCCCCGAATGGCCTCGCGGCTCGACCACGCGATATGCGGTGTGAGGATGAAATTCGGATAGGTGAGCAGGCGCATGAGCGGATGATCGGGCGGCGGCGGCTCCACCGTGGCCACATCGAAGCCGGCGCCGGAGACCTGCCCCTTTTCCAGTGCCCGCCCAAGCGCCTCCTCGTCGACTAGCCCGCCGCGCGCGGTGTTGATGAGCAGCGGCCGGCGTTCCATCAGCGCAAACTCCGGATCACTGATCATATTCCTCGTTGACGGCATGAGCGGCGCGTGCAGCGTCAGCACATCGCTGATCCGCAGCAGCTCCTCGAACGGAGTATATAGCGGCCCCATGCCTTCCACGCCTTTATAGGTCGAGTATAGAGGCCGCATGCCAAACGCCCGCGCGATGTCAGCGACCGCCTGGCCAAGCACGCCGTCGCCGATAATCCCGATCGTCGAGCCGGCAAGGTCATTGACGGGATAGTCGAAATAGCAGAACTGGCCGGCGCGCGCCCACCCACCCTCCACCACGGACTGCCGATAGGCGATGATGTTGCGCCGCAGCGCCAGGATCAGCGCGAATGTGTGCTCCGGGACCGTGCTGATCGCATAATTGCGCACGTTCGAGACCTTTATGCCGCGCGCGGCGCAGGCCTTCAGGTCGATAACGTCGTAGCCGGTCGCCGCAACCGCGATAAATCTGAGTTTCGGCGCAGCGGCAATGGTCTCCGCGGAGATTGGAACCTTGTTGGTGATGACGATATCCGCGTCGGCGATGCGCTCGGCCACCTCCTCCGCCGACGTCGTGTCGAAGGTTGTCAGTTCGTGCGGAAAGGAGAATGGAGGAAGATCGATCTCGGGGGCCAAGGTCGCGCGGTCGAGAAAGATGATACGGGTTGTGGTCGCGTTCAAATGTGTGCCCCTGGCTTGGCCGCGCTTACGAGCGCCCCGCGTCGACGACGGACGACGCGAATACGCCCATGATACCACCTTCGATGGTTTCGGCGAGAGCGACCGCTTTACAGCGTCTGCCTGAAAATGTCGCCGCTCCGATGAGCTCTGATAGACTGTTCACGACGGCGCAATGTACAACGCGCTAGAAATGCCCGCGAATGGTGACATGTGACAATGTCGGAGACCGCTTCGGCCACGCCTGATCCGGCGATTACGAACTTCGTGAATTCGACGGGTCTCGTGCGCGACATTACGGCAGCGCGCTTCTATCCGCTGACTGGCGGTGTGTCGTCGGATATATGGCTGGTCGCAGCAGAGCGAAAATTCTGCGTCAAACGCGCCCTGCCACAGCTCCGCGTCGAGGCGGAATGGTTCGCACCGGTGGAGCGCAGCGCCTATGAGGCAGCCTGGCTGAAAGGCGCGGCGAAAACTTTGCCGCAGGCCGTACCGGGAATATTGGCGGAAGATCCGGACGCGGGTATCTTCGCCATGGATTACCTCGATCCGTTGCAGTTTCCTTGCTGGAAGGCCGAACTGCTCGGTGGATGTATCGATCAGGCTGTTGCCGCCGAGGTCGGTTCACGGCTCGGTAGAATTCATTCGGCATTCGCCAGCGACCCGCATTCGCCGGAGCACTTCGCCACCGACGCCATCTTTCACTCGATCCGCGTGGAACCCTATCTCCTCGCGACGGCGCGGGCTCATCCTCGGTTTGCCCACGTTCTGGAGGACCTGGCGGAGCGCACTTCGCGGACCAAGCGGACAGTCGCGCATGGCGATATCAGTCCGAAGAACATTCTGGTTGGCCCCGACGGCCCGGTTTTTCTGGACGCCGAATGCGCCTGGTATGGCGATCCGGCTTTCGACCTTGCCTTCTGCCTCAATCACCTTCTGTTAAAGACGATCGCAGTCCCTGGCGCGCGGAAAGACTTGCTCGGCGCATTTGCGCGCCTGACACGGTCCTATCTATGTCAGGTCGATTGGGAGCCGCCTGAGCAGGTGGAGCAAAGGGCGGCATCGTTACTGCCCGGCCTCCTGCTCGCCCGCATCGATGGCAAGTCCCCGGTCGAATATATCACCAGCGAGACGGACAAAGACCGCGTGCGAAGGGTTACGGGCGGCCTGCTTGCCGCCTTGCCGCAAACAATCGCCGCGGTGTCCTCGGCATGGGCGGCTGCGATCTGCACGGGAGACGCATGAATGGATACGCGGATTAGCACTGTTACGGCTCGGCGGGTCTGGGACTCGCGCGGACGGCCGACGGTCGAAGCGGAAATCACCTTGGCGGACGGTGCGGTGGGACGGGCCATTGCACCGGCCGGCGCTTCGCGCGGCTCTGGAGAGGCGGTCGATCTGCGGGATGGCGGCCCCGCCTTTGGTGGCCTCGGCGTCGAAAAGGCATGCCGGGCCGTCCGCGAGGAGATCGCGCCCGCGCTGACCGGAATGGCGGCAGACGCGCAAGCTGCGCTGGATGGCGTCATGATAGAGCTGGACGGCACGCCCGACAAGGCACGCCTCGGCGGCAACGCGATAATTGCAGTATCCATGGCGGCGGCCCACGCCGCAGCGGCCAGCCACGGCAGGCCGCTGTGGCACTATCTGTCCGAGGGGCGAACGCCCCGCCTGCCCATGCCGATCATTCAGATCTTCGGCGGTGGCGCCCATGCGGGACGGCGCATCGACCTGCAGGACATCATGGCGGTCCCGTTATCCGCCACCACTTTCGACGAAGCCACGATGATGATCGCGGAAATCTACCGCGCGGCAGGCGCATTGATGGCGGATGCCGGACTGTTGCGCGGTGTCGCCGATGAGGGCGGCTGGTGGCCGGAGTTCGCCTCCAATGAAGAAGCGCTCGACCAAACTGTCCGTGCGATCGAGCGCGCCGGATACCGCCCGGGCGAGGATGTGGGAATCGCGCTCGATGTCGCAGCCACGCAATTTCGGCATGGAGACGGCTACCGGCTTGCCGCCGATGACGTGGAGCTTGCTAGGGATGCATTCGTGGAGAAGCTCGCCGCGTGGTGCAATCGATATCCCATCGTGTCGGTCGAGGATCCTGTGGCCGAGGATGACGACGCGGGCATGGCGTGTTTCACCAAATCCGTCGGCAATCGGATCCAGGTCGTCGGCGACGATTATCTCGTCACGTCCGCAGAGCGGGTGAGGCGTGCGGCCGATCTGGGCGCCTGCAATGCAGCGCTCATCAAGCCCAACCAGGCGGGCACGCTGACAGAAACGCGCGCCGCCTTCGATGCCGCCCGGACGGCGGGATGGCGCACCATCATCTCGGCCAGGTCCGGCGAAACCGAAGATGTAACTATCGTCCACCTTGCTGTCGGCTGGCGATCGGAGCAGCTCAAAGTAGGCTCGTTCGCCCGGTCGGAGCGGATAGCGAAATGGAACGAAGCTCTTCGCATCGAAACGCAACTTGGCGAGCGGAGCGAATTTGCTGGGAAGTAGCGTCGCAGGCCTAGGACTTTGTGGCCGGGCATCCGTCGTGTTCCGGACACGTTTAGGGGGGTGGACGGTTACTCGTGGCCCGTTTCACCAGGTAAAGGCCGAACTCGCGGTCAACATTGTAAAGCGCGATGATGCGGTCCTCGGCGATCGCCAGTGCGTCGACGCTCGTAAGCGCGGTCGCCGTGGCGGTGCGGGCCCTGTACGGCGAGGCTCCTCCGGTCTCGCAAACAATTGCGCCCGTCTTCCGCTTCGACCTCAAGCTCGGTCAGCTGCACGCGTCCCGCGGTGACCAGGAACAGTTCGCGCGCCGGCTCGCCCTTGCGGAAGATCGTCTCTCCGGCCGCAAACCTGCGAAAGGCTGCGTCGGGTAACAGACGGTCGAGGCGCAGATCGCCTTTCGCGGCGGGCCAAACCTCCTTCCCAAGCGGCCACACCTGAAGAAACCGCCAGACGTTGAGCGGCAGCAGCAGGCTGTGGAGAATGAGGATCGGTATCATCTCGCCGAGATAGCCGTAGCAGATGAACGCGACATTGCTGGCGATCGCTGCCGCCCGCATCGGCGTCAGGGTCTTCATGTAGAACGTCGCAAAGACCAGTGCGGAGGCGAGATAACCAACGAGCTCGGCGGTGCGCATGGATCCTCCCTCCTTCTGTTCGAGACTGCTGTATCTTGTTCATGCGGCCGGGCTGACCCACGGACGTTCAAGGGCTGTGCGTGCGGATGCTCGTCGACCTCGACTATCGTGTCTCAGCAACACGGCTCCCGATGCTCTTATTCAAACAGCGACGCGGTAGGTGGCTCGGCGGGTGATGGGAAGCCGTGATCGCGTAACGCGCGTCGACCTCTTTTTGGAACGTGACAATGACGTGCTTTCGTCCTCAAACCGATGGTTGAATACGACGATTTGAAGGATGACTTGACATTTACATCGCCATATAATAGGAACGTTCCAACAAATGAGATTACGCACTAAGTGGCGCGGAGAAGATTTTGACGGTTCGAAATCCCACCAAGAAAAGCTCCGCGACGATTGTCGATATTGCGCGAGCGGCAGGGGTATCGAAATCGACCGTTTCGCTCGTCCTCAATGGCGACAGGCGGGTCAGAGCGGAGACGCGCGCGCATGTGGAAGCGGCGATCGACCGGCTTGGCTATGTCTACAATCGCAGCGCGGCAAATCTGCGCGGCGCAACATCGAGCCTGATCGGCCTCGTTATCAACGATCTGACCAACCCGTTTTTTGCCGAACTCGCGGCAGGCATCGAAGACGCGCTTTTCGAGCTTGGGCTCGTGCCGATCCTGGCCAACACGAATGAGAATCCGGATCGCCAGGCTCAGGTTCTCCGATCGCTACGCGAACATGGCGTCGCGGGAATTATCATGTGTCCCGCGCGCGGCACCGACACATGGACGCTGGTCAATCAACTGCCCGCTTCAATCCCTGTCGTCATCACGACGCGTCGAATTTCGGGCACCCCCCTACCCTATGTGGGTGCGGACAATCGCTCTGGCGCGCGCCAGGCAGTCGCCCATCTCCTGCGGCTCGGCTATCGGCGCATCGGCTTTCTCGGCGGCGATCCGGCGATGACAACGCACAGGGAACGCGAGGCGGGCTGGCGTGATGCGCTCGCGGAAGCCGGACTCTCGATAGATGACAGTCTGATTTTCCCTGGCGCTCCGACCCGCCGGGGCGGATCTGAGGCGATCGAACGTGCGCTGGCCACGCCGCGGCCGCCATCGGCGATACTTTGCTATAACGACATCGTCGCGATAGGAGCGACCCGCGCTCTGATCAATCGCGGCATAATGCCCGGCAAAGACATGGCGATCGTCGGCTTCGACGATATCGCCGAGGCGCAGGACAATGCCCCGCCTTTGACCACCGTAAGCGGCGATATCAAACATCTCGGCGTACGCTGCGCCGAAAGCCTGCTCGGCCTTATTCGTGGTGAAAGATCCGGCGGATCTCTCCTATGACGGCAAGACCAGCTTGATCATCAGAGAGAGTTGCGGCGCGGCTCGATTGGAAAGGAAGGCGTCATGACGAACCGTTGCGTTGGGGACTGATAGGCGCGACCACAATTGCGCGCGAATGGATGATCGACGCGATCCGGGCCGAGGGCGGCGACATCGTCTCGGTCATGAGCACCAACGCCGAACGGGGCCGTGACTATGCGGCGGAGCAGGGCATTCCGCATGCGACGACGTCGCTGGACGATCTCCTCGGCCGCGTCGACGCCGTCTATGTCGCGACCACCAACGATCTGCATCTGCCTCAGGTTCGTCGCGGCAGCCCAGGCAAAGCGGCATATCCTATGCGAGAAGCCGCTCGCGCTGACGCTTGCGGATGCGCACGCGATGGTCGCGGCGTGCCGCGAGGCAGGCGTCGTTCTGGCGACCAACCATCATTTGCGCAATGCGGCGACGCATCGGGCGATGCGCGAGGCGATCGCGCAAGGCCGGATCGGACGTCCGCTATTCGCGAGGGTGTTTCACGCCGTGCAATTGCCCGCCCATCTGCAGAGCTGGCGCATCAAGGACCCGGCGACCGGCGCTGGGGTCGTGCTCGACATCACCGTGCATGACGCCGACACGCTGCGCTTCGTCCTGGGCGAAGAACCGGAGGCGGTCGTCGCCATGGTCCAACGCAGCGGCCTCGGCGCAGGGGAGATCGAGGATGGCGTGATGGGCGTCATCCGCTTTCGCTCCGGCCTGCTTGCGCAGTTCCATGACGCATTCACCGTCGGCTTCGCCAAGACCGGGTTCGAAGTGCATGGGTCGGCGGGCTCTTTGATCGGCGCCGACTGCATGAGCCAGGCGCCGTCGGAACGGTGCTGCTGCGAACCGCGACCGGCGAAGAAATGCTGAGCCTCGATCACGAGAATCTTTACCAGCGTTCGGTGCGCGCATTCCAGTCGGCCGTCCGCGGCGAAGGTGCCCCGTCAGCCAGCGGCGAGGATGGCGTCCGCTCCATGGCGGTAGCCATCGCCGCCCTGGAGGCCGCAAGTCCGGCCGCGAAACATCAATCGATCCGGGATTGTGATCTAATGCCCCAGATTCTCTCCGCCGCCCAAGCGGCCGAACTCATCCCCGACGGCGCCGTGGTCACAGTCTCGTCCTCGTCCGGCCTTGGCTGCCCGGACGCGGTGCTCGCGGCCATCGGCCGGCGCTTCGATGAGTTGGGCAGCCCGCGCAATCTGACCACCTTGCATCCCATCGCGGCGGGCGACATGTGGGGCATTGCGGGCATCGACCATCTGGCCAAGGACGGATGCCTTGCCCGCATCCTCGCCGGATCGTATCCCTCGGGCCCGTCCAGAGCCGAGCCGCCCAAAATCTGGCAGATGATCTCCGGCGACAGCATTCCGGCCTATAACATCCCCTCAGGCATCATGTTCGACATGCATCGCGAGGCGGCCGCCAAAAGGCCTGGCGTGCTGACGAAGGTCGGCATGGATACGTTCGTCGATCCGCGCCGGGAGGGCTGCGCGATGAACGCCAACGCCGCTGCGAGCGCCGATCGTCGAAGTCGTCGAGTTTGCCGGCGACGAGTGGCTGTTCTTCCCGTCCATCATCCCCGATGTGGCCATCATTCGCGCCACCACGGCCGACGAGCGTGGCAATCTCTCCTATGAGCATGAGGGCGCCTATCTCGGCCCGCTCGATCAGGCTCTCGCCGTGCGCAACAATGGCGGCATCGTCATCGCCCAGGTCAAACGGCTCGCGCAGGCGGGCACGCTGAAGCCGCAACAGGTTTTCGTTCCCGGCATCCTCGTCGACGCGATCGTCGTTGCGCCCGATCAGATGCAGACGACGAACACCATGTATGAGCCGGCGATCTCAGGAGAAGTATTCCGGCCGCTGAGCTCGTTCGAGCTGCCCGAATTCGGCGTCGGCAAGGTCATCGCGCGGCGTGTCGCGCAGGAATTGCGGGCCGGTGACGCGGTGAACCTGGGCTTCGGAATTTCCGCCAACGTGCCGCGCATCCTCATCGAGGAAGGCCAGCATGGCCGCGTCACCTGGGTGATCGAGCAGGGTGCGGTCGGCGGCGTGCCGTTGCTGGATTTCCAGTTCGGCTGTGCGTCGAACGCCGAGGCGATCATGCCCTCGCCCTATCAGTTCACCTACTTCCAGGGAGCCGGCTTCGACTGCTCGCTGCTGTCCTTCCTCGAAATCGACCGCCACGGCTCGGTCAATGTCTCCAAGCTCGGAGCGCGCCCGCATGTCACCGCGGGGCGGGGGGCTTCGTCGACATCACCGCGCGGGCGAGGAAAATTGTCTTCTCCGGCTATTTCACCGCAGGCGCGGGACTCTCCATCCAGGGCGGCACTCTCGGCGATCGAGAAGGAGGGCAAGATCAAGAAGCTGGTCGAGGCCGTCGAGCAGGTTTCGTTCTCCGGCTCCCGCGCCATCGCGCAAGGCCAGGACATCACCTATGTCACCGAGCGCTGCGTGATGCGGCTGATGCCGCGAGGGCGTCACCGTGACTGAAATCGCGCCGGGCGTCGATCTCGAGCGCGACGTGCTGGCTCAGGCGATGTTTCCGCTGCGCGTCGCGGACGATCTCAAAATCATGGACCGCGTGCTGTTCCGAGCCGGAACCCATCGGCTTGAAGCTCGCGCTGTGCCGGCCGGCGCGGGTGAGAAGCGAGGCAGCGCGATGAGCGAGCATGTCGCCGTTACTATCGAAGGCATCTGGCGCGCATCACGCTGCGGCGGCCCGACAAGCTCAACGCGCTCGACCGTGCCATGGTCGTCGCGCTCGCCGATGCGGCCGAGACGATCGAGGCGGCGAGCGCCGGTGCGCGTCGCGATCCTCAGCGGCGAAGGCCGCGCCTTTTGCGCCGGCGGCGACATCGCTGCCTGGGGCGGATTGCCGCCGCTGGAGATGTGGCGCGACTGGACACGCGTCGGCCATCGCGCCTTCGAGGCGCTGGCCCGGCTGCGGGTGCCGCTGATCGCGGCGCTAACCGGCCATGCTTTCGGCGGCGGGCTCGAACTCGCCGCTGACCGCCGATATCCGCATCGCCGAGACGCGGCTTCAAGTTTGGCCTGCCGGAGACGGGCCTCGGCATGGTGCCGGGATGGTCGGGCACGCAACGCCTCACGCGCCGCTTTGGCGCGCAGGTCGTGAGGCGGATGGCGCTTGACGGGCAAGATGTTTACCGCCGAAGAGGCGCTCGCATTGGGGCTCGTTGACGAAGTCGTTGCGGCGGGCGAAGGACTGGTGCGGGCGGAGGCGATGGCGGCCGAGGTCGCCGCACGCGGTCCGATGGCGGTGCAGATCGTCAAGTCGATGATCAACGCGGCCGAGGGCGAAGATCGCGACGCGCCGATCGAGGCGATCGCCGGAGCGCTGACCGCGATGACGCAGGACCTTGAGGAAGGCGTCGCCGCCTTCCGCGCCAAGCGCCCTGCCCAATTTATGGACGAGTAAGGGACGCACGAGATGAACGCGCCAGGCACCCATCGAGATGAGCAGCGAAAAGCTCGAAGCCGCTTTGGCGCGTTTTCCCCGTGATCGTGCGATGTGGATCGCCGACCGGGAAGCTAAGGGCGAAGGCGAGTCCATCGAGCGGCGCAGTCCCGCTCACGGTGCGTTGGTGACGCGCGTGCCGCGAGGCAGCCCGCGTGATGCGGACCGTGCGATCGCCGCCGCGCGCCGGGCATTCGATGACGGCCCATGGCCGCACGCGACGGCTTCGGAGCGATCGCGCCTCCTCTTGCGCGTCGCCGATCTCATCGATCGCGACCGCGAGATCATCGCACTCATGGATACGCTCGAATCCGGCAAGCCGATCGCGCAGGCGCGCGGAGAGATCGAGGGCGCCGCCGACATCTGGCGTTATGCCGCCGCGCTCGCCCGCGATCTCCATGGCGAGAGCTATTCGACGCTCGGGGCTAACGTTCTCGGCCTTGTGCTCCGCGAGCCGATCGGCGTGGTCTCGATCATCACGCCCTGGAATTTTCCGCTGCTGATTGTCTCGCAGAAGCTGCCTTTCGCGCTGGCCGCTGGCTGCACGTGTGTGGTCAAGCCGAGCGAAATGACCTCAGCCTCTACGCTGCATCTTGCCGCGCTGCTGGCCGAAGCGGGCCTCCCGGCCGGCGTGTGCAACGTCGTGACCGGCTATGGCCCGGAGGTCGGGCGCGCCGCTGACGAGCGACGAGCGCGTGGACATGATCTCATTCACGGGTTCGACTGCGGTCGGGCCGCAAGGCCATGGCAGCGGCGGCAGTCTCGCTGAAAAAAGTTTCGATGGAGCTGGGCGGCAAGAACCCGCAACTCGTCTTCCCGGACGCCGATATGGACGCGGCGCTCGATGCGGCCGTGTTCGGCGCGTATTTCAATGCGGGCGAATGCTGCAATGCCGGTTCGCGCCTGCTGCTGCATCTGCGACATCGCCAGCGAATTCGTGGCCGGATTAATTGAGCGCTCGCGCAAGGTTAAAGTGGGCGATCCGCTGGACGAGGAAACCAAAGTCGGCGCGATCGTCAGCGCCGATCATCTCGCTAAAATCGAGGCACATTTGGCGGCGGCCGTGCAGGCGGGCGCGAAATTGCGCCTCGGCGGCGAACGCCTCGGCTCCAGCGGCCTGTTCATGGGGCCGACCGTAGTGGACGAGGTCGCGCCGGATATGCGCATAGCAAACGATGAAGTGTTCGGACCGGTCGTGACCGCCCTGTCGTTTGAGACCGCCGACGAGGCGGTCGCCCTCGCCAATCAGCCGGCTTACGGACTTTCCGCCAGCGTCTGGAGCCGCAACATCGACACGGTGACCGCCATCGGCCGCAAGCTGCGCGCCGGCACGGTCTGGGCCAACACCTTCATGGACGGAACGCCGGAGCTGCCGTTCGGCGGCTACAAGCAATCCGGGCTCGGCCGCGAGCTTGGCCGGCACGCGGTCGCCGACTACACCGAGGAAAAGACCTTCCACCTCCACAGCGGGCCACGTACGAGCTGGTGGCTCGGGCGCAGCACCGGGCAGACGTGAGATGACGGCTTCCTCCCGGCCTGTCGCTCTTGTCACCGGCGCCCGGCGTGGAATTGGCCGGGCTTGCGGGGAGGCACTGGCGCGCGCGGGATTCGATATCGCCGCAACCGACCTCGTCCTCGACAAAGCCTGCGAGGCGGCCCGGGACGCGTTCGCTGTCGCTGGCGCCGATGCGGCTTTCTTCGCGAACGACATTTCCGACGTCGGCAGTCACGCACGGGCTCATAGACGCGGTGATGACGCGCTTCAGGCGGCTCGACTGCGTCGTCAATAACGCTGGGCGCGGAGCGGTCGTGCGCGGCGGCGACATGCTCGACTTGCAGCCGGAGAATTACGACATCGTCATGAGCGTCAATCTGCGCGGCACGCTGTTCCTGACCCAGGCGCTCGCCAAGGCGATGCTCGCCCAGGGCGAAACCGGTCATCCCCGGTCGATCATTACGATCACTTCGGCTTCAGCGGAAATGGCTTCGCCCGATCGCGCGGACTATTGCGTCTCGAAAGCCGGTCTGTCGATGGCGATGCGCAACTTCGCCGTTCGGCTGGCGCCGGAGGGAATCGCAGTATTCGAAGTAAGGCCGGGCATCATTCGCACGGAGCTGACTGCGCCGGTCGCAGGGCGCTATGACGAGCGCATCGCGGACGGCCTGGTGCCAGCAGGACGCTGGGGCGAGCCCAGCGATGTCGGCGACGCCGTCGCGGGCCTGGCTTCCGGTAAATTCGGCTTCGCGACGGGAAGCATAATCCGCGTCGATGGCGGCCTGTTGATACCGCGTCTCTGACGCCGCGATACGAGGGAAATATGGTCGGCTACATCATCGTCGGCGGCGGCTCGGCGGGCTGCGTGCTCGCCAATCGCCTCAGCGAAGACAAGGACGCCTCCGTCCTGCTGCTCGAAGCGGGTGGACGGGATCGGCATCCTTATTATGCAATGCCGGCGGGATTCGCGAAAATGACCAAGGGCATCGGCTCATGGGGCTGGGAGACAGTGCCGCAGCGGCATATGCGGGGCCGTGTGCTGCGCTACACGCAGGCCAAGGTGATCGGCGGCGGCTCGACCATCAACGCGCAGATTTATACGCGCGGCAACGCGCTCGACTACGACGCGTGGGCGAAGGAAGACGGCTGCGAGGGCTGGAGCTATGCCGACGTGCTCGCCTATTTCAAGCGGGCCGAGGACAATCAGCGCTTCGTCAACGCCTATCATGCCTATGGCGGGCCGCTCGGCGTCTCCATGCCGATCTCGCCGCTGCCGATTTGCGACGCCTATTTCCGCGCCGCCCAGGAGATGGGCATCCCGTACAATGACGATTTCAACGGCGCCCGCCAGGAAGGGGTGGGCTTTTACCAGCTCACGCAGCGCGGTGCGCGGCGCTCATCGGTTGTGAGCGCCTATCTCGCACCGATCCGCGGCCGTGCCAACCTCACGGTCCGAACCGGTGTTATGGTGACGCAAATCGTTGTCGAGAGAGGCCGCGCCGTCGGCGTCGAAATCATTGAGAATGGCGAACGCAGCGTCATTCGCGCAGAGTGCGAAGTGGTGGTCGCCAGCGGTGCGATCGGTAGCCCCAAGCTGCTGATGCATTCGGGCATCGGGCCCGCCGACCATCTCAAATCGGTCGGCATCCCAGTGACCCATGACCTGGCCGGCGTCGGTGGCAATTTCCAGGATCATCTCGATCTCTTCGTCATTGCTGAATGCACGGGCGAACACACCTATGACAACGTCGCCAAGCTGCATCGTTCGGCTTGGGCGGGCCTGCAATATCTTCTGTTCCGGCAAGGCCCCGTCGCGTCGAGCCTGTTCGAGACCGGCGGCTTCTGGTGGGCGGACAAGGCGGCGCGCTCGCCGGACATTCAGTTGCACCTGGGACTGGGCTCGGGCATCGAGGCCGGCGTCGCCGCGATGCCGAATGGCGGCGTGACCCTCAACTCGGCATTCCTGCGGCCCCGCTCGCGCGGCACGGTCCGGCTGGCAAGCGAGCGACCCATCGGCGGCTCCGTTGATTGATCCCAACTATTGGGCCGATCCGTATGATCGCAGGATTTCGATCGAAGGTCTGCGGCTGGCGCGTGACATTATGAGCCAAAGCGCCTTGACGCCGTTCGTGCTCGCCGAGAGATTGCCTGGCCTCGGAAGCGTCTCGGATGACGACCTCTTCGAGTATGGATGCAAACACGCCAAGACCGACCATCATCCAGTCGGCACCTGCCGGATGGGCCATGACGAGCTTGCGGTGGTGACACCAGATCTGAGGCTGCGGGGCATCGAGGCTTTGCGCATTTGCGATGCTTCGATCATGCCGAAGATCGTATCCTCGAACACGAACGCACCGACAATCATGATTGGCGAGAAGGCGTCGGACCTTATCCGTGGCCGCGCGCCGCTTCCGGCCGTGCAATTGCCTAGGCGTGAGAGCGTGCCGGTGGGTGCGGCATGAGCGCGAGCGAGGACATCGATGTCGCGGTCATCGGCTCCGGCATGGGTGGCTCGACATTCGCCGCGGGCCTCGCGCCAAGCGGCGCACGCATCGTCATCTTCGAGCGGGGTGAGCGTCTTGTCGACCGGCCGGAAACGCGGGACGCGCGCGCGATTTTTCAGCGCGGCGTCTTTCGTCCCAAGGAGATGTGGTACGAGCCCGGCGGCGACGCCTTCAATCCCGGCAACTATTATTATGTCGGCGGCGCAACCAAGCTCTATGGCGCCGTGCTGATCCGCTATCGCGCGCAGGATTTCCGCCCGATCGAATATGCCGAGGGGGCGACGCCAGGCTGGCCGTTCGATTACGACGAGCTCGAACCGTGGTACAGCCGGGCCGAAGCGCTGTACCGGGTGCGTGGGCGCCTCGGCGAAGACCCGACGGAGCCCAGGCACTCGAATGATTATGCCTTTCCGCCCGTCCCGGACGAGCCCGCCATCGCCGATGTGCGCGAGCGGCTCAAGCGCGCCGGAATGCGCCCCTTCTCGCTGCCCCTGGGCGTTGACATTGAACGCTGGCTTGCCCGCGCGAAGACTCCGTGGGATGCTTTTCCCGACACTCATGCTGGTAAGATGGACGCCGAGACCTGTGGCCTCGCCTCTGCGCTCGCCCATGACAACGTCACGCTGGAGACGAGCGCGCGTGTCATCCGGCTGGAAACAGACGCGGGCGGCAAGCGGATCACGGCGGTGGTTTACGAAAAGAGCGGCGAAACCTTCCGCATCGCACCACGCCTCGTCGTTCTCGCGGCGGGGGCGGTCAATTCGGCGCTGCTGCTGCTAGCCTCCGCCAATGGCGCGATGCCTGATGGAATAGCCAATCGCGCCGACCAGGTCGGGCGCCACTTCATGAACCACAACAGTTCCGCGGCGCTCGCGATCCATCCGCTCAGGCGCAACGGAGCGATCTATCAGAAGACCATCGGCTGCAACGACTTCTATCTCGACGATGGGCGTGGCGGTCCCCCGCTCGGCAACGTGCAATTACTCGGCAAGATTTCCGGGGCAATCCTCAAATCGCAACTGCGGTGGTCGCCCGAAATGGCGCTCGATTTGCTCGCCAATCGCACTGTCGATTTCTATTTGATGAGCGAGGATTTGCCCTCGCCCGAAAGCCGGGTGTGGCTGGACGGCTCGCGCGTCGTGCTCGATTGGCGCGCTTCCAACATGGCCGCGCAAAACGGCCTTATCGCGCGCATGCGCGAAGTGCTGCGCGCGGCGGGGTTCCCCATCGTGTTGGTCAAGCCGTTCGACCGCCGCACGCCCTCGCACCAATGTGGCACCATCCGCATGGGCGCCGACGCGGCCCGCGCCGCCGTCGATCCCAATTGCCGCGCTTTCGACCACGAGAACCTGTTCGTCGTCGACGCGAGCGTGCTGCCGACTTCGGCAGCAGTCAATCCCGCATTGACGGTGGCGGCGCTGGCCTTGCGGGCGGCCGATTATGTGCGACGCGGCGAATTGAAGGCGTAGCAGCGGTCAACGCCATCGACGCCCGAGATCGCTTCGGGGTGAAGCTGGTGTCCGGGTGGAGAATCGCTCATGTTGTGAGCAGTTTGCGTATGTCAACAATCGCACTTCCGAATAGGGTTACAAAATGGCCAAGAATGAGAAGACTTCAGCGAAGGTCGCTTCGATCGCGTCGAAGGGCATGAAGCAGCCTACGTCGGTGACACCCAAGCAGACCAAGTCGGTCAGCGCTTCGGCTCTCACCCAGGCGCCCGCGAAAAAGCAGGCCGCGAAGAAGAAGTGACATCGAATACGCTGGCGCGGGGTAACGGCTGCGCCAGTTTCTCTTACGCCGCGATTACGGTGCGGCCCGCAGATTCGAAAGCATTTTCCATTTAGGGCTTCGGCGGCCGCCAAGAACCCCCGCCACTATCGGAATCCCCGGCGACCGGCGTGCGCCCTCAAGCAGAATCCTGCCTCAGTCATCTCGAACACGACCACGCCCTGATTGTGCTGCCTAATCGCGACGGCAATTCGTCATTGCATGCCCGGCGTAGATTTCTCAATCTTGTGGGGGTGGGCCGGACAATTGGCGGGTGAAGCTGCGGTGCGGTCCCGTCCCGATCATTGACCGCATGGTCACGTGCGGTGTGCGGGACGTTTATGTCCCCCGCGCATTGCGGCACACAACCAGAAAATCACGATGGATGACAAAGGAGGAACAATCATGAATCGCCGAGAGATTGATTGCGGCAAACCATCGTCTCGCCTTCGTATGGCTAAGGGCGAACGCGGCTGGGCATTGGCGCAAGCCTGTCTGGCCACAGGCATGTTCGCGCTGGCTGCCATGGCGACCGGTACCGCCGCTCGCGCGGCCGAGCCCTGGATTACGACGTGGGCGGCTACCCCCGCCCCGCGCTGGGCCGAGGAACTACCGGCACCGTTCGGTGTACCCGAGGTGCTGGGCGACCAGACAGTCCGGCAGATCGCGCGCATCAGCGTGGGCGGCGACCAGGTGCGGGTGGTGATTTCCAATGAATTCGGCACCCGGCCCGTGGCTATCGGATCGGCCACCGTGGGGCTGTCTGCCGGCGGCAGTGCAGTAGATCCCGCAACGGTGAAGGCGCTGTCGTTCGGCGGGCGCAGCTCGGCAGTGATTCCGCCAGGCGCACCGCTGGTCAGCGACCCCGTCGACCTGCCGGTCAAACCGCTGGCCAGCCTTGCGGTCAGCTTCTATCTGCCAAAGCGAACGGGCCTCGGATCCGTGCATTGGGACGGCGTTCAGACCGGCTACATATCCGGCCCAGGCGACATGACGCAGGCGGCCGACTTCAAGGCGGAAACGACCACCAAGTCCCGGATTCTCCTCAGCCGTATCCTGACCACCGCGAAGCCCAACTCCACGGCCATCGTGTTTTTCGGCGATAGTATCACCGACGGTAATTGCTCCACCCCGGACGCCAACAATCGCTGGCCGGACCACATTGCTGGGCGCCTGCAGGCCGAAGGTCACCCTAATGTCGCCGTGGTGAACGAGGCCTATTCCGGCGATCGCGTGCTGACCAACGGCATGGGAACCAACGCACTCAGCCGCTTCGACATGTCTGTGCTGAGTCATCCGCGGGTATCCACGGTCGTGATGATGATGGGCATCAACGATATTGGCTGGCCGGGCGAAGGCTCGATAACGCCGGCCGACCCGGAGCCGACGGCGGACGACATCATCGCCGGCTACAAGCAGATCATCGACCGGGCACACGCGCACGGCATTCGCTTCGTCGCGGCGACGCTGACGCCGTTCACCGATACCTTCAAGGGTACGCCGCTCTCCGGCTATTACACGCCCGAGAAAGAGAAGATCCGCCAGGCGGTGAACGCCTGGATACGTTCCAACAAGACCGGCGACGGCTTGATCGACTTCGACAAGGTGCTCGAAGACCCGACCAAACCCGGCTATGTCCTGCCCGCGTATGATTGCGGCGATCATCTGCACCCGAACGATGCCGGGTATCAAGCGATGGCCAAGTCGGTCGATCTGAAAGTGCTGGTTGGGAAATAGCGGCTCCGGCGCGGAAGGTCGGGCGTACCCGCCCGATCATCCCGCCCGTGATGGCGCGTCAAGCCGAGTGGGCGGCGGTCGCACTGATGTCTTTGAGAAGCACCTCGGGGTCGCATGTGAAGTTGGCGAGAATTGGCAGCATCGCTCCGCCAAGCGCGCGCGCGTCCGCACCCACCGTACCCGCTGTAATTTCGAATGGCGATAGGCCTTGACGATCCAACCTCCCAATGCGCGCGCGCGTTCCGGCAATGATCTCGGAAAGCACGTTGCGCGGCATCGCGCCGTCGATACGCACGATGGGGAAATCGATCACGGACATGCTCGCGACGATTGCCGCGGCAAGGCTCTCGGACACGCCAGCTATCCAAGACCTCAGCGGCGGCCCGACGCTGGCCCAGTCGGCCTCCGGGTCCTGGAGCAGCGAGACATCCTGGCCGCTTTTCAATAGCGCCTTTTCCAGCGCCGTCAGCGACGCATGCTGGATGAGCTGGGATATGCGTCCACCGACATTAACTGGCATCGAGCCGACCGCGCCCGCATTACCGGACCGCCCCGAATACAGCGCGCCGTTAAGCACGATCCCGCCGCCGATGAACGAGCCGATGAAGAAATAAAGGAAATCCGAATGCAGGCCGCGGTCGAGATGAGCAAGTTCAGCGCCGCATGCGGCCGTGGCATCGTTCGCCAGCATTGCGGGCAGCTTGGTATGGCGCGTGATCTCTGCCGCGACATCGATATCTCGCCATTCTTCGAGCGCTCCAGGCGGCGCCGCGACTTCGCTTTCCCATTCCCAGACTTCAAACGGCATGGCGATGCCGACGCCGATAAAGCGCTCGCCATGCTTATAGCGGCGGCGCATGGCCCCGACCTGCTGGGACACGAATGACAGCGTCTCAACGGGACTTGGAAAAGCGTAAGTCAGCTTAGCGCGGTTGAGGATAGCCCCCAGAAAATCGCAGAG
This sequence comes from uncultured Alphaproteobacteria bacterium, assembly GCA_963731855.1. GTDB lineage: Bacteria > Pseudomonadota > Alphaproteobacteria > Rhizobiales > Rhodomicrobiaceae > R-RK-3. The sequence continues at coordinate 298,936 of CAVSXH010000009.1, read as the reverse complement.
CACGAGGTCTGTGCTACGCCGACCGATTTTTACCCCGAAGGATAGCGCCCCCATGGGATTGAGCGCATAGGGCACGGAGGGCTGGCCGATCCTCCCCCGCACCCGCTCCTGGGGCAGAACCAGCCCGTCGGCTTCCAGGTGCCTGACAATTTGCGAAAGCGTCTGGGCGGAAAGTCCTGTAAGGCGGGCGAGCGCGGCTTTCGACAAAGGACCGTTACGCCGGATGAGGGAAAGCGTCAGGCGCTCATTATAGGCGCGCGCTCCCACTTGGTTGGCGCCGCCGCCAAGCCTGCTGAGGGATCCCGTTCTTGCCGTGCCGGATTCCATGTCGGTCCTCGTCATCCCCTCCCCAACGGCGCACAACTGTATTAAACTCCTGTCCGTTTAGTTGGGCATCGCCCGGTGCAAAGGTCAATAAATAAATCAACTTGGTTTACTTATTGACAGACGTTCCGTCTTGTGGCCCCTTTAAACCTGCCCATGGTTCAGTCGGGCAAACATAAACCGCCGGTACAAAGGCGGGCGAGGAAAATGGTCGAGAGCGGCTCGACCATGAGGAAATATGTTCGGCCATCGTCATTTCGGCGAGGCGGTCTAAGGAGAGAACTATGTCTATCACATCAAGAAGAGCGGTGCTCTTAGCGCCGGTCGCTGCACTCGTGCTTGGATTGTCTGCCGCGACGCCTGCGGCCTCGCAGGACAAAATCATTGTCGGCCTCATCACCAAGACCAATACAAACCCGTTTTTCGTCAAGATGAAAGAGGGCGCGCAGGCGAAAGCCAAAGAGCTTGGCGCCACCCTGCAGGCCTATGCCGGCAAGGCCGATGGCGACAACGACGGCCAGGTCGCCGCGATCGAGGCGCTGATGGCCGCCGGCGCCAAGGGCATTCTGCTCGTTCCCAGCAATTCAACGGCGATCGTTCCGACCGTCGAGAAGGCGCGCAAGGCCGGCATTCTCGTCATCACGCTCGATACGCCGCTCGATCCGATCACCGCGGCCGACGCCAATTTCGCCACCGACAATTTCAAGGCCGGCGAGTTGATCGGCCAGTGGGCCAAGGCGACCCTGGGTGACAAGGCGGCCAGCGCGAAGATCGCGACGCTCGATCTCGCCGCCAATCAGCCGACCGTCGACTATCTCCGCCACAACGGGTTCCTGACCGGCTTCGGCATTCCCGTCAAGGATCCCAAGCGCTACGCCATGAGCGACAGCCCGCAGGTCGTCGGCTCCGACGTGACCGCGGGCTCGACCGACGGCGGGCGTAAGGCGATGGAGAACATTCTGCAGAAGGCTCCCGAAATCAACGTCGTTTACGCCATCAACGAACCTGCGGCGGATGGCGGCTATGCGGCGCTCAAAGCGGCGGGCAAGGAAAAGGGCGTGCTGGTTGTCGGTGTCGACGGCGGCTGCCCTGGCATCAAGAGCGTCAAGGGCGGCGTGATCGGCGCGACTTCGCAACAATATCCGCTGTTGATGGCTTCCTTCGGCGTGCAGGCTGTGGTCGACTTCGTCAAGACCGGCAAGAAGCCCGAGAACAAGGACACTGGCGTGAAGCTGGTGACCGATAAGCCGGTTCCTGGCATTCCCTCGATCGACACGACCGAAGGCGCAAAGCTCTGCTGGGGTTGATTTCTCCAAGCTTTGGTCGCTTAATCATCTGAACATCGGCGCTCGGAGACTATTCCTCGAGCGCCGAGTTCGCGAGGGCTCAAGCCCGCGAAATTCAGGGGGTAAACGATGACGGACACCTCGCAGGGCTCGCGGCCTGTGTCGCAGGAATTTGAAAAGGTTCTGACGTCCGCAGCCACGACGCAGGCGTCCTTCGACGAGGAAAGCTTGCCGTTCGCCAAGCGCGTGCAACGGTTTCTGCATTCCTATCCGACGGTCGTTCCCTTCGTGGTCCTGGTGCTGGGTCTTGTGCTCGGCATGAGCGTCAACTATTCGCGTTTCGTCACCGGCAGCAATCTGTCGACCGTCCTGATTCAGGTGACGATCGTGGGATTCCTCGGCATCGCGCAAACCCTGGTGATCCTTACCGCCGGCATCGACCTTTCGGTCGGGGTGATCATGGTGATCTCCTCCGTCGTGATGGGACGCCTTGCGGTGCTCGATGGCGTCCCTATCTTCCTCGCGTTCCCGCTGGGACTGATGTGCGGTCTCGCTTTCGGCTGGCTCAACGGCGCTTTGGTCACGCGGCTGAAGATGCCGCCATTCATCGTTACGCTCGGCACGCTCAGCATCATCGGCGCGCTCAATACATTCTACTCGCAAAGCGAGACCATCCGTTCGCAGGACATCGAGGCCAGCGCGCCATTTCTGCAATTGATGGGCATTCCGATCGAAATCGGCGGGGCGCGCATCATTCTCGGCAGCTTTCTGCTGATCTTTGTTGCGATCGTCGTCTGGTTTGTCCTCAATCGCACCGCCTATGGCCGCCATCTCTACGCGACCGGCGACGACCCCGAAGCCGCCCGCCTCGCAGGCATCAATACCGACCGCATCCTGCTGAGCGTCTACGTGCTTGCCGGATTGATTTCAGCGATCGCCGGCTGGGTGCTGATCGGCCGCGTCGGTGCGATAAGCCCGACGGCGGGCGAGAACGCCAATCTCGACAGCATCACCGCTGTCGTAATCGGGGGAACGAGCCTGTTTGGCGGGCGCGGCTCGATCGTCGGCACCTTGATCGGCGCGCTGATCGTCGGCGTCTTCCGCTCCTCTGTATCGCTCGCCGGGCTTGACGTGCTCTGGCAGAATTTCGCCATCGGCATTCTGATCATCGTCGCCGTGGCGCTCGACCAATGGATCCGGAGGGTTTCAGCGTGAGCGTTCAACCTATTATGACCGCGCGTAATCTGGTGAAGAAGTACGGCCGCGTCACCGCCCTCGATCACGCTGATTTCGATCTCTATCCCGGCGAAATTCTCGCGGTGATCGGCGACAATGGCGCGGGAAAATCCTCGATGATCAAAGCGCTCTGCGGCGCCATGATTCCTGATTCGGGAGAAATACGGCTCGCGGGCGAAGTCATCCATTTCCGCTCGCCAATCGACGCGCGCGAGGCGGGCATCGAAACCGTCTATCAGACGCTGGCCTTGTCGCCGGCCCTGTCGATCGCCGACAACATGTTTCTCGGACGGGAAATCCGGTCGAAAGGCGTGATCGGCAGTCTGTTTCGCAGTCTGGATCGCGGCGCCATGCAGAAATTCGCGCGTGAAAAGCTCAACGACCTGGGGATGATGACAATTCAGAACATCAACCAGCCTGTCGAGACGCTTTCCGGCGGGCAGCGTCAGGGCGTCGCGGTGGCGCGGGCGGCGGCTTTCGCACGCCGCGTCATCATCCTCGACGAACCGACAGCGGCGCTCGGCGTCAAGGAGTTGCGGCGCGTCCTCGAACTGATCCTCGATGTCAAGCGGCGGGGATTGCCGATCGTGCTGATCAGCCACAACATGCCGCATGTCTTCGAAGTGGCTGACCGCATCCACATCCATCGCCTCGGCCGCCGCCTCACGGTGATCGACCCCAAGCAGTACAGTATGTCGGACGCCGTCGCTTTGATGACGGGTGCCATGCCCCCGCCCGAGCACGGGATCGGCTCTAATCCTGTCCATCCCAGCGAACCGTCCTCGCGCGCCGGGCCTTCTATCTGATTGCGAACCGTCCTCCCGCGGCAATAGAGGGTGCGCGCAGCGGGTTTCGTTGCGTATGCTTAGCTTGATCAGATGTTGGGCCAAAATCGCGATCCGCCCGGCGGAGGTCACCGCGCCAATACGCGCCGCAGATGAGCCGAGCGGCCTTCCGGCCGCCCTGCTTCAAGGTGCCGGACAGGCTGCGCCGGCGTCGGCCCAGGCCTGGATCAGTTGACCGAACTGCTTCTGCGTGCCCGGAACGGGCTCGCGTCCCGCACCTGGAGTCCAGCCCCAGCCGACGAGACTGTCCTCGGCCATATGGTGGATGAGCGCCGCCATGTCCTTGCCGCCATTGCGTTCGGGGTCCTTGATCTGCTGGCAGATCTCGGCGAGCGACTTCTTCTCCCAGGCCATTTCGATGGGCGCCATGTGCCATTGCGGATGGCCCGGCACACGGGCGGGGTCGAAATTCGACTGCCCGTGGCAAGTGAAGCAGCGCATTCCAACCGCGCCGAGATCGCCGTCACCCCGCACGACGACGGGTTGGTGCGGATGCTGATCTTCGCCTTGCATCGGGCGCTGGCCGGCCGGATGGCAGTTTACGCAGCGCGGATGCTGCAGCACCTTGCCGGCCTCGGTAAAGATGGCCGCCGCACGCTGCGCATCATCCTTGATGCCGGAGAAAGTCTCGGGCCCACGCAGCTCAGCCGCCGTCGCACCAGACGCCAGAACCGAGACCGCAAGCAATCTTGTCATCCACTTCATCGATCCCTCCGGCTCAGACATTGCCAACCCCGCGCGCAAAAGGCAGTTCCTTCACGCGCTCGCCGGTAAGCTTGCCCCAGGCATTGGCGACGGCAGGCGCCAAAGGCGGCACGCCCGGTTCACCGACGCCGGTCGGCTTCTCGGTGGAAGGCACGATGTGGACCTCGATCTGCGGCATCTCGTGAATGCGAAGGATTCGGTAGCTGTTGAAGTTGGACTGCACCACCCGGCCCTTGTCGAGATCGATAGCGCTGAACAAGGCAGCCGAAAGCCCATAGCCGATGCCGCCCTGCATCTGCGCGACGATCACGTCGGGATTGATCGGCTGCCCACAATCGACGGCTACCCATACCTTCTCGACCTTAGGCAGACCTTCCTCGCCGCGGCTGACCTCCGCCACTTGCGCGACATACGTGCCGAAGGATTTATGCACCGCGATGCCGCGCGCGCGGCCCTGCGGCACAGGCGATCCCCAGCCGGCTTTCTCGGCCACCAGATTGAGCACGCCGAGATAGCGCGGCTCTTTGGCTAGCAGCTTGCGGCGCAATTCGAGCTCGTCAATGCCAGCGGATGCGGCAAGCTCGTCGAGGAACGTCTCCACCACATAGGCCGTATGGGTGTGGCCGACGGATCGCCACCAGAGGGTCGGTACGCCGACCTCCTCACGATGTACCGACACGCGAATGTTCGGGATCGCGTAGACGGTGTCGCTGGCGCCTTCGATCATGCTGTCATCGATGCCGTTCTTTACCATCATCTGCTCGAAGGGCGTGCCGAACATGAAGGACTGCCCTGCTGCCGCCTGATCCCAAGCCGCGATCGTGCCATCCGCGCCGATGGCTCCGCGCAGCCGGTGCACGAAGATCGGCCGGTAGCGGCCGCCCTTGATGTCATCCTCGCGGCTCCAGACGATCTTGATTGGCCCCTTATGCTTCGCGGCCTTAAAGACCTGCGCCGCTTCCACTGCCATGTCGGCGCCGGGGGTGGCGCGCCGGCCGAAACTGCCACCGGCGAACACGGTCTTGATCGTGACTTGCTCGGGTTTGACGCCGAGAACCGCGCCGACCAGGGCCTGATCGAGCGTCTGCAATTGCGAGCCGCAGATCAGCTCGACGCCGTCGCCCTGCTTGTGGATGACACAGTCATTCGGCTCGAGCGGCGCGTGGGCCAGATAGGGGAACACAAAGGTCGACTCAACGACTTTGCGCGATGCCTTGAGCGTGCCTTCGGCATCGCCGTCATTACGCGCGACCAGGCCGACGGTTTTCACCTTGTCCTTATATTGGGAGATGATCTCATCGGAGGAGCGCATCTCGACGCCGGCTTCGTCCCAGTCGATCTTGACGGCTTCGGCGCCCTTGCGCGCCTGCCAATAGCCTTTGGCAAGCACCGCGACGCCGGACGGCACCGCGAACGCCTCGACGACGCCCTTGACACCGAGCGCGGCGCTGGCGTCGAAGCTCTTGACCTTGGCGCCGAAGCGGGCCGGCCGGGCGATGACGCAAGTCAGCATGTCCGGCAGCTTGACGTCGATGGTGAACGTCGCCTCGCCATTGGTCTTGGGCATGGTGTCGACCTTGGGGAAGGTCTTGCCGATATAGATCCATTGGTCCGGCCGCTTCGGCGTCGCGGGCGCGGTCAACTGGATCGCCGCCGCTTTCTCGCACATGGCGCCGAAATTGGCAGTCTTCGTCCCATGTTTGAGCACGCCGCCTTCGATCTTGATCTCACCTGCGGCAACGCCCCAATCCTTGGCGGCGGCCTGCACCAGACGTGCTCTCGCCTCGGCACCAGCCTGACGGATCTGATCCCAGGAATTGAACATCGCGGTCGAGCCGCCTGTGCCTTGCGCGCCGAACGCGGAATTGGCGTATTTCGTCACATCGGCCGGCGCGTGCTCTACCCTGATCTGGCCGGGGGCTGCATCGAGCTCGTCGGCAATCATGGTCGCAAAGCCAGTGAAGGGCCCCTGCCCCATCTCGAGATGCTTGCACAGGATCGTCACCACGTTGTCGGGCGTGATCCGGATGAAGGCGTTGGGCGCAAATTCGACAGCGGGAGCGGCGACCGCCCGACCGGCGATGCTGCGCGGATCGAAATGGAAGCCGATGACAAGTCCGAGGCTAGTGGCGCCCGCACCCTTCAGGAATGAGCGGCGGCTCGCTTTCACATTGACGGTGGTCATTATCAGGCCTCCAGACGCTTGGCTGCGTCATGAATGGCCGCGCGGATACGGACATAGGTTGCGCAGCGGCACAGATTGCCATTCATGGCGAGGTTGATGTCTTCATCGGTGGGTTTCGGAATTTCACTGAGCAGCGCCACGGCCGACACGATCTGGCCGGATTGGCAATAGCCGCATTGCGGCACGTCGAGCGCGTTCCACGCCGCCTGGACGGCCGTGGTTTCCTTGCTGGCAAGACCCTCGATAGTCACCACATCGGCGCCGGCGACCGCGGAAATGGGGGTGACGCAGGAGCGCGTCGGATTGCCATTAAGCATGACGGTACAGGCGCCGCACTGCGCAACCCCGCAGCCGAATTTGGTACCGGTCAGACCGATTTCATCGCGGATGGCCCATAAGAGGGGCGTGTCGTCATCAATGTCGAGCGTGTGGCTCTGACCATTTACGGTGAGCGTAACAGGCATGGTATGTCCTCTGATCAGGTTTCGATCGAAGATAATCTTTCAATGTACGTGTCGATGGCGCCGTAGCAAGCGTTAACCGCCTCATCCTGTGCTCCGGACCCGGGGAATAATTCTTCAATGCAAGGTAGATCGGCGTTGCACGAGGTCTTCCACGGTTTGGACAAGCATGCCTGGGCCTGCCGATAGATACACAGACGGAGCCTCGCTGCACGCGACCGCGATCCGCGTTGATCCTACGTAGAGCAGGAAGGGGATATTTCGTTCGTTCAGCCGTTCGCAAAATTGGCCGCTGTCGATCTCGCTCAGCGTCGGACCCAGCACCGCGGCGGACCACATGTCAGCTTCAACGAGCTCAAGGGCTAACTGCACCGAGCCGCTTGTAACCACCCGCGCGCCGACCTGCTGGAAGGCCTGCCCCATATTGAGTGCGGTGGGAGGGTCGCTTTCAACGATAAGGATGAAGTGATCGGCAAGCTGGGAGGCCATGGAACCTTATGTGCGGTCACGCCGCATATCCGGGGCGTGACCTGATCTTTCCTATGGCCAGTCAATCGTTACCGGATGACTAGGTTCCGGATGGCGTAAAATTTATAAGCTCTACGCACAGTTAGAGTGTCTAAGTTGCCATATGCCGAAAATTCCATGCACGGTGCCTTCCATTACCCCCCACGCTAACGTACCCGGCTCCGAATGTTTTCTGAAGGAAGAGTCAGCAATCCCTCCTCGCTGATCAAAGCCCTTCGGACGCAATTTCTGCCGCTGTTCTTTGCCTGGTAAAGCGCAATATCGGCTTTTTTCAGCAGATCGTCCGACGATTCCTCACCTGTCCATTGACTCACGCCGAAGCTGCAAGTGACCTTAAAGGCATCATAATCTCCAGAGAATTGAATGTTGGCGCAGTTCTGGCGCAGATCATCGGCAAGTCTGTAGGTGCTGTTCTCATTGTGGCCCGTAAGGACTATGGCAAATTCTTCGCCGCCGAGGCGTCCGACGATCCCGGCGATCTTATTCGCCTCGATGGCGATCGCTCGGATAACGGCGTCTCCAACCTGGTGGCCGTAATGATCGTTGACTTGCTTGAAATGGTCGATGTCGAGCATGACGGCGGAAACCAGATCGGAGTCACTCGGGTGCTTAAGTAATCTGGTCAGGCGACCGAAAAATGCCCGCCTGTTGAGCAAACCTGTCAGAGAATCCGTTTCGGTAAGTCGCACGAGATCAAGCTGCGTGGATTTCAGACGGCCGGCCATCCTCAGCCTGGCACGCAGTTCTATCCCCTTGACCGGCTTTGCGATCAAATCATCCGCGCCGCAGTCCAAGGCTTCCGCCAATTTCGAATCGTCGCGAAGGGAGGACATGACGATCACATAAATCGGCCGTTCGGGAGGGATGGCCAGCCGGGTCTCCCAGCAGAGTTCCAGCCCGCTCATCGGCTCAACTTCCAAACTGGTAATCAGAACGTCGACCGTCGGATCGTTCTTGATGAAACGTAGCGCTGCATCCGAGTCCACGAAGCCGCTGACACTCGCGTAGTCCGCCAGAAGTTGCGTGATGATCTTCAAAACAACTCTGCTCGGATCGACGACCGCAGCGTGCATGGCTAATTTCTAGCTCAATCAGGCCTTCAGATAGCGTCTAGGTATCTAATGCGATAACCGGTTGCTTTTGGCTTAACGACGCGTTGCAAGCACCTCCGAGTCCTGGTGCCAATCGGCATAGTGAGCCATTCCAGCCGTCATCGAAACTGGCGTCATAAAGGCGGATAAAGTGGTTAAATTTTAGGGGCCATCCGCAATCAACGTTTTAGACAAGGCGCATACACTGAGATGTCCGGACAACGCCAATCGCTGTCCTGGCCAACACATCTCCGAATTAGCGCCCGCGATGCATCAGAATTCTCATTTCACAGATTTGCAAGATTGCGCGGAGCCGAAACGGGACGGTCGCGGTGCAGGTTGGCTTGATGCTCACGGTGTTGATTGGAATGGCTTCCCTCGGGACAGAAATTCCGCTGGTCTTGCATAAACACCGGCAGCTCCAAACCGTCGCGGACATGGCGGCGGTCAGCGCCGCGGCCACCCGCTTGGAACCGGACAACCTGGTCGCACAGAGCGAGGCACGTGCCATTGCGGCATCTGCGGGCCTGGTCCACGGGAAGGACGGCGTGACCGTCCAGCTCGTGCGTCCCCCGGCGTCAGGCAGCCACGCCGGAGTACCCGAAGCTGTCGAAGTCGTTGTCAACCAGCCCCAAACTCTGAATTTGGCCAAGGTTCTGGGCGTGTTCGATTTCAACATGCGCGCGCGTGCCGTGGCCCGCCAAAGCCGCCCAGGACTCTACTGTATTCTGGCTCTTGACCTCGGTGCGCAAGCTTCCGTCAATCTCAAAACGGACGCGATCCTGCCAAATACGGAGTGCGGCGTGGCTTCAAATTCGGCCAGCCACACCGCCCTGGTACTGGGCTCTTCGAGTGTAATCAAGGCAAGCACCTCCGTGCGTGGTCGTATCTCGCGCGCAGCCAACGCGGTATTGGCTGGGTCGACCAACACGGAAAACGGCCCCAATATCGATGACCCCTATGCCAATGTCCCGGCCGCGCCTTCGCTGCCATGCACGGCCCAGAGCGGCGCCGGGGCTGCGGGCATGAGCTTCAACCTTACGCCTGGCCATTTTTGCAGCGGCTGGTCTTTCGGCGCCAATACCACGCTCAACCTCGCGCCCGGCGTCTATGTTATCGACGCGCTGCTTACGCTCGGCGATAGCGCGAAGGTGGTCGCAAAAGGCGGCGTGACGCTCATCATTAATGGCGATTACGAGATGATCCTGGGCAACAATGCAGCGCTCGGCATCACTGCGCCAACGGCGGGCTCCTACGCGGGCCTGGCGATGTACAGCCGGCGGAACGCCGCCGCGACGACCAGCCATAAATTCGGCAAGACCCTCAATCTCGACATCCAGGGCGCGCTCTACTTCCCAAATCAAATTCTGGAGTTGAAAACCAACCTCTCCGCGAGCGGCGGGTGTGCGCAGGCCATCGCGCGACTGGTGCGCGTCGAAAACTCGGTATTGATGGGAAATAGCTGCGCCGGAACCGGCACACGCGCGATCACCGGCGTGACAAGCTACCTGGTTCAATAGGCACGAAGCACACCATGACAAACGATACCAAGGATGATCCGCCGAAAAAGGCTTGGCGCTCCTACGACGAGGGTACGGCGGCCATAGAGTTCGGGCTACTGGTCCCTCTTCTCGTTACGTTATTGCTTTGCTGCGCGGAGATCGGTTTTTTCATCCAGCAGACCATGATGGTCAATAGTGCGGTCGAGGCCGGCATTGCCGTTGCCGCAAAAAGGGGGTTCGATTCCGCGGCCATAACGGACGCCATTTTGACCAATGCGGCAACGCCGGGCCTTGAGGCGACTCCCGCACCATCCCTGTTTTGCGGCTGCGTGGCAAAAAACGAGGTCGCACCGACGCCCTGCGACGGGACATGCACGGGCAATCTTGTTCCAGGACATTACGTGAAAGTCGGCGCGAAACTGAAACCTCAGTCCATCATGCCAAGCGCAATATTGCCGCTGCCCGAATTGATTGCGGCGCAATCAACGACGAGGTTGAACTGAGTGCGTCCGCGCGTTCGAGCATCATCCAGGCTAACGAGTAAACGCGGGACCGCGGCGATCGAATACGCGATCATTCTGCCTGCCTTCCTGCTTTGCACGTTGGGCGTTCTGGATACGGCACGCCTATTCTGGACGAATACGACGCTGCAACGAGCGGTCTCATCGGCCGCACGCTGTGCGGGCATCGCTTCGGCAGAATGCAGTACTCCAGGACAAATCAAGGATAAGGCCATCGCGGAAGCCTGGAACCTTCAACTTGAGCCGCAAGCTGTCGTCGTCGTGAAGCAGAATTGCGGCATGCGGGTCACGGCCAGCTATGCGTTCACATTCTCGGTGCCCGGCTTTGATCCGATCACGCTGACCTCCACCACCTGCTACGCCACCAGTAATTAACAGGGTGTGGCAAACCCTTAAATGCTACTTGAGCGTGTATCTCGGCTCTGATTAGCTCACCCCGGTGAGTTGCGTTGCTCATGTCTAGCTGAGCGTTCGCGGATAGTGGGGTAACGTATGCATCAACAATACGACGCCAGCAGCAGATTTCCAACGCTTGGGACAAGAGGCATCCGAGCTCTGCTCAGTCTATGTCTGCTGCTGATGTTCTTCCCATTTTCACTCGATTCCGGCGTGTCCTCGAGCGCCTCAGCCGCGGAAGTGTCGGAATCATTCCTCACGCAAACCCGATCCGCCGCGTTGTTGTCACGCGCCACAAGTCGCGTACGTTCGAATTTGACACGCCTTTCGCTTCAGCGGTCGTCGGCGCTCCCGACATTGCGGACGTGCTGCCGATGTCCGACCGCATCATCTACCTCCAGGGCAAGAAGATCGGCACGACGAACGTCTCCATCTTCGATCAAAGCAAACAGCTTATAGGCGTCATCGATGTCGAAGTGTCCATCGACGCCGATTACATAGCGCGAAAAATCCGGGAGAGTGTCGGCGGCTCCGGCGTCCGGGTTTCGAGCAATCAGGAGCAGATCGTGCTCAGCGGCAAGGTGCGCAATGCCGTGGATGCCGAGCGCGCGGTCGCGTTCGCCAAAGGTCTCGCCCCGGACAATACCGTGGTCAACATGCTGCAGGTCGCGACGGCCCAGCAGGTACTGTTAAAGGTTCGGTTTATCGAAGCGAGCCGCGAAGCCGGACGCAACCTCGGCATCAACTGGCTTGTCGGCACTCAGGGCGGCACCCGGGGTGTCAACACGGGGGCGGGCGGCCCGACGCAAATAGGTCAGAGTCCAGGCGCAACACCCGGCGGGTTGCCGCTGTTTCAGGTGCTGGGTACATTTGCGGGCGCGACCACGATGCCGCCCTTTGGCGTCGCAGTTGCGAACCTGGCGAACAGCGGCACGAGCATCGATGTCATCATCAGTGCGCTGGAATCGCGAGGCGTTGCACGACGGCTTGCGGAGCCGGACCTTGTCGCGTTGTCCGGAGACACCGCCAGCTTTTTGGCGGGCGGCGAGATTCCCGTCCCCGTTGTGCAGCCGTCCTCCGGGGCGACGCCGACGATTACCGTCGATTACAAGCCGTTCGGCGTGAACCTATCTTTCGTGCCGACCGTTCTCGCGGACGGGATCATCAATCTCAAACTCTCTCCATCGGTAAGCCAGCTGGATTACACGAATGCGATCCGGAACCAGGGATTCGTCATCCCAGCGCTGACGAAGCGCGAGGCCAAAACCACGATCGAACTGCGGGATGGGCAGAGTTTTGCCATTGCCGGCCTCCTGCAATCGGAAGGACTGCGCAACATCTCGGAGGTACCCTGGCTCGGGTCTGTGCCGGTTCTCGGTGCTTTGCTCCGCAGTGCTTCGTACCAGCAAAATGAAACCGATCTCGTCGTGATCGTAACCCCGCATCTAGTCTCCCCGGCAGCCCCGGGACAGCGGCTCGCAACTCCGCTCGATACAAGACAGCCCAGCAATGATCGCGACCTGTTCCTTCTCGGGCGAACCGAGGTGGGCAAGAAGGCCACAGAACCGGCTATCGCGAGGGATGCATCAATGCCGTACGGACATATTCTCGAGTGAGAAACGAACACAGATGATCGGGGTGGATTCAATGTTTAAATTCATAGGGGTGGTTGGTTTGTCGGCTTTGGCAATGCATGGCGAAGCTGCTGCGGGCGGTGATTTATTGGATGACTTGTTCGGTCCGTATTTAGACCGGCGGGACGCGGTTACGCCGGGCGCCGGCAACGCGAAGGACACGAACGCGGCCGCACATGTCATCGATCCATGGCCCCCATATGTAGGCGCGCGCAATATTCCCGGCGACGGCAAGCGTGCTGTGGGCGCAATCCGGCGTTACCGCCAAGGCCCGGATCCCGCACCGCAGGACGAGGCTGCCAGTCCGACAGCCCTTCCAATTCCAACGGGACTGTTGCCAAGCAATGTCGGGAGCGATGCTCCGGCTGCCGGGTCGGCTTTGGCTTCGCCTGCTGGTCGCCCCTGAGTGACTTTATCAGCATCCCCGGCGACGTGACCTGGAAAGCGCCAATGCTCGCCACCCTGACTCGTTATATGACCGCATTTTCGTTCCTGGCGCTCGCTGGGTGTTCGCAGATGGACCCCTCAGTCACGGACGGCGAGATTGTGCCCAACGGGGCGGCCCTGACGGGGGAGGCAGCCGAGCCGCTGTCCCAATCCCCGATCCGGCGCGCATTCGAGGCCTACCGTCGCGGGGATTTTGGCCTTGCGGAGCGCAATTTTCGGGCCGCGGTAGAGCATAATCCGCGGGACGCCAAGGCATGGATCGGGTTGGCGGCCAGCTACGATCAGCTTCGGCGGTTCGAACTGGCCGACCGCGCCTACGGCAAAGCCATCCAACTCTCAGGCGAAACCGTACAAATTCTGAACAACCAAGGATACTCCCTGTTGCTTCGCGGTGACCTTAAGGCCGCACAAGCAAAGTTCGCAAATGCCAATCGGCTTCGCCCCGGTGACCCAACTGTGGCCAACAATATGAAGCTCATGGAGTCTTGGCGAGGTAAAAATCCCCCATTAACTTTCACACTGGAGTGCGGCAATCTTACCTTGGCCCCATATCACCAAAGATCGCGAGGATGCGGATGACGGCCGGGCCTCCCACGATGAGAAAGATCGTCGGCATGATGAAAAGCATGACCGGGATCGTCATGAGGGCCGGAAGCCGATTGGCACGCTCCTCAAGCTGCGTGATCTGATCGAAGCGAATCTCGGCGGCGGCGATGCGCAAACCGGCGACGAGCGGCGTGCCATAGCGCAAAGATTGCGTGATCATGCTGATGACCGACCGCACGCTCGGCAGGTTTACGCGAGCAGCGAAATTGCCGAAGGCCTGCTCCCTGTTCGGCAAAATACTGATTTCGGCCCAGGTTTTCGCCAATTCGTCCGCAAGTTCGGGATGTGAGGATCTGAGCTCTCGGGCCACGCGCTCAAGGCTGCTCTCGAGCGCTATGCCCGCCTCCATGCAAACCGCGAGAAGCTCTAATGCATCGGCCAATCCATGGGCGACGGCTTGTCTATGATGTTTCACTTTGCGTCTGATGAACCACATCGGAAGGAACCAGGCCACAATCCCGACGATGAGCAGGGCCGACCCCTGCAGCGTGATTTCGGTTCCGGCGGGAAGCCAGTTCACCGCAAAGACACCGCAGCATAAGGCCAGGACGAGCCGCATCGCGGTAAAAGACGCCCTCGCATGATGCACTGGTATGCGCAATTTCTGCATGGCAAGCACGATTTGCCGATGTTCGCCTTCGCTGAACCCGGCCGTATCCTTCTCGGTGAGTTTTTCGCCCGTGCCCGCCTCCATCTCTCTCGCCGCGGCCTTCGGCCTGATGAGCTCAATTCGAGTCGCGCGGCGATCCGCCTTGGCACGGACACCGGCAATGACGAGCCCCAATCCGCAGGCCATCAGCACAGCGATCGCGGCAAGGATGAGTGCGCTCATGGTGCTTCCCAACCAGATCCTGCGTCAGTGCCAGCGCAATCAGACATGGCTCACGCTCGCCATCATCGTGCGAATGGATAATGCGGCAAAACACAACATGCCCGCGGCGATGCCGATCACCATGTGTCCGCGCGGGTCGGCGAACAAGACGTCGAGGTAGTCGGGTTGGATAACGAGCAGCCCACCGATAGTCAGGAAGGGCAGAGCGCCCAGAATGTAGGCCGCGAACCGAACCTCGGCAGTCACCGCCTTGGCCTTTCTGCGTACCGCGCGGCGTTTGCGGATTATTTCGGACAGCTTTTCCAGCGTGCCGACCAGGTTACCGCCAGTCGCGGTCTGCAATATGACGGCAACGGCAAAAAACCGGTAATCCGGCAGCCCGATGGTCTTGCTGCTGGCGTCCAGAGCATCGGAGATGCCGACGCCGATATTGGTCTGATCGGCGATATTGTTGAACACGGTGCTCACGGGCGGCTGCCCCTCGTTCGCGACTGACCGTAAGGCTGAGGCGATCGGCATCCCCGCCTGCAGCATGCGGGTCACGGAATCGACCGCATCGGGAAAGGCTTCGATGAACGCCGCTTCTGCACGCTGCTGCTGGCGTTTGAGGATAAATCGCGGCGCGGCCACGAACGCCGCCGCTGCAACAAGAATGGCGAGCAGTGGCGAAAGACCGATCACATTGCGGGCCAGAAACCACATCGCCATGCTCGCGCCAACGGCGCTCATGGAGAGCAGCAGCGTATTTGCCGTCATCGCCCAGGTGCGCGTCATTCCAAAGCTGAAAATACCCCTGACCGACCCGTCGAACCGTTCCAAATGCGCCCATATGCGGGACGGCGCCTGCTCACGTTTTGTGGTCTGTGCGCTTTCGACCACCAGCGCCATGCGCTCAGCCATAAGCTTGCGATCCTGCCGGCCCATGGCATAGGCAACGCCCATCACGCTTATGCCGGCAAGCAGGAGGAATGCCAAAATAAAACCGGCTTGCGGCATGGATCAGCTTTTTCTCGCGTCGGAAATGCCGAGCGCGTCCAGAAAGGGTTCGGCGAGGCCGAAATATTTAAGACGTTGGAGAAAGCGGGGTGGATGCGCCGTCGCCACATGTTCGCCGCGTAACTTGCCGTCAGAGTTTTCGCCGCCGTCATACTCGAATTTAAACAGATCGCTGGCGACGACGACGTCGCCTTCGAGCCCAATGACTTCCGTCACTTCAGTGACCCGGCGCACGCCGTCACGCATGCGCTCGGTATGGACGACGAGATCGATCGCACTGACGATCTGGCCGCGAATGGCGCGCGCAGGCAGGTTGCCGCTGGACATCAGGATCATGTTCTCTATGCGAGCGAGGGCATCACGCGCAGAATTGGAGTGGATCGTGGACATGGAGCCGTCATGACCGGTGTTCATGGCTTGCAGCATGTCAAAGGCTTCGCCGCCCCGAACTTCACCGATAATGATCCGGTCAGGCCGCATACGAAGGGCGTTTCGCAGAAGTTCTCGTTGGTCGATCTTGCCCCGCCCCTCCATGTTGGCGGTCCGGGTTTCGAGCTGCACCACGTGATCCTGCTGCAATTGCAGCTCGACCGCATCCTCGATCGTGATGATGCGCTCCGCGCGGTCGATCATGCTCGACAGAGCATTGAGGAGCGTTGTCTTGCCGGAACCCGTGCCCCCCGAGATGATGATGTTCAGGCGGCACCGGCCGGCAATCTCAAGAGCCCGCGCGAGCTGCGCGGACATCGATCCGCTGGCGATGAAATTCGAAAACCCGATCGTCATGCGGCTGAATTTGCGGATCGACAGACTTGGCCCGCGAATGGCCAAAGGTGGAATGACGACGTTGACGCGGCTGCCATCGGCGAGGCGCGCATCGAGCAACGGCGAGGATTCGTCCACGCTCCGGCCGACCGATGACGCAATTCTCTGGGCGACATGCAGCACATGGGCATCGTGGCGAAACTGCAGCGGTGTCAGTTCCAGCTTCCCGCGCCGCTCGACATAGATCTTCTTGGGCCCATTGATCAGAATGTCGGCCACCGTCGGATCGCGCATGAGCGGTTCGATCGGTCCAAGCCCAACCATCTCGTCGACAATGATAATCGTGAGGCTGTCCTGCTCTTTTTGATTGAGCAGAAGCTTTCGCTCTACGGCGATCTCGGCGATGAGCGTGTGGACGAAGGTCGTGAGTTCTTTCTTCGTCATCCGGATTGCCGCAGAGGGTTCAATCCGGAGGAAGATCTGATCTCTGACCAGATCGGTCACGCTGGTAGCCGCATTCTGAAGGCCATATTGCTGCAGCGCCGGCTGCGATGGATGCGAATGGATGGCCGGCGCGGCCGATGCTTCGTTCTCCCCAACGGCCTCCTCAGTCGTTTTTTTTCCGAACGCGGCCATCTGCTAACCCCATAGTCTGCGGTAAAAGGGCACCGGAGCCTCGGCATGTTCCCCGGTCAGGGGGCGCAGGATGTTTTGCAGACTGCGCGTAAATCCGGCGCAATTGGAGGTGCCCCTGATCCCGAGGCTCGCCGCTTCCGCAAGATCGCGATGATAGGCGATCGAAACATCGGGTGCCTGTCCTGCCGCCCGAATGAACTCCTTCTCCGGGAGCCCCCCATTGGGTTCGGTGCAGTTGAGCACATGCATCGTGCTGCGCTCCAAAATGTTCGTGCCGATTTGCTCTCGCCAGCGGCTCACGTCGCGCGCCGACGAAAGGCTCCCATTGCTGACAAGGAGACAGACGCGCGGGAGCAGCGTCGAGTGGATGACTTCCGCCGCCAGATGCCTTGGCAGATCAACGACAACGTAGCGATATTGCGCCGCAAGTTTCTCGAGAAGCGGCGCGACACTTTCCGCTGTCACCGGCGGGTTCTGCGCCAGCGGAGCAAGGGAAGCGAGGACATGAAGCCGGTCACTTACCGGCTGCACAGCCCTGTCGAGAAACAACTTGTCGACTCTGTCGGGAAATTCAATCGCCTCGTGGAGGGCGTTGCTTGGCAATATATCGAACTGCAAGGACGTATCGCCGTGCTTCAGGTCGAGATCGAGCAGGGCAACCCGCCGCCGTCCCGTCTCAGATAGATGCCATGCTGTATGGGTGGCGATGGTTGTTGCGCCCACGCCGCCACGCGCGCCGAGGACGAGAATAAGCTTGCCAGTCCGCATTTTCGGCTGTTCAAGGCTGGGGTTGAGAAGGTTGCGGCAAATGCGCGTGACCACATCCTTGACGAGCGGCTTAACAAAATACTCAGTGACGCCGATGTTCTTTAAATCGCGGTAGAGGACGATGTCGTTTCTCTCGCCGACAGCAACGACATTCACGTCTGGATCGCAAACATTCGCCAGCTCGCTGAGGCGCGCAACGGGATCGTCGGTGGCGCTGATATCCACGATCAGAAGGCGGGGAGAGGACGTCTTGGCCAAGGCGGCGGAGGCGGTCGACACGTCACCGAGCTGGGATAGGGGATCCTTGATCCCGATATCCGCCAGCGCTCTCTTAATGATCTGGATGGACGCCTGATCGCGCATAAAGACCTTGGCGTCTTGGCCTGGGACCTTTGAAGCCGTGCCTTCGATTGCAAGATCAGTGATCTCGACCATGTCTCCCGTCCTTTTCCCTGGCGGCTCTTTGTCTGGCGGCCGCCTTCGCATTCTCTTAGTTTGCTATTGTTGGCGGTCTACGGATCGAGCTCTCGATGGAACTCGCCGAAGGCTGTTGCTGCCGCGTCTTCAGTGCAAGATCTCGCAATGCGGGCGAAATATCCGCCGCGAAGGTAGGGGGTAGTTCGTGCTGGCTGGTAGCCTGCGGCAAGCTCTGCAGCGAGCGGAGCGAGAGCTGAAGCTTCCCGAGTTGCAATCCGACCACCAGCGTTTGCGCCTGACCTTCATCGAGCTCGAGTGTCACGACCCGCGGCATCCGCGCATCGGCGAGCAGCCCTGACTCCGCGGAAGCCCCCTTGAGGGTGGGCGAGAGCGTCTGATCCACCGCGATGACCCTCACGTCGCGCAAGATCGTTTCCGCGACCGATCCGGTGGCGCTTCCCGGCGCCTCCACCAGAACATGCGTTAAGATAACATCCACACGGTCACCTGGGAGGACAAGGCCGGAAGTGCTTTGCTGAGCCTCGACAGGGACGGCCACGGCGCGTTTCCCTGGCCCGAGGATCGCCGCCAGAAATTTCCGATCTGCAGTCTTCACGATATCTTCAGGCAGCAATGGCTCGTCCTGGGCGAAGCTCCGCCGCGTAATAGCCCCGACGAATTCAGCTTCCGAAACCTGGCCGCGAACAAGAACACCCCCGGCTGGCGCAACGTCCTGCACCTCCTTCCAGCGCATGTCGCTCTGAAGAATTGGCCTGCCCGGATCTATGGCGCGCGTCGCCACCAAAATCGCGGTTCGGAGCTGCTTTTTTTCGCCATCCGTAACTGTGGTGCTAGGCTCTTCTTGACCAAGCCAAAGAATGGAGAGCCCTGTTCCTGAGACGAGGCAAAGCAGACCTAAAATAAACAGTAGACTGCGGAACGACATTGGTAGAGTTCCCTGGCACCGTGGAAGACGACCCCCCCTAGGATGGCGAAAGCGTAGGGCATGGGTTCACCCGCAATAATTCGGGCGGCCTCCTGCTGAAAGCCGTGTGAGGCGGTTAGCCACGGCAATTGCGCCGCAGCGGGCGCTTCAGATGGAGACAGAAGAAGCCCGCTCCTGAGTTTATGCCGCGCAATGAGGTAGGCGCAGCTTAACAACCCGCCGGCGAGCGCTATCTCCAAGAGCAACACAACCACGTCGGCGGAAGGCACGAGCAAGGTGACCGCGCTGATCAGTTTGACGTCGCCCCCGCCCACGAAATCGTAATAACCCACGACGCACAATCCGGTGAAGACGAGGACAAACGCGGTCAGGCTCGCGTAAATATCGTCCCGCCTGAGCACGTAAGCGATCGCCAGACCGCTTGCGGCTACGAGCAGTGAGACCCGATCCGGGATGATCCGCAGCCGCAAATCCGTGCACGCGCCCCAGAGCAGGGCGCACAGAGATATTGTCCATAGGATTATCGGAGGAACAATGGCGGTCACACGCTGCTCCAGGTGAATGTTGTCAATGGAACCGTCAGCGGGCGGCTGCAGGCGGTGGCCGGAGATGTGGTCCGGCTCCGCGTATGCCGAAGCGCAGCTCTACTCGCCGCTAGCCCTTCAGTTTCCCTGCCACCGAATTAAAGACGTTGGTCAGGTTTTTGCCGAGAAGCGTCACTGCGGCGATGATGACAACCGCGACCAGCGCTGCCATGAGGCCGTATTCAATTGCGGTAACGCCCCTCTTGCGCGGAACTTGAATCCACACCAAAGCTGATAGGGTCAAATCGGTGATGTATTTCATAGAACTCTCCTGGCACATGTCGTTCCTTGCGACCCTGATCCTGTCATAACCCAATTGATGGCAGGTGAAATTGATCGCAATGTTTTTAGACAATTGCCGAGGAGCATCCCGCGATCAGAGAAGAGCTTGCCTGACGTCGCAGAGAGGTGTGACGTGTGGTTAGGGATAGAGCTGTTCTTTTGTGCTGCTTGCCGCGGGGCAGCGGATCGGTGGGCGGCATTGGCGTGGTCGGTCGGCGCAAAAATGCCCGCGCTCGCCATAAGCGCTCTATGCCCAGTGCCGAAATTTTCTTACGTACTCCGGCACATCAGCAGATGACATCGGCCGTGCGAAAAGGTCGCCCTGCCCCATCTCACAGTGCAAATTTCGAAGAAGCTCCAATTGCTCTGACGTCTCGATGCCCTCGGCCGTTACGCTCAAGCCGATTGCATCCGACATCTGGATAATGCTTTCAACAATTGCGCTGTCCCGTGAATTTTTCAGGAAGTCGCGGATAAACATTCTGTCGATTTTAATTTGATTGGCGGGCCAGTTTCTCAAATGCTGGAGCCCGGCGTAACCAGTACCAAAATCGTCAAGCGAAATACTAACTCCAGATTTTTGTAACTTATCCAAGGAATCATGGAGGCGCTTATCGTGCTCTTCCAGTATAATTCGTTCTGTGACTTCCAGCACGAAATCCCGTGGCTGGAGATTATGGTCTGAAACGATCCGCAAAAAATCATCGGCAAAATCTGCGTTCAGGAAATCGCCTGCCGACGCATTGATGGCGAGAGAGCCACAACTGAGACCGAGGTCCTGCCAAGCCCTCAGATGTCTGGCCATTTGAATGAGCATGGACCGGGTCAGAAGCGAAGCGAGTTCTTCATGCTCCAGCAGGTCCAGGAACTCCGATGGCGCCAGCACCCCGCGAGTGTTTGTGTTCCAACGTGCGAGGGCCTCAAATCCCGCCAGAGTACGTTTTTGCAGCTCGAATTTCGGCTGATAGTAGGGCACAAACTCCTCTGCCTCGAGCGCCCTGCGATACTCACCGTTCCTATTCGCCGCGCCGGAAGGCGCGCGATTTGGCGCAAGATAAACGCGATACCTATTGCGGCCGGCGGATTTGGCGGAGTGAAGAGCAGCATCGGCAAATTTATGAATCTCATCAATCAGAGTCCCGTGCATCGGTGCAAGGGCAATCCCAATGCTTGCGCAACCAAGCGCCTGCTTTCCTGCCATCTCCGCCATAATTTTCAGATTTATTAATATGCCTTCCGCAAAACAGACTGCTCCGTCTCTATCGGTGTCAGTCAGCAATACAACGAACTTATCTCCGCCAACTCTTTCGACAAGATCATCCTTACGAATGGACGATTTGATTTGTCTGGCTACCCGCAGTAAATAGTCGTCGCCTTCCGGACGTCCCAGTTTGCCATTTACCGATTCAAGATCATCGAGATCGATAATGATCAGCGCGCAGCCGCGGGTCGCGAGGGCGCTCTCGATAAGAGGGGATGCAAGTCGATAAAACTGTCTTAGGTTGGCCAGCCCGGTAAGACGGTCACTATGCGCCAGGGGCCCAAAGCCCTGGTTCCGTGGATGCCGTGCCGCAATCTCGCTTTCAAGATCGAGACACGTTTTGTGCAACATCAGAACTGAACTCGCGACGGTGCCCAATTTGGCGAGAAGTTCAATTTGCTGGTGTGAAAATTCACGCGGCTCGAAGTCTATTGCGCACAAGGCGCCCACGCGGTACTCCAAATGCCGCTTCGAGCGGAACGCCTGCATAGGCGCGGATATAGGGTGCGCCGGTCACGAGCGGATTAGACGCAAACCGTTCGTCGGCCACGGCATCGACCACCAACATTGGCTTCGAAGCGATCATCGTGTGGGTGCAAAAGGCGAGATCACGCGAGATGCTACTCGTCTCCAAACCGAACGCGATCGGACGCTGATCTTTTTCATGCAGTAAGGAAACCAGCGAGGCCGGCGTTTTCATTATCTGGGCTGCAACTTCGCAAATCGCCTTTAAAGCGGTCTCTTGCCCCCACTCGTTCGGTCTGAGTTTAAGCAGATGTGCTTGATGGAGCTCTTCATTTTCCGGAATCGGGAAACCCATGATGCTCCACCAAAGATCGTGTTCCAGCAGAATTATAGCGATGAATGCAATAAGAGCGCTTTAACTGCGTGCCTACGGCCGCCGGAACATCGGGGGCCGACATCCTCAATGGCGGCCGAGCGGCCCCCTCCACGTTCCGCGCCCCAGGCGTATGGACCAATGGCAATGCAAGCTGCGGGACTTCGAGACATATCTGGCACTTAGCCTGATCGCGCTAAAGCGCGGCCTTTGCACCTCGCAGGTCCTGTCGATCGAACCCTTCGTCGAACGTTGCATAGACATGCGCGAGCGCCGCACGGGCGTCACGCGCGTCGCCCGGGTTCTGTTGTAACCGGACCATGCTGAGCGCGACGCGCAGTTCCTCGGTTCTCGCCTTCTGCTGGCGGGCGATGGCCAGCCCTGTCTGAAATGCCCGGTGCGCATCCACCGGCTGCTCCAAAGCAAACAGAATCTCGCCTTTGACGCGATAGAGGCTCGCCTCGGACTGCTTTTCTCCGGTCATTTCACCCGTGCGGATCGCCTCGTCGATCGCGGTCAGCGCGCGATCGGCTTCGCCAAGCTGCAAAAGGGCTTCCGCCACGCACCCCAGTTGAAACGGCCGGAATAGCCAGTTCTGCTTGCTGTCCGCGTTGGCGATGGTGGCCTGCATGACCGGGAGGGCCTCAGCCGCGTGGCCCTGCCGAAGACGGATGGCGGCTCCGAAAAATGCAAACCAGTTCTGGAACGGCGGCAGTTCGTGCTCGATGGCATGCGCGGCCGCATCCTCGATCAACTGTTCGCTGCCGGTGGCCTCCGGGTTTTGCGCGTTCAGGAACAGCCTCGCGACGAAGGCGAGCGCAGTGGACACCGAACTCGCGCCCTGCAGGGTGAGGGAGAATCCCTTGGCTGCGGCGACGGCCGCTTGTTCCGGATGGCCCATGCTCCAAAGCACACGGGCCAGATAGGCGTGCGCCAGAATAAGCTCGTCGATCCCGAATATGACAGCGGGCGCCTGTGTGCCCAGTCGGAAGCTCTCGAGGACATCCAACAGGTGGCGATGCGCACGCTCGAAATCACCCATCGCCGACAAATTGATTCCCATCATGCAATTGCCGAGTTCGAGGCCCAGATTCGATTTTTGCGCAAGGACAAGGAACTCTTCCGCCAGAGGCAGCGCCGCGGTGAGCTGGCCCTGTTGAGAGCGCAGATTCCAGAGGCCGCAAATGATCCGGAGCTTTTCCTGGGGGGGACACTCTTCGTCGATAAGCTCGCGGGCTTTTTCGAATACGCGCTGGCTTTTCGCCGCGGCATAGCCCTCGACCGCCATCACCGCCGGACCCATCACGGCCAGCAATTGCCGTTCCCAGCGCCGCCTGTCCGCAGGCGCCTCAAGGGCCGGCACGAGTTCCAGACCATGTTCAAGATGTGCGATCGCCTCGCGATTTGCGGAGCGCAACAAAGCGTGCATTCCGGCTTTAGCCCAATAGCCGAGCGCCGGGGCGATCAATCCTGCTTGCGTGAAATGGTGGGCGACGAGTTCGGGATGATTTTTCTCCACCGCCGGGAACGCCTCGCGGATCGTGCCGGCAATAGCCCCATGCAACTGCTGGCGGCGTCCTTTCAGCAAGCTTTGATAGGCGGTGTCGCACACCAGGGCGTGCTTGAAGGCGAAGGACCGGCCCGATTGCGAGGGCTGTTCGAAAATGAGACCGGACGAGCCAAGCAGTTCCAGATCGTCATCCAGCCGATCGGCCGAGGGGCCGGCTACCGCGCGCAGCAGGTCTTGCGAAAATTCGCGCCCGATCACGGCGGCGATCTGGGCGGTTGTCTTGGCTTCGCCCAGGTGGTCGAGCCGGGCCATGAGCGAATCGTGCAGCGTCGCGGGGATGCGCAAGTTCGGACCGCCGCCCAGGTGCTTCGCCCCGCTGCCCAGCCCGGCGGCGCGGTCGGCTTCGAGCAGGGCCTGGGTCATCTCTTCGAGGAAGAGGGGGACGCCGTCGGTCTTGACGATGATCTGATCGACGAGGCCCAGGGGCAGGTTCCAGCCAGGGCTCATGTTCTGCACCAGCGTGCGGGCGTGCTGGTCGATGATCCTGTCGAGCGCAATCTGGCGGACATGCTCCAGCCCGGCCCAGGCCGGTTCGAATCCTGGCCGCGCGGTGATCAGCAGAAGCACCGGCCGCGTCCGGATGCGATCGACCAGCAGGTCCAGCACTTCCAGCGAACTGGCATCTGCCCAATGGGCGTCCTCGAAGAGGACGAGCAGCGGCTCGCACCTCGCGAAGCTCACCACACGGTCGAGCAGCGCGCCAAGTGTTTTGCGCCGCAACTGAGCCGGGCTAAGCCTGGGCGCGGCATCGCTCTCCTGGGCCGGGATCGACATAAGCTGCGCAACCAACGGCGTGATGTCCGGTTTGGCCGGCGCATAAGCGGAGACCAGCGCCGCCAGCTTGCCCAGCTTTTGCTCCGGATTATCGGAATGCTGAAAATTTGCCGCCCGTTCAAGCTCACGGATAAACGGATAAAGGGCGCTGTTGGTGTGAAACGGCGAGCACTGATAGAACAGCGCGCTATGCGGCTGCGTGCCAAGCCGGGCCCGCAACTCAAGCGCCAACCGCGATTTGCCGATGCCGGGCTCGCCGGTGATGAAGGCGACATGGCCTTCGCCGTGCTCGACCGACCGCGAGAGGGCGACGAGATCATCCAGCTCAGCTTCGCGGCCGACAAACGGGGATTTTTCCGGCCGGTGCATGGCGGTGAAGCGGGTGGCGTCGTGTGTCTCGCCGAGGACTTGCCAGAATGGACCGCTTTCCGTTGTGGCGGCGAAAGATGGTGCCGGGACTGCGGAGCATTCGAACAGGTCGCCAACCAAGTCCTTGGTTCGGCGCGAGATCAGGATCGCGTTCGGCGGCGCGATGGTCTGCAAAAGGTTCGCGATGCGCGGCGCTTCTCCGATCAGCGCGAGGGCAGCCTCTGCCCTTTCCTCGCTGAGCTCTCCGGCGACGACCTGGCTGGTTGCGATCCCGACGCGGGCGGCTAGGCGCCCCGGCGGAAGCGTTTCCGGTCCGTGCGCTTCCATGATGAGGGCGAGCCCCGCGCGAACCGCCTGCTCGGCGCTATGCTCGTTTGCCTTGGGAAAGCCGAACAGCGCGGTGAACCGTCCGCTGGCAAACCGTTCGATGTGCCCGCCGAAGCGCTGAATCACTGCTCCCCATTGGCGCCGGCATACGGAGGCTACGGCGACCAGCGCCTCCGGCTCAAGCTCGGCCGACAACGCATCGAGGCCGATAAGCTCGTAGGTAAGAATCGTGATCTGCCGCCGTTCCAGCGCGTGTGCAGTGGTGATTCCATTTTCGCCGCCCCGCTTTATGTGTTCGGTTTTGGAGGCGGATTCGCGCGGGGCATTCCGCTGGGACCGGATTTCCCGATACAGCGCCGTCGTTCCCGGCTCGGGCTCGATATTCAACTCGCGCGCCAGAACTTCGCAGCAGGTCTGATATTGCCGCAGCGCCGCCGCATAACGCCCTTGCTTGCTATATAGCTCCATCAGTGCGCGATGGCTGCTCTCGCGCAAAGGGTCCAGCGTCAGCAGACGAGTGGCGGTGGATGCGGCTCGTTCCAAATTGCCCACCGCGAGATGGTGTGCCAGCATTCGGCTGAGCAGATTCACCATCTTTTCGCGAAAACCCTGGCGCGCAGCCAAAAGCCAGCGATCGAATTCCGGCGAGTCCAGATCGAAGCCTTCGAGCAGTTCGCCGCTATAGAGGTTTGCGGCGGTGGCTAACGCGTCTGGTTCGCCCGCCTCGGCAAGTCGCTCGAATTCGAGGGCATCCACCGCAAGGACGTTCGGCTCCAGTGCGATCGCGTCGCCTTCGCTCAAGATCGGCTGAGCATGGGCGGGCAGTAGCGTCCGGCGCAGCAGGCTGAGAGTCTGGCGCAGGCTTTCGCGGGCTTGCGTCTCGCCCGCCTCGTCCCAAAACAGGCTGGCCACCAGGGAGCGCGACCGAGGCTGGCCGGGGGCGAGCGCAAGATAGGCGAGCAGAGCCTTGCTCTTCTTCGTCGGCAGCAGCATCGGTGCTCCGTCCGAACTTTGCAAACGGAACGCGCCAAGGAGTTGTAGGTGCAATTTCTCCATGGGACTTACCTGCGCCGGATTCGATTTCACGCTTTTGTCACGGTTGTATAATAGACTGGTGGTAAGATGCAATAGTCTGGTTGTCAGTTAGGAATTCCAGATTATGTGGCTCCCTCCGTATTGGGAGCAGGTGGCTGCATTCATCCGCAATAAAAATGGATGCCGGTTTTCATAGTCTGTTTATCTATACTATTGCGATATCTGCTACCAGAGATATGGAAAAACAAAATTATTGCTTCTTATTGATGCGGAGGTTCTCCGCCTTCGTATTTTTACGTACCTACAGGATGCAAAGTGCCAGGCGCTCAATGGCAACAAGCATGCGCCGCGCGATGGATTGTATGTATCGCGAAGGTCGCTCGATCAATCTCCGCCGGTCTATAGCACTCCCGGATACGCACCTCCGTCAATCAGGACGCTTTGCCCGGTGATGTAGCCGGCCTGGGCCGAGCACAAGAAGGCACAGGCGGCGCCGAACTCCGACGGATCCCCAAAGCGTTTTGCCGGGATCGCTGCACGCGCCCGCTCCCGGATCGTTTCGATATCGAGACCCTGCCGCTGAGCCGCCGCGTCCTGTCCGGATCTTAGCCGTCGCGTATCGAAAGCACCTGGCAGAAGGAAGTTGATGGTCACGTTGGCGTGGGCAACCGACCGCGCCACGCCTGCGAGGAACCCGGTCAATCCCGCTCTCGCTCCGCTCGACAAGTCAAGGCCGGCAAGCGGCATTTTCACGGATGCCGAGGTGATATTGACGATACGCCCAAACCGGCGCTCGACCATGCCGTCGATCACCCGTTGCACCAACTCGATCGGGGATATCATGTTTGCGACCAGCCCGGCTTGCATGGCGTCCCTGTCGATCTCCCGAAAATCGCGAAATGGCGGCCCCCCATTATTGTTGATGAGAATGTCCACGTGAGGCACGGCGCTCAGAAGGGCATCTTGCCCTTGACGGGTGCCGATATCCCCGACAACGGCCACGATATCCGCGCCAGTCTCGTTCCGCATATGAGCGGCCGTCTCTTCCAGTATGGCAGCGTCGCGACCGTTGATGACGACACGGCAGCCAGCTCTTGCAAGCTCCATGGCGCAGGCACGCCCAAGACCCTAACTCGAGGCACACACGACAGCGTTCCGCCCGACCAATCCAAGATCCATCTCACACTCCTCATTGCTAAAAACAGATCAGAGTCGCCGACCGTACGCGCTCTATGGGCTCAATGGTATCGGAAGGCTCCACTCTGGCGAAGCGCAGTATTGCTCCTGGAAAGAGGACCGCCAGCTGCCAACTTGTATGTCTCGAGGAGGGAGGGCGCTCTTTCCGCAACGAACCAAATTCAATCTTTCAAATTGTACAGAGGCGCATTATATTTGCGCAATCTGTCAACAATTGAAAGGAGGTGATCCAGTGTCTGATTGTCAATCGCCGCGGCCGCCGGTATCCGTGAACTGGGTCCTCACCTTTGGAGAGGTCCGCGCTGCCTAGTGCGGCGTCACGGCGTGTGCCGGACCACGGTTAGACAATGGGAGGGCTGGCTGCGAGGTCAGCCCTTCTCCATTACGATTGAATGCGCGCTTTCCTCCTCCCCTTCCGAGACCTGCATAGCCGCCCGATGCGCAAAACGCCGCATTGCGCGACAACGGTTGAACCCGCTGGCCCGTCGAAGCGTCTGAAAGGCATACCCCGAAATGCCTTGCCATGAGATGCAGCCATGCCTATGACCAGCACCCTCCCGAGACGCCCCACGCTCATGACAATTCCCGCTTTGGCGAACAGCGCGACAGACGCGCAGCCCGTCGGCACTATCGCGAGAGATCCAATCCATTCGCCGCGAGCCGATGGTAAGACCGGCCCATTCTTCTATGCGATCCTCAGCCTGATTATTCTGGCGCTCGTTCTCGGCGTATTCCCGCCCGCTTGAACCTGGTGCGTTCGCGCCGCATCAAGCATGAGTTAAGCCTCGATGGGGATGAGCTCTGGAATCAGGCGGCCGGCCTTGATGCGAAGCCGCCCCACGGTCACCGGCAAAGCGAAGCGGCGCGGCCCGGCGCTGCCGGGATTGAAGTAGATGACCCCATTCTTCTCTGCAATATCGGGCTTGTGGCTATGACCGTAGATGACCGCCGCAAAACCAGCGGCCTTGGGTTCAATATCCATATCCGCCAAGATGTGACGCATATAGATGTCGTGCTCACCGAATGAGGTCACCTCGCTGATCGCAAGCGCGTCGGCCCAGCCGCCGTAATCCACATTGCCTCGAACCGCGATCACCGGTGCTATGGCGCGAAGTCTGTCGAGAATCTCGGCGCGGCCAACATCGCCTGCATGAATAATCAGATCGGAGCCTTGCAGCGCCTCAATCGCAGACGGACGCAACAGGCCATGCGTGTCGGAAATCACCCCGATCGTGGCGTTCGCGTCTATTCTGGTCGCTGCTCCGCTCAATAGGCGTTGAGCCTTGCAAGGGTGTCCGCCTGGAAATTGGAGTCGCCGAACAGTTCCTGACACACACGCGCGCGCTTCATGAAGAAGCCGATCTCGAACTCGTCCGTCATGCCGATGCCTCCATGCATCTGCACGCCCTCCTGCACGGCGAGCGTGGCGGTCTTGCCCGCCCGGGCTTTGGCGATGGCGACATAGCGGTCGGCCTCGTCCGGCGCTTGATCGAGCATCTGCAAGGCCTTCAACACCGCCGCGCGCGTGATCTCGATTTCAGCGTAAAGATGCGCGGCCCGATGCTGAAGCGCCTGGAACGAGCCGATGATCTTGCCGAACTGGCGGCGCTCGCGCAGGTAGCCCATGGTGCGCGCGAAGCTTTCCTCGCCGACGCCCACCATTTCAGCAGCCACCACCGCCCGGCCCAGATTCAGTACGCCGTTCAACACCTTCCAGCCCTGATCCACTTCGCCAAGAACGGCGTCGGCTGTCACCTCCACATCGCGGAAGGTGATCCGCGCGGCATTATGCGCGTCGACCATCATGGTGCGTTCGACCTCGATGCCGGGCGTATTGCGGTCGACGAGAAATAGCGTGATGCCGCTTTCCTCCCTCTCGCCCCCGGCGCTGCGCGCGGTGACGATCAGCATATCTGCCGCATGGCCGTCGACCACGAACGCTTTCGCACCGTTCAGCTTGAAACCGTTGCCCGCGCGCTCGGCACGCAACGTGATCGCAGAGGGGGTGTGTTTCGTCTTTTCGTCCGAGGCGAGCGCGGCGATCAAACTGCCGGCGGCGATCTTCGGCAGATATTCTTCCTGGTGTGCGCTGCTGCCGGCCTTCGATAAGGCCGACGCCGCGAGCAGCGCCGTGGACAAGAAGGGTGACGGCGTCAGATTGCGGCCGATCTCCTCCATCACGATCCCTGCCTCCACAGCACCGAGTCCCTGACCGCCATATGCTTCGGGCACGAGAACGCCGCAGAGGCCCATCTCGGCAAAGGACGCCCACAATTCACGCGAGAAGCCGGTTTCATCCCGACTGTCACGCAGCTTGCGCATATGCGCTACCGGGGCCTTATCGCCGATGAAGTCGTGGACGCTGTCGCGCATCATCGTCTGTTCGTCAGTAAGGAGAAGCGGCATCGAGCGTTTCCGGTGTTATGTTTTCTTGTGCCGTGACAGTGCCCTCAGGCGTCCGGCAATTCCAGCAGGCGCTTGGCGACGATGTTGAGCTGAACTTCAGACGTGCCGCCCTCAATCGAATTGCCTTTGGAGCGAAGCCACGTCCGCGCCATGGCGCCGTCCTGCGAGCGATCGCTTTCCCATTCGAGCGCGTCCGAGCCACCCGCGGCGATCACCAGCTCGTTGCGTCGCTTGTTCAGCTCGGTGCCGTAATATTTCAGCACCGATGAAAACGCCGGATGCCCCTGCCCGGCCTTCGCCAGGTCGCCTGCGCGCTCCATGCAGAAGCGGAAAGCCGCTTCGTCCACTTCGAATTCGGCGATCTGCGCCCGCAGCAGCGGATCGGCGAGCCTGCCGGCCTCGTCCTTGCCGGTGAAATGGGCGGCGATCTCGCCGATGCGGCGCGCGCCCATCCGGTCGCCAATGCCGCCGATCATGTCGCGCTCATGGGTGAGGAGATATTTCGCGATGTCCCACCCCTTGTTCAATTCGCCGACGAGATTGGCCTTGGGCACCTTTACATTGTCGAAGAAAGTTTCGCAGAATGGTGAACGGCCCGAGATCAGCGTGATCGGCTTGGTCGAGACGCCGGGCGTCGTCATGTCGAAGAGGATGAAGCTGATGCCGAGATGCTTCGGCGCGCTGAAATCGGTGCGCACGAGGCAGAAGATCCAGTCGGCGGCGTCGGCGTAGGATGTCCAGATTTTTTGTCCGTTGACGACGAAATGGTCGCCGCCGTCCTCGGCTTTGGTCTGCAGCGAGGCGAGGTCGGACCCGGCATTCGGCTCGGAATAGCCCTGGCACCAGCGGATTTCGCCGCGCACGATGGGCGGCAGATAGGTGCGCTTCTGCTCCTCGCTGCCATATTTGAGCAGCGCCGGGCCGAGCATCCATATGCCGAAGCTCTGCAGCGGCGGGCGGCAGCCGGCTGCGCGCATTTCCGCCGCTAACACCTTTGATTCCTCACGAGAAAGTCCGCCGCCGCCATACTGCCTGGGCCATTCCGGCGCGGTCCAGCCTTTCTCGGCCATGCGCTCCAGCCAGAGCTTTTGCGCCGGCGACTGGAACACCCAGTTGCGGCCGCCCCAGCAGACATCCTTCTCGCTCTGCGAGGGCTGCCGCATTTCGGGCGGGCAATTGGCTTCGAGCCATTCGCGCGTTTCGGCACGGAATCTTTCCAGAATATTCATCAAGAATGCCTCTCGGAATATGCAAGAATGTCGGGTGGAATATGCAGGAATGTCCTCGGAATCCGCCCCTATTCCATCGTCACAACGACTTTTCCAATGGCTTTCCGGTCGGCCAGCCAGCCGATCGCTTCGCCGGCCCTCGCCAGCGGGAACCTCGCTGAAACGGTGGGCTCGATGATGCCCTGCTCATAATAAGAGAGCAGCTCGCGGACATTTTCGGCGTTCTCGGCGGGACGGCGCCGCACCCAGTCGCCCCAGAATACGCCGACGACCTGGCAGGATTTCAGCAAGGTCAGATTCAGCGGCAGCTTCGGAATGCCCGCCGGGAAGCCGATGACCAGGAACCGCCCCTCGAAGGCGATCGACCGCAATGCCGCCTCGGTATAATCGCCGCCGACCGGATCGTAGATGACATTGGCGCCATCCTTGCCGCAGGCATTCTTGAACAGCTCAGACAGCGCCTTCTGGCCGTCGCGGTCGAACGGCCCGGCCGGATAGACGACCCCATCCGCCGCGCCGTGCTCCCTGGCCACGGCCAGCTTTTCCTCGGACGAGACCGCCGCGATCACCCGCGCGCCCATCGCCTTGCCCAACTCGACCGCCGCAAGCCCGACGCCGCCCGCCGCGCCCAGCACGAGCAGGCTCTCGCCGGGCTGCAGCGAGCCGCGCTGCTTCAGCGCATAATAAGATGTGCCGTATGTCATGATGAAAGCGGCGGCGTGATCGAACGGCATGCTGTCCGGAATGCGGATGCAGCGTCCTTCCGCGACCTTGACCTTTTCCGCCATGCCTCCCCAGCCGACCGAACCGATCACACGGTCGCCGAGGTTCAGCGTCTCGACGCCCTCGCCCAAAGCGGACACGACGCCGCCGACTTCGCCGCCCGGCGCGAAAGGCCGCTCGGGCTTGAACTGGTACATATCGCGGATGATGAGACTGTCGGGGAAGTTCACCCCGCAGGCCTTGATATCCAGGACCACCTCACCGCGCCCCGGAACCGGGTCCGCGACCTCCTCCAGCGCCAGCGTCTCCGGTCCGCCCGGCGCCTTGCTCAGCATCGCCTTCATCAGTCGTCTCCTCGATCGCAATCCGCGCCGCCGGCCGGATATGTGTGTGGAAGCAGGTCGGCTACGTGACCGCGGCGGCCGCGCTCGATCCGGCTCCCCCCGCATGTCGATTATTGCCGTTCATTGTTACCTGCGAGGGTACCCCTGGCAAGCCGCTGCGAGGATTATTTCCTCCTCACAGTGCCGCGATCACGCTGATGACTTTGGTCGAATCAGGACGCTTTTGATCGAGCGTGAGCCTTTAGCTGAAAGCGGCGCCCACTCTCGCGGAGCACGCCCGAAAAGCGGATTCGGGAATCCACACCCTCCAATCCTCTTGTGAAAAAAGGCACTCAATCCTGAATGACCGCTTAACGTTTTGGCGAACCATGATACAACCCTGGCTTGTAATAACGATTCTTCGCACCCGGAGCTTCGCTTGCGTGAGCGGTTGAAATATATGGCGATGTTGCTGACCGTTGTGGCGTTGACGGCGTGCGGAACCTCATCCGGCGTCCTCGACGCCAGCACCGCGGGCCTGTCGGGCAGCACCGCGCATCACCTGTCTCCGGGCGATAAGCTCAAGATCAGCGTCTTCAACGAGCCCGACCTCACCGGCGATTTCGCGATCGATGAAAACGGCAATATCGCCTTCCCGCTCGTCGGAGAGTTGAAGGCCGCCGGCCTTGGCGTCGACGAATTCAAGGCGAATTTGGTCGAAAGGCTGCAAGGGGGCTTCGTCCGCAATCCGCGTGTCAATGTCGACGTGCTGAACTATCGCCCGATCAACATCATCGGCGAAGTCAAGAACGCCGGACAGTATCCATACCGTCCGGGCATGACCGCCCAGGACGTCGCCGCGATTGCTGGCGGATACACCTACCGCGCCAATGAAAACACGCTTCATGTCACGCGCGGCACAAACAAAAATCAAATAACTGTCGATTTACGCAAAGAAAATATTACCATTTTTCCTGGAGATAGCGTCAAGATATCAGAGCGTTACTTTTAATAATTACTCATAACTGACTATATTTTTTTGTTTTCCGTATCGAATTGCATTTGGACTGCGGTTGAAGTCGGAGGAGTCGGAAGATTGGGTTTGAAGCGCTCGGAAAGACGAAGGTCTTTCCACGATCAAACGAATTATCGGCCACTTGGTCAGTCATCGCCGCAAAAGGGGGACTTCTTGCCAGTCAAGTCGAATTGGAAGAGTGACGCAGCGCAAGCTTCGCCATTGCCTCTCGCTTTGGCTGCTCTCATCGGGATGCTTGCATCGGGGGCGGCTTTTTCTGCCGAATATCGAGCAGCGGACGCCAATCTGCCGGTGCGGCAGAGGCCGCATCCGGAGATGGATCCCACGGGGCTCGCCTATGAAGGCATCATGTTCTATCCGAGCGTCCTCGCCGGGATGGAGTTCGACAGCAATATCTATGCTTCGCCGCAAAATGCGGCCGAGGACATGGCGCTGGTCCTTGCCCCGGAATTGCGCATCAGCAGCGACAGCGAAGCGGTCCAACATAGGTTCGATCTCGGCGCCAGCCACCGCCAATATAAGAGTTTCGACAGCGAAAACCGCACCGAAGCGCATGCCCGCCTCGCATCCGCCCGCCAGCTCGCCACCGACATCAGGCTCGATACGCTGTTCGAAGCGGCACGCAAATTCGAGCCGCGCGGCAGCTCCATAACCGTACCCGATGCGGCAAAGCCGATCGCCTATCGCGACCTGCGCGCCGAAACCACCGTCACCAAAACCTTCAACCGGCTCGGCGTCGCCGTCGGCGGCGGCATCCGCTCACTCGCCTTCGAGGATGGCGAAACCTTCTCGGGCGCGCCGCTCGAGCAAGGCTTTCGCGATGGCACGATCATCACGGCCAGCGTCAAACCCTTCTACGAGATTTCGCCCGGCTATCGCGCCTACTCGCTGCTCAAGGTGAACCGGCGGGACTATGAGGGAACAGGCAGCCTCGACAGGGACTCGGAAGGGTATGACGCGCGGGCCGGGCTTGAATTCCTGCTCACCTCGATGCTCTTCGGCTCGGTCGACCTTGGCTACCTCATGCAGAACTACAGCAATCCGCTGATCCCGAATGCGGATGGGCTTTCGACCAAGGCCAATCTCAGCTGGCTCGTGACCCCGCTGATGACGGTTTCGCTCTTCGGCTCGCGCCAGGTCGCGGAGCTGGCTGCGCAAGACCAGGAAGCCCGGATTGATATGACGATCGGCGCGCGCGTGGACTACGAGCTGCGGCGTGACCTAATCGCGACAGTAGAAGCGTCCCATACAAACGAAGAATTTTCCGGCAGCAACCGCCAGGACGATATCCTCCATATTGCTACACAAATTGACTACATGATGAACGCTTATTGCAGCTTTGGTCTTAAATACAGTTTCTTTGATAGAAATTCAAACGACATTGATTTTTCCTTTGATCGACATCTGGTGTTGTTAAATGTTACCGCACAATACTGAACGGAACCGTCAGCCAGCAATGGCGGCGCCTCCCCAGGCGCAGGCCCGAAGCCCTATCGAGACCGAGCGCGAAGCGCTATCGGCCGTCCTCGGTAATTTGCGCCGCAACACACGCGTCATCGGCCTTACGACGCTGATCGGCGTCTCGATCGTCACCGGTCTGGTCACCTTCGGTCTCACTCCGCAATATATGGCCACCACGACAATCCTCGTCGACAGCCGCAAGACGCAGATCCTCAAGGATCAGGAAGTGATCGGGCGGCCGGGAACGGAGAACGGCGCCATAGAGAGCGAAGCCGAAATGGTTGCCTTGCCCGGTGTTCTCCGCCGGGTCGCGGAACATCTTCGCCTCGACCAGGACCAGGAATTCGCCGACGCGCCGGCCGGTCTGTTCGGCTGGCTGAAATGGCTGCTGATTTCGCCGCTGAAATCCATCTTTGCCGGCTCCGAACAGGCCGCGCAGGCGGATCGGTTCGATAGCGTCGTAGAGGCCCTTCAGAGTCGCGTCCGGGCTAAAAGACGCAATCTCACCTATGTCATCGATCTGAGCGTGTGGTCGACCAGCGGCCCCAAGGCCGCGGAATTGGCGAACAAGATCGCTGAATTCTATTTGGAGGATCAGGTCGGCGGCAAGAACGACGCCACCGCTCAAGGCCACCCGATGGCTGAATGAAGAATTGGAGCAGCTGCGCACGCGCCTCAACACCTCGGAGAACGCCTATGAACAATACAAGGCCGAGGCCGGACTGTTCAACACGAACGGCCAGAATCTGGCGGACCGGAATATCTCGCAGCTCAATGAGCAGCTCGTCATGGCCCGCGCGCACGCCGCTGAGGCAGAGGCCAAATATGAACAGCTCAAGCAAGTCAATGCCGACAAGCTGAAATCGGCCGCGGCCTCGCCCGACATCCTGCAATCCGCGGTTCTCGCCAATCTGCGCAATCAGCATGCCGACGTCGCGCGCAAGCGAGCGGAATTGACGACCCGCTACGGCCCTCGCCATCCGCAGGTCATCAGCGTGCAGGCGGAGCTGTCGAACCTGACCAAGCAGATCCAGGAGGAATTGGACAGGATCGTCTCCAGCGCCAGCACCGAGCTTCAGATGGCGAAAAGCCGTCAGGCCTCGCTCAGCGCCAGCCTCGACGAGTTGAAGGTCAACGCGACTGAATACAATCAGAAGGCGGTGAAGCTGCGCGAGTTGGAGCGCGAGGCACAGGCCAATCGTGCCCTGTTCGAAGCCTTCCTGGCGCGGGCCAAGGAAACCGCGGCGCAGCTCAATATGCAGATGCCGGATTCACGCATTCTCTCCGCCGCCGTGGCGCCGCACGCGCCGGGCTTCCCCCGCAAGGGTCTCATGATCGGCCTCGGACTGTTCGGCAGTCTTGGGCTCGGCATCTTCCTTGCCCTCGTGCGCGGCGTGATGAGCGAAGGCTTCCGCAACGCCAGCGAACTGCAAACCGCCTTCGGGCTGAACCCGCTCGCAACCATTCCGCTGGTGGCGCCGAGCG
Organism: uncultured Alphaproteobacteria bacterium; assembly: GCA_963731855.1. Classification (GTDB taxonomy): domain Bacteria; phylum Pseudomonadota; class Alphaproteobacteria; order Rhizobiales; family Rhodomicrobiaceae; genus R-RK-3. Next base: position 262,909 of record CAVSXH010000009.1, on the reverse strand, counting down.
TGATCCGATCGGTCAAACGGGCTGATGCAGTGACGCCGCGCGCCGTTCCAACGAAGCTCGCAAAGCTGGTTTCGGACCATGGTGCGGTGGAGACCCGCCGGATCGCGGAGCTGATCGTCAGGGAGCCCAATTCGCCCTTCGCGGAAAGTATTCATTCGCTTCGCTTCGCTTTGCGGCAAGCGGCGCATGAGCGGCGGATGTCGGTCATTCTCGTCACTTCGGCATTGCCCAGCGAAGGCAAATCCACCGTGACGGCCAATCTGGCGCGGGCGGCGGCGATGTATGGCGAGCGCGTCCTGCTGATCGATGCGGATCTGCGGCGTCCCAGCGTGGCGGCCATGTTCGGCCTGCCGCCATCGCCCGGTCTCGTCAGCCTGGTGAAGGGCAAATGCAGCCTCAGCGATGCGGTCGTGCGCGACCACAATACCGAGCTGCATCTGATCGCCGGCGTCAATCGCGTCACGGGGTCGGAGGCGCTGACGCTCCTCGCCTCGCGTGACCTCGGCCGGCTGCTCGGCGAGTTGCGCCCGCTCTATGACCTGGTCCTGATCGATAGCTCGCCGTTGCTGCCGGTCGCCGATCCGCGGTTCCTCGTCAATCAGGTCGATGGCGTCGCCCTGGTCGTCGCCTCCGAACAGACCAGCCGCAGCGCGGTGAAAGCCGCCCTTCAGGAAACCCCCGGCATCGAGGCCAAAATCCTCGGCGCGGTGATGAACCGCGTGCAGGACGATTACGCCCGCAATTACCCGGAATATGGATCCTTTCATAAGGTCGCTTAACGATGAGAGAAGTTGTGCCGCATTTTCAATCGAACAAGGCGAAGGCGGGTCAAGCCGGCGAAATGCTCGGCCCGCGCTCCATTGCCGGCAATGGCGGCGGTGTGGAAAATCCCGCCGCATCGCTGAAGTCCGATGCCCCCCACAGCGCCCATATCCTGAATTACGGACAGCCCGGAAAGGTGGCCGTTTCGAATTTCAGCCAGCGGCAACGCGGGCTCGCCGCGGTGCTCAATGCCCGGACGGTGCCGGTGCTTGCGCTGTGTCTCGAATTCATGCTGGTGGCGGGCGCGAGCTTCGCCGCGGGCGACATCTATCACCGCGCCACGATCGGGCACCTGCCCTATGCGGATTTCTATCTCGCCGCCACCATGCTGCTTGCCGCGATCTTCACGGTGCCTTGCGGCCTCAACCGCGACTATTCGATGACACGCCTGGCGCTGCCGCGCGAGCAATTGCGCTCCGTCTTCCTGCATTGGAACACGGCCTATCTGCTGCTCGCATTCGCGCTGTTCATCAGCCACGCAACCGAGTTTTACTCGCGCGGCTCGATGATCGCGCAATATTTCGCCGGCGTGGCTGTCGCGCTCGGCTTCCGGCTGCTGCTGGCGCGTTTGGTGACAGCCAGCCTGAATAAGGGCGTGGTTGGCGGCAAACGCATCGTCGTCGCCGGCGACGCCGCCAGCGTGGCCCATATCGCCCGGCGGCTTCGCACCGACGGGCGCGGCGTCGAAATCGTCGGCACCGTCAGGTTCCCCGCAGCCGAGCGCATGTCGGGCGACCCGGCCGACAGGCATCGCGATGTCCGCGAGGCGATTGCCGCCGTGGAGGAAATCGCCCGGGGCACCGACCTCGACGAGATCGTCATCTCCATGCCCTGGTCGGAGAGCGGCAGCATCAAGGCGTTTGCCGAAGGGCTTGCGGTGGTTCCCGCCACGATCCATCTGGCGCCGGATGCGTCCGGGGCCTGGACGCATCATCTCAGTCCCGCCCGCGTCGGATCGCTGCCGACGATCAAACTATCCGGCGCGCCGCTGACGCTGCGGGACCGGGTCCTAAAGCGAAGTTTCGACCTGGTCGCGGGCTCCATTCTGCTCCTCGTCGCCCTCCCGCTCTTTGCCGTTATCGGGACCCTGATCAAGTTCGATTCGGCGGGGCCCATCTTCTTCCGCCAGCGCCGGCATGGCTTCAATCAGGGCGAGTTCCGCATCTTCAAATTCCGGACGATGACGACGCTCGACGATGGCCAGATTATCCGCCAGGCGACGCGCAACGACACGCGGATCACCCGCATCGGGGCCTTCCTGCGCCGAACCAACCTCGACGAACTGCCCCAGCTCATCAATGTGCTGGCTGGGCAGATGTCACTGGTCGGGCCTCGCCCGCATGCGCTGGCCCATAATGGAGAATTCGAGCAAAAAATCCGGCTCTACGCCAAGCGGCACAATGTTAAACCCGGCATCACCGGATGGAGCCAGGTCAATGGCCACCGCGGAGAGACGGAAACATTGGAAAAAATGGAAAAAAGAGTTGAGTTCGATGTTTTTTACATCGACAACTGGTCAATGTTACTTGATATTTCCATCCTATATTTGACAATATTCTCTCCTAAAACATTCAACAACGCTTATTAAGATGTATTCGAAAAATTCGACCCAAGATCGACAGCGGGTTGTCGTCCGGCCTTCCGCCGCCGGCGTCCGCGATCCGCTGATCGCCAAACTAGGCCGGCACTGCCTGCGCCGCATGCCGACCCAGCGCGGACGCCCCACCGCAAGCGACGCGGCTTTTCGAGCGTGCCGCATCAGCCACAGGGGCGAAGGGCGGTCGTTACCCAATCGGGCAGAGTCGCCATAGGCGGATTTTTGGGCACCGGGGATCAGAACTCAATAGGCGGGCACTGCTTCGTCGTGCCGCCACCGAGGAATCTTTGCAAACTAGCCCGGTCCAAAGCGGCGCCCACCGGTCATTTTCGAGCACCGAAGCGCGAAGGCCAGGACAGCACGTTTGGCGGGCTACTTAGCCAAGGAAGAGATATGCGAAGAGAATTATTGGGCGTTCCCATCGACAGCCTCACTTTCGACGAAACCGTCTCCCGCGCGGTCCAGGCGATGCAGGCCAGGACATTGACCCAGCATGTGGCCATCAATGTCGCCAAGCTGGTGAAAGCCCGTCAAGACCCGGAGCTTTGGCGCGACATCGCCGAGAGCCACATCGTCGGCATCGACGGCATGGGCATCGTCTGGGCCGCCCGCGCGCTGGGCATTCCGGTGCCGGAGCGCGTGGCCGGTGTCGATCTCATGGAGCGGCTGCTGAACATCTGCCGCGATGAGGGCTTTCGCCCCTATTTCCTCGGCGCCAGACAGGAGGTCCTGGATCGCGCCGTGGCAAACGCCCAAGAGCGGTGGCCCGGTCTCGAATTCGCCGGTTATCGCAACGGCTATTTCGACGCCGGCGACGAACGCGACATCGTGACAGCCATACGGACCAGCGGCGCGGATTGCCTGTTCATCGGCATGCCGACTCCGCAAAAAGAGCGCTTCCTGCACAGCTATCGCGAAGCGCTCGATGTCCCCTTCATCATGGGCGTGGGCGGCGGCATCGATGTGCTCGCGGGACATGTGCGCCGCGCGCCGATGGCCATGCGGAGCAGCGGCCTGGAATGGCTCTACCGCATCTATCAGGAGCCGGGGCGCATGTGGTGGCGCTATGCCAGCACCAACGCCCGGTTCGCCGGCCTTATCGCCAAGGCACTCGCGGCACGCGCCGTTTCCGGCGGCGGCACGCGCGCCGGCAAAATTGGCGCGGTGGGCCGGCCATGAAGATTCTCGTCACTTTCGGCACGAGACCGGAAGCCATCAAGCTCTTTCCGGTCATCTACGCGCTGCGCAAGGATGCCGGGTTCGACGTGAAGGTCTGCGTCACCGCGCAACACCGCCAAATGCTCGACCAGGTGCTGGACGTCGTTGGGATCCGGCCGGATTTCGACCTCGATCTGATGAAGCCCAATCAAGGCCTCACCGAAATCACCGCGCGGATCATCGGCGGCGTCGGCAAGGTCATCGACGAATGCAGGCCCGACCGCATCATCGTTCAGGGCGACACGACGACGGCGATGGCGGCCGCGCTGTCGGCCTTCTACCGCAAAATTCCGGTCGATCATGTCGAAGCGGGTCTCCGCTCGGGCGACATCTATTCGCCCTGGCCGGAGGAGCTGAACCGCAAGGTGGTCAGCTCCATCGCTTCGCTGCACTTTGCGCCTACCCAGCGCGCCGCGGATGCGCTCAGCCGTGAAAACCTGCCACGGGACCGCATTTTCGTCACCGGCAACACCGTCATCGACGCGCTGCTCGACATCAAGCAGCGGATCGAGAAGCACGGCTGGGTCCACGATGCTCTCGATGGCCCGCTGTTCGACGCCGGCCCGAACCGCCGGGCAATCCTCGTCACGTCGCATCGCCGGGAGAATTTCGACGGCGGCATTCAGCGTATCGTTTCGGCGTTGAAGCAACTCGCCGCCCGAGAGGACTGCCTCATACTCTTTCCCGTTCACCCCAATCCGAATGTGCAGGAACCGGTACGGGCGGCGCTCGGCAACCATCCGCGCATCCGTTTGCTGCCGCCTCTCGATTATGTCCCGTTCGTGCGGGTGCTGTCCCGCTGCCATTTCGTGCTGACCGATTCCGGCGGCGTGCAGGAAGAAGCGCCTGCCTTCGGCAAGCCGGTTCTGGTGATGCGGGACACCACCGAACGCCCCGAGGGCGTCGAGGCGGGAACCTCCATGCTGGTCGGCACCGATCCGGAGCGGATCCTGCGGGAAGCGACGCGCCTGCTCGACGACAAGAGCCACTACGAGCGGATGAGCCGCGCTCATAACCCGTTCGGCGACGGCAAGGCTGCCTTGCGCATATGCGAGATTCTGACTGATGAAGCCAGATCACGGAAGCAAACTGCAGTGGAGGGATTACGCCATGCGTCCTGAATTTCCCAAAGTCTGTGTCATCGGGCTAGGCTATATCGGCCTGCCGACTGCGGCGCTGATCGCCGGCAGAGGCCTCAAGGTGACAGGCGTGGATGTCAACCCGGCCGTCGTTGCGACCGTGAGCGCGGGCAATATTCATATCGTCGAAACCGACCTCGAAGACGAAGTGCGAAAGGCGGTGCGATCCGGCGCTCTCACCGCGCGCGACAAGCCCGAGGCCGCCGACATTTTCCTGATCGCGGTGCCGACCCCGCTGTCGGAGGACAAGAGACCGGTTCTCGACCATGTCTTCGCGGCCGCGCGCGCCATCGCCCCGCATTTGAAGCGGGGCAACATGGTCATCCTGGAATCCACCTCGCCCGTCGGAACGACGGAGCAAGTCACCGAGCTGCTCGCCGAACGGCGCCCCGATCTCAGCTTCCCCATCGGACCGGGCGCGACAGGCGAGCCCGACATCGCCGTTGCCTATTGCCCCGAACGTGTCCTTCCGGGGCGCATCCTGAAGGAGCTGGTCGAGAACGACCGATGCGTCGGCGGCATGACCGCCAGCTGCACCGCCAAGGCCCGCCGCTTCTACGAGCTGTTCGTTCGCGGCAACTGCATCGAGACGGCGGCGCGCACCGCCGAGATGGTCAAGCTGACCGAAAACGCCTTCCGCGACACCAATATCGCCTTCGCCAATGAGCTGTCGCTGATCTGCGATCGCCTGGAGATCAATGTGTGGGAGCTGATCGAGCTCGCCAATCGGCACCCGCGCGTGAAGATCCTCAAGCCCGGACCTGGAGTCGGCGGCCACTGCATCGCGGTCGATCCGTGGTTCATCGTCGATGCGGCGCCCCAGGAAGCGCAGCTGATCCGCACGGCGCGCGAGGTCAATGACGGCAAGGCTCACTATGTTCTGCAACGCATCCACAGGCTCATCGAAACCCATCCGGATCGCCCCGTATCCTGCCTTGGCCTGACCTTCAAGGCCAATGTCGACGATTTGCGCGAAAGCCCGGCGCTCGACATCGTCGAGAGCCTCGCGGAGGTTTATGGCGAGCGGATCGGCGTGGTCGAGCCGTTTATCGAGCGGTTGCCTGAAGCTCTGCGCAAATTCGGCGTCAGGCGGCAGCAACTGGAAGAGGCGCTGGCGGAGAGCGGCATTCTGGTGCTGCTGGTCGACCACGATGTGTTCCGCGATGTGGAGGAAAGCCGCCGCATCGGCGCGATCATCTACGATACGCGAGGCGCCTGGGACGACGCCGTGCCGACGGCCGAGGGTTCCGGCGGGCGCGGCGCGCAGCCGGCGGCGCCCTCGGCAAATCGCACCGCATGGCGCCTTCAATAATCTGGCTCGGCATGGTTATGCAGTTTCTCGTTCGTATGCATAAAGTTTCCCGGTGGCTGTATCGAAGCCGCCTGAAAATGCTGTCCCGCATCGTCGACGGAGTGATCCGGGTGCTGTTCGCCGCGCGAATACCGGCGCAAGCCTCGATCGATGCGACGGTGCATTTCAGCCATAGCGCGCTCGCGGTGGTCGTGACCCGCGACGCGCAAATCGGCCCACGCTGCCAGATCGGCATGCAGGTGCTTCTTGGAAGCCGGTGGCCGATCGACGGCGGCCCGATTTTGGAAGAGGATGTGGTCGTGCATGCGGGTGCGAAGATCATCGGCCCGGTCCGGATTGGACGCGGGAGTGTGATCGGCGCCAACGCGGTGGTCCTGACCGATATCCCGCCATACTCGCTCGCCGTCGGCGCTCCGGCGGTGATCAAGAAGTCCGCGATCAATATCGACGACTATCGGGACAAGGAACTGACGGCCGACGTCGCCTGATCGGCATCGGCATCGGCGCCAATGCCCGTGGCGGTGGACGGCATTCCAGCCGCTGCAACTCGCCGGCGGCGGTCCGGCCGTGGTCAAATCATTGCGATCAATGTCCGGGATGATCGGAGTGAGGATCAGGCGGCCGACGCCGCCTGACCGGGGTCCCGCATGGCTGCGGCAAGCAGCCTGGCGTAACGCGCCCCGATTGCGTCCCGGCGCAGTATTTCGAATGCGCCCTGGGTCTGCAGCTTGGCGATCTGCTGCTTCAGCCGGGCCTGGTTTACGATGAGGTGCCGCAGTCCCTTGGCGACGTCCTCGGCCGACTGCGGATCGCAGCGATAGCCGACATCCGCTGCGTCGAAAAAGCCGTCCACGCCCTGATTTTGCGACCAGAGGATCGGCACGCCTGCCAGCAGCGCCTCGGCATACACCATGCCGTACGTCTCCGGCCGGCTCGGCAGCACGAACCCGGCATATCCGTTGACGACGCGTTGCACCTCGGCGTGATCCAATGGCGGCATCAGCGTGACACGGTTCTCCACGCAGGCGCCGCGGATCAGCGCCGTCATGTCGAGCAGCGCCGCCGGGCTTCCGCGTCCGTAGACGTCGAGCGTGATTGCGCCGAATTCGCGTGAGGCGCTCGCGATCGCCTGGACGAGCACCTCGAACCCTTTTCGTTTCCAGCTGTCGAAGGCGAATATCGAGGCGAAACGCGGCTGCCCGGACAGAGCGGGCGCAATGACGGCGTCGGCCAAGGTGACGACAGGGAGAATTTCGAAGTTCCGGCGGTCGAGGCCCAGAGCGGCAGCGAAATAGTCGCGGGTCCACGGAGCGACCGGCAGCAGCATTGCGGCCTGGCGGGCTATGGCACGGTAAGCGGTTCGTAGCGCGGGTTTGGCTTCGAAAATCTTTCTGTCCGTGTCGCCCCAGAAACTGGCGATGAAAGGCGCGCCTGTGGTGCTGGAAAGCTGCGCCGCGACAAAGCCTTCGACGGCGAATTTGTGCGCATGTATCAGATCGGGCCGGATTTTGCGGCGCTCTACCTCGGCTGAAATCACATCGGCGACGATGCCGAGGTGATGCCTCAGCCGCACGCCATAAGACGGCGCTCCATAAGCGATCGCAAGATGATCCTCGCCGAATCGCTGCGTCGCGATCCCGCCGCGCCAAGACGCGCGATTGATCGAATAGACGACATGCCGGAAGCCGGGCGCCAACTCGATGAGCGATTTGACCGCTTTGGTTTTGGTGGCGACCAATGGATCGGGAAAGTCGGCACTAATGTGGATGATCGTTTTCATAGAGGTGCTGTTCGGGAGGGAGAGTGACGGCAATGGCGAACGCCACGGTGCAGATATTTGACAGCGTGGAAAAAGCACTAGATTCGGTGATGCCATTGAGAATGACGTAGGCGAGCATCACCCAAGCCGTTCGGCCACTGGAGACGGAGAGGCGCAGGATGATCATGAGGATCGATAGGCTGAAGAGACCGAGACCAACCCAGCCGGTCGTCAGCAATAATTGAAGTGCCAGATTGTGAGCGTGCGAGGTCGTAAAGCCGACTTCCCGCTCATGTTGCGGTAGCACGAGTATCGAACTGGCGTAGCCATAGCCGGTCCAGGGACGCGATTCTACCAAGGCAGGTATGGCGGCCCAGATGGTCGACCGCCCGGTCATGGAGGTAACTTCACCGACGTCGCCGCTGCGCGAGATCGCCTTCAGACCCGCATCGCCCGCCGGGATGACGATAAGAGCGCCGATCAGCGCCAGCGTCACACCCAGCACCGCCAGATGCAGCCTGCGCCAGCGGAGCAGGAAGGTCACCGCCCCAAGCGCCAATACCATTCCAATGGATGTGCGCGAACCGGTCATCAACAGGGACAAAGTCAGAATCGGTGTTGAGACTGGCAGGAACCACGAATGAATCCGGTGAAACTCTCGTGGATAAAGGATGGTCAGGACCAGGCCGAAGGCGGCAAGCCGGCCCATTCCGTTCGCACTCCCGCCGATCCCGTTCATTCTGGAGCTGACGTAGCGCTGTTCATTGACCCAATAGACGAAGCGGCCGAATTCCGGCGCGGCGAAATAAACCGCGATCGAGACGATACAGAACAGCGTGATGGATGCGACCATGACCGCAAAGATTTCAACCCGGTCATAACGCCTGAAGATGTAGGCACAGAAGATTGTAAAGGCGACAACCGAGAATGCGCACACGGCAGTATAGATGGGCAGAGGCGAGTAACTCGTCGTAAACAGCAGCCACGCCAAAAACATCAGCACGGGAATGTTGGTGGGTTGCAGCAGCTGACCGAGCCACAAGCGCGTATGTGTCAGGGCGATGAGCGTGATGACGCCCCAGCTTCCAACTTTCAGAACAACCTGAAAATCCACCTGATCGTTTGGGTAGACGCGATTTCGAAATGTCGAGTCCACCAGAAAGATCGCCACGAACACGACTGCGAGAATAACAGGCTTGGATTCGCAAACTACGCCGCGGACAAGAAACGCCGCGATCACGAGAGCCGGCAGGATAAGAATACCGAGCAAAGCCGACGGCTCGACCAGCAGCAGCCAACTCGATAGAACGCCTAAACCGGCGAGGAGCAGCAAAGAACCCCGCCTCTGAACCAGACTCATCGCGCGGTGCCCCTGTAAAGCAGAACAAAGCTAGCTGAAACGGCGATGAGCCCGCCCACCGCGCACGCCAGAATTGCTCCCACCTCCATGAAGTAAAAGACCAGCGGCGCTGCAAGCGCGATAGCCACCGCCGAGCCGATTGCTCTGGCAATGTAGTATCCTTTGAAATTCCGCCTTGCGTAGACCAACGATTCGAGCGGCATGGAGCAGCCGAGCAGAATAAAAACCGGCCCCCATGCCATTATCGCAAGACCCGCGTCGGCGAATTTCGGGCCGTAAGTGAGTTGGAGAAGCGGCGCGGCGAAAAGTGCGGTCGAGATACTGAAAACGCTCCCGAAGATTGCGTAGAGTCCAGCCAGCTTTAACGACGCCAGGAAAGCCGCTCGTGAATGCGGAGCCGATGAATTTTCGGCAAACGTCGCCTTGTCGGCGAGATCGAGCCCGCGCAGCAGAATTTGCAGTGGCTGCATCAGGCTGCGTGTGGCGACGAAGATCGCCGCGTGGACCGGCGGCAGCAGGCCGCCCAGCACAAACAGCGGAATATGATTGTAGCCGCCAAACGTGCAGGTGGCGACCAGCGACCATCCCCCATATCGGCGAATATTCGCGCCAAGAATGGTTCTTCCCTGCGCAAGGCTCATCTCTCCCACTAGAAGGCTGATGCAGACGGCATGCAGGATCATCGCGCTCGCAAGGAGCGACAACAGCATGCCGAAATTCAGCCATTGCGCTGTTGCGGCAAGCCCCGAGATCCCGGAAAGCGCCGCATAAAAACAGGAGCTGCCGAGAAGCGAGAGCGGCCGGTCGAGCTTAATGAAAATCGCGCGCGCGAACTCCAGCTCGGCAAAAAGTATAAGACAGACGCCGGAGGCGATAATGGTTTGCCGGCCATAGTCCCCCGCGCCGACCGCCACGGCCGCGGCGGCAACCACGCCGCTGCTGACAAGAGCGAATACAAGCATGATCCAATGCTGCCCGACAATCGCGCCGCATCGCCTGAGCACACGCGATTTCGGCTCCAGCATGAGTGGAATGATGATGGCGTGCCGCTGCAGCGCCTGCACCATCAGCGCGGCCGACAGGCCGATCCCGTAGGATGCGAGCTCTTCCGCGTGAAAGGCCCGCCCGATGGCCACGGTCAGCCAGAAATTGGCGAGCGCGACCAGCATCTGATCGCCGACCGTCGCGAAACGGGTCGCCATCAGGCGCGCGAGCCGCAGCCTTCCGGCCGCCCTGTCCTGAAACTCAGTGGCAATTGTCATTAGGCAAACTGCTGATTCTCAATGGCTCTAAACAATGCGCAAAACGGGACACCCCAAAATTCCGTGCCCGCGAATATTACTGCCCGCCATCTCAGCCGGCCCAGTCGCTGCGTTCCGCAATCGGAAATTGATTTTTACTATTTACTCAACTTATAGATGTGGTGCGCGTCTGTCATGACCGTATGCCCGTAATCAACAGCAAGCAGCCTCAATGGTGCGACGATCGGAGATGAGGGAAGAAAAGATGAGCCCGCAACCGCACAAGCGGCAATGCCCCGGATTCAGCAAGATCCAGGGCGCACTCGCCGCGCTCGCAATGTCGATGACTTGCTTCATGGCAGCCAGTGTCCGCGCCGACGACAAACCATTCGCGATGTCGCGCGCGGTCAACATCGCGCAGTGGTTTACCTGGCCGCGCTACCAGGCTGACGGACGAAGCATCGCCTGGCCGCCTTATAAGAGTGCCCCCCCTCCCCAAGCCGACGCTGAATTGCAGGCGCTGCGGGCGGCCGGCTTCGACACCGTCCGCCTACCGGTGGACCCTGCGCCGTTCATCGTCTTCGAAGGGCGCCGGCGCGAGGCGGTTTACACGATGCTGTTCGACGCGGTCGGGCGCATCAAGGCGGCCGGACTGAAGGTCATCATCGATATTCATCCCAATAGCCGCCACGCCGTATGGGGACAGGACGCGGTGGCCGCGGGACCGGAGGCGCCTGCCTTCCTCGCCGTCGCCGGAGTTATCGCGGAGATGGCCGCCCGTCTCACTGCCGCCGAGCGATCCTGGGTCGCCCTGGAACTGCTCAACGAGCCGCGGCTGAAATGCAAAGGTGAAGAGCAGGACCGATGGCAGCGGATGGCCGAGCTTCTGGTGCAGCGCGCCCGCGCCGCCAATCCGACGCTCGCCTTAATCGTCACCGGCGCCTGCATATCCTCGCCGGACGGGCTGTTGGCGCTTGACCCTTCCGGCTTTCACGATCCCAACATCTTCTACACATTTCACTTCTACGAGCCGTTCAGTTTCAGTCATCAGGGGGCGCAGTTCATTCCCTGGCCGGATAAATATCTGGATGGCGTTCCCTGGCCTGCTTCCGCCCGGTCCATCGACGCCCCGCTGGGGCTGCTAAATCAGCGCATCGCCACGCTCCCCGCGATGGACGAGGCGGCACGGAACCAGGCGCGGAACGGCGCCTATCATAATCTGAAAAAGTTTTATGCGAGCAACGCCGGCCCTGAAACGATCAAGGCGCGCTTTGTCCAGCTTCGCCGCTGGGCCGAGCGTTACGGCATCCCCCCAGGCCACATTCTCAACGGCGAATTCGGCGTGGTTCGCAGAGCGCCGGGCACCCGGGCGCATTCTGCCCCGACAGGCTGCGCTGGCTCCGCGATGTGCGCGAGGCGTCCGAATCAAACGGATTTGCCTGGGCTTATTTCAACTATGACGGCCCCTTCGCGCTGGTCGCGGATGAAAAAGACCGGCGTCTGGACCAGGGCGTTCTCGCCAGCCTCGGGCTGACCTCCACATGTTCCGGCGCCACGATGACGGAGCGGGACGAGCCGCCCGCCATTACCGGAAGCGAAGGGACGCGGGAGATAAATTGCTGTCCGGCGGACTCCCGCTAAAAGCGGGTCAGTTTAGGTGAACACCCTTTTCGAAATCCCCGCGAAGGCGGGGATCCAGCACTCCAAAGCGACTCCGGTGTTTGCTGGATCCCCGCCTTCGCGGGGATTTAGATTCAGTCTAGGCAAGCCATGCCACCTAATCTGATCGTGCTTCAGCAACGTGGCGGCATGCTCCCGGTCGTGCGGATAAGCGTTGCCGAAATGCATCCACACATTGAGGAAAGGATATGCGCAACTTGAGATTGCATTTGACCTGACCGCCGCTAGCCGTTATCTCGTGAGTAACAGATCGATATATTCATTTGGTAACGAAGCATTTTTAATAGATTTATCTAGACAAAGTCCGCAAACGCCAGAGCATGCGGGCTGATAATAGCTGAGCTTCAGCTCCATCAAGTAAATGACGCTGCTGGGGGCGCGATCAACTTATGAAACACTCTAAGCATTACCCGGCGGTTTCGAGAATTCTCTGACTCGATATCGATCGGAGAACGATGATCGCGTTGTTAAGCAGAGAAACGCAACGCGGCCGTCAGGCGGGCTCGTTAGATCTCGTCACTAGTACTGGTACTTAGTGAACTATGTCCAACATGGAGAACATAATGAAAAGTTCCTTTATCGCCGTATCCGCACTGCTCGTCGGCTTGTCCGTGCCGGCATTGGCCGACGACAATATGTCGACGGTCAACCAAATCGGCACCAACAGCACCGCAACCGTCGAACAGACCGGAGACAACACCGACAACACGTCGAATATCCTGCAGATGGGCGGCAACCAAAATAGTGCCACCGTCGAGCAGAAAGGCATGGACAATGCGAACAGCTCCGTTGTCTTCCAGTATGGCAGCAACGAAACCGCCACTGTCCTGCAGAATGGCGACGACAACACTAACACGTCGGTGCTGACCCAGGCTGGCGGCGGCAACATGGCCGATATCCATCAGCATGGCGCCGACAATACGAACGACTCGCTGATCCAGATCGAAGCTGGCTTCGGCAATGAGATCATCGGTCGACCAGTTCGGCTCCGACAACGAAAACACGTCGTTCGTCAGCACCTACTCGATAGGCGGCAGCTCTGTCGAGGTCATGCAGCACGGCTCGGGCAATATGAACAACTCCACTGTCAATACCGGCCCGACCGGCGGAAATTCGGTCGCGGTGAACCAGCACTAATTGCTGAAGACTGCGCATACGGAATCAGCGGCTGGCCTTCGGGCCAGCCGTTTTTGCATCAGCGAGGACAGCACCGCCGACAGGACGCACAGAATCTCGAACATGATCGTTGCGCCTGTCAGGGCGGTGATGCCGCCGGCATCGAACGGCGGCGACACCTCGACCACATCCGCGCCCGCGAGCGGCAGCCCTTGAAGCGCGCGAATCATGCTTTGCGCCTCGCGTGTCGTCATGCCACCGATTTCCGGCGTGCCGGTACCCGGTGCCTGTGACGGATCGAGCACATCGATGTCGAATGACAGGTAGGATTTGCCCCCGCGCACCCTGTCGCGAATCTCCGCCGCCACATCCTCCACGCCGCGCCGCGCGAACTCCTCGATGAAGATGACGCGGATGCCGTTCGCCTTGGCGAAATCATAATCGGACGCATCGTAGATCGAACCGCGAATGCCCACCTGGATCATGCGCGCCGGATCGAGCAGCCCCTCCTCGACGGCACGGCGGAATGGCGTGCCGTGGGTGAACGGATTATCGCCGAAATAGCGGTCGTTGGTATCCGAATGGGCATCGAAATGGATGAGGCCGAGCGGCCCGTCCGCTGCCAGCGCCCGCAGAATCGGCAAGGTGATCAGATGGTCGCCGCCCGCCGCGATCGGGATCGCCCCAGCGTCGCGGATTGTCCCGAAGAATGCCGTGATCTTCCCCAGCGCATCCATCAGGTCGATGGGATTGACCGGACAGTCGCCGCCATCGGCGATCCGCGCCCGCTCGTAAGGCGCGATGCCGCTGACGTGATGGACGCGGCGCATCAGGCTGGACTGGTTGCGGATTTCACGCGGGCCGTGGCGGGTGCCGGGCCGGTTGGTGGTGCCGCCGTCGAACGGTACGCCGACGAGCGCGATGTCGAGCCGGGTGAAATCCTCGACGTGCGGCAGCCGCATGAAGGTCGGCATGCCGGCGAAGCGCGGCACCTCGGCGGCATCGACCGGCTCGAAGAAGCGCTTCGGCATCGCTCCGCTCACAGGCCGAACTCCGCGCGAACGGCGGCTGTGATCCGCGAGACGTGGTCGGCGATGATCCATTCGCCCTTTTCCACGGTTGAGGGCCTGGCGTCGGCCAGGACGCCGGAGGCCGGCACAAGCCCCTCTTGGAACGGCGTGCGGTCGTAAGTGGGGAATTTCGCCGGCCCGTCCGAGGGCACCTTCGTCATATCGACGAGGTCCGGGCCGAATCGCCAGCATCAGCGAGGTCTCCAACAGGCTCGCATGTTCGAGCTCCGTGCCGGGGAAACCGTCCGGGAACAGCTTGTCGAGCGTGTCGCGGCCGATGAAATCCCAATATTCCAGACGCATCACCTGCATATCGGCGATGCCGTCGCGGCGCAATTCGCGCAAGCCGAGATCGACGCCCTCGACCGAGGGCCAGCTATTCTCGAAATGGCCGTTGAACACCACCAGCCGCCGTGCTCCGTGATAGCCGAGTCCTCGGATCACATCGCGCAACACGAGCGCAAATGTTTGCGCGTCGAGGCCCTGTCGTGCCCGGGAAAGCGCTCGCCGCCGCCCGAGCGCGGCTGCGACTTGTAGCCATAGGGGATGGTCGGCGCGACGATACCGCCAACCTCGACGGCGACCCGCGAGGCAATCGCGGTCGGCAGATACGACATCGACGCCGAGCGGCAGATGCGGCCCGTGCTGCTCGGTCGCGCCGAGCGGAATGAAAACCGGCGCACCGCCCGCGATTTTCGCCTCGAATTCCGGCCAGCTCAGCTCGGCCATCAACACGCTGTCAGTCATTGACGCCTCCTCATCGCATCGTCGCGCCGCCATCGACGCCGATACATTGCCCGGTCATGAAGCTCGCGCCCGGCGACGCCAGGAAGACGATCGCGGCGGCGACCTCTTCCGGCCGTCCGATGCGGCCGAGCGGGTTGGAAAGTTCGAGCGCCTTCATGGCGTCCGGCAGCGCCTCGAAGCCGAGCAGCGGCGTGTCGATCGGGCCGGGCGCGACGGCATTGACGAGGATGTCGGGGCCAAGCTCGCGCGCCCAGGAGCGCGTCATGCGAGACGATAGCGCCCTTTGTCGCGCAATAGCCCGAGGCGCCCGCGCGGCCGAGAAAGGCAAGCTCCGACGCGATGTTGATGATGCGCGCGCCGGGCCGAAATGGCCGAAGCGCTTCCCGGGCCATGATGCGCCGTGCCGCGCAGATTGACCGCGCACCATCCGGTCGAATGTCGGCGAGATCGAAGTCGCGCGAGCGGCGTGTCGGCATAGATGCCGGCGGCAGTTGACCAGCAGATGTCGAGGCCGCCCATGCGGCCCGCCGCGATGGCCGACCGCTTGCCGCACCGATCGCTTCGTCGGCGACATCGCGCCTCGATCACGCGGGAACGGCATCTCGCCGGGATTGTGAAGGTCGAGGCCCGTGACCGACGCGCCGGCTTCATGCAGCGCCAGCGCCGCCGCCCGGCCGATGCCGCTCGCCGCTCCGGTGACCAGCGCGCGGCAGTCTTCGAGAGCTCGCCTACCACGGCACTTCTCCCCGATCGATGCCGATGCTTTGGCCGGTGATGTTCGCCGCGCCATCGGAGGCGAGAAACAGATACGGCCCGACAATGTCGGCGGGCTGCATGAAGCCCGGCAGCGCCTGCGCGCCGACGATGTCCGTCCAGCAGCCCGGCTTTCGTCGCGCCCCGCACGCTCGGCCAGCCGGGCGAGCGAGCGCATCGAGCTTTCGGTCTCCACCCAGCCGGGGCAAACCGCGTTGACGGTGATGCCGCGCGGTCCAAGCTCCTTCGCCCAGCATTTGGTCAGCCCGATCACGGCGTGTTTCGACGCGACATAGGCGCCGAACAGCGGCTCCGCGACGCGCCCCCAGACCGAGGCGGTGTTGATGACGCGCCCGCCGCTCTGCATGTGCGTCAACGCCGCGCGCGTCGCGAGGAAGGTGCCGGTGACGTTGATTTCCAGATATGCGCCGGAAGGTCGCCTCGTTCTCGGCGGAGCCGTCGTCCAGCGGTGTCAGGCGCTCAAGGCCGGCATTGTTGACGAGAACGTCGACGCGGCGGATCTGCTGCAGCGCGTCATGATCGCCGCATCGTCGGAAATGTCGGCGACCAGTCCTATCGCCGCCGAGCGAATGCGCCGCGGCTGCGCACCGCCTCGTCCTCGGCGATCAGCGTCACATAGGCGCCGGAGCCGATGAAGGCCGTCGCGATGGCAAGCCCGATCCCCCGGCTCGCACCGGTGACCACGACCGATCTGCCCGGCGATACCCGGATAGCTCATTCCTCGCCCTCCGCGCTGGCGCGCACCGCGATGCAGCAGTTCCGTCCGCAAGCGCGAAGAATTCCGGCGTGTCGCGCAGCTCCAGCGGCCGCTCGGGGCCGAAGCCGCTCGGTCACGGAGACGTCCGAGAGCACCCTGGCCGGCCGCCGCGAGAAGATGATGACGCGGTCGGCTAGGAAGGCCGCTTCCTCGACATCATGGGTGACGAAGATGACGGTCTTGGCGTCGGTCTTATGCAGCTGGCGCAGGCCCACTTGCAGCTTTTCGCGCCGCTGCGCGTCGAGCGCGCCGAACGGCTCGTCCATCAGCAGCACTTCCGAGCCGGCGGCGAGCGTGCGGGCGATGGCGACGCGCTGGCGCATGCCGCCGGAAACATGTCCGGGATAGGCATCGGCAAAATCGCTGAGCCCGACCAGAGCCAGATAGTGATCGCGGCGCTCGCGCTTCTCGGCGGCGGACAGGTCGTTGCGGTAGCGCATGCCGAAAGAAATGTTCTCGGCCACCGTCAGCCATGGAAAGGAGGAGTAGGATTGCGAGACCATGCCGCGCCGCCGGTCCGGCTTGCGGATCGACTTCGCCGAGCAAGGTCGACCACGCCGCTCGACGGCTCGTCGAGCCCGCCGGCCATGCGCATCAGGTGGTCTTGCCGCAGCCGGAGGGGCCGAGAAACACGACGAATTCGTTGCGCGCGATCGACAGGCTGAACGGCTCGGCGATCACCTCGACGGTGCCGAAGCGCTTTGTGACGCGTTCGAAGGCGAGATGAGGCTGCATCGCTCATATCGCCTCACAAATAGCGGAACGCGCGCCGGTGGAGAAGGCGCAGAAGCTGATCGGTGATCAGGCCGATAATGCCGATGGCGACGACGCCGGCCATCACTTCGGGCGTCTTCATATAGCGGCGCGCCGTCCAGATGACGAAGCCGAGGCCGCGGTCGGCCGCGACGATCTCGGCGATGATCAGATAGGTCCAGCACCAGCCGAGCGTAATGCGCAGGCTGTCGACGAGATTGGGCAGCATGGCGCGGAAGGCGACATCGGTCAGGAGCTGGCGCTGATTGGCGCCCACCGTGCGGGCGATCTCGAAATATTCGTTCGGCACCCGCCGCATGTCGTCGGCGACGAGCAGCACGAGCTGGAAGAAGGTGCCGAGCCAGAGCAGGAAGATCTTGGTGTTCTCGCCGACGCCGAACCAGATGATCGACAGCGGCACCAGCGCCGGCACCGGCAGATAGCGGATGAAATCGATCATCGGCTCGAGCGCCGCGCCGATCGGCGCGATAGCTGCTCATCAGCATGCCGATCGGGATGGCCATCACGGCGGCGATGCGCGAAGGCGATCCAGACGCGTAGCGGTCGAGACCCAGGCGTGCCAAAGCAGATCCTGCGACAGCGTCATCTGGACGAGCGCGGCCATGACCGCCGACGGCGCCGGGCAGAAAAGCGGGTTGACCAGCCCGGCGCGCGCCACCGCCTCCCAGGCGAGCAGCGTCGCCGCCGAGGCGCCGAGCGCCGATCGCGAGGGAGGTGCGGCGGCGAAGCTGGCCGCGAAAGGCGAACAGGCGCGGCGCGACGGGAACCGGCTCCGCGGCGCATCGTCCGGCCGGTCCTCAGCCAGGTGGAATACCGAGGCCTTCCGCTGCCGCGCCCTCTCCGCTCACTCATTTCTCCTTCGCGAGCTTTGCGACGACGCTGCGGGTCGATCTGCTGGGCGGCCTGCAATTTGACGTCGGCGGCGCCGTTTTCGAGGTTGAGCGCCATGACGGTATCGAAAATGCCGTAGAGCTTGCCGGGCTTGTCCTTGCTGCCGATATAGTCGATTGTGTCCGGCAGCGAGGTGTAGACGAGGCTGGTGTCGAGGATCTCCTTCACCTCGGCCTCGCTCAGATTGTAATGCGGCGCGGCGAGCTTGATGAACTTGGCCGGGTCGGATTTATACAGCGCGACCGCCTTGTAGATGCCGCCCAGAAATTTCACATATTTCTCCGGCTTGGCGGCGAGATCGTCCTGCCGGGCGGTGATGATGTCGATGATGATGTCGCTGTCCTTGGACGACGGCGATGATCTTCGGCATTGCGGCCCGGCATGGCTCTTGACCGCCTGCGACATGAACGGCTCATAGGTGGCGACCGCCGCGACGGATGTGTCGGCGAACACGGCCACCGTGTCGGCCGTGGCGATCTGCTTCAATGTGAGGTCGTTCAGCGTCAGCCCGGCCTTCTTCAGCTCAAGCTGAAGCAGCAGCCGCGCCGGGATGTTCGGCTCGGCGGCGACGATCTTGCCCTTCAGGTCGGCCGCGCTTTTGATCGATCCGTCGACGATGACGCCGTCGCCGCCGACCGATTTGTCGATCGTGCCGATGATGATGCCGGGCGTCGTGTCGTCGCGCGGGCGGCCCTGGTGCTCGCCGACGGTGCGCATATCGACCTCGATGTCGCCGCGCGCCATCGCCGCCAGCACGTTCGAGCGGTCGTCCTCGAAGCGCATGTCGACCTCCAGGCCCTGATCCTTGAAGTAGCCCATGTCGTTGGCGACCCAGACGGGCGCGAAGCCTGGCCAGGTCGGCGCCAGCATCCGGATGGTGTCCTGGGCGGCGGCCGGCTGGCTCGCGGCGAGACCGACGGCGAACAGAGGCGGAGATGAAAGTGAGCTGGCGCATGGATCCCTCGTTTCTTTTTCGGTCGCGATGCACTCGCGCGGCAGGCATCTGCCGCCAGGCGCTAGCGCATTGACTAAGCGGCATTTCCGGTCGCGCCTTGCACTCAGGATAGCAATTGAAACATTCGGAGAAATGGAATTTATTTGAAGCTTACTTCGAAAAACATCAAAGTGTAGGTCGAGGTGGACAACCTCAGCCGGATCAGCGTCATGAGAAGGCTCGACAATATCGATCTGCGCCTGCTGCGCGTGTTCATGACGCTCGTCGAGACCGGGGGATTCGCCGAAGCGCAGATCGCGCTCAACCTGTCGCCCTCGACGCTCAGCACGCATCTGAGCGCGCTCGAACGCCGGCTAGGCGGCGAGCTTTGCAAGCGCGGACGCGGCGGCTTCCGGGTGACGAATTTCGGCCGCTCCACCTATGCGGCGGTCAAGCAGCTATTCGAGGACATCGAGACGTTCGAGGCGCGCATCGGACGCGACCGGGGCCAGCTGGTCGGGCGGCTGCGGCTCGGCATCGTCGACGGCATCATCAGCCATCCCAAACTGGCGCTGCAATCGGCGCTGGGCCGCTTCATGGCGGATGCGGAAGGGGTGTTCATCGAGCTTCGCCTCGGCACGCCGCAACAGCTCGAACAGGCGGTCGTCCGAAGGCGTCCACGATCTCGTCATCGGCCCGTTCTCGCAGAAAGCGCCCGGCGTCGTCTATCGGACGCTGCACAGCGAGCCGCACGGGCTCTATTGCGGCGCCGGCCATCCGCTTTTCACGCTGCCACAGGCCGAGATCACGCAGGAGCATATCGAAGCGCGCGCTGTTTTCGGTGCGCGGCTACCGGCATTTCGACGATCTCTACCGGGCCAACCATCCGCGCGCGAGCGCCAGCGTCGTGCAGATGGAGGCGCAGGCGATGATGATCCTGTCCGGGCGGTTCATCGGCTTCCTGCCCTGCCACATTGCCGATCAATGGGTCGCGCGGCGCGAGATGCGGCGGCTGCGGCCCGACACTTATGCTTTCGTCTCGCAGCATTTCGCCGCCTTGCGCCAGAACGATAAGGACCATCCATTGATCAGCCGGTTTCTGAAGGAATTCCGCCGCGTGGGGCATCAGGACGGGAAACAGGCATCGCGAGTAGAGCTGAGCAAGCAAGCGGGCGAGGCATGACGGCGAGCAAGCGAAAGGGGAATTGACGGATGGCGCATGGGTATGAATCGGGCCGGCTGAATCTGCCCTTCGTCGGCATCTGCACCTTCGGCAAATACCCGTATGTCCAGGACTGGGACGCGATCGACGCCGATGTCGCGGTGCTCGGCGCGCCGTTCGACATGGGCACGCAGTGGCGCGCTGGCGCACGCTTCGGGCCGCGCGCGATCCGCGAGGCCTCCACGCTGTTCTCCTTCGGCCATGCGGGCGCCTATGACCACGAGGACGACGTCGTCTATCTGCCCGCCGAGGCAACGCGCATCGTCGATATCGGCGACGCCGATATCATCCACACCGACACGACAGGCAGCCACGCCAATATCGAATATGGCGTGCGCAAGATCCTCAAGGCCGGTGCGATCCCGGTGGTGCTCGGCGGCGATCATTCCATCAACATCCCCTGCATCAACGCCTTCGAGGGCGAGACGCCGATCCACATCGTGCAGATCGACGCGCATCTCGATTTCGTCGATGAGCGGCACGGCGTCCGCTACGGCCACGGCAATCCGATGCGCCGGGCCGCCGAGAAGCCTTACGTCACCGGCCTGTCGCAGATCGGCATCCGCAACGTGTCGTCGACCGCGCGCGAAGGCTATGAGGACGCGCGCCGCATGGGATCGGACATCCTGTCGGTGCGGCAGGCGCGCAAGCTCGGCGCGGACGGCGTGCTGGAGCGCATTCCGGCGGGCGTGCGCTATTATGTGACGATCGACATTGACGGCTTCGACCCGTCGATCGCGCCGGGCACCGGCACGCCGAGCCATGGCGGCTTCCTCTATTACGAGGTGCTGGAGATCCTCGCCGGGCTGGCGAAGCGCGGGACGATCGTCGGCATCGACCTGGTCGAGGTCGCGCCCGACTACGACCACACCGGCACCACTGCGATCCTCGCCGCGCAAATCCTGATGAATCTGATTGGCCGGATTCTGCATCGCCGAGGCAGCTGACGCGGCGGATCATCGATGATGGCCCAGCAAGGCCTTGCCGCCGAGGCGGTCGCGCCCCACAAGGCCGCTGTGAAAACGGACCGCCGGACTCAGGTAGTTGTCTGGTGAATCCTCGGTGTTGTCGCGGTTGTCGCCAAGCACGAAATATTCCTCCGCCTGCACCGAAAGCGGCGCACCGGCGATCGTCCTCTGCGGGTCCGAATCCAGCACGTCGTAGGAAACCCCGTTCGGCAGCGTCTCGGTGAAGCGGGGCACCGCGCTCTGCTGCCCGTTCGGGCCGGTGAGGGCGAAGTCACTTTGCCGCTGCCGCTTCACCACCTCGCCATTGATGCTGAGCACGCCACCTTCCATCCCGATCTGCTCGCCGGGCAATCCCGACGACGCGCTTCACATAATGATCGGTGATGTTGCCGTAATGCGGATGAGTTCTTCGCCGCGAGAACACAACAACATCGCCTCGCTCGGGGCTGGCCGACGAACCGGTCAGGAACCTTTCGTAGGGCTCCAGTGCGGGTAGCATCGCGTCGTTCGGCATCACGAAAGACGGCAGCCGGGCGTGCAGCTCCGCTCCCAAAGCGTGGATGGCATACCAGAGCACGCCGCAAACGAATGCCAGGTTCAGCGCGGATCGGAATGCGCCGAAATCCTGTACCGCTGCAAGCGCGCGGATGGTCACGATCAGCCCCCACAGACCGAGCGGAGCGGTTAGAACCATGAGAAAGAAGACACCAAACCCATCTTCCAGCGCGCGATTAGACGGGTTCATCAATAATCCGAGCACGTATAAGGCTAGCCCGGCGGCCGCGAGCAGCGTCAGGGCAAAAATGTTGGGGATTGCCGTCCAGGCGAGCGCTCTGCGCAATTCCGCATATGTGGCCGTTCCCCCGAGCAGCCTGCCGGCCAGGAACGCCAGCCCTGCGGCGACGTAGAGCGCGGCCACGCCGGCGAGCCCGCCGATCAGGAGGAGGTGCCAACTCCGCAGCAACGCGCCAAGTCCGGGCGCCTCGAAGACGACGACGAGGAATGCGACATAGATCCCGGCTATGGCGGCGAGCGCTAGCGGGGCCAGGTCCGCGCGCGATGCGACCAGCCGGCGGATCGCCGCCTGTGGCCAAATCCACATCGAGAACAAACGGGTAGCGAATTCGCAGAAACGGTAGCCGATTGCATTGCGGTAATCTCCAGGCCTGCTCCTCTGACGACCGCGAGCCGCGCTCGGTTCAATCCGTCGCTCAGTCCCGTTGCAGACGCTGCAATATCTTCCAATAGGACACCGGCGCGATGCGCTCGATGATCGAGACCCGCTTCGCATCGGCACCGACAAGCACGCGCGGCCGGCGATGCTCGATGGCCTCGACGATGATCTCGCCGGCCTTCTCCGGCGGCATCTTCAGATGCTTGTTCGCCCATTCGCGGCGGCGGGCGAGATCCTCCGCCGATGCGCCTTTGGGGGCGCGCGCATGATCGGCGATGCTTGTCGCGACGCCGCCGGGATGCACCACCGTGACGCCGATCCGCGTTCCCTCCAGCTCATGCCGCAGCGCCTGCGAAAAGCCACGCACCGCGAATTTGCTCGCCGAATAGGCCGTCTGGCCGGCCGGCGCGATAATGCCGAAGATGCTGGAGAGATTGACGATACGGGCGTCGGTGCTGGATTTCAGCAGCGGCATGAAGGCGCGCGTCATGCGCACCACGCCCCAGAAATTGATCTCGAAGAGCCATTCGAAATCCTCTTCGCTCACGTCGTCGAACGTGCCGCCGACGGCGACCCCGGCATTGTTGACCAGGATGTCGACGCCGGAGTGCTCGGCGGCGACGACCTCGGGAAAGGCAGCCACGGCTCCCCGGTCGGCGACGTCGAGCCGGTGCCGGCTGACGCGCACGCGGTTCGAGGCGATGAGTTTCGCTGTTTCCGTGAGCCCGGCTTCGTTCACATCGGCGAGGGCCAGATGACAGCCGCGCCTTGCCAGCGAGAGCGCAATGGCGCGGCCGATGCCACCCGCCGCCCCCGTAACGACGGCGGTCTTATCCTGCAAAGCCATTATCTACGGCAAGCCCATTTCCCCCTCGATCAAGCGGCGCGGCGGCGGTCAGATCCGATGCGCCCGAATTCCATCGTGCCGTCATTGACGGAACCGAACCGCATGAAGGTCAGGTCCATCAGATAGTTCTGATACAGCTTCCATGGCCGCTTCGAACCCTGCTTGGGCATCATATGCCGCGCCCGTTCGACATAGCCGGAGGTCAGCGGCAAGGAGGGTTCCTCGACGATGGAGGGGTCATTGCCGGCGCGGCGCGCACCAGTCAAACCCGCGCGCATCCATATAATTCAGCAGACGGCAGAGATAGTTCGAGGCCAGCTCGCTTTCAGCGTCCAGGAGGCATTGGCGTAGCCGAAGGCCGAGGCCAGATTGGGAATGTCGCTATACATCGTGCCCTTATAGGTCATCGTCTTCGACAGATCGACCGGAGCGCCGTCGACGGCGACCTCCATGCCGCCCATCAACCTCACCCTGAGGCCGGTGGCGGTGACGATGATATCGGCATCGAGCCTTTCGCCGGAGCGCAGCAGCAGGCCGGTTTCGGTGAAGCTCTCGATCTCATCGGTCACGACCGATGCCTTGCCTTCGCGGATGACCGCAAACAGATCGGCATCCGGAACCAGGCAAAGGCGCTGATCCCACGGGTTGTAGCGCGGCGTGAAATGCTTATCGACATCGTAGTCCGGGCCGAGCTGCTCGCGCACCAGGTTGATGAGCGCGGCCTTCATCATCTCGGGTTTGCGCTTCGACAGACGGTAGATGTACATGCCGTAGAAGACGTTCTTCCAGCGGGTCAGCCCGTGCGCCATGCTCGCCGGCAGCCGCCGGTTCATCCAATTGGCGATGGCGTCCCTGGCGGGGCGAGCGGCGACATAGCTCGGCGAACGCTGCAGCATGGTGACGTGCGCGGCCTTTTCGGCCATCGCTGGAACCAGCGTCACCGCCGTCGCGCCGCTGCCGATGACGACGATGCGGCGGCCCGCATAGTCCAGATCGTCCGGCCATCGCTGCGGATGCACGATGCGGCCTGCGAACCGGTCCATGCCGGGCCAGCCGGGCATATAGCCGTCGGCATAATCATAGTAGCCGCTGCACATGTAGAGGAAATTGCACGTGTAGCGGACGGGCTTTCCCTCCGGTCCGGCCTCCACATCCACCATCCATTGCGCCTTAGCGGAATCCCATGTGGCGCGCCGGGCGCGGTGGCCGAACTTGATGCGGCGCTCGATATCGAACTCTTTGGCCGTGTCGCGGATGTATTGCAGAATGTCGGGACCGTCGGCGATGGCCTTCTCGCCGCCCCATGGCCGGAAGCGATAGCCCATCGTGTGCATGTCCGAATCCGAACGGATGCCGGGATAGCGGAACAGGTCCCAGGTTCCGCCGATCGCGTCGCGGCTCTCCAGGATCGCGAAACTCTTGGACGGACAATTCCGCTGCAGATCGCAGGCGCCGCCGATGCCGGACAGGCCCGCGCCGACGATCAGCACGTCGTAATGCTCCGCCGGGGCGTCTCCGGCCGCCCGCGAAGTGTCGCCGTTCGGCTGACCGGCCATCTCCGACTGTGCCATGGCGCCCTCATAATGATTGTTGAAGCGCGAAGGATGCGTATTGACGGCGGTGCGCTCGCGATGCAGCTTTGAAATCTAAGGTGTTTACCTTAAATCTGTCAATCGGCTTCTAGATGGACGGGAAGTACGGCCGGCCGGCCGGAGGAACGCGAGCATGGCGGAAAACACGGCAACCAGGACGCGCCAGAACACCCGCGCGCGGATTCTTGCGGCCTGCCGGGAGCTGTTCAACGAGCGTGGCCCGGCCGACGTGACGACCGCCCAGATCGCCGCCGCCGTCGGCATCAACGAAGGCAACCTCTACTACCACTTCAATCGCAAGCAGCAGATTCTGGAGGCGCTGTTCGGGGCGTTCGAGCAAGAGCTGCGTCAGGTCGCCGCCGCCGGCAGCGATCCCGAGCGATATGGCGCCTATCTGGGCGGCTGGTTCAAGCTGATGTGGGAATGGCGGTTTTTCTATCGCGACGGCGGTTTGATCCATCGCCTGGCGCCGTCGCTGCGGCCCCGGCTGCAAGCCCTGTCGGACTACGGCCAGGCCGAGGTCCGCCGCGTGCTGGATGGCCAAAGCCGCGCCGGCCTTATCGAAGCGCGCCCCGAGGAGATCGAACAGCTCATCGTCAACGCCTGGATCGTCGCCACCTACTGGATCGATTATTTGCGGTCCCGGCATGGCATCGCGCAGGTCACGCGCGAGCACGTCAATTGGGGCGCGTTACAGGTGATGAGCCTGTTCCGGCCGTATCTTACGCCGGCGGGGCTGGCGATCCTGGACATCAAGCCGGACCGGCCCGCGCGGCCGCTCTGACAGGTGAACGCCGCCGGTACGCGGTCTTCAGCCATGGTTCATTTCCCGGCGCATAGCGTACGGGTTACAAACGCTACGGCGAGGTAAATATAGCTCCATAGTTTCCCCGTTAGCCTAAGCATTTCGCATCGTCGCATCCAGTCTGCGCGCCTCCATGCGTGCTCTTTGCTGCCGATATCATCTCGTTCATTTGCGATCAGGACGGAGAACTGCCATGCATTTTCTGTTAGCCCTCGCGGCTGCCTTGTCGGCAGCATCATTGCTGGCTTTGCCAAGAGCCGCGCATGCCGAAGAGGCCCCGCGCATTTCCGGTCCGTTCACGCATCAGAACCTCTCGGTGTATTTCGTCCACGGCAAGAGCGCGGCCGGACCGGTGCCGCTCACCCTTCAGGAGGCGCTCGACAAGGGCGTGGTGGAGGTAATCGAAACCGGTTCGGTCAACGAGCTGCAGATCCGGAACAAGGGCAATACCGGAGATTTTCATCCAATCGGGCGACATCGTGAAGGGCGGCCGGCAGGACCGCGTGGTCACCGTGAGCTTCGTCCTGCCGCCCAAATCCGGCAAAGTGCCGCTGGCTTCATTCTGCGTCGAGCATGGACGCTGGAGCGGACGCGGCACGGAAGACGCCGCCCGCTTTTCGAGCTCAGCCGAATCCTTGCCGTCGCGTGAGGCGAAGCTGGCGATGAAGGCTCCCCTCGCCGCCGCTCCCGCGCCCCAGGACGTCTCGCAATCGAACGCCCAGCGCCAGTCTGCCAACGCAGGCGATGAAACCAGCGAGCGGCAGCGCAGGATCTGGGACGAGGTCGTCAAAACGCAGAGCAAACTGTCGGGCGGGCTGCAACAGCCGGTCAATTCGGCGCTGTCCGACACCAGCTTGCAGCTCTCGCTGGAGAATGAAAAACTGCAAGCCTCGCGCGGCGACTACATCAAGGCGCTGGAAAGCCAGGGCACGGGCGGCGACGATATTATCGGCTATGTGTTCGCCGTGAACGGCCGGATCAACAGCGCCGATCTCTATCCCTCGAATGCGCTGTTCCGCAAGATGTGGAGCAAGCTGCTTGCCGCCAGCGTCACCGAGGCGATCGGCGAAAGCGCCAACGCCAACGCCGCGTCCGCAGCGCCGCCGGCCACCGCCGCCGTCAGCGAGTTCCTCGCCAACGCCGAAACCGGCAAACAGAGCAGCCAGGAGATTGCCGGGCTGGCGCAGCAGGAAGTACGCGATGCGGACAAGTCGCTATTCGTCGGCGTCCGCTCGAAAAAGGGCGAGTGGGTACACCGCAACTATCTTGTCAAGTAAGCTCCCCTCCCCTGGAGGGGGCGCCGTCATGCCGGCTCGGCGACACACACACCTCGCCGGGTAGCAGGGCGGCGCCTCTCATCGCATGATGGCATCCCGCACCGCCGGGAAGAAAGCGGAAGCCGTCTGGCCGTCGGACCCACTCGAACCGATCACGTAGAGCGTCATCAGCGCGACGAGGATGGGGATGAACACCACATGGATGACGCCGAGCGCCTCATCCAGATACGGCACTCTCCCCAAGGCCCTGTTCACCCGCAGAATCGAGATGCCGATCATCAGGCTGATCAGCATGTAGTCGAACAGGAAGATCTTGTCGGAGACGGTCGCCTCGTCGGAGGCGACCTTGGATATCGTCAGGTAAAGCGCAACGGCGGACAGGAGCGCCGTCACCTGTATAGTGACGATGGCCTCGAAATGCCCGCGCGGAATGAAGATGGCGAGATAGGCGATCGCCATGATGAACGCGAGCGGCACGACGACGGTCAGGAAATAATCGGTTGCCTCGCGCTTCATCACCCAGACGAAGCTGCCCTTGTAGAACGGTACGATGCTCCGCTCGTGGCTCTTGGAGTTGATGATGGGCAGGAAATCCTGATCGTAGCCGACATACTGGCTTCTGACCTGCCACCCTTCTGAATCGACGATCTGATCGCGGAGCGCGGCCGGCGAAGCCTGAAGGATGATGGGCGCATCGCCGGTTTTTGACCGGATGTCGATCGAGAAGCGCTGAGTGTCGAACGGGTAATTGCCGAAACCCGGCTCGAACATGAACTTGCCGGACACGGCGTAGATTTTCATCTTGTCGGGATATGCATCGCTGGCGCCGCCCTGATGCAGCGGGCGTATCGTGATCTGCTTATTGTTGGTCTGCGGGTCGATAAAGGCGTTGGCGAATTCGATCTGGTCCAGGCTTTCGTTCTTGTCGCTGTGCATCGACAGATAGAACTCCGCGACAAAGCTCTTCTCCTTGTCGTCGATGCGGAATGCGCGCGTCAGATCGATGTCGAGATAGAGCGTTTGGATCCGCCGCATCGCGTCGTTCTTCAGGGCCACATACTGGACGGGAGCGAGTTGCTCGGTCCCCAGTCCTTTCGGCCGCGTGACGATCAGCGGCGTCCTTGCCGCGGCACGCGACGCCGGACGGAACGACCAGTTTTCAACCTCGCCGGGGAAAACCCCGCGCCCGAACTCGAAATTCGTCCTGATGCCTTCGACGACCTTGGCCCGCAGCGCCACATGATCGGCCGGCTGGTCCGCCGATTTCAGCGTTTCGGCGATCAGGCCGACCATGTCGCCATATTGCAGCCCGACGCCGATCGCCCGCAGATTGGCCCTCGACAGCACATTCGGCTCGACGTCGTCCGGGCGCTTCTTGCACTCGCCCGAGGTCCAGCCCGTCGCTTTCGAATTGCGCCGCCCCTCGAACATCCACTGCTCGGCCTGCGTGCTGGAAACACGTCTGCGTACGCGGTCATTATAGGCATCCGGCAGGCCATCGGAGGCAAGCTGATAGAGGTCGCCCGAATAGGTGACCTCGCCCGAGGCAAAGATCGTCTCCAGCCGCCCCGACACGAACATCGGCAGCTTCATTCCCGCCTCTTCGAGCGCCTTCAGCACGGCCGGCATGCGATTGCCGCCGAGGCTTGCGACGAGGAAATCCGGATTGGCACGCTTCATCTCTTCGACCATCGCGGTGATCGCGGCCGGTTCGAGCTTGTCGTCGACGAGCGGCATCTGAATGTCCGCCGCGAAGGTAAGCGGCGCCATCCGCTCCTTCATGCCCTCGTTCAGGGCGGTACTGAAGACCTGGTCCTTCAAGCCGATGAATGCCGGCCGGTTGAACTTCATGTCGCGCATGAACTGCGCCATGACGGGGATGCTGTCATATTCCTGCGCCCCGCGCATGGTGAAGACGGTCGGAAAGTCCTCGAACAGCGCTGTTCACCGACAGGCTCGAGATCCACGGCATGCCGCTTGACTTGATTTCCTCGCCTGCTGTGTCGAAAACCTCCTTGGCGCGGGTTGAATTCTGCAAGCCGATGATTGCGACGGTCTGCTTGTCGGCGATCGCCGACCGGACATTGGCAATGGTCTTTTTCCCGTCGGCCTGATCGTCGAGAAATTCGAGGATCAGGCGGCGGCCGGCGATCCCGCCAGCTTCGTTGATGCGATCCCGCCGAAGCGCGACCAGGCGCTTGACCGCGGGCACGTCGCCATTGTCGAAGCACTGGGTGCTGGTCGTGTTGATGAGAATGGCGATTTTCACGGGAGGCTTCGCCGCTTCCGCCGCTTTCGCCATTGCGGGCGGCGCGGCGGCGGAGATGCAGTGCGCCAGCCAGAATGCGCCAAATAGGGTGGCGGCTGTCGCCAGGAACCGCTTTGGGACGGGAAACGGCCATAGGAATGCGTTAGCGGATGCCCCGCGACCAAGGAAAATCCGATCCACCCTTGCCCCCAATCCTTGTCATATCACCCTGCTATAGCAAGAACTCCCCCGACATGAAAGCGCCCCCCTTATCGGCGCCTTTCGTAATTGTGGGCGATGGCATTCTACCGCCGGCGGCCGCACGCGGTGCAGTGCGGAATGGAACAGGCTCTACTCTTCCTTGAAGCCGTAGTCGGGAAGCCCCTGCTCATTGTGGTAATATTTGTAAGGCAGGAACTTGCCGCTCATGGTGATTTTCACGCGGTCGCCCTTCGGATTCGGCAGCCGTTCTATGTCCATGTCGAAGTCGATTGCCGACATGATGCCGTCGCCGAATTCCTCTTCGATCAGCGCCTTCCAGGCTGGGCCGTTGACCATGACCAGCTCGTAAAAGCGGTAGATCAGCGGGTCGGTCGGCGGCATCGGCGTGCCGTCGCCGCGATAGGGCACCTCGTTCAGCATGGCCGTCTCGGCGGGCGAGAGGCCGAACAGTTCGCCGGCCTTCGCGGCGAGCGGCTTGACGAGCTTCATCTGGCCGAGCAGCGCCCCGACGACGAGCACCGGCGACATGCCGCCGATCTGGC
The DNA here is from genome assembly GCA_963731855.1 of uncultured Alphaproteobacteria bacterium. Taxonomy (GTDB): domain Bacteria; phylum Pseudomonadota; class Alphaproteobacteria; order Rhizobiales; family Rhodomicrobiaceae; genus R-RK-3. Next base: position 232,821 of record CAVSXH010000009.1, on the reverse strand, counting down.
CGGTGATGAATTTCCACGTCCAGCCCTTTTCGCGCTTGATGTCGAGGATCTTCTCCGTGAGGTCCGAACGTTTCATGGGACGTTTGCTCCTTCGAGGTGATGGCTTTGCGCCGAAGGCGTGGATTTGCAAGCGCCATGCCAGAGCCGGCGCAGGAGGCGCGTCACGGCGCGGCCTTCCCCTCCTGCGGCTCAGCGAGAGCGCGGCGCGCCAGCATGTGGGAGCGCGGGTCGTTGATGGAATCGACGGCGATCAGCCGGCCGTCGCGGAAATAGCGGAGGCTGAAGCGCCGCTCCTGGGGACTGCCGTCGAGTTCGGTGCGGTCGTGCCCGGTGGAAAGCCCGGCGATCTGAAGCTTCAGGTCATATTGATCCGACCAGAACCAAGGCACCGGATCGTAATGGGTCGGCTCGCCCAGCATGGAAGCCGCCGCGGCCTTCGCCTGATCGATGGCATTCTGCACAGATTCGAGGCGGACCAACTGGGCGTATCGCGCGCTCGGGAAAAGGGCGACATCCCCCGCCGCATAAATGCCGGGAGCGGCGGTGCGGGTCGCCGCATCGACCGGAATGCCGTTCGTGGCGGCAATCCCGGCCTCGGCGGCAAGCTCCTGGTTCGGAACCGCGCCGACGGCGATGAGAACGGCGTCCGCATCAAGCCGCCGGCCATCCGCGAGTCGGACGGCTTCGGCGGATATGCCGCCCTCGATCGCCTCGACCCCCGCTCCCGTCAGGATCTCGACGCCTTCGGCGCGGTGCTGCGCAGTCAAAAACTCCGACATCGGCGTTGCGACACACCGCGCGAGGACGCGTTGCTGGCTCTCCACGACCGTCACCGCGGCGCCAAGCTGGCGCGCTTTCGCCGCAACCTCCAGGCCGATATAGCCGCCGCCGATAATGACAAGCCGCGCGCCCGGCTGAAGCGCATCGCGAAGACGCCCCGCATCGTCGATGCCGCGAATGAAGTGCACCCCTTGGAGGTCCGCTCCGGGGATGGGAATGCGCCGCGCCCGCGCGCCCGTCGCGATGAGGACGCTGTCATAGGCAACCGAGACGCCGCCGGAGAGCTCGACCTTGCGCTCGCGCGGATCGAGCCGCACCACGCGAGTCCCGAGCCGCAGATCGACATTGTGCTGTTCGTAGAAATGCGTGCCCTTGAGCTCGAGCCGGTCGGCGGTCATCTCGCCGGAGAGGAACGCCTTCGACAGCGGCGGGCGCTGATAAGGTGGGTGGGGTTCATCGCCCAACAGGACGATCGGCCCGTCAAAGCCTTTGCCCCGCAGGGTCGTGACGGCCTGTGCCGCTGTCTGCCCCGCCCCGATGATAACGACCGGGCCGCTCACGATACCGCCTCGAGCCGGTTGGCGACGAAATCGAGCCGGTCCTGTCCCCAGAAAAGTTCGCCGTCGATGACGTAGGTGGGCGAGCCGAACACTCCGGCCGCGACCGCTTCCGCCGTGTAGCGCTCCAAGGTATCCGCTGTCTCCGGGCTGTCGGCGATGCGTGCGAGGCGCTCACCATCGAGGCCAAGCTCGTTCGCCAGCAGCATGAGCGTCGCGCTTGCGGAGGCATCCATGTCCCGCGTCCAGGTAGCCTGGAACACCGCGCCTATATAGGCGGCCGTGTCCGCTCCGGAGCGTTCGGCGGCGATGATCATCCGGCAGGCCGGAATGGTATTTACCGGCCAGAACGGCGGCACCGCGTTGAGCGGCAGCCCCAGCGCCTTGGCATAGCGCGCCATATCCATCCGGCGATAGGCGAGCCGGACCGGGGACTGCTTCGCCGGGGAGGTCGTGCCGCTCTCGGCGAAAACCTTGGCGATGTCGACCGGCCGCCAGAGGATGGACGCCCCATTCTCGGCGGCGATGCGGATAAGACGGTCATGTCCGAGATAGGCGAAGCCCGATTGCGGACTGAAGTAGCAGGCGACATCAGGCATGACCGTTCGTCCTTTCAGCTGACGGGAGCGGCCGGATGCCTCTCCCCGATGAGCGGGGGATCGCGCGGGGCCCCTCGTTCCACCCACCGAAATACATCCCCATGATCGCTCACGCCCAGCTCAATATGCGCGGGCGAGACACTTCGCGCGGGCGCGGACGCACCGGACGCCCCCCTCGCGCGCCGACTCCCCGATTTTGCCGCTCGCCAAACCTCATGCGCGTTTGATAGGTTGGCGACACCCGGATCGTCCGGGGGCACGTCATCGGGACGGCGGTGATGCTTGGGGGCATTCGCTGTCGTTCATCCCACATTAAAGTCATCTTGCGCTCAATTCTGCGGGTGGCTTTCCAGCATCGCTCGCGCGAACAGCCGGAACGCTTCCAGTTAACGATCTGACAGGAACTGAACCATGATCACCGGCGTAATAACCGTCTCGCATCGGTCGAATTTCGCTTGTGCCGCGCTGCTGGCTTTTCTGCTGAGCCCGAGCATCGCCTCCGCGCAGCAATATCTCGGCAATGCACGGCAGAAATGCCCGGAACCGGTCACGGTCACGGCGCAGGGCATGTCGATGGATGTGCGCCCGTTCGAGTCGCGATCCGTCGACGTGAACAGCCCCACGCTCAACGTGCAATGCGGAGGCCAGCGTCAGCCCGTCCAGTGCCCCGCCAATACGAACAAAGTCCTGGTCGATCGCAGCCAGGGCGGAAGCGTCTTTTCGATCGTCTGCCTGCAGAAATAGACGAAATAGCACGGGGCTGAATTGGCGTCGTTTGGGGGAGATGAACGACATGGCGGCGGACGGAACGGCGAAGACCAGCATCTCGCAAACCATTGTCCTGTTTATATTGCCGGCCGCGATCTTGGGCTTTGTGGCGATAGGACTGTTCTTTGACTTTCTCGGCATCCAGGCGAGCGAGATCGCCAAGCTGATCAACGAGATCGAAATCTCGTGCAAGGCCGAGCTGCTGAGCAGCCTCGGGATCTTGCCGCCGGCCGACCCGGGCGTCGCCAGCACTTTCGTGACTTGCGCGCAATATCTGCCGAAGATGGTGCTGTTCTTCGTCGCGCTGGCCACCTGGCTTTATATCGCGAACGCCGTGACGCTGAAGCTGTTCGAAAAGGTGCAAAGCCTGGCCTTGCGCTTTGCGATCGCCGCGACGGTCGCCGTGCTGCTTCCCGCCATCCTGCTCTACAAATATTGGAGCGTCATCGGCGCCCATCCGGGAGGCGGCGGGCTTTACATCTTCACCGCACTCGTCGCCATCGAGACGATCGTGCTCCAGGCCCTGTTCGCCTATCGCGTGTTCAAATTCCCGGACCGGCCGAAATCCTCGCGGCTGATCGCCTCCATATTCGTCACGTCGATCGCCGCCTTCGTCGTCCTGTCGCTGCTGTTCGCCTATTATCCGGAAAACCTCTTCAACTACGTCGGCTCCACCAACACCATCGTCCTGTACGCCATGCTCGCCTACGCCTTCCTCGGTGGGCTGTTCTTTTATGGCCGGCAGACCGGCATTCCCTTCGCTGGAATATTGCTCATCTGGGTGGTGGTCATCGATGCGCTCGGCGTCACACACGGCAATACCGTGCCCGCCCGTCCGGTCGCGTCCGGGCCGCTGAAGGGCGAACAGCAGTTCCTGAGCTGGCTGGCGGCGAGGCGCGACAGCGCCGCCTTCGGGGCGAAGGAATATCCGGTCTATATCGTCGCCTCGGCGGGCGGGGGAATTTACGCGGGGATGCGCTCCGCTTACTTCCTCGATTATCTGCAGCGGAAATGCCCCGCATTCGCGCACCATGTTTTCGCCATCAGCGGCGTGTCCGGCGGCGGTCTTGGCGCGCTCGCTTTCGCCTCGCAGCAGGAGAGCCTGGAGCAGCGCGGCCTCTTGCCCTGTGAACCCGCCGGCGAGGTCGAGCCATTCGCCAACCCGCAGCCGACGCCGATCCTGGACGATTTCTTTTCCAAGGATCTGCTCTCCACCATCGTCGGCGCGGGCCTGTTTCCGAACATGCTGCAACGCATCGTGCCCTGGCCGATCCCCTCGCTCGACCGCGCGCAGGCGTTCCGCAAGGCGCTCGGCGAGAATTGGCGCGACGCGCTCAAGACCACCGCCCGGCAGGCGCCCAGAGCCTTGAAAACAAGCGCGCCGCCGCAGGGCAATTGTTCGACGCAGAATTATTTCGTCAGTTGCGAGATCGCCTCCTATTGGGATCCGGCGGGCGATGTGCCCATGCTCATCTTCAACGCGACGGAAGTCGATACCGGCGCGCCTGTCGTATTGTCCAATATCGACCCTCTCTATTACGCCAACAGCCTCGCCTCCAGAGGCAGCCCGAGCTTTGAGGACCGGACGATCTCGCTCGTCGAGGGCGCCAGCTTGAGCGCGCGCTTCCCGATTGCCCTGCCCGCCGGATTTCTCGACGGCTTCGGCCCGAAAAGCATCCGCGTCGTCGATGGCGGCTATTTCGACGGCTCCGGGCTGACGATCGCGGCAGCCGTCAAGGTCGCGGTCGACGAGATCGCCCGCGCGCAAAATCTGCCGGTCAAGGTTCGGGTCATCTATCTGGGCGAGACGGTGGCCAGTGTCTTCAATCTCGTCGCGAGCAACATGCAGGCGGGTCCGGCGACCAATGCAAGCGGCACCCAGGCGTTCCGCGGTGCCGAAATCACCGCCCACATCAAGGCGCTGCTGCAGGCCAGGGACCAGCAGGCCGCCGAGACCGTGCGCCAGGTGTTCCTCACCGACAAGACGGCGCTGCGCTTCCAATGGGTGCAGCCCTTTGCCGACAGGACCGATACGCCTTGCTCCAATATTCCGCTGGCCTGGTATCTGGCGCCCTGCACGCTGCGGGTGCTGAAGGTCAAGCTGCAGAACGCGTTGGAGAACTCGGAGGCCTTCGAGCTGCTGCGCACCGACCTGTCGCCGTAACCGGCCGCTGCGCCATATTGGCGGACTTGCGTGGAATTACTTAGCCATGGCGCCGCCGATTGACAGCGTTAGCCCGCCTCAATAGCGTTCCTCTCATGTCGGATCGAGCAGACATTTGAGAGTTTCGCGTGATTGTCCGTTCCCGCCTCGGTTTCTCCCGCTTTTCTCCTGGTTCTTGCCGCGCTGACGGGGCCGCTCCGCGCCGAATGCAACGCCGTGACGGTGACGTCGCGGGGGACGGGCGCGAAGGTGCAGGACGCGATCAAGGCCGCGCAAGCCGAATGGCCGGCGCGGGCGCGCCAGCTCAATTTCCGCGAGCCCTGGACCAAGCAGGGCAAGGTGATCAGCCTCGCCTGCTTCCTGAATCCGACCGCTTCGAGCTACCAGTATGAATGCACCCTCGTCGCCCAGCCCTGCACCAATTGATGCGCTGGCGGACTTCGGCCAGGTCCTTCGCGGATTGCAATTGCCATTCCGCAGATGACGAGCCGGTCTCGAACCCGACTTCTTCCGGAACAAGAACGGGTCAAACCCTCGGGACCATGCCTCGCCTCTCTCTGAAACAAGAATGGGCGGAATATAGGAGCGTTGGACGAGCGGAATATCTCTCGCGAAACTCACAAAAGCTAGGCTGCTCTTAATGTGGCTGTCGGCGATGCCCTTTCTCGCCCGGTTCAGCGCCCCGCCCATAACCCGATTCCCCGTGAGCTTGGCGTCGTGCGCTGCCTCCTCGGTCTCGAAGAAGGCGGCGGCGACCCGGTAGGTTATTGCGTCTGCGGAGGACTGGATCGCCGCTATTGCGGTGGATTACGAAAGCATCGCTCGCTCAGAGCGGCGCCGTGTGCGGGCGGTCGCCGGTCATCTGCCGCCCGACCATCTGCGCGCGGACGATATAGCGCATATCGCCTTGCGTCGCCGCGTCGAGCGGCCAGCAGGTCGAAAGCACCAGCCAGTGGCCCTCCTCATGCGCGTCGATGCCCGATGCGTCCCACGGCACGATTTGCGCATCGGCGATACGGAACCAGAAGATCATGCCGTCGCCGCGCGTCACGCGGATCTCGTCACCGGGACGCACGTCGCGCAGGAAGCTGAAATGCGTGTCGCGATGCGCGGCGATCACCGAGGACCCGGCCTCGCCCGGTGCCGGCGTGCCGTCCAAAAGGCCGGGGCCGAAGGCGAGCGCCTGGCCGCTGCCGCCCTTCAGCACGATGGCGCTGGCGCCGAGCCGGGGCACCTCGATCCGGGCGACCGGCCAGGTATCGGCCCAGGACCATGGCTTGACCGGTTCGCCGGCGGCAAGACTGCGCTCGAAGGCGCGTTCGAGGAGAATTTGCGCCACCATCGCCTTGGCGTGGATCGTGGCGCCCTTGCCATCAGGCCGACGCCGAGCAGCGCCGAAACAGGCGGCAGCCGCCATCGCCAATCGCGATAGCGGCCGCCGTCCATGCAAGAACTTCGCCGTTTCGGTGAGCATCCCCACTTACTCCCAGCCCCGCTTTTCCCGCCGCCATGCCAGCACAACCAGCCATAGATTGGCAATAAGAAGTAATGCGCCGATGGCGATATAGACGCGGGCATCGGTCGCCGTCCGGGGCAGTGCAACGCTAGCGACGGGTTGCTTGGCGCTGAGATTGGCGGCCCCTGGCTTTTGCGTCACGGCGATTTTCTCGATATAGCCGGCGTCCAGCTTCAGCGCCTCACCCTCATGGGTGATAGGCGGCTCGCCGCTTTCCGCCCGCTGACCGGCTTCGCCCGCCTCGCCGCCGAATACCTTGTCGAAATCCCAGCCGGCGGGCAGGTTGAGCGGCAGGTCGGCGCGGGAAAGGCGGGCGTCGGCCGGGCGGCTCGGCGTCTTGTCGACCGCCACGAGGCTCGTCCGGCGGCTGATCAGGCTTGCTCCAGCGCCAGGTCGAGCACGCGCAGATCCGCCGCGCTCTGGCTGATGTGGCCGAGCGTGACGCCGACCTCGGCGTCGTCGATCTTGGCTCGCGCCCAGAGCTTGGACAGACCCTTGCCTTCCGCCGCGTCTTTCAGCGGCAGCTTGGCGATCCAGGGCTGGTCGCCGATCATGCCGCTGATCTGCATGGTGCCGGAAAAAGCGGTCAGCTTTGCGGCGATCTTCAGCGCTTCGCCGGCATAGAGGTCGGGCAGCACTTTCGGGGTCACGTCGACGCCGCTCTCGGAGAACTGCACCTTCACATCGGTGACGGCGGGGCGCTCCAGCTTGCCGAACAGCCCGCGCATGCGCTCCTCGACCTGCTCGCCGCTGCCGATATGCACGACGCTGCCCCGGCCGAGTTCGGCGGCCCGGCTCATCAGATGCGAATTGGGCGCCGAGCCGATGCCGACCATGAACACGCGCGAGCGTCCGAGCCCGGCGGCGATGGTCTCGAAAAGCTGCTGCTCATTGCCGATGGCGCCGTCCGTGAGGAACACGACCTGCCGCAGCATGTCGCTGTTCTGCCCGCCCTGGTCCACCAGCGCCGCACGCATCGCCGGAACCATCTCGGTGCCGCCCCTCGCCTCCAGCCGCGACACGAAGGCTGTGCGCCTGGCCGACATGCTCCATGTCCGCCGGAACCGCCGTGGGGAACAGCAGTTCCATCGTGTCGTCGAAGCGCACGACGTTGAAGCGGTCGGCGGGGGTGAGACGCTTCAGCGCGTAGATGAGGCTGGCCTTGGCCTGCACGATCGATGTGCCGCCCATCGAGCCGGAATTGTCGATGACGAAGATGATTTCGCGGCCGCGCGGTTTTTGCTGCTGCTCCAGCGCCGGGGGCGTGACGAAGGCGAGCAGATAATCGGCGTCGCCGAGGCGCTCGTGGAAGAGGCCGGCCGCCGGCGTCGTGCCGGATTTCGCGGCCCAGGTGAGTTCGAAATCCTTGTCGGCGGGCACGGCGCCTTCGATCCTGATGATGCGCGTGTCGTCGTCCACGGTTTCGGTCTTCACCGTGTGATGATGGCTCTTCACTTCGCCGAGCGGGAAGCCCGCCTGCAAGCGCACGGCAGCGTCACCGGATTGACCGGCGCATTGACGCGCGGGTCGAGGACGGGCGGCTCGATGCGGTCGCGGTCGGCGACGGGATCGCTTGCCTGGCCCCAGCCGCCGCCATTGAAGTCGACGGTCTGCACCACCGGCTTGGGATTATAGCGCGGCGCGACGACCAGCGGCACGCGCAGCGAGAACTGATTGCCCGACTTGCGGCACGGTCTGCTGATATTCGAGCTGCACGACGACGGTCTCGCCGGGGCCGATATTGGCGATCGAATTGGTGAAGATGTTCGCCCGCTCCTGTTCCATCAGCGCGGTCTTCTTGCCCTCGGCCTTGGCCTGCTCGAAAATCTGCTTGGCCTGCTGGCGCTCCTTGATCTCGCCGACGATGACCCGGTTGCCGATGACCATCTTCAGCGTATCGACGCCGGCATTCTCCGGCAGCGGAAACACATAGACGCCCTCGATCCAGCCATTGGTCGGATTGTAGAAATGCTGGGTGACGCGGCCGCGCGCCGTCGGCCCGGAGACGGTGATGTCGATGTCGGTGCCGACCAGCGGCGCCTGGACGTAGCGGTCCTCCTCGACCGCCTTGAACAGCAGCGTGCCGGAACGGGCGTCACCCGGCCGCACGGAATTCCAATCGGCGCGTGCGCATTCGCCAGCGCCGAGAGCGTTATTATGACAAACGCAAGCATAAGGAAGCTAAAGCGTATCAGAATGGAACGGTACATGAGATCAACGGCCGGCCTCAGCCGGCGCATTTACAATTTTTGGTTGCATTTGTATTTCGGGATATTGTAGGGACATCGGGGGACCTCTTCATCGTCGCCGTCAGAAGGGGAGCTGACATTCGAAAGCTATTCTGACTGAGACGATGCATTCGAGCGTCTAGTTCAAGATAGTTCGGCACCTAACCGCCGCGAACCGTAAGGAAGCGCTTGCGTCCGCCCCATGTTTACGGATATGTGCGGTTCGTTACGGGTTTGGGCGGAGTGGGAATGGACGTGTCGCGCCGTTTGGAGCAGTCGCTGGCGACGGATGAAAGCCGCCTGGCGGCCGGGTTGATCGCCGAAGAGTTGGCCCGCCGCCGCATGACCCGGCAGCAGCTTGCGGCCATCGCGAAAATCAGCCTTTCGACCCTGGAAAAGGCGCTGTCCGGACGCCGGCCCTTCACGCTGGCGACGCTCGTGCGGCTGGAGGAAGCGCTGACCGTCAGCCTGCGCCAGCGCAATTCCGTCGCCGTCAACGATGTGCCGCCGGGCCTCGCGCCTGATGGCCTCGGCTCCTATTCGCGCCCCGCCGTCGCCTGGATGGAGGGCGATTATGTGACGCTGAGGCCGTCCTTCAGCGAGCCGGAGGCGATCTACGCCTATCTCACCCAGATCCGCTGGGATCAGGTGGCCTCAAATCTCGTATTCAGCGAGTCCGAACGCATCGACGCCGAATATACGCAAGGCGGCGCGGTCTCGGCCCCGCACCAATCCGGGCATATCTATCTCGTCACCAACAAGCATGGGCAATACCGGCTGATCATCGTCTCGCGCCCGACGATCCGCGGCGAGCTGCACGGCATCCTGACCACGCTGCAAGTCGGGCGCGGCGCGCAGCTTACGCCGGTCGCCACGCCCATCGTGCTGGTGCCGTTCAAGACGGTGACCTCCGCCGAATTCGGCCGCATCAAGCAGGGCCATGCCTGCTACGCGCCCTACCGGCAATTGCTGAAGCGCACCGTCGAGGAGCCGTTCGCGCTGTTCCTGACGGGGCGGTGAGGGAGTGCCGCCGGTAGTCTGACGCTGTACTAGGCATGCTCTGCGCTACATCCCGCTCGACTTGCGACTGACTTTGAAAGCGCCCGTAAGGCTCGGTGGACTATGGCTGCCCACCAGCCGGGACTTTGGTCGTATGGCTGCGACCTTAGTTCCCGTCCATTGGAGAGCTGACAGCTTTTTTACGTCCAATTAAGGTTAATAGCGGCCATTTTTGGGCAGTCGGTCTGACCTTAGACCCTGAAATATTACCGCCACTACAAACTCACAGTCCATAGCAGAAAATGCATTCGTGTCATGCCACCGGATATCTATTAGCTATATCTGGAGAAATCAAAAATGTATCTACCCCAATCCATTTCAAGGAATCGCTTGAGAGAGGCCCAGAAGTCGCGCGACAACCGGGCTGAGATTGTTCGGGCTTTAAGCACCGGCGACGTCACGCGCCGCGATCTTTTCAAAATGGGCATCTTCACCGTCACCGGCGCGCTGGCGCTGAAGAACGGCCTTAGCCCATTCGCCCGGAGTGCTTATGGCGCCATTCCGGTCGGCACGCCGCCCAGTCCGCTCAACGGCGTTCAGCGCTTTACCCAGCCCTTCCGCAGGCTAGATCTGCAGCCAAAGCTGCCCCTGACGCCCAAAATTGTTAATGGATTCAGAGAGGCCGCCTTCCCGACAGGGCTGAACTATGCCAACGCCAAGGCCAAATCCTGGCACGAGGATTACAACGCAGTCAAAAATGCCGGTGTGCCGAACGCACAAAACCCTTATGTAAATCCCTTGACACGTCGTGGCCCAATGGAAGGACGCCCGCCCGGCCCCTTCTTCGCGCACCAGCGTTGGGACCAATTTATGCCCAGGGCCGGCTATGTGATCTCGCTGGCCCCGGTCGGCCCGGGCGCACGGTTTCACCCCGGTCTCGAAGCGCAGGCGCCCAATGCCGTCTGGACTTACGGCCGCGGCATCACCAGCTCCAGCGCATTGCCGCCGCCGCTTATCAAAGTCCGTTATGGGGAGCCGGTTGTCGCGCGCATCTACAACCGCCTTCCGACTGACCGTACGCAGAATGGCGGCTTTGGACGGAACGAGACCGCCGTTCACAACCACAACGCACATAATGGCTCCGGCAGCGACGGCGCCCAGAACGCGCATTTTTTCCCTGGTCAATTCTATGACTATCACTGGGGAACATGTCTTGCCCGGCATGACACGATCAATACGGATGCCGCGGATCACCGGTCGTGGGGCATTGACGATCTTGGCAACGCGACCGTGCCGGTGCCAGGAGATTTCCGGGAATTGCAGCACACGCAGTGGTTCCACGATCACCGCTTCTTCTTCACCGCCGAGAATGTCTATAAGGGCAATCTCGGCATGCTGAACTACTACGGTGCGCGCGACCGCGGCAATGAGGTAACCCAGGACGGCATCAATCTGCGCCTTCCGAGCGGCTCGCGCCTGCCTTGGGGCAATGTCGATTTCGATGTAAACCTGATCGTTTCCGATTTTGCGCTCGATCCGAACGGCCAGCTTTTCTTCGACATCTTCGATACGGACGGCTTCCTCGGCGACAATCTCATGGTGAACTTCGCCTATTCGCCATCCATGAATGTGCTGCCACGGAAATACCGGTTCCGCATCCTGGATGCCTGCATGGCCCGCTTCATCAAGTTGGCGCTCGTTAGCGCCGATGGCAGGGTGGCGCCGGTTCAGGTGATCTGCAATGATGGCAATCTGCTCGTCAACACGGTCACCGTCGGAGCGCTCGACACGCAGGGCGTCGCCGAGCGTTTCGACATCGTCGTCGACTTCGCCAAATTCCGCGTCGGCGAAAAGCTGATGCTCGTCAATCTCATGGAGCACCGCGACGGGCGTGGTCCTAAACGGGCGGTAAGCATCGCCGACGCGCTTAAGGGGAAGTCCGACGATCCGGCGGTCGGTCCGGTGATGCAGTTCGTCGTCTCCAGCTCCGTCCCGAGCGTTGACGAGCCGGGCCTCACCTGGACTATGGCGAATATGAACGACAGGAGCCAAGTACCGCTCGTCCTCACGCAGCAAATACCCATCGTCACGCCGACCCGCACCCGCACTCTCGAGTTCGGGCGCTCCGGAACACCCGATAAGGCTGCTTCCCGGATTGCGGCGACGACCGTGAAAGCTTCCCGTGGTCCATCAAGGTCAATGGGCAGACGGCGCATTACCTCAACGCCAACCGGATTTCGATGGTGTTCCCCAGGCCGGGGGATGTCGAGCACATTACGCTCAAGAACGGCGGCGGCGGCTGGGATCATCCCGTCCATCTCCACTTCGAGGAGGGTGTTACCATCGCCCGCTCTACCGGCCCGCTGGCGCCGACGGAAAAGCTGGCGCGCAAAGACGTCTGGCGTCTCGGTGAGAGTGCTTCGGTGACCATCCAGGTTCGGTTCGGCGAGTTTGGCGGCGCCTATGTATCGCATTGCCACAATACGACGCATGAAGACTTCGCCATGCTGCAGCGCTTCGAGGTGCTGAAAAACGACAATGGCACCGGCGATCCATTCGTCGGCGTCAGCCCGACCCCGAATCCGACGCCCGACGGCGTGGAGTTTCTGACCCCGGAAATTCTTCCCGAAGGCGATCCACGCATAATCGCGCTCAAGAAAGTGGCGGGTGGTTGAGCCGCGCCGCGCTGAATGCGCGGGGCGAGACTTCTCTCGTCCCGCCGCTCCGGCGATAGCAGCCGGCGCTCAAACACGCGCGATTTGCCGCGCCGCCCCTACTCGATCACCGCCGAATTGCCCAGATCGCGGATGAAATGGGCGGCCGGTTTCAGATCGTAGCCGGCCTCGGCCGCCTGCTCGATGACGGCGCTGAGCGGCGCGCCGAGCGCGATGTTCGCCGCCGCCCACAACATGGACGAGCGGTTTCCCGTGCGGCAGAAGGCGAGGATTTTGCCGTCCACGTTGCTCAGCGCTTCGGCGAAAATCGCGACGTGCTCCGGCGTCAAGGTCGGTGCGGTGAACGGCAGATTGAGAACGGCGATGCCATGCCGGACCGCCTCGGCCTCCAATTCCTTCGCGGTCGGCTGGCCGCAGGGAGCCTCGCCGTCCGGCCGGTTGATGACGATCAGTTTGACGCCCTCCGCCGCGATCTCCTCGAAATCCTCGGGCTGGATTTGCCCGCTCACAAAGGTCTTCTCGTCGATTGGAATCAAGTCGGCCATGATATGGCTCCAAAAGGTCGGTCCTTGCCGCGAATGATAGCGGCAATTTCCTATAAAAAGATATGTTCGCGCGCTTCAATTGATCCCGGACCGGACCCGCCGGGCGCTGAATATGGCGCTTACCATCACCGCGAAGGAACTCCCGGTCTGATGGCGGCAGGCAGTGGCAGCGCACTTAACGGGCTTGCGGCGCGCGCGAATTCAGCTAGATAAAGCGGAAAGCTCAAGCCTCACGGGTTGCATCCATGGACAAATTCGACGAACTGACCGGCGTCCCCGCTCCCTTGCCGATGATCAATATCGACACCGATATGATCATCCCCAAGCAGTTCCTGAAGACGATCAAGCGCACGGGGCTCGGCGCCAATCTGTTCCATGAAATGCGCTTTGACGCCGAGGGCCGCGAGAACCCCGATTTCGTGCTGAACAAGCCGGCCTATCGCAACGCGAAAATCCTCGTCGCCGGCGCCCAATTTCGGCTGCGGCTCGTCGCGCGAGCATGCGCCATGGGCGCTCCTCGATTTCGGCATCAAATGCGTGATCGCAACCAGCTTCGCCGACATCTTCTACAATAATTGCTTCAAGAACGGCATCCTGCCGATCACGCTGCCGCAATCGGAGATGGACAAGCTTTTCGATGACGCCTCGCGCGGGGCGAATGCGACGCTCACCATCGATCTGGAGCGCCAGGAAATCCGCGGCCCCGATGGCGGGGTGATCCATTTCGAGATCGACCCGTTCCGCAAGAAATGCCTGCTCGAAGGCCTCGACGATATCGGCCTGACGCTCACCAAGCAGGACAGCATCACCGATTACGAGGCGAAGGCACGCATCGCGCACCCCTGGGCCTGACCGGCCTCCGCATCGGAACCTTCCGCGCAAGCTGCGGTTAAGCCCCGAACTCCCGGAGGCTTCCATGCATCACCACACCGACCCCGCGCTGCATCATTGCATCGAGCAATGCTGGTCGTGCCGCGACACCTGCCAGTCAATCCTGTTCAACTACTGCCTCGAGCAGGGCGGGCACCATGTCGAGCCGGCGCAGGTCCGGCTCATGACGGATTGCATCCAAATATGCCAGACCAGCGCCGACTTCATGACGCGCAATTCGCAGCTGCATGCGCTGATTTGCGCGGCATGCGCGGCCGTCTGCGAGGCCTGCGCGATTTCCTGCGACGCGATGGGCGACGCCGAAATGAAGACATGCGCCGAAATCTGCCGGAAATGTGCGCAAAGCTGCCGCGAGATGGGCGAAAAAGCGGGTCTCACCGCGCACCGTCACGGATGAAAATCCTGTGTAGAGAAATCACTGTTTCGCGACGGGTTTCCATAAAACGGCCCTTGCGCCTTGCTCGTTAATCTGTTTCCGATTAGCACATTGACGCGCGTGTTGGTCGCAGGGTGGATGACGCCCCGCAGGGTTCTGAGAGTTTTCAATGCCCACATATAATCTGTTGCTTTTGCCGGGCGACGGCATCGGACCGGAAGTCATGGCCGAAGTCGAGCGGCTGATATCCTGGCTGAACGGGCGCGGCAAGGCGCGGTTCGATACCGAGACCGATCTCGTCGGCGGCTGCGCCTACGATGCCCATGGCCGGGCCATTTCCGACGCCACCATGGCCAAGGCGATGCGGGCCGACGCGGTGATGCTCGGCGCGGTCGGCGGGCCGAAATGGGACAATGTGCCCTATGATGTGCGGCCCGAGGCCGGGCTGCTGCGCCTGCGCAAGGACATGAAGCTGTTCGCCAATCTGCGGCCCGCCATCTGCTACCCGGCGCTCGCCGATGCATCGAGCCTGAAACGCGAGCATGTCGAGGGCCTCGATCTGATGATCGTGCGCGAGCTGACCGGCGGCGTCTATTTCGGCGAGCCCAAGGAAATCGTGACGCTGGAGAACGGCGAACGGCGCGCGGTCGACACGCAGGTCTACACGACGGGCGAGATCGAACGCATCGGGCGCGTCGCCTTCGAGCTGGCGCGCAAGCGGCGCAACAAGGTCGCGTCCTCGGAGAAGCGCAATGTCATGCGCTCCGGCGTGCTCTGGCATCAGACGGTCACGCAGCTGCACGCTAAGGAGTATCCCGATGTGGAGCTGACGCATATTCTGGCCGATAATTGTGCCATGCAGCTCGTGCGCAATCCCAAGCAGTTCGACGTCATCGTCACCGACAATCTGTTCGGCGACATGCTGTCCGACGAGGCGGGGATGCTGACCGGCTCGCTGGGGATGCTGCCCTCGGCCTCGCTCGGCGCACCCGACGGCTCCGGCAAGCGCCCCGCGCTCTACGAACCCGTGCATGGGACCGCACCCGACATCGCCGGCCAGGGCGCCGCCAACCCGATCGCCACCATCGCCAGCTTCGCCATGGCGCTGCGCTACTCCTTCGACATGGGCGCCGAAGCGGACATGGTCGAGAAGGCCATCGCCCAGGTTCTGGAGAAGGGTCTGCGGACGGCGGATATCATGCAAGAGGGCATGCGCAAGGTTTCGACCGGCGAAATGGGCCAGGCCATTATCGGCGAGCTGGAGGCACTCGCGGCTTGAAAAAAAGCCGGGCGATGCGGGGCTCGCCCTCCCGTGCTCAGGTTCTTGCAGGCACGATGTAAGCGCGGCGTTCGAGTGTAGAGAGAGGCAGGCGGGCGATGACCGACCATTTCAGCGTCATCGGGTTCAATGCCGGCTCGGCGGAAGAGCTGGCGGAATTGGTGCGCAAGCTGCCCGACACCGGCGCCTATTCCCAGCCCTGCGGACCCGGCTACTACTACCGTTGGCAATCCGATGGCGGATCCGAGCTGTGGGTGCATCTGGCGAAGCAAAGCGGCCAGGGGGACGAAAAACTCGGCATTGTCGGCGTCACGCCATTCTTCCACGGCAAGGGGCGCATGCCGGTGCGGGTCATGAAGAAGCGCCAGCGGCCGAGCGACAACGCCTTCGAGGGCGCTGCCTTCGTCGAGATCGAGCCGGGTCCGCGACCGCACCAATGCGCCACGGTTGCTCTGCTCGACGTTGTCGACTACGCGCTGTGGGCCAACCGGGTGACGCCGTTCCTCGCCAAGGCGCAGATCGCCGCCTTCCCGCATGACCTCGCCATCTTCTCCAGCGAGCGCGAATTCGCCGACGCCCAGATCGGCGAGCAGGTGCCGTTTTCACCGGAATCGCTCTTTGCCAGCGGCCTGTTCTCCAGCTCCGCCGAGGCGGGCGGCCAAGCGGTGTTCCACGATCCGAGCGACAAGGAATTCAATGCACCCTCGCGCGCCTTCTTCACTGCGCGGGTGCTCGCCTCCGATCTGCGCCGGAACAGCGTCACCGGGCAGAGTTTTCATGCGGCGCTGGTCAAGACCCTCGGCGGCACGATCGATCTCGTCGCCGACACGCGGCAAGTGCATGAGGAACTTCGCCCCGGCTGCGTCGTGCAGGGCGAGTTCTGGCTCTGCGCTACGGCTGATCGAGGGTAACGGCCACGCCTGAGCGTTCGCCCATAGCGGCCAGCATGCGCCGCCCCATACGCAGATACCGTGTCGCCTATCGCGCCTACCGCCGCCGCAAGGGCCATGCCGTCCTTTCGGCCAAGGCGTTCCGGGAAGCCGGATTGACGCTGGGTGCCGGCGCGGCCGGCGCGCTTTTCTTTGACGCCCTCCATTTGCCCGCGCCTTGGCTGAGCGGCAGCATGCTCGCTGTCGCCGCTCTGGCGCTGGCGCGGGCGCCGCTGTTCCTGCCCGAGTGGGTCCGCCAGCTCGTGTGGATCATGCTGGGGATCTCCATCGGCTCCGGCTTCACGCCCGATATCTTCAGCGGGATGATGAAATGGCCGCTCAGCCTTATCGCTCTCGGCATCACCATCCTCCTCGTCATCGCCGGATCGGCGGCCTTCCTGGTCGTCCTCGGCAAATGGAGCCGCACGACGGCGTTTTTCGCTTCGGTTCCCGGCGCATTGTCCTATGTGATCGCCCTATCGCTGCGCAGCAAGGCCGACACGCGGCTGGTGGTGATGGCGCAGATGCTGCGTCTGGTGGCGATCCTCGCCGTTCTGCCGACCCTCATCACCCTGTCGATGCCGCCGCCCAAGCTGCCGCCGCCTCAGATCAGCCCGATGCTGGGCTTCATGGTGGAATTGCTGCTTGGCGGCGCGCTCGGCGCACTGCTGGAGTGGCGCAAATTTCCCGCCGGGATGATGTTCGGCGGTATGATCGCCGCGGGCGTGCTGCATCTGACCACGGGCGTACCGGGCCAGATCCCGTCGGTCGTCCTCATCCCGTGCCAGATCGTGCTGGGGTGCTTCATCGGCCTGCGCTTCTACGGCACCGACCTGGCTTTCCTGCGCAAAGCCCTGGCGCCATCCTTCGGCGCGTTCCTCATCGCGGTCTTCATCTCCGGCCTCGGCGCGCTCATCGTCGCCTGGGGGCTGCATCTGCCGCTCGGCCAAGTGTTGGTGGCCTTCGCGCCGGGCGGCATCGAAGCGATGACCATCCTCGCCTTCGTGCTCGGCCTCGACCCGGCCTTCGTCGCGACGCACCAGCTCGCGCGGTTTCTGGGCATTTCCCTGCTGCTGCCGCTGATCGCGAGGTTTTACCTGCGGGACACGATTTAGTACGTCGTTTACAGCAGAATTTTCTTTTTCAGATAAATTAACTATATAATGGGAGCGACTGGATTAATTTCAAGTTTAATTAGCGCGTATTTGGATTTTTTACTTGGCTCTGACATACGATTTTTCATACGGCTGCTTGGCCGGCGTATTGGAGGAGTCCTGAATGCGCGGATTTTGTTTAATGGCAACGGTCATGGCCGGAGTCGTCTTGGCGTCCCCTGCCCTCGCCGAACGGTTCTCGACGTCAGTGCTCAATCCCACCCCTTTGCCGGCTAACGGTGTCATCGCCGGCCGCTACCCCCAAGGCGGAGCGGATGCGAGCTACTATTTCGGGGTGGATTTAAAAGCTGGCGAACTCGCATCGCGGATCAGCTTGATGGGGCGTCCCGGCCCCGGCAAATCCCTGGAGATCGCGCTCGCCGATCCGTCGGGGAAGGAAGTCGGCAGCTACTACATCATGGAGGGGCTGAACGCCAACCAGGAGGCCGCACGGGTTCTTCCCGTCGATGCATCCGGACGCCATGTCATCCGAGTGACAACCAAAGGGCCCGAGACGACGAGTTTCCACATCGAACTGGGAGGCAGCGCGCTGGGCAACCCGCCAAGAGTTGGCAGTGCCGATAAGCCGTTCTCGCGCAGCTTCCTTTCGCCGACCCCGGCTCCCGCCGATGGCGTTATCGCTGGCAAGTTCCCGCCAAGCAACGATACGGCACTAACCTATTATTACTTCCAGGCGAACCTGAAATCGGGTCAATTGCTCAGCCAGCTTGCGTTTGCAGGCCGCGCAAACACGCCGAAAATGGTGGAAGTCACCGTGCTCAAGGCGAACGGGCGCCGCGTCGGCAGTTTCTACATCATGAGCGACCTCGATGCGAAGCAGGAGGCGACCCGCGCCATCCCGATCGATAATAGCGGCCCCTATATCCTCCAGCTCAGTGTGAAAGGCGCCGAAAACACCGATTTCAAACTTGAGCTCGGCGGCGATGCCATAGCGGACGCAAATGGGAGGCGGTCATGAGATTGATTGTTGGAATGACCCTGGCCGGCTTCGTGGCGGCTGCCATGCCCGCGCAGGCCGATGAACTCTCGAAATCGATCATGCGGCCGACACCTGTCGAAACCGGCCGGGTGGCCGGCAAGCTTCCCGGCGGAGACGGATCGGCGAGCTATTATATCGCCGTCGATCTGCAGCCGGGCAGCTCATGACCCAGCTCACGATAAGCGGCCGGGCCAATACCGATAAGAAGGTCACGTTCGAGCTGCTCAATGGGGATGCTCGGGTTGCCGCATCCACTTACATCATGAACGGCCTGGACGCCAAGGCAGAGAAGACCGCGAGTTTTCCGATTGATTCCGCTGGCCGCTACATCATCCGGCTCACCGCCGAGGGCAAGGAATCCGGCAGCTATTGTGTGCTCATGGGCGGTCCGGCGATGCCGAACGCCGCCGCCACGACCTGCGCGCCCGAGGTCGCGTCGCAACCGGCCGAAACGCCACCTCAAATCGAAGTCAGGACTCCGCCGCGAAACTACGAAGTGATCGTGACGAAGTGCGAGGAGCGGTTGCGTGTCGGCTCGGATTTCCTGTTCGATTTCGATCGCGCCGAGCTTCGTCCCGAAGCCGGCCCGACGCTCGCGGAGATCGCCGCCCATCTGGAGGCCGGGAAGAAGGGCGCGACGATCGAAGGGCACACGGATGGCAAGGGCACGGACAGCTACAATCAAACGCTCAGCGAGCGCCGCGCCATGGCGGTACGCACGACGCTGAGCGGGCGAGGCTTGCCCGCCGAGAGGCTCAACATCCGGGGCTTCGGCAAGTCCCGTCCGGTCGCCGAGAACGTAAAGCCCGACGGATCGGACGATCCCGACGGGCGTCAAAGAAACCGCCGCGTCGAGGTCGTGATCAACACCTGCAGCTAACGCCCCGCGGTCATCGGTCCAGAGTGCCCGCGGTCACCGCGGGCACTCATTTCTTTTGGTTCCGCATTCACATTGTGCAAGCCATGCGGACCGCAATGTCTCGGCTGACATTGCAGCCCTCGGGCCGCGCCCATTCAGTCTCACGATGGGTCCTGATACCAAACCCCCCGTGACATAAACCTATGGCGTCCCGTGTGGTCAGCCCTCGGCTTTACCTCTCCCGTGGGGAGAGAGCCTGCCCCCCGCAGACGGGGGTCGGCGCGAAGCGCCGAGTGAGGGGTTTATGCTTATATATCAACTCCGTGGGAGAAGGAGCGATGCGCTGCGGTTCGGCCGCTGGTCATCAGACGCACATGAGTGGCTCTTTCAGAACCCTGGTCCCACGTGCGGAATCGCGCTCCTCATGGACATTGCCCGCCATGAGGGGTACAACCCCTTGCATCCATAACTCAGGACCTATCCAGATGAGCTATAACGTCGCCGTCGTCGGCGCCACGGGCAATGTGGGCCGTGAAATGCTGAATATCCTCTCGGAACGCGGATTTCCGGCGAAGGAGGTGTTCGCCATCGCCTCCCGCCGTTCGCAAGGGCTAGAGGTTTCGTTCGGCGACAAAAGGCTCAAATGCCGCGATCTTGAGACCTTCGATTTCAGCACCTGCGATATCGCGTTGATGTCCGCCGGCGGGGAAATCTCCAAGGTGTGGTCGCCGCGCATCGCCGCGCAAGGCTGTCTCGTCATCGACAATTCGTCGGCGTGGCGCTATGACATGGACATTCCGCTGATCGTGCCGGAAGTGAACGGCGATGCCGTCGTGGGCTTCAAGAAGAAGAACATCATCGCCAATCCGAATTGCTCCACGGCGCAGCTCGTCGTTGCGCTGAAGCCGCTGCACGACGCGGCCACGATCCGCCGCGTCGTCGTCGCCACCTATCAATCGGTGTCCGGCGCCGGCAAGGACGCGATGGACGAGCTGTGGACGCAGACCCGGGGCATCTTCGTCACCGACGAGCCGAAGGTGGAGTATTTCACCAAACAGATCGCCTTCAACGTCATCCCGCATATCGACAGCTTCATGGAAGACGGGTCGACGCGCGAGGAATGGAAGCTGATGGCCGAAACCAAGAAAATCCTCGATCCCAAGATCAAGGTGACGGCGACTTGCGTCCGCGTGCCGGTGTTCGTCGGCCATTCCGAGGCGGTGAACATCGAGTTCGAAAACCCGATCACGGCCAAGGAAGCGCGCGACATATTGCGTGAGGCGCCCGGCGTGCTCGTCGTCGACAAGCGGGAAGACGGCGGCTACATCACGCCCGTCGAATGCGTCGGCGATTACGCCACCTATGTCTCGCGCATCCGCGAGGACCAGACCATCGAGAACGGCCTGTCCTTGTGGATCGTCTCGGACAATCTGCGCAAGGGCGCGGCGCTGAACTCCATTCAGATCGCTGAAACCGTGATCAACCGCCAGCTCCTGAAGGCACGGGAAGCTGCCTGACCGGCCGGCGCGGACCGCCGCCTTCACCGAAAAAACCCTCCGCGACGGCGGCCCGCACGGGCACGCCGCCGCGCACTCCGACGTCCCCGGATTCGCATTGACGGATGTTGAACGAGGTCTGGTCGCGCGTTACGCCCGCCGTGTGCTGCAGCGCGGCGACCTGCCGCTCCGCGCCACGCGCTATGTGCTCTATTGGCTGAACGAGCGGGCCGACGCGCTGTCCCTGCCGCTGCCGAAGGGCTTGGCGAAGGCCGTGGGCAATATCTACACCGGCGCCTTCGAGGCGACGGAACTGGAGCGCATCTATCGCAGCAACCGCGATCAGGTGTTCGCCACGCTCGACCAGGCAGCGCGTGACGCGCCCTCCCCTGAACCGATCAACGGCAATATCGCACGGCTGACCGCCGAATTCCGCCTGCCGCACGCCGCCGCCGAGGTGCTGACCCTGATCGCCTGCTACAGCCGTTTCGAGCTGCTGCAATTTTTCTGCGATCACGTCACCGAGGCGGTCGCCCCGCTGACCCGCAGCATGGCAGTGCTGACGGGCGAAAATTCCCGCGCCATCGAGCAGCTCGTCTCCCCCTCTGGCGAGCTGGCGGCGTCAGGGCTGCTGATCGTCAAGGAAGAGGGCGACGAGATCAGCGGCTTTCGCGGCCGCTACGACCTGCCGCCGCGCGTCAATGGCAGCCTCGACCAGACATTCGACAGTTTCGAGATCATGCGGCAGGCGTTTCTCGGCCAGTCGCTGCAAGCCGCCATCGAGGTTGCGGATTATGACCACGTCCCGGCCGACCGCGATCTGATCATCGCCGTGCTGAAAGGCGCGGCGGCAGAAAGCGCGCGCGGCGTCAACATCCTGCTCTACGGTCCGCCCGGCTCGGGCAAGACCGAACTGACGCGCGTCGCCGCCAAGGCCGCGGGGCTGACGCTTTACGGCTCGGGGGACGATGCGCGCACCGGCGGCGAGGAAGACCGGGCCGCGCGGCTCTCCAATCTGGTGTTCGCCCTGAAGCTGGTGGGCAGTGCGAAGAATACCGCCATCCTGTTCGACGAGATGGAGGATATCGCCTGGCAGCTGATGAGGCGCGGCGGCTCTAAGGTCTATCTGAACCGGCTCCTGGAGACCAATCCGGTGCCGATCCTGTGGACCTCGAACAATCTCTATGAGATCGACCCGGCGTTGCTCCGGCGCATGACGCTGGCCATCGAGTTGAAACAGCCGCCCGCCCGCCAGCGGGAGCGTATTCTGCATCGCCTTTCGGAGCGGGTCGGCGTGACGCTCAGCGCGGCGGATCTGCGCGGCCTTGCCGAGCGCGTCGACGCGACCCCGGCCATTCTCGAAAGCGCGCTGAAAGCGGCGCGCTACGCCAATCAGGGCAGCGGCGCGGTGGAGCGGGCCGCGATGGGTATCATGCGCGCCGTGTCGGGCGGCGGAGCGCCGCATCTTCCGCAGCTGCCGGATTTCGACCCGAAGCTCGTCACCGGTGAACCCGATCTCACCGAGCTGACCGAAAAGCTGGTCGCCAGCCGGGCGCGGCATTTCTCGCTGTGCCTCTCCGGCCCGCCGGGCACGGGCAAATCCGCCTATGCGCGCCATCTGGCAAAGGAACTCGGGCTCGAGGTGATCCACAAGCGCGCCTCCGACCTGCTCGGCGCGCTGGTCGGCGAATCGGAGAAGCGGATTGCGGGAGCGTTCGACGAGGCGCGCGAGACCGGCGCCATGCTGATCTTCGACGAGGCGGAATCATTCCTGTTCGACCGCCGTGAGGCGCTGCGGTCCTGGGAGGTGACGCAAGTCAACGAGATGCTCACCTGGATGGAGAGTCACCCCCTACCCGTCTGCTGCACCACCAATCTGATGGACCGGCTCGATCTGGCCTCGCTCCGGCGCTTCACCTTCCACATTCGCCTCGGCTATCTCGACCGGGCCGGACTGGCGCATGCGTTCAAGGTCTTCTTCGGCTTCGACGATGCCCCCGCCGCCTTGCTGCGGACGGCCAATCTGACGCCGGGCGATTTCGCCCAGGTGCGCCGGCAGGGCGAAGTGCTGGGGCTGCTCGGCGACCCCGCGCGGATGGCGGGGCTGCTGGAGACCGTTTCGCTCGGCAAGCCCGGCGGCACGCCCGCCATCGGCTTCAATCATTGAGCCTCCAAGTCGCAGCGGCCGAACCGCAGCGCTGCCTCTCCTAAGGCCCGCGCGCAAGCAGGCCAACCCATCGGCGCGGGAAGCGCCGATGCAAGAAAGTGGTCACGGTCTAAGGTACGCGTGGAAATCTCTCTCACCACCATCGCCATTCTGACGGGCGTCTTCCTGCTGGCGGGCAGCGTCAAGGGGCTGATCGGCGTCGGCCTCCCCACGGTAGCGCTGGCGCTGCTGGTGCATTTCGTGCCGCTGCGCGAGGGCGCGGCGCTGATGGTGCTGCCGGCGGTGTTCACCAACATCTGGCAGGCGTCGACCGGTGGGCGCGGCGTCGTGCTGCTGAAGCGCTTTTGGCCGATGCTGGCGACGTTGTGCCTGGCGACGTGGGTCGGCGTGGGCCTACTCGTCGCCAGCGACGAGCGCCTGATGAGCGGCATTTTCGGCGTGGTGATCACACTCTATGCCATTGTCGGCCTGATGCGCCCGGTACCCTGGCCCGTGGGCCGTTCGGAGCGTTGGATGTCGCCTCTGATCGGCGTCGCCAACGGGCTGCTGAACGGGCTGACCGGCTCCTATGTGTTCCCTGGCGTGCTCTATCTGGAGGCGCTGCGGCTGAACCGCGATACGATGATCCAGGCCATGGGCATCCTGTTCCTGGTGGCGAGCGGCGCGCTGGCGGTCTCGCTGACCGGCCATAAGGTGATGACGATCAATCTTTTCGCCTTGTCGGCCGGCGCGACGCTGCCTGCCCTCGCCGGCTTTTATGCCGGGCAATATTGCCGGCGGAAGCTGCCCGAGCCGCTGTTCCGCAGGGTGTTTTTGTCCGGGCTGCTGGGCCTTGGCCTCTATACGGCGGCGACCAACTTCCTCCGGTGAGCGTCAGCCCCTAGCCTGGTCGCCCCGGCCTTGAGCCGGGGTCTACTTGCCCCGAGCGTACGGCAAGGATTCAGGCAATGCGAGTGGATCCCGGATAGCCGCTACGCGACTTCCGGGACGACGCTGCGTAAGGGGCGCTGTTGCTCAAGCCCAGATTTGCATGCGAAGGCCGCGCGGATCGATGCGCGGCTCCGGCGGGAAACGATGCGCCTCGCCCCGGAGCACGCGGCGGGCCGTCCAGGCGCAGGCGCACGCGTCGAGGAGGTCGTCCTCTCCGGCGTCCGCGGCCTTGAAGCGGCGGGCAGCGAGGAACCCGGCGGGAAAGCCGGCGGCGATCAGCAATGCGCGCCGGAGCGCGAGGCCAGGCGGATGCCCTCGCGATTTCAGCTTTTTCGGCTCGGCGAGCGGGCGCTTGCCGTTCATCGCCCAGAACGCGCCTTCCGGGTGGCATTCGACAATGCGCGTCTGCAATTCGGGCGTGATGAGCGCGTCGGCCTCTCGGATCTTGGGGAAGATGTGGAAGCATTGCTTGGACACCATGCGCGGCGGGTCCGAATGCGCCAGGGCCGCGTCGCAGGCGAGGCGGTAATCGCTTTCGGCCAGCGCGGCGCGAGCGGGCACGGCAAAGACCGAGGACTGCCGCTGTCCAAGTTCGCGCCGCAAGGCGGTGTCGCAACCGCGCCCAAGCGGGCTGGACATGCGCTCGATGCCCATCGGCACGTCGATCGCTATCCGGGCGGCATCTTCCAGAGCGGCGATTTCCGCGAGCGTCGCCTTGATGAACGCATCGCGCGGAAGGCCCGTTGCAGCGTCGAGCAGCACGCAGAGCCAGCCCGCCCGGCACCCATCCACGCCAGCGACCAGCGCGCCGACGCTTTCACTCCGCTCAGGCATCATGGCGCATCCGCATCGAGCGGCGTGACGGGCCAGGGTCCGGGCAGGGCCCAACTGTCCTGGCTGGCGATGAGATTCAGTTCCTCGCGGCCGTCGCTGGCTTCGATCACCGCCTCGATCCCCGCGGTCGCAAGCGCCAAGGCCTCGGCCGCCGGGCGCGAGCGCAGCAAATGGCCGAAAAACAGTGCCGCGAGCAGATCGCCGGTGCCATGTGGGACGGCGGCGCGCCGCGTGACGACGGCGCCCCAGGCCCTGCCGCCTTCAACGAGCAGATTGGTCAATTCGTCCCCCGATGTCGCGGGAGCAGAGGTCGCCAGAACCATCGGCCTTGCAAGATGGCGGGCGGCGCAGGCGGCATCCTGAACCGACCGAACGTCCTCGCCCGCCAGCCATCCCAGCTCGAAACGGTTTGGCGTGACGAGATCGGCGAGCGGCATGAGCGTATCGCGCAGGGCGATGGCGGCCTCTTCGGCGATGTAGAGACCGCCCGGCTCGTCGCCCAGGATCGGGTCGCAGCCATAGAGGAGGTCAGGCTTCGCCGCCTTCAGCCGACCGACCAGGCCGGCGGCAAGCGCGACGTGTTCTGCGCTCGGCAGATAGCCGGTGAACACCGCGTCGATCTCCCCTAGCCAGCCATTGGCATCGAGGGCGGCGATCATCTCGCGCAAAAACGCCGGCCGCACGCGCTCCGCGGCGCGATGCGGATGGTCCGGCCGGTTCGACAGCAGGATGGTCGGCAGCGGCACGACATCGATACCCAGCCGCTGCCAGGCGAACACGGCGGCGGAATGGCCCACATGGCCGCGCGCCACTTGGGATGACAGGCTGAGTATGGTGGGCATTGGCAAGCTGGACCTTTTTCAGCGCGCGCCGCTCGGCGATCCCCGGCCGCAACCAGATACTATCGCGGCCCAACGACTTCAAACAGACAGGATATGAGCGGACGTAAAATCATCCCGCTTGTCTTATGAGTTTGCGCACGAATCAGGCGCATTGGGACCGCCAGCGATGAGTGACAGCTCGCCGCTGGCGGCGGGGGATGGATCGCGATCCCGCGGGTCACGTACCGGACCGAGCTAGAGTTGGATCACCCCCGTCTTTTCCTATGGCCTGAACGGATACCGGGGCAACACAGCCCGGATGACAAGCAGAGGCGCGGAAAAGATGACCCTTTCTACCATCGGCATCGACATATCAAAAGATCACCTCGACGTTCATCGGCTGCCTGCCGCCGAGGCATGGCGTTTCAGCAATGACAAGGCTGGACACAAGGCACTTATTGGCTGGCTCTCCAGCAGTCCCGTCGCGCGCATCGTTTACGAACCGACGGGGCCTTACCACCGTTCCCTTGAGCGTGCGCTGGCAGCGATCGGACTGCCGCTTGCCAAGATCAATCCTCGGCAGGCGCGGCGTTTCGCGGAGGCAACGGGCAGGCTGGTCAAAACCGACGCCACCGATGCCGCAATGCTGGCCCGTATGGGGGTGGCGCTGGAGCCGGACATACGGCCAATGCCGAGCGAACTTCTCTTGCATCTCAAAGAGTTGCACCTCGCCCGTCAGGTTTTGATCAAGGATCGCACAGCGGCGAAAAACCGGGAGAAAATCCTCAACCTGCCGCTCCTCAAAAGGCACAATGCCGAACGCTTGCGCCAGATCGAACGTCAACTCACCGCGATCGAAAAAAAGCTGGACGCACTTGTGACGCACGATCATCACCTCGCTGAGCGCCTGACCATATTGGCGAGCATTCCAGCTATCTCGAGGATCACCGCCTTTGCCCTCATCATCGAGATGCCGGAGCTTGGACATATTGAAAGCAAACAGGCCGCCAGCCTGCCGGGCTTGCTCCCATCGCTCGCCAGTCCGGACGCTGGACCGGCCGCGCTTTCATTCGCGGCGGGCGGGCTAGTCTAAGGCAAGCCCTCTATATGCCAGCCCTCCTCGCCGCACGTTTCAATCCTGATCTCAAAGCAAAATATAACCAGCTGCGACAGGCCGGAAAGCCCGCCAAAATCGCAATCACCGCCATCATGCGGAAACTGCTCGTCCTGGCAAACGCTCTCCTGAGAGACAATCGAAAATGGCTTCCAAAAAGCGCTTGAGTAAAACGGATACTCTAGCTGCCCCCGATCAGCACGCCTGCCGCTAGGACCAGGAAGCCGCCGAGCACGACCTGGAATGCGGCGCGCCAGAACGGCGTTTCCAGGAAGCGGTTCTGAATCCAGGCAATCGCCCATAATTCGATAAAGACGACAACGCCCGCGATAGCAGTTGCCGTCCAAAAATGGGGGATGAGATAGGGCAGCGCGTGGCCGAGCCCGCCGATCGTCGTCATGACGCCTGAGGCCAGGCCCCGCTTTACGGGCGATCCGCGGCCGGAGATCACCCCGTCATCATGGGCGGCTTCGGTAAAGCCCATGGAAATGCCGGCGCCGACGGAGGCGGCGAGGCCGACCAGAAATGTCGTGAATGTGTCCTGCGTGGCGAAAGCGGTGGCGAAGATGGGGGCGAGCGTCGAGACCGAGCCGTCCATCAGCCCGGCGAGACCCGGCTGCACCCATGTGAGCACGAATTGGCGGCGCGCCTTGTCGTCCTCCGTCTTTCGTGCACCGCCGCCGAGATTGGTGGCTTCGAGCGCGTCCGCCTTCTTCTGATGGCCGCGTTCCGCCGCCGCCAGATCGCCAAGCAGCCGCCGCGTCGCCGGTTCGGTACTGGCCTGGGCCGCGCGCGTGTAGAAATCGGCGGCCTCGTCCTCCATCCGCGAGGCTTCCTGGCGGATACGGTCGAGCGCCAGCGTTTCGATGAGCCATACAGGTCGGCGGGAGTAGAAGCCCGCGACATGTTCGCGGCGGATGAGCGGGATCACCCGTCCGAACCGGTGCTCGAACGCTTCGATGAGACGCCGGCGGTGTTCATTCTCCTCCGCAGCCATTCCGTCGAAGATCGCGGCGGTCGATGGGTATTGAGCGCGCAGACGCTCCGCATAGGTGGCGTAGATGCGCCCGTCATCCTCCTCGGAGGAGATGGCGAGGGCGAGGATCTCCGCTTCCGACAGGTCGGAGAAGCGGCGGCGGCTGGCAAAGCCGGGGATCATGGCGGGGCCCTCAGTTTAGAACTATTCCAAGTTCCTGACTTAGCGCGCCAGCCGTTAAATCGCAAGCAGCGCATGGGCCATGCGGGACGAGCAGCGCAAGGCTGCGGTCGCGGCTAGCGCATGATCGGATAAGGTGGATACCCTTCTTGTAATCCCCGCGCAGGCGGGGACCCAGTACGCCCACGAAATCAATAGTTTACTGGGTGCCCGCCTGCGCGGGGATTACGACTGAGTAGGGTAGCGATGCCACCTAAGCCGATCAGGCTCTAGCTCTTTGTTTTGTCGCATTTTCGCAACGCAAACCGGTATCCATCCACGCTTCTTTCCGCGGGGACATGCTTTGCTGGAAAATGCTCTTGCAGAGTGTGGATTGAGTACACGCACCGCTGGACCCCGGCGTGAGGGCAAAGACGCTTATCGCACCTGACCCTGCGAGGATCGTCAGGCTGAATCAAAAGGCCCGCTCGGGAGCGGGCCTCTTGGCGATTAATTATCCAGGAAACTCCGCAGCTTGCGGCTGCGGCTCGGATGCTTCAGCTTCCTGAGCGCCTTCGCCTCGATCTGGCGGATGCGCTCGCGGGTGACGCTGAACTGCTGCCCCACCTCTTCCAGCGTGTGATCCGTATTCATGCCGATGCCGAAGCGCATGCGCAGCACACGCTCCTCGCGCGCCGTGAGGCTGGCGAGCACGCGCGTCGTCGTCTCGCGCAGGTTCGACTGGATGGCGGCATCGATCGGCAGGATGGCGTTCTTGTCCTCGATGAAATCGCCCAGATGCGAATCTTCCTCGTCGCCGATCGGCGTTTCGAGGGAGATCGGCTCCTTGGCGATCTTGAGCACCTTGCGCACCTTGTCGAGCGGCATGGCGAGCTTTTCGGCCAGTTCTTCAGGCGTCGGCTCGCGGCCGATCTCATGCAGCATCTGGCGCGAGGTGCGGACGATCTTGTTGATCGTCTCGATCATATGCACCGGGATACGGATGGTGCGCGCCTGATCGGCGATCGACCGC
The DNA here is from genome assembly GCA_963731855.1 of uncultured Alphaproteobacteria bacterium. Lineage (GTDB taxonomy): Bacteria > Pseudomonadota > Alphaproteobacteria > Rhizobiales > Rhodomicrobiaceae > R-RK-3. The sequence continues at coordinate 203,972 of CAVSXH010000009.1, read as the reverse complement.
GTGATCGCCTGCCGGATCCACCAGGTGGCATAGGTGGAGAATTTATAGCCGCGGCGATACTCGAACTTATCCACAGCCTTCATCAGGCCGATATTGCCTTCCTGGATCAGATCGAGGAATTGCAGGCCGCGATTGGTGTATTTTTTGGCGATCGAGATCACGAGGCGCAAGTTTGCCTCGACCATTTCCTTCTTAGCCTCGCGGGCTTCGCGCTCGCCCTTCTGCACGATCTTGACGATGCGGCGGAATTCGGAGATTTCCAGGCCGGTCGCCGAAGCAAGGCTCTGGATTTCGCGGCGAATGTCCTCGACGCGGTCGGCTTCACGATCGATGAACGGCCGCCAGCCCTTGCCTTTCAGCACGCTGACGCGGTCGGCCCAGTTCGGCTCCAGCTCGCTGCCCTGATATTCACGGACGAACTCGTCGCGCTTGACGCCATAGCTGTCGGCAAGGCGCAGAAGCCGGCCTTCGAAGCCCATCAGCCGCTTGTTGATGTCGTAGAGCTGCTCGACCAGCGCCTCGATGCGGTTGGAGTTGAGCGACAGGCTCTTCACTTCGGTGATGATCTCGGATTTGAGCTTCTTGTAGCGCTTCTCCTGTGCGGGCGAGAGCTCGTCGTCATGCAGCTTACGGTCGACAAGCTCATCCTGCAGCTTGCGCAGCTTTTTGTAATTACCTGCGATATTGTCGAAGGTTTCGAGCACCTTGGGCTTCAATTCGGCTTCCATCGCCGCGAGCGACATGGCGTTCTCGAACTCGTCGTCGTCGAGATCGTCCTCGCTCACCGGCGGGGGTACTTCCTCGCCGTCTTCCGCATCGGCGGGAGGCGGCGCAGCCGCCGGAGGAGGCGGTGGGGGCGCGGCGACCGGCACGGAGTGAACGCCATTGGCGCCATTCACCTGCATCTCGACGGCTTCCGGGGCGCGCGCGAACGGTCCGGAATAGGTGGCTTCGAGATCGATGATGTCGCGCAGCAGAATCTTGCCTTCGTTCAGCTCGTCGCGCCAGATGATGATCGCCTGGAAGGTCAGCGGGCTTTCGCAAAGGCCGGAGATCATCGCCTCGCGGCCGGCCTCGATGCGCTTGGCGATGGCGATTTCGCCCTCGCGGGAGAGCAGCTCGACGGAGCCCATCTCGCGCAGATACATGCGCACCGGGTCGTCGGTGCGGTCCGTCGGTTCGGTGCCCTTTTCCGGTTTGGCGACCGGCATGGCCGCCGTCATGGAGCGGTCTTCGTCGTCTTCGTCGACAGGAGTGGCGTCGGTTTCCTCGGCCTCTTCCGCGTCGATCACGTTGATGCCCATATCGGAGAGCATGGCCATGATGTCTTCGATCTGCTCGGACGACACCTCGTTCGACGGCAGGACCTCGTTCAGCTCATCATAGGTGATATAGCCGCGCGATTTGGCGACCTTGATAAGCTTCTTGACCGCGGCATCGGAGAGGTCCAACAGCGGGCTATCGGGTGTTTCCGGGGTCTGAGGGTCTTGTTCTTCACGTTTTGCAGTCGTTGCCATCCCTTACTCCAAGATGGTCGCCTTGTCTGATCCGGGCCACCATAAGCCGCGCCCTCCGCTCCACGGCCATCCAACCAATCCGGCTGTTGGCGGGGTTGTTCCGAGGGCGGTCAACGCAGCGTTAAATTTCTGTGTCGGGAGCTGGAAGGCGCTCGCTGGTTCGCGCACCCGCATTCAAGCAGCCCGACAATCCCTTATTATGCAGTCTTTTGCGGGAAGAGCTTCAAACCGTCGCCGCAGCAGGCATTCCGAGCGAATCACTCCAATCGGCCCATATTCACGGCTAATGCACTAGGGTTAAATCTTCCTAAAACCCGACACCCAAACGCAGCGCACTAACCTAAAATATCTTTTCCATAATTCTCCGACGAGGCCTCAACACCGTCGGAGCCCCAGGATTGTTTGAACAAATCCTGCAGCTTTAGAAAATTTTCTTCCGATTGCTCGATTTCGTAGGCTCGTCTGGCCGCCTCCAGCTCCCGTTTCAACTCAACCGACTTACGGTGCAGCGCCAGCCTGTGCCGCCAGCCCATCAATACGCCGTCATGAGAGGCGTGGGGCTGCGTGTTCCAATCGCTGTTGTGCGTTATGGCGTGCTCTACCTGGGCCAAAAGACCATGATAGCCCAACTTCCCCAATTGATGATGCAGGGCCTCCTTGTCAAGGGGATTCTGCTGGCTGTAAACGCTGAGAATGCAATCGCGCAGCCGCTGTAGCGGTTCGGCCTCAAATTGAATGGCAGCGGAGTCCTCGAGATAGTCGTCGAGCAACCAGGGGTGGTTGAGCAGCGTTATGACAATCAGCGCCTCGCGTTGCGGCAGGCTGTTCCCTTGCGCACGCAGCATGGCGCTCCCGGCGAGGCTCGCCGTCGCCGCCGTATCGGCAAAGGGCTGGAAGCCGCGGCGTTTCGGCCCCGTGAAGCCGCCCGACAGCTTACGGTTCTGCGCCGCCCCGCCGGGACGTGCCATTCCGCCCGGATGAACTCCGCCACGCCGCTGGCCTTGGCCAAAGCTGTCCGCGCCATTGCCGAAGCGTGGCCGGTAAGCGTTGAACTGTTCGCGCAGCCGGCGCCGCGTTTCCTGATCGTAATATTGCCGGACCGTCTTATCTGCAATCGTACCTATAAGCTCCGCCAGCCTTTTTTCGAACTGGGCGCGGCGCTCCGGCGTCGTCCAGGTGCCGGCGGCCAGCTCCTTGCCCCAGAGCACGTCGACAAGCGGCTGAGGGGCCTGGAGCGACCGCGCCACCGCCTCGGCGCCCTGCTGGCGCAGGAGGTCGTCAGGGTCCAGCCCATCCGGCAGAAAGGCAAAGGCGAGGCTTTTGCCGGGGGTCAGCAAGGGCAGCGCCGTCTCCACCGCGCGATGCGCGGCTTTCACGCCGGCGCTGTCGCCGTCGAAGCACAGTAGCGGCTCGTCCGCCATCCGCCACAGGAGCTGCAACTGCTCCGGTGTCAGCGCGGTGCCCAGTGGGGCGACGGCGTTCGGAAAGCCGGCGCGCGTCAGGGCGATCACATCCATATAGCCTTCGGCGACGATGACCCCGCCGCGATCATGCGCCGCCTTGCGCGCCGCGGCGATGTTGAACAGCACCCCGCCCTTGTGAAACAGCGGCGTTTCCGGCGAATTCAGGTATTTCGGCTGCTGGTCTTCCCCAAGCGCCCGCCCGCCGAATGCGATCACCTGGCCGCGCGGATCGGAGATCGGAAACATCAGCCGGTGGCGGAAGCGGTCATAGCTGACCGGGATGTCGTCGCCCGAAATCAGCATGCCCGAGGCGGCCATGTCGTCAATGGCAAAGCCCTTGGCGGCGAGGTGTTCCTTGAGCTGATGCCGCCCTTGCGGCGCGTAGCCGAGGCGGAAGCTGTCGATATCCGCCTGGGCGAGGCCCCGCCCTTCGAGATAGGCGCGCGCATCGCGTCCGGCCGTGCCGCGCAGTGCCTCCTCGAAGAACGCGCAGGACGCCTCCGCCACCTTCCGCAGCCGCACAGTCAGCGCCTCGCGCGCCTCCGCTTGCGGGGTCGATTTGGGCATTTCGACACCCGCTTCGCCCGCGAGCCGTTCGACGGCTTCGGGAAAATCCAGCCCTTCGGTTTTCATCAGGAAAGCGAAGATATCGCCATGCTCGCCGCTGGCGAAGCAGTGGTAGAAGCCCTTTTGATCGTTCACCGTGAAGGACGGCGTCTTTTCGTGCTTGAACGGCGAAAGCCCGGCGAACTCCCGTCCCTGCCGCTTCAGCTTGACGCGCCGGCCGATCACCTGGCTCGCTGGAAGCCTGGCGCGGATTTCGTCAAGCAGGGACGGCGGGAAACGCATTCATGGGTCCTCTCACGGCGCGTGAGCTTAGGTGATTTGCATGGCGGCACGCCGACCTCAAACAGCAATGTTGATGTCTGTGGATAAGAGTTCGCGGCGATAAGGGGCGGATTTGGTGGCGCCATCTTTGCGTCGTCACGGACGCCGCGCAGCGGCGAGCCGCGATCCAATCACCTAGAGCAGAGTTCCCAAAAGTAGCCTTCCCGGTTTTGGAAAAAAACTCTGCGAGAACAAAGGAATTAAGCAGGCATTCGTTGGGCAGCCAAGGAATGCCTGCTTAGTGGATAGAATTGACGCTGGTACCGCCAGAAACCTCCGTCCCGGTCGTGGAAGGGCGTTCCGACCCTGCCCGGAAGCAGAAATTCCGAATGTCGCAGGAGGGTGGTTAGGCGACGACCTTTTGGTTATTCATCACACCGACAAAGCGGCGCACAGTTTGCGCCCAACCTGACTTTTGCGTCACGGCGGCCCAAGTTATTCTGAAGACCCTGGGGTTGGAGATCTTACAGCATGGCGAAGCTCATTTTCAGAATGAACCAGTCCCTCGACGGCTATGTCGACCACCTGGAAATGCAGTCAGGCCCCACAATCTTTCGTCACTGGACAGAGCAAGTGCGCAACTTGGCCGGCAGTGTGTACGGTCGCGGCATGTACGAGGTCATGCGTTATTGGGACGAAGACAGTCCTGAGTGGAGCGCGGAGCGGCACGAATTCGCGGCGGCGTGGCGGAGCCAACCGAAGTGGGTTGTGTCGCGCTCGCTGAAGTCAGTCGGCCCCAACGCCACACTTGTCGAGGATGACGTCGTGGCGGTGATACGTGGGCTGAAGGCCCAGCTCGTTGGGGAGATTTCAGTTTCTGGACCAGACCTGGCTCGAAGCCTGACCGACCTTGGTCTTATTGATGAGTATCAACTCTACTTCCACCCGGTCGTGCTTGGTCACGGCAAGCCATTCTTCGCCGGCCCCCGGCCGCCGCTTCGCTTTGTGGCCAGCGATCTGATTGGCGATGACGTGATCAGGGTGACCTACGTTCCTGCCTAATCACGCAACTCGCCCGACGGGTCCGCGTCAACGCGTCAGGTCTGCTTTGGGTCGATTTTGTTGCAAAGTCGGTTGAGAGGCATCGCGAACCGTGATTCCGTTGCTGCGATGGCAGTGACGGAGCGGTTCGATGATGCAATCCAACCGTCCCGGTTAGCCGCGCTTGCCGCAGAGCTGCGCGGATGCGTGGCATTTATGCTCGCGGCCGACCGCGCCGCCGAAATCGATATAACCCTCGCATGTCACCGCGCGCGCCTCGACGGAAAACCCCTTTGCTCCGTCCGAGGCCATCTGGTCCTTGGCGTCGTCGATGGCGAGGCTGAGATTGCTTTCGGCAAGGCCGGTGACGTTCCGCTCGCCGAAGCCGGTCGCCAGGGCGCGTACCGCGCGGCAGCTCTTTTCCGCCTTGCCGAGCGGCTTCGCGCCGGCTCCCGCTTCGCCCAGCGCCGCGGTTCCGGCCATTTCGCTGCAGCCGGACAGCGCTCCAATGGCGATCAACGCAATACAGGCAAGGCGCATCGGCCGCTCCTCAATTTGCGGCTTCGCGTTCGGCGATCATATCCGCAATAGCGACGGTGCGCTTGGCGATCTGCGCGTGCAGCAACTCCACCATCCGGCCGTCGAGGCTGATGACGCCCTTGCCGGCATTTTCCTTCAGATCGAAGGCGGCGATAATCTTGCGCGCCCAGTCCACCTCTGCGGGCGGCGGGCTGAACGCTGCGTTGCATGGCGCGATCTGGCTGGGATGGATCAGCGTCTTGCCGTCCATGCCGAGCAGGCGGCCCTGGCTCAGCTCAGCCTCAAGCCCGGCCGTATCGCCGATTTCGTTGAACACGCCGTCGATGATGTCGATGCCGCTCGCCCGGCCCGCCGCGACGCAGGTGGATAGCCAGGCGACCATCCCGAGCCTGCCGCCGGAGAGCGACGCGCGGGTTTCCTTGGCGAGATCGTTGGTACCCATGATGAAAACGGTGAGCGGGTAGTCCTCCGAACCGTCGGCGGCGATGGATGCGGCGTTGAGGATGGCGAGCGGCGTCTCCATCATCGCCCATAGGCTCTGCGCCGGGTCGGCACCCGCGCCGCGCAGCACCGAACGCGCCGCGTCCAGATCGCCCGGCATCTGCACCTTGGGGACGAGGATGGCGTCGGGGCGCAGCGCGGCGGCGGCCTTCAGGTCGGCCTCGCCCCAGGGCGTACCGAGCCCATTGACACGGATCGCGACTTCGCGTTTGCCGTAGCCGCCCGCCTTCACCGCCGCGACGACCTGCTCGCGCGCCAGATCCTTGGCGTCGGGCGCGACGGCGTCTTCAAGGTCGAGGATCAGCGCGTCGGCGGCGAGGGTCTTGGCTTTCTCAAGCGCGCGGGCGTTGGAGCCGGCATATAGAGGACGCTGCGGCGAGGCCGGATCGGCATGTTCTACCCTTGAGTTTGCATTTGCGCATGGCTGCGGCGCGATACGATCCGTCTGTCGCCGATCCGATGGCGGCGCAGAGGGTTTCGACGCTAAGGGCGGCGGCCTTGCGCAGTCAATGTTTGAGTTTGGCGAAGAGCTGTTCGATCGGGTCAGGTCGGGCGAATATTTCGGCAGCAAAGGAGCTTTGCCTCTTCCCCTGGGGAGGGGTCGGCGCAAAGCGTCAGGTGAGAAGTTTATGATTTTATATCAATCATATACCACCCTCACCCCGACCCTCTCCCCACGGGAGAGGGAGCGCTGCGCTGCGGTTCGGCCGCTGTCATCGGGAGGCGCATAAGTCGCTCTTTCGGAGCCATGTTAGTCTTGGTCTATAGCGGTCCCCGCCTACGTGTTCGTTCCCGTGAGCTTAGCCGGCGCCTGTTTTGGTACGAGATAGCCGAGGCATTTGAAGACTCCGCCGCCAGGCGATGCTGCCGCCAGATTTCCCTGACCTGTTCGCACAGATTGATCGCGTCGAACGGCTTTGCGATCACACCGGCCGCTCCGAGTTCCAGATATTCGCGGACTTCCTCGTTCTGGACGCGCGCGGTCATGAAAGCGACCGGGATGTTCTCAAGCGCCTTGTCCTCGCGGATTTTCTTCAGCACGGCCGGGCCGTCCATCACCGGCATCATCACATCGATGAGAATGAGATCCGGCTTCACCGTCCTAGCCGTGTGAACCGCGTCGGTGCTTTTCGGCATGCAGGTCACTTCAAAGCCGCCGACACATTCCAGGCAGAGCTTGGCGACGGCCAGGATATCCTCATCGTCGTCGACGCAGAAAATGTACTTCAGGCGATCTTCCATGATGCATCCTTCCTCGAATCGATGTCGGGCGGGGTCTTGTGGGGAGCTATTGCGCCGCCTTCTCATAGGCCGCAGAGGCCTTTTCGACCGAGTTGATCAGACGCTGCCTGTTGATCGGTTTCACGATCCAGTCGACGATCCCGGACTTCACTTCGAGCTCAAGCCAGCCGGCGCGCTCGGTTCCCGACACGACGACGATCGGCAGCAGCGACATCTCCGGGTCGCCGCTCAGTTCACGCGCGAAATCGATGCCGTTGCCGGACGGCATGGAGAGGTCGAGGGTCATGGCGGAATAGCCGCCGGATTTCAGCTGGCGCCGCGCTTCCGGAATACTGTGCACGACATCGGCGGCGAAGCCTTCCTTGGTCAGCATCTTCTGAATGAGCCAGGCGACCCGGTCGTCGTCCTCGCAGACGAGCACTTCCGGCCGAGCTCGGCCGGCATGACTTCCGTCAGCGAAGCCGCCGCTTCGGCTGTCAGCGCGGGCAGTTCGACCCACATGGTCGTGCCATGCCCGACAAGCGTATCGAAGCCGATCTGGCCATCCATATGCTCGATGATCTGCCTGCTGATGTGGAGACCCAATCCCGTCCCCCCCTTTTCCCGGGTGGAGGACGCATCCGCCTGGAAGAACTTGTTGAATAGGCGGTCCTGGAATTCCGGCGGAATGCCTGGCCCATGGTCGCAGACCGATATGCGAATGCACCCTTCCCGAGTTTCGGCGCGAAGGTCGATCGTGCCATTTTCGGGCGAGAACTTGACGGCGTTGGACAGGAGATTGTTGAGCACCTGGATGAAGCGGTCCCGGTCGACATTGAGCATGAGATCGGGGACGCTCGGCTCCAGCACGATATGGACTCCGAGGTCGTCAGCATAGCCGCGCGTGGCCTCGGCGGCTTCTTCCATAAGCGCGACCGCATTCTCGGGCCGCATGTCGAAGCGCATCTTTCCCGAGGCTATCTTGTCGATATCCAGAATATCGTTGATCAGCAGGATGAGCCGCTCGCAATTCTTATAGGCAATATCGATGAGCTTCTGCGCGGTCTCCGGCACACCCTTGAAGATCTTGCCGGTGAGGAGCCCCAGCGAGCCGCGAATGGAGGTCAGCGGCGTCCGCAATTCGTGGCTCACAACGGAGATGAACTCGCTCTTGATGCGATCCATCTCCATCCGCTCGGTGATGTCCATGGCCTGCGCGACATAATATTTCGCCGCCCCATCAGGGTGGCGTATGAGCGACATGCTGAGCAGGACATGGACGATGCGTCCGCTCTTATGCAACAGCCGCTTCTCGACGCGATAGGCATTAATATGCCCGCGATAGAGTTTTTTGATACTTTCCCGGTCGATATCGACGTCGTCCGGGTGCGGTATCAATTCGAGCGGCATGCTCGTCAATTCGTCCGCGTTGAACCCCAGCAGGGTGCACAGGGCCGGGTTGACCTTGAGCAGCTTGCCGTCGGGATCGATGAGCGCCATGCCGTTGGGCGCGTTTTCAACCGCCGAGCGGAAGGTCTCCTCGCTGGTCTTCAGGGCCAGTTCCTGTTGCCGGCGCTGGGTGATGTCCTCGGCCATGCCTAGAAATCCGGCGACCTGCCCATCGCTGTCGCGGATCGGCGTCATCGAGAGGCTGACGGGAAACCGGCTGCCGTCCTTGCGGATGAAGGTCCATTCGCGCATCTCGCGCCCGGTCAGTTGCGGGACATAGGTCAAGACCTCGAAGCCGCATCTCAGCTTGGCGCCATGGCTGATCGCCAATTCCGCCGCCCGCGTCGCGATTTCCGCCTCGTCGCACCAAAGCGCCGGCGTGTGGTGGCCGATGATGTCGTCCGCGCTGTAGCCGAGCGCGATCTCGGCGGCGGGATTGAAGGTCAAGACCTTGCCCTCGCGATCGGTGGCGATGATCATCGCGCCGGCGCTGGCCAGAATCGCGGTCTTGAGCCGGTCGGTTTCGGCCAGCGCCAGTTTCTGCGCATAAATCTGCCGGCGCTGTTCGCCGATCTTCCTTTCCATTGAGGCGTGCTCGATCGCGGACAGGATTGCGCGATGCAGCAGATTTGGCTTGAGGGCGGTTTTCACCAGATAGTTTTGCGCGCCCTCCTTCATCGCCTGAACGGCAATGGCCTCGCTGCCCTGGCCGGTCAGCATGATCACCGGCAGAAAGGGGTCCACTTCGTGGATGCGCTGCAAGGCGCCGAGGCCGTTCAGCCCGGGAAGCGAATAATCGAGCAGGACGCAATCCGGCCGGTGCCGCTCGATCATGGCAATGCCGCTCAGACCGTCGCCGGCCTCCAGATAGACGTAGTTCTCATCCGCCTTTTGTAAGGCGCGCCGGAAAGCTTCACGGTCGTCGGGATTATCGTCGATGACGAGCACGGTGTGCGAGAGCGGCGCGGCGCTGTCCTTTGCGGTGTCTCCGGCCCGCGCCTTCCAGCATCGCGCGCTCGATTGCGGCATGCAGCGTTACAGGGGAAATCGAAGCTTTCGGAATGCAGTGCAGCCCTTCGGCCTTCATATCCTGCAATTGCGGGAATTCGACTTCGGCGCCGGTGAGCATGACAACCGGCAACGCCGGGTATTCGGCGCGAATACGCTGCAAGATCGCGATACGCGCCGCTTCCCGGCAGCGAAAAAGCGAGCAGAATGCAATCCGGCCGCAGATTCTTGATGATCGCAAGGCCCTCATCGGCCGACTGCGCCCTGGTGACGGTGTAGGCAACCGCCTCGCAGTCCGCCAGCGCGGATTGGCAGCGCGCGGCATCCTCCGGCGTATCGTCGATCGTGAGCACTGTGCGGTGCATGGCGGACCTGTCCTATTTGGAGGCCGAAGGCAGCAGGGCAATGCCGAACCAATAGTCCTTCATCGTCCTCACGGCCTGGGTGAGCCCATCGAAGCTCACGGGCTTCTGAATGTAGGTGCTGGCTCCCAGCTGATAGCAGCGTTCGATGTCCGAGGTGTCGGACGAGGTCGTCAGAACGACCACGGGGATGCTCTTGAGGCGCTCATCGGCCTTGACGATTTCCAGGAATCTGCGGCCGTCCATGCCGGGCATGTTCAAATCGAGCAGAATGAGATCGGGTCTGTAGTCCGCCCGGTGCTCCGGGCTCGCGGCGTCACGGGAGCGCAGCACTTGCAATGCCTCCTCGGCGCTGCGGGACCAGCTCAGCGGGTTGATGAAGTGGTTCCGCAAGAAGCTTCGGCGCGTTGCTTCGTAATCATCTTCGTTGTCCTCAACGATGAGAACATGAGCCAGCTCATTCATGGTTGGATGCCTCCGCCGAGAAGCTATTGAGCGTGAAATAGAAGGTGGATCCCTCGCCGAGGCAGGAATCGACCCAGATGCGTCCGTGGTGGCGCTCGACGATCTTTCTTGACGAAGGTAAGGCCGACGCCGGTGCCCTTCATCGCTTCATCTTCCTCGTTCAGCCGCTTGAAGATGCGGAAGATGTCGTTGTGGAATTCGGGCGCGATGCCCGATGCCATTGTCTCGAACATAGAAAACCTGCTCCGGCCGGCCGCCGTCCGCGCGGAGCGTCGTGGACGCCGATCTCGATGCGCTTCTGCTCGCTTCGATTGTACTTGATGCCGTTGCTGATCAGATTGCGGAACACTTCCGTCACGCGAGGCACATCGCAGACGATGGTGGGCAACGGCTCGGCCACCGTGATGGACACGTCTTGATCGTGGAGCGCCGCCTCCGTCATCGCCTTGATGTCGTCGATGATCGCATTGAGATCGGCGGACTGAGTCGCCAGTTCCTGGCGGCCGAGGCGGGAGAAGTAGAGCAGATCGTCGACAAGCCGCTCCATCCGGTGACACAGAAAGATCATCCGATGCAGGCGCTTGACCCCGGCTTCATCCAATTTGGCCTCGTAGTCCTCCTCGAGGAACATCGCGTTGTTCGCCAGCCCCCGCAGCGGCTCCTTCAGATCGTGGCTGGCGATATAGGCGAAGTCGTCCAACTCCTGATTGCTGCGCTCCACCGCACGCAGGGACCGTTCAAGCTCGGCTTCGGACGCTTTGCGGGCGCTGATGTCGCGGGCAATCTTGGAGGCGCCGACGACCTGCCCGGCCGCGTTCAGGATCGGCGAGACGGTGAGCGAGACGTCGATCAGGCGGCCATCCTTGGCCCGCCGCACAGTTTCAAAATGCTCGACGGAATCGCCCCGCTCGATTTGATCGATGCTCTGCTGCTGCTCCTCCGGCAACCGCTCATGCGGCGACGAGGATGCTCGACCGGTTGGCCGATCGCTTCTGCGGCGCCGTAGCCGAACAGCTTTTCGGCCGCCGAATTCCACGAGGTGATCGTGCCGTCGAGCGATATGCTGAGAATGGCGTCTTCGGATGATCTTATGATCGCGGCGAGCAGGCCGGCCTCGTCCTCCGCCTTCTTGCGCGCGGTGATGTCGCGGATGATGCCGGCGAAGACGCGCTTGCCCCGCATCTTCATTTCGCTGACGCCCAGCTCCATCGGGAAAGTGCGTGCCGTCCTTGCGCCTGGCCATCACGTCGCGGCCGCCGACGCCGATGATCTTGGCGCGTCCGGTTTCGCGATAGCTTGCGATGTAGCCGTCATGCTCGGACCGGTAAGGCTCCGGCATGAGCATCTTGACATTGCGCCCGAGCATCTCCGGCTCGGACATAGCCGAACAGCCGTTCGGCGGCCGGGTTGGCGCTGAGCACATTGCCGGTTTCGTCGATGGTGATCAGCCCGTCGACGATCGTGTTCAGCAGATTGCGCAGATAGACTTCGCTGGCCTCGCGCTCCTTGCGGTCGGTGATGTCGCGGATCGTGCCGACGAACATCCGCTTGCCGCCGATGCGCATCTCGCCGACGCCGAGTTCGATCGGGAAGGTCGTACCGTCCTTCCGCCTGGCGATGACCTCGCGGCCCTGCCGATGACTTTCGCTTCGCCCGTCCGCCGGTAATTGGCCAGATAGTCGTCGTGCTCGGACAGATACGGCTCCGGCATGAGCATCTTGACGTTTTTGCCGATGACCTCATCGGGCCGGTAGCCCAGGATTTTCTCCGCCGCCGGATTGAAGCTGTTGATGATGCCGCGCGCATCGATGGTGATCAGCCCGTCGATGACGGTCTCGGTGACCGCGCGCATGAGCGAGCTTTCGGACATGCGCTGTCTGTCGGTCTGCCTCGGTCGTCATCGCGGCGCCCCGGAAACGGCTGGCAGCGGCGACGGTCGAGCTTCGGCGCTACGCGGACAGGCATGGAAGTAGCGGCAAGCCGGCGTGCCGGAACCGCAATTGCGCATCGCCGGAATGGGCGGAAGGTTTGTCAATTGAAACACCCAAAGCAGTCGGCAACGCAGGCGTTGCTAAGGTCTACGATATGTTCAAATGATTGACGCCTCGCTTATCGCCAGCCGTGCAAATTGTCGGCATTGCCGCCGTCTGGGGGATTTGCGCCGCGCGCCGGGTGCGGGTTGCGCGCCGGTTGATGTCCGGCTCCCGTTCAGGCCCGGCGGGAATATCGCTGGCTGAGCGCCCCCGCTCCAGACATAAATAGTGAATGAGCCCGATGTGTTAACCCTGCCATAGTTAAGATATTTCCATGATCAGCCACGACACCCCTTTCGTCGCCACCATCGTCGTCAGCCTCGCCGTTGCTTATGTGGGCGGCATCCTGGCGCGGTTCGTGGGGCTCCCGAATATCGTCGGCTATATACTCGCGGGGATCTTCGTCGGTCCGCATACGCCGGGATTTATCGCCGATCAGAAACTGACGAGCCGAACTGGCCGAAATCGGCGTCGCGCTTTTGATGTTCGCCATCGGGCTGCATTTCTCGCCGCGAGACCTTCTCCGGGTCTGGCATATCGCCGTGCCGGGCGCGCTGTTGCAGGTTGCGGCGTGTACGCTTGTCGGCTTCGGGGCAGGGCAACTGCTCGGCTGGCCGGTTCCCGCCTCGCTCGTGCTGGGGCTGGCCGGGGCGATTTCGAGCACCGCGGTCTCCATCAAGGCGCTGGAGGACCGCGGGCAGCTTTCCACCGATGCGGGGCGCATTACGCTTGGCTGGCTGGTCGTTCAGGATCTGGTCGGTGATTATCGCCCTGGTGCTCCTGCCGCTTGTATCGCCGCCGGCGTGCCGGACATGGAAGCGCTGGCGCTGATGATCGGCAAGACCTTGCTGATGATCGCGCTGTTCGCCGGATTTCTGCTGGGCGTCGGGCAATGGCTGCTGCCGGCGATATTGCGCGCCACGGCGCGTCTCGGTTCGCGGGAGCTTTTCACGCTCGGAGTCATCGTGCTCGCGCTCGGATTTGCCTACGGTTCGTCGATGCTGACCGGCATGTCGCTGGCGCTGGGAGCGTTCTTTGCCGGGCTGGTGCTTGGCGAATCCGATCTCAGCTATCAGGCCGCCTCCGAGTCGCTGCCGATCCAGAGCATCTTTACGGTGCTGTTCTTCGTCTCGGTGGGGATGCTGTTCGATCCGACGCTGTTCCTCACCGCCCCGCTCGCCATCACCACATTGGTCGTCGCGATCATCGGCGGCAGCGTGATCTTCCTGATCGATCATGCTGGCGCTCGGCGTACAGCCCGCGGTCGCGGCCACCGCATCGGGAACGCTGGCGCAGATCGGCGAATTTTCCTTCATCCTCACCGGTGTAGCGCTGGGCCTCGGCATCATGAACCCGGAACAGCAAGGTCTGCTGCTGGCCGCCGCGCTGGTTTCCATCCTGCTGCATTCCCTGACGATGCGGGTCTACGCGAGATTGGGAGACTATCTCGATCGGAAATGGCCGCTTCCGCAGCGAGAGGCCGGCAAGCAAGCCGAACTGCCCGATGGCGGCGCGCTCGATGCGCTGAGCGGACATGTGATCGTCGTCGGCCATGGCAGGGTTGGCAGTGTCATCGCCAATGCCCTACGGAAGGCGGGCAAGAGCTTCGTCGTCCTCGATGGACAATGGCGCGTATCCGAAAAGGCCCGCGCGGCCGGCGATCTGGTGATCTTCGGCGATGCCACGCGGCCGGACGTCCTGAGCGCCGCGCGGCCTGGTCAGGCGCGGCTGATCGCCGTCGCCCTGCCCGATGCGTTTCAGACCCGGCGCGTCATCGAACTGGCGCGCGAGGCCAACCCGTCAATAGGCCTGGTGGCGCGCGCGCATTCGGACGACGAATACCAATATCTCATGAGCCTCGGCGCGGACCTCGTCATCATGGGCGAGCGCGAAATCGCGCTCAGCATGTCGGATTTCACGCTGCAGCGCATGGGCCTGGATGCGGCCCGCGCCCAGGCCATCGTCGATGAATTGCGCGACCGTGCCGCTACGCTGCGCCACGACCGCGCCGGCTGACCGTTTTCAGGGGCGCGCGCGGTCCTCGGCGACGATCTCCCGCGCCGCATTCGACTTCAGCTTGGCGGCCAGCTTTTCCGGTGGCGGCGAATAAAGGAAGCCGAAGGAAACCGACCCCTCCTTGCCATGCGTCGCATGATGCAGGCGATGCGCCTGGTAAATCCGTCGCAAATAGCCGTTCCGAGGCACAAAGCCATGCACGACGCGGCGATGGACGAGCACGTCATGCACGAGGAAATAGACCAGCCCATATCCGGCCATGCCCAGGCCCGCCCAGAGCAGCGGACCGTAATAGAACGTGCCGGCGAGAATCAGGCCGAACGAGACGAGGCTGAAGAAGAACCCGAACAGGTCGTTCAGCTCGAACCAGCTTTCACGCGGCCGATGATGCGATTCATGCAGGATCCACAGGCCGCCATGCATGAGATATCGATGTGTCGCCCATGCAACGCCCTCCATGCCGAAGAACACGGCGAGGAAGACCATCAGATTGCTCAGCCAATCGGGCATATGCGCTCCATTTTCGGCGATCGCCGTCAATTCAAGCCCTGACTCGCGTCACCCGCGCATCTCTCGGATTTCGCGAGGCGGATCCAGCCTGTGTTCCAATCCCGCGATGAGGGCCATGGCAAACGTCTCAACGCGACCGCCATCGCCGCCACTCGCGCCGATCAGCAAATTTGCCTCATCGATGTAGATCTGCGCCTCCTGGCGAGCCGCTTCAAGGCCGATCGAGAGCACCAGCGACGGTCTGCCGCCGTCCCGCGCCACATCCTTGCCGGCGCTTTCACGGCTTGCGGTCGCATCCAGCAGATCGTCGAGAATCTGGAAGGCGAGCCCCAGCTTCATGCCGAATTCGCGCATCAGCGTGACCTCCCGCTCAGGCGCGCCAGCCACCACCGCCCCCATTTCCGCGGCGGCTGAAAACAGCGCAGCGGTCTTGCGGGCGTGGACAAGCTCGACGTCCAGCCGGGTTGCCTGCGTGGGCGACCATTTCAAATCCTGTTCCTGTCCGGCGACCAGGCCATCGGAACCGACCGACCGGCTCAATATATCCGTAAGGCGAACCCTCGACGCCGCGCTAAGCGTCGTATCCTCCGCGATCACACCGAAGGCGCGATTGAGCAAGCCGATCGCCGCGAGAATCGCGGTCGCCTCGCCGAACTGAACGTGGTTGGCGGGCAAGCCCGCGCCGCAGCGACGCATTATCCATCGCCGGGAGGTCGTCGAGGATCAGCGAAGCCGCGTGCACCATTTCCACCGCGCAAGCCGGGCTGATGGCGGCCGCCTCGTCCGCGCCCAGATCCTTCGCCGCGAGCATTGCGAGGAGAGCACGCGCTCGTTTGGCGGGCGCGAGCAAAGTGTGGCGCATGGCGCGGTGGAGATCGGCGGGCGGTTGATCGGCGGGGGGCGTGAGCGTGGCAAGCCGCGTTTCAACGGTGTCACGCAACTTTCGCGTCAGCTGTGTCAACGGATCATTGCCCATCGTCGAGCAAGCTCATAATCCCCGGAGATCATCCGCATCGAAGGCATGCACCGAACCACTCCGGCCTGAATCGCATTGTCGCAGCACCCACGCCGGGGCCGCCTCGCGACAATCTCGTTGGCCGTCTCGTTGTTTAGCTTTACGCTGCCTCTTCATCCGCATGCAACGGAAAAGGAAACCCATGTCCGACATGCTGCGGCGCAAGGCCGAACATTTGGACGCTGTCCTGACGCAAGATGTAAGGACGAGCCAAAGCACCGGTTTCGAGGCCGTTCGGTTCGAGCATGTTGCCTTGCCGGAGCTTCATCTCGACGAGATCGATCTCGCCGCTGACTTTCTCGGCCGCCGCTTGAACGCGCCGTTCCTGATCTCGTCCATGACGGGCGGGCCGGAGAAAGCCCAGCTGATCAACGAAAGCCTTGCCAGGGCCGCGGGGCAATTGCGAATCGCCTTCGCCGTTGGATCGCAGCGTGTGGCGGTCGAAGGCGACGGCGCTTCGGGCTTCGGCCGGGAGCTGCGTCAGCTTATGGGAGAGATGCCGCTCTTGTCGAATTTCGGCGCGGCGCAGCTTCGTCGCCCGGATGCGGCCGACATGGCCCAGCGGATCGTCGACATGATCGGGGCCGACGCGCTGATCATTCACCTCAACCCGTTGCAGGAAGCGGTGCAGCATGGCGGCGACCGCGATTGGTCGGGCCTGCTCGCGCGGCTTGAGGGCGTCGTCCGCGCCGTGAGCGTGCCGGTGATCGTCAAGGAGGTCGGCTCGGGGATTTCCGGCCCCCTGGCGAAGCGCCTTTACGAGGCGGGCGTGCGCATCATCGACGTGGCAGGCGCGGGCGGCACGAGCTGGGCCGCGGTCGAGGCAGCGCGCGCGCCCAATGAGCGGCTGCGCGCCGTCGCGGAAACGTTCCGGGATTGGGGCATCCCAACCGCACGCGCCATCATCGACGTGCGCGCGGCTTGCGGAGAAGCCGTGATCATCGCCTCCGGAGGCATCAAGACCGGGCTGGACGCCGCCAAGGCCATCCGGCTTGGCGCGGACATTGTCGGGCAGGCAGCGGGCGTGCTGCCGGCGGCGCTCTCCGGAGCGGAGGCCGTTATCGCCCATTTCGAGGACCGCATCACCGAGCTGCGCATCGCCTGCTTCTGCACTGCCAGCCGGACTTTGGAGGATTTGCGGCACGCACCGCTGTTGGATTGAAAGCCATCACTGATGCTTAAAACACTCGCCGACGACGTTGCTCATTCTGCGAGGGCGACCGGCCGGCACGCGGTCATTATCGGCGGCGGCTTAGGCGGCATGGCAGCCGCGCTGCGCCTGCGCGCCAAAGGTTACCGCGTCACGCTGTTCGACAGGACGCCGATGCTGGGCGGACGCGCGCAGGTTTTCGAGAAGGACGGCTTCCGCTATGACGCCGGGCCGACGGTCATCACCGCGCAATTCCTGTTCGAGGAGCTGTTCGCGCTGTTCGGGCGGCGCATGGAGGACTATGTGACGCTGGTGCCGCTCAATCCGTGGTACCGCTTCCGCTTCCCCGACGGCGACACGTTCGACTATGGCGGCACCATCGAGGAAACGCTGGCCGAGATCCGCCGTTTCGAGCCTGCCGACGCCGATGGCTATCTGCGCCTGCTCGCCCATTCCGAAAAGCTGTTCAACCGCGGATTCACCGGGCTGGCCGACCAGCCGTTTCACAATGTCTGGAAGATGCTCGCCCAGGCCCCTGCCCTCGTGCGGCTCAGCAGTCACCGCACGGTATGGCAGATGGTCTCGAAATATCTGAAGAATCCGAAATTGCGGCAGGCCTTTTCGATCCAGCCGCTGCTCGTGGGCGGCAGCCCCTTCGATACCACCAGCATCTACGGGCTGATCCACTATCTGGAGCGCAAATGGGGCGTGCACTTCGCCATGGGCGGCACCGGGGCGATGATCGCCGGGATCGGCCGGCTGATGCAGGAAGTCGGCATCGATATCCGGCTGAACGAGACGGTCGCGCGTGTGACGCTCGATGGCCGGAGGGCGACCGGCGTGGCGCTGGAGAGCGGGGCCACAGTTGCGGCCGACATCGTCGTTTCCAATGCGGACCCGATGCATCTGTTCGGCGAAATGCTGCCCGCGGGCCGGCTGGCCACGGCCGCAAAACTGAAAATGCGCGCCGCGCGGCTGTCGATGGGGCTGTTCCTGCTCTATTTCGGCACGCGGCGGCAATACCCTGATGTCGCGCATCACACGATTTGGCTCGGCGAACGGTTTCGCGAGTTGCTCGACGATATCTTCAAGCGGGAGACGCTCGCCAAGGACTTCTCACTCTATATTCACCGCCCGACCGCGACAGATCCGAGCTTCGCGCCCCCTGGCTGCGATAGTTTCTATGCGCTCTGTCCAGTGCCCAATCTCAGCGCCGGTCTGGACTGGGCAAAGGAAGCGCCGCGCCTTCGGGATCAGATCGTCGACGCACTGGACAGCACTTTGCTACCGGGTCTTCAAAGAGAGATCACCGCCGAGCTGTGTCTCACTCCGGCTGATTTCAAAGAGAATTATCTCAGCTATCAGGGCAGCGGCTTTTCCATCGCCCCGCATTTCACCCAGAGCGCCTGGTTCCGCTTTCACAATCGCGCCGAAGGCATAGACGGGCTTTACCTGACGGGCGCCGGCACGCATCCCGGCGCGGGTATGCCTGGGGTGCTCTGTTCCGCCAAGGTGATCGACCGGCTGATCCCCGCGGCTGAACGCCTTTAGAGCGTCGTGCGTTAAATAGGAATCGCGATCGCGCCATTTTATGTCGTCCCGGACGCCGCGGAGCGGCGAGCCGGGATCCAATCACAGGGCCGCAAATTCACTGCCGAAGTTTCAAGTGAATGGGCCCCGGCTCTGACGGCCGGGGCGACGGATACACAATGCCGCTGATCTCGATTTAAAGTGTGATGCGCTAGCTTCTGTCATCCGGCGGCTTCTCGGCCGGCCATTTGCCGCCTGGCTCCCTCGGCTTTTGCCGGATGAATTTCGCTGCGCCGGGCACGCGCGTCAGCCGCGCCACCGCCTCGATATAAGCGGCGAGTGATTCGCACTCCACATAGGCCGGATTTCGCGGGCCAGTCCTCGCCTTGAATTCCATGACACGAAAGCGGCATTCGCGCAGTGCCAGCAGCAGCGGCCTGTAATCGAATTCGGTCGGGCTCGGATGAGCGAATAAATCCGGGCCTTCTGGCTTATCGTTCATCGACACGCGAACTCCGATGTTCACTATTTGTTCATATCTCGACTCTGGTCCGGCGTCAACATTCATTGCGTTTCCGGACGCGCGGCAGATGCGAAAGATCGCGGCCCCAGCCACCAGCATTAATGCAATCCTGGGTTTTAGTCGATAGGAATACACATATCTTAAGTAGAAAATTGAATAAATTTGTTGCAACTGAGACACTCTCCGTAAACCACGCAAGTATTCAATGTGGCTGCTTTGTGTTTCCATTGCGCGCAACAGAAGAGCGATGATCGCCATCATCCAAATGGGAGCAGCCCCATCCGATAAGGTGGCAAGCTTCTTCCGAGCGACATGCGTTGATTGATTTTAAGTTGAATTTAGAGCAGCGAATTTTCACGGGCCAGGCACCGCTGCGAGCAACAATTGAGGGGATGGGAAATGATAGCAAGTAGATTGAGGTTTCGGACTACGGTTGGCGCCGTTGCCATGACAATAGCGTTTAGTATGGTGACGTCACGCACGGTGTTTGCAGAGGAATGCGACATCAATACTCCTGGGCTCAATGGCACCGGAGGCGCCACTTCAAGTCCGAGCGATGCAACGACGCTCGCTTGCGGTCCACTTACAAACGCTACGGGCGTTGGAGCGACCGCAGTTGGAAACGACCTGGATGGTAACGGGGTCGGAACGAGCGCAATTGGAGCGGGCTCGACTGCGGTCGGCGGCGATGCCCTTGCCAACGCCGATTTCGCCACTGCGGTTGGCGCCGATGGCGGTCAGAATGGCGCGTCAGGTGCCACGGCTTCAGCTGCGCGTTCATCGGCATTCGGTGTCGATGCCGAGGCAACGGCGGTGAGCGCAACAGCAATTGGTGACGCGGCGGTCGCCTCGGGCGCCAATTCCTTATCCATCGGCGGCCAGTCCGATGCCACGGGTGACAATTCTACAGCCGTTGGTGCTAACTCGCTTGCTGTCAACGCCCGCTCGTCGGCGTTTGGCGCCGGCGCAGTCGCCAATCCTACGATTGACGGCCAAGCCACTGACGTCAGAGCGACGGCGCTGGGCAGTCAGGCCCTGGCAACGAATGGGCGTGCGACGGCTGTTGGCAACCAGGCGATTGCGTCAGGCGGCAGATCGACCGCCGTCGGCAACGAAGCCCATGCGCGGGGCCTCGGAGCTGTCGCGATCGGCGATAATGCGGAGACCGGTACTCCCGGCGTGGGTGCCCAAGGCGCTGTGGCGATTGGCAGAAACGCACATGCCGTAGCCAACGGTTCCGTTGCCATCGGCACTGACAGCGGCGGTGTCGGCGCCGTCGCACCACTTCAGAACGAGTTCGTGCTGGGCACCGCGAACCACACCTATACGGCGCCCGGCATCACTTCGGCAGAGAGCCGCAATCGCCAATCCGGTCCGCTGGAAGTCGCCACGACCAACTCGAACGGCCACCTCGCCACGGATGGCGGCCAGATCTTCCGCGAACTCGGCGAACAGGGCGCGGGCATCGCCATCGCCATGGCTCTGGAGAATCCGGACCTTGTCGGCAACGAGACCTTCGGTCTTGCCGCAAATCTCGGCTTCTTTGAGGGCAACACCGCTCTCGGCGTCGCGCTCATGGGTGTGCTCGGCCATAATTTCGTCGGTGGCGGCGAGCGCTGGGCGATCGCGGGCGGCGTAGGCGTCAGCCTGAATCAGAACGAGCTCGGTGGCCAGGGTACCGATCGCACGGTCGCCGGCCGCGCGGGTGTCCAGGTTTCCTGGTAACTCTGGGCCCCTGCATGTATCGGGGCCATCGGCGATGCCGGTGGCCTTTTTTGCCCGTCCTTGGATGATGTTCCGCGGCGCATATGCCGGGCATATCGGCTTCCAGAGCCTTACTCCGTGCCAAGGATGGCTCTGTAGGCAATGCACCAACGGAAAAGCGTGGTCGATATGACGCGATCTTGGCGTATGGCGGTCTGGCTGATCGCCCTTGCGGTCGCTGCCGGCCCGCTCGCCGCCGGTGACCAGAAGAAGCCCCGCGGCAAGGCGCAGCAGCAGCCGTCCAATCCGCAGCAGGGCCAGCCCGCACAGGCCGCGCCGCAAGGGCAAGGCCCGGCGCTTCCCGATGCGTACAAGCTCAATCTGCTGATACGCGCCTCGATTATCGCCCTCAATCAAGCCAATCAGACCGGCAATTACACGGTGCTGCAGGATCTGGGCGCCCCGGCGTTCCGGGCGTCGAACAATTCGGCGCGTCTCGCGCAGATTTTCGCGGCGCTGCGTCAGCGGCAACTGGATTTGTCGCCGGTGCTGTTCTTCACTCCCAAGCTGGTGGCGGAGCCGCAGATTGCGCCCAATGGCCTGTTGCGGCTGGTCGGCTTTTTCCCCACCGCGCCCGAACGGGTGAATTTCGAGCTCATCTATCAACAGATCGACGGCCAATGGCGGCTATTCGGCATCGGCGTCAACACCAGCCCGGTCGAGCTCACCTCGGCGATCCCCCCAACCGGCGCCGGCGAGCAGGCGCCGGGCACGTCGCCCGCCCAGGCCGCACAGACCGTCCCAACCGCCGCGCCGGGGGCACCCGAGAATGCGGCGGTACGTGAAACCGAAGCGCCACCTCCGACGGCCGCGCAAAAGCCAGAGGGGGCTGCGCGCCCGGCCCGTAAATCGCAAGCGGAGACCCAAGGCGGTTCGAAGACGCAAAACGGCGCGGCAAATGATGCGCCCGGAACTGTTGTTCAGAACGGCGCGACGAACAACGCCGCGCGGATCGATCTGGCGAATCCGAACGCGGCGGCCCCCAACGAGCCGGCGCAGGGCGGCAGTCGTGCGGCTTCGGCTGGCGGCTCAACGAAAAAGCAACCGAACGCCTGGCAAGCGGTGCCCGGAACTGATTAGACCTTATAATTGCAGGTGGAACAGCCCATCAGCGCGGTCCGTCGCAATTCCCGCGCAGGCGGGACCCAGTAAATTACCGAGTCCGCAGAGTACTGGAAGGCCGCCTGCGTGGGGATTATGAAGTGTATTAAGCTAGAGCGTCGTGCGTTAAATAGGAATCGCGATCGCGCCATTTATGTCGTCCCGGACGCCGCGGAGCGGCGAGCCGGGATCCAATCACATGGCCGCAAATTCACTGCCGAAGTTCCAAATGAATGGGCTCCGGCTCTGACGGCCGGGGCGACGGGATACACAATGCCGCTGATCTCGATTTGAAGTGTGATGCTCTAATCTCATCACCAGCCTTGGCCGAGTCTGGTTGAATTGATCTCTTCTAGGCGCCAGAGCCTTTTCCGTTCCGATTGAATCGGAACGGGGCTCTAGTTCTTTGTTTTGTCGCATTTTCTCGACGCAAACCGGTATCCACTTTGCTGGAAAATGCTCTAGAGCTTGATCGGCTTAGGTGGCATCGCCTGGCCTACGCTCACTCGTAATCCCCGCGCAGGCGGGGATCCGGTAAACTATTGATTTCGTTTGAGTACTGGACCGCCGCCTGCGCGGGGATTACGAGAGGAGTATCCAGCTGATCCGATCATGCTCTAACCGCGGCATGGCCGAGCCATAACCGCAAGAACCGGTCGAGCCATGCGCGCTGGCCGTGCGCCGTGAATATGATGCGCGATGATGTGGTCCCGGCGAGACTGCGCACCGGGCGCCACCAGCCGATGGGCCGCGCTGGTCGTCCAGCGGTGGATCATCGCCAGCGTCATTTCCGGGTGGAACTGCACGCCGAACGCATTCGCGCCATATTGCATGGCCTGGTTTTCGAAGCTTGCGTTGGTGGCCAGCCGCCTGGCGCCCGAAGGCAGGCCAAAGCCTTCGCTGTGCCATTGATACACGGCATCCGGCCAGCGCATCAAAGCGGCGCCCTCTTCGCTCGGCGCAATCGGGTAATAGCCGGCCTCGATCAAATTGTCCCGATGTAGCGCGACCTCCGCGCCGAGCTGTTTCGCCAGCATCTGCGCCCCGAGACAGATGCCGAAATAGGGCTTGTTTTCTCTGAGCGGCACGGCCAGCCAATCGATCTCCGAACGGACATAGTCGTCGGGATCATTAGCGCTCATCGGTCCGCCGAAGACGATGGCGCCGGCATGATCCGCCAAGGTCGGCGGCAAGGGATCGCCGAAGCGATGGCACCTGATGTCGAGCGAATAGCCGTTGTGCGGTGAGCCATTGGCCAACGGCGCCGGGCTGGGATTCGCGGCGGTGAACGACGATCAGAATTTTGCTGGAATGGGCGTCGCCATTATCCGTGTGGCTGTCCTGATCCCCCAACGGGACGGAAATCCGCGCCCCAAGGTCCTCCATCGCCATGCTCCAAGACACATCCATCGCCGCCAAAATCTCAATAGCGCTGTTTTAGAAACCAACCGCTGAACGGCATCAGAACGGCATGCGGGATGATCCGCATCGCAAACGCGGCCAGCGACGGCAGGAAACCGGGAACGATGACCGCCCGGCGGCCCATGAAACCGCTGACGATGATCCGGGCGGCCCGTTCCGGCGACATCACGTTCTGCATACGAAGATAAAATGCACGTTTCGTGCCCATTCGCTCGTGAAAGCGGGTCGCGACCGGCCCCGGCGCCGCGGCGGAAATCAGCACGCCCCGTCCCGCATTCTCGGCGGCAAGCGCTTCGGTGAACGACATCACATAGGCCTTGGACGCGTAATAGGCGGCCTGATAGGGGCTGGGCGCCAGCCCGCCTAGCGAGCCAATGTTCAGCACACCGCCGCGGCCGCGACGCAACATGGCCGGCAGAAACGCCCGGGTCAGAGCCGTCAGGGCCTCGACGTTCAGCTTGCACAGCGCCATGAGTCGCACAGGGTCCTGCCCGGCTACCACACCTCCGATGCCGATTCCGGCATTGTTGACCAATATTTCGGCGAAAACCGCATTGGATTCCATCGCCGCTGCAACGGCTTTTTCAGGTCCTGGCAGCGTCAAGTCGATGGCGGCAATGTAGACCTTCACGGTGTAATCCCGGCGCAGTTCGGCCGCCGCCGTCTCAAGCATCGTCCGCGTCCGCGCGATCAGCAGCAGCGCATGACCGCGAGCCGCAAATTCATTGGCGAGATGCCGCCCGATACCCTCGCTTCCGCCCGTGATGACGCAGACGGGCGTCTTGCCCAGATCTTCCGGCAAAGCCCCGGCATCGCGGACCCAGCGTCGCCACCAGGCCGTTTCCAGCTTCTGAATCCAGTTCGCCATGCCTCAAATATTCCCGGCACGAACCATCTGCTTCAGTTCCATCCGGTCGCGGGCCGGCACCGCGAGCAGCTCCGCCGTGCGCCAGATGAGATTGTCCTCGAGCGCGCCGAGCTCGCCGTCGGCATAGACGACGCGCCACATCATCGTGATGATCTCGCGCTTCTCGTCCAGCGTGAGCCGGTCGCGCAAGACCGAGGTGAAGCGATAGATGTCGATGGCCTCCCGCTCGCGCTGCTGCGCCATGGTCAGCAGGCGGTTGAATTCAGGCTCGCTGAGCTGAAAATGCGTGGACAGCAAAGGTTTGAGGCGCGCCATCTCGTCTTCGGTCACGGTACCGTCGATGGCGATGGCATGAAACAGCAGGGCGGCGGTGGCAAGCTGCGTATCGTCGGCGTCCAGCTTTTCACCGTCGCCGGGTTCGCGGAGAGAGTCGAAAAACGCGGCAATCGATTTGAACATGACCAACAGTCCGAACGCTATGTTTGATGGTTGCCGGCAGCATAGTCGATAGGCCGCCGCGACGGATAGCCTCGGCGGAAGAGGCCAGCATTGCAGCCGGTACAGCCCATCATATATGAGAGGGTGCCGCAGGATGCAAAGCCGAACAGGACTTGGGTTACCACCACCATGACCAAATTCGACCCCGACGCGCCGGTCATGCCGCGCGCCTGCGTCAGTGCTGCCATTTTCCGCGATGGGCGCGTGCTGCTGGTGAAGCGCGCCCGTCCGCCCTCAGCCGATGTGTGGAGTTTGCCCGGGGGCCATATCGAGCCTGGCGAAGCCGCTCTCGATGCCATCAATCGCGAGCTGCGCGAGGAAACCTCGATCGCCGCCAATATCGTAAAAATTGCCGCGGTCAAGGATGTCATTCATCGAAATGACAGCGGCGAGCTGATATTCCATCGTGTTGTCATCGTGTTTTGCGGTGAATGGCTAGAGGGCGAGGCCGAGGCGGGCGATGATGCCGCTGCGGCCGGCTGGTACGATCCGGGCGCGCTGGCGGAGCTCGCCACGACCGAAGGGCTGGCCGAGATCGTGCGAAGCGCGCAGTTGAGCCTAGCCGCGCGATAGTACAGAGATGCTGCTGATGTCCATAGGTATTGGTACGCGGCCCTGCTGTTGTTAGAAAGAAGACTTTCGCCCTCTGGTTGAAATTGACATAATCGCTAAACCTAAAGTATAGAGCGCAGGGATGGTGAATTTTAGAGTGGTGTTGGTGCGCATGCTCGTCGTCGCGGCAATCGGCCTGAACATTGGATCGCCGCTGGCGCAAACGGCGCAACCGTCCGCGCCGTCGAGTGATCCTGATGCGCGCCCATACGATACGCAAATCTATAGGCTGTCGGAAATTGTCGGAGCGGTTCACTACCTGCGTGAACTGTGCGGCGCCGAAGAGAGCCAGGCTTGGCGGAACCAGATGCGGGACCTCGTCAACGCCGAAGGGACAAGCGCCCTTCGCCGCGCGCGGCTCGTCGACAGTTTCAATAAGGGTTACCGCGGCTATGCGCGGACATACAGGACGTGCACGAGGCCCGCGGTGCAGGCAATCGAGCGCTTCATGCAGCAAGGTGCAAGCATCGCCGACGCTCTCGTACAAGATCATCGTTAAGCAAGAATTATAAAAATGCCACCCGCCCGTTAAGCACGAACATAACCGCCTGTATGCGTTTTCAGCGACTGTGCTAGGAAAGATGCGGCGGTGACTGCATGGGCAGATTTCGGAGAGCCGACGCGTGTACAGGATAAAAGATTACGATCTTCCCCGAGATTCCAGCACCGCACTGGATGAGCAGAAGCAAGCCGCGCTCCGTTACATCATGGAAGCTTGGGAAGAGGCGCTTTACGATGGTATAGAGCCCGAGATGCTGGCAAATGCCGCATTCTTCGCCGCGCTGACCGATCTTGTGTCCAGCTATGGCGAAGACGCCGTCGCCAAGATGACGGAAGGTCTCCCGCGCCGGCTCCACAATGGCGAATTCACGCTACATCGCGTAACCCAATAGCCCAAACCGCTTGCCGAAGACGCTGGGCAGCAAGGCCGGCGGCGTCGACGCACCGGCCGCATGCCCCATCAAGCCCATCGCCAGCTGGAAAAACAAAAGCCCGCCAAACGCCAGCAGCACCACTCCGGCAACCTGATTGATGAGCTTCAAGCGGCCCTCGGTGATCCGGCCGCGCAGCTTTTCGATCAGGCGGGACAGCACCGCCCACCATAAAAGACTTCCCATCATCACCGAAAAGACCAGCGTGAGCGCCTCGGCATAGGTGTCCAGGCCGCCCATGACGGAGCCAAGCCCGCCGACGATCGCGAAAAGACCGAGAATGGCGCCGGGATTGGTGATCGTTAGGAAGAAGGTCTGTGGGATGACGCCGGCATGGGGCAAGATCCGCCAGATCTGGAAGCGCAGCGCGGGACGCAATCGTTCCGGCACCCAATCGACGATCCGGCGAAGCTGCGTGAAATTTGCCCGCCTCGGCGCGAAAGCGAGCTTGGGCTTGGCCATATAGAGCTTCACGCCAAACGCCATGATGATGACGCCGCCTATCAGCTGGATTTCCTGCTTGTAATTCGACATGACGCCGGAGATCGCCGTGACGCCGAACGCCGCGACCGCAGCGATCAGTCCGTCAGCGAGCACCGCGCCGACGCCGGCCGCGAAGCCGCCCCAAAAGCCGCGTTCCAGCGTACGCTGAATGCAAACGATGTTGACCGGGCCGACGGGCGCCGCGATGAGCACGCCAATTATGAGGCCGCTCACGAGAAGCTGCGTGCTCATTATAACGGCTTCTGTGTGAAACACCGTTAGCTGGCCCCGTCACAAGGTTGGCGCGATGATGAGTTAGCTTCCTGCATCGATTCGGCGGTCCCAGATTGCCATCATTATGTAAATTTTTGCTGCTCCAGGAGAAGTGCCGAATGCGAAAGCCACAGGCCAGCCCGGTGATTTGCCGCCTCGGAGTTCCGCTGCTATTCCTAACTGCGGCGCTCAGCCTTGTCTATGCCCTGCCCTTGGTCGTCCCTTCGGTCAAAGCAGAAAAAACCGTCAATGAGAAGGCAGGGGCGCACAATAGCGGCGCCGAAATTTTGCGCGATAACTCAATCCTCCCGGAAGCTGTGGGCCGCATCCGCGCGGCAATGCTCAGCGCGGCGATGAGCGGCGAGATCGAAGCGCTGCGCGTTCCGGTCGAAATGAACGAGATTCCGCCCATGGTCGCAAAGGAGAAAATCTCCGATCCGGTGGCCTATTGGAGGAAGATCGCGCGCGATGGAGAAGGGCGGGAAATCATGGCGATCATGGTCGAGCTGTTCCGCACCGGCTTTGTCCGCAAGGCGCCTGGAACGGGCGACGAAATGTATATCTGGCCGTATTTCGCCGAAATTCCGCTCGACAAGCTGACCCCGCCCCAGGAAGTCGAACTGCTGACGCTGGTCACACCCGATCAGTTGAAGGCGATGCGCGCTTCAGGCAAATACGACCATTACCGGATCGGCATCGCGCATGACGGCACATGGCACTTCTTTTGGAATGGGGTGCAGTGACCGCCGCCACCTTCAACCCGCGTCGACGTTTGAACCCGCCGCCAGCGCTTCCAGGAAGCGAACCGGCTGGCCGGTGGCTGCCGCGAGGATAGCTCCCTCGCGCATCACGATCCGGCCCCGGACGATCGTCGCCATCGGCCAGCCCGTCACCTCCCAGCCATCATATGGCGTCCAGCCGCAGCGGCTGGCGCTCCAGGCGTTGGTGATGGTCCGCTCGGCCTTCAGGTCGACGAGCGTCAGGTCGGCATCGTAGCCGGCGGCGATGCGGCCCTTTCCGGCAATGCCGTAGACCCGCGCGGGGCCGGCGCTGGTCAGATCGGCAAAACGCTGCAAGGTCAAGGCTCCGGCATTCACCCGGTCGAGCATGAGCGGCACGAGCGTTTGCACGCCGGGCATTCCCGAAGGCGAGGCGGGATAGGGCTTCGCCTTGGCCTCCAAGGTGTGCGGCGCGTGGTCCGAGCCCAGCGTATCGACCAGTCCCTGGCGCACGCGCGTCCCAAAGCGCGGCGCGCTCGGCTTCATTGCGCAAGGGCGGATTCATTTGCGCATGGGTGCCGAGCGCTTCGTAAGCGGAAGGCGCGGCCAGCATCAGGTGATGCGGCGTCGCCTCCACCGTGGCGATGTCGCGATTGGCCGCCAGCAGCTCCAACTCCCCAGCGGTCGAGACATGCAGGATGTGCACGCGGGCGCCGGTCTCGCGCGCCAACGCCAAGAGATCGCGCGTCGCCATGATCGCCGCTTCCGGGTCGCGCCATTCGGAATGGCTCGACGGGTCGCCCTCGCGGCGCAGGGTTTTGCGGGCGTTGAGGCGCGCCTCGTCCTCGCAGTGAAACGCGACGCGCCGCCGCGACTTGGAAAGCAGCGCCCTCAACAGCGCCGGATCGTCGACCAGCAGATTGCCGGTGGACGATCCCATGAACACCTTGATCGCCGCCGCTCCGTCCAGCCGTTCGAGCCGGGCAAGTTCGTCGATATTGTCCGTCGTGGCGCCAGGGTAGAAGGCGAAGTCGCAATGCATCCGGCCGCGAGCCCGCGCCACTTTGTCGGCCAGCGTTTCGGCAGTGGTCGTCGGCGGATTGGTGTTCGGCATTTCGAATATTGCGGTCACGCCGCCCAACACCGCGGCGCGGCTGCCGCTTTCGAGATCCTCGCGGTCCTCACCGCCCGGCTCGCGGAAATGCACATGGCTGTCGATGACGCCCGGCAAGACATGCAGGCCCCGCGCGTCGAAATACTCAGCCGGCCGCGTCGCGCGGAATTTGGCCGAGCCGCGTGAAGCGCCCGCCATTGATGCCGATGTCGCCCTGCCATACGCCGTCCTGGTTCACGACCATGCCGCCGCCGATCACCAGATCGAAGCGCTGAGCCATCGGCTATCCTTCCAGGGCTTTGGAACGAGCGGACCTCAAGTCCGTTTCCTATGCTTGTGTATGGTGCGCAATCGCCTTTTCAACGGTCAACCACCTGAAGACAGGTTATGAACATGATCGAAGAACCGAAAAAAGCGCCAGGGGAAATGCCCGATCCCAATGAGCATCCGCACAAGGAAGACCTTTTGGACGCCGCAATCGAGGATTCGATGGATGCGAGCGACCCTCCCGCCATCGTCTCCAAAGGCCAGCCAACGGCTCCTCCACGCCAGCCCAAGAATGTGGGCCAGGATAAGACGCATAGCCAGCCCGGCAAGGACAGGGATCCGGGCAAAAGCGAGCAGCGCTGATTGCACAGCAGCGTCATGTGGCTTACCTAAATGGGAGACATTTAAGGATCGCCCATGTCGTACGGCCATGTGACGCTGCTACCGGATCGAGGCCTGGTTGAAGTGCAGGGCCCTGACGCCCCTGTCTTTCTTCAGGACCTCGTCACCAATGATGTCGAGAGCATAAAGCCGGGCGAGGCGATGTTCGCCGGGCTGCTGACGCCCCAGGGCAAGATCCTGTGCGACTTTCTGATCTATATGCGCGATCCGCAAAGCTATTGGCTGGATTGCATGCGGGATCAGGCGGAGACCATCGCCAAGCGGCTCTCGATGTACAAATTGCGCGCCAAGGCGAACATCGTCAATCGCTCCGGCGAGCTTGCCGTCGGCGCAGCCTGGGGCGAGATGCCGGGCGGAGCCGAGGGCGCTTTCCTCGCCTCCTATGATGATCCGCGCTACGCGCCGCTCGGTGCTCGTTTCGTCATTGCCTCGAGTGTGGCCGAACCGGCAAGCCTCGCCGCCGCCAGCAGCAGCGCTACCGCCTATCACAGCCACCGCATCTCGCTGGCCATCCCTCAGGGCGGGCTCGACTATGCCTATGGCGAAGCGTTTCCGCACGAGGCCTGCTTCGATGAGCTGCATGGGGTAGACTTCGACAAGGGCTGTTATGTCGGCCAGGAGGTCGTCTCCCGGATGCATCATCGCGGCATCGCCAAGACGCGCATCGCAGCCATCGAAACGAGCGAGCCGCTTGACATCCTCGGAGCGGAGATACGCGCGGGCGAGTTTCCAGTCGGCACGCTCGGCTCGATGGACGGCACGCAGGGCATCGCCATGCTTCGCCTCGACCGAATCGAGGAAGCCGCCCGCCACGGCATCCCCTTGCGGGTGGGAGAAACCATCATTGTCGCGCGGACGCCGCCCTGGGCCAGCTACGCCGTGCCGTCCGGGAAGGTTGCGATTTGACCGAGAAGCGCTGCGGTTGGGTCAGCGAGGAGCCGATCTACGTCGCCTATCACGACGGGGAATGGGGCGTTCCCAACGGCGACAGCCGGGCGCTGTTCGAGAAGATCATCCTGGAGGGTTTCCAGGCCGGGCTGTCCTGGATCACGATCTTGCGCAAGCGGGAGCATTTCCGGCGCGTCTTCGATAATTTCGAGGCCAGCAAGATCGCCCGCTACGGGCTGGAAAAGAAGGCGGCGCTGCTCGGCGACCCCGGCATCATCAGGAACCGGCTCAAAGTCGAAGCGGCAGTCGCCAATGCGCAAGCCTTTCTGGCGCTTTCCGAGAAGCAGAGCCTCGCGTCCTTCTTTTGGGATTTTGTCGATGGCGAGCCGATCCAGAACCGGTTCACCAAACTCTCCGAGATCCCGCCGGAGACGCCTCTGAGCCGTTCGATCTCGAAGGCACTGAAGGCTCAGGGATTCCGCTTCGTCGGTCCGACGACGATCTACGCGATGATGCAGTCCGTCGGGATGGTAAACGACCATGTGACGAGCTGTTACCGGCATGAGGCTTGCGCCGCGCTCAAGCCGCATCTGCGTTAATTTGCTGCCGCGTCAAGCGGACTTTCGGGCCGAGCTTTCGCTCTTGCGCCAATCGCCCGCCGAATGGGAAGAAAGCCGCGACCAGGCGGGCATCGCCGGTTGGCGAACAGAAAGGCAGCGGAATGACACGCACAGTGATCTTCGACATCGGCGGGGTGCTTATAGACTGGAACCCGAAGCATCTCTATTCCAAGCTGCTCCAGGACGACGCCGCGATCGAAGCATTCTTGCGCGAAATCGGCTTCGATGAATGGAACCGGCAGCTTGACGCCGGCGGTCTATGGGGGCCCGCCATTGCGGAGCTCGTTGCCCGGCATCCGCATCATACGGCGCTGATCGAGGCCGCGCATCAGCGTTGGCACGAGATGCTCCCGGGCGAAATCCCTGGCACGGTCGCCATCCTGGAGCGGCTGTCGGAGCAGGGTGTGCCGCTCTATGCGATCACCAATTACTCGACGGAAAAATGGACGGAGACGCGGGCGCGATTTCCGTTCTTCGCGCATTTCCGCGACATCGTGGTGTCCGGCGACGAAAAGATGGTGAAGCCGGACCTGGCGATCTTTCGCCTTTGCCTTCAGCGCAACGGCCTTGAAGCGGACAGCTGCATATTCATCGACGACGTGCCTCGCAATGTCGCCGCCGCGAAGTCCGCCGGGATCGACGCCATCCTTTTCGAAACCCCGGAGAAGCTGGCTGACGAACTGACCGCGCGGGGGCTGCTGACATAACCGCTAGCGCCTGAGGCGGGCTACGCGAGGAAATCGGAAAGCCGTCCAAATTTCGGGCGGTGATAGATCGTGATGCCTTTGCGCGCGAGGTCGATCATCATCGCGTGAAACTGCGCGGCGTCGATAAGGTGCGACGCGGCGTCGCCGATCTTGCCTTCCTTGCAGGCACCGCAACCGCGCAGATGGGCGAGAAATTCGACTTCCTTCGGCTTAAAATTATCCACGCGCCATGGGCTGATCCTGGCGTCGCCGACGAGGATTTCGATCCGCTCGTGCCGCCCGTCCGCAAAGACGACCAGCTTGGCCATGCGCTCGTCCTGATAGACCGGCAGCGGAAAATCGTCCAAGTGGTCCTCGACGACATGGTAGGAGGTGATCTTCCCGACGCCGGTCCCGATGCACAGAATATCGCCGTCCCGCTCCGTATGGACGAGGAAGGGCGAACCGGCCCCGCAGGGCGTCGCGACCTTGTGGTGCTCGGCGGTATAAGCCGCCGCATTCGGACCCAGCGCGGCAACCGAATGCGACGGGTGAGCGGAGCGAAGCACGTCGGGCATTTTGCGGAAAACTTCAGTCAGGATGCCCATGCGGGACGGGCTGTCGCATAGATGGAAGGGCGCCGGGTCACGCATCCATTGCACCATCGTCGAGGGCATCGGATAGGCAGGCATGACCAGCGTGGCGTCCGGCCCGGCCACGCCTTGCAAGGCGCGGATAACGGTCTCCGCACCGCCCTGCACCGGGCCGATATTCGACATCGAGCTATGGATGAGGAGATCGCGTCCGGCTCTGATGCCCAGCTTGCGCAGATCGGCCTCCAACTCCGCCTGGCTCTGGGGAATCGCGCCCGCCTGGGCCTCTTTCAGGCCGCGCCGCGCCCATTTGCGCTTGGCGTCCCGAAGCTGATGCATCACGGGCAGGGGAATGACGCGCTTCGCGCCCATCAGGCCCAAGGTCTTCAGCTCTTCGACCAGCAGCGACATGGCATCACCTTCGGACGCGAAAGGGCGTTTCGGGATTACAACAGGCTCGGATTGTGGCTGATGGCGGGTAAATCGTCCCGGTTGCCGAACGACCACAAGACCCAGCCTAGATGGTAGCTTCGGCATTCCAGGCGGAGGTCCAGGTCCGTGGGCGCAGCGAGATTGCCGCCGCGGCCAGCCCAGGCATTGGTCACCGCGCGCATGATGCGCCGGCCCTTATCCGCCAATTCGCCCTTGCGAACATGCGACCGGCAGATCAGCCCTTCCTTTGGCCATAGCATGGACCGCCGCAGCTGGTTTTCACCATAAATCCACATGAAACCCTTCTGCATGGCTTCACGGGCGCCGGCGACGCCGTGCTTTTCGGCATGTTCGAGGAATGCGGGCGCCATGCCGTCCTGATGCACCGAGTAGACCTCGTAAAAATCGACGACGCGGCCGGCGGGCGTATAGAAGAACCAGGGCCATTCGCCTTGCGGTCCTTGCAGCGAAATCAGCTTGCGCGTGCACCGGTTCGCCAGATCCAGGGCGCGGCGATCCCCGCACCACTCACCATAAATATAGCAGGCAAGCGTGAGATAGGTGTTCGTCGCGAAGGAGGAGAAGCGGCGGCGCAAGCCCGTGGCTTCATCGAAGAACAGACAGCTCTCGCAACTGTAATTCCGATCGAGATGGGCGAACAAGTCCTTCGCAACCGGGCCGAGTTCCGGCATGTTGCGCTTGGCCTGCTCCACGCAGCCGATCAGGATCATGCCCAGATCCTGGGCGCGGAATTTCATCCAGCCTTCGCGGTCGGCGATGAGCGACTGGATGTCGGAAAGCGTGCGCAGCGGGATGTCGAACTCCAGTTCGGCGGCTGCCCAAAGAGCCATGCCATACGCATATTTCGGCGACGGGAGTTTTGGGACCTTGATGACGTTTTCAACGAACGTCTGCTGAAGGTCGAAATCGTAAATCGGCCCTAAATGGCGGATGCGCGAAAGCCCGAGCAGGACGTTGAGCGTGTAAAAAACGTCGCTTTCCGGGATCGACTGGTTTGGCTGGGGCCGCCCGTCCAGATGGTAGATGTGCGACCACCGGCCCTTTTCCGGCATCCAGCAGCTGTCCAGGCCGCGCAGAACGAACTCCGTCAGAGGAGAGGCGACTGCCATTCCCGGAATGTGGGGCGTCTTGGAGGCCTCCGCCCTGATGTGCTCAAGCATGTCACCGCTCCTGAAATCCTACGCTGCCCCGCAATGGAGCCGCAACTCGAAATTCGACGAGCACATTACCTAACAGAACAATCAAAGGTTGCAATTCGCGGCGCGCGCAGTCTCCACAGCTCTCCCGCCGTTTTGCACGAAGCGGATGTGCCAAGTACCAGCCGCTACCACATGTCGGCTTTGGCGTGCGCGGGCCAGGCCTTGTCGTATTCCTCGCTGCCGAGCATATTCGAGGTCAGGGTGGCAAAGATCTGCCCCGGCGTCGGCAAGCTGGACGGATCGACATGGCGCTCCGGATTCCACAGCTCGGAGCGAAGGATGGCGCGGGAGCATTGGATGTAGACGGCATCGACGCCGATGACGATGACGGAGCGCGGCGCCTTGCCCTCGACGGCAAAGGTCGCCAGCAACTCCGGATCGATCGAAAGCCGCGCCCGGCCATTGACCCGCAGGGTCGTGCCGGAGCCTGGCACGAGGAACAGCAAGCCGACGCGGGGATCGTTGACGATGTTGCGCAGTGAATTCGACGCGGTTATTGCCGCGCCGGTCCGGCATCATCAGCGTCTTGTCATCATGGATGCGCACGAAGCCGGGCAGATCGCCGCGCGGCGTGCAATCCATGCCTTCCGGCCCGCTTGTCGCGAGCGCCACAAAAGGCGACGCTGCGATGAAGGCCGCATAATGCGGCGTGATCCTATCGACCTCTTTGACGATCGCGGGCGGGGCCGGCTGCCCGTATAGCGCTTCCAACTGCTCGATGCTCTCAATCGTACTCATCGGTCAACCTGCTGTGAAAGGGACGGGCCATCGTCTCACGCAAGCGCCGGATAATCCACATGGCCCTCCGGCCCCGGCGCACAGAGGGTCCCCCATATCCAATTTTTGAGCGGAGCATCTTCACGCAAGCGGCGGACAAGATCGGGATTGGCGAGGTACGCCTTCAACTCGGCGGCATCGGCCTCCCTGGCGGCGATCAACTGCAACCGCCGTGAGCCGTCGAGCTGCTGGCGGCGGCGTGCGCGTTTTGCGTTGACCTCGCACCTTGCATTCGGAACCGCGCAGCGGGCATTGGCGGAAAAAGCGTCCACCCCGAGCACCGAGTCGTGACGGCGCTCGCGCGGTGCGACGAACCCGCGGGCTCACGCCGACGAGGATCATGCCAGAGCGGGAGACGGTGCCGGCTCGCCCGTGGCCGCACCCGTCACATCTCTTCGATAGGCGAGCGCCTCCGCGATATGCATGCTGACGACCCGATCCTCGCCATCGAGATCCGCAAGCGTCCTCGCCAGCCGCAGAACCCGGTGGTAGCCACGCGCCGAAAGGCCGAATTTCGCGGCGGCGTCCTGAAGCAGATTTTCACCCGCCCGATCCGGCGCGGCCACCTCCGCCAGCAGGGCGGAGGGACATTCGGCATTGGTTCTGACGCGGCGCGGCCCAATCGCGGCGTAGCGGCGCTCCTGCCGGTTTCTAGCGCTCTCAACGCGGTGGCGGACCTCCTTGCTTCCCTCGAGCGCGGGCGGCTTGGCCAGATCGGCGGCGGTAACGGAGGGCACGCCGATTCGAATGTCGATGCGATCGAGAATGGGGCCGGACAGCCGGGCGAGATAGCGGTCGCGGCAATTCGCTCCCTGGCGGCAGGAAAATCCGGGCTCGCCGGCACGGCCGCAGCGGCATGGGTTCATGGCCGCGACAAGCTGTATTCGCGTGGGATAGGTGATCCGGTGATTGGCTCGGGCGATCACCATCTCGCCGGATTCCAGCGGCTGCCGCAGAGCGTCTATGACCTGGGGCGCGAATTCGGGAAGCTCATCCAGGAAAAGCACGCCATGATGCGCGAGAGCGACCTCGCCAGGTCTCGGCCGGGAGCCGCCGCCGACCAGCGCCGCCATGCTCGCTGAATGATGCGGCATGCGGAACGGGCGCTTGCGGCTGAGCTGACCGCTCTCGATCTGACCCGCAAGGCTTTGAAATCATTGAGATTTCGAGCATTTCCTGTGGCTCCAGCGGCGGCAAGAGACCGGGCAGGCGCTGGGCCAGCATGGATTTGCCCGCACCGGGCGGCCCCATCATGAGAATGTGATGCCCTCCGGCGGCTGCGATCTCCACAGCGCGCTTCGCCATCTCCTGGCCGCGGACGTCGCTAAGGTCGAGGCTGTCTTGCTTGCTGGCGTCAAGCTGCGGAACCGGGCGCGGCAGACTCGATTCCCCTTTGAAGTGATTGACCAGCGACAAGAGATGGGGCGGGGCGAGGATCGCCATGGCCGGCGACGCCCAGGCGGCCTCGCTGCCGCAGGCGAAAGGACAGATCAGACCTTTGCCGAGCGCGTTGGCGCCCATCGCGGCGGGCAGGCAACCTGCGACGGCCGCGACCGAAGCGTCGAGCCCCAATTCGCCGATCACCACGTAATCGGCAAGGTCCTCGCCCGGCATGGCGCCGCTTGCCACCATGAGGCCGACTGCGATCGGAAGGTCGTAGTGGCTGCCTTCCTTAGGCAGATCGGCCGGCGCGAGATTGACGGTGATGCGCTTCGCCGGCAGTCCGAGGCCGATGGAACAGAGCGCTGCCCGGACGCGCTCCCGGCTTTCGGCCACCGCCTTATCCGGCAATCCCACAATGGAAAAGGACGGTAGCCCGGCGCCGATTTGCACCTGCACATCGACCGGACGCGCGTCGATCCCCAAAAAGGCGACAGTCGAAATGTGAGCGAACATTGTCCCGGTCCGTCTGAGGCCGTCGATACCCGGCACCCTACAGGCTGGAACAATTGGCGAACATAAGCACGACTACGCAAGCTTCGCGGATTGCCTTTCCGCAACCCTGTCCTGAACGACATCCCAGATCATAGCGGCGATATCCGCGCCGCCGAACCGCTTCACCTCCCGGATGCCGGTCGGCGAAGTCACATTGATTTCCGTCAGATACGGCCCGATGACGTCGATGCCGGTGAAGATCAATCCACGCCGTTTCAATTCCGGACCGATGGTGGCGCAGATCTCCCGGTCGCGCTCGGTGATTTCGGTCGCTTCCGCCCGCCCGCCGACATGCATGTTGGAGCGGGTTTCATCATCCGCAGGCACGCGGTTGATCGCCCCCGCGATCTCGCCGTCGACCAGGATGATGCGCTTATCGCCATTACGGACTTCCGGTGCGTAGCGCTGGACCATGAAGGGCTCGCGGAAGACACTCTGAAACAGCTCGACCAGCGAAGCGATATTGGTGTCGTCTTCCCGCATCCGGAACACGCCAGCGCCACCATTGCCATAGAGCGGCTTCAGAATAATATCCCGGTGCTCCCGCCGAAACGCCCTGACCTCCTCCAGCGAGCGCGTGATCAGCGTCGGCGGCATCAGCTGGGGAAATTCCGTGACGAACAGCTTTTCCGGGCAGTTGCGCACGCTGGCCGGATCGTTGACAACGACCACATGCGGCGGCAGCGCCTCCAGCAGATGCGTCGTGGTGATGTAATTCATATCGAAAGGCGGATCCTGCCGCAGATGCACAACGTCGCATTCCGCCAGATCGAGCGGGCGGCGCTCGCCGAGCCGATAATGGCTGCCGGCTTGGTCCGCGACCTCGACCGGCGCTGCCTGGGCGACAACCCTGCGGCTCTTCATCGAGAGGTCGGGCGGCGTGTAATAGAACAGGTCGTGCCCTCGCCGCTGGCCTTCAAGCATCAGGGCAAAGGTGGAATCGCCCTTGATGACGAGCCGTTCGATCGGGTCCATCTGAAATGCTACGCGCAGTGCCATCGGCCTCTCCGTTCGGCTGCGCGGCGACCGGGAATTCACTGGGGTCGTCTCAGCTGCCATGTTCCTTGTGCTTCAGGTTTGATCGCGCGGACGCGAACCTCAAGCCCACACCACCGAACCGCGTCGAACAAAGCCACAGCTTTTCGGTAGCGGCAATTAAACGTTCTGCCCAGATGGAGCATCATCGGCAGGAACGGACACCCGCAGCCCCATGCTGATTCTCTCAGAACGGATCAGCCGCTAAAGGCGGAACGCGTCGCATATATATTCGGCGCTTTGGCGCGGAGCAATCAGCACGGCGTCGAAGGACATGTCGCGATCCAGATATTCAGGAAAGGACTGCAGCCAGTAGCCTGCTGCATCGGCGATGCGGCGCTGCTGGCGCGGCGTGACCGACCAGGCCGCTTCGTCCCGGCTTCGGCGGGCTTTGACTTCCACAAACGCCAGATGCGGGCCCTTGGATGCGACAAGGTCTATTTCGCCGGCCGGCGAGCGAAAGCGGCGGCTGAGAATGTCATAGCCGCGCCGTGTCAGCATAGCCGCTGCGTCGCGCTCAGCGTCCTGGCCCTTTTGATAGGCCTTGAGCTTGTCACTCCTGCTGATCGCCTTCACCCGGCATGCTCCTTTGATATTCAAGAGCGATATCATAGGCCTGCTTCCGAGGTACACGCAATGTTCTTCTCACTTCTTCAACAGCGTCCCGCAGGCTCGCTCGCTGCATGGCCTCGCGGATCGCCTCGCGCAGCTCCTGTTCATCCGCAGTCCGTTCAGGCGGCGGCGAGACCAGCAGCACGAGCTCGCCTCGCCACTCCCGCTCGGCGACAACCGCCTCGGCGGGCAAAGTGACGCGCAAAACCTCCTCGAAGCGCTTGGTGAGTTCGCGCGCGATCGCCAGCTCCCGGCCTGCGAATAATATTCCGAGCAGCGCAAGTGATTTGGCCAGGCGGTTTGCCGTTTCGAAGAAGATGAGGGTTCCTGGGATGTCGGCCAGCTCTTCGAGGCGGCGCTTCGCCGCGGCCTCGCGGGGCGGCAGGAACCCGGCGAAGAAGAAGCTGTCACTCGGCAGCCCGCTCACGGCAAGGCCGGCAATCACGGCGGACGGTCCGGGGATGGTGAAGACCGCGCTGCCCTGCGCGCCGGCGTCGCGCACGAGCTTATAGCCGGGATCGGAAATAAGCGGGGTCCCGGCGTCGGAAATGAGCGCGATGCGTGCCCCATCTTCCAGCATCTTCAAGAGCTTCGGGCGTTCGCGCGCCGCATTATGTTCGTGATAGGGGACGAGCTTGGCGTTCAGCCGGTATTGGTTCATCAGCTTCAGGCTGTGCCTCGTATCCTCGCAGCAGACAATATCCGCGCGTCCCAGCACTGAGAGCGCGCGCAGGCTGATGTCCGAGAGATTGCCGATCGGCGTCGCCACCACATAGAGGCCCGGCGCCAGGACGGCTGCACCTTCCTTGTCCAAAGCCGCCAGGACGGCCTCTTTCAGCGCGTCATTCATGCATTTTTGCTTTATCTGCTTTTCCGAGAAGGTCTGTCGCGGCGTTGGCTGCCTGCAACGATCTATCACCTTATGGCCACACTCACCCCATATCAAAAGATTGGGTGATGAGCGGCGGAATTTATGCAAAGCTTCCCTTGCAGACGGCGATTCTTTGCGAATTTGCGGCCCTCGGCGCTGTCAAAGACGGTGAGCCGTATCGGATAGCTCAGGGAAGCGCCCCGCAAGGCTGGGATGGCATGATCGAGGATGCGGACGCTGTCGCGCCGCTTCATTCGTTCCTGTCGCATCGAACCAATAGCGAGACGTAAATGGTTGCTCAACGCTTGCACGGATCGAACATCCGACGCGCGGCCGCATTCCGCAATGCCGCATTTCTGCTTGTCGCGGTACTCGTCGTCGCGGCATGTTCGATCAGCGGCGGGCGCGGCGGCGTCAGCAACGATGCGGATGGCGTCAAGATCACGCCCGGCGCCGGAAAGGCGAGCGTCAAGGTCGCGGTGCTGCTTCCGCTGACCGGCGGAAATTCGCAGAAGGTCGCCCAGTCGCTGAAACAGGCCGGCGAACTCGCTTTATTCGATTTCGACAATCCCAGCGTGGAACTGGTGCCCAAGGATACACGCGGCACGCCGGAAGGCGCGCGCACGGCGGCTCAGGAAGCGGCCAAGGAAGGTGCTGAGCTCATTATCGGGCCGCTCTTCGCCAATGAGGTCTCAGCGGCCGCCCCCGAGGCGCAGCGTGCAGGCATACCGATGATCGCCTTCTCCAGCGACCGCAAGGTGGCGGGCAACGGCGTCTATCTGCTCAGCTTCCTCGCCGGCAGCGACGTGCCGCGCATCGTGTCCCACGCCGTTAAGCAAGGGAAGACGCGTTTCGCCGCCCTCATTCCTCAGACCGATTACGGCCGCCTGGTGGAACAGAGTTTTCTGGGCGCCGTAAAGCAGCTCGGCGGCCAGATCGTCGCGGTGAAAAGCTACCCGCAGGACGCCAATGGCATGCTCGCGCCGGTTCGCGAGATCGCGGAAATGGCGAAGAAGGGTCAGCCGCCCCAGTTTGACGTGCTTTTCATCCCCGCGGGTTCCGATACGCTTCCCGCGCTCGCGCCGCTCTTGCCCTATTCCGAGGTCGATCTCACCGCTGTCAAGGTCATCGGCACCAGCGGCTGGGACTATACCGGCGTCGGCAAAGAGCAGGCGCTGGTCGGGCGGATGGTTCTCCGCACCCGATCCGAAAGGCTGGACCGATTTCACCAAGCGTTATGTCGAAACCTATGGTGATGTGCCGCCGCGCCTGGCGACGCTTGCCTATGACGCGGTGAGCCTCGCCATTTCGCTATCGAACAATGCGAAGGGTTCGCGCTTCAAGGCCTCCACGCTGACCCGCGCAAGCGGTTTCGCGGGCGTCGACGGCTTGTTCCGCCTACGCCCGGACGGCACCTCCGACCGTGGCTTTGCCATTCTCGAAGTGCAGCGCTACGGCAATCAGGTGATCGAGCAGGCGCCGAGCAGCTTCAGCACCGCGCAATATTGAGCGATCTGCTGTCATCGGCGTATCCGCGCCGTTTTCCGGGCGCCTGGGATGTGCCCGAGCGGAGGCAAGGCCGCCAAGTAAAAACTCTAACTCCGGACGCGCCGGCTTTGCGCCGGACGCACGGCATAGTTCAGCCAATTGGCGATTTCGGCGGTTCGCGTGATGGGATCGAGCAGATCGGCGTCGATGCCGAGACGCCATGCCAGGTCGAGGCGCCCGGTATCTTCGCCGAGGGCGCTGAATGAGGGCGGCGTGCGCCTCCAGCTCTTCCAGCGAACGAAACAATCCGTCGTTGATCAGACGCTCGCCATAGCGGCTGATCGTCGCGGCGATGTCGTGCAGCGAATATTCAGGGTGATATTGCACGCCCCAAAAAATCCCGCCGTCGTGCCGGATCTCGGCGGCCTGAACCTCGGTGACCGCGTTGGCCGCGGTGATGATGATCTCGCCCGGCGGAATGCCGACCTCATCGGAATGCACGGTAGGAGCGTCGAAGGCGAGCGGCCGGCCCGTATGCATCGGGTGCGCGCGCCCCGCCTCGGTCAGCGTGATTTTGCGCGCGACGCCCATCTCGCGGCCCTTCGGATTGAGCCGCACGGTGCCGCCGGCAGCCACGGCCGCCACCTGCAATCCCCAGCATGAGCCGAAGAACGGCACCCGCGAGGCAAAGATCTCGCGCGCCAGCTCGACCTGGCGCATCGCCGGGGCCTCCGCCTTCCACAGATTGAGGCTGGAGCCGGTGATGACCGCGCCGTCATAATCCGCGATCGCTGTTCGCTCCGGCAGATTGGCGCCTGGATCAGCGGGAAAGCAGACATCGACGATCGCGTCGGGCGCGAGGCCGTTCAACACGGCTGCATAGCCTTCGCTGGCGGTGCGGCCAGAGGACTCCACATGCCGCGCGCGGGTCTCGGCGGTGTTGCCTTCGACGACAAGCAGACGAAGTGCGCCCATGCTCTAAGCGCTCACGCTGAGATTGCCGCGAATGGCGGCGCGGATGAGCGTCTTGAAGCCATCGACCGTCATCGGCACCGGATTGCCTCCGGTCGATGGGTCGCGCTGGGCTTTCTCGGCCAGTTCGTCGATGCGCGCTTCCTCGACGCCGAGATCGGCCAGCGTATTCGGGACATAGAGCCGGCTGCGCATGTCGATGAGCCAATCGAGAACGGCGTCGAGTCCCTTGCCCGGCAGCCTCAGCGCATTGGCGAGATCCTCCATCCGGCCGTCGATCGCCGCCCTGTTATAGGAGAGCACATAAGGCATGACGACGCCGTTCGTCAGCCCGTGATGGGTGTCGTAGATCGCGCCGATCGGGTGTGAAATCGAATGCACCGCCCCCAGCCCCTTCTGGAACGCCGTCGCCCCCATCGAAGCCGCCGCAAGCATCCGCGAGCGCGCTTCGATATCGCCGCCGTCCTCGACGGCGCGCGGCAAAAACTCCTTGATCAGCTTCATGCCTTCGACGGCGATGCCATCCGCCATCGGGTGGAAACCCGGCGCGCAATAGGCCTCCATGCAGTGGGCGAGCGCGTCCATGCCCGTCCAGGCGGTCAGCTTCGGCGGCAGGCCGACGGTCAGCTCCGGATCGGAGATCACGATCGCGGGCAGCATCAGCGGATGGAAGATGATCTTCTTCTCGTGGCTGGCTTCCTCGGTGATGACGGCGGCGCGTCCGACTTCCGAGCCGGTTCCGGCGGTTGTCGGGACGGCCACGATGGGCGCGATGCCGAGCGGATCGGCGCGCGTCCACCAATCGCCGATATCCTCGAAATCCCACAGCGAGCGCGCCTGCCCGGACATGAAGGCGATGCACTTGCCGATGTCCAGCGCCGAACCGCCGCCCATGGCGACTGACTCCGTCGCAATCGCGCTGCCGCGATAGGCGATGAGGCCCGCATCGACATTGGCGCCCGTCGGATTGCCCTTCACGCCGCTGAAGACCGGGGGGGCAAGACCTGCCGTCCGCAGCAGATCGCGCGCGCGCGCAACGATGTCACTATCGCGGAGGCCCGCGTCGGTCACGAGCAGCGGCCGCGAGATGCCCGCCTGCTTGCAGGCCTTGGCGAGTTCCGCGATGCGGCCGGGACCGTGCCAGACCTTTGTGGGATAGTTCCAGTTCGCTTTGAGCACGGGTATCATCGGCGCTCCCCTTTTCGACGCTAAATCGCATGGCGCAGATGGTAGGATTTTGGCCGGGTCAGCACGTGATAGCCGAGCTGCGACAGCGAAGCGCCGCGCCCGGTATCCTTGACGCCGGTCCAGGCGAGCGCCGGATCGAGATAGTCGCAGCGGTTCATGAACACGGTGCCGGTTTCGATGCGTCCCGCGAGCTGCTCGGCGGCTTCGGCATCCCTGGTCCAAATGCTGGCGGTGAGGCCATAGGGGCTGTCATTCATCAGCGCCAGAGCCTCCTCATCGCCCGACACCTTCATGATGCCGACGA
Organism: uncultured Alphaproteobacteria bacterium; assembly: GCA_963731855.1. Lineage (GTDB taxonomy): Bacteria > Pseudomonadota > Alphaproteobacteria > Rhizobiales > Rhodomicrobiaceae > R-RK-3. Next base: position 160,724 of record CAVSXH010000009.1, on the reverse strand, counting down.
CCGGGCCGAAACTCTCCTCCATCATCACCCGCATGGAATGATCGACGCCCGAGAGCACCTGCGGCGCGAGATAGGGCGTGCCGGGAGCGTTGGCAGGAAACGCATCCGCGTCGATATGGGCGCGCGCGCCTTTCGCGATCGCCTCGGCGGTGTGCTCGCGGACGAGATCGGCGAAGCGTGTATGCGCCATCGGGCCGAGGCTGGTCTCGCTCGCAAGCGGATCGCCGAGCACATATTTGCCCGTCAGCGCGACGAAGCCGTCGAGGAACGCGCCGTAAAGCCGCTCATGCACATAGATGCGCTCGATACCGCAACAGCTTTGCCCGGAATTGAAGAAGGCGCCATCGACCAGATTTTCGACGGCGAAATCGAGATCGGCGTCGGCGCGAACATAGGCCGGGTCCTTGCCGCCGAGTTCGAGGCCGAGGCTGGTGAAGGTGCCCGCCGCGGCGCGCTCGATCTCACGCCCGGCCGAGACCGAGCCGGTGAAATTGGCATGGTCCACCGCGCCCGGCGGCGAGGATGCGAGCCACATCCTGATGGCTGAGGACGAGATGCTGGAACAGCCATCCGGCACCCCGGCCGCGTTCATCGCCGTCTGGAAGCGATCGCCGATGAGAATGGTTTGTGCGGCATGTTTCAAGATCACGGCATTGCCCGCGATCAGCCCCGGCACGATGCTGTTGATGGCCGTCATGTACGGGTAATTCCAGGGCGCGATCACCAGAACGATGCCGAGCGGCTCGCGCTTGATCATGCGGCGAAAACCGGGCTTGTCCGGCGGCACGATCGGCGCCAGCGCTCCCTCGGCGATCTCAGCCATATGCCGCGTGCGCTCCTCGACGCCGCGCATTTCGCCGCCATAGCGCACCGGTCGCCCCATCGACCAGGCCAGCTCCGGCACGATCTCGTCATTCATCGCCTTAAGCGCATCGAGAAAGCGCAGCACCAGCAGCCACGCGCTCGGCGATGCTGGTCGCGGCCCATTCGCGCTGTGCCACGCGCGCTTTCGTCAGCGCCGCTTCGATTTCGCCGCCGCTCGCCGTCTGCCGCCGGGCAAGTACCCGGCCGTCCACCGGCGAGATGCATGTCACTTCAACCATCGGCGATCTTTCTTAGACCAGCTCTTGGCCCGCATTTTGTCATCGCCGCGCAGGCGGGGATCCCGTAAATGCCAAAGTCTGCGGAGTACTGGATCCCCGCCTGCGGGGATGACACCTAAACTCATCCGATCGTGCTCAGATGATCTCGAAATAGCGGGCCATTTCCCAATCGGTGATCGCGCGGCGGAATTCGCGTTCTTCCCATTCGCGCGTCGCCGCGTAATGCTCGACGAACGCATCGCCGAACAGCGAGCGCGCCGGCTGCGACGCCTTCAAGCGCCCCGCCGCCTCATACAGCGTGCGCGGCAATGCGCGTTCCGCCGGGAACTGCTTCTCATAGGCGTTGCCCTCGATGGGCGGCCCCGGCTCGATGCGGTTCTCGACGCCCCACAATCCGGACCCTATCGCCGCCGCGAGCGCAATATAGGGATTGATATCGGCCGCCGCGATCCGGTATTCGACGCGCTGGCTCTTCGCCGAGCCGGGGATGACGCGCAGCGCGCAAGTGCGGTTCTCGACGCCCCAGGCGGATTCGGTCGGCGCCCAGAAACCGGGGATCAGCCGCGTATAGCTGTTCACCGTCGAGGCAACCATCGCCAGCAATTCTGGCATCAGCGCCTGCTGACCGCCGACGAACCAGCGCATCGTGTCCGACATGCCGTGCGGCGCGCCCTCGGTGTAGAAGGACGAGCTGCCACTCGCCCGGTCGTTCAGCGACACATGCAGATGGCCCGACTGGCCCGGCCAGTCCGATGACCACTTGGCCATGAAGGTGGCCATCAGCTCCATGCGCTGAGCGAGAACCTTGGTGAAGGTCTTAAACAGCGCGCCGCGGTCGGCCGCTTCCAGCGCACCCGTCACTTCGATGGCGGCTTCCAGCACGCCGGGACCGGTTTCGGTGTGCAGGCCCTCCAGCGGGAACGCCATCTCGCGGCACATCTCCAGCAGTTCGGTATAGAACTCCGCATGCACCGAGGCGCGCAGCATGGAGTAGCCGTAAAAGCCCGGCGTCAGGTTGCGCAGATTGCGGTAGCCCTTTTCGCGCACGGAATGCGGCGTTTCATCGAACAGGAAGAATTCGAATTCCGCGGCAGCGTTGACCGTGTAGCCCATCTGATCGGCGCGGGCGAGAACGCGGCGCAGCACACCGCGTGGACAAACCTCCTCGGCGCCTTGCGCGAACTCGCCGAGGAAAAGGATCATCTTGTCTTCGAACGGCACCGGGCGGCAGGTTTCGGGAAGGATGCGCACGGGCGCGTCCGGATAGGCGGTGTGCCAGCCGGTATATTTAACGTTGTCATAAAGCTGATCGTTCGAATCCCAGCCCAGCACGACGTCGCAAAAACCGAAGCCCTTCTCCAGGGCGGAGAAGAATTTGTCGCGCCCCATATATTTGCCGCGCAACAATGCCGTCCACATCGAAGACACCCACCTTTACATGCGAAAGGTCGCGCTCCTCGACGATGGCCCGTGCATCGGCGGCTGTCTTCACATTCAATGGAGTCATGAAACGGCCCGGCTGTTTCGGGATACGGCGGTAGGGCGAACCGTTACGCCCGCCCTACCCTTCACTGTTGCGCGTTCAGTAGGATTTGTAATCCGCGACGCCCTTGGTCAGCGCGAATTCCTCCTCCGGCGACAGCACCAGCTTGTGGCGTCCGACCAGCCCGAAATACAGAATGCCGACCGCGAACCAGATCGCAACGCCGATCACGCCCTGCCGGTAGACCGGATCGGCGAACTGGAAGCCGATGGTCACCAGGGCGATGATGATGGTCAGATAAGCGCCGAACTCGCCGAGCGGGCTGCGATAGGGACGCTCGATATGCGCGTGCTGGCGGCGCAGCAAAATGAACGACACCCCTTGCGCGATATAGGAGCACATCGCCCCGAACACCGCCATGTTGAGCAGCGTGCCGCCGATCACGGCGCCGCCCGCTTCCTGGCCGAGATAGAACCAGATGCTGAGCATGATGGCGAGCGCCAGCAACGCACCGGCAACCATGGCGATGTGCGGCGTCTTGTAGGCGCCGTGCGTGATCGACAGCCAGCGCGGGAAATAGCCCGCCCGCGACAGCGAATAGATCTGACGCCCCTTGGCGAAGATGATCGTATGGAAGCTGGCGATCAGGCCGATGACCGCGACCAGCGAGAGGATCTTGGCGATCTCGGAGCCGTAGATCGCGCGGAAACCGTCAAGCAGCGGCTCGGTGGACTTGCCCAGCGCGAAAGAGCCGTTCGCCACCGACGGGTTCAGCCACAGGATCATGAAGGCCGAGATGATGAGCGTGAACATGCCGAGGATGATGCCCGTCGGCATGTCCTTCTTGGGATCGACGGATTCCTCGGCGGCCAGCGGCAATTGCTCGATCGCCAGGAACAGCCACACCGCGAAGGGCAGAGCCGAAAGCGCGCCCATGATGCCGAAAGGCAGGAATGGACCGTTGCCGTCGGGCAGCTCCGTGCCGTCAGGGCCGATATTCAGCGCCCAGCGTGAAAAATCGGCGTCGGGGATGGCGCTGACCCAGAACGCGACGAGGCAGGCGAGCGCCAGCAATGTCACGACCAGCGTCACCTTGAACGACAATTCCACGCCGGCGACGTTGAGGCCGACGAAGACGATGTAGCAGAATATCCAGTAGACCGGCTGGAATGACGGCCGGCGTGTCGAAAATCCCGCCGAGATAGGAGCCGATGAAGAACACCACGACGGCCGGCGTGATCACATATTCCAAATTCTCGAACAGGCCGGTGATGAAGCCGCCCCATGGTCCCATGGTGGTGCGCGCGAAGGAATAGGCGGCGCCCGTATGGGGCAGCGCCGGTGACATTTCCGCGATGCAGAAGACGAGGCCGAGATACATGATTGCGATCAGGATCGCCGCGATGAGCATTCCGCCCCAGCCACCCGAGGCCAGCCCCAGATTCCAGCCGGAGAAGTGGCCCGAAATAACCGCGCCGACGCCCAATGCCCAAAGGCTGGCAACGCCGGCATAACGCCTCAGCCCGCGCTGCTCGAAATAAGCGGCGTCCACCTTGCTATAGGTTACGCCCTGTTGTGAATCCTGCGCCATGTGCCAAACCCCCTCCTGCCTTCACCCGAATGATCAGTCCTGCGTACGCACTCTCCTTGTCTTCTCTTCCACCACGGCCGGAATTTATTATTGCGACCGAATCTTGGAATGATCATTCCAGATGACGATCTTACGTGTCAAGGTGGAAGAAAAGTTCCAGGGCGAGGGGATGACGGAAAACGCGACCATGTTGCCGGAAAGAGGCGAGTGTCCCCGGAAGCCGGAGAGCATCCTGGAACGGCTGAAGCGCCGCGAGGCGCGAGCTGACGGGGCAGGAACGGCGCGCCGCCGTCTATCTGCGGCTGCATTATCCGGCGGCGGGGCTCGGCGCCATGGCGCGTTTCGCGCGGGCGGCCAATGTCAGCCCGCAGACCGTGCTGCGGCTGCTCGCCAAGCTGGAGCTGGCGAGTTGGGAGGACTTCCAGGACCGGCTGCGTGTCGAGCTCGCCGCAGAACAAGCCTCACCGCTCGGCCGCTGGACGGCACGCCGCACCGCATCCGATCCGCAGGCTGATTGGCTGGCGACGTTCGGCGACACGGCTTGCCCGCAATGTCGCGACGAGTTTTGCCGGCTCTGTCCTCCGCCGATTTCGAGAGCGCCGCTCAGGCGATCGCCGACCCGAAACACCGCGTGCTGGTGATCGGCGGCCGGTTCACCCAGCAGCTCGGCAGGCTTCTGGTCCGCCATCTGCAGATCGTGCGCGGCGGCGCCGAAGAGATCGGCAGCCTTTCCAGCACCTGGCCGGACCGACTGATCGATGCGGGGCGCAAGACCATCGTCGTCGCCTTCGATATCAGGCGCTATTCCCAGGATGTCATCCGTTTCGCGGCGCTCGCCGCCGAACAGGGCGCCCGGATCGTCGCCATGACGGACGCTCACGACGCGCCCATCCTTGCCTATGCGTCGGAAAAAATGATCGGTATCGTCGAGAGCTCCGGCACCTGGGATTCACTCACGGCCCTTCTCGCCATCACCGAGGCGCTTGCGGCGCGCGTCACCGAGCTTTCCGGCGGCACGACGCCCGAGCGGCTTGCCCGCCTTGAATCGCTGCGCGACCGGCTTTTTCAGCCATAATTTTTTGGCTGCGCCCACTCCCACGCGTCGTAGGACCTCCTTAACAGATCCGCCTAAAGACATTGATCTTCCTACTCTGTTGCAGCCCGCCGGACGGAACAAAAGACCGCCACGGGGCTTCATCCACGTGAAGCTGCCTTTGCAACGCAGCCCGAAATAATTACGGAGGATCACATGTCCACTCTACGACTAGGGATGGCGGCGTTGGCTATTGCCTGTACAGCCAGTCTCGCATCAGCCCAGACGACCAATCCCCCGGCCGACGCGACGACGGAAAGCCGCGAAACCCATGCCTCCGGCGGCTGCCGCATGAAGCCGCGACACCTGCTCCTGCGGCGGAAGCCCCGAAACCCGCTCCCGCGGCGCCGATGAACCAGGCGGCAAATGAAACCGAGAAGCCCCCGCTCCCCGGCGCCAATAGCTTCACCGAAAACCAGGCACGCGAACGGATCGCCAAGGCCGGTTTTGAGGATGTGCAGGGCCTGAAGAAGGACGACCAAGGCGTTTGGCGCGGCCAGGCGAAGAAGTCCGGCCACGCAAGTCAGCGTAGCACTCGACTATCGCGGCAACGTCGTTCAGCAATAAGGAAAAGCCATGACCCAAGTTACGCATGTTTATGACGCCGCCGGCGACAGCACGGGAAGTCGTCTCCGCATTGGAAGAGGCGGGGTTTACCTCCAGCGAAATCAGCATCGTTAAGCAGAGCGGTGACGAGCGTCACGACGACTCAACCGCCGATGACGACAATGACGGCGCGATGACCGGCGCAACGATCGGCCTCGTAGCCGGAACGGGCGCCGGGCTTCTGGCCTCGCTTGGCTTATCGCGATCCCCGGCATTGGACCGCTCGTGGCGGCCGGCGTCTTGGCGACGACACTGGCCACCGCCGCGGCCGGTACGATCACCGGCGGCCTGCTTGGCGCGTTGGTCGATTACGGCGTTTCCCCTGAACATGCTGACGTCTACGCCGAAAATGTACGCCGGGGCGGAACGCTGGTATCGGTCAAAGCCGAAGGCGAACGTCTGCGCGAAGCCGAAGATATCATGCAGGAATATGATCCTGTCGATATCGGCGCGCGTGGAGAGACTTACCGCAAGGAAGGTTGGAGCGCTATGATCCCGACGCTCCCGGTTATTCGGAGCGCGAAGCTGATGAAGAGCGCGAGCGTTATCGCGCCTGACACCGAGCTGAAACGAAAAATGGGCCGTTCGCGGCACAGTTTTTTATGTGTGCCCACTCCCTAATCTTAGAGCGCGTGATCGAGGAAAACTGGAATCCGCTTTTCCTCCGATCGCGCGACCAACAAAAATTGAGAGCGGGCCTCCCGGCTTCGACGGCTTCCATTTTAATCGATCCCGCGCTAGTTCATCGGCTTCATGGTGGGCGGCGGCTCGCGTTTTGGACGCTTTGGCGTCGGACCGTCGGAGAAGCTGTTGAAGACGAGGTCCGGCGAGGTCGTATTATGCTGTGACGGGCTCAGGCGTCCGGCCCAGATGTCCGTGGCGGTCGCACCGCCAAAACTCATGATGCGCTCCTCGCGCCATGACACCGCGCCTTTGTCGCGCACTGCGATCCGCGACACGTCGTTGTTGAATTCCGTGATGTACATCGATTTCATCATCGCGAATGGCCCGCCCTGGATCGTGCGATCGAAGGCGACATCCAGCGCCAGCCGGTCGGTGTCGATCGTCGTCATCTGCACGACCGCCGAGCCGCCTCGTTCGAAGTCCATCTTGAAGGCACGGAATTTCGGGTCGAACGACACTTCCTTGATCTTCACTAGCGGCCGCCCGTCAACCTCGACCGGGCCGATCAGGAAGGATGAACCGTAGGCGGTGTTGCGGAAGCCCTTCGGCGCCATGGGCCGGGGCCGCCAATAGCCGTCCTGCGGATAAAGGACGAGCACTTCCTCCGACCCGTCCGTGCGCAGCACCCAAACCTGGAGCATGTGAATGCTATGTTCGACCCGGTCGCCGATCCGCACGGTCGCGCTCGCCTCGCGCCAGAAGGTGGGGAAGGTATAGCCGATGATCCAAAGGTCGTTGTCGTCAAAGAGCGTGACCTTGCGCGGCGGAGCTACCGCCTTGTAGGCAGGGTCGGCTGCCATGTCGCAGGCCGTCCAGTCAGCCTCGAAATTGTCCCGCATGCCGACCGACAGATAGACCGGATGCGCCGCCTCGATGCGGAAGCTGCGGACATCCTTGTGCGCGAATGACAGCGCGACATTGTCCTTCTCGGCGCAGAGCACCGGTTCGCTCTGATTTTTGACCTCGACGGCAAGCCCGTCGAGCGAGGCCGAGCGAGCGGGGACGCCGGCCAACGCTGCCACGAGCGTACCGCACAAAAACAACGCAGAAACAAATCGCATTCAAAACTCCATCGCACGGCGATAAAGCCGACATTCAGATCGGGTTAGCAGCCGAATAAGGCGCGGCGCAGCAAATTACAAACAGATTTGGCAGCCACGCTCTAGCTCTCCGTTGCGCATAGCTCAGCGAGGCGATCCAGAAATGGGAGTTGGCCCGCGAGGATTTTCCGGGCGGCGGCGGGTAGCGAGAACCATTCCGCGCGGTCGACTTCGGGGTAGGACTGGATGCGTCCGCTGCCCGGAGGCCATTCGAGTTGAAATTCATTGCTGCGAATGGAGGCGGCATCGAGATCGCCTTCGAGCGCGAACGCAACGACGCGTTTGCCGCCACGCTGCTTCACTTCCCCGAGCGGGTGCAGCGGGCCATTCGCCTCATGGCTGAGTTCTTCAGCGAGTTCGCGCCGAGCCGCAGCTTCGGCGTCTTCATCCGGACCGTATTCGCCTTTTGGAATCGACCACGCACCCTCGTCCTTATTGCGCCAGAACGGCCCACCGGGATGAACAAGGAGAATGCGCAGCTCCCCGCCGCGCCTGTTGTACATCATTATGCCTGCGCTCTGTGCGGCCATTGCCGAGCTTGATTCTCCCTTGCGGATCGCACCAGCATAGCAGCTTTAGCGCCTGTGTCCCGCCCTAAGCAGGTTTACCGGCGGCCTCACAAGGACCTGCTCCGCTAGGATGCGGCGCGCCCGCGGATGAGCTTTTCCAATGCACCCAGCTCATCGGCTTCATGCGCGGGCTTGTCCCAACGGATCCGGCTGATCCTGGGAAAGCGCATCGCCACGCCCGACTTGTGCCGGGTGGAGGCATGGACGCTGTCGAACGCCACTTCGAACACCAACGCCTTTTCGACTTCGCGAACCGGACCGAAGCGGTTGACGGTTTTGTTGCGCACCCAGCGGTCGAGCTGGCGCAGCTCCTCATCGGTGAAGCCGAAATAGGCTTTGCCGACCGGCAGCAGCTCGCCGTCGCGCCACAGGCCGAATGTGTAGTCGGAATAGAATGAGGAGCGCTTGCCGCTGCCGCGCTGGGCATACATCAGCACCGCGTCCACGAGCAGTGGATCCCGCTTCCACTTGTACCACTGCCCTTGAGGCCGCCCGGCAACATAGGCGCTGGATTTGCGCTTCAGCATCAGCCCCTCGACATGCGCGCCTCCTGCCTCCGGCGCCGCGGCGCGGAGTGCGGCGAGGCTTTCAGGGCCATCGAAGGGCAGCGGCATTGCGAGGTCCATGGCGCGCGGCTGGGTTTCGACATACCAGCGATCGAGATGGCGGCGCCTTTCGGTCAGCGGCAGAGCGCGGAGATCGGCTTCGCCCAGCCGCAGGGCGTCGTAAAGCACCATATGCGCCGGGGCTTCTCCGATCAGCTTCTGGGTCGGCGCCTTGCGATTGAGCCGCTGCTGAAGGTCGTTGAACGATCCGACCTCGCCGTTTTTGCGGATCACCAACTCGCCGTCCAGCACCGCGTGGAAATCGACGGTGTCCATCAGATCGGGGAAAGCGCCGCTAATATCGTCGCCGGTGCGCGAGAACAGCGCCCTGCCCGCCGGCAGGCTGACGAGCTGCACGCGGATCCCGTCATATTTCCACTCCGCCTGAAATTCCTCGGCCGTGATGAGCCCGATGTCGTCGTCGTCCAGCGCGGTGGACAGCATCACGGGGTGGAAAATAACCTGATCGCCCGTTTCCGGCTTCGGTGCGCGCCGCTCCAGCCAGGCGAAAAGCGTTTCATAGGGCGGCTGCAGGCCGTGCCAGACCTCCTCGACCTGGCCAAGCTCTACGCCGCCGATACTCCGCAAGAGTCCGCTTCATGAACCGCGCCGAGACGCCGACGCGCAAGGCTTTGCGTGCCCAGCTTCAACAGCGCCCAGCGCTGCGCCGGAGTGGAAATATCGAGCAAATCCGCAAGGAGCTGGCGTATTTCCGATTTGGTACCGGCACGAAACGCCTCGATGAGCGCATGGAGAGGCGGCAATTCCCCGGAACCGGCCTGGCCGGAGGTGTCGGCCAAAGATGCGCCACCGTTTCCGACATTTCGCCCACATAATCGTAGGACATGGCGAACAGCGCTGGGTCAGTGCGTTCGGCGACGAGATCGCGCACCAGCGTGCGCTTGAACAGGTCGAAGCGCAGCTCACCGGAAATCGCCGCGACCGCCCAGCCGCGGTCCGGATCGGGGGTGTGACGGAAATAATCGTGCAGAATGGCCGCCTTGGCGAGATTGCCATGCGAGAAATACAGGCGATCGAGAAGTTCGGCGAATGCGCGCATGGCACGCCAAAGATGGCGATAAACCTATCTTTGGCAAGAGGCGCGACGGGGTTCGCATGCGCAGTCTCACCGGCAATTCCCCAGGAAATGCTGCGAGCGCCGCTAAAATCATGTAATGATCGTTCACATGAACTGGTCCAAACATCGCGGTGGCGAAGGCCGGCGCGGCTATCATCATGGCAATCTGCGTGAGGCGCTCATTCGCGGCGCACTCGCGCTGATTGCCGAAAAAGGCCCGGCGGGCTTCACCATCGCGGATGCGGCGCGTTCGGCTGGGGTCAGCCCGGCCGCGCCCTATCGGCATTTCCGCGACCGCGACGATCTGATGGCCGATGTCGCGCGGCTCGGCTTCGAGGAGTTCGCTGCCCGGCTTCCGCCGGCCTGGAATGAGCGGCCAGCCAAACCCGTTCCGCGCCTTCGAGGATGTCGGCAAGGCTTATCTCGCCTTTGCGCGGGAAGAACCAGCCTTTTATGCCGCGATGTTCGACGCCGGAATCCCGGCCGAGCCGACGCCGGAACTGCGCCAGGCAAGCGAGCAGGCCTTCGCAGTCCTCCGCGAAGCGTCGGAAGCGATCTGCCAGACCTTGCCGAAGGACAAGCGGCCGCCGGCCATGATGATGGCACTGCATGTCTGGGCGTGTCGCATGGCATCGCCTCGCTGTTCGGACGCGGCGGCAAGGGCGGACGAAAGACCCCGATGTCCCCCGAGGACCTGCTCGAAGCGGCGATCCTGATTTATTTTCAAGGCCTTGGCATCGACCTCAGCGGCCCGCGGCACCCTGATCTCGACCGCTCTTGGGCTGCGGACGACGGCGACTTGCAGCTGCCCAATTGCGTAAATATTTGACGCCCTCGCTTGACAAGCCGCTCCGTATGGATCATCTATGTGAATGTAACTAACATTTACATGAGGACGAAATGACTATCGTCGCCGCGAAGCTCGATGAATATCGGCAGACCGGCCTGGATCGCCATCATGGTGCTGGGCTTTATCGTTTGGTGGCCCGTCGGTTTGGCGGTGCTCGGCTTTTTGATCTTCAGTGGAAGGATGGGACGGATGGGTTGCAGACATGGCGGTTGGGGCAGATGGCATCGTGAGCGGCATCAAGGCTGGCACGATTACGATTCACGGTATGTGGGCCGCCGCGACAGCGGCAACAGCGCCTTCGAGGACTATAAGATGGAAACTTTGAAGCGGCTCGAGGAGGAGCAGGGCGAGTTCGTAGGATTTCCTTCAGCGCCTGCGCCACGCCAAAGACAAGGCGGAGTTCGACCAGTTCATGACCGACCGCCGCAACAAGCCGCAAACTCCGCCCGCGAGCGAGGCGCCGGAAAGTCAGCCGCAATAACAATCCGAACGAAGGACAAAAGGCGCGAAAGCTTCGGCTTCCGCGCCTTTGTCATGCTCAGACGTGGAGCTGATAGCTCGCCTGGACCCAGCGATAACTATCGCCGAGCTTCTCGACGAAACCGATCGACGGGAACGGCATGTGGTAACCCGTCATCGGAATCTTGTCGGCGGCCAGCATGTCGAGGAGGCGCTTGCGTGTCGCTACCCCGGCCTCCTTGTCCATGTCGGCACGTGCATGCCACTCCGGCTTGGCGAGCGACATCACATAGTGATTGGTGACGTCGGCCATGATGAGCAGGCGCTTGCCCTCGCTTTCGATGTGGAACGCCAGCATCCCCGGCGTATGCCCGAACGCATTCACGGCACGGATACCCGGAATGACTTCGTCTTCAGGCTTGATGAAGGTCATCTTCTCGGCAAGCGGCACGACATTGGATTGCACCAGCTTGGCATTGGCCTCCGTCGGCCCCGTCAAGCGGTCCTTGTTCGACCAGAAATCATATTCCGTCTGGCCGATAAAATAGCGCGCCTTGGGAAACAGCGGATTGCCGTCTTCCATGAGACCGCCAATATGGTCGGCATGGCAATGGGTGATGACGACGAGGTCGACGTCCTCACCCTTCAGGCCGGCCTGATCCAGCTTGACCGCGAGCCTTCCGGCATCCGGGCGGCGGCGCGCGCCATTGCCGCTGTCGAAGATGACAACCTCCTTGCCCGTGTTTATGATGACCGGCGCAAAGGTCGTCTCGACCTTTGCGTCAGGCAGAAAGTTCTCGACCGCCCATGCCTTGACCGCCTCGGCCGGCTGGTTCTCTCCGAAGGCCGGGTGCGGCCCATCCGCCTGAATGGCGCCGTCGAGGACCGTGGTGACCTGGAATTGCCCCAGCTTCGCCCGGTAGACAGAGGGGCGCTCGATGGAAAGCTGGGGCGCGGCCGCGAATGCCGGTCCTGCTGAGGGACCGCATCGCTGGCACAGCCGTAAGCGCGGCGGCTCCGGTCAGTACTTGGCGGCGTGTGAATCGGGAGATTTGACCCCATGTGCTTGCTCCTCCTTTATCGATTGTCGGTGGCTGAACTGATTGCGCGTCCTGCCGCATAAGCCCGGTGGCCCCTCCCCGAAAAGCGATGCATGCTCCTGGCTTAGCGTCATCCTGCGAAAGGCAACCACAAAGGCGCAGGCGAGCGACCCTTGCGGCTTTCGAATGATGGGCCCTAACATACATGGGCGAGCAATTGCGGCATTACAAAACCAAGTGAAGCGAGCGCCGGCCGCCGCCGAAGCCGCTGCCGCTCGTTAACCAGACGTAAACGCTCGTGCGATATGAAACAATTTGGCTGGATGGGTGGAAGACATGAAGTTCTTCGTCGATACCGCGGACGTGAATGAGATCCGGGATCTGGCCGCCACCGGCTTGCTGGACGGCGTGACCACCAATCCGTCGCTCGTGGCGAAATCTGGCCGCAACTTTCTTGCCACCATCGAGGAGATTTGCGGGCTTGTCGCGGGGCCGGTCAGCGCGGAAGTCGCCGCGACCGAAGCCGAGGCGATGATCGCCGAGGGACGCAGGCTTGCGGGAATCGCAAAGAATGTCGCGGTGAAGGTGCCGCTGACCTGGGACGGGCTTAAGGCCTGCCGCACGCTGACCGGCGAAGGCGCCATGGTCAATGTCACCTTGTGCTTTTCTGCAAACCAGGCGCTGATCGCCGCAAAGGCCGGCGCCAGCTTCATTTCGCCGTTCATCGGCCGCCTTGACGACGTTGGCGAGGACGGTATGGCATTGATCCGCGACATCCGCGAGATCTATGACAATTACCCGGCGCTGAAGACCGAAATTCTTGCGGCGTCGCTGCGCCATCCGCGCCACGTGACCGAATGCGCTCTTGCGGGTGCCGATGTCGCCACGCTGCCGCCGTCGGTGCTGAAGCAGCTCGTCAGCCACCCGCTCACCGATAAGGGTTTGGCGCAGTTCGTCGCGGACTGGGCTAAAACCGGCCAGAGCATCCTTTAGAGATCATGCGATGAGCCGGGCTTCGATCTATTGCGCGATTGCCCGGTTTTCCGATCTACGCGGCCGGACGCCGCGGCCATGACCACGGCCGACCACGAGCCCCCGCATTTTCCGGCCGCGCCCGATGCGGCGGAGGCGGTGCGCGCCTGGCTTACGTTTCTCGCCAATGAGCGCGCCTATGCGGAGAACACGCTCGAAGCCTATGAGCGTGATATCAGGCAATTCTTCTGCTTCCTGGACGGCCATTTCAAGCACGCCGCCGCGCTCGGCGATCTCAACCGGCTGACGCCTCAGGACCTGCGCGCCTTCATGGCCTCGCGGCGGGAAGAGGGCACGGCGAGCCGCAGTCTTTCCCGCGCCATTTCGGCGTTGCGGATGTTCTTCCGTTTCCTGGAGCGCGCCAAGCTGCTCAAAAATCGCGCCGTCCTGGCGGTAGCACTGCCGAAAATCCCGTTCTCGGTGCCCAAGCCGCTCACCATTCCCAAGGCCATGGACGTCATGCAGGAAAGCGCGGCCTCACAAAACCGGGGACAGGCGAAATGGATCGGAGCCCGCGACGGCGCCGCGCTGCTGCTGCTCTACGGCTCCGGCCTCAGAGTGTCGGAAGCGCTGGGCCTTCCCCGCCGGGAAGCGCCCGTGCCGCCGCGCGACATCGTCCGGGTGAAAGGCAAGGGCGGCAAGGAGCGCCTTGTGCCGGTGCTGCCTGCCGTTCAAAAGGCGGTGGCACGCTATATCGAGCTGTGCCCCTATCCTCTGCCGCTCGAAGGACCGCTGTTTCGCGGCGCGAAGGGCGGCAAGCTGTCGCCGCGCATCCTCCAACTGCTCATGGCGCGCATGCGCGATGCGCTCGGCCTGCCGGAAACAGCCACGCCTCACGCGCTGCGGCACTCGTTCGCCACGCACCTTCTGGGCAACGGCGCCGACCTGCGCGTCATACAGGAATTGCTCGGCCATGCGAGCCTTTCCACCACCCAAATCTATACCGAAGTGGATCGCGAGGCGCTTCTGCGCATCTATGACCGCGCTCATCCCCGCGCCGCGCTATAGGGCGACCTTGCCCTCCTTCAGAACGGACTCCAATCCATCACGGCGACTTGACCGCGCGCTCTAGCTGAAGCTGATGTTTCGCATTGCGAAATACGGTTTTATTTTATTCAAATGCGGGATTGGTGTAGTTTCCGCTTATTACGCAAAATGGCCAAGCTGGCGACGCGTGAGAGGACGGCGATGCGAAAACGCGAGATGATGGCCGGTCTGGGACCTTCCGACCTCATTTCGGAGGAACGCAATTCGCAATTCGTGACGGCGCTGTCACGTGGGCTTGATGTCCTGCGGGCGTTTCGACGCGGCGATCCGCCCTTGGGCAATCAGGAACTCGCCCGGCGCACCGGACTTCCGAAGCCGACCATCTCGCGGATCACCTATACGCTCAGCAAGCTCGGCTACATCACCTATTGGCCCGAGATCAGCAAATATACGCCCTCGGTCGGCGCCCTGGCCCTGGGCTTCACCGCCCTCGGCAGTTTCGGCATTCGCGACGTCGCCCGCCCGTTCATGCAGGAGCTTGCCAGCTACACCGGGGTCGCGGTGGCGCTGGCCACCCGCGATCGCCTCAGCATGGTTTATGTGGAACATTGCCGAGGCGACAGCCCCGTGCTGATCGCGCTGGATACCGGGTCTCATGTCAAGCTCAGCCTTACCGCGATTGGGCGCGCGTACATGGCCGGGCTTGAGCCGCCGGAGCGCGCCGGCCTTATGCAGCAATTGGCGCAGCATGAAGGAGACCGCTGGCCTCAGATCAAGCAAGGCCTGGACGAAGCGGTCAAGGATTTGAATAGCAGGGGTTTCACGATTTCGGCGGGCGATTGGAAGCCGGAGGTGAACGCGGTCGGCGTGCCGCTGCATCTCGGTTCAGGCGCGATGAGCTTTGCATTGAATTGCGGCGGGCCGGCCTTCGTGACGCCGCGCGATAAGCTGATCCAAGATATTGGGCCTCGGCTGGCGGACATGGCCTTTCGTATCAAGAAGGCGATGGGCGTGACCTGAAGCGCGCATGGACGTCCCCCGGCGTTTCGTCACGCCAGGTCCGGCTTGCTCCGGTTTCTACGCGCTCAGTCTGGCCGGCTCCCCCGCCTGGTCTTCGACAGGCTCATCGAGTGCGGCGTCCAGCGCAATCAAAGCGTCCGCGCCCTGACCGGCCAGCTTCGCAAGCACGCCCAACTCTTCCTTGACCGGCGAAGCGAGCGGATTGTCCATCAATGACTGAAGACCCATCAATAGGACCTCTATGAGGACGCAAATCTCGTAGGCAAGCACAGCAAGCTCGATATTGACGCAGCGGCTCTCGCGGCCGCCTTCCGAATAATTCTCCGCCATACTAATCTCCCATGACATCTTGGCGGTACCGAGCCAGCTGCCTCGCAGCGGCTGGCTCTGACTGTACACAAATGCGGATTTGCCGATAAAACCCGGCCCCGGTGGCCGGCGGCAAGACCGGCATTCCCTTTTTCGGACTTGCCCTCCCACCAGCAGACACCGAACCAATAGATGCACCGAACCGGCGAATTGGGCATCGCCAGTCCGGCAACATCCACCCTCCCCCTACCCGACGTTCCTCTTCAATTCACCGTCCGTCTAACCGGCATACAGCGCTACGCTGACCACCGATACGACCATGATTGCCGGACTAATTTACGTGCTAATATCGATGATAACCGGGACAGTAAGAAGATCAATTAAATAAAATTGAATTTCGTTGCGCAAAATATTAGAGCGCTACCGTCTTCGCAGAGCGGTACGTCCTGAGGTGCCTGGGCTGCTTTACATCACGCGGAGAACGGTGAGTGCTTTCGGCTGAATGGAAAACACGGCAGGCGAGGCAATCTCGGTCACCTCGCCGTCGATTGTGATGTTGAGCCGCTTCAATTCCAACGACACCGAGCAATTTCTGCATTCCTGCAGCTTGACACCCTCGGCCTCGGACAAATTTCCTGCGACTGCGCGATAGATCACCGAAATGAAATCGATCGCATCCTGAGCTTGCACGATATAAACGCCAAGCACACCGCGTTCCAGACTGTGCTTGGTCGGGCGAAACCCTTCCGATCCCGTATAGAGATTGTTCGCGACCATCAACGTATTGGTCCGCACATGCTGGGCCACTCCATCGATCACGATGTCATAATTCTGCGCGTCGGACAGAGCAACGGCACTGATGAAGTCGGCAGTGGCGCTGGCGGTCGCGGCCAGCGTCGCGGCATCGCGGATGGCTTCGCGCAACTCAGCCGCCGCGCTGAACGTGCCGAATACCACATTGTTGAGAAATGGCTGATCGTTCACATAGGCAATGTCGATACGCGCCGGCCCCGCGCGGTCGAGTTCCTCGATCGCGGTCTCCAGATCGCCGCTATAGCCGAGATCGCGCGCCAGCATGTTCATCGTTCCGCCAGGCAGCGGCACGAGTGCGGTGCCCGTTCCGGCAAGCACGCCGGCGATGGCCGCCGCCGTCCCGTCGCCGCCGATAAGCAGCACCTTGTCGATCGCAGGATGAGCGGTTGCCGCGCGCGCTGCGGCGATCAGTTCCGGCGGCGACCCGACCACCTCGAGTATTTCATCGGGGCAATGGGCCGCAACGAGCGCACGGCAATGCTCCACGCCCGCCCTGAGAACGGCGCCGGATTTCGCATTGATCAGTAACTGAATCGGCATCGTCGGGAACCGCTCACTTCGGCCCACAGCCGATGAGACCGCGACAGCTTCAAAGGCCGGAGAAGACCGTTCCGAGCCAGAGAATCACATAAGCGAGGAGCAGCACTTCGAACGTGTGTCCCGCCACAATCGGCGACAGAACCGGAACCGTAATCCCGGCATAGACCATCAACACAACCACCGCCGCCAGCACGGTCGATACAAACCACAACGCGAATGTCGGTCTCGACAACATCTTAGCCCACCTCCCAATGCGAACCCCGGCCAGCCTCCATGCGCCCCCGCATAAAACTGCCGCTGCTTGCCCCAAACAGCCGTGGCTGCCGATGGTTCCGGGCCGATCAGGACGCGATGGCGACAGGAACGGGATAAACACCTTTCAGCACTTCGTCGAAATGCCGGCGGACCGCGTCCGGACAGTCGCAGGACAGCGACAGCAGCTTCTCCATATCGCGCACGATCAGCCCGCCGCGCCGAGTGGCGAGCACTTCCTGATGCTTCAGGAGTTGGATGACCCGGCTGACATAGCTGCGGCCAACGCCGAGCATGCTGGCCAGTTGCTCCTGCGTCAGCGAAACTTCACGGTCGCCGCTGTGCTCCATTGCCGTCAGCAGCCACTTCACCGCGCGCTGCTCGATCCTATGCGCCGCATTGCAGGCGACGGATTGAAAAATTTGCGCCAGCAGGCAATCGGCGTAGCGCGCAAAGAGATGGCGCAGCGTCAGGGAGCGGCTCTTTGCCTCTTCGAGCGCTACAAGCTCGATCCGCAGGAACTCACCGCCCAGAATGACCACTGCCCGGGAGTAGGCGGGCAGATGACCCTGTGAGACGATGCCGCCAATCGCCCCTTCACGCCCGATAAGCGCGGTCTCGACACTCGCCCCCGAACTCAAGATGACGACATAGGAAGCAAGCGCCGCCCCACATGGAAAATGGGCAAATTCGACGAGATCGCCCGCCTCATGGAGAACGGCTCCTCGATCCGCGGGACGAGGTTCCAGATGCGGCCTCAGAAGCGCCAGATCCGCCGGCTGCAACGCCCGCAGCAGATTATTTGAAGCGAGGTCGAATTTGGCTGACAATTCCGGCCCCTTTAGCATCACACCCGTCGCCATGACGGTGATGCGATCATAGTCGATATGTGCACTTGTGGGCAGACATTATCGCTGCTTTTGCATAGTCGTGTATCCCGAATTTCATATTTCATCAGGGAGGTTTCCGGTGATGCACCATCGGGGCCGCTGCCGGTTATCCGTGGCCGGAGACAAACTGCTTTTTGACCGGACAGCGCCTGACCGCTCTCTTCCCGCCGACCGCGATGAATGACCAGAGCGGCGACGATATCGCACGACCCAACACGCCGTTGCTTGACACGCCTCGGGAAGAGATATTCGACCGCGTTACGCGCATGGTATGCCGGCTGCTGGACGTGCCGGTCTCGCTCTTCTCGATCGTCGACAGTTCGCGGCAGTTTTTTAAGAGCGCGCATGGCCTGGCGGAGCCTTGGGCAAGTCTGAGGGAAACGCCGCTCTCTCACTCGATCTGCCAGCATGTGGTCAAGCTGGGAACGCCGCTGGTGTTCGGGGATACGGCAGCTGAGATTTCGCTCTCGGGCAATTTGGCGATCACTCAACTCAACGCCCGGGCTTATCTCGGCGTGCCCGTAAGAAATGCGGACGGCGTCGTGTTTGCGTCGCTTTGCGCCATCGGCCACGAAAAACGAAATTGGCGCGAGGACGATCTGACCACGATGCGCGATCTTGCCGCCATGGTGGAAAGCGAGCTGCAGCTGCGCAGCGAAATCCTTTCACGCCGCGAGGCCGAACGCCACCTGCGCCTGAACGAGGCGCGTCTGCGTTCCATCGCCGATGCCGCGCCCGCGATGATGTGGCAGACGGATCAGCGCGGCGCCTCTATCTACCGCAGCCGGCGCTGGCAGGAATTCACCGGGCAGCCGCCTTCGCAGGCACTCGGTTTTGGCTGGCTCGACGCTGTTCATCCTGAGGACCGCGGGCGGATCGGAGAAATCATCCTGCACGCCAATGCGGCGAAGCACGCGTTCCATACCGATTACCGGCTGCTACGCGCGGATGGCACCTGGCGGAGCATCGCGGACGCCGGAAATCCGCATTTTGCGGACGACGGAGCCTTTCTTGGCCTGGTCGGTTCCGCCTATGACGATACGGAGCGCAAGCAGGTCGAGGAGGCTCGCGAATTCATCGGACGGGAGCTCTCGCACCGGATCAAGAATGTCTTCGCGATGATTTCAGGCCTTGTCGGCCTTTCCTCGCGCGATTATGCCGAGGCACGGGATTTCGCCCAGACACTTCGGGATCGCATTGCCGCATTGGCTCGCGCGCACGAATTCGCATTGCCCAGCACCGGCAGTCCCGGTTCCGGCGACCACCGGCCGCATACGATGACGGCGCTGCTGGGCACGCTATTGGCGCCGTACCAGGCCGAAGCCAATTCCGCCCGGATCGTCATCGCCGCCGAGGAGATCACCGTCGGCTCCGGCGCCGCCGTCACCCTCGCCATGCTCCTCCACGAGCTCACGACCAACGCCTTGAAATATGGCGCGCTGGCCACTGATACCGGCCAGATCGTGCTGCGCGGCGAAGCGGACCGGGATGATTACGTGCTGACCTGGGAGGAGCGGGGCGGCCCCGCCATCGACGGGACGCCTTCGAAGCAGGGATTTGGCACGCTGATGGTTCAACGGGCGGCGAGTTTGCAGCTCGGGGCGAGCTTCCAATATGCTTGGGAGCGCCGAGGCTTGCGCCTGACACTGCGGATTCCCTTGGCCAGCGTCGCGATCTGACCACGGCGAACGGCGCTTCGCCCCGCGACGGCCACCACATCCGCAAAGCCATGACATTCGTCAGCCATTCCGCGCGGGAAAGCCGGCCAGCAACAAATCACTCGATGCGGCGAAACCGGTAATGGTCGCGGATGTGGGCGTTGAAATGCGCTCCGACGGAGGGCGCCGCGATCAGCGCGTCGCTGACGCCGCGCGGCACCGCGAAATAGACATAACGTTTGCCGCTGTTGAACGTGATGGTGAGTTCGGCCGTCGCCGGCTCATAGTGGACGAAGTCAATCGCGGAGGAATCAACAACGGGCACGCCCCATTCTCCGGCCGCTCCCGGCTCACGCGGTCCGGGTCGAAGTCTCCAGGAACAACGCTGGAGAGCACGCTTTGTGCCTGCACAGTATACCGCGTGACGGCAAAAACAAAAAGGCCTGCCAGAGGGGCAGGCCTTCTGTTGTCTGACGGTACTGGACCTTAATAGTCCATGCCGCCGCCCGGCATTTGCGGCATGCCGCCGCTGTCCTTCTTCGGCTTTTCCGCGATCATCGCCTCGGTGGTGATGAGCAGACCAGCCACGGAGGCTGCATCCTGCAGAGCGGAGCGCACGACCTTGGCCGGGTCGATCACGCCTTGCGCGACAAGATCGCCATACTCGCCGGTCTGGGCGTTGTAGCCGAAATTGTAGCTGTCGTTCTCGAGGATCTTGCCAGCGATCACGGCGCCATCTTCACCGGCATTGGCGGCGATGACGCGGGCCGGGGTCTGGATCGCCTTACGGACAATGTTGACGCCGGCCTTCTGGTCCTCGTTGGCGACGACGACGAAGTCGAGCACCTTGATCGCGCGCAGCAGAGCCACGCCGCCGCCCGGAACCGTACCTTCTTCGACAGCGGCGCGCGTTGCGTTCAGCGCATCGTCGACGCGGTCCTTCTTTTCCTTCACTTCGACTTCGGTCGCGCCGCCGACGCGCAGCACGGCAACGCCGCCCGCGAGCTTGGCCAGACGCTCCTGCAGCTTCTCCTTGTCGTAATCGGAGGTGGTCTCCTCGATCTGCTGCTTGATCTGGCCGACGCGGGCCTCGATGTCGGCCTTTGCGCCATTGCCATCGACGATCGTGGTGTCGTCCTTCGTGATGACGATTTTCTTGGCGCGGCCAAGCATGGCGACGGTGACATTCTCAAGCTTAATGCCGAGGTCTTCCGAGATCATCTCGCCGCCGGTCAGCGTCGCGATGTCCTGCAGCATGGCCTTGCGGCGATCGCCGAAGCCGGGAGCCTTCACGGCCGCGACCTTCAGGCCGCCGCGCAGCTTGTTCACGACAAGCGTCGCCAGGGCCTCGCCCTCGACATCTTCCGCGATGATGAGGAGCGGCTTGGATGACTGCACCACCGCTTCCAGCACCGGCAGCATCGCCTGGAGGTTCGACAGCTTCTTCTCATGGATGAGGATCAGCGGATCTTCGAGCTCGACGCGCATTTTCTCGGCATCGGTGACGAAGTAGGGCGAGATGTAGCCGCGGTCGAACTGCATGCCTTCGACGACTTCGAGCTCGGTCTCAAGGCTCTTGGCCTCTTCGACCGTGATGACGCCTTCGTTGCCGACCTTCTCCATCGCTTCAGCGATCAGACGGCCGATTTCGGCATCGCCATTGCTGGAGATCGTGCCGACCTGAGCAACTTCGGCGCTCGAGGAAATCTTCCTCGACTTAGCCGCAAGTTCCTTGACGACAGCGGCCACGGCGAGGTCGACGCCGCGCTTCAGATCCATCGGATTGGCGCCGGCCGCAACGGATTTGGCGCCTTCCTTGACGATCGCTTGAGCGAGAACGGTCGCGGTGGTGGTACCGTCGCCAGCCATGTCATTGGTCTTGGAGGCGACTTCGCGCACCATCTGCGCGCCCATATTCTCGAACTTGTCCTCAAGCTCGATTTCCTTGGCGACCGTGACGCCGTCCTTGGTGATGCGCGGCGCGCCGAAGGATTTGTCGAGCACGACATTGCGGCCCTTGGGGCCGAGCGTAACCTTTACCGCCTCAGCCAGAATGTCCACGCCGCGCAGCATCCGCTCGCGCGCGTCCTGGCCGAACTTAACTTCTTTGGAAGCCATTATTTCAGTCTCCTATAATCTGTCAGGGAATTACGCGGCTTTTTTCTTGCCGCCGGCGGCAGCGGCGCCTTCGAGGACGCCCATGATGTCGCTTTCCTTCATGATAAGAAGGTCTTCGCCGTCAATCTTGACTTCGGTGCCGGACCATTTTCCGAACAGCACGCGATCACCGGCCTTCACGTCGAGGGCGACGAGTTCGCCCTTCTCATTGCGGGCGCCGGGACCAACGGCGACAATCTCGCCCTGCTGCGGCTTTTCTTGAACCGTGTCTGGGATAATAATTCCGCCGGCAGTTTTTAGCTCGGCATCGACGCGGCGGACGACAACGCGATCATGAAGCGGACGAAACTTCATAGGTGAACCTCCAATGAAAAGACCGGACAATAAGGGCAGGAATGGCGTATGCGCTCTATGTCGCTGCCACTGAACGCGATCTAAGGCCAATTGCTAGCACTGTCAAGGGGTGAGTGCTAAACATCGCGCGATTACGGATAAGCCCGTGCCAGTCTTTCCGCGAGCTGATGCAACTTATGGTTGCCTGAGCAAGAGTGCCCGCCGCCTCTGGCCAGATACATTTATGGAACTCGCAGCGATGATCAAAGCCTTTGTTACTTTTCTCCCCAACGCGCAGGCGCGACGCGCGCCCCCTGACCCTCCCGATCCAGCCTAGCGCGCCTTGAGCGTCACACGGGAGCTTTGGCCCCTGCCCTTCCGGCAGCGCGGAAATTTGAGCGGGCATTCAATGCTCTTCGTCGCCGCCATCTCCTTGTCGCGGCAGCGCCGGTATTTGCGGGGACATGGCACCGAACTCGCCAGAGCCTGCCGCAACAGACGGCATTCGGCTCGTTTCGGATCGCATTTTTTGGCTCGCTCTTGCGGCGTAAGCGCCCGCTCGGTACGCGGCCCGGCAGTTTCGCGCCGGCAGCGGCGATGACCGTCACGGCGGGCCTGCGCAACGGCGTGCAACTCCTATTGCCGGCCAGCGAGACACGCCGCGCCCGCCGCGATTGAAACGCATATTCGCCCAGGCAAACGAATGTGCGCGGCGGTAGCCCATCGCGCAGAAACAGATCGTGCCCCCGCTTCAGCCGCGTCCAGAAGTCGTGCCACTCATCTCCCGCATGGCGGGCAAGATTTGCGCGCGTCAGCGGAAATGGAAAGACCTGCACCGTGATCCGGGGCTGGCCGGCATCCAGCGCGGCGGCGATCGATGTCGTAGACGTCCTCCACGACCGGGTCGGTCAGGGAAAAGCAGCCAATCGAGGAGCATTTGCCATGGATGAGAATGCCCGAACCGGTCAGGCCCAGCGCCTTGTCGCGGGAGTTCGGAAAACCGAGATTCATCGCCCGGTGCCAGCGCGCATTGATGATGAGATCGCGGCCGGAGATGAAATAGACGCCTTCCGGGCTTTGCCTGTCGCCCTCGGCGAGTTTGGGACCTAATTCGCCAGACCATTTGCAGATTGCGTAGCTCTTGAACGGATAGAAACGCCCGTTTTTCCACAGCCAGAGCTCCAGCGTCGAGCTTTCCTTGAACACGCGGATGAAAGCGGGCGCGCCGAGGGCGAAACCTTTGGCCGCGAGTTCGCTCTCA
This sequence comes from uncultured Alphaproteobacteria bacterium, assembly GCA_963731855.1. Taxonomy (GTDB): domain Bacteria; phylum Pseudomonadota; class Alphaproteobacteria; order Rhizobiales; family Rhodomicrobiaceae; genus R-RK-3. The sequence continues at coordinate 137,250 of CAVSXH010000009.1, read as the reverse complement.
AGGCTGGAGCGCGCACTGGCCGCGCTCTCCGGTTCGGTTTGCACGGTCTCAGCCACGCCGGCGGTGGACGGCACCGCCATCCATGCAAGCAACAGCCCAAGAAGCGGGACGGCATGAAGCAGGATCATGCGGCACAGCCTGACATCGCTGGCTAGGGGGCAACAAGAAAAACTCATCGAAGTTGATTAACGCATTTTCCTGCACTGCCACGCCGCGGCCAAGCCGTTCGCCACTCAAAACCCCATGATCGGCTGAAGCAGACGCGGAATGCAGTGCGCTATAGCGGGCAGGCGCTTCGCTGGCGATGATGCAGATGCATTCATCATCTCTCATGACCTTCGGCTGATGCTCGATATCCACGTGAAGGTCGGACACATCGCCCCGATGATATTCCCCCGTTTGTCGCGATACGCGCCCTTCAGAACCATGGTCAGTTCCATGCCGCGATGGCTGTGCTTCGAGCAAGCTTAGCCGCGGCCGCGCTCTGAGCAATCGGATTTCCCCCGACCCCTTGGGCAATCGGACCTTATATTGCTGCAAGCCCCTGACGAGCGTCTTCCAGGGAATTTCATCGCTGGTCATGCCGAGATAAAGTGCCAAAGGGGCGGGCAGCATCGGATCGGATGGACGATCGGCGCGTGGCAGGGGGACCATATTGGTCTGCGCAAAGCGGCTCACAGCGCGGCTGACCTCGGTTTCGCCGAGAGGCTCCGCCTCAATCGTCTCCAGCAATAAAGCCCCAACGATTTTCAGCCGCCGAATCTTGGGCCGGCACTCCGGGCATAGCGTCGCATGGCAGGCGACCAAGCCCGCAATGGCGGCCGGCAACGCTCCCGCAGCGTAGGAAATAAGCGTCGTCTCACTCGGGTGGTGACGGATCGTCATAGTGCCCTCTCGACGGAGCCGCGCAGCTTGTCGTAGGCGAGCCGCATGCGCGATTTCACCGTTCCGAGCGGGAGATTCAGCTTGCCCGCAATTTCGCTCTGGGTAAGCCCGTCCTCGAACGAAAGTCTTATGATCTGCAATTGTTCCGCCGGCAGTTCGGCGAGGGCGGTTCCGACCTGCTCGCGCTCCTGTTCGCGGGCGAGTTGTTCGTCGGCGGGCTCTTCGCCGCTGGGTACCGCTTCGAAATTTTCGCAAAAACCCTGCCAGACGATCTGGCGCCGCACCCGGTCGATGCGGAGATTGCGGGCAATGGTGAAAATCCAGGTTGAAATGCTGCCTTTGCGTTCGGTGAACAAATGCGACTTGCGCCACACGGCGAGCATGGTCTCCTGGACGATTTCGTCGGCGGTTTCGCGGTCGGCGCCTTGCCGCAGCATCATTGTCCTCACCTTCGGCCCGAAGGTCAGAAATAAATGCCGGAAAGCATTAGCGTCGCGCTCTTGCGCAATTTTTTTGAGTTGATCGCTCATACTCGCCTGGATGCGGCCGGAGTGCCGGGAGGCTTTGCTATACCAGGTGGATAATACTAGTGGCGTCCGAAACGGAATAACAGCCTAAAGCGCATGGCCAATGATCAAATGATCAGTTCCGCGTTGTGCGGCGGCCGTTGTTCCGCATACCGTCACGCGACGGGCCACGCAGGCGCTTATTTGTTGGCCATAAGCGCCTGCTTGGAGTTCGGGCGGCCTGCTCAGGCCACCTGATTTTCGATGATGAAGCCGCCTGACTGGCGCGACCAGAGCTGTGCGTAGATGCCGCCGCGCTTGAGCAGGGCCTCATGCGTACCCTCCTCGACCACACGGCCCTGATCCATGATGACCAGACGGTCCATCGCCGCGATTGTCGACAGCCGGTGCGCGATGGCGATCACGGTTTTGCCCTTCATCAGATTGTAGAGCTGCTCCTGAATGGCCAACTCCACCTCCGAATCCAGCGCCGAAGTCGCCTCGTCGAGGATCAGGATCGGCGCATTTTTCAGGAGCACCCGCGCGATCGCCATGCGCTGGCGCTGTCCGCCCGACAGCTTCACCCCGCGCTCGCCGACCTGCGCCGCATAGCCTTTGCGCCCGCGCATGTCCTCGAGATCGAGAATGAACTCATGCGCGTGAGCCCGTCTTGCGGCCATGACGATCTCGGCCTCTGTCGCCTCGCGCCGCCCGTAACGGATGTTGTCCTGAACCGAACGATGCAAGAGCGAGGTATCCTGGGTGACGAGCCCGATCTGGGCGCGCAGCGTGTCCTGAGTTACGGTGGCGATGTCCTGGCCGTCGATCAGGATGCGGCCGCCTTCCAGGTCGTGGAACCGCAGCAGCAGGTTGACCAGGGTCGACTTGCCCGCACCGGAGCGTCCGACCAGCCCGACTTTCTCGCCTGGCCTGATGACCAGCGACAGATCGTCGATCAGCCCGCCTTCGCGGCCGTAATGGAATTTGATCTTCTCATAACGGACCTCGCCATGCGGCACGCGGAGCGCGGTCGCGCTGGGCGCGTCCGTGACCGTGATGGGCTTGGATATCATCTCCATGCCTTCCTGCACCATGCCGATATTCTCGAAGATGTTCGTCATCACGAACATGATCCAGCCGGCCATGTTGTTGATGCGGATGACCAGCGTCGTCGCCAGCGCCACAGCGCCGAGCGAAATGCTGTTCTGGCTCCACAGCCACAGCGCCAAACCGCAGGTCGCGACGATGAGAAAGCCGTTCAGGGCGATCACCGCGACTTCAAAGGCCGTGGTCTGCCGCTGCATGATGTAGAATTTTTGCGTGTGGTCCTCCAGGGCCGCACGTGCATATTCGTCCTCGCCCTGAGTATGGGCGAACAGCTTGACCGTCATGGCATTGGTGTAGCTGTCGACGATGCGGCCGGTTACCGTCGACCGCGCCTCCGACATGATCGTCGCCGAGACCGTCAGCCGGGGCACGAAATAGATCATGCAGGCGACATAGGCCACCAGCCAGATCATCAGCGGCACGATCAGCCGGACATCCGCTTCCACGAACAGCACGACGGCGCCGACCGTGTAGATCACGACGAACCACAGCGCGTCCGCGACCTGGATCATCGTTTGGCGCAGCGACGGCCCCGTCTGCATGATCTTATCGGCGATCCGGCCGGCAAAATCATTCTGGAAAAACGACAGGCTCTGCCGCAGCACGTAGCGGTGCGTCTGCCAGCGGATCAGATTGGTGAAATTCGCCGCGATCACCTGATTGATCATGATGATGTGCAGCGCGAACACGATCGGACGCAGCAGCAGCGCGACCACGGCCATCCAGACAAGCCTGTTACCGTGCTCCGCGAAGAAATCCGTAGGCGTGGCAGCCGTCCGCGCCAGATCGACGAGCTGTCCGAGATAGGCGAACAGCGCCAATTCGATGATACCGCCGAAAAAGCCGGCGATGAGCACGCCGAGAAAGGCCGGCCAGACCTGCCGGATATAGTGCCAGAAAAATTTGGTCCGAACCGTTGGAGGCTTCTCCAGCGGTGTGGGACGAAAGGGGTCGATAAAGGATTCGAACCAACGGAACATGGTGTCGCTCTTGCCGCATGTGAACTGAGGGGTTGATGTCAGTTGCGCGGACAGGAGCGAAGCAGAAGCGTTCGCTATCGATGTCCGCGCGTCAAATAAGCTGCGCGCATTTCTTCATCAATGAACTCCTAATTGGGGAGCGCCGGAAGGCCGAGGCAATGCCTGCGGCAGCCGCGCAAGCGCACCCTATACGATAAAATGGCAAAATTGTGAAGCCCGATATCTCGGTTTCCGATTGCTTCGGCATGCACGGCGACACCAACTGGTCTTGACAGATCGTTCGTTTTATCGAACATAATCTGATAAAGAGGTTGGTGCGATGCGTGTCATGGCTCAAAATCAGGTGTTGCTTAGCGATCAGAATGGCCCGCCGGGGGCATTCATTAGCGCCGGCGGCCCGCCATCCGTCATCGATCTCGCCCCTGTTTTTGCCGCGAAGCAGGCCGCCGCGCTGAACCTGCTATTAGCCGATGCCTCTCCGGAAGAGATCATCGCGGCCGCGCTCGGGGCCGTGGATCACGGCCGTTTCGCGATCATTTCGTCTTTCGGTACGGAATCCGCAGTTCTCCTTGCCGCCGCCGCGTCCGTCGACCGGCGATTCCCGATACTTGCTCGTCGATACCGGCTATCTGTTTCCTGAAACGCTGGCTTATCGCGACGTGCTGCAGTCGCGTTTGGGCCTGACCGACGTCCGCAGCTTGCGTCCGGACGCGGACGAAACGCTCGCACAAGACCCGGACGGCGATCTGTTTCAGCGCGATGCAGACGGCTGCTGCGAACTGCGCAAGGTGCGCCCGCTCGGAACCGCTTTGAACGGGTTTGACGCCTGGGCGAATGGCCGCAAGCGCTATCAAGGCGCCGACCGCGCCGCAATTCCGATCGTCGAGGGTGATGAGCAACGCCTGAAGTTCAACCCTCTCGCAACGCTGAACCGCGGCGATATCGTCACACGCTTCCGCGGACTCGACCTGCCCGCCCACCCGCTGGAAAAATACGGCTTCGCATCGATCGGCTGCATGCCCTGCACCAGCCGCGTGCTGCCGGGCGAAGACCCGCGCGCCGGACGCTGGCGCGGACGCGACAAAGTGGAATGCGGCATTCACACCGGCTCGCTTTCCGCGCAGGCTCATAGCTGACACCCCGTCTGTCCTAAGGCCTGGCCGCAGTTTTTCGCACTGCCGCGTCATCATTTGGCTGGCCCAACATCCCTGAGGACGATAAGAAGAACCCGGGACAATCGGGGGCATCGTTCGTGGATCTTTACGCAAAGCTGGAATTGCGGCTGCTGCTGCTTCGCGAAGAAGTCAGGGCAAGGTTGGGTATTCGTTAAGCAAGCCAGGATCGCGTCTGCGCGGGCCGTATGAGTTGCAACGCGAAGTTGGCGATAACAATGCCCACGGCATTGCGATGGCCGCGATCATAAAGAATGAAGGCCATTATTTAGCGGAATGGCTCGAATTCCACATCATGATGGGCGCGCGTCACATCTTTCTGTACGACAACGGCAGTACAGACAACACGCCTGACGTTCTCAAGCCATATATTCGCGATCAGCTCGTAACAATGATGCCGTGGCCGAATTTCAGCGCGACATTGCGTCCGCAATCCTTGGCGTACGGCCATGCTTTGGCAAGTTTTGGCGCGGATTATGAATGGATGATATTCATCGACATCGATGAATTTGTCTATCCGGTCAAGGGGCAGTCCCTCAACGAAGCTTTGAGCGAACTCTCGCACCTGCCCGGCGTCAATCTGCCTTGGATCTGTTTCGGCCCATCAGGTCATCAAAAGAGGCCCGAAGGTCTGGTCATCAAGAACTTTACGGAACGTGGCTCCTTTCCTCCGCGCCTGATCAATACCGGCTGATAAAGCATAAGACGATCGTCAATCCGCGCAAGATTACCGGTGGAACCTGGCCGCATCTACTTCCATTCCAAAGAAGACGGCCCAATTCTCATTAACGATCGTGGGGAAAAATTTCCGCCGCACCGCGCAAAAGACCTGAAATACGCGACAGCGGACCGTCTGCGTCTGCACCACTATTTTACGCGCTCCTACGAAGAACTGGAGCGGAAGCTCGAAGAGGGGCCGCCTGGATCGGCTCGGGGGGGTGTATATGGGCGCGCTAAGCGGCCGATTGAAACAATATCTGCTGTATACGCGAGCAGGACACCGTCATGACGCCGCTTCATTCCGGAACTGGAGCGGCGCTTGGCGCAACGCCATGGGCGGAAAATCGGAACTCGTCGAAACTCACGCCCAAGCGTAGCTGGGCGCGATCCGGCATGTCTCACCCACGCCCTCCGCTTACTGTGCCAATCCATGATCTGAGCGCGCATCCACTGATGGCATTCGTCGCGGTCATGGCTGCGATGCCAGCACAAGCTCACCGGCACGGTCAGAGGCGGCATATTCCCGCTCAACCGGCACCAGCCCAAAGCGAAGTCCCGCTTCCACAATGGCCTCCGGCACCATGATCAGATAGTCGTTTCGCGCCGCAGAAGCAATCCTGCCAGCACCGAAGACGCCTCCCGCGACTCGGCTGAGATCGACGCCGAGCGCCTCCAGATGGAGGCGCACCGGATCGGGACGCCACGCAGGAGCCGCGATCAAAATATAAGGGAAATCCGTCCGCGCGCTCCGCTTCGGCCTCTGCTCCGTCAACTCATGGCCGGCGCGCGCCAGGGTCACATAGCCGTCGTCGCAAAGATGCGTGACGCAGATGTCGCCCATCTCGCCCGGGCACCATGCCTTCCAGGATGAGGAAATGAATGCTCCCCGACCGCAAATCCTCGACATAGGAAGGGTCCTGCGGCGCCTGCCAGCGCACGCCGACCGACGGCGCGACCTGCGCAAGCCGCTGCCGCAACCCGTCGAGCAGCGTCACCTCGCGCGTTTCGCTGCACGCGAGCATGAAGGCGCGATCCTGCGTCGCCGGATCAAAGGGAGTTTCCGGCCGCAGCAGGCTTTCCATGCCCGAGACGATGACATGCACCGCCGGAGCCAGGCTGCTGGCGCGGGCGGTCGGAACCAGCCTCTGGCCGGCGCGTACGAATAGCTCATCCGCGAAGATCACGCGCAGATGCGACAAAGCGTGGCTCACCGCGGAAGGGCTGCGGCCGAGGCGTTCCGCGGCGCGCGTAACGCTCGCATCGATGAGCAGCGCGTCGAGCACGACGATGAGATTGGCATCGAGTTCTTTGAGATACATACGGTGCATCAATTATCTGGATTCGCATTCTATAGAACTAAAAGATGCGCTCGGATAATACAAGGGCATTCGGCTGGCGCCGCGCCATAGGTACGCGGAAACACTATTCCGCCACGGAAATGTAATCAAAAGAGGATAGGATCCAATCGGACTTGACCATCGATGGGCCCGGCCCTAGCACGATTTATGGTGACCGACACAATCTCAATTCCCGTTCTGGAGTCCATCTCCTGCCTGGCGCGGCGCTACGACGTCTGGCTGGCGGATATTTGGGGCGTGATGCATGACGGCTTGCAACCGTTCCCGCAGGCCATCGAAGCCTGCCGGCTGTTTCGCGACGGGGGCGGAACGGTGATCCTGATTTCCAATGCTCCCCGCCCGCGTGAGACGGTGGCGGAGCAGCTTCTGGCGGTCGGTGTTCCAGACGATTGTTATGACGGCATCGCGACTTCAGGCGACGTCACGCGCATGTTGATCGCCGCTCACGCCGGCAGCATCGTGTATCATCTCGGACCGGAGCGTGACCTGCCGATTTTCGATGGGCTGGGCGTCAAGCTCGGCAAGCCGGAAGATGCGGTGGTCATCGTCTGCTCGGGCCTGTGGAACGACGAGGTCGAAACGCCGGCCGACTATGCAGCGCAGCTTGCCGAGTTTCCGGGCACTCGGACTGCCGATGATCTGCGCCAATCCCGATATCACCGTCGAGCGCGGCGACCGGCTGGTCTATTGCGCGGGGGCCATTGCCGAGGCTTATGCCAAGCTCGGCGGCGAGGTGATTTACGCCGGCAAACCGCATAAGCCGATCTATGATCTCGCGCTGGCGCTGATCATGGCCAAGCGGGGAGCCGCCCTGCCTCGCCACCGGATCATTGCCATAGGCGATGGCATCCGCACCGATATCGCCGGAGCCGCGGCGCAGAATATCGACAGCGTTTTCGTCGCCAGCGGTGTGCATGTGTCGGGTGGGCGCAAGTCCGCCCTCGATGCCGGAACGGTCGGTGAACTTTTTGCGCAATGCAAAGCGCGACCGGTCGCCGCACTCAGGCACCTCAGCTGGTAGCTTCTTCCCGTCCGCGGCCCTGCCTCATTACGATATGCAGCTCCCCAGCCTGCCAATGGCCAAAGGGCTTACTTGTGGCAGGTGCATTCCTCCCTTATGACTCTTCGCTGTGCAACAATGTTTGTGCAGCGCAAAATTGCGTTTGTTTGCGTCGGGAGGTTCCATGGGCGATGGCATGAAGGGCGGACATTATTTCGAAGATCTGGCCGTGGGCATGGAGGCAAGCTATGTCCGCCGCGTCTTGGAGGAGGATCTGCACGCCTTCGCTGAGCTCACCGGAGACACCAATCCGATCCATCTCGACGAGGACTACGCCGCCGCCACGAGGTTCAAGGGCCGCATTGCGCATGGCACGCTGACGGCGAGCTACGTCTCGGCCGTCCTCGGCACGCTGCTTCCCGGACCCGGCGCCATCTACGTTTCGCAAAGCCTCAATTTTCGCGGTCCCGTGCGCATCGGCGACGAAGTCATATCGACGGCAAGAGTGCTCGAACTCCTGCCGGCGAAGAAGCGCGCTATCCTGACATGCCATTGCTCTGTTGCGGGCAAAACGGTATTGGAGGGCGAAGCGTTGATGATGGTGCCCTCACGCGAAGCCTGAGCCGCTCATGCTCCGGCGGGCAGCAGATCACTTCAGCCTTTTATTATGCTCGCGCCTTTCCAAACGCCTGGACTTCCCCCTATCTCTGGGAGCCACTGAGACTAATGGAAGTCCTGCATGGCTGGCGCGACATACCGGAGAGGCTGAAGGGCGCTTCGCTGGCGATCGGCAATTTCGACGGGGTCCATCGCGGTCACCTCGCCGTCCTTAACGCCGCCAAGACGGTCGCCCGGCCAGGAGCGCCAGTCGGTGCGATGGTTTTCGAGCCGCATCCTCGCAAATTCTTCCAGCCCGATAAACCGCTGTTTCAACTCACCCCGCTCAAGCGCAAGCTGGAGCTTCTTGCAAGCCTCGGGCTGGACCTCGCAGCGGTTCTGCCATTCGACGGGGCGCTTGCCGGGCTCAGCGCGGAAACCTTCGTCCACGATGTTCTGGTGGAGGGGTTCGACATTACGCACGCGACCACCGGCTATAATTTCTTCTTCGGCAAACACCGCCAGGGTAATCCGGCCCTGCTGCGGGCGCTGGGCGAGACTTATGGTTTCGGAGTGACGATCGTCGAGGCCGTCGGTCATTCCGGCGAAATCTTTTCTTCGACGCGCGTCAGGGAAATGCTCGCCGAGGGTGACGTGGCGGGCGCGGCAGCGATGCTGGGCACATGGTGGCAAGTGGAAGGTGTGGTGGAGTTCGGGCGCAGGACGGGGCACAGGGCTTGGATTCCCCACCGCCAACATTCGTCTTGCGGAAGGCCAATCGCTGAGCCATGGCATCTATGCCGTGCGCGTCAGAATTGATGGCCGCTGGCATCAAGGCGCGGCCTATCTCGGTACGCGGCCGACCTTCGACGCCGGCGCGCCGCTTCTCGAAACCTTCCTCTTCGATTTCGACGGCAATCTCTATGGCCGCACGATCACAGTGGAATTTATCGATTTCGTCCGCCCCGACGCCAAGTTCCGCTCCGGCACCGACCTTACCGCGCAAATGCGGATCGATTGCGAGAAGGCACGGCAAATACTGGCGCGAACCAGCGACCCGATCTGAGTCTTATCGGTATAAATCGGCGCGGGTCGGCGGCAGGGGCGCGGCGCCTTTTGCGGTTTTCGAGGCGAGCGTCTGATAGATGCGCAACGTACCGCGCGTGAAGGCAAGCGAACATCCCGCGAGGTAGGCGACCCAGATTCTGTAGGTCTCCTCGCCCACCAGGGCAACCGCCTCGTCGCGCCGGGCGGTAAGGCGCTCACACCAAAGCCGCGTCGTCAGCGCGTAATGCTGCCGCCAAGCCTCCACATCATGCACCTCGAAGCCGGTTTGCTCCATCGCGGCGACGCTATGTCCGATGTCATCGAGTTCGCCGCCGGGGAAAATATATTTCAAAATCGCCCGTTGCTCGGGGCGAGAGCCTAGGCGCCGCATTTTCTTTTTCGCCCGCCGCGAGATCGCGTGATTGAGGAACAAGTCCATTTTCCGCCAGCAATCCGCGCACAATCGGCGAAATAGCGCGGGATGTTGGCAAGGCCGATATGCTCATACATGCCGATCGATGCGATCTTATCGAAGCTGCCGGTCAGATCGGCGTAATCGCGGATTTCGAGCGTCACCCGATCGCCCAAGCCTTTCGCCGCGACCCGATCCCGCGCGAGCGCAAGCTGCGCCTCCGATAGCGTGATGCCGTGCGCCCGGACGCCGTAATGTTCGGCGGCATGGCAGACCAGCCCGCCCCAACCGCAACCGATATCGAGAAAGCGATCGCCCGGCTTCAGCCGCAGCTTGCGGCAGATCATCTCCAGCTTATCGTGCTGCGCCGCCTCCAGCGCGTTGCGCCCAATCGGTGAAGTAGGCGCAGGAATATTGCATCTCGCCGTCGAGGAACAGACGGTAGAACTCGTTGCCGACATCATAGTGGAACTGGATAAAGTCGCGATTCTGTGCCTGGGCGCGGCCCTCGCCGGTTTCGTCGCCGGCAAAATCCCGCGAACGGTCGAGCTTGGCTCCCCGCTCGAAGATAAACGGCCAAAGACTTTTCAGCAGCCTGGTCTTGCCGATTTTCTTCAGACGCCCGCGAGCGCTCCGGTCGCCGAGCTTTTCGCCCAGATCGATCAACGTACCGCCCTCAAAGCCGATCTCGCCGTGAGCGTAGAGACGGATCAGCCGGTCAAGCGTCGGGCGGCGCAGCAGCGACGCGATCACGCCCGGTCCGGCGATACTGATCGTGACGCCATTCGCCTGGCCTCCACCGAGCGGCGTCACGCTGCCGTCCCAAAGCCGCACGCCGACCGGCACGTCGAGATGCCGGCCGAGTTCGCTGACCAGATCCTTTGCCGCTTGCAGATGTCGGTTTTGTTGCATTGCCGCCATGTGCGGCACGGAACCATGAAAGCGTGGCACGGGCAAGATTTTGCGAAGGCGGTCCGCAAGACGTGGGACACCCGTTCCATAAACGACGCACTCCCCCAGCCTTCGAAACGCACCGGGCCGAGTTCCGCGAATGACGCAAGACTGCTATGACCCTATAAGTGCGGCTAAAGGCGACATGATTTAGCCATTGCGTCTTATTACAGGGCTTGCACATATTGTGGCGAGACCGGTAGCCTAAAGTCCGGCGCCGCGGCACGGGGCCAAAAATGAATCTCCACGGGACACTCACCTTTTTACCGCGATGATAACAAGACGCATGTTCATGTCCGGGGGCGCCGCCATCGCGGTTGCCGCCACTCTCCATCCCGAGCGCGTTAAGGCCGATTTGTCATACGGCCCGTCCGTGCGGTTTAGCTGGGACGCTCTGCAATCCTGGGCGGAAGCCCTGTCGCAGCGGCCCTACGATCCGCACGTACCGCGCAATCGCGAGCTCATTCATCAGATCGATTACGATGCGTTTCAGCAGATCCGCTATCGTCCGGACGCTTCTATCCTGCCTGCACCGGATTCCTACCCGGTGCAGCTGTTCCATGTCGGGCGCTATGCGATGGATCCCGTCCGCATGTTCATCGTGCGGGACGGTGAGTCGCGCGAGGTTCTCTACAGCACGGCGCTGTTCACCTATGGCGACGCCACATTCGCCAAGGCGCTGACGGAAGATACCGGCTTTGCCGGATTCCGGGTGATGCGCCACGACAATCAGCCGGATTGGCTCTCCTTCCTGGGCGCGTCCTATTTCCGCACCACCGGCGAGACCATGCAATATGGCCTTTCCGCACGCGGTCTGGCACTCAACATCGGCATGCCGGAACCGGAGGAATTCCCTCGTTTCACCAATTTCTGGGTGGAGCGGCTGGAAGGCCAGGACGGCATCACCATCTACGCGCTGCTGGAAAGCCCGAGCGCGAGCGGCGCCTATCGCATCCGCGCCATCCGCGGGACAGGCGCCGTCACCGAAGTGGATATGGTGCTCCATGCGCGGAGCGACGTTCACCGGCTTGGCATCGCGCCGCTGACCAGCATGTTCTGGTACGGCAAGGCCAATCGCCTGCAAGGCACCGACTGGCGTCCCGAAATCCACGACAGCGACGGTCTGGCGATTTGGACCGGCAGCGGCGAGCATATCTGGCGCCCGATCAACAATCCGCCGGTGACCAAGCTCAGCTCCTTCCTCGACAATAATCCCAAGGGCTTCGGGCTGCTGCAGCGCGAACGCAATTTCGACGCCTATGAGGATGACGGCGTGTTCTATGATCGCCGCCCCTCGGTGTGGATCGAGCCGGCCGGCGAGTGGGGCGAAGGGGCGGTGCAGCTGCTTGAAATTCCCACCGACGATGAGACCAAGGACAATGTGGTGGCCTTCTGGAACCCCAAAAACCCGCTCAAGGCGAGCGATCGCATTTCGCTGAATTACCGCATCCATTGGCGGAACGAGGCCCCTTATCAGCATGGCAACGGCAAGGTCGTGGCGACGCGGCGCGGCGATGGCGGCCCTCCCGGCGGGCCTAAGCGCCAGGGCGTGACCAAATACGTGGTCGATTTCGACGGCGGCGATCTCGCCCAGCTCAAGAACACGGACGGTGTCAAACTGCGTCTGAGCGCGAGCCGTGGCAAAATCGATGCGGCGGTGGCCTATCGGGTGGTGGACACGCCGCGTTGGCGCGTGCTGTTCGACTACACGCCGGTGGGCTACGAGGCCGGGGATATTCGGGCTTATCTGGAAAAAGACGGCAAGGCGCTCACCGAAACCTGGATGTACCAGCACGTAGACGGCCCCGAGCGGAAATAGCGCGTCATTCGCGCGAGCCGCTTTCGCGCGATGACATTGATCTATGGAGCCTATCCGAAGCGTGCGCCCTGACCTCGTGCCAGGGCGGGCGCTACATGTGGATCGCGCGCTTTCCTACCGCCAGCGCCGCTTCTTTCACCGCCTCGGTCAGCGTTGGGTGAGCGTGACAGGTGCGCGCGAGATCCTCGGCCGAGCCGCCGAATTCCATCAGCACGGCGGCCTCCGCGATCATATTGCCGGCATCCGGCCCGAGAATATGGACGCCCAGCACGCGATCGGTCGCAGCGTCGGCTAGCACTTTGACAAAGCCCTCGGTCTGCCGGTTGACCTTGGCGCGGCCATTCGCGGTGAACGGAAACTTGCCGCTATTATACTCAACCCCGGCTTCCTTAAGCTCCTCCTCGGTTTTCCCCACCGAGGCGACTTCGGGATAGGTGTAGATCACATTCGGGATGACATCGTAATTCACGTGGCCGGCTTGGCCGGCGAGGATTTCGGCGACGGCCACGCCTTCGTCCTCGGCCTTGTGGGCAAGCATCGGCCCGGCGATGACGTCGCCGATGGCGTAGATGCCGTCGATATTCGTGCGGAAATGCTCATCCACCACCACACGGCGCCGGTTATCGAGCTTCACGCCGACATCTTCGAGTCCCAGCCCGTCCGTATAGGGCACCCGCCCGATAGCCACGAGCACGACATCGGCATCGATGGTTTCCTTCTCGCCGCCTTGCGAAGGCTCGATCGTCGCCTTGACGCCCGCTCCATTCGGCGCGACCCCGGTGACCTTGTGCGAGAGCTTGAACTGGATGCCCTGTTTGCCGAGGATTCGCTGGAACTGCTTGGCGACCTCGCCGTCCATGCCAGGAATGATGCGGTCGAGATATTCGACGACGAGCACCTCCGTCCCCAGCCGGCGCCACACGGAGCCGAGTTCGAGGCCGATGATGCCCGCACCGACGACCAGCATCTTTTTCGGCACGGAGGCGAGTTCCAGCGCACCGGTCGACGACACCACGCGCTTTTCGTCGATTTCGATGCCGGGCAGCCGCGCCACATCCGATCCGGTGGCGATAACGATGGCCTTGGCGTTGAGCGTCTTGGTCTCGCCACCGTTCTCAGCGCGAACTTCCACCTTGCCCGGCGCCGTGATCCTGGCCGCACCGTGATGCGCTTCGATCTTGTTCTTCTTCAACAGGTAATCGACGCCCTTGACGTTGCCATCGACCCCTTCAGCCTTATAAGCAAGCATCCCGGCGAGATCGAGTTCGGGGCTGACCTTGATGCCCATATGGCTCATGCCGTTCGCCGCCTCCTCGAAGAGTTCGGACGCGTGCAGCATCGCCTTGGATGGGATGCAGCCGACATTGAGGCAGGTGCCGCCGTGGGTGGCGCGCTTCTCGACCACGGCCACTTTCATGCCGAGCTGCGCCGCGCGTATCGCGCACACATAGCCGCCAGGGCCGGTTCCGATGACGATCAGATCGTAGTCCATCAAGCCGCTCTTATCTTCGCGAGGCCGTGTTGCAGATATTTCGTTCATCCCCGGCCGTCCGACCACAGACCGCGATGGCATGAGCGCTAAACGTTGTTGGACGGGCGGTCCTTCTTCTTCAGTGGCGAACCAAAGGACCAGACGTGACCGAACGGATCGCGGACACGTCCGTAACGTGCGCCCCAGAAGGCGTCATCCGCGGGCATGATGATTTCCGCGCCGTACTCTGCGGCCCGGACGATGGCCGCATCGACATCTTTCGGTTTCTTCAGCTCCAGGTGTATGGCAACTGACGCCGTGCCGGGTGTCTTTGGGGAGGTCGTCGCTGAGTTGTATTCAGGGAATTCGTCGCAGAGAAAAATCATGCCGCCGTTGAGCTCAAGGTCCGCATGCATGACACGCTTGCCGTCCTCCGCCATCATGACGCTGCCCGCTTTCGCGCCGAGACCCTCCTCGTAAAACTTGACCGCCTGCAGACCACCCTTAACCACCAGATGCGGTGTAACCTTAGGATATTTGGCCATCGCTTGTCCTCCTCAGCCAAGCTAAAGATCGAGCACCAGGCGCTGCGGGTCCTCAAGGCTCTCCTTGACGCGGACGAGAAATGTCACAGCCTCCCGGCCGTCAACGATGCGGTGGTCATAGGTCAGCGCAAGATACATCATCGGGCGGATCTCGATCTTGCCATCCACGACCACCGGGCGGTCCTGAATCTTATGCATGCCGAGAATGCCGGATTGCGGCGCATTCAGGATCGGGGTCGACATCAGCGAGCCGTAGATGCCGCCATTCGAAATGGTGAAAGTGCCGCTCTGCATGTCTTCGATTGTGAGCTTGCCGTCCCGGGCCTTGCGGCCAAAACTGGCGACGGTCTTTTCCACTTCGGCGATATTCTGCTGATCGGCATCGCGCAGGACGGGCACAACGAGCCCGCGATCGGTGCCGACGGCAACGCCAATGTTGTAGTAGTTCTTATAGACGATTTCTTCGCCGTCGATCTCGGCATTGACCGCCGGGACTTCATGCAGCGCATGGATGCAGGCCTTTACGAAGAAGCCCATGAAGCCGAGCTTCACGCCGTGCTTCTTCTCGAACAGATCCTTATATTGCGTCCGCGCCTTCATGATGCCGGTCATATCCACCTCGTTGAAGGTGGTGAGCATCGCCGCCGTGTTCTGCAATTCTTTCAGCCGCCGCGCGATGGTCTGGCGCAGCTTGGTCATGCGCACGCGCTCTTCGCGCTGCTTGTCGGCGGGATGAACAGCCGGACGGGCTGCGGGTGGCGCGGATGCTGGAACCTGAACCTGGCGCGAGGCAGGTACGCTTTGGAGCGCCGAAACCACGTCGCCTTTCAGAATGCGGCCGTCTTTTCCCGTGCCCGAGATCCCGGCGGGATCGAGATTGTTCTCCGTGACCGCCTTCCGGACGGCTGGGGAGAGCGTCTCAGCGGCGGTTCCGCTCGCCGCCCCGGCCTTGAGGGCTGGATTAGGCGAACCTTGTTCCGCGGCGGGCTTCTGGCGGCCATTGGGCTGCACTTGCGAGACCTTTTCGCCGGCTGCCTTGTCCGGCTCGCCCGCAGGTTTCGCTCCCGCCCCGCCCTCGCCGATCGAGCCGAGAACGGCCCCGACAGCAACCGTCTCCCCCTCTTTGGCAAATATTTCCGAGACGACGCCGGCGGAGGGTGCATTCACTTCGAGCGTGACCTTATCGGTCTCCAGCTCGACCAACGGCTCGTCGGCTTTGACCGCCTCGCCAGGCTTCTTGTACCATTTGCCGACAATCGCCTCGGTCACGGATTTGCCCAAGGCGGGCACGCGTATTTCGGTCGCCATTCTTCTCGCCCTTTGATTGGCACGGCCGCGACCCCATCGCGGCCCCGCATCCTTATATCGTCAATGCTTCATCAACAAAGGCCCTAAGTTCAGCCAAATGCTTTCTCATCAGTCCTGTTGCGGTAGACGCTGACGCCGCACGTCCGACATAGCGAGGACGGCGATGTTCGGTATTGATGTGATCGAGCACCCATTCGATGTTCGCCTCGATGAAGCTCCAGGCTCCCATGTTCTTGGGCTCTTCCTGACACCAGATCATTTCGGCCTGCGGAAACCGGCCCAGCTCCTGGATCAGTGACCGTGCCGGGAACGGATAAAGCTGCTCGACGCGCATCAGATAGACATTGTCGATCTTGCGCGACTCGCGCTCCTCGAAAAGATCATAATAGACCTTCCCCGAGCACATGACGACGCGCTTGATCTCATTGTCAGGCACCAGCTTGATGTTCTCACTCTGGCCGACCTCGGCGCCGTCCCACAGGACGCGGTGAAAACTCGTCTCCGGTCCGAAATCCTCGATGTCGGAGATCACGCGCTTGTGGCGCAGCAGCGATTTGGGCGTCATCAGGATCAGCGGCTTGCGGAATTTCCGGTGCATCTGCCGGCGCAGGCAATGGAAATAGTTCGCCGGGGTGGTGCAGTTCGCCACTTGCCAATTGTCCTCGGCCGAAAGCTGCAGGAACCGTTCCAGCCGCGCCGAGGAGTGTTCGGGCCCTTGGCCCTCATAGCCATGCGGCAGCAGCATCACCAGACCGGACATGCGCAGCCATTTGCGCTCGCCGGCGGCGAGGAACTGGTCGATGACGACCTGGGCGCCATTGGCGAAATCGCCGAATTGCGCTTCCCACAGCACGAGCGTATTCGGCTCGGCGAGAGTGTAGCCATATTCGAAGCCGAGCACCGCCACTTCGGAGAGCATCGAGTTGACGACCTCCATTTTGGCCTGACCCTTGGCGATATGGTTGATCGGCCGGTATTTCTTCTCGGTCGCCTGGTCGATCAGCACCGCATGGCGCTGCGAGAATGTGCCGCGTTCGACATCCTGTCCGGACAGACGGACGGGGAAGCCCTCGTTCACGAGCGTACCGAAGGCCAGCGCCTCACCCATAGCCCAGTCGATGCCGCGGCCGTCGTCGATCATCTTGCGGCGATTCTTGAACAGCCGGTCGATGGTTCGGTGGGCGTTGAAGTCGTTCGGAATGGTGGTGATCGTCTCGCCAACCTTGCGTACGGTTTCCAGCGGAATGCCGGTCTCGCCCTTGCGCGGCCCCTCTTCGGCGCGAGCGAGGCCCGACCAGCGTCCATCGAGCCAATCGGCCTTGTTGGGGCGGTAATTGTCGCCCAGCTCGAATTCAGCCTCCAGATGCTTGGAGACGGACTCGCGCAGCTCGTCGACTTCGCCCTGCGCGATCAGCCCCTCCTCGACGAGCCGCCGGCCATATATGTCGGTGGTGGAGGGGTGTTCGCGGATGCGCTTGTACATCAGCGGCTGCGTGAATGCCGGCTCGTCGCCCTCATTGTGGCCGAAGCGCCGGTAGCAGAACATGTCGATGACGACGGGCTTGTGGAACTGCTGGCGGAATTCGGTCGCGATTTTCGCAACGTGCACCACCGCTTCCGGATCGTCGCCGTTGACGTGGAAAATCGGCGCCTCGATCATGCGGGCGACGTCGGACGGATAGGGCGACGAGCGGCCGAAGCGCGGCGAAGTGGTGAAGCCGATCTGGTTGTTGACGATGAAATGCACGGAACCGCCGGCGCGGTGGCCTTTCAGTCCCGACAGGCCGAAGCATTCGGCGACAACGCCCTGGCCGGCAAACGCCGCATCGCCGTGGATCAGCAAGCGGCATGACCATTTTGCGGTCCTTGTCGCCGAGTTGGTCCTGCTTTGCACGTGCCTTGCCCAGTACAACGGGATCGACGATTTCGAGATGTGACGGGTTCGCGGTCAGCGACAGATGCACGTTATTGCCGTCGAAATCGCGGTCGGACGATGCGCCCAGATGGTATTTCACGTCGCCCGAGCCCTCGACATCGTCGGGATTGGCCGATCCGCCCTTGAATTCGTGGAAGATGGCGCGATAGGGCTTGCTCAAAACGTTGACGAGCACATTCAGCCGGCCGCGATGCGCCATGCCAAAGACGATTTCGCGCACGCCGAGCTGGCCGCCGCGCTTGATGATCTGTTCCAGCGCCGGGATCATGGACTCGGCGCCGTCGAGGCCGAAGCGCTTGGTGCCGGTATATTTCTTATCGAGAAACTTTTCGAAGGTCTCCGCCTCGATCAGCTTGGCGAGAATGGCCTTCTTGCCGAGATCGGTGAAGCTGACGTCCTTATCCGTGCCCTCGATACGCTCCTGAATCCAGGCCTTTTGCTGCGGCACCGAAATATGCATGAACTCGACGCCGATCTTCGAGCAATAGGTGCGGCGCAGAATTTCGATGATCTGGCGCATCGACGCCATTTCGAGCCCCAGCACCTTGTCGATATAGATCAGCCGGTCCATGTCCTCAGGACCGAAGCCGTAGGTTTCGGGCTGCAATTCCGGATGCGGGCGGCGCTCGGTGAGCTTCAGCGGATCGAGATCGGCGGCGAGATGGCCGCGCACGCGATAGGAGCGGATCAGCATCAGCGCGCGGATCGAATCGCGCACCGCTTTCATGGTTTCGCCGGGCGAGAGTTCCACACCCTGGGCCTGCGCCTGGATCGCGAACTTTTGCTCGATCTGGCGTTCGGCGGCCTCCGCCCAATCGCCGGCAAGCGCCGTCACCAATTCGCCATTGGTCGGTATCGGCCAGTCGGCGCGCTTCCAGGAGGGCCCTTGCGCGTCGGCCACGACGGTTTCCTTGCGCTCCTTCAGGCCGTCGAAAAACGTACGCCAATCGGCCGTGACGGCACCGGGATTCTCCTGAAAACGGGAATACAGATCCTCGATATACGCCGCGTTGACACCGTGGAGAAATGAAGTGTGCTCAAAGAGCTCGTTCTGGCCTTGCTTACTCATGATTGGTCACCTCGACAGCGGAGGCGCTGATCTCCGTTTGCATCAAATAATATGGTCCGCCTCAGCGGACCATATGGGGATAATTGCATGAAATTGCGACTAAGCCTTTACCATCACCCGCGCAAAAGCTCCACTAGGGTTGTTCCCAGGCTGGCAGGAGAATCCGCGACCCGTATCCCTGCTGCACGCATGGCCTCGATCTTGCTCTTCGCGTCGCCTTTACCGCCTGCAATGATGGCGCCAGCATGACCCATGCGGCGCCCCGGCGGCGCAGTGACACCGGCGATGAAGCCTACGATCGGCTTCTTAACTTTCGATTTCGCCAGGAATTCGGCGGTCTCTTCCTCGGCCGAGCCGCCGATTTCGCCGATCATGATGATCGATTGCGTTTCCGGGTCGGCGAGAAATAGCTCCATCACATCGATGAATTCGGTGCCCTTCACCGGATCGCCGCCGATGCCGACACAGCTCGACTGGCCCAGCCCGGCCATCGTGGTCTGATGCACGGCTTCATAGGTCAGCGTGCCGGAGCGCGACACGATGCCGACCGAACCGCGCTTGTGGATATGGCCGGGCATGATGCCGATCTTGCATTCGTCAGGGGTGATCACGCCGGGGCAGTTGGGGCCGACCAGGCGCGTGCGCGAGCCGCTGAGCGCCCGCTTCACCTTGACCATGTCGTTCACCGGAATACCCTCGGTGATGCAGACCGCCAGCGGAATTTCGGCGTCGATGGCCTCCAAGATTGCGTCGGCGGCGAAGGCCGGCGGCACATAGATGACGGTCGCGGTGGCGCTGGTCTTCTCGACGGCCTGCTGCACAGAGTCGAAAATCGGCAGACCGAGATGCGTCGAGCCGCCCTTGCCCGGCGTAACGCCACCGACCATCTTCGTGCCATAGGCGATCGCCTGCTCGGTATGGAATGTGCCTTGAGAGCCGGTGATGCCCTGGCATATCACCCGGGTCTCCTTATCGACCAGAACCGCCATCTCTAAAGAACCTTTCAAAATTTCGTGTTGCGATGATCAGATCTGGCGGACCTGGATATCGGCTCGCCGGGAGGAGTGGACGCGTCTTCGTGAAATCCGGTTTTTGGGAGCCCCTTGAACGGATTGCAGACGCGCACACCGCCATAGTTCTGGCCATGATTCAAGTCTTCGCTATAGAGGGTCGGCGCGCCGAGCGCCTCTGCCGCAGCCAGGATCGCACCGTCCCAGTAGGATATGCGATAGCGCACGGAATTTTCGGCGCCGCGCTTGACAAGACTGGCGTCGACGGGAACGCAAGGGAACACTTCCAGCAGTTCGATCCATTCCAGCGCCTCTGCGGGCGCGAGGGGGCGCTCGGATTTGCGCGTCACCACCGCATAGAATTCCTGCAGCACCTGCGCGGATAGCCCGAATTGCGTCGAGGCTATCAGGTCACTTGCCGCCTTCCTCTTCGCCTCCTCCGTCGCCCTCCCTAAAGCTGCGTAGATCAGAATGTTCGTGTCGAGAAAGCAATCCACGATCATAAAGCTCGTCCCGATCCCATTTCCAACCGCCCAAGGCCCGCCGTCGGATCCTCGCGCTCAATTCCGACCAACCGGCTTCGCGCCTGCTCCGCCCTGTCTTCCTGATTGGCAAGGCGGGTCAAATAATCCCGCACCAGACCGTTAACGGTGGTATTCCGCTCGGACGCGTAGCGCCGCACGGCCGCCAGCACACGCTCTTCCACGCTCAATGTTATATTCTTCATGCCACACAGTTTATGTGCGACTGTGCTCCGCGTCAAGCCATTGCGACTACGGACCTGTGCGACGATCTTTTGCGCCGCGTCGGCCAGATTGTCGGCGGGGATGACGGCCAGCCCGGATTCGCGCAGGATCTTCTTGCCGAGCTCGACATTCGTGCCCTCGAGCCGGACCACGAGCGGCACCGCAAGGCTCAGCTCGCGCGAGGCGGCGATGATGCCCTCGGCGATGATGTCGCAGCGCATGATGCCGCCGAAGATGTTGACCAGGATGCCCTTCACATTGGGATCGGAGAGGATGATCTTGAACGCCTCGGTCACCTTCTCCTTCGTCGCGCCGCCGCCGACATCGAGGAAATTGGCAGGCTCCTCGCCATAGAGCTTGATGATGTCCATGGTCGCCATGGCGAGGCCGGCGCCGTTCACCAGACAGCCGATCGTTGCCGTCGAGCTTGACGTAGGAGAGGTCGTATTTGGATGCCTCGACTTCCGCCGGATCTTCCTCGTCGAGGTCGCGCAGCGCCACGACATCGGGATGTCGGAACAGGGCGTTGCCGTCGAAATTCACCTTGGCATCGAGGCAGAGCAGGTCGCCCGCTTCGGTGACGATCAGCGGATTGATCTCGAGCAGCGCGATGTCCTTCTCGGTCACCGCCCGCGCGAGATCGCCGATCAGCTTGACGCATTGCTTCACCTGGTTGCCTTCGAGTCCGAGCGCGAATGCAACCTTGCGGCCATGGAACGGCGAATATCCGGACGCCGGATCGATGGTCAGCGTGACAATCTTCTCGGGCGTGTTGTGCGCGACGTCCTCGATATTCATACCGCCTTCGGTCGAGCAGATGAAGGCGAGGCGCGAGGTGGAGCGGTCGACCAGCGCTGATAGATACAAGCTCGCGCTTGATGGGCGAACCGTCCTCGATATAGAGCCGCTTTACGGCCTTGCCGTCGGGGCCGGTCTGCAAGGTCACGAGCGTGTGGCCGAGCATCTCCTTGGCGAAGCGGCCGACGTCATCCACCGATTTGGCGAGGCGCACGCCGCCCTTCTCGCCCGCTTCCGGCTCCTTGAACTTGCCCTTGCCGCGTCCGCCGGCATGGATTTGCGCTTTCACCACCCAGACCGGCCCGGGCAGCGCCTCAGCCGCCCGCATGGCCTCCTCCGGCGTGAAGGCGACCGCGCCCTTGGCGACAGGCACGCCATATTCCCGCAGGATCGCCTTGGCCTGGTATTCATGGATGTTCATTTCCGCGCAACTCCTGCGTTCGGTTCATAAGGCGGCGGAGCCAGTTCCTCGCCGCCGCTCTCGAATGGTCTCTACGACCCTGCCTGCGACAGGCCGGGGGCGATGCGGATGCAGGCTTCCACCAGCGACTGCACGGCGCCCACGGAGCGCGTGAAGTCGGACTTTTCCTGCGAATTGAGCTCGATTTCGACGACGCGCTCGACGCCCTTGGCGCCGATCACCACGGGCACGCCGACATAAAGGCCCTTCACGCCATATTCGCCATTGAGATAGGCGGCGCAGGGCAGCATGCGCTTCTTGTCCTTGAGGTAGGATTCCGCCATCGCCACGGCAGATGCGGCGGGAGCGTAATAGGCCGAGCCGCTTTTCAGCAGGCCGACGATCTCGGCGCCGCCATCGCGCGTGCGCTGGAGAATTTCGCCAAGCCGCTCCTGCGTGATCCAGCGCATCTTGACGAGATCGGTCAGCGGAATACCGCCCACCGTCGAATAGCGCGGCAGCGGCACCATCGTATCGCCATGACCGCCCAGCACGAAGGCCGAGACATCCTCGACCGACACATCGAATTCCTGCGCGAGGAAATAGCGGAAGCGCGCGGAATCGAGGACGCCCGCCATGCCGACCACCATATTGCGCGGCAGGCCGGTGATGCGGTGCAGCGCCCAGACCATCGCGTCCAGCGGATTGGTGATGCAGATGACGAATGCCGTCGGGGCGTATTTCTTGATGCCGGCGCCGACCTGCTCCATCACCTTCAGATTGATTTCGAGGAGATCGTCGCGGCTCATTCCGGGCTTGCGCGGAATGCCGGCGGTGACGATCACGACGTCGGCGCCCTGAATGTCCATATAGTCGTTGGTGCCGCGCAGATTGCAGTCGAAACCGTCCACGGGCGAGGACTGGGCGATGTCGAGCGATTTTCCTTGCGGCATTCCCTCGAGGATGTCGAACATCACGACGTCGGCAAGTTCCTTGAGGCCGATCAGATGGGCGAGTGTGCCGCCGATCATGCCCGCGCCGATGAGCGCAATTTTTTTGCGCGCCATGAAATCACCCCTTTGGAAATTTGGTTGCGCTGGATTGTTCGTCCGTGACTATCCCGAAAGCCGCAGAGCCGCAAGATGACAGATTTTCGCGGCGGGGATTTGTCTCGTCCATTGCCGGCTTGTTCACAACGAGCATGGATGCGCAGCCCATCATGCCCGAAATTGCGGCACCGCCTTCATCTGGGAACCTTCCAGCACCCCATTGTCAAACCATCGCCCTCGCTGCCGCTACGGGGCCGCAGGATTGCGGGATCCGCATCTTTCGCCAGCCGAACGACGCAGCGCGCCAATTCGTCATCCATCATGATGTTCACCAGCCCGCGCACTATGGCGCCTATGTCGCGCCAGTGGACGGCTTCGTTGGATACCGATCGGGCGAGCGGTCCGTCCATGTAGTCGGCCATGGCGCGAATGCGATCGACGCTCAGCGGATGCGTCATCACCGAATTGACATGCTTGCGCCACTCATCCTCCGATGGATATTCGTGCCGGTGCGGCAGGCTGTAGATCTGGGCCTGGAAGAACACCACGGCGCCGAGCGCGGGTGTCTTGGTGCGCGCGAAAAGGTCGAGGGCGAATCGGTCCGCCTCGGTTTCATCCCGCTGCGATTGGAGCGCGCCTATCTGGGCGACCGGCTTGTGCTTGAAACGGATATGCCCGAGCTCGTGGGCGATGATGAAGGCGAAGGCTTCGTTACGCAGCCGCAATGACAAATCGTCGACCTTCTTGTCGATCTTATAGGCATCCTTCGGAACCGACAGCGCCTCCATGATCGTCGGGTATTTGCCGCCGGGAAAGTCCTTGCGGTCGCGATAGCGCAGCATGGCGAAATAGAGGTCGATGGCGCTGAGCAACTGGCGCTGCTCATAGCGCCAGGCAAAGGCGGTCACCAGATCTTCCAGCCCCTTGAGCGCCGCGAGCGGCATGATGAGAAATCGCCCATCCGTGGTGGCGGCGAAATCCAGTCCACCGCCGCCGTCCTTCGGCGACGGAAAGGTGAATTCGAAATCGCCGATCGCCCGTTTCTCCTCCGCGGTCAGCGAGGGCTTGAGGCCGATCTCATAGATCCGGATGACTGCATTGCGCAGCCGCACGGCTTCGGTTTCGAGTTCGGCCTGGCCGTAAATGTCAGGCGTGGCGACGCGCGGGCAGCGCCGCGAACACGCTCAGCAACAGCAGCAAGAGGCAACACAGACCAGCGGCCGAAAAACACCGCCCCGGTCAGCGAACGTAACCGATCGACAGCCTTCCGAAATGGCAATGGAATTGCATGACAAACCCCACACTCGTGCTACCATGACGCCCACCCTCGACAAGATATACGGAAGCTCGTCAATGCTCTCCCGATTTCTTCCATACGCCTGTGTCTGCGCCCTGTTATTGTGGCACATCTCCCGCCGGAGCCCAGGACGTCGATCTCGAACTCGTGCTGCTGGCGGATTCCTCCGGCTCCATCGATACCGCCGAGGCGGCGTTCCAGCGGGGCGGCCACGCGGAGGCGATCACCCATCCGGACGTATTGAGTGCGATCGGCCAGGGACAGCTTCAGGCGCATTGCCGTGACCTATGTCGAATGGGGCGATTCCGTGCATCAGGATGTCGTCGTGCCATGGACCGTCATCGATGGCCCGGAGAGCGCCAAGACCTTCGCCGCCGCGCTCCTTGCCGCGCCGCGACGCGCTTATGGCTATAACGCGATCGGCAGCGCGCTGGCGGCAGGAACGGCGCTGATCCAGAACAATCAGTTTCGCGGTACCCGCATGGTGATCGATCTCTCGGGCGATAGCGCCAATAGCTGGGACGGACGTTCCGATCTCCTCGGCGCGGGACGCGGCGGTTGAGGCCGGGATCGTCATTAACGGCCTGCCGATCCTTTGCCGGGAAGTCGCGTGCGGCGGCCGGCCCGTTACCTATGACCTTGAGAAGGCCTTCGAGGAGAAGATCATCGGTGGACCGGGCGCCTTCGTCGTCACCGCCAAGGATCGCGAGAGCTTCGAGATGGCAGTCCGCCGTAAGCTGATCCTGGAAATCGCCGGGCTGAAACAGGACGGTAAAGTGCTGCTGGGCTACACGATGCCCGGCGCGGGCATCCGGGTGCGCTAGCACTTCCCTAAAGAGGAAGGGAAAGCTCCGCCTGCGCGCCGGTGTCCTTGAAGCGTGCGCCCTCATGCCGAAGCAGCCACCGCTTGCGTTCGATGCCACCGCCATAGCCGGTCAGCGATCCATTGGCGCCGATCACCCGGTGGCATGGCACGATCAGCCCGACCGGGTTAGCCCCATTCGCCAGGCCGACTGCGCGCACGGCCGCCGGCCGCCCGATCTTTGCGGCCTGCGCGCCGTAGCTGAAGGTGTGTCCGACCGGAATGAGCCGCAGTGCCGCCCACACCTCGCGTTGAAACGGTGTGCCCGCAGTTTCCACCGCGATCTCGTCGATGGCGTGCAAATCTCCCGCGAAATACGCTGCGAGCTGCTCACGCACGCTGGACGGCATTGGTCCCGCCGCCAGCCGAACCCTCTCCCGGCCATATTGCCGGACGAGAAGCTGCTCCATGCGTTCCGTGTAATCGTCCCAATCGAGAGCGCGCACGATCTCGCGCTCGTCGGTGATGAGCCGCATCTCGCCGATCGGCGTCGGCATATGCGACACTGTAAAGTGCAATCTCGTCTCAGACATGACCGTTCCTCTTCGGTGTGCGCTGAATATGGGTCGGCATGGCCCGACATTCTGGCGGTTTTCGGACGCGATAGCGCGGCCCCGCACAGATCGGGAGGGTAGCGGCCCTGATGCACCCGTCGCCCGGGAAATCTAGCGTGGATCTGATCCATCAGCAGTTGCCCCGAACGCTTCTCTTGCGTAGGGTGACCGCTTTTCCACCCCATTCGGGATGATCATCATGCGACCGTCTAAACGCGAACACGACATCCTACGTCCGGTCGCTCTCGAGCGCGCCGTTTCTCTTCACGCTGAAGGGTCCTGCCTCATCAAATTCGGCAACACGCATGTGCTGTGCACTGCCTCGGTCGAGGACCGCCTGCCGCCATGGCTCAAGGGTCAGGGGCGCGGCTGGGTCACCGCCGAATATGGCATGCTGCCCCGCGCCACCACCGAGCGCACGCGGCGCGAATCCACCGTTGGCCATCCTTCCGGCCGTACCCAGGAGATCCAGCGCCTGATCGGCCGCTCCTTGCGCGCCATCGTCGACCTGCAGGCGCTTGGCGAGCATCAGATCACCGTCGATTGCGATGTCATCCAGGCCGATGGCGGCACCCGCACGGCGTCCATCACCGGCGGCTGGGTTGCGCTGCATGACTGCCTTCAATGGATGCAGGCCCGCGATATGATCCGCGCCAACGTCCTGAAGGATCAGGTCGCCGCGATTTCCTGCGGCATCTATAAGGGCAAGCCCGTGCTCGATCTGGACTATGTGGAAGATTCGGAAGCCGACGCGGACGCCAATTTCGTCATGACCGGCAAGGGCGGCATCGTCGAAATCCAGGGCACGGCCGAGCGCGACCCGTTCTCCGAGGAGATGTTCGCCGAGCTGATGACATTCGCGAAAAAGGGCATTCGCGAACTGATCAGCCTGCAAAAGCTCACAGTCGGCTGATGCTGCGCTCATTCGCTGCCGGCGACCGCCTCGTCCTCGCCAGTCACAATAAGGGGAAGATCGCCGAGTTCCGCGAGCTTTTGGCGCCGATGCGGATCGAGATCGTTTCCTCGGCGGAACTCGGGCTGCCTGAACCGGAGGAGACCGGCGACAGCTTTGCCGCCAACGCCCAGCTCAAGGCGGAGGCGACGGCGAAGGCAGCCGGTCTGCCCGCGCTCGCCGACGATTCCGGCATCGAGATCGAGGCGCTGGGCGGCGCACCAGGGATCTACTCGGCGCGCTGGGCCGGCGAGGACCGCGATTTTGCCGCCGCGATGGCGCGCGTCGAGCGGGAACTGGCCGCTAAGGGTGCGCAGAGCCCATCGGCCCGGGCAAACTTCACCTGCGTACTGTGCCTCGCCGACCCGGAGGGTGAAGCGGAATTCTACGAGGGCAAGGTGTTCGGCCATCTCACCTTCCCCCCTCGCGGGAGCAATGGCTTCGGCTACGATCCGATTTTCGTCGCTGACGGCCATTCCGAGACCTTCGGCGAGATGCGGGCGGAAGACAAACATCGCATCTCCCACCGCGCCATTGCGTTCGAAGCCTTTGCGAAAGCCCGCCTCCCGCGCATATAAGACTGATGGACCCCTTCGGAATCTACATCCACTGGCCTTATTGCGCCGCCAAATGCCCCTATTGCGACTTCAACTCGCATGTGAAGCGCGAGGTGAGCGAGGAGCGCTATCTGGCGGCTGTGCTCCGCGAATTGAGCTTTTACGCCGCACTCGCTCCGGGGCGATATGTCAGCAGCATCTTTTTCGGCGGCGGCACGCCCTCGCTGATGCATCCCGCGACGGCTGAGAAGGTTTTGCAGGCGATCTCTGCCCATTGGACCGTCGAGCTGGACGCGGAAATCACCCTGGAGGCCAATCCGTCCAGCGTCGAAGCGGAGCGCTTCGCCGATTTCCGCCGCGCGGGCGTGAACCGCGTGTCGCTCGGGGTGCAATCCCTCCATGATGATCAGCTGAGGTTCCTCGGGCGCTTGCATAATGCCGCCGAGGCACGCAGGGCGATTGAAGTCGCTAACGCGCATTTCGATCGCGTCTCGTTCGACCTGATTTACGCGCGACCGGAGCAAACCATTGGCGAGTGGCGCGCCGAACTGGGTGAAGCGCTGAAGCTGGCGGCGGGCCATCTCTCGCTCTATCAGCTCACCATCGAGCCCGGCACCGCCTTCTACAGGCTGGAACAGACAGGCAAGCTCCGCATTCCGGAAACCGACGCCGCCGCCAGGCTTTACGAGCTGACTCAGGAGATTTGCGAGGCCGCCGGACTTCCAGCCTATGAGATCTCAAATCACGCGCGGGCGGGCGAAGAGGCCCGGCACAACCTGCTCTATTGGCGCTATGGCGATTATGCGGGTATAGGCCCGGGAGCGCATGGGCGGATCGGCGTGGGCGCGGGGCGCCTCGCGCTTTCAGCCGAGCGCGACCCGGCCCGATGGGCTGCTCAGGTGGAGCGCGACGGCCATGGGCTCGCATCGCGCGAACCGCTGACCAGCCTTGAACAGGCGGAGGAAATGCTGCTGATGGGCCTGCGCCTTAGCAAAGGTCTGAGCCTTGCCCCCCTGGCTGAGCGTACGGGCTACAGCCCCTCGCCGGACACTCTGCGTCTGCTCCAGCAGGATGGCCTGCTCTCTCACGACGTGTCCGCCGAGTTCGTCAAGGCGACGCCGCAAGGGCGCCTTGTCCTCAACAGCATCATCGAAGCCATCGCGGCCAGCCTCTTACCCGGCGATAGTTTGGCTGCCTAAAGCGCCAGGGGATCGAGCTTGGCGGGAAGAATTCCTCTCGCGCCGGGCGCGATCGGATCAATTTCAGATGACGTGATTCAGTCGATACCAAGTGCGGCTTATGAGGGCTTTATCTTCCAATCGCTGAGCGGCAAAATGATGTGCGCGACCTGGCGTTCAATGCGGCGCGCGGCCCCGCGAATTAAGGCAGGACGATGCAGCGACCAAGCCCTTCGCCCCTGATCGATCTGGACGCGATGAACGCATGGTTCGGCGGACGCATTCCGATCGTCATCGGCACTGTCGGACACCGCGATCTCGATCCGGAAGATAAAGTGATCGTGAAAGCCGTGCGTAAGGAATGCAAACGTCTGCGCAGGACCTATCGCGCTACGCCGTTTCTTGTCCTGTCCGGTCTTGCCGAAGGCGCCGACAGGCTGATCGCCAGCATCGCGATGGAAGAATTGGGTGCCACCCTCATCGCGGTTCTGCCCTTTCCGGCTGCCGATTTCTGCGCGGACTTCAAAACCGAGGCGTCCCGCCAGGAATTGCTGTCTTTCATCGGACGGTCGGCCGCCACTTTCGACGTGCATCTCCCGTCCGACGAACAGTGGAAGCAGGCTGGCCAGATGCGCGACGCGCAATATGCCCGTGTTGGCGCTTTGATCGCCGAACAGTCGCAAATTCTTCTAGCGCTCTGGGATGGACGCCCCGCCCGTGGCATCGGAGGCACGGCCGATGTGGTCGGCTGGTTCGAGCGTGGCTACGCGCCCAGCGAATATTCGATCTATGCCGGCGACCTTTCTTTGCTGGATCCACCGCAACCTGGGCTGAGCGTTTGCATTGACCCGGCAACGGGAGAGCGGGAAATTCACAACGCTCCCCCAAGGACGAGGCGGTATGGCCTGCAGCCAAGCAGCGTCATCAACGACATTCTCAGGCGCACGAATGTGTTCAATCGGGATGTGCGCCGGCAGGCTGCGTATCGCGTGAGCGAAATCCCCTCGTGCCCCAAGATATACTGAGGCGCGTTCCAATCACCGAGGCATCCGCAGCTTTCGAGGAAGCGGACGCACTCGCTATATACTACTCGCAGCGCGTGAAACTGGCTGACGTCGTGCTTTATTCCCTCGCTTTGACTGCGGTGTTCGCCTTCAGCTCCATCGATACGAAGCCGCTCGCGTCCTGGGCTTTTTTGAGCGTGATGGGAGTTATGGCGCTTTTGGCCCTCCACGTTTGGGGCCGGTCGTTGGATACGAAGTTCCAGGAATACCGAAGTCTGGCAGAAGCCATGAGGATTTTATTCTTTTGGCGGATGCTAGGGCTCGATCGACAGGTCTGGCTGAGCTATTTGTCGAAGCATGGGACCGTAGTTCGGTGGCTGCGCCACGCGGTGCGGGCACTGGAATTCACCCAAGACCGGCGGCTGTATCCCTCCACGCGCAACGGCATTTCGAGCGAAGAGCTAAATATGGTTGCCAGGACGCAATGGATTGACAGTCAGATCCGTTACTTCAAGCGAGCCGGCGCTAAATGCGCGCGCGATTACCGACGCTGGACCTGGGTCAGCCGGCTGGCGATCATCCTCACCTTCGCGAGCTCGGCTCTGCTCGCGGCAATGACGTTCCGATATTCGGACGGTTTGCATGCGTGGCGACCGAATGCCTCGTTAACACACCCGTTCGGTGCGATTCCGGTCGACGTTTTCATCCGGCAGCTCCAGACGCTGGTCGGCCTCGCTGCTGCCGCCGGCGTCGCTACGGGTGGCTTTCTGCAACGCCGGGCCGATCTCGAATTGTCCAAGCAATATGCGTCCGCGCGGGAAAAGTTCGAGCTCGCGGACAATGCGATAGCCGAGATCCCCGAAGGCGATCCGGATCGCAAGATACGGGAGCTGTTCGGAAACTTGGGCCGCGAAGCGCTCCAGGAGCAGGCGGAGTGGCTGTGGCTGCGCCATTCGCGCCCGTTCGAAGCACCGAACTAAAGACTCAAAACATATTCAGCGCAATCCGGGCCTCTTCCGACATGCGGCTCGTGTCCCAAGGCGGCTCGAAGGTGAGGTTGACCTTCACCTGGCCTACGCCTTCGACGGCGCCGACCGCATTTTCCACCCAGGCCGGCATCTCGCCCGCCACCGGGCAGCCGGGCGAGGTCAGCGTCATATCGACGGTGACGTTGCGGTCGTCATCGACATCCACCTTGTAGATCAGCCCGAGTTCGTAAATGTCGGCAGGGATCTCAGGGTCATAGACGGTCTTCAGCGCCGCGACGATGCCGTCGCTGAGCCGGTCCAGCTCTTCTGGAGGCAGGGCGGAGCCCGGCGCCGCGGCCGCCTTTATCAGGTCTGCGGCCGGCGCCCCTTCCTGGCTGCTCCAGCGGCTTGTTGTCGAAATTGTCGAAATCCTGGGTCATGGCGTGCCTCAAGCGAAAAAGCTTTGCGCCTTGACCAGGGCTTCGGCCAGGGCATCCACTTCGTCCCGCGTATTATACATGGCGAACGACGCGCGGCATGTCGAGGTTACGCCCAGCCGAGCCAGCAACGGTTCGGCGCAATGGGTCCCGGCGCGGACGGCGACGCCCGAGCGGTCGAGTATCGTGGCAATGTCGTGCGCGTGAGCGCCTTTCACGGCGAAGGACACGATAGCGCCTTTGCCGGGCGCGGTGCCGAAGATCTGCACCGAGTTCAGCGCGCCGAGCCGCTCCTGCGCATAGTCGCGCAACTCCGCCTCGTGGGCGGCGATCGCCTCTTTGCCCGTACTGGTGATGTAGTTGAGCGCGGCGGTCAGGCCGGCGGCCTCGGCGATCGGCGGCGTCCCGGCCTCGAAGCGATGCGGCGGCACGCCGTAGCTGATGCCGTCTTCGGTCACCGTCTCGATCATCTCGCCGCCCCCCTGATAAGGCGGCATGGCGGCCAGATGCTCGGCCTTGCCGTAAAGCACGCCGATCCCGGACGGCCCATAAACCTTGTGCCCGGTGAAGACGTAGAAATCGCAATCGATGTCCTGAACGTCCACGGGCAGATGCACCGCGCCCTGGCTGCCGTCGACCAGAACCGGGATGCCGCGCGCATGGGCCAGCCGTGTGACGTCTTTCACCGGCACCACAGTGCCGAGCACGTTCGACATATGCGTGATGGCGACCATTTTGGTGCGCGGCGAGAGTGCAGCCTCGAAGTCCTCCAGCCGAAATTCGCCCTCGGCCGTAACCGGCACCCATTTCAGCTTCGCGCCACGGCGCTCGCGGTGGAAATGCCAGGGCACGATATTGGAATGGTGCTCCATGATCGTCAGCACGATCTCGTCGCCCTCGCCGATCCGCATCCCGCCGAAGGATTGCGCCACCAGATTGATCGCCTCGGTGGCGTTCTTGGTAAAGATGATCTGCTGATCGGAGGGGGCGTTGAGGAAGCGCGCGGTGGTCTTGCGGGCCTCCTCATAGGCATCGGTCGCCGCATTGGAGAGAAAATGCAAGCCCCGGTGAACGTTGGCGTATTCCTCGCCATAGGCGCGCTGCAACGCATCGAGCACGGCCTGCGGCTTTTGCGCCGAGGCGGCGTTATCCAGATAGACCAGCGGCTTGCCATAGACCTGGCGCGACAGAATCGGGAAATCCCGCCGGATCTTCGCGACGTCGAAAGTCGACGGCATCGGGCGGCCCGCACCTGCCATTAATGTTCTGTCAGCCGGCATTGCTCACTCCTTATCGCCCCGCCTTCGCCCTATGACCGGCGGCCATCCAGCCCTTAAGCCCCGCCGGCATGGTGAACACATGCGCAAATCCCATGCGCGCCGCCTTCTGCGCGGCATAGCGGCTGGCCGATGCGCCCGGTTCGCCGCAATAGAAGATGAGGATCCCATCCTTGGGCGCGGGCAAGTCGCTCTCGGTGAATGCGGCCGGATCGATGTTGATCGCGCCCGGCAGATGACCGCTCGACCAGCGGCGGCGGGGATTGGCGTCCACAATCACGGCGCGGCCTTGCGTCAGGAGATCGGCGACCTCCTCTACCGAAAGCTCAGGGCAATTATTGTGGTCCGTCATCCTTGTCCTCTGCGCTCCGGCTAGAACGCGATCAGTACAGGTAACCCTGATTTAAGCCAGCCAGCGCACCGCCCTCGCCGCCAATGCCTCACGCAGCCCCTCATGTTCGACCTGATCGAGCACCTCGCCGATGAACGCCTGCACCAGCAATGATCTTGCCTCATCCTCGGGAATGCCACGAGCGCGCAGATAGAACATCAAATCGTCATCGAGGGCGCCGCATGTTGCGCCGTGATTGCATTTGACGTCGTCGGCATAGATTTCGAGTTCCGGCTTGGCGTCGAACTCCGCCGTATCAGACAGGAGCAGCGCCTGGGCCATCTGCCGGCCGTCGGTCTTCTGCGCGTCCGGCCTGACGATCACCTTGGCCTGGAAAACCCCCTGCGCCTGATCGGCGAGCACCGCCTTTACGTGCTCGCGGCTCTCGCAGCCGACGGCGGCATGATCGATCACCAGCGTCATGTCGCAATGCTGGCGTTCCTTCAGCAGTTGCGCACCGTAGAAATGCGCCCGCGTGCCATCGCCGTTGAATTTGAGAAAAGTCTGATGCCTGGCCACCCCCTCGCCATCGGCGAAGTTCACCGCGAGGTAATCCACTTTCTCGGCGAGATCGACCATGGTGCTGGCGAGATGCTGCACGCGCCCGTTCTCGCCGGAAACCTTATAATGCCGCAAGCGGGCAGACGATGCAGTCTTCAGCTCGGTCGTGACATTCGTCTGAGCCGCCGAACCGCCAACCGAAACATAGCTCTCGATCAGCGTCAGTTCGGCGCCCTCGTCCAGAACCACCACATTGCGGATCGAAGACGATATCGGGCGTTCGCCTGCCGATGCGTGGATAAGGTACACTGGCCGCTCAAGCTTCACGCCTGCGCCGATGCGCAGGACCGCGCCGTCGGTCATGAAGGCCGTGTTGAGCTGCGAGACGATATCTCCGTCCGGCGGATTGATCTTGCCGAGTGCGGCCAGCAGCCATTCGGGCGGGGATTTGAAAGCGTCACCCAGGCTCGTAAGCTGTATGCCCTTCGGCAGGTCGCCGATGTCCGACAGCTTCGGCTGGAGAGCGCCATTGACGAATACCAGCTTGAACGCGTCGATCCGCGCAAGCTCCCCGAGCGCGGCTTCGATTGTCGCGGCGGTGATGCCGGGCCGCTCCGAGGCGGGCGGATAGGCTTCGTTCATCAGGCGCCGGAGGTCGGTATATTTCCATTCCTCGATCCGCCGATGCGGCAGCCCCTTTGCCGCGAAGCCGGCGATCGCCTCATCGCGCAGGGCTCGAATAGCGGGGTTACCGCTACCCGGCAGAGTATCGGCAATGTCCGCGTAAAGCTGCAGAAGCTGGGCCGAGGCGTCGAGCGGGCGCTGATCTCCGGCGGCTTCGATGTTGACGGCTGGTATATTCACTGCGTCCTCCATTACGCGGCCGACGCTTCATAGTCCGCATAGCCGGATTTTTCCAGCTCAAGCGCGAGTTCCTTGCCGCCCGAGCGTACGATCCGGCCACCCGCCATGACATGCACCTTGTCCGGTACGATGTAGGCGAGCAGGCGCTGATAGTGGGTGATCAGCAGGAAGGCCCGGTCAGGGGAGCGCAGCGCGTTCACACCCTCCGAAACGATGCGCACCGCGTCGATGTCGAGCCCGGAATCGGTCTCGTCGAGCACGCAGAGCGACGGCTCGAGCAGCGCCATCTGCAGGATTTCATGCCGCTTCTTCTCACCGCCGGAGAAGCCGACGTTCACCGGACGCTTCAGCATATCCATCGCGATGTTGAGCTTTGCCGACTTCTCGCGGACCAGCCGGATGAAATCAGGGGTGGACAGCTCCGCATCCCCGCGCGCCTTGCGCTGCGCGTTGATCGCGGTGCGCAGAAAAGTCATCGAGGCAACGCCAGGAATTTCCATCGGATATTGGAACGCCAGGAACACGCCCGACACGGCCCGCTCATCCGGCTCCATCGCCAGAAGGTCTTCGCCGTTCCAGGTGACGGTGCCCTCCGTAACCTCATACTCATCCTTGCCAGCCAGAATGTAGGCGAGCGTCGACTTGCCCGACCCGTTCGGCCCCATGATGGCGTGCACTTCACCCTTCGGTACGCTCAGATCAAGGCCCCGCAGGATCTGCTTCCCGTCGATTTCGGCGTGGAGGTTTTTGATTTCTAACATTAATTGCCTCTAGATCTCATCTCTTGTCGTTTACGCGGCGCTTAGCGCGTCCGCTTGTTATTCTCGGGCTTCAGCCACCGGCGCTCGGTCCTCGTGCGTGCGAAGAGATGGAACACCAGCATCAGCCCCAAAATCGAAAGCCACCACAGCGCGAGCAGCCCGTAATTGATCGGCGGCCCGAATGGCTGCAGGCTGAGGAAGAAGGCCACCAGGCCGAAAAAGGCGATGACGAAAACGAGCCCCGCCACAACGCCCTTCCAGCTCTTGATCAGGGGCCGCGCCCAAGGTTTGGACTGCGTGAACCATTTCTCGCTCGTGTGTTCCTTCTTCACGGCAGGTACGCTTCATTGAGCTAGCCCACACTTCCATCCAGCGAGATCGAGATCAGCTTCTGCGTCTCGGCTAAAAACTCCATCGGCAGCTGCTGCAGCACGTCGCGGACGAAACCGTTAACGATCAGCCCGACCGCCTCTTCGGCCGACAGGCCGCGCGACATCACATAGAACATCTGGTCGTCGGAGATTTTCGACGTCGTTGCCTCGTGCTCGAACTGCGCCGTGGAGTTCTTCGCCTCGATATAGGGCACGGTATGCGCGCCGCATTTGTCGCCGATCAGCAGCGAATCGCACTGGGTGAAGTTGCGCGCGTTCGTCGCCTTCCGGTGCGCCGACACCAGCCCGCGATAGGTGTTGTCCGACCGCCCGGCCGCGATGCCCTTCGAGATGATGCGGCTGGAGGTATTCTTGCCCAGATGGATCATCTTGGTACCGCTGTCGACCTGCTGATAGCCGTTCGAGATGGCGATCGAATAGAACTCGCCGCGCGATCCATCGCCGCGCAGGATGCAGCTCGGATATTTCCAGGTGATCGCCGAGCCGGTCTCGACCTGCGTCCAGGAAATCTTCGAGTTCGCGCCCCGGCAATCGCCGCGCTTGGTGACGAAATTATAGATGCCGCCCTTGCCGTCCTTGTCGCCCGGATACCAGTTCTGGACGGTGGAATATTTGATCTCGGCGTCATCCAGCGCGATCAGCTCGACGACGGCGGCGTGAAGCTGGTTCTCGTCGCGCATCGGCGCGGTGCAGCCTTCGAGATAGCTCACATAGGAGCCCTTGTCGGCGATGATCAGCGTGCGCTCGAACTGGCCGGTCTGCTCCGCGTTGATGCGGAAATAGGTCGACAGCTCCATCGGGCAGCGCACCCCTTCCGGGATGTAGACGAACGAGCCGTCGGAATAGACCGCCGAATTCAGCGTCGCATAGAAATTGTCGGTGATCGGAACGACCGAGCCGAGATATTTGCGCACCAGTTCGGGATGCTCGCGCACCGCCTCGGAGATCGAGCAGAAGATGACACCCGCCTTGGCCAGCTCCTTCTTGAAGGTGGTGACAACCGAAACGCTGTCGAATACCGCATCGACCGCGACGCGCGACGGCTTTACCCCGGCCAGCAACTCCTGCTCCATCAGCGGAATGCCGAGCCGCGCATAGGTGCGGAGCAATTCAGGGTCGACCTCGTCGAGGCTTTTCGGCCCCTCGGTCGATTTCGGCGCGGAGTAGTAATACAGGTCCTGGAAGTCGATCTTGGGATAATGGACCTTCGCCCATTTCGGCTCTTCCATGGTCACCCAGCGGCGGAAGGCCGCGAGGCGCCATTCGAGCAGCCATTCCGGCTCGTCCTTCTTGGCCGAAATGAAACGGACGGTGTCCTCGTTCAAGCCTTTCGGCGCGCGCACCGACTCGATGTCGCTCGTGAACCCATATTTATACTTATCGACGTCGATTTCGCGCACCCGCTCGATCGTCTCGACATCTATCGACATGCTACTCTCTCCATCATCCTAATTTGGCTACGGGCGCCGTCGGCCCGTAGCTCAAGCCGCGCGTCGGCGCGCAGCAAATGTTCCGTAAATTGCCGACCAGGCGTGCGGCGAACCGCTCGATATCGGCCTCTGTCGCTGTTCCATCCCAGGCTCACGCGGATCGCGCCCGCGCCAAGTTCGGCAGGAACGCCCATCGCGTCCAGTACGTGGCTGCGCTCGACCTTACCTGACGAGCAGGCCGAGCCCGCGCTGACGGCGATCCCGTGCATATCCATCGCGATGACCATCGTTTCCGAGGACATGCCGGCGACCGCGAAACAACTCGTATTCGGCAGGCGCTGCGCCTGCCGGGAAAAGAACACCGTCTCCGGAGCGATGCGGGCAATTTGCGCCTCCAACGCGTCGCGCAAGGCGGCAATTCCACGCTGCTCGCCATGACCCGCAACACCATCAGCTGCGACCCCGAAACCCGCGATGGCTGCGACGTTTTCCGTCCCAGCACGATAGCCGCGCTCCTGGCCACCGCCGCTTATCAATGCGGCAACCGGCAAGCCGTCCCGCAGCAGGGCGAGCGCGCCCACGCCTTTCGGGCCGCCGAATTTGTGCGACGAGACGGTGAGCAGATCTGCGCCCAATGCTGTGGCGTCGACCGCGATCTTCCCGACGGCCTGTGCCGCGTCGCAATGGACCAACCCGCCAAACTCGTGCGCCAGCTCTGCCATCGCAGCGACCGGCTGAATGGCGCCGGTCTCGTTATTCGCGAGCATCAAGGAGGCGATGAACGGAGCACGAGTTGCGCTGAAGACGTCCCGCGCGCCGATCCATCGACACAACGCCGTCCGCATCCACAGGCAGAAGCTCGACCGTCGCCCACCGCAAATCGCCCGCCCCGCAGCACGGAAGCATGCTCTATGGACGAAACGAACAGTCGCCTCTGGCCGTTCCCAGGCAACCACGCCGGCGACAGTGCCATCGCATTGGCTTCGGTGCCGCCGCTCGTAAATACGATAGAACGCGGCGGCGCTCCTATCAGCCCCGCGAGTTTCTCCCGCGCATCCTCGATGGTATGCCGCGCGGCGCGTCCCTCCGCATGGATGGACGAGGCATTCCCGTCAAGCTCCAGCGCCGCCAGCATTGCGGCCCGCGCTTCCGGCCGAAGCGGCGACGTTGCATTGTGATCGAGATAGGTTCGTCCCGCCGTCACTTAAGTCACCACACGCTGCTTCGGTCCGGCCTTCGCGCATCGGCTCGCCCAGGAGAAGTCAAAGCCCGGCCCGGCGAGCGCTCCGTCGAGCACATCCTTCAAGCTTACCGCGCTGAGGAACGCCGTTATATGAATGCCCAGCGCCCGCCAAAGATCGTGCGTCGCGCACCGCTTGGTGCCCAGGCACCAGTCATTGCCCTCAACCGAGCAGCGATTCATCCGCACCGGCTCGTCCGCCGCGGTCATGATGTCGGCGACGCTGATGTCCGACGCTGGGCGCGCAAGCTGATAGCCGCCCCTCGGTCCTCTGATCGCCTTGACCAGGCCGGCACGGCGCAGCTTCATAAAGAGCTGCTCGAGATAGGCCACGGATATATGCTGCCTCTCGGCGATCGAGGCGAGCGGCAAGGATGAGCCCGAGCTGTTGCTGGCCAAATCGACCATCGCCATCACCGCGTAACGGCCTTTCGTGCTGAGCTGCATGACAATTCAACCTTTCCCGCGGTCGCATATGTCGTTTGCGCTTGCGAGCGCTGAGGGCTTTTGTGCTATGAAACGGCACTCGCCGCTGGGCAGCGGGCAAGTTCGTTCTTTCGAACTATTCTAAACTCATAGTATGTTGTATAGGAATCCCGACCACCGGAGTCAAGTTTTGCGACGCATTTTCCCGCTCGCGTTTCCCAGCGCGCCCAGACGCTAAAACCTGCAAAGCATCGTTGTTAGCCAGCGCCCCTAAAAGAAAAGCTCAACCCTAATGCCTGAAGTCATCCTGAATGGGCCGGCCGGCCGGATCGAGGCCCGCTACCATCACGAAGCCGCCAATTTCGCGCCGATCGCGGTTATCCTGCACCCGCACCCGCAATTTGGCGGGACGATGAACAATCAGATCGTCTATCAGCTCTATTACGCCTTCGCGAAACGCGGCTTTTCCGTGCTCCGCTTCAATTTCCGCGGTGTCGGGCGGAGCCAGGGGCTGTTCGATAACGGTCCGGGCGAACTCGCCGATGCGGCTACCGCGCTCGACTGGCTGCAGATCTATAATCCCGATGCCCGCTCCTGCTGGATCGCCGGGGTGTCGTTCGGCTCATGGATCGCGATGCAGCTCTTGATGCGCCGTCCCGAGATCGACGGCTTTATCGCCGTGGCGCCGCCGGCCAACCTCTATGATTTCAGCTTCCTGGCCCCCTGCCCGTCATCCGGCCTGATGGTGAACGGCGCGGACGACAGAGTCGTCTCGCCTGAACTCGGTCAAAACGCTGGTGGATAAGCTGAAGACGCAGAAAGGCATCGTCATCAATCACGAGACGATCCCTGGCGCCAACCACTTCTTCGAGGATCGGCTGGACGAGCTGATGACAGGGGTGAACGGCTATCTCGACCGCCGGCTCGACCCATCCTACAAGCTGCCCGCGCCAGGAAAGGCGCGGTCTTGAGCGGGCGGCGGCGCGGAGCATGTGCGCTCCGCGGTTTCCGCCGGCCCGAATTGCCTGTTGGGCGGCGTTGAGTTATGCAGCGACCGAGCCGCGGGCTAGAATTTGTTCCGCGAGTTTGCCGGTCACTTCGGACAAATGATCGAATTTTGCCAGGTAGCTCGCCGTGCCCGCGGTCGCCGATCGCATTTCGATGATGAGATCCTGCATCTCCGACTCCGGCACACTTGCGTGAACCAGATCCCAACCCGGCCAGTCCGGCCTGGCATCAAAGCCGAGAATTTGGCCGCGCCGCGAGGAGATGATGCCGTTGATCCTGGCCGTCGCCTCCGACGGCACGGCGACCTCGACCGCCATGACCGGTTCGAGCAGAACGGGCGAACATTTCGGCATTCCTTCGGCCATGGCGAGGCGGCCTGCGGCGCGGAACGCCATGTCGGAAGAGTCAACAGTGTGATACGAGCCGTCCTTGAGGCACACCGCGACGTCGACCACCGGGAACCCTAGCGGGCCATTGGTCAGAAAGTCCCGAACGCCGATCTCGACGGAGGGAATATATTGGCGCGGCACGGCTCCGCCCGCGATCTCCTCGGTGAACACAAAACCCGAACCGCGCGGCAGCGGCCGTATCTCGACGAGCACGTCACCGAACTGGCCGTGTCCGCCGCTCTGCTTCTTGTGCTTTCCGCGTATTTCAACCGAACTGCGGATCGTTTCCTTATACGGAATTTGCCTGCTGCGCGTTTCCGCCGTGACGCCGTAGCGGCGCCGCAGCTGGGCCAAGGCGATGCGCAGATGCATTTCGCCCTGCCCCCAAAGTACGATTTCTCCGGTTTCCTTACTCAGCGTCAGGGCAAGCGAGGGGTCTTCCTCGATAATCTTGCCCAAGCAAGAGGTGAGCTTGGCCTCGTCCTTGCGCTCGGCGGCGGCAACGGCGAGCCCATAGACCGGATGGGGAGGCCGAGGTGCATCGATCGGCTGGATAGGCGATTTGCCTGAGGTGACCGTCTCGCCGGTTCTCACCCCTTCCAGCCGGCCTAGCGCGACCGTGTCGCCAGGTCCCGCCGCGCCGATTTCTTCGGCTCCGTTCCCATCAGGACGAAAGCGCCTGCCGCCCGCTCCTCGCCATTGGCGTTCCTGACCGGCGTCCCCTCGGCGAAGGAGCCGCTGAACACCCGCACCAGCGAGAGCTTGCCGGCGTGCGCGGTCTGATAGGTCTTGAAGACGTGCGCGCAGGAGGGCTGCCCCGCGACGCCCAGGCGGCGTGCCGTTGCATCCACGAAAGGCGCTTCATGGCGCAGCGCCTTCAGCAGGCGCGTCACGCCGTTGCCGCGTTCGGCGCAGCCCAGGAGGACCGGGCAAATCTTGCCTCCCTTCAAATCCTGGCGGAGATCGTCGAAAACCTTGTCCCGCGGCGGCTGCATATCGCCAAGCAGCGCCTCGAGCAACTCATCATCATAGTCGGCAAGCTTTTCGAGCATGGAGAAGCGCGCTTCGGCCTCGCGCTCGGTCAACTCGGCGGGAATTTCGATCACCTCGCTGGGCGCGTGCTCGCGGTAGATGAAAGCGCGTTCCAGCGCCAGATCGACGAAGCCCGTGGCGATGCCGTTCTGCCAGATCGGGATTTGCCGCAAGACCAGCGGGAGCGGGCTGGCCGGCTGCAGCATCGGCAGAATTTGCCGGACGGGCAACTCCGTCTTGTCGATCTTATTCAGGTAAAGGAAATGCGGAATTTTGCGGTCGGACGAGCTGCTTCAGCACGAGCTGCAAGGCGGGGATTTTCTTTTCATCCGCTTCGCAGACGACCACGGCGGCATCGCACACCGTCAGCGCGGACTGCATCTGGAACTGGAATTCGATGGAACCGGGACAGTCGATAAAGGTGAATTTGTCGCCGAGAAAATTGACGGTGGCAAGGTTGGGTTCGATGCTCATGCCCTGCGCGCGGGCCTCGGCGCTGGCGTCGCCGACGGTGGTGCCGGCCGCCGCCGAGCCCTGGCGCGCGATCGCCCCCGTTCGGGCGAGAATGGCTTCCAGCAGAGTCGTCTTGCCGCTCAGATAAGGCCCCACCAACGCAATGCACCGGGCTCCTCTCCCAGCTTGGCCGCCGACTCTCCCATGTTTCATCTCCCTTGCGTGAACACCCTTTTGTTGCACCCGCCATTACCGCACGCGGGGATTGAATGGTGAACCTGGATTGGGGTGTTGGCAAGAGGCGGTATTGACGACGTGCGTCATTGCTCGCTCATAAGGGATAGAACGTGCCAACAAAAAAATTACATGAGAAATTGATCTAGCCGTGCTGTATGGATTAGTAGTAGTTTGCCTTGAGATAATGACTCGCTGGCATCGTTCATTCGCTCATCTAGATATAGGGAATTAATAATGATACGGAGATACGTCTTCAGAATTTCCGCAAAGTTGCCGCGATAACGGATTCCTGGCATCGGCGGCCTGGCGCG
Source organism: uncultured Alphaproteobacteria bacterium (assembly GCA_963731855.1). Lineage (GTDB taxonomy): Bacteria > Pseudomonadota > Alphaproteobacteria > Rhizobiales > Rhodomicrobiaceae > R-RK-3. The sequence goes on along the minus strand of CAVSXH010000009.1, from coordinate 95,843 downwards.
GGCGGCGGTGGCGGTGGTTAAACACGCAGCTAGCGAGAAATTCCACAGCATATAATTGGTCCATCCATTCTCGACGCTTCGGATCTTGATAGATCCAAGCTATTTCTATTTCACGCCACTTCAGAATCGATTGTATGCAGTGTTCGATTGCCGTACCAGCAGTTCGACAATCGAACATCTGAGCCAGCGGATTTAAAATTCCACTCGATGCTGAGAGAGCTCGTGCGTTGGGAGATTTCGAGACGATATCTCCAACTGAAATTAGCAGCCCCCAGTTCCATTAAACTTCTTCATAAATCCTGGCCAGGTAAAGCAAATACGAATTTTTTTGCGTTCCCGGTTTCACTTTCGGGAAGAAGATTGCGAACTTCTTTTCTTTGGGACCGTTCTGGATCAGGCAGCCAATCCAGATCTTTTCCACTGTGAGATCGGTGGCCTCGAAATGGTAGTCTCCGAAAGAATGTTACTGGAGTGGAATCCCAAATCCGCGTCGATCCAATACCTCTAGAAATGTGCGGGATCACTCGTGCACTCGATTGTAGAAGCGTCTTCGACTGTGACAGTATCTCCGATTTCAGAAATATCATATTGTAATGCAATCGATTTCCATAATATCGAAACGCGGGGTCATTCGAACCGGATAAATATAATTCGTAATATTCTTTGCATGACCGCATGATTCGTTGACGTCCTGACGGAGGCTTACGATTTCTGACCGTAACTTCTTTACAGACTTTGAGTCCGTGTGTCGCGCACTTTCCGCGAAAATACCGCAGATATGGAAGTAGCAGGGAATAGAAACATTAGACAGAAAGGATAGTGACGAAAAGTGCGAGCCAATTGCGGGAAAATAGGAACCTCCCGTGTAGATCAGGGCCCGATGCATTCACTTCCAAAGTTCTACCAGTGCATGATTAATTATCAGTCCGATATCGCAAGTATCTCGATCAATCCTCCAATAAGACCAATAAAAATAATCCCATAGACCACATAGGCTAAACGAAGCATCTTTCTGTCCCCGCAGCGATGCTCCATGACCTCCCCTGAGAAATACGTCATTGAGCTGGCCGACCTCGCCTCAGCTTATGAATATCGCATTTTAGTGGGATGCCGGTCAATCACACCAATAATTATCGCAAGAAGCTTTCTGCAAGTATAACAGACTTATTGTTCATTAGTGCAGCCCAGGTGTGCGATAAATATCGAACTGCTACGAATACGTTACTCAAATCAGTAGAAATCCAATCCAACTCCAACGTCTGTCGCCGAGGAATGCGTGAGCGCGCCGGCGGAGATGACAGTCGACACCGGTTTCGGCGATGCCGCGCACCGTGGCAAGGGATACGCCGCCGGACGCTTCCAACACCACGCGGCCTGCCGTCATGGCGACCGCCGCGCGGAGTTGGTCGAGGCTCATATTGTCGAGCAGAACCACGTCGATCGGATAGCGCAGCGCCTCCTCGAGCTGATCCAGCCGGTCCACCTCCACTTCGATCTTGACGAGATGCCCCGCACCCTGCCGCACCCGCTCGATCGCCGCGCCGATCCCGCCCGCCGCCACGATGTGGTTGTCCTTGATCAGCACCGCATCGAACAGGCCGAAGCGGTGGTTGACGCCGCCGCCCATGCGCACGGCGTATTTTTCGAAAGCGCGCAGGCCGGGGGTCGTCTTGCGGGTGCAGCAGATGCGCGCCGCCGTCCCACGGATCGCCTCGGCAAAAGCGCGCGTCGTGGTAGCGATGCCGCTCAGATGGCCGAGAAATTCAGCGCCACCCGTTCGGCTGCCAGAATAGCGCGCGTATTACCGCTGATCTCCGCGATCACCGCCCCCGCCTCGGCATCCTCGCCATCGCCCACCACCACGCGAAACTCAACGCGCGGATCGAGCCGCCGGAACGCCGCCTCGGCCAGCGGCAGTCCCGCGATGCGTCCCGGCTTGCGTGCGGCGATCACGGCGCGCGAGGTGCTGTCCGCCGCGATGATGGCGTTCGTGGTGATGTCGCCCGCGAGGCCCAGATCCTCCGCCAGCGCGGCTTCGATCGCCGGGCCGATCAGATGCTCCGGAAAGCTGGTCATATCGGTGAAAATCCTCTTAGTGTATCGATCCAAACACCGGCGTATCGCTTCCGTTTGGAATTTGATGCGCAACGAAAAGTCAGCGCGCCGGCAGTGAACGACGTGAACGCCTCAATACCCCAGCGCCTCCGCCGAAAGCACCTGCGCCGCGCTCAGCGTGATGAGGCTGCGCCTCGCCTCATCAGCCAAATCGGGGAAATCCGAGCGATAATGCCCGCCTCGGCTTTCCTCGCGGGTCAAGCGCGCAGACCGTCATGAACCGCGCGGCCTCCGCCATGTTCGCCAGGGGTGACGATGGCGCCGCCTCGGCGCTCAGCCTCTCGATGAACTCCAGCGCCGTCACCAGGCTTTCCGCCGAGCGGACGACGCCGACATGCGCCGACATCACCTCCTGCAGCGCCGCGAGCCGCGCCGCGTCGATCCCGCCCGGATAGGATGGACCGCTCGGCCGCCTCGCCTCCACCGCCAGCACCGGCGCCCGGCTCCAGGCCGGCGATATCTTCCGCCGCCCTCGCGGCCATCACCACGGCTTCCAGCAGCGAGTTCGACGCCAGCCGGTTGGCGCCATGCAGCCCGGTGGACGCCACTTCTCCGATCGCCCAAAGTCCGGGCAGCGAGCTACGGCCATCGCCATCCGTCGCGACCCCGCCCATATGATAATGCGCGGCGGGCGCCACGGGGATAAGATCCGTCGCAGGCTCGATCCCGGCCGACGCGCAAGCCGCATAGACCGTCGGGAAATGCGTCGGCATTCCGGCGCCGAGCACGCCTCTGCAATCGAGAAATGCGCCGCGCCCGGCCGCCCGCTCGATCTGCACGGCCCGCGCCACGATATCGCGCGGCGCCAATTCGGCGTCGGGGTGCACCGCCAGCATGAAGCGTTCGCCGGTGCTGTTGACGAGTTTCGCCCCGTCGCCCCGCAGCGCCTCGGTGGCGAGCGGCGCGGGATGCTTGCCGATGTCCACCGCCGTTGGGTGGAATTGCACAAATTCGGCATCCGCGATCACCGCACCCGCCCGCGCCGCGATGGCAATGCCGTCGCCGCGCGCCTCCTGCGGGTTGGTGGTCAGCGTATAGAGCTGGCCGACGCCGCCCGTCGCCAGCACCACCGCACGCGCCGGCAGAAACGTGCTGCGCCCGGTGCCGCCTCGGGCCGGCGCGCAATAGAGCCCGGTAACGTGGCCATCTGCACCGGCCAGATCGACCGCGTTGACCTCCTCCATCATGCTGATCGAGGGCGTGTCCCGTGCCGCCGCGATCAGCGCCGCCATGATCGCCTTGCCCGCCTGATCGCCGCCTACGCCGATCACCCTGCGCTGGCTGTGCGCCGCCTCGCGGGACTGGCGCAGCCGGCCTTCCAGGTCGCGGTCGAACGGCACGCCGAAGCGCAGCAGATCTTCGATGCGGGCAGGCGCCTCACGCACGATCATGTCGACCATCGCCACATCGCAAAGCCCGGCCCCGGCGCGTATCGTGTCGGCGGCGTGCTGCTCGAAACTGTCGCCCTCGCCGACCGCCGCGGCGATGCCGGCCTGCGCCCAGGCGCTCGATGCTCCCTCGCCGAGCGGACGCGGCGTCACGATCGTCACCTTCATCGGCGCGAGCGTGAGCGCCGCGAACAGACCGGCCAGCCCCCCGCCAATGATGATGACGGGCAGTTCGCCGCCCGACCCGCTCTTGCGCGCGGCCGGCGCGGGCAATCCGATGAGGCTCATTGTGGCGCTCTCCTTACGCAGTCGGCATCATCCAGAGGCCATATATGCTCATATTGTGCATAAGTACTTACTTCAGAGTCTTAACACAAGCGGGAGCGTGCGAAAGTTGCGGGTGGCCATGCGCGATGGTGTGGCTTGAGCCATTATTGCAATGATCCGGCGTCCTGTCGCCAAAGCGCCGGCGTGCCTGCTTTGGGCCAAGCAAACACCAATTCCCCCGCCGGGCCGCGCCCGCGAGGCTTTGCTGCATTTTTGTTTCCGTCCCGTGGAGGGACGGCGCGGGCCGCCGTGAGGCTGGTCCTAGTTTATAATGTGCAGCCTCTCGGCTGCCCGCGCACGGTGGTATTTTGGCTCGTCTCCGCGCCTTTATCGGACATGGCCTGCGGGGATCGGGAACCCTTGTTCACCGTCCGGCTACGCAAAACGTCGCGTCGCATGACCTTGGACCTGCGCATCCCAGCAAACAGGTCGGCAGAACCTACAAACCCCTGAGTGCGGGTTCGTTACACCCACCGCGAGGCTGGCCGGCATTTCCACCCAACCAGATCCCCCGAGGATTCCTCAGGCACCGCAATTCCCATTCCGCAGATGACGAGCCGGTCTCGAGCCCCCGCGTCCCTCTGAAACAAGAACAAGGGTGAGTAGTACGGGCGGTGGGAGGGGCGGGGATAAGTTTTTTATGGTAACGGCAGTAAATACTAGAATAACAGGTCGTTGGGGGTGGATAGCGCACTTCGGAATAGCGGGTGGATGGTCAGTATCGGGTTCTGCCCCCGGCGAGCGTGAGCCAAGAGTAGATCAATATCATCACCATGGTCAAATACGTAATCCTCCGTTCCATCGGGATCCGTGATGCCAAAAAAGCCAAACCATAACAACATCTGGACAAATTTAGTGCCCCGCTCTGGATCACGGAGCTTTTTATTTGCTATTCGTTCTGCGCTACGTTGATCTAAACGTGCACTCTCCTTAGCAAGATCATAGATAATTTTGTCCACTTCTTGGAACACGTCACTTATTTCATAATTTAAATCGCGAAGCATATCGCGCGAGTAGTTGTCAACTGCATGGCGGGCATCTTCAGGTATAATTTCCGCACGTCCAGCGAGCGTTGTATTTGAAAGGCACAGTTCGACAACATCTAATAATGATCTTGGTCTTCGCAGACAATGACGGACAAGAAAATCAAATATCTCTTCTCCGTCAATTTTCCCTTTAGCCAGGGTCGACCACTCCGGAGCGGGGGAGATACTAAGTCGGAACTTGCCGCTTCTAAACGACGATTCACTAATCGCCTCAATACGTTAGGCTCACGCCACAACACTCGAATGGTGCTGTCTTTCCCTCGGTCGCTCGCGTCTGCAATTAACCAATCGTAGACATCATCCCGAAGGAAGACCGTAATTGAAACATCAGCATCATGCTTCTGCGCCGCCCGTTCAATCTTCCTTCCTGCGTCGATTAAGCATTGCGCATTTTAATGTCGTTTGAATTTACACCGGAAGTTGTCCAACCACTATCGAGGTTGCCCACAAGTACAAGTGTGTGTTGCTTGTGAGCGATGTAGTCAAGCATAGTGTCTCGAAGTTTTTGAAAATCTGTACCGTAAATTAATTCAGTAATCTGAGGGGTGGTCAATATTTTTGTCAATTCGCCGGCTAAGGCCGGACGTACATCTTGGCGTAGGCGGTTTATCAGCATCAATAAGCGTTCTGGAAAATCGCCCTCGCGGAATTCATCTACGTTTTCGTAAGCATCCGGGACATTGGAAAAAATGTCGACTAACCTGCTGTCCCTCGCATAAACTTCTCTGTCGTCATTAAGTATTTTGTGGCATAGCTCCAAATATAATACGTATTCCAAAAATATTGTCATTGTATGAGAATGCGTGGCCTCGGAGAAATTATCAGCAATTATTTCACTCAATTTTCGTAGCTGATATCCTTCTGGCCTTAAGTCTAAGACCAGGTTGCTTCTATTGGCTCGCATTCGGTTCCGCACCTGCCAGAAAATTGCGGTTTTTCCAACGCCTTTGCGCCCTATTACGAATCTGGCTTCTCCTTCAAGAGCTCGTCTGAACTCTCGGGTCTCCAAGAAATACAAATCAAGCGAATGTAATTCGTTCTCGGCAGCAGTTGCTCCCAATGAAAGGTTCATCAGATGAGAGCGCGCGATGGGCTGAGCGGAACGTGCATTTGTTGCTGACGCTCGTGAATCTGCGGAAGTAGATTCTGCACGGCACTCCGGATGTCGCTGCGGTCTTTTACAACCACTACTCCATCCCTCAGATCAAACGCGGGCATGAATCTCCAAATTTTAACAGGAGGCGAGGTATGCCACATGCGTCGGCGATCCCAGCTAAAAGGAATGCTTTAGATTGTGGTGTTCCGATTTCACAATATTATCAGAAATGAGCGAAAGGAATACTCCAGCAGAAGTTGTAATTTCTCTATGTGCACGATCAAGCGGCAACCTAAGATCTTCTTCCGGATCGTACGTCCGTAATCCCATCTGTTGCTGCTTAACGGACGCAAAATAAGTCGTCGGAAACTGTGTCTTTGCGAAGTGGTGCTGAAAATAGAAGTGGCTGCCGAACATTTACTTGAATGCCGGGCGGTGTTTGATGATAGGGTTCTCGAGCATCGCGGAGGATGTTAGCGAGATCTGGACCATTCCGATACCGTTTGAGGCGGTGCGTGTCGAAAATGCCAAGCTCAATCTGAATACGCATGGCATCTTTGAATGCGTCGTTAAGTAACAGAAAAATTGCTTTACCTAGTCCAGCAGAATATCCAATTTCATATAAAACATTTTGATTTGGAATTGTAACATCAAAGAACGAGACTTCGCACTCTCTAATCGTCTTCAGCACATCGTAGATGATAGGTGTTGATGGACCACCAAGCTCTGCCCACGGACGTATCGCGGTTGCAGTTCGCCATTTCCGGAATATCTCGATGCCAACATCAAGATTTTCAGTTAATTCTTTTGGCTCACCGGGATAGCCGACGAATGCATCCCTCATTTGCAACGCTATAATGTAAATTCATCTGCTGCGCCAAGGTTAATGCATCGATCCACTTACGGCTGGGACCAGTTTTTCATTACTCGCCCCGCCGTCGCTCCCATTCCTTCACCAGCCGCGCCCCCGCCTGCATCCGCCAGGCCGTCTCGATGCGGTGGCCGAGTTCCTCGTCGCTGATGCCGGAGGCGGATCAGCAGCGCGGGCCAGCCCTTATAGTGGTCGGTCTCGAAGTGGATTTCGGGCGCGGCCTCCATCAGAAGCTCCTTCGCCTCGATGGCGCACATGAAGACCAGCGTTTCGGCGTCCTTCATGCGCACTAGATGTGAATTTTCAGGAGGTTGTCCATTCGGTGCTGAGGATGTCAGCTGATGTCGCCAAACGTCACTGATTCTCCGGAGAACCGAATGGACGTGCATGAGAATGCCCGGCTGACGCCGCGCGGTCGAGAGGGAATGGTGCGCGCCGTTGTGGATTATGGCGCCACCAGCGCCGAAGCCGCACGGCGCTTTAATATATCAGCCAAGACGGTGGCGAAATGGGTTCGGCGCCTGCGCGTCGATGGCGTTGCGGGTCTGCGGGACCGCTCATCCCGCCCCCTTTCATCGCCAAGCCAGACAGAGCTTGCCACCTGCGATGCCGTCGAAGCCTTGCGCCGGCGGCGCCGCACACAAGCAGCCATCGCAGCCCAGACAGGCTTGTCGCCGGCCACCGTCAGCCGGATCCTGAAGCGGCGCGGCCTCAGCCTGCTTTCGGCTATCGAGCCCGCCGAGCCGCGACCGCGCTACGAGCGCGCAACGCCGGGCGAGATCATTCATCTGGACATCAAGAAGCTCGGCAGGTTCAACGCCGTCGGACACCGCATTACCGGCAACCGGACCGGCCAGTCCAACCAGCGCTCGGCAGCCGCCGGGCCAGGATCGGAATTCGTCATGTTGCCATCGACGACGACTCCCGCCTCGCCTTCAGCCAAGTCAGGCCCGACGAAAAGCAAGCCAGCGCCGTCGCATTCCTGGAAGCCGCGGTCCGCCACTACAACAACCTTGGCGTGACGGTTGCTCGCGTCATGACCGACAATGGCAGCTGCTATAAATCACGCAGCTTCCGCGACGCCTGCCAGAGGCTCGCCGTCAGGCAACATCCGCACAAAACCCTACACGCCCCAAACCAACGGCAAAGCCGAGCGCTTCATCCAGACCGCCTTGCGCGAATGGGCATACGCAACCGCCTTCAACACCTCAGAACAACGAAGAAGCGAACTGCCAAGATGGCTGCACCGCTACAACTGCCACAGGCCTCATGCTAGTCTCGGCGGAAAGCCGCCAATCAGCAGGCTCACCATCACCGGGAATAACCTCTTGACGCTCCACATCTAGAGGCTCCAAGATACCCTCTATTCTTTGTCTATGCATCAGATTTATCCGAAAAGTGCGTACACTTTTCGGTCGATGCACCAGCAGCTTGCGGCGCACGCGCAGGGCGGGCGTGCCGTAGGAGGTGCCCTCCTCGATGCCGGTCAGGCCGCGCGCCAGGGCGATGTCCCGGACGCGCGCGAATGCGGTTTCGATGTCGGTCATAACGCTTCCTTCGCCGCCCCACGGCGGATTGCGCTTAAACGGCATCGCGCACGCCGTTCGCCTCGTTTTGCGCAGGATTCCATACTGCTTCGGGGGGCGAGCAAGGCGAGCGCAATGCGCCGAATGAAACCGTCTCAATCGGCGATCTTGACGATCATCTTGCCGAAATTGTCGCCCCTGAGCAGCTTGATGAAGGCATTGGGCGCCTTCTCCAGGCCGTCGACGATATGCTCGCGATATTTGATCTTCCCCTCGCGGAACCAGGCGCCGACATCGCGCAGGAAGTCGCCCCGCTGCGAGGCAAAATCCGAGACGATGAAGCCCTGAATGCGCAGCCGCCGGGTCAGCACCATGCGCATCAGCGTCGACATGCGATCCGGGCCGGGCGGCAGCTGGGTATCGTTGTAATGGGCGATGAGGCCGCAAACGGGAATGCGCGCGAAATCGTTGAGGAGCGGGAGCACGGCGTCCCACACCGCGCCGCCGACATTCTCGAAATACACGTCGATGCCGAGCGGGCAGGCTTCGCGCAGCTCATCCTTGAGGTCCGGCGAGCGGCGGTCGAGCGCGGCGTCGAAGCCGAGTTCCGCGGTCAGATAATCGAGCTTATTGCCGGCCGCGATGCCGACCGTCCGGCAACCCTTGCGCTTGGCGATCTGGCCGACGGTCGCGCCCACCGGTCCCGCCGCCGCCGCGACCACCACTGTCTCCCCGGGCTTGGGGTTGCCGATATTGAGCAGGCCGGTATAGGCCGTCATGCCCGGCATGCCGAGCACGCCGAGCGCGGTGGTGACGGGGCGCAAGGCCGGGGTCGATCCGTATCAGCCCCTCGCCGCTCGACAGCGCATAGTCCTGCCAGCCGCCCGCCGCCAGGACGAGATCGCCGGCTGAGAAATTCGGGTTGTTCGAGGTCACCACCTCGCTGACCGTGCCGCCGCCCAACGCCTGGCCGATCTCGAAGCCCTTGGCGTAGGATCGCGCGGTGCTCATCCGTCCGCGCATATACGGGTCGAGTGAAAGATATTTGTTCCGCAGGAGAACCTGGCCCGCGCCCGGCTCAGGAATCGGGCTTTCGGCAACGGCGAAATTAGCGGGGACCGGCTCGCCTTGCGGGTAGGAAACGAGCGTGATCTGCCTGTTGAGTCCTTGAGCCATGCTTGTCCTCCGCGGATCGGGCGGCGTCACGCCCTTGGTCTGGTGAGATGGCATGAAGCTTACCTCATGGTAGGGGCGGAGGGCCAGATGGCGATCCGGCGCGGCGGTATGCGGCAGCTATTGCGGCTCAGCCATGGCGGCGATTCGCAGGTCGGGCAGCCGTCTGCGATAGCGCTCGGCGACGCGTGCGCCTCGGCGAGACGCGAGGCGACGAACATGTCCGGCGCGGGCCGCTGTTTCTTTTTGGCGGTCGCTTGCCGCGTACCCGGGCGGATGCCCTTGGGCGTGGGCAAGCGTGCCCTTAGCAAGGCTGGATCACGATTCGCTCGGCAGTCGTAGAGGGTGTGATTTGCTTCGGGTGGGCCTTCGCAACCAGCCCGATCGGGCCGCAGCCAATTCGCAAAACAACCGCGAACAGCGGCAGGTTATGACCGCAAGACCGTATGCTCCGGCGATTTGCCTGCGGAACATTTGCGCTGGACGACGCACAAAAAATAGGGGCCCCGGAGGGGCCCCTAAGCATTGCCGTATTCGCTCGATCAGAAGTCGATCTTCGCGCCGATCATGATGGTGCTCATGTCTTCTTCTTCTGCGCCGTCAAGTTCGAAATCCCAGAAGGTAGCCTGAGCATACAGATCCAACGCGGCGCTGTCGAAATGCTGCACGATGCCGAAGCCAAAGCGCGTAGCTTCGCTGCTGCAGCATCAATAAGGCTCAAGGTCACAATGTCGTCATACTGCCCGTATTCGCCATAGAGCGTCGTGCTACCGTACCCAAACCAGTTCCTTTCGATACCGCCTTGGGTAAACCAGAACTCCCCTTCGGCTTCCTCGACGTCCTTAAGCTCCTTGTGGCCAGCAGCGAAATTTATGAACAAGCCGGTCGGCACGTGCATCACTGAGACAGAGCCCGACAGGACTTCCGCACCCAAACCTAGCTGCTGAGCAACGCCGCTATTGATATCTGTGTCGAAATCCGAGTAGGCGATCGCGGCTGCGATCTTGATCGAATTCCACTCTTTCGCAAAACGCAAGGCAACGTCCCAATAATCGTCATCGCCCCAGGTCGCGGAAGCGATAAAGCCGTAAATGCTCGGCGAGTCGTAGCGAACCGCGTCGTTACGGCCCACACCGAAGTGCGACGCAAATTGACCGAGGTTGATACCGCCCGTGCCACCTACATTAAGGCCACCGCTATGGTCGGGAGCCGCGCCATAGAGCGTGTTGGCAATCGACACACCGGCCGCACCGTCAGCCGCGAGAAGCTGCTGGCCGAGCGACACCCTGCCGAGACGCTCGCTCTCGATATAAACGTAGCTTTCGCGAATCGAGATGTTGTCCGCAGGATCGTCGGTCACATCACCGAAATTACCATCGCCGATACCGTTCGAAGAGGCATCCTGGACAGCCAACTCAACCTTGAAACCGGTGCTCCAGCCCGGCTTGAACTTTGCCGAACCCTTGAAGCCCAGGACCGAGGTGATGGCGTCATTGTCAACGACAAAGGCGTCGGATTCGTCGCCATTGTCCCAGATGAGCAAACCCTTGGCTACCGTGCCGTAGATTTGCAGAGAGACGACGCGATTGCCCTTACGGGCGGTAGTGGCTTCGAGTTCAGCTACGCGCTCTTCGAGATCAGCGCAGCACCCTCCGCCAAGGTCCGCGGCCATCGCTGGCGTCATTGCTGCGCCGAGCAACAAGCCTGCAGCGGCGATCAAGGCTATACGGCTAATCATTTCTTATCATCCCCTCATTTAAAACCGGACCATCCCGGCAAGCAAATCGTCCCCTTAACGGTGAAACGCTAGCCGCTGTTGCGGCAAATGAAAAGGGGGCGCTTCATGGGCGCCCCCTCATTTTCGAGCAGACTGTTGCCAATTTAGAACTTGATGCGCGAGCCAATCATGACTGTGGTCAGATCTTCGAGATCCTGGAGTCACCGTCGTTCTCAGTTGCTTCAAAGCTCCAGAACGTTGCTTGAGCATAGAGCTCGAGAGCGGCGCTGTCGAACTTCTGAACAACACCGAAGCCCCAACGCTGAGCTTCGCTTTCAGCGATGTCGCTGTCCCCATCACCATCGAAGACGGCAGCCATCGTCATTATATTGGCCATATTCCGCATAGACGGTCGTCGAGCCGTAGGGGAGGAACTTCTTCTCGATGCCCAACTGTGCGTACCAGTAGTCGGCACTCCGATTGAGACCCTCGTCAACCTCGAGCTTTCCGGCCGCGCCAAAGCACCATAGATGCCTGTCGGGATGTGCATAACCGAGATAGATCCTAGCAATACCTCGAGCATCACCGAAGTTGCGCAGTGTCGACGAATGGTTGTCGCATCGCCCGACGCATCCCACCTGATAAGCAACTGCAGCCGCTAAACGGACTGAGTTCCACTCCTTCTTGAAGCGAAGGGCGACGTCGGCATAGTCGTTATCGCCCCATGACGCCGAGAGATGAAGCCGTATATCGACGGCGAGTTGTAACGAACCACGTCGTCACGGCTGGAGTTGAAGTTCGGACGCCCATTGATCGAGACGAAGGCCGCTGGAGCCACCGCCGGAGAGCCGGATCAGGAAATCATTGCCGTGATGGAGATCCGAATTGCGCAGCGAATTTCCGAGCACAACTTCCGAGACGCCGTCCGCAGCCGTGCGACCCTGCCCCAAGCGTAATCCGGCCGAACTTCTCGCTCTCGATATAGACGTTGCTGTAACGAATCACGATCTCGTCAGCCGGGTCGTCGAAGTGTGGCCTGATCATCGTTGTCGACCTGATTCGAAGACGCATCCTGAATGTCGAGCTCGACCAAGAACCCAGCTTTCCAACCCGGCTTCATCGCAGGCGGAACCCGTGAAACCAACGCGCGAGCCCGAGTAATCATTATCGACGATGTACGCGTCGGAATCGATGCCGTCATCCCACAGCAGCAAGGCCTTGTTGACCTGGCCGTAGACCTGCAGCGAGACAACGCGGTTGCCCTTGCGGGCGGTCGTGGCTTCGAGTTCGGCTACACGCTCTTCAAGGTCTGCGCAGCATCCGCCGCCAAGGTCGGCAGCTTTCGCTGATGTCACTGCCGCGCCGAGCAGCACGCTGGCTGCCGCGACCATAGCAAAGCGACTGGTCATCTTCATGGATCCCCCAATCATCTCAATCTCTACTAGCCCGCGGCTTGACCCGACAGGCTTGCCCAATCACAAAGAAACCCTACGCGGTCAGCGCCGGACATCCCTGTTATCCAAGTCAGCCAGCGGCGAAACCCCATGTGCCGGCGACCCAAATTTCTGCCTTAGAACCGATTTCACTGATATCGGCGCACCGAAGGCCTACATAAATTCTGATAGACCAAACGTCACGGACGGTAAACAAGAACCCCGTTCACGCTCTGGAATACGACAAGCGCTTGTGTCCATTGCGCAACGAAATCCACAGCTTTTCGCGTCAAGGTTGCAGAATGCGGAGAGCTCATACTCACGTGATAGGTAAAGCAACAAGAATCCTGTTTTCTTGAATTTACGCCGCTTTCCATAAATGAGGACGATCACCGTCACGTCTTCACGAGTATAATTCGACGGATTTTACACAGGCGAGACTAGCTGCACGACAGAAACGAGGCAGAAAATTGTTCTGTCACCAAGCAAAAGATCAATCCGGAATTGCCGCTCCGACAGTAGTCGTCAATTTTGCGTCTTCGAGCCCAAAAACGTTTGCACTTACAAGTTACCACTTGGCCGATCATCAGACGTGAGGGCTTGATTCGCCGCCGAATCAGCCGGAACTGAGCTATTGTCCGGCCTTCGCCTGACGCGCATCCTCAAGGGCCCCGTCGGCCTTGCCCAGCATATAGGTCCATTTGGCCCGCGTATTCTCGACGAGCTGCGCCATCAGCGCGCGCAACTCCTGGAGCATCGCGCAATTCCGATCATCCGCACCGGGCAGCGCCGGCGCGGCACCGGCAAGCGATGCGGGAGCGCCGAGCTGCGGGACGCGCGCGAGAAGCGTCTTGTTGCCTTGGTCGAACTCGGCGATTTTGGCGTCCTGCACGAAAGGCGTCGCCCTGGCGACGAAATCGCCTTCCGCCCAACCCTGGCGGGCCTTTAGCAGCTGCAACTTCTCGTGCAGCCCAGCCTTTTGAGCGCTGTTTATCGCCGCGAGTTCCGCGCTGGCCTGGCTGACGACTGCGGAAAAGGCGTCGCGGCCGCAATCGGCAGCTGCCGCGCTAAGCGCGCCGCCGGAACGAAAAGCAATATTGCCGCGCCCGCCAATAAACGCATACGTCCGTTGAGCTCCTAGCGCTTGATCCGTTCCGACCGAATCGGAACGGCTATCTCTCTGGTGAAGCGCGATCGCAACCAGTGCCATCCCCGCCTGCGCGGGGACATGCTTTTGGGGCTCATGCTCGATCCCACGCCGCGCGACCGATCATTAACGATCGTTAACGCACCCAATACGGCAAACATCGCCGAATTATGGCAGGTGCAGTCCGGTCATGCCGAAACGGCTGTTCCTGGGGAAGCCTTTCGGCGCCGATGTTCCGGCCTGGGCGCGGCGACCCTGCCATTCGGCGAATTCGGCCATGGTGCGGATGCGCGGGCCTTCCTGCCAGCGAAGGCCCTCGGCGACGCGGAAAACGGTGACGTCGGCAAGGCCGCCATCCCGCAATTTCTGCAAGCGGACGCCGCGCCCGCGAGCCAGCTCGTTGACCTCTTCCAATGGGAAAATCAGCAGCTTGCGGTTCTCACCCAGGCAGGCGACGCTGTCACCCTCGGCCGCGACGCAGGCAATCGCCTTATCGGGCGGCGACACTGTCATGATCTGCTTGCCCTTGCGCGTCTGCGCCACCACCTCGTTCTCCGGCGACGACGAAGCCATTGCCCATCTTCGAGGCGATCAGCAATTTCCGTCCCGGCTTGTGGACAAACAGATCGACGATATCGCTGGTCTCTTCCAGGTCGATCATCAGCCGCACCGGCTCGCCATGACCGCGCCCGCCAGGCAGCGCCGACGCCTCCAGCGTGAAGAATTTACCGTTCGAGGCAAACAGCACCAGCTTGTCGGTGGATTGCGCGACGATGGCGCGGCGAAGGCTGTCGCCGGTCTTGAACTGCACCTTGTCGATGTCGTTCTGATGGCCCTTGAGCGCGCGAATCCAGCCCTTTTCGGAGATGATCACCGTCACCGGCTCTTTCTCCACCATCGATTCCTCGACGCTGACGTCGATTTCCGGCACCTCGGCGAAGCTGGTACGGCGGCGGCCGACATCGGTCGCCTTGCCGAATCGCGCCTTGGTCTCGGTGATCTGCTGCGAAATCCGCTCCCACTGCTTCTCGTTGGATGCGAGCAGCGCGACAAGGCCGCGCTTCTCCGTCGTGAGCTTCTCGTGCTCGCCGCGAATCTCGACCTCCTCCAGCTTGCGCAAGGAGCGCAGCCGCATGTTGAGGATCGCCTCGGCCTGCACATCGGTAAGGCTGAAGCGGCGAATCAGCTCTGCTTTCGGCTCATCCTCCTGGCGGATGATGCGGATCACCTCGTCCAGATTGAGATAGGCGACGAGATAGCCTTCCAGCACTTCCAGCCGGTGCTCGATCTGGCGCAGCCGATGTTCGGAGCGGCGCTGCAGCACCACCTTGCGATGCGACAGCCATTCGGTCAGCGCCTCGGACAGGCCCAGCACAACCGGCACCTGGCCACGGCTCAGCACGTTCATGTTGAGCGGAATGCGCGTTTCCAGATCGGTGAGGCGGAACATCTGCTCCATCAGCACCAGCGGATCGACGGCGCGCGAGCGCGGCTCCAGCACCAGGCGGACATCCTCGGCCGATTCGTCCCGGACATCGGCGAGCAGCGGCAGGCGCTTGGCTTCCAGCAGCTCAGCGATCTTCTCGATCAGCCGGGATTTCTGTACCAGATACGGAATTTCGGTGATGACGATGTTGTAGGTGCCGCGTCCGGTCTCCTCGCGTTCCCAGCGCGCCCGCAGACGGAAGCCGCCGCGCCCGGTGCGATAGGATTCGATGATGGAGGCGCGATCCTCGACCAGGATGCCGCCGGTCGGGAAGTCCGGGCCGGGCACGAAATCGATAAGCTTTTCGGCCGGCGCGCGGGGATTTCGGATCAGATAGAGCGCGGCGTCGCAAAGCTCCTCGGCATTATGCGGCGGAATCGAGGTCGCCATGCCGACAGCGATGCCGGACGAGCCGTTGGCCAGCAGATTCGGGAAATCCGACGGGCAGAACGACCGGCTCCTTCTCCTCGCCATCGTACGTCTCACGGAAATCGACCGTGTCCTCGTCCAGCCCGTCGAGCAGCGCGGCGGCGACCGGCGTCAGCCGCGCTTCGGTATATCGCATCGCGGCGGCATTATCGCCGTCGACATTGCCGAAATTGCCCTGGCCGTCGACCAGCGGATAACGCTGCGCAAAACTTTGCGCGAGCCGTACCAGCGCGTCATAAACTGACTGGTCGCCATGCGGGTGGTATTTACCGATGACGTCGCCGACGACGCGGGCGCATTTCTTGAAGCCGCCATCGGGGTCGAGCTTCAATTGCCGCATCGCGTGCAGCACGCGCCGGTGCACCGGCTTCAGGCCGTCGCGCACATCGGGCAGCGCCCGGTGCATGATGGTCGACAGCGCATAAGAGAGATAGCGCTCTTCCAGCGCCTCCCGCAGATTGACCGGCTCGATCGGGGCCGGTTCGAGAATCGAGTTTTCGCCCATGGCCGGACGTTAGTGGGAGTCCGCGCAAGGCTCAAGAGGCGAGGGTTGCCATGTGGATTGCCGTCCCAGCTGCCGATCCTCAGCGTATTTGGCATTCGCCGCCTAAACTTGGTCAACTGGCATCGCTATTCATGTTCGGCAAAATAGGACATTCCCGCATGTTCGGCGGCCTTATGGCTGCTCAGTTGGCCGCAGGTGGGTTCGGATCGGATCGGAGATGCCATGGGACCGGAGCAGGTTTTTCAGATCGCGAATGTCGTGGCCCTGGCGGGCTGGCTCGTGCTGATGTTCGTGCCATCCAATCGGGCAGTCGTGGAGGGGGTGGCACGCGCGCTGGTGCCTGGCCTTCTGTCGGCAGCCTATGCGGTGATCCTCATCCCGTTCCTTTTTCGCGGCGGCTTGGGCTCGCTTGGATCGCTGGAAGGTCTCGCGGCGGGGCTCGGGCAGCCGTGGCTGCTCGTTGCGGGCTGGCTGCATTATCTCGCCTTCGACCTTCTGGTCGGCGCCTGGGAGGTGACGACCGCGCGGGACGAGAAGATACCGCATTACGCGCTAATTCCCTGCCTGCTGTTCACATTCCTCCTGGGTCCGATCGGCTTTCTCGGCTTTCTCATCCTTCGCTGGACGCTGGGCCGGTGCCATTCAGGCGGATCGCCCGCATCCGGGATGTCCCCGCTGCGGACACGGGACAGGAAATCGGCCAGCACCGCCGTCGTCAGGCCGAAGATGATCAGCCCGTTGGCACCCATGAGACCGGACAATATCCGCCATTCCTTCTCCGAGCACGATATCGCCGAAGCCGAGCGTGGTGAACGACACCATCGCGAAATAAACCGCAGGTTCAGCCTCGTGGAAGACGCCCACCCATAGAAGGCACAATACCCAGAGCCAGACGCACAGGCTGATCGAAGCCAGCAGCAGCATCGTCATTCCGCCGAGCATCAAAGACAAAGCGGACGAATCCGGCGGGTTTCCCCGGCCAGAGGTGCTCGCGTTTCAGCGCGAGTTCAAAAACCGCGGCAGACCCCACATGGATCAGGATCAGTCAGCGAGACGAGCGCCGATCCGATCAGCAATTGCATGGTCATTTCAGCGCCGGCTCCGATTGAATTCGGAGCCGTTCTATGGGGTTTTGGCCGGATTGGCTACTGCGCCGCGAGACAGCAGGCGCAAAAACTCTCGTCGCGACTGCGGCATCGGTGCATTGCGGGCGTCGAACACATGCCGTTCGAGGAAGAAGCCGGTGAGCGCAAACCCATCGGCGATGTCGCCCGGCGCGGCCCTGGCGCCGTTGGAGCGGAGGAACGCAGGCAGCGGCAGCAGCCGGTCCTTATAGGGTTCGCCCGCGCTCGCCGAGACCGCGCCGCCCGATTTCGGCGATACATAGATAAGGTCATCGCGCGCGCCGCTCGCCGCACAGCGGTCCAGATCCAGCCCGACGCCAAGCTCCGACAATAGCAGCAGCTCGAAGCGGACCAGCAATTGCGGCCAGAGCAGCGGTTCCTCCAAATGATCGAGGACGAGCGCCGCCATGTCGAACAAGCCGGCATGCGGGTCGCGTTCGGCGAGCAGCGCGGCGAGGCTGGCGAGCGTGCCGATGCCCGCCAGCGCCAGGCGGTCGTCGAGCGCGCGGGCCGCATGAGGCTTGTCGAGTTCGACGACGAAGAAGCCCAGATGCTCCGACAGCCGCGCCCGCCATTCCACCTTCAGCAGATTGCCGGTTTGCAGCACGGGCCGAATCCTGCGCGAGCGCCCGCCGCGCACCAAGCCGGAATGCCGCCCATGCTCGCGTGTAAAAACATCGAGCACCGCGCTCGTCTCGCCATGCGGGCGCACATGCAGAACGATGGCCGCGTCGATCCAATCCATGTTTGAGAATCGCCGGAAAACCCGATTAATGCCAATGATTAATAGCAGGCGCTATGCGGCGCGGCGATGGTTACGCCCAAAAGGGGACGGAGCTTCATTGATCCCGGCGTTCATCTACTGGCTGGACATCGTCGGCGTGGCCGTGTTCGCGGCGACTGGCGCGCTGGCGGCGAGCCGCAAGCAGATGGACATCATCGGCTTCGGGCTGCTTGCGACTCTGACCGGCCTCGGCGGCGGCACGGTACGCGACCTCATCCTCGACCGGCCGGTGTTCTGGCTGCTCGACCAGACTTATCTGGCGATCTGCCTTGGCGTCGCGGGCATCTGCTTCTTTGCCGCCCATCTGATCCAACGGCGCTATCCCGTGCTGCTTTGGCTCGACGCTATCGGCCTCGCGGCTTACGGGGTGCTCGGCGCGCATGTCGCGTTCGATGCCGGCGCGGGCGTGATCGTCGCAGTGGTGCTCGGCGTCGTCACCGCCACCTTCGGCGGCTTGATGCGTGATGTGGTCAGCCAGGAAACGCCGCTGATCCTGAAACAGGAGCTCTACGCGACAGCGGCCCTCTGCTCGGCGGTGATATATCTCGGCGTTCTGCTCCTGCGCGGCTCGTCGACGCTCGGCGCGGCGCTCGCCATCGCCGCCGGCCTGGCCTTGCGCGCCGCCGCGATCCGCTATGGCATGTCCCTTCCCCGCTATCGGCCGCGCGAGGGGCGGCCTTATTGAAAAGCCGCGCAAAGGGGCGCAAACTTCATGGTTTGGGCGCTGACGAGGCGGCGACATGGAGACATCAGACCTGCTGATCCGGAGCGCGACCGAAGCCGACGTGACGCCTGTCGCGCAAATCCACATGGCATCGTGGCGGGACGCCTATCGCGGCGTCATTCCGGATGCGGTGATCGATGCCCGCACCGTCGAAGGCGCGGTCGCGATGTGGTTCGCGAACCTGGCCCAATTTCCGTTGAACCTCACCGTCGCCCAGATGGCGGACAGGCAGATCGCGGGCTTCTCCTGCGCCGGTCCGGTCACCGATCAGGAGCGGAGCGGCCCCTATGAATTCGAAGTCTACGCCCTGCACGTCCGCCCGGACCTCAGGCGCAACGGCATCGGCGCGGCCTTACTGCGCCAGGCGATGGGGCGCGCGCGGGACCTTGGAGTGCGCTCGCTGATCGTTTGGACGCTGGAAGATTTGCACCTGTCGCGCCGCTTCTATGAGCGCGAAGGCGGCACGCTCGTGA
Source organism: uncultured Alphaproteobacteria bacterium (assembly GCA_963731855.1). GTDB lineage: Bacteria > Pseudomonadota > Alphaproteobacteria > Rhizobiales > Rhodomicrobiaceae > R-RK-3. The sequence continues at coordinate 76,479 of CAVSXH010000009.1, read as the reverse complement.
AGCGCGGCGAGTGGCAGGTCGGCGGCGTGACGTTGCCGGACTTGGCCTATGGGTGGGATCTGGTTCCTTGAGGGAGCTCGGCAAACCGCTTGATGAAGTCATGCGGCATGATGCCGGTGTTGAACAGGTCCCTGACCTGCTTCAGATAGCCGCCCAAACAGGCGCGTACCGGACTGTCCGGGCTCAGGCGTTTTACGGTGAGCTTTCCTCTGTTCTGCTGATCCGTCAGCGCCTCCACCTCGACGGCGACCGTCACGAACCGGCGAGGAAACAGGCTGACCAGCAATGCAATGCTGTCATGAGGAAAACAGCCGTCGATGCCCTCCCACTCGAGGTATTTCGACATGTAAAACTCATGCGCCGGGATGAGCATGTCGGAGACAGGGCCGATTTTCTTCAAGCTCGCAAGGTTTCGCCGCTCGAACACGACTTTTCGGCACAGATCCAAGGGAACGATGGTGGTTCGAGCCCCAGAGGCGACGACGTCGTTGAATGCCCCTGGATCGCTATACAGGTTGAACTCGGCCGATGCCGTGATGTTGCCTGTGTCGAAAACACTTCCGGCCATCAGCGTCACATCTTCGATATTTTCCAGCCCGATTGCCTCGATCAATCGAGGGATGTTTGTCGCAGGTCCGATGCCGAGCAATTTGAATTTATGCGCGTTGGACGATGCCCGCAGTTTTGCAAGCAGCGCATCGAGAGGAGCGGTGTTAGTGTCGTGCGCCAGCATGGCCGCGGTGACGCCGCCAAGGCCGTCAGAGCCATGCACATGCGTGGCATCGATGGTGAAGCCGTCCGACGCCGTCGAGGCGCCCTCCCAGACAACGGCGCCTGCCAAACCGACCCGAACTCGCGATCAACGAAAGATTATGCGTCGCCTGAGCAACGGGAACGTTGCCAAAGACGCTGGTGAGTATCACGTCGCTCGGATCGACCCAGTGCGCCGCCAACGCGATTGCAAGACCGTCGTCCACTCCGCCATCGCTATCGATGAGCAATGTGGCTCGGGGCGGTGCTGCGTCAGACATCGCTCGCTTCCTTCGTTACGGTCTCGACCACGCCGTCCTGTCACGGAGCGATCTCATCCCGCCAGCTTTTGGCGATCGAGCGCGCCGATTTCCAAGGTGCGAACGGTGGAGATGCCCATGACGCGGTGGATCTCATTGACGAGCGCGGCCTGCTCGATGGGCTTGGATGCATAGCCGGTCATCCCGATCGACAGCAGGCGCTCGCGATCGCCGCTCATGGCGTCGGCGGTCAAAGCGATGACAGGGATATCACGCCACGGCGCATCGGACGAGCGGATGTGCTTGATCGCCTCCGTGCCGTCCATGACCGGCATATGAACGTCGAGAAGCACGAGATCGAACATCTGCTCGGCAAGCCGGTCGAGGGCCTCCTTGCCGTTCGTCGCTTCGGTGACGATAACCCCGGTCGGTGCAAGCAGCAGGCGCGCGACGCTGCGGTTGATCGTGTTGTCATCGACCAGCAGCAGCCTCAGCCCGTGGAATGTTGCGCTGCCTGGGCGTTTTTCCTGGATCCATGCCGGCGCCGTTTTCCGCGCCGATCCTGCCAGCGCCTGGAAGGTGAAGCGGAATGTGCTGCCTTTTCCGAGCACGCTTACAACCGTCGCGTCGCCGCCCATGAGCCGTGCCAGCTTCCTGGTGATGGCGAGGCCGAGGCCGGTGCCGCCATATTTGCGCGTTGTCGAGGCGTCGGCCTGGGAGAATTCGGAGAATAGCTGGCTTGCCGCCTCCTCGCTGATGCCGATCCCGGTATCCGATCGACATCGACCCGGATCAGATATTCGCCTTCCGCGATGATTTCATGGGCGACGGAAATCGTCACGCTGCCGCTATTGGTGAACTTGATCGCGTTTGAAACCATATTCGATACGCATTGGCGCACCCGGATATGATCGAATTTCACCTCATCGGGAACAGCCTCGTCGATTTCGAGGTAAAGCCCGATATGTTTTTCCTGCGCTCGCCCTGAGAACAGCTTCTGAACATAGAGGAAATTATCCCGAAGATTGCCGTCCGTCTGCTCGATATTCAGCTTGCCGGCTTCGATCTTCGACAGATCGAGCACGTCGTTGAGCAAGGCCATCAGCGTCTTGCCCGACTCCAGGATCGTCTGAACGCCCTCGATCTGTGATGGGCTGAGCTGTTCGTGCTCAAGCACCTGCGCCATCCCCAATATGCCGTTGAGCGGCGTGCGGATTTCGTGGCTCATATTGGCCAGAAACGAGGATTTCGCCTCATTGGAGGCTTCCGCTGCCAGCGCCGCGCGTCGCAGCTTCCCTTGCGTCGCATGCAGCCGTTCGAGCATCAGCCGGTTCTGGTCCTCAGCTTTTTTGCGCCGGCTCACGTCACGCGCCACCCCGACGATGCCGATGATTTCGTCTCGATCGTTACGCAGAGGCGCCTTCGATGTCGACAGCCATTTTTTTTCGCCCGAGCTATCTATCATGAACTCTTCGATGTCGAGCTTCGGCTCTCCCGACCGCATCACTTGCTGGTCGTCTGCAAAAAAATGCGAGGCCACCGGCAAAGAGTGCAGCTCGAAATCCGATTTCCCAGTCATGCTTTCTGGGTTTGCCTGGTCCAAATCGGCAGCGACGGCGCTATTCGCCAGAACATAGCGGCAGTTGGTGTCCTTGACGAAGAGGTAGTCCGGCACCTGGTTTATCAGCGCCAGGAGCAACGCGCGCTCTTCCTTCCACGTTTGCTCGGCGGCCATATGCCGGGTGACTTTACGCTGGAGTCGCTCATTGGCCGCGATCAGCTTCCCGATCTGGTGCGCCACAGACGGGACGTCATCACGGATTCTGGCGGTCTGATTGGTTTTTTTGGCCATCCAGCTCTCGCAAACCCGTCATTTGACCCGAAGAGACTCCAGGATTTGCGGGGCAGCAAATCCCGCCGACTGCGATGATAATCTTCAAATACTTCCAGCGGATTAATCTCGACGAGCGGGCGGCGGCAAGCTGGACTCGGGAGATTGACGTCCGCGTTGGATTTGCAGGGTGTCATAGCGCCTCCATTGGTTTAAGCGCTCCACCGAGAAACAGCTGGGCAATGCGCGGATCGGCGAGGAGGTTGGCGGCGGTGTCCTCGATACGGGTCTGCCCTTGTTCGAGCACGAGGCCGTAATCCGACATTTGCAGCGCCTGCCTGGCATTCTGCTCGATCATCAGGATGGTCACGCCCTGATCGCGCAAGGCCTTGAGGATGCCGAACACCTCCGCGACGAGCAGCGGCGACAGCCCGATCGATGGCTCGTCGATCAGGATCAGCCTGGGGTCGAGCAGCAGGCCGCGCGCAACTTCGAGCAGCTTCTGCTGGCCGCCGGACAAGGTACCGGCCTGGGCGTCGCGCTTCTCGCGCAGCACCGGGAAGCGCTCCATCATGGCCTCGATGCGAGGCCTCAGCCGGGAGCTGTCGGGCAGTGCCACACCGCCGAGTTCAAGATTGTGCTTCACGGAGAGTTCGGGGAAAATGTTACGCCCTTGCGGAATGTAGCAGACGCCCGCCGCCAGCATGCCGCGCGGCGGCAGGTTGGTCGTCTCGGCCCCATCCAGCATGATGCGGCCGGCGCGCACCGGCAGGAGGCCGAAGATCGCCTTGAACATCGTCGATTTGCCGGCGCCGTTCGGCCCGATGACCGTGGTGATCGCGCGCCTTGCGGATCGTCGCCGTGACGCCGTTGAGGATGGTCATCTTGCCGTAGCCGGCGATGACCTTATCCAGCACCAACAGCGTTCCCGGATCGCTCATATCAGTGCCCCAGATAGGCCTGGATGACGGCCGGGTTGGCGCGCACCGCAGCGGGCGGCTCCTTCAGCGATCAGCCGGCCCTCGGCAAGGACCAGGATGCGCGAGCACAGCGACATCACGAATTCCATATTGTGTTCGATGACGACGAAGGTGGTGCGGGTGGCGGCGTTCAGCGCCTGCAGGCGCTCCTTCAGATTGGCCAGCATGGACGGATTGACGCCGCCGGCCGGCTCGTCCAGCAGCACGAGCCGCGGCCCGGCCATGAAGGCCATCGCCACGTCGAGCAGCTTCTGCTGGCCGTAGGAAAGGCCGCCGGCTTTGTGATCCGCCAGATGCTCCAGCCGGAAGAAGCCGATCATGCGGTCGGCCTCGGCGGTCAGGCCGGCGTCGCGTGCGCCGAACAGCCGCCCGAGCCGCGAGCCCTTATGCTCCTGGCCCGCGAGGATGAGGTTTTCGCGCAGGGAAAGCTGCGGGAACACCTGGAGAAGCTGGAAGGTACGCCCGACGCCCTGACGGTTCAGCGCCGACGGCCGCAGGCCGGTGACATCGCGGCCGTCGAGACGGACTTCACCGCTGCTCGGTGTGAGCTGGCCGAGAATGCAATTGAACAGCGTCGATTTGCCGGAGCCGTTCGGCCCGATGATGCCGAGGATCTCGCCCTCCTCGACCTCGAAAGAGATGCCGCGCACCGCCTGCACGCCGCCGAAGGATTTCGTCATATCCGCCACCCGAAGCACCGTCGTCATAGCGCGGCCTCCTGGCGGGCAGGACTGAGGGCAGGCGCGGCGGCCTCGTCACCCGGCGACTTGCGCCGCGCGGCGAATATCCTCTCGAAGAGCCCGACGATCCCGCCCGGACAAAAGGCCATCATCAGCATGACGGCGACGGCATAGATCAGCAGATAATACCCTTCCGCGAAGCGCAGCCACTCCGGCAGCAGCACGGCGATCGCCGCGCCGATGAACGGGCCGGCGAAGGAGCCCGCACCGCCGATCACCACCATCAGCAGATAGAGGAAGGACTGGGCCAGCGCGAAGGGGCTCGGGTCGATGAACTCCACCAGCGGCGCATAGAGCGCGCCGGCAAAGCCGCCATAGGCGCAGCCGATGGCGAAGGCGAGCAGCGTATAGAGCCGGACATCGATGCCCAGGCTTTCGGCGCGGAGCGGGTTTTCGCGCAGCGCGGTGAAGGCGCGCCCCCACGGGGAGCGGACGATCCACCAGAAGACGAAGGCCAGCCCCGCCGTTACGCCCAGCACGAACCAGTAGAAGCTCGTATGATGGCGCAGCGAGGCGCCGAACAGCGTCGGGCCGCCTGATGTCGCTGATGCCCATGACGCCGCCGGTCAGCCACTGCTCATTGCGGAAGATCAGCCAGACCAGCACCGCGAAAGCCAGCGTAACGAAGGCGAGATAGTGCTTCTGCACGCGCAGCGCGGGAAAGCCGAGCACGATTCCGATGAGGAATGTCGCCGCGCCGGACAGCAGAAATGCAACGCCGAACGGCACGCCGGCCTTGGTCGTCAGCGCGGTCAGATAGGCGCCGATGCCAAGGAAAGCGGCCTGCGCGAGGCTCTCCTGCCCGGCATAGCCGAGGATCAGATTGACGCCCATCGCGCCGATCGCCGTCACCAGCCAAAGCGTCAGGATGTAGGTGCCGTAGCGCCGCAGACCGGGATAAGGGATGCCGTAGGGGCTCAGATCGACAGGGGCGAGGATGAGCGCGGTGCCGGCGAGGACGATCAGCAGCAGGCTCCAGCGCGACACGGTCATACGGCGCGCTCCTCTTTGCGGCCAAGCAGGCCTTGCGGGCGGAACAGGATGATCGCGACCAGGAGCGCCAGCGGCACCGCCTGCCGGTAGGAGGTCGAGACGTAGGCCGCCGCGAGATTATCGACGATACCGACCACCAGCCCTCCGGCGATCGCGCCGCGCACCTGATTGAAGCCGCCGACGATCGCCGCGACGAACGCCGCCAGACCCAGATGCTCGCCATTGGAGAATTTCGCCAGATAGATCGGCGAGATCAGCAGCGAGGCCATGGCCGCAAGCGCGGCATTGATCAGGAAGGTATAGAGGATCATCCGCTCGACGGGCACGCCGAGGATCTGCGCGACCGAGCGGTTTTGCGCCGTCGCCTGCATTTGCCGTCCGGTGCGCGTGCCGGCAAGGAACCATTGCAGCGCGAGGATGGTCGCGAAGGCGATCACCAATACGCCGATCTGCGCGAGCGAGATCGATAGCCCGGCGATGGTCACAACGACGTCGGGAAACAGCGTCGGGAAAGGCTGGGCCTCGGCGCTGTAGACGTCCTTGGTGCCCTCCTTCAGGAACAGGCCGAGCGCGATGGAGGAAATCACCAGCGGCAGCACGCCCCTGCCGATCAGCGGATCGACGATCACCGTCTTGAAGAGCAGTCCAAGCAGCAGCACCGAAAGCGTCATGGCCAGCAGCAGCGACAGCGAGAACGGCAGGTCGAACCATTTCATCGCCGCGAGCGCGAAGAAGGCCGGCAGCATGACGAACTCGCCTTGCGCGAAATTGATGGTCTGGGAGGTCTGCCAAAGCAGCGTGAAGCCGATCGCGGCGAGCGCATAGATCGCGCCTGTCGCGAGGCCGGCAATCATCAGCTGCACCAAATCAGCCATGAGCCGATCCTTCCAGGCCAAATCGGGCTCGCATCAGATGAGGGAACGGCCCCTGGCACAATGCCCGAACGCGGCTGCGGGCCGCGCTATTTCTTCAATCCGGGCAAGGTCTGCGTGATGACCTGCTTGCCGTCCTTCACCTCCGCGAGGAAGCTCACCCGGTCGATCTCGCCGGTATCGTCCCAGGTCGCTTCCAGAAGAATTCCGGGCACTTTGTCGGGAGAGATGGTCAGGCCGTGCAGAGCGGCGGCGATGGCTTTGGCGTCCAGCTTGCCGGCCTTTTCCACGGCGGCCTTGACCATATAGACCGCGATATAGCCCTTCACGCCATTATGGTCCGGCTTGTAATTGTACTTCGCCTGGAATTTCTTGCCGAACTCCTGCAGCGCGGGCACCGGCGCATCGACTGACAGGCCGACATGCCCTTTGACGCCATTGGCGGCATCGCCGGCGAGGTCGATGACTTTCTGGCCAAGCAAGCGTCGTCTCGCCGATCATCGGCTTGGAAAGGCCCTGCTTCTTGGCCTCGCGCAGGAAGCGCGCGCTTTCTTCCTCATTGAGATAGACGAAGATCGCATCGGCATCGGCCGTCTTCAGCTTGATGATGTCGGCGGCGAAATCGGCTTGGCCGGCTTCGGTCGACAGGTCGGCGGCGAGTTTGATGCCGCGGCTGTTCAGTTCCTTGACGATGGCATCGCGGCCGCCCTTGCCGAAATCATTGTTGATGTAGACCACCGCCACGGATTTGGCCTTCACTGCGTCGCGCAGATAATTGGCCAGCTTGGGCATGGAGACATTCTGTCCGAACGAGGTGCGGAACAGATATTTCGAGCCCTGCGCGGTCAGATCCGCCGCTTCGCCGCCTATGATCTGCGGCACCTCGGCTTCGGCGGTCAGCGCCGACGTGACCTTGACCGAGCCGGAATAGATCGGGCCGAATATCGCGATCGGCTTGTCGTCCAACGCCTTCTGGATCGCGGCGCGGGCAATGCCGGGATTGGTCTGGGTATCGACATAGGTGCTTTGGATCGTCTTGCCCAAAAGGCCGCCGGCCGCGTTCACTTCCGCGATGGCGAGTTCGGCGCCGTTCTTCCAGTTCGTCCCGACCGTCGCGCCCGCGCCGGACAGTTCGATGATGTTGGGAATGGTGACGGTGTCTTGCGCGAAAGCCGGAGCGCTGCCCAGCCCCACGGCAACCGATAGGGCGAGAGATATCGCCAGCCTCATGATGTTTCCTCCCTTGTGCCGTTTTTTATTTTGCGGCGGCGCAATTACCCCATGCGCGCTACAACCTTCAATTTCTACCAGCCGGCATTAAGCAGCTCAATGACCAACATGTGACGCCGCTTTGCCACGAAGTTATTTTTGAGTGCCTTTTCCTTGAATAGTGAACACCGCGCACCCTTACGGAGCGCGGCCTGTTCACGCGGCTGCTGGGCCTGCATCGACGGCAGCAAATTCGCACAATCAGAGGGGCGGCCGGTCCCTGAAGCTCTGCAGGTCTTCGGGAGTATCGATGTCGACGGTAAAATGATCGCTGGCGGCTTCAAAGTGGCGCGTCAGCTGCGGATTGGCGTCGATGAATTTCCGGCAGGCGGCATTGCGTCCGCCCGCACGGATCTCGGCGACGATGTCCGCCGGGAACAGTACGGGATTGCCTCGCTGGCCGTTATGAAAGGGGATGAGAATACGGTCCCGATCACTCTTGGCGAAGGCTCGCAGCAAGCCGCGGATGTCGGCGGGCGTCAGCGCCGCCTGATCGCCAAGCGCGACCAATATTGCGTCATAGCCTTGGGGGAGGCTGTCGAGGCCGGCGCGCACGGATGTCTGCTGGCCCTCGGCGAAGCGGGGATTGTCGACAAAAGTCAGCGGCAGGTCGGCAAGCGCCGCGCGGACCGCCTCCGCCTCATGGCCGACGACAACGTGCACATCCGCGCCGGCCGCCAGATAGGTCAGCGCCGTGCGCCGCACCAGCGGTTCGCCTTCGATGTCGATCAGCAGCTTGTTCCGCGCACCCATCCGGCTGGATAGGCCGGCCGCGAGCAGCACGGCCGCCACCTTCAGCGGAGGCGCCCGCTCGGCCGATAGATCGCCGCTCCCGGCACTCATGATTTGCCTTCCTTGGAAGCAGCATGGCGCAAGCTGATGATCTCCGCCAGGACGGCGATGGCGATCTCGGCGGGCGTCTTGGCCCCGATGCTCAGGCCCGCGGGCGAACGCAACCGGGCAAGTGCCGTGTCGGCTACACCCTCCGCCGCCAGCCGCTTGCGTATCGCCGCGACCTTCGCGCAGCTGGCGATGAAGGCGATATAGGGTGTGTCCGTTGCCAACGCCGCTGTCAATGCCGCGTGATCGCCCGCTCCTTGCGTCGCGATAACGATGAAGCCGTGATCCAGTCCCGCGTGCTGGCGCAAGGCGGAGGCGCCATCGGTAGCCTTCTCGATCGGCACAACGTCAACGCTCAGGCCCGCGGCGATATCCGCGAGAGCGTATGCGGTGTCGCTCGCGCCTATCACGATGAGCGGAGGCTTCGGCATGACCGGCTCGATGAACACGTCGGCTCGCCCCCTCCCCGGACAGCCGCTCGGGTGAATCTCGACGCCATCGCTATCGTGATCGGCAGTCACCTCGGCTTTCGGCCGGACCCGGATCAGCCGGGGCACTGCGGCGTCCATCGCCTGGCGCGCGGCACGCAGCACCGCCCCGCGAATGCAGCCGCCGCCGATCCAGCCGATCAGCGCTCCATCCGATGTCACGACCGCCTTGGCGCCCGCTTTCGCCGCCGTCGCCCCATCGGTGTGCACGATGGTGGCGCGGGCGTAAGGGGTGACGCCGTCCCACTCGCGGCAATAACGCTCGACGATGTCGTTCGGGTCGATTTTCATGGGCATGTCCCAGTCATAGGCGCGCCAGCTCGTCTTCGAGGGCGGCGAGACTTTCAAGATTATGCGCCGGGGCGAACAGATCGATATACGGGAGCGCGGCGGCCATCGCGGCGGTGCGCGGCTCGTATGAGGCGCGCCCCAGCAAAGGATTGAGCCATACCAGGCGTTTGGTGCGGCGCTTCAGGCGGATGAGCTCCGCGGTGAGCCGGTCCGCCGGGCCGGTGTCGAAGCCGTCGCTGATGATAATCGCCAAGGTCCTGGAGGTCATCACGGCGCTTGCATAATGATCGTTGAACGCGGCGAGCGCCGCCCCGATGCGCGTGCCGCCGGACCAGCCCTGGCTGATCAGTGCCATCTTCTCCATCAGCTTCACCGGATTGGCGGTCTTCAGCGTGCCGGTGATCTGCACGAGCTGCGTATGGAAAATGAACGCCTCGGTCCGGGCGAAATGAGCGGTCATGGCATGGACGAAGCGCGTGAAAAATAACGAATACAGATCCATCGAGCCGGAGACGTCGACGAAGATGACGATCTTGAACGGCTTTGGCTTGCGGCGGCTGCGGTAGAGGCGCAGCGGCATGCCGCCGGTGGATACGGAACGCTGGAACGTGCGCCGCAGGACAGGACGCGTGCCCCGGTTCGCGATGCGTCTCCGCCGCGAAAGCCGGTAGCGGATGCGCGCGGCCCATTGCTCGGCAAGGGCATGGAGGCGCTGCATCTCTTCCGGGTCGGTGACCTTGCCGAAATCGGCCTTCGCCGCGCTTTCGGCCGCCGAGGCGCCGCCCGCGCGGCCCTGGCCCGTTGCCTCCGGGTCGCCCGCGATGTTCCGCGCCCAGTCGAAGTAATCGGCGAGGGTGCCGCCTTTGCCGCCCTGACCGTCGCGCCCATGCACCTGGCCGGATGTCGCGCCGAGCACTTGCCGCTGCACCGAGCGCCGCTTGCGCGCCATTCCCAGCCAGAATGCATCGAAGATGTCATCGAAGCGCCGCCATTCGCGCTCGGACGAAGCGAACAGCGTGCGCAGCGCATTGCGGACGTGCCGGATATCGGTCGCGGCGATCGTACCCAGCACCCGCAGAGCGTCCGCGATTTCAGCGACGCCGACGGAGAAGGCGTTATCGTGCAGCAGCCGGGCAAAGCGGGTCATGCGCGCTTCGACCAACGTGGCGGCGTTCTCGGTGATCTGAGGCGCATTGCTGCTGGCCATGGCCGTCCTTCCGCCTACGCCGCCGCGCCCGCGAGCCGTTCGAAGACCGCCAGGGGAATGGCGTCCCGATCCTCCCGCGTCTTCAGCAGGCAAAGCAGCGTCTGGTGCACCGTTTCAGGATCGTCCTGCAGGCCCGTGATGTCCAGCCCGACCAGCGCGGCGACCCAGTCCAGCGTCTCGGCGACGCCGGGTTTCTTGCTAAGGTCTTCGGCGCGGAGGCGATGCACGAAGCTGACGATCTGCCCCGCCAGCGGCAGCGATATGCCGGGAAAGCGCGCCTGAATGATACGCAGCTCGGTCACCGCGTCGGGAAAGTCGATATAGTGATAAAGGCAGCGCCGCCGCAGCGCGCTGGACAATTCGCGGGTCGCGTTGGAGGTGAGGATCACCAGCGGCACGCTGCTCGCGACGATGGTGCCATATTCGGGGATGGTGATCTGGTAGTCCGACAGCACCTCCAACAGATAGGCTTCGAATTCCTCGTCGGCCCGGTCGACCTCGTCGATCAGCAGCACAGGCGGGGTCGCCTGAGTGATGGCCTCCAGCAGCGGCCGCTTGAGCAGAAAGCTCTCGGAGAAGATGTGGCTTTCCTTGTCGGCGGTGCTCGCCGCTTCGCCTTCGAGCACGCGGATCGCCAGGATCTGGCGCTGGTAATTCCACTCATAGACCGCGCTGGAGGCGTCCAGGCCCTCATAGCATTGCAGCCGGATCAGGCGCTGGTCCAACACTTCGGCAAGCGCCTTGGCCAGCTCCGTCTTGCCCACCCCGGCCTCGCCCTCGACCAGCAGCGGCCGCCCCAGCAGGCGCATCATGGCAAGCGCCGTCGCGAGGCCGCTATCCGCGATATAGCCTACCTGCGCGAGAGCGGCCTGGATTTCGGCGGGAGTTTTCATTTAGTTCGTATAAATTCGAAGTGGGGCAAGGTCCGACCACGCTTTCTGATGTCATTCCCGCGCAAGCGGGAACCCAGTACGCCGCAGCGCTTCGACTTTATCGCTGGCGCCAGCGTTTACTGGGTCCCCGCCTTCGCGGGGATGACGACTGTGCTGGGGTGGCTATGCCGAGGATTGCCCGGCATTGCACACGTACGCTTATCAACCCGTCAGCCCGAGCTGTTTGGCATAGGCCCAGACGCGCGGCGCCGTATGCGGCATCTGCGTGTGGACGCCGCCGAGCTTGGCGAAGGCGTCGTTCACCGCGTTGGAGAATGCCGGCACGCCGCCGACATTCGGACTCTCGCCGACGCCCTTGGCTCCGATCGGATGATGCGGACTGGGGGTCTCGGTGTAATCCGTCTCCCAGAACGGTGTTTCGACCGCCGTCGGCAGAAAATAGTCCATCAGGCTCGCATTGCGGACATTGCCGACTTCGTCATACTCGATGATCTGGCCCATGGCGATGCCGAACGCCTCGGTCAGCCCGCCATGCACCTGGCCCTCGATGATCATCGGATTGATCCGCGTGCCGCAATCGTCCAGCGCGTAGAAGCGGCGGATCTTGGTCTCGCCCGTCTCGATATCGATGTCGGCCACGCAGATATAGGCGCCGAACGGAAAGGTGAAATTCGGCGGGTCGTAATAGTCGACCGCCTCCAGCCCCATCTCCATGCCGGGCGGCACGTTATTATAGGCAGCCCAGGCGAGTTCCTTCATCGATTTGCGCTTCTCCGGCAGGCCCTTGATCTGGAAGCCGTCGACGTCCCATTCGAGGTCGTCATGGTGGACTTCGAGGAGATGCGCGGCGATCATCTGCGCCTTCTGCCGGATCTTGCGGCCCGCCATCGAACAGGCCGCGCCAGCGACCGGCGTCGAGCGCGAGCCGTAAGTGCCAAGGCCATAGGGCGCGGTGTGCGTGTCGCCCTCCTCGATGGTGATCATGTCCGCCGGGATGCCGGTCTCGGTGGACAGGATCTGCGCATAGGTGGTTTCGTGGCCCTGGCCCTGGCTCTTGGTGCCGAGGCGGGCGATGGCCGAGCCGGTCGGGTGGACGCGGATCTCGCAGCTGTCGAACATGCCGATGCCGAGAATGTCGCAATTCTTCGACGGCCCGGCACCGACAGCCTCGGTGAAGAAGGAGACGCCGATGCCCATCAGCTTCTTGGTCTTGCCGGCCTTGAAGTCGGTGAGCGTCTGCTCCTGCTCGGCGCGCAAGGCGCCGTAGCTGACCGCGTTCAGCGCCCGCTTCATCGCGGTGGGGTAGTTGCCGCTGTCATATTCCCAGCCGAGCGCGGAATTATAGGGAAACTGCGACGGTTGGATGAAGTTTCTGTTGCGGATTTCGGCCGGGTCCAGGCCGAGCTTCTGGGCCAGAATATCGACGAGGCGCTCGATCATATAAGCCGCTTCCGTGACGCGGAACGAACAGCGATAGGCGACACCGCCCGGCGCCTTGTTCGTGTAGACGCCGTCAACCTCCACATGCGCGACCGGAATGTCGTAAGAGCCGGTGCAGACATGGAACAGCCCGGCCGGGAATTTGGTCGGGTCGGCGCAGGCGTCGAATGCGCCGTGGTCGGCGATGACATGGCAGCGCAAAGCGGTGATCTTGCCATCGCTGGTGGCTGCGAGTTCGCCGGTCATGTGATAGTCGCGGGCGAAGGCGGTGGCCGACAGGTTCTCGATGCGGTCCTCGACCCATTTCACCGGCACGCCGAGCACGATGGAACCGACGACGCTCATGACATAGCCGGGATAGACGCCGACCTTATTGCCGAAGCCGCCGCCAATATCGGGCGAGATGACGCGGATTTTGTGCTCCGGAATTCCAGCGATCAGCGAGGCCACGGTACGCACCACATGCGGCGCCTGAAACGTGCCCCACAGCGTCAGCTCGCCCCTGATCTTGTCCATCGACGCGACCGAGGCGCAGGTCTCCATCGGGCAGGGGTGGCAGCGCTGATACGAGATCAGCTCCTTCACCGTGACTTGGGCGCCCGCGAAGGCGGCGTCGGTGCCGGCCCTGTCGCCCACGCCCCAGGTGAAGATATGGTTGTGATGCTTGCGGGGACCATGCACCCCCTCGGTCTTGTCCTTGATGTCCTCGCGCAGCAGCGGCGCCTCGGGCAGCATGGCCTTGAAGGGATCGACGAGCGGCGGCAGCTCCTCATAGTCGACTTCGACCAGTTCCACCGCGTCGGCGGCGATATAGCGGTCGGTGGCGATGACGAACACCACTTCCTGGTTTTGGAACAGCACCTTCTCGTGCGCCAGCACGGCCTGCACGTCGCCGGCCAGCGTCGGCATATAATGCAGGTTGAGCGGGATGAGATCGGCCGCCGTCAGCACCGCCTTGACACCGGGCAGCGCCAGCGCGGCATCCTTTCTGATGGCCTTGATCCGGGCATGGGCGAACGGGCTGCGGACGAAATCGCCGAACAGCATCCCCGGCATGACAATGTCATCGACATAATTGCCCTTGCCCTGAACGAAACGGATGTCCTCGACGCGCTTGCGCCGGCAGCCTATGCCTTCGAGCTTGGCGGTACGGTCGGCAATGGGGGTCTGGTCAGTCATTCGGCGGCCTCCCGGACTTGCATCCTGCGCGCGGCGTAGCGGATTGCCTTGATGATGTTCTGATACCCGGTGCATCGGCACAGATTGCCGGAAATGCCCATGCGGATCTCGTCATCCGTCGGGTTCGGATTTTCTTGCAGCAGGCGATAGGCGCGCAGGATCATGCCGGGCGTGCAGAAGCCGCATTGCAGCCCGTGCTCCGTGCGGAATCCTTCCTGCAGCGCGTGGAGGGTGCCGTCCGCCTCGGCCATGCCTTCGATCGTGCGAATGTGCGCGCCCTCGGCCTGGACCGCGAGCACGGTGCAGGATTTGACCGACCTGCCGTCCATGTCCACCGTGCATGCGCCGCAATGGGTGGTCTCGCAGCCGATATGGGCGCCTTTCAGCGCCAGGTCCTCGCGCAGGAAATGGATCAGCAGCGTGCGGGCTTCGACCGCGCGCTCGACCTTCTCGCCGTTCACGGTCAGCGAAATCAGTTTTTTAGCCATCCGAAAACGCCTCCTCCAGTTTTAACGTCAGCCGGCTTGATATCGCCCGCCCGGCCAGCGGCCTCGATGAGCGCGCGCCTGACCATGACACCGGCCATCTTTCGCCGGTATTCGACCGAACCCCGCCCGTCATCCGCCGGGCTGGTGATCGCTTCGGCGGCGGCCACGGCCGCGTCGATGTCGGCGGCCTCCAGCGCGGTGCCGGTGATGCGGTCCACCGCGTCTTTCGCAAAAAGCGGCGTCGGGCCGACATTGGTGAGAGCGATGGATGCCTTCCGCACCTTGCCTCCCGACATTTCCAGGATCACGGCGGCCGCGGCGGTCGCGTAGTCGCCCACCTTGCGCTTCAGCTTCTTGTAGGCGTAGCCATGACCGGCGGGGGGCGCGGCAAAACGCACTTTAGTGAGCATTTCGCCCGGCTTGAGCGCGGTGAAATACGGACCTTGATAATAAGCCCGCGCCGCCACTTCGCGAACGCCGCTCGCGCTTTCCAGCACATAGGTGGCATCCAGGCACTGCATCACCGCCGGCATGTCGTTGCCGGGATCGCCATTGCCGAGATTGCCGCCGATCGTGCCGCAATAGCGCACTTGCGGGTCGGCGATGAGCAAGGCGGTTTCCTTGAGGATCGGGCAGCTCCTCGCGAGCGCCTCCGAACCAATCAGCTCATGCTGGGTGGTCATCGCGCCGATCTCGATCCGGGCGCCGCTCGCGGAGATACTCTTCAGCTCGCCGATGCGGGTGATGTCTATGAGGTGAGCGGGCGCCGCCAGCCGCAGTTTCATCATCGGAATGAGGCTGTGGCCGCCGGCCAGGACCCGGCCATTATCGCCGGTCTGGCGGAGCAATTGCAAAGCCTGAGTCTTCGTATCCGGTCGGTGATAGGTGAAGTCAGCCGGAATCATGTCCGCCTCCTCGTTTCATAACGCCTCCTCCAACTCGTCTTCTTATGAGGGCGGTTCGCGTCAACTGCCCGTTGAGGCGCACGTCACCCGCGTGCCAGAACCGCGGCGCGGCAACAGCCTCATCCATTGAGCCTAGCCGACCGGGAGGCCGATGCTCCCTTCCCCGTGCACAAATGGCGAAAATCCAGCATGAATGACGGCGGCGGAAAGCAGAAGACAGGTTTATGCGTTTTGTTTCAGAGGGTTCGTCAAACACCGGCAGGCGGCCGGGATGCAGCCGGTAAATATATGGTGCTGCACGAACGGCGGCTATATTGCGCGAGCGGCGATGCATGGATACACTGAAGAACAATTTCAAGGAGCGGTGGGGTCGCCGTCCACGCGCCGATGATCGTCTCATACGATGCGCTGCTTGTTCTTCTCTCGATCTTGGTGGCGATCATAGGGTCGTTCACCGGCCTCCTCATCATGGCCCGGCGCGGCGTATTCACCAGCGCCTCCTATAAGTTCAAGATCGTCGCCGGAGCCGCAACCATCGGCAGCAGCATCTGGTCGATGCACTTCATCGCCATGCTGGCGCTGGGGCTTCCCATCCCGGTCGAATATGACAGCCTCGTCACCACGATTTCCGTTTTTGTGGCCATCGTGCTGACCGGCCTCGGCCTCTACGCGGCCAGTTCGGGGCATATCACCCGCTATGGCGTGCTCGTCGGGGGCTTCCTGATGGGCAGCGGCATCGCGGGGATGCACTATATGGGCATGAGCGCCATACGCGCGTCGTGCCTCGTGACCTATGCGCCGCTCGGTGTCGCCGGTTCGGTCCTGGTCGGCATGGCGGTATCGACGCTGGCGCTCTGGTTCACCTTCCGCGAGCGCGGGCCGTGGGAAACCGCAGGCGGAGCGATAGCGCTGGGGCTCGCCATTTCGACGATGCACTACGCTGCGATGATGGCGACCGAGTTCCTGTCCACCGGCGACGTGGTCGTGCTGCCGGGGCCGGTGCTGACGCAGCATAACCTTGCCCTTATCGTCGCGGTTGCGACCTTCCTGATTTGCGGCATGTTTCTGGTCATCG
Source organism: uncultured Alphaproteobacteria bacterium (assembly GCA_963731855.1). Classification (GTDB taxonomy): domain Bacteria; phylum Pseudomonadota; class Alphaproteobacteria; order Rhizobiales; family Rhodomicrobiaceae; genus R-RK-3. Next base: position 59,978 of record CAVSXH010000009.1, on the reverse strand, counting down.
CACTGCCGGATCAGAAGCACGAGGACGACGATGCGATCCCGGAATTCCCCGCGGTCACCGCGCCGCCGCCTGAACCCGATCTAAGCGCGCCCGCCGCCCTCGCCGTGCCGTCTTCACCTGTGCGCATCCCGGTGCGGCGCAATCAATCGATCTTCTTCGCCGAACCCGAGGCGATCATCGCCGTGCGCGCCGAAGGCCATTACTCATGGATCTCGCTGAGATCGGACAGCGGCGATATCGTTGAGTATTTCTGCGAAAGATCGATCTCCGCGCTTGCCAAGCAGCTTACGCCTCCACGGTTCGTGCGGTCGCACCGAAGCTATCTCGTCAACATCGAGCATGTGTTCAACTTTCGCCGTCAGGGCGATGGCGGCATCCTGCTGCTGGCCGCGCAAGGGGATGTCTCGGTGCCGATCAGCCGCTCGAACATCCGCCAGGTGCTCGCGCTGCTCGAACGGCGCCCCAACCGGGAACCTGGAATGCCGCAGGCCGCTACGGCATAAGCTTCGCCCGGTGTGCGGCATCGCGGACCAACCAGTTCGAGCGCATATCGGCACGCCTCCTACCCCATTTGGGTGAAGATCGCGATCGGGAACTCCCCTAACTTACCCGCTTCCATCGGCGCTGCCACAATCTCCCACCAAGCAGCTGCGGGATCAAAAACGCGCGCCGTCCGTGGGGAGCCATCGTGTAGACGGTCATTGCACATCACAGGGAGGACGATCGCATGCCCAATTCACAAGACAGGCAAGCGGACATTGAGATCCTCGCGCGGCATATTGATGATCTCAAGGCGGCGCTGGCCGCGAGTGAAAACGCCGCTCGCTCAGAGCCCACGGAGGATCTCCGCTATGAGATCTTTCAGCGTCGCCGGTATTTGGACGAGATCACGCGCGATCTGGAGGACCTGATCGCGTCGCCAGTTCCGCAGGATGGGAGCCCCCAGCAGGATCTTCAGCCCTTCGCGGCGCCGAGCGGCCTGGCCATCGTCATCGGTCACAGTCCGGAAGGCGACCGGGGCGCACTCGGCATAACACCTCCCTTCCCCACGCAATCCCTTCAAGGCAAGAGCGAGTACTACTGGAATAAGGACCTCGCCGAACGAATGGCGGCGAAAGCGCGCGCCCGGGGAATACGGACCGAAATCTTCCATCGGCTCCGCAATGGCGGCCCCGGCATTCGCGAAGCATACAGGCAGGCCAAGGCGTGGAATCCTCTCGCCTCCGTCGAGCTGCATTTCAACTCGGCCGACACCCCGGCGCGCGGGACTGAAACGCTTTATGGCGTCCAGCAGTCAAAGCCTTGGGCGCAGTCGCTGCAGGACAAGATGGTGGCGCTTTACAATCGGCAGGGCCGGCAAAATCGCGGGATCAAGGACGCGGTCGCGCTGGGACGCGGCGTCCAGAGCCTCACCACGGCCGTTCAGCCCTCTGCATTGATAGAGCCGTTTTTTGCGCATGTGACCGATGACGCGACGCTCGGCTTCGCGCTGAAGGATGGCCTTGCCGACGCCGTCCTGGATGCATTTGCAACGGCCTTCCCGGCGGAGTTGGAGCGATTGGAGCACGTCGCGCTGGCGGGCGAGGTGAGAGCCACCAGCCCGCTGTGGACGCGGCTGCGCGACGCCGCCAGTGCGACGCCGATCGAATTCCCGCATCTGAAGGGCATAGCTTTCGCACAGTGGGCGCTGGAATCCGGCACCGGCTCGTCGAATCTCGCGAGCTGGCATTTGAATTTTGCCGGAATGAAATGGCGGACTTTCATGAGCGACCTCGCCACCAAGGTCTGGTACCAAGCCCATGATGGCGGCGAGTATTATTGCAAATTCGATACGCTCGAAAAATTCGTCGCCGGTTACTGGGCCCGCCTGGAGCGTCATCCCAGCTACCAGGGCTGGCAGGCGCATACGGCCACTCCCGAGGCGTTCTTCAGGTTCATCGCCGATATCTGGGCGCCGCCGAGCGGCAATCCCAATTACGTGGCCAAGGTTCTCAGCATTTACGAGCGGATGAAGGCGGAGGGGTCGCTGCCCGCTCCCGGCCAGCCGCTTGTCGTTGTGAGAGACATCGCGCCGTTCGGGGAAGCAGCCGGGCCAGTCGCGCCAGCCATACCCAGCGACGAGGATTTTTGGCTGGATCGGACCGAGGCTGACACCTTGGCCGACGCGACAATGATTTCGCCTGAGGCCTCGGGTGCAAGAACGGCCGGCCGGGCGAACGTCAAGTGGGCCGCCGACGCGGACGCGTTCGATTATGCCCATCTTGAGAGCAGCTTGCCGGTTGGCATGACCTTCCCCTTCACGGCCGCCGACATGGAGCTGTTGTGCGGTCTTAACCATTTTCCCGTTGAGGACACAGGCGACAGGCCGATCCTGTTCGGCCTGCGTGGCGCGGCCGTCGTAACCGGCGCCTCAAGCCTTGACGGCGAATGGCGCCAAGAGGTGGTTTTGAAGGATCAACGTCCCGATCACCATGAAGCCCGCTGTGTCATGGGCGTCTGGGATCGCAGGCAATCGCGGATCGCTGTCTATCCCGGCTCGACGGTGCCCAACGCCGAGGCCGTGGTGAGCTGGTTCAATACGAGAGAAGTCCGGCAATACGCTGCCGACGGGCCTCTATCGCTACATTTGCGGGGAGCATAATGGGCGGCCGGGATGCTTCCTTTTGCGGGAAAGCATCGGCGTGAAGCGCAAGGTGATCGTGCGCCGGACAGCCGACGACCTCATCTACGAGGATGTCGACATCTTTCAGAATATGGCGCCGGGCGACAATATCCATCCGGCTTTTTCTCAAGAGCCGAGCTGGTTCTCTTCCTATGGCTGCCAAGTGGTTCTTGGCTCGGCCAACAATTCCGGCGACCATTCCGGTCCCTGGGCGCGCTTCCGCCGCTCGGCAGGGTTCACCGACGACAATGGAGAGCCGGGCGCGCCGTTCCTTTATGTGCTGCTGACGGGCCGCGAAGCGCTCATCGCCTCCGAACTTCGCAGGAGCGGACAGGCCAATGATCCGGTCGCGATTCAGCGGCTGCGCCGGCTGCGCTTCGGATCGAAAGGGCAAGAGGTCGCCGCATTGCAGGCAAAGCTGGGCACCGCACCCGACGCCGATTTCGGTCCCGCCACGGCGGAGTCGCTGCATCTGAGGCAACGATCGCTGTGGCGCGGCCGGAGCGACGGGATTTTCACGCCCAAACTCGCCCAGGCGCTTGGATGGGAAGTGCTTGGCCCCTTGGACGCGCCGGTCGCCTAAGCGGCGAAGCACATTCTCGCAAATTTCAGAGGAGGAGGCCATGCCCCAGGATGAGCATTTAGAGGGCGGTCATGAGATAGGCGAACATGACGAACGCGATCCGGCCGAACGATTGCAGGATCCCCACCCGGAGCCGATGATCTCTCCGTTCGCGCGGCGCGAACAGCCTTTCGACGAGGTAGCGCCGCTCGCGGCCGGGGAGATCGCCGTGGCGTGCCTCAATCGGGTGCTGCCGAATGAAGGCGTGCCAGGCTGCCGGATCGAGATCGGTGCCATGTCGGCGAGCGCAAACGGCCAGGGTGACGCCACTTTACAGGTTTCCGGTCTCGCCGATGGCGAACACGACATTTCGGTGATCGCGCCGCATGTGTCCGACATGCCGGTCGGGCCTGGTTTCCCAGAGGACACCAGCAAGGATCGCATCTGGCGTCCGCTGCGTGGAACGGTGCACATCGAGAACGGCAGGATTGTCCGGGCCGAGCCCAGCGATGCATTCAAGCTTTCGGGGACGCGGCTGACCGCGCATCTGCGGCCCGTTTGGCTGAAGGTGGTCAGACCCGTATCGTCGCGGCCGCAGCCGCCCGATATGATCACGATCCATCATACGGCGGGCAATTTGCAGGGCGATCTGAATACGTTTCTCTATGCCGGTACGGTGTCGGTCCATTATCTGGTTGGCCCGGACGGCAGTGTCTACAAGCTTGTCGATGATGCGAAGACCGCAGCGCATGCCGGGTTCAGTGCCTGGCAAGGCGACAGGGCCATGAACGGGCGCTCGATCGGCATCGAAATATCGCACCAGACCGGGGTGGAATATCCGGCGGCGCAAGTGGAGGCGGTCGTCGACCTTGTGCGCAGGCTGAAGGCGGCGTTTCCGCACATTCCGGCCGGGCGGGTGGTCGGCCACAGCGACATTGGCATTTCCGATACGCCGCCTGTGAAGCTGGGACGCAAATCGACCGACCCCGGTTCTGCGTTCCCATGGGAGCGCATCGAGGCCCTGGGCCTCAGCTTCCAGATCGCGCAAGGAGCGGTGAAGCCGGATATTTACGGTGGATTCTTTCACGCCTTCAGCAATGGAAAGCTACGCAGCGGAGACAATGATGCCGCCCATCGCTATGACGGGCAGATCCGTCCGAATATCAACGGCGCGGTGCGCGAGGTGCAGAGCGATCTAACCCGGATCGCCTATCTCTGCCCGCCGGACGGCGATTTCGGGGACATCACCGCCAGGGCCGTTCAGATGTTCCAGCAGCGTATTTTCAGGGGCTCCCGGCGTGTCGGACCCGACCCGTTCAACAGCGGCGACGGGCGCTTCGACCTGAAGACCGCCGAGATGGTAAAGCGAGTGCTGGGCGAGGTCGAGCCGCTCGTCTCTTGACGGGCCGCCGTGCGGGAAGGCCACTTTTGCGAACTCTGCTTAGCCGTGCCGTTCAACCAATAAGAACCGTGGAGGGAAAACATGTCTGAGCCCAATATCGTCGTGTTGAAGGTCCGCAGGGGCGACCGGTTTCTCCAGCCAAGAGCCGCCACGGAGGCGCTGCGGAACACCGACACCATCCACGTAGAGATCGCGGACGCCAGGGATCGGCGTAGCGTGGAAGCTGATCCGGCAACTTTCGCATCGGCGGATGAAATGCCGATCATGCCGATCGTGCCGTTTCAAACGGCGCAAGAACACCAGATCCAGGAGACGATCTGCACCTGGGGGATCAAAGCGGTCAAGGCGGACACATCGCCGTTCAACGGTTCCGGCTCCACGGTCGCCGTGCTCGATAGCGGCATCGACCTCGATCATCCGGCCTTCGCCGCAATCAGACAAAGAATCGAGGTGCAGGACTTTACCGGAACCGGCATCCAGGACGTTAGCGGCCACGGCACGCATTGCGCCGGCACGATTTTCGGCCAGGACCTGCCGCTTGGCGAGAGCACGCTTCGCATCGGCATCGCGAGAGACGTGCGGAAGGCCTATATCGGCAAGATATTTGGCGGCCAGGATACGACGGCAAACCTCGTAAAAGCCATGGAATGGGCGGTCTCCAAGCAATCCGACGTCATTTCGATGTCGGTCGGCGTGAACTGGATCGAGATGGTGAATAAATACAAGGAGCACATGCCGGAACAGGCCGCGATCTCCAGTGCCTTGGTCAATTACCGGCGCAATCTGAGACTGTTCGACAGCCTGATGAAGCAGCTCGCGGAAGTTTCGAGCTCGGACGAAGGGTCGGTGGTCGTCGCGGCCTCGGGAAATGAGAGCGATCAAAGCGGGGCAGTACCGTACCGGGTGTCCTGCTCGCTGCCCGCCGCCGCTGAAGACATCATCTCCGTGGGAGCGCTGCGCAAAACTCCGATCGGCCTGATCGCCGCATCCTTCTCGAATACGAACCCGACGATTTCCGCTCCCGGTTTCGCGGTGAAATCGGCCCAAACCGGGGGCGGGCTCAAGGACATGGACGGGACCAGCATGGCGTGCCCGCATGCCGCGGGCGTCGCCGCATTGTGGTGGGAGGCGATGCGGTCGATGACGCCCGCGAGACGCACAACCTCCTTCATCGTCTCAGCGAATTTGGTGGCGAGCGTGCAGCGCGGCAGCGCCGTATTTTCTCCGGCTCTCGATCTGGAGCTGCATGGGGCCGGTCTCGTCACCGCCCCGCAAACCTTCGGATAGACAGCGGACGCGGATAAACGCCCCGGCAGACCCGCTCAATCAACTCTTGGATATTTACGATGAATGACACCACTCGCATCCATGATATGGGGTCGCCCACCTCTCCGCCGCGCATTACCCGTCAGCAGCTCGAAGCGCTGATCAAGGACCCGTCCGTCCCGGTCTCGGCGCTAAAGCCCTATTTCGTCGGGGCGCCGGAGCGCACCAAAGGCACCGCCCCCGGCATCAAGCTCAACCCCGCGCTGATCATCGCGCCGCCCGATGACATCAGCGTGCAGGCCGATACGGCTTTGTCCTGGCTGAACGGGATATGCAGAGCTCGCCGCCAGGATCAGTTCAACGACCGGATCGAGAATGGCGATCCGAGAAAGGTCATCGTCGCCGAAGGTGATTCCTGGTTCCTCTTTCCTGTCGATGTGATGGATGTCGTCGAGCACCTCTTCGAGCATTTTAACGTGCTCAGCCTGGGCGCTGCGGGCGACACGCTTGAGGAGATCGCCGTCAGCGACGATTTCATGATCGGCCTCGAGGAGCAGCGCGGCCGGGTCAAAGCGTTCCTGTTTTCCGCCGGCGGCAATGACATCATCGGCGAGGATAAAGCCGACAATGTCGCGGTGATCCGGAAGGTGGTGTCCCCATTCAATCCCGGCTTTGAGGCGCGGGACTACATCGACAATGCTGCCTGGCGCTCGCGGCTGGCGAGCGTCAGGCAGCAATATAGGGGCGTCCTGGCCACCGTCCGCGCCCGGTTCCCCGAGCTGCCGATCATATGCAACAGCTATGACTACGCGATCCCGTGGAGCTCCGGCGACCCCCGAGACCCGTGCTGGGCCGACAAGGACGAATGGCTTGGCGACCCTCTCAGCGATCTGGGCATCACCAACACGACGCTGCAGCGGGCGATCATTCGGGAGATGCTGGACCAGTTCACCGCGATGCTGAATGAATTTTGCGGCGGCAACAGTCCGCACGGCGAATTCCGGCGTGTCTGGAACGCCAATATTCTCGGCACGGTCGGCAATCTCTGGGTGGATGAGGTTCATCCCACGACTACGGGCTTCAAACTGGTCGCGAATAGATACCGAACCCTGTTGAGGTCAATTCTATAGCGGATCGGCTACCGCTGCCGCCGGGGAAGCCGCGCCGCAGCATCGGGGCCATCACCGTCCCGAAATAGCCCAGGTGCCCCGTACCAAAACCTTCATCGCCGTCCCTCTCGGTCGCGCCGGACGGATCCGATGCTCAAAGCTGAGCATTGAGCATCGGCGGTTTAGAGCATCACACTTTAAATCGAGATCAGCGGCATTGTGTATCCCGTCGCCCCGGCCGTCAGAGCCGGGGCCCATTCACTTGGAACTTCGGCAGTGAATTTGCGGCCATGTGATTGGATCCCGGCTCGCCGCTCCGCGGCGTCCGGGACGACATAAGCAGCATCGGAGTCATCGCGTCCCGATATAGCCCAGGTGCCCCGTACCAAAACCTTCATCGCCGTCCCTCTCGGTCGCGCCGGACGGATGCCGATGCTCAATGCTCAGCTTTGAGCATCGGCGGTTTAGAGCATCACACTTTAAATCGAGATCAGCGGCATTGTGTATCCCGTCGCCCCGGCCGTCAGAGCCCGGGGCCCATTCACTTGGAACTTCGGCAGTGAATTTGCGGCCATGTGATTGGATCCCGGCTCGCCGCTCCGCGGCGTCCGGGACGACATAAATGGCGCGATCGCGATTCCTGTTTAACGCACGGCGCTCTAGCGCTTTCGCAGCGGCTGGAATGCGCCTTCACTCGATGAAGTTAAAATTCCCGCGCCGCTCCTGGCCGGTCAGCCGAAACTGGTTCCACTCCAAGCTTTCACGCCCCCATACGAACAGGATGTGACCCTGAGGTTTGGCCTTGTAGGTGTTGTGATCGAATTGATTGCCGCCGGTCTCGATGATGGCGAAGTTCTTATGTGTCTTGTCCGTATCCGAGGTCCCACCGACATAGCCGTGGCCGCTGAACTCGATCGTGTTGTCGTGAATGAAATTGCCGCTCGTGCGATGCAGCTCCCCGTTTGGCTCCGTGCGGCCCTGATCGATGAGCATGATCGCGGCGCCTTCGTTGCGCGTTGCGATGCTGTTCCGATAGACCTCGACGTTTTCCGAGGCGGCGATCAAAATGTCGGCCCCCCAATACCAGGTTCGAAGCGCCTGTCCATTGAAGCGGACGACGTTGTTCCTGATGACGGCGCGATAGGACGTCTCGTGAAAGATCCCGGCGTCGGCGTTGTACTCCACGCGGTTGTTCTGAAACGTCACGTCGCGACAGAGAATATCGCACCAAAGGCCGGGACCATCATTGCGGGAAACGGAGTTGCCGTCGATGAGTGCGTTCTCACCTTCGGCTATTTTGACGCCGCCCGCCTCCCAGGTGAAATCGAATCCCAGCTGGTTGTTCTCCGTAATCCGGTTTCCCTGCAGCACGACGTTCTTGCCGACCAGAACCGCGCCGATCTGGCCATTGCGATGCATTTCGGAGGCCACGATACGGCCACCCGTCCCGACCGAAATACCCGCGCCGGCATTCAGCCTGGCAATGCTGTTCTGGACGGTCCAGTTCTCGGCATCCTTGCCGTCTATCGCGCCGCGTTGCGCAGCATTGGCGTATTTCTCTGCTGTCACGCCGTGAATGAGGACGTTCGCCGCCTTGCTCCTGAATGCATGAGGAGTGAGGGAAAACTCGACCAGCCTGCCCGCCGGATCTACCGCGAAAACGACCCTTCCAGCCTCAGGGTCGTAGTAAAACCAGCCTGGCCCGACGCCATCGCGATCCAAGGAGCGCTTCAGGACCTCATTATCGATGAAAAGCCGGTTTGAAAAATTGCAGGTGTCATTGTCTGGCTTGCATTGGCCGTGGCGCGCCTCGCTCATTCTGCCGACGTCCGCCGTCCAGAACTGGCCCTCTTTCTTGAATGCCGTCAGCAGTTTGGCGCCGTTCAAGACGGCGCCGGGCTCGCCATAAAAACTCTGTCGCGGCAGCGGGCTCACCTTCTGCAGGCGGTGAATGCCGGTCTTCAAGCAGATTGCGGCACCGTCACCGGCCTTATCGGCCGCCGACTGAATGGATTGTCCGGGCAAGACTTCGATCGCCTTCGAAGGGCAAGCGGGTTGCGCCGGCCGCCAACCAAGACCGGCAACGAGGCCCAGAAGCAGCAAGGCCGATCGAGAAAAGACTGCCGTCATCTCGGCTCGCCGAAACGGTCGGAGCGATCTTCGGGGAGGCCGATGACACCGGGAGGAGGCTGCAGCCGGTAGACCATGACCGCGGCGATGCCGAAGCCGAAAAGCGACCAGAACCAAAAGCCGAGCATTGGTCCCTCCAAGGCCACGTCAAATGAGGAATTGATCAGTGCGGCAAGGAGGTAGCAGGTCACAAACAGTAAAACGCCATACCACTCTCGTTGGCGACGCCGATACGCCAGGAGTATCGCATCCACGAGAGTGAAGAACCAAGATCCCAATAGGATTACCCATAACAGCAGCCCTGGGACGCCGGAACGCGCCAGGATGGTGAGACTTGCATTATGCGGGCTGCGCAGGGGCGGAGCGTTCGGATTTTCGGTGCCGACCACAAACCCATCCGAGACTGCGAGGTTTACGCCAAAGCCTTTGCCGTTCCAGAAATGTTGGCCGTGAAGGGTATAGTCGTAAATGGTGTTCCACCACGTCAGCCGCCACGCCTTAGTGCCGTCGAGTTCCTGCGTCGTCGAGCCGAAGATGCTGAGAACATTGTCCACGAGTTGCCTCGGCCCGAACATACGCCGCCCGTCATCGGAGATCTGAACGTCGATATTCATCGCGTAGCCGGCGGCGAAAAGGATCGCGAGCGGCACCAGGAGCGACATGAGCGTGCGCAGCCGGCCGGTGGCGATCGTGGCGATGAAGATCGGGACGACCAGCGCCAGCACAGCGCCACGGTTCTGCGTTCCGACCAGCACCATCCCCCACAGCATGAAAATCACCCAGATCGCGCGCGGCCGCCATAAGCCGGCCAGCGTGAAAACGGCGGCGCCGGCGAGGTGCACCGCCAGGTCTCCGGGCCGCAAGGTCAGGATCGGAAGCCCGGTGCCTGGCATTTGCGGCAGTTCATGTTGCGAGAAGGCGGCAATCGTGCCTCCAACCGGCATGACGAAAACGAAGGCGACGATAAAGCCGCGGAAAGCGCTCAACACGCGCTCGATCCGCGTTGCGTCTTCCAGCATCAAGGCGATGACGACGAAGGCCAGCAGGCCGTACATGATGATGACGCTGTCGCGCAGCGCATTCAAGCCATACTCGTCGATGAAGGGGATCGTGCGGATGAGCACCCAAGCCATCATCAGCACCAGGAGCAATGCGGGCCAGGACGCCAGCGTGGCGAATGCTCCTGTTTGCGTTCAGGAAGGCGAAAACGCCGAGCAGAAGCACCAGCTCGCCGATGAAGAAGGGCGGGATGCCGATATAGCCGAAGGTCTTCCCGAGAATGGCGTAGCCGGCCAGGGTGAAGCCGAGAAGGGCGAGATAGAGTTCCGTCAATTTCAGGGCGGGCCGGCGAGCCATGGCGGCCGGCGCGGACATTGGCTGTGTCATCTCATGTCGTCCTGCCCGGCGCTGCCGCCATGTTCCGATTGGCGTCCCAACAGCTGATGTGACGAGGCCGCATCCTCACTGCACCTTGAGGGCCGCTTCGGCCGAGGGCACGGCTGTCGCCCCGGTGAGGGTTACGGCATAGTAGGACGAGATCAGCAGGACGGCGTTCGCGGCCGCCATCGTTCCGGCTATTCCGGTCAGTCCGAGCGGCAATGCGAATGGCAGCAGGATGAGCGAGGCAAAGAGGCCGGCACAGCAGGCCATGACCGCCAGCCGTCCAGCTTCGGCGCCAATCAGGAAACAGCAAATGAGGTCGCCGACATAGCGCGCCGGCCAGGAAATCGCGACGATCTGCACCGCGGGCGAGATTTCCAGGTAGGGCGATTGTTTTCCGTAGAAAGCGGAGAGCACGAGGCTGGGGGCCAGCAGCAATATTGCGGCCGATATGAACGCGAGCGGCAAGCCGGCAAGAATATAGGCTCGCGAGTTGTGCCATGCGCGCCGAATGCCTTCGCCTGCCAGCGCCCTGGCAGCAACCTGCGGGATCGCATTGCCCAGGCCTATGATGAGCGGATTGATAAGGTTGGCGATATTCAGCATTGCCTGGAAAACGGCCGCCGCCGCTGGGCCGTCGACGTAAGCCAAGGCCCATGGGTAGAGGCGAACGTTCATGAACAGGATGCCGTTGATGGTCAACTGCCATTTGCCGATGCGCCAGAAATCGGCGAAGACCGAACTCGCGCCCGCCAGATGCGGCGTCGCAAGGCGAAGCCGGGTCAGGTGCAGCAGCGCCCCGGCCAAGCAAGCCGCTGCCATCAAGTAAAGGGCCAGCGCGAGATCGAACAGCTCCCCGGCGCCGAATAGGCCGAGAAGCAGCGGTTGGCCGATATAGCTTACCCCGTCACCTATTGTCGCCACGCGATGGCGCAAATCTGCCAACAGTCCGCGCCTCGCCGCCTCCTGCACCTGCCACAATAGGAAAAAGGCGCTTGCGGGCACGATCAGATCGAATTTGCCGAACAGTGCCAATCCGGCGACGAGAAAGAGGTCCAGAAGGCAGCACACCCCAAAAATGAGGATCAGCGTGTTCGAAAGAAGCTGCGCGTGGGCACGGCCTCGGGTTGCGGCAAGGCGAATGGACAGCGGGTATGACAGCAGCGAAGAGTTTACGACTTGAAGCGCCAGTATCCCGCTCAAAAGCAGCGCAAAGATGCCGTACTCTTCGATCGGCAGCAGCCAGGCAAGTTGAATATTTACGAAGAGATTGCCCAGACTGACCACGCCCTGATTGATCAGCGACCACGAAGCTCTTCCGAACAGCGTCACGAGCGGGCTTGGCGGTTTTGGGATGCTCATTGCGCCGGTTCGTGTGCTTTGCCGGGCATAGGCGAACGCTCGCGGCCGGATCCGAAATAGTAGAATTGGTCCGCCGCGCCGTATTTCCGATATTGGCCCAGATTTGTCTCAATCAGCACGATGCCGCTCAGCAACGCGCCCATGCGCTTGAATTGCTGCGCGGCAAGCATCGTGGGATGCCGGCGCGTGTGCCTCCAATGCACGAGAAGCAGATGGATGTCGGCGAGGGGTGCCAGCCTCAGCGCATCGTGCGACAGGAGAGCGGGGCGCGTCTGAACGAGCACGACGTCGTAGGACTTTCGTGCTGTCGCGATGAACGACTTGATCGAGCAAAACGAAGCGGCCGAGATCCGGCCGTGGCGCGTCAGGATCGTCGGGTTGCCCGGCTCACAGTTGCTCAAAAGCGCCTGGAAAGCCCCCTCGTCGCTCGGCACTTTCTCGGCTCGCATTTGAGACCCATCCGGCCCCGCCAAATTCTCGAAGAAATGCTTCTCGATTGCGATCACGCGGAGCCCGCCATCGGCGAGGATCTGCGCAAGGTTGGTCAGGAATGGCGTAGTCTTTGGGTCGTCCAGCGGCGCGGATATCTGAACCACCGTCGGCATGGGGTTTGGCTTGATGATGCCGGTCGTGACGCACAGGATGCGCATCGCCTCTGCCATCTGCTTTTGCGGCGAATGGGGTATGACGCCGACGCACGGCACACCGGTCCATTTTTGGACCTCGTCCGCATTGCGGAACCCGACATCGCGGCTTTCCGAGATGAGCGCACAGCCGGCGCCGAATGCGGTGCCTAGAATAAGAGCTGCCGCGAGGTAGAGCATGCCGTTCGGACTTGACGGCGTCGCCACGGGCTGGGCCGCGGTAAACGACATCCCAATCGGCACGGACGCGGAATTGAGCGGACTCTGCTGCGTTTCCACCGCAAGCTGGTTGCGAATTGACGCCAACTGCTCCTGTGCGGCGCGCAATGAAGGGTGATCAGCGCCGAAGACGTTCGACAGCTTGAGCACCTCCCAGCGCGCCGCGGCTTCGCGGCTCATCGTCTCTTGCGCGCGTCTTTCCGCAAAAAACTCCTGCGCGAAGGCATTTGCAACAATGGCGGCAGTCTCCGCGGTTCTCGCGGTGTAGGTCACGGCGATCAGGTAGGCGCGGGTGAAGTTCGTCACCTGCAGGTTTTTCTGCAGATGGAGAGCTGTCTTTTCGGCGGGATCGGTAACAACGGTGGTGGGCAGGATCATCTCTCGAAACGTGCCGAGATACCCGGCCCAATCGGCCGAAAGATCCTGGGTCAGAGCCGCATGGGCGGTGGTAAGCCGCTTAGCCACCCTGCGGGCCATCGGGCGTGACGAGAGATAACGGACATTGCTTTCCAGCACCACGCCAGCATCGATGCCAGAGGATATGGGATTGGCGTCCTGGGTTAGGAAGTCGAACTGAATGAGCGCTTCGGACGTATAAGATCGCGGCAGCAGCACAAGCAGCGCCGTCGCCGCCGCCAATGCGGCGACGATCCACCCGATCATCCAAAGCCGCTGGCGCCAGAGTTTTCGCAGGATATCGAACGTGACGCTTTCATAGTGATCGCGCAGGTCGCTTTGCGCCTGCTCACGCTGCCGGATGAGATCGAGGTGGACATTCATGATATGCACGGTCCCCTTGCGAGATATGCACGGTCCCCTTGCGAGGTGTGGTGGCGGCTGTTTTCTGCAGGCGAGCCGGGCCTTCTGCTAAGTGCCCGCTAGGACCGCCCTCTAAAGTCTTGCCTCTGTCGTGATGGGTAGCTCGTTTGAGGTATCTCGTTTTGGGGCCTCATAATCGCTTTGGCCTGGACTAACCCGTTCGAGCCAGATCTCTCGCCACCAGAGGTAGATTTCCCGCGGACAAAACATCCGCTGACCGCTGTATCTGCCTTTGCACACGACCCGGTCCAAAATCACGGCTGGCGTCTTCAGCCGTTTGAGCTTGCCGGTCTTCTCGTCCAGGAACTGATGGACCCTCGTCTTCACGCGGTAGACATTGCCGCAATAAGGGACCAGCTCGGCGTCGAATGCGAGCCCCCGGCTCGAGCAGTTCTCGTCCAGCGTCGCCAGGATTGCCTCATAGGATTTCACCCGGACAAGGTCGCCGGTCTTGAGGCCGAGATCAGCTCTTGGCGCCTGTTGCCCCAGCGGGATCGTTCCCTTCCGCCGGGGAAAGGCAACGCCGCGCCAAAGCGGGCGGGCCCTGTCGTACAGCCAGCGCCAGGGCGCGCCGAAGCGGGGGTGGCGGCTTAATGCGTAGTAGTAGAAAAGATAGGTCAGCCCGCGCATGATCTCCGACGCGGAGTGGTTCGCCGAGCGATAGGCTTCGGCATATTGCCGCGCGTCCCACCATTTGAGTGGGCGGGTATACTGCAAAAGCGCGGTGGCCTGGCAGGAGTAAACGGGATCGCGCCCTTGCTGGACGCAGGCCGCATCGATCAGGTCCGCTTCCGTGCAATGCGAGGCGGATCGCTTCGTGAGTTCACCTTCGCCCGCCTCCTCCCCATCCAGAGGCTTCAGCCAGGCCTCCTTCCAGAACAGCAGGCAGCCCGCCTGGCAGTTGCCGTGATGGCGGCCGTCGCAACGATGCTCGAGGTGAACGCAGCGCTCGGCGCGCAAGCCGATATATCGGCCGCTGACGGTGTCGCAGCTTTTATGGGCGCTCTTATAAATGGGGAAACGCTTGCCGCAGAATTGAAGCATCTCCGGCATGAAGGGCAAGCCCTCAAGCCGGCCATCCTTATCCAGCGTTGCAAGGATTTCCTCCCTGCTTCTGACTTCGACCCATGCACCTGCTCGCATGCGGGCTCACTCGACAATACGTTCGTGTTCATTGGGAGGAGAACACAGCAGGTGATATTCGCCATGTAATCCAGTGCGCGAGTTTGATCGCTTTGCCAGCACTTTTGGAACTGTTCTTAAGGGGTATGGTCGCTATCAGAAGTTCATTAGATAAAATTCCGGCGCAACACTATGTTTGCTGGGGGGATCTTGTTGCCCTCGCGGGACATATGCCCGCTGAGAGCCACCCATAAGCACCGCTTCTCAAGAACGGGACCGACGCGATGAAAAAGGCACTGGTACTGGGCGCTGGCGGCTTCATTGGATCGCACCTGGTTAAGCGACTGAAAACCCAGGGTTGCTGGATTCGTGGAGTAGACCTGAAATATCCTGAGTTCTCAGAGACGGAAGCCGACGACTTCCTGATCGCAGACCTTCGCGAGCCCTCCAATTGCCGCGCGGTGGTCGACCGTCGTTTTGATGAGGTGTATCAGCTTGCGGCGGATATGGGCGGCGCAGGTTACATCTTCACCGGCGAGCACGACGCCGCGATCATGCACAATTCTGCGGCAATCAACATTAATATTCTTGAGGTCTGCAGAAGGCGAAATACCAAACGTGTCTTCTATTCATCGTCTGCTTGCATGTACCCGGAGTACAATCAGCGCGACCCGGCCGCCCCCGTGATGCGGGAAGACAGCGCCTACCCGGCAGCCCCTGACAGCGAGTATGGGTGGGAGAAGCTTTTCAGCGAGAGGCTGTATCTTGCGTATAATCGCAATTACGGCATGGAGACCCGTGTCGCCCGCTATCACAATATTTTCGGGCCTGAGGGCACTTGGCGCGACGGCCGCGAAAAGGCCCCGGCGGCCCTATGCCGCAAAGTCGCCGAGGCGCGCGACGGCGGATCCATCGAGGTCTGGGGCGACGGACAGCAGACGCGGTCATTCCTCTATATCGATGAGTGCGTGGAGGCCACCATTCGGCTGATGCGCTCGGACTTCCAGGGGCCCGTCAATATCGGCTCGGAAGAGATGCTATCCATCAACGACTTGGCCCGTGAAATCATCCACATCGCCGGAAAGAGGCTCGACATAAGGAATATCCCGGGCCCAGTCGGCGTTCGCGGGCGAAGCTCGCACAATGAGCTGATCGAGAAAATGCTGGGGTGGAAACCGCAAATGCCGCTCCTCGACGGCTTGAAACAGCTCTATCCGTGGATTGAAATGCAGGTCAGACAGACACCGCAGGCCGGGTCGCGAGACCTCAATCCGTCTGCGCACGATCAGAAAGCGGCGTAAGGGCGCGCGGAGTCATGCGGCTTTAGTGCATCGGACCGAAAAGTGTACGCGCTTTTCGGATAAATCCGATGCACCAACAAAGAACTAGAGCGCGATCGGCTTAGGATCGCCTACCCTACACTCAGCCCGCAATCCCCGCGAAGGCGGGGACCCAGTACTCCGCAGACTTAATAGTTTACTGGGTCCCCGCCTGCGCGGGGATTACGAGAGGGGTATCCACCTGATCCGATCACGCTTTAGAGAGCAGCTCCGCGTTCTGCGAGCGTCCGGCGCTCTAGAGCATTTTCCAGCAAAGTGGATACCGGTTTGCGTCGAGAAAATGCGACAAAACAAAGGAGTAGAGCCCCGTTCCGATTCAATCGGAACGGAAAAGGCTCTAGCCTGGCGGCAGACCTGCATGAACCCCGAGCGCCGCTTCCGGCCGCAACGGGCTGCCGCTTAAATGCCTCTCAAGCCAGCGATCCCCACGGAACATCACATATTGCTCGGCACGAAGCCGGTCCGCGATGCGGCCCTGGGGGAGGTCAACATCGTCATAGGTAATGACCTCGTCCTTGCTCAGGTCATGCTTTACGGCGCAGCCCTGGACAAGCCCTTCCGGCAGGTACCGCCGATGAGACATTTCGTCCGAATTGACCGCCTCGCCATAGGTCATGAACATCCCGTAGTCGTCGAGAACCTCGCCTGCCCTGAGATCGCGCTTGGCGACAGCGCAGACTTCCACGACCGGACCGCCTAAGGGCTTCGTCACCTCATCTCGAAGCAGGACCACGCGGGCGATGGCGTTGGGGACCTCGAAGTGAACGAGGTGATAGGGCACGAAGAACGAATAGAGCGGTCCTTTCCCCATCTTGTACAACTCAAGGTAATGCCGTTGCTTGGGGTCCGGATGCTCTGCCAGGCAGTAGACCTTGGTGAGCGGCGTGCCAACGACATAGTCGACGATGCCGCCA
This sequence comes from uncultured Alphaproteobacteria bacterium, assembly GCA_963731855.1. GTDB lineage: Bacteria > Pseudomonadota > Alphaproteobacteria > Rhizobiales > Rhodomicrobiaceae > R-RK-3. The sequence continues at coordinate 43,047 of CAVSXH010000009.1, read as the reverse complement.
AGCTCCCGCACTTGCTCGACATCATAGATTTCGCCGATGCTCATCACGTCGCCATTATAGACCCGGCCGCGCGACATTCCCCGATGCAGCACCTGAAAGCCGGTCGCATTCGCGACGATCGTCTGCTCGAAGCTGATCTTGGAGCCGTCCGCGAAGCTCGTCACCATGGATGGGTTCTGGCCCCAGCGTTCGGCAAATCCCTTCTGCGTCTCCGGCGTGCGATAGGGGTCCTGCAGCCCCTTGATGTTGCCCACGACACGAGGGGTCAGGCCCAGTCCCTTCACCCAGCGATAAAGGTTCATTTGGACACCGGGCTCGTCGCCTTCGCATGCCGTCATGATCACGCCGTGGCGTTCCGCATAGCAGCGCAGGATCGGGCCGATCGTTGCGTCCAGTTCGGCGTTCATGAGCACGACGTCTTTGCCGTTGCGGAAGGCCTCGAGCGCCACGCGCGCGCCGAACTCCACCGACCCGGTCACATCAACCAGCACGTCGACGGACGGACTTTGCGCCAGGAGCATGGCGTCCTCGGTCGCGACGGGATGGCCCATCGAGATCGCGGCCTCTAACCGCTTGGGGCCTTCAGCGGTGACGACATCGCCGAAGCCGGCATAGCGCAAGGCATCGACAGCGCGGTCGATCTTGCGATTTGAAATCGCCACGACACGCATGCCCGTCGTGCTGTTCGCGATCTGATTGGCCAGACCGCGGCCCATAAAGCCGGCCCCGACGATCCCGACGCGGATCGGCTTGCCTGACTTCTCACGTACGCTGAGCAACTCGTCGAGGATCCACATGGCTGGCCTCAGATTGACTTGAACGATCCATCAAACATGCGCGGACTCGGCATCGTCGCGAGTGTTCTCGCCGGGCGGCCGCGAGGATTGCGACATCTTCCTTTTCAGCTCGCCTTCGATTTTGGCCAGCGCAGGAAAATTCAGATCCTTCTGAGAGATGACGGCGATGGGAAGCGGCCATTCAAGCGCCAAAGCGGGATCGTCATACATGAGGCCGCCTTCAGCCGCGGGGGTATAGAACTCGCCCACCTGATAAGTCGTGTCCGTGTCATCGCATAAGGTTTGATAGCCATGTGCGAAACGTTCCGGCACATAGAGAGCCCGCATGTTGGCTTGCGTCAGCTCCACCGAGATGTGCTGCAGATAGGTCGGGCTTTCCGGGCGCAGATCGACGATCACGTCGAGTATGGCGCCGCGCGTGCAACGCACCAGCTTGGTTTCGGCCGCCCGCGGATACTGGAAGTGCATGCCGCGCAACGTGCCCTTCCTGAGGTTAGAGGCGACGTTCGATTGCGCGATGACCGGCTTGAGACCGTGCTCGGCAAACTCGTCCTGGCAGAATGTCCGGGCGAAAAAGCCCCGCTCATCGACCCGGCGCTCGAGATCGATAATAAAGGCGCCGCTCAACTTTGTTTCCTGGAAGATCACGGTTGATTATCCTTCTGACCGACATTGAACACAGCACTCAGCTCAACCCATAGTCAGCTTTCGCGCATGGAAGGCTTCGGCAAACCCCTCGGCCGCCCGGCATTCATTGCCCCGAAGCCGCGCGAGGGCACTGAATGTCTCGGGCCGGAACCAGTCCTTGCTCGTCTGGCTGCCGAAATGCTGGACCAGCAGCGCGATCTTGCGCTGTATTATCGCGGCGCTGCACGGGTTGTAGAGAATGGGACGGCCAAGATCGCCGTCCCATTTGGGAATCTCGTACTCGCAGATGAGATGGTCCCGGAAGGTGTTCCAGGTCAGCTTGGAAACTTCGCGGTGATCCTGGTGGGCATCATCCCGCCAATGACAAAAAATGATATCCGGACCGCATTTCGACTTGAGGTCCTCGAACCAGGATTTGATCTGCTGACCCTCATACGGAAAGAAGCCGTCGGTAAACCCGGCCAACTCGATCGTAAGACGCTGCGCTCCCTGGCAAAAAGCCGTCGCCGAGGCAAAGGCTTCATCCGCTCGCTGGCGCCGCGCGCTCAGGACGGCCCAATGAACGTCGAGCCGCCAGCCATTGGCAATCCAGCCGAGCAGAGTGCCGCCCGCACCGATCTCGATGTCGTCGGCATGCGCGCCGATGCAAAGCACTGACAGCGTCTCGCCGGGGCTGGCCAGCTTGAGCGGCAGCATCACGCCCTCCGGCGCAAATTTGCAGCCTGGCCAGCTTTACCTGGCCCGGCAAGCCACGGCATTTCCCCGCGCTCGACCAGATCTTCCAACACCTCTTTGTCCTTCAGGGTATCCATCGGCCGCCAGAAGCCTTCATGCTTGAAGGCCAACAGCTGGTTGGCTTCGATCAGCCGCTGGAACGGCGCTTCGACCAGTTCTTCGCCGTCGCGCATATAGTCGAACAGCTCGGGCCGAAAGATAAAGAACCCGCCATTGATCCAGAGGTCCGTGGCTTCGCTCGGCATGACCCGGTTCACGGCGCCGGACGCGTCGATGTCGACGAAGTGCAGACTGAAAGACGGCCGGACGGCCAGGAAGCAGCCGACCTTGCCGCTCTCCTTGAAGGCCGCGATCATCGCCGGCAGATCGACGTCTGCCAGACCGTCGCTGTAATTGGCTAGGAACATCTCCTCATGCTGGAGGTGCTCGCGGACGGCCCACAGGCGCTCACCGATATTGCGCCAAATGCCGGCGTCGATCATGGTGATCCGCCATTCATTCTGCGGATTGCCGAGTATTTCCACCTTGTCCCCAAATCCGGAAACAACGCAGTCCGCATAGGTCTGCGGGCGGTATTTGAAAAAGTACTCTTTGATGGTGTTCGCCTTGTAGCCCAGGCAAAGCACGAAATCGCGGTGTCCGTACTGGCTGTAATACTGCATCAAATGCCAGAGGATTGGCTTCTCCCCCACCGGGATCATCGGTTTCGGGATCGCTTCGGAATATTCCCTGATCCGGGTCCCAAGCCCGCCGCAGAATAAGACGGTTTTCATTGTGGGAGCTCCTCTGCTTCACCTTTGCGTTCGGCGTGGAGTTGCCAGGCACGCCCCTGTTTCTCGATATTCGTATCCTTGCGGCGCGCGATATCGGCCAGGGTTCGCCCGCAATGGGCAACAACCATCCCTTCGCAGATCGCCTTCGTGGCAAGATCCACCGGCTTGTTCCAAGGTGCCGACAGGAAGGCCTCGAGCTGGCGATAACGGCGTGAGTAACGCCCGGCTTCTCCCACGAAGCTTTTCAGCTCCGCGTGACTGAGCGCCCAGGACCCCGTCGCATGGAAACGCTTGAGATAGAGCCTGGCTGTGCTCGATTTGAAGCGTCCGATAAGGGCAAGCTCTGCCAATGCAGCGCGGTCGCTGCCGGCAAAGTCGGCCAGAAGCCGAGTCCGCTCCAGCGCATCTCGCCTCATCACGCCGAAGATATGCGATCCCCAACGCGCACGAGAGAGGACCTGCCAGAAGCGTCGGGCGGGATGGCCGTGGTCTCCCAGCGCGGTTTCGTCGGGGGTCTGCGGAAAGCCGGTAACTGGATCGAGATATCGTCCCGTCCTGGCATCGAAGGGAAACGACCGGCCGGCATCGTCGATGAAACCCGTTGCGCTGTGCGCTAGAACGACATCTGGCCGGCTGCGCAGGATCTCCATACAGCTGGCGAGGTAATTCGGCTCATAGAGGTCGTCATGAGCGGCCCATTTGAAGAGCGGCGCCTGTGTCAGATGAAATGCGGCCCGGAAGTTTGCGGCGGAGCCGATATTCCGGCCGTTGCGGTGATAGCGGATACGCGGATCGCGGCGGGCATAGGCTGAAGAAATCTCTGCCGTGCGGTCAGTCGAAGCATTGTCGCAGATGAGAAGCTCGAAATCTGGGAAGCTTTGCGCAAGAAAGCACTCCAGCGCTTCGCCCAAAAAATTCTCACCATTGTAGACAGGTAGTCCGATCGAAAGTGTCGGTGTGCAGGCAGATCTTTCTTTCATGTTCTTGGATTCCTGAGCTGCTGCTTTTACGAAGAGCAAGTCACCGCGTTCCCCGCAAATACTCTTTCGAGCTTGATGGTGCCCGCGAAAGTCAGACCCGGTACCAGATTGTCGGCGCACAGCTTGCGCGAGATCTCCAACGCGGTACTCCCGATTTTCCTCGCGAACATTCACCGCGCACCCTTGCCGCTCAGAACAGCCGGGAGGGTTTGTATGAGAATGTAGAGATCAAGCCAAAAACACCTGTTTTCGATGTAGAGCAGATCCAGGGCCTGCTGCGTCTTCAGATCGGCATCGCTCCGCGCCGCCACCTGCAAGAGCCCGGTAAGGCCAGGGGTGACACTTGCGCGTCTTTTCTGAAATTCAGGGTCGAACCTGGCGATGTGATAGGCCGGGAACGGGCGCGGTCCGACCAGAGTCGATATCGCCGCGCAGCACGTTCCAAAGCTGAGGAAGCTCGTCCAGGCTGGTTCGGCGCAGGAAATGGCCGAGCCCGGGCAAGATCCTGGGGTCGTCGTGCAGCTTGCAGAAGTTTTGCCATTCCGCCAGCGCTGCGCCGTTGTTCTGCAGATGACGTTCGAGACGCTGTTCCGCATCACCGTACATGGTACGCAGCTTCAGGATGGGCGTGACTGCCCCGCCGCGGCCGACCCTATTTTGCCAATAGAAAGCTCTGCCTGGATCGGCGATCTTGATGGCCACGACCGCTAGCAGAATCAGCGGGAGCGCGACGACTGCCGCGCATATGACGATCAGGCAATCGAGCAGGCGCTTTGTGGCAGCGTAAATACGCGGAGATCGGCCGGACGAACCCGCCGGAAGGTCGAACACGCAGATCGCGGGCGGCGCCAGCGTCAAGCGGCGAACGATAGCCTGCTCGGTATAGATGCTGAGCGGCAGGAGCAGGAAGACACAGGCAGCCGCATGAATGAATACAGTGGGGGTTCCCCACAGGGCTGCGCAGATAAGTGCCGTTGCAAGTGCCGCGGCATAGAGCGCCGCAACCCGGCGCCTGAACCGGCTCAGCAGATTTGACGGGCCTTGGCCATATAAGTCGAACAGGATGCAACTGGCCGCCAAGAGCGGCAAGAAGATCGGTCCGATTGAGTTGCTTTCAGGGAAGATGCCAGCCCAATTGCTGATGGCGCGCTCTGCCGAGACGCTCATCAGTCCCGCTGCCACATCGCCGAGCAGCAGCGACGCCGCCAGCAGACGGGGGGCTGGTGCAGGTCCTTGGCCCGTCCGGCGGATCCCGCGGCCGTCGTCCAGCCCGGGTCTATGCCGCCCCTCGTCTGCGATCGGGGAGGAGTGAGGCGCAATCTCAGCCACCGTGCGCTCCTCAGCTATTCCGCGGCTGCCGGGATCTAACGCGATCGCTAGGCCAGGGCGGGCGGCTTAAGAGCTGCCATCCCGCCAACGCCAGAAATCTCGGGACGATGGATAGATATCGGCGGGATAGACGGCGCGGCTCTGTTGCCAGGCGGAACAGCCACTCCAGGCCACGTCTCTGCATCCAGACCGGCGCTTGCCGCTTGAGGCCTGGCACGAAGTCAAAAGCGGCACCCACGCCGATCATCACCGGAGCTTCGATCTTGCCCAGGTGAGCAGCCATCCAATGTTCCTGCTTGGGTGTGCTCAGCCCGACCCAGACGATGTCTGGCCGCGCTGCATTGATCTGGGCCACGATTTGGCGATCTTCCTCGGCGGTGAGCTCGCGAAATGGCGGGCAGTGATGCCCTACGGCCTGGAGGCCTGGATAGTCGCGCGTGAGTGTGCGGGAAAGCTGCGCGGCGACACCTTCGCCTCCGCCATAATAGAATTGCCGGTAGCCGCGGGCGGCTGAAAGGGCGCTCAGCGCGCGCATGAGATCCGGCCCGTACACCCTCTCGGTCCGTTTATGACCGAGAGCGCGGCTCATCCACACGAGCGGCATGCCGTCCGGCGTTGCCAGTCCCGCACGATTGTAGATTTCGCGCAGGCGCAGATCGTCCTGGCTTTCGATCACGCCATGCACGCTGGTGATGCACACATAGTTCCTCGAACGCCCTGCAATCCAGGCCTCGATCTGGTCGAGCGCGTCCGACATGGTAATCGCGCTGACGTCGACGCCAATGACGCACGCCGTTGCTCGTTGGCGGTCACTCATGCGACGGCCCTCCCGGAAAACCGATGCACAACCGGGTCGTCGCGCGAGAGGAGCTGGTCGAAATATTTGATCGTCCGCTGCAATCCCTCGTTAAGCCCGATGCGGGGGCTCCAATGCAGCAGCTCTTTCGCCCGATTGATGTCGGGACAGCGTTGGCGGGGATCGTCCTGGAGTTTGGAGCGATATTCCAAAGTCGATTTCGACCCTGTCAGGTCGATGATGGTCGAAGCCAGATCGCGGATGGTTATCTCGACGGGATTGCCGAGATTGACGGGATTATCGAGCTCCGTCTCGCAATCCATCAGGCGGGTGAGCCCGTCCACGAGGTCTTCGACATAGCAGAAAGACCGGGTCTGCTGGCCTGTTCCGTATATAGCCAGCGGCTCGCCCTTGAGCGATTGCACGATGAAATTCGAAACCACCCTGCCGTCCTGCGGGTGCATGTTTGGCCCGTAGGTGTTGAAGATCCGCGCAACCCGGACGCTCAAACGATGCTGGCGGCGATAGTCGGAAAACAGCGTCTCGGCACAGCGCTTTCCTTCGTCGTAACAGGCGCGAGGCCCACTGACGTTCACCAGGCCGCAATAGTCTTCCGTTTGCGGGTGAACGTCAGGATCGCCATAAACTTCGCTGGTCGAGGCCTGCAGGATGCGCGCCCGGAGGCGCTTGGCCAATCCGAGCATGTTTATCGCGCCGAGGACACTTGTCTTCGTCGTCTGCACCGGGTCGTGCTGGTAATGGATGGGCGATGCGGGACAGGCCAGGTTGTAAATCTTGTCGACTTCGACGTAGAGCGGGAATGTGATGTCGTGCCTCAATACCTCGAAGTCGGCACGGCCAATGAGCGAACTGATGTTTGCTCTGGATCCCGTGAAATAATTATCAACGCAAAGAACTTCCTCGCCACTAGCGAGAAGCTTGTTGCAAAGGTGGGAGCCAATAAATCCCGCGCCACCCGTAACTAAAATACGCCGCTTCATAACTACACCCGTTAAAAACCTGCCGCCGATGAAGGCATTGTTTTGTTAGTTGATTTTTTTGCTCCAAACACATCAAAATTTTACGTAAAACAGTGGGCAAACTGTTCAAATTTATCCAGAAAATTTCAGGGGTACGACTTGCGGGGCTTCGTGCGATCGCAATAGAGCGCGAGGAGTACTCAAAAATGTAGGTGTAATTCCTTAGTCGCCCGATCGGCGCTGGGCGGCTCTACGCGTTGGGGGGCTGGCGCACAACCTACTCAAAAGTATAGCTCGATATTGTCCGATGCCGGCTTAGAGCTGGGCTGATAAAATGGCTCGATGCCGAAACGATCGGCGCTGCAACCTGGGCGAATATGGCGAATATCATGAAGCTCCGTATCCGCCTCTTGGCGTGTCTTGCATGCAGCCTGTTGCTCGGTGGGCTGGGAGCGCAGGGCGCAGCCGGCGCCGATGAACTGGCCCAATACCGGCTCGGCATAGGGGACAAAATCGCAATAGCGGTGCTCGGCCAGGGCGATCTGTCCGGCGAGTTCACCATCGATGCGGCCGGCTACGTTCAGATGCCCCTCGTCGGCGCGGTGCGCGTGGCGGCCCTCACCTTGGACGAGTGCCAGCGCATGGTCGCCGGCCGGCTCGACAGCGGTCTCATCAAGCGGCCTGTCGTCAGCGTTCGAATCAACGAATTCAGGCCCGTCTATGTGATCGGCGACGTGCAAACCCCCGGCGCGCATTCTTTCCGCTTCGGCCTGCGTGCGTCTGCAGCGATTGGACTTGCCGGCGGCTTCAGGAGAAAAGAATCGACCGCCGTAGCGGATGCGACAGCGTTGTTGACCGCAATCGAGCGGGTGGAGACGGCCTCGGCCGCGCGCAACGCCGCGATCATCCGCCTCGTCAGGATCAGGGCGGAGCTCGCGAACCAGAAAACGATGAGCCTGCCGCAGATCGAACAGAAGGACGCTGACAGCGCCTACATCGCCGCCCTCATCAGGAATGAACAAGCCCAGCTGGTAAGCGCCGTTACCGCCAATGAAAACGCCATCGACCTCCTGCAGCGGCAGCGACCAAGGTTGAACGCGCAGATGCAATCCATGAAGAACGAAATCGGGGCGACCGAACAACAGGTGGAGTTGATCAAGGAGTATTTGGCGCGGTACGAGAAGCTCGCAGACGGGGGATTGGGGCGCAGAGTGACGCAATTCGACCTGGAGCGGCAGGAGGCCCAACAACAGGCGGTCATTCACCGGCTTCGCGCCGATATTTCACGTTTGGAAGTGACGCAAGGGGATCTGGACATCCGCCTGGAAGACCTGAACCGTGACCGGCAGACGCGCCTTATGAATGAATTGAGGGAAACGGAAGCCCGGATCCTTGAGCTGAATATCGCCTTTCGGTCAGCCCAGAGCATGTTGAAATTGCACCGCGAGCAGGCCGACGCCCCTCGCCTGGCGAACACATCCGTTTTGAGCTACGACCTAACGCTGACGCGGTCCGATCCAGCCCGCGAGCCCACGCCGATTACGGCCACCAAGGACACGCTGCTCAGTCCTGGTGACGTTTTGGAGGTGAGTTACAAGGTGCAGCCGTTCGCACTCAATCCGAAGACATCTGGCCTTAATCCGGACGAGGAGAACACGCGCGCGCCCGTGGCGGAAGCCAAAGCACCGACTGAGGTGCAGGAAAAAACCGCTGATAATCTCGTCCCCGCCTCTAAAACCTCTGTACGGTCACCACCGCCCATCGGAAAGGCGAGCCGGTAGCCTGAGGCCGGTCGCAAATTAGCTGAGACTTTGATCGCGGGACCAGCCATTCGTCGATGACGGATCGGCCTTCGGTTGGGTCCAATGCCTGACGGCCCAAATTGCCGCCTGAGTGCGATTTTTGGCCCGTATCTTGCGCAATATCGCTTTGACATGGACCTTCACCGTTGCCTCGGTGATCTGCAGGCGATTGGCGATAATCTTGTTTGGGTGGCCCTCCACCAGGCCCCGCAGAATGACGGACTCCTGGGCCGATAGCTGCAATCCCTGCGGCGCGATCGTGGGACTGTCCGGGAGAGACGACGCAAATCCATTGAATTCGAGGTTATTGGGCGCCGACCCACTGACAGCGATCTCGGCAAGCGGCATGGAGGATGCCGATGGTTCGCTGCGAGGCGATTTCTGGCAGGCGAAGTCGGCGCACAGCACGACCTCCTTTTGCGTAAAGATATCCAAAGTCTTCAGCAGCAGGTCACCACTGGTCGTTTCCCGCAAATAGCAGTTGGCTCCGGCCGCCATGGACTGGTTGATCTCTTCGTCCTGCCCGTCCCCGCCAACGAGCAAAATAATCGATCTACTGTAATAGGTCCGAAGAGCCTGGACGTTTTCCGCAGCGTTGGGACCGCCCACTATAAACACCGCGGCCTCACTCGCGCGCCCATGATCGGAATGAAAGTGTCCATAGCTTCCACCCGCATAGATCAACTTATATCGTCCATTCTCACAGATTTTCTTTAACCCGTCGGAGAACAGCCGGTTCGGATGCACCAGTACAACTGATAATTGGGACATTATTCCCTCAAAATACGTTAGATCCTCCCCTAAAGATCCTGATATTGAGTAGAACAGATACAAACTTCGCGGAGCTCTGCCCGAAACGCCGCGAGTTTAGAAAGTTGGCTAGGTAAGTTCTCGCCGCCAAGGGTGGAACAGCCAACGCACGATCCAGCGTGCCCCGACATTTTTGTGGCGAAAGCGTGAATGTTGCCTTGAATACAGCAATCTAGACCATCAACAAAGCATAGCCATAGCCTGAGCGCAACAGTATTAGCAAAAATTTAGTTAAATTGCGGTAAAATGTTGTTTACCTCCATACCACGTGTAGGCGGCGGCGCAAAAAGTCGGCTGGTGGAGCGGCCGGGTTGTGCTGCCGTGTGGCGGAGTAATAACGGGCCACTAACTAGGCTGATTCTTTCCGGGATGGAGGTATCGGCGGGATGTATGCGGTGGAGATTTATGCCGTGGTCGGACAGTTCGTTTTTGTTGAGGGTAGGAGCCGTCGCGAGGCTGGAAGCCCGCGACGACAAGCGCCTGTTGCGGCTGCGGGCCCAGCTTGCCGCCCATAAGCTGTGGGGCTTCACGGCGTGGTTCCGGTCTGTCGCTTGTATCAATCAGGATGCCTTCGCCGAGCAGCTCCGCAAGCGGCGGCGCCGGTCGTGTCGCGCAATTATCTGGAACCCATCGAGCTAGAGCGCCGGACGCTCCGCTGAACGCGGGGCGGGATGCCGCTGAAGGTGACGGTGCTGGGCGTTGATCAGGCCAACAGATAGAAGATGTCGGTCCTGAGCTGGGACGGGTCGTCTGTCCAGTGGTCGTAGACTTCCCAGCGCGGCCCCGCCAGGCGATAATTATGCCGGGCGCACCAGGCGTGAATGGCGTCATGCGTATCGCCTAAGCGGTCATAGGGGCCGATATGCGCTGCGTGGGCGGCAGAGCCCGCCGGTGTCGCCGACAGATGGACATCCTCGCCCTCCAAGAAGGCCGGTGTCGCTTCCACGCCGACTTCGAGATTGATTTCGCCGTCAAGATAAACGGCGATGTGGCGCCCCGCTTCGGTATAGCCGGACGCACGGACGAAATTCCAAACCCGGCCGCATGCATCGGGGACGAGGCGCGAAAGCTGATCCGGCCTCGCGCGCAGGCGAACCACCGCGATGGGATCGGCACCAACTTGCCTGACCTCGACATTGATTGTCATTTCATAACCTTCCCTCGCCGCCCGACGATTTGCCTCCAAAATAAGACAATTGTTTAACATTCCGCTCCGAATTCTCCGGCGCACCAGATCGCCCGAACCACCCCGCATCAGCCATTTCAGCGTCATGCTGCATTGCAAGAATTATCTTGCAATGCGACAGAAGATGGCGAACCATCTCGCGTTAAAACTATTGCTCTACAATGGCGGGGACGCGGAAAGCGTCGTCCGGCAGTCATGTTAGCCGTCCGGGGGCGGGACCGCTCTAAAGCGGCGGAGGCGGAGGAGTAAGCCATGTCAGAACCAGCGCTCTCATCGATCCCCGGCGGCCAGGCCGCCAGGAAAGACCTCTACGAGATCGGCGAAATTCCCCCGCTGGGCCACGTCCCGAAGACCATGTATGCCTGGGTGATCCGGAAGGACCGGCACGGGCCCCCCGATGAGGCCATGCAGGTCGAGGTCGTGCCCACCTGGGATCTCGACAGTCACGATGTGCTCGTTCTCGTCATGGCCGCCGGCGTCAACTACAACGGCGTTTGGGCGGCCCTCGGCCAGCCGATATCCACGCTCGACGTGCATAAGAACCCCTATCATGTCGCCGGGTCGGATGCTGCGGGGATCGTCTGGGCGGTCGGCTCGAAGGTGAAGCGCTGGAAAGTTGGCGACGAAGTGGTCGTCCACTGCAATCAGGACGATGGCGACGACGAGGAATGCAATGGCGGCGACCCGATGTTCTCGTCCAGCCAGCGGATCTGGGGGTATGAGACGCCGGATGGGTCGTTCGCGCAATTCTGCCGCGTGCAGGACCGCCAGCTCATGGAGCGCCCGCGCCATCTCACCTGGGAAGAGAGCGCCTGCTACACGCTGACGCTCGCCACCGCCTACCGGATGCTGTTCGGCCATCGCCCGCATGTGCTGCGGCCGGGCCATAATGTGCTGGTGTGGGGCGCGTCGGGCGGGCTTGGCTCATTCGCCGTGCAGCTCATCGCCGTGTCGGGCGCAAACGCCATCGGCGTGATTTCCGATGACGACAAGCGCGATTTCGTCATGCAGCTCGGGGCGAAGGGCGTCATCAATCGCAAGAATTTCAACTGCTGGGGGCAGATGCCCACGGTCAACACGCCCGAATATGCCGAATGGTTCAAGGAAGTGCGCAAATTCGGCGCCGCCATCTGGGAGCACACCGGCAAGGGCAACAATGTCGATTTCGTCTTCGAGCACCCCGGCAAGTTGACCTTCCCGGTTTCGGTCTTCCTGGTCAAGCGCGGCGGCATGGTCGTCATCTGCGCGGGCACGACCGGCTATAATCTGACGCTCGATGCCCGCTATCTCTGGATGCATCAAAAGCGCGTCCAAGGCTCGCATTTCGCCAATCTGCTGCAGGCGAGCCAGGCCAATCGCCTGGTCATCGAGCGCCGGGTCGACCCGTGCATGTCCGAGGTGCTGCCCTGGTCCGACATCCCCAAGGCGCATATGCGGATGTGGAAAAATCAGCATTTGCCCGGGAACATGGCGGTGATGGTGAGCGCTTTGCATCCAGGAATGCGCACCTTCGAGGACGTCATCGAAGTCAGCCAGAACCGCTTCGGGTAAGGTCCAAGCGCGAGTTTGAAGTCCCGGTACGATTTTTCGTCGGTCACACCGGATTTTGGTCGTGTTTCGGCTAGCCCCGGAGATGAGTTTGGCTAAAGTGGCGCTTTAGATTTCACCAAATCCAAACAGGGGGCAGACATGGATAACGGCAAAGCGGACATCATTGCCGGCATCCGGGAGCTGAGGGCCAAAGCCGCCGAACAGCTGACCGGAAACGAATATTACATGATCGTGCAACAATTGGATTCGCTGGCAACCAGCGTCGAGCTCTCGGACGAAGTCGCCCGCTCGGTGTTTACCCTGATCAGCGCCAGGCTCGCCGGCGGCGCTCCCACGGTCAGGGCCGCAGGCGGGCCTGAGGTGCCCGAGACGCCGGATACCCCCGCACAGCCCGATACGCCTTCGACGCCGGATGTTCCCGTCGTGCCCGACAGCCCCGCCCAGCCGGACGGTTCGCCAGGACCGGAAATCCCACCCCCGCCGAGTTCGCCCGCCGAACCGCAAACACCCCCGGAAGTCAGCGGCGCGCCGGCCTCTACTGCCGGCTCCGAGGAGCCCGCCCAGATCATCACGCCGAGCGCCAATTCTTTCGGCATGCCGCAGGCGACGGGCGCCATCCGCCTCGCCGAAGTTGAGACGCCATCCGAGCCGGTCACCGCCGTTCACGCGGGCCCTCCCGCAGCCAGACACGCCACTGGCCTTGTCGCCGCCGCCCTGGCCACACGCGGGCTGATCGAGGAAAAGCTGAGCGGCAACAGCTATTACTCCGCCGCCAATCTTCTCGGCCAGTTGCAGATACTCCCGCCGGTCATCGGAAGTGGCGAGATCGAACGCCCTGACGGCTTCGAGGGCGCTCTGGCACTGCTTCGGCGTGAGGCCGCACAGCTATCCGGCATCGCGCATGAGGAGGCGGCGCGGGTCATCGCGGCGCTGGAGAATGTGCTGATGCCTCAGGCGCAGCCGGTCCCGGAAACGCCGGCCGAAATGGCAACCCCGCAATCGCCGCAGCCAGAGCCCGAAGCAGCGGCGCCGGAACCAGAGCCGGAGCCGCGCACCGGTTTCGACGATCTTGCCGAGGCTGCATGGAAGCGCGTGCAGCAAGTGTCAGCCGCTGACGCCAGGCCCGCGGCGGCGCTCAATGGCAGCGCTGCTCCGGCGGCCGCTATGGTGTCAGAAACGGCTGCTCCCGCTACGGCAGCCGAGCAGGCCGAAATGATGGCGCAGGATATCGGCGAGGCTTTCGATGACGGGGGCTCAGAAAGTCGTAGCTCCGAGCCCTGCTATCTCAACGAATTCGAACTCGCTGGCACGCAGCGTGGCGCATCTGATCGTCAGGAACCGGCCGCTGAAAGCGGGAGCGATCCTGCGTCCGAAACGGAACGCCAAGCTGCCCTTTCTGCCGAAGCAGAGGCCCTGATTGCGTTGGAGGAGACCGGCGCCGAGGCGCTTGCCGCTGTCGAAAAGGCAGACGGCCTCACGGTCGAGTTCGAAGAGGTGACGGAGCCGCAAGCGTCGGACCAGACAGTGACGCCGGAGCAGCCCGTTGTCGCGGAAGCTGAGCCGCAGGTTGCGGAGCTGGAGAAGGCTGCTGCAATGGTCGAGCAACCGATGCCGTTGGAGGAGCTTGCTATTGCAACGGCGGCGATCGCTGTTCCGGAAGCTGAGCCTGAAGCGCTGGAACTGGCCCCGGTCGTCGTAGCGTCTGAACCGGTAGCCGAAGAGACGGCGTCCGCTGCTGCCTCATCGTCCTTGGTCGAGGCGCAGGTGGAGCCGGTCGCGGCAGCCGCGCCCGCGACTAGCGAGACGGCGGACGAGGTTTCCGCCGCAGAACCGGTTCCTGCGGCACAGGCGGCGCCCGCCGCCAAACCGGCCAAGCGAGGCTTTTTCGGCCGGCTGTTCGGCGGTTCCTCCGCGGAACATCGACGATAGCGGCCGACCGGCCATGGGAGAGCATTGATGAGCTTGGCGGCAGACACAACCCAACCCGGCCACGCAGTTGATATCGGCGCGTTGCCCGGGCGGGCGGCCGATGCCGCTTCTGCCGCTGAACGGCTGCTCGGCAAGGCCCTCGGCGCCACACGCGCCGCTCTCGCGCCGGACGGCAACACCGACACCGCCGTCCTCGACCGCGAGCAGCACCGGGTGCACGGCCTTGCCTGGCTCGCCACTTATGTGGAATCCGTCAAGCAGCTTGCCGCCTATGCAGATCGGCAGGGTGCAAGCGGGCGCTTCGGGGAACTCGAAAGCCTCCTCGTTCAAATTGGGCTTGGCGAATATTGCGCGCAGATCGCCGGCGGCATCGCCATGAGCCAGCTCGAATTCATTCGCCTCGGCGAACTGGGCGTCGCAGCCGAAGATCAGGCGGCCTTCAGCGAGGACGCTGCGGTGCGCAGCCTGATCCAGCACGGCAACACGCCGCAAATCCGCGCGCGGCTGATGACGCTGGTCAACCAAAGCCAGGGCACGGCAACTTATGGCGACACCGGCCTCGACGAAACGCTGGAGACCATGCGCGGTGAAATGCGCCGCTTCAGCGAGGCCGAGATCGTGCCGCATGCGCATGGCTGGCACCTGACCAACAGCTATATCCCGCTCGAAATCATCACCAAGATGAGCGAACTCGGCGTGTTCGGCCTGACAATTCCGGAGGAATTCGGCGGGCTGGGCCTCGGCAAGGAAGCGATGTGCCTGGTATCGGAGGAACTGTCGCGCGGCTATATCGGCGTCGGATCGCTGGGCACAAGGTCGGAGATCGCGGCGGAGCTGATCCTCGGCGCCGGCACGGATGCGCAGAAACAGAAATGGCTGCCGCTGCTCGCGTCCGGCGAAATCCTGCCCACGGCGGTCTTCACCGAGCCGAACACCGGCTCCGACCTCGCTTCACTAAAGACCCGCGCCGTGCGTGACGGCGACATCTACCGCATCACCGGACAGAAGACCTGGATCACTCATCCGGTCCGCGCCGACCTGATGACCGTGCTCGCCCGCACCAATCCGAATGAGAGCGGCTATAAGGGTCTGTCGATGTTCTTGGCGGAGAAGCCGCGCGGCACCGATGTCAACCCATTTCCCGCCGAGGGCATGAGCGGCGGCGAAATCGAGGTGATCGGCTATCGCGGCATGAAGGAGTATGAAATCTCCTTCGACGGCTTCGCCGTGCCCGCCGAAAATCTGCTCGGCGGCGAGGAAGGACAGGGCTTCAAGCAACTCATGCAGACATTCGAGGCCGCCCGCATTCAGACCGCCGCGCGCGCTGTGGGCGTGGCGCAATCGGCGATGGATTTGGCGCTCCGCTACGCCAATGAGCGGAGCCAGTTCGGCAAGCCCATCGCCCGCTTCCCGCGTGTCGCCGACAAGATCGTGATGATGGCGGTGGAAACCATGATCGCCCGGCAGCTCACCTATTTCGCCGCGCGCGAGAAGGATGGCGGCCGGCGCTGCGATCTCGAAGCGGGGATGGCCAAGCTGCTTGCCGCCCGCGTCGCCTGGGCGGCCGCCGACAACGCGCTGCAAATCCACGGCGGCAACGGTTTCGCGCTCGAATATCCGGTCAGCCGGGTACTGTGCGACGCACGCATTCTGAGCATCTTCGAGGGCGCCGCCGAAATCCAGGCGCAGGTGATCGCCCGCCGCCTGCTCGACGCGCGCAATTGAAACAAAGTTAAACAACGTCTCGATTTGGCTCAATTTTCTTGAACCCACTTGAGTGACCGAGGCCCGAGAGCAGCGCGCCTGCGCTAATTCGCGCCGGGCCAAAGACTTGGCTTGCAACTTGTCCCCGTCTTTTGCAGGATGCCCCCTACCAGGGGTGGGGGGTGTAAACAGGATGCGGGCCGGCGCTGGTCTCGAGTTGATTTCGTGGCAGGGGTGGGGCGTGACGGGCTCGATCGCCGCGCTGCTCATCCTGCTCACGACCATCCTGCTCTGGCTGCTGCCCTTCCCGCCGAGCGCTGTTGCGGACCAACTCAGCCATGCCGCGTCGCGCTACGATCTTCGCTCGCGCCTGAACCGCGAGGCACCATTTTCCCGCTACCTCATCGCGACACGACGCTTCAGCGCCTGGCTATACGACTGGTTCGGGCCGCGCTGGAGCGGGCAATCCTTCGAACGCTGCGTCGCGATCGCCTTCGTCTTCCCCGTTGCGCTGTTCCTGGTGGCGTCGGTGCTGTTCGGCTACAAGAACGGACGCATCAGCTTCGGCGAGGTGCTGCTGTTCCTGTTCGGCGTGGCCATGGTGTCGGTCGTCATCGGCTCGCTGTTTCGCCTCGGCTATTGGTTCGCGCGGCGCATGTGGCGCAAGATCGGCGGCGACAGCGAACTTGCTGAGCTGATCGCGCGCATTCTGCTCGGCGCCTTCGCGGTGGTTTTCGCCTTCGCGATTGCCTTCGCGGTCGCATCCAGCCTTGCCGGGGAACTGTCAGACGCCGGCACCGTGGTTTTCGCGATATTGGGCGGCTTTGCCTTCGCGCTCGCCTTCACCATCGCATTCGCCTTCGCGGGTGTCTGGGCGTTTGCCATCGCCTTGGTGCTGGTGACGGTGATCGCGCTGACGATGGCGAAGGAATTCGCGTTCTTTCTGCTGCTATTCTTCGTCATTCTGCCCCTTTTCAACGCGATGATGGACTGGCTGTCATGGGCGATCACCCGCTTCCATGTGTCCTTCATCGAAGCCGCCTCACCCAATTGGAAGGGCGCGCTGATCGTCGCCTTTTTCCTGACCGCAGAACTGATCACCTCGGTCTTGTTCGTGGCGATGCTCGCGGTGGTGCTGCCGATCGGGCTGGAGCTTGCCGATCTGCTTTTGTCGGTGTTCGGCCGGGAATTGTTCGATTGGCGCGCCGCGGCGACGCAGGCGATGCGCTCGCCCTGGGACGAAGGGCTGTTCGTCACCGGCATGCTGCTGACACCGCTGGTGCCGACGATCGCCACTTTCACCATCGGGCTCGCGGCCCTCGCCGCACCCTATACGCCGGGTGCCCGCCGCGCCGTCAACGCGATTTCGGACCATCCGGACGCCAAACCAAGTCCGGAAGAGGTGCGTCTGGTTTCGCGTACCACCTATCTGTCGCGGCTCTGGTATCTGCCGGCGCTGGCACTTTCGATCGGGGTGTTTCTGGCCGTATGGGGCGTGTTCCACGAGTGGGGCGTTCCGGTCGCGGCAGTTTTGCGTGACCTGGCGCTATGCTCCACGGTTTGGGGGCACGGGGAGTGTCCCTGGCTTTGATTGCCAGAGGCCCCTAGAGCGCCGGACGCTCCGCTGAACGCGGAGCTGCGCTCTAGTTCTTTGCTTATGCATCAGATTTATCCGAAAAGTGCGTACACTTTTCGGTCCGATGCACTAACATTACAGTTGCATTTTTTCCCTGCGGCTCTGTCGATGCGGCGATCATAGCATCCGCCAATGTGAACGACGGCAAGGCTGGTCCCGTCTCAGCGGCAGGTGACAATGCTGTTGGGCGGAAGGGAGGAGAATCCTTGAACCGCGCCGTCCAACAAAAGCCTTTTCCGCCTGCTACCCGTCAGGGCGAATCCTCGACCATCACGAAGATCGCCTTGGCATTGCTGCATAATTCGAATAATGAACCCGAGAAAGCGCGCGAAAACCGATGCGCATCCCAACCGCCCGATTGATCTTCTGCCTCGCCGCCGCCGGCCTGGCGGCAAGCTGTGCCGGCTCCTCAGGTCCGGAGGTTTCCGCCATTGACAAGAGTTTCCTTGGCGGGATCGGCAGTTACGATCAGAACCACGACGGCGTCGTGACCTGCGATGAATGGCGCGCGGCGGCGGCCAATAAGTTCACGAAGGCCAACAAGTCGGGCAGCGGATTCCTGACCGAGGACGAATTCCCCAATCTGGCAACGAGCGACCGAACCTTTGTCGTGGCGACGTTCAAATATTACGACGTCAATGGCGACAAAAAGATCGACAAGAAGGAATTTGTCGAGCGTCCCAATCCGGCGTTCACTTACGCGGACAAGGACAAGGATTGCCGCCTGACCGATCTCGAGCAACTCACCGCGCGCAATCTTTCGGCCCCGCCGCGTGAGCCGGCGCCGAGCCAAAGCGCCGTCACGACCGGATCGCCGGCCGGACCATCGACCGGGTCCGGCGGCCGTTATTGACGGCTTAGTTTGTTAACACGAAGCAGCCAATCAACGTGCTGCCGGCAACGGCCGCAACCGCCTGATATGCGAGATGCAGAGCTGTCGTACTAACCAGAGGACACGCCGACGGCGCCAACTGCAAAGGCAAGGGCTGTGCTGAGAATCCTTCCGTTGCTGCTTGTCCCGGCCTTTGCAGCCGCAATCGCTTACTGGCTGACGCGCAGCCGAGCTGCCGCCGTGGCGACTGGAGCTGTTGTGCTGGGGGCAATGCTCCTTATCGGCATAACGAGCTAAGCAGAGTCCCAAAAGTGGCCTCCCGGTTTTGGGAACTCCCCCCGGCCTCAAGCCGCGGCCCGCTTCTCAGGCATGGCGACGGCCAGCGCCGTCAGCAGCGTGGTTTTGACCGCCTGCGCAGCCGGCGAGGCGATACCGCGCGGCCCGTAAAGCGCGATCTCGACATCGGGCAAGGGCGGCAGGCCGTGAATGCCGTCGAGCACCTTCATGCTCGGCATGAGCGACAGCCGGACCATGGCGGTGATCGCCAGCCCTTCGCAGACCGCGGCGCCGATGCTGGCGATGCTGGGGCTTTCATAAGCGACGCGATAGGGAATGCCCGCCGCGTCCAGGCTGCTGAGCGTCGCCTCCCGGAACCGGCATCCGGGCGAGAACAGCGCCAGCGGCAAGGGGCGTCGCCGGGCGAGTGCCTCGTCGGTCGCCGCCCAGATCAGCGGCTCACGGCGCAAGCTGATCCCGTCATCCGTGCCCATGGCGCGGCTGATGATCGCCAGGTCGAGAATGCCCCGGTCGACCGCAGGCATCAGGTCGGTCGACATGTTGCAGCGCACTTCCACTTCGACCAGCGGATGGGTGATGGACAGGCGCCGCAGGATGGTCGGCAGGAAAAACGAGACGTAATCGTCCGGCGTCCCGATCCGCACCCGGCCCGCAATATCGGCGCCTTTGGCGCGTCCGACCATCTCGTCGTTGAGCGCCAGCACGCGGCGCGCATGTTCGACGATGCGCTCTCCGGCGGCGGTGAGAGTCGCCTTTTTCCGGTCCTCGATCAGCTTGGTGCCGAGCAGTTCCTCCAAGCGGCGGACCTGCATGCTGATGGCGGATTGCGTGCGGTTCAGCTTGATGCCGGCGCGGGTGAAGCCACCCGCGTCGGTGACGGCAATGAAAGCCCGCAGGCAGGCTGGGTCCAGATCGATCATCACGATTTCTCATACTCAATATCAGAATTAGTCGTTTCCATGATGACACATTCGCCCCCATCTTGGCTAGGACGTTAGTGGAAGCATCGAGCCAGGAGGCCCGCTCTCGATTCTTTGCTGGTCGCGCGATCGGACGAAAACCGGATTCCACTTTTCCTGATCGCGCTCTATTTGCTGGTCGCGCGATCGGACGGAAAACCGGATTCCACTTTTCCTGATCGCGCTCTAGCGCATGATCCGCAAAAGCATGTCCTCGCGCAGGCGGGGATGGAAACCGGTTTTGCGATAAGATCATGCGTAGAGAAAGGGATAGAGCCCCATTCTGATTCTCAGAACGGACCAGGCTCTAGACCACCTGACACATTGGCTTCGCTCGCGTATGAGTGCGTTCGTTGGTTTTGCGATGCAAAGCCCCGCAGTCCTCGGAGACATAACTTATGTCGGTCGCAGTCACTTACTCGGCACCGGTCAAGGCACAATCGGCCATTCCGCTTCTGATCATTGCCTTTGGCGGTTCGCTGACCGGGTTTTCCGGCATTTTGGTGCGCCTCAGCGAGATCGATCCGGTTGCGACCGGAGCCTGGCGCCTCGCCATCGCCGCGCTGGCGCTTTGGCCATTCATGCGACTGGCCGGAAACGGCGGCGGCGTCCGCTTGCGGCTGAGCGGCTGGGCGGTGCTGGTGCTCGCCGGCCTGTTCTTCGCCATCGACACGGGGCTGTATAATTGGTCGCTCAAATTGACGTCGGTCGCGCACGCCACACTGATCGTCAATCTGGCGCCGATGGTCGCGCTGGCTGCGGGATATTTGCTGTTCGGCGAGCGCTTCGGCCCCGCCAAGGCGTGCGCCCTTATCGCCGCGCTCAGCGGAGCGGCCCTGATGACCGTCATGCGCGGCGAGGGCGGAGGCACGCTGGCCGGCAACGGGCTGGCCTTGCTGGCGATGATCGGCTACGCGCTGTATCTGGTCGCCGTGAAGCAGGCGCGGCACGAGCATGACACGCTTTCGATCATGGTCTGGTCGTCGGTCGTCGGCGCCGTGGCAATGTTCGCCGCCGCCGCCTTGATGGGCGAGCAGCTGCTGCCGTCAACGGCCCATGGCTGGGCCGTTCTGATCGCTCTGGGCCTTGTCGCGCATGTCTTCGGGCAGGGGCTGGTCGCCTTCGGAATGCGCGAGGCGCCTGTGGGGCTGGCCTCGATCCTGCTGCTGACCCAGCCGCTGGTCGCCGTGATCGCCGCGCGGATCATTTTCGGCGAGGCCATGGGGCCGGTCGAGGCGGTGGGCGCGGGGATGATCCTGGCCGGGCTGGTCATCGCCAGCACGGCCCGGCGGTGAGGCAAAGCACGCGCGCCGCAGACCATTCAGTGTCGCCCCGGCCATCGAGCCGGGATCTACTCGCCTATCATTGCGGCGCACATTCCGGCAATGGGATTGGCCCCGGCTCTGACGGCCGGGGCGACGGGATACACAATGCCGCTGATCTCGATTTAAAGTGTGATGCTCTAAGATTTCGGACGCGATACGCTGGTTTTGCCGCCGCCGTCAGGGGCGGTTGAGCCGCGCGATCAGGCTGGATGTGTCCCAGCGATTGCCGCCCATCTTCTGGACCTCCGAATAAAACTGATCGACAAGCGCCGCGGCGGGCAGATGTGCGCCGTTGCGGCGCGCCTCGCCGAGGCAGATCGAAAGGTCCTTGCGCATCCAGTCGACCGCGAAGCCGTAATCGAACTTGCCGTCGTTCATCGTCTTCCAGCGGTTGTCCATTTGCCAGGATTGCGCGGCGCCCTTGGAAATCGTGTCGATCACGGCGGCGACGTCGAGCCCGGATTGCTGCGCGAAATGGATGCCTTCCGCGAGGCCCTGGACGAGCCCGGCGATGCAGATCTGGTTGACCATCTTGGTGAGCTGGCCCGAGCCCGCGGCGCCGAGCAGCTTGGACGCCTTTGCGTAATGGGCGATGATCGGCTCCGCCTTGGCATAAACCTCGGCGTCGCCGCCCACCATGACGGTGAGCGCACCGTTTTCGGCCCCCGCCTGGCCCCCCGACACGGGCGCATCCAGGAATCCGGCGCCCTTGCCTCGCGCGGCCGCGTAAAGCTCGCGGGCCACATCGGCTGAGGCGGTGGTGTTGTCCATGAAGACCGCGCCGGATCTCAACGTTTCGAAGGCGCCGCCGGGACCGGTGGCGACGGCGCGCAGATCGTCGTCATTGCCGACGCAAGAGAAGACGAAATCCGCATCGCGGGCGGCCTCGGCGGGCGTCGCCGCCGTCCGGCCTCCGAATTTGGCCACCCATTCATCCGCCTTTGCCGCCGTGCGGTTATAGACGGTCATATCGTAGCCGCCCTTGGTACGGATATGCCCCGCCATCGGGAAGCCCATCACGCCAAGACCGATCCAGGCAATTTTGCTCATTCCCGCGTCCTCTCTTTGCTTTCGCATGATCTTATAATAATGCTCGGCTGCCCGAACCTATGTCGCCTTCACCTCTTCCACGGGGGTCGGCGCGCAGCACCGGTGAGGGGGGCGTGCCATCGATAGGTGTAACCCGTCACCCCAGCGCTCTCTCCATGGGAGAGTCCATCCGTCGCCAAATCACGCGGCGCTGCGCCTGCTCATCGCCATGACCTTGTCGATCCTGCGGCCGTCCAGATCGATGACCTCGAACCGCCATTTACCCCAGTCGAACGTCTCGCCCGGCACCGGAATATGCCCGAGCTCCGACAGCACGAAACCGGCGAGCGTCGTATATTCGTGCTCGCGGATGCTTAGCCCCTTGATGTCCAGCGTGCGCTCCACCTCGTAGATCGGCATCTGGCCGTCGAGCAGCCAGGAGCCATCGGCGCGCATGACGGCGCTCGGCTCGTCGTCGCCCTCGCGTTCGGGAAGATCGCCGGCAATGGCGACCAGAATGTCCGTCGGCGTGACGATGCCCTGCACGGTGCCGTGCTCGTCCAGCACCACCGCCATGTGGACGGTCGTGCCCCGGAAACTTTCCAGCAGCTTCAAGACGGGCGTGCCTTCATGGATATAGACGGGATCGCGCGCGACGCTTTTCAGGTCGATCTTGCCGCCCCGTCTGGTCTGGTCCAGCAGATCCTTGGAGTGAACGATGCCGATGATGTTGTCGACGTCGTCCCGCGCCACGGGGAAGCGGGAGTGGCCGCTATCGGCGATGATGCCGTAGGAGGTCTCGATATCGTCGTCGAGATCGAGCCATACGACATCCGGGCGCGGCGTCATGATGGACCGGACCGACCGGTCGGCGACGCGCAGCACGCCTTCGAGCATTTCCTTCTCGGCCTGTTCGAAAACGCCGGCCTCCGTCCCTTCGGCGATGAGCGTCTTGACCTCTTCCTCGGTCATGCGCGGATCTTCCAGCGAGGGCGCGGCGAACAGCCTCAGCACCAGATCCGTGACCCGGCGCAGCAGCCAGATGACCGGATGCGCGACCTTCGACAGGAGCAGCATCGGCGGCGCGACGATACAGGCGAGCCGCTCGGGATTGCGAAGCGCGAGGCGCTTGGGCACCAGCTCGCCCGCGATCAGCGACACGAACGCGATGGCGACAATCACGATCGCCGTGGAAACGGCGCTGGCACGAGGGCCGATATAGGGCAGGCCTTCCAGGGCCACCGAGAGCGGCGCTGCCAACGCGGCCTCGCCATACGCGCCGGAGAGAATGGCGATGAGGGTGATGCCGACCTGGACCGAGGATAAAAATCCGGTCGGATCTTCCGCCAGCTTGAGCGCCGTGGCCGCTCCACTGCGTCCTTCCAGCGCATATTGCTGAAGCCGCGCCCGGCGCGAAGACACCACCGCCAGTTCCGACAGGGCAAAAAAGCCGTTCAGCAGGATGAGGAAAAGGACGATCAGGATTTCTTGCCAAATCATTTGGCTTTTGCGGTCCAAACTCGCGCGGCGCGCAGCGTCTCAACAGAGGGGCGTAACACGCTTTTTAGGGCGAATTGGCGCAACAGGAAAGCCTTTACGCCGATTCGCTTTATTAACCATGCGACTATGTTAACGGGATGCGGGGTCAGATCTTCTGATTGTAGGCGCCCACCTCCGGATAGCTCTGCAAATGCGCGTCGATTTCGGCGAAAATGGCGCGCATATTCGCCTCCGAAGTGGGGCTTTCGACCACCACGACCAATTCGGGCTTGTTGGAGGAGGCGCGCACCAGGCCCCACGTGCCGTCTTCCAGCACGATGCGGATGCCGTTGACCGTGATCAGGTCGCGGATGTTCTGCCCCGCCAGCGCGGCGCCGTTGCCGGCAATCGCCTTGAAATGGGCCATGACCCGGTCGACCACCCCGTATTTGACCTCATCGCCGCAATGGGGCGACATGGTCGGCGATTGCCAGGTCTTGGGCAGTTCGCGCTCCAGCTCGGCAAGCGTCTTGCCCGGATTGCGATCGAGCATGTCGAGGACCGCGAGACCGGAGACGAGGCCGTCATCATAGCCGCGCCCGAGCGGCGGGTTGAAGAAGAAGTGGCCGGATTTCTCGAAGCCGACCAGCGCGCCGGTTTCATGGCTGTAGCGCTTGATATAGGAGTGGCCGGTCTTCCAGTAATCGGTCTTGGCGCCGTTGGCCATCAGCACGGGGTCCGTGAGGAACAGGCCGGTCGATTTCACGTCGACGACGAATTTGGCGCCTTTGTGCAGGCTGGAAATATCGCGCGCCAGCATCACGCCGACACGGTCGGCGAAGATTTCGCGGCCCTCATTGTCGACGACGCCGCAGCGGTCGCCGTCGCCGTCGAAGGCGAGGCCGGCGTCGGCGCCATGTTCGCGGACCGCCGCGCTGAGGTCATGCAGCATCGCCATGGCCTCGGGGTTGGGATTGTAATTGGGGAAGCTGTGGTCCAGCCCGCAATGCAGCGGAATGACCTCGCAGCCGATCGTCTCCAGCACTTGCGGGGCAAAAGCGCCGGCGGTGCCGTTGCCGCAGGCGGCCACGATCTTCAGCTTGCGGTTCAGCCTGGGCCGATCGGTGAGGTCGGCCATGTAGCGTTCGGCGAGATCGGCGACGAAATGATATTTGCCGCCGCCCGGCATCTCGAAAGCGCCGCCCAGGACGATCTCCTTCAAGGCGATCATGTCGTCAGGGCCGAAGGTGAGCGGGCGCGACATGCCCATCTTGATGCCGGTCCAGCCATTGTCGTTGTGGCTGGCGGTCACCATGGCGACGCCTTCGACCTTCAGCTCGAATTGCGCGAAATAGGCCATGGGCGAGAGCGCAAGGCCGATGTCGAACACCTCCGCGCCGCCCGCCAGCATTCCCATCATCAGCGCTTCCTTGATGGAGGCCGAATAGGAACGGAAATCGTGGCCGGTGACGATCCTGGCCGGAACGTCCGCGCGGCGCATGAGCGTCGCCAGCCCTAGGCCGATCGCCTGCATTCCCATGAGGTTGATCTCCTCCGGGAACAGCCAGCGCGCGTCATATTCGCGAAAGCCGGTGGGCTTGATGAAGGGCAGGCGTTCGAAATCGGCGGTATTGGGAGTGAGATCGGTTCGGGGCGTCGGAAACATGAAAATCCTTCAATGGCAATGGCCGGCCGGCGGGGTGTCGCCATCCGGCCAGATATGTGCCAATCGGGATAGTGGGTCGGCCGCCGGAAAACCAGCTCTGATTTGGGACGGCCCCGAGTGGAATGCGCTTAAATGGAATCGCGCCCACCGCTCTAGATGTGAATTTTCAGGAGGTTGTCCATTCGGTGCTGAGGATGTCAGCTGATGTCGCCAAACGTCACTGATTCTCCGGAGAACCGAATGGACGTGCATGAGAATGCCCGGCTGACGCCGCGCGGTCGAGAGGGAATGGTGCGCGCCGTTGTGGATTATGGCGCCACCAGCGCCGAAGCCGCACGGCGCTTTAATATATCAGCCAAGACGGTGGCGAAATGGGTCCGGCGCCTGCGCGGGGATTGCGAGAAGGGTATCCACGCGATCCGATCACGCCTAGCACTTTGCTTGATTGCACCCCTTATGTCGTCCCGGACGCCGCGGAGCGGTGAGCCGGGACCCAATCACATCGCCGCAGCAACTTCATTGCCGGATTTAAATGAATGGGACCCCGGCTCGAAGGCCGGGGCGACGGATGTGCAATGCCGCTGATCGCGGTTTAGGTCTGAGGATCAGCTCCTTGATCGCATCGTTTACGCAAAACCGGTCTCCACTTTTGCGCAGGATGCAGAGCGCTGGTCTATTGCTCCATATTGAGACGGCCGCCGCTCAGCTCGAAACCGGCAAGACGGCTGATGAAGCTCATGCCGAGCAGATTCTGCGTCATCTTGCCCGGCTCGGCGATCACGGCCTTGACGTCGTGCAGGACGATGCTGCCGATGCGCACATAGTCGAGCGTTACCGGTGCGACGCGGGCGATGCCGTTGGCCGTGCTGGAGCGGCTGGTGAAGCGCAGATTGCTTTCGCTGAGACCGAGTTGCAGCGCCGTCTCATAATTGAGCGCGACATAGGTGGCGCCGGTGTCCGTCAGCAGCTCGACCTTGGCGCGGTTGATTTCCGCCTGAACGATGTAATGGCCATAAACGTTTGACGCGAGCGTCACTTTGCGGCCCGAGCGGGAGATCTTCTCGACGATAGCGTCGAGCCCGGTCAGCGACGAGCGCAGCTCCGGGATGCTGTGCACCGCATCGGCAGCGCCGGCCGTCGGGGAGGCAATGGACTGTACCGTCCCGCCCGGCCCGGCATCGGCCCTCGCATCGGAGGCGACGCTCGCCTGCAGCTTCGGCCAGCTCTCCTCCAAGACGCGATACACGTCTTCAAAGTAGTAGAAACTCACCGCACCCGCGCCCGCGAACGCAAGAATCAATCCCGCTTCGCCAAAGGCGCGCCGCATCCCGCCCCGGAATGCCATCCCCTTATGCTCCTCAACCCGCCGAACCGCTAGCGCCTCACGTCGCCGCGGTCCATCATCCTCAGCCCCTAAGCTCCAGATAGTCGCCTGCAAACTCATATGATCGCAAACGGCTTAAGAAACTCATACCAAGAAGGCTCTGATGCAAGCTTCCGGGCTTGGCGATGAGGGCTTCGACGCCCCGCAATCCGACCTTGCCGATGGTTATGCTGTCCAGTTCGACCCGGGCGGCGTAGGAGGAGCCGTTCGCGGTCTGCACGGGAACGGTGTAGCGCAGGGAGCGCATGTTGATGCCGAGCTTTTTTGCATCCTCGTGCCGGAGAACGACCGTGGAGGCGCCGGTATCGACGATCATCTCGACGCCCTTGTCCTTGATGCGGGCATTGGCGACGAAATGTCCGGTCCAGCCGCGTTTGATGCGCACGGCCTGGCCGGCGCCTTGCGCGCCGGTGACGTTGATCTGGGTGCCTTGCGGGGTCAGTTCGCCGATCACACGGTCCGCCACCAATGCAAGTTCCCCCCGATAGGCGTAGAGCGCGACCAGAAAGACCATCATGGCGGCCCAGCCGGCTCAGATGCTTGACGGCCTGGAAAAAGCGGCCCCGGTATGATGAGGTGACCGCGCCGCCGAGGAAAATAATGATCGCCGCGCCCGCGACCAGCCGCGCGAAAGCCTCGTTGGACATCCCGGCAACCGTGCCGGTATCGTTCGACACCACAAGTGCGATCGCCGCGACGATGAGCGCCAATATTGCCAGCCAAGCAGCCAAGGTGAACGCCTCTCACGAAAGAACCCAGCCTCAATATATAGCAACCCGGCGCTCCTATGCGAAGCCCCGTTCTGACGGCGGGCCTCCTTCGGGGCGGCGAGAGAGGCTTTACCCACATAAGCGAGCGACCGCAACACCCTGCTCGGGTGGCCATTTCTTAAATATTCGCGGCTAAGCTCAGGCTCTCTTAGCCAAGCCTCCCGTTGATGTTCGGTGGACATAGGTGCGTTGGATGCAAGACGAAGCCTCCGTCACCCGCCGGCATCCCGTCGGCGCGCCCAATCGGTTGCCGGCGGTATGACGCTCGCCGATACAGTGCGAGCGTTGCCCGACGCGAAGCGGGTCGAGCTTCTCGCCAAGATGGCGTTGCTTGCGATGCTCTATTACATCACCGGCAAGCTTGGATTGCTGCTTGCGGTACCGCCCGGCTATGCCACCGTCATCTGGCCGCCCACCGGCATTGCGACCGGGATGCTCATCATGCATGGGGCCCGTTTGTGGCCGGGCATTCTCATCGGATCTTTCATTCTCAATGCCCCGATTCCGGGCGGGGCGGCGGGCGGTTTCATCACGCTCGATGGTCTGCTGATCGCCGGTTTGATTGCCTGCGGCTCGACCTGCCAGGCGCTTTTTGCGCGTTGGATCGTCGCGCGGCTCATGGGGCTGCCGCTGCGGCTGACGAGGCTTGCAGGACACGCTCAAGCTGTTCGCACTGAGCGGTCCGCTGGCCTGCCTCATCGCGCCGACGGTGGGGATCGGTTCGCTGTATTTCGTCGGCGGTCTGCCTGCGGAGCGGATCGTCGGAAACTGGCTGACCTGGTGGGCGGGCGACAGTTTCGGCATCATCCTTTTCCTGCCCCTGGTTCTGGTCGCGCCCGGCAGTCCCGAGCGGCTGACCTGGCGCGGTCGCACGGTCACCGCCCTGCCGATTCTGGCGATGCTGACGCTGATGCTGCCGCTGGGCCTGACATTTTATGCCTGGAAGCTGATCTCCGAACATCATCACAAGGCGAGCATCACGGAATTCCAGACGCTGGCCCTCGAAAGCGAAAAGGCGCTGCAGCACCGGTTGCAGTCCTACGCGCAGGCGCTGCTGGGCGGCGAGGCGCTGATTCGCGCCGCAGGCTCGGTTTCACGTACGAGCTGGCGCCAGTATGTGAGCGCGATCAAGGCGCGCGAAAACTTTCCAGGCATTCACGGCGTCGGCTATATCGCCGATGTAAAGCCGGATAATCTGGTGGACTTCCTGAGCGCGAGGCAGCGGGAGGAGCCGGCGGATTTCATGATCCATCCGCAAACCGAAAAGCTGCCGCTTTTCATCATCACCTATATCGAGCCGATCGAAATCAATAAGCAGGCCCTCGGCCTCAACATCGCGTTCGACGAAAATCGCCGCGCCACGGCCATCCTCGCCCGCGATACGGGAAAGCAGGCGATCACCAAACGCCTGCTGCTGGTACAGGACGAAACCCGAAGCCCCGGCTTCCTGCTTTTGCACCCGGTCTATGCGAGGGATACCACGTTCGATACGGTCGAGGCGCGCCGGGCTGCGTTTCGCGGATGGATCTATGCCCCGTTCGTGGGGCGGAACTTCATGAAGGACCTGACCCAGAGCCAGGGCATGAAGCTCAATCTCCGCGTCTATGACGGTGAGGCGGAAGACGATCGCAGCCTGATCTATGCCAGCGAGGCGATCGAAAAATCCAGAACCCCCGGTTTCCGGGTCAGCAAGAAACTGCATCTCATGCAGCAGAGCTGGACCCTCGTCTGGACCAGCACGCCGGCTTATGAGGCCGAGGAATCGAGCCGGGAGCCGGAGATCGTTCTCCTTGCCGGACTGGTGTTCACCACGCTGCTCGGGGCGTTCTTCAGCGTCATGGCGCGGCGCGCTGAAATCGTTCAGCGCCTGGTGGCGGAGCAGACAAAGCTTTTGAAGATCCAGCATGCCGAGCTGGTCGGCGCTCAGGAAGAACTCTTGCACATCAACGAAAATCTAGAGCTTCGCGTCGCCGAACGCACCGCGGATCTGCAGAAGGCGCGCAAAACCGCTGAAGCGGCCAATCGCGTCAAATCGAACTTTCTTTCGAATATTTCGCATGAATTGCGCACGCCGATGCACGTCATCCTCAATTGCGCCAAGATCGGCATGACGCATCTGCAAACCGGAAATTTGCAGAAAATCCATCAATATCTCAATAATATCCGTATGTCTGGCGAGCGCCTGTCCTATTTACTCAATGATCTTCTCGATCTGTCGAGGATGGAAGCCGGAAAGGTCAACCTCAAAGCGCAGCGATGTAATTTGCTTGATATCATGCAGTTTTCGGTCGTCGAACTCGAAACCCTTAAAGCTGAAAAAAATATTAATCTCGTTCTCCATTCGAGCGCAACGGACCCATTCGCTTATTGCGATCCCCAGCAAATTCTACAAGTCTTCATAAATCTGTACTCCAACGCAATCAAATATTCACCAGTTGGAGGCACCATCGCCATCACAATTGCCGACGCCGCAAACGCGCAAGGAGCGCCCGCGCTTTTATGCAGCGTCGAGGATCAGGGGATCGGCATTCCCCCGAATGAGCTGGTGATGGTTTTCGATAAATTCGTGCAAAGCAGCAAGACGAGTACAGGCGCGGGCGGCACAGGGCTCGGCCTCGCGATCTGTCAGGAAATCGTCGAGCTTCATAAAGGTAAAATCTGGGCCGAGAACGTTCCTGCCGGCGGGGCGCGCTTTCAGATCCTCTTAATCAAATAGGCTGAAGAATGCCGGCCAAGGCCGGTCCAACGTCCCTTACGAATGTCCACGCGGCAGATCATCCAAGATGAAGCTCAGGCAGAAAATTCTCACCGTCGATGATGAAGCGCTGAACCGCGAAATCCTGGCGGACTATCTGTCGATTGCCGGGTTCGAGGTGATCGAGGCCGATGACGGCGACACCGCCCTGCAGATCCTCGCGGAACAGCCGGACGTCGATGCCATCGTGCTCGACCGGATGATGCCGCGCATGGACGGCATGAAAGTGCTGAGCACGCTCAAGAGCGACCCACAGCTTCGCGAAATTCCGGTCATCATCCAGACGGCGGCCGCCTCCAGCGAGCAGATCGTCGAGGGCATTCGCGCCGGAGCCTATTACTACCTGACGAAACCCTATGAAGACATCATATTGCTCGGCATCATCAGCGCCGCCATCGACGGCGCGGCCGAGAAAAAGAATCTCCGTGACGAGATCGTCAAGACCTACCGGGTGCAGGCCTTGCTCCAGCAGGGCCGCTTTCGCTTCCGGACATTGGAAGAAGCCAAAGAATTGGCCGTCTTCATCGCCAATTGCTGTCCCAGTCCGGAAATGGTCGGTCCCGGCCTGCTGGAATTGCTGGTGAACGCCGTGGAGCACGGCAATCTCGGCATCACCTATGAGCAGAAGGCCGAGCTCATCGCCGAAAATCGCTGGCAGCAGGAGGTCGAGCACCGGCTTGCCGCTGTGGAAAACAGCCACAAATTCGCCGAGCTGGCCTATGAAACGCAGAGCCGGGCCATTCAAATCCGCATCAAGGATACCGGCGACGGCTTCGATTGGACCGACTATCTCGAGATCAGTCCGCGACGGGTGACGCACGCGCACGGGCGTGGCATTGCAACGGCCAACGCCCTTTCATTCAGCTCCCTCACCTATCTCGGCTGCGGCAATGAGGTCGTCTGCACGGTCGCGCTGCGGACATGAGCTCCCGCTTGCGCCCTTCTGCGTGCGGCATGATGATCGGCTTGCCGGGCGGCGTCGCCGCCCCGAGGAATACCTCGCGATCTAAATAGATAGGAATGTCCGCGCTCACCTAACCTTATTTTAGCCGGCACCATGCAAGATCGCCCCGTCCACCTCATCGCCATGAGCAGGGGAATGATCGAAAACGCCCGGAGCGAGCGCGAAATGGCTGTCTTGATGCAGGAAGCCGTCGACTGCCTGCCGAACGGCTTTTCCATCCTGGACGAGGACCTTCTGCCGATCGTGGCCAATCAGGTCTGCCGCACCTCGTTCCCGAGCTTCTACGAGGGCGCCGCCAACGGGCTCAGCTATCGCGAGGCCAGCTTCTCCGTCGTCAGGCAGACCATGCCCGATGCGCCGGTCGAGGAGATCCTGCAGGTCCTGGACCGCTTGACGGCCGAGCTGATGGCTGGCGGAACGATCAATTTCACCGCGCCCGACGGCAAGATATTCAAGACCACCTACCACCCGATGAGCCACAACCGGACTGTCGCCGTCTCGATCGACGTGACCGAGCTGGCGCACCGCGAACAGGAGCTGCTCGCCTCGCGCCGGCAAGCCGAGGCTGCCAATCAGGCGAAATCCTCGTTTCTCGCCAATATGAGCCATGAGATCCGGACGCCCCTCAATGGCATTCTCGGCATGGCGCAAGTGCTGGTTCAGGGCAATTTGCGGCCCGAACAGCACGAGCAGGTGGAGATTATCCTGGAATCCGGCAAGGCGCTGAAAGCGCTGCTCGACGATGTGCTCGACCTCTCCAAGATCGAGGCAGGGCGAATGGAGCTCTCCCCGGTCGATACGGATCTGCGCCATGTCATGCGGCGTCGGCGGCGGGCATGGCAGCTTCGCGCCGAGGAGAAAGCGATCGCCCTGCGGCTTGAGGTCGAGGAGAGTGTTCCGTCTTTTCTGCGTTTCGATCCGGCGCGGCTCGGCCAGTGCGTCTCCAACCTTGTCTCCAACGCGATCAAGTTCACCGCGCAAGGCGAGGTCGCCATACGGGTGAGCGCCGAACCGCTGCCCGGCGCCACCCGGATTTCCATCGCCGTTTCGGATACGGGAATCGGCATGACACCGGCGACGATGGACGGCCTCTTCACGCCGTTCATCCAAGGCGACAGCTCGATTTCGCGCCGGTTCGGCGGCACCGGCCTCGGCCTCGCCATCACGCGCAAGCTCGCGCAGCTCATGGGCGGCGACGTGACCGTCGCGAGTGAGCCGGGCAAAGGCTCCACGGTTACGGTGACCTTGCTCGCCCAGGCCGCCGATACGGCCCCGATGGCCGTCACCGCATCCGCGGCGGTGCAGCCGGGGCAGAGTGACTGCTTCGCCGACGGCCTGCGGGGCAAGCGGGTTCTGCTCGTGGACGATCATCCGCTCAACCGGCGGGTTGGCCAGCTTTTCCTCGCCCCGGCAGGCTATCGCGTTACCGAAGCCGAGAATGGGCAGATCGCTCTGGACCGCCTCGCCGAGCAGACGTTCGATGTCGTGCTGCTCGATATGCATATGCCGGTACTGGACGGCATCCAGACGCTGAGACGCATCCGCGCATCGGCCACGCCCTGGAGAGACATCCCGGTCATCGCCCTCACCGCCGACGCCATGAGCGGCGACCGGGAACGCTACCTCGCGGAGGGCATGAACGGCTATGTCGCCAAACCCATCGACCAGCGCGATCTGCTCGCCGAGATCGCCCGCCTGATCGGAGGCGCAAAGCCGGCCGGAACGCCCGAAGCGGAGGACGCCGGTCCCGCGATGGATGCGGCGTGCCGGCCAGACGCCGACGCGATGCCGCCGTCGGCCCGCGCGCCCGCCGCCCGCGTTTCGCAAGAAGACCTCAACAGCTTGTTCAGCACCATGGATGTTCCCAGGAAGGCAGCGGTACGGACGCAATGACACAAACAACGGTAGACGCAAGTCACGAACTTGAAGAGCTGAAGCAGATCTGGCTCGATCAGGCGCACGAAGACAGCGAAAAAGTCACGGCGATGATCGCAGCCTATGAGCAGGCTCCGGCGGAGCATCCACAATTCCCGCAAGAGATTTACCGGCTGTTCCATGACCTGCAAGGCCAGGCGGGCCTGTTCGGCTACTCGCTGCTGGCAACGCTCGGCGGACGGCTCTGCTCCTATTGGCGCGGCGTCAAGGGGCGGATCGGCACCGAGGAGCTGCCGGTGGTGCGGGCTCATCTGGTGGCGTTGCGCTTCGTGCTCGAGCGGAAGCTGGAGGGCAATGGCGGCCCCGCGGGCCAGGCGATCCTCGCCAAGATCGACGGCTTGACGCAAGGCTAGAGCGCCGGACGCTCCGTTGAACGCGGAGCTGCGCTCTCGTTGTTTGTTTATGCATCAGATTTATCCGAAAAGTGCGTACACTTTTCGATCCGATGCATTGGAGTCTTACACCTTAAATCGAGATCAGCGGCATTATACATCCCGTCGCCCCGGCCGCCAGAGCCGGGGCCCATTTATTTAGAACTTCGGCAATGAGATTGCGGAATATGTGATCAGATCCCGGCTCGCCGCTCCGCGGCGTCCGGGACGACATAAAGGGCGGTATGCACCTATCTGACCATGCTGCGTCTCAGCCTGATTACTCCTTGAAGCGGCGCAATTGGCTGGCCTGGAAAATCCATTCCGGCGTGACCAGATCGCGGCCGCCCTCGGGCAGCTTGTACCATGGCGTGCCGTCTCCGGATTTCGGGTCCTTCAGCACATGCATGTCCTGGGCGGGCATATAGCTCTGCGCCAGCAGGAACCGCTGCTCGCCGGTGGTGCTGCTCTCGGCCATGTCGACGACGAGAACGGCGTGGCCTGGAAACCCGCCCTTGATGAAGACATCGCCGATGCGCATCTCGGCCGGCGTCACGCGGACCATTTCACGCTCCAGCGAATAGGTGCCGGCATAGGAGAAAACCTGGATCATGTAGCGCTGAAACGCCTTGCGGTCGCCGGCACTGCCGCGAAAGGCGAGGCGCTTGCCTTCCGTATCGTTGAAAGCGATGTCGCGGGCCCGTCCGCTCGCCAGCAGATATTCCGCGCGCAGCCGCATCACGGCATCGGCGCATTGCTGAAGATTGCGGGTGCCGGTATCGATGTCGATCACCGCGACATGCTTATCCTGGGACCATTTCAGCCGTCCGTCATAGAGCCGCACGGGCGTGCCATCGGCGCTGAGAGGCAGGTTGCGCAGCCATTCGGCGAAGCTGCCCGGCGGCACGGGCGCGCGCTCGAAGCCGGCCGGCGGGGGGATTCTGCCGGCGAGGGTGGCCGCGGCTTGCGGCTCCGGCCCCGCCCGCCAGAGATAGCGCGGTGCGGCGGAGACATCGGCCGAGCCAGCCAACAGGCCGAGCAACAGCGCGATCATGGCCGCTTTCGTCCGATCGCTCTGAACTGCCCCTCATCGTCAACCCCGCAGTGCCGTTTCCCTCGATATGCGGGCAAGAGCTCCACGCGGCGGCCGGGGATGTCAAATAGCAAAAACCCCGCTGACACCGGTCAGCGAGGTCTTTGGTTCATTCCAGAGGGCGATGGTTGTCTGCTATTAAAGCAGGGGAAGTCCGAAGCTCTCAAAGCGCGTTTGAACAGAGGTGACTGGTCTAAAAGATCCTCCTGTCGCGATCACCCTTAACAATACGGCCTTTGCGCGTTCGCCGACGTTCCCGGCGCATGCCCGTCCCGGATGGATCCGGATATTACAGCTCATCCCGCGCGAATAAATACTAACGATACCAGTCGCGCTGATGAAGCCGTTAAATTGAGTTGAATTGTTTAAGGCTGTCGTCTTGGCGAGCCAACAGTCGATGGCGCGTGTCAAGACTGCTTAACCTGCTTCGGCGGGATCATTTTCTTAGACCTCCGTAGCTTCATGGCCTAAGTATGACAAAGATTTCCATGTTACGTCAATGGGCTTTTTGATTTTGCTTAAGATTTGCTTTTGCCGGCTTGAGCGTGGCGCTTTCACCGTTTAAGCTGCGCCGAACGCAAAGGATGGGGTCCTCATGGCGACAATGGCAGTGACTGACGAACTCGGCTCGAAAGCGCCGGATTTCCGCCTTCCCGCCACCGATGGGAAAAGCTATGGCCTCGCCGATATTTGCGGGCCGAAGGGCACGCTGGTGATGTTCATCTGCAATCATTGCCCCTATGTGCGCTCCGCGATGGACCGCATCGTGCGCGACGCGGCGGAACTGGCATCCTACGGCGTGCATTCGGTCGCGATCAGTTCGAACGATGCCGTCGCCTATCCCGACGATTCCTTTGAAAACATGAAGGTTTTCGCGGCGCAGTATCGTGTTCCCTTCCCCTATCTCTATGACGAGACGCAGGAGACGGCGCGCGCCTATGGCGCCGTCTGCACCCCCGATTTTTTCGGCTTCAACGCCAAGCTGGAGCTGCAATATCGCGGACGCCTGGATGAAGGCGGGCGCAATCCGGTCCCCGGTGCGAAGCGCGAGCTGTTCGAGGCGATGAAGCTGATCGCGGAAGCGGGGCAAGGACCGCGCGACCAGACGCCCTCGATCGGCTGCTCGATCAAATGGAAGCAGCCATAGGCGGCACGCCGCACCGCCGCCGATGTTGGTGGCAGAGGCCCGTCAAATCCGATGCTGCTGAGGCGCGGCGGATAATGTTTCGTGCGCACCCGGCTGCGACAACGAAATATTAACTCAACTCTA
The DNA here is from genome assembly GCA_963731855.1 of uncultured Alphaproteobacteria bacterium. Lineage (GTDB taxonomy): Bacteria > Pseudomonadota > Alphaproteobacteria > Rhizobiales > Rhodomicrobiaceae > R-RK-3. The sequence goes on along the minus strand of CAVSXH010000009.1, from coordinate 7,262 downwards.
TACAATTTCAGATAAATTTTCGCGCTCTGCTATTCTTGCCCTGATGTAAGAGGCTGTCATGTTTTTGACCGATGTCCTTCGTTTTGGGCTGATTGTCGCGCTCGGTCTGCTGGCGCTTGTCACCTTCCTCTTTGCCATCACCATTATCGGGCTGATGTGGCTCGAGAGCAGCGACTGCAATTGCCTGCATTACCCGATCGGCATTTATGTGCTGGGGCTGCTCGGCATCTTGTTGTTCGTCTCGCTCATCGTCGAAATCTTCGACGCAACAACGACATCCGTGTTCGAAGATTGGGCGGAGAACCGGCGCGAGGCGCTGGTCGCCGGATTGATCTTCCTGATCGTGCTCATCTTGCTGTGGATATGAACAGCGCCGCCGACGCAGTCTTCCCGAAGCCGAACGCCTGAAACGCAGAAGGCGGGCTGAATCGCCCGCGCTCTTTGCATCCAACGCCTGCCCGCGCCTGGAAGGCTATTGCGCCGCCAGCAGGGCGAAGCGGCCCTGGCCGACCGGGCACTGGGCCCACATGGCGCTCAGCGCCGTGGCGAGCCAGTCCATATGTTCGTCCGTATGCAGCGGCGTCGGCGTCAGCCGGATGCGTTCGGTGCCGCGCGCCACGGTCGGGTAGTTGATCGGCTGAACGTAAATGCCGTAATGCAGCATCAGCATGTCGGTCACCGCCTTGCAGTGCACCGGGTCGCCGACCAGGATCGGCACGATGTGGCTGGGATTGTCCATCACCGGCAGATCGCGCGCCTTGAGCTTGGCCTTGAGGGTGCGCGCCCGCTCCTGATGCCGCGCCCGCTCCATCTGGCTGACCTTGAGATGGCGGATCGAGGCCAGCGCGCCCGCCGCGATCGCCGGCGCCAGCGAGGTGGTGAAGATGAAGCCCGGCGCATAGGAGCGGATGGCGTCGCAGCAGGCCTGCGAAGCGGCGATATAGCCGCCCATGACGCCAAATCCCTTGGCGAGCGTGCCGTTGACGATATCGATGCGGTCCATGACCCCGTCGCGCTCGGCGATGCCGCCGCCGCGCGGGCCATACATGCCCACGGCGTGGACTTCATCGAGATAAGTCAGCGCGCCGTATTTTTCGGCCAGCTCGCAGATCGCCTTGATCGGCGCGATATGCCCGTCCATGGAATAGACGCTCTCGAAGGCGATGAGCTTGGGCGTTTCGCGCGGAACCGAAGCCAGCAGCTCTTCCAGGTGCTCGGGATCGTTGTGACGCCAGATCAGCTTCTGGCCGCCGCCATGGCGGATGCCGGCGATCATCGAGGCGTGGTTCTTCTCGTCGGAAAAGATGACCGTCCCGGGCATCAGCCTGACCAGCGTCGAGAGCGTCGCGTCGTTGGCCACATAGGCGGAGGTGAACAGCAGCGCCGCTTCCTTGCCATGCAGATCGGCAAGCTCGGCCTCGAGCTGCACATGGTAATGGGTGGTGCCGGAAATATTGCGCGTGCCGCCCGAACCGGCGCCGACGGCGTCGATGGCCTCATGCATCGCGGCGCGCACGCCTGCGTGCTGGCTCATGCCGAGATAGTCGTTCGAGCACCACACGGTCACGGGACGCGGGCCGCCATTGCTGACCTCGCTCGGCTGGGGAAAATGCTCGGCTTGCGGATAGGCTCCGCAGCGCCGCTTCAGATCGGCAAAAACCCGGTACCGCCCCTCGCGATGTACCTGCGCGATCTGATCCTGGAAGATCTTGTTATAGTCCACTCTCGCCTCCCTTCAGGCGCAATGCATTTCCCCGGCCAACTCTACCCTCAATTCTGGTGGGTGCGAAGGTCCAAGCTAGCGCCTCAAATTGCCGCTTTCGCGGCGCGCCGCCACACCGGGGCGCCTTAATTGTGTCAGCCGCGGCCAGCATGCCGCCCAGATTCCCATCATTGATGCATATCGACAGGCAGAGGTTCCTGTCCAGTGCGCGTTATTCCGATCCCGAGCACGAGAATAGACCAGGATCGTTGTATATTCATTCATATTTAGCTGCGGAATTGACCCGGATCAATGCGGCACCGCGCCAGGGCATCGGGAAGTAGCTTCTTGCCGCGCGAGGCGCTGTTTGAGCTTCGTATGGTTTGCTATATGTGGAAACGGACTTAATCTAGCAAGTGAACTTGGGTGAGAGCGTTAATGTCCATCGAAGCCTTTGCCACCGGCCGGTGCCTTTGCGGCGCGGTCAGCTACCGGGTCGCGTTCGGCGCCGGTCCGCATGGCGCAATGCCATTGCCGCGACTGCCAGCGCGCCTCCGGAACCGGCCATACGTCGCAAGCCTTCTTCAAGGTCGCGGATTTCGAGGTTCAGGGCAAGGCGGCCAGTTTCGCGGTGACGTCGGACACCGGCAATACCGTGACGCGGCATTTTTGCCGGGTCTGCGGCAGCCGCGTCTGGAACGAGAATACCGGCAGGCCTGGCGTCGTGGCCGTCACGGTCGGCTGCCTCGACCAGAGCGACTGGTTTGCGCCCGAGGCGGTCCTCTTTACCAGGAACAGGGCCGGCTGGGATGTCACTTCCGCCGACATACCCAATTTCGAGGCCATGTCAGCCCATACCGAAATAGCGTTGTGCACGATAAAGGAGGCGCACGATGAAACAGAGCTAGGGCACGAGCACGTGAACAAGTGAATGCGTCAGTGCACTAGCGGGAGTAAGGAAAGCCATGCGTGGAAGCTGCCTATGCGGCGGAATTCAATATGAGATCACCGGTCCGCTGACCGGCGTCGTCAACTGCCACTGTTCCACTTGCCGGAAGGCGCATAGTGCCGCGTTCCGGACACGGCGCCTGGGTGCGGAAAGCGGATTTCCGCTGGATCGCCGGCGAGGAGCTGCTGACTTTCTACGCGTCTTCGCCCGGCAACCATCGCGGTTTCTGCCGCGTCTGCGGCTCGCCGATGCTGTCCGTCCTCGACCACGACGCCGAGCGTTTCAGCCTGCCGCTCGGGCCGCTGGACGACGATCCCGGCGTGCGCCCGCGCGCAAATATCCACGTCGCCGGCAAGGCCCCCTGGTTCGACATCACCGACGGCCTGCCGCAATATCCCGGCTTTCCGGAGCGCCCCGAATGAAACACGATCCTGCCACATTGCCGGCAACCGCCGACACATCCCCGCCGCGAAAGCGGCTCATCCTTGACGAAACGGCGCGCCCGTTCCTGCCCCGCTATGTGCGGCTGCATCATGATGCGGGGCGCGGGCGGTGGGTTTTGCTCGCGCCGGAGCGCATCATCGAGCCGAACGAAATCGCGCTGGATGTGTTACGCTTATGCGATGGCACGCGCGACCTGACCGCCATCGCCGAGGACCTCGCAAGGCTTACGACGCACCCCCGGCCGAAATCCTGGCGGATAGTGTGGAACTGCTGCAGGATTTGGCCGACCGGGGTTACATCAAGGACAATCGAAGCCGTGACGCTGTTTGAGAAGACCATCGCCAAAGAAGAAATCGTCTGCGCCAGCGCGCCGGAAGGGCTGCTGGCGGAGCTGACCCACCGCTGCCCGCTGCAATGCCCCTATTGCTCCAATCCGCTGGAGCTGGAGCGCGTCAACCGGGAGATGAGCACCGACGAGTGGCGGAACGTGTTCAGCCAGGCCGCCGAAATGGGCGTGGTGCAGCTGCATCTCTCCGGCGGCGAGCCGACCTTGCGCACCGATCTGGAAGACATCGTCGCCCATGTGCGCAGCCTTGGCATGTATTCCAATTTGATCACGGCCGCGGTGACGCTGGACCGGGCGCGGCTGGAACGGCTGGTCGAGCGCGGCCTCGATCATGTGCAGATCTCGTTCCAGGATGCCGATCCGGAGAATTCCAATCGCATCGGCGCGATCAAGGGCGGCTTCGACAAGAAGATGGCGGTCGCCGGATGGCTGGCCGAATTGGGCGTGCCGCTCACCGTCAACGCGCCGATCCACCGGCATAATGTCGAAAATCTGGAAGCGATCATCGCGCTGGCCGACCGGCTGGGCGCCATCCGCCTGGAAGTGGCGCATGTGCAATATTACGGCTGGGCGCTGAAAAACCGCGCCGCGCTGATCCCGACCTATGAGCAGACGATGCGCAGCGCCGAAATCGTCGCGCGCGCGCAGGAGCGCCTCAAGGGCATCATGGCAATCGATTTCGTCGTGCCGGATTATTATGCGCGCACGCCAAAGCCCTGCATGGGCGGCTGGGCGAGCCGCTTCCTGAACGTCACGCCGTCCGGCAAGGTCTTGCCCTGCCACGCCGCGGAAAGCATTCCGGGCCTCACCTTCGACAATGTCCGCGAGCGGCCCTTGCGCGACATCTGGCTGAACTCGCAGGCGTTCAACGCCTTCCGCGGCACCGACTGGATGCGCGAGCCCTGCCGAAGTTGCGAATTTCGCGAGATCGATTTCGGCGGCTGCCGCTGCCAGGCCTTCGCGATCACCGGCGCGGCCGAAAATGCCGATCCGGCCTGTTTCAAATCCTCGTTCAATACCGGCATTGCCGCGCTGGCCGCCAAGGAGGCAGGAGAAGCCCCGCCGCCTTTCGTTTACCGCCGGTTCCAGAAGAGCGACCGCCGGTTTAGGTCGTGAACTAAAGAATCAGGCCCTCCGACGTGACCAAAGGTGAAGCTCAGGCCTATGGATCGAAGGGCAGCTTTTTCACCGCGAAGCAGCCAATCGCCGTTCCGGCAGCGGCCGCAAGCGCCTCTTTGTTGCCGCTCGGCAAAACCCCTCCTGATCCACTTTAGCGGACACTATCAATCGGACTTTATGGTGCAGCGCCAGAGTTGGATGAACTCATTTTGCCGAACTCAGCATCGCCGGACCGCAAAGGCGGGCGTGCATCCGGCAGCATTGTCCATAAGGGTAGTCTATTGCTCGGGCTCTGGAAACGGCATTAAGGCTACGGATACCTAGCTTCACGTTTTCCTATAACATCTTTATAAAGCCTATGCTTATGCCTAAGTTGTTCGCGTGGGGCGTGGGGAAAGAAGTATGTGGCAGTGGTTCGCGGGGCTAGCTGCGGATGCCAAAAGCCTTATTGTAGCTGTACTAGGGGCAGTTGCAGGAGCCATTGCTGGCGCGGTCGTAAAGTCGCTGCTTAATCGAACTAAAATCATTCAGCTCAAGCAACTCCTGGAGGGAGCCAGGCAAGAGCGTGAAGAGGCAAAGCAGGAGCGTGAAGCTGCTATTGCAGGCCGAGAACATGCTCTGTGCGAACGAGAATACGCCCTTCGAGAGCTCGCGAAAAGGGAGGCGGAAAATCGAGAACGCCAGCAGAGGCTCGATGCCCTTCAGCGAATTATCGACGGGCGGGCCATTGATATCGAAGCTCAGAAAACCAAGATACAAGTCGCTGGAAACCTTGCGTGGCAGCGAGTCCGGCCTCTGGACGACATTCCCGAAGCAACCGCCTTTCGGTGACTTCGATCAGCGCATTGCGCGACGGCGTCCCACCATAATCACAGTTGCCAATAACAAGGGCGGCGTCGGTAAGACCACAATTGTTGGCAACCTTCTCGCATATTTTGACCGACAGCAGAAAAAGAAAGTTCTGGTCATCGATCTTGATTACCAAGGGTCGCTTTCAACTATGCTGCGGCTAGAACAAGACCAGACCGAGGAACGCCGGTCGAACGTGAACGCACTCCTTAAGAAGGGTGCCGGTCTGGGGGCTTTATTTGAGGCGACGCGTAAACTTGGCGAGCGGCTACCACGAAGTGAGCTTGCTTCAGCATTCTATGAATTGGGATTGCTCGAGGATCGTCTGATGGTTGAGTGGCTTTTGCAAGAGGGGGGAGATGATGTCAGGTATCGCCTTGCCAGCGTGCTTCTCCAGGACGGAATCGCGAGCAAGTACGATGTTATTCTTATTGATGTCCCACCGCGTCTGACTACCGGCACGATCAATGCATTATGTGCAAGCACGCACGTTCTTGTTCCAACCATACTCAACCCCATTGCCGCGGAGCCCGTCGCAAACTTCATCGGCACCGCAAAGGGACTTATGGATCAGCTTATCCGAAGCTGGAGTTTCTCGGTGTTGTTGAGTCGATGGCGCCTTATGCCAATGAAGGACAGGATACAAGAGCTGAAGGCCGCCGAGTGATTGAAGAAGCGTTGCAGCAGTCGTTTCCGGGCATACGCATTTTGTGCAACTACGTGCCGCGCCGCTCAAAATCGCCCGGGCGGCGTGGCCTATTTCGAGTTTAACGAATACAAGCAAATCTTTAACGACCTTGGCGACGAGATACGCGAAAAGGTGGGCCTATGAATATCGGTCAGTTGCGCGCGGTGCTGAAGGTGGCTGAACGTGAATATAAGAGCCACGGCGAAAACGGTGTTGCCGAAGCGTTGTCTGCCTTCGCGGCGAATTTGTTACAAGGACCGGACACAACTACCGTCTCTGCGTTTGTATCGCGCGTTGAAAAGGCTCGCAAAGCCGCCGCAGCGCCTGCCCCGACGAAACGGGCCGCGCAAGCGCTGACAAGCGGCAGAAAGACACGAGGCGTCATTATGGACGTCAAGGAACTCAAAACGGGTCTCATTCGGATCGAAGAACTCTTTTCGGCCGCCGGAGCAACATCTGCGGCGAAGGATTTTCGCAACGCGGCGCGCCTGCTTGACGGTTATGAAAGCAAGAGCGTTGAGGCCTTTATCGCTGACACAAAGGCGCTCCTAGACAAGCCGCCTATACCAGCCCCCTCCCCGATTGATGTCGAACTTGTTGCTCGGTACTCCGACAAGCTCCTTGAAGCAGGCCTGGATGAGGAGAAGTTCGACGCTGCGATGAACGAACTCGACAAAGCACGGGCCGACAAAGGTGAATCGGCCGCTATCGCGAATCGATACCGCAATGCGCCGACTAACGGTAGTCACGTCTACAAATTCAAATCGCCCCGCGAGGCACGAAGCGCTATCCGTGACACCTTCATCGAGCGTCACGAGGCGAGCAGTAAGCGTGGCATCATTGATTGCTTGACGAACTGGTCTAACTGAGACGGTTAGACGAAATCTGCGTCTGCCGAAATCACCCTGGGCATAAGAGCCTCCTTCCATGGGCGAGCAGCTTCCGGATGGATCTAGGTGGACGAAAATCGTCCGCTATAAACTCCGAAAGAAATCTTCCACTTGTCTGAGATGGGGTACTAGCCGCGGTCGTACCAGAGTTGGCTCAGCATATTCAGGAAGAACGAGCATCCCGGCGTGACCAAAAAGAGAAGTGAAACACTCAGAGGTCGGTGGTGTCTCAATTGACTTTCGATTTCAGCCGCCGAAATCGATGACCGTTTCCT
>CAVSXH010000008.1:0-60952 GCA_963731855.1 uncultured Alphaproteobacteria bacterium | reverse complement strand
CCCGTTGAGCCCTTTGCGGCGTCCGTTGGAGGGACCCGATTGCGATCGTAACTCGCGACTGTGAAATTCCGCTTCGGGTCAAGCAGGCCTTACTGCGCCCGTTTCACGTCGTCTGCTTTGCCTCCGAAAGCGGACATTCTGAAGCGTGCCGCCCCATGTCAGCTTTGTCCCAAGAGCCGACATAGCCAGTGTCGCCGCGTTCACACCGGTCTCGTCAATCGATTGAGGACACGCATGGGCGCCGTGCGGCCCACGGGGCGTTGGCGCATGGTGGGCTGGTTCCGGCTCTCCAGAACCGAATGCAGGAAGAGCCAAGTTTATCGGGAAGAGTTGTGTGTGATCCGGAAGATTGTGCCGTTGGCATCGTCACTGACGAGCAGAGCGCCATCTCGCGCGACCGCGATGCCGGCCGGCCGGCCCCATACCGTGTTTTCGTCCAGCACGAACCCGGTCATAAAGTCTTCATAGACGCCGGTCGGCTTGCCGTCTTTCATGCGGGCGCGGATCACCTTGTATCCGGTCCTCCCTTCCCTATTCCAGGACCCGTGGAGCGTGGCGAAAGCATCGCCTCGGTACTCGGCCGGAAACGCGTTCGCGTCGTAGAAGACCAAGTCAAGAGTTGACGAATGCGCCTGGATCAAGACCTCCGGCACGATGACCTTTTCCTTGAGATCTGGACGCTTACCAGCGTGGGCCGGGTCCTCGTTGCCGCCGATGTAGTACCAGGGCCAGCCGTAGAAGCCGCCCTCCTTTACGGTGGTCAGGTAATCGGGCGCAAGATTGGGGCCGATATGGTCGCGTTCGTTCCCCGTGCACCATAAGGTGTCGGTGCCCGGCTGGATGGCCATACCGGAGCAGTTGCGCAGGCCGGTCGCATAGTTGCGGACGGTCTTACCTTCCGGATCGAACACGCGCACCACGGCCCGGTTCTCTTCCTCGCCCCAGGCCGCACCAACCCCGTGGGTCTTCTCATAGGCCTGAATTTCCTCCCGGGTCTTTTCCGGCATTTTGGCGGCAACATTGGAAGCCGAGCCGATCGAGACGAAGAGGCGTTTGCCGTCCCGGGAAACTTCCAAGTCGCGCGTCCAATGGCGCGACGTGGGGATATCCGCGATTATGACTTTGGCAGGCCCAGTGGCCTTGCGGTCGCCGCTGCGATAGGGTAGCGAACGACCTTGTTCGCGGCGCCCACATAGACGTGCTTGGGCGCGCTCGGCGGATGGAACACGATGCCGTAGGGACGCTCCAGGTTGTCGGCGAAGACTTCGGGCGTCGCCGGCCCGCGTTTGGCCGCGCCGGCGGGGAAGACCAGAACGCGTCCGCTCTCGGTTTCCGCCACGAAGACATCACCATTCGGTGCGATCCGCATGACGCGAGGCTTTTTCAGGCCCGTAGCGAACACCTGCACCGCGAAGCCCTTGGGCACATCCGGCATTTTGCCTTGCGGCGCTTCGACAACCTTCGGCTTCAGATCGAAATCCGGAGCCTCGGGATCGTTTTCATGATGCGTCGGCGGGGGTAGGTCGGCAGGCCTGATATGCCGGCTTACACCGGGGGCGTCGCCCTTCCAGGTGCCAAAGGCATCAGCGCCGGTAAGGACCTTCTGAGCGTGCACAGGCGCGACAAACCAAGCGCCAGCGCAAGACCTATCAGCACCGTCGACGCACGCATAAGTTCTCTCCAGAAAATGGTTCGCGCCCACTGCGGTGGGCAGTGTCTTCAAGCGCTGCCGCCGCCAAAAAGTTCCGCCAACGGAAAAAGAACTTCTCGGACTTATGATCGGGAAACACGGAATGCTTCAGCGGCGCTTAGCGGCCGCGACGTAGCCGGCGGTGACCTCGTTTTTGTGGGCGGCGAAGGCCGCCAGGACTTCGCCCTTCTCGCGCTTCGGGACCTTGGCGAAATCCAGGCTCCGTCCGAGTTCCGCGGCGACCTCATCGAATTCGGCGGGGGAGATCTTCAGGTCGCGGTGGGCCTCCTCAAGGCCAAGCGCAGTCTTGCCTGGCTTGGTGGCCGTGAACTTGAAGGGCCCACCCGAAACCTCGGCGACCCACAGCGTCCGCATGAATTTGAGGCCGGGCAGCCTTTTCAGGTTCTTGGTGTGCCATTCCCGCAGCTGCGGGTTCTTGGACTTCTGGCCAACGATGGGGTTTTTCACGACGGCGTCGCTGAAGTGGTTCACCACCGCCGCGATGGCGAACACGCCGCCCAGCCGCTCATACAGGCTCTTCTCAGGCGTGGGTTCCTTGGCCTGCGCGTACGCATTGTCCGTGCCCACCAATCCGGCCAGGAGGGCGGCCGTCAACGTCAGCCCAGCGAGCACGCTTCGTCCAATGATGGAAGTCGAAACAGCCTGTGCCATGGTCACCTCCCTGGATGACCAAGTCGCGTTGACTGAGCGTTAGATGGAGTGATCGAGCAAAAGGTTCCCGACGTGATCGTGCAGTGCAGCAAACCGGTGCGGGAACCTTTTCATCAGTTCCGACATCTAATGCGCGAACCGAGAGGCGAGCATATGTGGCCGCTGCGTAGGAAGCCGACACCGACGTTGGAGCGGACAAGTGAACGCGAGCTGATTGGGCTCGCTTGTGGCGGAAGCGGAGCGGCATTCGGCGAGATCATGCGCCGCAACAACCAGCGCCTGTTTCGCGCCGCTCGAGGCATCATCGGGACCGATTGGGAAGCCGAGGAGGTTGTGCAGGACGCCTATGTGAGCGCGTTCCGGGCTCTCGGAACTTTCCGCGAAGAGGCCGCGCTCGGCACCTGGCTGACGCGCATCGTGATCAACGAGGCACAAGGTCGGTTGCGCGGGCGGCGAGAAACGCTGCCATTGACTGAACTGGACGACAAAACCATGGGCGAGATCATCCAGTTTCCGGGCGGAGCAATAAATGCCGATCCCGAGCGTCAGGCCGCGATCGGGGAAATTCGCATCTTGCTGGAGGGCGCGATCGATGCGCTACCGGCGTCATTTCGTGAAGTGTTCATACTGCGGCACGTTGAGGGTTTGAGCACCGAAGAAACGGCACACGTGCTTTCCATCGAGCCGGAGACCGTCAAGACGCGGCTCCACCGCGCGCGGACGCGACTACAGCAAGCGCTTCAGGATCAATTGGCGCCTGCGCTGAAGGATACGTTTCCGTTCGAAGGCGAGCGCTGCCAGCGGCTAACGCGCACCGTTCTTCACCGGCTTGGCCTGAGCTCAGAACTCTGAGGCAGCGGACAAGAGGCTCTCCAGCATGGATTACCCGCTGCAACCTCGTTGCTGGGTTCGATTGCGTCATGGCCGCGCTCGCGGCGTCGCCTGACCGATTTTTCTCGGATATCAGCCTGATTCTGTGCCCCTCCCTGTAGGCGCAAACGGAAAGGGAAAAGAGGACGACGAAGCAAGCGCTTCAGTCGCCCTCCTTTGTCAGGCACTCCCTCGGTGCGGGTCAAAGGAGGGCCCAGAGAAGCCATCACTTGGCTTCTTCGGGATGATCTTGCGACAGTTCAATCGTGGCGTCAGCACGTGATTATTGCAATCTTGGGAATTTTATCGGCGCCGACGGACCGTCTCCCTTGTCACTCATTTCAGCGATATGCTCCGCGTAGCTGTGTGCGGGCTAGAGGATGGGAATGGTAGATGACGAGCCCGGCCGCCCGGAATGGGCAGCGTTAGAGGTTGTGCACGACCTTGCAGGTGCGGAAGTCGCACTCGTCAGCCCAGAGAATGACTGGGATGTAATAGCGGCTACGCGTTTTCAGCTGCGCAATATAGATGTCACACTTCCGGCTTTGGGGGTTCCTGCGTTCGGGGTTAATTATGGTCCCGATATGCAGGTAGAACGGACGCTCCACGGCAAGAGAGTGAGCGGGTGCGGGGCGGCGGGACATCTTTCTCTTCTGCCGCCTGACGCGGATACGCGTTGGGTATTTGCCAAGCCCGGCGATGTCGTTCTTGTTTTCTTGAACCGGCGCCTTTTCAATCATGCAATTGAGGAGAGCACCAATCGCGACGCCAAATTCGTCGATATCGTGCCGCAATTTGTTATTCGTGATCTCGTGCTTGAGCGCATTGCTCATCAACTGCTGAAAGAAATTTCCGAACCAAGCCCTGGTAGCCGGCTGGTAACGGATACGTTAGCGCAGCAGCTTGCTGGCCACCTTATTGGCGCTCATTCCAATGTGGATCATCTTCAGCAGGAACTACGGCCGTACACAATAGCCCCGGCTAAGCTCAAGCGGGCCGAGGAATTCATACGCGCGAATCTTGCGATTGAGGTGTCCTTGCAGGACATCGCCGACGCTGCTGGTATGAGCCTTTTCCATTTTGCGAAGGCCTTCAAACAGTCAACCAATCAATCTCCTTACCGATATGTCCAGGAGCAACGACTGCGCCACGCGCGCGCCCTACTGCATGATGGAAGAATGTCGATAGGTGAAGTGGCAAAGGCGGTTGGGTTTTCTCACAGCTACTTCACAGCCGTCTTCGTACGGCATATGGGCATGACGCCGAGCAAATTCCGCGATGTGCTTCACTCCTAATCCCTCCAGTGGTTAGCGAAGCATGAAAATCTCTTGTCCGGACGCGCCAGCCGGCGAACTTTCGCAAGTAGTCAGAGCCCGACAACGGTTTGCCTTGACGACGTGACGTCATCTGACGGGCGTCTAAGTCCCATCAGCCTGCCGTAGCCCGGCTTTGTCGAAACCGCGATCATCTCATCGCTGTCACCTGCTCATTCCGCCATTTTTTCTAAGTGGGGAACAGTAGAGGACCCGCACAACGCAGCCATCGGACAGGCAAAGTCCTGACCGCCGCTGTTCCCGAAGCGATAGAACTTCATAAGTTGTCAGACAACTGTAGTGAAAGAGCCACGAACGCGCGTTCAGTGCCAAAAACTGATCGGCCGCGTTCACGCTGTTGATGAAGATACGGCCCTATCCGCCCTTAGGCGCCGATCGGCGTTGTCGAGGTAGGCGGCAAGATGCGCGCTCAGATCGCGAGCATCGTCGCCAGCACCGTCGATCAGCGCGGACTTGCGGCGCCGCAGGAATTGCATCCCCATGAGATAGACGCCGGGTGCACTGACGATGCCGCCGTCATGTGACACATAGCCCTTGCGGTCGATTACCGGCAGCTCCAGCCAGGAATAATCCGGTCGGTAGCCGGAGGCCCAAACGATCGTCTTGATGCCGCTCTTGACGAGGTCCATGCCGAGCGGGGGCGCCTCCTCGACGCGGGTCGGCGGCAAACGATCCGGCGGGTCAACTGCTCCATCGAGGCCGTTCGCGTGCGCCCATTCGTCGATCAGTTCGAGCAGGCGGCGCATCTTGAGATCGGACAGCGCGCACATGTTGCGCAGCGAGCCGGAGAACTGCGCCTTCCCGTCTTGCGTGATGCCGGCGAGACGGCCAACCAGCCTAACGCCGGCGTCAGAGAGGGCGTTGAGGTCGAGGGTTGAGCGGTCAAGCATGCCGGCAAGCTGCAGCGAGGGCACGCGCCGCGCGCGGGCGATGTCATCGACCTGGTCGTAGCGTTCGTCGAGCACGCCGGCGGCGTCCATCCACCATTCGAGATCCCTGCCGCGATAAAGGCGCGGCGCGCGGATGTGCTCCCCGACCGCGAGCGTGACCGCACGCCCGGCGCGCTGAAGCTCATGTGCGATCTGCGTGCCGCTCGACGAGGCTCCGACGACGAGGACACTGCCGTCAGCGACCTGGGCGGGATTGCGATACGACTGCGCGGTCAGCGTCGCGACCGATGGCGGCACGGTGGCCGCGAAGCTCGGCACGCGCGCGACGTTACACGCACCCGAGGCGATGACGACGGTATGGCACCGCCACTCGCCGCGGTCGGTGCGCACGAGATATCCCACGCCGTCGCTGCGCACGGAGGTGACGGTGGTGTGCGTGCGCACCGGCGCTGAGATCGATTTCGCGTAGCCAGCGATGAAGTCGATAACCTCCGGGAGCGTGCGGTAGCCGTCAGGGTCGTTGCCCACGTAGTGAAACCCCGGCAGCCGGCTCTGCCAGTTGGGCGTGAGCAGACGCAGCGAGTCCCATCGCTCGCTGCGCCAGCTCTGCGCGGTTTCGCCGCGCTCAAGGAGAACGTGGTCGATAGAACGCTCCGAGAGGCAGCAGCTCATCGCAAGGCCCGCGTGCCCCGCACCTATGATGACGGTGGTGACGGTCGTCACGGCGCCGATCCTCGTCTTCTGGCGGAGAGGCGTCGCTACGATCAGTTCACCACGACCGTGACGTTGGTAGGATTGGTCACGATATCGTAGACCGCCGACCGCTTCTGCGATTGCGCGACCAGCGCCTCGATGTCCTCGGGCTTCGCGTCGGCGTCAATATTGTACTTCACCGTGATGCCCTTAAAGCCGTTGCGCACCTCGCTGTCGATGCCGAGAATGCCCGCGAGGTCCATGTCGCCCTCGATGCTCGCGCTCACGGACCTCAACTGAATGTTCCGATTCTGCGCGACCGCCGCAATGCCCGCGGTGAGACAGCTAGCCAGCCCGACCAGAACCAATTCAACCGGCGTCGCGCCCTTGTCCTCGGAGGCAAAGACCTCCGGGTGATCGGCATCGAAGTTGAAGGTCGTCTTGCGGTTCTGCTCCGCGCCGAGGCCGTAGAAGCTTTCGACGGTCGAGTGGCTGTGCGTGCCGTTCTTCCATTCACAGACCGCGCGCCACTTGAACTGCGCGGCTTCCGGAGCGTTAGTGAGAGCGTCGCGCGCGTCGAGCAAAGCCTGGACGTTGACGCCGTTGTTGACATTTGTGCTGTCGGCCATGATGTGCCTCCCTGTTAAAGTTCCTGATCTTGTCCCACCTACTAGATCACAAGTTAGACAAGCAAAACCTCGATTGCTAGCGGCGGCCGTTCCCTAAGGGTGCAGTTTACGGGCGATTGTGCCTCGCCGGTCGCGGCGAGATCACGCAATTGCTGACCGGGGACGGCTTCCGCCCCGACCTCAATCGACATACGCATGCCACTCAGCGCCGTCGAAACTCCATCTATGCCTGTCAGTCCGCGAGCGTCTGACTCGCTGTGAACAGTGACCTTGAGCGATCTCAGGGTGATACCGAGGCGGGCAGCACGCATGGCGATCACCGTAGCAGTACATGAAGCCAGAGAAGCTCGCAGCAGCCAGCCGGGATTCGGCCCAGCCCCATCACCTCCCATTGCAGTCGCCATGTCGGTGATCGCCGTCTCCCCGTGGGGCCCAGTGACCTCACATCGCAGTCCATCCCGCCACGTCGCGCTCGCCGGCGAATTCGACTTCTTGGCTGCAGCCGGGCGTTCGAGGAACACGCGGTGCAGTCTTTCCAAGGACTCGCGCACGCGCGAATCTGACATGGCCCGATCCTCCCAATGAACAGCGAACGGTCCGCGGCCGATGCCGGCTTACTTCGTTCCTGCAACGACAACGAATTCTCCCGGTATCGAATAGCGGTCTCCGATCAGATAGGCTTTGAGAGACTCAAGATATTCCTTGCGCGCCTCTGACTTTGTGTCGGGTGAAAAGTGACTGTAGGCGAGTGCGACAGGTCCGCCAACGAATGCCGCATCACAAGCGTCCTCGCCCGACGCGTATTCGAGACGCGTCTCAAGTCGCTTCTCGACGATGCCCCCAAACCCGGTAGCCCTAAACATACGGTGCAGGTTCTGAGCCGTGCCCAGGCGAAAGAACATAGGGCAAACCTCCGATTGGACGCGCGCGTCCACGATGGGGAAAATTTCTGCCCACCCACATTTGGTACGTTGACCCCAAACGGCGCAAACCGCCCGTCCTCGCGGCCGAAGCATCCGATGGAAGTCGCGTATAGCCATCTCGGGATCTGCCACGTACATCAGGCCTAGAGCGCAAAGCACGACGTCAAATGAGTTGTCGCCGAAACTCGATTGCTCCGCCTCCATGCGCTCGAAACGAGCATTTGCGATTCGCCTCCTGGCGGCCATACTTCGCGCCGCGAGAACCATCTGCTCCGAGATGTCCGTGCCGAATATCCTGCCGCCAGGGACAATCCCTGCAGCAGCTTTGAGGGATACAAGCCCCGTGCCGCAGGCAACGTCCAAAACCTCGATCCCCGGCTTAAGGCCGGCCAACTCGAGCAAGGCGGACTGCGCCGGTTCGAGTTGGCTTTGCCACGAGCGTTCATAGTGCGAGGCGGCCTTATCCCATCCGTATCGTTGAACGCGCCGTTGAAGCTTGGCATCCATCTTCAGGAACCTCCAAAGCGCGCGGTAACCATGAGCGGATGGCATGCCATGTATCGGATCGACCTGAGGTTCTCAGTTCCTCGCGCGCCTCGAAACTGACTTTCGAAGCTCTGGACTCCGCCAATGGCGGCCACGTAAGCCAATCTCTTGGGCGCTGCCTTCATCTCCATGCACAGTGATGGATAGAAGCTCACATTGCTCCTCGAGGTTGCCATGACGCGTTCTTTCTTCCATCGTTTCGTTCCCAAGAGTATGATCCGGCCATCGACTGGAAGTCCCGGGAAACCTCCGGGATTTCTCTGGGATTGTGGTGGTGCGACCAGGCTGGAAGAGTCCGGTGGATCAAAGAGTTAGCTTTGTCGGTCATCAGTTCCATCTCGAAACCGCGCGACTTTGGTCGGGTAAACGGGAGGTCAAGCTCACGCCAAAGGCTTCCGCAGTGCTCAAAGTGCTGCTGACGCATGCCGGACAGCCGGTTCGCAAGGAAGAACTATTCGCCTCAGTGTGGAGCGGGGTCGTCGTCAGTGATGATGCACTCACGTCCTGCATCCAGGAATTGCGCAGGGCCCTTGCGGACAACGCCAAGCAACCGCGCTTTATCGAGACGCGGCATCGCCTTGGCTACCGGTTCATCGCTCGACTAACGAAGCCAGTCACCAAAATTAAAGCTGCGTTTAACGGCGCCTCGGGGCCGTCAGACGTGTCGCGCGCGGCAGCGAGCGATTTCGATCTTGACGCTATTTGGTCCCAACCGGCAATTGCCGTCTTCCCATTCGAGGACCTCAGCGAGATGCCCGGCCGAGCCCACTTCGCGGACGGAATAACCCAGGACATCATCACGGCGCTGTCATGCTGGCGAAGATATCCCGTTATCGCGCGCAACTCGACATTGCTCATAAAAGAGAAGCACGGCGACGCCGTGGCGGCGGCGCGAGAGCTTGGTGCGCGCTATTTCCTGCAAGGCAGTGTGCGCAGCGAGGGCAGCACGATCCGAATCTACGTTCAGCTTGCCGATGCCAGCTCGCAAACGCAGATTTGGGCGCGCCGCTATGATCGTGATGTCGGCAGCATGTTTGCGATACAGGATGAGATTGCGGTTTGCGTTGCCCAAAGCATTGAGCCGCAGCTCAGCCGTCGAGAACTTCACCGCGCGCTACGCAAGCATCCGCAGAATCTCGACAGCTGGGACTACACGCAACGTGCACTGTCATGTCTCCATGGAGCGTGGTCGCACCTGCACGCATTCGGGGGAGCGGATGCCGCCGAAGCTCGCGGCTTGCTTCACAAGGCGATCGAGCTTGACCCAGCGTCGTCCTATGCACATTCGCTGTTGGCGCTGTCCCACTTCCATGACGCATTGGCGGACTGGACAAAGGATCCGCCGCGAGCACTCACGGCCACCCTGGTAGCAGCACGGCGTGCCGTGGAGCTCGACGACGATGATTGGCTGGCTCACGCGCTGCTCGGCATCGCAATTCTCTGGACCAGCCGCAACTACGACAGGGCTTTAGAAGAGGTGCAGCGCGCAATTGCGCTCAATCCCTCGGCTGTAATCGCGTACCAGTTCCTGGGATGCGTCGCCGTCTTTGCAGGACGCCTGACGCAGGCGGTGCCTGCTCTGGAGACCGTTTTGAACCTCGATCCACAGTACCAGTCGCGGTCATTGATCCTAGCCGACCTGTCTCTCTCCCATCTTCTGCTCGGTGACGTCGACCGTGCTGTTGCGGCGGCGACAGAAGCGGTCCACCGAGAGCCAGAAAATGCCCGTGCCTACCACCGCCTGGTTGCGGCGCTCGGACATACCGCACGGGGAGCGGAAGCGAGGGCTGCGTTGGAGACGCTCTCGCATCTCCAGCCTAACTTTTCTGAATCATACGTTCGCGCCACCTATCCATTTCGGTTCCCCGAGCATCTGTCGCTATTCAAGGAAGGCCTTCGCGCGGCAGGATGGACAGGGACCTTCCGCTGAGCGCATGCAACGCGGCATGACGCAAAGCGATGCCGCCCTGTTGCCAGTGATAAGCCGTTAACCGCCGAGGTCAGCGAGAGGTAATGACACGATGGAGACAGGTCTTCCCGGCGCGAATACCGACGCCTAAATTGGCCAACGAGGCCGACCGCTAAAGAGATCGACCTGCGCTGATATCATGATGGCCTGGATGGTTTTGCATCAATCCATCAGCAAGCTAGTAGCATGGGTTCATTTTTGATGTCAGTCGGGCGTCCTCATTGCTGTCAGACGCCAAGCAAGAAAGACAAGCAGTGTCCCTCCGATAAGATCGCAACTTCGATAAGTTCATGACGACAGGCGAGCCCTATCGCTATGAGTTCAGCCAGGACAATCTCTGCAACGCGAGAGCTGAACCGCAAGGGTCAAATGAACCAGTCTATTGACGAAATCACCTTATCGCCTGCGATCGGCCGTGAGGCGTGTCGCGCTAGGTGCGCCGACGGCTGATAAGAGCCTTTTCATCCACAGAAGCGTGACCCTAGCCAAACTGAAACCACTCGGTCTGAAAGCAGCGAATGGCCAACTGACAGCAGAAGATTTGATGCAACTGGAACAGATGTCAGGTGATCGCACCACGCCTATCCGACGGCCGGTTGTTTGAACCCAATCTGAAATCAGACTGCAACTGCGTTCAATTTGGCGACGGCTACGAAAGCACGAGTTTGCCACTCGTTCATGGGTCAAGCCACACTGAGGGAGTGGCGCCAGTGGCATTTGTAAGCGAAGAGGCTCACCTCACAGTGGCGCAGCGGGGCCTGGAAGCTGTGCGTCTGGCGTGATTATATCCTCTGGTTGGGGGGTTCAAAAACCATTATACAACTTGCCGAGCTAGCTCGTCAGGGCTTCGATTTCAGATCGCCAGCGGGGAACAAAGTCTTGGTTGCTGAATTGATGTCCCGGTTTGCGCTGGGGCTAAAGCTTTATGGTATTCCGAAAGATTGCGGTCGCCATTCCTGCTTTGAATGAGGCAGAGCGTATCGTTGCGTGCCTAACGGCCCTCATCCCTCAACATGATGCTACCAACCGCGTGGGGATCGTCGTTCTGACAAACAATTGTCGGGATCAGACTGCCGACATTGTGCGTGCCCATTTCGGCGGTGCGGAAATTTACGTCCGCGAGATCTCGCTGCTGAGGCCCCATAATCACGCAGGCTGGGCACGCCGCCTGTCCATCGAGGCTGCTGCAGAATTCCTTGACCAGCCGACTGATGTGCTCCTGTGCACCGATGCCGATACCGTGGTCGCCAACGATTGGATCAAGAAAAACCTCGCCTATCTGGACGGCGGCTTCGATGCAGTCGCTGGTTTCGCGGTGCCTTCCCCCGCGGAATGGCATCAACTTGAACCAGCGCACCGAACGCGCTTCAACCGGCTGCGGAAATATCACACACTGCTGGCCTATCTCCGCCGTAATCGCCACGACTCCCTGGCCGACCCATGGCCGCGACATGAGTATGAAGGTGGTGCAAGCATTGCCATGACGTTCGGCCTCTACCGGCGGCTCGGTGAATTGCCGACCCCGCCGGTAGGCGAAGACAAGGCCATATTCAGGGTGATCTTGGAGGCAGGCGGGCGCATAAGGCACCCGCTGGATGTGCGAGTTTTCACATCCTGCCGCTATGTAGGACGGGCGAGAGGCGGCATGGCCGATACTATCGCCGCCTGGGGCAGGCAGGACGACGATGCCCCTATTCATGGTGCATGGCCGCTGAATGTAGAACTGGGCCATGTCGCTCAGGCAAAGAGTCGTCCTCTAACCTTCGGGCGGTTGGACCAGGAGATTTACAAAGCGCAGCTTTGCGTTCGCTCGGCACGTTTACGGTCGCTATGTCTCTCCGCCTAACCGGCGCCAGACATCCAGCCGATACAACGCGCGCCGGTTCGTCACCAGCGCTTGCATTCGCGTTCCCAGGTGGGCTTTCATCGCCTCGGTCGCGTCATCGCCGCTGAGCGGGTAGTCAGTCTCGGCCACATAATGCACGAGCAGCATGTCGCCGCCTGGCATAAGGGCGAGGTAAAGCATTTCGGCCGCCCGTGTTAAATCGGCCCGATCCCAATAATATATCACCTCCGACAGCACGATCAGATCGAAGCGCCCCCCTACCACATCTTGCGGGACCTGTGCGCGCGCGAAGGTGACGTTTCGCGCATCAGCGCAGCGCTTGGCTGCTTCTGCTAGGGCGGTCTCAGACACATCAACGGCTAATAATGCCCCGCATCGGTCGGCGAGTAGCCGGGTGAATATGCCGATGGAACAGCCGACTTCCAGCGCGTTGGCATAATTGCCCTTCGGCAGCGCTTGCAGAGAATGGTGGTATTTCGCCTGCTCATATGGGCTGCTTGCAAACCGCCATGGGTCGCCTTTCTCGCGGTATAGCTGTTCGAAGTAGTCAGGGCCGATTGATCGGTTGCGTCTCATGTGCGCCTCGGCTGCGAGATCAGGATTTCGTTGCTACGCTCGGTCAGCGCGGCCATCTGCGGCGCAAGGCGAAAAGAGGTTGCTGCATCGCTGATCAACCCGGTTAGCTGAGTGCGGTGTAGGGCGAGGGCCTGCTTGCGCCGCACACTGGAGTGGCGAACGTCTATACGCAGGAGATCACGTCCTACCACTCGTTGCGTGAGATCGGGCCGGATCCAACCCCAGACTAGATACTCGTAGAGTCTAACGGAATGACCGCAAACCGCACGTGCCAGATCGTGGGCGGCGACATGGTCGCAATGCGGCTCGCCGCTCCAGGTACAGGCTACAGCGCGAATGCCGGTGGCCCAGCAGAGGCGCTGTATCCGATCCCGGCTTGCCGCGAATGCACGGCTCGATGTGGCGTGCGGCCTTGCATCCGGCCAATCCAGCCAGAAAACATCCCTCGGGGGCACCCCAAGGAGCCGTAGGGAGGCAAGAGCCTCTGATCGGCGCGCCGCGGCGAGCCGGCTTGGCGGCCACGCTGGAGTGCCTAGGTGGGATGCGGCTCCGTTTGTGAGATAGACGACTAATGGCCGTGCGCTGGTGGATGTCAAAGTACTGAGCAAGCCGCCGCAGCCCAATACCTCGTCATCCGGGTGCGGCACCAGAAACAGCCAGCGTCCCATACGGTGCAGATGCGCAGGAGCAATGGCACGCGCCCGAAGCCTGCAAGCACGATGCGATGCTTCTCCAATGCTTACCATAGGATATCGCCGCGCCAGTGGTCCTGCTCCAACCACGCGAATGCCGCTCGGTCGCGCGCCCGGTCAGGCATCGCTTGGCGCAGGTATAAGCCAAGATCTCTCGCAATGCGGTCGGCGGGGTGATTGGTGAAAAAGGCGCGCGTGCCCATAGTGCGAGCAACCGTATCCATCAGCAGAAGGCCAGCATCCTCCACCACCCCGCGAGTCATAAGTGTGACGGGAATACTGTTCGCGTCTAACGATACCGCCATGACAGCTGCCTTATCCACCCAAAGCGCGGCGTTCCGCGCGGCGATGACAGCTTGCCCAAAACGTGCGCGGTGGATCGGATCTTCGGCCGCCCCCGATGTCCTCAGATGATCGCGCAGCAGCATCAGCAGCGCTTGGACGCCGCCAAGCTGAACGGCGGTAAAGCGCCAAGCCCCAGCCGTGAAGCGCGGCTCCCGTTCATAGCTGCCGGGTTCGCCGACACGATCGTCACCGGTGACACGCATGCCGGTGAAATCAAACGTGCCGCTTACGGTCGCCCGCATGCCGCGCACTCTCCAAGCAGAAGCGTCGTCGCGGCCCCTTTCATCGCTCAGCCGCATCCACAAAAGCTGCTTGTGCTGATCGGAAAGCCGCGCCGTGATTAGCGCGCTATCGACGTGGCCGGCTCCCGTCGCAAAACTCTTTGCCCCTTCAAGACGCCAACCATCACCGTCCCGATGCATGGCGACGCCTGGTGCGGCTTCAGTAGCCCAGACCGCGAAGATGTGGCCCGCGCCGATGTCCGCCTTGAGTTGCATATTCTGCGCGGGGCTGCCATACCACGTGACAAGCTTAGCGGCATTGACGTGGCCCTCGAAAATGCGCCCCACGCTTAGATTTGCCGTTCCGATGCTCCGCAGGGTTCGTGTAAGGTTCAATGCATCGGTTTCGACTGGTCTCGCGAACAAGCAAAGCAGGCCTGCGCGTCGCAATTCGTCGATATCAGCTGCGGGGAAGGTGCCGGCTTCGTCTAAACCCGCCGCCCTATTCGCGATCGCAGACACTACGCTTTGCAAGGACAGCGTGGTAAAGTCCTCATTCTGAGATCGGGAGACCGTGCAGCTGGCATCCAAGCCGTTTGACCTTAATACCCCTAAACGTAGCGTGTAACGCAATCGCCTCGCGACGGTTCCCCAGCTTCGCGTCGACCCATCTCAGAGGCCGTAGACGCTAGAAGGGGACGCTGCCAAGGCCGGGCAGGCGGAAGTGCCTACCGGTCCCGCCCTCGTAAGCGATGCATGATCCGGCAATTACTAAGAGCGAGCTTTCGCCAACAGACGGACGAGCTGCGCAATATCGACAGGCTTCTCGCAGCGTGGTACCCCGGCATAGACCTCAGGAATCGCAAGGGTGTCGTAGCCGGTTGTGAAGACGAATGGCAAACCATGAGCAGCAAGGGCGTCGGCCACAGGATATACAGGTTCGTTACGAAGGTTGACGTCGAGTACAGCACCGTCGATGTGTTCTCCGGTCTTTTCCACCAGCTCCAGTGCATCTTTGACTGAACCCGCCGGTCCGATCACCTCGGCACCGCATTCCTCCAAGAGATTTCGCAAGGTCGCTGGCAATTATATATTCGTCCTCTACGATGAGGAGATGGCGTCCCTTAAGCGATGGGCTGATCACCCATACTTCATCTCCGAAGCTGCGCGGATCGGTACCACGATTTCGCACAAGACCCCTTCCGGCCCAAACTCCAGTTTGGTCTTTGCCTTGAGCTGATAGGGGAGCGCGCGCAGGATCAATTCACTGCCATAGCCCTTCCGTCGCGGCGATTGGCTCCCCGCCATCATGACCCCGCTTTCACGCCATTCCAGTAAGACGCAGGCATTGTCATTCTCTATTATGGGGCGCCAAGTCACCGCTAATCGGCCCGAAGGCTGCGCCAACGCCCCATATTTCACGGCATTGGTTGCTAGTTCGTGGAGCGCGAGGCTGATCGTCTGTACCGACGTTGCTGGGAGCATGATTTGCGGGCCATCAAGCATGATCCTTCCAGATTCGATTTCGCTATCGCGAAGCGCGGCCAGTTCCGCCTGGATGATCGTGTGGAGGCTGACCTCCGGATGGTCGGCGCGGGCGAGCAGGCTCTGCACACGGCCGAGCGCCCCTAGGCGCTTTTCGAACTCGGCCCGGAACGTATCAAGCGAATGGCTTGTGGAAATTGTTTGATTTGCTATCGAGCGGACAACTGCCAGCAGGTTGCGCGTCCGGTGCTCAAGCTCGCCCATGAGTACCAGCTGACGGTCCTGCAGTTCGCGAAGATCATGAACATCGGTCATCGTGCCGACCCAGTCGCTCGCAGCCGAATTCGGCGTATCGATCGGCAGCGCGCGCGTCTGGTGCCATCGATAGCCTCTATCGGCCGCGCGCCGAATACGATGCTCGATGTAATATGCGTTCGTTTGCTGCGCGTCATGCCACGCGCGCTGCGTCGCCTCTCGATCATCCGGGTGGACAGCATCCATCCAACCGAACCCCAAACTCTGCTCAAGGCTCAGTCCAGTAAAGTCGATCCATTGCGGACTTCCCCATATGCGATTGCCGTCGGGGAGCGTGCGAAAGACGAGCTGCGGAATGTTGGTGGCGAGCAAACGGAAACGCTCTTCATTTTGGCGCAGCCGCTCCTCTGCGCGATGCTGCTCCGTGCGGTCGCGCGCGATCTTGACGAAACCTTCGTCGCGGTTCTTGAGTGGCATCATCAGCCCCGACGCCCAGAATTGCGAGCCGTCCTTGCGCAGGTGCCAGCGTTCGTCGAGTGCGCGGCCCTTGAGCCTGGCTTGTGATCGCTCCTGCTCGGGCACGCCAGCCTTCCGCTCCTCCGGCACGAAGATTACGTCAGCGGTCACGCCGATGATCTCATCTTCCGCATAGCCGAACAGGCGTTCAGCACCGATATTCCAACTCGTGGTCAGGCCGTTCGCGTCCATAGTGAAAATCGCGAAGTCCGTCGAACTTTCGATGATAAGTTCGAACAACTCTTCCTTTTGAGCGATTCCGCCCTTAATGGCCGTCTTCGTTTCACTAGTGATGTGCGGCCTCCCTAAATTCCAACCGTTATGCGCTCGTTTTTCAACGACACAATCCGCTCGGTGATGGACCTAGGGAAACAAGCATCTTGCATTCCAGCAGGTTCCCGGAATCTCTGCGCATGAGGTGACCCAATTTGAGCGAAGTTCATCATCGGTCTTTGGACGTGGGTGATTTCGCGGATTGACACACGCCGCGCTGCTGAGACCGGCCCGGCTTAGCGCTCGTCTGAGTTTGGAATGCTGCTGACTTCTCTTCCGAGGATCCATGGCAAAAGCGTATTTCGCGGAGCGAGTTGCGAAACCCGGACCTCATTCCGCGCCCGCAACACCGCACTAGGTAACATGCTCTGACGACCTAATTATCGGCCGCATCGACTTACTTCCCGCGCCCGCCGATGGAGAAAGATAAATTCGCCTGGAGATTCCCTATGATCGCCGCCCGCCATCAACGGCGGCGGCAGGCGGTCCTTGGCCTCAGCAATGTAGTGGTGGATTACTGCTTCTGGAGCATCGCCTTCTCTAGAAGCTCGATCGCGCGTTCCTGGGCGGCATTGCAGATCTCGCTCTTAGATCCATCCCCGAAACGGTGTTCCTCACTCATAAGCTGACCGCCGCGACGCGCGGCTGCCAGATAAACGAGGCCGACCGGATTGCCGTCCTCATCGGGTTCTGGCCCGGCGACGCCGGTAATGGACACGACGACGTCTGCCGGGGAACGCTCAAGAGCACCCAGCGCCATAGCTTTCGCCACTTCGGCGCTAACAGCTGAATGCTTCTCGATAAGTGTCGCCGGCACGCCAAGCGCCTTGCACTTATTCTCCTTGGTATAGACGACGAAGCCACCGTGGAAGGACTCGCCCGCTCCGGGGGCGTTTGCCACCAAGTGTGCGAGCGCGCCTGCCGTGCAGGATTCCGCGGTTGCCAGAGTCAAGCCCTGCTCATGCGCAGTCTTGATAAGGTCGGCGGCACGATGTTCGAGATCGGTCTGGGTCGATTTTGTCATGGCACGGAGGGAATTGGGCTGATCTGACACGCAAAGCGCGAGCGCCCGTTCCGTGGTCAAGGGGACCAAACGAGCTACCCGCGCTCCGACAGTTCAACGCGAGCTCCTCGAAGGAGTTCCACTCATCAGGGCGCACTTTCGCCGATGCAGATTTGGGAACCGCTTCTCGGCGGCCGAGGTTGTCCGAGAAATCTTTCCCGGAGTTTGCAATGAAAAACAATCTCTACGCCGCAACTGCACTGGCGGCGCTGGCGACCGCGCTCCCTGCTGCCGCACAGCAAGGCGACGGCACAGAAGTCGCTATCACAGCTCATGTCGTGAAACCCAACAAAGCCGAGCCCACTTCCGATCGCATTGCGCAGATCAAAGCGCCCGATGGCTTTACTGTGAAGCCCTTCGCCTCGGGCTTAAAGAATGCTCGCATTATCGCCGTTGCCCCCAACGGCGATATTTATGTCAGCCGCCGCGAACAGGGCGATGTGCTGCTGTTAAAGGATACGAATGGCGACGGGGTTGCCGATGGCGAGCCGATCGCCGTTGCGCATCGGCCCGGAGTGCACGGCCTGGCCATCCATAAGGCTAAGCTCTACCTCATTACGGTGAAAGAGGTGTACGTTGCGGGGATCCGGTCAGACGGCCAGCTCGAACCGTTGCAAATGATCATCGGCGATCTCCCCGATTCCGGCCAGCATCCGAACCGCACGATCGCCTTCGGCCCGGACGACATGCTTTATATAAGCGTCGGCTCCACGTGCAATGCGTGCAACGAGAGCAATCAGGAGAATGCCACGCTGTTGCGGGCCAGCCCTGACGGCAAGAGCCGCACGATTTTTGCCAAAGGCCTGCGGAACACCATCGGCTTCGCCTGGCATCCGGAGACAGGCGAACTGTGGGGCATGGATCACGGCATCGACTTTCTCGGCGATGATGAGCAGCCGGAGGAACTGAATAAGATCGAGGCAGGAAAGCAATATGGCTGGCCCCATGTCTTCGGCGATGGCGGCCTCAATCCGCAATCGACGCCCGGTCGGCGAAATCACCAAGGAGCAGTGGAAGGCAAACAGCGTGCCGATGACCGTTGGGCTATACTGCCCACGCCGCGCCGATGCAGATGGTGTTCGCCTCGGGCGCCGCTGTCCCGGCGGAGTATAAGGGCGACGCTTTCGTTACGATGCGCGGCTCCTGGAATCGCCAGCAGCCCTCCGGCTATGAGATCGTGCGCATCCACTTCGAGAACGGCCAGCCCAAGACGATCGACCCGTTTGTCACGGGGTTTCTGACCGATGGAGGCAAAACCCATATTGCGCGCCCGTCGGTCTCGCGGTAGCGAAGGACGGTTCGCTGCTGATGGCCGATGACGCCAATGGGGTGATCTACCGGATCGCATATACCGGCACGGCAAATGCGGCCGAGGCGACAGCTTCCATATCGCCGCCTGCCGAGGCGATGAAGAAGCAAACCTCGCAAGGGATCGGGGTGCCGTTCGCGAATGTGCGCCTCAGCAAGGACAGCAAGGCGGCGCAACCGGTCAAGCTTTCCTCCGCGACCATACGGCCGAATGCCGCCATCCCGACAAAGCACAGCGAGTATGCCGATGGTGTGTCACCATCGCTCGCGTGGTAGCCTGTGAACGGCGCAAAATCCTATGCCATCATCACTGAAGACCCTGACGCAAAGCCGATCACGCCGTTTGTTCATTGGGTTGCCTGGAACATCCCGGCAGATGTCACAAAATTGCCGGAGGGCCTGCAGGAACAACCGCGCCTGACGGAACCGGAGGGCATGCTTCAAGGCAGAACAAGCCGTGGCGTCGTCGGTTATTTCGGTCCTCGCCCGCCTGTCGGCGACAAGCAGCATCACTATCATTTCCAGATCCTGGCGCTTGATAAGATGCTGGACATTCCCGCGGGCGCGGATCGCGATCAACTCGTGGCAGCCGCGGAAGGACACGTCATTGCTAAGGGTGAGCTGATTGGTACTTACGCTCAGACGGTGAAGCCACCGAAATAAGCACAGGCATTATAAAGGCCGCCTCTTTCGGAGGCGGCCTTTATTTTTTTGCTGGTCGACCTTTCCGTCGTGATCAGCGAGATTTCTTGTACAGCTTTGTCGCGATTTCGAACATTTCCTCAGGCGCATAATCTGGTGTAAACGCCGATGGAACGCCTGTAAGCTGATGGATCTTGCCGCCATCGGGCGTGCCGTCCACCACCTCCAGTTCGCCAGGTGGGTCGCCAGGCAGCGCCTGTTCGCCATTCCCCCAAATACCGGCAATTTCCTTGTAGTCTTTGGGGCTAAATGTATAGAGGCGGCAATGCGAGCCTTCCGCGAGATACTTTTGACATTCGGGGATCTTATCGAGATTGATGTTCGGCGTCGGCAGCATCTTCTCGATTTCAACGCCAGTGATATTTTTCAGCGCCAGTGCGTAGGCATGAGCGTGAACCGAGCCGCGGACCAGAAGATAGCCACAAACCTCTCGTCCAGTCGGATCTGACAAAGTTTCGTAAACGCGAAGCTTGTGGAGACGAGCCCCACACTCAAGATGAAAATTATGGAGAAGGTCGGTCACGACATTGCCCGTCGTGGTCACGAAATCATTGTTCCACGGTGCGCCGTTGCTATTGATGGGGGTTGCGCCGCCGCCATTGGAGAAAAAGCCTGCGGCTAGCCGGATGTCCTTCATGTCCTCAAAGGGCGCGCCGGAAATGTCGCCCCCGTCAACGCTATCACCATCGTTGTCGGGCCCATTATTCAGCATGGCCACGCCATTGCTGACCAGTTCCACGTGGCCGAGCTCCTCAGCGGTTATGGCCGCGACCAGGCTGTAAAATGGCCGCAACTTCTTCTTGCTCCGGAAATTGAAACTCTGAAACAGATAGTTTCCGAGTGTCGACATCTCTCCATATTTCCCGCCAAGCAATTCTTGCAGCGCGGCAGCCGCATTGGGATCCTGGCGTTTCGGTGCTGGCAGGTCGATCTGCAGCTTGTCTATGCGCATGAACATTAGGAAGTCCTTCCTTTGAGTGATCCTCGCTAAGGGCGAGGGAGGTACGTCTGGCACTGCCGTGCCTTAGAGATGAGCGCATAAAAGCGCGCGTCTCAGCCGGCGAAGATGGGAATTGCTTCCCCTTCGCCGACTTACTCAGACAGGCCCTATTTCCTTATGAGCCTCCGAAGCCTTCTACCGGCTCCGGGACCGACTCGAGGAGCGGCGGTCGTCATCGTCATCGCGGGACGACATCGATATGCCGCGATCACGATTTTGCTTCAGGCGGCCATCATGCTCAGGGTCGCGCACTTCGCCTCGTCCATCGTCATCGCTTGACCGGCTTCGCGATGAGCCCCCCGAAGAGCGCCGATCGTCGTCATCATCATTGTTCCGGCGCGAACGGCCGCCGGAGGAAGAAGACTGGCTTGTGAAGCGACCGTTCTCATCACGATCCCGGTCATCGTCATTCGACCCGCTGCGCGACGAACGGCTCGAGGAGCGGCGATCGTCGTCCTCATCATCGTCCCGGCGCGAACGGCCGCCGGAGGAAGACTGGCTGGTGAAGCGGCCATTCTCATCACGATCGCGGTCATCGTCATTCGACCGGCCGCGCGACGAACGGCTCGAGGAGCGGCGATCGTCGTCCTCATCATCGTCCCGGCGCGAACGGCCACCGGAGGAAGCCTGTCTGGTGAAGCGGCCATCTTCATCACGATCCCGGTCATCGTCGTTCGACCGGCTGCGGGATGAACGGCCCGAGGAGCGGCGATCGTCGTCATCATCATCGTCCCGGCGAGAACGGCCACCGGAGGAAGATTGGCTGGTGAAGCGGCCGTCTTCGTCACGGTCGCGGTCGTCACTCGACCGGCCCCGCGATGAGCGGCTTGACGAGCGGCTGTCATCATCATCGTCATCGCGGGACGACATGGATATGCCGCGATCGCGATTTTGCTTCAGGCGGCCATCATGCTCAGGGTCGCGGACTTCGCCTCGTCCATCATCATCGCTGGACCGGCCGCGGGACGAGCGGCCCGAAGAACGGCGGTCGTCATCATCGTCGCGGCGTGAACGGCCGCCGGAGGAAGACTGTCTGGTGAAGCGGCCGTCTTCATCCCGGTCGCGGTCGTCGTCAGCCGACCGGCTGCGGGACGAACGGCTCGACGAGCGGCGCTCGTCCTCATCATCGTCGTCACGGGACGACATCGATATGCCGCGTTCGCGATTTTGCTTCAGGCGGCCATCATGCTCAGGATCGCGGACTTGGCCTCGTCCATCGTCATCGCCCGAGCGGCTTTGTGACGAGCGGCTCGAGGAGCGGCGATCGTCATCATCGTCGTCGCGGCGCGAACGCCCTCCGGAGGAGGCCTGTCTGGTGAAGCGCCCGTCTTCATCGCGGGAGTTGTTACTGCGAGTGTTGTTTGAAGGCATTTAACTCTCCTATACTGTCAGCATCTAACTGAAACTACAAACTTAGATCCTGTTGCATAGGTTCCGAATTTTAATATAAATAATTAAGCTGTGTTACATAGTATAAATTAGGCAATTAAGCATAAATCCTGAAACCGTCCGGCATCAAGATTAGGCATACTTGGGGAATATCGCGCGATTATGCGAGATAAACTGATTACTTTAATAGGAAAGTCATTCGCAACAATCTTCCATCTGTCCGACCCTGGAGTTGCATCATCTGGTGTCAGGGCGGCCAGCGCATTGATCGGGTAGTCATCGGCAGGACCAACGATGTGCGCTTCTAGCCGCGGTCATTTCGACATGGTTCGGATTGGCAGAAACCATTGGCTCCATGGATGAGGAGAGGATGGCAGAGCGCACGAGGGCCTCCAATCTACAAAAGAGATGTTGGGGAAATAGGTTCCAATTATATTTGATTATCAACGGGCGAACGCCACGGCCTGCATGGCGGGCGTATTTCTTTTCTATATCACCTTGGTATTATTAGATAAATTTGGCGTCGCCTGCGTCCGCCCGGCCAAGGCGACAATCACGGGCCGCACAGGGGATGGCGGCCCGTTCTGTCTTGCTCGACTTCCTAATACCCTTGCAGATGCCCCGGCGCTGGCCCGAGCTCCTAAGCGGCGTTCAAAGCTTTTGCGTTGACCTTCATGTCGGCGAGGGCGCTTAAATCCTCGTCAGTCTGGGATTCCTCCTGAAGCGTTTCGTCGAGCAGCAACGCCGCTTCGGCCATCCCGAGTACCTCCGCCCAGCGCTTCAACGTGCCATAGCGGGTGATCTCGTAATGCTCCACCGCTTGCGCTGCGGCAAGCAACCCAGCATCGAGCGCCGGCGATGACTTGTAATCGTCAATGATCTCCTGGCCTTCCTCGATGATGCCGTCGATTGCGGGACACGTCTTGCCCTGCGGACGTTTACCGAGCATCTCGAATATTCTTTCGAGGCGGTCGACTTGCACCTCGGTCTGATCACGATGCTTTTCAAAGGCGGCGGCAAGTTCTTTCGCATTGGCGGCCTTCGCCATTTTTGGCAGCGTCCGCAGGATTTTTTTCTCGGCGTAGTAGACATCCTTCAACGTGTCCAAAAACAGATTGTCCAATGTCTTAGTGGCCATTTTCGTAGCCATTTTTTCTCTCCATTCGTAGATAGGTTATTCCATCAGGTGGGTGGCTAGGCAGTCCGCGCGGACGGACAGGCGGTGTTAAGGCTTATCGCCTTGCGGGCTTGGATCACCACCGGGCGCCGGCCAGCCCTGATCAGTCGAGTGGGTGGCTTCCTCGTGCCCGTATCGCGGTGATGTTTTCCCCGTCTCCTTGTGCCTCCACCGCCCGCTCTGACCGACATTATCGGGACGTCGCTTCAGATCCGCATCGGCCGGCTGAGAAGGGGGTGAGGGATGGGTGTCCTGCCCAGGCAGGTCTGCAGGATTGCCGTCGTCGGGATGCATATTCTCCTCCAGGTTGACGGACATCCAACTCCGCCCTTGCACGCAGGTTCCTAATAGAGATCGTATTTCTGGAACTTGCGTCATCCCGGCTTCGTTGCCGTCTCGGCATTAGTCAGCAGTCGGAGCGAACAAGCATGGATCGAGATGCGACCAGAACCGATTTTCCCATTCTCGCAGGCATCTTTCTCGGATTGGGGCTAGGCGGCTTCTTCGACGGGATCGTGCTGCATCAGATCCTGCAATGGCACCATATGCTGACGAGCGCGGGTTATCCCGCCACCACTCTGGACAACCTCCAATTCAACATCGTCTGGGACGGCATCTTCCACGCCAGCACATATGTGTTCGTGGCGGTGGGCCTCACCATCCTTTGGCGTACCGCGCGCAAACAGCACATCCGATGGTCAGGAAAGCTGCTGCCGGCGTCCATCTTGATGGGATTCGGCATTTTCAATCTGGTTGAAGGTATCGTCGACCATCACATCCTGCGACTTCACCACGTCAACGAGACCGTGCCGCAGCAGCAATGGATCTATTGGGATATCGGCTTTCTCGTCTGGGGTGCGCTGATGTTGCTGGGCGGATGGTGGCTGCTGCGGGTTTCTGATCGGGCGGCAGATGCTGACCATTAGCGATCCTAGGCAAGTGGCGTGCTACGGGGGCCCGGTCGTCGGCCTGCGGACGCGAATGCCGATCTTGCTGCGTCACTGCGGATTGAGTTTCGGGCGTTCGGCATGGAACGAAATGTGGTTCCCCAGGTTGCCTTATTGCGGTGCAGCATATTCGAGCTCCCGCTGTATAGTCCTCACACTTTCTTGGAACAGATACTTATGATCCCACAATCAAAGCCCTATGCGATGGCTGCCGCCGCCGCTGGAGTGCTCGCCGTTTCTGCCCTTGTTAACCGGTATCTCGCCGCCAAAGCCGAGCGAAACAACCCTCCGACGGGACACTTTTTGGAGATCGACGGCGTCCGGCTGCATTATGTCGAGCGCGGTCGGGGCGAGGCGCTTGTTCTGCTGCATGGCAATGGCAGCATGATTTAGGATTTCGAATTCGAGCGGCCTGATCGAGATGGCTGCTCAGAAATATCGTGTCATTGTGTTTGACCGCCCTGGCTATGGCCACAGCGACCGGCCTCGCTCGAGGATCTGGACGCCAGCGGCCCAAGCCGACATTATCCATCAAGCGCTGGCGCAGCTTGACGTCTCGCGCGCAGTCGTTATGGGGCATTCCTGGGGTGCTTCAGTCGCCGTTGCGCTCGGGCTGAGATACCCGGAGGCGGTTAGCGGATTGGTTTTGGCCTCGGGCTATTATTACCCAAGCGCGCGAGCCGATGTGGCGCTGTTGTCGGGACCGGCGATACCGGTCATCGGCGATATTATGAGATACACCCTCGCGCCCCTGATTAGCAGAGCGATGTGGCCGCTTTTGCTGCGCAAGATATTTGGTCCCACCCCGGTCCCCGAGAAATTCGCGGGCTTCCCGAAAGAGATGGCTGTCAGACCATCACAGATCCGGAGCAGTGCAGCAGAATCGGCTCTCATGATTCCGGATGCATTCGCCTTCCAAGGCGATTACTCGCAGCTGACGATGCCTGTCGTCATCATCGCCGGTACGAAAGACCGGTTGATCGACATCGATGAGCAGTCGGCTCGGCTACACGGGGATATCAAGCAAAGTACGTTTCACCGCGTTTCAGGGGAGGGCCATATGGTTCACCAGACCGCGACAGAGAGCGTCATGTCCGCAATCGACGAAGCTGCGCAAGCGAAACCATTACACCAGCCGAGCCGGATGACGCATAACGCTGCTTGAGAGCGTCTGCATAGGGCGCGACTGACTCCGCGGAATGCGAATTCGGTGCTTCGATTCCGTCCTTGACGGGCATTGAGAAGTCAGCCGCGCCCGCCTGGGCCTCCCCAGGTCTATGGCTTCGTCAACCAATCTGGGCGACCGGTAAAATTTACTGGGAACTCGGAGGGCACCAGCCGGCGATCTGCGCCGCGCAGAATAGGTGCGCGAATAACTGTGACGCCAGTGCCGCGGCGGGGCAGTCAGCAAAATACTTCTCAGGAAGTGCATGAAAGCGGAACCTTTCCTTCTCCCTTAGCGCTTGGAGGAGCAGGCTCGGTTCAACCGGCCTCCGTCATCTCACGAAAACAAACACAAAACGCTGTAGGAGCCAGTCATGGTCGATATCCACCACCCAAACACGCCGCGGAATCGCGGCGATTACGACGCCCCACATATCAGTCCGACAACACCGGCCGAAGACGCACGCACGATCTTGTTAAACCGGGTTTCCTGGAGCGCCGTGCTCGCCGGGGTCGTCGTGGCGCTCGTGACGCAACTGATCCTCAACCTTCTCGGCATCGGTATTGGTGCCTCGACGTTGGATCCCACCGCCGGCGCAGCCGAGAATCCTACAGCAACCGGATTTTCCCTCGCCGCAGGCATCTGGTGGGCGGTGTCCGGCATTCTCGCGTCCCTTGCCGGCGGCTATGCGGCCGGCCGACTTGCAGGCCGCCCAAAAGAATCCACAGCCGCTTGGCACGGATTGACCGCTTGGGCGTTTACAACGCTGCTTATCTTTTATCTGCTTACGTCAACTGTGGGCGGCATCATCGGCGGTGCTTATCGGACCGTGGCGAACGCGGCCGGTAATGTCGCGACGACCGCGGGCAGTGCGGCTCAGACGGCTGTGTCACAGGCGACGGATCCGTTCGCATCCATCGAGCGGGGTGTGCGTGATGCGACCGGCGGCAACGATCCGGCAGCGCTGCGCGACACGGCGGTCGCGGCAGTCCGAGCGGCACTCACGGGCGATCAGAACCAAGCTCAGCAAGCGCGAGACCGCGCCGCTCAAGCGCTGGCACAGGCGCAGAATATCCCTATTGAACAGGCGCGCACCCAGGTCCAGCAATATGAGCAGCAGTACCGTCAAGCCGTCGAAACCACAAAGCGGCAGGCGGCAGAAGCTGCCGATGTAGCGGCCAGTGCAGTTGCGACCGGCGCTCTCTTCGGTGCCATAGCTTTAATTCTAGGGGCGATCGCCGCCTGGTTCGGCGGACGAATGGGAGCGGTCGAGCCCACATGGACAGGGCGATTTGGCCGCAACGGCTAAGTCCCACGATCTGCGCCCACCACCCCCGCTCAACGGTGGGGGGGTGGGCGTCATCTCTGGCGAGCCGCAGCGATCGCGCCAAACTTACCAAGTCCACATCGGTTTTTGAGAAATTGGCTCCCCGGGCCGGACTCGAACCAGCGACCGAGCGGTTAACAGCCGCTTGCTCTACCAACTGAGCTACCGGGGAATAGGGCGAAACCCTATAATGGAAGCATATAGCAAATGCCGCAGGCGGCTTCCACCCCAAATGCAAGTCGAATGCGCGGTATTAATCCGCATTCGTGCCTACGGCAAATGAGTTGGATCGAGCTGAACCGGCCTTTTTTGACCCTGGCCGGATTGGCGCAAACGGAGCGCAGCCACGAATCACGCCCGTGCCGTAAACAGATAATCCCCCGGCAAACCCACGCGGCGGCAGGCCTCGACCGGCGGACTGCCCGCGAGCGGGATCCTGTCGACCACCCGGCCAGCGCCGTGCACAATGCGGCGCTCCCAGCCCTTCAGCTCCCATTCGGAATTGAGACCCAGCAATGGGCGTGCCCACCCAGGCAACATATCGGTGGCGGCGCGCAAGAGCAGCCGTTGAAATGACCGAAAGGCTCTCGGCAATATCGGCGCACGGCGCATGATGTCGAGGAATTCGAATATGATCGGCGAAGGCTCCAGCTTTGGCCGCATCGCGTCGAAGAATGCGAGCAATTCCTTCTCCGAGTGCGGGGCGGCGGAAGCGCCATAGAGGCGAGCCGCCGGTGCGCCTTCCGAATAGAAGTGCGAAACGTCTGTCTCCGAAAGCGGCTCCACGAAACGGTTATACGCCTCGACAAAGCCGAATGCGGCAGTCGCGTGGACCCAGTTTAGCAGCTCGGGATCGTCCGCCCGGTAAGCTTTCCCCGACGGTGTTTGCCCCGCAATCCGCGAATGGATGCGCTGCACTCGCGCCGATCATCGCTTCGGCTTCGCTCTTCGGGCCGTAGACGGTCATCATCGCGGCAAGGCCGGTTCGTTGCAGCCGGCGGACCGGATCGGTGCGAAAGCTCGTATGATCCCACACGCCGGAGCGGACGCGCGGCTCCGCCAACTCCAGCAAGACCGCCGAAGCGCCTCCGATGAATAGCGAGATCGGGTTCTTGAAGACGCGCCACGAGACCGAGTCCGGCGCTGTCAGGGCAGGCTCACCCGCAGGTGTGCTGAAATCGGGTTTTGGACCCCCGTCGAAAAGAAAGCGCGCCGCTTCGGCTTCGATGCGAGCTTGAAGCCATCGGGGAAGCACCAATGGCCGGTTGGCTGCCAAGGAGAATTCCATTCGAGGATTCCTGGCCAAGCGCCGCGCATCTCACTCCCGGGCCAGCAGGGCTCCGAGCACCATTCCCGCGGCGACGGCGAAACTCAGGCTGCCGGCATCCGCTGAAACGCCCTCGATGCCAGACACATTCTCCGAGGGCTGCGGCGTGGCTGCCCGTAACGAGCCAAATCGACGCGCATAGACTTGCGTAAACTCCGCCCCAAAAAACACGATCTGCGCCGAGTAGTAAATCCACACCAATATCAGCACGATCGAGGACGCGGCGCCATAGGTGGATTCCAGCCCTTGCTTGCCGAGATAGAGGGCGATGAGGAATTTCCCCAGGTTGAACAGCAGCGCCGTCAGCGCCGCGCCGATCCAGACGTCCCGCCAGCCCACGTCGGTTTCCGGCAGATATTTGAACATCATCGCAAAGAGCAACGTCAAGATCAGGAAGTTCGCCACGAACGTGACCGTGTGTAGCGCCGCCTCGCTGAAGCCTGAGGCGAACGTCTGCCCCATGCCGGCGATAAAGGCGCTGCTGATCAGCGAAATCGTCAGGAGAAAACCGAGGCCGAGAACGGCAGCAAGCGATAGCCCATAAGTCCTGACATAGCCCCAGATACCCGAGACCGGCGTCCGCTCAACGTTCCAGATGATGTTCAGCGCATCTTTCAGTTGCACCACGACGCTCAGCGCGCCGAACAGCAGGATTACGAAACCGATCACCGTGGCGACCAGTGATTGGCTGCCGGTCGACGCTCCGGTCAGCATGGCCTCGATCGCCTGCGCGCCCTGGTCGCCGACAAGGCTTCTGATCTGGCCCATGATCTGCTGCTGAACAGCGCCGCCGTCAAAGAAAAAGCTCGCCACGCCGATGGCGATGATCAGCAACGGGCCGAGCGAGAAAATCGAATAATAGGCAAGGGCGGCCCCGAGGCGCGGCGCGCCGTCTTCCGACCATTCGTTGAACGTCTGCTTAAGCAGCGACCAGGCATTCGCAAACATGGCGGGGCTCTTTTCATTTGCGGGTTGTTTTGAGCGACAATTCTGGAACGCCGCTCGCGTCATTCAGTTCACGCGAAACCCTTCCGCGCCTGATTTTCGAGCAAAGAGGATATTCTGCGCAGCCGGTGGCGCCATCGCGAAGGACCGTGCCGGCGCGTCATCCGGGCAGCACGGCGGCCACCAACCCGGCAGGGCCGGCCGGCCTTAGGATCTGCTCGAAGGTGCATTGGCGCGGCGCCTTGTCGGGACGCCATCGGATCAGCTTAGTGCCATGGCGAAAGCGGTCGGCGGTGACGTGATCGTAGCGGACCTCTACGACCAGCTCGGGCCGCAGCGGCTGCCATTCGGTC
Source organism: uncultured Alphaproteobacteria bacterium (assembly GCA_963731855.1). GTDB lineage: Bacteria > Pseudomonadota > Alphaproteobacteria > Rhizobiales > Rhodomicrobiaceae > R-RK-3. The sequence continues at coordinate 31,824 of CAVSXH010000008.1, read as the reverse complement.
GAGCGTTCGGTGCTCCAGCGGCTCGGGCCTCCCGGCGCGTTGCCGGTGAAGCCGGGTGGAGCGATGAGGCCCTCCAATTTGCGCGTGAGGGCGGGCGCGTCGGCTTTCGGGATCGTCGAGGTGAAGCCGACATGGTCGAGTTCGCCTTGCTCATTATAGAGGCCCAGCAGCAGCGAGCCGACGTGCGTGTGCATTCTGCGCATAGCGGAAGCCGCCGACGACGCAATCGGCCGTCCGCAGTTGCTTAACCTTGATCATCCGGCGTTCGCCCGGCTCGTAGGGTGCATCGCGCAATTTGGCGACCACGCCGTCGATCGCGCCGCTCGCGCGGCTCAGCCATTTCAGCGCCTCACGTCGGTCGGTCGTGTAAGGGGAGAGGCGCAGCCAATCCGCGTAGCGCGCCGTGCGGAAGAAATTCTCCAGCTCGGCGCGGCGGCGGGACAGCGGCTCGCCAATCAGCACCCGCCCGGAGATCGCGAGCGCATCGAACGCGATAAATAGGGCGGGGGTTTCGGCCGCCAGCCGGCGGATGCGGCTTTCCGCCGGATGCAGCCGCATCTGCAAAGCGGCGAAGGACAGCGTATCGCCCGCCGGAATGACGAGTTCGCCGTCCAGGACAAAGCCGTCGCTTTCGATGGTCCGGAGCGCGTCGACCATCTCAGGAAAGTAGCGGCCCAGCGGCTTGCCGGACTTCGCCCTCAGCTCGACCTCGTCGCCCTGGCGGAAGGCAAGGCAACGGAACCCGTCCCATTTCGGCTCGAACTGCCAATCCGGGCCCATCGGGGAGATCGTCGGCAATATGCGCTTCCATGGGCGGCGTGGTGACCGGGAGCGGCGGCTCCGTGGCCGCCCCTGCGGCGTCGGCGCTCTCAGCTCTCCTGGCCATCCGGTCGGTCTCCGCGCCCCGCGACCGGGTCGGGCGCAGGGCTCCGGCTGAACACATTCGCCAGGAAAACGTTCCGCGCCCGGCGCTTAGCCCATCACTTCGCGTTATGCGCTTGGCCGTGACCCTCATGGCCCCCGGCGGCTTCCTTGGCGCCGAGCGGTTCGACCTTGAATTCGACCGCCACGGTGCCGGCGTGTTCGAATTTGAGTGTCCCCTTGATCATCTGCCCTTCCTTGAAGGGCTCCTTCAGGCCCATCATCATCAGATGAAAGGAGGCTGGTTTCAGCTCGACGGTCTCGCCGGGCTTGATCTCGAGGCCGCCTTTCACCTCGCGCATGGTCATGATGTTGTCGACGACCGCCATTTCGTGAATTTCGACGGCCTCGGTGCCTTCAGCCGAAATGCTGATGAGCTTGTCCGCTTGCTTGCCGCCATTGGTCAGCTTCAAATAGCCGCCCGCGACCTTGGCTCCGGTCGGCGTAGCGCGGGTCCATGGGTGATCAATGATCAGATCGCCGCTTTTGAATTCATGGGCGGGGAGGGGCTGGGTCAACAGTATGAGCGCTGTGAGGGCGGCGGACAGTTTGATAGCTGGGCGAAATGCGAACATTGAGTGTGATCCTTAATTGCGTGTCTTGTGAGCGGTCGGACGAAATCACGCGGCGCATCGCGAAAGAATGACAGGCGAGCCTTGCGCATTGCTGGCGAGATGCGCGGATGTCCAGGCTGCTTGGCCGTGGATTTAGCGCGATGGGGCGGTCAGGAAAGTTTGCGGCGGAGCCCGCGCGGCAAAATGGCGCCTCGGCGCCGATAGGTGAGCCGCATCGTGAGCCGGCGCCTCGAAGGCAGGCTGAAGGCGCTCACCGCCCAAGGCGATCGGATCGGCGAGTGCTGCCGCGTTGCCTGGCGCCGCGTAGGGACAAAGCTCATTGTCATTCTGCGGGTAGGGGACAGGCCCTTGGTCAGACGTGGCGGGGAGCGATTTCGCGCCGGACCCCGTGCAGATGACGAGTTTTCAGCTCGCCCCGTGCCGCGGCCGTCGGATCGAGCATGAAACCCGGCGCGACGATGCAGCGCAGCAGCACAGCCGTGATGGCCAGTATCGTCGCCACCTTCTCGCATCGCTCAAAAATCCGTAACCCTGCAGCGTTCATGGATGCGATCTTAGCCGAGGGAGGATGCGCTGGCCACAGACCTTAAGCGGCAAATACTATCCCCCCGGCTTACGCTCGGAGAGCAGCGAAACGCGCCCATAGCCGGCGGAGGTCACATTGCCGAGCACGTCCATGACTTGGCCGTAAGGGATCGATTTGTGGGCGCGGATATACGCGACGCTGTCGCCTTCCGTGCCCCGCAGTGCCGCCAGACGCGCGATCAGCGCATCGGGAGCGACGGCTTCGTTGCGAATGTGAAGCCCGCCATCGGCGCCGAGCGTGATCACCAGCGGCTTTTGCGGCGGGTTCTGTCGCGCGGCCGCCGTTTGCGGCAGTTTCACGGGAACGCCCCCGAGCATCAACGGCGCGGTCACCATGAAGATGATCAGCAGCACGAGCATGACATCGACGAATGGGGTCACGTTGATCTCGGCGAGCGGCGCGAATTCAGCGTCCTCGTCGAATGGATCGTTCGGCATGCTGGCGGCCATCTCTAATCCTCAGTCTTGGGACTGAATGCACTGGATTGGGCAAGCGTCGCGATGGCGAAATTGATGCGCTCGCCCGCCCGTGCCAGCGAACCGGTTAGCTGGTTGTAGGCAACCACAGCCGGGATCGCCGCGACAAGCCCGAGGGCGGTCGCGAACAGCGCCTCGGCGATGCCCGGCGCGACGACGGCGAGGCTGGTATCCTGCTGCCCGGCGATGGCGGTAAAGCTGTTCATGATGCCCCAGACCGTTCCGAACAGGCCGACGAAAGGCGCCGTCGATCCGACCGTCGCCAGAAAGCGCAGCCGCGGCTGCAGCTTGCTCAATTCGAAACGGGCGGCGAGGCGCATCGCCTTTTCGATGCGGGTTTCGAACTCCGACCGGCTTTCCCCCGGCGCCGTCCCGGCGACGCGCCGGGAGGCGGCAAAGACGATACCCGCCAGCCCGGTACGATCCCGCTCGTTGTCGCCGGCTCCGGATACCAAGCCGCTCAAGACGCCTTACCTGCGCGCCGAAGCTTAGCAGCAGGATCGTCTTTTCTACGACCACCGCCCAGCAGATCACCGAGGCGAAGGCGAGGAGGAGCATGACGCCTTTCACGACCGGATCCGCATTCGCGATGAGGCCGTAAATCGTCACATTGAGGCCGGCGCCGGTGGCCAGCGGCGGCAAGGCTGTCTCCATTTTTCGATCCTGTCTGGTCCTGATGGGTGAACAAAACTCAGCGAAATTGGTAGGGGAAGGTGAAGCGGAGCTGGCTGGCGGTCGATCCCGGAGGCGGCTTCGGAAAAGGCGAAGCGCGGCGCACGCCGGCGAGCGCGATCTGGTCGAGAGCTTCATTGCCGCTCGACGAATGGACGCGGGCAGAACTCAATGCACCAGATGGGGAAAGTGCGAGCAGGATCACAACGGTACCCCGTCCGCCACTGGGAGGAGCCGGTTTATTCCGTGCGATCCAGGCGTTCACGATTCCCTTGTAGTTTTGCAGATCGCCCTGGCTGGCCGAGACGCGGCCCGTAGCCGCCTGTGCGCCCCGCGAGCCGCTCGCCCCGGCGCTTGCCACCCGATCGCCGCTTTTCTTTTGGGCCTCTCTTTCGGCTTTGTTCCGTGCTGTCTCGCGTCCTCTCTGGGTTTCGCGCGCCACGGCCTCACGTTCTTCGCGCGCCTCCTCCTCTTCCGCGAGGTGGCGCGCTTTTTCGCGGGCACGCTGTTCGGCCGCCTGCTTTTCCTCCGCCTCGGCGGCCTGCTTTTCGCGCTCCGCCTCGGCAGCTTTCCGCAATGCCTCTTCTGCGATGCGCTGCTGCTCCTGTTGCGCGGCAAGTTCGCTGCGGCGAACTGCCTCCTTCTCGGCTTGGTCCTCGACGGTCTCGGCTGGCGGCAGTGTCTCGGTCTTTTCGGCTTCGGTTGGGGGCGGCGGGCTAGTTTCGGCTTTTTCCGGCTCGGCCTCTTGAGGCGGAATCGGCCTCGCCGGCTGTCGACGCTTGAGAAGGAGCCGCTTCGCTTGCCTCACTCTGGTCGATCGATTCCAGAATATCGGATGATGCGAGATTGACGCTGATCGCCGTGGTGGGGATGTCGGTCGCGCCAAAATCCTGCGCATCCCCCAACAGCAGATGCGCGGCCAGGCCGACATGAATGGCGAGCGACAGGCCAAGGCCGAGCCAGAACAGCCATGCTTGGTTCCGCGTGCCGTCGATCATCGAAATGGCGTACTCCGGTATCTCTTCGCGGCTCTGGTTCGCAGCCGCCTTTTCGCTGATCCCGGCCGCTGCTCGGAACGCTGGGTCAGCCTGTTTGCGGCCCGATTTTCGCATTGACCGGCGTTGCGGGGAACCCACGAAAAGCGCAACATGAAATGTGAGAGCGGCGCAAGGATTGCTGACGGTTTCGGGCAAGTTCCGCCTGATCGTCTCTCTAAAAAATCCCCGCTTCCAGCCCCGCGGCCACCGACATCCCCGAGCTCCGCGCATTGTTCGACGAATTCTTCGCGAAATTCGCCCCGCAAAATCAGCGGGGCCTGTACAGCACGCCATCGCAGGCCTGCGACGATCGTTTCCACCGCGCGGCGCGTTCCCGTGCCGTCATGACCGGCGCGGATGACGAGCGCGTAAGGCAGCCCTTGCGTCTGTTCCAGGCAGGGGTAATAGATGCGGTCGAAGAAATCCTTCAGCGCGCCGCTCATATAGCCCAGATTTTCCGTGGTCCCCAGAATGATGGCTTGCGCCGCCAGCACGTCGGCTGCGCCGGCGTCGAATGGCGACATGGATTTCACCGTGATACCGATGATATCGCTGTGCCGCGTGCCCTCGGCGAGCGCATCGCGCAGCCGCAGCGTATTGGGCGAGGGTGCGTGAGCGATAATGAGAAGGCATTTGTCGGTCATGATACGCGTTTTACAGCGTTTTCCACTCCGACGGAATCGGAACGAGCCTCTAAGCTTTTGCTGGAGATGCTCTGTAGTTTGATCCGCTTATCTGATGGATTCAGAGCGGATCATCTATTCGCGGCGTGATCTTTACCGTGGCCCCGGGTTCCACCGTCACGGCCCCGCATACTGGCCCGCAACTGGTGAGGGCGTTGCATCAAGCCGCCGCCTCCTCGCGAGAGGGTGAGCAGCGAAACGGGGTCTCGATGTCGCAGAGCAGTGGCAGCGCGGCATCCGCGTCAGACAATACCGCCCGCTCCGCCTCGACCGGCCACAAGATGCCCAGAAACGGATCGTTCCACAAGATGCCCTGGTGACAGCCCGGTACATCGGCAGCACTGACCTTATATGCGATCTCCGTCAGCGGCCGGAGCGTCGCGCATCCATGCGCGAATCCCTGGGGTATCAGCAATTGCATGCGCGTTTTCGCCGCTGAGTTCGACGCTGACATGCCTGCCGAATGTCGGCGAGCCATGGCGCATGTCCACCGCCACTTGCTGGATCGCGCCCTGCACGACGCGGATCAGCCTGGCCTGTGCGAATGGCGGGCCTTGAAAATGCAGGCCGCGAACGGTGCCGGCCGCGGTGGACAGCAATTGCGCATCCTGGACAAAGCTGATCTCCACGCCGAGATTGGCAAGCTCCGCCGCATTGTAGGTTTCAGCGAAGAACCCGCGGCGATCCCGGAAGCGCTTCGGCTCGATGAGCAGGACGCCCTCAATATCAAAGTGATTGGCCCTCATGAGCCTGGCCTAGCTCTTTGTTTGGTCGCATTTTCGCGACGCGAACCGGTCTCCACTTCGCTGGAAAATGCGCTAGCCCCGCAAGCAGGAGAGCCGCCGCGCGAAAGGAGGTGACACGATGGAAGACCGCAGCCATGACAACGTCCGGAGTGGGTGCCCCGGTCCCGCAGCTTAATTTCCTCGGCGGAATTGAAAGTTCAGTCCGGCAAATTGCCAGAGCCGCACGCCGTCCGCCGCGTTTCAGCTGACGTTTTAGCGGCTCGGCTTGGGTTTATTCAACCTTAAAGGGAATTTATTGGCGAATACGCGCATAAGTTTAAACAGCTTCGCGATCGCCCTGTGCATATTGAATGTCGTAAAGGCGCGAATAGAGCCCTCCGACGGCCAGCAATTCCCGGTGGCTGCCGCTTTCGGCAAGGCGGCCATTGTCGATGACGTGAATACGGTCCGCGTTCAGCACGGTGGCAAGCCGGTGCGCGATGACGAGTGTCGTGCGGCGCTCGGTGAGCTGCGCGAGGGCGCGCTGGATTGCCTGTTCCGAACTCGCTGTCGAGCGCCGATGTCGGCTCGTCGAGCAGAATTATCGGGGCATTTTTCAGAAAGGCGCGCGCGATGGAGATGCGCTGGCGCTGACCGCCCGAAAGCTGCCCGCCCAGCTCGCCCACCTGCGTGTCGTACCCATGCTCCAGCCCCTGGATGAAATGGTGCGCATAGGCCGCCCTGGCAGCCGCGAGGATGGCTTCCTCGGTCGCACCGCTATGCCCTGCGGCAATGTTTTCTCGAATCGTGCCATCGAAAAGGAAGACGTCCTGGCTGACGAGCGAAATCTGCGAGCGCAGCGATCTGAGCGTCACCTCGCGAATATCCTGGCCGTCGATGCTGATGGCCCCGGTGTCCGGATCCCAGAAGCGCAGGATGAGATTCATGATCGTCGTCTTGCCGCTGCCGGAAAGTCCGACCAGCGCCGTGGTCTTGCCGGCCTCGACATCGAGTGTGAGGTCGCTCAGCACCGGCGCGTCCGGCGTATAGCGGAACGAAAGGTTATCGAAGTGGACACGCCCATTCGGCACATTTAGCGCAGGTGCTCCCGGCATGTCGGTCAGGCCGGGCTTCGCGTCGATCACTTCATACATCATGCTGACGCCGATACAGGCCTGGCTGAGCCGGATCTGGAGGCGGGCGAGGCGCCTTGCCGGCTCATAGGCCATCAGCAGCGCGGTGATGAAAGAGAAGAATTCGCCCGGCGTCTCGCCATAAGTCAGGCTCCGCCAGCCCGCATAGAGAATGACCGCCGCCACCGCGAACCCGCCGAGCGTATCCACCATCGGGTTGACCCGGGCGTTCACGGCATTGATCTTATTGCCGACGCGCTCGACCGCGCGCACCGCCTCATTCATCCGGCCGGACATCGCCGGCTCCAGCGTGAAGGCCTTAACCACCCGGATCCCCTGCGCCGTCTCCCGCATGGTTTGCACGATCTGGCCGTATGACAGCACTTCCCGGCTGGCTGACGCGTGCGGATGCGCTTCATCAGCTTCTTCTGCAAAAAAATGCCGATCGGCGCTGCCAGCGAGCAGATCGCGAACATGAGCGGCTGCTGCAGGACCATGACGGCGATGAGGCTGACCAAGGTGAAGAGATCGCGGCCAAGGCTGGTCGCCAGAAGATTGACAGCGTCGCGCGTGGCTTGGGCGTTCAAAGTGATGCGTGTGATCAGGTCGCTTGATGGATTGCGCTGGTAATAGCCGAAATCCTGCTTCAGCAAATGATCGAACATCTGCGTTTGCGTCTCGGCCACCATGCGGTTGCCGATGCGCGACAGGGCTACGTCCTGGAAATAGGAAGCAAGGCCTTTCGCGGTGAAAAGGCAGACGACGACGAGCGGTAGCCAGACCAGCGCATCGGGCTTCCGGTCTACGAAGATCAGATTGACGACATCTTTCATCAGCCAGGCGCTGAGAGCGGTCGTGCCAGCGACGATAAACATGAAAATGAACGCCACCGCATAGCGCGGCGCATATTTACGCCATTTGTCGAACATCAACCGCTTGATTAAGGCGAGATCCTCGCGCGGCAAGAAAAGCTCGAAAATATTCATAAATCAGCGTCACCTTTTATCGCCGCACGCCTTGCCTGCGGCAGTATGCTGAGAATAGCGCGTCACCCGTGACGCTAAATAAACGCTTCCATGCCAGTTTGTCAAAATCGGCGTCACTTCCGGAACGGTCGCGGCATAACCCCTTGATCGTTTGATTTTTCCGTCGTTTCGCGCACAGTTCGGCGTGGCTGCCGGGAGGATTGTATTGGCTCATGGTCGAATCGGATCCGCTCATAGCGATTGTGGTCGGCGGTATCGTCGCGGCATTCGCCCTGGGCTTCCTCGCCCATAAGCTGAGAATTTCGCCGATCGTGGGCTATCTGCTGGCGGGCGTCCTGATCGGCCCCTATACGCCCGGTTTTGCCGCCGACGCCGATCTGGCGGGAGAACTGGCGGACCTGGGTGTCATCCTGATCATGTTCGGCATCGGCCTGAAATTCTCGCCGCGCCAGCTCATCGCAATGTCCCTGGGCCATTCTGCCTTGCGCGCTGGCGCAGATGCTGATCGTCACGACCCTCGGATATGGCTTCGCAACGCTGATCGGACTTCCGGTGACGGAAGGTGTGATCTTCGGCTTTTGCCTCTGCATCGCCAGTACGGTGGTCTTGCTGCGCACGCTGGAGGATCGGCGTCTGGCGCTCTCGCCGGTCGGCAACGCCGCGCTTTGCTGGTTGATCGTGCAGGACCTGATCGCGGTGCTCGCGCTGGTGGTGATCTCGGTCATCGCCCAGCACAAGGGCGCGGGCGGGGTGTCCAGCAACGCGATCATCAGAAGCATCGGCATCAAGTCGGCCGAGCTGGCGGCGTTTGCATTCATTATGCTGGTCGTCGGCCGTCGTATTTTGCCCGGCTTTCTGGTCTTCATCGCAAAAGCGAAATCTCGCGAGCTGTTTTCCCTAGGCGTATTCGCCATCGCGCTGGGTATCGCTTTTTCGGCGAATGCCATATTTGGCGCCGGATTTGCGCTCGGCGCGTTCTTCGCCGGGCTCGTGCTCAACGAGGCGGAACTCAGCCAGCGGGCGGCGGAAGACATGCTGCCCTTGCGCAATGCGTTCGCGGTGCTGTTCTTCGTGTCGGTGGGGATGCTGTTCGATCCGCAGATCGTCATGACGCATAGCTGGGCGATCCTCGGCGTGCTCGCCCTCATCATTGCCGGAAATGGCGGAGCCGTGCTGATGCTGACCACGCTGATGCGCATTCCGCCGGGGCAAAGGCTGGTACTTGCCGCAGGTCTTGCTCAGATCGGCGAATTCTCGTTCCTGATCAGCGGTCTCAGCCTGACACTCGGCCTCATGTCCGAGCAGACACATATGCTGATCGCGGCGGCTGCCCTGATCGCCATAGCGCTTAATCCGTTCATCGGCCATGCAGTCGCCTTCTTGGCGAGCCGGGGCACGATGAAGGCTGTGGAGAAAAGTCCGGACGCCGCCTGAACCCTCATCGCTAACCTTTCGCCGGGGTATGCGGGGGGCTGCGCTTCGTTTTCCTATCGCGGCATCGTTTCCACTGCCGCTCGCCGCCGATAGACTGACGGCGCGAATCCATGCACGGTCGACCTCTGTTCGGAGGTGGCGATGACAAAAACGGAACAGCTTCTTAAGCGCGCGGTGCAAATTGCAGGTGGCAATGCGTCAGCTATTTCCGGAAGGAAGATCGACACCCGCGCCCCTAGACTGCGCAGGGCGGGTGCCGAGCGGGCAATCAATGAAGCGAACGAGGTCGAGCAGCGGCTCGCCACATACTGTGCGGCGATACAGGCGGCGAAGGAAGAAGATCCTGCATGTCCCGATTGCTGGATCGAACGCGGGCAAGACCTTGCAATGACGCATATCGCAGGCGAATGGCCAGACGAACATCGATATGGATGTATGGAGTGCGGCTTCGAGATTCTTCCCCGCCGTGGCCATTTGCTATCGGGTGGGTAGAAGCAGCACCAGACGTGCTACACGCGCGGCCTAAGCAAGGTTGGCCAGGCCTCAGTGGGGCGCGATTAGAGCGGGCGGAAGCTTCGATAGCGAGATTGGAGGCCGGGACCAGGATCGCCTGCTGGATGCCGCCCGCGGCTACCCGGTCGCGGCAGCCATATCCTGTCTTTCCAGCATTGCAATGAGCTTGGCGTGCAGTTCGCGGCGATCCACGGGCTTCGACAGATAGTCGTCCATGCCGAGGGCGAGATATTTCTCGCGGTCGCCACTCATGGCATCGGCCGTTAAGGCGATCACCGGGACCGTGCGCCAGGCTTCGGCGGAGTGTCGGATAGCCTCGATCGTCTGGCGTCCGTCCATGACGGGCATATGGACGTCAAGGAGAACGAGGTCGAAGCGTTCCGCCGCCAGCTTTTCGAGCGCCTCGCGGCCGTTCTCCGCCTCCGTGATGCGGAACCCGAGCGGAGCCAGCAGCAATTTGATCACGCGGCGATTGATGGCGTTGTCGTCGGTCAGCAGGATCCGTGCATCGCGAAGCTGGCCGCTGTCTGGCGCCTGCGGCATCGGATTTTCGAATATCCTCCTCGCGCCGGCTCGCGGCGACAGCGCGGAAGCTTAAGGTAAAGGTCGATCCTTTGCCGGCCTCGCTTACCGCCGTAACATCGCCGCCCATCATGCGCGCCAGCTGGCGCGCGATCGTCAGTCCGAGGCCGGTGCCCCCGAAGCGTCGGGAGGTCGAGCCATCCGCTTGCGTGAACGCGGAAAACAGGCTCGCCACCGCATCCGGCGTCATGCCGATGCCCGTATCCGCGATACTGATCCTGATGAGATAGTCCCCGTTACAGGGTTCGCCCGACAGATCTAGGGTGATCGTTCCGGTCTCGGTGAATTTGATTGCATTGGACAGCAGGTTGGACACGCATTGGCGGACGCGGACCGGATCGAAACTGAGCCAGCGTGCAAAATCCGGCGGACAATGGAAGTCGATGCTCGAGTCCTTTTTCCTCCGCTTGCGGCAGGAACAGCCGCCTGATGCGCCCCACTGCCTTGACGATATCGCTGTCGACGCAAGAGATTTCCAGCTTCCCGGCCTCGATCTTGGACAGATCGAGAACGTCGTTGAGAACGGTCATGAGCGTGTTGCCGGAATCCAGGATGATCGCGACCTTCTCGCGCTGGGGAAGCGAGAGTGCATCGTGCTGGAGCGATTGCGCCATGCCGAGCACACCGTTCAAGGGCGTTCTGATCTCATGGCTCATATTGGCGAGGAATTCGCTCTTTACCTGATTACTTAGCTCTGCTTGTTCCTTTGCAGCGAATAGCCCTCGTTCCTGTTCCCTCAAGAGATTGTTCTGCTGCTCGATCTGCGAGTTGAGGAGATGGCGTTCCGTGATGTCATGATGAGTGGTGACCCTGCCGCCATCACTTATCGATTGCACTGCGACAGCGATATGGCGGCCATCGCTGAGTTGGGTCATGTAATCACCTGCGGCTTTCCCGGACGGCAGGCGCGCGAGGATCGATTCGCGTAACTCATCGGCCGTGGTGCCGCCAATGTGGCCATTGGCAATTGGATATTCGAGAATCTGCTGCAGTGTCGTTCCAGGTTTCACCTGCTCGGGCGTGAGGCCGTATAGCTCAGCGTAACGGGCGTTACAGATGACGAGCCGTTGCTCCGCATCGAACATAGCAAGGCCCTGCGCCATATTATTCAACGCGGCATCCAGCTGCACATTTTGTGCTTGTACCTGTTGCTCTTGCTGCTTGAGTTTGGTGTTGAATGACGCGAGTTCGTCGTATTGCCGCTGAAAAAGCCGGCCTAGCTTGTGGCCATAGACCGTGACGGCGATGACGATCAACACGACCATGAGGCCGAGCACGCGCTCAAGGATCTGTAGCTTCTTGGTGTTCTGAAGCTCCGCTTTACCTCTGTCATTTTCGATCCGACGCAATACTTGGGCAATCGTTTCGATCTGTTTGAGCACATCGCTGTAGCTGCGATCCATTACCGACATCGCGGCGCCGGCAGCATCCGCGTCTCCGCTGGCATAGAACCTGAGTAATGTGCGGGTTTGCCTGACCATCGCCGCCATATACACCTCGAGGCCATCGAGGGCGTCATATGGCGTCCTGGCGGCATCGGGGGGAACATTACTGGCAAAATCTTGCCTCAACTGCTGCAGCTCGGGCCAGAACGCGGCCACCGCTTCATCGAAGCGCCTCAACTCCAGGGCTGCATCCTTACTTTCGAAGACGTCGTTTCCCGGCGCGTTCACCCCACCAGCACCGCTGCGAATATCTGAAACCTTATCGTGGAGTCTGCTCCAACGGAGATTGGCCTGCACGGTGTTCGAGAGAACGCCGTTGACATGGTGTGTCAGGGACAACCCGGTCACGATCGCAGCAAGATCGAATGCAGCAAGCAAGTAGTAGACGTGATGGATCCTGACGCGACGCGCAACGCCTCCCTCGGTTCGCGCGGCGACTTTGCGTCCTGCACCTTTTCGCAGCGGAGCAGCTAGGTTCGCCACTATACTGTTTAGGACAGCCGAGAATTGAGACACACGCGCAATGCGGCTCATTTCGCCCTCAATGCCCAGTCGCCCTGAGGCGGTTTTCGTGCCTAGCAATGTTTAGTCTTGAGTCGCTAATTTAGTTGCTGAGCCCATGAGCCAAATTACCTAAAATTTCTCAGTAGGCCGGGCGGCGTCGCGCGCAGGCTGATCGGTCGGGCGCCGGATGAGGCGGGTACTTCGCTCGCACCGAACGCGCCGCCGGGCATCCGCTGAAGCTGTATAGCGGCGCCATCTTCGGTCTTATGGTTCGCGCGCGCCGGCAGCAAGCGAAGTCATCGTGCCCCTTCGCCCACTATGACGAACGGCGCCCAGTAGGCCGGATGCGCCTCGTGGGGCGCGCCGTTGTCGATGAGCGCCAGCATGGCGCGGCGTAGCGCTTCGGAACGACCGACGCTGCGATCGCGGCTCATTTCGCTGATTGCCGTGGTGACGAGCTTCACGGTGGCGTTGGAGTCGACCGCCCAATGCGAGACAAGCAGCGCGCGTGCCTGCGCATAGATGAAGGCGCGGGCAAGGCCCGACAGGGCGTCCGCCGTTGCGGTGTTCCCCGCCGCCGTATTGCAGGCGGACAGGATGACCCAGTCGGCATCCAGCTTAAGGCCAGCGATTTCGGCGCCCGAGAGATAGCCGTCATCGTCATCACTGGCTTCTTGGGGCGGTGTCAGGATTAGGCCAGGCTGGCTTGATCTTCTCAATTCACCGGCCATCGCGCCGTGGGTGGCGAAATGCACGATGCGATATTGCCCGAGCTGACCGCTGGAGCTCAGTGCCTTGACTTCGTGCTCGGTCGCACGAGCGCCAAGGCGCATTTCGCCGGCATCGGCGTTGATGTCGCGCGCCACGGCGCAGAGTTCGTCGGCCGTCTCGGGAAGAGGCGCCTGAGCGCGGATATGAGACACATTCGCGAGCCCCTCGTATGTCTCTAGGGCTGGCACGCCGCCGCGCAATTCCAGCAATCCGGCAATTTGCTGGAAGATCGTCTTGGGGCATTTCTGTTTGTCGCGGGCGAGTTGAGCGCGCTTAGCGTAGCGGCTGTCGGGGCCATCGAGCAGCGGATTGCCGAAGCCAATCATCGGTTTGCTGGCGGCGGTTGGATGTGCGACACGGCGCAGCGCCTTGAGCGAGGAAACCGCAGGCAGAACAGTTAGCGCATTATCGCGGGCGAGCCAGGTGGCAGACTTGTGGTCATCATTTTTGGGCGCCGCCGTTACCAACACCTGGAATGGCAATTGGGTCAACGGACCAGACGGTACGAGCAGCAGATGCTTGCCCCTGATCAGGTCTTCGGCTTGGCCGAACAGCCCCTTGTAAAGCTTATACGCACGGCCATGGTCAAATGGCGGCAGCGCACCGGTGTGGCTTTTACCCGTCAGCTCGGCGCAGCGCGATCCGGTCCACGCGACGGCGTCCAGTCCGCAGCGCAGCGCCTGCACTTCGCGGGTGAGCGCGGCTGTGCCCAACTCGGAACGCACCCAGCGCATGTCCGTCTTGGTCACGACCCAGATAAAGGTTTCCTCCGCTGTTGGCTTCCACGCCGGCGTGTCGATAAACAGCAGCAGCGTCTCATTCGCGTCGAGTTGCGCCTGCACCTCTTCCACCGAAAGCGGTTGTGGGCTAGCGAGCGCGGCATAATCCGGAAACTCTACCGCCAGCTTTCCGCCGATTTCGGCGATCCGGCCGTCGGCGGCGGCGAGCCGGGCGATATTCTCCGCCTCGGCCATCGCGTTCCGCCTGCCCGAAGCCTCGCCGAGTGCGGCATTGCGCAATGCCTCCCGTTTTTGCCATTCCGCGACCAGATCCTGGCGCTCGCGCACCAGGACCGCAAGTCTGGGATCCCCGCTGGCACTTCGCGCCGCCATCTGCGCCAGCGATTGCGCCGCCTCGGAGTTGATCGCCCATTGCGCAGTCAGAAACATCTCGCGTGCTGCTGCCCCATCTCGGCCGCGGCCTTCCAACGCAAGACGGTGCACGACCTTAATAAGCCCCCAGAAGTGCCAGGCCGACTGTTCGGCTTCGCTTTTTTTCTTTCCTGTTACGGCTTGGTCAGCATCCCTCGTGCCGCGCTGTGTACGACCCACAATTTCAGTGGTACTGCGCCGCCAGAAATCAGCTGCGCGGCTCCAATCGCTTTGCAAAAAATAAAGCCTCGCCAGATTGTTCACGCTTACGAGCGTATCGGGATGCTCTCTGCCAAAGACCCGTTCTCTGGCTTCAAGGGCGCGCTTATGTAGTGGCTCGGCCTCACCATAACGGCCCTGCGCATGATACAGCGCCGCCAGATTGCTGACGCTGTCGAGCGTATCACGATGCTCCCAGCCCAACACCCGCTCTCGGGCCTCAAGGGCACGCTCGACGAGCGGCTCAGCCTCGCCATAACGGCCCACGGTGCGATAGAAGTCCGCCAGATTGTTGACGCTCCTGAGAGTATCGGGATGCTCCTTGCCGAGCATCCGCTCACTGGCATCCAGGATGCGCTTATAGAGTGGCTCGGCCTCGCCATAACGGCCCTGGTCCTGATACAGCGAGGCCAGATTGTTGAGGCACCTGAGCGTATCGGGATGCTCCTTGCCGAGCACCCGCTCACTGGCATCCAGGACGCGCTTATGGAGTGGCTCGGCCTCGCCATAACGGCCCTGGTTCTGATACAGCAGCGCGAGATTGTTCACGCTTCCGAGTGTATCGGGATGCTCCCTGCCGAGCAGCCGCTCACTAGCGTCTAGGTCTCGCTTGTAGAGTGGCTCGGCCTCGCCGTAACGGCCCTGGGCGTAGTACAGCCCTGCCAGTTTATTGACGCTATTGAGCGTATCGCGATGCTCCCGCCCCAGCACCCGTTCTTGGGCCTCCAGGGCACGCTTGGCGAGTGGCTCAGCCTCGCCATAACGCCCCTGGGCGTGATACAGCCCCGCCAAGCTGCTGACGCTTCTGAGCGCATCGGGATGCTCCTTGCCGAGCACTCGCTCACTGGCCTCCAGGGCGTGCTTGTAGAGTGGCTCAGCCTCGC
Organism: uncultured Alphaproteobacteria bacterium; assembly: GCA_963731855.1. Taxonomy (GTDB): domain Bacteria; phylum Pseudomonadota; class Alphaproteobacteria; order Rhizobiales; family Rhodomicrobiaceae; genus R-RK-3. The sequence continues at coordinate 16,527 of CAVSXH010000008.1, read as the reverse complement.
CATAACGGCCCAGATCCTGATACAGCGCTGCCAGATGGGCGACGCTTTTGAGCGTATTGGGATGCTCCGTGCCGAGCACCCGCTCACTGGCTTCCAGGACGCGCTTGTAGAGTGGCTCGGCCTCGCCAAAACGGCCTAGGTCCTGATATAGCACCGCCAGATTGACGAGGCTTTTGAGCGTATTGGGATGCTCCTTGTCGAGCCCTTGCTCTGCGAGCGTAAGCGCTTGCTGAGCGATTGCAGTTGCTTCCGCATACTTCCCCTGGCCATAGAGCTGGACGACTTGCTTGTTGAGAGCGTCGATGTCCTCCGCGCTCTGTGGCCACGCCTGCGCCGAGAAAATGGCTAGCATCGCCAGAAGCAGGACATTTGCTGCCAGGTGCTGCATCGGAACCTTTTCTGTCCCCAGGGCCATATGAATGCCGGCACCGATCGCCACATTGCGCGGTGCTGACGGACACTCCGTCTCGTAAATTCAGTCCGCGCAATTCGCGATGTAGGCGTAGTACACACAGGAGCCGAAGAACTCGCCGCGTGCGCTGATCGCCATAAGCTCATCGCGGTATTCGGCCGCCGCCTCCTCGGTGACCAGCCCTGCGCTCGGCGCGAGAGCCGTATAGGATTCGATGCTGCTCTTCCAGAAATCGGCCGTCCCGGTTTCTGTGATGACGCTTGGGATCACAGCGCCGACGGCGAATCCCGCTCGTTTCAGCAGACGCGGCATTTGGCGCAGGATGCGCGGATTGGTCACCAGGGAGGCGATGAGTGCGTCATCCATTTGGCGCGACCGCTGTTCATCACCAAGTTCGAATGTCAACGAAGCATAGTCGCCGTCAAAGACGCAGATGACGCCGTCCGACCGGAGCACCCGGCGCATTGCCGCAAGTACCTTTGCGGGATCATCCAGATGGCTGAAGAGCGTATGGGCGATCACCGCGTCGAATGAGGCTGGCGGCAAGTCGAGATTTGGGGAGTCGCCGACCTTGAAACCCACGCGGCTGTCAAGCCCCTCGCCGGCGGTAATCCGGGTCGCCGCCTCAACAAGATGATCGCTTAGATCGATCCCCAAGACATACCCTTTGAAACCGGGACGGCGGGCGACGGCTCGCGCGGCGATACCGGTACCGCACCCCAGGTCCAGCACGTCGTTTCGCGTGTCGACCGCCATGCGGTCCAGATAGTCGGTGAGCGGTTTGGCGAAGGCGGGATGGCGGCCGCGCGTCTCCAGCCTGTGGGCGATCACGTCAAGGATGCGCGGGTCCAGCCTATTGGTCACGCGAAATGGATCGACGGCTCTGGACATGTGACCTCCCGTGCCGTTGGCGAGGCGTGGCACTCACCTGTTTCGCCGCCGCTCGGCTCGGCCAACTCATGCTCTATGACACTTCTGTATGAGGCGCTGCGGCTGACGATAGATCCATGATCTGCGTCGAGCCCGCCGCGAGACTATCCAGGCCTAGCAGTTACCGTGATCTCCGCTCCCAGGCCGGTGCGTCACGACGCGCGCACAACATGACAGACCGCCGCGAAGATCGATATCCGGGAACGGCCTTGATTATCCAGAAAGCGCCGAATTTTTGGTCGGACGCCCCCAGTGCGCCCCGGTCAACCTTTTTAAGGCTTTTCAACGCCTTTGTGGCGCGCAGCCAAGTGTCGGTCAAAGCCATGTTGGCATCTCGCTGTTCGCTAAAGTCGCCTACTCGCAACCTGAGCGGATGCCAACGAACCCAGTGAGGTTCGGTGAACACGGTTCCGAAAACAGCGGATTTTGCCCAGAATATTTCTATCCGCACAAAGATAACTTGGTCAAAGCCTTCTCGCCCGGACTTTTTCAACAGTATCGCCTCTGACCGGACTTCAGCGCTTGGTCGGCTCGTCGACCCACAGCAGAGTTCGCTGGCTATCAGAGTCTATCGACTAGTGTTATCAAATCAGGGCTGACACATGATCGTTTAGACGCGAATGTCGTGTCACTACCGCTTAGCCGATAAGCTAGTGCGGGTGGTAGGTTGGCCGTTTTCACTTGCGTCAACAGCAACCTAACTCATTGAAAAGATTGGCGCGCCCGAAAGGATTCGAACCTCTGACCCCCAGATTCGTAGTCTGGTGCTCTATCCAGCTGAGCTACGGGCGCGCAAAAAGAAATGGCCGCCTCGCGGCGGCGGAAGCGGCACATCGAACCGCTATGGGCTAGTTCTAATGTTTCGAGCGGCTAAACGCAAGTATCCCACGTCCAAGATTTCGCGCTTGTGCTCCTAAATCGGCGAAAGCGGATTCGGTGCTGGGGAGACGCAGGTGGAAGTTGGCGCCTGAAGCGGTCTCCTCGAGCGACAGTTCGCCGCCATGCGCGCGGGCCAGCTCGGCGGAGATCGCCAGCCCAAGTCCGGTCCCGCCAACGCGCACCGCACCTTGGAACGCCTGGAACAGATTGGCCCTCGCCCTGGCCGGGACGCCGGGGCCGTTATCGCAGACGCTGATCAGTATGTGCTCGTCTGTCTTGCGGGCGGAGACTTTTATTTCTGGCCGGGGCACTTCGGGCGGCGCTTCGAGGACCTGCATAGCATTGCGCACCAGATTGGTGAGGATCCGGTAGAGCTGGCCGCGATCCGCATCGATCTCAAGTCCATCCTCAGCGTCGACGATCCAGCGGATGCGGGCCTGGCCCGGCAGACCAAAACTGTCGCCGACCTCCTCGATCAGGGGCGTCAGGAGGAAACGGTGGCGTTGCGGCGCGGCTTCATCGGCCCGACCGTAGCGCAGCGTCTCGGTGCACAGCGCAATGGCGCGGTCGAGCGACGAGATCAGCTTCGGCACGAATTTCTGAACCGTCGGGTCGGCGCTGGCGCTAAGCCGGTCGGAGATGAGCTGCGAGGATGACAGCATGTTGCGGAGATCGTGATTCACCTTGCTGACGGCGAGCCCGAGCGCGGCGAGGCGGCTTTTCTGCCGCAGCATGGCAATCAACTCGTTCTGCATGGCGGCCAGTTCTTCCTGCGCCATGCCGATTTCGTCGGCACGCCCCGAGGGCCGGATGACGCGGCTGGCATCCTCCGGATTTTCCCGGAACCGCACGATGTTCCAGGTCAGGCGCGTTACGGGACGTACCAGAAACCAGTTCAGAGCGAGATAGACGAGGCTGGCGGTGAACAGCGAGATGATGACCGACAGAATGAGAATATTGAGGGCGTATTTGTAGATCGCCACTTGCAGCGGCGTTTCCGTCATGACGATTTCGATCGTATCGTCCGACAGGTCCGGATGGCCGATGACATGGATCAGCCGTCCCGCCGGCACGATGAAGGCATAGAGCGCGTCGCCGATGAGCGACATCCAATTGGCGTCTTCCAGGTTGAAATGCGCCGACACCATTCCCGGCACCGCAGTCTGCAATACGAGGATACGCACTGGCCCGCGCCGCACCGCGAGGCTGTGCACCATCGCTTTTTCCAGCAATTGCTTGCTTAGAGCTTCCGGGACGGCGTTGTTGGCGGCGGCCTGCGCGGCGAGTGAGGCGATCTGCGCGGCCGTGAGGCGCTCCATCAGCCAGTTCTTGCGGAAATTGGCGACCGAAGGCACGAAGATCAGGATTTCCGCCAACATGATAAAGGCGATGGTCAGCCACAGCAGGCGTGCGGACAAGCCAAAACGGAAGGCGCGCCGTTTGCATTGGCGGTCTTCGACTTCGGTCTGCGCCGACACATCGTCAGCGGAACGAGGAGGAGCGAGGGTCAATCGTCGTCAACTCTACATTGTCCTTATTGTTTTATCCCAATTTTCTCAGCCAACCAACTACTCGCTTCAGCAGGGGGCTCGTGAGTTTGGGCAGGAAGTAGATGATTGCGGCGCGTTTATTGATCTCCGCGAGGGTGGGGTAGGGGGAGACGATGCTGGCCATCGATTTGATGTTGATGTTCTTCTGCATCGCGAGGCTCCACATTTGGATCAGCTCGCCGGCATGTTCGCCGACCATGCTGGCGCCTAGAATGCGTCCGCTCCGGTTGGTGACGACCTTCAGGAACCCATCCGTTTGCCGTTCGGCCTGAGCTCGGTCGTTTTCGCTGTACGGCCAGCGTAGAACATTGATCCTAGATCCATATTTCTCCCGCGCTCCGGCCTCGGTGAGGCCGACATGAGCCAGCTCAGGCTCGGTAAAGGTGACCCAGGGAATAGTCGTGTGATCGGCCTTCGACGGCAGCCGGAACAGAGCGTTCTTGATTACCACCGAGGCGTGATAATTGGCGACATGGGTGAATTGCGGGCCGCCGGCAATATCGCCCACGGCATAGACGCGCCGGTTCGAGCTCTTGAGCCCGGAATTTACCACGATGCCGTTGCGGTCGTGCTTGATGCCGGCCGCCTCCAGATTGAGGCCGTCAATATTGGGGCGCCGGCCGACCGCAAGCAGCAGATGCGTGCCGTCCAGCGAGAAGGATTGCCCGCCCTTGGCGAACAGTACGCGGACGCCGTCTCCGACACTCTCGGCGCGTTCCAGCCGTGCCTTGTCGATGAGCCGCACGCCTTCCGCTGCGAGACGCCGCAACACCGGTCCGCGTACTTCCTCATCGTCCCGGGCGAGCGGCGTCAATGCTTCGATCACCGTCACCTCGCTGCCCAGCCGCCGATGCGCCTGCGCCATTTCCAGCCCGATGGGCCCGCCGCCGACAATGATGAGGTGGCGCAGGAAGCCCGGTGCATCGAAAATAGTCTCATTGGTGAAGAAGGGTACTTTGTCGAGCCCTGGAATCGGCGGAACGGCGGGAGCAGATCCGGTTGCGATGACGAAGCGGCGGGCGCGGATTTCGGTGCCGCCTGCGATCACCGTCAATTTGTCCTTGAACGAGGCTTCCGCGAGGATGACCTTCACGCCGAGGCCGGTAAAGCGCTCGACCGAGTCGTTCGGCGCGATCGCGGCGATGACCTCATGGACATGAGTGAGAACGGCGCGGTGATCGATCTGCGGGTCGACGGACCGGATGCCGAAGGGAGCGGCCTCGCGCATCGCCTGGGCGCGCTTGCCGGCGGCGAGCAGCGCCTTCGAGGGCACGCAGCCGTAATTCAGGCAGTCGCCGCCCATCTTGTGACGCTCGATCAGCACCACCTCCGCGCCGAGCTGCGCCGCTCCGGCCGCGACCGACAATCCGCCCGACCCCGCCCCGATGACGCAAAGGTCCGGCTTGAGCTGTTCTGCCATAATTTCCCCCTTCTCGATCGCGGCCACACGTCAGGCTCCGGGCCTGCCGCGCCCAAACCTTTTAACGATCGCAGGGATCAGCGCAATCACGCCGAGGGCCGCGAAGGCTATCAGCAGCTTCGGTGTCAACAGGCTTGATGGGTCGAGGCCGAATGAGCAGGCGCCGGGCGCGGGGTTTTGTGCGACGCAGGCCGCATAGGCGTCTTGATGAGCGGCGAGCACGCTGCCGAGGCCGGCGCCGGTCAGCGCGAAGGCAAAAGTGCCGGGAATGATGCCGATGCAGGTCGCGATGACATAGTCGCGCAAGCTCACGCCGAGCAGGGCAGGGGCGAGATTGACCAGCCAGAACGGAAAGGCGGGCACGAGGCGCAGGAACAGCAGATATCCGATCGCATCTTCCTGAAAGCCGGCGCGCAGCTTGTCGAGCCACGGCCCCGCCTGCCGCGCCAGCGGTTCCGCGAGGGCCGTGCGTGCAAGCATGAAGATCGCCACCGCGCCACATGTTGCGGCGACGGCTGTCGCAAGCCCGCCCACTAGCCAGCCGAACAGAAAGCCTCCCGCCAGGGTCAGCGGTGCGGCGACCGGCAGCGAGAGGGCAACGATCGATGCATAAAGCGCGATGTAGCCGGCCAATGCGGCGGCGTAATTCTGCGCCACCCAGGCGAGCAGCGTTTCGCGATGCTCGGCCAGCTTTTGCAGCGTGAAATAACCCGGGCCACCCCACCACCAGAACAGCGCGGCGGCGGCCAGAAGAACGAGCGGCAGCAGCCTGACCGGCAGGGGAGTGCGACGCGGACATTTGCCGCTCTTGGATGGGCCTGCCGTCTCATGCATGTAGCGCTTCTCCCGTTTAGACCATGATTGCTTCATGCTGAATCACTCGCGGTCTCCATTTCTCGCCCCGCGCAATCAATTTTGGCGAGAACCAGCAAATCCAGGCCGGTACTCGCAGGCACATGCCTTCGAGGATGGTGCTATGGCGCTGAATTGCTGCGCACTCTTGCAGAAATACACGGTCGCGTCGGCGGCGAAAGTGGGCCTCAAAGCAATGTGATGAGAGCGTCAATCGACGTGATAGATCGAAATGGTGACAAAATCCGCGCTTCTTAGCCAACAATCGCCTCTCCTTATTTGACTTCACCCCCGCGGGCCACCTATATCCAGCTGTACTCAGCGGACAAGTGAAGGCTGGCGCCCTGTCTTCGGCGGTCGCTGGGCCAGAGATCGGACACGGCAATGACGAAACGCACCTATCGCCCGAGCGTGTTAAAGCGCAAGCGCACCCACGGATTTCGCCTGCGGATGGCGACAAAGCAGGGCCAGCGGGTTCTGGCGCGCCGCCGTGCAAAGGGGCGTAAACAGCTCAGCGCCTAGGGCACCGATCCAAACGGAGGCGATGCACGGACAAAGCTCTCATGCCTAAGGCGAGTACGGGGTGGGCGCGTTTGCGCGGTTGCTGGTTTGGCGGGAGCGATTAGGGTGCCACTGACAACGCTCAAGTTGCGCGCTGAATTCAACCGGGTGCGCGGCGGTGGGAGGTGGACCGCCAGAAGCTTTGTATTGCAGGCAATGCCCCGAGGGGCGGAGAACGACTCTCCTCCCAGGTTCGGTTTTACGGTAAGCAGTAAGGCGCTGACGATACGAGACGGGGACGCGCCGGTGAAACGTGCCGGGGCGGTGCTTCGCAACCGGGCGCGCAGGCGGCTGAAAGAGGCGGTGCGGCTGGTCGCGCCTTGCCACGCGAAACCGAATTTCGATTATGTGCTGATCGGGCGGCGCGAAGCCCTTCACCAACGCTTCGCCGATCTGGTAGAAGACTTGCAACTCGCATTCGGCAAAGTGCATCGTCCGGCACGCGCAAATGACGGCAAGGCGCATCCCAAGACAGGGCGCGTAGCGTCGGCCGGAGAAACCCAGCGAGAAACCGAATAAACCTAATTTGGCCGGCTTGCCGCCATTTGCTTAGAGCTAACTTCGATGATGGATGAGAATAACCGTAATTTTCTATTGGCACTGGTGCTTTCCGTTCTGGTGCTGTTCGGCTGGCAGGCGTTTTTCGCGCCCAAGCCGGTACCGCCGCCGCCACCGACCACTGAACTGGAGAGACCGATGGCTCCGGTTCAGCCGGGCGCGCCACAGCCTGGCGCCGCCCAGCCATCCGCTCCGTCGGCCGGCGTTCCGTCCGCTCCCGCGCTGGCTCCCATCGCGCAGACGCGGGAGGCCGTGCTGGCCGCATCGCCGCGCATCCCTATCGATACGCCGAGCCTGCGTGGCTCGATCGCGCTGAGAGGCGGACGTATCGACGATCTGGTGCTGAAGCTGTTCCATGTCAGCGTCAAGCCGGGCAGCGACAACGTCACTTTGCTGTCGCCCTCCGGTACGCCGCACCCCTATTACGCCGAGCATGGCTGGACGGCTGCCGTCGCTGAAGGCGTCAAGGTGCCCTCGCCGGATACGGAGTGGACGGCGGAGACGCAAAACCCGCTGAGTCCCGATCATCCGGTAAAGCTCTCCTGGAACAATGGCGATGGACTGACCTTCCGGCGGACCATAGCGGTGGACCAGGACTACATGTTCACCGTCACTCAGGAAGTGGAGAACAAATCCGCCAAGCCGGTCACGCTTTACCCTTATGCACTCATCTCGCGCCACGGACGGCCTCACACCGAGGGATTATACATCCTGCATGAGGGGCTTATCGGAGTCATGGGCGAGGAGGGGCTTCAGGAAATCGACTATGGGGAAGCGACCGACGCGCCTTATGACAGCGTCAGCCGGGCAAATGTGACGAGCTTCAAGGCTACATCGGGCTGGCTTGGCATCACGGATAAATATTGGGCGACGGCGCTGGTGCCCGAGCAGAACGCTCCTTATTCGGCGAATTTCAAGGCGTATAACGCCAAGCAACCGACGGAGCAGTTCCAGGCGGACTTCCTGTTCAACCCGGTGACCGTGGCTTCGGGCGGCAAGCAAGCCGTTTCCTCGATGTTTTTCGCCGGTGCGAAGCAGGTCAACGTCATCGACAGCTACAGCGACAAGTACAATATCAAGCTGTTCGACCGAATGATCGATTGGGGGTGGTTCTACTTCATCACCAAGCCGCTTTTTCACGCGCTGGATTTTTTCTATCACCTCATCGGCAATTTCGGCGTCGCGATCCTGATCGTCACCATTCTCGTCAAGCTGCTGTTCTTCCCGCTCGCGAATAAATCGTATGAGTCGATGAGCAAGATGAAGGGGCTGCAACCGGAGATGAAGCGCATTCAGGAGCGCTTCAAGGACGACCGGACGAAACAGCAGCAGGCGCTGATGGAGCTGTACAAGAAGGAGAAGGTGAACCCGATGGCGGGCTGTCTTCCGATTCTGATCCAGATCCCGGTGTTCTTCGCGCTGTACAAGGTTCTATACGTCAGCATCGAGATGCGGCACGCGCCATTCTTCGGCTGGATTCAGGACCTCTCGGCGCCGGATCCCACGACCATCTTCAATCTGTTCGGGCTGATCCCGTGGGCGCCTCCGGCGTTCTTGATGATCGGCATCTGGCCGCTCATCATGGGCGTCACGATGTTCCTGCAGATGAAGCTGAATCCGACGCCGCCCGATCCGGTGCAGCAGCAGATCTTCACCTGGATGCCGGTGCTGTTCACCTTCATGCTGGCCGCGTTCCCCGCCGGGCTGGTGATTTACTGGACCTGGAACAATACGCTCTCCATCCTCCAGCAATATGTGATCATGCGGCGCCAGGGGGTGGAGGTAAACCTTCTGGAGAATATCGGGATTCCCCGAAAGAGCGCGGGAAGTGCGGGCAAGGGCTGAAGTCTTCGGCGTTTGCCCGGACGCCCCGCGCTGAGCCTCGCAGTGTCACCGCGCGGCGGGATCATTGCGCGACGCCGATCAGTATGCCACGCCGCCGCTGCGATAGGCGACGCCGCCATTCGGTCCGACCCATCTCCGGCTTGCATAGGCGCCGTAGGGTCCACGCCACACCTTGGTCACCCGGCGGTATGTGCGCCCATCCGGGGTCTCGACGGTGACCGTGCCGCGATAATGCCCGGCATCGCCTTGGCCCTGCCAGCGGACGAAGCCTCCGTTAGGGCCTACCCAGGTGCGGCTGGCCGATTCCGCTTGTGCCGAGGTCGAGAGCAGTCCGGCGGCCAGAGCCAGGGTGGTGCAGCTCAACGTTAGCTTAGTTGTGTTCTTGATCATATTTTTTCCTCTATAGTGCCTTTCGCTCGGCCTATAGATTACGAACACATACTGCTAAACCCGTCGATTGTCTCCGCAATGGAAGCGTAATTTCTTATTTTTGTGAATTTATACATGGAAGAGGTGAAACGCCCGCCGCGAATTCATCGCGGCGGGCGGGTAGCGCGAGGGGAGAAGGAGGGAGCACTACCCATGCATTCAGGGCTATGCCCTAAATGTACTTTGGTTTGGCGACGTTATCTTCCGCCGTCAGGCTTCTCGCTCTTTGAGTGTTTTACCGGGGCTCATCACCCGCCGTTGGTCAAATCCGCCGAAATCGTCGATTGAGGCCCTTAGACCTTGTGCATCTTATAAAACAAGGTTGAGCTGTCTTTTTTCGCTTTCGATGATACGGAGAGGCGGGACCAGGTCCGTCGCCACGTCGGGAAAGAACGAATGGAACGAGATTCCGAACAAGACGAAGCCGAGTTTGCCAAGGCGGAACAGCTCTTCCGGCTTCCTTGCGCCTTTGTGAAGGGCGTCGTGAGCGTAGCCGGCCTGCCGGACGAAGCGCTGCCCGAGGTTGCTTTCGCGGGGCGTTCCAATGTCGGCAAGTCCAGCCTGCTCAATGCGCTGATCGCTCAAGGGTCGCTGGCGCGGACGTCGAACACGCCTGGGCGCACGCGCGAGCTGAATTACTTCCGCATGGGTGATGCGCTGCATATCGTCGACATGCCGGGTTACGGCTATGCACGGGCGGCAAAGAGTCTGGTCAAGGGCTGGCAACGGCTGGTGCAGGATTATCTGCGCGGTCGCACCCAGCTCGCGCGCGTGTTCCTGCTGATCGACAGCCGGCACGGCGTCAAGCCGAACGACCGCGAGACGATGGTTCTGATGGACAAATCCGCCGTCTCCTATCAGCTCGTGCTGACCAAGATCGACAAGCTGAAGGCAAGCGAGTTGGAAGAGGTATTCGCCGCCACGCTGGTGGACATCGGCAAACACGCGGCCGCCTATCCGGAGCTGATTGCCACGTCGGCGGAAAAAAAGACCGGGATTGACGATCTTCGCGCGGCTATCGCGCGCGTGTCGACGGCGCGATCACGATTACCGAGATGACGAAGGCCAAGTAGGCGGTCACGCTTAGCAGCATGCCGCCTTCCTCGATGCGGCGCCCGTTCACGCCGTCTCGTTGAACTTCATAACCGCCGGTACCGTCTTCAGCAGGATCGCGACATCGAGCGACAGGGACCAGCGGCGTATGTAATAGCAGTCGCAAAGCACACGGTGGGAATAGGTGGTGGTGCTGCGGCCGCTGATCTGCCACATGCCCGTCAGTCCGGGCCGCGCCTTCGCATAGACCCTGTCGCGGGGCCCATAGCGTCGCAGCTCCTCCAGGGGCACCGGGCGAGGGCCGATGCAGCTCATATGGCCGGCCAGCACGTTGAATAGCTGGGGCATTTCGTCGAGGCTTGATTTGCGCAGCACGTTTCCGAGCCAGGTGATGCGCGGATCGTGCAGCAGCTTCTGCTTTTCCTGCCACATCACGGCGGCTTGGGGATTTTCCGACAGATAGATCGCGAGCCTCTCATTGGCGTCGGCGCCCATGGTCCGGAATTTGAGGCAACCGAATTGCCTGCGCCCGAATCCCACCCGCTGCTGAACGAAAAAGATCGGGCGTCCCATCGTGACGTAGATCATCGCCGCGACGAGAAGCAATGTGGGAGCCATGAGGATGATCGTCGTGAGGGCGACTGTCAGATCGAAGCACCGCTTAGCGCCGCCGCCGAGGGGCGTTGGAGGGAGCGTAAGGTCTGATCCGGTCTCGCTGGGCTGAATATAGGCCCGAGCCCGGCTGAATTGGCGCCAAACGGGCGCTCTCCCGTCATAGTCAAACGTCCGCTCCTCCTGAAGGTGGCCGCTTGTCCGGACGTATTTGCTGAGAATGACGCGAAACGCGCGCCAATTTGAAGGTGGTTGCATGCACTGTGCCCGCTAATAAACTGCAAAACTGTAGAGCCCTCCCATGCACATATTTTTTATTGAGATTTTCTCGAAATGTTCTGTGATCAGATCGGCATATTCTCCGTACCCAAAAATGTTCCTTTGCCCATCAGGGGATCATGGGCAACGCCAGTCGTGACGAGGACCTCATTGCTTTAGACGGAAAAGGACGCCAGATTTTCGAGCCTTCCCGCGCCCGCAAGTCCACTAAAGACAAAGACGTACTACTAGGTTCCAATTTGAATCAAAAATTCATGGACGGATTGTCGCGCCGGTCAGTCTGCCGGCGGAAGGCCTATGCCGGATGATTGCTTTCGGGAGTCTGGGAGGCGGCGTCGCGGACGAGGCCCGCGATCGTTGAGAGGATGACGTCCGACCGCGCCGGCTTCGTGAGCACTTTCGAGCCGGGCCAACGCGCCAGCAAAGCCTCGGCGGTGCCATGACCGGTGTGGAAGACCAGCGGCACCCCTCGGTCCCACAGCTTGGCCGCCACGTTGAAGATATCTCCGTTGCCAAGCCGGACATCCAAAAGCGCCACCGAGATGTCTTGCTGGGAGGAAAGTGCCTCGGCCTGCTGCAAAGTCAGCGCCGGCCCGATCACGGTTGCGCCCGCTTCTTCGAGCGTGAGGCGCAGATCGTAGGCCACAATCGGCTCGTCTTCGACGACAAGGACAGATGCACCAGTCAGATCCGCCATTGCCGACCCATAATTTTCTCAGGGCTCCGTTTCCTCTAGGGGCAGCTCGATGCTGCAACGCAGTCCCTCTGCCGGGAATTGGCGCTCTACCTTCGCGCCAGGCAACCCGTGTTGAATGAGATAGCTGCCGAAACTAGGCTGGATATCTCTGTCCGGAGGAGGGCCGCCGTCCTCACGCCACTGAACCTCTAGCAGCGGCCCGTCATCTTGCAGCACTAAGCGCCAAGAGAGCGCAACAGTTCCAGTTGGCTTTGAAAGCGCACCATATTTTATCGCATTGGTGCCGAGTTCATGGAGCAGCAGGCCCAAGGGCGTCGCCAGGGTGGCGGGCAGCATGATGTGGGGCCCGTTTAATTTGACGACGCTGTCATTCTCAAAAAGCTGAGCGCCCAGCTGCTTACGCACCAGGGCCTCCAGGTCGGCCCCATGCCAGTCATTCTTGACGAGCAGGTCGTGAGCCACCGAGAGCGCACCCAGCCTTCCCTCGAACGAGGAGAGCGCCTGCCGGTAATCCTCCGCGCCTCGAAATGTCTGGCGCGCCATGGACTGAACCACCGCGAGTGTGTTCTTCACGCGATGCGATAACTCGCTGAGCAGCAAGCGTTGACGGGTCTCCCATGCCTTCCGGTCGCTGACGTCCTGGACCGTAATGACCAGCCGATCGAGGCGCTTTTCGTCCAACAAGAAAGCCTTGCCGTTCGCGCGTATCCAGCGCTCATTGTCCTCATCCGCGCGGACGCGGAATTCCGCGGCATACAGTCCGTCATCTCCTGGGGAGAGGGCGGCGGAGAACGCGGCTTTGGCTACGGCGAGATCGTCAGGATGCAGCCGTGACCAGAACAGATCCATGGAGACCGTCTCCTGATCCGTGAAACGCCAAAGGTCTCGGGCGCGGTCGTCCAGCCAGCATTCGCCCGTCGCCGGATTGTAATCCACAACCCCGAGATCGGAGGCCTCGCGGGCAAGCTGCAGCCGTCTTTCGTTGACGCGCAGCGACTTTTCGGCCCGGCGGCGCTCGGTGACGTCGACGAACGTCACCACCACGCCCTCGATCTTGTCGTCCATCGTCCGATAAGGCCGCAACCGCATCAGGAACCAGCTGCCGGTCGTGCTCTGCACCTCGCGTTCGATGGGTGTCAGATTTTGCAGCACCAGCTTCGCGTCTCCAGGGAGACGTTCATATTCCAGACGGTGGGTGAAATCCGTAATCGGACGCCCTTCGTCATTGCCGGTGATATTGAACAGATCGGCGACGCGAGGCGTAAAGCGCTTGATGCGCAGCATCGCATCGAGAAACAGCGTGCCGACATCCGTTGCCGCCATCAGGTTCTGCAAGTCATTATGGGCGCGAGAAACGACGTCCAGCTTCAGCTTGAGTTCATTGTTGAGCGTTTGCAGCTCTTCATTGATGGATTGCAGCTCTTCCTTGCTGGTCTCCAGTTCTTCGGCGGTCGAGCGGTACTCCTCGTTGATGGATTGCAGCTCTTCATTGGCCGCGCGCAGTTCCTCATTGGCGGCTTCTTCCTCTTCGCGGCTGGCCTTCAGACGGTCTCGCACGACTTGAAGCTGTTCGCGGAGTTGCTGGGCGTCCTCCTCGACACTTCCAGCCTCTAAGGCTGACGGACGGCTTTCCGCTATGGTATCGGTCGGGCCACCTTCAATGAACATGACCAGGGCGCCGCGGGGAACGTCCTGGCGCGTAACCGGCCTGACCTGCAAATAGACGCGTTGCGGCCTGCCGTCGAACCGGACCACTATGGGAAGGCTCAAACTCGCCTGGCCCTGCTCGAAGGCGCGGTCGAGCGCCAGCCGCAGGTCGATGCGCATCTCGGGTCTGACGAGCTCGGTGACGTCGGATTTCAGGCGGCCGCCGGGGTGCTGCATGAAGCGGCCGGCGGATTCCGAGATGTGAACGACGTTGTGTGCCTCATCGACCAGGACGCTGGGCGGGGCCAGCTCTTCGAGCGCGCGCCGATGCAGGTGCGGCTCTTCGGCACCGACGGCGAGGAAGCGCTAGGCCCTTGCCATTCCGGAAAGCGGGGCATGAGAACTGTTCGCGAAAGCATGGGATGTTCGCCCGAACGCTCTACCGATTCGTAGATCCGTGCGGTGCGGTCCACCGCCCTGAACAGGCCGGGTGGACTATCGGCGTTTTCCGATGATCCCAGAAACAGGAAGCCGCCCGGCTGCAGCGCGTAGCTGAATGTGCCCAGCGCCTGCTGCTGAAGGTCGCGATCGAGATAAATGAGCAGATTGCGGCAGGATATCAGACCGAGACGGGAGAATGGCGGGTCCTTGAGCAGGCTGTGGGTCGCGAAAAGCACGAGATCGCGAACCTCACGCCGGATGCGGTAATATTGCCCCTCGCGATTGAAGAAGCGCCGGAGCCTCTCTTCAGACACATCGGTTTCGATGGCGGCCGGGTAGTGGCCGTCGCGGGCGGCGGCCAGAGAGGCGCCGTCCAGATCGGACGCGAAGACCTGGATTTCGGGACGTATATCCCGGCGCGACGCTTCTTCGAGCAGCAGCATCACGATCGAATAGGCTTCCTCGCCTGTCGCGCAGCCAGGAACCCACACGCGCACGGAATTGTCGAAATCCTTATCCTTGAACAGACGCGGCACAATTTCGTCCGCCAGCGTTCGAAACGCATCCGGGTCGCGGAAGAACGTCGTCACGGAAATCAGGAGATCGCCGAACAGCCGCTGCACTTCCTCGGCGGTTTCCCGAAGATATTGGTGATATTCCTCCAGATTTTCCCGGCGCGCCAAGTGCATCCGCCGGGTCAGACGGCGCACCACCGTCGCGCGCTTATATTTCGAAAAATCATGGCCGCTGCGGGCGCGCAGATAGGCCAAAATGCGGCGCACGATTTCCTGCTCGCCCTCGGGCGACCCGACCCCGCGCAGGCGGACCTTATTGCCGATGAGCTGGACAAGCTGGTCGGCCAGATCGCGGATCGGGAGCACGATGTCGGCGACGCCCGTGGCGATGGCGCTTCGCGGCATGGAGGCATATTCGGCTTCCTGCGGATCCTGAACGAGAATGATGCCGCCGGTCTCCTTCACCGCCTTGACGCCGATCGTGCCGTCCGAACCGGCCCCGCTCAGGACGACGGCGAAACCGTCCCCATGCTGATCGGCCAGGGAGCGGAAGAACAAATCGATAGGGGCGCGGTGGCCTCTCGGTTCATCGAATTCGAAAGTCGCGATCTCATTATCGCCGACCTGAAGCCGGCGATTCGGAGGAATCACATAGACGCAGTTGGGCTTCAATTCGGAGCGCCCTTCCACCTGCTCGACAGACATGCGGGTCCGCGTGCTCAGAATCTGCGCGAGGCCGCTTTCGCGCAAGGGATCCAGATGGATGATGACGACGAAAGCGGCACCGGTGTTATCCGGCAGGAATTCGAAAAGCCGCTGCAGAGCCTTCACTCCGCCCGCCGATGCTCCTATCGCCACCAGCGGAAAGCTCATCGGTGCCGGAGTTTTGCGGGCTTCCAGCGTCTCCGTCGACGGCGCGTCGTATTCGTCCAGTGTCTCAGTAGGCTCTTGCATGTTGGATCACGACTTCGCGACAAAGCGGCCTTGTAGCAAGCTCGCCATCGCTAGAATGAAATATGCCCACACTTTGTCACGAAACCGGAAGAAAATGCCAACGGTTCCTGATCTGTGCACGCTGGTGCCGAAATACCCCGGTGGGATCGGTGCGCGCGAGCAGACGGCATAGGATGCCGATAGTTTTTTTGATTTCTGATGCGCCGATTTTCGCTTCCAGGTGTTTTCTTTATGTTTCAGGGAGCGGATGAATGGTGGAGCGAGACATTGTGGTGGTCGGGGGCTCGGCGGGCGGCATCAGAGCCATGCGCGCAATGCTTGCTCAACTGCCCCAGGATTTCCCAGCGGCGATATTCGCTGTCTTCCACACCTCAGCGCAAAGTCCCAGACTTTTGCCGGACATTATTGCCGTGCCAGGCGCGCCGCCGGTGCGCTATGCCGTGAATGGCGAGTGCTTCGGACGAGGCATCGTCTATGTTGCCCCGCCCGATCTGCACATGCTTGTGGAAGCGGGCGGGCGCGTATGTCTGGCATTCGGGCCAAAGGAGAACCGTTTCCGGCCCGCGGTCGATCCGCTGTTCCGCTCCGCCGCGCTTGCCTTCGGACCGCGCGCAGCAGGGGTGCTGCTCTCCGGCGGCCTCGATGATGGCACGGCGGGGCTCGCGGCGATCAAGTCGGCCGGCGGCATAACCATTGTCCAGGACCCTTGGGAGGCCGAGGCACCCTCCATGCCGCAAACCGCGCTGCATCGCGTCGCTATAGATCACTGTCTGCCCGCCAGGGATATTGCCGGCCTGCTGATCCATTTGGCTCCCGGCGGCGGAAGCCTGCTCGGAAGGCCGAAGGAGGCCACTGACATGCCATGCGTTCATGGCGAGCAGCTTGCTGGCGGC
>CAVSXH010000007.1:0-52124 GCA_963731855.1 uncultured Alphaproteobacteria bacterium | reverse complement strand
GAAACTCGCCGGTGCACGTCTAGCCCGCCGACGGCGATAAAGGAGTGTCGAGCAGTCGTGGGCCGTCAGAGTGGCTACGCTGGCGTTCAAGGGAGATGCGATGTCGACTTACACCACTTATCAGAAAGCCGCGCCGCGTGCGCCTACGTCCGTCTCGGGGACATAACCGGCTGTCGAGGATCATAGCGTCCGTTTCCGCGGCTGCATCGCCCTCAGGCACTGGCGGAAGCGATGCGGCTTACAGAGCGCCACTAAGTGCGGATATCAGCCGCCGAGATCTATGACGGTCTCTTCGCCCGCCTTGATCTCGAACGGCTCAGCTATCACCCGAGGATGAGGATTGCCGGTTCTCAGATGATAACGCCCCGGAGGCAGCTCCACAGGCTTATTAGGCGACATGGTGCTCATGAATTTGCCGTCTATCGATATCAAGTTGTCGGCCTGGTCGAATAAATACGGCTTTTCGGCGGTGTTGATCACACGGAGCAACCCCACATGTTTCGGGAAGTCCACGACAAGATGTTCACCTGCCTTAATATCGAATGGCTTCACCAACATCAGGCCGCTGTCGCCTTTAAGGTGATAGCGTCCTGAAGGCAGCTCTACAGCTTCATTCATTGGCATGGCGCCTGAAGCATTGTTGTCACTGACCAATATCTTCCGGCCAGTATCGTTGTAGAGATAGCCATTATTCTTGTTGTTGGTGATCTTAAGCGTAGCCTTTCTTGCATCCACCTTCACCACCTTTTGCTTAGGTGCCTCCGATTCGGCCTCTGGCCGTGCCTGTCCTGTCTTTGGCTGAGCCTCGGAGCGGGCGCCGTCACTTGCGTTCCTTTCGGAGGCATCTGCCTTGGGCGGAGTATTCGCCGATGTCTGGACCGGAGCCTCAGGCGCGAGCATGACCTCCGCCGTGAGCGCTGAATGCTCCCAGGGGATTTGGCGCTTTCCTGTCGTCGCCATCACATCCCGCCGGACCTGGACCAGGACCGCGGACAGATCCTTGCCCCGCGTGGCGATGTGCGTGGCAAGCGCGCCAGCATAGGGGGAGTTTCGGGTCCCCGTGCCGTCGAGGGCCACATTGCCCGGCTGGGTCGAAAAGCTGATCAGCGTGCCGGCGCCAGCTTCCTGAGCCGTCAGGCCGTGGCCGATGGCGGTCGACCTTGTGCCCATCGCGCGGGCGAGATTGCGGGAAAGCGGATTATCGCGGCAGGCGTCGACAAAAAGGATGTTCGTCTCCGTGGCGGCCTCCATGATGCGCTGCACGACGTCAAGACCGACCATCTCGAAATCCAGCGCCTCGGCCGTCTTAAGCTCCGCATCGATGGGAACCAGATAGTTTCTTCCGCCGACCTGCAGGCCGTGGCCGGCGTAAAAGAACATGCCGATCGTGGCGCCCCTTAACGCATCGGCGAAGCGCCGTATCGTTCGATCCATGCCGCTCTTGTCAAGGTCGAGCCCCTTTATGACCTTGAATCCCAGTCTCTCCGCAGCTTCTGCCATGTCGGCCGCGTCATTCTTGGGGTTAGCGAGCGCAGAAGCATGCTGGTAAGCCGAGTTGCCGATCACAAGTGCGACGCGGTTTTCGGCAGCAAAAGCAAATGTGGGATTGCTGGCAGCGAGCACGAGCAACAGCACCACATGTCGTAAGATCGCCTGGAACATGAAGCCCCGCCTGGAGAGCTGAAACTGGTCACATCTCCAACCGAGAAATATGATCTGAGTAGGGCGGCCAGGAGGCTCGACATGTGCTCCTCGCCTGCCAAATACGCGGGATCACGTCACAGCGGTTACTTGCGGCAGGACTACGCCAATCGCTAGGTGTCGCCACCATCTTGGTCGGAGCGTGCGGACGCATCGACCCATCAAGTGGGCGGCGCTATCCTCTCGAATAGGTGCTCGTAGCTCAGCACCAGTCCGGCTTCGTCCACCACGAGATCGGCTTCGAAGCCCCGCGCCACTCCAAGGTCGACATAGCGCAGCCGCCTGGGGCCCTTGGCGGTCATAACGCTGGCTCGATCGCGTGACCGTCAGCGCGGGGCCGTCGATGAAGGCGGTGTCGAGGGGCAGGCTCTCGCCTACGCCCTCCGGCGTCCTGCGGATGGGAAAGCTGTTGCAGAAGGGCGTCACCGACAGGTCCGGCTCCTCGGCGCCTTCGAGGTCCGGGCGCGGTGCGCCGTCCACCCGCCAGCCGGTCCCGGCTCGCTCCAGGCGCAGAATTCCGTGGCCTTCCCGGTTCCAGCGTTCGACGGTGACGGACTGCGCGCGCCAGTTCGCGTCGAGGCGCCAGCGGTGATCGAGGCGGAAGCCGCCGGCGTCGAGGCATATCACGCTGGACATGGCCGACACGCCGTCGGGCTCAATCGCGAGCTCCAGACGCTCGAGGCCTTCGATGTCCGTCCGACGCCAGAAAATGACGGATGTGCTCATGCTCCGGGCCCTCATCTCGGCCCGGTGTCGGGTCGAAGCGAGAGCTCCACACCTCTCCCCCATGGGATAGGTGTGGGGTTAATCTTATACATCGATCGTGTACCCTCGTACCCACCCCCCCCGTTCAGGTGCTCGACACATCCCATTCCAGATTGATCTCGATGCGGCGGTTGAGGTTGGCTTCCGCCTCGGTCGCGATGCGGGGATAGGTTTTGCCGAAACCGCGCGCAACCAGCCGCTCCGTGGCAATGCCCTGATCGCTCAACGCCTTCTGCACCGCGAGCGCGCGCTTCTCGCTGAGGGTCTGGTTCAATTCATCGCTGCCGGTCTTGCTCGTATGACCCTCGACCAGCACCCGGGTGGCCGAACACTTCTTCAGCGTTTGCGCCAGCAGCGCGATCTGGGCCATGTCGGCGTCGCTCAGATCGGCGCTTTCCTCGGCAAAGGTGATCGGCTTTTCATATTGCATCCAATCGGCGATGCGCTGGCAGCTCTCCGGCTCGAGCTTGGCGAGGGCGAGGACACGGTCATCCTCGATCGGGCGCGGCGGAACATAGGCGACGGTCCTGCCGCCACCCGCATCGCAGAAGCCCGTGGCCTTGCGCGCGACGACTTCGGCGGCTTCGGTGACGGTCAGCTCGAACTGCCGGATGCCGGCGCAGGCCGTGACGATATAGGTATCGTCGTCGGTTGCGGCCGCGGGCATGCGGATGGTGCCATAGCCCTGCAGGCCGAGAATCCGCTCGATCTGCTTCGGTTCGAGCCCGTCGCCCTCGGCGAGATTGCAGGCGCCATTGTCCTTGGTGTCGATAATGTCGCCATCGTCATCCAGACGGACCTGATATTTCCGCCCGCCCCGGCATGCGTCCACGAGGAAGGTCGGCGGGGTGCGATCCAGGACATTGATGCGCAGGAAGCCCTGGCCGTAGAGGGCATCGATGATGACGTCGGGGCTCACGGGGTCGCCGGTCGCGGTCGGATTGCACGCGCCGGTCTGGTCGCGTTCGAGCACCCGCCCGGTCCGATTGATGCTGACGCGATAGGCGCTGTTGCCGCTGCATGCGTTCGCGGTGATGACGTTGCCCTTCAGATCGAGAAAGTCGATCTGGCTGTAGCCTTGCACACGAAGCAGCTCCCGAAGCCGCTGCGCATAGGCGCCCGCCTCGTCCGTATCGACGGTTTGTGCCCATGATCCCGGCGTTCCGGCGCACAGCGCGAGCAGCGCCGTCGCCACGATTTGTCCTGCGTACCGCATTTGGCCTCCACATCGAAAAATTCAAACTCGGTCAATAGACGCGCAACGGCTGAGGGTTTTGCGAGTTCCTGCCGCGCCGGCGAGGACGCGCGCAATGCGCGCCCGCGCGGGGAACCTTCCAGCCCTCCGCGCGTCATTTCCCGGGAGATGGTTGGGCACGCGAATTCAAGGATGCGCCACGTGAACAGTTTACGGACACTGCTGATTGCAGGATTTTTGCCGCTTTGCCTCGCTGCGTGCGGAGACGAAACGGACCTGCCGGTTAAGGCCGGCATGGGCTCGAACCCCCAATTGCCGCCGCCGCACGAAACGCTTCTCCCCACGGTGAACATCGCGCCGGCAATCGGGTGGGAGGACGATGCAAAGCCGCAGGCCGCGCGCGGTCTTGCCGTCAACGCCTTTGCAACGGATCTCGATCATCCGCGCCAGCTCTACGTGCTGCCGAACGGCGATGTGCTGGTGGCCGAAACGAACAGGCCGCCCAAGCCGACCAAAGGCCTCCGCGCCTGGATCATGGGAATGGTGATGAAGCGCGCCGGCGCGGGCGTTCCGAGCGCCAACCGCATCACATTGCTGCGCGACGCCGACGGTGACGGCGTCGCCGAAACCAAGACCGCCTTCCTCGAAGACCTGTTTTCGCCCTACGGCATGGCGCTGGTCGGCGACCAGCTTTACGTCGCCAATGCCGATGCGCTCGTCCGTTTCACCTACACGGAAGGCGCAACGCGCATCACTACCGAGCCGACCAAGGTGGCCGACCTGCCCGGCGGCCCGATCAACCATCACTGGACCAAGAATCTCATCGCCAGCCCCGACGGCTCGAAGCTCTATGTCGCGGTCGGCTCCAACAGCAATGTCGGCGAGAACGGCATGGAGAACGAGGAGCGCCGCGCCGCCATCCTCGAAATCGATCCGGCGAGCGGCCGAGACGCGAATCTTCGCGTCGGGCCTGCGCAATCCGGTCGGCATGGCCTGGCAGCCGCAGAGCGGCCAGCTCTGGACCTCGGTCAACGAGCGCGACGAAATCGGCAGCGACCTCGTGCCCGACTATATGACCTCGGTCCAGGATGGCGGCTTCTACGGCTGGCCCTACAGCTATTACGGCCAGCATGTCGATGACCGCATCCAGCCGCAAAAGCCCGACCTGGTCGCCAAGGCGATCAAGCCGGATTATGCGCTCGGCCCGCACACGGCATCGCTCGGCCTCGCCTTCTACACCGGCACCTTGCTGCCGGAGCGCTATCGCAATGGCGCCTTCGTCGGCCAGCACGGCTCGTGGAACCGCAATCCGCTCAGCGGGTATAAGGTGATCTTCGTGCCGTTCACCGACGGGAAGCCGTCGGGCGAAGCGCAGGACATCCTGACCGGCTTCGTCAATGACGACGACAAGGCCCATGGCCGCCCCGTCGGCGTGGCGGTGGACAAGGCCGGCGCGCTGCTGGTCGCGGACGATGTCGGCAACGTGGTCTGGCGCGTCGCGCCGGGCGGCCCGGCGAGCGCCTCGGCGCAGTAGGCGCGACGCAGATTGATGCATTGCGATCAGCCTGTATGTCGCCCGGCCTCTGACCGGAGCTTTGCGCGCCGGCTTTAGAGCTTGGTCTGCCCAGACGTAGCTCACACCGCCCATATGATAATGACGGCGAGGCAACCAGAGATAGACTCGCGCTCGGGCTCGCCTTCCCAGTTCAGCGATGTATCGCCGATCTTAATCTTGAAATCGCCGCTATAAGCGCTCCGCCAAGGAGCCCGGCGCTGAGCACATAGGCCATCATCCGGCGGTAGAACCATGCCGGATTGAACAGGAATATGAGATGCCGAACACAGCTTCGAAAACGATGACGAAGTCCTCGCCGCTGGGAGCTGCCAGTGGCGGGCAATATCATAGGCGATCAAAGCGCGCCGCCGCGAGAACCGCGCAGCCGACAGCAATCAGCCGGCCAATGCCACCATTTCGGCGGACTCGGACGCTCAGCCTGTGCCGCGGCTTGCTCGACTCGTGACGTTTGCTGACGTCCTATCTCATTGTTAAGTCCGCGAATGCCGCCTTTCACAAAGGTCATATTGATGTCGCCGCCCTTCGATTTTGATGCTCGATATTCGCTGCCTCTCACCGCCGACGGTCTCGCCCGACACCATCGAGCAGATCGCCAACGCGATAGGCGTGCTTCGAATCCGGTCGGGCGATCTCATGTAATCGCGCCCTTTCCTTTTCGAGCTGAAGCAGGAATTCGTACCCTTCTTCGATCTTCCGGATCGTCCGGCATTGGCACGAATGCCTGTGGTTTTGCCTCTGGATTGAGCCGATGCACATGATCGAAATAGTTCAGCATTACATGCAACGCAGCGCGGCGATTGTCCCCGCCGTCGGCGACGGCAATATCGATTACATTCTTCTTGACATCACCTTCGACCAGTACACAGCAGCCGCGATATTGAAACACGGCGCCACTGCCCCACTTGTCCTCCTTCTCAGTCAGGTTTTCATGTGCGGCGACGATTAATCTCGGGATCAGCCCCGGCGGCAGGAACTCTAGCGGAAGCGGAAGCGCAGCGAGTCCTTCGGCCAGGTGCTGTGGTCTGGGCTGTTCTTCGGTAAGCCTTCGGGCACGAGGAAATGCTGCGCCTTTCGAGCCCGGCATCTCAAAGGCAAGGCCGAGTTCCTCATCCTGCATCATGTCGAGAATGAACTTGTAACGGTTTGCCGGGTAGAGGGCTGGATCGAGCCACTTACCGAGTTGCGTCCGCTCGAATTTGCCCTTCTGATGCACAAGCTCCGCGCGGTTCAGCACCGTATAAATCGCGCCGGTCAGCCAGTTCGGATCGAGCAGCGCAACGCTCGGGCTAACCAACACATCGTCCTTGGACAGACCATGCACGATCAACACGCCCAGATCGTGCAGCAGCCGCAGCAGTGCGCGCTGTGTCGCTTCGTCTTCCAGCTTTCCGCGCCCGGGAATTTGTCTGCCGCCTCAAGGCACAGCCGCTCGAACGTTACGATCTGCAACACATGCGCCGCGCGGGCGCGCTCGGCGATCCGCTGCTTTACCCAGAGCCAGCTTTCAGGCACGGCATCGCGCACTTGCTTGAGGGCGTCATGTTTGGCGAGACAGGCGACAATCGCCTTTCGTAGCCTCTCGATTCAGTCTCTCTGCCCACTTGCCAGAATCGCATGATGTGCGCAGGAATTTGACGATCTCCGGATATTCGCGTTTCAGCCCCTCCTCATCGAGCCGCAGCGCCTCCTTTCCCTTGTCCGACTTGTTGATCACAACGATGATCGGCGCGTCGCCACCGCGATTTTTAATGATCCTCAGCCAATTGTAGATCGAGCGGTCGTCTTCCTTGCGGTCTTCGAGCACGATCAGATAGAGGCTGCGCCGGGTCAGGAAATAGCGATGCGTGCCATGCATGATCTCCTGGCCGCCGAAATCCCACACATTCAGCTTGATATCCGCCACGTCCGGGGACCAATCCTGGATTTCGATCTTCTCCTGGATTGCGGTACCCGGTGTCTTCTTCTCATCCGGATCGCGCGGTTGGCCGTGGACGAGATACCGGATCAGCGAGGTCTTGCCCACGGCCTCATTGCCGACCACGAGCATTTTCGCCTCGTTTAGCGGCTTAAGGAGCCCTTGCTGCTCGCCTGCCGGAAGGCGCGATAGGCCGCAAGGATGGCCTGGAGCATCGCCGGACTTCGATCGCCTCGGCGGGCACACCGAGATCACCAATCTCGTTGCCGCCGATGTAAAGGCTATCCAACCGGCTTGCCGTTCATCTGCCCATGCATCGAGCAGTCGCGCGGGCGCCGTCATCCCCGATCTGGTTGCCCCGCAGATCGAGCGAAGTGAGGCCGGTGAGGGCGGCGAGGCGCGGGCGCCGTCATCGCCGATCTGGTTGTTCCACAGATCGAGCGAGGTGAGGCCGGTGAGGGCGGCGAGGGCGCGGGCGCCGTCATCGCCAATCTGGTTGTCGCCCAAAGATCCGGATGAGGCCGAGGACGGCGAGGCGCGGGCGCCGTCATCCCCGATCTGGTTGCCATACATACTGAGCGAGGTGAGGCCGGTGAGGGCGGCGAGGGCGCGGGCGCCGTCAGCCCCGATCTGGTTGTCCCCCAGATCGAGCGAGGTGAGGCCGGTGAGGGCGGCGAGGGCGCGGGCGCCATCAGCCCCGATCTGGTTGCCCCACAGATCGAGCGAGGTGAGGCCGGTGAGGGCGGCGAGGGCGCGGGCGCCGTCATCCCCGATCTGGTTGCTCCCCGCAGAGAGCGAGGTGAGGCCGGTGAGGGCGGCGAGGGCGCGGGCGCCGTCATCCCCGATCTGTTGCCACCCAGATCGAGCGAGGTGAGGCCGGTGAGGGCGGCGATGGCGCGGGCGCCGTCATCCCCGATCCAGTTGCCCCACAGATCGAGCGTGGTGAGGCCGGTGAGGGCGGCGAGGGCGCGGGCGCCGTCAGCCCCGATCTGGTTGTCCGCCAGATCGAGCGAAGTGAGGCCGGTGAGGGCGGCGATAGCGCGGGCGCCGTCAGCGCCGATCTGGTTGCCGCTCAGATCGAGCGAGGTGAGGCCGGTGAGAGCGGCGGTGACATCGTGCGCCGTCAGGCCGGCGAGCTGTTACCCTCAAGGTGCAGATGAGTGAGGTGAGGCTAGTGAGGTGAAGAGCGCGGGAGGCAGTGCTCCCATCGCGTTGCATTTTCTTTTGTCTTCCGTGAGTAAGCGGTTCCAAATGCGGCTTTTCGCGGACATGGTCGCCGCCATGCCCCGAGATAGAGCACCTTTGAGCTGGCCGAGCGCATAGAGTTCCTCCGGCACTTCCGTCAGGCCGAGGCCGCCAAGGTCCAGCACGGTGGCATTCGTGCGGGCGGCTTCGGCGATGCGGCGGCGCGCTTCGTCGATGCCGGTCAGTTCGCTGTCTTCGCCCGGCGCGTCGCCCGCTCCGTCCGCCCCCATCCCGCGCCTCATGAAAAGTCAATTGAGAAATCAGCTTATGGAAAAGGCATTCTTAACGCGGGCCGTTAGGGAAGAAAACAGAATTCCGTTCTTCTGGGCATATTCTGCGTCATTCTGCACGTATTCCGCGATCTTCTGCGTAACATTCTGTCAATATTCTGCCGGTGCCCGATCTCGACCGTCCCCAATCTGAGCCATCCTTCACGCCCGCTTAACCACCTTCGCCAGCCCTCCGGCGCACCTCATATAAGGACATCTTTATATCCTTATTGCATTGTCGCGGCCGTCCGGCCTATAGAGATGCGAACCCATCGCTGACGAGGCCGCAGTAATGAACGACATGAGCCTAAGCAAAGATTTTCTCGTCAAGGATCTGTCCCTGGCCGAATGGGGCCGCAAGGAGATGGACATCGCCGAAACCGAGATGCCCGGCCTCATGGCGGCGCGCGCGGAATACGGGCCGCAGCAGCCGCTTGAGGGCGCGCGGGTCGCCGGCTGCCTGCACATGACCATCCAGACGGCGGTTTTAATCGAGACATTACAAGCACTTGGCGCGGAAGTGCGCTGGGCGTCGTGCAACATCTTCTCCACCCAGGACCACGCCGCCGCCGCCATCGCCGCGCGCGGCACGCCGGTTTTCGCGGTGAAGGGCGAAACCCTCGCCGAATATTGGGACTATGTGGACCGCATCCTGGAATGGCCGGGCGGCGAAACCGCGAACATGATCCTCGACGATGGCGGCGACGCCACGGTTCTGGTGCTGCTCGGCTCGGAGGCGGAGACCAATCCGGCCGTGCTCGCCAATCCGAAGAACGAAGAAGAGGAAGAGCTTTACGCCACCATCAAGCGGCGTCTGGCGCGCACGCCCGGCTGGTATTCCAAGGTGAAGGCGAATATTCGCGGCGTGTCGGAAGAGACGACGACCGGCGTGCTGCGGCTTTATCAGATGGAGAAGAAGGGAACATTGTCGTTCCCTGCCATCAACGTCAATGACAGCGTCACCAAATCCAAATTCGACAATAAATATGGCTGCCGCGAAAGCCTCGTCGACGGTATTCGCCGCGCCACCGACGTGATGATGGCCGGCAAGCTGGCGCTGGTCTGCGGCTATGGCGATGTCGGCAAGGGCTCGGCATTGTCCTTGCGCGGCGCGGGTGCGCGGGTCGCAGTCACCGAGATCGACCCGATCTGCGCGCTGCAGGCGGCGATGGACGGATTCGAAGTCGTGACGCTGGAAGACGCCGCTCCGCGCGCGGATATATTCGTCACCGCGACGGGCAATAAAGACGTCATCACTATAGACCACATGCGCGCCATGAAGGACATGGCGATCGTCTGCAATATCGGCCATTTCGACAATGAGATTCAGGTCGGAAGCTTGCGTAATCTGGTGTGGACCAACGTCAAGCCGCAGGTCGACATGATCACCTTCGCTGACGGCAAGCGGATGCTGCTCCTGTCCGAGGGCCGGCTGGTCAATCTCGGCAATGCCACGGGCCATCCGAGCTTCGTCATGAGCGCCAGCTTCACCAACCAGGTGCTCGCCCAGATCGAGCTGTGGAAGTATCATGGCAAGTATGAGAACAAGGTCTATACGCTGCCGAAGCATCTGGATGAGCGCGTCGCCAGTCTTCATCTGGATAAGCTTGGGGTGAAGCTGACGACGCTCACGCCGGAACAGGCGGATTATCTCGGCGTCGAGCCGACCGGCCCGTTCAAGTCCGATCAATACCGCTATTGATCTTGGGCGAGGTGAAGCGAGCGCGAGCGGGCGGGTTTTCCCCAGCCCCTCGCAAAATGCGCGTATTTCTCCCTAGATGCACGCGCAACGATTAGGCCCGCTTTCCTGTTAACGCTAAAGTAACGGGCGATTCGTCCCATTGGAGGCAGCGCCGGCTGCGCAAATCGCCCGGCAATGCCTAGCGGAGACGCCTGATGCAGACTGATGCCTTTATGCGATGTGTCCGCGCCCGCCCGCCGCATTCGTGACGGCCGCACTGATCGGCATGGCCGGGCCCCTGGACGTGCGTCAGCCACGACCCTGCTCGCCGAGGCCGCTCAATCCGCCGCGATGGTGAGCGACCTTCTGGTGGTCGCCGTGGTCAGCGGCGTCATCCTCGCAGCGGCCGGCGCGGCCGTGCTGTTCCTCCGCGCCGCGTCGCGCGCCAGGCTTTCGGAAGGCCGCTCCGCCGAGGCGATGAAAGCGCTCCGCCAGGAACTGGAAATCGCCCAGTCCATCGTCATGGCGGAACCCCAGGCGCTTATTGCCTTCGAAGCGGACGGTACGCCACGACTGGTTAACCACGTGCTGGACGCAAAACTCGGCGTCCCCCTGAAGCTGCGCAATCTGATGCGTTTTGCATCATGGATGGAGCGTGGCGCGGCGCTGACCTTGGAAAACCGCCTCAAGGAGCTGAAAGCCAGCGGCCGTCCCTTTGAGATGACCCTGAAAACCCTGGCAGGTCCGCATATCGAGGCCGAGGCGCGCGCCTCAGGCAGCGGCTATTACCTCAAGTTTCGTGATCTGGCGGGACGCCGGGTCGAACTCGCAAACCTTCTGCGCCAGCAGCGCGCGGCCAATGAGGAACTCGCCTCGCAAAAGGCGCTGCTCGACGCGCTTCCCATGCCCGTGTGGTTCCGCGATCCCGACGGCAGATTGATCTGGGTCAACCGCGCTTACGTCTCCGCCGTGGAGGCCGCTCGCGCCGACGAGGTGCTCGACCAGCAGCGCGAGCTTCTGGAAACGCGGCAGCGCCGGGCGGCTGAAACCGCGCTTGCCGGCGGCGATACATTCCGCAAGCGGCTGCAAACGGTCGTCGCTGGAGAACGGCGCAGCTTCGATACCATCGTGGTGCCCGTTGGCCGTGCCAGCGCCGGCGCGGTGATCGACATCGCGCCCCTGGAAAACGTCCAGGACGAATTGTCTCGCCAGATGACCGGCCAGGCACGCACGCTCGACCGTGTGTCGACGGCGGTCGCCATTTTCGCCGCCGACCAGCGCATGAGCTTTTACAATCAGGCTTTCCGCGACATGTGGGACCTGGACCCGCTCTGGCTGAACGGCAAGCCCATGCTCGGCGAACTCTTCGATCATTTGCGGCAGAAGCGGCAATTGCCGGAACAGCCCGACTACCGCAAATGGCGGGAAAGCCAGCTCAAGCTGATCGAGGACACCGAAGCGCTGGAGGATTGGTGGTATTTGCCGAATGGGCGCACGATCCATGTGCTTGGTGACCGGCGTCCTGACGGTGGCATCACCTATCTGCTTGACGATGTCACCGAACGGCTGGCGCTGGAAAGCCGGTATAACGCGCTTATCAATGTGCAGCGCGAAACGCTCGACAATCTGCGCGAAGGGGTCGCGCTGTTCGGGTCCGACGGGCGGTTGAAGCTGTTCAATGCCGCGTTCGCCAATATATGGAAGCTGAAGATCGCCTTTCTGGAAACAGGTCCTCATATCGATGAGGTCAGCACGGAATGCCAGCCTCTGCTCGAAGGCACAGAGCCCTGGACGACCGCCCGCAGCGCCGTTACCGGCATGTTCGAGGCACGCGAGACATTCGACGGCACGGTGACGCGGCCGGACGGGATGGCGCTCGCCTATGCCGGCGTGCCCCTGCCTGATGGCGGAACGGTGCTGACCTATATCGACATCAGCGACACCAAACGCGTCGAGTTGGCGCTGATCGAGCGGAACGAAGCGCTCGAAGCCGCGGACAAGCTGAAGAACACCTTCCTCAGCCATATCTCCTACGAACTGCGCACGCCGCTGACCAATATTATCGGCTTCTCCGAGATGCTGGCGCTGCCCCCCATCGGCCCGCTGCAGGGCAAGCAGAACGAATATCTGGACGATATCCGCACATCCAGCACCAAGCTGCTCGCCATTATCAACGACATCCTTGACCTCACCACCATCGACGCGGGTGGGCTGGAGCTGAAGCTCGCGCCGGTCTCGGTGCGCGAAATCGCCGACGCGGCCGAACTGGGGGTGAGGGAACGGCTCATCAAGTCTGGCATCACGCTCGATACCCAGATCGCGCCCGACCTCGACATGGTGACGGCCGATCGCCAGCGGCTGACGCAGGTGCTGTTCCATCTCCTCTCAAACGCCATCGGCTTTTCCTCCGAGGGCTCGGTGATTACGCTCTCCTGCCGGATAGAGGACGGTATGGTCGCCTTCGCCGTGCAGGATTCTGGCGTCGGCATCCCGGAGGAATATCAGGCGAGCGTGTTCGGTCGGTTCGAGAGCCGGTCGCAGGGGTCCAAGCATCGCGGGGCGGGGTTGGGGCTGGCGATCGTGAAAAGCCTGGTCGAACTGCATGGGGGGCGCATTGCCCTGCGCTCGGCGCCAGGGGTCGGCACGACGGTGACGGCGCTGATCCCGCTGGGGGCGCTGCGTCGCGGCACGGCCGGCCTGCCTCCGCCCGGCGGATCCTCTAGCGGCTCAGGCAAAAGTCTGGCGGCATCCAGCAATGGCAGCGCCGATCTTCCGCATTCCGTTTTCGGCTAGCTGACGCGCCGATGCCAAGCGAGAACCGCATTCAGTTTGCTTCATTTTTCCACGATGTTGCGCTATTGACGGCTTGAGCCGTCCGCTACCCGAATTGCCTCGGGCGGCCCATCGAGGAAAGCCGCCGATGTCCGCTCCGGCGAGACTGCAATTCGACGATCTGAGCGAGGAGGCGCTGGGCCACCTGGCGGGAAAGCTCGCGCCCTGTTTTCGGCCCGGTGATTTTCTGGCGCTGAAAGGCGATCTCGGCGCGGGGAAATCCGCATTCGCGCGTTTCCTCATCCGGGCCATTACCGAGCGGCCCGACGAGGACGTGCCCAGCCCGACATTCGCGCTGGTCCAGCCTTATGAGACGGCGCGCTTCCCCATCCATCATTTTGACTTCTATCGCCTGTCCGGCCTTGACGAAGCCGCAGAGCTTGGCGTCGGCGAGGCGCTGGACGCGGGCCTCGTCGTCGCGGAATGGCCGGAGCGGCTGGGCGGTGCGCTTCCGGACGACGTGCTGGAGATTTCGCTCACCGAGGCCGACCGGCCCGACCGCCGCCATGCGCGGCTGCAGGGCTCCGGCAATTGGGCCGCGAGGCTGGCGCGCTTCGCCACCATCGACCGCTTCGTCGCCGATAGCCAATGGAAACAGGCGCGTCATCACTATCTGAATGGCGACGCCTCGCTGCGCCGCTATGTGCGGCTGCGGGCGAACGGCACGTCCGTGATGCTGATGGACTGGCCCAAGGCGCCCGACGGTCCGCCGATTCGGCAGAACCGGCCCTATAGCCAAATCGCCCATCTGGCGGAGGATGTCAGGCCGTTCGTCGCGGTGGCCGAGGCGTTGCGCGGCGCGGGCCTTTCGGCACCTCGCATTCATGGGCAGGATCTAGATGCGGGGCTGCTGATCCTGGACGATTTCGGCGACGAGACCTTCACCAGGATGGTCGGCGAAGGGCTGGATGTGTCCGAACCGTACCGGCTTGCGGTCGACGCCTTGCTGATCTTGCGCAAGAAGCCTCCGCGGCGCGTGCTGCCCGCGAACGGCGTCACGCATGTCCTGCCGAAATTCGACCGTGAGGCGCTCGGCATCGAGACGGAGCTGGTCGTGGACTGGTTCCTGCCCGCGGTTCGCGGCGCGGAAACGCCGCAGGGGCTGCGCGATGAATTCGCCGCGCTGTGGGACGAGCAGTTCCACTGGCTGCTGCAACAGCCCGCCGGCTGGGTTTTGCGCGACTATCACTCGCCGAACCTGCTCTGGCGGCCCGGCGAGGAGGGCCTGGACCGGCTCGGCATCATCGACTTCCAGGACGCGATGCGCGGCCACCTCGCCTATGATCTGGCGTCGCTGCTGCAGGATGCGCGGATCGACCTGCCCGCCGGCCTCGAAGCTCATTTCCTCGACTATTATTGCGAGCGCGCCGCCGCGACGGATGCGGGCTTCGACGCCAAGGCATTCCTGCGCGCCTATCGCCTACTCGGCGCCCAGCGCGCGACCAAGCTGCTCGGCATCTTCACGCGGCTTTGCCGTCGCGACGGCAAGCGCGCCTATCTGCAACACTTGCCGCGCGTCGCTCGCTATCTCACTGCAAATCTTCAGGATCCTGGTCTCGCCCGGCTGAAATCATGGTATGAGCGCGAATTGCCGGGAGATATGGCGAGCCTCGCGGCAAGACTTTGAAGTTCGGCTGTTTTCGCACGCCTTTTCGGGAAAACCGGTATCCCCGCGTTCGCGGGGGCACGGCTTTTTCCCGATCGTGCCACCGAGAGGATTGAGCGGATGTCCGGCGACCGTCCCACGCGTGCCCTGGTGCTTGCGGCTGGCCTTGGCCAGCGTATGCGGCCTCTCACCGACAGCGTTCCCGAAACCGCTGGTGCGGCTCGGCGGGCGGCCCCTCATCGACCATGTGCTCGACCGGCTGGCCGAGGCCGGCGTCGCCGAGGCGGTCGTCAACGTGCACTACCTGCCCGACCAGATCGAGGCGCATCTTCGCGGCCGAACCGCACCGCGCATTACGATTTCCGATGAACGTGAGCAACTGCTCGATACTGGCGGAGCTGTGAAGAAAACGCTGCACCTGCTTGGACATGACCGGTTTCTTCGTCCACAATTCTGATTCGGTATGGATCGAGAATCAGGGAGCGGCGCTGACCCGCATGATCGACGCCTGGAACCCCGATGAGATGGACAGCCTGCTGCTGCTAGCGCCGGTGGCGTCGAGCCTGGGCTATTCCGGGCGCGGCGATTTCAGCGTCGGCGATAATGGCGAAGTGCGACCGGCGGCGGAAGGACGAAACCGTGCCCTTCATCTTCGCGGGCGCGTCGATCAACCATCCGCGCCTGTTCGCCGACTGCCCTGACGGTCCGTTCTCCATCAATCATGATGTGGGATCGCGCGCTGAACGCGGGGCGTCTCGCCAGCATCGTTCTCGACGGCACGTGGATGCATATCGGCACCCCGGCCGCGCTGGAGGAGGCGGAAAGGCGGCTGAATGGCCTTCACGCAGCCTGAGCTGCAACTTTTCGGGGGCGGGACCGGCGCCGCGGCGGGGGCGCATTTTCACCATCCCGCCTTCCGCGCCGTTCCTCGATGCGCTGGCGCGTGCAATTCTCGACGGAAACCTGCCCCGCGAGGGCGGAACGCCGCCCGGCCCCGCCGAACTCGCCGCCTATCAAATCTACCTGCCGAATCGCGCCGCCTGCCGCGCCCTGGCCGACGCTTTCCTGCGCGCCTCGGACAGCCGCGCAACGCTGCTGCCGCGCATCAAACCGCTCGGCAGCGCCGAGGAAGACGCGCTGCTGCTGCTTCGGCCCGATGATGATGGCGAAGCGGATGGCCGCCCGATCTGCCGGTCGCGCCGGCCATCGCCGCGCTCGACCGGCGCATGGCGCTGACCCAGCTCGTGCTGGCTTGGGCGAAAAACCTGCGCAAGGGCCGCGGCTCCGGCGACACCGCGCTGCGCATCGCCGACACGCCCGCCGCCGCCGTCCGAACTGGCGCTGGAGCTGATGCGGCTGATGGACGAGGCGGAAACCGAAGGCGTCGATCTCAGGCGTTTGCGCGAAATGCTGCCCGAGCGCTTCGCGGCGCATGAGCAGATGTCGCTCAGCTTCCTCGGCATCGTGCTGGAGGCTTGGCCCGCCTATCTTGCCGAGCGCGGGCTGCTCAATCCGGTCGCGCGCCGCAACCGGATCATGGCGCTGGAAACCGCGCGGCTGCGCGAGCTGGCGCCGCAAACGCCGGTCATCATCGCCGGTTCGACGGGCAGCATTCCCGCCACGGCGGAATTGATGAAGGCGGTGCTCGATCTGCCGGGCGGAGCGATCGTGCTCCCTGGCCTCGATCTGGCGCTGGACGAAGCGAGCTGGACACGCCGCCGCCGATCATCCGGAGCATCCCCAGGCCGGGCTGCATCATCTGCTTGCCGGCCTGAGTGCAGACGCGGCGGGACGTTTCCGTCGTGAAAGGCACCGAACCCGCAGGCGCCCGGCCGGCCATCGGCTGAGCTTGCTCAGCGAAGCGATGCGCCCCGCTTCGACCGTCAGCCTATGGCCGCAATTCACCGGCAAGGCCGACCCGGCGAGCATCCGCGCAAGTCTCGAAGACGTTTCGCTCATCGCCGCGCCGACCGAGCAGGAGGAAGCTGCAGCGATCGCATTGGTCCTGCGCGAGGCGATGGAGACGCCCGGCAAAACGGCCAATCTCGTCACGCCCGACCGCGCGCTGGCCCGCCGCGTCGCCGCCGAACTCGGCCGCTGGGGCCTCACGCTCGCGACCAGCGGCGGCGAGGTGCTGCGCGCTACGCCTGCGGGCGTCTTCCACGATCTGATCGCCGAAGCGGCCGCCACCGGCTCGCAGATCGCGCTGCTGGCCCTGCTGAAACACCCGCTGACCCGGCTCGGCCTTCCGGAGGGCGAGGCGCAAAGCGCGGCCCGCATCCTCGAAATCGCCGGAATGCGGCAGGCCTGGTGCGGCGAAGGACTGGACGCGCTCGCCAGGAGCCTTGTTCTCGCGAGGCGCACCAAGCCGCGTCACCGCGCCATCGACCGGCTTTCGGACGAGGAATGGGAGGCCGCCGACGCACTGATCGCCGCGCTGAAGGAGGCGCTGCGCCCGTTGTTGTGGCTCGCCGCCGGCGAGAACGTTCCCTTCGCCGAGATTGCCGCCGCGCATGCCAAGGCCGCCGAAATGCTCGCCGCGGACGAGGCCGGCAGCAGCGCCGCTCTGGCACAAGGGGCGGATGGCGCGGCGATGGCGGCGTTCATGCGCGCGCTCGCCGGCGACGCGCCCGGCCCGGCCATCGCGCTCGGCGACTACCCTGCCCTGTTCCGCAGTCTCATCCGCCTGGAAAAGACCAGGCCGGCGGTAGCCTCCCATCCGCGTCTGCAGATCCTCGGCGCGATGGAAGCGCGGCTCACCTCCGCCGATCTGGTTGTCATCGCCGGACTGAACGAGGGCACTTGGCCGGAGGCCGCGGATCCAGGCCCGTGGCTGAACCGGTCGACGCGCGCGGCGCTCGGCCTCCCCTCGCCCGAGCGCCGCATCCGCCTCGCCGCGCATGATTTCTGCCAGATGATGGGCGCGGGCGAAGTCGTGCTCACCCGGTCGCTGAAATCCGGCGGCGCGCCGACCGTGCCGAGCCGCTGGCTGATGCGGGTCGAAGCGCTGCTGCAGGGCCTCGGCCTCGACGGCGTGCTCGCGGCGCGAAAGCCGTGGGCGCAATGGTCGGCGGCGCGCAACCAGGCCGAGGCCGCTCCACCGGCGAAGCCGCCATCGCCCTGTCCTCCGCTCGATGCGCGGCCGAGGCGTCTCAGCGTCTCCGACATCCAGCTGCTGATCGCGAACCCTTACGCGATCTACGCCAGGCACATTCTCGAACTCAGCCCGCTGAACCCGCTCGAAGCCGGGCCGGGCGGAGCCGAGCGCGGCCAGATCATCCACGAAATGCTGCATCGTTTCGCGCGGCGTTTCCCGGCGTGCTGCCGCCCGCGTCGAGCCGCGAACTGCTCGCCATCTTCGACCAATGCGCCTCGCTCTATGGCGACCACGCGCGAATCAGCGCATTCTGGCGGCCGCGATTGGAGCGTTTCGCATCGTGGTTCGAGGAGACCGAACAGGCTAGGCGCGGCGACGCGCAGGTCCTCACCGAGGTGCCGGCGAGTTGGACCTTCGAGGCGCCGCAAGGGCCGTTTACGCTTGCGCGCCCGCGCCGACCGGATCGATCTCCATCCCGATGGGGGCCTCGCCCTCTACGATTATAAGAGCGGCGCCATGCCGACGGACGCAGCCGTCGCGGACTTCAAGGCGCCGCAATTGCCCCTGGAAGCCCTGATCGCTTTCGAGGGCCATTATCGACGGTCTTGCAAGCCGCCAGGTCGTCAAGCTCGCCTACATCTCGGCCAAGGGCGGCGACCCTGCCGGGCTGGAACGCGAGCTTACCAAAGAGCCTCCGGACGTGCTCGCCAAAGCCGCCCGCAAAGGCCTCACCGCGCTGATCGAGCGCTTCGACGACGCGGCCACGCCTTATCCGGCGATGCGGCGGGCCGCGTTTACCGACAGCTACCGTTTCGACGACTACGCGCATCTGGCACGCGTGGCCGAATGGAAGGGAGCGACCGAAGAGGGGATAAGGGGGATTGGGGCACATTGTTGGCCTGCCGGTCGCCTCCGCTCTTGCGGATGCCCGGCGGAAGGCTGCCGAACAGCAGAGGCTGGCGGCGGATCCGGACAGATCTCGGCCTGGGTTTCGGCGAATGCGGGCACGGGAAAAACGCATGTGCTGGTGCAGCGCGTGCTGCGTCTTTCTGCTGTCGGGCGCTGCGGCGGAAAGCATCCTCTGCCTGACCTTCACCAAGGCTGCCGCCGCGGAGATGTCGAACCGGCTGATCCGCGAGCTGAGCCGCTGGCCGGCAAAACCCGATGCGGCGCTGCGCGGCGAACTGGCGCAAGTCCTGGACCGCGAGCCCTCGGCGGAGGAGCTGAATTTCGCGCGCTGCCTGTTCGCCAAGGTGCTCGATGCGCCGGGCGGGCTGAAGATCATGACGATCCACGCCTTTTGCGACCGGGTATTGCGGCGCTTTCCGCTGGAAGCGGGCGCTCCGCCGAGCTTCACCGTGCTGACCGACGCGGAACAGCGTGCCGCGCTTGGCGAGGCGATCAATCCGTTCTGCACGAGGCCGCCAAGGCGCCGGAAAGCGCGCTCGGCAAGGCGCTGACCACCGCCGTCGCCTATGCGGGGGAAGATCAGTTTCACGACTTGCTGCCGACCTGATGGGACGGCGCGAGGAGATCACGGCGCTGATCCGCCACGCAGGAGAGGACGACCTTTCCTCGGCATCGAGCGGGCAATCCGTGCGGCACTCGGCGTCAGCCGCGCCGACAGCCTCGACGGCCTCCTGGCAAGACAGGCCGCGCTCGGGCCGGATGCGCTGATCGCCCGCGCCGTCGCCGCCTTGCGTGAAGGGCAGGAAGACCGATAATGGGCTGGCCGACTGCCTCGCCGCGAGCGCGCGGCCTGCCGGACGCACCGCGAGTGAAGGCGCTTGCCAAGGCATTGCTGACCGAAAAAGGCGAGCCGCGCGCCGACAGCCGCTTCATCACCAAGGCGGTGCGTGCTGCGCATCCCGGCTCGCCGAGGAGCTGTGCCGGGCGCGGGACGATTTCGCCGCGCTCGAATGCAGGCGGCGCGCGCTGCAGGTCGCCATCGCGACCGCCGCGCTGATCGGCATCGGCGATGCCGTGCTGCAGCGCTATGAGGACGCCAAGGCGCAGCGCAGCGCCCTCGATTTCGATGGGCTGATCGCCCGCACCGCCGCGCTCTTCCAGCGCTCGGACGCAGCCGCCTGGGTGCTGTTCCGGCTAGATGCCGATCTGAGCCACATCCTGGTCGACGAGGCGCAGGACACCAGCCCGCCGCAATGGGCGCTGATCCGCGCGCTGACAGCCGAGTTTTTCGCCGGGGAAGGCGTCGAGGACCGTCATCGCACGCTGTTCGCGGTGGGCGACGAGAAGCAGTCGATCTACGGCTTCCAAGGCGCCGAGCCGCGCCAATTCGCCGAAGCCGGCCGCGATTATTCCACCCGCGCCCGCGCCGCCAGGGCGACCTGGCGCGAGGCGCCGCTGGCCCTGTCGTTCCGCAGCACCAGGGCCGTGCTCGAAGCAGTCGACCTCGTTTTCTCCGACAGCGACCGCACGCCGGGCCTGACCGCCGACGGCAAGCCGATCCGCCATTTCGCCCATCGCGACGGCCAGGCGGGACGGGTCGAAATCTGGCCGGTCGAGAAAGCCGAGAGGCTGCCGATCCCGTCCCGGCATGGGAGCCGTTCGCGGAAACCGCAGAGGCGCCGCCGCCCGCGCTGACGCTCGCCAAGCGCATCGCGCGGCAGATCCGGCACTGGCTCGATAGCAAGGAGCAGCTCGTCTCGCTGAACCGGCCGGTCCGCGCCGGCGACATCCTGATTCTCGTGCGCAAGCGGGCCCCGTTCGCCGCTCCGATGGTGAAGGCGCTGAAGGACCTCGGCCTACCCGTCGCGGGCGCGGACCGCATGCAGCTCACCGATCAGCTTGCGGTGATGGACCTTTTGGCGCTGGGCGACTGCCTGCTGCTGCCCGAGGACGATCTGACTTTGGCGGCGCTGCTGAAAAGTCCCGCCTTCAATTTTGACGATGACGATCTCTTCCATGTCGGTCATGGCCGGAGCGGGAGCCTGTGGGACGCGCTTGCCGCCAAGGCGGACGGCAATCTCGCTTGTGCCCGCGCGGTTCGGCAGTTGCGCCAATGGCGGGCAGCGGCGGCGCGCGAAAAGCCGTTCGAGTTCTACATGGCGCGGCTCGAATCTGACGGATTGCGCCGCGCCCTGCTGGCGCGCCTCGGCCCCGAAGCTGGAGACGCGATCGATGAATTCCTCAGCCTCGCGCTCGACTATGAGGCGAGCCAGACCCCAAGCCTGCAGGGGTTTCTGCACTGGCTGAGGGCGTCCGGCCCGGAGGTCAAGCGCGACATGGAGCAGGAGCGCGACGAAGTCCGCGTCATGACGGTGCATGGCTCGAAGGGGCTGGAGGCGAATATCGTCTTCCTCGCCGATACGTGCTCGGCGCGCGGGGCATCTCGCCGCGGCCTGTTGGGACTGGCCGCCCCGGCCTCGCTGCGCGGAATCGCTACGGTCCCCGTGTGGCAATTGCCCGGATCGAAGCTCGTTCCGCACGATTCGGGATGCGTGCGAGGCCGCCCAGCGCCGGGAGCGCGAGGAATATCAGCGCCTGCTCTACGTGGCGATGACCCGAGCGCGCGACCGTCTTTATGTCGCCGGCTTCGAAGGCACGCAGGCTCGGGACAAGGGCTGCTGGTACGATCTGATCTCGGATGGCCTGGGCGCGCGGCTGAGCGAAGCAACGGACGGGCTCGGCGGCATGGTGCGCCGGATGGACTGTCCGCAAACCGCGCCGGTGCCTGAAGGGTCGGTCGAAGGTGTCGAGCCCGCAGCGCTTGCGGCCCCGGATTGGATCGCGAAGGCGGTGGCCAAGGCCGTGCCTCCGCTGCTGCTCAATCCGTCGCGCCTCGAATTGCCGGAACAGGGCGTCGCGGCGCTGGGCCGCACGGGCCGTCCGCGCGAGGAAGCGCTGCTGCGCGGCCGCACGGTGCACCGCTTGCTTGAGCTGCTACCGGGGGTGCTGTCTCGCGACCGGCAGCGAGCCGGCACGCGCTTTCTGGCAGTGGAGGCGCGGCAAATGCCGCAGAGACAGCGCGAGGCGCTGCTCGGGGCGGTCCTCGCCATTCTTGGCGACGCAGCTTTTGGCGAGGTTTTCGGTCCGGGCAGCCAGGCCGAAGTGGCGCTCACCGCCGAATTGCCGCCGCGTTCGCCGGGGGAGCCGCATGCCATCATTGCCGGTCAGGTTGACCGGCTCGTCTGCGGCGGGAAAGCGATCTTCATCGTCGACTTCAAGAGCGGCGCGGCGGTCCCGGCAAGCGCCGATGCGGCTCCGATGAACCATATCGCCCAGCTCGCGGCCTATCGGCTGGCGCTGGCACGGCTCTTCCCCGGAAAACCCGTGCGCGCGGCGCTGCTATGGACGGAAACGCCACGTTTGATGGAGATTCCGACTGCGCTCCTGGATCAGGGTGAAACGCTGCTTTACGAATTTTTGAGATAGCGCCACCTTGATCTGCCGTCGCCGACCCACCAGCTCTAGATGAAATTCGCAGAGGGTCACCAAAATAGGAGTTTTCCCATGTCGCCGATAGCTGTTTCCGACGACACGTTCGAGGTTGAGGTTCTGAACGCCTCAGAACCCGTGGTCGTCGACTTTTGGGCGGAGTGGTGCGGCCCCTGCCGGATGATCGCCCCCGCATTGGAAGAAATCGCCGACGAACTGGCCGGCAAGGTGAAGATCGTCAAAATGAACGTGGACGAGAACCCGCGCATTCCCGGCGAGCTCGGCATTCGCGGCATACCTGCCCTGCTGATGTTCCGCGGCGGCAAGGTCGCGGCCCAGAAGGTCGGCGCGCAGCCGAAGAACCAGCTCAAAGCCTGGATCACCGAAGCCGCTGAGCTACGGATGGCTTGACGCTTATCGCCAGTTCGACTGCACGCGAAGGGGCCCTCAGAGGCCCCTTTTTGCTGTCGGACGCTCGAAGGTCGCCGCGATCTTTTTCGCCGCCGTGCGGAACGAAGCCATCGCACCGAAATTACAAATGAGATCAGCGCCGCAAGCGCCCGCTGCGGTGTTTAATCTTTCAGGAGATACAGATGGCACAGCGTGAATCGCAGAGCGATACGACGATCGATCACGACGAGATCCGCCGCTGGGCGGAAGAACGCGACGGAACGCCGGCAACCGTTAAAGGGACGGGCAAGAAAAACGATACCGGAATCCTGCGTCTGGATTTCGAGCCGAAGGATGAGGAACTGGAAGAAATTTCCTGGGAGGAATTCTTTGAAAAGTTCGACAAGGAAGGCTTGGCGTTTCTCTCCCAGGAAAAGACCGCAGACGGCAAAGTGAGCCGCTTCCACAAATTCGTCCAGCGGGAGGCCGGCCAGAAGGCATCGAGCCGGTCCAAATCGTCCGGCACGACAAAACCGGCAGCCTCGTCAAAGCGTGGATCGGGCGGTGCGCAAAAGACGGCCTCGAAGCAGACCGCGACCGCATCCAAATCCTCACGTCCCGCGCAGAGCGAACCGAATAAGCGCGCCAGCTCGAAAAAAAGTTGAGCCTTGCAACCGCATCCCAGTCCACCTCGGCAATCCCGTCATTGCCGAGGGTTCGGGCGCAGCTTGAAATAGAGAATGCCCGAGAGCAACAAAAGGCTGATGCCGTTAGCAGCGATGATCGCCAGATCGCCCCGCGTAATGCCATAGAGGCACCACAAGGCGAGACCTGTTCCCAGAACCAGGATCATTCTCAGCGACAGATCGTCGGCTTGGCCGGTTCGCCAACTCTTGTGGAGTTGAGGGATGTGGGAAGCCGTCGTGCAGATGCCCGCCAGCAAGCCGATGAGTGTTTCGTAGGGAAGCATTTCGTTCCGGTATTACTGTGGTTTTCCGGCCGGCTGATCGAAATGCCGGCGCCGCGTCATGCGCTGACCTACAATCTCGCCGCAGCCGGTGCGGTTCCACGCCTTCGGTCTGCACATCGAGCGGAACCGAACTTCACCGCGGCGGTTCCCTGACGATCTTCCATGACTGAGGAGCGAGGGGCCATGCCGACACTTGAAATCGATCCTGACTACGTGCGAATGCTTGCGGTGCAAGTCCGCGGCATCATGGGCAAGGAGCCGCCGACCTTCCCGGACGAAGGCTCGAATGCGAGCGACGATCAGCTCGCCGGCCTGCAGGACAGCCCCGACGATCAGTCGCGCCGCGAGGTGACCCAGGAAATCGCCGGGCTGAGCGAGCGCGAGCAGGCTGAACTCGTGGCGCTGATGTGGCTGGGCCGAGGCGACGGCGAGCCAGAAGAGTGGGACGCCCTGGTGCAGCAGGCGACGGAAAGGCGAGAGGTGCCGACCGCCCGCTATCTTCTCGATCACCCGCTTGTGGCGGAAGCCTGGCTCGATGCCCTTGAGGCCTTGGGTTATGGTTCGCTAGATAGCGGCGTCGAGGAGATTTGACGCCGCTCTGCGCTTATGCCGCGTCGCGCATGGAGGCTGCCTCACGCAGGACAACATAGCCCTGGCGGAGCAACTCGCCGCGATGGACGGGCTTTAAGCTGGCGATGTCCCCATAGGTGCATCCGGACCATGGGCCCATCAACCTGATTTCGTAGGGCAGCGATTCGAAGGCGCCTTCAGCAAAAATCAGCGTCATCGGGTCGGAGCCGGGAGTGTGGGTCGATTCGTATCGTGTGATCATGGGCATTATATGCATCAAGAACAAAGAGGGAACAAGCTCGAATTTCATAATCCTTACCAGTTCCGGTTGTAAGTTTTGTGAACGGGTTCGTTGCAGCCGGTTCATGCATTGGCCGCTAATGTGAGCAGCAACTTTGTGCGTGGCTCACCCGCCCCTCATTGCGCCGCATCGAAAATCCCGCCGAGACGACAATCTTGGGTAGCAACTCCGAAAGGTTCGCAACCGTTCCTTCGGAAAATGCGTATACCCCATCACCATTGCGTTCAGGTCCATCATGGAGCATGTCCTCGCCAGACCAGAATTCCGGCTGGGGCTGCTGGAGTTGCGCCCGCGCGGCGGCCCTGGTAGCGTTTCGGCCGAACGCCGCCTCCAGGCTGACGACGGGCCTGCGGCGGAAAACTCACACACGCTCGTTCGGTTCTGCTTTGGACGGGTGCGGAGGCCGCTAAACGGCACAGCTGATGACAGCCGAAACAAAGCCCTATCTGGTCCTGGCCCGCAAATACCGTCCCCAGACCTTCAACGATCTGATCGGCCAGGACGCGATGGTGCGTACTTTGCGGAACGCCTT
Organism: uncultured Alphaproteobacteria bacterium; assembly: GCA_963731855.1. Classification (GTDB taxonomy): domain Bacteria; phylum Pseudomonadota; class Alphaproteobacteria; order Rhizobiales; family Rhodomicrobiaceae; genus R-RK-3. The sequence continues at coordinate 27,081 of CAVSXH010000007.1, read as the reverse complement.
TCAGAGCGGCCGGATCGCGCAGGCCTATATGCTTACCGGCGTTCGCGGCGTCGGCAAGACCACCACGGCGCGGATCATCGCGCGGGCGCTGAACTATTCCAAGGCTGGCGAAGAGACCGGCCCGACCATCGACCTCACCGAATTCGGGGAGCATTGCCAGGCGATCATCGAGAGCCGGCATGTCGATGTGGTCGAGATGGACGCGGCGTCGCACACCGGCATCGACGACATCCGGGAAATCATCGAATCGGTGCGCTACAAGCCGGCTTACGCTCGCTACAAGGTCTACATCGTCGACGAAGTGCACATGCTCTCCAAGGCGGCCTTCAACGGCTTGCTCAAGACGCTGGAAGAGCCGCCGCCGCATGTGAAATTCATCTTTGCCACAACCGAGATCCGCAAGGTGCCCGTCACGGTGCTGTCGCGCTGCCAGCGCTTCGATCTGCGCCGGGTGGAAGTGCCGCTGCTGACGGCGCATTTCGCGCGGCTGGTAAAGGCCGAAGGGCAGAAAGCGGAAGCGGAGGCGCTCTCGCTCATCGCGCGGGCGGCGGAAGGGTCGGTGCGCGACGGGCTTTCGATTCTCGATCAGGCTCTCGCCCATGGCGGCGGCACGGTCAAGGCCGCCGATGTGCTGGCGATGCTGGGCCTAGCCGATCGCGCGCGGCTTTACGATTTGATGGACGCGGTTGTCGGCGGCAAGCCGAAGGAAGCCATCGAGCAACTGGAAGCCCTCTATGCCGATGGCGCCGATCCCATTCAGATCGTCGGCGACCTCGCCGAAGCCGTGCACGCCGCGACGCGCATTAAAGCCGCCGGCGAAGACGCGGTTTCCGCGCTGAGCGCCAGCGAGCGGGCACGGGCCAAGGCCTTGTCCGACCGGCTCTCCATGGCAGGCTTGGCACGGGCTTGGCAGATGCTGCTCAAAGGCCTCGACGAGGTCGGCCGTGCGCCACGCGGCATCATAGCCGCGGAGATGCTGCTGATCCGCATGTGCTATGCAGCCGACCTGCCGCCTCCGGAGGACATTATTCGGCGCTTGACAGGCAAACAGGCCGAGCAGCGCCAAGCGGAACCTTCAAGGAACGAATCACGAGTATCGGAAGGCGTTCTCGATTCGTCTCCTCCGATGGCCCTGCCGCCCGCCGCCCGCCGCACCATGGGCGGCGAAAATGCCGCGCCCGAGCCATCCCACGCGCCCGAAGCGGCGGCCCCCGCCGGGCCGCGCCTCGACAGCTTTGCCGACATTATCGCGCTTGCGGCGGAAAAACGCGACGTGCTGCTGAAACTCGCCCTGGAGGACAGTGCCGAGCTGGTCCGCTTCAGGCCGGGCCATATCGAGCTGCATGTGCTGCCCAATGCGCCGAAGGACCTTGCGAACGATCTCGGCCGCAAGCTGAAATTCTGGACCGGCGAGCGCTGGATGATCTCCGTCACCGAGGAACGGGGCGAACGGCCGCTCGGCGAGGTGCGTCGCGAACGCGAGGCGCGCATGCTGGAGGAAGCCAGGCGCCATCCCGCCGTGCAATCGGTGTTGCGGCGCTTTCCGGACGCCGAGGTCACCGCCGTTCGCGATCTGAGCACTGGCGGCGATCGCGCGAAAAAGGATTGACGAAAGCGGCGGCAAACCCAACTTTGGGTTTAGCTCAACGACACTCCGCTCCAGCCCGTCCGGCGAAGCGGCTGAAAGGACGGCCCGTGAAAAATCTCATGGACATGATGAAGCAGGCCAAGCAGCTCCAGGAAAAAATGGGGGAGATGCAAACCGCTGTGGAGGCCGTCTCGCAAACCGGCATCGCGGGCGGAGGTCTCGTCAGCGTGACGCTCAACGGCAAGGGCGTGCTGGAGGAGATCAAGATCGACCCAAGCCTGCTGAAGGAGAGCGAGATTGAAATCCTGGAGGATCTGATCGTTGCCGCTCACGCGGACGCAAAGGGCAAGATCGAGGAAGTCCTGCAGTCGAAGATGCAGGAGCTGGCGGGCGGGCTGCAATTGCCTCCGGGCTTGAAGCTGTTCTGACCGAAAGAGCCAGCCATCTCATTCGACCCCCGCACAGTGCTTTGTGAGCACTCGGCGGAGGAATTTCCAAGCCACGCTTTCTGAACGACAAATTGCCCTCTAGAGCGCGATCAGGAAAAGTGGAATCCGGTTTTCCGTCCGATCGCGCGACCAGCAAAGAATTGAGAGCGGGCCTCCCGGCTTCGATGCTTCCACTTCAACCGATCCCGCTCTGGCCGCGCCGCATCAGCGCCACATGCCGCGCATCCGCGCGCCGACGTCGAGGACCGGCCCTTGACGCGACCGTTCGCGAGCCGCCGGTTCCGTCGCCGCCAGGGGCCAGGACGTTCGCTCGAAATGCGCGAGCAGAGTACTCGGAATGAAACGCGAACGCGCGGCATAGACATGCCGGTCGCCCAGCGCGTTCTGCCCATAGGTGAAGAAGCGTTGCGGCACAATGAGATGCAGATCGTCCTTCGCCCGCGTCATCGCGACATAGAGCAGGCGCCGCTCCTCTTCGGTCTCGGCGGTGGTGCCAGTGCCGAGATCGGACGGAATGCAGCCATCCACCACATTCAGCACATGGACCGATTTCCATTCCTGGCCCTTCGCCGAGTGAATGGTCGAGAGGATCAGATAATCCTCATCCTTCAGCGGGACACCGGCCTGATCGCTGGTGGCATCCGGCGGATCGAGGGTCAATTCGGTGAGGAAGCGCTGGCGTGAAGGATAGCCGCCGGCGATCTGTTCGAGCTGGATGAGATCGGCGCGGCGCATTTCGGCGTCCTCGTGGATTCGCTCCAGATGCGGCTCGTACCACAGGCGGGCGCGTTCCATCTCCGCCGGCCAGCCTGCCCCGCCGAACCGAAGTTCGCCGATGGCCTCGACGAAGGCGCGCCAATCCTCGCCTGCGCGGGGCGGCGCCGAAATCTCGGCCAAAGCGCCGAGCGGATCGGCTGTATGGTTCATATGGTCGAGCACGCGCTGGGCCGAAACCGGCCCGATGCCCTGGCATGAGCTGCATGAGCCGGAAACCGGCGACATGGTCACGCGGATTTTCGACGAAGCGCAACAGCGCCAGCATGTCCTTGATGTGCGAGGCCTCGAGGAATTTGAGCCCGCCGAATTTCACGTAAGGGATGTTGCGGCGGGTGAGCTCGACCTCCAGCGGACCGCCATGGCTGCTGGTGCGGAACAGCACCGCCTGCTGCTTCAGCGTCATGCCGCCTTCGCGGTTCTCCAGCACTCGTTCGACGATGTAGCGCGCCTGGTCTGCCTCGTCGCGAACGCCGACAAGGCGCGGGCGCTCGTCGCCCGTGCGATCGCTCCAAAGATTCTTGGTGAAGCGCTCCCTGGCAAGGCCGATGACCGCATTTGCGGCGGCCAGGATGGCTTGCGTCGAACGGTAGTTGCGCTCCAGCGTGATGATCGCGGCGGGCGGACTGAACTGCGCGGGGAAATCGAGGATGTTGCGCACCGTGGCGGCGCGGAAGGAGTAGATCGACTGCGCATCGTCGCCCACGACCGTCAGGCCGGAACCGTCAGGCTTCAGCGCCATGAGAATCGACGATTGCAGCCGGTTGGTATCCTGATATTCGTCAACCAGAATGTGATCGAAGCGGCCACCAATATGTTCCGCTAGCCCTGCGTCGCCCACCATCTGCGCCCAATAGAGCAGCAGGTCGTCATAATCGAGCACACACTGGCGCTGCTTTGCCTCGACATAGCCGGCAAAGAGGTCCCTCAATTCGGCGGCCCAATCCAGGCACCAGGGGAATGAAGCGCGGAGGACATCGTCGATCTGCGCCTCGGTGTTGATGCAGCGCGAGTAGATAGCGAGGCAGGTGCCCTTGGTGGGAAACCGGCTTTCGGTGGTGGAAAACCCCAGTCCGTGCCGGACGAGGTTCATCAGATCGGCGCTATCCTCGCGGTCATGGATGGTGAAGGCGGGGTTGAGGCTGATCTCAGCGGCGTAGTCGCGCAAGAGACGGGCGCCGATCCCATGGAAGGTGCCGGCCCAGCTGAGAGCCTCGATCATGACGCCCGCATTCCGGGCCATGGCCTCGCGGAGGATTCGCTCGGCGCGACGGGTCATCTCCGCCGCCGCGCGGCGCGAAAATGTGAGAAGCAGAATCCGCCTCGGGTCGGTGCCGCCCATGATCAGATGCGCGACGCGATGCGCCAGCGTGTTGGTCTTCCCCGACCCGGCGCCGGCGATGACGAGGAGGGGGCCACAAGCCGCGCTATCGGCCGCGCCGCCATGCTCGACGGCTCGGCGCTGCTCCGAATTGAGTTTGTCGAGATAGGCCGCGGACACCGGATCGTTCTCCCGTGAAGTCAGATCACGATCGGTGATTCCCGTTTTGTTCGCAACCGCGACATGGCAGAGGACGCGGGAAGCTGCACGACGCTCGGATTTAATCGATCAGGATGCACGCCCGAGCACAGCGGCATATGCCGCGAACCGATTTCCGGCTTGCTTTGGTCATACTATCCGTAAACCGCAGAAATTGTAGCACCTTGCTCTCGGAACCGATTGCGGCTGCTTAAACGCGACATTATCCTCCCGCTCATTTCCGCTCTCCGTCACCGGTCGAAAGGACGTCCAGCGATGTCACTCACTGATGCATTCACGACGTTTGAGCATGCGGGCTGGAGCGACGCCTCGATCGTCCAGGGCTATCACAAGCAACTTAGCGAGGTCACCAGACAGACGATTCCTGAGCTGTTGGCCAGCACGGGAGTGAGGGCGGGGGACCGGGTTCTCGACGTCGCATGCGGCGGTGGGTATGTCGCGGCGGCGGCGCGGGAGCGGGGCGCCAATGTCGTCGGCATCGATTTCTCGGCCGCTCAACTCGACCTCGCCAGGAAATCCTATCCTGATATCGAGTTCCTGGAAGGTGACGCGGAGAACCTGCCGTTTGCCGAGGCCGGTTTCGATGTCGTGCTGAACGCTTTCGGCTTTCCTCATCTCGCCCATCCGGAAAAGGCCGCCAGCGAAGCCTGCCGTGTTCTCAAACGCGGCGGCCGATTTGCCTATGCATCCTGGGCGGATCCCGCGAAATGTATTGGGCTGACGATGGTTTACGATTGCGTGCGTGAACATGGTTCGCTCGATGTCGGCATTCCGGCGGGCCCGAATTTTTTTGCTTACGGCGACGCCGCCTATGCCCGTGAATTGCTCGGCGGGGCGGGTTTTGTCGATGTTTCGGACAAGGACGTGCCGCTTGTGTGGCGCGTATCCGACCCGGACACCATCTTCGACACGATCAATTCAGGCACCGTTCGAGCGTCGGCGGTGTTAAACCGCCAGACACCGCAAGCGCTTGCCAAAATCAAAGAGGATCTGCGCGCGCGCGTCTCGAAATTCCAGAATAATGGCGGATATGACGTGCCCACCCCCGCGCTCGTCGTCGCCGCCCGTAAACCGTGACCGAGCGTCATGCCGATGGCGCCTCAACAGGACCATCCGCGCCGATGCTGTCCATCTTGCTATCCGAATTCTGCAAGTGCCGTTTCCTCACCCGCTTGAGTGACTGCGAAGCCCGGCCTGCATGATATTCTTCAGGCAGCGGAGGAGACAATGGCATTCGGTTTCGCGCCGGTTCTTGACCGGCATCGCATCTTTGGCAGCGGCGATGCGGAAGAGACGCGTGCCTTCCTGTGCACCAAGCAGTTCCACCTCGAACTTGCACCGCGCGATGCTGGCCGGCTGGATGCCCTGTTCAACGGCGTCTATATGCCTGGGATGTATCTCGGATATATCCAATATGGACCCTCCGTCGCCGTTCGTGCGACGGCACGGGACGATTATTGGCTACAGCTGCCGCTAACCGGGCAATTGGAGGTGGTCAATACCAAGCGGGACGTAATCTGCGATACCCGCCGGGCCGCCATCGCCTCGCCATGCCGCAACGACTATTACATGGTCAGGTCGGGTGAAGGCTGCGGCGGCATTCGCGTCTCCTTCTTCAAATCCGAGCTTCTCGCATGCCTTGCTTCTCTGCTTGGAGAGGAGCCGCGAGCGCCCCTGGATTTCGCTCCGGAAATCGACGTCAGCAGCGGCTACGGCCGCAGCTTGGCGCAATATCTGCTGATGGCCGTCCGCGATATCGACAATGCCGCCACCATGCCCTGGAACGGCGCGATGATGACCGCCTTCGAGCAATTCATCATGACCATGGTGCTGACGATGCAGCCGCATAATTACTCGGCCGCGCTGCGGGGACTGGACACTCCGCTGGCTCCTCGCGACGTCAAGCGGGCGATCGACTATATGCAGGCCAATCTGGACGCTTCCATCACCATTACCGAAATCATTGCTGTCGCCGGCGTGCCCGGCCGCACGCTGTTCAAGCATTTCAAGGATTTCAAGGGGATGTCCCCGATGCAATATTTACGCAATGCGCGTTTCGACCGCGTAAGGCGGGCCTTACTGCTCGGGGAACCGGCCGAAGGCATTACGCAAATAGCGATGGAAGCGGGTTTCATGCATTTGGGGCGTTTTGCCGTTGATTATCGCCGGCGCTTCGGCGAAAGCCCCTCCGAAACGCTGCGGCGGCGCAAAGGCACGTTGCGGTAAAGCCTGATGCGTCTCACAAAATCAGAACGCGGCTCTATCGCGAGACCAGCAGCATCCGCCCGTGCGGCTCATGCTCTAATTGCATTTCCCGGATAGGCGTGGCGGCGCCTGGATAGCGCGAAGCAAATGCCGCGTCTAGCTTGGCGTACCGGTGCGGCCGAGAATTAAGGCTAGCGGAGGATGCTGTCGTGACCATCGAATATCTGCGGATTGCCGCCAAATTCTTGCTCACCCTTGGTGCGGTTTTGCTGGTGCTCACAGGTTCGGCACACGCGCAGCGCGCAATGACGGTGAATGGCCAGTGGCTGACACCGCAACAAATGATGCTCGCCGACCGGAATGTCGGTTTCTTCCTGCCGAACGGCCATTATTGGTGCGATCCTGCCAGCGGTTATTGGGGTGCGGTCGGCGGGAATGCGGTCGGGCGCGTGCATCCCTCGCAATGCCCGGCGCTGCCGAACCGGGTGGGAAACGGCCAGCCCGACATCCATCGGGGACCGGGCGGGACGACCGGCGGCGATGGTTCGTGCTTCTATTACAATGACCCGCAGACAGGCACCTCGGTGATGACCGGCAATTGCTAGAGCGCGCCGGACGCTCCGCTGAACGCGGAGCTGCGCTCTAGCTCTTTGTCCATGCATCAGATTTATCCGAAAAGTGCGTACAGTTTCCGGTCCGATGCATGAGGCACGATCGGGAACAGCCTTTTCCCGTCGCGAAGACTGGGCGGGTTCCAGCTTTCCCGAAAAATCATGCGTAAGCAAATGAATCGAACCTTGATCGATTCCGGTTCACGCGACCACAGCCTAGGCAAACGCACCGCGCTGGTATAGAGCGTGGCTCCGTCGAATGGTATCGGCGGCGCCAGTTTCGCCGGCCGCCGGAGAGGCTCGTTCGGATGATGCGCTTATTGCTTGCCTTTGTCATACTTGCGGCCGCAGGCCTTGCCGGCTGGTTCATCTGGCGCCCAGTCGGCGTGTCGGTCGCGACGCCTTGGCGCGGCGACGCGGCGGAAATCGTCTATGCCAGTGGTGTGGTCGAGCCGCGCATCTGGGCGAAGGTCACGCCGCTGGTTCGCGAGCGCATCGTGGAGCAATGCAACTGCGAGGGCTCCCACGTCGCCAAGGGCGATACACTCGCCCGCCTCGACGCCACCGAGGCGCAGGCGGTGCTCGCCGAGCTTGAGGCGCGGCTGAACTTGTCCCGGGACGACTTCCGGCGCTTGACGATCCTTGCCGAAAGAAACACGGCGAGCCAGCAGGCGCTCGACCGCGCGCGCACCGAAGTCGTGCAGTTGGAGGCGCTGGTCGCCGGCCAGAAGGCACGGCTTGCGAGCTATGTCCTCAGTGCGCCGAGCGGCGGCATCGTGCTGCGCCAGGACGGAGAGGTGGGCGAGGTGGCCGAACTCGGCACGGTGCTGTTCTGGGTCGGCGAACCGATGCCGCTCGTCGTGGTCGCCGACGTCAATGAGGAGGATATTCCGCGCGTAAAACCGGGTCAGCGCACGCTGCTCAAGTCGGACGCCTTTCCTGGGCAGAGCCTTGAAGCGCTGGTCGACCGCATCACACCGAAAGGTGACCCCGTGACGAAGACCTACCGCGTCTATTTCCGGCTGCCGGATGACACGCCGTTGCGGATCGGCATGTCGACCGATGCGAACGTCATTACCCGAGTTTCGGAAAAGGCATTGCTGATCCCATCGGTCGCCGCCGAAGGGAATAAGATCTTCGTGGTGGAGGACGGCAAAGCGCGGCTGCGCGAGGTCACGATCGGCATTCGCGGCACGAATGGCGTCGAGGTCCTCTCAGGCCTCGACGACCATGCACGCATCGTCTCGCCCTATCCGCAAGGCTTGACCGACGGGGCAAGGGTGAACGTCACGACGGCAGCTGGACAATGATCGTTTTGCGCTCGGAGGAATGAAGCGGCCATGCGTCTGATCCTGGAAATCGCGGTCATCCATATTCTCGGGCGTGGACGGCAAACTGTCGTCGCGATCATCGGCGTTGCGGTCGGCGTGGGCTTCTCCATCGCCATGGCGGCGCTGATGCAGGGCGGCCAGAACGACTTCGTCAAACAGCTCGTCAACGTCATGCCGCATGTCTACGTCAATGACGAGCAGCGCGCCGCACGCCGTCAGCCGGCCGAAGAGGTTTTCGCGAGCGTCGCCATCTCCGGCCTCAGGCCGCGCGAGGACCGCCGCGGCATCATCAATCCCACCGCGGCGCTATCCTGGCTGAAAGGCTGGGTGCCGGGCCGCATTGCCGCCAGTCTGAAGACGCAAGGGGTGATCCGCTATTCGGGGCGCGATGTCGGCGCCGCGATCATCGGCATCGATCCCGCAACCGAACGTGGCGTCTCGCCGATCGTGGAAGATTTCAGGCAGGGCAGCTTTGACGCCCTCGTGGCTGGCGGCAACAATATCGTGGTGGGCGATGTGATGGCCAGGGAGCTTGGCGCCGGACTGGGCGACACGCTGACAGCCGTTTCCTCGGAAGGCCTGAGCCGCAACTTCAAGATCGTCGGCCTGTTCCATACCGGCACGACCGCGCGCGACGAGGGCGAGGCCTATGTGCTGCTCAAGAACGCCCAGATCCTGAGCGCGCGGCCGAACGCCATCAATGAAATCCGCATCAAGCTGACCGATCCCAATGGCGCGCCGCCGGCGGCGCGGCGAATCGAGGCGGAGTTCGGCTACAAAGCGGTGGCCTGGCAGGAGGCCAATGAGGCGATTCTGCAAGCCCTCGTGATCCGTAATGTCATCATGTACACCGTCGTCGCCGCGATCATGCTGGTAGCCGGTTTCGGCATCTTCAACATCATCTCCACCATCACCCATGAAAAGGCGCGCGATATCGCCATCATGAAATCGCTCGGTTTCGCCGAGGCCGATATGCGCCGCCTCTTCCTGATCGAAGGCGTGGCTATCGGCGCGGCGGGTTCGTTGCTCGGCTGGCTGTTGGGCCTGGCGCTGGTCTATGCGCTCTCGCTGGTCCGCTTCGAACTCGCAGCGACCGGACAGGAGATCACCAGACTGCCGATCGCCTGGAGCTTCCTGCACTACATCATCTCCGCGGCTTTCGCGCTGGGCTCAGCCGCCGTCGCCGGCTACCTGCCCGCCCGACGGGCCGCCCGGCTCAATCCCGTCGACATCATCAGGGGCGCAACATGAGCGTCCTCATCGAGACCGAGAACCTTACCCGCATTCTGGCGGAAACGGTGCCGGTCACGCTGGTGAAGGACATCTCGCTCAGCATCGGCGAGAAGGAATTCGTCGCCGTGACCGGCCCATCCGGCTCGGGCAAATCATCGCTCCTCTATCTGCTGGGCCTGCTCGACCGGCCCACTAGCGGAAAGCTCAGGATCGGCGGGCGCGACACGGAGCCTATGGATGAAGAGGAGCGAGCCCAAACACGTCTTTCAATGCTGGGCTTTGTGTTCCAGTTTCACTTTCTGCTGCCGGAGTTCACGGTGCAGGAGAATGTGGCGCTGCCTATGCGGAAACTCGGCCGGCTCGGCCGTGCGGACATGGACGCGCGAGCGGGCGAACTCTTGCGCTCACTGGGGCTCGGCGATCACCTCGGCAAGCGGCCGGACCAGCTCTCCGGCGGGCAACGGCAGCGTGCGGCAGTAGCGCGGGCGCTCGCCAACGACCCGCCCATCGTGCTCGCTGATGAGCCGACCGGAAACCTGGACAGCGAGAACTCGGAGCAGGTCTTCTCGATCCTCGAAGCCTTGGTGCGCGAGCGCGGCAAGACGGTTGTCGCCGTCACCCATGATCTCGACATGGCCGCACGCATGGACCGCCGCCTGCATCTCGCCGACGGCATGATCAAAACCGACGGGCGCTGAGCATCGTCGCCGGGTGCAATGAACCTTTTCCAGTTCCGAAACGCCATACGAGCAACCCGTCACGGATGCGCGGTAGGATCGCGAGGAGGATGTGCGATGTGGATGCGTATTCTTATTGTCGCGGCATTTGTGTTCGGCCCCAGCCCGGCGTCTTCGAGCCCGAAAAGGAATTGCGAGGCGACGATGCGGCTGAAGCCGAGCGACACGGAATATCTGCTTTCGCGCGGCATCTGCCATTTGAACAACGGCGACACCGATCTGGCGATCAGTGATTTCGACCGGTTCATCGAGCGCAATCCCGGCTGGGTCGCCGGCTATTTCAACCGCGGCAATGCCTATTTCGCCAAAGGCGCCTACGATCTTGCGATCGCCGATTATAGCGAGGCTCTGCTTCACAAGCCCGCCGACCCGGACGGCATTATATGGAACCGGGGAAATGCCTATTCGGAGAAGCGCGATTACGCCCGCGCGATCGAGAACTACGATCAGGCCATTCGAATGAAGCCGAATTTCGCGGACTTTTATCGCATCCGCGCCGAGGTCTATGAGAAGCAGGGCCAGCGGGAGATGGCCATGCTCGATTACCGCAAGGCGCTGTCGCTCGAACCCGACAATCCTGCCGCGAAAAGCGGGCTGCGGCATCTGGAGGGCGCGGCTCCGGTGCCTTCGCCGGAAACGCTGCCGAAAATGACCTTCAACGAGCCGAGCTATGGCGACTACCGGCTCGACTGGTGCCGCTATTGGGCGCATGGCTGCGGCAAGCCGGCGGCCGACGAGTTCTGCCGCCGCCATGGCTTTGCGGAATCCGCGTCATTCGCGCAAGCCCCGCGCATTGGAAGGGACAACCCGACTATTGTTATCGGCAGTGGGCAAATCTGCAATCAACCCACTTGCAATGGTTTTGCGAACGTCACGTGCCGCAGATAGGTCTACGCGTCGGCTGGCCATATAGGCTACGATTCCGCGAAATCGGATTCGAGGTGTGCGCGGCAGAGAGACCGGCTGAGCGCGACACTCGACCGTGATGACGAACCCTGTCAGCCTGGCGATGCTGTTGCTGGCCCACTGGCTGTGCTTTCTGCCGGATGGCGGCAGACCAACCGGAGCATCGCACCTCATGAAACTCCGAAGCGAATCCCACGCTGAGATGCGGCAGGCGCTGCGGGATTTATGCTCCCATTTCCCGTCCGAGTATCACCGCCGCCACGATGCCGAGGCTGCCTACCCTCTGGAGTTCATCGATGCGCTGACGCGGGCCGGCTGGCTCGCGGCGATGATCCCGGAAGACTATGGCGGCTCCGGGCTGGGCCTGACTGAGGCCTCGATCGTCATGGAGGAGATCAACCGCTCCGGCGGCAACGCCGGCCATTGCCACGGCCAGATGTACAATATGGGGACGCTGCTCAGGCACGGATCTGCGGCACAGAAAGCCGAATACCTCCCCAGGATCGCCTCAGGCGACCTCCGCCTGCAATCGATGGCCGTCACCGAGCCGTCGACCGGCACCGATACGACGAAGCTCAGGACGACCGCCACTCGAAAAGGCGACCGTTATGTCGTCAACGGCCAAAAAGTCTGGATCAGCCGCGTCCAGCATTCGGACCTGATGATCCTTTTGGCTCGCACCACGGCGCTGGCCGAGGTCGGGAAGAAATCCGAGGGACTATCGGTGTTCCTCGTCGATCTGCGCGAGGCGATCGGCAAGGGACTGACCGTGAAGCCGATCCGCAACATGGTCAATCACGAGACCAATGAGCTGTTCTTCGACGATCTTGAGATCCCGGCCGAAAATCTCATCGGCGAGGAAGGCCAAGGTTTCCGCTACATCCTCGACGGGCTGAACGCCGAACGCACGCTGATCGCCGCCGAATGTATCGGGGATGGCTATTGGTTCATCGACAAGGTCACGGCCTACGCAAAGCAGCGCATCGTCTTCGGACGGCCGATCGGGCAGAACCAGGGCGTGCAATTCCCCATTGCGCGGGCCTTCGTCAATATCGAGGCGGCCAATCTCATGCGCTTCGAAGCCGCGCGCAAATTCGACGCCGCCGAAGATTGCGGTGCGGAGGCGAACATGGCGAAGCTGCTCGCCGCCGATGCCTCCTGGGAAGCAGCGAATGCGTGCATCCAGTTTCATGGCGGCTTCGGCTTTGCGGCGGAATACGACGTGGAGCGCAAATTCCGCGAAACGCGCCTCTATCAGGTGGCGCCGATCTCGACCAATCTGATCCTTGCCTATGTGGCGGAGCATATTCTGGGCCTGCCCCGGTCATTCTGAGGCAGGGTCAGTCAATGCTGTTCCGCAAACCTCGCCTGCGGGGTGGGGCTCGTATCGGGCTCCACCGCCTCGCCCTCTTGCTCCTTGGCAGCCACGACCAAGATAGCATTCACGGTTTCCGCCAGCGAGGCTCTCGCATAGCTCACATTCGGCGCGGCCTCGTCCATGTCCTGGGTCTCGCCCATGAGGCTGATGAGGATATGCGCATCAGGGGCTTTGCGCCGCAGCCGCCGCACGGAATAGCGAATCTGCGCCGGGGTAACTGCCTCGATATAACAAACACAGATAAGCTTTGAGTCCTTGGTATCCAGGCCGAAAATGCGCGAGATGGAAAGCGCATCGGCCTCCTCGGCACGTGCGCCGATGCCGCGCCGCTCCACCAGCTGAGCCACGACCAGCGCGAGCGCCTCGTCCAGTTCGCCGCTGCCAGGCACGCAGAGGACGGGCTTACCGGTCCGCCATGCCTCGGGCAGGGCGTGCTCCATAAGCTCGGGAGAGGTTTCGACCTTACTGAGCTGAGCTAACGCCGTCTCGTCCCCGTTGGCCTCTTCCCCGGCCGCCTTTTCCGGCTTGTCAAGGTGATCGGCGAGATCGTCGATCAGCTCGCCCGCCGCGTCGCGGACACGCTCCAGGCCTTGGTCATCCAACCGGCCCGTCTCCGCGTCGGCATGGGCCAGCTTTAGCGTAGGCACGAAGATCTGCTCGTAATAGTCAATGAGCGGCTTGTCGCGCAGGAATGTCCGCGCCTGCTCAGCGGCTTCAACCGGATCGTGCGCCAGGAGACGCTGGTAGGTGAGTTCAGAAGGAGTGAGCGCCGGTTCATCTCCGAACATGACATCGAGGAACTTCAGCCGCTCGACATGGCGCCCCAGCACAACCAGGCACAGCGTCATCGGCGTGGCCAACACGAGACCGATCGGGCCCCAAAGCCATGTCCAGAACGTCGCCGAAGCGATCACGGCGACAGGTGACAAGCCAGTGCTATGGCCTTGTACCAAGGGCTCGACGATTTGCCCGACGATGATGTCGATGACAAGAAAGATGCCGGCGGCCCAGATGAACATGCTCCAGTCCGGCCCAACGGCTGCCGCGAGAAGCAGCGGAAAAACTGCGGAAAGCCAAGTTCCGACATAGGGCATGAAACGCAGAATCACCGCCAGGATACCCCAGAGCGCCGCGCTCGGCACGCCGATGAGCCACCATCCGACACCGATGACGAGCCCGAAACCGGCATTCAGCGCGAGCTGGGTGAGAAACAGGCGGCTCAAGCGTCGGCCGGCGTCGTTCAGCGCGGCCGTCGTGCGCTGCAAATCGTTCGATCCGGCAAGGCGCACCAGCCGATTACGCAAATCCTGGCGCTGAACCAGGATGAAGATCACGAAGATGATGACGAGTCCGGTGGTGATCAGGGGATCAATCAGCGGCGCGATCAGCGAGACGATGGTCCGAAGTGGGCCCTGATTGGGTTCCTGCACCTGTACCGGAATCGGCTTGGGTTGTGGCGAGGCCGCTCCAGGAGCAGGCACGACCGACGGCGAAGCCGGCGAACTCCCTTCCGGGCGGTTGAGCTCGCTTGAGAGATCCTGCAGCACTTCGGAGGCGCGCTCCAGCGTTCCGGTGCCGCCCGCCGCGCCGCGCAGCAGATGGATCTTCTCGCGCAAGGTGCTCTGGTACTTCGGGAGATCGGCTGCCAGCTGGTTCACTTGCGAGACCATCACACCCCCGAGCGCGAAGATCGCCGCAAATGCCACCAGTACCACCGAAATCACGGCGAGGCTGCGCGGCACGTGCCAATGCTGCAATCGACGCACCAAGGGCGAGAGCATGAAGCTGAGCAGGATCGCGAGCGCGAAGGGCATAAGGATGGCGCGCGCCAAATACAGCGAGGCCACGACAATGAACACGAACAGCAGCGCCGACACCGTCGCACCAGGCACGGCATAGTTCAAACTGGGCTTTGGCAAGGGACGGCGCATCTGGTTCTCCGTGGTCATATCCCGCATCGCCTTACCCTAATCTCATATTATGGCTCTGAACGAACCGGCGGCAAAAAAGGAGACAGGGCGCAATCGCGGCTCCTGCCTCCTTCGCATCGAAATACCCGCCCTGCCCGATTGGCGATGATGGCGGCGCTCGGCCTATTTGCCCTTGATGGCATCCTTGGCGCCGCCAATGGCGTTGCGCACCTTGCCTTCGGTCTTTTCAGCCTTGCCTTCGGTTTCGAGCTTGGCATCGCCCGTAGCTTTGCCGGCCACTTCCTTGACTTTGCCCTTGAGCTGCTGGGCCGAGCCCTTGATGCGGTCCTTATCCATCTGCTTAGTCCTTTTATGACTGTGATGCGACAACAACTCCGAGCGGCGCTTAGAGTTCATCCGGTGGTCCGATCGGCCGAAACGCCGCAGCGGGGGCGGGCCGGGCTGTGAGATTCCTCTCTCCGCGGGCGTTGTCCGGGTATGTGCCGGTAGCAGCTCCGCACACGCTTGGGCATGCACTGCTTCAACGCGCGCATCACCGTTTCAGCAGCCCCTACGAGGCGGCGAATTGATGGTCTTTCACATCGCGCCTGATGACCGTCCCAGCGCTTATGACGGCATTTTCGCCGATCGACACGCCCGGCAGAATAACGCTACCGGCCCCGATCAAGGCGCCCGTGCCGACCTGCACGCCGCCGCATAATATCGCGCCGGGCGCAATGAACGCATGCGCGCCGATGCGGCAATCATGATCGACCGAGGCTGAACTGTTGACGATGGCGTTCTCGGCAACGACCGCGCGCGATTGCAAGACCGTGCCGGCCATCACTTGCGCGCCGCTACCGATCTGAGCGCCATCCGCAATCACGGCCGAGGGGTGAATGAGCGGCGGAAAGGAAAATGCGCGGCCGGTCAGCGCTTCGAACACACGTCGGCGCAGGCCGGTTCCGGGGTTGGGCGTTTCGAGCCCGTGGACCCTGGGCTGAATTCCCAGACCATTGGCGAGGTGGACATTGTCGACGTCGATCGCGTCGAGCACGCCGTCATCGCCAAGGATCGGTGCGCCCATGACGAGGCAGCCACTCAAGGCCGGATCGCGATCGGTGAAGCCGCGAATGGTGGCGCTCACCGCCCGCAGCGTGGCGGCTACGACACTGGCATGTCCTCCAGCACCAATGATGACGAATGCGCGCCGAGGGGCGGAGTGGTTCATTGCCGAACCCTACTCGGCAGTGATTGGCTGGCGCAAGTCGCGCTTTCCGAATGCCAGGTGGGTGGATGGCGTCACAACCATTGGCGACATCGATGCGAAAGGCCGAGAATCCGCGCTCGGCCATGAAATCGATGAGTTCGGCGGGAGCCGCACGGGATCGCTTCGAGCTTATTGCGCCGAATTCCAGAACCACGACGATAGCAGGACTTTCCGACAGTATCCGCGTCATGCCACGGAGGACGGCGAATTCTACCCCTTGGGCAGAGATTTTGACCAGATCGACGCTTGTACCCGTAGAAACCAGGGTGTCCAGCGCTCCAATGGCGACGGTGATTGAGTCGTTGTCGGGACCGGGAGTCGGAGAGCGCTGGCCCGAAATCAGGACACAAATGCAGTGTTCGCCATCGTTCGCACCCGCCGCAATCTGCCGCATTTCGACGCTGGAGAGCAGCCCGTTGGCCGCGATGGTCGCGTGTAGCGCACGGAACCTCAGCGGCGTTGGCTCAAGAGCGAGAAGCTTGCCGCCGGATCTCAGTTGTAAGGGCCATCGACACCGTGTGCCAGCCGACATTCGCGCCGACATCAATGACCATCCCGGCATCGATGGAGAAACGACGCAAAATGGCGGAAATGACTGGTTCATACGCATCCGAGCCAGTCAAGGCAATGATCAAACTGAAATCGCAGCACGGCACGACTTGATTTCGGTCATCCATGCGCATGAGCACCAGAGTGTCAGCAATCGCTAGCGGTTGCCTTTCCACACGCCTCAGCAGGAGTGCCTGCTGCGCCCGCAAGGCTTCCAACGAAGCTGTCAGCTGTATGAGATCGCTGGTAGGTGTCGCCGGTGCCGGCTGCGCTTTCGTTTGCAAGCCGAGTGAGGCATAGGCGTCAGCTTTAACTAAATCTGCGGCATAGTCGTCCCAACTGCTCGAACGGCCGCGCGATCTCTCGCAAGATGCGCCTCAGCCCCCGGCGCTTTTTCCTCTGCGAATGAAGCTCGATCGGAAAGGCGACGCCCTCGGGAGACGGCCTCATCGCGGCACGCATGACGGTCAAAATGCGGAAGTCGGACGCGGCTACCGTGCTCGTCATATCTGTCGGCACAATATGCCTCCCGGACAGAACAATTCCGTGGCCGCCTGCGCTATTCGGATGGCCGCCGGGTCGTCAGCCTTCGCCCCCAACGCCAATAATTCCTGTCCCAGCTGCGCCCCGAGCCGCATCAGCGGTTCCGCCTCCATCGCCTTTTCCGCGAGTTGCAGAAATGCGTCGGCATAGTGACGGAATGAGAAGGCTTCGCGCGCCCATGAGGCCGCCCGCTGCCCGAGCAACCGGCTTTCCTCCGGATTGTCGAGCAGCCATAAAATCTTGGTCTGCAGATCCCGCAGCTCGAAATCCGGAGGTACCTTCAAAGTCAGATTGTCCGGTAGCTCCTGGTAGAAACCGTGATCGACAACGACGGCCGGCCGGCCCGAGAGCATTGCCTCGATAGCGGAGGCGGAAGCGCCTTCCAGGACCGGTCTGCGCAGACACAAAACAGCGTCTGCATTTTCGATCTCGCTGGGCGAGGTCAGAGCGGGAGATCGCCCCGGTTATTTCGAGGGAAACGCCAAGACGCTTGGCGAGCCGCCAAGATGGCCCGCATGTCTTTCGGATATTGGTCCGACGACGACGATAGGCGCAACTTTGGGCCAGATGCCGGGACCAGCCCAAGCGACGCTGATCACCTCCGCGCAGAGCTTATTTTCATTGATATGGCCGATTGTGACCAGCCGAAGTGTGTCCCCTTCGTTCGCCGGCGCGGCACCGGCCCGATCGCCGTCGGGCAGGTCATAAGCGAGTGGAATGTGGCGGACCGGTCCGGCGCAACTGCCCGAAAGCCGCGCCAGATAATGCCGGCCATGAGCCACTGCCGCCAACGCGTAAGGCGCCAACCATTCGAGCATTGGATATGCTTCGTTACCGCGCTGATCAGTGAGCATTCGGCGGCTTTCAACGGTGGTAGGTGCCCGGCCCATAAATTTCGTCGATGATTGCCGGCTGTCCGATGAGCCTCGCCCCGTTGGCCATCCAACCATTGAAAAGATTGATAATCAGCAAATCATGAAAGATGCAGATGCCCGGGATTTTGCATCGCCGCGTCCACCGCGTGGTGAGTGAAAGCCTCGATTGTTGCCGATATTGTAAACCAGCAAATCATATCGCCGCAGCGTGCGATAGTCGCTTCATTCCCGCCAGGCTGACGATCTTCAGCTCGGACGGAAGGCCTGCGGATCGGCCAGAAGATGAGCTGCTTTCGGTGCGCAGCAAATCGACTTCGATGCCGCGCTCGGCGAGCGCATGCGTCACGCCGATGCTAACGCGTCCGATAGCGGAAGCGTGGTGCAGAGGCGTCGCCCAGCCGATCTTCATGAGAGCAACGTCTCCACGGTATTTGGCCAGGTCACATTTCTTGCTGGCCCAGAGATCGTGGCCGGCACGGCCGAGCTTCTCCGTCCGTCCACGCTCGAGACATAGCCGGTCCATCGCTTCCGCCAGGGCGCTGGGCGTCGGCTCGACCACCAAGCCGGTCGTGCCGTCATTGACGATTTCCAGAACGCCTCCCGCATCGGAGACGGTGATGACCGGCTTTTCGGCTTGGAAGGCTTCCATCGTCACATAGCCGACCGAGTCTTCATCGATAGGCAGATAGGCGCAGGCAAGGGCGTTATTGACATACGCCGCCAGCTTGCTGCGCTCCAGAAAGCCAAGATCGAGTTCCAGCCTGCCATCAAGGCGCGCATCGGCGGCGGCCTCATGGAGGCGCGCCGCATCGGCCGGCGTGTCAGGTGGGCCGCCGATTATAAGACGCACACCGCTCCGGCATAGTTTCATCGCCTCGATCAGCAGATGCTGCCGCTTGCCGGCATTCACACGCCCCCCGGCAAAAATGTAATCACCGGTGGAGATGTTGGCGAAGATCTCTGGATCGTTCAGCGGCGGTGGAAGGATTGTTGATGAAAAGCCGTTATAATGCTTCAGCCTGTCCTGAGTGGTCCCACTATTGACGAAAATCCCCTGGACGCTGCGAAAGCAGGAACTCATCCGCGCTCCTGACCAGATCACGAACGACATTGCCTCGTTGATCGTTGGGAATGTGGGATTGCCCTCGATCAAAGAGATCATAGGCTTGGCGGTATTGATGCAGGAGCCAAAGCGTTTTGCGGCTGTGCGGTATCAGATAGGCTGGGAATTTCAAGGCAATGACGCGGTCGACCCAATAGAGCTCCATCATCCGGCAAAGCATCATCTCTTCAATGACGCGATCGTAGGGCTCCCAGGAAAAGGGGATGCGCAGCAACTCCGCCGAAACGCCTTTCGTGCGCTGCAGATTTGCGACGAGATGGTCCGCGAGTTCCTCAGCTCCTCCGCGAATGAAGGGAGCCATGTTGTTGACAACCAGGACCTTCACGCCAATACGCTCTCCACGACATGGGACCAGTCGATGCGCATCTCGCCTATGCGCTCACGCGCGGCCTGTCCCATCGCTTTCGTCTTCGCACGGTCCTTCCAGAGAGCGTCGAAAGCGGCGGCAATGCTCTCCGGCGTCGGCTCGCAGATCAAGCCGTTGCGGCCGCTTTCGACGAATTCAAGGGTTCCGCCGGCATCGTTCGTCGTGATCAGCGGCTTCTCGGCGAGTGCGCCTTCCAAGGTGGGATAGCCGTAGCTGTCCTCATCGATCGGCGCGTAGACGACGCCGAGCGCACCGCCGACGATTTCTGCCTTTTCGTCTTCCGAAATCCAGCGATGCTCGATCGTGACTTTGTTCTGAAGCCTATACCTCGCGACGATCCGTTCCAGTTTTGCGTTATATTTTCCGTCATGACTCAAGCCGCAAAGCCGGAGCTTCACGCCGGACTTTACGAAACGCATTGCCTGAACAAACAACTCCTGCCTTTTGTGCGGCTCAACGCGACAGATCGAGACAATTTCGTCCCCATACGGCCCCGCCTTGAACCGTTCCGGCTTGTGGATCGGTGGATAGAGGACCTCGCCATCGATGCCGTTGAAGCGCTTAAGGCGATCCGCGACGACGCGCGAATTCGTGAAGACACGCTTCGCCTCGCCGATGGCGGCGCTGTCGGCAGCGATCAGCCTGCTGCGAAAAGCCTGTCCCCTACCATCGGTATCGGCGGGCAGATAGGGCGACTCCCACAGATCGTAGTATTTCCGGAAATGGTGGATGAACCAGAGCGTCTTGTTGGGATGGGGAATCACATAAGCGGGCGGTCGAAATGCAATGAGCTTGTCAGCGCTATGTGCAAGGTCGATCATCCGATAGGCCGTCATCTGACGAAACATCGTGTCCGGCGTCTCGACGAATGGCAGCCAGATGATCTCCGTCTGGTGGCCATGCTTCATCAGTTCGGCCGCCAGCCATTCCACGATAAATCGCGCGCCGCCATTGATGAAGGGCGCGAAAGACGAACAAAGCGCGACCCTCATCCCCGCTGCCCGGCAAGCGTTGAGCAGTTCCGATACGACGCGGTCGATGTCGCTTTCTGTCAGGCCGGCATGCGTAGGCAGATTGATGCCACGCCCCGCCAGTCTTGTCGCGACCGGATAGCGGGTGTTTTCCTCCCGATAGGGCGGCAGCTCATGCATGGGGTAGAAGACAGGCCGCGTTTCGATACCCGATGCCGCCATACGCACCATCACCTCATCGCGCGGCAATGCAACTGCATCCCGCAGGATGACCGTATACATCCAATAGACGTGGGTTGCCCAAGCTGCTGTTTCCGGCAAATCGAAAAGGTCGCGATGGGCGTGCAGCCGTTCCTGGTACCAATCCGCGACCCGGCCGCGTGCCGCCAGATGGTCCTCCGCCCGCTCCATTTGCGCCACGCCGATGGCGGCCGCGACGTTCGTCATCCGGTAATTGTAGCCGATGACCGGAAACCAGTATCGGCGCGCCGGGTCCATCCCCTGCCCGCGATAGAGGCGCAGCCTGTCGGCAAGCCGGTCGTCATTCGTGACGACGGCGCCGCCTTCGCCGGTGGTGATGATCTTGTTGCCAAAGAAGCTGAAAACCCCGCAATCGCCCAGCGCGCCGACTTTGCGGCCGTTACAGAGCGCGCCATGCGCTTCGGCTGCATCTTCGACAACTGCAATTCCGTGCCGAGCGGCAAGCGCGTTTATCCGCTCCATATCCGCCGGGTGGCCGTAAAGATGGACCGGCATGATCGCCTTGGTGCGCGCCGTGATCTTAGTGGCGGCATCCGCGGGGTCGATCGTCATAGTGGCCGGATCGCTGTCGGCGAATACGGGGGTCGCTCCACAATATTTCACCGCATTGGCGCTCGCGACATAGGTCAGCGCTGGAACGATGACCTCGTCTCCTGCCCCGATCCCGAGCGCGACGAGCGCAAGATGCAGAGCGGTCGTGCCGTTATTTGTGACGACGGCGTGGCGCGCGTCGCAAAATTCGGCAAACGCCCGTTCAAATCGTTCGATGAACGGCCCGGAAGAAGAAATCCAGGTCGATTCAACGCATTCCGAAACATATTTGAGCTCGTTACCAATCAAGGAGGGTTGTGCAACAAATATTCTTTCTGAGCTCTGTTCTGAACTGGTGTCCTGGCGGCGAGCAGAAGTAGATGACGAGGATGGAGCAGTCAAACTATCCATTATTACCATTCCAAAGCTCTGTCGATCTCAATGAGCAATTGGGTGACCCCCACAGGTCCGGCCATTGCACGCGTTGAAAGTCCAACTGCCGACAAACCTTCGGTGAAGTCAACTTATAAGTGAATTTTTTCCAACACTCTACTTTTAATTGGTACGAGTACCTATTAGCGAAACGGCATCTCGCGCTCACCTTCTTTACGTGCAAATGATGTGGATACTCAACCTTAACGTTTGATTTCAACCACACGTTCAGGTTGTCTGCACCGATTGTCAGGTACGTACCGTGCGATCGCTCACGCGCAGATGTGTTATGCGGCCTCAGAGATTAATGTGAACAGAGAACTATAATGGCAAAGAGAGCATTGATCACTGGGGTTAGCGGACAAGATGGAGCTTATCTGGCAAAATTATTGCTAGAAAAACAATATAAGGTGTACGGTGCGGTTAGACGAACCTCATCATCAAATCTTCATCGCCTCGAAGAACTTGGAGTGAAAGATCAGATTAACCTGATCGATTTTGATTTGATGGAACAAGGGAACATCATTGAAATCATCAGGACGCTGAAGCCGCACGAAATCTATAATTTAGCAGCACAGAGCTTCGTAAGCGCCTCGTTCAAGCAACCGATCTATACGGGTGAAGTCGACGGCATTGCTGTGACGCGAATGCTGGAGGCAATACGCCTCTTCTCACCGGAAACCCGCTTCTATCAGGCCTCGACTTCCGAAATGTTCGGTAAAGTTCAAGCTATCCCGCAAAATGAGGAAACCCCTTTCCACCCGCGCAGCCCGTACGGAGTGGCAAAACTCTACGCTCATTGGATCGTCAAAAATTATCGCGAATCCTATGACATGTTTACCTCCTCGGGTCTGCTCTTCAACCATAAATCCCCCTTGCGCGGCAAAGAGTTTGTGACGCGCAAGATTACGCTCGGGCTAGCGAATGTCCGCGCAGGCCGCCAGCAAACCATTGAACTTGGAAATCTTGATGCAAGGCGCGACTGGGGCTTTGCAGGCGATTATATTCAGGGCATGTGGCAGATGTTGCAGCAGCCCGCTGGCGATGATTTCGTCCTGGCCACCAATACGGTATTTTCCGTTCGCGACTTCGTCGATTGCGCCGGCAAATCGCTCGACTTCGATATTGTGTGGGACGGCGAGGGTATCGAGGAGAAGGGTTTTGACCGTAAGAGCGGAAAACTCATTGTCACCGTCAGCGAGAGCCTCTTCCGGCCGGCCGAGGTTGACCTCTTGATCGGCGACTTCGCCAAAGCCAGGATAAATCTGGCTTGGAAGCCGAAGACCAATTTTTCAACTCTGGTCAGCATGATGACCGGCGCGGACTACGATCGCGTCAAGTCGGACAGGGTTTTCTTTTGAGACTTCGGTTCTTGGCGCCGCACGGAAGGCCATGCCGCCGCGAAACCACGGCATCACAGATGCCGCGTTTCCTTCGGCGTGTTCCACCAATTGTTGTTGCGGCCGTCGGCATACTTTACCGGCGCTTCGGCCAGCTCGGTTGGATCCAGGTCGTCGAGACATGCAAGGTTGATGGAATAGTAGGCGCCGCCGATCTGCTCGATGTAACCATCGCCAAATGCACCGACCCCACACGTCTTGCAGAAACGGTGATGTCCGCTCATCGTGCCGAATTGGTAATCCGTGAGGTTGTCGGCGCCAGAAATCAGCCGGAAATCCTCCGGCTTGACCTGCGCAGCCCAGCTTCGCCGCTTCGTGCAAATGGAACAATTGCACTTGCCCGTTCCCGCGCTCAAATCCAGCTCGGTCTCAAAACGAACCGTGCCGCAATGGCAACTGCCCTTGTACGTTCTCTTCATCCTCGCAAGCCTCCGCATGTTTGCAGACCTGCTCTCCGACTTAGCACATGTCTGAATACGCGCAAACCGGCGCATTTTTCGAGCCGGGGCGACAGCACTTTGCGTTGCGAATATGCGATCGAGCAAAGACTTAGAGGCCCGTCACGATGACATCGGAATGTCGGGGCTCCAACACCCAGGCATGACCGTAATTTTTCCGGACTGCTTCCGCCGCTTCGGGGCCGCGGCGGGGCGGGGAAAGCCGAATGCACTCACGTCCAATCGCACACGCCCCTTTTAAGTTCTCGTTAATCACATCCATTTGGCGTGCAACCAGCTCCGCTTATCGCACGGGAAAGCGATGAGGGCGCAATGCGAAGCAGCATAGGTGCGAAGGGCGGCGCAGGCGGGTCTCGCTTACGCCAACCAGCGCTTGCGCCGCTTATAGGACTTCACGTCGCGGAAGCTCTTGCGGTCGCCGGCACCGATGCCGAGATAGAATTCGCGCACGTCCTCGTTTTCGCGCAGCGACTTGGCCTCGCCGTCCATGACGACGCGCCCGTTCTCGAGGACATAGCCATAGGTTGCATATTTCAGCGCCATGTTTGTGTTCTGCTCGGCGAGCAGCACTGACAGCCCTTGCTCCGCGTTCAGCCGCTTCACAATATCGAATATTTCCTCCACCAGCTGCGGCGCCAGACCCATCGACGGCTCATCCAGCAGCACCATCTTGGGCGCCGACATGAGCGCGCGGCCGATCGCCGTCATCTGTTGCTCGCCGCCCGAGATGTAGCCTGCCAGCGACGAGCGGCGCTCCCTGAGGCGCGGAAAATACCCATACACAATATCGAGGTCGCCTTTGACGGCGGCGGCACCGGCCGAGCGCGTGTAGGCGCCGGTCAATAGATTCTCTTCGACAGTGAGATGGCCGAAGCAGCGGCGGCCCTCCATCACCTGGATGCAGCCGCGGCGCACCAGATCGTTCGGGGTCAGGCCGTCGACGCGCTCGCCCTTGAACTCGATCGCGCCTTTGGTGACGCCGCCACGCTCGGATTTTATCAGGTTGGAAATTGCTTTCAATGTGGTCGACTTGCCGGCGCCGTTGGCGCCCAGGATGGCGACGATGCCACCCTCCGACACCTCGAGCGATACGCCCTTGAGTACCAGTATTACGTGATCGTAGATCACCTCGATGTTCTTCACGGCAAGGATGGGCTTTGCCGTTTCGGATTTTGCGGCTGGTAGGGCTGGCGACACGAAGATTGCTCCGGGTTGACATCTTTCATGTTGCGACAAAATTGGGAGGCCGCCGCTGCCGCCCCCCAATGTCTTCGTCAATGGGCGCCCGCTCTAATTCTCCTTCGAGCAGTCGCGCGGCGAGATCTTCTTCTCCGCCGCATATTTGGCTGAGACGTCCTTGACCAGCGGCTCGGTCGTTTCCTGGTTCGCCGTGTACCAGTCGGAGATGATGTTCCACGCCTTGCCGTCCCACTGCTGCACACGGCCATCGCGCGCACCTTCATGGTCGGCGCAGGTGATCTTGATCGGCCGCATCATGCCTTCAAAACCCAGTTCCTTGAGGCGCGCGGCCGAGACATCGAGGTTCTCGTATCCCCAGCGCACCTCTTCGCCGGTCAGCGGCTTCTTGCCGAACTTGCCCTGTGCCGTGCGAATTGCCTCCACGCCGAGCATGGCATTGATCAAGCCACGATTGTAGAGCACCTCCCCCACTTTCTCCTTTTCAGCCATGCCCTTCCCCTTGGCATAAACGTGCTTCTCGACATCCGCATGGACAGCCGTTTTTTGCGCTCCGTGCTGAAGCATGAGTGCCTTATAGCCGACGCTGTCAGCGCCCGCCGGCGTCACGTCAGGCTCCGCACCCGACCACCACACGCCGAGCATCTTGTCGCGGGGATAGGCGACGGCCGCCGCTTCCTTGATCGCGGTGCCGTTCATCACGCCCCAGCCCCAGAGCAGCACGTAGTCGGGCCGGTTCTGTCGAATGCTCAACCATTGCGACTTCTGCTCGACGCCTGGATGCGTAACGGGAACCAGCGTGAATTCGAAGCCGTACTTCTCGGCCAGCACCTGCAGCACCGGGATCGGCTCCTTGCCATAGGGACTGTCGTGGTACACCAGCGAGATCTTCTTGCCCTTGAGGTTAGCCGCGCCGCCCATTTCCTTGGCGATATGCTGGATGGCGATGTCGGCCGCGGACCAGTAGGTGCCCAGCAGCGGGAAGTTCCAGGTGAACACGGCGCCGTTCTTGGAGTTGGCCCGGCCGTACCCCATGGTGATGATCGGAATCTTGTCCGTGATGGTCTTTTCCGTCAGGGCAAAGGTGATGCCGGTCGACAGCGGGTTAATATACGAGGCGCCGGTGGGGCCCTTGCCCTTGAGGCGCTCGTAGCATTCGACGCCCTTGTCGGTGGCGTAGGCGGTCTCGCATTCCTCGTAGGTCAGCTTGACGCCGTTGACGCCGCCGTCGCGCTCATTGACCAGATTATAATAATCGATGGCACCATTGGCGTATGGCGCGCCGTTCACGGCATAGGCGCCCGTCCGATAGGACAAGATCGGGATAAACTGCTCATTCTGGGCAAGCGCAGGCTCCGCGATCACCGTCACGCCGACGGCTGCCACGGCCAGTATCTTGCGGATCATGTTTACTCCTCCTTTGCATCCGGCACGGTCGCCGGGGCTTTCTACTGCGAGCCTTTTTTGTTGTTCTTTGATGCGGCGCGCCGCTCCACACTGCGCACCCGCACCCGATCTTGCGTGAGCCCTTCAATAGGGGTAGGGCCAGAGTCTCAGCTTCTCCTTGCCGACCGACCACAGCCTGGCAAATCCATGCGGTTCCTTGATGAGAAGAAAGCAGATCAACGAGCCGAAGATGATGAATTCAAGATGCGTTACCGATCCGAGGATTGATCCCAGACCGCCTATGATGACCATGAACAAGAGCTGGAACGACCGCTCGATGTCGAAGGCGAGCGGTTCCCAGGCGCCCAGATAAACGAATGCCCACAACGCGCCAGTGACACCGACGATGTAGGACGATACAGCAAAGGCCGTCAGCTTGGCAAAGGAGGGATGTCGGCCGCGCGTCCCCAGCCGGTGCGCGATTGCGCCAAGCACGCTCGGATCGAGCTGTTTCGTTACGCGGAAGGGATCGACGGCTTTTGACATGGCGACCTCGATTGGCTGCGCGTGGGCAGGGCCTGAAACGCATCTCGTGGTGGCTAAGCTCGGCGACCATTTCGAATGGGGCGGCACCGCTAACGGCAGGTTCCCGATCGTTCTGGTTCGTGATTGGCGTGAGGGCCCGCCGTGAGTATATGCAGACCCGACCGAACGCCGCGATCTTCAGCGTAGGCCGGTGTGAGGCGTTAAGTGGCGCCTGTCGCTTCCTGCCCCATCATGGTCAGAAATATTTCCGTCAACGCAAATCCCATGCACGCAACATTACAGATAGCTCGGAGGATCAATATCCGGAAACAGCCGCTATTATCCAAAAAGTGCCGAATTTTCTGTCAGCACTCCAGTGTACGTCGACCAGACGGGAATAACAATGCGGTCGCTCCAATTCTGAGAGCCCTGCCGTTCGAAATTGGCATCTATAACTACACTCTATTGGGGCTTCGCCGGTAACCACTAAGGGTGCGACCGCGAGCCCTTCAATACGGGTAGGGCCAGAGT
>CAVSXH010000006.1:0-263035 GCA_963731855.1 uncultured Alphaproteobacteria bacterium | reverse complement strand
ACCGACCGCGCGTGTCCTTTCCAAAGGCTTCCCCCTAATTTTCCGGCATGACGACGCTCGGCGAACGCTCGATATCTACATTGAGGGCGCCAACGATGTCATCCCTAAGCTCCAGGACATTTTCGCGGAAGCGCTGCTGGGTGAAAGCCTGACCGACGATGCCACCGACGAAGGTCACGTCTATCGAATTGAGCGCACGCTGGAACCCGGCTTTGGGTTTCGGCATTCGCAGAACCTCGGTATCAAGTCTGTCTCAATAGCCAAGATGCGGTTCATCGTCCCCGGCGAACCCTGGCGCCGCTTTACGGCAGAAGCCGACACCGGGCAGAACCGCGACGCGCTAGCTAATTTCGTCGCTCAGCTCACAGCCAAGCTGGCCCCGGATCAGTTGATCCTGGATCAGATATGGTTGCGCGTAAAATTTGCGCGCCGGCCTCGCGATCGGCGGGCGCCGAGCCGGACCTTCCCGATAACACCACCGAATTCGATCAGGCTGAAGAAAGACGAGCTGGGAGACCGGATCGTCAAATGCTCATTCAGTCTGGCATCGAAGTTCAATCCACCGAGCCGGACGATGCGCCTGTCGCGTGATCGGGTTATTCAGATCCTCTTTCAGCGAGTGGCCCAACGGCATGACGGAGCGGCCTTCCTGGCGGAAGAAGTGGCTCGTTGGCCTACAGGCATTGCAGCGGCTCTGGAAGCTGCGCGGCTGATCGAACAAGGCCAGCCAGCCGAGGGCTTAATCTGCACTGGCTGCTCAGAGCGATGCTATCGGCAAGCGGATCCTGTCGAGGAGGCAGGGCAGCAGTTTGCAATCTCAACCTGCGAGCTCTTTGCTGGTCGAGGTCCTTTCCGGCATCCCATCTCACGCCTTGGCCGCTGGATCGCCACCCGGGGAATGGTGGCGCGATTTGTCGTCGGCCAGATGGGTTGGAAACTGCCGCCAGCGGAAGGTGCCGATGCGAGATTTCGCTTTCCAACCCAGCGCTTCGGCAATGCGAGGCGCGCGGTCATGTTGGAATTTTCCGACACGGCACGGCTTCATATCGGTGGCCTGCCCATCGAACTGAGTGAGCTTATCGGATGGCGAGGCGATTCGCCCCAGTTGGTACTGGAGGCACTAGAGGCGTTTGCGCATGCCGCGCCCGATCTGCAATCTGGCGGCAAGCGCGAACAGCCTTCGTCAGTCGTGCAAGGGGAGAATAAGACGCTAACGAATTCGAAACGACCGCTGGCAAAGGGAGGCGGAGCGGATGCACGCGCAACATCCGAAATGGAGTCAAAATCGCGTGACGCAGGAAATCCGGAAAGCACCGGAATTTGCGGATATGTCTCACCGACGACCATTGAACGCGTCCTCCGCTTGCCAAAAAAGTGAGGCGGAAAAAATTCGCCTGATCGCCTGTTCTCTAAACATTCTGTTTTGCCGATATTTCTTGCGACAGTCACGGCGCTGATATTGAGCGTCTCAAAGTCCGGTCTACACACACCGTCTCTTTGATTTTCCCTGCTTACCTGATCGCTGGCACGCACTTCCATCGCCTGGACTGACATCACATCCTAGCTTCCGAAGCTGCAGCATAGCTCAAGCGGAGGACAAAGGTGGTCGACACAATGGATCCGCCCGATGGCGATGACGGCGACGAAAAACGCAACCCATTCGATCCCAGGAAATTGCGTCTCTCGCAGCGCTTTTCGGAAGGCATCGATGTTCGGCGCGTCCTCACTACGGTGCCGGTCCGGAAGCCGCACCGACAAGAATTTGTGAGGGTGCATCCGGCCGAGAATATGCGCGTTGATACGGCGCTGCTCGACTTTAAGGAAGAAAGGCAACTGTATTTGGTCGAGCCAGCGCTATGGCCGGCCTTGCCTGGAGAGGCAAGTCCCAAAACGCTCTATACAGCATTGACAATGCAGGGTGTCGTCATGCTCTGGCCGGTCCGGTTGCCCGACGAGACAGGACGTTTGGATCCTTGGAACACCTCGGCACATGAGGCAGCAAAACGCGCTGAAAGCCGCTGGATCAAAGCCCCAGCAAATATGCATCTGGGCGCTTACGACGTATTCGAGGCCATCGGGCAGATTCCCGATCCGATCTGGCCGGAGCTACCATTTGAACAGCTCTTGGAGATCGCTTTCCGAGGCCGGTATATCGATAGTCTCGATCATCCTGTCCTGCGTCGACTGAGAGGGGAATTCTGATGATAGGATTCTCCGAAGTCTGGGTCGTCAGTTTCGGCGCGAGATTGATTCCCGGCGCCGGCTGGCAACCATCGTTCCTTGCGGCGCGCGAGCTATCATCGCGGCGAAGTGTGGCGCTCGATCATGTCGCGCTATTCGCAATGCCGATCCCGCCTTACCCCACCGGCAGAAATGCGCTCCTTGTCGGCTTCGTCGGCGAGGCAATTGTTGGCTGCCATATCGTGCTGAGATGGGCGCTTCCAGCGCATATCGTTGACCTGAAGGTAGAATTCCGAAATCTCGCGAACGGTCGCCCGAAGCCATGTGGCGATGGGGTTGCCGGCGCGCTGATCTGGTTTGGCCTACCAGGTTCAGGGGGGATTTATTGCTGTCAGACACTGATTGACGGCAATCGCGAAGTTGCGGCACTTGAACAGCTGTTTCTTGCAATGCGAAGCCACGTTGATCTGCCAAGGGCGGTTCTGCGTGGCCAATTCCTAATCGCCATAGCCCGGATCGAAACCACTGGCATTCCAATTGATGTCACGAAGCTTGATGCCCTGAAGCGCCATTGGCGTAACATCAAAAGGCACGTCGGCGTCGCGATTTTCGACGCAAAGCCCAATGCGCTGACAATCGGATCTGATCACCGCCTTCGCGCCGGATTGCGCCCTTTTTCATCCCGTACGGGTCGAAACCAGCCCAGAAGCGCAGAATTCCTACTTGCCTCTCCCGGCTGGCTGCGACGATTGATAAAGCCCGAGGTCGGCACAGGTCTCGCTTGGTCGACTGGCAGCAGCAGGAATACGGCGTTGCGGCTGCTCTCTCGGTCGATGAACGAATGATGGCCGACTATCAAAGCGGCGATCCGTATCTGGCGCTAGCCGAGCGATATGGCCACAATTATGCGCCTTCGGGCTGTGGCGATCTTCGCGACGCCTTCAAAGCGTGTGCGCTCGGCGTTCTCAACGGCATCGGTCAGAGCGGTCTTGCTCGTCAAATCGGCTGTAGCCCGACGGAGGCCCGGCTCCTGCTTCAGGAACACCGCGCTGAATACCCCCAGTTCTGGCGGTGGTCTGATGGCGTCGAAATGGAAGCGCATCTTTACGGAAGGCTACAATCCGTTTTCGGATGGGGCGTAGCGGTCAATGTCGCCTCCAATCCGCGCTTTCTGCGCAATTATCCGATGCAGTCAAATGGCGCCGAAATGCTTCGCCTCGCGTGCTGTGGCAACCGAGAACGGCGTTTCGGTCTACGCGGCGAACCATGACGCATTGTTGATCGAAGCACCGCTCGAAGAGTTAGGGGACGCGATCAAGAGCACCGAATCGGCGATGGCTGAAGCGAGCGAGATCGTTCTTGACGGTTTTCGGCTCCGGACGAGCGTGACGGCGATCAGATATCCGGATCATTATCCGCACCCGCGAAGCGATGCTCTCTGGTCGGAGATCGACCGCGCTTTGGCCGAGCTTGAAGGAAGCAGCGAGCCTGCTCACGAGCGCGACACATCCTGCGCGCGGATACACCCCCGTCCAATATCCTTATATGTCAATAATAGAGAGGATCGGTCTGATGGCCGCGATTGATCCTAACCGGCTTCGAATTGAACGCACGACGACGTCCAGAGTGATGTCTTCTGCACAATCAATGCCACCTCGGCCAAAAGCGGGTGGCATGTTCCTCCGAGGACCGATCCCCCTCGATTGGCTTAGTCGCGCAGCGGCACTGCCTGGAAGATCGCTACATGTCGCGATTGCCATCTGGTTTATGGCGGGTCTGAAGAAGACACGAAGCGTGCCGGTCAGCAATATCACCGGTCTGCAGTTCGGCTTGGACCGGAACGCCGAATATCGTGCCCTGGAATGGCTTGAGAACGCCAATCTCATCACGGTGGAGCGTCAGGCAGGGCGTGCGCCGCTCGTGACAATCCTTGAGCCGCCGAGCGAGACATGAGCAGCGGCCCTGCGCCGAAAGTGCAGCCGCGGATCATTCGCTTTCGCGATGCGGCGTTCTATCTCGGCATGGACCGAAACCGCTTCAATGTGGAGGTTCGACCATATCTGACCGAGGTGCCCATCGGCAAACAGGGCGTGGGCTTCGATCGACTTGAATTGGATGCGTGGCTGGACGACTATATCGCCCGCAACGGGCGTCCCGCACAGAAAGGAATTCAGCGATGGGACGCAAACGGATACCGGGCCTCTTCAAGCGTGCCGGCATTTGGCACATCGACAAGTGGATCCAGCGGAGGCGAATTCGCCAAAGCACTGGATCAACTGGCCTCGCGGAAGCGGAGCAATATCTCGCAAGACTAATGGAAGAGATCCGGCAGGCACGGATCTATGGCGTCAGGCCCTCAAGGACCTTCGAGCAAGCGGCGGCGAAATTTGTGATCGAGAACCAGCACAAGCGAAGCATTGATGATGATGCAAGCCGATTGAAAGGGCTAATGCCCTGGATCGGCCAACTGCCGCTCGACAAGATCCATATGGGAAGCCTTCAGCCATGGATCGAATATCGTCGAAGGAACGGTCTATCGGCAGGCACAATCAATCATGGACTTAAGGTTATCCGCCGAATTGTAAATTTGGCTTCGACCGATATGGATCGATGAGGATGGCCTGACGTGGTTGGTAATGCCACCGAAGATCCGCCTTTCGCCCGACACTGCCAAGCGACAGCCCTATCCGCTCAGTTGGGGGGAGCAGTCGCAGCTCTTTCAGCAATTGCCTCAACATCTGGAGGAAATGGCGCTCTTTGCCGTCAATACTGGATGCCGAGACAGCGAAATTTGCGGTTTGCGTTGGGATTGGGAGGTCAAAGTTCCCGAGTTGGACACGGCGGTTTTCATCATTCCCGGTCGTTACGTGAAAAATGGGCGGGATCGCCTCGTGGTTCTGAACCGTATCGCGGCCTCCGTAGTCGACCATCGGCGAGGAAACCATCATGAGCATGTCTTTTCCTTTCGAGGAAAGTCGGTAACACGCATGCTAAATTCGGCGTGGTTGAAGGCTCGACGCAGAGCAGGCATCCCTCAAGTTCGAGTTCATGACCTCAAACACACCTTCGGCCGGCGCCTCCGCGCAGCGGGGGTGAGCTTCGAGGATCGACAAGACCTGCTTGGCCACGTATCAGGTCGGATCACAACTCACTATTCAGCCGCGGAACTTGCTCGACTGTTGGATGCGGCGAATAAGGTTTGTGAGACGGATGGAAGGAAGCCGGAACTGGTCGTTTTGCGGGGGCTTATCCACAGGCAGTCCCCACAAAATCCCCACAAGGAGAAAATATCAACTCAATGAAATCGGCTAAGTCATTGATTTTAATGGTGCCCAGGGGCGGAATCGAACCACCGACACGCGGATTTTCAGTCCGCTGCTCTACCGACTGAGCTACCTGGGCGTGTGGCGCAGCGAAATATGCCGGCCGAGTTGGTTTATAGGGAATCGCGGTCAGCCTGTCCACATAAGATGCTGGCGCAATGCAGGCCCGGACAGGGGATGGGAAATCGGTTTGGCGGTAAAGATCACGCTCGAACGAAGGTGGATGGCGACCTGATTCCATCAGGACGAACAATGCCTAAGCGCGGCCGCCCTGTTCCCCGGACGGATCATCTCGACCCGATCGCCCCTGCCCTCCCCGTCCTCGTCCGCGTCCGCCTCGCCTGGAATGACATAGGTGCCTTTCAGCCAGCGGCCGAGATCGACATCGGCGCAGCGCTTCGAACAGAAAGGACGGTATTCCTGCGTGCGCGGCTTGCCGCAGACCGGGCAACTCGGACCGCGCGAAGCGCCCGGGCTCCCTTGAGCGCCCTTCGACTTGGTCGTTCTTGCGTTCGCTCATACTGCGTCCACTTCGGCGCGGTTCAGCCAATTGAAATAGACCGGGAAACCTTCGCCCGACAGCAGGCTGACAACCTCGATCAGAGGCAAACCCACGACATTGGAATATGATCCGACGATTTTCTCGATAAACGCACCGGCGATGCCCTGGATCGCATAGCCGCCGGCCTTGCCGCGCCATTCGCCGCAGGCGAGATAGCTGTCGATCTCCTCGCGATTCAACCGCTTCAACCGCACCCGTGTTTCGACAGTGCGCATCCGGACGTTGCCCTCGGGCGTCGCGACGCAGACGGCGGTGTAGACCTTGTGCGTGCGGCCCGAGAGGGTGGCGAGCGCCTTGGCCGCCTCGTCGAGATATTCCGGCTTGCCGATCGACAGCCGGCCGATTGCCACCACCGTATCCGCGGCAAGCACGAAGGCGTCGCGCAATTCGGGTTCCCGCTGCAGCCGCTCACGTGACGCGAGCGCCTTGGCCTTCGCGAGACGCTGGGCGAGGCTGCGCGGCCGTTCGCCCTTTTTCGGCGTCTCGTCGATGGTGGCAGGCCGCAGCGCCTGCGGCTCGATGCCGACCTGCTCAAGCAGGGCCAGCCGCCGGGGCGACGCGCTGGCGAGCACCAGCTTATGGCTCGCGACGACGCGCTTCTTTCCCTGGGCCGCGTTGCGGTCGGCTTGTGGCGCAGCGCCGGTTCGTTCTTCAGCGCTGAAATTGATCACCTTCGGTAAGATCATAGGGGTGTCGTTTCCACAAGAACATTGCCCAGCCTGAACGCGAGGGCGGTAAATTCGCGTTGACCGATGGCCATGCGAGGCAATTTCGTCGCTGGCTTTAAACACGGTCCAAGGCCCAGGCCCCAATCCGCACCAGAACGCATCGGGAGAAGATTGGCCGGAGCACGCATTGAAATCAAGCATCCGTTCAATCGGGTCGTTTCGCCGAACGTCCTAATGCGTTGCGCCCGGCGCATGGTCACTATATCTGCAACATATCTTCAACCCGGAACCGCTTTAGTATAGTCTAGATCCTTAGCCCCAATCGATGCCCTGAAGAACTTGCGAGAGTTACGGCAAATGTTGCGCATGAATCGGAAGATGTCGCAGCTTATTCTCATAGACATACAAGATAAGGTAATGGCGCCAATTGGGGACAACGCCCGTCTGACTGAGGTTTTAGCAAGGCTTGTCAAGTTCGCGCGGCGGCTAAACGTGCCGATAACGGTCACGGAGCATTATCCAGAAGGGCTCGGGCCAACCGTGGAGGGCTTGGCACGCGAGTTCGCAGCGGACACGCCGATCCTGCGAAAGCGGCATTTTTCCTGCCTCGCCGACACAGCTTTGCGCCAGCATCTTGAGGACCTGCGGGATTTCGGACGTGGGCAAGCTGTCGTCGCCGGCGTCGAGACGCATGTCTGCGTCGCCCAGACCGCGCTCGACCTGATCGTCGACGGCTATCAGGTGTTCATCGTCGCCGATGCGGTGGCCTCGCGCGCACCGGAAAGCCGCGACATCGCCTTGCAAAGGCTTCGTCAGGCCGGCGCGTCCATCGTCGATAGCGAAATGGTGATGTTCGAATGGCTGGAAATGTCCGGGACCCCGGAATTCAGGGATCTGCTCCCACTGATCAAGTGAGTTGGTCACCGGGCCGAACCCGACCAGCAGCTGAACGCATCGTTCATTGGCGGTTCATTGGCTCTGGCTCATTCTCGATCTTGTCAAATCCCTGTGTCATCCAACGAACCTTTCCTCGGCAACATTAGGGGCATGAAATTCAGGGATTTCATGCCCCGGCCTTTTTTGCTCTCCCGCTTGCCTCCCAGGTCCTCAATGTCTACGGTGGGCCGCATGAGCCCAGGCAACGATCGAGGAGAGCGCCATGGCATTCGAATTACCCGAACTTCCCTATGCCTATGATGCGTTGAAGCCCTATATGTCGGCAGAAACGCTGCAATTCCATCATGACAAGCACCACAACGCCTATGTCGAAACCGGCAATAAGCTGTTGGCCGGCTCGGGGCTTGAAGGCAAGTCCCTGGAAGAGATCGTCAAGGCCTCGCACGGCACGAATCAGCCGCTCTTCAACAATGCCGGGCAACATTACAACCACATCCATTTTTGGAAGTGGATGAAGCCGGGCGGCGGCGGCCGTAAACTGCCGGGGAGCCTGCAGGCGCGGATCGACAGCGACCTCGGCGGCTTCGACAAGTTCCGCGAGGCCTTCATCGAGGCGGGCAAAGGTCAGTTCGGTTCCGGCTGGGCTTGGCTGGCGGTGAAGGATGGCAAGCTGGAAGTGATGAAAACGCCGAACGGCGAGAACCCGCTGGTACACGGCGCCAAGCCGCTTCTTGGCGTCGATGTGTGGGAGCATTCCTATTATATCGACTACCGCAATGCGCGGCCGAAATATCTGGAAACCTGGTTCGACAATCTTGTGAACTGGGAGTATGTGGAGGAGATGTTCGCGGCTGCCTGACGCAGGCGGGGCGTCGTATGTTGGTTATGCCCAGCATGAAAACACGAAGTTGAGATTCATGCTGGGCCCGTACTGCCCATCCTGCCTAACTTGGTCGTCGCCCTCGGGCCGCGTCTTACAATTGAGGAATCACGCCGTTCTGCGACACGGTTGCGCGCACGCTGTTCCGCAACAGATCCATGAGCACGACGAGACGATCCTTCTCGGCGCTTGAAATGATAGTCGCGGTAACGCCGTCGAAGGGGCCTCCGACGAGCTTGACGCGCTGCCCGGGCTGGTAGGGCGTTTCCGGGGCGACCACGACCCCGTCGCGCTCACGCGCTCGCAGACTTGCGATGAAGGCGTCGTCGAGCAGGCCGAGCTGATTGCCAAACCTCACCAGCGTGCGCACGCCGACGGTGGAAAGAATAGGCCGCCACTGGTCGCCGCTCATCGTGATGCGCACAAAGACGTAGCCGGGGAATAGCGGCCGTTCGACATTTAGGGAACGGCGCGCATGGCTGATCCGCTTCCATATCCTCGGGCAGTAGACCTCGAAGCTTTGGCGGCGCAGATGTTCGAGCGCCAGCTGTTCTTTGTGGGAGTGGGTATTAACAACCGCCCAGTATTTGCCGTCAACGAAATCCAGAGCGTACGCCATGAACTACACCGATGCACTTTTGCAACCCAAAGGAAGTGTTTATTATCAACGCAATTTACGCAATCGTACCGACGAGCATGCCTTTAGATAGCTTAGCCCCGTTTTGCAAGAAAATTTACGAAAAATTTAGCGACACCGGCCCGCTTGGGCCGCAATGCACGAGCGCTTAGCGAGGGAACGACGAGCGAACGCGGTCGCTTCGGCAGGGGGTTCTTCGGCCCGGCATTCCGAGCCCGGCCGCCCGGGCATGGGGTCAACGCTGGCCCAGGCGCTGAAGCTTTTGCTGCGCCGTCGCCGAGCCAAGGTCGCGCGCGACTTCATACCATTTCTTGGCGAGTGCCGCGTCCGCCTGAATGCCGCCGACGACCTCCATGCGGGCCAGTTCCTCGGCATCATACGTTCCGGCAAGGGCCAGCGCGCCGGGCGCCCATCCGGCATCCGCCGAACGCTTATAAAACAGCCGCGCCAGATTGATGTTGCCCGAGCGCAAGTTCTCCTCGCCCTTTTGCATGAAGATCTGAATTTTTTCAATTTCCTCGAAGGTGAGCGGCTTTGCCGGCGCGATCGAGGCTGTGGCCGCCGGGGCGGAAGGCGCATTCAACGGAATGGCGGCCACGGATTCCGCGCCGCTATTGGTGCGCGGCGTGTTTGCGGGCTTCGGGGCCGGTCCCGCATTTGCCGGCGCGGCACTCGGCGCTGCTCCACGCGTGATATCGAAAGCATCGTTGGCTGAGGGCGTGGCGATACTTAGGATCGCGCTTTTCTCGGCGAGGATCGAACCCTCCAGGGTGACGAGCGCGAGGTTGATGTTGCTCGTTTCCACCGATGACGGCGCCACGAGCCTGAGGTTGGGCAGATCAGCGAGCTTCACGCTCCACACGCCGGATTCGAATAGCCGCCCTTCGGTCAGCGCGACCGTGCTGGGAAGGCCGCGGATGAGCAGCATGGCCCGCTGCGGCGCTGCCTTGTCGGGCTTGATAAGAATGGGCATGGGGGAAATCTTACCGGTCTCGAACTCGAAAATTGACGGCGCTTCGATCACCGGTACCGGCTTCTGGCTCTGGGCTCGTGCCTGGCCGCCGCCCATCACAGCTATGCCGGCTGCGAGCGGCATCGCAAAAGACAGGAGCAGCGCTCTCAGCCGCGCCTTGCCGCTCTTTGAGAGCGTCATAAATTTTCCTCTCGCCTCGACCACGAACGCCGCAATGGTTCCCACCACCCTACAAAAGCGCAAAGCTGATACGAGCGATCACCTCCCGTTCCTCTTCTTCCATTCCAGGAATTCCTGAAAGACCTTGTCGTCGACCCCTTGCCTCGAACCGCCGCGTCCGTCAGCCACATCAAGCGCCGAAGCCGTGGGCGCGCCCGTGGCCTCCGTCTGAGACTTCGAGACGCTCTTGCCCAGCATCTCCTCGGCCACGAAATAGCGCGACCAGCCGGGCACCTTGGCGGCCAGATTGATTTCCTTCCATTTCGGATGATAGGGCGGCTTGCGCAGAGTCTCGAAGCGGTCGAAATAATACTGCACGAACCGCTCCACCTTGCGGAAGCGATCCGACCCTTTCGGCCAATTATAGACGGCAAGCACCGCGGGGACACCCAGGGTCTCTATCGTTTCGCCCTCGCCAACGAGCGCCGGATAATCGTCCTTGCCAAAGGTCGAGGGGACGTAATAGTCGAAGAATTTGTCGTCATACGGAACCGAGAGGAAGTGATAGCCGGGTTCCGGCTTCAGCTTGGCGAAAAGCGGATTCGGCTTGCCGCCATTCTGCACGATCGCCGCGATTTCCCCGCTCTTCATCTTCTCCAGCGAGGCTTCCGCTTCGACGAAGACAAGATTGACCTTGATGCCCAAGCGCTCGAACATGATCGGCCCGGTGATCGTCTGCCCGGCGCCCTTCTTACCCAGGCTGACGGTCTTGCCTTCCAGGTCCTGCAAGGACTTGATTTCCGGACGGGCATAGACGTGCACTTCGCTGACAAACATCGAGGAAATGTAGTTGATGCGCTTCTCGATATTGGCGGGTTTTTTCGTCTTCCTGAATTCGGAAAACACGTCCGCATTGGTGATGGCGATGTCGACGCCCTTGAGATAGAGCAAATCGTTGACATTCTCCACGGCGCCGTAGGAGACGATCGGCAAAACACGCAGATTTTCTCCATCGTCAAGCGCCTTACCGAGTTCCGCTGCGAAGCGGAGGAAGCTTCCTTCGAGCAGGCCGCCGACGACGCCAACGGTCCAGGCGTTGACGCGGGACACATTCTCCAACTCGCCCTCTGTGCCCGCGGACGGCCGCCCCGCATTCTGCGCAACGACGATTGCTGGAGCCTCACTCTCGGGGCGAGCGGTCTGCGCCTGGCTTGAGTAAGGTAACAGCAAGAGAGGCAACGAGATCGCCGCCATGAGATGAGGCATACGCATCAATAAGGCTCCAAAGCATCCAAGGCCGCCGAAGGGGATGCCTTACAAGGTGCTTACAGTGTGCATCCTGTCAAGCGTGAGGTGGGTGAGGTGATTGCGAGTGAGCAACGCGAAGATTAAGACACATAGCGTAAGTCGGGGTCGAAACGCCAAAATAATTGGATGGTCGTAAATTTCAATGGAATGGCGCAGCCATGTTATGAAAATAAATAACCGGTAACTATCACA
Organism: uncultured Alphaproteobacteria bacterium; assembly: GCA_963731855.1. Lineage (GTDB taxonomy): Bacteria > Pseudomonadota > Alphaproteobacteria > Rhizobiales > Rhodomicrobiaceae > R-RK-3. The sequence goes on along the minus strand of CAVSXH010000006.1, from coordinate 251,255 downwards.
CTCCGCTACGCCGATTTGGGATTTGTGCTTGCGGGATAAGCAGTTGGAACATCGCTCTGTTTCATATGCGTCCGATTAGTGCTTGGGACAAAAATGCGTTTCGCAGCGAAAGCGTGTAATCACCCCTTGGTTACGTAACTATGGCCCATTACGCTCGAAAGCCACGGCCCTATCAAAAAAGGTGGCGAGGCGGGGATAATTGCTATCCTTTAATTCAATATTGACATTTCTCCGCCCGCGGATTTTGGTTTTTCGCTCAACGCTTCTGAGCGCGAAGTCTAAGGATTGGCTGGTGAAGAGTTCGTTATACGCAGTGGGCGTAGTCGCCTTGCGCCGTGAGGGGATGTTCGCGCTGGCACTGGCGGCGGGATGGCGCCATTAGCGGGTGGGTGATGCCGAAGCAGGGCGACATCAACCATCCACGTATGCATCAGTCCAAACGAAACCTAATTCGTTAGCTATCGCTGGTGTTGTGCATACCAACCGCACTTTAAACGGCTTTCACCGCGTCTGAGACCACCTGTTGGCCTTGGGCATCCGTCCATACCTTGTCGTAACGCGTGGAAGCGCCGTGGCGATCGCGGTAGAGCCGAGATTGGATCAGGCCGCCCACTCTAGGCGGCCAAATGAGCCGCGCCGGCAGTTAGCAATAGCTGGCAGCGCAAATGTGTGTATGAGGGGTTATCGATGCGAACCAAATTATCCGTTTTGCTTGGCCTGGCCACGGCCGTGACCGCGGGCCTTGCGGTCTTGCCTGCCAACGCGCAGGACTTCCCCAAGAGCCCAATCGAGCTTTCGGTGAGTTTCGGCGCGGGTAGCGCTGCTGACGTCACGGCGCGCCATCTGTCCGAGGGTATCGCCAAGCGGCTCGGCGTCGCCGTGCCTGTGGTGAACCGGACGGGCGGCGGCGGGGCGATCAGCCTCGTGCATCTGTCGCAGCAAAAGCCCGACGGCTACGCGCTCGCCTGGACGTCGAACCAGATCTCGACCACCTATCATGGCGGCCAGCTGCCGTTCGACTACACCAACTTCACCCATATCGCACGGGTGAGCGTCGAAACCCCGGTGCTCGCGGTCAAGGCCGACGCACCGTGGAAAAATCTCAAGGAGCTGATCGAATACGCCAAGGCGAACCCTGAGAAGGTGCGCATCGGCAATTCCGGCGCTGGCAGCCATACGCATTTCTCCGCCGTGGCGTTGTTCGCGGATGCCGGCGGGGCCAAGACCATCGACGTTCCCTTCAACGCCGCCGAAGCGACGGTGAACCTGCTAGGCGGCCGCATCGAGGGCGCGGTCCAGTTGCCGGCGGCTTTCGTCTCGCATGTCAAGGCGGGAACGCTGAGGATTCTGGGCGCGATGGCCGCGGATCGCGACCCGGTCTTCCCGGACGTGCCGACCGCCAAGGAACAGGGCTACGACGTGCAGCTCGAACTTTGGCGCGGCGTTTCCGCACCCAAGGGCACGCCCGCCGACGTGGTCGCCAAGCTTGAAAAGACGATAGGCGAGACGGTCGCCTCGCCGGAATTCGCGGAAGCTGGAAAGACCTTGGGCTTCCGGCCGGCCTTCCTGCCGGGCAAAGGATTCGAGGCACTCATCGCGGAAGACGACAAGAAGGTCGCCGCGCTGATGGACAAGCTGGGCTTGAAGAAGTCGAAGTAGGCCGACAGCGGGCACAAGCGGCGCGGGATCATTCTCCGCGCCGGGAAGCGCGCGCTCGCTCGGGGCCCATCCGCGTCAGGCCGCGGCAAATGACAGGCATACACTGACGCGGCTTAATTGCGGAGTGTATCATGTGGCAGTTCGTTTATTCAAACGCCGCTCCCTTCGATGACACAGTCAATCCGCCGATCCCGGAGCAGTCGACCGAGGGCCGCCTCGATGTTCTTCTTAAAGCCGTCGAGCGCGGTGCGGACATCAAAGTCGCAATGCTGAGGTCAGGAACGATCCGGTACAGCGTGTTTGTGGCAGAGAGCGTCCGTTACTGGAAACTTGAGGACGATAGTGATTACGTCGTGCTCGCATCCCTTGTCATTCATTCATCGAACCTAAATTATGATCCAAGCGAAACCACCCCTGGATTCGGCCCTTGGTTCAGTGGAGTTTCGGTTGACTTGTACCACACACCCGCGATTGCGATTGTCGACTCGAAGGGAATGGAGCGGTTTTGGATGCCTGGCAGCCAAGCTCCTTGGATATCTCCTCGGCCTCGTGTTTTTCGCTGGTATGCCGACGTCTGACATTATTCGGGGCACTTGGAGCTGGCGGACCGCTCGCTCCTACAGGCTGCCCAGATTGTCTCAGCGCGCACGAAGTTCGTCGCAGTTACGAAGATGTCGCCGGTGCTTAATTGCGGATACCACACTGAAGATGGCAACGCCGGTCAATGTATTCGTCGTCTTATCACCTCTCAAGGCTGACGCACCGCTTTACGTCATGCGCTATTTCCGGCCGGCTTCATGAAGGCGAAGTCGCAGCCCTCGTCCGCCTGCAGCACCTGCTCGGCGTAAAGCCTGTCGTAGCCGCGCAAGCTTGCTGGATCGCGCCGGGAAGGCGGCGTCTCGGCGCGGCGCGCTGCGAGTTCGGCTTCGTCCACCATGAGGTCGATGCGCCGCTCCTTTACCGACAGCCGGATGCGGTCGCCGTTTCGCACCAGCGCCAGCGGCCCGCCGCTCGCCGCCTCGGGCGCCACATGCAGCACGATGGTGCCGAAAGCGGTGCCGGACATGCGCGCATCGGAAATGCGGACCATGTCCTTGACGCCCTGGGAGGATAGCTTCCTCGGGATCGGCAGATAGCCTGCCTCCGGCATGCAAGCCGGGCTGGTCGGCCCCGCATTTTGCAGCACCATGAAATCGTCGGCGGCGATATCGAGCTCGGGGTCGTCGACCCGCGCCGCCAGATCCTCCAGCGAGGTGAAGACGACCGCCCTGCCCTCCCGCTCGAAGAGGTTTTTGTCGGCGGCGGACCGCTTCAGGATCGCGCCGCGCGGCGCCAGCGAGCCGAACAGGGCGACGAGGCCGCCTTCAGGCTCAAGCGGCTCCCGCGCGCTGGCGATGACGTTGCGGTCGACCGGCCCTTCATCGCTGGCCAGCCGCTCGCCGAGCGTCTCGCCGCTCACCGTCATGCAGTCCAGATTGAGCAGCGGCTTCAATTCGCGCAGCACCGCGCCGAGACCGCCCGCGAAGAAGAAATCCTCCATGTAATGCGCGCCCACCGGCTTCAGATTGACCAGCACCGGCGTCGCATCGGAGAGCTCATTCAGCCAGCTCAGGGGGACGTCAATGCCGCGGCGGCCCGCAATGGCGGCCAGGTGGATGATCGCGTTGGTCGAGCCGCCAAGCGCCAGCAGCACGCGCAAGGCGTTTTCTACGGCGCCATGCGTAATAATCTGGCTGGGCTTCAGCGGATGCGTCAGCATGCGGACGGCGGCCGCGCCGGTCGCCTCGGCGGCGCGCAGCCGGTCGGCATGGACGGCGGGGATGGCCGCGGTGCCGGGCAGAGACATGCCGAGCGCCTCCGCGATGCAGGCCATCGTCGAGGCGGTACCCATCACGGCGCAGGTGCCGGCGGTCGTCGCGAGCCGCATCTCGATATTGCCGATGCGCTCGGCGTCGATTTCACCGGCGCGATATTTGGCCCAGAAGCGGCGGCAATCGGTGCAGGCGCCGAGCCGCTCCTCCCCATAGCGTGAGGTCATCATCGGGCCGCCGACGAGCTGGATGGCGGGCAGGTCGGCGGAGGCCGCGCCCATGAGCTGAGCGGGCACGGTTTTGTCGCAGCCCCCCATCAGCACCACCGCGTCCATGGGCTGGGCGCGGATCATCTCCTCGGTGTCCATCGCCATGAGATTGCGGAATTTGAGGCTGGTCGGATTGAGGAACACCTCGCCGAGCGAGATGGTCGGGAACTCGACCGGCAGCGCGCCGGCCGCCAGCACGCCGCGCTTGACCGCGTCCAGCATCTCCGGGAAGTGGCGGTGGCAATTGTTGAAGCCCGATGGCGTATAGGCGATGCCGACGATCTTCTTCGCCAGCATGTCGCGCGAATAGCCCATCGAACTGGCGAACGACCGGCGGAGATAAAGCGAGAAATCCCGGTCGCCGTAATTGGTCAGGCCCCTCGCAAAGCCGTGTTCATCCGTGTCGGTCATTTTTCCTGCCGTTTTTTGTTGGACCCGTTCACCCTCAGCCGTCATCCCCGCGCAAGCGGGGATCCAGTATTCTCAGGAGACGTTTGTGTCTACTGGATCCCCGCTTGCGCGGGGATGACAACCAAAATCGGATGCAAGGTGGACGCGAGAGTACCTCCAAAGTTCGGCCTGGGACAATGCGCCTCTAAATATTCTGCCTCAAATAGCGGGCCTGCACATGCTCCACCCAATTGCCGACATTCCAGGAGCCGTAGGCGCCCATGCCGCCGAGCGGGTCTTCGCCCGCATAGACCGGCACATGCACGAGCGACAGCCCGTCATGCGCGCGCGCAACATCGATCGCCTCGCGCAATTCCTCCGCCGTCGTACCGCCCCAGAGGTAAAACGGTCCGGCCTTATAGGGGTGATGTACGCAAGCTGTCCCCCGGCGCAGCGCATCGCGCAGAGCGCCGGGCGTATGCAGCACATAGGACTCTCCCATCAGCGCGGTGATCCGCCCGAACAGCCCCTGCTCGGGCTTCGGGATTTGCTGCATGTTGTAGCCTTCGCCGCGCGTCGTCTCGTCACCATAGATGTGGTAGACGCCGACGCCGTTGGAGGCCGCCGCCAGCGAGCCGGCCAGGGCTTGCAGCGCCCCCGGACCGATGGAGGTCACGACCGCCGGCGTCTCGCCATACTGCCAGGCAAGGCAGGTGGCGGCGTGTGCCATCTCCACTTCGTTGCGGCAGTTGATCGGTGCGGGTGACGCCCTCGCTTTCATAGATGCGCAGGATCTCGCCCAGATCGGTGGAGCCGTGGCCGAAGATGGCGAAATATTTCCGCACGCCCTGCTTCAGCAGGCCGAGCACCAGCGCTTCGGAAAGCGAGACCTCGACGATGCTTCCGATCGCGCCCGCCTTCGAGCGCCTCGCCACCCCTCCGGCCGCCGCGATGGCTCGCGCCCGTGCCGCGATCCACTGCGCGTGCGTCAGCGGCCGTACCGGTCAACATGGTATGCGATCCCTATCGCAAGGCCGAAACCATGGCTTACGCGCCCTCCGCTTCGTCGGCGAAAGCCTTGCGGTAGCCGAATGCCCAAGCGATGCCCTGTACGCCCAGCAGCAGGCCGATGGAGGCCGTAAGCACGATGATCGAGGCCTCGTCGGCGAAGGTCGAAGTAATTGCCGCCCGACATCGTCAGCGCCAGCCGGAAATTTTCCTCCAGCCGGTCGCCCAGCACCAGCGCGAGCAGCAGCGGCGCCATCTCATAGCCGAATTTGCGCAGGAAATAGCCGACCAAGCCCCGCGATGGCCATCACCCAGATATCGAAGGCTTTGAAATCGACGCTGTAGACGCCTACGACCGAGATGACCAAGGATCGCCGGGACCAGCCATGCATAGGGAATACGCAACAAGTTGACGAACAGCCCAACCATCGGCAGGTTCAGGATCAGGAGGATGGCGTTGCCGATATACATGCTGGCGATCAGCCCCCAGAACACTTGCGGGTTCTCGGTGAGCAGCAGCGGGCCGGGCTGCACCCCGTGAATAGTCAGCGCCGATAGCAGGATGGCGGTCGCCGGAATCGACGGGATGCCCAGCGCGAGCAGCGGGATCATCGCGGTGCCCGTCACGGCGTTGTTGGCGGTTTCCGGGCCGGCGACGCCGGCGATCGCACCCTTGCCGAACTCTTCCGGATGCGCGCGACAGCTTCTTCTCCACCGCATAGGAGACGAAGGTCGAGACGATATGGCTGACGCCGGGAATAATGCCGAAGATGCTGCCGATCAGCGAGCCGCGCGCAATCGCCGGAGCGGCCTCGCGCAGATCCTTGCCGCGCGGGATGAGGTCGCGGAATTTTGGCCGTGATCGCCTTGATGGTGTCGGTCTTTTCCAGGTTCAGCAGAATTTCGGAAATACCGAACAGGCCGATGGCGAGCGCGGCGAAGGACAGGCCGTCCGAGAGCCCCAGACTGCCGAAAGTGAAGCGCGGAAAACCGGTCAGCTTGTCCATGCCGACCGTCCCAAGGAGCAGCCCAAGCGAAATCATCGCGGCGGTCTTGATCCGCGAGCCGGGCGAAACGATCGCGATGACGACAAGTGCGAAAAGGATCAGCACGACCTCGACCGATGGCCCGATCTTGATCATCAGCGCCGCTAGCGGCGGCGCGATGAGGATGAGGCCGAGGATCGATACCGTGCCGCCGATGAAGCTGCCGACCGCCGAAATCATCAGCGCCGGACCGGCCCTGCCCTGGCGCGCCATGGCATGGCCGTCGATGCAGGTGACGACCGAAGCGGCCTCGCCGGGAATACGGACGAGGATCGAGGTGGTCGAGCCGCCATACATCGCGCCGTAGAAGATGCCGGTCAGCATGATGATGCCGGTCGTAGGGTCGAGGCCGAAGGTCAGCGGCAGCAGCAAGGTCATGCCCGCAAGCGGTCCGAGCCCCGGCAGCACGCCTACGACGGTCCCCCAAAGACAGCCTATGAAGCAATAGAACAGGCCTTTCCAGGACAAGGCGGTGGCGAAACCCCCTACGAGATGCTCAAAACTGGACATTCGGTTATCCCAGCAGAGATCCCCTTGGGCAATTGGAGCCCAAGGAGGACCTGGAAAAAGTACCAGACGGCGGCCATGCCGACAGCCGACGAAGCCAATGCGATGAAGACGTTCACGCGGGCGACGAAGACAAGGAGAACGAATGCGAAAAGCCCCAGCGTCACATAGGCACCCAGCCTTTCGAATGCGGGCGCGATGAGCAGGCAGCGCGACCATCGCAATGACGACGTCCCGGTGCCCAAGGTCGTGATTTTCGCCGGCCGGTTCGCTGCGCCAAAGCTGTGCGCCGATCCACATGCTGCAAACGAGCAGCGCGATGCCGAGCAGGAGCGGGAAAAAGCCGGGTCCGGGCAGGGCGACGCTGCCCCAGGCGAGCATCGATGCCTGGATGATGAAGAACACCGCGATGGCGGCCAGCCCTGCCGCGCAGAGCAGTCCGCAATGGCGGACGCAAAAGGACCGCGGCCACCCAGGCGGCCGGTCCTGAACGTCTGCGCTTGATCGGTGATAGCCAAGATCCTGCTCCCCAGAGGCGCGGGCGGCAGACGCCTGTCAAGACGCCGCGCCCGCTTGCTCAACTGCTTACTGCGTTTTTGTCACGCCCCACGCTTCTAGGCGCTTACGGTCATGCAACATCATGCAATTTCGCGAGCCGGGTGCGGGTGCGATACTTTCGCTTCAAGAGCAGCCAAGATCTTCTCCGGAGTGGCCGGCAGCGAGGTAATACGCACCCCGACGGCGTCATAGATCGCGTTCATGATTGCGGGGGCCGTCGGGATAAGCGACGGCTCGCCGATGCCCTTCGCCCCGAGCGGGCTGCGCGGATCGCGGTCCTCGACGATGCTGGTGTTGATTTGCGGGATATCGAGCGCTGTCGGCAGGATGTATTTGGCGAAGCCATGCGTCTTGGTGTGGCCGGCCTCGAGCTGATAGTCCTCCATCAGCGCCTGGCCGAGACCTTGCACCACCCCGCCCTCGATCTGCCCCTCGACGCCGCGCGGATTGATCGCCCGGCCGACATCGTGTGCCGCCCAGATGCCGAGCACCTGCACTTCGCCCGTCAGCGTATCGACCTCCACTTCGGCCACTTGGCAGCCGTAGACATAGGCCTGCCAGGGGCTACCGGAGCCGTCGACCGGATCGAGGCCGGTGCCATGGGCGGTGAACCCGCCCGACCCCACGGGTACGACGCCGCGCTTCTTGCAGATATCGACCGCGCGCTCCATCGACATGCGGAAGTTCGTGCCCTCGGCCCAGATCTCGCCATTGAAGGCCGAGATGCTGCCGGGATCGACGTCCCAGACGGCGGCAAGCTCCTTCACCAGTTTCGCGCGTGCCTCCCGGCAGGCCAGCGCGACCGAATTGCCGATCATATAGGTCTGGCGGGTTGCCCCGGCATGCGCCGCCTCGGGCGAGCGGGCCGTGTCGTTGTCGCCGATGGTGATGTCTTCGGGGCGGACGCCCAGCTCTTCGGCGGCGATCTGGGCCAGCACCGTCAAAATGCCTTCGCCGATCTCGGTGACGCCGGTAACGATCTTGCCGGTGCCGCCATCGTCAAGCTCGGCCCAGGCACCGGCGCGGTCGATGGTCGCGGTGCGGGCGATGCCGTACCAGCAGGCCGCCATGCCGCGTCCGCGCATCTTCCGCTGCATCACGCGACCTCCTGCTTGGAGCTGGCGGGAGCGGACGCGAGCCTTGCGCCGAGCGTGCAGGGCTGCCTCGTGCCTTCGCCGGCGAGGTCCGAGCGGGTTGCGCCGCGCCCCGGTGCGCCCGCCTCCCAGCGCGAAGCCGCCTCGGCCGTGTCCAGCACGGTGCCGAGCGACACCGAGCCGAGCTGCTGGCGCGTATGGGTGAGCGCACCGTCGCGCATCATATTGCGGCGGCGGATTTCGAACGGATCGAGGCCGAGCTTTGCGGCGGCGATGTCGAGGTGGGATTCGGTGGCGAATTGCGCCTGCATCGCCCCAAAGGTGCGGAAGGCGCCCGACGGCGTGTTGTTGGTGTAGACGCCTGTGGTGTCGATCTTCACATTCTGGATGGTGTATGGCCCGCAGGACAGGATCGCCGCCTTGCGCATTACGCCCTCCGTGGACATGCCGTATGCGCCGCCATCGGAGATCATCTTGAACTCGACGGCGGTGATACGGCCATCATTCTTGAGGCCCATCTTGTAGGCGATGCGCGCCGGATGCCGCTTGGCGGTGGAGATGATCGACTCCTCGCGCGTGTAAACCAGCCGCACCGGGCGCCCGCTCTTCATCGCGGCAATCGCCAGCATCCCCTGATAGATCATGTCCTCCTTGCCGCCGAAGCCGCCGCCGACCGGGCTCATGATGAAGCGCACCTTGTTGATCGGCTTGGCCAGGATTTTCGCCAGCATGTGGCGGTGGTGGGTGATGTTCTGGCTCGGCGATATCACCGTGACGACATCGTCGTGATCGACATAGGCGAGACCCGCCTCCGGCTCCAGATAGGCGTGCTCGACCTGCTGGGTTTCGTACCGCTCCTCGATGATCAGATCGGCCTCGGCGAAGCCGGCTTCCACGTCGCCTTTGCGGATCGGAATGTGCTTGACGATGTTGCCGGGCGCATAGGCGTGCAGCACGGGCGCGCCGCTCAGGAGGGCATCTTCGGGATCGAACACGGCGGGGAGCTGCTCATACTCCACCTTGAGGAGCTGCATTGCCTTGCGCGCGGTCAGCAGATCCTCGGCGGCAACGGCCGCGATGCCCTCGCCGACATAGCGCACGACGCCGCGCGCCATGACAGGCTGGTCGTGGATGAACACGCCAAATCCATCCTCGCCCGGCACATCGGCCGATGTGACGACGCAGGCGACGCCCGGCAGCGCTTCGGCGGCGCTCACATCGATGGATGCGATCCGCGCATGTGCATGCGGGCTGCGCAGCACTTGCATGTGCAGCATCTCGGGCATCACCATGTCGCCGGCGTAACGCAGGCGGCCGCTCAGCTTGCTGGGTGCGTCCAGCCGCCGGACGTTGTTGCCGATGAAGGATGTGCCCGCCGGTTCCGCCTCCAGCGCGACGGGCGAAAGCTTGCCGTTGAGCACGTCCCGCGCAATTTCGACGGCCTCGAAGATCTTGGTGTAGCCGGTGCATCGGCAAATATTCCCGCCGAGACGCTCCTTGATCTCCTCGATGCCGGCATCCGGGTTTTCGCGCAAGGCGGAGGTGGCTGCCATCACCATGCCTGGGATGCAATAGCCGCATTGGCTGGCGCCCGTCTTATGGAAGGCGCGCTGCATGTCAGTGAGGCTGCCCCGACCGGCAAGACCCTCGATGGTCTGAATTTGCGCGCCTTGGGCCTTGGCGACGGGCATCAGGCAGGATTTCACCAGCTTGCCATCCACGAACACCGAGCAGGTGCCGCACTCGCCCGCGCCGCAGCCTTCCTTGGTGCCGGTGAGGTTCAGCGTGTCGCGCAGGACATCGAGAAGGCGGGAATGGGCGGGCACGCGGCGCGTCACGAGGCGGCCGTTAACAGTCATTTCCAGTTCGAGATCAGACATGGGCCGCCTCCCTCCGCGCGTTGCCGGGGCGGGGCGCGCCGCAAGCGACAAGGGCGTCCTCGATGGCTGCCTCGACGAAGCCGCCCACCACGGAGCGGCGATAATCGCGGCGGGTGCGGGACGCAACGCGATCGGCCGCGAGCGCTGCCGCATCGGCCACGAGCTGGCGACCGATGCGCCTGCCGCGCAGCATGGCCTCGATGTCGGTGAGCCGCGCCGGGAGCGGCCCGACGCCGCCAATCGCGAGCCGCACATCCTCCAATGTTTCGCCCGAGGCATCCGCCTTGACCAGCGCGGCGGCGCAAACCGCAGAAATGACCAACGAACGCCGCTGCCCGACCTTCTGGAACGATCCGCCATAGCCCTCGCAATCGTCGCAGATGATTGCCGTCACGATCTCATCGGCTGCAAGCGCGGTCTTGCCCGGCCCTTGCACGAAGGTCTGGACGGACACCGTCCGCGTCTCGATCCCGTTTCCATTCAGCCGGGCGATTTCGATCTCGCCATTCATCGCCAGCACCGGCGGAGTGCCGTCGGCGGCCGGCGAGGCATTGACGATGTTACCCGCGAGCGTCGCCTGCTGCCGGATCTGGTCGTCGGCAAACCAAACCGCGCAAGCGGGCATGCAGGGCAAATGCCGCCGCAGCCTCTCATCTTCCAGAAATTGCTGATAGACGATATTCGCGCCAAGCCGCACCTTGCCGCCCTCGATGCGGTAGCCGTTCAGCTCCGTTACGCGGCTGAGATCGATCAGGGCCGGCAGATGCACGTCGCCCGCGCGGCCTTCCCGCGCCCAAGGCAGAATATCCGTTGCGCCAGCGACGAGACGGCTGCCTTCGGGTGCGCCCGCCCAAAGGCCGAGCGCGTCCGAAAGGTTGGCGGGCATCAAATATTCATCGCAAGTCAACATGCCGTCTCCAGTCACCGCGGTGACAATGGCCTTCGTAGATACAGCCTCCAACAAGCCCTTTGCGCTCCCTCTCATGGGAGAGGCCGAGAAAGGGCGGCGACCCTATTCCGCCGCGATTGCCTGTTGCGCCGCCGCGTGGTCGTTCTTGACCACGACCTTGATGGCGTCCTCCACGCGGTCCTTGGCGTAACGCAGCGCCTCCTGCAGATCCCGCATCGGGAAGGTATGTGTATGGATCAGCGTGGCGTCGAAGCGCTTCTGGCGCATGAAGGCTTCGGCGCGATGCGTCGCCGTCTTGCCTTCGCCGCGAATGCCATAGATGTAGATGTTATTGCGCACGATATAGGCCACATCGACGGGCGTCTCGCCATGCGGAAAGGCCGCCAGGCAGATCTTGCCGCCGCGATTGACCATTTGCGCCGCCTCGTTGATGGCATTCGGCGCCGCCGAGCATTCCACCACATAATCGACGCCCTTGCCATCCGTCAGGCGGCGCACGGCCTGAACCGGCTCCTCGTTGCGGATGTTGACGACATGGTCCGCGCCCAGTTTTTTGCCAATCTCGAGCCGGTTGTCGCGCGTGCCGGTGAGGATGACGGGTTGAGCGCCTAGCGCCTTCGCCACGGCAACGCCGAGCAGGCCGATCGGGCCGGGCCCGGTCACGACCACGCTCTCGCCGGCAACGAGGCCGCCAAGCTCGGTAAGGCCGTACATCGCAGTGCCTGCCGTGACCACGAGCGTCGCCTCTTCGTCCGACATCGTATCGGCCACGTGGACCAGCGTATTGATGTGGTTCACCTGATATTCGCAGAAGCCGCCATCGGTTGTGAAACCGTTTGCGCGGTGACCCTTGTTCACCTCGCCGTAATTCTTCCCGTAATTGTGACAGGCGGTATACATGCCCTCGCGACAGCGTTTGCATTGACCGCAACCGGCATGGATTTCCACCGTCACCCGCTCGCCGATCTTATATTCGTCGACGCCGGGTCCGAGCGCCACGACCGCGCCCATATATTCATGGCCCGGCGTGAAGCCCCTGTTGAAAGGAAGGCCCCCTTGGATCTGAGCAGGGGGGCCACGATAGATGATCTCCAGGTCGGTCGCGCAGATCGCGACTGCGTCTATGCGCACCAGCACTTCCGCCTTCGCCGGCACTGGAACCGGCTTGTCCTGGAAGGTGAGCTGACCTGGGTCACCCAAAACCCACGCCTTCATGGTTTCCGGAATTTTGTAGTCCGGGTGTGTCTTGACGCCTTCAGGCATGGGCATAGTGCTAACTCCCGCTCGTCCCGCAGCCGGAACGGTTTGCTTAAGCTTTGTTCGGCTTGGGCGCCGGTTTGGCTCCCCCTAGCCGTTCCGAGATGGCCGCTGCGCAGAGTTTTACCGCGGCCTTCGCCTTGTCTCGCTCCTTCCCCTTGGCGCGCATCTGCGGCATCGAACAGCTGACCGATCCGATCACCGCGCCGGCATGGTCGCGAATGGCGGCGCCAAAGCACACCACGCCCAGCTGGAATTCCTCGCTGTCGACGGCGTAGCCATTGCGCCGCGTCAGCCGCAGATCCTCCATGAGCCCGGCGATAGTGCCGATGGTCTTCTCGGTGAACCGGGGCAGGCCGTGGCTGGCGATGACGCGGGCGATCTCGGCCTCCGGCAGCCAGGCGAGAATGGCCTTGCCGGTGGCCGTCGCGTGCGCCGCGTTGGTCTTGCCCGTCTCGTCGGAACCGACCCTAACCGGCAGACGGGATTCCAGCTTGGCAAGCGTCACCAGCACATGGCCTTGCATCACCGCGAGATGCACGCTCTCGCGCGTTGTCTCGTTGAGCTGTCTCAGCTCGGGCATGGCGATATCGGTGAGGTTGAATTGCTTGAGGCGGCTGTTGGATAGCTCGGTGATACGCGCGCCGAGAAAATAAGAGCGTGTGCGCGGGTTGCGCCCGACATAGCCACGCTTGACCAAGGTCGCAAGCAGATGATGGCAGGTCGAATTGTTCAGCGCGGACCGGGCCGCGATCTCATGCAATGCAAGTTCGCTATCGCCTGTAGCCAGGATGTCGAGGAGATCAAGCGCCCGTTCGATCGACTGGATCGTGCGGCCCTTGATCCGGTCCGTTGGAATAAGGAGGAGCGCGCCATCAGGCTGGCGGTCCGCAATCGCGTGGATGTTTACACCGGGATTCTTCACTCACCAACTCGCGAGGCCATAAGCACTGCCTGATTTGAAGCACGCCCGTCGCGACGATGTCAAATTGCATTCACCATCATCGAACACTATTTGATAATGTCAAATTTACTCCAACGCATCGCCCATCGTTGCCGTGCAGCGGCAATACCGAACGCGGCCAATGCTCCCGCCACGGGTATGAAGAAGTCGCCGGCGCCCATGGTCCAGAGCGTTGTGGCGGAAACCGCGCACCAAAGCGTGGGGATGATCATCGCTACCCAGCGGATCCGCCCCTTCGCGAGCGCAAGCAGCGCTAGAGTGGCGACGGACGTTGGATCGGGGGCAATGCCGAAGATTTCCGCCGAAAGCCATGAACGTCCCAGGATCGGCGCGAGAAGCGGATATAGGACCAGGGCGCCGGCAAACACTCCGAGGCTCGCCAAGGCGCTTGCGTCCGGTATCGATAGAAAGTCCGGCTGTCGGCCGAAAGCGCCAACACCGATCAGCAGGAGGCCCTCAAGAGCGATAAACGGCGCGACATAGGCAGCCGCCCAGTTGATCGTGGCGTAGCGCTCCCAGAAAAACACCCAGGCGAGCAAGATCCAGAGCGCGCCCAAGATCGCGTATATCGGGCGGTCCCACCCGTCTTGTCGTTGAAGCAGCACATAGGGGATCGCGACGCCGAAGGCGACGGTCAGAAGCTGGGCCGGCCAGAGCGCGCGATTGTGCAGCTCGAAAAGCCGGTAATAGACCTGCGGAGAAAACATCAGAAAATCGGACAGCGTATATGTCCACCACTCCGACATGCTATAGCTGCCTGACATAGTCCGCCATGCGGCGGCGAAGCGCTTCGTCCGGTAGCACCCCCGCTGCGGCAGCCATGTTTTCGCGGACGTGGTCTATGCTTGCCGTCGCCGGAATCGCGCAAGTGACAGCCGGGTGCGACACGATGAATTTCAGCAGGAATTGCGCCCAGCTGGACGCGCCCGCTTCGCTGGCCCAACCGGGAAGCGGATGCCGCGCGAGCCGCCGGATCAGGTCGCCCTGGCGGAAGGGCCGGTTCACGATCACAGCGATACCGCGTTCGCGCGCGAGCGGCAGGATGCGCGTTTCGACTTCGCGGTCGAGTACATTGTAGGTCAGTTGTACCGTATCGATCGCCTGTGTTTCCAGAATGCGTTCAATGTCGTTGTGCCGGCGGCCCTCAGATGTCGTGACGCCGACATAGCGCAGCTTTCCATCGGCCTTCATGGCGAACAGCGTCTCAAGGTGCCGCTGCCAGGAAAGAAGATTATGCACCTGCATAAGGTCGAAGCGGGGCACATCCCAATGGCGGCGGGACTGCTCGATCTGCCCGGGTCCGCTTGCGGGGTCCGAGATCCAGACCTTCTCCGCCGAAAATAGCGCTTGCGGGTAGCCGAGCTTCTTGAGGCCGTAGCCGATAGTCGGCTGGGACGATCCGTACATAGGGGACGAGTCGATCAGCTTGCCGCCAGCCTCGAAGAAGGCGGCCATGACGGCGGCGCAACTGTCCTGAAGCTCTCGGTCGCCGCCGACATTGAACGTGATCCAGGTGCCCAGGCCCACGACCGGCAAGAGCTCGCCGCTCGAAGGAATGGGTCTGGCCAGCAGCGGATTTTGCTGTGCCGCGAGGGGAAGTGGCAGAGTGGCCGCCGCTGCCGCGAAAAGCATGCGCTGCAGGACCGTTCGCCGCGTTGCCATCATCCTCGTCTCCATCATTCCGGCTTGGGATCGCGCCACGTAAAACAACTATTGAGCCCGTCGGGTTTCCATGATTGGCGGCCGCTCGTCTGATCGCCAAGCGGCAGCCACGACCAAACCCGTCGTCGATCACATCATTGAAGCGTCTCGCATTGCATGATGCCTGCGCAAATCAAAACCCCGCGCGCGGGGCTCGCGCGTGCTATCCATTGTGTTGAACACGCGGAATCGTATGTAATACAATATGCCGGCTGACCGCGGTCACGGTGATGCGAAGGGAGTTGCGCAATGCGCTTCATTGTCGTGCATTTGATTGTTCTGCTCGCATTCGCGTGCCCGGCGCAAGCGGGAGGCGAATGGTACGGCGGCGACGGCGAACCGTTCCCGGACGAAGGGCCTGCCTTCTACGCCAAAGGTTGCTATTGGCGCGGCGGTGTCCGCTATTGCAGCCAATATTGCTACCAGGAGATCAACGGGAAGCGATATTGCCATGTGCGCGAGAGCGTGGCGTTCCCGCAAGGCGACCCTTATTCCCCAGAGCGCCCTACGGTGGAAGAGATTTACCGCCGGCCGCGCCCTTATCGCTGACGTATGACGAGAGAAATGATCCCTCCTTGCCGAATCGCGCGCCCGGTGGCGCCGAATTGGCGCCTGATAGCGGCGGCAGGTAGATCATTTTCCTGTCCCGAAAATGCAACTCAAACAAATCACGAGAGCCCTATTCCAACGCAATCGGAATGGCATGGGCTCTAAACGGTCATGAACAAACCGGCCTTTGCCTCGCGCCTTCTCCTCCCGGTTGCTCCGTTCCTGCTGACCGCCCTCTATGTCGGCCTCGCCCTTGTACCACTGCGTGTGGAAACCGTGCCACTCGCCGTCATCGCCGTTTCGGTGCTGCTCGCCGCGGCGCTCATTGCGCTCAGCATCATCGACTTGCGCAGCATGCGCTTACCCGACGCGATCACCCTGCCGCTCATTGCGAGCGGTCCGCTGCTCGCCTTGGCCTTTGGATGGGACGGCGTCGTGTGGCGGGCGGGCTCGGCTGCGGTAGGTTTCTTGTTCCTCTTCGCCGTCGCCCGTGGCTATCGCGCCTGGCGCGGCCGCTCCGGGCTAGGGCTTGGCGACGCGAAGCTTTTCGCCGCCGCCGGAGCTTGGCTCGGCCTTGAAGGGCTGCCTTCGGTCATGGTCTGGGCAAGCTGCGCGGCGCTCGCCGGAGTCCTATTCGCGGTCGTGCTCGGACGGCACGTCGAGGGTTCCTCGCGCATCCCGTTCGGGCCATTCCTGGCATTCGGCTTTTGGATGGTCTGGCTTTACGGCCCGATCGCTTGACGCTTCGGACCGTAAGCAGCCATCAGAAAGAAGCGCTATTTCGCCGCGAAGCAGTAAAACAGCCCCGCGCCACCGGTGCCTTTCAGCGCTTCCTGGCTGCAGCCGCCACGCGACGGGTGCGAGGAGTTCCAGGACTTCGCCGGTGGCTGCTCATCGAGCCCGGTGCGGTCATGATGGCCAACCATGACCGCGCCGTCCGCGCCGCTCTTTGTCCAATTGCCGCATGTGCGGTCATCAGCGCCTGAGAATGCAGTGCCATCCGGCTGCGAGCCGGTCAGGATGTCGTGCATATTAGGCTGGTCGCCGCGGCCATTGATGGGTGCGCCCTTCTCCGTGATAGCGGTCTGCTTGGTCAGATTATTGGTACCATGCAACTCTGCAACGTCCTTGGCGATGACGACGCCTTTGGAATTCGTCCAAGGCCCGGTGCCGATGCGATCTCGCGCATTAACCGCACCGCTTCCTTGCGTCGACAGATAGGCGCGCCATGTCTTGCCTTGGGAACCCGCCGCTTCGGCGAGGGTCTGGCAATGCTTATCCGCGCCTTCGAGACCGCCGAGATCGGCCCCCTTGCCGGAGCCAGCACTGGTGACGAAGAAGCTCAGCGCGTTTTGCTGCGCCTGAGCGCCCCCGCATGCCATGCCGAGCACCGCTCCGCCGGCGATCAGACCAGCGAGTAATTTGGATGTCATGCACTTCCTCCGTTTGTTTTTTATCGAGACCGAGGTCAAGGCCGATCATAGGTCGGCAAAACCCGGTCCGGCTACGGACCCACTATCCGACCAAAGTCGCATTCGGAGACCACCGGTAAAGCTTAACCCTTTGGCTTCCGTATAGTTCGTGTGTGAATATGCTTTATGCGAGGCCGCCAATCTCCCGCCCTCAAGCCGCCATGAGGCTACGGCGTTCTCAAGGTTTGCCAGTCGATCAGACGCCGGGCGCGTCGTCATCGTCAGGGCGGTCCGATGCTACGACCGCCATGCTTAGCACCAGCAGAAGCAAGAGGAAAATGACGGCCAGCGCGACGGCAAGCCACCCGGCACCGATCGGAATACCCAGCGCGCGCGTGCCGAAATAGAGTATCGCTCCCCAGACCCCGGTGGCAAAGAGAGCCGTCAAACATAAGAGCATGGCGCGCATCGCGGTCATGGGCCGTATGCTAATATCTGTTCGGCCCAGGTCCGATGCCAGATAGATGACGTAACTCATCGTATTTCTCCCCTGACGGGTCGGCGCGTTTTGTTTTCGATGCTGGCCTGACACTTCGCTGCTCCGTTCAGCATCATGCATCCGTGGGAGCAGACACGCCACTTGCAATGGTCGAATACCTAAGTCTGATAAGAAGTTACGTATCCCGCAGCCGAGCTGCCTTCATGCCGATCACGGATCGATGTGACAGGGAGCGAGCTCGCGGCAACCATAGTGAAATAAACGAGGCTGCGTCGTCAGCCAATCGGGGTACGTACGGATGGTAAGTTAAAAGAATTGGCCCGACGGCAATGGGCAATTCGCTGTTTCCACTTGGACATCACTTCCGCGCATCGGGTTTCAGAACGCTCAACGCCGATTCACACGGGCGGCCACACACAGCCAGCGGCCGGACTGGCGCGACCAGACATCCGTGTACCTGCCTTCACCTTGCCCGCCTGCCGCATTGGTGAACCTGGTCCGCGCATGGATGATGGCCATAGGCAGTTCAAGACTCCCGTCCGGGTTCGAGTTGAGAAAGTCTTGGGTCAGGTTTTCGTCGAACCATTTTATATCCGATTCAGCGACGGACCTGATGTAATGCGCATTAAGCTGCGTCAGCAGTTCCAGATCGGATTGCGCGGAGGCGGTCCCGCTGTCCTCGAGCACCATGGTGTTCTCCTCCAGCTTCGTCACGCATCCTCACCACTGCTTTTGCTTTCCTGTCCCCAATCCGCCGGCCGCCGATGAACTTTTTCTGTTATGAGCGTGACGTAGGTCAGTAGGCAACCTTTCCGGCAGAACCGCCGGGTCCAAGAAGAGGACTGAGCGATGTGCAACTATAGAATCTCCTTAGCCGCGCTGCTTTGCACCGGGCTTGCCACCCTGCCTGCCCGCGCCGAGGCCGACAAGAGCATCGCGCTGGTGCTCGACGCCTCGGGCAGCATGAAAGCGGCGCTGCCCGACGGCAAGACGCGCATGGAGGGAGCAAAAGCCGCCGTCGCGCGAATTTGTCAACACGCTTAGCCCCGAGACGCGGCTGTCGTTCCGCGCTTACGGCCACCAATCGGCAACCTCGAAAAAGAATTGCAAAGACACAAGCTTGCTGACCGGCTTCGACGCGGTTTCGGCGAACAAGGCAGCCATCGTCGACCAGGCGCAAGGACTTCAGCCGCTGGGCTACACGCCCATCACTTATGCCCTCACCCTCGCCGCCCAGGACCTCGGCGCCGAGGAGGCGGCCTCTCGTGTCGTGGTGCTGGTCAGCGACGGCAAGGAAACCTGTGATGCCGACCCTTGCGCGGCGGCCAAGGCTCTGGCCGACGCCGATGCCAGGCTGGTGGTGCATACGGTCGGGGTCGGGGTCGATACGGTGACGCGCAGCCAGCTCCAATGTATCGCCAGGGTCGCGCGCGGCAGCTATTACGACGCCAACAGCACCTCGGAGCTGACCAGGGTGTTGAGTAAGGCGGCCGCGAAAGAAGCCGAAGTCGGAAAGACCAAGAAGAAGCAGATTACTGTCGCCGTGCAGAAATTCGGCAAGCTGCGAATGAAAGTCCTGGGTGGTCATCACGACCATGATGTCATGGATGCGACGGGGAAGAAGGTCGATGAGTTGAGCACGTATCATACCGACGCTGAGCTCGCTCCGGGCATCTATAGCGTGAAGTTCGGGAACGGCACCTGGACCAGCATCGAGATCAAAGCCGGGGAAACGACCGAAATCAAACCCGGCTATCTGAAGATCGAGCCATTGAGCGCGACCTCCGTGGAGGTGCTGGAGCCGGAGACAAGCGAGAAGGTCGATGAACTTTATTCGACCAAATCCGCAACGACGCTTATCCCGGGGCGGTTCAATCTCAAATTCGGCAACGTTATGTGGCCGGAGGACGTCGAGGTGAAGCCGGGCGAGACGACCACGCTCCAACCAGCAACGATCGCCGTCGATAGCAGTGCCGGGGTTCTTTACTTCGCGGTCAAAGATTCCGAAGGCCAGGAGGTCGGCACAGGAGCGAGCCCCGGACACGCCTTGACGCTGCCGCCGGGGAAATACGTCCTGGAGATCAACTCCGAGAAGCACATCAAGACCCTCACCGACGCGCAACGGAACATGGACGTCGAACTCAGCGCGGGTGAGGAACTAGTGATCGAGATCAAATAAGCCCCATGCGCTGATTGCGTCAGACCGAAATGCACCATTCGTTGTGGCCGGGTCGATCCCGGCCACAATTGCGTGGAAGCGATGCTTCTCGACGCTTCCCGCAAAAGGCGGGCCCCTTCAGACCCGGCGACGGCAACCCCCCGGCTTGCCCTGAACCTTTCGGCCCGCGTTCCCGACTAACCCTAGGCATTCAAGACGCTGTCTATCGGCGCTCGATGAGGACGGAAAACCCCACAAAGAAGAACGCCATGTCTCGGTCAGCAATATTTCTTGCCTTGGCCGTCGCGGCATCGACAGGACTTTTGCCGTGGAAGCCCGGAAATCCAAAGATCAAGACCTGCGCGAACTGGCAGCAAATGAAGGTTTGCGATTGATCAGCAAGGCATCAGCCATCGGCACGGGTGCCAGACGCGACGAGTTGCCCGGCATGAACCTTTCAATCTCCTCGCCCGACCAATGTCGTGTGCCCCGCATCCAATGTCCCGGATGCAGAGCAGACGAACCCAACATAGGAGATCGCCATGTCTCGTTCAGCCACGCTGTTTGCCTTGGCATTCGCAGCATCGACCGCCGCGATCGTGCTGCCTGCTCACGCATTAAAACCTGGCTTTGAGAAGCCGCCAAAATGCACGGTCAAAAAGATTTGCGTGCAGGGGCATCCGCTTAGATCCGGCGGGTGGGGGTGTACGAAGTACAAGGAAGTGAAAATCTGCGATTGATGGGGAACGGCATTTCGGACCGCGAGGCTTGCGTCTAGAGCGCGATCAGGAAAAGTGGAATCCGGTTTTCCGTCCGATCGCGCGACAGCAAAGAATTGAGAGCGGGCCTCCCGGCTTCAATGCTTCCACTTCAACCGATCCCGCTCTGGGCCGTGTGCGCAAACCTCCGGCCGACGCGGCCGTCAGGACGGCGGGTCAAGTTCGCGCACAGAGTCTTCAGCGATCAGCCGCACCGCCTCGACGGGCGACGCGCAGGCTTCGGTGAGAACGCGCCGGCCAACCCCTGAGTCCGTATTCAACAGCAAAACCGCCAGCGCATCCGCCAATTTCGTGTCTAGGAGAGACCACCTATCGGGGTCCATCTCCATGCGAGACCAGCTATCCGCCGCCCAGCGCTCCATGCCGGCCCTGACCTCAGCCTGCAAGGGATCCCAATACTGGTTCGAACTCACGGGTGAGCATTTCGAGCAGCGCATCAGCAACCGCTTGCGGAGGTGGAGGGGGGTCGGATTCCGCTTCGGCCAAGATCTCGGCGACGTGTTTCGCGATCTCGTCCACCGGAAGCAGCATGTGCAGCGCGTTATAGTCCTTCTTCATAAGACAGCCCTGCAAGTCTCGTCGACTGTGATCGGACGGTGCCGTGAACCTGTCCCTAGCTTGCTCGAGGTCCGCTGACCCGGAACATGAACCTTCCTGAAGCCACGTGCGACAAAGACATTAGATATCAACCACAAGCAGATGGGAAGCGGCCATGAAACACACGCCTGTAGCGATCTTGTCAGCAGCTCTAATGTTTACAGCGCTGCCCGGAGCCGCGTATGCAGCTCAAAACAGCAAGACTCGAGCTGTCGAATCCGGGACGGCGGTCGGTAGCAAATACCGCCTGCAAGATCCCAAGGGCTTCAATCCCCAACCTGACCCGCCCTCCCGCAAATTCCTCGGCGGACCCGACACGAAGTCGCTCGGTGGGCCGGACACAAAGTCGCTCGGAGGCCCGGATACGAAGTTGCTCGGCGGGCCTGACACGAAAAGGATCAAGCGAAACTAGCCCTCTGCTTCCGCCGCCTTCACTTAAATTAGCGTGGTCAGAGCGAGGTGGGGAACAGCTCCAGCGGAATCAGCCGGTAGGCGATGACCACATACGCGGCGGCGAAGATGATCGCCGCGAGGATGGTCGCGCCAAGCGCCTTGCGCCAAAGATGGGGAGCGATCGGTGCGCTGTCCGCCATGCCGGGCTCCACCTCGTCCTGCTCCGGGTGCGCACGCCGATAGGCAGCATGATGAAAAACGCCAGCCACCAGCAGATGAAATAGAGGCCGATCGCGATGGGACGCTCATCCGTGCGCCTTCGCTTCATTGCCAGGCAAGTCTGGCATAGAAGTGTCCATTTCTAGAGCATTTTCCAGCAAAGTGGATACCGGTTTTGCGTCGAGAAAATGCAAAACAAAAGAGTAGAGCCCCGTTCCGATTCAATCGGAACGGAAAAGGCTCAGCCGGCCTCACGCTTGTTCAAGCTCGGTCAGTGTGCCGCAGAAATCCTTCGGATGCAGGAATAGCACCGGCTTGCCATGGGCGCCGATCCTCGGCTCGCCATCGCCGAGAACCCTTGCGCCTTTCTCGATCAGCGAACGCGCCGCGGCGTGAATGTCGTCGACCTCATAGCAGATGTGATGGATGCCGCCGCTCGGGTTGCGCTCCAGAAATTTTGCGATCGGGCTGTCGGCGCCGAGCGGCTCCAGAAGCTCGATCTTGGTATTGGGCAGCTCGACGAACACCGTCGTCACGCCATGATCGGGTTGCGGCACCGCATCCGACAGCTTGGCGCCGAGCAGATTGCGGTAGGTCGCGCAGGCCGCCTCCATATCGGCGACGGCAATCGCGACGTGGTTCAGGCGTCCGATCAATGCGGTTCCCTTCGGTCTATTCTTGAGCACGGTCTCGATCGCACGGCGGGCTTCCACTTTGCGGATCAAGCTCGGTTTCTCGTCTCCGAGCGCCGCAATTAGACTACGGATACCAGCACATTGCATATGGGCTTCTTGCCCCAGGCCGCGTTGATCGCCGCGCGCACCGATTTGCGCACCGCTTCACTGACCAGATCCGGGCTTTTTCGGCGCGGGCGCGGAATGCTGATCATGGCGCCGATGGCGGCCTTCTCGGCAATGTGCTCGAAACTCTCCCCGTCGGCATCGAGCTTGGGGATGCCGGTGAGCACCACTTGCGGATCGGCGGCCAACTCGCCCGCCTTGGTGATCGCGATCGAAACCACCACGCTGCCGACGAAGCTCAGCTTGCGCCGCTCGCGGATGCACTCCTCGTCGCCGGGAATGAGCAACTGTCCCGTCGCGATAGATGCGCCCTACGGGCGCTTCGCCGATGATCTCCGCCTCGCCCGGCAGCAGCCGCACCATCGCACCGTTGCGCACCGCGCTGAGCGCGCCGATCCCCTTGGCGCGCGCAAAGCTCACCTGCGCTTCCAGATGACGCGGCTCGCCATGCATCGGGAATGACGATTTTCGGCCGCAGCCATTCGTAAAGCAGCGGCAATCTCGCCCTGGCGCGGGTGACCCGAGGCGTGGATCGGCCCCTCCGGCCATTCGGTGATCACCTCCACGCCCCGATCGGCCAGCTTGTTCTGGATGCGGATCACGGCATACTCGTTGCCGGGAATCGTGCGCGCCGAGAAAATCACCAGATCCCCGCGCGTCAGCGTCACTTGCGGATGCTGATCGTCGGCGATGCGGGCAAGCGCGGCGCGCGGCTCGCCCTGGCTGCCGGTCAGCAGCGCGACCACCGTTTCCGGCGGCAGATGGCCGTAATCCTCCTCGCCGAGCGTTTTCACGCGCGCGGGCCAGAGGCCGGTCTCGCGGGCGAGGTCGACGATGCGATGCATGGAGCGTCCCACCAGCACCAGATGCCGGTCGGCGGCTTCGGCGGCCTTGGCCACCGCCAGAAGCCGCGCCACGCTGGAGGCAAAGCTGGTGATCGCCACCCGGCCTCGCGCCCGTTTGATGATCTCGCCGAGCGAGACGGCGACGCGTTTCTCGGATGCGGTAAAGCCGTCGCTCAGAACGTTGGTGCTGTCGCTGAGCAGCACGTCGACGCCTTCATCGCCGAGAGCGGCGGAGTTTGGCTTCATCGGTCGGCGCGCCGACGCCCGGGATCGGCGTCGATCTTCCAATCCGCCGAATGCAGAACGGTGCCCAGCTCGGTTCGAATGGCCAAGGCGCTGGTTTCCGGGATGGAATGCGCCATATTGACGAACTCGATATCGAACGGCCCGATGGTCAGCCGGCCACCGAGCGGCACCTCGTGCAGCGGCACATCATTCCGCCACGGCGTCTCCGACAGCTTTTCCTTCAGCATCGCGATGGGAAAGCGCGTCGCGTAGACCGGCACGCCGAGCCGCGGCCACATTTCGGGAACCGCGCCGAAATGGTCCTCATGCGCATGAGTCAGCACGATGCCGAGAAGGTTGCCGCGCTCCTTCTCGATGAAGCGGAGATCGGGGAGCACGATATCGACGCCGGGCTCGCGGTCGTCCGGAAAGGTGACGCCGAGATCGACCATCAGCCATTGGCGGCGGCGGGCGGAGCCGAAACCGTAGAGATAGACATTCATGCCGATCTCGCCCACCCCCCCAAGGGGCAGGAAGACCAGCTCATTGTCCTTACTTCCGCGCTTCATGCCTGTCCTTAGCCTCGGCCTGGCGCTTCCAACTGCGCTTCATACGCTCGGCGTCCGCCCGAAACCCATGTTATCTTTTTGCGTCTGCGCAAGCGCGGCTCCCAACTTTTTGCGCAAACGATCCTCTACAAGCTCGATCCGTCCTGATGGAACCAGGACGGGGCTCTACTTCTTTGTTTTGATGGATCGAATTGTTCTGACGCAAATCGGTGGCCCTGCTTCGCGCGGGACTAAATGTCATCTTCGATCGACTACGTCGCACCGCCGTGATGCGCCGCTCGCCGCTTTCGGTCGCGAGGCGCAAGGCGCCGATCTCGTCGATGCCGAGAAATGTGCCGCTGACCAGCTCCGCTCCAAGACGCACCGAAATGGGGCCACCGAGCGGCTTGGCTCGTTCCAGCCACGCACCGCGTATGGTTTCGAAGCCCGTCGCCTTCCTGCCAATGAGCAAGCCATTCGGCCGTCGCCCAGGCAAGCGCGGCGAAGGCCTGCGCGGGCTCCACCGCCGATGCCGGCATCCGCAAGGCTCGCAACGGGCCGCGCCAGATCGCCGGGCGCGCGCGACAGGTTGAGGCCGGTGCCGATCACCACGGCGGCGGCATCCTCTTCCGCATCCGGCCCGGCTTTCGAGCAGAATGCCGCCGAGCTTGGCGTCGTTCAGCAGGATGTCGTTCGGCCATTTCAGCCGGATCGCAGGAGCCGCGCCTGCGCCGGCGGCCAGGGCGCTGACGGCGTCATGCGCGGCGACGCCCGCCAGCAGCGAAAGCTGCAAGGCTGTGGCGAGAGGCACGCGCGGGCGCAGAAGCAGGCTGGCGTGCAGATTGCCGGCGGGCGAGGCCCAGCTTCGTCCGGCGCGGCCGCGTCCGGCCTGCTGCGCGCCCGCCCAGATCCACAGTCCGCTTGCTTCCCCCGGCAGCCGCCAGCCGGAGCGCTTCGGCATTGGTGGAGTTCGATCGTCTCGTGGAATACCAGGCGGTATCCGCTCGGCAGGTCGAGGCCGCCATGGTGCATCTCGGCGGGCCTAGAACAGCGATCTGGCAGCGGCGTCGGCGGCCGTTACCAGAATGTTGAGCGGGATGAAAAGGAACAAGGTGATGATGCCCATCACGGCCAGCACGAAGCGGAGTTTCGCCGTCATCGGCTCGAACGCCTCCGCCGGTTCCTGGAAGTACATTTTGGAGATGATCGCCAGATAATAGAAGGCGCTGATCACCGATGTCACGACGCCGACCACCGCCAGCCAGAACAGGCCCGATTGGATGGCGGCCAGAAATACGTAGAATTTGGCGAAGAAACCTGCCAGCGGCGGAATGCCCGCCATGGAAAACAGCAATATGGCGAGCATGAAGGCCAGCATCGGCTGCCGCCGCGACAGGCCGGATAGCTCGGCAATGTCCTCCACATGCGTTGCCGCCGCGCCGCATGGCGAGAATGCAGGCGAAGGTGCCGAGCGTCATCGGAACATAGATGGCGAGATAGATGAGCACGCCCTGAATACCCTCGGGCGTCCCGGTGGAAAGCCCCACCAGTGCGTAGCCGACATGGCCGATGGAGCTATAGGCCATCAGCCGCTTGATATTGGTCTGCCCGATCGCCGCGAAGGCGCCGAGCACCATCGAGCCGACCGAAATTGCGATGATGATCTGCTTCCAGTCGCTCGCGGCAGCCGGGAACGCGTCTTGCACCACGCGGATCAGCATGGCGAAAGCGGCGACTTTCGGTCCGGCGGCGAGGAAGGCCGTCACCGGCGTCGGCGCACCCTGATAGACGTCCGGCGTCCACATATGGAACGGCACGGCGGAGAGCTTGAAGGCGATGCCCGACAGGAGGAATACCAGACCGAAGATCAGTCCGATCGAGCGCTCCGGTCCCTGCAGAACGGCGGCGATGCCGGTGAAGCTGGTCGTGCCGGTGAAGCCGTAGACCAGCGAGCAGCCATAAAGCAGCAGGCCGGAGGACAGCGCGCCGAGCACGAAATATTTCAGCCCCGCCTCGGCGGAGAACACCGAGTCGCGTCGGAAGGCGGCGAGCACGTAAAGCGCCAGGCTCTGCAATTCGAGCGCCAGATAGAGCGAGATGAGGTTATTGGCCGACGCCATCAGCAGCATGCCGACCGTCGACAAGCAGCACCAGCACGGGAAACTCGAATTTCAGGATCTTGGCGTCGCGCAGATAGTCGAAGGATAGGATGAGCGCGAAAGCGGAGCCGGCGAGGATCAGAAGCTTCATGAAGCGCGCGAACGGGTCAACGATGACGGCGCCGTCGGCAAGCTGCATCGTCGCCTGGCCCTTGATTGACGATGAAGAAGCCGGTTGCGACCAGCAGAGAAATGCCGAGCCAGCCGGGCGCCTCGCTTTCGCTGTCGCCAGCGAATACGCCGTACATCAGGAGCAGCATCGCCGAAACCGCGAGGAAGATCTCCGGAAAGATCGGCGCGTAGTCCTGAAGAGCCGGAAGCGGCATTATTTCTCCTCCGCGGCGGCGAGTTTTGATCGCGTGGCCGCTTCAAGGTCCTGATTGTAGTCCGCGATCAGCTTCTGCACGGATACGGCGGTCACGTCCATCACCGGTTTTGGATAGACGCCGAACAGGATGGTGAGCGACCGCCAGCGGGATCAGGATGACGGCTTCGCGCGGGCGTCAGGTCGAGAATGTTCGCGAGGGACGGCTTTTCCAGCTTGCCGAAGATCACCCGGCGATAGAGCCACAACGCGTAAGCGGCGGAGAGGATGATGCCGGAGGTGGCGAACAGCGCGACCCAGGTGTTGACCTCGGAATGCGCCGAGCAGCGCCAGGAATTCGCCGACGAAGCCGCTGGTGCCGGGCAGACCGACATTGGCCATGGTGAAGACCATGAAGCAGGAGGCGTAAAGCGGCATCCGGTCCGCGAGCCCGCCATAGGCGGATATTTCGCGCGTGTGCATCCGGTCATAGATGACGCCGACGCAAAGGAACAGCGCGCCCGAGACGATGCCATGGCTGAGCATCTGGAAGATGCCGCCCTGTACGCCCTGTGTCGTCAGCGTGAACACGCCCATGGTGACGAAGCCCATATGCGCCACCGACGAATAGGCGATCAGCTTCTTCACATCCTCCTGCGCGAAAGCGACCAGCGAGGTGTAGATGATCGCGACGATGCTGAGCGCGAACACCAGCGGCGCAAGATCGGCGGATGCGAGCGGGAACATCGGGATGGAGAAGCGCAAGAAGCCATAGCCGCCCATCTTCAGCAGTACGCCTGCCAGGATCACCGAGCCGGCGGTCGGCGCCTCGACATGCGCGTCGGGCAGCCATGTATGCACCGGCCACATCGGCATTTTCACCGCGAAGGAGGCAAAGAACGCGATCCACAGCCAGACTTGCATATCGGCCGGGAAATCGAACGCGAGCAGCGTCGGGATGTCCATGGTGCCGGCCTGCCAATACATCGCCATGATGGCGAGCAGCATCAGCACCGAGCCGAGCAGCGTGTAGAGGAAGAATTTGAAGCTGGCATAGACGCGCCGCTTGCCGCCCCAGACGCCGATGATGATGAACATCGGGATCAGGCCGCCCTCGAAGAACAGGTAGAAGACGACGAGATCGAGCGCGCAGAACACGCCGATCATCAGCGTCTCCAGCACCAGGAAGGCGATCATATATTCCCGGACGCTCGTCTCGATGGAGCGCCAACTCGCCAGGATGCACAGCGGCATCAGGAAGGTCGTCAGGATGACGAACAGCATCGAAATGCCGTCGACGCCGATGTGATAGGTGATCTTGCCGCCGATCCAGTCATGCTTTTCGACGAATTGGAAGGCGGCGGTCGAGGCGTCGAAGTCGCGCCAGAGCAGCAGTGACACGACGAAGGTGACGATGGTCGTCCAGAGGGCGACATAGCGCGCGTTACGCATCGCCGCGCCGTCGTCGCCGCGCAGGATGAAGATGAAGGCGGCACCCGCGAGCGGCAGGAAGATGACGGTGGAAAGGATCGGCCAGCTGGTCATGACGCTCAGAAGCCTTTCCAGAACTGCGCCCAGTAGACATAGGCAAAATAGGACGTGATCAGCGCGATGCCGATCAGCATGACGAAGGCGTAGTGATAGACGAAGCCGGTCTGCAGCCGCACCACGCGGTTGGTGATGTCGATGACGCGGGCGGAAATCCCGTCAGGGCCGAGCCCGTCGATGATGCCGCTCGTCGCCTGTCTTCCAAAGCACGCGCGCCAGCCATTTAAATGGGCCGCACGAAGATCCAGTCGTATAGCTCGTCGAAATACCATTTGTTGTAGAGGAAGGCGTGGATCGGCTTGAAAGTCCGCATCGTCCAGGCCGGGATCTCCGGGAAGGCGATGTACGAGAGATAGGCCACCGCGAAGCCGCCCGCCATCATGACCGTCGGCAGCCACGCCACCCATTCCGGGCCGTGATGCGCGTCTTGCAGGATGTGGTTGTCCGGCGCGGTGAACAGCGAAGTGCGCCAGAACGCGACATAAGCTTCGCCGACGAAATATCATGGGTAAGCAATAGCCGGCAACAAGCGCGCCGCAGCGCAGAACGCCGAGCGGCATCAGCATCACCAGCGGCGATTCATGCACGTGCTTCGCGGTTTCCTCGTCATAACGCGGCGC
Source organism: uncultured Alphaproteobacteria bacterium (assembly GCA_963731855.1). Taxonomy (GTDB): domain Bacteria; phylum Pseudomonadota; class Alphaproteobacteria; order Rhizobiales; family Rhodomicrobiaceae; genus R-RK-3. Next base: position 222,546 of record CAVSXH010000006.1, on the reverse strand, counting down.
GCCGAAGAAGGCCATGAAGATCAGCCGCCATGAATAGAAGCTGGTCAGGAAGGCGGCGATCACCAGCAGGATGAAGGCGTACTCCGCCACTTCCGTATGCCGGGCGTGCGCCACCTCGATGATCATGTCCTTGGAGAAATAGCCCGATGTGAAAGGGAACCCGGTGAGCGCGAGCGTGCCGATCACCATCATGATGAAGGTTACGGGAATGCCCTTGCGCAATCCGCCCATGTTGCGCAGGTCCTGCTCGTCATGCAGCGCATGGATCACCGAGCCGGCACCAAGGAACAGCAGCGCCTTGAAGAAGGCGTGGGTGAACAGATGGAACATGCCGGCGGAATAGGCGCCGACACCCATCGCCACGAACATATAGCCGAGCTGCGAGCAGGTGGAATAGGCGATGACGCGCTTGATGTCGTTCTGCGCCACGCCGACCGTCGCGGCGAAGAATGCCGTGATCGCGCCGACCGCCGTCACCACCTGCAGCGCGACCGGCGCCAGCTCGAACAGCGGCGACAGGCGCGCCACCATGAACACGCCCGCCGTCACCATGGTCGCGGCATGGATGAGCGCTGAGACCGGGGTCGGACCCTCCATCGCGTCGGGCAGCCAGGTGTGCAGCAGGAATTGCGCCGATTTGCCCATCGCGCCGACGAACAGCAAGAGGCAGATCACGCGTCATGCGTGTCGAGCTGATAGCCGAGAAACTCCATGGTCTTGCCGACCTGGTCCGGCGCGGACGCGAAGATGGTGTCGAACGAGATGGTGCCGAACACGGTGAAAACGGCAAAGATGCCCGAGCGCGAAGCCGAAATCGCCGACCCGGTTGACGATGAACGCCTTGATCGCGGCGGCGTTGGCGGAAGGCTTGTGATACCAGAAGCCGATCAGCAGATAGGAGGCGAGGCCGACGCCCTCCCAGCCGAAGAACAGCTGCAGGAGATTGTCCGCCGTGACCAGCATCAGCATGGCGAAGGTGAACAGCGACAGATAGGCGAAGAAGCGCGGCTGTCCGTCATCATGCGACATGTAGCCGATGGAATAGATGTGCACGAGCGCCGAGACGGTGTTCACCACCACCAGCATCACGGCGGTCAGCGTGTCGATGCGCAGCGACCAGTTCGCCTGGAGATCGCCCGATGTCACCCATTCGAAGACCGGAACGCGCATGTCCTCGCCCGTCAGGCCGACGCGGTACAAGGCGATCCAGGACAGCACGGCGCTGGCGCTGAGCAGCGCGCTGGTGAGCGCTGCCGGCGCCTTTCGCGCCGAGCCACCGGCCGAAGAACCCCGCCAGGAGCGCGCCGATCAGCGGCAGAAAGACGATGGCTGAATACATGCCGCTCCTCAGCCCTTCATGAGATTGATGTCGTCGACGGCGATGGAGCCGCGATTGCGGTAGTAGACGACGACGATGGCGAGCCCGATCGCCGCTTCGGCGGCCGCGACGGTGAGGATGAACAAGCGCGAAAATCTGCCCGGTGAGATCGCCGAGGAACGAAGAGAACGCGACCAGATTGATGTTCACCGCCAGCAGCATCAGCTCGACCGACATCAGAATGACGATGACATTCTTGCGGTTCAGGAAAATGCCGAAGACGCCGAGCGTGAACAGGATCGCGCCGACGCTCAGATAATGGGGTAGTCCGATTTCCATGATATCCGCTCGATCTTTCGCCCGCTAGCGTCCGTTCAACAGGCTCTAGCTCTTTGCCTGAGCATGATCTTTATCGCAAAACCGGCGTCCACTTTTGCGGATCATGCTCTAAATGCCCCTGCCTGTTTCGACCTTCTTGATCTCGATGGCGGTGCGCGGATCGCGCGCCACCTGCACGGCGATGCTCTGCCGCTTCACGCCTTCGCGGTGGCGGAGCGTGAGGACGATGGCGCCGATCATCGCGATCAGGAGGACGAGGCCGGAAAGCTGGAAGTAGTACACATATTTCGTGTAAAGGACCCGGCCGATGGCTTCCGCATTGGTCATCGTCTCAGCGGCCGGGAATGCGCTCGGCGATCTGCAGCGCCCCTTGCGGCGCGATCGTCCAGGCGCTGGCGACCAGCAGCAGCTCCGCCAGCAGCAAAGCCCCGATCAGCCCGCCGACGGGCAGATATTTCTGGAAGCCGGCGCGCAATTCGGCGAAGTCCACATCCAGCATCATCACGACGAACAGGAACAGCACCGCCACCGCGCCGACATAGACGATGACCAGGATCATGGCGATGAATTCGGCGCCGAGCAGCACGAACAAGCCCGCCGCGTTGAAGAACGCCAGGATGAGGAACAGCACCGCATGCACCGGATTGCGCACGCTGATGACCATCACCGCCGAAGCGATCGTGACGAAGGCGAAGACGTAGAAGAAAAATCCGGCGAGGGTCATCGGTGAGTCCGCATCTTTGACATTTTATTCTTTGGCCTTGTCTCAATACGCCGCGCCGCGCGCCCGCGAAGGCGAAAGCCGCAGTTTTCCCCCATCTGAGCCTGCCTTGGGGTCACCGCTTACGGCACGCCGCATGCGAAGCGTGCCAGACGCAAGAAGGGTTAGCGGTAGCGCGGCTCCAGTTCAAGATTTTTTGTCGTCGCGGGTGCCCGGGATGCAGGGAAACGCTGCCGCATTCAGCGCAGCGGGCACTTCGAAACCCATTGTGTCGTCGCCCTTCGGGCCCTTGAGGGCGATCGAGCATTTCAATTGGATGCCATTTGGCAAGGTGCCGACGAACAGCTTCGCTTCTCAGCGATACGGCGCGTCCAGTTCGAGGTTTTTCGCCAGCAGCCGCTCCCAGCGGTCGCCGTTCGCCAGCAGCTTCTCCTTATCGTAGAGCAGCTCTTCCCGCGTTTCGGTGGCGAATTCGAAATTCGGCCCCTCGACAATGGCGTCCACCGGGCACGCCTCCTGGCAATAGCCGCAATAGATGCATTTCACCATGTCGATGTCGTAGCGGGTGGCGCGGCGCGTGCCGTCATTGCGGCGCGGCCCGGCCTCGATGGTGATCGCCTGCGCGGGGCAGATCGCCTCGCAGAGCTTGCAGGCAATGCAGCGCTCGGCGCCGTTCGGATAACGACGCAGCGCGTGCTCTCCCCGGAAGCGCGGCGAGATGGGCCCCTTCTCATAAGGGTAGTTCACAGTCGATTTGGGGCGGAAGAAATATTTCATGCCGAGCCAGAAGGCCGAGAAGAACTCGGCCAGCATGGCGGATTTGATCGATTGGGCTATGCCGGCCATGGGCGGCTCCTTGTCAGTTTATAGGGCGCGAGATTGATGCAGCAGAATTCGCAGCATTCGTCGCCGCGCACCACAATCACCACCATGGCCAGCGAGATGGGCAGGAAGACCTTCCAGCCGAGCCGCATGAGCTGGTCGTAGCGGTAGCGCGGGACGATGGCCTTCACCATCGCGAACATGAAAAATGCAAAGCAGAGTTTCAGCAGGAACCAAATGATGCCAGGCACCCAGGTGAAAGGCACGATATTGACGGGCGGCAGCCAGCCGCCGAGAAACAATATCGTCATCAGGGCGCACATCGTGGCGATCGCCACATATTCGCCCAGCATGAACAAGAGATAGGGCGTCGAGGAATATTCCACCATGAAGCCCGCGACGAGCTCCAACTCAGCCTCGGCCAGATCGAAGGGCGGCCGGTTCGTCTCCGCCAGCGCCGACACGAAGAAGATGATGAACATCGGAAACAGCGGCAGCCAGTACCAGCCCAGCACGCCATAGGCGGTATCCTGCGCCTTGACGATCTCGGAGATGTTCAGCGATCCCGGCGCAGAGCAGCACCGTGATGATGACGAACCCGATGGAGACTTCGTAGGAAACCATCTGCGCGGCCGAACGCAGCGCGCCAAGAAACGGATATTTCGAGTTCGACGCCCAGCCGCCCATGATCACGCCGTAAACGCCGAGCGAGGAGATGGCGAAGATATAGAGGATGCCGACATTGATGTCGGCGACCACCCAGCCCTGGTCGAGCGGAATGACCGCCCACGCGGACAGCGCCAGCACCGACGTCACGATGGGCGCCATCAGGAATACGGTCTTGTCCGCGCCTGCCGGGATCACCGGCTCCTTGAGCACGAATTTCAGCAGATCGGCGAAACTTTGCAGCAGCCCGAAAGCGCCGACGACATTAGGCCCGCGCCGGAGTTGCACCGCCGCCCAGATCTTGCGGTCGGCGAGCAGCAGATAGGCGACGGCCAGCCAGCACCGCAACGAGCAGAACGAGGCTCTGCACCAACGATGACCACCAGCGGCATAACCGTAAGTTGCTCCAAATTTCAGCCATCGGTGCCGGTCGCTCCGTGGTCCTGCTCGCGCGTCAAGGCGGAGAGTTCGTTCATGATCGCCGAGGCTCGCGCAATGGGGTTTGTCTGGTAGAAATCTTCGACCGCCGAAGTGAATGCAATATCTTCGAATTTGATGTCGCCGACGCTGAGCGCCTCGATATCAGAAATGTTGCCCGGCGCAATCTCGTCGGTCGCGGCGAAATGGGGATATTCCGCGTAAAGTTTGGCGCGCAGTTCGGACAAGCTGTCGAAAGGCAGCTTCGCGTCCAGCTTTTCCGAAAGGGCGCGGATGATCGTCCAATCCTCGCGCGCATCGCCCGGCGGGAAGACAGCGCGCTGTGCCATCTGCACCCGGCCTTCGGTATTGACGTAAGTCGCGCTTTTTTCAGTGTAGGCGGCGCCGGGCAGGATGATGTCGGCGAAGCGCGCGCCGCGATCGCCGTGGCTACCCTGATAAACCACGAAAGCGTCGCCGGTCTGGCTCATCTCCACCTCGTCGGCGCCGAGCAGATAGAGCAGTTCGATGTCGCCGTCACGAGCGCCCTCCAGCATCGCATCGAGCGCGAGGCCATCTTGTTGCGGGACGAAGCCGAGATCCAGACCGCCGACGCGGGCCGCAGCTTCGTGGAGAATATTGAAGCCGTTCCAGCCTTCATCCGGCTTTAGCATATTCAGGTTTTTCGCGGTCCGGGCGGCGAGGCGCAGGATCGCCGCGCCGTCGAAACGGGCAAGCGCGCCCTGACCCAGGATCATCATCGGGCAGGTGGCGTTCCTCAGCACATCCGCGAATGGGTGCCTGCCCTCGGCGACATCCAGCAGTGTCTGGGGACCCGCGCCAAGATAGTCATATTCGTAGGTGAGGTCCGCCGCCTCGCCGATCACGCCGATCTTCAGCCGCCCGCTGCGCCAGCCCTTGAGGATGCGCGCATTCAGCACCGCCGCTTCATGGCGCGGATTGGTGCCGACCAGCAGCAGCGCATCCGCCTCCTCCAGCCCGGCGATCGCGGAATTGAAGATATAGGTCGCTCTGCCGGCGGCGGGATCGAACGGTGAGCCATCCTGCCGGCATTCCAGATGCGGCGAGCCAAGCTTCCGGAACAGCGATTTCAGCGCAAACATATCTTCCACAGGCGCCAGATCGCCCGCGATCGCGCCGATCTTCGCACCGCCCGCCGCCTTGACCCGCTCGACGATTTCAGCGAAGGCCTCGTTCCAGCTCGCTTCGCGCAACTTGCCTTCGCGGCGGATATAGGGGCGGTCGAGCCGTCCGCGCCGGACGCCATCCCAGACGAAACGCGCCTTGTCGGAAATCCACTCCTCATTCACCCAGTCGTGGTTGCGCGGCAGAATGCGCATGATCTCGCGACCTGCGTGCGTCGACGCGGATATTCGAGCCGAGCCCGTCCATGACGTCGATGCTCTCAGTCTTGCGCAGTTCCCAGGGCCGCGCCTTGAATGCGTATGGCTTGGAGGTTAGCGCGCCGACCGGACAGAGGTCGATGATGTTGCCCGACAGCTCCGAGGTCATGCCGCGTTCGAGATAGGTGGTGATCTCCATGTCCTCGCCGCGCCCGATGGCGCCGAGTTCGGAGACGCCCGCGACCTCGGTCATGAAGCGGACGCAGCGCGTGCATTGGATGCAGCGTGTCATGATGGTCTTGATCAGCGGCCCGATATTCTTGTCCTCGACGGCGCGCTTATTCTCCCGGAAGCGCGAGCCATCGACGCCATAGGCCATCGCCTGGTCCTGCAGATCGCACTCGCCGCCCTGATCACAGATCGGGCAATCCAGCGGATGGTTGATCAGCAGGAATTCCATCACGCCTTCGCGTGCCTTCTTCACGGTCGCGCTGTCCGTGCGTACCTGGTCGGCGGCGTACCGTCGCGGCCGGGCCGCAGGTCGCTGACGTTCATATGGCAGGAAGCGACAGGCTTCGGCATGCCCACAACCTCGACGAGGCACATGCGGCAATTGCCGGCGATGGAGAGCCGCTCATGATAGCAAAAGCGCGGGATTTCTTCGCCCGCCCGCTCGCAGGCCTGCAGCAGGTTAAGGCCGTCCTCGACCTCCACGGCCTTGTCATTGATGATCAATTTTGGCATTGGCCGCTCATCTTTTTTGCTTTCGCGCGGATCTTGCGGGAAAATTCGGCAATCCACTTCTCCGGATCGCGCTTCTCAGGGTACCAGTCCTGCGGACAAGGCATATGTCGTGCGCCGTCGGCGGCGACAAGGTGTTTCGGCGCGTCCGCTCTATACCCTCGCCGGCGCGCGCTGACCATAGGGCGAAATCTCTTTACGCCCTTTCTACACCGTTTCCATGCTGGAATTCGCACACGGAATATCGACCGGCGCGAAACCACGCCGCCCGCGCAGTTGTATCAACAGCCGCCGCTGCTCTCAAGCCCTTGCGGTGACGCGCAAGACCGCGCCAAGCAGCACCGCCACCGCACCGGCCCAGAGCACCATCGGCTCATAGGGTGGTAAGGCGACGAGAGGTGACAAATTCTGTGCCGCCGGACACGTCGCGTCCGGCAGATAAAGGCAGTCTATCGCAGCCGCCGAACGGTAGGCATAAAGCCACCAAAGCCAAGCCGCGACCAAAAGTACAAGGCCGATCGCCGTAAAAAAACGTCCAATTCTGCCCACCATCGCTTCCCAAGCTCCCCATCGGTGCAACGATACCCTCCGGTTGCCTTGCGCGCCATGCGCAAAACAGGCAAGGCAGATCCTCCCATGAGTCATATTTTCTCTGAGATTTAAACCAGTTTGGCTCGCGCGCAAGACTACGCCAGGTGCGAGCGGTATTCGGGACGGGAACAGCGCGCTTCGCGCCACAGTACGGGGCAACAGCGAAGCCTGCTTAAAACCAGGCGCGGTCACCAACGACATATTCATCGTAAAATTGCTGTTCGCTTTTCACGACGTAAATGACGCATTCGATGAACGCGACGACGCTGATGATGATCGTCGGAATAGCCGCCAGAATAATACCGCCGAGAAAAACGACAAGCATAATGATCCCGGCGGTGTTTTTCCCCAGGTAGAATTTGTGAATTCCGAGACCGCCGGCAATAAAGGCCAGCAGCGCAGCCACCCATTTGTTCTTCTCTCCTAGTGGAAAAGTCGCCTGCTATCGGGAAAACCGACGTCGCGCGACCATTCTCGGCGACGAAGTCCACTTTCTTCCCGGGCATCAGCGAATGGATGCCATCGCCAAGGCCGGCTCTGTCGACGCTATATCGATTGGCGTCGTCGCCGCTTATCACGCCTTTGCCCGTCGCAGTGTCGAAACCCAGCACAACGCCTCGCATCCGTCCCTCGCCCTTGAACCGCCAAGCAACTCCGCGTCACGACCAATAGGCCGTGGCAGCGTCAGCCGCAGCGAGCCTCGCGCCATAGCCTGGCGCTGGCCAGGTCTTCCCAGGCGAAGGCGTGATCGCTGGGTCCGTGTTGGGCGAGATGCTCCAGCCGGGCCCTGCCCTCTGCCGGTGTCGGCACATGGCCCGGCTCGATCCACCACATGGCGAAATGCGGCTCCGGCAGCGGCTCGAACCAGCCGGTGCGCCGTCTGTAGAAATTCGCATGCACCGTCTGCCAGACGAATTTCTCGAAGGTCTCGGCACTCTCCCAGACCGACATATTGAGGATGAGAGTTGGATCTTCGTAGGCGCTGATGGACGTGGCATTGCCGCTATCGTCCTTCAAGCGCCACACAAAACCGGGCATGCGCTCGGCGGCGGCGTTGATGCGGTCCAGATTGTCGAAGAAATCCGCGACCCGGGGATCGCCCTGCGGATGGAGCAGACGCCCGATATTGATTTGCGCAAGGTGCTTCATGCGTTACTCCGCCGCGGTTGGAACCCTGTTGCGGACCGGCCGTGCGTGCTGGTCCATCCGCTCCTCGATGACATGACGGAAATGCCGGATCAGCCCCTGCACCGGCCAGGCCGCAGCGTCGCCGAGCGCGCAAATCGTATGGCCCTCGATCTGCTTCGATACATCGAGAAGCATGTCGATCTCGCGGCGGGTGGCATCGCCTCTCACCATGCGCTCCAGCACGCGCCACATCCAGCCGGTGCCCTCGCGGCATGGCGTGCACTGGCCGCAGCTCTCATGCTTGTAGAAATAAGCGAGGCGGGCAATGGCCTTGATGATATCGGTGGATTTGTCCATTACGATGACTGCGGCGGTGCCGAGGCCGGATTGCACTTCGCGCAGGCTGTCGAAGTCCATCAGCAGTTCCTGGCACATATTGCCCGGAACGCATGGAACTGAGGAGCCGCCAGGAATGACGGCAAGCAGATTGTCCCAGCCGCCTCGCACGCCGCCCGCATGCTTTTCGATCAGCTCGCGCAAGGGGATGCCCATCTCCTCCTCGACATTGCACGGCTCGTTCACATGGCCGGAAATGCAGAAGAGCTTGGTGCCGGTGTTGTTGGGCCGTCCCAAGCGCGGCGAACCAGGTCGCGCCGCGCCGCAGAATATCGGGCACGACGGCGATGGATTCGACATTGTTCACCGTGGTCGGCGCGCCCCATAGCCCGGCATTGGCGGGAAATGGCGGCTTCAGGCGCGGCTGACCCTTCTTGCCCTCCAAACTTTCGAGCAGCGCGGTTTCCTCGCCGCAAATATACGCGCCCGCGCCGTGATGCAGGTAAATCTCGAAATCCCAGCCATGGATATTGTTCTTGCCGATCAGCTTGGCTGCATAGGCTTCGTCGATGGCGGCCTGCAGGCGCTCGCGCTCGCGAACATACTCGCCTCTGATATAGATGTAGCAGACGGGCGCGCGCATGGCGAAGCCGGCATAGAAGCAGCCTTCGAGGAGAAGCTGCGGGTCGTGCCGCATGATCTCACGATCCTTGCAAGTGCCCGGCTCCGACTCGTCAGCGTTGACGACCAGATAGGACGGGCGCGGGTCGGCCTTGGGCATGAACGACCATTTGAGGCCCGTCGGGAAGCCGGCGCCGCCACGGCCGCGCAGGCCGGAGGCCTTGACCTCGTCGATGATCCAGTCCGGGCCCTTCTCGATGAAACCCTTGGCGCCGTCCCAGGCCCCACGCCGCCGCGCGCCCGCCAGCCGCCAATCCAGCGTGCCATAGAGGTTTTTGAAGATCCGGTCCTTATCGGCGAGCATTCTCAGGCTCCTGTGTCGAGCAGCGTCCGCATTCCGCTTGCGGGCGCGGAAAATTGGCGGTTGCTCTGTGGGCCGGGCTTGACGCCGACGCCGGACCTCAGTTTGCTCAGCAGCGTCGTCAGGCTGTCGGGCGTCAAATCCTCAAAATAGTCCTTGTTGATCTGGATCATCGGCGCGTTGACGCAGGCGCCCAGGCACTCAACCTCCATCCAGGAGAACAGGCCGTCCGCCGTGACCTTCTTCTCCGGGCCGATCGTGCGGCGCAAAATGTCCTTCAGCTCTTCCGAGCCGCGCAGCATGCAGGGCGTCGTGCCGCAGATCTGCACGAAATATGTGCCCACCGGCGACAGGTTGAACATGGTGTAGAAGGTTGCGATTTCATAGACCCGGATATAGGGCATATCCAAAAGTTCGCTGACGGCGCGAATAGCGGGCTCGGGCAGCCAGCCATCGTGCTGTTCCTGCGCCCGCCACAGCAGCGGGATCACGGCGGCCCAATGCCGCCCTTCCGGATATTTGCCGATCTGGTCTTTGGCCCAGGTCAGATTTTCGGACGTGAATTCAAAGGTAGCTGGCTGATCGGGATCGAGACGGCGAACCGACATAGACAATCGTTCCATTCATTTCCGCGTCTCGGCCCTGGCCTTCAGCGCGGCATTCATCTGATTGAACCCCTCCTCGGTCCGGACAAGCATCTTTCGCAGAAACGGACGAGGAGTGCCGGAGAGGCTCTCCGAATGCCGCAACCTCGTATCATCGCCCGCACTCGTCAACTGGAAAGAATGCGCGCCTGTACAAAGGCGGTTATCACCGAGAGGCGGGGTTTGCCGAGAGACGCAGATTTGCGCAGAAAGGTGACGGCTTGGTTGATGAGGTACCGGCCGCCGCACTCGGGCAATCGGGAACGTGGCGGGCAATGCTACGAAGCTTCGCGCGCGGCCGCAGTGAATTTCTGCTCCACCAGCTTGCCGCCTTCGAGCCGCAATATACGGTCCATCCGGTGCGCCAGATCGTGATTGTGCGTGGCGATCACCGCCACCAGCCCCGCTTTCTTGACGAATTGCAAGAGCTGGTGGAAGACGCGGCCGGCGGTTTCGGGGTCGAGATTGCCGGTCGGCTCGTCGGCGAGCAGGACGAGCGGCGCGTTGGAGACAGCGCGGGCGATGGCGACGCGCTGCTGCTCGCCGCCGGACAGCTCGGCCGGCCGGTGGGTGAGGCGCTCATTCAGGCCGAAGATCGTCAGGAGATCGATGGCGCGTTTCTCGGCTTCGGCGCGCTTAAGCCCGGCGATGAGCTGCGGCATGACCACATTTTCGAGCGCGTTGAATTCCGGCAGAAGGTGGTGGAACTGATAGACGAAGCCGATATCGGTGCGCCGGATACGGGTGCGCTCCGCATCGCTCAGCGAGGCGCAGTCGCGCCCGTTCAGCAGCACCGCCCCGCTATCGGCGCGGTCGAGCAGCCCGGCGACCTGGAGGAGCGTCGATTTGCCGGCGCCGGATGGCGCGACCAGCGCCACGGACTCGCCCTCGTAAAGCTGCGCCGAGGCGCCGTCGAGCACGTGAATTTCGCGGTCGCCCTGCTTAAAGGTGCGCTTCAGATCGACAAGCTCGATGATCGGTGTTCGCGCGCGCTGGTCCATAGGCCTACTCGTACCGCAGAGCTTCGACGGGTCGAGACGCGCCGCACGCCAGGACGGATAAAGTGTCGCGAGGATCGAAAGCGACAGCGCCATGATCACGACCGTGGTGACCTCGCCAACATCGATCTCGGCCGGCATGCGAGACAGGAAATAAACCTGCGACGGGAACAGCTCGGTGCTCGTCAGCCAGGAAACGCCTTGCCGGATCTCCTCGATATTGACGCAGAACAGAATGCCCAGCATGCAGCCCCGCCAACGTACCGACCACGCCGATGCTTGCCCCGGTAATGAAGAAGACCCGCATGATCGCGCCGCGCGTCGCGCCCATGGTGCGCAGGATGCCGATGTCGCGGCCCTTGTCCTTCACCAGCATGATCATGCCGGAAATGATATTCAGCGCGGCGACCAGCACGATCAGCGTCAGGATGATGAACATCACGTTCCGCTCCACCTGGAGGGTATTGTAGAAGGTGGCGTTGCGCTGGCGCCAGTCGGTCAGCAGCATGTCGTCGCCCGCCGCCGCCGTCAGCGGCCCGCGCATGTCGTCCACCTGGTCGGGACTCTCGAGCAGCACTTCCACCACATGCGCCTGATCGGGCACATTGAAGAATCGTTGCGCCTCGGCAAGCGGCAGGAAGGCGATCGTCGCGTCATATTCCGACATGCCGATCTCGAACATCGCCGTGACCGGATAGCGTTTGATGCGCGGCGCGGTGCCGAAGGGCGTCGAGGCGCCGCGCGGCGCGACGATAGTCACCTCGTCGCCCAGCCGCACATTCAGCGCATTGCCGAGCCGGGTGCCAATGGCGACGCCGCCGCTACTGTCGAAGCCTTCCAACGAGCCGAACATGATCTTCGAGGAAACGCCCTCCAGCGCCTTCAGATCGGCCTCGCGCACGCCGCGCACGAAAACACCGTTCGAGGCCGTGTTGCTGCTCATCAAGGCCTGGCCCTCGACGATGGGAAAGGCGTGGCGCACTTCAGGGACGGTCCTCAACCTTTGGGCCACTTCCGCATAATCGGTGAAGTCGCGGGCGAGAGGGCGCACCAGCACATGGCCGTTGAGGCCGAGAATTTTGTCGAACAACTCCTTGCGGAAGCCGTTCATCACAGACATCACGATGATAAGCGTCGCGACGCCGAGCATGATGCCGATGAAGGAAAAGCCGGCGATGACCGAAATGAAGCCTTCCTTGCGGCGCGCACGCAGGTAGCGCGAGGCGAGCATCCACTCGAAAGGCGCAAAAGGCCTGGTCTCGGCGCGTGCGGCCACGGCTTAATGTTTCCCCGATTGCGTCGGCGTCAATGACGCCTTCGTTTGAAGCGTTTTTATGGCGGCCTCGATTTTCACCGTGTCGCGTTCGCCGCTCGCCCGGTTCTTCAACTCGATCTCGCCCTTTTCCAATGACTTAGGTCCCGACAATTATCTGCCAAGGCAGCCCGATCAAGTCCATGGTCTTGAATTTGGCGCCCGCCCGCTCGTCGGTATCGTCATAAAGCACGTCGAACCCGGCTGCGCTCAAACTGGCATAAAGCTTCTCGCAAGCCGCGTCGGTCACGGCGTCGCCCGCCTTGAGGTTGAGCAGTCCGACGTCGAAAGGCGCAGCGGCCGCCGGCCAGATGATGCCCCGCCTCATCGTGGCTGGCTTCGATGATCGCTGCAGCGAGCCGCGACACGCCTACGCCGTACGAGCCGCTTTCGACGAACGTCCAATTACCGTCCGGCCCCTGCACCTGGGCCTTCATCGGCCTTCGAATATTTTGTGCCGAAATAGAAGATGTGGCCCACTTCGATGCCGCGCGCGCTGAGCCGCGCCTCCTCCGGCACCTCCCTTGCGAAGCGCGCCGTGTCGTGCATTTCATCCGTGGCGGCGTATTTGCCCGTCCATTCCGCGATGACGGCTCGAAAGATCCTGTTCGTAGTCGGTGTCCTCGCCCGGGACGGGCTTTCTCGACGAGATCGCGATGGCAGAACACCTGACTTTCGCCGGTCTCGGCAAGAATGATGAACTCGTGGCTCAGATCGCCACCGATCGGCCCGGTATCCGCCTTCATTGGGATCGCCTTGAGGCCCGAGCCGCGCGAAGGTGCGCAAATAGGCGACGAACATCTTATTGTAGGAATGGCGCGCGGCTTCCGGCGTCAGGTCGAAGGAATAGGCGTCCTTCATCAGGAATTCGCGGCCGCGCATGACACCGAAACGCGGGCGGATCTCGTCGCGGAACTTCCATTGGATGTGATAGAGATTGCGCGGCAGGTCGCGATAGGACTTCACGCTGTCGCGGAAAATCTGCGTGATCTGCTCTTCGTTGGTCGGTCCGTAGAGCATGTCGCGCTCGTGCCGGTCCTTGATGCGCAGCATTTCCGCGCCGTAATCCTCGTAGCGCCCGCTCTCGCGCCACAGATCGGCGGATTGCACGGTCGGCATCAGCACTTCGATGGCCCCCGCCCGGTTTTGCTCCTCGCGCACGATCTGCTCGATCTTCTTCAGCACGCGCACGCCGAGCGGCAGCCAGGAATAAATGCCCGCGCTCGCCTGACGGATCATCCCGGCACGCAGCATCAGCCGATGCGAAACGATCTCCGCTTCTTTCGGATCGTCGCGCAGGATCGGCAGAAAATAGCGGCTCATGCGCATGGACGGCGCCCTCCGGCTTTCGTCAAACTCTCCAGAGCAACGGCTTAGCGAATTGCGGTCACCCGCGCAATGGCGGCAACCGGATGTTCACCGGCTGCGTCGCCTCGGCACCAGGCCGCGGCTGGGGTGGCGACGGTCGCTCCACTCGAGTGTCGGCGCATTGGTTCGCTGCTCCGCCTCAATTTTGCCAATCCGGGCTTACCACCTCCAGGAATGCAATGCACCAACAGGACCATGTACCATCCCATGAAATCGTGGTGCATCGCACAAAAGAGTCCCCGCGCATTGCGCACAACATCACCACGTCGTTATTTCAGTGTTTGCCCTTGAGTCGCAATGATTTAGCTGACTATGCGACTTTGGCCGTCCGTGAGTTTCTATTGACCGGCATTCGATCCGGTGAAACTATGGAAATGCATTCCATTTAATCAGATGGCTGCGCCTGTAACCGCATTTCGCGTTGGAATGCGTTTTCGGTTGAGTGATGGATCCCCGTCGCTCCCAAGGAGAGGAAATCGCCATGGAATTAGATCGGCGTAGTTTCCTGAAAGTTGGTGGTGGAGCAGCGCTTGCATCGAGCATGACCGTGTTGGGCTTCGGTGAAGACCAGCAGGCGCTCGCGCAGGCGGTACGCCCCTACAAGCTTGCCAGGACAACGGAAACCAGAAACACCTGCCCATATTGCTCCGTGAGCTGCGGCATCCTGATGTACTCGCTCGGCGACAAATCCAAGAACGCCAAAGCCGAGATCATCCATATCGAGGGCGACCCCGATCACCCGGTGAACCGCGGCACGCTGTGTCCGAAGGGGGCCGGCCTGCTCGACTTCGTACGCTCGAAGACACGCACCAAATATCCGCTGCACCGCCAGCCGGGCTCCGACAAGTGGGAGCGCGTGACATGGGATTTCGCGCTCGACCGCATCGCCAAGCTGATGAAGGAAGACCGCGACAAGAACTTCGTCGCACAGACCGCGGAAGGCGTGACAGTCAACCGCTGGATCTCAACGGGCATGCTGGCCGCGTCCGCGACAACCAACGAAACTGCATATATGACCTGGAAGACGGTCCGCAGTCTCGGAATGATCGTATTCGACAATCAGGCGCGTGTTTGACACGGACCGACGGTGTCCAGTTTGGGCCCAACATTCGGTCGCGGTGCGATGACAAACGTCTGGATGGACATCAAGAATTCCGATGTCATCGTCATTATGGGCGGCAATGCCGCTGAAGCCCATCCTTGCGGCTTCAAATGGGTCACGGAAGCCAAGGCGCATAACAAGGCGAAGCTGATCGT
Organism: uncultured Alphaproteobacteria bacterium; assembly: GCA_963731855.1. Taxonomy (GTDB): domain Bacteria; phylum Pseudomonadota; class Alphaproteobacteria; order Rhizobiales; family Rhodomicrobiaceae; genus R-RK-3. Next base: position 207,542 of record CAVSXH010000006.1, on the reverse strand, counting down.
CGTCGATCCGCGCTTCACCCGCTCGGCCTCGGTTGCCGACTTTTATTGCCCGATCCGTCCCGGTACGGACATCGCCTTCCTGGGCGGTGTGATCAACTACCTTCTGAGCAACGACCAGATTCAGAAGGAGTATGTGCTGAACTTTACCAACGCGGCCTACATCGTGAAGCCGGAATACGGTTTCCAGGACGGCCTGTTCACCGGCTACAACGAGGAAAAGCGCGATTACGACAGAGCGAGTTGGGACTATGAGATAGGCGAGGACGGTTTCGCCAAGATTGATCCCACTTTGCAGGATCCGCGCTGCGTCTATCAGCTCATGAAGACGCATTATTCCCGCTACACGCCGGAGATGGTCGAGCGCATCTGCGGTTCACCCAAGGAGAAGTTCCTCAAGGTGGCCGAGTACATGGCTTCGACGTCGAAACCTGACAAAGCCATGACGTCGATGTATGCGCTGGGCTGGACGCAGCATTCCAAGGGTGCCCAGAACATCCGCACCATGGCGATGATCCAGCTTCTGCTGGGCAATATCGGCGTGCGCGGCGGCGGCATGAATGCACTTCGCGGTCATTCCAATATTCAGGGCCTGACCGACATGGGTCTGATGTCGAACCTGATGCCGGGCTATCTGGCCCTGCCGACGCAGAAGGAGCCCGACTACGCAAGCTATATGAGCACGCGCGGCTTCAAACCTTTGCGGCCGGGCCAGACGAGCTACTGGCAGAACTACTCGAAATTCTTCGTCAGCTTCCAGAAGGCCCTTTACGGCAAGGCGGCGACTGCGGAGAACAATTGGGCGTATGACTATCTGCCCAAGCTGGATGTCGGCTACGACATGATGCGCGCCATCGACTTGATGTATAACGGCAAGATGACCGGCTACATTTGTCAGGGGTTCAACCCGCTGATGTCGGCGCCGAACAAGGCCAAGAGCCTTCAGGCTTTCGGCAAGCTGAAGTTCCTCGTGGTCATGGATCCGCTCGAAACGGAAACGGCCCGTTTCTGGGAAAACCACGGCGAATTCAACAACTCCAACCCGGCCGAAATCCAGACCGAAGTGTTCGAGTTGCCGACGACCACCTTCGCCGAGGATGAAGGATCGCTGACGAACTCGTCACGCTGGCTGCAATGGCACTGGCCGGGCCAGGAACCGCCTTACGAGACACGCACCGACATCGATATCATGGCGGGATTGTTCCTCCGCCTGAAGGCGATGTATCAGACGGAAGGCGGAGCGTTCCCCGACCCGATCCTCAATCTCACCTGGGCCTATCAGACGGCGTCGCACCCGACGCCGGAAGAGCTGGCCAAAGAGGTCAACGGCCGCGTGCTTGAGGACATAACCGACCCAGCCGACCCGACCAAGATCATCATGGCGGCGGGCAAGCAGTTGGACGGCTTCGCGCAATTGACCGATGACGGCAAGACGGCTTGCGGCTGCTGGATTTATTCCGGCTCCTTCACCGAGGCCGGAAACATGATGGCGCGGCGGGATACGAGCGATCCCGGCGATGCAGGGATTGCACCAAAATGGGCGTGGTCCTGGCCGGCTAACCGGCGCATCCTCTATAATAGGGCGTCCTCCGATGTGAACGGCAAGCCCTGGGCGCCGAATAAGCCGCTGGTGCAATGGAATGGCACCCGCTGGGTTGGGCTCGACGTGCCGGATTACGGTCCGACGGTCGCTCCCGACAAATCGGTCGGCCCGTTCATCATGAACCAGGAAGGCGTCGCGCGTCTTTGGGTGCGCGGCACCATGCGGGATGGCCCGTTCCCCGAGCATTACGAGCCGATGGAAGCTCCCATCGTGAACATCATGAACCCCAAGATCAGCGGCAACCCCGTGGCCCGCATGTTCAAGGGCGACCGCGAGCAGCTCGGCAGCGCCGAGAAGTTCCCGATCGTGGCGACCACCTACCGCCTGACGGAGCACTTCCACTACTGGTCGAAGCATGTCCAGCCCAACGCTGTCATGCAGCCGGAATTCTTCGTCGAGATGTCCGAGCAGCTTGCGGCAGAAAAGGACATCAAGCCAGGAAGCTGGGTGAAGGTGACCTCACAACCGCGGCTTCGTGAAAGCCAAGGCCATGGTGACGAAACGTCTGCAGCCGATGCAGATCGACGGCAAGACGATGCATGTCGTCGGTATCCCCATCCATTGGGGCTTCACCGGGGCGGCGAAGAAGGGCTACGGCGTGAACATCCTCGGCCCGGTGGTCGGTGACGCAAACTCGGAAACGCCGGAGTTCAAGGCGTATCAGGTGGATGTTGAATCGACGACCCCGCCGATGGAACCGGCTGTCGCCGAAGTTACGCAACCGCCGAAACGGCAAGGCTGAGGAGGTTAGGACATGGCTACGTACCAATCGCTTGATCTCCGCCGCCGCTCCGCCACGACGGAACCGCCACCGAGCGTCCGCCAGACGGCGGTCGAGGTCGCCAAGCTCATCGACGTGTCGAAATGCATCGGCTGCAAAGCCTGTCAGGTCGCCTGTCTGGAGTGGAACAACCTCAAGGAAGAGGTCGGCGTGAATGTGGGGGCGTATCGAAACCCCCACGACCTGACGGAAAACTCCTGGACCCTGATGCGCTTCACCGAGTATGTGAACGCCGACGGCAATCTGGAGTGGCTGATCCGTAAGGACGGCTGCATGCATTGCGACGATCCGGGCTGCCTGAAGGCCTGCCCGGCGCCGGGTGCGATCGTCCAGTATCAGAACGGCATCGTCGATTTCGTCTCGGAAAACTGCATCGGCTGCGGTTATTGCGTGAAGGGCTGTCCCTTCAACATTCCGCGCATCTCCCAGCACGACCGCAAAGCCTATAAGTGCACGCTGTGCTCGGATCGGGTGGCTGTCGGACAGGCTCCGGCCTGCGCCAAGGCCTGCCCGACCCAAGCGATCTATTTCGGCTCCAAGGAAGACATGATCGAGCATGCCGAAGGCCGCATCGCCGATCTGAAGGAGCGCGGCTTCGCCAATGCAGGGCTCTATGACCCGGCGGGCGTCGGCGGCACGCACGTGATGTATGTGCTGCATCACAACGACAAGCCGGAGCTTTACGCCGGGCTTCCGAACCAGCCGAAAATCGCGGAAACGGTCGCCTTATGGAAGGGCCTGTTCAAGCCGTTCTCTCTCGGCGGCATCGCTCTCGCTGCGGTGCTGGCTTTCACCCATTACGTCGTTGCCGGTCCCGCGGAAGTGACTGACGAAGACGAGGAGAACGCCAAACGTTTGGCCGGGGGTCGCGATGGCGAGTGAGAAAAATACGCTGATCAGCCGCTACACGAGCGGCGCGCGGATCAATCACTGGATCACGGCGGCGGCGCTCATCCTTTTGGCGCTGAGCGGTTTCGCCCTGTTCCACCCCTCGCTGTTCTTCCTCACCGCTCTTTTCGGGGGCGGACAGATGGCACGGGTCATTCATCCGTTCATCGGCATCGTACTGGTCGTCAGCTTTCTGGGCCTGTTCCTGCGCTTCGTATGGTTCAACTTCCTGACCCTGGACGATATACGCTGGCTGTTCCGGTTCGGCTCTGTGCTCAGAAATCAGGAAGATAAGCTTCCCGAGGTCGGACGCTACAATGCCGGCCAGAAACTCTATTTCTGGGGCATGACGCTCACTATCCTGGTGCTCGTGACCAGCGGCATTGTGATCTGGGACGTGTATTTCGCCCGATATTTCACTATCGACCAGGGCCGGCTCGCCGGGGTGGTTCATTCGATCGCAGCTGTGGCGGCGGTCCTCTTATGGATCGTCCATGCCTACGCGGCCGTGTGGATCAAGGGCACGGTCCGTGCGATGATGCGCGGCAATGTGACGGGCGGCTGGGCTTGGCGGCACCACCGCAAATGGCTGCGCAGAAGGGTGGATGGCGGAAAGCGAGCGCCAGCTGAATGAATAAACAGACGCCCCAATTCGGGGAGATGAGTATCGGCAAGGCCGCGGCGGACGAATTCGTCCGTTTGCCGCGGCTTCCGGCTTTATTCCACAAGCGCGCCGCGCGCATCGAAGCCCTCGCGGAAGACAGCCCCACGGCCGCTTTTCTGCGTTTGCTGGGCAAGGTTTTTCTGGCGCAGGCCGCCGCATGTGCCGCTGGCGGCGACATTTCATCGCCTTCCGCCGAAACGATGGCCCGTGCGAGCGAGCACGTCATGCCGCCACTTGCGCCGGACAGTTGGACGCCCACCGCAACCTATCGCGAGGCGCTGCGTCACATCGCGGCGGACATTCCACGGGACGGATTGCCCACGCAGACCGTCGAGGCGCTGAAAGGCATCGGCGAGGCGACCGACGATCATTTGGACAGTCTGGCACGCGCTTTTCTCTCGGACGGCGTACCACCGCAATGGCAGGCCGAGGCGCTGTTCGCGGTCGCGGCGCTGCAAGTGGAGTTCGCCCGCGTCGCCGCACTGATGGACAAACAAGCCTTGCGCCCACTCGATGCCGCGGGACTCTGCCCTGTATGCGGATCGCATCCCGTCGCGGGCGTGGTCGTCGCCGACGAGGCTCATGGCCGGCGTTACCTGACATGCGGCCTCTGCTCGACGAGCTGGCATCATGTGCGCGTCGCCTGCGTTTCGTGTGGAGGCGAAAAAAATGTGGCCTATCACGAGATTGAAGGCGGCAACGGCGCGGCGAAATGCGAAACTTGCGACGATTGCCAGGGCTATTCGAAAGTGTTTTACCAGATGAAGGACATGGGGATCGAGGCGCTCTGCGACGATCTCGCAACGCTCTCTTTGGATCTCCTGGTTAGAAATGCCGGATGGAAACGTCACGCCCCCAACCCGTTCATACCCGCTCTCTAGCTGCTCCCGATAAAGATGCGGCCGGCTCGGCAGAGCTGTGCGCCAAAAAAAGCGCCGTGCCGCCTTCAGTCGACGCCATGCTGAAATGGCCATCCGTTGCGGCGCTGGAGGCCGAATTCGGCCGCGCACCGCTGGTCGATGCCCTGCGGGGCGTCGCCGCCTTGATCCGCGAGGGCGGTTTGGCGGCCGAGGAAACTTATATCGCGCGCGCCGCAAGCGATGATCTGCACGCGCGCTTCGCGCGCTCTCAAAAGCGCGTTTTCAACCTGACCGGAACTGTGCTGCACACCAATCTCGGCCGCGCGTTGATCGCGGAAGAGGCCATCGCCGCGGCTGTGGATGCCATGCGCCACGCCACGACCCTTGAATATGAGCTGGATGAAGGCCGGCGGGGCGAGCGTGACCGCCATATTGAGAGGTGGCTCAAGGAGCTGACCGGCGCGGAGGGGGTTTCCGCCGTCAACAATAATGCCGCGGCGGTATTCCTGGTATTGGCTGTGCTGGCACGCGGCAGGGAGGTGATCGTTTCGCGCGGCGAGCTCGTCGAGATCGGCGGCTCGTTCCGCATTCCAGACATTATGCGCGAGGCGGGCTGCCGCCTGGTCGAGGTCGGCACCACGAACCGCACGCATCTGGCCGATTATGAGCGCGCAATCGGCCCAGATACGGCGCTGATCATGAAGGTGCATTGCTCGAACTATGCCATCAAAGGCTTCACCAAATCGGTCGGCGTCGCAGACTTGGCGGGGCTGGCGCGCGATAAAGGCCTAGCCGTGGTCGAGGATCTGGGATCGGGCACGCTCACCGATTTGCGCCGCTATGGCCTGCCCTATGAGCCAACCGCCGCCGCCTCGATCAAGGCAGGGGCCGACATCGTCACCTTCTCGGGCGATAAGCTGCTCGGCGGCCCACAGGCCGGTTTCATCGCCGGCCGCAGGGATCTCGTCGCCCGCATCGCCAAGCACCCGATGAAGCGCGCGCTGCGTCTGGACAAGATCAGGCTCGCCGCGATCGAGGCAACATTGCCGCTTTACGCCGATCCCGAACGGTTGCGCGAAAAACTGCCGACGATCCGCTTGCTGGCGCGGCCTGCCAGGGACATCCGCATCGCCGCCGAAAGGCTGCTGCAGGTCGTCACCGCCAGCCTGCCAAACGGCATCGTGGCTGAAATCGTGCCTTGCCACAGCCAGATCGGCTCGGGCGCATTGCCTTTGGATGTGATGCCGAGCTACGCGATCGCCTTCGCCGTGAAGCGTGCACGCGGCTCCGGGGCAAAGCTGGAAGCGCTTGCCGCTGCGTTCCGCGCCCTGCCGATGCCGGTGATCGGCCGCATCGCCGATGGCCGCTTCTGGCTCGATCTTCGTTGCCTTGAGGCACATGACGAGGCGGACTTCACCGCGCAACTGACCGCTTTGCGGGCTTAGGAGACCGCCATGGGCCTGATCGGGCGTTTTCTGTCGCCAAAGCGGGACGAACCGGCCGTCCTGGCCGCCGAGAGGCTGGAACAGGCATTGGCGGCACACAAAGCCGGGGACACGCACAAGGCGCTGAGCCTGTGGGTGCCGCTTGCGGAAGCGGGTGAACCGCGTGCCCTGAACGCGCTTGGTGCCCTCTATCTCGAGGGCGATGGCGTCACTCGCGACTCAACCCACGGCGCCATGCTCATTACCCGCGCCGCTGAATTGGGACAAGTCGCAGCCATGCGCAATGTTGCCCTGCTCTATTTCGAAGGTCGGGGTGTGCCCCAAGATCATGCCATCTCCGCCCAGTGGTACGAACGCGCCGCCGATCGGGGTGATGCCGAAGCCGCCGACATGGTCAGCTGGATGCATCTGGTCGGAGGCGGCGTGCCGCAGGACTACACCAAGGCGCGGAAATACGGCATCGAGGCAGCGAACGCCGGACGTCGTGACGCGATGGCGCGGCTCGGCGACATCTATCATAATGCGCTCGGCGTCGAGCGGGATGCCGCAATGGCTGCGGATTGGTGGCGCAAAGCCGCCGATCTGGGCCACACGGAAGCGCAGGCCATGCTCGGCGCGGCGCATTTCATGGGGCGAGGCGTGGACCGGAACATCGTCAGCGCCTTGATGTGGCTCTATCGGGCCCGGCAAGGCCACAGCGAGGTCGCCGCGAGTTTCATCCCGCAAGCCGAGGCGGCCGTCAGCCCTCAGCAGCGCGAGGAGGCCGCAAGGCTTGCATCCGCGCCGAGCGACGCGCCATGATCATCGGCACCGCCGGCCACATCGATCACGGCAAGACCGCGCTGGTCAAGGCGCTGACTGGCGTCGATGCCGACCGGCTGGCCGAAGAGAAGAAGCGCGGCATCACCATCGACCTCGGCTATGCTTATGCGCCGATGCCGGACGGCCCGGTGCTCGGCTTTGTCGATGTGCCCGGCCACGAGCGGTTCGTGCACAATATGCTGGCGGGCGCAACGGGCATCGATGTGGTGCTGCTCGTGATCGCTGCCAATGAAGGCGTAATGCCCCAAACGATCGAGCATCTGCAGATTGTGGACCTGCTCGGCATCGAGCATGGCATCGTCGCACTCACCAAAGCGGATTTGGTCGACGACGATATGCGCGACCTGCGTGCGGCTGAAATCCGGACGCTGCTGGTTAAAACCAAGCTCGGCAACGCGCCGATCCTGCCTTTGTCCAGTGTTACGGGCGAAGGCATCGCCGGCCTCAAGGCGCTGCTCTCGACATTTCGGACCGGCCGAGAACGGGCCTCCGGGCATCCCCGTCTCGCCGTCGATCGCAGCTTCACCCTGCAAGGGACCGGCCTTGTAGTCACCGGCACGCTGTTTTCTGGCGAAGTCCGCGTAGAAGACCGCCTGATGCTCTCGCCGAAAGGCATCGAACTGCGTGTTCGCGGCCTGCACGCGCAAAATCGCGAGACCGACAGCGCCAGCGCGGGCGAGCGCTGCGCCCTGAACATCACCGGGGCGCGTCTCGGCAAGGAGGATATTGCGCGCGGCGACTGGATCACCGCGGAGGAACTGCACGCGCCGACTTCGGTCTTCGATATCAGGCTGAAACTGCTTGCCAGCGAGAAAAAGCCGCTGAAGCATTGGACGCCGGTGCATGTCCATCTCGCCGCCGTCCATGCGATGGGACGCATCGCGCTCCTTGAAGGGGACAGGCTGGAACCCGGCGCCGAAACTTTGGCGCAGGTGGTGCTCGACCAGCCCATCGGCGCGCTGGCGCATGACCGGCTCGTTATCCGCGATCAGTCGGCGCAATGGACCATCGGCGGCGGCGTGGTGGTCGACCCCTTCGCTTCGACGCGCAACCGGCGCAAGCCCGAGCGGCTGATCCGCCTCGACCATATGGCGCGCCCGACACATGAGGCGGCGCGGCGGCTGTTGGAAACCCCGCCCGGCTATTTCGAAGCGCGCCCCTTCGCGGTCGCCTATAATTTGAAGGCCAGGGAGGCCGAACAGCTCTGGCGCGAGGCCGACGCGGTCGTCGCGGGGCCGCTTGTCTTCGGTAAGAACCAATGGATCGCCGCCCGGCAGGCGCTGGTCGCGACGCTCGCCGCGCACCATCAGAAAGCGCCCGAGCAACCCGGCTTGCAGCCCGATCGGCTACGCAACGCCATGGAAATGCGGCTGGCCAAGGACGCTTTCGTTGAAGTGCTGGCGGCCGAGCTGAAAATCGGCGGCGTCGCGGTCGATGGTCCCTGGCTGCGGCTACCGGCGCATGTCGTGAGCCTCAGCAAAGACAGCGAACACCATTGGCGGCGTATCGAGCAGATCATCCGCGCACAACGCTTCCGTCCTCCCCGCGTCCGCGATTTCGCTGAGACGCTGGATATCGCGGAGGAGGACGCGCGCAATCTGATGCGCCGCGTGGCGCGCATGGGCCGGGTCGTGGAGGTCGCGCACGACCATTTCTATCTGCGCGAGACGGTCGCTGAAATGATCGGGATTGTCGCCGACATCGGCGCGGCCGATCCATCTGCGGAAATCACCGCCGCCGCTTTCCGCGACCGCATCGACAGTGGACGCAAGGTCGCGATTTAAATCTTGGAGTTTTTCGATAAACAGGGCATCACCATCCGGCGCGGCGACCGACGCCGAATCCGCCCCGACCGTGTGACCTATTTCGGCGAGGCAGCGTGATGGAGTTATTGTCTGCGGATCATGTCCTTCGGGAATGACGCTCGAATTGGAAGAGATACGTTCCCGGTGGGGCGGCTGGCCTTCAAAGCCAGATGAGGCCGCTTTGCGGTCTTTCGTGGGTTCGACTCCCACTCTCTTCCGCCACTTTCTGACGGATGGCCAATGGCGCTGCATTTCGACGACTGGATTCAGGAGGAGTTCGGCAAAGGGCCGTTCACAGTGCTCATTATGCTGGTTGAGATCGGCGAAGAAAGCGTCGAGCCCGTCGCTTCCACCTTTCTCCACGTTATCGGTGACGATATCGAATGGTTTGCCATGAAGGGGATGCTGGATCAGGCGCCGCATCCCTGGGATGGCGCCGCCTTGTTCCCCGCCCGCCTCGCCGAACCTGGGCCGATTTCCGATGAATTGGCACGGCTCAGGCTGGACGATCTCAAGCAGCAGGTCACCGAGAACCGGCTCACGCTGAACACTGGCGCATTTTTCGACACGCTTGGACGGCTGATGAAGATCGAGGAAGCCTCGGGCCAGCATTCCTCGCTGCACTAAACCTTCCGTCGGATGGAATTCGAAACGGTTTCAATGTCTTTGCGTAGCCACCTTTCCGAGACCCCGCGCTCGCTGAAGAACACGCTAAGTCCGTGTGCTCACTTTCCTTGCTCAGGCTGTTTGACGCTCTGTCCCTCGCCTTCATTACGGCCGGCTTGGGACTTGCTGTCTTCGGGCGTCTTCCACTGCCCACTCCATCCCGTTTCAGTGCCCTTAGGCTCTTCCTTATTGCCTCCCCGCTCGCCTTTCGGTGGCGTCTTGCCGCTAAGGTCTTCCTCGCTTTTTGCGCCAGCCGGCATCGGCGGCTCGGGCGCCGGGGCAGCTGTCACTGGAGGCTCGGGGGTGGGGGTAGCTGTCTGAGCAAAGCTGGGACAGGCAGCTATCGAGGCCGTAATCGCAATCGCGAGCAAAAGGCGCATGTGAACGTCCTCAGATGATTGAAGCTGAGGCGATAACACCGGGTGAAAGCGCCTGTTCCCGCATGGCCTCGACGGCGTCACGGATCGAGCGCAGACTATTGCTGATTTTGTGCAGCGATCCGCCCCTTCCGAAGCGCTTTTTACGGAGGCCAGTAATGTCGAATGACCGCATCAACGCGGATTTTTCCAGCCGCGTCGTTCTCGCCACCGACGAGCTGCCATGGATCCCATCGCCGCAAGCCGGGGTCGAGCGCCGCATGCTCGACCGGGTCGGCGGCGAAGTTGCGCGGGCAACTTCGCTGGTGCGCTATGCCCCGGACAGCATCTTTCCCGAGCACCAGCACGCCATGGGCGAGGAGTTTCTTGTACTCAGCGGCGTTTTCTCAGATGAGCATGGGGATTATCCGGCCGGAACCTACATTCGCAATCCGCCCGGCAGCAAACATTCGCCACGTTCCGCGCCGGGTTGCACGATCTTCGTCAAGCTGCGCCAGATGCAGCCAGAGGAACGTCAGCGCGTCGTCATCGATACGGGCGCTCCAGCAGCGGCTTGGCAAAGCGGCGATGCGGACGGCCATGCGAGGATCGTGCTTCATTCGGCTGGTGATGGTGGGGAGCTCGTGACCATGGAACGTCTGGATGCGGGCGCAAGCCTTCAGGCGTATGACTGTTCCGGCGGCGAAGAATTGCTTCTGCTTTCCGGCGATCTGACGGACGAAGCGGGCTCATACACAGCTGGGACGTGGATGCGCATTCCCCCAGGTTCGCGGCATCATTTAAGGTCCGATGCCGGTGCGGTGTATTGGGCCAAGAGGGGACATCTGAACGGCATGAATGACGCGAACCGATGACCAGGCATTGCCCCGCGGATTAGCCGACGCCGGCAGGCCCGCCAATAAGCATGAGCGGAGCGAATGCTTCAGTTCCCTAGAGCGCCGGACGCTCCGCTGAACGCGGAGCTGCGCTCTAGTTCTTTGTTTATGCATCAGATTTATCCGAAAAGTGCGTACACTTTTCGGCCGATGCATTTAGCGGCTCGGCTCGCCGCTGGCGTCCCAGCTCTGCTCGAAAATGTTGCCCTCGGTGTCTTCCACATGCGCCGCCAGCATTTTCGCTTCGTTTGCGCTGTATCTGAAACGCAAGATGGGGTTCTCGCTTAAGGAAATCGCCCCTTCGACGCTCATGACCGGTTTGGCGTCCGCCGTAATCCGGATGACGCTCACATAATGCGCCGCGCGGTAAAGACCCGTGACCTGATCCATTTGCAGCCCGGAATAGTTGGGATGCCGGATCTGAAGCTGGACCTCGCTCGCGCCTGCGGCGCCGTCTCTCACCGGATAGTTGCGCAGCCGCATCTTGCCGAGCGAGGCAATGGCTTCGTCGGCATTTTTGGACGCAGGCGCGGAACATCCGCCGGTCGCCTTGACGTAGCGCTTTACCATGTACAGCGAGCCGTCCTCAGTCTCGGCGATGACCCTTAGATAACTGTAGGCATTGATCCTGATGCGCGTTTCCACGGCGCTGACCTGAGCGGCGGGCGATAGCGCGAAAACAGCGGCGACGGGCGCGGGATTTTCATCGACGATAAGGGTGAGCGCCTTGATGCGGCTAGCCATACCGCGCGGCTGCAAATCACCGATCTCCACGGGCACTAGCGCCGGATCATCGGCGCGTGTCGGCGCGGCGAGGCTCAGCATCGAGGCGCCATCCTCGATCGGGCGGCTGCCAAACAGCGTTTCGCGCAGATCGCGCCAGCTTTTCTCGCTCTCCTCGGCACGCGCGCCGGACGTAGCGGCGCATATTGCCGGCAGGGCCGCAAGCACGAACCACAAGGCGTCGCGGCTTCGGAGCCGGCGCGCCTTAGAAACCTGCCGCATCCGTCCCTCCCATGTTGCATCCACCCTTTCAGCCTAACACAAACACGTCTAATCCCATTCGAGCTCGGCAAAGCCGGTCGTCGCATTGCGACTATTGAAGCTATCGAAAAGCTGCCAATTGCCGCTTTCGCCAGTCCCGGCGGTCTCCGCCGTCTCGCGGATGCCCTTCCCAACGCCAATCGCCTGGCGGAGATCGCTTGCCAGCCGCCGCAGATAGCGAAGCTGATTTTCGCCTGCCGCCGGCCAGGGCGCGACGGATGGCCCGTGTCCGGGCACGATCCGCTTAGCCTCATGCCGCATCAGCAACTCGGTGACGCTGAGCCAGCCCTTCAGGCTGCCGTCGAGCACAGGGACGTGATCGAGGAAAACAAGGTCTCCTGCCCACAAGGTTCCGCTGTTCCGGTCGAAAACCGTCAGATCATTATCGGTATGGGCGGCGGCCTGCGCCTCGATCGTGATGATGCGCTCGCCCAGATCGATTTGCGTACTATCCTGCACGAGCTCGGTGGGCGGCACCAGTTTCGTGCCCTCCATAGCGGAAGCACCCACCTGCGCGGCATAGCTGCGCAGATAATGCTCGCCGCGCTCCGCCAGGGCTCGCGGCAGATTGCGGTGCGCGATGATCGTCACACCGAGGCCAGCAAAGGCAGCGTTGCCGAAGATGTGATCGGGATGCACATGCGTATTTACGACGGTTTTAACGGGCAAAGCCGTTTGCGCTCGGATCGCCTCGCGCAGGGCCAGCCCGTCGCACAGACTGCCGCCGGTATCTATGACCGCGACGCTTTCCTGGCCGACGATGAAGCCGATATTGGCGATGGCGCCGCGATTGGCCGCATCGGGCAGCGCGGTCGCGCCTGTCCGCACGAATACGCCCGGTGCGACCTCCGTCGTTTCGGCCGACGCCGTACAGCCCGCCGCGGCGGCTTGGGCGTGTGCGAGACCGGCGCCTGGGAGGAAGAAGGCGCCGGCCTGCAGCCCGGCCGCGAACAGCATGACTGCCGCCCGCATGCCGCTGACTTCGGGAATGCTCTGCCCTGGCATCATTGACGGATAGCGGCGCCTAGATTGCGCACACTCAAAAATGCGGCCTCCGTTTCGCCCTGCAGCTTGACGAGGCGCGCTGAATCCACGTCGGCATCCTCGAAGCGGGCGCCGCTGATTTCAGCGCCGGTGAGGTCCGCTCCGCCGAGCTGCGCGCCAGTAAAATTGGCCCGCGTCAGCACCGCGCCGCGCAGCGAGGCGAATTCCAGATCGGCCCTCGCCAGATTGGCGTCGGTGAAATCCGCCCCCTCCAGATCGGCCGAGCGCAGCACGCCGCGCATCAGACCCATCGATTGATTGCGCATATCGGCGGAGATGTCCGCGCCGCGCAGCACCGCGCGCGTAAGACTTGCACCGGACAGATCGGCAGCGATGCGTGCGCCCGACAGATCCGCACCGTCCAGCTTGGCCGATTTGAGCTGCGTCTGAAACAGCGAGGCCCCTTTGAGATTGGCGCCGCGGAGATCGGCGGAGATCATCCAAGCCTGGTCGAGAACCGCTCCAGCCAGTACGCTGCCTTTTAGATTGGCCTTGTTCAGCCGGGCTGAGCGAAGCACCGCCTTTGAAAAATCCAGCTCGGAAAGATCGAGCCCGTTAAGGCGCTTACCCGTCAGATCGGCGGGACCATGCCCGCCGCCGGCAAGAAGCTTTTCGACCCCCTCACGTGTCAGCTCCGCCTCGATGAATTCGGGCGCGCTCAGATCGACATGGCCCATCATACCTTGCGCATTTACGAGGGCGGGCGCGAACGCGAGCAGCCAGACAATCAGCCCGCCTATGCCAATCGGAGCCGCTCGCGACGTAATACGATCCGTCGGCAAATTGTCTGTAACGACGCGCCGACAACCATTCGCGCGAGGCGTATCAGCCATTGATTTATCCCGAAAAGCGCTTGCGGTGCCGGCGTCCGCAATCCTCTGATCCGAAGATGCAACCCAATCGTCCCCTAGCGTTAGCGTCGCAAAAGGGCGGCAAAGTCTTCGAACGATACAAGCGGGCCACGACTTTGCGTCAATCTTAAGGTAGTTCCCTCGGGTCAAAAAACTATTTCCCCGTCGATTTAGTATTCCTGAATAATTGGAAACGATCCTTTGATCGCCGCCCGGCCGCGGATCGGCCAATTTCTATGCGCTTTGGCTTGTCACTGCATGAGGGCAAGACTACGATCAGTCCACTTAGGGTTTTGAGATATAGCACTATGCCCTTTGTGCTGAGCGTTGTCGTCTGGACATACGGGACATGTGACCGCCAACAACAGCGCTAAATAGATTTCGAACATGCAGCAGACAGACGCTGCGCTGAACCCACCCGGACGATAAGAGCGGGACGGCGGACCCTGGTTCGTACCAGGAGCAATCAAGAATGACAACTTAGGAGGAAACGCAAGGACATGGCTCGCTTAAGAACTTTTGCACTGGCCGCGCTCATGGTTGGATCATTGTCCGGCCCGACGCTCGCCAATGACGGTCTGCTGAAATTGGAGAAGGATCCCAATCAGTGGGCTTCCCCGACAGGCGATTACGCCAACCGCCGCTACAGCGAACTTTCTCAGATCAACAAGGACAATGTCGGCAAGCTGCAAGTTGCCTGGACATTTTCCACTGGTGTGCTGCGCGGTCACGAAGGCAACCCGCTTGTGGTTGACGGCGTGATGTATGTGCATACGCCCTTCCCCAATAAAGTATTCGCCCTCGATTTGAAGAATGACGGCGCAATTATCTGGACCTATGAGCCGAAGCAGAACCCGGATGTCATTCCGGTGATGTGCTGCGACACAGTCAATCGCGGCCCGGCTTACGCGGATGGCAAGATTTTCCTGCATCAGGCGGACACGACGCTTGTCGCACTCGACGCCAAGACCGGCAAGGTTGCCTGGAAGGTCACCAATGGCGATCCGAAGAAGGGCGAGACGGGAACCTCCGCGCCGATGGTCGTCAAGGATAAGGTCATCATCGGCATCTCGGGCGGCGAATTCGGCGTGCAATGCCACGTCACCGCTTACGACATCAAGGACGGCAAGCAGGCTTGGCGTGCCTATTCGGTCGGGCCGGACGATCAGCTGAAGTTCGATCCCGAAAAGACGACCGTTCTCGGCAAGCCAGTCGGCAAGGATAGCAGCCTGAAGACCTGGCAAGGCGACCAATGGAAAATCGGCGGCGGCTGCACATGGGGCTGGCTCGCTTACGATCCCGCGCTCGACCTGTTCTATTACGGCTCCGGCAATCCCTCGACCTGGAACCCGAAGCAGCGCCCGGGCGACAATAAGTGGTCGATGACCATTTTCGCCCGCAACCCGGATACGGGCATGGCGAAGTGGGTCTATCAGATGACGCCGCATGACGAATGGGACTATGACGGCATCAACGAAATGATCCTCGCCGACATCCCCGTGGGCGGCAAGGAGACCAAGGCTCTCGTTCACTTCGACCGTAACGGCCTCGGCTATACGATGAACCGTGAAACGGGCGAACTGCTCGTTGCCGAGAAGTATGATCCGGCCGTAAACTGGACGACCGGCGTCGATATGGACAAGAACTCCAAGAACTATGGCCGTCCGGCCGTCGTCGCCAAAATGTCGACCGAGCAGAATGGCGAAGACACCAACTCCAAGGGCATCTGCCCGGCCGCTCTCGGCACCAAGGACCAGCAGCCTGCAGCCTATTCGCCGAAGACGAAGATGTTCTACGTCCCGACGAACCATGTCTGCATGGACTACGAACCCTTCAAGGTGTCCTACACCGCCGGTCAGCCTTATGTCGGCGCGACATTGTCCATGTATCCGCCCCAGGGCGAGACCCATATGGGCAACTTCATCGCCTGGGACGCCGGCACGGGCAAGATCCTGTGGTCGAACAAGGAGCAGTTCTCGGCATGGGGCGGCGCGCTCGCCACGGCTGGGGATGTCGTCTTCTACGGCACGCTGGAAGGCTATCTGAAGGCCGTCGACGCCGCCACCGGCAAGGAACTGTACAAGTTCAAGACGCCGTCCGGCATCATCGGCAACGTCATGACCTATTCGCAAGGCGGCAAGCAGTATGTCGCGATCCTCTCGGGCATCGGCGGCTGGGCTGGCATCGGTCTTGCGGCTGGCTTGACCAATCCGCAGGACGGACTTGGCGCAGTGGGCGGTTATGCTGGGCTCAGCAAATACACCTCCCTCGGCGGCAGCTTGACCGTGTTCGCGCTGCCGCAATAAGGCGGGCGCGATCAATCGAGGTCTGACATGGTACAGGTCTGGCGATCCGATCGGATTGCCAGACCTCATTTTCACCAGAGCTCAAAGAATGCGCGCAGATCGCGCCGACGCTGTCTGGTCAATTCACGAAGACAATCCGCCGGAGAAAACGCTTGATCAGTATTCGACCACTCACGAAGGCGTTGGCTTGCGCCGCGATCGGTCTTTCCTCGCCTTCGCCCTGCCCGTGTCGGGGGAACCGGGCCCTGCCGTTCGCGATGAAGACGGCAAATATTTCGATAAGGCGGATGTGCCGACCTACAGCGTCAAGGAAGACGGTACGGTCGACTGGTACACTTACAGCGGCTTCCGGCGTTATCATTCCGAGTGCCATGTCTGTCACGGCCCGGACGGCGAAGGCAGCAGCTACGCGCCGGGGCTGAAGGAATCCCTCAAGACGCATGAGCTATCAGCAGTTCCTGGAAGCCATCGCCAGCGGCAAAAAGGATGTCAACGTCTCGCAGAATTTGGTGATGCCCGCATTCGGCGACAACAAAAGCGTCATGTGCTATCATTGACGATCATCTACGTCTATTTGAAAGCCCGGTCCGACGAAGCCGTACCCCGGGGCCGTCCGGCAAAACGTGCGGACAAGCCGGCAACCGCGACCAACTACGAGAAGGATTGCCTGTGACCTCGCTCGCGGCATTGCGGGCTGCGTGCGGGAGCTGCGCTTTTGGCCGCGCTAGCCGTCACCGTCGGCCTTCCGGACAGCTCTTCGGCGCAAACCTCCGATCTCGTGTCGCGCAGCGAACTGCGCGTCTGCGCCGATCCGGCAAACATGCCATTCTCCAACGATAAGGGCGAGGGTTTCGAAAACAAGCTGGCCGAGCTGGTCGGCAAGGTGCTCAAAGTTCCCGTCAGCTACACGTGGTTTCCGCAGGCAACCGGATTCATCCGCAACACCCTGGGCGCCAAGGTGTGCGATATCGTCATGGGCTACGCCCAGGGCGACGAGCTGGTGCTCAACACCAATCATTATTACACCGCCGCATACGCGCTGATCGTGCGCTCCGATAGCCCTCTGGCAGGCGTCGAAAGCCTTGAGGATCCCCGTCTCCAGGACAAGAGCATCGGTGTGATCGCCGGAACGCCGCCCTCCACCAATCTTGCAATCTACGGCTTGCTGGGCAAAGTGCGCCCCTTCCAGCTGATGGTCGACCGGCGCTTTTTTTCACCGGCGGAAGATATGATCTCGCAGGTCGCCTCAGGCGAACTCGACGCGGGAATACTTTGGGGGCCGATCGGGGGTTACTACGCCAAGACGAGCAAGGTTCCGCTCACCGTCATTCCGCTGGTGAAGGAGCGGCAGGGACCGCGCATGTCTTACCGTATCACCATGGGCGTGCGCCAGAGCGACACCAATTGGAAGCGCGACCTGAACCGCATCATCAGCGAACACCAGGGTGAAATCGACGCGATCCTGGCTAGCTATGGCGTGCCGATCGTCAAAGGCGATTGAGGCCGCTTGCCAGGATGCAAAGCGGAATCCGCCTTCGCGCGACTTTGCTCACGAGCCTGCGTGCCGCGGTCCTGCTGACCGTATTTGCCGCAATGGGAGCGCGCGCGCAGGAACGCCCGATCGGAGCACCTGGAACCGCTGCTCCCGCCGAGCCGGCGGAGTACCGCACCGGCGATTACCGCGCACCAACTCCATTGACCTTGCATGGCGCAACGGTCGTTTCGAGCGCCGAAGCCATGACGCTTTGGAAGGCGAACGGCGCATTGTTCATCGACGTGATGCCCAGACCACGCAAACCCGATAATTTGCCGCCGCAAACGCCATGGCATGTTCCTGAGCGCCTCAACATTCCCGGCAGCACGTGGCTGCCAAACACCGGCACTGGCGTGCTCGCGCCGGCAGCGGCCGCTTATTTTCAGGAGCAGCTCCAACGGCTCACAGCCGGCAACCGGACGGCGCCGATGCTGTTCTATTGCCTCAGAAATTGCTGGATGTCGTGGAACGCCGCAAAGCGCGCCATCGCGCTGGGATATGCACGCGTCTACTGGTTCCCGGACGGCGTCGACGGCTGGGCGGAAATCGGCGGCGCGCTGACGCCCAGCCTGCCGGTCGAGCCCGTCCCATGAAGCGGCCGCCTAGAGCCTTTCCGTTCCGATTAATCGGAACGGGCTCTACTCCTTTGTTTTGTCGCATTTTCTCGACGCAAACCGGTATCCACTTTGCTGGAAAATGCTCTAGTTCTGGCTCACCAATTGCGAGATGTGCCTGCCGATCTGAAACAGCCTTTGCTCCAGCAGCACCGGCACTTCGCAGACATAGCGCAGCGAGTGATCGCGCTCTTCATAGATGCGGGTGTCCCAGTTGATCTGCTCTTGCAGCTCGTCAAGCTTGCGGCGGTCCTCGTCCATCGGCGGGGCCTTGCGGCTCAGCTCGGCGCGCTGGGCCGACCGGTCTTTGATGAGCTCCGCCAGCGCTGACTGCTTTCGCGCATAGCGCTTGATCCCCGCCATGATCTGAGTGCGTTCGGCGTTGATTCGCTGGTACGTCCCGGCGAAAAGTGCGGTGAGCAGGCGAGGCCGATCCTCCTTGAGGCCCGCCGCAAATTCGTCGATGACGGCAATGGCTTCCTCGGCGGTCTTGCGCCGGGATGTTACATCCAGGACCTTGGGCGCGACGCGCGGCTCGGCGGTCCAGCTCGTATCGTCGGCGTCGATGGCCCCGCTGGTCCAGACCATGCCCGCCGATATTTGCGGGACCTCCCGCTGAACGCACGGCCAATCGCCCTGGCCGCGCGCTGCGTGAACACTGCTGGCGGGGCCTGCGAGCATGGCCGCCATAATGGCCGGCATCAGAGGAAAATGTGTAGGGCGGATCATTTTTCACCGTTGCGGAATGTTATGGCCGCCGAATTCTCGCGCGACACCGAACGCCAAGGCTTCTTGCGCGCCTCAGGATAGTCATGTGCTCCACCAGAGCGAATGAATTTTTGGCGAGTGGGCGTCTCACTGCGGGGACACCGTGACGCCCCACGGCAAGCGGCCCACCTGGATGGATTTGATCACCTCCTGCTTTGCCACTTCGATGATCGAGACATCGTTGGAGTTGCCGTTGGTCGAAATCAGATATTTCTCATCCGGCGTGAAGGCGAGCTGCCAGACCCGCTGGCCGACCAGCAGATATTTCTCCACCTCGAATGTTTGCGCATTGATCGACGGCGACGCGATTGGCGGGGCCGAGTGCAACGTAAGCGCGTTTTCCGTCCTTCGTGATCCGCACGCCGACCGGCTGGATCGCCTCCGACTGCACGCCGGGGATCTGAAAACCGACCTTCTTGATGATCTCATGCTTGGCCGGATCGATGATGCTGACCGTGCCGCCGATTTCCGAGCTTACCCAGAGCTGCTTGCCATCGCTGGAAAATTCGGCGAAGCGGGGCCGGCTGTCGACCAGGACGTTGTGGGTGATCTGATGGGACTTCACGTCGATGAAATGCACCATATTTGTCGTTTCCGACGTGTTCACCAGGACGTTGCCATCGGGACTGATGCCCATTCCTTCCGGCTCGACGCCCACCGGTATTTCGGCCACCACCTTGTCGGTCTCGACATCGACGACGGTGACCAGATTGTCGTCCTCATTGGCGATGTAAAGCGGATTGCCGGAGGGGTGCAGAACGAACAGCTCCGGGTCGGGGCCGGACGTCAGGGTCTTGACGATCTTGCCCGTCTTGGCCTCCAATACCTGCACCGTATCGTCATCACTGGCACACAGGAGAATGAACTGACCATCCTTGGTCATGGTGATGCCGCGGGGCCGCTGGCCGACCTGATAAGTGCGCACGACCGTCATCTTGTCGAGGTCGAGGACGGAGACCGTATTGTCCTTTTCGTTCGAAATATAGGCTTCGTAGCTATGCGCGGCGGCCATCGGCAGAAGGCTAAAGACGCCGAAAAACAGCAGAGCACGGGATTCCGAATAGTGCATGGCATCGATCCTATCTTTTCTGCGGGTAGCGTGAGCGGCCGACCGATTATTGCAGCTTGCATTTGGTTTCCGGCGCGTCGATGCCGAGCGTGTCCAGCTCGGAGCGCTGATGCAAAAATCCAGGCTGCGGCGACCATGATACCGGCAATTCGGCCGTCGCAACGGCGATGGGCTGGCGCAATTGCAGGTCCCATGGCCGGATGCTTACCTTTTGGCCCTTGAATGCCGCAACGCCAAACTCCGGCCCAAGCATGTAATCGCGAATAGCGGCGAAATCGCCCGAATTGGTTCGTGTTGCCGCCTCTCCTACCGCCCGCGCGGCAAGCCAGCCGTTAAAATCGAGCGGCGTCATGACACGGCCCGCCAGCGTAAAGAACCGGTTCTGGATCTGCGTCGCGCCCCATTGCTCGTGCGCCGGATGCCAGCTCATCGGCACGAGGCCTGATGTTCCAGCGACAGGGCGCGGCGACCAGCTCCGATAGGCGACAAAGGGGCCGAAGACCTCGCTCTCATCCGCCACGACGATGACATCGTGCTCGGTAGAAATCTGCGTGAACACAGCCATCTGCTGCTGCACTTGCGCATGGCCGGTATCGGTCCGCGTGGTGGCATCCGCATCGGCATAGAGCTTCTCCGCTACGATGCGCGCCCCGAATTTTTTGGCGGAACGGCGCACCGCGTCCCCGAAGTCCTTGTCATTCGGGTTCGCACCCGAAATCAGGAACCAGCGTGTCCACTTCTTCAACACCAGGAATTGCGCCATTGCGTCGGTCAGCATCGCGCGGCTGGGCGCGATATGCGCGACATTCGCACGGCAATCTTCTTCGCGCAGCCGCGTGTCGGCCGCGCCGAGATTGAACAGCAACATGGGTTTGCCGCGTGCGGCGTCGGCCAGGGAAAGCAGCCTTTCCGCACTGGCATCTACCAGAACGAGGCCCATCCCATCATTGGCGATCTGCTCGATGAGGGTAACGGGGTCACCCGCTTTCGGCAGATCATAGCGTCTCAGCAAGAACGATTGCTTGGTGAAGCGCCCAGTGGTGTTGTTGTCCTTTACTGCTAATTCCGCGCCGCGCACGCCGGCATCGGCTGGAACGGTGTTCAACCGGGAAATCGGCAAGGGGCGGTCCCGCTCGGCCTTGATGATCGCGATGGGAATTTGGACGGCAAACCCAGCATCGGGTTGTGCGGTTTGCGCCGCCGGGCCCTGCCTCGGCGCGGCGAGCGCCACGCCCAAAATGAAAGCTAACAGGGCTGCTTTCGATCGAGGATCAAACAACCAAAACGCCTCCATGATCGTCTTAGATCGCTCAAAGATTGAGATTTCGCAGATCTTTGCTGCAACGCATTCCGTTTGCTGCAGTGCAAGCAGCATGTTCCGCCATGAATGTGTTATCCTACTGCTTTTGAACGTATCTTTTTGAGCTGGATTGAGGCCATAGCAAAGCTTGTTCGCGCCTGTCAAAAGACTATTGCCCAGGTCAATCCGTTTACCCCGATACAGTTTCCCGCTGCTGTTCGTTAGCTTTAATCCAGCGTACGATAAATGGAAGAGTGAATGACACGCATCGCCGCCGTTCTATGGGCATTGGTCGTCCTTGGCTGGCCCGTCTCCGACTTGCCCGCCTCTGCCGCGCCCGCACCGCTCAGCGTGGCGGTTCTGGAGTTCGAGCTGATCGATACCAGTCTGGAAGGGGCATCCCGAGGCGTGGATCAGGCCGAGACCGTTCGTCTCGCGCGCATCAGCAATCTGATGCGTCAGCTGCTCGCCGCCTCGGGCAAATACAAGGTTGTCGATCTTGCGCCGGCAGCGGCCAAAATCGCCGATGCGGGGCTGATCCATGGCTGCAATGGCTGCGACCTGGCCATCGCCAGCACGCTCGGCGCGGAGCGCGTCATCACCGGCACGGTGCAGAAAATCAGCACGCTTATCCTGACCCTCAGCATTTTCGAACGTGAGGTGGCAACAGGCCGCAACGTGCAGGTAGCGATCGCCCAGATTCGCGGCAATACTGATCAATCCTGGACGCGCGGGGTCGAATGGCTGGTGCAAAACCGGCTGCTCGCCGCACAATGAGGTGGGGTCAGCGGAGGGAAGAAGGCATGAGATTGAAGCTTCGGTCCTTCGATGACGGATTTCGCCTCATGACGGTGCTGGCGGTGCTCATCGGCGCGGGCTGTGCCGCCATGGCGCAAGCGAATATGCCGACGATCAAAGTCTCGGTGCTGAAATTCGGCACCGTGAACTGGGAGCTGAGCACGATCGCTCACCATCAGCTCGATGCGAAGCACGGTTTCAAGCTGGAAGTCGATGAGGTGGCGGGTGAAGCGGCGGCCAAGATCGCCTTTCAGGGCGGAGCCGCCGACGCGATGGTGTCGGACTGGATCTGGGTCGCGCGGCAGCGGGCGGCGGGCAAGGATTACACCTTCATACCCTTCTCCAAAGCTGTCGGCGGGCTGTTGGTCCCCGGCAACTCTCCCGCCAGATCGCTGGCGGATATGAAGGGCGGCAAAATCGGCGTGGCAGGCGGCCCGCTCGACAAGAGCTGGCTGCTGCTGAGGGCGCTGGCGCAGAAGCAGCACGGTTTTGACCTCGCCGTCGAAGCCGAGCCGGTGTTCGGCGCGCCACCGCTCATCTATATGAAGGCAGTGCGGGGCGAAATGGCCGGTGCCATCAACTTCTGGCATTTTGCCGCCAAGATGGAAGCCGCCGGAATGCGCCGCCTGATCTCCGTCGCCGACGCCGCCAAGGCGCTCGGTCTCGATCCGGAAACGCCGCTGCTCGGCTACGTGATCAAGGGCGAACTCAGGCTCGCCAAGCCAGAGCTGATCGCCGGATTTGCCGCCGCCTCGCGCGACGCGAAACAGATTCTTGCCCAGGACGACGCCGAGTGGGAGCGGCTGCGCCCGATCATGAACGCGGCAAACGACGCGGAATTCGCCGGCCTTCGGGCGGGCTTCCGCGAGGGCATCCCCTCCCCCGCTCCCATCGATGAGCTCGCGGCCGGCCGCCTTCTTGCGGTGCTGGCCGAACTTGGCGGCACAGACCTCGTTGGGGAGGCGGCGACGCTGCCGGCGGGCGTTTTCTATCGGGCGGGAAGCTGAGATGGAGCGGCGCGCGACCGCGCTTCTGTCGCTTGGCACCCTGGTGCTGCTCTGGTGGCTCGCGGCATTGCTGGTCCAGGATGCTGCATTACTGCCCGACCCGCCGACGATCGCGAGGCACATCTGGCGCGAAGCCGCGTCGGGAAAACTCGCCTTTCATCTTGCGGCGACACTCGCCCGTGTCGCCGCCGCGTTCATCCTGTCCATGGCGATCGGCATGGCAATCGGCCTGCTGATGGGCCGCAGCGAACGCGCCGATCGCTGGCTCGACCCCTGGCTCATTATTTTTCTCAACCTGCCCGCACTCGTCACCATCGTGCTCTGCTATCTGTGGATCGGCCTCACCGAGGCGGCCGCCGTTGCGGCGGTGGCGCTCAACAAAATACCGATGGTCGCGGCGATGCTGCGTGAGGGCGCCCGCGCGCTCGATCCCGAACTCGACGCGATGGCGAAGATCTACCGCATGAGCGCCTGGGCGCGTTTCCGCCATGTGCATTTGCCGCAATTGGCGCCACATAGCGCGGCGGCGGCACGTGCCGGCGTGGCGCTGATCTGGAAGATCGTGCTTGTGGTTGAATTTCTTGGCCGCTCCAATGGTATCGGCTTCCAGATCCACCTCTATTTTCAGCTCTTCGATGTCGGCATGGTGCTCGCCTATGCACTTTCCTTCATTCTGGTGATGCTGGTGATCGAGAAAGCCGCGCTACAGCCCTGGGAGCGCCGCGTGAGCCGCTGGCGGACCGCATGATCTCCGTCGACATCAGGCGAATGGCTTACGGCACGGCTGAGATCCTGCACGACATACGCTTCGAGCTGGCGGAAGGCGAGAATCTGGCGATTCTCGGCCCCTCCGGCATCGGCAAGACGACCTTGCTGCGCATCGTCGGGGGGTTGATCAATAGCTTCGAGGGCGAAATCATCGGCGCCGCTCCGCTGGCTATGGTCTTCCAGGAGCCCACCCTGCTGCCCTGGCGCAATACATTGGAGAATCTAACACTGACTACGGGCGTCACGTTTCCGGAGGCGCAAGCCGCGCTGAACGAAGTCGGCCTGGCTGATAAGGGCGGCCATTTCCCCGGCCAGCTTTCACTCGGCCAGCAGCGGCGCCTCTCGCTCGCCCGCGCCTTTGCCGCCAAGCCGCGCTTGCTGCTGCTCGACGAGCCCTTCGCGTCGCTCGACGAAGCGACGGCGGCGTCGATGATCGCGCTCACATCGCGGATGCTCACGGCGCGGAACGTCGCCAGTCTTCTGGTGACGCACGCCGCCGAAGAAGCGGTCGCGCTGGCCAGCCGCGCGCTGCTGATGGCGGGGCGGCCGGGCACGATCGTCGGCGAATACCGGATCGAGGCCCGGCCGGGCGAGCAAAAAGCCGACGCCGCGCAAGCCCTTCGCCGCGCCGTTGCGAAAGTCGCGAATTGAACCCGTCAGCGACCTCCAAACCGTCACTGGACGTTCACGAGGAAAGCCATGTCTCAACAGGAACGCAATAAAGATCTGGTGCGCCGATGGTTCGCGGCCTTCCCCGATCTGAACGATGCCGTGTTCGCAACCTTCGTTCATCCGGACATCGCCAATCATCCTGCGCCGGCGCCACTACGGGACGGGCTAGAAAACTTCAAGAGAGTCATGATGTACGTGCTCGCCGCCGTCCCTGACCAGATCTATCGATGCGAGGAACTGGTTGCCGAAGGTCCGCTCGTGGCGGCCCGTACACGTTGGATCGGTACGTTCGAAGGGGGATTCCTCGGTGTCCAAGGCAATGGCGCACGGTTCGATGTCGGCCAGTCGCATAGTTTCAGGGTCGCAGACGGAAAACTCGTCGAGCATTGGGCGGTCCGCGACGACTTGGAAGTGTTTCGCCAAACCGGCGTTACGCCCCCTGGAGCGCACGGTTTGTGAAACCCGTGTCCTGCTTATCCGCCAGCACCGGCCTTGCCCTGGATCATGCCCCGGCTTGGATCGTAACCCCGTAGCGCGCCGGCCAGAAACACGGCGAAGGCCAGCACGGTCCAGCCGAGCGCCTGCCAATTGAGCTGGCCGTAAAGCGCGAAGCGGATCAGCTCGACAGCATGGGTGAAGGGGTTTACCGCGCAGACATCGCGCAGAAGCGGCGAACTTTCCGCCATCTTCCAAAGCGGATATAGCGCGGAAGATAGGAAAAACATCGGAAAGATCACAAAATTCATCACGCCGGCAAAATTTTCCAGCCGATCGATGGTCGAGGACAGCAAGAGGCCGAGCGCTCCCAGCATCAGCCCGGAAACAGCGAGAGCGGGCAGGACCAGCAGATAGCCGCTCCAAGGCAGGACAATGCCGGTCGCCGCCGCAATGGCGAGGAACACATAGACCTGGAGGATCGAGATCATGCAGCCGGCGACCAGCTTGGAGAACAGCAGCCACCAGCGCGGCAGCGGGCTGGTCAGGAGGAGCCGCATGGAGCCCATCTCCCGGTCGTACACAAGCGACAGCGAGGACTGCATACCGTTGAAAAGCTGAATCATGCCGCACAGTCCGGGCACGATATAAACCTCATAGGTAATGTAGGTCTCATAAGGCGGGATGATCGACAGGCCAAGCGCCGCCCGAAAGCCGGCCGCAAACACGATCAGCCAGACCAGCGGCCGCACCAGCGCGGCGACGAAGCGCTCGCGCTGCGTGATAAAGCGCAGCGCTTCGCGCCAGATGATCGCCCAAAGCGCCACCAACCAGGCGTTCACAATGCCGCCTTCTCGGTGAGCGCGGCAAATCTATCCGCCAGCCGCGCCTCGCCGGAAATCTCATCCATGCGTCCTTGCGCAACAATCCGCCCGCGATGCAGAACGATAAGCGCGTCATCGGGGGCGACTTCGTCGACGAGATGGGTCGCCCAAAGCGCGGTCAGCCCTTCATCGCGGCACAGCGCATGTACGTGCGCCGTGATCGACATACGCGCCGCAACGTCGAGCCCGACCGTCGGCTCGTCCAAGAGCAGGACGGAGGGCCCGTGAATGAGGGCCCGCGCGATCTCCATGCGCCGCCGGTGGCCGCCATTCAGATTGCGGGCCTTTTCCCTGGCGCGCTCACGCATACCAAGCCGGTCAAGCGCGGCCTCGATACGCTTGGCGGCGGCACGGCCCGACAGACCATGCAGCGCGGCGTAATAGGAGAGATTGCGCCACACCGAGAGATCGAGATCGAGCGTCGGCTGCTGGAACACCACGCCCATCCGGGCGAGCGCCTTTCGAGGCTGTTTTCCCAGATCGATGCCGGCAATCTCGATATGGCCCTCGCTGGGGAGGAAAAGCCGCGTCAGGAGGGCAAAAAGTGTCGTTTTGCCTGCTCCGTTCGGGCCGAGCAGCGCGCAAAAATCGCCACGCGCAACACGAAAGGAGACATCGTGCAGCGCCTGATTGGAACCATAGGCATACGACAAATGCGAGACGGCCAGTCCGCTCATGAAGCCCTCGGCGGCATGCTGGACCGCCCGGCGGCGCAGCTCTCGCAAGCTGAATGCCCCGCCGGAACGCTCGCGTCAAGAGCCGCTACAGATCCGCAGTACCTTCCGGCTGAACCACGGGACTACTACTTCGGTGGCGTTTTCGTGCCTGTTGTCGCGTCGTCGGCCGGGCAATCACCCGGATTCATCGGCGGCACGTTCTTGTTCATCGCCTGGGTGGGCGGATGCTGCTTCTGCTTGTCGCCCGCCTCAGTCTTTGGCGGACAATCTGCCTTCATGGCTGGGACCTGAGATCCCACTGCAGGCGTCGCGTCTTTGCCAGGCTCGGCTTGCTGCGCTTGCAGCGATGCTAATGGCAGAACTGCCACGCTGGTAACGGCCAGCATCAGCACCCGCCAATCGGCGCAAAACATAGGACGCATGAGCGTAACTCCCTTGATTTTCGAGCTTATTGCGAGGCTTATCGCCGCATGGAAAATTGCTGAGAGGCCTGTTTGTTCCAGCTTTCTCGAAATGCTCAGCCCAAAGACACAAAATAGCGCAAATAAAAAGCGCGATACCGGCTGCTTGCCTAATTTTGCCTGCGAGACGCCGCTTTTGGCCCGTAAGTTGTGCCTGCGTAAGGACTATCTGCCCTTCTATACCCTTGCCGGAGTTTCACGGAGCTATTGAATTCTAGAAACTAATCCCGCCCTTACGCCCGTGTTAGAATGATTTCTAAACGCGGAAAAGGAAACGTTGCTTTTCCTAATACTCAATAAACAAAGTGGGAGGATGTAAGAGATGAGCGTATCGATTTACCCGGCCGTGGATAATGGCGTCCGTCAGGGCACGTCTGGCTTCGGTGGGGGCAAGCTCTATTGCAACTGCGCCAGTGACCGTGTCGAAGTCACGGTGTCCGGCAACACCGCTCACAATCACGTTTGCGGTTGCAGCAAATGCTGGAAACCGGCCGGAGCAACATTCGCCCTAATCGCTGTAACGCCGCGCAGCAACGTGAACGTCACGGCGAACGGACACAAACTGGCCGTCGTCGACTCGTCGGCCGCGATCCAACGCCACGCGTGCACGGGCTGCGGCGCGCATATGGTCGGCCGTATCGAAAACACCGGCCATCCGTTCCATGGCCTCGACTTCATCCACACCGAGCTGTCGCCGGAGCAAGGCTGGTCGGAGCCCCAGTTCGCGGCGTTCGTGTCCTCGATTATCGAGACCGGAACGCCGCCATCGATGATGGAGGGAATTCGCGCCCGTCTTACCGAGCTCGGCCTCCCGCCCTATGATTGCCTGTCGCCGGCGCTCATGGATGCCATCGCGACCCATGTCGCCAAGTCCAGAGGTGTGCTCGCGTCTTGAGCTTCCCCGTCGAAAGGCGGCGTTAGCCTGCTTCGCACGGCCGTGATTCCCTCGTTGAGGCAATCGCGGCCGAGAGCGTTGACGCATCGCCTCATGCGCCGAGCACGGCCGGACATCCCGTTTACCGCTCACCCCAAACATAAAGGCTCCGCGCTGGCATGGCCGCGCGGAGCCTGAAACTGTGTTCTCAAGGGACCTGAAGGCGGTGGGAAGCCGAAGCTCCGCTGCAGCGCCGTCATCCCGATCCGCTATTTGCGGGTCAGCTCGGCCGGCAGATAGGCTGTGACTTCAAGGCTGGTCTCAGTCGAACTCACTGCCGGCTTCTGCCATGATTTCTTCTGCATTGGCGCATCTCCCATGTTTGCTCATCATCGCGGATCGCGGAGGCGATCCGACTATACGAACTCTGATTGTATGGGCCTATTCGGCCTCCCGATAGTCAAAAGGGGACCACAGCTGTTCCCGCCAAGGTCAAAGCACCCTTGCCCACGCGGAATCGGTATCTTCATTCGGCTGCAACCGGCAACAGACTGAGGCCCGCGCTATCGTTCTGACGCCGCCGGAACTGCGCGGCAAAAAAGTCCAGGAACACTCTGACCTTGGGCGAGATGTGCCGCGAGGACGGGAACAGGGCCCAGATCGCGGTGTCGCCGGCAACATCGTAATCCTCAAGCACACGAACTAACTGGCCATCCTGAATAAGGTCGTTGGTTTTCATTCCCGAAATGCGGACGATGCCCAACCCGTAAAGCGCCGCTTCGACCAGCATCTCGGTGCTGTTGCTGGAAAGCGTGCCGCTCACGCGCACCGCCATGTCTGAATTGCCGTCGGAAAAGCGCCAGACCGAATTATCGCCAACCACGAAACAATTGTGATTGGTGAGGTCGTTCGGCAACGAGGGGCGCCCGCATCGCTCAAGATATTTGGGCGCCGCCAGGATGAAGTATTTGTCCGGCGCGAGGCGCTTCGCGATCAGCTGGCTGTCCGGCAGCGGACCGGTGCGAATCGCAACATCGTAGCCTTCCTCCAGAATGTCGACGATGCGGTCGGTAAGGTTCAGCTCGATCGTCACATTCGGATGCTTTTCCTGGAACTCGCAGATACCCGGACGGATCGTGCGGCTGAGCGCCGCAGGAGCGGTCACCCGCAGCGTACCGCGCGGATGCGAGGCCGATTCGGCCAGCGTCTCGCGCACTTCGTCGATTTCGGCGAGAATCCGGGTGACCGAGCGAAGCAGCATCTCGCCTTCCTCGGTAATTCGGATCATGCGCGTATTTCGGTCGAACAGACGCACGCCGAGCGAATTCTCCAGCGTCTGTAGCCGTTTGCTCACATTGCCGGGTGTCATTTCCAACTCGGATGCGGCAGCGGAGATGTTGCTAAGAGCTGCCACGCGGGCAAATACCCGCATTCCATGGACGTCCATTGCAGATCCTCCCACAGATGTCGTTGCGGCTTGGGCTTTCGGGGCTGCCGCGTTCTTATGACATGATCTATCGGTCGCCGTCTGGTCGATCAGACCCGATCCGCTTCCGGACTGGATGTCCACCACAAGGCGATACGCACCGGCTACTCCGATGCGTGTAACCATGTCATGATAATCGCATTATGGATGGTTGCAATCGTCGTTGCCTAACTAAATGGTGCCTGCCGGTGGTAATTCTGCTGGCGGCCCTTCAGGCGCCCCGGTCTACCCCCCTATACGGTGCGGCCGCAACGCGGCCACACGGCTCACGCATCCACAATCCCTTTTGCAAGATCCCGACCTTTGTCAGCCGCGCTATCGGCTCCCAGGGGTTGGCCACGATCGACTCGAATGGAAGGGGAGTGATCTATATCGGCCGTGAAGAAGCTGAGGGCGACCGAACCTATCGTGATTTCCTCATGGCCCATGAATGCTGCCATCATACGCGTGGGCATTTGCGGCGTCTGAGGAAGCTGAGCCGCGAAAACGCGTTGCTGGCCATGTCCTTCGTCAATCGGAGCGTGGAGCTGGACGCGGATTGCTGCGCGGGCGTCGCGCTGGCAAGGACGGGCCGGCAGAGCGCGGTGCGCGAAGCCGCGAGGCGAATGCGCTCGTTCGGAGCGATGCCGACGGGTGCCGATGGGTACCCGTCGGGCGATTTGCGCGCAATGCTCATCGAAGACTGCGCGGCCGGCGGCACCGGCATCACGCCACCTGACGAGCCCGACGATATGAGCGGCTTTGCCAGATAGGCGCGCTGCGGCGGCCCTCAAAACAGAACCACGCGCCGCGGTTACGATCGTCCGCAGGTCAGAAAAGCACCACGCTGCGGATGCTTTCGCCCGCGTGCATCAGGTCGAAGGCCTTATTGATGTCTTGGAGCGGCATGGTGTGGGTGATCATCGGGTCGATCTGGATCTTGCCGTCCATGTACCAGTCGACGATCTGCGGCACCTGGGTGCGCCCTTGCGCGCCGCCGAAGGCCGTGCCGCGCCAGACGCGGCCGGTTACGAGCTGGAACGGCCGGGTCGAGATCTCCTTGCCCGCGCCGGCCACGCCGATGATGATGCTTTCGCCCCAGCCCTTATGGCAGCATTCCAGCGCCTGGCGCATGACGTTCACATTGCCGATGCACTCAAAGGAATAATCCGCGCCGCCCTTGGTCAGATCGACGAGATAGGGCACCAGATCGCCTTGCACTTCGCTCGGATTGACGAAATGCGTCATGCCGAAGCGCTCGCCCCATTCCTTCTTCGAATTATTCATGTCGACGCCGACGATCATGTTCGCGCCGACCAGCTTCAGCCCCTGGATGACGTTGAGCCCGATGCCGCCCAGCCCGAACACGACACAGTTCGAGCCCGGCTTCCACTTTCGCCGTGTTGATGACGGCGCCGATGCCCGTGGTCACGCCGCAGCCGATGTAGCAGACCTTGTCGAACGGCGCGTCCTCGCGGATTTTCGCCAGGGCGATCTCCGGCACGACCGTATAGTTGGAGAAGGTCGAAGTGCCCATGTAGTGGAAGATCTTCTCGCCGCCGGCCGAAAAGCGGCTCGTGCCATCCGGCATAACCCCCTGCCCCTGCGTAACACGGATCTTCTGACACAGATTGGTCTTGCCGGAGGTGCAATAGTCGCATTCGCGGCATTCGGGCGTATAGAGCGGGATCACATGATCGCCGGGCTTCAGCGACCGGACGCCGGGACCGCATTCCACCACGATTCCTGCGCCTTCATGACCTAGAATCGCGGGAAAGATGCCTTCAGGATCCGCGCCGGAAAGGGTGAATTCGTCGGTGTGGCAAATGCCGGTCGCCTTGATTTCGACCAGGCATTCACCCTCGCGGGGAGGCGCAATATCGACGGTTGTGACTTCGAGCGGCTTCCCTGCCCCCACCGCCACTGCTGCTCGCGTTTGCATTGCTTTCCTCCTTCAGTTTTTCGCTTGGATGATTACGGCTAGTTTGCTTTAGCGGCGGCTTACCGCAACCAATAATCGCAAATCCACTTGTTACCTGTCGGCAATGGCGTTTTGACCTCCCTCGCCTGGCCGTGGGAGATTACAATGCGATCAGGCGCATCGGGCAATTCGCCTGAAAATGGAGCTGTAGCCTTGCTCACATCGATTGCAAAGCAAAGAAAGCGGCGACCGGGCGCCTTGGCAGTGCTTGGGCTTATCGCCGCGGTCACCTTCCTTAGCGCGTCCCCACGCGCCCAGGAGGGGCGGCAGGATTATCCCACGGTGGCCATTGCCGATTACATATTCGGCTGCATGGCGACGAACGGACAGACGCGCGAGGCATTGGAGCGATGCTCATGTAGTGTCGACGTCGTGGCCTCGATCCTTCCTTACGACCAATTCGTCGAAGCCGAGACGGTCGCGCGGATGAGCCAATTGGGCGGCGAAAAGGGCACGCTGTTCCGCGCGGGAGCGGAGCCCAAGGAAGCAATCGCCCGGCTGAAGCGAGCGCAGGCCGAAGCCGAAATCCGGTGCTTTTGAGTTTCCACGATGCTCATTCTGGCATCACACCCCTAACAACCCGATGGTATCGACCTCATGAAGACGATCAGTCAGAACAAATGCTTCGGCGGGGTTCAGGGCGTATACGAGCATCTATCGGAGGAATGCCGGTGCCCCATGCGGTTCGGGGTATTCTTGCCGCCGCACGCCGAGAGCGGACCGGCTCCGGTGTTGACATTCCTTGCCGGCCTGACCTGCACGGAGGAAAATTTCATCGTCAAGGCCGGGGCGCAGCGCGTCGCGGCGGAGCTGGGCATCATTGTCGTCGCGCCGGATACGAGCCCACGCGGCGATGACGTCGCGGACGCCAAGGACGAATACGACCTGGGGAAAGGCGCCGGTTTCTACCTCGACGCGGCGCAGGAGCCCTGGTCGCGCAATTACCGGATGTACAGCTATGTTTCGCGCGAATTGCCCCAGCTCATCGCCGCCAATTTCCCCGTCGATACGGCCAAGCGCGGCATTTTCGGTCATTCCATGGGCGGGCATGGAGCACTGACGATCCACCTCAAGCACCCCGAGCTTTACCGGTCCGTCTCGGCTTTCTCGCCGATCGTCGCGCCAAGCCAGGTGCCCTGGGGGCAAAAGGCGTTCAGGAACTATCTCGGGGACGACCCGCAGACATGGGCGGCCTATGACGCAACGCAGCTCGTCGGAAAAAACCCGTCAAACGCGCATATTTTGATCGACCAGGGCGAGAAGGACCAGTTCCTCACCGACCAGCTCAAGCCGGAGCTGTTCGCCAGAGCCTGTGCCAGTGCGGGGCAACCCCTGACCCTGAGGATGCAGCCCGGCTACGATCATTCCTATTTCTTCATCGCCACCTTCATCGAAGACCACCTTCGCTGGCACGCCGCGCAGTTGGCTTCGGCGGAATAGCCCCTCCCTTAGCCGCCCGTTGGCCGGTCGCAAGGGTCCACCGGCGGCGGGTGGCGGATCGTCGGGGCAGCTTCCAGCACGAGCGGCTTCAGACCCTCGCCGCCTTCGGCCATGATCGCCAGGAGTTGGTGGCGCATGCGCGGGTCCCAGAATTTGTTGATGTGCTCGGCAAATCCCTCAAGCGCTTCGTCGTGCGGTTTCGACAAAAAGAATGCCGCGATCTGATTGGCCATGTAGACAATCTTGTTATGCGACATCGGCCATTCCTCCGGGGGCAACGCGTTGCGCGTGGGTGAAGATCTCGAACTCATCGCCCCTCGCGACGGCAATCAATGTAAGCTGCGCCAGATCGGCCATCCGCACCGCCAATGCCGTAGGAGCCGACACCGCGATGATCATCGGGCAGCCGCACGAGCGCCGCTTTCTGCACCATTTCTATGGAAACACGGCTGGTCAGCACGATCGCGCCCGCCCCGCCATCCATGCCCGCCCTGGCGATCGCCCCAGCCAGCTTGTCCAGCGCATTGTGCCGCCCGACATCTTCCCGCGCCAGAACGATGCCTTTGACCAGGCAGATAAAATCCGGCCGCATGCACGGCCCGCGTCTCGGCGTTGAGCGGCTGCATGTCGCTGAGCTGGGCCGCGGCATGCGCAATTTCCGCTCGGGAGAGAGCCAGGTCGGCCGTCACGAGTGAGGCCGGTCGTAGCGCCTGCTCGATGCTTTCGATCCCGCACAAACCGCAGCCGACAGGGCCGGCCATCCGCCGCCGCCGCCGCGCAAGAGCTTCCGACGCGTCGGTCGCAAGCTCAATTTGCAGATCGACGCCTTGGTCAAATTCGACCAGCTCCACACCCTCGATCGCGCCCGCGTTTCCGACGATGCCCTCGGTGAGCGTGAAGCCGTAGGCGAAGTCTTCCAGATCGGCCGGAGTTGCCATCATCACCGCGTGGGTCGTGCCATTATAGGTCAGCGCGACCGGCGTCTCTTCGGGCACCGTGCGCTGGCCCGGTTCCGCGCCGCGCGCCCGATAGGCGACGCGGCTAACGGTGCGAGCGGTGGGCAGCCCCATAGAGGTCACTCAGCCGCCGTGACGAGCGGCGCGATGCGGCGCGACTGCCGAGCTTGATCGTTATATTCGCGCTGCCAGTCCGTCGGCCCGTTGGACGGCGACACTTGCACCGCCGTAACCTTATATTCCGGGCAATTGGTGGCCCAGTCCGAAAAGTCGGTGGTGATGACATTGGCCTGGGTATCGGGGTGATGGAATGTGGTGTAAACCACACCCGGCGCGACGCGTTCGGTGATCAGGGCGCGCAGCGCCGTCTCACCCGCACGGCTGGCGATGCGCACCCAATCGCCCTCGCGAATGCCGCGCTCCTCCGCATCATGCGGATGGATTTCCAGCAGATCCTCCTTATGCCAGGCGACATTCTGAGTGCGCCGCGTCTGCGCGCCGACATTGTAATGACTGAGAATGCGTCCCGTCGTCAGCAACAGCGGGAAGCGCGGTCCGGTCCGCTCGTCCGTCGCCACATATTCGGTGCGGATAAACTTGCCCTTGCCGCGCATGAAGCCGTCAATGTGCATGATCGGCGTGCCTTCAGGCGCCTTCTCGTTGCAAGGCCACTGAACCGAGCCTTCCTTCTCGAGCAGATCATAGGAAACACCGGCGAAGCTCGGCGTGGTGATGGCGACCTCATCCATGATCTCGGACGGGATGCTTGTAGTTCCAGTTCAGCCCCATCGCCTGGGCAAGCCGCTGCGTCACTTCCCAGTCGGCGAGGCCGTTTTTCGGGCTCATCACCTTGCGGACGCGGTTGATACGCCGCTCGGCATTGGTGAAGGTGCCGTCCTTTTCGAGGAAGGTCGAGCCGGGCAGGAACACATGCGCGTAATTGGCGGTCTCGTTGAGGAAAAGATCGTGGACGACGACACATTGCATCGCCGCAAGGCCCGCTGCAACGTGATGCGTGTCCGGATCCGACTGCAGAATGTCCTCGCCCTGGACATAGAGGCCCAGGAACGTGCCTTCGACCGCGGCGTCGAGCATGTTCGGGATGCGCAGACCGGGCTCGTCGTCGAGCTTCACGCCCCAGAGCTTTTCGAAAATATCGCGCGTCGCGTCGGCCGAAATGTGCCGGTAGCCGGGAAGCTCATGCGGGAAGGAGCCCATGTCGCAGGCACCCTGGACATTGTTCTGGCCGCGCAACGGGTTCACGCCGACGCCGGGACGGCCGATATTGCCGGTTGCCATGGCAAGATTGGCGATGGCGATGACGGTGGTCGAACCCTGGCTGTGCTCAGTCACGCCGAGGCCGTAATAGATCGCCGCGTTACCGCCAGTCGCGTAGAGCCGCGCCGCGCCCCGGATTTCTTCCGCATCGACGCCTGCATACGCGCCAACGGTTTCGGGGCTGTTTTCCGGAAGCGACACAAACGACGCCCAATCCTGGAATTCAGCCCAGTCGCAGCGTTCGCGGACGAAGGCTTCGTCGAACAGACCCTCGGTCACGACGACATGGGCAAGGGCGGTCAGGATTGCGACATTGGTGCCCGGCCGCAGCGGCAGGTGATGGGACGCCTCGACATGCGGCGTGCGGACGAGATCGATGCGGCGGGGATCAAGCACGATCAGCTTGGCGCCGGCCCGCAGCCGCTTCTTCATCCGCGACGCGAAGACCGGATGCGCGTCGGTCGGATTGGCGCCAATGATCATCATGACATCGGTGTGCTCGACCGAGTCGAAATCCTGCGTACCCGCCGAGGTGCCGTAAGTCTGGCCGAGGCCATAGCCCGTCGGCGAGTGGCAGACGCGCGCGCATGTATCGACATTGTTGTTGCGGAAACCCTGGCGGATCAGCTTCTGGACGAGATAGGTTTCCTCGTTGGTGCAGCGCGAGGAGGTGATGCCTCCGACGGAGCTGCGGCCATGCTGAGCCTGGATGCGGCGGAATTCGTTCGCGGTATGGGTGAACGCTTCCTCCCACGACACTTCGCGCCACGGATCGGTGATCTTTTCGCGGACCATCGGGTTGAGGATGCGCTCCTTGTGCGTGGCATAGCCATAGGCGAACCGGCCCTTGACGCAGCTATGACCGCGATTGGCCTTGCCGTCCTTGAAGGGCACCATGCGGACCAGCTCGTCGCCGCGCATCTCGGCCTTGAACGAGCAACCGACGCCGCAATAGGCGCAAGTCGTGACCACCGAATGCTCCGGCTGGCCGATCTCGATGACCGATTTTTCCTGCAAGGTCGCCGTGGGGCAGGCCTGCACGCATGCGCCGCAGGAGACGCATTCCGAATCGATGAACGCCTCGTGCATTCCGGCCGAGACGCGCGACCCGAAGCCGCGCCCCTCGATGGTCAGCGCGAAGGTGCCCTGCACTTCCTCGCAGGCCCTGACGCAACGCGAGCAGACGATGCATTTCGACGGATCGTAGGTGAAATAGGGGTTGCTCTCGTCCTTCGGCATCCATTGGACGTTGGCCGCGCCAGCGCCGGAGCGCGCCTTGACGTGGTTGTCGCCCTCATAGCCGTAACGCACATCGCGCAAGCCCACGACGCCGGCCTGCGTCTGCAATTCGCAATCGCCATTGGCGGCGCAGGTCAGGCAGTCGAGCGGATGGTCGGAGATGTAGAGCTCCATCACGCCGCGCCGCAGATCCTTTAGCCGTCCAGTCTGGGTGTGGACCGTCATGCCCTCGGCAACCGGCGTGGTGCATGACGACGGCGTGCCGTTGCGCCCCTCGATCTCGACAAGACACAGTCGGCAGGAGCCGAAGGCGTCCACCATGTCGGTGGCGCAGAGTTTCGGAATCTCGATGCCAGCTTCCATTGCCGCCCGCATGATCGATGTGCCTTGCGGAACGGTGACGTCGAAGCCGTCGACCGTCAGCGTGACGGCCTTCTCAGCCTTACTGGCGGGTGTGCCGTAGTCGATTTCCTGGATCAGGCCCATTGGATTTACTCCGCTGCCACGGCGAGTGCGCGTGGCCGAAAGTCTTCGGGGAAATGGCCCAGCGCGCTCATCACCGGGTACGGCGTGAAGCCGCCAAGGGCGCAGAGCGAGCCGAACTTCATTGTCTGGCACAGGTCGGTAAGCAGCACGATCTGCTTCTCCGGTTCCTCGCCGCGCGCGATCTTGTCCGCGACTTCGACGCCGCGCACCGCGCCGATCCGGCAGGGTGTGCACTTGCCGCAGGATTCGATGGCGCAGAATTCCATGGCGAAACGCGCCTGCTTCAGCATGTCCGCCGTGTCGTCGAAGACGACAACCCCCGCATGGCCGATCAGGCCGTCGCGCGCGGCGAATGCCTCATAGTCGAAGGGCGTGTCGAACAATTCGCGCGGGAAATAAGCCCCGAGCGGTCCGCCGACCTGCACCGCCTTCACCGGACGGCCGGTCGCCGTACCGCCGCCGATCGCATCGACGATGTCGCCAAGGCTAAGGCCGAACGCCGTCTCGTATAGCCCGCCATGCTTGACGTTTCCGGCGATCTGGATGGGAATGGTGCCACGCGACCGCCCCATGCCAAAATCGCGGTAATAGGCGGCGCCCTTGTCGAGGATGATCGGCACGCTGGCGAGCGAGATCACATTGTTGACGACCGTCGGGCGGCTCAGGAAGCCCTGATGCGCCGGCAGCGGCGGCTTGGCGCGCACGATGCCGCGCTTGCCTTCCAGGCTGTTCAGCAGCGAGGTTTCCTCGCCGCAGACATAAGCACCCGCGCCGACACGGATTTCCATGTCGAAGGCATAGGCCGAACCAAGCACGTTCGGACCCAGAACGCCGTCATCCCGCGCCAGAAGCGACAGCCTCGTTCATCACGGCGATGGCATCGGGATATTCCGAGCGGAGATAGACATAGCCCTTGGTTGCGCCCGTCGCGATTCCGGCGATGCCATCCCTTCGATCAGACGAACGGATCGCCCTCCATGATCATGCGGTCGGCGAATGTGCCGCTGTCGCCCTCGTCCGCATTGCAGACGATGTATTTCTGCGGGCCTTGCGCCTCCAGCGTCGTCTTCCATTTGATGCCGGTCGGAAAGCCCGCGCCGCCACGGCCGCGCAGGCCGGATTCCGTCACCAGCGCCACGATTTCGGCGGGCGCATCTCCACGGCTTTTTCCAGCCCGCCGAAGCCGCCATGCATTTTGTAATCGTCGAGCGAGAGCGGATCGGTGATGCCGCAGCGGGCAAAAGTCAGCCGCGTCTGCTGCTTGAGGAAGGGGATTTCCTCCGTCAGGCCATGGCCGAAGGCGTGCCACGCGCCAGCGACAAAATTGAAATCGAACAGGCCCGGCACGTCCGCCGGTGCTACGGGGCCATAAGCCACCCGCCCATTCGGCGTCGCGACCTCGACCATCGGCTCAAGCCAATACAGCCCGCGCGAACCATTGCGGATGATGGTCACGTCCAGCCCACGCCGCTCAGCCTCACGGGCAATGGCCCCCGCGACCTCGTCGGCGCCGACAGCCACCGCGCCGGAATTGCGCGGAACATAGATGACCGCGCTCATGCCCGCACCTCTTTGACAATCCTATCGAGCCGCTCCTCGTCGAGGCGGCCGATAACGCGCCCATCAAGCATCGCGGCAGGCGCGCAGGCGCAAAGCCCAAGACAATAAATCGGCTCCAGGGTTACTGAGCCGTCCGGGGTCGTTTCATTCCACTCGATGCCGAGCATCGCCGGGCGCGTTCCGCCATGCGATCGCCGCCCATCGACTGGCACGCCTCCGCCCGGCAAAGCTTCAGCACATGGCGGCCAGCCGGCTCCTCGCGAAAATCATGATAAAATGTCATGACTCCGTGGACCTCCGCGCGGCTCAGATTGAGCTTGTCCGCAATCAACTTCAAGGCAGCTTTCGGCACGAAGCCGAACTCGCCCTGCACATCATGCAGGATCGGCAGAAGCGGACCTTCAAGCGCGATGTTTCCTATCGACAATGGCGACAACGCGGTCGCTGATATCACTGCGCCGCAAGCTGTACAGCCATTCACTGGTCCTCCCGAATAAACTTCGGTGGATTGTGGCCCTATTGCCTCATGGTGATCAATGCAGCTCTCCCGTTGGGCGATAGTAAAAACCTATCAATCTTTAACGGAAAGTTGGTTTTTGGAAATGGTACCGAGTTGTGAAATCGACTTCGCCTGCTTCAAAAGCGTCGTGATAATGGGCGTGTGCGGCTCCCTGTAGGCCGCGATCAGCCCGACAAGGTGCGAATACATCCGGCTCGACGATCGGGATCGTCTCCATGTTCGCCCAAGGCCCGAAGGTCTCGATCAGCGTTCGCGGCATGATGCTCACCCATTGGCCGGTGCGGACATGGGAGAACAGCGCAATCAGCGAATCCGATTTGAGGGTCGGCCTGGGCGTCGCCCCCGCCTCTTCCAGATGGTGATTGATGATGCGCCGGTTCTGCATCGTCGGCGTGAGCAGACAAAGCGGCAGCTTGCCGACCGCCGCCCAGCTCACCGCCTTCCGGCTGATGGTTTTATCCAAGCCGGCGCCAACGAGATAATAGCGCTCCGAATAGAGCGGCACGGTTGTCGCACGGCCCAACGGCTCATTCTCCAGATAGGTGATGCCGGCATCGATCTCCAGATTCTCCAACAGCGACAAGACTTCGGTCGAAGCGCGCGAGAGGATTGAAAAGCTGACATTGGGATGATGCTCGCTGAACGGCGCGGTCAGTTCGGAAATCATTGCGAGCGCGGTCGGAATGGCCGCAATCCGAACATGGCCGGAAAGCCCGTGCTTCGCCGCCCGAATTTCGTCCCGCATCGAGCGGGCGTCGCTGACGATGCGCCGCGCCCACTCGAGCACCCGCTGGCCTTCCGGCGTGAGCCCCAGAAAGCGAGAGCCGCGCCGCACCAGCATCACCCCAAGCTGATCCTCAAGCTGCTTGACGGCGGCCGACAGCGTCGGCTGCGCCACGCCGATTTCCTCGGCCGCCCGGCCGAAATGCTTTTGCTTGGCCAGGGCGATGAACATTTCCAGCTTGTCGATCATGATAGGCGTCCTGCATCAGTCATGCGGCGGGAAGCGTCCCGCTCTCGGCCCCAGTGCTCCGGCGCATTCCGTGCGCGTCTCTTGGGTCCGTGCGCCATCATAAGCGGTATTTCTTGCCGATCATTATGCCGAATGCGCCTCTCCGGCCTGGAGCTTCAGCTCCGCCCGGCAAGCCGCTGCACGAGGGTACTGGTGTTAGATGCAGCGTTGGCGCGCGTGAGATAGCGGTTGGCCTGCCGCATTTGTTTGCAGGAATGAAGGCGTCGCGTTTGCGCCTCGCAGCGATCGAGCCGACTACTCCGTCGCCCGCGAGCCTTCGTGAGCCGCCTTGGTGCGAGCTTGCAGGTCGCGCAGGGTTGTCAATTCGAGGTCGGTAGGCGCGGGCGTCTCCTCCAGCGCCTCGGCGAATTTCACCCGCCAGCCGCAAGTCTCCTGCACCATCTCCCGCGTCACGCCCGGATACAGCGATACGACCGTAAATTCCTTGCTCACCGGGTCCGGCTTCCAGATCGCGAGATCGGTGATCAGCAGCGTCGGCCCTTGCGTCGGGATGCCCAGCCGCTGCCGGTGATCGCCGCCCTCGCCATGGCCGAATGACGTGAAGAAGTCGATCTTCTCCACCATAGCGCGTTTCGACTGCGCCATAGTGATGTAGATCTCGCGTGCCGACGTCGCGATTTCGGGCGCACCGCCCGCGCCCGGCAGCCGGGTCTTTGGCTTATGATAATCGCCAATGACCGTGGTGTTGATGTTGCCGAA
Source organism: uncultured Alphaproteobacteria bacterium (assembly GCA_963731855.1). GTDB lineage: Bacteria > Pseudomonadota > Alphaproteobacteria > Rhizobiales > Rhodomicrobiaceae > R-RK-3. The sequence continues at coordinate 166,996 of CAVSXH010000006.1, read as the reverse complement.
CTTGTCGAGCTGCGCCGCGCCGAGAAAGCCGATGCTGACATGCCCTCCTTGCAGCCAATAGCGAAACATCTCCGGCACCGAGACCGTGGTAACGGCGGTCTCGCATAATTCGCCGTCGCCGATGGAGAGCGGCAGCACATCGGGCGCGGTGCCGATCGTGCCGGATTCATAGATCAGCGTGATGTCAGGCGCATGCGTCAGACGCGCGATATTGCAGGCGGCCGATGGCGCGCCGATGCCGACGAAGCAGACGTCCTCATTCTTCAGCGTGCGCGAGGCGGCGATGGCCATCATCTCGCGCGGGTCAAAGCCCAGATCCGGCGTTTGCGTGTTCATGCGTGCTTCCTCAACTTGCGGACGCGCGCGGCGAAATCCTCCGGCGACGCCTCAAGGACATTCATCTCCATCCATTCGCGGAACCGATCGCGGTCGGCCGAAACGTCGTCCCATTCGATATAGGAGGCGTTGTCGCGGCCGTAATAGCCATGTGTGTAGGACGGATGCGCGCCTCCGGGCACCACGGCGATGGCGTCGATGGTCCAGTTCGGCAGCACGGTTAGATTGGGATGCAGGCCTTCGAAATCCTCGACCACTTCCTCGACGGTCGCCACGGCGCGCTTAGAGGCGAGCACCGCCTCCTTCTGAATGCCGATGATGCCCTCGACGAGGACGTCGCCGCGCTTGTTGGCCTTCTGCGCGTGAATGAAGGTGACGTCCGGGCGGACCGAGGGAATGGCCACAAGCACCTCGCCGGTAAAGGGGCATGTTACCGACTTGAAGTTCGGATTGACGTCCGCCAAGCCGCCGCCGTGATAGCCACGGAAGATCGCGCAAGGCAGGCCGCTAGCGCCCGCTGCATAGGCGTTCGCCATGCCGGAATGCGAATATTCCTCAATCTCGATTGCGTGCGGCCAGCCGTTCTCGATCGCGTCGCGCGTGCGCCGCAACAGGCCGACTCCGGGATTGCCGACATAGGAGAAGACAAGCTTCTTCACCATTCGCATGCCGATCATCTGGTCGTAGATGAGGTCGGGCGTCATGCGGATCAGCGTCAGGTCTTTGAAGCGTTGACGGATGGCCTCATGCGCTGCCGCCGTCGGGATGAGATGGGTGAAGCCTTCGAACGCGGCGCTGTCGCCGTCATGCAGATTTTCCGCTACGGCCTGGGCGAGGGGCAGGAATTTGGTCATCGACGTCCGTTAAGGGTCAAGAATGCGCGCGTTCTCCGAAGAATTACCATTTTTCGCGGGCGGCCGATGAGCGCATTTTTTGTAAGCGGGCGCCGATCGTGCGCTATGCGACCGCAGGCGCGCTCAGCTGAGAGAGGGAGCTACACTGACTTAGACTTTAGTATAATCAATTAAAGTATTATAGCGGTTGGTATAATTCATCCGACATCCTTGTCATGATAGCCTGCATATTAAGAAATCTGGTCTCTCGCCTTGCTCGTGCGGGATGCAAGCCCTTAGGGGCTGCGTTCTCGTGTCGGTTGGGCGCAATCCTGTGAAGGCTTGAATTCGGCCGAGAACTGCTGTTGCCTATCAGCGCGGTTAGAAAACAAAAGGGAGGATACTCATGGCCCATGTGGCTACAGCGCGGGATGCGTCGGTATATTCCGACACAAGTCCGTCCGAGCTGCGAAAAGTGGTGTTTGCGTCATCGCTAGGCACGGTTTTCGAATGGTACGATTTCTACCTCTACGCGACACTGGCGCCCTTCTTCGCAACGCTGTTCTTTCCGCCCGATAATCCGACAGCCGGCATTCTCGCCGCTTTCGGTGCTTATGCCGCCGGGTTTCTCGTGCGTCCGTTCGGCGCGGTGGTGTTCGGCCGCATCGGCGATCTGATCGGCCGTAAATACACCTTCCTCATCACCATGTTCCTCATGGGCCTCGCAACATTCGCGGTCGGCCTGCTGCCCACCTTCAACGCATCCAGCTTCTTCGGCATCACCATGCCCGGCATTGGCTGGACGGCACCTTTGGTGCTGCTCTCGCTGCGCCTCCTTCAGGGCCTGGCGCTTGGCGGCGAATATGGCGGCGCGGCGACCTATGTCGCCGAGCATACGACGAGTTCGAAACGCGGCCTTGCGACCGCCTGGATCCAGACGACGGCGACGCTCGGCTTCTTCCTGTCGCTGGTCATTATTCTGGCCTGCCGCAGCGCGATGGATGCACCGACATTCGCCACTTGGGGATGGCGCATTCCGTTCCTGATCTCTCTCATACTCTTGGCCTTCTCGCTGTATATCCGGCTGCGCCTCAATAAATCGCCGGTGTTCCAGAAGATGAAGTCCGAGGGCAAGGGATCCAAGAGCCCGCTCTACGACAGCTTCTTCCGCTATCCGAACAACAAATATGTCCTGCTCGCCCTGCTGGGCGCGACAGCCGGACAGGGCGTCGTGTGGTATACGGGCCAGTTCTACGCGCTGTTCTTCCTGGTCGGCCCGCTGAAGGTCGATTATGTCACCGCCTATCTGATCATCGCGATGACGCTGATCATCGGCACGCCGTTCTTCCTGTTCTTCGGCTGGCTCTCGGACAAGATCGGCAGGAAACACATCATCCTCTTGGGCTGCGTGCTTGCCATCTTCACCTACTTCCCGCTGTTCAAGGCGCTAACGACTACGGTGAACCCGGGGCTGGAAGCGTTCCACGAAAAGAACTCGGTGACGGTCAAAACCAACCCGGCGAATTGTAACTTCCGCATCTTTGCCGGACCGTGGTCCAACTATACGGATTGCGATCGTGCCAAGAACCATCTGGCCTCTCTGGGCATCAACTACAATGCGGTGAGTGTCGGTGCTGGCGAACCTGAAACGGTAACTATCGCCGCGACCACCATCCCGATCGCCAACTTCCTCGCCGAGAAGGTCAATGAGAAGATCACCGCCGCCGCCAAGGCGGACGGCTGGCCGGAAAAGGCGAAGGTCTCATTCATGGCGCCAGGATTAGGCTTCTGGCAGATCCTCAGCGCTGCGCTGTCCAGCCCGGAATACTGGACGGCCGTCGGTATCATCACGATCATGGTTCTCTACGTGACCATGGTGTACGGACCGATCGCCGCCTATCTGGTGGAGCTGTTCCCGGCTCGCATCCGCTACACGTCCATGTCGCTGCCCTACCATATCGGCAATGGCTGGTTCGGCGGAATGCTGCCGCTCCTCGCGACATCCATCGTGGCGACCTCAGGCAGTATCTATGCCGGTCTATGGTATCCGATCATTGTCGCGGCGATGACGGTCGTGATCGGCCTGTTCTTCCTGCACGACACGAGAGGACGCGAACTCACCGAAGACTGAGTGTTAGCGCGCTAATCAAACAGGCTTAGGCTGACGGAAATCATCGAGAGCCATCGTACCGACCGGTGCGGTGGCTCTTTTCTTTCCGAGCATTACATCAGTCCGAGATTGGACGAAAAGCTCGCCTTCCACGACACGTTGACCTACAGCCCCCGCCAAACGCCGCCTGAGGGGCACTTACGTGCAACTCGTGAGCTTCCAGAAGACGGAGTAGAGCCGCATCACGGCGCGGCACATCAGGGGGACGTCTCGGCGACAGACTCGATTGGATCGTCCCTTTCCGTCCGGGCCAGATCGCGATTGCGATAGGCGTCGGTGATCGAAGGATTCAGCCGGATTGCCTGATCGAAATCGGCGATGGCGCTCTGGAATTCTCTTTTGCGCCGCAGCGCGGTTCCGCGATGGGAATAAGCGCTCGCCAGATAAGGCGCGAGCTTGATGGCCTGATTGAAGTCGGCGATCGCCCTGTCGTAGCGCCCCCGCTCATACCAGAGCTGGCCGCGGTCGAGGTAGATCTTCGGATCTGTGAAGCTCAAACGGATAGCCTGGTCGAAATCCGCAAGCGCCATTTCGACTTCGCCGCGCCGCCACCGCAACAAGCCGCGCCCGTGAAACGCGGCAATATTGGCGGCGTCGAGGAGGATTGCCGCGTCATAGTCGCTCAGCGCACGGTCGAAATCCCCCTTGCCCGCCCAGAAGCCGGCCCGGTAGACGTAGTACTTGGCATTGCCCTGGGTGATCGGCGCGCTATCGCGGGTGATCGGCGTCGCCATCAGATATTGGCCGCTCGACATCAATGACATGGCCTGCTGAACGGCAGACTGGGGATCTGAAGATGCCAGCCTCGCGCTGCCCTCCTCATGAACGGCTGGGGCGCGCTCGGCTTCTGGCGCATGAGCCTCATCAGCGGTGTTCGTCGCTGGTGCCGGAACGGGCTCGGCTTGTGGGATACTAGGCGTCTGCTGCGAGACGGCTGGGGCGAGGTCACCTGCGGCGGCGGCCAGCTTGCCGAGGCGCCTCAGCACCCTTGCCGAGAGGCTGCCTGTCGCCTTCGCCCTAAGCGCTTTAAGGCTCTCGATGTCCTCGATCGCATCGATCAAAGGCTCGAGCCGCTTTTCCGCCAGCGCGGCTTGAGGCGTTCCGCCATGCTGGCCGATAAACACCCAGATGTCTTCTGCACTGCCGTTTTTCTCGATCTCCACCCATGCCATTTCGGCGGCCGAGGGGGTCTGAGCAGGCTCGGGGAGCGATGCGGTGTGCTCCGCCCGCGCGGGTTCCGCCGCGATCGGAGCCAGCAATGGCGCGGCGTTTTCCACCGCAACGATCACGGCATTCTCGCGCGGCGGTAGCATCGCGCTTTTAGCCGCGGCAGGCATGGCATCTTCCGCAAGGGCGGCCTCTTGGATCGTGGCGGCTGAGATGCGCGCCAAAGGCGTGGCCTCATCCGGCTTGAGCAGAAAATTCAAGAAAAACAGACTACTGCTGCTGACCAGACCTGCGCTCACGAGCGCGGTGATGGCGAATAGCCGAACGCGGCTCCGCCGAACCCGCAAATGCGCGTCGTACCGCGCGCGTGCCTCCGGATCTTTCAGGATCGCATAAGCGCTGTTGATCTGCTTGCTGCGCAGCTCGGCCGCATTGTCGCCGCCGTGCAGGTCAGGATGGTACGCCTTGACAATCGTCCGATAGGCCGCCTTGACCGTCTCGTCGTCAGCGTTCGGCGGTACGCCCAGAACTTCATAATGCGTTTTCATCACCACTCGCTCGGCCTAATTCCCTGGGTACCGGGCACCCCGCCGCTCGAACTCCGAGCTGCGGACAACGAAGCAGTCTCTTGGTTGAGCATGGTTTTCGCGGCAAAAGCGTAGCCAGTTTTGCCGATCATGCTCTATATGCTGAAATTATAGCCAGCGCCGTCCTTCGTGATCTTGCCAACTCCGGGCCAGGGGAAATGCGAGCCGCAGATCTTCATCTTGTCAACGACGACGCGTTCCAGGAGCTTACGGCGTGTCTGCTCCGCAAGAGGTCCATCCTGGTCGTAGGCGCCGTGCCATCCGGGGTGCGCGGCAACGAGAGCCGGCACGTAAGCCAGGTCGTTGGAAATCAGCAGCTGCTCGCTGCCCGAGCTCAGGTGAAAGGCGGTATGGCCAGCCGTATGGCCCGGTGCCTTGACGAAACGGATGCCGGGCACGACCTCATCCTCACCCTCGACCGGCAAGACGTTCTTCCAATTGGGGATGACCTCCTGGATGCGGCGGCCGAGCGCCTGGCGCGCCGCAGGCAGACGCCCGATGAGCGACGGGTCAGTCCACCATTTATATTCCGCCGCCGGAACGATGATTTCCGCGTTCGGGAATACCGGTTTGTTCGTCTTCTTGCTGTCCAGCAGGCCGAAAATGTGATCGGGATGGAAATGCGAAACCAGAATGGTCTCGATCTTCGCGGGGTCGATGCCCGCAGCCTTCAAATTGCCGCGGAGTTTTCCCGAGACGAACACCGAGTTGGGATTGAATGCCTGCACTTGCCCGCCGCCACCGGAATCGCACATTATGGTCTTGCCATTCACCTTCACAACCAGCGCCATGATCGGGATCGGCACAAAATCCGTTCTGAGCCTGGCGGCCTTCAGCGCTTTCTTCGTGTCCTCGATGCTGGCATTCTTGAAGAAGGCCGGATCGTGTGCCTTTTCCCAGACGCCGTCATAAAGCGCAATGCACTCTGCCGATCCCACTTTATAGCGATAAACCCCAGGGTTGGGTGCGGTGGTCTTCTGGGTCTTGGTGGGGTTAGCCTTCTGGGTCTTGGCTGGTGTCGTCACCGCCATGGCTCGGTCCAGGCCGAAAACCGCTGCGGCGGTCGCCGCGCTCAGAACAAACTCTCGCCGCGTGAAGCGCCCCATTTTGCCCCTCCGAAATCGGTTAAGTAAGAAAATATTACAAATTCGAAGGAAAACAATTTCGTGTAAATTTAGGTAAAAATACGGCTGACAGCAAACTCCGAATTCCTATATCGGGCAAGGCGAACGGCCGGGCGGAGCCGCCCCACTATAACTGCTTGGCGAATATGGGTTTTTCGCGGAGCGCGTGCCTGCGCAATGTCCCCGCGCTAGTAGCTCAGTGGCAAGCCGACATAGTTCTCCGCGAGGCTCTGTGCCGCCGCCCTTGAGCTCGTGACATAGGCAAGCTCGGCCATCTGGATGCGGCGATCGAAGTCGCTGCCACTATCGAAACGGTGCAGCATCGAGGTCATCCACCAGGAGAAGCGCTGCACTTTCCAGATGCGATCGAGACAAATGGCTGAATAAGCGTCGAGCAACTCCTGATTCCCGTCACCGTAAAACCGCGCCAGCGCCTCAGTCAGCACCCGCACATCGGCGACGGCGAGATTGAGCCCCTTCGCGCCGGTAGGCGGTACGATATGGGCCGCGTCGCCAGCCAGGAACAGCCGCCCGAAGCGCATCGGCTCGGCAATGAAGCTGCGCAGCGGCGTAATGCCCTTCTGCAGGACTGGCCCCTCCGCGACCGTCCAGCCGTCGCCGGTCTCAAGCCGCAGATGCAACTCGTCCCAGATGCGGCGGTCGGGCCAATTGGAAATGTCCTCGTCGTCCCGGCATTGCAGATAGAGCCGGGTGACCTCGGGTGAGCGCATGCTGTAGAGCGCAAAACCGCGCTCGTGATTGGCATAGACCAGCTCGTCGCGCGTGGTTGGAGCCTGCGCCAGAATGCCGAGCCAGGCGAAAGGATAGGCGCGCTCATAGATTTTGAGGACGTTCGGCGGCATCGAAGGGCGGCTCACGCCGTGATAGCCGTCACAGCCGCCGATGAAGTCGCAAACGATCTCATGCGCCTGACCATCCTTGCGATAGCGGATTTTCGGTTGTTCGCCCTCCAGATCGTGAAGGCTGCTATTCTCAACCTCGAAGACGATCTCACCGCCGGTAGCGAGCCGGGCCTCGATCAGATCCTTCACCACCTCATGCTGACCGTAGATGGTGACCGCCTTGCCCGTCAGATCGGCGAAATCGATGTGATGGCGCGCCCCGCCGAAGCTGAGATCGATCCCCCTATGGACGAGCCGCTCGCGGTGCATCCGCGCGGCGATCCCCATTTCCTCCAGCGTGTCCGCGGTGCCCTGCTCCAGCACGCCAGCACGCACGCGTGCCTCGATGTAATCCCGGCTCCTGGTTTCGACGATCACCGAGGCAATGCCGCGCAGGTACAGCAGATGCGATAGGAACAGCCCGGCGGGGCCGGCGCCGACGATCCCGACCTGCGTTCGCATGGCGGTCCTCCCTTGCAGCCGTATACCCAGCATAAAGCGGCTATCCGCCCCGCCTAAAGTGACTGAGCCGGGCAATGACATGGACAAAACTGGGAGCGCTTAATAAGCTCAATGGAGATTGCATTGAATCATGCCGTGGCAGCTTTGGACTTCTTTCGATCCGCATGACTGCTTCCTATGCGCAAGTCCCGGCCTTCTGGCTCTATGGCGACCTGCATGCCGACGCCCGGCCGCGCTTCGTCCACGCAGAGCGAATCTGCACCCGCGCCCGCGTGCATGACTGGTTCATCGCCGTTCACCGCCATCCCGATCTTGCCCAGGCGCTCTATCTCAGCGAGGGCGAAGCCTTGGCCACTGTCGATGGTGAGCGGGCGAGGCTGCCGGCGCCGGCGCTCGTCTGGCTGCCGCCCGACACGCCGCATGGCTATGAATTCGCCCCCGGCTCGGACGGCTTCGTGGTGACGATCTCGGTGGATTTCCTCACGGCTATCCTCTCTGCCGAAACCCGGCAGGATCTGGGACCGGCGATCGAACAGCCACTTTTCAGTCCGCTGGGCGAGCATGAGGACGCTGGCATCGATGCGCTCGCCTGCTTTCAGGGCATCGATCGGGCTATCAGTCTGGGCGGCGCGGCCTTGCGCACAATTGTCGAGGCGCAACTCAAATTGCTGCTGGCGCTGATCGTCCGTTTGCGCGCGGCGCATGGCGATGCATCGCAAAGTCTGACAGTCGAGGCAGCCATTCTGCGCCGCTTCCGGCACTCGGTCGAAACGCGCTTCCGCCAGCATTGGCCGGTCGCTGATTACGCGCGCACGCTTGGAATTTCCGAAGATCGGCTGCACGCCATGGCAAGCCGCGCCACGGGCATGCCGCCGAAGGAGATCGTGCAGCGCCGTCTGCTGCTGGAGGCAAAGCGCCACCTTCTCTATACAAGCATGACCGTCAAGGAGATCGCCTATGATCTGGGTTTCCAAGATCCGGCCTATTTCTCCCGCTTCTTTGCCAGGCGGGCCGGCATGGCCCCGGGCGCCTATCGGAAGGCCGGGGTGTCCTGAATGCGCCGCAATCGCCAGCGAGTACGTGTGCGCATAGCGGCAAGGCGATCTTTTCAATGCAGGGGCGAGCGGGCAAGATACGCCGTAAGAATTGCGCGCTAAAGGAGATCGCCATTCATGAGCCCGATGCCGGCCTATCGGCGCGAAGAGAAAGACAGCCAGCCGCCCTATCATTCGCCCGGCTATCGCTCCACGGTCCTGCGCTCGCCGCGCCAGCCGCTGATTATACAGCCGCACACGCTGTCTGAGATCACCGGGCCGGTTTACGGCCATGAGCGCATCGGCCCGCTCGATGCCGATCTGACGCGGCAGCATGCGGGTGAGCCACTGGGCGAGCGCATCATCGTCACCGGCCGGGTGCTCGACGAAAACGGCCGGCCGCAACCGCATACGCTGATCGAGATCTGGCAGGCGAATGCCGCCGGTCGCTACATCCATGTCCGCGACGATCATCCCGCCCCGCTCGATCCGAATTTCAGCGGCGCCGGGCGCACCGTCACCGACGCGAACGGCGTCTACCGTTTCATCACGCTGAAGCCCGGCGCCTACCCCTGGCAGAACCATCACAATGCCTGGCGTCCTGCACATATCCATTTCTCGCTGTTCGGCCGGAGCTTCATCACCCGCCTCGTTACGCAAATGTATTTTCCCGGCGACCCGTTGCACGCGCTCGACCCGATGTATAATTCCGTGCCGGACCCGAAAGCGGCAGCCCGCATGATCTGCGCCTTCGATCTCGACACCACGGAGCCGGAATGGGCGCTCGGCTATCGTTTCGACATCGTGCTGCGCGGGCGAGACGCCACGCCGATGGAGAGCTGATCAATGGCCGACACGGAACTCAAGCCGACGCCATCGCAGACGGTCGGGCCGTTCTTTCATTTCGCCCTGCCCTATCCCGGCGGGGAAACACTGGTCAACGAGTTGACCCTTGGCGAGCGTATCACCGTTGAAGGGCGTGTGACCGACGGCGCAGGCGCACCGATTAACGACGTGCTGATCGAAATCTGGCAGGCCAACAGCCAGGGCCGATACAATCACCCGGACGACACCCGGGAAAGGCAGCTCGATCCCAATTTCAACGGCTTTGGCCGCACCCAGACGGATGAAAATGGCCGGTTCCGCTTCCATACCATCAAGCCCGGTCCGGTGCCGGGGCCGGACTGCACCATGCAAGCCCCACACATAAACATGTCCGTGCTGGGACGCGGTATCATGAAGCGCATGGCAACGCGGGTCTATTTCTCCGGCGAAGCCGCCAATGCCGACGACCCTATCCTCGCCCTCGTGCCTGCCGCGCGGCGGGAAACCCTGATCGCGGAGCGCGTCGGCGATGGCGCTGCGTATCGTTTCGACATAAGACTTCAGGGCGAGAACGAAACCGTCTTCTTCGACATTTGAGCCCGATCATGAGCTGGCCCCAATCGAGCGCGGCGCTCGGCCCGTTTTTCAGCAGCGACGCGATGGCCCGGAGCTTTTCGGACCCAGCGCGCATTCAGGCCATGCTCGATGTGGAGGCGGCGCTCGCATGGGCGCAAGTGGCGTGCGGACTGATCCCGGAAGACGCGGCGGTCGCAATAGATGACGCTGCATCGGCCGATAATTTCGATATCGGCAAAATCGGTGGCGAGGTGCTGCATACCGGCAATCTTACGGTCCCGCTGGTGAAAGCCTTGACGGCGCAGGTCGCCAAAGGCGACCCGGAGGCCGCGCGCTGGGTGCATTGGGGCGCGACCAGCCAGGACATCATCGATACCGGTCTCGTCCTGCAGATGCGGAGCGCGCTGGCGCTGATAGCGGACCAGATCGAGCAGCTCGGCGGCCGGCTTGCGGCGCTTGCCCAAGCGCACGCCGAGACGCCGATGGTCGCGCGCACCTTGATGCAGCAAGCCATCCCCACGTCGCTCGGCTTGAAGGTGGCAAGCTGGCTTTCCGCCCTGATGCGGGCGGAGGAATTGCTGCGGGACTGCGCGGAGAAAACGCTAGTGCTTCAGTTCGGCGGCGCGGCGGGTAATCTTGCTTCGTATGGTGCAGACGGCATGAAGCTAGCTCAGGCTTTGGCCGACGAGCTTGGCCTGACCTTGCCCGATTTGCCCTGGCACGCGCAGCGAGACCGGATCGCGGCGATGGGCTGTGCGCTTGCCTTGCTGCTCGGCGGCCTCGGCAAGATGGCGGGCGATCTGGCGCTGATGGCTCAGACCGAAATCGGCGAATTCAGCGAGCCGGCGGACGGTGGACGCGGCGGCTCCTCCGCCATGCCGCACAAGGCGAACCCGGTCGCCTGCGCCCGCATCATCGCGGCGGCGAAACGCGCGCCGGGCCTCGCGGCGACGCTGCTCTCGGCTATGGACCAGGAGCATGAGCGCGGCCTGGGCGGCTGGCACGCGGAGTGGGAGGTTTTGCCCGAGCTTTTCCGTCTCGCTTCGGCGGCGCTCGAAGCTGCCGGTACCATCGGGGAACACGGCCGCTTCGACACAGATCGGATGCAGGAAAATCTGGATGCGACGTCTGGTCTGGTCATGGCCGAAGCCGTCTCGATGGCCCTGGCCGCCAAGCTCGGCAAAGCCGCAGCTCACAAGGCCGTCGGGGACGCGGCGCGCCGGGCCGTGGCCGAGAAGCTGCATTTGCGCGCCAGCCTTGCCGCCGATCCGGAGATCGCAGCCCATCTGGGCGATGCCGAGCTGGATGGCCTCTTCACGCCAGAAAATCACTTCGGAGCCGCTCCGGAACTCGCGCGGCGCGTGGCAGCGGCGTGGCGCCGCCGGATAGAGCCCGATCCCACGGAGAACCCGCATGGATGAGAAAGACCGCTACGACGCCGGCCTTACGAGGCGCAAACAGGTGCTTGGCGACGCCTATGTCGAGGCTTCGCTTGCGAACCGAAACCCGTTCAACGAAGAATTCCAGGAGCTGATCACCCGCTACGCCTGGGGCGAGATCTGGACGCGGCCCGGCCTGGACACAAAAACGCGGCGGCTGCTGGTCCTGGCGATCACCGCAGCCATGGGCCGCTGGGAGGAATTCCGGCTGCATTTGCGCGCCGCCCTCGATGGCGGCGTTGCGCCGGATGAGATCAAGGAATTGCTGCTGCAGGCGGCCATCTACGCTGGCGTCCCCGCAGCCAATACCGGCTTTCACATCGCCCGGGAGCTGATGGCCGAACGCGGCGACCCTAAGCCCTGATAGGCGAACGCTGGCCGAGCGGGTCATCGGCAAGGCTGAACGCGCGACCGGCGGCTATCGACATCGGCGATGCATACTCGGCCGCGAGATCGGCGGTATGATGGATTCTACCGCCGCGCCGCGCGGAAATAGAGCCGACCAAGCTTTTTCTATGATTTAGGCCGCATCCTGCAAGGCGGCGCCTTGGCAATGCAGGTCCATTGCGTCGACCCCGTTGCCGCACCGCATGTCTCCTCCTTGCTCTTGGTGGTCTGCCAGTCCGACCATTCGGCGCCGAATTTGTCTTTCACGCCGGCGGCCCATTTCGTCCGGGCTTGCTCCTTGGCGCTGTCTATCTCGGTATTTGGCTTGCCCACCTCGAATGGACCTTGCATCATGAACTGGGTCGATGCTTCTTCAGCCGTGTCCTTGCATTCCTTTGGATCGCCGCCGCATGCGGCAAGCAAGCAGGCAAGAACGGCAACCGCCGATAGATCAAGCGCCTTCATATGAAATGCCCCCCGTTAAGGGTCTCAGACTAGCGGAATTTCAAGACAATTTTCAATAGTCGGAGTGGCGCGTCGGACGGAACGATGCGGCGGCCCTGCTTCTCAAAGCCCCAGGCTCATCTGCGGGCCGCCATCCGTCTCGTCATTGTCGAGCCCCGACAACGTCACGCCGAGCAGTCGGATTCCCTTCGGGGTCGGCATGAGGCAGGCGAGGAGGTCAAGGCTCGTGCATTCCAATTCGGCCCGGCTGGCGACCGCGATAGCCAGGGTGCGGCTGCGCGTAATGATCTGGAAATCAGCGTATTTCACCTTGAGCGTCACGGTCCGGCCGCGAATGTCCGAGGCCTCGCAATGCCGCCAAAGCTTGTCGATGATCGGAACGAACGCCTCACGCATCGCCTCGAACTCGGTGAGATCGTCGAAAAAGGTGTTTTCCGCGCCCACGGACTTGCGAATGCGGTCGGCGCGCACCGGCCGCTCATCAATGCCGCGCGCGATCCAGTAATAGAATTGACCTGATTTGCCGAACCGCTCCTGGAGGAAGGCCAGGCTCTGTTCCCGGAGATCGAAGCCCGTATGGATGCCGAACCGCTTCATTTTCTCCGTCGTCGCCGGACCGACACCGTGGAATTTGCCCACTGGCAAGGTCTCGATGAAAGCGGGCCCTATCCTCGGGGTGATGACGAACAGTCCGTCGGGCTTGCGGTGATCCGAAGCGAGCTTGGCCAGGAATTTGTTGTAGGAGATGCCTGCCGAGGCGGTGAGGCCGGTTTCGGCGCGAATTCGCGCGCGGATCTCCTCGGCAATCTGCGTCGCCGACACCAAGCCCTTAAGGTTCTCCGTGACGTCGAGATAGGCCTCGTCGAGCGACAACGGCTCGATGAGCGGCGTATATTCGGCAAAGATCGCCCGCACCTGCTCCGACACTTCCCTGTACACCTCGAAGCGGTGATTTACGAAGATCAGGTCGGGGCATTTCTTCTTGGCGGTGACGGAGGGCATCGCCGAGCGCACCCCGAATTTGCGCGCCTCGTAACTCGCCGCCGCCACGACGCCGCGCAGCTTTGACCCGCCGACGGCCACCGGCTTGCCGCGCAATTCCGGATGATCGCGCTGCTCGACCGAGGCGAAGAATGCATCCATGTCGATATGGATGATTTTGCGCCGCTGCGAGTTCCCGGCATCCGCCGCCTGGGCGCCCTCGTCCGAGCCAGTGACGCGCCGTTCCCGATCAAACTTCTGCGCAAGCATGGCAAGCAGGCCTGCCGCCTCCCTGTTTTCCTCGACAGGTGCCACCGAATCCAGCCGCGCCGTCGCCGCTGACGTTCGCAATAGGCCCGCGTGTACGCAATAGGCTTCTCGCAAGGCGAGCCGACTTGGCGGCACTTATCCGCACAAAACAAGAACACACACGCAGTTTTGGCAAAATGCGGCCCCCGATACCATCATCGTGGCACCGCTTCTCGCCGGGGCAGCGACAACCATTGTGCCCCCGCCACGCCGAGCGCTAGAACCGCGCCAAGCACCACCTTGTAGGGGATCGTCGTGCTGAGCAGCGTTGCCGTAATGCCGTCGATCAGCCGCGGAAATATCAGCAGCAACCCGGCCAAGGTGAGTAGCACGGTTTCCGCCCAGTTGCTCCGGCGCAGGATGCGTCCCTGCGCGGCAAAGGCAAGCACCCCAACGCCCGCGGCGGCAAGACCGGTGATCGACAGCGACATCGAGCCAGCTGCCACCCGGCGGCAGTTTCAGCAACAGTCCGGTGCCGATCGGATCAAGCACGAAGACGAAAGGCAACAGGAACGCCGGCATGGTGTATTTCCACGATTGCAGCGTCGTGACGTAAGGGTTGCCACCGGTGATCGCGGCCGCCGCGAAGGGCGAGAGCGCTGTCGGCGGCGACACTTCCGAGAGCACGGCATAGTAGAAGATGAACATATGCGCGGCGTAATCGGGCACACCGAGCTTGGTGAGCGCGGGGGCGGCGATCACCGCGCAGATGATGTAGGAGGCGGTGACCGGCACGGCGAGGCCGACGATCCAGACGATCAGCGCGGTGTAGATCGCTGTGAGCAGCAGGCTGCCGCCAGCATAGTCGATGGCGATCGAGGAGAATTTCAGCCCCAGTCCGGTGAGCGTGACGACGCCGACGATGATGCCGGCCGAGGCGCAGGTCGTGGCGGCGGTGAGCACGCCGATGGTTCCGTCGGCGAGCGCCTTGAGCAGCTTGGGCGGCACGAGCGCCGTGTCCCGGCGCAGGAAGCTGGTGGCGAGTGAGAGCCCTGTCGCCCAGAGCACCGACCGCTCGGCCGAAAAGCCCATCAGCATGAAGACGATGATGGAGATCAGCGACAGGAAGTGGAACCAGTAGCCGCGCGCCAGCTTAAGCGCAGTGCCCTTCGGCACGCCAGGCACGTCGCTGCCGCCGCCTTCGCCGCCTCCAGCTCGACCATGACCAGGATGCCGAAATAGTAAAGCAGCGTCGGGATCGTCGCCATGAGGATGACGTCGAAATAGGAGATTTTCAGGAATTCGGCGATCAGAAAGGCGGCGGCGCCAAGCACCGGCGGCGACAGGATCGCCCCGAGCCCGCCGGCGGCAAGCAAGCCTCCGGCGGCATTGGGGGTGAAGCCGGCTTTCTTCAGCATCGGATAGGCGACGGAGCCGATGGCGACCGTCGTCGCCACGCCCGAACCGGATGGCCCGCCCATCAGGAAAGACGCCAGCACCACCGAGCGCCCGGCCGCGCTGCGCTTGCCCCCGAGCGCGGCGAAAGAAAAGTCGATGAAGAACTTTCCAGCGCCGGAATGCTGCAGGAATGCACCGAAAATCGTGAAAAGAATGATGAGCGTGGACGAAACATCGACCGCGACGCCGAATATTCCCTCGAGCGTCATGTAGAGATGGCCGGTGAGCCGCTCGAAATCATAGCCGCGATGCGTCCAGGGCTGCGGCAGATACGGCCCGAAATAGGCATAGGCGAGGAAGCCAAGCGCCACGATGGGCATGATCATGCCGGTTGACCGCCGCGTCGCCTCAAGCAGGACGATGATGAAGACGACGCCGACGAGCATGTCCATGCGCTCCGGCAGGATCGCACGGTCGCCGAAGTCGGGTCCCTGCGAGACCACATAGCCGATCACCGCGACACTGACCGCCGCCAGCGCATAGTCCCAGATGCGGATACGGTCGCGAAAGCGTTCCGCCGCCGGAAACAGCAGATAGACCAGGAACAGCACCAGCCCAACATGCACCGGCCTGAGAATATAGGCCGGCACGATGCCATAGGCGGCGTAGAGGTGGAACAGCGACACGCCCGCCGCGAACAAGGTCAGGGCCAGCCCAAGCCGCCCGGTCAGGCGATTCGTGCGGCCCTCCTCCTCCTCGATATATTTCTGTGCTTCGGCAAGCGTGACCTCGTCGATTTCGGCGGAGGCGGGGCCAAGCACGTCGTTCGCTCCATGGGTAGCCTTGATCGTCTCCGCCGTCATTTCCAGTCCCCGCTAGTCGACCTTGACACCTTTTTCGGCGAAATATTTCATCGCACCGGGATGGAAGGGGATGCCCGCATTCTTGAGCGACTGGCTTTCCAGCTTGATATTGGCGGCTTCCTTGTGAACGGCGATGAGATCATCGCGCTTGTCGAAGATCGTCTTGGTGATGTCGTAAGCGAGCTTTTCCGGCATACTCTCATTGACCACGAGCACATTCCACACGCTGGTGGCCTGATTGTCGGCGGTGCCGCCAGGATAGACCGCCTTGCCGATAATGGTCGCGGAGTAAAGCTTGCCGTATTTGGCGTTCATCTTGTCCACGAGATCGGCGTGGTCGATGAGCTTCATCTTGGTATTGGGCGTGGCGGCCAGATCGGTGATTGCAGCGGTCGGAAGCCCACCCACCCAGAAGAAGGCGTCGACCTTGCCGTCCTTTTGAGCGCTGACCGATTCAGAAGCCCCCAGCCGTTCCCGTTTGACGTCCTTCTCGGGATCGAGCCCGGCCGCTTCCAGCACCCGCACAGCCATCACTTCGGTGGCGCTGCCCGGCGAGCCGGTCGATACGCGCTTGCCCTTCATATCCGCCACCTTGTTGATGCCGGACCCCTCGGTCGTCACCACATGCATGATGTTGGGATAGATCACCGCCAAGTGTGCGCACCGGCAGTTTCGAGGTAAACTTGCCCGAGCCGTTGAGCGCGTCCATGCCGGCATCGACCATCGAAAAGCCTACATCGGCCTTGCCTGCGCCGATTGCCTTCAGATTGTCGACCGAGCCGCCGGTCACCTCGGCCGTCGCCTGCATGTTGGGCAGCGCCTTGGTGAGGATGTTGGCGAGCCCGCCGCCAAGCGGGTAATAGACCCCGCCCGTGCCGCCGGTGACGACTGAGATCTGGGTGGATTGCGCGCCCGCATCGCCGCTGAACGCCAGGACGCCGAGGGCGAGCAGCGCAACAGGCTTTACGCTTAAAGTACGAAAAAGCCGCATGAATTCCTCCTTAGGCCGTTAGCCTGACTCCGTATCCAAAAAGCTGCCGGACCGCGACGGGTATGCCCGCTTCGATTGGTCCGGCGACGCTTCAGGAACTATACATGGCTGTTCCTTGGGAAGAACGCATATTTGGCATGCCAAGCCAAAACTATGGTGCATCCGCGATACAGGCGCCGCGCCAGCCTCGCGAAATGGCACAGTCGTCGCGATCTAGCGCATGTCGCGTGCCTGCGCCGGACTGGGCGGGGACCACCTCGAACGCGCTGGTTGCATTTTGGCGCGAATTTGCCGATGAACGTCCTTATGTCGCTCGCCCACCGCATCCGCATTCGCGAAGTCCGCCTGCTCTCCGACGATTGGTATGAGCTGAAGAAGACGACGTTCGACTGGCTGCGCGCCGATGGAAGCTGGCAGACGGTCAGCCGCGAGACCTATGACCGGGGCAACGGCGCAACGCTGCTGCCTTACAATCTGCCCAACCGGACGGTCGTGCTGACGCGCCAGTTCCGCTATCCCGCTTTCGTCAACGGCTACGACGACACCCTCATCGAGGCCGCCGCCGGCCTCCTGGATGAAGCCTCGCCCGAGGCCCGTATCCGCGCTGAGGTCGAGGAGGAGACCGGCTACCGCCTCCGGGATGTCCGCAAGGTCTTTGAATGCTTCATGAGCCCGGGTTCGGTCACCGAGCGCCTGCACTTCTTCGTGGCTGAATATGATGCCGATATGCGCGTCGCCGATGGCGGGGGCGTGGCATCCGAAGGTGAAGAGATCCAGGTGCTGGAATTGCAGTTCGACGGCGCCATGGCCATGATCGAGCGCGGCGAAATCGCTGACGCCAAGACGATCATGCTGCTCCAATATGCGGCGCTTCAACTTTTCCGCTGAGTGCCAAGGGTACAGCGCATTGGCGGCTGCTCTTTCTCCAACGATGGCTAACGGTGTCGGCACCCTGTGCAGCTGAACCGCCAAATAGCATCGGATAGCCATTCCCCCCGCGCCTAAGATTTAGGCAACTCCATATGCCGCAAGACTCGCGCAAATAGGCCGACCGTGCGGTTGGCTCGATGCGAAGGGCGTCTGAAAGGCGTGGCACGCACTTTGCATCAGGTTTTTGCCCTATCGATAGACCCACATGGGGACATTGAACCTCGCACGTTTTCCTCAGGAGCGCGCAATGACGCTGTCGAAACCTTTCCCAGCCTGCCACAAGCTGCTGTTCTTGCTGACGGGCCTCGCCTGTCTCGCCATTGCCGGCGCGGCTTTCTCCAATTCGCTCCAAGCCGCGACGCTGGAGGAGATCAAGAAGCGCGGCTATCTGATCGTCGCCACCGAAGACGATTTCCGCCCCTTCGAGTTCATCAAGGACGGCAAGCCGACCGGCTTCGACAACGAGCTGGTGGAAGAGCTGCGCAAATTCGCGCCGTTCGAGATCAAGCAGGAAATCATCCCTTGGACCGGCCTGCTCGCGGGCGTCAGCACCGGCAAGTACGACGTCGCCATCACCGCCGCGATCATCACCAAGGAGCGCAAGAAGTCGCTCGACTTCACCAGCCCGATCGCCGACGCCACGCATTATTATCGTCAAGCGCAAGGGCGACACGAGCATCAAGGACGATCAAGGATCTGAGCGGCAAGACCTGCGGCGTGCAGGCCGGCAGCGCGCTGCTCGGCCGCCTGCCGGAGCTGCAAGGCGATGATCGAGAAGAACGGCGGCAAGATGGGCAAGGTCGTCGAATACACCTCCTATCCGGAGGCCTATCAGGATCTGGCGCTCAAGCGGCACCGACTATGTCGTCAACACCATCATCAATGTGAAGGCGCTCGTCGCCGAGAAGCCGACCGTGTTCGAGGTCGGCCAGCCGGTGTCCGGCAAATCCTATCCTGGCCTGGGCCGTGGCCAAGGGGAACACGGAGCTGCTGGCACTTCTCAACGAATTCATCGCCAAGCGGCCAACGGCACCTTCCCGAGCTGCAGAAGAAGTGGTTCGGCCAGAGCTTGGCCGATCTGCCGACGTCGTTCACGCCGGAATTTTAGAGCCCGAGCTACCGCAAACTCATGCGCCGCCTGCTCCAACTGTCCATCCCCGCGCAAGTGGGGATGACATTGAAGGCACGCAGGCGCGCGGGCTGCGATGAAGGCGGCGGTTCGAAACCGCGGATGAGGCCGTCCGGGCGATGACATCAGCGGATCATCTGGCGCTTCTGCAGGGCGCCGTCGTCACCGTGACCCTGTCGCTCGTCGGCATTCTGCTCGGCCTGCCGCTGGGGCTGGGGCTTGCGCTCATCCGCTGGGCGCGCGTGCCGGTCCTGGCGCGGATCGTGGCGGCTCTATGTCAGCATGTTGCGCGCCACGCCGCTGGTCACGCTGCTGCTGCTGTTCTTCTTCGCCCTGCCGAATCTCGGCATGACGATCGACCCGATCCCGGCGGCGATCCTGGCGCTGACGATGAACACCTCGGCCTTCAATTGCGAGGTCTGGCGGGCGGCGCTGACCGATTTCCCAAGGACCAGCACGAGGCGGCGCCGTGCCTTCGGCATTGCGCGCCGCGCCTGCGCTTCCGGCGCATCGTGCTGCCGCAGGTCTGGCGCACCAGCCTGCCCGGCCTGGTCAACGAGATGTCGCTGCTGATCAAGGTCACGCCCGGCCTCGCCGTCGTCGGCGTCGTCGACATCACGCGCGCGGCGGTGCGGATCGGCGCCGAGACCTACGAGCCGCTGCCGCCCTTTCTCGCCGCGACCGGCATCTATTGCCGATCGTCTCTCGTCTGTCATCCGCTGCAGCGCTGGATCGAGCGCGCATCAAGCGGACGCCGAGGCGCGTCATGATCCAGGAATTTCGCATCGTCCTGGAGCGATACGCGACAAGCTGCTCAGCGGCCTTGCCAATACGGTGCTCCTCGTCGGGCATCGGCTCGGTCGCTGTCGCTGCTGCTGGGCACGTGCTCGCGACGGCGCTGATGGCGCGCAGCGGCGCCGTTGCGGATCGCGCGCAATGGCTGCGTCGACGCCATGCGCTGCATTCCGTTCCTGATGTTCGCCTACATCGTCTATTACGGCCTGCCCTCGGTCGGCATCAATTTCGACAACTGGAGCTCCGGCCTCGCCGCCATTGTCCTCTATAACTCCGCCTATATGGCGCGAGATCCTGCGCGGCGCCTGGAGCCGCTGCCGCGCGAGCTCGATCGCAGGCCGGCACTGCCTTCGGCTTCTCACGGCTTCACGCTGTTCCGCCGCATCATCCTGCCGCCGCTGGTGATGGCGGCCGCGCCGGTGATCGGCAACCAGATCATCCAGATCATCAAGGACACCGCCTTCCTGACGATCATCGCGGTGCCCGAACTGACCCATGCGGCGAGCTCGATTCAGTCGACCTATTATGTACCGTTCGCTGCCTTCTCGCCGCGATACTGCTTTATTGGGTCCTCTGCGCCCTCGTGGAATGGGGCGTCGGGCGTATCGAGGCCGTCGCTGAGGAGCGCCGCTGATGAACGAAAGTCGCCCGATGCACATGCCGTCCACAGATACGCCGGTGCTGCGCATCCATGGCGTCACCAAGAGCTTCGGCACAAATCTGGTGCTCGACGACATTTCGCTGCAGGTGAAGCAAGGGCGAGACGGTCTGCCTGCTGGGGCCGTCCGGCTCCGGCAAATCGACGCTGCTGCGCTGCATCAACTGGCTGGAGAAGCCCGATCACGGGCACATCTACCTCAATGGCGAGCGGGTCGGGCATGCGGCCGGGCGGCGATATCGCAATGTCGGCCTCGGACCTGGCGGCGATGCGGACGCGCATCGGCATGGTGTTCCAGCATTTCAAGCTGTGGCCGCATCTGACCGTGCTCGGCAATCTGATCGAGGCGCCGATCCAGGTGCATGCGGCGGCCACGCGACGAGGTGATCGCCGAGGCGGATGCTCTGCTGGAACGTGTCGGCATGATCGACAAGCGCGACGCGTTTCCCGCGAGACTGTCGGGCGGACAGAAGCAGCGCGTCGGCATCGCGCGGGCGCTGGCGATCAAGCCCGACCTGCTGCTGTTCGATGAGCCGACCAGCGCGCTCGACCCCGAGCTGGTCGGCGAGGTGGTCGCCGTGATGAAGGCGCTGGCCGCGCAAGGGATGACCATGCTGGTCGTCACGCATGAGATGGGGTTCGCCCGCGAGGCCGCCGACGAGATCATCCTGCTCGATCACGGCCGTATTGTCGAGCAAGGCGCGCCGGAAGCCTTTTTCGGCAATCCGAAGGCGGAGCGCACGCGGCAATTTCTGCAGCGCTATGTCGGGGCGGCTTGAGGATCGGACAATGGAAACTCTGAACGCAATTCCCGCCGACGATATTCTGCTCGATGAAATCGTGCCGGCGACGCGGCCCTGGGGCCATGTCATCAAAAGGGGCGAGGTGCTGCGGATCATCGATCTGGAAGGCCAGCAGGCGGTAGACTTCCTCTGCTATCCAGCCGACGACCTGACCGACCGATATAGTACGATGAACACGATCAAAGTTCAGGGCGGCATCTATATCGACAAGGGCACGGTGCTCTATTCCGATGCGGGCGTGGCGCTGTTCACCATCGTCGCCGACACGCTGGGCCGTCACGACACCATCTATGGCTGCTGCAGCGAGCCGAATAATTTCCTGCGCTATGGCGTGCGCGGCACACCGAGCTGCTACGCCAATTTCCTGGAGATCCTCGGCGCATTCGGCCTCGATAAGAGCGCCATCGTCAGCAATGTGAATTTCTTCATGCAGGTACCGGTGCAGGCCGGATGGCAGCGCAGGCGTCGCCGCCGACGTCTCGCCGCCCGGCAGCGCGGTCGAGCTGCGCGCGGAATGCGATGTGCTGGCCGCGCTTTCGAATTGCCCGCAAATGCACAATCCGTGCAATGCCTATAATCCGACGCCGATCCGCGTCATCGTCTATCGCGGCAGCTGACCAACACCGGGAGACCGCCTATGTCAGACATCCTCTTCCACCTCATTCCCGGCGCTCCGAAACCCGTCGCGCCCTACAGCCATGTCGTAGAAGCCGGCGGCTTTCTGTTCGTCACCGGCCAGCTTGCCACCGACCCGGACGACGATTCCCTGCCTGTGCCGGAAGGCATCGAAGCGCAGACCGTCAAGGTGATGGGCAATCTCAAGCGGGCGCTTGAAGGCGTAGGCGCCGGCCTCGACCGCGTGGTCTTCGTGCGCATCTACCTCACGGATTTCCAGCGCGACTACCCGGCCATGAATGAAATCTACAAGACCTATTTCGATCCAGCCGCGCTGCCGGGGCGCACGACCGTCGGCGTCACGCATCTTGCGCGAGGCGGCATCGTCGAAATCGACCTGATTGCCCGGCGCTGACGCTGGTGCCTTCCGACCCCTCCCATGGAGAGAGGTCAATCCAGCCTAATTCACCAGCCCCCGCAGAAGCGCCTCATGGAAACGCTCGGGCGCCTGGATCTGGGGCGAATGGCCGAGATCCTCGAACGTCACCAGCGTCGCATTCGGGATACGGGCCGCAACCTCCTTGCCCAGTTTGGAATACACGCCGAGAGTCTTTGCGCAAGGCCTCCGGCGCGAGCGCCTTACCGATAGCGGTGTTGTCCTTCTCTCCGATCAGGAGCAGAACCGGCATCTTGAGCAGCTCGAACTCGTAAAACACGGGCTGCGTGTAGATCATCTCGTAGGTCAGCGCTGAATTCCAGGCGACGAGCTTCTTCCCCTCGCCGCGATACATGCCGGCCTGCATTTCCACCCATTTGTCGTATTCGGGCTTCCAGTCGCCGACATAATATGTCGCTTTCTGATAGGCGCGGATGCGCTCGGCGCTGGTCTGCAATTCGCCCTCATACCACTTGTCCACGGTCTGATAGGGCACGCCCTTGGTCTTCCAGTCTTCAAGACCGATCGCGTTTGCGAGCACAAGTTGTTCGACCTGATCCGGATAGACGAGGGCAAAGCGCGTCGCGACCATCCCGCCCATGGAATGACCCATCACCGTGACCTTGTCGATCTTCAAGCTGTCGAGCAGGCCGCGTGTATTCGCCGCCAGCTGATGGAAGCTGAACTGATAGAAATCCGGCTTCGTCGATTTGCAGAAGCCGATCTGGTCCGGCGCGATGACGCGATAACCCGCCTTGGTCAGCGCCTGGATGGTGCCGACCCAGCTCGCGGCGCAAAAGTTCTTGCCGTGCATCAGCACCGCGGTGCGTCCGTTCGCGGTCCCCTCGGGCGCGACGTCCTGATAGGCCATGCGCAAGGCTTTGCCCTGCGATTGGAATTCGTAATATTTAACCGGATAGGGATATTCGAAGCCCTCCAATTCCGCCCCATAAACCGGCCCTTCCTGAGCCGAGGACGCAAATGGCAGCAAAATCAGCAGGGCCGCTAGCCACATCCGCATCATAAAACGCTCCACTACGTAAAATCGCCTAAGCCGTGATGCCGGAGAGTAACTGGGCGGTGCGCCGGCACGCAAGGGAGGCGAGCCGTTTACCACGGCCGATCAGGAATTCGTGAATTCGCTAGCTTCTTATCCTGGTGAGCCTGCCGGAGAAGTGCGTCCTGCTGATTCCCCGATCGTTAGAAGAGTTTGCCCCATTCCCGCGAAACGAAGAGCACATGCTCGCGAATAAGCCGGTTTGCGGGAGATTTCATCGATTAGGGCTCACGCGACCAGATGCGCGACCGTAGCGCCAGCTTCGAACGCCATCCCTTTGATGCCCGTGAACCGTTCCGAGTAGCTGTCGATGGCGCCGAGCGGCAAATCGGCCTCGCTGCCGCCGAGCAAGACGCGCGCCAAAGCCTTGCCGAACACGGTTCCCGGACCGATACCGCGCCCAGAATAGCCGAAGATGCTGAAAGCGTGATCTCCGAGCCGGAGGATTTTGGGTAAATGGTCGCTCGTCATTGCGATCCGCCCGAACCAGAAGAATTCGAGCGGCTCGCCTGCGATCTGCGGGAACAGCGCGCCGATTTTTCGCGCGGCCCAGCGTTTGTGCGCCGCCGATCCGGCGTGATCGAGGGCGCCGATGCCGCCGACGATCAGCCGCCCGGCAGCATCCAGCCTGAACGACGACATGATCGTCGCCGTATCCCAACAGCCTTCGCGTCGGGGCAGGATGGTGGCGAGCAGATTGCCGCTGAGCGGTTTCGTGGCAGCCTGGAAGTAGGAGACCGGTACGTAGGCTGGTGCGGCCATGCCGGCCGCCTCCTGGTGGTAGGCATTCGTCGCCAGCAGCAGCGCGCCGCGCACGGACTTCACCTTTTTCCGTGCGGACCAGCCAACCAGGTCCGTCGCGCTCGATTTCGCGCACGGCGCTGTGTTCATGCAGCCATGCGCCTGCCGACAGGGCCGCATCGGCAAGGCCACGGCAATAGGCCAACGGCTGGATCGTCCCGGCACGGGCGTCGAACAATGCGCCGCGATAGATCGAAGTCCCGGTGCGCGCTTCCGTTTCCGCGGCGTCAAGCAAGGACACGGGAGCTCGCCGGACCGAATGCTGGCGGAAACGGGCTTCGAGTTCCCTTAAGCCCGCGACGGAATGCGCGCAATGCAGCGTCCCGGCGCGCGTCGCCTCGCACTCGATCCCATGCCGCTCGATCAAGCGAGAAGACGAGATCCGGCGCGGCGGCCAGAACAGCATTCAGTTTCGCCCCAGCCTCCCGGCCCAGCTTCGCCTCAACCTGGTCGGGCGGCATCCACAGACCGGCATTCACCAGACCGACATTGCGTCCAGAGCCGCCATGGCCGATCGTCTCCGCCTCCAGCAGCCGGACTTTGGCGCCCTGCTCCGCGGCGTGCAGCGCCGCCGAGCAGCCGGTGAAACCACCGCCGATAACCACCAGATCGGCGACGGCATGTTCTTCGAGCGGACGGGTCCGCAAAGCCATGCGAGCAGTCGCGTTCCAGAGGTTTTGTCCAGCTCTTTTGGAGGCGGGCGATGCCTTGAACGTCAAATCTGATACCCTGAGCTCTGAGCCTCGAATCTTCGCTATTCTAGTGCCATAGCCACCTCGGCGGCAGGCGCATAAAGGAGCAGTCGACCACATGTTGCGTGTCTTCAGCGCGGAGGACATTCACGCGGGGCTGGACTATAGGCGCCTGATCGACTGCGTTGGGCGAGGCATTCCGCGCCGCCGATGTAACCCAGCCCTTGCGGCAATCCTACGAGATCGGCTCCGGCAGCGCGCCTGCCTATCTCCTGTCGATGCCGGCTTGGCGGACGGGCGATGCGGTCGGCGTTAAACTCGTGACGGTGTTCCCGGAGAATGCGGCCAAAGGTCTCGGCGCCGTCTCGGCGGTCTATGTCATGTTCGACGGAAGCACAGGTGTTCCACTTGCGATCTTCGATGGCGAGGCGCTTACCAATCGGCGCACGGCGGCCGCGTCGGCGCTTGCCTCGACCTATCTGTCGCGCCCCGACGCCGCGACGCTGCTCATGGTCGGAACCGGCAAGCTGGCGCCCTATCTCGTGGAAGCCCACTGCGCGGTGCGGCCCATTTCCAGAATTCTGGTTTGGGGTCGCAATCCGGATCGCGCAGCCGCATTGTGCGAACGTTTGCGCGGCAACGGGCTGCCGGCGAAGCCTGCAACCGACCTTGCCGCCGCGACCGGCCAGGCGCACATCATCAGCTGCGCCACCACCTCCACCGAACCGCTGGTCAGGGGACGCGATCTGCGCCCCGGCAGCCATATCGATCTCGTCGGCGCCTTCACCCCGCATATGCGCGAGACGGATGACGAGGCCGTGCGGCGCGCCTCGGTCTTCGTCGACACCTATGCGGGCGCATTCGCCGAAGCGGGTGATCTGCTTCAGGCGGCGCAAGCGGGCGTCTGGTCGACTGACCGGACGTGCGCCGACCTGCATGAGCTGGCTTCCGGGCTGGAGACCGGCCGGCGCGATCCGGCAGAGATCACCATATTTAAATCCGTCGGTGCGGCCATCGAAGACCTCACCGCCGCGAAGCTTCTGCTCGACACCGACGCGCATCGCTGACGCCGGCCGACGTGTCCGACCCCATGCGGAACGAGGACGCGGCCGTTCAGCGCTTCCTGAGCGGCGGTGGCGAGATCTGCGATCAAATGAAACCCAAAAACCCCTCGGCCTCCCGGAGCGGTGGCGCTTTTTCCAGTGCGGCGATGTCCGGCCAGACCGGGCGCAGTTCGGCATTGCCGGCGAACAGCGCCTCAAGTTCGGCGGCGACGGCGAGAGTACCGAGATCGTCATGCCGACGCCCGATAATCTGCAGGCCGAACGGCATCCCGGCCTTATCGACCCCT
The DNA here is from genome assembly GCA_963731855.1 of uncultured Alphaproteobacteria bacterium. GTDB lineage: Bacteria > Pseudomonadota > Alphaproteobacteria > Rhizobiales > Rhodomicrobiaceae > R-RK-3. The sequence continues at coordinate 140,940 of CAVSXH010000006.1, read as the reverse complement.
GCGGGAATGGTGATAGAGGGATGCCCGGCCAGCGTCGAGGCATAGGCCAGCGCCAGCCAGTGATAATAGCTTTCCGTCCGATTGCCGTCGATCTCGGCAGGGTAAAGCTCGTGCCAGTCGCGCGGGGTGATCGTGACGGCGGGCGTGAGCAGATAATCGGTAGTGGCGAAAAAGCGCTGCCAGTGGCGATAGAGACGGCCTTGCATGTTCAGCCCGTCCGCCACATCGAGCGCGCTATAGCCAAGCCCCTCCTCGATGTTCGTGCGCACATTGGGGCCGATCTTGTCCGGATGCTTCAGCATCAGGCCGTGGTGGAAGCCGAGGAACAGCACCGCCCGCAGCACAGCGAAAGCCCTGTCGGCCTCGGTGCAATCGGGATGGACGTTCTCCATCACGCCGAATAGCCCTTCGAGCGACGAAACTTTCGCGGCGAAGCTGTCGCGTATGATTCGCTCGGTCGGCGCGAAGCCGAGATCGTCGCTGACGGCGATACGCAGGGTGCTCAGGTCGACGCGCGGCAGGCAGCGGAAATTCTCCGGCCGCCAATGGGTGCGCCCGTCGATCACGGAGGTCCAGGGATCCAGCCGGTCGGGCCGCATCTGCACGGAGAGGAGGAGGGCGGCATCCGCCACGGTGCGCGCCATCGGGCCGGATGTGCCCAAGAGGCAGCAGCGCCAATCCGCGCATGTCGTCCGGCACCACACCCGGCGAGGGACGGAACCCCACAACGCCGCAAAACGCCGCCGGATTGCGCAGGCTGCCGCCAGTATCCGAGCCGATTGCAATCGGGCACATGCCGGTCGCAAGCGCCACGGCCGAGCCACCGGAGGAGCCGGCGCAGCTTTTGGTCAGATCGTGCGGATTGGCGGTCGCACCGTACACCGCGTTGCGCGTATTCGCCCCTGCGCTCCATTCCGGATTGTTGGTCTTGCCAAGCGCGATGGCGCCCGCCGCGCGCAGGGTCGCCACCATGGCGTCGTCCTTGACGGGGCGATTGTCGCGAAAGATCTCCGAGCCGAATGTGGTCGGCAGGCCGGCGACGTCGAACATATCCTTGATGCCGAGCGGCAGACCGTGCAGCGGTCCGAGGCTTTCGCCGGCCATGACCTTGGTCTCAGCTGCGCGAGCTTCCTCGAGCATGCGGCCGAAGTCGAAGGCGACCAGCGCGTTGACCGCCGGATTTACCGCCTCGACGCGTGCAATGCAGCTCTCGGCAAGCTCGACGGGTGAAAGTTTGCGGCGGGAAATGAGCTGGCGCGCCTCGATGGCGGTCAAGTCCGCTGGGGTGGTCAATGGTTCGCTCCTTCAGGAGGCCGGGCCTCGCTCTTGCTGCAACACCCGCGCACTCCCAACCATTGTTGCCAGCCGTTTGGGATCGCCGCAAGCCTCTCCTCCGCCTGGTGACGCGAATCACTCGGCCTTTGGTTTTTGCGCCAGCCACCACTTCTTGAAGTCGTTGAACAGCAGATCGCGTTCGGGCTTGGCGATCGTTCTGGAGCTTTTCTGGCCGTAATCTTCGATGAACCGCTCGAACGCGACCTGCATGCCGACCGGTATTCCCTTGGGTTTCACATTCGCGTCGAGCCACTCCTGAGCGGGTTTGAACCGTACCCATCCCGGAACTTCAGCCGCGAGATTGACTTCCGCCCATTTCGGATGCCGCGCCGGGTTGTGAAACTTTTCGATATTGTCGAAGAACCGCTGCACGAAATTGGCCAGCTTGACGTAGCGCTCGGACCCGATCGGCCAATTGTACACGGCGAGTACAATTCCGCTGGCGACGGTCGGCACCGCCCGACCTTCCGGAATGAACTGAGGATAGTGCTTGTTAGTCAGTTGAGCGGGCAAATAGGTTGTCAGGAGCTTGTTGTACGCTGTAGGCGATGCCGCGTTCTCGTCGAGCGGCAGCAGATGAAACCCGTCTTCCAGCTTCACGCGGTCGTAATCGTCGTGCGGCGCGCCGCTCATCCTTGCGATCGCCGCGATTCTCCCGGCGCGCAATTCCTCGATGGCTGCCTCATTGTCGAGATAAACGGCCTCGACGTCGAGACCCAGTGTCTTGAAGATCGTTTCGGCCGCGAGCGACGTGATGCTGAGTTTCTTCCAGAAGCTCACCTTCTTGCCGCGCAGATCGGCATAGCTGTTGATGTCTTTGCTGGCGAGCAGATGAAATTCTGAGTCCAATACTTTGCAGATATATTGAATGCGCTGTTCGATATTGGCGTAAAGCACGGGGTCCTTCTGCTTGTAATTTTGCAGATAGCCGACATCCGTCGTGCCCATATCGATGCTTCGCAAAAACAGGATGTCGTGAAAATTCTGGCCGCCGCCCTTCCCCAAGACCGGCAGGACGCGCAGACCCTGGCCGACGGCATTGTCATCCAGCACATCCTGGATGTCCTGCACCAGCCGCGTATAGGTACTGGAGGCGGAGGATGCAACGATCGTCACCGTATTGGCGTTAGCTGTCTTCTTTTCTTCATCAAATCGGCTGGGAACGGGACCTCCGGTCTGAGCAATCGCGCTGGCGTCGAGGACAAGCAACAGTAAGGCAGCGATATACCCTCGCAGCAGACGCGCCGACGCCATGAATTCCTCCCGTAATCGACCCTGAGATCGATTTAATTTGCCGATTGAGAGAAGACGATTTCTCACCACTTGCTCATAGTATCAATAACCCAGCATGGGGATACGTCAATATGTTAAATTTTCGGATGAATATGCTATTGACGGCGTTGTTCGCGGCGTACGCGCTTCGGTGATGAATGGCGGGGCGGACGCCCTCGCGTGCATGAAACTAACCCCTATTGAGACTGTTGCTCACCGCGACCGCCAGGACACGACGCGGCTTTTGGGAATTTGCGATTTGCTCACGCGGATAAAGGACCTATCGACGGGAGCCCCGGTGTGGACCGCCTACGCGGCGCCGGCCATCCCCACGCATAGGCTGACGGGCGATGCAAAGGCCGACGTTCTGGTTATCGGCGCGGGTGTAAGTGGCGCGATGGTTGCCGAGGAATTGGCGGAGGCCGGATTTTCGGTCGCTATCGTGGATCGGAGGAAGCCGCTCTCCGGGTCCACCTCGGCATCGACCGCCTTGCTGCAATATGAGATCGACACGCCGCTGACATTATTGGCGAAGACGGTCGGGTTCGACGATGCCGCGCGCGCATGGCGGCGTTCGAAACTCGGTTTGGAGAGCCTGGCCGCGAAAACGGCGGCACTTGAAATTGCTTGCGATTTCGCCCGGCGTCACTCGGTCTACCTCACCGGCGACATGTTGGACGCCGACGGGCTTCGCCAGGAGCAGATCGCGCGCAATTCCATTGGGCTGCGCACGGAGTATCTCACCACCAGGATGCTGCGCGACCAGTATGGCATTCGCCGCAAGGCAGCCCTTGAGGTCGACGGCAGCGTCGCCGTCAACCCGGTGAAGCTCGCCGCCGGCTATTTGCTGGCCGCGATCAAGCGCGGGGCGAAAATATATGCTCCGGTCACAATTGCAGCCATCGAGCCCCGTGCCAGAGGCGTGGATGTGCTCGCCGAGCATGGCCCGTGCATCAAGGCGAAGCATGTCATCTTCGCCACCGGATATGAGCTTCCCAAGTCGGTGAGCTTGAAGGAGCATCAGGTCAACTCGACCTGGGCGATCGCCACTCGCCCGCAGCCGGGGGCCTTGTGGCCAGGGCAGGCGTTTATATGGGAAGCTTCCTCGCCCTATCTTTATATCCGCACAACGAAAGACGGCCGGGTGATCTGCGGCGGCGAGGATGAAGAGTTTTCCGAGGAGGAGAAACGTGACGCGCTGATCCCGGCCAAGACGAGGGTTTTGTCGGCAAAGCTCGCCAAGCTTTTCCCCGAACTGGACACCACACCCGAAATATGCCTGGACCGGCAGCTTCGGCGGCACGGCGGATGATCTGCCTTCCATCGGCCCGCTGCCTGGCATGGCCAATTGCTACGGCGTGCTTGCCTTCGGCGGCAACGGCATCACCTTCAGCCGGATCGCAGCCGAAATCATCAAAGCACGGCTTACCGGGCGGGACGATCCCGAAGCCGATCTGTTTGCATTTCGCTGAATTCATTGGCGCAACATCCCCCTGCCCTGCGTCCTCGCTTTGCGGTGCGAGGAAACAGAACAGCGAGATGTGCATCGGTCCGAACCTTCTGGTGACCGTCAGATCGTCTTCTTGGCCATCAGATCGGCGATATGATCCGCCTGACGGATCGCCAGCGTGACGATCGTCAATGTCGGGTTCTCGGCCGCGCCGGTGGTGAACTGGCTGCCATCCGATATGAAGAGGTTCGAAATGTCGTGCGTCTGGCCGAATTTGTTCACCACGCCGTCTTTCGGCTTTTCGCTCATCCGCGAAGTGCCGAGATTGTGCGTCGACGGATAAGGCGGCGTCGGCATGGTCCGCGTCGCGCCGACGGCATCATAAACCGCCTGCGCCTTGCTTCCAGGCGTGAGCCCGCATGGCGACGTCGTTCGGGTGATCGTCGAAATGGACGTTCGGCACGGGCATGCCGAACTTGTCCTTCTCGGTGGCGTGCACCGTGACGCGGTTGTTCTCCTGCGGCATGTCCTCGCCGACGATCCACATGCCGGCCATATTCTCGTAGGAATCCAGCGCGGTGGTGAAGCTGCGGCCCCAGGCGCCCGGATTAAGGAATGCGGCCATGAACGGCAATCCGAGCGACAGCGTCTCGAACTCGTAGCCGCCGACAAAGCCGCGCGACGGATCGTTCTTCGCCTCATCGGCGATGATGCCCGCCATCGTCGTGCCGCGATACATGTGCACCGGGCGGTCGAAGATGGCATACACCGAGGCCGTCATGTGCCGCATGTAGTTGCGCCCGACCTGCCCGCTGGAATTGGCAAGGCCGTTCGGGAACATCGAGGAGTGCGAATTGAGCAGCAGCCTCGGCGTCTCGATGGAATTGCCCGCGACCGCAACCGCGCGTGCCTTCTGTTTCTGCAGCTTGCCGTCCGCGTCGGCATAGACGACGCCGGTCACCTTGCCTTTGGCGTCATGCTCGATCTGGACGACATGCGATTGCGGGCGGACTTCCAGATTGCCGGTATCTTCGCCTTTCGGGATTTCGGCGATCAGCGTCGACCATTTCGCGCCGGATTTGCAGCCCTGGAAGCAGAAGCCGATCTGCTGGCAGGGACCGCGCCCGTCGCGCTCGGCGGAATTGATCGCCATGCGGCCGGTATGCACCTCCTTGTAGCCCAGCTTTTTCGCGCCGGCCTCGAACACCTTGAAGTTGTTGCTGCCGGGCAGGCCGGCAATGCCGTTCGTCCGCGTGACGCCCATCTTGCTTTCGGCCTTGGCGTAATAAGGCTCCAGCTCGGCGAGGGTGATCGGCCAGTCGAGCAGGTTGGCGCCTTTGATGTCGCCATAGACGGTCTTGATCTTGAATTCATGCTCCTGGAACCGGAGCGACGCGCCCGCCCAGTGAACCGTCGAGCCGCCGACCGCCTTCACGATCCACGCCGGAAGATTGGAGAAATCCTTCGAGACGCGCCACGATCCTGATGTGGTCCGCATATCCGTCCAGGCGAGCTGGGTGAAGCTGTCCCACTCGTCATTGATGAAATCGTCCATCTCGACGCGTTTGCCCGCTTCCAGAATCAGCGTCTTGATGCCCTTCAGGGCGAGTTCGGTGCCGAGCGTGCCGCCACCCGCGCCTGACCCGATGATCACGAAGACGCTTTCGTCATTCAGATCGAATTTCGCAGCCATGTGTTGTCCTCCTGCCGCCCGGTCAGATCCAGGTGATGTCGTTGAAGCCGCGATCGATGTAGCCGCCCTTGGAGGCGGAATCGCCCTCATAGCCGAAGATCGGCCAGACATCCTTTTGGTTGTACAGGCCAACCACGAGCCCGCCGCGCAGCGTCTGGAAGAAGGGCGTCGCTTCGATCTTGCGCAGAAGGGCGACGCGGTCTTCCTCCCAGGCGACCTCGACGTAGCTGGTGCCATGGGCGCTTTTCGCCGCGGCGTTCAGGGCGGCCACGCCATCCTCGACCAGGGACTTGATCTTGGGGTCGGCGGCGGATTTCGTATCGTAATCCTTCACCGCGACGGCATAGAAGCGGTCGGGAACCTTGTCGTGCGGATAGATGTCACGCGCTGCCTGAATGAGCACCTGCATGGTTTCCGGCGTCAGCCCCTTAGTCTCGAGGCCCCATGCCTCGATCGGATGGATGACGGCATGGGCGGTCAGCACGAGGGTCGCGGCGGACGCGACCTTCACGAAATTTCGGCGTGAGATGCCGTTACTCGATGGTGTGTCCGTCATTTCCTCCACTCCTCATTTTATCAGTTCGTTATTTGTATCTGCCGTGTCGTTGGAGCACTTCGATCTTGTAGCCGTCGGGATCCTCCACGAAGAAGAACTTCGCCATCAGCGCGCCTTCGCGGTGGAACTCCTTGATCGGCTTGGGATTGAGGCCGGCCGCCTCGAAGCGCGCATGTTCGGCGTCGAGATCGCCGACCGCGAAGGCAATATGGCCGTAAGCGTCGCCCAGGACATAGGGCTCGGTGCGATCGTGATTGATGGTCAGCTCAAGCTCGAAATCGCTCTCGGCGTTTTTCAGATAGACGAGGGTGAAGCCGTCGAACGGGAAGCGGTCGGCGATCTCAAGCCCGAAAGCTTGCCCATAGAACGCAACCGATCTTGCCTCTTCCAGGACGCGGATCATGCTGTGAAGCGCTTTTGCCATGGTCCATCCAGAATTTCGCTGCCTCGTGCCAGCGTTGCCAGAGATCGCGGTGGCACATCGTGAGCAGTGCGTCGCGAAGAGTTCTTCCCCGGCGAAAATTGCTCGCGGGCTTTTCTCGGCCGATATTTATCGTAATCGAGCGGTGCGCGGAGCAGGTAGTATTATCGTGCTACACGGCGGGCGAGCGCTTTCGGATTTTTCATCGCAATGCGCCGCAAAGAACGGCCCGGCAATCGGCGCAAACCAGCCCGTCGCGGAGCGGCCAGCTCGTTGCGCGATCAGCTCCACGCCGAAACGGCGTTCATGTCCTTTCTCGGAGGTGCCATCTCTCTATTGTTGTTGTAGATCAAACAGCAACAGCGCAGGAGCGACGCGAAATTCTTCACCTCGCCGCGCGCGTCCAGCACCTCGTCATACAGCTTGGACGCAAATTGCGGCATGGTCATCTTCTGGCACGCCGCGAGTTCGTCGAGGACGTTCCAGAACAAATGCTCCAGGCGGATCGACGTTACATGGCCCGCGATCCTGATCGAGCGCGTCTCGCATTCGTAATTGACCGGGTCCTGACCCGCGAATATCTGGCACATGACGCTGCCTCCCTGACGGCGCCCTTCAGCGCGCGGAGGGATGGCCCGAGCGTTGGAGCGCTTCCATTCATTGGGCAAGTCTATGCGTTTTGGCCGATACCGCCAACGGAATTTATCGCCGACCAGGGAGGTACCCTGGCAGCGTGGTTTATACGCATTGGCGGAGCGGCGGCATCCCCCGGGAAGATGCCGCCTTAATTTAGGTCACCATTTATGTGTCCAACTCACGGCTGCCTTATAGTTGATGCCCGGCTCGCTGACGCCCGCCGCGACGATCTCGTAGTCCTCGTCGAAGATATTGTCGATGCCGAGATCGAGGCGGAAGCCCTTGAACATGCCCTCGCCCGGCTCGATGACGGCGTAGACATCGACGGTGGTGTAGCCGTCCCGCACTTCGGCCGGGGTGTTGACCTTGGTGAACTCGCCCGCGAAAGTGACGCGCGATCCGAAGCGCGACCAAATTTCCGGAACCTTCACGCCCGCATTCACATAGAACTTCTCCGGCTGGAGGATGCCGAGGAAGTCGCCCGTATCCTTATCCCTGCCGTCGATCCGCGAATAGGCGAGGCCGCCGAAGAAGCGCGAGGTATCGTATTTCAGCTCGATCTCGACGCCGTCCAGCTCGGCATTGGCGATATTCACGAACTGGCTGGTGCAGAGCGTCCTGGTTGAAGGGCAAGGTGCAGCCGAACGGAATGACGTTCAGGTCGATGAAATTATCGACTTCCGACTGCCAGTAAGAGCCCTTGATCTTCAGCGTATCGCCCAATTCGAGCACGTCCTTGAAATCAAGGCCGCCGCCGACTTCCACCATATTGCCGTCCTGCGGCCTCAGGCCCGGATTGGGAATGAAGCGGTTATAGCCGACCAGCTCCGCGAAGGGAGGGCCAGGCAGACCGACGACCACCGGGAAGTGATTGCCGGTCGCATAGGCTTCGTTGAAGGATGGCGCGCGGAACGCCTCGCCGTAATTGGCGAAAAGCAAGAGCCACGGCACCGGCTTGTAGGACACGCCCAGTTTCGGCGAGGTGGCCTGCTCGTCGATATCCTCGAAGTCGTCCCCGGTTCCATCGAAGCTGTTGGAGAAATGATCCCAGCGCACGCCGGGAATGATGGTCAGCTCGCCGGGTGCTCCAAGCGGGTTGCCGAGCACGATCTCAGCCTGCGCAAACACGCCGTAGAAATCGGCGCTGCCGCCAGGGATGTTGCCCGGAATGGTCGGATCGAAGGGGCCGGGCAATCCCGGGATGGGGGTGGAGCCGAGCGGCGCATTGTCCTTGTAGGTCTGCTGGTCGTTGTAATATTCGCCGCCATAGGTCAGCGTCAGCTTGCCATCCTCGCCGAAGGTGAAGCGCGAGCGGTTGTCGACCTTGGCGCCGAGCGTCTCGACTTCGCGGCTGAGGGTGCGGGGGGTGTTGACCTCGTCTTCCTCCACCGCGTTGCGCGACCAGTAGACCTGGAAATTGGCGTCGACCAGATTGCTGTCCGGCGCTCTATAGGACAATGTGCTCTGCACCGTGTCGCTGAGGACATCGCGGAAGACATTGTCCAAGGGAGTTGTCGGAACGCTGTTGCCTTGCGGATTGTTCGGCGTCAACGCATCATTTTGATAATAAATCCACGACGTCATGAGGCTGAGGCCGGGCGCAAGCTGCGCCGTGCCCTTGAGCAGACCCGAGACGATTTGATTGTCGTCCGGCAATGTGAAGCCGCTGCCGAGTTCGATGTCGCCCGTATCGCGATAGGCGATGCTACCCACCACGTCGAAACGTCCGTCCTTGCTACGGGCGAAAGCGGTGGTCGCGAACAGCATCTCGTCATCGACGCTGCCGAAGCCGGCCTTGAGCCGCACCCCTTGCGTCTCCTCCGCTTCGAGGAAATCCAGCGCATCGACCGTGGTCAGCGCGATTACGCCGCCCAGCGCACCCGAGCCGTAGAGCGACGACACCGGCCCCTTCACCACCTCGACCCGTTTCAGCAGGTCCGGCTCGATGAAGATACGGCCGTCATGGCCGGAGATGAAACTTTGCCGCGCGCCGTCGATGAGGATCAGGATATCCTCCTCGCGGATGCCGCGAATGGTCGGCACCTGACCCGAACGGCGCGCGCCGCCATCGATCGTCACGCCCGGTATGTCGGCGAACAGATCGGCCAGCGACGAGGCCTGGCGCGTTTCGATCTCATCCCGCTCCACGACAGCCACCTGCCCCGGATAGTCGAAGGCCGCGATCGGGCTGAGCGTGGCGAAAATCGACACGCCTTCAAGTGCGATAGCCCCACTCACCAAGACTTCGTCCGCAGCCTGGTCCTGCGCATGGGCGGTCGCGCCGTGCATGGCGCACAGCAGGGCGATCACCGGCGCCCCCCGGCCGATAGATTTTCCACTCATGACTTTCCCCTTCGCACCGGCCCTCGGTTCGGCCAGCGTATGTCCCCAAAACCCCCGATGCATGGGACGCAGCAATAAAGTTGTGCAAAATTCACATTTATTTACTGCCCTAACATGCACAGTACACATTGTTTGGTACAGGCGGGCCGAGATCACGTGAATTCTCCTCATGCCGCCAATTGAAGGAAACGCACGGGCGAAATGTCGCGCGATCCGTTAGTCCTTGAGGTTCATAGGATTTGTTTGGGATAGCAGATGACAGCGGAAACGATCGGCGCACCGAAAACCGCAACCAACGGGGATCGCCTTGCCGGCGCGGCGGTGCGGGCGGCGTCGACCAGATTGCTGTCCGGCGCCTTATAGGACAATGTGCTCTGCACCGTGTTGCAGCGCGAGCACGAGGAGATTTTTGCGGCCATCCAAGACGGTGACGCGGTCGTTGCCGCCGAGCGGCTCCGCGCTCATGTGGCCATCCAGGGCGAGCGCTCGGCGATCTGGTGGCGTCTCCGGGAAGGGCGACGACCTTGGCGTAGCCGGCAGGTGGGCAGGCCTTGAAAATCGAAAAGAGCGCTACGCCGCGGACCCCAATTCCATCACTGCTCCTCCAGGCCGCCATGCGCGGCCCCTTCGCGGATCACGTCGATCATCGACGCACTTGCGCCTGTCTGGTCGCGCGCAGCGATGGCTTCGTAAATGCGGCGGTGCTTGGCAACGCTCGCGGCATGGCGGTGGGGACTGTCCGTAGGCGCGCTTCGCCGGAACGCGGTCAGGAGCGCGGCTTCGATCACAGCACCGATCGACAGCATCATGGGGTTGCCGCTGGCGGCGAGGATGGTCTTGTGGAAGATCAGGTCGACGGCGACGAAGCGGTCCAAATCACCGGATTGCCGCGCCATGTCATCAAGAATTGCGGCGAGTGCCTTTAGCTCCGCATCGGTCCGCCGAATGCACGCGAGCGCGGCCGCCGCCGGCTCGATGGCAAAGCGGATCTCGAAAAAATGCCGCATGAAGTCGCTGTCCATTCCGGCCTGCAGCCGCCAGGCAATAAGGTCCGGATCGAACATGTGCCAGTGATTTTGCGGCAGCACCCGCGTGCCGACACGGGCCTTTGGCACGATCATGCCCTTGGCCGCGAGCGTTTTCAGGGCTTCGCGCAGCGCGGTTCGCGAGACACCGAAGCGCTGCAGCAATTCATCTTCACCCGGGAGAACTTCACCGGACGGAAATCGGCCGGAAAGAATGTCCATGCCGATCGCCTGCGTTACCATGCCATGCGCCGAGCGCGTCGCGTCGCCGCGCTCCAAAAGGCCGCGGGCTGCGATCGGCATCACGATGGCACCGCGCATGCGCGGCGTTCGCCGGCCGCAATCAGCCCGCATTGCAACAAAATGAACAAGAGCAGAGGCATTCCCACCACGATGTTGGTCACCAGCTCGAAAGCATGGCTTTGAAGGCTATGTAGGTCTCAATGAGCTCCCGGATCAAGGCCGCCATCCGCATGCCGAAGACAGATCCCGAACCCTCAGTCAGCAACGTCTCGCCAATCACGACGACCGCCGCGACCGGATAGTCCGCTGAAGTATAGAGTTAAAACACGATGCTGGCGATGCCGGCGAGCAGCCCTGAAAGCGACATGATGCCAAAGGTCACCGCCACGGTGCGGCGCGGTGAACGCGCGGTGCGCATTCGCGGTTGATTGCGTGCATCCGGACGTCATCCCCATCTATTGTGAAAGGGTCCGATAGCGAAAGCGGCTCGCGGCAAGGCCCGTGGTGCATCTTGTCGCAAAGCAGTCCGGCCGGACGATCATCTTATTCGGCTCCCGATGCACTGGCCGTGACACGTCGTAGGACTAGGAGCTCAGCGGATGGTTGTCAGACACGATAAGATCAACATCGTTCCCTTTGTCAGCGTCGACTGCATGATGAAACTGGTCCTGACCCTGGGTGTGGAAACCCTCTTGCGCGAGCTTGCGGCCTATATCGAAGCTGATTTCAGGCGTTGGGAGCTGTTCGACAAGACGCCGCGCATTGCCTCGCATTCCAAGGACGGCGTCATCGAGTTGATGCCGACGAGCGATGGCAGCGTCTACGCTTTCAAATACGTCAACGGTCATCCCAAGAACACGCGGGACGGCCTGCAGACGGTCACGGCGTTCGGTGTGCTTTCCGACGTCGACAGCGGCTATCCGATGCTGCTGTCCGAAATGACGATCCTTACCGCCTTGCGCACCGCCGCGACCTCGGCCCTCGCCGCCAAATATCTGGCCCCGCAAGGCGCGCATTGCATGGCGATCATCGGCAATGGCGCGCAGTCGGAGTTCCAGGCAATGGCGTTCAAGGCGCTGCTCGGCGTCGAGACGTTGCGCCTCTATGACATCGACCAGGCGGCGACGCGACGCTGCGCCAGCAATCTTGCCGACAAAGGTTTCACCATCCTGCAGTGCAGTTCGCCGGAGGAGGCCGTCGAGGGAGCGCAGATCATCACCACGGCCACGGCCGACAAGCAATACGCCACCATCCTCACCGACAATATGGTGGGATCAGGCGTTCATCTTAATGCGGTCGGCGGCGACTGTCCGGGCAAGACCGAACTGCACAAGGATATCCTGCTGCGCTCCAGCATCTTCGTCGAATATACGCCCCAGACACGCATTGAGGGCGAGATCCAGCAATTACCCGCCGATCATGAGGTCACCGAGCTTTGGCAGGTCATTACCGGAGCCGCAATGGGCCGCCGCGACGACGGCGAGATCACGTTGTTCGACTCGGTCGGCTTCGCCACGGAGGATTTCTCGGCCTTGCGCTATGTGCGGGATCAGCTCGAACGCACAGGCCTGTTCGAGGAACTCGACCTGCTGGCCGACCCCGACGATCCGCGCGATCTGTTCGGCATGATCCTGCGTGCGAACGCCTAAGCAGACATTCCTTGGCTGCCCAACGAATGCCTGCTTAGATTCCTTTGTTTTCACAGAGTCTTTCCCAAAACCGGGAAGGCTACTTTTGGGAACTCTGCTTAGATTGACACCGCGGCGTAGCGGCGTCCAGCAAAGCGCTTTGTGGCGTCGGGCTAGCCTGCTAATTTGCGCGCTGTCCCGGCTGCTCAGAAAGTCGCATCGATGACCGTCGCGTTCCCATTCACCCCCCTCGTTCAGTCGCTGCCCGCAACGGTGCCGTTTGTTGGCCCCGAGACACAAGAACGCCGCATGGGCCGAACTTTCCGCGCTCGTATCGGGGCGAATGAAAGCGTTTTCGGCCCGTCGCCGGCAGCGATCGAAGCGATGCGCGAGGCGGCGGCCGATGTTTGGAAATATTGCGATCCGGAGAATCACGACCTGAAGGTCGCGCTCGCCCTCCATCATGGCGTCGCCCCGGAAAATATCACCGTCGGGGAAGGTGCCGACGCGCTCTTGGGTAATCTCGTCCGAATGGTCGTCAGCGAAGGCACGCCGGTCGTTACCTCGCTAGGGGCGTATCCGACGTTCAGCTACCACATCTCCGGCTTTGGCGGACGCTTCGAATCCGTGCCCTATAAGGACGATCGAGAAGACCCCGAAGCCCTGATCGCACGCGCGAAGGAAACCGGCGCGCCGCTTATCTACTTTGCCAATCCCGATAATCCAATGGGGAGTTGGAGCGATGCGGACACGGTTCAGCGGATGATCGACGCCGTGCCGGACGGCGCCATCCTCTGCCTGGACGAGGCGTACATCGATTTCGCGCCCGAAGGCACCGCGCCGCCTCTCGACGTAACGAACACCCGTGTGATCCGCTTCAGGACATTCTCCAAAGCCTACGGCATGGCAGGTGCGCGAGTGGGCTACGGCATCGCACATGAAAATCTGGCGGGCGCTTTCAATAAGGTGCGCAACCATTTCGGCGTCAACCGCATCGCGCAGGCTGGCGCATTGGCGGCTCTTTCGGATCAGGACTATCTCGCCAAGGTTCAGGGATGGGTCCGCGAGGCACGCGGCCGCATTGGCGAAATCACCGCAGCGAGCGGTCTCAAAGCCCTGCCGAGCGCGACCAATTTCGTTGCCATTGATTGCGGCAGCGACGGCGCCTTCGCCAAGATGCTGGTTGAGGAACTTGCCGCGCGCGGCATTTTCGTGCGAATGCCTTTCGCTGCCCCGCAGAACCGATGTATTCGCATTACAGCTGGCAAGCCCGAGGATCTCGATGCGCTCGCGGCGGTGCTTGCCGGCGGCACTGAGTGCCGCCAGAGACCGGTCGCCTTAGCTGGGCCGCGGGGTTTGGACGGACGGGAATGCAAAGACAACGATACGATGGGAGGAACGGCCTTGACTGACCGGCTTGCGGGAAAAACAGCATTGATCACGGCGGCGGCGCAAGGCATCGGCCGGGCGTGCGCCGAGGCTTTTGCACGAGAAGGCGCGCGCGTCATTGCGACCGACGTCAACATGGCGGTGCTGGAGGAGTTGCGCGGCACTCCGGGCGTCCAGACGCGCCGTCTCGACGTGCTGGACGCAGCAGCGATCGCTGCGCTTCCGAGCGAAATCGGCCCGGTCGACGTGCTCCTCAATGTTGCTGGCTATGTGCATGCCGGCACCATCCTCGATAGCCGCGAGGAGGATTGGGATCTGGCCTTCGCGCTGAATGCCAGGGCGATGTACAGGATCATCAAGGCGTTCCTGCCTGGAATGCTGGATAAGGGCGGTGGCTCCATCGTGAACATGTGTTCCGTCGCTGGGATCGCGGCTGTGCCGAACCGCTTCGTTTACAGCGCAAGCAAAGCCGCGATCGTCGGCATCACCAAATCCGTCGCCACCGACTATGTGAAGCGCGGCATACGTTGCAACGCCATCTGCCCCGGCACGATCCAGTCACCCTCGCTGGAGGAGCGGCTGAAGGCAATGGGCAACTACGAAGAGTCAAAAATCGCGTTTGCGGTTCGCCAGCCGGTTGGACGTCTTGGCGCGCCAGAGGAAATCGCCGAATTCGCGCTCTACCTCGCGAGCGATCTGTCTGGCTACGCGACCGGCCAGGCTTTCCCCATCGATGGCGGCTGGACGATGTAGCGTCCTAAGCAGGCATTCCTTGGTTGCCCAACGAATGCCTGCTCAGCATCTTTCGTTTAGCAGAGTTTTTCCTCCAAACCGGAAGACCACTTTTGGGAACTCTGCTTAGGTAGCTTGGGGCACTGCGAGCTTCACGATGATGGCGAGTAAGGCGACGAAGGCAAAGATATGTAGCTTGGGATTGACGGTGAGGTCTTTGGGCTGGGCCGCCTTCGGAACGAAGATGAAATAGGCATAATAGGCAAGAAGCCCGCCCGCCAATCCATATTCGAGGCCCGATGGCGTGAGGATGATGGAGACGGCTGCAGGAAGCAGCGCGTCCGGGTTGGAAAATTGCGGCCGTGGTTGCTCCGTGGCGCCCACCATTGCATCGCCGCCGATCAGCGAGCTCGCGATGACGTAAAGGCCAATGGTGAACAATGCGGGAGCGACCGCGATTTGCGGCACGAGTTCGAACAAGGGCTGATCGAACGCTGAAAATAGTAGGCCGATAGCGGCGAGCAGTGCAAAGCAGCCGGCAACCCAGAAAGCGACATATCCACTGCGCCCGCCCAGGAGTTGGCCCGCACTGTTCTCTGCATAGAAAACGACGGGCGAGGTTCCCATGATCGGAGCAACCATATTCATGCTGGAATCGATCAGGAACGACCGGTCGATTCGCCGCGCCCAATCCGGATCGCTTCTTGGGAGCAAATGATAAGGGCTTCCCACGATGTCGGCGAACAGCATGTATAGGATGAAGATCGCAAAAGGCAGGGCATCGAGAATATGAGTGCCGATGTTTTTGGCGCGGTCGATCGCATCGGGCTGACACGACCAGGCCCACAGACAGCCGTCGGCGGCGACCTTCTGCGCTCCGATGCCGATCTGGTGCGCGAGGACAGCGACGGCGCCCACTGAGATCAGCATCCCCGAACGTCCCACGATGTCAAGGATCCAGCTCCATTTGGGACTGCCTTCGGCGTTCAATTTTTTGGCGTAGCCGCGCAGCGTCACGTTGAAGAGAATGATGATTGCGACGCCGAAGATGAACAGCCCTACCTGCCCAGTTTGCGGTGAGGTGTTGCGGGGAAAGGCCATTTCCGTGCCGAGCTGAGCCAGCAGGGCGC
Source organism: uncultured Alphaproteobacteria bacterium (assembly GCA_963731855.1). Lineage (GTDB taxonomy): Bacteria > Pseudomonadota > Alphaproteobacteria > Rhizobiales > Rhodomicrobiaceae > R-RK-3. The sequence continues at coordinate 125,087 of CAVSXH010000006.1, read as the reverse complement.
CGATACCGCCGATCACTGCGACCTTGATCTCGTCGGGAATGGCGTCGATCACCTGACGGCGGAAGCCGGTAGCCGACATGATGAACAGGGCCGCCCCGATGACGAAGCAGATGACCAGCGCCTCGGGCCAGCTTAGCTGCGAGCCTTGGACATATTGCACGAGGAAGGCATTGAACGCCATGCCGGGAGCCAGCGCCGTGGGCGTTTTCACGAGCCAACCGCACAACGCCGAACCGAGGACGGCAGCGGCACAGGTGGAGTAGAAAACCGCGGATTGCGGCATGCCCATCTTGCCAAGCACGATCGCGTTGACAAATGGCGCGTAAGCCATTGTGAAAAAGATCGTAAGCCCGGCGACGAATTCCATCCACAAGCCGTCATGGCTTTGCCGCATCGCCCATGTCCCCGCCGCCGTTCATTGCCGGGCGTGAACGTATATTGGAAAATTTACCGGAGCAAGCTCGGGGCAGCCTCATCACGGCTGATCAACTGGGGATTAACAGGTCGCGCGGCGACGCGAGAGATCGAAGACCGGGCGCGGCCTCGGGTGCGCGTTGCTCCTACGCTAGCCTACAGTTGCAGGCACAGCGCAGTTCAAGCGAATCATCGAGCCGCCTTAGCGCCGCCATTCGAGCTGGCATCCCACAACGGACCGGCTAACCTGCCGCGACGAGCCGCTTCTGTGCCTCCAGATCGTCCTCGACAAAGGCCGTGATGATCTCGTCCATATCGGCATCAGGCTGAAGGCCGAGTTTTGCCGCGCGCGGCGCGTCCATGCCGCCCGGCCAGCCGTCGACAATCTTCTGAATGAACGGGTCCGGTTGCCAGATGATGCGGCCGGCGGCTTCCTCGCCGCCGATGCGCCGCAGCGATGCGGCCATCTCGCCGATGCTGATGCTGATCGACGGCAGCAGCACGGTGCGGTTGAAGCCCAGCGCCGCGCCGTCCATGTCATGCAGCGTGATCAGGCATTCGATCAGTCGGCGGGGCGAGAGGAGCGCCATCTTGCTGTCCGGCGAGACCGGGCAGATCGCTGTCTGGCCCGCAAGCGGCTCGCGGATGATCGAGGATGCGAAGGTAGAGGCGGCCTTGTTGGGCCGGCCAGGGCGCACCACGATCGTGGGAAGCCGGATCGCGCGCCCGTCGATAATGCCACGCCGTGTGTAGTCATTGACGAACAGCTCGCCGGCCGCTTTCTGCGCACCGTAGGACGTGCGCGGGCTGGGCGGCGTGAGATCGTCCACAGTTAGCGGCGGCTCCCCGCCATAGACGGCGGCGCTCGACGCGAACATCAGTCGTGGCGGCGCGGCGAGTTTGCGGCAAGCGTCGAGCACATGGCGCGTGCCATCGAGATTGACCGCGTAGCCCAGATCGAGATCGGCCTCGGCGCCGGCGCTAACAACGGCAGCGAGATGATAGATGCTGCCGGTGCCGGGCGTGATCAGCGCATCCACTTGCGCCTTGTCGGTAATATCGCCGGTGACGATTTTCAGACGGTTTGTCGGCTCGATAGGCGGGTTCGGCTCGGCCTGATCGAACAGCACGATTTCCGAGATCTCCTTTCGCCCGTCCGGTCCTTGTGCGGCACCGTCTCGCAGCAAGCGCTCGGCCAGCTTACGTCCTACAAAACCCGTTCCTCCGGTAATGACAACGCGCATGTGCGTGCCCCTCAATGGTTGTTGCGGGGAACGCCGAAGCGCTCGGCCACCCGCTGATATTTCACCGCATTCTCAATCACTCCGCCATCGGCGAGCTGGCCGACGGTCGCCCGGTAAATCTCCTGCCAGGGCGTCTGGTTGACCAGTTCGGGCAATTTCAGATCGCGGCGGCGGCGCGCCAGCTCTTCATCCGAGATCAGGACGTTGGCGGTTCGCTTGCCCAGATCGACGCGGATACGGTCCCCGGTCTGAAGGAGCGCGAGGCCGCCGCCTATCGCCGCTTCCGGCGAGGCATTGAGGATCGAAGGGCTGCCTGACGTACCGCTCTGCCGGCCATCGCCAATGCAAGGCAGTTCGTTGATCCCGCGCCGAACCAGCGCATCTGGCGGCAGCATGTTCACCACCTCCGCCGCTCCGGGATAGCCGACGGGGCCGCAATTGCGGATGACGAGAATGCAATTCTCGTCGATCTGCAAACCCGCCTCGTTGATGCGCTGGTGATAATCCTCCGGCCCGCCGAAGACGACGGCGCGGCCCTCGAAGGCCTCTTCGTCACCTTCGCGCTCAAGATACCGGCGGCGGAATTCCGCCGAGATCACCGAAGTCTTCATGATGGCGTCGTCGAACAGATTGCCCCTCAACACTGCAAAGCCCGCCCGCTGCTTCAGCGGATTTTCAAAGGTTCGGATCACCTTCGGATCGGTGATTTTCGCTCCGGCATTGTTCTCGCCTAGCGTTCGGCCGGTCACAGTCCTTGCACCTTCGCGGATCTTGCCGTTTCGCATCAGCTCGGCGATTACGGCTGGCAGGCCGCCGGCCCGATAGTAGCTTTCGCCGAGAAATTCGCCGGCCGGCATCATGTTGACGAGCAGAGGGATATCGTAGCCGATGCGGTCCCAGTCGTCGTTCGCCAGCTCGACCCCGATATGGCGGGCTATGGCGTTGACATGAGGCGGGCAGTTGGTGGAGGCGCCGATGGCGGAGGCGCAGACGATGGCGTTCTCGAAGGCCTGACGCGTCATGATGTGCGAGGGGCGCAAATCCTCATGCACCATGGCAACGATGCGCTTGCCGGTCTCATAGGCGATCTGGCCCCGCTCGCGGTAAGGCGCTGGGATCGCGGCGCAGCCTGGGAGCGACATGCCCAGCGCCTCGGCCATCGCATTCATCGACGAGGCAGTGCCCATGGTGTTGCAATGGCCGATGCTCGGAGCAGAGGACGAGACGATCTCAATGAAAGTCTCATAGTCGATCTCGCCCGCCGCGTGCCGGCGGCGCGCTTCCCAGATAGCGGTGCCCGAGCCGGCCAGCTTGCCCTCGAAATACCCGTCGAGCATCGGCCCACCCGAGAGCACGATGGCGGGAATGTCGACGGTCGCGGCACCCATCAGCATCGCGGGCGTGGTCTTGTCGCAGCCGGTCGTCAGGACGACGCCATCGATCGGATAACTGAAGAGGACTTCAACCAGGCCGAGATAGGCGAGATTGCGATCGAGCGCCGCCGTCGGCCGCTTGCCGGTTTCCTGGATCGGATGGACCGGAAATTCGATGGCCACGCCACCCGCCGCCCGGATACCGTCGCGCAGGCGGGATGCGAGTTCGAGGTGATGGCGGTTGCAGGGCGCCAGATCGCTTCCGGTCTGCGCAATGCCGATGATCGGTTTGCCCGATTGCAGCTCCTCGCGCGTCAGACCGTAATTGAGATAGCGCTCGAGATAGAGCGCGGTCATGCCCGGATCGGCGGGGTTGTTCCACCACAGACTGCTGCGCAGCGGCTGGCCTTTTTCGTTCTGGCTCATTGCCTCGCTTCTCCATCCTGAGGGGCCACGTCAACGGCCAATCTTTTACCGCCGCACATTGTAACGAGCTATTCTTTCACCGCGCCGGTCATGCTCGATACGTAATGCTCCACGAAGAACGAGTAAAGAATCACGACCGGAAGCGAGCCGAGGAGGGCCCCTGCCATCAGCGAGCCCCACTCATAGACATCGGAGCGCACAAGTTCGGTCAATACGCCTACGGGGACCGTCTTGTTCTCCGACGACTGGATGAAGGTGAGGGCGTAGATGAACTCATTCCACGACAGGGTAAATGCAAAAATGCCCGCCGAAATCAAGCCCGGTACGGCAAGCGGCAGCGTGATCTTGGTCAGAATCTGCCAGCGCGAGGCGCCATCGATCAGCGCACATTCCTCCAGCTCGTAAGGGATCGAGCGGAAATACCCCATCAGAAGCCAGGTGCAGAACGGGATGAGGAAGGTCGGGTAGGTGAGGATCAGCGCCAAAGGCGAGTCATACAAGCCTAGCTTGAACACCATGAGCGCAAGCGGAATGAACAGGATTGACGGGGGCACCAGATAGGCCAGGAAAATGCCGAGGCCAACGTAGCGCGATCCGGAAAAGCGCAGCCGCTCGATGGCATAGGCCGCGAACACCGATGCCGTCAGCGCAATAACGGTCGCCGCCACCGAGATGATGATCGTATTCCAGAACCAATGCGGATAGGACGTCTCGAACAGCAGATATTTGATGTGCTGCAAGGTCGGATCCCAGACCCAGAACGGGCTGTAATTCTTATAGTCTGTAAGCTGATGGTTCGGTTTGAACGCCGTGATACCCATCCAGTAGAATGGGAAGAGCAGGACAAACACGAAAACCGCGAGCGGCAGATAGACGGTGAGCGCCCGGCGCAAGGGGCTGTCGAGATAGCGCATACCGTCGCCGTCATCAGTGCTGTCGACGCCCGCCTTGCCCGGCGTCTGATCGTCGCGCGTGATGTCGATGCTCATGGTCAGTCCCGTCCGCCTTGCTGCCAGCGCCGGCGCTGCAGGCCGAAATAGCTGAAAAGGATCGCTGAAAGCAGGAATGGGATCATCGCGACGGCGATCGCCGCGCCCTCCCCTAACTGTCCGCCGGGAATGGCGCGCTGGAAGCTCAGCGTCGCCATCAGATGGGTCGCGTTCACAGGTCCGCCGCGCGTCAATACATAGATGAGCTGGAAATCCGTGAAGGTGAACAGCACCGAGAAGGTCATCACGACGGCGATGATCGGTGTCAGCATCGGCAGGGTAATGAAGCGGAAGCGCTGCCAATGCGACGCGCCGTCGAGCGTTGCCGCCTCGTAAAGCGATTGCGGAATGGTCTGCAATCCGGCGAGCAGCGTGATGGCGACGAATGGAATCCCGCGCCAGACATTGGCGGCGATCACAGAGGCGCGTGCATTGGTTGAATCGCCGAGAAAGTTGATGGGCGTATCGATCAGCCCGAACTGAATCAGGGCCCAGGAAATGATCGAAAACTGCGCGTCGTAAATCCACCAGAAGGCGATGGCCGACAGCACGGTCGGCACCACCCACGGCAAGAGCACGATGGCGCGAAGGAAGGCCTTGAACGGCAGCCGCTCGTTCAGCAGAAGCGCCAGCCACAGTCCGAGGCCGAACTTAAAGATGGAGGCGACGGTCGTATAAAGTATCGTGTTGAAGACCGACAGCCAGAACACTGTATCGGTCCACATGGCCTGATAATTTTCCACGCCGATGAAGTGGCCCTCGCGGCCGATCGTCGTGTCGGTGAAGCCGAGCCACACCCCTAGCGCGAGCGGGTAGGTAAGGAAAACCAGGAGGAGCGCCGCCGCCGGCAGCATGAAGAGCGCGCCAAGCGTGTTGCGCCCGTCAAGCAACGAGGCGGTCTTGAACTTTGTCTGCGGAGCGGTCCCGGCTGGGACCTGGCTGCCGACTGTAGCGGTTTGTTTTTGCACGTCGGTCACTGCTTCCCGTCCAAGCGGGGTTGGGGAGGCGAAAAGCCTCCCCGCTTCGGGTCAGACCTTATAATAGCGGTTTACCCGCGTTTCGGCGCGTTTGGCGGCCTCTTCCGGCGTGCGCTGGCCGGTGACGACCTCAGCGAACATATCGACCACCACATAGTCCGCCATCACGGCGGCGGAGGAGTAGCCGAGCGGACCGGCATAGCCGTTCGGGCGCAGCGTCTCCGAAGCCTTGGCGTATGCGGCGTGGTTCGGGTCGGAGGTCCAGACCGGATTGTTGGCGTAGGATTTCAGCGTCTGGCAGCAATAGCCGCTCGACGCTTGAATCCACGCGTTCATCTGCGGTTCGTCGAACATGAATTGCAGATAGGCCTGCGCCGCCTTCGGGAATTTCGTGTATTTGAAAATCACGCAGCTCGTCGTCTGATAAAGCTCCACCGACTTCCCGACCGGGCCGACCGGGAAGGGCGCGGTCCTGATGTCCTTGGCGATGTCGGCGGTCTTGGGATCGTTCTTCGCCGCGTAATAGAGCGACACTCCGTTCGCGGTCAGGCCGACTTCACCCGCGAGAAAGGCGCGGTTGTTGTTGACGTCGAGCCAGCTTTCCGTGCCGGGGATGAAAGTCTTGTAGAGCTCCGCGGCGTATTTCAGTGCAGCAATGGTCTCCGGGCTGTTGATCGCCGCCTTGCTGTTCTCGTCCACCGTTTTGCCGCCATGGCTCCAGAGCAGCCAGTGGGCGTAGTTATTGCCGTCACCCACCGCATGGCCATGGGCGAAGCCCGCCGGATGGCCCTTCGCCTTCAGCGCCTTACACAGCTCGAGGAGACCGGCGGTATCCTTCGGGAATTCGGAGAAGCCAGCTTCCTTGACCCAGCTCTCGCGATAGCAGACGGCGTTACCGATTACAGCGAGCGGCAAGCCGATAGCGCGGCCATCGCGCGTGGCATAGCTCGCCGGGCCTTCATACCAGCCGCCATATTTCTTGCCCAGATTCGCGGCGAGATCGGTCACGTCGAGCAATTTGTCGGGATACTGGAAGGGGTCGTCGAACCACACGAACATGATGTCCGGGCCCGAGCCGACATTGGCCGCCACCGCCGCCTTGGGCCGGATATCCTCCCAGCTCTCCTTGTCGATGCGGACTTCGATGCCGGTCGCTTCGGTGAACTTCTTGGTGTTGGCGAGCCATGCTTCCTCATCGCCTTTCACGAAAGGCGACCAGCGCAGCACACGGAGCGTACTGCCCTTCTCGGCCCCCAACGGATCCTGCGCCGCCGCCGGGGACATGCCTCCGATGAGCGGCGTGAGACCCGCCGCGGCCGTCGCGCCGACGCCGAGTTTGATGGCATCGCGCCTGGTGAACTTCGTCATCCGTTCTTCTCCCTTGCAAAGAGATCAGCTTGCAGCCGCCCCTTTTATTTCGGTTTAAGGATTATCATCCTGTTCGGATGACTTTACCGCTTTCGGTGTCGAAAAGGTGCACCACGTCAAGCTGTGGCCGTAACGAAATCATTTCGTCCGGCCTGAATGCGTGGCGTTCCGAGAACGTCGCACAGATGGGGTTGCCGCCAATCTCGCTGAATACGAAAGTGTCCGCGCCTGTCGGCTCCACGACATTCACCTTGGCGGGAACGCCATCCTGACTAAGCGACAGATGTTCGGGGCGCACGCCGTAAACCACCTTCTGCCCGTCTTTACCGCCTGCATTCGGCGGGAGCGGAAGCTCGATGCCGCTCTCCGTCCGGACATGAATGTTATTCCCCTCGCGGCGGAGGACGCCGGGCAGGAAATTCATCGCGGGCGATCCGATAAAGCCGGCAGCGAAGATATTGTCGGGCCGGTCGTAAAGTTCGAGCGGCGTGCCGATCTGCTCCACGATCCCGTCGCGCATGAGGACAATGCGGTCGGCCATGGTCATGGCCTCGACCTGGTCGTGGGTGACATAGATCGATGTGGTGCGCAAACGCTGATGCAGCGCCTTGATTTCGGTGCGCATGGCGACGCGCAGCTTGGCGTCCAGATTGGACAGTGGCTCGTCGAACAGGAACACCTGCGGGTCGCGCACGATCGCCCGGCCCATGGCGACGCGCTGACGCTGCCCGCCGGAAAGCTGACGCGGATAGCGGGTGAGGAAAGGCTGAAGCCCCAGAATGTCGGCCGCGACTTGAACGCGCTGGGCAATCTCCTTTTGCGGCGCGCCGCGCAGCTTCATGCTGAACGCCATGTTGTCGAACACCGTCATATGCGGGTAGAGCGCATAATTCTGAAACACCATGGCGATGTCGCGCTCTTTGGGCTGCAATTGATTCACGACGCGGCCGCCGATGGCGATTTCACCCGATGTGATCTGCTCCAGCCCCGCGACCATGCGCAGAAGCGTTGATTTTCCGCAACCGGAAGGGCCGACAAGAACGATGAATTCATGGTCGGCAATGGCGACATCGACGCCATGGATCACCGGGTGCGTTCCGAATTGCTTGGTGACGCTTTTTATATCAACGGATGCCATGAGAACCTACCGGCGCTGTGTTATGGCGGATCGATCCTGGCCGGAAAGGGCAATATTCGGCACTGCGCGGATCACGCGACAATATCGTTCTCATTGTTCCTCCCGGCCGGGCGTGCCCAAATGGCTTAAGTCTCCACCTATTCAGAGCGGCAGACGTGCCCGGATCGCTCCAGCTACTTTAAGGACGCAAACGCCGAGGGTCCATCAACATTTTGGGTAGCACCAAGGCTCGGCTGGCGGAAATGATCCATATACTCTGCGTCGGACCGTATTCCGTGGTCCGTCAGCGGCGCTCGACATACATTCGAACGCCGCCCCGCAATGCCGCCAATTTCCTCTGGTCACAGTCATGATGGGCAGCGTAATAAATGAACGCGGCACATCGATGCTGGTAAAAAATCCGGGAGACAAACGCATGAATAATCGCTTTTGGGCAGTGTTTGCCGTCACAACTCTCATTCTCGCCGGCGCGGCAAGCGGCGCGGAAGTTAAACGCAAGATCGAGATCGATGGGACCAAGGCAGAGGTCTGGGCCAAGCTTGGTGCCTGGTGCGCCATCGCCGATTGGCATCCCGTCATCGCGAAATGCGAAGAAAGCAGTGAAGGCGGCAAGAAGCGGCGCGTGCTCACGACCAAGGACGGCGGCGTTATCAAGGAAACGCAGCTGACGGCTACCGAGACAGGTTACACCTATCAGATAGACGAGAGTCCGCTGCCGGTCGCCAACTATAGCGCCAGCTTTGCCGTCGTACCCGACAATGACGACAAGGAGGAAATCAACGTTGTCTGGTCCGCCAAGTTCGACCCGAAAGGCGCGACCGAAGCGGAGGCCAAGAAGGTCATCGACGGTATCTTCAAGGCCGGGCTCGATGAGATCGAGAAGAAGCAGCTTCAATAGGCGCACGCCGGGCAGTCTCTCGCTGGCCTATCCGCTCCGATTCTCGGCGCGGTAGGGCTAGGCGGCGTTGGCCTAAAAGCCAAGGCTGCCCCCACTCTGCAAAAACCGCTATAAGGCCAGCGTCCATTACAAGAACGGGGCGCCCGGAATGATAAATCTCTACGCGGTTGAGAACCGTGGTTTGCAAAAACTCGAACCTCGATCCGACCTTATAGGAGAGCGCTTAGGCCACGCATCTTGGGTCGATCTCCATGCTCCCACGGCTGAGGAGGAGGCTGCGGTCGAGCAGGAGCTTGGCGTCGATATTCCCACGCGGGAGGAAATGCGGGAGATCGAGGAATCCGCCCGGATTTATGACGAAAAGGGTGGATTGTTCATGACCGGCGTAATCATCGCCGGCATCTCGGAACGCCGGCCCGTGCGGTCCGAGGTCATGTTCGTCCTGTTGCCCAAGCATCTCGTCACTGTGCGTTATTCCGATCCCCTGCCCTTCCGGACTTTCGAGCAGAAATGCGCGCGCAAACCCGAGGAACACCAGTCGAGCGACTTGCTCTTCGTATCGCTCGTCGAGCAGATCGTGCAACGATGCGCCGACGTGCTGGAGAAGGTCACCGCCAATCTCGATGGCATCGCGGATGAGCTATTTGACGAAAGACGCGGAGCAGCGACGGATAGGGAAGTCCAGGGACAGCGCATCGACCTGCAAGGCATCGTGCGCGCGCTGGGCCGGTCCAGCGGCTTGCTGGCAAAAATGAGCGAGAGCCTCTTGAGCTTCAATCGGATTTTGTCGTTCTTCCGGCAGAGCGGGGAGCCCTGGTTGCGCGACGACGCCAAGAGCAAAGCACGCTCGCTCCAGCGTGACATCGAGTCGCTTACCGAATATGGGTCCAACCTAAACGCTCAGGTCGGCCACCTTCAAGACGCAACTTTCAACTTAATCAACATCGAGCAGAGCCGCGTCATCAAGGTATTTTCGATCGCCGCGGTTCTGTTCCTGCCGCCAACGCTCGTTGCTACGGTCTACGGCATGAATTTCAAATTCATGCCTGAGCTCAACTGGCTTTTCGGCTATCCCTTTGCAGTTGTCCTCATGGTCATCTCCGCTGTCGCGCCGTTCTACTGGTTCAAGCGTAATGGCTGGCTTTGAGGATGGTCCCATAGGAACTCTGCACCTTGAGGTAAGTTAGCGAGAACTTCGGCAATTTCGTTCTGGGCGTGCCTTGGGCGGACGCCAGACCCCACCCGACCACCTACGGAATCAGCCCGAAGCCCGTTTGTTTCGACCGTCCACAGCTGGTGCAACATCTTCCGAAGTCGCGCTCATGCTGACGAGATGCGGCGCCAGTACCCTCTCCATTTTGCTCAGGAGCTCGCGCTGATCGAGCGGCTTCGCGAGGTAATCCGTCATTCCCATCGCCAGATAGCGCTCCCTGTCGCCGCTCATGGCATCCGCCGTCAGCGCGATGGTCGGAATGCCGGACCACGGCTCATGACTGCCTCTGATGGTCTTGATGGTCTCGGTGCCATCCATGACCGGCATATGCACGTCGAGCAGCACGATGTCGAACTCCGCCTTCCCCAGCGCCTCCAGAGCTTCCTTCCCGTTCGCCGCCTCGGTGACCTGAACGTCGAGCAGTTTCAGAAACAACTTCACCACCTGCCGGTTTACGGCATTGTCGTCGACAAGCAGAATACGTGAGCCGTTCAGCACCATTGCCGGCGAGGAGTCCGCGGCGTCAGCCGTTTCCGTGGACGCGGGCACCACCGGGAGCGATGGTGCGGCGGCCTCCGCCGTGAATGTCATGCGAAAACGTGAGCCGACCCCGAACTCACTCTCGACGTCCACATCGCCGCCCATGGCCTGAGCAAGGCGCCGGCAGATAACCAGCCCTAGGCCAGAACCGCCGAAGCGCCGCGAAATCGAACCGTCGGCCTGGGTAAACACCAGAAAGAGCTTGGCGATCGTGTCCGCCGCCATGCCGATCCCGTTATCGGTGACCGAGACTATCACCAGATAGCCACCGTCCGCACGGTGTTCGCAGCTCACGCGTAGTTCTGTCTGGCCGCCGCGCGAGGTGAATTTGATCGCGTTGGACAACAGATTGCCGATGCACTGCCGAACCCGAATGGAATCGAATTTGATGCGCTCGGGGATTGCCGGATCGAGGAAGACCGTCAAAGCGACGCCTTTTTCGTCCGCACCGGGCTGAAAGAGCTGCACGACGCTCATGACGGTCGTGCGGAGATCGCCGTCCGCGGTGACGATTTCCATCTTCCCGGCGTCGATCTTGGACATGTCCAGCACGTCATTCAGCAGTGCCATCAAGGTGCTGCCGGAATCGAGGATGATGCGGACCTTTTCGCGCTGTCCGGGCATCAGCCCGTCAGCGAAAAGCGACTGCGCCATGCCAAGCACGCCGTTGAGAGGGGTGCGGATTTCGTAACTCATCGATGCAATGAAACTGACCTTGGCCTTGGCTCCGGCCTCTGCTGCCGCCCGCGCCTCTTCAAGGACGGCCGCACGTTCAGCAGCTTTGTCCTTGAAACGCTGAACCGCCAATGCGATGCGGCCTATCTCGTTCCGATGCCCAAGACGTGGGATCTCGACATCGAAGCCTCCATCTGCGAGCCGCTGCATTGCGCCGGAAAGATTGCCGAGCGGGCGCGACACCCAAAATATGGCGTAAGCGGTCGCAACAAGCGAGATGATCAAGGTGAGGGAAAGTCCAATAAACAATGTTAATTGAGCGGCTTTGTACTGTGAAGACGCAGCAGATCTCTCGACAGAGGCGGCATTTTTTTCATTAATGATTGCATTATCGATTGTTTTTGTCATATAATTCATAATATCTCCCATATCTACTTCGTAAATAGCTGCAGCGTCCAAATCACGACCTTCATGAAACAGCTTAACGATGTTGTCATGATGCCTTATATATCTGCTCCAACTCCATTCTAATGCTTCAATATCTTTTCGCTTCAATTCTGAATTGATCAAACTTCTATAAGTTTCGATATACTTCGTGATTTCTGCACGTATCCGCTCAAGCTCATTCTCTTTCTCAACGGTATTTGATCTGGATCGCGTGAAAATATGCTCCGCCTCAACATACCGGAACCGACTGACGCCAGAACTTATATAGCTTAACAGGCCAAGATAAGGGATCGTGTTCTCAGAGTACTGGACCACCTTGTTATTAATAGCCGTGACGTCGCGAAAAGTGGTGTACCCGGCGTAAGCGACAATGCCGGTCAGGATGCTAAGCAACCCGATCAGTGTTAGCCGAATGCTCATTCCTGCAGGTTCCCAGAAAGGGCTTGCGCCTCTCAGTGCCGATTTTCGCCGGTTCTCGTTAAGATCGGTGTTGGGTCACACGGCTAATTCGGACATTGTCGTTAGTTTTTACGCGAGAGCCGGATTGCGCTGCACGGCGGCTGTATTTCGTCACTCGCGACGCAGAGATGCAAAGTCGTATCCATCCCCACTTCGCCGGGACATGGTTTCCTGGAAATCGCCTACCCCGAGCGCCTTATTTCACCGCTGGCGGGCGCGGCGGCCGCCGAGGCGGTGAGCACGCGGTGGATTTCTTGAATAAGCGCCCTTTGCTCGATCGGCTTCGATGCATAGCCGCTCATGCCGAGCGATAGCAGGCGCTCCTTGTCGCCGCTCATCGCATCGGCGGTCAGGGCAATGACCGGAATGGCGCGCCAGGCTGTTTCTGCGGCGCGAATGTGCCGGATGGTTTCGGGGCCATCCATCACCGGCATGTGCACGTCCAGCAGCACCAGATCGAAGTGTCGTTCGGCAAGTCGGTCCAGGGCCTCTTTGCCGTTCGCGGCTTCCGTGACCACAACGCCGCTTGGAACGAGCAGCAGCCTGGCGACACTGCGATTGATGGCATTGTCATCCACCAGCAGGATTTTCAGCCCCTGCAATGCCGCGCTGCTGCCACGGCTTTCCTGGCTTGAGACCAGCGCCGGAACCATCCTTGGCGAGGAAGCCGCCGAAGCGCGAAAATTGAGGGTGAAGGTGCTTCCTGTGCCGGGTCGGCTGCTCACGGTGATGTCGCCGCCCATCATGCGGGCCAGCTTCCGCGAAATCGCCAGGCCGAGGCCGGTGCCGCCATATTGACGCGTCGTCGAGGCGTCGGCTTGCGAGAATTCGGCGAATAATCGCGCCTCTGCCTCGGCGTCGATGCCGATCCCGGTATCGCTGACGGCGACGCTGATCATGCATTCATCCGCATCGATCGGTTCATGCTGGACGCAGACGCTAACGCCTCCGACCTTGGTGAACTTGATCGCATTGGAGATCAGGTTGGCCACGCATTGATGGATGCGGACATAGTCGAATCTCAATATTTTCGGCACCAGATCGTCGATAATGACCGCCAGCTCGATCGATTTTTCCAGCGCCCGCGGCAGGAATAATTTGTGCAAATGGCGAAACACGCTCTCGATTTCGGCGTCGATGGGCAGGATGTCCAGCTTACCGGCTTCGATCTTCGACAGGTCGAGAACATCATTGAGCAGGGTCATCAAGGTCTGCCCGGAATCGAGGATCGTGCGCACGCATTCCGCTTGCGCCGCGGTGAGCCGATCATTCTCCAGAACCTGCGCCATCCCCAATATGCCGTTCAGCGGCGTGCGGATCTCATGGCTCATATTGGCCAGAAATGAGGATTTGGCTTCGTTTGAAGCCTCGGCAGCGCCCACGGCCCGGGTCAGCTCTTCCTGCGCGGCTCGGAGCCGGCGCACCATCAGCCGGTTCTCCTCTTCCGCCTTGCGCTGCTGGGTGATGTCTTCGTGGGTCGCCACCCAGCCGCCATCAGGCATCGGCCGATGATGGATTTCGAAGACGCTCCCATTCATAAGTTCAATGACCGAGTCGGTCGGCGTGTCCGTCGCGATGACCTTATTTCGCCAGCGGAAAAATTCCTCCTCGTCCATGACGGCAGAGGTACCAGCCTCATGCCTAAGTTCCATGATTTCGCTCCAGCTCATGCCGGCAACAATGGTCTCGGGATGATATTTGTACATCTCGACATAGCGTTGGTTCCAAATGATCAAACGCCGTGCCCCGTCAAAAAAACTCACTCCCTGGGATATATTATTAAGGGCTGTATCAAACTGCAGATTGCGCGCAGCAAGTTGTAGTTTTTGCTGATTCGTAATTTCAAACTGCTCCCTAAGCTGGGAATGAAGCTCCTCTCGTTCAGTGACGTCGCTGTGGGTCGCTATCCAGCCGCCGCCAGCCATCGGCCGGTGATGAATGGCGTAAACACGGCCATTCGTTTGCTTGACGATCGTATCGGATGGGGAATTAGCGACGAAGATCGAGTTCCGCCAATGGCCAAAGGCTTCCGTCGACATCGCAGGGAGGCTGCCGGCCTGGTACCGCAAATCGGTGATTTCGCGGAGTGTCAAACCAGGGCGAATGGCATCGGGGCGCAGACCATACAGCTCCGCGTAAAGATCGTTGGAAACGATCAGGCGTTGCTCGCCGTCAAAGATGCACAGGGCCTCGGACATATTATTCAGCGCAGTGTCGAACTGCAGATTGCGCGCTCGTAGCTGCTCCTGTTGCTCCTTGAGAAGTTCGTATTGGCGCCTGAGCTGCCCATGCACCGCCTCCCGGGCGGTGATGTCCTCGTAGGTCGTAATGCAACCCCCGCCAGGAACAGGATGCGAGGCATGGGCGATGATCCGGCCGTCGGGGAACTCGTGAATTGCATTCGATGTCGCTGATGGGTCTGCTGTGCATGCCGGCGCAAAACCAAGCGGACCGGCCGCGACCTGCAATCCCAGCTCGGCACCGCGCATTGTCAGCCGTTCGATCGGCGTGCCAGGCTTTGCCTGCTCCAGAGTGAAGCCGTAAATCTCACGGTACCGGCGATTGCAGAAAACCATCTCGCGCTCGTCGGAGACGATAGCGATGCCTTGCTCTAACTTGTCGATTGCCCCGAGCAACGGCGCCCGCCAATGGTTTTCCAAATGGCGCAACAGGATGCGCAGGCCAGTGATGACGGTTGTGATCGTACCACTACGATCGCCAGGACAGTCAATGGCTGATACCCGACCTGACTGAGCAACGGTATGCACCAGGTTACACGCGGAGAGCGAGCAGGGTACCAAGAAGCGCTTTATGTCCGATTAATGTTGTTGCTGATCGCCATTTCCTGGTGACGCCAGCACCGGAAGGGCTCGTCGGCGCGCCGGTCGCCGTTCCAATGATGCCGACATGAAATATGACGCCGAACTCTTTAGGTATGGCGCCATATTGCGCAGAGACGCAGAAATGCGCCGGAGGCCGGCGCGCAACCGCCACTGAGGCAAAGACAAGCCAATGTCGATGCCGGAATGTCTCGCTGGTACACAGCAATTCAGCGTTCATCCATCAATAAGTCTTCAAAATGACCAAATTCTGACGACAAAAGACATCTTAACGTCTAGATGGCCAGCTGGTTACTATAATCCCAACCAATATTATGACGAATTTCTGACCTTGGCGCCGATACAACGTTTGCGAGTGGGGCGGATAAATGAAAAACTTCGTGGCGGCACTTATACTTGTCTGCAGCTGTCTTCCAGGCATGGCCCAACAGGGTGGATCGGCGTGGATCGGCGCCGGTCTCAACGATCTCAGCAAGGAGGAGGCAAGCAAGCTCGGATGGGAGACGCCGCGTGGTGTGAAAGTCATGAGCCTCGTCCCCGGCGGCCCGGCAGAGTCAGGGGGCATCCAGTTACAGGATATCCTTATCTCGCTGGATGGCACGAAGATCGAAGGCTTCGAAGGCCTTACGGACTTGGTGCTGGCCAAGGCTCCCGGCACGATGGTCAAGCTCGCCATCAATCGTGGAGGCGCTGAGCAGCAGCTCGACTTTACGCTCGGCCTCCGGCCGACGCCACACGCCAATGTTGACCCGCAGCTCATGCTCGATACCGGTGGGCACATGTCACAAATCGTGGATGTCGCCTTCACTCCCGACGGAAGGCAGCTCGTCTCGGCCTCGAACGATAAGACGATCAGGGTCTGGGACATCGTAACAGGCAAGACGGTGCGCATGATCCGTGGCAAGTCCGCTCCGGGCGCCTGGGGAACGATCTACGCCATGGCGCTGTCCCCCGATGCACGCTGGCTTGCAGTCGGCGGATATCTGTCTGAGTCGGAACCGATATCCGCATCCGTGATCCGTTTGTACGATTTCACCAGCGGTAAGCTGGTGAAGCTGCTCACCGGCCACAAGAATGTCGTTCACGCGCTGCGATTTTCGCCGGACGGCAAACGGCTCATTTCCGGCAGCGGCGACAAGACCGCCATCATTTGGGATGTAGCGGCCGGGCAGGTGCTGCTGCGGCTGGCGGGGCACACGAAACAGATCAAGGCCGTGAGCTTCAGCAGGAATGGCGCGCGTGCCCTAACCGGCGGCGACGATGAAACCATGCGGCTATGGGACGCCGCCGACGGCAAGCTGATTGCCGAAATGACCCAGCATAAGGCGATCCGGCTGCGCGACAGCTCGAAGCCTGAGGCTTGGAGTGGGGACGTCGAGACGTTCGCCTTTTCGCCGGATGACAAGATCATCGCGTCGGGGAGCAACGATGGAAGGGTGTTCTTGTGGGACGGCGGCACGGGAGCGTTCCTGCGCCAGTTCGCGTTCCCCGGCGGAATGGCGGGTCTTGCGGCCATCAGGTCGATAAGCTTCAGCCCTGACGGGAGATGGCTGTTCTTCGGCAGTGAGTTCGAGGGCTGCAAGATTTATGAGGTCGACAGCGGCAAGGAGCTGCGCGACGGTGAACTCTGGGACAAGCCGAGAGAATTCCTCGATCCCGTCAAGAATCCCAGATGCGGCAATGGGGCAACCTATAGTCCCGACGGGACGCAGGCGGTGGCAGCCTACAATAGTTCCATTCAAATCCTTGAGCCGCGCACGGGCAAGCTGATCCGGACGCTCGAGAGTTCGGGAACGACGGTTTTCGCCGCGAGCTTTGCAAAGGATGGCCGGTCTATCGCCTGGGGCACCGATGTCGCGGTGATTTCCCGGGAACCGTACCATCACCATCGGCTCATGCACGGCTTGCGCCTGCCGATCGGCGACGCGCCGCTCGTTGGCCCGGTGCCGATAAACAGGGAACCGGCCGACACGGCCCAGCCAGGAACTCTTCCCCGCCCCGGCACCGCCGCGCAAGCCGGGCCTGACGATGACCAATATCTTCGCCGCAGTTCCCAGTTTGGACCTTGGTCGGTCGGCTTCAAGCGCGAAGGCGGAGCCTTGATCAATGCGCGCCTTCTCGAAATCTCGAACAATGGAGCGTTGTACAAGCGGATTGAGCTGGAAGGCGAACCCGGCAGACACAATCCGCTGGCCTTTACGCCGGATGGCCAAACCATTCTCCTCAGCCGGAGTCCGAGCATCGAAACCTATGATTTGAACGGGCGCCAGCTTGACAGTTTCGTCGGGCATCTTGGCTCCGCCCGCGATTTCGTACCTTCGGCGGATGGCCGCTACCTCGTCTCGGGCGGGTCAGACCAGACGGTGCGCCTGTGGAACTTGCAGACTCGCGAACTGATCGTAAGCTTGTTCTATGGCACGGACGGCGAGTGGGTCGTCTGGACGCCGCAGGGCTATTACGCCTCCTCGCCCAATGGCGACCGGATCGTCGGATGGCAGATCAATAAAGGACCGGACCAATCGGCCGAATACGTCACGGCAAGCCAGCTCCGCGCTAAATTCTACCGCCCGGACATCGTCGAGCGGGCCATCGTGCTCGCCAGCGCGAAGGAGGCGGTCAACGAGGTGGATCCGGCGCGCGCGGACGGCTTCCAGCTCTCCGATCTGGCCCAGCGCCTGCCGCCCAAGCTGGCCGTGGTCTCCTCGCGCGATCGCGGGGCGACAAGCAGCGGCCGGACGGTGATCGAGGTGGCGCTTGCGGAGACTTCGGGCGATCCGGTCGACAGCTACCAAGCCTTCGTCAACGACACGAAAGTGACCGCAGTGGCGAGACGCGAGGGCAGCAATGTCAGCTTCGAGGTTCCGCTTGCCAAGGGCAACAACCGCATCCGCCTGGTGGCGCGCAGCAAGGCCGATCTCTTGGGCGAAGCCCAGCTTGAGGTCATGCAGCGGGGCGACGGCGCACTTGATATACGCAATACGCTGTACATCGTCGCCATCGGAGCCGACAAATATCCGCAGCTGCCGAAAAGCTGCGGACCAAACGGGGACGCGCGATGCGATCTCGCATTTGCCGGCGCCGATGCCAAGGCTTTTGCCGCGACCATCGAAAAGCAGATGGGCGGTCAGCATAAGCGGGTGGTCAAGAAGGTTCTCATGAACGGGGCCGGCGGCGAACTGGAGCCGACCCGCGTCAATGTCGAGAATGTCTTGGATACGCTGATGCAGGCCAAGGACAATGATACGGTTGCGGTGTTCATTGCCGGTCATGGACTGAACGATGCGCGCAGCGGCTATCAGTTCCTGCCGTCCGATGCGCGGTTCGCGGACGGCTCCAATCTCGCATCGTCGTCGGTCATCAAATGGAGCGTGCTTGAGGGCGCGATCCAGTCCGCGAAAGGCAGGCGCCTGCTGTTCGTCGATACCTGCCGCTCAACCAACGCGTTCAATCCCCGCTTGATGAAGGATGCAAGCGACGATGCGATCGTTGCTTTCTCGGCAACCAATACGCAGCAGGATGCGCTTGAGCTGCCCGATCTGGGGCATGGCGTCTTTACCGCAGCGGTCGTCAAAGGGCTGAATGGCGCCGCCGACATCGCCCAGGAGCAAGAGGTGCGCGTATTCGATCTTGGCACCTATGTCGAGCGGGAAGTCCGAAAGCTCACCAAGGGCCTGCAGACGCCGGACTTCTACAAGAAGCCGGGGGCGGAAAACTTCGTGCTGGCTCGGCTCACAAATGCGACGGCCGCTCTCCCGCCGGCAGGCCGGCAAGACACGCTGAACGAACTCAAGGCGACCAGCCGGGAAGACCGTCCCGCTCCCGCCCTGCCCGTTCTGAGCGCGCCGCCGGAACAGCCGGCGATGAGCCCGCCCCCGGCGCCGGAGATCAAACCCACGGCGGCCGTGCCGGCCATACCGGAAGACAAGCCTGCCCCGCCTGCTTCCCCGGTGATCAAGCCTGCGGCGGTACCGCCTGCAGCGCCGGCGGTCAAGCCCGCAGCGGCTCCGCCTCCCTCGCCGGAGGTCGCGGTCGCGCGTTTAACGATTTCGCCCAGCGAGGAAACCGAAAGGCTGAAAAGCGGGCAAGCCGCACTGGCGCTCGATGACTTCGGCGCGGCACGGCTGATCTTCGAGTATCTCGCCACGCGCGGCAGCGCGGCCGGTGCCTATCAGCTTGCGCAAACCTATGACCCGCAAATTTTGGGGCGCATGCCGATGGGTGCTCTGTTCAAACCGGACGAAAAGATTGCAGAGAGTTGGTATTTGAAAGCTGCGGAGTTGGGGCATGCGGACGCCCGAAAGAAACTCTCGGCCAAAAAGTGAAAACGATTGTTTGAATGCCTTTATCCGCAAGACGGCCACAAGATTTAGGGGCAAGCATGAGACAATATGATCCGGACCGTTGGCAGCACTTCATGGTAAATGCATCACGGCAATGCCGACGAGCATTGATCCGCTTTTCCGCACTTGGTCTGGGGCTCGGCCTGTCATTGACGGCGTCGATAGCCCAGACCCCATCCGGAGCGGCCCAAAGCCCTGACATCAACGAGAATACGGTCGGCATCGTCACCGGCACGGTATCCGGCACCTACATTCAGTTTGCTTCGGATCTCAGCAATGTGCTGGACAGCCCCGGCAAACTTCGGATCCTTGCCGTGCTCGGCAAAGGGTCCATGCAGAATGTCGAGGACATTCTCAAGGTTCGCGGCATCGATCTCGGGATCGTCCAATCCGACGTTCTCACCTACATCAAGAAAAAAGGGCTGTTCCCCGAGGCGGTAAACAAGCTTCAGTACATCACCAAGCTGTACAATGAAGAACTGCATCTTCTTGCCAAGAGCGATGTGCAGAAGCTGGAAGATCTGCGGGGCCAGAAGGTAAATTTCGGACTACAGGGCAGCGGCATCGCCATAACGTCAACGATCCTTTTTGACCTGATGAAAATCAAGGTGGAGCCTCTCTATGACGAACCAGCCGTCGCGCTGGAAAAACTCAAGCGTGGCGAGATCGCTGCCAGCATCGGCGTATACGGCAAGCCGGCGAAAATCTACGACGGGCTGAAGTCGGAGGATAAAGTTAAATTCCTGCCCGTCCCGCCGAGCCTGGAACTCAGCGAAGTCTACTTTCCGAGCACTTTGACCGCCAAGGAATACCCTCAGCTCATCGCCTCCGACGCGAAGGTGGAAACGATCGCTGTCGGCGCGGTCATGGTGGTCTACGGTTGGGAGCCCAATAGCTGGCGGTACAACAAGGTGGCACGCTTCGTGGACTTGTTCTTTTCGAGTTTCGATCAGTTCCAAAAACCTCCGCGGCATCAAAAATGGCAGGAGGTCAATCTGATCGCAAAGGTGCCGGGATGGGTACGCTTTCCTGCCGCCGACGACTGGCTGAAGCGTGCCGCGGTCACCACCTCGGCGTCCAAGTCGCCCGCCGATGCCGATCGCGGCTCATTCGAACGTTTTCTCACGGAAAGCCCGGCGGGTGGGAAAGCTGCCGCTACCGACGAAGAGGCGCGGCAGAAACTTTTTCAAGCCTATGAATCGTGGAAGAAAACGCAGCCGAAGTGACGGGGCGTGACGCGCGGGACGGGCGCACGCCGGGCGGTCGGCGGATGGCACGATGCTGTGGATTTGACGTATCTGGAAAGTAGAAATTTAAGGCGTGCACCGTAGGCTTGCTTATTCGGACAACACTCAAGGCGTCTACGTCCTTGAATCTGATGACGGAGCAGCAATGCCGATCAATATGCTCTATGTTGACGACGATGAGAGCATGAGAGACATAGTCGAAACCGCGTGTCAGGATTCGGATTTCATTGTAACCACGGCGCCCTGCGGTCAGGATGCCCTTACGCTTGCCCACAACAATTCATTCGATCTGATACTCCTCGATGTCGTCATGCCTGGTTTGGACGGCCCGGCAACGCTCGCATTATTGCGCGCTCAGGAAGATGGACGCTCCACTCCGATCGCTTTTCTGACAGCACACACGCATCCGATTGAAATGGACTGGCTTCAGTCACGCGATGTTATCGGGGTCCTCGCCAAGCCGTTCGATCCGCGAAATCTCGCAGGCGTATTGCGATCGCTGGTGGAACAAGGCCGCCGTACCGCACAGCATCATTAGAGCGCGATCAGGAAAAGTGGCATTCGGTTTTCCGTCCATCGCGCGACCTGCAAGAATCGACAGCGGGTCTCCCGAGCTTCGATGCTTCCACTTCAACCGATCCGCTCGCGAGGTTGGCCGGCGGGCATCCATTCTCGAAGCGCAATTCCCGACAAAGGGTCGCTGAGGCTCACCCGGACCATCAAGTGACGCTGGCCAAATCTGGCTCAGGCCGCACGCACCTGATCAAGAAATGTGCCGGAGTCCGAGCGCAGCTGCTTGACGGATCGTCTGCAGATTTTCGAGCAGGCTCACGATTTTTTCCGAACCGGACGCGACCTGGTCGAAGGTCTCGTTAACGGTGTTGAGCGCATCGCGAACACTGTTGGTGCCGGCGGCCGCCGCTTCCGTGTTGCCTGCAATCTCATAGGCCGCGCCCTGCTGCCCTTGCATGGCCCCGGCGACCTCGTCGGCGGCCGATCCCATGATGTGGATGGAGTGGCCGATCGCTTCGATCACCTTGACGACCTCACCCGTCGAGATCCGCACCTGATCGATATTCTCGGCAATGGCGCTCGTTGCTTTCTGCGTCTGGTCGGCGAGCGATTTCACCTCGACGGCGACAACGGCGAAGCCTTTTCCCGGCTTCCCCCGCGCGTGCGGCTTCGATTGTTGCATTGAGCGCCAGAAGATTGGTCTGATTGGCGATATTGCCGATGAGACCGGCCATTTCCTCGATGCGCTGCGATGTCTGAATGAGCAGGTCGATGGTGGATTTCGAGCGCGAGACCACGCCCGCCGCTTCCTGGCTGAGCTGCCTTGTATGGCCCGTGCGGCTCGAGACGTCCTGAACCGAAACGGCCATTTCATTGGACGCCGTGGCGATGCTCAACACCTGCGACGCCGCAGTCTCGGCGGACTTCACGGCACTCTCCACATCGGATCGCGTCGATTTGGCGGCGTCCTGCATTCCTTTCGCGGAAAACCCGAGATCGCCCAGCATCTTTTCGATATTGCCGATCATGGCGGCAACCTTGCTTTCGAATTCCAGCGCGACCCGCTCCGCCGTCTCTCTGCGTTCCGCCACCATCCTGGCCTCGCCGTCGGCCTTTTCCACACCGAGCTGAGCGGCGCGGATGGCATTTTGACGGAACATGTCGAGGGCTTTTGCCATCGAGCCGATCTCATCGGGCGCGTTTGCGTCCGGCGATGTCGCTCTCCAGATCGCCGGCCGCGAGGGCGCGCATGCGGTTCTCAAGGCGCGCGAGCGGACGTGTCAGCGACAGGCTCGATGCGATCGCGAGAACGAGCCCGAGCACCAAAGCGATGCCTGCGAGGCCCATCACCCATGTCTGCGTATCGCGGGCCTGCGCGTTGACCGCCGCGCGGGCGGCACCCGCGTCATCCAGGGCAAACCCGACGAGCGACTGCAGGCCGGCCTTGATCTGGTTCTCCAGCCGGCTCATGACGTGAGGAGCCGGAATCGACGAAGCCGGCCGCTCGCCCAGCAGAACCAGCGCATCGATTCTTCCATTCTCCGGTAAGCGCCGAAACGTTTCCGGCCAGGTCGGCCACCTTCTGCGACGGCGTGGTTTCCGCCAGCCGCGCCAGCTCGGTCTCGACGATCTGGATGCGCTGCCGGAACTCGCCGATGAGCTGGCTGCTTCGAGCGATAGCGGATGCCTTCCAGCTCGTTCGACAGATAGTCACGCGCATCGCGGAAACCGTCCCAGGCGCCGCGCGCCGCGTCGACCTGGGTCAGCGGTTTGACCGTGGCTTCATCGATCTGGGCGGATAGCGAGCGAAGGCTGCTGACCGTCATGGCGCTCTGCACCGCCCCGAGGCCGATGACGAGCGAGAAAGCTGAGCAAAATCCTCTTGAGAATCGACATTGGCAGGTCCTCAATTCGGCAGAATCGGAAGCGTGACGATCTGCTTGGAGCCGGTCAGCGACCGCATGAAGGCGATCACGTCTGCAATTTCCGCGTCGGATAAATCCAAAGGCTTCATCAGTGGCGACCGCGAGGGCCTTACAATGCCGCCGACCACATAATGGCGCATAACATCCTCGAGCGTCGGCCATTCGCCATTATGCATGTAAGGCGCCCGCTGAGCTGTGTCGCGCAGGCTCGGCGTCTTGAACGCGTACATCGCCAGCGGATTATTCGGTTCGAATTTGCCGCGGCCTATGTCTTTCAGGCTGGTCCCGATGTCATGAAATTTGTTGTCGCTGAAATTCCAGCCGGTGTGGCACTGGGCGCATTTCCCCTTGCCCACGAAAAGCTGAAAACCCCGCTTGGCGTTCTCCGGAATAGCCGACTCCTCGCCGTCGACCCAGGCGTCGAAGGGCGCGTAGCTTGCCACCACCGTGCGTTCGAATGTTGCGATCGCCTGGACGATGGTTTCGGGCGTCACACCCTGGTTCGGAAACACGGCGGCGAACCACGATTTGTAATCCGGTATGGCATCGAGACGCCTGACCGCATCAGTGATGGGCATGTTCATCTCGACCGGCGCCTGCATCGGCCCGCTGGCCTGCGCCTCCGCTGTTTCGGCGCGCCCATCCCAGAAGAACCGGTGGACCCAGGCGACGTTGAGGATCGTCGGAGCCTGGCGGCCCAGCCTCGTACCCTGCGCGCCGATCGCGGTCTTGCTCGGGCCTTCCCAGCCGAAGGACGGATTGTGGCATGTGGCGCAGTTCATATTCTCAGCCCCGGAAAGGCGCGGCTCGAAATAGAGGGCCTTGCCAAGAGCGGCCTTCTCCGGCGTGTAGGGGTTGGATGGCGGGAAGGGTATTTCCGACGGCCGCTTATAGGCAGCCTTGAGGGTGGCTATGTCCTGGGCTTGCGCGAAGGGAGCCGCAACGGCGTAAGCCAAGCCGAGAATGGCGATGATAATGCGTGCATGACGATGCATGAAATCAACCGGTCGATTGCAATCAGTTGGGGATGAAGTTGACATCGACATGTAAAGTTTCGGTTTCTCGACGAGCCAGGTCGGCGCGGATTTGCATTCAAAATGTCTACGCTTGTAGATTTTGGCGTCTTACGGTGCCAGAATACTCCTTAAATTCTAGAATCATCTGACACACTTGCTTAATGAATATATTCGTAACCTTAAACTGCACGATCAATTACACTTCCAGCCATTCCTTGCGGATGCTCCTCGTGCTGTTCGAATTCGCGCGGAGTGCCCTCGAACACGATTTGCCCGTGGCCCATGACGTAGACGCGCCGCGCCACCCTCGAGCGCGATGGTGAGCTTCTGTTCGACGAGCAGAATCGAGACGCCGCGACTGGAGATCGCCCCGAGCAGTTCGGCGACCTGGGTGACGATCTTCGGGGCCAGACCTTCGGTCGGTTCGTCGACCATGATCAGGTCGGGATCGCCCATCAGCGTGCGGCAGATCGTCAGCATCTGCTGTTCGCCGCCGCTCAGCGCGCCGCCGAGCACTTCGGAGCGCTGGCGCAGATTGGGGAACATGTCGAACATGTCCTCCATCGACCAGCGGCCTTTGCGGCGCATGTCCTTCATGCCGAGGATCAGGTTTTCACGCACCGTCAGCGTCGGGAATATCTCGCGGTTTTCCAGCACCACGCCAAGACCTCGCCGCGCGATCTGATGCGACGGCAGGCCGACGAGTTCGTCGCCGCGAAACTTCACCGAACCGCGGCATGCGACATTGCCCATGATAGCATTTACAGTGGTCGTGCGCCCGACGCCGTTGCGTCCTAGCAGGCTGACGATTTCGCCTTCCCGCACGTCGAACGACACGCCTTGCAGGATATGGCTCTTGCCGTAGAACGCGTGCAGGTCGCGGACTTCAAGCATGAGCCTCGATCTCCGTTCCCAGATAGGCTTCCTGCACCGCCTTGTTGGCGCGGATCGCTGCGGGCTCGCCGGTGGCGATGATCTCGCCGTAGACGAGCACCGAGATACGATCGGCCAGGTTGAAGACGACGCCCATATCGTGCTCGACGATAACCATCGTCCGGCCCACGGACACCGAGCGGATGAGGTCGACGATCTGTTCGGTTTCGCTGTGGCTCATACCCGCCGTCGGCTCGTCGAGCATGATGACATCGCCGCCGCCCGCCAGCGTGATGCCGATTTCCAGCGCCCGCTGTTCCGCATAGGTCAGCAGCCCGGCGGGCACGTCGAAACGGTCGGTCAGGCGGATCTTTTCCAGGATTGCTTCGGTTGAGAGGTTCACGTCCCTGAGATTTTCCACCCTCCGCCAGAAGGAATATTTATAGCCCTTCGACCAGAGCGCGCCGCAGCGCACATTCTCGTAGACGCTGAGATAGGGGAAAATGTTGGTGACCTGAAAACTGCGCGCCAGCCCTTTGCGGTAGATCTCGTAGGGCGCGAGACCGCCGACATCCTCGCCGTGGAGGCTGATGCTGCCCGAAGTGGGACGATAGCGGCCGCTGATGAGGTGAAACAGCGTCGATTTCCCGGCCCCGTTCGGGCCGATGATCGCGTGCCGCTCCCCCGGCTGGATTTCCAGGTTCACGCCGCGAATGATCTCGGTCTGGCCGAAGGATTTGTGCAGATCGGTAAGTTGAAGCGCCGGGGTCATTCTGCGGCCTGTTCGCGGAGGGGAACGGATCGGTGGGCATCCTGCTCCTCGACGGTCCCGGCGCGCGCCGCGAGCGGGGCGTTCGCCCTCTCCCAAGCCGAGCGGACGGACGGACGGGCCATCTGGAAGGCCCACACGCCCATGATGGCGAGAGCCGCGAAGCCGAGCCAGGGCAGCCAGCTCTCGGTGTCGATCGTCGAGTAGAACAGGCGCATCTCCGTGTCGCCGACGCCGGCGCGGTCGACGAAGTTGATCATCTCCAGCAGCCCGATCACGCCGATCAGCATGGAGGCCAGAGGAATTGCCGCGAGCAGATAGGGTCCGGCAATAAGGTCGAGCCTGCCGGTCCTATAGGCGGGCGCGTGCATCAGGATGAGACCGGTGAGGCCCTGGGGCACGAAAAGGACCGTCGCTAGGAAGATCAGGCCCGGCATAAAGCAGCCAGAGATCGGTGGCGCCGCTGACGATGGTGCTGAGCAAGGTCAGAACGATCGCGCCGATGATCGGCCCGACAAAGAAGCCGATACCGCCGATATAGGCCTGCAAGCAGCACCTGGCCGGACGCGACCGTATTTACCGCGGCGTCGGTAACGATCTCGAATTGCACGGCGAACATGCCCCCGGCCAGACCGGCGAAGAAGGCCGACGCGACGAAGCTGGTGAACCGCACATGGCGTGCGCTGTAGCCGATGAATTCGGCGCGCTCCGGATTGTCGCGGACGGCGTTCGCCATGCGCCCCGCCGGAGTTCGGGAGAAGCGGTACATCAGGAAAGTGGCGACGAAGAACCAGAAGGCGGCGAAATAATACACCTCGATCTGCTGGGCGAGGTGATAGCCGAAAAGCGCGGGGCCCTTGGTCCGGTTGGCGGTCACGCCCTCCTCGCCGCCGAAGAAGCCGACCAGGATCAGCGCCGAGCCCGCGACCAGTTCGGCGATGCCGAGCGAAATCATCGCGAAAACCGTCCCCGCCCGGCGGGTCGAGAAGCTGCCGATGATCAGCCCGAAGAGGAGGCCGAACAGGCCGCCGAAC
This sequence comes from uncultured Alphaproteobacteria bacterium, assembly GCA_963731855.1. Lineage (GTDB taxonomy): Bacteria > Pseudomonadota > Alphaproteobacteria > Rhizobiales > Rhodomicrobiaceae > R-RK-3. Next base: position 98,369 of record CAVSXH010000006.1, on the reverse strand, counting down.
AGCGGTATCAGCGCCACCGGGATCGGCCAGCCGCTCGGCGATGAAATTCATCACATGCATGCTGAAATAGCCGCCGAGGCCAAAATAGACGGCATGTCCGAAGGACAGCATGCCGCCCTGGCCGAGCAGCATGTTGTAGGCGAGCGCGAACACCGACGCGATGCAGATCTGCGTCAGGATGGTGAGGCCGAAATTCGTGCTGAGCTGGGGCATGAGGAGGAGCACCATCCCGAAGATGGTCCACAGGATCAGTTGGCGGCGCCGTTGTTGAGCATGAAGCGCGCGGCGCGTTTCGGAGAGCTTGATCATGTTTCCCGCGTCCCGAACAGACCGGTCGGCCGAAAGATCAGAACGAGCACCAGCAGCAGATAAGGGAGGAGCGGCGCCACCTGCGGCAATGTCGCGAACCATAGATCATGCATGAAGCTCTGTCGGGTGACATGTATTCCCAGCCATCCGAGCAAATCCGCGAGCGAACCGTTCACGGCGATGGCGAAGGTCTGCAGGATGCCGATGAGCAACGAGGCGACGAATGCGCCGATGAGCGATCCGAGCCCTCCGAGCACCACGACCACGAAGACGATGCTGCCGAGCTCGAACCCCATCGCCGGATAGGTGCCGAGCACTGGCCCGGCGATGACGCCGGCAAGCCCCGCGAGCGCCGTTCCGACGCCGAATGTGACCATGAAGATCAGCGGCACATTATGCCCGAGCATGGCGACCACCCGGGGCTGATTGATCGCCGCCTGAATGATGAGGCCGATGCGGGTGCGGGTCAGCACGACGAGCAGGACGATGAAGATCGCCACCGAGATCAGCAGCATGAACATTTTGTAGGCGGGGAAATTCGTGCCGAAGAGTTGGAATAGCGGCCCATCGAGGCCGGGCGGAGCGCGATAAGGCTTCTGGTCCCGCCCCCAGGCGAACTGTACGATTTCCTCCAGCAGAAAGGCGATGCCGAAGGTGAAAATCAGTTCCGGAACGTGGCCATAGCGGTGCACGAAGCGCAGGCCGTAGCGCTCGATCAACGCGCCGAGCGTGCCGACGATCAGCGGCGCGATGACGAGGCCGGGCCAATAGCCGATATGCCTGGAGATCGAGTAGCCGAAATACGCCCCCAGCATGTAGAAGCTTGCATGCGCAAAATTGAGCACGCCCATCATGGAGAAGATGACGGTCAGGCCGCTCGCGAGCAGGAACAGCAGCAGGCCGTAGACAAGCCCGTTCAGCACCGAAAAGACGACTGTCTCCATGACTCACCCGATACGCCGCAAAGATTGGAATGGTCGTTGCGCCCCTTCCGGAAGCGGGGTTACCCGCTCCCTGAAGGGGTTCGACGAGGTCGTGCCCGACTAGGACGGACGATCCATTTTGCAGGTGGTTTCGGTCATATTCTGTTCACTGGGGACGCTGGACTTCGTAACCATCCCGTAGCCGGACTTATCGTAGTCGTATTTGACGCCCTCATTGGTGTGCACGAAGATCTGCAGCGGCATCAGCAGCTGATGGTCAGCAGCGCGCATGACGACCTTGTCGCCGGCAAGCGTGGTGTATTCCATGCCTTCCAGCGCCTTAGCGACGTCGAGGGGCTTCGCGCTGCCGGCCTTCTCCATCGCCTTGCCCAGCATGTCCACCGCAACGGCCAGGCGCCCGTAGATGATGTCGTCATTGGGGAACTTCGCCTTGAACTTCTTGATGTAGGCGTCGTTCTGCTCGGTCTTCGGCGGATTGAGATGGCCCTCGCCCACGACGAAAACCTTGTTCTTGCCCGACTCTCCGATGGTGCCCGTCACGCCCGTGCCTGCCGCATAGAACGTATAAACGTCGGCCTTCACGCCAAGGTCGCTGATCGACCTGGCGAGGTTGACCATGTCCGCGCCCCAATTGCCGGTGATCACGATATTGGCGCCCGACGCCTGGATCTTCTGCACGTAAGGGGTGAAGTCCTTGACCTTGCCGATCGGGTGCAGCTCGTCGCCGACCACCTGAATGTCGGGCCGTTTCTGGCCGAGATAGGATTTCGCCGCCGCCGACACGGCTTTGCCGAAGGCATAGTCCTGGCCGATAATATAGAGCGATTTGGCGTCCTTATTGGCTTTGATGGTGTCGGTAATGGCGTTCATCTTCATGTCGGCATTGCCGTCGAACCGGAAGTGCCAGAAGCTGCATTTTTCGTTGGTAAGCGCCGGATCGACAGCCGAGTGATTGATGAACAGCACGCGCTGGTCGGGGTTGCGCTCATTGTGCTTGTTGACCGCGTCGATGATCGCATGAGCGACGCCGGATGAGTTGCCCTGCACGACATAGGTCGCGCCCTGACTGATGGCATTCTGGAGCTGGACCAGCGTCTCCTTCGGATTGACCTGACCGTCCAGCCCGATCACTTCGACTTCGAGCTTGCTGCCGCCGACCTGCTTTCCGGCCAGGAACTCGCCCACCCCGAATTCGAGCTCGCGCAAAGCCGCAAGCCCGTTCGCCGCGAACGGGCCGGAAAGCCCCTCGATCAGCGCGATCTTCACCTTTTCCGCGTTGGCCGCACTCAACGGCGCGACAACGCACAAGACCGCCGCGCTGGCGGTCAGCAATAGTTTCCTAAGCACGCCTGTTCCTCCCACTCTTTTGACCCTTGGATCGGGACGCCATCAAGAGTGACGAACCCGTCAGCGGGCGATTGTGTCACTTCCCCGGAGCGAAGACAATTGCAGCGTCGGCCAGTTGTTCGGCGACGCCAGTCAGGCAAAGTCACCGAGCCACTTCCCGCCGCTCACGCGGCACGTCCCACCCATTGCGCGAAATTTACGAGCCAGACACCGAACTGGATGACAAGTGAGAACACGCCCATAAGATATAAAAGCCAAGTTCCAACTTTCTGTACCCCTTCTGTATCAACGACGGGAGCTGATTCCGGCACAATGAGCCAGGGTCTTGAGGGCTGGCGACCGCCGTCCAGCGAAAGCCTCGACGGATCTTTCCTCGTTTTATAAATCGTCGTTTCCGTGGGCTTGTCTAATACTGGTTCGGCTTTTCGCGGTGCGGGCACCGATGCCGGAGGACCGGGCTGAGGAACTGGCAGGCTAAACCTCGGAAATTCCAAGTTTGCATCGTAAATGAAACTGAACAGCAAGCCGCCGAGTAACAGGGCTAGCGCCAGTACGGCGAAGATAAAGTTTGACGGGCGCATATCTGACCAGGGCCTGCCGCGATGGCGCGTGTTTGCCGACGGATTTATAAGTCTTGCCTGCACCTCAGCATGATAATGAATGCTCTCGGTGCCGTCATCGTACCTTTGCAAATTCGACCGCGCCCGCCAATGAGCGGCTTGACAGAGTTTAGTAGTTGAGTTTAGCTAAACTCAACCGGTACCACTGTGAAGCCACGCCGCTTGCGGGACGCCGGTTGCCATAGACCCGCTGGCCCAAAAGGCCAGAACAAAGCGCGGGCGGCCGGAGGAATTTGAGGAGGACGCCATGAAAGCATGGAGTATCGCTATTGCCGCAACCGCAATAGCTATGGGCGGGCTTACACCTGCTGCTGCACAGGACAAAGAGATTACCTTATGCTGGGCCGCTTGGGACCCGGCAAATGCGCTGGTCGAACTGTCGAAGGACTTCACGGCCAAGAGCGGCGTCAAGATGAAGTTCGAATTCGTTCCCTGGACCAATTTCGCCGACCGCATGCTGAACGAACTAAACTCGCGCGGCAAACTGTGCGATCTGATGATCGGCGACAGCCAGTGGATCGGCGGCGGCGCGGTGTACGGCCACTACGTCAAGCTGAACGATTTCTTCGCCAAGGAAAAAATCTCGATGGATGATTTCCTGCCGGCCACGGTTAACGCCTATTCCACCTGGCCGAAGGGAAGTCCGAACTATTACGCGCTGCCTGCCATGGGCGACGCTGTCGGCTGGGTCTACCGCAAGGACTGGTTCGCCCGTCCCGAAATTCAGGCCGAATACAAGAAGAAGTTCAACCGCGATCTGGCCCCGCCGAAAAACTGGACGGAGCTAAAGGATATCGCCTCCTTCTTCCAGGGCCGCGAGATCGACGGCAAAAAGGTCTATGGCGCGGCGATCTATACCGAGCGCGGCTCGGAAGGCATCACCATGGGCGTGACCGACGCGCTCTATCCGTGGGGCTTCAAATATGAAAAGACCGCCGGCAAATACGACATGCAAGGCGCCGTGAATTCGCCCGAGGCTGTCGAAGGGCTCGAATTCTACAAATCGCTCTATAAGTGCTGCACGCCTCCCGGCCACTCCGACGCCTATATGACGGAAAACCTCGACGCCTATAAGTCGGGCCAGACCGCGCTGCAGATGAACTTCTTCGCCTTCTTCCCCGGCATTGCCAAGGACCCGAATGTCGGCGGCGAAAAGACGGGCTATTTCGCCAATCCGCCGCAGAAGGTGGAAGGCTCGACGCTTGGCGGACAGGGCATTTCCGTCGTCGCCTATTCCGACAAGAAGGCCGAGGCGCTGGAATACATTAAATGGTTCGCCCAGCCGGACGTGCAGGCCAAGTGGTGGCAGCTCGGCGGCTTCTCCTGCCATGTCAAAGTGGCCGGCGCGCCGGACTTCGCCAAATCGACGCCCTTTGCCGGCGAGTTCCTCAAGGCCATGGGCTCGGTCAAGGACTTCTGGCAGGAGCCGACCTATGCCGAACTGCTGCAGGCGATGCAGAAGCGCGTGCATGATTTCGTCGTCGCCGACAAAGGCACCGCTAAGGAAGCGCTCGACAGCCTGATCAAGGACTGGACCGCGACCTTCAAGGATGACGGCAAGCTTTAGGGTTTGTCGCCCCAGGCATGGCACTCTGCCCTCTCCCGCGAAGGGAGAGGGCAAACCGGCCGCCACGCCCTCAGCCGTCATCCCCGCGAAAGCGGGACCCAGTAAACGAAGGCGGTGCGGGGTGAGGTGCGGGCAGCACGGCCAGGGCTTCGCGGAAGCGCTGCGGAGTACCGGTTCCCCGCTTTCGCGGCGATGACGTAGAGCGGATGTGACAGAGCACGATCAGGAAAAGTGGACACCGGTTTCCTGAAAAATCGTGCGAAAACAAGGGAAGCTCGAGCGTGGTCGATTCCATCGGAAGCGATCATGCTCCAGTCGGGGCCGTGGCTTATATCGCAGGCTGGAAACCACAGCATGTCAGTCGGATCGATGGATCGAATTGCGGACGAAGCGGCGCGGGCGACGCCGCGCGGCATTGCCGGGCGGATGCGCGGCCTGTCCGACCGCGCCATCGCCTGGATCTTCATTACGCCGAGCATCCTGATCCTGCTGGCGATCAACATCTTCCCGCTACTCTGGACGGTCTATTTGTCCTTCACCAATTTCCGCGCCAATCAGCCTGGACGCCCGGTGCAATGGATCGGCACCGCCAATTACGAGCGCATTCTCTCAAGCGAGGACATTTGGGGCTATCTGCAGGTCACCGCGCATTTCGTCGTCTGGACGATGGTGATCCAGGTGGGGCTGGGGCTTGGGCTGGCGCTACTCATCAATCGCGGCTTCCGGACATCCAGCTTCTGGACGACGGTCATCCTCATCCCGATGATGCTCTCGCCTGCCGTCGTCGGCACCTTCTGGACCTATCTCTATCAGCCGCAGACCGGCATTTTCAGCTACATCGTCGATGTGTTCGCCAATGTCGGCGCCATCGACATGATCGGCTCGATCCATCTGGCGCCCTGGGCGATCATCATCGCCGACACCTGGATGTGGACGCCCTACATCATGCTGCTCTGCCTCGCCGGATTGCGGTCCATCCCCGCCTATCTCTATGAGGCCGCCGAGATCGACCGCGCCAGCACATTGCAGAAATTCTGGTACATCACCCTGCCGCGCGTGCTGCCCTTCCTGATGCTGGCGGTGCTGTTCCGCGGCATCGAGAATTTCAAGATGTTCGATATGGTGGTCGAGCTGACCTCCGGCGGCCCCGGCTCGGCAACCGAGCTGGCCTCGATCAACCTCAAGCGCGAGGCATTTGAATCCTGGCGCACTGGCTATTCCTCCGCCTTCGCCGTGATCCTGTTCGTCACGATCTTCGGCCTCGGCAATATTTACGTGAAAGCTCTCAACCGGGTAAAATCGTGAACGCGCGCGCGGCTACATATTCCGTCACCGATTCAAGCGCGACGGCGAAGTGGATCGCCGGGGTTCTCGTCATCGGCTATGCGCTGGTCGCGATGATCCCGCTGGTGTGGATTTTCCTGACCGGCTTCAAATCGCCGCCGAACTCCATCGCCTATCCGCCGAAGGTGGTGTTCCAGCCTACGCTGGAAGGCTATGTGAACCTCTTCACCACCCGCTCGCGGCAGACGCCAGAATATATCGAAAGCCTGGGACCGCCGCAAAGCTGGTACGATGAACTGGTGCGCGAGCGGAACATGGTCATCACCGGCCCGTCACGCTTCATCGACCGCTATCAGAACTCCATCGTCATCGGCTTCGGCTCGACCTTCCTCGCTGTGTTCCTCGGCACGCTGGCTGCCTACGGCTTCTCGCGCTTCAAAGTGCCGCTGAAGGACGATCTGATGTTCTTCATCCTATCGACGCGGATGATGCCGCCGGTCGCGGTCGCGATTCCGATCTTCCTCATGTACCGGCAGCTCGGCCTCTCCGATACCGCGCTCGGCATGATCCTGCTGTATACGGCGGTCAATCTCTCGCTCGCGGTCTGGCTGCTTAAGGGCTTCATCGACGAGATTCCGCGCGAATATGAGGAGGCGGCGCTGGTCGATGGCTATACGCGGCTGCAAGCCTTCGTCAAAGTGGTGCTGCCGCAGATGCGCTCCGGCATCGCCGCCACGGCGATCTTCTGCCTGATTTTTTCCTGGAACGAGTACGCCTTCGCGCTGCTGCTGACGAGCGGCCAGGCGCAGACGGCGCCGCCCTTCATCCCGCTGATCATCGGCGAGGGCGGGCTGGACTGGCCGGCGGTCGCGGCGGGCACCACCTTGTTCCTCCTGCCGGTGGTGATCTTCACCATCATGCTGCGCAACCAGCTTCTGCGCGGCATCACCTTCGGAGCGGTCAGACGATGAGCGTCATCGAGGAAAGGCCGCGTAAGCCGCTGATTGCATATTTCAGGCGCGGCCCTTGGGAGAACGGTGCGACGGCGCTAATCGGGCTTGGCGTCTTCATGCTGATGCAGCCCTTCTCGCTGTGGCTTTATGGCTGGTCCTTCGCCGCGATTCTCATCGGGACCATCGGTTTCGTCATCGTCAGCCATTTTCCGGAGTGACTTGAGAATGGCTAAAATCCATCGCGTAGCAGATTGCCGACGCTCTCTCGCCCGATCGAGACCTCCGCGAAGGACCATGCCTTGTTTCGTCGCCCCGGCCACCGAGCCGGGGCCTACTGGCCTTGCAACGACGCACGGCGCTCGCCGATCTGTGATTGGATCCCGGCTCGGCCTGACGGCCGTCCGGAACGACGGAGCGGGTAGTCGACATGGCTGAAATCCAGATCCGGAATTTGCAAAAGCACTTCGGCGACTTCACCGCCGTCAACGGATCGAGCTTCACCATCCGCGACGGCGAATTCTTCGTCATGCTCGGCCCCTCGGGCTGCGGCAAGACGACGACCTTGCGCATGATCGCCGGCCTTGAAATGCCGACCTCCGGGCAAATCCTGCTCGACGGCGAGGACGTCACCTTCAATCGCGGCTCGGAGCGCGATATCGCCTTCGTGTTCCAGCTTTTCGCGCTTTATCCGCATATGAACGTGCGGCGGAACATCTCCTTTCCGTTGCGCATCGCCGGTCTGCCGCGCGCAGAAATTCGCGAGCGGACGGAGGAGGTCGCGAGGCTCCTGCGCATCGAACATCTGCTCGACCGCGGCGTCGGCGGCCTGGCGGCGGGCGACCGGCAGCGCGTGGCGCTCGGCCGGGCCATTGTGCGCCGCGCCAAGGCGTTCCTGATGGACGAGCCGCTCGGCGCGCTCGACGCCGAATTCCGCGACCTGATGTGCGAGGAATTGCGGCTGCTGCATAACCGTATCGGCGCGACCACGGTTTACGTCACCCACGACCAGATCGAGGCCATGTCGATGGCCGACCGCATCTGCATCATGGACAAAGGCGAAGTGCTGCAGGTCGGCCCGCCGATGGAAGTCTATGAGCGCCCGGCGACGAAATTCGTGGCCGGTTTCATCGGCAGCCCGTCGATGAATTTCCTCAGCGCGCGGGGAAATCTTGCGCCCGGCGCGCGCGAAATCCGCGTCAATGGTGCGACGGTCGCCATGCCCGAGGCGCGCGAGGGCCTTAGCGGCCCGACGGCGGTGCTGGGGGCGCGGCCGGAGCACATCCGCATCGCCGAGGACGGTCCGTTGCGCGGCCGCGTGTTCGCCGTCGAATATATGGGCGCGCGCCAGCTCATCACCGTCGATACCGACGCCGGGCGCGTGCGCGTGCGCGCCTCGAATACGGTGAAGGTGGCGGACGGCGAGACGGTAGGCCTCGCCTTCGATCCCGAACGGCTGGTCGTTTTCGATCCCGATACCGGGCAGGCGCTCAGAAGCGCGCTGTTCGATGGAGGCACGCATGGCTGAAGCAGCACTGCGCGGCGTCACCAAGCGCTTCGGCGCGATGGAAGCCGTCTCCGACCTGAGTTTGCATGTGGCGGATGGCGAGTTCATCGTGCTTCTCGGCCCTACCGGCGCCGGCAAGACGACGACGCTGCGCCTTGTTCGCCGGGCTGGAGACGCCCGACGCAGGCCGCGTCGAAATCGGCGGGCGCGACGTCACGCGCGCTCGATCCGGCCGCGCCGCGACGTGGCATTCGTGTTCCAGCAATATTCGCTCTATCCGCATTATTCCGTGTTCGACAATCTGGCCTTCCCGCTACGCGCCCCGGGCCGCAGAAACTCGGCAGAATCCATCCGGAAACGCGTACATTCTGTCGCGGAAATGCTGCGTATTTCCTCAAAGCTGAACAACCGCGCGACGCAGCTTTCCGGCGGCGAAATGCAGCGCGTCGCCATCGGCCGCGCCCTGGTGCGCGAGCCCGACCTGTTCCTGATGGACGAGCCGCTCTCCTCGCTGGATGCCAAGCTGCGCGAGGATCTGCGCGTCGAGTTGAAGCGCATCCAGCGCGAACTCGGCGCCACCATCATCTATGTCACCCACGACCAGCTCGAAGCGATGACGCTCGCCGACCGCATCGGCGTCCTGTCGTCGGGCCAGCTGCTGCAGATCGCTTCACCGCGCGAAATCTATGAGCGGCCGGCCAACATCTATGCCGCGCAGCGGCTCGGCACGCCGCAGATCAACCTGCTCAAGGCCTCAATGCTCGAATCCGGCGACATCCCCCCTGGCGCGGAAACCGCCGGCGTGCGGCCCGAGGATGTGGTCGTAAACGGCAGCGGCGTGCCCGCGCGCGTGCTGACGGTCGAACATTTGGGCGTCGAATCCGTTGCACTCCTGGATATTGGCGGGAGCCATATCCACGCGCTGCTCGGCGCCAGGACTAAATTGCGGGAAGGCGACGCCGTCCGCGCTTCGATCCGCTCGGATGCCGCCTTGTTTTTCAACGCCCAAGGCGACCGCATCGATTTCCGTTCCACCAATCAGGGTTGGGCAAAGGCCAAGCTTGAAGCCGCTTCTACCCGTCCGGAACCAACCGGAGATACGACTATGGGCGAGCAACTGATCCGCCGCCTGATCGCCAAATGTGCGGCGACCATCGCGACCCACGCAGAGGAACTGACCGCGCTCGACCAGGCGATCGGCGACGGCGATCACGGGCTGAACATGGCGCGCGGCTTCGGCGCGGTCGCGGCTGCGGCGAACGAAATCGCCGCGCTGCCCTTCGGCGAGGCGCTGGTTAAGGCCGGTACGACCTTGATCATGAAGGTCGGCGGCGCGTCCGGTCCGCTCTACGGATCGCTGCTGATGGGCATGGGCAAGGCCGTTTCCGATGTGCCGCGCGATGGGGCCGGCGTCGCCACCATGCTGCTGGCGGGCGTCGCGGCCGTCAAGGCGCGCGGCAAATCGGAGGCCGGGGCCAAGACCATGCTCGACGTACTGATCCCCGTGCAGGTAGCGCTCGCGGCCGGAGGCGGCATCGCCGAAGTCCGCCGCGTCGCCGATGCGGCGCTGGCCGCGACGAAGGACATGCGGGCCACTAAGGGCCGCGCCGCCTTCCTCGGCGAGCGTTCCATCGGCCATCTCGACCCCGGCGCGCGCTCGGCCACCCTGCTGATTCACGCCGTTTGCGACCTGTTGGAGGGAAAATGAGCGACAAAGTGTCCATAGTCATCGTTTCCCATTCGGCCGATGTCGCGAAGGGCACGGCGGATATGGTCCGCCAGATGGTCGGCGAAGAGGTGCAGGTGGCGTTCTGCGGCGGAAATCCGGATGGCGGGCTGGGCACCGATGTTGCCGCGATCATGGCGGCAATCGAATCGGTCTATTCGCCCAAGGGCGTCGCCATCCTGGTCGATCTCGGCGGGGCGGAAACAAACAGCGAAGTCGCCATCGAAATGCTCTCCGATGGCAGGGGCGCCAACGTGCAGATCTGCAATGCGCCGGTCGTCGAGGGCGCGGTCATGGCGGCGACGGAAGCCGCGAGCGGCGCCTCGCTTGAGGCCGTCCGGAAGACGGCGGAGGATTTTTGAGGCATGACCGACATGGTGCGCGATGAAGAGTGGATCGGCGGCAGTGCGGTGATCCGCGACCCGACAGGCCTGCACGCGCGGCCGGCCGTGAAGCTGACCAAGCTGGCGAAATCCTTCGGATCCGCGATCGAAATCCGCGCCGAGAGCGGAGAGAGCTGGACGAATGCGAAATCGCCGAACGCGGTCATGAAGCTGAAGGCCGGACATGGAGTGCCGCTGCATATTCGCGCGGCTGGAGAGGATGCGAGGGCTGCCGTCGATGCATTGGTTGCGCTGGTCGATCGGGACTTCAATGACTGAGAGCAAGCGCGAGCAGGCTTTTCGGGGCCTCGGCGTCTCAGGCGGGGTAGCGATCGGCCCGATTTATATTCTGAACCAGAAGACAGCGGCCCGGCGCAACCTCACGACCGCGGAGGGCGAAGCGCGCGCGTTTCGCGAGGCGGTTGCGTTTGCCAACGGCCAGCTCGGAGCGTTGATCGCCTCGCAGGACAAGCTTGCCGGTGAAATCCTGGAATTTCAGCTCGCGCTGCTCGAGGATGACGACATGCTCGCGCCGGTGTTCCGCGCCATCGAGGGCGGTGCGACCTGGGACGAAGCCTGGTCGGCCACGCTCGACCGGGAAATTGCCGAATATCGACAAAGCGGCGGGGGCACGCTGGCCGCAAGAGCCGACGATCTCGCTGACCTCAGGGACCGCGTGTTGCGCGCACAGCATGGGAGTGCGCCGTCACCTGGTCAAATTCCGCAAGGGGCGATTCTTGTCGCTGCCGATCTCACCCCTTCCGCTTTTCTCGGCCTGGATTGGGAGCGGATCGCGGGTGCCGTTTCGCTTGGCGGCAGTCCGGTCAGCCATGTTTCGATCCTGGCCCGGGCGCGCGGGATTAATTTGGTCGTCGGGCTGAATGCGAAACTGGACGAGATTGGGCAGGGCGCGACCGCGATCCTCGATGCGGCGAAGGGCGTTCTCACTCTGCATCCGAGCTGCCAGGCCGTCGCATCGGCGAATCTGCGGATCGACACGGAACGTGAGGAGCGCGGCGAAATGGAAGCGCTGCTGCCGCGCCCAGCGGCGACGGCCGGCGGTGAACCCGTCAAGATCATGGTCAATATCGACGAACCGGATCGGCTCGATGCGCTATCGCCTGACTTCTGCGACGGCGTCGGGCTGACACGCACGGAATTCCTGTTCACCGCCGAACATCTGCCCGGCGAGGATGAGCAACTGGCCTTTTACCGCCGCCTGATCACCTGGGCGGGAGGACGGCCGGTCACCATCCGCACCCTCGACGCCGGAGGCGACAAGCCCATCGCGGGCGTGACCATCGACGGCGAGGCCAACCCGTTTCTTGGCGTGCGGGGCCTGCGGCTTTCCTTTGCCCGCCCGCAGATTTTCCGCGTCCAGCTTCGCGCCCTGGCGAGGGCTGCGGCCGAGGGGCCGCTCAATGTCATGTTCCCGATGGTCACGGTTCCCGCCGAGCTCACCGAGGCGCGCCGCATGATGCTCGCCGAGATCGCCGATCTGCAGCGTGCCGGGGTAAAGTGCGCGGTGCCGCGCATGGGCATCATGGTGGAAGTCCCGGCAGCCGCGCTCACCGCCGCCGAGTTCGACGCCGACTTCTATTCCATCGGCTCGAACGACCTCATCCAATACGCGACCGCCTGCGCGCGCGACAATACCAGCCTTGCCGCACTCGCCGACGCGCATAATCCGGCGGTGGCGGAACTCATCCGGCGCACGGTCGAGGCCGCCCGGCGTCGCGGCGTGGACGTGAGCCTGTGCGGCGACATGGCATCGAGCCCGCAGTCAATCGGCGCTCTGCTCGACACGGGCCTGAGAACGCTAAGTTGCGCGCCTGCCCAAATCGGCCCGGTGAAGCTTGCGGTCAGCCGCTACGCGCCGAAACCGGCATAGGCGGCGCGATGGCTGACGCAACCGTTCAGGCAAGCGAGGCGATCGCGGAATACAAGGCGCTGCTGCGCCGCTATATCGACCGGCGCCCGTCCGGCACGCGCCAGAAGCTGGCCGAGGCCTTCGGTACGCATAAGAGCTTCATTTCGCAGATCACCAACCCGACCTATCGGGTGCCGCTGCCCGCCCAGCATATCCCCGCTTTGTTCAAGGTCTGCCATCTCAATGCGGAGGAGCAGCGCGCTTTTCTCGACGTCTACGCACGGGCGCACCCTGGCCAGTTCGGCGCCATCGAGGAGCTTGCCTCGTTCGAGGATGGCGTACTGCGCATCCCGCTGCCGCAATTCGCCGATCCGGAACGCCGGCGGCAGGTCGAACAGCTCATCCGGGATTTCGCCGAGCAGGTGATCTCGCTGTTGCAGGACGCGGAAACCAAGGCATGATCAAGGACCGTAAAGGCCAAGTCCAATAATCGCCGATGGGAGGAAACGAGATGAAGAAGCTGATGAATCGCGCCGACGATGTGCTGACCGAAAGCCTGCGCGGCTTCGGCGCCGCCCATGCGGACATCGTCTCGGTGCATTTCGAACCGACCTATGTCATGCGGAAAGCCGGGCCGAAAGCGGGCAAGGTCGCGCTGATCTCGGGCGGCGGCTCGGGCCATGAGCCGATGCATGCCGGCTTCGTCGGCTATGGGATGCTGGACGCGGCGTGTCCCGGCCAGGTCTTCACCTCGCCGACCCCCGACCAGATGCTGGCCGCTGCCGAAGCTGTGAATGGCGGCGCGGGTGTGCTGTTCATCGTCAAGAACTACGCCGGCGATGTGATGAATTTCGAGATGGCCGGCGAGATGAGCGGCGGCGCGATCGAGACCGTCCTGACCAATGACGACGTGGCTGTCGAAAGCTCGCTGCACAGCCAGGGGCGGCGTGGCGTCGCCGCGACGGTCATCATCGAAAAGATGGTCGGAGCCGCCGCCGAGAAAGGCGCCGATCTCGCGGCCTGCAAAGCTCTGGGCGAGCGGATCAATGCTGCATCGGGCACGATGGGCGTAGCCTTGACGAGTTGCATTGTCCCGGCCGCGGGTACGCCAACGTTCAGCATCAGCGATGACGAGCTGGAGATGGGCGTCGGCATTCACGGCGAGCCCGGCCGCAAGCGTGTCGCGATGATGAGCGCAGATGCGATTGCCGAGGAAATGATCGCCGCGATCTGCCACGAGATCAATCCAGGAACGGGCGGCGAAGGCGTGCTGCTGCTCGTCAACGGCATGGGCGGCACGCCGCTTCTGGAGCTTTACGGCATGTATGACGCCGCGAGCCGCCAATGCGCCGGGCGCGGGCTGACCATCGCGCGGTCGCTGGTCGGCAATTACTGCACGTCGCTGGAGATGGCGGGCTGCTCGATCACGCTGACCAAGCTCGATGACGAGATGAAGGCGATGTGGGACGCGCCGGTTCACACGGCGGCGATGCGCTGGGGTATGTAGGCCGTCGGTGCGGAACTCGCCGCACCTTCATGCGATTGTTGTGGCGTGTTAGTGTCCTCGCGGAGATGAGTATGAAATACCGTACCTTCGGGCCGACGGGCCAAAGCGTCTCTGTGATCGGCATGGGCACCTGGCGCATGGACGGCGACCGGGCTCAAGCCGTCGCCGCTTTACGGACCGGGCTCGACCTCGGCGCGAACCACATCGACACCGCCGAAATGTACGGCGACGCCGAACTCATCGTCGGCGAGGCGATAAAGGGGCGACGCGAGGACGTATTCCTGGTCTCGAAAGTGCTGCCGCAGAATGCATCGCGGCGCGGGACCCGGACGGCGTGCGAGCAGTCCCTGAAGCGTCTCGGAACCGACCGGCTTGACTGCTACCTCCTGCATTGGCGCGGCTCGGTGCCGCTGGAACAGACGATCGGCGCTTTCTCGATCTGCAGCGCGAAGGCAAGATCCGTTCATGGGGCGTCAGCAATTTCGACGCCGACGATCTGGCAGAGGCTTACGCGATCGCGACGAAGCCAGGCGAGACCGTCGCTTGCAATCAGGTGCTATATCACCTGGAGGAGCGGGCCATCGAGCACGCCGTGATCCCGTCATGTGAAAAGCACCGTGCCGCCATCGTGGCCTATAGCCCGTTCGGCAGCGGCGATTTCCCGGGTCCCAAGACAGCCGGAGGACAGGTTCTGGCGGAGATCGCCAAGGCGCATGCGGCGACCCCGTATCAAGTGGCGCTCGCATTTCTGACCCGGCATCCGTCCGTCTTCGCCATACCGAAGACGGCCAATCCCAAGCGCGCGGCGGAGAATGCCGCAGCCTGCGATGTCGCGCTGAGCCCGGAGGATATCGCGGCGATCGACCGCGCTTTTCCCAGGGGATCGGAGCCTCGTTCGCTTCCTATGATCTGAGCGGGCTCGACGGGGGTGGCTTGAACAGGCGCAAGGCGAGGCGGCTGAAAATACCAGCGCCGCTGGAATAGACGCGCCAGCCGCCGTCCAGGGCGACCGTCCCCTGGCGCGCCCGCGCCCATTCCGCGCTCGCCTCGTCGCGGTCGCGGAAGGCGGCATCGCTGCTGCTGAAATAGGCGTTGCGCTGGCGCAGCGACGCCTGTGGGAGATCCTCGGTCACGCTGATCGGATTGAGCAGCCGCATCAGCGCGCGCGCCGCCTCCGTTCCGCCGAGCAGGTCCAGCGCCTCGCAATAGCGCAGATGCGCGTGAGCATACATGAGCCCGATCTCACGCCCGAAGAAGGACGCGGATTCGGCCCGCTGAAAATTCACCTGAAGTCCGCCGCGATAGGGCACGGGCTTGTCCATCAGCCGCACCCCGTCCGGGAAGAGCAGATGCTCGCGGATAAGGCCGAGATGATGCGCGGCCTGTTCGTGGCGTGAACAGTCCGGCGAGCATGGCGCGGGTCATCGGGATCAACGAGTAGCGAACGCCGGTGCGGCTGTCGCTTGGATGCAGCAGCCATTCCGGCTCGCCGCCCTCGGGTTTGAACAGCGCATAGCCGGCCACGGTGCCGCCAGGCATGAGATAGCGATTGAAATCCTCGCAAATCCGCGCCGCCAGTTCGCCCAATTCGGCGGCCTCCCGCGCATCACCGGCCCACCGCAATATTCGCGCATAGCGCTCGATCTGCTGATAGAGCAGCGCGACCGTCCAGCTGCTGACCATCCAATCGCGCATCGCCGGATCGGCGGGCTGGAGCGAGTCATTCCAGTCGCCCAGGCCATAACGGATGAGATGCGTGCCGGGAATGAACCGGTGGCGCACTGTCGCCAGCAGCATCTCCACATGCTCCCGGACCGGGTCGCGATGGGCGGTGGCCTCAAAATCGTCCCGCGTCCAGGGGAGCGGCTCGGCCAGCAGGTTCGGATCGCCGGTGTGTTCGAGATAGTCGCAGAGCGCTTTCAGCGGCCAGACGATGACGTCGCCGTGGCTGTGGCGGTCGCGAATCTGCCGGTACGGATCCAGCATGAACCATTGCGGCCAGTCGCCGGTCTTTTCCCATTGCTGGGCGAACACAATACGCAGGATGTCCTTCACCGGTTCATGATGGCCGAGCGGCAGCAGCAATTCGACCGGTCCCTGGCAGACGTCGCGCGTACCCCAGGCGGCTGCCGAATATTGCTCCAGCCCGCGCGGAGCGGTGAGATGCACCATGGCGTTCTGGGCAAACCAGGGAAAGATGGTGTCGAGCGCCGCCGAGGCAGGAGTGTCGCGGGGGAAACGCGTATCGCAGGTGACGCGGCTCCAATAGGCGCTCACCTTCGCCAGAGCCTCGCCCGTATCCACGCCGCGCTCGTATTTGGCGGCAAGCCGCTCGGCGTGCTCGGGGTCATTCAGCGCACCGACAAGCGCGAAAGAGAAGCGGTTCGTGAGGGCCGTCCGGATCGCTACGTAAGCGTCGGCGGAGCGTGGCGCAGGGCCGTTGAAAAGCATGGCACCGCTGCCGATCTCCTCCATCGCGTCGGGCGTGGCGGTCACGAGATGATGCACGGCCTGGGGGTAGTGCCGCCCCCAGACGCCGTTCCGATCGGGGCGGAAGCTGATGCGTCCGGCGGTCTCGTTGACCTCCACGGGAGCGGAATGCTCGAATTCGCGCTCGCCCATCACGGCATGGCCGAAGACGAGGAACCGGCAGGGTGCACCGACGGCGCCGACATGCCACGTGGCCGCAGTGTCTTCGGCGGAGGCGATCGCGTGAACCCTAATTTCACCGTCCTCGAAGCGATACAGCCAGCGGCAATCGTTGAAGCCCATGTCGAAGAGTGACGGCACGGTGAGCAGCCGCCAGCCGCCGCCACGGTCGGCGAGGATGCGCAGACCGCTCGCCCGCGTGACGTTGTATGGGTCGCGCGACACGGAGAACAGCTTATGCAGCGCCGTGTTGCCAATGGTGAGCTGCGCGGCGAATACGCCATGCATCCAGCAGGTCAGCGAAAGCGCGGCGTCGTCCGGCAGCATGGAAGCGCCGCCGCGCAGGATCGCACCGTGACGCCGGCGCATCTGCCGCTCCTTCGCGGCGAGGACGACGTGGCGATTATGCGGGCCGTCGGGCGTGAAGAAGGACAACAGCGTGCCATCCCGCGATTCCTCATGCATGCGTTCCGGATAGAGTTGCGCGATGGCGTCCGGGAGCATCGGCTCCCCGGCGAGCGGCGCGGCGTCCTGGAGAATGCTGCGCGGCGGCATGGCCAGGGGCACGATGGCCGGCTGAAAAGCGGCGACAGCGGCTTCCACCGCGTCCAGCCGCGCGAGGTCGGCCTCGCTTGTGGCGCTCGACATGGTCGGGATCGAATAGACCGAAGTAAGTGCACTGCAGCCTGCCGCCGGGGTGGAACATCACGGTGGGCGATTGCAGCGCAGCGCAGGCTGTCTCCTGCTGAAGCCGAACACCGGGGAGATCGCCGCCGAAGCCCGCCGACGCCTCCGCCCCGACGCGGAACTCCGGCCCGAAGATCTGCGAGGCGTCGGTGGCGAAGCTCAATGCGCCTTCGAGGCAGCCATGCGCGACCCAGGGATGCCTGCCCGATTGCGCCATGTTTTGACGGCTCATGATCACCGGCCCGAAGCGTGGGTCCTGGCCGATCGTGTGATCGATGTATTGCGACGCATAGGCTTCGTTCGAGAGGACGAGGCCGCGTGCGCCAAGGCCCAGATCCTGAATGAGGATCGTGTCGCACTCGGCTGGAACGGCGCCGCGGTTTTCCAGCTCGGCACGCCATAGCCAGAGCGGTTCTTCCGGATGCAGCCACAGCGTCACCTTGTGATGGATACCGGCGGTTTCGCCTTCCCAGACGAAGCGGTCCGCCGCGCCGCCGACCTGCAGCTTCGCATTCGGCCCCACGATTTCCGTCACCGCGCGGTCGGGACCGAGGCGCAGCAGCACCCGCCCGATGCCGCTGCCTAGCGGCGAGCCGAACACCTGGTTGATGAGCGTCCGTTCCCCGCCGAAAAGATGTTCGATGGCGAAAACGCAACCATTCGCATGGATGCCAATTTCGAGCCCGCTGGCATTTGTCAGGCGATGGAGATCAAGCTCGGCTTCCAGCGGCAGGGTGAGTGCGCAGGGGGTGGCGTTGGGCATCAGTTTCGCGTCTCCGTCTCCGCCGGGGGTGATAGCGCCGCCGCTGCGATGCGGCGGCTGAGCTTATGGGAGCGGGATGGGAATTGGCAACGGCTTCGGGAGGTGGAGGCAAGGGAGCGCCATGTCTCCGAGCAGAGCACTTCTGCTGCTGCGGCACAACGGACCCCGGCGGAAAGTCCCTCCTGACCTCACCGCAAGGAAGCGGCCATCCACCACTGGTCATCACGAGCCAAATGTCACGATAAACGTTGCGGAAGTATAAGGGGGGTAGAGAGGATGTTTCACAATGGCCAGAGACGTCGGCATAGAGACCGGCCTGGTTGTTCAGGACGCCGATCTTGGCGACGTCGTCGCAGACCTAAGCCTCAGCCACGTCCGCCGATCGCCAGGGCGCAGCGCTAATTGCAAGTTTATCAGTTTCATGGTTGTCCTCCCTTGAAGATGTCTGACGCTCACACGGCGTTGCTGACCGACACCGATGACCACAGTTGCAAGCCCCGTGTGGCCTGACACACAAGAAAACCCCAAAGAGACTTGGCGGATTGACAGACGTCGGAGGCGAAATATTCGCTGGCGCATATCCGCTCTCATCGCGAAGATTGCGCTGGACGGCGAGCGGCCAAACAATGGCCAGCAAGCGACGTTGCCAGCGCGGCGTTTTTCGTCCAGGAGCGGCGTGCTGCCGGAAACCGACAATAATCGGAGGACAGGTCATGGATTTGGGATTGAGCGGATTGCGCGTACTGCTAACCGCAGGGGCTTCCGGGATTGGGCGCGAGACCGCCCGTGCTTTCGTCGAGGAAGGGGCGCGGGTGCACATCTGCGATGTCGATGAGGTCGCGCTGGACGAGCTGCGCCGCAGCGATCCGGCGATTACCCAGTCGCGCGCCGATGTCGCCAATCGTAGCGCGGTGGCGGCGATGTTCGATGACGCGCTCACAGCGCTTGGCGGGCTTGACGTGCTGGTTAACAACGCAGGCACAGCCGGCCCGACCGGCCGCGTCGAGGACATCAATGCCGAGGATTGGGACCGGTGCGTTGAGGTCTGCCTGACCGGTCAGTTCAACTGCACGCGTCTTGCAGTGCCGCATCTGAAGAAGAGCGCCAACCCGTCGATTATCAACTTCTCCTCGGCGGCCGGTCGGCTGGGCTTTCCGCTACGCACGCCTTATGCGGCGGCAAAATGGGGCGTGGTCGGGTTCACCAAATCGCTGTCCATGGAGCTGGGCGAATTCGGCATCCGCGTGAACGCGATCCTGCCGGGCATCGTCGAGGGCGACCGCGTCCGCCGGGTATTCGAGGGCAAAGCGCAGGCCATGGGCCGCTCAGCCGACGAGATCGAGAAAATGATGCTAGCCCATGTTTCGATGCATACCATGGTCACGGCGCGACAGCTCGCGGACCAGATCCTGTTCCTGTGCTCGCTCCGGGGTCGCACGATTTCCGGACAGGCCGTTTCGGTCTGCGGCGACACCTTGCAGCTCGTTTGATCCCTCGAGCCGGTTTTCGAACGGTCCGGCTCGGTCTGCTCGGCCGGCTCGCTCGCCGCATGGTCTGTCGTGCGGGAGGGAAGACCCCGCCTCGTTGATCCACGAAGAGGAAGAAACCGCTTGGCGGATCTCCGAAGTCGAGGGGCCGTTGTCGCACGGTACTCGGCGGGTGGCTTGGCGTATCTACAAGGAGCGCACTACATGGTTGGCCGATCCCGAAACGGCCGAACTTTTGGGCGAGATGGCGCATGCCATCCCGCCCACAATGTGCCTGCGCTGGTGACCCGGCTCAGGGTTTGTCGAAGCCAGCCGGCAGCCGGACGACCGTCACCGGATTGTCGGTTTTATTCGGAGACGTAGCCGCAAGCTCGGGGATGACCAGCAGGTAGCCGCCGTCTGACATCTTGCGTATTGCGATGTCTGCAGGCCCGGCCAGCTTGATGTCCTGGTCGTAAGTCAACATCATCGGTTTGCCGGAAGGGGGCGTGACAACAACGCCGTTCGTGTTCTTGATTTCCGTGTCCAGCCTCACATTGCCGGCGAAATCCAAGCCGTCCAGACCGCCGAGCTCCGTCGCAAACGGAGCGGGCAGTTTTCCGTTCTTGAAGTCCTCCTTCGTCACCTTGTACATGCCGCCGCCCGCGGGGTCCTTCAATCCTGCGACCGGGCCGACCGTATTGAAATGAATCATGCCGTCGGGAGCTACTTCGATGCCGTCCGGCCCGCCCTCGGGCGTGGCAATGTACGACACGGTAGCGGATTGGCCGTCGGCCAGGGCGTCGAGCGACGCGGCGGGGAACATATAGGCGCCGCCGCCCTTGGTCGCGATCGGCGGTTCGAAACCCGCACCCGCGACGCCCGTATCGATGGCGTAGAGATTGCCCTCCTTGTCGAAGGCAAGCGCATTGCCCAAAGTGGCGGGCACGCCTGCCGCCTTACCTGCGGCCGATCCCGTTCCCATCTTGATCGCCCCAAGCACCTTCCCATCAGTATTGAAGGCGATGATCTTCGGGTCGAGGACGCTCGGATCCTTGACTTCCGTGCCGTCGGCTTCCGCCAATGGTGCCCACGCTTCGATCAAAAAGATGGTGCCCGCGGGAAATTTCTTGGTCGCCACCGGATTGACGGCCATGCCCAGCGGACCGGTCAGCCCGGTTATGAGCTTTTCGTTGACCATTTTCAGCGTGCCGTCGGCTTGGACGGCGAGCTTGCTGACGTAGCCGGCCTTATGGGTCCAATGCAGACCCTTGTCGGGCGTGCCGATATCCGCGGAGTTGGAAATGAAGACAGACTGCCCATCGGCACTGAATATGGCGCCCTCCGGATTGTCGAAGACATTCAGCCGCTGCACCACTTGAGCCTTCACGGGATAAGGCTGCAGAGGGTCAGCCGCGTACGCGGTGTTGGCACCCAGGACAAGTGTCAACGCCAGCAACGGCATGTGAACCGGTATCTTGTGCATTGCTTCCTCCCTTGCGACGCGATTTGTGCGTTCTCTAATGTCCCAAAATGTAACATACTTTCCATGTCATGCGAAATATCCGGTGAGATAGTGCGGGTAAGCAAGCATCTCGTTAGATTCTATGCTCGTCTTACGTTTGAATGCGGCGATGTTCGATCGCATCGCAACCGCTAATACCCCAGCGCGCGCTTGCGGGCGTCCCAGGCGGTCAGGAACGAAGCATAGCTCCAGGTGAGGCTTTTTGCTGAGGTCTGCGCGCCGGTGGTTTGGTCGAACTGTTCGGAAATCTCGCCGGATGGCGGGATCGATCGGCGCGCCATGGCCAGAATGGCATCCCCTTTGGCGATGAGGCCGGCATCCGCCTTGGCCGCCGCGAGCTTGTAATAGAACTCCGCCGCGCCGAAGGTGCAGAAGAAATAAGCGCCGCCGCTGAAATAGCTGTCGCCTTTGTAGCGACCGATGGCGAGCGCCGCGCCCGCCTCGCGGTTGAGCGCATAGTCCGCCGCGAACAACTCCTCCAGCCGGTTTAGGGTTTGCATGACGCGGTCGTCGGCGATGCTGTGCGGCCCGGTCCGCCAACCGCGCATGCAGCACGCCCAGGATGATCAGCGAAATCCAGCGCTTTCGCCGCCTGCGTCACCCGAAGGCGGGATGCGGCTGAGATAGTGACCCCGCTCCGTCAGACCAGAAACCGCCAAGCTTGTCCTGCCATCTGCGAGGCGGCTGCCGCTCGAGCCGCGCCGCATGAAGGGTTTCACCGTTTCAGTTGCGGCCCATTGCGCCCCTTTCTCAGCGCCGCGAACTGCACGAGGCAGGTGTAGTAGTGCTCCGCATTGTCCTCTTCCCAAATGTCGATAACAGGCCTCGCACGCGTGGCGTCGCCGTATAGTCAAGATCCAGCTGGATCAACTCGGCGCGCGGCCTGCGCTTCATCGACGCAGGCACCCGCCTCGAGAAAGCGGAGTGCGACCAGCGCCCTGGCGGCGAGGCCATCATGCTGCGGGCGCGACCACCTCAGAAAATCGATCGTGCCGTCGGCATTGTAGCGCACCTCGCCCAGCACCTTATCGTCGCCGTCGACGGCGGCGATCTCCGCATCCGGCCGGATGAACTGGCGCAGTTTCGGCGCGGTACGTTCGTGCAGATCCGGCGTCTCGCTCAGGAACCGCGAACCGCTGATCTGCGCGCAGAATCAGGCTGAACCGCACGAATTCGGCGAAGCGCTGTTTCCATGCCTCCGCATTCGATGCCGCGCCGGACGAGCACGAGCGCCGCATCCATGATCGCCGCGCTGTCCCGCAGCCAATGGAAGAAATAATCCGGCTCGGTCTCCGAATGGGCGCTGCCGATGGCCGCGATCACCGACCCCTTCGCCGGGTGGATCGTCTGGCCGAAGCCGGGGCGGTGCTTGACGATCGAGGTCGCCGAGACGCATTCGGCCATTTTCCCGGCGGAAATGCGGGCCTGCGCATCGGCCCATTCATCGAGCGAAAGCGTGAGCGTCATGGCATACCTCTCAGACGGTCGGGACGGTGTCGAAGCCGAGCACATCCAGGCCGTGCCGCACCTCCGGGCAGCTCATGAATAGCCGCCATAACAGACCCGTGCGGTGATTCTCGATCATCACGATGATCGGCGCCTGATCGATGGCCAGATGCTGATCCGAATACCAGTCCGCGCCCACATTGAAGGCATCGACAAATCCGTATTTGCGCCAGAGCCGGTCGCCCATATCGAAATAGAAGTGCCTGAGCGCGCGCATCGAAAGCTCGGGCGTATAAGGCAAGCTGCCCAGCGCGGCGGCGGGCGCGATGACGCCGCGATCGACGTTGGGGGCGTGGGGGGCATATCCCTCATTGCCGTCGCTGGCGGTCAGCCCCCAGCAGTCCGGTCCATAGCCCTCAAAGCCGTTGGGATTGTGGACGCAATGCCCATAGTTGATCAGCGTGTGCTGGACCACCTGCTGCCAATAATCTGCGTAGCGGTCCTTCAGCCCGCGCGGATCGAGCCCAAGGAACGGCAGATGCGACCAAAATAACGGTCCACCATAATCGGGACCGAGCGGCAGCTTGTGACCGTAAAACTCCTTGCCGTTGCGATAGGACCGTCCCGAGGTCCAGCCTTGGTGATAAGGCTCAGGGCCAGTCGGAAAGGTTGGCGAGGCGGCCCCGAGCACATAGGCGATGAGGCATTCGTCCCAGCCCTCGATCCGGTGCCGCGTCGCCCAGGCGTGCTTATAGCCCCAATGCCAGATCAGCACATCCTCGCCGCCGGTGAACCAGTCCCATTCCACCCGGTGCCAAAGGCGGTCGATGCGGAGGCGAAGGTTCATTTCCTCCGGGGTCGTCTGCGCGAAATATTGCCGTGCGCATAATAGGCCGGTGATGAGGAACGCGGTCTCGACGATGTCGCCGCCGGCATTTCCCTCCCAGAAGGTGACTTCCTCGCCCGGTCAGGGCGTTCAAATAATGCGGGAAGGCGCCACGATAGCAGTCGGCCGATTCCAGGAAGGAGAGCATCTGGGACAGCCGCTGAAGCGCTTCCTGGCGTTCGATCCATTGCCGCTCCACCGCGATGATGATCGCCATGATACGCCGCCCGGTAGCGCCAAGCGCGATGAGGATATTCTCACCGGTATCCCGTTCGCCGCCCCGGTCGCGCGGCATACCGCTGCCGGGTGCGCATAATCCCAGAAATAGTCGAATGTCCGCCGCTGCACCAATTCCATCAAATCGTCGTCGGACATCTCGTGCCTTTGTCTTAATGCTGCGTCTTGCCGATCGCTCATTATGTCCTTCCCGGTTGCGTCTTCAGGCCGCCCGCATGCGCGCGCCAACCGATCCGTCACCCATGGGCGCCTTGCCCGATTATGACAGATGGAGCGTTTCTGATCTCCTATACATCTTGGCGGAAGGATTTCGCATTGAAATCAACGACATAATGAGGCGCGATGCGAACCGATTGACTGATCTGGAAGCGCAATTTTCCGGGCGAAGATCATTTGCGATCAGGCCCGATTGCGGTTCTTATAAGCGAATGACGGATACGACGCCACCCGAGGCAGCTGCCATGACGCAAGGACGATCAGCAGACACGGATCGAGGATCTGCTGGCGAGCATGACCCTCGAGGAGAAAATCGGCCAGCTCACGATGGTCAGGGGCGGCAACGGCGCCGGAGGGCCGGAATTGTCGGACGCCCAGCTCGACGATGCGCGCGCGGGCCGAATTGGCAGCATCCTGGACATATGGGCGCGGGACGGCATCCGCCGTGCGCAAGAGGTGGCGGTGAACGAGTCCCGCCTCGGCATCCCGTTGCTGGTCACGCTGGACGTCCTGCATGGCTACGAGACGATCTTTCCCATCCCCCTCGGCGAGGCGGCCGCGTTCGATCCGGTCTTGTGGGAGGCGACGGCGCGCGCGGCGGCCGAGGAAGCCGCAGCGGCCTGGATAGACCTTACCTTCGCGCCGATGCTGGACGTCTCGCGTGACGCACGCTGGGGCCGTATCGCCGAAAGCCCGGGGGAAGACCCCTGGGTCGGGGCGCGCTTTGCCGAGGCGAAGGTGCACGGCTTCCAAGAGGGGCTTTTCGGATCGCGCGCACTGGCGGCGACGGCCAAGCATCTCGGCGGCTATGGCGCTGTCACGGCGGGGCGGGAATATGGCTCGGTCGATATTTCGGCCCGCAGCCTGCACGAGGTACATCTTCCTGCGTTCGCCGCCGCCGTGCGGGCGGGCGTCGCGGCGATGATGCCGTCTTTCAACGACCTCGCGGGCGTCCCTATGACCGGCAATGCCGCGATCCTCAGGGAGCTGGTGCGGCGGCGCTGGGGCTTCGACGGAGTGATGATCAGCGATTTCGGCGCGGTCGCGGAGCTGCATCGCGCATGGCGTTGCCGCCGACCTCGCCGAAGCGGCAGCGCTGGCGCTGAAAGCGGGCGTCGACATCGACATGGTCAGCGACACCTACGCCAAGGGGCTGCCGGCGGCGCTTGCGCGGGGTCTGGTCGAGGAAGCGCTCCTCGATGAGGCTGTCAGGCGCGTGCTGACGCTGAAGGCGCGGCTGGGGCTACTGGACGATCCGCTTCGCGAAGGAGGCGCCGCCCAACCCGACCGGCGCGACGCACATCGCGACCTTGCCCGCGATGCGGCGCGGCGTTCGATCGTGCTGCTGCAGAACCGAGGCGATCTGCTGCCCTTGCGCGCGAACGAGGCGAAGCATCTCGCAGTTCTTGGGCCGCTGGCTGAGAATCCGAAGGACATGCTCGGCCCGTGGTACGCAGCGGGCAAGCCAGCCGACACGAAGGATTTTCTGAGCGGCATCCGTGAGGCCCTGCCCGGCTGGCAAGTCGCGTATGAGCCCGGCAGCGGCATCTCCGACGAGGAACCAGACAGTTTTTCTGCCGCGCTGGCCGCCGCCGGCAAGGCGGATATCTTGCTTTTATGCGTGGGCGAGTCCGCCGGCATGTGCGGCGAGGCTTCAAGCCGCGCACATCCGGGATTGCCGCAGGCTCAGCGCCTGCTCGCCGAGGCCGTGCTGGCACTGGGCAAACCCGTCATCGTCGCGCTGAGCTGCGGGCGCCCTATCACGGCGCCGTGGCTGTTCGAGAAGGCCGATGCCGTGCTTGCGACGTGGTTCCTTGGCAGCGAAGCGGGCCCCGCTCTGGCCGAAGTGCTCACCGGCAGGCACAATCCCAGCGGCAAGCTGCCGGTATCCTGGCCGCGGGACGCCGGGCAAATGCCGATTTTTTATGCGCAGCGCCCGACGGGACGGCCCGCCGAAGCCGATCCGGCCAACCCTTACACCAGCCGCTATATCGACATGCCCAACGAACCGCAATTCCCGTTCGGTCATGGGCTTTCATACACACGCTTCGCATATCGCGCGCTCCATCTGTCGAGCGCGACGATGAGCCCCGGCGAAACCATCACCGTCGAGGCCGATATCGCCAATGAAGGACTGCTGGACGGCGAGGAAACCGCATTCCTGTTCATCCGCGACCCGGTGGCGAGTGTCGCCCGGCCGCTTTTAGAGCTGAAAGGCATGGCGACGATTACGCTGACAGCGGGCAGTTCGGGGATGGTGCGGTTCGAGCTGTCCTGCGACGATGTCGCCTTTCCGGAAGAGGATGGCACGATGCTGCTCGAATCCGGGGCGATCGAGGTTCTGGTTGGACCGAGGGCCGACCGCCATGCGGTGCTGAAAGCGGCCATCGACGTCCGCACCGACGAAATTCCCAGCAGCTAGACCGATATCCCCGATACCCATGAGCATTCTTGCAGTTACATTGAATCCCGCCATCGACCTGACCACCGCTACCGGGATCGGCTGGCTGCCGCGAGAACACGCTTGCAATATCTTCTGCTGCCGACCTCAGCGTGTTCAGCTTACTCGTCACTAGCGGCATCGTGCTAGCCTGATGGTAGCGATGAAGGGGGCGAGAATGATAAAACGGGCGCGGATGAAATCAGCACGAGGCGCGGTAGCGACCGGCGCGCACGCCACCGGCGCCGCCGCTCTTGGCGCGCTTGCCTTGGGCGCAATGGCGGTAGGCGCAATGGCGGTGGGTGCGCTGGCAATCGGGCGGCTCGCGGTTGGCCGCGCGCGGTTGCGGCGCGTGGAGATCGGTGAGCTCTCGGTCGGGCGGTTAGATATCGGCCCTGAGGCCCACCTGCCCGGTAAGCTCATCGCCGTGGCGCGAATCCGCGCGGCTCCCGGCAAGGGCGATGCGATGGCCCGTCTGCTACTCGATCAGGTATCGTTGTTGCGCGCAGACGAGCCCTGGATAATGGTCTATCCGCCACACCGCTCGGCGAGCGATCCCGACCTATTCATGCTTTACGAACACTATGCCGACGAGGCCGCCTTTGAGCAGCGCGCCCATGCGACCCAGCTCGATGCTTTACGTCAGCGTGTCGCCGAGCAGGGGCTTGCCACGGGCGCTGCCGACGATGCTGTCGAGGTAGAGCTCTACCGGACGATTTAGCGTGCGGCAAGGGACCTAAATGCGGATTACCCGGCTGAGCGACGTGAGCATGGAAGGGGCATACGCGAGTGCCCCGCCTGGGCAATCAGCCTATTAAATTGGGCACCAACGACGGCTTACCGCTATTCGGCGGCGCGGCGGGGGCGTGGGATGGGTTCCGGCTCGGCCTTGACCTCTGGCGCGGGCTTGGCATCAAGCTCGTCAGGCTCGTCGATCGGACCGACGAACCGGCCGAAAAATCGCCAGATCCAGCGACCGATATCGTCCATGAGAATGAACACCGCCGGCACGAAGATCAGCGACAAGAGCGTCGACAGCAAAAGGCCGCCGATCACGGCGATCGCCATCGGCGAGCGGAACTCGCCGCCCGCGCCCAGCGCCAATGCGCTCGGCAGCATGCCGCCGGCCATGGCGATGGTGGTCATGACGATGGGCCGGGCGCGCTTGCGCCCTGCATCGACGATCGCCTCATGGCGCTTCACCCCTTTGGCGATCTCCTCGATGGCGAAATCGACCAGCATGATCGCGTTCTTCGTGACAATGCCCATCAGCATCAAAATGCCGATGACCACCGGGAAGCTGAACGGCCGGTCGGTGATGAGCAGCGCGAAAATCGCCCCGCCGATCGAGAGCGGCAGCGAGAACAAGATGGTGATCGGCTGCAAGAAGCTGCCGAACAGCAGGATCAGCACGCTGTAGACCATCATGATGCCGGCGCCCATGGCGTAGCCGAAGCTGGAGAAGATCTCGCCCATCATTTCCGCGTCGCCGGACTGTTTCAGCGCCACGCCGGGATTATTCGCGAGGTCCTTCACTTCCTGCAGCTGCGAGACCTTTTCCAGCGCGAGGCCCAGCGCATCGGTCCCGATGAGGTCGGCCCCGATGATAACCCGGCGCTGGCGGTCATAGCGGTCGATCGAGGAAGGCCCCTGCCCGCTTTCGATCGAGGCGACCGATACGAGCGGCACGGCGGCGCCCTGGCCAGTACGGATTTTCAAGGCTTCCAGAATCTGGCGGTTGGTGCGGGCTTCATCCTCAAGCTGAACGCGGATGGGGATTTGCCGGTCACCGGCGTTGAACTTGGCCAGATTGGCGTCGACGTCGCCGATCGTGGCGATGCGGATCACCTCCGACAGATCCTCGGTGGAGACGCCCAGTTCCGCCGCGACCTCGGGACGAGGACGGAAGCGGACTTCGGGCCGGTCAAGCGCCGAATTGGTCACGACATTGTTCAACTCGGGTATGCGGCGCATGGCGCTGACGATCTTGGGTGCGGTTTCGGCGACTGCCGCGCCGTCCGAGCCGGCAACGATCAGCGACAAGCCCGCGCTCGCCATTTTCATTGATCACCCAGGAGCGCATGATCGGGCAGCTTTCCCAGTTCCTCGGTCAGGACGTTTTCCAGGTCCTTCTGCGAAATCTTGCGGTCGTCCTTATTCACCAGATTGATGGTGAAGGTTGCCTTGCGGACCTCCTGGCCGCCGCCGGCGATGCCGAGAATGCGTCCGCCATCGACGAAGACGTCTTTGACTTCCGGGTGCGCCTTGAGGATTTTGGTGACCTGATCGCTCGCCGCTTTCATGTCGTCCAGCCGCGAGCCGGGCGGCAATTCGGCGGCGATCAGGATGCGGGAGGCATCCTCCGCCGGCAATGAACCCTTGCGGCAGATATGAAAGCGCTCATGATCGAACCGGCGAAGATGCATCATGCCCGAGCGTAACCGTCGCGATGCGGTGGCGCACCGACCAGCTGATCAGGGCCGGTATATCTGCCGCAGCAGCCACCCTTCACCTGCTGCTTTTCGCCGTGGTCGCGCATGAAATAGGCCGATAGCATCGGCGTTATCAGCCGGGCAACAAGCAGCGAGAACAGCACCGCCACCGCGACGGTAATGCCGAACTGGCGGAAATACTGGCCGGCTATGCCGCCCATGAAACTGACCGGCATGAACACCGCCACGATGGTGAAGGTGATCGCGATCACCGCGAGGCCGATTTCGTCGGCGGCCTCCAGCGCGGCGCGATAGGGCGATTTGCCCATGCGCATATGCCGGACGATATTCTCGATCTCCACGATGGCATCATCGACGAGAATGCCGGTCACCAGCGTCAGCGAAAGCAGCGTCACCAGATTGAGCGAGAAGCCGAGCGCTTCCATCGCCCAGAAGGTCGGCAGGATCGACAGCGGCATCGCAATGGCCGCCATCAGCGTGGCGCGCAGATCGCGCAGGAACAGGAAGACGACGAACACCGCCAGCAGCGCGCCCTCGATCAGCGTATGCATGGTCGATTTGTAATTGCCCTCCGTGTAGATCACGGTGGAATTGACCATCTGCAGCTTGACGTCGGGGTAGCGGCTGAGAAGTTCGACGATCTTCTTGTTGATCAATTCGGCGACGACGACGTCGCTCGCGCCCTTCGCGCGCGAAATGTTGAAGCCGACCACCTCCTGGCCGTCGAAACGCGCGAAAGTTTTTGGCTCCTCGTAGCTGTCCGAGACCTGGCCCACCTCATCGAGCCGGACCTTGCGCCCGCCCGGCAGGGTGATCGTGGTCGCCGCGAGACGCTCGACGGTCTGTGCGCTGGCGAGCGCCCGGATGGATCTGCTCGCTGCCGCCGATCTCGCTCTTGCCGCCCGCGACATCGACATTCGTCGCCCGCAACTGGCGGCTGACGTCGCCCGCCGTGATCCCGAGCGCCAGCAGCCGGTCGGGATCGAGCGCGACGCGGATTTCCCGGTCGACACCGCCGACGCGGCGAACCTCGGCAACGCCCTTCACCGCCTGCAACTCGCGCGCGACCGTATCGTCGATGAACCAGGACAGTTCCTCGATGGTCTTGCCGGGCGCGGAGGCCGCATAAGTGATGATCGGCAGCCCGGCCACGTCGATGCGCTGCGAGATCGGCTCGTCGATGGTGCGCGGCAGATCCTGGCGGATGCGGGCGATCGCGTCCTTCACGTCGTTGAGTGCGCGGTCGGTGTTGGTGCCGAGCTGGAACTCGATCATCGTGGCGACGACGCCGTCGGTGATCGTCGAGGTGATGTGCTTGACGCCGGTCTGCGCCGCAACGGCGTTCTCGACGCGCTTGGTCACCTGCGTCTCAAGCTCGGAGGGCGAGGCGCCGGCTTGCGTGATGGTGATCGACTACAAGCGGGAAGTCGATATTCGGGAAACGCTCGACGGGCAGCGCGCGGAAGCTGAGCACGCCGAGAATGACGAGCACGATGAACATCACCACCGACGGTATCGGCGTCCTGATCGCCCAGGCGGAAATATTCAGGCGGCGCATCACTTAGCCTCGCTGACCGTCGTTTTGTCCTGCAATGACCGGGCGCACGCTGTCACCCTCACGCAGCAAGGTACCCGAACGCAGTACGACGAGCTCACCTTCCTGAAGACCGTCCAGGATCTCCGTCTTGCCGCCGCTGACCATGCCGGTGGCGACCTTGCGGGTTTCGATGCGCCCATCCTTGACCACCTGAACGGTCGGGCCGAGGTCCCGGTTCATCACAGCCGTCGAAGGCACGCCAAGACCGTTGCTGCTGGCCGTGTCGATCGTGCCGCGCGCAAAAGTTCCGACGCGCAGAGCAGGATCATCGCCGATGAAGATCCGCACCCGGCCGAGGCGCGTGGCTCGGTCGACTTCGGGCGAGATCAGCCGGACCTTTCCCTCGCGCGGCTTGAGGCCGGCGACTTCGATCCGGGCCGGCATCCCGGCGAAAGGCGCGGCAGAAAGATTTCAGGGATTTCCGCGTCCAGTTCGATTTCGCCCTTCGCGACGATGCGGAACAGCGGATCGGCGACGGCGGAGGCGAGCCCGCCGAGCCTTGCGGTACGGCGGCTGATCACGCCGGCTTCGGGGGCCAGAATTTCGGTGAAGCCGAGGCGGAGCTTCGATTCGCGGATTTGCGCTTCGATCTGGGTCTTCTCCGCTTCCGCGACGCGCAAGTCCGTCCTGCGACAGGGTGACCGCGGCGGCAGCGGTTCGCGCAGCGGCTTCACGCTCGTCGAATACCGAGCGGCTGGTCGAGCCCGATTTCACCAACTCCTGCGCGCGACTGAAAGCGGCCTCTGCCTGCACCTTGTTGGCTTCCGCTTCGGTGATCCGGCTTCTGGCCTGCGCAATCGCCGCGTCAGCCTCTGACGAGGCCGGCGTCGAGCTGGGCAAGCTGCGCCTTCAGCGTCTCGTCGGCAAGCTTGGCGAGAACCTGGCCGGCTCTCGACCCGGTCGCCTTCCTCCGCGAGAATTTCACTGATGCGCTAGCCCTCGATTTGCGGCGATACAAGAACTTCCTGCCGTGCAATCAGCGAACCGGTGACGAGCACCGTTTCGGTGAACGAATTGCGCTCGACCGGCGCGACGCTCACGCTTGCGCCCAGCGTTTCCTTCGCCGGCTTGGGGTCCTCAGCGGCGTAAAGCTGAGCCGAGCCAAACAGCAGGAAAGCCGCCACCCCGCAAAGCGCGCGCTTCATTCTCCCGAAATTGTTCACCTGATCTCTCATACTTCTACTTCCAACTTCAGACCTGCCGTGCCAGTCTTATCTCGCGAAGACGCAAGGGAAAGAATGACGGGGCCATATGGCCTTGCAATTCAAATTCCGGTCAAGTGCCGACGCGAATAGAAAACCTCGCCAATCAGGGATTTTGCCCGAGCGGACTCGAATGGATAATGTGTTTCTGCTTCCCATGCGCTGGCGGATCGGCCGTCGCCCGCACTTCGGCGTTGATATCTACGCATGGACGCAGATTTTCCGGCGACTCGGCTGAATATGGGCATCAGGCGCGCCGTCAGGCAACCGCGCGATCGCGGTTAACGGACCCGATCAGCCGCCGCCCTCGGTCTGGCCGAACCATTTGCGGTAGAGGCTGTCATAGGTGCCGTTCTCCACGAGCTTCAGCAAGGCCCGGTTAACGGGGCGGCGAAGCTTGCTCCCCATGGGAAAGATGATGCCATAGTTTTCGGGACGGAACTGCGCGCCGGCAATCTGCGCGCGCGGCTCGTTCTTGACGAAATACATGATGATCGGCGTATCGTACACTGCGGCCTGGGCCTTGCCGTGCAGAACGGCTTCCGCCGCGGCGTCGAAATTCTTGCGCTGCTTGGGACCGCCCCCAGCTCCCTGGCATAGGCGGCGGAAGTGCTTCCGTCCACAACCGCGACACGTTTGCCGCGCAGGTCGGAAGGGCCGCCGATCTCGCCACGCAGGCTCTGCATTGTCATGGATGTCGTTGCAAAGGCTGTGAAATAGGAGATCAGCACGATACCGGCATAGATCCATATGATGGCGGCCACCCGGGCAAAGATGCGGTGCGGATGGGCCTGCGCGGCTCCGCCCATCGACTCCGCACACCAGAAAATCGCATCGAAAATACCCGGAATGTACCTCTCCGCGATCGGCAAGCCGTCGTCACGTCCCCGCGCAAGAAACCAGATCACGTGGGCCGGTATGGTCAGCACCAGGAGAAAGACCCCCAGCGCCTTCAGCATTCCCGCTCGAGAGCATGATGCCCAGCACGTCCAGCTTTTGCGAATTCGCGGGGACCATGATCGAAAGTCCAGAGCGAAACATGGGCTGCGAAAACTCCAGGCTCTCGCCGCGCTCGGCGGTGATGGATATGGCCGCAATGCCGGCCTCGTCCTTTCCGCTGCGAACGGCATCGAGCAATTCGGGCAACCTGTCATAGGCAACTAAGCGGCTCTTGATGCCGAGTTCGGTCCCGATAGCGTGCCAGAGATCGACGCTGAAGCCCGAAAACCCGGTGCCGTCCTTGATGACGAACGGCGCTATGAGGCGCGTGGCAACGGTGATTTCGGTTGCCCGCGGGAGAGGCTGGGCGGGCGCTTGCGTCGGTTGTGGCGCCTTCTGGGCCAGCGCCGCACCGGCCATCGCCAGCAGGAACATGAGGGCGCCCAGCGCGTGACGGCTGTCCGGCGGCATCGGGGAGAAGCGAGGAGGACGCAAAATCGAGTTCCGCAACAGGACTTATGAAAAGCCAGCTCGCAGTAATTTCAGAATATGTCGAACTGACGACGAAGCGGCCATCGACGGTGCGGGATGGCGCTTGCAGGGCTATGATCGCAACGACTGGAGCCGGCAAAGCCTCGCTGAACGCGGCTCATGGAAAGGCAGGAACGGGCCGATGCTCAACGCTCTCACGCTCATTTTTTGCTGCCAGCTCGCCGGAGAGTTGCTCGCGACGGCGGCGGCGCTGCCCATTCCGGGCCCCGTTTGCGGCATGGCGCTGATGTTCGCCGGACTGCTGATCCGGGCGGCATACCGGAGGAGCTGGCTAAGGTCGGTGATGCGCTCCTGGGTAATTTGTCGCTGCTGTTCGTGCCGGCCGGCGTCGGCGTCATGCTGCATTTGCAGCTCATGGAGGCTGAGATCCTGCCGATCTCTGTCGCGCTGATCGGCTCGACGCTGATCACGGTCGCCGTGACGGCGCTGCTGATGCAATGGCTGAACCGTGAAGCAGCGGCCCCGGAAAGCGCGCCCGGAGACCCGCGATGACCGCTGAACTGCACGAGATCTGGGTCTACCTCTCGACTAGCCCGCTCTTGCACCTGACGCTGACGCTTGTGGCCTACCAGGCCGGAAGCTGGGCCTATCAGAAAGGCAAACTCAATCCGCTGCTCAATCCGGTGCTGCTGGCGGTCTGCCTGCTCGTCGCGGCGCTGACCGTGACGCGCACCAGCTATCCGACCTATTTCCAGGGCGCGCAGTTCGTGCACTTCCTGCTCGGCCCGGCGACGGTGGCGCTCGCCATTCCGCTTTACCGGCAATTCGACCGGGTGAAACGCTCGGCGCTCGCCATTCTGACCAGCATCGTCACCGGCTCGCTCACGGCGTCACTGACGGCGGTCGCGCTGGTCCGGCTGCTGGGTGGCGGCTGGGATACCGCAATTTCCATCGCGCCGAAATCCGTGACCGCGCCGGTCGCCATGGGCATCTCCGAACAGCTCGGCGGCCTACCGTCGCTCACAGCAGTGCTGGTGATCCTCACCGGCATCATCGGCGCGATGCTCGGCCCGCCGCTGCTCAACCTGATGGGCGTCCGCGATTGGGCTGCGCGCGGCATCGCCATCGGCACGGCAAGCCACGGCATCGGAACGGCAAGAGCCTTGCAGGTCAACGATGTCGCGGGCGCGTTCTCCGGGCTCGCCATGGGCTTGAACGCGCTCGCCACCGCCGTGCTGCTGCCGCTGCTCTGGCGCTTATTCTTCTGATAAGCAGGTTACTCCTCCGAAGCCTTCTCCAGCCGGTTCAGCAACAGCACGAAAACGGCAGCTTCCTCGCTGGACAACCCGTTCAGCTCGTCGCGCAACGTTTCCTTGATCTCGCGCTTGAGGTTATCGAGTAGGCTGCCGTCTAGATAGGAGTTGAGGATCTCCGGATGGATGTAGGCCGACCGACAAACCGCAGGCGTGTTGCCGAGTTGGCTGGCCACCTTCTTCACAGCGGCGGTGATGTTGCGGCGCGCAGCAGCTTTGGAATCGATTTTTTCAAACTCGCTGAGCGCCCAGGCGGCAAGCACGGTCCCAGCCCAGGTGCGGAAATCCTTCGCGGTGAAATCGTTGCCCGAGAGCTGCCTCAGATACTCGTTCACATCGGCGGAGTTGATCGTGCGACGCTCTCCATCAGCGACATATTGAAAGAGTTCCTGGCCCGGCAGTTCCTGAAGCTGCTTGATGATCCGAGCGACACGCCGGTCGGTGAGTTCGACGACGTGCCGCTTGCCGCTCTTGCCGACGAAGTCGAATTCGAGCCGTGTCCCGTTTACGTCCACATGGCGGTTGCGCAAGGTCGTCAGCCCGTAACTCTTATTTTGCTCGGCATATTCCCGGTTGCCGACGCGGATCAGCGTTGTTTCCAGCAGTCGGACGACCGTCGCAAGCACGGTCCGGCGCTCAAGCGGCTTGCCGGCCATGTCACTGGCGACTGCTGTGCGCAATCCCGGCAGCGCCCGGGCGAAAGCCAGCGTCCTGGTGAACTTCTCCTTGTCCCGGGCCTCCTGCCATTCCGGATGATAGCGATATTGCTTACGGCCCTTTGCATCGCGCGCAGTGGCCTGAATGTGACCACGTGGATGCGGGCATATCCAGACATTCGTCCATGCGGGAGGAATAACGAGCGCCTTAATCCGCTGCAGAATTTTCGCATCGGTGATCCGCTCACCATGCGTGTCGCAAAAGCAGAACCCCCTGCCTGCGCGCCGCCTTCGATAGCCCGGCTGCTCATCGCTGACGTAGCGCAGACCGGCCTCTTCGGCGGATTGTATATAGTCATGTGAAGCGACGGCTGTTTCCATGGCGACGTAGCAACTTCCAATCGCCGGTTCTGTTCCGATTTTAAAGTTTTGCTTGCGCGCCCTCGCCCTATGCCAGCGCCGCATGGCACGCCTTGAGGAGCTGCGCGTCGATAGATTTCGGCACGGGCCGCTGCGGCAGGAACAGCCGCACGGCTGCGAGCGGATAGGCTACCAGCGCCAGCCTGCACGCCAGCAAAGGCCGGTCGATGCGCCGGGAGAAACGGCGAAGCTCTGCCGACGCTTCATCGTTTAGAAACGCGATCTGCTTGCGCAGAGGCTGCGGCGTCTCCGGCCCCAGGAATTCGGCACGCCGGCAGCAAGCCAGGACCACCGCCGCCTCCGGTTCGGCGCGGCAAAAGCGCGGCGTGGCGAGCACCGCCTCTTCACCCGCATCCGGTGTCTCGCGCCGCAGCGCCTCCAGAAAGCCGGTTTGAAACCTCCGCACCGCATTGAGCCAGGTCTCGGCGAGCAATGCCTCGCGGGAGGCGAAGCGGTGGTAGACCGAACCTGTCGACAATCCCGTCGCCCGTGTCAGCCCTTCCATGGTGAGGCTGCCGGTTTTGGCCAGCTCTGCGCCGACCGCCGCGAACACACTTGCATCCTCGAATGTTGACTTTCGACCCATTTAGAACCTATTTTCTAGAATAATTTATCTAGTATCAGGTGTGAGGCCATGCAGCAAGCGCTCCTCTGGTCGGCGGCAATCGCGAGCGCGATCACCTTCGTCGTTCATACCTTCATCGGCGGCCGCGTGGTTGCGCGCCCGCTGCTCGCCGACCGATCGCTCCCCAAAGCTGCGAAATGGCTGGCCTATTATTGCTGGCACATCACGACGGTTCTGCTTTTCGTCATGGCGGCCGCCTACGGCTGGGCGGCCTGGAGCGGTGAGGCCCGGGAGCTGACAATCGCGATAACCGGCCTTGCGGCGCTGCTGGGTGCCCTCAGCGTGGGCGTGACCCTTAAGGCGGGTATCAACCCGCTGCGCTTCCCGTCAACATCGCTGTTTGCCTTGACGGCCTGCCTGGGTACTGCCGGGCTATTCTCAGGTTGATCGGCACCGGCACGGAGATTGTTCAGACGCGCGAAGCTTGTCTTGCAACCGGCTGCCTAATTGCTGTTCATAGGCGCCGACGGCAAAAATTTCAGGATCTCATGAGCACCACACTTTCGCGCCCCAAGGAGCAAATCAAGATTCTGCTGCTGGAGGGCATTTCCGAGATGGCCGTATTGGCTCTGAACGCGGCGGGGTACACCAATGTCGAACGGCGCACGAAAGCGCTGAATGGCGAGGAATTGCGCCAGGCGCTGCGCGGCGTCTCGATGCTCGGCATTCGCTCGCGCACTCAGCTCACGGCGGAAGCGCTGGACGGGCAACGATCGGCAATCGCCATCGGCTGCTTTTCGGTGGGCACCAATCAGGTAGACCTGACGGCGGCGCGCGACATGGGCGTACCGGTGTTCAATGCGCCGTTTTCGAATACCCGCAGCGTCGCCGAACTGACCATAGCCGAAATCGTCATGCTGTTCCGCGGCATCTTCCCGCGATCGCATTCAGCGCATCAAGGCGGGTGGGACAAATCCGCGGAGGGAGCCCATGAGGTGCGCGGCAAAACGCTCGGCATCATCGGCTACGGCAATATCGGCAGCCAGCTTGCCGACCTCGCCGAGGCGCTGGGAATGCGGGTGATCTTTTACGATCCGACCGACAAGCTGAATCGCGGCAACGTCGCGCCGACCGAAACCCTTGGCCACTTGCTGCGCGAAAGCGACATTGTCAGCATCCACGTGCCCGAAACGCCGGCGACCAAGGGCATGATCGGTGAGACGGAATTCCGCGCCATGAAGCCGGGCGCGTTCTTCATCAACAATGCGCGCGGCACGGTCTTCGACGACGAAGCGCTGGCTCTGGCGCTGAAGGATAGGCATCTGGCGGGCGCGGCGGTCGATGTCTTCCCGGTCGAGCCGACCGCGAATGGCGAGCGCTTCGTCTCGCCCTTGCAAGGGCTGGAGAATGTCATCCTCACGCCGCATATTGGCGGCTCGACCGAGGAGGCCCAGGAGCGCATCGGAACCGAAGTGGCACGCAAGCTGATTGAATATTCCGATGTCGGTTCGACCTATGGGGCGGTCAACTTCCCGCAAGTGCAATTACCTCCGCGCCCTACCGGCACCCGCTTCATTCAGGTGCATAAGAATGTGCCCGGTGAATTGAGCCGCCTCAACGACGTGTTCAGCCGCCGGGGCATTAATATCGCCGGGCAATATTTCCAGACGGACGGCCAGATCGGCTATGTCGTGCTTGACGCCGACGGGGCTGTGGTCGACGCGCGTTCCGTGCTGAAGGAGCTTCGCGCCCTGCCCGGCACCATCCGCGCCCGGATGCTCTATACGCGCCAATAGGGCATTGGGCCGCGGTAGAGCTTGGTCTATGTGCGCGGCTTCGGCGCGGCGCCGGACAACGCTGGGTCTAAGGATTTGAACAGGCCAAAAATGATCCGCCAAATATCACAGTTGGCGGATCATTTGACATTCTACATGACGCCGAACAGGTAGAGCAGAATGATGATCGGTATCGGAACGCCGATCGCCCATAGCAACACACTGCGCATTTGAATATCTCCAAAACGATTGAGCTCCTGCATAACCCTTCTCCCGTCGCTGGGTTCCGGCGGGTCGCTTAACGGCTGAATCGGGGGAACTCTCACCCCTGCAATGAGTTGTCGTCATATAAATCCGGTAGCTGAGAACAGAATGCGGCAAGGAACGCAACTCTGACCGCTCGCCGGTTGATTTAACGAGAGGACTTCGCCATGAGTTTGAGAACCATTACTTTGAGCGCTGCTACGGTCGCTCTGTTGGCAACTGGCGCAATCGCCCAGAATGCCACGACCGATCCTTCAACACCGCCAGCGGCAACTGCGCCGAAAGACGGCGCAGCATCGACTACAGCGGTGACGAGCACGACCGAGGCCATTCAGTTTACCTCGAACGTCAGCTCGGATCAGATGGCCGCCAGCAAAATAACCGGAATGGATGTTCGCAACGCCGCCGGCGAAAATCTGGGCGATATCAACGACATCGTCGTGGATAAATCCGGCAAGCCGACGGTCGCGATTATCGGTGTCGGGGGATTCCTCGGCATGGGTGAGAAAAACGTCGGCGTCCCCTTCCAGGCGCTCCAGTTCACAATGAGCAGTGACACGAATATGCAAGTTGCCCGTCTTG
Source organism: uncultured Alphaproteobacteria bacterium (assembly GCA_963731855.1). GTDB lineage: Bacteria > Pseudomonadota > Alphaproteobacteria > Rhizobiales > Rhodomicrobiaceae > R-RK-3. The sequence continues at coordinate 59,782 of CAVSXH010000006.1, read as the reverse complement.
ATGTGACTAAGGAATCGCTGAAGGCCGCCCCTACCTTCGTCTATGCTGACGACGCGAAGATGAATGCCGGTCCGGCCGCACGGACCCAATAATTTCTGAAGTCACTGATGTCTCCAGCCCGGCCGTCTCGACGGCCGGGCTTTTTTATGTGCCCCTCACTATCCGTCTCGACTGCAAAGGAACCACCCTAGCGAGGGCGCGTTATGTCAATAAGCGGCCTAACAGGGCCAAAATCAGCGAAGGAAGTGAGGCTAAGATGGACAGGACGGATCAACGCGGTCCAGTGCGGTCTGAGGTTCAGGCAAAGCAGGGCGGCGCCCCAAGTTTGACGATATGGGTTCTGATGGGGTCCCTAGCGTTGGCGATTATTGTCGGCGCGATGTTGTTCACCGGAGCGGATGAAGTTGCGCCCAACAGGCCAGCAGCCGTCGAGAACCCGGCTAATCCTCCGGCCAATTCCGGTTCGGCGCCCACCCTCCCCAATACAGGCTCGGCACCAACCCAGCCAAATACCAACCAATAAAAAAAGCCCGCCATGTTTGGCGGGCTTTTCATTGCGGCAGGCTCGCGGGACTACGCTTTCCACAACGCGCCGAGCACAAAGCCAACGGCCACGGCCATGGCGAGGGTCGTCATCGGCTGCCGGTCCAAAGAATTATCCAAGGCATTGCCGAAATTGTTGGCGACATCCCGCACGGAGTTTGCAGCCTCCATAGCAGCGTTTTCAGCTTCAGCGGTCGCCTTCTGGGCTTTATAGCCAGCCGTTTGGGCCAGATTATCTTCGCGTTTCATGTGGGATTCTCCTGAGTGGGGTCGGACACGCAGACGTAACGTCTCTTTGCTGGGCTGGTTCCGCCGCAAGACAAGCAACTTCCCGTTCGAGCCAGTCCATAGCGCAAGGAACCGGCTCAGACGCTCATACGTTCAATCCCCGCGAATACACAACATCATGGGAGTTACCATGGCACAAGCAACAGTGCATCCAAATCACCAGCTCATCTCGAGCGAGGATGTCGAAGGTACTACCGTGTACAGCACGAGCCGGGAGGAGATTGGGTCGATCGATCACCTCATGATCGACAAAATGTCAGGCAAAATAAGCTACGCAGTTATGAGCTTCGGCGGTTTTCTCGGCCTTGGGCACAGTCATTATCCGATCCCATGGTCGGCACTGCGGTACGATAAAACGATCGAGGGTTATCTCACAAACGTAACCGAAGCACAGCTTCGCGACGCACCTGCCTTCAGCGACGACAGCTGGCAGGACCGGAACTGGGAAGACCAAGTTCACCGCCATTACCAAGCGCCGCCCTATTGGGCGTAGCCGAACTCCTCTCAAAGGGCTCGGATTTTCCGGGCCCTTTCTTTTGCCTGCCGCTCGAATAAGACGCGCCGCTCAATAGGACCGGGGCGCTTCTTCCGAAAATGCCATTTCCACCGAGCACCGCAAGCCTTCCGGCTCGAAGGATTGCGTCACCTTCCCAGAATATTCGATCAGGGTGGAGCCGAACCCTTTCTCGCGGGGAGGGCTCACGGTTGGCCCGCCAGTCTCGCGCCAATCCAATCGAAGCTGACGATTCTTCCCCACGCCCTGCATCATCCATGAGATATCCACTTGGCCGGCCGGCACCGAAAGCGCACCGTATTTCGCGGCATTGGTGCTCAGCTCATGGAGGACCAGGCCGAGCGAGGTGGCGATCCCTGGCGGCAGCTTCACGCTCGGTCCTCTAAGCTTCAGCCGGTTTGCTCCGACGATACTTGGAGCGAGTTGCTCGCGGATGAGTTCGCTAAGCTCAGCGCCTTCCCATTGCGACGCCGTCAGCAGATTATGCGAGGTCGACATCGCCTGCAATCGGCCCTCGAACGCGGTGGTGAAGGCCTGTGGCGTAGGCGAGGAACGCAGCGTATGCCGCGCCATGGCCTGGATGACCGCGAGCGAGTTCTTCACCCGATGGGCCAGCTCACGGTTCATCAGGAGCTGCCGCTCCTCGAACCGCTTCCTCTCCGTAATGTCCTCGATGGTGACGGAGACGGCAATGGTTTCGTCCCCGCCCCTGATGGGGGCGATGCTGAGCGAAACAGGGATGGCCACGCCATCCTTCCGGCACATCTCCGTGTCGAGGCGAGCACTTTCACCCTTGCCCGCGCCCTGCAGCAAGGCCTCGCACTCAGCAGACTGTCCGTCCGCAAACAGCATGGAAAACGGTTTTCCCGCCGCCTGGTCGGGCGTGTAATGGAAAAGCGCCTCGGCTGCCGGATTCCAGTTCATGATCATGCCGGACAGGCTGGTGCTGAACATGGCGTCATTGGCCGCGTAGACGATAGCGGCGAGCCGGGCGAGCGCCCGCTGATGAACCTGCTCCTCGGTAATATCCTCGAGGATGATGCCGATTCCCGAAATACGCTGGCTATCTCCTGCGATTGGATAGAAATGCGCAGCCCAGGAGATCGCCGGCCCGCCCCCAAGCCGGGCCGTCTGAAATTCCACCCCCCTGACGGCCCCGCCGCCATCCAAAATCCGCCGGAACTGCGGCTCCGCTACGGCTTGGATTTCCGGCAGCAGCTCGAATAACGGGCGCCCAAGGCACTCACTATGCGACCGCCCCTTGATATGGGCGATGAAGTCGTTGATGCGCCGCAAGCGATAGTCGGGCCCGACGACGGCAAGGCCGATCGGGGACGATTCATAGAGATGTTCAAGTTCGGTCAACCGGTTTTCGGCTTCCGCGCGCGCTCCAGTCAGATTTTCAATGGCCTCTCGGCGCTCGGTAAAATCGCGCAGGATGCCGGCAATGATGCGCGGTCTGCCGGATTCCTCCAGTGGAAACCGTGTATCGCGGACCCACCGGACGGAGCCGTCGGGTCTCAGGATCCGGTATTCGGCATGAACGCCGCCCTGGCCGGGCTTGGCGATTTCCGCGTCCAAAATCGCGATATCGTCGGGGTGCACCGTGCGGCGCCAATCGGCCATGCCGCACACCTCGCCCCTGGTGCGGCCCCAGATCTTCTCGAAAGCTGGGCTCATATAGTCGATCCGGTCCTTCTCGAGGTCGAGAAACCAGATCGTATCGGCCGTCTGGTCGGCGAACAGCCGGAAACGGCGCTCGCTTTCGCTCAACGCCTCGGTGCGGAGGCGAAGCTCGCCCGCAGCCTGACCGATCGCCTCGCCGAGCAAATTGGCTTCGCGCAAAGAGGAGTGCGGCATAAAGAATTGTTCGCCTCTGCCGAGCGCCGTCGCGGCGCGCGTGAGGCCGTTGATCGGTCGGGTCATTGTTCGGCTGAGCAGATAGGCGGCGATCAACGACATGGCGAGGAAGGAGAAGCCGGTCGCAAGGAATTCCCGCCAGATTCGCGCAAATGGCGTTTCAATCGCGGAGAGCGGGATCACGGCATAGCCGATCCAGTCCGTCATCCTGGACCGGCGATAGGCGGACAGCAGGGATTGGCCATCGCTGGGCACTTCGAACAGACCGGAGTTTTCGCGGGCTCCGGCGAGAAAGGGTTGTGGAATCCGCTCACCCACAGGGGCGATGGCTGCGCTGCTCGCAACGGCTATCCCAGATCGGTCCACGAGCGCAAATCGCCACTCCGGCGGTAGTCCCGGATCGGCCACCGCAGCGCTGAGTTCTTCGGGTTCCATTGTGAGCTGAAGCCGCGCGACCGCTTGGCCGCGTCGCACAACGGGAACTATCACCGCAAATCTTGGCTGCTTGGAGACACTGTCGGTGAACATGTCCGTGACAAACGGCTTCGGCGTCTTTGCCGCGGGACCTTTTACGTCTGGCGGAGCGGCCGAATGCGGCAACGCCGCACCGAACTCGGCGCCCGTACTGAAAATAATCCGATCATCGGCGCCAACCAGCAGAATATCGCCCTTCCTATCGAGCGCTCCCTCCTTCGCGCGATCATAGAGCAGGCGATATTCGCGGCGGTCGAAGGCGGTGTCGCGCGCCAGCACGTTCAGCAGGGTGATGGCGCCCAGCAATTCGCGATCGAAACGCGCCATGACACCGTCAGCGATGCGCTGCGCATTCTGGTAGGCCGTCCCCCATTCGGATTGAAAACTGTTCCGCAAGCTCAAGGCAGCCAGGACCAGGAGCGGCAAAATGGTCACCAGGGCGAGGATGATCAGGTGATAGCTGAGCGGCCAGCTTCCCCTCCTCCAGCCCCCCCGATCATCTGCGGCTCCATCGGCCGCCGGGCCCGCTGACGCCCGCCGCAGAAACACGTTCAGCAGGCCGGCTATCGACCCCATGAAGCGCTTTAAGCCCATAGAATGCTGCCTAACAAGGAACTTTCACCTTTGCTCCGATCCTTGGAATGGAAAACGTCAAGCCGCACTCGAATAGTTCTGGGCTCGGGCGTCGCACCCCATTTCTGACGATTCACTTATCGCAGCATCCTTCAATGCTGCATGAGCAATCTAGTGGAAACGCCTGCGGCACCTGAAAGGTTCACGGCAGGCTGGGGTGTCCGGCGACGGAAAACAGTGTCGAAGCATACCCGTCGTGACCATGGCAATCGAAACTGCGAGGAAAGCGCCGAGCGGCCCCACACCCAGTTCCAGCACACCCCGTGAGGGTTGGTGAGGGCGATCAGGCCAGCGCCGAAATTTTTCGAACTTTCCACCAAGCGCTGGAACCAAATGTTCGCGCCGTATGTTTACGTCCCAAGTATATGGACAGCGTGATTAGTCTCCCTTCCCCGATGCCCTCACGCTGCCCAGTCCATATACGAACGGCTCACGGCAGAAATGTCGTGAGCCGTTTTTTTGCTATCTTAGATAATCCCCAAATGGAACTAAATTGCATTGCGAAGTCTTATTCTCCCCAGAACGCAATCGTTCTGATGACGTAAGCTTGGGAGTACTTATATGAACTGGGATCAGATCAAGGGAAACTGGACACAATTCAAGGGTCACGTTCGCGAAACTTGGGGCGATTTGACCGACGATGATGTTGCGCGTATCGAAGGTAACCAGGAACAATTGATCGGCCGCATTCAGGAGCGTTACGGCATCGCGAAGGAAGACGCCGAGCGCCAAGTAAATGACTGGGCTAGCCGTCTCTAGCCGGGAGCGAGGCACAGGCGGCAGCCGCAAAGCTGCCGCTTGTGTGTCTACGACGTGGGCGCGGACGCCGTTCCGCCCTTGCGTTGGACCAGCCCGTCACGCCGTCTTGCCTTAAGATCGAAGAATAGCGCTTGGCTGGTGATCGCCTTGATGTTCTCGGGCTGAAACGGCTTGGTGATCAAAAACGTCGGTTCCGGCCTCTCGCCCGTGAGAAGTCGCTCCGGAAAGGCCGTTATGAACACGATCGGTACACCGATAGTGTTCAAAATGTCGTTAACCGCCTCGATGCCGGAACTGCCATCGGCGAGTTGAATATCGGCAAGTACCAGTCCAATATCTCCGCCGCCCAGTGCATCGAGCGCCTCACGATGGGTGCGTGCGATGGCTGTGACGCGATGACCGAGGCTGGTCATGATGTCCTTCAGGTCCAGCGCGATCATCGGCTCATCCTCGATGATAAGCACGTCCGTCGTGACCTGGCCGATCATTTCACGATTAGCTCGCTCCACGAGCGCGTCAAGCTCTTGCGGGCTGGCGTCCAGCGCGTAAGCCGATTCCTCGGTGGAGAAGCCCTCGAGCGCGCGCAGCAAATATGCTTGGCGCGGCTTTGGAGAAAGCCGGCTCAACCTTTTGTCGGCAATCGTTTGTGATTCCTCGGCGGCAGACCCATGTCCTTCGCTCTGCTTATTGGCACGGCGCAAGAATAGGCGATAAAGCCCTATTTTTGCCGACTGCTCACCCTGTATGATTTGCGGCTGGGCGACGAGGTCTTCGAGCACTCTGGCAACCAGATCGTCACCCGTCGTCTGGCTTCCTGTCACGGCCCTTGCGTAACGGCGCAGGGTCGGGAGAGTCGTTGCGACCGTGGAAGTTATACGCATATCCAATCCCGATGTTGTATTGCCCGACACTTATAACCCTATTCTGAACCGTTTGTTCCGGTTTTATATCTGGAACTTAATCAGCGGTGTTGGGTTTCATTGAAGGCCGCATGTCCAAGGCTAAGAATTTTGTAGTCTTTCCTAAGCGATGTTGCTTCGAGATGGAACGGTGCGTCAAGTATTGTTGCGCCAAAAGAAGGTTGAATTGGGTCTAACAAAATGGAGAAACAAGCGCCAGAAATTTCTATCGTGCGGTTTCGCGAAGGGACGAAATCGATAAGAAGCTGCAGGGAAACAGCGATGATGACTTCTGATTATAAACAAAACCAAGTAACCCGGTTTCCTCCTGTACAGAAACAACCGGAATCGGAAATTGCGGAGCATATTTTCGCTCAGCTCAGATCTTCGTATGACAGGCTTCTTGACGAACCCTTGCCCGCGCACCTTCAACGACTTCTCAGGGAGCTGGAAAGCCGGGAGAATGATTCTTGAGTTCCGAGCAAGTACGCCAAGGCCTAGTGGCCTATCTACCTAATCTGCGCGCGTTCGGCATTGCATTGTGTGGCGACGCGGATCGGGCGGACGATCTCGTACAGGAGACCATGCTAAAGGCCTGGAACAGCATCGATAGCTTCCAGGAAGGCACCAATCTGCGTGCGTGGCTTTTTACCATTCTAAGAAATACGTATTTCTCAGAATGCCGCCGCCGGCGAAGAGAAGTTCCAGACCAGGATGGCGACTATGTCGCGCGCCTCAGTGTACCGCCGGCTCAGCAGGGCCGCATGGACGCACAGGATCTCATGCGCGCTCTGGGTGAGCTGACGGACGACCAGCGGGAGGCGCTCATCCTGGTTGGGGCCGAAGGTTTCGCCTATGAGGAAGCGGCCGTGATCTGCAATTGCGCCGTCGGGACGATCAAGAGCCGCGTCAATCGCGCCCGCAACCGGCTGGTCGAAATCCTCGGCATCGACACGGCACAGGATTTTGGACCCGAGCCACTCACCGAAGCGGTGTTGCTGCGGACTTCGGAAACTCTCTGAGCAAAGCCGTGCAATTGCGTTCGCCTCCTAGATAATCCGGCGAGTTCTTCGGCCGCTACCGGCATTCCGCAAAAAAAGCGTGATGCAACGCGGCTTTCCGCCACTCAGAGGCCTGGGAACCCGGTCCCTAGCAGGCCGTTTCTCCACCGTCAGCAATTATGGAGAGCGCTATGGGTAATCTGCTATATTGGGCACTGGTGTTTCTGGTCGTCGCTGTGGTCGCGGCCGTTCTCGGCTTCGGCGGGGTGGCGGGTGCCGCGTCGCAAGGGGCGTCGTTGTTGTTCTGGGTGGCCATCATTCTTTTCGTCGTGTCTCTAGTGGCGGGTCTCGTAAGACGTGGCTGACGACCAGACCTCGGGTGAACGCACGTCGCGCGGCATCACCGCGCGCGTGCTGACCACCTTGGGACTGTTCGCCGCTGGATTCCTCGCCGCAAACGTGCTGACGAAACCCCGCGCCAGGGTGCGGAGCTTTTTCGACAGTATCCTGCGGCGGCTGGTGTTTCAGGCCAAGCCGGAAACCTTGCGGACGCGGTCACGCACCGCCCTTTCGCTCATCCATGAACTCTCGGCTGACCTCTACAGCCGCATCGTCTACCAACACAACATAACCAGCGTCGCGGCAGCCGCTGCATTCTTCGTGGTGCTGGCCTTATTCCCTGGTCTCGCGGCATTGGTGTCGCTTTACGGCTTTCTCGGCGATCCGGCGGACATCCGAACATTCATCGCGACCATGCCCGAGATCGTGCCGAGGGACGTCGTCCAGCTCGTGCAGGATTTCCTCAGTCAGCTCATATCGGCACCTGGAAAGAACCTGGGCACATTCGTCGTCAGCCTCAGCATCGCCCTGTGGAGCGCCAATTCGGGAATGAAGGCGTTGACCGAGGCGCTGAACGTGGTCTACGACCGCAAGGAGAAGCGCTCATTTCTCCAGCTGAACGCATTATCGGGCGTCATGACCTTTGCGTTTATCATTTTCATGATCGTCGCGGTCAACATCATGATCTTGCCGATTTCAGACTGGCTCAGGATCCATTTAAGCGACAGCATCCTGAGCTTGCGCTGGATTGTCGTCTTGTTGGCCGTGCAAATTCTAATCTCGGCGCTGTTCTATTTTGCGCCTTGCGGTCGGCAGAAGAAATGGCAAGTGCTGACGGCCGGCGCGATGCTCGCGGCTGTCATGTGGGTCGCGCTGTCAATGCTGTTTTCCTACTATCTGACGAGCTTCGCCAATTATTCCGTGACCTATGGCTCGCTCGGAGCCGCGGCGATCTTCATGACCTGGCTGTGGCTGACGGTCATTACGCTGCTTATCGGCGCGGAAGTCGACGCCGCAATCGAAAACCTCGGCCGCAATGGGGCCGAGGTTTCCGAACACTAAGATTATGAGGTCTCGTCGGCGGAAGCGCGATATTCAGCGCTCTTCAGCCGGCGCCTTGGAAGAAGAAGACCGGCTCATCGCAAAAATGAAACCAGCCGCGATCGGCAGAATGGTCAGTAAAGGCGCGCTCCGTACGACGCGATAGGCTGCACGGCCGGCACCAAGCAACAGAGCTGGGTTGGCCGCCATCAGCGCCGAAGCACCAAGCGAGCGTCTTGCGTGGGTCAACGCTTCTTCCTTCAGCGTTTCCTGACGCTGTCGTTGGGCCGCGATCACCCCGGCCATGATGATACCGAGAACGATAAAAGCAATGGTGAGGACGATCGCTGCGGTCAATTCGGAGTAGCGATTGCTGATGGCAATGTAGATTGCGGCGATGCCGAAGCTCGCCGCAATCATAAAGGGTATCGCGATGGCCACGATCCCGGTTATTCGGGTCGTGACCGATGCGGCACTAAGTTTCACATAGTCGGTGAGCGCGCTGAACATCTGGAGCGCTTTCTAACGCTTCCAAAGCGCGCCAAGAACGAAGCCGACTGCAACCGCCCCGATGAGGGTGGTCATGGGACGCGTCTGGATCGATTCGTCCAGCTTGTCCGCTGCCTGATTGGCGTAGTCGCGGACCGCATCGCGAGCCTCGCGGGCGCGGACCGTAACTTCATCCACCGCTTCGCCCATCTTCTCCTGGGCACGGTCGGCGACTTCTGAAGCCTTGTTCTTCAAGCGATTGGCTGCATTCTCGGCTGCCGCCGCTGCTTCGTTTGCATAAGATTTAGTGGTGTTGTCCATCTCGTCCTCCGCAGATTAAACCTGGTCGCATAACGCTCGTGCAGACATATGGTTCAAAGCTTGTTTCGGCGCCGTGGCCGACCTATCGCTTGCCCATAATAATCCCACCCAAGCCCTGAACGTGCCAAAGGATTACGAACGCAACTTAGCGATCGTGATCAAAGATGGAAAGCCGACAAAGAATGCTGTGGTTGATGTCCAGATGTCAGGCGCGGATTCCACGAAGGCATGGCTCTGCCCGGATTCGACTAACGCCCGTCGCGCTGACGCTATGCTTGGTTACGCGCACACCACATCGCCGGTGAAGCGCAGCACCTCGCGTTCGGTCTGAGGCGGCGCCGGCGCGGTTCAGAGGGACGAACTGAACAGCGGAATGATCTCGGTTCGGACAAACGAGATGCGGCTGTCCAGCGCCGCGGCGTTCCGCTGCGTGGGCTCGGCGCTTACGCGGACGACATCGTTGAGCGGCCGGCCCTCCCGCACCGCCTCGGCCCAATCCTGCATGAGGTCGCAATAGGTCTTGAGCGCCGCGAGCGGCGTTGACGCCGCCTCGGCCACCAGATAGCACGGCGGAATATCGCCGACGATGGTCCAGAGCCATTCATTGACGGGCGGGGGAGCATCTATGCGGAACAGAAACACCGCCAGCACGCCGCCGATCCCTAAGCCGAAGTAGCTTTCCGCGATCCCGTGGCACCATGGGAAACTCATGAGAAATTTGGCGGCCTCGCGCATTGCGCCGCGAAGCTGCTCCGTCTCCTCATCATCCTCGCCCGCCATATTGGTGGTCGGCGTTACGGTCCGCATGTCCACATCCGTCATCGCGAATACCTCTTATCGCGACTTGCAGAATGCCGCGCCAGGCGGAAGCGGTCCGGCAGCTAACTGGCCAGCATGCCCTCCGCCGCGGTGCTTCGCCTTAGGCATAGCCGAGTTCGGCGAGGAAGGCGTCCATCCGCGCCATGCCCTGGGCCGCGGTGCCGCCCTTGGCTCGCTCGGCGCCGAGAACCAGCTGGGCCGCCTCCTTGAGCTTGGCCTGGACATCATCCGGGAACTTGATGAGCTGCACGCCCTGGCTCTTCATGACTTTCTGCAAGGTCAGCTCCTCCTTGTGCTCGTAATCGAACGTACGGCGCCAGTAGCGCTCTTCAAAGGTCGCCGCCAATATCTGCTGAAGGTCTTTCGGCAGCTTGTCGAACGCCGCCTTGTTGAAAATGAAACCGTCCGAGTTGATGCAGAGCGGCGGCCGCACGTGATATTTCGCCAGATCGTAGAGCTTCATGCTGGAGGCGCCCTGCGAGGCACCCCAATGCGCGCCGTCGAGAATCCCGCTTTGCAGCGCCTTATAGAGTTCGCCAGGAGGCGTTCCCAGGGTCTTCGCCCCGGCCTCCGTCAGGTAGGTCGCAAGCGCGCCCGTGGAGCGGATGGTGAGAGCGGAGAAATCGGACAGATTTTCGATGGGCTTCTTCACCACCAACTCGGTCGCGTAGGATTTTTCCGCCATGAACACGACGCCTTGCCTGAGAAGTTCGTCTGCGAAAATCTTCTCCCCGCCGAGATTCTTCAGGAAATGCGCCGCCTCCCAGATCCGTTGAAACGTGCCCGGCAGCCCGCCGACAATGCCCGCGCTCTTAGCGTCGTTCTCCAGATAGGTCGCGAGCACCGTTCCCATCTCGACCACGCCGCTGCGGACGGCATTGAAGATTTCCGCCCCTTTGAAGATCTCGCCCGAACCATAAAGCTGCAGCTTGAAGCGTCCGCCGGTGCGCTCGGTGAGCAGATCGCCGGTAATCATGAGGCTGTCAGTGAAGGACGCCGAGGCCGTGGGCCAATGCGACTGTACGCGCCACAGCACACCGGGCTCCGCGCGAGCAATATTGGGGGCGGCAATGGCCGCACCGGCGGCGAGCGCGCCCGACAATACGGAACGCCGGCTCGCTAGATGTTTATGCATCGTTTTTCCCCTCCCAGCCCATCGTTACTCGGCCCCGAGGGGTAATATGCACCATCTGTAATATCGCGTGGCCGTCTTTTTGTTTCCCGGCGGTGAATGAGTTTTTGCGTTTGCGTAGGGGTGGAAGCTCATTTGCCTGCGGGGCGAGGCTTGAACGGCGGGCGCACGTTCTCTAGGCTTGGTCCATCATGCGGGAGGTGGGTATGGCAGAGTATTTCGACGCCGAGGAAACGAAAAATCCCGCGACGCGCGAGGCCGCTCTGCTCGGCCGTCTGCCCGGTTTCATCGCCCATGCGCGCAACGAAGCTCCAGGCTGGGCGCGGCATCTGCGCGAGATCGACCGCGGACCAATTTCCAGCCGTGAGGCGCTCGCGGCGCTGCCGCTCTTGCGCAAATCCGATCTGCCCGAGATGCAGAAATCCGACCCGCCCTTCGGTGGCTTCGTCACGGGAAAGCCGTTGGCGCGCATCATGGTCTCGCCCGGCCCGATCCACGAGCCGCAAGCCGCCGCGCCCGACCCCTGGCGCATGGCGCGGGCGCTGTTCGCGGCCGGATTCCGCCGCGGCGACATCGTCCACAACGCCTTCGCCTATCATCTGACGCCGGCCGGCTTCATGCTGGACGAAGCGGCGCGCACGCTCGGCTGTACCGTGATCCCGGCGGGGACGGGCAACACCGAGCAGCAGGCCGAAACCATTCTGCGCATCAGGCCCGAAGGTTATGTCGGGACGCCCGACTTCCTGAAGGTGCTCCTCGACAAAGTTGCCGAGCTCGGCGGCGGACCGTGCAGCATCGCCAAGGCTCTGGTCTCGGGCGGCGCACTGTTTCCAGCCCTGCGCGCCGGCTATGCCGGACGCGGCGTCACTGTGCTGCAATGCTACGCAACCGCCGAGTTGGGCCTCATCGCCTATGAAAGCGCGGCCGACAGCGGCATGATCGTCACGGAAGGCGTGCTGGTCGAGATCGTGCGCCCCGGTACGGGCGATCCCGTGCCGGAGGGTGAAGCCGGCGAAGTGGTCGTGACGAATTTCGACGAGACCTATCCGCTCATCCGCTTCGCAACCGGTGACCTGTCGGCGGTGATGCCGGGCCTCTCCCCTTGTGGGCGGACGGGCACGCGCCTCAAGGGCTGGATGGGCCGCGCCGATCAGACGACCAAGGTCAAAGGCATGTTCGTGCATCCGCGTGACATTGCCGATATCGGCAAGCGGCACCCCGAGCTTGGGCGGTTGCGGCTGGTGGTCCGCCGCGGCGACGATCAGGATGAGATGGTGCTGACGGCGGAGAGCGCGGGCGGCGGCGAAGAGCTGCGGGCGCGTGTCGGCGAAACGCTCAGCAGCGTCACCCGATTGAAGGGAGCGGTGGAATTTGCCGCGCCTGGATCGCTGCCCAATGACGGCAAGGTCATCGCCGACGAACGGGATTATTCCTGACGGGCGTCCGGCGTGGTGGGCCGGAAGGACGGATTGCCCTCATCATCGCGATGCGGCGCGCTTGAATTGCGCCGGGAAAGGTGATCGCGGACGGATTGCGGCCGGCCTACCCGAACATCACAATCTGGCGGATGGCGCGGCCTTCGCGCAGCGCGTCGAACCCCTCATTGAGCTGGTCGAGGCCGATCGTGCCGGTCAGCAAGCGGTCCACCGGCAGCTTGCCGCGCTTGAACAGGTTGATATAGCGTGGGATGTCGCGGCTCGGCACGGCGCTGCCCATATAGCTGCCTTTCAGCGTGCGCTCCTCGGCGATCAGGTTGAGGGCGGGCAGCGCGAATGTGGCGTTCGGGTTGGGCAGACCGGCACTGATGGTGGTGCCGCCGCGCCGGGTGATGCGGTAGGCGAGATCGAGCGCGGGTACCGCTCCGGCCATTTCAAACGCGTAGTAAACGCCGCCGCCGGTCGCATCCTTGATCGCCTGCGCCGCACCTTCGCCCGCCTTGAAGCTATCCGTCGCGCCGAGGGACATGGCGACCGCCAGCTTGTCTTCCGCAAGGTCCACCGCGACGATCCGCTCCGCGCCCGCCGCCACCGCGCCGAGAATGGTCGACAGGCCCACGCCGCCCAGGCCAATCACCGCGACCGTCGTACCGGGCTCGACCCTGGCGGTGTTGACGACCGCGCCAACGCCGGTCAGCACCGCGCAGCCGAATAAGGCAGCCTGCGCCAGCGGTACCTCAGGGTCGATCTTGACCAGGGAACGGCGCGAGCAAGTGGCATATTCGGCGAAGGCGGCCACGCCGAGCAGATGATTGATTTCCGCGCCGTTGCGCCGGATGCGGCGCTCGCCGGACAAGAGCGTTCCCGCGCCCCCTGCGACGGCGGCCGGTTCGCATAAAGCCGGGCGGCCCGAGGCGCAGGGCAGACAGTGGCCGCAGCTCGGCACGAACACCAGCGCGACGTGATCGCCGGGCTTCAAGTCGGTCACGTCCCGACCGACTTCCTCGACGGTGCCCGCCGCTTCATGGCCGAGCACCATCGGCGTCGGGCGCGGCCGGTTACCGTCGATCACGGACAGATCGGAATGGCACAGGCCTGCGGCGCCGATCTTCACCAGCACTTCGCCGGGGCCGGGACCTTGCAGATCGATTTCCCCGATGGTGAGCGGTTTGGACTGAGCGTAGGGCGGTGCACGGCCCATATCTTCCAGAATCGCGGCGCGGACTTTCATGGCTTTTTCCTCCCTGCTCGGCGGCCATTCTAAGCGGGTTTGGCCTCTTTCACCAACAGATGCCGCATAGCCGAGGCTCCTGGAGCTTGCCGCGGGCAGGCATGACTGCGCCATCAAAATTTCTGGTTGACGATAAGTTTTCGGTTATATAAATAATCTATTATATAACGAGAGCCGTATATGCTGAACCTCGATGCCGCCTTCTCTGCGCTTGCCGACCCCACACGCCGGGCCATCCTCGCCCGTCTGGCATCGGGCGAAGTGACTGTCATGGAGCTGGCCAAGCCGTTCGAGATGACGCAGCCCGCCGTCTCTCGCCATCTGAAAGTGCTCGAAGGCGCGGGGCTGATCGTCCGCCGTGTCGAAGGCACGAAGCGCCCTTGCCGGCTAGCGCCGGGCGCCATCGACGCGATCGATCAGTGGCTTGCCATGCTGCGGCAGGCTCTGGCGAAAAATTACGACCGGCTGGATGAGGTTCTGGCCGCCATGCAGCCCGAGGAAGAAAAGGACACGCCATGAGCAAGATGACACTCAAGACCGAAGGCGACACGCACGTCGTTGTAACCCGGCGCTTCGCCGCATCCCCGGAGGCGGTCTTCCGCGCCCATACCGAGCCGAAGCTTATCCAGAAGTGGCTTCTCGGCCCGGATGGCTGGACGATGCCCGTTTGCGTCAACGAGGCGCGGCCCGGCGGGAAGATCCGCTATGAGTGGACGGACGGTAAGGGTGGCGGATTCCATCTGACCGGCGAATATATGGAGCTGGTGCCTTTCAGCCGGATCGTCCACGTGGAGCGCATGCATCTGCCCGACCCGACGCCGGACAACCGCATCGAAACGCGGTTCGAACGGGACGCGTCCGGCACGCTGATGACCATGCGCATGACCCTGCCCGATTCCCAGACGCGGGCAGCGCTGCTGGCGAGCGGCATGGAGCACGGCATGGAAGCGAGCTACGTCCGGCTTGAGGGGATGCTTTAGCCCAGCCGGTCCGGTAAACACATCCAACAGATTGGGAGACAGAACCATGATATCGGCACCGCATATCGTCGACACCCAGATTCAAGAGGCGGCCGTCATCCGGCTCACCATCCCGCGCAGCAAGATGAGGGAGCTGTTCGGCCCCGCCGTCGGCGAGTTGATGACGGCGCTCGCCACACAAGGAGTGGAGCCCGTCGGAGCCGTCTTCGCGCATCACCTGAAAATGAACCCGGATATTTTCGACTTCGAATTGGGTGTGAAGGTCTCGGCGCCGTTTACGGCTGCCGGACGGGTGAAACCGGGCCAGCTGCCCGCGGCAAAGGTGGCCCAAACCGTTTACAGCGGTCCTTATGAAGGTCTTCCATCCGCGTGGGACGAGTTCGTCAGGTGGATGCAGGCAAACGGCCACGAGCAAGGCGAAAGCCTGTGGGAGATCTATTCGGTCGGTCCGCAATCGACGCCCGATCCCGCGAACTGGCGCACGGAACTGAACCGGCCGCTGACGAACTGATCCTGCGCCCGTGATTTATGGAGCGATCAGCCCAGCGCATCCGACTGGTGGCTCTCCATCGGAAGATGGGCGAGGCCGAGCAGCGCCGTATCTTCGCGTGTGAGAACGCCGGTATAGACCTTCTCCATGAGGCCGCGCATCGGGCCTTTGGCTTCGAAAGGCCCACGGAAGCGCTCGGCGCCGCCTGCCGCCGCCCATCCGTTCACCACGCTGCCGCATAGATAGACACCGCCCCAGGCGGCCGCCGCCAGGGCGAGATCGCCGGCCACGCGGCCGAGCAGGATGGAGAAAATGCGCAGCGTTTCCGAAGCCGTCGTGTCTTGTTGCGCCAAGTCGAAAATCTGCCCGGCGTTCAGGCTGGGGTCCACGGCTACTCCGAGCCGTTCGCCGACGCAGCGATAGAGACGCGCAACGCCCCGGCCCGAGAGCAGTTCCTCCACCGAACCGGCATCGCGCAACAACTCGAGCTGCGCCGTGTCCAGCGCACCGAGTGTCATATGCCCAGGCTCGCCCGGATTTGTCACCCAGCTTGCCCCGGCGGGGATGGCCGCCGCCGCGCCGAAGCCCGTGCCGACATTCACGGCGATCATGGTCTGGCGCAAACGGTCGCTGCGGCGCGCCGTGCCAATCGAGGCGACCTCATTGTCGGCCAGATGCGGCAGCGCCAACGCGACCGCCTGCAAATCATTGACGAGCCGGGTGGGAGCGCCGCCAAGAAGTTCGGCAACCTCGCCCGCCGTGATCGTCCAGGGCGCGTTGGTGACCTTGACGCTGTCGCCGTCCACCGGCCCCGCGACACCGATCGCCGCCGACGTGCAGCCCTCGGGCCCCTTGGTTTCATCGAGGAAGGCGTGCAGCGCGTCGTAAAAGCTTGCGTGCCGGGTCAGCGGGAAGCTGCGGCGTTCGCCGAGCGCGTGTTGTTGCTGCGCGCGGGCGAAACGCACATTCGAGCCGCCGACATCGGCCACCAGTCGCCACGGCCTCATGCCGACGCTCCCTGCTTCTGCGGGGCCAGCGCCGCCAGGAAGGTTTCCCGCCAATTCGCGGCATCGCGCTCGCGTACTCGCCTGAACAGGGCCTTGTGGCGCGCGCAGCGTTCGTCCAGCGGCATCGTCAATGCCTGCTCCAGCGCATGGGCGATGTCGTCAATGTCGTAGGGGTTGACGATCAGGGCCTCCTCCAAATCCTCCGCCGCCCCGGCGAATCGGGACAGCACCAGCACACCGGGATCATTCTCATCCTGAGCGGCGATATACTCCTTCGCAACCAGATTCATGCCGTCGCGCAAAGGAGTCACCAATCCAACTTCGGAACCGCGAAAAAGTGCCGCCAGCCGCTCGCGCGAAACATTGCGATGAATGTAGCGGACCGGCGTCCAGTCGAAATCCCCATATTCGCCGTTGATGGAGCCGGAAAGCTGCTCCAGCTCCTCGCGGATGTCGGTGTAAGCGGCGACGTCTTCGCGCGTGGGCGGGGCGATCTGCATCAGCGTCACGGTCTTATGCTTGTCGGGGTAAAGCTCGAGCAGCCGGCGGAACGCTTTCATCCGTTCGGGCAGGCCCTTGGTATAATCGAGCCGGTCGACGCCGACGATATGCGAGCGGGCCAGATGCCGCCGGTTCAGCCGCTCGATGGCTTCCTCGGCAGCCGAGGTGTGCGCCATGGCCACGAAACTGTCCACGTCGATGCCGATCGGGAAGGCGCGGGCGATGACGGTGCGGCCATAGGCCATCACCCGGCCGTCGCTGAGCACCTTGCCGCCGATATTCTCGGCCACCACGCGCTGGAAATTGAGGACGTCGATATTGGTCTGAAAGCCGATGACGTCATAGGCGAAGAGCGACTTGATCAGCCACTGATGGACGGGCACGGCCAGCAGCACGCCCGGCGGAGGGAACGGGATATGGAGGAAAAAGCCGATCCTTTGCCCCATCCCCCGCGACCTCAGCTCCGAGGCGAGGGAGATGAGGTGATAGTCGTGCACCCAGATGATGTCATCGGGCCGCAACAGCGGCGCCAACGCATCCGCCAGCCGGGCGTTGACGCGGCGATAGCCGTCGAAATAAGCGGTCTCGAACGCCACGAGATCGAGGCGGTAGTGACAGACCGGCCAAAGCACCTGATTGGCGAAACCGACGTAATATTCGTCATAATCGCGCTGGGTGAGCGGTATCGTGGCGATGGTCACCTTGCCCTGCTGCGTGACATTGGCATCGCGGGGCGCATCCTCGTCGACAACCGTACCGTCCCATCCGAACCATATGCCGCCGGTCTCGCGAAGGGCATCGCCCAAAGCGACGGCGAGCCCTCCGGACTGGTTCTTCTTCTCCAGATAAGCGACGCGGTTGGAAACGACGACAAGTCGGCTCATACAACGCTTTCCCAGGGGCGTGAAAGCCGGACCGCGCCATTGATGATCCCGACCATGGAATAGGTCTGAGGAAAGTTGCCCCATGCCTCGCCGGTGGCGGCATCGGTGTCCTCGGACATCAGCCCCAGATGGTTCCGGGTATTCAAGAGCGCTTCAAAGATTTCGCGCGCCTGCTCGCGCCGCCCCACGCGAGCCAAGGCATCCACCCTCCAGAATGCGCACACGTTAAAGGCCGTTTTCGGCATGCCGAAATCGTCAGCGGCCTCATAGCGCATCATATGCGGCCCGCGTCCCAAGGTTTTTTCCATCAGTTCCAGCGTCGACACGAAGCGGGGATGCTTCGGATCGATGAAGCCGACTTCGCTCATCAACAGTACGCTCGCATCCAGATGCTCACCTCCGAAGCTTTCGACGAACGCCTTACGTTTTTCGGACCAGGCACGCTCCATGACTGTGTTCTTGATGAAGTCGGCCCGCTCGCGCCAGAGCCGGGCCCGGTCGGCGAGCGACAAGTGCAGCGCGATTTTCGCCAGCCGGTCGCAGGCCGCCCAGCACATGACGGCCGAGGAGGTGTGGACACGAGCGCGGTGGCGCAGCTCCCACATGCCGGCATCCGGCTTGTCGTAGAGTTCGAAGGACCGCTCGCCGGCAAATTCGAGCTTCTTGAAATCCTCGACGCCCGCCGGTGCGAACAGCCGCTTGTCGAAGAAGGCCTGCGAGGCGCCAAGCACCAGATTGCCGTAAGTGTCGTGCTGGAAATGCTCGAACGCCTGATTGCCGACGCGCACCGGCCCGAAATTGCGATAGCCGGGCAGGTCAGGAACGATGCGTTCCGTGAGCTGATGTTCCAGGCCCACCCCGTAGACCGGCTGGAGATGGCCGTCGCGCGCATTGGCGACGATATTCATGATCCAGCGGAAGTAATTCTCCATCGTGTTGACGGCGGAGAGGGAGTTCAGCGCCCGGACGACGAACAGAGCGTCCCTGATCCAGCAATAGCGGTAATCCCAGTTGCGCTCCGTCTCCGCCGCTTCAGGGATGCTGGTCGTCAGGGCCGCCACAATCGCACCGGTCGGTTCGTAATTGCAAAGCTTCAGGGTTATCGCCGCGCGAATGACGGCGTCTTGCCAGTCCTGCGGCAATGCCAGCCGGTGGACCCAGGTTCGCCAATAGAGCTGCGTGCGCTCTTCATAGGTTACGGCCGTTTCCGCCGCGCCTTCCGTCAGTGTCTCGTCAGGCCCCAGAATGAGATTGATCTGATCGGCTAGATTAAACGAGACCTCATCAAGAATATAATCAATTGGAGCGTCTGTCGTAAGGCGGATGGCAAATTTTGGCCCAGCATATCGAATATGGTTTGAGCCGAACGTTACGTTCGGGCCGATGCTACCATATTCGAATCTCGGTTTCACCCGGATTCGCACCCGTGGACTTCCGCTGATCGGCATAATTCGACGTATGAGCATTTGCGGACGGAAGGCGCGGTCCCGCCAATAAAAACGCGGAATGAAATCGATGACTTGCACTGAACCGCTGCGCCCGTGCAGCGTGGTCTTCAGCAGCGCGGTGTTGGGCAGATACACCTGTTCGCTGGATACGAAATCCTCCATCTCGATCGAGAACACGCCTTCGCCTGGTGCCTGTTTCGGGCTGCCGAGAAGCGCATGGAACACCGAGTCTTTGTCGAAGCGCGGCAGGCAGCACCAGACGACATTGGCTTTGCGGTCCACGAGCGCTGCGATGCCGCAATTGCCGATAATGCCAAGATCAAGATTGCTCACGATTATTTCCTATTCTTTCGATGATAGCATTGAGCCAGGATAAAAGTTCCTCGCGGTCCTGAACGCGGTATTGGGCCTGGGTGTCCCCCTGGCCTACCTTGATGGAAATGCCGTCCAGGCGGTTGACGCTGGCAAAGCCGTCCTCATCGGTCTGATCGTCCCCGGCGAACACCGGCACACGTCCGGCAAAAGGCTTCTCGGTGAGGAAACTCTCGATCGCCTCCCCTTTGTTCCCGGCATGGCCGACGGCCTCGATGACCATTTTCCCGCGCCGCAGGGTGATCGACGGCGTGCCGTTGACTGCCTGCTCCATGGCCTCCAGACAGACGCCCTCCAATTCGGGGCGCTGCCGGTAATGCAGCGCCAACGCGCCTTGCTTGGGCTCCAGCAGCAGACCGATCTCCTGCGCCACGAATCGCTTCAGTTTGGTCTCGATGACCTTGAGCGCTTCGCCGTCATATTCCGGGCGATGCATCTGGCCGGCGGCGTCGCGCCGCGTCAGCCCATGCACGCCCGCGATCGGCAACCGCACGGGGGTGAGGAACCGGTCGATCGCGGCGATGTCCCGTCCCGTGATGATGGCCACCGCGCCTTCGTGCGAATGCCGCAGCGCCGTGAGCGCTTTCCTCGTCGCCTCCGTGACTTCGACATCCTCGGGACGCGAGACGATATCCGCCAGTGTGCCGTCGAAATCGAAGAAGAATGCGAATTGCTCGGGCTTGATAGGCTCAGGAAGGGGCATACACCATCTCGCAACGGAAATTGACGACAGCGGTAAACACGCGTGACATGTCATTGTTATATGCAATGCACAAAATGCCTAATCGGCTTTGGTTCCGATCCGGATCGCCGAACGGGTTCAAGTGGTTGCCCGTCGGCTGTAACAGAAGGGGCGGCAACCTCAAAAGCGCATCGACCCAGCCGGCGGGGACACGCCGGATTTGGTAGAACTGATGCAGAACGACAACGGGAGCGCTGACGGAAACGAAGCGAATGCGTCAGCGCATTGGGCTCCCGTCCACTTCTAGCGCCCGGCATTTCCCGCTTCAACGGCTTTGCTCTCCTATCCAACATGAACTATCTCTGTGTGGAGAAGATGGACGGCCCCGCTTTGGCAGGCTTTGCAGATCGGAGCCGGAGAGGCGCACGCGCCCTGAATGCTTAGTTGAGTGAGATGACTGCGCCGCTCCCCCATGTCGAAATCGAATATTGCCGCCAATGCCGCTGGCTGCTCAGGGCTGGATGGATGGCGCAGGAACTGCTTACCACCTTCGAGGATGAGCTCGGCGGCGTCACGCTGATGCCCGGCATCGGCGGCGTGTTCGAGGTGCGCGTCGATGGCGACGTGATCTGGTCGCGCAAAAGCAGAAGGGCGCTTTCCCGAGCTGAAGGAAATCAAGCAGCGCCTGCGCGACCGCATCGCACCCGGCCGCAATCTCGGTCACTCCGACCGCAAACCCCAAGCCCCGGAAGACTGACATGTATCATGTCGATTCTCACGATCGAGTCGTTGAGCTTTCGGATTTTCCGCAATGTTCGATCGGCGCCCCGTTGCCGTCGGTGATCTCGACGGAGCACGAAACGGTCTTGCTCTTTCTTCTCGACGATGTCTCCGAGGACTGGGACGGAACGTCGACGCGCATCGTCAGCTTAAGCAGCGCTGACGAGCCGCTGGCCATGGTCACCTTCCACAAATGTTACGCGCATATGTTCGGCCCGCCCAACGAAGAGGCCTATATGGGGCATCCGCTCGCGGGTCGCGGATTCCGCCCTTTCGGTGCGTTTCGGATCGAGAACTCGTCCTGGCTGCGTCGGGTTGAGAGCATGAATTCCGCTCACCGGAACCATTCGCCCGCACGCTTTGCAGCTCTAACTCATTTCATCGCAACTTTTCATGACAGCACCTTCGAATGCATTGCGTCGAGCTACACCGTCGAGGTGATGCAGGCGCCGCCAAAACAGGCATTGCTGCGGATCGTGGAACGCATGGTCCCGTAAGGCTGCCCGCCGATCAAACGCCCCGATTGCCGCTGCACGCTTCCCATTCATCCGATCTGCGCTATGATCGCCTCGCTGTAAGACGCCATGTGTCCGGGCTCGCCGAGACCCGGCTGGCGCGCGCCGCTATGCGGCTGGCGTGTTCCGCGTTTTATGGCGCCAAACCGAGGTTGCTGCTATGGGCGGACTTCCGGGGAACCGGAGGTCAGGGGTTCGAGGCCCTTCAACTTCACCACGACTAGCTCAATGGTAGAGCATTGGACTGTTAATCCAACGGATTGGGTTCGACTCCCAAGTCACAAAAGCATGTGGAAGCCGGCGGCTTCCCCGCCTTGCCCGAGGCTTCGGCCGAAGGTGAGGCAACGCTGAGGCGCTTTGTGCGAGGGCGGATACCGCCCGGCCGCAAAGCCTCTCGCCCAGGTCCCGGTACGGCGGACCGCCTGCGGGCGGAAAGCCGTGGCCGCAGCCTGACGCGGGTGGCGGCGTGGCCGGGCTCAAGCCCTCGCCCGCGATCCTCATGCGTGGGACGCCGCCGGTGACCTTAATTTCAGCCCCCTTACAGCCCCACGCGCCTCGACCTCACGGCTCGGTAACGAACTTGACGTATCCTCGCCAAGGCCCGGAACTTCAAGCCTCAAAGGTCGATCAAATGCGAAACGCCTTCTTGTCCGTCATGGCCTTTACATTCCTGTCCGCAGCCGCCGTCTCCCCCGCGATAGCAAAATCGATCGATGCCTCCACGATAAGCTGCGAAAAAATCACCGCGGCCTACAAATCCAAGACCGAGACCGATATGTCGTTCATCAACGGTATCCTGAATTGGATGGGCGGGTATCACGCGACCGAGGCGCAAGGCACCGTGGTCGACTGGAAAACACTCTCCAAGGCGTTCGATCAGACCATCGCGTTCTGCGCCGAACATCCCAATGTGGGCGTCATGTCCGCCACTGAGCGGTTCATGGGCGAGCATATCGAAGAGGCGGGACCGGACGCCTACGATCTCGCCATCCTCAAATGCGAAACCGCCTTGAACGATCAAAGCGTGGTCAAGAACATCGGCGATACCTTCATGTGGCTCGCGGGCTATCACACCAGCACCAATAAAGACTCCACGACGCTGGATCTGGATGCCTTCATAAAGCAGACGGGGCAGATCGCCGAGTACTGCGCTTCCAATCCGAAGTCCGGCCTGGTCACGGTCAGCGAGAAGTTCATGAGCGACGAATAAGGGGCTCATCGGCAGCCCGGATCGTGTTTGCCGATGACGGCTCGCCGGGCTGATCGCCGCCGGTGAGCTTTCAGCTTCAGTACATCGGGCTTTTGCTTTAGTGATGCCCTCTCAAGGAGTTGGGGGAGGCTGACATGGCCCGCACCGGATTTTTCTCGTATCAGATTGTCGTCAAGGATGACGAACGCGCCTTTCTGACGCGCAATGGCCGCTTCGTGGAATTGCTGGGGCCGGGCAAGTTCACCCGCTTCGATCCGCGCGGCGAGCTTGCGGCCGAGGTGGTGAAGATCGTCCGCGCCGATGTGCCGCCCGAACGCGCCCTGATGCTCGCGGCGACGCATCCGCAGTTGGCTGCCGACAATTTCCAGATCGTGCAGACCGGGCCGACGCAAGTGGCGATCGTCTCCTTCGACGGAGACCCCAAGCATATCGTGCTGCCGAACTCCACCCGCGCCTTTTGGAAGACGCTCACCCGCATCGACGTGGAGATGATCGAGACGGCCAATGAGCTGCGCGTCTCGCGGCATCATCTCAACAGGATCGACGCAAACCGCACGTCGGTCATCGTCCAGGCAGTGGTGGAGGCGCATGAGGCGGCGCTACTGATCATAGATGGCGAGCTGAAGGAACGGCTCGGCCCCGGCCATCATGCCTTCTGGGCGGTCGGGCGCACTGTGCGCCTGCCGAAGATCGATCTGCGGCCGCAGCCCTTGGAAGTGACGGCGCAGGAAATCCTAACCAAAGACCGCGTCGCGATCCGCGTCACGCTGACCGCCTTCTACAAGGTGATCGATCCTGTGCTCGCCGCCACCTCAACCGCCGATCTGGCCAACACGATCTACCGGCTGGTGCAATTCGCCATCCGCGAGGCCGTCGCGACGCGCACGCTCGACGACATTCTCGCCGCCCGCGATACGATCGACCGCGAGGTGCGCGCCTTCGTCGAGGGCCGGGTCAAGGTGCTCGGCGCGGAGATCGGCGAAATCGGGGTGAAGGACGTCATCCTGCCCGGCGACATCCGCGAACTTTTGAACAAGGTGGTCGAAGCGGAGCGCGTGGCGAAGGCCAACCTCATCCGCCGCCAGGAGGAGACCGCCGCGACCCGCTCGCTGCTCAACACCGCCAAGCTGATGGAGAACAATCCGCTGCTTCTGCGGCTGAAGGAGCTGGAAGCGCTGGAGAAGCTGGTCGAAAAGGTCGGCCGCATCGATCTGCATACGGGCGGACAGGGCGGCGGCTTCGAGGCGCTGCTCTCGAAGCTCTACACCATCGACGGCGAGATCGCCCGGCCGAAGGCGGATGGCGGGATGGGTTAGGCGCCAGCTCATGCCGCTGCAGGTTTGCGCGGTTCGCCAACAGCGCGCGCTCGGCCTGGCGACGTTCGCCTCGGTGCGGTCATCAGCCCAGGTTGGCGCGTTAGCAGGTCGTCTGCGGCCGACGCAATCGCTGTCGCGCTATTCCCATGCCAGTATGAGGGTTTGGCCGAGGGATTCCGCTTCCTGACCGCGGCGACATCCCTGCTGCCATGACCAATCAGCCGATGAAGTCTCAGCCCGCCAAACCGTGGCCGGCAGTTCTCCGGCTCTACGCAGGTCCCGTGGTTGAGAGACGCGATGGGCCGGCGACAGACGCTCTGGCCATCTCGTGCAATTTATAGTCGATTCGAGCCTCGCGGCCGCAAATAGCGCGGTGATATATATAGGCCACCCGACTACGCCGCCGATCACCATTCATCGCACAATCGGACGCACACTGTCCGAGCTGTCCAGCCCCAAGTACCGCCGTGGTATTTCACTGTGAAAGCGAACATCAACGGCGAACCCCTCGTACACGGCGTATGGTGACAGATTAGCTCCTAACATTTAGACGAGCATGGCCGTCGCGATGGTGACTTTTGGATGACTACTGGGGTGAGGGTGATCTACGTCAGACTGTCCGGATGTGGCACATTGCCTGGCCACTTTCGGTCTATCGGCATGTGACAACCTTCCGCCACTCAGCTCGCACGGTCTGGCCATCAGATGCACCGGCATGACTCCTGAAAGCGAAGAGCGGCTTAGCGGAGAAATGCATAGAAGCTCCAAGAGCCAGCTAGCAGGACGTTTGGATAAGTCTGCTCACGATAACATGCGTCAGCGATGCAGTCAACCGCAATTTTGCGGTACAGTCGCGACATTATGCGCACGAATTTGGCCCGCAGCGATATCAGCCTTGCGCGACATCCATTGACGAAGCATCTAGATCGGCAAACGCTTTGCAGATGAGCACGAGGTAGCTCAGCGGTTCAGATGTTTCCATCGCGAGTGCGGCTACGCTACGCCCAAAGCTTGACCGCAATCGCAGCCAGCGCCAGCGCGCCGAGCCAAAGCGCCGCGCGGGCGGGCCAGGCGCGGGCGGACTGCGCGGCGGCCATGCGGTCGACGGTGGCGTTGTCCAGATGCAGGCCGTTTTCGCCGGCTTCCGCGAAGGCCGCGCTCATGCGGCGGGCCTGCTCGGCGAGCCGCGGCGCTTCCGCGACGAGGCCCGCCAGCGCGCTGACACCCTGGGCCGCCTCGTTGAGGCGCGCGCGCGGGCCGATCTGCTCCTCCATCCACGCCTTCACCACCGGCTCGGCGGCGGTCCAGATGTTCAGCCGCGGATCGAGCGAGCGGGCGACGCCCTCGACCACCACCATGGTCTTTTGCAGCAGCAGCAATTCCGGCCGCGTCTGCATGTCGAACAGCTCGGTCACCTCGAAAAGCTGCGACAGCAGCCGCGCCATGGAAATTTCCTCGGCGGTGCGGTCCATCAGCGGCTCGCCGATCGAGCGTAGCGCCTGGGCGAAGGCCTCGACGCTGTAATGGGCGGGCACATAGCCCGCATCCAGATGCATCTGGGCGGTGCGGCGATAGTCGCGCGTGAGGAAGCCGTAGAGGATTTCGGCGAGGAAGCGTTTCTCCTTCGGTCCCAGCCGTCCCATGATGCCGAAATCGACGGCGACCAGCGTTCCCGGCGGCTCGACGAACAGATTGCCCTGATGCATGTCGGCGTGGAAGAAGCCGTCGCGCATCGCATGGCGCAGGAACGAGCGGATGACGTGATTGCCCAGCGCCGAGCGGTCGATTCCGGCACTGTCGATGGCCGCGAGGTCGGCCATCGGGATAGCCTCGATCCATTCCGTGGTCATGACGCGCGCCGAGGTGCGGGTCCAATCCACTTTCGGCACGCGGAAACCCTGATCGCCGGCGCGGGCGATGTTCTCGGCCATTTCCGACATGGCCGCCGCTTCCAGCCGCAGATCGAGTTCCAGCCGCATCCAGTCGGCGAGCGTGTCGACGACGGCGACGGGCCGCAGCCGCCGCGAGGGCGAATGCCATGCCTCGATCTGGCGGGCGGCGAAATAGAAGCTGTCGAGATCGTGGCGGAAGCGCCTCTCGACGCCCGGCCGGAGGATCTTCACCGCGACCTTGCGCGAGGAGCCATCCGCCTCGCGAACCGTCGCCTTGTGCACTTGCGCGATGGAGGCCGCGGCGATCGGCTCGCTGAGCGTCGCGAACAGCAGCTCCGGCTCCGCGCCAGCGCATCGCGGATCGCGTGCCTGGCCTCGCTCATCGGGAAGGGCGGCAGCCGGTCCTGCAGATTGGCGAGATCGTTTGCCAGTTCCGGGCCGATCACGTCGCGGCGCGTCGCGAGAAACTGGCCGAGCTTGATATAGCTGGGACCGAGCGCCGCCAGCGCCTTGGAAAGCCGCGAGGATTTGCCCTCGGCCCGCCGCCTCGCGCGCAACGGCGCCGTCACCCGCCGCAAGGCGCGGGCAGGCGCGGGCGCGTCCATGTCGTCCGGCCAGACCTGGACGCCATGCCAGAGGAGCGTCGCTCCAGCGCGCGCGAGGCGGAAGAGATTGATAATGCCGTAGAGCATGAGCGCCTTATAGCAAGGCCTGGGTAAATTTTGACCCTCAATCTTCGATATCGAAGTCCGGCTTATGGGCTAAATCCGCCAGCCCGAATGCAGGGCCGCGATGCCGCCGCTCAGATTGCGGTATTGCACCCGCTCGAAGCCGGCTTTGGCGATCATGGCGGCGAAAGCCTCCTGATCGGGGAAGCGGCGGATGCTTTCCACGAGATATCGGTAGGACGGCCCGTCGCCTGCGACCAACTCGCCGAGCCTGGGAATCACCTTGAAGGAATAGGCCTCATAGACCTTGTCGAGCATCGGCGTGCGGACGTCTGAAAATTCCAGGCACAGGAACCGGCCGCCGCGCTTCAGGACGCGAAATGCCTCGGCAAGCGCTGTCTCGATTTGCGTGACGTTCCTGATGCCGAAGGCGATCGTGTACGCGTCGAAGCTCTTGTCCGGGAACGGCAGGGTCTCCGCATTGCCCTGCACGAAGCGCAGCCTGTCGCCGAAGCGCCCGGCCAGCTTTTCGCGACCGGCTTTCAGCATTTCGCCGCTGATGTCGCAAATGGTGGCGCTCGATTGCGGGCTTGCGGCAAGGAGGAAGCGGCGCGCAATGTCGCCGGTGCCGCCAGCCACGTCGAGCAGCGCCAGCGTCTCGCGCTTAGAGGGCGCCAGCCAATTGATGAGGTCGGCTTTCCACAGCCTGTGCATGCCGCCCGACATCAGATCGTTCATCAGATCGTAGCGCCCGGCGACGCGCGAAAACACGCTGTTGACGAGTTTTTGCCGGTCTTCCGCATCGACATCGCGGAATCCAAAGCTGGTTTGTGGCGTTTTCTCCATGAAGCGCAACTTACTGCCTTTGCGTTGCCGCGGCTATGACGCGATTACGCCTTATCGAAGCGGTAGAGCATGCTCAATCCATCTTCGGGCAGCTACTGGAGCGTTGCATGTTGGGCGGCATCTTCAGCAAAGGACAAGAGAATCCTGCAGGCACTGGAGCCGCATGGACAGAAGCGCCACATCCTATGGACGCAATGGCAACACCCCATGCGCCTAGACCGAATGTGGCAAGACCAAGTCCCCCCACGAGCCGGGGGCCGCGCTGGCCATGGGACGGCGAGCCCGATTATGACGCTTGCAATTTCGCGGTTCGCCATCTGTGCAGCGACTTGCCGGATGGGCTGCAGGTCGACGGGCGCGTTCACGCGGAAACATGTCTTGCGGCAATCGGCGCGATCTGCCGGCTTCTCCGCGCAGCACGCCCTGATGACCTACCTGAAGGACGTAAGCGACGCCGCTACGCTCAAGCAATTGCACACCGTCAGTACGATCACCGGCGGCCATTACTTCTTTGGCGAGCCCTTGGATCGGGCGCTCCTGCCGGTTTCCAGAGCGGACGCCGACAGCAAATTATGGTCGGTGGCGGCGGGCGGGGCGATCGCGGCGGGGGTTGATGCGTGTCATTTGCCGGACCCTCAGCGGATGTTCGCCCATGTCGTGAATACGCTCTGCGGAAAGCATGAAGGCCTGCCGTCCGTGCCCGAACGGCATCTTCCGCAAATGCCGGTCAAGCATCTGCTGCGGCGGGTGTGGCCGATCGCCATGGGGTGTTTTAGCGGCCGCTTTCCGAATTCGACGCGCGAGTTTGGTGCCGCCAGCACGAAGTTCTGGCCGGCGATTGCCGCTCATGTCGCGAGCGCGCTCATACGTCAAACGCGATCCGCGGTCGATCCGAGAACGGGCCTGATCATCGTCATGGAATTGGGGATCTACGCTTCGAAGCTCACGCCGGCTGTCTTGAAGACAGCGTGACCCCGGCGAGCCGGTGCGCGGGCCACCCGCACGTTTCCGTTTCCCCTGCCCGCTCGTCCGGTTATGGTCTGCGCCAATTGCTGACAGCGGAAACACATGCCCGAACTCCCCGAAGTCGAAACCGTGCGGCGCGGCCTGGCGCCGGTGCTCGAAGGCGCGCGCTTCGCCAAGGTCGAGCAGCGCCGCGCCGATCTGCGCTTTCCGTTTCCGAAGAATTTCGCCAAACGGCTGAAGGGCCGGCGGGTCGAGCGGCTGGACCGGCGTGCGAAATATCTGCTGGTCTGGCTGGATGACGGCGAGGTGCTCGCCATGCATCTCGGCATGAGCGGGCGCTTCGTCGTCGACAATGGCACCGGCAAGGGCCAGCGCAAGATTCTCGGTGAATTCGTCCAGGAGGCCGGGGAGGACGGCAAGCACGACCACCTGATCCTCACCATGAGCAACGGCGCCGTCATCCGCTACAATGATGCGCGCCGCTTCGGCTATATGACGCTGATCGAGCCGGGCAAACTGGACGAACATCCGCTGTTCCACGGCCTCGGCATCGAGCCGCTGAGCGATGCGCTGACCGCCGATTTCCTCGCCGCGCGCGGCAAGGGGCGCAAGCAGCCGCTGAAAGCCTTTCTGCTCGACCAGCGCGTGCTGGCGGGCATCGGCAACATCTATGCCTGCGAAGCGCTGTACCGGGCAAAGCTCATGCCGGACAGGCCGGCCTCGGTCCTCGCCCTCGCAGAGCGGCGCGCCCTCGGCGGCGGCGAAACGGCTCGCCCCGGCCATCCGCGAAGTGCTGGAAGATGCGCTCGAAGCCGGCGGCTCGTCCTTGCGCGACTATCGCAAGGCGGACGGTTCGCTCGGCTATTTCCAGCACCGTTTCTGCGTCTATGGCCGGGAGAGCAAGCCATGCTTGCGCAAGGGCTGCGGCGGCACCATCGCCCGCAAGGTACAAAGCGGCCGCTCGACTTTCTATTGTCCGGTTTGCCAGAAGTGACCGGCCACGCAAATAATGACCGAAACAAAGGAGCAGCCAAACATGGCCTTTCAAACCATTCTCGCCGAACGGCGCGGCCGCGTCGGGCTGATCACGCTCAACCGCCCCGAGGCGCTGAACGCACTGAATGCGGCGCTGATCGCGGAGCTGAACACGGCGCTCGATGAATTCGAGGCGGATCAGGGCATCGGCTGCATGGTGCTGACCGGCTCGGACCGCGCCTTTGCCGCCGGCGCCGACATCAAGGAGATGAGCGGGCGCAGCTTCAGCGACGTGATGGCAGGACGATTTCCTCGCACCCTGGGAGCGGATCAGCCACTGCCGCAAGCCGGTCATCGCGGCGGTCGCGGGCTATGCGCTGGGCGGCGGCTGTGAAATGGCGATGATGTGCGATTTCATCATAGCCGCCGAGAGCGCCAAATTCGGCCAGCCGGAGATCAAGATCGGCGTCATCCCCGGTTCAGGCGGCACGCAGCGCCTGGCGCGCTTCATCGGCAAGGCGAAGGCGATGGACCTCTGCCTCACCGGCCGCATGATGGATGCCGCCGAAGCGGAGCGCTCAGGATTGGTCAGCCGGGTGGTGCCGAATGCCGATCTGCTCAACGAGGCCATGCGCGCCGCCGAGCAGATCGCGGCGCTCTCGCTGCCCTCCGTAATGACGGCCAAGGAAGCGGTGAACCGCGCGTTCGAGACGACGCTGGCGGAAGGCGTGCGCTTCGAGCGGCGCGTGTTCCAAGCGCTGTTCGCCACAGCAGACCAGAAGGAGGGCATGGAAGCCTTCATCGCGAAGCGCCCACCGGATTTCAAGCATCGTTAGCTGAGCGCCTTGCGACGCTGGCGCGAGGGCGCAGCGTAATGAGCGTTCTCTCTCACTAGACTTCTCCTGAGCCATCGGACCAGTGTGAAGCTGGTGTCGAAAACGGCTTGGGATCAGTCCAGAAACCATGACGTGGGAGAAGCTGACAATGGCATGTGATTATAAGTTCGAACTGGAAAGTGCTTTCAGTAAGGCGACGGGGGATCGCGATTGGCATGCTCGTATCGTTTCCCCGCGCTCCGAGCTATTCCGGGAGATGGATATCAAAGTCACGCTGCGCGGCGCTAATACGTTGCGCTTCATGCCATACGCGATCAAATCGGGACAAGGCGCCGATGGCCGTTGGTTCTCGTTCAATTTTAAAGACGCAGGCGAGGCCCCATTCGACGGGTCAGGGGAAGAGATCAGATTGCTTTGCACCTTGATATACGAAGTCGCAAAATGACCTGCTAAGCTCCGGCTCGGCACGAAACCGGAGTTAATCGTCAGATGCGCCCTCAACCCCTTATTGCCGTGACCGACGTCGAAGCCAGCAGCCGCTGGTATCAGCAGTTGCTCGGCTGCGAAAGCGCCCATGGCGGCGTGGAATATGAGCGATTGGTCACTAACGGTGTGCTGACCCTGCAATTGCACCGCTTCGATGTGGAACACCACCATGGGCGGATCGGCGATCCCGAAGACAAGCCTTATGGCAACGGTGTGCTGCTGTGGTTCGAGACCGACGATTTCGACGCCGCCATGGCCCGCGCCGAGGCGCTGCAGGCCGAGATTGTGATGCCGCGCCATCGCAATCCCCCGACGGGCGACAGCGGCCCGAATCACTGGGAATGCTGGTTGCGTGATCCGGACGGCTACCTCGTGGTGCTGGCCAGCCCGGATGGCTCGGCCGCCCCCGGCTGATAACCGGACCGGCTCGCCCCCGCCGCGAATCTCGGTCGCCTTGGTTCATGTTCAGAGTGCTGCTATGAAGCGTCAGCTCTGCCGCCATCACCACGCCCGATCCAGGCATCAGAGCGAAGGACAGGCGACGCATGAATGAACAGCAAAAACAAATGACGCGCGCTCGCCTATGAGCTTGCGCGCACCCGCCTCGCCGCGAGCCGCGACCCGCGCGAGCTATGCCTGTGCGCCACGCAATGTTTCAGCCAGGGTCCGGAGGACGGCTGCATCGCCGAAATCTTCCGGCGGATCGGCGTCGGCGACCGCTTCTTCGTCGAGATCGGCGCGGGAGACGGGCGCGAGAACACCACGCGGCTGCTGCTGACGCTCGGCTGGTCGGGGATCTGGGTGGAAGGCAGCCCGCAGAATTGCGCCGCCATCCGCCGCGATTTCGCCGAGCCGATCGCCGGCGGCCGGCTGCGGGTGATCGAGGCGATGGTGACGGCGGAGAACATCGTGGCGCTGCTGCGTGAAGCCGGGGCGCCGGAGCGTTTCGACCAGCTCAGCGTCGATCTCGACATGAACACCTATCACATTTGGGCGGCGCTGAAGCCCTTTCGGGCGCGGGCGGCCTGCATCGAATATAACGCCTCGATCCCGCCGAGCTGGGAGTTCGTCGTACCTTATGACCCGCGAGCGGTGTGGGACGGCTCGAACTGGTACGGCGCCGGGCTTAAATCGCTGCAATTGCTGGGGGAGTCGCAAGGCTACCGGCTCGTCGGCTGCGATTTCTACGGGGTCAATGCGTTTTTCGTCGGCCCAGGGGAGCCGCTTGGCGAATTCGCCGAGCCGTTCACGGCCGAAAAACACTATCAGCCGCCCAATTATTTCGCGCCGTTCCGTCACGGCCATTGGCCTGCGTCGCCGGCGCTGACCCATCCGCTCGGCGATCATACATAGAGCCTGATCCATGCCGGGATCAGAACGGGGCCCCATCTTCTGCTTGATCACGATCTTCGTCGCAAAACCCGTACCCACTTTTGCGGATCATGCTGCCTTTTTGCTTTGAGCATGATCTTTGTCGCAAAACCCGTACCCACTTTTGCGGATCATGCTGCCTTTTTGCTTTGAGCATGATCTTTGTCGCAAAACCCGTACCCACTTTTGCGGATCATGCTGCCTTTTTGCTTTGAGCATGATCTTTGTCGCAAAACCCGTACCCACTTTTGCGGATCATGCTCCGTAATAGGCGCGATACCACTCGACGAATTTCGCCACCCCCACCTCCAGCGGCGTATGCGGCGCAAAACCGATATCGCGCGCCAGATCGTCGACATCGGCATAGGTGGCGAGCACATCGCCGGGCTGCATCGGCAGGAAATTCTTCTGCGCCACTCGACCCGTCGCCTTCTCGATGGCGGCGATGAAATCGAGCAGCTCAACCGGTTGGTGATTCCCAATATTATAGAGACGATAGGGGGCGGGGGAGGTTCCCGGATCGGGGCTTGCCGCGTCCCATGACGGGTTTGGCTCAGGCGTGCGGTCGGCGACGCGGATCACGCCCTCGACGATGTCGTCGATATAGGTGAAATCCCGGGCGTGCCTGCCGTGATTATAAACGTCGATCGGCTCGCCCGCGAAGATGTTGCGGGTGAAGGTGAACAGCGCCATATCGGGCCGTCCCCATGGGCCATAGACGGTGAAGAAGCGCAGGCCCGTAACCGGCAGCCGGTAGAGATGCGCGTAACTGTGGGCCATCAGCTCGTTGGATTTCTTCGTCGCGGCGTAAAGACTCAAAGGATGGTCGACATTGTGATGCACGCTGAACGGCATCGCCCCGTTGGCGCCGTAGACCGAGCTCGACGAGGCGTAGACGAGATGCTCGACGCCGGTATGGCGGCACCCTTCGAGCACATGCAGGAAGCCGGTGACGTTCGAACCGATATAGACATGCGGGTTGGTCAGCGAATAGCGCACCCCCGCCTGCGCGCCGAGATGGATCACGCGGGTCGGCCTTTGCGAGGCGAAAAGTGTCTCCATCGCCTCCCGGTCGGCGAGATCGGCCTGGACGAAATGAAAGCCGTTGCGGCCTTGGAGCTGGGCCAGCCGCGCCCGTTTCAGCGCCGGATCGTAATACTCGTTGAGATTGTCGAGGCCGACGACCTCATGTCCCAGATCGAGCAGCTTCAGCGCGGTGAAGAAGCCGATGAAGCCCGCGGCGCCCGTAACCAGAATTCTCATGATGCGTGCAGATTAATCGGTGGGACTATCGAGGTGCGATGTGGGAGATGGGAGGCATCATTGCGAAAGTGGTCTCCCGATTTTCTCGGGAAAAACAACGCACGAACAAAGAACCTGACGACGTTTTGCTGGCCAAACGATGAAACCCTGCTGAGGGCGCTCCCTGATTGACGTCTTACGTGACCGGCGCTATACGTGCAACCACGTTTCCAATCTCCAGCCGACGGGCCCAGGGCCTCGCCAAGTGTGTTCTTGCGGCCGGCACGGGACGGCTGACGACGAACTTTTCAATTTCAGGACGACCATGGCCAATACCAAATCTGCAAAGAAGGCGATGCGCGCAAGCGAAAGGCGCACTGCGATCAATAAAAACCGGCGCAGCCGCATGCGCACATTCATCCGCAAGGTAGAGGAAGCGATTGCAGCCGGCGACAAGGGCATTGCGGAAACAGCACTGCGGTCTGCTCAGCCGGAAATTATGCGCGGCGCGCAGAAGGGCGTTATTCATAAGAATACCGCATCGCGAAAAATTTCGCGCCTTTCGGCCCGAATCCGCGTGCTCGCGGGCTGATTCTCGGCCTGCTCCGCGACTTATGCAACTCTGTTGTTTTCGTGCAACGCCTGGCAAAAGCCGGGCGTTTTTATTTTTTACGCTTGCTTTGAAGTTCACGTTTTGAATCAATGATTTAAGGATTTGTTTACCTTTTGCAACTTAAGGTTGATTAATGGCGATTTTCGCAATCAAGCGAAAAATGAGCCGAAATGGGCGGATTCGTGTTGACCCGTATCCGCCTTTTGGTGACGCGTTGCATTCAAATTTTATGTATGTAATTCAATGGTTTGTTGCCTAAATATTGAGTTGAGTCGCATTTTTGCCGCTGTTGCCGCATCGGGCCTTCCAAGCTCGGCGAGCGCCGCCCCGGCCCCACGCAGATTGCAACCCTCAAAGAGCGAGTGTATAGTTCAACTTATCCGAACGGGGACTGTTTCCCCTCCTGATATTTTTTCCTTTGTATTGCGTACCGCCATTCTCAACGTTTGCAAAATGGCATTTGCAGACGCACGGAATGAATTTGTCGAAGGTTGTTGTGGTTTATAAGGAGACTGCTTTCACCGGTTTTTAGCTTCGGTTTGTGCGGCGTCAAAGAAGCAAGAAGCGCGAATGCGGTCGGCGAGCAGGAGGTTTTTATGTTTAGCGGGCTAGAGCGAGAGCGAGCGGCTTTGCGCCGTCAGCGAAGCGTTGCCTGGGCCTGGATCAAGGCTCGCGGCATCGTGCAGAATCGACCCACACCCTCGCATGCGAAGCTGACGACCAGCGTTCTTCTCACGAGCGACGTGAGCGCAGGCGAAGAGGTTGCGAATTGGCGAGACAGCTTGGCTGCCATCGACCACCGCAATTTGGCGCGTCAGATCTGCGACCAATTCTACGACTTGTCCATCCTTTCCGCCTGGCGTGACCGCAGCGCGAATGCGACCGCGGTTGAACGGGCTCTGGGCATGGCTTTGCCTTCCTATTGCAGGGATAAGGCTAAGATCCAGGTGAAGGACGCAAGTCCGAAGCCGGTCGAGAAGGCGCGCATCTTGAATGCGGTGTTCCCGGAACAGCCGGAACGACGCAGCGCGGTCGTCTTATCCATGAAATCCAAGGCGGCGTAAGTCCGTCAGCGCTGACATCAATGCCAGCGTAACAACCGTCCATGAGAGACGGCGTGAATGATTTCGCGCGGCTTTAACGCTGTGGCGGAGCTTAACAGCGGGGTATTCCAGTGACGACTTTAGAATTAAGCACCAATGCCATTGATAGCAAATGGCGGCGGGTTCAGGCGAGGCTGCGTGCCGAGCTTGGCGAAGACGTTTTCACCAGCTGGTTTGGTCGGGTGGAACTCGAATCATGCGATGGCGGAACCGTCCATGTTTCCGTCCCGACGAAATTCCTGCGCAACTGGCTGCAATCGCACTATTCCGATCGCCTGCTGGCTTGTTGCAGCGCGGAACTTGCCGATGTCGACCGGCTGGAGTTCCGGGTGCGCCAGCCGCATGAGGCCGCGCTTGCCGAACGCCGCCGTCCCGAGCGTATCGCCGCCAAATTCGAGGCGCCCAAGCATGGTGCTCCGCGCGCCGAGGAAACCACCTTGCGCGATGGCCGCACCGGCTGGGACGGCTTCGAAGGATCGCCCCTGGAAGGTCGCTTCACCTTCTCGTCCTTCATTGTCGGCTCGTCGAACCGGCTGGCCCATGCGGCTGCGCTCCAGGTGACCGAAGCCGTCGCCGATCATCCGCTGCGCTACAACCCGCTCTATCTTCATGCGAAAGTCGGCCTCGGCAAGACCCATCTCCTGCATGCCATCGCCTGGGAAGTGAAGCGCCGCAAGCCCAAGGCCAAGCTGCTTTACCTGACTGCGGAACGCTTCATGTACAGTTTCGCCGAAGCGCTGCAGACGCGCGACTCCATCGCCTTCAAGGATAAGATCCGCGCCATCGACATTCTCCTGATCGACGACATCGAATTCCTTCAAGGCCGAACCTTCCAGCAGGAATTCTGCCATACGCTGAACTCGCTGATCGACGGCGGCAAGCAAGTGGTCGTCGCCGCCGATTGCCCGCCCATGCAGCTTGAAAGTTTTGACGCGCGGATGCGGTCGCGGCTGTCAGGCGGCTTGGTGGCCGAGGTCGGCGCGCTCGATTACGATCTGCGCTACAAGGTGCTTGAAGCGCCGCGCGGCGGAGAAGGCGGAAAACGAGCGCGGTTTCGAGATCCCCGAACCCGTGATCGAATATCTCGCCTCGCAGCTCACCGAAAGCGGCCGCGAACTTGAAGGCGCGATCACCCGCATTCACGCCGCGTTCCAACTCACCTCCCAGCCGATCACGGTGGAGAGCGCCGAGCAGATCATCGGCGATCTGGTCCGCGGCAAGGAGCCCCGGCGCGTCAAGATCGACGACATTCTCCGCGTCGTGATGAAGCATTTCGGCGTCAATCGCGGCGATCTGCTGTCCAGCCGGCGGAACCGGTCCATCGTGCGGCCGCGCCAGATCGGCATGTATCTCGCCAAATCGCTCACCGCACGATCGCTGCCCGAAATCGGACGCCGATTTGGCGGGCGCGATCACACAACGGTGCTTCACGCAATCCGGAAAATCGAGTCGCTGCTGGCGGAAGATCCAACGATGAAAGAAGAGGTCGAGGTCCTGAAGCGGCTCTTGAAAGAGTAGTGCCGCGTTGCGGGCTTTAGGCTGAAGCTCAAAGCCATGCAGCGCCATACCAGGTCCGGCCCTCGCGCCGGACCTGGCATATTTGGCTTCGGTCGACATGCGGGCCTCCGGCAGCATCGGCGGCCGGCCGATAGGCTTGTCCAAACCTTTGCGGGAGCTTCCTTCGACTTCTCGTCCCCCGCGAGACCCCGCTTGCAAAACGGTTGCTGCCACGCGACAGTGCTGGCCCATGACAGGGTTCGGCGCGGCGAACAGGCTTCGCGAGGGGGCAAGAGTAACGCGTGCTCATGCTAAGGGACCGTCCGGTTTCGCAGGCATGGAAGGATCAGGCTCCAGAGCATCGCGGCAAAATTGGGAACCGGTTTTGCCCATAAAACGATGCAATAAGAAGGTCTGGAGCGGTGTGCGCCATCCATTCCAGCGCATTTCGCTCTAGAGCATTTTCCAGCGAAGCATGTGCTCGCGAAGGCGGGGATGGATACCGGTTCGCGTCGGGAAAATGCGACCAAACGAAGAGCTAGAGCCCCGATTCAATTCGGAACGGAAAGGCTCTAGATGGGTGGAAAGCCATTCAACGGTGCCGCGGAATTGCTGCGGCAAGGGGATGAGTTCATGCGGTTGTTGATCGAGAAAAGCGCACTGCTGAAATCTTTGCAGCATGTGACCAGCGTCGTCGAACGGCGCAATACGATCCCGATACTCGCCAACGTCTCGCTGCGCGCCGAGAAGCGACGTGCTGCATCTGAAAGCCACCGACCTCGATATTGAGGTCACCGAGGTTGCCAAGGCCGAAACCTCCGCGTCCGGCGGCACCACGGTTCCTGCGCATACGCTGCACGATATCGTCCGCAAGCTGCCCGAAGGCGCGCAGATCGAGATCGCCGGCAAGGGCGACGAGGGACGTCTGGCGATCACAGCCGGCTCCTCGCGGTTCCTTCTCGCCTGCCTGCCCGCCGACGACTTTCCCGATCTCGGGCTTGACGGCATGTCGCATCAGTTTCGAGTTGCCGGCGCAGGACCTCGGCCCGGCTGATCGACAAGACGCGCTTTGCCGTCTCCACCGATGAGACGCGCTATTATCTCAACGGCATCTATCTCCACGCCATCGAGGCCGACGGCGGCTGGCGGCTCCGGTCGGTGGCGACCGACGGCCACCGATTGGCGCGCATGGATGTCGGCCTGCCCGAAGGCGGCATGGGGATGCCCGGCATCATCCTGCCGCGCAAGACGGTCCAGGAATTGGCCAAATTGCTCGCCGATCACGGCGACACCGTCGCCGTCGAGCTCTCGGCCAACAAGATCCGCTTCACCGTCGGCAATGTGGTGCTGACCTCCAAGCTGATCGACGGCACTTTCCCCGACTATCAGCGCGTCGTGCCGCAAGGCAACGACAAGATCATGCGGGTCGATAATGCGCGTCTTCATCAGTGCGGTGGACCGCGTTTCCACCCTTTCCAGCGAAAAGGGCAGGGCGGTCAAATTGAACATCAGCGAAGACCGGCTGGTGCTTTCCGTGAATAATCCCGAATCCGGCTCCGCGACCGAGGAATTGAGCGTCGATTATCAGCGGCGAACCACTGGAAATCGGCTTCAACGCTCGCTATTTATTGGATATAGCGGCGCAGTTCGAGGGAGACCGGGCGATGTTCAAACTCTCCGACCCCAGCGCGCCGACCGTGCTCCAGGACGAGAAAGATTCTTCAGCCCTTTATGTCTTGATGCCGATGCGGGTCTAAGGCGGCGGTATCGCTGGTGCATCGATCCAAATGAGGCGATAGGCCGGAGCATGGTGGGCGCTGGATGTTTGTGCGCTAGTGCATCGATCTCTGAACGGAGGCTGCAGCCAGAGTTTGGTAAAATTGATGCATAACAAAGAGCTGGGGCACTGGCACGTGAACCAAGCGGATGTGTCAGTGCGCTAGTGCCTCCCACGCGAGCGGAATGACTTCAGCCTGAGGAGAATGTTTTGGCGGCATTGAGTTCATATGGCCTTCCGGCTGAGAGCGATCGGGGGAGCGGCATTCCACTCTGGCTTGCCCGGCTGAGCCTCGCCAACTTCCGCAACTATACGCAAGCGCGCTGAATCTGGAGGCACGTTCCGTCGTGCTTGACCGGGCATAATGGCTCCGGCAAGACGAACATTCTCGAAGCGATCTCCATGCTCGCGCCCGGCCGCGGCCTTCGCGGCGCGCCTTTCACCGATTGGCGCGGCTGCAAGGCGATGGCGGCTGGGCCGTCTCGGCCGGCTTTGGCGCGACGGCGCGGAGATCGCGCTGGGCACCGGCCAGCAAGCGGCGCAGGAGGCACATCGCCCGGGCGAATTGTCAAGATCGACGGCGAACAGACCGGCGGTTCCGGCGCTCTCGGCGAGTATCTGCAGATTCTGTGGCTTATTCCGGCGATGGACGGGATGTTCACCGGCCCGGCATCCGAACGCCGCCGCTTTCTCGACCGGATGGTCGCAAGTTTCGACGGCGCGCATCGCACGCGGCTCAATGCATTCGACCGCGCCATGCGCCAGCGCAACCGGCTGCTGGAAATCGGCGACCGCTCCGACCGTTATTTCGCCGCCATCGAAAGCCAGATGGCGGAGACCGGCACCGCGATCGCCGCCGCGCGCATCGAGACGGTGGATCGCCTCGCCGGCGTGGCCACGGCAGCGCCTCTGCAGCGGCGCCTTTCCCAACGCGGTCCTGGCCTTGGAGGGCACGCTCGAAGCGGCATTGCGCGACTGCCCGCCGTCGACGTCGAGGATGACTATGCCCGCCAGCTCGCTGCCGGCCGCGAGCGGGACCGCGCCGCCGGCCGCACCCTCACCGGCCCGCATCGCGCCGATCTTCGGGTCGCGCACGGGCCGAAAGACATGCCTGCCGGCCTCTGCTCGACCGGCGAGCAGAAGGCGCTGCTGATCGGCCTCGTTCTCGCACATGCGAAAGCGGTGAAGGAGGCGCGTGCGGGCCTTGCGCCGCTGCTTGCTTTTAGACGAAATTGCAGCCCATCTGGATGAGCCGCGCCGTGCCGCGCTATTTGAGGAAATCGAGCGGCTTGGGGCGCAGGCGTGGATGACGGGTACGGACAGCGAAGTATTTCTGTCGCTTCAGGAAAAGGCCGAGTTTCTTAATGTCGCCGAAGGCGCTATAACCCATATCGGCAAACGCTGCCGGCCGGCTTCATGCTATGCAAACGAGATTGAGTTAGGATAGGCTCCGATGAGCGCGACAGCGGCTCGAAAGACGATGTCCGAAGATGAATATGGCGCGGACTCCATCAAGGTTCTCAAGGGCCTTGATGCAGTGCGAAAGCGCCCCGGCATGTATATCGGCGATACCGATGACGGCTCGGGCCTGCATCACATGGTCTATGAGGTGGTGGACAACGCCATTGACGAGGCGTTGGCGGGCTATTGCGACCGTGTGATCGTCAGCCTGAATGCCGAAGGCTCGGTGACGGTCGAGGATAATGGCCGCGGCATTCCCACTCAGATGCATGAGGAAGGCGTCTCCGCCGCTGAAGTCATCATGACCCAGCTTCATGCGGGCGGCAAATTCGACCAGAATTCCTACAAAGTGTCCGGCGGCCTGCACGGCGTCGGCGTTTCCGTCGTCAATGCGCTGTCCTCGCGGCTCGATCTGACCATCTGGCGCGGCGGCAAGGAGCACGCGCTATCATTTGAGCACGGCGTGCCCGTGGAGCCGCTGAAGATCATCGGCGATGCGCCGGATCGCTCGGGCACGCGCGTCACCTTCACGCCGTCGCAGGACACCTTCACCAAGGTCGATTTCGATTACGCGACGCTGGAACACCGGCTGCGCGAGCTGGCCTTCCTCAATTCCGGCGTCCGCATCCTCCTGGAGGATCTGCGCGGCGTGGAGCGGAAATCCGAGGAGATGATGTATGAGGGCGGTCTGGAAGCCTTCGTGCGCTATCTCGACAGGGCGCGCACCCCGCTCCTGCCGCAGCCGATCATCATGAAGACGGACCGCGACGGCATCACCGTCGAGGCCGCGCTCTGGTGGAACAATGGCTATCATGAAAATGTGCTCTGCTTCACCAACAACATCCCGCAGCGCGACGGCGGCACGCACATGGCCGGCTTCCGCGCCGCGCTGACGCGTACGGTCAACACCTATGCGGCAGAATTGGGCATCGCCAAGAAGGAGAAGGTGCAGCTCACCGGCGACGACGCGCGGGAAGGGCTGACCTGCGTGCTCTCCGTGAAAGTGCCGGACCCGAAATTCTCCAGCCAGACCAAGGACAAGCTGGTTTCCTCCGAAGTGCGCCCGATCGTCGAAAGCACCATGGTGGAGGCGATCAGCACCTGGTTCGAGGAACATCCGAGCGAAGCCAAGACGATCGTGCAGAAGATCGCCGAAGCCGCCATCGCTCGCGAGGCGGCCCGTAAGGCGCGCGAACTCACCCGACGCAAGGGCGCGCTGGATGTCGCCAACCTGCCTGGCAAGCTTGCCGACTGTCAGGAGCGCGACCCGGCGAAGTCCGAATTGTTCATCGTCGAGGGTGACTCGGCCGGCGGCTCCGCCAAGCAAGGACGCGACCGCGCCTTTCAGGCCGTGCTGCCCTTACGCGGCAAAATTCTCAATGTCGAGCGCGCGCGCTTCGACAAAATGCTTGGGCTCCGAGCAGATCGGCACGCTGATTACCGCGCTCGGCGCCGGCATCGGCCGTGACGAGTT
This sequence comes from uncultured Alphaproteobacteria bacterium, assembly GCA_963731855.1. Taxonomy (GTDB): domain Bacteria; phylum Pseudomonadota; class Alphaproteobacteria; order Rhizobiales; family Rhodomicrobiaceae; genus R-RK-3. The sequence goes on along the minus strand of CAVSXH010000006.1, from coordinate 18,611 downwards.
CAACATCGAAAAGCTGCGCTACCACAAAATCATCATCATGACGGACGCCGACGTCGACGGCGCCCATATTCGCACATTGCTGCTGACCTTCTTCTACCGGCAGATGCCGTTGTTGATCGAGGGAGGCTATCTCTACATTGCCCAGCCACCGCTCTATAAAGTGAAGCGCGCCAGTTCCGAGCAATATTTGAAAGACCAGCGCGCCTTCGAGGATTATCTGATCGCCGGTGGCATCGACGACGCCGTGCTAGAGCTTGGCAACGGCGAATCCATTACCGGCGCCGATCTCCGCCAGATCGTCGAGCGGGCGCGCTCGGCCGTGGGCATTCTTGACGGTCTGCACAGCCGCTATGCGCGCTTCGTCGTCGAGCAGGCGGCGATCACCGCGGCGCTCGACCCCAAAGTGCTGGTGGAAGAGACAGGGGCGCGGGCGCTGGCGGAAAAAATCGCCGGCCGTCTCGACACACTTTCGGATGAAACGGAGCGCGGCTGGCGCGGCGAAGTGACCGATGAAGGCGGCCTGATGTTTTCGCGCGAAGTCCGCAGCGTCAAGGAGGCGCATGTCATCGACCGCGCCCTGATAGCGTCCGCCGATGCCAGGAAGCTGAACCAGCTTGCCGCGCATCTGGAGGAAACCTTCGGCACGACGGGGATGCTGAAGCGCAAAGGCACCGAAGTCCCGATCCACGGCCCGAGTTCGCTGCTGGAGGCGGTGTACGCGACGGGCCGGAAGGGCATTTCCATGCAGCGCTATAAAGGTCTGGGCGAGATGAATCCGGAACAGCTCTGGGAAACGACGCTCAATGTCAACGTGCGCACGCTGATGCAGGTCAAGATCGGCGAGCTTGACGAGGCGGACGAGATCTTCTCCAAGCTGATGGGCGATATCGTGGAGCCGCGCCGCGAATTCATCCAGCAAAACGCGCTGTCAGTGGCGAATCTGGACGTTTAGCAGGTTTTGAGTTGCTTGGGTTGCCGCGATGTCTGTGTCCAGCGTGGCGATGATGTTCAGGTCCGCCCAGCGGGCCGCCGATTTTGCATGGTTCATCGCGCAGCTTAGCGCCGCGACCCTGCTGGCGCGATTGGGACCGAGGGTTGCCGTCACATTTTGCGTTGACGCAAAGAAGAGATGCGTCGTCGCTCTCGAAACCAACAACGCACTCATACTGGGCGGGCGAATACATAAGCGCCGCTCTGCAAGCGAAGTGCTTCCACCGGCATATGGCTGGATTCTGGCGCGTTTTCTGAAGTCGTGCAACGCGCACGGGGTCCACATCTATGTGTGGGGGTATGCGGACAAGCAATTTTTCGGGCTTCAGCTTCTCTGATTTCGCCAAGACCTCGAGGTTGGAGACGGGTCTGTTTGGCGTCGGCGCGCGCTACAACGCAAAAGAATTTTCATACGTCGTCGACAGCAAGGCACCGTATTTTGACGGCCGCGCCCAGACCGACCTCGAAAGCCTGCTTTCGGCAACTCCGACAGGCGCGTGGAAGAGCAGCATCCAGGCGAACCATTTCATCAAGACCGTGGCCGGATCGGATTTTCAGAAATATGCCGAGATCAATCGCGATCTCAACATCGCCATCGGCGAGCAGGATGTTGTTGTCGTCGGGCAATGCGAAGGTGACGCGGCCTGGATCGAAACCGATAGCATGGTTTCCGATAATGTAAATCTGGTCGAGGAAGCGGCTAAGCTGTTTCGGCGGCTCGGAGATTTTCTATAAGCCCCACCCGTTCAACCGAACCAATCAAAGAGACATTGCGGTCGTCGAGAAAAGGGGCCTGGCGCGCATCGTCGCCCCTGAAATATCATTTGCGCAGATTGCCGCGACAGCGCCCGATCGTCGTCGTGAATACGTCCGGCGCGGGTTTGGAAGCCGCATTGAGAGGCTGCACGGTGCATACTTTCGGCACGAGCTATTATTCGCATTGGGGGTTCACGATGACCGCACAGCATGTCCGAGACGGTCCAACAGGCTGACTGCCGAGGACGTGTTCTACGTTATGGTTTTCAATTATTGCAAATATGGGCAACGGACGCCGCTTAAGCGGCTGGATGCCGAGCAGGTGACGCAGAAATCGGTTTGAGCCTAAATGCCGGCGACCTTGCGCTTAACTCGCTTGATCCGCTTGGCGGCTGATTTCTTCCAACGGGCCAACATCCCGGAAGCGCGTTTTGGCTGATAAGGATCTTCGACATGCCGTCCCCAGCCAATATGCCTGACGGCCGGATTCTCCAGCCCCGCCATCCGGAAGCCGGCCTTCTTGAAGGCGTAGCTGATGTCCGGCTCATGGCCCAAAGGGGCGAATGGGCCGAATTTCTCGTACTCCCTGCAAGCGGCGAAGGCCGGGATTGAACGAATAGCTGAAATATTCGGGATGGAGCGCAGGGTCATACTGGAAAAATTCCACGCTTGCGGCCCGCTCCACAGGAAGTTTTCGGATCAAGGGATTCAATTCTTCGCGCGGACGGAGGCCGACCATGCTCACCGTGTCGACATGCTGCAACAGAGCCGCGGACTCCGCGATGAAGCCGCTTCGAAAAAATTCCCAATCGTCTTCGCAGTGGAAAATATAGGGCGTCGATACAGTCTTATACGCCCTGTCGATCGATGCGATCTGGCCCAATTTTACGTCGTTGACCAGAATTTCGAAATCGCCGTCAAATTCGGATGCGACAGTCTTAACGGCGGGATCGCATGAATCTTCCACGATGATGATTTTCTGGGGCCGCACGTCGAGATTCGGACAGCAACGACGCAAGCGTCGCTCGCAGCAGGTCGAATCGGCCACAGCTGGTGATGACCACCGAGTAGGCTGTCATGCCTTTCCCCCAGATTATTCGTTTTCTCTTGCCAGAGACGGGGACGACAGGGCAAGCGAAAAGCCATAAGCGGCACGAGATCGGGTACAAACGATGGCGCAGCAGGAGTTGGACAGACGTGTTGCGGGAGCGCCCGCTGGCGCGGCGCGATCGGCGCCACCGATCTCCTGCTATATACGCACGCTGAACGAGGAGCGGCGCATTCGCGACGTCGTGCGGGCGGCATTCCAGGTGGCGGAAGAGGTCGTGCTGATCGATTCAGGCTCGACCGACGCGACGCTGGCAATTGCCGAGGCGGAAGGCGCCACGGTGATCGGGCAGCCCTGGCTCGGTAATGGCCGCCAGAAGCGGGTGGGGGAAGATGCCGCCCGTCATGATTGGGTCCTGGACATCGATGCGGACGAAGTCGTGACGCCTGAACTCGCGGCGGAGATACGCGGCATCTTCGCGGCCGGCCCGCAATTTCAGATGTATGAGCTGACGCTATCACCGTGCCGCCTTTCGGCGCTCCGTGGCGCAATTTCAAGAAAGCGCACCGCGTCAAGCTTTACAATAAGCGCCATATCCGCATTCCCGACCATGCCGCGTGGGATCAGTTCGAGGTTCCGCCGGGGGAAAAACTCGGCACGCTGCAGCAGCCAATCATGCATTATGCCTTTGCCGGCATGGAGCATGTGATTGCCAAGCTCAACCGCGCCAGTTCGGTCCGCGCGCGCGAAGCCAGGCTGAAGCCGCTTTGGAATGTGATTTTGCGGATTGTTTTCGGCTTGCCGGTGTATTTTTTGAAGGAATATTTCGTCAATGGCCTCATTCGAGGCGGCGTCTATGGCTTTGCCTATGCCTGCGCTCTTGCGTTCGGGCGCTGGCTGCGCGACGTCAAAATGTACGAACGGCATCGGCGGGAGCGCTGAAGCACACCGTCCGACCTCACGCTCCTCGATTGAACGGCTCCGTCGGCTCTTTGTCTGGTCGCATTTTCGCGAGGCAAACCGGTGTCATCCGCCTTCGCGGGAACAGGCCTTTGCTGGATACGCTAAATATCAGCGCCCAGCTCTTTGCGGTGCATCAATCTTACCAAACTCGGCTGCGTCGCTCCGTCTTGATCGATGCTCTGGCGCGTCGGCGGCGGAAGCGACGACGAACACTTCGGCGTCCTTCGGGCTTTTCCTGCCCCCAGGCAAGCTCCAACATTTTCGCAATGCGCGTCGTCCGCATGAAGGCGTGGCAAAGCGCGAAATAGAAGCCTTTCCAACCCCCGAAAATATGGCGCCGGCCAAAATAGCATTTGAGGAAGTTCAGCGGAAACTCGATCGCCAGGCGAAATTTGAGATAGGCAGCAGAACGGGGCTGCGAATTCTGCGACCGGAAACTGCTGAAATGATTGTTTTTTTCGATGATGTGAGAAAAAGGACAGATAAGAATGATGGAAGATCGGCTCGGCGAAGCTGCCTCGGCCTGTATTCCGCAAGATGACGCGATCATGCACCGGATGCTCGCGATAGGCGGCTACCGATCGGTGGTATAGCCTGACCTCGTTGTAATCGTTGGCCCATGGGCGCGGCTTGTCTTCCCCGGGATAGACGGTCAGAATTCTCAAGCGGTAAGCCGAGGGCTCCGGCGCCCGCCCGCCCGGGAAGAGCGCCTGGATCTCCGCCGCCAGTTCCGGCGTGACGACTTCGTCCGCATCGATATTCAGCACCCACTTGTTGCGGCAGAGGCGTTCCGCAAAGCCCTTTCTGCGATCCGTATCCCTTCCACTCATTGTAGCTCGACCTTGGCCCCGACGACCTGGCGAGTTCCACGGTCCGGTCGCTGCTTCCCGAATCCACCACGATAATTTCGTCCACCCACGGCTTCAGGGCGGAGATTGTCCGTCGGGAGGCGCTTCTCCTCATTCTTGACGATGATGAAAGCCGAAATTGGGATCGTCACGGGGCTGCCCGTATAAATAGCAATATCACCGTAAATTCAACTACAGATTGCAGACTGCAAACAAGCAGTCGATTACTACTGTTCCACAACCTTCGGGCGATCTGACATTTTGGGAGAAAGCGACACGCGCCGCGCAGCATTGCAGCACACATTAGCAGCACTGTTGGGCGACTGCTGCTAAGTCATTGTTTTCGCAATAATAAATGGAACTCTTAACCCGCTACGCTATACTCTTCCAGTCACACGTTCGTCAACGGAAGAGGTGTCAATGACGGATCAGCATTTCCTTTCGCAAGTGCGAGGCTATAGCCTGACTACCGCCGAAATCCTTTACCGGATGCCCGACCATCCGGGATTGCTGCAATCCTTTCTCTGGCAGGACTATGATCTCGCGCCGCGATTCCCGCGGCTGGAAGCCTTCCTGAATTATTGGCGCGAGCATCTGGAAGGTCCGCTCTACCGCGTTACGGTTTCGCATAAGAAATTGGTCTCCCCGGCGGAGTTCAATATCGTCAAAGGGAAATTCGTGTTGCATTAACCACTTAGCGCGGCTCGTTGGCGCGTTTTGCCGGCAATCGGGCTCTGCGGGGCTTGATCAAGCGCTCCGCGGTCTATATTCAGCGCAACTGAGGGACTTGGTTGAGCGCTGGATCGAGGGCGGATGATCAAATACACGAAGCGGCTGACGCGGCCTTATAAGCGCGCCGTGCAGGGCGGCTATCGTTCGATGCGGCGCTCCATCAGCGACAGGTCGCCCGCTCTGGCTCAGCCGGTCGCTCGAACCCATGCTCGATTACGTGGATCTGATCTTCGTCGATCACGGCATTTTCCGCATGGCCTATGCGAACCGGCATCGGCTTTCGGCGGATGCGTGGCGGTCGAGCCAGCCCTCGCCGCATCGACATCCGCGTCGCTCGCCCGGCGCGGAGTGAAGACCGTCCTCAACCTTCGCGGCGACCGCGACTGCGGCAGCTACCGCCTGGAAACGCAGGCCTGCCGCAAATACGGCATCCGGCTGGTGAATTTCACCGTCAAATCACGTCAGGCGCCCACGAAGCGCATGTTTCATGAGGCCAAGGCGCTGTTCGACAGCATCGAATATCCGATGATGCTGCATTGCAAGTCCGGGGCGGATCGGGCGGGGCTGATGAGCGTGCTCTATATGATCCTGAAGGAGAATGTTCCGGTCGAGGAGGCGAAACGCCAGCTCAGTCTCCGCTTCGGCCACATCCGCCAAGCGGACACCGGCGTTCTCGATTTTGTGTTCGACAGCTATCTCGCCCATAATCGCCGCGAGCCGATCGCCTTTCTCGACTGGATCGACACCCATTATGACGACAAGGCGATGGGCAAGAATTTCAAGGCCAAGTCCTGGGCCAATCTGATGGTCAACGGGGTCATGCGCCGGGAATAGCTTCGCCCCCGGCAATGATCTCAGCCGATCAGGCCGCCCGCAGCGACGTTCCCGCTATGAGATCGATCAGCGCCGCCCCGGGATAAAGAAATGCGCCCCACATGCCGAGCCCGGTCTGCGAGCGGATGATATCGGGGAAGATCTGGAAGCGGTAATATGCCCATGCCGCCAGGACCGGAATGAGCACGATCACGATCTGCAAGGCGGCGTGGCGCACCATGCGCGGCGCGATCTGATCGGCAAGGCGGAAGGCGAGCCCCTCCCAGCTTGACGCGCGGCCCGAGAATTTGAGCGCATAGCGCGCGATCTGGCCGGCGGTCGAGGACCGGCCCTCGGCATTGGTGAACGCCTCCTGGAAGCGCGTGAGGATGAGCCGGTAAAGGAATAGCCTCGCCAGCTTGTGCGGCGTCACGCCGCGTCGACAGCCAGACCGCCGCGATCGGCAGCACGTCGATGATACCCGTCGACCAGCGCCCAGATGCCGTAAAGACCCGGCGGCGAGGACGATCGAGGTGACCGCGACCCGCAGCGTCTCGGCGTCGCCGATCACCACGGCCGCCAATTCCGCCGCCCCGAAAAGCACCGCGACCACCAGCGAGGGGATCAGGATGCCCTGGACGCGCGTCTGGATGACGGCGTCGACCTCGGCAAGGGCAAGCCGCTCGGCAACATCCTCGCCCCAGGCGAGTGCACCCTGCAAGCCGCTGCGAAGCGCCTCGATGGACTTCAAAACCATGGCGCGGCCCTCCAAATCCCGTAAAGTCCTAGAGCCTCTTCCGTTCCGATTGAACCGCAACGGGGCTTTGGGCTTTTATTCGGTCGCAATTTCCGCGACGCAACCGGCATCCGCTTTGCCGGAAAATGCTAGCATGACCCAAGGTTCAGGCCCAATGCGAACGGATGAAGACATAGCCGCCGCGCTCGACGATCCCGCCGATCTGCGTCCGCTTCTGCTTGCCGCGACCGAGGCGGAGCTGCAATCCATTCGCGACGCTCTCCCGGCGGAGAGCGCAATCCGCAATGCCGATGCGCTTTGCGTGGAAGTGGAACGGCTGATCGCCGAGCGCATTACGGCTGAGGACGAGAAGCAGCGCGCGCCCTTCTTCCGGCTTGCGGTATGGGCGGCGCGGCGGCTCGGCGCGACCGAAAAATTCCATAATCTCGATGAGGCCGACCGCGCGATCAACAGGCTGGCGAAGGGCGGAAGCGGCAAACCGACCGGCGCCGGACCGGAATTGCGCTTTCCCGGCGGCGGCGATACGACATTGCTGCAGATCGCGACGCATCTCGCCGAGCTGCGGCAAAGGAAAAGCGGGCGGCTGCGGCGCTGGCGTCCCGTGCTCGACTGGCTGGTCGGCAAGGACAAGCCGCCGCGCGTCCCCGCCTCGGCGAGACGGACGGCCGTGGCGCGCCGGACGGAAACGCTGCCGGGCTCGACCGCGTCTCGAAGGCGATCGCCTGTGGGATGCGATCCGGGGCGCCGCCGGCCGTCTGCCCCTTTCAGTCTGGGAAGAGAAATTGACCGAAGCCCGCAAGACCATTGGCCGCTTCAACATCATCGTCGCCGGACGCACCGGTGTCGGCAAGACGACGCTGATCGGCGCGATCTTCGGCGAGGAGGTCGGCAATACGCTGATGGGGCGGCCCCGGACGCGCGGGCGCATCTGGTATCCGCTGTCGCCGGGCGAGGCCGACATTCTCCGGCTCTGCGACACCGAGGGGCTGGAGATGGAGCGCTACAAGGAGACGCTCGACGGCCTGAAGCGCGAGATCGAGACGCGCAATGGCTTCGGGCGACCCGTTCGACCATATCCACGTCGCCTGGCTTTGCATCGACGAGCCGTCCCTGACGGTGCAGCCGGGCGAGGAAGAGCTGGTGAAGCTGCTGACGCGCGAGGGCATTCCGGTGATCGTCGTGCTGACCAAGGCCGGCATGGCGCCGGCCTTCAAGGCGAAGGTGCAGGAACTGATCCCGGATGCGCGCGCCGTGGTGCGCGTCCGCGCCGCGCCGATCGCGATGGAGGGGCAGAGCTTCCCGCAAATGGGGCTCGGCGAGCTGCTGCAGGCGACCGAAAACGCGATACCCAACGCCGTCGAGGCCGCCTGGCATGTCGCCTCGCGCAATCTCGAAGCCATGCTGCGGCGCGCTGAAACGACGGTGCGGCGCGCGGCGGCGGCGGCGGGAGCGGCCGGCGCAACCCCCATTCCGCTTGCCGATGCGGCGGGTGTGTTCGGCATCCAGGTCGGCATGATCATCGCGATCAGTCTGAATATGGGCGTGAAGCTGAAGCGCTCCGATCTCCAGGCCATGGCGATGACGCTGATCGGCGCGCTGGGGCTGACGGCGGGCGGACGCTTCCTTGCCGGCCAATTCGCCAAGCTCATTCCCGGCATCGGCACCATCGCCGGCTCGGCGATCACCGGCACCACCGCCGCGGCCTTGACCTATGGGCTGGGCCGCGCCTATCTGGAATATCTGCGCGGCTTTTTCGAGCAGCATGAGCGCATGCCGGATGCCGACGAACTGGTGTCGGGCTTCCGGGTCTTCTGGCGGCGGTGGAAAAACAAGCAGGAATTGCCGCCGACAAATCAGGGTTCTTGAATCATTTGACCGATTTATATAAGCTCTGTCGCGATGCCACGGGCAGAAAGAGAGCGCACCCCCATGCCCAAAGCCATGAAAATCGGCTACGACGCCCTGATCCAGGCGGCCAGGCGGGAAATCGAGGAAGTCGATCCCGACGAACTCATGGCCCGATTGGAGAGGGGCGATGTCATCATCGTCGATGTCCGCGACATCCGCGAGATCGAGCGGGACGGGCGCATTCCAGGCTCGTTCCATTGCCCGCGCGGCATGCTCGAATTCTGGATCGACCCGGCCAGTCCCTATTTCAAGCCGATTTCGGCGAGGCCAAACGCTTCGTCTTTCATTGCACGCTTGACTGGCGCTCGGCGCTCGCGACGCAGACCGCGCAGAAAATGGGCCTGGCCAATGTCGCGCATCTCAAGGGCGGCTTCAAGGCTTGGAAAGCGGCGGGCGGACCTGTGGAAATGGTGGCCGAAACGAGCGTAAGGCTTGTCGCTCCGCGATGTGATCCTCTAGACGCGGACCAGAGCGACAGGATGACCGCGTGGGAAAAATCCTCAGTCAGCATTTCGACCTCCAGCGAAGAGTTCCGTCAGCCACCGGGCATCGCTTCGAAGCGCTGAATGCCGAACTCATGTCGCATCGCAAGCTGTGCCGCCGACGGCGGTCCGCCGGCGGCGCGTGAACGTCATGCCGCGCGCGGCAAGCTCCTGCCGCGCCAGCGCGTCGCCAAGCTGATCGATCCCGGTTCGCCATTTCTCGAACTCTCGCCCCTCGCCGCGCATGAGCTTTATGGCGGCGAAGTCCCGGGCGCCGGCATCATTACCGGCGTCGGCCGCGTGTCGGGCCGCGAATGCCTGATCGTCTGCAACGACGCGACCATCAAGGGCGGCACCTACTATCCGATGACGGTGAAGAAGCATCTGCGCGCCCAGGAAGTCGCCGAGGCGAACCGTCTGCCCTGCATCTATCTCGTCGACAGCGGCGGCGCGAACCTGCCGTTCCACACCGAGGTCTTTCCCGACCGCGATCATTTCGGCCGCATCTTCTACAATCAGGCGCGCATGTCCGCGGCCGGCATTCCGCAGATCGCCGTGGTGATGGGCTCGTGCACGGCGGGCGGCGCTTATGTGCCGGCCATGTCGGACGAGACGGTGATCGTGCGCAACCAAGGGACGATCTTTCTCGGCGGCCCGCCGCTGGTGAAGGCGGCGACCGGCGAGACGGTGACGGCGGAGGAGTTGGGCGGGGCCGAGGTCCACACCCGCAAATCCGGCGTCGCCGACCACTATGCCGAGGATGACGAAGACGCGCTCGCCATCGCCCGCCGCATCGTCTCGCATCTCAACATCCGCAAAAGCCCCGATCTGGTTTTCGCCGAGCCGCGCCCGCCCGCCTATGACATGGCCGAGTTGCACGGCATCGTGCCCTCGCGGCTGGCGGTGCAATATGATGTGCGCGAGGTGATCGCTCGACTGGTGGACGGCTCGGAGCTGGACGAGTTCAAGGCCAATTACGGCACGACCATCGTCACCGGCTTCGCCCATCTGGAAGGCATGCCAGTGGGCGTGATCGCCAATAACGGCATCCTCTATTCGGAATCGGCGCTGAAGGCGGCGCATTTCATCGAGCTGTGCTGCAAGCGGCGCATCCCCTTGCTGTTCCTGCAAAACATTGCCGGCTTCATCGTCGGCCGCTCATATGAGGCGGGCGGCATCGCCAAGGACGGCGCGAAGATGGTGATGGCCGTCGCCTGCGCCAATGTGCCGAAGCTAACGCTGATCATCGGCGGCTCTTACGGAGCGGGCAATTACGCCATGTGCGGACGAGCCTATGCGCCGCGTTTCCTGTTTTCCTGGCCGAATTCGCGGATCTCGGTCATGGGCGGCGAACAGGCGGCCAGCGTCTTGGCGACCGTGCGGCGCGAGCGCCTCGAGGCAGACGGAAGCACGTGGGACGCAAGGGAGGAGGAGGCTTTCAAGACGCCGATCCGCGATCAATATGACCGGGAGGGCAGCCCCTATTTCGCTACCGCCCGCCTGTGGGACGATGGGATCATCACGCCGGTCGAAAGCCGCCGCGTGCTGTCCCTTGCGCTCTCCGCTGCGCTGAATGCGCCCATTCCCGATACTGCATACGGAATTTTCCGGATGTAATCATAGTAAGCATTGTGCAACTCTTGCATCGGATCTTCAGAAAACCGATCCGGCATCAGCAAAACTGGCACAGACAATTCCTGAAAATTTGATCTATTGGAATTGTGCTTCGTTTGCTATTTAGCAGAATCTGCCTACAGGGTGACGGAAGACGCAAATTTTTACCCAGTTTAGCGGCACTTCAAAACATTATTTGATACGTCATGTATAAGCGCGAGGACTATTCCTGGTGGGGAGGCTGTATTTTGCCCCTGCCCGGCGACGCCGGATATTCGGCGGTCAATGCGGATGAGGTTTGCTGTGGAATTCGACTATGATTCTGGCCTGGTCGCCGTATCGATCGCGATAGCGATCCTGGGATCGTTCACGGGGCTGGTAGTGACAACCGGCATTAGGCACGTTCAGGGGCCGGAGGTGATTTTGCGCGTCATCCTCGGTGGGCTTGGCGTCGGCGGCGGCATCTGGTCCATGCATTTCATCGCCATGTTGGCGGTGATCCTGCCGATCCCCCTCAGTTACGACATCACCCAAACCGCGATTTCCGCAGTGCTGGCGGTGATCTTCACCGCGATCGCTTTCGCCATCTTCGGCCGCAATACCTTCGGTAGATACACGCTACCGGTCAGCGCCATGTTCCTCGGCGCCGGCATTGGCGGAATGCATTATCTCGGCATGAACGCGGTACGCGGTAATTGTTTCATCACCTATTCCTGGCTCGGCGTATTCATTTCCATTCTGATCGCGGTTCAGGCGTCCGGCGTAGCGCTATGGTTCGCATTCCGCGAGCGCGGTGTGATCGACACGCTGCTCGGCGCCGTTGCCTTAGGACTGGCCATTGCCTCGATGCATTATTCGGGAATGGAGGCCACGCGTTTCCTGCCGGCGGAGAACGGGGCCGAGCTTTTCCAAGGCGCCCTCTCCAAGGCGCATCTCGCCATCGCCATTTCGTTCACGATCTACACCGTGTGCGGCATGTGCATCTTCGTGTTCGCCTTCCGAACCTTTACTAGGCGGACGGTATCGCCGGTGCGGACGAGGCTCAATTGAGATTGCGCGGCTGCTTCTCGGGCATCGGCACAGCCTCGGGGGCTTGCGCGGCCGCCGAGACCTCGGCGGCGGCGATCAGTTCAGGGCGATATTCGAAATGGAGCGTGTCGAAATGGTACCATTTCCCACCCCATATGAAGCCGTGCTTCTCGAAAATCGCCGCGATCTCCCATGGCACCTGATTGCGATAAGGTAAATTCTCAGCCCGCTTCGGTCGGTTCCACTCCCAATAGTCACCGAATTTGGCGTTGATATCGATCGCGATGCCGAAGCCATGTGCGCTCGACCGGTCGGTGCGGGAGACATTGCGGCAGTTGAAGGTGCCCGAAGCGGGCAGCAGATATTTCATCAGCTCCTGCGGCAGAGCGTCGAGTTCCTCGGAAACGCGCTGCAACTTTTCGGCAACGCCATTGACCGGCGTCACCTTGATCGGCTTGCCGCCATGCTTCGGCAACCAGGGAACCGAAACGAGCTTCTTCTGCACCTCCCCCTTTTTGCAATCGCCATACATTTTCCTGAAAAACCCTTCGCTCCGTATCCGGCCTGGATCGAAATTGACGAGCGGATCGTCCAGCGTCGGACCGGGCATATAGGTGAGCAGAAACTGATCGTCCAGATCGGCCTCCACGAGCCGTTCCTCGAAGGTCTTCTGCCTGCCATCGTCGAACGGCATGACGGTGCCGTCCTTCCATGTGAGCTGCGTGCCGTCATGGCTGGCGAGAAACTCCGGATATGCGGCAACGAGCCGGTCGAGAAGCGGCTTGAATCGCGTTTTCTCCTCATCCGTCGGCGGCCGCGGCGGGGCGGGGGGCTCCGTACGCTCCTCGCGCTTGCGCCTGTTTCTCTGCGCCAGGACCATCTCATCCGACCCCGTATTGGCGTCTGCGTCCCCGCCATCCGGTAAAGCAGCGTTCTCGCCCTCAGCTTCAACTCGCGGGTCCGCAGCCGCGACCTGCTGGGCATCCGCTTCCGGCGCGGAGGACGTGTCCCGCGGGCTTTCGGCCGCACTCGGTTTCACGGGCGAGCGATCATCATTTACAGGCAGCCGCTCCTGACTTGCCCGCGTTTTTCGCCCGGACGCTTGCGTCTGCCAGGCGGCGGTTCCGTCCGGATCAGTCGCGGCGGCTTTGGGCGTGTCGTTCCTCACAAAGGTCAGCGCGATGGTCAACGCGAACAACGCGTGAGTCAGCGCCCCCGCCACTTTGTGAAGCCGGCCGCGCAGCTTGGAGCTTCCCCTGGCGATTTGCATTTTGGCTGGTAGTTGCGATTCCTGCTTCGTCATGACGCTCGTAATGTGTCCGCACCGGTTACGATCTGGCGTGTTCGGGCCAGAATAAGGGGCAATGGCGGCGCGCGCCAGTGAGGGTGACGGGTCATGATTGGAAAAACGGCGAACCGCCAGGGAGTTCCGGCGCAATGCGGATTCCGGTCTTTGCAGGTGGCAATTGTAGGCCGCCCGCAATGGAATATTTGCCTCGAAGGCCTATGCTGTGATCGGTGACCGCGATGAAAGCGGGCAACAGCCGCGAACGGGAATCGCTTTACGGCAGCTTTGCGGCTGATAAAGTAACAAATTGCTGAACACGTTTTAACGCCGCTTTTCAAAGGGCTGAGAGTGACCGAGGGGAGTGAGCAAGGGCCAGTCGCGCAACAAGGCGCTATCGTTCCCGGCAAATCCAGCCACGGGACCGACCCATTGCCTCTTCAACGCACTTTTCCGGCGCGCGAGTTCGGCCAGTATGGGCATGGGCGGCACACGCATCAGAATGGCTGCCCGCCGGTCTATGGCGCTCTCGATCTCGGCACCAATAATTGCCGTCTACTCGTCGCCCGCCCGTCGCGGCGCGGTTTTCAGGTTATCGACGCCTTTTCGCGCATCATCCGCCTCGGTGAGGGCGTCAGTCAGACCGGCCGTCTCTCCGAAGCCGCCATGGTGCGGACCCTGGAGGCGCTGAAAGTGTGCTCCGAAAAGATGGAGCGGCGCAACGTCCACCGTTCCCGTCTGATCGCCACCGAAGCGTGCCGCGTCGCCGCCAATGGCAGCGATTTCGTTTGCCGGGTGCAGCAGGAAACCGGCCTGGCCATCGAGGTCATCAGCCGCGAGACCGAGGCCCGGCTTGCTGTCGCGGGCTGCGCGTCGCTGCTCGACCGGAACTGCGATTGGGCACTCGTCTTCGACATAGGCGGCGGCTCGACCGAGTTGATCTGGCTCGATCTGCGCCGGCTCAACAGCGGCAAGCGCCAGGCCATCGGCGACCGCGCCAAGGTGCAGGCGGCGATCGCGGCCTGGACATCGCTACCCGTCGGGGTGGTTACACTTGCGGAGAAATTCGGCGGCCAGATCGTCGACGAGCCGCTTTTCGAGGCGATGGTCGGGGATGTCGTGGAAAAGCTGCTGCCCTTCGAGAAGACCAACCGGCTGGCGCGGCATGTCGCCAGGGGGGGCGCCCATCTGATGGGAACGTCGGGCACGGTGACGACGATCGCCGGCGTCCATCTCAGGCTGGAAAGCTATAGCCGCAGCAAGGTGGATGGCTGCTGGCTGAACAGAGACGAGATCCGCGCCGTCAGCGGCGGGCTTCTGGGACTCAGCTATGAAGGACGCGCCAGCCAGAGTCATTTAACATTTATTCAAATTCATACCACGTTTTAACAGTTTATTAATCATGGGGAGGGATTAATGATTTATTAACCTTGGGGGAGTGCGTCATGCAGCGTATTGCGTCGCCGTTCCTGCGCAGATCATCTGCTGCGCGCGCCGGCAAGCCGTTTCTCTCACACGTCTCCATCGAGGGGGGCCCAGCGGAATTGCTGGCACGGCTCTTTCTGCGATGGGACGACGACTGTGCAAACGCGAAATCCATCTGTCGTTTGTGCCGGCTCAGAAGCTCAGGCTGCTGCATGTCAACCGGCAGAACAGCGAAAGCTGGCGCCCGCTGTTTCCGGTTTTCAACGCCGAGGTCAGCGGCTTCAACGATGACAACGGCTCTTGCCCTGCTTGGGCGAAACGACGACGGTCAGGTGATCGCCCGCACAGGCGGCGACGTCTTTACAACCTGAAGGGGACTTTCCAAGGAAGAGACGGAAAACCTGCGGCTTCTCTACACTGACCCGGAGCGGCTCAAACAGCCGGGCGAGACCTGCACAGTTTCGGCCAATTCGATGAACCGCTTCAGGGGGCGCGTCGTCTTCTCAGGCGCCGTTTGGTATCACCCCGACTACCGGCGGCAAGGGCTGACGTCGATCCTGCCACGCCTGACCAAGGCCTATGCACTTACCAAGTGGTACACCAACTCCATCGTCAGCTTCATGGCCGAGGACGTGGTCAAAGGCGGGACGGCGGAGCGCGCCGGCTACGCGCACGTCGAGTGGGACGTCGTGATGAAGAACTCCATGCTCGGCGACCTGCGGCTCGCCTTCATCTGGTCGAGTGCCGCCGAGCTGATGCAGTACTTCACGAAGTATCTAGGCGAGGCCAATGCGGAGATCGATCCGATTGTCTATGATCGAGCCGCCTAGCATGACCTTGTCATTGCTTTCCGCCGTGATCGGCACAATGACGCGCCGGTAGCGCATGCAAGTCCGGCCGATGTGGGGCAATTTGACGCGCATCCACGTCATGGATGCGCGGCTCCCCTTGGACCAGAACCTGCTTGTAGGCATCGGCCGCCCACAGCCCGTACTCATGATCGGGAAGGGCGTCGAGGGCGACGCCGACGCCGTTGGCGCGCCAGGCTTCGTAGTGATTGAACAGGCCGCCGCCAAACTCCCGGAACACCATCTTGTCCGTTGAATGATCCTGTCCGACCAGGACGTAGCGGTTGCCCAAGGCCTTGTTCAACAAATTCATGAGCGAGGCGTGGCCCTCTGGCTCCGAAAGGCGCTCCCAATAGCGCAGCAGGATGCCCAGTGCGGTGCTCTCCGGCAACTCATTGGCCGTCACGGCATGTGCGAGGAAATCCTTCGGCCGCGCCTGCTTGGCGAGCTCGGCCAGCTCGGCGACGCGGGCAATGGCCGTCTCGCGCGATTTGAGCATCTCATGATGCCATTCCTTGTCGAGCCACGACAGGACGATGCGGTCGATGCGCCCGACTCAGCCAGTGTTTCAGGCTGTTGTGCGCGGCGTCGGTGATGAAGTCCGGCCGCAGCCGCACCTGGCATGAGCCGCCATAGGCATTGGCGGCGACGAAACCGAGGTTGGTCACGGCGTAATCGGAAAACTCGCCCCCAATACGGCGATTCGAACGACGCGCGCAGCGTCCGGGACGCTCCATCCCAGAGGTGCCCCTGATCATCGATCAATAGCAACGCCACGGCGCAACTCGCCTCAACTTGGCTACATGTTCCTTTTAGTACCGGGCAATTCCAACATAACTCGGTTGTTAAATGGTTCACTCGATCCGTCAGGCCGCCTGACGCGGCAGAATGGTTGATGCAACCTTAGGAAGGCCGAGTGGGAGTGAGTACGACGCTGCCGGTCACAAAACGGCCACCTGCCCTTTCTCTGTTGGTGATGCAAGAAATGATCGGCCGGACGGCGGCCAGCCGATCCTATGAGTATTTGGAGGTCATCATGCGTACCTTGTCGGCCATCCTGATGCTCGTCATGTGTGCGGCGACCGCCGTGACTGCGGCGACGCCCAAACCCAAATCCCCGGCCGCAGCAACCGCCTCCAGTGCCCATGACCTCGTCGCAGGACATCCTGCGTTGGATCAACAACTATCGGCAAAATCCGGAACCTCATCGCTTGCCCATGACCGTGCAGGCCATGAGCAAGCTGGCCCTGTTCAAGGATCTTGATGCCGCGGGCGTCTATGTCGGCTTCACGGCCGGTGTGCTTGGCGCCAATCCGAAACTCGCCGAGAAGCTTGTTGCGCAAATGTTTCCGATGCCGCCGGAAGACCAAGTCGTCATCGTGCGCGCTATCGCCTATTCCGGACTGCCTGACTGGAAGGGCCTGCTCGGCAAGTTCGTGGAGCGCATGCCGGCGCGCAAAGTGCTGATCGAGCACTATCTGTACGGCAAGGGGGAGACGCTGATGAAGCTGTCCCTCGACACGACGCCCGCCGCGCTCGATACGCTGTGGGGCTACTACTTCGCCACGGGATCGACCGAGCATGTCGGCCGCATTCTGACGACGCTGCCGTGGAGCAAGGACCTGGACAACGTCGAGAAGCTGACGCTCGGCAACATGGCCAAGTGGACGCTCGCCAACAACGCTCTGCAGGACAAGGACCTGCTCGACTATCTCGACCAGGAGCTGAACACGCGGCCCAAGGACGTGACGCAGCCGCTGCGCGATGTCATCACGGCGGCCGAGACCTTCGAGACGTCTCGTATCCGCAAGGACGCCATGGGCGCCATCGAGGAGTTGAAGCGCAAGGGGCCTGCCAGCGGCCGCAACATGGTCTGGTGGGGAACCGCGGGGCAGACCGCGCTGGCGCTGGGCTGCATCGTCGTTGGCGCCTTGGGCCATCCAGAGGTCGGGCTGCCATGCGTCATCGGCGGCGCCGTTTCCGGAGCCGTCATAAAATACCTGGCACCGCAGTAAGTGCGCATGCAGTGATGGCGAGCAAAGCTCCCTTCCCCAGCTGAGGCCGGCCGTCGAAGCGGGCCTTGCCTATTGCGCAGGCAGTTTGGGCTGGCCGCCTGCAAAACAAGCGGCGATGTGCTTGAGGAGTAGGCGCTGCATGCTGCGCCTGCGAAATGCGTTCCGGTGCGTGCGTATCAGCGGCATCCAGAATGACTTTTATTGCCAATCGGTTATGCAGCTCTCCGCAGCGCCTTTAGAGCAACTGGCACACGCCTTGCCATTGGTAAATCCGTAGGTAACTGCCTTTGGAGGTTCACATGGGATTTTACGGGGCGCGCGCTGTTGCGCGGTGTCGCGCTTGGCGACGGGGTTGGCCATCGGTGCGAGCAGCGCCCATCGCCCAGGACACGATCAAGGTCGGCATCCTGCACTCGCTGTCCGGCACCATGGCGATCAGCGAGACGTCGCTGAAGGACGTGCGCTGATGACTTCGAAGAGATCAATGAGAAGGCGGCCTGATGGGGAAAGCTCGAGCCGGTCGTCGTCGATCCCGCGTCGAACTGGCCGCTGTTCGCCGAAAGCGCGCGAGCTGATCCCGAAGCAGAAGGTTGCGGCCGTTTTCGGCTGCTGGACGTCGGTTCGCGCAAGTCCGTGCTGCCGGTGTTCGAGGAGCTGAACGGCCTGCTGTTCTACCCCGTGCAGTACGAGGGCGAAGAGTCGTCGACAACGTGTTCTACACCGGCGCCGCGCCGAACCAGCAGGCGATCCCGGCGGTCGACTACCTGATGAGCAAGAACGGCGGCGAGGTGAAGCGCTGGGTGCTGGAAGGCACCGATTACGTTTATCCGCGCACCACGAACAAGATCCTCGAGGCCTACCTGCTGGCTAAGGGCGTCGCGCCGGCCGACATCTCCATCGGCTACACGCCGTTTGGCCATTCAGACTGGCAGACGCGCGTTGCCGCCATCAAGAAGTTCGGCGCGGAAGGCAAGAAGACGGCGGTGGTTTCGACCATCAACGGCGACGCCAACGTGCCCTTCTACAAGGAGCTAAGCCAACCAACGCGTGAAGGCCACTGACATTCCGGTCGTGGCCTTCTCAGTGGGTGAGGAAGAG
>CAVSXH010000005.1:232500-1139211 GCA_963731855.1 uncultured Alphaproteobacteria bacterium | reverse complement strand
GGGGGCTTTTTCATGCCCGGCGTTCGCGGTGGCGCATCGTCCGGATAGCTGTTCGGAACCCCTGCTCCTCGAGCCTTTCCGTTCGATTCATCGGAACGCGGCCCTGTCTCTTTGTTTGGTCGCATTTTCGCGACGCAAACCGGCACCCACTTTGCTGGAAATGCTTCTCATCCCCGCGCTGCGGGCGGTAGCTCTCGCGGAAGGGAACGCCATCGTCATCAAAGAGGGTTGCGAAGGGCTGCGGGCTTGCTTGCAGCAAGCAGCCAACACGCCAGACGCCTGGCGTGGCCCGGTCCCTCGACGAACATCCAATGCAGCGAAGGTGACCTCTTCCAAGGCGAACGCTGAGTTCGCTGCAAATGCCCGCGTTGGGAAGTGGAGGCGACAAATCTTGCTGAATGGGAAAGGCAAATGCGCTGCGTGTGGAAGTCAGATCGACACGGTAGGCGAGGCTACCAGTCTCCAGATAAGCAGGAGGGCTTTCCAAGCCAAGCGTCGCACAAAAGCGCAGATGGCAACCAATGCGGTTTATGGGCTCCCCGCAGGCCTCGGTTGAGCTTCCCCAAGGGCGCGGCGCTTATACCAAGTCCCGGTGACATGAACCCATGCCGTAAGACCGGCACGAGCCTCACCTCTCCCATGGGGAGAGGTCGGCGCGGAAAGCGCCGGGTGAGGGGTTTTTGCGCCTATATATCAACTGCTTACCCATCACCCCAACCCTCTCCCGCTATCGGAGAGGGAGCGACGCCTCCGCGTTAAGGGCGGACATTTACAGCCGACGATGATTGACGCGCGTCGGTCGCACTTTCAGAGATCTGGTATTACTCAGTTGGACCATCGCAAGCCAAATCAAGCAAGGTAGTCGTCAAGTATTTATGCAATTTAAAGTTGCATAAATTGTGGTGTGACTGCCACAATTCGGAGTTTTGAACTCCGCCGCCGCAAGTCGCCAAGTTGTTCCGCGGCGAATCACCATAACTCTTCGCGTCGCGGCGCCACGAACGCCGATGGGGGATGCGGAATTTCCGCAGCTGTAACTGTCGCGTATGCGTTTGGGCACTTTTGAGGGAAATATAAATGCGCAGAGCAATAATCGCTGCTTTTGCAGCGACCGCGACCATGGGCACGACGGCTTATGCGGCTGATTCCACGCCAAGGGAGGTTCTCTGAAGGACGCTCCCGTCGCCTATGACGCCCCGGCCGGATCTGGGCCGGTCTCTATGTTGGCGGCTCGGCCGGCTTCGGTGCCGGTGACACGTCGGGACGGCTGAAGTTCAACAAACGTGACGAAGAAGACTATGAAACCGTCGAGCGCGCTCGCTTCGGCGAAGGTGAGGGCGGCTTCGACTTCGCAAGCCTGTTCAGCTCCGACTATGACGTCGACGGCGCCATCTATGGCGTCCATGTCGGCTATAATTTCCAGCGCGATGATCTCGTGTTCGGCGTCGAATTCGGCTTGAACGGCACGGACATAGACGGATCCGATTCATGCGGATTTTTGGGCCTTGCCAAATGCGAGCGCTCGCTCGACTGGTACGCCACCGCGGTCGGCCGCTTGGGCTATGCAGCGGGCAGGACGCTGTTCTACGGCTTCGGCGGTGTCGCCTGGGGCGAAGTCCAGACGGACATCAACCTCTTTGGCCACGGTATCAGCGGCGAAGAAACTCATGTCGGCTGGGTCGCCGGCCTCGGCATCGAGCATGCCATTCCGACCGCTTCAGCGTCCGGGTGGAATACTCCCATGTCGACTTCGGCGAGGAAGATCATTCGCTGGGCGACGGGCTCTCCAGCGAAGTGGACCTTAGCTTCGACGCGATCAAGGTCGGCGCGAGCTACAAGATCACCGGCGGTCACGAAGCTCTCGAACCTCTCAAGTAAAAATACCTTCGTAAACTCTCCTCTCATCTCCTCGGCAGCCAAGCATCAGCTCTTGGCTGCCTCTTTTTTTGATATGGTTGGATAGATCAGTAAATGTCTCAATAAGAGACAGTGAAACCCGTAGATTTCACCAATCAAAAGAAGAGTAATTTTCTTATAACAACCATAGGTTGTAGTTTTCGTCACAGAACAGACACAGTTCGCCACAATGTCGATGTGCGATTACTCATAGTGATTGCAATCTTTCCCTGCCTGGCTTTCCGTAACAACAGACACCTGCGCGCACTCAGTCAACGACGCGTGGTGGACACTTTTTGGGGCACTTTGCAGTGGAGGGATTGATGCGTAAATTGGCGGTATTATCCGCGGTTGTTGCGATGGTGGGGGGCGTTAACGCAGCGTCCGCGGCGGACCTGTCCAGTCAGGGCGGGTCTTATAAGGATACACCGTATGAAGCGCCGTGGCGCCGATCTGGGGCGGGCTGTATGTCGGCGGACATGTAGGCGGCTTATGGAATGATGGCGGCGACACCAGCAAATGTCATAGAGATACAAGAAATGGTGGGAATGCTACGCGAGGACGCTGGAGCGTAGGTTGCAATCTTGCGACAAGTGGTCCGACTGGAAAGAAGTTGAGCACGTCAAATTTCAAGACGATGACGACGACGTCACGTTCATTGGCGGTGTGCACTTAGGCTATAATTGGCAGTCCGGCGACCGGGTCTTCGGTGTTGAAGCCGATGCCAGCTTCGGCGACGGTGTTGACTACCTTGCGTCCTTGCGTGCTCGCCTGGGCTATGCGATGGACAATCTCCTTCTCTACGTCACCGCAGGTGTCGCATTCGCCGGCTTGGATGACTTTAGCGTCGTGATGTACAACGACTACTTCAAGAAGTCGCTCGACTTTTCCGGAGATAGCGAAGTCGGTGCTGTGGTCGGCGTTGGCGCAGAGTACAAGCTTTCGTCAAACTGGAGCGTCGGCGTCGAAGGTCTCTATTACTTCTTCGGCGATGGCGATGACAGCAAGGAATGGGAAGCTTACTGCAAGGAGTACAAGCTCGTGCATGAAGACGACAACGATCTCTTCGTCGTCCGCGCGCGCCTGAGCTACCACTTCCAAGACGAATACGCAGAGCCGCTGAAATAAACTGAAGACTAGCGTTGAGAATAAAAACGGGGCCTAGCGCCCCGTTTTTATTTCTGACTTGCGCTTGATCCCGCTTTCCAGCTCTGCGGCGCCGAACCGCCGCGGCGCCGCGCTTAATGCACGCGGCTGATGCAAAACTCCACCGCGTCCAGCAGCGCGGATTTCTCACGCCCCCCGGGGAAAATCGCCAGCGCCTCGCACGCCATCAGGCCATAATGGCGCGCCCGGTCGATCGTGTCGTCGAGGGCGCCGTATTTTTGCAGCAATGAGATGGCGCGCTCCAGATCGCCCTCGCGGGGCTCGCTCTCCTGCAAGGTGCGCTGCCAGAAGGCGCGCTCGTCCTCGCTGCCGCGCCGGAGGGCCAGAACGACCGGCAGGGTGATCTTCCCCTCGCGAAAGTCGTCGCCGACGGTCTTGCCGAGCCTCGCCTGCTCGCCGGAATAGTCGAGCGCGTCGTCCACGAGTTGGAAGGCCAGGCCCAGATTTCTGCCATAGGAGCGCAACGCCGCCTGCTCCTCGGCGGGCCGCTCGGCGATGATGCCGCCCACTTCGGCGGCGGCGGAAAACAGCGCCGCCGTCTTGGCGTCGATGACCGACATATATTCATCTTCGGTGGTGGCGATGTTCTTCGACACGGAAAGCTGGAACACTTCGCCTTCGGCAATGACAACGGCGGCGTTGGAGAGCACCCGAAGCGCGCCCATCGACCCCACCTCGACCATCATCTTGAACGCCTGGCCGAGGAGAAAATCGCCGACCAGCACGCTCGCCTCATTGCCCCAGAGCACCCGCGCCGCGATCTTGCCGCGCCGCAAATCGCTTTCGTCGACCACATCGTCATGCAGCAGCGTGGCGGTGTGCATGAATTCGACGCTGGCCGCCAGCTTGACGTGGCCCGTATCGTTATAACCGCAGAGCTTGGCCGCGGCGATGGTCAGCATCGGGCGTATCCGTTTGCCGCCGCTATCGATCAGATGCCGCGCCAGTTCGGTATCAGGTCGACATCGGAACGGGCCTTGTCGAGAATGATCTCGTTGACCCGCTCCATGTCGTCGCCGACCAGAGCCATGAGCGGCTTCAGCCTGTCGAGCGGCTCGCGCTTTTCCTCTAACGGGACGACCACACCCACTTCGCGCCTCTTTCTGATGGAACGCTCTCTTCCGCGAAGTATTAGCCTCACCCTTTCGCGCCGGGTCAAGCTTGCATCTTGTCCATGCGACGATGTAATCATCGCAGCTTCCCGGTTACCGTCGCCGGGAGGACAAAGCTTTGATTTCGGCACGGGACTGCCCGGTTACAAGGCGGAACCAGTTGGCACGTAAGCCGTGATTGCAAGGGTGCGGCATTGTTGGAGGCGATATGAAAGAGCTGATGAAGAGCAACAACCCGGTGCTGTTGACTTATATCGACGCGCTCTTGAACGAGGCGAATATCGATCATGAGATCGCCGATCTCCATATCGGCACTCTGGACGGCGTGATCGGCGCATTGGCGCGGCGGGTGATGGTGAACGAAGAGGACTACGAAGCCGCCAGGGAGATCGTCAGCACGGCTATTGCCAATCCGCCGCCGCAACCCGATGCCGAGTGACGTGGAGGCGCCGCAAGCCAGCATGGAGACCACCGAGGACGCCTTTCTCGGCGGCAAGCTGATGATCGCGCAGCCGGTGCATGGTTCCCGTGCCGGTCTCGACGCGGTGTTCCTCGCCGCCGCCTGCCCGGCGAAAGCCGGCGAGCGGGTGCTGGATGCGGGCGCGGGCAGCGGCATCGTGGCGCTGGCTATCGCGCGCCGGGTGGAGGGCGTGGACGTCGCAGGGGTGGAAATCGACGCCGATCTCTGCGAATTGGCCCGCCATAATGCGGTGCGCAACGATCTTGCCGATCGCGCGGCCTTTCATTGCGGCGATGTCGGCGCTCCGCTCAGCCAGCTTTTCGCGTTGGGGCTGGCGCCGGACAGCTTCGACCACGCGGTCGCCAATCCGCCGTTCCTCGAGGCCGGCGAGGCGCGGCTGCCGCCGGCTCCGATGCTGAGCCGCGCCCATCATGCCTCCGCTGCCGGCGAGTTGGAAAGCTGGATCAAATGCCTTGCTGCCTTCGTCAAGCCGCGAGGGACGGTCACGATCGTACATCGGGCGGATGCGCTTCCCCGGCTGCTCGGCTTTTTGCGAGGACGCTTCGGCGGGCTTGTGGTTTATCCGCTTTATCCGCGCGAACATATGCCCGCGACGCGCATCCTGATCCAGGGGCGCAAGGGCAGCCGCGCGCCGCTTCGGCTCATGCGTGGCATGGTTCTGCATGGCGCCGGGAACCGCATTCACCGCCGAGGCCGAGCCGATATTACGCAATGGCTCGGGCCTTGAACTTGCGCCGGCGGAATAACATCTGCAAAGCATGGATAAACTGGGGAAAAGCTTGGCATGGCTGTGGATTCGTTGCCACAGCGCGTCGTCCCCTCCTTTTGCCGGAAACAGTTCGTTCACACCTTTTCCTCATCCTTCGAACACCCCTGGTCACAGTTTAAGCAATGAATTTGCCGAAGAAAATCAGACGCCTTTTTCGCCGTGACCCGGTCGTGCCGGTCATCCGCCTGACGGGTGTCATCGGCGCCGCGACGCCGCTGCGTCAGGGCATGTCGATCTCGAACCTCGCCAATACGCTCGACCGTGCGTTCTCGATGGGCGGCCGCGCGGTGGCCATCCAGGTGAATTCGCCGGGCGGCTCGGCGGTGCAGTCGCGCCTCATCTATCAGCGCATCCGCGATCTCGCGCGGGAAAAGAACGTCCGCGTCTATATGTTCGCCGAAGATGTCGCGGCGTCGGGCGGCTATATGATCATGTGCGCGGGCGACGAAATTTACGCCGACAGCTCCTCGATCATCGGCTCGATCGGCGTCATCTATGCCGGCTTCGGTTTCGTGGATCTGATCGAAAAGATCGGCGTGCAGCGCCGGGTGCATACGGCAGGCGAGCGCAAGATGATGCTCGACAGTTTCCAGCCGGAAAAGCCGGAGGATATCGTCCGCCTGAAGGCTCTCCAGGCTGAAATCCACAAGGACTTCGCCGATCTCGTGCGCGAGCGGCGGGGCAAGAAGATCGAAGCCGCGGAGCCCCAGTTATTCACAGGCGAATTCTGGAGCGGACGGCAAGCACTTGAACTTGGCCTCGTCGATGGCATCATGGATGTGAGGACGAAAATGCGCGAGCTGTACGGCGAGAACGTCCGGCTCAAGCTGGTTTCCGCCGAGCGAGGTCTGTTTCGCCGGCGCATTCCGGGCGTCCTCTCGGCCTTCGACGCTTCCGTCGCGCGACATGCGGCGATGAGTATTGCGGACGACGCAATCTCGGCCATCGAGGCAAGAGCAATTTGGGCAAGGTTTGGCTTTTAGAGCATGACCCTCGTGGGAGTGTATGCCGGTCCCGCGAAAGATCATGCTCAAACAAAGAGATAAGGCCCGTTCTGTCTTCAGTCGGAACGGATCAGGCTCTGGCCAAACGTGTAATGTACGGCGTTGTTGAGGTGTATGATGTTGCCGCAAATGATGATCATCGCTGGAATGAGCGTCGCCCTTTGGGTTGCCGCTCGCTGGATCAGGCGGGAAGTCGCCAGGGTCGATTTCGAGATGCGCCGCGCGCAAACCTCGCTGGACCGCGTGCACAGCAATCGGATGCCGCGGCTGCAATTGGACTCCGAAACCGGCCGCTACTACCCGGTCAAATACTAGCCATCCGGCGGCATTGGCGCATTCATGGTGGGCGGGCATCGGTTCGTTCACCATCAAGCTGCCCGCAAGGCGGCGATGCGATGGGCTGAAACCGCAATGCCCGCGACCAACGAATCATGGTGAGATTTCTAGCATTCGCCGGCGTGCTGGCGATCCTTGCTGCCTGGGAACTTCTCGCACCATGCGGAGCTAACAACTGCCCCGCTCAACGCGTTGGCCCAGCAACTTCGGCGTTGTCGTGCTTGATACGCTACTGGTGACGGCTCCTGTTTCCGACGACCGCCATTGGGTTGGCTCTGGTTTGTGAGGCGCAAGGCTGGGGCCTGTTTCAGGCCATGGCGCTTCCCGGCGTGGGCGGCAATCCCGCTCGCTATCGTAGTGCTTGACTTGGCGATCTATCTGCAGCATTCTTGTTTCATGCCGTGCCCGCATTGTGGCGTCTGCACCGGATGCACCACGCGAGACCAAGAAATCGACGTAACGACAGGCGTCCGGTTCCACCCTGTCGAAATCATACTATCCATGGCCATCAAGCTCGGCGTCGTTGCCTGCGCTTGGCCCCCCTCCTGTTGCAGTCCTTATCTTCCGGGATTTGCTGCAACGCAACTTCGATGTTTCGTCACAGTAATGTGCGTATGCCGCTGTGGCTGGATAAGGTGCTGCGCTGGATTGTCGTCACCCCCGACATGCACCGTGTCCACCATTCAATTGTGGTGCGCGAAACCAATAACAACTTCGGGTTCAATCTGCCGTGGTTGGATCGCATATTTGGGACGTACCGCGCCCAGCCAGCCGCGGGCCACGATGGCATGACCATTGGCATTCAACATCTTCGTGGAGTTGGGGAGCAGCGGCTTGATCGTATGCTCAGCGCAGCCATTCCGTGACGATGACAGGGGTTATCCACTAGGGCGGCGCGAGACCGATAGCTTAGCGCGGGACTATCGCTGCCGTCAGCAGCCCGATCCATCATCAACAGGATAAACGACCATCGCCAGGATTAACGTCTTGGCGAACGACGTTCTCCAGCTCCACAATCGGGAAAGCCGGAGAACGCGAGGGATGGACTTCGATCTAGCCGAAGAGCACCGCATGCTGCAAGGACCTGGTCGCGCGGTTCGTGCGCGACGAGCTGATGCCGCTGGAGCCGGCGGTGCTGGAGCGCGACGCCGAGGGCCAGGGCTGGCGTTGATCCCGCCGAGGAACACGGCCGGATCGACGCGCGCTCGCGCGAGCTCGGCCTGTGGGGCCTGGACGCGCCGGAGGACGTCGGCGGCTCGGACCTGCCGGTGGTGGCGATGGTCGGCGTCAACGAGGAGATGGGCAAGACCGTGACGCCCTACACCCTGCCGCCGGACTGCCCGAACCTGCGCATGCTGATGGCGACGGTGAACGAGGACCAGCGCGAGCGCTACCTCGCGCCCTATGTGCGCGGCGGCACCGTCTCGGCCATCGGCATCTCCGAGCCGGGCGCCGGCGCCGACCCGGCCGCGATGACCACCCGCGCCGTGCGCGACGGCGACGACTGGGTCATCAACGGCCGCAAGATCTGGATCAGCCGCGCGGCCGACGCCGACTTCACCATCCTGATGGCGGTCACCGACAAGGAGAAGGGCGCGCGCGGCGGCATCTCGGCCTTCCTGGTCGACAAGGGCACGCCGGGCTTCAACGTGCTGCGCCGGATCCCGATGATCGGCGGCGCAGTTCACCTACGAGGTCGCGCTGGAGGATTGCCGGGTGCCGGCCGGAAGCTGCTGGGCCAGGAGGGCGAGGGCTTCGCGCCGATGCAGCTCCGGCTGTCGCACGCGGCGGCTGCAGATGGCGGCCTGGTCGATCGGCATGGCCGCAGCGCGCGCTGGACATGATGCTGCGAGTACGCCCCGCAGCGGAAGACCTTCGGCGTGCCGCTCTCCGAGCGCCAGGCGATCCAGTGGTGGGTGGCCGACGCGGCGACGCAAGATCCACGCCGCGCGGCTGATGACCTACGAACGCGCCTGGAAGCTCGACCAGCGGCGCGACGTGCGCACCGAGATCTCGATGATCAAGGTCTTCGCCACCGAGATGGCCTAGGAGATCGTCGACCACGCCATGCAGACGTTCGGCGCCATGGGCATGACCAAGGAACTGCCGCTGCAGCTGATGGCGGCGCAGGTGCGCACCGATGCGCATCTACGACGGCCCGACCGAAGTGCATAAGTGGGTGGTGGCGCGCAACCTGCTGGGGACTGAAACGATGAAAGGTACTGGATCGTCGCTGAGCGATACGGCGATGTATCGGTCGCGCTGGACGGGCACGTCGCCGGCGGTCGACCATCTGCACCGGCCGCCGCACAATTCATGTCAGCGTCGAGCTGCATGCGCGACCTGGCCGATGCGCTGGAGGCGCTGGACGGCGAGCCGGCGATGCCGCGCCATCGTGCTCGCGGCCGAGGGCAAGAGCTTCTGCGCCGGCGCCGACCTCGCGACGCCAGCGACGCGGGGCATCGGGCTCCGATGCGGCGAGCATCAACGCCGCTCTACGTCGAGGCGGTGCGGCTGTTCTCGCTGCCGAAGCCGATCGTCGCGGCGATTCAGGGCGCGGCGGTCGGCGCGGGCCTGGGCCTGGCGCTGGTCGCCGACTTCCGGGTCGCCGTCGCCCGAGGCGCGGTTCGCGGCCAACTTCGTGAAGCTCGGCTTCCATCCCGGCTTCGGCCTCACCCACACCCTGCCGCGGCTGATCGGCGAGCAGCGCGCCAGCCTGATGTTTCTGACCGGCCGCCGGATCAAGGCCGAGGAGGCTTTGCCTGGGGGCTGGTGGATGTCGTCGCGGTGCCGGATCAGCTCGGCGCGGAGGCGCGCCGCCTGGCCGACGAGATCGCCGAGAACGCGCCGCTGGCGGTGCATCGACCCGCGCGACCTTGCGTCAGGGTCTCGCCGCAGCGGTCAAGGCGCAGACCGACCACGAATTCGCCGAGCAGTCCTGGCAGGTGAAGACCGAGGATTTCGCTGAAGGCGTGCGCGCGGTGGGCGAGCGGCGGGTGGGGAGGTTCAAGGGTTCTTGACCCTCCGGAGGGGCGCGGCAAGCCGATCTACGGCCCCGGATCGAGCGAATCGAGCAGCGAGGCGTCGTCGTTTTGGGTCGAATTCACCCGGGCGGAAACCGGCCACATCCGCATCAGCTCGGCCGGGAACGGCCGCAGCAGATCGTTCGGGTCCGGCTCCAGCGGCGACAACCAGCGGTGATAGGCGTCCGGCGGCAGAATGACCGGCATCCGGTCGTGAATGCCGGCGATCAGCTCGTTGGCGGGGCAGGTCAGGATGCAGAATGTGCGGATGAACTCGCCGCTCGCCGGGTCTTTCCAATTCTCCCAGATCCCGGCGAGACCGAATGGCGAGCCATCCGCCATGCCGATGGCGAAGGGCTGTTTCGGCGGCGTGGTCTTGCGCCATTCGAAGAAATTATCGACCGGCACGATGCAGCGGCGCTTGGCATAGGCTCGCGGTAGCTGGCGAGATTCGCCACCGACTCGGACCGCGCATTGATCGGCTTGCGCCCGCCATTGGCGTCTTTGCACCAATAGGGGATCAGCCCCCAGCGCAGCAGATCGCGATGATACAAGCCGGTTTTCGGATGGCGCCGGATGACCCAGAAATCCTGCGACGGCGCGCCATTATACCGGGTGGCGCGCGTTTCGCCGTCGATGGGTTCCTCCGGCGCCACGAGATCAAGGCCCGGCAGCGTCTTGTCGGATTGTGTAAATCGTCCACACATCCGCTTATCTAAGCAGGTTTTCGTTGGTTACCCAACAAAAGACCTGCTTAGATTCTTTGTTGGCGCATCATTTTCTCGCGAAAACCGGAAGACCACTTTTCGCAATGATGCTTGGCACGGCGCGTTTCGATCCGCGACTGACGGAGGTTCAAGCGGCCATCGCCCGCTCGATCGCGGCCCGGTAGTCGCCGAGACGCTTGGCGTAGATCGGCGTGATAGCATCCAGCACCTCGGCGGGAGCGCTGCCGGGATTGCCCGACCGGAAGGGTGGTGCCGGATCATATTCGACCGCAAGCTGGACGCGCTGCGCGACCTCGGGGCCGGCAACCTCGGCCATGACGGTCAGGCCGAAATCGATCCCCGCGGTCACACCGCCGCCGGTAAACACATTGCCGTCCCGAACGACGCGGGCTTTCTCATGCGTCGCGCCGACAAGCGGCAACAGATCCGTATAGGCCCAATGCGTCGTCGCGCGTTTGCCGTTAAGCAGGCCGGCCGCGCCGAGAACGAAGGCGCCGGTACAGACCGAGGTGACATATTTCGCGCCCGCGGCCTGGCGGCGGACAAAATCGATGGTCTCGGCATCCTGCAGCACCGCCGGAACCCCCATTCCGCCCGGCACGCATATGAGATCCAGTGAACCGCACGCCGCGAAACTCTGGTTCGGCACGAGGCCGAGCCCGCTATCGCCGAGCACCGGATCGAGCGTCTTGGCGACGATGCTCACCTTTGCGCCCGGCAGCCGGGAGAGGATCTCGAACGGGCCGGTCAGATCGAGCTGAGTGAGATTGGGGAAGAGGACGAAGCCGATTTCGAAAGCCATGAGGTACATCCATTGGTTTTGAAGAGACTGCGGAATTCCGACGGCGAGACGGAGAGAATGCGGGCGAAGGCGCGATCCATGCGCCGCAGTGAGCCGAAGCCGCATTCATGCGCGACCGCCTCGACGGAGGCGTCGGTCTCCAGCAGCGCGCGGCGTGCGGCGTCGATGCGGACGCGCTCGACGAATGCGGCGGGGCTGGCGTTCAATTCGCGGCGGAAGCGGCGGCTCAGGGAGCGCAGCGACAGACCTGCCTCCTGGGCCAGCCTGTCGACATTCCAGGACGCGGAGGGCGCGGCGAGGACGCTCTCGGTCAGTCTGGCGAGCCGCTTGTCGGATGCGGATTGCCTAGCGAGTTCAGCCGAAAACTGGCTCTGTCCGCCCGGCCTGATCCGGTAGACGACATGCCGGCGCGCCACAGCCAGTGTCACCTCGCGGCCGTGATCCGCCTCGATCATCGCCAGCGCCAGATCGATGCCCGCCGTCACCCCGGCGGAGGTCCAGATGCCGCCATCCTCGATGTGGATCGCGTCGCCGTCCACTTCCACCTGCGGCCGGAAGCGGCGGAGCTGCGCGACGGCGTTCCAGTGTGTCGCGGCGCGGCGGCCGTCGAGCAGCCCTGCGGCAGCCAGGAGAAACGCGCCTGTGCAGACGGAGGCGATGCGCCGGACGCGGCCCTTGGCGAGGCCGAGAATTCTGGTGGTTTCGCCCGCTTCGAGAACCGCGCGCAGCCTGCGATCACCTCCCGCCGCGATCAGCGTATCGATTTGCGCCAGCCTTTCGGCATCGATCCCGGCGAAGCTGCGGTCGGCGCAGATGCGCAGGCCGGAAGACGATTCAACCGGCCCGGCTTCGGGCGCGGCCAGTTCGATGCGGTAGGCCGTCTGCCCGAGTTCGTCATTGGCGGCGGCAAACATTTGCAACGGACCGGTGACGTCCAGAATCTGGACGCCACGGAATGCCAGCATCGTAACGGATCGCGGTTGCATGGGCCGAGAATATCGCATGACGCGCTTGGCCCAAAGGCCAGTTGGCAGTCATTTCAGGCCATCGGGCCCAGCCCGCCGCTCCCGTGATCGAAAGTCATCGACCAAAGCACAGAGGCTATCCCGTCAGCGCGAATATCAGTTTTATTTAATTTGCGAAGATTTCATTTTTCATTAATTCCCTTCGGCGAAACTCACTCCAAAGTAAGGGAGTAGGGTTATGCGTTACCCATCGATTTATTCAATGCTTTTCCGCCTCTTCGGCGGCTCTACCGGTCAAGTTGAGCCACCTGCTTATTGCCGCTGCGCTGAGCAGCTCACTCTTTGCGCTCCGTCCCGCGCTTGCCGCGGAAGAGGGAGACGGCTCGCTATTCAGGGTTCCAGGCGAAGGACCTCCCTACTCCCCTTACTATGCGCCGCGCTCGGGCTGGCCGCCCATGCCACTCCGCAGCCCCTATTCGCACGGCCGGCGCGATGACGGATATGATCGCGACGTTCAGTATTTTCCGGCCAAGAACGTCTTTGAGCGCTATCCGGCCAAGGAAAAGAGTTTTGAGGTTCCGTACTATCCGCCGATCAAGCGGGACTATGAGGAACGTGACGAAGGCCACGCTCCGCAATATCAGGCTAAAAGCGATGGTTACCGCGGTGATGGCGATGCTCCGCTATATAAGGCCAAGATCGATGGTTACCGCGATGACGGCGATACCCCGCCATATAAGGCCAAAGGCGATGGTTACCGCGGTGATGGCGATGCTCCGCCATATAAGGCCAAGATCGATGGTTACCGCGAGCACGGCGACGAGGGCGGACCTTACGCGGACAACTATCCCGGCCGCAGTGGAGGAAAGGGTGACGGCTATGGCCGGCTTTTTCCCCTCGGCAAATCAGATGACGATACCCGCGCCCTGATAGCACTGGGCCGGGCGATGGTCGAGGAAGGCAAATCCGGCCACCCCGCCGGCAATACCGAAACTCCTGCCGGCTACACATTCCTCGGGCAGTTCATCGATCATGATATTACGCTCGATACCACCAGCCGGCTTGGCCGTCAGATCACCGGCGATCACCAGCTGATCAATCACCGGACCCCGGAGCTCGACCTCGACAATGTCTACGGCGATGGTCCAGACCGCACACCGCATCTCTTCCGCTTGCCTTACATACGCGTAGGCAATCTGATCGCCCTGGATGGCTACCCGCCACGCGCGGATCTGTTCCGCACGAAATCGGCGCCGATTTACGGCCAGGCGGCGGCGATGCGGTTGCGCTGGTCGGCGATTTGCGAGATGACGAGAACATCATCATCTCGCAGCTCCATGCCGCTTTCGTTGCCTTCCATAATCGCACGGCTGACATCCTGGTCGAACGCGATTTCGGCGGTGAAAGGTGGAAGTATTGCAAACCAGGTTCGCGCTGCGACACGGAGGAACTTGCACAGGCGCTGCCCGACAAGGCAAAGGTCAAAATATTCCAGATCGCGCACGATCACGTCATCCACTATTATCATCGCATAATCGCGGAGGACTTTCTGCCCCGCCTCATCGGTCCGGAGTTCACGGCGGCGTTCTTGAAGCACGGTCGCGAATTTTTCTTTCCGCAGGGCTTTCGCGATGAAGGCGGCGGTTATCACAGCCTCAATATCCCCGTCGAATTCGCGGCGGCGGCTTACCGCTTCGGCCACAGCCAGGTTCGCGACGCCTATGTTTTGCGCGAGGGCGCTATTTTTGATCTGCTCTCGGATCAGCGTTCGGGTCCGCGCGCCTTTCAGCCGGTCACGCCGCGCTTTCTGGTCGATTGGCGTTATTTCTTCGAAATCGGTCATGAGAGACCGGAAGGCTTCAACTATTCGCGCAAGATCGATACAGAGCTGGTGCGCAGCCTGCATCGGCTGAATTTCTCGAACGCGGTGGGCAAAAATGATCTGGGTTCTCTTGCCGCCCGTAATCTGGTGAGAGGCAAAACGCTGCATCTGCCGTCCGGTCAGTTCGTGGCTGAGCGTGTGCTGCCGGTCCTGCAGGAGCGTGGCCTCATCGGGCAAGGCGGCTATGGCCCCCGGAAGGGGGGGTATGGCGAAGGATGGCGCGCCTATATTCTGGCGCCCAGCGAGCGTGTGAAATATTATCTCGGCAACGCGGACTCGCCTCTCTGGTACTATCTGCTCCAGGAAGCCAGCGCCTTCGGAACGAAGACGCACCCCTATTCCGGGCCTGACGATGGGGATGACGATGGCGACGCCGTCTCGCACAACGAAGATGGTCCCTATCGCAACAATCGAGGTTCATTCCGTCATGCCTCCATTAAATATGGCCCACGCCGCGAGGGCCCCTATCGTCGCGATTATGACGGCGCCGACGGTGGGTACAGGCTCGGACCCGTGGGCGGCACAATCGTTGGCGAAGTGCTGACCGGCCTTCTCGATCATTTCCGCGAGACGACCGGGAAGGGCCTTGCCTATGTGCCGGAAATCCGAGGCAGCATCTCGAAAGGGCGCTACACGATGAGCAATCTCCTGGTGGATGCGGGGGTCGCGGAAGGCTATCGCGAACTTCCCCGCCCGCATGGGGATTAAGCCGTCGCCCCGGAAAACGATGCGGCCATGCGCGGCTGATGCTGGAGCATTTTCCAGCAAGGTGGGTACCGTTTTGCGTCGCGAAAATGCGACCAAACAAAGAGACAGCATTTCCAGCGAAGTGGGTACCGGTTTGCGTCCCGAAAAATGCGACCAAACAAAGAGATAGAACCCCTTCCAACTCAATCGGAGCGGGGCTCTAATACTAAGACCCAGTGACATGAACTCATGCGGTGCAATCAGCGCTTGTCTTCACCTCTCCCGTGGGGAGAGGTCGGCGCGAAGCGCCGGGTGAGGGGTTTATGGCTATCTATCAAACGCTTACCCCCTCACCCCAACCCTCTCCCCATGGGAGAGGGGGCGACGCCTGCAGATCGAGGCGGAATTCCACAGCCGCTGGATTGAGGCGCATGAGTCGCACTTTCAGAGATTTGGTATAAGGCAGCGCGGTAAGCAAGAATGCCGCGCTTCGGCGCACCGGAGAAAACATGGCGGAAGATCAGAGCATTCTCAGCCACGTGTCGGTGGGAACCAACGATTTCAGGCGGGCCGTCGCGTTCTACGATGCGGTCCTGGCGACGCTGGGCTGCCGGCGCGTCATGGAGCATCCGGATACCGTCGCATGGGGCAAGTCATTCCCGGAATTCTGGGTCCATACGCCGATCGACGGCCAGCAGGCGTCGGTCGGGAACGGCACGCATGTCGGCTTCACTGCCGCCACCAGGCAACAGGTCCACGATTTTTACGACGCCGCGCTTAAGGCGGGTGCGAAAGGGGACGGACCTCCCGGGCCGCGGCCGCATTATGGGCCGCCCTATTACGGCTGCTTCGTCCGCGATCTCGATGGGCACAAGATCGAGGCGACCTATTGGGATTTGGAGAAGGCCCGCGAACTCGGCATGATGTGATACGTCGCGGGGACCGAAGCCCGCAAGCCCGAGCGTGGCAAATTGATCCACCGGCGGCGGGGCTATTTCTTCCTGAACAGGTCGA
Source organism: uncultured Alphaproteobacteria bacterium (assembly GCA_963731855.1). Taxonomy (GTDB): domain Bacteria; phylum Pseudomonadota; class Alphaproteobacteria; order Rhizobiales; family Rhodomicrobiaceae; genus R-RK-3. Next base: position 1,123,345 of record CAVSXH010000005.1, on the reverse strand, counting down.
GTTCGACGACCTTCGCCAATTCGCTGCATTGGCTGTTCTTCCTGGCGGATCGGCGCGTCGGACTCGTCGTGTCCGTGATTTCGGCTTCGATTTTCAGCGCCGGCCGGGGCAGGGCGGCGCGCTCCTCACGAGCTTCTTCATCCGTGTAATCCAGGTCCTGCTGTGGCTCGTCCGCAGAGAACGCCGGCAGGCATGAACAGATTCGGATTGAAGCCGAACTGAACGCTCGGATCGAAGAAGCTCTTGATCGAGGAAAATGGAATGACCAGGCGTTCCGGAATGCTGTTGAACGACAGCTTCACCTCGAAGCGATCGTCATAAATAAGCAAATCCCAGAATTTGTGCTGGAGCACGATCATCATCTCTTCGGGATATTGGGCCTTAAGGCGCTTCGACAGGATCGTTCCCGGCGCGCCTGTATCGAAGGTGATGTAGAAATGATGATCGCCGGGCAAGCCACGCTTCTGCACCCTCGTGAGCACGGTCCGGATTATGCCCCGTAAGGCCTCGCTGGCCAAGATATCGTAGCGGATCTTGTCCTCAGACATTCAAACCGTCATCGAGATTGCTTGCTAGGTTCACGGCCGGTGGACCACCCCTCCGGCTGAGTGGAGGACTTCTGTTGCCCGGTGTCCTCCAAACCGCGCCTAGCCGTGCTGAACGTCTAGGACTTTAATTCGGCTTTCCGAACCGCATTACGCGGCCAGGGCTGCCTCAGCATAGTTGTCGTTTGCAACTATTGATTCGGCCCGATGACGGCGGAACCATGCCGAGCGAAAACATACCCTTTACGCCCTCGTCGATCCTAGTTCGCCCCCAGCAAAAGCCCATTCATTCGCGAACGGGTTTTTGGTGGAGGCGCCGGGTACCGCCCCCGGGTCCGAAAGGTTTATTCCGATAGCCATTTATCGCCATAGCCGGCAAGCCGGCCCACTTAATATATGGGCATCGTCCCTTAAAAAAAAGGCCGAATGTGCGTTTTACGGGCTTTTACAATGTGACCGCCGGTTAGCGAGTAACCTGCTCTTAGCCATGCGTTTGGTGGGCGTCCAACAGACGTTCGCCGTGGCTTTGCAGGTATATTCGTTGAAGACGATCGCATCGAGGAACAACTCGCAACTGACGTCTTTCTTGCCGGTCTTGTACTTCTTGATGCCCTTCTCCTGCGCCCACTTCTCAATGTATTTGTCGAGAAGTGCCTGCGCATCGCGCGTCGGGCCTTCCTTGCCGTAATCGTTGACGGAATAGAACAGCTGCGTGCATTCAGGCTTAGCGAAAGCGGCGGACGGCAGCATTGCTGCGGCGCATGCGACCAGCAGCGTTCTGCGCACTGACATAAGCATGGTGAAATCCCCTGAGGTGTGACGGAATCCGGCGCATAATCACCCGGGCTCACTGCATGCGCTATGGCTATCCAGCCACAAGCCGTCAAAAACGCCGTTTGGCGGGTGCTTTGCTGGGCGCCTTGGCGGATGCGCTTCCGGCAGACCGTCGCTTCGGCCTTGCATTCGAACTCGTTGAGCCACCCGATATAGACCTTGCACGCCACATTGCGATCTTTAGGCGTTGCCTTCAGTCCGGAGCGCTGCTCCCATGCGGCTATCTCGCGCTCCAGCGCTTTCTCGGCGTCGCCGCGCGTGGTCTGTTCGCCGAAGCCGACAAACTCACCTTTCAAGGTCTTACAGATACCGGGCGCCGCCTGCTTGGATACCGGCTTCGCCACCGCAGGGGCCGTGGGCCGCGAAAAGGAATATGAGAAAGTAGAAGCCTGACGCGCTGCGCATGCGATCCTCCACGCAAACAAAAGGGATACAACGCCGACGGCATTGCACCCCTTCGTCATATGAAAAATTCGCTTATTCGGATACTTGAAGATTGATGGCCTTGGGACCTTTCCCGCGCGGATCGGGCTGAGTCTCGAATGAGACGCGCATCCCCTCATCCAGCATCGGCACGCCGGAGCGCTCGACCGCTGAAATGTGGACGAAAACGTCTTTGCCGCCTTCATCCGGCGTGATGAAGCCAAACCCTTTCGACTGATTGAAGAATTTGACCGTACCAGACTGACGCATGCGTATGCTCCATATTTCCCCAGCAGAAAGTCCCGGCGAGCCATAAGGCCTGCCGGTTGAGGCAGTCATTCAGATGTCGGGGAAAACCAGAGCAGGCTTATCTCGCGGCCGCGAAGCGCGACCGTCAGCTATTTCCACCGGGTCCGACAGGCCGCCCGATGCGCAGAAGTATGGGGGATTTGAGAATGACCGGCAACAAAATTTCGCACGCAGCATACATCGGGCGCGGAAAAGTATACATGCGCCGAATTTTCATAGCTGCTATGGCTTCTGCGCATAGCGTCGCCGCTATTTTAACGCGATCCCGCTGGGCGGGTTCACTCTCAGGTTGCGGTTCCTCTTCTTGCGAGCGGTCTGAATCGTGCCGGTCGCGTAAAAAAATGCCGATTCGCCACCGACGATGAGCGCGAGCCGCGGGACTAAACGCGAGAATCCAGGCTCCGCCCGATCCCACAATTTCAAAAGGCGATGCAAACTCTGGCCGATGGATCCGCCAGCCGGACTGTCTGTCTAACAATGGTGAGCGCGCTGGGACTCGAACCCAGGACCTACTGATTAACTTACCACCACGGCTTTCACCGCCGCCCTTACGGGGTTCGTGGTCTGGACCTTCCCTTCGCCCTATCCGTCAGCGGACGTAGGCGGGTGCCGTCAGGCCTCTACACCTTCCCCTTGCGGGGCTTGGCTCGGGATTGCCGTCGCCGCGACGCGGACGGGTTCCCCGACTTTGACACCATCTCGTTCACGGGTTTCCCCGTGGCAACTCCACATCGAAGTCAGTTGCTCTACCGACTGAGCTACACGCTCTCACCAGGCATATATCGGCGCACGGAAACACAGAGCACGACACGGGTGACGCGCGTGCTCTGCGGCAGACCATATGTATGTAGGCTGGTGGCGTCAATAGCGTGGTCGCGCGGACGAGGATGCAGCGGACCCTAAACTGGCCCCGTCCAATGTCGGGGACGCACATGTGTCAAAATTGTGTTAATATTGGGGCAGCAAGGATCTGTGATGGAGGCTCGGAATGCAGATCGAAAAGGAGGCCAGGGAGGGCAAGGTGCTGGCGAAAGCGTGCGGCGCGCGCGGGTGCGGTTGCCCCACGGTTCTGGAAGGCGACAATCCGCATGATTTGGTGATTGTCGGCAAGCTCGACGCCGCCGTGCTGAATAGCGCCGCGGTGCAAAGACATGTCGGCGCAGGCGAAATCGCCGTCGTAATTCCCAAAAGCCTTCTGATCGCGGCGGCTCGCGCGCTCATCTGATTTCGAACGCCCCGCGCCTCATAGTGCCGCCTCAGGGCGGCCGATTTTTTGTTCAGCCAGCCAAAGCTTCCCTCAACTCCGCTTGTCGAATAGCTGCGCCGTCTCGCGTGTTGATGCGTGCTGAGGCGCCTTCGCCGCGCCAACGAAAAAATCCGGAACACCGAGACGGAGAGATGACATGAGCAAGTATCGGGCGAGATTGCCCCAGCTTGGCGGCAAGCTGTTCTTGACCGATGGCGGCCTGGAAACGACGCTGATCTTCCATAAGGGCATGGAGCTGCCCTATTTCGCCGCCTTTGATTTGATGCGCAGCGCCGAAGGCCGGGCCACCTTGCGGGAGTATTTCGGACTGTACATCGCCATCGCACAAGCCGGCGGCTATGGCTTTATCCTGGAAGCGCCGACCTGGCGGGCAAGCGCCGATTGGGGACAACAAGCTCGGCTATTCGCCGGAACAGCTGGCCCGCCATCAACCGCGAGGCGATTGCCTTGCTGGAAGCCCTCCGAGCAAAGTCTCGAGACCGACAGTTTGCCGATCGTGGTGAGCGGATGCGTAGGCCCGCGCGGCGACGGCTACGATCCCGGCCAGGTGATGACCGCTGAAGCGGCGCAGACCTATCACGCCGATCAGATCGCGGCTCTGCGCGATGGCGGCGCAGACCTCATCACGGCCATCACCATGACCAACATTCCGGAGGCGATCGGAATTACCCGTGCGGCGCGCCTGGCGCGAATACCCGCGGCGATTTCCTTCACCTTGGAAACCGACGGCAAGCTGCCGCACCGGTGAACGTTTAAAGGAGGCCGTCCGAGAGGTGGACCAGGCGACCGGCGATGCGCCCGCCTATTACATGATCAACTGTGCCCATCCCAGCCATTTTGCCGATATGCTGGCGCAAGGCGGGGCGTGGCTCAAGCGGCTGCGCGGCCTGCGCGCGAATGCCTCGAAGCGGAGCCATGCGGAACTGGATTCCGCACCGGATCTGGACGCAGGCAATCCGATTGAGCTGGGCGCCGAATATCAAAGCCTCATCCGCCGGCATGGCCAGATCACTATCCTGGGCGGTCTGCTGCGGCACCGATCACCGGCACATCGACGCTATCGCTGGCGCATGCCGCCATGCGGCGTAAGTCGCCGCGCCAGCGGAAATGCGGAGCCGCTGTCCCCCAACGGCTCCGCAGGCGCTTCAGCCCCGGTGATCGAAACCCCGCCATCGACCAGCATCGCCGTCCCCGTCACGAAACTCGACGCGTCGGAGGCGAGGAATAGCGCCGCCCGCGCGATCTCCTCGGGTGCGGCGAGGCGCTTCAGGGCATGCAGGCTTTCAACGTAAGCCGCGGTTTCGGGTGCGGCGCCCGGCGCATTGGCGTGATTCATCGGCGTGTCGGTGCCGCCGGCAAGTAAGGCGTTGGCGCGTATGCCCCGCGCGCCGAACTCAGCGGCGATGACCTGCACGAGCCCGACCACGCCGGCCTTGGCGGCGGCATAGGCGGCCATTCCCGGAAAGCCGACGGTACTGCCGACAAAGCTGGACGTGAAGATGAGCGAGCCGCCGCCGCGCTCCAGCATCGCCGCCAGCTGGTATTTCGCGCCGAGAAACGCGCCCGTCAGGTTCACGTCGATCGCCTCCTGCCATCCGGCCAGCGAAATATCCGTGACCGGCCCCATTTGCCCCACCGCGCCGGCATTGTTGAATGCGGCGTCCAGTCCGCCGAAACGGCCGACCGCCGCCTCGACCAGAGCCTTGGCGAGTTGCTCATCCCGCACATCGCCGGCGATGGCGACCGCTTTGCCGCCATTGCCCTGGATTTCGTCGACGACGGCATCGAGCGGTGCCTGCCGCCTTGCCGCTAAAACGAGATTCGCGCCCTCTTGGGCAAACAGTTTGGCGGCCGCATAGCCGATTCCGGAACTTGCGCCGGTAATGATGACGGTCTTGCCTTTTAGCGCGGTCATGTGAAGCCTCTTCATTGGTTTGCGACCAGTCGAGAGCTTCACATGGCAATTCCCCGCGGACCTACGCTCCGGTTCTTGCTTTCGATGTCGCTTTTATGCGGCCCGGCGTTAGCGATGAGGCAGCCGTGCGCGATGCATCAATGTCCGAGCCGGCGGCGTAATCGGCCACGTGGAGACCTTCGGCGTGGCGTCGAACATCCCAAGCGGGGCGATTTCATCGAACACGTCGAAATAACAGGGCGCCGATCTTTTCGCGAGCGGCGGCGCATACCAGATTGAGACGATGCGGCGCGTGACCAAGTCTCGCGCGCTTTGCCTGCATTCCAATCAAGGAGCCCCCATGAATGTCCTCTATCGAACCCAGGCGACGGCGACGGGCGGACGCACCGGAGCGGCCTCGACCGCCGATGGCGCATTCTCGGTCAAGCTGGTAACCCCGAAAGAGCTCGGCGGACCGGGCGGCGAGGGCAACAATCCCGAGCAGCTCTTCGCGGCCGGCTATTCGGCCTGTTTTCTCAGCGCCATCAAGTTTGTCGCCGGAAAGAAACAGGTGAAGGTCGCCGACGACAGCACGGTAACGGCCAAAGTGGGCATCGGCCCCCGCGACGACGGCCAGGGCTTTGGCCTCGATGTGGCGCTCGATATCAGCCTGCCGGGCATCGATCGCGAGACGGCCCAGGCGATCGTGGATCAGGCGCATATCGTGTGCCCCTATTCCAACGCCACCCGCAACGGCCTGGACGTGCGTCTTACGCTGCTCTGAGCTCCGACGCCGATGCTTCAGCTTCGCCCGATCACTGAAGCTGAAGCTATTTCTTTGGTGTGGCCGTGCGGAGACATGCAGCGATGTAAGCAACCCCTGGAAATCCATGAGCTTTCCGGAGTGGCTGCGAGCCTGCGGATCTGAGCCTAAGTAACCAGCTAGACCACAACCCACGGTACGTGGACACCATCCGTATTTTCCCTCTTAGCTGGCACTGAAGGCGCAGGGGAAACTGGGTAGGCTCATGTCTTGGGGCGCCGATCGGGGCGATTTCGGGCGCATGCTCTGAAGCCCAAATGTCGGCAAGCTGGATTGCCGCATTAGCGGCGCTTCTTTGTCGATGCTGCAGCTTGTCTTTTGCTTGGCTTGCCGCCACGAGCTCGGCGAATGCCCAGGACAGAAATCGATCGCCATCCGGAGAATACATCTTCGAGCGGCCTCACTGACTTGCTGCGTAAATGGTCCTGACACGGCGCACGTCGGCGCAGGCCAGGTTCTGTCTTGCGACCCGGCCAATAAACGATGCACGCGGCCCGTTGATGATATTCCAGAATTGCTCAGAGGTATCCCAGGATTGCCAATCGTTCCAGGCGTATTAGAGGGCGTAGAGGGCGTGCTCGAAGACCCGGCGCTGCTGGGCGTCCTCTCTCGTTCCGTGGCGGTGCTGTCGCAGGTCGTGAACAACGTCAGTTCGGTAGCGCTCAGCATCACGCAGGATGTCGCCTCGAACGTCCTTGATGTTAAGATCGAGCCGGAGACGGCCGTGGTCGTCGGACCGTTCGCCGCATCGAGCCCCGGCGCCGCCTCGTCCATGTTCATGGTTTCAGGCTACAAGCATCTCTCGCATGACGGATATTCGGTCTCCTCGGACTTCGGCCCTGCGACGGGGAAAGGCCCCGGATTCGAAGAAGACAATTACGGGCTGACCGTCGGCACGCGGTTCGACGGCTCGGACCTTTTCGGGACGGAAAAAGGCAGCGTCACCATCGGCGTTCTGGCCAATTACACCCATACCGATATCGATGTTGGCGCTGTGCCGAACGTACCCGGCAATTTCAAGAGCGGCTCGGTCAGCATCGATTCCTGGTCGGTCGGCGGCTACGGCATGGTGACAGACGGCCGCTACTACGGGCTCGTCACGGTCACCGGCACGTTCGGCTCACCCGAAGCCGAGAATGCGCTTCTGCCCGCGACGGCCGAGACCAACACGTTCGGTTTTGCCGCGTCGGCGATGAGTGGCGTGCTCGTACCGGTGGGCGGCGCCAAGCTCGATCTGCGCGGCGGCCTGAATTACCTGCATTCCTCGAGCGATGATTTCACCGACAGTGTCGGCTCCCGCTTCACCGACGCGCGGATGGAGGAGTTCTCCGGCACCCTTTCGGCCCGCCTGTTCAGCGTCATGCGCGTGGATGACTACAATGTCCGTCCCTTCGTTCAGGGCGGCGTCAATTACCGCTTTCATTACGAAAATGAAATCACCGTCGACAATGCGACATTCGCCTTCGACGACTCGGATACCAGCATTTTCGGCCGGGCCGGCATCGACATCGACGTCGACCAGAACATACAGGCCTATCTCGCCGTCCGCGGCGACGCCAGTGAGGACTTCGCGGCCATTGCCGCTCAGGTCGGCGTGACGTTCAGGCTGGACTAGAGCGGGATCGGTTGAGGTGGAAACATCGAAGCCAGGAGGCCCGCTCTCGATTCTTTGCTGGTCGCGCGATCGGACGGAAAACCGGATTCCACTTTTCCTGATCGCGCTCTAAATACCAAGTCTTATGCCGTGATCGGCGCGAGCCTTCGCCTCTCCCATGGGGAGAGGTCGGCGCGGAACGCGCCGGGTGAGGGGGTTGTGCCAATATATCAACCGCTTACCCCTCACCCCCAACCCTCTCCCAATGGGAGAGGGAGCGATGCTGGCGATCCGATGCACTAGAGCGGGATCGTTAGGTGGAAACAACGTCGGGCCCGCTCTTAATTCTTTGCTGGTCGCGTGATCGGACGGAAAACCGGATTCCACTTTTCCTGATCACGCTCTAAATCGGCTGATCCTTCGGCGGCTGCCATTTCTCGCGCATGGTGACCAGTTCTTCGGCGATGCTCGGATGCAGCGCCATGGTCGCGTCGAAATCGGCCTTCTTCACGCCCATGCGAAGCGGAATGGCGAGGATCTGCGCCATTTCGGCGGCGTCCGGCCCGAATATGTGACAGCCGAGAACCCTATCGGTCCCAGCGTCGACCACGAGCTTCATCAGCATCCGCTCATTGCGCTGGGCCAGCACATATTTCAGCGGGCGGAAACTGGCCTTGTAGATGTCGATCTCCGGAAAACGCTTACGCGCCGCCGCCTCCGTCAGCCCGACAGTGCCGATCTCGGGCTGCGAAAACACCGCGGTGGGCACGAAGGTGTGATCCACCGGCGTCGGCTTGCCCCGAAAGACCGTATCGACGAAACACATCGCATCGTGAATGGCGACGGGGGTGAGATTGAGCCGGTCGGTGACGTCGCCGATGGCGTAGATGTTCTCCACCGACGTACGCGAATATTCATCCACCAGAATCTCGCCTGCGAGGCCGAGCTTCACGCCGCTCTCCATCAGCCCCATGCCGGCCGTGAGCGGCACCCGCCCGGTGGCATACATCACCAGGCCGGTGCGCATCTCGGTCCCGTCCTCGAAGATGACGAGGCACCCATCGCCGTCATTCTCGATCTGTCCGGGGCGCTGATTGAAGATCAGACGGATGCCCTTGGCCCGCATGGCGTCGGAAAGGCCGATGCGCAGATCGTCGTCGAAGCCGCGCAGGATCTGGTCGCTCCGGCAGACGAGCGTCACATCCACGCCGAGCCCGTGAAAGATGGAGGCGAATTCCACGCCGATATAGCCGGTGCCGATGATGGTGATGCTGCGGGGCAGCTCCGGCAGGGTGAAGGCCTCGTTGGATGAGATGACGTGTTCGCGCCCGTGAAACTCGGGGACGAACGGCCAGGCCCCCGTGGCGACCAGAATTGTCTTCGCCGTCACGCTCCGGCCGGTCGCCAGCAGGCGCGACCGTGTGAGGGTCCTCCAGCACCGCGCGGCTCTCGATGATCTCGGCCCCGGCACGCGCAATGTTGGCGGCGTAAAGGCCGCTCAGCCGGGCGACTTCGCGCTGGACATTGTCGCGCAAGGTCGGCCAGTCGAACGCGGCCCGTTCGATGCTCCAGCCGAAGCCCTTGGCGTCGGCGAATTCCTCCGGGAAATGGCTGGCGTAGACGAACAGTTTCTTCGGCACGCAGCCGCGAATGACGCAGGTGCCGCCGACCCGGTACTCCTCCGCGATCGCGACGCGCGCGCCTGTACCCGCCGCCATGCGCGCCGCACGCACGCCGCCGGAACCGCCGCCGATGACGAACAGATCATAGTCGAATGGCAATCGAGCCTCCATTCCGCCGGGCCGGGATCAAGCCTCCGCCCACATCAACTTATGCGACGATCCTGTGCGGGCGCGCAAGCGACGGGCCGGAGCGCCGTGCGACAGCCCCGGTTTATCCAGCGGATACAAAGGCCTGTCCGCTACAGCTTCACGCCGCGTTTTTGCAGTTCGTCGCGGACCTTCTGCTCCGCCTCGCGCCCGATCTGCTGTCCCCAGTTGTTGCCGAGCCGCATAGCTTCGGCGGCGAGCTCCGGCATCGCCGCTATGAATTTCTGGCCGATCGGCGAACGGTAAAAATCGGAGAGCGCATTCATTTCCTCGGAGCTGAATTTAGCCGCATAGAGACGCGCGATCTGATCGAGAACCTCGCTCCTCCGCTCCAGAAACTGCTTTTGAATTTCGTCGAAGACCTTGTCGACCTCTTCCTGCTGCCCCGGTCCTTGCGCGGGCAGCGACTGGCGCATCTGACGGAACATCAGAGGGATGATGGTGGCGAACTGGGCGTCCGTATTCGTCACCACAAGCAGATCGCGCGCCGCTTTCAATCGGGCCGGATCGACGTTAGCCGGCGCGGCTTGGGGAGCGGTGGCGGGCGGCTGCTGAGCAAACGCCGGGACCAGGCCGGCAAAAGCCAAACCCAGCGCCAGGGCGGCGGCCGGCGCTCGCATTGCAATGTTCATGTCGGGGTGTCCTTTTTCGGTGCGATCAGGTCCCGATCCTATTCATCCGGTGCGTCCAAAATTTGAACCCCGGCGGGACCTGCGATGATGGCCCGGTCGGCGATACCGATGAAAAGTCCATGCTCGACGACGCCCGGAATCATCTCCAGGACGTCGCCCAGCGATTCCGGTTCGCCGATCTCTCCGAAAGCGCAATCCGCGATATAGTTCCCGCTGTCGCTGACGAAAAACTCGCCGTTCAGGCGGCGCAGCGCGATGTCGCCCTCGCAGCCGGCGTCGAAGGCGGCGTCCGCGATCATCTTCAGGGTCGCCTTTGCGCCGAAACGCACGATCTCGACCGGCAGCGGGAAGGCGCCGAGTTTGACGACCCGCTTGGTGTGGTCGGCGATGACCACCATGCGGTCGGAGGCCATGGCGACGATTTTTTCACGCAGCAGCGCGCCGCCTCCGCCCTTGATGAGCCGCAAGGTCCCGTCGACCTCATCCGCGCCGTCGACGGTCAGGTCGAGTTCGGGGAACTCGTCCAGCGTGGTCAGCTTGATCCCGGCGCGTTCGGCGAGGATGCGCGTGTCTTCCGATGTCGGCACGCAGACGACATCGAGGCCGGCTTTCACCTTCGCCCCGAGCTGTTGGATGAATTTGGCTGATGTCGAGCCGCTGCCTAGCCCGAGCTTCATGCCGGGTTTGACAAGTTCCAGCGCGCGCTCGGCGGCCAGTGTCTTGAAAATTTCCGTGTCCATTTTGAGCATCGCATTCACCTCGGGCCTGATCGTTCCGATCGCGTCGGAACGGGGCTCTATCCTATTGTTCGAGCATGATCTTTATCGCAAGACCGGCGTCCATCCCCTGCGCGGGGCGCTGCTTTCGCAGATCACGCTCTAGCTGTCGAGACCGCCGAGAAACATATATTTCATCTCGACGAACTCCTCGATGCCATGATGCGAGCCCTCCCGTCCCAGGCCGGATTCCTTCACGCCGCCGAACGGGGCCAGCTCCGTCGCCACGATCCCTTCATTGACGCCGACGATGCCGACATCGAGGCGTTCCGCCGTGCGCCAGATGCGGCCGACGTCGCGCGAGTGGAAATAGGCCGCAAGGCCGAAGGGCGTGCTGTTGGCGATCTCGATGGCTTCCTCATCGGTCGAGAAGCGGAACAGTGGCGCCACCGGGCCGAAGGTCTCTTCCTTCGCGAAACGCATGTCGAGCGTGGCGCCGGTGATGACCGTCGGCTCGTAGAAGGTGCCGCCCAACGCGTGGATCTTGCCGCCGGTGACCACCTTGGCGCCCTTGGCCACCGCGTCCTGCACATGCGCGCTCGACCTTTTCGATGGCCGCCTTGTTGATCAGCGGCCCTTGCACCACACCCGCTTCGTCACCCGGGCCGACCTTCATCTCTTTCACCGCCGCGGCGAACTTTTCGGCGAAAGCATCATAGATGCCGTCCTGCACGAGGAGCCGGTTCGCGCAGACGCAGGCCTGACCCATATTGCGATATTTCGAGGCGATGGCGCCGGCCACGGCCTTGTCGAGGTCGGCATCGTCGAACACGATGAAAGGCGCGTTGCCGCCCAGCTCCAGCGCCACTTTCTTCACGGTGCTTGCGGCTTGCCGCATCAGCAGCTTGCCGACTTCAGTCGAGCCGGTGAAGGTGATCATGCGCACCAGCGGGCTTTCGCGTCAGCTCCTTGCCGATCGGCGGGGCATCACCGGTGATGACGTTGATTACGCCCTTCGGAATGCCGGCGCGATGGGCGAGTTCGGCGAGCGCCAGAGCGGTGAGAGGCGTATCCTCGGCGGGTTTCACCACCACCGTGCATCCGGCGGCGAGGGCCGGCGAAACCTTGCGGGTGATCATCGCCAAGCGGGAAATTCCAAGGCGTGATCGCGCCGACGACGCCGATCGGTTGTTTCAGCACCACGATACGGCCGCTGGCGCGATGCGTGGGAATGCACCTCGCCATGGATGCGCTTGGCTTCCTCCGCGAAAAACTCGACGAATGCAGCGCCGTAAGCGACCTCGCCGCGCGCTTCGGCCAGCGGTTTGCCTTGTTCGGCGGTCATCAGCTGCGCAAGCGGCTCGGTGTGCTCCACGATCAGCTCGAACCAGCGGCGCAGGATCACGGAGCGCTCCTTCGCCAGGAGGTCTCGCCACGGGCCGAACGCCCGGTTCGCAGCTTCGATTGCAGCGCGGGCGCCCTCGGCCCCGACATCCGGCACGCGGCGCAATTTCGGCGCCGGTCGCCGGGTTCAGCACCGCGTCTTTAGGCTGGCCGGTCCAGGCGCCGTCGATGTAGCATTGCTCGCGGATGAGCGTATCGGCCTTCTGGTCCATAACCGGCTCCTTCTTCTCTTCGTCCCTGGCGGGACTTTTCATAATGATGGGCAGCGCCGCGGGCCTTGGCAATAGACAAGGCACTGTCCCATATGCTCTCTCTCACAGTCATATAGCGCGGGTGGTGCTAAGAAAAGCGAACCGACGATGAAAGACCTGACTGTGATTTTCGATCTCGACGGCACGATGATCGACACCGCGCCGGACCTGATCGCCGCGGCCAACCATACGCTCGACCGCTTCGGCATGGCGCCGGTCGAAGCGCGCATCATTCAGCCGGCTGTAGGCCTTGGCGCCAAGGCGATGATCCTCGCCGCCATGAACGAACTTGGGCGCGCGGTGGACGCGGAGACGCTTTCGCGCATGATCGACCAGTTCATCGATTATTACGGCGATAATATCGCGACGGGCAGCCGTATTTTCCCTGGTCTCGTCGAGGCGCTGGTGGTTTTGCGGGATGAAGGCGCGCGCCTCGGCGTATGCACCAACAAGCGCGAAGCGCTGACGCTCAAGCTGCTTGCCGAATTGCGGCTCGACCAGTATTTCGATGCGGTTGCGGGCGCGGAAACGTTTCCGGTTCGTAAACCGGATGCGGCGCACCTGCTCGGGACCATCGCCATGGCGGGCGGCGACCCCACTCGGGCCGTCATGATCGGCGATACGTCTATCGACGCCGGCGCGGCGCGCAACGCCAAGGTGCCGTTCGTCGCGGTCAGCTTCGGCTATGCCGACATGGCGGTGGAGGATCTGGAACCGGATGCCGTCATTCATAGTTTTGCGGACCTTATTCCCGTGCTCCGCGAATTGTTGCCCGCCCGAACGCGACTTAACCAGGGCGGTGCGAACAGGCCCGCCTGACGCGGCGTGCTTTCGCCAAATCTCAGTTTCGCCCCTATGCCGACCTAGGAGAGGCGGCATATCAACAGAACGGAATGCTCCATGCCCTTCTTGAACCAAATGCGCCTGCGCTCGCCTGTGGCCAAACCAGGTCGCCTCACGCTGCGGGTGCTCAGCGCCGCGGCCGCCATGTTCGGCCTCTACACCGCGACCGCCGACGTGCAGGCGGAGCCGCGCCAGGCGCCCAACAGCCGCGTCGCGCTGGATCTCGGGGAGGTTTTTTCGCCGTCGGACCGGTTTTCCGGCTTCGTGGACGAGAAAACCGGAGCATCCTTCGTCATCGTCGAAATGCCCGCCAGCGCCTATGAGGAAGTGAAGCAAATTGCCGACCGCGCCGACGCCCTGGCCGCGCAAGGCCTGCGGGATCCGGCGAAAGCCGAGCTATCGGGCCGCAAGGGCGAATATGTCTATTTCACCGGCAAGCAAACCTCGCTGGACATAAACTTCGAAAAATTCGTGCTGATCCTGCGTGATAACGGCGTCACGGCGATGATCACCGCCAATATCCCCGAAGTCGCGCTCAGCGCCGCCACCTTCACCAAGGCGCAGGTGGAGGAAACGCTCGCCAAGGCCGTGGTGAAGGACGAGACCTCAAAAGGGGCTGAGTTGTTCCGCCTCAGCTATCTGGGCCCGTTCAAGGAGGCATTCGGCCTGATGGGCACGTCGAAGGGCTACAGCACCTCCGGCACTCCGCCGGCGCCAGGGGACAACCGCGTGGTGAAGGAGCCGACGATGATCGTCGCGCCCTCTACCGACAACCGGCTGGTAGTCGACCCCAAGGTCGCGGCGCAGCGGTCATTTCAATCCTTCGGCGGCCTGAAGGAGGCCAAGATCGAAAACGAGAAAGCGATTACCGTTGCCGGTCTCAAGGGGTATCAGATCGTCGGCTCCGCCGTCGAGCCCAGTTCGGACAGCAAGATCGGCATTTATCTTCTGATGCTGGCCGGCGAACCGGGCGGCTATTACGCGATCGTCGGCACCAGCCCCATCGCCGACATGCCGAAGATGCTCCCCGAATTCGAGAAGGTCACCGCGAGCTTCGAGCCGCTGGCAGAGAAGAAATAGGCGGCGGAGGCGTGCGATCGGCGCCGGGCCAAGCTTGACAGCGCCAGCCCGGCGCGCCTAAATCGATGCTTCCGCACAAAACGGACGCGTAGCTCAGCGGCAGAGCACACGCTTCACACGGCAGGTTGCCGAATTCGCAACATGCTGTAGCGCAAGTAGAAATAGCGGAAGGCCGACGCAGTAATTGGTCCAATGGACCTGCAAGCCCCGATTTCGGCTGCATTTCCGAGCAGGGGACGGCTAGCTCAGCGGAAGAGCACGCGCCTCACACGCGTGGGGTCACTGGTTCAATCCCAGTCGCGTCCACCACTTTCCCAATCCCGATCATCAAGCTATTCGCAGCGCTCCCTCCGCCTAGATCACTGTTCATGATTTTGGATTGGACGAATCCAAAATCATGAACAGTGATCTATCTCTTCCCATTTAGCGGGATGACGAGCGGAAAACCGGTTCCCACTTTTCCTCATCCCGCTCTAATCGGCGCGTGTGCGTTGCCGTGCGTATTTGAGAACGAGATCCGATGGGGGATTTCAAGCAAATGATGGAATTGATCACCGCGCTGTTTTGGCAGCCGGCCGATCAGCGCGGCTGCCCCGGCCATATCTCAACGTCGTCAGGCACATTCCCCAACCGTCATCCAGCCGTAGTCCCCGACGTCCATGCTCCAACTCATGCACGCCTCGGTAATAGTCACCCGGCCGAAGTAACCCATGTCGATGTTGATTTCCCCACCACTCACAGCCTCGATCTCGGCTTCGTTCAGCGTCCGAAGCTCATCTGCTGCTTGTTGCTCGTGAAGCTCTTTCATATAAATACTCCTTCAATCGATATCCTTTGAAAATTCCGGATCGGTGTGGCGTCCGCCACGTTCCCACAATGCCTCGGTCACGTGATTGCGGTCAGTTCCCTCGGGAACAAGCTCATTGGAGATGGCCGGGCATCGCTCTTGCCGTGCCCACCATTCGAGCGCTGAGCACGGCACTGCTGGTCATTTCCCGTCATTGCGAAACAGAAGCCGCTCGCGCTCGCAATCTGATGACGGCGATCCGCCCGATATCGTCGAATACCGCCGCCAGGGATGAATGGCTGGCGATGCGGCAGTCCACCCGGTCGGTGCCGTCTCCGCTTTGATCCCGGCCTCGAGCAGCGCATCGAGCGCATGATCGCTGACCGGCTCGATGAAATGCGTCAGCAGGAACCGGTCGGCGAAGGCCTGCAGGGCGCTGTCGTCCGGCAGGCGGTTGGAGGCCGCGATGCAGCAGCGCAAGGGAACCTGGGCATGGAAATGACCGCGCCGGTATTGCCGTTCGTTGAGGAGGCCGAGCAGGGTGTTGAGGATTGCGGTCGAGCCGAGAAATATCTCGTCGAGAAAGGCGATATCGGCTTCGGGGAGCATTCCCGATACGTCAGGCCGGAGCTGTCCGTCGCGCAAGGCGTTGATGTCGAGAGGTCCGAAGATTTCGGCCGGCTCGGTAAAGCGCCCGATCAGATATTCGAAATAGCTGCCGCCCACGTTTTTTGCCGCCTGGCGCGCCGCCGCCGACTTGCCGACGCCCGGCGGGCCGATCAGCAGCACGTGCTCCTGGGCGATCAGGCCGAGAAAAATAAGCTCCAGCAGTCCCTTGCGCTCGATGAGAACGGCCTCACCGCGCGAGATGTGCGACCGCAGGCTGCCGATGACGCCCTGCGCTTTTTGATCCATGACCATGCTTACGCCAAACCCTCGCCCGTTGCATGCCTCTGACGGCAATGCCCGTGGCTCTTTTAGCAGGTCGCCACGCCGGCAGAAACGGTTACGAACGGTGGGTTCGGAGGGCGGAGTAAAGCCGGCGCCGTGCAGGCCTTCCCGGCGAGCATGGCCTCGGCGAACGCAGATCAGAGGATCGCAGGTTAGCCATTCACAGCGGATGGCTGCGCTTCCGTCCCGGTGGGCACGATCTCCCGGACCCACATATCCAGTCTGCCGGCCACGCTTTGCCAGCCTTCATCAAGCATCAGGTCGTGGCCCATGCCGGAAAAAATCTCCGCCTCCGTCCCATAGGCGCGTGCCGTATCCTGGATCTCGCGAACGGTGAAGATCGTGTCCCGCTCGGCGCCGAGGACGAGGATCGGCACTTTGATCCTGCTTGGGTTGTGGCAGCACAATCATCGTGTCGATGAAGGCCAGGTAGGATTTGTCCTGGAGATTTGCGAAACAGTGATCGACGATCTTTTGCGGCGTATCGGGCGTGAAATACAGCTCGCGCACCAGCTTGGGACTGCTGACGAACGGTTTCAGGCGGAGAAGGAGGTTCGATTTCAGCAACGCGATCGGATGCTGGAGTCCTTGGCGCGCAACGGCTTTGATCGTTCCGCCCGGCGGCGGCGACGCCATCAAAACCGCTCCCGGGGCATGATTTTGCTCCAGATATTTCTGCACGACCAGTCCCCCCAGGGAATGGCCGACAAGGATGGGCGGCTCGGGAAACTCCGCCGCAGCGCGCCGCACGTCGTCGACATAATGATGGACGCGATACCAGATGCGGCCGGGCGGCCGGTCGTGGCCACGGAGCCGCACGGCGCGAACGTGGTGGCCGCGCTCAGTCAAAAATCGAATGAAATTGTCCCAGCACCAAGGGCCATGCCATGCGCCGTGGACGAGAAGAATGCCGGTCATGCTGATGCTCCCATGTGGGCGCGCGAGCGAGGTGCTAGTGCATCGATCCAAACGGAGGCTGCAGCCGGAGTTTGGTAAAATTGATGCACAAACAAAGAGCTAGGGCGCTGGCACGTGAACGAAGTGAATGTGTCAGTGCACTAGCATGAAGAATGAACCCATGCGGCGTAGCCTGTCGATGGCTTTCGCCCCTGCCATCCCGTGCTGGTTCGACACCTCACATCGCTGCGGTCAAGGCGGAAGTGTTCCTCAATTGCGCCGGTTCGTCATGGGGCGTGTGTCCCAAGCCGCCAGAGAGATTGGCGGGGCCTTGCTCCGAAAACGGGACATATGTCCCAGCTACGGTTGCAGTTCATGCCAGTTTCGCGGCCCGCGTTAACCCTCGCCATGCGCGACACGAGACACCATTTGTTATGAGCAGGCATCGGTGATTTCCAGCATAAGGAGTATGTCGATGGCCAGGAGCAAGACGCAACAGACGCACAAATGGTCGGGAGAGGTGACCGAAAACAGTGACGCTCTCGATCTCGAACAGGACGTCTTCAAGAGCGACGACCCCGACGAAATCGCGCGCTCGCTGAAGCGCTCGGCGGAGCACAGCGAAAGGCGTAAATCCGCGCCGTTCCGGTCGGCCATGTCGATGCTGACCTTTTACATCAACAGGGCCGGGAAAAACCTGCCCGCCGCACGGCGCAAGACGCTTGAGGCGGCGAAAGGCGCGCTGAGGCGTGTTTTCGGCCGAAAAGAGACCTGATTTCCCCCGTCTGGTGAACCGTTCAAGGCCTGACTTGATGATCGCGAGCGGGTAAACTCCCGCCTCCCGGGACAATGGAGCAGCATCGATGACGGATAAGGAATGGGCCGATGTGGACCGCTATCTGGCCGACAGTCTTCTTCCGAAAGACGACGGCCTCGATGCGGCGCTGGCCGCGAACGCCGCGGCGGGATTGCCCGCCATCGACGTTTCGCCGCTGCAAGGCCGGCTGCTCTACCTGCTCGCGCGCATGATCGGCGCCCGCCGCATCCTGGAGATCGGCACGCTCGGCGGCTACAGCACCATCTGCCTGCGCGAGGGCTGTCGGTGAGGGCGGACGTGTCGTCACGCTGGAAGCCGAGCCGGAGCATGCGGATGTGGCGCGCAGGAATATTGCGCGGGCCGGTTTGGCCGATGTGGTCGATCTGCGCCTCGGCTTCGCGCTCGATATCCTGCCGACACTCGCCGGGGAAGGGCGCCGTTCGACCTGATCTTCATCGACGCCGACAAGCCGTCCATGCCCGACTATCTGACATGGGCGCTCCGGCTGTCCCGCGTCGGTGCGCTGATCATCGGCGACAATGTGGTCCGCGACGGCGAGGTCGCCGACAAGCGCAGCCGCGATCCCAGCGTGCAAGGGGTTCAGCGCTACCTGAAGATGATCGGCGAGATCCGCGGCTAAGCGGAACGGCGCTGCAGATCGTCGGCGGCAAAGGCTGGGACGGGCTCGCCATCGCCCTGGTCGAAGCAGGCGAGTCCGGTTGAGCCGCGCCCGACGCGAAATCAGAGCTGCGACCGGCACAATTCCTTGAACGAGATCAGCCGGCGGTGGGTTTCGTCCCAAAGCATGAGGCGGACGCAGCCGAAGCTCTCAAGCAGCGTCAGGCGGCCGACGCCCTTGAGCTCGGGATAGTCGCGCAGCACCTGCGGCAGGCGGTAATAGGGTATCCGGCTGCAAAGGTGATGCACATGATGCACGCCGATATTGGCCGTGAACCATCGGAGAATGCCCGGCAGATCGTAATACGAGCTGCCGTGCAGGGCGGCTTCGTGCAGGGACCAGCCGGGAGGCACGGTCCAGAACGTCTCTTCGAACTGATGCTGCACGTAGAACAGCCAGACCCCGATCGAGGCGGCGAGCATCACGATCGGCAAATGCACCAGCAGGAAGGGCTTGACGCCGACCAGCCACATCGTCCCGACGATGATCAGCGCGATCGCGGCGTTGGTGGCCATGGCGCTAACCAGGGCTGCCATCCCTTGCTCATCAGTCCGACCGGCAGGCGCTGCTGCAGGATGAACAGATAGGCGGGACCGATCACGAACAGGACGATCGGATGCCGGTATACCCGGTAGCGAAACCGGCCCCACCGGGACAGGCTGAGATATTCGCGCACGGTCAGCGTCGTTATGTCGCCGATGCCGCGTTCGATCCAGATTGCCCGAGCTCGCGTGGTGAAGAGCGTGGCTCCGGCGCCAGTAACCGTAAGGGGTGAAGGTCAGCGCGCCGAGCACGCGGCCGACCCAGTCATTGGTCAGGCGGTGGCGGAAGAATGAGCCATGGCCGCAATCGTGCTGGATCATGAAAAGGCGGACGAGAAAACCGGCCGCCGGCACCGCGATGATCAGGCTGAGCCAATAGCCGACATCGAGCGCCACCCAGGCCAGCGCCCAGAGCAGCAGGAACGGAACGGCGGTGATGATCAGTTCGAGTATGCTTCGAGCATGGTTGGGCTCTCGATATCCGCGCAGAATCGTTGCCCAGTCGCGCGCAGTCACAGTCCGTTCAAGGACACCAGCAGTTTCCAAGATCAGCTCCACTCGGTTTGCCCGCTCGCTGTTGCAGCGGCGAACCCGATCAGTCCGCAAGGCGTAGGATCGCCCGCTTTAAGCACATGGCGCTCACCAACATTCTGGCACGTGAATCGGCACGAGCCTATCGATTGCGCGATGAAGATCGGGTAAGTGCTAATGCGGAAGGCGCGTGCAGGCCGGCTGCAGTCTACACGATTTCCACCCACCCCGCCTGCTCATGTGAGCGCGCGGCCGCATGCACGATGCGCTCGATGCCGAGCCCGGCGTCGAAGCCGATCAGATGCGCCGGCTCGCCCGCGATGGCGCGCATCAGTTCGCGGCACTCGATGATCTTCAGCTCGTTGAAGCCGAGGCCGTGGCCGGGTGCGGGGATGAACTTGTCGTAGGGCGGATGAGCCGGGCCGGCGAGAATGGTGCGGAAACCTTGGGCGTAGCCCGGACCATCGGCGGAGTAGACCTGCACCTCGTTCAGGCGCTCCTGGTCGTAGACGATCGTGCCCCGCGTGCCGAAAATCTGGATGAAGATGCGGCCCTTGCGGCCCCAGGCGGATCGATTGAGGAGGATCACGCCGCCGACGCCGTCGTCGAAGCGCAGCAGCAGTGATGCGACGTCATGGGTCTCGACCTCGCGGGCGCTGCCATCGCCGGTCAGGCGGTCGGCATAGGGTTTCGTCATCAGCGCTGCAGACGGAGCGCGGCTCGAAGCCCAACAGTTTGAGCAGCGAGAACGGCATGCACGCCGAAATCGTCGAGCGCGCCGTAGCCAGACGAGCTTGCATGCTTCCAGTCGAAAGGAGCGGCGCCGTCGGCCATGAAATCTTCGTCCATCTCGACGCGCAGATGCGTGATCCGCCCGACGGCATCCTCGCCGATCAGCCGCGCGACGAGCCGGATCATCGGGTTCTGGATGTAGTTGTAGCCGAGCGCCGCCACCTTGCCGCTGGCGCGCGCCGCCTCGGTCATTTGCTCGGCATCGGCGAAGGCCGGCGCCATCGGCTTTTCGCACCAGATGTGCTTGCCCGCCTCAAGCGCGGCGATCGCCATCTCCGGGTGGAACTGGTTGGGGGTGGTGATGGAGACAACATCGATGTCGGACGCGGAAACGGCATCGCGCCAGTCGTCCGATGAGCGGGTGAAACCGAATTCGGCCGCGCGGCGCCCGGCGAGGTCGGCGTTCACATCGCAGAGCAGCGCCAGCTCGGGGCGCGGCACGTCACCGAACACCGGCGCGACAGCGTTCCACGCAAGCGCATGGCATTTGCCCATGAAGCCGGTGCCGATCAGAGCCACGCGCAAGGGTTTTTTTGTCATCTCATACTGCGTCCTTGATTGCTCCCTCCCTTTCGGGGGGATGGCTTATGACTGTCGGCGCACGTGCACCTCGTTCGTCGTCCCGGACCGCCGCAGGCGGAGCCGGGATCCACTCGCCCATCGGCAGCTGCGGTCGGTTGTGAGGCGAATAGGCCCGGCTCGATGGCCGGGGCGACGAGGATTCGCAATGGGAGAGGTAAGTCATTCCTTGCATCCAGAGGCGAGCAAGACGGCCGGAGCTTTCCATCGTCCTACACCGTGCCGCCGAGCGCGTCCGAGAGGGTCTGCAATTCCTTGCCGCCCGCCATCAGATTCTGCAGCGAGTCGATGCTGATCTCGCCCTTGGCGTAGGTGCCCAGCGTCCGGCCCCGGTCGAGCACGGTGAAGGCGTCGCCCACCGCATAGGCGTGGCGCACATTATGGGTGATGAAGATGACCGCCAGGCCCTTCCGGCGCACCTGATCGACATATTTCAGCACCATCGAGGTCTGCGCGACGCCAAGCGCCGAGGTCGGCTCGTCGAGGATCAACACCTTGGCGCCGAAATAGACCGCGCGCGCGATGGCCACGCATTGGCGTTCGCCGCCCGACAGCGTGCCGACCGCATGGCTGCGGATCGCGGATGTCGATGCCGATGCGGCGCATTTCCTCGCGGGCGACGGCATTGCAATGTTTGAAGTCGATGGAGCGGAACGGCCCGAAGCCGCGAGCCGGTTCGCGGCCCATGAAGAAATTCCGTGTGATCGACATCAGCGGGATCATCGCCAGATCCTGATAGACGGTGGCGATGCCGCTATCCAGCGCCTGGCGGGGGTTGCTGAAAGCGATCGGCTGGCCATCGAGCAGGAAATCGCCCGAGCTCGGCTTGATCACGCCGGCGAGCGTCTTGATGAGCGTCGATTTGCCCGCGCCATTGTCGCCCAGCAGGCACATCACCTCGCCGCGCCGCACCTTCATCGACACGCCGGACAGCGCGATGACGGGCCCGAAATGCTTGACGAGGTCGCGCACCTCGATGAGGGGAGTGTCGGTCATCGCTCGCCCGTCACTTTCTTGCGGATGAAATTGTTGAACAGCACCGCGAGCAGCAGCATTCCGCCGAGGAACACTTTGAACCAGTCGCTGTCGATACGGGTATAGCCGAGGCCGATCGAGACGGTGCCGAAGATGATCGCCCCGAAAAACGCCCCGATCGCCGAGCCGTAGCCGCCCGTCAGCAGGCAGCCGCCGATGACCGCCGCGATGATCGCCTCGAACTCCTTCTGGTCGCCGCGCAGCGCGTCGGTCGAGCCGGTGTTCATCACCTGGATCACGGCGACGAGCGTCGCGGCGCAGGCGGTGGTGACGAACAGGCCGGTCTTGACGAGGCTCACCGGCACGCCGGAATTGCGGGCCGCATTCTGATCGCCGCCCGCGGCAAAGATCCAGTTGCCGGTTCGCGTTTTCAGGAGAATCCAGGTTGCGAGCAGTGCAAACCCGACGAACCAAAGGATGGAAACCGGCATGCCCTGGACGGTCGGCAGGCCGGAGGGGAAGCGTCCGATCAGGCCCTGCTCGGCGAGCCATTTGAAGGTGCCGGGAAAGGCGACGCCCTGGAACAGCCCGACCAGCGGCGATCCGCTTGCCGCCTCGGCGATGCCGCGCAATTGCGTGGAGCCACCGGTCGCGGCTTTCAGACCGACCAGCGACACGCCGCGCAGGATGAACAGGAATGCGAGCGTCACGATGAAGGAAGGCAGCTTGGTGCGGATGACGGTCTGGCCGCTGATGATCCCCATCATCGCCGCGACCGCGAAGGTGGTCGCGAGGGCGAGTTCGAACGGCCATTGCAGCACCACGAGGCAGACGCCGAGCACCAGGCCGGAAAAGGCGAGCATCGAACCGATCGAGAGATCGAATTCGCCGCCGATCATGAGAAGCGCCGCCGCGATGGCGAGAATGCCGAGTTCGGAAGCCGGCGCGAGCACGGTCATCATACCGGCCAGGGTGAACATCGAGCTGTCGGCGCGCCAGATGAAGAAGAGTATGACCGCGATGAGCCCGGCTATGGCGCCAAGTTCGGGCCGCCGCATCGCCTGCGCAAGAAGGCTGGACTTTTTCAGGCGCGTTTCGGCGGTGCGCTTGAGAGCGGTTGCGTCGACCGGCGTGGCCTCGGACATAGGTTTTCCTCCAAACGCCAGAAATCGTCGCTGGTCAGTTTACACTCACCAGTCGCCGTGCCGATAGCTCCACCCTCACCCGCCGCTTCGCGGCGCCCTCTCCCGTCAAGGGAGAGGGCTAAGAAAGGAAGGTACGGCCCCGGTTCTGCTCTGGCCCCTCATGAGCCTTTATGGCGAATGGTAAGGGCTGAAAGGGCAGGGGGCACTGAGGCGTCCCCTTTTGCCCTCTCCCCTGGCGGGAGAGGGCTCCCGCCGTCAGGCGGGTGGGTGAGGGGGAACCTCGGCGTCGGGCTATAGCCTTAGCGAATGCCCTTCGCCGAAAGCTCGATCACCTGGGCGGCTTTGTCCTTGGTGATCAGATTCGGGCCTGAGGGAACATTGCCGCCGGGCATGAGCCCGTATTTGGCATAATTCGCCAGGAACACCACCGGCAGATAGCCTTGCAGGAATTGCTGCTGGTCGATCGCGAACGCCGCATCGCCGGCAACGATGGATTTCAGGAAGCTCGCCGACAGGTCGAAGGACGCGACTTTGGCTTTAGACCCGGCTTCCTTTACCGCCGCGACCGATGGCTCGCCCGCGGTCGACGCGCCCAGCGCCATGACCGTGTCGATAGCCG
Source organism: uncultured Alphaproteobacteria bacterium (assembly GCA_963731855.1). Taxonomy (GTDB): domain Bacteria; phylum Pseudomonadota; class Alphaproteobacteria; order Rhizobiales; family Rhodomicrobiaceae; genus R-RK-3. The sequence goes on along the minus strand of CAVSXH010000005.1, from coordinate 1,099,587 downwards.
GATTGGCCGCGAGTGCGGCTTTCACCCTGGCCTTGACCTCGGAAGGGTCGTTCTTGGTCGGCACGACGGTCACGGTGCCGCCAAAGCCGTCGGAGAAGCCCTTGCAACGCAGATCGAGCGCGACGTTACCCACCTCCTGGTTGACGCAGATGCCGACCTTGCCGCCCGCCGCCTTCAGCGCCTCGCCGGCCGCCTTGCCTGCGTCATGCTCGTCCTGGCCGACATGCAGCAGCGCGCCGAGGCCTTTGGAAACGTCCGAGCCGGAATTCATCGAAATGACCGGAATGCCCGCCGCGACGGCTTTCTTGATCGAGGCGCTCAGCGCAGAAGCGTCCGGGATGGAGACGATCAGCCCGGCCGGGTTCTGGTTGACCGCCGCGTCGATGAGCTGACCCATCTTCACCATGTCGAAGGTTTCCGGCGCGCGGTAATCGACCGACACTTTCATATCGGCGGCCGCCTGGGTGACGCCGTTCTTGACCACCGACCAGAACGGATCGTTCGCCTGGCCGTGGCTGACGACGATGATGCGCTTCTCCTGCGCCTGCGCGGCCGTCGCCAAACCGATCGCCGCCGCAAAGGCCAGCGGCAGAATTCCTGCGATCTTCCTGTATCTTCTCGCTTCTTCCATGGCTTCTTTCCTCCTTTTATTTCGTTTGTCGCGCGGAACGCAGCATCCATTTTCTTCCGATTATGGAATGGGCATTCTATTTTTTGTGAGTGTATCAACCACATTGCGGCCGTCAACAAGGTTGGATGATGACCACATAGCCCAGACTATGAAGCGCTCGGTGCGCCGATGACAAGCCTCCAGGGACCGATGCTCCGACGGCGGCACGCCGGCAGGCCGTCACGACTGCGGCAGGCCGACAGGGGCGCCGGTCCGCGCGCTCTCGGTCGCGGCGTCGGCCAGAATCTGCGCCCTGAGGCCATCTTCGCCCGAGGGCGATGGCTGTGTTCCCTGGCGCACGGCCTCGATGAAACTGCCCATCTCGGTGCGATAGGCGTCGGCGTAGCGTTCGAGGAAGAAGTGCAGGGCCGGGTCGGTGGTGAAGCCGGCCGTACCGGCGGCGGTCACTGTGGTGGCGGTGCGATTGCCGGCGGCCAGCAGCCCCAGCTGTCCGTGCACTTCGATGCGCTGGTCGTAGCCATAGGCGGCGCGACGCGAATTGGAAATCTGGGCGATGCGGCCCGAGGCCGTCCGCAGCACGCAGACGGCGGTATCCACATCCCCCGCCGCGCCGATGGCCGGATCGACCAGCGCCGAAGCCGTCGCGTAGACGGAGACCGGCTCCTCGCCGAGCAGGAAGCGCGCCATGTCGAAATCATGGATCATCATGTCGCGGAAGAGGCCGCCGGAGCGCTTGATGTATTCGACGGGCGGCGGCGCGGGGTCGCGCGACAGGATCGTGACGATCTCCACCGCGCCGATTTCTCCGGCCCGGACGCGCGATTGCAGCGCCTGGAAGGACGGGTCGAACCGGCGGTTGAAGCCGATCATCAGCGGTACGCCGCGCGCCACCACGCCGTCGAGGGACCGCCGGATGCGGGTTGCGTCGAGGTCGATGGGCTTTTCGCAGAAGATCGCCTTGCCCGCAGCGGCCGCCCTGTCGATGAGGTCGGCATGGGTGTCCGTCGGGGTGCAGATCACGACGGCGTCGATGTCGGGCGAGCCGATCGCGGCATCGATGCTGGCCGTCGCGGCGCCAAGTTCCGCAGCGATCGCGCGCGCCGCCTGCTCATCGACGTCGGAGACCAGCGCAAGCCTCGCCCCGGGCAGACGGGCAATGTTGCGCGCATGGATGCTGCCGATGCGGCCGACACCGAGGACGGCAAAGCGGAGTGGGGATTCGACCATGAGCAATTCCCATTGAAACGACCGAGAAAGCCAGAATTCAGGGCAGAAACTTCACAGAAACTTAACGGATATAAAACCGTCCGTTTCCGGAGAATCCCGCGAAAACGGCAGAGACCGGAGCAGAAACTTAACGGAATAAAAACATTTACCCGCATGTTTCCTCCGGCATTCTTTTAGACCAAATATTCCAGGTTGACGCAATAATGGAATTCTTATTTCCTGTCTCAACGCCGCATTGTCCAAGGAGCCGCGCGTGCCCGACACCGTGCTCGACGTCATTACCATTGGCCGCGCCTCGGTCGATCTTTACGGTCAGCAGATCGGCAGCCGCCTGGAGGATGCCTCGAGCTTCGCCAAATCCGTCGGCGGCTGCCCGGCCAATATCGCCATCGGGGCGGCCCGGCTCGGCCTGCGCTCGGCGCGTGATCACCCGCGTCGGCGACGAAGCGTTCGGGCGCTTCATCCGCGAGCAGCTCACCCGCGAAGGCGTCGATGTGACCGGCGTCGCGACCGACCCCGAAGCGCCTCACTGCACTCGCCATTCTCGGCGTGCGCGATCCCAGCACCTTCCCGCTGATCTTCTATCGCGAGGATTGCGCCGACGCCGCGCTCGACGAGACCGACATCGACGAAGCCTTCATCCGCAGCGCCTCCGCGATCGTCGTCACCGGCACGCATTTCGCGCGGGAAAACTCCGCCGCCGCCCAGCGCAAGGCGATGCGCATCGCCACGCGAAGCAGGCGGCCGGGTCATCTTCGACATCGACTACCGCCCCAATCTTTGGGGCCTCGCCGGCCATGGCAGCGGCGACCAGCGCTATATCGCCTCCGACCAGGTCAGCCAGCATCTGCAAACCATCCTTCCCGATTGCGACCTCATCGTCGGCACCGAGGAGGAGGTGCACATAGCGGGCGGCACCGGCGATACGCTCGCCGCGTTGCGCCGCGTCCGCGAGCTGTCATCCGCCGACCATCGTGCTGAAGCGCGGACCGATGGGTTGCGCGGTCTTCACCGGCGCGATCCCCGCCTCGCTGGAAGACGGCATCAAGGGCCCCGGCTTCCCGGTCGAGGTCTACAATGTGCTCGGCGCGGGCGACGGCTTCATGTCCGGCCTGTTGCGCGGCTATCTGCGCGGCGAGCCCTGGGAAACCACCTGCGCCTATGCCAATGCCTGCGGCGCGATCCTCGTGTCGCGGCTGCTCTGCTCGCCGGAAAGCCCGAGCTGGACCGAGCTGCGCCACTTCCTCGACCATGGCAGCCCCGAGCGCGCCCTGCGCCGCGACAGGCAGCTCGCGCATATTCATTGGGCGACCACCCGCCGGCCCCGCGACCCGCAGATCCTGGCGCTCGCCATCGACCATCGCAGCCAGCTCGAAGCGCTTGCCGATCGCTGCGGCGCGCCGCGCGAGCGCCTTTCGCGGCTGAAAGTGCTGGCGGTCGAGGCCGCGGCGCGCGCCGCGACGGGCCGAAGCGATATCGGCGTCCTGCTGGACGACACGCATGGCCGGGAGGCGCTGTTCGCGGCCGCCGGACTGCCGCTCTGGATCGGCCGCCCCATCGAGAAGCCCGGCTCACGCCCGCTCCAGTTCGAGACGGGCGCCGATCTCGGCTCGCATCTCGTCGAATGGCCGGTGACGCATACGATCAAATGCCTGTGCTTCTACCATCCGGACGATGCCGCCGACCTCAGGCAAGCCCAGGAAGACCGGCTGCTCGCCCTGCATGACGCGGCGCGCACCGTAGGCCGCGAATATCTCGTCGAGATCATCGCCGGGCCGCATGGCCCGCTCGGCCCCGACACCGTCGCCTCGGTCATGCGCCGGCTCTACGCGATCGGCATCAAGCCGGACTGGTGGAAGCTCGAACCGCAGGCGAGCCCTGAAGCATGGCAAGCCATCGACGCCGCGGTCGCCGAGGGCGACCCTTATTGCCGCGGCGTCGTCATGCTCGGGATGGAGGCGTCCGAAGGCGGATCTTGGCCGTGCGTTCTCGGCGGCGCGCGGCGCCGATTGCGTGAAGGGCTTTGCCGTGGGGCGGACGATCTTCGCGGAGCCTGCGGAGGCCTGGCTGTCGGGGCAGTTGACCGATGACGCGATCGTCGACGAAATGCACCGCCGCTTCACCCGGCTGATCGCCGCGTGGGAAGGTGCTGGCGGGGCATGATTGGAATACGCACGGCTCACCTCTCCCATGGGGAGAGGTCGGAATGCGTGAGCATTCCGGGTGAGGGGCTAATGCTTGCCGATGGTTTGTTACCCCTCACCCTAGCCCTCTCCCCATGGGAGAGGTGACGGCGATGCGGATGCCCGGCTCCAAGCAAAAGGAAGTCAACGCGCCATGACCACGATGAGACTGACCGCCGCTCAATATTGCACACGCTTCCTGGCCGCTCAGAAAGTGGAGGCGGGCGGTACCGTTCAGCCGCTATTCGGCGGCGTCTGGGCGATTTTCGGCCATGGCAATGTCGCCGGGCTCGGCGAGGCGCTCTATGAGACGCGGGAGGCACTGCCGGTCTTCCGCGCCCATAATGAGCAGGCCATGGCGCTGGCGGCCTGCGCTTTCGCCAAAGCCTCGCGCCGCCGCCGCATGATGGCCTGCACCACCTCCATCGGTCCCGGCGCGACCAATATGGTCACCGCCGCCGCCGTTGCGCATGTGAACCGGCTGCCGGTGCTGCTGCTGCCCGGCGACGTCTTCGCCTCGCGCCGCCCCGATCCGGTGCTGCAGCAGATGGAGGATTTCGGCGACGGCACCGTCTCCGCGAATGATTGTTTCCGCCCGGTGTCGCGCTATTTCGACCGCATCACGCGGGCCGAACAGATCGTGCCGGCGCTCGACCGCGCCATGTCCGTCCTCACCGATCCGGCCGAATGCGGGCCGGTGACGCTCGCCTTCTGCCAGGATATACAGACCGAGGCGTTCGAGGTTCCGGCGCATCTTCTGGAGCCGCGCCTGTGGGGCCAGCGCAGGCACGCGCGCCGACATGCGCGAGATCGAGGCCGCCGTCGCGGCGCTGAAGGCCGCGAAAAACGCCGCTGATCATCGCGGGCGGCGGCGTGCTCTATTCGGAGGCGGAAACGCTGCTGGCACAGTTCGCCGAGCGCTGCGGCATTCCCGTCGCCGAGACGCAGGCCGGCAAATCCAGCCTTGCCCGCCGGTCACGCCGCTGAACATGGGCAGCATCGGCGTAACGGGAACGGCGGCGGCGAACGATCTGGCGGCCGAGGCGGACCTGATCATCGCCATCGGCACGCGCCTGGCGGATTTCACCACGGCGTCATGGGCGCTGTTCCGGCATCCGGAGCGGCGGCTGCTCGCCATCAATGTCGCGGCTTCGACGCGGCCAAGCACCGCGCCGTCGCGGTCGTGGGCGATGCGCGCGAGGCGCTGACCGAGCTGGATCGCGCGCTCGCCGGCTGGACAGCGCCTGCCGACTGGACCGCGAAAGCCAAGGCCGCGCGCGCATCCTGGTCGGAAGCCGCAAGCCGCTACACCGCCCCGAGCAACACCGCCCTGCCCTCCGACGCGCAGGTGATCGGCGCGGTGCAGCGTGCGAGCCGCCCGAGCGACGTGCTCGTCTGCGCGGCGGGCGGGCTGCCCGGCGAGTTGCACAAGCATTGGCAGGCGGGCGCAGCCGGCGGCTATCACCTGGAATATGGCTATTCCACCATGGGCTACGAGATCGCCGGCGGGCTGGGCGTCAAGATGGCCGACCCGTCGCGCGACGTCACGGTGATGCTCGGCGACGGCTCCTATCTCATGATGAATTCCGAGATCGCCACTTCGGTGCTGCTCGGGCTGAAGCTGACCATCGTCGTGCTGGACAATCGCGGCTTCGGCTGCATCGACCGGCTGCAGCGCTCCGTCGGCGCGCGAGGGCTTCAACAACCTGCTCGCCGATACGCGGCATCAGACCCTGCCCGAGATCGACTTTGCCGCTCACGCGCGCAAGCCTTGGCGCGCATGCCGAGAAGGTCGCCGGGCTTGGGGAACTGGAGCAGGCGCTGGCGCGCGCGCCAGGCGGCCGATCGGACGACCGTCGTCGTGATCGACACCGACCCAGCCGCCTCCGACCGATGCGGGCGGATATTGGTGGGACGTGGCCGTGCCCGAGGTTTCCGCGCGGGATGCGGTCCGCGCGGCGCGCACGGGCTATGACAAGGCGCGCGGCGCGCAGCGATTGGGAGATTGAGGTCCATGGGCATTCGGATTGGCGCCAACCCGATCGGCTGGTCGAACGACGATATGCACGAGCTCGGCGGCGACACGCCGCTGGAGGTGTGTCTCGCCGAGGCGAAGGAGACCGGCTTCGAGGGCATGGAGCTCGGCCATAAATTCCCGCGCGAGGCGACGGCGCTGAAGGCGGCGCTCGCGCCTTTCGGCCTGGCCTGCGTCTCGCGGCTGGTATTCGGCCGAGCTTTTGCGGCGCGACGCCGACGAGGAAATGGCGGCGCTCAGGCCGCATCTCGATCTGCTGAAGGCGATGGGATGCGACGTGCTCATGTTCGCCGAAACCTCCAACGCCATCCATGGCGACCGCAGCACGCCGCTTGTCCCGCCGCCCGGTGCTGGGCCCGAGCGACTGGGCCGAGTTCGGCGCGCGTGTCACCGCGGTGGCGGAGAGACGCTCGGCGAGGGCCTGCGCCTCGTCTACCATCATCACATGGGCACGGTGGTGCAGAGCGAGGCCGATATCGACGCCTTCATGGCGGCGACCGGCCCGCGCCGTGCATCTGCTGCTCGACACCGGCCACGCGACCTGGGGCGGCGCCGATCCGGCCGCGCTCGCCCGCCGCTACCGGGACCGCATCAGCCATGTCCACACCAAGGATGTGCGCGAGGCCGTGATGGGCGAGGCGGGCGCCAGGGACTGGAGCTTCCTCGACAGCGTGATCGAGGGCGTCTACACCGTGCCGGGCGACGGCATGGTGGATTTCGCCGCTGTGTTCCGTGAACTGACGGGCTATGATGGCTGGGTCGTGGTCGAAGCCGAGCAGGACCCGGCGAAGGCGCATCCGCTCACCTATGCGAAGAAGGGCTATGCGCATCTCGTCGAGACGCTGAAGGAGACCGGCTTCAAGCCCGCCACGCCTGGGAGATGGTCATGAGCCGCCTGCTGATCCATCCAAGCGCCGCCGATGCCGAGGGCCGCATCCACGCCGTCACGCCGGAGAGCGCCGGCTGGCGCTATGTCGGCTTCGAGGTTTTCCGGCTGAGCGCCGGGCAGCGCGCTGTCGCGGACCATACCCGCGGACCGCGAGGCCTGCCTCGTGCTCGTCACGGGCCGCGCGGAAATCGCCGCGACGGCGGCCAATCTCGGCAAGCTCGGGAGCCGCCGCTCGCCCTTCGAGGGCAGCCCCTGGTCCGTCTATCTGCCGCCGGCGCACGCAGATCGAGATCGACGGCCGAAGATGAGGTGGAGCTTGCGCTCTGCTCTGCGCCGGCGACGGGCACGCCTGCCGCTGCGCGTGATCCCGCCGGTCGCGGTCGGCCTGGAAACGCGCGGTACGGGCACCAACACCCGCCATGTCCGCAACATCCTGCCCGAGGGCGAGGCGGCGGAAAGCCTGCTGGTCGTCGAGGTGATCACGCCGGGCGGGCATTGGTCGTCCTATCCGTCGCACAAGCACGACACGCGACGACTTCCCGACGAGACCTATCTCGAGGAGACCTATTACCATCGCCTCGACCGCCCCGGGCTTTGCCCTGCAGCGCGTCTACACCGACGACCGCTCCTCGACGAGACCATGGCGGTCGCGGACCGCGACGTCGTGCTGGTGCCGCGCGGCTATCATCCCGTCGGCGCGCCGCACGGCTTTGATCTGTATTACCTGAACGTCATGGCCGGGCCGAAACGCGCCTGGCGCTTCCGGTTCGACCCCGATCAGAAGTGGCTGCTGGGCTGATAGGCCTGCGCGGGGTATTACGCCTGCTGTGCAAGCCGGAGAGCGCGATATGCCATTCGTCTATAGCGACGAAACCGAGTGGCCGGACGATTACGAGCCGCCGGCGCCGCGGCCCGATCAGTTCGTCTATCTCCCGCCGCCGGACCTTGGAGGCCCACGCGAGCCGGTGACGTTTTCCATCGCGCCGCCCGAGTCCCCGCACGGGGCTGCGATAGCCCTGAGATCGGCCGGGCGCAGGCCACAATGTTAGGCGGCTCGCTTGGTAGCATTGCGCCAATGCGCATCAGGGAGAGCCACGACGCAGAACGCATAGGACGAAAGGGGCGCGACATGCCGTTCATCTACGATGAGAGCGAAATCGAGTGGACCGACGACGAAAACGATCCGCCAGCGCCGAAGCGCAGCCAGTTCAAATATATCTCGCCGCCGATGTTCGGGGGCGCAGAGCGAGCCCGTCCGGTTTTCCATACCTGCGCTCAGATCCTCCACGACGCCACATTCCGTTTTTGACCGTCCGTTTAACGGCCCGGCTCATGGTCATCCGGGGCAAGGGTCGTACCGAGACCATGACGAACATATCCAGCAACTCCTCGCCATCATATTGCCGGCGATGCGCGACAATGGCGTGCGGCGGGTCTATTGCCGTTATGACGGAGGTCACGACGAAGGATTTGCCCAGTTGGAGTATGTCGAAACGCACGACGGCAAGCGCATGGACACGGACGCGTTCGTCCGATGGCTGTCCGACCACCAGATCCCGGACAAGCTGCGCGCTGCCAAGATTACTGCACGGCGACGCCAGCATGACGGCCGGGGATCTGCATGAGATGGTTCACTACTCGCTGGCCGACGAATGGGCGGCGATGCTGTCTGGGGCAAGGCTACGGCACCGGAGAATATTCCATGTACGGGGCCTTCACGGTCGATCTGGAAGCCTGCACGATCACCGACGATCCCAATGCGGAGCCTGCCCGCGGAGAATATCGACATCGACGAGTAGGGCGCATCATGGCTCATCCCTATCACCACGCGGTCCGCTCGGCGAGACTGTTCGGCGGCGTGCCCGGCGACTATCTTGCCATCCATGACTGGTTCGATGAGAGCAAGGCGCACATTGCCGACGTTCGCCATCGGGCGCTGCGGCATCACAGCGAGGGCATCTTCCTTTGCCAGTCGATCTTCGGGGCGACGCTGACGAACAGCGACGGCAAGGCCGTCCCGGTGCGCACGGTCGGCGAGCAGCATGTGAAGGACGACCTCGGCTGGATCCCGTCGGTCAAGGACTGGCTGCAGCATATTCAAGTGCAGTCCTGGATGGGCCGGACGCCATTTCGTCCGCAGACGGATGAAGCCGCGAACGCCGACGGGCCTCAGGGCGCATCATGATAACACGGCGGCTGAGCCGGACGCCGTCTTCCGCCTCTCAAGCATTCAATCGACATGCTGCAAATTCCAGGTCGGTGTGACCGCCGGAGAATCCGGCTGAATACCGCTGCCGATGTTTCACCCGCCTTCGAATGCCGCTTCGAGCTTGGCGATGTCGAACTTCACTTGCGTCAGCAGTTCCTGGGTCACCCGCTTGGCCTTGGTCTTGTCGGGATCTGTGACCATATCGCCGATCCAGAAGGCGCTATCTGCCAACGCACGCCATACTTGTCGATGATCCAGCCACATGCCTGCGGCTTACCGCCATTTTCGAGGATTGCGTTCCAATAGCGGTCAATCTCCGATTGCGTATCGCATTTGACAAGGAACGAGATCGCATCGTTGAATGGGTGATGCGGGCCGGCGGTGATCGCAGTGAACCCCTGGCCGAATAGGGTGAACTCGACAATGACGACCGAGCCGCGGGTCCGCTTGGCGAATCTGCGGGGAGCGGCGTGACCCGATCGACATGTGAGTCAGGAAATACGGTCGCATAGAACCGAGCGGCCTCTTCGGCATCGTTCGTGTACCAGAAATTCGGCACTATCTTTTGAATTGGGGATTTGCTCATTTGTCAGTACCTCCTCTTCGAAGACGAACGAACTGGCGCCGATCCGACATCCCTCCTCTGCGGAAATGAAAAAAGCACTGGATTGCCATTTCACCCTTCTGAGATGGGGCCGCAATGGCCCGCGCGAGGCGGGCGTCTTGATTGCGGCGTCCGCAATGCGCATCTCTTGGGATCGCCGCCCCGGTCGGCCCCCGGCCCGGAGGCGTGCGGTCTTCAATAGCAATGAGGGCCCCAAATGTGCCGGAATATCAAGACGCTGCATAATTTCGAACCACCGCCACGGACGACGAGATCCACGCCTCCTCGCTGCAATTCGTCCGGAAGCTGAGCGGCTTCACCCGGCCTTCCAAAGCGAACCAGGCCGCCTTCGATCGCGCCGTGGACCAGGTGACCCGGGCCGCGCATGAACTGCTCGACGCGCTCGTCACCAACGCGCCGCCGCGCGACCGTGATGTCGAGGCCGCGAAGGCCCGCGCCAGAGGTGAGGCCAGGTCCGCCAATTAGAGCATTTTCCAGCAAAGCATGTCCCCGCGGAGGAGGGATGGACGCTGGTTTGCGCCCTTGAAAATGCGACCAAAAAGGGGATCGAGCCCGGTTCCGATTCGGAACGGAAAAGGCTCTTAGCGGGGGACCAATGACGGCGCGAAGCATCGTCACTGGAGGCGATATCCTACGCCCGTCTCGGTAAGAATATGCTGCGGTTGTTCCGGCCGCGCCTCGATCTTGGCGCGCAGCTGGCGGACATAAATGCGCAGATATTGCACGTCGCCCACCGAGCCCCAGACCTCGTTCATGAGGAAACGGTGGGTCAGCACCTTGCCGGCATGCAGCACCAGCAGCCGCAGTATATCATATTCCTTCGGCGACAGCTTCACCTCGACGCCGTCGACGGTGGCGATGCGGCGCACCAGATCCACCCGCAAGCCGCCGCTTTCGAAAACCGGCTCGGCGCCCTGCACTTGCAGCCGGTGGCGGAGCGCGGCGCGGATGCGCGCGATCAGTTCGGCGATGCCGAACGGCTTCGTCACATAGTCGTCGGCGCCGGCATCCAGCGCCTCGACCTTGATGCGCTCCTCGCCCCGGCTCGACAGCACGATGATCGGCGTCCTGTTGCCGCCGGCCCGCAGGGTGCGGATGATGTCGAGGCCGTCAATGTCGGGCAGGCCGAGATCGAGAACGATGATTTCGGGCTTCTGCGCCTCGATCGCGGCCAGGCCGTCGCGCCCGTTTGCCGCTTCAAGCACGTGGAAGCCGTTGGCGCTGAGACTGGTGCGCAGCAGGCGCCGGATCGGCGGTTCGTCGTCGACGACCAGAACCGGCGTCTCGTTGGCCGCGCTCATGCGGTTGCCTCGATCTCGGCCAGGGGGCGAGCGGCGGAAACAGGCAGCTCCACGGTGAAAATGGCGCCGCGCCTGTCGGGACGGTTGGCGGCGGTGATCCTCCCGCCCATCGCCTCGACAAAGCCCCGGCAGATCGCCAGGCCGAGACCAGTGCCGGCGCGCTGGCGGTCGCCGCCGTTCACCCGGTGGAACTTCTCGAATATCCGCGTCAAGCGGTCCTCCGGGATGCCCGGCCCTTCATCGATGACCTGAATGCGCACCGTGTCATGGTCCCGCTTTGCCGCAATGGTGATCGTCGATCCGGGCGACGCATATTTCACCGCATTGTCGAACAGATTGATCAGCACCTGCTCCATGAGCAGTACATCGAGATCGACCAGCGGCAAACCCGGCTCGATATCGTAATGGAGCTTGAAGCCTTCGAGCAGGGCCTTCATCCGGTGAACCGCCGCGCCGATGATCTCGGACATGTCGGAGGCCTCGCGCTTCAATTCGATGGCGCCCGCCTCCAGCCGCGTCATGTCGAGCAGGTTGGCGACGAAGCGCGACAGCGCGTCCGGCCTCCTCCTCGATGGTGCCGACCAGCTCGGCCCGCGCCTGCTTGTCGAACAGATCGCCATATTCGCGCAGCGAGTTCGCCGAGCCGAGGATCGACGCCAGCGGGGTCTTCAGATCATGGGAGAGGGAAGTCAGCAGCGCGCCCCTCAGGCGCTCGGCTTCGGCGGCGACGCGCGCCTCATCCATTTCGCGTGGCGAGCCGGACGCGCTCGATGGCGACGGCGGACTGATCCATCAGCGCATCGAGCAGCCGGCGCTCATCCGGCGAGAGGATGATGTCCGGCCGCCGGCCGCGCCCCAGCCCCACGACGCCGATCACGCCCCGGCTGGTGCGCAGCGGCAGAAACAGGCGCCTTGCACCGGGCAGCGTGTCGGCCCCACGCCCGGCGGGCCGCCCCGTGTCGAACGACCATTGCGCCGCGCCCATGTCGGCATCGTCGATCGTATCGCCGGGAGGAAAGGTGGACGCAACCTCGATGGCGCGCTCCCGCGCCGGCAGCAATATCGCGACATCGGCCTTGAGCGACGCGGCGATTTGCGAGGCCGATGCCCATAGGAGATCGTCCAGCGTGACGATGCTCGCAAGGTTTTTGGAGAAGGCATAGAGCGCGTTGGTGGTCGCGGCCCGGCTGCGGGCCGTCTCCGCCTGACGCCGCACGCGGGCGGTCAGATTGCTGACGACCAGCGCCGTGATCAGGAAGAAGAACAGGGCGGCGATGTTGGTCGGGTCCGTGATGGTGAAGGTGTAGAGCGGCTCCATGAAAAAGAAATTGTAGCTGAGCATGCTCGCCACCGCGGCCAGCAGCGAAGGGCCGAGGCCGAACTGATACGCGACGCCGAGCACGCCCATCAGGAAGACGAAGGGCACCGTCTCGGTCTGGAAATAGGGCTCCGTCAGCTTCGCGGCGCCAAGCGCGAACGCGGTTGCCACCAGCCCCGCGCCGTAGCCGAGCACCCCGGCGGTTTTGGGCTCCGGGCTCGTTTTGACGGTCTTCGTGGGGATCGCATCCCTGGCGAGATCGTCGCCGGCGATGACGTGCACGCTGATATTCCCCGAGCGGCGCACGAGGTCATGCACCACCGAGCCGTTGAGCAGCTCGAACCAGCGCGACCGCGTCGATTTGCCGACGACGATCTGCGTGACGTTGTTGGCGCGGGCGAAGCTCATCGTGTCGTCGGCGATGCGCCTGCCGCCGGGGATGGTCGCCGCGACACCGCCGAGATGCTCGGCAAGCCGCAGCGTGTCGGCGATCCGGTCGCGTTCGACCACCGAAAGGTCGTGGCTGCGCGCCGTCTCGATATAGAGCGCCGTCCAGGGTGCGCGCAGCCGGTCGGCGAGGCGCTTGGTGTAGCGCACGAGCCCGGCGGCGCGCAGATCCTCGCTGACGCAGACAAGCACGCGCTCGCCCGCAGGCCACGGCCCGTCGATGGCGTGCGCCCGCATATGCGTGAGGAGCTGCTCGTCGACACGCTGAGCGGTGCGGCGCAGCGCAAGCTCGCGCAGCGCCGTCAGATTGCCGGGCGAGAAATAGTGGTTGAGCGCGCGTTGCGCCAGCTTGGGCACATAGACCTTGCCCTCGCGCAGCCTTTGCATCAGCTCGGTCGGCGCGAGGTCGATGACCTCGATGTCGTCCGCGCCGTCGAGCACGGAGTCCGGCACGGTCTCGCGCACGCGGATGCGGGTGATCTGCGCCACCACGTCGTTCAGGCTCTCGACATGCTGGATGTTCAGCGTCGTAAAGACGTCGATGCCGGCCGCAAGCAGCTCCTCGACATCGAGATAGCGCTTGGGATGGCGGCTGCCGGGCGCGTTTGTATGCGCGAGTTCATCGACCAGCGCCAGTTTCGGCTTCCTGGCCAGCAGGGCATCGAGGTCCATTTCCTCGATCGCCCGGCCCTTGTAATCGTAATGCTTGCGCGGAAGCACTTCGAAGCCGTGCACCAGCGCCTCGGTTTCGGGCCGGCCGTGGGTCTCGACCACGCCGATGACCACATCGTCACCCTCGGCGAGGCGCGCCCGTCCCGAGAGCAGCATCTCATAGGTCTTGCCGACGCCGGGGGCGGCGCCGAGGAAAATCTTCAGCCGCCCGCGCCCCGGCTGCTCCCGGCGCGCCAGCTCCAGCAGCGCATCGGGCGACGGACGGTTCTTTTCCTCGTTGGTCTCGGCCATGCGGCAGCCTATCTTTAACGGCTTGCAACCGCACTCTTTTCGCGGTCGAGCGCGAGATTGAGCGACAAGATGTTAACGCGCGGTTCGCCGAGGAAACCCAGCGTGCGGCTCTCGGTGGCGTCCGCAACGAGCTGGCGCAGGCGCTGCTCGGCAAGACCGCGCGCCTTCGCGACGCGCGCGATCTGCCCGGCGGCATTGTCCGGCGACACATGCGGGTCGAGGCCGCTCGCGGAAGTCGTCACCGCGTCGGCCGGAACGAGGCTGTTGCCGCCGCGCCCTTCGCCGATAGGCCGCCACCTGTGCCTGCACCCGGTCGATCAGCGTCTTCGAGGTCGGCCCGGCATTCGAGCCAACCGAGTTCGCGGCATTATACGGCGACGGCACGGTTTTCGTGGCGTCCGCGGGATCTGCTCCGGAGGTGGCGGATGGCCGCCCCTGGAAATAGCTGTCGCGAGGCGAAATTCTGGCCGATCAGTTCGGAGCCGATCACGCGGCCGTCGCGCTCGATAAGGCTGCCATTCGCCTGATGCGGCAAGATGGCCTGGGCGATGCCCGTGACCGCGAAGGGATAGATGACGCCCGTGACGGCGGTCATCAGGAGGACCATCACGATCGCGGGGCGGATGTGTTTCAGCATGGGTTTGCTCCTTAAGCGAGGCCGATGGCGGAGACGACGAGGTCGATCAGCTTGATGCCGACGAACGGGACGATCAGACCGCCGACGCCGTAGATCAGCAGGTTCCGCTGCAGCAGCGCCGACGCGGCTTGCGCCCGGTAGCGCACGCCGCGCAGCGCCAGCGGAATCAGCGCGACGATGACCAGCGCGTTGAAGATGATCGCCGACAGGATCGCGCTTTCCGGCGAGGCGAGATGCATCACGTTCAGCACCTGGAGCTGCGGATAGAAGGCGACGAACATCGCCGGGATGATGGCGAAATATTTGGCGACGTCGTTGGCGATCGAGAAGGTCGTCAGCGCGCCGCGCGTCATCAGCAATTGCTTGCCGATGCCGACGATCTCGATGAGCTTGGTCGGGTCGCTAGTCGAGATCGACCATGTTGCCGGCCTCGCGCGCGGCGACCGTGCCGGTGTTCATGGCGACGCCGACATCGGCCTGGGCGAGGGCCGGCGCGTCGTTGGTGCCGTCGCCGCACATGGCGACCAGCTTGCCCTTGGCCTGCTCGGCGCGGATGAGCTGGAGCTTGTTCTCCGGCGTCGCCTCGGCGAGGAAGTCGTCGACGCCGGCCTCGGCGGCGATGGCGGCGGCGGTCAGCGGATTGTCGCCGGTGATCATGATGGTGCGGATGCCCATCTCGCGCAACTCGGCGAAGCGCTCGCGAATGCCGCCCTTGACGATGTCCTTCAGATGCACGAGGCCGAGCAGTTTGCCGTTTCGCGCGACGGCGAGCGGCGTTCCACCCGATTTTGCGATCGCTTCGGTGCCACGTTCAAGTTCGGGCGGAACGGGCATGTGCGGATTGCCGGTGAGCTGGCGCACATAGGCGACGACCGCATCGACCGCGCCTTTGCGGATCTGGTCGCCTTCGGCATCGATGCCGCTGAGCCGCGTCTGCGCCGTGAACGGAACGAATTGGACATGCATGTTGGCCATGTCCCGGCCGCGAATGCCGTATTTCTCCTTCGCCAGCACGACGATCGAGCGGCCTTCCGGCGTTTCGTCCGACAGCGAGGCGAGCTGCGCCGCGTCCGCCAGTTCGCGCTCGCTGACGCCGGGAAGCGCCACGAATTCCGACGCCTGCCGGTCGCCGAGCGTGATGGTGCCGGTCTTGTCGAGCAGCAGCGTATCGACGTCGCCCGCCGCCTCGACCGCGCGGCCGGACATGGCCAGCACGTTGAAGCGCACCAGCCGGTCCATGCCGGCAATGCCGATGGCGGACAGCAGCGCGCCGATGGTGGTCGGGATCAGCGTGACGAACAGCGCCACGAGGATGAGCACGGAAACCGTGCCGCCGGCGTAGCTCGCGAAGCTCGGGATGGACGCAACCGCCATGACGAAGATCAGCGTCATGCCCGCCAGCAGGATGTTGAGCGCGATCTCGTTCGGCGTCTTCTGCCGCTGCGCGCCTTCGACGAGCGCGATCATGCGGTCGAGGAAGGTGGAGCCCTGCGCGGCCGTGATGCGCACGACGATCCAGTCCGAGATCACCTGCGTGCCGCCGGTGACGGCCGAGCGGTCGCCGCCGGATTCGCGGATCACGGGGCGGATTCGCCGGTGATCGCGGCCTCGTTGACCGAGGCGATGCCTTTGAGCACTTCGCCGTCGGACGGGATGATGTCGCCCGCTTCCACCAGCACGATGTCGCCGGGCTTCAGGTCGAGCGCCGGCACCGGGTCGATGTCGCCCACATCCAGCTCAAGCTCCGATTCGGTTCGAGCGCGCGTTCGAGCGTCTTGCCGGTCATCTGCTTGGCGACCACATCGCTGCGCGTCGCCCTGAGGCTCGCGGCCTGCGCCTTGCCGCGCCCTTCGGCGACGGCTTCGGCGAAATTGGCGAACAGCACCGTGAACCAGAGCCAGATGATGACCTGGATGGAAAAGCCGAGGCCGGCTCGCCCGGTGATGATGTCGCGGATGAACAGCACGGTGACCAGCGCGGCGAGCACCTCCACCACGAACATCACCGGATTGCGGACCATGGACGCGGGGCGAAAGCTTCCGGAACGCATCGCCTATTGCGGGCACGACGATGTCGGCGTCAGCGAGGGCCGATCTGGCATTTTGTGTTGTCGACTGACATGTTCCATTATCCTCAGAAGGACTGTCCGGCGATCATCGCCAAATGCTCGACGATCGGGCCCAGGGCGAGCGCGGGCAGGAAGGTGAGACCGCCGACGATCAGCACGACGCCGACCAGCAGCCCGACGAATAGCGGTCCATCGGTGGGGAAGGTGCCGCGCGACAGCGGAACAACCTTCTTGGCCGCCAGCGATCCGGCGATGGCCAGCATCGGCACGATGATGAAGAAGCGGCCGATCAGCATCGCGATGGCTAGCGTCGTGTTGTAGAAGGGCGTGTTTGCCGACAGCCCCGCGAATGCGGAGCCGTTATTCGCCGCGCCGACGTGTAGGCGTAGAGCACTTCGGTGAAACCGTGCGGGCCGGGTGTCGAGATGCTTGAGAGGCCGGTCGGCACCACCGTGGCGATGGCGGTGATGCCGAGCATCATCAGCGGCAGGCAGAGGATGGCGAGCATGGTGAGCTTCACCTCTCGCGCCTCGATCTTCTTGCCGAGATATTCCGGCGTGCGGCCGACCATCAGCCCGGCGACGAACACCGCGATGATGGCGAAGAGCAGCATGCCGTAAAGGCCGGCGCCGACGCCGCCGACGATCACCTCGCCCAGCTCCATGTTGATGAGCGGCACCATGCCGCCGAGCGGGTGAACGAGGCGTGCATGGCGTTCACCGCGCCGCAGGAGGCAGCCGTGGTGATCACCGCGAACAGAGCGGAGGCAGCGACGCCGAAGCGGACCTCCTTGCCCTCCATATTGCCGCCGGCGGGATCGAGGCCGAGCGCGGTCAGCAGCGGATTGCCGGCGCTCTCCGCCCAATAGGCCACGCCCACGCCGACGATGAACAGCACGCCCATCGCGGCGAGGATCGCCCAGCCCTGGCGCTGATCGCCGACCATGCGGCCGAACACATTGGTGAGCGCCGCGCCGAGCACGAAGATCGACAGCATCTGGACGAAGTTCGACAGCGGCGTCGGGTTTTCGAACGGATGCGCGGCATTGACGTTGAAGAAGCCGCCGCCATTGGTGCCGAGCATCTTGATCGCGACCTGCGAGGCGACCGGCCCTTGCGCGATGGTCTGCTTGCCGCCTTCGAGCGTGGTCGCGTCGACATAGGGCGACAGGTTCTGCGGAATGCCCTGCCAGACCAGGAAGATCGCGAAGACGAGGCAGATCGGCAGCAGGATATAGAGCGTGCAGCGCGTCAGGTCCGCCCAGAAATTGCCGATGCCGCTCGCGCTAGCGCCGGGCAAAGCCGCGGATCAAGGCGACGGCCAGCGCGATGCCGGTCGCGGCGGAGACGAAGTTCTGCACCGTCAGCCCGGCCATCTGCGCGAAATAGCCGAGCGTGGTTTCGCCGCCATAGCTCTGCCAGTTGGTGTTGGTGACGAAGCTGGCGGCGGTGTTCAGCGCGAGGTCCGGCGTCATCGCCGACATGCCCTGCGGGTTCAGCGGCAGCACGTCCTGCAGGCGCAGAACGGCATAAAGCGCCAGAAAGCCGACGAAGTTGAACGCCAGCATCGCTGGCGGCATAGCCGGTCCAGCGCTGGTCCGCCTTGGGGTCGATGCCAGCCAGCGCATAGAAGCCGCGCTCGACGGGGTTGAGGATTGGGGAGAGGAAGGTGCGTTCGCCCTCGAAGACACGGGTCATATAAGCCCCGAGCGGTTTGGCGAGCGCGACAACGATCGCGCAGAACACAAGGATCTGCGCCCAGCCAGCCAAGGTCATGGCGTGCCTCAGAATTTTTCGGGTTTGATGAGGGCGTAGACGAGATAGACGGCGAGAAACGCCATCACGCCGCCGCCAAGCAGATAGTCGATGATCATGGGGCCCTCTTACAGCCGGTCGCAGGCGACGACATAGAGGGCGGCGGCGGCGAACAGCCCGACGCCGATGCCGAGCATCGCAATTTCGAACATTAAGACCTCCTGCCTTTCGTGGAGCATGAAGCTCCAGCCAGGAGATCGCCTATCGGGCGTATGAAAGCGAGATCGGGGGGAAGGGCGCTATATAGGAATTGTATATACCGCGTCCGATTGCAGAAAGGAGCGGTGCCGCGCGGGAACTTAACTATCGGGTAGCTTCGGGCGGGTTGCCCGCGGGATTAAAAGCCATTCGCACACGCCGCCTATATGCGTAGGAATTCCTTCTCGGCGATGACGCTGACAAGATCCTCCAGGCTTGCGTCCACTGTCCGCCCGGAGGTGTTGATATGCGCGTCGGAGCGCGCATATAGCGCCTCGCGGCTGGTCAAAATCGCTTTCAGCTCGTCCATGGCGGCCGGAATGCCGGCCATGGGGCGCGTATCACCCTGCGCCCGTACGCGGGACATATGTTCCTCGGGCTTGGCACGCAGCCAAACGGTGTGGAAGTGCCGCAGCAGGGAGTTGAACGTATCGGGTTCCGAAACGATGCCTCCGGCGACCGCAAGCATCAGAACATCATGCGTGGAAGCGACACGTTCCACGGCCTGCCGTTCGAGACGCCGGTAGCCATCCTGGCCGTAAACGCCATGACCTCGGTCACGGGCATCCCGCTGATCTGCTCGATTTCTTCATTCAGCTCGACGAACGGAATTTTGAGGGCTGCCGCCGAAAGGCGTCCGAGCGTGGATTTCCCGCGCCTCTTAGTCCTATCAGCGCGATGCGGCGCGCCTTCTTGACGCTCGCCTGCTGCTGCGGATCGAGGATTTCGAAGACCTTCGTCCGCTGCTCGCGTGTCGCGGTGCGGAACAGGGAGGCGGCGGCCGCGACGTCGGAATTCCAGGGATCGTCCTCGCCGACGAGCCATTCGATCCGATGATCCAGCGCCTCGGCAACCCGCTTTAGCAGCGCGATGGAGATATTGCCCTCGCCGCCTTCGAGCTGGGCAAGGTAGCGCAGGGAGACACCCGAGAGATCGGACAGCACCTTGCGCGATATGCCCTTCCTCGCACGCGCCATACGGACGCGCTCCCCGACCTTGGCGAGAAAATCGGCTTCCCCCGCCTCGTCTTGCTGGCCCGATGAAGGGGCTTGCGGCCCCTGAATGTCGTTATCTCATTCATCGCAAGGCACAGATTTGACTGACGCAGCCTCATATTGTGTCTATTGGAGAGGCGAGGTTCATCGGCGTTCCATCGGCGATTTCGCCGCCTGCCGGCAAGCTCATGTAAGCCATTGTGCCCAGCGAAACATTGCACAGCGTACTCTAGCATTATGATGCACATTGCTTCAATGGCGCCCATAATTCGACCGCCGAAAGTGGCAGTATAGTGCTTGTTGGTGTGCTGCTTATCCACTATTGTTTTTCGCGGGCCGGCCGGCGTTCAGAACCGGCCAAGGCCGGAGTTGGGGAGGAATTCATGCAAACGCGAATCCTGGCCGCCTGCGCCCTGTTGCTGAGCGCGTCCGTGGCCAATGCGGAGACGATCAAGGTCGGGCTGCTGCTGCCTTATTCCGGCGTCTATGCGGCGCTCGGAGAGGAGATCGAGACGGGCTTCCGGCTCGCGATCAAGCGGAATAACGACACCGGGCACACGATCGACATCGTTCGCGAAGACAGCGAGGCCAAGCCGCCCGTCGGCCTCGCCAAGGCAAGGAAGCTCGTGCTGGAGGACAAGGTCAACGTCCTCGCTGGCGTCGTCTCCTCCGGCGTGCTTGCGGCGATCCGTGATTTTGTCGACATCGACAAGTGCCGCTGATCGTCGCCAATGCCGGCAATGACGAGGCGACAGGCGAGTCCTGCAGCAAATATATCGTGCGCGTCTCCTTCTCGAACGCGCAGGTCAACCGGCCGATGGGCAATGGATGTTCGACAAGGGCATCAGGAAGGTCTATACGCTCGCGCCGGACTACGCCGCCGGACGGCAGATGATCGACGCCTTTACCACGGCGTTCAACGAAGCAGGCGGTGAGATCGTCGGCGGGGATTATACGCCGTTCCAGAAGACGCAGGATTTCGGCCCCTATCTGACGAAGGCCAAAGCCGCCAATCCGCAGGCGATCTTCATCTTCTATGCCGGCAGCGAGGCCATCTCCTTCGTCAAGCAATATGGTTCCCTCGGCATGAAAACCTGTCCCGCTCTACGGCTCGGGCTTTCTCAATTCGCAGCTCTATCTCACTGCGGAAGGCGACGCGGCGATGGGCACGATCACATCGCTGCATTATGTCCCCACCCTCGACACGCCGGAGAACAAGGCCTTTGTCGAGGCCTTCAAGGACGAGACCGACCGCGTTCCGTCCGAATATGGGGTGCAGGGCTATGATGCAGGACGCGCGCTGATCGAAGCGATAAAGTCCGGCGCGACCGACCGGGCGGCGTTGCCGCCGCCCTGCCGAAGGTCAACTATACGGGACCGCGCGGTCCCTTGCAGATCGATCCCGCGACCAACAACATCATGCAGAACATCTATGTCTACGAGACCGTAGGACGGCAGCGGCGGCCTGACCCAGAAGGTCCTCGATACGATGAAGAATGTGAAGGACGAGCCGAACGGCTGCAAATTATGCGCCGTTCGGCGGTTGAGATCTGGCGGGCATCGGCCATGAGCCGGCGTCCGCCAGCAGACGCGGCCGCAGGAGACCGTCATGACCGCCGACGTTCATTCTGGATCGTGCAGACGCTTCACGGCCTGCAGTTCTCCATCCTGCTTTTCCTGCTTTCTGTCGGGCTGACGGTGATTTTCGGCCTGATGCATTTCGTCAATCTCGCGCATGGCGCGCTCTATGCGCTCGGCGCCTATATCGGCTTTACCGCGCTCGACGTTTTTCGGCTCCTACTGGGCGGGGTTCGCGGCTGCGCCGCTCGCGTGTCGCTGGCTGGGGTCGTGCTCTATTTCGGCCTGATCCGGCGCATGCGGGAGCGGGGCCGATGAACCAGGTTCTGCGTCACCTTCGGGCTGATCTTCATCTTCATCGACATGTTCCGCATGGTCTGGGGCGATTTCGCGCTCGGCCTGCAGGCGCCCGCCATTCTGGCCGGGACGAACCGAGTTCTTCGGCATCATCTATCCGACCTACCGGCTTTTCATCATCGCCCTCGGCCTCTTGGTGATGGCCGGGCTGCTCTGATGCTGTCGCGATCCCAGATTGGCGCGATGATCAGGGCGGGCGTCGATAATGATCGGATGGCGGCCTGTCTTGGCATCAATGTCGAGCGGCTGTTTTTCCTGGTTTTCTGCGTCGGCTGCGCGCTGGCGGGGCTTGCCGGGGTCGTCGCCGCGCCGGTCTTCTCGGTCACGCCCGACATGGGCACGCAGATCCTGATTCCGACGTTGATCGTCGTCGTCATCGGCGGGCTCGGCAGCCTCAAGGGCGCGGTTGCCGGCTCGTTTATGGTCGGCTTCATCCAGACATTCGGCGCGGTGCTGGCGCCGCAGCTCGCAGCGATCGCCGTTTATGCGTTGCTCGCCGCCGTGCTGGTCTCCGGCCCGCGGGTCTGTTCCCGGCGCGGAGTTGACGCGTCAGATGTTCCGCCAGACGCCGCTGAAATCTTTTGCGATGATCGGGCTGCTCGCGCGGGCGCTCTCTATGCCTGGGCGGGCGGCTATTTCGCCCGCGAACTGGTCATCGAGGCGGCGAGGCTGGCCATTCTGGCGATTAGCCTGGATCTGGCCGCGGCTATGGCGGGATGATCTCGCTCTGCCATGGCGCGATCTTCGGCCTCAGCGCCTATGTTTTTGCCGCGATGACCGTTCGCCTCGGCATCTCGCCACTCCTGGCGTTCCCCGCCGCTATCCTTGCGGCCGCGCTGTTCGGCCTAGCAGTCGGCGCGGTTACCTCGCGGACGAAGGGCATCTTCTTCATCATGGCGACGCTCGCTTTCGGCGAGATGGCGCATGCCTATGTCTTCGCCTCGACGCACCTTCGGCGGGGATGACGGCCTGTCCGGCGTGAAGCGTGTCGATCTTTCCGCCATCGGCATCAACCTTCAGGATCCGCTGCATTCGCCCTCTTCGCGCTCGTCGCATTGGCGGTCGCCTATTCGGCGGCCGCCTTCGTCCTGCGATCCGGTTTCGGGCGGACGCTCGTCGGCATCCGCGAGAATGAGACCCGCATGAGCGCGCTCGGTCTGCCCGTATGGAGTTACAAGGCGGCGGCGTTCGGCTTGTCCGGCGCGATCGCGGGTCTCGCGGGCGTGATCGCCGCGCAGCACCTGATGTTCGTGTCGCCGGAGATGCTGGCCTGGACGGTTTCGGGCGAGGCGCTCGTCATCGTCATCCTCGGCGGGCTCGGCACGCTCGCCGGCCCAGCGTTGGGCGCGGCGATTTTCGTGTTTCTCAAACATCAGGTGAGCAGCATGACCGACCATTGGCACATGGTCATCGGCGTGGTGCTGATCGTCGCCGTGATGAGCGGCGGGCGCGGCATTTTCGGCCAGATCGAGCATTATGCCGATCGCCATGCCGCCCGGCGGCAGGCCCGGCTCGATGCGGCGCCGGCAATATGCCCGGAGTCTGCAGAGCAATTCGGAGGCCAGCAGCCATGCTTGAGACGGAGCGGCTTAGCAAATCCTTCGGCTCGCTTACCGCCGCCGATAATGTGTCGCTGCGGCTGGAGCAAGGCGAGCGGCGCGTCGTTCTCGGCCCGAATGGCGCGGGAAGACCACGTTGTTCAATCTCCTCGCCGGAGATTGCGTCCCACCTCCGGCCATATCCGCATTGGCGGCGTCGACGTCACGCACTGCCGGTCGATGCGCGGGCCCGGCTCGGTCTTGCCCGTTCCTATCAGAAAAACAATCTGTTCAACGAGCTGACGGTCAGGGAGAACCTGTCGCTCGCCGTCGCCACGGCGACTGGAGCCGCGTCGTGGCTGCCGACGATACGCTCGCCGACCGGAGCATCGCCGACGCGTACGACGAGGTGGCCGCACTCGGCCTTGCCGACCTGCTCGCTATGCGCGTCGACCGGATTTCCTACGGCTATCGCCGCCAGCTCGAAGTGGCGCTCGCGCTTGCCACCCGCCCGCGCATCCTGCTGATGGACGAGCCCACCTCCGGCATCGGCCCGGCCATGATCGCGGCATTCCACGGCCTACTGAAATCGCTGCCGCGCGACATGACGATCCTGATCATCGAACACGACATGGACCTCGCCTTCAACGTCGCTGACCGCATCACCGTGATCAATTACGGCGAGGTCGTCTTCGAGGCGATGTGGCGCGAAACCCGCGCCAGCCCGCTGGTCAACGACATCTATCTCGGCGGGTCGCTCGGCCATGCTTGAGATCCGGCAGCTCGAGGCAGGCTACGGCGACACCCAGGTCATTCACGGGCTGGATCTCGCGGTCGGCGCGGGCCGGGTGCTGGCGGTTCTCGGCCGCAACGGGGCCGGCAAATCGACGACGCTCAAGGCGGTGATGGGGCTGGTCAGGTCGAGCGGCGGCTCCATCGCCTTTGACGGCAGATCCACTCACGGGGCGCAAACCCTTCGCCATCGCCGGGCTGGGCATCGCCTATGTTCCGGAAACGCGCGACATCTTCCCCTCGCTGACTGTGCGCGAGAATCTGGAGATCGCGGCGCGCGGCAGCGGCGGGCGGCCGTCCGGCTGGACCATCGAGCGCGTGCTCGATTTCTTTCCGCCGCTCAAGGGCAGGCTCGCGCAATGGCGGCAACGAACTCTCCGGCGGCGAGCAGCAGATGCTGGCGATCGGCCGCGCGCTCGCGATGAATCCGCGCCTGCTGCTGCTGGACGAGCCGACCGAGGGTCTTGCCCCCATCATCATCCGCCAGATCCATGACAAGCTCAGCGAGCTGCGCGCCGAAGGCATGACGATGGTGCTCGTCGAGCAGAATTTCGGCTTCGCGACCAGCCTTGCCGACGACGTGGTCGTGATCGGGCGCGGACGGACGGTCTGGAGCGGTCCGCCGCAGGTGCTGCGCGGCGACAAGGCGCTGCAATCCCGGTGGCTGGGAGTATAGATCGAGCGGAAGCATGCATTATATTGCCACTAACGCGTTTATCCGTGATCTGGCTCCGTGGCGGTAAGACAAGCGATTTACCACCTCGTTTAGCCCTGGAAATGTGCATCATAACGCACTATAGTGCGCTGTGACAAAGTTGCGGAAAGCGCTTCAATGGTCAAGGTCATCGACTTCCAGACGGATCCGAGCCGCTATCGACATTGGCGCGTCGAATATGATGGCGAAATCGCCATGCTGTTCATGGATGTCGACGAGGCCGGCGGCCTGTTCGAGGGCTATGAGCTGAAGCTCAACTCCTACGATCTCGGCGTCGATATCGAGCTTGCCGACATCGCCCAGCGGCTGCGCTTCGAGCATCCCGAAATCAAGGCGGTCATCCTGCAATCCGGCAAGGAGCGCGTGTTCTGTGCGGGCGCCAACATCCGGATGCTGGGCGGCGCCAGTCATGCGCACAAGGTCAATTTCTGCAAATTCACCAATGAGACCCGCAACGCGATCGAAGCGGCGGGCAGAGAGTCCGGACAGTATTGGATCTGTGCGGTCAAGGGCGCCTGCGCGGGCGGCGGCTATGAATTGGCGCTCGCCTGCGACCACATCATCCTGGCCGATGACGGCGCATCCGTCGGTCGCGCTGCCCGAAGTGCCGTTGCTCGCCGTGCTGCCCGGCACGGGCGGCCTGACCCGCGTCACCGACAAGCGGAAGGTGCGCCGCGACCTCGCCGATGTCTTCTGCTCGACCGAGGAGGGCGTCAAGGGCAAGCGCGCCAAGGAGTGGAGGCTGGTCGACGACGTCGTGCCGAACACCAAATTCGCCGAAACCGCGTTGACGCGCGCCAAGGAAATGGCCGCCAGATCGACCCGGCCCGCAGGCGCCGAAGGGCATCGAGCTGACCCCGCTCGAGCGCAAGTTCGACGACAAAGGCGGCGTCATCTATTCGCACGCTCGAAGTCGAAATCGACCGCGACAAGCGGCTGGCGACGCTCACCATCCACGGGCCGGAACGCGACGCGCCCGCGTCGATCGATGCGCTGCATGCCGAAGGCGCTGCAAGCTGGATGCTGCGCGCCGCGCGCGAGTTGGACGATGCGATCCTGCATCTGAGGAACAACGAATATGAGATCGGCGTGCTGGTCTTCCGCACGCAGGGCGATCCGGCGAAAGTCGCGAGCCACGAAAAGCTGCTGCTCGACAACCGGGACCACTGGCTGGCGAGCGAGATCCTGCTGCTCTGGAAGCGCGTGCTGAAGCGCGTCGATCTGACCTCGCGCTCGCTGGTCGCGCTGGTCGAGCCCGGTTCCTGCTTTGCCGGCATGCTCGCGGAAATCCTGTTTGCCGTCGATCGCTCCTACATGGCGCAAGGCGCATTTCGAGGGCGACAACCGCGCCGGCCGCGACCGTGACGCTGACCGAGGGCAATTTCGGCGCCTATCCGATGTCCAACGATCTGACCCGGCTGCAAACGCGCTTTCTCGGCGAGCCGGAACAGGTCGATGCGCGTCAAGGCGCGGATCGGTGAGCCGCTCGAAGCGCGCAGCCGCCAGCGAACTCGGCCTCGTCACCTTCGCCTTCGACGATATCGACTGGGACGACGAAGTGCGCATTTTCCTGGAGGAGCGCGCCAGCTTTTCGCCCGACGCCATGACCGGCCATGGAGGCAAACCTGCGCTTTGCCGGGCCCCGAAACCATGGAGACCCGGATCTTCGGCCGGCTGACCGCCTGGCAGAACTGGATCTTCCAGCGTCCGAACGCCGTCGGCGAGGACGGCGCGCTGAAACGCTACGGCACCGGCCGCCGCGGCGAATTCGACATGCGCCGCGTCTGATGCGGCGTCGTGGAGATGCGTGGTCAAGTCTCCGCGTACGCCCGCGACCTTCAGTCAGCGGGACAAGGCAGCGTGCGGGCTCAGCACGCCCATCGATCGGTCCCGGCTCGACGGCGCTGAGCGCGAACTCTATCGCGAAGCAGCACTGTTTCGCGAGGTTGAGGTCCGAGACATCGCAACTTCGAGGAGACGCCCAATGGATGACCTGATCAATGTCGATTACGACACGCTCATTCCCAACAATGTCGGCCTCTCCTCGGACCGGCGCGTGCTGAAGGCGCTGGAGAAGTGGCACCCGGGCTATATCAACTGGTGGAACGGCCTCGGCCCGGAGGGCTTCCAGGACAGCCTCGTCTATCTGCGCACCGCCATTTCGGTCGATCCCAAGGGCTGGGCGAAGTTCGACTATGTGAAGATGCCGCAATATCGCTGGGGCATCCTGCTCGCGCCGCAGGTCGCGGACCGGCGCATCCCCTGCGGCGAGCATTGCGGCGAGCCGGCCTGGCAGGAAGTGCCCGGCGAATATCGCGCCATGCTGCGCCGCCTGATCGTCATCCAGGGCGACACCGAGCCGGCCTCGGTCGAGCAGCAGCGGCATCTCGGCAAGACCGCGCCCTCGCTCTACGACATGCGCAATCTGTTCCAGGTCAATGTCGAGGAGGGCCGGCATCTCTGGGCGATGGTCTATCTGCTGCAGAAATATTTCGGCGCGGATGGGCGCGAGGAGGCGGACGATCTCTTGCGCCGCCAGTCCGGCTCGGCAGGAGGCGCCGCGCATGCTCGGCGCGTTCAACGAGGCGACGCCCGACTGGCTCTCCTTCTTCATGTTCACCTATTTCACCGACCGCGACGGCAAGATGCAGCTCGAAGCGCTGGCGCAATCCGGCTTCGACCCGCTGTCGCGCACCTGCCGCTTCATGCTGACCGAGGAAGCGCACCACATGTTCGTCGGCGAGACCGGCGTCGGCCGCGTCATCCAGCGCACCTGCGAGGCGATGAAAGAGGCCGGCATCGACGACCCATACGACATCGCCAGGGTGCGCGCGCTCGGCGTGGTCGACCTGCCGACGATCCAGAAGAAGCTCAACCTGCATTACACGCTGTCGCTCGATCTGTTCGGCTCGGAAGTCTCGACCAATGCCGCGAATGCCTTCAACTCCGGCATCAAGGGCCGGTATCAGGAGACCAAGATCGGCGACGATCATCAGCTCAAGGACGCCACCTATCCGATCATGCAGCTCGTCGATGGCAAGATCGTGAACGACGGACGTTCCGGCGCTGTCGGCGATCAATATGCGGCTGCGCGACGATTACATCCGCGACGCGTCCGGCGGCGCTGAAGCGCTGGAACATCACCATCGAGAAATACGGCATTCCGTTCGAGATGAAGCTGCCGCATGAGGGCTTTCACCGCCAGATCGGCACCTTCGCGCGCGGCGCGATCACGCCGGACGGCCAGGTGATCTCGGCGGACGAATGGAACGCCCGCAAGGACGAATGGCTGCCGAGCGCCGCCGACGGCGATTATATCGCGTCGCTGATGCGGCCGGTCTGGGAGCCGGGGAAATTCGCCGGCTGGATCGCGCCGCCGAAGGTCGGCATCGACAACAAGCCGGGCGATTTCGAATATGTCAAACTGCACATGGCGTAGAACGCGGATGAACGCGCCGCTCAAGCAGCATGTGATCGATCCCGGAAATCTGCATCCGCTGTCATACCTGCGAGGAAGCCTGTCCGATCGGGGCGATCACGCATGACGAGATGAACGTCGTGGTCGACGCGTCCAAGTGCAATTTCTGCATGGATTGCATCTCGCCCTGCCCGACCGGCTCGATCGACAATTGGCGCGTGGTGGCGACGCCTTATTCGCTGGAAGAGCAACTGTCCTGGATGGAGCTGCCGCCGCAGGAGGATCTGGGCGAAGAGGGCGGCGGCGACAGCGCGATCGAGGCGCTTGACGATGAAGCGGCGGCGCTGCTGGCCGAGGCGCACAAGGGCGCGGGCGGCGCGGCGAAAGCGCCGGCTTCCGCGTCGAAGCCGAGCGTCAATCTGTTCACTCGCGCTCACCCCGCCATTGCGACGGTGCAGGGCAATTACCGGCTGACGGACGATGCTGCAGAAAGCGACATCCGGCACATTATTCTTGATTTAAATTCCGTAAACTTTCCGGTCCTGGAGGGACAGAGCGTCGGCGTCACGCCGCCGGGGACGGACGCCAACGGACGGCCGCATCACATGCGGCTCTACTCGGTTTCGTCGCCCGCGCGACGGCGAGCGGCCCAACACCAACAACCTCTCGCTGACCGTCAAGCGGGAGGAGCATGGCCCGTGTTCGAACTATCTCTGCGATCTCCAGAAGGGCGCGGCGGTGGAACTGACCGGCCCCTACGGGTCGACCTTCCTGATGCCGAATGATCCGCATGCCAACCTGGTGATGATCTGCACGGGCACGGGGTCCGCCCCGTTCCGCGCCTTCACGATGCGCCGCCAGCGCACCCGGACCGCAAATGCGGGCAGCATGACGGTGTTCTTTGGCGCCCGCTCACCGGATTCGCTTCCCTATTTCGGCCCGCTCAACAAGGTGCCGGACGAGGTGCTCAAGAAGCATCTGGTCTTTTCCCGGCTGCAGGGAAGCGCAAAGGAATATGTGCAGGACCGGATGCGCGCCGAAAAGCACGCGCTTGGCGACGCGCTGCGCGCCAAGAACACGCATGTCTATGTGTGCGGCCTCAAGGCCATGGAGGACGGCGTCGAACAGGCGTTTGAGGACATAGCGAGCGGAAGCGGGCTCGACTGGGCAACGCTTCGGGACGCGATGCGCAAGGATGGCCGCTACCACGTCGAGACCTACTGATGGGGTCGATGCAAGTAACCGAACCGACCATGCGCGACTTGCACTTAAATGCATCGGAATGCATAATAACGCATAATCGCCGCAGGCAGCGGGTGCGTGTGATGTCGCAGCAAGTTCTGAGAGACCTGGTCGGCTCGATCGCAGCCCTCCTTGGCCGCAAGGCGTTGAAACCTGATGGGCCGGAACCTTGCGAGGAACGAAATCCGCCCACGGATGCGCGCCTTCCTTCACCGCACAGCCCGCGTGCCGACGACGAAGGTGGCCCTTGGCTGCTGGCTCACGAAGCGGGCGGATGGTTCGTCTACCCACCGTATGCCGACCATCGGCCGACCGTGTCGAAGGGCGAAGTCTACGTTCTCTATTTCCTTCCGGAAGAAACAACCGAGTTCACCGGCCATTAAAATGCCGGACCATTCGTCCTAGGCTGCTGACAGCGATAGTATTGGGAGCCGTGCCGTGGGGGAATCCAACCAGAATTCTGCTCTTTACTTCGTCGATCGCCATGTTGAAGCCGGCCGGGGCGACAAAGATCGCATTCCGCGAGGCAGTGGAGGGTGGACGCCAGCTGACCTACGCCGCGCTTGCCGAACAATCGGCGCGGATGGCCGATCTCTATCGCCGCCACGATTTGCGCGCTGAAGACCGCGCCGCGATGATCGTGCTCGACCGGATCGAGTTTCCGATCATTTTCTGGGGGAGCATCAAAGCCGGCATCATTCCGGTGCCGTTGAACACGCTGCTTTCGCCGGACTATTACGAGATCATCCTGAATGACAGCCGCGCCCGCGCGCTGTTCGTCTCGGCGGAACTGCTTCCGGTCGTCGAGCCGCTGCTGCCGAGGCTCCGTTTTCTGAAGACGGTATTCGTGGTTGGCGGTGCAGCGGGCCGCGACCTCTCCTTTGCCGAAGAGCTCAAGGTGAGCGCGCCCTCGGACGTGGTCGAAGCCTCTCCGGATGCTTGTGCATTCTGGCTCTATTCTTCGGGCTCGACGGGGCGGCCGAAGGGCGTGCGCCACGTCCATGGCAGCCTCAAAGCCACGTCCGACACCTTTGGTGCGCAGGTGCTGGGCATCCGCGAAGACGACATCGTGATCTCGGCGGCCAAACTCTTCTTTGCCTATGGCCTGGGAAATTCGATGACCTTCCCGATGGCGGTCGGCGCCTCGACGGCGCTGTGTCCGGGACGCCCGACGCCGGACGCCATGTTCGAAATGTTCGCGCAAATTCGCCCGACGCTGTTCTTCGGCGTGCCGACACTCTATGCCGCGATGCTTGCGCGGGCGGGCGGGCGGACGCCCGCCGGTCTCGACCGGCTGCGCCTCTGCGTGTCGGCCGGCGAGGCGCTTCCCGCCGAAATCGGCAAGGGGTGGAAGGCCCTGACCGGCGTCGACATCATCGATGGTGTCGGGTCCACGGAACTGCTGCACATCTTCCTGTCGAACGCGCCCGGAAATATCGTTTACGGAACATCAGGCATCGCGGTACCCGGCTATAGAGTGCGGCTGGTCGGCGAAGGCGGCGCGGACGTTGGCGTCGGTGAGATCGGCGAATTGCTGGTTGATGCCCCTTCAGCCGCCGAAAACTACTGGAATCAGCGCGACAAAAGCCGGGATACGTTCGAGGGCCGCTGGACGCGCACCGGCGACAAATATGAGCAGACGGCGGACGGGCGCTTCATTTATTGCGGCCGCACCGATGACATGTTCAAGGTGAACGGGATCTGGGTGGCGCCTTTCGAAGTGGAACAGGCGCTGATTTCCTACCCTGACGTCCTGGAAGCGGCTGTCGTCGCCTGTAAGGACGAGAACGAACTCGACAAACCGAAGGCCTTCATCGTGCTGAAGGAGGGCGCGACCGAGGAGGGTGTCGTCGAGCGCCTGAAGGATCACGTGAAATCGCGGATCGGTGCATGGAAATATCCGCGCTGGTTCGAATTCGTGGATGAATTGCCCAAGACAGCGACCGGAAAAATACAGCGCTTCAAATTGCGCTGAGGAGGCATCGCATGGATTGGAACACGGATACTCTCATCCGAATCCAGGCGGATGGCGCCGAGCTGGAAGCTGTCTGTGTCGGCCCCTCGCCTTCCGAGGCGCCAACGATCGTCATGCTTCATGAAGGCTTAGGCTGCGTTAGCCTTTGGCGGGATTTCCCGGACAGGCTGGCGCAGGAGACGGGGCATGGCGTGTTCGTGTATTCACGCCGCGGTTACGGCGATTCCGAGCCGTGCACGCTGCCACGGCCATTGGATTATATGACGCGCGAGGCCATGGATGTCCTGCCGGAGGTGCTGGACGAAATCGGCCTGCGACGCGGCATCCTTCTCGGTCATAGCGACGGCGCTTCGATTGCCGCGATCTACACCGGCAGCATCCAGGATCACCGCATCCGGGGCGTCGTGCTCATGGCGCCGCATTTCTTCACCGAGCCGATGGGCCTCGCGGCGATCGCGAAGGCGAAAGAGGCGTATGAAACCGGCAATCTGCGCACCAAGCTCGCCGCATATCACGCGGATGTCGACAATGCGTTCCGCGGCTGGAACGATGCCTGGCTCGATCCCGCCTTCGTCAACTGGAACATCGAGGAAGCGATCGCCTATATTCGCGTGCCGGTCTTGGCGATCCAGGGCAAGAACGACCAATACGGGACGGACCTGCAAATCCAAGCGCTCGAGGAGCAACTCTACAGTCCTGTCGATGTCGAACTCCTGGACGAATGCCGTCATTCGCCCTTTGTCGACCAGCCGGAGCGAACGCTGGCCGTGATCGCGGATTTCGTGGCGCGCCTCGACCGCATCGAAGCGGCGAAGGCGGCGTGACAGCCATCGACCAATGGGCGCGCTAGCCCCGTGACTTGGCGGCCCACGCCTCGATCTCGACAAGAAAATCGGGCGTCGCCAGGCCGGCAACGATCACCAGCGTTGAAGCAGGCTGAACTTCGTCGCCAATGACCGCGGAACGGGCGGCCCTGTAGGCTTCAATGAACCTGGAATCCGTGAGATAGATCGTGAATTTGACGAGATCCTCCTTGACCATCCCATTTGCTTCAAGGCAGGCGACGATGTTGCGAAACGCTTGTTCGGACTGTTCTTTAATGCCGCCGGCAATTTTTCCCGCACTATCCATTCCGACCTGACCGGCGATCACCAGCCACTCGGAGTTGTCGGGAACCTTCACCGTATGGTGGTACTTGCCGGCTGGCCTGTGAACTGTGCTCGGATTCGACAAGGTGTTCATGCTCGTGCTCCGTGGGTTTATGCGCGCGCATGGAGGTTGCCGCGACGGACGGCGGTCTAGCTTTTCACCGCCCCGCAGTGAGGCCGCCGACCATATAGCGCCTGAAGGTGTAATAGATCGCAGCGGGAGGCAGCGCGTAGATCAGGCCCGTTGCCATCAGCAGTTCCCAGGGCGAATCGTCGGCGGCGAGGAAGTTGCCCAGGCTGACGGCAAGCGTGATGTCGGTGTCGCGCGACAGCAGCAGGAAGGCGAAGAGATATTCGTTCCAGGCCAGCAGCAAGGCATAGGTGCCGACCGCGACCAGCGATGGCGCCATCAGCGGCAGATAGACCAGCCGGAAAAGCTGAAGCGGCGTCGCGCCGTCCATATAGGCGGCCTCGTCCAGCTCGAGCGGCAGGTTGTCGGAGGCCTGCTTCAGCACCCAGATGGCGTAGGGCGAGGCAAGCGTCACCATCGCCAGGATCAGCGACCATTGGTTGTTGAGCAGGCCGTAAAGCCCCATGGTCCGGTACATCGGCACGGCGAGGAATGCCGCCGGAATGAAATAGGTGAAGAGCGCGAGATTCATCACCGTCCGGCCGCCGCGCACACGCAGCCGGCTGATGGCGAAAGCGGCGAAGGTGGCGATGAGGATGGTCAGGATGCCGGTGGCCACGGCGATGAGCAGCGAGTTCCCCATCTGCAGCCAGAAATGGCTGAGATAATAGTGCTTCTGCCGGAATACGATCTGGAAATTGTTGAGCGTCGGATGGCCGGCCAGAGCTCGCCGCCGAACGCCGACTCCTTCGGCGAGATGGCGAACAGCACCATGTGGTAGATCGGCAGCAGGTCCACAGCAGCACGGGAATGCCGATCAGCAGCAGCCGCGCCTCATTGGCGACCTCATGCAGCGCGGGACGTCTCATCGCGACAACCGTTTCATCATGAAATAAACCAGCGGCATGATGAGGGGCAAAGCCACGATGATCGTCGCCATCGAGAGGTCGACCCGATCGAGGCGAGATAGCGGATCCCCAGCGTCGCGAGCACATGGCTAAGGTCCGCGGGGCCGCCGCCGGTCAGAAGATAGACGCTGTTGAAGTCGCCGAGCGTCCAGATCATCGAGAGGATGGTGCAGGTCAGATAGAGGCTGCGCATCGAGGGCCAGGAGATGTAGCGGAATTTCTGCCAGCGGCTGGCCCCATCCACCGCGGCGGATTCATAGAGGTCGGCCGAGATGGCGAGCCGCCCGGAGATCAGGATCAGCGTCCAGAACGGCAGCGACTTCCAGATATGCACCACGATCGCCAGCGTCAGCGCCAGATCGGGATTGTTCAGCCAGTTGGGTCCGTCCTCGAGGGTCAGCCGGAAGATGAGCTGATTGATGATCCCCCATTCCGGATTGAGCATGAAGCGGAAGGAGAGGATGGTCGGGATCGAGGGCAGCGCCCAGGGCACGATGAACAGGACCGACAGCCAGCGGATCCAGCCCCGCGATCTCGATGAAGAACCCGGACAGGAACAGCGCGATGACCATCTTCAGATTGATGCCGATGATCAGAAACATAAGCGTGTTTCGCACCGACCTGAGAAAGATCGGATCTGCGAACAGTTCGACATAGCTGTGGGGCGCGCGTGCCAGCCAGAAGCCGTAAAGCGACAGGGTAGAGGACGAAGACCAGGAAGATCAGCACATAGGGCGCGATGAATGATCAGCCCCCAGAACTGCGCGGCGGAAAGTCCGAACCTGGCGCTTTCCGCCGGAGCGCTGCGCTCGGTCTGTTCGATCGCGATCGTCGACATCCATTTACGCCCGACATGAGGGATGCGGCCGCATCGCTGCGGCCGCCATGTCGCAACTATCCGGCAACGGCCTTGATGCGGGCAATCAATTCGTCGACAGCCTGTTCGACCGGGACCTTTTCGTTCACCACGCGATTCATCGCCTTGGCCCACACATTCTCATTGTTGAGGATAGTGAACTTGTAGTTCTTCGTGAATTCGAAGTTCACCGTCCCGCTGGCATATTGCGCGTGCACGGCTTTGCGGTGCGGATCGGCCAGCCAGAACGGACTTTCCTGCGCCGCCTTCATCACCGGGAACCAGCGGCCGAGCGCGCCTTCCACATAGGGCGTCAGGTTTTCCGGCTGCATCAGGAAGCTCACGAATTCCTTCGCGCGGGCCTTGTTCTTGGCATCGGCGAAGACGACGCCGACTTTCACCGCCGTCGCGGTACTTCATCGGCGAGCCGTCGGGCTTGTTCGGAAAGCCCGCCGTGCGGATGAGCTGGGTATAGTTCTTCTTCGCCAGCTCGCGCTGTTCGGCCGGCAAGGCCTCGTTGTTGGCGTCGTCGAGCCATTTCGCCGCGATCGAGATCGTCGCATTATGCGTCATCATGGTCGTTTTATTGTGGAAGGCGACGTTGTTGTCAGGATCCTTCCAGCTCGTGGCCGAAGGCGGGCACGCAGCCCTTCAGCGAAGGCGCAGTATAGTCGGTCAGCGCACCGATCAGGCCCTGCTTGACCTTGGGATCATCGACCAGCAGCTTGCCGTCATCGTCGACCAGCTTGACGTTGTAGGCGTCCATGAAGGTCAGGAACGAATAGAAGCTGTCGCTGGAATCCACCCCCATCGGCATGCCGATGGCGAAGTCGCGCTTGCCGGTGGCCTTGCGCAGGGCGGGCTGGGCCTTGTCGCACCAGAACGCCCAGTACTCCTTCCAGCCTTTCGGGAGGTCGGCATCCTTGAAGCCGGCGGCCTCCAGCAGATCGCTCCAATATTGGATATGCATGGTCTGCTGCTTCATCGGAAAGGCGTAATAGGCCTTCTGCTTGGTCTTGTCGTTATAGAGATTGGCCGTCTCCAGCGTATTGGGCGCATAATCCTTCTTCAGCGGCTCGAGGACGCCGCTCAGATCCTCCAGCTTGCCCTCGAAGGCCCATTTGCCGGCCACCTGGAAGTCATAGACGTCGGCATAGGCCACATCGGGCGGCGAACCCGCATCCAGGGCGGACACTGTTTTCGGGATCATGTCCTGGACGGCATATTGCGAGAGGTCGATCTTCACGCCCGATTTGGCTTCATATTTCTTGATGGCTTCGAAAAGCGCGTCGTCCTCCGATTTGTAGAAGCCTTTGACCCACCAAACGGTCAGCTTTTCCTGCGCGAAGGCGGGGACCGCTGCGCTTCCCGCATACACGGTGACAATGGCGGCCGCGATCGCGATCCGCCCCCAAGAGACTTCTCATCTATGTCCTCCCTTGCGCCCGCCCGTCAGAAGCAGAGAAAGCGGGCGGCGTTTTAATTAAACGTTGAATTAATTCAAATTCGCGTGACCACTATGCTCTGGCTGCAGCATCACGGTCAAGCCAACCTAGGTCGTAGCCCGGCCCCATCTGACGGGCAAGTGACTGTCAACCTTGCCGAATATTCCGGGACCGATGCGTTGCCGCGCGGCGGTGTTAGGACACAGTATGGATGTCGACTCATGATCGAGGGGACACGCGATGAATGAAGCCGAACTCACGAAAAGATTGAGTGCCTGCTACACCGGCGTCGTGCATGACGTCATGCGCGATATGGGCCTCAAAAACTTCACTCTCCCCGCCGAACTCCGGCCGATCCTTCCGGAGATTCGTCTCGCTGGTCCCGTCTTCACCATCGAGGGCCGGGTCGATGCCGCCGCAGACGCGCACCAGACCCTCATCGAATGGACTGGGCTCATGTCGAAGGCCAAGCCGGGACATGTTTGGGTCAGCCAGCCCAACGATCGCGTGGTTGCACATATGGGGGAGCTTTCGGCGGAAACGCTGAAAGGCAAGGGCGTGCTCGGATGTCTGGTGGACGGGTATGTGCGCGACGCAGACTTCCTTCTCAAAATGGGTTTCCAGACATGGACGCGCGGTTTTACTCCGCGCGATATTGTTGGGCATTGGCTGCCGACCGGCTTCGACGTTCCGATCACGATCGGGGACGTCACGATAGGGCCGGGGGATTTCCTGGTGGCCGATCGTGATGGCGCCATACGCGTGCCAAGAGACGCGGTGCAAAAGGTGGTCGAAGCGGCCGAAGCGGCGATCTCGACCGAGAGCCAGGTCCGCAAGGCGATCCTGGAAGGCGTCGACCCCCAAGAGGCATATCTGCGGTTCGGGAAATTCTAGATGTTCCGCAGCGGGACGCAATGGCCAGGGCCGGGCAACTTGGGTGAACAGCATGCTGACGATCAGTCGAGTAGCAGGCCCGGCGAGCATGTAGATTACGCGGCGGGCAATCCAGATGGCCAGGCTCATCGAATCCCTGATCCAACAAGAGAGCGGTGGCTTTCCTCGCGCGCTCAATCCGCGAACGGGCGCGATGGGCTGATGCAAGTCATGCCGGAGACGGCGCGCGGGCGACCCGAGGTGACGCAGCGTAAGTCGAACGGATCACGAATTAATCCCGCTACAATTGTCCTTATTATTTTATGATGTTAGCCTTGTCCTTCCGCTAGGCCCCGAGGCGCGCCGAGTGGCCCGGAGCGGCACGCAATGAACATCGTTTCCGTCGAAACCCGGATCGTTTCGCTGCCATTCACGATGGGCGGGCCGCCGTCGCTATTCGCCGGCAGGTCTGGGATCACATGGAGATCCTGCTGGTCCGCGTGGAGACGGAGGACGGCTTTGTCGGCTGGGGGGAAGCATTCGGCCATGCTGCGATCCACGTCCACCAGGGCGGCGCTGGACACCATCGTCGCGCCGCTGGTGATCGGACGCGACAGCGAGCGACATCGAGGGCATCACCGCGCGATGTCCTGCACGCAGTCCATCTGCTCGGCCGCAACGGCCCTTTCGTCTTCGCCTTCTCCGGCATCGAGATCGCGCTCTGGGACATCCGCGGCAAGCGCGCCGGCCAGCCGCTGCATGCGCTGCTCGGCGGCGGAAGCGGCGCACGGACCTCGAATGCCTATGCCAGCCTGCTTCGCTATGGCGATCCGGCGCTGGTCGCGCAAGAACACGGCGGCTGCCTGCGCGCGCGGCTATCGCTCACATCAAGCTGCATGAGGTGACGCGCGAGGCCGTGCTGGCCGCCGAGCGAGGCGGCGCCGGCGTGAACGCGCGAGATCATGCTCGACGTCAATTGCGCCTGGATCCGTGCCGAGCAGCCGCGCGATGGCGGACGCCCTGCGCGGCGACGAGCTGATCTGGCTCGAGGAGCCGGTCTGGCCGCCGGAAGATTGTCGCGGCCTCGCCGAGATGCGCCGCTTCGGCATCCCGATCGCGGCGGGCGAAAACGTCGCCGGACGTGTTCGGCTTCAAGTCGCTGATCGAGGCCGGCGCGATCGACATCGCGCAGCCGAGCGTCACCAAGATCGGCGGCATCGGCGAAATGCTGCGCGTGATCGACGCTGTGCCGCGACACGAATGTCGCAGGTCGCGCCGCACTGCCCCTATTTCGGCCCTGGCTTCATCGCGACGCTGCACATCATTGCGGCGCTGGCCCCGCAGGCGCCTGGTCGAGGTGCTGTGGCTCGACATGGAGGCGAACCCCTTCGATCCATGGTGTGCGCGCCGGTCAACGGACGCCTGCAAGGTGCCGCAAGGGCCCGGCCTCGGCTGCGAGCCCGATCCCGCCGTGCTGGCGCGCTACACCAAGGGCGAGGTGACGAGCACCGCGCAGTGGAGGCCGTTCATGAAGGTCGACGCGCGTCGAAACCCGGCCGGTCGTCGTGACCCTCGCCAAAGCCGATCGGCAGTGCGCTGGGCGAGATCAGCCGCTTCGGCTGCATCCTCGTTTTCGTTCATTGCGATAACGGCGTCGTCGGCGAAAACCTCGTCTTCACGCTTGAACAACCGCCGCACCAAGGTGCTGCGCGCAGATGGTCGACGAGCTCGCCGACCTGCTGGTCGGACGCGATGCGGGCCATATCGCGGGCTTCTGGGCGCGCGCCTGGCGCGACATCAATTTTCTCGGCCATAAGGGCGTGCCGGTTGTCGGCATCTCCGCGCTCGACGGCGCGCTGTGGGATGCGCTACGGCAAATCCATCGGCCAGCCGCTGTATCCGCATGCTCGGCGGCGCGCGCGATCGCGTCCCGGCCTATCACAGCGGCGGGCTCTGGCTGTCCTATTCGGACGCCGATCTCGTCGAAGACGCCGGAGCGCTTCGTCGCCGCAGGGTTCCAGGCCATGAAGATGCGGCTCGGCTCGGCCGATCCCGACAGCCGACATCGCGCGCGGTCGCGGCTTGTCCGCAAGACGATCGGCCCCGGCATCAGGCTGATGGCCGACGCCAACCAGGGCCTGAGCGAAAGCCAGGCGATCCGGCTCGGCCGCCGCCTCGAAGAATTCGATCTCACCTGGTTCGAGGAGCCGCTGCCGGCCTGGGATCTCGAGGGGCTTGCGCGCGTGGCCGCCGCGCTCGACACGCCGATCGCCAGCGGCGAAACCGACTACACGCGCTACGGCTTCCGCCGATGCTGGAGCTGCGCTCGGCCGATATTCTGATGCCGGACCTGCAGCGCGTCGGCGGCGTCAGCGAATTCATGCGCGTCGGCCACATGGCGGAAAGCTTCGATGTTCCGGTTTCCAGCCACCTGTTTCCGGAGACCAGCATCCAGGTGCTCGGCGCGCTCTCGAACGCCAATCTACCTCGAATACATGCCGTGGTTCTCCGAGCTCTACCGCGAAACCATCGAGTTCGAGAACGGCAACGCCGTGGTGCCCGAGCGGCCGGGCTTCGGCTTCACTTTCGACCTGGACTACATCGCCCATTTGGAGGCTGGCAACTCTTAAGGCAGACTGGCTAAGGCGCAAGACAACCAAGCCCGAAAAATCTGGAGGGAAACCAATGAAAATCAACACGTCGCGAATTCACGCTCGGCGCTGCCGCCGCAGCGGCCACGCGTCGCTCGCCGCGCCCTGCGCTCGCGCAGACCGAGCCGATCCGCATCGGCTGGCTCGCGGCGCTGACCGGCCCGAGCTCGGCGCCGGCCATCGGCTTCAACCGCGGTGTCCTGTTTGCGGCCGAGGCGATCAACGCGGCCGGCGGCGTCAAGGGCCGCAAGATCGAGATCGTCACGCGCGACACGCAGGGCGATCCGACCAAGGCGGTCAACGCGACGCAGGAGCTGATCAGCTCGGCGCAAGGTGCACGCGGTCTGGGGGCCGACCAATTCCGGCGAGTCGCTCGCGGTCACGCCGATCATGGCGCGCGCGAAGATGCCGAACATCCATCCTTGCGTGGTCGACAGCCTGATCGACCCGGAGAAATTCCCGAACGCGTTCCGCATCTCGCCGTCCAACACGCAATGGGACGACGCGGTGCGCGGCTACGCCTCAAGATCCTGAAGGCGAAGAAGGTCGCCGTGATCGGCGACACCACGGGCTACGGCGTTGCGGCGGTCAACGCCTCGGTCCGACGGCCTCAAGAAGGACGGCGCGCGAGGTCGTCTACCAGGCCAATATCGACGCGACGCAGCCCGACATGACGCCCGACATGCTGCGCGCGCGAATGCCGGCGCCGAGGCCATCGTCGTCTGGAGCACGTCGACCGGCATGGACGCGCGGCTGTTCAACACGCGCGCCGCCATGGGCTGGGATGTGCCCTTCGTCGGCCATCCGTCGATGTCGTCGGGCGACATCGCCAAACTGCGTCGAGAAGCCGGAGAACTGGGAAGAAGGTCTACGCGGTCGGCTACCGCAGCTGCAGCTACGACGACGACCGGCAAGCTGCCGCCGCGCAGCGAGGAGCTGGTCGACAAGCTGAAGGGCAAGGTCGATCTGTCCGACACGCTGCTGTGGTGGGTGGCGGGCGGCATCGACGCGATCAACCTGATCGCCAAGGCGGTCGAAGAAACCGGCTCCACGAGAGCGCCGACATCATCAACTACTGGAACAGCCTCAAGAAATATCCGGGCTATTTCGGCGACTACACCTATTCGCCGAACCGAACACAACGGCTATCCGGCGCGACGACGTCGTGATGTCCGACGCCAGCTCGGCGCAAGAACGGCACCTTCAAGCTCGCGCCCGGCTACAAGGGCTGAGCGCGAACGGATCGCAACCGATGCTTGCTTCGATCCTGGCCTCGGGTCTCGCGGTGGGCGCGATCTACGCGCTCATCGGCGTGACCTACAACACGATGTTCTCGACATCGCGGGTGATGAGCTTCACCGCCGGGCAGCTCGGCATGCTCGGCGGTGTCTTCGGCTCGCTGTTCGCGCTGCGCCTCGGCATGCCGCTGATCGTCGGCGCTGCTGCTGACGCTCGCCTGCTGCGCGCGCTGGTCGGCGTCATCACCGAGTTCGTCGCCGTGCGGCCGGTGCTGAAGAGCCTCGACCAGCATCTCTACGTGCTGTCCACGCTGGCGCTGGCGCTGATGATCCAGCAATGGTCACGGCGATCGAGTGGAGCACCGAGCCGCAGCCCTTCCCGCGCATCTTCGGCATTCGGCGGCGGCGGCATTCGATGAGAAATTCTGGCTGCCGGTCGCGCCTGCGCCTGACCATCATCGCGCTTGAGCTGCTGTACCGGCACACGCTGGTCGGCCATGCCTTCCTGGCCATTGCCGAAGACAATTTCGCGGCGCGCGCGCTGGGCCTGCC
The DNA here is from genome assembly GCA_963731855.1 of uncultured Alphaproteobacteria bacterium. Classification (GTDB taxonomy): domain Bacteria; phylum Pseudomonadota; class Alphaproteobacteria; order Rhizobiales; family Rhodomicrobiaceae; genus R-RK-3. The sequence goes on along the minus strand of CAVSXH010000005.1, from coordinate 1,058,631 downwards.
GGAGCGCAACCTGCGCATGGCGAGCTATGCGCTTGCCGGCGTGATCGGCGGCGCTTGCCGGATTCTCCGGCGGCGCCCTGCTGCTGGCCTTCGTCGCCAACGGACCGCTGCTCAATTTCTACGGCTTCGTTCCGGTTGCGCTCGGCGGGCTCGGCAACAATCGCGGCGCCGATCGTCGGCGGCTTTGCGCTCGGCCTGTTCCAGCAGGCCGCAAACTTCCTGGTCGGCGGCATCTTCTCCTCGGTCGCCGTGTTCGCGCTGTTCATCATCGTGCTGCTGCTCGCGCCGCAAGGCCTGTTCGGCGCGCCCGCGACCCGGAGGGTCTGATGGCGGATCGAGCTGCACGCTCGCTCGCACCGACGCGGCACGCGCGACCGCAGCGGCGAAGTCCGGCGCTACGCCGCGCGCTGCCGATCGCTGCGTCTTCCTGCTCGCGCTGCTCGTGCCGTTCGTCGGCAACGACTACTGGGTGCTGATCGCCACCCGCGCCGCCATCTACTGGGTGCTGGTCTCGGGCCTCAATCTGGTCGTCGGCTTCGCCGGACAGCTGGCCATCGGCTATGTCGCGCTGCTCACGCTCGGCGCCTACACCACCAGCGTGCTGGTCGCCGGCAATGTCGCTGCCGCCGGTCCAGCCGTTTGCCGCGCTCGGCAGTCGCGGGGGTGGTCGGCGCGGTCGTTCGGCGTGATCGTCGGACTTGCCGGCGTTGCGGCTGCGCACATTCTACTTCGCCATGACGACGCTCGGCTTTGCGACCATCGTCACGCAGATCGCGCTCGCCTGGCAGAGCGTGACCGGTGGCGGCATCGGCCTGCCCGGGCCGGCACTGCCGGCGCCGTTCGACACGCCGCGTCGGCTTCTACTTCTTCTGCCTCGCCATTGCGGCGTTCTGCACCTGGATGACGCTCAACATCGCGCATAGCCGTTTCGGCCGCGCGCTGGTCGCCGTCCGCGATGCCGACGTCGCCGCCGAAGCCACCGGCATCGTCAAGCCGCGCCTGCTGGTCACGGTCTTCCTCTTCAGCGGCGCGCGTCGCCGCGCATCGCAGGCGGACTGTTCGCGTCGCTGCAGACCTACATCACGCCCGACGCCTTCACGTTCGACCTGTCGGTGCTGTTCTTCATCGCCGTGCTGATCGGCGGGCGCGGCTCGATCCTCGGCCCGCTGCTCGGCACCATCATCCTGACGCTGCTGCCGGAATTCGCGGCACCGCTCGCGGCCTGGTCGACCTTCCTCTATGCGGTGCTGCTGCTGGCTGTCGTGCTCGCCGCGCCGGGCGGCATCGCGGCGTTGCTCGATTTCAAGAGCCGCAGGCCGCTTGCGGCCAACCGCGCGATCGTGCCGCAGCCCGCGCTGCTCGCAGCGCTGCTTCGGCGACCGGCGCAGCGCGGCGAACTGTCGCTGCGACGGCATCGTGCTCGAGCTTCGGCGGCGTGCGCGCCGTCGATGGTGTCGATCTCGACGTCAAGCCCGGCCAGGTGCACGGGCTGATCGGCCCGAACGGCAGCGGCAAGACCACGATCCTGAATGTGATCTCCGGCTACTACGCGCCGGAGGCGGGCACGATGCGATCGGCGGCGACGCCGCTGCCGCCGGGCGCCTCGGAAAGCGCGCGCCGCGCGGGCATCGCGCGCACCTTCCAGACGCCGCGCATCGTCGGCGAGGCGTCGCGTGCTGCAGAACGTCATGATCGGCGGCACGCATCCGCGGGCAGCGGCACGTTCGTCGAATCGCTGCTCGTCGCTGCCGCGCCACCGCCGCGACGAAGCGATGCTGCGAGCGCAGGCGCATGGCGGCGCTCGGCGCCGTCGGCCTCGATGGCCTCGCCGAACGTTCGCGCCGACCGGCTGCAGCACAGCGAGCTGCGCTTCATGGAGATCGCGCGCGCGCTGATGCCGCGGCCGTCGTTCCTGCTGCTGGATGAGCCGGCGGCGGGGCTCTCCGCCGACGAGATCGTGCGGCTCGGCGAACTCATCAAGGCGATCAGCCGGCAGCGGCACCGGCGTGCTGCTGGTCGAGCATCACGCCGATCTGATCTTCGACATCTGCGATCATGTGACCGTGCTCAATCTCGGCCGCGTGCTGGCGACGGGCACACCGGCGGAAATCCGCGTGCACAAGGAGGTGGTCAGTGCCTACCTCGGCGGCTGAGCCGTTGCTCGATGTCGAGGGCCTGCAGCCGGCTACGGCAAGATCGCCGTGCTGCATGGCGTCGATCTGACCATCGGCGCCGGCGAAGTTGTCGCGCTGCTCGGGCCGAACGGCGCGGGCAAGACGACGCTGCTGCGCGCCATTTCCGGCTTGCTGCCCTGGAACGCGGGCGACGTGTCGTTTCGACGGCCGGAGCCTGCGCGGCGTCGGGCCGCGCGAGACGGTGCGCGCAGGGCTTGCGCATGTCGTCGAAGGGCACCGGATTTTCACGCAGCAGACGGTGACCGACAATCTCCTGCTTGCCGGCTACGACCTGCCGCGCGGCGAGCGCGCAGCGCGGATCGAGGAAGCCTTGTCCTATTTTCCGGAGATCGCAGCCAAACGCAACGAGCGGGGCGCGACGCTGAGCGGCGGCCAGCAGCAGATGCTGGCGGTCGCGCAGGGGCTTGTCCGCCGGCCGCGGCTGCTGATGCTCGACGAGCCGTCGGCCGGTCTTTCGCCGGTGCTGGTCGATCGCGTGCTGGCCGTGGTCGACGGCTCAGCGAGGCCGGGACGGCCGTGTTGCTGGTCGAGCAGCTCATCGAGAAGGCGCTGGCGGTTGCCGATCGCGTCTACGCGCTGGCGCAGGGCAGGATCGTGCTGGAGGCTGCGGCCGATGCGGAGAATCTGAACGACCGCCTCGAACATGCATATTTCGGCGCCTAGAGCGCGATCAGGAAAAGTGGATCCGGTTTTCCGTCCGATCGCGCGACCAGCAAAGAATTGAGAGCGGGCCTTCCGGCTTCGATGTTTCCATTTCAACCGATCCCGCTCCAGACGCCCGCCCGCGCCGCGGTGCCGTGAACTGACAAACCGTCAATTGCCCGTGGCGGCCAGCAGGTCGACGGGCTCGAAAAGCGGCATCAATCTGACGGCGACGGCATCTCTCTTCGCCATGCGCTGGACCATTTGCATGCCTCGGTCAAACTGATCCATGAGCGCCGGCATCGGTGTGAGCGGCTGATCGAGCGGCAGTGTGAAATCGTCCCAATGGATCGGGACGACGAGCCTGGCTCCCGTCGCCTGTACGACCTCGCGCCAATAGTCCTCGGCAAACTGGTCGCTCTGCTTGCCCAGCACGCCGACGCCGAGGAACACGATGTCAGCGCGCGCTGTCTCGAAAATTCCCGGAATGAAGTTGGCGCTCGGATGGATGAGGATGCCGCGGCCGCCATGTTCGACCAGGAATGAATAATTGCCGCCTTCGCGATACGCACTGCCCTTTGCCGGGGTATGGAGTGGGCCGGTGATTTCGCCCTCGAACAGCGCACCGGGGGAATGGGGAGATTTGAAGATGGTGGCCTTGAACCGGCCGAAAGTGAAGCTTTCGCCGCCTGCGACGACACGGATGCGGTCTTCGGGAAACGCCTCGCCGCGTCCGATATTGGCCGTCGATTCCGAGCCGATCAGCAGCGCGCCGGTTCTTTGGCGACGGCAGCGGAGTCCATGGCATGGTCATAATGCGAATGGGCGACCAGCACAGCCGCGAGCCTGCTTACATTCGCTCTGCTCAGCGCATGGTCGATCCGTGCTGCGTCGGGGCCGATCTTGCCGGTTAGCAACTGCCACTTCCCCGGCCGGGAAAAAAAGCCGTCGGTCATGATGGAGGTCTCGCCGTCGTCGAGAACGATGGTGGCCGTGCCAAGAAATCTCGCTGTCAGCCGGCCGGTCGCCGGAGCGGTCGAACTGCAGTTCGAGGGAGGCATATGGCGCAAGGGATGGGTGCGAAAGCAGGCGATAAGCCAATATCCCAAGACCGATCAAGACACCGGCCAGTACGATCAGGGCAACCCTAATGAATCGCTTCATTTCCTTAGTCCCGCCTACAGGCGAGGCGCGGTATCGATGGCTCCTGCTTGCGTCGCCTCAATCCTCGGGCTTTCCCTCGGGCAGCGTCACGCCGGCCGTCTGCGCGTAGAAGCGCGCGACGGACGCGTCATCGTCCCGGCCCATGCCCGCCGCGGATGTCATGGTGAAGAGCTGCAAGCGCCGTCGCCGCCATGGGCACCGGGAAATTGGCCGTGCGCCCCATATCCATGACGATGCCCAGATCCTTGGTGAAGATATTGACCGCCGACAGCGGCGTGTAATCCCCTTCCAGCACATGCGGGATGCGGTTCTCGAACATCCAGCTATTGCCTGCCGCCTGGGTAATAACCTCGTAAACCTTACCGATGTCGAGCCCCTGCCTCGCGGCAAAGGTAATCGCCTCGCAGGCCGCTGCGATATGGACGCCCGCCAGGAGCTGATTGACCATCTTGAACGCCGCCGCGATGCCGGGCTCCGACCCGAGTTCGTGTACGCGTCTGCGCCATGGCGGCAAGTGCTGGGCGCGCCTTTTCATAAGCCGCCGGACCTCCGGATGTCAGGATGGTGAGCGCGCCTTCGGCCGCCCGCTTGGCGCCGCCGCTGATCGGTGCATCGAGATAGTGGCGGCCTATACCTTCCAGCACGTGAAGCAAGAGCACGCGCGGCATCCGGCGCCATGGTCGCGCAGGACACGAAGACCGCCCCTTCCGGCATTGCCGCGGCGCAGCCTTCCGGGCCGAAAAGCGCAGCTTCCGTCTGCGCGGCGTTGACAACGACGCTAACGACGACGTCGGCCCCGCTAGCCGCTTGGGCGGGCGATGCCGCGCCCTGTCCGCCCGCCGCCATCAGCCGGTCGACTGCCGCCGAGGCTATATCGTAGCCGGCAACTTCGAAGCCAGCTCTGACGAGGGACGTCGCCATGCCCAGCCCCATGGCGCCGAGCCCGATGACTCCGGCCCTGCCGTTTTGCGTTCCGTTCGGCGATGACATACGGACTCCTTAAGCGATGGCGCGCAACGGGCCGCGACGAAAATGATGCAATCCCGCCGCCCATCATTAGGCGAATGATAGCACTTGCATAGCCGCAAATTTAAGATGCGGAGCCCGCCAGTTGAACAGATTTTGCCGCCCTCATGGCCGAGCCAATGACCGTCGCTTATTCGCTTCCCCGCCGGCTGACTACGAGCCGGCCGGATTGCGTCTCCTCGACAGTCAAATCGACGCCGTAAAGTTCACTCAACCGCTGCGGAGTAAGCACCGCCTTCGCCGAACCGGTCTTGAACTCCTTTTGCGGGGTCAGCGCCGCGACATGATCGGCAATATCGAAGGCTTGTTCGGGTTCGTGGGTGGACAGCAATACGGCGAGACCCCTGGCAGCCATCTCCTGGATCCTGTCGAGCACCAGGACTCTGTTGCCGAGATCGAGACTGGCCGTCGGCTCATCCATGATCATGATGCGCGCCTCCTGCGCCAGCGCCCGTGCGATCAGCGCAAGCTGCCGCTGCCCGCCGGAAATCCGCATCGAGTCCCGATCTGCCAGGGAGGCGATGCCGAGAGCGGAGAGTGCCGCCATGGCGTTTGCATAATCGTGCTGGCTGGGCTGGCCGAACGGGCCGAGATGGGCTGTCCGGCCCATGATCACCAGATCGAGGACCGTATAGGCGAAGGCGGGCGGATGCGCTTGCGGGACGTAGGCGATATGGCGCGCGACCTGGGCGCGCGACAGGCCGGTGAAATCCTCGCCGCCGATTTGCACAGTGCCGGCCAGAGGCGGGATCAATCCCAGAAGCGTCTTGAATAGCGTGGTCTTGCCGACGCCGTTCGGGCCGAGCAGGCAGGTCACCTGCCCGGCAATCAGCGAGAGGTCGATCTCGCTGGCCACGACCGTTTGGCCGTAGCCGATCGACAGCCCGCTCGCTTCGAGCGCGGTCATTGCCTGCCCTCCCTGCGTCCGCGCGCCAGCAGCCATAGGAACGCGGGACCGCCGACCAGCGCCGTGAGCACGCCGAGGGGAATCTCGATCCGGGCGGACGAGCGGGCGAGGGTGTCGATCGCCACCATGAACGCCGCGCCCAGAAGAATGGCGGCGGGCAGCAGCCGATCGAAACGCGGCCCGACGAGAAGCCGCGCCATATGCGGCACCATCAGCCCCACCCAGCCGATGACGCCGGAGATCGCGACCACGCTGGCGGTGACGAGCGTCGCGGCGGCGATCACGATGACGCGCAGCCGGCCCACATCGACGCCGAGCGCCCGGGCTTCGTCGTCGCCGAGCGACAGCACGCCGATCCGCCACCGCAGCAGAATAAGCGGCGCGAGCCCCAGAACGACCACCGGCGCGACGGCCGCCACATCCACCGCCTTTACGCCTGCAAGGCTGCCCAGCAGCCAGAAGGTGATGGCGGGCAATTGCTCATAGGGGTCGGCCAGCACTTTGACGAGCGAGATCGCCGCCCCGGCCAGAGCGCCGACAACGATTCCGGCGAGGACCAGCACCAGCACCTCGCCGCCCGATCTGAGGGCATGCGCCAGGCCGATGACGATGACGACCGTCATGAGGCCAGTGCCGAATCCCAGAAACTGGATGGCCGCGACCGGCAGTCCGAGCAGGATGCCGAGCACGGCTCCGAGACCCGCGCCGGTCGACACGCCGAGAATGTCCGGCGACACGAGCGGATTGCGGAAGAGGCTCTGATAGGCCGAGCCGGCCGCCGCGAGCGCCGCTCCGACAAGCCGCGGCGGCCATGACGCGAGGCAGCCGGATCTGGAACAGCACCGTGTCGACCGGTCCGGTGTCGGTCGCGCCGGCAAGGTATCGAATGATTGCTAACGCCACATCTACGGGCGCGATGCGATAGGGGCCGATCCCGGCGGCAAGCAGCACCGTCGCAACAAGCAGTCCTGCCAGGAGGAAATAGATCGCCGGCCCGCGCAACGCTAATGCCCCAAATCCGAGGTTCGCCTCATGTCCCTAGGTTTGCGTTCGAAAATTTAACGCATTCAAACCGGCTAGACCTCTTTGCTGATGCGATGCAAATTCTGTTCACTGACGTTTTTTGTTTGTGCATAAATCTGACGAAACCGCCGAGCGGTCAAATGTCACGTTTGATCATCACTAGCGAACTTCGGATTCAATGGGAAGGAATATGCCGCCAATCTCATGAGCCATCGAGCAGACGGTCCACATCGGCATCGGTGATTTCGACCTGATAGAACAGCTTGTAGAAGGCGCGGACCTGCTGGCGGAGGTCACCCGGCGCCTGCTCCGGATAAAGCTTATGCAACAGCCAGGTGAGGCCGATGAGCCGGTTCACCGAGGGCGGCGAATCGATGAAACCGTATGGCAGCCTGGGCGCCAGGAATACGCGGCCGGCCGCGACGGCGGGCACCGGCTGCCATACCGGCTTGCCGCTTCACCGCGCGCGCGAAAGCCTGGTCCAAGGTGATGATGGTGTCCGGCGCCCAGGCGATGACTTGCTCCGGCGAGACATTGACGATGCCGCCCTTTTCCCTGAGGCCTTCGCGACATTGACCGCCCCCGACGCGCTCGATGATCTCGGTGTTGATCGAGCCGCGCGTGCCGGTCTCGATTCCCTCCGGGCCGCGCGCCAGATAGACGCGCGGCCGCTTCGCCGGCGGGGACGCTCGCGACGACCTTGTCGACCGCCGCGAATGTCTCCTCCGCCGCTCGCGCCAGCACCTCGCCGCGTTCCTTGACGCCGAGGATGTCGCCGAGCAGGCGCAGCGCCGCGGCGTGTTTTCGAAGCGGCCGTCGATCAGCAGATAGGGAATGCCGGTTTGCGCCTGCACGCGGTCGGCCAGCGAGCGGTATGTGTCGTTGATCGAGCCGAAATCGATGACGAGGTCCGGCTTGGCGGCGATCAGCCGTTCGAGGTTGAGCGTGTCGCCCCTGCCTGTCAGCCGCCCCAGCTCCGGAAGGTCGCGCACCGCGGGCAGCAGGAACGGCTTCTCCGCATCGCGGGGCGCTCGCACCCAGCCGATCATCGCTTGTGGTGCGAGGACATAAAGCAATGTCGAGGCCGGCGGCCCGGCGGTGAACACCCGCGTCACGGTGTCGGGGATGGCGACCTGACGCCCGGCGGAATCCGTGACGGTTCTGGCGAAGGCAGGCATCGCGCCGAGAGCAACCAGCCCGATCAGGGCGCCGAGCGCGCAGCGGCGGCTGAAGATGATCATGGATCTCCCACATCGGAATCGCCGGGCGTCGGCGGTGCGAGCGGCGTGAACAGGCACCGATCCGGCTTCAGGTCGATGAGCGGCGTGCCGTCGACGCAATCGAGCCCGCGCACGAACAGTGTCGTCCCCTCGATCCGCTCCAGCGTGACGATGGAGGTGCCGATCGGATTGGGCCGCACGGGCGAGCGCAAGGCGAAAGTGCCGCGCGTCGTGCCGTCATTGCGAGGGCTTTGGTGCGTAAGATCGCGCCGCGAGCGGTGCAGCCAGTAGAGCACTTCAATCCGCTCGAACTCGTCGATACCGTCCAGCGCCTCCGCCCAGGGCTCGAACACGTCAATCCGGCAGAGCGGCCCGTCCAGCCGACCCTGGCGCGGACAGTCCGCGCGGGACGCCCAGGGCGTATGGATGCGGCCGATGAAGATCAGTCCGGCATCGGTCGCCTCTGGTGGCGCGACGGCGCGTTCCGCCGCGCGGATCTCGTCCTTGCGCACCATGGCCGTCAGTCGCCGACCGCGACCAGAACGTCGGACGCCTTGATGACCGCGATCGCCGGCTGGCCCTTCGCGAGCTTCAGCTCGTCGACGGCCTCATTGGTGATCGACGCCGTGATGACGGTGCCGCCAATATCGATCTGGACATGCGAGGTGGTCGTCCCCTTCACTACGTCGACGATAGTACCGTTGAGCTGATTGCGCGCGCTGATCTTCATAATCTCGTCCTCGATTCCGAGTGTTCGACTGGCCATGACTATACGGCATATAATCGTGCTACACGACGCTATGCGAGCCTTTTCATGACGATGGAATCCGTCGTCACGTCGAAAAGCGCCAATACGCCGGGCGTGAGTGCTTTATGGATGCCTGCATCGGAACCTCCCGGAGCACGTCATGTCCAGGGGTGTGTCGCCGATCGCGTGCCGCTGAGCTACGGCTTCAGGCGCACAATGTTGCCGCCACTTCGCTCCATGTCCTTAAGTGCCTGGAGGAGTTGCTGCTGAGTGAAGGGCTTGTTGAGCACGCCAGCATGTTTGAAAGAGTTGGGCAGGTTCTCCCGCCCATAGCCGGTCACGAAGATAAAAGGAATGTTGCGCCGGGTGAGCGCGGCAGCAATCTCATCCACGGGGCGGCCGTGCAGATTACCGTCGAGCAGCGCCGCATCGAAATCGTTGCGTTCGATTGCCCTGAGCGCTTCCGCCTCCGTGCCGACCGGCGGCGCAACCTCGGCTCCCGCCCTCTCCAAACTGCCGGCAATATCCAGGGCTATCAGCGGCTCATCCTCGATCACCAGGAAGCGTAGTCCGGCAAGCATTGGGCGGGCGCCGGTCTCCGCCTGGCCTTCCTGCGTCGGTCCTGCAGGGCTGGCTCGGTCCGATGGGGGCAAATGCGACGGCCGCTCGTTGGACGCAGAATGGGATAGAGGCAACATGATTTCCCAGGAGATGCCCTCCGCCTCATAAAGCATGTGCGCACTGCCACCTTCGCCCTTGGCGCTTTGCTCGATAAGAGTTGTCCCAAAGCCGCGTCTGCTGGGAGCGGACACGGCCGGTCCCCCGCGCTCCGCCCATTGCAGTTGAAGGACGTCTCCCTTTACCGTCCAGTTCACGGTGACGGTTCCTTGCGCGGCAGAGAGCGCGCCGTATTTTGCCGAATTCGTGCCAAGCTCGTGCAGCATCAATGCGAGGTGCAAAGTCAGTTGCGGCCCCAAGAGGACGCCAGGACCCCACGCCCTCAATTTGCTTTCGTTGGCCGCCCACTGCGAGAGCTGGTCCTTGATCAACTCGCGCAAATCCGCACCTTGCCAGGTTGCATCGGTCAGAAGGGAATGGGCGCGCGCCAGGGATTGAATGCGCCCGGCAAAGCGAGGCGCAAAGTCGGCCAGGTCCTTGGTGTTCCGCAGCGTTTGCTGCGCGATCGCCTGCACGCTTGCGAGCGTATTCTTGACGCGATGATTGAGTTCGCCGAGCAGAAGCTGTCGCGTCGCTTCCGCCTGCTTGCGCAGGCTGATGTCGCGCGCGATCTTGGATGCACCGGCCACCGCGCCCGCGGCGTCGCGCATGGGCGAGACCGAGAGCGAAATGTCGATCAGGCTGCCGTCCTTGCGTTGCCTGACCGTTTCGTAGTGATCCACGCGTTCGCCGCGCCGGATGCGATCCAGAATGTGCGTTTCCTCGTCCTGACGATCCGGTGGGATGAGCATTGTAACCGGCTTGCCGACGGCTTCCTCGGCTGAATAGCCAAAAAGCCGTTCCGCGCCCTGGTTCCAGCTCACAATGACGCCATTGAGGTCCTTGCTGATGATAGCGTCACCGGACAACTCCACGATCGAGGCAAGCCGCTGGACTGCCTGATGCGCCTTGATCTGTTCGGAAATGTCCCGGAAGTAGCAGACCACGCCATATCGGCCGTCGGACAGCAGGATACGGTCCAGCCGCCACTCGTAATGTTCCGTTACTCCACCACGATCGATGCGGCGCCCCGCCTGGTGGGGAATGGTGTAGGGCTCGCCCGTTTCCAGCGTGTGCCGAAAGATCCGGCCAATCTCCTCCGCGTAGTTTTCTTCCCAAAGGATGTGCATGATTTCGTTGAAGTCACGGCCGATGATGCCTCCGGGAATATCGCCAAATACGGGGAGGGCAGTCGGATTGACTTCACGAATTCGGAAGTCGGCATCGACCAGATAGACCCCAAGAGGAGCTTGATTCAGCAGCGTTTCGAATTGTTCGGTGCGATGACGGAGCGCTTCGGTTGCCTCGTGGCGATAATGGGCCATCTTCAGGTGCGACTCGACGCGGGCCAGCAGTTCGCGCGCGCTGAACGGTTTGATCAAATAGTCATCGGCGCCTGCATGCATGCCCTCGATGCGTGCCTCCTCGCCGGCCCGTGCCGAAAGCAGAATAATCAGGCACTCGCCCGAGCTTTGGATCGGCTCGAAGCTCGCGCAGCAACCCGAAGCCATCGAGCACCGGCATCATGACGTCGGTCAGAATCAAGTCGGGCATGCGCTGCCGGGCGGCGCGAAGCGCGGCCGAACCGTCAGGGACTGCCTCGACCTCGTATCCGCGCTGGCTCAGGAGCCGCTGCACATATTCGCGCATGTCGGCATTGTCGTCTGCGAGCAAAATACGGCGTGAGGCGGGGCGCGCAGGTTGCTGGAGGCCGCCCAAGCCGTCTGGATCAAATTGTTCGAGAAGATGCTTGGCGGATTCGTCCGCAAGAGGCGCCATGGTATCGGGCAACCAGCGCAAGACCTCCTCGATATAGGCCTCGGTCCGCGAGCCGGTCGAAGGTAGGGAGCGAGAGACCGCGATGCGCTGGACGGGCAGGTGTGCCTTGCCCAGCGGAATCGAGACGATGAAGCGGCTGCCGCGGTCGACTTCGCTTTCGACACGCACGCTTGCCGCCGTGCAGTTTGATCAACTCCTGCACGAGCGCGAGCCCAATTCCGCTGCCTTCATATGAGCGCCCTCGCGCTCCTTTGACCCGGTGGAAACGCTCGAACAGGCGAGGGATTTCTTCCGCCGGAATGCCTGTCCCGGTATCGCGCACAGTCAACTGCACGGCGCTGTCGACCCGTCGCAGTGAAACCTCGATCTCTCCTTCGAACGTAAATTTGAACGCGTTGGATATCAGGTTGAGTACGATCTTTTCCCACATTTCGCGGTCGACATAGACAGTCTCGGAAAGTGGTGGGCAGTCGATAATAAGCTTCATCCCCGCGCGTTCGACCGCTGAGCGAAAGACGCTGGCAAGTTCTGCTGTGAAAGCGGGCAAGTCGGTGGCTACATACGATGCTTGAATTCGGCCGGCCTCGATCCGCGAAAAGTCCAGCAGCGTGTTGACCAGCTTGAGGAGACGCAAAGAATTGCGATGCGCGAGTTCCAGGCGCTCGCGATCCTCGGGGGCCAGGCCATCGGATTGGGCCAGGGCGTCTTCCAGCGGACCCATCATCAATGTGAGCGGCGTGCGGAATTCGTGACTGACGTTGGAAAAGAACGCTGTCTTGGCGCGGTCGATCGCCGCCAGCGCCTCGGCGCGCTCGCGCGCCTCCTCATAAGCGCGGGCGTTCGCGATCGATGTGCCGATGTGTCCGGCAACCAGGTCCAGGAAGCTGCGATAGTCGGCATCGAGCACGCGTCGCGGACTGAGGCCGGATATGAGGAATCCTGTCGGTCCGGACTGACCGGGGGCCGCGATCGGCACGATCAGAGCGGCTTCGGGCGACTCCGGCCACGGTCCGCCCGGGAGCGGCCCGAATTTCTCTGAAATATCCTTGACCAAATCAGCGGCGGCAGTGTCGACGACGCGTCGCAGTGGCCATGATGCGTCTGTTTTATCGCCCAAGTCGATGTGGTGCGGAGCGGCAACGCTACCGGCCTCCAGCCCCGTCGTGGCGGCCAGCCTGGCATGCCGGCCGTCGTCGTCAAGCAGATAGAAAAGGGCGAAAGGAATGTCGGCGGAATTCCCCGCCAAAGTCTCGGCGGCGACGTCGCACGCATCTTCGGCCGTCTTTGCTTCTGCTCCTGCTCGGCTCAGGTCGCGAAGAATTCGCAGCCGCCGCTCTCCAACCACGCGGCCGGTGGTTTCGTAGCAGGCACAAAAAATTCCCCCGATCGCTCCATTATCGTCGCGAATGGGGCTATAGGAAAAGGTGAAGTAGTTCTCCTCGCGAGGCACGTTCCGGTGCATGACCAGCAGCAGGTCCTCGGACCAGGTGGCCTCACCGGTCACGAACACGCTGTCAAGCATCGGTCCGACGATCGGCCAGATCTCGCTCCAACACTCGCGCCCGGAGCGGCCCAGCCAGCCGGGATGCTTCGTCACGCCCAAAATAGGGATGTAGCCGTCATTGTAGAACATCGTATAGGCAGGGTTGCCCCACCAAACGACGATTGGATACCGGGAGCTGAGACAGATGTTGACAGCGGTCTTGAGACTCTGCGGCCATGCCTGGGGCGGGCCTACCGCAGTGTCGGACCAATCCATGGCCCGGGTCATCTCCGCCATCTCGCTTCCGCCCGCGAGAAAGGCTTCATCGCCACTAAGCTTCATTGCCGCGCCCACACGTTCGGATGGCAGCTGAAGCCATATATTCCCTGATAAAGATCATGAGCCGGTAAACGAAGCCAGACTGCACGCAGCCCCCCACAAACAATTTCGCCCCGGCGATAACGTACCGGGCCGGAAATGGTTCCGGGTTCTGGATAGTGCGCAATTCCGGTTATCCAAGCGTGGCTCAGCCTTAGGCTTAGAGCGCTTCCCGAAAGGTGTTGCGCGGCTTTCGGATAAGAAGCGCGACCCAGCAAAGAATCTGGAGCGGTACCCAATTCCAATGAAGCGGGAACCGCTCTAGTGGGCTCAGTTCGCGCTCTTGGATGCGACGTAAGCGTAGTAAACGCAAGAGCTGAAGAACTCGCCGCGTGCGCTGATCGCCATGAGCTCATCGCGCCATTCGGCTGCCTCCGCCTGGGTGATCAGACCCGCGCTGGGCACGATAGCCGCATAGGATTCGATGCTGCTCTTCCAGAAATCGGCCCTGCCGGCCTCTGTGATGATGCTCGGCATGACGGCGGCGACGGTGAAGCCCGCTTGCTTCAATAGGCGCGGCATTTGGCGCAGGATTCGTGGATTGGTCACCAGGGAGGAAATGATTGCATCATCCATTTGGCGCGACCGCTGCTCATCCCCCAGCTCGAATGTCATTGAAGCATAGTCCCCGTCGAAGATGCCGATAACGCCCTCCGGCCGCAGCACGCGGCGCATTTCGGCCAGCACCAAGCCCGGCTTGTCGAGATGGCTGACCAGCGTGTGCGCGATCACCGCATCAAAGGAGGCCGGCGGCAGGTCGAGTGATTGCGAATCCCCCACCTTGAAGCGCACGCGGTCGCTGAGTCCCTCATTCGCGGCAAGCCGGGTCGCCGCCTGAACGAGATGATCGCTCAGATCGATCCCCAAGACCGATCCCTTGAAGCCAGGACGGCTGGCGATGGCGCGCGCCGCAATGCCGGTGCCGCAGCCCAGGTCCAGCACGTCGCCTCTCGTGTCGATCGCCATGCGATCGAGATAGTCGGCCAGCGGTTTGGCAAAGGAGGGATGGCGGCCACGCGTCTCCAGCCGGTGCGCGATCACTTCAAGCACGCTCGGATCGAGTTTATTCGTTACGCGGAAGGGATCGACGGCCTTTGACATGGTGACCTCGATTAGCTGCGCGTGGGCATGGTCAAATGTTCGCGGACGCCAGCTAAGCGCACGTAACATTAGAGACGGCGCCCCGAGATCGATATCCGGAACTAGCCTTTATTATCCAAAAAGTGCCGAATTTCCGCAAACGCTCCAATGCGTGGCTGAGCGGAGGGGAACCTCCGCCAGACGCTGATCAGATCGTCCGACCGTCAGAGAACGCCGTGGCGTTCGTAAACGTCACGCAGCAGAAGGCCCTGGAGCAGTTCGTCTCGTGTCGTGTTCTCTGCCTTCACCTTCTCGAAGGCGCGGGCCAGCACGGCTGCAGCCTGTGCTTCGGGGATCACGACGACGCCGTCAACGTCGCCGAAAACGAGATCGCCCGAATGGACCAGGACGCCGCCACACTCGACCGGCGTATCCATCTCGACCATGCGAGCCCGTCCCTTGGTGTCGAGGGGACCAATCCCGCCATGGAAGACCGAAAATCCCATCTGCCGGATATGCTTGATGTCGCGCACGAGGCCATCGGTGATGCAACCTTCGGCGCCGCGGCATTTGGAGGCCGTGCTCAAGAGTTCCCCCCACGGCGCGATCCGCTCGGTAGGCCCGCCGCAAGCGAGGATGGCAACATCGCCCGGCTTGAGGTCGTCGACGAGGGCGATCTCTACTTCGTAAGGGTTCTCCCCCTCCGCCACCTGATACGTCGCCATGTAAAGTCCCGTGCGGGCCCGGCCGAACAGCACGGTCGTCTCGTCCAGCGGGCGGATGAAGGGCCGCATGGCCTGTTCGCGAAATCCGAACTCGTCGAGCACGTCGGAGAGCACGGCGGCGTAAAGCGTGCTCTTCACCTCGGCGGGATCATGGCCCCCGAAGCGTCTCTGAGCCTGCTCGGATTCAACCATGATCAACCTCCCCAATCGGCTGGAAACATTCGATTATTGCATTCTAAACATAGTCTTGAACGTCTAACTTATCTCGAACCCGCGTCAAGGCGCCAGCGGATTGCCGCCTGGCGGGTGCGCGGGCCTTGCATTACGGGCAAAATTCAATCTTTCCAATTCCGCGCTCGCCCGCTATATTCGCGCGAGGTGCAATTAATCGAAAGGAGGTGATCCAGTGTCTGATTGTCAATCGCCGCGGTCTCCGGCATCCGTGAACTGGATCCTCACCTCTTATGAGGTCCGCGTCGCCTAGTGTGACGTCACGGCGTATGCCGGACCACGGTTGGACAAGGGAAGGGCTGGCTGCGAGGTCAGCCCTTCTTCATGTGGGGTCCTCTTTCAACGCCGAGCCGATCCAGGACCATCGCGCCGCTCCGCAGGATCGTCTCCTCGCTTTCATCGAAGCCAAAGACCTGAGCCTCATATTCGACCGATAGCGCGCCCTGATAACCAGTCTCCCTGAGACCTCGCACGAGGTCCTCGAAATCGATGGTGCCTTGGCCGAGCGGGGGAAATGTGAAGTCGGGATAGCGCCCCTTGCCGTCCTTCAGATGCACATGGACGATGCGGTCGGCAAGTTCATCGACGACCCGCCGCGGATTCTCTCCCTGGACCTCCAGATGGCTGGGATCGAAATTGACGCGGAACGGCACACCGGCCAGGTCCTTTGCAAGGCGATGGTAGTCGTCGACGCAATGGAAGAGATGACCCGCAATCGCCTCGATCGCCAGGACGACGCCTCTCTTTGACGCGTATTCCGTGGTTTCCGAAACGGCATCGGCGAACCAGCGCCAAGCCTCCGCCGCTTCCGCAGGCTGCGGTCCGGAGAGTATGTGGATGATCGGAGAGCCGACATCGACGGCGAGGTCCGTGCAGCCATTGACATAGGCAATCGCTGCGGAGCGTTCGCCCGGATCGGCCGAAACCATCTCGATATGCGCGCCGACAGCAGGGATGACAAGCCCGTGCCGGCGGCAGTTCTCCGCGATGTCGCGCCGATCCTGGGGCGACGTCTGCGGCGTGACATGCGCCGGAGCCCAGGGCAAGGTCTCGGCGTTGAGCTCGATGGCGGAATAGCCGGCGGCGGCGACCATGTCGATGGCCTCGAGAATGGTGCGGCTGGGCAATCCCACGCTGTGAAAACAGCCAATCATGCTTTCCTCACGCATAAGTCGGAACGATGAAGGGGGCGTCATGAGCGAGGGGCAAATCCACCCAGCCGCCCGAATGCATCGAAAGGTAGGCGGCCTGCACGACCTCCTGCGCCTTCAAGCCGTCGAGGCCGGTGATCTCGGCCGGGCGGCCCGAGCGGATGCGCGTCGCAGAAGCTTTTCAATCTGCGCCTCATAAGGGCTGCGGCGCGGCGGCTTGACCGTGATCCACCCACCCTCAAAGCCTTTCCACCAGGCATCGGGATAGTGGGCTTCGCGCAATATGTCCGGCAGGTCCTTGGCGCTCTTTTCGGTATAGACCGCAAGCGGCGCGGCCATGAACGGATTGAGCGTCTCGCTGGCGATATGGATCGTCCCTTCCGTGCCGTAAAGGTCGGTCCCGTCGCCGATCGCCGGAGAATATCGATTGCTCGCCAGGCAGCCGCGCGCGCCGTTCTCGAAGCGCGTCAGCAGCCAGACATTGTCGTCCACCTTTTCCTGCATTTCGCTATGCGCGAGTTCGGCAAAGATGCCGGAGAAGTCGCCGATGAGGTGACGCGCAAGATCGATGCGATGGATGGTCAGGTCGATGATCGTCGCTCCGCCCGACTGTGCGAGATCGTAGCGATAATTCGTGGCGGCGGGATAAGCGGTCGATTTCTCCGAATAGATCGACCGCATCTGGTGGACCTTGCCGATGAAGCCGGCATCCAGCAATGCCTTGGCAATCTGCACTTGCCCCCAGAACCGCTGGTTGAACCCGACCTGAAGCACGACGCCGGCCTTATCGCAGGCATCGATCATCCGCCGGCTCTCCGCGATATCGAGCGCGAGCGGCTTTTCGCAGAGAACATGCTTGCCGTGCGCGGCGGCGGCGATCACGCCTTCGCCGTGGAAGCGGTTGGGCGTCGCCACGATGACCGCGTCGACCCCGCCCTTGTCGAGCATCGCGTCAAGCTCGTCGAAAGCCTTGCCGCCGAATTCCGCCGTGATGGCTTCGGCCCGGCCGCGATCGCGATCGAACACGGCGGTGAGTTCGGCCTCGCCGGATTTGGCAATCACCGGTGCATGGCTGAGGCGCATGATCGCGCCGGCGCCGACGAGACCGATGCGGAGAGGCTCGACTTTTGAATCCGGCATAGTTTCCCCCTGTCATGCGGCGCATTAGGCCAACCGCTGTCTTCGATCGAGTTGGCTGCGGCGAAACGCCATTATGGCAAGGATTAGCACGATAGCTGTCTGCGCATTGATTGGAAATGCGATGATTATCAGCCGCTCGCCGGCGCCGGAATGACTAAGCGCGTTTTCCGAGATGGCCAAGGATTGCCCGACGGCCGTCGGCGGCGTAGCTTCACGAAATGACCGACACTCCGTCCCGCGCCTATGCCCAAACCGTGAATGGCATCGCGTTGCGCCTGTTGCCGAGCGGCCCGTACAGCGTGCGCTACACGCCGTCTCAGCCGGTTGCCGGGTTTGCGTTCGACAGTCAGCATGGCGTCCATGCTTTCGGATCAGATCGCGTGCGGGCGTTTCGCGCGGCGGCGCACGGCATGGCCTTCACTCCGGCAGGCTGCTCGGTGTTTTCGGAAGCGGTGGACGGCGGGGAGTATCTGACGCTCACCGGCGATCCTGAGCGGCTGGCGGCGCTCTGTGGCGAGGACGACACGCGCCGTTTGCCGCATGGTCAGTTCACCGGCCGGATTCACCGGGAGAGCGTGCGTGCCGCCTATGCCTTGCGGCGGCTTCTTCTTTCCGGCGCACGCGACCCCGCAGCGATCGAGACGGCGGTGATTTCGTTTCTCGGCGCGCTCGGTTCCGCCGATCCTGCCCCGCTATCGGCGCGCTCGCTTACGCCGCATCGGCTGCAAATCGTCGAAGGCCTGATCGAAGCGAGGCTGGCCGAACCCCTCACGATCAGCGAGATGGCCGCGGCTTGCCGGCTCTCTGCGGGCTTTTTCCTGCGCGCATTCACGGCGGCGGTCGGGCAAACTCCGCATCATTATCTGATGGGCCGCCGGGTCGCTGCGGCGCGCCGGTTGTTGCGCTGCACCGCCATGGCGACCGCCGAAATTGCCGTCCTGACCGGCTTTTGCAGCCAGGCGCATATGACGGTTTGCTTCAAAAACCATATCGGCGTAACGCCGGGAGCCTATCGCGCGGCGGTCACGCATCTATAAATTTCGTAAAAACCGACTGTTCCAATCACGCTCAAACTGTTATTCCGCTACCGCCATAAATTAGTGAAGCAGGCAAATGGAGAGGGCGCGTTATGAGCGATTATCGGGCCGGACGGACGGGCAAACGACAACGACGACGACCGGGGCTTCTTCTTCTGGCTTTGGGGACGCGCAAGAAGACCCTCACGGGGAGATGTCGTGATCATCGGCACGGTTTTCGCGATTATTCTCGCTATTATCCTCTGGAGGAGCCCCACACCCGAGCAGAAGGTCGCGGCGCCGCCACCGCCGGCAGCGCCCGCACCGGAGGTCGCTGTCCAAACGCAGCAATGGGGATCTTCAGTCATTTTCCCGATCGAGGGCCGGGACGCGACCGGCAAGCGCGCGGCATTCGACGTCGCGGTGCTGCCGACTGATTTGAGCTGGGCCCGGAAGAGCTCGACCGCCGTCACGCAAGGCGAAGTTGAAATTCCGGAACAGGAAACCGCCGACCGCGTCTTCACCCCCGAACTGCGCTCCGGGCTCGAACGCTCGAGCCAGGTGATTGCCGTCGGCCTGGCCTCTCAGGAAGGTCAGGTCCAGGAAGAGACCGAACGGGCCAGGCAGCGTGCGGCGACGGCGGCAGGATGGCTGTCCAAGGCGGTTCCCGCCGAAAAAGGCATCTGGACGCTCAATCTCGGCCAGTTTAAGGGGACATGTAAAGCTGCGGAAGGCGCGACCGGCACGAGCTGGCAGCGTCCCCTCATCATTGTGGGTATCCGAGAGCAGGAAGCAGGAGTTAACTTAATCGAAGCCTTCGGCGACGCGATCAGCGGCAAGTCCAACTTGCCGAGTCGCGACTGCTATACGAACTTCGATCTCACGCTGTTCCGTTAAATTTTGCCCCCTAATCTGTGGCTTATCACCATAGGATTACCATAAACAGTGGCAGGAGGAGACTTCAAACCTCCTTGCCACTGCATAATCCTGTTGTTCACCTCCCACCGAAGCTGATATCTGCTGACATCGCTTGACGCAGCCATGGCGAAACTAAGAGGGGTCGATCATGAGTGAAGATCAGCGT
Source organism: uncultured Alphaproteobacteria bacterium (assembly GCA_963731855.1). Classification (GTDB taxonomy): domain Bacteria; phylum Pseudomonadota; class Alphaproteobacteria; order Rhizobiales; family Rhodomicrobiaceae; genus R-RK-3. Next base: position 1,038,922 of record CAVSXH010000005.1, on the reverse strand, counting down.
AATCCAATTCCTGAACTTACGAAGAAAACAGAAGACCGCGACGGCATCTTCGGATGGCTTTACCGTTGGTATGATCGTTACGACACTTGGAGTGGCCGATGGGACTGGTTCATGGGCTTCATCAAAGCCAACACGGCCGCGAGTGTGGCCACGACCGGGGCGGTGGTGGTCGCAGTTGGTGCCGTCGTGCTGACAAATCCGGACCTTCGCGACAAATGGTTCCCGCCGGCTGCGATCGAACAGCCGGTCGCAGCTATTGCCGAACCACCGAAGACGGAGGTGAAGGTCGAAACGCAGCGCTGGGGATCTTCCGTCGTGTTTCCCATCGAGGGCAAGGATCTGGCGCTGAAGCGCGCCGCTTTCGACGTCGCGGTCCTGCCGGCCGATCTGGCCTGGGCGCGTAAGAGCGCGACCGCGCTGGTGCAAGGCAGCACGCCTATTCCCGAAGACGAGGCGGCGGCGCGGATATTCTCCGCGGAGCTTCGGGACGGCCTGTCGCGCTCGGGGGAGGTGATCGCGGTCGGCCTTGCGTCACAGGAAGGGCAACGTGCCGAGGAGACCGAACGCGCGAAACGCCGTGCCGCCTCGGCAGCAGGCTGGCTCTCCACCGCCGTAGAGGGGAATGTCCCGATCTGGACACTCAATCTTGGCCAATTCCGGGGGAGCTGCAAAGCCACGACCGAAGCGGCGGATACTGGCTGGCAGCGTCCGGTCATTATCGTCGGCATCCGCTCGCAGGAGACAGGCGTCAATTTGTCGGAAGCTTTTGCCGATGCGATCAGCGGCAAATCCAATCTTCCGAGTCGCGACTGCTACACGAATTTCGACCTTGCTCGTTTTCGGTAGGCATTCGAACGCACCGCCGACGACGAGATGGCGGGGCGACTTGACTGTGCATGTTCATTCCGTTGCAGAACAATTGTGCTCTATTGCCCCGAAAACGCTGGAATTTAGTTTAGAGAGTTCCTGAATAATACGAGTTTCGCGCCTTCGCGATCGACCGCGCGGAAACGGGGAATGTAACGCTGATGGTGGTTTTGGTGACGGGTGCGACCGGGCTGCTCGGTCGCACCATCGCAAGGAGCTATCTGGCCGAAGGCCAAAAAGTCCATCTCGTCGGTCGCGATGCGGAGAAGCTGCGGGAACTCTATGGAGATAGCGCCGCCATCTTCCCCTGGGGCCAGGTCGCGGACGAGTTTCCCGCTAAAGCGCTTGAGGGCGTTTCGACCGCCTTTCATTTGATGGGCGAACCCGTTGGCGGACGCTGGACCAAGGCCAAGAAAGAAAAAATCATCACCTCCCGCGTCACCAGCGCCCAGATGCTTGCGCGAGCAATCAGCGGCGGGCCGGTGCGGCTGATCTCCGCTTCGTCATTTGGTATCTATCCCGGGCGGCGCGGCGACATTTACGACGAAGAAACGCGGATCGACGCGCGTGGGCAGTCGTTCATCCAGTCGACTTTGCGCGCCTGGGAGAATGCCGCGCTGTCGGCAGGAAACGGCGCTACGAGGGTCACGATCATCCGTTTCGGCATGGTGTGCAGCCCGGAAGGCTATCCGAAAAAGCTGGTGCGGCTCTGCCAGCGTGTGGGTGGCTTTATCGTCGGGGACGGCGAGCAGATGGTTCCGATCGTCGACATCGACGACGCCGTTGCGATGATGCGCTGGGCCGCGGACGGCAATGCGGGCGACGGTGTCATCAACTGTGTCTCGCCGGAATTGCCGCGCTTCCGCGACGTGGCGGAGACCATCGCCGAGGTGGTTCGCAAACCCGTTCGCCTCAAAGTTCCGAACTGGCTCGCGCGGCCGATCCTGGGAGGCAGCGCGGATTATTTCCTTCTCAGCTACGACATCCGCCCGGCACGCGCGCTGGCGCAAAGTTTCCGTTTCGCGCAGGATGATCCGAAAACCATCCTGCGCCGTGCGCTCAAGCCGTACATGAGCTCGGCTGATCGGATCGCCGTCGTTTACCGCACCGGTTCCGCGATGCCGATGGGGCAGCTCACGCCGGTTCCACCAAGACCGCAATAGCCGGAAGGGTTCTTCGACAAATATTGCTGGTGGTAATCTTCGGCGAAATAGAACTCCGGCGCATCGACGATCTCGGTCGTGACCGGACCGTAGCCCCGATCCTTGAGCGCGGCTTCATAAGCAGCCTTGGACGCCTCCGCCTTTTGCTTCTGCTCCTCGGAAAAGGTGAAGATGCTGGACCGGTATTGCGTACCGATGTCGTTGCCCTGGCGCATACCTTGCGTCGGGTTATGGCCCTCCCAGAACAGCTTCAACAGGGCATCGTAGGAGACGACCTTCGGATCGAACACGACCAGCACAACTTCATTATGGCCCGTGCGCCCGGAACAGACCTCCTCATAGGTTGGGTTCGGCGTATAGCCCCCCGCATAGCCGGCGGCCGTCACATAGACTCCCGGCACGGACCAGAACGCTTTCTCGGCGCCCCAAAAGCAGCCGAGCCCAAAGACGGCTTTCTCATGCCCTTCCGGATATGGTCCCTGCAGCGCCACCTTCTTCACGTGGTGCCGGGCCGCCGTCGGGATGGGGGTGGAGCGGCCTGGCAATGCCTCGCTCGGCTCCGGCATCTTACTCTTCCTGCTGGTGAACAGTCCCATGTCGCATCCTTTCAAGAGCGCGGCTACCGTCCCAATGTAAGCATTCCGGCGGCCGTCGTCAGTAGGCCCCGCCGCCAGTGACGCGCATTTGAACTTGACGCCTTTACGGCGCCGTCTACCTTTCGGGACTGGATGCGGTTTTGCCGTGGTCTTGGCTCTGCCGTGGTATGGGGGAGATGCATCATGGCGAATGTGAAGGTTCTCAACGAGATCACGCGCTACCGGCCGAGCCGTGGTCTGCAAAGCATATTGAGCGTCACCTTCTTCCTCATCGTGCTCTTCATGGTGAATGCGCTTGCGGGCGCGCTCTGGCTTGCGACACACAATTTGCAGACCGACAGCGCCATCTTCTTCCTGATGTTCGTGACCGGCGGCGTGCTCCTGCTTTACGCGGGCATTTTTCTCTTCGCGGCCTCACATTCGGAGGTGCATCTAGGGCCGGACAAGGCGACATTCGTGCTGCCCAACTGGCGTGGGCCGACGCCGCTTTTCCCCTATACGGAATGCGAGATAGCCTACAAGGATCTCGCGGCCGTGGAGGCGCGCGGCGAGGTCTACCGCTATCTGGTGCTGCCGGTGATCGTCCAGTCTGCCTGCCTGGTGCGGAAGGACGGCAGGCGGCTGATGCTGGGCTATGTGCGCGAGAATTCGGAAGATCCGCCCATGCCCTTCCACACCATCGCCGAGCAGATTGCTGAGCGCGCGGGGGTCCCCGTGGTTCATCGAGGGAATTGTAGAAGGAAATACAGGTCTTCGCGCGCTGGTTCAGGATGAACCGGGGTGGGATGCCCCTGAATTATCCGCGGAGCGCCTGGCAACGCTGCGCAGGCTTGAGAGCATCGGGTGGAAATTGCTGATCGGCGCACTCGCAGTTGCAGCAATTGCTGCTATTGCGTTCCAGGCTTACCGGATCACGGGATGACTTCCATAACCTTGAAACCTCAAGGTTTTCACGGATTATTCACCTTTGATCACGCATTCCGGAGCACATCTTTTTTGCGGCGCACCATGACCTACTTCTCCGTCAGGCTGAGCAAAAAGCCAGCCGGTAAAAAGGAGATCAACATGAGCACCATCATTCGTTCCGTTCTGGTCGCCGCTGCCCTCTTCGGCACGGTGTCCGCCGTCTCTGCCGCTCCGCGCGACATCAACAGCCAGTATCACTACAGCGACCCTTCCGAATTCAATCCCGCTACGTTCTTCGAGGATCCGCGCAACCGGCTCTAAGCCTAGCGTCATGATCATGCAAGGGGCCGCCGGAATATGGCGGCCCTTTTGCTCGCGCGAACCAAGACCCCACCTAAATCCCGTCCGGTATTGCCGGCCGGGGCCGCCTGTAACCTGCCAGATAGAGAAGCGTCCCCAATCCGCAAGCCAGCACCCACGCGGGAAGCACCAGGAAGGTCATCAGCAGCGGACTCCATATATACACGCTGATCTGGTCCGTGAAGGCTCGAGCCGCTTCCATACTGGCCGGGCTTATATTCAGCCAATGCTGCTCGAGCGACGTGAATGCCAGGCGGCCATTGTCGGCAATCATACGAATGCCGTCATAGGCCAATGCAGCCATCGCCAGACAGAGGAAAAAATAGCCCAAAAGTCGCAAAATCATCTCGAAAAGCGCCTTTTCACGCACCCGCCTAAAGTCGCCTTGCTAGCAAATCGGCTATCCCCGAGCAACATTGACCTATGGAGTATTGGCGGAGCAGCTTGCACAATGCGAGACGAGCGCTATAGTACGCGCCACTGGAGAGGTGGCCGAGTGGTTGAAGGCGCACGCCTGGAACGCGTGTAGGCGGGAAACTGTCTCGAGGGTTCGAATCCCTCTCTCTCCGCCAATCCCATTTGATTTAATTGACTTTTTTGCGAGGAAGCGCCTGAGAGTGGCGCTCCCTCAGAATGATCGAGAAACTATGATTGCAGGTGTTAAGAGGCTCGTCTCAATTGAGCGCTGGTCACCGAGTGTGAGAGCCGCGATCTTGACGCTGCCCGCAGGGCCGATCGGTTGATCCGGAAACGCCGGCTGCTTGTCAATTCAGCCAGCGTCGCCGACAGGAACCGCCACAACGGCGGCGCAGTCACCCATTTTCACGAGGCCGGGGAAATGCCGCGCGGCGAGAATGCCGGAGATCCGCGCCCGGATCTCTTGCGGCGCGACACCTGTTCGCCCGATGTCATGAATGCGCGCAATCACTTCGCCATTGCGGACCGGCCCGCCGAGATCCACCATCGTTTCGATCAAGCCCTCATGCTCGGCGAAGCAGAAGCAGTCGCCGGAGGGCATGTCGAGCCAGCGCGTCGGCTGCATCTCGACGGCGCCCGCGACGATCCCGGCATGACGCAGCACGTTCATGACGCCGCGCTTGGCGATCCGCACCGTTTCGGCGCGCGCGGTGCCGCCGCCGCCGAGTTCGGTCGTGACGAAGACCTTGCCCATCTCTCGGCCGCGGTGTCGTACATGCCGACCGCATCGATCTCCAGCATTTTCATCGGACTAGGGCGCAGAAAACGCCTCGACGGCAGCGAAGGCTCTCGCCTCCTGCGCCTTGTCCGGCAGGATGTGGGCGGCGCAGAAGGGCAGGAAGTCGAGCGTCTTGCCGCCGGAATGGAAATCGAGAACGATGTCGGCGCAGCGGCAGCAATTCGCGCTGGAAATAGTCGGCGATCTTCTCCGTCACCGTGCCGTCGGGCCGGCCCGGAAAGCTGCGGTTCATATTGCCCTTGTCGATCGGCGAGGTGCGGGTGCCCGCACGGAAGGCGGGATAATTCATCGCCGGCACGATGATGACCGTGCCGGTCACGTCCGCGGGATCGAGCGTGCGCGCCAGATCGAACAGCGCCATCGGCCCCTCATATTCGTCGCCGTGGTTGCCGCCGGTCAGGAAGGCCGTCGGCCCGGCGCCGTTCCGGATCACGGCGATCGGGATCATCACCGAGCCCCAGGCGGAATCGTCGCGGCTGTAGGGCAGGCGCAGGAAGCCGTGCTGCACGCCCTCGCGGTCGAAATCGACCGTCGGCGTGATCGGCGACGGCCGCAAGGGCACCTCGCTCATGACCGCATCAGTCCTTCACGAACAGCTTGCGCGGCACGTTGGCGAGGCATTCGACGCCGGTGTCGGTGATCAGGATGCTCTCGGTGATCTCGAGCCCCATCGTCTCCAGCCACAGGCCGGTCATGAAATGGAAGGTCATGCCGGGCTTGAGCTCGGTCCGGTCGCCCGGGCGCAGGCTCATGGTCCGCTCGCCCCAATCCGGCGGATAGGAGAGGCCGATCGGATAGCCGGTGCGGTTGTCCTTGACGATGCCGTATTTCTTGAGCACGGCGAAGAAGGCATTGGCGATGTCCTCGCAGGTGTTGCCGGGCTTGCGCCGCGGCGAGACCGGCCTCCATGCCTTCGAGCGTCGCCTTCTCGGCATCGAGAAAGTCCTGCGTCGGCTTGCCGAGGAAGACGGTGCGCGACAGCGGGCAATGATAGCGGTTGTAGCAGCCGGCGATCTCGAAGAAGGTGCCCTCGCCCTGCCCTCATCGGCTTGTCGTCCCAGGTCAGATGCGGGGCCGAGGCGTCGGCGCCGGAAGGCAGCAGCGGCACGATGGCCGGATAGTCGCCGCCGATGCCGTCCACGCCGCGCGTGCCGGCATCATAGATCTCGGCGACGAGATCGCATTTGCGCATCCCGACTTCGATCTTGTCGACGATGCGCTGCGTGCATGGCCTCGACGATGCGCGCCGCCTTGCGCATATAGTCGATCTCGGTCGGGCTCTTCACCGCGCGCTGCCAGTTGACCAGCGCGGTCGCGTCGACGAAGCGGGCATTCGGCAGGTGCTTTTGCAGCGACGCGAAGGCGGCGGCGGAGAACCAGTAATTGTCCATCTCGACGCCGATGCGTCAGCTTGTCCCAGCCGCGGCTCGGCGAGGACTTCGGACAGATAGTCCATCGGATGCCGCTCGGTCGACTGCACGTAATGGTCGGCATAGCCGACGATGTTGTCGTGGGCGAGATAGGCGGTGCGCTTGGCGCCGTTGGCGTCCTGGCCGCGGCCGTACCAGATCGGCTCGCCGTCCGGCGGCACGATCACCGCCTGATGCACATAGAAGGACCAGCCGTCATAGCCGGTCAGCCAGGCCATGTTGGACGGGTCGCTGACGATCAGCAGATCGATGCCCTTGGCCTCCATGGCGCGTCCGGGTCTTGGCGAGGCGTTCGGCATATTCCTCGCGGGTGAATTTGAGGTTCGGCTGGTCATGTGTTCTTCCTCGTCTCGTCGGGTCTTGGCCGGCCTTCAGCTTTCGAATACCGTGCCGGCACCGGCTGCCCGCGCGCGGGCAAGGGCCAGCGTGGCGATCGCGGTGTCCTGGACGCCGGTGCCGGTGAGGTCGGCGATCGTGATGTCCGTGGCTGTTGCGCGCGCCCGGCTCGCAGCCCGGCGATGATCTGGCCGAGTTCGGCGAAATCCGATCGGCGGCGACGAGGCCCGCCGCGATGGCGTGATGCAGCTCGCCGAGCCGGCGCGTCTGCCGCAGGCTGTCGGCGACATAGAGGTCGGCGCGGAGATCGGCGGCCGGGTCGATCTCGTTCTTGTGCTCGGCATCCGAGCCCATGGCGGTGACATGCTGGCCGGGCGAGAGCCAGTCGGCGCTCGAGGATCGGCTCGGTCGCGGGCGTCGTCGTGACGATGATGTCGGCGCCGGCGACGGCCTTGCGCGGATCAGCTTCGCGCGCGCACGGGGATGCCGAGCGCTTCGCCGAGGCTCGCCGCCGCTGCTTCGGCCTTTGCGGCATCCCGCGCCCAGATGCGCGCTTCGCGGATCGGCCGGACCAGCGTCAGCGCTTCGAGCTGGAGCCTCGCCTGCACGCCCGCGCCGAAGATCGCGGCGATGGCGGCGTCGTCGCGCGCGAGATGTTTGGCGGCGACCGCGCCGGCGGCGGCGGTGCGGATGTCGGTCAGATAGCCATTGTCGAGCAGCAGCGCCTCGACCAGGCCGGTCTTGGCCGACGAGCAGCACCATCATGCCGTTGACGCTGGGCAGGCCGAGCTTGGGATTGTCGAAGAAGCCGGGGCTGATCTTGATCGCGAAGCCATCGATGCCGGGCACATAGGCGGTCTTGACGTCGACCTCGCCGCGATGCTTCGGGGATGTCGAGCCGCAGGATCGGCGGCATGGCGACGGGCTTGCGTCGCCAGCGCGCGGAAGGCGTTCTCGACGCAGGCGACCGCATCGAGATCGAGCCGCACGATCTTGCGCAGATCCGCTTCGGTGAGGATGGTCATGCGGCTCATGCGCGCGTCCTCCGAGATCGGCTGTCTCGCCGCTGATGATCCGCCGATGCAGCGCCATGTCGATGTTGCGGCCGGAGAGGACGCAGCACGGTCGGGCCGCTCGGCTCGACCTTGCCCGCGAGCAGCGCCGCGATGCCGACCGCGCCGGCGCCTTCGACGATCTCGCGTTCCTGCTGCATAGGCGTGGCGGATGCCGGCGGCGATCTCGTCTTCGGTGACGCAGCACGACGTCGTCGAGCAGGTCGCGGCACATGGCGAAGGTCAGCCGGTTGTCGAGGCCGATGCCGCCGCCGAGCGAAGTCGGCCAGGCGTCGGCAATTCCTCCACCTGCGACCGGCCGGCCGGCATCGAGGCTCGCCTTCATCGCAGCGCCGCGCGCCATCGACACGCCGACGACTCCGTCCGCCGGGCTTGATGCGCCTTGACCGCCGCCGCGACGCCCGACGCCAGGCCGCCGCCCGAGAGCGGCACCAGCACGTCGCCGACGTCCGGCACGTCCTCGATGATTTCGAGGCCGATCGTGCCCTGGCCGGCGATGACGGCGGGATGGTCGAAGGGCGGCACCATCACCAGCCCCTCTTCGCGCGACCAGCCGGTCGACCTCCTGCTGCGCGTCGTCCTGGCTGTTGCCGACGATGCGGACCTCGGCGCCGAGCCGGCGGATCTCCTCGACCTTGTTCTCGGGCACGAGGCGCGACATGCAGATGGTCGCGCGCAAGCCCTCGCGCTTTGCCGCATAAGCGAGCGCGCGGCCGTGATTGCCGGTCGAGGCCGCGACCACGCCGCGCTGCCGCTCGTCCGCCGAAAGCGACAGCGACGGCGTTCGATGCGCCGCGCAGCTTGAAGCTGCCCGGTCGTCTGGCGGTTTTCCAGCTTGAGATGAACGGGCACGCCGCAATCTCGCTGAGAGCATGCGGACTGCACCATCGGCGTGCGCTCGACCTTGCCGGCGATCCGCTGCGCGCGCGGCGCGGATATCGCTCGAGCGACGTGACGTCGCTGACATCATGATCAGGCTCCTCGCGCCAGCGGCAATGTCATCAGCCGGCCGAATTCGGACCGGGGTTTGTCGTCGCCGCAGAGCCGCAGGCAATGCCAGGCGTCGCCTGATTGCTGGTCACGACCGGCCTGCCCGATCGCCGCCTCGATGCCGGCGCCGCGACTGCCGCCGCAGCGCCGTGCAGGAGATGAACAGTGCATCGGCATGCCGGAGCCGTGGCGTCGCGCGCCAACTCGACGAGCGTCGCCGGGCGCAATGCGCGCCATCTCGCGATCGTCCTCGAAGCCGAGGCAGGTGAAACGGCGATAACAAAGCCATGGCCGGCGAAATAGGTCCGCCATCGGCCGGCTGGTCTCGACCGTATAGGGCGTCAGGATGCTGATATCGCTTGCGCGCCGAGCGCCCTCAGCCCACGCACAGCCGCCACCGTCGGCGTGACGACCGGCACGCCGGGCTTGGCCGCGCGGATGGCCGCCTCAATCTCGGCGTCGCCGATGACGACGGAGGCCGAGGTGCAGGAATAGACGACCGCATCCAGCGGCTTCGCCCGGCAGGATCAGCCCCGCGCCTGCGGTCAAGCGGGCTGCATCCCGCGCAGATTTTCCGGCGTCGTCGGATTGGCGTAGGGGATGCGGCTGACATAGACGCCGATATCGGTCGCTCGCGACCATGCGGCTGAAATCCGACTTCGGTCGTATGGTCGGTCGCGAGGATGATGAGGCCGACGCGCTTTTCGCAGCGGGCGCGGATCGAGCGCCGGCCGTTGCGGATGCGAGGCGGATTTCGATGTCAGCGGCATGCATGGGCAGTCATCCATCCGATCCGGCCGTAGCGGCGTTCGAGCCAGCGCAGCAGCACAACCGAAATCAGGCTGATGACGAGAAAGAACGACGCCGACCAGCGTGATCGGCTCGATATAGCGGTAGCTGCGTATTGGCGACGCTCTTCGCCTGGTTCATCAGCTCGAGCACGGTGATCGCCGACAGCAGCGGCGTCTCCTTGAACATGGCGATGAAATAATTGGCGAGCGCCGGGATCATCGGCGGGATCGCCTGCGGCAGGATGACATGCGTCCAGGTCTGGCGCGCGGTGAGGTTGCAGGCCTTGGCCGCCTCCCACTGGCCGCGCGGCACGTTGTCGATGCCGGCGCGATAGACTTCGGCGGTATAGGTGCCGTAATGCAGGCCGAGGCCGATCACGCCGGCCACCAGCGGCGGGAGCAGGATGCCGACATCCGGCAGCACGTAGAAGATGAAATAGAGCTGCACGAGCAGCGGCGTGCCGCGAATGAATTCGGCGACGAAGCCCGACCGTCCTCGCGACCAGCGGCGTTCGGCGAGCGGCGCAGCGATGGCAATGGCCGAGGCCGACGACGGCGGCCAGCGCCGCGCCCAGCAGCGTGGCGAGAATGGTGATCTTCACGCCCTCGATCAGGGTCGGCATGATTTCGCCGGACGAAGTTCCAATCCCACTCCATGGCTCTAGATCCTCACGCCGTCGCGGCCGCGCGCCAGCCGGCGCTCGAGCCGCGCGCATCGCCCAGGAAATGGCCAGCGCCATGGAGAAATAGAGCACGAGGATGGTGGCGAACGGCACCAGCGTGTTGCCGGTCTGCGCGCGCACGACCTGCGCCTGGAACGTCATGTCGGTCAGCGAGATCAGCGAGACCACCGCCGTCGCCTTGAGCAGTTCGATGGCGTTGTTGCCGAAGGTCGGCAGCATCAGCGGCAGCGCCTGCGGCAGGATGACGTGGCGCATGCGCTGGTAGCGCGCCAAGATTGAGCGCGATGCAGGCTTCGCGCTGCTCGCGGCCGATCGACTGGACGGCGCCGCGCACCACCTCGGCGCCGTAGGCGCCGACATTGAGGCCGAGCGCCAGCACGCCCGCCTGCAACGGCGTCAGCGTAACGCCGGCGAAGGGCAGCACGAAATAGACCCAGAAGAGCTGGACGAAGATCGATGTGCCGCGAAAGAACTCGATATAGGCGGTCGCGAGGGCACGCAAAGCGAAGAAGCGCGACAGCCGGCCGAGCCCGGCCAGGAACGCCATGACCAGCGCCAGGGCCGAGCCCAGAACGGTGAGCTCGAGCGTCACCAGCGCGCCTTGGAGGATGAGGCCGATATAGCCGGACCACTGTCGATCATCGGAAGGATGCCGTCTCGTTTCGGGTCGCCCCTCATCGCTGCCGTCACCTCTCCCCGTGACGCGGGGAGAGGCGTCCTGGCATCAGCGGTGAGCGGCGCCCTTTACTTCGCCGCGCAGAGCTTTTCGCGCGTCGTCGACATCGCCGCCGCGGCCGAGAAGCCGTAGGGCTCGATGATCTTGGCGAATTCGCCCGATTCCTTCATCTTCGCCAGTTCGACGTCGAAGGCGTCGCGCAGGCCGCGTCCTCCTTGCGGAAGGCCGCGCCATCGCAATAGACCGGCGCGCCCACGACAGGAGCGACGACTTCGAGTTCGGGTCATTGGCCTTCTTGACGAGGTCGTTGATCGACAGGACCGGCAGCGAATAGACGTCGATGCGGCCGTCCTGCAGCATCTTCAGGCCGCTCTGGCCGTCCGGCACGACGATGACGCGGTCGCGCGGCACGCCGGCTTGGAGCGCCAGCTTCTCCTCGGTGCCGCCGCCCGGCGCGCCGATCGTGGCGTTCGGGTCCTTGCGCGATATCGGCGTAGCTCTTGAAGCCCTTCGGATTGCCCTTCTTCACCAGCGAAGGCTTCGGCGTCGCACAGCACCGGCTCGGAATAGGCGACGGCCGCGCAGCGCTCCGGCTTCATGAACAGGCCGGCGGTGACGGCGTCGTGGCGTCCGGCCTGGAGGCCCGGGATCATCGCGCCATATTCGGAGATCGAGGCGACGATTTCCGGCACGCCGAGCCGCTTGAAGATTTCGCGCGCGACGTCGGGCGCCGCGCCCGAGACCTTCCCGTCGGCGCCGACGGCCGTGAAAGGCGGCTCATTGGCGATGGCGACGCGGGCAAAGCCCTGTTGCTTGAGTTCCTCCAGCTTGTCTCGCCGCGGCGCGCGGCTGCGAGGCGGCGAGTGCCGTTAGCATGGCGATGCCGGCGGCTCCGGCCAGGCTTGCGATTTTCTTCTTCATTCGTTCCCATCTCCTCTGAATCGTTCTGTTCTTCCGGGCATTGTCCTCGCGCGCGTTCAGACGCGGTGCCCAGCCGCGATGATCTTGCTTGCAGGAAGGTCTGCGTCCGCTCCTGCTTGGGATGGCGGAAAATCTCGTCCGGCTTGCCCTCTTCGACGATCCTGCCGCGGTCGAAGAACAGCACGCGGTCGGCGAAATCATGCGCGAATCCCATTTCGTGCGTGACGAGCAGCATGGTCATGTCGGTTTCGCGAAGCGAGCCGGCGCATGACGTTCAGCACCTCCTCGACGAGTTCGGGGTCGAGCGCCGAGGTGACCTCGTCGAACAGCATGATTTTTGGCGAAAGCGCGAGCGCGCGGGCGATCGCGACGCGCTGCTTCTGGCCGCCGGAGAGTTGAGCCGGCATGGCCTTGGCCTTGTCGGCCATGCCCACCATGTCGAGCAGTTCCATGGCCCGCTTTTCGGCCGCGGTGCGGCGACGCCCTTGGTCAGCTTCGGGCGCCAGCGTGACATTGTCGAGCACGCACTTATGCGGGAACAGATTGAAGTGCTGGAAGACCATGCCGATTTTCTGGCGCATCTTCGTGCAGATGCCGCTCGTCGGCGGGCACGAGCTGGCCGTTGCGCGGCATGTGGTAAAGCTGCTCGCCCTCGATCTCGATATGGCCGCCATCGATCCGCTCCAGGGTCATGAGGATACGCAGGATCGTCGTCTTGCCGGAGCCGGACGGGCCGATCAGCGCCAGCTTTTCGCCCGGCATCACCTGCATCGACAGCCCGTCCAGCACCTTGATCGGGCCGAAGCTCTTGCTGATCCCGTCGATGCGGATCATGGGCGCGGGCATGGAGGTCTCTCCCAGCTGGAGGACGTTGCATCCGACGATGCCCGAGCTTATAAAATCATGTCAATTGCCAAAATAATCTCATGACAATTTCTCCGTCGTCGCACAAATCGGATGCCAGGCCAGCCTAAATTCGCGAGCAGAAGCCACTCCGGGTCGCCGAGCAACAGCTTGGCGACGACGCTCAGTCCGGCGCGCAATTCCTCCTCGGTCGTCGAGCCAAGCGAGATGCGCACGGCCGGTTGCCAGGGGGCGTCCGACGTGCGGAAGGACAGCCCCGGCGCGATGCCGACGCCCTGGAGCCGCGCCTGGGCCACGAAACCATCCTCGGTGCGGCCGCCCGGCAGCGGCAGCCACACATGCAGGGCCTCCTTGTGCGAGAGATAGCGTACGCCCTGAAGCACATCCGCCGCGATGGCCTGGCGCCCTCGGAGTGCCGCACGCTGCCAGCGGATGAGTTCCATCGCCGTTCCATCCTCGACCCATTTCGATGCGATCTCGGCGACCATCGGCGTCGCCATCCAGTTCGAAACGAGATGCCGGTTGGCGGCGGCGGCGACATAGCGGTCCGGTGCGGCGAGATAGCCGATGCGCAGCCCCGGCACGGTGATCTTGGTGAAGCTGGTGACGTAGAAGCGTCCGCTCGGGCGCGAAGGCGGCGATGGGCGGCGGCCGGTCTTCGACCAGCGGGCCGAGCACGTCGCTTCTCGATGATGGTGATGTCGTGCTTGCGGGCGATGGCGGCGATCTCCCGGCGGCGGCCTTCGCTCATCAGCGTTGCCGTGGGATTGATGACCGAGGGCTGCACGAAGACCGTCGCGGATGTTCGACGTTGCGCAGGCTTTGTCGAGCGCATCCGGCACCAGCCCGTCATCGTCGATGGCGAGGCCTTCAAGGTGAAAGCCGAGATAGGTGGCGAGCGGCACCAGCGTATGATGGCCGATCGCCTCGGTGGCGGCGGTGGAGCCGGGCGGGGCGGCGCTCATCAGCGCGATGGTCATGCCGGCGGTCGCGCCATTGGTGAGGGTGACGTTGAGCGGCGAAACGCGTCAGCCCGCACTGCTTCAGCCACTCGACGGCAACCGCGCGGTGGCGGGGGAAGACCACGTTCGGGCGGAAGGACAGAGCCGATGTGGACGGCAGCGTCTGCGCCAGCCAGCCGAGCGCCTCCTTCAGTTTCTCCAGATGCATCGGCTCGCAGACCGGCTTCAGGATCGACAGATCGATGATCTCGCCAAGGCGCTGGGGCAGATAAGGCGGCTCCGGCTCGCGGCGGTGGCTGCGCACGAAGCTGCCGCGTCCGATCTCGCCGGAGACGAGGCCCCGGCGGATCAGCTCCTCATAGGCGCGGCTGACGGTCTGCACCGAGAGGTGCAATTCGTCGGCGAGTTGCCGATGCGTGGGCAGCCGGGTGCCGTGCGCCAGCCGTCCGTCATGGATGGCGCGGTCGAACTGGTCGGCGAGCGACAGATAGGCCGGGCGGCGGATGAGAGCAGGATCGGGGCGCCAGATTGTCATGACTTCTATCAGATCGAATTCAGTTCAATTGACAATCGAAATCATGCGGCATCATGCTGGTCAATGCGACAACTGACCGGAAGGCGCGATGAGCAGCCTCAAACTCGATCCGATCGACCTGCGCATTCTGGATGCGATCCAGCGCGATGGGCGCATCACCAAATTGGCGCTGGCGGAGAAGGTCGGGCTTTCGCCGACGCCCTGCTGGATGCGGCTGCGCAAGCTGGAAAAGGCGGGGATCGTCGCCGGCTATCATGCGAGTATCGCTGTGCGCATGATCGCGCCGGTCGCGACCGTCCTGATGGAAGTCACGCTCGGCAATCACCGCCAGCCGGATTTCGACCGCTTCGAGCGCACCATCCGCGACATCCCCGAAATCGTCGCCTGCTGGTCGGTCGGCGGCGGGGTCGATTACGTGCTGAAGGTGATGGCCCGTGACATCGACGCCTATCAGCGCCTGGTGGACGGGCTGCTTGAACGCGAAATCGGCATTGCGCGCTACTTCACCTACATCGTGACGAAGACGGTCAAGGAGGAGGCCGTGGTGCCGGTCGCGGCTTTGCTGGCGCCGCAGGCTTAGTGCATCGGACCGAAAATCTAGATCAGCGGCATTACATCTCCCGTCGCCCCGGCCGTCAGAGCCGGGGTCCATTCATTTAAACTCCGGCAATTAAACTCCGGCAATGACATTGCGGCGATATGATTGGATCCCGGCTCACCGCTTCGCGGCGTCCGGGACGACGTAAGGGGTACAATCTCGGTTCCAATTTATCGCACGACGTTTCAGAGCGCAGCTCCGGTTCGGCGGAGCATCGGCGCTCTAGAAGCGGATCGGAGGATCTGTCTCAATCTCTGGCCGAGAATGGCCAATCTCTCTCACGCCTGCCCCGACAAGAGCCTCTCTCTCCGCCCACCCCGGCCCATACTCCTGTGGACACCCGGCCTTGGAGGAGCGACAGACATGACCGCACATTTTGCTCACCGCACGCGCCACCCGGCCCTCGATCGCCTCGCGGATCGCCGCCTCCTGAGAGAACTCGCCTATATCGGCGGCAGCTGGACCGCGAGCGACGCAGGCCGGAGCTTTGAAGTCTGCGACCCGGCCAGCGGGGCAAGTCTCGCCTGGGTCGCCTCGCTCGACGGCGCCCAGACCAGCCGCGCCATCGATGCCGCAGCCGGCGCTTTCCCGAAATGGCGCGGAATGCTGCCGCAGCATCGCGCTACCATCCTGCGGAAATGGTTCGAACTCATCCTTGCGGCAAAGGACGATCTGGCGCTGCTGATGACCCTCGAACAGGGTAAGCCGCTGGCGGAATCGCATGGTGAGATCGAGTATGCCGCCTCCTTCGTCGAATGGTATGCGGAGGAAGGCAAGCGGCTCAATGCGGAGGGCGTGACCAGCCATCTGCCCGATGCGGAGATGATCGTACGGCGTGAACCGCTCGGCGTCGTCGGGCTGCGTGACGCCCTGGAATTTCCCGTCAGCCATGCTGACCCGCAAGGCCGCCGCCGCGCTGGCTGCAGGCTGCACCATCGTCGCGCATCCCTCGTCGCAGACACCGCTCTCGGCGCTGGCGCTTGCCGAACTCGGGGAGCGGGCCGGGCTCCCTGCCGGCGTCCTCAGCATCGTGACGGGCGATGCCGCCACCATCGTCGGGACGGCTGTGCGAGGACGCCCGTATTCGCGCCATGAGCTTCACAGGTTCCACCGAGATCGGCAAGCAGATCGCGGCGAAATGCGCCCCCACGATGAAACGGCTGGTCATGGAACTCGGCGGGCACGCACCGCTCATCGTCTTCGCCGACGCCGATATCGAGCGCGCGGTCGCAGATTGCCGTCGAGGCGAAATTCGCAACCTCCGGGCAGGACTGCCTCGCAGCCAACCGCATCTACGTCCAGCAGCCCATCTATGACCGCTTCTGCCGCGCGTTCGCTGCCCGCATCGAGGCGCTGAAAGTCGCCGATGGCCTGGCAGCGGGCGTCGACATAGGCCCCCTGATGCATGAACGCGCGATGGCCAAGGTCGAAGAGCACGTCGCCGATGCCCTTACACGCGGCGCGCGGCTTCTGGCCGGCGGCAAGCGTCACTCAGCCGGACGCCTGTTCTTCCAGCCGACGCTCCTCGCCGATGTCCCGGACGATGCGCTGATCATGCGCGAGGAGACTTTCGGGCCGGTCGCCGCCGTCACGCCTTTCGGCACGGAGGAGGAAGCCGTCGCCCGCGCCAATGATACGGAATACGGCCTCGTCGCCTATGTCGTGACCGAAAACGGCGCGCGTCAGCGCCGCATAGGCCGCGCGCTGGACTATGGCATGGTGGCGATCAACCGCGTCAAGATCACCGGCGCGCCGGTTCCGTTCGGCGGCGTCAAGCAGTCCGGCCTCGGACGCGAAGGCGGCCGCCACGGCATGGAGGCCTTCACCGAGCTGAAATATCTCTGCCTTGACGCAGCTTGAAACTATTAAGGAAATTTCGATGACCGACCGCTCCAACGAACTCAACGCCTGGGATCGCGACCATTTCTTCCACCCCTCGACCCATATGGGGACGCATGCGCGCGGCGAGTCGGCGAACCGCATCATGGCGGGCGGCGAAGGGGTCTATGTCACCGACATCGACGGCCGCAAAAGCCTCGACGCCTTTGCCGGGCTTTACTGCGTCAATGTCGGCTATGGCCGCCAGCAGATCGCGGACGCCATCGCCGCCCAGGCGAAGAGCCTGGCTTATTATCACGCCTATGCCGGGCACGGCACCGATGTCTCGATCCGCCTCGCCAAGATGATCATCGACCGGGCGCCGAAGGGCATGGCCCGTGTCTATTTCGGCCTGTCGGGGTCGGATGCCAATGAGACGAACATCAAGCTGGTCTGGTATTACAACAACGTCCTCGGCCGCCCCGAGAAGAAGAAGATCATCTCGCGCTGGCGCGGCTATCACGGCTCCGGCGTGATGACCGGCAGGCTGACCGGCCTTGACGCTCTTCCACACCGCCTTCGACCTGCCGCGCGCGCCGATCCTGCACACCGAGGCGCCCTATTACTTTCGCCGCGCCGACCGCTCGATGAGCGGAAGAGCAATTCTCGCAGCATTGCGCCGACAGTCTCGAGGAGATGATCCTGGCCGAGGGGCCGGACACCGTCGCCGCCTTCATCGGCGAGCCGGTTCTGGGCACCGGCGGCATCGTGCCGCCGCCCGCCGGTTACTGGGAGAAGGTCCAGGCGGTGCTGGAAAAATACGACGTGCTGCTGATCGCCGACGAGGTTGTCACCGCCTTTGGCCGGCTCGGCACGATGTTCGGCTCCGATCATTACGGCATGCGGCCGGACCTGATCACCATCGCCAAGGGACTGACCTCGGCCTATGCGCCGCTTTCGGGCGTCATCGTCGGGGAGCGGGTCTGGCAGCGTGCTGGTCGAGGGCTCCGACAAGCTCGGCTCGCTCGGCCATGGCTGGACCTATTCGGCGCATCCGATCTGCGCGGCGGCGGGCATCGCCAATCTCGAACTGGTCGATGAGATGGGCCTTGTCGGCAATGCCGCGCGAGATCGGCGCCTATTTCCGCAGCGAGCTTGCCGCCGCTGTCGGCGGTCACCCCAATGTCGGCGAGGTGCGCGGCGAGGGCCTCCTGGCCGCGGTCGAATTCGTCGCTGAGCGGGACGACCGTGTTTTCTTCGACGCCTCCGAGAAAATCGGCATGCGGATCGCGACGGCACTGGGCGAACGCGGCGTTATCGGCCGGGCCATGCCGCAGGGCGACATTCTCGGCTTTGCACCGCCGCTCTGCCTGACGAAAGACGAGGCCGACATCATCATCGCCAAAACCGCCGACGCAGTGAACAGCGTGTTTTCGGCGCAATATGATGAATGAGGCCGTCGGCGAAGCGGATATCTGAACATCAACCGCGCAATTAGTCGGCCTCATACGGGAAGTGAGCATGCGCTCCTCCAGCCATCGCCGCCAAGCCCTAAAGGGCAGAATTTGACCCGCGTGGATGGAATGCCATCGTCGGCAATGGCGGCCAGGAGAGCGCGTGCGGCTGGTGCAAGGACAAATGGGGCATCTCCTGGCAAATCACGCCGCGCGTGCTGATGGAGGCGATGGCAGCCGGCGGCGATGAAGCCAAGCGCGCGTTTGAGGCGATGATGGACATGAAGAAGATCGACGTCGCCGCGATCGAGAAGGCACGGCGCGGCTAACCTCCCATCACAAGAACTTCCAGGATCGCCACGGTGCCGGACCTGGCTTCATTGCAACGCAATCAGCCCGGTTTGGTGCGGCGCTGCCGTTGGCCGCTCGGCAGGCCCCTCTGCATTCCAGACATCAGGCCCCAGAGTTTTCTTTCGCCGGCCACGGCTGCTCCTCCTCCTGGCCGAAGAGCGCCAGGTTCTAACTTAGAAAATGGTGTCACTCTGCGGGGCAGGCCGCAGAGCCTCGGTCAGCGGATCGATGGCGTCACCCGGCTGGCGCAAGGCGATGATTTTATCGTCTCCCATGGCGTAAGGCTGGCACAATCGGAGCGACCCGCACCCAATCCAAGCGTGCATTATTTCATTTATTTAGCTCGAAGGTAGAAATTGATGAGAAGCCTCTATATTGGAGCGATTTTGACCTGTCTTGGCTGCCCTGCATGGGCGGATAACCTCTCCGAGATCGAGCAGATCGGCACGGCGAATACGGCCAACATCCAACAGACCGGCCCCGGCGACAACAGCGCAACGATATTTCAGGACGGTACGGGCAATCACGCCGGCGTGACACAAGGCCCAGGTTTCGGATCACAGAATAACGCTGAGATCCGCCAGCATGGGTCCGAAAACGATGCCACGGTCACGCAGACCGCCGAATTCTCGAACGACCACGCGCTGATCGAACAAATCGGCTCGAGAAATGAAGCGACCGTCCTGCAGCCATCCACCGATGCAACGCGCAACGTCAGCATCCGGCAGGAGGGAGACGACAATATCGGCAGCGTCGATCAGAGTGCGACGGCCTTCGGCACTTTCAACGTCACGCTGGACCAGTTCGGCAATGCCAACAAGGCCACGATCGCGGGGACGAATGCGAGCGTCACCACGTCCAACATCCTGGTCTATCAGGAGGGCGACGGGAATATTGCTGACGTCCATTCGATCGAAGGCGACTCCACGCGGTTTATCGACATCGGGCAAGACGGCGCCGATCAGACCGCAAAGGTTTCGCAGTCCGGCGATCTCGCTCTGACAGAGGCGACCATTTCGCAAATCGGTGATCGCAATTTTGCGGATGTCACGCAACGCACGCCTGGCGGTTCTACCGCCAACGCCCTGGTCAGCCAGAACGGCAGCGACAACAGCGCAACCCTCTCCCAACTCGCCCCGAATCGCAGCGGGGATACGATCGAGGCTAACGTCAGTCAGACCGGAAACAGCAACAGCGTGTCGCTCGCACAGTTCGCCATCAATTCCAGTGCGGTAAGCGCGGACCTCAACCAGAACGGCAACGACAACGGTATCGACCTTCAGCAGAACGCCACCGCCACGGCTTCATCGTTGAGCTTCTCACTGTCACAGATCGGCTCGGGGAACTCAGTCCAGATCGTGCAGGGGAATTGATCAGGCGTTGTCTTCCGCCGTGGCCCGGGGCACCATGCCTGTACCCCAATGGCCCGTCCCCGCCGAGAGCTCAACTTGGAGCGTCTTCTGCGGACGTTGTGTCCGCCTGGATGGCTCTTGGGTGATCGAAGCTGCTTGGCCGCCAGCATCTTTCGGATCTGGGGCGCTCAGCAGCGAGCAAATTCACCTTCGCGGCAAATGCTCCTCAAAGCGAGAGCGGCTTGTCCGGCACAGGCATGACGCCCGCTGCGGCGCCCCAGACCGTCTGATCGTAGTTCACGACCGCGCCCGTCATGAGGCCCGCGTCGTCTGAAACGATGAAGTTGACCGCCCGGGCTGCCTCCGCCGGATCAACGAGTCGCCCGAACGGCAGGGCCGCTGCGGCCTTGACCTCCCAATCGGGATCGCCAGTCGCGGCAGCCTGCAACTCGCGTTCGTGATCGGAAGCCATCCAGCCTACATTCAGCTGATTGACCCGGATGCGGTTCTTCATGACGGAGAAGGCCGTGTTGCGCGTTAGCGTCGCGAGCGCACCTTTGCTGGCGCAATAAGCATTGATAAAAGGCTGGCCCGCATACCCAGAAATTGAGCCAATATTGCAGATAGCACCGTCAATACGGTCGCGGATCATACGGCGGATCGCCTCCTGCATCAGGAAGTAGGGGCCGCGCACATTGACCGCGAACAGGGTGTCGAAGAGCTCGGGCGAGGTGTCGAGGATGGTGCCCCGATCCGTGCACGCGCCAGCATTCACCAACACGTGGAGCTTGCTGTAGACCGCCTCGGCCTCCGCCATGACGTTGCGGCAGTCCTCGACCTTGCCGAGATCGGCTTTGACGAAGTGCACCGGCACGCCAGTGTCGCGTGTGATCGTCTCGGCCAGGGCACGTCCCTTCACCTCGTTGCGGCCGAGGGTCACGAGGCCCGCAGCACCCGCGTCCGCCAACCGCCGCGCTATGGCCGCGCCCAGCCCTTGAGTTGCGCCGGTAACGACGCAGACCTTTCCGTCCATCCGGTTCATGGGTCAATTCTCCACCTTGTAGCCGGCTGCAGCCATCACCCGGAGAAATTCTGTGTGCCCGATCTTCGCCATTTCGAGCGGCGGGCTTTTGACGGGATCCTGCTCGGCCTCGACGACGAACCAGCCCTCATAGCCGTAGGACGCCAGCCGCTTCACGATCGCTTCGAAGTCGAGCGAGCCGTCGCCAGGCACCGTGAACGCCCCTTTGACCACCGCGTCGAGAAAGCTCTCCCGTGAGCGGTCGAGCCCGTTCACGACTTCGCTGCGGATATCTTTGGTGTGGACATGGGAGATGCGGGCGTGATGCTTGTCGATCACCCGTAGCACGTCGCCGCCGGCGAAGGCCATGTGACCCGCGTCGTAAAGGAGCGGAAGCGCCTCGCCGGAATGCTTCATCAAGAGGTCCAGCTCTTCTTCAGTCTCGATCGGCGCGGCCATATGGTGGTGATAGGAGATGGGCATCCCCTCGCCGGCGCACCATTCGGCGAAGGCCGTCATCTTGCGGCCGTAGATTCTGATCTCGTCCTCCGAGAGCCGGCGCTTGGTGGAGAGCGGGGCAAAGCGATCGCCCTGGATCGTTCCCGCCGTCTCGCCATAAACGATGCAGGGTGCACCGACCGCCTTGAACAGTTGCATCTGCTGGGCAATGCGGTCCTTCTCCGCCCCGATCTCGCCGTCAAGCAGGAGGCCGGAGAACCAGCCGCCGCACACGCTGATGCCGGACTGCTTCAGGATCGGGCTCAGCACCCCCGCATCCATCGGGAAACGGCGGCCCGTCTCCATGCCAGTGAAGCCCGCCTCGCGAGCCTGCCGCAGGCACTCCTCGAGTGAGACATCGTCGCTCAGCTCCGGAAGGTCGTCGTTCCACCAGGCGATCGGCGCAATGCCGAGTTTGGCTTTCATTTTCATCTCCGATCATCACCACACGCGGCTTGCGCCGAGGCCGAGCTAAGAACCGCCGAAACAAGGCGCCTGAAGAAATCACATCATTCGGCAGGAAGCCTCAGCGAAAACTCCAAGCGGATCAAACGCCCACGCGCTGCTGCTTGCGGCCTTCCTTTTGGGCTGCATAGGCGTCGCGCACCTCCTGGCGCTCGCTGACCGCCGGCACGCCCACGTCCCACCAGGCGTCGCCGGGCGTCCAGGTAAAGGCATCGGAGACGATCGTGAGACGGTGGTGCGGTCGGTGGTCTTGGCCCAGTCCAAGGCCTGGCCCAGGTCGGCGAGGCTTTCGACGTGGCGCGTTAGCGCGCCCATCGACTCGGCGTGCTTGGCGAAGTCGACCGCGAACGGTTCCTTCACCCGGCAGTCCTTGATCAGGTTGTTGAAGGAGGCGCCGCCTTTGGCGTTCTGCAGCCGGTTGATCACGGCGTAGCCGCCATTATCGCAGACCACGACGATCATCTTGTGACCGGCGAGCACCGAGGAATAGATGTCCGAGTTCATCATCATATAGGTGCCGTCGCCCACCATCACGATCGGCGTGCGGGTCGGATCCGCCATCGCCGCTCCCCAACCTGCGGCGATCTCATAGCCCATGCAGGAGAAGCCGAACTCACAATCGAAGGTGTTCGGCGCCTTCACCCGCCAGTTCTTCATCACCTCGCCGGGCAGGCCGCCGGCGGCGGCGATCAAAAGGTCGCGCTCACCCGCCCGTGCGTTGACGACCCCGACCACCTGCGCATAGGTCGGCACCGGATTGTTCGTCGGCTTTTGGAAGCCGTCGAGCAGAGTGTTCCACTCGGCAAATTCGGCGCGGCCCTTTTCGGTCCATGTCGCTTCTACCTTCCAGTCACCGAGCGCTGCCTCCAGTTCCTGCAGCGTCTCCAGCGCGTCGCCGACCACCGCGAGCGCACGATGCTTGGTGGCGTCCCAGCGCGCCGCGTTGATCGAAACGAACTTCGCCTCTGGCGAAAACGCGCTCCACGAGCCGGTGGTGAAGTCCATCAGCCTTGTGCCGATGGCAAGCACCACATCCGCCTCGCCGGCCAATGCATTCGCCGATGTCGAGCCGACGATACCGATTGGTCCGACATGGGCGGGATGGCCGTGCGTTACCGTGCCCTTGCCGGCGATCGTTTCCGACAACGGTATGCCGTGTTTTTCGGCAAAGTCGCCCAGCGCTTTTCCTCGCGCCGGAATAGCGCACGCCGCCGCCCGAAATGATCAGCGGCCGTTTGGCGCTCTTGAGGACGCGGACCGCCTCAGCCAACCGGCCTCGGTCCGGTCGCGGCCGTGGAATCTGCGTGGACCGTCGGTTCGAAGAAGGCCTCCGGATAGTCCCAGGCGATCTCCTGCACGTCTTGCGGCAGTGCGATGAAGGCCGGTCCGCAATCGGCCGGGTCGAGCAGCACGGCCACCGCCTGCGGCAGTGACGAGATGATCTGCTCGGGATGGACGATGCGGTCCCAGTAGCGTGTCACCGCCTTGAAGGCATCGTTGACGTTGATGGTGGGATCGCCGAAATGCTCCACCTGCTGCATGACGGGATCGGGCCGGCGATTGACGAAGGTGTCGCCCGACAGAAGCAGCACCGGCAGCCGGTTGGAATGGGCGACGCCGGCAGCCGTTACCATGTTCAGAGCGCCGGGACCGATAGAGGTGGCCGCCACCATGATCTGGCGACGGCGCTTTGCCTTGGCGAAGCCGATTGCCGCAAGCGCCATCGACTGCTCGTTCTGGCCGCGCCATGTCGGCAGCTGATCCTGCACTGCCTCCAGCGCTTCGGCCAGGCAGGTGACGTTGCCATGACCGAAGATGGCAAAGACGCCCGCAAAGAGTGGCACCCTCTCACCGTCGACGATGGTGGATTGATTGCACAGGTAACGCACGAGCGCCTGCGCCATGGTCAGCCGGACGGTTCCCATCATCTCTCGCTTCCTCCTTTGCAACGATTTTTATAATTCCTTACGAAACGAACATTGACAAATCAATAGAGACGCAACGATCATTGCAAAATATCCGGGGCGAGACTGGTTTCTGGATCCCGGCCAAAGCAGCGGTGGAACTGGAGGACAGATGTGAGCGTACGTGTCGGAATTGTCGGTGTTGGGGTGATGGGTGCTGATCACGCGCGCATTCTCGCGTCGCAAGTGTCCGGTGCGACCGTGCAAGCCTTGTATGATGCTGATTTGACGCGCGCCAAAGCCATAGCCGATGAAATCGGCGCTCAAGCCGTAGTCACCGACACAGCCGCTCTTGTCGAGCATCCGGATGTCGATGCCGTGCTGGTGGCTTCGCCTGATCATACTCACAAGGATCTGGTGCTTGCCTGCATTGAGGCACGCAAGCCCGTGCTCTGTGAAAAGCCGTTGGCACCGACTGCGGCCGAGTGCCTTGAGGTAATTTCAGCGGAGTCTAAGCTCGGTCGCCGGCTTGTGCAGATCGGTTTCATGCGGCGCTTCGATCCCGCCTATGTCGAGATGAAGTCCAGCGTGCTCATGGGGAGTCTTGGGACTCCACTGATGTTTCACTGTTTTCATCGCAACGTGTCAGCCCCCAGCTGGTTTGATTCAAAGATGGCAATCAGCAATTCGGCGGTTCATGAATTCGACATCGCCCGCTGGATTCTCGATGCGGAACTGACCGGTATTCAAGTGTTTCGGCCGAAAGCGGCGAGACTGGAATCTTCGGGTGCGCCAGTGTTTCTCGTCATCGAGACATCGAGCGGCCAGCTGGTGAATGTTGAGGTCTTCGTCAGTGCTACGTACGGATATGACGTACGCGGCGAACTCGTCTGCGAAAAGGGAACCGTTTCCCTGCGTGCGCCGGCCCACACCGAAATCAACGTCAACTTGACGCATGGGAGCGCCTATCCCGCCGACTGGCGTCCCCGCTTTGCCGAGGCCTATCGGCTGCAAGCGCAAGCCTGGATCAGAGCCATCGAGAGTGGGACAACGGTTGGTGCCAGCGCGTGGGACGGATATGCCGCGGCGGCCGCTGCTGAAGCGGGGCTACAATCACTCGCCGAGAGCCGCTACGTCGCGATCCGCCTCGTCGAACCGCCAGCAATCTATCGATAGCCATCACTGGCCGGTGACGGTCGGAATTCGCGGATCGGTGTTTTTCTGCAGCCGGGCTGCGAGCGCCACCGTCAGCGCTTGGGCGAGGCACATAGGCGCCGCCAGGGAGCGGGAGAATGTGTATTCAAGTTCCGGCACGGCAAATAGCACCTTTGCGTTTTTGGCAAGGGGTGAAAGCGTGCTGTCCGAAATTGCAATGATGGGAACGCCTCTGCTTGCTGCTTCTTCTACGACGCTGACAACTTCATTCGCGTAGAACCGGAAGGACACGGCAAACAGCACATCCGACTTGCGCATCGCCCGGGCCATATGCGTGGCCAGACCGCCGCCTGGATCGAGGAGGATACAACGTCTGCCAAGCATCGTTAGGGTATAACGAAGAAGTTCAACGACGGGAGCGGAACGGAGTTGACCGAGGAGATAGATGACATCGGCCTTTTCGAGAAGATTAACCGTTTCCGCAAGCTCTTCCGCCTTTATCTGGGTCAACAAGTCTTTCAGCGAAGCGATATCGCGAACCACGAGGTCGCGCATGAATCCGAATTCGCTACGATCTGCTCGAGAGCCGAGGTCGCTTTCTAACGCCTTGACGCGGGCCTCGAAACCGGGAGCTGCGGTGGTAAGCCGCCTTTGAAACAGCTCCTGCAGGTCCTTGAACCCTTCATAGCCGAGTGCTTGAGCAAAACGCACCAAGCTCGACGCGTGAACACCACAGCGTTTGCCAATGGCGTTTACTGAATAGACCGCCACCTCGTTCGGGTTCTGCGTCAGATAGAGTGCAATTTTTTGATAGGCATTGCTCATTTCCAGGTAAGAATCATGGATCAGCCGGATCAGTTCCTCGTACCCCGCTGGTGTCTTCGTTTCGAGCATTAGGCTCTCGCAATCGTTTGTTGCACTAAGCGGCTGAGGACGGCTTTCCGCCAACGACAATGGGGCACAGGCTCTCAGCCCATCGGCCAAAATTCACGTGCGACGCCGTCATCCCACGCTTCATCGGCACATGTTCGATACCGGTCCAAGCATTCTGGGTACCACGAAACCCATCGTTGGTGAAATATTTGTTGCAGATTCTTCTAATCCGCAATAATAATTGCCTCGACGGTCGAAATCAGCCGATAGAGCTGACGCGGTATTTGGGAGGAGATGCGTGGCTTTGCTTGATGTGCGAAGCATCTCGAAGAGCTTTGGCGCCATCCGGGCGCTGTCCGATGTGAGCTTTTCTATTGATGCCGGGGAAGTGGTCGGGCTGATGGGCGATAATGGCGCCGGCAAGTCGACCATGGTGAAGCTGATCGCCGGAAACTTTCCGCCAAGTGAGGGAGAGATCGCCGTCGACGGCAAGGTCTGCCATTTTCACAGGCCGATCGAAGCGCGAGCCGAGGGCATTGAGGTCGTCTATCAGGACCTCGCACTGGCCGACAACCTGACCGCCACTGAGAACGTCTTTCTCGGCCGCGAGGTCAAGAAGGGCTTCTGGCCCATCCGCATCCTCGACAAGCAGCCGATGATCAAGCGCGCCGGCGAGCTTTTCGCCGAGCTCAAATCGGAGACGCGTCCGCGCGACCTCGTAAGAAAGATGTCGGGCGGACAACGGCAGGCGGTCGCGATCGCCCGCACCAGGCTCTCCAATGCCAAGCTCATCCTGATGGACGAGCCAACTGCGGCCATTTCCGTGCGGCAGGTCGCCGAGGTGCTGGAGCTCATCCGCAGGCTCAAGGGACGCGGCGTCTCGGTCATGCTGATCAGCCACCGCATGCCCGACGTGTTTGCCGTTTGCGACCGCATCATCGTGCTGCGGCGGGGCTCGAAAGTGGCCGACAAGGAGACCGCGAAGACCTCGCCGGAAGAGATCACCGGCCTGATTACAGGAGCGATCCGTGCAGCATAGCTCCGCCGAAGCCATCGAAGAGACGCATGCCGCGATAAGCGATGTGGCCGCTATTCGCGAGCAAAGTGCTCTGCAGCGCGTGATAAAGACTCAATCGTTCTGGGTTGCCGTCGCCCTCATGGTGCTGGTGATGTTCATGACATGGCTGGAGCCGAGTTTCGGCACCACCGACAACGTCACCAACATTACTCGCAATTTTGCGCCGATCGCGATCATGGCCCTCGGAATGACCGTGGTGCTGATCACCGGCGGCATCGATCTGTCCGTCGGCTCGGTCATGGGGCTTGTCGCCATCGTCACCGGCCTGCTGCTGACCTGGCACTATCCCTGGTATGTCGCCTTCGGCGCCGGGATGCTGTCGGGCCTTGCCTGCGGAGCGTTCAACGGCTTCTTCGTCGCCTATATCGGAATGCCGTCCTTCGTCGTGACGCTTGGCATGCTGTCGATGGCTCGCTCGTTCGCCGTCGTCCTGTCCGGCAACCAGATGCTCTACCAGTTCGGTCCCGACGCGCCGATCGTGAAGGCGATCGGCCAGGCGAAGTGGCCAGTGCACACGCCCGCCGGGTGGGCGCCGCACTGGATCCCGCAGCTCTCCTCGCATTTCTGGGTGATGGTGATCCTGGCGCTGATCCTGGGTTTCGTCTTCATCTTCACGGCATGGGCGCGCCACCTCTTCGCCATCGGCGCCAACGAGAACGCCGCACGGCTCACCGGCGTGCCGGTCGACCGGATCAAGTTCCAGGCCTACTTGTTTTCCTCGTTCACGGCGTCCATCGCCTCTCTGCTGCTGCTGGGTTACAGCGGCTCGGCGATCAACGCGATGGGAACGGGTTACGAGCTGCGCGTCATCGCGGGCACCGTCATTGGCGGCGCCAATCTCATGGGCGGCTACGGCACCGCCTTCGGCGCAGTCATCGGCTCGGCCTTCCTGGAAGTGATCCGCAACGCGCTGCTGATGGCTGGCATCGATTCGAACTGGCAGGGGGCCTTCGTCGGCCTGTTCATCGTCATTGCCGTGCTTCTCGGGATGCAGACAAGCGACAAGTCGCTGCTCGCGACAATGCGAGAGTGGGCCGTCTGGAGACGGGCTTAGGAAGCCGATGGCAACTCGCCGATCGGGAATCTGAAGTCAATAAAAACTGGGAGGAAAAAAGTGCACAAATATCTACTGACGGCCGCCGTGGCGGTTTCGGCGCTGATGGGAGGACAGGCCTACGCGCAGCAGAAATATACCTTCGCACTGGTCCCGAAGAACATGAACAATCCGTTCTTCGACCAGGCACGCGACGGCTGCAAGAAGGCGGAAACGGAATCCAAGGGCGTCATCAAGTGCATGTACATCGGCCCCGGAGAGCACGGCGGCGGTGAGGAGCAGGTGCAGATCGTCCAGGATCTCGTCGCCAAGAAAGTTGACGGCATTGCCGTCGCGCCAGCCAATGCTGCTGCCATGGCGGTTGCGTTGCAGGCGGCCAAGGATGCCGGCATTCCGGTGCTCACCTGGGACTCCGACGTCCTTCCCGACAGCAAAGGTCTGCGCCTTGCTTACATCGGCACCCACAATTACGAGATCGGCGTCAACCTCGCGAAAATCGTGCAGCAGATAAAGCCCAAGGGCGGTTCGATCTGCATCCAGTCAGGCGGCGCGGCAGCCGCCAACCATAACGAACGCATGAAGGGCATTCGCGACACGCTGGCCGGCAAGGAATCCGCCCAATCGCCTGGGGAAAGGCTGACGGGACAGAATGGCTGGAAGGAGATCGACGGCTGCCCGCTTTACACCAACGATGACTTCCCGCTGTCGGTCCAGCAGTTCCAGGACATCATGGCGAAGAACCCAACCCTGGACGCGTTCACGCCGACGGGCGGCTTCCCGCAATTCGTGCCCGACGCGAATCGCGCTGCCGTCACGCCGTTCAAGGACAAGATCGCGAGTAAGGCACTGGCGTTGGTGGTCGCCGACACGCTGCCGGTTCAGATGGACCAGATGAAAGAGGGGCTGTCGCTCGGCCAGGTGGGACAGCGTCCGTTCGAGATGGGGTACAAGACCATGTTGGCGCTGAAGGACCTCAAGGATGGCAAGGCTGCGCCCGCCGATCCGACCTATACGGGCCTCGACGTATGCACACCCAAGAACGTCGACACCTGCATTGCGAAATAATCTGCGCAATGGTGAGCAGCGGGCTGGTACGAAGCCCGCTGCCAGGCCAAGCTCACGCTCTTTAGGGGGCTTGGCAAACTCGTGACCGCGCAGCAGACCACGCAGCCTCCGATCGAGCTTTCGAGAGGCTAATATCTTTAAGCGAGCCCTCGCGGCAGGCGGAACGCCGAGGGGACACCCATCGGGCAGAACGCCCCGTCGCAATGAAGCGGCCATAGTCAAGCCGTATCCGCCCTGCAAACAATGGAACAATCGAGCCACAAAGGTTCAGGCTCAACGCTCTCCATCAATGCCGGGACTAAACACCTAATGCATCAGACCGAAAAGTGTACGCACTTTTCGGATAAATCTGATGCGTAAACGAAAAACTAGAGCGCAGCTCCGTGTTCAGCGGAGCGTTCGGCGCTCTAGGGCGGGATCGGTTGAAGTGGAAGCATCGAAGCCGGGAGGCCCGCTCTCGATTCTTTGCTGGTCGCGCGATCGGACGGAAAACCGGATTCCACTTTTCCTGATCGCGCTCTAGGGCTCGCGGGGGGTACCTTCGTCAGTTTCGCGGGCGCCTGGGGTTCCGGGATAGGCGGCAGCAACCGTTGCCGCGAAATCCGTGAAGCGCCTCTCAGAGATGGCTTGGCGCGTCTGCGTCATGAGCGACTGATAGAAATGAATGTTCGCCCAGCTCAGCAGCATGGCGCCCAGAATTTCTCCCGCCTTGAAAAGGTGATGCAGATAGGCGCGCGAATAGTCGCGGGCAGCGGGGCAGGTGCTCTCCGCGTCCAACGGGCGCGGATCTTCGGCAAAAGCGGCATTGCGCAGGTTCAGCTTGCCTTCCCAGGTGAAGGCTTGGCCGTGCCGCCCGGACCGAGTCGGCATGACGCAGTCGAACATATCGACGCCGCGCGCCACCGCCGCGACAATATCGGCGGGTGTGCCGACCCCCATCAGATAACGTGGCTTGTGCAAAGGCAGCAGCGGTGTGGTGGTCTCCAAGGTCGCCAGCATCGCGGCCTGACCCTCGCCCACCGCCAACCCGCCGATGGCGTAGCCGGGGACGTCCATCGCGGTGAGCGCCTCGGCTGACCGGGCGCGCAGATCGGGATAGGTGCTGCCCTGCACGATGCCGAACAGCGCCTGATGCACGCCTGCCATCCGCTCGAACGCGGCGCGCGACCGCTCGGCCCAGCGCAGCGACAGCTCCATAGAGGCGCGCGCATCCTCGAACGTCGCGGGGAACGGCGTGCATTCGTCGAACTGCATCTGGATATCGCTGCCGAGCAGCGTCTGGATTTCGATCGAGCGCTCTGGCGTCAGATCATGGCTCGAGCCGTCGATATGAGACTGGAAGGTGACGCCTTCCTCGGAGATTTTACGGAGCTGCGCCAGCGACATGACTTGAAAGCCGCCGCTGTCGGTAAGGATCGGGCCGGGCCAATTCATGAAGCGGTGCAGCCCCCCGAGCCGCGCCACGCGCTCGGCGCCCGGCCGCAGCATCAGATGATAGGTGTTGCCCAGGATGATGTCGGCGCCGGTCGCCTTGACATTGTCGGTGAACATCGCCTTGACCGTCGCCGCCGTTCCCACCGGCATGAAGGCGGGCGTGCGGATGATGCCCCGCGACGTTGTGATCTCGCCGAGACGTGCGCCGCCGTCCCGCGCTTTGAGGGTAAAGGCGAACGCTTGGGTCATATGCAGGCCGCGCCGGCATGCGGTGTCAGCAGGCACGCGTCGCCATAGGAGTAGAAGCGATAGCCTTTCTCAATGGCGTGCGAGTATGCGCGTTGCATTACTTCCAATCCCGAAAATGCCGAGACCAGCATGAATAGGGTGGATCGCGGCAAATGGAAATTGGTGATCAGCAGGTCGACTGCCCTGAAGCGGTAGCCTGGGGTGATAAAGATCGCCGTTTCGCCGCTGAACGGGCTGACAAGGCCGCTCCCGTCCGCGGCGCTTTCGATGAGGCGCAGTGATGTCGTGCCGACGGCGACGATGCGCCCGCCGCCCGCGCGAGCGCGGTTGAGCCTTTCGGCGGCGGCAGGGGAGATGCCGCCCCATTCGGAATGCATGCGGTGATCGGCGGTGTCCTCCGCTTTCACCGGCAGGAAGGTGCCTGCCCCGACATGCAGCGTCAGACATACAGCGTGGACGCCGGCCGCGCTTAGTTTCTGCACCAACGCCGCGGTGAAATGCAAACCGGCGGTGGGCGCAGCGACGGCGCCCGGTTCGGAGGCGAACATCGTTTGATAATCGTCGGCATCGCGCTTGTCGGCCGCGCGGCGCGAGGCGATGTAGGGCGGGAGCGGCATGCGGCCATGTTCGGCGAGGTATTCCTCGAAGACACGCCCGCCGGTCTCAAACATGAGCCCGATCTCCCCGCCCTCGCCCTTGTCTTGCACCCGTCGCCGCAAAACCATCCCCGAAGGCGATCCGGTCGCCTTGCGCCAGCTTCCGCGCCGGACGCGCGAACGCTCGCCACTCCAGAGTTGAAAGCCGCTTATGCAGGGTTACACTGATACGTGCCGCGACGCCCTCCCGACTGGGCCGAAGGCCTTCAAGCTGCGCCGGCAGCACCTTTGTATCGTTGAATACGAGCACATCGCCGGCCCGAAGCAGCGTCGGCAGATCGGCAATCTCATGATCCGCCAATTCAGGCACACGGCCCGGCCTCACGACGAGAAGGCGCGCCGCTTCGCGAGGCTTGACGGGCCGCAACGCGATCCTGTTTTCGGGCAGTTCAAAATCGAACTGGTCGACACGCATCGAGCGGCGCGCCGGTTCAGGCGGCGTCGGCGGCGACCCGCAACGTCTTGATCTCGTCGGGATTGCTCACCGGCTCGCCGCGCTTGATCTTGTCGACATTCTCCATGCCCTCAATGACACGCCCCCAGGCCGTATATTGCCGGTCGAGGAACGTCGCGTCGTCGAAGCAGATGAAGAACTGGCTGTCCCCGCTATTGGGGTCCTGCGAGCGCGCCATGGAAACGACGCCGCGCTCATGCGGCGTCGTGTTGAACTCCGCCTTCAGCTTCTTGCCCGAGCCGCCCATGCCGGTGCCGGTCGGGTCGCCCGTCTGCGCCATGAATCCGTCGATCACGCGGTGGAAAACCACGCCGTCATAGAAGCCTTCCCGCGCAAGCTCCTTGATACGGGCGACGTGTTGCGGCGCCACGTTGGGCATCATCTGAATAAGGACGCGGCCATGCGTCGTGTCCATGATGAGCGTGTTTTCCGGGTCGTTGATTGTCGCCATAGCTGGCTCCTTTTCTTGGTTCGTGGCGGCGCGCCGCTATTTTTCGTCGGATGCAAGCTGCATCTTGACGATGGTATCCGGGTTGAAGACTTGTCCGCTGCCGTCGCTGCCCTTCTTGATGCGGTCGACATGTTCCATGCCGCCTGTCACTTCGCCGAACAGCGTATATTTGCCGTTCAGATGCGGCGAGGCCTCCAAAACGATGAAGAACTGGCTATTGGCGGTGTTCGGATCATTGGTGCGGGCGGCGCCCAGCGTGCCGCGATTGAACGGCGTGGGGGTGAACTCGGCGGGCAGATCGGGAAGGCTCGAACCGCCGGTGCCGGTGCCCGTCGGGTCGCCAGTCTGCGCCATGAAACCGGTGATGACACGATGGAATTTCAGGCCGTTATAGAAGCCTTCCTTGGTCAACTTCTTGATGCGCTCGACGTGTTTGGGCGCAAGGTCGGGGCGCAGCTGGATGGTTACACGCCCAGCCTTAAGGTCGAGATAGAGTGTGTTCTTATCGGCCGCACTCGCCCCGCCCGACATGAGCGCGAACAGCGAAACCACGGCAAGCAGGTAGCGGATCATCGTAGCTAAACTCCGGTGGATGGAAATCGTTTCTCAGGCCGAGGGGGCGTGCGCGCGCTTTTCCTTGAGCCTCGCGGCGACGGCCGGCGGCACGAAGGCGGTGACGTCGCCACCCATCTGGGCGATCTGGCGGACAAAAGTGGCGGCAATGTGCCGGTAGGCGCCGGATGCGGGCAGGAAAACTGTATCCAAGCCCGGCGCGAGCGCACCGTTCATGCCGGTCATCTGCATTTCATAATCGAAATCGGTGGCGTCGCGAATGCCGCGAAGGATGGCCGAGGCGCCGTGCGCGCCGGCGGCGTCGACGAGGAGGTTGTCGAAGGTGACGACCTCCACTGTAGCCGTAAGGCCAAGGCGCGCGATCTCGCCTTGCAGTAGCGAAACGCGCTCATCGTCGGCGAAGAGCGGCTTCTTGCCGTGATGCACACCGACGCCGACCACCACTCGGTCGAAAAGGCGTGTTGCCCGTTCGATCAGGTCGATATGGCCGAGGGTCACGGGGTCGAAGCTGCCGGCATAAAAGACGGTGTGGGACATTGGCGCCAATCGTTCAGCATCATTCGCGAAAGGTTGTGTTTCCGGTTTTTCGCAAAGAATGACGCGCAAGCAAAGAATTCAGGCAATCCCGGCGCTGATACTACGCCCGGCGTGCGGCCGCAAGCCAAAGCCCGCCGCAAACGAGGAGAACGCCGCTGACGCCTTCCGCGACACGGCGGCGCTGAGCGGTGAACCAGGCGCGCGCCGATCCGGCGGCGGAGGCGACGGCGCAATCGACAGCGGCAATGGTGAGTACGAAAGTAACGCCGAGCAAGGCGAGTTGCGGCCCGGCCGGGCTTGCGGGATCGATGAATTGCGGGAAGAAAGCGCCGAGAAACAGCAGCACCTTCGGATTGGACAGCGACACCGCAGCGCCCTGCCAGAACCAGCGGCCCCCGTTGACCGGGAGCGGAACGTCGGTATCGCCCGGGACGCGCCAGGCGGAGCGCAGACGCCCGATGCCGAGCCAGACGAGATAGGCCGCCCCGACCCAGCGGATGATGTCGAACCAATTCGCCATGAGGCGCATCGATGCGGTCATGCCGAGTGCCGCGATGGCGACAAGAACGCTGAGGCCCAGCGAACTGCCGACCACTGTTAGCAGCGCCGCGCGGACGCCATGCGTTGCGCCATTGGCGATCAGCAGAGACATATTCGGGCCAGGGGTTATGGCAAGCACGAAGCAGGCGAGAACAAAGGCAAGATAAAGCTGAAGCGACATATCCCGACCTCACATGAGGAAAACAAGAACAGAGCCTTATCAGGTTAGCATTACGGTTGCATTTTTTCCTGCGGCTCTGAATCCATGGGTCACCATGATTTGGAGGCCATGGAGGGCTGGAGCATCGATCGAGGCGACGCTGGAGCTTTGGGCGTCGTCGTTGCGGGATGTGAAGGCGCGGGTGCGTTCCCTGTTTACGCAGGAGCCTTGGCGGCGTGTCTGGTCACGCGGCGCGCTTCGACTTTTTCCCGGTTGGCAGCGGCACGGCTGCCTTCCAGAAATCCTCCCATGGATCGACGTCCAGAGCGGCAAGCCTCGGCGGGGCGTTGTTGACCGTGAAATAATCGGGCCCGATCGCTGGGCTGAGCTCGTTCCAGTCCAGCGGCATGGAGACGGCGGCGCCGGGCCGCGCGCGCGTCGAGTATGGCGCAACCGCGGTCGCGCCGCGTCCATTGCGCAGATAGTCGACCAGGATCTTGCCCTTGCGCTTGGACTTGGTGACGGTGGCGACGTAGCGCTCGGGGCTATCCGCGCTCATGCCGTCGGCCAGCGCCTTGGTGAACGCCTTAACCTCCTCCCATTCGGCGGCGGGCTTTAGCGGGGCAACAACGTGCAATCCCTTCCCGCCGGAGGTTTTGACGAAGCTTTTGATACCTGCGCTCCGGAGCCGCTCCCGCACTTCGCCGGCCGCGTCGATGATGTCCGCCCATTCGATGCCGTCGCCGGGATCGAGGTCCATGATGATCATGTCGGGCTTTTCGAGATCGTCGAGCCGTGACCCCCATGGGTGAATTTCGAGCACCCCGCCTTGGACGAGACCGATGAGGCCGGGCAGGCTGTCGATGGCGATGATCGGCTGTTCGTCTTCGTCCTTCGGATCGTCGGCCGTGAGGATGTCCTTGCTCTGGCCGCGCCATGCATGCTTCTGGAAGAAGCACTGGCCGCCAACCCCGTCCGGGCAGCGCACCAGGGAGAGCGGCCGGCTGACGATGAACGGGCGCCATGCGCGGCCAGACCTCGGAATAATAGTCGGCGAGGCCCTGCTTGGTGACGCCGGCATCCTTCCAGTAGAGCCGGTCGGGATGGGTCAGCTTGATCAGCGGCGCGGGGCGCTGCGCGGGCTCGGCGCCCTTGGATTCGCGCACGACCTCCTCGGCGCGCTTGTCTTCGCGCAATCCCCGAAATGCGGCGTGGCGCATGATGCCGTCCGAGGTCCAGCTGCGGAATTCCACTTCCGCGACCAGCTCCGGATGGACGAACCGCGCCTGTCGGGCTTCCTCGGCTGTGAGCTTTCTCGCGAACGGGCTTTTGGCGATGCGCATGCCTTCCAGGCGGCGAAACAAGTCGGCGGCCACCTTATTGCTGTAGCCGGTGCCCACGCGGCCGGCATAGGCCAGCTTGTCCTTCTCGTAATAGCCGACGATGAGCGAGCCTATCGCGCTGTTCGACACACTCGACGGCACGTATCCGGCGACGACGAACTCCTGGCGCTCCGAGCATTTCGACTTGATCCAGTCCCTGCCGCGGCCGGAACGATACGGCGCGTCGCGCAGCTTGGAGATGATGCCTTCGAGGCTGAGCCGGCAGGCATGGCGCAGCACGAGCTCGCCGTCCTCCTCGAAATGTTCGCTATAGCGCAGGACGGCGGAAGCGCCTTCCATGAGCGTATGCAGAGCAGCCTTGCGCTGGATGAGCGGCACCGGGCGAAGGTCATGGCCGTCGAGATAGGGCAGGTCGAAGACGTAGAACGCCATCCGGTCGGTTCGCCCGGCCGAGAGATCGTCCTGCAGCGCGGAGAAATCGGATGCATTGCCGGCCCCCTCGACGATCACCTCCCCGTCGATGATGGCATCCTGGATCGGCAGAGCCGTCAGCGCCGAGGCGATGCCCTCGCCGAATTTCGCAGTCCAGTCGAGCCCGCTACGGGTCAGAAGCTTGACCTCGCCCGATCGGATGTGAGCCTGGAGCCGGTAGCCGTCGAATTTGATTTCGTGCAGCCAGTTCGCGCCCAGCGGAGGGCTGCTTTTCAGCGTCGCCAGCGTCGGCTCGATAAAGCCGGGATAGCGCGCCTTCTTCGCGCCCTTCGGCAATTTTACCTTCGCCGGCTTATCGATTTTCCCGGTCTTCGACGACCAGCCCGGCGCCTCGCCCTCGACCTCCTCGACCACGCGCCCAGTCTTCACCGATTCCGGCCGCTCCTCCGTAATGTCGGGGGCATCGTGGCTGCGCGCATGCTCGTCATCGGCTTTGATGAGCAGCCAGTTCTCATTTTTTTCGCGCGGCTTCTTGGCCATTCGCACCAGGTGCCAGCGGCCATGGAGCTTTTCGCCATGCAGCTCGAACTCCAAATGCCCCTTCGCGTAACCTTTCTTGGCGTCGTAGACCGGTGTCCAACGGCCTCGATCCCAGACGATCACCGTGCCGCCGCCATATTCGCCCTTCGGGATGGTGCCTTCAAAGTCGCCATAGTCCAGCGGATGGTCCTCCACATGGACGGCCAGACGCTTCTCGCTAGGATTGAGGCTCGGCCCCTTGGTCACCGCCCAGCTTTTGAGCACCCCATCCATTTCTAGCCGCAGATCGTAATGCAGGCGGCGCGCCGCATGTTTCTGGATGACGAAGCTGTCGCCACCGGACGACTTTGCCCGTTTACCGCGCGGCTCCGGCGTCGACTGAAAATCGCGCTTTTTGCGGTATGTGTTGAGTGCCATTAACTTGCTTTACGGCGCGGCGCTGCCTCGGTTTTCTTCTTGCCGGCCTTCGCCTTCGGGGCAGGTCTGCCCGCCGCCTCGGCGCTCTTCCTGAGCGCGTCCATCAGATCGACGACCTTTGTCTCCTTGGGCGGCTTCGGCGCCTTGAATTCGCGGCCGGCAATCTTGGCTTTCACCAGCTCGGCGAGCGCTTCCTCGTAGCGGTCGTCGAATTCGCGCGGATCGAACGTGCCGCTCTTCGTCTGGATGATGTGCTTGGCGAGATCGAGCATCTCGCCTTCGATCTTCAGATCGGGGACCTCGTCGAAGATCTCAGTCGCGGGCCGCACCTCATAATTGAAGTGAAGCGTATGTGCATAGAGCAACGGACCCTGCGACCGCAGGAGCACTGTCCGCAGCTTCCGGAACAGCACCGCGCGGCCGATGGCGGCAACCTTTTCCCGGCGCATGCCCTCGCTGAGCAGAGCAAAACCTTCATTGGCAATGCTTCCGGACGGCGCCAGGAAATAGGGTTTGTCGAAATAGGCGGTGTCGACCTCGGTGCTCGGCAGAAACGCTTCGATGCGGATCGTCTTGTCGCTTTCGGGGATGGCCTCCTGAATCTCCTTCGGCTCCAGGATGACATATTGACCCTGGCTGATCTCGTAGCCTTTGACCTGATTTTCCTTCTCGACCGGCTGTTCCGTCTCCTCGTCGAAGAATTGCCGGCGCACCCGATTTCCGGTCTTTCGGTTGATGGTGTGAAAGGCGACCCGCTCCGAGGTCGTGGCAGCGGAATAGAGCGCCACCGGAATCGACAGCTCCGAAATCTTAATGGAACCTTTCCAATTTGCCCTGGGCGCCACGACGTGAAACTCCATTGGTGCCGTGTAAACTCAACACCAGGCGGAAAAAGTTGTTCCGGTGCCGCTCACTCGCTCATAAGGGGAAGTATACGTCGCTGTGCTCCGGCTGAACAGCGTCGTTCGCACCTGCTACGCGGTGCGTGCCCGCGAATGGTTAATCCCATCGGAAAGCTCACGACCGGCGAGGCCGGCCCGGTCTTCCGGAGCCGGCTTGCTCAGATCTCCTGGCAGGAACAGGGAAACGGGCCGGATCTCGTAAGCGCCGACGCCGGGATTGGCCTGCTCGAACTCGCGGGCAATTTCTACCGCTTCATCAAACGTCGCGCATTCCACCAAGTAGAAGCCGAGCAGCTGCTCCTTGGTTTCGGCGTAGGGACCGTCGGTCACCAAGGATGGATCGCCGCCTTTCCATAGCGTCTTCGCTACGGTCGTCGGTCGCAGACGGGCCGCTGCGCCGAGCTTACCGCCCGCGGCGAGCTTGCGATGCACCACATCGAGCTTCGCCATGACGGCGTCATCCTCCTGCTTCGTCCATGAGGTAACAACCTCCTCGGAATTGTAGCAAAGTAGCGCGTATAGCATCGAAAACTCCATTGTTCACGCCAAGGAATGCAGTGTTCATACACCCGCCTCCTAAATGAATCTGCTTTCCAGCTTCCTGTCTGCTTCGAACGCCCCGTCGTCACTGGCTCGCGAGGGCCGCCTTTACACAAAAATCCAGGCAGCTGCCAGAAAAGCTCCGAGGAACCTGCTAGTGGCATCGCGTTTTGGCGGGAAGAAGGCGTCGGTCACCGGCGGCGACATCGCGCGTGGCACGCACTTTGCGTTGCGCTTGAGCGATCCAGCTTGCATCATCCTCAGGAACATGAACCCAGGATGGTTGGTATGAAATTTCCAAGCGGGCTCTTACTCATGGCATTTTGCGCGGCTATTTCGGTCTTCACCTCCTCCACCGAGGCTGCGGACTACCCGGCGCCGAAGGAAGGTGACTGGATCGCACGCGACTTCCGTTTCCACACTGGCGAAGTCCTGCCCGAGCTGCGCTTGCATTACACCACCATCGGCGAGCCATCAGGAGAGCCGGTTATCCTTCTGCATGGCACCACGGGCTCCGGCGCCAGCATGTTAACGCCGGCCTTCGCGGGTGAGCTGTTCGGCGCGGGCCAGCCGCTCGACGCCGGCAAATATTTCATCATTCTCCCCGACGCGATCGGCGCGGGCAAGTCATCCAAGCCTTCCGACGGCCTGCGCGCCAAATTCCCGCAATATAATTACGACGACATGGTCGCCGCCCAATATAAGCTTGTCACCGAAGGCTTGGGCATTCGCCATCTGCGTCTGGTGTTGGGCAACTCGATGGGCGGCATGCACGCCTGGGTCTGGGGCGTCACCTATCCGGAGTTCATGGACGCGTTGGTGCCGATGGCCTCGCAGCCGACCGAAATGTCCGGCCGCAACTGGATGATGCGGCGCATGCTGATCGATGCGGTGCGTAAGGATCCGGAGTGGAAGGACGGAGACTACACAGCACAGCCTCCCTCGCTGCAAATCGCCAACGCGTTCTTCGGCATAGCGACCAATGGCGGATCGCAGGCCTATTATAAAGCGGCACCGACGCGCGAAAAGGCCGACAAGGTCGTGGATGAGCGGCTGGCCGCGCCTTTCACCGCCGACGCCAATGATTTCCTTTACCAATGGAACGCCTCGCGCGACTACAATCCGGCGCCCAACCTCGACCGCATTCAGGCGATCGTATTTGCGATCAATTCCGCCGACGATGAGCGCAATCCGCCTGAACTCGGCATTATGGAGCGTGAACTCAAGCGCGTGAAGAATGCCAGGCTATTTTTGATACAGGCCAGCGAGGAGACGCGTGGCCACGGCACCACCGGCATGGCCAGGTTCTGGAAGCAGCAGATACAGGGGCTGCTGCAAAGTGCACCGCGGCGGGCCACGCAGTGACAGGCAGATAGCGACAGGGCGGATAATGAAGCGATGTGTCCGCCCGATGCTCGTCTGTCTTGTGGCGATCTTTGCAGCGGCACCGGCCATGGGCGAGGATTTGCGCCCAGGCATCATCGGCGACGATGACCGGATGCCGGTCGAGAGCCGCGGCTCGCCGTGGGACGCCATCGGCCAGGTGAATATCGGAGGCTACCGGCAGAGCGGCAGATGCACGGGCACGCTGGTGGCGCCGGACGTCGTGCTGACAGCCGCTCACTGCGTCATCGACCGTACGCGTAACCGACCGTTTCCGCTGCATACCATCCACTTTCTGGCCGGCGCCCGCCTGTCGGAAAACAAGGGGCACTCAACGGCAAAGTGCCTCCACTTTTTGGACGGCCATGACTTCACGGCGCCCGAACCGGACGGACTTGTGCGGTCCAAACCGAAGGTGCCGCTTGGCGAATTGGTCACGGACGCGGCGCTCATCATGCTGAACGACAAGCTGGATGTCGATCCGGCGGCACTCGCGGACGAGGCGTCGGTGCGGCCAGAGATGTCATTGGTGCACGTGGCATATCCGGCGGATCGGCGCTACGTGCTTTCCGCGCACGAGAATTGTCACTTGCTCCGGCCTCCCGACGGCGCGCCGCTGTGGTTCACCGACTGCGATACGCATCCTGCAAGTTCCGGCGGTCCGGTGTTTGTCCGGGCGGATGGCACGCTCAAGCTCACCGCGATCATGGTCGCAACAGGCGGCCATCGGACCAACATCGCGCTGCCGATCTCCCGATGGGCCGAACTGACACGAGCGAGGAAATGTCCGTAGCGTCAGGCGCCGGGCGCACCCGCCAGCGTGCGGTAGCGCTGCAGGGACCGGTCAAGATGACCGCGCATCGCGTTGCGCGCACCGTTCACGTCACGCCGCTGAATGGCATCGACGATGCCGTGGTGCTCTTCCTGGATGACGGTCAGATAGGCGCGCTGATCTTGCGCGCTCTGCTGCGCCATCCTGATGGTCTGGCGCGGGATCACATGGTGGCCGAGAAAGGTCAGCAGATCGGCAAATCGCTGGTTCCGTGATGCCACCGCGATCGCGCGGTGCAGGGCGAAATCCTCTTTCACGGCGCCCTCGCCGTTGCCGATCGCCCCGTCGATGGCGCTGAGTAGGGCGTTCATTTCGCGATGGTGCGTTTTGCTGGCGCGGTCCGCCGCAAGCGCCGCCGCTTCGACCTCGATTGCACGGCGCAATTCCATGATGCCGATCACGTCGTCGAGCGAGACAAGGCCCGACGGGTCGATCCGGAAGGAGCGGTGCGTGTCGCCCGTCACGAATGCGCCGGCGCCCTGCCGCGTGATGACCAACCCTCCGGCCTTGAGGGCGGCAACGGCCTCGCGCACCACCGTGCGGCTGACCCCCATGGCCGATGCCATCGCCTGTTCTGTGGGTAGCTTCGCGCCCGGCCCCAGCCGTCCGTTCTCGATCTCCTCCGAAATCCGCGCGACCACTTCCTCTGCGCGGCTGCGCGTCGACCGCAAGGGCTGGAGCAGCGGCTCTTTATCCATTGCACGGACTAGCTTTGCTGGTTTAATGTCGCGGGTCAGGTCGTCATACAACCTGATAACATCAGATGACCTCTCGGGATCAACCTGAGACAGCGGACCGCTGAAGTCCGGACAAGGGAGAAGAAAATGTCAGGGAAGCTTACGCCGCGCCGCGCGGTGCTCGCCGCATTTTGCGCATTGGCAGCCGGATTTATGCCGGCCGCAGTTTCGGCGCAGACCGTTCTGAAATGGGCGCATGTCTATGAGATTGCCGAGCCCTATCACAAGGAAGCGCTGTGGGCCGCCGAGGAGATCAAGAAGCGCACCAACGGCAAATATGACATCCAGGTCTTTCCCGCATCCCAGCTCGGCAACGAGAATCAGATCAACGAAGGGCTCGGCCTCGCCACCGTCGACATGATCTATACCGGCGTCGCCTTTGCCGGCTCGATCCACAAGCCGATCGCGATCACCAACGCGCCCTTCATCCTGCGCGATTTCGACCATTGGAAAGCCTATCGGGACAGCAAGCTCTTCCGCGACATCGCCAAGGGCTATGAGGACAAGACCCGCCACAAGGTGATCGCGCTCAACTATTACGGCCAGCGCCATCTCACGGCGAACCGCGAGATCAAGACGCCTGACGACATGAAGGGCATGAAGCTGCGCGTACCGCCGGCGCCGCTGTTCCTGATGTTCACCAAATCCGTCGGCGCCAACGCCACGCCGATTGCCTTCGCCGAGGTTTATCTGGCGCTGCAGAATAAGACGGTCGACGGTCAGGAGAACCCGCTGCCGACCATCCTCGCCAAGAAATTCTACGAGGTGCAGAGCCACATCATGCTGACCGGGCACATCACCGAGTCGCTTTTGACCATTGTCGGCACCCATGTCTGGGCCAAGCTCGACGATGGTGAGAAGAAGATCTTCAACGATGTGCTGATCGAGGCGGCGGCGAAGGTCACAGACCAGATCCGCGCCTCCGAACAGAAGCTCGCCGAGGAATTCCGCAAGCTGGGCAAGACGGTGGTCGAAGTCGACCGCTCAGCGTTCCGCAAGGCCGCGTTGCCGCTCCACAACGACCCGGCTGCCGGCGGGGGTTGGACGCAGGCCGAGTATGACGCGCTCCAGGCGCTGAAATGATCGTGGGGCGGACCTGTGGCGCGGGGGCTATCCGTGCCACGACCGCCGCGTCAATCGTGCTTGACGACCAACGGCGTGAACGCCGCCAGCCGGTCGATCGCGTCCCAGTCCCAATCGATGCCGAGTCCGGGCGTCTCGGGCGCGGCGGCCGCTCCATCCACGACACTCAAGCGGCTCGTCGTTATGTCGTCGAGCTGCGGGATCCACTCCACCCAGGGGGCGTTCGGCACCGCCGCGCAGAGCGACACATGCAATTCCATCAGGAAATGCGGGCAGATCGGCACGTTGAAGCTCTCGGCCAGATGCGCGACCTTGAGCCAGGGCGTAATGCCGCCGATGCGTGCCACGTCCGCCTGCACGATGGAACAGGCGCCGCGCTGGAGATATTCGCGGAAGATGCTGGGATGGTAGATGGATTCGCCTATGGCGATGGGCAGCGAGGTGGATCGCGCCAGTTGGACATGGCCGCCCAGATCCTCGGCGGGAAGCGGCTCCTCGAACCAGGCAAGATCGAGCGCCTCGTAATGGCGCGCGCGCCGGACCGCTTCGGCGACAGTGAAGGCCTGGTTGGCGTCGACCATGATCTCGAAACCCGCCCCCACGGCTTCGCGGACGGCAGCCAGCCGCTCGACATCCTCGGCGACGTGCGGCCGCCCGACCTTGACCTTTGCCCCTCGGAAGCCTCTTTCCTTCGCCGCGAGGGTCTCGTCAATGATGGCGCGCGTGTCGATATGCAGCCAGCCGCCTTCGGTCGTATAGACTGGAACGCTGGGTTGAGCGCCGCCCGCCTCTTTCCACAGCGGCCGGCCGGAAGCGAGGCACTTGATATCCCACAGGGCCGTGTCGATGGCCGCCAGGGCAAGGCTGGTGATCGCGCCGACCGCCGTCGCGTGGGTCGCGAAGAACAGATCCTTCCAGATGCGCTCGATCTCGAACGGGTCCCGGCCGATCAGGCGCGGCACCAGGTGGTCCCTCAGCAGCGCCACGACCGACGAGCCGCCGGTTCCTATCGTGTAGGTGTAGCCGGTGCCGGTAAGGCCGCTATCCGTGTGAATGCGGACCAAGGGGGTTTCCTGCATGGAGAAGGTCTGGATGGCGTCGGTGCGCTTGACCTTCGGCGCGAGGTTCACCTGCAGAATATCGACCTGTTTGATTTTCGTCACTGGCATGTCCACCCTGTCGGAGCAACGCGGCGCCCCGTGAAGCGGCGCAAATTCAGGATAGCCTCATGAAGACCGACCTGCCAGCGTCTGAAACCGAGGAGTTGGTGCACCTCATCGTGGTGGAGGACGAAGAGGTGGTGATCGAGCACCATTTCGAGGACTGGGTCGCCATCATCATCTTCTGGGCGCTCGGGATCATCGTCTTCGTTCAGTTCTTCACGCGCTATGTGCTCAACGATTCCCTGGCCTGGACCGAGGAAATCGCCCGCTATCTGCTGATGCTGCGTGACTTTCATTGGCGGCGCGATCGTAACGCGCAAGAAGGGCCATATCGCCGTCGACCTGCTCGCCAACCTGATGCCGCCGAGCGCGGCGCGGTCGCTGCTGATGGCGGTGGTCGATATCGTCAAGCTCGCCTTTCTCGGCCTGCTCGCCTACTTCTCGGTGCTGATCGTCGAGCGCATGCAGTATCAGCGCATGACCGTCTTCGATCTGCCGATGAGCCTCGTCTATGGTGGCGTCGCGCTGGGATGTTTCCTGATGTTCGGCAGGCAGCTGTGGATTTTCTGGTGTAACGCCCGGCAGGGCTGGCGAACGCCACCCGACCCTATCGCACATGCATCGGCCGACTGATCACACGGGCGCTCCCATGACCCTTCTCATCATCATCTTCATTCTTGCGCTGGTGATCGGCGTGCCCGTGTTCATCGCACTGGCCGGCTCGTCGCTGCTCTATACGCACTTCATCGGGCACATTCCCGACTTCGTCATCCTGCACCGGATGGCCGGCGGGATCGACAGCTTCCCCCTGCTGGCGGTGCCGTTCTTCATCCTCGCCGGCAACCTGATGAATTCGGCCGGCATAACCAACCGGATCTACGATTTCGCCGTCGCCCTTTGCGGCTGGATGAAAGGCGGCCTGGCGCATGTGAACATTATCGGGTCGGTCATCTTCGCGGGCATGTCGGGCACTGCGATCGCCGATGCGGCGGGTCTCGGCACGATCGAGATCAAGGCGATGAAGGATCACGGCTATTCGACCGAATTCGCGGTCGGGGTTACGGCCGCCTCGGCGACGCTGGGTCCGATCATCCCGCCATCCC
Source organism: uncultured Alphaproteobacteria bacterium (assembly GCA_963731855.1). Classification (GTDB taxonomy): domain Bacteria; phylum Pseudomonadota; class Alphaproteobacteria; order Rhizobiales; family Rhodomicrobiaceae; genus R-RK-3. The sequence continues at coordinate 994,338 of CAVSXH010000005.1, read as the reverse complement.
TGCCCTTCGTGATCTACGGCATGATGGCGAATGTTTCGATCGGCGCGCTGTTCATGGGCGGCATCATCCCCGGCCTTTTCATGACCGTCACCATGATGCTCTATGTGGCGTATTACGCCCACCGGCATGGGATCGGCCGCGACCAGATTTTCCGTTGGAGGGTGCTGGGGACCAGCTTCGTGTCGGCTCTTCCGGCACTGCTGACACCGGCCATCATCATAGGCGGCATGACCTTGGGCTGGTTTACGCCAACAGAGGCCGCCGTTGCCGCATGCGCCTGGGCGATTTTCCTGGGCGTGGTTCTCTACCGCTCGCTGTCGCTCAGGCAATTCTACAAAGTCACGCTCGATACGATCGAGACGACGGCGGCGGTGCTGCTGATCGTCGCCGGCGCTTCGCTGTTTGCCTGGGTCCTGACGGTGACGCACATCACCGAATACACGACGCAAGGGCTCCTTACCCTCTCCGACAACCCTTACGTCATCCTGCTGATCATCAATCTCATTCTACTAGCGGTCGGCTGCTTTCTGGAGCCGATCGCGGCCATCAGCATTCTCGTTCCCGTGCTCCTGCCGGTCATCACCAAGGTTGGTATCGATCCGATCCATTTCGGACTGGTCATGACGCTCAACCTGATGATCGGGCTGTTGCATCCGCCGCTCGGGATGGTGCTTTTCGTCCTCGCCCGGATTTCGAAGCTCTCCATCGAGCAAACGACGATGGCCATCCTGCCATGGCTTGTGCCGCTGCTCCTTTCGCCTCGTGGCGATCACCATCTTTCCGCAACTGACTCTGTGGCTGCCCAGGCTCGCCGGCTTGATCAATTAGCGGTCCCTCTTCTCATGCATTGCGAACGCAACCAGCCGCATCCGTTTTCCGCCAAAGCCCAGTTCCAGTTCCATCGGAGCGGAAAAGGCTCTAAATTCACCCACACCGTCACGATGCGCGATCGAGGGAGGCAGCATGCAACGCATGGGCATGGTCATAGGTCTGAACGCAGACAAAGTCGCTGAATATAAGCGCCTGCACGCTGCGGTCTGGCCGGAAATCCTCGCGATCATTTCCGACTGCAACATCACCAATTATTCAATCTTCCTGAAAGAGCCGGAAAATCTGCTCTTCGGCTATTGGGAATATACCGGCACTGATTTCGCCGCCGACATGGCGAAGATGGCGGCCAATCCGAAGATGACCGAGTGGTGGGCGGTTTGCATACCGTGCCAGAAGCCGTTCGAAACGCGAAAAGAGGGCGAATGGTGGGCGACGATGGAAGAGGTGTTCCATCATGACTGAATTTGGCACGCGACCACCACCTGCTCGCTTACGGCGAATAGCAGTCGCAGGGCAAGGTGGCCCGGAGCGGCGATGGCGCCGTCTCCGCCGGCTCAGGTCACTTCTGCCCAGCCACCACGCCGTTCGCTTTCAAAGATCGCCTCGAGCACGCGCATGGAACGGATCGAGTCCTCGATGCCCCAGAGCAGCGGCTGCTTACCCAGCACGGCCAGTGCGAAGGCTTCGGCCTGTTCGGTATATTGATCGGATGCCGGCATGATTTCGCGCCGGGCCAGATTTCCGTCCAGGCTTTCCCCCTTGTCGACGATGATCGCCGTGCGCTCGTCCCGCGGCGCGTTGAATGGGATCAGGATCTCCACGCGCCCTTTGGTGCCGACGATCTCGATCGACTGGGTGTTTATGAGCTGGGTGGAGACGAGGAAGGTCAGCTGACGCCCATTGCCGAAATCGGCGATGACGCTTGCCTGCCGGTCGGTGCGGAAATCCGGGTCGCGGTCCACCAGCGCGACCACCCGTTTCGGCTCGTCCTCGAAGATGAAGCGCCCGCCAGTGACCGGATAGCAGCCGATATCGAGGATGCCGCCGCCGCCGATGTCGGCCTGATTGCGCACATTCGCGGGGTCGGCGTTGAAATAGGTGAACAGCGAGAAGACAGCGCGCACTTCACCGAGTTCGCCTGACCTGGCGATTTCCCGCGCCCTCAGCCATTGCGGGTGATAGCGCACCATGAATGCCTCGGCGACCAGGATGCCGTCAGGTACGTCGCGCAGCCGCTCGGCATCCTTCGCATCGAGACCGATCGGCTTCTCGCAGAGCACATGCTTGCCGGCCCGCGCGGCGGCCAGCGTCAGGTCCACATGCAAATGGTTCGGGAGCGGATTGTAGACAGCATCGATCTCCGGATCGGCAAGCATCTCCTCGTAGGAGCCGTAGGCATTCGGGATGCCGAGCTGGTCCGCCGCTTCGCGCGCGCGGGCGGGATCGCGCGATGCGATCGCCGTGACCACGGAGTGGGGTGATTTCATGATGCCCGGCGTCACCTTCATCATGCCGATATTGGCAGTGGAAATGACGCCCCAGCGAACCTTGCGATCTTCGTTCATTTTGCTCCCACCCATTTTTGGCGTCCGATGAACCGCCGCACATGACGATAGCGCCCGGTCCGAGGCTCTTCAACCGCTCTGCTGCCGGGACTGCCGGATTTATGCCACGATCGGAGTGCTTTTTTCCCGCATATTGCCTAGCACCGCTTCCTTTGGAGGCGAGATGCTCCCAACCGCCGGTTTTTTTTACCTCGGGCTTTCCGGCCTTCCCTTCCCGCTGCGATCATCCTGTAAGGGGCAGGCGGCGCAAGGTTGAAAGCACTAGCGGCCGGCTGCAATGATAGAGGGACGGTATGGCACGTCCATTGAGTAAAAAGAATGAGAGAGGCGAGCCTATACACTCGCCCGCGCGGCGTCGAGGCCAAGATCGACAGAGCGTCGGCCGAGGACTTCGCGACGCTCGTCAGATGCGCACGCACGAAAGACACTGCATCGCCCGATTTCTTGCCGTCGGAATGTCTCGTTCATCTTATTCGCGACGCGATCCGGAGCGGCGACGGACGGACGGCGAACGCGCTCATGGCACCGCTGCTGAACCGCTGTGAAGCAACTTACTCAAAATGGTGCCCGACAGCGAAATGCGCAATGCCGAAGGCGTCCGGCAGGAAATCCTGAGCAGCTTTGCGGTCAAGTTCGCCGAAGACGGAATGGACGGCCATGAAGGCGAACTCGACTATTTCGAGTGCCGGTTCAACCGGGCATTTCGCACGCTCCGCATCGACCATGTGCGTGCGGAGATATCCAGGCGGCGGGACCTTACCGATCTGCCGGAACCGGCGCGCAAGGACGGCGAATTCTCGCCCGATGAAGAGGTGCTGTCCCGCATGTCGCGCGCGGCGCGCATCAACGCGGGACAGGAGAACCGGATCTATCTGCCGCAGGTGCTCAAGGCGGTGAATGCCCTGCCGCCGGACCAGCGGCGCGCCGTCATTCTCTGCCGCATTCTGGGCTATGAGGAAGAGTCCACCGACGCATGCAAACGGACGGCGGCGAAAATTTGCGGCGTATCCGGCCGGACGATCCGCAACCGCCTGAGCCGCGCCGACCAGCAGCTTCAGAAATTCCGGGAGGACGTATGACCCCAGCCAAAACCGACGCGTCCCTGCAGGACGCGATGTATGCGCTCTCGCTTGCAAGCGCGCGTCCCTGACGCTGACCTGCTCGACGAGTTTGTCCGGCGCTATCCTCGAGCATGCCGACGCGCTCACTGAATTTGCGATCGAGCTCACCGCCGATGCCATGCTGGATGGCAATGAGGAGCCCGACATGCCCGCCGATCCCGATGCCATCAGCCCGGCCGTGTCGCGCGCGATGCGCCAGTTCCAGAACCGTCTGTTCGCGGTCCGGAAGGGGCGAGCGAGCCGGCTCGCCGGCCGCGCGCCATCGCTTCGCCGGTGCGAAACCCGTTCGCGTCGCTCGACCGCGAAGGATTTCGCGCGCTTGCCTCGCGGATCAACGCCAACACCGTGCTGCTGGCCAAGCTGCGGGACCGCCAGATCGATCCGGCGACGCATGCCGCCTGAGTTTTGCAGGCGCATCGCCGAGGAAATGGATGAACCGCTGGAAGCTCTGACCGCGCATCTTTCAGCGCCCGTTGCCGCCTCGCAAGCGCGCCAGTTCTACAAATCCAAGGGCAAACCGGTGGCCGAGGCGCGGCAATCCTTCGCGCAGGCGGTTCGCGGTTCGGGACTCAGCCCGGAACAACGGCGCCGCCTCTTGTCGTTTCGGGACTGATCGATGGATGCGTTCGAACCCGTTCGCGACGCGGCCTCCGATCTGCATTTCCAGCTTGCCGGCAGCAGGCGCAGTTCCGCCCCAGCCGATGGACTTGGTCGACGCGGCCATCGGCCATCTCGATCTGGAGCTTGCCTGGCTGCCATCGGGCGACCCGGCCTTGAAAGGCGCACGCGCTGTCTTTGACGAGCAAAGCGGCGCGATCTTCGCCGAGGATGCCGGGGAATCGGGCGCGCGGGCATTGCTCGTCGCCCACGAGATCGGCCATGTCTGCATTCACGCCGGTTCGGCCGCATGCACCGCACAGGACATCGATGCGACCCGCCCGACGGAGGCCGCGCCCGTCGGCCTGCAGCGCGTCGAGGATTATGGCGCGCGTGAAAGGCGCGAACTGCAGGCCAATGTCTTTGCGCGGGAATTCCTCTTCCCCCGTGCGCGCGCGAGGCGGATGTTCGTTGATCAGCGCCTGACGGCATCCGCCATCGCTAAGCGGCTCGGCTTGCCCGCGCCGCTGGTCCGGCAGCAGATCCTCGATGCCGCGTTGCTGGCACTCCCGGCGAGGCGGCCGCCGGAACCGGCGGCTGCTGCGCGCCCGTTGCGTCCAGATCCGGCTCAGGAGCGGGCGGCGGCGCATCGCGGCTCGCCCTTTCACCTGCAGGCAGGACCCGGCACGGGCAAGACCAGCGCACTGGCCAAGCGCATCCTTTCGCTCCTCGAAGAGGGCGTCGATGCCGCTTCCATCCTGGTGCTGACCTTTTCGAACAAAGCGGCCGGCGAATTGGCTGAACGGGTGGCGGCGGCCGTGCCGGACAAGGCGGCGCGCATCGCGATCGGCACGTTTCACGCATTCGGGCTGGATCTGGTCCGCCGCCACTACGATCAGCTCGATCTGTCCGCCGGACCCTGTCCTGTTCGATCGCAGTGACGCCATCGCGGTCCTGGAGGAAATACTGCCGACACTGCCGCTGGTACATTATCGCAATCTCTGGGATCCGGCGCTTGTCCTCAAGGATGTGCTCGGCGCGATTTCGCGCGCCAAGGACGAACTTGTCGATGCGGCCGGATACAGAGCGCTGGCCGAGAAAATGCTCGCCGAGGCGGTGGACCCGGAAAGCACCGAGGCGGCGCGGAAATGTCTCGAAGTTGCGGACGTCTACGAACGCTATGAACAGGCGAAGAAGGACCACGGCGCGGTCGACTTCGGCGACCTGATCATGCGCCCGGCGCTGCTCCTGGAACGCAATCCGCAGCTTCGGGCGGCGATGCGGCTGCGCCACCGGCATGTGCTCGTCGACGAATATCAGGATGTGAACCGCGCGAGCGTGCGGCTCGTCAAGGCGCTCGCCGGCGACGGCAAACGCCTATGGGTCGTCGGGGACGCCCGCCAGTCCATCTACCGGTTTCGCGGCGCGTCGGCAGTGAACATGGCGGCCTTCAAATCCGCCTATCCCTCAGCGGTCGCCGACCGGCTTGAGATCAATTACCGTTCGACGCAGCAGGTCATCGACGCCTTCGCCGCCTTCGCTCCGGAAATGAGCGCATCCGAGGGGATGCTGCCCTTGAAGCTGGTGGCGGATCGCGGGAGCGGGCCGGAGCGTCCCTGATCTCCGGCGCTTCGACACCGCCCAGGACGAAGCCGAGGGCATCGCGGCTGCCATCCGCGAATTGGAAGCGCAGGGCGTATCGTTGCGCGACCAGGCCGTCCTCTGCCGGTCGAACGGACGGCTCAACGAGATCGCCGCGGCGCTGGAGGCCCGCAGCATTCCCGTGCTCCACCTTGGCAGCCTTTTCGAACGCGACGAAGTCCGCGATCTCTTGTCATTGCTCAGCCTGGCGGTCGATCCTTTCGGCGATGCCCTGGTCCGGGTGGCCGCCCAGCCGCGCTACCGGATGCCTCTACAGGATGTCTATCTGGCGCTCCGGCACTTGCGGGACGAGCACGGCCCCGGCCTCAAACGCCTCAGCGACCTTCCGCGTCGTGCCCGGTCTTTCGGCGCCGGCCGCTGGCCGGGCTGGCCCGCCTCGCGCGCGATCTCGGAAGCCTGCTCCACCCGAAACGGGGCGTGGGAGTTTCTGACCCGTTATCTTCTCGATCGCACGGACCTCGGCCGCGCGATGGCATCCGCCGATACGGTGCCCGCGCGCATGCGTAACGTGGCCGTGTGGCAGTTTCTGAATTTCCTGCGCGAACAGAACCCTGTTGGAACCGGCGCCCCGATCCATCGGACGCTCGATCGCGTCAGGCGGCTGGTCCTGCTGGCGGAGGAGCGCGATCTACGGCAGGTACCCGCCGGCGCATTGCACATGGACGCGGTGCGCCTGATGACAGTGCACGCCAGCAAGGGGCTGGAGTTCGAGGCGGTACACCTGCCCGGCCTCACGCAGGCTAGTTTCCCCGCCGCCTATCGCGGCCAGCGCTGCCCGCCGCCGCTTGGCCTGATCGCCGGAGCGGAAGGGTTGAGCACCGAAGACGAGGCCAGGCGTTCGCACCGGCAGGAAGAGGAATGCCTGCTTTTCGTCGCGATGTCGCGCGCCCGAACCTATCTGCGGCTCTATCAGGTCAAGTTCCAGGCCAATGGAAACAGGCGCTCGCCGTCCGAGCTGCTGGCGAAAATTCCCGCACGCCTGATCCATGCGACGGCGGCGCGCCCGCGTGGTTCGCCACGCTCCGATCCGCCACGGCCCATACTGATCAAGGTCGTCCACGCGCCGGATTGGGCGGTGTCCGAACGGCGGCTCGAGCTCTATCAGAAATGCCCGAGGCGATTTTTCTATACGCATATTCTCGGCCTTGGCGGCGGCCCGGAAGACCACGGCGTTTTCGCGCACGCATGACTGCCTCTACGACGTCATACGCTGGCTGTCTGACGCGCGCCTCGATGGCGATCCCGGCATCGCCGAAGACGGAAGCGGCCTTTGAAACCATCTGGCAGGAGCGCGGCCCGAAAGACCACGCTTTCGCCGCCGATTACCGCCGGCTTGCCTCGCGGCTGGTCGGCGCGCTCGTCAGGTCAGGGGCCGGCCGCCGGTTCCGCAAGGCTGAGCCGCTGGCGATCGACTTACCCAACGGCCGCGTCATCGTCGAGCCGAACGAAATCGCGGAACTGCCGGACGGCACCGCCGTGCTGCGCCGCATCCGGACCGGCTACCGCAGGCAACAGGAATATGACCGGCTGGAATACGCGCTCTATTGCCTCGCGGGGGCCGCGCATTTCGGGCGGCGGTTCATCGTCGAGGCCGTTCACCTCACCGACGAGACGATGGAGCCGGTGACGGTGACAGCCACGAAAATCGATCGCCGCAGGAGCGACGCGGACAGGATGCTGGCGGGGATCGGCGCGGGCGCGTTCCTGCCGAAGATCGATCCGGTCACCTGCCCGAGATGCCCACATTTCTTCATCTGCCCGGCCGCGCCCAAAGGTCCGCTGATTCTCTCGTAAAATTCGCCCTCCGCCCTTCCGGGTTTCCGCCGCCGTTCCGATCACCTGACAGAGGGGCACGGAGAACGGCAAGGGGGCCGCGCTCTCGATTCCCCGGGAGTGAACGATGACATCAGTCGACGTTTTCTACCAAGGCGAAGGCATTCCCGAGATCGCGCATTTCGAAGCCGCACCAAGCTACAGCTTCGCGGTGATCAAGCTCGTCATCATTGAGAGACACGCGCTCAAGCTCGGCGCGCGGCTCTATCTCGAGGACAGCGATGAGCCTGTCGATGAGTGGGATCTGGTCGGCGACCATGCCGGCCGCGCCGGCGTAAAACTCCATCTCCACCGCTGCCGCCACATTCTATTGGCGATCAATTTCAACGGCGACACCGTGCGGCACCGTTTCGGTCCCGGCACGACCGTGGCGCGGGCGAGGAACTGGGCGGCCGAACGCCAATTCGGCATGACGCCATGCGAAGCCGGCGAACATGTGCTGCAAATTTCCGGCACCCAGGAGCAGCCTGCCCCGGGCATCCATCTGGGAGCGCTGGCCTCTTGCCCCACCTGCACCGTCACCTTCGACCTCGTCCCCAACGAGCGCGTGAACGGCTCCTGCAGAGAGAGCTTGCGCCTGCCGGATGAGCGGGCTTTCCGAGCCGATATCGGGAAGCCCGCCTGCCTCTTCGCAAGCGCGCACGGCCGGTGGCGCATGGTCAAGATCGCCTGGCCATTCGTCTCGTTTGCGGTCGCTGCCGCCGACGGGCGTGAATATGTGCTGCGCCTCGATTGCTCGGGCTATCCACAGCAGGCGCCGACTGGGGGGCTCTGGGACCCCATCTCAGACGCCGTCTTGCCGTTCGATCGCTGGCCGCGCAGCCATGGCGGCCGGGTCGGTGATGTCTTTCGTCCCGACTGGATAAACGGCACCGCGCTTTACCTGCCATGCGATCGCCGGAGCGTCGCCGGGCATGACCATTGGCGCGATAACCTGCCGGGGCAAGTCTGGCGGCCGGCGGCCGGGATCGGTCAATATTTGGAGCTGGTCGGTGAACTCCTCACCAGCGCGGATTACGCGCCGCCTCTCGGGGTCGCGGCATGAACTCTCCTGCTCGTGGTTCCTATGGGGCCGGCTCGTCGCCAACCTGCGCGAACGCGGCCGCAACTATAGCCGGGAGAGCGGCGCTTTTCTGCTTGGCCGCCGTCACGGCGCCACTGCCCGCATCCTCGATTTCATTCTCTACGACGATCTCGATCCCCACGCGCTGGACACCGGTATCGTTCGTCTGGACGGCCGATATTTCGGCGCGCTTTGGGATGCGTGCAGGCGGCGCGGACTGGGCGTCGTCGCGGACATTCACGTCCACCCCGGCGGCTCCGGTCAAAGCCAATCCGACCGCGAGCACCCGATGATCGCGCGCGCCGGCCATTTCGCGCTGATTCTGCCCGATTTCGCCCGGCCGCCGATCCGCATCTCGAATATCGGTATCCATAGCTATCTGGGCGCCAAACGCTGGCAAACCATACCGCCTGCGGTGCGCCGGAATGTCCTGCACATCGGATGCTGAGCCGTCATGACCGCGTTCACCGCCGCCGAGACTTTGCGCCGCCTCGTCTATTTCAGTCCTTCATCGCCGCGATTGAACTGATAGTTCAGGCCGAGTTTGACCGCATCGACGGCCAGGGAAGCTTCAGAGTTGCCGTACAGCTTTGACGTACATGTGCCCCACTGCCCGCAACTGAAACTATCTTCCCCCGCGTAGTCGGAAGACATGCTGCCGAAATCGAAGTGCTGGTATTCCACCTTGAGGGACAGGGACGAACTCAGCGCGTATTCAGCGCCAACGCCAATGGTCCACCCCCAAAGCATCTCGCTATTGTCGAAATCGAAGGTGGAGGCTTCCCGGCCAGGACCGCATTCCCCCAGCACGGAACAGTTTGCCCCGACATAGTGGGACTTCGCATCCACGTTCAGGACTGCCGCCCCGCCCTTCAGGTATATGAGCAGATTGTCATCCGCATAGCCGGCCCGGGCGGTGAGATCGCCATACAGCCCACCAGAGAATGAATAGGTCGCGTCGATGTCGTTGTAGCGGTGCGTCTCCTTATGCAGATCGACGGTCTTGCTTCCCGAAAGATCGAGATAGCCGAGGTCCGCCTCAACCCCGTAGACGAAATTGCTACGCTGAAAATTATACCCGACCTGCACGCCGGCGATCACGCCCGACGTATCGACATTATTGTCCGCATGAGGATCGCCATTGTAATCGAAGGTGTCGGAGACATCGACGTCGCCGCGCGTCCCCCCGACATGGACACCGAAATACAGGCCGGTCCAGACGGGAACCGGAGCGTATTCATAGTTGGGTGTATCTTTAAGGGAAAGGTCGGTGGCGAGCACCGCATTCGACATGCCAACACACGCCGCAAAGGCCGCGGCAAACGCAACTCTACTCATACTCCCCCCAAGCAACTGACTTGTCGGCGAACCGGGCGCCCCTCGCCCGGGTGGTTCGTCGTCCGCGCATTACAGCGCAATTTTCGGAGCGGCGCGATAAGTCAGCGCCAGGCCGGGCTACTTTCGGCAGATGTGTGGGAAGATAGAGACAATACTAATCAAGTCAAAATTCTGGAAATACAACTGTTGGCTGCATTCTTGCCGGTAATCACGTCTCACATGAAATTCGTCGCCTGAGGGGTGACAGGGGATGTGACGGGTAAGCGAAGGGCCGGGACACGCCCGGCCCTCCATTCTGGTTCTAAGCAGGTTTTTATTGGTTGCCCAACAAATGACCTGCTTAGATTCTTTGTTTTCGCATCATTTTTCGCGAAAACCGGGAAGACCGCTTTTCGCAATGATGCTTAGCGCAGGCGCAGACTGTTCGGTCGCCCGCGAAGCCCTTGGCCGAAGCTCGGCTTCTGGAACTTCTGGAAGTTCTGGAACCGCTGCGGCCGCTCCAACTTTAGCGGTTTGCGCTTGCAATTCGGCGGCCGGCCGACCATGCCGGGCGGGCACACCTTCACGATCGGATAGCAGCGCGGCGGCTTTCCGCTCATGCCGGACGGGCAACGCGTCGGGATTTTCCGGCAGTTCGGATATTTGCCGACCGTCCCCGCGGGGCAGATCTTCACGATCTTTTCGCAGTTCGGCCAGCGTCCGACCGTCCCTGGCTTACACTTCGGCGGATCGACGATCACCTTCGTGCAATTGGGGAACGTGCCGCGCATGCCTTCCGGGCACTTGCGGCGAACGCATTGGTCGCCATTCCACACCAAGCTGCCTGGGCAGACGCAAGTGCTTCCGCGGCGCACGCGCCCATCCGTGCATTCCGGCGTCGAACCGTCGGGCTTGTCCCGGCAATTCGGGTATTTGCCGACCGTTCCGGCAGGGCATTTCGGATCAACGATCGTCCGGCAGTTCGGATAATTGCCGACCGAACCGGGCGGGCACTTCGGGTCGACCGTCCGGCAGTTCGGGTATTCGCCGACCATGCCAGGCGGGCAGTCCGGATCGTCATCCGTGACCGGATCGCAATCCGGATATCTGCCGACAGAGCCTGTCGGGCAGAGCCGAACGGGCGGCAGGGTCGTAATCCCGATCCGGTCACAGCTGTCGCCATCCCAGCGGAAGCCGGGCGGGCATTGCGGCTCAATGCGAGGCCCGCATTTCGATGCAGCGCCTGCGGGCGCGGCGGCGAACTGCGCCGATGCAGAAGCATTGTCATCGCCGGCGTTGCTGTTCTTCAACGTCCCGCCCTGTGCCTCGACGATCCGGGCTTTGTTCTCGAGGAAGCAATCCGGATAGCTGAGCGGCACCACTGCGCGAACGTGGAAGTCCACCGTTCCATTCACCGCGAGATTGGCGTTCGCGATGCTGCAACGTTTGCTCGCCGGTCCGTTATCGGCGCACACCCAGCCATAGGCCGGCGGCAGAACGGCGTCCATCGTCACGCCGCCGCCATTGACCTGAAGTGTGTCTTCCACTTCCAGGAGACCGGTGTAGATGCCGGGGCCGGTGTTGGTGGCCGTGACGGTATAGTCGCATTGCCAGCCATTGCCGCCAAATTCGCAGACGCCGGTTTGCGCATGCTTGTCGAGCCGCAGATTGCTGGGGATCGTCGAGCCTCTGCAGAACTTCGGATCCAGATCGACCGTGACCTGGTCCTGATCGTCGGCGGCGTTGACGTTCTTGGGCGCACCTAGCGGCGAGTTGATTTTCGCTTTGTTGGTGAGCTTGCAGTTCATCGCCTTGGCCTGAGCCGCGGTGCCGCTCAGCATGACATGGAACCCAATACCGTCAGTCGAGGGCGGGTTCTTGTCGAGCTTAACGGCCTTGTTGGTTGTGCAGGTCGTAAACGCGCAAGTCCAGTCGTTGCCGCCAATAGACTGGATGTTTACCCCTGCAGGAGCGATGTCAGTAACAGCGATCTGGCCATTAAACTGGTTCGGTCCAGTATTTTTGACTACGATAACAAATGCTTTGCACCAGTCAGCGTTATTTTTACATGGTCCAGCAAGAGCAATTCTTGATAGTGTCTTCTCTAGCTTGAGGTTCGACCGCGGCACGGAACTGTCGCAGATTTCCTGCGGCACATCTGCGATGGCGGTTGCTTCGTCGTCAGCCGGGTTGGTGTTCTGATTGCTGCCGCCCGGGGCATGGGAGATCTTTGCAATGTTCTTGATCTTGCAATTGAACTCCTTCGCCATGTTGTCGGGAACATTGATCTGGACGCCAAGCACCGTCTTTTCGCCCATCTTCAGCGGCGGGTTGTTCCACGTGCAGGTGTAGTCCTGACCTGCCGGCATGCAGCCCCAATTCGATGCCGTTGAACACAGCCGTCATTCCTGGGGGGATGTTCTCTTCGACGACGATCTTGTCGTTGTAGTCGCCAGGGCCGGTATTGGTGACCGTGACGTTGTAGTAGCAGTGATGCACGCCGGCCCCTTTAAGGCAGCCATTGGCGTCGACGGCCTTTTCCAGCTTGAGGTTGGTTTTCCCGGGCGTGTCGTCCTCGCATATTTTGAGGGGGACGTTGGCTAAGGCCTCGGCCTTATCATCATTAGGATCGGTATTTTGATCGCTGCCGCCAGGAGCTGCGAGGATTTCTGCTATGTTTTTCACCTTGCAGTTCATCTGCTTGGCAAGAGCTGACGGTAGATCGACACGTACTATGAGGGTAGGAGTCGTATTGCCTGGGTTCGGCAGATTTGCAACATGTGTGCAGGTATAAGAAGGCGCTGCGCCAATACATGTCCAAGCACCCGGTGGACCGCTGAAGATTGCCGTAGCGCCAACCGGAACCGTGTCTTTCACCACGATATTTCCGTTGTAAGCGGCGGGACCCGTATTCTCAACCGAGACAGTATAGGCGCAACGGATGCCGTTACCTTGCGGGTAGCAGTCTATTGCGGATTTTTTGTAGATTTTGAGGTTCGATTTTTTAGGATCGTCGTTTTTACAGTACTTCGCGGGAATGACTGCAACGGCGCTAGCATTGTCATTTCCAGGATTGAAGTTCTGCGGGCTGCCGCCGGGAGCTTGCGTGATTTGCACCTCGTTTTTGACCTTGCAGTTCATCTGCTTGGCAAGGGCAAGGGGAACATCGACGCCAACTGCGAACAGCGGAGCGAATGCGCCAGGAGCAAGGTTCGCTCCGGGATTTGTGACAGTGTAAGTATTACCGGCAGGGCCAGCGGGCACCCAAGGCGCGCCGGCGAAAACCGCCGTCGTGCCTACTGGAACGGTGTCTTCGACCGAGATGACGCCGTTATAGGGGGCCGGCCCAAGGTTTTGGACACCGACCACAAAAGGACATCTCAGTTTGCCGCCCGATGGGTAGCAATCGCCGACCGGTTCCTTGTAGATTTTCAGGTCGGTCTTCTTGCCGTTCGGATCGCAGTCCTTGGAGGGAATGTTAGCCGAGGCGAAAGCGATGTCGTCGGTCGGGATCGCTGTTCCACATGCTGCCCGGAGGCGCCCACTCGATGCGCGCGGCATTGGTGAGATGACATTTGTCGTAAGACTTCGGCACCCAGGCGTAGGCCGTCAGATCGACGCTCCCGCTCGGGGCCAGGAATACGCCGAAGCGCACGCAGCGATTGTCCGAGGCGCCCACCGACCAGCAGATCCACGGCGGTGTTGGCGCAAATCCCATCAGCGCTCCGGCCGGCGTGGCAGGCAGCCAATCGCGCACCAGGATCGGGCCGAAATAATTGTCGGGGCCGGTATTGGTGACGCGGACGGTATATTGGCACAGCCAGCCGCCAAAGAACGGCGAGCAGGTTTTCGGTGTTGCCCGCTTGGTGAGCTTCAGATTGGTCTCGAACTCATATTCCGGCGGGTATTCCGGCGGGAAGTCCGGCGGCACGTCGCCGGGCGGGAAGATGCCGGGCGGCAATTGGCCGAAGGTCTGAACGCTGGCGAAATCGGGCGCGCCTTCGCAAGGCTGCCAGATTTCCACATCGCCCGTATGGCCGGCTTTGGCGGCATCGCCGAAGAAGCTGTCATAGTCGGCGAAGTAGGATTGCTGCGGCGGCACGTTCTGCGGACGCACGAGCGAAACGGCGTTGCCCTGAAGGCCGTGTACGTCGGCTTCGCCTTCGCCCTCGCCGCCTTCTGCGATGGCGCTCTGGCGCAGACGATGCCCGGTCGACCACAGCATTTCGCCGCAAGCGCCGTAACGCAATGCGCCGCTTTCGTCATGGCTGATAGCCGAGCGCGATGCCGCCTTCTGCGTGGGTATGCTCCGGCGGCAGTCCGATCGCATAGCTCTCGGGTTCGGCGACCCAGACGCTCTCCGTCGCCGGATTGTCCGGCTCCTCGCGCCGATAGCGCGCGACGGCCGATTTCTCCGGCTCGGCGAACAGCGAATAATCGTAGCTGCCGCGCTGATGCCCCGCGCTGGGCAATGTAAAGCCGGCCCTGCTTGTCGAACAGCATGTCGGTGATCGGGCCTTCGCCGGGGAGACCTTCGACGTTCAGCTCCCAGCGCGCATCCTTGGCAAAGCCCTCGGAAATGCCGATGGACCAGACCTGACCGTCTACCGCGTAGTAAAGCCGGCCGTCCTGCACGGCGAGACCGTGAACGCGGCGCTCCTCCTGCGTGTAGCCCCAGCTCTCGGGGTTTTCGCTATTGAAGGCGGCGTTGCCGATTTCCGCTTGCTTGCCGTCGTCGGGCACCGTGGCGAGCCCCTTTGCCGGGCGGCCGTCAAGGCCATGATCGAAGCTGTCGATCACTTCGCCGCCACTGCCGAGGCGGTAGATGAGCCCCCTGTCGAGATCGGAGGCGAAGAATTGGCGGCCGGACTTGTCGAACACGATGTCGCCGACGCCGGGACCGCTATTGTCCGGCAAGGTCGTGAATAGCGACACGGCGCCAGTCTGGCCGTCCACTCGATAGATGGAGCCGGGACCGCCCGCCAGATCGGCACCGAACTGGCCGGCCATCCAATTCGCGCCCGGCTGGCCGGATTTGACCCGCTCGGGCCATCCGTCGCCGTCGGCATCGGGCAGGACGATGTTCAGGCCGTAGGCGGAGGTCGCGCCGAGATAGATGCTCGGTATCTTGCCGCCTTGGCCGTCGTCGAGCGCGGTGCCGAACACCTGCCCGATCTGACTTGCCTTGAGCTGCAGCTTGGCGGGCGTGGAGATGAGCTGCCCGCTGGGCGCACCGCCGGGAACGGCAAGCGACAGGATCTGCGCCGACGGCCCGTTCACGTCGATGAAAAACTCGTCCAGCGGATTGGCGCCCGGCTTCAGCGGTACATTGGATGGCTTGATGCCGGAAAAGCCGGTGACGACGGCGTCGCCACGGCCAAGCACGCTCTCCTGGGCGTGAGCCTGGGAGAACGAAGCGGTCAGGCACAGCATCAGCCCCGCGCTTGCGAGACGCCGCAGGAGCGCACTCTTGCGTGAGGGCGGATGCGAAGCGGCGATTGACCGCAGATGTCGGGTCGGGTCCTGGTGGACGGGAGGGACGATTTTGAGCACGCGGCCGCACAATCCGGCCGCATATCTTCTGCATTCCGGCGCAGTCGAACATGGGACACCTCTGATGTCAGGGCCCGAGCGGCATGCTCTGGGCTCAACATGTTGTCGCGGCTGCGCGAGCTGCGGTTCAGAGGCGGTATCAAAAATTACAAAGTTTATGCCGCGGGCCGGATGCGCAGCAGGCCAGCGACGAGGCCTTGCCGGAACTTCCCCTTGCCTTGGACGTTGGTTTCGGCGCCCGGCTCCCAAGCCGACTCACTAAAGGGTTACGGATTTGTTAGCGCTGCTCCCGAGAGCTGATATAAGGAGCGCGCAGAGTCGAACGTCTGATGCAAAGATAGGGGGATCGAGATGTTTTTACCTGCTGAATATTTCTGGCTGGAGCCAGTGCTGATTGCGGCTGTGGTCGTGTTCTTCGTCGATTGGATCAGCAACAACCTCACCTTCAGCAACCGGGTCGTCAACGCCTTCGTTCACCGCATTGATTTTTGCGGTTATTTTCGGCGTGCTGGCTTATTACGGATATGGCAGTGTCCAAGTAACGTTCAACAGCACGCCGTCGGTAACCGCTCCCGCCGCTCCCGCGAGATGATCGCGATAACCTATAACCCGACAATGGATGCGGACCTGCAGTTCAGGTCCGCTGCCTTCGTTCGAATCACCGTCAACCCCGCCCGCGACACCACGGGAGCTGTTGTTCGGCGCCGCCATGATCGCCTATCTATCCGCCTGACCTTCCGCCCGGTCCGGCGGAGCCGGCAAAAGCGAACTCGATCATGGACATGCCAGACGCTCCGTCGCCCACCCTCGCCGCGCTCCAACCTCACCGTCGCGCTTCCCGATGGCAGGCTGCTTGGCTATGCCGAGTATGGCGACCCGTCAGGCGTGCCGATCTTCGGTTTTCACGGCACGCCAGGCTCGCGGCTCATGTTCCATCTGGCGCATCCCGCTGCGCTCGAATCTCGGCATCCGGCTTATCGCACCCGAAAGGCCAGGCTTCGGCATTTCGACCTATCAGCGGGGACGCACGCTGGCGAGCTATGCTATCGACATCGCCGATTTTGCCGACGCATTGGGAATCGAACAATTTGCCGTGGCCGGAATTTCAGGCGGCGGTCCTTACGCGGCCGCCTGCGCCGCCTTCCTGCCGGACCGTGTCTCGGCACTCGGTCTCGTCAGCCCCATCGGCCCGATGGCAGGTGCGGAGAAGCCGCCTTCGATCGGCAAGGGCCACTATTTCGCCTTCCGGGTGACGCCGCGGCTGCCGCCGTTGCTCGCCGCCGTCTTCGCTTTCGGGCGCTATGCGTTCCTTTATGCCCCCAACGCGATTTACGGCTTCATAATGGGCCGGGCATCGCCATCCGATTGGAAAATTTTGTCGCGCGGCGAAGTTCGCCGCAATCTGCTGCAAGGGGTGGCGGAAGGCTGCCGGCCGGGCATCGGCGCCGGAATGCAGGAGATGGGTATTTTCTCGCGTCCGTGGAACGTGCCTTTCCAGGAGATCGCGGCTCCGGCCTTTCTGTGGCAGGGAATGGCCGATCGCAACGTCTCGGTGGCGGCCTCGCTCTGCCTTGCCGAGCTTGTGCCGAATTGCCGGACCCAACGTATCGACAATGCCGGCCATTATTGGATTTTCGACAATATCGCAGAGGTGCTGCAAACGCTCGCGGGCGCCGCGCGTGAAAGTACGGCGCGGGCGGCCGGCGTCCTCCTCCGGGCCGCTCACCGCATAGACATCGACGCTTCCCTGGCTGCCGGCGAAGGATTGCGCATGGCAGCGCGGCGGTCGTCCGTCTCGCCTATGGGTAAGCCGAGAATGCGGCCGATCTCGGCGAGCAGGTCGCGCTTTTCGATCGGCTTGGGAATGTAGCCGTTCATGCCTTCCGCGACATAGCGCTCCCGGTCCCCGCTCATCGCGTCGGCGGTAAAGGCAATGACGGGAACGTCATGCCAGGCGGACCGTCCGCCGCGTATCTGCCTCACCGCCTCAAGTCCATCCATGACAGGCATGTGGATATCCATCAGGACGAGATCGAAATGCTCCTGGGTAAGGCGGTCCAGCGCCTGCTGGCCGTTCACCGCCTCCGAGACGATGAAGCCCTCAGGCTCTAGATAGAGCCGTCCGACACGGCGGTTGAGCGGATGGTCGTCTACCAGCAGCACACGCTTATTATGCGAGGGGCCAGGGCGCCCCGCTTGGTCGTCATGCGCTTCGTCGTCGACGATCACGGCCGGTGCAGCCCGGTCCCGCACCGTCTCCGCGACCATCGTGAGCGTGAGAGCCGACCCCTTTCCGGATTCGCTTGCCACGGAGAGATCGCCGCCCATCAGCCTGGCGAGTTTCTGCGCCAAGACGATGCTCAGCCCGGTCCCGCCGAAGCGCCGCGAAAACGCACTTTCCGTGTGCACGAACGGCATGAAAAGCTTGTCGACCTTGTCGGCGCTCATACCTATTCCGGTATCGGAAACCTCAATGCGTACGCCAACGCCGTGGGCATGGTCATATCGTGATGCTCTGATCGCGACGCCGCCTCTTTCGGTGAATTTGACCGCGTTGCCCAGGAGCGTGGATACGCATTGTCCCAGGCGGACAGGATCGAAGCGAAGATGGCGGGGCAGGTCTTCTCCGACCTCCAAGCTCAAGGTCAGGAATTTTTCCTCGGCGAGCGGACGCCACAGCCGCAGCTGCTGGGCGAGAAGCTGCTCCAGGTCCTCATCCGTCTGCACGAGCGTCATCTGACCGGCCTCGATCTTGGCCAGATCGGTCACGTCGTCGATCAGCATCTTCAGCGACCTGGCCGAGGTGACGATGGTCTGTCCGTGCTCGCGCTGCTCCTCCCCGTTGAGGTCGCCGCGTTCCACTTCCTGGGCCATGCCGAGAATGCCATTGAGCGGCGTGCGGATCTCATGGCTCAGATTGGAGAGAAACGCGAAGTTCGTGCGCCGAACGCTTTCGGCACGGGCGCGGGCGGCTTCGAGCTCGTTGGACGCACGCCGCAGCTCGGTCACATCCATGGAGATGGCCACGTACCGGTTGCCGCTCATCGGCCGATAGACGATGTTGAAGATGCGGCCGTCGGCGCTCTCGATGTCGGCCGGTTTGCCCGAGGTAAGCAGGGCCTCGCGCATGTCGGTCATCTGCCAGCACTCCTCCTCGGAGGCATGGGGCCAGGTCGCCCGAACGGATTCGAATGTCGCTTCGCGATACGAAAGGCCACGCTCGGCGCCGCGATAATAGGCCGGGAAGGCCTCAAGCGCGATCCGGTTGACGTGGAGGGGCAGAAATTCGGCGTTGAGGATAGCGAAACCGTTTGGCAGGCAGTCTATTGCCTCCTGCAGGAAGGCAATTTCATTATATCCGGGCAGTTCGTCTTCGGTCATGGGTCGGGCCCGTCGCCATTTGAATAGTTCAGTGTCGGTCACAAGCCCCTAACATTCCGTTAGGGCGTGCTCCGCACAGGCCGCTTCGCGGAACGGATCGGGCACTGTTAGTCGGAAGGCGCGATGCTAAAGTAGGGATTTGGTGCTGGGCGCGCGCACGGCCGTCCGGGCCGAGCAGGCGTGACATTTTTGCAAATGCAGGCAGTATAAACGCACCGCACCGGCGCCTTGTGATCCCGCCTGCGTAGTTCCGGCTATTGCGTTGCGAGACGATTTTTTTTGAAAGTGCTGGGCCATTGCAGCTTCGGCTCAAGAGTTGACGTGATCGTGAAAAGTGAACCTGGACCGCCGCTCGCCTTATTTCCATCGGGAATTTCCCTCGAGTTTAAACGCTTTTCCACCACTTTTCGCCCGGTTGGGACGTCGCGCCTCATAAACGCCTATATGGCCGTAGAGCCTGAGCCATTAGTCCCCGTCCGTGCCATTCTGGGTTAACGAATTTTGCTCGTGGGGGAGCATAGATTGTGGCAAATCCCGATGATCTGGAGAAACTTTGCCAAGGCGCCAAGGCCTGGAACGCTTGGCGTGAGACAAATCCGGATACCGATCTGGACCTTACCGACGCCAACCTGACGCTGAGCCAGCGGCAGTTCGGGCCGTCGAGCGGCGGCCCCATCAATTTGCGAGGCGCCAACCTTGCGGGAGCGACGCTGCGCTACGCGACGTTGAGTGGAGCCGATCTCCAAGACGCCATCCTTGCCGACGCCGATCTGGTGCATGCGCGCCTCGACGGCGCGAACCTGACCGGCGCCGATTTGACAGACGCGGTTTGCGACAACGCGGATCTGGCGGGAGCAAAGCTCGACGAGGCGATGCTGATCGGCACCAGCTTCGCCCATGTCCGCAATCTCACCGAGGATCAGATCGCTTTCGCGCATGGCGATGCGAGCACGCTGCTGCCCGCCTCGATCATGCCGCCCTCCTCCTGGTTTTCGGAAGCGGAGGACAACTTCTATACGGAGTATCCAGGAATATCCGGCTCCGGAACGGATCGTTGACGAAGACCTGTATGAGATACTCGGCGTCCCACGCACGGCGAATCCGGAGATCATCCGCACCGCCTTCCGTAATCTTGTGAAGAAATTTCATCCGGACCTGAACCCGGATGATTACGAGGCCCAGGAGACATTCAAAAAGGTTTCAATCGCCTACCGCATTCTGAGCGATGCCGAAAAGCGTGTCCGCTACGATAAGGGCGAGATCGGCAGCGACGGCGAAATCAATCCTGAGTTCGAGGCAAGGCGGCAGTTCCGCCGCCACGCGTTCCGGTTTTATACCGCTGCCGTCCTGTCCTTGATGCTCGCCGGGGGGGCGCTGGGCGTGGTTTGGCACGCCGTTCTGACGGATGATGGGCGCGGCCGCGTCGAGATCGCCGTTGCGACGCCGCCGAAAAGCAGTGAGAGGCTGGACTCCGCCCCATCCGACTTGAAGGTCGATTTCAAAGTCAACCGGAAATGGGGATCGCGGAGAGCGCCGAGGACGCCGGGGAGGCCAAGACCGAAATCCTGGCGCAGCCTCCCAGTTTCGAAGCGGCGAAGGCCGGAAACTGAGGGGCCGGCGGTCACGCAGCCGACGGAAGAGCGCGGCAGCACTGCTAAAGACGAGCCAGCCAAGGACGAAGGCAACGGGATCCTGCCGGAAAGGCGCGCCGCGGCAACGCCGACGGAGAGCCCAAGCGACCGGCAAATGCCGCGCCCAATACGATGCCCGTTTCGGCTGAACTACCCGCGCAGCAACTCGCCTTGGCGCCACAGCAGGCCACGCAGTTCGAGCAATATGGCAGCGACGCCTCCGAGCCGGTCCCGTCCATAACGGGTCCGGAGGCCACGAGCACCGAGGGCAAAGCACGGCGCCTCCTCGCAGAGTTACCACCACAGGGCACAGAGGCTCCTCCGGCTGCGGCCCAATCCGCGCCACCTCACGATGCAAAGGTCACAGCAAGCCCTCTTTTCGAAGAACATAAAGGGGAGCAGGCTCGTCCAGCGCAAGCTGACGCGGCCCGTGGAGGCGCGCCCTCAGCGCAAGCAACATCGCGCCGGGCATTGCAGGCGTCCCATATGCGGATCGAACACAGCCATCGCGCAACGAAGCTCTCATCATGCGCAAGGGGAAGGACGGAGAGGCGCGCGCGACGCTATCTCGGCGCTGTTTCGTCGAACGCGCAGTCAAGCAAACAATGGCGCAAGCGCAAGACCAGCTACAAGCCACAGCAAGCGTCGACCCGCTTGCATCGCGCGAACACTCGATGCGCGAGAGGAAGTCTGGGACCTCTATACGCACTCAATACCGGACGCAGGAGCTGCGCCAGCCGCTGGATGGCCCGGCTTCTCCACCGAAGGCCAAGAAAAGCGCGCCTCGGCGTCAAGTGCAGCCCGCAGCTCGCGACGTCATCACGAAAGTGCCGGTCCGTGAAGCCAAAGCCGTCCGATGGGAGCAAACCGCAAGCAAGCCGTTTCCGACATTCTTGCCGGGGGGCTTTGAACGCATGGACGATGTGCGGAGCCGGCAAGCCGGTTTTTCTGGCAGCCATGACATTGAGGCCGGTGCGCGCCATGCACCAGCATAGCCCATCAGTACGCTCTCGCAATCCTTGCGAAGGCGGAACCCACTACTCCGCGGCCTCCTGCGGTCGCGAGTTTCTATGACGAGCTA
The DNA here is from genome assembly GCA_963731855.1 of uncultured Alphaproteobacteria bacterium. Classification (GTDB taxonomy): domain Bacteria; phylum Pseudomonadota; class Alphaproteobacteria; order Rhizobiales; family Rhodomicrobiaceae; genus R-RK-3. The sequence continues at coordinate 972,703 of CAVSXH010000005.1, read as the reverse complement.
GATTTACGTTGTACGGGGCTTGCAACAACGTCCGCCACCGGACGCCTCCATCCAAGCAACAACTATAGCGGCATGCGGATCGTCGCCTTCAGCCCGCCGAGCCGGCTCCCGCCGAGGTGGATTTCGCCGCCATGGGCGCGGATGATGTCTCGCGCGATCGCCAATCCCAGGCCGGTACTCTTCACATTCTGATTGCGGGCATTGTCCAGACTGTAGAACGGGCGGAACACGGCCTCGCGCAAATGCTGGGGGATGCCCGGACCGTCATCCTCCACGGTGATCACCAGATTACGCCGCGACATCACGGCGGTAATCGAGACTTCGCTGCCGAAACGTGTGGAGTTGCTCACCAGATTCATCACGGCGCGCTTGAACGCATTCCGGCGAATGGTGGCGAAGAACTGATGGTCCGGCGCATTCAGGACGACGCGCTTGCCGCGCGCGCCGCTGAACGCCGTATGGATCTCCTTCAGCAGCGCAAACACATCCGCCTGCACCGCCTCCTCGCCGCTACCGCCCTTCGAAAAGGCGAGATAGTCCTCCAGCATCTGCTGCATTTCATCGACATCGGAAACGAGTTCGGCCACTTCCGGGGTATCGCCTAGCATCGCAAGCTGCAGCCGGAAACGCGTCAGCACGGTCCGCAAATCATGGCTGACGCCGGCGAGCATCGTGGTGCGTTGCACGACATGACGCTCGATGCGGTCGCGCATTTCCATGAATGCCAGCGCCGCCTGCCGCACCTCGCGCGCGCCGCGCACGCGGAAATTCTGCCGGCGCCGGCTGCCCGCGTCCGAAACACTCGGCGGCCTGCGCCAGCGCCAAAATCGGCTTGATCTGATTGCGCAGGAAGAGCACGGCGACCGTCAGCAGGATGATCGAGGTCGTCATCATCCAGAGCAGGAAAATATGGGTGTTGGAGGCGTAGGTCTGGCTCCGGCGCACCAGCACCTTCATGATCGCGCCGCCGAGATCGATGCGGATATCGACATGGTTGGAGGCGCCGACCGTGTCGATCCAGAACGGCCGGTCGATCCGGTCGCGGATCGTCTTGGAAAGTGTCCGGTCGAGAAAGCGGAAAAACGGCTTCGTCCCCGGCGGGGGCAATTCGCCGCCCGGCACGAACTGCACGACGAGGCCAAGCTCGTCGCGCGCCATGTCGGTCAATTTCGCCGTGCCGGTCGGGTTGCGGATATGCCTCATACATGGAGATCAGCATGGAGATGTCCTGCACCGTGGCCGTCGTAAGCCGCCGCGTCACATATTCCCAATGCCGCTCCATGAAAACGAACACCAGCACCGACTGCAGCAGCACGATCGGCGCGATGATGATGATCAGCGCCCGCGCATAGAGGCCCTTCGGCAGCAGGAAACTGCCATAGCCGCCGAGCTTTCTGAGCCATTGCCGCGCCTTGTGGCCCAGGCCCAGCGGCACGATCGGATCATGTTGGGTGATCGAGGCCATCAATTGACATAGAAGATGTAGCCGCGCCCCCGCACCGTTTGCAGATAAGCGGGATTGGCGGGATCGGCTTCGATTTTCCGGCGCAGACGGTTGATCTGCACATCCACGGCGCGTTCGCTGTCATGCCCGGAGAGATTGGCCAGGTCCTCCCGGTCCACGGGCACGCCGGGGCGCAGCGCGAAATGGCGCAGGAGATTGCGCTCGATTTCCGTCAGCTTGATCGCCTCGCCGTCGGCGCGCAACTCGCCGCGCACGGGATGAAAGCTGAATTTGCCGAAATTGATCTCCTGCGGGCCGGCCGCCACCTGAACGCGGCGATTGAGGATGTTCTTCATCCGCAGCAGCAATTCGCGCGGATCGAAGGGCTTGGGCATGTAATCGTCCGCGCCGATTTCGAGGCCGGCGATGCGGTCGTCCGCCTCGGTGCGGGCCGTCAGCATCAGGATCGGAATTTGCGAATGGGTGCGCAGATCCTGCGCCAGCGACAGCCCGGTTTCGCCGGGCATCATGATGTCGAGGATCATCAGATCGAAGGCGAGGCCCCGCATGCTGGCGCGCGCCGCGGCGGCATCCTCGGCGGTGGAGACCCGGTAGCCACTCTCCTGGAGAAACCGCGCAAGCAGATCGCGGATGCGCTTATCGTCGTCCACGACCAGAATATGCGGCGCGTCGTCCGGAACTGCCGGCGCGGCGCCCGCACTCTGTATCTGTTCGCTCATTCACCCCTCACTCGGCCATGAGCGCTCGTGACACAATCGATCATGGCCTCGCGTCCTTTTGTTGTCGCACGCCCTTACGGGAAAATCGGCTTCCATTCCCGCCCTCGCGGGGACTGACTTTCCCCCGATCGCGCGTCCGGCCGGCACCCGTCGCGGTGGATGGCAGGCCCTGCTTCACCGTCGGGAGCCGGCCGCTGCCCGCCGTCATGCCCACCAGAAAACGCGCCACCGCGGCGCGGCCCTCCGCATCCAACGGCCCCAAGGTTTCGCCGATCTTCAAAAGCTGCGGCGCGGCCAAGCGATCGGCCAGCGCGCCGCCCTGTTCAGTCACATAAAGCAGCCGCTCGCGCCGGTCGGCCTTTCCCGAACGCTGCGCGACATAACCCTCTTTTATCAGTTCGCGAAGCACTCTTGCCAGACTTTGCTTCGTGATCTGCAGGATTTCCAGGAGATCGGCGACCCGCATCCCAGGATAGCGGTGGACAAAATGCAGCACGCGATGGTGCGCGCGCCCGAAACCGATCTCATTGAGGATGCGGTCTGGATCGCTGGTGAAGCCGCGATAGGCGAAAAACAGCGCCTCGATATACCAATATGGATCATTGGGCGCCGCGGATTCGCCGGGACTATCCGCATAGGCGTCATGTTCGGGCCGGTCATTGCGGGCGGGCCGGTGAGCCGCTGGAATTATGTCAGCCATGTTGACATATTTGCGCTTGTTTGTTAGGCGGAGCAAGATTAACCTCGCAACGATCGACGACTTTTCCGGAAACCGCTTCGAGGCTGGCACCATCGCGAAAAGTGGCATTCGCTGTTTCGCGAAAAATGATGCACAAACAAAAAGCTTGAGCGGGATGATAATTTGATTGGCCCGCCTGGTACCCGCCGGATTAGCGTCCTGGCATATGCCCGCCGCTGGAGGAAATTATGACGGCAGAACCCTTCGATCAACGTGACGGCTTCATCTGGTTCAATGGCGAGATGGTCGCCTGGCGCGAGGCCAAGATTCACGTGCTGACGCATGGCTTGCACTATGCCAGCGCGGTGTTCGAGGGCGAGCGCGTCTATGGCGGCGAAATTTTTAAGCTCACCGAGCACACCGAGCGGCTGCATAATTCAGCGAAGCTTCTCGGCTTCGAGATCCCCTTCAGCGCCGCCGCGATCGATCAGGCCTGCCGCGATGCCGTGCGCGCGAATGACATTGTTGACGGCTATGTGCGCCCGATCGCCTGGCGCGGCTCCGAGCAGATGGGCGTCTCGGCGCAGAACAATAAGATCAATCTTGCCGTCGCCTCCTGGTATTGGGGCACCTATTTCGACAAGGAACAGCGGCTGAAGGGTATTCGCTTGTGCATGGCCGAATATTGCCGCCCTGACCCGCGCACCGCGCCGTCTAAATCGAAGGCGACCGGGCTCTACATGATCTGCACCATCGAAAAGCATCGTGCCGAGCGCATGGGTTATGCCGACGCGCTGATGCTCGACTGGCGCGGCCGGATCGCCGAATCGACCGGCGCGAACGTCTTCTTCGTCAAGGGCAACGAGTTGCACACGCCGACGCCGGACTGTTTCCTCGACGGCATAACCCGGCGCACGGTGATCGGCCTCGCCAAGCGGCGCGGCCTGAACATCGTGGAGCGGCCGATCATGCCGGAGGAGATGGCGGATTTCGAGCAGTGCTTCCTGACTGGCAGCGCGGCGGAAGTGACGCCTGTATCGGAAATCGGCGATTACGGTTTCACCGTCGGCGAGATCACCAAGACGCTGATGGACGACTACACCGCCGAAGTGCAGCCCGCGCCGCAAAAAGTCGCCGCCGCGGGCTAGGCCGCCGGCATATTGGGTGCGCCGAGCGTTACCAGGGCGATTTCCGGCGGCACCATGAAGCGCACCGGAAGTCCGCTCATGCCCAGCCCGGACGAGACGAGCAAGTGCCGCCCGCCCTCCACCACATGGCCATAGGCGAAGCGCTCGCCGTATCTTGAAGGGACGACCGGACGGCCGATGAAAGGCAGCAGCACTTGTCCGCCATGCGTATGTCCCGACAGGGTCAAGGTGATGCGCGGCGGGACTTTCACGAAAATGTCCGGCTCATGCGCCAGGAGAATGACGGGATCATTGTCGCCCATCGTCTTGGCGACGGTACCCTTGAGATCGTCAACCCCGACGAAGCGGCCGCTCACCCGCTTGGCCAGCTGATCGCCAAGACCTGCCAGCCAGAAACGCCGCCCCGCCGCTTGCAATTTGAACGCGTCGTTTTCCAGCACGCGGATGCCGACCTTTTCGAGGCCGCGCCGTACCCCCTGAGGGTCGACCCACCAATCATGATTGCCGAGCACCGCGTGGACGCCATATGGCGCGCGCAGCGGACGTAGAGCATCGCTCCAGTCGGCGATACTCACCGTTCCGGTGCGATACCGCGCCATCCCGGCGACATAATCGCCCAGCAGTACGATCAGATCAGGCCGCAAGTCATTGGCCGCCTGCACGATGTGCTCTATGCGCGGCACCGGCATCCACGGCTCCATGGCGTGCAGATCGGTCAGCACCGCGATGCGCAAAGGCGGCATCCACGCCGGCCAACCCGGATGTGCGATCGGCCAGGGAACGATGCTGAGCCGGAATCCAGGCTCGATAACGATTTCGTAGCTGGCTGCCACCGCGAGCAGCGCGCCTCCACTCAGGAGAAACTTTCGCCGTGTGATCATGCCCATCCGACCGCCGCGTTGCCCAGAAGCGGCTTAAATCTAATCGCAGCCGCCAAATTGCAAGTTGCCGCATGTTCATTGCGGAAGCGATAAGCGTTACAAGGGGCGTGGGTTGGAATGCAAACCGGCATACGCTAAGCTGCCGCAAACCGTGAGGTGAGGCGCTCATTGCTTGGGTTTACAAAATCGAAAGGCGCTGCAGGGCTCATCGGCCTGATGCGCTTGGCCATGTTGCTGCTTGTCGTCCTCTGCGTTGGAATGCAAGGCGCGGAGGCGGCAAAGAAAAAGAAAAAGCGGGCCGGGAAAGCGCGGCCCGTCGCGGCGAAGGTCTTTTCACCGGTCGCCAGGGATATCTTCGGAACCCAGAAGCTGGCGTCGCCACTCGCGGCCCGCTCTATCGGCTCCTATGCGCGCGGCTGTCTGGCAGGGGGCAAGGCTCTGCCGACCGACGGTCCCACCTGGCAGGCCATGCGGCTATCGCGTAACCGAAATTGGGGTCATCCGGCGCTGGTTGCCTATCTGGAACGCCTCGCCCAGGACGCCAAGGCGCAAGAGGGCTGGCCCGGCCTGCTGGTCGGCGATCTGGCTCAGCCTATGGGTGGGCCCATGCTGACGGGCCATGCCAGCCACCAGATCGGACTCGACGCCGATATCTGGCTGAGCCCGATGCCGGCCAACACGCTCAGCCCCGACGAGCGCGAAACACGCGCGGCGGTGTCGATGCTGGCCGAGGATGGCGTTTCCGTCGACCCCAAGATCTGGACGCCTGATCATGCCAAGCTCATCAAGCGAGCGGCCTCCTATCCCGAGGTTGCCCGGATTTTCGTGCATCCGGCGATCAAGAAAGCGGTCTGCCAATGGGCGGGAACCGACAAAGGGCCGTGGCTGTCGAAAGTGCGGCCGTGGTGGGGACACAACTACCATTTCCACGTCCGCCTCTCCTGCCCCGCGGGAGCGCAAGACTGCGTGGCGCAGCCTCTCGCGGCGACGAATGGCGACGGCTGCGGCAAGGAAGTGGACAGCTGGCTCAAGCGGATGCGCAAACCGGCTGCCGCGCCGGTAACGCCGGCGAAACCCGCCAAGCCCGCCAAGGCGAAGCGGCCGCTGACCCTTGCCGATCTTCCGGTCGATTGCGCGAAACTGGTCGGCGTGGCGCGGCAGAGCCCCATAGGCGCGGTGCCCACCGCCGCCGTTCCGATGCCGGAGCGCAAGCCGCAGCCGAACAAGAAGGCCGCCGAAACGCAGAAATGAGCAAAAGCGCCGTGCATGTGATCCGGCGCAAGGACGCGCATATTTGCGGCCGTCTTGGACGCCGATGCTGAGACAAAAACTCCGGCTCGGTCAGAGAGACAGACGAATCGCTGACGCGGTTTGTTGCAGCATTCCGGCCGGATTAAATCCCCCCCGTCCTGATCATCCCCATCACCGCAAGCCCGGCGAACAAAAACACCAAGATCGAGGCCATCGCGATTTGCAGGCTGCCGGTCATGTCCGACACCAGCGCCACCACGAAAGGTGCAGCGAAGGCGGTCACCTTGCCGGAGAAGGCGAAGAAGCCGAAGAACTCGCTCATATGCTCCTCGGGCGCGAGGCGGGCGAGCAGGCTGCGGCTCGCCGATTGCAGCGGACCGGAGGCAAGTCCGATCAGGATGGCGAAGAGGATGTAAATGCGCTCGCCGGCGCTGGCGAACACGCCGCCGCCCTCGACAGGAGGCGCGACTACAAGTGTGAACAGCACATGCGTCCGGTCGATGGAGATCACACCCAGCGCGCCCACGATCAGCAGAAGCAGAGACCAGATGATCACCGTTTTCGACCCCAGGCGGTCGTCGAGGAAGCCGCCGACCAGCGCACCTATCCCGGCCGCGACCGAAAGGATGATGCCGAAATAGCCGATCACGATCGTCTGCCAGCCGAACACCGCCGCCGCATAGACGCCGCCGAAGGTGAAGATGGCGAGCAGCCCGTCGATGAACAGCATCCGCGCGATGAAGAACAGGGCGATGTCTCGGTAGCCCGCGATATTGCGCAGCGTCGTCATCATCGAGGCGAACGCGCCGCGCACCGACACCTTCGGGGCATCGGCCCGAGGCGGGACGTCCGGAGTGAACAGGAAATAGGGGATGACGAAAGCCGCATACCACAGCGCGCAAAACGGCCCGACGAAACGGTCGGCTTCGTGGGAGGGAAGATCGAAGGCGATCATCGGCTCAAGCCCGAGAATGGTCCGGCCGGTCTGCGCGTCGGCCTGGATCAGCGCCACCATGATGATCAGGCTGATCAGCCCGCCGACATAGCCGAGCGCCCAGCCGGCGCCGCTGAGCCGCCCGAGCTGATCCGCCGGGACGAGCCGCGGCATCAGCGAATTGTTCAGCACGGTGGTGAATTCCCCGGCGCAGGTAGCGATGATCAGGGCGCTGACGACCAGCCAGATATAGCCGGAGCTGCCGCCGGGCACCGCATACCATAGCGCCGCCTGGCTTAGGACGAAGACGACGGACAGCCAGGCCATGTAGGGCTTCAGCCGCCCGCGCGCATCCGCCATCGCTCCCAGAACCGGGCTGCCGACGGCCACCAGGACCGCCCCCGCCGCCATGGCATAACCCCAGAGCGCGGAGCCACGCGCCGCGTCGCCGATGAAATAGGACGCAAAGTAGGGCGCGAAGAGGAAGGTGGTGATGAGCGTATAGAAGGGCTGGCTCGCCCAGTCGAACAGCATCCATGAGGTGACCGCGAGCCGGCCGGCGCTTCGTCTGGCGGGCCTCGCATCGCCGACCGTCGTGGATGCCATCATCGCAACTGCCCCCCGGCTGTTAACGCAGCATTAGACTTTACCCGCCCTTTCGTAATCCCTCCACAAGCGGCGATCCAGTAAACTCTTGCATCCCTTTGTGCGCCCCGTTCAGCGGATCAAGCCCTACTCGTCGGCGAGCTCCCTCAGATGCGCGACCGCGACGGTAAGCTTGGCGAGCGTGAGCTCGCTGCCGTTCAGGATTTCATCAAGGCTCTTGCGGGCCCGCTCGGCGGCGACTTTGTTCTGCGCGCACCACGTCTCGAAGTCGGGTTCCTCGCCACCGGAAAAGGCATAGATCTTTTCGACGATCGACCGCTGGGCCGAGGCGACGGCGTTCAGCGTGCTGTTGACGGCGAGGCGGTTGTAATAGTCGGTCTGGCCGAGCAGTTCGCTCGCCGCGCGCATTTCCTCGACGCGGAAATGACTGCTGGCGCGGAAATAGATGCGCGCCACCTCGGTTTCCGGCCGCCCAAGCTTGAGCGCGAGCAGAATGATATCGGGACCGTTCGACAGCGCGTTCAGGCGGACCAGACGTCTCGCCAGATCTTCGGGAATGCCGTCGCCGATCAGATTGGCTGTCGCATCCTCAATCCGCCCGATCAGCCACTCGTCGAAAATAGTCTCGACGGCGTCGTCCAGCCGTGTCAGCCCTTCGCGATACCGCTCGATGAGCGAGGAAAGCCCATCCTCGGAGCCGCTATGGCGCAGGAACCATGCCGTCTGCCGGCGCAGCATGTCCTGCACCATGAGGTAGAGCGTGAGCTGGCGCTGGCCGTCCAGCTTGGCGTCAAGCGCATCGATGATGTCGAAATAATCGGCGAGCTTGAACACGCCCATCGCGGCTGCGAAGGCATAGGCGATATCTTCCGCGCTGCGGCCGGTTTCTTCCTTCAGGCGGATGATGAATGTCGAGCCGCCGCGATTGATCGCTCCATTGGCGAGCATGGTCGCGATGATTTCGCGGCGCAGCGCGTGGGTCTCGATCTCCTCGCGGAAGCGCTCGCGCATGGCCGCCGGGAAGTAATCGGCGAGCACGCGGCTGAGATAGGGATCGTCGACGACCGGCGAGCCGATCAGCTCGAAATAGAGCGCGATCTTGGCGTAGGCGAGGAGGACCGCCAATTCCGGCCGCGTCAAGGGTTGGCGCTTCTGCCGCCTTTCCGCGAGCTCCGCATCGGAGGGCAGTTGTTCGATGGTGCGGTCGAGCAACTCGACCGACTCCAGCGCATGCATCAGCCGCGTCTGGAAGCCGAGATCGGCGAGGCCGCGCTTTTCGCCCAGGCTGATGGCGAGGGATTGCAGATAGTTGTTGCGGAGCACCGCGTGCGCCACTTCGTCGGTCATCTGAGCGAGGATGACGTCGCGTTCCTCCCGCGTGATCCGTCCCTGGCGCATGGCGCTCGCCACGGCGATCTTGATGTTCACCTCGACGTCGGAGGTGTTCACGCCCGCAGAATTGTCGATGGCGTCGGTATTGATACGCCCGCCGCGCAGCGCAAACTCGATGCGAGCGCGCTGTGTGGTGCCCAGATTGGCGCCCTCGCCGATCACCTTGGCGCCGACTTCGATCGCCGTCACCCGGATGGCGTCATTCGCACGGTCGTTGACCTGTTCATCGGTTTCGCCGAAGGCCCGGATATAGGTGCCGATGCCCCCGAACCACAGAAGCTCCGTCTGCGCCTTGAGCAGCAGCCGGATGATTTCGGCGGGCGAAGCCGATTTGAGCGACGTGCCCAGCAGGAGCTGCATCCTCACAGACAGCGGAACGCTCTTTGCCGAGCGGCTAAACACGCCGCCGCCCTCCGATATCAGCTCGGGGTTGTAATCCTGCCAGCTCGAACGCGGCAGCTCGAACAGCCGCTGACGTTCCCGCCCAGCTCGCCTCGGTGTCCGGCGTCGGGTCGATGAAGATGTCGCGATGGTCGAAGGCGGCGATAAGCTGGATCTGCCGCGACAGCAGCATACCGTTGCCGAACACGTCGCCCGACATGTCGCCGACGCCGATCACCCGGAAAGGCGACGTCTGAATGTCGATGTTCATTTCGCGGAAATGGCGTTTCACCGTTTCCCAGGCGCCCTTCGCGGTGATGCCCATCTTCTTATGGTCGTACCCGGCCGAGCCGCCAGACGCGAAGGCGTCGCCGAGCCAGAAATCCCCGCTCGACCGCCAGCGCATTGGCGATGTCGGAAAATGTCGCGGTGCCCTTATCGGCGGCAACCACCAGATAGGGATCGTCGCCGTCCAGCCGCACCGTTTCGGCGGGCGGCACGACATGCCCGTCCTTGAGATTGTCGGTGACCGAGAGCAGATTGGCGATGAACGAGCGGTAGCAGGCGATGCCCTCCGCCATGGTCTGATCGCGCGTCGCATCCTTGGAAATGTTGCGGGGGACGAAGCCGCCTTTCGCACCTTGCGGCACGATAATCGCGTTCTTCACCTGCTGCGCCTTGGCGAGGCCCAGAATCTCGGTGCGGAAGTCCTGCGGCCGGTCGGACCAGCGCAAGCCCCCACGCGCGATCGGACCGCCGCGCAGATGCACGCCTTCGAAGCGCGGCGAGGTGACGAAGATTTCGGCGAAGGGTTTGGGCGCGGGCATCGCGTCGACCTTGCCGCTGGCGATCTTGATGGCGATCGAGGCGCCGCCAGCAAGCTCGGTGGGGGTTTTGTAGAAGTTGGTGCGGATGGTCGACTGGACGAGGTTGAGAATGCGCCGGATCATCCGGTCTTCGTCGAGGCTTTTCACATTTTCGAGCGCGGCCTCGATGCGGGCGACGATCGGCGCCGCGTCCGCCTGGCGCGCATTGGGTTCTGCGCCGCGTGCGGGGTCGAACAGCACGTGGAACAGCGATACCAGATCGGCAACGATCGCTCCGTGCTGGCAGAGGGTCTGCGCCACATAGATCTGCCCGAACGGTGCGCCGATCTGCCGGAGATAGGCGCTGTAGGCGCGCAGCAGCGCCGCTTCACGCCAATTCAGCCGGCTTTCGATGATAAGTCGGTTGAACTGGTCGTTGTGCGCATCGCTCCGCCAGATGGCGAGGAAGCACTCTTCAAGCCGCTGGTGATGCGCGGCGAGATCGAGCGGACGGCCATTCGCCGTCTCCAGCAGCAGGTCGTGCAGGAACACGGTCCTTGCGCCCCCATTGCTGCCGATTTTCAGCTCATGCGTCTGCTCGGCGATCACCGAGAAGCCGAGATTTTCCAGCACCGGCACCCGCCGGCTCAGCGAGATCGGCTCATTGCGCTGATACAGCATGACGCGCAATTCGTGCGGCGGCGCCTTGTCGTCGCGGAACAGATGGATGCCAACCGGCACGTCCGCCGAAAGCGCCTCGATGCGATCGATATCATCAAGGGCGCGGCTGGGCGGGTTGGCATGTTCGTAGCCTGGAGGGAACGCCTCGCCGTAGCGTCGCAGAATGCCGTTTGTGGTGCGGCCGTATTTCGCGCGGATCAGATCGTGCAATTCGTCCTGCCAGGTGCGCACGAATTTTTCCACCTCGGCTTCCAGGCGCTCGGCGGGGACCTCCGGGACCGTGCCGTCGTCCGCCCAGACGACCACATGCAGGCGCACGAGCGGGCCGACGGTGAACACCGGCGTGAATTCCGTCATCCGCGCCTCGAATTCCTTCTCCAGCAGGCCGACGATCTTCTCCCGCACCTGGGTGGTGTAGCTCTCGCGCATGACGTAGATCAGCACGGAGGCAAAACGGCCGAATTCGTCGCGGCGGACAAAGACGCGGGTTCGCGGCATCAGCTCCAGCCGCACGATTTCGTCGGACACGGCTGCGAGTTGATCGGTGGAGATCTGAAACAGCTCATCGCGCGGGAAGGTTTCGAGAACATTGGTGAGAACCCGGCCCGAATAGCTGCTGGGTCCGTTCCCCGAGCGGCGGAACACCTGCTCCACCTTATGGCGCAGGAACGGGATGCGCCGGGGTGATTCATTATAGACCGAAGCCGAGAACAGCCCGACGACGCGCAACTCGCCCTTGAGAATCCCGTCTTCGGAGTAGAGCTTTATGCCGATTGAATCGACATGCACGCGGCTGCGGATCGGGGAAAGGAAATTAGCCTTTGCGATGATGAGCGGCGCCGGCGCGGTGAAGAATTCGCGGGCGATCGAGCTCATCTCCGTGGTGCTGCCCGGGCGGCGCAGAACATGGAGATCGGGATTGCGCAACAGCCCGAGGCCGGTCTCGGGCTTCGGTTCGAGGCGCTGGCCTTCGGGGCTCAGCAGAAAATCATATTCCCGCAAGCCCAAGAAGGTGAAATGGCCATCGGCAAGCCACCGCAAAAACTGGATGGACTCGGCCAGTTCGTCCACGGCAACCGGCGGCGGGGCGGATTTCATAGGTTTCGATCGCTTCACGCAGACGGGCGACCATCGGCATCCAGTCGGTGACGGCGATGCGGACCTCGTCCAGGATTTCGCCCAGGCGGCGCAGCAGATCCTGGCGTTCGGCCTCGCTGTCGACCGGATCGATTTCGATGTGAACGAAACTTTCGGCGCGCCCCCCGCCTGGCAGCCGCTCCGATGTGGCCAGATTCGTCAACCGGCCCTCACTATTCCGCTGCGCCCTCAGGATGGGGTGAGCGACAAAGCGGACACTGAGGCCCCGGTCGATGATTTCGGCGAGCATGGACGACAGCAGAAACGGCATGTCGTCATTGATCGCCTCGATAATGGTCACCGGCCCGAGCGCGGCGTCATCTTCGAAATCATAGGCACGCAGTTTGACGGCGCCGTCGCCGCGTTCCCCGTAAAAGGCGAAGGCGTTCAGCGCCAGCCTTGCGAGCCGCTCCGGCACCTGCGCCCCGCCCCCGCCATTGCCTGTGCGGGAAAACAGCGCCGAGGCGAAGGTCGCCGCCAGTTGCCCGTCGGCTCCCTCCTGCTCCGCCACGGCCTTGCGTACTTCATCCGATATCGCGGCGACATTGAGCTCATTCATGGTCCGGCCTCTTCACTCGCGGTCCGCTGCTCGAAAAATGGGCACACTCTTCGATCCCTGCGTTCTCGACAAGACGATTCGTCATCCGCTCGGGTGCGGAGGCGCGGATGGCAAGATTTGGTTCTATTATGGATAAATGAAGTTTCTATCGCCTGTATGAAATTTACTTTGCGCATGTTTCAGAGAGACAGGCATGCGGCATTCCCGCAAGCGCTTTCCTGTGCATGACCGGCGGGCATCCCACGGCCGCCTAGCCCGAATCGCCTAACTTCCCGCTAATTTCATCCACGAGGGCGAACACATGGCGGATTTTGCGACACATATGGGCTGGGGAGCCGTCGGCGCGGGGCTGGGCGCTTCGGCAACTTATGCAGCCGACATCGTGCCCTCGGCCGATCTGCTGACGCTCACCACCGCAGGCGTGATCGGCAGCCTGCTGCCGGATATTGACCTGGAAAAAGCCGTCCCGTCCCGCAGCCTGTTTACCGGGCTGGGTTTGGCGATCGCCTTCATCGTGCTGTTCAACTTCAAAGCCAGCTACTCCATCACCGAACTATGGCTGATATGGCTGGCCGTATTCATCGCGATCCGTTTCGGCGCCTATCACCTTTTCCATCGCAACGCGATACACCGGGGCATTTTCCATTCCCTGCTGGCCGGCCTGTTCTTCATGGCCTTCACCACCGCGATCCTGGCCTATTCGCTGGGCCGCGAGCCGGTCGTTGCCTGGATGGCGGGCCTGTTCGTGTTTTTCGGCTATCTCATCCATCTGGTGCTCGACGAAATCTATTCCGTCGACATTACCGGCGCGCGAATCAAGCGCTCGTTCGGCAGCGCGCTGAAACTGTTCGACCGGAATTCGACCAGCGCGTCGATGCTGATGGGCGGGGCGCTCGTTGCGACGCTGCTGATTACGCCGCCCTCGGAGGAGTTCCGGCGCATCATGCAGCCACGCCAGGTCACGCAGTTCTTCCGCGAGCGCATGTTTCCGCAAAAAGGCTGGTTCCAATCGCGCACGGCCGATATGGCGGCGATCCCGCAGGGCGGCAGCACGGCGTCCGTCGCGCCTGCTTCCCCGACCCGCGCGGAGTAGCCCGGCGCCGCGGCTCGGGTAAAACAAAAAGCTGCGGGGACACCGCAGCTTTTTACTTTTGTCATGGGAACTGTGCTGAGCCGATTCAGAGCATGCCCAGCAGCATCGCGCCTACAAAGCCGAATGCAAGCGCCGTGGCAGCCATCTTCCAACTTACAGCCAACGCCATCGTTTTCCTCCCGGTCGCGGCCAGTTCAAGCAAGCCTGGCCGAACCAGGCGATGCTGCTGGCCTTTTGCTCAGGACAAAGAATCTTCAAATCTGATGAAGACCGCTTCGCCGTAAACCTTAAGTCTAAGTTCTTTTTACGAAGTGACGCAAGAAAAACTTGTTTTGTGGCGCAAAAACGGCGCTTCTTGCGGAAGAATGCGTAGTAGGTAAGATATAGAAATGGAAAACGGCGATGCGGAGCAGAAATAATCGGAAAGGCTTCCCTTTGCAGATCCCTGCGGGATGGACATAGGCCTTGATTTAATCATCTGATTATTGTCAATTTTTCGAGCCGCCGCCATTTCGAGGATCCTGCGATATGACCGCCTTCGATGCCCTGCTGCTTTCCAAATCCGAAACCGGACAGACCGCCGAATGGACGCGCATTACCGAAGACGACCTCATGGACGGCGACGTGACCGTGCGTGTTACCCATTCGACGATCAACTATAAGGACGGCCTTGCGATCACCGGCCAGGCACCGGTGGTGCGCCGCTGGCCGATGATCCCAGGCATCGATTTTGCCGGCACTGTCGCCGCATCAGCGCATCCGGACTTCAAGCAAGGCGATGAAGTGCTGATCAACGGCTGGGGGCTCGGCGAAACCCATTATGGCGGCTATGCGCAGATGGCGCGGGTCAAGGGCGATTGGCTGCTTCCGGTCCCCGCAGGGCTTTCCCGGGCGGATTGCATGGCGCTCGGCACAGCCGGCTATACGGCGATGCTTTGCGTCATGGCCCTCGAAAAACACGATGTGACCCCGCAGAACGGGCCGGTGCTGGTGACCGGGCGCGGCGGGCGGCGTCGGCAGCGTCGCCGTAGCACTGCTCGCGCGGCTCGGCTATCAGGTCGCGGCATCGACCGGCCGGCAGGAGACGGCGGACTTATCTGCGATCGCTCGGCGCGAGCGAAATTCTTCCGCGCGAAGAGCTGAGCGGAAAGCCCCGTGCGCTGGCAAAGGAGCGATGGGCGGGCGCGATCGACGTCGCCGGCAGCAATACGCTGGCAAATGTGCTGTCGCAGATCAAATATGGCGGCACCGTCGCGGCCTGCGGACTGGCGCAGGGGATGGATCTGAGCGCCAATGTCGCACCCTTCATTCTGCGCTCCGTCACGCTCGCCGGAGTCGATTCAGTGATGGCGCCAAAGCCGAAGCGCCAGGAGGCATGGGCGCGCCTCGCCCGCGACCTCGACCTCGCCAAGCTGCACGCGATGACGGAAACGCGCCCTGTTCGCGATGTGGTCGCGCTTGCGCCGGAGATCCTATCCGGGCGGGTGCGCGGGCGAATCGTTCTTGAGGTCGCGTAGAGCTTCGCGCCTGGTCAGCCTACGGCGGACACCTTATAGATTAACAGCAGGATGACGGCACATAGCGCGATTGTCGCGGACAGACGCTGCCGCTCAGTCCAGTTCGCCAGCAATGCAGCGGCAAGCGCCACGGCCGCGCCCAACGCGCCCGCGATGAAGGGGCAAATCTCCGCGGTCGTGAGCGCGTCACCACGAACATACTCGAGGCGGAATATCTCGCTCAAAGACCGGATGACGATCAGGAGCAGAACGCCAACGCCGATATTCGCAAGCAGTGAAGGTGACGGACGTTTTATCGGCATCTGATAGCTCCGCCTTGGATTTCATGTCAGCGCCGACGCGATCTGCTTCAGGCTGGCGAGTATCGGCTCATAGGCTTCCTCGTCACGATCTTCCGGATAAACCGCATAAGCCGGATAGACGAAGCGAGGCGAGCGCTTGATCAGCGCCAACTCCCCGGAATCGATATAGGGCTGCGCGGACCTGATCGGAAAATAGCCGGCGCTTCGCGCATTCAGCAGATAGCGGACCCCTTGCGTACCGAGGTCGAGCGACAGGCCAGGCAGGCGCAGATTCGGAAAGGCGAGAGCGTGGTCGGCTTGAAATTCCGGCCCCCAATTGATGAAGACATAGTTCGCCATGGGCTGCTTCCGCTCGCCGCCGCCGGCAACCAGCACCAGTTCTTCGTCGAAGAGATGCTCGATGATCAGGCCGGGGCGATTCGTCGGCCGGTACATGATGGCGAGGTCGAGCGTGCCTTCGATCAGCCGGTCCATCAGCCCTATCGAGGAGCCGGTGGTCGCGGTGATGGCGATGTCGGGAATGTTGCCGCGCATCCAGACGAGCCAGCTCAGCAGGAAGCCGTCCCAGAGACTCAGTTGACCGCCGACGGACAAATGGTCGCGATGCGCTTCCGACAGGCCGATTTCAAGCCGCGCATGTTCCCAAACTCGCACCAAAGCGAGTGCGTGCTTGTGGAATTGTTGACCAGCGGGAGTGAGAGTCGCACCTGATTTGGACCGGTCCAGAAGCGACCGTCCGAGCACGTCTTCCAGCGCTTTAATCCGTGAACTGATCGTCGACTGAGTGACGTGGAGTCGTTGCCCAGCCTCAACGAATGAGCCTGTCTCCGCGACTGTCAGAAAAGTTCTGGCGAGCGTAATATCCATGATTCCAGCGCCGTAAGGGGCCACGCATCGATTTTTTCGATATTAAACAGAGAAAAAATTCATTTGCGTAATGGCATATCGCAGATCAGATTGCAAACCTGCGGACTAGATCCGCATTGCCCAAAGGTAGAAAGCCAATGAAAAAGAAGACAGAAACCAAGCCGAAAGCTGCTCCGGCGGCGACCAAAACGGCTGATAAGAAACCTGCTGCCCCCGCCAAGAAGGGCGGCAAGAAGTAAGGTTCTCTCTGTACCAGTCAAAAGGGAAGAAGGAATTCTTCCCTTTCTCTTTTTTTGATTCCCCCTTTGAGTCAGTCGAACGGACGAAACATGACGCGAAGCGTATATGTCCTGACGTGTTTGGCGGCGCTTGCGGCAGCTTCACAGGCTGAGGCACTGCAACTGACCAACCGCGACACGGCCGATCATAAGATCGCACTGACGGAGCCGTCCGGCACTCAGGAAGTGCTGATCAAGCCGTCGCAAGTCATTGATGGAATTTGCAAGACCGGCTGCACGATGAAAATGGCCGACGGCGAGGAATATGAATTCGACGGGAATGAAGTGGTCTCCATCGAGGAAGGCCTGATGTTTCTCGACGAGCCCGCCGAAGGCAACAGCGCGGGCAGCAGCGGCACGGACGAGGCGCCGCATCCGAGACGGAGCGGAGCGGGCCGACTCGGCGGAGCCACCGCGGAAGACGGAGCCGCGCCGTTCCCAATGTCGAAAAGAAATAAGTGACGCTCGAGCGTTGTCGCTGCCGTACAGCGTGCAATCTACCGTCTGAGCCGGCGCCAGGCCGGTTCATTCGGCCGCTGATCTTTGCGCCCGATGATGCGCCGCCAACTTCCTCTCCCAATTCAATGCATGCTCGACGATCAGCTCGATGTCGTCGAATTGCGGACGCCATGGCAGTGTCGCGCGAATCAGCCGCGTATCCGCGACCAGTTCCGCCGGATCGCCCGCACGCTGCGGAGCCATCCGCACCTCGAAATCCACGCCCGACACCCGCTTCACGGTTTCGATCACCTGGAGGATCGAATAGCCGCGTCCATAGCCGCAATTCAGCACGAGATTGCCGCCGCCGCCGCGCAGGAACTGCAGCGCATGCCAGTGGGCGCGCACCAGATCCGTCACGTGGATATAATCCCGGACGCAGGTGCCATCCGCCGTCGGATAATCGACGCCGAACACGTCCAGATGCGCCCGCTTCCCCGTCACGACCTCGCTCGCGACCTTAATGAGATGGGTCGCTTTCGGCGTCGCCTGACCTGACCGGCTTGCGGCATCCGCACCCGCGACATTGAAATAGCGCAAGGCGCAGTACCGCAGCGGAAACGCCGCCGCCGTATCGGCCAGCATACGCTCGGTCATCATTTTCGACGCGCCATAGGGCGAGATCGGCTGCATCGGCGCATCTTCCGCGACGGGCACTTTGGCCGGCGTCCCGTAGACCGCTGCCGTCGATGAAAAAATGAAGTTCTTGACGCCGTGCGCCACGGCGGCGGCGAGCAGGCTGCGCGACTTCACCGTGTTGTTGAAATAATAGCCCAGCGGATCGGCAACCGAGTTCGGGCACGACGATGGACCCGGCGAAATGCAGAATTGAATCGACCCGATGCTCGCTGAGGATGCGGCCGACCAGCGCCTCGTCGCCGACATCGCCTTCGACGAACACGACACCCTGCGGCACCAGCCGGCTGATCCCGGTCGAAAGATTGTCCAGGACGATAACCGTCTCGCCATTATCGGCGAGTTCGAGCGCCATGTGGCTGCCGATATACCCTGCCCCGCCCGTAACCAAGACAGCCATATACCTGCGCCTTTCGCGTAGAGCCAAATCAGCCTGATGGAGATTGGAACCAGGCCTGTTCCGTAAATTGAAGCATGATCTCATCGCAAAGCGGTTTCCACTTTGCGGGCCATGCTCACGCCGGTTCGATCAATCACTCATCACGATAAATGCGCTCTCTACGCTCGTGCCGTTCCTGCGCTTCGAGGCTCCGCTCGACGACGGGGCGCGCTTCCAGCCGCTTCAGGCTGATCGGCTCATCCGTATCCATGCAAAATCCGTAGCTGCCATCCTCGATCCGCGCCAGAGCTTCGTCGATTTTCGCGATGAGCTTGCGCTGCCGGTCACGGGCGCGCAGCTCCAGGGCCCGTTCGGTCTCCGAACTGGCGCGATCGGTAATATCCGGATGCTGACCGGAATCCTGCAGATTATCGAGGGTTTCGCGGCTGGATCTTCAGAATCTCGTTCTTCCAATCCAGCAGCTTCTTGCGGAAATAGCTGAGCTGACGTTCGTTCATGAATGGCTCGTCGTCCGACGGCCGATAATCGTCCGGCAGATCAGAGGAGCCCATGGAATACCTCTTGCTGATAATGCGCTGCCGCCTCTCAGTGCCCTTGCCGCGCCCAAAGCTCTTTTACGTCCGGCTGCCCAAGGCCACACATGTGCGGCACGTATTTAGCCTTAATCGCCTTCGAGTCAAGATCAACAATCGCAACCTACAGCCGTGAAGCTGCGACGAAGTCTATGATCACCGCACAATTTTCTGAAAAGACTAAGCGTTTAACAGCGTTAGGCTACGCGCCGATCTGCGCCCTGCCGCCAGCTTTCGCCGCCCGGCTCGAACCAGGACTCCTCGCCGGCGAAGTGGATATCGGCGAGCGGGCGCATGGTGCCGTTGGCTGTAATGGGCGAACAGCCGCCCGCGCGCCGAGAGCGAAATGCCGGAGAACTCGCCGCCGAGATAGCCATCGGCATCGGCCTTGAGCACCTTGACGAGGCCGGCCCGGTCGGCGAATTGCGTGATCCCGGCCGAACCGAAGATCATCGACACATTGCCGAGGCGCACACCGTCGGCGATCATGTCGATGACCGGAATAGCGAGCGAAGCTTCCTCCAGCCGCCCTTCCGCGCCGAAAATGAAGTGATGGCCGATATTCTTCCAGGCGACTTCGCCGGCGCGCGGGTCGCGGCGCACCCGGTAGAATAGGTTCCAGCTATCGCGGCCGGCGCTGCGCAATGAGGTCGCCTTGGCCCAGCGCAGCACCAGCTGCACCACCTGGCCGTCCGGCGCGATGATCCGCACCGAGCCGCCCGCCAGCGAGCGGTCGAGGAATTTCATCCGCTCGTCGCCAAGCACGATGCCGGAGCCCTGCACGGACGGATCGCGGGCAAATAAGGTCTTGTCCAGCAGCTCGCTGCCGGTAACATCGAAATCGGCATTCGCCGTCATCGGATAGGAGGGCAGATTGGCGCGGTAGTGCATGCGGCCCGTCGGCATGGTCTCGATGCCCGCCGTATCGAGACGCACGACTTGCGGCTCGCGGGCAACAGGGCGGCCCTCTTCATTCAGGGGCAGCCCCAGGAGGAACATGCCGTCGCCATTGATCAGATAGCCGTCCTCGCTAAGCGCGAGATTGTCGTCGCTCGAAGGAGTGGGCGCGCCGAATATGGGCTCGCTCGCGCGACGTCATGCCATTCTGCCGGCAAACCAGGAAAAGCGTGCTCGGGGCGGGTTGGTCCTCGCTCTCGGCCTCGGCCGGCTCCGTCTCGGGCTCGCCCCAGGGCAGGTCGAGCTCCGGTTCATAGGCGCGGTAGTCGTCGGGCAGCTCATATGATGCGGCAGGCGCGAACTGCCGCAGACCCGGCGCCGATGTCAACGCGTTGAGCAACCCCATTTTACGCCTCCTGGCTTAAGCTAGATCTAAGCTTCGCCCCAGGCTGAACCATCAACGCTTACGAAACGTAAATTTGAAACCGTAATATGAAAAAGAATTTGCTTAAATTTGCCCGGCGGGGTTCCCTGAGCTTTGCGTCGGCGGTTTACGCGCGCGTAAAGCTTGTCATGGCCGCGTCGGGCCGCGTAAGTTTGCCAAGCAACAAACCAGGACTTATGATGCGTTTTGCAGGCACCAGCACCTATGTGGCGACCGAAGATCTGCGCGTCGCCGTCAACGCCGCCATTGCGCTGGAACGCCCACTCCTCATTAAAGGCGAGCCGGGCACGGGCAAGACGGTGCTCGCGCACGAGGTGGCGGCGGCCGTCGGCGCGCCGCTGATCGAATGGCACATCAAGTCGACCACCAAGGCGCAGCAGGGTCTGTATGATTACGACGCGGTGAGCCGGCTGCGCGACAGCCAGCTTGGCGACGAGCGGGTCAAGGACATCCGCAACTATATCAGGCGCGGCAAGCTGTGGGAGGCGTTCGTCTCCGACAAGCGCCCGGTGCTGCTGATCGACGAGGTCGACAAGGCGGACATCGAATTTCCGAACGATCTGCTGCAGGAACTCGACCGCATGGAGTTCTACGTCTACGAGACGGGCGAGACGATCAAGGCGGTGCAGCGGCCGATCGTGATGATCACGTCGAACAACGAGAAGGAGCTGCCCGATGCGTTTCCTACGGCGCTGCTTCTTCCATTACATCAAATTCCCCGATCCCGACACGATGAGGCAGATCGTCGATGTCCACTTCCCCGGCCTGAAGCAAAGGCTGCTGAAGGAAGCGCTGACCATCTTCTACGAGCTGCGCGAAGTCCCGGGCCTGAAGAAGAAGCCCTCGACCTCGGAACTGCTCGATTGGCTGAAACTTCTGCTGAACGAAGATATCGATGCCGACACGCTACGCGAGCGCGACCCGAAAAAGGCCATACCGCCGCTGCATGGTGCGTTGTTGAAAAATGAGCAGGATGTGCATCTTTTTGAGCGGCTCGCCTTCATGGTGCGACGTAAAGATAGCTGATAAAGCGTAAACGTTCATCTTGGTGCTGTTATATTGGATGCTGGTGCACTGGGGTAATAAGGAGATCCCACATGGGCAGCTTTCGAAAGCTCTGCGCTTTTTCCGCCTTCGGTGCGGCATGCGCCTTTCTGTCCTGGCCGGCTTATGCGAATACGAGCTGGGACCACAATGGCTCGCTGATGGTGCTTGAAGAGAACGGCAGCAAGCGCAAGCTTGTCTACGCCGAACCGCGCAACACGCTCGATACCGCGGGTGTGAAAAAGGGAACCGTCCTGTTCGATGGCGAAGAGAAAGCCGACGGACGGCTTGCCGGCTACGCCAAGCTGTTCCGCGTCGGCTGCGACCCGGTCGATTATTTCGTCGAGGGCTCGTTCGATAAATCGAAGGGCGAAATTCTTCTCCAGGGCCAGGCGCCGATCTATTCCGGCACTGGCTGCAAGATCACCGGCTATTCCGACGACAGCACGGCCAGCAGCCTGACCTTCCGTCAGCAGGGCGCCAGCGCCTATGCTTCGCGCGACGGCCAGGCGCAGCCGGATGCGAACGGCGACGACACGTCGCGCTATGCCCCGTCCCAGGATATGCAGCCGAACCCGGACGATCCCGCCTATGCCGATCCGCAGGGGCGTCACCGACAACGAACGAGACTTTGCCGATCCGCGCAGCGATCCTCGTTATAGCGGACGCAGTTATGCCGACCGGCTGCCGCCTTATCCGCCCATGACGGCTATTTCACTCGTCCGCCCCTCAACCCCGACGACCCGGATGCCGACGCCTATGCGGACGATGATGAAGAGGAAGAGCCGCCTATGTGCCTTACCGGCCCTTCTGGCGATGGGGCAACTGAGGCGCGCCATCATGACCGGCGGAATCCCTGCCCGTCCGGGCACTCCGGTGATCTTCGACGATCTGGCGGGATTGGCGCGCTCGGCGGGCGGACGCGCCGCAGATTGGCTGACACCTTCGATCCGGCTGGGCGTCACCGGCCTCGCGCGCGCCGGCAAGACGGTGTTCATCACCGCGCTCGTGCATAATCTCATTCATGGCGGGCGGCTGCCGTTCTTCACCGCGTCAACGCAAGGACGACTGCTCCGCGCCTTTCTCGAGCCCCAGCCGGATGACGGCGTGCCGCGCTTTGCCTATGAGGAGCACCTCGCCAGGCTGACCGGCTCCCCGCCCGACTGGCCGGACAGTACGCGGCGCGTCAGCCAGCTTCGCCTGACGCTCGAATATGAGCCGACCGGACTCGTCTGGCGGCAGTTCGGCACCTCCACCCTGCATCTCGACATCGTCGACTATCCCGGCGAATGGCTCCTGGACCTGCCGCTGCTGAAGCTCAGCTTCGCCGGATGGTCGGCGGAAGCGCTCGCTCTGAGCCGCGCGCCGGAGCGTCAAGCCTTCGCCAAAGATTGGCACAGCTTCCTTGGCAGCCTCGATCCGAAAGCGGCCGAGGACGAGCAGACCGCCATGCGCGGCGCCGAACTGTTCGCCGCCTATCTGCGCCAATGCCGGACGGACCGCAATCTGCTCTCGACGGTCACGCCCGGCCGGATGCTGATGCCGGGCGATCTGGAAGGGTCGCCGGCGGTCAC
This sequence comes from uncultured Alphaproteobacteria bacterium, assembly GCA_963731855.1. GTDB lineage: Bacteria > Pseudomonadota > Alphaproteobacteria > Rhizobiales > Rhodomicrobiaceae > R-RK-3. The sequence continues at coordinate 949,941 of CAVSXH010000005.1, read as the reverse complement.
CTTCATGCCGCTCGATCTGCCGACGGGCGCGTCAGGCGCAGCGCGGCTCGCTGCACGCCATGATGGAGCGGCGCTTCGAAGCCTATAAGGCGCATGTGGTGCAGCCGTTCTTCCGCGACCATTTCGCCAAGCTGGACCGGCAGATCGTGCTTGTGGACGTGCTCGGCGCGATGAATGCGGGGAGCGCCGCCGTCGCCGACCTCGAGCGGGCGCTCGCCGCGATCCTGAATTGCTTCCGCCCCGGCACGAATAGCTGGCTGGCGAGCATTCTCGGCAAGCGCATCGACCGCATCCTGTTCGCCGCGACCAAGGCGGACCACATCCATCACACCAGCCACGACCGGCTGGAGGCCATCCTGAGGCTGCTGGTGCAGAACGCCATAGACCGAGCGGAGTTTGCCGGCGCGATCGGTGCAGTCCGCGGCGCTGGCGGCCATCCGCGCGACGCGGGAGGTCGAGGCGAGCGCAGCAAGGCAGCAGGCTGGCCTGCATCGCCGGAACGCCGCTTGCCGGCGAACGCCTGGACGGGCAGAATTTCGATGGCGGTACCGAAATCGCGCTGTTTCCCGGCGATCTTCCCGCGCCCATCGAATGCCGCCGAGGACGCCGGGCTGAAGCAGTTCCGCGCCAGCGGCGTGCAGTTTCTCCGCTTCCGGCCCCCTGCCCCGCAGTCGGCGGGCTTTGGCGGGTCGCCCGTACTGCCGCATATAAGGCTGGACCGCGCCATCCAGTTCCTGATCGGAGACAAACTCGCATGAGCGGCGACGAGGAAACCCGCAAACCGCAGGTGTTCAACCTTGACGATAAGCGGCTGGAACCGTCCGCGCCCGAACCGTTGGCCGAAAGTCCCGGCGGCGCGCTCGAAGCGGAGCAAACTGCCGCAGCGTCGCCGGCCGCCGCCCTGCTGAAGCCGCGCGGCATTCGCTGGTCGAGCGTGCTGTTCGCCGCGCTCAGCGGCCTTGCCTCGCTCGCCGTGACCATCTGGATCACAAATTTTGTCGTCGACCTTTTCGCGCGAGGCGGCTGGCTGGGCTATCTCGCACTGGCGCTGGCGCTCATTGCCGCACTCGCCGCCTTCATGATCGCCGCGCGCGAAATTCTTGGTTTCCTCCGGCTGGGCCGGGTCGCCGCAATCCGTCTCAAGGCGGACGCGGCGCTCGCCGAGGCCGACAAGAAGGCCGCGCTCGGCGTCTCCACCGGCATTGCGCGCCTGTTCGCCGATCGCGAGGAGCTGCGTTGGGGCGCGCGGCGGCTCGCGGACCATCGCGGCGACGTGCTCTCTCCTCGCGAATTGCTCATCCTCACCGAACGCGAGATGCTGACGCCGCTCGACCGCCAGGCCAAGGCCATCATCGGGCTGGCCGTCCGCCGCGTCTCGCTGCTGACCGCGATCAGCCCTTCCGCGATCCTCGACGTCACCTTCGTCGCTATCCAGATCCTGACGATGCTCCGGCGCCTCGCGACGCTCTATGGCGGCCGTCCCGGCTTTCTTGGCTCGCTGCGGCTTGCGCGGCTGGTGCTCGGCAATCTGGCGCTGACCGGCGGCATGGCGCTCGGCGACGACGTGCTTCAGCAACTCATCGGCCACGGGCTGACGGCCCGGCTTTCGGCGCGCCTCGGCGAGGGCGTGGTCAATGGTGCTTTTACCGGGCGGATCGGCATCGCCGCCGTCGAGCTCTGCCGGCCGCTCCCGTTCATCGAGGCGGAGCGGCCAAGATTGCGCGATTTCCTCGCGGAGCTGCGCATCAGATCAGACGACCCAAGCACCTTTCGACGGCATTGCTCATGCTGGTGGAGCATGACCTTTATCGCAAAACCGGTACCCACTTTTGCGGATCATGCTCAGTGAATAACAATCCGCGTATCGCTCGGCCCGTAGTCCTGGACCATGCGGAACAGCTCGCGCGCATTGGCGGGGTGCAGCCGGATGCAACCATGCGATGCCTGCCGGCCCAGGCGACCGACCGCATAGGTGCCGTGAATGGCGTAGCCGCCGCGAAAGAAGATCGCATGGGGCATGGGGGCATCGTCATATTTGCTGGAATAATGCATCCGGCGAAGCGCTGTGGGGCTATAGCGGCCCGCAGGCGTCCGATAGCCCATGCGGCCCGTCGAGACCGGCCACACATAGACGAGATCCCCCTCGACATAGACCCGCATCAACTGGTCGCCACGATCCACCGTGACCAGCATCGACGCCTGCGCCGACACCGCTCCAAGCCCGAAGGCGAACAAAAACACCGCAAAAAAACGCTTCGCGCAACGCATGACAGACCCCGCACCTAGTTAGGACTCGAAGCTTTTTACGTAATTTAACAGCGGACGGTTTCGCCGCGCACGCACAAGCCGCGAGAATGGTTAAAATTAACATGGAATTGAGGATACGGGGCGGGGGAGCATTAAGGCCCCCGGTACAGATGCGTTGCGCGGCGACCGTGATGCGGCTAAAAGTGGGCTGCGGAATGGCGGGCCGCCGATTGGGACGAGCGTGGCTGACGCTCCGTCACACGACTGAAATACGAATCTCCGTTACTAGCTCATAGATCGTAATTGCGTTTGGGATAGGATTGTGGAGCAACCCGGCGAGCAGGACAGTTTGACCAAACGCTACCGCACGCTATTCATCTCTGATGTGCATCTGGGCACCAAGGCGTGTCAGGCCCATTGTCTTCTGGATTTTCTGAGGCTTTACGACGCCGACACCTATTATCTGGTCGGCGACATCGTCGATTTCTGGCGGATCAGGCGCACCCCGCATTGGCCGCAGACGCATAATGACGTCATTCAGAAGCTGTTGCGGAAGGTCCGCAAGGGTGCGCGTTTCATCTACATTCCCGGCAATCACGACGAAGCCCTGCGCGCGTATTGCGGGCAGCAATTCGGCGGCATCGAATTCAAGCTCAACGACATTCACGTCACCGCCGACGGCCGGCGCATCCTCATCATGCATGGCGACGAATTCGACGTGGTCATCCAATATGTGAAGTGGATGGCGTTCCTGGGCGACTGGGCCTATGTGGTCGCGCTAGGCCTCAATACGGGCTTCAACAAAGTCCGCCGCGTGTTCGGGTTCTCCTACTGGTCGCTTTCGGCCTTTCTGAAGCACAAGGTCAAGACGGCGGTGAACTATATCGGCGATTTCGAGACCGCGCTCGCCGGTGAAGCCAGGCGTCACGGCGCTGAAGGGGTGATCTGCGGCCATATCCATTTCGCCGCGATGCGCGAGATCGAAGGCATCTCGTATATCAATTGCGGCGACTGGGTGGAAAGCGCAACGGCGGTCGGCGAGACATTCGACGGCAAATTCGAGCTTATCCGCTGGGCGGATATCGTCGAAGCCGAGAAGACCAATGTAATACCGCTCGGCCAAGCCGCAGCTGCGGCGTGATGCGCCTGCTGATCGCGACCGATGCGTGCCGGCCGCAGGTCAACGGGGTCGTCCAGACCTACGAACGCCTGACGGAACAGCTTCTGCGCTGGGGGCATGAGGTGGAGTTCATCAACCCGGACGGCTTCCGCACGGTGCCCTTGCCGACCTATCCGGAAATACGGCTCGCCATGATCACGCCCGGCCATGCGCGGCGGCGCATCACGGATTTCAAGCCTGATTATATCCACATCGCGACGGAAGGCCCGGTCGGGCTCGCAACGCGCGCCTATTGCCTGAGCCGGCGACGCCCCTTCACGACGAGCTACCACACCCGCTTCCCGGAATATCTTAGCGCGCGTTTGCCCCTGATACCGCAACGCTGGGGCTATGCGTTCGAGCGGTGGTTCCATAATGCCGGCGCGGGGATCATGGTGTCCACGCCGTCTCTGCTCGCGGAACTGACGGGCAAGGGCCTGAAGCGCCTAATGCCATGGACGCGCGGCGTCGACACGGAGCTGTTCCGGCCGCGCAATGTCCGGCACTTCGGCGCGGAGCCGATTTTCCTTTATGTCGGCCGCGTTGCGATCGAGAAAAACCTCCACGCCTTTCTCGATCTCGATCTGCCGGGCAAGAAAGTTGTGGTGGGGGGCGGCCCGCAACTCACTTCACTGAAAGCGACCCATCCGGAAGCGGTATTCACCGGCCCTCTGTTCGGCGAGGCGCTAGCCGAGGCGTTCGCCTCCTGCGACGTGTTCGTTTTCCCGAGCCGTACCGACACTTACGGGGTCGTGCTGCTCGAAGCGCTGGCGTCGGGCGTTCCCATCGCTGCGTTCCCGGTAACCGGGCCCCGCGACGTCGTAGTCCAAGGCAAGGTCGGCCACCTCAGCGAGGATCTGGGCGAAGCCGCGCTGCAGGCGTTGACGATGGACCGCGCCGCATGCCGGGATTATGCTCTCGGCTTCACCTGGGAAATTTGTGCCCGGCAGTTCATCAAAAACGTCAATTCCGCTTAAGGCAGCTCACAGCTCATTCCATGACCCATCCGCTCCGTTTGCCCACGCTCGACGATGTGCGCGAGGCTGCCATCGCCATTGCGCCGCACGCCGTCCGCACGCCGCTTCTGGAATCGCAGTTTCTCAATGAGCGCGTCGGCGCGCGCGTGCTCATGAAGGCCGAAGTGCTGCAACGCACGGGAAGCTTCAAATTCCGGGGCGCATATAATTGCGTCTCGCGGATCGATCCGGCGATTTATCCCGGCGGGGCGGTCGCCTGTTCGTCCGGCAATCACGCGCAGGGCGTGGCCGAAGCGGCGCGCATTTGCGGCATCCCGGCGGTGATCGTGATGCCGGCGGATGCGCCGGCGATCAAAGTCGAGCGCACGCGGCGATCCGGGCGCGGAGATCGTCCTCTATGACCGCCATCGCGAGGACCGCGACGCCATCGCCGCCGCGATCTCGGCCGAGCGCAAGATGGCGTTCGTCGCGCCGTTCGACAATTTCTACGTCATCGCCGGGCAAGGCACCGTCGGGCTGGAACTGGCTGAGCAGGCGAAGGCCGCGGGCGCCGAGCTTGAGGCCGTGCTGGTGCCGGCAAGCGGCGGCGGACTGACGGCGGGAACGGCGCTCGCGGTCACCTCGGCGATGCCGGATGCGCGCATCTACACCGTAGAGCCCGAAGGCTTCGAGGATTACGCCCGTTCGCTGAAAAGCGGCGTGCGCGAAAGCAATGCCCCGGGCGCCCGCTCGATCTGCGACGCGCTGCTCATGTCGCAGCCAGGCGAATTGACCTTCGCCATGAATAAGGATCGGCTGGCGGGCGGCCTGGTCGTCACCGACGAAGAGGTCAGGGCGGCCGTGGCTTTCGCCTTCAGGGAGCTGAAGCTTGTGGTCGAACCGGGTGGAGCGGCGGCCCTGGCGGCGCTGCTTGAGCGGCCATTACCTGGTGTCGGGGGCGCCGGTCGCGCTTGTGCTTTCGGGCGGCAATATCGATCCGCCGGTATTGGCGGAAAGTCTTGGCGCCGGCCCGGCGTGAGAAGTCAGCGATCGAAAGGATTGCGGAACTCGTCATCCCGCTGATTTTCGCCAAGGACAGCGGATAATTCTTCCATCACGACATCGGGAATCGCGCGGTCCTTATCGCGCGAACCAAAGAACTGGCGGATCTCCCCGATGGGGCCTTCGCCGAAAGGAGGCTCGTCCTGTTCCTCGTCGAACAAAGCCATCATCTCGGCCTCGATTTCGCTGAGCAGCGAGGCCATCCGGCCGGCTCGGTTGAGGGCCGCATCCTGTGCCGAGCAGGCGCGCTCGATCTCTTCCGCGCGTTCCGCCATCTGCCGCGCCACGCCATGGAACACGCCGGCCGCCTGCATGGCGTAGGCGGCGCTCTGGATATTCGCGGCGGCGTCGCGAATCGACTGGGTCTCGCGTGCCACCGCAGCGGGTATGCTCTCGAAGCTGAACCGGCGCAGCGGCAGCTCGGTCGCCTCGCTGCCAAAGCTGGGCATCTGCGCAATGTCACCGCGCGCGTGGCCGATTGCCTCCCGCACCGTCGCTACGGCATCGAATGGGCTCATGGCCTCCACGACATGGCCACTGTCGCGCATCGCCGATTCCAGCTTGGCGATGGCGTCGAGCAGCATTTTCGTTTCCGCCGAACGGTTGCGCTGCAAATAGCAGGAGAGAAACCACCGGCCGCGACTCGTCTCGCGAATAGCGCGCTCGATGGCATCATAATCGGAAGTGAGAGCGGTGATCGGTGACATCGTTGCGTGCATTGCCTGGGACTGTGACTGTTGTGGTTCCGGACGGGCGCGATCCGGCTGCCCCAGACTATCGGCGCAAACTGTTAGCGATGGTTTAACCGGCCGTGTTTGAGCGAAGCGGATTGGGGAAATGGGCGCCGAACGACGATTTCGGACTTCGTCTTTCGGTCTTTTATGCCACGACCTTTTTGATCATCGGCTGCTACATGCCGTTTCTGCCGGTATGGCTGCGCTGGCGCGGGCTGGATGAAACGCAAATCGCGTTCATCTACGCGATGCCGGTGTTCGTTCGCGCCATCTTCACGCCCGCGATGACCTTCCTCGCCGACCGATCCGGGCGGCCGGTGACGATGCTGAAAGCCGTGGCCTGGGCGTCGCTGCTTTCGGCGCTGATGTTGCCGCTCACCGGCGGGTTTCCGACGATTTTCGCGGTTATCCTGTTGTTCACGCTGTTTTGGATGTCGGTCATCCCTTTGACGGACGCGGTGGCGCTGGCAGGCGCGCGGGCGGGACGCGCCGATTACGGGCGGATGCGCGTGTGGGGCTCGCTGAGCTATATCGGCATGACGGCGGCAGGCGGGGCCGCACTGCAGCTTTGGGGCCCGCAAGCCGCGCTCTGGATGTTCATCGGCGCGGCGGCGAGCGTGGCGCTGACCGTTTACGGCCTGCCGCGAGGCGGGGGCTACGATCGGGCGGTCCAGGATGCGCCGGGACTCCCCTTGCAAAGGCTGCGGCTTGCCGATCTGGCGCAGCTCGTCAGGGCGCCGATGCTCTGGCTGTTTTTCGCCGCAACCAGCACGATCCAGTCGGCCCATGCGCTTTATTACATCTTCGGCACGCTCCATTGGACCTCGATCGGCATCTCGCCTGCCGTGATCGGCCTTCTCTGGGGAGTCGGCGTGATCGCTGAAATCGTGCTGTTCGCCTATGCTGGGTGGGTCGGCCGCTGGCTCGGGCCCGCGCAGCTCATCGGGCTGGCGGGAGCGGCGGCGGTGCTGCGGTGGCTCTTCACCGCCGCCGATCCATCGCTTCCCCTGCTGTTCGTGCTCCAATCGCTGCACGGGCTGACATTCGGCGCGGCTCATCTGGGGGCGATGCAGTTCATGGGTCAGGCGCTGCCGCACCGGCTGGCGGCGTCCGCGCAAGGGCTTTACGCCTCGATCACCGCCGGCGTGGTGATGGGGCTGGCCTCGCTGTCGGCTGGACCGCTCTATCGTGCTTATGGGGGCCGCGCCTATCTGGCCATGGCCGTGCTCGCCTGTATAGGGTTGGCGGCAAGCGTTGCGCTGATGCGCCTCTGGAGCGGCGGGCTGATTCTCAGCCCCAGAGAGCAGCCGGCGGCGGCTGAATGAAGGCTCCAGAAAATTGCAGGCCCGGCTTTCTGTCGGTTTCAAGTAGAAGCGGGCCGTCGAGGTCGACCCAATCCGCGTGTTGCGCCAGAATAAGGGCGGGCGCCATGGCGAGCGACGTCGAGACCATGCATCCCACCATGATCTTCAGGCCAAGGCGGCGCGCCTCGTCGGCCATGGACAGCGCGGAGGTGAGGCCGCCCGTCTTGTCGAGCTTGATATTCACCGCATCGTAGCGCCCGGCGAGCTGTCTCAGCTCGGCGGCGGGATGGGCGGATTCGTCGGCGCATACAGGCACGGATCGGGCGATTTCAGCGAGAATTGCGTCCTCGCCGGCGGGAAAGGGCTGTTCCACCAACTCGACGCCCGCACTCCGCGCACGCGGCGAAAAGCGAGAGCGCCTGCTCGGGCCGCCATCCCTCATTGGCGTCGGCGATCAGACGGGCATCGGGACGCGCGGCGCGGACCGCTTTCAGGCGCTCGACATCGCCATCGCCGCCGAGCTTAAGCTTCAGCAGTGGGTAGCCCGGCACCGCGAGCGCCTTCGCGGCCATTACCTCCGGTGCCGCCAGACTGATCGTATAGGCGGTGAGCACCGGCTTCATTTCGGCGTACCCCGCCAGTGCGGAGACACTCTTACCCGTCCGTTTTCGCCTTGAAATCCCAAATGGCGCAGTCCAGGGCGTTACGCGCGGCGCCGGGCGGCATGGTTCGAAGAAGCACTGTCGCGAACTTGTTCCCGAGCAGCCTCGATTTGCGCGAGCACCCCTTCCGGGGTCTCGCCATAGCGGGCATAGGGAACGCATTCGCCGCGCCCCGTGACGAGCCCGTCGGTCACCTCGGCGACAACCACGACAGCTTCTCGCTTCGACCCGCGCGATATGGTGAAATTCCCCGCGATCGGCCAGCTCTCGATGCGCGCGGAAACCGTTAGCGGCCCCGTCATAGCCACAGCTTTCCACAAGCCCGTGGACGTGCTCGGGACGACCGAATTTTCCTGGGCAAGGTCTTGCCGGGTTTTTGAGTTTTACCATTCGCTATTCAATGCTCGATGCCGCCTGCGAGATCAAGACGCTGAACGTCGCCGCCAGTACGGAGCCCACGGAGGCGTCCAGCGAGGGCGACGTCCCAGTCACGGGGCGCGGCCCCGTGCCTGAAACACGCAAATCCGCAGCGCGGCGATCAGGGGTCGCACCGCTTGCAATCCGCGCTGATCTTCGGGTAATCCATCTCCTGCGCGCGCCGCCGGCGGGCAGATGCCGCGCGAGGGAGAATGTCATGGCCGATCCGGTCGCCGCGCAGCTCAATCCTTTTCTCGTCGAACTGATCGAGGGGCGGACTTACTCCTGGTGCCGATGCGGCCGCTCCGCCCGCCAGCCATTCTGCGACGGGTCGCATAAGGGAACGGGCGTCGAACCGCTGCTGTTCACGGCCTCTCGCACGGAAACCACCAATCTATGCGGCTGCAAGCAGACCAGCGACGAGCCCTATTGTGACGGCTCGCACAACATCCTCTAACCACTTCCAACACGTTTGGATCACTTTTGCGCCGGGTCGGGACAGGCCCTTGCAAGCCCTTAGTCATGCCCTAAATTTCTGTCATGACTTCACGCAATGGAGGCCGTGGCGACACTTGACGCGTACGCAGATTGTGGATAAGTAACGGGAAAACGTGACCTTTGAGTCAGTGTCAAGAAATTTCAGCAATTGAGCCATAGTTTCGACACAAGCAAGGGACATAAAAGACACATCGGCGGACGAAATAATAACGAGGGACAAGATGCCGGAATATCAGGAACTGCTAAGATTTTTAGCTTCGAACCCCCCGCACCTCGAACCAGAAAAAAAGATTCACGCTTCGCTGTTGGAGATGTTGGCGAAAAAGTTACGCGGTGAAGCTGTAAATTTTAGTGTAGAGGCATTGAATAAGACTGCGGCGGTCCCAAATTACAAAAAAGGTTACCACTGATTATTTGATTTGATGATTTTAGTAAGCGTTGCGTAGGGTTGTGTTCGTTGCGTTGAGTTTACCCGCCGTTTTTCCAGGTTGCTGGACCACGGTTCGAGTTTTCAGTACCCCAAACGAAGTCAGTATCGCGTTTAGACTGGATTTGGGAACCGATGCAATAGCGGCCCTGGACGGATACCCAGGCAGGCGGAGCCTAGCTCCGTCTGCCGACGATCCCAAACCTCGTAATTTAGATGATTTCCCCAGAGAGGGCGGACCTCATGCCCCCCCAAGCCCCCATCGGTTCGCCCTCTCGCCCTTTTTCTCTGCAAAAAAGCCGCCCACTGGGGCGGCTTTTTTTTGAGTGCCTGATTCTCGTTCTGATGGAATCAGAACGGGGTCTTGCGGATCATGCCCGTGCCGGTGCAAACGTCACGCCCGAAGTCTCCAGCGTGATGGCGAAATGCGCGGCAGTCTTCAGCACCGGCTCCACCTGCTCGGTGCCCAGAAGCGCGGCGGCACAGGCACGAAGCGCCGGACACCCGCCATGCGCGCTGGCGGCGATGAGGGAGATGGCCAGCTTTTCGTCATCGCAGAACGAGGGGCATTCATAGGGGCACAGTTCGATGTCCCGCAGCGCGTGGCAACGGACCGAAATCAACCCAGCTCGAAAGATCTGTCATCGCCACCCGGGCATTGCGACTGCCGAGCTCCCGGCAATAATGAGTCCAGCAATTTTCCCAGCTGCGTATCGTGCGGTTCTGGTAGCCGCTGAGCCAGCAACGGAAGCCGAGGCCGACCAGCCTTTCGCCCTTTCGCAACGCCTCCGCCGGGGTTCCGGCGGAGGGTCGCATCAAGCGCCCCTGTGGGTTCGCTTCAGCCATCGATCGCTCCACCATTTCTGAATCGCGAACCGGACTGCAGCGTCCGGCCCGCTAATCCCGACGCTCACGAATTCGGGCCTTGATCGAAGGCGACCTCATCGACCAGTTCGGAGGCGCGCTTGCAATTCTTGCCGATTTCGGCCAGCGACAGCGGGTCCGCCTTCAGCTCCCCCCAGGACTTCACCACACCCGAGAGCGCCACGCCGCCCTTCAGCGGATATTCGTTATTGAGTTCCGCATAAAGCTTCTGCGCGTCATCGGAGGTCAGAAATTCGATCAGCTTGACCGCGTTGTCCTTGTTCGGCGCGTTCTTGGCCAATACCACACCGGAGATGTTCACGTGAGTGCCCGGCCCGGCGGCGCTGGGGAACAGCACCTTGATCGACTTCGCCCATTCCTGCTGTTCCGGCTGCTTATCGTTGGAGGCCATCAGCGCCATGTAATAGGTGTTGCCGAGGGCGATATCGCATTGGCCGGAGAAAATCGCCTTTGCCTGCTCACGGTCGCCGCCGGTCGGCTTGGTCGCCAGGTTTTCCTTCACGCCCTGGCAAGCCATTTCTTCGCTTCGGCCTCGCCCTTGTGAGCAATTATCGAGGCGAGCAGCGCCACATTATAGGGGTGCTGGCCGGAGCGGACGCAGATCTTGCCCTTCCATTTGGGATCCGCGAGTTCCTCATAGCCGATGGTGTCCTGCTTGACCCGGTCCTTGGACGCGTAGACAACACGGGCGCGCGAGGTCAGCCCGACCCACAGCCCCGCCGGGTCGCGGTAATTGGCGGGAATATTGGCCTCGACCGTGGCGGATTTTATCGGCTGGGCGATGCCCTGATCCACAGCGCTGGTGAGGAAGCCGATATCGGCGGTCAGGAGCAAATCGGCGGGGCTGCTGGCGCCTTCGGCCGCGATGCGCTCGATCAGCCCCTTATCGGCGAAGATCACATTGGTCTTGATGCCGGTCTTCTGGGTGAAGGCATCGAGCAGCGGCTGGATCAGGGACGTCTGGCGGAGTGAATAAATATTGACCTCCTTGCTCTGAGCAAGGGCCGGCCCGGAAACGGCCGCAAGGAGAAGCGCGCCGCCAACGCAGCGCAAAGCACTAGAATTCATGACCGACCTCCAATAGGCAGGGTTAAAAGCCCTGGCATCGGACTTTCGCAGGGAGCGAGTCCGCGCAATGGCGTACCGCCCTAGACAAGCTATCCCGACTAGGCTTGTCAACAATAATTGCAGCGAATTCGGCCGGGTGAGACAGAAAAGCGCGATTATTATCAGCAGCTTGGAATGATTCTAAAGAATGCTTGGAACTGTTCTAAGAAGTCTCGTATCACCCAGGGCCAATGGCCCAGAGCTTATTGCGGTAGATCATCACATAGCCGCTCGGCGCGGGGTCGAACAGGCTGCCGATCGCGGCATCGAGTGTGCTCAGTCCTCCGGCATAGGCGCCGAACGCCGGCATCAGCAGCAGTCCCTCGCCGAGCACGAAGCAGCGCGCCGAGACATGCTGGCGGGCAAGGCGCATCGTATGCTTCGGGTGGTAATGTCCGGCGATCAGCGGCGCCGCTCCGTCTTCCGGCCTGTGGCACAAGGTCAGCGTGCCAGTCTTGATACAGGGCGCGACCCGGCCCGGAACCCCTTCCGGGATCTCCGGATCGTGATTGCCGGTCAGCCAGATCCACTCCTCCACCCTGCCGATCAGCTCCAGCAGCAGATGCGGCGTCCGGGAGCCGCATCCGCGCCCCGGCACCCCGGTCGTGAAAGCTGTCGCCGAGGCAGATGACGGCGCGCGGCGCATAAATCCTTATGGTTTCGGCAAGCCGCAGCAGCGTGTCGCGCGTGTCGTAGCAAGGGACGGGATTGCCTCGCGCGGCGAAGAACGAGCCTTTCTCCAGATGCAGATCGGCGACGACGAGAAACCGCAGCTCGGGGAGAAACAGTGCGCCGCAGGCATTCAGCGTCACGCGCTGCCCGGCAAAATCGATCTGCATCCGCGTTTGGCAGGGCGACGCCTCAGGCAAGGGCAGCACGGACATCCTCGATCAACCTTTCGGCTTCCTTCGCCATGGCCGCCTGGGAGAGCAGCACTTCCACCCCGGCTCCGCGAACCTGCTCGGTGCGGACTTCCGTCAGCACCGGGATGGAGAGCGGCGAAGCGCGGTCGAGCGCGTGATAAAGAAGATTGCGCGAGAAACGCAGCAACATATCGGAAAGCCGCTTCACGTCCAGCAATTCGCGCTCGGCGTCGCGGCGGGCGACGGCCAGCAGCACATGATCCGGCTCGTGCCGCCGCAGCACGTCATAAATGAGATTGGTATTCACCGCCAGCTGCCTCATCGTGGCGCGCGGCGCACCCACATGCTGCTGCTCCGCCAGCCCCGCGACGATTGCCACGTGCCGGAACGAACGCCGCAGCATGGCCGCGTCCATGATCCATTCCTCCAGATCGTCGCCGAGAATATCGGGCGAAACGAGGGCAAAGGCGGCGTCTTCCCCGATATCCTCAAGGTTGGCGATGGCGAGGCCGTAATCCGACACGGTGAAGCTGAGCGGCTTGAGGTTTTGCCGCTCCATGCGCCGCGTCACCAGCATCGCGAGCGTCTGGTTCGCGCGCCGGCCCTCGAATGTGTAGAAGACCGTATGGCGCACGCCCCCGCGCGGAAAATGTTCGATGAGCAGGGTATTTTCCGGCGGGATGATGGAAAACTCCTGCTGCAGCTGCAGCCATTCCCGCACGTCGCGGGGCAGGCGGCGCCAAGTGGAGGGCGTACTCAGCACATGGCGGACGCCATCGGCGAGATAAGTCGAGAGCGGCATCTGCCCGCCGGCATAGGCCGGGATTTTCGGCTCGCCACCCTTGCCCGCACGCGCCTCGATAGTCAGCGCGCGAATGCGGACAAAACTCAGCAATTCGCCAGCAAACATGAACGTATCGCCTGGCGTCAGCCCTTGCGCGAAACTCTCCTCGACCTCGCCGAGAATGCGGCCGGTCTTGCCCGTCTTGTTGAGCTTCATGACCTTCAGCCGCGCCGCCTCGATGATGACGCCGATATTCATCCGGTGGCGGCGGACCACCGCGTTCGAGGCGATGACATAACGCCCGTCCGGGCCCTGGTGCAGTCTCCGGTAGCGCTCGTAGTGCGCCAGCACATTGCCGCCATCGACGGCGAAGCGGAAAAGCTTGTCGAACTGCTCGCGGGCCAGGGCGCTGTAGGGCAGGACGCCGGTCACTTCGGCGAAGAGTTCGTCCGGGTCGACGCTCTCGCCGCAAGCGCAATTGACGATGTACTGAATGACCACATCCTGCGAGCCGTCGACCGGTTCCTCGCCATCCAGCGCGCCCTTGGCGATCGCCAACAGCGCGGCCTGGCATTCGAGCGCCTCGAAGCGGTTCGCGGGGCAAAGCAGCGCCTCGCTAGGCTCGTCCAGCCGGTGATTGGAGCGGCCGATCCGCTGCAACAGCCGGCTGACGCCCTTCGGCGCACCCACCTGGATGACGAGATCGACATCGCCCCAGTCGATGCCGAGTTCCAGCGCCGCCGTCGCCACCACGGCGCGGAGCTTGCCCGCCGCCATCATCGCCTCGGTCTTGCGCCGCTGTTCGCGTTGCAGGCTGCCGTGATAGACGGTGATTGGCAGGGAATCCTCGTTCACCTCCCAGAGAAACTGCATCAGCATCTCAGCCTGGGCGCGGGTGTTGACAAAGACGATGCAGCTTCGCGTCGCCTTTATCGCCGCATAGATTTCCGGCACGGCGTATTGCGCCATGAAGCCGCTATAGGGCATGTGGTTCTTCACCCGCATGATGCGCACATTCGGCTTGGCGCTCAGCCCGGCCTTCAGTACGGCGGCGGGCTGGCTACCCGAGGAAAGCCATTCCGCCAGCACGTCAGGGCGTGCCGCCGTCGCTGAAAGCCCGAAGCGGATGTGGTCGGGGGCGAACTGGGCAAGCCGTGCAAGCGCCAGCGCGGTAAAATCGCCGCGTTTCGTCGGGGCGAAGCTGTGCACCTCGTCGACAATGACCGAGCGCACGTCGCCGAACAGACGCCGGGCATCGGGAAAGGACAGCATCAGCATGATCGATTCCGGCGTCGTCAGCAGAATATGCGGCGGCCGCTCGCGCTGGCGCTTGCGTTTCGCGGACGGCGTGTCGCCCGTGCGGCTCTCGACCTTGACGGCCAGCCCCATTTCCGCGATCGGCCGATGCAGGTTGCGCTCGATGTCATTGGCCAGCGCCTTGAGCGGCGAGATATAGAGCGTGTGCAGACCGGTCGGCCGCGTCTCGTGAATGTCGATTAGCGAAGGCAGAAAACCCGACAGCGTCTTGCCGCCGCCGGTCGGCGCAACGAGCAGTGTGGATTGCCGCCGCGCAAAGGCGTCGATCATCTTGCGCTGATAGGGGCGGAGCTCCCAGCCCCTACCGGCGAACCAGCGCTCGACGTAGTCGGGCACGGCGCCTTTGACGCCCGGCCGTGTTAGCAGTCTGTCCATGGAATTCTGTTTTGCTGGCTTGAACCGCCGCCATGATCCTAACGACTTATATAAAGGCGTGCCCAGGTAAGTGCTATGATGGTTGGCATTCATGTCCGCGCATTTAATGTTGGACGGGGCTAGGGCGGAACGGAAGACTCGGGTAAGGAGAACTCGTCTGCATTTCAGGTGTTAGCTGGGTGATCCGCTGGATCGCAGTGTTATGGGGAACTGCAGTGAATAAGCTAGGCATTATATCTGTGAGCGCTGCCTTATGGGCCGCGACAACTTTGGTGGGTGCGCCCGAGGCGATGGCGCAGGCCGGATGGATCGACGGAAAACCGGTATTCGATAGCGACCGGCGCAGGGACCGGCAGTTCCTCGATCGCGATTATGAAGCGCGCCGCAGACAATCTCACGTCATATACCCGGAATTCATGGATGGCGGGCCCCGCCCGGCGATCAGGGCCGTAGCGCCCCCTGTGGTGTCGCTGCCGAGAGCCGAGCCAACAGGCACGATCATCATCGATAGCGGCGGCCGGCGCCTATACTACGTGCTCCAGGGCAATCAGGCCTACGAATACCCGATCTCCGTAGGGCGGGAAGGCTTCACCTGGACCGGTACGGAAGCGATAAGCCGAATCGCCGATTGGCCCGACTGGCATCCGCCGGCGGAAATGCGTGAGCGCGAGCCCGGTCTGCCGAAGATCATGTATGGCGGCATCAGAAATCCGCTTGGCGCGAAATCGTTGTATCTCGGCACCACCCTCTATCGAATCCACGGCACGAACGACGCGAGATCCATCGGACTGGCCGCATCCTCGGGCTGTTTCCGGATGATGAACGAGCATGTCACGCATCTGGCGACGCTGGCCGGCGTGGGTACGCAGGTGCGTGTTGTCGCGCGCTATGCCAGCCCGCGGAGTGCCGCCAGGTGATTGAAACACTGCCGACGCTGTAGACCCCATTCGGCGGTGATTTCAGACTGCGCGGCGGAGGGCTACTGCTCGCGCGCCGATGTGCCCGCATTCTTAGCCCCGGCCTTGCGTTCCTGGAGGGTGCGCTTGATCCGGTCCAGGAGAATATGCGGCTCATAGGGCTTCGCCAGCATGGAGCCGGATTCGCACAGATCCGCGGCCGCATCCACGGCCCCTGACGGCGAGCCCACAAGGACACACGGCATGCCGGGTTTGTGAGTGCGCACCCATTGCGACAGGCCAAACCCATCCATTGTGCCCGGCATTTCGACATCGCTCAGCACGAAGTCGATTGTCAGATCAGGCGCTTGGAGAACGATCAGTGCTTCGTCGGCATTGGCCGCTTCGATCACCTTGAATCCGCATTCGCGCAGATAGCTGCAGATCGCCAGGCGGATAAGAATTTCATCCTCGACGACTAGGAGAGTTTC
This sequence comes from uncultured Alphaproteobacteria bacterium, assembly GCA_963731855.1. GTDB lineage: Bacteria > Pseudomonadota > Alphaproteobacteria > Rhizobiales > Rhodomicrobiaceae > R-RK-3. The sequence goes on along the minus strand of CAVSXH010000005.1, from coordinate 933,757 downwards.
CGCGCTGCCTGTCGCTGCCGAGGTTACATCAGCGTTGGTCATTCTTGGGCGCCGAGAAGCTGTTTGACACGGTTTACGACGTCCCTGGGGTGAAAAGGTTTGCCGATCAGGGCATCGGCCGAAACGCCGGTTAGCGCTGCCGGGCATTCTCCGGACACGATGACGATCTTTAGCGCCGGCCAATTTGTGCGCACGCGGCTGGCAAGCTCAAGGCCGTTGAGACTGCCCGGCATGCGGACATCCGTCACGATGACGTCAATCTCGACGGAGCTGTGCAGCACCTTCAGCGCTTCGTCGGCCGAGGCCGCCTGAATAACTTGAAATCCCGCCTGCATGAGAACGTCGGCGATCATCAGGCGAATCAAGACTTCGTCCTCGACGACCAGGATCTTCCAAGGTGCGGGTGCGCACATGGTATGGCAACCTGGCTCTCCCAAAATACAATCCCCTGCCCACGGTTCATGTTGAAAGTCTTGACGGATGCATCTTCCCCGAACAGCGAAACGCACCGTTCCCGTTATCGTTCCACTTGAGGAGGTTATGGCTAGAATGTTCGTCCGCCGTAGTGAACATTGCCTAAACAACACCGGTCCATGGGCAACATTACCTACGCGGCGGCGAGGACCTCGCCTCAAGGGCGAGGTTCTCGCTCTGCTAGCTAGCCGCGGTCCTTACGGCTGGACGAAGAGCCGCCGGACGTAGAAGACGATGTGCCGGTCGTAGATGATGTGCCGCTCGTATTGCTCGTTCCGGTGGAGCGGCTCATCAGCGACTGAGCCTGAGACGTGTCCCGTTGAACACGCAGGTTGTTCTGAACATGCTGCACGCCGGAGATGCGTTCGGCGATGTCTTCCGCATACCTTTTGTCCTCACGGCTGGTAACAGTTCCGGTCAAGGTGACCTCGCCTTCGCTGACCTCGACCTCGATTTCAGACGCATCCAGCCGCGAATCGTCCGTCAGCCGATCGTTCACATCCTCGCCGATCCGGTCGTCCGACCGGGTGTAGCCCTTCGGACCCCGCCCATAATGTCCGCCCCGATCCTGATCCATCCGGCGGCGGCGATCCGCATCGTCGTCGCCGAACCATGACGATACTTCGTCGCTGGCTCGGTCCCACATCCCACGGTCTCCACCTTGACCTGAGGAACGGCCGCGGGAATTATCGTAGCCGCGCGAATAGTTTTCATCGTTGCGGTCGCGGTTTTGCCCATAGCCGTAGTCGCCGCCGCCTTGATTGTTGCCGTAACCGCCACCTTGATAATTACTGTTATTATCAGAGTTGCGGCCGTAGCGGTTCGACTGACCGTAGTCGCGGCCCGATTCATAACCTTGGCGTTCACCGCCACGATAGCCGCCCTGGTTCGATCGCTGTCCATAGCGGCGCTCGTTGTCCGAGCGATCGTCGTCGTCATCCCTCCAACGGTCCTGAGCCATTTCCGTACTCCTTCGATTGTTGGTTAGATTTGGTTCGTCAGGTGTTCTCAGCGGTTACCACTGCTGCTTTCAAGTCATCGCGCGGCAGCCAGTAAGATGAGATGCGACAGCAACTCTGCGGGGTAGAAATTTGTTCCGGCAGCGGGAATGGCATTATCGTCTCTATACACTTTTCCCAACCGCATGAGACCGTGCTTATTTCTTGAAACCAGCCGTATCGAAAGGTTGGCGAAGCGGGCGAAGTTGCTTATTTTACGATGGTGATCACATCCCAAACACCCGCCCATCCCAAGAATTGGCTCGAAGTCCGCCCCGAGGGCCTCTACTGCGCGCCCGCGCGTGCCTTCATCGACCCCACCCGCGCGGTGGATCGCGCCATCATCACCCATGGGCACGCCGATCACGCGCGGCCCGGTCATCGAGCGGTCCTGGCCACCGAAGAGACACTGCAAATCATGGCCGTGCGCTACGGTGAGGACTTTACCGTCAGTCGTCAGGCAGTAGCCTATGGCGAGGCGGTCGACTGCAACGACGTTCGCGTGACCTTCCTGCCTGCCGGGCACATCCTTGGAAGCGCGCAGATCTTCATCCAGCATCGCGGAGCCTGCGCCATCGTCTCCGGCGACTACAAGCGCCGACCCGATCCGACCTGCGCCGGCTTCGAGCTGGCGAGGTGCGACATCTTCATTACCGAGGCGACCTTCGGTCTTCCCGTATTCCGCCATCCGCCGGTTTCGGACGAGATAGCAAAACTGTTAAAATCCCGCGCTATCTTTCCGGAGCGCTGTCATCTCATCGGCGTCTATGCGCTTGGCAAATGCCAGCGGCTGATCGCGGAATTGCGCAAGGCAGGGTACGATAGGCCGATCTATCTCCACGGCGCGTTGATACGGCTGACCGAACTCTACCAGGCGCTAGGCATCGAGCTGGGCGACGTCCGCGCGGTCGCGGGCGTCAAGAAGGAGGATTTGCAAGGCGAAATCGTGCTGTCGCCCCCGAGCGCGATTGGGGATCGCTGGTCACGGCGGCTGCCTGACCCAGTGCCTTGCGCGGCCTCGGGCTGGATGCAGATCAGGGCGCGGGCGAAGCAGCGGCTGGTCGAGTTGCCGCTGGTCATCTCCGATCATGCGGATTGGGACGAACTGACCGGGACCATGGCAGAAACCGGCGCGAGCGAAATCTGGGTGACGCATGGCCGCGAGGAAGCGCTCGTGCATTACGCTGACATGAACGGCATGAAGGCCAGGGCGCTGTCGCTGCTCGGCTATGAGGAAGATGAAGGCGAATGACCGAAACGATACTGACCAATGCCCGCCTGGTGCTGCGCGATAGCGTGATCGAGGGGACACTGGCCACGAAGGGCGATGTCATCACCGGTATTTCCGAAGGCCGGTCGCAGCTTCCCTCGGCCATCGATTGCGAAGGCGATTTCATCATTCCCGGCTTGATCGAATTGCATACCGACAATCTGGAGCGCCACGTCACCCCGCGCCCGGCGACCTATTGGCCGTGCGACGCCGCGGTGCTCGGCCATGACCGCGAGATCGCCTCGGCGGGCATCACGACGGTCTTCAACGCCATCTGCGTCGGCGAAGTGCATAGCCGCACCGCGCGCGTCCAGCTGCTCGGCGAGATGAGCGACGCCATCGAGGAGCAGATGGCCGACGGTGCGCTCAAGGCCGACCACTATTTCCATTGGCGTTGCGAAATCAGCTATCAGGGCATGATCGAACTGCTGGAGCCGCTGATGGACTATAAGCGCCTGCGGCTGCTGTCGGTCATGGACCACACGCCCGGCCAGCGGCAATTCACCAATCTCGACCGCTACAAGGAATATTACCAGGGTAAGTTCGGCATGACCGAGGAAGAGCTGCAGGATTTCATCACGCAGCGCATCCATGATCAGCGCAACCATAGCGCGCGAAACCGTGCCGCGGTCGTCGCCTTCGCCCATGAGCGTGGGCTGAAGCTTGCCAGCCATGACGACGCCACCCTCCCCCATGTTGAGGAAGCCCTGCGCGACGGCATGGCGATTTCGGAATTCCCCACCACCGTCGAGGCGGCCAAGGCCTCCCATATGGCGGGCCTGCAGGTACTGATGGGCGCCCCAAACATCGTGCGCGGCCAATCGCATTCCGGCAATGTGTCGGCGCGCGAACTCGGGCAGAAGGGCGTTCTCGATATTCTTTCCAGCGATTACGTGCCCGGCTCGCTCCTCTATGGTGCGCTGCTGCTGGACAATTCGGCGGACAACCTCACCCTGCCAGAGGCCGTGGCGACCGTCACCCGCAACCCGGCGCGGGCCGTGGGGCTCGACGATCGGGGTGAAATCGCTGTTGGACTGCGCGGCGATCTGGTCCGCTTTCGCAAGACGAGGCGCGCGCCCGTCATCCGCGATGTCTGGCGGGAGGGCAAAAAAATTGCCTGAACAGGGGCCTGCTTCGAGCGCGCCGCCTTTTCCGCCGAAGCCCGAAGGCGGTACGCTGATCCTCGTGGTCGGACCTTCGGGGGCGGGCAAGGACACGCTTCTCGACGCGGCGCGTACCCATTTCGAGGGCGATAAGACCATCGTTTTCGCACGGCGCTGCATTACCCGGGACGATCAGATCGGCGAGCAGCACGCCGCCTTGTCGAAAGCGGAGTTTGCCCGCCGCGAGGAGGAGGGCGGCTTTTTCCTCTGCTGGCGGGCGCATGGCCTCGACTATGGCATTACCGCCGAAGTGCTGGAGAAGCTCGCAACCGGCAATATTGTGGTGCTGAATATTTCGCGGCGCGTTATCCGGGAGGCGCGCGAGAAATGGCCGCGTACGCATGTCATCCAGATCAGCGCCCGGCCCGATGTCCTGCGCGAGCGGCTGGTGAGGCGGGGCCGCGAGGGCGCCGACGGCATCGGCAAGCGGCTTGAGCGCGGCGGCGAAATTCCCTTAGCCGACGCGGAATGGCTGAGCGAGTTGGATAATTCCGGCGATCTGGCCTGCGCCATCGTCCGGTTCACCGCCCTGATCTCACGGCTTGCTAGCGGGTCAAAGAGTGGCGGCTCAGAACCTTGAAGAGGCCGCCCTGCCCCGGATCGCCGCAAAGGCACAGATCTTCGATCGCAAACGGGCCCCGCGTGAACGGCTCCACGGCCGCCGCAAGCGCGGCCTCGACCCGCGCGAGCTGGGCGGCTTCCAGTGGCCCGGCCAGCGTGATGTGGAACAGGAAACGGCTGAAAATATCCGCATAGCCGAACTGTTCCAGATGCTCCCGAGCCAGCGGCGGGAGATCGCGCGGCCGGCGCGCCCGCTCCGCCTCGCTGAGCGGCGCGCGAAAACTGTCGAAATGCGTCACGCATTCATCGGCGAGCCACTCGATCTCCGCTCGTGCGTCCGCCAATGTGAGCGCCAGATAATGCGAGAGCCGGTGCAGATGCAGCCTGCCGCCACGCGCAGGGCGCCGGCGCGCGCAGAAATCGGCGAGCGCCGCCGACAAATCGGCCGCGTTCGCGTCGTCGCGCAAGCGGAATGGCGCCTTGATCGTCGCATGGCAGCCATAGCGGCGCGGCGACGCGGTACCCCGTTCCACCAGATCGGCATCGAGGCCGTAGAGTTCGCGCGTCGCCCAGTGGCCGCCGGTCTCGGGGTCGCCGCCCAGCCAATCCCGCGCAAAGCCGGCAAGCGGAGTGCCCGACCCCGGCGACCAGTAGATGGCATAGCGTTCGTAGGTCATCGCAACGTCCCAGCCGTGGAAGGGCTCAGCCCGCCATGCGCAGGTGACGATCCTAATCTGTGTGTTGATCGGCCGCCAAGCCAGAGCAATTTCCACAAAATTACCAACCATCTGCCGCCTGCGGTTGCAACGATCAGTCGCGACCTCCGTCCGGCGATTGCAGCCGCTTCGGATCGTCGTTGCGTTTCGCGGCGGTGGGGTTAGGCTTGGCGGAGGCCGCCACCGAACGCGGCCCCAAAAGCAAGGACGACCCCATATGAGCTGGAACCCAGCGCTGGAACCGCACTGCCCCACCGGCCCCGAGATCGACGCGATCGAAACCGTGATCGTGCCGCGCGCGCGGGATCTCGGCGGCTTCGAGGTGCGCCGTGCCCTGCCCTCGCCCAAGCGTCAGATGGTTGGCCCGTTCATCTTCTTCGACCAGATGGGGCCGGCGGAATTCCTGACCGATCAGGGCATCGACGTGCGCCCGCATCCCCATATCGGCCTCGCCACCGTCACCTATTTGTATAGCGGCTCGATCCTGCATCGCGATTCGCTCGGCACGAAGAAGGAGATCCACCCGGGCGACGTCAATTGGATGATCGCCGGTCGCGGCATCTCCCATTCGGAGCGGACCAGCCCGGAGGTGCGGGCGCGGCCGAAATCCTCGCTGTTCGGCATCCAGACCTGGGTGGCGCTGCCGGACGCGGCGGAAGAAACGCAGCCTGCGTTCGAGCATCGAGCTTCGGCCGAATTGCCGCTCATCGAGGGCGAGGGCAAGCGGGTGCGGCTGATTCTCGGCTCGGCCTATGGCGAGCGGGCGCCGGTGCAGACCTTCTCGGAAATGTTCTACGCCGATGCCGTGCTCGACGCGGGCGCGCGCTTGCCCCTCCCCGACAACCACGAAGATCGCGGCCTCTATGTGCTCGAAGGCGAAATTTCCGTCGCCGGCCAAACATTCGATTCCGGCAAGATGATGGTCTTCCGCCCTGGCGACGCGATCACCGTTACCGCCCTGACCCCTGCCCGGCTGATGCTGCTGGGTGGCGATACGCTGGGCGGCCCGCGCTATATCTGGTGGAACTTCGTCGCCTCCTCGAAGGAAAAGATCGACGCGGCCAAGGAGGCCTGGCGGCAGGGCGATTGGGAGCACGGCCGATTCCAACTTCCACCGGACGACAATGCCGAATTCATCCCCGTGCCGGATTGATGGACAAGACGATCATGAGTGATGTGACCATTACCAGAGAGGTCGGCCCGACCAAGGGGCGTTATGTCGCCCGGGTCGCGGGGATCGACGCGGAGGGAGAACTGACCTATAGCCGCGCCAACGCCCATCTCATCATCGCCGATCACACGGACGTGGCGGAGGCGCTGCGTGGCCGGGGGATCGCCCTGGCGCTCGCTACCCGGCTGGTCGAGGATGCGCGTGCGGAGGGCGTCAAGATCATCCCGCTCTGCCCCTATGTGAACGCCGAGCGCCGAAGGCATCCCGATTGGAACGACGTGTTTGAGGGTTAGCGCGGCGGCAAAACCGGCCGGGACCGGGCGCTCGCGGCAGTGGAAATGAGTCATACAAAAGTCCCAAAAGGGCTATAAGTCGGCTAGGAATGACGATTCGGGGGAATCAGTCGAATGGGTCATATGGACAAATTTTTGCGAAACACGGCGATCGCCGCCTTGCTCCTCGGCGGCTCAATGGCATTGAGCGGCTGTGCCGACGGAGGTGTCGGCGTTGAACTCGACGCCCCGATCCTGAACGCCGTTGGCCTGGATCTGGGCGGCAAAAAGAAGGAAGACGCCGACCTGCCGGAACGCACCGGTCTCATCGTGCCCCCTTCGACCGAGGCCTTGCCCGCGCCCGGCACGCAGACCGCCGCAGCCGCCGCGCAGAACTGGCCGAATGACCCCGACAAGCGCAAGAAGCGCGACACCGAGGAAAAAGCCGCCGCCGAGGAGAAATACTGCCGCGAAGGCAACTGGGACAACAAGGCGAATATCAGCGAATTCAATAAGAATATCGGCGTCGAACAGCGCTGCCAGTCTCAGCTCGGCAAGGCTCTCAATAAATCCTTCGGGGGCCGGTCGACGGAATAGGTTAAAGGCCGTATTGCTTGGGGTGCTCGATGGACAGCCATTGGGCGCCCTTTTTGTTTATGCGGATAGTTTCGCAGAGCTTCCCCTGTCCAAATTGTAACTTGTCCCTCACGCTTGCCGGCGCATATTGGCTAGAACCCTAGTCTGCTCCGATGATCGGAATGGGGCTGTAAGTCTTTGCTTGGCCGCATATTCGTGGGCGCAAAGCCGCAATCTGCTGTGCTGGAAACGCTTCAGCGTTGGTCTTCAATAACCCGCAACAGGGTGTCATAGTGTTGAATTTCCCATTCCTGGCTTGTCTGGTGGCCTTAATGCTCTCATCCGCGTCTAGCCCCGCATCGGCAGCTCCGGCAGCCGACGCTGACGTCACGCATACGATGCTTGCGAACGGCATGCAGGTCGTCGTCATCCCCGACCGGCGCGCGCCGGTGATCACGCAGATGGTGTGGTACAAGGTCGGCGCCGCCGACGAGCCTCAGGGCAAATCGGGTATCGCCCATTTCCTCGAACATCTCATGTTCAAGGGGACCGAGAAAATCGCGCCCGGCGAATTTTCCAAGCTGATAGCCCGCAATGGCGGCGAGGACAATGCCTTCACCACCCATGACGCGACGGCCTACTTTCAGCGCGTCGCCGCGGATCGGCTGGCGCTGGTGATGGGGATGGAAGCGGACCGCATGGTCAATCTGCGGCTCAGCGAAGAGGACGTGACCACCGAGCGCAAGGTCATCCTGGAGGAGCGCCGCTCGCGCGTCGACAACGATCCGAGCAGCATTCTGTCGGAAGAGATGGGCGCGGCGCTCTATCTTGCCCACCATTACGGCATTCCAGTCATCGGCTGGGAGCACGAGATGAAATCGCTCAGCCGCGAAGACGCGATCGCCTTCTACAAGCAGTTTTACGCGCCGAATAACGCGATCCTGGTTGTCGCGGGCGACGTCGAGCCCCAGGCAGTCATCAAGCTGGCCCAGGACACGTTCGGCAAGACTCAAACCCTCGGACAGCACGCCGCCACGGATCCGAGTCGTCAGAGCCGCCCCATCAGGCCCCGCGCCGTGTCGTCCTGAAGGATGAGCGTGTGGCCAAGGAAACCTTTTCCCGGCATTACCTGACCCCCAGCTATGCCAGCGCGGCGGCCCGTGAAGCCGAGGCGCTCGACCTGCTCTCGACCATTGTCGGCTCGGGCAATACAGGCCGGCTGTACCGGAGACTGGTCGTCGAGGAAAGGAAGGCGTCCGCCGCGGGAGCATGGTTCTCGGGCGAAGGGCTGCGATTCTGGCCGGATCGGCGTCTATGCGGTGGCGGGCAGCGAAGCGACACTGGAGAGCATAGAGGCGTCCGTCGACGCCGTGCTTGCGGAGGTTCGCGAGAAAGGCGTCACGGCGGCCGAGCTTGAGCGGGCCCGCAACGCGGAAATCGCCAATCTCGTCTACACCCAGGACAGCCAGGCCAACCAGGCGCGAACTTATGGCTGGGCGCTGGTCAACGGCCGTACCATCACCGACGTGAAGGAACGTGCCAAGCGTCTGGAAGCGGTGACGCTGGCCGACATTCAGGACGCGGCGCAAAAATATCTCGACATCAAGCGCTCGGTGACAGGACACCTCATCCCTATCAATAAGACTTTGGCCTCGGGCGGCAAGGTCTCGGTCCCCGGCCCTTCCGAAACCATTCATTAAGGACCCAACATGTTTTGGCGGCGTATTCGAGAGCGGCTGGGCCGCGAGGCTTGGCGTTCGGGCTTCATGGCGGCAATGTCCTTCATCTTCGTCCCTTTCCTCATAGCTCCAGCTCATTCCATGCAGATTCAAAAGGTCGTCAGTCCCAAAGGTATCGAAGCCTGGCTCGTCGAGGACCACACGCTGCCGCTCATCGCCATGCAGCTCGGCTTCGAAGGCGGCAGCGCGCAAGATCCTGCCGGCAAGGACGGCCTGGCTTATTTCGCCAGCGGCATGCTTGATGAAGGCGCGGGCGACATAGACAGCCAGGAATTTCAGGAAAAGCTGGAAGGCCTCGCCATCGAACTGTCGTTCGATGCCAACCGCGACGCAATGACGGGCGGCCTCAAGACGCTGACCAAGAACAAGGATGAAGCCTTCCGCCTGCTGCGCCTGGCCCTGACAGAGCCGCGCATGGACCCGGACGCCATCGAACGCATCCGCGAGCAGATCTTCTCGATGATCAAGATGGAGAACGAAGATCCGGAGCGCATCGCCGGGAATGCCTTCTTCGCTCAGGTCTATGCCGGCCACCCTTATGGCACGCCGACAAAGGGCAGCCTCGACGCCGTCCGGTCCGTCACGCAGGCCGATCTGAAGGGCTTCGTCAAACGCAGCTTCGCCCGGGACAACCTGCATGTCGCCGTCGTCGGCGATATCTCCGCGACCGAACTGGCCGCCGAGCTGGACGGCATTTTCGGCGGCTTACCTGACAAGGCCGAACTGACGCCCGTGCCGGAAGCGACATGGCGCCCGCGCGCCGCCAGCCAGGTCATCCCGATGAACATGCCGCAATCGGTGGTGACCTTCGGCCAGCCGGGGCTGAAGCGGAAGGATGTGGACTTCATCCCCGCCTATATTCTCAACTACATCATCGGCGGCGGCGGCTTCGCCTCCACCCTGATGACCGAGGTCCGGGAAAAGCGCGGCCTGGCCTATTCCGTCTACACCTATCTCTATCCGCTGCAGCGCGCCGCCATCATGCTCGGCGGCGTCGCGACACGGAACGAGGCGGTCAAGGAATTGATCGAAATCATCAAGCAGGAACTGGGCCGCATCGCCGCCAACGGTCCCACCCCGGAGGAGTTGGCGGACGCCAAGCGCTATCTGACGGGCTCCTATGCGCTGCGCTTCAGCTCCAGCGCCAAGATCGCGGATATTCTCCTGTCGCTGCAGCTCGAGGGCCTCGGCATCGACTATATCGACAAGCGCAACCAGATGATCGAGGCTGTGACCCTGGACGACATAAAGCGCGTATCGAAATTGATTAGACCGGACGAGCTGGTTATCACCATAGTAGGTCAACCCCAGGGGCTGCTGCCGCCGGGAGAGAGGACGCCCCCTGCGATTCCCGTGCCTCGCGGCTGACCGAACTGGACCATATGACAATCACCCATGCGATTGATGGCTGTCTCGAAGATACGATCGGCTCTCTGGGCCTCAGCCCGGACGAGCTGACCCACTGGGTCGCGCAATTAGGGCCGCGTCTCGATCGATTGAGGCGTGAGGCGCGCGAGCGCAGCCTGCCGCATATCGGCATCCTTTACGAAACGCGCGATCTGGACGAAGCCCGGACCGCTTACGACCAGCTCGTGCAGGGCGCCCGCACGCTGGTGATCTTCGGCACGGGCGGCTCCAGCCTTGGCGGTCAGGCGCTGGCGCAGCTCGGCGGCTGGTTCATTCCCGGCGACGACCGCATCGGCAAGAACGGGCGGCCGCGCCTGCGCTTCTATGACAATCTCGACGCTCTATCGCTGGTCAAGGGCCTCGAAATCCTAGACCTGACGACCACCCGGTTCGTCTTCATCTCCAAATCCGGGACAACCGCCGAGACACTGAGCCAGGCCCTGACGGTGATCGACCTGATCAAGCGGCGCGGGCTGGAAGCGTCGATCCCGACCATGTTCCTCGGCATCACCGAGCCGGAGACGCCGGGCGTCGCCAATGGCCTGCGCGATCTCTTGGGCGCGCTCGGCGTGCCGATGCTGCCGCATCGCACCGACATCGGCGGCCGCTATTCGGTCTTCACCAATGTCGGCATGATTCCGGCCTTCGCGCGCGGGCTCGATTTCGAAGCGCTCCGGGCAGGTGGGCGCGCGGCCATCGAGGCGCTCGGCGATGCGCAGGACGCCGCCGACTTCCCGCCCGCGGTCGGCGCGGCGGTTGCGGCGGCCTTCGTGAAGGAGCGCGGCGTCAATGTCAGCGTGATGATGCCCTATGCGGACCGGCTGGCGCGCTTTTCGCATTGGTATGTGCAGCTTTGGGCGGAAAGCCTCGGCAAGAACGACAAGGAAGGCACCACTCCGGTCGCCGCGCTCGGCCCGGTGGACCAGCACAGCCAGTTGCAGCTCTATCTCGGCGGCGCACAGCATCATCTGACGACCATCATCCGCATGTCGGGGCTCCCCGACGCGGACACGCCGCCAATGCCGGCCGATCTCGCCGCGCTGGCCGGCGCGCCCTATCTCGCCGGACACACCGTTGGCGAACTGGTCCTGGCGCAAGCGCGGGCGGTCGGCGACGCCTTCGTGGCGAGCAAGCGTCCGGTGAGGATAATCGAGCTCTCCCACCTTGACGAATGGGCCCTCGGCTGGCTCATGATGCATTTCATGCTGGAGACGATTCTCGCCGCCGACCTGTTCGGCGTCGATCCGTTCGATCAGCCCGCCGTGGAGTTGGCCAAGCGCCTGACCAGGGACTATCTGGCTCGCATGGCGGTAGGAGGCTTGGGGCATGCCGATACGCCAGTTGCCGCCGCAGCTGATCAACCGGATCGCGGCAGGTGAGGTCATCGAGCGCCCGGCCAGCGCCATCAAGGAGTTGGTCGAAAACGCCATCGATGCGGGCGCGCGCAACATCGAAATCGTCTCGACCGGCGGCGGGCTCGGACTGATCCGGGTGACGGATGACGGCTGCGGCATGGACGCGGCGGATCTCGCTCTGTGCGTCGAGCGCCACGCGACCTCGAAGCTCGCGGGCGAGGATTTGCTGCGCATCGCGACGCTCGGCTTTCGCGGCGAAGCGCTGCCCTCCATCGGCTCCGTCGCCAAGCTCACCATCGCCTCGAAGCCTCGCGGCGGGCAGGGCTTCGAAGTCGAAGTCGTCGCCGGGCGCAAGGAGGGCCCGCGCCCCGCTGCACTGAACGGCGGTACCCGGGTCGAAGTGCGCGACCTGTTCTATGCCACCCCCGCCCGCCTCAAATTCATGAAATCCGAACCGGCCGAGAATGCGGCCATCGGCCAATTGGTGAAGCGCTTCGCCCTCGCCTTTCCCGGCATTGGCTTCGCCGTCGCGAATGGCGAGCGCATCGCCACCAATTTTCCCGCCGTGATGGAGGGCGACGCGGAGGGCTCACGCCTGCGCCTCGCCCGGATCATGGGCAAGGAATTCGCCGCCGACGCCGTGCCGCTGGATACGGAGCGTGAGGGCTTGCTAATCGATGGATTTGCCGGCCTCCCGACACTGAGCCGCCCTACTCAGCAGATGCAATATCTGTTCATCAACGGCCGCCCGGTGAAGGACCGCCTGCTGCTGGCCGCCGTGCGTGCCGCCTATGGCGATCTGGTGCCGCGCGGCCGTCATCCGATGCTGGTGCTGTTCGTCACCGCGCCGGCGGAAGAGGTGGACGTGAATGTGCATCCCGCCAAATCCGAAGTGCGCTTCCGCAATGGTGGGATGGTACGCGGGCTTGTCGTCAGCGCGATCCGGCGGGCGCTCGAGGCGGGCGGCGTGAAGACGAGCGTTGCCCTTGCCGGAGCGGCGGCAGCGTTTGCGGGCGCCGCCGCTCCGTCACGGACACACCGGCGCGGGATCGTGGTCGCCATCATCCGACTATCGCGCCGCTACCTCCCGATCGGGCGGTTTTGCCGAGGATTGGCAGATGCCGCTGGCGGGCGTCGAAGCCGTCAGTGCGAACGCCGAGACGGCAACCGCTTCGCCGTCCTCTCATTTGCTCAGCCAGCCCCTAGGCGCGGCCCGCGCGCAACTACACCAGACCTATATCGTCACCGAGACCGGCTCGTCGGTGATCATCGTCGACCAGCACGCCGCCCATGAGCGCCTCGTCTATGAGAAGCTCAAGCAAGCGCTCGCCGACGGCGGCGTCGAGCGGCAGTTGCTGTTGATTCCGGAGGTGGTCGAACTGGACAGCGATACCGCCGCATTGCTCGCGAGCCGCGCGGAGGACCTCACCAGCCTCGGCCTCGTACTCGATGCCTTCGGCGACGGCGCAATCCTGGTGCGCGAAGTGCCGGCGCTGATCGCCAAGGGCAACGTCAAGGCGCTGGTGCGCGATCTCGCCGAGGAATTGGAAATGCTCGGCACCGCATCCGCACTGGAGGAGCGCCTGCACGAAATCTGCGCCCGCATCGCCTGTCACGGCAGCGTGCGTGCCGGCCGCGTTCTCAAGGCCGACGAAATGAACGCGCTGCTTCGCGAAATGGAGAGGACACCGAACGCCGGACAGTGCAATCATGGCCGCCCGACCTTCATCGAGCTGCAACTCACGGACATCGAGAAGCTGTTCTCTCGCCGCTAATCGCTGTGAACCAAACATCCATCGCCCACGCGGCGTAGTGATGCCGCGAGGGAGTTGCCCAGGCGCAAATGCAATCAACGCAACCGCCATCGCGCGATTGCAGCGAGCCATCCCGCGGGGCTGGCGGCCGGCAAAAAAACCTGCCCTCTGTCGATGAGGGCAGGTTTAATAAATCAGTCGGTACCGGGAGGTTACTCAGCGAGAGGTCGAGAGAAATTCCCGCCCGCTTGCCGAGCTGTCCTGTCACCCCACAAAACGCAAGGTGACAGAGGGGTTGGCAACGAAAAGATCATGGCACTCAACCTGAGCGTCCTTATATACTGGACAAGATACGCAAACTTATACACATGCTTCCTGTATTCCGAACAGCATGTCTGCCAGTTATTGAAAATATACCCCGCTATGCATAGAAAATTCATCTATTCTATAGCTTCAATCTGGTTAATCAACCGACTTAGATCAAAAATCGACGTAATATTGCAAATTATCTAAGGAATTTCTTGGTTTTGTTAATGAGAACTTAACAGCTGCAGCGCGGGTGTGAAGTGTGAATTGTCACAACCTGTTTCATTGCGGCACGGTTGTGACATATTTGCCAGCACAACCTGTGTCCCCAGAGCACGATCGGCAAGCGTGGATACCGGTTTCGTGCGTAGACGGAGCATCCATACCTCGATCGATTTCGTCCGAAGCGATCATCGTCCGGAGTCTCTACTCGCCGCTGGCTTCGTGGACCATGCGCCCCAGGCGCTCGAAATCCTTTACAGCCAGCACGCGCCCGCGACGCTCGATGATGCCAAGCTGCTTCAGCCTGCTTATCTCGCGCGAGACCGCCTCGCGATGCGTGCTGATACGCTGCGCGATTTCTGAATGGGTCGGGGCGGGGCTGATGAGATAGGCGCCGTTGCCGTCCCTGGTCTCGCGCGCCATGCGCAGAAGTTCGCTGTGAATGCGGTTCTTGACCGCGAGCGTGCTGAATTCGACGATCCGGGCGGTGAGCGAGCGCAGCAGCCCCACGAGGTGGTTGAGCACCGCACTCATGAACACCGGGTCGTTCTCCATCAGCTCACGGAAGAAACTCGACGACATGCAAAGCACGACGCAGCTCGTCACCGCCTCCACGGAGGCGGACCGTCTGTCCCCGTCGATCGCGGAGAATTCCCCGAAAAGGTCGCCCGGATTGAGCCGGCGGAAGCCGACGGCCTTGCCGTGGGCGGAGAATACCAGGACGCGAGCCAGTCCGCCGACGAGGATATAGACGTCGTTCAGCTCCTCCGACCGGGCGATGATCTCCTGCCCTTTAGCGTAGCTGATGCGCTTGGCATGCTTTTCGATCTTCTTCAGGCTCTCGGCCGAAATCCGCTCCAGCAGCGGAATGTTGTTGAGCGGCAATTTTCGCGCATCCATAACATAGTGCCTCATGTCGCACTCCCGGCCCGGACCGGCCAGCTGTTGCAATCTTCCACTGCCCGTCAAACAAAATGATCCAAACCGCCCCTCCAGGCCCCTCGCGCAGCATATCGGTCAAGAAAAAGTTTGACAGGTCGCGGGAGAAAATTCTTTCCTACAACCATCGGTATATTCTTCATCGATATCTCTCGCAGGCTTTTTCAATCAGATCGTAATTTGGAGTGTGAGGAAGCATGGAGCGCAAATTGACCGCCATTGTTGCGGCGGATGTAGTTAACTACAGTATCCTCATCGGCCAAGATGAGCTTGGCACGCTAGCGGCGCTAAACACATTACAGCAGGAAGTGATTACCCCAGCGGTTACTCAATATAGAGGCCGGATCATCCGATTGATGGGCGACGGCTCGCTTCTCGCGTTTAACAGTGCTCTCAACGCGGTACAATTCGCTGTCGATGTACAGCGTGTCATGGCAAAACGCAAGACGGAAGGCTCAATCCGTGTACCGATTGACTTCCGAATGGGGGCAAATCTTGGCGATATTATTTTGCAGGAAAACGATATTCACGGCGAGGGGATAAATGTTGCTGTGCGGCTGGAGGAACTCGCCCCGCCTGGCGGAATTTGCCTCTCTCACAGCATCTATCTTCAGACCAGAAGCGCGTTCGGCGAGGAACTTCTGCCGATCGGCGAACGTCAACTCAAGAATATCGCCGAACCGGTAATGGTTTGGCGCTGGCAGCCGCCCGGCGTCGCCGATGGCGTAGGGTCCAATCCGTGCGCCCGCACCCTGAAGCGGCCCATTCACGGACGGCAGATCCTCGATCCGAAGGTGACGGAGCTGCTGGTCGATCTTTACGTACGCTCGGCCCGGCTCGCCATTTCCGAAAGCTTCGATGAAATGCTCGCCGAGCCTGATGGCGGCGGCCTGTTGTCGCCCGAGGATATCTATAAGCGCTTCGCCCATAAGCTGAATGGCACGCGCGAGCTGCTTTTTCCGATTTCCATCGAATGCGGCGAAAACATTCGCGAGTTTACCACCCGCTTCTGGCGCTCGCCGCAGTCGATGAGCGAATTCATTGCCAATGTCTTCGACAGCACCCATATCTTTTTTGCCGGAACGCTGCTGACCGAAATCCAGTCGATCCTGCGCTCCGATAGTCCGCAACTGGCCAAGCGAACAAAGTTCATGCGGCTGGTGCACGAATTCCTGTGCGAAAGCAAAGTGCCGCAAGCGAAAAGCCTCATCAGATTTGCATTTGTCGAGCCGTAAGGGCCCCCGCTCTGCAGGTCGACGTTTGACTTGGCCGCGGCCGAGTGCGATGTGCTTGAGCTGACGCCGTTAGGCGGTTAAAACCCGACCTTCACCCATTCAACGCTTCGATGGATCCCATGGCTGCGACCCAGTATGTCTATGCGCTGCAAAAACTCTCCAAGACCTATCCCGGCGGCAAGCAGGTCCTGAAGGACATCAGCCTCTCCTTCCTGCCCGGCGCCAAGATCGGCGTCGTGGGCGTGAACGGCTCGGGCAAATCCACGCTGATGCGGGTCATGGCGGGCCAGGAGAAGGAGTTTCTGGGTGAAGCCTGGGCGGCCGACGGCATCAAGGTCGGCTATCTGCCGCAGGAGCCGCAGCTCGATCCGTCCAAGGACGTTCTCGGCAATGCGATGGAGGGCGTCGCGGAGAAAAAGGCGATGCTCGACCGCTATAACGAGATCGCCATGAACTACTCCGAAGAGACTGCGGAGGAGATGGCCCAGCTCCAGGACGTCATCGACGCGCAGAATTTGTGGGATCTCGAAGCGCAGGTCGAGCAGGCGATGGACGCACTGCGCTGCCCGCCGCCTGCCGCCGACGTCTCCACCCTGTCCGGCGGCGAAAAACGCCGGGTCGCACTGTGCCGCTTGCTGCTCTCCAAGCCCGACATCCTGCTGCTGGATGAACCGACCAACCATCTCGACGCCGAAACGACCGCGTGGCTCGAACGCTATCTGAAGAACTACCCCGGCTGCATCATCCTCGTCACCCACGACCGCTACTTTCTCGACAATCTGACGGAATGGACCCTGGAGCTGGATCGCGGCCAGGGCGTGCCCTACAAAGGCAATTACTCGAGCTGGCTGGAGCAGAAGGCCAAGCGCGTCGAACAGGAGAGCCGCGAGGACGAAGCCCGTCAGCGCACGCTGTCACGCGAATTGGAATGGATCCGCTCCAGTCCGAAGGCCCGGCAGGCCAAGTCGAAGGCCCGCTTCAGGTCTTATGAGGAGCTGGCCGATCAGGCCGCCCGCCGCGAGCAGACCGGCAAGGCGCAGATCACCATCCCGCCCGGCCAGCGTCTTGGCGGCGTCGTGATCGAGGCGGAAGGGCTGACGAAAGGCTTCGGCGACAAGCTGCTCATAGACAATCTGAGCTTCCGTTTGCCGCCCGGCGGCATCGTCGGCGTCATCGGGCCGAACGGCGCCGGGAAATCCACCTTGTTCCGCATGATCGTCGGCCAGGAACAGGCCGATGGCGGCTCGATCCGCATAGGCGAAACCGTGAAGCTGGGCTATGTCGACCAGTCCCGCGACGCGCTCGACGGCAAGAAGACGGTCTGGGAAGAGATTTCCGGCGGCAACGACATGATCATGCTCGGCAAACGTGAAGTGCCGAGCCGCGCCTATTGCGGCTGGTTCAACTTCAAGGGCGCCGACCAGCAGAAGAAGGTCGGCCAGCTCTCGGGCGGCGAGCGCAACCGCGTGCATCTCGCCAAGATGCTGAAGGAGGGCGGCAACCTCATGCTGCTCGACGAGCCGACCAACGATCTCGATGTGGAAACGCTTTCCTCATTGGAGGCGGCGCTGGAGGATTTCCCCGGCTGCGCACTTGTCATCAGCCATGATCGCTTCTTCCTAGACCGCCTTGCCACGCACATCCTCGCCTTCGAAGGCGACAGCCGCGTCGAATGGTTCGAGGGCAATTTCGAGGCCTATGAGGAGGACAAACGCCGCCGTCTCGGCGACGCCGCGGTCGAGCCGCACCGCGTCACATTCCGGAAGTTCGAGCGTTAGAAGTGGGTTAAGCGCCCGCCGCCGGCTCGCGCGGGAGTGCGCCTTTCCGGGCTAGATAGCGCTCGCGCAGGATGACAACGATGCTGGAGCCGATGATCACCGCCGCGCCGATCAGGATGTTGGCAGCCGGCCATACGCCGAACAGCGCCCAGCCATATAGCGTCGCCCAGACGATCTGCGTGTAGCTGAAGACCGAAGCCAGCGCGGCGGGCGCATATTTGAAGGCCGTCGTGATCAGAAGCTGCATGCATATGCCGGACGCGCCGAGCCCGATCAGCAGGCCGATTTCGTTCGACGCCGGCATTTTTCCGATGAACGGCATGAACGGCGCCAGCAAGAGCACGCCCGTCAGCACCAGATAAAAGGTCAGTGTCGTCGGATTTTCCGTGCGCCCGAGCAGACGCAGCATGGTGCCGAGCACGGCGTTGAAAAACGCGCCCGCGAGGCCGAGCACCACGCCGAACAGGTTCCATTCGCCGTCCTGGCCGCGCGACGATCAGCACGCCTATAAAGCCCACTATAACCGCGCTCCAGCGGAACCTTCCCGACGCGCTCGCCGAGAAAGAAGAAGCCGAGGACCGGCACGAACAGCGCGGAGGTGAAGACCAGCGCGGTCGCATCCGCCAGCGGCAGCATCGCGAAAGCACCGAACACGCACAATATGCTCCCTGTCGCGACCACCGAGCGCGTGAAAACCACGCGCGGCTTGCTGTGAATCTTGAGGATCTGGCGTTGCCGGAAGAAGATGATGGCGATCAGAAACGGGATCACCGCCAGGAGATTGCGCCAGAAGGCGATCTCGATGACATGGTGGGTTTCGCTGAGCAGCTTGGCGAACAGGCTCATCGTGCTCAGCATGCCGAAAGCGCCGATGGCGGCGGCCATGCCGAGAACGGGCGAATCCTTCGAGCCGGTGTCTTTCGCGGCGTGGCCGCGGCCAAATCTGCGGGAGGCATTATGATTATTATGCTGGTTTACGCGCAGCGCGGTAGCTGCGCCGGCGAGCACTGTGGGCGTACTGATTTAACGTAACATTCCGAATGGGCACATCGCCATGGATTTAGCTATGCGTTGAGACGCATGAGCGTTTCCGGCTGGCGCAAGGCTGCGCGCTTACCGGCTGACCCAGCCCCTTGCATTCCGCCCCATGAGAAGCACATATTATTGGCAAAGCGAGAAGGTGATTTCATGGCCAGATTTGCCCGCCCCAAAGTTATGAGTTTGACCGACGCTGCGGCTGAGCGCGTCAAACAGATCATGGCAACCAGCACCAACCCGGTTGCGGGATTGCGGGTAGGCGTGAAGAAGGGCGGCTGCGCGGGCATGGAATATACCATGGCCTATGCCGACGCTCCCGCGCCCGGCGAAGACATTGTCGAGGACCAGGGCGTGAAGATCTTCATCGAGCCCAAGGCCGTGCTGTTCCTGCTCGGCACGCAGATGGACTACAAGGCGGATAAGCTTTCCTCGGGTTTCAGCTTTAACAATCCCAACCAGACGAGCGCCTGCGGCTGCGGCGAATCCGTTGCGATCACTCCGGTCACCATGGATTATTCCAGCTAGGAACTGCGGCGCGTTTGCGAGCCGGCTCTCCGTTGCAGGCGGAAATCAGCAAAAGAGTTGAATGCTCTGGTTAGCCTCGGGCGCCTTATTTAGAGCGCTTGATCGGGGTCAGCAGAAACGCCGGCACGTGCTCGCCCATGCCGAGAGGCGCTGGCTCTTCACGGTCGCGCCCGCGTCTCGACTCGCTCATGACGGTCCGGGCGAGGGCCGTCTTTCCTGATCCTGGACGACGATTTCCGGCTGCCATGCACGGCTGGGCGCCTCGCCATTGCTGCCGTTGCTTTGCCTGCCGGAGCCGCCTTGACGCGCGCCTGCCGGTTTTCGGTTCATCCTGCGCGACAGCAACTTCCACCGGCTTGGGTGCCCTGTCGCCGTCGCCGCGGCGGCGCCTTGAGCCTTGCGTCTCGTCCTGCTTGCGCCTCACCGCATCCGACCTTTGCGGCTTGTCGGTCCCCGACCTTTGGGGCTTGTCGCCCGCGTTACGCGAGCGCCTGGCGCTTTTCTTCTCGTCCTGCGCGGAAGCTTCCGGCCTCGGCGTCCTGTCACCGCCCCGGCGCGAGGAGGTCCGGCCGCCCGAGGACGACCGTCCGCCTGCGCGGCGCGCAAGGGCGCCGGCTCTCCGGCCTTCTTCGATATCCTCCTGCGACGGCTCGCCGCCGAGCCACTCGATCTTTTCGCGGCAGAGCTTTTCGATCGCGCGCACCGCTTCGAGATCGCTGGCCGTGACCAGCGTCGCGGCATAGCCTTCCTTGCCGGCGCGGCCGGTGCGGCCGATGCGGTGGACATAATCTTCCGGCGTTATCGGCACGTCGAAATTGAAGATGTGGCTGACGTCGGGAATATCGAGGCCGCGTGCCGCGACGTCGCTGGCCGCCAGCAGCGATATGTCGCCGCGGCGGAAGGCGTCGAGCGTCGCGGTCCGGTCGCGCTGCTCCATATCGCCATGCAACCCGCCGGCATTGTAGCCGTGCTTCAAGAGCGACTTCAGCAGAATGCCGACATCGCGCTTGCGGTTGCAGAAGATGATGGCGTTCTTGACGCCGGAAACGTTGATCAGGTCGCGCAGAACTTCGCGTTTGACCTTGATGTCGGAGGAAGCGAATTTCAGCCTCTGGACGATCGTCGTGGCTGCCGAAGTGAGCGGGGTAACGTCGATCCGTTCGGGATCGTTGAGAAATTTGTCGGCGAGCTTTTTGACTTCTTTCGGCATCGTCGCCGAGAAAAACAGCGTCTGGCGCGCCGTGGGCAAGGTTTTGCAGATCTTCTCGATGTCGGGGATGAACCCCATGTCGAGCATCCGGTCGGCCTCGTCGATCACCAGAATTTCCACCGCCGACATGAGCAGCCGCCGCGCTGGTGATGATCGAGCAGGCGCCCTGGCGTGGCGATCAGCACGTCGGCGCCTCGGTCCAGCTTTCGATTTTGGTCCTCGAAGGACACGCCGCCGATCAGCAGGGCAACGGTGAGCTTATGGTTGACGCCGAGTTGCTCGAACGCCTGATGGACCTGTGCGGCGAGCTCGCGCGTCGGTTCCAGAATGAGCGATCGCGGCATTCTCGCCCGCGCCCGGCCCGATTCCAGCCGGGTCAGCATCGGCAATACGAAGGAGGCCGTTTTGCCTGTCCCCGTTTGCGCGATCCCTACGATGTCGCGGCCCCGATTGGCGGCCGGGATCGCTTGCGCCTGAATAGGCGTCGGCTCATCGAAACCCGCAGCGGCGATGGCTTCGAGCACTTTTTGACTAAGACCGAGATTTGTGAATGTCATGTCCGCAGGTTCGCAGCGTTAAGCCGCTGAACTATCAAGTTGAAGTGAACTTAGTGTGACAGGCGCCGACTGCAAGCTCTTCGCAGGACAATAGGGCGCGCACCCCCAATGTCAAACTCCGACCCGGCTCGTAAGCTAATTTAGCGATGCGTTGAGGTTTTTGGACAACGCGCAGCGCCCTGCAATCAGATATAGAACCGAATGCTACCTGTGCAAGCACTTATATCATATATTTGCAAGCTGTGCGGGCGACGTCACCGAAATGCGCGCAAGCAACGCACTTCTACCGGGAACAGAGCGTTACCGGGAACAGAGGGTTCAGGTCGAAAGCGCACCGCCTCTTTATCCGTTCACGCAGCAGCGCGTCGCCTCTCGGGAATCGGGCACTACTTCTTCTTCTCGGCGGCCGCATCTGCAGGCGCGTCCTCGCCGGGAGTCGGAAGGATCTCGTAGGTGCCGGTGCCGTTGAATTTCACATGGATCGAGGTGTCCTGATCGGCGCCGGCCCCATAGGCGGTAACGATCAGCGTCATCTCATTATCCGTTTCCGCGTCCATCGCCAGGAATGCGTTGGCAAGCTTCTTCTCCGCCACTTCCTTGATCAGGACCGATTTGACGAGCTTGGGGATAGCGGTGGCGCTCTCCATCGAAAGCATCTGAACGATGATGTTGGCCTGCTGGCCGTCCCCGACGACGATCGCCCGGTAGACGCCGCTGGTTCCGTCCGCCGACCAGGTGCCGCCGCTCACCACTTCGGAGACTTCAGTGGGAACCCCCGCCGCCAACTTCTCGGTGTCTTCTGCCGCGCTGGCGGAAAAGCCCCAGGCGCATGTCGTGACGATCAACGCACGATACAGATTAGCTTTCATGGTCCTTCCCCCTTGATACGGCGCAGGTCCTAAGACGGACGGCATGGGTATGCCGTCTCGCCGCCGCCCTGTCAAAGCCGTTCAAGGGTGAATGACATGCATGGCTAAAATGCCGATGGGCTGGTTGTGGTGGTCCTGGGGTCGCTCATGGTGCGTTCCCAGAAACTGCGTGTATCGACCTGTGGCAAATTCCCATAGGGTCCGTTGCGCTGCAGCTCCGCATCATATTCGAAATCATAGCGGTGGCCGCCCGGCCGGAAGAGATATCCGCGAACCTGTGGACCGCGCCGCGACCCATAATAATCGCCGGAACGCTCGTGCTGTCGCGACAGCTCATAATTGGTGGGCTTTTCCACGGGGCGTTCACGGTAATCACGCGCCATAGCCGCGCCCGAAGCGACCGACATACCCATAATGACAACCAGTGCGGTAAGCGTTTTCATGGTATTTTCCTTTCAGCTCCGGCGCGGGGCGGTCATCAGCACTCCGTCTCGCAAACCTCGAAAAGAGAACACCAGGACATTTTTCAAGTTCCCCTAGCGGCACGATCTTTCGACGGCGATGCGTCCGGCGCCTATCCAAACGCTGTTACGAAGCTGGTTGATGAGCAACGGCCGCAAGCGGGCCGCAATTTCACCGGCCGGGTGCGGAACGGGTCCCGACGCCCGCAAAAAGAGGCAAAGATGACCGGCAAGCAAGAATATTGGCCAACAGAGATCCGCCTAAACGCGGCAAAGGACCAGCTGCACATCGCGTTCGATGATGGCACGGAATTCGCGCTATCCGCCGAATTCCTGCGCGTCCATAGTCCAAGCGCGGAAGTCCGGGGCCACGGCGCCGCCGACCGCAAGATTTTGGGCGGCAAGAGCAAGGTGATGATCGCGGCGATCGAGCCGGTCGGAAACTATGCGGTCCGTCTGACTTTCAGCGATGGCCACTCGACAGGGATTTATTCTTGGACCTATCTGCACGAGGTCGGCAGCGGCGAATCGGCGCTATGGCGGCTCTATCTCCATGATCTGGCACGGCTCGGCCTTAAACGCGAGCCATGATGAGAAGGGCGAAAATCCAGCCTACACACGTCGGCTGCGACGCAAATCACCTAAGCTGTGAGCAAACTGTCGCAATCCTATGGTAGCTATCTTGCCCCATGGCCGGCTTCCGCCGCAATGTGCGGCCCTCGGCGCCGGCAACCCTGCAGAACAAGACCGTTTCACTCATCATGGTAGACCATTTACAGAACGAGCCGAGTCCGTTTCGCGGCTATGTCGGCGACATCGTGCTTCCTGACCTCCCACCCGGCGCCGAAGCGCTCGCCACGCGGATCGTTCAGCGGCTTTTTCTGCGGCGCTGGCTGCTGGCGCTTTGCATTGGCGTCATTCTGATCTTCGTGCTGGTTTACGAATTGCCGCTGCTGCCCGCCATGTTCGGCATCCTTTCCATTCTTGCGGGGGGCGCCTTTCTGCCGCGCGAGGGCGTGATGCGGCCCGTCGGCTTCAGTCTTCGCACGCTCGACGGTCCCGCCGACCAAACGGTGAACGGCGTTATCGAGGGGTTGCCGGGCCCCGCCATCGTGCTGGATGCGCAAGGCCAGGTGCTGAGCTTCAATCGCCTCGCGCTCGAATTCCTTGCCAATATCCGGTCGCAGCAGCACATTTCCAGCTTCATCCGGGATCCCGGCGTGCTAGCCGGGGTTGGCGGCATGGATCCCGCGCGCCGCGCCCGGCAGATCGTGCAGTACGAGCAGCGCGTGCCGATCGAGCGGCATATGGAGGCGACGATCAGTTGGATCGGCCCGTCCGTGGGCAGAGCGCCGGAACGCGGCCCGGCTATCCTCATTTTCCTGCGCGACCTCACCGAGCAGGAGCGCCTCGACCGGCTGCGTTCCGATTTCATCGCCAATGCCAGCCACGAGCTGCGCACCCCGCTCGCCTCGGTGCTCGGCTTCATCGAAACGCTGCAAGGCGCCGCACGCAACGACATCGCCGCACGGGAGCGGTTCCTGGAGATCATGGCCCGGCAGGCGCAAAGAATGGCGCGGCTGATCGACAATCTCTTGTCGCTGAACCGGATCGAAATGCGGCTGCATCTACGACCGCAGGGGCGCGTCGACATGACGGACATCGCGGCGCATGTGGCAGCCACGCTCGAACCCGTGGCGGAGAAATCGCACATCGCTGTTCATTTCAGCATCGCTGACGAACCCATTTGGGTGCAGGGCGACCGCGACGAGTTGGTGCAGGTGATCTCGAACCTCGTCGAGAACGCCATCAAATATGGCAGGAGCGGCGGCAACGTATGGCTGACCATCGATCGCGATCCGCAGCCGCACCCACTGCCGCCGAAGGTGGTGCTGACGGTGCGCGACGACGGCGAAGGGATCGAGGAGAAACATCTGCCTCGGCTGACCGAGCGCTTCTACCGGGCGAACGATGCCGGCGGCGACAAATCCGGCACCGGACTTGGGTTGGCCATCGTCAAGCATGTGGTCACCCGGCATCGCGGCGAACTCAGGATCGCGTCGCAGCGCGGCCAAGGGTCAACATTCACCATCGTCCTCGACGAAGCGCCGGCGAGCTGATGATCAGTTTAGGTGGAGGCCGCCCCTGGACCTCCGGCGTCATCTCTACCGAAGCGGGGATCGAGTAAACACCTTGCTCACAGCGGAATACTGAACCCCGCCCTCGGGGATGACGGTGACCGTGCCAAGCCCCTGCGGAAAGGGCATATAGACCTGGCCTCCCGGACCTCGACCGGTTGCCTCCCGAACGCGCGGAGGGCCGCTGTCCCAGGAAAAACATTTGCCCCGGCGAACCGAAGCGCCGCTTAGCAAAAGACGCCATAAGTATCCGCGCGGGTCATCAAAAACGGCTTGCGGCCTTCAGCTGAAAGGTGCAAGTATCAGTCGCATCGATACTCCTGATAAGGATGATCGACACTTTGCAATCAATAATATTTTTAGAGCGGTGATTGCGATCGCTCGCTTTCACCGAAGCACTCAAAGTCAATTTTGTGAATTATGCCACACTTGGCGGAGGGTGCTGCTACTGCACATCACTCAGTTAAGAAGGTATATAGCTATGCGGTTCATATTTCTTTTGACCAGTGCCGTGAGTATTGCGATCTTAGCGTCTGCCACGCCTGTGGGAGCGCAGGCGATGAAGTCAAAGGTCGCCTTCAACAACAACATCGGTAAGCAAACCTCGGATCAGCCGGCAGGCGGCAAGACGGTTTCCTACCAGATCACCCTCAGCGGCGGCGAGCTGAACGGCTGCACCGTCAAGATCGTCGAATCCCTGTACGGCCGCGAAGAAGGCAACTGGGGAATCTTCGACATTAATGGCGATGTCGGCTGCTCGGATGGCAGCTTTTCCTACACTTCGTCCGGCGCTTGGGACGGCAATGGCTTCCATGCCGCAGGCGTGATCAAGGACGGCAGCGGCAGCGGCAAATATAAGGGCATCACCGGACGCATTGCCCAGCTCGGCGGCGCTGGCAGCAAGGCGCCTGAAGGCGGCTTCAACATCTCTTACGACCTGGTCGTCGACCAGAGCAAAGCCTAGCCGCTTCCTGCTCGGCGCGATCCGACCCTTGGCGATAAGACCGGCATCTTTGACCAGCGAACTGCTGGGCTGGTCCTCCGTCGCCTCGATCCTCGCGCCGACTTTGAGCATGCGGTATCCTCTCGATCAGAGAGATGCGGCCCATCCGATGGAACATTTAAGCGGATTCTCGTCCTTTCCACTAAGGATGCAAAATATGAAATTCCTCTCCTTTGGCGCGTTCTGCGCTCCTCTGGCTGCCCTGTCCTTCAGCTTTGCTTGCGGTGTCGCACAGGCGCAAGATCCCGTTGCGGTGGCGCCGGCGTCATTCAAGGTTCTGTTTGAAAACGAGCGGGTGCGGGTCGTCGAGGTGCAGTTTGCCCCCGGCGTAAGAAATCCCACGCATAGCCATCCCGACTATGTCATTTATCCGCTCACCTCCTACATGATGAAGTCGACCGGCCAGGACGGTGCGGAAAAGACGTTCGAGGTCAAATCCGGCGCCGTGCGATGGTCGCCGGCGGTGACGCATGCCGATGAAAACGTCGGCAGCACCGCGGCTCACGCGATCCTTTTCGAGCTAAAAGCACCGGCGAAGTAAGCGCCGCTGGATCTGCGTAACGCCAGGGAGCTTGCCCTGCGCATGGGACGTCTATGCGCCCGGAATCTCAATGGAGCGTCGGGGTGTGTGGGACTCGCCTTGGCGAAACCGCCGACCAAACCCGCGATTAGCGCGGCGGTATCGGCATTTGATGCGTTGAGCACCCCGAAGCGTGCCCAACCCCCATATTGATAAACGCGATCTCTACAGACGTCTTCCCCAGCTGCGCCGCCCGCCTATGAGGCTGATCAGGAACAGCAGGACAAGCGCACCGATGGTAGCGTTGATGATCGCTGCCAGGAGCCCGGAGCCAAGATGAACACCAAGTTCATTAAGCAGCCAGTTCCCGATAAATGCGCCGAGGACGCCGATGACGAGATCGCCGACGAGCCCGAACCCCGAGCCTTGCCAGATCTGGCCGGCCAACCATCCGGCGATGATGCCGACCACCAGAATAATTATGAGCGTTTCACCCGACATGTGCATCTTCCTTCCTCTATTGAGGCAAGATCCAATCCGCCCCCTCATTGCCGGAAAGCGATTTGCCGCCTGTAGAGTTCAGTCTGGCCGCAAATAAACATCTCCTGCCAGAACAAAGGCGGCGAATCACCTCCGCGGGTAATTTTACACTACCGCTCAAGCGAAGACTTTTTAAAATTGCTCAAACCGGAAGATAGAACTTGTCAAGTGCTGGAATGCCGCATTTGGTACAACGTAACGTTGAGGAATGCATCGTAGGATTCGATGCTGAGTTTTTGAAATGGTGTTTTACGAAGGCACTCTGTCCGCGCGGAGGCGGATGGGAAATCGCTAACGTGTCGTCTCATCGGATCTGCAAACACGCGGCGGCTGCAAAAGGTGGCCCGCGTTGGCAGGTGACATTCGGGTCAGCCATACCCATATTAAGCGGCACGCGGCTTTGCCGTCGTCAGTTTCGCACACCGAAGGACTCCAATGTCACTCTTACGCTTGAATGCTCCTGTGCTCGCCCTGGCGGCGGGCCTCGCAATCGTCACGGCCGATGTTGCCGACGCGCGCATCGGCGGTGGCAAGAGTTTCGGCAGCCGCGGCAGCAAGACCTACACCGCGCCGCCCGCGACGAAAACCGCGCCTGGCGCCGCGCCGATCGAACGCTCCATGACCGACAAGCGCCCCGCCACGGCAACACAAGGCGCCCAGCAGCCTGGCGCTGGTGCCGCGGCGCAGGCTTCGCGTTTCGGCGGATTTCGTGGCCTGCTCATGGGTGGCTCTGTTCGCGGTCGCCCTGGGAAGCATCTTTGGGTTTGGCGCCCTGGCCAGCGTCCTGGGCTTTCTTCTGCAGTTCGCGCTTATTGGCGCCGCTATATATTTCGTCGTAAGCCTTCTCCGGAAGCGCAATCAGCCGGCCCTTGCTCCTGCGCGCGGCTCCGGCGATCCAAGCCGGGATACGCCGAACCGCTCGCCATTCGCTTTCAATTACGGCGCAGGTCCGACCGTTTCTCCGCTGTCTATCGGCAAGGAGGACTTCGATTCCTTCGAGAGGCTGCTGGGCGAGATCCAAATGGCTTATGGACGCGAGGATACCGAGGAACTCGGAGCGCGGACCACGCCGGAGATGTTTTCGCATTTCAGCCAGGAACTGCACGACAACGAAAACCAAGGCCTGCGCAATGAGGTGTCCGACGTGAAACTCCTCCAGGGCGACCTCTCGGAAGCCTGGCGCGAGAATGGCTCGGACTACGCGACCGTCGCCATGCGCTATTCCCTCGTCGATGCGACGGTGGATCGGGCGACCGGCAAGGTCGTGTCGGGTGACCTCGGCCGTCCCTCGGAAGCGATAGAGCTGTGGACATTCCGCCGCGACGACCGCGCCCGCGCCGATGGCTGGCAATTGTCTGCGATCCAACAGGCCGCATGAGCCTCGTACCGCCGTCCGCCGCGCCCGCATCGTGCGTCGCGGTCGCGACAGACAGCGGGCGATCCGGCCTGCGCGAGGAACGTTCCCGCTATAGCGATGCGGACAGCAAATCGGCGTTGCGCATGAATTAGCGGAGACGAATTGGGGGCTCACAGTTTTCCGACAACGGCGCCGGGAACCCACCGGCCGGCCCGGTCGAGATCGTGCTGGGCACGAGCATTGTCGAGGCGCTGGGGAAGCAGCCCGACGCGCGTGTGTCGATCTCCATGACACCGCAAGGCGCGGCGGTGTCGTTCACGCATGGAGCGTTCTCGTCGCGGCCAGCCTCGGCCTCAGAGCCCGTCTTCGGCCCGTGCGACCAGGGATCAGCCGCGCGTTCGGTTCATTTTTTCTTCTTTGCGGGGATGATCGATAGCGGTGACGCTTTCGACGCTGCCGCAGGCGTTGCTGAAGGACCTTCCTTCTTTTTCTTAGGCTTCTTTACTTCTTTGTTTCCGCGCATTTGGCCTTTGGCCATGATCGTCTCCCGTGCCCGCTCATGCGGCGCTAAGTCAAGGACCGGCGGCCCGGCATCGCCAGAGCCGCCGACATGCAATCAGCCCAGAGCCTTGAGATTCTCGGCGGACATCTTGCCACTCTTGCGGTCGGCGATGAGTTCGAACCCGACCTTCTGACCTTCGTGCAACTCGCCAAGGCCGGAACGTTCCACGGCGCTGATATGAACGAAGGCGTCTTTCCCGCCATCGTCAGGCGCAATGAAGCCGAAGCCTTTTTGGCTATTGAACCATTTTACGGTTCCCTCAGTCATGGGAAACCCTTTCATTTCTTGTAGATTAGCGTGCCAGCGAAGCCGCCAGCCGTCGAAATTGCATTTTTCAGGCAAGAAGATCGTTAGTTTTGCGCAAAATTTTTTCGGCGCGAATCCAAGTCATCCGGCTATCTATCGACGGGTTCAACATGATGACGAACCGCCGGAAAAACAAGTCGTTTCTGCGAGGTCCGCTCAATACGGGAAATTCCCATTGGCAATCTGCTGGAGGCGGGCGCGATTTTAAAGGAGCGTCCCGAACCGCCGATGCCCTATGCTGTAACTGAGGCCAATTTCTCAAGACCGCTCATGAGCTCCGAAGCGCGTATTCGGCGCGGCGCGGAAAACACGCTTGAGCCTAGAACGACATCGATCCCGGCACCTTCATGGAGCTCCCGTTGATCAATTTGCGGATCCGCCACAAAACCATATATCGCTACCGCCGGCCAGTCATGCTCGGGCCGCACCGCCTGATGCTTCGTCCGCGCGAAAGTCGTGATCTTCGCCTCCTATCCAGCGATGTCACGGTGACCCCCGCGGCAGCCGTAAGCTGGGCCTATGATGTCGCGGGCAACGCCGTTGCGACGGCCGCCTTTCAGGCGATGGCCGACACTCTGGTCATAGACGCCAGCGCGGAACTGCAGCTCGACGCCCTCCCCTACCCTGTCTTCGACATCGCAGCTTCAGCCATCGTCTACCCCTTCCAATACGGCGCCGATGAATGGACCGACCTCGGCTCGCTGACCGTCCAGCAATATCCCGATCCGCAAGGCCGGTTGAAGGCGTGGGCGCGAGCCTTCGTCCGGGGCGACAGGACGGACACGCTGTCCTTGCTTAAGGATCTGAGCGCCGGCGTGGCGCAGTCGCTCCAATATCAGGTCCGGGAGGACGAGGGCACGCAGTCGCCAATCGAGTCGCTGGACCGTGGCTGGGGCTCATGCCGGGACTTCGCGGTGCTGTTTGTGGAAGCCGCGCGCAGCCTCGGCTTCGGCGCGAGGCTC
Organism: uncultured Alphaproteobacteria bacterium; assembly: GCA_963731855.1. GTDB lineage: Bacteria > Pseudomonadota > Alphaproteobacteria > Rhizobiales > Rhodomicrobiaceae > R-RK-3. The sequence goes on along the minus strand of CAVSXH010000005.1, from coordinate 903,773 downwards.
GTCACGGGCTATCTCTACAATCCCGCCGGGAATTCAGGCGGCGTGCGAGGCTCGGACGCGACTCATGCCTGGGCCGAGATCTTCGTGCCTGGCGCGGGCTGGATCACCTTCGACCCGACAAATCGCGGCGTCGGCGGCTCCAATCTGATCCCGGTCGCGGTGGCGCGGAGCATTCGCCAGGCCGTGCCGGTAGCGGGCTCCTTCGTCGGCGCGAGCGATGCATTCGACAGCATGTCGGTGGAAGTGCACGTCACCTCCTGACCCCGGATATTCACGGCGCATTAAGCGAAAACCCTTATAAATCGGATCGGGCATATTAGGGCTGGCTGCTCTTCGACGCGGCCGCGAAATCTTCTGGGGAAGAGACATGCTTGGCTTGATTCATCGGCGCAATCGCCGGCGTATTCATCATCGCTATCCTGCCGTCCCTGCTTCCTGACCGCTACAAAGCCGTGGTGCCGATCTCGATTATCTGGCTGCTCGGCGCGCTGGTCATCCTGTTCGCGCTGGCCTCCACCTCCTTCGTCTATGTGCCGGACGGCTATTCGGCGCATCTGTTCCGCATCTATATGGGCCGCTCGCTGCCGCCCGGCAAAATCGTCGCGGCCAGACGGCGAGAACGGCCCGCAGGCGCGCATTCTCGCGCCGGGCCTCCATCTCGAGCCGCTCGTCAACGTGCTCTACGACGTCGATACCTCGCGCCCCGAGCTGGAAGTGCCGCACGGCAAGGTCGGCATTCTGACGGCGCGCGACGGCGCCGCTGCGCGCCGGCCAGGCCTTCGCCGATCCCGTTCCGTGCCCGAGCTCGGCTATCAAGATGCTCGACGCGGAGGTGTTCCTGAAATGGCGGCCAGCGCGGCCCGCAATTGAACGTGCTGACGCCCGGCAAATACCGGCTCAACCGCTATCTGTGGGACGTCGAGCTTGGTCGACGCGATCGAGGTGCCGGCCGGCCTTGTCGGCGTGGTGAAGTCGAACGTCCATGCCGACGTCGATTTCGGCACGCTGAAGGCGGACAAGCCGGAAAATTGCGCCACCTCGGGCGGCGGCAAGGCGCACCGCGGCGAGCAGCGTATCGATGCGCCGATCGTCCCCGTCGGCTGCATCGGCATCTGGGAAAAGCCGCTGCAGCCGGGCAAATATTATCTCAACCCGAATGCCTTCACGATCACCGAGGTCGATACGCGCGCCCAGGTTTGGACCTACGCCGGCGGCTATAAGCGCGCCCAGATCTCGCTCACCGTCGATGCCAAGGGCGAGATCGTGCAGAAGCGCACCGAAGTCGACGTACCCGTCGACAAGGACAATGCCGACCGCGCGGTGTTCCTGAAGATGGAAGGCTGGGACGTCCCGCTGGAATTGCGCGTCGTCGCGCAGGTCGCCCCGCAGGATGCCGCTTGCGTGGTGGCCGGCATCGGCACGCTGAAGCAGATCGAGGACCGGGTGCTGACGCCCTCGATCCGCGCCATCACCCGCGACGTCGCGGGCGGCACCTACGAGGTCACCGAGCCAAGGTCGATGAGAATGGCAAGCCGGTGCTCGACGCGGACGGCAAGCCGATCATCGTCACGGTCAACCGCCCGACCAAGGTGCTCGACCTGATCAACCAGCGCCCGCTGATCGAGGGCGAGATCGAGCGCCGCATCCGGCCCGAGGGCCGCAAATCCTGCGTCACCATCCGCGAGGTGCGGCTCGGCGAACCGGCCATCCCGCCGGAACTTCTGGTCGCGGTGCGGCGCGAACAGCTCGCCACCCAGCTCGCCAAGGCCTTCATCCAGGAGCAGGCCGCGCAGGAGAAGCGCGTCAACTCCGAGAAGGCGAAGGCCACGGCCGATCAGCAGGCCGAACTGGTCAAGTCCGAAATCGAAGTGCAGCGCTCGGTGCAGCTGGCGCAGGCCGCGCGCAATGACGGCCAGGGCGACCGCGACAAGCTTACGGTGATCGCCGAGGGCCAGAAGAAGCAGATGGAGGTGCTCGGCCCCGACGCCACGGTGAAGCTGCGCCAATTCGAGCTGGTGCTGCAATTCGCCCAGCAGCATCCCGAAGTGGTGGCGGCGATGTTCAACAATGCGCATAAGTTCGTGCCGCAAGATCACCGTCGGCCAGGGCAGCGAAGGCGTTGGCGGGCTGCTTTCGGCGCTGATGGGCGAGATGATCGCCCGCCCCGGCGCGCTAGGCCAGCAAGGTGCGGCGCCCGCGCCGGCAAGGTAATCGGACGGGCTATATTGGAGCAGCGTCTGATAAAATCAGATCGCGACAATTCCACCGTAATCCCCGCGGAATCGGGGATGCAGTACTCCGCAGCTCAGTGGTTTACTGGGTCCACGCTTCGCGGGGATCACGAGAAATATATTCATCTGTTTGATTATAGTATTTGGCGCTTCAAGCGCGCGCTGATGAAATCCTTCAGCCACGCTTCGCCCTCTCCCGGGAAAACCAGCTTGACGGGCAAAGTGCGGGCTGCGCGCTTTCAATTCTGCCAAGGCGCCGGACTCTGCGCCGATGCGCACCCAGTCCTTTTCCGTGGTGACGAGGATCGCACTCAGCTCGTGCGCCCGCGACATCAGCGCCAGCGCCTCGGCGTCGGTGAAGGCGTGATGGTCGGGGAAGGCTTCGGCGGCCACGAGATTGGCGCCGCAGTCGCGCAATGTGGCGAAGAATTTGCCGGGCCTGCCGATTCCGGAAAATGCCGCGACGCGCTGCCCCCGCAACCATTCGGCGCCCTCCGACGGGCACAAGCGCGCTTCGACCACCGGCAGCCCACCGTCGAGGCCCGCCTCGACATCACCGCCATCCTCGCCGATCAGCACCCCCAGCGCGGCGCGCCGTCGCTGATAATCGAGTGGCGCCCGCAGCGGCCCGGCCGGAAAAACGAGGCCGTTGCCAAAACCCGCGCCGGCATCGATTGCGATGATCGCCAGATCCTTTTCGAGCGACGGGTTCTGAAACCCGTCATCCATGATGATCAGGTTGACATCAAGCGCCTCGATAGCTCTCGCTCCATCGGGGCGGACCCGCGCCAGCACGGTGGGTGCAGCGCGAGCCAGCAACAGCGCCTCGTCGCCCACCTGCGCCGGCGCTATCGCGCCCGGAGTCGACGCGATGCGGCCCGGCGAGCGAGCCGCCATAGCCGCGCGTCAGGAAAGCGGGCCGATGGCCCAGGCCGCGCGTGATGTCGGCCAGCGCGAGGGCGAGTGGCGTTTTACCCGCGCCGCCGACGGTGAAATTGCCGACGCAAATCACCGGCAGACGGGATCGGTAGGGCCTCGCGAGCGCAAACCGGCCTCGCGCCGCCGCGCCGTAAAGCCAACCGATGGGCGAGAGGAGAGCCGCTTTCAGCCGGTCGGCAGGCGAGGAGCCATGCCACCAGCTGGGCGGCTCAAGGCGCATAGGCGATCGCCGCCAGGCAGTGCCGGCGCTTTTTTCGGCGGCAGGAACGGCTCGATGGCTTCCAGCGTCCGCCCGAGCGCGCCGCCCAGCTCGGCGACTGCCGCTTCGGCCTGGCCCGCGCATCAGATTGAGGCTGGCCCGGTCGTCGAACAGCGCCCGCGCCGTGTGGATCAAATCCTCCTGCGAGGTGACGAACCGGCAGCCGCCCTGCTCGGCGAGCGCCTGATAGACCTCGGGGAAATTGTGCCAATGCGGCCCGGTGATCACGCCCGCACCCAGTCTTCACCGCCTCGATCGGGTTCTGTCCGCCATGCGGCACGAGCGAGCCGCCGATGAAGGCGAAGGGCGCGATCGCGTAGAACAGCCCCAATTCGCCGACCGTATCGCCGACATAGATGCCGGTTTCCGAGCCGGGCACCGCGCCTTGCGAGCGTCTTGCGGCGTCAAGCCCGCGCGCCCGGACCGCGACCGCTATGTCCGCGCCGCGCTCGGGATGGCGGGGAACGATGATGGTGAGCAGCCCCGGATAGGTGACGCGGAGCGCCTTATGCGCTTCCGCGACGATTTCGTCCTCGCCGGGATGGGTGCTGGCCGCGAGAAAGACGGGGCGTTCGCCGATAGCGCGCTTCAGCCTCGCCAGTTCGGCCGGGTCCACCGGCGGCGGCGGCGAATCAAATTTGATGTTGCCGGCGGAGATCACCTTGCGAGCGCCCAAAGCCATCAGCCGCTTGGCGAGAATATCGCTCTGCGCCAGCACCACCGCAAACCGTGAAAACAACGGACGGCTGAGGCCGGGCATCTTCTCCCAGCGCTTGAAGGAGCGATCCGACATGCGGGCATTCAGCAGCATGAGCGGAATGCGGCGGCGATCCGCGTCCATGATGAGGTTCGGCCAAATCTCCAATTCGGTGAACAGCGCCATGTCCGGCCGCCAATGATCGAGAAAGCGGCGCACGAAGGCAGGCGAGTCGAGCGGCACGAATTGGTGGATCGCACCTTTCGGGAGCCGTGCCGCCGCGATGCGCGCCGAGGTTACGGTAACAGTCGTAAGCAGGATGCCGAGCGCTGGACGTTCGCGGCACAGCGCCTCGATGAGCGGCAGGACGACATTCGTCTCCCCGACGCTTGCCGCGTGGAACCAGAGCAGGTCTTGGCCGGACGCGCGATACTGGCGATCCCCATGCGCTCATTGAGCCGCTCCGGCACCTCCTTGCCCTGCTGGCTGCGCCGGTACAGCAGCAGCCCGGCAACCGGATGCAGGGCGTGGCTGATGGCTCGATAGGCCCGCAGCGGCAGACCGGGCGCAACACTGCCGCCCGCGCTGACCGGGGTTGCGGCGGCGATATCCGCCCCGGCGAGCGCATAGGCGCGCCGCGTGGCGGCGTTCAGGCCGTCCTCGACGGCGCGCTTGGCCGCGGCGATGTCTTCGTCGCTTGCGTCCGGGGCAACGAAGATCGGCGCGCCGCTGACCACGCCAATCATGGAGAATGGCAGGTTAACGGTAAACCGGCTCCAGCGTATTTAGCGCCTGGAAGCGGCTTGTCGCTACCGCGATGGGAATGATCGGCCGACCGGACATCCGCGCAAGCGTCACGATGCCGTCGCCTGCCTGCCGGGCGGGGCCAGGCGGGACATCGGCGGTCATGGCGACGGTCTTGCCGTCCTCCAGCGTCTTCAGCGCCGCCCGTAAGGCATGCGCGCCGCCGCGGTCCCTCCGGCGCTTGCCCGCGCCCGCGCCGCGAATCAGATCGAAGCCGAAGCGTCTCAGCGCCCGGCCGACGATCTCAGCGTCGCCATGCCGCGCCACCATGCATCGCACGTCGAGTTCTTTCGGACAGACAGCCGGAATCATCAGAAATTGGCCATGCCACATCGCAGCGATGAACGGGCTCGCCGCCTCGAGCTGCGCGCTTTGATCGGCGGGCTCGCGTATGATCCGAGAGGTCCGGTGGATCAGCTTGATATAGCTGGCCGTACCCCGTCCCGCCGCCGATAGAAAAGCTTCCGAGCGCATGAAGCGCTTTAGCATAAGGCTTGCCCCTCAATGGCGGAGCGGACCGCCGCTCCGCTCGTCATATCGTCACGTGTGGGTGGCTTAGCGCTTTTCCTCATTCGGGTCGAGCAAACGATGCATATGCACGATGAAATAGCGCATTTGTGCATTGTCGACGGTGCGCTGCGCCGAATTTTTCCAGGCGTCATAGGCTTGCTTGTAATTCGGAAAGATGCCGACGATGTGGATGTCATCCGTGTTTTTGAATTCGGTGCCTTCGAGGTTCGTGAGTTCGCCGCCGAATACGAGATGCAGAAGCTGTTTTGGTGGAGTTGCCGTTGCGGTCATCTGGCCAGGTTCCGTTGAGTGTCGCCTAAATCTCTTTCGCCGCCACAGGTTTCGTGCGCGCCACCAGCAGATGATGCAGCTTGGGCGCGGCGGCGACCAGACCATTCATGCGCGGGCTTGGTTTGTTATAGATTAATGCTTCTCCCGTGGCGTCCGTTATCCGGCCTCCTGCCTCCTCGACCACGAGCGCGGCGGCGGCGATGTCCCATTCGCTTTTGCCGGTCAGCGACAAGGTGGCGTCGGCCCGCCCAGCCGCGATCAGCGCGAGCCGGTAGGCAATGGAATTGAACCAGGTATTTTCAGTGTGCGGCCAGGGCGCGGTCCAGACTTTGTGCTTGAAAAAACCCTTCGTCGCGATCATACGGCAGCCCGCGATTTCGTCTGGCGTGGTGACAGCGATCTGAACCCCATTGAGATACGCGCCATTGCCGCGCCTGGCTGTGAACATCTCGCCCGTGGCCGGATTGAACACGGCGGCAAGCACCGGCTGGCAATTTTCAACAAGTGCCGCCGCGATCGTCCATTCCGGCGTTCCGGCGAGAAAGGCGCGCGTGCCGTCGATGGGATCGACGATCCAAACGCGCCACGCATCCAGGCGGCTTGGGTTGTCGACGCTTTCCTCGGACAGCCATCCGTAACCAGGGCGCTCGCCGATAAGCCGTTCGCGCAGCATCTCATCGACCGCGAGATCTGCGTCGCTGACGGGCGTGTTATCCGCCTTGTTGCGGCCGATGACGCCATTGCGGAAGAAGCCGAGCGCCAGGGCGCCGGCGACGCGCACCGCTCCCGTCAGCAAGGCTTCATCCTCGGCCAAGCTGTGATTTCTGCTGTTTATCATCCGTTGGATTTCTGCCTTCTCTTGTCAAAGGGCCATATCGGCCAGCAATGCGACGAAGACAAGAGCGCCGAAATCCCGGTTGGAACGGAAACGCTGAAGGCAATTGCCCGCATCGTCGATATCGAGGGTGGTTATCTGCCAGACGAGATGGATTGCGGCTAGCGAAAGTCCAAGAAAGAACGGCCACCCGGCGCCCGCACCGAAGCCGGCAAGGCCCAGCAGCAGGATGGCAACCGTATAGAAAAGCGTCAGCCAGCGCTGCGTGCCCGGCCCGAATTTCAGCGCCGTCGATTTCAACCCCAGCAGCGCGTCGTCCTCCTTATCCTGGTGTGCGTAGATGGTGTCGTAGCCGATAGTCCAGGCGATCGCGGCGAAATACAGCAGAATCGCAGGCGCATCGAGCCGGCCGAAGACCTGCGCCCAACCCATCAGCGCGCCCCAGGAGAAGGCGAGCCCGAGGACAATCTGCGGCCAATAGGTAATGCGTTTCATGAACGGATAGAGCGCAACGATGCCCAGCGAGGCGATACCCAGCCCAATAGCGAAGCGGTTGAACTGCAGCAGGACGGCGAGGCCGATGAAGGACAACGCCACCATGAAGATCGCCGCGGCGCGGGCGCTGACCTGACCTGACGGAATCGGCCTTGTCCGCGTGCGGGCGACGCGGGCGTCGTAGTCGCGGTCGGCGATGTCGTTATAGGTGCAGCCCGCCCCGCGCATCACCGTCGCCCCGATGGCGAAGAGGATGAGCAGCCACAGGTCAGGCCATTGCCGTCCTTCGGCGATCCAGGCCAGCGCGGCGGACCACCAGCAGGGCCACAAGAGCAGCCACGTGCCGATGGGCCGGTCGGCGCGCATCAGACGCAGATAGCCTTGCGCGAATCCGGGCGCATGCCGGTCCACCCAATTGCCGGGCGGAGCGTCGTCTGAGCGGAGCGCCTTGGGCTCTGCGGAAGAAGTGGCCATGGCTCGTTTTAGGCTTGCCAATCGCGGGTGTCTAACGCGAAGTGGTTACACCGTTGCCGCCGAACGTCGCGGCCGCATCACGCCGATCCTGACATTCGCGCGCCACTGTCGCCTTCGCGACCGCCTGCGTAGCGGAATTGCTTTCCCTCGCGCTTATGCTACGAGAAGCATTTTCGGGAGTGCGCCCTCCCCTGCAAGCCAAGAGCACAGCATCGAACCATGCCTTCCTCCATCCGATTGTTTGTCGACGAAGTGTTGAGGCCGGGTTCGAATGTGATCTGCACGCCGCAGCAGGCAAATTACCTCGGCAATGTGCTCCGCCTTGGCTTGGGCGAAAAGCTGCTCGTCTTCAACGGGCGCGACGGCGAGTGGCTCGCCGAGATCACCGGCATGAAGCGGGGAGCCTGTTCGCTGACCGCTCGCGAGCAGGCGCGGCCGCAATCGGAGGGTCCCGACATCCACTATCTTTTCGCGCCGCTGAAGAAAGCCCGGCTTGACTACATGGTGCAGAAGGCGACCGAAATGGGCGTCGCCGCGTTTCGCCCGGTGATGACGCGGCGCACCAACGCCGAGCGGGTCAATGTCGAGCGGATCCGCGCCAACGCCGTCGAGGCGGCGGAACAATGCGGCGTGCTGCGGGTGCCCGAGGTTTTCGCGCCGCAAAAGCTGAGCGAGGCGCTTCGCGGCTGGGACGATGCCCGCGCTCTGATCTTCGCGGATGAGGCCGCGCCGATCGTCTCACCGCTGGCCGCTCTCGCGACGGTGCCGCAAGGACCTCTGGCGTTGCTCGTCGGGCCTGAAGGCGGCTTCGACCCGGCCGAGCGCGAGATGCTGCTGCGCCTGCCGTTCGTGCACGCGGTCTCGCTTGGTCCCCGAGTGATGCGTGCCGACACCGCGGCCGTCGCGGCGCTCGCGCTCATGAATGCGGTGCTGGGGGACTGGCGGTAAAATTTGCGGGAAACACGTCCCGATAGGCCGGCACATCGGCCACGCCTGGAATACCGCCGGCCTCGTAGACGCCACGCGCCACCGCACGGGCGAGGGCGCTGGCGGCCATCGCGCCGAGTTCCGTCAGATCCCAGACTGGATTCGACAATTTGCGCTCACCCACCGACAGGGCGAAGACGATATCGCCGTCGATCGGCGTATGCACCGGGACGATTGCCCGGGACAGGCCGGTCTGCGCCATCACCGCCAACCTTTTCAGTTCCGCCTTGGTGAGCGCCGCGTCGGTGGCGATGACGCCCAGCGTGGTGTTCTGAACCGGGCCGCCCTTGAAGATCAGCGACTGCTCCATTCCGGTCCCGGCCGGAGGCCAGCCAAGCCCGCCGAACTCGTCGGCCGATTTCCAAAGGTGCTGCCCAGAAATGTGGCGTGTCGCCGATCGTCACGGCGCCGGCCGCATTCACCGCCGCGAGCGCGCCCACAACGATGCCGTCGTCCCGCACCAGCGAAGCGCTGCCGAGGCCTCCCATCATGCGGCTGCCCGGCTGCTTCCAGGCGACGGTCGCGCCGAAGCCAGCTCCGGCAGTGCCCAACGCGAAATCGGCGGCGGCGCGCTGCGCAGCCTCATATGCCATGTCGCGATAGGGCGAATGCAGGCCCCAATTTTTGTCCCCGCCATTGAGCAGATCGAACAGGATCGCCTGCGGCACGATCGGCACGCGCACCGGGCCAACGGCGAAACCGATGCCCTTCTCGCGCAAAAAACTCTGCACGCCGGTCGCGGCATCGAGCCCGAAGGCCGAGCCGCCGGAGACCACCAGCGCATGCAGTTCATTGACGAGGCCACCCTCGGCCAGGGTCTCCGTTTCGCGCGTGCCTGGACCGCCGCCGCGCAAATCGGCCGCTGCACGAGCGGACGCCTGGGGCAGGATCACGGTCACGCCTGAGCGCAGCTTGGCATCGTCTGCGTTCCCGACGGCAAGACCGGGCACGTCGGTGATCAGATTTCGCGGCCCAGGGCGCATCATTATCTCCGCACTGACTCTGTATTTATGATCTCGGCACTGACGCCGTATTTATTGAGTGACGTTGGTCCAAGCACACACACTTTTCGTCATCCCCGCGAAGGCGGGGATCCAGTAAACACCCAAGTCACTGCGGAGTACTGGATCCCCGCCTTCGCGGGGATGACAAGCGAAGGGGATGACAAGTGAAGAATGTCCCGATCGTGGGCGCGATTCGTGAAATCGGCATCGATTCGCCTGTCGCACGCAAGACAACCCTCGCGCGGCGACCGGAAAACAAAAGAAGCCCGCCAGCGGGCGGGCTTCTTCAGATTACGAACGGGCAGAGGGTTACATCTGCTCGTAATTGCCGTTCTTCCACTCATAAAGAGCGTAAGGCGGCAGGCTCGGATCGCCCTTGGCGTTGAAGGTGAAGTTGCCGATGGCGGTTTTGAACTCTGTGCCGTTCATCGCCTTGATCACCTTGTCGGTGTCCATGCTGCCGGCCTTTTCCACCGCCTGCTTCCAAACCTGGAACGTAGCGTAGGTGTAAAGGACGTAGCCTTCCGGCTCGATGCCCTTGGCGCGGAATGTCTTCACCAGGTCGGCGGCCGCAGGATTCTTGCGCGGGTCGGGCGAGAAGGTCATCAGTGTGCCTTCGCCGTCCTTGCCGGTGATCTGCCAATATTCCTGCGTGACGAGCGCGTCGCCACCCATCAGGACCGACTTCATGCCCTGCGAGCGCATCTGACGTACGATCAGGCCGGCCTCAGTGTGATAGCCGCCGAGATAGACGAGCTCCACATTGGCCTGTTTCAGCTTGGAAACCAGCGCGGTGTAGTCTTTCTCACCGGCGGTGATGGCTTCGTACAGAGCTTCCTGCTTGCCGGCCGCGTTCATCGCCTTCTTGGTTTCGTCCGCCAAGCCCTTACCGTAGGCGCTCTTGTCGTGCACGATGGCGACGGCCTTGTCCTTGAAGGTCTTGGCGATATAGGCGCCGGCGACACTGCCTTGCTGGTCGTCACGGCCGCAGACCCGGAAGACGCCGGGGCCGGCGCGCTCGTCGGTCAGCTTGGGATTGGTCGAGGCAGGCGAGATCTGCAGGATGCCTGCCTCGTTGTAAACGGCGGAAGACGGGATGGACGATCCGGAGCAGAAATGGCCGGCGATGAAGGCGACCTTTTGTCCGGCAAGCTTGTTCGCGACAGCTACGGCCTGCTTGGGATCGCAGGCATCGTCACCGATCTCGAGTTTGAGTTTCTTGCCCATCACGGTCAGATCGGCGATGGCGGCATCGGCGCCCGCCTTGAACTGCGCGCCGAACGTGGCGTAGCTGCCGGTCATCGGACCCGCAACGCCGACCGTAACATCTTGCGCTAAGGCCGGGGCGGCGAAGCCCATGCTTAAAATAGCGGCGGCCACCAAGTGTTTGTTCATGTAGTTTTCCTTTTGTTGCCCACTTCTACTTTCAAATCTTGTTACCCTGCTGCTTTGTAGATCATGCACCAATTAGGCGACAGCAAGGCGCGTCTTAGCGTTTTCGCCATGTCAGCGGGCTGGTCCGCTCGAAAATCCAGCCATATTGCGTCGTCATCTGCCGCGCCTGCTCCAGCCGGTAGCCGAGCGCCGCCGCGCCGAGCAGGATCAGGGTGTCGACGACGTAATAATGCGGCGAGAGCAGCGTGCCTTGCATCAGGCGCCAGCTCTCGAAGGTTGCGCTTTGAAACAGACCCCAGTGAAGAAATCGCACCGCAACGCCCAGCAAAAGCATGTAGAACGCCACCCGCATGAACGGCTTCCAGCCATTCGCGAGCGCGCGGCCTGTCAGAAACGCCGCTCCACCGCCCAGCAGGACGGTGACGATGAAGAAAGCCGCGTACGATTTCTCGACGATCAAACCCATACAAGCGATCCACTGGTTGCGATCATCTCGTTCACTGAAACATGCCTTAACGTCCGCCCTCTAAATAGGCGGCTTTCACCTCGTCACGCGCCAGAAGCTCGCGGCCGGTGCCCGATAGCGTGATCTGGCCGTTCACCATAACATATCCACGATGCGCCAGCTTGAGCGCATGATAGGCATTTTGCTCAACAAGGAACACCGTCAGGCCCTGCTTTTCATTGAGTTCGCGGATCACCTGGAAAATCTGCTGCACGATGATCGGAGCGAGGCCAAGCGACGGCTCGTCCAGCAAAAGCAGACGCGGCCAGCCCATCAGCGCCCGGCTGATCGCCAGCATCTGCTGCTCGCCGCCGGATAAGCGTGCCGCCGCGCTGGCTTTGGCGCTTCGCCAGGATCGGGAACAGCCTGAACACCGTGTCCACGGCTTCGTCGAACTTCTCCGGCGGGGCCAGCAGGGCGCCCATCTGGAGATTTTCCATCACCGTCATGCGCGGAAAGATCCGGCGTCCCTCGGGTGCATGGGCAATCGACAGGCGGACGATTTCATGCGTCGGCATGCGGGTGATGTCGCGGCCGTCGAAGACGATCTGGCCGCTGCGCGCCTGCGGCGAGCCGCAGATCGTCATCATCAGCGTCGTCTTGCCCGCGCCGTTGGCGCCGATCGAGCGTGGCGATCTCGCCGCGCTCGACATCGATGCTGACCGAGCGCAGCGCCTGGATGTTGCCGTAGAACGTGTCCACCCCGCGGACGCTGAGGAGCGGCGCGCTCATAGCTGCACCTCGGCCTCGACCTTTTCGACCTCCTCTTCCGCGACGCCGAGATAGGCGGCGATGACGGTCGGGTCGTTGCGGACCATATCGGGCGAGCCGTCGGAAATCTTGCGGCCGTAATCGAGCACGGCGATATGGTCGGAGATGCCCATGACCACGCCCATATCGTGCTCGATCAGCAGGATCGAGAGGCCGTGCTCCTGCTTGATCCACAATAGCGTGCGGTTCAATTCGGCGGATTCACGCGGGTTCAGGCCGGCGGCGGGCTCGTCCAGGCACAACAGCACAGGGCGCGTGCACATGGCGCGCGCGATTTCGAGGCGGCGCTGATCGCCATAGGCCAGGTCGCCCGCTGCGTCGTCGGCGCGTTCGATGAGACCCATGTTCTCTAGCCAGTAGCTGGCGAATTCGATCGCTTCCGCTTCAGCCTTGCGGTAGCGCGCCAAGCCGAGCATCCCGGCGATGGAGAAAAAGGAGGCTTGCGTGAGCGGCCCATGCTGCGCAACGAGCAGATTTTCCAGCACCGTCATGCCACTGAACAGGCGGATGTTCTGGAAGGTGCGCGCGACGCCCGCGGTCGCGGCAATTTCGTGATCCTCCATCCGCTCCAGCAGGAACGGCAAGTCGCGGGCGGGATGGTAGAGGGCGATCATGCCCTCGGTCGGCTTGTAGAAGCCGGTGATGCAGTTGAAGACCGTCGTCTTGCCGGCGCCGTTCGGCCCGATCAGGGCGGTGATCTCGCCGCGCCGGGCGGAGAAGGTGAGGTTGTCGATTGCCACCAGCCCGCCGAAACGCATGGTGAGGTGATCGACCTGGAGAATTGCGTCGGGGTCCGAACTCATCCCGCGCCTTCCCTTACAAGCGAGCCCGAGATCGATTTGTGCTCCTTGAGCACGACGGTCGCCTCGCGGGAGCCGACGATCCCGCGCGGCCGCCAAACCATGATCGCAACCATGGCCATGCCGAAGATCAGCATCCGGTAGTCCTGCAGGTCGCGGAAAAATTCCGAGCTGCCGATCAGCACGACGGCCGCGACGGCGACGCCGATCTGACTGCCGAGGCCGCCCAGCACGACGATCGCCAGCACGAGCGCGGATTCCTGGAAGGTGAAGGATTCCGGGCTGATGAAGCCCTGCCGCGTGGCGAAGAACGATCCGGCAATGCCGCCGAACATGGCGCCGATGGCGAAGGCCGTGAGTTTCGTCGTGACCGTGTTGATGCCGAGCGAGCGGCAGGCGATCTCATCCTCGCGCAGCGCTTCCCAGGCGCGTCCGATCGGCAGGCGGCGCAACCGCTTGGTGACGAAGTTCACCAACAGCGCCAGGACGAGAATGAGATAATACATGAAGATGATGCGATGCATGTTGCTGTATTCCAGGCCGAAAAAGCCGTGGAATGTATTGTCGCCGAGACGCTCGAAGCTGAGGCCGAAAAAGCTGGGCTTGGGGATGCGCGAGATGCCGTTCGGACCATTGGTGAGCGATTGCCAGTTGAGCAGAAGGATGCGGATCATCTCGCCGAATGCCAGCGTGACGATGGCCAGATAGTCGCCTCTGAGGCGCAGCACGGGAAAGCCGAGCAAGATCCCCCACAGCGCGGCGAAGAGACCCGCGAGCGGCAGGCAGACCCAGAACGACCAGCCGAGTTGGGTGGAGATCAGCGCATAGGAATAGGCGCCGACCGCATAGAACGCCACATAGCCGAGGTCGAGAAGCCCCGCGAGGCCGACGACAACGTTCAGCCCCCAGCCCAGCATGATGTAGGTGAGGATCTGGATGGCGGTGTCGAGGGCGTAGCGCTGCTGATCGCCCGCCACCAGCACCGGCAGAAAGATCGCGATGACCAGCAGAGCGGGCGCAAATTGATCGACGAATTGCGGGCCGGTGTCGCGGCTTCGGCGTCACTCCGGGCGAGCGAGGCTCCAAATCCAGCGCAGGCACCGTGACGACCCCCATGGTCGACAGCACGACGAACATTGCGAGAAACACGATGCCGGTGAGCTCGACCGCGATGCGCGCCCGGTTTTGCCATTCGGGGGAGCCGAAAAGGCTGCTGATGTCGGAGGCAGCCTCCAGCCGGAACCCGGGCAGGAGGAAATAGGCCCCGCCCAGCAGATACATGAGCAGGATCGCCCCGAGCACCACCGGGCTCGACACTCCCGAAGGCAGGATGCGGGCAATGGCGTTGACGGCCACCAGTTTGCGCCAGACGAACAGGTCGAAAAACAGCCGGACGACGTCCGACCCCGACGGCAAGGCTGACAGCGGTGCCCGAGCCGGTAGACGAGGGCGAGCCCGCCTTGCGCATTCTCGGTCTTGACGCCGACGATGGCGATGAAGAGCAGCAACGCGATCCCGGCGGCGATGGCGGAGTCCCTGACCGCGTCCGCCACTTCCGACACCTGTGACCTTGGCGCCGATCGCGGCGCCCGCCGCTTCCGCCATGGCTAAACCTTTTCGATCTCAGGCCTGCCGAGCAGCCCGGAAGGAAAGAAAATCAGAACGATCGCCAGAATGGAAAAGGCCGCGACGTCTTTATATTCGGTGGTGAAATATCCAGCCCAGAACACTTCGATCAGCCCGATGATCAGGCCGCCCAGCATCGCGCCCGGCAAGCGAGCCGATGCCGCCGAGCACTGCCGCGGTGAACGCCTTGATGCCGGCGACGAAGCCGATGAAGAAGTCGATCACGCCGTAATAGAGCAGATACATCAGCCCGGCGACGGCGGCGAGCGACGCGCCCATCACGAAGGTCAGCGAGATGATCCGGTCGACATTGACCCCCAGCAAGCGCCGCCATGGTGCGGTCCTGCTCGCAGGCGCGCTGTTGCCGGCCGAGCGAGGTCTTGGCGATGAAATAGGAGAACAGCGCCATCACCACGAAAGTGGTGACCATGATGATGATCTGGATGTTGCTGAGCGAGACGGAAAACCCTTCGATGTGCATCAAAGTATGGCCGCCGCCGATGACCGGCGGCAGCGGCTTGACGCGCGCATCCTGGGTAAGCTGCACGAAATTCTGCAGGAAGATCGATGCGCCGATCGCGGTGATCAGCGGCGCCAGCCGGAAGGAGGCGCGCAGCGGCCGATAGGCGACGCGCTCCAGCGCCCAGCCCCAGATGGCCGTCAGCGAGCATGCAGATGAGCGAGCACCAGCACCAGGACGAGCGGCACGGAGGTGATGCCGATGGAGATGATCAGCAGGAATGAAATCAGCGCCATGAAGGCGCCCATCATGAAAATGTCGCCATGGGCGAAATTGATCATTCCGATGATGCCATAGACCATGGTGTAGCCGATGGCGATGAGGCCGTAGATGGAGCCGAGCGTCAGCCCGTTGATGAGTTGCTGTAGGAAATATTCCATATGGGCGGGCTGATCCGAATGAGACGCTCCCGATGGGACCTGTAATCTTCTCTTAGCAAAGCAAGCCTCTGCGGCACAACGACTATGTTGAGGCGCGCTGCATTCGAGCGCGCAGCCCCGCGAACCTGCCCCCGCCCGCCTCCCGGCGCTCCGGCTAGCCGACCTTGTGCTCTTCCTTCGAAGCGTTCGGCACCTGACGGCGGTCGGCATCCAGCTCCAGCGTCTTCGCCGGCGCGGCGGCGCCTCATCGTCCTGCATATTTTGCTTGAAGCTCTTCAGGCCCTTGGCGAGATCGCCCATGACTTCGGAGATCTTACCGCGCCCGAACAGCAGCACGAGCACGAGAACCAGGATCAGAATATGCGCGAAACTCAAACCCATAGGCTTACCCTTTTGCATGGCGCCGCCCGCCTTGCGGGCAATGCGCGTATGTTGCCGATTGCGGCCTTCGATGCGGCCGGCTTCACTAAGAAGTGGCAGAAGAGCGGCGTTAAGGCAACTTATGTTCGAAAAAATCCTGGCGACGGCCGGAGCCGGCCCGCCTGTCGACAGATTTTCATAATGCCGCGTCGCTGTTTCCCACCATTTTGTGAGCGCCGCATCATCCGGAAGCTGACATTAAAGCGAAAAAGCATAGCCAATGGGCAAAATTACCAGACGCCAATTTGTGGCGGCTGGAACGTCGCCCAGCCGGCTCTCTCGACACCCCATATCGGCCGCTGGCGCAGGCGTGGGCCAGCGGGTAACGTAGATTTTGCACGCGGAAAATTCGTGCGTTACGCCGCCTTGTACTTACGGAAAGCCTGACCGATGCGACAGGTGCTCTACTGGATCTGAACGCAGCGAAGCCGTCGATAAGGCCTCGCATTTACCCTGTGGCAGCCCATACATTCGCCGGAAAGATATTCTCCATAGGCCCGAAGAGTCGCCGCGCAAGCCGGTCGATCGCGGCGCGAGGCCCGCGAGAGGAGTACCAGCCTGCAACTTAAGCGATTTCTCATTTCCTTATGGCACTGTCGCGGCCCATGGGAACAGTTCAAAGCACGCATGCGGGTCGCCTCGATCCGGCAAGCGTGATAATCTCGCCCGCGAATTAGCCATAGATATGGGACGTAGCAAGGCGAAAGGTAGTTGACGTATACGTCAATTGCCTCCACTTAAAGAGCGGCCTGATCGTTGCATCTTCAGCAGCCGGCGATGGAAGGATTTTGACCATGGCGGCACTCGTGTTCTTACTTCTCTGCCTCGGAGCGGCCATCGCTCTGGCGCTTTGGCGGGCGCCGCTTTGGGCGTGGGCGGTTTTGGTAGCCGTCGCCACATTTCTCATTCAGACCGGCTTTGCTTTCGGCCCCATGGGCGGCTTCTACCTTACCAAGCTGCTCGGCTGGATTCCGGCGATCGCACTCGGCGTGCTATCCTATCGGCCGATCCGCCGCCAGGCGGTGACCATGCCGGCTTTCCGCATGGTCAAGCGGATCCTGCCGCCTGTTTCGCCCACCGAGCGCGAAGCGCTTGAAGCCGGCACGCTCGGTTTCGATGCCGAGCTGTTCGGCGGCGAGCCGAATTGGGACCGCTTGCGCGCCGTGCGGCCGATGAGCCTCACCGAAGAGGAGCGCCAGTTTCTCGACGGCCCCACTGAAGAACTCTGCCGCATGTCCCACGATTGGCAGATCCGCGCCGAGCGCCGCGACGTTCCGGAGGAGATCTGGAATTTCATCAAGCAGAAGGGCTTCCTCGGGATGCTCATCTCCAAGGAGCATGGCGGCCTCGGCTTCTCCGCGCAGGCGCAATCGCTGATCCTGGGCAAGGTCGCCTCCCGTTCGCCCGATGTGTCCGTGGTGGTGATGGTGCCCAACTCGCTCGGACCGGGCGAGCTGATCGAGAAATTCGGCACGGCCGAGCAGAAGGAGCATTACCTGCCGCGTCTGGCGCGCGGAGAGGAAGTCCCCTGTTTCGCGCTGACCGGCCCCTATGCCGGCTCCGACGCGGCTTCGATGCGCGACATCGGCACCGTGACGCGCGGCATGCATAATGGCCAGGAGGTCGTCGGCGTCCGGCTGAACTGGGACAAGCGCTACATCACGCTCGCGCCCAACGCGACACTGCTGGGCCTCGCCTTCCATATGTCCGACCCGGACAATCTGCTCGGCAAGGGCGAGAATATCGGCATTACGCTGGCGCTGATCCCGGCAAGCCATCCGGGCGTGCAGATCGGCCGGCGGCATCTGCCTTGCGGCAACGCCTTCCCGAACGGCCCGACCTGGGGCGAGAACGTCTTCATCCCGCTCGATTGGATCATTGGCGGCCAGGAGCATGTCGGCCAGGGCTGGCGGATGCTGATGAGCTGCCTCGCGGCGGGCCGTGCGATTTCGCTGCCCGCCAGCGGCACGGCGGCGGCGAAGAGCATGCTGCGCTCGACTTCCGCCTATGCGCGGGTGCGCTCGCAGTTCAACATTCCGATCGGCAAGATGGAGGGCATCGAGGAGCCGCTCGCCCGCATGGTCGAGGCGGCCTATCTGCTCGAATCCGCCCGCTCCGTTACCGCATCGATGGTTTCGGGCGGCGACAAGCCCGCCGTGATTTCGGCGCTGATGAAATATCGCTGCACCGAATGGGCGCGCCAGGCCGTCAACGACGCCATGGACATCCAGGGCGGCAAGGCGATCTGCGACGGCCCGTCGAACTTCGCCCAGGCGGCCTATCAGTCCATCCCGGTCAGCATCACCGTCGAGGGCGCCAACATCCTGACGCGCTCGCTGATGGTGATCGCGCAAGGCGCGCTGCGCAGCCACCCCTGGCTGTTCAAGGAAGTGGAAGCCGTGCAGAATTGGGACGAGGACGCCGGATTCCAGGCGTTCGAGACCGCGTTCGAAGGCCATGTCGGCTTTGCCATGGCCAATATTTTCGGCGCCTTTTTCCACAACGTCACCTTCGGCCTGTTCGCCGTCGCGCCCAAGGCCCGCTACAGCGCGCATTGGTATCGGCAGGCGTCGCGCGCGGCGCGGAATTTCGCCCTCGTCACCGACCTGTCGGTGGCGATCCTGGGCGGCGGCCTGAAAACCAAGCAGCACATCACCGGACGGCTGGCCGACGCGCTGTCGGACCTCTATTTCGTCTGCTGCATGCTGAAGCGCTTCGAGGACGACGGCGAGCCGGAAGCCGATCGGGTCATTCTCGACCACTGCGTCAAGAACGCCCTGCACCGCTTCTATGCCTCGCTCGGCCGGGTGATCGAAAATTTCCCCAATCGCCTCGTCGCGGCGCTGCTGCGCGTCGCGGTCTTCCCGCTCGGCAATAATTTCGGCATATCGAACGACCGGCGCGCCAAGCAGATCGTCTCCCTGGTGCTGGAGCCGAGCGCTACGCGCGACCGGCTGACCCGCGAAGTCTTCGTCAGCCACGACCAGAACGAGGCGACCGGCGTGCTGGAAGCCGCGTTCCTCAAGGTGATCGAGTCCGAGGACGCCAACCACAAGCTGGAACGCGCCGTGCGCGCAGGCACCGTGCACCGGTTCCTCGGCAATGACTTCATCGGCGAAGCGGTGCAGAAGGGCGTCGTAACGGCGCAGGAAGGCGAATTGCTGCGCGAGCGCGAGCGGCTGGTGGCGAAGGTCATCGCGGTCGATCATTTCGACCCGGACGAAATCACCGGCAAGAGCGCCATCGGGCATAATTCCCGGCCGGCGAACGCTTTCGACAAGCCGCCCCATGCGGCATCACAGAAGAAATACACGCGGCGGAATAGCGGAGACGAGATCATGGCGAAGACGCTGCCGGGCCTGAAACATTGGCATTACAACGTCGACTTCGAAAAGATCGCCTGGGCCACATTCGACCAGGCGGGCGAAAGCACCAACAGCTTCGGCCGCGAGACGGCCACCGAGCTGGACACCATCGTCACCGCCGTCGAGGAAGCGGCAAAACGCGGCGAGGCCCGCGCGCTGATCTTCCTCTCCGGCAAGGACAAGGCCTTCATCGCCGGCGCCGACATCCGCGAATTCGATAATCTGACGCGCGAAAAGGATGTCGAGGACGCGGTCACGGCAATTGACGGCGGTGTTCGACCGCATCGAGACCATGCCGATCCCGGTGATCGCGGCCATCCACGGCTATTGCCTGGGCGGCGGGCTCGAATTCGCGATGGCCTGCCATTACCGCATCGCGACCCGCTCCGATGAAACCCGCCTCGGCCTGCCCGAAGTGCGGCTCGGCATCATTCCCGGCCTCAACGGCACGGTCCGCTGGCTCGAACTCTCCGGCCCGCTCGCGGCGATGCCCGCCATGCTGGCCGGCAAGATGCTGCGCCCCAGCGCCGCGCGCGCCATGGGCCTCGTCGACCAGCTCGTGCCGAGCAAGCTGGAATTGCGCTGGGCGGCCCGCCGGGCAGCGTCTGCAGAAGCGCAAATCCAAGGGCGCGTCCTGGTGGAAGCGCCTGCTCAGCCAGTCGCCGATCCGCGGCTTGCTGGCCAACCGGATGCGCAGGGAAACCGCCGAGAAGGTGCGCGAAGACCATTATCCCGCGCCCTTCAAGCTCATCGACCTGTTCGATCGCTTCGGCGGCGACCGCCGGCAGATGGCGATCGCCGAGACCCGCTTCTTCGCGCCGCTCATGGTGAGCGAGACATCGCGCAATCTGCGTCGCGTCTTCCGCCTCTCCGAGATGCTGAAGGGCGAAGCGCCGAAGAACGTCACCAAACCCAAGCGCGTGCATGTGATCGGCGCAGGCACGATGGGCGCCGACATCGCGGCCTGGTGCGTGATCTCCGGCATGGAAGTCAGCATTCAGGACATGGCGCAGGAGCAGATCGACAAGGCGCTCGGCAGCGCCAAGAAGCTGTTCAAGAAGCGGCTGCGCGGCTCCACCGAAGTGGATACCGCGATGGCCCGCCTCTACGCCGATGCGAAGGGCGACCGCATTCCGCGCGCCGACGTCGTCATCGAGGCCATCGTCGAGAAGCTCGACATCAAGCAGAAGGTGCTCGCCGCCACCGAGGCGCGGATGAAGCCGGGCGCATTGCTGGCGACCAACACCTCGTCGCTGCCCATCGAGCAGATCGCGCAAGGCCTCGCCGATCCGGGCCGGCTGATCGGCGTGCATTTCTTCAATCCGGTGCCGCAAATGCCGCTGGTCGAAGTGGTGCGCGGACCCGGCAGCCGCGAGGACGTGGTGCGGCAGGGCTGCGGCTTCGTCGCCGCGATCGACAAATTCCCGCTGATCACCAAGAGCACTCCCGGCTTCCTCGTCAACCGCGTGCTCGGACCTTATATGTTCGACGCGATCCGGCGCATCGAGGAAGGCACGCCGAAAGAAAAGATCGACGCCGCCGCCGAGAAATTCGGCATGCCGATGGGACCGGTGGAACTGGCCGATACGGTCGGCCTCGACATTTGCGCTAATGTCGCGGCGGTGCTCGGCAATCCGCCGCCGCCCAATTCGGAGCTGGCCCGGCTGGTCGCGGCAGGCAAGCTCGGCAAGAAGACGGGCTCCGGCTTCTACACCTGGGTCGACGGCAAGGCGCAGAAAGCGCCGGCCGAATATGATCAGGCCGAACTCGACCGCCTCGGCAAGGATCTGGTCAAGCCGCTGATCGATGAATGCGAGAAATGCCTCGCCGAGGGCGTCGTCGCCGATGCGGACCACGTCGATGCGGGCGTGATCTTCGGCACCGGCTTTGCGCCCTTCCGCGGCGGCCCGCTGCATTATCGCGCAGCACAGAAGACACAGCCCCTCAGCACGCAGCCGC
The DNA here is from genome assembly GCA_963731855.1 of uncultured Alphaproteobacteria bacterium. Lineage (GTDB taxonomy): Bacteria > Pseudomonadota > Alphaproteobacteria > Rhizobiales > Rhodomicrobiaceae > R-RK-3. The sequence continues at coordinate 882,506 of CAVSXH010000005.1, read as the reverse complement.
AGGCCGGCCGCGGCGACGGCGACGGCGGCAGCCGAGTAAGGAGACAATCCATGGCAGGACAATTGCGGCGTGTCGCGGTTATCGGCGGAATTCGCACGCCTTTTTGCCGCTCGAACACGGCCTATTCCGATCTCAGCAATCTCGATCTGATGACGGCGGCGCTGAACGGGCTGGTCGAGAAATTCCATCTCGAGGGTCAGCTGATCGACGAGGTTGTCGGAGGCGCGGTCCTCACCCATTCGAAGGACTTCAATCTGGCGCGGGAATCGGTGATCGCGACCAAGCTCGATCCGAGGACGCCCGGCGTGACGCTTGATCCAGGCCTGCGGAACGAGCTTGCAGGCCGCCCTCGGCAGCGCGGCGAAGATCGCCACCGGCCAGATCGAATGCGCGATTGCCGTCGGCTCCGACACGACGTCGGACGCGCCGATCGTCGTGCAGCGCCGCCTGGCGCAGCGTCTGGCGAAGCTGTCGCGCGCGAAAACCTTCGCCGAGAAGGCCAGCATTTTCATGAAGGGTTTCTCGCCATCGGAGCTGGCGCCGGTCGCCCCGAGCGTCGCCGAGCCGCGCACCGGCCTGTCCATGGGCCAGCATACCGAGCTGATGGCGCAGGAATTCGAGATCTCCCGTGAGGCTCAGGACCAATTGGCCTTCGAGAGCCACCGGAAGGCGGCCAAGGCCTATGACGAAGGCTTCATGGACGATCTGCTCGTTCCCACCGCCGGCGTGTTCCGCGACAATAATCTGCGAGCCGACATCGACCTGGCCAAGATCGGCGCGCTGAAGCCGGCCTTCGAGAAATCCGAGCGCGGCACGCTCACAGCGGCGAACTCGACCCCGCTCACGGATGGCGCCTCCAGCGTGCTGCTCGCCTCCGAGGAATGGGCCGACAAGCACGGGCTGCGGCCGCAGGCCTATCTGGTCCACGGCTATCATTCCGCCATCGACTTCGTGCATGGCCAGGGCCTCTTGATGGCGCCGACCATCGCGGTGTCGCGCATGCTCGACCAGGCCGGACTGACCTTGCAGGATTTCGACTTCTACGAGATCCACGAGGCCTTCGCCGCGCAGGTCCTGGCGACGCTCAAGGCCTGGGAATCGCCTGAATATTGCAAGGAAATCCTCGGCAAGGACCGGCCGCTCGGCAGCATCGACCGCGCCAAGCTGAATGTGAAGGGCTCCAGCATCGCCTTCGGGCATCCCTTCGCGGCGACCGGCGGGCGCATCGTCGCGACGCTGGCGCAAGATCCTGGCGCAGAACGGCGGCGGACGCGGGCTGATCTCGATCTGCACGGCCGGCGGCATGGGCGTCGCCGCCATCATGGAAGGCGTCAGCCCGACCCAGCATACGGTGCACTGATCGGGGTCATCCGCGTCCTCTCGGCAAGGGGAGCGCGCCTCAGCCCGACGGCTCGGATGACTGCAAAGCGGGTGATTCCTGACGTCGCCAAAACACAAGCCAACGGCCGTGCGCGAAAGACCGGCCATACTCGCCGTCCAAGCGTGATGATGAGCGAACCTACCGCTGCGCACGCCCGTCACACCGCGTGGCGCTCAAGGTCGGCCCACTTGAATGCGATGCCGTGGCCGGGCCGGTCGGGCGCGACCGCCTTGCCCTCGCGCATCGTGAGCGGCTCGGCAATGTAGGAGTCGAGGCCGAAGCCATGCGTTTCGAGATAGCTGCGATTGGGCGCGGCGCGAGCAGGTGCACAGTCACGTCGTGCGCGCCATGCGAGGTGACCGGCAGATTGAATGCCTCCGCTAGATGGGCAACCTTCATGAAGACGGTGACGCCGCCGCAGTTGGTGACGTCTGGCTCCGGATAGGTAACGCCGCCCTCGGCGATCATCTGTTTGAACTCCCAGAGCGGCGGAAATTCTCGCCCGTCGCGATCGGCACGCCGCCGTCGCGCACGATGCGCACGTGGCCGGCAACGTCGTCGGGGATGGTCGGCTCCTCGAGCCAGACCAATTCGAACTCGCGCAGCGCACGGGCGCGCCGATCGCCTCGTCCGCCGTCCATTTCATGTTGGCGTCGACCATCAGCGGAAAGCCGTCGCCGAGGTGCTCGCGCATGGCGGCGATGCGCGCGACGTCCTCCTTCAGCACTTCGCGGCCGACCTTAGTCTTGATGGCGCGGAAGCCCTTCTTCAGATTGTCGTCGGTCTGCTTCAGGAGTTCGGGTACAGCGAAGTCCAGGTCGATCCCCCCGCATAGCATGGCACGGCCGGATCGTTGCCGCCGAGCAGCTTGTAGAGCGGCAGCTTCGCGCGCCTGGCCTTCAGATCCCACAGCGCCATATCAAACGCCGAGAGCGCGAGCACGCTCGGACCGCCACGACCGCCATAGTGCAGCCCCCACCATACCTTGCGTCCACACCGCTTCGATCAGGTCCGCGTCGCGCCCGGCGACGAAATCGGGGACCTCGCGGCGCAGGATGTCGGTGATGGCGCCGCCGTTGCGCCCGGTCGTGTAGGTGTAACCCACACCTTCCTGCTCCGTCAGCGTCGGTGACGCGCACGGTGATCACCTCGAATGCAGTCATCGTGCCGTGGGTGGAGTTGGACAGAGCGACGGGCAGCGGCACGCGGTAGTGGCCGGTAACAAGCTTGGTAATGGCGGGCACGGACGTATTCCTCCAAGTGGTTCGTGCTGTTGCGCCGAGCGTCAGATAAAGCTACGCGCGGCGCAAGCGGCGACGACGATGAATTGCGGATCGGCAATGTTCGGCGGTGAGGCGGTCGGTCACAGCAGCTTAGCGGGACTGCGCGCTTGCGGCGACGCTTGCGCGTTCCCAGCCTCAGACGCCTCGATGATTAGCAGCGGCTCGGCTTGGAACCATGGATGAGGTCGACGCCCCCGGCGAGCTTGAGATCACGAATTATATCCGAACGCGGCCTCCAGACCGGCGGCGTCATCCCTATCGTCCGCCCGCCTAAGCTGGCGAATAAGCGCGAACCTGCCTAATTCCGCCCCCTGAGCAGGTCGATGCACTGCGTCCGAATATCGCCGAGGTCGCCCAGCGCGGCCTCGATGTCGCGCTGCTTGCCGTCAAGTTCGGCGATCGATGTCTCCACCTTGTGCAGCAGCAGCCGCGTCTGCGCGATCTGGTTCGGATCGGCGTCGTAGAGGTCGAGATATTCGGCGATCTCTTCCAGGCTGAAGCCGAGCCGCTTGCCCCGGAGGATGAGGATCAGCCGGGCGCGGTCGCGCTTCTTGTAGATGCGGTTGCTGCCGACCCGTTCCGGCGCGATCAGCCCCTTCAATTCATAGAAGCGGATGGCACGCGTCGAGATGCCGAATTCGGCGGCGAGATCGCCGATGCTGTAAAGCGGCGTCTCGCCTTTGCCGGCGCGGGACGGTGTCCCGGCTTTGGGTCAGTTTTTGTTGACATTGGCCTTCAATTCAGCGCGAAGCTCCTTCTTGGACAGCTTCCCGATCATGGTTTTCGGCAGTTCGGCGCGGAATTCGATCTCGGCCGGCATTTCGATCTTCGACAGCTTCGACTCCAGGAATTTCAGCACATCGGCCTTCGTCGCGGTGCACGCCTTCGCGCAGCTTGACATAGGCCTTGGGCGCCTCGCCCCGGTAATTGTCGGGAATGCCGAGCACGGTCACTTCCTCCACGCCGGGAAACTTGTAGATCTCCTCCTCGATGCGGCGCGGATAGACGTTGAATCCCGAGCTGATGATGATGTCCTTGATGCGGTCGACGATGAAGGTGTAGCCTTCGGCGTCCATATAGCCGACATCGCCGGTGCGCAGGAACTCGCCGACCATCACGTCGGCGGTTTCCTTCGGGCGCTGCCAATAGCCCTTCATGACCTGCGGTCCGGCGATGCAGATCTCGCCGCTGCTCGCCGAGCGGCACTTCCTCGGCCGGATCGTCCAGCGAGCGCATCGACAGTCGCGTGCCGGGCATCGGAATGCCGATTGAGCCTTCCTTGCTGACGCCGGAGATGGGGTTGCAGGTGGCGCTGGGCGAGGTCTCGGACAGGCCGTAGCCCTCGACAAGGCTGCACCCCGAAATTTTCTCGAAGGCCGCGCTTCAGCTCGACCGGCAGCGGCGCGCCGCCGGAAATGCAGAATTTCAGCGACGCGAGATCGCCGGGGCGCAGATCGGGCGAATTCATCAGCGCATTATAGAGCGTCGGGACGCCGGGCATGACCGTCGGCTTCACCTTGCGGATCAGCTTCAGCCCCGCTTTCAGCTCGAAGCGCGGCACGAGGATCATCGTCGCCGCCTTGGCGATGGCGAAGTTCATCACCGACGTCATCGCGAACACATGGAAGAAGGGCAGAATGCCCATCACCCGCTCGCCGCCCTGCACGAGATCGGGCGCCCAAAGCGTCGCCTGCTGCGCGTTGATCGAGAGATTGGCGTGCGTCAGCATCGCGCCTTTCGGCATGCCGGTGGTGCCGCCGGTATATTGCAGCACGGCGACGTCGTTCAGCGGATCGATCGGCGACCGGGCTCGGGCTTGCCGTCATTGTCGATGAGATGGTCGTAGTCGATGATCCTGCTGCCATGCGGCGAGGCGCCGCCAATCGGCGACGTCCTTCTTCTTCAGCAGCTTGAACAGCACCGATTTGAGCCCCGGCAAGAGCGGCGCGAAAGGCGCCACCACCAGCGAATTCACCGCATTGTTGGCGAGCACGGCCTCGCGCCTTGGGAAACAGCGCGGCGAGGTCGAGCGTCACCATCATCTGCAGGCGGGCGTCGCGCGCCTGATGCGACAGCTCCTCGATCGTATAGAGCGGGTTGAAATTGACGACCGTGCCGCCCGCTTTGAGAATGCCGTAATAGAAGATGATGAAGGTCGGCGTATTGGGCAGCAGCAGGCCGACATTCACGCCCTTGCGCACGCCCCGCTTCTGCAGCCCGGCCGCCACCTTGTTCGCCAATCCGTTGATTTCCGCATAGGTCAGCGTCTTGCCCATGAAATTGCTGCACACCCGGCTGCCATGGTCGGCGGCGGTCTTCTCCAGCAGCGATTGCAGAGGCACGCCTTTCAGCGGCGCGTTCCAGTCGACATTCTTCGGATAGGTCTTGAGCCAGGGATAGCGTGCGGGCGGTTGCGCCGGCTCCGCACCGTTTGCGAGCGCCTCGTTACGCTTCGGGTCCATTTTATCCTCTTTTATCGAGCGTTTCCTCGGATGCGGGCCGGCCGCCTCGGCCCGCGCGCGATTATTCGGCTTTTCGGCAAGCTTAGCAATCTTTGCTCTGCTTAAGGTGATATTTGCGCGGGCAAGCAACGCTAACCAATCGTGCACGGAACCGGGACGAAGCCCTGGACACCCCGCAAATTTGCGTTTAATTGGGGGTTACAAGCTCCCCGGACCGCATCCGGCGAAAGCGGATTACACTCGCCCCTCATCTATTGGGCAGGGAGAAGACGATGGATGATGTTGCCACAAAGATTGTCGGCATTCTGAAGAAGAACATGAAGGAACCGCCGGAGGCAATACCTCTGGACACCAAGCTTAGCGATCTCGAAATCGAATCGCTCGACCTTGCCGTCATTGTTTTCGACATCGAAGACACGTTCGGCATTCAGATCCCATACAACGCGAATGAAGAAATGCAGGATTTCGCCACCGTCGGCTCGGTGGTGGATCGCGTTAAATCGCTGATCTCGGGCAAGGACACGGCGGGCGCCGCGGCCTGACCCGGCTCCTTGGGCGGGGGCTCTCATAAATAAAGGTACGGCATGACACGGCCCAACGGGGCAAGGCGGGTCGTCGTTACCGGTCATGGCGTCGTTTCCGCCATCGGCACCGGTGTCGACGCATTCTGGGCCAATATGCGCCGCGGATATTGCGGCATCGGTCCCATCACCAACATCGACCTGCAGGACCTCTACATCACCATCGCCGGTGAGGTGAAGGATTTCGACGCGCGGGAACGATGTCCGTCAAAGCCGTTCCTGCTCGCCGACCGCTATTCGCAATTTGCCGGCTCGGCCGCCATCGAGGCGATGAAACAGGCCGGTTTCACCGGACCGGTGCCGGACGGCCATCGCGCCGCTTCGATCATCGGCTCCGGAATCGGCGGGCTTGCGACGATCGAAGCCGGCTATGTCGATCTGTTCATTCATAAGAAGAAGGCGACGCATCCACTCACTTTGCTGCGCAGCATCGGCTCCTCGGCCGCCGCTCACGTCAGCATCGAATACGGCATCAAGGGACCGTGCTTCGGCACGGTCAGCGCCTGTGCCACTGCCGCGCACGCCATCGGCCTGACCTTTCAGATGATCCGCCACGGCATGGTCGATCTGGGCGTTACCGGAGCCTCTGAGGCCTGTGTGACCTTCGGTTCGATGCGCTCCTGGCAGGCGATGCGGGTGCTCTCGCCGGATGGCTGCTGGCCGTTCTCCAAGCACCGCAACGGCACCGTGCTCGCGGAAGGCGCGGGCATCCTCGTATTGGAAGAGCTGGAACATGCTCTCGCGCGCGGCGCCAAGCCGCTGGCCGAGCTGAAGGGCTTCGGAATGACCTCCGATGCCGCCGATATGGTCAACCCCTCCATCGAGGGTCCGACGGTCGCCATGCAGCTGGCGCTCGACGACGCCGGGCTCAGTGCCTCCGACATCGACTATATCAACGCGCATGGCACTGCGACGACGGTGAACGACGTCAACGAGACGCGCGCCATCCGCCGGGTTTTCGGCGTCGCGGCGGATAAGGTCTCGGTGTCGTCGACCAAATCCATGCACGGCCATTGCCTGGGAGCGGGAGGTGGCGTCGAAGCCGTCGCCTGCATCAAGGCGATCGAAGAGAATTTCGTACCGCCGACGATCGGCTTCGATCAGCCTGGCGACGAATGCGACCTCGACTACACGCCCAATGAGGGCCGCGCGCGCAAGATCAACCACGCAATGTCGAATTCCTTCGCTTTCGGCGGCCTCAACGCGGTGCTGGTATTCGGTCCGCCGCCTGCTTGAGTGTCTATCCTGTCATGCGAGAACTGAAAATGCGATGCGGAGGTTCCGGCGCTGTAGGGTCGTTTGTTCCTACTGCTACCGGCGCGAGTGGAAAAATTCCCGGAGCAAGGCGCAGGCTTCCCGCTCGGCAATGCCGCCATAGATTTCCGGAGCGTGATGACAGGTCGGCTGGGCGAAGAACCGCACGCCGTGCTCAACCGCCCCGCCCTTTTCGTCGGCGGCGCCGAAATACAGACGGGCCAGCCGCGCGAAAGAGATGGCGGCGGCGCACATGGCGCACGGTTCGAGCGTCACATAAAGCTGGCAGCCGGTGAGACGTTCGCTGCCGAGCTGCCGGGCGGCGGCTCGGATCACCAGCATTTCGGCATGAGCGGTCGGGTCTCGCAGCTCCAGCACGCGATTGCCGTCGCGGGCGAGCACCGCGCCGTCGGGACCGGCCAGCACCGCGCCCACCGGAACTTCGCCCCGGCGGGCGGCGGCTTTGGCCTCTTCCAAGGCCAGCGGCATGAGAGAAATGAGGGTCATGCCGGGAGCCGGACGACGCCGGTCTCCCCAAGCATCATTGCGAAACGTGATCTTCCAGTTTTCGCAAAAAATGCTGCGCAGGCAAAAAAGCTAAGCAGGACTTTGGCTTGGCAACCCACGAAAGCCTGCTTAGCACCACCCTCATCAAGCGGCGTCAGTAACCTTGGCGTTGCCCGTCGCGACGGGCGTGGCCGCGGGAACGACGAGGCTCTCCAGCTTTTCAGCCGCAACGGGGTCCTTGTCCTGCACCCGGGTGAGGGGCTCGCCCTTCTCGGCGCTGTCCAGGCCGTCGCGCATTTCGATGCTCTTGAACTCAACGCGGGCCTCCTCACGGCGATATTCGAGAAGCTGCGTCTTCGGCACCAGGAACTGGCTGGCGCGGACTTCGCGCACCTGATCCATGTCCTCGGTAAAGGCGCCGGCACGGAACAGCGTCTCGATGGCCTTGGCGACCGAACGGGTGATGCGCTGGCCCTGGTCGTCATTGATCCGCCCGGCGCTCTGGGCATCCTTTACGCGAGTAATGAAACCGGCCGCCATCATCGCCACTTCGATCTGGTAGCGGAAATTATCCTCCGCCGAATATTTGATGCGGTCCCAAACCGCGATCAGCAGCTCGGAAATTTCATCCATGATCGCAGCCGCGCCGAAAAAGTCGAAGCTTTTCGTGCTGCCGCTGTCGATCGAGCCGACCGACAGGCCGGTATTGTCGCCGCCACGCAGCGCCGACATGCCCTCATAGAACTCGTCGAGCGAGCGCATGACGTTGATGATGACATGCGGATCGGTCAGCGAACGCTCGCTTCTCGGCGACCAGCAACCGCAGACGCTTGATCTCCTGCTCGCTGCCGGTCGAATCGGCGACGATGAGCTGATCGCGGTCATTTTCGCGGGTCAGCAGCTCGCGCAGCTTCGGCATGACGAAGATGACGTTGTAGGCACCCACATCGACGTCGGCCATCAGCTTGCGCGATACGGACTGTTCGCCGTCGATCAGCGCGGACCAGAAGGCGAGATCGAGCAGGGGCGTGAGGCCGAAAAAGGCCATCATATCCTTTTCGTCCTCGGCGAATTCCTGATAATGGCGCATGAACACATTGTAGGCGAGCAGGATCTTCTGCGTGCGGTTCACGCCTTCGGCCTGCTGGCCGTTGCGCGCCGCGCGCAGCAGTTCCCGAATCTGCGCCGCCTGCAGAGCGTCCTTCAAGGTGTTCACAGCTTTGATTATACGATCTCTACGCATCTTATGTCCCCGGTCCAGCACACGAATCAGTTTCGGTATCATACCAGTCAAAAAGAGGCAAAGATGAGTTTAGGGCGAGATACGCACATCACTGAAGTCTTGCCAGGCGAACGAATCGCCAAAACCATTGCTCGCTCGGGTCTTTGCTCTCGCCGCGACGCGGAAAGACTGATTGCCGAAGGGCGTGTCATGCTGAATGGTCAGCGCCTGACAAGTCCCGCAGTGAATGTTGGGCCAAAAGACACGATTCTGGTGGATGGCAAAGCGCTATCCGCCGCCGAACCTCCTCGACTGTGGCGCTATTACAAGCCGAAGGGCCGCGTTACCACACATCGTGACCCGCAAGGCCGGCCGACGGTGTTCGACGCGCTGCCGGAGGAGTTGGGGCGCGTCATCTCCATCGGACGGCTGGATTTCAACACCGAGGGGCTGCTGCTGCTCACCAATGACGGCGCGCTGGCACGCCATCTGGAAAGCCCGTCCACCGGCTGGCTGCGGCGCTACCGCGTCCGGGTGAACGGCAAGGTCGAGCAAGAGCGCATTGGACGCGCTTGCGGGCGGCATCGAGATCGAGGGCATGAAATACGGCCCGATCGAGGGCAAGCTTGACCGTGTGCAGGGCGCCAATTGCTGGCTGACGCTGGGCCTGCGCGAAGGCAAGAACCGCGAGGTTCGCCGTATCATGGATCATATGGGGCTGGTGGTGAACCGGCTGATCCGGCTGTCATTCGGCCCGTTCGTGCTGGGCGAACTGGAGCCAGGAGCGGTCGAAGAGGTGAAACGGCGCGTGCTCACCGATCAGCTCGGCGAAGAATTGGCGCTGACCCTGGGAATTAAGGAGAAACGCCAGCACCGGGGCGAGGCTTCGGCGAAAAGGTCCGCCGAGCCTTCCGCAGGGCAACAGCCGCGCTCCGGCGGCGCCGGCAAGGCGCAGCATTCGCCGAAGCGATCGGGCACCGCCCATCCCGCCAGACCCGCGAAACCGCGTCGCAAGCGGCCAACCCGATGAGGATCGTTGCCGGGCGCTTTCGCGGCGCCGCGCTCGCCGGGCCTAAGGGGCATGACATCCGCCCGACCGGCGACCGGGTCCGCGAGGCCGTCTTCAACATCCTCGCCCATGGTATCGAGGGAGCGCAGATCGAAGGCGCGCGAGTGCTCGACCTGTTCGCCGGAACCGGGGCCCTCGGTCTTGAGGCCCTGTCGCGCGGCGCGGCCTATGTGCATTTCGTCGAGGACAGCCCCGAAGCACGCGGCCTCATCCGCCGCAATATCGAGGCGCTAGGCGCAACCGGCGTCACCAGGATTTACCGGCGCGATGCGACCAAGCTGGGCGTGGCCGGCACGCTCAGGCCGTTCGGCCTGGTCTTCGCCGACCCTCCCTATGGCCAGCAATTGGCGGAACGCGCGCTCCAATCGGCACTAGCGGGCGGATGGCTGCTTCCCGACGCGATTGCGGTCGTCGAAGAACGTGCCGATGCGGAATTTGCCTTGCCGCCGGGCTTTGCCCTTATCGACGAGCGCGCCTATGGCGACACCGCCGTGCGCTTCCTGCGGCTCGGAGCATGATCCGCAAAAGTGGGTACCGGTTTTGCGACAAAGATCATGCTTTAACAAAAGATGCATCCGTTCTGATCCCATCAGAACGGATGCCCCTCAAGATTTGCAAGGTTGACGCAACGCCGCAGCCTTTCCAGTGTTACCATGCGGCAGGGCCGAAAACTCCGGCGCGCTTCGGCGCAATCTGTCCCGTAGCGGAGAGGAATGGACATGAGCTACATCAGGAACAGTCTCGGCGCGAACGAGACGGTGCATTACATCGCGCACTTCCATTGGATCCACTATGCGCTGGCCTATGGCGCGCTGATCGTATCCGTTATCCTGGGCGTTCTGAGCTATAACGAGCAATATCCCATCGTGGTGATTGTGCCGCCTATCATCGGCGTGATCATCTTTTTGGCCATCATGGTACCGATCTGGAGCACGGAAATCGGCGTCACGAACCAGCGCGTGATCTACAAGAAGGGCCTCATCAGCCGGCAAACCAGCGAGCTTCAGCTCGGCTCCGTGGAGGAAGTGAAGCTGCAGCCAGGACGTGCTCGGCCGCATCTTCGACTATGGCAGGCTCGAAATTCATGGGACGGGCGAGGAGCAGATCTACCTTCCCTCCCTCGGCAATCCGCTGGAATTGCGCAAGGCGCTGCAAGAAGGGCTCGGTGAGGCCAACCAGACGACAAAGCCGGTCAGCGCCGGCGCCTCCCCTCAACGGACGCCTATCGAACAGGTCTGAAGCTTAGCGTCCCCTTTCGACGGAAGGCCAACCGCCCCACCATACAGCTTGATGCGCGGTAAGTTAGTCCTACCAGGGCTTGCTTATCGCGTTTTGGTTGGACTACATCTTGTTGAGACCCCGCGAAAGGCGCGGTTGGGGGCGATTTCGGCATGCAAACACAACGGGAGCCGGGCGGCACGCCCGAGCGCGAGACCTCGTTCAGCCTCGGCTTTGAGCGTCTCGGGCTGTTGCCGCTGCATTATCGCTGGCCCGCGCTGATCTTCGTCGTCGCCGTATCGATATTCGCCGCCTTCGGCATCAGCCGCATCAAGGTGGACGATTCGCTTACCGAGCTGTTCCGCGCCGATACGCCCGACTTCAAGCAATATGAGCGCCTGTCGAGCCGGTTCCCGTCGAGCGAGTATGACGTGCTGGTGGTCATCGAAGGGCCGACGCTGCTGGAGCGGCAATCGCTGGAAGCGCTGCGCGAAACGGTCATCGAGATGCAGTTCGTCCCCGGCATGCGCGGGCTGATCTCGATCTTTTCCGCCCGCGCCTCGCCCGAACCCGGCCGGCTGCCCGCGCCGCTCTTCCCCGGAACGCTCCCGGAGGGCGAAGCCTACACCCAACTGATCAGCGACGTCCGGCAGAACCGTATCATCTCCGGCAAGATCCTTTCAGATGACGGGCAACTGACGCTGATCGTCGTCGCGCTCGACCCGGAAGCGTCCAAGACCGGCATCCTCGACGACGCCATCCGCGAAATCAAGGAAACCACCATTCGTCATCTGGAGGGAACCGGCCTCAGCGCGCAGCTGGCCGGCGCGCCAGTGATGCAGCTCGAAATCCGCAATGCGGTGCAGCGCGACCGCATCGTCTATAACGGCCTGGGCTTTCTCATCGGCGTCGTCATCGCGATGGTTTTCTTCCGGCATTTCTCCTTCATGGCGATCGCCGCCGTGCCGCCCGCCATCGCCATCCTCTGGTCGCTCGGGGCGCTCGGCTGGATGGATTTCCGCCTGAACCTGTTCCTCAATGTCATCTCGCCGCTGACCATGGTCATGGGCTTCGCCGATAGCATGCAGATGACCTTCGCCATGCGCGACCGGATGCTCGCAGGCGACAGCCGGATCGAGGCCATCAAATATGCCGTGCTGGTCGTCGGCCCCGCCTGCTTCCTCAACGGCGCAACGGCCGCCCTCTCCTTCATCGCGCTCACCTTCGCCGATAGCGCGCTGATCCAGACTTTCGGCATCGCCGGGGCGATCTGCATGGCCGTGACCTTCCTCGCCGTCATCCTCGTGCTGCCGCTGCTTGCCGTGCTGCTGCTCAGCAATGACAGCCGGGTCGCGGCGAAATTGGCCGAGCAGGACGGCGCGATGAACATCCTGCGCCGCTTCTGCGCCTGGATCGCAGGGCATGTCACGCGCCGCCCATGGGCCTTCGCCGGGATGGGGCTTGGGCTCGTCATCGGCTTCGGAGTGGCGCATGTGACGCTGGAGCCCCGCTATCGTCTCGCCGACCAGGTGCCGGACCGGGAGCAAGCCGTCGCAGCGTCAAGCCGGTTGGATATGAAGCTGACGGGCGCCAACCCGGTCGATGTCATGGTGGAGCTGCCGCCCGGCGCCACCATGTACGAAGCGGAGCCCTTGGGCGTGATCGCCGAGGTGCACCGCATCGTCGAACGCCAAGCGGGCGTCGGCAATGTCTGGTCGGTGGAGACCATGGTGCGCTGGTTGGCCGAGTCGGGCCAGATGGATATCGCCACTCTCAAGGCCTATATCGGCCTGCTGCCCGATCATTTGACCAGGCGTTTCGTTACCGGCGAACAGGACGCCGCCGTCGTGACCGGCCGCATTCCCGATATCGACGCCAGCGACCTGCTGCCGACCGTCACCAAGCTTGACGCCGCATTGGTGCCCGTCCGGCAAGCGCATCCCGACTACGAGATTTCCGTCAGCGGCCTTGCCGTGATCGCCGCGCGCAACAGCGCCGCCATGATCCAGAAGATCAATCTGATGCTGACGGCGGAAATGGTGATCGTCTCCGCGCTGATCGGCCTCGCATTCCGCTCGTTTCTGATCGGGGCGGTCAGCCTGCTGCCGGGTCTGTTCCCGGTGGTCACCGCTGGTGCATCGCTGGCGCTCACCGGCGAGGGAATGCAATTCGCCAGCATCATCGCGCTGACCGTCGCTTTCGGACTTGGGCTCAACGCCACCATCCATTATCTGAACCGGCTGAAGCGGGAAGACCGGCCGGGCGGCGATCCCGTCGAGGCGGCGTCGCGCGCCACCGTGCTGATGGGACCGGCGCTGATCCTCACCAGCATCGTGCTGGCCTGCGGGCTGGCGGTCACCGTGTTCTCCGACCTGCCGTCGCTGCGGTTGTTCGGCCGGCTGAGCGCCACCACCCTGATCGCCGCGATGTTCGGCGGCCTGTTGCTGCTGCCCGCCTGCATGCTGCTCGTGCGGCGCGCCGAGAACGCCGCCCGGCGGAAATTCTCGCGCCGGCGGGCCAATTTGACGCCGGACATGCCGTCAGCCGCAACTTGACGCCCCTGCCGGGTATGGCTAAGCCCATGCAGTGACGTGCCGCACGGACGAGCTTTGGCCCCGCCGTGCAATTGTGAAGGTCGCCAATGTCCCGCATCGAGACGGAAATTAGAGCAAGGCAGGTTCGGGAAGCTGCGCCTTTGGGGCCGCTTCAGCCTGTTGGGCCTCGCCGTCGCCATTCTCGCGCTCGCGGCCGACCAGGCGCACAAATATTGGATGATCGAGACTTACCGCATCGCCGATCGCGGCCGCGTGGCGATCACGCCGTTCTTCGATCTGGTGATGATCTGGAATCGCGGCATCTCCTACGGGCTCCTGCAGCAGGACAGCCTCACGGGACGGCTGCTGCTGATGGTATTTTCCGTCACCGCCGTGACCGTTCTGTATCTGTGGATGAGCAATGTGGCGTCCCGGCTGGTCGCGATTTCGCTCGGCCTGATCATCGGCGGCGCGCTGGGCAACATCGCCGACCGGATCATGCATGGCGCGGTCGCCGACTTCTTCTCGTTCCACTATGCAGGCTATTATTGGTACGTCTTCAACATCGCCGACGTAGCGATCACCGCCGGCGTCATCGGCCTTATCATCGACTGGCTCATTACGCCGTCCCCATCCCAGGGCAGCCACCGGACGCAAGGCCCCGGCGGCAGTTAGACAAGCCCAGGCTTTGCCGCACGGACGCGCTTCTCTGCTGCCGCCCCGGCCCGAACCCTGTCGCCTCGTGACTTCGATCGGCGGCAAATTCGGCTCAAATCTGAGATTGGCCCATCGTACGTCGCCCCGGCCATCGAGCCGGGGCCTACTCGCCTGACACGATCGGAAGGTGAGTGATCCCGGCTCGGGCTTACGGCCGTCCGGGACGACGAACAGGGATGATCGCGAAAGCCAATACTAAACGCCGGCTCCTGAAACCGCACCATTGGACACGACATGGCTCAGCCCGCCGCGCTGACTTCCCGCAGCTTCGCGCCCCATAGCGGTTATCTGCTCGCCGGTTTCGGCGCCATCCTGTTCGCGATGAAGGGCATTCTGATCAAGCTGGCCTATGGCACCGGCAGCGCCATAGCCGTCGATGCCGTCACGCTGCTCGCCACCCGCATGTGCTTCGCCATGCCGGTCTATCTCTTCATCGGCGCGCTGACCTGGCGCGAACGCGTGCGCGGCGGCGGCGCGATCCCGGCGGGCAGGCTCGTTCTGCTCGCGGCGCTGGTCGGGCTGCTCGGCTATTATCTCTCCAGCTATCTGGACTTCCAGGGTCTGGTCTATCTCACCGCGCAATTCGAACGGCTGATCCTCTACACCTACCCGGTCTTCGTCATGATCCTCGGCGCGCTCTTCTTCGGCGGACGGCTGACGCGGCTCGGTATCCTGGCGCTCGTCGTCTCCTATGGCGGTATCGCGACGATCTTCCTCGATGGCGGCTCGGGGCAGGGCGATCATGTCGCGCTCGGTATCGCCCTGGTGCTCGGTTCGGCCTTTACCTTCGCGCTGTATCAGCTCATTGCCAAATCGCTGATAACGCGGCTAGGCAGCCGCCTGTTCACCTGTATCGCGATGACCTCCGCCAGCGTTGGCATCCTGGCGCATTTCCTCGTCTGGAGAGGCATGTCCGCGCTGTTCGCCCTGCCCGCCCATATCGTGCTGATCGGCGCGCTGCTCGGCATATTCGCGACGGTGCTGCCGTCCTTCATGATGAACGCAGCGCTGGAACGGATCGGCGCGGAGGCGGTGGCGATGATCGGCACGCTCAGCCCCGCGGCGACGATCGTCATGGCGATCGTGGTCCTCGGCGAACCATTCACGCTCACCGACGCGCTCGGCACGGTATTGGTCATCGCCGGCGTCGGCCTGTTCACGTGGCACGACGGGCGGCGGCGGGCCAACGCTGCGGCACTGGTGGCGACATAAAGCGGACGCACAACGATGCTCAGCTTTGCCGTGTGGGCTTTTGTCTTTCGCCGCCACGGTGTAGATTGCGGGCGGTCCGAGGGCACCCGTGGGAGGCAACATTGCGCATATTTGCAAAGCTGGGCATTATGTGGAGCTTTGCTCCTCGGCTCGCTTCCGGTGCTGGCGCAGGAAAATACCCTGCCGCCACAAGACCCGATTTTGCGCATCGAAACCGAAATGCACACCGCGCCCATCGTGCGCGTGGGCGTCGACGCGGCCTGCAAGCTGATGGTCACCGGCTCGGACGACAAATCCGCCCGGCTCTGGGACATATCGGACGCCGACCGCGATGAGCCGAGGCTGCTTCGCGTGCTGCGCCTGCCGATCGGGCCGGGAAATCACGGCAAGGTCTATGCGGTGGCACTGTCGCCTGACGGCAAGATCGTTGCGGCCGGCGGCTACAACCGCTCGGGCGGGGACCATTGGGTCTATCTCTTCGATTCCGCCTCCGGAAAGCTGCTGCGGCGACTGGGCCAGCTCAAAAATGTGATCTACCATCTGACCTTCTCCCCCGACGGCAAATATCTCGCCGCCACCTTGGGCAGCGGCCAGGGAATGCGGGTATGGGAAACCTCCGAATGGCAGATCTTCGGACAGGACGCGGACTACAGCAACTCCGACAGCTATGGCGCGGCGTTCGACAAGCAGAACGCGCTGTTTACCGTAGCCGATGACGGCTTCGTCCGGCGCTATGGGCGACGTTTCAAGCTGGAAGCGAAGGCACAGGCCACGGCGGGCAAACGTCCGTTCCAGATCTCGGTCCATCCCGCCGGAGACCGGCTCGCCGTTGGATTCGACGGCGATCTCGGTGTGGAAATTTACGGCACCGCCGCGCTTCAGCACATGGCCAAGCTCGATACGACGGGCATGAAGGGCGATCTTTCCACCGTCGCCTGGTCGCCGGACGGGATGCGGCTTTATGCGGGCGGCAAATATTCCTCGGGCGGCGGCCGGCCCGTGGTCATCTGGGATAATGGCGGACAAGGCCCGCGCCGCGAAATCAGCCTGGCAAAATCGACCGTGATGCATGTCCTGCCCTGTGCAACGAAAATGGTTGCCGCTTCCGCCGACCCGGCGATCGGCACCTATAGCGACATCGGCATACCGCTGCTGCACCGGGAAAATGTGATTGTCGACCAACGCGGCAAGCAGGGCGAGAAATTCGTCGTGTCCAACGACGGCACGCGGGTGCGTTTCGGCCTGGAGTACGGCGCCGATACGCCGGTCATCTTCGATCTGGCGCTCCAGGACCTCATCGACGCTCCGACGCTCGATCCGACGATGAAGCAGGCGCGCCTGACGGGGCTCAACGTTACCGATTGGAACGACCAGTTCCAGCCCAAGCTTGACGGTGCGGCGCTGCCAATGCAGAACGCCGAACGCGCCCGCACCGTCGCGATCGCGCCGGATAATTCAGCCTTCGTGCTCGGCACCGAATTCCGGCTGCGCGGTTTCGACCGGACCGGCAAGGAGCTGTGGCAACGGCCCATGCCCGGCGTCTCCTGGGGCGTCAACATCACTGGCGACGGAAAGCTCGTTGTCGTCGCTTGCGGCGACGGCACGATACGCTGGTTTCGCGTTTCAGATGGCGAGGAGCTGCTGTCGCTATTCGTGCAGGCTAAGGATCGGCGCTGGGTGGCGTGGACGCCAAAGGGCTATTACATGGCCTCGGCCGGCGCGGAAGAGCTGATCGGCTGGCACATCAATCGCGGCTGGGAGCAGGCGGCTGACTTTTTCCCCGCAAACCGGTTCCGCAACGAGTTCAACCGGCCGGACATCGTCAAGCTCGTCCTGAAAACCCTGGGCGAGGACGCCGCCGTCACCCGCGCCAACTCCGAGAACAACCGCAACCGCGAAGACGAGGACATCCGCAAGCGCCTGCCTCCGGTGATCAACATCTCCTCGCCGACGGACGGCGAAGTGTTCGGCCAGCCCACGATCAATGTCAATTACACGGTGCGCTCGCCTTCGGGTTTGCCGGTGCGCCGCGTGCGCGCGCTTGTCGACGGGCGCCCGATCGAGGTGGAGACCAGGGGGCTTGAGGGCATTCGCGGGCAGGAAACCAATCTGACGCTCAGCCTGCCGGTGCCGCCGCGCGACGCAACGCTGGCCCTGATCGCCGAAACGGACCAGTCGTCGAGCGAGGCCGCCGAAATCCAGGTGAAATGGCGAGGCGCACCTGAGCCGGCGATGGCAAAGCCGAAGCTCTATGCCGTTCTCGTCGGCGTGAGCAACTATACGGATGAAGGCATTCCCGATCTGCGCTGGGCCGCTCGGGATGCCAGCGAACTGGCCAAGGCGCTTCAGGCCCAGCAGGGCTCGCTGTACGATAAGGTAACGATCAAGCTGCTGACCGATGAGAAAGCCACCAGCTCGGCCATCCTCGATGAGCTTGACTGGATTTCGCGGGCTGCGTCCCAGGGCGACCGGGTGATCGTCTTTCTCGCCGGGCATGGCGTCACCGACGAGCGGCAGGATTACTATTACCTCCCGTCGAACGCGGAGATCGACAAGTCCAGCGGCATGTTCATCCCGCGGCGCAGCACTGCCGTGAAACGCACCGACATCGTCAGCAGCCTGCGCGAGACGCAAGGCCATGCCCTGTTCCTGTTCGACACCTGCCATGCGGCGCGCGCGACCTCAGCGGTCGCGTTGCGAAGCGGCGCTCCCGATCTGGTACCGTTCATCAACGAGTTGCGCTCGGCGGAAAACGGGGTGCTGGTGCTGTCGAGTTCGGAAGGGCGCGAATCAAGCCAGGAACGCGACGAGTGGCAGCATGGCGCGTTCACCAAGGCGCTGCTCGAAGCGCTCGGCGGCGATGCGGATGGAAGTCCGCGCGACCAGGTCATCACCTTTTCCGAGCTGAACCGCTATGTCGGGGATCGCGTCAAGGAACTGACATCCAACCGTCAGCACCCTGTACTGCACGCGATTCAGCCGTCGCGCGATCTGCCGCTCGCGGTGGCTAGGCGCTAATTTGTAGGATTCAGGTGGGATCAGTTGCCACAAACCACGCTAAATCCCCGCGAAAGTGGGGACCTAGTAAATAACTAAGTCCGTGGAGTACTGGCTCCCTGCCTTCGAGGCGATTTCGAAAGGTGTGTTTGCCTAGAGCAGGATCAGTTTAGATAGAGCGGCCCTTACGTTTTCTGTGTCATCCCCGCGAAGGCGGGGATCCAGTAAAACATCAGAATCTCTGCGGAATACTGGATCCCCGCCTCGCGGGGATGACAAAATGTGCCCAGTTAAACCGATCATGCTCTAAACGGTTGAAGCGCTAAGCGGCTCGCGCGAAGTCGCCGGGATTGGCCACATACGCTGCGTAAATCGGGCGACGCGCCAAAGGCAGCCGGTTGCCGCATGGTCTTTACGTCGATCGAAGGAGTTGCCCATGGTTGCCACGACCGCCCGCCTTAGCCGCCTGCTCGTGACGACACTGGCGCTCGTGCCGCTTTGCTTCACAACGCAGGCGGCATCGGCCGCGGGCGGAAGCCGCTGCATCGCGCTGGCACGTGCGGCGCCTGGCGTGCACTTCGTGTCGCTGAACCATACCGCAGCCCAATCCGGCGAAGTGACCATCACATTTGTCGGCCACGCCACCTTCCGCATCGAGAGCAGCGGCGGCACGGTCGTCGCCACCGATTACACGGGCCATGCGGGCGCGGGGCGCATCCCCGATGTCGTGACCATGAACCACGCGCACATGACGCACTATACCAACTTCCCCGACCCGGACATCAAGCATGTGCTGCGTGGTTGGCCGACAAACGGCGCAAGGGCGGAACACAGCCTCACGGTCGGCGACGTGTTCATCCGCAATGTCACGACCGACATTCGCGGCTGGGACGGTATTCTCGAAAAGGACGGCAATTCGATCTTCATCTTCGAGGTGGCTGATCTCTGCATCGGGCATCTCGGCCATCTGCATCACACGCTCGGGCCGGAGTATCTTGGCCTGATCGGCCAGCTCGACGTGGTTATGGTGCCGGTCGACGGCTCCTATACGATGGAGCAGGCCTCGATGCTGGAAGTTCTGAAATTGCTAAAGGCGCGGCTCATTCTGCCGATGCATTATTTCGGTCAGTTCACGCTTTCCCGGTTTCTCTCCAAGCTGGATGAGAGTTTCGAGGTCGAAATCAGTAAGGTGGGGTCGATCACCGTCTCGGCCGCCAGTTTGCCTGAGCGGCCGAAAGTGCTGGTGCTGCCCGGGGCCGACCTGATCTCGCGGGAGTAACGAGCGATCAGCCTCGTTCGGCGCGGAGCGCATTCAGGTTGAGGCGCCTGGTGAACATCTCGATGCGCCCCTCCGCGTCGCGCGGCCACTCAGCTTCGGGACGATCCCAATAGAGCTCGACGCCATTCTGGTCAGGATCGCGCAGATAGAGCGCCTCGCTGACCCCGTGATCGCTCGCGCCGTCGAGCGTCAGGCCGGCCGCCTCAACCCGATGGAGCGCGTCGGCCAGTTCGGCACGGGTGGGATACAGGATGGCGAGGTGAAACAGCCCCGTCGAGCCGGCCGGAGGGGGCGACCCACCGAGGCTCTCCCAGGTATTCAGCGCAATGTGATGGTGATACCCGCCAGCCGAGATGAATGCCGCCTGGTCGGCATAAGTCGTAATGAGCTCGAAGCCGAGCACGTCGACATAGAAACGGAGGGCCCGCTCGATATTGGCCACCTTGAGATGGACATGACCGATCCGCACGCCGGGATGAATCGGATTTGCAGGTTTCGCCTGCGCAAAATCAGGATGCACGGCCATCGGGAAGCTCCTTTGTTGCTGAGCCTTATGTGGTTGCGGAGGGCGCGGGCGGAAAGACGCGCAAGGCTCTGATTGCATCTGTGCAATCAAATGGCGGCAGGCAATTGGAAGGGCGGAACCTACTGGAGCCCAGAACATTGTAGGAACGAAAGGAAAATTCCATGACCGCTCCAGACCGTCCAAAGGGTACCCCGGGACCAGCATCGAATACGGAGAAGGATCCGGACGCGTGGATCACGGGTGACGAACCGATGACAGGCGCCCAGGCGTCCTATCTCCAGACGTTGTGTGAAGAAGTTGGGGAGCCGTTCGATCCGAATTTGACCAAGGCGGCCGCCTCGAAGAAGATCGACGAACTGCGCAAGCGCGACCCGCGCCTCACCCGATCCTAAGGCTGTTCTAACTGCCAATGAAAACCTGGATTGCATTGCTTCGCGGCGTCAATGTCGGCGGCAACAGCACACTACCCATGAAAGGCCTGCGCGAGCTTGTCGAAGAGTTGGGCTATACCAACGTCGCCACCCATATCCAAAGCGGCAATTGCGTTTTCCAGTCCAAAATTGCCGACCCGGCTAAGATATCCCGAGAGCATTGCCGCCGCGATCAGGAGCGGCTTTGGCTTCAGACCGGCGGTGATAACGCTGTCGCTAAAGGATCTGGACGCGGCGATCGAGGACAATCCATTTCCGCGAGGGGCCGACGACCTGAAGAGCGTGCACATCTTCTTTCTCTCCGAATCGGCTGGCAAAATGGACATGGCGCCGCTGAGGGCGCTCTGCGAGGGGGACGAGGCGGTCGAACTCAGCGGCAAACGCCTTTACACCTACACGCCAGCCGGCATAGGCCGTTCCAAAATGGCTAGCAAGATCGGCAAATTCATCCCGGTGGAAATGACGGCTCGCAATCTGCGCAGCGCCGGCAAAATTGCGGAGCTCGCCAGGTTGCTAGGCAAAAATCGTTAATAGCTGTTGAGAACCGCACCTCGATCCGCAACCTTTTCGCAGATCATTGCGTTGACCTGCTGCCAGGAGCGCAACCGGAGCGCTCATCCCGGCCAAATCCCCGAACTCAATCATAAGGAGTGAAGCGCCATGGGCCTTTTCTCGAAAGACATCCAAACGTTCGATGATCTGTTCATGCATACGCTGCAGGACATCTATTATGCCGAAAACCAGATCACACAGGCACTGCCCAAAATGATCGCCAAGGCCAACGATCCGCAACTGAAGCAGGGTTTTCAGACGCATCTGGCCGAAACCAAGAACCAGATCAAACGGCTGGAGCAGGTGTTCAAGCTGATTGGCCAGTCTCCGAAGGGCGTGAACTGTCCGGCAATCGACGGGATCATCGAGGAAGCCAACGAGATCGCTGGTGAGATCGCCGACAAAGACGTTCTCGATGCCGCTCTGATCGCCTCGGCACAGGCTGTCGAGCATTATGAAATGACGCGCTACGGCACGCTGGCCGCCTGGGCCAAGCAGCTCGGCCACGAGGATTGCGCCAAGTTGCTCAAGCAGAACCTCAGCGAGGAAGAGGCCACCGACAAGAAGCTCACCGCAATGGCTGAGAGCAAGGTCAATCGCCGAGCCGCGTAACGTCAGCGCGCGATAATTGCGGCGCACTCCTAAGCTAACGCGTAAACTGGTATGTGAGACGCGAGGGTCCCTGTCGGTGACCCCGCGTCTCGTTCCAGTGGAGTTCTTCCATGCTGCTTGAGGGGTCATGTCACTGCGGCGCTGTTCACTTCACCGTCGAGTCGCTGCATCCTTTCCGTTTAATGTTTGCTATTGCTCGATTTGCCGGAAAACGGCCGGAGCGGGTGGCTCCGCTATCAATCTCAGCGCAAATTACGACACTCTGAAGGTGCGCGGCGAGGACCAGATCCGCAGCTATCGGGCGAAAATCGCCGACTCCGAAAGCGGCGAGATCGAAGAAAGCCCGGCTGAGCGCAAATTCTGTGGCAATTGCGGCAGCGCGCTTTGGTTATGGGACCCGCGATGGCCGGAACTGGTGCATCCGCATGCCTCCGTCATCGATACCGAGCTGCCGGTTCCGCCCGAGCGGACACATCTCATGCTTGGCAGCAAGCCTGCCTGGGTCAAGGCGTGCGTCGAGGAGGGCGACCAGACCTTCGACAGCTACCCGGAAGAAAGCATTGCCGAATGGCACGAGCGGCTGAACCTCGTCAGGTAGGATGCAAAGTAGGTGCGCGCGATGCCCGCGCGTTCGCCGAGCCGGATTGTCGTTCAGATCAACGATGGTATTGGCGATCTCCTTGGTCGCGTGCTCCGTCTGCGTGGCAAGCGCCTTGACCTCGCTGGCGACCACCGCGAACCCCTCCCCGCCGAAGCAGGTCCGTCGCGGTCGCCCGGCAAAAGTCCTGCTCAGCATCGTGGTTTGCGCATGATCTAAAGGCGAAAGGGAATGAGCGCGCGCAGGCGTTCGTCGCGGAGATAGAGGCCGCCCCATACCATCAGCCCGAGATAGAGGCCGAACAGTAAATGGCTGAAGAGCGGGCTGCCGGCGCGGAAATGCGTGGCCATGGCACCGCCGAGATAGCCGGTCAGCAGAATCGCCCCGAGCACGGACGTTCTGGGATAGGCATAAAGGGCTGTGCAGACCAGCGTGAGAATGCCGAGTATACGCGCCACTTCAACGCTCGGGGGGTAACCAAGCTGCTGCATGGTTTCCGTGACCACCGCGATCGGGACCAGTTTGATCGCGCCATCGACGAGAAGGAACAGAATGACCACGCCGCTGAGAATACGTCCGGCCCAGAGGGCCGTGTTCGAGGCAGGCGCGCTTTGAGTGATCGTTGCCATGAGAGTCTCCTGGGATCGGTGTGTGCCCACGCATCATTGCGAAGAGCGTCTTTCCGATTTCGCTAAAAGATGATGCGAAGTGAAAAGACCTGCTTAGGACGGCGGCGCCGGTCGTGATCCGACAGGAAAGCCGAATATTTTTAGGATCGGTCATCGCGGAGGTCGCACACACCAAACACGGTGGCCTGCCGACCACCGTGTTGCCGTCTGCGCGTATCATCGCGCCTGCGGGGCTTTTCACGCCGCCGCGCCGAGTTTGCGTACGCCGGTGAACTCCAGTTCCGCCAGCACCGCCACGGCGAGAGCCTGAACGGCTACGAACGCATATCCGAACGTGTTTGGGCTCGTTGCGCCGCCGAAGATCACCCACAGGCTCGCGGCGACCCAGCCAATATTGCCCAGGATGACAAGCCAGACACCGGCACGCGGAAGCTCGGCGCGGGTCGCGACAAACGCAATGAACGCGGCAATCGGAAACAGGCTTAGCCCGGCCGACCGCAGCAATTCCGGAGGCAGCTGAGTGAGACCGGAAAGCAGCCCCGCACCGAATGCCATGAGCAGTCCCGTGGCAAGGCAGGTGGCCGCGTCAACGAGCAGTACGGTGCGCAGAAACTTAGAGTTGTTTGAGATGATAGACATGGAAATCCTCAATGGGTCGAAAGTTGGAATTGGGCCCGCGCACTCAGGCGGTCGGAACCTGGTCGAGAAATCCGGTCACCTGAGCGATCCGGCCGCCGTCGATCAAAACGATGTCGGCGCCCTTGATGATGGCTTCGGCGCCTTCCGGTCCGAGCTGCCACGAGAAGCGGACATGATCGCCATGGCCATCGGCCAGTCCCGATATTTCAAAGCTGAAGCCGGGAAAACGCTCATGCACGGCGGCGATCAGGGCGTCGATCTGCTCAGTCCCGCGTCCCCGCATCAGCGGGTCGGCATAGATGGCGGTTTCGGTCCAGTTTTGGGTGAGAAGAGCTTGGCGGCGTTTCGCGTCGGTTTCGTTCCAGACGGCGATATAGCGGTCGGCGATCGTCTGAGGATCAAGCATTGGAAAACTCCTTTTCGGGTTGGCCTGTGCGCTGCAGGCTTGGCCCGAAACTGACCCAATCGGACGGTGCCAGTCGATTACGTGAGAGGTAGTTGGGCGCACGTTTTTCCTGCGCTATGGTGAGACATGTCAGTCCACACCGCAGCACAACCCATCGGCAATCTCCTGCGCGACTGGCGCCAGCGGCGCCGATTCAGCCAGCTCGATCTCGCCTGCGAGGCCGAGATCTCGCAGCGGCATCTGAGCTTCATCGAGAGCGGCCGCGCAACGCCGTCGCGCGAGATGATCCTGCATCTTGCCGAGCAGCTTGACGTGCCTTTGCGCGAAAGGAACGCCATGCTGCTGGCGGCCGGCTATGCGCCGACTTTTGCCGAGCGCGCGCTCGACGATCCCGCGATGGTGGAGGCCCGCCAGGCGCTCGACGTTATTCTGAAGGCTCACGAGCCTTTTCCGGCGCTGGTGGTGGACCGCCATTGGGTGATGATCGCCGCCAATGCGCCGGTGGCGCTATTGATGAGCGGCGTCGCGCCGGAGCTGCTGGAGCCGCCGGTCAACGTCATGCGGCTGAGCCTGCATCCGGACGGGCTTGCGCCGCGAATTGCCAATCTCGGCGCGTGGCAGGCTCACGCCGTCGAGCGATTGCGGCGCCAGCACCGAGCCACCGGCGACAAGAGGATCGAGGCGCTGCTGAGCGAAATATCCGGCTACGACTACGCCGGGCGAGGCATAGACGAACGAGAGCCGGCGCATGGTCCCGCGTCGGATGTTGCGGTGCCGCTGAAATTGCGCACCGATGCCGGCCTGCTGTCATTTCTCAGCACGACGACGATATTCGGCACCGCCGTCGAGATTACGTTGTCCGAGCTGGTCCTTGAGGCGTTCTACCCCGCGGATCAGGCGACGGGCGACATTCTGCGGCGCCTCACGCCGGCACCGCGATAGCCGCCGGAGCGTCGGCACGATCGAGATGAGCGATGGCATTGGCATAATAGGCCAGCAGCGCCATCTCGGCGGGATTGACGCGATATTGCCCGTCCTTCTCCAGGATAATATGGCGCTGGAGCAGCGTGCGCACCCCTACGTTGACTGCATATTCCCTATCCCGTCGCGGAATATGAATGTAAGCGCCCCGGCGTTCCAGCCTGGCCATGAGGTCATGCACTTCGCCCTTCAGCTCGAAGGCGGTCAATGCCCGCTCCGACGTCCTCAGCAACGCGAGGGCGGCAAGCGACACCGGCAGCGCGGGGACGGTTCGCCCCAACTCCAGCATCAGGACCTTTCCCAACTCGGCGATTTCCGCCTCCCGGCGCTCCGGCGTCAGCGTGCGCAGATCGACTTGGCGCCCCGCAATATGGGCCCGCAGCGAGATCGGCTTGCCGAAGCTCACACAGGCATAGCCATAGCGGTGCCAGCGCCCGCGCAACGCCAGCCAGAAACCGTTGCCGATAAAGCCGATCAGCTTGCGCCCGCTGACGCGGAACGAGGGTCGCCCGCCGGACTTGCCGCGCGCACCGGCCTCGGTCAACAGCCGATCCTCCAGCACGCGGTCATAATTCACCCCAACAGGGATGAACACCACGTCCCGCTCACCCTGCGGATCGAACCCAGACACCATGTAGCTGATCAGCCCGAGCTTGGGCTCGCGCAGTGCGCCATCGAGGCTGAGCCCGCCTTCGGGGAACACCGCCTGCACTACGCCGGCCTGCGTCGCCGTGTGCACGTAGCGGGCGAGAATTTTTCGGTAGAGCGCGTCGCGCGAATTGCGCCGGATGAAATACGCGCCCATCGAGCGGATCAGCGTGCGCAGCGGCCAGACTTGCGCCCATTCGCCAACGGCATAGCTGAGCGCCGAGGACGTTGCCGCGACATAGGTGACCAGCACATAATCCATGTTGGACCGGTGATTGATGACGAAGACCACCGAGGCGTCTGGGTCCACTTGACGAAGTGCCGCGTCATTCGTATAGCCGAGCCGCACGCGGTAAAGCAGCTGCGACAGGCGCCGGGCAAGGCGCGTGCCGATACGGAAATAGGCGTAAGCGCTGAAGGACGGCACGATCTCGCGTGCATAGCGTTTGGCCATGTCCATGACAATCTGGCGCGGAATACCCTCTTGCACGGCATATTTGTCGATTGCTTCGAGGACGTCTGGATCATACAGCAGCCGGTCGATGAGGATCTGCCGGCGTGTCGCCTTGAAAGGGCGGATGCGCAGATGCAGCCTGGTGTTCAGCTCGTCGATCGCACGGTTGGCGCGCCGCCGCAACGCCCAGCGCAAACTGGGAATGAGGAGACCGTCCAGCACCGCCCATGCCGAAATACCAGCCGCGACAATCACCAGCCACAACGGCACAGCGACCGTGGTCCCCATTAGCGCTCTCCCCTCGCGCGGCCTCCCAAAAGGCCTTACATGCCCACACAGCTATTCTTATCTCGCGCCTGGTAGAGTGACCGTTGCCCAATTCCGGCCAAGCGCGGGCGGGATGAATGTCGTATTGTGGAAAACATAGCATTCCCCTCGGCATTCATCCAACAGCCGAAGGCGCATGAAACCTGGCCGGCTACGGCCGCCATCAGGCGAGGAGCCGACGTGGATTTGCACGAGCATCGATCTATGGAGGCGGAACAACGCTGCGACCAGAGGCTGCGTGCGCATAGCTCCGCCAAGGGAATGATGCGGAGCGCGGCCGGGCGGGTATTCGGCCGGCCGTGGCTCGATCCGGTCGCGTCCATGGCGCTGCGGCGGTGGTTTTTTCCCTTGTCGCGGCTTTGGGCGGCGGCGGAAGTCGCGCATGGATCGCCGGAGGCCTATTTCGACGCGGTGCCTGGCAAGGCGCAGCCGAACCAGCGCGACCGGGTGCTTGCCGTTCTGGCGCGCTTCGAGCGGACACGCGTGGAAGCGGCCGCCCTCGACGCGGCTTGGCACAGGGCGTTCTTCCCCGCCCCCGGAGCCGATACGGATATGCCTGATATGGCGGAGCGGGTTGCCCTCGAAGAGGCGCGGCACGAAGCAGCGCACCGGCATAACGCCATGCGCCGCCAGTTCAGTTTCCTGCTTCGTCCGGGTGTGCCGCCGGTTCGCCACGAGGTGCCCGATCTAGCCGATGTCACTGCGGCCTATGATGCGGCGCTTGAAGACGCGCGGCCGTTTTTCGCTCCGCCCGAAAATACGCCGGCCGTCGAGCAATCCCGCCCCGTCCCGACCGCCGAGGGGCACGATATCTGGCTGCGTTTCGCCAGCCCCTCGCCGCGTCTTGGCGATCAGGTCTATGCGCGCGTCTACGAACCGGCCGGGGTGAAAAATCCGCCGACGCTGATTTTCGGCCATGGCATTTGCGTGGAATACGATCATTGGAGCGGGCTGATCGACGAAGCGGCCTATTTGTGCCAGCTCGGAGTCCGGGTCATCCGGCCGGAGGCGCCCTGGCATGGCCGACGTCGCCCGCGCGGCTATTACGGCGCGGAACGCATGATCGCGGCCTTTCCCGCGGGCAGCCTCGATCTCTTTACCGGCGCGGTGCGCGAATGGGCGGTTTTGGCCGATTGGGCCCGGCGGACTTCATCCGGTTCGCTGGCATTCGGCGGATCGAGCCTCGGCGCACTCACCGCGCAGCTTGCGGCCAGCCGCGCCACGGATTGGCCCGAAGCCCTCCGGCCCGATGCGATGCTGCTCATCACGCATTCCGAGCAACTCTCGGAGGTTGCGATGGAAGGCGAGTTGACCCGAATGTGGGGGAGCCGCGAGGCTTTCGAAGCCAAAGGCTGGCACCCCGACCGCGTTACCCACTATCTGCGCCTGCTCGATCCCGGTTCCGAGCTTGCCGTTCGTCCGGAGAAGATCGTTACGGTGCTCGGCAAGCGCGACGGGGTGACGCCATTTGCCAGCGGCGCAGGCCTTGTCGATAAATGGCGCGTTCCCGAGGAGAACCGCTTCATCTGGGATCGCGGCCATTTCAGCGTGACGGCGAAGCTGCTGCATGATCACGCGCCGCTGCGGCGCTTCCGCGAGATTCTGGGCTGATCGGAGGAGTGGGAGCGGCGAAATCATCCATCAGAACGAGACGCAGGACGTCGCGTCGATGCGCATGACGCTTTCCTGCTGGAAGCGCGCCTTGAAAATCGCGCGAATGCTCTCGATGCTTTGATCGGCATTCTGCTCCGGCCTATGCAGGATCACCAGGATGCGCGATGCCTCCTTCTCGATCTTGCCGCCTGCGTTGCGCCACTGACCCAAGGCTTTTAGCACGGTCAGCCCATCCGGGAAGCGCGGCGTCACTTCGCTTTCGAGAAAGCCGTTCCAATCGCTATCGCTGACCAAGCCGCCATTCGCTTTCGCAGTGCCGAAAATCAGCTCGACGCGGCTCATGATCCGGTCGGCGGGACAGGTGAGGACACGCTCGGGAGCTGCGGCCGTCTGAGTGCCGCTTACCGGACCGGCTACGACCATCGCGGCCACGTAAAGCGATGCGGCGGCGATACCGGATGCTGCCGCAAGCCATTTGCCCGACGCGAATTCGCCCGGATGGGGTTTCATTGTTCAGCTCCAGTTTGAGACGCCGCCGGCCTCCCGAGGCGTTGCCGGCAGCAAAACAAGCGACATGCTGAAATTATTCGGCGGGCGCAACGCGGATGAATCGATGGGCGGACGATCTGCACAGTAATATGCTTGCATCGTCGCTGACCGAGCGGTGCAGCCTTAAGGAGTGGGGGCATGACGCAATATTACATCCTGGCGATCCTGCATCATTTCGCCGTGTTCAGCCTGGTCGCAATTCTGGCGGTCGAGTTGGCGCTCATTCATACGGATCTGACGCCCGCAATCATTCGGAGGATCGGCTATCTCGACATCGCCTTTGGTGCCGTCGCTGGCGTCGTACTCATCGTCGGGTTCCTGCGAGTATTCTACGGCGGCAAGGGCCCCGATTATTATTTCTCCAATCCGTTTTTCTGGACGAAGCTCGGGGCGTTTCTGATTGCGGCTGCCTTGTCCGCCCCGCCGACAATCCGCTTCATCGGCTGGCGACGGGCGTTGGTGAAAGGCAAGGTCGCGCGCCCCAGTACCGATGCCGTACGCAGCGTTCGCGGCTGGCTGCTCGCCGAGTTGGCGGTTCTATCGACCATCCCCTTGTCCGCCGCCGCGATGGCTCAAGGGATTGGCCTTTAATCTAGATTAGCCGGCGTAGCCGCCTTCATTGAGAAAGCGCTGTTCCTCTTCGGTCATGGTGCGTCCGAGGATCGGATTCCGGTGGGGGAACCGTGCGAAGCGCCGGACGATGCCGCAATGCCGCTCGGAATGCGAAATGTCAGGCTCCCCGAGACGGCGGACAAGCGCCACCGCCCGCTCCTGATCGACCAGCCGTTCCGAATGCCCGAACGGCAGATAGAAAAAGCGCGCCAGCTCCGTTTCCACCGCATGGTCGTGTCCGGCATCGATGGCGGCAGCCGCGATTTCGCGCGCCATGGGGTCGGTGGCGTACATGCGCGGCCTACCGCGAAACGCGTTGCGCGGAAACTGATCGAGCAACAGTACCAACGCCAGCGCGCCTTCAGCAGTCGTGAGCCACTCGGCGAATTCGCCGCGGGCCGCCGCCTCATACCACGCGAGAAAACGCTCCCGAAAGCGGCGGTCGAACTCTGGATCCTTTGCGAACCAGAGGCTGGGACCGGCGTCGCGCCAGAAATCGACGATTACAGCAGCCTCTGCGGGTGTTGCCCCTGCTTGTTTCATTGACGCGTGGTGGATTGTTGACATGCGCGTGCTCCGGTTAAGATTTTCGCCGCCACACATGCCCAGTGCACGAGCATGAATCCAGTGATATGATTTCACAAGTATGCTGAACTGAAATCATCGCTACATACGGCGGTTAGCCCCAGGGAACGCGGCGCAAGGCTTTGCATTGCCTGGAATTGCGACAGGAAAACCCATCCCGTGAGCAAAATTCGCTGGTCGCCCGCAATCCGGCTTGTCCTTTGCGGTCGGACCGCCCACCTCAAGGCGGAGTTACGCGAACAATGTACG
Source organism: uncultured Alphaproteobacteria bacterium (assembly GCA_963731855.1). Lineage (GTDB taxonomy): Bacteria > Pseudomonadota > Alphaproteobacteria > Rhizobiales > Rhodomicrobiaceae > R-RK-3. The sequence goes on along the minus strand of CAVSXH010000005.1, from coordinate 852,378 downwards.
GTGGGAATACGGGCCGTTGTCCCTATCCGCTGCGCTGAAAACGGTCTAAGCTCCGCCGCATCATTGCCGACAGGCCGCTTCGAATGGTGAAACGCCGCCGCACCGTCCAGCATCTATGGAACCGCTTTATGGCGGCGGTTCTGTTCGTGCTCGGGGCGGCGCTGAACCCGGTCCCGCCAAGCGAGACTCAGGAAACGCGGGTCTCCAGAGCCGAAGCGACGCAGCTGGCCGCCGCATATATCGGGCGCCAGCTATCCGCGACATTGGCTTCCAAGGTTGACGGCTCCGGCAACGACGATGGCGACAAGGCCGCCATTGCGCCGACAGTTTTCACCTTCGCCGGCCGCGACACCAGCCCAGCCTGGGCGATTGCCAACGAACCAACCCGACGCGCCAACCGCTCCGCACGTGACGGCGAGAGCCGGGCCCCTCCTTCAGCCTGAGCAACCGCTAACGTTTTGCTGCGTTCGGCACTGCCGGGCGCCGATTTGCTTTTGACTGAAGGTCCAATCTCATGCTTGTTTTTTCCCGCTTCAAGGCGGCGCTGATCGTAGGCGTTTGCCTGCTTGGCGTTGCGCTCAGCATTCCCAGCCTCATGGCCCCGGGCGTATTTCCCGCGTGGCTCCCCCGCGTCAATCTCGGCCTCGATCTTCAGGGCGGCTCCTATCTGCTGCTCGAAGTCGACTCCGACGCCATCGTCAAGGAAAAGCTCGTCAATACGCGCGAGCAAATAGTGCAGATCCTCCGAGACGCCAGCGTACGAGGCGCAACCTCTGCCATCAATGGCCACAGTATCACGTTGAATTTCCCCAACCAAAATGGTGCAGCGGCTCGCGAGGCGCTCAAAACCATCGTCGCGGAGCGGATCGGACGTCCGCGACCCGTGCCGATCTGGATCAGTCACGAAGATGGCGACCGCCTGACGCTGACGCTTAACGACGATGCGGTCAAAGCGTTGGCAAATGACGCAGTCGCCCAGTCGATCCCGATCGTGCGGCGCCGGATGGACGAAACCGGCGTTAATGAGCCGGCCGTCGCGCGGCAGGGCCAGGGACGGATCGTCGTGGAGCTTCCAGGCGTTTCCGACCCCGACCGGATCAAACGGCTGCTCGGTTCGACCGCGAAGCTGAGCTTCCATCTGGTCAGCCCGGAGACAAGCGACGGCGGGCCCGCAACCGAGCGGCTTCCCTATGCCGAAGGGCATCAGGGGCAGTCCATCACCGTCCGCAAGCAGATTTCGCTGGATGGCACCAATCTCAAAAACGCGTCCGCCCTACTCGACAAGAATGCCGGCGGCTGGGCGGTACACTTCCAGCTCGATTTCACCGGCACCAAGCGCTTTGCCGATCTGACCAGCAAGCATGTCGGCGAGCCCTTTGCCATTGTGCTGGACGGCAAGGTAATCAGCGCGCCCGTCATCCGCGAGCCGATCGTCGGCGGCCAAGGTCAGATCAGCGGGAGTTTCAGCGCGCATGAGGCATATGATCTGGCGGTCCTGATGCGCGCCGGCGCCCTGCCCGCGCCGCTCAAGGTGATCGAGGAGCGCACGATCGGAGCCAGCCTTGGCGCCGATGCGATCCAGGCCGGCCTCTATTCCATCATGGCCGGTTTCGCGCTTGTGGTCGCCATGATGGTCGCCATCTATGGGCGGTTCGGCATCTATGCGGGCATGGCGCTGATCGCCAATCTCGGCCTGACCGTCGCCGGACTGTCGGTGCTCGGCGCCACGCTGACCTTGCCCGGCATCGCCGGCATATTGCTGGCGCTTGGGCATGGCGGTTGACGCCAATATCCTCGTCAATGAGCGGGTACGCGAGGAATCGAAGCGCAAAGGGGGAACGATCAACGCGATCGAAAGCGGCTTCCGGCGCGCCTTCACGACGATCTGGGACGCGAATGCCACGACACTGATCAAGATGCTCATCCTGTTCATGGTCGGTGTCGGCGCGATTCGCGGCTTCGCCATCACGATCAGCCTCGGCATCCTAATCTCCATGTTCACCGCATTGGTGCTGGTGCGGCTGCTCATCTCGCACTGGCTGCGGACCACCAAGCCCAAGTCACTGACCATCGGCACGCGCTGGCGCATCTTCCCCGAGGCGCCTGCGATCCCGTTCATGAAGGCGCGCTATTCCGGGCTGGTGGCGTCAGCGGCTATCAGCCTGATTTCGCTGATGCTGCTCTGGCATCCCGGCCTGACGATGGGCGTGGATTTCGCCGGCGGCATCGTCATCGAGGCCCGCTCGACGGACATTCCCGATTTCGGCAGGCTACGGGGCGAGGCCAGCTCAGCCGGGCTAGGGCAAGTGCAGGTCCAACAATTCGGCGGGCCGAATGATGTGCTGTTCCGCTTCGAGCAGCCACCGGCCTCCAGCGGCGATGAAACGGCAGTGACCGCCAAGGCGCGGGGTGCCGTCGAGGCGGCTCTGCATGGCGGCGAGATCCGGCGTGTGGAGGTGGTGGGTCCGACCGTGGGCAAGGAGCTGCTTCAGGACGGCCTCATGGCCCTGGGGCTGGCCGCTATCGCGATGTTCATCTATATCGCCTTCCGCTTCGAATGGCCGTTCGCGGTTGGCGCGGTCGTAACGATGTTCCTCGACCTGACGAAGACCGTCGGCTTCCTCGCGCTGACCGGTTTCGAGTTCAACCTCGCGAGCATCGCCGCGATCCTCACCATCATGGGCTTCTCGATCAACGACAAGGTCGTCGTCTATGACCGGGTCCGGGAAAATCTCGGCAACTCGCCCGGCCGGCCGCTGAGGGAGATCATCGACCGGAGCATCAACGAAACGCTGTCGCGCACGATCGGAACCTCGCTCGCCTTGTTCCTGGCGATCGCGCCGCTCGCGCTGTTCGGCGGACCGGCGCTGAACGAGTTCGCCTTGACGCTCATGTTCGGCCTGGTACTGGCGACCAGCTCGTCGATCTTCATAGCCGCGCCGATCCTGCTCAATCTTGGCGAACACCGCCTTGGCAAAACGCGGGCAAGCCACGGTGCAGGCCAGAGGACCGCGCCGGGCTACATGCCGCAAAAAGTCTGAGCCTGTTGCGGAGCGGGTGTATCTCCCCCGCTCCGCAGCTCTGGACCCGCAGCGCTACTCCTTTCGCGCCTCGACCCGGTCGGCCTCCATCGTGTAGCCGGTGGCCGCCAGGCCAGTAAACTGCCGCGCCGTCTTCAGTGTGCCGGTGACATAGACCGGATCGAACTGGCCGGTGACCTCGAAGCCCTCCCCCGCCTTGACATAGATGATCTGGTTCGGTGGCGGCGGCGGCACGTGGATGCATGCGCCGACAAATGGGACAAGCAGGAACTCCTTGATCTTGGTCGCATCGAAATCGAGCGGCACGACATAGCCGCCGATGCGCACGCGCTTGCCGTCGAGTTCGGCTACCACTGCGGGCGCCTCATCCGTGCCGGGTTGCTGCGAACGATACGCCATCCAGCCGGCTTCGGGCGATTGCGGGACGGGAGGCGCCCCGACATCCGCCGGATTGCGCGGACGCGCACCAGCAAGGAAGCCCTTGGATTTGATGTCCGGGACCGGAGCCTGCGCGGCGGGGGGCACGAGCTGGCCCCATACTCAGATCGATTGCACCGTCCGTCCCCGCTGCCTCGCGCGGGCCGGAAGCAGCAATCATCGTCAACATGGCGGTCGTGAACAATTTGATGATCAATGGATTTCTCCCAGTCATGTGCGGACGGTCATGCCATCGGCTAGGAAAGTCGATAGGCGCGGAACGCCGGCAGCAGCCCGGCAAGAATGCCAGCCAGAACGATGCCCGCGAGACTGATCCATTCGCTCCGCTTCAGCGGCTCGATCGCGATATAGAGCCCATACACCCTATCGATATAGGGCTGGAGCCCGAACAGTGCGCCGTATAGCAGCGCTACTCCCCAGCAGGGCGCCGAGCACGATCAACAACGCCGCCTCGGCGGTCAGCAGGCCCAGAATGGTCGCCGGCCGCGCGCCGACGGAGCGCAGGATCGCCATCTCGCGCCGCCGCTCGTTCAGCGTGGTGAGGATCATCGTCACCATGCCGAGCAATGCCGTCGCCACGACCATCGCAGAGACCGCGGCGAGTGCCGTTTCGGCGGTGCCGACCAGCCCCCAAAGTTCCTGCAGCGTCGCGCCAGGAAGGATGGCCGAAAGCGGCTCGGCACGATAGTCGTTGATGGCGCGCTGGAGCCGGAAAACCGCGAGCTTGGATTTCAGTCCGATTAGCGCGGCGGTGATCGCCTGCGGCGGCACGTGCATCTGGCGAACCTCGTCCGCCGAAATGGCTCTGGCCGGGGATGCGCGCGCCGCTCTGCCAATCGACATGGATGGCCTCGATGGCTTCCAGGCTGACATGCACCGTGCGGTCGACCGGCGTGCCGGTCTTGGCCAGGATGCCGGAGACCTGGAACGGCTTGTCGTCATGTTCCAGGAACCCGGTCGAGCCGAGCCCGTGCGCGACGACGATCTTGTCGCCGACCTTGTAGCCGAGCTGAGCGGCGACATCGGCGCCGATCACCGCGTCGAACAGATCGCCGAACGGCTTGCCCGACGCGAATGCCAGCTCATGCGTGCGGCGATAGCGATAGCGCTGGAAATAATCCGGGGTGGTGCCCATCACGCGAAAACCGTGATGGCTGTCGCCCAGGGAAATCGGCACGATCCAGTCGATATCGGGCGCCTTGGCGATCTCCTGAAATGTTGTCCAGGTGACATTGTTGGTGGCGTTGCCGATCCGGAACACGGAATAGAGCAGCAGATTAAGTGCACCGCTTCGCGCGCCGACGATGAGGTCGGTGCCGGAGATGGTGTCGGCAAAACTCTGTCGCGCGCCAGTGCGCACCTTCTCGACGCCGAGCAGCAGCATGACGCTAACGGCGATCGCGAGGATGGTGAGCAGTGCGGTAAGCCGGCGATTAGCGAGCGACTGCCAGGCTAGGCGGAGAACGATCATGGCTGCCCTCCTGCCCCTCGATCCGCGCGATGCTCCTCCAGCGGCGCGACGCGGCTGAAGCGGGGGCCGAGGCTCTCATCATGGCTGACCATGATCAGCGTTGCGCCGACTTCCGCCACGACCGCGAACAGCAAGTCGAGGAAGGCTTCCTGCCGGTTGCGGTCGAGCGCCGAGGTCGGCTCGTCGGCGATGATGATGCGCGGCGAGCCGATCAGCGCCCGCGCCGCCGCGACCCGCTGCTGCTGGCCGACACTGAGGCTGGCGGCGGATGCGCCTTGCATGAGCGGCTGGCTCCAGCCCAAGCTTGCCGAGTAGCCTTGCCGCCTCGGCTTCGGCACTGCGCTCCGCGGTGGCGCGCTTGCGGCGTCCGTGCGGAAAAGCTCAATGGCAGCAAGCACATTGTCGACCACCGAACCATAAGGCAGCAGATTGAACATCTGAAAGATGATGCCGAAATGCTCCCCCCGGAAGCGGTCGCGCGCCGCGCCGCGCAGCCCGGCGATGTCCGTGCCGAGAACGGTAATGCTTCCGGACTGCGGCGTGACGATGCCGGCGAGCAGGCTTAGAAATGTCGATTTGCCGCTTCCCGATGGGCCGATCAGCAAGAGCCGCTCCCCATCCACAAGCGTGAAATCGTCGATGGCCATCCGGAAACTGTCGCGGCTCGGCCATGCAAAGCGCACTCCGGACATCGTGACGATGTCCGGAGCCGCGACCGGCATGACCGCTTTGATCTGATGCGCGGTCATTTCTCGCCTCAGCCGACTTCGCCGAGTTCGAGCTTGGGTGCCCCGCGCGTGACCTCGTAGCTGCTCTGGCCTTTCGGCGTCACCAGATTGACATCCAGTTCCTGCGCGCCGGCGAACAGGTCGAAATATTTGAACTCGATGCCGTGAGTTTGGCGGGCGAGGCGCAATCGATCGCGTATGTGACGTGAAACTCGGAATGATGGGCCTCTTTTGCGTCTTCCGGCTTGTCTTCTGCCTTCTTCTCGGCATGTTCGTGGTCGTCCTCTGCCTTAACTTCAACCTGCGCCTCGGCAAGCTTGCAGCCGGCGCCGACCGGCAGTTTGAACACGGCCAGCGCATTGCTCAGCGTAGCCTTTGCCTTTTCTACGGCCGCTTTCTGATCGGGCGTACTCGCCTCATGCTCGAAGCCGACGATGTCGGCCCCCGGCACTTCAAGCTCCATCGCAACGCGGTTGCCCTCGATTGCGATGTTCAGCTTGCCGTGGCCATGTTCGTGCGGCCCGAGCTCGCGATGCTCCTCTGCCGCTATCGCCGGGATACTCACAGCTAGTGCGGCAGCGATGATGAGATGTGTGCGCATAATGACTTTTCCCTCGGGGGCAAGACCGCTTCGCGGCTCCCCACTGAACCTGTTGAAATGGACCGGAACCTGGCGAGTATCACGCGGGAGCACTCGGCCGGATGGACGATGTTTTGTGGGAAGCCGCGCTTCCGCTCGGGGCTACGCCGCCAGGCGCAGCGGGGACTTAGGAGGCGCGCGTGGCCGGAAAGCGTTCGGCGCCGTTCGTCCGGCAAGGCGGTGAAAGACAGGAACGAACCGGATGGCAGCGAAATTGGCGGGAATTCGAAGTTCGATCGTCGGCGGAGTAAGCAGGCCGGCGGCGGCCGTTTGCGCCAGGCAGAGCGGGCAAAGCCCCTTGTCCTGATGGACCGGGTCCGCGGGCGTCCGGCTGGTGTCGTGAGACGCGACAGCGGTTACCTGAATGCCGTGTGGGGAGGTCAGATGCACGTGGACTGAGGCCAGCAGCAGCTGTGCCAGCAGAATAAGCGCAGCGAAGTAGCTGAAATGGCTTTGCTTAGCCCGGCGCCTATGCATGCTCATCCGGTTCTCCAGCGAACGGCGCACTATAGCGAAACGCGCTGGCAACCGCACGTGTTACTTTATAACAGACGCATGTCCTCTCACTACGCGCGGGAGCCTCGCTGCTCCGCGGCAATTTTTCGGCATCGGCGTGGCGCGAGGCTTGCCGCAAGGTTTGCAAGGATTTACCTTCACGGCCTCTATCGCCTGCTCCATCCACGCATACTTGCAACGACACGGTACAATTCTCGATTTTTTAAACAGGAATAGATTTCCATGACGCAATTCAACATTCTGTCTTTGGATGGCGGCGGCACCTGGGCTCTCCTCCAGGCCATGGCGCTCGGCAACCTTTACGGGCTCGACACGCCGGGAAACGAAATACTGAGCCGGTTTCGTCTGGTCGTCGCGAATTCGGGAGGCAGCCTCAACGCCGCCGGGCTGTGGGCCAATTTGACGCCACGCCAGCTGGTCGACGAATTCATGAGCGAAACAATTCGCGAGCAGGTGTTCACACCGCGGCCGTTCTACCTGCGCCTACCGCGATTGCTTGGCTTTGGGCCGAAATATTATGCGGACCGAAAGCTCAATGCGATCAGGCAGGTTCTAGGCAAATACGATCGCATCATCGCCGATACGCCGATCCAGGGACTTCGGCGCAATTTTAGCCGCAGCGACCAGGAAGCAACCGATCTGGTGGTGATCGCCTTTGACTACGATACCAATCGCGCCAAGTTTCTCCGGACGAACATGGGAACCAGTGCCGGTTCGCAGAAGGACAAGCCGCCATACCGGACGAGCCTTGCCGAGGCGGTGCACGCCTCCACCAACGCACCTGTCAACTATTTCGACGCGCCCGCCAAGATCACATACAACGAGGCCCCGCTGCGGACATGGGACGGCGCCATTGCCGGCTATAATAATCCAATCCTCGCCGGCATTACTGAGGCTCTAGCAAATGGCGCCGACCGCGACCACATCTGCGTCCTCAGCCTGGGAACCGGTTCATGCGTTCTGCCCATGCGCGGCGAGTTCACCGCCAAGTACGACTGGCTGATGGCCAATCCTTATTCGAGCGGGTTCTGGCCCCTGATCGCTGATGTCCAGAAACTTGCGACGAGCATCGTCGAGAATCCGCCCGACGTCGCGACCTATGTCGCTTTCCACATGCTCGGCCATAAGCTTCCACCGCGCACCGCGGCGCTCGACGATCCGGTACGCTCGGTGATGCGCATTATCCGGCTCAACCCGCTGATCCAGCCCACGGTCAATCATTACGCCGAGACGAAACCGTTGATGTTCGACGTCCCGGCGGCAGGCTCGCCGCATGAGAGCGAGATGCCAGCCAGCGATTTTCGGCGGCTCATGTCGCTCGAACTGGACGCCGTCAACAAGGGCGATGTCGATCTGATTTGCCGTTTCGGTCAGCTCTGGCTGGACGATCTGGTGCATAATCAGCCCATTCTCGCGGGCCCAACCAAGCTCGAATGCGAATTGGGACAGCGATGGTTCGGGCAGGCCCGTGACCGAGCGCAGCAGATAGGATTGACGACTTCCGCAACCCTGGCACAGCGTCCGCCGGCCGATGTTCTGCGGCCCGGGGTTGCGGCTCAACGAAACTGACGCCGGGCTAGCCCGCCTTAATTAACGGCCAGCGTAACACGCCGAATCCACGGCTACCGCTCACCGCCATCGACCTCATAGTACAACATATTGTATGCAAATAGCGTAGACACCCACCTCTGTTTGTATTATGTCAAATGCATATTGGCGCAATCTCGGTTTAGCAATAGGCGCTTATGACGACCATCTACAATCCCACGCTGGTCATGTTGTCGATGTTCGTCGCGATTACGGGCGCTCTCACTGGGCTGGCCGTCACCGCCGGCTACGATCGGGGCGGTAAGCGGACTTACGCCTCGGCGGTCATCAAAGGCGCCGTCATTATCGGCGGCAGCATCTGGTCGATGCATTTCATCGCAATGCTGGCCGTGCGCCTGCCCGTGGCCGTGACCTACAATTTCGTCGAGACGACGCTATCGTTATATATCGCGATCATGGGAACGGGCCTTGGCCTCTATATTGCCAGCCGGAGGCGTCTCGGCTGGGCGAGCATCCCCATAGCGGGAATACTAATGGGCGCCGCCATCGGCGGTATGCATTATCTGGGCATGAATGCGATGCGCGGCTGCGGCATCAGCTATACTCAATCCGGCATTATCACCGCACTCACAATCGCAGTGGCAGCGTCCACTATTGCCTTGTGGTTCACGTTCCGCAAGCGCGGCACGACGGAAACGCTGCTTGGCGGGCTGATGCTTGGCCTGACAATCGCCTCGATGCACTACACGGCTATGGTGTCTACGGGCTTCGATTATCCGCCGGTCAACATCAGTCCCTCAGCGCTCCTGATGTCGCAAGATGCGCTCGCCTTCATTATTGCCACGTCGACCTTTGCAATTTGCGGCGTCTTTCTGCTTTTGTTTTCTTCCCTAGCTTTGGGCGGGCGAGCACGACCGACAACCGGCCGCCGCTAGAGGGCGCACAACTTGCGGTCCGGCTCGCATGAAGCGCCCTGACAGCGTCTCCGCCCAGCGGTCACGCTCAAATTATCAAGGTAGCTTGGCGGCGACCATCTTGGCCAGCGCCAGCGCGCGTTTCCTGGCGTCGGCGTGCAGGGCCTGGTCGCGCTGACCGCCGCCCACCCGGACCGAGACGGTAAGCACACCTTTGCGCATGTAGATTTCGTTCATGATGCTCAAGCTGGCTTCGTCGCCAAGGCCGGGGACCGGCGTATCGGTGCCGCCGACCTTCTGCGCGATGCCGAAGGATTTCTTCGCCGCTTCCGGGGTCAGGCTCACATCGACGACGCGAATTCCGATGCTGTTGGTGATCACTTCGCGCTTTCCGTCGACTGTTTCGGTCTTGTGCGCGTCGTAACTGCAACCCACCGGGTTTGGAATCTCTTCCACCCGGTCGACGCGCGAATAATGCGTGATCTTCCCCATGGTCTTGCGCGGCTGACTGACGTTCATGTCGCCGAACACCGTGTAGACATCCTCCAGCGTCAGCAGCGCGCATGCGTCGGGCCATTTGTCCGCCGACGGAGTCTGCGACACGCGCGTGTCGGGCGGGACATCGACGCCGCTATTCGCGGCAATAGGGCCGGCAGCTTCCACCATGCCGACGCCTCCGCGCCAGCGATTTGCGATCTGCTTGGCGAGCGCGACGGCATTCGGTAGCGTTTGCGGCGAGTACATGTCGAGCGAAACGGAGAAGTGCATGTCGTCTTTGAGGACATAAATACGCACGTCGTAATCTGAAATTTGTTGATACGCGTCGTCGCCCACACCCGTGAGTGGTTCAACGCGTTTTTTGTATTTTGCGTCTGCTGCTATTTTCTCCGCCGTATCCCGAGAATAGGCGAAGTTTTTCGCGAGTTCGTTGGGGTTCTTGGACTGCGTTCCCCAGCTTATGATGTGCGTCGAGACGAATTTGGGGGTGTCGCTGCTCGAGGTCGGGCTGGGAAGTTTGACGATATACATGCAGCTTTCGACATATTGAGGGCCCTTGAAGATCGGGCTCAAGGTGGCTTCCTTTTTTGTGATCGGCCGCCCCGGAAATAGAGCCTCGAGATCTGACTGCGGAAGCAGTTTGCAAGCGTCCGGCATGCCGGTAACCGAATATGGAGCCGTGGGGACCGCATCGGCTGCGCGGTCCGTGCTTTGCGCCCGCAAGTCGGCCGCGCCGAGCACGCTGAGGAAAAAAGCAATGAGAATAGATCGGGTGTTCATGACGCTGGCAACTCCGCATCTTCGAACTGCGTGAAAGCTAGGAAACGGGGCACACGGATCGGCCTGAACGGCTGACGGCCACGGCCTTAGGGACGCATCGTGGCGTTCTGATGACGCAAGGTGAAACAGTGGCGACCGGCAGTTTCGCTTGAAGCGCCGGCCCCGGGTCCGAGGCCGTATTCCGCAGCGCAATTGCCCGCACTGTGTGCCGAAAACCGGTACAATCGAGGCTTACCGGACTGCACCCCGTCCGCCAAGCCTCGCGGCTCACATGGGTGGGATGATACCGTTCGTTTCGACAGTGACCCGGCGCGCCGTGATCGCGCCGCCAGCGCCCTTCTCGGCAATCAAGAAGATGACGGCGCCGGGCTTCAGATCGGCTGGCGTGGCCGGGGCGAAGGTGACGATGGGCGTACCTTCGGGGATCGCGATCTTCTTCTCTTTGCCTTGATAGGTCAGTGTAACGGAGTGCTCGTCGCTCTCTTTCACGGCTTGCGCGACAGTCGCGTTGGTCATGGTGCTGTTCGGCTTAAGATCCCAGCCGTAGCTGCCTTCGCCCGTGCCCTTCATCGCGGCCGGGAAGAGCAGGACTTCGAGCGCTGCGTCGCCGCCCTTTTCTCGCGGAAGCGAGGCGACGCCGATAAAATCGCCGGGCTTGATATCCGCCATCGAGGCGCGCGCCATGCCCGACACCGTCCAACCATCGGCGAGCGTCACGTCGGCAGTTTCGCCTTCGCGGGTTTTCACTTTGAGCGTCTGTCCATTCAGGCTGATGACAGTGCCCCGGACGCGGACGCGCTGATCCGCCTGGGCGCTGGCTGAAGAGCCGAGCGGAATGAATGCCGCCGAGACCGGCAAGGCCATCAGTGCCGCTGCGAATAGCGCGGGAACGAGATTGCGATGCATGGGCTGTCCTTTCACCTGACTCGGGATCGACGCTTTGCAGGGCCATTCAGACTCTACGGAGAGGGCGAACGCCGCGCATCTCACGGTTTAGTGAGGTCGGCCGCCGGGCCGGTTCCGCGCCGCCTTGACAAGAAGGCAGGGCGCGTATGTAATTCACCGGTGAATTACATACGGTGCCGCATAGGCCCGTTCAGGGAACCGAACCATGGCGTCAACGCGTCTTCGGTCTGCCGCGCGCATGCTCGACGCTCCTTGGTTGCGGCCGCTGATGCTCCTTGCGTTGACCATCGTGCTTTGGGACGTGGCCGTACGTATCTTCAGGATCCCGCCCTATCTGATCCCAAAGCCCTACGACGTTATCCTGACATTCTGGAGCGATGGACGCGAACTCTTCCGCCAGGCCATTCCGACCACGATCGCGACCGTCTGCGGCTTTCTTTTATCCGCGCTGTTCGGCATCCCGACCGCGATGCTGATCGCCAGTTCGCGGACGGTTGAATCCTACGTGTACCCGCTGCTGGTCTTTTCGCAGTCCATCCCGAAAGTTGCGATCGCGCCGCTCTTCGTCGTCTGGTTCGGCTTCGGTATGATGCCGAAGATCATCTCGGCCTTCCTGCTCGGCTTCTTTCCGGTCGTGGTCTCGGGCGTGCAGGGCTTCAAATCGCTCGACCCCGATATGCGCGACCTCGCCCGCTCCATGCGCGCGTCGCGCTGGCAGTCCTTCTACATGGTGAGCCTGCCGAACGCGATGCCCGCCATCTTTGCCGGCCTGAAAGTGTCGGTGACGCTGGCGGTGGTGGGCGCTGTGGTCGGCGAATTCGTGGGCGCCAATTCCGGGATCGGTTTCGTGCTGCAGCGTTCGATCGGCAATTTTGAGCTGCCGACTATGTTCGCCGCGCTCGTCATTCTCGCCATGATCGGCATCATTCTCTTCTGGATCATAGACTTAATCGAACGTCTGGTCGTTCCCTGGCATGCGAGCCAGCGGACCGATCTCGGATTCACCGCCTAGCACGATTTTTCGGGAAAACCGGTACCCACCTTTCCCGGTCGTGCTCCGAAGCCCGCCAAGAGGCTCACAATGACTGAGGAGGAAAACGAATGAAACTCAAGGGGATTCTGAAATCGGCTCTGTTCGCGGCTGCACTGGCACTGCCGCTGGCCGCGCCCGCAAAGGCGGCCGACAAGGTCGTGCTGATGCTCAACTGGTACGTGTACGGCGAGCATGCGCCCTTCTTCTACGGCAAGGAAAAGGGTTTGTACGCAGCCAAGGGCATCGATCTGGAAATCCAAGAAGGGCGCGGCTCCGCAGTTACCATCCAAGCGGTCGCGGCCAAGACAATCCCGTTCGGCTATGCCGACGTGGCGACCATGATCCGCGCGGCCGTGAAAGGCGCGCCGGTCACCTCGCCCGGCGTTCTCCTGCAAACCAGTCCCATGTCCGTGATGGGCTTCACCGAAAAGAATATCCGCAAGCCCGATGACCTGAAGGGCAAGACCGTCGCGACGACGCCCGGCGATAGCATGTCGCAAATCTGGCCGCTGTTTCTGAAGAAGGCGGGGCTTAAGGAAAGCGAGATGCAGATCGTCTCCGGCGACGCGCAAACCAAGCTCAACGCTGTCATCAGTGGCCAGGCCGATGTGCTGCTCGGCTATGCGATGGACCAGAGCATGAAAATCAAGGACGCCACGGGCAAGTCGGTGCATCCGATCATGTTCGCCGATTACGGCATCCGTCTGATTTCCTCGGGCGTCATCGCCCATACCGACACGCTGAAGGAAAACCCCGACCTCGTCCGCCGCTTCATGGCCGCGACGACCGAGTCCATCGAAGCCGCCGAGAAAGACCCCGCCGGAGCGGTCAAGGCGGTGCTCGCAGCCTTGCCGAAAGCCGGCAAGCCGGAGACGCTTCAGGAAGGCTTCGAACTCACAATTCCGCTCTATCGCACGGCGGAGACCAAGACAGCGCGTCCGTTCCAGGTCACCGATCAGAACATGACGGATTCCGTTGCGCTGCTGGTCGAATATGGCGGTGTCGATGCCTCGGCTGCAAAGGACCCTAAGGCCTTCTACACGCGCGAATTTCTTCCAATCACCACCAACTAAGCTGGGGTCGCCCATGCCGACCACCCAGCTCCGCGTGGTGCCCGTGGGCGAGGCTTCGGCCTCGCCCGCGGAGGCTTATCGAAATCCGCGGCCTGAAAAAAACCTACCGGACGAAGGACGGCGACGTGCCCTCGCTGCGCCCGCTCGATCTAGACATCGGTGAGGGGGAGTTCGTCGCGGTCGTCGGACCGTCGGGCTGCGGAAAGTCGACGCTCTAAAGCTGATGGCAGGCCTCATCCCGCCGAGCGGCGGTGAGATCCGCATCGACGACACGCCCGTAAGCCAGCCGCCGGACAATGTCGGCATCGTGTTCCAGTCACCGGTGCTGCTCGCCTGGCGAACCGTGCTGCGCAACATCATGATGCCGGTCGAGGTGCGCCGCCTCGATTGGGCGACCCATCTGGCGCGCGCAAAAGAGCTCATCGCCACCTCCGGCCTCGAAGGGTTCGAGAACAAATATCCCTGGCAGCTTTCCGGCGGGATGCAGCAGCGCGCCGCGATCTGCCGGGCCCTGGTGCATGACCCGAAGATCGTGCTGATGGACGAGCCGTTCGGCGCGCTGGACGCGATGACGCGCGAACGCATGAACCTCGAATTGCAGAGCATCCATCACAAGACCGGCAAGACCATCCTGCTTGATCACCCATTCGATCCCCGAGGCGGCATTTCTCGCCGACCGGGTGGTCGTGATGACGGAGCGGCCAGGCGCCATCGCGGCGATTTACGAGGTGGAGCTGCCGCGCCCGCGCCGGTTCGAAATGATGGGCGATCCGGTTTTCATCGCGCTGACCCAGCGCATCCGCGACCATTTTTTTGCGCGCGGGAGCCTGGACGGATGAGCATGGCCGCGCCCTTGATCCACGATCCTCGAGGTTGCCGCTTTCGAGCGCATGATGCCGTTCGTCCGGCCGTTCCGCTTCGGCGCGGTGACGGTGACGAGCGCGCCGCAGGCTTTTCTGCGCGTCGAGATCGAAGTGGAGGGGCAGGGCCGCGCGACAGGCGTCGCGGCCGAAATGATGATACCGAAATGGTTCGACAAGAACCCGGCGAAGAGCCCGGCCGAAACGGTTGCCGACCTGCGCGCCAGTCTGGTGCGCGCTGCCGGCGCTTATGCCGGACAAGCTGGCGCCGACACGGCCTTTGGCCACCATTGCGAGATCATGGCCGGTCAGAGCGCCTGGGCGGAGAGCCGCGATTTGCCCGCGCTGACGGCCAATTTCGGCCCGGCTCTCGTGGACAAAGCTATTCTCGATGCTCTGCTTAAGTCGCTGGGCCTCGGGTTCGCCGATGGCATTCGCCGAAATGCGGCTGGCCTCGATACACGCCTCACGCCCGATCTGGATAGCGCCGAGATCGAGGACTTTCTTCTGAATATCCAGCCTTCGCCCAGCGTTGCGATCCGCCATACCGTGGGCCTTCTCGACGATCTGGAGGGGGCGGACGGTCTCGCGGCGGAAATCCGGCGGGCGGCCCTACGCTATTTCAAGATCAAGATCGGCGGCGATGTCGCAGCGGATCTCGACCGCCTCCGCTCGGTAACGAAGCTTCTCGCTGACCATGCGCCAGACTTCCGCGCGACGCTGGATGCGAACGAGCAGTACGATGCCGCGCGTCTTCGCCGGCCTTTTGGAAGGCTTGGCAACCGATCCGGCGCTGCAGCCCCGCTGCGGGACCGTCTCCTCTACATCGAACAACCTTTCGACCGGCGGACGACATTCGACGAGCCGCTCGATGCAGCTGCACTCGCTCATTCGCTCATCATCGATGAAGCTGATGGCGATTATGGAGCCTTTCCCGCGCGCCGCGAGCCTTGGTTATCGGGGGGTGTCGTCAAAATCCTGCAAAGGCCTGTATAAGTCGGTGCTGAATGCCGCCCGCGCGCGAGCCTGGAACCGCCGCGAAGGCAGAGCGGGATGGTACTTCCTCGCGGGCGAAGACCTGACCTGCCAGGCCGGCCTCGGCGTGCAGCAGGACACCGCGCTCGCCGCTATGCTCGGCATCGCCCATGTGGAACGCAACGGGCATCACTATGTCGATGGCTTTGGCCCGGCGCCCGCCGGGGAGGCGGAGGCGTTCGCGGCCGCTCACCCCACGCTCTATGACCGGAACGGCGGCCGCCTCGGCCTCAATATAAGCAGCGGCGCACTTCCGACCGCCTCGCTGCTCTCAACCCCCGGTTTTGCAAGCGGAGCCGAGCCGGATTGGGCAACGCTGACCCGCCTCGATCTCGAAACAGCCTTTAGGGAGACTTTGCCATGAGCCAGCGTACACTCGGCATCGTCATGAATGGCGTTACCGGCCGCATGGGCATGAACCAGCATCTCGTTCGTTCGGTTGCGGCGATCCGGGCGCAGGGGGGCGTCAGCCTTTCCGACGGATCGCGGGTACAGCTCGATCCTGATCCTCGTGGGCCGCAACGCCGAGAAGATCGAAGCGCTGGCCAAGGCGCATGGCATCGCGCGCTGGACCACCGATCTGGACGCGGCCATCGCCAACGGCGCGGACGAGATCTTCTTCGACGCCGCCACGACGCAGTTGCGCCCCACCTTGCTGGAGCGGGCCATCCATGCAGGCAAGCATGTCTATTGCGAAAAGCCCATCGCGACGAACCTCGCGGACGCTCTCAAGATCTGCAAGCTGGCGGAGGAGCGGGGCATCAAGAACGGCGTCGTGCAGGACAAGCTGTTCCTGCCAGGGCTGCAGAAGCTCAAATTGCTCCGCGATGCCGGCTTTTTCGGGCGCATGCTCACCGTTCGCGGCGAGTTCGGCTATTGGGTGTTCGAGGGCGATTGGGGGCAGCCCGCGCAGCGCCCGTCCTGGAACTACCGCTCCGAGGACGGCGGCGGCATCATTCTCGACATGGTCTGCCACTGGCGCTATGTGCTCGACAATCTCTTCGGCGAGGTGAAATCGGTCTCCTGCATCGGCGCGACCCACATTCCGGAGCGGGTGGACGAGGGCGGCCGGACCTATGCCGCAACGGCCGACGATGCGGCGTATGCGACGTTCGAGCTCGAGGGCGGGGTGATCGCCAACATCAGCATGTCCTGGTGCACGCGCGTCTACCGCGACGACCTCGTCACCTTCCAGGTCGATGGAACGCACGGTTCAGCCGTTGCCGGGCTGACGGATTGCGTCATGCAGCCAAGGGTGGGGACGCCCCGCCCGGTCTGGAACCCCGATGAGAAGCAGACGATGGATTTCTATAGCGGCTGGCAACCCGTGCCGAATAATGCCGTCGCCGAAAACGGCTTCAAAACGCAGTGGGAGATGTTCATCCGGCATGTCGCCGAGGACGCGCCCTATCAATACACCCTGCGCGAAGGAGCGAAAGGCGTGCAACTCGTCGAGTGCGCGCTGCAAAGCTGGCGTGAACGGCGCTGGGTGGACGTGCCTCCGCTCGATCTCGGCGCGCAATCCGCCGCAGACGCACTAGCGGCCGAATAGAGCTCTGCGAGGAATTGCCCATGAACATCATCGACCCACCCCTAACTGGTCTCACGATCCGCCTTCCCCGTGCCGATCGCAGTATCGAGACCTACCGGCTGTCCGCGCCCCGCAATTACCCCGACAAGGCGGCGGGCGCGATGAACCGCATCGCCTTTTCCGCCGCGCATGTCGTGGCCGATCCTCTAGCCGATGCCGATCCCTGGCTCACCGCCGCGATCGACTGGGACGCGACCATGGCCTATCGCGAAACGCTATGGGATCTCGGCTTCGGGATTGCGGAGGCGATGGACACCGCCCAGCGCGGCATGGGCCTCGATTGGCCGACCTCGCTCGAGTTGATCCAGCGCTCGGTTGCCGCGGCGAAGGCGCGCGGCGGGGCGCTCGTCTTCAGCGGCGCGGGCACCGACCATCTCCCGCCCGAGGCGGTGAAGACGATCGACGATGTGATCGCCGCCTATGAAGAGCAGGTCGCCGCGATCGAGGCGGTGGACGGCCGCATCATCCTGATGGCGTCGCGGGCGCTCGCCGCCGTCGCGCGCTCGCCCGACGACTACGCAGCCGTCTATGACCGGATTTTGTCCCAAGTGCGCGAGCCTGTCGTCATCCACTGGCTCGGTGACATGTTCGATCCGGCCCTGGCGGGTTATTGGGGCACGCGCGATCTCGACGCGGCTATGGACACGGCGGTGTCGGTCATCAACGCCAACGCCGCCAAGATCGACGGCGTGAAGGTCTCCCTGCTCGACAAGGACAAAGAGATCGCCATGCGGAGACGGCTTGCGCCCGGCGTGCGCATGTATACGGGCGACGACTTCAACTATGCGGAACTGATCGCGGGCGACGGCGAGGGCTATTCGCATGCCCTGCTCGGCATTTTCGATGCCATCGCGCCTGCGGCTTCGGCGGCGCTGGCCAGCCTCGCCAAGGGCGATACGGCGTCCTTCCACGACATCCTCGCGCCGACCGTTCCGCTTTCCCGCCACATCTTCCGCGCGCCCACCCGCTTCTACAAAACCGGCGTCGTGTTCATGGCCTATCTCAACGGCCATCAGAACCATTTCACCATGGTCGGCGGCCAGGAAAGCGCGCGCTCGACCTTGCACCTTGCCGAATTGTTCCGGCTCGCCGACGCGGCGGGTCTGCTGCGCGACGCCGGGCTAGCCGCGACGCGAATGCGGACCGTACTTGCCGCGCGCGGTATCGACGCGTGAGGGACGGAGCTTTGCGCGACTTCTCGGCCGATCACCGCTGGCTGTCGATCAACACCGCGACACTGCGCAAGCAGGGCGACCTTTTGGCGATCGTCGACGCATGCGCAAAGGCGGAAATTCCTGCGATATCGCCCTGGCGCGATCAGGTTGCTGCCGTCGGACTCGACCGCGCCGTCCGGGCCGTAAAGGCAGCCGGGCTGGCGCTGTCCGGGTATTGCCGGGGCGGCATGTTTACAGCCGATGCGGATCGGATTGGGGAAGCGCGCGACGACAACCGCCGAGCTGTCGACGAAGCGGCCGCCCTGGGCGCGCCTTGTCTGGTTCTCGTCGTCGGCGGTCTGCCGCAGTTCTCTCGGCCCGGATCGACCCCGTCGCGCGACCTCGGAGCGGCCCGCGCAATGGCCGAGGACGGCATCGGTACGCTGCTCGACTACGCCAGGGGCGCCCGGATGCCGCTCGCCATTGAGCCGCTGCATCCCGCATATGCCGCCGACCGTGCCTGCGTGAACACCCTGGCTCAGGCACTCGATCTCTGCGATCGCCTCGACCCGGAGCGCACCGGCCTGCTCGGTGTGGCACTCGATGCGTATCACGTCTGGTGGGACCCGGACCTGTCGGCCCAGATCGCCCGCGCCGGACAGGACCGGCTGTTCGCATATCATGTCTGCGACTGGCTGGTGCCCACGCGCGATCTTCTCAACGACCGCGGCATGATGGGCGACGGGGTGATCGCACTGCGCCAGCTTCGCGGCCAGGTGGAGGCCGCCGGCTATCGAGGTTTCGTGGAAGTGGAGATCTTCTCGGAGGACTGGTGGGCTAAGCCCATGACTGACGTGCTGGAAACCTGCATCGCCCGGTATCGATCGGTCGTGTAACTCTAGTCGAAATCCTCGCGAAAGCGGGATCCAGTAAAAAATTGAGCCTGCGGAGTACTGGATCCCCGCTTTCGCGGGGATTTCGAAGATTGGTCTGGGAGCGGATATAGATGGACAAGCGAGGCGTCACACAGGCCGCCGCAACAGCGGAGGCTCTCCGCTCCGGCGGCCGCGCCAAGACGTCGCCGGCCCGTGCCAAACCTGGCGGCAGGGTTGCCAAAGCCGCTGTCACCATGAGACCCCGCGCGCGTGATCCGCTCGCGCGATCCCGAGCGCACGCGGGCCGGCATTCTGGCGGCGGCCACCGTCGAGTTTTCGGCCAGGGGCTTTACAGGCGCGGGAATAGACGCGATTGCGGCTGGATCGGGCGCGAACCGGCGCATGATCTATTACTATTTCAAAAGCAAGCGCCAACTGTGGCTGGCTGTGCTCGAGGCGGCCTACGAACGAGCGCGCACCGCCGAACTGCGGCTCGATCTGGACAAGCTCTCACCCGATGCCGCGATGCGTGCCCTCGTCACGTTCACCTTCGACTCCTTCGTCGGCGACCGCACGTTTATCAATCTGCTTGGCAGCGAGAACCTGCATCAGGCGCGCCATATCAAGGAGTCCGCCCGCGTGCGCGAAATGCACTCGCCGCTCATCGGTATGATCCAGACGATTCTGGACAGGGGCGTCGAGGCGGGCTTGTTCCGGAAGGGCATCGACCCGGCACAGCTATGGATCTCGATCGCGGGCATATCGTATTTCTATTTCTCCAACATATTCACACTGTCGGTCGTCCTGGACCGCGACCTTCAAAGCGGGGCGGAGATCGAGACGCGCCGCGCCCATGTCGCGGATCTGATCCTCCAATCCATCAGGAAATAACCGCGCGCATAAGGTGACGCCATAATACTAGCCTGCGATGCCGACCCGGAAGGGCGCCGCGAGCGTCACAAGTTCCGTGTCGCCTTCGCTGCCGTCGAGCCACATGACGATTGCGAAAGTCGAGCGGCGATCGAGAACGGTCATCGGATGATGCCAGACATCGGCGCGAAAGGTGATGCCATACCGGCCCGCGACCAGGAAAGCGCGGGCCCGTTCCGTATCCGGGCCGCCACCCGCCACATGTGGCGCAACGATCGCCAGGTAGCGCGCGGCATCCATCGGCACGAAGCTTTGCGAGGAGAAGGCGTGGCGCTCCATCTGCACCGCGTCCAGCGGGAGCGATTTGATCGGCTCGGCGACCGCCAAGGAAAGGCTCGGCCGGGCCGCCGGTCGCGCATTGCTTAAACCGGCGTCGAAATAGTGCCGGCTAAAATCTTCGGGCGGCACCAGCAGCTCGCCGAACGGCGCGAAGGCTTCGGCTGTGATCGGCTCGGCAAGGATGGTGCGCATCGGCTGTTCCGTTTTTCTGGTCTGACGCTCGGCAAATTGGGCTTCGTTATGGCTGATGCCGTCGCGGCAGGGAACGAAAATCTTCGCCCTTGACGCGCAGCGCGCTTCGGCCTTAACGGGACGCAAGCGTCATCTGGCGGCTTGCTTTATGGTGGATCCGAACGCTGGCCACAGCAGGCCGTGAGTGCAAAGAGAGAGGAGATCATGCATGGCTTACGAGATCGATCCCGAACGCATCCGCATCATCGCGGAGGCCGCTGGGCTGCCGCTGGATGCGGCATCGGCGGCCCGCGTTGCACGGACCGTGGCACCGAACGCAGGGCGCTTCGCGGCAGTAAGGCCTGTTATCCCGTTTGAGGTCGAGCCATCGACATTCGTCGTCATGCAGCACAGGGAGTTGAAACGTTGACCGATCCCGCGATGCTCAGCCTGACCGAACTTGCCGCCGCGATCCGCGAACGCAAACTGTCCTCGGTCGAGGCCACGACCGCGCTGCTCCAGCGCATTCCCGCTTGGCAGCCCAAGATCAACGCCTTCGTCAGCATCGAGGGTGAGAGCGCGCTGGAATTGGCGCGAACGGCCGACGCGGCGCTTGCGCGCGGCGAGGTCAAGGGGCCGCTGCACGGCGTGCCGCTCGCTCACAAGGATATGTTTTACTCGGCCGGCAAGGTCGCCGGGTGCGGTTCGAAAGTGCGCGAGGGCTGGATCGCCCCGGCGACATCGACGGCGGTCGCTCGGCTGGAGGCGGCGGGCTCGTTCCGCTTCGGCGCGCTTCACATGTCCGAATTTGCCTATAATCCGACGGGGCATAACGCTTATCTCGGCCATGCCTGCAATCCATGGGCACCTGAATGTATCACCGGCGGCTCGTCGTCTGGCTCTGGCGCGGCTGTGGCCGCACGGCTTACCCCGGCGGCGCTCGGCTCGGACACCGGCGGTTCGGTTCGAATGCCGGCACATTTTTGCGGCATCACCGGCCTCAAGACGACGTACGGACGGGTGAGCCGCGCCAATGCCATGCCCTTGTCCTTCAGCCTCGACACGGTCGGCCCGCTGGCGCGCACCGCCGAGGATTGCGGGCTGATCATGGCGGCAATCGCCGGACCTGATCCGCTCGACCCAACGACCAACGGCGCGCCTGTTTGGGATGCGGAGGCCGCAAGCCGCTCTCCTCGCTCGTTGAAGATCGGCGTGCCCGCCAGCTTCTATGTGGACGATCTCGAGCCCGCTATTGCCGCCGCGCTCGATGCGACGCTCGCAACCCTCGGCACGCTCGACGTCGAAATCGTCAAGGTCCAACTGCCGGAACAAAGCGTCCTTACCGCTGCCGCTTTGATGGTGCTCGCAGTCGAGGCAACCACCGCTCATGCCCCCTGGCTCCGCGAACGGCCACAGGATTACACCGCGCAATTGCGGGCGCGGCTGGAAAACGGCCTCGCCTATAGCGCTGTGGAATATTTGGAAGCCTTGCGCTGGCGGGGTCCGGCGCTCGCCGCTCACCTTGCTGCCATCGGCGACATCGACGTGATCGTCGCCCCAGCCTCCCCTCAGGTCGCGCCGACCATCACGGCAACCGATATGGACGCGGCGAATGCCGACGCTACCATTGCCGGCATCACGCGTTTCATCCGTCCGGTGAACTATCTTGGTCTGCCTTCGCTGGTCGTTCCAGCCGGACAGGCTAGCAATGGGCTGCCGGTCGGGATGCAGCTCATCGGCCGGCCGTTCGGCGACGAAACGCTGGTGGCGCTGGGAACCGCTTTCCAGGCCGTCACCGATCATCACCAGCGCGTGCCGACCCTGCCGTCACCATGAGCGCACCGTCAATGCGCTGATCAGGTGCCCGGCGATAGCTGGGATGCGCTTGCTCAGTCAGCCTTTTCGCCCCCGCCTGGAGTCGATTGTTTCGCCCCGGGGCTAGCATGTCGACATCATCGGCGATCCGCCGGCCGCCATGCGCCCGCAGCCATTTCTCCCGCGAGGGAAGGTCGTCCAATGCTATTATGGGAAGCTCTTTGCCGGTCAGATTGTCACCGAAAAACCAGGACTCTCGTTGATTGCGTCAGTCGGCGGAATATGGCCGGTTTCGGCATCGGATTGGGACGGAGCTTTCCACGAAATCATACGTAATTACCTGTTGCGGAACGCGGCGCAATGGTCTTTATCGTGACGGTCTGGTTACCGGCGGACTGGGGAGTTGCCGATTGCCGGGCAGAGGCGGCGGGTGGGGGCGCTGGCGTCGTGATGGTTTTCACGGATGCCCGGCTGCGCACCAAGCATAGCGGCTTGATTTCGGCGTATTTTTATTGAGATCGTAATGCTCGGATTGAAGGTTGCCAGTGCTACACGCATGGGTGCGACCTGAAGGTCCGATATAGAAGGCTTCTGCGAGACCGCCCGTCTGATCACCAGTTTGTACCAGTAAATTGGAGGTAAAAAATGGCCTGTCAGCTTGTTCAACGCGCCCTTGCTACGGTCGCGATAGTCGCATTAGCAGCAGGCGCTGCGGCGGCCCAGACCTATCCCACCCGTCCTGTCACGATCGTCGTCCCTTTCTCTGCCGGTGGTCCCACCGATACCGTCACCCGCCTGGTCGCAGACGTGATGAGCAAGGATCTGGGCCAGCAGGTTGTCGTCGAAAATGTCGGAGGCGCCGGCGGTACGCTGGGCGCGGCCCGCGTGGCCAAAGCCGACGCGGACGGATATACGCTGCTCCTGCATCACATCGGCATGGCAACCAGCGCGACGCTCTATCGCAAGCTGCCATACGACACGCTGAACGGCTTCGAATATGTGGGCCTCGTTACCGACGTGCCGATGACCCTCGTTGCGCGGGCCAATTTCGAGCCGACAGATCTCAAAGGTCTGGTCGAATACGTGAAGACCAACAAGGACAAAGTCACCTATGCGAACGCCGGCATCGGCGCGGCGTCCCATCTTTGCGGCATGCTGTTCATGAGCGCGGTAGAGACCCAAGTCACGACCGTGCCTTATAAAGGCACCGGCCCCGCGATGACCGACCTCCTTGGCGGGCAGGTCGACTTCATGTGCGATCAAACCACGAACACCACCAATCAGATCAAGGCGGGTAAGATCAAGGCCTATGCCACGACGAGTGCCAAGCGGCTGGCAGCGCTGCCTGAGGTGCCGACTGCGGAGGAAGGCGGCCTGAAGGGTTTTCAGGTCGGCATCTGGCACGGTGTCTATGCTCCGAAGGGAACGCCGAAGGATGTCACCGAGCGTCTCACGAAGTCGCTCCAGAAGGCTCTTACAGATCCCAACGTGATCGCGCGCTTTGCTGAACTCGGCACCGAGCCCGTTCCGGCGGATCAGGCGACGCCCGAGGCATTGAAGACCAAGCTGGCAAGCGAGATCGAACGCTGGGCTCCGGTCATCAAGGCTGCCGGCGTCTATGCCGACTGAGCCGATTGCGCATCGTCAACAGATGTCAGGGCGAATTTGGCTGCCCTGGCATCTGCCTTATCTCCCTCTCGTCATTCGTTGCCCCTCTTTGAAGCGAACCCGGCCATGACAATAAATATAAAGGACGCCTCAGCCGGGGCGTTGTTCATCGTTCTCGGCGTGGGATTCGGGCTTAACGCCTATCTGTCGCTCGATCTGGGCACCACGATGCGGATGGGCCCTGGCTATTTTCCGCTGCTTCTCTCCGGGCTGCTTGTCATCCTCGGCGTGGCGATTCTCCTGCGTGCATTCGGGGCACCGAATGATACTTGGGGCGCGTTTGCCTGGCGGGGGCTGCTCTTCATATCGGTGGGGCCGATTTTGTTCGGCGCGCTGATTCAAGGCCTTGGCCTGGTGCCTGCCCTCGCTATCATCGCCTTCGTGACATCGTTCGCCAGCCAGCGCATGTCGCTGTGGCTGGCGATAGCGCTGAGCGCCGGTCTCACTCTCTTCTGCGTCGCCGTATTCTCCTGGGGACTCGGATCGCCGATCCGGCTTTTCGGTTCCTGGATGCGGGTTGTCGGGTTGGGGAATTAAGATGGAGCTTATCGACAATCTCGGCCTCGGGCTCAGCATGGCGCTCCAGCCCTCCAACCTGATGTATTGCTTCATCGGCACGCTTTTAGGCACGCTCATCGGCGTGCTGCCGGGGTTGGGGCCGACGGCGACGATCGCCATGCTCCTGCCAATTACCCGGACGCTTGAACCGGTGTCGTCGCTGATCATGCTTGCAGGCATCTATTACGGCGCTCAATATGGTGGATCGACCACCGCCATCCTCGTCAACCTGCCCGGTGAGTCTTCGTCGGCCGTCACGACGATCGACGGATACCAGATGGCACGCCAGGGCCGCGCCGGACCGGCTCTGGCAACAGCGGCAATAGGGTCGTTCGTTGCGGGCACCGTTGCCACATTCCTTATCGCCGCCGCCGCACCGCCGCTCACGACTATCGCCCTGAAATTCGGCTCGCCCGAATATTTCTCGCTTATGGTGCTTGCCCTGATCACCTCGGTCGCGCTCGCGCACGGGTCGATCCTGCATGCGCTGGCCATGATTGTCATAGGATTGCTGCTCGGAGTCGTCGGCACCGACATTTACACCGGCACGCCGCGCATGACGCTCGGCTTTCCCGAACTCGCGGATGGAATAAACTTCGTCGCCGTGGCTGTCGGTGTATTCGGAATCGCAGAGATCCTGCGCAACCTGGAGAATGAAAAGGATCGTGAAGTCGGCGTGAAGTCCGTTACCAACCTGATGCCTACCCGCGAGGATATAAAACGCATCGTTGCGCCGATCATCCGCGGAACCTTCCTTGGCTCGGCGCTTGGCATTCTTCCGGGTGGCGGTGCGGTGCTTGCCGCTTTCGCCGCCTACACGGTCGAGAAGAAACTCTCCCGGACGCCAGAGCGCTTCGGCCACGGCGCAATCGAAGGCGTTGCAGGGCCGGAGAGCGCCAACAATGCCGCGGCGCAGACATCGTTCATCCCGATGCTTACCCTGGGCATCCCAGCCAATCCCGTCATGGCGCTCATGATCGGCGCGTTCATTATTCAGGGGATCGTACCCGGACCCAACGTCGCCGTCGAGCGCCCGGGGCTTTTCTGGGGCATCATCGCCTCGATGTGGGTGGGCAATCTGATGCTGGTGGTGCTGAATTTGCCGCTGGTCGGGCTCTGGGTGCGCGTTTTGCGCGTGCCCTACTACATGCTGTTTCCGGCGATCATGGCGTTTTCGGCCATCGGAGTGTACAGCATCAATTCTAATGTGTTCGACATGTACTCCGTCGCCGTCTTCGGCGTGATCGGCTACATCTTTTTCAAGCTCGGCTGCGAGCCGGCGCCGCTGCTGCTCGGATTTGTGCTGGGGCCAATGCTGGAGGAACATCTGCGCCGGGCCATGATCATATCGCGCGGCGATCCGGCGATTTTCATCCAGCGGCCCATCAGCCTCGGTTTGCTGATCGTCGCTGTTCTGGCGCTCGTCGTCGTCTTCCTCCCCTTTATCGCCAAAAAGCGCGAACAGGTGTTCGTCGAAGACGAATAGGTGCACCCGCGCCATACAGTGGGCTATCGCGGCTTGCCGCCATTGCCTGCGCCGAGTGCGTGTTCGGTCTCGGCCCGCACTTGAGATGCCGGTGCGAGGATGTTACCAAACGTGGGAATCACGGCGGCGCCGTGCCGGGCTCTCACATTAGGATGCGAAGGCGAGACCTTCGGATCGCCGCGAGCCTATTGACCGGAGAACAACTTTGCAGCGTGGCTTAGCCCTATCCGTTCTGGCCTTTCTCTTATGTATGGCTCCGCCGCGCACAACGCTGGCTGGCCCGGCGATGGTGATTGAGCCCGATTCCGGCCTCGTCATCTATGCCGAGGAGGCGGACCGCCTGTGGCATCCCGCCTCGCTGACCAAGCTGATGACCGCTTATCTGACGTTCGAGGCGCTGCGCGATGGAAAGCTGGCGCTGGAGGACAAGATCAAATGCTCGGAGCACGCTCTCAGCCAGCCGCCGAGCAAGATCGGGCTGCCGGTCGGCGGCGAGATGACGGTTGATCTCGCGCTGAAGGCGCTGATCATCAAATCGGCCAATGACGTCGCCGTGATGCTGGCGGAGCGGATCGCCGGGAGTGAACTCGCTTTCGTCGAGCGCATGAACCAGACCGCCAAGCGGATCGGCATGAGCCAGACCACCTTCTTCAACGCCAACGGCCTGCCCAACGACCTGCAGGTGACGACCGCGCGGGACATGGCCACTCTTGGCCGCACGCTGCTGAAGGAGTTCCCCCAGCATGCCGAACTCTATTCGATGCCGTCCTTCAAAATTGGCAAGCGCACGCTGCGCTCGCACAACAAGCTTTTGAAGACCTTCGAAGGCGCGGACGGCATGAAGACCGGCTTCATATGCGCCTCCGGTTTCAATGTCGTCGCAAGCGCCAAGCGGGACGGCAGGCGGATGCTGGCGGTGGTACTCGGCGAGGAGTTCGAGCGGGGCGCGGACGGCGAAAGCGGCACAGCTCATCCAGCACGGTTTCGACTTCTATGCCTGGAAGGAAATGTTCTCTACCAAGATCGATCAGATGGAACTCGATGCAACCGTGGAGAAAACGCCGGGCGACCTGAAAATGGTGGTCTGCAAGCCACGCCCAGCGCCCAAGCGCAAACGGGCCAGGGTCAAGGCGAAGACGAAAACCGCCGCGCCGGCCGCCGGAAAGAAGGCGGCGCCGGCTGAGTAAGGCGAAACACCAAACATTCGTCCCCGCGCAAGCGAGGATGACAGTACGCCACAGGGTGTCCTGTGATTGCTGAGGCTTTGCTGCAATGCGAAGTGGATAAGGTACGCCCGTTCGGTCACGACCAGCGCGTTATTCGTCCTGCCACTCGTCCTGCCACTACCGCGCAGGCGCGCTCACGACCAAGGTCCAGAACGTCTTGAACTGCGTCTTCGGGTTATGGACCATGGCGATGCCCATCTCCTCGGCATCCGGCAACAGAAGATTGGTATTGTGGTCGCGGCTGTTCTGCCAGCCGCGGAATACCTCGCCGATCGATGCCTGACCGGTGCCGACATTCTCCGCCGTCACGCGGGCGCGATAGCCGGTGCGCGTGACGCGGTCCCAACTGTCCGACCCGTCCGAGCCGTAATGGGAAATGCGATCGCTTTTGGCGAGATCCAGCGAATGTTTCATTGCGGCATCGGAGAGCTTTGGATTGAGCCGCAAGGGCTTCAGCCCCTTCTGGGCCCGATAATCATTGACCATCGACTCCGCGGCGGCCGGATCGAATGAAGCGCTGTCGCTGGCTGGAAGGTTTACCTTCTCGGTGGTGCCGCCGCCGAAGCCGGACTTAACCGTATCCCACAATCCGCCGATCGAGCTGCCGATACCGGCCTGCTGGGTGCGCTTGGGCGCCGGAGCGGGCTCTTGGCGGGCGGGTTCGTTGTCGCTGTTGCTCAGGGAAGAAAACAAGGATGAGGGCGGCGTTACGGCACAAGCAGGCAATAACAGCGTCAGCACCAAGCCTGCGAAGATGCGAAACATCCAGTCCTCCCAACGGCGCTACGCTACCCGCGCTTCGCGATCTCAGCAAATCGAAATCGCAAACAGCACCTGCCGTTTATGGATACTTAAGCTAGTCCCCGAAATCAGGGTTCCCCCCGAACCCTAATACAGCATGCTTAACGGAACGTTTACTTATTCGTCACAATTTTATGGATCGAACGAAGCGGACGGGGGACCTAGCCCACCCACCGTAAAGCTCCTCGGCACCGATTACAATTGTCGAGCAAATCGTGACGGGAGTATGGCTGCGCCCATATGGTTATTTATTTTGATCGGCCAGCTTGGTGAGCTGCGACTGAATTGAGGCGAGCTGTGATTTCAAATCCGCAATTTCAAGCGCCTGATCGCGTGGCGGCTCGGGCTTGGACACAGCGGCACTCGTGGATTTCGCAACCGCTTCAAACGCGGTGAACGGCGCGAACATGTTCAATGCGCGCTCGAATATGGCCAGGTTCTTGCGCGTCTGCTCCTGCATGGCATCGAACGTGGCGCTGCCGAATGTGTCGGCAAATTGCTGACGATATTTTTCCTGCTCGCGGGTGAGGGTGTCGAGGCTGTATTCGAGATAGCTCGGAACCAGCCGTTCCATCGAATTGCCGTAGAACCGGATCAGCTGGCGCAGGAAGCCGATCGGCAGCAAATTCTGATTGCCCTTGCTCTCCTGCTCGACGATGATTTGGGTCAGAACGGCGTGGGTCAGATCTTCCCCGGTTCGCGCATCGAAGACGACGAAATCGCGTTCGGCGCGCACCATGGTCGCCAGATCTTCGAGCGTGACATAGGTGCTGGTGTCGGTGTTGTAGAGGCGGCGATTGGCATATTTCTTGATAACAACCGAGGCGCGCTCCGGTTTGGCATCCGCCTCAACGGACTGTGCCTCTTCCGCGAAACCATTAATGTAGGCCTGCGATTTTTCTGACATTACAATCCGCTCCTGGCGCATTAGATTTGCACCGCAACAACGAGTATCATGATATTTGTGCGAAGCACCAGAGCTTTGCAAAAGCCACTAAGTTACAGTGCTAGGCTGATGAATGCGGCATCAGGGAAAGCTTATTTGCTTTTTTGCCGTATTGCACCATTTAACGATAAAAATCTAAGCGGCAGCCGAAGGCGGGCAAAACCGTTCTCGCCGGGCGCCAACAGAGGAGACCAATTTCGATGAGTAATGAGGATGCAATCGTCATCGCAGCCGGCGCGCGTACGCCGGTCGGCTCCTTCAACGGCGCCTTGGGCAATTTGCCGGCCCACGAGCTTGGGCGCATTGTGATTCAGGAAGCGATGAACCGCGCCAAGGTCGAACCCGGCTCGGTCTCCGAAGTTATTCTCGGCCAGATTCTCACGGCCGGACAAGGGCAGAACCCGGCGCGCCAGGCATCCATCAATGCCGGCCTGCCCATCGAAACCCCGGCATGGCTCGTCAACATGGTGTGCGGCTCGGGGTTGCGTTCGGTGGCGCTCGGCTATCAGGCCATCAAGAACGGCGATTCCAGCATCGTCGTCGCCGGCGGCCAGGAGAGCATGAGCCAGGCGACGCACTGCGCCTATCTCCGCCAGGGGCAGAAGATGGGCAATCTGGAAATGGTCGACACGATGATAAAGGACGGGCTGTGGGACGCCTTCAATGGCTATCACATGGGCACGACCGCGGAGAACGTCGCGCGCCAGTGGCAGATCACCCGCGAAGACCAGGACCGTTTCGCCGTCGCGTCACAGAACAAGGCGGAAGCCGCCAAGAAGGCCGGCAAGTTCAAGGACGAGATCGTCCCCGTCACCATCAAGGGCCGCAAGGGCGACACCGTCGTCTCGGAGGACGAATATATCCGTAACGGCGTGAAAATGGAGGACATTCAGGGCCTGCGCCCGGCCTTCAATCCCAAGGAAGGCACGGTCACGGCCGCCAATGCCAGCGGCCTCAACGACGGCGCTGCGGCGGTCGTGCTGATGACGGCGGCCGAAGCCGAAAAGCGCGGCCTCGAAACGCTGGGCCGCATCGTCGTCATGGGCGCAGGCGGGCGTCGATCCCTCGATCATGGGCACGGGGCCGATCCCCGCCTCCAAGAAGGCGCTCGAACGAGCCGGCTGGTCGCCCAATGATCTCGATCTGATCGAGGCGAACGAGGCGTTTGCCGCTCAGGCCTGCGCCGTCAATAAAGGCATCGGCTGGGACACCGAGAAGGTGAACGTCAATGGCGGCGCGATCGCCATCGGCCATCCGATCGGCGCCTCGGGCACACGTATCCTGATCACACTGCTGCATGAGATGAAGAAGCGCGACGCCAAAAAGGGCCTCGCCACCTTGTGCATCGGCGGCGGCATGGGCATCGCCATGTGCGTCGCGCGAGACTGAGTGTTAAAAAGTCACGCATACGGATAAATTGCCCTGAACGCCCCCAGCTCCGGGGGCGTTCTTTTATTTACGGCCGCTTTGACATACTCTCGTTTCGAGAGCGGTGGAGGGCCCAGATGATTGCGGTCGGCGAACGTGTCCCTAACACGACGTTCCAGGTCATGACCGAGGCCGGGCCGACGAATGTCACGGCCCGGGAGATATTCGGCGGCAAGAACGTCATGCTCTTCGGCGTGCCGGGGGCCTTCACGCCCAGTTGCCACTACCTGCATATGCCCGGATTCATCGATGAGTTCGAGACGTTCCGCCGGGCCGGCATCGACACCGTCGCCTGCACCGCCGTCAACGATGCTTTCGTTCTCGACATCTGGGCGGAAGCGACGGGCGCCAAAGGCAAGATCGTGTTTCTCGGCGATGGTAACGCCCATTTCGTCACGGCGACGGGACTGGAACTCGATGCCAGTGAACTCGGCCTCGGCCTCAGATCGCGCCGCTATGCGATGTGGGCGCGCGACGGCTATGTGCAGGCGCTGAACGTCGAGGAAGACCCCTCCATCGCGGAAGTCTCCACCGCCTATGCCATGCTGAAGACCCTCAACGTCTGGATGGAAGCCCGCTGATGCGTTCGCGCGGCTAGCGATTCCGATCCGACTGCTCCATACTTTCTGCACCCGGCAGATTAGCCGGTAATCAAAAGACGGATGGAGGAGGCGCATGGCGAAAGTTGCTGTAGTAACTGGTGGCACCAGGGGAATTGGCCACGCCATCTCGATCGCGCTGAAAGAGAAGGGATTCCGGGTCGCCGCCAATTACGGCGGCAATGACACTGCGGCTCAGAACTTCCAGATGGAAACCGGCATTCCGGTCTATAAATGGGACGTCGGCGATTATGAGGCATGCGCGGCGGGCCTGAAGCGCGTCGAGGCCGACCTCGGACCTGTGGATGTGGTCGTGAACAATGCCGGCATCACCCGCGATGGGATGCTCCACAAAATGACGCCGGAGATGTGGAATGAGGTGATCCGTGTCGACCTGAGTTCCATGTTCAACATGAGCCAGCCGATCATCGACGGCATGCGCAACCGCAATTGGGGCCGGATCATCAACATCTCCTCCATCAACGGCCAGAAGGGCCAGATGGGGCAGACGAATTACTCCGCCGCCAAGGCGGGCGTAATCGGTTTCACCAAGGCACTGGCTCAGGAGACCGCGCGCAAGGGCATTACGGTGAACTGCATCGCGCCCGGCTATATCGACACGGACATGGTCGCGGCCGTTCCGGAGAAGGTGCTGGAAGGCATCATCGCGCAGATCCCGGTCGGACGCCTCGGCAAAGGTTCCGAAATCGCCAGGGCTGTCGCGTTTCTGGCCGGAGATGACGGGGCGTTCATCACCGGCGCGACCCTGACGATCAATGGCGGCCAGTACGTCACGAGCTGACACTTTTGCGCGGTTGCCGGTTGGAGACCGGCTGCCGCGCGGCTCGGAGCCTTTCCGTTCCGCCAATCTCGCGGGATAAGGACGCAATGGGCTGGAGCCGCGAATGGCTGGGCGGTCAGGCGTGGCCGGCTTCGGCGACGAGAAACGAGGGATGCACCCCGAGCTTGGCCATCGCCCGTTCATATTTGCTTTCGACCTCGGCGTCGAAGACGATATCGGCATCGGCAGGGCAGGTGAGCCAGCCATTCGCCTGAATTTCGCTGTCGAGCTGCCCCGGCGCCCACCCGGCATAGCCGAGCGCCAGCAGCGAGCGGACCGGCCCCGAACCGGCGGCAATGGCGCGAAGAATGTCGACAGTCGCGGTGAGCGAGACGCTGTCGTCGATCGGCAGGGTGCTGTCGGCGGCAAAATAGTCGGTCGTATGCAGCACGAAACCACGCCCGGTCTCGACGGGGCCACCGGTATGCACGGCCATTTTCTCGATGGGAATGCGGATGCTCTCCGCACTTTGGGCCGGGGAGATATCCAGCTGTTCGAGCAGCTTCGGAAAGGTGATGTGCGACGCGCGCTGATTAACGATGATGCCCATCGCCCCGTCCGAGGAGTGCGCACACATGAAAATGACCGCCCGTTGAAAGCGGGGATCGGTCATCGAGGGCATGGCGAGCAGGAGATGGCCATCGAGATAGCCGTTGCCATGCACCATTTCTAGGTTTCGTTCGCTCCTTGGCATAAACTTTAGAATACCTGTATCCTGACGGGTCTGTGAAGGGGCTTCGCGCTTTGCGCGTGCATAATTCTTTACTCAAAGCTAATGTCGGCGGACGCGATCATGGTGCGCCTTACTTGGTCGGCGACATGGGGCAGGCTAAGTAGACGTGATCGGATCGATACCGTGTTCAACGCACCAAGGAGCGCCGCGGTTTCCCGCATAGTTGCATTCTTGTGCGCCTGTTTCATGGCCGGTACGGGCTCCGGACAGAGCCGTGCTCGAGACCGAAGCCGAAGCGTCGCCATGGCACGAAGCTCCCCATTCGCGCATCCGCCTGCTATCCGCATCCGGCCTGTATTACGAGGGAAAGCCGGTGCTGGCGGCGGCGATCGAAATCGTGCTGGATGAAGGGTGGAAAACCTATTGGCGTTCACACGGAGAAGGACTGCCGCCATCGTTGGACTGGAAAGCCTCCGGCAATCTAGCCGAAGCCGCGCTGCTTTGGCCGGCTCCTTCGCGCATTCAGGCGCCCGAGGGCACCTCATACGCCGGTTATGCAAGCCAGGTCCTCCTGCCCGTTCTGGTGACGGCGCTGGACCTGAGCCTGCCGGTAACCCTGCATTTATCGATAAACTACAGCATTTGCGCCGACATCTGCATTCCGCTCGATGCCGTACTTCAACTTGAAATACCGCCTGTGCCGCTTGCAAGGCACCGGGACCGGATCCGCGTGGCGCTCGACCAGGTGCCGAAGCCGCAGGAACAGGGCGTCTATTGTCCGCACAGCTTCATTGCCGCTCGGCGGCATTCGGTGAACG
Source organism: uncultured Alphaproteobacteria bacterium (assembly GCA_963731855.1). GTDB lineage: Bacteria > Pseudomonadota > Alphaproteobacteria > Rhizobiales > Rhodomicrobiaceae > R-RK-3. Next base: position 819,038 of record CAVSXH010000005.1, on the reverse strand, counting down.
GCAGGCCTGCCCTGGTGATCAAGACCGCGTTCGAGGAGAACGCCACCGGCCTTGAGCTCTTCGTCGAGGCGCCGGAGGGGCTGTCCTTACCGTCCCCATCTTTGCAGCCGGCCTCCTCCAGAGGCCGGTCGCATTACGTCATGTTTTTCGACACGCAGGCCGCCGTGGACGCCTTACTGGGCAAGACACTCACCCTGACGACGGTATCCAACCAGGGCAGTTGCGAAAGCACTTGGCGCGTGAAATGATGCGCGCCGTAATTCAAGCGAGGGAAGTTTACCATGGCGATCACCGTTGGAAGTCGTCTGCCGGAAGCCAAATTCACGACCATGACCCCGTCCGGCGCCGCGCCCAAGACGACCAGCGAGATCTTCGGCGGCAAGAAGATCGTGCTCTTCGCCGTTCCCGGTGCGTTTACCCCCACCTGCCATCGCAATCATCTGCCCGGCTTTCTTGAGAATGCGGACAGCTTTCTGGCGAAGGGCGTCGATCAGATCGTCTGCACGGCGGTCAACGACATATTCGTGCTGACGGCATGGGCGAACGCCACCGGCGCCCAGGACAAGATCCTGTTCCTCTCCGACGGCAACGGCGATTTCGCCAAGGCACTGGGCCTCGACCTGGACGGCTCGCCGATGAATATGGGCGTCCGCTCCCGGCGCTATGCCATGCTGGTCGAGGACGGCGTCGTCAAGGTGCTGAATATCGAGGATGCGCCCGGCAAGGCCGAGAAAAGCGGCGCGCCGGCGCTACTGGAGGCGATCTAGAGCAGCGTAGCGCCTCGCATCGGGCAATGGTGCGTGCCTCAGGTGCCGTGCGCGGGCACCAGTCGGGCCGCCCCCCCGCTCAGTTGCGAATATCGGTGGAGAGGCTTGCCGCGGCCGGGCCCTCCGCCTTGCTGGTCGCCCGCTCCCTGTACAGCAGATAGAGGCCGGAGGAGATGATCACCGCGCCGCCCGCCAGCGTCCACTGGCTGGGTATCTGGCTGAACACCAGATAGCCCATCAGGCATTGCGACAGGAGACCCACATAGACAAACGGGGCCAGGATCGGCGCTGGGGCGATCCGGTGGGCCAGAATGAGCAGATAGTGCCCAAAGCCGCCGGAGATGCCCATCGACAGCATAACCAGCCATGTGAAGAGTTCCGCCGGCCACTCCCACGCCCAAATGCCAAGCGGCGTCATGATGACTAGCCCAGCCAGGGGCGAGTAGATCTGCGTCACCAGCGAGCTGTCGTAACGCGCCAGATAGCGAGTCAGAATATTGTAAACGCCATACAATATGGTGGCCAAAAAGGAGTAGCTCACCGCCCAGTGAATCCCCCCAAATCCCGGCCGCATGACCAGGATGACGCCCGAGAAGCCGATCAGAATGGCGACGAGCCGCCGCCACCCGATCCATTCCCCCAGTATGGGGCCGGCCAGCACCGCGACCACAAACGGCGCGAGGAAGAAGATCGTTGCCACCTGGTCGAGCTGCAGATAGCGCAGCGCGAGGAAGTTGAGCCCGGTAGTGGACATCAGCAGGAAGCTGCGCAGCAACTGCAGTCCGGGACGTGTGGATTTCAGCGACCCGGCAAAGCTGCGGGGGCCGAACACGACGAAGCTAAACAGTACATGGCCTAAGAAGCGCGCCCACAGTGCTTGCAGGACGGGTACGGCAGCGATCGTGATCACATATTTTGACGCCGAATCGAGCAACGAGAATGTAAAAACAGCAACGCACATAAGGCCGATCGCCGTGAGGCGTGTATTGTCCTCGGCTAGACTATCCGCGGATGATGACATTGAATTTGTCCGTGCTTAATTGGTGAGCCGTAGTTGAGGCGTTGCGTCGTCGCAAGCGAAACCGCACTCGTTGTCCGCATGCCTGCCATGCAGCGTGAGCAGGGTGAGGGTAAAACGCTTCGGGTTGGTCTACCGCACGTTAATTTGCTCTATAGTAATATCCGAATCGGGTGGACGGCTTCGCGGCGATATTCGGCGGGCCGCCCTGCGCGGTGCTAACCCGAGGATGGGCGCAAACCACGCTCGCGGCACGCAAACGACGCTCGCGGCATATGTGTCCAATTGGACCCAGCTGCGTTTAATTTGCCACGTTCTCATGGAACATGCATGTTCCGGCCCCAGTTACGGGGTGAACTGGTACGAGATCGCCCGCGCCGAGGGGATGAGAGGACAAAGCTTCAGCATGTCGATGCTCAAAATTCGTCGAATTCAGGCAATGGCGGGGTTTAAGATCGCTCCCGCGCTTGTGGCCATTTTGGCGCTCGCTGGCTGCGGCGCCAGCAACCCGGAATCCTCCGCGCTCAATCCGCAGGCGCCTATCGCACTGACCCCGAAGCAGGATACCGCCTCGGGTGCTCCGGGCGCGCTCTCAGGCAAGGTGAACGAGCCGGAGCTGCGCAAGGCGGTCGAACGGTATAATCTGGCGAAGCAGCGCGAACCCGGCTCTTACGATGTTGCCGGTGTCGACCTGAATGGCGACGGCAAGTCCGAAGCGATCGTGATGTTCTCCGGCCCCGACTGGTGCCAGAAGACAGGCTGTTCACTCGTGGTGTTCCAGGAGGAACAGGTGGGCTACCGGCCGGTTTCGCACATCACCAGCGCCCGGCCGCCGATCCTTATCGGGCCTGAAGCGAGTTTCGGCTGGCGCGACCTGATGGCGAATACAGGTGGCGGCGCGGCGCCTGTCCGCACGGTGCGCCTCGGCTTCAGCGGCAAGGGCTATCCCGCAAATGCCTTGCTTCAGCCGGAGCCGGTCTCCGACATGCTGGGGCGCTCCCAGCAAGTCATGGGTGAAACGCCGGCATTTGCGGCAGCCGTCGATCAGCCGCCCTCCTGAACGTCCGCCCGGTAGCCGTAAAGCCAGTCGTTGCGTGACAACAGGTGCCGTCCCGGCAGTGCGGACATGCTGATATTGCGCGCCAGCCGCATCGCGCCGCTCATATGATAGATGTCGCCCGTGCGCGCCGAGGCGCGCTGCACGCGCGCGAGGCGCGGTATACGGCGGCGCTCATACCGGCTGAGCGCGGCGGGGATATCGCCGATGCCCTGGCTGATCTCCGCAGCGAGAACCTCCGCATCCTCGATGGCCATGACGGCCCCCGATGCGAGGAACGGCATGATCGGATGGGCGGCATCGCCCAGCAGTGTCACTGGCCCTTGCGTCCAGTTCGCCAGAGCCGGAACGGTCATGAGCGGCCAGCTCATCCAGTTCGAAAAGCACCCTAATAATTGGCGCGGGAGCGAGGCCCAGTCATCGAAAAAACCCGTCGAGTTGTTGCGCGTCGCCTGGGGTGCCCCAGCCCGGAGAGGCGGCCTCGCCCATCACTACGGCGACAGCATTCAGAGGCCCGCTGGGGCCACAGCGATAATGCACGAGATGGGCGCGCGGCGCGATCCAGAGATGAACGTCATCGTCATGCCCGGCATGGATCCACGCTACCGCCAGGCGCCGTGGCACGCCATGCGTTGCGGCCCGAGCAATGCCGGCTCGCCGCCGAAGAAGAGGCCGCGCACGCGCGAATGAACCCCGTCCGCGCCGATCAATGCGCGCCCCGTGACCTCGCGTCCTGTCGGCGGCGAACGCCGTTACGGCCGCACCGGAGATGTGCACCTCCTCCAGGCGGAAAGACGGCGTGATCTCGGCCTGCGGCGCGGCGCGGACGGCGTCCAGCAGCAGGCGGTGCAACGCCCGGCGTTCGGCGACATAATAAGGAGCGCCGTAGCGTTTCTCGGCGTGGCTGCCGAGCGGGATGGAGGCGAGTTCGGCTGCCGGTCAGCCCGTCATGAATATGGATCGCATCGGGACGGCCGCCGAGCGGCCTCAAGCGCGTCGCCGAGGCCCCAGGACCGCAGCAGCCGGCTGCCATTCGGCCCGATCTGGATGCCTGCGCCGCTTTCGCTGAATTCGGGCTCGGCTTCGAGCAGCCGCACGCGAACGCCGCGCCGCGCAAGCGCCAGTGCCGCGCTCAGGCCACCGATGCCGCCGCCGGCGATCAGCATCGGCGCTTCGGAATGCGGATGATGGGCGAGATCACCTGCGAAGCGGCTTCACGCTGTCTTACGGCTGTCATTCTGATAGAGACAATAGGGTGGATCGGACTGATCAGCGGCCAGATTCGGATCATAGGTGTAGAGCGTCGAGCAATAGGGGCAGACGATCTGGTCGTCCGACCCCATATCCAAAAATATATGTGGATGATCGCCGGGCGGACGCGCGCCCATGCATTGAAATTCCTTAACGCCGATATGAATTTTCTCCACACCGATGTCGTTGCAGAAATGGGGCGGGCCGTAGGTCGCCATGGGAAATCTGTCCGTCATTTAGCTTCTGATCCGCGCGGATGCTGCCGCATCGCCCCTTGGGCCGCAACCAGTTTCTACCAATATCAAATCATTCAGCATTTTAACGCAGCATTATCCCTGCGTCGAAGGTGAAGTCGAGGTTTGCCATGGAGCGCGATAAGATCGGACTTGCCCTGGGTGGCGGCGCGGCACGTGGCTGGGCGCATATCGGCGTCCTCAATGCCCTGGCCCAGTTCGGTCTGAAGCCGAGTGTCATCGCCGGCACATCGATCGGCGCGGTTGTCGGCGGCTGCCACGCGGCTGGAAAGCTCGATCTGCTGGAGGATTTCGTCACCCAGCTCACCCCCCGCAGCGTTTTGCGCTTTCTCGACCTCGATCTTTCCGGCGGAGGATTGATGTCGGGCACCCGCCTGCGGCGCACGCTCGATAAGGAGCTGGAGGGTGTGATGATCGAGGGTCTCGTCCGCGACCTTCGTGGCCGTCGCCACCGAAATCGGCACGGGTCGCGAGATCTGGCTGACCAAAGGGCCGCTGGTGAATGCGATCCGGGCCTCGTATGCGCTCCCCGGCATATTCCGGCCGGTCCAGATCAACGGGCGGTGGCTGATGGACGGTGCTTTCGTCAACCCGGTGCCTGTGGCCGTGTGCCGCGCAATGGGGGCAAATCTCGTCATCGCGGTCAACCTGCATCACCTCGGCATTTCGCGCACGGCGCTGGTTCCTCTGGAGGCGACCGCGATGGAATGCAAGACCATCGAGGTGATTCCCGAGCCGCCCATCAAGAAGACGCTGCTCCCGATCCTGCGCAATTGGCGCCATCAGGTGTTCAACAAGGGCAACGGCAACAGCGCGCCGGGCATTTCCCGCGTGCTCCTCGAAGCATTCAACGTGACCCAGGACCGCATTGCGCGGGCGCGTCTCGCCGGCGATCCCCCCGACGTGATCATCACGCCGCGATTGGGCGCGATGGGACTGTTCGACTTCCATAAATCGAAATTGGCGATCGCGGAGGGCTATGAAGCCACCATGCGTCAGCTCGACGAAATCACTCGAGGCATCGGCGTCGATCCGAGATTGATTGTTCCCGTTGCGGCCTGCATGCGGAACTCTCGTCCGGCCTTTGCGATTGCTTCCCGCGCTCGCTATAGGCGAAGAGGCCCGCGTGAGTGCGCATGCTCGGATGGCGAGTTGATTGCAATATTGCGCCTTATACGCGAAAATCCTGTAGGTAGAGGTTTCGAAGGTGGGCGCGCGGACGCTTCTCTATATGTGAATGATGCAAATGTAGGGTTCTCGTCCATGCTGGTTACGCACATTCTGGGAAGCGCCATCAATGCATTCGGGATCAGGACCGGAGAGAGCCCGAAATACGACGTGATCCACGAGGATGGCGAACTGGCGATCAGGCGATATCCGGCATTCCTGAGAGCGAGGACCTTAACGGCCGGTGATTATACGGCCAGCAGCGAGGCAAACTACAAACGTTTGGCGAGCTACATTTCCGGCCATAATAGCGGTAATGTCCGGCTGTATCCGCCGGACTCGCTTACCCAATCGAACCTGCGCGGCGAATCCATCGCCATGACGACGCCCGTGCTGCAGGCGCCGGTTGAGGACGGGTGGACGATGGCCTTCATCCTGCCCGAGGAAATATACCTTCTCCACCGCGCCCAAACCCTTGGACGCGAAGATCGAGGTGGAGCAAGTGCCGCCGCAAACCATGGCGATCCTGCGCTATTCGGGCAATGTCGACGAAGACCGGATCCAGCGGAAATTCCGGGAGCTGCGCGGCTGGGTGCAGAGCATCGGCTGGCGCAGCATTTCGGAGCCGCTGGCCGCGCAATATGACCCACCCTTCACCATCCCGTTCCTCAAGCGCAATGAAGTGCTCGTCAGGGCCGAGCCGCTGCATTCCTGACGGGCGGAGCTACATCCCCCTTCGGGGAAGACATCGGTGTTTCTTGGGTAGTGGTTCCACCTAAGATCGATCCGCTTCGGCTCGCCTCGCCTGCGGTGTTTCGGCGCTGCGGCCAAGTGGGCCATTACGAGCGCCACCATCTCTGAAAGGATGGACCAGCTATTGGGGCGTGCGTGAGGTAAGGCGGTGAGTCTGATCAAGCGTGAGGCGTATTCCTATCGCGGCGACGATACGGTGCCAGCGTTCGAGGACAGCGGGCCGGTGGTTTTCATGGACGGCGACTGTGTGCTTTGCACCCGTGGCGCAAGGATCATCGCAAAGCTCGATCGGGCCGGCGAGTTTCGGATTTGTCCCATCCAGACCCCGATCGGACGAAGCATGCTGAAACATTACGGACTTGATCCAGAAGACCCCGAGAGCTGGCTCTACCTCGTTGACGGGAAGGCTTATAGCTCGCTCGATGCGATCATACGCGCCGGGACCCGCCTCGGCGGATGGGGGCAGACGCTGCGCGCCTTCGCGATCCTCCCGCTCCCCGTTCAGGATTGGCTCTACCGGCGCATTGCGCGAAATCGCTATCGGTTCGTTGGCCGCACGAACATGTGCGATTTCCCGGATCGCGATCTCAAGCAGCGCCTCCTATCATGAGAATTCTCATCCTTGGCGGTTACGGGGTGTTCGGCAGCCGCCTGGCCCGCCTTCTCGTTAGAGACAATATCCAAACGATAATCGCCGGCCGGGATTATCGGCAAGCATGCGCCTTTGCCGCTGAATATGGCGGCGAGCCGCTGATGGTCGATCTGCGGAAGGACCTATCGCCGATCGCCCGCGCCAATCCCGACCTCGTCGTCGACGCGGCCGGACCGTTCCAGGCCTATGATGGCGATCGGTATAGGGTGGCGCGGTTCTGCATCCAACATAGCATCAACTATCTCGATTTCTCCGATGATGCCGATTTCACGGCGGGCATCGCCGCGCTCGATCCCGAGGCGATCGCCGCCGGGTGCTTCGCACTCTCCGGCGTGTCGAGCGTTCCCGCAATTTCTGCCGCCGCGGTGCGCGCATTGAGCGCGGGCCTGTTCGAAATCCTGGTCATCGAGACTGCCATCGTTCCGGGCAACCGGACGCCGCGGGGGCGGTCGGTCGCGGCGTCGATTTTACGGCAGGCCGGAGCACCATTGATGTTGTGGCGGGGTGGCGTCTGGCGCACCCATACAGGCTGGACGGACGCCAGGATGGTTTCGCTGGGCCCGGACATGAAGCGCTGGGCGAATTTCATCGGCGTCCCCGACCTGAAACTATTCCCGCCCGCCTTTGGCGCCCGCTCCGTGCTGTTCCGTGCCGGATTGGAGCTTGGCCTCATGCATTGGGGGCTTACCGCACTTGCTCATCTCCGCAAGCTCCGTCTTCTGCCCGACCTGCAGCTTTTCCTCGGTCCCCTTGTTTGGATGTCGCAGAAATTGGAGCGGTTCGGCTCGGATCGTGGAGGAATGGCCGTCGACGTGATCGGCATTGCCGATGCCAAAGCAGTTCGCCGCAGGTGGCAGGTGATCGCGGAAAAAGGCGATGGCCCGTTCATTCCGGCCATCCCGGCTCTCGCCATTGCCAGGAAAATGCCCGCCGTCGCTCCCGGAGCCAGATCTTGCCTTCAGGAGCTGACGCTTCCAGAGATCGAGAGCGCAATGGCGGCGCTGTCCGTACGGTTCGCTTCCTGGGAGGCGCCCGCACCGACCCTCTTCGAAAGGTGCTTGGGAGAAAACTGGCGGAGACTGCCCGCTAGCGTCCGACGCATGCACTCTGTCCAGGATCTCGAAAGCTTCTCAGGCCGCGCAAAGATCACGCGTGGGACGGGCCTGATGCCCCGCTTGGCGGCCTTTTTCTTCCGCTTTCCCAAGGCGGGCGAGGATGTTCCGCTTACCATCACCAAACAGCGCACGGGTCGAGGTGAAATCTGGGAGCGGAACTTTGCCGGCCGCAAATTCCGATCCTATCTCAGGCCATCACGCTCCGCGCATTACACGGAACGCTTCTTCGCCTTTACCTATGAGCAGGAGCTGCCAGTCGAGAACGGAACCCTCCATCTGCCTGTGCGCCGGGGTTGGTGTCTCGGCATTCCCCTTCCGGCGCTCTTGCTTCCGCGAAGCGAAAGCCGGGAATATGATGTGAACGGCACATTCCATTTCGACGTGGGACTGTACGCGCCGCTTGGCGGCAGGCTCATCGTCCGCTACCAGGGGGCCGTGACTCCGGACTGCAAGACCGTACTCCGCAAGGAGGCGCTACCGTCTCTGTCATCAGAAGTGGCGTGACAAGGCTGCGATGGTCAGTGCCTCGGTACTGGCGCCGTCAAGTGCCGGCGCGCGCATCGTCTCAGCCGATTAGCCCGCGCATCGGGTTCACGTGCCCCGAATCCGGGAATACCGCAAGGGCGAGCACTGCCGCCGACAGGCCGAACTGGTCGGCAAGCAGCCCCTTGAGAACCGCGCGCAAATCGGCCGTCGGTTTGAGATCCCGCCCCTCATGGAGCTGCGCTTCGGCCAGTCCCGGCCAATCGGCGATGACACGGCCGCCCTTTATGGCACCGCCCGCCAGGAGAGCGACCGTGCCGGTGCCATGGTCGGTGCCGACCGTGCCGTTGATCCTCGCCGTGCGTCCGAATTCGGTGATCACCGCGATCGCAGTATCCTTCCACTTGTCGCCGAGCCCCTTCTCGAACTCCTCGAACGCTCCGTCGAGCCCGGACAAGCGATTGGCGAGCTGGCCGGTGGCGCCGCCTTCATTGGCGTGCGTGTCCCAGCCGTCGAAAGCGAGAGCGGCGACGCGCGGGCCATCCTCCGCGGCAATGATCCTCGCAGCGCCGCTGGCGGCCTGGCGCATTCCCGCGGGCTGGTTCATGCCGACAGGACCTTTCGCTATGTCGCCCCTATTCCCCGCCATGGCCCCGGTTTCGAGGCCATCGCGGAGGGCTTTGGCCAGCACCGGATCGCGATGCGTGTAGAGGTCGAGGACCCGCGAGGCAAGATCCCCGCCCGCCATTGGCAGGATCTGCGGCGCCCAGCCGAGCACCGGAGCCGGACCGCGCATCACCAGCGGCGACACAGGGCCTACGCCGAGGCCGCGCGATGGCCTCACACGATCGCCGGCCGGTAGATTGGCGACCGCACGGTTCAGCCAGCCGCTCTCTGTCCGACCCTGGCGAGGATAGCCGCTCTCGAGCACGTCCTGCCCGTCGAAATGCGACCGTTCGCGGTAGCTCGTCGCCACGGCGTGCACCACTGCCGCCTGACCCGCATGGTAGAGACGGGCGAAGTTCGGCATGGCCGGGTTAAGCGCAAAGAAGCCATCGAGCGGGAGGGCCGCGTGCTCGCCCGAAAGCGACAAAGCCAGATCGCCATGCAGCCGCGCATAGTCGGGATCGCCGATCGGGCCGACAGCGGACAGACCATCCAGCGCGCCCCGAAGAATGATGACCACCAGGCGCGGCTCGCGGCCCGGCTCCGCCCACGCAAAGCGCGGTAGATGTGCCCATGCAACGAGTGCGCCGCTGCCGGCAAGCAGGGCGCGGCGGGAGATGGACGGTGTTTCGCAAAGACAAGCCATTGTCACCTCCGCTGAAATTCCGGGGACATGAATAGAATCGCCAACCCCTGCTCGCGAGACTCAGCGCGGGCAATGGCCTCGCGGGTCTCACCGGACGCGGCGCTTCCCACGACCGCGTCCAGCACCGCAAGCGGCTGTTCGACCGTCTTGATCTGCTGCGCGGTGCGCCAGGAGACATCGAGCCGCGCCTTCATCGCTTCGGGCGACGACCAGGCATCGGCCGTATCGGGAAAGCCGTTCGGGCCGGGCGGCTGCCAGGGGATCATGCCCATCGCCCGGAGCGCGCCCAGCGTCGGCTGCGGCTTCTCGGGCAGGAAGCCGGTCGCGCGCGCGATGGCGGCCATGAACTCAGCCGGCGTCCGCATCTTCGTCATGGGCGCGCGCCAGGCCTCGTCGTCCTGAATCAGCGCCAGCGACAACGCTGCGAGGTCGCCTTCCGTGTCGCGAAACACCGCCGCGAGCCGCTCGACAAGCGGCGGCGGCGGTTCATCGGCGACGAAATGCCGGACGAGCTTGGCCGCGACGTGGCGGGCGGTCGAAGGCTGGCGTGCCAGATCGGCGAGCGCCGCCTCGCCTTGCGCAAGTCCCGCCTCTGGATAATTCTTGCCGAGCAGCTGGTGCGCCCCCGGCTCATGCCAATTTGGACGGAACAGGAACCGGCCCGGTTCACCGCCCCTACCCTCCTGCCCAGCGAAGGTCCAGCCTGTGATGATGTGGGCAAGCGCGGTGACATCAGCCTGGCTGTAACCGCCCCCCACCCCGAGCGTATGCAGTTCGAGAATTTCGCGCGCGAGATTTTCGTTGAGACCCTTGCCGCGATTGCGCCCGGCCTTAGAGTTCGGGCCCATCGAGCGCTGATTATCGAGGTAGAACAGCATGGCGGGATGTTGTTCGACCGCTTTCAGCATGTCGGCGAAGCGGCCGAGCACATACGGACGGATCGCCTCGCGCTCGAATGCTCCGGCGGCCGCGCGGACGAACGGACCTTTGGCGGCGGAAACGGCGAAGTGGTTGGACCAGAAAGCGACCAGCCTTTCGACAAAACCGGCGCTGGCCTGGGCTTGCTTGCGGAAGCGCGCCATTACTTCGTCGCGGTAAAGCTGCTGAACCGGATTTGAGGCGCGCGAATTTGCACCGCCTTCCGCCATCGGTGCCGGCGCGCCACTGTCTGTCATGGCGTCGGGCGGCGCCTTACCCTCTTGGACCTCCTGCGTGTCGGCGGTCCCCGCCGCACGTTTCCGGGATTCTGACGGTCGCGGGTCGCCCTGCCCTGTCGTGGCGGAAGCGGCAGCCTTACGCGCTCTTTGCTCTTTCCTGCGCTGCCTTACGCCGAAAACCTCTACCAGCGCATCCTCGCTCGACGGCAGGTCCGCGGCGAGGAGAGCGGCATCGCGTATCTTGAGTTCCTGCGCGAGGAACCCGCGCGGATCGGAAGATGCGGCGCCCAGGTCGCCTGGCCTCCCGCCGAGGCCGAAGCGATTGAGGGCAATGAGAGCTGTCAGAGGGTCCGAACCGGTGGTCAAGAGTGCCTCCTGCGATAAAAACACGGCTTCTGCAATCCAACCTGGGAAAAAATAGAGGTTGGAGCCGTTGACGCAAAAGACACGCCAAGCTCTGAAGCATGCACCAAGTGGTGCGTCGCCTACGTATTGTCGATGGTAACGCGCCGGCAATATGGCTGTTCCGGCGCCTCGCGCGTGAAAAATCGTAACAGTTCGCGTCAGCGGCGTCTTGTTGACATTTGCCGGCCTGATCGAGAAACTGGCGCCCCGTCGTCGGAGGTGTTTGATGATCTTGCCCGAAGCAAACGCGCCGCTTGGCCCTGCTGAAGACGCGGAACTTTACGAAGCTTCCCTGTCTTCGGCATTGGTGACGATCTTTCGAGGAAATTTTTGCGAGGCTATTTTGCCCGGGCGCGCCTCGGCCACGTATAAGAGAAACGAGGTGCTCTATGACGTGGGAGGAAGCGACCGCAATTTCTTCTTTATCCAAAGCGGCTACATCAAGGTCGGAACCATCCGTAGAGATGGCGGCGAGATCATCTATGACATCCGCAAAGAAGGGGGTGTGGTCGGAGAACTCTGCGCCCACCGGTCGCCTCGAAGCGACCGTGCGGTAGCGCTTGAGCTGAGCGACGTGATCCCGGTACCCTATTCCGAGATCGTCGAGGTCCTCCGGAAAAATCCGGAATTTCTTGGCAGGCTCATAGCAATATTCTGCGACTGCCTTAACGACGCTTACGAGCAGATCAACACTTTGGCCTTTCACGATACCGCCCGCCGGCTGACCCATGTGCTGCTTGACCTCGCATCCAAGATCGGCCGGCGTGCGGGCAGCAAGATTGAAATCGCGACCTACCTGACCCAGGAAGATATTTCCCACATGGTGGCGGCGAGACGCGAGCGCGTTTCTACGGCCCTGAATCTGTTCCGCCGCCGCGGTATGGTAGAGTATTCAGAACGCGGTCATCTTCTGGTTGATGTGGCAGCTCTCGAAAGCCACACTCTTTGATTTGAGCAGTTCTTGCGCGCTAAAGAGCCGCACAAAATGATCGAGATGTTATCCCAGTAACAGACATCCTCCGCGAGGCCAAGGTAACCTCTTAGGTGACAACACCGATCGGATGGTAAAGCCGCTTCAAGGCCAGCCGATCCGACGGACGAAGATCATCTGGCGTGAATGGAGGCGGCGATGTTCAGGACTGCGCGGGCGGTTGGTCTGGGCTTTAGCTTGGGGTTGGTTCTTTGCATCAGTGTCACTCCGATCTCGGCTCAGACAAAGGGCAAGGCGTTCGACGATGCGACGGGCACCCATGCCACGAAGCTGCTGAAGGATGGCAAACGGATCTTCCGCTACGACACTTTCGGCAGCGAGGCCTTCTGGGGTGACGCGCTCCAGCTGCACAAGAGCATCGCCGGTGAGAAGAACGGCGGCGTCGGCCCCGGCGTCTCGCCGAAGACCGCGCTGTCGGTCGGCCTCAAGGTTGACGCCGACGCGCTGCCGGCCGCTTTGAAGAAGCAGATCGCGGCGGGCAAGGTCAATCTCGACGATCCGGCAACGACGATCGCTCTGCTCAAGTTGAATGCGGTCGTCGGCGTGACGGCGTTCGCCAATCCCGACGGCAGCGTCAAGTCGATGGGCATCCAGTGCGCATTCTGCCATTCGACGGTCGACAATTCCTTCGCGCCCGGCATCGGCAAGCGGCTCGACGGCTGGGCCAACCGCGATCTGAACGTAGGCGCGATCGTGTCGCTTGCGCCGAACCTCAAGCCATATCACCGACCTGCTCGGCGTCGACGTCGCGACCGTGAAGCAGGTGCTCGCCAGCTGGGGGCCAGGCCGCTACGACGCCGAACTCGACAAGGATGGCAAAGCGCTTGCGTCCCGACGGCAAAGCAGGCGGGGACGCTGATTCCGCCCGCGTTCGGCCTGGCAGGCGTGAACCTCAGCACTTGGACCGGCTTCGGGTCGGTCGCCTTACTGGAACGCTTACGTCGCCGGGACCCAGATGCACGGCGAGGCGACGTTCTTCGACGCCCGCTTCAACAATAAGGAGCAGTACCCCGTCGCTGCGAAGACCGGCGTCCGGAAACACGCGCAATATGCCGGACAAGACCACATCCAAGCTGGCGGCGCTGCAATTCTATCAGCTCTCGATCCCCGCGCCGAAAGCGCCGGCAGGGTCCTATGACAAGGCTGCATTCGAGCGGGGAAAGACCATCTTCAATGGTCAGGGGAAGTGCGCGACCTGTCACGTGCCGCCCCTCTATACCGAGCCGGGACACAATCTGCATGCGCCGAGCGAGATCGGGCATCGACTCGTTCCAGGCCGACCGCTCGCCGACGCATATGTACCGCACGGCGCCGCTCGCTGGACTGTGGACGCATCAGAAGGGCGGATTTTACCACGACGGACGCTTCGCCACCCTGCTAGACGTGGCGAACCACTACGACACCCTCTTCAATCTGAATCTCAGCGAGAGCAGACAAGAAGGACCTGGTCGAGTATTTGAAGGGACTCTGAGATTGGGGAAAGGGGGTTCGGCGATCGGAGACATAAGGCGCCGGCCCGTTGGCGGCAAGTCGGATGAGCGGACTTCGCGGCTTGCCGCTTCGGGCGGGTGTCAAAAGATCGCAGTTTGAATATAGCAGGCAGCCCTCATCGACTTTGCCACCAGGCTAGAATCCGTTTTCTCGCCTCCACGAGATCGCCATGGACCGCCGTCATATTCTCCGCCATATGTGCCGGATCGCCGGTCCCAGGGATGGTGCAGGTGACCGCCGGGTGCCCGAGCACGAATTTCAGGAGAAGCTGGGACCACGTCCGGCAACCGATCTCTTCAGCAAAATCGGGCAAGGTTTCCCTCGCCAGGCGCCTTAACAGCCCTCCGCCTCCGAACGGGACATTGACGATGACCGCTATGCCCTTGTCGATCGCGAGGGGCAGCAGACGATCTTCGGCGGCGCGATCATCGAGCGAATAATTCAGCTGGACGAAATCGAGTTGCTCGCGGCGAAGAGTTTGCTCGAGTTCCCTGTACGCACCGCTGTGGTAATGCGTCACGCCGACATAGCGGGTGCGTCCCTCGGCTTTCCAGCCCGCCAGCGTGGCAAGATGCGTATGCACATCGACGAGGTTGTGCACCTGCATCAGGTCGACATGATCGGTACGCAGCAACTTGAGGGAACGCTCCATCTGCGCAATCCCGCTCGCTCTCCCCGTCGTCCACACCTTGGTTGCGAGGAACGCGTCGTTTCGGCGACCCAACCGTTGCAGCAGAGCGCCCGTCACTTCCTCTGCGCGTCCATACATAGGCGAGCTGTCGATCACCGATCCTCCAGAGTCGAGCAGAATACCGAGCACATCGGCAAGGCGACTATGCTCTTTGCTGCTGTCGTCAACGTCGAACCCGCGATATGTGCCGCAGCCGACAACGGGCAGCAATTCGCCAGTAGAGGGGATAGGGCGTCGGATGATTTGTGTCATGGAGCTCGCCTCGTCCCTTTCTGGTCTACCTTGCCGCGCTTCCGACCCTCGTGCCTCAAACTGCCGGCAAGCCATGCAGAAGCTTGTCGAGCGTCACCGGGAAATCGCGCACCCGCACGCCGCACGCATTGTAGATGGCGTTGGCGACAGCGCCGCCGGAACCGCTGATGCCCAACTCACCGATACCCTTGACACCGACCGGGTTGGCGTATTTGTCCGGCTCCTCGATAAAATACGCCTCGATCTGCGGAACGTCGGCATTCACCGGCACATGATATTCGGCAAGATCGCGGGTCGCGAATGCGCCCGTCCGCCGGTCGACGACGGCCTCTTCGTGCAGCGCATAGCTGAGGCCCCAGATCATGCCGCCCATGGCCTGGCTGCGTGCCGTCTTCGCATTGAGGATACGCCCGCAATCGAACACGCCCAGCATTCGCCGCACGCGGATCTCGCCGGTGACCGCATTCACGGCGGCCTCCGCGAATTGCGCGCCATAGGCGGCCTGGCTGACGGCTTGCCGCGTTCCTGCCCTGGTCGATCGTGCCCAGGGCCTCGATGGGCTGTCCGGCGAGAAGGTCGGTCAGAGGCATGCGCCGGTTGCGCGCCGTCGCGATGCCGTCCTGAAGCGTCAGCTCATCGGGTCTTGCGTCCATCAGGCGGGCGAGACGGGCGATGATCTCTTCGCAGGCAAGCGCCACCGATGAGGCACTGCCCGCGGCGCCGAACGAGCCGCCCGAGCCTGGGCCATGCGGCAGATCGGTATCGCCAAGCCGGACCTCGACGCGCTCCAGCGGCAATCCAAGCATTTCGCCCGCGACCTGCGCCAGGATCGTATAAGTGCCGGTGCCGATATCGGTCATGTCGGTCTCGACGATGGCCCGGGCGTGCGGCGTCAGCCGCACCCTTGCTTGCGATTCGATGAGCAGATTGCCCCGGAACGCGGCGGCCATGCCCATGCCGATGAGCCATTCACCTTCGCGCATTTGCGCCGGTAACGGATTGCGCCGCTCCCAGCCGAACCGCCGCGCACCCTCGTCATAGCAGTCGATAAGGCGCCGCGTGGAAAAGGGCACGCCGCGCATCGGGTCACGGGAGGGCTCGTTACGCTTGCGGAAAGCGATCGGATCCAGGCCGAGCTGTTCGGCCATCTCGTCCATCGCGCTCTCCAGCGCCAGCATTCCGACGGCCTCCCCCGGCGCACGCACCGCGCTCGCCACAGGCAAATCGAGACGGACGACGCTTTGCGAGAAGCGCCGCGACGCCCCGGCATAAAGCGAGAACGAGCCGATGGACACCGGCTCGATGAAGGTCCGATCCTCCTTCTGCGAAACCGTGCTTTCATGCCCGATCCCCAGCATGTCGCCATCGCGGTTGCACGCGATGCGCACCCGCTGATACGTGTCGGAACGCCGATGGACGAGATGCGCCGTCTGACGCCGCGTCAAGGCGACCTTGACCGGCCGGCCGATTTCGCGGGCCGCGATCGCGGCCAGGATGGTCTCAGGGCCGACGCCGGTCTTGCCGCCGAAGCCGCCGCCGACATAGGGCGCGAGGATGCGAACGGCGGATGGATCGAGCTCGAGCGAGGCAGCGATTGCGGCATGCGCCCATTTCAGCATCTGCAGGCTGGAACGGATCTCGACCTTATCGCCGCGCCAGCTTGCGATGGTGGCGTGCGGCTCCAGCGCCGCGGGCAGATGGTGCGGCGTCGTGTAGATCGCATCCAGCGTGACTGCGGCTTCGGCCAGCGCCGCATCGAGATCCCCAAGGTTCTGGGGCGGGCGGAAGCGCGTGGGCGGCTCGTGCTCGACTTCGGCGAAATTCTCCATCATGTCGAAGCGCCCCGCCTCGCGAGAGTACTCGACGCGCACCAGGCCGGCAGCCGACCGCGCCGCCTCGAAACTCTCGGCCACGAGGATGCCGATGGCCTGGCCGTAATTTTCGATCCGCGGCAGTGTGCGCGGCAACGCCTCCGAGCCGGCGGCGTCTGAAGGGAGCAGCGGGTGGTCGACGATGACGGCAATCACGCCAGGCGCGGCGCGGGCGGCGTCGGCGTCGATCCGGACAATGCGGCCCCGGCCGATCGCGGCGGTCAGGACGGTGCCGTAGGCAACGTTTTCGACGGGCTCCTCATAGCTGTAGCGAGCCTGACCGGTGACCTTCGCCGGTCCATCCACCCGGTCGATCGGCTTGCCGATCACGCCCTGCCTGCCACGATCGAGAAGGTTCCGGCCCGACGGCCTCGTTCATCGTCAGGCTATTGTTGCGTTCGCTCATGCCGCATCTCCGATGGTCAGCTCGCGGAGGCAGGCGATCAGCGTGCGCCGGGTGAGCGGGATCTTGAAGTCGTTCGCGCCGAAACCTCTGGCGCCGGCGAGCAGCAGGTCTGCGGCGGCTTCGAATGCGGCCGTCGATGGTGCCTGCCCGATCAAAGCGTCTTCGACCCGGCTGTCGCGCCAAGGCAGGGGCGCTACACCGCCAAGGGCGAGCGCCGCCGAGGCGATCCTGCCGCCCTCTACCGAAACGATGGCGGCGACAGAGACGAGCGCAAAGGCATAAGAGGCGCGATCGCGAACCTTGCGATAGAGCTGCTTGCCCTTGAGCGGCGCCGGCAGTTCGATATGCGTGATCAACTCGCCCGGATCGAGCACCGTTTCGATATGCGGCGTTGTGCCCGGAAGACGGTAAAAGTCGCCGATGGGAATGCGGCGGCCCGCGCCGCCGGCCTTCAGCGTGACAATGGCCGCATCCAGCGCGCGCATCGCGACCGCCATGTCCGACGGATGCGTGGCGATACAATGATCGCTGGTGCCGAGGATCGCATGATTACGGGTGAAGCCGCCAACCGCCGCGCATCCCGCGCCCGGCTCGCGCTTGTTGCAAGGGGCAAGCGTGTCATAGAAATAATTGCAGCGCGTGCGCTGGAGCAGGTTGCCGCCCGTTGTGGCCTTGTTCCGGAGCTGTGCCGACGCCCCAGCGAGCAGCGCCCGCGACAATACGGGATAGTGGGTCCGCACGCGGGGATCCGCGGCCAGGTCGCTGTTCGGCACCAGCGCGCCGATGGACAGCCCGCCCTCGTCGGTTGGAGCGATGTCGGACAGGTTCAGACGGCTGATATCGACGAGCTTTTCCGGCGTTTCGATCTCGAGCTTCATCAGATCGAGCAAATTCGTGCCGCCGGCTATGAATTTCGTCGCCGGCCCCCCGGCTTGCATGACGGCCGCTTCCGCTGTATCGACGCGCGCATAATCGAAGCTTTTCATGCGTTCTCTCCCGTCACATCGCGGATCGCATCGACAATGTTCGGATAGGCCGAGCAGCGGCAGATATTGCCGCTCATCCGTTCGGAGATTTCCGCCTCGCTAAGGGTAATGTCGCCGGCCAACGTCTCGCTGACATGGCTGGGCCAGCCCCGCTGGGCCTCCTCGATCATCCCGGCGGCTGAGCAGATCTGGCCGGGCGTGCAATAGCCGCATTGAAAAGCGTCATGCCGCAGGAACGCCGCCTGCAGCGGATGCAGTTTTTCCGGCGTTCCCGAGGCCTTCGATGGTGAGGATATCGTCGCCCTCATGCATCACCGCGAGCGTCAGGCAGGCATTGATCCGCCGCCCGTTCACCAGCACCGTGCAGGCGCCGCACTGGCCGTGATCGCAGCCTTTCTTGGAGCCGGTCAAATGCAGATGCTCGCGCAGCAGATCGAGCAGCGAGGTGCGGATGTCGACGCTGACGGTATGGGACGCGGCCATTGATGGTGAGGTCGATTGCCGCCGTTCGTATCGGACCGGCGAACGGGCCGTCCCCCGCATTGGTCTGGCGGGTGTCGCTATGCTCATGGATTCACCTTAGCTTTCGGTGCTGTCCCTGCAGAGGTAGGGTTCTTCGATGTCATGCGCAACCATCGGCCGCTTTGCGCTGGGATGACGACGCCATCTATTTCGCTTCGGCCTCGACCGCGTGAGAGTCGGAGAGATAGGGGAGGCACCAAGCCGCATCGTTCATGGTAATGGCGTCACCCTGGACATGGCAGGTCACGATGTATCGGCCGGTCGGCGAGAGTGAGGCGACCATCGAGAAACGCCTCGGGACCGCCTGAGCCGACACTCGCCGCGAAATGCGGTAGATGAGACTGCGAGAGCCGCCGAGCGTCTCCGTCCGATCAAAGCGCTCGGCCGTCTCCCCTTCGGCAGCGGACGCAATGTCATCGCAGTTGGCTGGCGCGTGCTGGGACGGACATCGATGCGGACATCTTTGCCATCCGGCGCAACGCGGATCGCTGCGCGCGGCGGCAGCTCGATGACCAGGCGACCGGCCATCAAGCTCGAATGTTTGCGAAGCCGAAAGAGGCCGTTTGAGCGCTGGCGCATTCACAGCCGGCCGCATCCGTCAGCAGGAGCAGCGCTGCACCCGCTGAACCGCTCAGGGACCGACGTAACCATGCAGGCGTCATGGGTGCCGATCCAGCAGCTGGCCATTCAGGCGACGCTTCGTTGCTACTCGTCTTTTCATCGGCACGGTCAACACCATGGCCAGCGCCGCCGCCACGAATGCAAGAGCAAGCATCTCACGCCAACCGAATGGCTCATCGAGGAACAATGCGCCGCTGGCCACGCCGACGGCGGGCACCAGCAGCGCGCTGATGGACGCCCTGTTGGCGGACATCAGGCTGACGATCTTGAACCAAAGAAAGTAGCATACCACCAGGGCGATAAAGGTCAGGTACGCCCCTGCCGCCCACGCCTGGGCACTCACATTCGGAATGTGCACGCCGTCGACGAACGGCATCACGATGAATATCGGAATGCTGCCGATGACGAGTTGCCAGCCGGAAAGCGCCAGCGTCGGCAACACGGTCCGGCGGTGCTTTTGGATCAGCGTTCCTGTTGCCCAGGCGATGGCGCCGAGGAGGATCAGCAATGCGCCCACCGGCGCTTTCCCGAGCGTGGCGAAATCGGCCGAAACCAGCGTCAGGATCCCCGCCAGACCGAGCGCCATGCCCATAACGCTCTGCAACTCCAGCGGCTCTCGGAGAAACAAGGTCCCGAGCAGCACCACCCAAAGCGGCATGGTATAGGCGAGCACCGCAGCATGCCCTGACGCGACGAGGACGACGCCATAGCCGACGAACATGTGCCACGCCGTGACGTTGCACATGCGCCGCCCATGTCAGCCCCGCGCCATTCATCCGCGGGCGGCAGCATCGTCCCGCCGGAAAGCCGCGCCAATCCCAGCAGACACATCCCCGCCACGAGGCATGACCATGCGCGAAACGTCCAGATCGGGAAATTCGCGCAAGGCGATTTTCATCATCGGCCAGCTCACCCCCCAGCCTATCGAAAGGGCGATGATGAGAATCAAAATCAGGAGCGGAAATTTGATGACAGCTTCACTTGGCATGTTGGCCTTTCGATTGGGATGCGCGCACCAAGGCGCGTCTGGAATTTCCGCACCGCATTATCACAACTGCGGCTCCGCATCATCGGTGATTTCGGCCCGCATTCGCGAAGCCGTGAACACGATTTCGTGGTACTCGGGCGTGTCCCGTGCGGGCTACGATCCGGCGGCGGGGATGATTTCAGTTGCAAGCAGGTTACGGAGTTCGCCGACATAGCCATCCGAACGCGCGGGCCGTGTCGGGTCGGACGTGACGACCATCGTCAGCTCGAGCGAAGGCACGATGTAGATCATCTGCCCGCCATAGCCGCGCGCGTAAACGACTTTCGTCCGGCAGCGGTTCGAAATGAACCAGCCATAGCCGTAGTCATCGCCGGAGAACGGGGAAAGCGTCCGCGGTGTCCAGGCTTCCTCGATCCATTTCTCGCTCAGCACGCGTTCGCCATTCCAGATGCC
The DNA here is from genome assembly GCA_963731855.1 of uncultured Alphaproteobacteria bacterium. Classification (GTDB taxonomy): domain Bacteria; phylum Pseudomonadota; class Alphaproteobacteria; order Rhizobiales; family Rhodomicrobiaceae; genus R-RK-3. The sequence goes on along the minus strand of CAVSXH010000005.1, from coordinate 798,375 downwards.
GCCGCGCCGGTGCATTTCGCCGAAGCGCAGCAGGCCCATTGGCGACAGGGTCATGTCGTTTCCGCCGAAATAGAACCCCTGCGGATCCCGTCTCCAGGGCGGAATTGCAATGTCGAGCGTGTCTCCGATCCAGTCCCTGGCAAGCGCAAGCAAGCTCTTCCCGGACGCTTTGGCGAGTAATGCGCCGAGCACATGGTAGCTCCCGGTCGAATAAAGCATGCGTTCGCCGGGCTCGGCAACGAAGGGCCGGGCGAGCGCGAACGCAACCCAATTGGGGCTCTGCACCCAGCGGCCATAGTTTGGGCCGGATGTACGTTCCAGCCCGGCCTGCATGGTGAGGAGCTGAGCGATCGTAAGGTCGCGCACCTTCGGGTCCGCATTTTTGGGGATAAGACCCGGAGCGGCTTCGGCCAACCGCTGGTCGACGCCGCTGAGAACGTTGCGGTCGATCGCTGCACCGACCAGTGCGGCGACAAACGACTTCGACACCGACTTGACATTGACCGGGCGGTCGACCGGCGGTCCGCGAAACGCCTCGGCGAACGCGATCTCACCGGCCCGTGCAATTGTGAGGCTATGGATCTGATCGAATTTGCGGGCGCCCTGAATCGCGCGATCAAGGAGGACCGCATCGAAAGGCTTTGGTTTCGCTTCGACCACTTGCGATACGGCCCGATTGCAACCGAGCGAAAGGCCCAGCACACCGCCCGTCAGAACCCGAAGCGCCTGCCGCCGCGACGGCAGATCGCAACGGCGCCGCATCCGATATTTGGCATCATGGTCCATGGCCCTGACTTAATGTCTCTGCGCATGATGTTCCAGCGACGGGCCGATCGCATCGCCCATCTCAAGCCTCAGATTTTACGATTGGCTCAGCGTTGGCGGCCGGAAGGCTTGCATCGATCAGGCGCATCTTCAGCTAACGGTGAAATACCTGGTGCGGGCGGTCGGAGTCGAACCGACACTCTGTCACCAGAACCGGATTTTGAGTCCGGCGCGTCTACCGATTCCGCCACGCCCGCGATTGAATTCCCCAGCACGATTGGAGACGCCGCTCTCTTATCGCTTTCGGCGGCGCAGGGATAGTGTTTTGTCCCCCGTGCACTGACACATGAAATCCGTGCATGCATTAGCGCCTGATGTTCGGCGATCATAGTCATCAGCGACGCATCGTCAACATGAACGAAGCGCAGGAGCGGCTTGCCAAAGCTTATTGCCGCGCTATTCCGCGTCGCGTGGCGGTCTGTCGTCGGGCGGGGTGAGATCGACATAGAGCGCCTGCGCTTCGGCGGCGGCGCCACGTCTGGCGCTGAACCCGGCGATGCGCAGCACGCGCACCCTGCCGAAAATCGCCGCCGTGATTACGTCGCCGTTCTTCACGGCGTAAGCGGGCTTCAGAATCTTCTCGCGATTGATGCGGAACTTGCCCTGTTCCACGAATTGCGCGGCGAGCGACCGCGTCTTGACGATCCGCGCGTGCCAAAGCCATTTATCGAGGCGCTGGGTTTCCTTGACGTCCCCGGTATTCGCCATCGGCTCACGCTTGGTCTTGCGCGCCGCGCGCCATGCGCTCCTTTAATTTCAGAAGGGCTGCAAAGGGTAAATCGGGATCGGCAGCCACATCTTTGCCGCGTCGGGCGGGTGCCGCTGTTGCGGTCCTGACGCCTTGATCGGGGCGCCCCTTGCCGCCGCTTCGCGGGTCGGCGCCACGTCGATCATCACGGCGACGGTGCTCGCGGTTGCGGTCCTGGTCCCGGCGGGGGCCGCGTTGTTGTGCGCCCGCCTCCGGGGCGGCCGTGGCAGGAGCGGCCGGCGTTTCCGAGGCGATAGCGGGACGGCTGTCGCCGCGACGGCGCTCGCGGTTCTGGTCCGGCTTGCGGTGAGGCTGACGGCGTTCGTCAGCCTGGACGCGCCGACGCGGACGCCAAACGTCCTCATATTCCGGCTCGGCGGCGGTGGATGCAGCGGCTTCGCTGGCGGCGGCGTCGGCGTTCGCGGTCAGCCCAGTGGCGTCGTCGGCTACAGCGATCTCGGGCGCAGCCACGGCTGCTTCGACGCCTGCCGCAATTTCGGCTTGCGCGTCGGTGGCGGGTTCGGCAGCGACAGCTTCAACGCTTTCGGTATTTTCAGCTTGCCCGTTCGCGGTCAGCTCGCTGGAGGCGGCAAGCTCCGGCGCGGCAACAACCGGCCCAAGATCCAGATCCTGCTGGATCACGTCAACGACTTCCGTGACTTCGGCATTCCCATCCGTCTCTGTGGCCTCGTCTGACATGTCAGCAACGATCGCCGCGTCGGCCGTGTCTGCGCTGACGACGGCCGCATCGCTGCTGGGCTCAGCAGGAATCGCCACAGGCGGAGCCTGCACGATGCGACGCTCCTTGCGGAAACCGAGCACGAACAGCACGTTGCCCATCTCCTCGGCCGAACAGCCGATGATCGACAGCATTTCCGGCTGCACCTTGAACCCACCGCGCCCGACGGCGCCCAAGGGCGGCTCAGGGCGTGCGGGGGTAGGCTTCCAGCTTGTAAGCGGGCGGATGAGATCGGCGAGACGCTCCAGCATGTCGATGCGGATCGCGCGCGGCCCGCAGACCTGGAAGCCAGCTGCGCGATAGAACGCCTCGGGCAAGGCCTTATCGACCCCCACCGACGTCAATCCCTGACGCGGCGGCACCGGCAGATTTGCGACGTCGATGCCCACGGACGTGCCATGCTTCAGCGCCCAGAGCAAAAGCAGCATATCAGCGGCGGCGGGCTTGAGCAGCAGCGGGAAATAGATGTTGTAAGCGCCGAAGCGCACCCCGAATTTGCGCAGCTCGGCGCGGGCCTGCTGATCGAGGGCGCGGATATCTTCCGCCACCCCTTCACGCGGCAGAATGCCGAAATTTTCGATCAGCCGGAAGCCGATGCCGCGTGCGAGGCCGGCAAGGTCAGGCGCTTTCGACAGGTCGATCAGCGGTTTCAAACGCAGCTCGATCAGCCCATGCAGCCAAGTCTCGACGCGTTTGACCACGCGGTCCTTGTCGGTCTGGGCGAGATGCTCGTCGGCGATCAGTGCAAAGCTGGGACGCAGCGGTTCCGCACCCGCTTCGATACGGCCGATCTCTTGCTTCTCCCATGACACGGCGCCGTTGCGGGCGAGGGTGAACGCGTCGTCCTTGGCCTCGCAGAGCCGATCGGCACGATCGTTCAACTCCAGCGCCAGCACCTTGGCGGCGGCGCTGCGCGCAGCCTTGCCATGGATGCCCGCCGCCGCCGTATCCGGCGTGAAGCGAAAACCCTCCAGCTTGCCAACATAATGCTTCTCAACGAAAATCTGGCCGCTATGCTCGATATCGGCATAGAGCGTGTCCTTGTCGCGCATGCTCTTCATCAGCACGCTGGTGCGACGGTCGACGAAGCGCTGGGTCAACAGCTCGTGCAGCGCGTCAGAAAGCGTGTCCTCAATGGCACGGGTGCGGTCGCGCCAGTGGTCACTGTCGGCGAGCCAGCCGGCCCGGTTCGAAACGAAGGTCCAGGTGCGGATGTGGGAGATACGGTTGGACAGCGTGTCGATGTCGCCGTCGGTCCGGTCGGCGAGCGCCACTTGCGCGGCAAACCAATCTTCCGGGATGACGCCCTCATCGCTCATCAGATGCTTATAGAGCGAGGCCGCCAATTCGGCGTGGTTGGCAGCCGAGATTTTACGATAGTCGGGGATCTGGCAGATCTCCCAGAGCAGCTTGATCGCGGCAGGCGCGCGGGCAAAATCGCGGATCACCGGGTCGGCGGTCAACGCATCGAGCGCGACGACATCGTCGGCAGCCCTGGCCCGGGTCAGGCGCTGTGATGCGGGCGCTTCGCGCAAGCAATCCTTCAGCCGGTCGATGGAGGAAAAGTCGAGCGCGACATTGCGCCATTGCAGGATCTTTACCGGTTCGAATTCGTGATTTTCGAGACGGATGATCAGGTCCGAGCTGAATGGCTCGGCGTCGCCCGTCACGCCGAAGGTGCCGTCCTTGAGGTGGCGGCCGGCGCGGCCGGCGATCTGGCTAAGCTCGGCGGGCGACAGATCGCGATGCTCGCGTCCGTCGAATTTGCGCGTTGCGGCGAAGGCGACATGGTCGACATCGAGATTGAGGCCCATGCCGATGGCGTCGGTCGCCACCAGGAAATCGACGTCGCCCGATTGATATAGCTCCACTTGCGCGTTGCGCGTGCGCGGGCTGAGCGCGCCCAGCACCACAGCCGCGCCGCCGCGCTGGCGGCGCACCAGCTCGGCGATCTCGTACACATCATTGGCGGAGAAGGCGACGATGGCCGAACGGCGCGGCAGCCGGGTGATCTTTTTCTGCCCGGCGAAGGTCAGCTTCGACAGGCGGTGGCGGGTGATGAAATTAGCGCCCGGCAGCAGATCGCGGATCGCGCCTTCCATGGTCCCGGCGCCGAGCAGCAGCGTTTCGCTCTGGCCGCGTGCGGAAAACAGGCGCTCGGTGAACACATGGCCGCGCTCCGGGTCGGCGGCGAGCTGGATTTCGTCAACAGCGAGAAAATCGACATCGAGGTCGCGCGGCATCGCCTCGACGGTGCAGATCCAATAGCGGGGATGCTCCGGCTTGATCTTTTCCTCGCCGGTGATGAGCGCCACATTGGCCTCGCCAACCCGCGCGACGACCTTGTCATAGACCTCGCGCGCCAGCAGCCTCAGCGGCAGCCCGATCAGCCCGGATTGATGGCCGAGCATGCGCTCGATCGCCAGATGCGTCTTGCCGGTATTCGTCGGCCCCAAAACCGCGATTACGGAGTGCCCTGCGGCTGTCCGGCGCGAGGCGGAAGCGGAAGCGAAATCGGTCATTACGGCAGTTCCTTGGGGACGGCGGTTATGTATTCAGCACCAGACGCAACCCGACGTTGCTCCCGGCGTATAGAGCACAACGAAGGCTGGTTTGGCCAGACATGAAGCCGCTACTGTGGAAGCTGTTCCCACGGCCTGCCGCGTCCGCCCTACGGCCCCGGCGGCATCCTCTGGAATATCCCATGAACGACTCATGTACGAATTGAGCAATATTCGTGTCTTCGCTGTTTGTCCGCCGCGTCAGTCGGGGACGCCGGCTCACTGAACGAGCGCCCGCCTCGCCTGTCCGTTCTCCACATTGAAGCCGGATGAGGTCAACGTCGCGGTACCGACCGGGGTGGGGAGGTAAATATAATATGGAACATAAAGCTCGGCCTTGGCGAGCGGGATCATCCAAACTTCCATGCTTTCGGTCTTCGCGGCGAAAGCGCTGTCGTCATCGCCCGGCTTATGACCCGCGATAGGGAGGAACTTCACCTTGCAGACATATGCAGGGCCGGAATAGCCATCAGCGGTCACGCGCTTTGTCGCCTTGTAGGTAAGCTTCAGATCGTAACGCTGCTTGCCGTCGAAAATCGGCAGGCGGCGGCTACAGACTTCGGTTCCGCTCTTGTTGCTGCCGATATTGGTCAGCATGACGATGGCGCTGAGCGGGTCGACCACATTGCGCATGTGCTTGCGCATTACCGGGATGCGGGACGCCGATTGCCGCTGCGGCGGGTTGACGGCGATTTCCTCCACGCTGTCATTGGAGAATTTCACCTGGATCGACTCGCGCTTGTCGCTCGTGCGATAGCCGAAACTGTAGGAATACGGGCGCGGCAAACGGGCCATCACCTGACCGGAAGATGCCGTATCGCCCTGCCACTCGAACAGGATACCGGCCAAGAGGCTGATGCTGGCGCGTGCCTTGACGCTGTATTCCTTGCTGTCGAGATCGGACCACAGCTTGAAAGTCCCGATACTCAGGCCATTAAAATTGATGTTGTATTCGGCGGTGACTCTCTTCGGCTGCTCAACGGCGGATGCGGGAGGGCCGGCAAGAGTTCAGCCCGCAAACAAGCGCGGTTCCGACGGCGAAAGAAGCAAAACGCGACGTCTTGCGGCGGCCCGCGCCCAAAGCAATCATGGAAATTCCTTAGATCAACTCACAACCTGCCGGCTGGGGCAATCGGCTGACCGGGCCGCTTCACGCCCGCCGCCACCAGCATTCCGCCTAGTTTTCACCACGCCACTATCAAATGCCCTAATTTTTAAATTCGTCAATTGTATGTTTCCCGCCCCCGGACAGGGCACAGCAGCCCAGCCTTTGTGCCCCAAGAGCACGCGGCCCGCAAGACCCAGTGCATCGGAAAAAGCAGGCGGGAGCAAGCCCGCCCGCCGGAGCGTCATTTCTCGACCGCGCCATATACGATGTTGCGCAGAATGCTCCTGTATGGCACGCGCTGTTTCGGCGATTGCATCATGAAGATCACGAACATATCCGCCTTGGGATCGACCCAGAAATAGGTGCCGCCGGCGCCGCCCCAGTAATACTCGCCCGGATTTGACGGGAAGGCGGCTAGCCCTTCGCTCGTGCGAACCGCGAAGCCCAATCCGAACCCATAGCCAGGCCCGGGCAGGTAAAGCTTGCTCTTATCGACGGTCGGGCTCAGATGGTCGGAAGCCATGAAGGCGATCGTTTCGGGGCTGAGATAGCGCTTGCCATCCAACGCGCCGCCATTCAGCAACATCTGCAGGAAACGCGCATAGTCGGGCGCCGAACCAACCAGCCCCTGCCCCCCGGGCTCTGCATCGCGCTTGATGCGCGGATCGCTCATGTCGATATCTTTGCCGATGGAGCGGTCGTCGGGAAAGGGCTCGGCAATGCGCCCGTGCTTGGCGGGATCCATAACGTAAAATGCCGTGTCTGTCATGCCGAGCGGGTCGAAGATCCGCTCCTTGAAAAACTGGCCCAGCGGCTTGCCCGAAACAATTTCCACCACCCGTCCGACGACATCCGTGGCATAGCTGTAATCCCAGGCGCTTCCCGGCTGGAAGCCGAGCGGCATCTTGGCGAGATTTTCGGCGAACTCGGCATTGCTGATCGTGCCGGCATCGATCTTGGCCGCGGTGTAGGCCCGCTTCGCGGCGCTGTCGCCGAAGAAGCCGTATGTCAGGCCCGAAGTATGCCGCAAGAGATCCTGCACCGTGATCTGCCGGGAGGCGGGCACCATATCGACCTGCGCGGGCGCGCCATCCGCGCCGGGCTTCTCAACGGCGACTTTCATGTCTTTGAATGCCGGGATCAGGGTGGAAAGCGGCGTTTCCAGCGTCAATTTCCCCTCTTCCACCAGCATCATCGCGGCCACCGTGGTAATCGGCTTGGTCATCGAATAGATGCGGAAGAGCGTGTCCTTCGCCATCGGCACGCCGGTCGCGGGGTCCTGTACGCCGACGGTCTCGAAATACGCGGTCTTGCCGCCGCGTGCGACAAGCACTACCGCGCCAGGAATTTTCTTGGCCGCAACTTCACCCTTGAGCCAGGCGCCAAGCCGGTCGAGGCGCTCGGCGGAAAGCGCGACTTCGGCCGGCGGGACCGTCTTGAATTCGAAGGCGTAGGCTGGCTGATGTGTGAATGTGTGCAGGACGAGCAGCAGGGCCAGCGTGAATGCTGGCCGGCACTTAATACGCGCCATGGTTCCTCCCAGAACATTTGAGGCGGGGATTTCCCCTTCGCTTCGATTTAAGCGTGGCGATTTTCAGCTGTCTGCTGAAATTCTAGGTGATGCGGCTCGCCGCGGCGAAGAGTTCGGCCTCTTGGCGGCTCCGGCGCTTGACGCAGCGCCCTGCTCTCACTATACATTCGCTGTTGGCCACGGCTCCGCTGTGGTCGTTTTATTTTTTCCGCCAAGACCGGAATTTTAGCGAGCTGGAGATCGCCATGTCCCGCCGATGCGAGCTTACGGGCAAGAATGCCCTGGTCGGCCACCTTGTCAGTCACTCGCAGATTAAGACGAAGCGGCGCTTCCTGCCGAATCTGTGCGACGTGACCCTGATCAGCGATTTTCTCAAGCGGAGCGTGCGTCTGCGCGTCAGCGCCCATGCGCTTCGCTCGGTCGAACATCGCGGCGGGCTGGATGCGTTCCTGCTTAAGGCCAAGAATGACGAGTTGTCGGATCGCGTGCTGCGCCTGAAGCGCGAAATCCAGAAAGCGACCGCCGGTCAATCCGCCGATACGGTTGCCGCCAGCTAAGCCAGTGCGAATTGGGCCGCCGCGCCTCTGATCGCGGCACGGCCCGGCGCCGTTATTTCAGCTTGAAGCGGGCCAGCAGCGTGTTCTGAAAAAAGCTGAAATTGTCGTCGGAAATCAGGGTGATGATCGTTTCGCCCTTCTGCGTTTCCGTCACCGCCATTCCCTCGAAATTGTCGATCATATAGCGGTTTCCGGCCTCAAGCAGCACTTCGCCGTCAAGCCGCGCGCCGGGCTTGATATCGGCGGATTTAATGAGCCGGAGCCTGATGTCGAGCTTCAGCGACGCGCGGATGAAGCTGCGCTCCAATACGAGCAGGCTACCGTCGCTCAGGCTTTGCAGGGAGGTGACGTCGAATTCGCCGGTGCGTTTCAGGAATAGCGGATAGGACTTGTCGGCCTTCATCAGCGCGCCGCTATGATCGCTTTGGCTATCGAGCTTATGTTCGGAGAAGGCGACCAGCGCGCCCTTATGCTCGCCGTCCCGCAACAGCGCCATACCTTCCAACCCTTCGCCTCGGTCCATGCGCCGTAATTCGCGCGGCAGGACACGGCTACCGAGGGGACCGCGAAACTTGCCCTTTTCAAAGGCATATTCCTCGATGCGGTGACGGTTCTCAAAACCGATCAGATACCGGCCCTCTATGCCGCTATGCCCGAGCGCGACCAGCGATTCCGCATCCCGGTCGGCTCTGCGCTGCAAGGGCCTTCCGTCCTTTTGCGTCAATGCCCCGATCCGCGCGTTGCCGATGCCGACCAGCTTGCCGTTCTGCGTCTTCAGCTTTGCGCTCAGCCAACTGCCGGAATCGGAGATGGTGAGCAGGTCGTCGTCATCGGGGCTGACAATCAGGTCGGAATACCCACCGAAGAACTCGGATTTGCCGAAGAGAATAAGTCCGCCGAGCCACTCCAGCCGCCCGAAATCGCGCCGCGCCGGGTCCGAGCGGTCGAACGCGAATGGTGTGGCGGAGATCTCGATCTCCTGTGGGCTGAGCGCCGATATATCGGCCTTTTGCGCAGCCGCCGCGACGGCAATAATGCATCCGAACGCCAGTATAAGCGCCAGGGCCGCCCCCGCCGTCTTCCGGGAGCGCTCCCGGAACACACGGCGCAGCGCGAATGTGATCCGCATTCCCTCAATCGCCCCATTTGAACAACAACGCGGCACTATCCCGGCTCACCCCTCCATTTGCAAGATGGAGCGTGCCGACGATGCGCCGCCGACCGGAGAATTTACGCCGCTCTTATGAACCTAATCGGAAAGTGCTAATCGAATGCATCAATCAAACGCAAGCGGCAAGCCGGAGTTTGAGGAAATCTGTTAAAAAGCAAGGAGCTAGGCGCGCTATGCGCAATGCTACATAAGCACATTTGCGCTCAAGCGTCAGCGCGGCAGGTCGGAGTGGCCCATCAGGAATTTATCGATGGCATGGGCTGCCTGACGGCCCTCGCGAATGGCCCAGACGACCAGCGATTGACCGCGCCGCATGTCGCCAGCGGCGAAGATTTTGTCGCGGCTGGCGCGATATTCACGTTCATTCGCCTTCACGTTGCCCCGCCCATCCAGCTCGACGCCGAGATCGGTGATCATCCCCTCATGCACGGGGCTGACGAAGCCCATGGCCAGCAGCACCAGATCGGCCTTCAGCTCGAATTCGGAACCGGGTATATGCTGGAACTTCTCGTCCGCCCGCAGGCAATGCAGCTTTTCCACCCGCCCATTCGCGCCGGAAAAGCGGCTGGTCATGACGCTGAAATCGCGCTCGGCGCCTTCTGCCTGACTGGAGGAGGTACGCATTTTCAGCGGCCAATCCGGCCAGGTCAGCAGCTTGTTCTCCTGCTCCGGCGGCCTCGGCATGATTTCGAGCTGGGTGACGCTGAGCGCGCCGTGCCGGAATGAGGTGCCGATGCAGTCCGATCCGGTATCGCCACCGCCGATCACGACCACATGCTTATTAGTCGCCAGGATCGCCTCGACATTGCCGAGCGGCTCGCCCGCGACGCGGGCATTCTGCTGCGGCAGGAAATCCATGGCGAATTCGATGCCGGCAAGGTCGCGGCCCTCGATCGGCAGATCGCGCGGCTTCTCGGCGCCGCCGGCGAGGAGCACCGCGTCGAACTCGGCCTCCAGCTCGGCGACCGGCTTGCTTACCCCGACATGCACATTGCAGTGGAAGCTCACGCCCTCCGCCTCCATCTGCCGCACGCGGCGCTCGACCAGCCATTTCTCCATCTTGAAGTCGGGGATACCATAGCGCAGCAAACCGCCCGGATTGGCGGATTTCTCGAAGACATGCACCTCATGGCCGGCACGGGCGAGCTGCTGGGCGGCGGCGAGCCCCGCCGGGCCGGACCCGATGATGGCGACGCGCTTGCCGGTCATGCGCTCGGCGGGCTCGGCATTCACCCAGCCCTCTTCCCAGGCTTTGTCGGCAATCGTGCATTCGATGGTCTTGATGGTGACGGGCACGTCTTCCAGGTTGAGCGTACAGGCCGCCTCACAGGGTGCCGGGCAGACCCGGCCGGTGAATTCAGGGAAATTATTCGTGGAATGCAAGTTCAGCGCGGCATCGCGCCAGTCGCCATGATAAACGAGGTCGTTCCAGTCCGGGATCTGGTTGTTCACCGGGCAGCCGCGATGGCAATAGGGGATGCCGCAATCCATGCAGCGCGCCGCCTGACGGCCCACGTCCCGTTCCTCCAGCGGAATGACGAATTCACGGAAATGGCGCACGCGGTCCGAGGCGGGGGCATAGGTGCGGTCCTGGCGCTCGATTTCCAGAAAGCCCGTGATTTTACCCATCGCGTTCCTCGGCTCGTCTCATGCGTACTCCGGCTGGTTCGCGGGAACCCGGTCTTGTTTCGGTGTCGGCACCGCCCCGATCGCGGAGGGGCGATGAAATTTTCGGCTGATTGAGCAGGCTAGCGCCCGTCGCGCAAGCCTATCTCCAGAACATCGAATCCGGTTTGATCAGCCGCCTGCGCCCGGCTCATTGCTTCCAGCGCCTTGCGGTATTCGACCGGCATCACCTTGACGAATTTGGGCAGATAGGCATCCCAATCGTCGAGGATGAGCCTTGCCCGCTCGGAGCCGGTATAATGCCGGTGGTTCTCGATGAGCTGGCGCAGCCGGGTCGCGTCGAACCGGGTCATATCGCGCTGCACGTCGACGAAGCCATGGCCCTGCAGATCGCCGGCTTGATGCGAATAGCGGTTCATCCGCTCCTCCTCGGCCGGGATCGAACCGAGATCGACCATCGACAGGTTGCAGCGGCGCTCGAACGTGCCGTCCTCATCCAGAACATAGGCGATGCCGCCTGACATTCCCGCGGCAAAATTACGCCCCGTCCGGCCGAGCACCGCGACGATGCCGCCGGTCATATACTCGCAGCCATGATCGCCGGTGCCTTCGACCACCGCTATCGCGCCGGAATTGCGCACCGCGAACCGCTCGCCGGCGACGCCCCGGAAATAGCATTCACCGGAAATCGCGCCATAAAGCACGGTATTGCCGACGATGATGCTGTCTTCCGGCACGATGCGGGACTTTTTCGGCGGCCGGGCGATGATGCGCCCGCCGGAGAGGCCCTTCCCGACATAGTCATTGGCGTCCCCGATCAGATCGAGCGTGACGCCATGCGCCAGCCAGGCGCCGAAGCTCTGGCCCGCCGTGCCGCGCAAGGTGATCCAGATGGTATCCTCGGGGAGACCCGCATGGCCGTAGCGCTTGGCCAACTGTCCCGAGAGCATGGCGCCGGTGGTGCGGTCGGAATTACGGATCGTCAGATCGAGCTTAACGGGCTGGCGGTCCTTGAGAGCGGGCGCGGCCAATTCGATCAGCTTTCGGTCGAGCACCGTGTCGATCGGATGCTTCTGCCTTTCGGTGTTGCTGGTTGCCACTTCCGGCGGCATTTCAGGCTTGAAGAACAGGTTGGTGAAGTCCAGCCCGTTCGCCTTGAAATGTTCGATGGCGCGTTCCTTGTCGAGCCAGTCCGACCGGCCGATCAGCTCTCGGAAGCTCCTGACCCCGAGCGCCGCCATGAAGCCCCGCACCTCTTCCGCCACCATGAAGAAATAATTGATGACGTGTTCGGGCTTACCCTTGAAGCGCTTGCGCAGCACCGGGTCCTGGGTCGCGATACCGACCGGGCAGGTGTTGAGATGGCACTTGCGCATCATCAGGCAGCCGATCGATATCAGCGGCGCGGTGGCGAAGCCGAATTCATCGGCGCCGAGCAGCGCTCCAATGATGACGTCGCGACCGGTGCGCACGCCGCCATCGACCTGCACCGCGATGCGGCCGCGCAAGCCGTTAAGCAGCAGCGTTTGATGCGTCTCGGCGAGGCCGATTTCCCAGGGGCTGCCTGCATGCTTGATCGACGTCAATGGCGATGCGCCGGTGCCGCCCTCAAAACCGGCGATGGTCACATGATCGGCCCGCGCCTTAGCGACGCCCGCCGCGACCGTACCGACGCCGACTTCCGAGCCCAGCTTGACGCTGACATCGGCTTCCGGGATTGACGTTCTTCAGGTCGAAGATGAGCTGCGCCAGATCCTCGATGGAATAGATGTCGTGATGCGGCGGCGGCGAGATCAGCCCCACGCCGGGCGTCGAATGCCGCACCCTGGCGATGATCGCGTCGACCTTGTGGCCGGGCAGTTGCCCGCCCTCGCCGGGCTTGGCGCCCTGCACCACCTTGATCTGCATCATGTCGGAATTGGCTAGATATTCCGCCGTCACGCCGAAGCGGCCCGGAAGCCACTTGCTTGATCGCCGAGCGCATGGAATCGCCGTTCGGCAGCGGCACGTAGCGGTCGGCTTCCTCGCCGCCCTCGCCGGTGTTCGACTTGCCGCCGATGCGGTTCATGGCGATGGCGAGCGTTGTATGGGCCTCGCGGCTGATCGAACCGAAGGACATCGCGCCGGTCGAGAAGCGCTTGACGATGTCGACCGCCGGCTCGACCTCTTCGAGCGGAATGGGCGCCCGGCCGAACTCGTCCGGCGTCTTGATGCGGAACAGCCCGCGCAGCGTCATGAGCTGTTCGCTCTGATCGTTCACCGCGTTGGAGAATTCGCGGAATTTGTCCGGCACATTGGCGCGCACCGCATGCTGCAGGCTGGCGACCGTATCGGGCCGCCACATATGCGCCTCGCCCCGAATGCGGAAGGCATATTCGCCGCCGACTTCCAGCGCATTGCGCAGCACAGGGACGTCGCCGAATGCCTGGCGGTGCCGCTCGGCGGTTTCCTTGGCGATTTCCTCGAGGCCGATGCCCTCGACCTGGGTATGCGTGCCGGTGAAATATTTCTGCACGAAGTCGGATTTCAGCCCGACGGCGTCGAAGATCTGCGCCCCGCAATAGGATTGATAGGTGGAGATGCCCATCTTGGACATCACCTTCAAAATCCCCTTGTCGATCGCCTTGATGAAGCGCTTTTCAGCCTCGTCATAGTCGATCGGCTCGTCGAATTCCGGCAGCATCGCCTCGATGGTCTCGAACGCGAGATAGGGGTTGATCGCCTCGGCGCCATAGCCGGCAAGGGCGCAGAACTGATGCACCTCATGCGCCTCGCCGGTCTCCACGACGAGGCCGACCGAGGTGCGCAGACCCTTGCGGATCAGGTGATGATGCACCGCCGAGGTCGCCAGCAGCGACGGGATCGGCGATGCGCCCCGGCCCGACCGCGCGATCCGACAGCACGATGATGTTGAACCCGTCCCGGTCGGCCTTCTCGGCCTGTTCGGCCAGATCCCCAAGCGCCTTCTCCATCCCCGAGGCGCCCAGATCGGCGCTGTAGGTGATGTCGAGCGTCTTGGTGCGGAACGGCATGGCCAGCGCGCCATCGAGCGCGCGGATGCGCTCAAGCCGCTCATTGGTCAGGATCGGCTGATGCACTTCCAGCCGCTGCTGCGTCGCCGTGCCTGTCAGGTCGAGAATGTTCGGCCGCGGCCCGATGAAGGAGACGAGGCTCATCACCAGCTCCTCGCGGATCGGGTCGATCGGCGGGTTGGTGACCTGGGCGAAATTCTGCTTGAAATAGGTGTGCAGCAGCTTGGGCTTGTTCGACAGCGCCGAAACCGGCGTGTCGGTGCCCATGGAGCCGATCGCTTCCTGGCCGCCCTCGACCATGGGCTGCATGATCAGCTTCCAGCTTTCCTGCGTGTAGCCGAAGGCCTGCTGGCGGTCGAGCAGCGGAGACGTTCGACAGTGAGGCTGGCAGGCGCCGCCGCGGGGAAGCCCGGAGACGCGGATCTGCCCCGCATCCAGCCAATCCTGGAACGGGATGCAGCTCGGCCAGCTCGGCCTTGATCTCCTCGTCGGAAACGATGCGGCCCTTTTCCAGGTCGATGAGCAGCATCTTGCCCGGCTGCAGCCGCCATTTCGTGACGATCTTCTCTTCCGGGCAGGGCAGCACGCCCATTTCCGAGGCGACAATCACCTTGTCGTCGTCGGTGACGAAATAGCGCGCGGGCCGCAGGCCGTTGCGGTCGAGCGTGGCGCCGATCATCCGCCCATCGGTGAAGGCGACGGCGGCTGGTCCGTCCCATGGCTCCATCAGCGCGGCGTGATATTCGTAGAATGCGCGCCGCTTCTCATCCATCAGCGGGTTGCCCGCCCAGGCCTCTGGAATGAGCATCATCATTGCGTGGGGCAGCGAATAGCCGCCCTGCACCAGGAATTCGAGCGCATTGTCGAAGCAGGCCGTATCCGACTGCCCTTCATAGGAGATCGGCCAGAGTTTCCCGATGTCCTCGCCGAACAGGGGCGAGGAGACGCTGGCCTGCCGCGCCGCCATCCAGTTGACGTTGCCGCGCAGCGTGTTGATCTCGCCATTATGCGCGACCATCCGATAGGGATGCGCCAGCTTCCAGGACGGAAAGGTATTGGTCGAGAAGCGTTGATGCACCAGCGACAGCGCCGATTTGAAGCGCGGATCGTGCAGGTCGCGGTAATATTCGCCGAGTTGGAAGGCAAGGAACATGCCCTTGTACACGACCGTCCGGCACGACATCGAGACCGGATAATATTCGGCGGCCTGCCTGCCCCCGCCAAGCTCGTAGATGCGATTGGAAATAACTTTGCGGATCAGATAGAGCCGCCGCTCGAAAGCCTCCTCATCGGCGATGTCCGCGCCGCGCCCGATAAACACCTGCCGGTGCACCGGCTCGGAGGAGAGCACGATCGGCGGCAGCCCGCGATTATCGACCGGCACGTCGCGCCAGCCGAGCAGCGTCTGCCCTTCCGTCGGCGACCACTTCGGCGATGATGGCTTCGCAGCGTGCGCGCCACTCGGCATCGCGCGGCATGAACAGATGGCCCACGCCATATTGGCCCGGCTGCGGCAGCGCGAAGCCGAGCCGCTCGGCTTCGGCGGCGAAGAATTCATGGGGAATCTGCACCAGCATTCCTGCGCCGTCACCGGCCAGAGGATCGGCGCCGACGGCGCCGCGATGCGTCAGGTTGACGAGGATTTTCAAGCCGTCCACGATGATTTCGTGGCTCTTGCGGCCTTGAATATCGGCAATCACGCCGATGCCGCAGGCATCATGCTCGAATTCCGGGCGGTATAGGCCTTTCGCGCGCGGCAAAAGGCTGCCGCCCTGCGTGTCCGCAGAAGGGGCGGCGCTGTAAGGCATCCGTTCCGTCATGGCGATCTTCACTGGCCTCAATATGTCGGTAGCCGGCGCTGGCCGCCGGACCGTTGTGTGCAGCGGACCGCTTGCATCCCCCGGAGGCCATCAGCGGTTCTGCGGAATTCATGGCCCGGCGGAAAACTCCCAGCCTGTCGCGCCGGGAAACAGATGATACCGATTTCCACCGTCATCTCAAGCGGGCCAGCCAATTGACGTTTGCCCTCGGCGCGCAAAAACCCCCGCCCGCCGCATTTCCAGATCGGGGAAGCAAGACGAGCGAGTTCCATGCCCTAAAGGACAGCAAGGCTGACCTACATGAACCGACGATGACAGATTTTACCCAGGCTGGCAAGCTGGAGCCGTGGCTGGTGGTGGCCACGTTTGCAAAGCGCGGTCTTTGCGGCCAGCAGTGGATATAATGTGGGCGATGCATGGCAATTAAAGCAGTGTGCTTCGATGTTGGAGAAACGCTGGTTGATGAGATCCGTCTATGGAATGGTTGGGCAGCCTATCTTGGCGTTTCCAGCAGCGTCTTTCGTTCGGCACTTGACGAGACTATCGAAAGAAACCAGCACCACGGCGCCATATTCGAACATTTCAAACCCGGGTTCGATCTTGAAGCCGCAAGGCGCGAACGTGCGGCTGCCGGTGACTATGATATCTTCAACGCCTCCGATCTCTATCCCGATTCATTGCCGTGCCTGAATACGCTTCGCCAGCTCGGATACAAAGTTGGCATAGCAGGGAACCAACCACGTGATGCAGAGATGGCTCTGCGGGAGTGCGGCTTCGATGTCGACTTCATCGCTTCGTCCGCTAGTTGGGGTTGTGAGAAGCCAAGTCCGGAATTTTTTGAACGGTTGATGGAAACCGCAAGAATTGCTGCCTTCGACGTTGCCTATGTGGGTGACAGACTCGACAATGACGTGCTTCCGGCCGTCGAAGCCGGGCTGATGGCCGTCTTCATCAAGAGAGGCCCATGGGGCCGCGTCCACGCCAAACGTCCCGAAATCGCTCAGGCCCATATCATCGTCGACGCGCTCGCTGAATTGCCGGAGGCGCTGGCGAATTTCGCACTTGGCTGAAAGCCAGTGCATCGCCAACCTGCCACATCTCAGCCAAGGCCCCCGCCGACTTAGGCCAGATCCTCGACGTTAGCCGGTCCACCGCCGCGGATGCGCTGCGCCAGCGCCGCTTCGACAAAAGCGTCGATATCGCCGTCGAGCACCGCCGGGGGGTTGGTGCTTTCGACGCCGGTGCGCAGATCCTTCACCAGCTGATAGGGCTGCAGCACATAGGAGCGGATCTGGTGGCCCCAGCCGATCTCGGTCTTGCTTGCGGCCTGCGCCTGCGCGGCCTCCTCGCGCTTCTTCAGCTCGAGTTCATAGAGGCGCGCCTTCAGCATCGTCCAGGCGGTGGCCTTGTTCTTGTGCTGCGACCGCTCGTTCTGGCACTGCACGACGATGCCGGTAGGGATATGCGTGATGCGCACGGCGCTGTCGGTGGTGTTGACGTGCTGGCCGCCCGCGCCGCTGGCGCGATAGGTGTCAATGCGGCAATCGCCCTCGTTCACCTCGATATTGATGTTGTCGTCCATCGCGGGATAGACCCAGACGGAGGCAAAACTTGTATGGCGGCGCGAGTTGGAATCGTAGGGCGAAATGCGCACCAGGCGGTGCACGCCGGATTCCGTTTTCAGCCACCCATAGGCGTTCGGCCCCTTGACCAACAGGGTCGCCGATTTGATCCCCGCTTCTTCGCCCGGGCTGCTTTCGATCAGCTCGGTCTTGTAACGCCGGTCTTCCGCCCAGCGCATATACATGCGCGACAGCATTTGCGCCCAGTCCTGGCTCTCGGTGCCGCCCGCTCCGGCATGGACTTCGACATAGGCGTCGTTGCTGTCGGCCTCGCCGGATAGCAGCGCTTCCACTTCCCGCTTTTGCGCGACCTTGACCAGCGCCGCGAGCGCACGTTCCGCCTCGGCGACGATTTCCGCGTCGCCTTCCTCATCGCCAAGCGCGATCAGCTCGACATTGTCTTTGAGTCCGCTTTCGAGCTCCGCATATGAGCTGATCGACGCCTCGAGCTGCTGGCGCTCCTGCATGATGCCCCTGGCCTTTTGCGGCTCGTTCCACAAGGCCGGGTCTTCCGCGAGGGCGTTCAGCTCTTTCAACCGCGCATTCGCACGGTCCCAGTCAAAGATGCCTCCGCAACAAGGCGAGGGATTCGCGGATCTGGTCGACGATGGCCTGCGTTTCAGCACGCATGTTGTGACTCCAATAGGACATGGTGAATGCGAGAAGCCGCCGCCTCGGAGAAGAGACGAACGGCTGGCCGCGTAAAATCGGGTCAGTATAAGCCGCCGGCTTGGGGTTGCCTTGAAAAGCCGCCGCCGAAGCTGACGCCGCTGCCATCCGGCTGCTGTTGCTGCGGCTGCACATCCGTGCCCGGATAGGTCACGTAGGAGAACGGGTCCGGCGGGTCTTCGTTCGGCTTATAAGCTTCCAGAAGCGTCTTCTCCGCGCCCTGCTGCGCCCGCATGCCCGTCTTGGCGTCGATGCGGACGAGCTTGATGCCCGGCGGCACGCGGAATGGCGTTGCCGGCTTGTCGTCCAGCGCCCAGCGCATGAAGTCCCGGAAAATCGGCGCGGCGACGCCGCCGCCCGTTTCGCCCTTGCCCATCGCGCGGGGATTATCGAAACCGACGAAAACGCCGGCGACGAGATCGGGCGAGAAGCCGACGAACCAGGCGTCTTTCTCGTCATTGGTCGTGCCGGTCTTGCCGGCCAGCGGCTTGCCGACCTTGGAAACCCGGTAACCGGTGCCGCGTTTCACCACGCCTTCCAGCATCGAAGTGACCTGATAGGCGGTATGCGGATCGACGATCTGCTTTCGATTGTCCGTCAAACCGGGTTCCGGCTGCCCCCGATACTCTTTTGCGTCGCAGCCTCGGCATTCGCGAGTATCATGCCGCCATATGGTTTTCCCGTAGCGGTCCTGAATCCGGTCGATCATCGAAGCCTGGACCTGCTTGCCGCCATTGGCGAACGAGCAATAGGCCGTCGTCAGACGCAGCAACGTCGTTTCGCCGGCTCCGAGCGCCATGGACAAGAGCGGCATGAGCTGATCATAGACGCCGAACCGGCGCGAATATTCGCTGATCAGCGGCATGCCGAGATCCTGCGCGAGGCGCACCGTCATCAGATTGCGCGACTTCTCCAGGCCGAGCCGCAGGGTCGAAGGTCCATAGAATTTGTTTTCGTAGTTCTCCGGCTTCCAAATGTCCTTGCCGGCGCCCTGCTCGATCGCCAGCGGCGCATCCAGGACGATACTGGACGGAGTGTATCCATTGTCAAGCGCCGCCGCGTAGACGATCGGCTTGAACGAGGAGCCGGGCTGCCGCTTGGCCTGGATGGCGCGGTCGAACTGGCTGCTGGCATAGCTGAACCCGCCGACGACGGCCAGAACCCGGCCCGTATGCGGGTCCATGACCACCATGGCGCCCTCGATTTCTGGGATTTGCACCAGGCGCCAGCCGTCCGCCGTACCGGCGTCTTCCTTTTCGTCGTCCTCCGCGTCCTTGGCGATCTCCTCCTTGGGAGCGACATAGATAACGTCGCCGGGTGCGAGCACCTCACTGACGGTCTTGGGCTTCTTGCCGAGCTTGACGGTGCCTCCATTGCGTGCGCCATCCGCCTTGCGCGCCCAGCTCACATTCTTCAGCGGCAATTCAACCGTCTTGCGCTCTTTCTCCACCTTGCCCGAAGCCGATCTCGGGGGCCTCAGTCCGACAGTCGCGCGGTCGGCGCCCGATTGAAGGACGACGCCAAGCTCCCAAGGCGCAAGATCGGCGATTATTTCGATTTCGGCGAGCTGCGTGCCCCAATCCGCGTCGACCGCGATCCGTTTTACCGGGCCGCGATAGCCCTGCTTGCGGTCGTAGCGCACCAAGCCCTCCCGCATGGCCTTGCGGGCGAGGCGCTGCATGTTCGGATCGAGCGTGGAGCGCACCGAAAGCCCACCGCCATAAAGATTATCCTCGCCATAGAGATCGATCAGCGTCCGGCGCACCTCCTCGGCGAAATATTCCGCGGCAAACTGCGTAGCGCCAAAAGGACGCTGATTGATCTTGAAGGGCTTGGCCTGCGCCTTCTTGGCGTCTTCCTGGGTGATGTGCCCATCATCGGCCAGGCGCTGCATGACCCAATTGCGGCGGGCGACCGCGCGGTCGGGATAGCGGAACGGATGATAGTTGTTCGGCGCCTTGGGCAGCGCGGCGAGATAGGCCGCCTCCTCGATCTCCAGATCCTGAAGCTCCTTGCCGAAATAATTCAGCGCGGCCGCCGCAACGCCATAGGAGCCCATGCCGAGATAAATCTCGTTGAGATAAAGCTCGAGGATCTTCTCTTTTGGGAAGGCGCGATCGATGCGCACCGCCAGAATGGCTTCCTTGAGCTTGCGGGTCATGCTGAGATCGCTCGATAGAAGAAAGTTCTTCGCGACCTGCTGCGTAATGGTCGAGGCGCCCTCTGGACGCCGTCCGCTCCCCATATTCTCGAAATTGGTCTTGATGGCGCGCGCTATGCCTTGAAAGTCGAGACCATTATGCTGGTAGAAATTCTGGTCTTCGGCCGAGATGAAGGCGTTGATCACCTTCTTC
This sequence comes from uncultured Alphaproteobacteria bacterium, assembly GCA_963731855.1. Lineage (GTDB taxonomy): Bacteria > Pseudomonadota > Alphaproteobacteria > Rhizobiales > Rhodomicrobiaceae > R-RK-3. The sequence goes on along the minus strand of CAVSXH010000005.1, from coordinate 778,012 downwards.
GGGATGGCACTGATCGGCAGGTAGATGCGCCGCTCGCGGGCGAATTCGCCGATCAGGCTGCCGTCGCCGGCGTGGACCCGCGTCATCACGCCGGGTTCGTAATTGGCAAGTTTTTCATAATCGGGCAATTCGCGAGAGATCTGCCAGAGGAAATAGGCTGCCACCGAAGCGCCGACGACGAACAGAATACCGCCCGCGGCGAAATGCAAAACCAAGGAAACGCAGCATGATGCTTTTCCGACGCTTGGTCTTCCCCGGCGGCGGCAGAATGGGAGCATGTGGATGCATGAGTTGCTTCTGTTCCAGCTCTGGCTTGCTTATAAATCCCCGCTGAGCGGCGAAGTTGCCGAGGTTCGCGGTTTAGCCGGGCGCGCTAACCATCCGCTTGGCGAAAAACGCACCGATCGACTCCACGATCGCTTCGGTTACCTTTGACCGCCACTCTTCGGAGGTCAAGGCACTTTCGTCGTGCTCGTTACTCAAATACCCCAGTTCCAGAAGCACCGACGGGACGTCCTGCGCCTTTAATACCTTAAAATTGGCGAAACGGTGAGGGCTTCCCGTGAGTTCGAGATTGCCCTTCAGACTTCCGAGCAGCGACTTCGCGAATGATATGGATAAATTCTTTGTTTCCCGGTGCATCAAATCGATCAAAATGCTGGCGAGGTCGTCATCCGTCGCACCGGCAAGCTCGACGCCGGCCAGCACGTCCGAGTGATTCTCCCGCGCCGCAATGATCTTGGCGAGCTCGTCCGATGCCTCCTCCGACAAGGTGTAGATGCTGGCGCCCCGCACCTCCTTTGCCGGCTTCGCCGCATTGGCGAGTGGATGCTTCAGATCCAGCGCGTCGGCATGCACGGAGACCAGAAGATCGGCCTGCTCCTTGCGCGCATATTGGACGCGGTCATCGAGGGCAACGAAGATGTCGCCTCGCGCGTCAGCAGCACGCGGTATTTACCGGTTTCCTCCAGCTTGGCCTTGAGCGCCTTACAGAAGGCAAAGACGACGTTTTTCTCGTAGGCACCGTTCGCCCCTATCGCACCGGGATCGACGCCGCCATGGCCGGGATCGAGGACGATGACAGGCTTTGACTTGGCTTGCTTTTGCGGCTCGGGCTGCGGATTGTCCTTTGCTGCCACCGCTGCTTCCTCAGTGCTTGTCTGGAAATTGCCCGGCCCCATGGAACGCAGCATGTTTTGCTTCTTGCGCTGCTTCTCGAACAGAGCGGGCGTGGTGTGAACCAGATCGAGCACCAGCCGGGCGGGCTCGCCGTTTTCTGCCGCGCGCACGAAAGCCTTGTCGATCAGCACCGGCTCGACCACATCTATAACGATCCGCGATTTCCCAGGAGCGAACAGCCCATAACGGAAGGCACTGATCAACCCCTTGCCTTGCGAGCCGATGCCCGAGGGCATAAGGAATTTAACCTCGGGCAAATCGACGATGACCCGATAGGGGTCGGCCAACAAAAAGGCGCGGAAATCGACCGTATCGGAGAGATCGGCGACAAATCTGGTGCGCGTGAGATCGCCGCCGACGCGGGCATCCTTGGCGACGGCCGAGCCGTTGTCCTGCGCATGGGCGGGATTGCCCAGCGGGACGGCGCTTAGCATCAGAGCGATCAGGAGATTGATGAGCCATCCCCCGTAACAAGTCATTCGCACCCCCTGCTCTCCTCTCCCGCCGGTCACCGACAAAACGTTCGCGCGGCACTATGCTTCTTCCATCTCGCATGATAAAGCTGAGAATTAAGGTAACGTTGTGATTTGACTGCTACCCACATGATTGTGGCAGGTCGCACTTGCCGAGCGTTGCGACAGGCATTAATAGTGTCGACTCGCGGGGTCAATCCGGCAGAAGCATAATCCGGCTCATTAGGACAAAGTTAAAGTGCCGGACGAGATCTTCGCAACGACCCGAACCGCCAATATCTTGTATTGCCAAGCCACGCCCCTGGGTAAGCGCGCGCATGCGAGATTTGCACTGAGCAGCCGGACCTGACCGTTGATGCGGAAGGGCGCGGCCGAGCCTAATTCAAGATTTTTCGCTTCTCGCGCGGCTTGTACAGCGCGGCGGGAAGCGCGGCGTGGATTGCCTGTTTGGTTTTGGTTCAATCTACGCCTGCAACATAAGGAAAATGGATGTCCGGGCACGACGTGGCCCAAAACATCCCGGAAACGATAATGACAATCCCGCGCTCTGATTCTGCCACGCGCGCCACGCAAGAAACAAACGGCATCGTCTGCCGCCTCGGCATGTTCACATTGCCGAAGACATTCGCTCTTGCAACCGGGCGTAGCCGCAGCAACACCGAGCGCCAACCAACAAAGCGTGCCGTGGCGCGGATGCGATACTCAGATCAAGACATTGGACTTGCTGATCTCCGCGGCCCGATCGCGCGGGAGATAAAATTCCATGGGAAACAAAATGCTGATCGACGCCACGCATCCGGAGGAAACCCGGGTGGTGGTGCTGCGTGGCAATCGGGTAGAGGAATTTGACTACGAGTTGGCCTCCCGGAAACAGCTTCGCGGAAATATCTATCTTGCCAAGGTGACGCGCGTAGAGCCGTCGCTTCAGGCCGCCTTTGTCAACTATGGCGGCAACCGGCATGGGTTCCTCGCCTTCAACGAAATCCATCCGGACTATTATCAGTTGCCGATGGCCGAACGGCAGGCGCTGAAACACGAGGAAGAGCGCGACACCCGCGCCGAATCCGCAGCCTATGAAGAGGCCGCGCTCAAAGGCGGGCCGGCGTCCCACAACGACGAGCCGGTCAGCGGCTCCGAGGCATCGGCGGCCGAAGCCGGCTCAGAAGGCGGGAGCTTGGCGCACGGGGCCATGGCAGAATATGGCGCGCCCTTCGCCGACGAGGCCTCAAGCGTCGAGGACATCGATCCCAGCCAGCAGACCGCAGCGCTGGAAGCCGCATTGCCGGCAGCGAAATACTCGGCCAACCTTTATGAAGACAACGGCTCCGACCAGCCGGAAGTCGGCAATTGGCCGGGCAGCCAGGTCGAGACCATCAATTCGGACCATGGCAATCCGAGCGATGACGACGATGAGGACGAAGCCCCGCCCGCGGGTCGCGAGGCCAAGCATCACGGCCGCAGGCGGAATGGCGGCGAAGAGGCCCAGGAGGCCGAGCAGGTCGAATTGGTCGGCAGCGAGGATGCTCTCGAGGAGTTGCCGCAGCGCAATCGGCGGCGCCGCCGGATCTATAAGATCCAGGAAGTCATCAAGCGCGGCCAGATCATCCTCGTGCAGGTCGTGAAGGAAGAGCGCGGCAATAAGGGCGCGGCGCTCACCACCTACCTGTCGCTCGCAGGCCGCTACACGGTCCTGATGCCGAACACTGCCAGCGGCGGCGGCATCTCCCGGAAGATTTCCTCGCCCGGCGACCGCAAGCGGCTTCGCGAGATCGCCAATGAGCTGGATGTGTCCGAAGGCATGGGCCTGATCATCCGCACGGCCGGCGCGGCGCGCACCAAGACCGAAGTCAAGCGCGATTACGAATATTTGCTGCGGCTTTGGGAGAACGTCCGCGATCTGACGCTCAAATCGACCGCCCCTAGCCTCGTCTATGAGGAAGGCGATCTGATCAAGCGCTCGATCCGCGATCTCTATAACCGTGAAATCGACGAGGTGCTGGTCGCGGGTGACGACGCCTATCGTGACGCCAAGGACTTCATGCGCATGCTCATGCCGAGCCATGCCAAAAACGTTCAGCCTTATAAGGACCCCGAACCGGTTTTCGCCCGCTATGAAGTGGAGCGGCAACTGAATGCGATGTTCAGCCCGCAGGTCACTCTGCCGTCGGGCGGCTACATCATCATCAATCAGACCGAGGCGCTGGTCGCCATCGACATCAACTCCGGCAAATCGACGCGCGAATTCTCGATCGAGGAAACAGCGCTCAAGACCAATATGGAGGCGGCCGAGGAAATTGCCCGCCAGCTCCGGCTGCGCGATCTCGCCGGGCTGATCGTTGCGGACTTCATCGACATGGAGGAAAAGCGCAACAACCGGTCCGTCGAGCGCAAGCTGAAGGAATGCCTGCGCAACGACCGGGCGCGCATCCAGGTCGGCCGCATCAGCCATTTCGGCCTGCTGGAAATGTCCCGCCAGCGGCTGCGCACCGGCATGGTCGAAGGCTCGACCACACAATGCCAGCATTGCCAGGGCACCGGCGTCGTCCGCTCGACCGAATCGGTGGCGCTCTCGGTCCTGCGCGGCCTTGAAGACTGGCTGCGCACCAACCAGCCCTGCAGCTTGAACGCCGTCACCTCGACGGAAGTGGCGCTTTACATCCTCAATCAGAAGCGCGGCTATCTGAACGATATCGAGGCCCGCTACGCCGTCTCGCTGAGCGTCACGGCCAGCGACCGCGTGCATGGCGCGCATTTCTACATTGAAAAAGTCTCGGTCATTGCGGCCGCCACCGGCTCGCCCGTGAGCGCAGCGGTCACGCAGGTCGACCGCATCCAACCGTTCGAACAGGAGCCCGCCGAGGCAACCGACGATCAGGGCCAGCGCAATTCGCGCCGGAAGCGGCGGCGGCGGCGTGGTCGCGGCGACGACGATAAGGACAATCGCGAAAGCTTCAGCGCCAGAGACGACGCGATAGCGTCAGCGCGAGCGACGACAGCTTCGCGGACGAGGCGCATATCGAAGAAGTCGCCGCGCCCGAGGATGAGGAAAGCGAGAGCCGCGTCGAAGCGGAAAACGGCGGCGAGGATGGCGGCCAGCAACGCAGGCGTTCGCGCCGGCGGGGCAGGCGCGGCGGACGGCAGCATCGGAATGGGCGTCCCGGCTGAGGTCGGCGCGGCGAACGAAGATGCGGCCGGCATTGCGGCTTCGGATGAGGCGGACACTCCTTCGATAACCGCCGCGGAAACCGATGCAGCCGACCGCTTTACCAGCAGAATGAGCGCGATCAGCAGGATGAGCGCGCAACCCCCGAAGCTCCTGTATCGCGCGGAGAGATGCGGCGCGATGACGAGATCAGCCGGTCGGAGGCCGCACCGAGCACCAATCGTGCGACGTTTCGCGATGATGAACGCGAGAATGACAACCGAGCCGCAACCCGCAACGGCGCAGCGCAGCCAAACGGGCAAGCCCGTGCCGGGCACGTTGCGGAGGGCGGTGGCGAAGAGCTGGCGGCTTCTGAGGAAGCTGATGCCGAGCTAGAGGTTGAGGCTGGCCCGCCGCCAGCGCCAAAGCCCCGCGGCTCGAAGCGCGGCTGGTGGCAGCGCAGGCCGGAATAGAGGGAACGGACCTAAGCGCCGCATGGCCCGACTGTTCGAGCATGATCCGTAAAACTGGTGCGGATCTGCGGATCATGCTCAAGCAAACCATGGACCGGTTCCGATTAAATCGGAACCGGACACGGTCCCTGGGAAATGCGCTCGGAACTCTCAGTGTCGTTTCAGCGTATCGTTTTGCGCAAGACCTCCTAGCGGTGCCAGGCGCGTAATCGTCTCGCGGCTTCGGCCATGTCCTTGGTGGTTCCAGAATAGGAAAAGCGGATAAACTGGTGGCCGCGCTCGGGATCGAAATCGATGCCGGGCGTCGCGGCGACACCAGCTTCATGCAGAATGCGTCGCGCAAAAGCGCCGCTGTCGTCCGTCATCTCCGAAACGTCGGCATAGAAATAGAACGCACCATCGGCAGGGGCGAGCTTGCTGAACCCGGCGCGCGGCAATTCGTCCAGCAGCAATTCGCGATTAGCCGCATAGACAGCCTTGTTAGCCTCAAGCTCCTCGACCGCATCGAACGCCGCAAGCGCGCCGACTTGCGAGACCGCAGCCGGCGAGATATAGAAATTCTGCGCCAGCCGCTCGATGCCCCGCACCAGATGCTGCGGCACGACCATCCAGCCCACGCGCCAACCCGTCATCGAATAATATTTCGAGAAACTGTTGACCACGATCGCACCGTCATGGAAGGCAAGCGCAGTGCGCGCGGGCGCGCCGTAGGTCAGTCCATGATATATTTCGTCCGCGATCAGCACGATCCCCTGATCGCGGCAATATGCGCAGATCCGGGCAAGCGCCGCCTCGCTCATCATGGTGCCGGTCGGATTGGCCGGGCTGGCGAACAGCAGGCCGGCAGGCGCTGCATTGTCGACCGCGTGCGCTGCCAACGATTGCGCCGACGGCATCCACCGTTCGGTAGGGCCGACTGGCAGCTCCACAGGCATAAGTCCGAGGGCCTGGACGATATTGCGATAGCAAGGGTAGCCCGGCTGGGGCAGCAGGATGCGCGCGCCCTCGTCGAAAAGCGCGAGGAACGCCAACACGAAGGCGGCGGATGAACCGGCCGTTACGACGACCCGTTCCGGGCTGATGTCGAGGCCATGGGCATCGCGGTAAAGGCGTGCGATCCGCTCGCGCAAACGCGAAATGCCGAGCGCCGCCGTATAGCCGAGCAGATCCCGGTCGACCGCCGTCTTGATCGCTTCGCGCGCCAGCAACGGCGCGGGGGTTCCAGGCTGGCCCACTTCCATATGGATGACATCGTGCCCCGACTGGCGCCGCTCACTGGCGGCGCGCATGATATCCATCACCACGAAGGGCGAGATCGAGCCGCGCCGCGAAATCATCGGCTCCGCCTCACTCAGGGGCTCGATAGTGGTGGAATATTTCATGTCTTCATGCCCCGTTAATCATGCCGTTGTCACGTTCATGCCCAATTGGCTGAGCTTGATGCCCCGAAATGATGAGCCAAGCCTATCACAAGGGCGTGTTTGTTCGTGCCGTGCGTGTTGACCGAAGCACATGCCCACTTTAGGCTCCGGACGAGGTGTGACAAGCAACTTGGCTTACCCCGCGCTCCTGACATGATGGCGAGAACGCAATTGAATCACCCAGGCCTTCGCAATGCTTGGCACTTTCTCATTCGTGCCGGGCACTCCTCTCTCGTGCTGCTGCTTGCCTCGCTGCTGCTGTTCGCCCAAACCGCCGGCGGCTATGCAGCAGGCCTGATCCGCGATGCTGAGATCGAAGAGCTGATCGCGGATTATGCCACTCCGATCTTTCGCGCGGCGAATTTGACCGCGCAGAATATCAATATTCATATCGTCAACGACAAAGCCTTCAACGCCTTCGTGATCGACGGACAGAACATGTTCATTCATGTCGGCGCGATCACCAAGTCAGAGACGCCCAACCAGCTTATCGGCGTCATCGCGCATGAGGCGGGACACATTGCCGGCGGTCATCTGGCGCGGCTGAAAGTGCAGATCGCGCGGATGCAGTCGGCGGCGCTGATCATGAACCTGATCGGCATCGGGGCGATGATCGGCGGCGCTGTATCCGGCGGCGGCAACGATGTCGGCGAGGCCGGGGCGGCGGTACTTTATGGCGGCAATGCGCTCATTCAGCGTTCCATCCTCTCCTACCGGCGCGTGGAAGAATCCTCGGCCGACCAGGCGGCTGTCTCCTATCTGAACGCGACGAAGCAATCGACCTCCGGCATGCTCGAAACGTTCCGGCAGTTCGCCGATCAGTCGGTAGCTTCGGTAAACTTCATCGATCCCTACGTTCAAAGCCATCCGATGCCGCAGGACCGTATCGTCCAACTGCGTGATCTGGCCCAGCGCAGTCCCTATTTTGGCGCCAAGGACGCGCCGGCGCTGCAATTCCGGCACGACATGGCCCGGGCGAAACTCGAAGCTTTCACCAATAAGAACAACGCCCAATATGTGCTGCGCAAATATCCCGAGAAAGATCAGACGCTGCCGGCGCGCTATGCACGCGCCATTTCGCGCTATTTCGCCTCGGGCGCGCAAGGCGCCGCGAACGACCTCGATTCGCTCATCGCCGAACAGCCGAACAACCCGTATTTCCATGAATTGAAAGGGCAGTTTCTGCTTGAGAGCGGTAAGACCAAGGCTTCCATCGCGCCGCTGCGACAGGCCGTTGCACTCAGCCCGAAATCCGGTCTAATGCGAGTGATGCTCGCCCAGGCGCTGATCGGCACGGATGATCCCGGCGTGGTCAAGGAAGCCATCGATCATTTGCAGAAGGCACTGGTGAAGGAGCAGCAATCGGTGATCGGCTATCGTCAATTGGCGATCGCCTATGGCCGGCTCAACCGCATACCGGAAGCCCAACTCGCCTCCGCTCAGTCATTCTTCTTTGAGGGCAATGCCGATTTTGCCAAGGTTCACGCTGAGCGCGCGATGATGGCCTTCCCCACGGGATCACCGAACTGGGTCAAAGCGAACGACATCATCAGCGACGTCGCAACCTATAAGAAATTAGCGAAACAGTAAGCAATAACAACCTCAGAATTGGAGCACCGATGAATTTCAGCAGCAAGCGCTCCGGCGCAATCTTCGGCGCGGCGGCCCTGCTGGGCGTCGCCGCCGCCGTCATCGCGCCGTCCTTCGCCGCGGAACCCGAAATTTTCGACGCCAAGCAGAAAGATGCGATCCGCGCGATCATGAAGGAATATCTGCTGCAGCAGCCGGAAATCCTGCGCGAGGCCATTGGCGAGCTGAACAAGCGGCAGGAAATGGCGGCGGAAGGCGAGCGCAAGAAGGCGCTGGCTTCGCTCTATAAGGAGCAGTCGCCATTCAGCACTGGCGATGGCAAGGTGACAGTAGTCGAATTCTTCGACTATAATTGCGGCTACTGCCGGAAAGCGTTCCACAATCTTGTGGGTGTGGCTAAGGACGATAAAGACGTTCGCGTCGTCTTTGTCGAGTTCCCGATCCTCTCCGAAGAATCACGCCTCGCCAGTCAGGCGGCCATCGCCGCGACGAAGCAGAACAAATATTTCGAGTTCCACCGGGCGTTGATGGAGCATAACGGGCCCGTAAAGGAAGACACCATATTCAAAGCCGCCGCCGACATAGGGCTCGATGTCGAAAAGCTCAAGGCCGATATGCAAGCCCCTGAAGTCAACGAACTGATCGAGAAAAATCTGCAGCTCGGCACCGCTATGGGCGTTCAGGGCACCCCGGCGATTTTCGTCGGGGACGAGGCCATTCCAGGCGCGCCTGAAGATTTGGGACGGATTTTGAAGACCGCAATCGGCGGGATCCGCGAGAAGGGATGCAGCATCTGCTGACGATTGCGCTGCCGTCGCTTTTCGGCGATAGTCGTTCAGACTTGCTGGTAGGGCCGCTTTCGGGCGGCCTTATCATTTCAGGGCGGACGCAGTCCCGCCCATCAACGAGCCTCCCAAATCCATGTTGATAAACCCGATCTACGTGCTCAACGGTCCAAATCTGAACCTGCTCGGGCAGAGAGAACCGCAGCTTTACGGCTCGACGACCCTCCACGATATCGAGACGCGCCTTGCCGCTCGCGCTGCCACCCTCGGCCTCGCCATCGATTTCCGCCAGAGCAATTACGAGGGCGAGTTGATCGATTGGGTTCACGAAGCGCGGCAGAAGGCGTCCGGCGTCATCGTCAATGCCGCCGGGCTCACCCATACTTCCGTCGCGCTGCTGGATGCGCTGCTTGCCGCCGACCTGCCGGTCATCGAGGTGCATCTGACGAATATCTACCGGCGCGAAGCTTTCCGGCATCATTCCTATGTCTCCCAGGCCGCTATCGGGATCATTTGCGGATTAGGCGCGAAAGGATATGAACTGGCGCTTGACGCCCTTGCCGAGCAGCTTCAAGCACATGTGGAAAAGCTGGACGTTTGAGGGGGACTGTGTCAGTGACAGCGGACATGAACGACAAGAAAAAGCAAGAGGCGGTCGACGAAGGCCTCATTCGCGGCTTGGCCGCGCTCCTCGACGAAACCGGTCTCAGCGAAATCGAAATCGAGCAGAAAGGCTTGCGCATCCGCATCGCGCGTAACCTGACTATCGCCGCCGCCGTCGCGCCAACCATTTCCCCTGCCAGCATCGCCGCCGCGTCTGCCGCCATCGTGCCGGGACGCGACGCCGACACGCATCCCGGTACATTGAAATCGCCGATGGTGGGCACGGCCTACCGTGCGGCAGAGCCGGGTGCCGCACCTTTTGTCGAGATCGGATCGTTGGTGAAGCAGGGGCAGACGGTGCTGATCATCGAAGCCATGAAAACTATGAATCACATCCCTGCTCCCCGCAACGGAACGGTGACAGCCGTCTTCGTCGAAAACGGCCAGCCGGTCGAGTACGGCGAGCCCTTATTGATCATCGAGTAGGATTTGGCGCCGGGACATGTTCGACAAAGTCCTCATCGCCAATCGCGGCGAAATCGCTCTGCGGGTCCAGCGGGCCTGTAAGGAACTCGGCATTCAGACGGTCGCCGTCCATTCGACCGCGGACGCCAATGCCATGCATGTCCGGCTCGCGGATGAAAGCGTCTGCATCGGGCCTCCGGCTGCCGCCGAGAGTTATCTCAACATTCCCGCCCTGCTCGCCGCCTGCGAGATCACCGGCGCCGACGCCGTTCACCCCGGCTATGGCTTCCTGTCCGAGAACGCGCGCTTCGCCGAGATCCTGGAAGAGCACGACATCACCTTCATCGGCCCGACCTCCGAGCATATCCGGCTAATGGGCGACAAGATTAAGGCGAAGGAGACGGCGCAGAAACTCGGCATCCCGGTGGTGCCGGGCTCGGCCGGCGCCATCACGTCAGATGCCCAGGCGAAAAAGATCGCGGCAGAGATCGGCTACCCCGTGCTGGTCAAGGCGTCCGCCGGCGGCGGCGGGCGCGGCATGAAGGTTGCGCTGAGTGAGGAGCATCTGTCCGTCGCGCTGGCGACGGCACGCGCCGAATCCAGGGCCGCGTTCGGTGACGATGCGCTCTATATGGAGAGATATCTCCAGAAGCCGCGCCACATCGAGATCCAGGTCATTGGTGACGGCAAGGGCAACGCCATCCATCTCGGCGAGCGCGACTGCTCGCTGCAACGCCGCCACCAAAAAATCTGGGAAGAAGCCCCATCCCCCGCCCTGAATACCAGCCAGCGCCAGGAAATCGGGCAAACGGTGGCCAATGCGATAGGGGCGATGGGCTATCGCGGTGTCGGCACGGTCGAATTCCTCTATGAGAACGGTGAGTTCTTTTTCATCGAAATGAACACGCGGCTCCAAGTCGAGCATCCGGTCACGGAAATGATCACCGGCATCGACTTGGTCATAGAGCAGCTGCTTGTGGCGTCGGGTTCGCCGCTCAGCCTGAAGCAGGAGGATCTCCGCTTCGACGGCCACGCGATCGAATGCCGCATCAACGCCGAAAATGCGGCAACCTTCATGCCGTCGCCGGGCAAGATCACCTATTTCCATCCGCCCGGCGGGCTCGGGGTGCGGGTTGATTCTGCCGTCTATGCGGGCTATTCGATCCCGCCCTTCTATGACAGCCTGATCGGCAAGCTCATCGTGCATGGTAAGAACCGCAATGAATGTCTGATGCGCTTGCGCCGCGCCCTTGGCGAATTCGTCATCGACGGGATCGAAACCACCATCCCATTGTTTAACAGGCTGATTGTCGAGCCGGATATCGTCGACGGAATCTACGACATTCACTGGCTCGAAAAATATCTTGGAAAGCATTAGACTGTGCGCAGCAAGCCCGCAGCATCGCAGCCAGCACCGGATTTCCGCCGAGGATGGGATCACACGCCAATATCTCCATCGACATAACGCCCCAGGTGCTGCTGAAAGCCTATGCCTGCGGGATTTTCCCTATGGCGGAAAGCGCGAGTGATCCAACGCTTTATTGGATCGAACCGGAAGAACGCGGCATTCTGCCGCTGGACAGAGTCACCGTACCGAAGCGGCTGGCCCGTACCATCCGCCAGGAAAAATTTCAGATCAAGGTGGACAGCGATTTTCACGGCGTCATCGCCGGCTGCGCCGCTTCGCGCGCCGGGCGGCGCACGACGTGGATCAATATGCGCATCGCCGAACTCTATGCCGAGCTGTTCGACATGGGCCATTGCCACACGATCGAGGCCTGGCTGAACGGCACGCCTTGTCGGCGGGCTTTACGGCGTCCATCTCGGCGGCGCGTTTTTCGGCGAATCGATGTTTTCAACCGAGCGCGACGCCAGCAAGGTGACGCTGATCTATCTCGCCGCAAGGCTGATCGCGGGCGGCTTCGCGCTGCTCGACACGCAATTCGTCACCCGCCATCTGAAGCAATTCGGCGCACTCGAAATTTCACGACCGGAATTTCACAAACTGCTCAGCGCGGCGCTGCAAATTCACTCCGGCTTCCACGCATTGCCCGCCGACGCAGGCGGCCGCCGAGGTCTTGCAACTTGTCAGCCAGACGTCGAAAACCGGATGCTCGACCCCATGAAGCCCTGGGCTCTCGGCAAACATCCAGCCGCTGAAAATGCGCTTGCGCGTGCTGTCGAGCTGAGTTTCCTCGACCTCCACGAAAGCGGACGTCAAAGGCTGCTCGGTCGGCGGACGCGTATTGCAGGCCCGCGGCGTAATGGTCAGCGCGCCGAATTTGGCGCTCTTATTGACCGGCACTTCAAGCGGTGAGATTTGCGCCGTTACCTTGTCGAGCGCGGCAAAGACCACGATGTCGTTTTTTATCCCCTGAGCATCGCCGCGCGCCGGCCAGACGGCAGGACCAGCGTGCACAGGATCGAAAATCGCTTGAGCATCCAGGCTCGTCCTCGCGCGTTCCATTATGGACCAGACGCGTACACTAACGGGCTTTGCCGCCCCATCAACCCATTTTCTGCGCCATGCGGCGATCGGACTGCGATTTGAGCGGCGGGTGTCCGAAGCGCGGCTAGCTGGCAGCCGGTGCGATTCCCGCCAATTTTTTTTGCGCGGGACGGCATTTTGCGAACCACACTTTAAATCTTTTTGCTTAAGGGTTAACGGCGTTACACCTCCCGTGCTATGAAAATAGTGCGATTTATCCCGCCGGGGGTTAGCGGGACCGGCCTAGACCATGATCACTTCTGACTGAACCGATCATGCTCCGGATTGTTTTGTCTTTGCACGATTTTTCAGGAAAACTGGAGGCCAAACTCGTTTCCACGGGGACATGAAATCCCCGTTCGTGCTCCGGATGAGCCTGGGGAGGTCTGGAATGCGCATAACGGCTTTTATCCTGTTTTCTCTGCTGTCGACGCTCGCCAGCGCCAATGGCCTGCCGGCCACCCAGCGGCGCCCCTGCGGCCGAAGGCCCGGCGGGCCAGGCGGCCACCGCGCCTGTCAACCAGACCGGCGCGGCGATGGGCGGCGATGCGCTGCAATGCGACCGGTCGATCGTGATCGAAAATCCCGAAACCGCGAAAGCCATCAGCGACAAGGCCGCAAGCGACGCCGATAGGTTGGCGAACCGCCTCTCCGAGCTGCCTGGCGGCGCCCAGGCCAGTGTGACGGCCCTTGCGGCCGCTCACACGCTGGATCAGTCCCTGCTCAATCGCGCTTTTTTCGCCGAGGTCTGTGAACGCCTCGCAGAAAAGGGTATCTCGCCTGCCGAGCTGAAGCCCGCGTTGCAAAATCTCGCTCAAGCGCTGGGCTTGGCCTATCCCGATCAAACGCTTGCCGGCAGTGAAGCCGCAGCGCCTGCCCAGACGGAAACGGACAAGGCACCGAAGGACTCGCCGGCCGGAGCACCAAGCACGGCAACCGGTCTCGAAATTCCTCGCCTGGCTACCGATGAGCCGAAGGTTCAGGCCGAGGCCAAGACGCCTGCGGAAACGGCCGTCGAGCCCTCCGCTCCGCTCGCCGCCCCGTCTGTGGAGCCGGCGGCTCCGACCAGCCCCACTACACCGCCCGTACCGGCGACCGAGGCGGAGCGCGCCGCGACCGATCCAACAGTGCCGCAAGCTCCTGCCGTTGAAGCCGTGCCGTCGCAAAGTGCACAAACGCCCCTTGCCTCGCCGCCGGACGCCGCTGCTCCGGCAAGTGTGCCACCGGCCCCTGGCGATGCGGCTCCGGCTTCCGCGCCTGAAGCCGCCCCCGAACCAGCTCCCGAGCGAGCCATGGCCCCGTCCGCGCCGGAGGCTCCGCCCGCTGTCTGCGCCACCACCGGCGCAGATCGCGGAAGCCCCTACGCCATCCGCGCCGGAGACTGCTGTCCCCGCGCCTTCGCCGGAACCCGCCGCACCTTCGGCCCCCGCTGCGTCTGAGCCACCACCGGCGCAGGTCGCGGAAGCCCCTACGCCATCCACGCCGGAGGCTGCTGTCCCCACGCCTTCGCAGGAACCCGCCGCGCCCGAGGCTCCCGCCGCCTCTGAGCCTCCACCGCGCGCAGGTCGCGGAAGCTCCTGCGCCACCCGCGCCGGAGGCTGCTGCCCCCACGCCTTCGCAGGAACCCGCCGCGCCCGAGGCTCCCGCCGCCTCTGAGCCTCCACCTGCTCAGATCGCGGAAGCCCCTGCACCATCAGCGCCTGAGGCTGCCCTCCCCCCGCCTTCACCGGAACCCGCCGCGCCCGAGGCCCCCGTCGCTGATGCGCCACCCCCTGCGCAGATCGCGGAAGCCCCTGCACCGTCCGCGCCGGAGGCTGCTGCCCCCTCGGCTGCACCGGAACCCGCCGCGCCCGAGGCCCCCGCCGCTGCTGCGCCACCTCCTGCGCAGATCGCGGAAGCCCCTGCGCCGTCCGCGCCGGAGGCTGCTGCTCCCTCGCCTTCACCGGAACCCGCCGCGACCGAGGTCCCAGCGGCGCCCGCTCCGCCGCCTCCTCAGGTCGCCGAGGCCCCTCCCCAGCCGTCCGTGGCAGCCCCCGCGCCCGAACCGGCCGCCAGAACCGTTGGCGCGCACCGAAGAAAGCCCGGGCCAACCGGCCTGAAGGCGCCGTCGATAGTTTGGGCGAGGAAGAATGCCGTAAGCTCGGCGTTCTCGACAGCTGCCCCGACCTGAATGCGGTGCTGGACCGTCTGCTCGAACGGCCGCTGGAATATAATCACCCCGACACCATGCTGCTCGGCCGCAAGACCGAAATAACCTTGGTGCTTCGTACCGACTGGGAAGGCAAGGACCTGCCGACCGAGGTTTCCGAGGAGCTGAAAGGGCTTCCCGGCGACGTCAAGCAGGGCCTGAGCAAGATCACGCGGGTGATGTCTGCCGAGCTAACCGGGCGCGAGTTCGACATCAGCCCCTCGAGCCGCCAGGAGCGTACCGTCGTTCCGCCGCAGCCGGTGAGCTGGAGCTGGCAGGTTTCGCCGACCGACACGGGCGAAAAAAAGCCGCTGAAGCTACGCCTCTACGCGCATCTGCAGGACGGCGGCGGCACCATGCCGCCGATCCTCGTCAAGACGCTGGACGCCAGCATCAATGTCGACGTCACCACATGGGACTGGGTCGTCAATCAGGCGCGCACGCTGGAGCCGATCTATGCGATCGGGGCGGCGCTGCTCGGGCTGCTGACGGCGATCCTCACCTATTTCCTGACCCGCAGCAGTGAGCCCGTCCCTCAAGGAGGCTACCGGGAGACGGCAGGCACGCGCGACAGCGGCCCGGTCATCGGCGATCTCGGCCAGAGCGCGACCGACCGGCGCGCGGCCGGCCAGCCGTGCCGGCGCCTGCTCCCACAAAACCGGAGCCTCCCGATCGCGGCGGTTAGGCCTGAATTGGCGGGCATCGCCGCCACGAGCACGGCGATGCCCAGTCGAGCCAGCCCGATCCCGAATAAAGCCTGATGGGACCAACGATATGGCGGGCGAGGGGCGAACAATTTCGAATGCTGCGGCTTCGTCCCCGCAAGGGAGACGGCGAGCATCCGACCGTTGAGCAAGATGCCGCGATCGTTGCGCAGCGCTTGGCGAGCATTGAACCCCGCGCGAAGGAGGATAAGGACGCCTCCGCGGCCAGAGCCGAGAGCCAGCGCGTCAAGGAGAGTTTCTTCCGCCGCCATGCGGCTGAGATTTATGATGGGCTTACGGAAGGCTGCACGAAGCCTCGCCGCCTCGCCGACCTGCTCTATGCCGCCGCCGAACTCTATCCGCAGTTCCTACCGACGCGTGCGGCGATCGAGGCGGAGCGCGGCATTGCAGCGGCAATCGGCCAAGCGTGGCTGCGAGATCGAGCAGGGCCTTTTCACCGCCCATGTGCTGGCGGACGAACGTTGCGGCATGCATCTCATCCACGCCATGCTGCGGCCGACGCCGGAAGCCGAGCAGCAGCTTGCCGCCTTCCGCCGCACCGGATTTGTCGATCTTGGCCGCGCTACGCTGGAACGCCGCGACAATGTCGGCCATCTTGACGCTGACCAATCCCGACTATCTCAACGCCGAGGACGATCCGGCGGTGAAAGCCCTCGAGACGGCAATCGACCTCGTGCTGCTCGACGACCGGATCGAGGTGGGCGTATTGCGCGGCTCGGTGGTCCAGCATGCCAAATATGCCGGGCGCCGCGTCTTCAACTCCGGAATCAACCTCACGCATTTCTATTACGGGCAGATCTCCTTCGCGGAATTCATCCTGGAACGCGATCTGGGCCTGGTGCACAAGCTCTATCGCGGCTTGTGGGTCTCGGACAGCTACCTCGAACAGCTCGAGGACTATCTGGAGAAGCCCTGGCTTGCGGCGGTCGAGGCATTCGCGATCGGCGGCGGCTGCCAGCTCCTATGCGTGATGGACCGCGTCATTGCCGAACCGGGCGCCTATTTCAGCCTGCCTGCCAGCAAGGAGGGCTTCATTCCGGGCGCGGCCAATCTGCGTCTGCCGAGGCTGGTCGGCATTCATCTGGCCCGCCAGGCTATTTTTTTCGAGAAGACGTTCCACGTCGATCAGCCGGACGGCTTGCTGATCTGCGACGAAGTTGTACCGCGCCAAGGGATGGAGCAAGGCATCGAGCGCAACGCCAAGGGGTTGGTGCGCGCTGGCCTCCTCAGCGCCGTCAGCAATCGCAAGGCGCTGCGCGTCGCCCAGGAGCCGCTCGCCAATTTCCGCCGCTATATGGCGACCTATGCGCGCCAGCAGGCCCTTTGTTTCTACGATCCGGGTCTGCTCGCGAATATCGAGGCGCATTGGAAGCCGCAATCGCGGCATCTGGTTTAGCCGGGCGGTTAGGATGCTACAGGGCAGGTAATGCGGACAATTGCCGAACTCATCCGGTGGCGGGGCGCACGGCATCCGGACCTATCCGCGATCTGGTATCAGGGACGCGCGCGGACTTATGGCGCGCTCGACCAGTCCAGTTCGCAGCTCGCCGCCGGATTGGCGCACCAACTGGGACTGCAGCCGGGCGACCGCGTCGCCATTCTCGACAAGAATTCCGACGCCTATGTGGAATTGCTGTTCGCGCTCGACAAGGCTGGACTTGTCGCGGCGCCGATCAACAGGCGGCTCACGGCGCCGGAAATCGCCGCGGTCATCGGAGACATCGACCCCAAGCTGATCGTTGTTGGCGAGGCGTTTGCCTCACTCTGCGGCGATAAGGTCGTACCTCTCCTCGGGTTCGACGAACTGCCGCGCGGCGGATCCGATCCTCGCTGCGACGTGGAGGGCGCAGTCACATGGCAGCTCAGCACGTCCGGTACGACCGGGCTGCCGAAAGGCGCGATGCTCACCGGTTGCAACATTCTCGATGCCGGCGCCTCCATGGCGCTGGAGATGCCGGAATTCCGAGAGGGTGGGCCGTTCCTCGCCTGCATGCCGATGTTCCATATCGGCGGTGCCGGGACGGTGATCTGGGCCATGCGGCAGGGCGCAACGGTGTTTATCGAGCGAGAGGCTGTACCGGAGACGCTGCTCGAAACCATGCTCGCCCATAAAATCGAGACCACCCATACTGGTGCCGGCCATTTTGCAGCGGCTCAGCGAGCTTCCCCAGGCGCGAGGCGCAGATTTCTCCCATTTGAAACACATCGCCTATGGCGCCGCGCCGATGTCGCCGGACGTATTGCGGCGCTGCATCGAGCTGTTCGGCTGCCGGTTCACGCAATTCTATGGCCTGACCGAAACGACCGGTCCGTTTGCAGCCTTGACGTTCGAACATCATCATGGCGAGCGCCGCTGGTCATGCGGACGGGCGATGCTGGGCGGCCAGACGCAGATCGTCGATCCGGATGGCCGAGAATTGCCGCGCGGCGAAATCGGCGAGATCGTCTATCGCGGGCAGAACCTGATGGCTGGCTATTGGCGTCGCCCCGACGCGACCGACGAGGCAATGCGCGGCGGCTGGTTCCATACGGGCGACGCCGGTACCATGGACGCAGACGGCTTCATCTTCATCAAGGACCGCATCAAGGACATGATCGTCTCCGGCGGCCGAGAATATTTATCCGGCGGAAGTCGAAGCCGTGCTGGCCGGCCATCCCGATGTTCTCGACGTTGCCGTGATCGGCGTCCCCGACGACAAATGGGGCGAGGCCGCGAAGGCGATCGTCGTGCCGAGAGAAGGCAGCCCGCTGACGGCAGACGCACTGATCGAATGGTGTCGGGATAAGCTCGCCGGATATAAGCGCCCGCGTTCGATCGATTTTGCCGAAGCGCTGCCCCGCAATCCGAGCGGCAAGCTATTGAAACGGGAACTACGCAAGCCCTTCTGGCAAGGACGCGAGCGCAACATCAATTAATTACGGGCCCCACACGACAGCCTGTTCATGCCGCTTGATCAGATGCCTCAGGTTTTCGAAGCTTTTGCGGATGTGCGCCGCGAATTGGTCCACCGCCGGAGCATTCGGCGCACCGCTCGCGCGCAAGAGGCCGAGCGCGCGATCCGGATGCGGAATTTTGAAGGGCAGCGCAGAGATCGCGCGATCCTTGCGATAAGCGAACACCACGCTGTGCGGCAGCACGGTCAGTGCATCCGTTCGCGTCATGTAGCTGATGACGCTCGCCAGCGAGCCGCCGGAATAGCGGATCTTGATTTCGGTTGCGCCGAGCGAGAGCAGCAGGCTGCGCAGGTCCGCATAGAGCGGGCTGCCTGGCGGCGGTGCGATCCAGGGAAAATCGAGCAGCTCGGCCATTTTCGGCCGGCGCTTCATCAAGAGCGGATGGGTGGCGCGGCACGCGACGACATTTCGGCCGGGCAGGATTTCCTGGAATTCCAGGCCGGAGCCTTCGTCGAGAATATCGATCGGGCAGATGGCGAGATCGATCTGGTCGGCTTTCGATCGCGGCGCGCAGATCGCGGAAATAGCCATAGGTCTGATCGCATGCGCACGTCCGGATAGAGGTTCTGAAACTCGGCGATCATCCCGGAGATCAGCGCGTCCATGAAAAACGGCGTGCCGCCGACCCGCACGACGCCGGCCTGGCCCCGCCTGAAACCTCTCAACCGATATCCGACGCCTTGCGGGATGCCGCCAGCATGGTCTGGCCGTGATCGGCCATGGCGCGTCCGAGCGGGGTCGGCTGCAGCGGCCGTCGTCCTTTGACGAAGAGCGGTTCGCCGAGGCGCTTTTCGAGCATGGCAATGGTGCGCGAGACAGCCGGCTGCGATAGCGCCGAGCAGAGCGGCGCCCTCGGTCACGCCGCCGGCCTTGACGACCGCCGCAAGCTGGACAAGATGGCGTTCATCGAACTTCATAACGATATGGTATATTAATCGCGAAAGAAATCATCAAGCGGCCTGTTATTGCCTGCTTATCATCCCCGCCATGGCCTTGGGGAGCGAGCGATGCCGGTCTTGCCGGACGCCGTATTCTTCAGCGAGGACAATTCGCCCTGGCTGTTCGCCGAACGGCTCTCGAAGACAGAGAAGACACGCCTGTCCGATGCGCTGTTCGCGCGTCGTCGACCATTTGCATGCCGTCATCAAGGAAATCCGGCCGACCCCGGAGGACTGGCGACAGGCCATCGCCTTCCTGACCGAGGTCGGTCACGCCATGCGACGACAAACGCCAGGAATGGGTGCTGCTTGCCGATCTGCTCGGCGTTTCCGCGCTGGTCGAGGAGATCAATTCGCGGCGTCCGCAGGCGCAACGCACAATACCGTGCGCGGGCCGTTCTTCCGCGCCGACGCGCCGCATCTGCCGCTCGGCGCCAATATTTCGCTCGATGGCATCGGCGAACCGCTGACCGTTTCCGGGATGCGTTCAGGATCTCGATGGCGTTCCGCTCGCCGGGGCCGACGTCGAGACCTGGCAGGCCAATGCCAAGGGCTTCTACGAAAACCAGCAGCCGGATCTGCAGCCCGAATTCAATCTGCGCGGCGTCTTCATGACGGATGCGGACGGTCGTTTCCACTACAGGACCGTCAAGCCGGCCGGCTACGGCGTGCCCGACGACGGTCCGGTCGGGCAATTGCTCGGCAGGTCGGCTATCCGCTTGCGCCGCCCGGCGCATCTGCATTTCATCATCAAGGCGGCGGGCTTCGAGACGCTGACCACGCATGTCTTCGACGGCGGCGATCCGCATCTGGGCGAAGACGCGCTCTTCGGCGTCAAGCCGGAGCTGGTCGGCGACTTTCGCAAGCGTCGAGGGCGAGGCGAACGCGACGACATGGGCGCTGGACTTCACCTTCGTCATGGTGCGCGGCAGAAAGCGGAGGCGAGCCGCATGATCGAGGCCTTCACCTATGCCGGCAGCCCCGCGCATATCGTCTTCGGCAACGGCGCGATTGCGTCGGTCGGCGAATGGGTGGAAAAGCTCGGCTGCGCACGGGCGCTGGTCCTCTCGACGCCGCATCAGAAGGCCGACGCGGAGGCGCTTGCCGCGCGGCTGGGCATCGCTCGCGGTCGGCGTTTTTGCCGGCGCAGTCATGCACACGCCGGTCGAAGTCACCGAGGAGGCGATGGCGCGTGGCTCAAAGCGCTGGGCGCGGATTGCGTCGTTTCGCTCGGCGGCGGTTCGACCACCGGGCTTGGCAAGGCGATCGCCTATCGCACCGACCTGCACCAGATCGTCATTCCGACCACCTATGCCGGTTCGGAAGTCACGCCGATCCTCGGCCAGACGGAGGACGGCGACAAGACCACCGTGCGCGATGCGCAGATCCTGCCGGAAATGGTGATCTACGATCCCGAGCTGACGCTCGGCCTGCCGGTCGCGCATGAGCGTGACCTCCGGCCTCAACGCCATGGCGCATGCGGCCGAGGCGCTCTACGCGCAGGATCGCAATCCCGATCTCGACGCTGATGGCGGCCGAAGGGCTGCGGGCCTTGAAGACGCGCTGCCCGGCTCGTCGCAGCAGCCCAGCGATCTCGATGCACGCGGCGAAGCGCTCTACGGCGCCTGGCTCTGCGGCACCGTGCTCGGCACGGTCGGCATGGCGCTGCATCACAAGATCTGCCACACGCTGGGCGGCACCTTCGATACGCCGCATGCCGAGACCCATGCGATCATGCTGCCGCACACGGTCGGCTTCAATGCCGCCGCCGTGCCGGAGCTGCTGAAGCCGCTGTCGCCGATCTCTTCGGCGGCTCGCCGGGCGCGGGCTCCGTGATTTCGCCAGCCTCGATCGGCGCGCCGCTGGCGCTGAAGGATCTCGGCCTCACGCGAAGCCGATCTCGACCGCGCCGCCGACGATCGCCACGCAAAATCCCTACTGGAATCCGCGGCCGATCGACCGCAATGCCATTCGCGCCCTGCTGCAGGATGCCTGGGAGGGAACGCGACCAGCAGAACCTGACGACAACATCAAGTGGGAGGAAGAACACATGATCACGAGACGCGACTGTTTCTGAAGACGACGGCCGCCACCGGGGTCCTCGCCGGCGCATCCGGGCTTGCCATGCCGGCGATCGCGCAGAACGCGCCGATCAAGCTCGGCTATGTCAGCCCGCAGACCGGCCCGCTCGCCGCTTTCGCCGAGGCCGACAAATTCATCATCGACAGCTTCCTCGCCGCCACCAAGGCGACGGGTCTCAACTATCGAGGTCGTCGTCAAGGACAGCCAGTCCAACCCCAACCGCGCGGCGGAAGTCGCCAAGGAGCTGATCGTCAACGACGAGATCAATCTGATGCTGGTCGCCTCGACGCCGGAGACCACCAATCCGGTCGCCACGACCTGCGAGGCCGAGGAGATGCCCTGCATTTCGACGGTCGCGCCGTGGCAGCCCTGGTTCATCGGCCAGCAGGGCAATCCGGGCGACCCGGCGTCGCTGGAAGCCGTTCAACTACGCCTATCATTTCTTCTGGGGGCTCGAGGACGTCATCGCCGTCTTCACCAACATGTGGGCGCAGCTCGAGACCAACAAGAAGGTCGGCGGCCTGTTCCCCAATGACGGCGACGGCAATGCCTGGGGCGACGGTAAGGTCGGCTTCCCGCCGGTGCTGGAAAAGGTCGGCTACAGCGCTGACCGATCCCGGCCGCTACCAGAACCTGACCGACGATTTCTCGGCGCAGATCAACGCCTTCAAGGCCGCGCAATTGCGAGATCATCACCGGCGTGATGATCCCGCCGGATTTCACCACCTTCTGGAACCAGGCCAAGCAGCAGGGTTTCAAGCCGAAGATCGCCTCGATCGGCAAGGCGATCCTGTTCCCGCAATCGGTCGAGGCGCTCGGCAATGCCGGCCACAATCTGTCGTCGGAAGTCTGGTGGTCGCCGAGCCATCCGTTCAAATCGTCGCTGACCGGCGAAAGTCCGGCCGAGGTCGCCGACGGCTTCACCAAGGCGACCGGCCGGCCCTGGACGCAGCCGATCGGCTTCGTCCATGCGCTGTTCGAGCTGGCGGTCGACGTGATGAAGCGCGCCGGGGACCCGTCCAAGGGCGACGCGGTCGCGGCAGGCGATCGCCGCGACCAAGCTCGACACGCTCGTCGGGCCGATCGCCTGGGACGGCGCGAACCTGCCGCCCTTTGCCGCCAAGAACGTCGCCAAGACGCCGCTGGTCGGCGGCCAGTGGCGGCTGAAGGACGGCGGCGGCTACGATCTCGTCATCACCGACAACAAGACGGCGCCGAATATTCCGGCCGGCGGCAAGATGGAAGCCGATCGCCTAATAGGTGACGGGGAGGCGCGCCCTGCACTCCCCGCCATCTCTGGACGATCCGATAGGCCACGATGCCGATCCTCGTCGCTCGAAAATGTCTGCAAATCCTTCGGCGCGCTGACGGTCGCGCGAGCGTGATCTCGTTCGACTTAGGCGAGGGCGAGGCGCTCGGCATCATCGGGCCGAACGGCGCCGGCAAGTCGACGCTGTTCAACCTGATCACCGGCAATATTGCCGGCCGATGCCGGCCGCATCGCTTTCGACGGCGCGCGACGTGACCGACGCGCCGCCGATGGCGCGCTGCCTGGCGGGCATGGGCCGCACCTTCCAGATCCCGCAGCCGTTCGAGAAGCTGACCGTGTTCGAAAATCTCCTGGTCGCCGGCGCCTTCGGCACGCGCGCGGACGCGAAGCCGAGGTGGCGGAGCGCTGCGCCGAGATCCTGGTGGAGACCGGGCCTGATCGACCGCGCCAACGATCCGGCCGGGCGCCTGAGCCTGCTGCGAGCGCAAGCGGCTGGAGCTGGCGCGCGCGCTGGCCACCGAGCCGAAAGCTGCTGCTGCTCGACGAGATCGCCGGCGGCCTGACCGAAGGCGAATGCCGGTCAGCTGGTCGCCACCATCCGCGCCATCCACGCGCGCGGCATCGTCGATCATCTGGATCGAGCATGTGCTGCATGCGCTGAATTCCGTCGTCGAGCGGCTGCTGGTGCTCGATTTCGGCAAGGTGATCGGCATCGGCGCGCCGGACGACGATCATGGCCTCGCAGCGAGGTGCGCGAAATCTATCTGGGGATCGAGGTCTGATGGCGCTGCTCGAAACCCGGAAACTCACCGCCCACTATGGCGATTTCCAGGCGCTGTTCGGCGTCGACATCGCGCTGGACGCGGGCGAGACCATCGCCATCATCGGCGCCAACGGCGCCGGCAAGACGACGCTGATGCGCTCGATCTCCGGCGTGCTGCCAAACGCGCCCGACGCGGTTCGCTTCGACGGCGCGCCCGATCGGCGCGCTGCCGGCGCCCGACATCGCTCGCGCGCGGCATCGCCATGGTGCCGGAGGGGCGCAAGCTGTTTCCGTCGCTGAGCGTCGAGGAAAATCTGCTTGATCGGCGCACTACGGCCGCAAGGCGGGCGGAGCCTGGACGCTCGAAACGGTCTATGAGCTGTTCCCGATGCTGAGGGAGCGGCGCAGCAATCCGAGCACGGCGCTTTCCGGCGGCCAGCAGCAGATGGTGGCGATCGGCCGGGCGCTGATGTCCAATCCGCGCGTGCTGCTCTGCGACGAGATCAGCCTCGGCCTTGCGCCGGTCGTCATCCGCGACATCTACGCCGCCTTTCCGCGCATCCGCGCGTCCGGCGCGTCGCTCATCATCGTCGAGCAGGATATCGGCCAGGCGCTGAAGGTCGCCGACCGCGTCTATTGCATGATGGAAGGGCCGCGTCACCCTCCAGGGCCGCGCCGGCCGACCTGTCGCGCGAGGCCATCCACACCGCCTATTTCGGAGCCGCGCGACATGCACTGGCTTGATACCATCGTGCAGGGCGTGCTGCTCGGCGGGCTCTATGCGCTGTTCGCAGCGGGGCTGAGCCTCGTCTTCGGCATCATGCGGCTGGTCAATCTCGCGCATGGCGACCTGATCGTGCTCGCCGCCTATCTGATCCTGGTGCTGGTGACGCGCGCTCGGGCTCGAACCCGTTCCTCGCGGTCGCTGCTCGCCATGCCGCTGATGTTCGCCGCTCGGCTGGGCGCTGCAGTTCAACCTGCTCAACCGCACGCTCGGCGAGCGACATCCTGCCGCCGCTGCTGGTCACTTTCGGCCTTTCGATCGTCATCCAGAACGCGCTGCTGGAAGGTTTTTCCGCCGACAGCCGGCGCATCTCGGTCGGCAGCCTGGAAACCGCTTCGGTCAGCCTCGGCCCGATCAGCGTCGGCATCATGCCGCTGCTGACCTTCGCTCTCGGCCATCGCGGTCATCGTCGGGCTGAACCAGCTGTTCTACCGCACCGCGCTCGGCCGCGCCTTCCGCGCCACCTCCGACGATCCGGTCACCGCGGGCCTGATGGGCATCAGGCCGGACCGCATCTTCGCCACCGCGACCGGCATCGCCATGGTCGTCGTCACCATCGCCGCGCTCTATCTCGGCGACCCGCGCCAATTTCGATCCGACCATCGGCCCGGCGCGGCTGATCTATGCCTTCGAGGCCGTGATCATCGGCGGGCTGGGCTCGCTCTGGGGCACGCTGCCGGCGGCATCATCATCGGCGTCGCGCAGACGGTCGGCGCCGCGATCAATCCGGAATGGCAGATCCTCGCCGGACATCTGGCCTTCCTCGTCGTTCTCCTGGTCAGGCCGCGCGGGCTGTTTCCCGCGGGCCTGGATTGAGGCGGGCAGCATGGACGCAAGGCATCACGCCGTGGCGGGTCGAGACGCGGACCAAGGCGTCGCGCACGGCTCGCCATGGCCGGTCGCCGCACTGCTGCTCGCTGGCGCTTCGCCGCGCCGCTTTTCGTCTCGCGCAGCGTCATCCAGGATCTGTTCTTCATCCTCACCATGCTGGTGCTGGCGCAGAACTGGAACCTGCTGGCCGGCTATGCCGGGCTGGTCTCGGTCGGCCAGCAGGCCTTTGTCGGCTTCGGCGCCTACGCCATGTTCGCCTGCGTCATCCTGCTCGGCCTCGATCCGATCCTGTCGCATCCTGATCGCCGGGATCGCGGCCGCGTTGCTCGCCATGCCGACCGCGTTCTTCGCCTTCCGGCTGCAAGGCGCCTATTTCGCCATCGGCACCTGGGTGATCGCCGAAGTGGTGCGGCTGTCGCTCGCGCAATGGAAGGCGCTCGGCGGCGGCACCGGCACCTCGCTGCCGCGCGGGCACGGCCCGCGACATGTGGGGCGTGATCACTCTGCGCGATACTGCTCGGCGTCAAATCCTCCGCAGGCCGGCGACATCCTCACCTACTGGCTGGCGCTGGTCCTCGCCATCGCGACCATCGGCTTCATCTACTGGCTGCTGCGCTCCAAGCAGGGCCTCGGCCTTGCCGCCGTGCGCGACAATCAGGAAGCGGCGCGCTCCGTCGGCGTCGATGCCGCGGCGGATGAAAGTCGCTCGTCTATCTGGCGGCCGGCTTCGGCACCGGCCTCGCCGGCGCGCTGATCTATGTGCAGAAGGCGCGCATCTCGCCCGACGCCGCCTTCTCCGTCATCGACTGGACCGCCTATGTCATCTTCATCGTCGTCATCGGCGGCATCGGCACGATCGAAGGGCCGATCGTCGGCGTGCATCGTCTTCTTCGTGCTGCAGAACATGCTCGCCGATTACGGCTCCTGGTACCTGCTGATCCTCGGGCTGATCGGCATCGCCATCATGCTGTTCGCGCCGCGCGGCCTTTGGGGCCTGTTCTCCGACCGCACCGGCATCCAGCTTTTTCCGGTCCGCCGTCGCCTCATAGGCGGCGGACCGCTATCGTTCCCGCGACGGGACGTCCAAAAACAGGGAGGTCCGCATGGCCGACATCACCACCGACGTCCTCATCATCGGCACCGGCCCGGCCGGGTCCGCGACCGCGGCGCTGCTCGCGACCTACGGCGTCGAGAACATGGTGATCAACCGCTATCGCTGGCTGGCCAATACGCCGCGCGCCCACATCACCAACCAGCGCACCATGGAGGTGCTGCGCGATCTCGGCAAGGAGGTCGAGGACGAGGCCTATCATGCTACGCGACCGCAGCAGGACCTGATGGGCGAGAACGTCTTCTGCACCTCGCTCGCCGGCGAGGAGATCGGCCGGCATGCGAAGCTGGGGCAAGCATCCGCTGTCGCGCGCCGAGCACCTGCTGTCGTCGCCCTGCTCACATGAACGACCTGCCGCAGACCTTCATGGAGCCGCTGCTGTTCAAGACGGCCTGTTCGCGCGGCACGCAGGCGCGCATGTCGACCGAATATCTGCGCCATGTGCAGGACGACGACGGCGTCACCACCACCTGCCTCGACCGGCTGACCGGCAAGGAAATCACCATCCGCTCGAAATACCTGGTCGGCGCCGATGGCGGCAATTCCAAGGTCGCCGAGGATGCCGGCCTGCCCTTCGAGGGCAAGATGGGCGTCGGCCGGCTCGATGAACATCCTGTTCAAGGCCGATCTGTCGAAATATGTCGCCCACCGGCCCTCGGTGCTCTACTGGGTGCTGCAGCCGGGCGCCGATGTCGGCGGCATCGGCATGGGGCTGGTGCGCATGGTCCGGCCCTGGAACGAGTGGCTGATCGTCTGGGGCTACGACATCAACCAGCCCGCGCCGGAGGTGGACGAGGCCTTCGCCACCAAGGTGGCGCGCGACCTCGTCGGCGATCCCGAGCTCGAGATCGAGATCCAGTCCGGTCTCCACCTGGACGGTCAACAACATGTACGCGACGCAGATGTCAGAAGGGCCGCGTCTTCTGCATGGGCGACGCGATCCACCGGCATCCGCCGTCCAACGGCCTCGGCTCCAACACCTCGATCCAGGACGCCTTCAATCTCGCCTGGAAGCTGGCTGCGGTGCTCAAGGGGCAGGCCGGGCCGGCGCTGCTCGACAGCTACAGCCAGGAGCGCGCGCCGATCGCCAAGCAGATCGTCACCCGCGCCAACAAGTCGATCGAGGAATTCGGGCCGATCTTCAAGGCGCTGGGCCTGCTCGATTCGGTCGATCCGGTGAAGATGCAGGCAGAACATGGATGCGCGCTGCGACGACACGCCGGAGGCCGAGGAGCAGCGCGCGGCAAATCCGCGAGGCGATCGCCTTCAAGGTCTACGAATTCGATGCGCATGGCGTCGAGATGAACCAGCGCTACAGGTCGAACGCGATCGTCACCGACGGCCAGCCCGAGCCGGCCTTCGAGAAGGACGCGCGAACTGCACTACCAGCCGACCACCTGGCCGGGCGCGCGGCTGCCGCATGTCTGGCTGTTCGGCGACCGGCACGGCAAGGTCTCGACGCTCGATCTCGCCGGCAAGGGCCGCTTCACGCTGTTCACCGGCATCGGCGGCGAAGGCTGGGTCGAGGCGGCGCAGACGCGTCGGCGAGGAGTTCGGCATCGACATCGCGACGCACATGTCATCGGCCCGCGCCAGGAATGGCAGGATCTGACCGGCGACTGGGCCAATGCCCGCGAAGTCCGCGACAGCGGCATCGTGCTGACCCGGCCCGACCAGCATGTCTGCTGGCGGCGCGAGACGATCGCCGACGACCCGACGGCCGAACTGCGCCGCGTCCTCAAGCAGTTCTTGAACAGGTGAGGGTCATCCATGGACGCGCACGAAAAGGGCTTCTTCACCGAGGAGAATTCCGTCGAGGTCGTGACCGGCCGCAACCGGAACGCCAAGGACGAGCGGCTGAAGCAGGTGATGGAGGTCATCACCCGCAAGCTGCATGAGGCGGTCAAGGAGATCGAGCCGACGCAGGAGGAATGGTTCGAGGCGATCATGTTCCTGACCAAGACCGGCCAGCTCTGCACCGATTGGCGGCAGGAATTCATCCTGCTGTCGGACGTGCTGGGCGTTTCGATGCTGGTCGACGCGATCAACAACCGCAAGCCGTCAGGCGCGTCGGAAAGCACGGTGCTCGGGCCGTTCCATGTCGCCGACGCGCCGGAACTGCCGATGGGCGCCAACATCTGCCTCGACCGCAAGGGCGAGGACATGTTCGTCCATGGCCGCATCCTGGACACGGACGGCAAGCCGATCGGCGGCGCGGTGCTCGATGTCTGGCAGGCCAATGACGAGGGCTTCTACGATGTCCAGCAGAAGGGCATCCAGCCGGATTTCAACCTGCGCGGCGTGTTCCGCACCGGCGCAGGACGGCCGCTACTGGTTCCGCGCGGTGAAGCCGAAATTCTATCCGATCCCGGATGACGGCACGGTCGGCAAACTGCTGCACGCGCTCGGCCGGCACCCCTACCGCCCCGCCCATCTGCATTACATCATCGAAGGCCGACGGCTTCGAAACGCTGACCACGCATATCTTCGATCCCGACGACCCCTACATCAATTCCGACGCGGTGTTCGGCGTGAAGGAAAGCCTGCTGGCGGAGTTCAAGCGCATCAACGATCCGAAGCGCGCCAACGCCCTCGGATTCGCCGGCGAGTTCTGGGAGGTCGAGCACAATTTCGTGCTGGCGAAGGCGAAGAGCTGAGCCCGGCGGTTGCCCGCGAGGCACCCGTCCGCCAACGGCCGTGGGGCGGTGCTGATGCTGCGCCAATCTCGCCGCCCTTGAACTTTGCCTCCGTGATGGCGTTAATCTGCTGGCTGAGCGTGCCGCCGGTGAAAGGACACGGAGGCGATGGGAATCGACAAAGGTAAGCTGCGCGTGATCCGAACGGACGGGATCGAGATTGCAACCGAGGTCTTTGGCGACCCGGCCCGTCCGCCGGTGCTTCTCATCATGGGCGTGATGGCGTCGATGTTGTGGTGGCCGGAGGAATTCTGCGCCGAACTCGCCGCACGTGGACGCCGCGTCATCAGGTATGACAATCGAGACACTGGGCTGTCCACGACATACGAGCAGGGCGAGCCGCCTTACACGCTCGACGACATGGCCGGCGATGCGTTCCGTGTTCTTGACGGGTACGGGGTTTCGGCTGCCCATCTTGCCGGAATGTCCATAGGCGGAGTCATTGGCCAACTCGCCGCCCTAAAGCACCCGGAACGGGTCCTCTCGCTAACGGCGATCAGCACGACACCGCTTGGTGTAGACACCTCCCATTTACCGCCGGCGAGCCCTGCTTATATGGAGCACGCGGCCCAGACCGTCGACTGGTCCAATCCCGGCCAGGTGGTCGAATTCATGGTCAAGGATTCCCGGATGATCGCCGGTACGGCGCACCGGCATGATGAGGTGGGCGCGAGGAGGCTGATCGAAAGCGATATCCAGCGCGCGCGCCACTTCGCGAGTGCGACCAATCATTTCATGCTGAAGGGCGGCGAGGAATGGCGGGGCCGCCTCGATGAGATGAAGATGCCGCTGCTCGTCATCCACGGCACAGCAGACCCGATCATTCCGATGGAGCATGGAATTGCGCTGTCGGAGGCCGTTGCAGGCGCAAAATTGGTA
The DNA here is from genome assembly GCA_963731855.1 of uncultured Alphaproteobacteria bacterium. GTDB lineage: Bacteria > Pseudomonadota > Alphaproteobacteria > Rhizobiales > Rhodomicrobiaceae > R-RK-3. The sequence goes on along the minus strand of CAVSXH010000005.1, from coordinate 748,171 downwards.
ACGATCCAAGGAGGTGGTCACGAGTTGCACTCCGAAGATTGGAACCGGATCATCACCGAGATCGCCGAGCACACCAGCGGAAATAATTCATCTCGTTAGCTTGATGCCTGATTCATCCATTCGGCCGCCGCAAGCCTGACGTCACACCGCCGCTGCCACCCTCATCCGGCGAAAAGCCGCGGCAGGAACAGCGAGATCGCCGGAAAGGCGCATAGGATCACGAGCCTGATCATATCGGATGCGATGAACGGCATGGTGCCGCGATAGATCTTGATTAGGCTGATGTCGCGGGCGATCGAGTTGATGACGAAGACATTCATGCCGACCGGCGGGCAGATCATGCCGAGCGTGCAGGCCATCACGATGATGATGCCGAACCAGACCGGATCGAAGCCGAGCTGCACCATCGCCGGAAAGACGATGGGCACCGTCAAGAGGATCATGGCGAGTTCGTCCATGATCGCGCCGAGCAGCAGATAGCCGAGCATGACCAGAGTGAGCACGCCGTAAGGGCCGATTGGCAGATGCACCATCAGGTCGACGACTTTCTGCGTCGCCTGGGTCACCGTCAGCGCGTAGCCGAACAGATAGGCTCCGACCACGATCACCATGATCGACGCCGAGACCCGCAGTGAGGAGACGAGGCAACCCATGATGGCGGCTCTGGACAGCCGCCTCCGCAGGACGCCGATCACGAGCGCGCCGATCGCGCCCACGCCCGCAGCTTCGCTTACCAGAAAGATGCCGCTGAACATGCCGCCGAACACGATGATGAACAGTAGCACGGCGGCCCAGATGCCGCGCAGCGCCTGGAAACGCTCCAGCCAGCTATGCAGCCGCCCTCGGGGCATAGCTTCCGGTCTTACGATGCCGATGATCTGCACCACGCCCGCATACATCGCCATGGCCATGAAGGCGGGGATGATACCGGCGGCGAAGAGCTTGAAGATGTCGGTTTCCGTCATGATGCTGTACAGCACCAGAATGACAGAGGGCGGCACCATGATGCCGAGAGTACCGCCGGCGGCGATGAGGCCCGAAGCGAGACCCGGCTCATAGCCGGCCCGGCGCATCTCCGGCAGCGCCACATTGGTCATGGTCGCGGCCGTCGCGACCGACGAGCCGTTGATCGCTGCGAAGCCTCCGCAGGCGGCGATGGTGGCCAGGCACAACCCCCCGCGCAGATGGCCGAGCCAGGCGTCGCCGGCCTGGAACAGCTCGCGGCTCAGGCCCGAGGCTGAGGCGAAGCTGCCCATGAGGATGAACATGGGAATGAGGCTGAGCTTATAATCGGTAACCGTGCTAATCGGCACCTGGCCGAGCAATGCAAAGGCCGGCCCCCATCCGACCACCAGGCCGTAGCCGATAACGCCGCTGATCCCCATGGCGATCCCGATCGGAACCCGCACGAGCATCAGCACGAACATCAGCGCAAACGACAGGATCGCAATTGCATCGCCGTCGAGTTCCACCCGTGTCCCCCAAGCCTGGCCCCGACCCTCGCCGGCTTCCGTCGAAGGCTCGCCGATTTTTTGTCTGCGCATCATTTTTCCGAAAAGCTGGAAGACCACTTTTCGGAATGCTTTGTCACTCGACCTCGTCGGGCCGGAAGATCAGCTTCCAAAGGCGATACGCCGCCATCAACGTCGCCGACGCGATCCCTAAGCCGGCAATGGCGTGAAACGGCCAGATCGGCATCCTCATCTCGACCGTTCCTATGTGGGCGGCGTAGGTGCCGCCGATGGCGTCCGCCAGCATCCACGCAAACGCCGACATGAACAGCAACAGGATCGATGTCGCCGTGATGTCGATAGCCCGTTTCCAGCGTGGAGCGGCAAGCTCCCAGACGACATCGACCATGATGTGGCCATTACGATAGCAGGAGGACGCAATGCCCCAGCAGATCGCGATGCCGAGAAGCAGGCGCGCGACATCGAAGGAGTTCCGGCGGCGAATAGTTGAACAGCTTGCGGCTCACGACAGTCACCACCGTCGTGAGCGCGACAAGGAACAGGAACACTCCGGCAAGCCGTTCCACCCACCGGACGAGATGCTCCATCAGGCCATTTCTCATCGGCATGCTTAGCTCTTGGACTGATATTTCGCCAGCGTTGCCTTCAACTCCTCAAGGATCTTGGCGGGATCATAGCCCTGCTTCTGCATCTCGCTAGACCAGGATTTCGACCAATGGCTGCGCCGACTTTTTCCAGGCGTCCAGCTCCGCCGGGGTCAGGGCCGATGCGGTGTGGCTCGGATCGGCCTTGATCTTCGCCCGCCCGGCGGCCTCCTGGTCTCCCCATTCCTTACCGATGCGGTAGGCCCAGTCGCCGTTGCAATGGTCGTCCATCACCTTTTTCTGCGCGGCAGACATCGAATTGTATTTCGCCTGGTTGATGATCCAGGCAAAGGAAGAGACATAGAGCGGCGCATCGATGTGAAATTTGGTCGTCTTGTCGATGCCGAAAAGGTAGAGGGAATCCCACGGAAAGGTGATCGCGTCGGCGACGCCGCGCTCCAACGCCTCGCGAGCCTCAGGCGCGGTCACGTTCACCGTGGTGCCGCCCAGGAGCTTCATCCACTCGCCGATGGTCGCATTGGCCGGACGGATCTTGAGGCCCTTGATCTGATCGGGATGCGTGATCTTGGTCTTCGAATGAAGCGATCCCGGGTCGTGCACGAACATCGCGCAGAGCCGGACCCCCGGCATGTCCTTAGCCGCATAGGACCGGTACCACTCGTCGAATGCGCGCGAGCCTCCTGCCGGGTCGGTGATCATGAAAGGCAGTTGCGCGGCGGAGGTTACGATCATGCGGCCGGCCTGATAGCCGGTCGAGATATAGGCAATGTCGACGATGCCTTTCATCGTCATGTCGTAATGGTCGGGCGCCCTGCCGAGCTGCTGAGCCGGAAAAATCTGAACCTTCAGCGTCCCGCCCGACGCCTGCTCGATCGACTTGCCCCATTCGATCGCCGTAGCGTGCATGGGATGGGTCGTCGGGACCCAATGCGATAAGCGAAGCTGAATTGTCTTGTCCTGGGCCCTTACCGCCGGTGACAGGGCGACAGCGAGGACGAGCCCCGCGACAAGGGCCGACGTCATGCGCGCCCACTCAAGGCTGCGGCGCCTTGCCCGGTCAATCATGTTCCTGTCCGTCATTGGACACTCCTTTCCGTTCCCTAAACTTATCCGTTGTTGCCCTTATTGGCGCCTAAAGATGAGGCAGCCAAACGTCGAGCACGGCACACCGCCGCTCGACAGAAACCACATTCATGGCCTCCGCCAGAGCTTCCTTGAGCTCTTCGGGCCGCTTGACGGCGCGCGCATAGGCGCCGCCTGAAGCCGCGGCGATGCCGGAATAGTCCGGCGGAGGATCGAAGCTGACGTCGAGTTCGTTCGCGCGGCTGGCGTAGCCGTCCGGATGCACAGCCAGTGCGGAGAGTTTCGGCGATTTCCAGCCGCGATTATTGTAGACCACCTGCAGGAACGGCGTTTTGTACTGGCGCGCCATCCAATGCACGGAGGAAGGGACGGAGAACATGTAGGAGCCATCCCCCGTCAGACAGATGACCGTCTTCTCGGGGTGGGCCAGTTTCGCGCCGATCGCCGCGCCGCCGTTCCAGCCCAGTGAGCCGCCGCCGCTGGTGAACAGGCTTCCCGGCCGGGTCATGCCGAGATGGTCGACGATGGTGTGATAGTGCGAGATACCCTCGCTGATCACGATGGTGTTCTCGTCGACATGCTCGCGGATTGCGGCGGTGAGGATTTCTCCAGTCAGGATGGATGCGTCCGCTTCGAGCTTGCGCAACTCGGCGGCGCGCTTTTTGTGAAGCTTTGCCCAGAAGCGCCGCCGCTCTTCCACCCTCGCGCCATCGACCTCATGGGATGCGGCACGCGCGTTGAGCTGGCGCAGCGCCGTTGCCGCGTCGGCTCGCAGGATGCGCTTGGCGCCGATATACCAGAGCGGCATCTGCTCCTTGAGCGGATCGACGTCGATATGGTGGATGACTGCCTCGGCCTGCGGCCGGCTGACTGTCGGAATCCACGGCACGTCGCTGTCGATCACCAGCACCACATCCGCCGCGGCAAGGGCGGCGTTCTGGCGCGGATGGTTCCACTGATTGCCCTGATAGAGCGGATTGTCGGTGGGAAAATTGACGTAGTTAGGGACGGATTCCAGCACGCCGATGCCGAACCGGTCGCAGAGCCGGACGAGTTCCGCGACCGCGGCAGCGCTTCGCCCGACATAGGACGTCACCACCAGCGGCCGGTGCGCCCGCGCGAGGTCGCCTACCAGCGCTTCTACGACCTCGTCCGCCAGCGCTCCCGGCGCGATCGGCGTCCAGTCCGCCACATCGATCTTGAAAGGGCTGACCTCCTCCTCCATCACCTCGCGCGCGCCCATGAGATAGACCGGGCCCTTCGGATCGCTATAGGCGAATTGCAGCGACCGGTGCACGAGCTGCTTGATGTTGCGCCCCGACCGGATCTCGTTGTCGTAGCGCATATAGCCGCGCACGATGCCGCGCTGGTCGTGCACGTCCTGGATCCACTGGATGAATTCATTGCGGCTGCCGCGCATCTCGCCGCCTTGCGTGGAAGGCGAACTGCCGGCGAAGATCAGGACCGGAATGCGCCCCTTGGCGGCATTGTGGATGGCGCCCGCCAGCGCCTGAGTGCCGCACTCGACATGCACGATCACCGCCTGCGCGCGGCCGGTGGTCTGCGCATAGCCATGCGCCGCCGAGAGCGCCACCATCTCGTTCGGGCAGGTGATGATCGCGGGCGTTGGCCTTCCGTGTGCCCGCGCCTCGGCCAGCGCCTCGACGATGGGCGGATGGTCGCTGCCCCAGTTCGCGAAAATATACGATACGCCGGCTTCATTGAGTGCTTCGAGAAACGCGGTGCTGGCTGTATGCATGGGTTTCCCAAATGTCTGTCTTGCATTCGAAACTTCGCTCGGCTCAAACCCGGTCGGCGAGCGCATCGGCTATCCGGCGCAGGGTTGCAATGAACTCCGCCCGATTTTCCGGGCCGACGATGCGGTCGAGCTCCTGGTCGTGCGCGCGGGCATGAACGCGCAATTGCTGCAACAAATGCTTGCCGCCTCGCGTCAGGTTGATCGTGTAGCGCCGTTCGTCGGATGGACTGCGCTCACGAACGACCAACCCTCGGTGCGAGAGGTCTTTCAGAGCGGGCGTGAGGGTTGATTTATCTCGGCCGCAGGCTCGGCTCAGCTTTGTGGCGGTGAGGCCGGGATGTTCCGCGATGATGCACAGGATCGCATAGCGGCCGGGCTTGAGGTCGGCATTGCCGACCCGCTGCTTGAACGCCTGAAACGATGCCTCCTGCGCAACCCGCAAATGATAGCCGACCACATTCCACAGCGCAGCGGAAACAAGCGGCTCTGCGTCGTCGGGCGACGGAGTTTGGCGCTTCGCAGGCTTAGTCGCATTCGTCGCCATACAGATCTCTTAAGCCGCGCGAGGCATGCACCGCCCTCGTGTCACACATGCAGTTTGATCTAAAATTATCGGATGTCGAACCAATTCGCGTCGCGGATTTGAATGCGTTCGACATGCGCACGGGCGTTCGCATGGCAGCCGTGGACGTGGTGGCGTGCGTGCCAATTGAAGCTCTGATTTTCCTTGTCTCCAGCGGCGCGTCATCGACTATTCGTTCCATATTGAAACCAGGGTCAAACAGGTCTAAAACGCAGGTCCGCGCCCGAATCCGGGGGTGATGGAAATTGGGGCGTCGCCAAGTGGTAAGGCAACGGGTTTTGATCCCGTCATTCCTAGGTTCGAATCCTAGCGCCCCAGCCAAGCTTAACGATCTGGCATTTTTCGACCTCTTCTTTCATCGACGCGCGCGGCGATCACCGTTGTTTCCGCGAGGAGATCAAAAGGTTGCCGCAGCGTGGCGCAAAGCTCGCCATTCTTCCACGACGAGTTGATAGTACGAAATTCAACAGACGACGTTTTTCCAGCGCTGCTCACTTTGGAAGAGGCGGTGGGCATTCTGCGCCATTCCTTTCCAGATAGGACTGGTCCGCGTCCTGATGCCAGGAGATCTCCCGGAGGCATCGATCCTGCTGCAAGCGGAAATCCTCCAAGAGCTTGTCAAAATAGTATTTGTCGATGCGACCATCTAGCTTGTCGATGTAGACGGCATGCAGCCGGCCTTGGAGACGGTCATATCCGGCGTGCAGGTGGGCAATGGCTTCGTGGCTCCTTTGCCTCATCAACATGGCGTTCGCGCAGTCCCTGCGTGACCAGCTGGAATACCTCCTCGTCGAACCGCAGGCGGCCAAGCAACTCGGAAAACTTTTCCGAGAGCGCCTCTTCGCGAACGAGGGTTTTTGGGCATTTCCCCTTATAGCCGGTGCAGTGATAGTAGACGTAGCGGCCCTTCTTGAGCTCTCCCACCATCGCACAACCGCAATGCCCGCAGGTGATGAGGGTTGAGAAAGCAAATTCGTGTTTCGTGCGCCGCTTTTTCGTCTTCATGCGATCCCCGATCACGTCCTGAACACGGTCGTAGAGATCGATAGGGATGAGGTTCGTGACGTCCCCTCTGGCGGCGGCCCTTCCAAATGAATTCACCGGTATCGATGCGTTTGCGCAGGGCAGTGTGGACAGCAATCACCGACAGGGCTGCACCCGCCGGCGACGACAAGGACGAAGCCTGCGCCAATGCCGGCCTGGAAAAGGTCGCCGACGCCTTGAAGTAGTTCGGGCTTAGGTGCACTGACACAATCACTCCATCCGCGTGTCAGTGCACATTCCGGCAACACAAGACAGCCGACAGTTCCCGCCTCCGCTGCGCCGCTCCGGTAATGTGTCAGCCCTCCATCTTGGCGCCCCGCAGGCGCAGCGCATTGCCGATCACGCTGACCGAGGACAGCGACATCGCCGCAGCCGCGATCACCGGCGACAAAAGGATGCCGAACACCGGATAGAGGATACCCGCCGCAATCGGCACGCCCGCCAGGTTGTAGATGAAGGCGAAGAACAGATTCTGGCGAATATTCGCCATCACCGCCTGCGATAGCCGCCGCGCGCGGACGATGCCGCCGAGATCGCCTTTGACCAGTGTTATCCCGGCGCTTTCCATGGCGACATCGGTGCCGGTGCCCATGGCGATGCCCACATCTGCGGCGGCAAGCGCTGGCGCATCGTTGACGCCGTCTCCGGCCATGGCGACGATGCGGCCCTCGCGGCGCAGGCGCTCGACGGTCTTGGCCTTGTCCTCGGGCAGGATTTCCGCCTTGACCTCGCCGATGCCGAGCCGCTTGGCTACGGCCTCGGCGGTGGTGCGGTTGTCTCCGGTCAGCATGACGATGCGCAGGCCGGCCGCTTTCAGCGCGGCCAGTGCTGCAGGCGTTGTCGGCTTCACTGGATCGGCGATGGCGATGATGCCGGCGGGCTCGCCGTCGATGGCGACGAAGATCACGGTGGTGCCGTCCTGGCGCAACGCGTCGGCTTCGGCATCCAGCGCCGCCGTGTCGACGCCCGCCCCGGCCATCATCGCGAGATTGCCGATGGTGACGTATCGCCCATCCACGACGCCTGTCACGCCCTTGCCCGGAGCCGTGTCGAATTCCGCCGCATCCGGTAGAGCAAGCTCACGCTCCTTCGCCGCTGCGACGATGGCGCCCGCAAGCGGATGCTCGCTAGCGCGCTCCAGGCTGGCGGCAAGGCGGAGCAGCTCCGCTTCGCTCACGCCACCCGCCATCCGGATCGCGACGACCGTCGGCTTGCCTTCCGTCAGCGTGCCGGTCTTGTCGATGACGATGGTGTCGACCTTCTCCAGCCGCTCCAGCGCCTCGGCGCTTTTGACCAGCACACCGGCTTGCGCGCCGCGCCCGACGCCGACCATGATCGACATCGGTGTGGCGAGGCCCAGCGCGCAGGGGCAAGCAATGATCAGCACTGAGACCGCCGCGACCAGGGCGTAGCCGAAGCGCGGCTCCGGCCCCCAGATGCTCCATGCGATGAATGCCAGCACGGCAACGGCCAGCACCGCCGGCACGAACCATGCCGCGACCCTGTCCGCCAGCCGCTGAATCGGCGCGCGGCTGCGCTGCGCCTCGGCGACCATCTGCACGATCCGCGCCAGCATCGTGTCGCGGCCGACCTTTTGCGCCTGCATGACGAAGCCGCCGCCCTGATTGACGGTGCCGCCGATCACCTGCGCGCCCGGCTCCTTGCCGACGGGCATGGATTCGCCGGTGACCATGGACTCGTCCACCGCGCTGCCTCCTTCCAGCACTTCGCCGTCGACGGGCACGCGCTCGCCCGGACGCACCCTCAGCCGGTCGCCGACCCCGACATGCTCCAATGGAACGTCCTCGTCGCCGCCGTCCGGGCTGACTCGCCGCGCGGTCTTTGGGGCGAGGTCCAGCAGCGCGCGGAGGGCGCCCCCGGTGCGTTCGCGCGCCCGCAGTTCCAGCACTTGGCCCAGCAGCACCAGCGCGGTGATAACGGCGGCAGCCTCGAAATAAACCGATACGGCTCCGTCAGCTCCACGCAATGCGGCGGGGAATAAACCGGGGGCGACCGTCGCCACGACGCTGTAAGCCCACGCAATCCCTGTGCCCATCGCGATCAGGGTGAACATGTTAAGATTGCGCGTGACGAGCGACTGCCAGCCGCGCTCGAAGAACGGCCATCCGGCCCAGAGCACGACCGGCGTTGCGAGCGCGAACTGCACCCAATTCGACGCCGTGGGACTGAGCAGATGCAATCCCGCCAGATGAGCGGCCATGTCGAGCAACACGATCGGCAGCGTCAGCGCCAGCGCGACCCAGAAGCGGCGCGTCATGTCGGCCAGCTCAGGGTTGGGCGCGGCGTCCGCCGTCACCATCTCCGGCTCCAGCGCCATGCCGCAGATCGGGCAGGCGCCGGGGCCTTGCTGCCGGATTTCCGGATGCATGGGGCAGGTGTAGATCGCGCCCCCGGGCACTGGCGGCGGCGGGGCTTTCTCGGGCGCGAGATAGGGCGGCGGGTCGGCCACGAACTTCGTCCGGCAGCCAGCGGAGCAGAAATGATAGATCTGGCCGTCATACTCCGCCCGGTGCTTCGACGTTTCCGAGTTCACATTCATACCGCAGACGGGATCCTTGACCGTCGCAATCGGCGCGCTCTCCCCGGCTGGGCCGTGGTGACCGCCGTCCGTATTGTTGCCCTCCGCATGCGTATGGCTATGATGCGGTCGCGTCTCTGGCGAGGTCATGGTGGTTCTCGTTCTGCGAATCTGCCGATATACCCGTCCGGGGTACTGGCGGGCTTGACATTTATACCCCCCATAGGTATCTGTCAATCATGCAGTCGGACACGAAGACATCCTGCGCCAAACGCCTCAGCCGGATCGAAGGCCAGGTTCGCGGCATAGCGCGAATGGTGGAAGACGACCGCTATTGCATCGATATCGTGACGCAGATCAATGCCGCGCGTGCCGCATTGCGCAGGGTGGAGGAGGCAATATTGCACGATCATGTCGCCCATTGTGTCGAGCACGCCATTGCAAGCGGCGATACAGAAGAACAGCGGCGCAAAGTTGCGGAACTGATACAGGTCATCGCACGCACGGAGCGGTAGGCCGGGCACCCTCAATAGGACCAGGAGATCATCATGTCAGAACACGGCTTAGCACTCACCCGCCGTTCCCTCCTCGGAACCGTCGCGCTTTGCGCGCTCGGATCGGCTTTCTCCGCCAATGCGCAATCGCTCCCGGAAGTCGTCGTGAATAAAGACCCCAATTGCGGGTGCTGCACGGCCTGGGCCGATCATCTGCGGGCCGCCGGTTTCCCCGTCAAACTCGCTGACCGCCCCGATATGCGGACTGTCAAATCGCGCCTCGGCGTGCCGGATGACCTTGCCTCGTGCCATACCGCCGAGGTCGCCGGCTATGTGCTGGAAGGTCACGTGCCCGCGCCGGCCGTCGTCCGGCTGCTCAAGGAAAAGCCTGAGGGCAAGGGTCTCGCCGTGCCAGGCATGCCCATCGGCTCGCCGGGGATGGAAGGCGGGGAGCCTGAAACCTACGAGGTCATGCTGTTCGGCTCGCAACCGGCACGCGTCTTCGCCATATATCGCGGCAGTGAAGCGCTGCGCAATCTTTAGTCCGGCTCGTTCCTGCCTGCGAACTCAACGGAGAACGCCTTGTACTACACCGCGGACGAACCGCATGGACTGCCCTTCGACCCGTTCAAGGCGATCATCGCACCGAGGCCGATCGGCTGGATCGGCACTTGCGACAAGGAGGGCCGGCCCAACCTCGCCCCCTATTCCTTCTTCAACGCGGTCGGCAGCCGTCCGAACATGATCGCCTTCTCCAGCGAGGGCTTGAAGGACAGCCCCCGGAACGTCCGCGATACGGGCGAATTCACCTTCAGCCTCGCTACTCTGCCTTTGGCCAAGCAGATGAACCTGTCTTCGGCGAGCCTGCGCGAAGGCCAGAACGAATTCGACTTCGCCGATCTCACCATGGCGCCGTCGCGCCTGGTGCGGCCGCCCTTCGTCGCCGAGAGCCCAGCGGCGCTCGAATGCAAGGTGGTGCATTTCATCGAGCTGCGGGACCTGGACGGCGAGCCGACCGGCAAATTCCTGACCATCGGCCAGGTGGTCGCCACGCACATCAAGGACGAATTCATCCGCGATGGGCGGTTTGATGCGGTGAAGGCGCAGGCGATCGCGCGCTGCGGCTACAATGATTACGCCACGGTCGACGCGCAATGGGAACTGGTGCGTCCTGGGTGAACCGGGAATCCGGCAGGCGTCAGCGTCTGTCGTCTCCGAGGATCGGCGGCAAGCGCCGCTTGACCGGCGACGACTGGACGATCGAAGTGTTGGTCATCGCATGGGGGATGATCCGATCGATCAGCCTCTCCAGATCTTCGATAGAGCGAACGTGCACGCGCGCGATAAAGCAGTCCTCGCCGGTGATCCGGTCGCATTCGACGATCTCCGGCAGCTCCTGCAAGATCTCCGCGACCTGCTGAAGCTGTCCGGGAACGGGCCTGATGCGCAACCAGGCCGCGATCGGCAGGCCGAGCGCCTTCGGGTTGACCGCGAGCGTATAGCCTTCGATCACCCCGGCTTCCTCCAGCCGCGTGATCCGCTCGGAGACGCTCGGCGCGGACAGGCCGACTATGCGCGCCAGCTCGGCGATGCTGCGTCCGCGCGTCCTTGGCCAGAGCGTCGAGGATACGCGCGTCGATCGCGTCCAGGCTTCCATTTTCATATCGAAGGCGTTTCATCCGGATTTGCCTTTGATCCTATGGGCACAATTCCGATCATAGCCTTTTGCCGCCCATATAAACAGACCCCTGCGTCTCTCATACTTCAGCCATGGAGAATCGCATGTCCCGCCCCCGTCCGACCCTGACCCGGATCGCCCATTCCGCCCCGCCGCATGTCTGGTTCGGCGTGAGCGCCGTCTTCCACTATCTCGGCCCGTCCTTCGCCGTGCTGCTGTTCCCGGCGGTCGGCGTGCTCGGCGTCGCCTGGCTGCGGATTGCGTCGGCCGCCCTGATCTTCGCGCCCTGGACCAGGCCATGGCGGACGATACGCGAATGCCGATCCGAGAACGCGGATGGCTGCTGATCGGCCTGGGCGCTTGCCTCGCCATCATGAACACGTCGTTCTATCTGGCGCTCGATCGGCTGCCGATGAGCCTTGTCGCGGCGATGGAGTTCGTCGGGACGATCGGCGTCGCGGTCTATGGCTTGCGAACCGCCCGCAATGTCGCGGCGCTGATATTCGCCATGCTCGGCGTGTTCCTGCTGATCGACGTCAAATGGTCGAGCGATCCGCTGGGCCTGTTCTGGGCATTTGTGAATGGCGCGCTGTTCGTCGGCTACATCATGCTCGGCCACAAGATCGTCCGAAGGCGGGGCAAGCGGCGGCGTCGAACGGCTCGGCGCGGCGATGGCGATCGCCTTTCTGTTCATCATGCCGATCGGGCTCGCTCAGGTCGTCAGCATCCTCGGCGCGCCGCAATTGCTGCTTGCGGGCATCGCCGTCGGCCTTTGCTCGTCCGTCATCCCATATGTCTGCGATCAAATGGCGATGTCGCGTCTGCCGCGGGCGAGCTTCGCGTTCATGCTCGCGCTGCTGCCGGCGACCGCCGCGCTGATCGGCGCCATCGTGCTCGCCCAGATCCCGAGCGTGCAGGATGCGATCGGCGTGCTGCTTGTCATGTTCGGCGTCGCCATACACAGGCCGGCGATCCCGGACCTGCCGGTTCTAAGGCTGAGAGATGCGCCGAGGCCCGTGGTTCATGCGCCGGCTTCGTGATTTTTACGCGGGGGGAGATTTCGGCTATTTGCTGGGCTTTTCGAACGCGGCCAATTGATCGCGAAGTGCGCGCTGAAATGCCGGCCGCGCCTCGCAGCGCTCCTTATATGCATGCAGCTTCGGCTCGGCCTCGACGAGGTCGGTATGCCGCAGGATCCTCAGCACTGTCGTCATCATGAGGTCGCCGGCGGTGAAGCGGTCCTCCAGATAGTCGCGATCGCCAAGCCGCGCGGCGAGTTCCGCCAGCCGCCGCTTGACCGCCCTCTCCGCGTCCGGCCGGCGGGCTTTCGCCCAGTCCTCGCCGGCGTGGAAAAGATCGATCTCGGCGAGCGGCTGGATCACCACCTCGATCGTGTTGAGCGCGGCGAACAGCCAGGTGATGGCGCGTGCCCTCGCGGCCTCGTCGGTGGGAAGCAGCGTTTCGCTCCGCTCTCCGATGTGCAGCACGATCGATCCCGATTCGAAGAGGACGAGACCGTCCTCCTCGAAGATCGGCACCTGCCCGAAGGGCTGCAGCGCGCGATAGCCGGCGGATGCCTGATCGTCGGCATCGATCAGCCTCGCCCGGTAGGGAAGACCGGCCTCCTCGAGCGCCCACCGGACGCGAAGGTCGCGCACCTGGCCCTTGCGCGAAGGGCGGCACCCATTTGAACGCGGAGATGGTGATCATGCCCGTTTTCGCTCGGCGAGGCTTTCGGCATAGGCCTGCTCCTTGTCGATGCACTCGTTCCAGCCGCTCGACATGGCTGTCGCGCGCCTCGACGTTGATGAAAGGCGCCTGATGGAAGCTCTGCACGGTCTTGCCGTCCTCCTCTTCGAAGGTCACCGTGATGAGCGTGTCGATGCCGGGTTGGTCGCGGCCATCCTCCCAGGCGAAGCTGTAGACGATGCGCTTGTCCTTCTCGATTTCGCGGAACTCGCCGCCCATCCAGCTCTCGCCATAGGCATCGGACGTCGATGCAGGCGCGCCATTTGCCGCCGGGACGGAAATCGAGATCGAGGCTGGTGCAGGTGAACGCCTTGGGGCCGAGCCAGCGCATCATGTGCTCGCGCTCTTGCCAGATGCGGAACACCAGCGAAACCGGAGCGTCGAAGGTCCGGGTGATCAGCAGCTCGTCGTCGGCGAGTTTCTTGCCGCTAGTGCGTTTCGTCATTGCCGTTTCCTTTCGTGATCGTGGCGAGATAGGCATCCATCTTGTCGAAGCTTCCCTCCCAATGGCGGCGGTAGCGATCCAGCCAGCCGTCGAGCGGCCTTGAGCGGTTCGGCCTCAAGCCGGCATGGCCGCCACTGTGCTTCGCGGCCGCGCGATATCAGCCCCGCGGTCTCGAGCACCTTGAGGTGACGCGAAATGGCCGGCAGGCTGATGGCGAACGGCGCAGCCAATTCGTTGACCGTCGCCTCGCCCTGCGACAGGCGCGCAAGGATGGCCCGGCGGGTTGGATCGGCCAGGGCGGACGAGGGTCATGCTGAGGGTGTCGACAGCGGTCATGATTAACATTCTTGTTAATTAACGTATGTGCTAAATAATGGAGGTGGAGCGTTCCGTCAACCCCTCCGCTCCAGCGGCGTCGACACCGCATGTCGGCCGATCACACAAAAAAGACCCCACGGCGCGATCGGGCCCGCGTATCATGATGGCGATTGTCCAGGATGCACTCATGCAAGCCGATACTCTGTCCCGCCGCACCATCATCTTCGTCAACATCGCGCATGCGTTCGATCACTTCGTGCTGCTGATCTATCCGACGGCCGTGATCGCTATCGCCCCGGAGCGCGGTCTCGACTACGGCGACGCTGATCGGCCTCTCGACCGGCGCGTTCGTCGCTTTCGGCCTGTTCTCGCTGCCGATGGGCTGGATCGCCGAGCGGGTAGGACGGCGCAACCTGCTGGCGGTCTTTTTTGTCGGCTACGGGCTCTCCTGCCTGGCCTTGGCGACGGCAGGAACGTCGATCGCGCTCGCCGGCATGGCTGCTCGTGCTGGGCGTGTTCTCGGCGATCTATCATCCGATCGGCTCGGCCATGCTCGTCACCCACGCCCGCCGGCTCGGACGCGATCTGGGCTGGAACGGGGTGTGGGGCAATCTGGGCGCGGCTTCGGCTCGGCGGTCACGGCCTTGCTCGCGGCGACGCTCGGTTGGCGGCTGGCATTCGTCGCGCCCGGCCTCGTTTGCCTGGCGGTCGGGATTGCCTTTCTGGCCCTCGTCCCTGGGGACGGGCATGAAGCGGGCGCAGCAAAGCCCACCGCGCAGGTCGACGCAGGCCGGGCGGCCTCTTGCCCTGCTGCTGGTGTTCGCGGTCGCGATTATTGCCGGCGGCATGACGTTCAACGTCACCACGATCGCGCTGCCCAAGGTCATCGATGAGCGCGTCGGCCTGGCGCTGCCGCTCGCGATGACCGGCTCGCTGGCGACCGCGGTGTTCGTTTTCGGCGCGATGACGCAACTGGCTGATCGGCCGGCTCGTCGATCGTTTCAGCCTGCCGAGCATTTTTGTCGGGCTATCGGTGCTGCAGCCCGTCGGGACTTGGCCTTGCGGCCGTCTCGACCGGCGTTGCCGCTGCTTTGCGGGCTGGCCCTGGCCATGGCGGCGATCTACGGTCAGGTCGTCATCAACGACGCGATGATCGCGCGCTACGTGCCGGCGCAATATCGGGCGAAGGCGTTCAGCGTGCGCTATTTCCTCGGCTTCACGGCAAGCGGCGCCGCGGCCCCGATGATCGCGCTTCTGCACGCGCAGGGCGGCTTTCCCAGCGTATTGGCCGTGGCGGCGTTGTTCGGCGCCATCGTCTTCGCCTGCGCCGTGCTGTTCAAACTCGTCGCAAGCGCCCGCGCGCCGATCGCCGCGCCGGCGGAGTAGCGGCAGGGCGCGAATTCGCGCCGCCGGTTTGACCGCAAGAAACGGAGCGGCGATCTCGTCCTGTTTCGGATAGGCTGAGGTCAAGCATATGGACACGAGCGCATCGGATCGGACATGCGCTGAAGGGAGGCCCGCATGAAGCCGCTTTGCACATTGGCAGCCGCCATCTTCGCAATTGCACTCGCTCAGGCCGGCAATCCCACGCGCGCCGACCAGCTATCGCTGCGAAGCGGCGCCTACGAAGTCACCGCCAGGCTTGAGCTGCCCCATCTCGAGCGATGGGCCATCGACCGGACGGCCACAATTTGTGTTCGCGCCGCCCGAGCCGAGGGCGAGATCCCCGTTCCCGTGCTGAGCACCAACAACCCTTTCGCGGATTGCAGCACCGCAAATTTGGTGATGGATGATGCGGCCCTCCAATATGACATCGTCTGCCCTGGCCGTGGCGCCGCCAGGGCGCGCGCGACCTATACGCTAGCGCCAGGTGCGTTCGCCGGCCGTATCGCCATGGTCATGGGGGCGAAAAACATGACGATGGTCGAAGTGCAGCATGCCCGCCGCCTCGGCGATTGTCCGCCGGCAATGGCGGAATCCACGGCGCGGTTCTAGCATTGTTGATGTCGTCCCGGACGCCGCGAAGCGGCGAGCCGGGATCCAATCGCATGACCGCAATTGCATTGCCGAAATTCTAGGTGAATGGGCCCCGGCGCTAACGGCCGGGGCGACGGGACTTCTATGACCCTTGCCGTTTGGCTTCGAACTCCGCGTATCTCGCCTTAGTCTCCGCGTTCATCGGGTAGAGGCCCGGCAGAGCCACCCCGCGTCCCACCTCGTCCATAATCCACGCTTCCAAGCGCTCCTGGGCCGGCGCCTCGGACACGACGTGGTCGACGAGCGCCTGAGGGATGCAGACGGCGCCATCCTCATCGACCACGATCACGTCGTTGGGAAACACCGCAACGCCGCCGCAGCCGATCGGCTGCTGCCAGCCGACAAAGGTGAGGCCGGCCACGGATGGCGGCGCGGCTGCGCCCTGGCACCAGATATCGAGGCCGGTGGACAGCACGCCGCTCATGTCGCGCACTACGCCGTCGGTGATCAGCGCGGCGACCTGCCGCTTGACCATGCGTGCGCAGAGAATATCGCCGAAGATGCCGGCATCCGTCGTGCCCATGCTGCCGGCGACGGCGATGACGCCCTCGGGCATGGCTTCGATGGCGGCTCGCGTCGAGATCGGCGAGGCCCAGCTCTCGGGCGTCGCCAGATCCTCGCGGGCGGGCACGAAGCGGAGCGTGAACGCCCGGCCGGCCCGGCGCGGCTGACCCGCCCGTATCGGCCGCGTTCCGCGCAGCCACACATTGCGCAAGCCCTTCTTGAGGAGCACGGTGGTCAGCGTCGCGGTCGTGCAATTTTCGAGTGTCGCGATGATGTCGCGTGACAGGGGTAGAACGTCCGACATTGGCTGGTTTTCCTTGCATTGAACCTTATGAGATGTGGACGGTTAGGTCCGAGCGAGTTACCGAGCTGCTTTCCGGCTCCTCGCCAATGAAATTGGTCTCTCGAGAAAAAGCAATCCAACTTAATCCGCAGTGCCGATTTGACGTATCTCCTCTGAGAGGTCCCAATCGCACCGACCTGACATCGTCTCTGCTTGCTGGTTATCGGGAACCTTCGACCATGCCATACGAAAACAACACAGCACAACGTAGCAAATTGGATGAGCTTTTTCGAATATATGCGGAGAAAACCGCCCACGCGGTCGGCACGCCATTGGCGTTTGCACTTGCTGTGGCGAGTATCGTGCTCTGGGGGGTGCTTGGCCCCTTCTTCCACTATTCGGATACTTGGCAACTCGTCATCAATACGGGCACTACGATTATCACCTTCCTGATCGTGTTTCTCATCCAAAATACTCAAAATCGCAAATCCCGCATCATCCGCCTCAAACTCGACGAACTGCTCCGCGGGGTCGCGGGCGCGCGAACCGGATTTGTTTCTCTGGACAATATGACGGATGCGGAGCTGGACGAAATTCATGGCGAATTCGAGCGGCTGCGGGAGAAATATGCGCCTTTGGTCGATGACGACATTGCGGCGATCCACGAAGAGCGCCGGTCCCGGCACGCCAAGCTTCATCGACCCTAAGCGCGAGATCATGCAGCGGGACGTGACGTCCTCCGCGCCCCGATCCTGCGCGGCCAAAAGTCAATGCGTAAGTGATCGGTGTGTAGCCCTGCGGCTGAAGGCTGCGCGCCTGCTCGACAACCGCTTTGTTCGCCGCGATCGCGCCGAAGGCGGTAAGGAGGGTCGTGTCCTCGCAGTCCTTCCTGGCCGTCGGCGATCGATGGCCCGAGAACCACCGGATAGGCAACGACGCCGCAAAGCGGCGCAAGGGCGCCGACCGAAGCAATCCGCCAGACGTTCGTTTCGGTCGCTTCTTTCCTGGCATCCTGGTGGTATAGTTCAGTACCATGAACATGGACACGCTTGGCGGCGAGCTCGAACGTGGTCGTGCGTATTACGCGCGGCGAGCCTGGGCGGACGCCTATCGATCGCTGTCGACTGCCGATCATGCGGGAGGGCTCGGAGGCGACGATCTCGAATTGCTCGCCATGTCCGCCTATCTGACCGGCCAGGATGACGATTATCTGGCCGCCCTCGGTCGCACCTACGACGCATATGCGGAGTGCGGCGAAAGCCTGCGCGCGGCGCGCTGCGCCTTCTGGCTGGGCCTGCGGCTTATGTTTCGCGGTGAGATGGGCCGGGCGAGCGGTTGGCTTGCGCGTGCTCAGCGGCTGGTCGAGGGAGAGGACGATGGCTGTGCCGAGCGGGGGTATCTCCTGGTGCCGCTTGTGGAACAGCATCTTGCAGCGGGCGATAGCGAGGCCGCCTATTCCACAGCGGCCCGCGCCGCCGAAATCGGCGAACATTGCCGGCAGGGCGATCTGGTCGCCTGTGCGCGTCACATTCAAGGCCTGGTTCGCATTCGGCAAGGGCGTTCGCCGAAGGGCTCACCCTGCTGGACGAAGCCATGCTCGGCGTTACGTCAG
This sequence comes from uncultured Alphaproteobacteria bacterium, assembly GCA_963731855.1. GTDB lineage: Bacteria > Pseudomonadota > Alphaproteobacteria > Rhizobiales > Rhodomicrobiaceae > R-RK-3. The sequence continues at coordinate 729,966 of CAVSXH010000005.1, read as the reverse complement.
GGGAGCTGTCGCCGCTGATGACGGGCTTGGTCTATTGCAGTGTCATCGAGGCCTGCCAGGAGGTCTATGCCTGGCACCGCGCGCGCGAATGGACGGCTGCACTGGCGCGATGGTGTGCCGAACAGGATCAACTGGTCGCCTTCACCGGCCTTTGCTCCGTGCATCGCGCGGAAATCCTGCAGCTTCAAGGCGCCTGGCAGGATTCGGTGGATGAAGCGCGGCGCGCATGTGAACGCTGCGCTCCAGGCGGCCAACCGGCGATCCGTCGCCGCCGCATTCTACCAGGAAGCGGAGGTGCATCGGCTCAGGGGCGATTTCAGCGCAGCGGAAACGGCGTATCGGAGCTCAAGTCAGTGGGGCCGCGACCCGCAACCGGGTCTTGCCTTGCTGCGCTTGGCGCAAGGGCGCGCCGACAGCGCGGCCGCCACGATCCGGCGCGCCATGGGCACGCCTGCAGCGCAGCTTCAACGCACGAGGCTGCTATAGGCTTGCGTGGAGATCATGATCGCCATCGGGGAGATCGAAGAAGCCCGCAGCGCCTGCCTGGAATTGGAGCAGATCGCCGACAGGCTTGATATGGGTGTGCTCGGCGCGATCGCGGCCCAGGCCCGTGGCGCGATCGAGCTGGAGGACGGCGATCCCCGTGCCGCGCTGACCTCATTCAGGCGGGCCTGGCAGACATGGCAGGAGGCAGAGGCGCCGTATATGGGAGCACGCGTGCGTTTGCTGGTGGGGCTTGCATGCCGCGCCCTGGGAGACGAAGACGGAGCGTCGCTGGAACTGGACGCGGCGAAGGCGGTGCTCGAACGGCTTGGGGCGACGCCCGACCTCGCGCGCATGGCGTCGCTCGTCTCACGGCGCTTCGCCGGTTCACACCCACGGATTGACCGCGCGCGAACTTCAGGTGCTTCGCTTGGTCGCCACGGGCGACACCAACAAAGCCATCGCCACCCGGCTTTTTCTCGAGTGAAAGGACGGTCGACAGGCATGTCAGTAATATCTTCAATAAGCTGAATGTGCCGTCGCGGGCCGCCGCGACTGCTTTTGCCTATGAGCATAAGCTCATCTGACCGGTCTGAGGCGGGGCATGGGGAATATTACCCATGTCGTCGCCCGTCGAAGATTGGGTAGTCCTCCCGAAGCGCGACAATCGCATCTCCCCTAGAATTGGACCGCAGAACGAAACTGCGGAGACTAAGGAGATGAAGGCCATGGACCGAACAGCAAGCGCTGAGCGCCAATCACAATCAGTCGAAGGAACGAGGATAGCCACGAGCGCGGCCGAGCAGGCTCGCCGAAGCTTCTCGCGACGATGCCGGCCGCTGAACGGCGGCTGGAACTCGCGGGGATTTCGACCTCCGTGCTGGAGGGCGGCGATGGCCCGCCGGTGATCCTGCTGCACGGCCCTGCCGGTTATGCGGCTCACTGGATGCGCGTGATCCCCGGGCTTATGGCGACACATCGCGTGATCGCTCCCCGACCTTCCCGGCCACGGCGTCTCGGACGTGCTTGAAGGCGGCTGGACGCCGAGTCACGTGTTCAGCCTGGCTGGGCGAACTGATCGAGCAGACCTGCGGCTCGCCGCCGGCTCTGGTCGGGCAATTGCTTGGCGGGGCCATGGCTTCCCGATTCGCCGCCGATCACCCTGAACGCGGATCAACCAGCTCATACTCGTGGACACGTTCGGTCTTAAGCCCGTTCCAGCCGGCTCCGGAATTCGGGCAGGCCCTGCAGCAATTCCTCATGCAGCCGACCAGCGGACGCACATACGACTCTTTGGCGTCAATGTGCATTCGATCTGGATGCCCTGACCCGGCAAATGGGCAAGCTCTGGCAGCCGTTCGAGGCCTATAATCTCGATCGTGTCCGCGCGCCCGAGTGTTCAGGCCGCGCTCACCACCCTCATGAATGAATTTGGGTTTCCCGCGATCCCCCCTGACGATCTCGCACGCATCGCCGTTCCCACCAGTTTGGTCTGGGGACGGCAGGATCGCGCGACGCCGCTGTCCGTGGCGGAAGCGGCTAGCGCCCGCTTCGGATGGCCTCTGCAGGTGATCGAGAACTGCGCCGACGATCCGCCCGTCGAACAGCCTGACGCGCTCTTGCGAGCGCTGCGAGCCGCGCTGTCTGGCTGATCGTCGGTGTGGGCAGAAAATTGAGTGACAACGGCGGGCGGGACGTCTTCTAGTCCCCCGTCTGGCGCGATCGCGTCCCACCGCCCTCGTATCCCAGCCCCATCCCGAGCTCCCGGCCTGCCACAAGCGGGCTGCCGGTCAAATCGCTTCTTCCGTCGCCGCGATTGCGCGACGCGCCCATGTTGCGCTTAAATGGGAGTTCGAAGCGTCATGGAGAATGACACATGAAGATGTCCGGCGAGAAAATTCTCAACGCGCCGCAGGCGAGAGTCTGGACGGCGCTCAATGATCCGGACACCCTCCGGCAGTCGATCCCGGGCTGCGAAAGCTTTCAGCAACAACCGGATGGCAGCTATCGGGCGACCGTCGCCGCCAAGATCGGCCCGGTGCAGGCGCGTTTCAACGGCACCGTCCGGTTGTCCGACCTTAATCCGCCGAACGGGTATACCATATCGGGTGAAGGCTCCGGCGGGGCTGCCGGCAGCGCCAAGGGCGGCGCCAAGGTCCGGCTCGAACCCGCCGCCGGCGGTACGCGGCTGACCTGGAACGCCGATGCGCAGATCTCCGGCAAGCTCGCGCAGATCGGCTCGCGGCTGATCGAATCCACTGCCAATCACATGGCCGGGCAGTTCTTCGACCGGTTTGGCCAGATCATCGCCGGCGACACGCCGCCAGAAGCCAGCGCCGCCGGCATGGTGCCGCCCTGGATCTGGCTGGCCGGCGCGGCTGGTGCTGTCGCCCTCGCGGTGATCCTCTACCTCCTGTTCGTCTAGACGCGATCGCCGCGCTATTGCGGGCAGGTCGAGCCCGAGCAGGGCAGCGGTGACGATCCGCCGGAAGCCGCGCTCGAGATTATAGCGGTCGCGATGGGAATGGAGAGGCGCAAGCCACTGCCAGCGAAGCCAGCAGTAATGCTGCGCACCCCACGATCTAGATCGTGGGGTAACCCTGGACAAACCCGCTTAGCCGCTAACCTCGCGCGACCGATCGCCAAAGCGAGCGATAATTCGCCGCGCCCGTCGCCTGCCCCACCGCGAGATAGACGATGCCGCCCCCCGCGATCAGGGTGCCGAGCGCCAGAAGCTGCACCATGATGCCGTTCGCCGGGGCAAAGTAGTCAGCGAGCGGCGTAGCGGCGAACCACAGCGCGACCGCCATTACCACGCTGGCCAAGGCGATCAGCGTGCCTCGGCGCTTCAATGCCGCGTCGGGCTCGAAATGCCCTCGGCGCAGCAGCGTCGCCCCCAGCAGAATTGCGTTCGTCCATGCGGCAAGGCTCGTCGCAATCGCGATGCCGACATGGCCGAGGACAAAGAACAGGCTGAGCGAGCCGACGATGTTCACGGAAGCGCTGATCCCCGCAAAGATCATCGGCGTCCGCGTGTCCTCGCGTGCGAAAAAGCCCGGCAGGAAGACGCGGATAAGCACCGAAGCGGGCAAGCCCACGGCGAATGCGGCAAGCGCCATGGAAACGGCCGCGGTGTCGCCCGCATGGAACGCGCCGCGTTCGAACAGCACCTGGATGATCGGGCCGGGCACGACGCACAAGGCCGCCGCCGCGGGCAGCGTCAGCAGCAGGGCGAATTCAAGCGAGCGGTTGTGGCTGGTCATCGCCGCCCGCGCGTCGCCGCCGTTGAGCTTCTGCGACAATTCCGGCAGCAGCACCACGCCTATGGCGATACCGACGATACCGAGCGGCAACTGATTGATGCGGTCCGCGTAATATAGGTAGGAAACCGCGCCCTCGGAGAGCGACGCGATCATCGTGCCGATGAACAGGTTGATCTGCGTGATACCTGCGGTCGCGATGCCGGGCAGAGCCAGCGCGAACAGCCGCTTGACCTGCGGCGTCAGGCGCGGCCGGCGAAAGCGCAGATTCATGCCCTGGCGGCCCGCCGCGACCGCGAGAAAGGCGAGTTGAGCGAAACCGGCGACCGACACCGCCCAGGCGAGCATCACCGCCGCTTCCGGCCGGTCCCGCAAACCGATCGACGCGGCGAGGATCATGGCCGCCGACAGCACGACATTGAGGATGATCGGTGCCGCCGCGGCCGCTGCGAAGCGTCCTAGCGCATTCAGAACCCCCGCCGCGAGCGCGGTGAGCGACATGCACAGCAAATAGGGGAAGGTGATCCGCGTCAGCAGAACGGCAAGCTCGAATTTCTCCGTGTGCTCCCCGAAACCGGGGGCGATGAAGGCCACCAGCCACGGCATGGCGATTTCCGCCAGAATGGTGATGAAAAGCAGCGCGACGAGCAAAACCGCCAGAGCTTCCTCGGCGAAATTGCGCGCCCCTTCCTTGCCATCGCTTTGCAGATTCTTCGAGAACAGCGGCACGAAGGCGGAATTGAACGCACCTTCCGCGAACAGGGAGCGGAACAGGTTGGGCAGCCGGAAGGCCACGAAGAAGGCGTCCGCCACGGGGCCGGCGCCGAGCACGGCGGCGGTCAGCATGTCCCGGACAAAGCCAAGCACACGGCTAAGGGCGGTAAAGCCGCTTACGGTGGCGATCGAGCGATAAAGTTTCATTGCCACGCAAATAGCTGGCCTTTTGCGCCAGAGCAAGGCGAAGCCGTATCAACTTCCAGAGTCTTCGGCCACCAGCTCGCTGACACGCTCGAACGCTTCCAGCAGCAATTCGCGCAGTTTCTTCTGGGTTGCCTCGCGTGTGATCTTCTTGCCGGTGCTGTCGGTGACGTAAAACACGTCCACCGCCTTTTCGCCAAAGGTCGCGATATGAGCCGAAGAGATGTCGATGCTCAGATTGGTGAGGATGGACGCAAGGTCGTAAAGCAGTCCGGTACGGTCGAGCCCATTTACCTCGATCACGGTCAGTTCGTCGGACAGGGAATTGTCGATGCTGACTCGCGGCTCTACGCTGAACGTCTCCAGCCGTGGGCGTGGCCGGGTCTTCTGCGAGACGATTTTGCGGATGTCTCGCTTGCCTTTGAGCGCCAGCTCGATATTCGCGGCGATCCGTGCAGTGAACTCCTTCTCTTCGCGGTCGTCCGGAAACTGGCGGTGCAAGGAGAAGCTGTTGATCGCCATGCCGTCGCGGGTCGTGCTCAAGCTTGCACCGACGATGTTGGCCTTCGCCGCCGCGCACGCGCCCGCGATCACGGCGGTAAGGCCGGGTCGGTCGGCGGTCCACAAATGCAGCTCGGTCAGCGAGGTGAAGGTGTCGGTGGTGATGTGGTACGCGAAGGCCGGCTCCCGCTCGCTTGCCCTTCGCATGAGGTTGGCGTGGATCAACTGGTGAGCGAGGCTGGTCCGCATCCAATAGGCCGCGTCCTGCCGTCCGACGAACGCCTCGACCTCAGCTTCCGGCCGAGCCGAGACCGCCTTGCGGAACTCGCCGATCGCCGCCCTGATGCGTGTCTCGCGCGGCACGCCGGTATGGCCGCCGGTCAGCAGGGGCTCCGTCTCGTAGTAGAGCTGCCGCAGGAGCTGGCCCTTCCAACCGGTCCAGACGCCCGGCCCCACGGCGCGAATATCGGCCGCAGTGAGGATGACCAGCAGCATGAGCAATTCGCGGCTCTGCACGATATTGGCAAAGTCGCGGATGGTTTTCGGGTCGTGCAGGTCTCGGCTCTGGGCAAACTGGCTCATGACGAGATGGTTTTCGATGAGCCACGCGGCGGTCGCGGTTTCATCGGGACGCAGGCCGAAACGCGGCCCCAGCTCGCGTGCGATGCGCGCGCCGACGACGGAATGGTCCTCGTCGCGGCCCTTGGCGATGTCGTGCAGGAACAGGGCGACGTACAGGGCGCGCCGGTTGCCGATGCTCTGGATGATCTCGGTGGATAGCGGCAGCTCGCTTTCCAGTCCGCCGCGTTCGATGGCGGAAAGCACGCCGATGGCGCGGATGGAATGCTCATCCACGGTGTAGTGGTGATACATGTTGAACTGCATCATCGCCACGATGCGGCCGAAATCGGGGATGAAGCGGCCGAGCACCCCGGCCTCGTTCATCTTGCGCAAAGTGACGTCCGGCCGGTGCCGCGCCGTCAGAACTTCCATGAACAGCCGGTTCGCTTCGGGATCGTTGCGCAGCTTGTCGTCGATGAGCCGCAGCGAGGCGCGAACCAGCCGCAACGCTTCCGGATGGAATTGCACATTGTGCCGTTCCGCTATGGCGAAGATCCGGATGAGATTGACCGGATCGTTCTTGAACACATCGCGGCTTTTCACCGCGATCCGGCCGTTTTCGATGCGGAAGTCGGTGGTGGCGCTGAGGCGGGCGCGGGCGCTCCAGGTCAGCGGCAGCAGAAGACTATTGAGCTGGTTGATGCCCTTGAGCTGCTTCACTTCCAGGCTGGAGCACAGGATGCGCGTCAGGTCGCCGACATCCTTGGCCACGAGAAAATAGTGCTTCATGAAGCGCTCGACGGCCATGAGGCCGCCCCGGTCGCGGTAGTGCAGGCGCTCGGCCATCTGCTGCTGCACATCGAAAGTGAGGCGCTCTTCCGGCTTGCCGGAGAGGAAATGCAGATGGCAGCGGACCGTCCAGAGAAAATCCTCGCAGCGCCGGTACAAGCCGTATTCGGCCTTAGTGTAAATGCCCGCCTCGACGAAGTTTTCTCCCGCCAGCTTTGGATAGAGATGCTTGGTGATCCAGTAAAGCGTATGCAGATCACGCAGGCCCCCCTTACCCTCCTTGATATTCGGCTCGACCCTGTAGCGCGAGGCGCCTGTACGCTCGTGTCGCTTGTCCCGTTCCTCAAGCTTCGCGGCGATGAATTCGCGGTGCCCACCCGAGAGCAGCTGCTCGCGGAACAGGGTATCGAATTTGCGCCAGAGCTCTTCGTCGCCAAGGATGAATCGCGCGTCGAGCAGGGTCGTATGGGTGAGGATGTCCGATTTGGCGAAGCGGATGGTCTGCTCGATCGAGCGCGTGGCGTGACCGACCTTCAGCCCCAAATCCCACAGCAGATATAGGATATATTCGACGATGCTCTCGCCCCAGGGAGTCTGCTTGTAGGGCAGCAGGAACAGGAGATCGACGTCGGAGTAGGGCGCCATAAGCCCGCGGCCATACCCGCCGGTGGCGATGATGGCCATGCGCTCGGCTGCCGACGGATTGTTGGCGTTGTGCACGTAAGTCGTGGCGAAATCGTAAATCAGCCGAATCAGCTCGTCCTGGAAGATCGACAGCGACCGGGCGCAGCGGCGGCCATTGCCATCGGCTTCAAGGCCTTCCCTGGCGGCCGCGCGGGCATCCTGCAAAAGCTTCTTCAGGAAGCCGAGCAATTCCTCCCGCAGCGCCGGGCCGGTCTGGCCATGCCGGCGCCACATCTCCGCCAGCGCCGCGCGCGTTTCGGCGGGATCAAAAAAAGGAGGTGCGATGCGTTGATCCACTTCAGCACGGCCATTTGCGAACGTTGTGTCGGACGTAGTTTATAGCAAAGCGTATAAAGAGCCTATGCGGGCCGAGACCGCGATTGACAAAGCGACGCATGGGCCTTAGTTGAACACCCTATTGCCCAGATGGCGGAATTGGTAGACGCGCACGGTTCAGGTCCGTGTTCCGCAAGGAGTGGAGGTTCGAGTCCTCTTCTGGGCACCAACTACACTCATAACCTTTGATCCGCATCAATTTTTCAGTGATTTTCCGGGTTAGACTACCAGGTCTGGTCTACAATCCTGTCTCCATCAGTTTCGCAGGCGCAGGCCCTATGTTCTTCCATTCTGGTTTGATGTCCGTGATCACCGTATGAAGTATTCGTGCTAAATCAATCATATAAAAATTCGTCTTTAATGGGTCCTCATAAATGTACCTCATTCCCTCGAATGCCCTGGCGCAATGATGCAGCGCTCCCGGGAGGTCACGCGCGATCGTTTTACCGGACTTGGCTTCATTCATCACAAATGCTGGTTCGTGTTTTAGAATAGCAATATCCCAATATTCAGTAATTCGCTTCTTCGTCGAAGACTTTATACCTTTATACAGCGCAAAAAGATTGTGACACATTGGCGCTTTGCCAGTTTCCAAGACATGAATGCATTTGAAAAACAGTTCCGATGAAAAGGCCGACAGCACGATGGAAGGTACTCCAATAAAGGCCATCACTGAGGGCTTAGTGCGGCGCAAGTGTTCGTCTGATACTAAATCGATATGCGTGAACGAAAATTTTCAGTGGATCAGTTGGTGCTGTTGCCATCGCAGTTAGGTCCCATCTAGGTCACGCCGCCTTGACTTTCTCCAATTCGGACGCGCCCTTCTGGGGAAATCCACAACAACTGAACATGCAACTTCGCGGTTGCGCATGCCCCAATATTCAACTATTTGGTTGAACATTGGGGGTTCTTACCAGATAGCGCGCCAATGGACCCAACGACATTCACGCCAATAGGACCAGCGCCCGTATTCCGGGATGCATCTGAAGCCCTAGCCTGGCGCAAATGGAACCCAGCTTCGCGGAATTCTTCGAAGCGCAAGCCGGGAACGTGCTTCGCGAATTCCCCCGTTTCGAGCTTCGCGCGCGGCGTCGAATTGACGGCGGCGGAACATGGCGTCGGCAAATATGGACGCCTTCCCGGCAATTATAAGCCGCCGAAGATGATTTCCGCCGAACTCGCCGCAGCCATGGCGGAGGAAGCGGGCGTCAAAGTCGATTTCGGGACCGGCGAGACGACCGAAGCCGCCGCAACGATCATGATCGACCGCGCCAGGCGCCGGGCTGTCCGCGACCGGACGGTTGCGGCATATGACCCGAGCATGGGAACAGCGCTAGGCGTTTCCGTCATTGCAAGCTTGGCTTACCCGCTCAACATTGCCGCCGCGTTCATCCCCTTGGTCGGCGAAGCGCATTACGGGGCATGGCTGGCGCAAGCAAGCGGTTTCGGCGGTCGGACGGCGTCCGGGCTGGGCGCGGCGGAGGGTCTTCTAGGCGCAACCCTGGTCGAGCCATTGATCGCGGAACCCGCGACGCAGGAAGGCCGCGATTATTCGCTCGCGGACAGTCTTCGCAACCTTGCCTTCGGAACCGCATTCGGCGCGGGGCTTCATACCGCTGGCGGCGCGGTCGCGGAGAAGGTGTTTAAACGCACTTGCGCCGGGAAGCCGGTTGAAACAGCAGCCGACATTGTCGACCGGTTGCCGGTCAATACGAGGGAGGTCGGGCAATCCGCTCGTATCGCCGGATATCCTCGGCGTATCGACCGGGGCGGGCCTTGGCGCAGTATTCGGAATCCCAATCGGATTGCCGGTCGCGGCCATTCAGTTTCTTGGTTTCGGCACCGGCCTGATGACGGTGGCCATCGTAATCGGCTTGGCTCATGCGCTTCGGTCGAGCGGCGAAGTCCTGGTGCTCGTCCTCGCCGGAATTGTCGTCGGGGCGCTCGCCGGGGCCGCCATCTCGATGGTCAAAGTGCTGGCCGATCCTTATGAGCAATTGCCCGCGATCACTTTCTGGCTGCTGGGCAGCCTTGCGGGCGTGAAGCCGGCGGATGTCGCGGCGGTCGCGCCTGTGGTCGTCCTCGGTCTTGCGCCGCTGATCCTTTTGCGGTGGCAGATCGGCGTATTGTCGCTTGGCGATGACGAAGCGCAGGCGCTCGGCGTCGATGTCGGCCGTTTGCGTGCGATCGTGATCGCCGCCGCGACCCTCATCACCGCCAGCGTCGTCGCCATCTCCGGCGTCATCGGTTGGATCGGGCTGATGGTTCCGCATATGGCGCGGCTTCTCGTCGGGCCGCGCTTCGACCGGCTGCTGCCCGCCGCCATTCTCCTCGGCGCCGCCTTCATGGTGGCGATCGACACGCTGGCCCGTTCATCCGCCCGTATCGAGATTCCCCTCGGCGTCCTCACCGCCCTGGTCGGCGGCCCCGCCTTCCTGTGGTTGCTGGCGCGCGGACGACGGGAGGATGAGCGATGATCGCGCTCGAAGCACGCGGATTGTCGATCGGCTATGGCCACACCGTCATTGCCACCGGAATCGATCTCACCCTGACCGCGGGGCAAGTGACCTGTCTGCTGGGCCCCAACGGTGTCGGCAAGACGACACTGTTCAAGACGCTTCTGGGACTGATTCCGGCCCTCGCCGGCAACATCCATATCGGCGGTGAGGATTTCGGCGGCCTCGCGCGCGCTCAGATTGCGCGCCATATCGCCTATGTCCCGCAAGCGCACCCCGCCGCCTTCGCTTATACGGTCCTCGACCTGGTGATCATGGGCCGAACCGCCTTTCTCGGCCCCTTTGGCCAGCCCCGCCGCGGCGACTATGAGAAAGCAATGGCGGCCCTCTCGGCTCTCGGCATCTCATCGCTGGCGGAGAGGGACTCGATGCGCATCTCCGGTGGACAGCGTCAGCTCGCAATGATTGCAAGGGCGCTGGCGCAAGAGGCACGCATCATCATCATGGACGAGCCAACTGCGAGCCTCGATCTCGGCAATCGCATGCTCGTGCTCGACAGGGTCCGGGCAATGGCCGCGAACGGTCTCGCCGTGCTGCTCTCCACCCACGAACCGGAGCAGGCCTTCGATATCGCCGATCATGTCGCGGTGCTGACCCCGCGCAAGGAGTTCGAGACCGGTCTCGCTGAGTCGGTGCTGACGCCGCAGCGGCTGAGCGAACTGTACGGCGTTGCTCTTTCGGTCGAATCAACCGAATCCGGCCGCCTGGTGGTCAGCCGGGCGAAAAGTGAGTAGCGTGTGCCGTCATCGCTCCCGTGATCTGCCTTCGAGAGTTCAGCGCTTCGCAACTCCCCGCCATGTGGATGCGACGCACCCCTTGTCTCCAAACGTGCCTCGGGTCCGCGAAAGTTCGGGTGAAATAATATACATTAGGATGATGCATGGTCCGCTTTGCGCTAAATTGGTGCCATGAGCACGCGCATTACCCTCCGCTTCGATTTTGATGAGACGCGCCGTCTTGGCCCCGGCAAGGTCTCGTTGCTGGAGGCCATCCAGCGTCACGGTTCGATTGCTGCGGCGGGACGGGACTTTGGCATGTCCTACAGGCGCGCCTGGCTGCTCGTGGATGAGTTGAACCGCATGTTTGAGGCGCCGCTCGTGGAGGCACATGGCGGCGGACGTAACGGAGGCGGCGCGGTATTGACTGAACTCGGCGATACCGTCATTGCGCTTTATCGGAAGGCCGAGCGCAAGATGAGCCGCAGCGCCGCGCAGGAAATTGAGACGATCGAGAAGGCGCTGGCACACAAGCAGGCCTGAGCGAGCAAACGCAGGTCAGGGCGTGCTTGCCGAATTGGCCCAGTCCAAACCAGTGACGGCTGCGAGAAAGCTCGCGAGGCTCGCGCTGCGCAGAGGCATGTACGGTTTGCCTGCGCCGCGGCATAGGCGCTTCACCTGCCCCGCTGCACCGTGGCTGACGCAATCGACCGGGAAGAAGACCATCTCCGCCTGACTGACCAGGCCCGGCAAAAGCGTCGTGCTCTCCTCGATGCCCCCCATCATGGGTCAAAAGCGTACCGCCCAGCCGCGAGGCGAGCGAGCGCAGTTGCTCAAGTTGCTTCGGGCGCCCGCCGACATAGAGAAGCCGTCTGCCTGCGAGATCTGGCACGGCGCGGGTGCTCTCAGTTTCAGTTCCTGTGACGTCGGCCAGGGTCGATTCCAGCGCACCTAGTTCATCGCGCAGAGCCAATATGGTTTCCTGAAACCGTCGCAGATCCTGCTCTCTAGCCGCTAACGCCTGCTCCAATTCGCCGACCCGAACAACGAGCAAGGCCGAACGCGCGCGCTCATCCGCGAACCGCTGCTTGAGGGCGGGCACAGCCGAAGCTTCGACGTCAACGGCGGTGGTGGGCATGGAGCGGCATCGGAGTTCCTGGTCGAGTTCTTCGATCCGCTGAGTTAATTCCTGCCGCTGGCGCGACATGCGCAGCAGCCGCGCTTCCTGGCGCATGATCTTTTCGTTGCGTTCGCCAAGTTCGCCTTCGAGCTGCCGCAGCCGGACGATGTCGGCGCGATTCGACATGCCGACGAGACGCGAAAGCATATGCACTTCGCCGAACACCTCGGTCACAAGGGCCTGATCGGTCGCCGGGTGCGACAGCACCGCCCAATAGGCTCCGGGAATATCGCCCCGCTCAAGCGCGGCGACCCACAGCGAGCGGACCTCCAGAGCAGTCCGTGCCTTGGTGAAGCGCCTGATGTAGGCCTCATGCCGCTTGTCGAGCATCTTGTTGAGCAGCTTGCCCGCCACATCGCGCTGCCCAGCGATACTTACCGCTCGGCTGTGCAGATCGTGGTCCGAGGCGCCGTTTTCGCGTCCAGCTGGTTTAATTTGGCGAAGAGCTGGCGCAGGGCGGCAGCGGAGAGACAGGTGCCGATGATCGAGCAATGCAGGTTCGGCGAGAGATCCCAGATGTGATCGCGGCGCGCGTTCGGGCACTGCGGACACCCTCGTTATATTCATGAGAATATAACGATCATCGCAGAAAAGCGGTCTCAGTCAAGCGGCCGCCTTTCATGCAGGTGCTTGCGCCGAGATTCTGCGCGGTGGGATTTTCACCGGATCAGCCACGGGACTCTTTGACGGTATGTCAGCGAAAAAGTGCGTCGCGATCAAGCGCAAGCATCAATATTATCTGGCGGAAGGGAGTCCGCCATCTGGGAACCAGAGACATCCATACCAATCCACAGTTGTCTAGAATAGCCGCTGTTTTCCAATGATTTGCTTTCCGCTTGCGTCCATGGCACTCCGTTGCGATATGCCTGATGCCACGTTTTGAACATGGGTTGAAACAGGGCTGGAGGCTGAATTGCACGATCTATCCACAAGCTAACCGCGCTGGAAGTGAAGAAGCTGAAGACGCCCGGCCTGCACGGTGACGGCGGCGGGCTGCATTTGCGCGTGACGAAAACCGGCACGAAAAGCTGGATTTTCAGATATAGCCGGCGCGACATGGGGCTCGGCGCGTATCCCACCGTCACGCTGGAAGCGGCCCGCGACCTTGCCGCTGCCGCCCGGAAGCTGCGGACCAGCGCGGTTGACCCGATCGAGGCGCGCCGCGTTGAGCCCAGCGCCCAGCCGCAGAATGTGACCTTTGCAGAGGCATGCCGCCAGTATCTGGCCGCGCATGAGGCTGGATGGAAGAATGCTAAGCACCGGCAGCAGCGGCGAAACACCCTTAGCGCCCGTGCGGAGCCGATCATCGGCGCCATGAATGTAATGGAGATCACCGCTAATGACTGTTTGCGCGTGCTGTCGCCCATCTGGACGGAGAAGCCGGAGACAGCTAGTCGCCTGCGCGGCCGAATGGAGGCCGTGCTCGACTGGTGTGTGGCCAAGGGCTTCCGCGATCGCGGAACTGTAAATCCTGCATCCTGGCGCGGCAATCTCAAGCACCTCCTATCGGAGCGGCGCAAAGACCGTCACGCTTCACCCCGCAATGCCGTGGCCGGAGATTCCTGCCTTCATCGCCAAACTAAGCGCGCCCGCGAAGCACTTGCTGCCCGCGCCCTGGAGTTGACCATTCTTACCGCGACGCGGACCAGCGAGGCGCTCCTTGCCGAGCGCGGCGAGATCGCTGGCGACGTGTGGGCAATCCCCGCAACCCGGATGAAGAGCGGGCGCCCGCACTCTGTACCGTTGGTGCCGCGCGCGGTCGAGATTATAGCGGCGCTGCTGGTCATCGAGGGAAGCCAGTACCTATTTCCGGGTCAGAGGCAGGGGCGCCCTCTATCTATATGATAATGGAAATGATGATGCGCCGCATGGGGCTTGGTCATTTCACGCCGCACGGGTTCCGGTCGAGCTTTCGCGATTGGGCCGCCGAAGAAACGAGCTTCCCGCGCGAGATTGCAGAAATGTGCCTAGCCCATACTGTCGGCACCCAAGTGGAACGCGCCTATCGCAGGTCCGACCTGCTCGACAAGCGCCGCCAGTTGCTTGTAGCCTGGGCCGCATACTGCTCCAGCGCCTGCCCGATCATGACGGAAACCGTGGTCATGGCCGGCACCGGCGACGAGGCCGATGCCGGTGCCGACCAGCCCTCGACCTCGGATCGGCGTCGGGCGCGAGCATGGCTTCGGCAGCTACGAGCTGGCCGATCGCCGTTTGCCCTTTCCGGTGAGACGGCCGGTGACGAGACCTCGCACAACCGTGCCATCGCTGCCAAACTACCTGTGCCAGGACGGGGCCGCCTCCACCATTCGGGTGATGTCGGACATGCCGCGAAAAAATATTTTGATCAGCTCAAGCGGCACTATCAGGAATCAGGATGATCGAGCCCGAAGTCCGCCGTGCCTCAAGGGCGCGATGCGCGTCGGCAGCCAGTCGAAGCGGCAGCATCAGCCCGATATTGGCGCGGAGGATCCCCATGCGGATGGCCCGAAACAGATTGTCGGTGATCGAGCGGACCTTTTCCGGCGTGTCGGTGTAATGGCCGAAATTGGGGCGGGAGATCGCGGCGGACTTGCTGGCATAGCCGGCGATGTCGATCGGCGGAACCGGACCGGAGGCCTGCCCGTAACTGACGAGATGGCCGCAGGTCGCGAGCGCCTCGAAGGACTTGCCGAACGTATCGCGACCCACCGCGTCATATACGACATCGGCCCCTCGTCCGCCGGTCATCTCTTCAACGCGGCGGATAAAATCCTCCTCGGTGTAGACGATGGTGTGCGCGCACCCTGCGTCCCGCGCGATGCGGGCCTTTTCGCGGCTGCCCGTCGTGCCGATCACGGTGGCGCCCAGCGCGCGCGCCCATTGACAGAGAAGCTGGCCGACGCCTCCCGCCGCCGCGTGAACGAGAACCGTTTGGCCCGCGCTCACCGTGTGGACGCGGTGGAGCAGAAATTCCGCGCTCATCCCCTTCAGCAGCACCGCGGCGGCTAATCGATCGTCGATGTCCGCCGGCAGCGGCACGAGGAGAGACGCATCCATCGTCCGCAACTCGCAATAGGCGCCGACCGGCGCACATGCATAAGCGAGGCGGTCGCCCGGCGACAGATCGCGCACGCCCTCCCCCACGTCGAGGACGATCCCCGCCGCTTCCATGCCCAGCACGCCTGGTGGTTTCAGCAGGTCGAAATATCCGGTGCGGCAGTAGATGTCGATGTAGTTCACGCCGATTGCCGTGTGCCGCAAGCGGACTTCGCCCGGTCCAGGCGGCGGCACGGCGATCTCCCGCCATGCCAGCCTGTCGGCGCCGCCGTAAGCTGTCACGACGATGGCGCCCGCGCGGAGCGTCTCCCCGCGCGCCGGTGGAAGCCGCCTCGGGGAGATAGCGGAGGGCGCGGCCGAAGCTGGGCGGCGAGGAGGCGGGCCGTTTTCTCTCACGAGCATGCGCTTCACCGCCGCAAAGCCGGCCTCGTAAATACCTTCGCTCACGAGCTGAGCCAGTTCCTCCTCACGGTCGGGCGGCGTCTCGAACCGGCTTTCCCAGGACCAGAATGTGCGGTCGCCATCCGTGACCGGTCTCAGCCGGATGCTGGCGACATAACCCTCAAGCGGCATCGGTGCATCGAGAATGCAATAGCTGAGCGTGTGATCGCGGTCGGAAAGCGACAGGAGCTGTTCGCGCAAAGCCCCGCCATCCGCGAGCGCGAAATCGCGCACGCAGCCGATCTCGTCGGGCGCCCGCCCCGCCTCGATCCGGCTCACGCTTACGGCCGGATGCCAGCCCGCATGGCTGTTGAAGTCACGCAGGATCGCCCAGACCGCGCCGATCGGCGCGTCGATAATGGTGCTCCGCGTGACTTTGACCATCGAGAGCGCCCCCCGCGTTCAGGCGATGCGCCGCTGCCGCGTCGCGCTGCTTTTCAGCGCGTCGAAGCCGCCCTGGAACACGCCCTGGCCGATATTCCGGGCCAGTTCCGACTCGCGGCCAGGGGCGCAGTCGAATTCCGCCGTCCATTCGGCGAAGCACCGGTTGCCGTCCGTGATCGGCGTCAGCTTCAAGGTCGCGATGTAGTTCGTGACGCCCATCGGGCTTTCCAGGATCGAATAGGTCATGGAGAAATCATAGTCGGACAAAGCAAGCAGCTGCTCGCGGATGCGCCCGCCATCCTTCAAGCGTGAAATTGCGGATGCAGCCGACCTTGTCGGCGGGCTGCTGCAATTCGATCCGGCTGTCGGCAATCGCCGGATGCCAATTCGGCAGCCCGTTGAAGTCGCGGATGCGGCCCCAGATTTCGGCGGCGGGCGCGTCGATGACGCTCGATGTGTAGACTTTGACCATCTCAGTTCGGATAGTCCGAGGTGTCCGGCTCGTTGTCCTTGAGCAGATCGAGCTGCTTGCCACCGCCGGTCTCGGAAAGTCCAAGCAGCTTTTGCAGATCACCGCCGGAAAGGTCACCGCCGGTAAGGCCGACTTCCTTGAGCAGCCTGTCGATCAGCGGCGCGTGGGCGCGATAACGCAAGGCGCTGTTCACCACCTCGTCGCCCAGCCCGGTCGACCGGTAGCCTCCACTCGAACCGTTCTGGCCTGAGCTTCCCAGCAGCCCATCGACATGCAAGATCTTGATCTCGCTGATGTTCTCCATCGGCTTGACGCTCTCGCGAATGATGGAATCGAGCCGCTCGACGAGGAAGCGGCGCAATGCGCCCGCCCGCGCGTCTGGCGACAGCGTGTTCTGCGCCTCGTTCATGAGCCGCATGCCCTCCGATTCGACCTCGTGACGCAGTCGCGCGGCCAGGGCGTGGATCTTTTCCGCGTCGGCGCTGCTTTCGGCTTCGATGCGGGTCGCCTGTGCGCGGCTCCCTGCGGCCTCGAGCTCCGCCCTCGCCGTGATAAGCAGGCGTGTCGAGCTCTGCTCGGCGTCCTGCTGCGCGGCGATCAATTCGATCTGCTTGCGCCGATCCGCGACCGCCACTTCGCGCGCCGTGAAGACGTTTTCCTCGGCGGCAACGGCGAGGGCGCGGGCCTGCTCGGCAGCGGCCTGAGCCTCGTGCTGGGCCCGAGCATGTTCCGCGACCGAGATCGAACGCTTCTGCTCGGCCAGTTCCAGCGACAGGCGCCGCTCCACCTCCAGCCGCTGCAATTCGACCTCGCGGCGGATGCGCTGCTGCTCGATCGCCAACTCCTGCGCGATGCGCGAGCGCTCGACGCCTTCGCGCAGCGAGATCTGCGCCTGCTCGGATTCCAGCTCGCGCGCGGCGCGCTGACGGGCAAGTTCGGAGCGCTGCGAGGCCTGCTGGGTGCCGATCTCGCGCTCCTGATCCAGGCGCGCAAATTGCGCATCGCGGTCGATTTCCAGGGCGAGCCGCTCCGTTTCGAGGTTCTTCTTGCGGATCGCGATCAGCGTGTCCTGCTCGATGTCGTTGCGGCGCTTCTTGCGCTGTTCGATCTGCTCGGTGAGACGGGTGAGACCTTCAGCGTCGAAGGCGTTCGATGGGTTGAAAAACTCCATATTGGTCTGGTCGAGGCTGGTGAGCGAGACGGCCTCGGCCTCCAGACCGCTCTGGGCCAGCGGTTCGACAACGGATTCGCGCACGCGGCGCGCATATTCGCTGCGCTTTTCGTGCAGTTCTTCCATGGTCATTTCCGCAGCAACCGAGCGGAGGATATCGACGAAACGGCCTTCCACCAGCTCACGCAACGCCTCGGTGTCCATGCTGCGGCGGCCGAGCGTCTGGGCGGCGGCGGAAACGCCGTCCTTGGTCGGCACGACCCGCACGTAGAACTCCGCGGTGACATCGACGCGCATCCGGTCCTTGGAGATCAGCGCGCGGTCGCGGATGCATTGCACCACCATCCGGTGGGTGCGCATGAAGACGGGGGTCACATCGTGGAAGATCGGGATGACGAACGCGCCGCCATTGATGACGACTTTCTGCCCGCCAAGCCCCGTGCGCACGAAGCCGGTCTCCTTGGTCGAGCGGCGGTAATAGAGATAGAAGACATAGGCGATGACGACGACCAGTATGATCGCCGCGATCAGCCAGGATATCGTACTGCCTGACAGCTCCCCGGACATCTGCATCCTCCCGACGCGCGCCTATTCGGCGGCGTCCTTCCGGCGATTGATCGCCATGAATTTCTTGGTTTGCTCCGTCAGCGCCGCTTCCGTCGGCAGGCGCTCCATGGACGACGCGCCGTAAAAGCCCTGGCAAAGGCTGCTCTTCTGCAGAATATACTCCGCATCTGCCGGCTGCGCGACAGGGCCGCCATGGGCCAGGATAATAACATCGTCTCGCACGCGCCGCGCTTCCGCGGCCCATCGGTCAATCATGTCAGGACAGTCCTCCAGTTTGAGTGCGGTTTCAGCGCCGATCGAGCCGCCCGTCGTCAAACCGAGATGGCAGACGATGATGTCGGCGCCCGCGCGCGCCATGGCTCCGGCGTCGGATTCGGAGAAGACATAAGGGGTGGTCAGCATATCCTTGGAGCGCGCGATGCGGATCATCTCGACCTCGAGAGCGTAACTCATGCCGGTCTCTTCGAGATTGGCGCGGAAGGTGCCGTCGATCAACCCGACGGTCGGGAAATTCTGCACACCGGAGAAGCCGAGGCTCTTAAGCTGGTCGAGAAACGGCTCCATCAGGCAGAACGGATCGGTGGCGTTGACGCCCGCCAGCACCGGCGTGTGCTTCACCACGGGCAGCACCTCTCGCGCCATGTCCACGACGATCTCATTGGCGTTGCCGTAGGCGAGTAGCCCGGCGAGCGAACCCCTGCCCGCCATGCGATAGCGGCCGGAATTGTAGATGACGATGAGGTCGATGCCGCCCGCTTCCTCGCATTTGGCGGAGAGGCCCGTGCCCGCGCCGCCGCCGACGATCGGCTGCCCTCTCGCGACCTTGCCCCGCAAACGCTCCAGAATTGCCGCCCGTTCTATGCGCGCCATGCCGGTCTTTCGCTTTCATTCGTTTGGCCGCTCTCGGCGATCTCGCGGAAATTGCGGACCAGCGCCTCGGCGAAGGGCCGGTCGTTGATGTGGTGAGGCAGCTTGATCAACCGCCGCCTCGGCGTCTGCACGACCATGCGCTCAAGGGTCGAAAAAAGCATACGGTTGGCGGCCGGATCGTGGAACGGCTGGCCGGGCGCGTCGAGACCGGATACGCCGCCTTCGGGAATGAGAAAGCGCACCGGCCCTTCCATGCGGTTGAGCCGCTCGGCGATGAACATGGCCACCGCCTCGTTCTCGTCCGGCGTCGTGCGCATCAGCGTGACATTGGGATTGTGAATGTAGAATTTGCGGCCCGAAAACCGCGCCGGAACCGTCTCGCGCGCATGGAAATTCACCATGTCGAGCGCACCGCAAGAGCCGACGTAAGGCACGCGCGTGCGGATGATCGCGCCGAAGCGGTCCGGGCCGGCCGAGAACACGCCGCCGACGAGATGGTCGGCGACTTCGGTTGTCGTCGCATCGATCACGCCGGTCAGCAGATGGGAATCGACCAGCTTCTCCATCGACTGCCCGCCCGTGCCGGTCGCGTGGAACACCAGGCAGTCATAGCGGTCGCGCAGCGCCGCAGTCACGGCTTGTACGCAGGGCGTCGTCAGCCCGAACATGGTCAGGCCGATCGCGGGTTTCATCGAGGCGCGCTGATCGTCGCGGCGCTGATGGGCGACCATGCCGGCAAGCGCGTGGGCGGCATTCGAGAGCACCTGCTCGGAGATCGAGTTGATGCCCTGCACATCGGTGACGGAATACATCATGGTGATGTCCGACGGGCCGACATAGCGGCTCACATCCCCGCTCGCGACGGTGGACACCATGAATTTCGGCACGCCGATCGGCAGGGCGCGCATGGCGGATGTGGCGAGCGACGTTCCGCCGGAGCCGCCCGCCGAGATGATGCCGCCAACATCGCGTCGCGTGCGGATGAACCGCGCGGCGGCCTCGGCCATGGCGGTGACGGCACCGCCGCGGTCGCCGGTAAACACGGCACGCTCGCCGCCCGGATGATGGCGCGCCACTTCCGCGGGACCGATGTCGGCGGGGCTCGGCCGCCCGCTCGTCGACAGGTCGACAGTGACGGTCTTCACCCCGAGCCGCTTGAGGCTGTTGTTGAGGAAGGTCAGCTCCGCGCCCTTAGTGTCGAACGTGCCGACCACATACGCATTGCGGCCGACCATCGCGGCGATCGGGACAGCGGAGACCTCCGGCGCCGCCGCGCTGCTTGCCCGGTCATCATGGGCGGCGCTCCGCATGTCGGAAGGGGCGGCGGCAGGGCGGTTGTCGGCAGACCAGCGGTTCGGAATCGACGTGGCCGAGTAGGCCGGACGCCCCCCATCGCCGAAGGTGTAGGACGGCCCCTCGCGCTGATCGCCGTGCTCGCGCGCTATGCTGATATAGCGTATCTCCGCGACCGGCTGGCCGCTCGGGGCCGGCTCCTCCTCGTCCTCGTCGCGGCCGACCCCAAGTAGCCGCCTTTGCAACGCCTCGTCGGCGGCAAGTTCGCGCGAGCGCAATTCCCGGACGATGCGTCCATGCATCATGATGGCGATGTCGCTGGACACTTCCAGCGCGACACCGAGATTCTGCTCGATCAGCAGGATCGACATGTCGCCCTGCTCCGCCAGCCGGCGCAGCATCCCCGCGACCTGCTCGACAATGATCGGGGCCAGCCCTTCGGTCGGCTCGTCCATGATCAGCAGGCGCGGATTGGCCAAGCAGCGCGCGGCCGATCGCCAGCATCTGCTGCTCGCCGCCCGAGAGCTGGCTGCCGTAGCTTTTGCTGCGCTCGCCGAGGCGCGGAAAAATGTCGTAGACCCGCTCCGGCGTCCACGGACTATCCTTGTCGCCGATGAAGGCGAGCCGCAGATGTTCGTCCACCGTCAGCGATGGCCACACGCGGCGCCCTTGCGGGACATAGGCGACCGACGCCCGCACGATCTTGTGCGGTGAAAGCCCGGTCAGCTCGGTACCGTAAGCGCGGACAGTGCCTCCAGCAGCGGGAACCAGACCCATGATCGCCTTGCATAGCGTCGTCTTGCCCATGCCGTTGCGCCCAACCACGGCGAGAACGCCGCGCTCCAGCGTGAGGCTGAGATTGTGCAGCGCCTCGACCCGGCCGTAAAGCACCGAGAGGTTGCGCACCTCCAGCGCGGGAGCGGCGACGCTGCGGGCAAGAAACTCGCTCATTTCGCGCCCCCGAGATAGATGCGCTGCACTTCCGGATCGGCCTCGATCTCCCCAGGGCTGCCCTCCTTGAAGATGCGGGCATTGTTCATGATGGTCACGCTCTCGACCACCCGGAGCGCGACATCGAGGTCATGCTCGATGATGACGTAGCCGATATGGGCGGGCAGCGCCTGCAGGATCTGGATCAATTCGCGGCGCTCGGAGGCGGACAGGCCCGCCGCCGGTTCATCGAGCAGGACGAAGCGCGGCGCGCCCGCCAGCGCGATGCCGATTTCGAGCTGGCGCTGCTGTCCGTAAGCCAGTTCGCCGACGAGCGTGTCCTGCACGTGATCGAGATGCACGGTATGTGCAAGCTGCCTTGCGGCTTGGCGCGCGGGATCGTCGGCGCCAGGGCGCACAAGGCTGAAGCGGCCGCCGGAAACCCCGCGCGTCGCCAGAAACAGATTGTCCAGGACGCTCAAGCCCTGGAAAAGCAGCGAAATCTGATAGGTGCGGCGAAGCCCGCGCCGGATGCGGTCATGCGGCTTCAGCCGGGTGACGTCCTCACCGAAAAACAGGATGCGTCCGGCGGTGGGTGGAAAGTCCCCGGTGATGGCGTTGAACAGCGTGGTCTTCCCCGCGCCGTTGGCGCCGAGCAGTGCCCTGCGTTCTCCGGCGCGGAGCCGCATATCGACCGCGTCGAGCGCCACCAGTGCGCCGAAATGCCGGCTCACGCCCTCGATCACGAGAGCATAAGAGGATGCGGCTTCGGCTATTCTGGCGGCGCGTTCCGACACGGGTCGTTCCTGTCCCTAGCTCAATCGCATTTCGGGTTGTCGCGGCCGACCGGGCCCAGCGCCAGGAACTTGGCGCGATCCATGCCCATCGTCTGGTTGACCGGCTCCGTGACCTTGACCAGCTTGTTGACCAGATTGCCGTCCGGCCCTTCGACGACTTCAGTGACGAAGTTCACGGCGATGGCCTGGCGGTTTTCATCCAGCGTGATCGGGCCGACGGGCGTCTGCAGCTTGGCTTTGGACAACCAGTCGCGCAGCGCCTTCTGGCCATTGGACAGGTCGCCTTTGACGGCGTTCAGCCCCTCGATCATGGCCCTGGTCGAGATGTAATAGCCGGTGGCGAACAGGCCGGGCGTCGGGAAGCGGTCCTTTTCGGCAAAGCTCGCCTGATAGAGCTTCACCCATTTGTTCCAGCCCTCATTGTCCCACGTATCGGCCTGCGGACCGGCGGAAGGCATGCCCTTCAGCGCGTCGCGGGTGCGGCCTTTCGAGTTGATGATCGACTGGTCGACCGTGATCGATGCGCCGATCAGCGGCGTCGAGCCGCCCGCCTGCTGATATTGATTGAGGAAGTTCACCGCATCGCCGCCGCCAAGGCCGAGCCAGATCGCATCGACATCGGTGGGAAGCGAGGAAATGATGGATGAATAATCCTTCGTGCCGAGCGGCACCCAGAAGCGCTGCGCGATCTTGCCGCCGGCATTGCAATAGGGCAGCGCGAAGCCGAAGAACTGGGTATGCATGAAGGAATAATCCTCGCCGATGGTGGCGACTTTCTTCCACTTCTTCTCTTTGACGAGATAGTCGCCGAGGCCGTACATCCATTGCGCGCCTTCCGTCCAGAAGCGGAAGAAATTCGGGGCGGGATCGCGCAGCGTGGTGTCCTGGGCCGCCGACGTGCCGTTGATGAAGGTCGTCCCCAGCTGGGTCTTGGCGTAGTCCTTGATCGCCAGGCCTTCCGAACCGGAAAGCGGTCCAATGAGGATGGCGACCTTGTCCTGCTCGACGAGTTTGCGCGCGGCCCTGAGCGCACTATCGGGCGAGGCGTCGGACGAGCCCTTGATGAATTCGAGCTTATAGCCGCCGGCCGTGTAGTTGGCCTCCTTGAGGGCCGCTTCGATGCCGCGCATGCCATCCTGGCCCGGAACGGCGAAAACGCCTTCCAGCGTCGCGAGGCCGCCGATCTTCAGCGTGCCCTTATCCTGGGCTGCGGCGGGCAGCGTCGTCATAAGGACGGCGGCCGTCGCCATCACAAGATGTCGTCTCGTTACTCCTAACATTCTTTCCTCCCTATTATCCCGCGGGACTCGTTTGCCGGCCCGTCGGTGTTGTTAAGCTCGTTCATCTCCAGTCCCGGCTCGCGGCCATCCTTTCCCGCAGGCGGCTCCAGATACCCAGCACGCCATCCGGCGAAAACAGCACGATCAGCAGAAAGACGATGCCGATGATCAGCTTGAAGCGTTGCCGGTCGACGAAGATTTCGATGAGGTCCATCGCGAACACTGACAGCACCGCATAGATCAGCGCGCCGATGAACGGACCGATCGGATGGCGCAAGCCTCCGATGATGGCAATGACGAGAATATCGATGGCGGGGCCGACGCCGATCGAGCTTGGCGAAATGGCGCCGTTGAACCAGACGAGCAGCACGCCCGCTACGGCGGCTATCAGCCCGGCAAAACTATGGGCGGCAATGCGATGGGCGACGACGTTGTAGCCGATCGCCTCCATCCGCCGCGCATTGTCGCGAATGCCCTGCAGCGCCAGCCCGAACGGTGAACGTGATACATAGAGCACCGCCGCATAGCTCAGCACGGCGCAAAACAGCGCCAGATAGTAGAACGGCACCGGCTGACGCCAATCGACGCCGAACAGTTTCGGCGGCAGCACCAGATTGAAGCCGTTCCAGCCGTTGAAAATGTCGTAGTTCTGGCGCGTGAAATAGAAGAAGCGCCGCCGCGATCGCGAGGGTGATCATGATCGTGTAGATGCCCTCGGTGCGAACCGCGAGCGCGCCGGTCAGCGTGGCGAAGACGACGGCGATCAGCACGGCCACCGGGATCACGGCCCACCACGGCCAGTTCAGTCCGATGCCCATGCCGTTGGTGCCAAAGATCGCGACCATATAGCCGGCAACGCCCGCCACCGTAAGCTGGGCAAGGCTGACCATGCCGCCGAGCCCGGCAAGCAACATCAGCGACAGCGCCACCATGCCCAGGCACAGTGCCCAGGCGAAGATGGAAAACAGGATGAAGTCGCTCGTCAGCGCGGGGAGCACCAGGAGGAGAAAGGCGAGAATGATATGCGCGGGGCTGAACGCGTTCAGCTTCGCCGCCACTGGGAGCGAGCCGATCAGCCTGTCCTCGCCCGTCGTGACGCTCATCGCGGCGCCCCCATGATGCCCTGCGGCCGGAAGGCCAGCACCGCGACCATGATCAGGAACGTGAGCGCGATGGCGTAGGTCGGGAAATAGACCGAGCCGAATTGCTCGGCGAGGCCGACCAGCAGCGCGCCGAGCGCCGCGCCGGTAATGCTGCCCATGCCGCCGACGATCACCACGACCAGCGAGGCCAGCAGATAGCGGACATCCTCGCCCGGCGCGAGCGAGGCGAAAATGCTGCCGACGACGCCCGCAAGTCCCGCAAGCCCCGCGCCGATGGCGAAGACGACGACGAAGACGAGCTGAATGTTGATGCCGGTCGCGTTCAGCATTTCCCGGTCGTCGACGCCGGCGCGGATCATCATGCCGATGCGCGTGCGGTTCAGCATCAGCCACAGCGCGAAACCGATGACGAGCGCGACCCCCAGGATGAACAGCCGGACGATGGGATAGGTGAAATAGACGGGATCGCCGTTCGATTTCGCGCCCGTCACGATGGGGAATGCCACGGCGCCGAACAGCCAGTCCGGCGGATAGATCTGATAGAATTCGCCGCCCCAGATCCAGAGCGCCAGATCGGCAAGGATGATGGAAATGCCGATGGTGACCATCGTCTGGCGCAGATCCTGGCCCTCCATATGCCGGAACACGAGGAGTTGAAGCGCGATGCCCGCGACCGCCATGGTGACGAAAGCGGCGGCAAAGCCAAGCAGGAACACGCCCGTCGCTTCTACGGCCGAATAGGCGATATAGCCGCCGATGAGATAGAGCGAGCCATGCGCGAGATTGACGTTGCGCATCAATCCGAAAACCAGGGTGAATCCGCTGGCCACAAGGAAATAAAGCGCTGCGAGCGTCAGGCCGTTGAGGAACGTGGCGAGGAAGATCTTCATGCCGGTTTCGATCCTTTCCTCACCCCGCCGCCCCCGCGCGCCTCAAGCGACGCGCCGGACGAAGCTCTGGCGGGCGGCCGGCTCCTTGTGGAACTTGCCGTCCTTCATGATTGCCAATAGCCGCTTCTTGTCCTGCAGAATACGGACGTCGGCGAGGGGATCGCCGTCGACCAGCAGCATGTCGGCGAGAAAGCCTTCGCGGATCATGCCAAGCTCATCGCCCAGGCTCATGATCTGGCCGCCATAACGGGTCGCCGCCATGATCGCTTCCATCGGCGACATGCCGACGAGATCGACGAAATATTCGAGGTCCTTGGCATTGGTGCCCTGCGGCGTCCAGGCGAAGCCGTAATCGCCGCCGATCAGCACGCGGATGCCGCGCCGATGCATTTTCCGCATCGTTTCGACGGCCATCTCCAACTCGCGCTCATAGGCGATCGTGATGGGCGTGCCGGGTTTGATGCCCCAAGGCCCGGCGTTGCGCGCGGTGTTGATCAGCCAGGCCAGGCCCGGCGCGACGAAGTGCCGATCCTTCGCCGCCTCCAGCATGTCGAGCGCCTGCTCGTCGGCGAATGAGGCGTGGTAGATATTCTGGATGCCATGGCGGACGCATTGCATGACCGAGCCGGACGAGCGGGCGTGGGCGGCAAGCACCTTGTTGCGGCACTTGGCCTCCTTCGCGGCCATCGCCACCTCTTCCTCCGACATCGGCGTTTCTTCCGCGCCGAGGCCCGTGATCGCCTCGCCGGAGAGGTTCAGCTTGATGCTGTCGACGCCGTATTTGATCAGCGTGCGGACGACACGGCGCACCTCTTCCGGACCGGATACGACGATGCCGAGATTGAGCCCCTCATGCGGGATATGCGAGGGTGCGCTGTCGCCCAGGCCGCCGACGGTGGTGATTTCGGGACCTGCCGCCAGATAGCGCGGGCCGGGAAAGCGTCCTTCATTGATGAAGCGCTTG
Source organism: uncultured Alphaproteobacteria bacterium (assembly GCA_963731855.1). Classification (GTDB taxonomy): domain Bacteria; phylum Pseudomonadota; class Alphaproteobacteria; order Rhizobiales; family Rhodomicrobiaceae; genus R-RK-3. The sequence goes on along the minus strand of CAVSXH010000005.1, from coordinate 703,824 downwards.
GCAACGACGTCTAGTCGGGGCTTCGCCGCCGCCGCGCCGCGTCCGGAAGTGAAACCGGAATCGAGCACGAGCTTCGCCATTTCCATGGTGACGAGCATATGCTCTTCCAGCTCCATCATCTGGATCGGGTCGATGCCCGGCGCATTGTTCCAGGACAAATGTAGATGCGCGTCGATCAGGCCGGGCATCAGCGTCGCGCCGCCGCCGTCGATGACGGTCGCGCCGCCGCCGGGCGTGACGCGCTGGCCGCTCGTCGACCGAGGCGATGCGGTTGCCCTGCACGACCACCTCGCCCATGAAGGGCTGGTCGCCTGTCGCGTCGAGCACGCGGACATTGGTGAATACGATCGAGCCTTCGCCCGGCTGAGATGAACCGAAGCCTGCGCCGCCGCGGAATTCGCTCATAGCTGCTCTCCTTCTTGCCCGCCCGTCGCTTCCCTGCCACTCGCTAAGCTATACCGCGCAGCCGCCGGTTCATCTGTCCGCCGATGAACCGGCGCAGCTCCGCATTGATCTCGTCCGGCCGCTCGATCGTCGCCCAATGGCCGCAGCGCGGCAGGATGACGGCCTTCGCTCCCGCTATGCGTTCAGCCAGCTCGCGGGCGGTCGATGGCGTGGCCACCCCATCGTCCTCGCCATTGATGATGAGCGCCGGGCAATGGATGCGCTGATGGTTTGCCGCATTGGCCTCGGCCAGCGCCTCGCAGGTCCGCGCGTATCCTTCCGGGCATTGCCGCATGATGGTCTCGCGAACGAAGGCGGCGGCGATCGGATGGCGCGAGCGGCTGTCCGCCGCCATGGCGTTCTGCACAATGGCGTCGGCGATGTCCGTCATGCCGGCGGAGCGCGCGGCCTTGGCGCGCTGGCGCAGGCCGTCCCGCGCAGTCCGGGCGGGTTCGATGAGCGCGCCGATCAGCATGAGGCTGCGGACCAGTTCGGGCCGGTCCGCCGCAAGGTGCTGACAGATGAGTGTTCCGAGCGAATGGCCGATGAAATGGGCGGACTTGACGCCAAGCAGATCGGCGAGCCTGGCGATGGCGGCGGCGAAGCTGCCGATCGACGGCTTCTCGGTATTCGCCGAGCGGCCTGAACAGGGCAGGTCCGGGCGAATCGCGCGCATGGTGGCCAGCACCGGCATTTGCGGCGTGAAGCTGTTCGACGTGCCGCCAAGGCCATGTATGCAGATAACCGGCGCTCCGTCCCCGGCAATCTCGACAGCCATGCCCGCGACGACGTTCGTCATGCGCCGCGCTCCACGACAGGATTTTCGAGGGCGCCGCCCATGAAGGCAGCCATATGGGGTTGGCCGCGGCGCAAAGTGCCGATCTTCAAAACCTGCTCCCTGAACGAACGTCTCCCGGCGAAAACTAAACCAATATTGCGCCAATTTGATTTTTGTTAACGCATCGTTGCATTAGAAGCGACAGGCGTCAAATTCATTCTGGCGCGGGGAGTATCGCGGCCGAGGTTCGTCGATTGCGCCGGTGTGAAAATGCCGCCTTCTTGTTTTGGTTTAGAATTGGTATAGAATTGGCCTATGTCCGCACCGCGCAATTCGATTGAACTCGCCCACGAACTTCGCCGCATGATCGACGGCGGCGAATGGAGCGTGGGAGGACGGTTGCCCCCGGAGCGCGTCCTTGCGGGCCGGTTCGCCGTCGCACGGAATACACTGAGGCGCGCGTTGGACTCGCTGGAGGATACCGGCTATCTCACGCGCCATGTCGGGCGCGGCACTTTCATTGTGCCTCAGGGAAAAAAGCCCGGTGACGGGATCGCGTTCCGCATGAGCGAGGCCAGTCCGCGCGACCTGCTCGAAACGCGGCTGATCATCGAGCCGCGGGCGGCCGGGCTTGCCGCGACGCGTGCCAGCCGTGCGGATCTGGACGCAATATCCAGCGCGCTGGAACACAGCCTTGCAGCGGAGGAAATCGCCGATTTCGAGCATTGGGACGCGCGCCTGCATTTGGCGATTTTCGCCGCAGCCAAGAACGAGGTTCTGATCGACTATTGCCGGGCGATCAGCGAAGCGCGCAACCAGCCGCAATGGTTCGAGCTAAAGAAACGATCCCTGACCGCCGAAACGCGCGGCGCTTATGACGATCAGCATCGCACGATCGTCGCCGCCCTTCTGGACCGCAATGCCAAGGCGGCAGTCGAGGCGATGCGCCAGCATTTGAGTACCGTCGAAGACAATATTCTCGCCGTCGCTTAGAGCGTTATCAGGCGAGGTGGGATCGTCCCGTCAGCGCGCTTAAGCGCAATCCCCGCGAAGGCGGGGATCCAGTAAATTATTGAGTCTGCGGAGGACTGGGTCTCCGCCTTCGCGGGGATTACAAAGGGGGCTTCACCTGATCGTGCTGCATGGCCGGGATCGCGCGCGCCTCGCTCCAGCCGTTGTCTCAGCACGTCAAGGCGTGACCCGAACGGTAGGCGTAAACGGAAGGTCGCTTTGCGGCGTCTTCAATGCGAGCAACTGGGCAAGCAGACTGATGATGCGCTTGGTGTTTTCCGCGCCATCGGTGGGAACGCAATAATGTCTGCCGCCATCTTCGACCTCGGTAAAGCACGGGCCGGCCCCGCCTTCAAGGATGGTCAGAACCTGGGCGTCGTCCCTGCCCATTCCATCGAGCCGGACCTGGCCCATGGCTTTTTCAGCCAAGATGCGTCCGAGATATTGATAGATGCCATAGGTCGATCGCGTCGAAATCTCAAAAATTTGTTTCGACGTGCCAGACACCACCGGGGCCGGCCTTGCCAGCCCTCGCGTCAACGCGCGCGGTTCGGGTATTTGCTTTTGCGGCGGCGTGGATTGGATGATGAGGCGGTTGGACAACATCCCTTCGCCCGACCCGGAGTCAGATCTGCGCTTCCTCCCTGATTCGTCGCCGCCCTCCTTCGGCCAGGGCGATTTGCCACAAATGGGATTGACGGCTGTTCCGGCCAGACGAGGCAGGCGCGTCCGCAGACCCTGCTGAACCTCGCGTTTTGCCCGATCGGCCAGCACCGGATCGAAGCAGGTCCGCGCTTCGGTCTTCGGAACAAGCTTCGACTTGCCATCCGAACCGGTCGTCACCCTGTCGACGACGCGCGTCTCGACGCGGAAGCCGGTATCGATCGCCGCGTCGACATAATTGACGAAACACCGCCGCTGGGGCACGAACTCGCAGGATTTTTCGTCCGACGGCTCATTGCGGAATTCAGCGGTCTTGCCGTTATAGGTGATGCGGACCGAATCGGCGAACAGCCAGAACAGCAGCTCACGCGGATAGCCCTGGCGCTCGAAGAAATTCAACGTCACTTCGTCGACCGGCGTCAGCAGCGCACTGTAAAAATCGCGGTTCTCCAATATGGCGATATCGAAATTGCTGTTGGCGCCCACGGTGGCATTGAGTGTGTTGTTGCCGAGGGTGAGCTGCCTCTGGTTCGGCGCCCTGTCCGGGCCGACGAGAAAGGTCGGCAGTCCCATTCCCATACTGGTCGACGTCGTTCCGCCGATCTTGGAGAACGCGACAAAGTTCAGCGGCTCGGCCCTACTGGCTCGAACGATGTTGAGCAGAATGGCCTGATTGCGTGCGGCGTCGGTGCTGCGGTTGATCGTGTCATAGCGGCCGTCGACGGTGCCATCCGTGAACGCGCAGGCGGATAGGGCCACACACGCCATCGCCATGATGAGCCCGCCAACCCTGCGGCGGCGCATCCGGTCCGATCGGCGCGGCTCTTGTTTATCTACGGCGCGTTTGTCGGGTTCCGCGAACCGCCCGCACGCCAACTTTGCCAATAAATCAGGACGAATAGGCATAAAAAACATACCCCTGACATGCGGTTTTGCCGTGCGAGTGAAAGGCTACCCATGATTCCAAAACGGAAACAGATCACCACTCCCGGCACCCAGCAAGCCCCCGGCGGAATTTATCGCAAGAAATCGACACAGACCATGCCCAAACGCCCAGGAAAGGGGAGGCCAGTCATTTCCGTGTCACTGTGGCAAATTTGGTACGGCGCCCATGGCGCGATGATCGGTGACGCGTCCAGGCCCTATTTCCGACCTGATATACCGGCAGCCGTCGGGGGCGGACGGCCATCGATGGATCCCGCTAACCTACTCTCGCGGCGCAACAATCTTGTTGATGGAAGACCCTGGAAGGGCGCGGCGTGAAAGGAGGAACGGGGGACGGCAATCGCAAACCATGCTAGAAAGCTTGCGATTTTTACCTCGGCGGGCACTATGATGATTCCCTATCCTAAATTCGCCGTGACGGTCATAGGCGCGTATAGCGTACCTGACTGGTTTGAAGCGCTGGATCGCCTTATTGCAGTCGGCCAGCTTTCCATGGGTGCAATGGCCGACGCGCAATTCCGCGCCTCCCAGGGGGCTATCCTTGACCAGGAACTCGCCGGCATCGACGTTGTGACGGGGGGCGAGATGCATCGGCGAACGCACAACCGCCATTCTCCCCCCAATGCGATGCTCAACCATTTCTGGCAGAAAATCCCGGCCTTCCAGGGAAGCACGCGGCCGAAGGCGATCACCAAACACGATCCCGATGTGTTTCATCCGGCCGCCACCTGCAGAACGCGTATCGCCGAGAAGATCGATCTCGGGCTTGTGGATGAGTTCACGACCGTTTCGGCGCTCACCTCCCGGCCGGTCAAGGTAACGATGACCAGCCCTCTGATGCTGGCGAAGGTCGCTCATGACGAGCACTATCACGATCTCGGCAGGATGATGGACGATCTGGCCAAGCTGCTGAGGTACAATTTCATGATGCTGCTGGACGCAGGGTGCCGGCACATCCAGCTCGACGAGCCTCTGTTTACGGTCGCCGGGGAAGACGAGGCGGCGGCGGCTGTGGATGCAATCAATTCCGCGATAGAGGGCCTCACCGGCAAGGCCCATATCTCCCTGCACATTTGCCAGGGCAATTATGCCGTCGGCAAGGAGTATGACGGCCAGATCGGCCACCGCTACTTCGATACGGGCCGGTACAAGGCCGACCTTATCTCCAAAATCGAGTGCTCGTCCTGTCTCGTCGAATACGATATGGCGCATCACTACGAAGGGTTGACGGGGAACAAGCAAATCGGCATCGGTGCCGTCGATGTTCAGGACCCCAGAGTCGAAACCGCCGAAGCGGTCGTGGAGCGCATACGCGCGCAGAGATGGCTCAGCCCGGAGCAGACGATCGTGACCAGTTCCTGCGGTTTCAACCATCTCCCACGCCGAACGGCCGCGGGCAAGCTCAAGGCGATGGCGGAGGCGAAGCGTATATTAGGGGGATGATCCGGGATCAGGCTCGAGGCGGGTGATTTTGGGATGCAATGGTGACTGACCAAGAGGAGACTTCTCAGCCGCACCTGATATCCGGGAGCGAAGAGCTGCTTGCGCTGGCCCAGGAGGCAGGCCGTGTTGGCATCTTTGAATGGCATGTGCAGTCGGGCACGCTGCTTCTCTCGAGGCAATTTCTCGCCATCTACGGTCTGGACAGCTTCGACGGCCGCTACGAGAGCTGGCTGAAATACGTGTTTCGGGAGGATATTCTCCGCGTCACCGAGGCGACGGAGCGGGCTTTCGCACAGCACGAGCGAGAGACGCTGACCGAATTCCGGATTGTCCGCCCCAGCGACGGCAAGCTTGCATGGATCGAGGCGCGCAGCATCTGCTTTTACGACGGGGATCGGCAGCCGGTGCGCGTGGTCGGCGTGAATGTCGACATCACCGAGCGCAAGCGTGCCGTCGTCCAGCTCCGCGCCTTCACCGAGTCGCTGGAAGATGCCGTCCGCGAACGGACGCGGGAGCTGGAAGCCGAGAACGAGGCCCGCAAGAAGGCCGAGGCGTCCCTGCGTCAGGCGCAGAAAATGGAGGCCGTCGGGCAATTGACGGGTGGCGTCGCGCATGATTTCAACAATCTGCTGACGATCGTTCTGGGCGGCCTCGACATTATCGGCCGGCAGCTTTCGGCGCTCGGCGTTTCGCCGGCGGCGGACCGCATCGCCCGCGGTCGGGAGATAGCGGTGGAGGGAGCCAAACGCGCTGCCACGCTGACCAGCCACCTCCTCGCCTTCTCGCGGCTGCAACCGCTCGACCCCAAGCCGTTTGACGTCAACAAGCTCATCGCGGCCACAGGCGAGCTTCTGCAACGGACGCTCGGGGAGCACGTTGCATTGGAGACGGTGCTCTCGGCAGGGCTTTGGCGCCTTCATGCCGATGCAAACCAGCTCGAAAATTCGCTGCTCAACCTTGCTCTGAATGCGAGGGATGCCATGGTTTCGGGTGGCAAGCTGACGATCGAAACCGCGAACTGCTATCTCGATGAGGCTTATGTCACCGACATACCGGAACCGGTCGAACCGGGACAATACGTCATGATCGCGGTCACCGATACCGGCGTGGGCATGGACAAGATCGCGCTGCAGCGCGCATTCGAGCCGTTCTTCACGACCAAGGGTGTGGGCAAGGGCACGGGGCTGGGCCTAAGCCAGGTCTACGGATTCGTGCGGCAATCCTCCGGTCACGTCCGCATCTATAGCGAGATCGGTGAAGGCACCACGGTCAAGATCTATCTGCCCCGCCATTTCGGTGCGGACGATGATCCAGCGGTGCAAGCGCCGGCGCCGGTATCTCCGCGGGCGCTCGGAGACGAACTCATCCTGCTTGCCGAAGACGACGATGCGCTGCGATCCTACACGGCTCAAATTCTTGCCGAGCTCGGCTATCGCGTCCTTCAGGCAGCGGACGGTCGCGCGGCAATCGGCATCTTGAAAACTCGCGATGACGTCGCGCTGCTTTTCACGGATGTGGTCATGCCCGGCGGCATGAATGGCCGAGAGCTTGCGGACGAGGCGCAGAGGCTGTACCCCGGTTTGAAGGTGCTGTTTACGACCGGATACACGCGAAACGCCATCGTCCATCACGGCAGGCTCGATCCGGGAGTAAACCTGATCGGCAAGCCCTATTCTTTTGACGAACTCGCCGTAAAAGTCAGATCTGTCCTGGACGAGAGATAGGGAAACACCGCGCCGGGCCTGGTAGCTTGACGCCGGCCGGGTTTGCGGATCAACTCCTTCGTCCGACAATTTCTGTGGGCGAGCGCACTTGGCTGCGGGGCTGTAAAGGTATGCGATGACGCCGACGCGGCCGATTGCATTGGATTGAGCATGTCATCAGGATCCTTGATCACCGCCTATCTGGTCGCTGCCTTGATAGCCGGCATCGCTGGAGCGATCATCGCGCAGGCAAAGAACCGGCATGCGGGATTCTGGACCATGGCGCCGTTTCTATTCCCTCCCATGCTCTTGGTGCTGCTCTTGCTTCCACGGAGCAAAAGAGTTCGCGTCAGGGTCACCCGCTCCGAAAATTCCGACAATCTCGATGAGTTCTAAAGCGCCGCCGCCCTGGGCGGATCAGACTAGGTGAGCCTCTATGGCATACCGCTTGAATCGCTAATCTAGGCCCGCTCCACCCGCGCAGCGTAGCAGCCCGGCGCTGCAAAGTGGACATGCAGATATTCGGCGCCGGGCTGAGCGAGCAGCGTATCGATCGCCCCCTCAAGCTCGCGTCCGTCGACGAGCTTGAAGCCGATCATCATGCCTTTGCCGTCGAAGGCCCGCGCGGCGAGCATACGTGTGCGCAGCTGCTCAGGGACCTCATCGACGGCATCGTAGGTCTCGTCGCCTTCACGCACGTAGATCGCAAAGCGCATGCGATAGGGCGTGTCGACGGGCAGATGCTCGAAATTGACGAGCACCAGTTCATCGCCCGGCTGCGAGTTGGTGAGGCTCACGCGGCAGGGATATCCTGGCTTGCGGTCATCCGCGATCCGGCGGACGGCGCCGTGCCTGGCCAACTCCTCGTCGGACAGGGCGAATAGGTGATTGAACTGTTCGGCCGGAAGGCCTTGGATGCGAAAACTCATCATCGAATCTCCTCTGTTTCGTGGGCCAAATAGAAGCGCCGCCGCGCCGGCACGGCCCGTTTGCCGTCATTGGAAGTCTAGAAAATGCGAGCCGCCAAGCCCGCCTGTTGTCAGGCGAGTTGAAAGAGAGCCCGGTGCTCGCGTTCGATCAGCGCCCGCTTGCGCTTGAAGCCCCAGCGATAGCCCGAGATACTGCCGTCCTTCTTGACCACCCGATGGCACGGCACGATCACGGCCAGCGTGTTGGCCGCGCAGGCCTCGGCGACCTCGCGCGCTTCGCGGGGCGCCCCGATCCTGGCGGCGATTTCACCGTAGTTGACGGTTTGGCCCGCCGGGATGTCTCGCAGCGCATTCCAGACTCGCAGCTCGAATTCGGTGCCGCGCATATCGAGCGGCAGATCGAACTGCGCTCTCCGGATGCTCGATGAGGTGGGTGAGGCGCGCAAGCGTCGTTTGCATGAAGGCCGGATCATGCATGAGGTCCGCCTCAGGGAAGCGCGACTGCAATTCGTCCAGCGGCGCGCCCGTTAAATCGCCGAATTCCAGCATAACGAGGCCGCGATCGGAAAGCGCCGACACGAATGTCCCGAGCGAGCTGTCGCCTTGCGCATAGCGGATGATCCCGGTCATCTCTGTACTCCATTGATCTCTCATCGTCTCAGGCCAAAATAGTGTCGCGGCAAGTGCCTCACACTCCGTTTATTGCTCGCAATTCCGCTTCGTTTCGGGCGCGGCGCCGGCGCGCGCCGTTCCGCTATTGCGCGGGCCAAAGCGCTGTGATCATGTCAGCGAGGTCCCTTCCCTTCGCGGCCGGTGCATGATTTGCGGCGGGAGGCGGAGCGACTGGAGGAGAAACAAAATGGGGAACAGATCGTGATCCACGTGCTTGCCATAATCACCGCAAAGCCTGGTCAAAGGGAGGCAGTGCTGACTGCATTCCGCGAAGTCATTCCTGCGGTCCACGCCGAAGCCGGCTGCCTGGAGTACGTGCCGGTTGTCGATGTCGAGGGCGGGCCGAAAATGCAGACGAAGCTCGGGCCAGACAGCTTTATCGTGGTCGAGAAATGGGCAAGCCAGCAAGCGCTCGGAGACCACGCCGCGTCAGCCCACATGGCCGCGTATGCGGCGCGCGTGAAGGATCTGATTGCCTCCCGCGTGATCCATATTCTCAATCCTGCCTGAATGACCTGAGCGGTCGGCGGGGGCGGCCGCCAAGCGCCCCCCGCCCGGTCAGATCGTTCGGCCGCCGTCGACTTCCAGGATCACGCCGGTGATGAACGCGGCCTCCTCCGATGCGAGGAACAGGCAGGCATTGGCGATGTCCCTCGGCGTCGAGAGACGGCCCCAAGGAATGGTCGCCACGAATTTCGCGCGGTTTTCCGGTGTGTCCGGCACTCCCATGAAGGCTTCGAGGAGGCCGGTTTCCCCCAGGACGGGCGCAATCCCGTTGACCCTGATCTTGTAAGGCGCAAGTTCCACGGCCATCGACCGGGACAAGAGGTTCACGGCGCCCTTGGTCGAATTGTACCAGGTCGAGGCCGGGACGCGGACGGATGCCCGCCGTCGAGCCGATATTGATGATCACGCCGCCGCCCGCATCGCGCATCAAGGGCACTGCGGCGCGGGCCATGTGGTAGATCGATTTGACGTTGACGTTATAGAGGCGGTCGAATTCCTCCTCGCTCACATCGAGCATCGGCTTGTTGCGGTGGGTCCAGCCGGCGTTGTTCACGACGATGTCGAGACGCCCGCCAAACTCCGTCGCGGCCGTGACGGATCTGGCGATGTCCTCCGCACGGGTCACATCCCCTCTGACCGCGCGCGCCGCATCGCCGATGCCCGCCGCCACGGCCTTGGCGCCCTCGTCGTTGAGGTCGAGGATGACGACTTTGGCGCCTTCCTTTGCGAAGACCGTGGCGATCTCAGCTCCGAACCCGGATGCCCCGCCTGTGACCAGCGCCGTTTTTCCATCAAGCCGCATGACGACCTCACTTCGTGGTTAAGACAATAATCCGGCAGACCTTTCGCCGAGCAGGGAAGACCGTCGCCGCTCGGACCGCATGCCGCCCGCGACTTGGCCCTCGCCCCATCTTCGATCTCCCGCGCTCGGTTTTCAACCGGATAGCGCCGGCATTCCCGGCCAGCCGGCCGCCACTGCAATCTTGACGCGATCGGCAGGTGGAAGATATCCACGTCCGAGGACGCGCGATGAGCTGTCGATGGCGGGAAGCAAAATATGACCGAACACTTAAGACCGATCCGCATCTTTTCGGCGCCGCTCAGCATGTTTGGAGCCAAAGTGCAGATCGCCGCTTTGGAAAAGGGTCTCGATTTCGAGCTCACCATGGTCCCGTTCACCGACAGTCACCGCTACGAGCCCAAACATCCTGATGTGGCTCGGATCAACCCGAAGCGGCAGGTGCCGGTGCTCATGCATGGAGATCTGGAGATTTTCGATTCCACGCAAATCTTCGAATATCTCGAGGATTTGCAGCCCGAACCTGCCTTGTGGCCGCGCGACCCCGAGATGCGCGCTCGCGCTCGCCTGCTTGAACACAAATCCGACGAGGTCTATTTTCCGCATGTCATCCGGCTTATGGGACTGCAGGACACGCCTGACGATCCAGCCGCGATTACGGCCCGCGCCGCGGCATCCGACTATTATCGGCAAATGGATGCCGTGCTGGTGGAGCGTGAGTACCTCGCCGGGTCGATGACGTTCGCCGATATCGCGTTCTACATGGCTCAACTCTTCGGCGACCGGATGGGCGCGCCGATGACCAGATTCCACGCCGCGATTGCTCAACTGGCGGGAGAAAATGACGTCCAGACCTTCCGTGCGGCAGGTTGTCGGCCCGATGGCGGCCTATCTCGCCTCGCATGGGCGCAAAGTGCCGGCTTGGCTTCAGGACACGTTGCCAAGACCGGCCTGACCTGTGGGCGCCGGGTCAAAATCCCATGATCGGCCGCAGCAGACGCGCCACGAGACGGCTGAAGCGCGGCGTGTTTTCGCTGGCGATCAGGCAAATGCATTCTTCATCGCCGGATGCCCGCGGCTGATGCAGCGTGCCCTCCGTCCATTCGATGACATCGCCCCGAATATAATCGCCAGTGTGGTCTCCATAGATCCCCTGCAGCACCAGGGTGAGTTCCATGCCCGTGTGCGTGTGCTCGAGCAGCAGCTTTCCCGGGGTGAGCCGCAGCAGCCTCATCTGACCAGAGCCTTTTGGCAGCTTGATCCAATGTTGCCGCACGCCCTTCACCACCGTCTTCCAGGGAATATCGCCGACACCCATGTCGAGATAGTGCGCCAGCGGCCTGGGCAGCACGGGATCGTCGATTTCCGGCACCGGATCGTGCCGCGGCTCGCGTGGCGGCAGGCTCTCGGCGGACAAATGCGCGGCTGCGAACTCCGTGAATGCTATGTCGGCGGGGTCGGTCTCCAGCTTTTTCAGCATGAGCCCGCCCACCATGCCGAGCCGGCGTACGTGATCGGAGCACTCCCGGCACAGTGAGGTATGACAGGCGACGACGCACGAAATCGTATTCGGCAGCGCGCCCGCCACATACGAGATCAGCGTATCGGGATGCGGATGATGGCTATGCGTCATGTGCCGCGCTCCGCGGAGCCGCGCAATCTGTCGAAGGCGAGACGCATCCGCGATTTGACCGTACCCAGAGGCAAGTCCAGCTTCGCGGCGATTTGGCTCTGAGTCAGCCCGTCGACGAAGGACAGTTGGATGACCTGCAACTGTTCCGGCGGCAGCCCGCCGAGCGCGCCTTCGATCTCGTTGCGCTCGTGCTCCCAGGATCGCGGCTCGCTGGCGGACGCCTGCAGCCGTTCGACCGTTTCGAACTCTTCATAGCATCGCTGCCAAACCGCCTGCTGTCTCACGCGGTCGATGCGGAGATTGCGCGCGATCGTATAGACCCAGGTGGAGACGCTGCCTCGCTCCCGCGAATATTGGTGCGACTTGCTCCATATGGTGAGCATCGTCTCCTGAGCGATTTCTTCCGCCGTCTCCCTGTCGGTGCCCTGGCGCATGAGCATGGCTCTGACCTTCGGGCAAAAGGTCAAAAACAAAGACCGGAATGCGCCAGCGTCCCGCTCGTCTGCAATTTTCTTAAGCTGATCGCCCATGTTTACTCGGGGCCGGCCGCATCGGCCAGAATACAATCTGTCACCAGTGTGGGCAGGACAATAACTCACCTTTTCGCGAATGCCAGCACAAATGGCGACCTGACGGTACCGACTCGTGCCGATCACGGACGTTCACGCATTATTTACCTTAATATCCGCACCCCAAAACGCCGCATTCCGTAACTGCCTGCGACGGGAGCGAATTCCCGCACCGTTTTTCGAGGAGAGCACTACCCATGCGTTACTATCTCGCGGCGGCCGCGGCCCTGACCATGCAGGTTTCAGCCGCCCAAGCCGAAACGATCGTCGCCCTGATCGGCAACGACGTTCTGGCAACCATCGACAGCCGTCTGGGCAAGACGACAAGCTGGACGAAGATCGAAGGAATTGGCCCGGTGCTGGGCATTGATGTCCGCCCCGCCGACGGGCAGCTCTACGCGCTGACGAGCGATGGCATCATCGCGACCGTCGACCCGATATCCGGCCTGGCCACCCCCAAATCGACGCTCGAAGCGGTTCTGCCCGAAGGCGTGAAGCTGACCGTGGATTTCAACCCCGTGGCCGACAAAATGCGCGTCATCGGCAGCGATGGCACGAACCTGCGCGTCAATGTCAATGACGGGGCGGCGACCACGGACAAGATGCTGTCATTCGCCGAAACCGATCCGGCAAGCGGCGGAACGCCGATGGTTGTCGCCGGGGCCTATACGAACTCCGTCAAAGGCGCCAAGGAAACTACGCTCTACGACATCGACGGCATGCTCGGCGGCATTTTCCGCCAGGCTCCCCCCAATGACGGCATTCTGAACAGCATCGGACTCCTGGGTTTGGATCCCGAGAACTTCGCTTTCGACATCGCGACCGATGCCTCGGGCGCCAATTCGGCCATGCTGCTTGCGAAGGGCAATCTCTATACCGTCGATCTGACCAGCGGCAAGGCCGTGGGCGGCAAGGCAGTCGCCAAGCTTCCGTCCGACGTGCGCGATATCGCGGTCATCCCGGCGGCGATGCCGATGCAGGCCGCCACCGGTTCGATGCCCGCTGACGGAGTTCAAGTGAAGGCCAAAGCCGACACGACGGCAGGGTATCTGCCCCCCAAGGCGATGCCTGACATGATGCCGAAGCCCATGATGCAGAAGAAAGCCGCATACACGATGAAGCCCGGCGCCGAGAAGAAGGCCCGGAAGCGCTCCGATTACGCCATGCGCCGTGACGTCTACGCCCCGGTCAAAGCCAAGCGCGACGGCGTGCAATGTGAGCGTGACGACGACTATTGAGCACAGTGAAAGAGGCAGGCCGGCTCGGCTGCTGCTGCCTCTTTCCCCCGATGATCGGGTGACCTGAATACCCCTTCTTGTAATCCCACTGAGTGTGGGCAGCCCATCTCACCTGGACCGATCAGGCTCCAGTCTTAGCGCTCCGTCAGCTCTCAATGACCGGCTCTGCCTTGAACGGCGCCGGTCATTTGGTGTGTATACGCGTGTTTCATTATCGACGTCGCCGTAAACTCCCACTCAAATACATGTGATTGCATTTTCTGAAACTTCATTGTCTCCGCTCCGTAACTCGAGCAGCTCTGACACAGAGCCCAAGCAATCGGAGAGAGACATGTTTAAAACTGTAAAGACCATGGTGGCGGTGGGCGCGATCAGCGCGGCGGCGTTCGGCGCGGCCAGCACCGCCCTGATAGCGGCGCAGCCCGAGACGACCGTTATGGTAGGCGGTGCGCCGATGTTCCCGTCGAAGACGATCGTCGACAACGCCGTGAATTCGAAGGATCACACCACGCTCGTTGCGGCGGTGAAGGCCGCCGGCCTCGTCGACACGCTGAAGGGTCCTGGCCCGTTCACCGTCTTCGCACCCGTGAACACGGCCTTCGAAAAGCTCCCCGCCGGCACGGTCGAGACACTGCTCAAGCCTGAGAACAAGAAGACGCTGACCGGCGTCCTCACCTATCACGTCGTCGCCGGCCGATTCTCCGCCGACGAACTGATGCAAAAGGCGAGCGGCGGTGCGTTCACGCTGAAAACCGTCCAGGGCGGCACGCTCACGCTCGAAAAGGCGTCCGATAGCGCCCTGTCGGTCGTCGAACTCCAAGGGCAACAAGGCGAACATCACCATCTCGAACGTCCTGCAGTCCAATGGCGTGATCCATGTGATCGACGGCGTGCTGCTGCCGAGCTGATCCCCCCACGCATACCCAACCACCAATGATGCAACCCGAACTAAGGAATTGAAGCTATGAAGACCACCATCTTTGCACTGAGCCTGGCAGCGGTCGCCGCGATAGCCAGCGCCAGCGGAGCCAGCGCGACCTTTTACGGCAATGGCGAGTATTTCCGCCCCTCCTTCAAGAGCATTGAAGACTCCACCACCGCATACCGGATCGAACGGCACACTACCGAGACGCCCGGCTCCCGCTGGCACAAGAGCGGCGACCGGAACAAGCGCTCCTGGTACGCTAATCGCGGCTGGTGCTCCAGCAATCCCGATAGCTGGCGCTGCCAGAAGTAATCGGCCAGACGAACCCTCCCTGAACCTGCGGCCCTCTCGGGGCCGCTTTTTTGGCGCGTGATCGGTTCAAGCGAACACACTTTGTGTCATCCCCGCGAAGGCGGGGATCCAATATTCCGCAGTGACTCAGGGTATTGCTGGATCCCCGCCTTCGCGGGGATGACATTAGAGATCCTCAGCGGAGAGCGTCGAGGGGGGTCGATTCCGACCAGCCTGATCCGGGCTTACTGCAGGTGTTTGAGCGCCGGGACCGGCACCGGGACGGCGGCGATCAGCTCGCGCGTATAAGCCTGTTGCGGGGCCTCGAAGACGGCGCGGCGCGGTCCATATTCGACGATCCGGCCCGCATTCATCACGGCGACGGTATGCGACATGCGCTCGACGACCGCCATGTCATGGGAGATGAAGAGATAGGCCAGCCCTTCCGTCTCCTGCAGCTCCAGCATCAGATCGAGCACGCTGCGCGCGCACCGACACGTCGAGCGCGGCGACGCTCTCGTCGGCGACGATCAGCTTCGGCTTCAGCGCAAGCGCGCGGGCGATGCAGATCCTCTGCCGCTGGCCGCCGGAAAATTCGTGCGGATAGCGCGACGCCACGTCGGGCATGAGGCCGACGCGGCGAAGCAGTTCGGCGACGCGGTCCGCGTGCTCGGCCTTGGTGCCGATGCGGTGGATGGCCAAGCGGCTCGGCGATGGCGGCGCCGACCGTCATGCGCGGGTCGAGCGAGGCATAGGGGTCCTGAAAAATCATCTGCGCCAGGCGGCGGATCGGCCGCATCAGCTTCGGGCTGTGATCGCCGACCGCATGGCCGTCGATCACCACCGAGCCGGAAAACGGAATGAGGCCGAGCACCGCCTTGCCCGTCGAGGATTTGCCCGAGCCGCTTTCGCCGACGAGGCCCAGCGTCTTGCCCGGCCGGATCTCGAAGGAGACGGCCTCGACGGCGGGCGCGATCGTCGCCGCGCCGGAACCAGCCAGACCCCGTCGCCGTAGCTCGACGGTGAGGTCGCGCACCGTCAGGATCGGCCGCCGGCCTCGCGCCCGCATCGGCGCCGCGCTTCGCCCGTGACACGCGGCGGCCCGTCCGTGCCTGCGCGCGCGCCGAGCCGAGGCACGGCGGCGAGCAACTCGCGCGTATGCGGCGCTTGCGGCCGCTCGAACACGTCCACCGCCGAACCGATCTCGATGACGCGCCCGCCTTGCATCACCGCGACGCGGTCGGCCATCTCGGCGACGACGCCCATGTCGTGGGTGATCAGGATGATCGAGGTGCCGAACTCGGTCTTCAGCTCGCGCATCAGCTTGAGGATCTGCGCCTGCACCGTGACGTCGAGCGCGGTCGTCGGCTCGTCGGCGATCAGCACTTTCGGCCGGCAGGACAGCGCCATGCCGATCATCACCCGCTGGCGCATGCCGCCCGAAAGCTCGTGCGGATATTGGCCGAGCCGCCGCACCGGCTCGGTGATGTGCACGGCGTCGAGCATCTGGATGGCACGTGCGCGAGCGGCGCGTTCGTCGATGCCCTGATGCGTCTTGGATCGCCTCGATCAGCTGCTTGCCGATCGACATCACCGGATTGAGCGAGGTCATCGGCTCCTGGAAGATCATGGCGATGTCGCCGCCGCGCACGTGCCGCATCGCCCGGTCCGACAGCCGGGTGAGCTCGCGAGCCGGCAAGCGCGATGGTGCCCGAGACGACGCGCAGCGACGCCCTGCGGCAGCAGCCGCATGATCGACAAGGCCGTCACCGATTTGCCCGAACCGGACTCGCCGGCGAGACACAGCGTTTCGCCCGCTCAGCAAGTCGAAGCTGACACCGTCGAGGACCCGTTTGGCGCCCGGCGTCGGTCAGCGCATCGACGGTCAGGTCCTTGACCGTCAAGATCGGATGCGATGTCAGAAGGGCTCCGGCTGGTCCAGTCACGAAAAGACGACCCTCGGGAAGTAGAAGGAGACGACCCAATTCGGCATGTCGACGATTTCGCTGATCCGCAAGATCGGCGCAGACCGAGCAAAGCATGTAGGCGTCGACGGGGCGGAGGCCGTGCTCCGCGCAGAGCAGATCGATCATCCGCATGACGGCTTCGCGGGCGCCGGTCATCAGGTCGGGGCCGATGCCGGTCGTCACCTCATAGCCGTCGACGTCGAGATGGCGGGTCACCGGCCCGGGCGTCGTGAAGCGCGGCGAGGCGAGATTGGCGCCCTTGACCAGTTCGAGCGTCGCGGTCGACGTTCATCTGGCTCTCGATGGCCGTGCCGCAGACCTCGCCGTCGCCCTGGGCGGCGTGGGTGTCGCCGATGGAGAACAGCGCGCCCTCGACCTCGACCGGCAGATAGAGCGTGACGCCGGACGCGATGTCGCGAATATCCATATTGCCGCCGACCCGGCGCGGCGGCACGACGGAATGCAGGCCCGGCTTCGGCCGGAGCGAGGCCGATCGTGCCGGCGAACGGCTTCAGCGGCACCTTGCCGCCAGGGCCGATACAGCGCCGGCGCCATGCTCGCCGGGTCATATTTCCAGATATGCAGCGCCGGTTCGGTGAACTGGTCGGCGAGCAGGCCGAAGCCGGGAATGTTGGCGGTCCAGCCGACGCCGGAGGGCATGAATTTGCGGATCGTCACCTTCAGCGCGTCGCCGGGCTGGCGCCTTCGACATAGACCGGTCCTGTCACCGGATTGACCCTGCCGAAATCGAGGTCGACGACGTTCTGCGAGCGTCGAGGCGGCGTCGAGCTGGCCGCCCGAGGCATCGGTGCATTCGAAATGGATGGTCGAGCCCGGCTTGGCGGTGAGCGCGGGCGCGAAATCACGGTTCCAGCCGAAATGATGGTTCGCACGATGGATGGTGTAGTCACAAGCCACGCACATGATGCGGTGTCTCCCTGGGCACTTGTTTTGAAACTTGCACTGCTGTCATCCCCGCGCAAGCGGGGATCCAGCGTCAATCGCAGTCGTCGGGCTCTAGATCCCCGCTTTCGCGGGGATGACAAAGTGCGTGCGTGCGGCGGCGCCGTGCTCGTCCCGAAGGGCGCGCCCGTTACGCACACGCCGCTACTTCTTGATGAATATCGCGTCGTAGTTGATGACGCGCGCCGGGTCGATATAGATGTTGGCCGGGCCGCCCATGCGCTTCGACTTGGCGACGACGCGCCGCTCGTTGAAGATCGGGATCCATGGGCGCATCGGTCATGATGTCCGTGAATATCTGCCTTCCAGACCGCGGTCGCGCTCCTCCTCCTTGGCCGGGATCGGACATGGAATCCGCGGCGACCGCGCGCTTGTCGATCGCTTCGTTGCAATACCAGGCCCAGTTCCAGCCGCCCTGTACGGCGCCGCCGCAGCCCAGGATCGGTCCGTAGAAGTTGGACGGATCCGGGAAGTCGGCGATCCAGCCCATGCCGCCCGACCAGATCATCGGCGCCTCGCCTTTCGTGCCGCCCGCTGCGATGACGTTGGCATTGGCGAGCGCCTTGATCTCCGCCTTGACGCCGATAGCCGCGAGATCCTGCTGGATCGCCTGGGCGATGCGCGGCTGCGGGTCGGTGTTGGAGGAGTAGAGCACCGTCTCGAAGCCGTCCGTCAGGCCCGCTTCGGCGAGCAGCGCCTTGGCCTTGGCGACGTCATAGGCATAGCCCTTATAGGCCGTGTCATAGCCCGGCATCAGCGGCGGCAGCGGCTGGTTCGCCGGCGTGGCGCGGCCGTTGATGATGCGGATGATGCGCTCCTTGTTGATGGCCATGTTGAGGGCCTGGCGCACCTTCACATTGTCGAGCGGCTTCACCTTGCGTGTTCAGCGTCACATAGCCGGTTTGCAGCTGCTCGCCGTCGACGATCATGTCGGCCGCGTCCGGTCGCGCTCTTCATCTCCAGGAATTTGGCGGGCGGGATGCCGTCGCCGGCGATATCCACTTCGCCCTTCTGCAGGCGCAACAGCGCGACCAGCGGTTCCTGGCCGATTTCGACCGTGAACCCGTCGACCTTCGGCGTGTCCTTGATGTAGTAATTGGGGTTCTTCTCGAAGACGACGCTTCTGGCCGATCACCCATTCCTTCAGGGTGAAGGCGCCGGAGCCGACAGGCTTCTTGCCGAAATCGGCGCCTGCCGCGTCGACCGCTTCCTTCGGCACGACGGAGGCGAAGTTGATCGCCATCACATGCAGGAAGGTCGCGTCGGGGCGGGACAGCTTGAAGACCACCGTGTGAGCGTCCGGCGTCTCGATGCCGGCGAGCGTTTCGGCCTTGCCGGCCGACAGATCGTCAAAGCCCGCGATCGCGCCGAAGAAGCCGGCGCCTGGGCCTTGCGTCTTCGGGTTGACGGCGCGTTCGATCGAGTATTTGACGTCGGCCGCCACCACCTCGCGGCCGTTGGAGAACTTGACGCCCTTGCGGAGCTTGAACGTGTAGGTCAGCCCGTCCGGCGCGACATTGAAGCTCTCGGCCAGCGAGGGAACGAGTTCGGCGGTGCCGGGCGTATAGTCCACCAGGCGGGAGAACAGGCTCTTGATCATCGACCAGTTCTGCCAGTCATAGCCGATGGCCGGATCGAGCGTGGCGATGTCGTCCTTGTAGGTGACGATGATGCATGCCGCCCGGTCGCGCCAGTGCGGGAAGCGGCGACAGGGCGACCAGCCGCCGCGGCAATGCGGTTCGCTTCAGCCAGTTTTTCAACATTTTACAGTTCCCCTTCTTCAGTTCGATTTGTCAGCGGGCGCGGATGCGCGGATCGATGAGCGGCGCGATGAGGTCGGCGATCAGATTGCCCGATGACGATGGCAAAGGCGGACACCAGCGTCACGCCCATGATGATGGGCATGTCCACCTGCTGGATCGCCTGCCAGGCGAGCTGGCCGATGCCGGGCCAGCCATAGACGGCCTCGACCACCACGACGCCGCTCATGAACTGGCCGATATCGATGCCGATCATGGCGATGATCGGCAGGAGCGCGTTGGGCAGCGCGTGGCGCAGGACGACGCGGCGCTCGGAGAGGCCCTTGGCGCGGGCGGTGCGGACATAGTCCTGGTTCAGCACGTCGATCATCGCCGAGCGCACCATGCGGGCATACCAGCCCGCGCCCAGCACGCCGAGCGTGAGCGGCGGGCAGCACGACATGGCTGAAGCGTGCCGAAGCCGGACATCGGAAACCAGCCGAGCGTCAGCGGCGAACACATAGAGCAGCAGCAGCGCGACGACGAATTGCGGCGCGGAGACGCCGACGAAGGACAGCGTCATCACGCAGCCGGTCGACGGAGCCGCCGCGGTTGATCGGCGGCGATGATGCCGAAGATCAGGCCGAGCGCGACCTCGACGGCGATCCCGGCCGCCATCAGGATCAGCGTCGCGGGCAGGCGCGCCATGATGAGCGTCGATGACCTCGGTCTTCTGCGTGTAGGAGCGGCCCGAGATCGCCCTGCGCAAGATTGCTCAGATAATGCAGGAACTGCACGGCGAGCGGCTGGTCGAGGCCGAGTTCGTGGCGGATATTGGCGACCGTCTGCGCCGTCGCGCGACCGGCCGGCGAGCATGCACGGCGGGATCGGCGGGCAAGAGCATAGAGCAGCACGAAGGTGATCGCGGCGACGCCGAGAAGGATCAGCACGGATCCGGCGAGGCGGCGGGCGATCAGCAGGAGCCATCGTCACATCCTCCCGCGCTGGGTCGGGTCGAGAATATCGCGCAGGGCATCGCCCGACGAGGTTGAAGGACAGCGCCGTCAGCAGGATGGCGATGCCGGGGAAGAACACCAGCCAGGGCGCGGCCTGGAAAGAAGCTCTGGCTTTCGAAGATGATGTTGCCCCAGGAGGGCTGCGGCGGCTGCACGCCGATGCCGAGGAAGGACAAGGTCGCTTCCAGAAGCACGGTGGTGGCGATGCCGAGCGTGCCCCAGACGATCGCGGTCGGCATCAGATGCGGCAGGATGTGCTGCAGGAGGATGCGGCCGTGGCCCGCGCCCAGCGACGCGCTCGGCCAGGATGAAGTCGCGCTCCACCAGCCCGCGCGTCTCGGTGTAGACGATGCGCGCGACCTGCACCCAGTTGACCATGCGCGATCACCATGGCGACGATCCAGAGGCTCGGCCGGAACAGCGCCGCCAGCACGATGGCGAGCAGCAGCGCCGGGAACGCCATCATCAGGTCGGTGAAGCGCATCAGGGCGTTGCCGATGGCGCCGCGCAGATAGCCGGCCGTCGATGCCGACGAAGAGCGCCGATCAGTCACCGCGATGCCGTTGGCGACGAGGCCGATGATCAGCGAGGTGCGCGCGCCGTAGAGGAGGCGCGAGAAGAGATCGCGGCCGAGCGTGTCCGTGCCGAGCAGATAGGTGGCCGCCGGGCGGCATCGGCGCGCCTTCCAGCGATCAGCCCGTCGAACATCTGCTCATTCGGGAGAAAACGGCGCGAGGAGAGGAGCCGCGAGCGCGCATACCAGCACAGCCGAAACGATGAACAGCCCGAACAGAGCCGATGGACGCCGGGCAAATTCGCGGAAGACGCGCCATCAGCCTGCCTCCGGCAGCGGGAGGAGACCGGCGAGGATTTCGGCGGCGCTCTGTTCCATGGTGATGCGCCGGCCCATCGCCGCGACGCGCAAGGCGCGATAGGCGGCGTCCTCATCGAGACAATGCGTGTCCATGATCGCCCGGACCGCGCCATGCACCAGCGGCCGCAACCGGATGCGCTCCTCCAGCAGGGCGAGGCGTGCGGCGCTCTCGATCCGCCCGCTGTGCACGGAGGCCGCCAGGACCAGCGCCGGATAGATCGCGGACGCGACCACCGGCTTCGACAGGATGGCGCTGGCGCCGCAATGCAGCGCCCAGGCGACGCGGCCAGGCGCTTCCGATTGCAGCAGCGCAACGACAGGCACCGGCGCCGATCCATCGGCCCAGGGGAGCAGCCCGCTCCAGCCATGATCCGCGTCGACGAAGACGACGTCGGCGGGCGTTTCCGCAAGGCCGAGCGGTTCCCATTGCACGTGAACCGTCAACCCGAGCAGGCCGAGTTGGCGCACCATCCGCTCGATGCCTTCATCGAGCCGATGCAGGATCACCGCACGCCACCCGATAAGATCGGCGAGCTGTGTCATGACACCACCCTCAGATTGCCTCTGCCGCCAGGCGCCCGCGCAGCGGTGAGATAGGGATCGGCGGCCATGGCGGGCCGCGAGGCGACGACCTCGAAGGCACCCTCCGGCGTGATGCGCCCGAGATGGAACGGCAGGGCGGCATGGTTGGTGCGCGGATCGACGCGCAGCAGGCCGTGCGGCGTGTCGAAACCGCGCCGGTGCACGGCGGCTCTCACCAGGCCAGGCTCGTCGGTTGCCGCCTCTAGAACGGCTTCGACCAGCATGTGCACCGCGGTATAGGCGCCCTCGAAAAACGCGGAGACGCGGCGATCTGGGCCGTAGGCGGCCGCGACCCGCGACTTGAAGGCAAGGTTGGCGGGCGTGTCCAGGCTGTCGAAATAGCTGGCCGTGGAAAAATGTCCGGCAGCCAGCTCCGGTCCGATTTCGCCCAGCTCGCATTCGGTCAGATCGCAGCTCACGACGGGGCGCGCTCCGGGCCGGAAGGCCGGATCGCGTTCGCCGAGGGCGTGATAGGCTCGCAGGAAAGCATAGGAGGCGGGTCCGATCAGATTGTTGAGGATGAAATCGGGCCGCCGCTGCTCGATGTCGCCGATCAACCGCTCGACGTCGGTTTCCTCCAGCGGCAAATAGCGCTCGCCGACCACTTCACCACCGGCTTCCAGAAGCAAATCCCGCGCCAGCCGGTTCATCTCCCAGCCCCAGACGTAATTGGCGCCGACCAGGAAGGCCCGCTTACCCTGGCGCGGTAGCAGATAGTCGAACAGGGGCAACAGATGCTGGTTCGGGCAGGCGCCGGTATAGATGACGTTCTCATTGGCCTCGAACCCCTCATAGGGGCACATGTACCAGAGCAGGGCGTCGTGCTTTTCGACCAGCGGAATGACTTCCTTGCGCGCGATGGACGTAATAGTACCGACGATCTGCCGGCATCCCTCTTCGCGCAGCATCCGGCGCGCCTCGTCCAGATAGCGGCGCGGATCGCCTTGCGGATCGGCGTGAAGGGCGTCGAACGCGACCGGGCTGGACGGCTTGGCGGCAAGCTCGGCCAAAGCGAGGTCCGCGCCGTCGCGGCAGTCCCGTCCGATCGCGGCATAGGGGCCGGTGGTGGAGAACAGGATGCCGATCTTGACGCGCGTTTGCATCGGTACCCTCACAACAAAAAACCCCACGACGCGGAGTCCTGCCGGCTGGCGGGGCGTCATGGGGCCGTACTGCCCGGTGACCTCTTGAGGCCAATGTCGGCGGCATCATTCTGCACACCGTTTAAGCGTGCATGATAAATAAGCAATTCACCTTCTGTCAACGGCCTATTAGGGAGGCTATATGACGTGCTGCCGGTAAAATCTGATCAGCCTAACATTACAGTTGCATTTTTGATTTGAGGTGAGCGCGTTGGGCTGCAGCTTGATGCGCTCGTCTCCATGTTGACCATGCTATGATGTGAGCGGGGTGGATCTGCCGGCGCGCCATCCTGATGGCAATTCGGCGGATTTCCTGGATGGACCAGCGGATCAGGGCGCTGGATGAAGGCGATCTCGTGCTTCTGCTTCCCCCTGACGACGTAGACGTTCTGCACGACCTCAAGCAGTTCTCCAACCCCACCTCCGCGCCGAGCTCTTCCCGCATGTCTCGCGCCAAGGTCTCTTCAGAGCGCTCGCCGAATTCGACCTGGCCGCCCAGCAGCCGGAAATGCCGCTTCTGGCTCACCTCGTCGAAACCGGGCGAGATGAGCAGCCTCCCCTCCGACACGAACAGCCTGGCCTTGACCTTGATGGCGGCGTTCGTCATCTGCCATCTCCTGGACCCGGCTAGCGCAGCACCGACTTTGCAGCCCGCGCGACCGCCTCGGCGGTGATATTGAAATGCGCGAACAGCTCCTCCGCCGGACCGGACGCGCCGAAGCCTTCCATGCCGACGAAGGCGCCGCCCGGGCCGATCCATTCATCCCAGCCGAAGCGCATGCCTGCCTCGACCGCGACACGCGGGGCATCGCCCAGCACCGCGCGGCGATAGTCATCCGGCTGTTTGCGGAACAGCTCCACGCACGGCATTGAAACGACCGCCGCGGCAATGCCGTCTGCGGCGAGTGCCTTTGCCCCGGCGACGGCAAGCTGAACCTCGGAGCCTGTCGCCAGCAGCGTGACCTGCCGCGGCCCTTCCGGCTCGCTGACGACATAAGCGCCCCTCGCGGTGAGATTTCGCGCCAAATCCGAGCGCGGCGGAAGCGCCGGCAGCCCCTGCCGCGACAGGCACAGCACCGAAGGCGTATGCTCCGCTTCCAGCGCCGCTTGCCAGGCTTCGGCGGTTTCGATTGCATCGGCGGGACGGAAGAGGTTGAGGTTCGGGATCGCCCTCAGCGCCGCGAAATGCTCCACCGGCTGGTGCGTCGGGCCGTCTTCGCCCAGGCCGATCGAGTTCATGCGTCATCACATGGATGACGCGGATGCCCATCAGCGCGCCGAGCCGGATCGCCGGGCGCGAATAATCGGCAAAGCACAGGAAGGTGCCGCCGAACGGAATGAGTCCACCATGCAGGGCGATGCCGTTCATCGCGGCGGCCATGGCATGTTCGCGCACCCCATAATGGATGTAGGTGCCGGAAAAATCGCCCGGCTTCACTGGCTTCGCCGCCTTGGTCCTGGTGCCGTTTGAGGGGGTCAGGTCCGCCGAACCGCCGATTAGACCGGGCAGCGCCGCCGTCAGCTCCTCCAGCACGGCTTGCGAGGATTGGCGCGTCGCCAGCTTCGGCGCGTCCTTAGCGAATTGCGCCTTTAGGCGCGCGGTGGCCTCGCCGAGCTGCGGTGCGGTCCGCCCGGACAGCAGGCGCGCCAGATCTTCGCCCCGTGGATCGTCCTGCATCCGCTTAAGCCAGCTCTGCCTCTCGGACTGGCCGTAAGCGGTGGCGGAGCGCCAGGCGTCCAGTATCGGCGCCGGGATTTCGAAGGGCGGATGGCTCCAGCCGAGCGCCTCGCGCGCCTTGCCGATCTCGTCCTTGCCAAGCGGCGACCCGTGCGCCGAGGCCGTCCCCTGCTTATTCGGCGCACCATAGCCGATGACCGTCTTGCAGGCGATCAGGCTCGGGCGATCGCTGCGGCGCGCCGCTTCGAGGGCGGAGATGATTTGCTCCTCATTGTGCCCATCGATGCGGTGAACGTCCCAGCCGGCGGCGGTGAAACGAGCGGGCTGATCCGTCGAAGTCGAAAGCGAGGTGGCGCCGTCGATGGAAATGGAATTGTCGTCGAACAGCACGATCAGCTTCGACAGCCGCAAATGTCCGGCGAAGTCGATGGCCTCATGGCTGATGCCTTCCATGAGGCAGCCGTCGCCCGCAATAACATAAGTGTAGTGATCGACCAGACCATTGCCGAAGCGGGCGTTCAGCATCCGCTCGGCAAGCGCCATGCCGACCGCGTTTGCCAGGCCCTGGCCAAGCGGACCGGTCGTCGTCTCGATGCCGGCGGCATGGCCATATTCCGGATGTCCCGCCGTGCAGGAGCGCAGCTGGCGGAAATTCTTCAGTTCCTCCAGCGTCATGTCCGGATAGCCGGTCAGATAGAGCAGCGAGTAAAGCAGCATCGAGCCATGGCCGGCGGACAGCATGAAGCGGTCGCGGTCCGGCCAGTCATGCGCGGCGGGATCGAATTTCAGAAAGCGCGTGAACAAGACGCTCGCGACGTCGGCCATGCCCATCGGCATGCCCGGATGGCCGGAATTCGCCGCTTCGACCGCGTCCATCGACAGGGCACGGATGGCGTTGGCTAGGTCGCGCAGCGGCACCGCCGCCGAAGATAGTGGGGTCTGCTGAACTGTCACGGCCGTCTCCGAATGAATGCCGCTTCCGCCTCCGCGCCGCGCATGGCAAGCGCTGCGGCAAGCGGGAGACAAACGAGGCCAGACCATGGACCGAACCCGCGCCGGAATCCAGCTTCCAATGAAGGGCTTGGCTTATTTGCTCGGCCTTGCGCACCGGGTGACAACACGCATAGCCGCCACCGGGTAGCGGGGCCGCTCGCAGCAAGCACCATGCGCGACGCAATCGAATCTCACTGCCGGAAGGCGACGACCTTCTGCCGCTGCTCACCCAACCCTTCGATGCTCAGCCGCATTTCGTCGCCCGCCTTTAGGAATTGCGGCGGCTTCATGCCGAGGCCGACGCCAGGCGGCGTGCCGGTCGCGATGACGTCGCCGGGCAGCAGCGTCATGAAGCGGCTGATATAGCTGACGATGAACGGCACCTTGAAGATCATCGTCTGCGTGCTGCCGGATTGGCGGCGCTCGCCATTCACATCGCAGGACATCGCCAGATTAGACAGATTGGGCACTTCGTCCGTCGTGACGAGCCAGGGCCCGATGGGGCCGAATGTGTCGCAGCCTTTGCCCTTGGTCCATTGCCCCTGGCGTTCGAGCTGGAATTCGCGCTCGGAAACATCGTTGATGACGCAGAACCCGGCGACATATTGGAGCGCTGCGCTTTCCTCGACATAGCTCGCCCTTGAGCCGATGACGATCCCGAGTTCCACCTCCCAGTCGGTTTTCACCGAATCCTTGGGCAGCATGACATCGTCATTCGGACCGACGATGCAGCTAGTGCCTTGTTGAACAGGATCGGCTCGGTCGGAATCGGCGAGCCCGTCTCGGCCGCGTGGTCGGAATAGTTGAGGCCGACGGCGACGAATTTGGACACCTGCGCGACGCAAGGCCCGATGCGCGGCTCCCCATGAATGGTCGGCAGTGTGGCGGGGTCGATTGCGGCGAGTTTCGCGAGGCCGGCGGGAGTGATCGTAGCGCCGTTGATATCGGGCACAATCGCCGTCAAATCGCGGATCTTGCCATCAGCATCCAACATTCCGGGCCGTTCCTGCCCGGCCGGACCAAAGCGCAGCAGCTTCATCTTGGAATTCCCCTCCCAGGCGCCCGCCCGGCATTCTTGTTTAATGATCAGGCATGACGCCCGCAGCACTTTACCTATTAAAGGGGGGCCGAGGCGAAGCTGTCAATCGCCCCTGTTCTCGCCACCCGCAAATGATGTCATCAAGTCCGGAAGAGACACGGTGCGCGACCCCAGCCTTGCCCCTTCGATCTAAATCTGAAATGGAATTCCGTCCAACATGGGGTCGCCGATGAGGGCGCCAAGGCGGATTGTCATCTTGGGACCGAGCGGATCCGGGAAATCCACTCTCGCGCGGCTGGTTGGAGAGCGGCTGGGCCTGCCGGTCGTGCATCTCGACGCGATCTACTGGAACCCCGGATGGGTGCATTCCGACACGGGTGTGTTTCGCGAGAAGGTGGCGGACGCTGCCCGGCGCGATGCCTGGGTGATGGACGGTAATTACACGGCCCATCTTGATCTTCGCTTGCCGAGAGCCGAAGCCGTCGTTTGGCTCGACCTGCCGCGCCATGTCTACTTTCCCCGTGCCGTCTGGCGAACGATCCGGAACTATGGCCGCGTGCGCGCCGATATCGGCGCCGGGTGCCCGGAACGGATCGATTTGCCGTTTCTCAGGGACTGGGTGTGGACCTACGGCACGCGAAGCCGTGCTCGCCACGCGGCAATTCTTGCCAATCTGCCTGCGGGAGTGAGAGGCATCGTCTTAGGATCGCGTGCCGAGGTTGCCAAGTTCGCGGCAAACCTACCTCATGCGATTACCGGTGGCGAGAGCGGCTAACCCAGCTCGTCATTGTGTCAGCGCCCGCATGGCGGCTTCGTGCAGAGCCGGATCGCCGACGGCCAGGATGCGCCCGCCGCTGCGCCGGATCGCCGCCGTCCCAAGTTGTGACGATGCCGCCCGCTGCCTCGATGATCGGAACGAGCGGCGCAATGTCGAACGCCTTCAGGCTCGCCTCGGCGACGATGTCGATCAAGCCCATCGCAAGCAGGCAGTAGAGATAGCAGTCACCGCCGAACCGGGTCATGCGCACCTGGCGCGACAGCGATTGGAAGCGCTCGGCGGCACCGCCATTGAACAGGTCCGGCGAAGTTGCGGTCAGGACGGCTTCGGCAAGCGACGCGCAGCCCCTTGTACGGATCTGCCGTTCGCCCTGGCTGCCGCGAAAAAAAGCGCCCGCCTTTGAGCCCCAGAAGCGCTCCTTCACATAAGGCTGGTCCATCATTCCCAGCACCGGGCCGTCCTTCCGCCGCCAGACCGATCAGCGTACCCCAGGCCGGCAGGCCGAGAATAAATGAGCGTGTGCCGTCGATGGGGTCGAGAATCCAGCGATAGGGACCGTTCGCGGGCACGTCGTCGAATTCTTCGCCGTGAATGCCGTGCTCCGGATATGTTGTCGCGAATCATGCCGCGCATGATCTGCTCGGCCGCCCGATCGGCTTCGGTGACCGGGTCGAAAGCCTGCTCGGCCTTGTTGCTGACCGCGCCGGCTCCCCGGAAATGCGGGAGAATCACCGAGCCGGCATTGTCGGCAAGCTCGTGCGCGAAGATCACAAAATCGAGATCGACAGTTTTATCAGGAGTCATCGAAAGCGCCGCCGCTCTTGCCGTTTTCACAGTTGCGCAAAAAATAGGCAAGAATTGCTAAATTCCTGCCGTCCGTTTAGTCGATTGTTGCGCGTCAGGAGCACACTGTTGCAGCTCGGCCACAAAATGCGCGTTTTGCCGCGCTACGTTCATAGACTATTGCTTTTTGTGCGCTGCAATGTCATCTTTTGCAGTGCGGCATGGTTCGCGAGAGCGAGCCGTACCGCAGCCCTCCTTGGGCGTTTCCTCCCTAGACTTGGGCCGTTCGAAGCCTCGGACGGCCCTTTTTTCTTGCCCCGGCCGCTGCCGCACACGGAATCCTTCCGAGGGTGCTTTTCGGCACGATCATTTTTTTGCCAAAGCCGCAATATCCTCTATCCGCAATACTGCGTAGTGGCAACGGATCCGAAATGCCGGATGGCTATTCGGCGGCGGTGCGGCGCGGGGCCAGGAAATCCGGCAGCGCCTGAACGATATTGCCGGCGAGACCGGTCAGATTCGCCCGCAAATTGCGGAAGTCCCGGCGAAGCGCCAGCGTCTCCTCATCCATATAGAGCGCGCGGTTCACCTCGATCTGCAGCGCGTGGATGCCTTCGCTCGGCGTGCCGTAGCGCTCGGTGATGTAGCCGCCCGCATAGGGCTTGTTGAGGGCCACGCGGTAGCCGAGCTTCGCGATCAGCCGCTCGACGACACGCACCATGTCGCGCGGGCAGGAGGTGCCGAACCGGTCGCCCAGGACGAAATCGACCTTCTGCACATTGCCCCGGTCGCCCTGATAGGACGGCATGGAGTGAAAATCGATCAGCACCGCATAGCCGAAACGCGCGCGCGCTTCGTTCAGCAGGCCAGACAGCGCCGCATGATAAGGCTTGTACAGCCGGTTGATCCGCTCCAGCGCCGCGCTCACCGAGAGCGGGCCGCGATAGATCTCCTCCTGCTCGTTGACGATGCGGGCGATGGTGCCCAGCCCGCCGACCACGCGCAGCGAATGGGTGTTGGCGTAATCCGGCAAGGTTTCCGCGAACAGCGCGGGATCAAGTTCATAAGGCTCGCGGTTGACGTCCAGATAGGCGCGCGGGAAATGCGCGTGCATCAGCGTCGCGCCGATATTGACGACGCCGGCCAGCAGCAGATCGACATAGGCGTCTTCAGATTTGCGCAGCGCGGGGGCTGTAAGCCGCGAGGCATTCAGAAACGCGCTTGGATAGGTGCGGCCGCTATGCGGAGAATTGAATATGAAGGGTGTCGCCGTATGGTCCGGTCTTAAAATTGTGAATGGAGGATTTAGCTCGGTTTCGATGGCCTGAGCCTCAATGTCTTGCATCTTGCGAAACAACCTGACGAATTTCGCCAGCATGGGTCACGCCAACTGAGCGGGCCGGATGCCGGGATTGGGAAGCGACGATGGTGAAATCATGATATCGGATCCGCCCTCATATTTTGTTATCCGCCGAAACACCATCCGGCGTCCCGCCGATCAAATGCCGTTGACCGACCCGAGTCTTCCCGTCGCCGCGCCGCACGCTTGGGAACCAAAGGTGGCTTGGAGCAATTCGATGACAAGTAAGATCGCAGTCTATCCGAAATCGGTGCGGGTGAAGGCATAAAAATCGACAACTCGGGATAAATCTTCACGCATGCCACATCGTCCCATAATCGTGTGGTTCCGCCGCGATTTACGGCTCAGCGATCACCAAGCACTCGACGCTGCTGCGGCCTCGGGCGCGCCGATCGTTCCGGTTTATGTGCTCGACGACCACACTTCCGGCGCATGGCGCTTGGGAGGCGCGAGCCGCTGGTGGCTGGCGGTCAGTCTTCGCGTGCTCGATGCCGAATTGCGGACGCGCGGCTCCCGTCTCGTGCTCCGGCGCGGCGAAAGCGACGCGGTTTTGCTGGATCTGGCGCGGGAGACCGGCGCCGGGGCGGTGCATTTTATACGTGGCTATGAGCCATTCATGCCACCGCTGGAAACGAGGCTGCACGCCGCCCTGACGGATGCGGGAGTCGGCTGCCGAAGCTTCGGCGGCCATCTTTTCCTCGAACCGGAAGCGGTTCAGAACAAATCCGGCGAGCCCTTCAAGGTGTTTACGCCATTCTATAAGGCCTGCCAAACGCGAGAGCCGCCTGCGCGTCCGCTCCCCGCGCCGCAGCGGTTGCGTGCTCCGAAGGCGTGGCCGTCGAGTGAGCCACTCGAAAGCTGGGAACTGGAACCGAAGCGGCCGAACTGGGCGGTGGAGATGGGCGAATTCTGGACGCCCGGCGAGGCAGGGGCCAAGACGCGGCTGCACGACTTCATCAACCATGCCCTCGCTGATTACAGCTCGAGCCGCGACCGCCCCGACCTCGATGGCACCTCGCGCTTGTCGCCGCACCTCGCGTTCGGCGAGATCAGCCCGCGCCAGATCTGGCACGCAGTCAGCCATGCCGCCGAGGCCGATAGCACCAAACTGAACGGCGCCCGTGCGTATATTCGTGAGGTGTATTGGCGCGAATTTTCCTGGCACCTGCTGTTCCATAGGCCGGACCTGCCGGCCAAGCCGTTCCGCCCGGAATTCGCGGCGCTTCCATGGAAGAAAGATGCCACCGCCTTGAAGGCCTGGCAGACCGGGCGCACCGGTTATCCGATCGTCGATGCGGGGCTTCGCCAACTTTGGTCGATCGGTTGGATGCACAATCGCGTACGCATGGTTACCGCGTCGTTCCTGACCAAGCATCTGCTGATCCCCTGGCAGGAGGGCGAGGCATGGTTCTGGGATACTTTGGTCGATGCCGACCTCGCCAACAATGCCGCGAGCTGGCAATGGGTAGCCGGATCGGGCGCCGATGCCGCGCCTTATTTCCGGGTGTTCAACCCGATCCTGCAGGGCCGAAAATTCGACGCGGCTGGCGACTACGTCCGCCGCTGGGTGCCGGAGCTGGCGAACATGCCAGCTGAACACATCCATGCCCCATGGGACGCGCCTGCCGATGTGCTACGCCGAGCCGACCTCGTACTGGGCGAAACCTATCCGAAGCCGATCATCTCCCATGATGAAGGACGGCGGCAGGCGCTCGCGGCGTATGGCGCGGTGAAGTCGGCAGGCGGCCGCTAGGCAGGCTCGCGCCCGTCCCACACCCCTGGCGCTTGCCCAGTCCAGCATGGGCAGAACACGCTCATGTCGGTCGGGGTCCGGCAGAGAGCGTCGTACAAGATTGATGCGGGTGTTGGCTAGCGGACAAACCTGTCTGGCTGGGTCGTTGCGCTGCGCATCAACTCACCGCGGGAAACAGCATCTCAACCGTCGTGCCTTTGCCGCGCGCGCTTTCTATGGCCAGCGTGCCGCCCGCGCTCTCGACCAGCCGCTTCACCAGCGGCAGGCCAAGCCCGGAACGCCCCGGCACGGACGGAGCGGAAGCCTTGCGGCGGGCGGCGCTCATGACGCGCCTGATCTCTTTCTTCGTCATGCCCTTGCCATCATCGGAGATCGCTAGCCGGACCGTGCCATCCTTGCGCTTGCGCACCGTCACCTGGACCCGGCCGCCGGTCTTTTGATGCCGTACCGCGTTGATCAGCACGTTGAGCAGAATTTGTTTCAATACGCGCTCGCCCGCCCGCATGGGCGGCAGGCCGCGTCCCGTGCTTTTCGACACTTTCAGTCTCGCCTGCCTGGCAAGCGGCGCAATGAGGCGCAGACAGCTCTCGATCGTCGATTCGATGTCGACCGGCTCGGGTGCGGGCGGGCTTCCTCGGGCCGCAGAATGCGCATGGAAAAGTCGCCCAGGATCGCCATTGCCAGATGCGCGCTCTCCATGATGTCGGCGGCGTAGGCGCGCAGGCGCTCCTGGCCGCGGCCCGGCGGCGCCGTGTCCCTGATGCGTTCTGCGAAGCCGAGAATGACGGTCAGCGGGTTGCGCAATTCGTGACAGAGTTCGCGGATGGTGACCAGAGCGGCCCCGAGCGGGGCTTCGTGGGCCGACGGCGCGAGTGTGGCCGCCTTCGATTGCCGTGGCCGGCTGTCCGCGGGGCCGTTCTTCAGCCGCGCCGCGATAGCATCGAGTGCCGTCCGGTCCGCTCTTGCTACCCGCTCATCGCTTGGCGACCGAGGCGGCGCTTCGGGCGGCTGGCTCTCCGATGTTCTTGATCGCGCGCGGCGGTATCGCCTATCGCCCTCACGATCAGCCCCGGATGACCGCCGGCCACTTCCAGGCTTTGCATGTGACAGGTAACGGATTGGCGGCCGGACGCCGCGCCGAGCGTCAGCGTTTCCACCCATTCGCGTTTTTCGCCGGTGTCGTTGGCGAGCGCGGCCATGCGAAGCACCGCCTTGTTGCGCGCATGGAATTTTCGAACGCGCAAGCGCTCGTTCGACGCGGCCCCCCAAAATGCGCGGCCGGCCTGATTGGCCCAAAGAATGCGGCGCGCGGCAGCGTCCCAGACCCAGACAGGCTCTTCAGCGGTCAGAAAATCTCCCAAGGGAATTAGTCCCCCGGAGCCGCCATCGCTTTCCATACGCAAAATCTACTTCTTTACCCACTGTTAGCCACGTTTGTTGCCGCAGTTCATGAAGACAATGAATGCTCGCCGATGACAAGCCGGCGCGGCCGATTCCCTGGACTTTTCCGTCAGTCATCCTTAACGCGGGCGGCATTGCAGGAAATCCGGGGTTGCGCGGAAACCGCCCATAGACGAAAGTATGAGAATCATTCACAGCTAGCCACGTTGTGTTTTTGCACTGCAATATTATATTGCAATGCACAACGAATTTGGTTAATCCTTATGCGTTGCACAGCAAATGAGCAGGCTCGTGACGCGTCTGCCCATTGCCAAGCCGTCCCCACTCAGTAAGAGGCTAACTCCCTATGCAATATACCCCTGAATTCGAAATCCCGTCTTCCGTTCGTGAAATCGCCGGCAAATCGGTTGAGCAGGCAAAGGACGCTTACGGCCGTTTTGTCGAAGCTGCCCGTACGGCTCAGGATATGGTAAGTAAGTCCACGGAAGTTTTCGCGAGCGGCGCGCGCGAAATGAACGAGAAGGTCTTCGGCTTCGCCGAGGCTAACACGAAGGCAAGCTTTGAGTTCGCCACTCGTCTGGCTCACGCGCGCGATGTCAAGGAAGCGCTGGAAATTCAGACCGCAGTTCGCCCGCAGCCAGATGGAAGCATACGCACAGCAGGCCCAGGAAATCTCGCGCATCATGGCGGCTTCCGCACAGAAGGCGCAGCCCGTCAACTAAGCGCTCCGGCGCTGGGTGGATGAGGAATAGCACGACATAGGCCAGATCGGCGGCACGCTGATCTGGCTCGATAAGCGCGTTGGCAAAGGAGAGTGCCATGTCAGACCCCACGGATGCCGGTCAGCGCAACCCCCTGTCGTCGAGTTCATCCCACGCCTCGGGCACAAGCGCCCGCAGCGTTTCGGTCCAGCCGGACCAAGCGCAAACAGTGATGAGCATGGCGACACAAGACGAGGTCGCGGCTTCACGCCTCCCTCCGGCGACGAAGGTGGCTCGGACCATCCCAAGTTCGAAGCCGAAGCCGGCAACGAGTTTGACGCCGACATATCGCCGGAAACCGGCGACGCAGCCGCAGCACCCGCGACGGAGCAGCCAGATCCGGCTGATGAGCCCTGACCGGCGCGGAATTTGAACCTTCCCTCCGAGCCCGGCTCCTGAGATGACGCCGAATATTCACAACCCGCTGCTGAAGCCTCCGAAGAGCCGAGGCCCCAGAATCTGGAAGATCACGCCGGCCATCGTGGCCTCGGTTGACGTCAATGGCGGAGACAACAGAGAAGGTTTCCGGCCTTCGTGGAAGAGGCCGTGATCGAGCCATCGTGTAGAGGTGGTAAGCGCGCTGCGGCCGCTGCCCGGCAATCTATCGCCGAAAACGAAGCGCGGCAGGCCCAAACGATGGCGCTGTTCGAACAGGTCTCGCGCCGGTTTACCGTCGCGCTTGAAGAAGCCGGAGTAGACGCCGCGCGCGTGACCTTCAAGGTGATGGAATTCGCCCAGGCCAGCCTGAAGAACAATCTGGAGCTGGCGAAGTCCTATGCAGCCGCGCGAAGCGTTCCGGACATATTCGGGCTCCATGCCGCATATCTCAAGCGGCAATTCGAATTGTTGAACGCGCAAGCGGAAGAGCTGCGGGAGACTCACGGCGAAGTTCGCCTTGAGGAACACCGCCTCCTTGAAGCCCTGGACCGATCAGACGGCCAAGACGCTCGATAATCGCTGAGCGCCGCTCGCCGATGCGTCGATGATCTGAGCCGGACGGTCACGCCGCCCGCGCTTGCCGACCGCGAACTGTCGCTATAGTGTGCGCGAGCAATGGCTTCGCGCCGCAAACAGCGACCGTGACAATCGAAAATGATGAACCACTCGCCACTCGACAGGGACTTCGCGCCGTCTCGCGCCCGGCGGCGGCGGCAGCCATGAGCTGAACAGCCTGATGCTGCCCCGCGCGCCGCAGGATACGCGCGTCGTCGTCGCCATGTCCGGCGGCGTGGATTCCTCGGTGGTGGCCGCGCTGCTGAAGCGCCAGGGCTACGACGTCATCGGCATCACGCTGCAGCTTTACGATCATGGCGCGGCGACCAGCCGGAAGGGCGCCTGCTGCGCCGGCCAGGACATTCACGACGCGCCGCCGGGTCGCCGCCGCGCATCGGCATTCCGCATTACGTGCTCGAACTATGAGGAGCGCTTCCGCCGCGAGGTGATGCAGCCCTTCGCCGAGAGCTATGTGGCCGGGCAGACGCCGATGCCGTGCATCGCCTGCAACCAGTCGATCAAGTTCAAGGATCTGCTCGAGACCGCCCGCGATCTCTCCGCCGACGTCATGGCGACCGGACATTATGTGGCCAGCCAGCCGCGGCCCCGGCGGCTGGGAGCTGATGCGCGCCGCCGACGCCGAGCGCGACCAGAGCTATTTCCTGTTCGGCACCACGCGCGAGCAGCTCGCCTTCCTGCGCTTTCCGCTCGGCGATCTGCGCAAGGAGGAGACGCGCCAGCTCGCCGCCGAACTCGGCCTTGCCGTCGCGCATAAGCCGGACAGCCAGGATATCTGCTTCGTGCCGAACGGGCCGCTACACCGAGCATCGTCGAAAGGCTGCACCCGGATGCGGCGGAGGCAGGCGACATCGTGCATATGGACGGGCGGGTGCTCGGCCAGCATGGCGGCATCATCAATTTCACGATCGGCCAGCGCCGCGGCATTGGCATCGCCTGAGGGTGAGCCGCTTTACGTGGTCCGGCTCGATGCGGCGCGCGCGAGCCGTCGTCGTCGGTCCGCGCGAGGCCTTGATGTCCCGCCGCATTGCCCTGCGCGACGTGAACTGGCTGGGCGACGGCGATCTGGCGATCTGCCGGCGGACGGGTCGGCAGTCTGGGCCCGCATCCGCTCTTCGCAGCCGCCGCAGCCGGCGACGCTGCTTCCTCGATGGCGGCGGCGTGACCGTTCGCCTGCATGAGGGCGAAAACGGCATTTCGCCTGGACAGGCCTGCGTGCTCTATGATAGCGACGCGATGCGCGCCCGCGTTCTCGGCGGCGGCTGGATCAGGTCGGCCGAGCGCGACTGAGGCACTGAGCCGCTAATGGGAACGCAATCACACTCGCTGGAAGACAAGAACGGATACAAGCCCGTGCTGATCCGATCAGAATGGATATATGCTCTGGCCGTCGCCGGGGGCGCGTGCAATGACCGATCAGCAGCTCGAAAGGCTGGCGCGCTGGACGCCGCTTTTCATCCTCGGCTATTTCTCCGCGCAATTCCTCATCCGCGTCGGCTTTTCCGGCAATCTGGAAATCGATGAATCGCAGTTCGTTGGGCAAACGCATCTTGCCCTCGGCTATGGCGACTCGCATCCGCCGCTTTACAATTGGCTGATCACGGGAGCGCTGGCGCTGACGGGCGGATATTGGCCCGCCGCCGTAGCGCTGGTTAAGAACCTCCTCCTTGCCGGCACCTATCTGCTGGCATTCGACATCGCGCGCAGGGTCACCGGCAGGGCGCTAACCGGCCTGATCGTTGCGGCAAGCTTCATGCTGCTTCCGCAGATCGTCTGGAAATCGCAGATTACGCTCGCGCATTCGATCCTGGTCATGTTCGCGGTCGTCGCGTCGCTGCATGCGGTGGTCTGCATCGCCCGGCGCGGCGATCTGGCGAGCTTTCTCTGGCTTGGGCTCGCCGCGCGCGATCGGGGCGCTGGCCAAGTATAATTTCCTCCTGGCTTTTGCCGCTGTCCTGATCGCCGCTTTCAGCATCCCCTATCTGCGGGCACGGCTGTTCACGCCCAAGCTGGCTTATGCCGGCGCGCTTTTCGCGGCGCTGTTCACGCCGCATCTCATCTGGGCGCTGCAGCATCTCGCCGTATCCACCGAGAGAATGGCCAAGCTCGAACGCGACCGATTCCAGTTTCGGCGGCATCGATGTTCCCTGGATCGGACTGGATGGTTTTCTGGCGCTGGTCGTCGCCTTCGCTGCCTGGGCGGGACCGCTTGCTGCTCGCATGGTTCGCCATTCGGTATTTGAGCCGTGGCGGCATGATGAGCCCAGCATCCCGCAACGGCGATGACATCAGGCCTTCGCGCGGTTCTTCGGGCGCGCGACCGCAATCGGCCTTGCCGCCTTCGCCGTCATTCTCCTCGCCGCCGATCTGCACGCCGTGCATGAGCGCTACGTCACGCCGCTCTTGATGCCGCTGCCGTTCTGGCTGGCGCTGTCCTGGCCTCTGGAGGGCCGCTCATACGCGCCGCTTCGCTTTCTGCGTCTCGCCGCGGCCGTGGCGGTGCTGATGGTCACGGCCTGGCCGCTCTGGATCGCGTTCGGCCGCGAGCAATTCGCCTATCCCTATGGGGCGTTCGCCGCGGCCCTGAATCGCCAGGGAGCGGAGCCGCTCGCGATTCTGGCGCATCAGCGAAAAATCGCCGCCAATATTGCGATAAGGCTCGATCGCGCCAGCGTATGGGAAGATGGACATGCGGCCCGAGCGGGTCGTCGTGCTCTGGGATGCGAAAGCGGGGAGCCGCCGCAATCGCTTGTCGCCGAGCTGGGCGACGGGTCGAGCCGCGCGGCGAAATCATGCGGATGAGCTATCCTTACGACAATTTTTCCGGCTACCAGGCGCGCCTCAACGCGCAGCTTTACGCCCGCAAGCCATAGGTCGGCGCGGGCCCGATCTCCGCCCCGTGCGCGAGGCTCAACTCCTCGATCTCGCCGCGATCGCTATAGCGGCGGACCAGCCAGTAAACCCCGACCAGATCGAGAAACGACACGGCCGCGCGGTCGAAGAAGCCGTATTTCGAGAGCCCATGCACGCGCGGGCGGTCATTGACCATGATTTCCCGCACGCCATAGCCGTGCCGCCGCGCCAGCGCCGGAAGGAAGCGATGCATATTGTCGAAATAGGGCAGCGCCGTGGCCAGCGACGCAGGAAGCACCTTGAAGCCGCAGCCGGAATCGCGCGCCGTATCCTTCAGCGCCCGGCGCCTGACCGCGTTGGCGAAGCGCGAGGTGAGCTTCTTGACGAGGCCGTCATTGCGGCGGTTGCGCACCCCGCGTAAATCACGGTCGCGGGGCCGGAGGCGATCTCCTTCCACAGCCGGGCGAGATCGGCCGGATCGTTTTGCCCGTCGCCGTCCAGCGTCGCGATCCACGTGCCGGCGGCGGCGTTGAAGCCGGTCTTGAGAGCCGCCGACTTGCCCGCACGCCGGCCATGCGCGATCAGCCGGAGCGGCGCGATGACAGCCATCATCGGCAGAATCTCCGCGCGAGTCGAATCTGTGCTTCCATCGTCGACGACGATAATTTCATAGGCCGAGGCCGAGAGAGCGTGCGGCATGACCGCCACAATTTCATTGATTAATTGCGCCAGATTGGTTTGTTCGTTATGCGCGGGAATCAAGATCGAAAGGTCCGGCATCCAGTTTCGCTCTCAAACGTTACTCGGCTTAGGCGCGGTTATATCCGCCCGCCGGTTCGGACGGAAGCATGATTGCGGTGGCCGCATCGGGCGATGGCAGAAGTACAGGGGTCTCTCAGGGGGAGTAGCGGAGTTGCAGGCGCAGAAGACCTTGAACATGTACAGCGTGCGCAGCGCTTACCGGCGCTGGGCACCGATCTACGACCTCACCTTCGGCGTCATCGCCTCGGCGGGGCGGCGCAAATCGGTGGAGCTGATCAATCAGCGGCGCGGCTCGGTGCTGGAGGTCGGGGTCGGGACCGGGCTTTCGCTGCCGAATTACGCGCCCTATCTCAAGATCACCGGCATCGACCTCTCGCCGGAGATGCTGGCGAAAGCGCGCGAGCGGGTCGAAAAGGACGGGCTGCGCAATATCGAGGCGCTGTACGAAATGGACGCCGTCCACCTCGACTTCGCCGATGACAGCTTCAATACCGTTGTCGCCATGTATGTGATGACCGTCGTGCCGGACCCGGAGAAGGTGATGGCCGAACTGGAACGTGTCTGCACGCCTGGCGGCGAAGTGATGATCGTCAATCATTTCAGCCAGGATGACGGCGCGCGCGGCTGGGTCGAGCGCAAGATGGCGCCTTATGCCGACAAGCTCGGCTGGCATCCTGTGTTCCCGATCGAGCAGCGTCATGGTGCGGCCCAACCTGTCGCTGATCGAACGCAAGCCGCTCTGGCCGATGGGCCTGTTCACGCTTGTGCGGTTCCGCAAGCTCAGAAGCCCGGGCTGATCACGGCCCTGCGCGGCCTCGCTCCTCTTGACGCACCCCCATACCGTGCCTTATACCATAATCACTCACGCGTGGCGGGGTAGCTCAGTTGGTTAGAGCGGCGGAATCATAATCCGTAGGTCGCCAGTTCAAGTCTGGCCCTCGCTACCAATCTTTTCAATGACTTAGCCGGATTTGCGGGTGGTCTCCAAGTTCGCTTGCGGGAGTTTTGCGGGACCCCCTGTGGAGAGCTCCTCGTAACACCACCAAATCCGGCCGTCGTTCGTCTCGATCACAGACACGATTCGCGGCCTCAATGAGTTTGACCTAACTCTGCTGCCGAATAGTATGTGTGATCCTGCCTGACCGATGGCCGAGCAGGTCCTGCCTATCCTCGAAGCTCACGCCAGCCGCGCGCAAACGGCGCCCGAAAGTGTGCTTCAGATCATGAACGCGCATCTGATCGAGCTCGGCTCGCCTTCTTGCCCTCTTCCATGCCGACGTCAGCATGCGACCGATCCGCTCGCCTTCGTATGCGAAGACATGAGTTAGATGGCGACCGCGCCGAGCACTAACCACGGACGCGGCGACGCGATTGAGAGCAACCAGACGATCATCGCCGTTCTCCACTCCTGTGAGGGGTATAATAAAGACGCTGGTTCTCAATCCTGGCACGTCCACCTCATAATCCCAACGAAGACCGCAGAGGCGCATGAATGATTGCCGCGCTCGCGCCGCGACAGCCGCAATTGGCCGTGAGGTCGCTTCCGAAGCCGCGGCGTCATCGTCCGAAGTGAGCGGTATTCGAACTCCTTCGCTTGCCAGGCCGACTAGCGCTTTTGACCCGTTCTGAACTTGACAGCTTAGCGCTGCGGCAGAGGCGTCGTGCCTTGCGCGATCG
The DNA here is from genome assembly GCA_963731855.1 of uncultured Alphaproteobacteria bacterium. Classification (GTDB taxonomy): domain Bacteria; phylum Pseudomonadota; class Alphaproteobacteria; order Rhizobiales; family Rhodomicrobiaceae; genus R-RK-3. The sequence goes on along the minus strand of CAVSXH010000005.1, from coordinate 664,142 downwards.
TCAGACATAATAGATCGATTGTCGCGGAAGGAACGCTGGCTGGCCAAGGCCGGCCGGCGCGCTCGCCGTGAAGCAGTGTTCAAGATCCATGGCACTCGGCATCGCCCCTGGTTCGCCAGGCTGTTCAAGCAGCGGCCCACAAAAAAATGTCAGTATCGCGCTTGCCAATAAGATCGCACGCATGGTTTGGGCGATGAAAACAGTGGAAACTGCTGCTTGACACGGGACTTAAAACATAGGAGCCTAACTTTATAGCGCTGGGCAGTGTTGCCCAAAATCGCGCCAAGCGTATTTTTCATATCCATTTGGTGAGGCATTGACGCCCGCAGCTGAAGAGCTAGCGGGCCGTTTGTCGTTTGGAGTAGCGTCTTGTTGATGGCGATCCCGCAATATGCCGTTGGTCTGCTGTTCTCGCTGACTGGGCCCTATTCGGTCGTCGCTCGCTCGATGATGAACGGCGCGCTGCTCGCCTTGGAGGAGATCAACGCGTTCGCCGATCTGCACATCGCACTGAAAGCTGTGCCGATGGACCCGGCGGGAGACAATGCGCAATACGCAGCGATGGCCGACAAGTTGCTCGCACGCGGCATCAAGCACGTGGTCGGCTGCTACACCTCTTCGAGCCGCAAGGAAGTCATCCCCTGCTTCGAGAAGCATGACGCGCTGCTCTGGTATCCGTCGCACTATGAAGGCTTCGAAAGCTCGGGCAATGTCGTCTACACGGGAGCGGCGCCCAACCAGCACATCATCCCGCTGATCGACTATCTGACTGCCCATCACGGGCGACCGCGCCTTCTGCATCGGCTCCAACTACATCTGGGCCTGGGAAAACAACCGCATCCTGCGCGAAACAGTGCTGGCGCGACGGCGGCTCGGTTATCGCGGAACGCTACTTTCCCGTCGGCGAGACCGATTTCACCGCCGTGATCGATGCGATCATTGCCGCGCGGCCCAGCTTCGTATTCATCGACACTGATCGGCACGTCGGCCTATCAGTTCTTCCGCGATTTCCGCGCGTAAAGCCGCCGAGCAAGGCATCGATCAGCCACGCATGATGCCGGTCGCAAGCTGCAGCCTGTCAGAGCCGGAGCTGGACGAGATCGGTGCGGAGGCGGTGGACGGGCATATTAGCGCCAGCGTCTATTTCGCCTCGCTGCGCAACTCGGCCAATGCGGCATTTATCGAAGCCTACACCGACGCGCTTCCCGCACGGCCCGGCGTTGTCCGCCGATGCCGAAGCCTCGTATCTCGCAATGAAGCTGCTTGGCATCGCGCTTGCAGAGGCACAGACTGACGCGGTGCCGGAAGTCAAGGCGGCGGCGACGCGCCAGGAGATCGAGGCACCGCAAGGCCGTGTCTGGATCGATGAGGATACGCTGCATACCTATCTGACGCCGCGCATCGGCCGATCCAACAAGGCCGCGCAATTCGAGGTGATCATGGAAGCCAATGCCCCGGTGCGGCCCGATCCCTATCTCGTCCGCAATTCGCCGCGCTTCGATGTCGCTCCCCATCCGCGTTCCGTGAGGCTGGTGTCATGAGCCCGCCGCGCCTGCGTGCAGAATTTCAGCGGCAGCCTAGCGATCATCTGCGCCGAAGGGTGCTCGTCGGTCGAGGCGCTGGCGCGAACGCTAGCCAATTTGGGGCTGGCTGTGGAGCACCGGTGTTTGACGGAGCGGCCGATCGGCAGCACCTGCACCGCGCTCAATCCCGATCGCGACATCCTGTTTCTCGACGGCGACACCGATGTAGGCGTGACCTGGTCGGTGCCCTTGCCTGGCCTCCTGCCGCCCGTGCCGGTGATCGCGCTTGTTGGACACGAAGCGCCGAGCCGCCTCAAGGCGCTGATGCAATGCGGGCGCAACGGGCTTTCTGCGCAAGCCGGTGCATGGCGCGGGCGTCTATTCCGCATTATTCGTCGGCGTCAACGAGCATCGTCACCGGCGTCACCTGGAAGCGCGGCTCAGCGAGCATGAAAGCCGGCGCCGCAGCCGGCGGGCGCTGATCAAGGCCATCGTCCATCTGGTGCGCGAAGGCGGGCTCGACGACGAGACCGCATACGAATTTCTTCGCAAGGAGAGCATGAAATCTCGTCAGAGCGTCGAGGCGTTCTGCGAGGCGTTCGTCCGGCAGATCGAATGCCGGGAAACAGAGGTATTCGGCGAGGCGGCTCAGCGAAGGCAGACGCGCCGAAAATTGACCCAACGGGAGAAACTAAAATGATCAGGACATCGTCTGCGCGTCCGCATGTCGCGGCCGCGATGGGATTGTTGTTGCTTGGCCTTGCAGCGCCGGCTTATGCGGCCGATCCGATCAAGATCGGCGTGCTCGAGGACCAGTCGGGCGACTTCGCGCTTGCGACCATCGGCAAGGTGCATGGCATCCAGCTCGCCACCGACGAGATCAACGCGGCGGGCGGCATCGACGGGCGCAAGATCGAACTGGTGATCTACGACACCCAGTCGGACAATACGCGCTACCAGGAATTCATGCGGCGTGTGTTGCAGCGTGACAAGGTAGATGTGGTTTTCGCCGGCTTCTCCAGCGCATCGCGCGAAGCCTACCGGCCGATCGTTGACCAGCTCGACGGCTTCGCCTTCTACAACAACCAGTATGAAGGCGGCGTCTGCGACTGCGCACATGATCGTGACAGGCGCGGTGCCCGAGCAGCAGTTCTCGACGCTGATCCCCTGGATGATGGAGACCTACGGCAAGAAGGTCTACACCATTGCCGCCGACTATAATTTCGGCCAGATCTCCGCCGAATGGGTGCGCCAGATCGTCAAGGAAAAAGGCGGCGAGATGATCGGCGAGGAGTTCATCCCGCTCGGCGTATCGCAATTCTCGCAGACCATCCAGAACATCCAGAAGGCCAAGCCGGACATCCTGATCACGCTGCTGGTCGGCACCGCGCAGGCTTCCTATTACAGCCAGGCCGCGGCGGCCAACCTGAAGGTTCCGATGGGATCATCGGTCAATGTCGGCCAGGGCTACGAGCATAAGCGCTTCGCGCCGCCGAGCCTTGCCAACATGTACGCCACGGTGAACTATGTCGAAGAGGTCGACACGCCCGCCAGCAAGGCATTCGTTGCCAAGTGGAAGGCGAAATTCCCCAGCGAGCCCTATATCAACCAGGAAGCGGAAAACTCCTATCTCGCCATCTATCTCTATAAGCAGATGGTCGAGCGCGCCAAATCGACCAAGCGCGCCGAAATCCGCAAGGTGATCGCGCAGGGCGATGTCTGCTTCGATGCGCCGGAAGGCAAGGTCTGCATCGACCCGAAGAGCCAGCACATGTCGCACACCATCTATATGGCCAAGGTGGGCGACGACCATTCCGTGACCTTCCCGAAAGTGTGGAACGACATCAAGCCCTATTGGCTGGGCGACGCCGGCTGCGACCTGACGAAGAAGGATCCGATGACGCAATACACGCCGAGCAATCCGCCGACGAAGTAAGGGTGATTTGACGCGAGGGGAGGCCGCTCCATGCCTCCCCTGATTTTTCGCCGAGATCAGGCAGGTTGCGCGCGGGAACGACGATTGAAGCTGTTGTCAGACAGCGCCAAACGTCCTCATATGAATGATTGCACGCTTCCTGCCTATTGCGGCGGATGAGGGTTCGGCCGGCCTATGAGCGTCATTCTCGGATTTCTCTACACGGCGGGGGACGCATTTGCCTTTCTGGTGCTGGCGTCCTGCGGGCTCGCGATCATCTTCGGCATGATGGGCGTCATCAATCTCGCGCATGGCGAATTCATCATGTGCGGCGCCTATGTCACCGTGACGGTTGCGCGGCTCGGCCTGCCGCTGCCGCTCGCCATCGCTTGCGGCGCGCTGGCCGCCGGGCTCGTCGGCATATTGATCGAGCGCCTGGTGGTGCGCCATCTCTACGACCGGCCGCTCGACACGATCGTCGCCACCTGGGGCATCAGCCTGATCGCGACGCAGGGCACGCTGATCATGCTCGGCTCATCGCTTCCCGGCGTACCGATCCCGTTCGGCAGCTTCAGCTATGGCGCCTATTCCTATTCCACCTACCGCATCGTGCTGATGGTCGTCGCCGTCGCCGTGCTGCTCGGGCTGTATCTGCTCTTCACCCGCACCCGTTTTGGCGTGCTGGCGCGCGCTACGATCCAGGTGCCGGCAATGGCGGAAGCGCTCGGCGTCGATACGCGGCTGATCTACAGCCTGACCTTCGGTCTCGGGGCGGCGCTCGCAGGGCTGACCGGCGGGCTCTATGCCCCGACCATGACCATCGTACCGACGATGGGCGCGACCTTCATCATGGAAGCCTTCGTCACGGTCGTGGTCGGCGGTGCGGATGTGTTCTTCGGTACGGCCCCTGCGGCTTTCCTGCTTGGCATCATGAAGGCGGCGATGACCTCCTGGCAGGGCCAGCTTTTCGGCCAGATCGCGCTGCTCGTCACCGTCATCATCGTCATTCGCGTTCTGCCACGGGGGGTCTCCGGATGGATGCTCAGCGAACGCGCATAATGGCGGGCAGGCGGGACCGTCCGGCACGCGGAATGCTTGGCTCCTTCGCGCTGCTCGAAGGGCCGCAGACGCTTGGCCGGGGGCTTTGGTTCTGGGGCGCCTTTACTGCCTGCGTCATCGCCGGCTGCCTCTATCCGCTCTTTGCGGACGGCTACACCGTCGGCAACATCGCCTACTTCTTCACCTGGATCTTCATGGCGCTCGGCCTGTCGCTGCTATGGGGCTATGGCGGGTCGCTGAGCTTCGGTCAGACCGCATTTTTCGGCATTGCCGGCTACTCCTACGGCATTCTCACCATCAATTTCGGCTCGGCCTACGGCTTCACGCTCGTGGCCATCGTCGCCGCCGTCCTGTTGGCCGCGCTCTTCGCCGCGATCCTGGGCTATTTCCTGTTCTTCGGCCGGATCAGCGGCGTCTTTCTCGGCATCGTCACGCTATCGGTGACGCTGATCTTCGAGCGCTTCATGGCGCAAACCGCCGGTCCGGAATGGCGGATCGGTGCGGCGCGGCTGAACGGCTTCAACGGCATGAGCGGCATGCCGCCGATCACCATTCCCTGGCCGGGCGGCGATATCGTCCTCTTCCCCGATATCGGGTTCTACTATCTGATGCTTGGGCTTCTCCTCCTCGTCTATCTGGGCCTGCGCATCCTCGTGAACGCGCCGTTCGGCAATGTCCTCGTCGCCATCCGCGAAAATCCGGAGCGCGCCGAAATGCTGGGCTACGACATCCGCAAATATCAGCTCGGCGCGTTCGTCATCGCGGCGGCTCTCGCGGGGCTGAGCGGCGTGTTCTACACGGCCTGGGGCCAGTACATCACGCCGTCCAGCATGAGCATCACCTCCGCCGCGCTGCCGATCGTCTGGGTAGCGGTCGGCGGGCGCGGCGACCTGACGGCATCGATGATCGGCGCATTCGGCGTGCTCGCCGTCTTCCAGGCGCTCACCATCTATGGCAGCCAATATGCGCTCGTGGTGATGGGCCTCTTGCTCGTCGTGACAGTGCTGGTCGCGCCGAACGGGCTCATCCCCGGCATCGTCGACCTGGCTTACCGGCTGGCCGCGCGCCTCTCCAGACGGGGAGCCGCCTGATGCCGCTTCTGGAAACGCGCAAGCTCAACAAGCGCTTCGGCGGATTGCATGTCACGGCCGATGTCGACTTCGCGCTGGAGCCCGGCGAAATCCATTGCCTGATCGGTCCCAATGGCGCGGGCAAGAGCACCCTGTTCCGCCTCATCCTCGGCGAACATCAGCCGTCCAGCGGCACGGTCCTCTATCAAGGCGAGGACATCACGCCGCTGAAATCGTTCGCGCGCATCCGCAAGGGCATGAGCGTCAAATTCCAGGTGCCCGGCATCTTCAAGGCGCTCAGCACGCGGCAGAACCTCGAAACCGCGCTGCAGCATCACGTGCAATGGCGGCTCGCTCACCGAGGAGATCGAGCGGCTGCTCGCCTTCCTCAAGCTGGAGCAGGCCGCCATGCAGCCCGCCGGCAATCTCAGCCATGGCCAGAAGCAATGGCTGGAGATCGGCATGGCGGTCGCTCTGAAGCCGCAGCTTGCTGCTGCTCGACGAGCCGACCGCCGGCATGTCGCCCGACGAAACCCATGCGACCGGCGAGATGGTCCAGGCGCTGAACGCGGCGGGCATGACGGTGCTGGCCATCGAGCATGACATGGCCTTCGTCCGTCAGGTCGCGCAGAAAGTGACGGTCCTGCATTTCGGCCGGATCTTTGCGCAAGGCTCGATGGACGAGATCGTCGCCGACGAGCGGGTCGCCGAGATCTATCTGGGGAGCGGCCATGCGTAGGGAAGTCATGCTTTCGACCATCGGCCTCGCCTCCGGCTATGGCGGCAAACCCGTCCTGCAAGGCGTCGATCTGGATGTGCGCGAAGGCGAGATCGTCGCGGTGATCGGGCGCAACGGCGTCGGCAAGTCGACGCTGATGAAGGCGCTGATCGGCCTGTTGCCCGCGACCGCCGGTTCGGTGAGCCTCAAGGGCCAGGCGATCACGACGCTGCCCGCGCATCTGCGGGCGAGGCGGGGCATCGGCTATGTGCCGCAGGGCCGCGAGGTTTTCCCGCGAATGACGGTCGAGGAGAATCTGAAGGTCGGCGCCTCGATCAGCGGCAGCGCGACCTCCGCCGATTTCGAACGCGTCTTCAGCCTCCTCCCGATCCTCGCCGAGCGCCGCCGTCAGCGCGCCGGCACCATGTCCGGCGGCCAGCAGCAGCAGCTTGCCATCGGCCGCGTGCTGATCGGCCGGCCGAGCCTCATCCTGCTCGACGAGCCGTCCGAAGGCATCCAGCCCTCCATCGTCGAGGAGATCGGCCGCACCATGATCAATCTGAACCGCGCGGAAGGCGTCACGATCGTTTTCGTCGAGCAGAATGTCGATCTGATCCGCGCCATGGCTCAGCGCTGCTACGTCATGGACAAGGGCCGCATCGTCGAGGAGGCCGCGCCGGAGGCTCTGAACGACCGCGCCGTCATCCGCCGCTATTTGTCAGTCTGAACTAAGCGGGAAACGCTAACGTCCCAGAGGAGACTATCCCATGTCCTGGCTCGAAAATTCCTACATGGTCAAGCGCGGCGTCGCGCAAGGCAAGGCGACCGGCAACTTCGAGATCACCGAAGCCTCGCAGGGAAAATATCACTATGTCTACGGGCCTTATGCGGCGCCCGTGCTGACGGTCGATCCCGGCGCCGTCATCTCCTTCGAGACGCACGACGCCTTCGAGGGCGCCATCAAATACGAGACCGACAAGCCCAGCGAGATCCTGAACTTCCCGTTTCTCAATCCGCAGAATGGGCCGGTCTACATCAATGGCGCGGAAAAGGGCGACTGCCTCGCCGTGCATATCCAGTCGATCAAGCCGCGCGGACCGCAGCCGGTCGGCACCACGACGCTGATCACCGAATTCGGCGGCCTTTGCGGCACCGGCAATACCGCGATGCTCAACGCCCCGCTGCCCGAGCGGGTCAAGAAGCTCAATGTCGATGAACAGTGGGTCTATTGGAGCGACAAGATCAAGCTGCCCTACGAGCCGTTTATCGGCACGATCGGCACCTCGCCCGAGATCGAGGCGATCTCGTCGCTCGTCCCGGACTATTACGGCGGCAACATGGACCTGCCAGATGTCGGGACCGGCGCCGTCATCTACCTGCCGGTAAATGCCAAGGGCGCGCTGTTCTATCTCGGCGACTGCCATGCCGCGCAGGGCGATGGCGAGCTTTGCGGCGTCGCCATCGAGCACCCCACCGTCACGACCGTTCAGATCGACCTGATCAAGGGCTGGACCTTTGCATGGCCACGCCTTGAAACCGAGCAGTTCATCATGACCATCGGCTCGGGCCGTCCGATGGAAGACGCGGCACGCATCGCCTATCGCGAGCTGATCCGCTGGATGGCCGCCGATTACGGTTTTGAGGAACTCGACGCCTATATGCTGCTGACGCAATGCGGCCGCGTGCGGCTCGGCAATATGGTCGATCCGAAATATACGCTCGGCGCGTCGGTCAAGAAGTCGATCGTTTCCGCCTAATAGTGATATGGCCGCCGCTGCCTCTCAGGACTGGGCGCGGCGGCATCGGGCCTCAGAACTGCACGCCGCGCGTCAAAGCCCCGTCAACGACGAGATTGGTGCCGGTGATGAAGCTCGCCGCCGGGCTGGCAAGGAACACAACGGCATTGGCCATTTCCTGCGGCGTGCCCATCCGGCCGGTGGGATTCAGGCCGAGCGCCATCTTGTAGAGGTCGGGATTGCCGTCCTTAATGCGGTTCCACACGCCGCCGTCGAAATAGGTGTTGCCAGGCGAGACGGTATTGGCGCGGATGCCTTTTCCGGCAACTGATAGGCGAGCCCTTGCGTGTAATGGATGATCGCGGCCTTGATCGTGCCGTAAGGACCAGCGACGACGTCTATCTCGCGGCCCGACACGCTGGAGATGGTCACGATAGCCGGTGCCTTGCTGGCCTCCAGGAAGGGCATGGCCGCATGAATGAGGCGCACCGTGCCCATCATGTCGGTCTCGAATTCGGTCTTCCAGCTCTCCTCCACATCGGGGAAGGCGAGCGCGCTGACGTTGGCAACGACGATGTCCAGCCCGCCAAGCTCGGCCGCGGCCTCGGTCACCCAGGCCTTCAGCCCAGGGCCGTCCGAAACATCGACGACCTTGCCGCTCGCCTTGATGCCCTTCGCGGACAGCGCCGCCACCGCGTCCGCGACACCGTCCTGATTGCGGGAGCAAATGGCGATATCCGCCCCTTCGCTCGCAAGGGTTTCAGCGATGGCTCGCCCGATCCCCTTGGTGCCACCCGTGACGATTGCCTTCAGGCCCTTCAGCATCAGATCCATGAATGTTCTCCTTGGATGAACCGTTGGAACAGTAGCCGCAAACTCCGGGCCAGTTCCTATTCGAGCTACATGCCCCCTCGCCGTTACGACCGGCGCCAACCGTGTCCGCCACCCTGCACTCAGATCCGAGGCAAATACCGCTTGTCCACTTTGCAGATGTAGGTGTATTTCGGATTGACCATCTGGGTGCAGCGCGCCTCGGCGATCTGGCCGAGCAGCATGTAGGCTTCCGGCGCCGGGATGCCGTAGCTCTCCTCCAGCCAGTAGACCATCTCCTCGAAGGCGATGCGCATGGCGTCGTCGAGTGGGCGCGCGCAGCCGACCGTGCAGATGTGCGTCGGCGTCTCGATGCGGGGCCAGTTGAGGCGCTTGGGCGCAGGGCTGACGCTCGACCTTCAGGCGCAGATGGCCGCGGATCTCGATCGCGCCCATGCCGTTGCATTCGGCGTCGCCCTGGAGTGCGTGCACGTCGCCGCAATAAAGATACGCGCCTTCCTGGAAGACGGGGAACATCACCCGATTGCCGTTGGTCACCTCCTGGACGTCGAGATTGCCGCCATGGGTGCCGTTGTCGATGGTGAGCACGCCGCCGGCGACCGGCGCCACGCCGATGACGCCGATCATCGGCTTGGCTTCGAGCTTCAGCGTGTCGCTCCAATGGACGATGCCGTCCTCGACCCGCACGTTGCGGTTCTGGATGCCGAACTCCTTGCGGCGGACCCAGTCCGGGAAGATGCCGATGCCCGGCCAGAGCGCGGTGAAGCCCAGGCCGTGGACGCCGACTTCGATCACCTCGACGGTCAGCATGTCGCCGGGCTTGGCGCCGCGGATGCGGATCGGGCCGGTCGCGGGGTTGACGAAGGGCAGCGTGACGTCGGACAGGCTTGAGCTTCTGGTCGAGCGAGTGAATGAGATGGCCGCCGATATTGAGCTCGGTCTCGACCTCGAAAATCTCGCCGGGACTAACCTCGGCGACGAAGGCGTCGGTCGCCGCCAGCGCATATTTGAGATCGCCCTTGCGGATGACCTGTCCGCCGAATGGGGCGGCAGTATGTCGCTCGCCATGGCATGTGGTTCTCCTCGCTTGTCGTGCTCCCGGATCCGTCAGTCTAGTTGCCGCCATGGCGTGAGCAGCCGCTCGATCTTGCCGACGACATAGGTGAGGCACAGCGCCAGCGCGATGGTGACGACCAGCGCCGCGAACACCTTGGGAATGATGTAGAGGCTGCCCGCCTTGAAGATCGCGTGGCCCAGCCCCTCCGACGAAGACATGAACTCGCCGATGATGGCGCCGATCAAGCGCGAAGCCGACCGTGAGCTTCAGGCCGGCGAAAATGTCGCCGAGCGAGGCGGGCACGACCAGCTTGCGGAAGATGTGGCGCTTCGAGGCGCCGAGCGTGCGCATCAGGTTGATCTGGTCGGCGTCGACGCTCATCGCCCCCTTGTAGGCGGTGACCAGCGCCACGACCACGACCGAGAGGGTCGACATGGCGACCTTCGAGGCGAGCCCGGTGCCGAACCAGATGATGCAGATCGGTGCAAGCGCGATGATCGGGATCGAGCCGAGCGCCACGATGAAGGGCTGCACGACCCGCGAGACGAAGCGCGAATACCACAAAGCGAGGCCGAGCAGTGTGCCCAGCACATTGCCGATGACGAAGCCGAGCAAGCGTCTCCATGCCGGTGACGCAGGTGTCGCGTCAACAGGCTGCCGTCCTTCCACATCTCGACCAGGAAGCCCCAGATCGCGCTCGGCGAGCCGAACAGGAATGCATTGAGCGCTGACGCTGGCGGTGGCGAATTCCCAGAGCGACGAGCAGGAGTGACCAGCACAGGCGATCTGGCACAGCAAGCACGAGCGAACTGCGCTCGCAGCGCCGCGAAGCCGCCGGCCGCACCGGCGCAGACCAGGCGTTGCAGCACCGTGTGCATTCGGTTGAACCGATACGGCCTCGCTGCAAGGTCTGGCCGCGCTTCGACCTCATGCTCCGGCCCTGGACCTCGAGCTCACTCCAGATGGAGCGGATGTAGCGGTGAAGTGCGGCGACTCGCGCGCGGCCATCATGTCGGTGCGGTCGACGTCGATCTCGATGTCATGGACGGCGCGGATGCGCGCGGGCCGATGCGTCAGCACGATCACGCGGTCGGAAAGCGACACCGCCTCCTCGACGTCATGGGTGATGAGCAGCAGCGAACGGCGCTGGCTGCGCACGAGCCCGCCATGTCGCTTTCGAGCATGAGCTTGGTCTGGAAATCGAGGGCGGCGAAAGGTTCGTCGAGCAGCAGCACTTCCGGCTCGTTCGCCAGCGTGCGGGCGAGCGCCACGCGCTGGCGCATGCCGCCCGAGAGCGCCGACGGGTAATAGTCGTGAAAGCCTTGCAGGCCGATCTTGTCGAGCAGCTGACGTGCGCGGCTCGTCCCGCTCTCGGCTCGGCACATCGTGGATTTCCAGGCCCAGCGTCACGTTGCGCAGCGCCGTGCGCCAGGGCAACAGCAGATCCTTCTGCAGCATGTAGCCGACGCGTTTCGGCATGCCGGCGCTGACCTGGCCGTGCCAGACGACCTCGCCGCCGGAAAGCGTGCGTCAGCCCGCAAAGGAGATTGAGGAGCGTGGTCTTGCCGCAGCCGGACGGTCCGACGATGCTGACGATCTCGCCCTGCGCCAAGCGAGAAAGACACGTCGGCGATGACCTCCTGACGGCGTGCCGTATCCTCGTCCGAACACTTTGCGAAGGTGTTTGGCACGACCAGGGGCGGAGCGGATTGCTCCGGCCCCGATGTGCGGCGTCGGATGATCGAGCGACCGACACTGCGAGACCTTGCAATTGGTCGCTGCATCGCGCTATTGCGGCGCTTTCACGTCCTTCGCTTCCTTGACGGCCTTCTCGGCGAAGGAATTGTCGATGACCTTCTCCATCGGGATCGCGTCTTTCACGTTGCCGAGAAATTTCTGCATCTCCATCAGGTTGTTCCACTCATCCGCCTGGGTGACAACGGTCTCCGCCGGGATCTTGATACTTGATCTCCGCGTCGATCGCCTTGTCGACGACGTCGCCGGGCATGTCCGGGAACTCCAGGCGCGCCATCTTCTTGGCATAGGCCGGATCGGAATAGACGAGGCGCCCGGCCTCCTCGAACGACGTCACGAGGGCCTGCACGATCTCGGGATTCTCTTTCGCATAGTCGGGAAGCACCATGATGCCGGTGTTGCAGAACGGGCCGACATAGTTGGCGAAATCGAACACGACCTTGGCGCCCTGGGATTCAGCCGCGGCAACGCTCGGCTGATAGGCGACCGCCATGTCGGCCTGGCCGGCCAGCATGGCGCCGATTTCGGTACCGGGGTTGACTTCGAGGATCTTGCGTATCGACCTGCGGCTTCAGGCCATTGTCGAGCAGCAGCTTCTTGGTGACGCTGAAGTTGGTGTTGGGCTCTGGCGAGGTGACGACCGTCAAGCCCTTTGAACTGCTTCGGGTCGGTCAGAACCGGCAAGGTTCTTGGAAACCCCGAAATAATGGGCGCGCTGAATCACCGTGCCGACCACGATGCCGGGCCCGCCGGCCTCGCGCGACATCTGCACCATGGTCGCGTCGCCGATGGCGAAGGGCGAGCTCTTTCCGAGCACCGCGGCGAAGGCCTGCGTGTCGCCGCCGGCCGCGGAGAGGTTCAGCTTGAGCCCGTTCTTCTCGAAGATGCCGGCATGCTGGCCGACATAGAGATTGATGTAGCCGAGATTGTGCACCGCCTCGACGAAGTTTATCTCCTTGACATCGGCGGCCGAAGCGTCACCAAAGCTGACTGCCAGCGCGGCCAACGCGGCGGCAGCCGTCCATTCCAAACGTGCCATGCTCGTCTCCCATTTGTGCAGCTTTTGGACTGAAGAAACTCCGTGATTGGGGCAGGGGAGAAGCAGAAATGCATCCCACTGAAGAAATACAAACGGGCATTTCATTCATCCCAATCGGGAAAAACTGGGGTCAGCCGCCATCGAGGATGGCCATTATATCGGCAACCCCTCCCAAGATTGCATCCTTGCACACGGAAGCTGCGGTGTCGATAGTGTCTGCCCGAATGGGGACGTTTGGATTGGGCGCTTGTCTGGGGACCTGCAGGCAGGATGCTCCAGTGCGCTGCGCAACATCCGGCACCGTCCTTCGATGCCGCGCAGGCCGCTAGCTCAAGCCGTGGCCGCACGGCGATCAGGGCGATCATGCCGCCGCTATCCGCGGATGCAGGCGGGGCAGGAAGCCACGATGCCAAACGCATTCGCCCGCCTCCGGGCCGTCGCTGGCGCGCCGTCTTCCCGGCGTCGAAGAAGGCCCCTCCTACGCCACTCCCGCGTTGCGCGTGCGCGGCAAGCCGCTGGTGCGCAATGAAGGACACCGGAACGCTAGTCCTGATGTGTGCCACGAAGAGAAAGGAGCTGCTGATCGAGGCCGCACCCGACATTTATTATCACACCGTATTATCAGACCGACCATTATAAGGGCTGGCCTGCGGTGCCGATCCGCCTTGCCACCATCAGCGAGGAGCGTGGCCACCGGATCGAGACGGCCCGGAGGATGCCGGTGGGAACACCCTGGTGAAAGCGTGGGAGCGTCGGACAGGCTCGGCGACACGAACTGCAGAGGTTGGCTTTTCCTGCAATGCGGTGCCTTCATAATAAGCTCGCCCGCGTCGCTTCACCTTTCTCCCGCCCATCTCCGCATGCACCTTGGTGAAGCGCCGTCCGAACATTTGCGGCGTTAAAGCCGCAAGGCGATGCGCCGAACACCATTCGAAAAAGTCTCGATAGGCAATATCAGCTTGAATTGTTCCCGTGGTGCCAATGTCGAGCCTCGCCAAAGCCCAGCGTGTAACCAGATCATCCGGCATTGCGGACACGGGCCGATGCCCAGGTGTTCTGGTTCGATTATGTCTGTCGGCATCGGCGACGAGCCTCATCGGCTTAGTGGAGGTGTTTGCGGATTATATCGGCCTCGATTCCGACTGACTATTTGCTGCGGGGATTTTGCGGGGCTCCTGTGGAGAACTCCTCGTAACACCATCAAATCCGGCCGTCGTTCGTCTCGATCACAGACACGATTCGCGGCCTCAATGAGCTTGGCCAACTCCGCCGCGGAGTAGTGAGTTGTGATCTTCCTGACCGATGACTGAGCAGGTCCTGTCCATCTTCGAAGCTTACGCCCGCCGCGCAGCCTTCAACGGAACAGTTTATCGAGACGCTTGCCGCATCCGGACGGCGCACCGCACCCCGCGCGGAGAAGTCAGGGGCCGTGCCGCGGGCGCACGCATAAGGGAATTGCATTGGATTGAAAACGCTGCATAATAACGGGCGGGGGATAGCCATCTTGATACCTGCGCAATGACCGGAACCGCCCTGAACGTCGTGTCCTTCCTGTTTCTCGGCTTCTTCCTCGGGATGCGGCATGCGACCGATGCCGACCACGTGGTCGCCATTGCAACGATCGTCAGTCGCGAGCGCAGCCTGGCGCGCTCGGCACTAATCGGCGCCGCCTGGGGCGTCGGACACACCATCACGGTCATGGCGGTCGGCGCGGCGATCATCGTGTTCGGTGTTGTCATCCCGCCACAGCTCGGTCTGTCGATGGAATTCGCCGTCGGTATCATGCTGGTCGTGCTGGGCGTCCTTACGTTAACGGGGATGCGCCGCGTGGTCAGTGTGGCCCACGTCCATGCGGGTATACCCGCCGGACCTGCGCTCGACCTCCACGATCACCTGCATGCGCACGGCGACTACGCGCATCGGCACTCGCACGGTCACGGCCCGGGTGGGCACGGGCACGCCGAGGAGCAAACGCCGCTGGCGCGGCTCGACCGCAGTGGGCTCCGCCGGATCGCGATCTATGAGTGGCTACGACCGTTCGTGGTCGGCCTGGTTCACGGCCTCGCAGGATCCGCCGCCATCGCTCTGATGGTTCTGTCCGTCATTCGCGAACCGTTCGCCGCCCTAGGCTATCTGCTACTGTTCGGACTCGGCACCATCGGCGGCATGATGCTGATCACGCTGATCCTATCGGCGCCGTTCGCGTTCACGGCGGTCAATCTGCCGAAATTCAATTGGCGGCTCCGCGTGGCGTCGGGCCTGATCAGCTTCGCTTTCGGGGTGGCTCTGATTTACGGCACTGGCTTTGCCGAGGGTGGCCTATTCACCGACGCGCCTAGCTGGCACCCCCATTGACCCCTAGCGCACAGCTCCCGGTCATCGGTAACCTATGCGTGGGCGCTAGTAATTTCGCCGACGCGCTGGTTGACCGCTGCGGAAACAGAGGATACAATGCCGCAACGATATCGGGAGGATGCGCCATTCAAACGATCCGCAGCCTAGCGGACGGCCGTTGTTGCTGGCGGGTGTTGTTGTCACGCTCGCAGCAATCACGGCTGCCGCGCTGGCTGCACGAAGCGCGGCCGAGATCGCCCGTGCATCGCGTCGCAAACTGTCAGCCGCGAGCTGAGAACCCCAGCCGCCGGCATTGACGGCGGATGAGGAACGTCTTCGCGACAACCTTGTGGGCCGTCCATCGCGAGGCCACCCCGTCAGCGGTGGCGATGAGCTTTGCGGGCATCGCCTATCAAACCGATGGCCGGGACGCACGCGAGCTCGCACGAAAAATCGAACCGCTGGCGAAATTCTTTCATGATGCCGAAACGCAAGTCCGCGCCTGAATGCGCCGCCCTCGCTGTCCAGCACACATGAACAGTACATCGAAGCGATGGCGCTCTACGCGAGGGCCGCCGGCTGAGATGCTGACATTCACCGAAAATGGCGACAAGCGGCATCTCGACGAAGCGCACCGGATGGGCGTGAGCGCCTCGGAAAGCCTGCTGCGCGTCGGCGAAGTGCTGTGGCCGGGACAATACAAGCCGCACTAGGAGGCAATATAAACCGTACTAGGGAGGAGTCGGATCGAACAAGAAGAGACAAGCTCAGTCGAATCTCAGTCAGGAAACTCAATCTAGATGGAAGGAGGAAGGCGATGAAAAAACTCGCGTTGCAAATACGCCCATTCGCGTGGATCGCGGCTTTCAGTGGGCGCTGGCGTTCCTCTTCGGCACCGCCGCCGCAGGCCCAGCAACCGGTCTGCTCGGTATGGCTGATCGAGAGCAGCCGCTTCATGAAGGTGCCGTTCGGATCTTTCATGCCGGACCGCGCGTTCGTGCCCGGCAGCACCAAGCCGGAGAACAACATTCCGACGCGTCGATCTGCCGGTCAACGTCGGCGTGATCAAGTGCGGCAATGAGTTGATCCTTTACGATACCGGCTGGAAGCAGCAGGAATACCTGAAGATGACCGGCTCGGAGCACTGGGCTCCTATCGGTGACCAGCTGAAGGTACTAGGCTTCAATGCCGCCGACGTCACGAAAGTGGTGATCGGCCATGCCCACTGGGACCATGCCGGCCAGCTCTCCGACCTTCCCAACGCAGTGCTCTACGTTCAACGCGAGGAGCTCAAGGCGATCGAGTGGGCGCTCAACTACCCGGAGCCGCACATCCGGGCGATCAATTCCGATCCGGGCGGCTGCAACAGGACGCCGGCTTGCGGTTACATGCCTCTGACGATGGAAGAGGTCTACGGCAAGGTTCTGAAAGGCAAGGCCGTGGTCGTCGACGGCGAGATGGAGATCCTGCCGGGCGTGCGGATTCACCCGGCGTTCCGCGCCCACACGGCAGGCTCGCAGTTGCTGGAAGTACCGACCAGCATCGGCAAGCTGGTGTTCGGCTCCGACGCGTTCTCGTCCTACGAGGCCATCCGCGACTGGATGGTCGCGAATGTGCAGCAGACCGATTCGGTGCAACAGTTCCTCGCCTATGAGAAGTGCTACAAGATCACCGGCGGCTACAAGAACTGCGTCGCCGCGCACGAGCCCCTCAGCTATACGGACAAGTATCCGATCACGAAGAATTCCTGGGTGGCGCTGAACGGCGGGCGGATGGCCGAGATCGCGCTGGCGCCGGGGGAGAGATCGCGCAAGCCGTGAGGCTTAGACTGATCGGTTGGCCCTTGGTGCCGTGCTCGCCCTGCCCGATCGCTTGTCAGTTTGCGCCGGCACGCGAAGATAAATCGAGCCAGTGTGCGATCGGCTGAGCCTCAAGTGCATCGCTTGATCCTGCTTGCCTGCTCCCTCCTGTGCTCGGCAGCGCGCCGGCGCATGATCCGAGCAGCTATGGCGGCGTGTTCCGCTCGCGCGATCTGGGCCGCGCTGGCTCAATGCCGACGTCGGGCTGTTTCTCAATGCGGCGCTTGTCGTCGCGGTCGACCCACGCGATCCGTCCCATCTGCTGGTTGGCACCGATCTCGGCATTTTGAGTTCGCGAAACGGCGGGCGCAGCTGGAAGGCCGGAGGCGAGCGACCTCATCTTCGGCGCCGTGTTCGCTATCGCGTTCTCTTCGGACGGCGAGCTGGCCCTGTGCGCAGCAGCCAATGGCGTTTTTCGGCGCGAAGGCGATCGATGGCTGCGGTGCGCGCCCCCGACGCCGCACTTCCGGCCAGGCACTCATTGCTGGGCCGGCGAAAGATCGTTTATCTGCTCGGTCGGAGCGGGCTGTTCGCGAGCATGACGGCGGGCGGACGTTGCGGCGCGTGCCGGGACTGCCGCAGACGAGCGAGATCACGGCGTTGGCGGTGATCCCGGGATGCCGCAGGACATTCTGGTGGCGGTGATTGACGGACGGGTGATGACCAGCCGGGATCGGGGGAGCAGCTGGCACGATGCCGGTTTCGACGGCGCAGATCGCCGGTCGATACGGTCGCGACCGATATCGACGGGGCCGCAACGCATCTGGGCCGCGGCGGGCGGCAGAATTCGTAGTCAGCGACGATCTCGGCTCTCATTGGCGTTCCGTCGGTCGTCACTTGCCGGAGGCGGAAGCCAGGTGCGCGGCATCGCGGCGAACGCAGAGCAACGGCGCTGTTGTCACCACCGATCGCGGAACCTACCGAAGCGAGAACGGCGGTGAATCTTGGGCTCAAACAGAGACAACCTTCCGGCCCATTTGGAGGCGGGGCCTCTTGCCCGCGATCCGAGCGACCCGCACGTCATCTATGCGGTGTTCTCGCTGATGCCCTATTCGGAGGTCTGGCGCATGTCCATCGAAGGCAGTAGCCCCCTGGCGCGCATCGATCCGATCAGTCTCGCCGGCGGACTCTCGTTCTGTCTCCTGGTTTTGATCGGCGGCGGTCTTGCTGCGCGGCACCTTTCGCTCCGGCGAACTACCGCTCATTCGCCGCACTGATCCGCGCATGCCGCGAACCCGCAGTTCGCTAATACGAGCAGCAACGCTGTTGAGAACCCTGGGTTCAAAACGTCGCCCCAATCATGGAGTTGTTAGTGTATTTATCAATTCCGAAACTCGTAGGGAGTGTGCCGGGAATGCTTGCGAACTTACGAATTGGATACTGCCGCATTGCTCGGCATCGCGGTGCTGGCGGTAGGCGCGCTTCACTGGCACGCGCTGTCCCGGAAGAAACATTCGTCGAGTACCGCATGGGCGAGCCGCATGATGCGCCGATCGCGATTGCGGCGGCACGGGACGGCAGCATCTGGTTCACCCTCGACCGTGCCGATGCGATCGGCCGTCTGCGCAACGGCCGCGTCGAGCGGCTGCCCACGTCCAACCGCAATATCGAGCCGCTCGGGCTAGCAGTTGCTGCCGATGGCAGCGCCTGGTTCACGGATTCGCGGCACGCGGCATTGCGCACATCAGCAGCACCGGCGAGATCGCGCGATTCGCGCTCGACACGCCGATCATCGGCTCGGGCGGCTGGCTATCGCGCCCGACGGCGCGGCCTGGTTCGCCGAATCGACCGGCTATCGAGCGTGACCAGGCTGAAGGATGGAAATTTCACCCGCCATCAGATCGATGCTCGCGCGCGGCGGCCCCTATGGGGTCGCCGTGACGGCCGACGGCGCCGTATGGGCGACACTGCAAAACGGCAACCAGCTATTCCAGCTCCCAGCCGACAGGACCAGTAGGACATTCGACGTTCCCCGCGGCGGCGCCGTGCCCACTGACATGCGGCCGGGTCCGACGGCTCGGTGTGGTTCCTGGAGTTCCGCGCAAATCGCATCGGGCGATTTAAGGATGGACAATTCTCGGATTTCGAGGTGGGTAAAGAAAATGCCGGTCTCAGCGGCCTTGCCGTTGCCCCCGATGGCGATGTCTGGTTCGGCATGTTGCGCCGCGCGAGCCTCGGCCGCCTGCGCAACGGCCGCATGGAGACCTTTAGGCTTCCCCGCGAGAATGCCCGGCCATTCAGCGTCGCCGTCGACCGCGATGGGCTGTCTGGTACGCCGATATCAGCGGGTTTGTCGGCATGCTGCCCGCCAAGCATGCGGGTGCGCGGTAGCCAACTCGGTGAATTTAAAGCTTCCATGGTACTCGCCGCAAACTTTGTCGGCATTGCCGCTAAGCGGTGCGGACTTCGGAAGCGGGGCATCGCCTACCCTCACTCAGTTGTAATCCCCCAAGGCGGGGACCGAGTAAACTATTGATTTGGTTGGAGTACTGGGTCCCCGCCTTCGCGGGGATCACGAGAAGCGTATCCACCTGATCCGATCATGCTTTAAATGCATCGGATCGAAAAGTGTGCGGACTTCGGAACCGGGGCACTCGATATTTAGCCGCCTGGCAACACCGCCAGCTGGGACACCGCGCGCGCGGTCAACACCACGCCCATGCCGACGATCAGCAGACTGGTGGCGATCTGCAGGCGGATCATCCAGATGCTGGCCAGCCAGTCGAGCACCTTTTCGCCGACCTTTGCGGCAACGACACCGACCACCACCAGCGTCGCCGCGAAGCCGATGCTGAACACCACGACGGTGATCAGGCCGAGGAGGACTTTTCCGCTCGACAGCGCGCCGAGCAGCAGCGCCAGCGCGGCTGGATCGGGGACCAGGCCGCCCGCAACACCCAGCGCCAGCAGCACGATCAGTTTCGGACGGTTCTCAGCTATAACGTCCAGCCGGTGGGCGTGGACCTTGCCGAAGCCGTGGCTGTGCCAAACCACGGACTCGCCATGCCCATGTCCAGGCGGGTGGTCGTGCGCATGGTCATGACGATGATCCCCCGCGTGGGCATGCGCCCGAGCGGTGCCATCAGCTGGCTCCCCGGCTTCCCCCATGGCGAGCGCCACAAGCTCGCGCTGCGCCCACAGCATCCATAGGCCGAGCACGATCACCAGGGCGCCGACCGCGATCGCCAGGTAGGCTTCGATGCGCTGAGGCTGCAGCCAGGTCGAGCCGAGCGAGGCGAGCACGCCGACCAGCACGATGCCGCTAGTGTGGGACAGCGTTACGAAAATTCCCAGGATCACTGCGTCGATCGGCTTGCCGCGCGCGCCAACGATGTAGGCGGCCGCGATCGTCTTGCCGTGACCCGGCGTCGCCGCATGCACGGCACCCGCCCAGAAGCTCGACGCAACGAAGAACAGGAGTTCTTGCATTCAGGCAACCGTTAGTTGGCCGGCCACGGCCGTGAAATTTACCACTTCAACTCGGTCAAGAATCCCCCTTAAGGCTGCTAAGAGGGCTATTGATGGAATTCGTCACTTGCTCTTGTCTAACAACAGTCCACTTCGGTCGCCGCCGCTTCAGCAAACCGGTCCCCGGCAAGTTATACCGGAAGGACATTCTCCTACATTCGCAGGACCCAGCCTGTCAATCGGCGTGGAACGCCGATTGACAGTGCATTGCCTTCGAGTACTTCTTGCCGGTGAACTCGAAGAAGGCAGAGACCGGGACGAGGCAGCGTTTGCTCTGAGCAAAATGCCGTCCCTGAGAGCGGAAGTTGAAGACAGGGCGCCGCGCGGTTTCGGTGGCGGGAACCCGAACCGCATTGGCGCTAATTAGCTCGATACCATTGCCGCTTGCGCATCACCGGACCAATATCGTTGATCCTGATGTGGTCAGCCCGCGGCAAGTCGGCCTCTGACTGCTGTGTCGGCACCCCAAGCTCCAATGCCTGCATCATCTTGCAGTATTCGCCCAGGCAATCTGCTGCTCATAATCGTTGCGCATATCGAAACATAAGTGAAGTCCGCAGAAAACGAGAGCCGAGCCTGCTGGCACGGGGCCCCTTTTTGAGGATGGGCTTCATTCGACGCCGCTAGCTTAACCTCTCGGCGCAGCGAGCGCGGACCGGCGGCTTTTCGAATATTACCGCATATCGAAGGCGTCGCTTTTCGTTCATCCGAGCATCTGCGTATCGCCACACACGGAAATCGCCTGGCCGGAGATTGTCTTGCCGCGCGGGCTGCACAGGAACAGGATTTGATCGGCGAGTTGTTCGGGCGTTACATAGTCTTTGATCGAGGTATAGGAGAACGCCGTGCGCTCCATTTCGGCATAGGAGATGCCGCGTTGCTGCGCCTTGGCTTCCAGCACACGGCGCTGCCGGTCGCCCGCGACGAGCCCCGGCAGGATGGCATTGACACGGATGTTGTCCGGCCCAAGCTCGATCGACAGCGATTTGGTGAAGCCAATGACGCCCCATTTCGCCGCAGCATAGGGCGCGCGCATCGCAAAGCCCAGCCTGCCGGCCGCCGAGGAGATATTGACGATCGATGCGTTCTTGCTCTTGCGCAGCAAAGGCACCGCCAGCCGCGTGCAGTTGAATTGGCCGGTGAGGCAGATATCCAGGCAGCGGTCCCAGTCTTCCGGATTCATCTCTTCGACCCTGGAGGTCGGCCCGGCGATGCCGGCATTGTTGACGAGCACGTCGAGGCCCTCGAGCTTTGCCGTGGCCTCCTCGAACAGTTTCTTCACCGCAGCACGATCGGACACATCGCACGGCGTCTGAGTCATCGCGGGATCGCTGGAGGCAAGTTCCGACATGGCCATTTCATCGACGTCACAGATATGAACCCTGGCGCCTTCGCGTGCGAAGGCACGTGCGACGGCGAGCCCAATTCCGTTGGCGCCGGCGGTCACCAGCACACGCAAGCCCTTTATGCCAAGATCCATGATCGCTCCGGAGATGTTGGAAGACGGTCAGCCGGCGAGGCCGCCGCGCGAAAGAATGACCTCCGCCGCGCCGCTGATATCCGCGGCAACGCCGGCCTGCGCCGCGGCTGGGTCGCCGGCGGCGATGGCTTTGCGTACATCGGCATGAAAGCGGATCGCGTCGCCCTTGGCCAGCCGTTCAGGATTGGCGCGCAGATCGAGATTGATCACCGGCCCGGCCTTGAGCCAGAGCGTGCGGATGATTTCCACCAGGATCGGCGAATGCGCGGCTTCATAAACCGCGAAATGAAACGTCTTATTGAGTTCGACCGCGCGCGGCAGATCGGGCGCCGGAGATTTGCTCTCCACCCGCATCGCTTCTTCCGAGCGCGCGATCGATACGAGGTCGTCCTTGTCCCGATGCTGCGCGGCCTGGGCAGCGGCATGGCCTTCGATGGCAATGCGCACTTTGGTGAGATCGCGAAATTGCACGGCCGACATCAACGGCACGCGCACCGCTCGATTCGGCGCCACCTCGAGGGCTTTGTCAGCGACCAGCCGCGATACGGCCTCGCGCACCGGCATGATGGAGACGCCGAGCACATCCGCCGCCGCGCGGAGCGACAGCTTTTCGCCCGGCGCGAGCCGGCCGGAAATGAGCAGATCGGCCAGTCGCGCATAGGCACGCTCGCCCAGCGTCTGACGGTCGAGTGGCTCTACCAGATTGAGCGCGGCGGACAAATTCAGCCTAGGTTGCTCCCATTCCGACCGAAATTCGAGAGACCGACTCGACAGAAGTCCCGTCTTTTGCCACTCTAACCGTGATCAGAGATCACGGCAAGCGAGTGAGCGCGGCGGTGGCCGGAGAAGAAATCAGCTGGTATCAGGGGAGACGAAGGTTGATGTCCAAGAACGATCAATTTACGCGCCGCAGCCTGTTGAAGACCGCCGGGGGCATCGCGCTGGTGTCGGGACTTTCCGCGCCGTCGATTTTGCGCGCGCAGACAGCCGATGTCATCCGGATCGGCCATCTGACGCCCCGCACCGGCTTTCTCGGGCCGCTTGGCGAATATGCGGTTATGGCGATCGATCTCGCGGTCGAGGAGATCAACGCTTCCGGCGGCATGATGGGTAGGAAGGTCGAGTTGCTCAAGGAAGACTCGGTCAATCCGCAGACCGCCTCCACCAAGGCCGAACGCATGATCGAGCGCGACAAGGTCGCGTGCATCATCGGCGAAATCTCTTCCGCCTCGTGTCTGACGATCGCGCAGGTGGCTTCCCGCACCAAGACGCTCTTCATCAATACCGGCGGCAACTCCGACGCCCTGCGCGGCAAGGACTGCCAGCGCTATATGTTCCACGTCGAGTTGCAGAATTCGATGTATGTGAAGTCGGTGGGCCGCTCGTTCCTTCAGGAAGGTCTGGTCAAGGGCAAGAAGTGGTATTCGCTGACGGCCGACTACGCGTTCGGCCACGATCTGCTGCGCGTCGCCAAGCGCTTCATGGAAGCCAACGGCGGCAATTTCGCCGGCGACGACCTCGTGCCGACCGACGCCACAGATTTCTCCTCCTATCTCCTCAAGATCCGCAACGCCACGCCGGACCTCGTCGTGCTCAATCTCGCCGGCAATCAGATCACGAACTTCCTGAAGCAATATGCCGAGTTCGGATTGACGTTCCCGGTCGGCGGCTTCGGCTTCGATACGGCGCTCGCCTGGGCCGCGGGCAAGGGCAATTTTGTCGGCACCTGGCCGGTTGTCTGGCACCATCTGATTGACACCCCCGGCACCAAGGCGTTCGTTGCCGCCTTCACCAAGAAATACAACAAGCCGCCGGAAAACCAGGCTTGGGGCGACTACATGGCGACCAAAATCGTGGCGCAGGCCGTTAATGAGCTCAAATCGGTTGAATTGCCCAAGATCATCGAGCACTTCGAGAAAGGCGCGAAATTCGATGTTCTCAAGACGCGAGAGGGCTATTTCCGCGGCTCGGATCATCAGTTGATGCACGAAATGTACGCGGTCACTGCGTTGCCCGCCGACAAAATCAAGAATCAGTGGGACATTTTCACGTCGAGCCTGCCAGTACCGGGTCCGAACGAGGATCTGGAAGCGATCGCCGCGACCAAGGAAGAGAATAGCTGCACCTTCCCGAGCTAACCCATGATCATTTGCGTCTCTCCGGATCTCCGGGGAGACGCAGCCCTCTCCGTAACCTCCTCCTGGCGCGTTGCCCCGCGCGTGTTCCAGCAGCCGGCACCCAAACATGTCCGCCATGTTGTTAGCGCAGCAAATCCTCAACGGGCTGCTTGACGGCGTCTACTATCTCCTGATCGCGCTCGGCCTGTCGCTGATCTTCTCGCTCGGCGGTATCGTCAATCTCGCGCATGGCGCGTTCTATGCGATCGGCGCCTACCTCACACTGGTGCTGTCGCCCTATCTCGGCTTCGGCGGCTCGTTCATCGCGGCGCCGATCGCGGTCGCGTTGCTCGGCATGGTGATCGAGCGCACGCTGTTCCGCCGCTTCTATCGCGCCGATCCGATCCTCTCGCTGCTGATGACATTTGGCCTCGCCATGGTGGCGGAGCAGGCGCTGCGAATGATTTTCGGCGCATCGCCATTATCCTATTCCATACCGCCCTCGCTGCGCGGACAGGTCGTGATCGGCAGCTTCATCTATTCGTTCTATCGCGTGGTGCTGCTCACCATCGCCGCGGCCTGCATCGCCGGCCTATGGCTGCTGTTGCAGAAAACGTCGTTCGGCCGCGTGGTGCGCGCCGGCGTGCAAAACCCCGACATGGTCGGCGCGCTCGGCATTTCGCTGCAGCCTTATATGTCCGCCGTGGCCGCGCTGGGTATCGGCCTTGCAGGCCTTGCCGGTGTGCTCCTGGCGCCGATCTATTCGATCCATCCGGCGATGGGACAGGAGATAATCACACCGGCCTTCGTCGTGGTGGTGATCGGCGGTCTCGGATCGTTCTGGGGCGTGGTGGCCGCGGCGCTGCTGGTCGGCCTTGTCAAGGGCGTCATGGTCGGCATCGGCTATTCAGCGGCCTCCACGGCGGCGATCTATCTGTTGATGCTGCTTGTATTGCTGTTCCGGCCGCGCGGCCTGTTCGGCGAACGCATCACACGGTTTGAGTGAGGCGCCAGCGATGTCAAAGCGCCTGCCAATTCCGCTGCTGATCGCCGCATTCGGCCTGCTGGTACTGCCGCCCATGCTGCTCGCGCTCGGCCTGACCATGACCTCGGCCTCGGAGGTCGTGATCTTTGCAATCGCCTGCATGGCGCTGAACATCCTGGTCGGCCATACCGGCCTCGTGTCGTTCGGCCACAGTGCCTGGTTCGGCCTCGCCGCCTATGCGGCCGCGCTGCTGCAGCGCAACTGGATGCAGGGTTCGTTTTTCGGGCCTGCCGTTGCCGGCGTTTTGATCGTCATGGTGATCGCAGCCGCATTCGGCTTCCTAATCCTGCGCCGGCGCGGCGTGTATTTCTCGTTGCTGACGCTGGCGCTGGCGGCAATGCTGTATGCGGTGTCGTTCCGCTGGACCGATGTAACCGGCGGCGAGAACGGTCTCGGCGGGATCACGCGGCCCATGCTGCTCGGATTCAACCTGGAATCCTCGACCAACTATTACTGGTTCGTGGCGGGAATCGCATTCCTGATAGTGATTCTGTTGTGGCGCTTCCATAACTCGACCGTCGGCAGCGTGCTGGTCGCGATCCGCGAGAACGAGCAGCGCGCGCGCTTCCTCGGCTATCCGACAAATCGCTACAAGTTGGCGGCCTTCGTGCTGTCCGCAGGGATTACCGGTCTTGCCGGTATCCTCCTGCTTTTCCAGAACCGTATGACTTCGGCCGACCCGATCTCCGTCGCGTTCTCCGGCGATCTGCTGGCGATGGTCGTGATCGGCGGCATGCGCAGTTTCCTGGGGCCGGCGGTGGGCGCGCTGTTCTTCATCCTGTTCCGCGAGTTCCTGGGGATTTATACCGAGAACTGGCTGTTCTGGCTGGGCCTCCTGTTCGTCGCCTTCATCGTGTTTTCGCCCACAGGTCTGGTCGGCGTCGGCGAACGGCTGATCGCGCCGTTCCGCAAGAAGGTCGTCGAAGATGCCGCGATGTCGGCGCGTCGCATCGAAGTGCTGCCGCTGCCGGAATTTTTGCGACCCAAGTCTCATACCGATGGTCCCGTGTTGGCCGCCCATCACATGGTCAAGAGCTTTGGAGGCATCAAGGCGGTTCAGGGGGTCGATATCTCCATTGCCGACCGCACGCTCCATGCGCTGATCGGACCCAACGGCGCCGGCAAGACCACGGCATTCAATCTATTGTCGGGACTGTATCCGCCGGACGAGGGGGCGGTATCGCTGATGAACCAGCCGATTGCCGGAGATACGCCGGAGGCGATCGCGAGCGCCGGCATCGGCCGTTCGTTCCAGATCACCAATCTGTTTCCTGCGCTCAGCGTCGGCGAAAATATCCGCCTCGCGGTGCAGGCACGGCATCCTCGCCGCTTCGATCCCCTCACAAATGCCCTTTCGATCGAGGCGATCAATACCGAGACTGACGCCATCATCCGCTATCTTGGCCTTGCCGGCATCGAAAAGGCGGAAGCCGGCCTGCTGTCCTATGGCGGGCAGCGTCTGCTCGACATGGGCGTCGCGCTCGCAACCGCGCCGCGCATCCTTTTGTTGGACGAGCCGCTCGCCGGCCTCGCCGCAGCGGAACGCGAGCGCATCGGCGCCATCATCAAGCGCATCTCGTCGGATTTGCCGGTGCTGCTGGTCGAACACGATATCGACCGGGTGTTCCAACTCGCCGACCATGTCACAGTCATGAACGAAGGCCGAGTGCTGCTCGACGGCACGGTCGAGGATGCACGCGCCAGCCCGAAGGTACAAGAAGTCTATATCGGATCCGGCGCGACCGAAGTTGCAGCACGCCCGCGCGAGACCGCCGCACGCGCCAATGCGCTGCTGACGGCAACCAACGTCGATACTTTCTACGGCAAGAGCCATATCCTCAACGATGTCAATTTTACGCTGCATGGGAACGAGGTCATCGCGCTGCTCGGCCGCAACGGCGCCGGCAAATCGACGCTTTTGAAGACGCTGATCGGAATTGTGACGGCCTCGAACGGATCGATCAAGCTTGCCGACAACGAGTTGATCGGCAATTCGTCCGCCAAGAATGCGCGTCTTGGCATCGGCTATGTGCCACAGGGCCGGGGCCTCTTCGCCGGCATGAGCGTCGAGCAAAACCTCGAGCTTGGCGGCTTGAAGCGTCAGACCGGCAGCGGTGTGCACTGGACGCGGGAACGCATATATGACTATTTCCCGCGCATCCGCGAACGGCTCGACAGCCCGGCGGATTATCTGTCCGGCGGCGAGCAGCAGATGGTGGCGGTGGCCCGCGCACTGTCAGGCGACGTACGGGTGTTGCTACTCGACGAGCCGTTCGAGGGCCTTGCGCCGGCCGTGGTCGAGCAATTGTTCGAAGCGTTTGACCGCCTCCGCAAGGAGATCGCCATTATCATCGTCGATCACCATCTCGATCTGGCGCTGGCTTTGTCCGATACCACGGTGGCGCTGGAGCGCGGCCGGGTGATCCATCAGGGCCCGTCCAAAGCATTGCGCGACGACCGCGATCTGCGCCGCAAAGTGCTGTGGCTATGAGAAATGGGAGAGAATAAAATGGCAAGCACTGGACGCAACGTCGCCATTGTCGGCGCCGGCCTCATCGGACGCGCCTGGGCCGCGATCTTTGCCCGTGCCGGATGGAGCGTGCGGCTCAGCGATCCGCATATCCCGACGCTGGAGGCAGCGCCTCGCCTGATCCGCGATGAGTTACACGGGCTGGCGCGTTACGGACTGGCCGACGATCCCGAGGGCGCGGCCGCGCGGGTGTCGGTCGCGGAAAGCCTCGAAGAAGCCATGAGCGGCGTCGAATTCGTCCAGGAGAACGGACCGGAGAAAGTCGACGAGAAGCAGATCATTTTTGCTCAACTTGACAGGCTCGCACCAAAGGACGCGCTGCTTGTGTCGTCGACCTCGGCCATCACGGCGTCGCGGTTCACCGAAACATTGCCTGGCCGGGCGCGTTGCCTGGTTGGCCATCCCGTCAATCCGCCGCATCTGGTGCCGCTGGTCGAACTCTGCGGCTCGCCATGGACTTCACCCGAAGCCATCGACCGCGCCCGCACCATCTATCGCGAGATCGGTCAGGTGCCCGTCACCATCAATCGCGAGATCAACGGCTTCGTGCTGAACCGGCTGCAGGGTGCATTGCTCGCCGAGGCCTTCCGTCTTGTCGGCGAAGGCTATATCTCGGCGGAAGATCTCGATCACACCATCAAGGATGGCCTGGGCTTGCGCTGGTCGTTTCTCGGACCGCTCGAAACCATCGAACTCAACGCGCCTGGTGGCATTCCCGATTACTGCGCCCGCTATACCGAGTTCTACAAGGACCTTGCCGCCTCTGCCGCTGGCCCCGAAGTGTACCAAAGCCCCAATGTGGATCGAGTGATTGCGGCATGGCCGCACCAGCCATCCTCTGACCGTATCGCGGCGCTGACGCAAAGACGCAACGAACGCCTCGCGGCCCTGGCCGCGCACAAGGCCACCCAAACCGACAAGACCTAAGGCACGATACCAAGGAACGAGATCATAATATGAGCCGTAAAGTCATCATCACCTGCGCCGTAACCGGCGCGATCCATACGCCCTCGATGTCGAAGGCGCTGCCGGTGACGCCGCACGAGATCGCCGATGCCGCTGTCGATGCGGCCGAGGCCGGCGCGGCGATCGTGCATCTGCACGCCCGGAATCCCAAGACCGGGCAGCCCGATCAAAGCCCCGAGGCATTTGCGCCGTTCCTGAAGATCATCAAGCAGCGTTCGAACTGCGTGATCAATCTCACCACCGGTGGCGCGCCGACCATGACGGTGGATGAGCGCGTCCGCCCTGCCGCGGTCTATAAGCCGGAAGTAGCCTCCCTCAACATGGGCTCAATGAACTTCGCGTTCTTCGGCATGCTCAACCGCTTCAAGACATTCGAACACGAGTGGGAGCAAAAGCATCTTCAGAACAAAGACATCGTGTTCCGCAATACGTTCCAGGACATCGAGTACGTCCTGACGACGCTCTCTGAGACCGGCACACGTTTTGAGTTCGAATGCTATGACACGGCCCATCTCTACAATCTCAATTACTTCCTCGAGCAGGGCATGGTGAAGCCTCCCTTGTTTGTGCAGACGGTGTTCGGGCTGCAGGGAGGCACAGGGGCGCATCCGGAGGACGTGCTGCATATGAAGCGCACCGCCGACCGCTTGTTCGGCGACAAGATGGTGTGGTCGGTGCTGGGCGCCGGGCGCAATCAGCTCCCGATCGCGGCGATGGCAGCAGCAATGGGCGGCAATATCCGCGTCGGGCTGGAAGATTCCCTATGGGCGGCACCCGGCCGGATGGCGGCGTCGAACGCCGAACAGGTGCAACTCGCCCGCAAGATCATCGAAGGACTTGGCCTACAAGTCGCGACCTCGGACGAGGCCCGCGAGATTCTCGATTTGAAAGGTGGCGACAAGTTGGAAGTCTAATCGGAGCGACCGAACTCGAGAGAGCCGCAAATTCAGCCGCCCCCCTCGGCCGACCGCAAGAGTCGATAAGCGGACGCTCAGCGGAAGTTGGAAAACCGTCATCGCGTCCCGGCCGGGCTCGGCTAGACTAAGCCACCGCAAGCTCACGCGTCATCGTCGACTTCAGTATGGAGTCGGCTCCCGCCGGCTCATCGCAGAGACAGGTCTTATCTGGTCGGGCTGATTTGGTCGGCCAATCCCGCTCTCGACACGCTTCGCAGTCGCAAAGCGTGTCCTTGCAGTCGCAGCGAAGCCGCGTGACTGACGGCGTCGTCGAGCCGAGCTTGGGCCAGCCGCCCGGCACCGATCGCCGACCGTATCCCGGCCAGAGCGGTATCGGGAAGCCCTGCTTCCAGGGCGAATGCGGTTCTGAACAGCACCATGTCCGCGCCGTGGTTCAGGGCGTCAGCGAGCTTTTCGGCAGCGCCCTGCTCATCGAAGCTGTCGAGGAGAATTGCGCCTGAATAACCAGCCGGCCGCAGCGTGTTCGCCGTCTTCGTGCCCGGCCGGGAGGCTGCGGTCCGCGCGCCAACGACCAGTGCGTCCGGCGCCTTTCGTTTCGCCATCTCGTTGAGAGCGGCGGCGTCGCCTCCCACAGGGGCCTGATAACGCATCGCAGTCAGAACGCCCTGGCTCTGATGCGCGAGGTTGAAGGCGGTGGCGAAGGCGGCGCTGTGGCGGGGATCGCTGCTGAAGCAATCCATCGTCGCGGCGCTCGCATCGTCCCGGCAGGCCGACGCGCTCGGCCCGACATTCAAGCTCACGCCCGCGGCAGCAAGACTCTCTGCCATTTGCTGATAGATATCGAACGCTTCGAGCGCGTCGCCGCGCGCACCAACCTTACGGGGCGAAGCGATGGGCTGAAATCCAGTAGCTTGGGCAAGCGCATTGTCAGATCCGCCTGAGTGCTCGATCAGGATCAGCGGCGCTTGAGTCTGGCCTTCGGCCAGAAAAGCGGTGAGCGCTTTCAGCTGGGCTGGGCTCTCGATGTTTGCGCGGCGCAACAGCACCCCGCCGATGCGGCCTTGCTTCAGCGCATTGGCCACCCGCTTCGGTCCATCTTCCGCGGCGCTGCGCCCCTCAAAGGTGACGATGAGCAACGTGCCGAGCGTTTTCGCAGAGCGATCCTCAGTAGAAGCGCCGGCAGCCAGCGGCTCCTCTGAGGTCGTGATACCGCTCCGCCATGACGAGGCGGCTTTGTCGTCCAAAATCTTGGCCCGCCGCACTGGAAGCGGCGCCTCCGGCGGAACTTGCGGGGCTACAAGCTGGGGCTCCTGAATAGCCGAAGGCTCCGGCGTCGCGTCTGCACCGCTCGCGCCTTTGCATTCGGGATAGCCGATTTTTTGTCCGTAACGGGCGCAATCATCCTGGCCGAGAAAGTGGAAATTCTTCAGCGGTTTTCGCGGCGAGCGCCAGACGTCGAGCTTCTCATCCCGGTCCTGGACGGCCTCCAGCGGCGAGGATGGCTGCAGCCGGAAGATGGGCACAGCGGCGGCGTTGCCGGCAAGACAGACGCAGGCGATCAACGGAGCGAAAAGGCGCAAAATCATCATGTCCCCCGACGCCGTTTAGGACGAATGATATGATCCCACGACGAGGCGCAGGGTTCTTGGATCGCGAAGGGACGAATCACAAAGAGACCGCGCATCTCACAATGCGCAGTCTTCTTCAGGAATGTGTCAGATTAACGCTCACGATGTCCTGGCGCATCGGGCAAGCTGCACGACCAACTCTTTCTGCTCGCGCGCGGGGGACTTTGAATTTGTTCCAGCTCTTGCCGAGATCCTGAACCAGAGCGTCGAAATCTCGGTTGCTGATGCCGTGCCCTCTTATGCACTGCCCTCATGCTTCCGCCGCTCATATTCGCACGGGCGGCCGGAGCCCTGGCAGATCTGCTCGACGAGGCGGCTCGTAGGAGAAATCCGCCCCTAGAGAGCGCCGGCAGCCAGTTCGGATTTGAGGGCGAACAATGCGATCCAGCGTGTGACCGCAGTAGTCGAACAGCGGATGCTCACTGCATCCCGCCTTGAACCATAACCGGCTGTCGCAGCCCAATGGCTTACTACCGCCTCCGCCTCAAAGGCGAAGTGGGCGGCATGTCGGCTTTTTCGCCCTTTGCCGAACTTATCGTCTCAAGAAGAAGCAACTCGCGGCTACAAAGCGGACGCTAGAAATGGTCGGGTAAGTGGCGCGTAGCGCCCATTCCGGACATTGGACTGTCCGGGAATACGGTTGATAGCGACCGCAGAGCGGACGGTATATTGCCATAGCGAGGGCAGCGGCACGTAGCTGTGCCTGGAGCAGGCATCTAATGCGATAGCCGCACCACGGCATCGGCTCTCTTGGCGACGGCAGGCTGCAACTCCGTTCCAAGGCCGGGCTGCGAAAAGTCTATTGTGACATCGCCGTTCGTGACCGCGGGTAGATTGGTGACGAGTTCCGTGTACCACCCGGTGTAGAAGGCGCGCACGCTCTCCTGGATCAGAGTGTTGGGAGCGTGCAGCGAGAAGTGGCAGGAGGCCATATAGACCACTGGGCCGGTGCAATCATGCGGCGCTACAGGAGTATGCCAAGCCTGGGCCATTCCAGCGATTTTCCGCGCTTCAGTGATGCCACCGCACCAGGACAGGTCGAGCATGACCACCCCCGCCGCTCCGGTCTGCAGATATTCGCGGAAGGCGTGCGCGCCGTTTAGGGTCTCAGAGGCGCAAACCCACGCCTTGGAGTGTAGCGCGTACTCTTTCAAGTCGCTGACGGTGTCGAGTCGGAACGGGTCTTCGTGCCAATAGGTGTCGAACTCGGCGAGGCGCTGGGCGAGCTTCTTCGCCATGGGCAGGCTCCACAGCGAGTGGAACTCGACCATGATGTCCATCCTGTCGCCAACTGCTTTGCGGATCTTGGCGAACGGCTCAAGCGCGGTGCGGAGTTCGTCCGGCGTGATGTCTAGGCCGCCCGACCGCTCGGCGGCGATGTCGAATGGCCAGATTTTCATGCCGGTGATGCCCTGCTCGAGCAAGGAATGCGCCAATTCGTCGGCCCGGTGCAGGAAGGCTTCGAGATCCTCATACGGACCACCCTGCTCGCCGACATGCCAGTTCGCAACCGCCTGGGCCCGCGCGTCGCGGATATAGCGGTAGCCGGCACAGGTGTTATAGACGCGGATGCTCTCGCGCGAGCGCCCGCCCAGCATCTCACAGACCGGCTTGCCATGAGCCTTGCCGAACACATCCCACAGCGCGATGTCCACCGCCGAGTTCCCGCGCGTCTCTACGCCGGCCGACCGCCAGCCGAGATAGTTTCGCAGCCTCAGGTTCACCGCCTCGATCTGCAGCGGATCGAGCCCGATCAGTTTCGGCGCGACCGTCTCGTGCAGATAGGCCTCCACCGCTTGGGCCCCGAGAAAGGTCTCGCCCAGCCCGACGATGCCCTCATCTGTATGCAGCCTTACCCAGAGCAAGTTGGCGAATTCGGCCAGCCGAATGGTCTCGAGCGCGGTAATCTTCATCTCTGATCCTTAGCTGAGCGGTTGCGCATAGCGCTGAAAGGCTTCCGGCGTCGGCGTCGTCCCGGCACCGGGCCGTTCGGGGCGTAGAAAATGGCCGTCGACGACCTCGGCCGGCTCCTGAAAGGCCGCCTTGATCCACGGGATGTATTCCAGTATCGGCGTCGAGGGGTGCCAATAAGCGAGATGCACATGCACCTGGCTCATCTCCCCGGCATGAGGCGCGACAGGGAGCCGGTGGGCCAGCGCCAGATCCGCCACCTGCAGATACTCGGTAATGCCGCCAAGCCGCGTCACATCCGGCTGGACGTAATGCACCGCACCCGCATCCACGAACCCGCGAAAGGCATCGAGTGTGTAGAGCTGCTCGCCGAGAGCGATCGGAATATGCGTGGCGCGGGCCAGGGCCGCATGCGAGCCGACATCGTCGTACCAAAGCGGCTCCTCGAACCAGAACAGGTCGAGGTCGTGAGCGCGCGCGAAGAAACGGAGGCAGGTCGGCAGGTCCCATCGGCCATTGCCGTCGACGGCGAGCGTTATGCCCGGCCCGATGGCGTTGCGCACCGCCGCGAGCCGGTCCAGGTCCACGTCGGGATTGGCGCTGCCGACCTTCACCTTCAGCCGCCGGAAGCCGTCACGCTCCACCGCAGCGAGGCATTGGTCGACGAGCCGATCCTTCGGGATTGAAAGCCAGCCGACATCGGTGTTGTAGGCCTCCAGCTTCTCCTTAGATGCTCCGCCGAGGAGCCGCCAGAGGGGCACGCCCGCCGCCTTGGCTTTCAGATCCCAAAGCGCAACGTCCACTGCCGCCAGCGCAAGCTGCGTAATGCCGGCCCGGCCGACCCATTGCAAAGCGGGGTGGCGGGCCAGCTTCAGCCAGAGTTTGGAGATCTCGGCAGCGTCGTCACCCAGCAGGAGCGGCGTGTAGCAGTCGCGGATGCAGGCCGCGATCAGCCGGTCCGAGGCGAGGTCGGCGTGGGTGCCAGTGAAGCCGAACCCCTCCTGGCCGTCTTGCGTCGCGAGTTTGACGCCGACCACGCCCCAATGGCTGATCCGGTGGGTGGAATCTGCAATCGTCCCGCCGGTAACGGGTATGTGCAGGATGAAGGGCTCGACCTGGGCAATGCGCATGAGTTGACCGTCATGGCCGAAGCAAGGTCCGGCCATGACCTCCTTCCGTTGTTACTGTCCGCGCATCTTGGCGAGTGCGGTCAGCATGCGGTCGACCGTCTCCTTGCCGATGGTCGCGGCATGCTTCTCATAGACCGGCTTTACCGCGTCGCGCAGGCGCGTCTGCTCGGTCTCGCTAAGCTCGTTCACGATCATGCCCTGCTTCTTCAGGTTCTCCAGCGACTTCTGCGATAGATCGCGGGAGACCTTGCGCTGCTCGTCCCGGCCCTGGATCGCGCACTCCGAAAGCGCCTTCTGTTCGTCGGCAGAGAGCTTGTCCCACAGCGCCTTGGAGTAGGGCACTATGAACGGCGTGTAGGCGTGGCGGGTAAGGGAGAGATATTTCTGCACCTCGTACAGCTTGGAGGTGTCGATGGTCACGAGCGGGTTCTCCTGGCCGTCGATGGCGCGGGTCTCCAGCGCCGGGAACACCTCCTGGAAGGCCATCGGCACGGCGTTGGTGCCTACCGTGCGGAAGGTGTCGAGGAAGATGTTGTTCTGCATGACGCGGACCTTCAGGCCCGGGAAGTCCTCCAGCTTCTCGACTGGCTTTCTGGAATTGGTGAGATTGCGGAAGCCGTTCTCCCAATAAGCCAGGTTCACCAGGCCAACGCCGGGAAGCTTGTCGGAAATGGACTTGCCGACTTCACCGTCGAGGATGGCGTCCGCCTCTTTTTCATTTGTAAACAGGAAGGGCAGGTCGAACACACCAAGATCCGGCAGGATGCCGATTAGCGGAGAGGTCGAGGTGACCACCATCTCCTGGGTCCCCGAGCGCAGCGCTTGCGTGGCCTGGAGATCGCCGCCCAGGGCGCCGCCCCAGAAGGCCTGCAACTTCATCTTGCCGCCCGATTTCTCGGTGAGGCAGGAGGTCATCTTGGCGACCCCGTTGCCAACCGGGTGCTCCTGGTTTATGCCGTTCGAGACACGAATGGTGCGCTCGGCAAATTGCGCATTCGCGCTCGACGCCGCCAGCGTCAACAGGCCGGCCGTGGCCAGCATTATCGTCTTCAGCATGTCAGTCCTCCCTTGCCTTCTATTTGGCGCCGCTTCGTCAGAAGCCGGCGATCTGTTGGAGCGCCTGCAGAAACGAGATGCGCCCGGAAAAGAAACGGTACGGCGCAGTGACCAGCGGCGGCCAGAGCACCAGAATAAACATCGTCGCGGTCTGGGCCCAAAGAAACGGGTTCACGCCCCGGATCACGTCCGTCATCGACACCTTTGCGACGCCGGAGACCACGTTCAGCACGATGCCGACGGGCGGCGTGATCAGGCCTATGGCGTTGTTCATGATGAAGAGAACGCCGAAATAGATCGGGTCGATGCCCGCCTGCTTGACAATCGGCATCAGCACGGGGGTGAGGATCAGCACAGTCGGCGCGAAGTCGAGCGCGGTTCCGACGAGCAGGACCAGCACCATCATCGCGATCATCAGGATGATCTTGTTGTCCATTAGCGGCTGCAGCAGCGCGCTGATCTCGCCCGGGATGTTGGCCGCCGTGATCAGCCAGGATGAAATCAGCGCCGCGGCGACGAGGAACATGATCATCGCGGTGAGCTTTGCGGCTGAGAGGAATAGGCCGTAGAGCTGGTAGACATGCAGCTCGCGGTAGATGAACATGCCCACGACCAGCGCATAGGCCGTCGCCACGACTGCGGCTTCGGTCGGCGTCGCCCAACCCATCCGGATGGAGCCGAGGATGAAGACCGGCATTGCGAGGGCAAAGGCGCCGTCCTTTGCTGCCTGCCAGCGCTCGGCGGCGGAGGCGCGCGGGTGGGGGGCGTAGTTCTCGCGCTTGGCGACGAACCACCAGGCGACCAACAGACTGACGCCCATCAGCACTCCGGGGAACAGCCCCGCGATGAACAATTGCGGGATCGAGATATTCGCCGCCACCCCAAAAAGGATGAAGCCGATCGAAGGCGGTATCACCGGCGCGATCACGCCGCCAGCGGCGATCAGCCCCGCCGAGCGCGGCACGTTATAGCCGGCTTTGCGCATCATGGGGATGAGGATGGCGGCGAGCGCTGCCGTGTCCGCCGCCGCGGACCCGGACAGCGAGGCCATGATCACGGCGGCAATGATCGCGACATAGCCAAGCCCGCCATGACGGTGTCCGACCAATGCCAGCGCGAAGTTGATGATGCGGCGCGAAAGGCCGCCGGCATTCATCAACTCGCCCGCGAGAATGAAGAAGGGGATGGCGAGCAGGATGAAGCTGTCGGCGCCGTCCAGCACCTTCTGCGCGATCACCTGGGGGTCGAAGGCGGGATAGATGCCGATATAGACCATCCACGCCATGAGGGCGATGCCGCAGACCATCAGCGCGAAGGCGATAGGCATGCCTAGCGCCATCGAGCCGCACAGCGCAAAGAGGAAGACGAATATGGTCATTCGACCATCCCTTTGAGGGTTGCCGCCTCCTCGGTCTCGCCTGCAAAGAGACTGAGCTCATGTGGCATTAGCCTTCCGGTCAGCGCCCGGATGAGGCGGAGCAGCACCATCAGCCCGATCCCGCCGGCGGTGAAGAACCCGACCCCAAACACCCACAGCATGTTCAAGTCCGGAGACCGGGGCGATATTGGTTGCATTCACCCCCGCCTGTTTCCAGGTACCCCAGAAGAACAGAAAGCAGCACAGGAGGATGAGAATATCGGAGAGCACCATCAGCACGAGACGGCCGTTCGGTCCCATGGCTTTCACCAGGGCGTCGACGCCGAGATGGGCGCCTTCCCGCATCACCACCACGGCGCCGATGAAGGTGAGCCAAACGAAGAAGAAGCGGCTCATCTCCTCCGAGATGAGAATGCCGCCCGGCAGCGGCGAAGCCATTCCGGCCGCACCGAAGGCGTCGCCGATCCAGCGCAGCACGACATTGCCGAACACCATGCCGAGCATGCCGAAAAGCAGGAGCACCAGAAGCGCTTCCAGGGCTTTGAAGAAATACCGTTCGAAGCGTGGCAGCCCGAGCATCGGCAGATAAGGTGCGCTTCCAGCCGCTTCCTTCGCTTGCTCCGTCATGCCGCGTCCCCCAGCCGGAAAGTCCGTACGCCCGAAGCGTGGCCATGCAGCGGCAGGGCAGCCTCTATATCGCGGCGGGCGCGTTCGATGAGATCGCACAAGCGGGCCTGGGCCTTCTTTGCATCTTTCGCCGCAATGGCATCGCGGACGGCAACATGCAGCGGCAGCGAGGCGCGGGCGGACTGAGCCGAGGCGATCGAGAAATGGAAGGAGACCCGCAGGACGGCCTCCACCAGCGGCGTGAGCCCGCTGAAGAACTGGTTATGCGCCGCCGCCAGAAGGGCCTTGTGGAAAGCGAAATCAGCTTCCAGCCATGCTGGGAGATCAAACGCCTTGCCGAAGACGCTGTCGCCCAGTTCTGCCAGCGCGCGATCCAGCGCGGCGATATCGCCCGATGTGGCGCGCTTCGCGGCCAAAGCGCCGGCATTCGGCTCGAGCGCGAGGCGCACCTCCACCGCGTCACGAATAAAGTCACGGTCAACGCCGGCCTGCAGCCTCCAGCCAATAACATCGGGGTCGAAGAGGTGCCATCGATCGAAACTCAGCACTCGGGTGCCAACGCGAGGTCCGGAGCTGAGGAGCCCTTTGGCGATCAATGTCTTGATTGCCTCCCGCACGATGGTACGGGAACAGGACAGTCGCGCGCCGATCTCCGGCTCCGTTGGCAGGAATGATCCCGGCGGATGTGCCCCGCTAACGATCCAGCCCGCAATGGCGGCGACGGCGCCGCGATGAGTTGTCCGATTCATATGATGATTATCAATGGTATGATGATTGTGTCAACCGCGAGCGATTATGGCAGCGCCGGTTACGAGCCTAGACAGGAACTGAGGCACCAGCGCCCAACGTCCCTGCTAACCGGAAGGCGCATGTCCCGAGCAGCTTCAATGCGACTGAGCGGCGTGCGGCGGCGTCTGATTACGAACTAGGCCTTGCATCAGAGCGGACGGCAATTAACCGGCCATGTCGCAGCCTTTGCGGACACTCGCGCCGATGGCTGCCAGCAGGGCGGCGCGGCGTTGATTGACGGCATCCCCGCAGGCCAACTTCATCATCAACGGACCGCCATAAGTGGAATTCGACTCTGCGCGGGTCAAGTCCCGCGGCGGGTATTGCGTGGCTGGGCGATAAGTTGCACGCTGTCGAGGCGGGGCTGAAGACGGGCCAGATCGTGCTGGCCGGTTGGTTCGCCCGGCCTGTTGATATTACCACGGGCGACGTGATCCATGCCGATTACGCCGGCTCGGCGCCATCGGCATTTCTTTGATTTGAGGCGAATGATGCAACTCCCCGAAAACCGTTTCAAGCGCGCCCTGGCCGAAAATCGGCAGCAGATCGGCCTGTGGTGCAGTCTTCCCGGCCCCTATCCGGCGGAGGCGGTCGCCGGCTCCGGCTTCGACTGGCTGCTGTTCGATACAGAGCACTCGCCCGGCGATCCGCTGACGGTGCTGGCGCAGCTTCAGGCGGTTGCGCCCTATGACGTGTCGGCGGTGGTTCGCCCGGCGAGCAACGATACTGTGCTGATCAAGCGCTTTCTCGATCTCGGCGCGCAGACGCTGCTGATCCCCTATGTTCAGAGCGCTGAGGAGGCGCGTCACGCTGTTGCGGCGATGCGCTATCCGCCCGAGGGCGTGCGCGGTGTTTCGGCCGTGACCCGCGCAACCCGGTTCGGCCGCGTGGAAGGCTACGCCAAGCGCGCCGCGCAGGAATTGTGCCTGCTCGTCCAGGTCGAGACGCAGGAGGCGCTTAACGCGCTTGAGGCTATCGTGGCCGTCGAGGGCGTCGATGGCGTGTTCATCGGCCCCGGCGATCTCGCCGCGAGTCTCGGTCATGCTGGCCAGACGATGCATCCCGCCGTCGTCGCGGCCGTGGAAGATGCAATCCGGCGCGTTCGCGCCTGTGGCAAGCCGGCCGGCATTCTCACGCCGGACGCCGCGTTCGCCGCGCGCTGCATCGAACTCGGCACGCTGTTCACCGCCGTCGGCGTCGATGTCGCTATGCTGGCCCGCGGCACCGAGGCACTCGCCCGGCAATTTAAGGCCGGGTGATGATCCGCGGAACCACCGCCTTGATTGCGCATCTGGGCTACCCGACTGAAGCCTTCAAAGCGCCGATGATTTACAATCCTTATTTCGAGAAGCACGGCATCGATGCCATCGTCATGCCGATGGGCGTGAAGGCCGAGGACTACAGCGAGGTGTTCGGCTCGGTGTTTCGGCTGACCAATATTCACGGCGCGCTTATCACCATGCCGCACAAGATCGCCACCATCCCCCTGCTCGACGAAGTGTCGACGACCGTGAAGATCGCCGGCTCCTGCAACGCGGTGCTGCGGCGGCCGGACGGCGCGCTGCTCGGCGATATGTTCGACGGGGCGGGTTTTGTACGCGGTGTCCAGCGCAAAGGGCGCAAGCTGGAAGGAGCGCGCGTGCTGGTTGTCGGGAGCGGCGGCGTGGGCTCCGCGATAGCGGCCTCGTTCGCGGCGGCCGGGATTGGTGCGATCGGGCTGTTCGACGCCGATCCTGACTCCGCCGCCGCGCTAGCCGAGCGCCTTCGCGAGCATTATCCGCAGCTGGGGGTAGCGATCGGAAGCAATGACCCCGCCGGCTACGACATCGTCGCCAACGCAACCCCGCTCGGCATGGCCGATGGCGACCCGCTGCCGCTGGATGTAACGCGCATCAATCCGGCCACTTTCGTTGGCGAGGTGGTCATGCGGGAGGAAATCACACCCTTCCTGCGCGCCGCGATGGACAGAGGCTGCGCGGTTCAGGTCGGTACCGATATGTTATTCGAACAGATCCCGGCCTATCTCGAATTTTTCGGCTTCCCCACCACGACGCCCGACGAACTGCGCGCCGTTGCACGCATCGCATATTGACCTCGTGCAAACGGCGGTTTCCGCCGGCCGAATTTGCTGTGCCGGCGGAGTATGGACTCATTCGGCGGGGACGGGCTGCGAGCCGGCGGTACCGGCAACGCGATCTTCCGCCGCTTCGCGCGCGAGATGGCCGTAGGCTAGCAAGACCGCGCTGACCATGAGGTAGCCGAGCGAGATCGAGGGTGTGACGCCGAATCCGTTGCCGATGCCCACGGTTTCCCCATGCATGAAGCCGAAGAAGGTGAGCACCGCGCCCGCGAACGCAAAGGCCGCCGCTTTGGTGAAATCCTTCTCGATGATGAATACCCCGATCGCGCCAAGCACGAGGCCGGTCAGGATCGCGCCGCCGCCCATCAGCTCGAGCCCATGATAGACCACCCCCCGCATGGCCGAGCTTGTCGAGCCCGACCGCGGCGGCGGTCTCCAGCAGGCGGGCATCCAGCGTGCGCAGCTCTGGTTCAGCGGCGTGCCCAAGAGATGCGCGACGACCATGGCGACGGCGATCTCATCGGTGTGCGGAGCGGGTGCCGGATACGACAATGGCGGCTGCCTGATGCCGAGCGCGCCGAGAGGAAGCGCCGTCCGCGCATGCAAGGCCGCACCCAGGCTGGCGAGTTCCGCCTCCCGCCCGAGGGCGCAAGGAATGTTACTCCGGTCGGCCCGTTCTCGGCGGTGAGCGTCGCAGATACCGCGATACCGGCAAGATCGAGTAGATTGACGAAATCGGTATAGGTGCCGAGCCTGGCGTTCAAGCCGATGCGATCGGCCTCGAGCTGCGCCAACGTGCAAGCGGCGGGCATCGTAGGCACCATAAGCACATCGATCTCGGCGAACGCCTTGAGAGCGATGCGGGTCAACTTGCCCAGCCGGTAGAAGCCGTTGAAGGCATCGACGGCAGATTTGCCCCACCCTTGAGCGATGATCGCCTTGGTGATCGGATGTATGGCATCCGGATTGCGTGCGATGAATTCGCCCATCTCAGCGGTTCGCTCCGCAACCTACGGCCCCTCATAGAGCAGACGCGCGACATTCAGAAATGGCCGAAGATCGATCTCCACAAGGCTCGCGCCCAAACCTTCCGCGATGTGCGGCGCGGCTTCGAAGCCTT
The DNA here is from genome assembly GCA_963731855.1 of uncultured Alphaproteobacteria bacterium. Taxonomy (GTDB): domain Bacteria; phylum Pseudomonadota; class Alphaproteobacteria; order Rhizobiales; family Rhodomicrobiaceae; genus R-RK-3. The sequence continues at coordinate 623,004 of CAVSXH010000005.1, read as the reverse complement.
GTTCCGCCCCGCTGCTACCGAAAAAATCGCGGTCCGATCCGCGTGGAACGCCGATCCGAAGCCTGGCCGGCACCCCCGAGAGCGCGCCGAGGGGTATCTGCCGCGAAAATGCATCTCCTTCATCATAACCGGCGATGACCGAGAGGGCTTCGAAGGCGTCATCGGCCGTTAAGGCAAAGACGGACACGCAGTCAAGCGATCGGCATGCGGGAACGACGCCGGAAGCCGCTGCTAATCGATGGTCTCGTGGACCGAGATCAATTTCCGGTGGACGGCGTCCAGATGGCGGCGCATGGCGCGGGTCGCGGCTTCGCCGTCACGGTTCTCGATGGCTGCGACAATCGCGTCATGGTCGGAGAAGCTGTGGTGATCAACCGGCGGGCGTTCAGGGCCTTGCCTGAGCCGGCCCCACACAACCGTCCGGCGGATGGCATTGAGAGAGTCGAATAGCGCCAGCAGCACGAGATTGTCCGCCGATTCCGCAACGGCCCGATGCAGGCGGTTGTCCCAATTCTCATATTGCCGCCACGTCTCGGCGCGCCGGGCGCCTGACAGGCAGAGACGCATCTCCGCGATCCCCTCGCCGGTCGCATGCAGCGCCGCTTCACCAGCGAGCAGGGGCTCGACCAGAAGGCGCGCGCGCATCACCTCGGTGGGGTTCGAGCGGCTGGCCACGTCGGCGATAATCGAAAGTTCCTCCGGAGGCCTGGCTCCAAGGAAGGTGCCCTTTCCGACATGCCGCCAGACCTCACCCTCGGCTTCCAGAAGCGCCAGTGCCTTGCGCAATTCCCCGCGCGAAACGCCGAGGACGTCGCAAAGCTCGCGCTCTGCGGGCAGTCTTGCATTCTCGGGAAGGTTGAGCTGCGCCAGATAGGCCTTCAGCTGCGTGAGGGCACTTTGTCCGTGATCCATTCTCCGCCCGTCATAGCTTGGTGCAGAGGGCGCCGCGCCACACAGCCAACGTGGTGGCGGCGCCTCTTGCTCAACCAATTCATTATTGGTTAAGCTATTGGTCGAAGCTGCACAAGGGCAACGAATGAGGCCCGCGACGGCAAAGCGCAGCCCGGAGGAATCCTATATGACCAAGCACGGCAGGCGGGCCGCATGCGGGCTCGCACTCCTGAGCGCATTTGCAATCATCGCCATAGGCAGCGGCGCCAGTGCAGCGGAGAAGGTGCGCGTCGCGCTCGGCGACGTGCTGTCGGTGGAGACGCTCGCCGCCGCGATTGCCCTGGAACGCGCGAAGGAGCGCGGGGTCGACTATGAGCTGACCTCATTCGCCAAGGAAGAACTGGCGATCCAGTCGGTCGTGAACGGCCAGATGGATGTCGGGATCGGCACGCCCTATTCGGTGATTCAGAAGGCGAAGGTTCCGCTCAGGTCGATCTTCCAGATGTCGCGCGGGGTGTTCTTCGCAGTCGCTGACAAGCAGAAATTTCCGGATTGGAAGTCGCTCGACGGCAAGTCCTTTACCTTCCATGGCCGCGGCTCCGGCACCGAGGCGATCGGAAACATCATCGCCAAGCGCGAGGGCATCAAATTCGGCGAACGCAACTACGTGCCCGGCTCCGAGAACCGCATCATCGCGATGCTGAACGGGCAGATCAGCGCCACCATCCTCGATCTCGCCAATAAGAATGTGCTGATGGCCAAGGCGGGCGACCGCTTCCACACTCTGCCGGGCCTGTCCGAGCCGGCAAGCGACGAGTTGATCTTCGCCAGCGCGGACTGGCTGAAAGCCAACCAGGCGAAGGCGGATATTATCGTCGAGGAGTTTCTGAAACTCTGGCGCGAGATGAGCGCCAATCCGGCGATCATCGAACAGGAACGGGTTAAGCGCGCGCTGCTGGGGGATCAACCGAAGGAAATCATCGAGGAGGTCGGCCCGTTTTACGTGGATGCGACGAAGTCGGGGATGTTCGATCCGGCCGGCGGCGCGAAGGCGGCCCGTACCGATTTCGAATTCTATACCGAGGCGGGCCAGTTGCAGGGGCCGGCGTCGGATCTGAAGGTCGAGGATTATTGGGATCTCGGCCCCTTGACGCGCGCGGCGGCGAAGCTTGGCGGGTAGGCGCGATCGATCTAAATGGAATTGCGATGCCACAAGCACTGGTGTCATCCCCGCGAAAGCGGGGATCCAGTAATCACTAGGCTCGCTGCGGAGTAATGGATCCCTGCTTTCGCGGGGATGACAAAAAACTGTGGTCGCCTAGCTGATCGTGCGCAAGCACTTGCATATTGACCGCGACGCTGCAACGCAAAGCCTGAATATAGGACCTAGATGGACGTAGCCGCATTCCTGACCCATCGCCTGACCCTGCGGCTCATCTCCGCCGTCATGCTCTGTGCGGCGTGGGAATTCGCGGGGCGGGTGCCGATCAGTCCCGCATTCCCGACCTTCGGCGAGACGATGTCGGCGCTCCGCGATCTGATGGCGGACGGCTCGCTGTTCAAGGCGTTCGCCGTCACGCTTCAGCCGCTCGCGCTGGGGCTCGCGATCTCGGTCGTGGCGGGCGTCGGCCTCGGCGTCGGCTATGGGGCTCAGCCGAGCCGCCGAATGGTTCGGCTCGCCGATCTTCATCATCGCGCAAGCCGCGCCGCTTGCCGCGCTGATCCCGGTGCTGACCTTCACCTACGGAATCGGCCTCACCTCGAAAGTCCTCACCGTCTGCATCATGGCCATGCCGGTCATCGTGCTCAACGCGCTGAGCGCGGTCCGGCACACGCCATCGAACCTGCTGGAGATGGGCCAGGCCTTTCTCGGCACGCGCGCCCAGGTGATCTGGAAGATCATCCTGCCCGCCGCGGCACCGGTGATTTTCGCGGGGCTGCGGCTCGGCTGCGCGGCCGGATTCATCGGCGTCATCCTTGCCGAACTGCTGATCACGCCGACCGGGATTGGCGATATCATCTCCTACAGCCAGTCGGTCGCGGACTACCCGAAGATGTATGCGGCGATCTTCGCCATCATCGTGTTTTCGGTGTTGTTCATTGAGTTGGTAGAGCGCTCGGAGACGGCGTTTTTCCGGCCGGAGAAACGTGCCTTATGAGCGCCATCCCGATCTCAAGCGCCCACCTCAGCCGGCTCTCGCCCCAATCGTGAGCGTTCGCGGCGTCAGGAAGGTCTATCCTGGCGGCGTCGAAGCGCTTTTGGGCATCGATCTCGATTTTCCCGAGGGCCAACTCACCTCGCTACTGGGACCATCAGGCTGCGGCAAGACCACTCTGCTGAAGATCATCGCCGGTCTTTTGCCGCCGACGTCAGGAACCGTCATCGTCGACGGACGACCGGTGGCGGGGCCCGGTCCGGAACGCGCCTTCGTCTTCCAGGACTTCGCGCTGATGCCCTGGGCGACGGTGATGCGCAATGTCGCCTTCGGCCTGGAACTGCGCGGCGTCACAAAAGATGAACGCGAAGCCGTCGCGGAAAAATATATCCGGCTTGTCGGGCTCCAAGGCTTTGCGGACGCCTATCCGCACGACGCTTTCCGGCGGGATGCGGCAGCGGGTCGGGCTGGCGCGGGCGCTCGCCGTCAACGCCAAGGTGCTGCTGCTGGACGAACCTTTCTCGGCGGTGGACGAGCAGACCCGCCGCAAGTTCCAGGAGGATCTGCTGGAACTCGTCGCCAAGGAGCGCAAGACATTCCTATTCGTCACGCACTCCATTGAGGAAGCCGTCTATCTCTCGGACCGGATTGTACTCTTGGCGCCGCGGCCGGGACGCGTGACCGCCATCGTCGAGCCGGATATTCCGCGCGAGGGCGGCCCGGATGGCATCCGCCGCGATCCCGCCTATCTCGATACTGTCGAGAGATCTGGCACGGCCTGAAGACTTATCTGGATTGAGAAGGGGCGCGCATGACCATCGCAGGCTACCGGGTGCCGCTGTTCGCCTCGCTCATCGTATGGGCGATCCTCTGGGAGGTTATGGGCCGTTCGGGCGCGACGCTGGTCATGCCGCCTCTCTCCGCGATCGTGGCGCGCATGGTGGAAATCGTGCCGACGCCGACCTTCGCCGCCGCCCTTTGGATCACGGCCAAAACCTTTTTGGGCGGCGTCCTTTTCTCGGTCGTCATCGGCGTGCCTATGGGCGTGATCATGGGGCAGTCGGTCATCGCGGATCGCCTGCTGCTGCCATGGGTCAATCTATTCCTGTCGGCGCCGCTCACCGCGCTGGTACCGGTGATCATGGTGCTGTTCGGCTTCGGCGAGACGACAATCATTTTGACGGTCGTCCTCTTCGCCATCTGGATTATCGTTCTCAATACACGGGTCGGGGTACGCTGCGATTTCGCCCTCGCTCATCGAAATGGCGGCGTGCTTCGGAGCAACGCGCTGGCAGGCATTCCGCCACATCTATGTCTGGGCGGCGCTGCCGGAGATCCTGGCCGGCATCCGGCTCGGCATGATCCGGGCGGTGAAGGGCGTGGTGATCGGCCAGTTGCTTGTCTCAGTCGTCGGGTTCGGGCGGATGTTCGAGCTTTATTCGTCCCGCTTCCTCATGGAGCATTTCTGGGCGCTGATCTTCGTGCTGTTCGCCTTCGCCTTCGCCATCAACGAAGCGCTTGCCTGGCTTGAGCGCAAGGTGGAGTACTACGCCGCCTCGCGGTCTTGAGACATTCACTATCAGGAGAAATGAGACAGATGGATACCGTCATTGCCGCCCCGCCCCAGACCGTCGTGCCCGTGCGAGGAATGGATGCCGTTTTCCCGGTGCATCGCATCTATTGCGTCGGGCGCAACTATGCGGCGCATACCATCGAGATGGGCGGCGATCCGAACCGCGAGGAGCCGTTCTTCTTCCAGAAGAATCCCGACAATCTGGTCCTCGGCGGCGCGGATTTCCCCTATCCGCCGAAGTCGAACGATGTGCATCACGAGATCGAAATGGCGGTGGCGCTTGGCGCCGGCGGCCGGGACATCCCGCTCGATGAGGCGATGGCCTGCGTCTACGGCTACGCGGTGGCGCTCGACATGACGCGGCGGGATCTGCAGGGCGAATGCAAGAAGGCCGGGCGTCCCTGGGAGATCGGCAAGGCGTTCGAGCATTCCGCCCCCTGCACCGACATCGTGCCCGCGTCGAGCATCGGGCACCCTGCGAGCGGGGCGATCTGGCTCAAGGTGAACGGCGAAACGCGGCAGACCGGAGACCTCAATCAGATGATCTGGAAGGTCCCGGAAATGATCTCCTACCTCTCAGGCCTGTTCGAGCTGAAGCCCGGCGATCTGATCTTCTCCGGCACGCCCTCCGGCGTCGGAGCGGTGAGCAAGGGCGATGTGCTGCACGGCCATGTCGAGGGCGTCGGCGATCTGCACACCAGAGTGGTGTAATCGACAGGCACTGCCTTTTCTGCTCCGATTGAACCGGTATCCATCCGCGCCTTCCTAGCGCTTCGGCTTGCGCACAGGCAGAGGCATGCCGCCATCGTCCAACGCGGTTGCCGGATCGCCCGATGAGGCCGTGATCGCAACACCGGGAATAACCGTCGTTGCGGGATCGGCGGCGGCCACGGCGGTTGCGGTGACGCTTGTGGCGGCCGCAGCTGCCGCCTGTTTCTCAGCTTCGACCTTGGCCGCTTCTTGCTTCGCCCGCAGTTCCTTTTCGATGATCCGCCACTCACCGACACCCTTTTTATGATCATCATAGGTCTCGGAGAAGGTATGGCCGCCGGTACCGTCGGCGACGAAATAGAGGTCGCCGGTCTTCGCCGGGCGCAAGACGGCTTCCAGCGCCGCCCTGCCGGGATTGGCGATCGGCGTCGGCGGAAGGCCCTTCATCGTATAGGTGTTATAAGGCGTCATCTGCTGAATTTCGGTACGCAGAATGGGACGCCCCAGCGTGCCCTTGCCGCCGGACAGGCCATAGATGATGGTCGGGTCCGACTGAAGCTTCATGTTCTTGTGCAGCCGGTTGACGAACACGGCGGCGACGCGCGGCCGCTCATCCGCTTTGCCGGCTTCGCGCTCGACGATGGACGCCAGGTTGACCGCATCTTCGGGGGTCTTGAATGGAAGGCCGGTCGCGCGCTTCGGCCAGATCTTGGCCATGAACTTGCGCTGTTCGCTCTGCATGCGCGCGATCAGCTCCTCGCGGTCGGTGGCGCGTGCAAATCGGTAGGTATCGGGGAGCAAGCTGCCTTCAGAGGGAATGAGATTGATTCTTCCCGTAAGCTCGGGATGCTCATTGAGCCTTTCGACAACCTGGTAGCTGGTAAGGCCTTCGGGAATTGAAACGGTGTGCAGGATCGCCTTACCCTCGACCAACGTGTCGAGCACTTCGCGCATGCTGGCGTGCTTCTTGATGGCGTATTCGCCGGCTTTTAGCTTCGACTGCGCCTGGAAGTAGACAACGACGCTCGCCACGAAGATCCGCTGATCGCCGATAATCCCGTCCCGCTCCAAACGGCTGGCAATCTCGCGAACGCCTTCGCCCTTCGGAATCACGACCACAGTGGCATAACCAAGCGGCCCCGGCTGATCGAACTGCGACTTGACGAAATAAAAAAGAATTGCAAGGCCGATAACCCCAAGGAAGAGCAGGGTCATGACATTGTTGAGAAATCTTACGACCGGCCGCTGCCGCCAGCCGCCACGCTCCATGGGCGGCTCCGGCGCATGATACGGCTCAAGCGCCTCGGATGGGCTACGCGGGAGACCGCCATAATCCTGGTGCGCCCCGAAATAGCCCCCCTGATCCCATCGATGACTATCGCTCGGCATTGGGGACACGCTCTCCGCACTCTAAGCCATGGCAAGAAAAGACCAACGAATTATGGCGAAAGCTGGGTAGCTCCCAGCGCAAGTGCCTTAAAAACAGCCTCGCCCGAGGGTCTATTCTACGACGCGCCGGAAAATGAGAGAAGCATTCGTTCCTCCGAAACCGAAGGAATTGCTAAGCACTGTGTTCACCTCTTGAGATCGCGCTTCATGCGGCACGAGGTCAATCGGCGTTTCAACGGAAGGATTATCCAAATTCAGCGTCGGCGGGATTATATTATCGCGCATCGTTAAGAGCGAGAAAATCGCCTCCACCGCGCCCGCCGCGCCTAGCAAATGACCGATCGAGGATTTCGTCGAGGACATCACCAGCTTGCCGGCAGCGTTGCCGAACAGTCGCTCCACTGAAGCCAGCTCGATTTCATCGCCCATCGGCGTGGACGTGCCATGCGCATTGACATAGTCGATTTCGCCGGGTTGAATTCCTGCGCGCTTCACCGCCATCTGCATGCAGCGGTAAGCGCCGTCACCGTCTTCGGCCGGAGCGGTGATGTGATATGCATCTCCTGATAGGCCATATCCGATCACTTCGCCGTAAATCCTGGCGCCCCGCGCGCGCGCATGTTCCAGTTCCTCAAGCACCAGGACACCGGCGCCCTCGCCCATGACGAAACCGTCGCGGTCGCGGTCATAAGGGCGCGAGGCACGCTTCGGCTCGTCATTGAAATGTGTGGAGAGCGCGCGGCACGCGGCAAATCCCGCCAAGGCAAGTCGGCAAATCGGCGATTCCGTACCACCCGCGACCATCAAGTCGGCATCGCCAAGGGCAATCAGCCGTGAGGCGTCGCCCACCGCATGAGCGCCGGTCGAGCAGGCTGTCACCACCGCGTGGTTCGGCCCCTTGAGCCCGTGGCGGATGGAGACATAGCCGGAGGCAAGGTTGATCAGACGTCCGGGGATGAAAAACGGGCTGATGCGCTTCGGCCCCTTCTCAGCCATCAGCAGCGCGGCTTTTTCGATGCCTTGCAGCCCGCCAATGCCGGAGCCGATCAAGACGCCGGTCGCGGCGCGGTCATCAGCGGATTGGGGATGCCAGTCTGCATCGTTAAGCGCCTGATCGGCGGCGGCCATGGCGTAAACGATAAAATCGTCGACCTTGCGCTGCTCCTTCGGCTCCATCCAGTCGTCGGGATTATAGCGTCCCTCGGCATAGGTTCCGCGGGGAATCGAACAAGCGATCTGGCAGGTGATGTCCGAGACGTCGAATTCGCTGACCCTGCTCGCGCCGCTCTCACCCGCGATCAATCGCTTCCAACTCGCCTCGACGCCGCACCCGAGCGGCGAAACCATGCCAAGGCCAGTAATGACGACACGCCGCATCATGCCTCCGTCCGCGTCACAGCCTCGTCCATTCCTTGAGCCAGACCAACTTGCGTTCAATCGGTTCCGATCGAGCGCAGAAAAGTTGATCTATTCTATGGTGCTGAAGCAACTTGACCGCGTCCAATGGGACGCGGGTTGCTCTCGGCCGCCCATTCGGGTCTCGCTTCTCACGTAACCCCGGCTGCCTCGCAACAAAGCCTTGCTCAAGAAAGGACGTAATGATCAAGCGCTGGCGTGCTGTTCGAGGAAACGAATTGCATCGCCAACCGTTTGAATTGTTTCGGCGGCGTCGTCAGGAATTTCGCAACCGAATTCCTCTTCGAACGCCATCACCAACTCGACCGTATCGAGGCTGTCCGCGCCGAGATCGTCGATAAAGCTGGCGTTATCTGTCACCTTATCGGCTTCGACGCCGAGATGCTCGACGACGATCTTCTTAACGCGTTCAGAAATTTTTTCGCTCATCTATTGCCTCACCATTGCTCCCAAAAGTCCTGCTCGGAAGACTACCGATCACGAAACTCACGCTGTTAACCCAAAGCCAGGCTGTGATCTCAAGCACTGGAACGCGACGGGTCGGCTGGTACTATTAAAAAAGCCTAAGGAAGGCCCCTTTATACAGTTTACGAGGTCCGCGCTTGGTAGCACAGTTTGCTGCGGCTGACTATTTCTCATGCACGCCGCTCATCGCTTAAGCTTACATCATCACCATCCCGCCGTTTACATGAATGGTTTCGCCTGTCACATAGCGCGCTTCACCGCTAGCCAGATAGACGACCGCCGCGGCGATGTCCTCGGGCTTGCCGAAAACCCCTGCCGGGATTGCCCCGGCAATCGCCTCGACCTGCTTCTCGTTCAAGGCGTCCGTCATGGGCGTCTGGATGAAACCGGGCGCGATGCAGTTTGCCGTAATGCCGCGCGAGGCGACTTCGCGGGCGAGAGATTTGGTCATGCCGACCATCCCGGCCTTGGAGGCTGCATAATTGCCCTGGCCAGGATTGCCGATCACGCCGCTGATTGACGCAATATTGATGATTCGTCCATAGCGGCGGCGCATCATGTTGCGCAGAGCTGCGCGGCACAGGACGAAAGTCGCCGTCAAATTGACGACAATGACTTCATCCCACTCCTCGTCCCTCATACGCATAAAGAGATTGTCGCGCGTGATCCCCGCATTGTTGATGACGATGTCCAGCGTTCCGACCGCGGCCTCCGCCTGAGCGGCGAGGTTGGCGACCGCCAGGCGATCCTTCAGGTTGCAGGGCAGCGGCACGACATCGCCGATTTCCGCGGCCAGGGCGTGGAGCCGGTCCTCGCGCGTGCCGGAAATCGCAACTTTAGCGCCTTGCGCCCTCAACGCCCTGGCGATCTCGCCTCCGATGCCGCCGGTGGCCCCGGTTACAAGCGCGCCTTTTCCGGTCAGGTCAAACATGGCCATTGATCCCTGAGTTTCTAGACTACGCGTCTCTAAAGGGCTGGGGCGGAAGCGGGGTTCTCGCCCGCCGCTTCGATTTCGTCGCGGGTCCCGAGCGCCTTGCCGGTCAATCGTTCATCAATTCGACGGACCATGCCGCTCAGCACCTTTCCCGCGCCGATCTCATAAAGGAGGGTAACGCCCTCTTCGGCCATCAAGCTGACGCTCTCGCGCCAGCGCACTGTTCCCGTGACCTGCTCGATGAGTTGCCGCCGGATGCGATCCGGGTCGTTCACCGGTTCGGCCGTCACATTGGCGATCAGCGGCACGGCAGGCGCGTGCAACGCGGCGCCCGTCAAAGCCTCGGCCATCCGGTCGGCGGCCGGCTGCATCAAGGTGCAGTGGAACGGGGCGCTGACCGGCAGCGGAATGGCGCGGCGAACCCCGTAATCCTTGCCGATCCGCATGGCTTCGTCGACAGCCCGCTTCGCCCCGCTGATGACGACCTGTCCCGGCGCATTGTCGTTGGCGACCTGGCAGACGAGGTCGGTGGCGGCGGCAGCCTCGGCGACGATCTTGGCTGCGATATCCAAATCGACGCCGAGCAGCGCGGCCATCGCGCCTTGCCCGACGGGAACGGCTTCCTGCATGGCCTTGCCACGAATGCGTAACAGGTGCGCGGCTTCGCTGACCGTAAGCGTGCCGGCGGCGGCCAAGGCGGAATATTCGCCAAGCGAATGGCCGGCCACGAACCGCGCCTTGCGCAAATCCCAGCCCTTTTCGCTCGTCAGAACGCGCATGGCGGCCAGCGACACGGCCATCAGCGCGGGTTGCGCGTTTTCGGTCAGCGTCAGACGTTCCGCGGGACCTTCCCACATAATATCCGACAGCTTTTCGCCCAGTGCGTCGTCCACTTCGTCAAAGACGCTCCGCGCGGCTGGATACGCAGCCGCAAGGTCCTTGCCCATGCCGACGAACTGGCTGCCTTGCCCAGGAAATGTGAAGGCGATGTCCATGGAGGAGTGAGAAAACCTTGCGCGAAGCCGACCATTTTTGCCGCTATAGGCGATATTGCGCGCCAAAAACAACTATTGTATCGGCAATGTCAAGCCTTCGTTCATCTTGGCCGAGGCAATTTGGAGGGTTGTCTTCTCCGCGTCGGGCCGAGCGCCGCCGCTGCCTCTTGCCATCTCGTAAAAATCCCTTATAAAGCACACATTACCGCTTCGGCTGGAGGCTGAATGGGAGCTGGTCGGCTATCGACCGGTCGCGAACCGTTGGTCCGCAAATCTCCCGGTGTTTCCGCTCTTTCAAGTCTTCCTCCTGGGCCTTTCCTTACGGCTCAAAAGGGGCTTCGCGCCGACGCATCGTTGAAACAGGGAAGGCGCAATCATGGCGTTTTACGAACACGTATTCCTTGCACGCCAGGACATCACGGCGCAGCAGGCCGCAGCCTTGCAGAAAACCTATCAGACTGTCATCGAAGAGAATGGCGGCACGGTCGGCAAGGTCGAATATTGGGGGCTGAAATCCCTCGCATACAAAATCAAAAAGAACCGCAAGGCGCATTACTCGCTGATGAATATCGACGCGCCGCATGCCGCGGTGGCGGAGATGGAACGGCAAATGAGCCTGTCCACCGACGTCATCCGCTTCATAACGATCCGCATGAAGGAACTTGACGACAAGCAATCGGCGATGATGCGCCGTGCCGACGACCGTGATCGCGATCGGGGCGACAGGGGCGATCGCGGCGACCGTGGCGATCGCCGGGGCCCGCGCCGCGAAGGCGGCGGTGGCGGATTCCGCGCCGACCGTGAGGGCGGCGGCCGTCCTGACCGCGAGGGTGGAGGTCGCTTCGACCGTGATGGCGGAGGGCGCGATGTGGGCAGCGGCGGCGGAGGCCGCGGCGACCGCGACCGTTTCAACCGTAATAAATCGCCCGTCGGAGGAGACGACGCATGAACGCCATGGCTTCACCTGCACGCAAAACCTTCCATCGGCGCCGCAAAACATGCCCGTTCTCTGGCGAAGGCGCGCCGCAGATCGACTATAAGGACGTCAAGCTCCTGCAGCGCTTCACGTCCGAGCGGGGCAAGATCGTTCCCAGCCGGATCACCGCCGTTTCCGCCAAGAAGCAGCGGGCATTGGCTCAGGCGATCAAGCGGGCGCGGTTCCTCGGTCTGATACCTTATCTGGTGAAATAATCGTCGGTGCGGGCGGTTCCCGCAAATCGTGAATGAATGCAGGATATCGGGGTGCTTTGCGGCATCCGGACCCTGGTTGAGGCTCCCTCGCGGAGCTTCTAACCGCCTTGGAGCGGGACAGCAACATGACGGTATCGCCTCATCTGATCGGGATCGGCGCCGGGCTCGTCGCAGCGGCGCTGTTTGCGTCGCTGGCGAACAATTCGACGCTGGCCGTCACGCTTTTCTATCTCACGCCGCTGCCGATCCTGCTCGCGGGTATAGGGTGGGGCGTGCGGGCGGCGCAGCTCGCCTTTGCGACGGCAGCCTTGCTGGTCGCCATCATCCTCAATCTCACGACGGCCGTCGCCTTCTCACTCTATATCGGGCTGCCGGGGGTCTTGCTTTCGCATTTGATGCTGCTGCGGCGCCAGCTTCCGTCCGCTGCACCGGGCGGCGGCGTCTCTCATCCCGCCATCGAATGGTATCCGCTCGGCCGGATCATCGCCTGGGCTTCGCTCATGGCGGGTGGGCTTGTCACGTTGGGTCTCATCATGCTTGGCGGCGACGGCGAGGGCTACCGTCACGCCGTGAAGTCGATGTTCGACGAGAATGCGCTCAAGCAGCTTCAGACGATCCTTGGTGCCGATTTCGGTCAGGAGCAGTTCGACCGTTTTGTCGAACGATTCACGCGCTACATCCTGCCCGCCTTCGCCAGCGGTTTCTGGCTGCTGATCATGCTGGTCAATCTTTGGCTGGCGGCGAAAAGCGCTGCGATCTCAGGGCAATTGTCACGGCCATTGCCAAGCTTCGCCGGACTTGATTACCCCCCGCTGCTGCTCGCCGGATTTGCAGCGGCGGCCGCATTGAGCTTCGGCTCGGGCCTCATCGGCCTTGCCGGTACCGCGTTTCTGGGCGGCTTCGCCTGCGCCTATCTCATCCTCGGCCTGGCGGTCGTGCATGTCATCGCCGCCGGTTTCCAGCTGAAACTGCTCATGCTGGGGCTGCTTTATACCGGCCTGTTCCTCACACCATGGGTCGCGCCCGCGCTTGTTTTGGTGGGCCTGGCCGAGCCACTTCTGCAACTTCGCCGCCGCGTCACGCAACGCCCGGCACCCCCCGCAAGCCGCGCGGGACCAAAGCTATAAGGAGCTTTCAGCATGCAAGTCATACTTCTGGAACGTATCGGCCGGCTCGGCCAGATGGGCGACGTCGTCAAGGTCAAGGACGGCTTTGCGCGCAATTTTCTCTTGCCGAAGGGCAAAGCTTTACGGGCGACCAAGGCCAATATGGCTCAATTCGAGCAGCAGCGCACGCAGCTTGAGGCGAACAACCTTGAGCTGAAGAAAGAAGCCGATGCGGTCGCCGTAAAGCTGAACGGCAAGAGCTTTATCGCCCTGCGGCAAGCGAGCAATTCCGGCCAGCTTTACGGATCGGTTTCAACCCGCGACATCTCCGACCTGATCACCGAGGGCGAATTCACCGTGGCGCGTTCGCAGATCCTGCTCGACCGGCCGATCAAGACGCTGGGCCGGCATCCGGTGCGGGTAGGGCTGCACCCGGAAGTGATCGCCTCGGTGTCGGTGAATGTCGCCCGCACCTTGGAGGAAGCCGAGCGGCAGGCGCGCGGCGAAAACGTCAACGTCCTCCGCGACGATGACGACGACTACAATGCCGAAGCCGCGCGCGCGGCAGCGGAAGAGTTGTTCGATCAAGAGGCTGAAGGGGCCGAATCCGAAGAGGTCTGAGCCTCGCGCCGCGTCGCGGAATGAAGACGACACGCAGGCGCCAGAAATCGGCTGCCGTTCGGTGGGATCAATGTGGCCTAGTAGACGGGGTTAAGCCTCGCCCCGGCCGCTCCCGCCGCTCCGGTCTTTGTCTCGCGCGCCATAATTCTCGCCGTGCCCGGCACCGCCTAGCTCTTTCCATGGACCTTTGCTGGCATTATCCGAGCCGGTGAGATGCTTGCCAGGATCATGGTAATCCCCCTTTTCGCGGGGGCGCGGTTCGGTGCCACTGGCTTCGTCCTCTGCATACTGCCCGTGCTGGCGAGCGGTATCGTCCTTAGTATCGCTTTCCTTGTCGTTCTTAGGAGGTTGCTGCATCCTGGCCGTTCCTTTCGCTAAATTGCTGATCGAAAACGCGAGCGAGACCGGCGTCGTTCCATAATACTGTCGTTTAAACCGGATCACGCGAAGCTGTTTTCGAATTCCATTGCATTCGAATCGGATGGCTGAGCCAGAATGCCCCCTGTCTTGGGCTGTGGAACGCCGGTCGTTCCGGGGAAGGAAATGGGCAGCCCCTGCAAGCTTCTGACCGCCATGAAGGCGAATGCCTGGGCCTCGACAGCGCCCGCGTCCCAGCCCAGATCGTCGGCCAACTCGATCCGGCCGGGCAAAAGCTTCCGCAGCGTCGCCACCAGCGAGGCGTTCCGTGTCCCGCCGCCGCTCAGTACGAAGATTTTCGGCGCCGCCGGAAAATGCGCCGCGCCGCAGATAAGCGAGGCGGCGGTGAAAGCGGTCAGCGTCGCCGCGCCGTCTTCGGGCGATAGGCCCGCCATGACGGAGAGCGGAAAAGCGTTGCGATCGAGAGATTTCGGCGGCTTGCGCAGAAAATAGGAGTGCGCCAGCATCGCCTCCAGCCTACGCCCATCGGTCTGGCCTCGCGCGGCAAGCTGGCCGTTCTCGTCCCGCGCCTCGCCTAGCCGCAGCATCATCCAATCGTCGAGCAGCGCGTTGCCGGGACCGGTGTCGAATGCAACCAGCCCGCCATCCTCGCCGATGAATGTGACATTCGCTACGCCGCCAATATTCACGATAACGGCAGGGCGCTGCAGCGACGAAAACTCGGCCAGCGCGCGGTGGTAAACCGGGACCAAGGGTGCGCCCTCTCCGCCCTGGGCCATATCGTCGGCACGGAAATCATAGACAACATCCATGCCGGTGCGATCGGCAAGACGCTGCCCGTCGCCAAGTTGCACGGTCAGGCCGGCTTCCGGACGATGCAGCACCGTCTGCCCATGGAAGCCGATCACGCAAATCTCCTCGCGCGGTATTTTATGCTCGATCAGAAAGGCTTCGACCGCATCGGCATGGATTTCGGTGATGAGCTGTTCGGCCTTGGCCAGAATGCCCGTCCTGTCGGTGCGGTCGGTGAGCTGAGCGGCGGCCTTCACCGCTTCGCGCAAAAACGCACGCTCTTCGCCCGTAAAATCCCGCCCGCCCGCCGGCCCGAACGCCATGATCCGCTCGCCATCCGTTTCGAGCAGCGCAATATCCACCCCGTCCATCGAGGTGCCGCTCATCAATCCAATCGCTTTCATCAAATGCTCGCTACAAACCGTGCAACTCGAAGCCGAAACTGTTATGAGGATCGAGCAATCAACCCCGTATACCTTATACTCTGCGGCCGGATCGGCGGCGCTGTTTCCAAGCCGGGCTTCCAGCCGTTTCCTTTCGCGCATCCTCGATTATAGCCGCCGAAGGCCAAGACTATGACAAAACTGAAATCAGATTTCATAAACATTCTGCAAAGCCGCGGCTATGTCCATCAGTGCACCGATCTTGCCGCACTCGACGCGCTTGCAGCAAAGGAAACCATCACCGGCTATATCGGTTTCGATTGTACGGCGCCAAGCCTCCATATCGGCAATCTCATCGGCATCATGATGCTCCGCCTGCTGCAGCAGACCGGGCATCGGCCCATTGCGCTGATGGGCGGGGGCACGACCAAGGTCGGCGACCCGTCCGGCAAGGACGAGGGGCGCAAGCTGTTAAGCCAGGAGCAGATCGATGCAAACAAAGCCGGAATGCGGGCGGACGCCGAAAGGTTCCTGAATTTCGGTACCGGTCCCAGGGAGGCGCTGATGGTCGATAATGACGATTGGCTCAGCGGCCTGCGCTATATCGATTTCCTGCGCGAATATGGCTCGCATTTTACCATCAACCGGATGCTGACTTTCGATAGCGTCAAGCTGCGGCTCGACCGGGAGCAGCCATTCACCTTTCTCGAATTCAACTACATGCTGCTTCAGGCCTATGATTTCGTCGAATTGTACCGGCGCCACGGCTGCGTTCTTCAGATGGGCGGTTCGGATCAGTGGGGGAATATCATCAACGGCGTCGATCTCGGGCGGCGTGTCGAGAACGCCGAGCTCTTCGGCCTGACGACGCCGCTGCTCACCACCGCCTCCGGTGCGAAGATGGGCAAGAGCGTGCAAGGCGCGGTGTTTCTGAATGCCGAAATGCTCAGCGCTTACGACTATTGGCAATATTGGCGCAATGCCGAGGACGGCGACGTTGGGCGGTTCCTGAAGCTGTTCACCGACATGCCGCTCGACGAGATCGCGCGGCTCGAAAAGCTGCAAGGCGCCGAGATCAACGACGCCAAGATCGTTCTGGCGACCGAGGTGACGGCCCTCGCTCATGGCCGCCAAGCCGCCGAGCAAGCTGCCGAGACGGCGCGCCGCACCTTCCACGAGGGCGAAGCGGCCGAAGGGCTGCCGACAGTCGAATTGCCTGCCTCCGAAATCGAGGCCGGGATTGGCGTGTTGACGGCGTTCGTGCGGGCTGGTCTAGCAGCATCCAACGGCGAGGCCAGGCGGCATATTCAGGGCGGCGGCGCGCGCATCAACGATGCCCCGGTAAAGGACGACCGGGCCATGCTGACCGCCGATCTCGTCAATGCGGATGGGGTGATCAAGCTGTCGCTGGGCAAGAAGCGGCATGTGCTGATCAAACCCGTCTAGAGCTAGCCCGAGCTCAGTCCCCTGGCGACGCCATCGCGTGAGAGAGCGCGTAACGTTCGCAGAGGCGCCTTGCCAAGGCTTTCCCCAGCGCGTACTGCATCCTCGATCGCCGTTTCTCGGCTTCTGGGGTTTTCGGGGAACGTGTCAGGTTATCGTCCGCCAAAATGCCACGCTATAAACTTACCATCGAATATGACGGCACGCCGTTTGCCGGCTGGCAGATGCAGGCGAACGCGCCCTCCGTCCAGGAGCGGATGCGGGACGCGATCGCCGCATTTTGCGGCGAGCCCTTCATTCCCCGCGGCGCCGGCCGGACAAATTCGGGCGTTCATGCGCTGGGCCAGGTCGCGCATCTCGATCTGGTGAAGGCGTGGCCTGCGGAAACCGTGCTGAAAGCCATCAACTTTCATCTCAAGCCCGCGCCGATCGCGATCGTGACATGTGAGGAGGTGCCGGAGAGCTTCGACGCGCGGTTTTCGGCCAAAGCACGCCACTATCGCTACCGGATCGTGAACCGTAACGCCCCGCTGGTTCTCGAACGCGAGCATGCATGGCGCGTCGGTCCGCCGCTCGATGAAGCGGCAATGGCCGAAGCCGCCCGCCATCTCATCGGGCGGCATGATTTCACCACCTTCCGCGCCAGTGAGTGCCAGGCGAAATCGCCGCTGAAGACGCTGGATTTGCTGAGCGTGGAGCGGTCGGACGAGGCAATCACGATACATGCCTCGGCGCGATCGTTCCTGCACCATCAGGTGCGCTCGATGGTTGGCTGCCTCAAGCTGGTCGGAGAAGGGAAATGGGCGCCGGACGAGATCCACGCAGCGCTCGAAGCGCGAGACCGTAGCCGATGCGGAGCGATGGCGCCGTCCTGCGGGCTCTATCTGCTGCGCGTGGATTACTAGCAGGCTGTTGAATTTAGCGGTGGAGTAGGATCCCGATCTCATCAGTTTGGCTAATTGGAGGCTGGCTTCGTGGCTCGGCTTGCTTTTCCGCTGACGCTCAGGCCGCTTCGGCGAGCAGTCTGGGCATGCGGATGAGATTATAGGCAGCCATCGCGAAGGCGAACTGGAATCGGACACGCGCCAAGCCGCGTATCTTCACTTTGGCGAGCCCGGCAATGGTCTTGGCCCAGCCGAACGCTTCCTCGACAAGCTTGCGTTTCCTCTGGCTCAATTCATAGCCGGCTTGCCGGCTCGTACGCCCGTCAATGGCGGACCATCGGGCCTTCTGTGCGACATGCGGGGTAACCCGCCTCTGCCGTAGATCCATCACGAAGCCGGCTGTGTCATAAGCCTTATCGGCGCCGACGGTGCGGCGGTGAGACTTGGCTGGCGCGTGGCGGTCAATCATCGCCAGCGCTGCCTCTCGTTCGGCCGTACCCGTGGCGTGCGTGGCATCCACTTGCACGACAAGACCGTGGCGGTTCTCGATCAGAGCGTGCCCCATGAAGCAGAGCTTGGCCTCGCGGCCCTGAGCTTTCTTGTAGAGCCTGGCATCTGGGTCCGTCGTCGAGGCGTGGGTGTCGTTGCTGCGCGCCTCCTTCTTGAAATTGCGTTCGCCGTTTCGCCCTGGCGCAGGCGGCTCGTCCGATCGGTCCTTGGCTCGGAAGCTTTTCATCGAGGCCCACGCCTCCACCAGGGTGCCGTCCACCGAGAAGTGCTCGTCCGACAGGAACTGCTTGACTTTAGCGTGGCGCAAAACACCCTTGAGGAAGGTCGCCGCCACATCCGCATCCAGTAACCGGTCGCGGTTCTTCGAGAATGTCGAGTGGTCCCACACCGGGTCGTCGATGCCCAGCCCGACGAACCAGCGGAACAGCAAATTATAGTCGATCTGTTCCATCAGCTGGCGCTCCGATCGGATCGAGTAGAACGCCTGCAGCAGCGAAGCACGCAAAAGCCGCTCAGGCGCGATCGACTGCCGGCCCGTGCCCTCATAGAGCCGGTCGAACTCGGCATCGAGGCTGACCAGGACGTCATTGACGATGGATCGGATTGTCCGCAGCGGATGCGTCGCAGGCACGCGCTGCTCAAGATCGACGTAAGAGAACAGGGCTCCTGATATCTGATCCGATCCGCGCATTGAAAGCTCCCGCTTGTCCTGAACGCACAAACCGAACCATATTCGCGCAAACTTGTCAGCAGCCGAGAATTTCAACAGCTGCTAGAGCGCGATCAGGAAAAGTGGAATCCGGTTTTCCGTCCGATCGCGCGACCGGCAAAGAATCTAGAGCGGGCCACGAGGCAGCGTTGTTTCCACTTAAACCGATCCCGCTTGTCTTATGAGTTTGCGCACGAATCAGGCGCATTGGGACCGCCAGCGATGAGTGACAGCTCGCCGCTGGCGGCGGGGGATGGATCGCGATCCCGCGGGTCACGTACCGGATCGAGCTAGAGTTTGGATCACCCCCGTCTTTTCCTATGGCCTGAACGGATACCGGGGCAACACAGCCCGGATGACAAGCAGAGGCGCGGAAAAGATGACCCTTTCTACCATCGGCATCGACATATCAAAAGATCACCTCGACGTTCATCGGCTGCCTGCCGCCGAGGCATGGCGTTTCAGCAATGACAAGGCTGGACACAAGGCACTTATTGGCTGGCTCTCCAGCAGTCCCGTCGCGCGCATCGTTTACGAACCGACGGGGCCTTACCACCGTTCCCTTGAGCGTGCGCTGGCAGCGATCGGACTGCCGCTTGCCAAGATCAATCCTCGGCAGGCGCGGCGTTTCGCGGAGGCAACGGGCAGGCTGGTCAAAACCGACGCCACCGATGCCGCAATGCTGGCCCGTATGGGGGTGGCGCTGGAGCCGGACATACGGCCAATGCCGAGCGAACTTCTCTTGCATCTCAAAGAGTTGCACCTCGCCCGTCAGGTTTTGATCAAGGATCGCACAGCGGCGAAAAACCGGGAGAAAATCCTCAACCTGCCGCTCCTCAAAAGGCACAATGCCGAACGCTTGCGCCAGATCGAACGTCAACTCACCGCGATCGAAAAAAAGCTGGACGCACTTGTGACGCACGATCATCACCTCGCTGAGCGCCTGACCATATTGGCGAGCATTCCAGCTATCTCGAGGATCACCGCCTTTGCCCTCATCATCGAGATGCCGGAGCTTGGACATATTGAAAGCAAACAGGCCGCCAGCCTGGCCGGGCTTGCTCCCATCGCTCGCCAGTCCGGACGCTGGACCGGCCGCGCTTTCATTCGCGGCGGGCGGGCTAGTCTAAGGCAAGCCCTCTATATGCCAGCCCTCGTCGCCGCACGTTTCAATCCTGATCTCAAAGCAAAATATAACCAGCGGCGACAGGCCGGAAAGCCCGCCAAAATCGCAATCACCGCCATCATGCGGAAACTGCTCGTCCTGGCAAACGCTCTCCTGAGAGACAATCGAAAATGGCTTCCAAAAAGCGCTTGAGTAAAACGGATACTCTAGGGGAACTTTATGCGGGATCGTATGTTAGCGCCCGCTGATGGGCTGCGGTCGCATAAGCCATGGTGGTCCTAAGCAGATCGTCATAGCTCATTTTCAGCCCATGGGCGGTGACGCATAGCCCGTCAATGCTGAATGACCGGTCCGCGCCGCGGGTCATCTTGGCGATCCGGGTGAGTGCAAGCCGGCGTTCGACATCGGGATCGACGGCAAGAACCATGATCTTCTGGCCCGAATGGGTCCAGGTCGAAATGTGGAGGACAGCCGTCCAGGGAATGAAATCCGCAGCCACGCGGCTATCGCGGATCCCATCAGGCGTGATGGTCACCACTGGGCCGCGCGATGTGAAGGCGCGCCACAGCAGGATCGCAGTGGATAGGCCGCCGAACACCATGGCGGCATAGCCGATGAACTGGCCGAAGCTGCCGGCGGATGGTCCGTTCGGCAGGAGCCCGAAAGCCAAGGCTCCGCCAAGTCCGGTCATCCCGGCGCCGATCAGCCCGAAACCGAGAAGCTTCCAAGGCGATGCGTCAATGTCCAGCTGCTCATTCGTGTCGATCATTGTGCCCCCCGGCCTCGACCCGCCCAGTCCGGGAGAGGATAAGGTCGGAGCGCCAGGCAATCAAGCGACCCATATGGCGTAGGTCGCCCCGCCACGCGATGCGCCCACCAGACCGGCGCTTCCCATCGACCCGATCTGGCGCGACTGCGGGCACAACCGAATGCAACCTCCGAAGCTAGCTGCTGATGGATGATTCGAGTGACGCGCCGAGTGCGCTGGATGCGCCCAAAATGCGCGCATCCCTCCAGCTCGTTGTTTCCGCGCAGTATTTTTTGCGCAAAACCTGTTCCGCATCGGCGCACGACGCTTAGCGAGAGGGCTGCTGGCGCTGCCCGCTGCCCTTCTTGCCCGGTCCCCAGCTTCCGTTCGCCGTGCCGGCAAAGCGATTCTGAGGGCGGGCTCCCGTGGTGTCCGGACGACGCTCGCCGCCTGTCGCCTGCCTGTTGACGCCACCAGCCGCTCCTGGCCGTTTACCGGCCGGCTTGCCGCCGGCGGGTCTGCCACGGGCGGCCGCCGATGCTCCATTGCCCTCGCCGGAACGGCTTGGGCCTGAGCTTCTACCGGCGGCAGGTCGTTGTCCGTTTCTTTGCGGCCTGCCTTGACGCGAGCCGCGCCGCTCGCCACGATCGTCGTCATCGCCCCTGCCGTTGGCGCGCTCATCGACGATGAGTGTCTTGTCCCCGCAGCGGTTCGAGCTTGGGATCGATTGCCGGATCAGCTTCTCGATGTCGCGCAAATAGGTGCGCTCTTCGGCATCGACGAGCGAAATGGCGATGCCTTCCGCGCCGGCACGCGCCGTGCGGCCGATACGATGCACATAGCTTTCCGGCAAATTCGGCAGCTCGTAATTCACCACATGCGTCACTTCGTCTACATCGATACCGCGGGCGGCGATGTCGGTCGCGACAAGCGCGCGAATGCGCCCAGCCTTGAAGGCCGCAAGAGCGGCTTCGCGCTGCCCCTGGCTCTTATTGCCGTGGATTGCCGAGACCTCGACACCATAGGCTTCCAAATGCTTGGCGACCCTGTCCGCGCCGCGCTTGGTGCGCGTAAAGACGAGGGCACGGCTCAGGGCTGGGTCCGAGAACAGCTCAACGAGCAGAGCGCGTTTCTTGGGCGCCTCGATATGGATGACCTGCTGGGTCACGCTGTCGACGGTTTTGGCACGCGGCGTGACAGCGACCTGGACCGGATTGCGTAGAATTTCGGCGGCCAGCTTGCTCGTATCCGGGGTCATGGTCGCGGAGAAGAACAGGTTTTGGCGCTTCGCCGGGATCTGCTTGAGAATCTGCTTGATCGGCCGGATGAAGCCCATGTCGAGCATCTGATCGGCCTCGTCGAGCACCAGGATTTCGGTGCCGGAGAGCACGATGTTGCGCTCGTCCATATGGTCGATCAGCCGGCCCGGCGTGGCGACCAGCACGTCGACGCCATTGCGCGTCGAGGCGATCTGCGGCCGATGCGAAACGCCGCCATACATTGTCGCCACCGTTACGCCCATATGCCGGCCATAGGTCCGGAAGCTCTGGGCGATCTGGGAGGCCAATTCCCGCGTCGGGGCCAGGATCAGCACGCGCGCGCCCTGCCGCATCGGCGGTCGCCGGTTTGCGGCGAGCCGGTGCAGGATCGGGAGAGCGAAAGCGGCGGTCTTGCCGGTGCCGGTCTGGGCGATACCGAGAAGATCCTCGCCAGCGAGGACATAGGGGATCGCCTGGGCCTGGATCGGCGTCGGGACCGTATAGCCTTCGTCGGCGAGCGCCTTCAGAAGGGCGGTACTGAGCCCGAGTTCACTAAAATTCGTCAAAGTCTGCTTCTTTCAAAAAATGGCCATAAGCGCGGGCGGACGGCGAAAACGCGATCCGGCGCAGCGTGAGGCGGAGCTCTAAGACTCCCCGCGTGGCCTGGGTGTCTGGTGGAAAGTTTCGAAGGGCTGAGCAGGGGAACTTAAGGGGCAAATCGGAACAACGCCCGGCCTTAGTCCTTCACGCGGCTCAACACCGATATGGCCCCGGCATGGGACCGAAGCAAGTGGATACCATGCTGCGCTGCGAAATGGAAGCGCCGTGTGGTTCGGTGCTGCTGGCGTTGGGCCATCTGCAGCTGTCGAGGGCTGAGCTTGTGAACCAAAGTGAACGAGTGGCGCCGGAATTGAATCGCATCGAGCTAGAGAACAAACAGGCGGTCATCCTTGCCGGCCTCGCTCCTATTGCCCACCAATCGGGGCGCTTGCTCAAAAATTGACATCTATCCTTGTGTCCGATACCCCGCCTTGGTAGCGGACCAGCGACGAGTTGCTTCACTTTGTCCATTGCTGCCGCACCAGAATTGTCATCACCAAACCTTGCGGCACCAGGACGACCGCATTGGACACGATCAGCGGCCAGCTGCCGATGATGACCCCGTAGGCCAGCCAAAGCGTGACACCGGACAGCAGCAGCGCATACATGGTGAGCGAAAGTCCGCTTGTATTGCGCGTGCGGATGGTCTTGACCGCTTGAGGGAAAAACGCCGACGTCGTCAGCGCCGCGGCGACTGCGCCGACTAAATTGATCCATGCCGATTCCACGCGCATTCCTTTGATTGTGGGCGTCAGGATGCCTTCAGCCGCAACGGCTGATAACACCGTCGGCGGCGATAATAAAGCCACGGCGGCGCATAGCCGGTAATCGCGGGAGGACTGGCGGAACCAGTGAGTGCCGTGGCTCACCGGGGCGAATTAGCAGCCGTATTCCCTCCGGAGGAGTGTGCCGCTGCGATCACTGTAGATCGGCGGTGATGTTTTCGTCCACGCCGGGATATCCGGGCCGGAGGATGGCGATTGGCGGAACGTCCTTTATGGCGGGTATTCCGATGTCCTTGAGAACTTGTTCGGTCGTGGGGGACGGTGCTTCCAGCAAGGCGTCGACGAGCCCTTTGGGCCGCATGGATTTCGCCCGGTAGCAGTCTGAACGGCGGCGAGCCTGCGTCTCGCATGGCTGACCGGTCTCGTCCTCCATGTATGGATCCTTGCGGCGCATGATGGTGGGCGATATTTGCGCGACGTTGTGCTCGCCCGATCGGTAGAGCGCCTTCGATCGATTCCGGTGCCGAGTGAAAGCTGCAGTGGGCGAACGCCGACGTGACACGGCGGTGTTTCCTCGAGCCTCCCGGTATCGGGAGCCCGCCAAAGTCTCAGACCGAGCCGAAGCCGATCCAGTTGTGGATCCGACGCCCATTTCGTAGGGATCACGCGGCAAGGCCATCGCTGCTGCTGAAACACCGAGCGCCATTGCCCACGCCACCCCCAAACAACTTGCTATCGCAACTCGCCGCAACGCCACCGCACTTGTCCTCTGTAAAGGCGCGCGGCGGACATGGAGCGATAGGGGAGCGGCTAAAACTGTTGTATGGTAATCCCGCCGCCGGAGCCGTATTGCTCTACCTTGATGCCGCCGGCCGCGCCGGACTGTTCAATATTCCAGCTATTATTATCGCCGAATTGCTTAAGAACAGCTTTTTGATTATCGTCGGATTGATCGATTTTGCCGGTATTGCCGGAACCGTCTTGTTCGATATCGGCTTCGTGGCCGGTTCCTTCCTGATCGATCTCCGCGCTATTCCGGTCGCCGTTCTGAGTTATGGACGCCGAATTTTGCTGCACCAGCGCACCGAGATAATTTTGCGAAATCGATGCCTGGTTTGCACCCCCCTGCTGCGACACGGAGGCGAAATTTACGCCGCCGATCCCCTGCTGCTGGATGAGGGTACCATTCTCGGAACCGATCTGTGTCACATTCGCTTCGTTATTGGTGTCAGCGCCGGTTTGGGAGATCGTCAAGCCGTTGGTCGTGCCGTCCTGCATGACCAAGGCTTCATTGCCGGTCCCCGAACCGTTTTGCTCAATCCCGGCTTGGTTATCCGCACCCTTTTGCGCAATTTCGGCGCGGTTGTTGGCTCCGGTCCCCTGCTGCTCGACTGTCGCGAGCTGGCTCTCGCCGATCTGCTCGATTGAAGCGGCGTTTTCGTTCGATTCGGCCGCGGCCTCGCCAGGCGCTGCGACGGCGAGCATGCCCAGCATTGTAAGGAAATAGAGCTTCATGAAAAAATCCTAAGAGGTTTATTCCCGTGTGGGCAGACACGTGGCGAGGCCAGCCCGGGGGGGCTGACCTCTAAGCCGTTGTTGCTAGTTCTGCACAACGTTGGCGACCAGTCCGCCACCGGTCTGGTTCACCGTAGAATTATTGGTGCTGCCGGTACCGCCTTGCTGGACATCGACCGTATTCAACGCGCCCGCGCCATGCTGGGTGATAAAGGAATCATTGTTGTTCCCGGTGCCGTTCTGCAGCACATCCGCAAAGTTGTTGGTACCGTCCTGGGTGATGGAGGCGAAGTTGTCGGTGAATCCGAGGCCACGCTGCTCGAGATTGATCGATTGACTGCTGCCGTCCTGCTTGATTTGAGCCTCATTGGTGGTGTCTTCGCCAGTCTGAAGGGCTTGAACAGACAATGTGTCACCTGAAACGACGAGACCCTGTTCGATGTCGGAAGTGTTGTGGTTCCGGTCCCCAGTTTGAGTCAGGTTGCTCGTTACAGCGGTGCCGACCTGGTCGATATTGGAGAGGTTGACCGTGTCGTCTGCGAAGGCAGGCGTTGAAACAGACAAACCCAAAATGGACGCCGCGAGCACTGAGTATTTCTTCATGATAGTCTCCGTATGTTACGGCATGTACCTAGAATACATACCTTCGACGAGAGCCTTGTGGCTCCTTCTAAGTTGAGAAGCAGTGCATCTCGACAGATTGCGAAATGCGACTGCTTCCCATTTCATCGCCCGGGCGATGAACCTTTTTGCCACCTATTCTGGCTGTCTTCGCGACCTGCACATGCTGAGCTGAGCCGGTTGAGTGTCCGCCGCACCGGAAATCAGCGACTGCTTACACGACGTCTGGATTTTTCATCTGTACTCCCGGGAGTTGAATCGGCTTTTCCGGCTGGATCCGTCGAGGTTTTCCAGGGCGAGACAGGCGTTGTTGCGGCGGCCCAGGTTGGATCGCGCGTGCCCTCGCTGCCGGCGGTGGCCTTTGCCGCTGGCGCTGTCTGTTGGGTTTTGCTCGCCGTTTTCGGCTGATTGGCGGTGGCGCGCACGGCATTGCCTTGCACCGCAGCGGTTTTCACACCCTCGGCACCGGGCACCCCCGGAGACGTGGCGCCTGCAAGCTTCGCCTTATTGCCGCCGTCCGCTGAAGCGAACTCCTGCTCCTTATATGCGTCGAACAGCCTGCGCTGCGCGGTCTTGTCGGCAAAGGACCACACATTGCTGTCGCTGCCCTCGACGACGATCGCATAAACGGCCTTCTCAATAGCCTGCTGGACGGCGAGTTGATCGGGTTCGTTCTTGGTAAAGCCCGCCTCGGCCTCGAGGATTTTGTCCAAGGCAATGAATTTGAATATCCCGCCCTGCAGCGCGACCGAAGCAATTGTCTTATGCGTTGTAACCGAAGACACGACCTGTCCCGTTTTGGTGCTGACAGCACGCAGATAGATGGTGATCGTATCGAGCCGGTATTTGAGGTCGCCGCCTATGCCCAGCATCCGCGCGCCCAACCCGCCAGTTTGAAGATTACTGTCGAAGCCGATAATCCCGCCCTCGAAGATGATCCCTGCGAACAGCAGCGGCGGAAGAGCCTGCGGATTGATTTGTTTCTCGCCAAGATAGGTCATGCGCATTTGCTGAATGATGCGGCGTTCCTTCAGCAGGTTATCAATCTTTTCGCGTTCTACGACGGTGAACCAACTACCGTTTCCGACGTCCTGCAGGGCCTTGATCAAGACGGACGTTGCCCCTTGGGTCACGGCCCGTGACAGCGTTTGTGTCACCTCGGAGGGTTTGAATTGCCCGGTCTGATCGGCATAGTTGTAGACCGCGACGACGACCTTCTGCGATGGCGGCGGCAGATCGCGCAGGCTCTGGTTCACTTCGGTGATCGGGTTGATGACTGGCGGCAAAATGCCTGCCGTGAGCTGTTCCTTGGCGATCTCCTTGGCACAGCCGGTCAATCCGGACGCGATCACCACCGCGACGATTCCGCCAACAACCCTTCTTGCAACTTTTTGCATCTGCCGTTTCGCCCCTGGAGAAATCAAATGTCTGAAATTGCATGTTGCGGCTCGCGTCGGGTCTCCCGGCCGACATCCACCCCGATGCCCCGAAACTTTAATTGAGAGTTGGAATGACAATATTGGTGACCTGCCCCGTGCTGAAATCGGTGACGGTCAGGCGAATCTCCGTCCCGTCATTTGTGAACGTGATCTGCTGATCATCGAAAACCAGCGTTCCGCTCGGCTGCGCGTTATCACCGAAAATCGCCTCCGCGACTTGCGAGGCCAGCGACGAATACAGGCGGGATTGAAGCATGCTGAGGAAGCGCTCGGTGGTCGTCTGGCTGGACGAGGATGAGCTGCTTTCCTTGTGCTGGTTTTGCGATGCCGCGAGCCCTTGAAGGTGGTTGGAGTTGAACGAGTCGCCGCCGAAGGATGGATTGATCGGCTTGTACAGCAAATCGGCCGATGCCGGAGAGAAGCAGCCAATAACGATCAGCCATAAGATTGCGCTATTTCGCTTGTTCATGGTTTTTCTCTCTTAGAGCGAACGATGTGCTGACGAATACGCACGAAATAATTTGTCTGTGCGGGCACGATAAACTGATATTGCAATTGTCGCTTATATATAATTGCTTAAAACAGTGAGTTGGCGCAGCTCAAAACTTTATACTTTGTTCACTCATTAGGCATGGCTAACAGCCCTAGGAGGAAGGGTCAACCGCAACCTAGGCTTTTGCACCTAGCGAGATTGCAACCTGTGATGGAAATACATCAGGATGGGGCTTGGGAGCTAGACGTTTGCCATGATAATGAGCAGCAGAATCGTCAGCACGTTGAGCTGCTCCGATACCGAGGCATGCCCTAGAGGCACGCGGCTTTGGTACTCCCGGACGATTTTCGTCACCGGTTCGGCAGGGCGGGAGATGCCGTCCGCCGGGCGGCCCCTTAGCCAGCGCCACAGGAAGGCGAAACCGTACCGGGCATAGCGGAGCAGAGCCAGCGCGCCTAAGTGGAAACTGCGATAGCGCAGCACAAAGGCGATATATACTGCAATTCCAATCCACAGCAGCGTCGACAGCAGATCGCTGAGGATGAACCAGACGATGCTCCACAGGATGCCGAAGATGAAGCTGAATATCGTCCAAAGAATTGAGAAAAATTCAGCCATTGACGGCATGCCCCTATCGGTGCGGCCGAGAGCCACTTCTGAAGGGATCAGAACGTTGCTCTAACCTTTTGCTTGAGCACGATCTTTATCGTTAAACCGGTTCCAGCATTTGCAGATCATGCTTCAACGCTTCCATCAACCCCGCCGACAGAGGCGCGGAACTCCTGCCGCTCAGCGGGACTCGACCGCATGGACCGCGCCCTCGCCCTTACCGGCCGCTGATTGCATGAACGGCAGGATCATCGACTTCGAGACGCGCAAGGCTTTCCGGATCGGAGAGCAGCGCCGCCTTCTCGTTGGGCTTCAACAGCCGCAGCAGCTCTGGCAGGTCCGCGGAGATTTCCAGCTTGGCGCGGCCCACGGCCAGGCTCGGCGAAATGCGCGCCTCCCGAGTGACAGGCTGCAATTCGATAAGCTGGCGATGCAAGTGGCGCAGTTGCGGGTCGCGCGCGAGCTGCGAAATCGCCTCGTGCTTGGAGAAATCTTGCGCAAGCATCTCGGAGTGGTGCCGCGCCGAAACGCTGATAGGGGGCGGCTTGCGCTCCTCGGGAATGACGAAGATCCCCAGCGCCTTGAACAGCTCGCCCCAACTCCGCTTTGCCGAAGCCGCCGATAGCGGGCCCGAGAAAGTCAATCCGAGCGTGGCCGGCAGCACCCAAAGGAACAGCGGCAGCGAGGCCATGAAGGTGAAGATCGCCAGCGCGGTTCCGATCACCATATGCAGCAGATGATAGCGGATGGCCCAGCTAAGAGGCAACGATCCGTCGTCGCGCCGCTGCGGATTCCACCCACTGTCGCGGCCCCGGATAATGTCGAAGATCGCGGCGGATTGCACGATCATCATGACGTGTGCGAACAGCGAGGAGAGGATCGTCTCCATGACCACGCCGGAAAACAGGCCCCAGACGCCGCCGAAACCGCGCCGCCTCTCCCCGTTGAAAAGCGAGGTCAGCAATCCGAACAGCTTCGGCAGCAAGAGCAGGGCCAGCGTCCAGAACAAGAGGCTCATGGCGCGTTCACTGTCCTGCATCGGCCAGGTGGGGAACAGCGTCTGATCGCCGTCGAAATAGGTCGGCTTGAGGGTGAGCTCCTGCACAGTCAACGATAGCGCCGTGATCAGGAACAGCAGCCAGACCAGCGCGGAAACATAGGCCATGATGCCCATGCCCAGATGCACCCGGCTCATCGGACGCAGCCCCTTGGCCATCAAAATCCGGCTGTGCTGCAGATTGCCCTGGCACCAGCGCCGGTCACGCGTGGCGAAGTCGATGAGGCTGGGAGGGATCTCCTCATAGGAGCCGGCCAGTTCCGGGACCATGCAAACACGCCAACCGGCGCGGCACATCAGCGCCGCTTCGACGAAGTCGTGACTGAGGATCTGCCCGCCGAACGGGGGCGGACCGGGCAGACGCGGCAGGCCGGCCGAATTCCATGAACGCCCGCACGCGGATAATCGCATTATGGCCCCAGAAATTCCCCGTGCCGCGGTGCCAGAACGCAAGTCCCGTCGCCATGATCGGCCCGTAGACGCCGCCGGCGAATTGTTGCATGCGCGCAAACAGCGTATTGCGCCCGATGGTGACGGGGACGGTCTGAATCAGGCCGACCTCGGGCGAGCGGTCCATGCAGTGCGCCATTTTGACGAGCGACTTGCCGCTCATCAGGCTGTCGGCATCCAGGACGATCATATAATCGTAAGCGGGTCCCCAGCGGCGGCACCAGTCGGCGATGTTCCCGGCCTTCTTGCCGGTATTAGTCGCGCGGCGCCGATAATAGAGGCGCGGGCCACTGCCGGGCCGGGCGCGCGCCGCGTTGAACGCGGCTTCCTCATGCACCCAGATATCGGGATCAGTCGTGTCCGAAAGGATGAAGACGTCGAAGCTCTCGCCATGGCCGGAAGTCTCCAGCTCTTTCATTGTGGCGAGCGCCATGCCGAAAATCCGCTCCGGCGCTTCATTGTAGGTCGCGACGAGAACGGCGCTCCGACCCTCGGGCAGCCCAGTGACCTCCGCATCGGTGGGCACATCGATGATCGAGCGCTTGAGACCGAATGTGACGACGATAAAGCCCGACAAAGCGGTCATGAACGACAGGGACAGCCAAGCGATATTGATGACGAACAGTCCGATCAGGACGATTTCCAGCTGAGCAAATCCGCCGACCGACAAGACGAGATATCAGCTCGCGCGTCAGATAGGCGGTGAGCAGCGCCGCGCCGGCGAAGACGAAGATCCGCCGCAATATTGCCGTGACGTCCAGGCGGAGCTTGCGCCGGCTCGCCTGATCGAACCGCCAGAGATCCTGCTGCGGAAATCTCTCACCCGTTTTCTCGACCGGTAATGGGGCCTCAAACGCTGTATTCATGTCCTGCATCGGGTGGGCAACCTTAAACTGTCCAGCGATAGATCCAGCTTTCGGATATCGCCTGGCCGTTTTGTTTCAGTTCGCAACGAAGGTCTGTTTGATCAACCCTCCCAGGCCGAAACTCAAAGGTCACGCGCTGCCCTCCCGTCGCGGGATTATCCTTCACCGCGACATTTCTTATTTCTCCGGCGCCGGCTCGAACGTCGGCTGTAAACGGCGGGACATTACAAGCGTTGCATGAACCGCCGCTGACGAAATCGATGGCGAAATACCGCACGTCTGGCGATCCATGCGCGCCGACGCGAGTTTGCGCCGCATAAGCCTTGTTGCTGCGGACCGGAGGATCCCAGCCCCAATGCAGGCGGTAACGGAAATAATGACTGGCAATTTCCGCGAGCGGCGATTTCGGACGCCAGAACGCGACGATATTATCATAGATCTCGCTGCGGGTTGGCAATTCGATGAGGTCGATCGCGCCTTCTCCCCAATCGCCGAGCGGCTCGACCCAAGCACTCGGACGGTCGCCGAACCGGCCGTCGATGTCCTCGAAATCATAGAAGGCGCGTTGCCGCTGGAGCAGCCCGAACCCTTTGGGCGTCTTGTCGGAAAACGCCGAATATTGAAGCCGCTCCGGATTGACGAGCGGCCGCCAGATCCACTCACCCATGCCGGTCCAGATCTGCAAGCCGCTGGAGCTGTAGCACGTTCGGGCGATAATCGTCGACCTTCGTCCCGTCCGCCGTTCCGAAATAATACATGCTGGTCAGCGGCGCGATGCCGACATGCGTCAGCACCTTGCGCGGGAAACAAGGTCGCTTCCACGTCCATGACCGTGAAGCGGCCTGGCTCTGCGCGGAATTTGTAGACGCCGGCGACGCTCGGCCCGTCGAGAAGCGCATAGATGAGGAGCTGCCTGTCGGCCGGCCGCCGGCTTTTGGATCCACAGCGCGCGGAAAAACGGGAATTCCTCGCCGGAGGACTGCGCGGTGTTGATGCTCACGGCACGCGCCGACATGCCGAAAGCCTGTCCGGTCGCGATCGAGCGGAAATAGCTGGCGCCCTGAAAGGTCAGGAACGGGTCCATCGCATCGGGGCGGTGGATGGGCGCATGCACGCCGCAAGCCAGAAAAACCGGATTGAGAGTCCGCCGGTGGCACAGTGAGCGGCGCACCAAATTCGAACAGCGACGTGGAGTACGGGAAGGGACGCGCGACACCTGCCTCGATCAGATGAATTTCCACCGGCACCTTATATTGAAAGCCGGTGTGAAAGAATTGCAGGTCGAAATTGAAAGGATCGTCCTTCCAGACCGCGGCATCGGCCTTATAGCGGATGGCCTGATATTTTTGCTGATCGAGGTCTGCGAGCTCGGAAGGCAATTTGAGCTCCGGCGCAGCAAAAGGCTTGCGCGCCAGATTTTCCGCCTGCGTGAACAGCCATTGTTCGGAGAATGCAACACCATCGGAAGCCGGAGGAGCCGGTGCTTGCGAAGAAGTGGCTTGCCCGGGCTCTTGCGCAACCGAACGTTCCGACAAGCCACTTGCAAGCGAAAACGCGCTCGCAAGCTTGATGAAGTTGCGACGATTCATCAACTCTCGGCCCGCCCTGATCAAGCGGCCGCCCTGAAAAAGATTAGCACCCGGCGATTGCATCTCGGCGCGGCGCCCTTATCCCCCGGCGCTCGCCACCAAAGCGGCTTATTTGACTTCCTGACCTCCCGTTCTTTTTAGGCGAATTTGAGGCGCATGCACATCGCAAAACATCCATATCCCCGCGATGGCTTACAGCACCTCCCGAAACCTCGCCAAGATGACGGATAAGACGTCCGGGCACGATCCTCCGGTTACATTTCTAGTCCGGCATCAAGGCCCTAGGCGCAAGACAATTCCATCCGTCCTGAACAAAAAACCGTGACGCAATGTTAGTTCCGGAAACTTCGATTTGCGTCTATTCTGCGACACGCCGCACTTGGTGGTGAGGCAGCTCTTTTCGGTCATCCCCGCACTCACCGCCTAGCGGACGCTGCGCTCCCGGGCGCCTTGAACGAGGCTTAAGCAGAAGCGTATGGCCGGCTTGCGCAGTATACGCCGAAATGCACTGCACAACAAACAGGTTGCGATGCAAAAAGTTCCGTTGCCGTGGCTTTATTTGATGTGGGCCACCGCTTTGCTAGCGGGTGCGCCTGCAGCCCTTGCGCAGCAATCGCCCGAGCGCGCCCCGCTGGTGCGCGTTGAGCTGCTGGCGGAGAAGGCTGCGGCGAGGCCCGGCGATACGGTGACGATCGCGCTGCGGCAGGTCATCAAGCCCGGCTGGCACACCTATTGGAGCAATCCTGGGGATTCCGGCGAACCGACCCGCATCGACTGGAAACTTCCTGCCGGCGCCAGCGCCAGCCCGATCGCCTGGCCGCTTCCAACGGCGATTCCTGTCGGTCCGCTGACGAATTACGGCTATTCCGGGGAAATCTTGCTGCTCTCGGAAGTCACGCTGCCGAAAGACGCATCCGGCAACAGCTTCGACATCGCCGCCGATGTCAAATGGCTGGTATGCGAGGAGATCTGCGTGCCGGAAGAGGCGTCGGTGCGTCTCGCTCTGCCGCTGATCGAAGGCCCGCTTTCGCCGCGCCCGTCGCCCCATGCCGGCGCCATTGCGGCGGCCCGCGATCAAGTGCCGGCTGCCGCGCCGTGGCCTGCAAGCTTCCAGGCCGCGAAGGACGGTGTGGTCCTTAGGATCGAGGGGGTCGCCACGGCGTTCTCCTCCGCAAACGAAATCCGGTTCTTCCCTTTGGAATGGGGCCGCATCAATCACGCCGCCCCTCAGACCGTCGCGTTCCGTGACGACGATGTGTGGATGCGATTGGCTCCAGGCGATACTGATTGCATCGAACGGTGGGCCGCTGGAGGGCTTGCTTTCGGTCGAGAACCGCGTCGGCGGACGCATCGAACGCCAGGGTTATCGTATTAGCGCGGTTGCCGCGCCCGCTTTGGCGGCACCCACGGAATTCGCGCCACTTGGCACTGCGCCGGAGGACGGACTTTCGCTGGGGCTGGCGATCCTGTTCGCCTTTCTCGGCGGCATCATCCTCAACTGCATGCCCTGCGTTTTCCCTGTCCTCTCGCTCAAGGCCCTTTCGCTCGCCAGAAACGCCGGGGACGGCAAAGCGCGCCGTGTCAAAGGGGCCGTCTATCTGGCTGGGGTGGTGGCGAGCTTCCTGGCCATCGGCGTGGCGGTGGTCGCGATGCGCATGGGCGGCACTGCGATAGGCTGGGGAATGCAATTCCAATCGCCTACCTTCGTGCTGTTCATGATGGCGTTGTTTCCTGGGCTCGCCCTCAACATGTCCGGCGTGTTCACCATCGGCAGCCGGATTGCTGGCGCGGGGCGATGAGTTTACCCGCCGGCCAGGTCTTAGCGGATATTTCTTCACTGGGGTGCTGGCGACCCTCGTCGCGACGCCGTGCACTGCCCCCTTCATGGGAGCAGCCATCGGCTACGCCTTTTCGCAGCCTCCAGCGTATATATTCGCCGTACTGCTCGCGCTGGGGCTTGGCTTCGCACTGCCGCTCGTGCTGCTCAGTGTTACGCCCGCTTTGGGCCGCTGGCTGCCAAAGCCCGGCGCATGGATGGAGACGTTCAAGCAGCTCATGGCCTTTCCGCTTTATGCGACGGTCGCCTGGCTGGTCTGGGTGCTGAGTGTGCAACAGGGCAGCGACGGCGTATTGGCCGCCTCCCTTACATTGCTGGGCACCGGCTTCGCGGCATGGCTGGTGGGGCGCGCAATGGAGACGGGCACCATTGCCACCGCGACGGCGGCCGCTGCCCTCGCGGTCGGCGCCATCGTACTGGGCGCCGCAAGCCTGCCGCCTGCGACTGCGAGCCAGCCTTCCACGACCACGGAGCATGGCGCCGGACCGAGGGCGGAGAGCTTCACGGCGGCGCGGCTTGCCGAATTGCGGGCCCAGAACAAGCCCGTCTTCGTCAATCTCACGGCAGCATGGTGCATCACCTGCAAGGTCAATGAGCGCATGGCGCTGCGCTCGGGCGGGTCGCGGAGGCGTTCGCCGCGCAGGGCATCACCTATCTGGTCGGCGATTGGACGAACGGCAATCCCGAAATCACCGCCCTGCTCAAGGCGCATGGCCGCGTCGGCGTGCCGCTTTATCTGCTTTACGCTGGATCCGGCGATGCCAAGCCGACGATCCTGCCGCAACTGCTCACCGAATCCATCGTGCTCGACCGCATTGCCGGTCTTTCTTCCTCCCCCCAGAAAGCAGCCAAAGGAGATTTTTGATGCTGGCTAAACGGACATTGCTTGCGGTCGGCGCGGCGTTCGCACTTTGCGGCTCACTCGCGCTCGCACCCGTCGCAATCGCTAAACCGGAAATCGGCAAGCCCGCGCCGGACTTCACCGGCACCGATAGCAAGGGCAAAAGCGTCAAATTGAGCGATCTGCGCGGCA
Source organism: uncultured Alphaproteobacteria bacterium (assembly GCA_963731855.1). Classification (GTDB taxonomy): domain Bacteria; phylum Pseudomonadota; class Alphaproteobacteria; order Rhizobiales; family Rhodomicrobiaceae; genus R-RK-3. The sequence goes on along the minus strand of CAVSXH010000005.1, from coordinate 588,490 downwards.
AGACGGTGGTCCTCGAATGGACCAATCACGACTGCCCTTATGTCCGCAAGCATTATGGCGCGGGCAATATGCAGAAGCTCCAGGCCGATGCCGCCAAGAACGGTGTCGTATGGCTGTCGGTGATCTCTTCCGCCGCGGGCGACCAGGGCCACGTATCGGCTGAAGAGGCCGATAAGCTGACTGCGAGCCGTAATGCGGCTCCGGCGCATGTGCTCATCGACGAGAAGAGCAAGATCGCCCGTGCCTACGATGCTCGTACCACGCCGCATATGTTTGTCGTCGATCCTGAGGGCAAATTGGTCTTCATGGGCGGCATCGACGATAAGCCGAATACCAACAAAGCCGACATTCCTGCGGCGAAAAACTATGTCCGGCTCGCGCTGGATGCAGTGAAGGCCGGCCGTCCGGTCGAGACCTCGGTCGCGCGGCCTTATGGCTGCTCGATCAAATACGCCCCTGAAGATACGCGGTCCTGACGCCAAGCGACGCGGCGTGGAAGACATGGCCAAGCTGGTCGTCAGGGAGATGACGCTTGAGGAAGCCAATATCATCATCGACTACTTCCATAGCGCGTCCCACGATTTTTTGAAGAGCCTCGGCGTCAGTCCCGCGAAGCTGCCCTATCGAGACGATTGGGAGGCGTTCTATCGCGCTGAATATTCGCGGCCGATAAACAAACGGCGGGCGATCCTTGTGCTCTGGGAGCTGGACGAGGAGCCGGTGGGCTTTTCGACTGCGGACAAGATCATCTTCGGTCAGGAAGCGTATATGCATCTGCATATCATCCGCCCGGAACGGAGACGATCCGGTTACGGAGCAAATTTCGTCAGGGAAACGGTCAAGATCTATTTCAGCAAGCTAAAAATCCAGCAGCTCTATTGCGAACCCTATGCGTTGAACCCGGCACCGAACAGAACGCTGCAAAAAGCCGGCTTTAAATGCGTCAAGACCTACGAGACCACCCCCGGCCCCCTGAACTTTCGCCAGCCGGTCAATCGCTGGCTGCTGGAGCTTGGCGCGCTTGGTTCCGATCCGGATCGGAGCGGCTAAACCGCCCTGCGCAAATCGCGAATACGGGCGCGAACTCGACAGGGCCGAAATTTGGCCCGTCCATTCAGCACCATGCTGCTGGGTGCCTCGTTTTTGAAACCCATGCCGCAGCTTCGCCTCGCTAGAGCCTTTTCCGTTCCGATTGAATCGGAACGGCGCTCTACTCCTTTGTTTTGTCGCATTTTCTCGACGCAAACCGGTATCCACTTTGCTGAAAATGCTAGTAGCATGCGAATTCCACAGCCAGAGAGGTCGATTGCGGCCGGGTCTTTGTTCCGGGATTGCGTGCGCCGAAGCGGTACAGATCCGTTGGTAGGACGGGTAATTCGCGTCAAACCGAGAACTGAGAGGCATATCTTTCGTCGCCCACCGCGTGAAATCGACAAGACTTCGGAAGTCCTGAAGCAAAAATTCTGAATTGAATTAACTTAATCTGTGCCGCGTCATTTGCGCATTGCTGTATGTGTGCAGCGATCGCCTATATAGATAACCGCTAAGTTACGGCTTTTGGGCCGTTAACCACATTTCGCTTTCTTCCCGATTATGCACGGAATTTGCGCCCGGTAGGTATTTCCACCCGGCCTGTCGCCCAATTGCCACAGCCCTTTCACGGGCGGTTTTTGGCTCATCGCCCCGTAACCGGACACGCCGAAAAGCGCAATGAATACAAATATTCGGCCATTTGCATGCATAATTTCAGTGTGGCTTACGCAAGAAATGTCGCTTACTGGTGGATTTATGAAAGCACATTAAAGAAAAACGACACGCATGTCGCGGCCATGTGGGGGCGAATGCAGATTGTCATTCTATAATAACGGGAAATATGACGAATATCAAACGGGGATTAACCCGAAATACGAAGAAGTAATACGTGCTTCATCTTGTTAACATAGAGTAGCCACATTTATGCCCCTAACGGAATTCCCATTAACAATTTTTAGTTGAGTAAAACTTTTCACAACCTATGCGCGATTAACGGAATTTTAACAACCCTGAGCACGTTGCGTGCGCATCAGGGTTTCCCCTTAATTCAGAAAGTTTCCGGGTTATCAAACGCCCGAAACAATTGGGGGGCCACGCCCTGCAAAAGCTCGACCCCCCAAAGCTACCCAAACGTGTAATCATTACAGTTGGAGTAAATTCTTATGGGTACTTCTTTCACATCTCTTGTCAAGCGCTTCGCCCGCGACGAACGCGGCGCTACCCTCATCGAATACAGCGTGTTGATCGCGCTGGTTACCGCAGCCCTCATCGTCACGATCAATCTGCTGGGCGACAACATCCAAGCTGCCTTCGCCCGCGTTCAGGCGGCCCTCGCATCGGCAAACACACCATAATGGCTTCTGGCCCGCTTTAGCGAACGTTTGTCTGAGGGAATTTGTTCTTCCAGCGGAGGCGTGCAATGCGCATGAGCAATGTGGTTATGCTTGCGATCGCGATCGTGTGCGCCGCCGCCGCTGCCTTCTTCGCGCGGGTATTGCTGGTCAATCAAGCTGGGCAGGCTCCAACGGACGTTGTTGCGGCAAGCCCATCGCGTGCGATCGTAGTCGCTGCGCGCGATCTCAAATATGGCGACAAGCTGAATGCCGAAGCGCTCAAGCTTGTCGCATGGTCCGGCGATTCAACTCCGAAAGGCGCATTCCTGACCAAGGATGCGGCGCTTGGACCGAGCGGCAGCCGGGTGGTCCTCGCATCCGTGGCAGAGAACGAACCGGTTCTAGAACAGAAGCTTCTTGGAACCGGATCGCTCAATGCGTTGTCGGCAAGGCTCACGGAGAACATGAAGGCCGTCACCATCCGGGTGAACGATGTTGCCGGTGTTGCCGGCTTCGTCCAGCCGGAGGACCGCGTCGACGTGTTCCTCACCTATGGGGGCAAGACCCTCAACGAAGCGGCGCCGCGAGGCGCTTCATCCGTCGTGGTGCTTCTGCAGAATGTCCGTGTGCTGGCCATCGACCAGGTCACGCAGCGCAAGGATCAGGCCTCCCCGCCCAAGGCGGTGACGTTGGAAGTCAACATCGAGGACGCACAGAAATTGGTGTTGGCGGGCACGGTCGGCGAACTTTCGCTGGCTTTGAAGCGCATTGCCGCCGGAGACGACCCGCAAGTCACCGGAACGATCGAACTCGACGATCTGATCGATGCAGACAGAAGGGCGTTAGCGGGGAAGCCCAAACCAACCGGGCCGGTCATTGGTGTGACGCGATCAGTCGAACGAAAAGAATACCAGGTACTCCCCGAAGTAAGTCCTGACGGGAACTGGCGACATGAAATTCTGAGCCATCAATAGACCGGCCGCCAAGCGGCAAAAAAGCATTTTGATACAACGGTCGAGGATGGGCATGAGGGGCGAGGGGAAATTGCAGATGGTAACCTCTTTGGCGATTTCGGGCTGGAGACCGACGCGCGGTCAGCACCGCTATCCGACTTTCGGAAAGTGTGTTGCCGTCTTGTGGGCCGCGGCTCTGCTCGTCGTTACTGGAGCTGATGGCTCGAACGCAGCTTCCGTCAAGCCGCCCGATCAAGGAGATGGATTCGCCTCAGGCCGTCTACCAGGTACAGCCTTTGAGCGAACGCATCGACGTCAAGGTGGTCCTGCATAAATCCGAGACCATCCGGATCGACAAGCCTTTCGCCGAAGCGCTGGTCGGAAATGCCGACGTTGCCGACGTCGTGCCGCTGACCGATCGGTCCATCTATATCGTCGGCCGCAAAATCGGCGTGACGCGGCTCGCCCTGCTTGACCCGCAAAAGCAACTGCTCGGCGTGGTCGACGTCGAAGTGACCTATGACCTTCCTGCTCTACGCAAGCGCATGCGTGCCAATCCGGCACTGCACGACATCAAAATCGAGTCGGTCAACGGCAAGATTTTGCTCACCGGCGTCGTTCCCGACTCCGTGGCGATGCAATACGCAATTACCCTAGCCAAGCAGCTTTCCGAGGACGACGTAACCAATGCGATGCGGGTCGCGGCGCCTCAGCAGGTCATGCTCGAGGTGCGCTTCATCGAGGCCGACCGCACCGCCTCGCGCGCGCTGGGCGTGAACGCCTCGGTCCAGGGCAGCCGGGTTTCCGGCCTGACGGGCGTCGAAAGCTTCAAGGGCAACACCGAAGACGGTTTCATCAACAATCTGGCGGCCGGTCTCGTCAGCAATTCAGTGCCATTCGGCTCGCTCGCCGGTCGCATCATTTCGGGCAACACGACGGCGGATATTTTCGTCAAGGCGCTGGAAGAACGCGGCCTCGCTCGCCGGCTGGCCGAGCCGAACCTGGTGGCGCTCTCCGGCGACACTGCAAGCTTCCTGGCGGGCGGCGAGTTTCCATTTCCGGTGTCCAACGACAATGACAAGATCGAAGTCCAGTTCAAGAAATTCGGTATTGGCCTCGCTTTCACGCCCACCGTGCTCGCCGAGGGTCAGATCAATCTGAAGATCGAACCCGAAGTCAGCGAACTCGACACGAGCAATTTCGTCAAAGTGGGCAGTGTGGAGATTCCGAGCCTGACGGTCAGGCGCGCCTCGACCACTGTCGAGCTCCGCGACGGCCAAAGCTTTGCGATTGCCGGACTCCTGCAAAGCAATCAGATCAAGAACCAGCGGCAGCTGCCCTGGATCGGCGACGTGCCGGTGATCGGCGCTCTGCTGCGCAGCGCCGCCTGGCAGAAGAAGGAAACCGATCTCGTCATCATCGTCACGCCGCGCCTGGTGAAACCACGCGCGCCTGGTCAGAAGATCGCCACGCCGCTCGACAAGAGCCTGCCCAGCAACGACCCCGAATTTTTCCTGCGCGGCAAGCAGGAGATCAACACGGGCAAGCCGGACTCTTTCACCGGCCACATCATCGACTGGAAAGCGGAAGAAGCCGTCGTCTCTGGCTTCAAGGGAGTGAAATAATGATTTCGGACATGAGAAAGTGCGCCAGGCTCGCCCTGACCGCCGCCGCGATCGCCGCTCCGGCGATGCTTTCCGGCTGCTATGAGGACGATTATCTGGCACGGCGCGACACGGTTTCGCTCGGCGCGGGCGACGCGGTGGCGACCAATGCCGTTACGCATACGATCGATCCCTGGAACCGCAACGTCAAGAATACCGACATCAACCAGGAAGGTGAGCGCGCCCGTGTTGCTGTCGAGCGCTACCAGCTGAACAAGTCCATTCCGCCGAAAGGCGTGAACACCACCACGATTTCCAGTCAGGCGGGGCCGGGTGGGCAGGCGAGCGCGCAGGTAAAGAACTAGCGCATTCAATGCGGTAAAACGATCCGGGTCCGGGAGAAGTATTCCGCGTAAGGGCAGAGTTGGGTTACAGTATGGCGATAATGGAGAAGTTCCGGCCTGCGACAGCTGCCCCGACCGAGGGCCGCGAGCAACTCGGGACCAGTCTAGACGATATGGCCAGACAAAGTGCCCTACGCGGAGACCAGCAGGTCGACGTCCTCCTCATTAGCGAGGACGTGGAGCTGAAGGAGCTGCTTGCCAACGGTTTCGTCGAGAAGAAGCATTTCAACATGCGCACGCTGCGAGGCAGGATCGCAGACGTGGAGGCCATGCTCGGAGCCGAGAAACTGCCCGGCATTCTGCTTGTCGACCTGAAGGCCGGCGGGCCGGATGACCTCGGCGCTCTGGAGCGCCTCAAAAAGATGCGCTTCGCCGATACGCCCGTCATCGCGATATCAAGCTATCTGGATCAGGAAATCGTCCGGCGGCTGGTGCAGATCAAGGTGGATGACTGGCTGCCGAAGGATAGCCCGTTCCTCGACATTTACCGTTCCTGCGAGCGCCTCAATCGTACGCCGGTGGTCGAGAATCGCAACAAGGACGCGGTCTGCTATTCCTTCTTTCCGGCGGCGGGCGGCTGCGGCAATACCACTCTGGCGATCCAGACGGCCTTCCTTCTCGGCCGCGCCAGCCGGCAGATGCAGAACACATGCCTGGTCGACCTGAATTTCCAGGACGGTTCGATCGCGGATTATCTCGACGTGCCGCCGGCCTTTCGCATCGAGGAACTGGCCAACGCGCCGGGCCGCCTCGATAAGCAGCTTCTGGACGTCATGCTGACGCGCCACTCGTCGGGCCTATCGGTGCTCGCCACGCCGCGCGTTCCGGCGAAATATTTCGAAATCAGCGAGGGGCTGATCGGCGCGGTTCTAGGCCTCCTTTCGCGCTCCTTCGACAATGTCGTCATCGACCTGCCGAAGAACTGGTACCCCTGGATGGATAACGTGATCTGGGGTTCGAACCAGGTCTACATCGTAACCAATTTCACCGTCCCCGCCTTACGGCACGCCCGCTATGTGCTCGACGCCATCTCGGCCAAGATCGTCAACGAGGCGAAGATCTCGGTCATCGTCAATAAATACCACAGCAAGCTGTTCGGCTCCGGCCTGAAGAAAAGCGACGCCGAGCAATTGCTGCGCGACTGGCTCGCCGGCTTCATCCCAGACACTCCCGATCTCGTCCAGGAAGCGATCAATCGCGGCCTGCCAATTTCGGCGATCAGCCGGTCGAGCAAACTTGAAAAGGCACTCGAGCGCATCCTCAAGAGCCAATCTTAATTGCCTGCAGTCTCAGGATCGGGGCACGTCATGTCGAATAGATTTTTACCGGGCGCTAACAGGAGCGGTTTTGATACGCACCTCTTCGGCCGAAAGGCGAACGAGCCAGCGCCGATGGAGCGCCGCCTGGCCGAGCTGAACAACGAAGACAACAGGCTCATCAAACAGGAGCTGATCGAAGCCAAGGTCCGCCTGCACCGCAAACTGATCGACGACCTCAACCTGCCGATGGTGGAGCGCCTCTCCAAGGATGAGCTGCGCGCCCAAGTATCGGAGATCGTCACCGATTACGTTCGCTCCGAGCGGATTTTGCTGAACGCCCGCGAGCTGGAGAATTTCACCAGCGAGGTCATCGACGAACTGACCGGCCTTGGCCCCATCGAGCCGCTGCTCAAGGACCCGACCGTCAGCGACATTCTCATCAATACGCATGAGAAGGTCTATGTGGAGCGCTTCGGCCAGCTCGAACAAGTGCCGGTGCGCTTCAAGGACGAGGCGCATGTGCTGCGCATCGTCAACAAGATCGTCAGCGCCGTCGGCCGGCGCGTCGACGAATCGCAGCCGATGATCGACGCCCGCCTCGCCGACGGCTCGCGCATCAACGTCGCCGTCCGGCCGATCGCGGTGGATGGGCCGCTGGTGTCGATCCGCAAATTCGCCGAGCAGGCCTATGATATCGATGGACTGGTGTCCGTCGGCAGCCTCACGCCCAAGATCGCCGAAGTGCTGAGCGCCGCGGTACGCGCGCGTCTGACAATCCTTGTCTCCGGCGGCACGGGCAGCGGCAAGACCACGCTGCTGAATGCGCTCTCGACGAGCATCTCCCACAAGGAACGGCTCATCACCATCGAGGACGCCGCCGAATTGCGCCTGCAGCAGCCCCATGTCGGCCGATTGGAAACCCGTCCTCCGAATATTGAAGGACGGGGCGAGATCCGCCAGCGCGAGCTGATGAAGAACGCTCTCCGCATGCGCCCCGACCGCATCATCATCGGCGAGGTGCGCGGCGAGGAAGCGTTCGATATGCTTCAAGCCATGAATACCGGCCATGAGGGCTCGATGGCGACGATCCACGCCAACAGCCCGCGCGATGCGCTCGCCCGCATGACGCAGATGGTCGGCATGGCCGGCCTCAGCATGAGCGAATCGAGCGTCCGCGCGCAGATCGCCTCCGCCATCACCATCATCGTGCAGCTTCAGCGCTTCAGCGACGGCCGCCGCCGTATCGTCAGCGTGAGCGAGATCACCGGCATGGAGCGCGACGTGATCCAGATGCAGGAGATCTTCCGGTTCGTGCGGATCGGCACCGCCGCCGACGGCCAGGTCCGCGGCGAATTCCGCGCCACGGGCCTCAGGCCCGGCTTCATGGATGAGCTGCTGGTCAAAGGCTACAGCTTTCCAAATGAATTCTTCGATCCGGGACAGGCGCAATGAACGCGGCTCACCTCGTCCCGATTCTGGTCTTTGTTGCGGTGCTGCTGACGGTGAGCGTGCTTTATCTCGTCCTCTCGGCGCACCGGATGCACCGCAAGAGCGTAAGCAGGCGGATGGCGGATACCGGCACGGTGGATACGACTCACGGTGAGCTGACGCGCATCCGCAGGGGCCGCAGCCTCTCCGACGAAGGGCATTACTCGATGTCCTTCATTCCGCTCAATCATCTCATTCTGCAATCGGGCATCACAGTCGGCGTGCAGGGCGTACTGTTCTCAATGGCGTTCCTGTCCGCCGGAACCTATTTCGTCGCCTCCATCGTGCAAAGCGAGATGCTGATCTCACTGCTTGCCGCCGGGTTCGCAGGGCTTGGGATGCCGATCGTGCTGCTGAAATCGATGCGCGCCGCTCGGCAGAGGAAGTTTGAGGAGCAGCTTCCGAATGCGATCGACATCATGGTGCGCGGCCTAAGGGCGGGCCACGCCATTCCGGTGGCGATTGCGACCGTGGGGCGGCAGATGGCCCAGCCATTGGGCGGGGAGTTCACTATCACCGCGGGCGAGCTCACCTACGGCCTGGACCTGGAAACCGCGATGGTCAATTTGCGCTCCCGCGTCGGCCAGTCCGATTTGTCACTCGTGGTGCTGGCGGTCTCCATTCAGGCGAAGATGGGCGGCAATCTGGCGGAAATTCTTTCCAATCTGTCCAAGGTCATTCGCGACCGGTTCAAGTTGCGGCGCAAGGCCAAGGCGCTTTCGGCGGAAGGGCGCTATTCGGCAATTTTCCTCAGCATCATGCCGGTCGCGTTGTTCGGAATCTTTTGGCTGATTTCTCCATCCTATTACGGACAAATCTGGAATGAGGCGCTCGTCAAGCCGGTGTTGGCGGCAGCGGTGTTGTGGATGATGATCGGTAATCTCATCATGTACCGCATGGTAAAGTTCAACATCTGATGGAAGTCATACTCAACTATATCTCTGGAGGACAGACGCAGGCGGACAGCACCATGATGCTGGGCGCCATTTTCTTCACATTCATGTTCATGTTCTTCTTTGTCCTGGCCGTCACCGACACGCTCCAGAGACGCAGCGATATTCGCAAGCGGACGGTGATCGACCGGGGCTTCGGCTCATCGCACCTCGCCCCTGAGAGGGAGTGGGAGACCACCTCGCGCTCGCTCCGGTTCCGGAGTTTTACCGAGAATTCCGCCCTGCTTGCGACAGTCGAGCGAGGCCGAAAGACCGGCGATCGCGAAACCGACAAATCAAAGCTCCAGCGCGCGCTGGTCAGCGCCGGTTTCTTCGGCGTCAACAGCGCATTGTGGTTCCAGGCGTTCCGGCTCTGCCTGTTTGTCGGACTGCCGCTGGGGTTGCATTTGATACTGGCCTATCTTTCCATCGAGCCGCAGCCCACCACCAAGCTGGCCTTGATTTGCGCGACCGCCGGCGTCGGATTCCTTCTGCCTGGGCGCTATCTGGCGCGGCGGCAGAAAATCATGCGCCAGGAATGCCGCGACGGCTTTCCCGATTTCATGGACCTTCTGGTCATCTGCGCCGAAGCCGGTCTCGGTCCGCGCGCCGCGATCGACCGCATCAGCCGCGAAATGTCCCATAGCTATCCGTTTCTCGGCGCCAATCTCTATCTGATGAGCCTGGAATTGCGGGCCGGCGCCGCGCTTTCGGAAGCCGTAGAACATCTGTCGCGCCGCACCGGTGTGGAAGAGGTCATGAGCCTGGGCTCGCTGCTGTTCCAGACCGAACAGCTCGGCACCAGCATCGGCGACGCGCTGCGGATCTATAGCGATGAGTTGCGCGATAAGCGGCTGTCGCGGGCCGAGGAAAAGGCTCATGCGCTGCCCGTCAAACTGACGCTGCCGCTGGGGCTGTTCATTTTTCCGGTGATGCTGGTCGTCATCGGACTGCCTGTGATTTTGCGGATCAGAAACGCTTTATTTTAGACTTGGGCATGAGGGGACTATGATGAGGGGACGATTTTGGGGATTGATGGCCGTCGGGGCGATAGCCCTGGCATTGTCGGGCTGCAAATCCTTCCTGGACGAGGGCGGCCCCGAAGAAGAGCTGGCGGGTAACATCAGCAATTCCTCCTCTTTCGGCTCGGGGCCCGAAGAGGTTTGGCTGCAAAAGGCGAAGGTTCACTATCGTAACGGCGACTACGGCCTGGCGGAGCGGTTTTACCGCCAAGCCATCGAGGAGCGTCACAACAACGCCGAAGCGTGGCTCGGACTTGCCGCGTCCTATGACCGGTTGAAGCGGTTCGACCACGCCGATCGGGCGTACGAGCAGCTCATCAAGATCACCGGGCATACACCGACGGTGCTCAATAACCTTGCTTATCATCAGATGCTCAAAGGCGATTTTGCCAGCGCTCGGCACTCGCTCCAGGCCGCGTCCGCGCAAGCACCCGACAACCCGTATATCCGCAACAATATCGAGCTTCTCGATCGCTGGGAGGCGAAAGGCACCAACACGGCGGGCTGAGCAGCGACGCGCTCCGCGTTGCCTCCGTCCACTCCCCTCAATGGACGGCGAAAATCGACGGAGCGATGCAAAGCGCGGCAATGCCGATGGGAATCCCATAGGGGCAGAGGCCGTTGCGCGCCCAACGACTGAATTTGCTCATGACGGGAATTTCCGAGAGGATTGGATAATACGGCAGCGTCATGCGCAGGGCCAGCAGCCCCGCCGCGAAGATACCGCCGAAAATCGCAAAGAGCAGAATGAACTGCACGCCCTGCGCCGGACCTGCCCAAAGCATCAGCGCGCTGAGCAGTTTCACGTCGCCTGCCCCAACCCACCCCATCGCGAAAAAAGCGAAGAGCGTCGCGAGGACCGCGCCCGCGAGAATGAGATGCGGCCAGACATTGCCAGCCCCGCCCAGCAGCGCGAAGACGGCGAATGCGGCAACCAGAACGATTGAGACGATGTTGGGGATCCGCAGCCGGCTAAAATCCGAGATCATCGCGTAAAGCACGCTGCATACGAAGACCAGCGCGAATATCGACAGCAGCGTCCCGTCCACGGCAACCTTCAGCTAAAGCCCGATCATTCTGATCGAAATCAGCATGCAACTCTATGATGTGTTGGAGCATGATCTCGATCGCAACGCTAGGTGCTACTTCTGCGCATAATGCTATTGGCCTTCTGGAGGTTCGGGCAGGTCCATCCAGCCGCTGAACTCGTTATATTCAAACAACCGGTCACCGTCATCGTGCCATTTACCGAAGGCATTGTTCCAATAGCCGACGATCATTCCGCTTTGGCGGCAAAACGCGTCCCGCTTATACAGCAATACGGGATACTCATCTTTCGGATGTGAGGACGGACGCTGCCAGGTCGTCACTCTCGCTGAGCGCGACTGCCACTCACCGCACCAATGATAGGACCGGGTGCGGAACCAGGCGAAATTGCCATGCGGCGGATTGCGGCGGCATTCGCCACTTTTATCGTCAAAATACAGTCGGTTTTCCGGATCGACGTCCTGACAATAAAAGCTGCAATTGGCGCAGAGCTGTTTCTTACGGTCGATCATTCAGAGCATCTTCCAGCAAACATGTCCCTGCGACGACGGCGCGATCAAAATGGCCGCTCATGCGGCCTTTTCCGTCAGTGAAATTGAAGGAGAAGCATTAAGAAAATCTCCCGCCAGCACACCGAGCCGCTCGGCGAGGTGCGTGGCCCGGGCGCCGCCCCTGCCGCCCTCAGGCTCATCCAGACTTTCAGCAAGCCGCTGAAGCAGGCCCCCCGCCTTCTGGAGCCGCTGCCGCTGCCATCCCTCGATCATTCCGGCAATCGCTTTTTCCGCGGCTTCGACATTGCTCTTATGATGCAAAGCACGCGCGGCCTCTTCGTCGGGGGTGAGCAGCGATTGCAGAGCCTCATGCAAGGACAGGATCACGACATCGTCGAAAAGGCCGGATGTGGCCTGGCGCAGGCGCGCCGTGATTCTGGCCTCATCCGCAGCGCGCCGGATCGCGTCCTTATAGGTGACGAGCATGAGCGCCAGCTTCCGGCGTCCAGGCGGGATGCGCTTCCAGGCGGCGACTTCGGTCTCCTTCCACGCCTGGGTCGCCAGCGTGCACCAGATCGATAGATCCACTTGGCTGAAGGCGCGATTCGACGCCGCGCTTGCCGGTCCCATGGGAAAGCTGCGAACCTCGATAATTTCCACCCGCCGCAAGAAGCCAAGCGGCAGACCGACTTCGATAAGCTTCATCGGCGCCTCTTGCGCCTTAGGGCCGCCGGACAGCCCCGCCGCAATCAGCGAGGCCTGCGACGCGCGATGCGGCCGCGTCGCATCGTAGATTACCCCTGCATTCGGAGGGGGGGCCGCGTCTCAGGTTTCACGAGACGGCCGAAACCCTTGGACGTCAGCCGGTTCCTGCTGCCGTCCGCGCTCACAGCGTGAACCGAGGCTTCCGGCGCATGGCGAATGAGAAGCTGCGTATTCTCGCCGGCAAACGCACCGGAGGGGAGCACCTGATGCTTGAGCAGGTAGTTGATGAGCAGGGATTTGCCGGAGTTTTCCTCGCCCATGACGGCAATTCTGATCGGCCTGGCCACGGCGGCGTGCAGGCGGGACATCACGCGGACGGCGGAATGCACCCGTGCACCCGGCGCGGCGCGCGCCGAGATGAGCGCATCACGAATGGACCCGAGCTCACTGAGCAGGTTGTCGTCCGATGTTGCCAATGTGGCGGAACTCCTAATTACTCATCATCTGGATGCACTGGCGCCTGATTTCGGCCGAATCCGCGCTCAGCTTTTCGCAGCGTAGCAGATGCGCACGGCAGTCGGCCAAAAATTGCTCCCAGAAGAAGGGCGCCCCCCATTGTCCTTCAGCCATGCCGCCGGACGTCGTCTTGCGTTCGGTGACCAACTGCTGAAGTTGTTGCGCGATCGGGTATATCGCACTGTAGCTGAGGAAGCGAAGCCGGCGCAGCGCATCTGAAACATGCTCCTGCCGCGTAATTTCGGCGAGTTCGAAAAGCTCGTTGATCAGCTCTAGAATGGCGGCGACGACGGTTTGCTTGAATCTCTCCGCTTCGGCCGTATTGATCGAGGATGCGTGGGCGCGGGCTTGCCAATACCGGTCCATGTCGAGACAGGTCACCTTGCTCAGCGGCATGATTGACGGGGGAGGCAGGCTGGCCGCTTGAATGCCGAAATGCAGAACGTCGTCGAGATCGGGCAGCGCGTTCTTCATCGTCAGACGCAGCACCGCCTCGGCTTCCTGCTGCTGAGTCAGAAACTGCTTTGAGATTTCCGTGATATATTTGTAGAAATCCTCGGCAAGTTGCGAACGCAACTGAAACATCTGCTCCTGCAAAGGCTGGCGAAACTTGGCGTAGGAGCCATATTGGATTAGCCTCTCGCGCTGCTGCTCGGCGAAATTGTCGACCGTGTAGTTCATGAATTTGCGCAGGCGGTCGACTTCCTCGCCGGTGAGCTCCGTGAACTCATGTTCACAGGCGGTTAACGCGCCTTCGACCTGGGCCAGCAAATGCTCCAATTGCTGCAGATTGCCCAGCGCCTTGCCGCGCAACCAGCCGTCGCCGCCGTCACCGCCCTGCAGCGTCTTGAGGCCGTAGCGCACCGAAATGCACGTATTCTGCGATACGGCGCCAAGCGTGGACGCTGCCGGCAGCAACTGCTCGGAGGTCACCGAATGGCCGATCAGCCGGGAAATCGCGGATATGATCGCGGGGATACCGGAGGCGCGATAGAGCATTTGCGCGGCACGCTCGCGCGGCCAATCGGGGCTGGGTTTTTCAAAGCCCATCTCGCCGCGCCGCGCCATTTCGGCGGCATAGTCGGTGAAGGAAGAGGACAAGGCGACCGTCAGCTCATCCTCGTCGGCGCCCAGCGCGCAATTTCCCCAATGCGCGCTAGCAAGGATGACCGGAATCTCCGCATGCGGAAATTCACGTCTGAGACTGGCGCGCACATGCGACGCGAGGCGCTCAGACTCGCCGCGACCCATATTGACGATGTCGATGCGGTTGACGACCGCGATGATCCGGTCCTTTTGCAGGCCCTTCAGCATCCGGAGCAGCGCCATATCTGTATTGGAGAGAGGCTGCTGGGCCGTCAGCACCACTAGATAGATATCCGCCTCGCCGAGATTGCCGTGGGTAATCTCATCGCGCACCAGGAAAGGATCGTTGACGCCAGGCGTGTCGATGATGACGGAGGGGTAGCCGAGCGGCTGGCCCTCCAGAAAAATTTCGGCGGTCTTGGTGATATCCGAAAAGTGCCGGCTATCAGCGCCGTTGGTACTGTTTTCGTCATAGTCGCCCGCGCTGACATACCGGTCGAGTAACCCCGCTGTGACCGATGAAAACAAATGATGCTTGCCCAGCAATGCCGGATATTGCGATCCGAGCCGCATTTCCGCGCGCTGGCGCAACTCTTCCAGCGGTTCCTCGAGCTGTTCCGGACGCAGCGCCTCGTGACGCTGCATCGTCATCGCACCGGCGCGTCCTCCCGACATGATGCGCTCCCATTCCTCATCGCTGAAGAATTGGAATAAGGCGGTGTTGTTCTGTTCCGGCGACGCGCCGAAATAAAGCTTGGTAATGACGGCGGTGGAGGGATTGATGTCTGTCGGCAAGAGATCCGGGCGGCGGATCAGCGCATTGATGAGAGTGCTCTTCCCGGCCTTGATCTGACCGATGACCGCGATGCGGCAGCTATGGGTCTGCAAATCACCCAACAAGCCGTTGACGAAGCTGCCCACCCTGCCGTGAACCGTGCCTTCCAGCTCTTCGCCGAGCTGGATGATCCGCCGTTGGACGTCGCCGAGCCGGGAGGTGATCCTGGCGTCGGTCAGGCTGGCGAAATGTTCGGCATATGCCGTCATAGACTCCCCCGCCATCTGCGATCTGCCGCGGCCAAATCGGCCATACCCGATCCAAAGCCGAAGCCGCAGGGAGGCAAAGGCCCGAGTTTACGATGCGAAGGCATAATGCCGCCTATCTCTTATCAATGGCCAAGCAAAATCATTCCAAGGCATCCGAGCGCAATGGCCGAATAAGATGCATAATCTCAGCCTTATAGCACGTTTGAGGTAATGTTGAACGGCACAGCCCGACTCCGGCGCGCACCGCTGCATGCGTAATTCCATTTATTTGGAACCATCCGCGTCGCTCCGCATTGTTATGCGAATGCCGCGCGCAAATATTCGGCGCCGCCGCTTTATTGAATGTAGCAGGCGCTCCAAGCGCCCCAGGCTTTAAAATCCAAGCATTCCCCAAAGGGGCCCGCCAAGCAACGAACAGAAAAAGAAACGATCGAACTCGCCCCGGTCATTGGCCGGGGTTTTTTCTGCCTAACCCGCCCCGCCTGTAGGGCCGGCACTGAAATGTCCCACGGCACGAAAAATTGCTGACATGGCGAGGCCCGGATGCGGCATTATTGCGCGTCAGACGGGAGTAGCCGCTCGCGCGGGTCACGACAATTGCAAGGGGTAAGGCGGATGGAAAACTTTTTCTCATGGATATGGATCGTATTTCTAGTTCTTGCGCTGCAACCCCTTCTGACGGAGCGGTTCCGAGCCATGCAGCGCGCCAATGCGATCCGCGCTATCGAGCGGTCCCAGGGCACGCGCGTCATCACCATGATTCACCGGCAGGAGAGGCGCAGTCTGCTCGGCTTTCCGGTCTCACGGTTCATCAATCTCGAAGATGCGCAGACGATCATCGCCGCCATCAAGGAGACGCCCACCGACAGGCCGATTGATTTCATCGTTCACACCCCGGGCGGACTGGTTCTTGCCGCAATGCAGATAGCCAGGGCGATCGAGGCGCATCCGGCCAAGGTCAGGGTCATGGTGCCGGTCTATGCGATGTCGGGCGGAACTCTGATCGCGCTCGCCGCCGACGAAATCATTATGGACGAATTCTCCGTGTTGGGTCCCATAGATCCGCAGCTTGCCGGCTTTCCGGCGGCCAGCATCGTCCGCGCACGCGACAGCAAGCCGATCCACGAAGTGCACGATCTCACCTTGGTAATGGCCGATATGAGCGAAAAAGCTATCGCCCAGGTCAAGCGCGGCGCCATTGAGCTCACCCGCAAGCGTCTTGGCGAGGAGCGCGCCGCAGTGCTGGCGGAAAAGCTGGCTGGCGGCCAATGGACACACGACTACGCGCTTACCTTTGAGGAAGCCGCCTCACTCGGCCTTCCCGTGAAAAGCGGCCTGCCCCCGGAAGTTTTGAAACTGATGACGCTTTACCCTCAGCCGGTGCAGTCTTCGGGGGTTGAGTTTCTGCCGATAGATCCGAGCGGCGGCCGCGGCCGGCCTCAAACGATCCCGGCGCCGGGTATGGCGCGTTAGGAACCTGGATCGACCGGCCTCTGCCGTTCAGCCTGTTCTCTACTGGAACGGCGAGGCTGCTGGTGGGCCGCGGCATCAACGGGTAGTGGCTGCTTACGGAAAATTTGCATTATCTAGCGTGTCGATCCAACCTGCCGCGCAGGGACGGTGGAAATGGGTCGGCGAGGCACTTTGGAACCAGTGACGCTTTGACGGGCATTCCTTCAGCGCGGCAAACGGCGAATTGGCAAGAAACCCGCAAGGGATGGGGAAGCATTCCTCACCGGATCTCGCCGACAAGGAAAAATCCGCAGGGGCACATATGGTTGCGCCAAATAAGCTGCAGTCTCGGAATGAGCCGGCCCTAGCATTGCGGAGTTCTGCATAGGTATTTTCCCAATTCTGCCCAATTTTGCTGTTATGAGAAGTAAAATTTTTTAAGTTGGAGGAGGGGTATGATTTATCTAAGAACAAAACCCTATTCTGCACTTTGTTTATATGTTTTTGCCTTTTTAATTGGCGTAACTTGGCAAATAACTGAATCAAAGGCTCAATCTCCCCAAGCAGTTCCACCAGTCGAAAACTCTCTATATGCAGAAGAAAAACAACGGACAAACGCTGGCGCTGTATCGATTATGGTCTCCGGGCTAAATTGCACTTGTACGCAATTCGCTGAAGATATTCGAAACGTCGTCAACGACATTAAGCCTGGAGGACAACGCGCGCTGATCTCGATCGGTGAAGGGGGACCGCATAATCTTAAGGATATCAACTTTCTGCTCGGCGTTCATATGTCTATCGTCGATGAGAATACTCTTAGACTTTTGAAGGAGAGCGATCCGGTCGTCTATGGCAATGCCGACGAGAAATTCCGCTACATAACAAAATTGTATAATGCGGAATTCCATATATTAGCCCGCAACGAGATTAAGTCCGTTGCCGATCTGAGCGGTAAAGCTGTTAATGTGGAACTCCAGGGCAGGCAAACGGATCTGGTGGCAGCCAATATCTTCGGCACCCTCGGCATCAGCATAAAGCCGACCTATTACGACGACGTTCTTGCCCAGGAAAAGCTTCTCAACGGCGAACTTTCTGCAATCGTGCTCTCAACAGGGGCGCCTCAGGAATCACTCCAACAGCTGAAGAAATCGGATGGCGTGCATTTCCTCTCTCTGGATGAGACCAGCCTGCCCGGTTACGACCTGAAGCCGATCCTGATGAATTACCTGCCGGCTGAACTCAGCGCGGAATATTACCCCAATCTCATTGACGCCGGTGAGACTGTGCCCACCGTTGCGAGCCGGATGATCCTTGCGATCTATAACTGGCCCGAAAACGGCGAGCGTTATAATCGCAACACGCTGTTTACCGGAGAATTCTTCAGAAAGATTGAGGAGTTCCGCCATCCGTCGCGGCATCCTAAATGGAAGGAAGTGAACATCGCGGCTGAAGTGCCGGGCTGGATACGTTTCAAGCCGGCCCAGCAATGGCTCGACACTCACAAAGCTTCACTTTCGTTGCCCAGCCGGCCGAGTTCCAACCCTTCGGAGAAGACGGCGTTCGAGAACTTTGTCACCGACCGCAGCGCGGCAGTCGGCGAAGCTTTAAGTGCCGAGCAGCGAGACGCGCTTTACAAGGAATTTCAGGATTTCATGGCGGCTCGCAAGAAGCAGGGCACCGCACGTTGACGGGGTCGGCGAGAGCGGCTGCGGGTTAGCCGTCACGCTCGGAAAAATCGACGCCGGGAAATGCGCGTCCAGGACCAAAGGGCAGCAAATTATGGTTCGATCAACTGGCCAAATCTCCATTTGTTCACTGATATTCGGGGCAACCGCATTTCTCGGAGCCGCCATTGTCACGCCCGCCGCGGCACAGATCGTCGAGGGCTTCGATCTTTCCAAGCTCCCCCCGGAATTGAAAGAAAAAGTCCGCGTCAACGCGGGCGCGGTTTCTATTCTGGTTTCCGGCTCCACTTGCACCTGCGCCAGGCTCGCCGAAGACATTCGCAACGTCGTCAACGATGTTAACAATCCGCGCCCCGGCGGTGTTCGCCTCGTCCCGGTTCTGGGCGAAGGCGGACTCCAAAATCTCAAGGACACGCTTTTCCTTCGCGGCATCAACATGGCGATGGTGGATGAGAGTACGCTGAAGGTACTCAAACAGCGAAACCCGCGCGCCTATGGAGACATCGATCAGAAGCTCCGCTACATCGCCAAGCTCTACGATGCCGAAGTCCATATTCTGGCCAAGAAGGACATCAAGAGCCTTGCCGATCTTGCAGGGAAAACCGTCAATTTTGACTACAAGGACAGCGAGACGGATCTCATCGCATCGCGGATATTCGGCGCGCTCAAGATCAAGGTGAAAGTGACCTATGACGATCAGAGATTTGCGCTCAAGAGACTGCTGAGCGGTGAGATCGCGGCGGTCGCCGTATCGACGGGCGCGCCTCAGGAAGCACTTGCGCGACTAGGTCCCGAAAGCGACCTGCATTTGCTTCCCATTGACGAGGCGAGCCTCCCGGGACGTAACGTCAAGCCGATCCTGGACGAATATCTGCCTACGGAACTCCCCCATGAAATGTATCCCAATCTGATCGCCGCGGGCCAGACGGTTCCGACCGTCGCCAGCCGAGTGCTTCTGGTGATCTATAATTGGGAGGAAGATAACGTCCGATACAAGCGCAATGCCCAATTCGTCCGGGTGTTTTTCAGCCGGATCGATGAGTTGCGTAACCCCGCGCGGCACCCCAAATGGCGCGACGTCAATCTTGCGGCGAAGGTTCCGGGCTGGACCCGGTTTAAGCCCGCTCAGGATTGGTTGGACGAGAATCAAGCCAAAACGGCGGGCGCAGCCCAGACGACCCAGTCTCTCGGCAGTTCCGGAGAACAAAAGACCGCGTTTGAAGAGTTCCTCGCCAAACGGGCGGCAAGCACCGGTCAGGAGATAAGCGCCAGCGAGAAGGAAGCGCTATTCGCCGAGTTTCAAGAATTTTTGAAAACGCGGGATGGGCAAGGTACCGTGCGCTGAAAATGCCGTAGCCGAAGAGTGGGGCAGCAGCATACAGACTCGGCAAGCCGGAATGGATAACCACATCGCACATTGCTGCCGAGTGCGAAAGGTGACCGGAAGCTACGTCAAGCCGCCTCACTCCTAAAGGACATGTGGCCGCAGGATTCTACGATGACCAGACAGAAACGATCATGCTCCGACGTGCAGCAGACGAGCAGCAACCGGATTCCGATGGAGGAAATTTTTCCGGCAATGACGATCTCGTCTTATCGGAAGCGCGCCGCGGCGTTTGCTGCGTTGTTTGGATGCGTCTCAGTCCCGGTAGTTCTGCCTGCCAGTTCCTACGCCTTTGCATTTCCCCTCGGTGCCGCAACGGGGCCGAGCGCCACTGAAACCAGTGCGCCGTGGCTGCTGCTGACCGGCGCGGAAGCCTTTAAGGTTGAAGATGTTGCCGGAGCGAGCGGCGCGCCTCTGCCTTTGAAGGTCCAGCTCCCCAAAAATCCAACGGTCACCTACAGCTTTCTGATGTTCCGCAATATGCCGCCTAAGTTTACTCTTTCGTCTGGTTTCGGGGCGAAGGACTACTGGGCAGTGTCCCTGCACGACATCGATGGTTTGCAGCTTATCCCTCCCGACGGATATGAGGGATCGTTCACGATGGAAGTGCTCCTGGTCAAGGGTGTGGGGGTGGATCCCGAGCAACGCACGGCGAAGGTCGTCGTCAACCCCAAGGCAGCCACGCCGGCGGTTGCCGCCACCAGTGATGATACCAAGCTGCTGACCGCAGCTCCACCGGACGACACGACCGCGGCGCTGCCCCCCCTCAACCCACCGCGACAGACCGGCGCCCAAGGCGGCGAACTGACGGGCATCGATCTATCGATGATGGAGCGCGGCGATACCTATTTGAGGCAGGGAGACATCGCGGCCGCACGGCTTCTGTACCGGCAGCTCGCAAAAAAAGGCATCGCCACTGGGGCACTCGCCATGGGCAGCACCTACGATCCGGATTTCCTCGCCACGCTCGCGATCCGAGGATTGCAGCCTGATATCGGGCAGGCAAAAAACTGGTACAGGATGGCCGAGGAACTCGGCAGCACGCAGGCCGCCCGGCGTCTTGCGACGCTGAATGCGCAGGGCGACTGACACCGGTAGCCGGAGAATCTTTCCGCGGCAGCCGTGGCCGGCTTAGCGGCGCGGTTGCACCCTGTGCACAATTATTCAACAATCGTGTGGTTTCGTTTATTGTTTCGCTTTCGAACAGTACGAAACCGGTGCTGCATGCTCGCCACTCGCCAAAACAGCATTCTCGAAATTGCCAAGCAGGTCGGCCGCGTCACCGTTGACGAACTTGCGGCCCGTTTCGACGTCTCCCCTCAAACAATCCGCAAAGACCTGAACGATCTGTGCGACCAGCGCCTGCTGGCGCGTGTTCACGGCGGGGCAATCCTGTCGTCCGGAATTGAGAACTTCGGCTATGACGCCCGGCGCGGTATCGCGAATGAAGAGAAGGAAGCGATCGGCCGGCATACCGCAACGCTCATCCCGAACAACGCTTCGCTGTTCATCAATATCGGGACAACGACCGAAGCCGTTGCCCGGTCATTGCTGCAGCATACGGGCCTGATGGTTATAACCAATAATATCAATGTCGCCAATGCGATGCGTACCTATCGGGAGATTGAGGTTATCATTGCCGGCGGGGTCGTCCGGCGCTCCGATGGGGGCATCGTGGGCGAGGCCGCCGTCGATTTCATCAAGCAGTTCAGGGTGGATTACGCCATCATCGGCACATCGGCCATCGATGAGGACGGTGCCCTGCTCGATTACGACTATCGCGAGGTGAAGGTGGCGCAAGCCATCATCAGCAATGCGCGTCACGTCATCCTGGCAGCCGAACTCGACGAAATTCGAGCGCGCGGCCCCAGTGCGCATCGCCCATCTGTCTCAGACGCATTGTTTCGTTACCGATGCGTGCAAGAATGAGGGCATCCGGCAGATTTGTGCCGAGGCGAAGGTGGAATTGCACGAAACCTCTGCGCCGAAACCGGCGCTGGCTTAACGGCCAAGTTTCGTTTTGTTTCGATTGACTCTGCGTTGCTTTCGTTTACGATTTAAATCAATGAAGATGCGAAACAAATAGATAACGCATCGCGCCAGGGAGGATCGTTTGGACGAGAGCAGTCAAGCTGCCGACTACGATATTTTGATTGTCGGCGGCGGGATCAATGGCTGCGGCATTGCCCGGGACGCTGCCGGACGCGGCTTCTCCGTCTATCTTTGCGAGATGAACGATCTGGCGAGCGGCACGTCCTGCGCCGCTACCAAGCTGATCCATGGCGGCTTGCGCTATCTCGAACATTATGAGTTCCGGCTGGTGCGCGAGTTGTTGCTGGAGCGCGAAACCTTATGGCGGATCGCGCCGCATATCATCTGGCCGCTGCGTTTCGTGCTTCCCCATCATGCGGGGCTGCGGCCGGCGTGGTTCTTGCGGCTCGGTCTATTCGTTTACGACCATCTCGGCGGGCGGAAATTGCTGCCGCCGACCCGCACTCTCAATTTGCGAACCGACCCGGCCGGCGGACCACTGAAAGCCGAATTCCATAAGGCGTTCGAATATTCCGATTGCTGGGTGGATGACAGCCGCCTCGTGGTGCTGAACGCGCTGCGACGCGGCAAAAAAGGGCGCGCATATCGAAACGCGGATGCGCTGCATCGCGGCGCGGCGGGAGGACGGCTTCTGGCGCGTCACCTTGCGCGACGAAACGACAACCCGCGTCCAGGAGGTGACCGCGAGGCTCCTCATCAATGCAGCCGGCCCGTGGGTCAGCCATGTGCTGAGCCAGGCCATCGGCCAGAATGAAACGGCTGCCGTCCGGTTGGTGAAGGGCAGCCACATCGTCATGCCTCGCCTTTACGACCACGACCGGTGCTACATCTTCCAGAACGCCGACGGCCGCATCATTTTCGCGATCCCTTACGAGCGGGATTTCACACTTATCGGCACGACGGATATCGACTATGAGGGCGACCCGGGCGAGGTGGCCGCCTCCGAGTCCGAAATCGACTATTTGTGCGCCGCCGCCAGCGAATATTTCAAAAAACCGATCACGCGCGAACAGATGGTCTGGTCCTATGCGGGTGTTCGGCCGCTCTATGACGACGGGGCCGGTAGTGCCCAGGAGGCGACGCGCGACTATGTCCTGCGCTTGCAGAACGGCGAGGGCGAGCCACCGCTTGTCAACATATTCGGGGGTAAGATCACCACCTTCCGCCGTTTGTCGGAGTCCGTGATGAAAATGGTCGAAAAGACGCTCGGCAAGCGCGGAGCGCATTGGACGGCCTCGGCAAAGCTTCCCGGTGGCGAGTTTCCCGTCACCGGGTTCAAGGCTTTGTGCGGGGAACTCGCCAAGGCGTTTCCCTTCCTCATGCCGGATCATATTTTCCGCCTGGCGCGCGCTTATGGCACCGAGACGCGCAAACTGCTGACCGGGATCGAAACCGCCTCCGGCCTTGGCCGGCATTTCGGCGGAGCGCTTTATGAGGCGGAGGTCCGGTATCTGATGGAGAACGAATGGGCGCGCACAGCCGACGACGTTTTGTGGCGCCGGTCCAAGCTGGGCCTACGCCTGACCCAGGATCAGGCTGCCGCATTAAACCTGTGGATGACACAAGCAGCCGATGCGCCTGCTTTGAAGGCGGCGCAATCATGAATTCAGCCTATAGTAGCGTGGAAAATAACGAGGAATACCATGCTTGAGCTGATTGACGTCACGAAGGCGACGCCGACGGAAACACATATCCGATCGATATCGATGCGGCTGGAACAACGGCTCGCTCAACGTCCTGCTCGGACCGACGCTCTCGGGCAAGACCTCGCTTGATGCGTCTCATGGCCGGACTTGACCGCCCGACCTCCGGCGATATTCGCGTCGATGGCAAGAGTGTTCTCGGCGTGCCGGTGAAGAAGCGCGACGTGGCGATGGTCTATCAGCAATTCATCAACTATCCCTCGCTCACTGTTTACGAGAATATCGCCTCGCCCTTGCGAGTGGCCGGGCTGCCACGCGCCGAAATCGAAACCAGGGTGCGGCAGGCGGCGGCGCTGCTGAAGCTGGAGCGCTATCTCGACCGTACGCCGCTCAGTCTTTCAGGCGGCCAGCAGCAGCGCACCGCCATCGCGCGGGCGTTCGTGAAGCGTGCCTCGCTGGTGCTGCTGGACGAACCGCTTGCCAATCTCGACTACAAGCTGCGCGAGGAGCTGCGCGCCGAACTGCCGCGCGTCTTCGCCGAGGCCGGCTCGATCCTGGTCTATGCGACGACCGAACCGAGCGAGGCTCTCCTGCTCGGCGGGAACACGGCGACACTCCACGAAGGCGCGGTGACGCAATTCGGCCCGACGATCGACGTGTATCGGAAGCCCGCCGATCTGCGCACCGCCGATGTCTTTTCCGACCCGCCGCTCAACACCATCCGGCTGCGCAAGGCGGGCACGAATTTCGTGCTGGAAGGGGGCGTTTCGATCCCGGTGCCGCGCGCCAGCCTGTCGCTCGCCGATGGCGAATACCTCATCGGCTTCCGGCCGCATCATCTGCATCTGGACAATCCGGGTGAGGGCTCGGTACCGATCCGGGCCAAGGTCGCGATCACCGAGATCACCGGCTCGGAAAGCTATGTGCATGTCGATTTCGCCGATGCGCGCTGGGTGGCGCTGACACATGGCGTGCGCGTCGTCAATCCGGATGAAATGATCCAGCTCTATCTGGTGCCGGAGCGCTTCTTCATCTTCGATATGTCCGGGGCGCTCGCCGCCGGGCCAGACGTTAAACGAGCGGCTTGAGGGGAGCAAATGGCGCGCATCACGCTGGACGGCATTGCCCATTCCTACCTTCCCAAGCCGAAGTCCGAGGCTGACTTCGCGCTGAAGCGGATGGATCACGTTTGGCAGGATGGTGGAGCCTATGCGCTGCTGGGGCCATCGGGCTGCGGTAAGACCACCCTGCTGAACATCATTTCCGGCCTGATCACCCCCACGCACGGGCGCATTCTGTTCGGCCATGAAGACGTGACCCAGTTGCTGACTCAAGAACGCAATATCGCCCAGGTGTTCCAGTTCCCGGTCATCTACGACACGATGACGGTCGCGGAAAACCTGGCTTTCCCCTTGCGCAACCGCCGCGTCCCCGAGGCGGACATTAAGCGCCGCGTCGATGAGCTGATCGACATGCTGGAGCTCGGCGGCAAGGCCAACCGCAAGGCCCGCGCGCTGACGGCGGACGAAAAGCAGAAGATCTCGCTCGGGCGCGGCCTCGTCCGCTCCGACGTGAACGCCATCCTGCTGGACGAGCCGCTGACCGTCATCGACCCGCATCTGAAGTGGGAATTGCGATCGCAGCTCAAGTCGCTGCACAAGCGGCTTGGCTTCACGATGATCTACGTCACCCACGACCAGACCGAGGCGCTCACCCTCGCCGACCAGGTGGTGGTGATGTATGAAGGCGAAGTGGTCCAGATGGGCACCCCCACCGAGCTGTTCGAAATCCCGCGCCATACCTTCGTCGGCTACTTCATCGGCTCGCCGGGGATGAACGTGCTGCCCTGCAGGATCGAGGGCAACCGGGCGCGTCTCCAGGGCGACATCACCGTGCCGCTTGCGCGCCATTACGGAACGCCGGACGGCGAAACCGAGCTGGGCATCCGTCCGGAGTATGTGCGCCTTGGCGACACCGGCGAAATTCCGCTCGAGATCCGCGCCGTCGAGAGTATCGGGCGCTACAAGATCGTGCGCGGCCTGCATGCCGGCAAGCCGCTGAACATCCTTCTGCGGGACACGGCTGAAATTCCGGCCATACCGCGCGCCAGCTTCGACCCGGCGCATGTAAACATCTATTCCGACGCCCGTCTCGTCGAGCCGGAGGCCGCTTAACCATGGAAAAGACCTGGAACAACAAAGCCTGGTTCATGGTGCTGCCGATGCTGCTGCTGGTGGCATTCAGCGCGGTCATTCCGCTGATGACGGTCGTGAATTATTCCGTGCAGGATACATTCGGCAATAACCAGTTCTTCTGGGCCGGCACCGAATGGTTCAAGCAGATCCTCTATTCCGACCGGTTCCATGAAGCGCTTTGGCGCAATCTGCTATTCTCCGCCATCGTGCTCGTCATTGAAATCCCGCTGGGCATCCTCATCGCGCTTTCGATGCCGCGCAAGGGCTGGACGGTTTCGCTCTGCCTGGTGCTGATGGCGCTGCCGCTACTCATACCGTGGAATGTTGTGGGCACGATCTGGCAGGTGTTCGGGCGGGTCGATATCGGCCTGCTCGGCTATACGATGGCGGCGCTCGGCATCGACTATAATTACACCGCAGGACCGCTAGCGGCCTGGTTTACCGTCATCATCACCGATGTCTGGCATTGGACCAGCCTCGTCGCACTGCTTTGCTATGCGGGGCTCGTCGCAATCCCCGAGGCCTATTATCAGGCCGCGCAGATCGACGGCGCGTCGCGCTGGGCGGTGTTCCGCTATATCCAGCTGCCGAAGATGAACCGCGTGCTGCTCATCGCCGTGCTGCTGCGGTTCATGGACAGCTTCATGATCTATACCGAGCCATTCGTCGTCACCGGCGGCGGCCCCGGCAATTCGACGACCTTCTTGTCCATCGACCTCGTCAAGATGGCGACCGGCCAGTTCGATCTCGGCCCGGCGGCGGCGATGTCGATCATCTATTTTCTGATCATTCTGTTACTTTCGTGGATCTTCTATACCGTCATGACCAATGCCGGGCAGGAACGGAGATAGATCTCGTGTCGATATCTCGCGAGGAAAACAGCATCGACCGCATGCCGCGCACTCTGACCGAGGGCGGGGTCGACAGCGCCGAGGCGCTGCGCGCGGCTGAACATGCCAAGGTTCGGCCCGCAGGACGACGGCGGCGCGACTATAGCTGGCTCATCATGACGGTTTATATCGTCTTCCTGATGCTGCCGATCTATTGGCTCGTCAATATGAGCTTCAAGACCAACGAGGAAATCACCGGCGTCTTCTCGCTCTGGCCGCAAAATCCGACGCTGCATAATTACGCCGTCATCTTCACCGACCCCGCCTGGTACAACGGCTATATCAATTCGATCCTCTATGTCGTGATGAATACAGTGATTTCCATCGCCGTCGCCATGCCCGCTGCCTATGCCTTTTCGCGCTATCGGTTCCTCGGCGACAAGCATCTGTTCTTCTGGCTGCTGACCAACCGCATGGCGCCGCCCGCCGTGTTTGCCCTGCCGTTCTTCCAGCTCTATTCCGCGTTTGGCCTGATCGACACCCATATCGCGGTCGCTCTGGCGCATTGCCTCTTCAATGTGCCGCTGGCGGTCTGGATTTTGGAAGGTTTCATGTCCGGCGTACCGAAGGAGATCGACGAAACGGCCTATATTGACGGCTATTCGTTCCCGCGCTTTTTCACCAAGATTTTCCTGCCCCTGATCGCCTCGGGTGTCGGCGTGGCCGCGTTCTTCTGCTTCATGTTCTCGTGGGTCGAGCTGCTGATCGCACGCACGCTGACGACGACCTACGCCAAGCCCATCGCCGCCACCATGACGCGCACCATCTCGGCTTCGGGTCTCGACTGGGGCGTGCTCGCCGCCGCCGGCGTGCTGACCATCATTCCCGGCGCGCTGGTGATCTATTTCGTCCGCAACTACATAGCCAAGGGCTTTGCCCTCGGGCGGGTTTAGGAGGCTTCTGATGAGTTTTTCATGGATGGCCTGGACTTGGCCGACCGCGCTGTTCTTCCTCACTATCGCGGCGCTCATCGCCTCGATGGGCGTGTGGGAATATTACGCGCCCGGCGGCGGCGCCCGCTACGGCGTTCTCGGGATCGAGACCACCCGCGGCGACCGGCTGTTCATTTCTCTGCTCGGCAGCGCTTACATCCACCTGGCGTGGCTTGGGCTCGTCGGCCCGAACCTATGGTGGGCGCTGGCGATCTCGCTCGTTTATGCAGTTTGCGTTTTTCGGTGGGTGTAGGCCTTAGGAAGCGCGAAGCGAAGCCCGGGCCGCCGGGAAGAATAGAACTGACGTCAACAAACTGGGAGGAAGAAGAATGCGAAAACATCTCTTAGCGACTGCCGCGGCAGCCGCGCTGCTCTGCGGGTGCCTGCCCGCAATGGCGGACATGGACGCCGCGAAGAAATGGGTCGATGCCGAGTTCCAGCCTTCCGCTCTCACTAAAGAGCAGCAGTTGAAGGAAATGGAGTGGTTCGTCAAAGCCGCCGAGCCTTTCAAGGGCTTGGACATCAAGGTGGTGTCGGAGACGATCACCACGCATGAATATGAGGCCAAGACCCTCGCCAAGGCATTTACTGAAATCACCGGCATCAAGATCACCCACGATCTGATCGGTGAAGGCGACGTCGTCGAGAAGCTGCAGACGCAAATGCAGTCGGGCGAGAATATCTACGACGCCTATATCAACGACAGCGACCTGATCGGCACCCATTGGCGCTATCAGCAGGCCCGCAACCTGACCGACTGGATGGCCGGCGAAGGCAAGGACGTGACCTCGCCGACGCTGGACGTGAACGATTTCGTCGGCAAGTCCTTCACCACCGCACCGGACGGCAAGCTTTATCAGCTTCCCGACCAGCAATTTGCGAACCTCTATTGGTTCCGCTACGACTGGTTCAACGACGAGAAGAACAAGGCCGATTTCAAGGCGAAGTATGGCTACGATCTCGGCGTGCCCGTCAACTGGTCGGCGTATGAGGACATCGCAGCTTTCTTCACCGGCAAGACGATCGACGGCAAGAAAGTCTACGGCCATATGGATTATGGCAAGAAGGACCCATCGCTCGGCTGGCGCTTCACCGACGCCTGGCTGTCGATGGCCGGCAATGGCGATAAGGGCATCCCGAACGGCAAGCCAGTTGACGAATGGGGCATCCGCGTCAACGAGAAGGACCAGCCGGTCGGCTCCTGCGTCGCGCGGGGCGGCGACACGAACGGCCCCGCATCGGTCTACGCCGTGCAGAAATACATCGACTGGCTGAAGGCCTACGCTCCGCCGGAAGCTGGCGGCATGGTGTTCTCCGAAGCCGGCCCCGTGCCTGCCCAGGGCGCCATCGCGCAGCAAATGTTCTGGTACACCGCATTCACCGCCGACATGGTGAAATCCGGCCTGCCGGTCGTGAATGCCGACGGTTCGCCGAAATGGCGCATGGCTCCCTCGCCGCATGGCGTCTATTGGCAGGAAGGCAACAAGCTCGGCTATCAGGACGCCGGTTCCTGGACGCTGATGAAGTCGACCCCGGTCGACCGCGCCAAGGCCGCATGGCTCTATGCGCAGTTCGTGACATCGAAGACCGTGGACGTGAAGAAGAGCCATGTCGGCCTGACCTTCATCCGCGAATCGACGATCCAGCATGCCTCGTTCACCGAACGCGCTCCCAAGCTCGGCGGTCTGATCGAGTTCTACCGCTCGCCCGCGCGCGTCCAGTGGACGCCGACCGGCACCAACGTTCCTGACTATCCCAAGCTCGCGCAGCTTTGGTGGCAGAATATCGGCGACGCGTCGTCCGGCGCGAAAACCGCTCAAGCAGCCATGGACGCGCTCTGCGCGGCCCAGGAAGCCGTGCTCATCCGTCTGGAACGCGCTGGCGTGCAGAAGGACATCGGCCCCAAGATGAATCCCGAAACCGATCCGGCGGAGTGGATGAAGAAGGGCGGCGCGCCGAAGGCCAAGATCGCCAACGAGAAGGAAAAGCCCGTCACCATCAATTATGACGAGCTGGTGAAGAGCTGGCAGAAGAAGTAATCAGCCGATCCGATCGTAAATCGAGCCGGGGCGTTCGCGCCCCGGTTTGCTAAGCAGAGTTCCCAAAAGTGGCCTTCCCGGTTTTGAGAAAAACTCTGCGAAAACAAAGGAATCTAAGCAGGCATTCGTGGGCAGCCAACGAATGTCTGCTTAGGTAGGTGACGAATATCAGGACTGGGGTCTAATCCGTTCAGACGGAAACACGCCTAATGTCGTGCCCGCGAAAGCGGGGATCCAGTAAACACCAGGGTCGCTGCGGCGTACTAGGTCCCTGCTTTCGCGGGGATGACATATGTGGTTGCGGCACCATTTCCAACTGACTTGATCCCGCTAGAATAGAGAAGAAATGTTCGAGGGGGGAGGCCATGAGCGGCTTTATTCTCGCGATTGACCAGGGCACCACGTCGTCGCGGGCCATCGTCTTCGACGACGGCTACCGGGTTCGCGGCCGTGGCCAGCAGGAATTTCCGCAGCATTTCCCCCAATCGGGCTGGGTCGAGCACGAGCCGGAGGATTTGTGGCGCACCACGGTCGAGACCATCCGCTTCGCGCTCGCCGATGCGGGACTGCCGGCGTCTGCAATCGCCGCCGCCGGCATCACCAATCAGCGCGAAACCACCATCATCTGGGATCGGGAGACGGGCGAAGCGATCCACCGCGCCATCGTCTGGCAGGACCGGCGCACCGCCGAGATGTGCGCGCGGTTGAAGGCGGACGGCGCCGAGCCTGATCTCACTGAGCGCACCGGCCTCATTCTCGACCCCTACTTTTCCGGCACCAAAGCCGCCTGGATTCTCGATCATGTCGATGGTGCCAGGGCGCGCGCCGAGGCGGGCAAGCTCGCCTTCGGCACCGTCGATAGCTGGCTGGTATGGAAGCTCACGCGGCGGGCGCGTTCATGTCACCGATGCGACCAACGCCTCCCGAACGCTGCTCTACAATATCCGCATTGGTGACTGGGACGAGGAATTGCTGCGGCTGCTCCGCGATTCCGCGCGCGATGCTGCCGGAGGTGAAGGACAGCGCCGCATCCTTCGGCACCATGGCCGCCTCGCTGTTCGGCGCGGAAATTCCGATCGGTGGGATCGCCGGCGACCAGCAGGCGGCGACCGTCGGCCAGGCCTGCTTCAAGCCCGGCATGATGAAATCGACCTATGGGACGGGGTGCTTCGCGCTGCTGAATATCGGCGACAAGCCGGTGCTCTCGCGGAACCGCCTGCTTACGACCATCGCCTATCAGCTCGACGGCAAGCCGACCTATGCGCTGGAGGGCTCGATCTTCGTTGCTGGGGCAGCCGTGCAGTGGCTGCGCGACGGGCTGCAAATCCTCGACCGCGCGGACCAGTCCGGCCCGATGGCCGAGGCCGCGGATCCCAACCAGAATGTCTATCTCGTCCCCGCCTTTACCGGTCTGGGCGCCCCACATTGGGACGCAGAAGCACGCGGCGCGCTGTTCGGCTTGACGCGCGCGACCGGCCGCAACGAGCTGGCGCGGGCGGCGCTGGAATCGGTCTGCTACCAGACGCGCGACCTGCTCGACGCCATGCATCGCGACTGGCGCGCCGAAAGCGAAACCGTGCTGCGCGTCGATGGCGGCATGGTCGCGAGCGACCGCACGATGCAATGGCTCGCCGACATTCTCGATGCCCCGATCGATCGCCCGGTGGTGCTGGAGACGACAGCGCTCGGCGCCGCCTGGCTCGCCGGGCGTCAGGCCGGTGTCTGGCCGGATGAGGACGGATTTGCCGCGAGTTGGCGGCTGGATCGGCGTTTCACGCCATCGATCGCCGCCGAGACGCGCGAAAGGAAACTGGCGGGGTGGCGCGATGCCGTGCGCCGCACCCTATCGGCCTGACAGCCAGTCTGGGCGGATTTGTGTTTGGCTGGCGCCGAGCGAACGCCGCTGGCGGATCGTCAGCGATGCGCCGCCGCGGCGCGTTGCCAATAACGAGCGGCGGCTGGTATTCTCCTGGGGAACTGCGGAAGCAAATACCGCCATGCCGGGATAAACCCGCACACTGGCTCAGGAGCGGCAGCGATGAAAGACGCGTTCATCTATTACGGCAAGCGTACACCGATCGGGCGGCATGGCGGCGGGTTGTCCGGCGTCCGGCCCGACGATCTGGCCGGCAATCTCATTGCCAAAGTTGTGGCAGCATCCGGCTTCGCGGCGGAGGACATCGAAGACGTCGTGCTCGGCTGCACCAACCAGGCTGGTGAGGACTTGCGCAACGTCGCCCGACATGCGGCCCTGCTCTCTGGACTGCCCGTGACCGTCGGCGGCATCACCGTGAACCGGCTTTGCGCCAGCGGTCTGGCCGCCGTCGCCGATGCGGCGCGGGCCATCAATACGGGCCAGGGCGATCTCTTCGTCGCGGGCGGCGTCGAAAGCATGAGCCGCGCGCCTTTCGCGATGAGCAAGGCGGACAAGGCGTTCAGCCGCGATGTCCAGATCTTTGACACGACGATTGGAGCACGCTTCCCCAATCGGAAAATTTCCAAGGCGCATGGCGACGACACCATGCCGCAAACGGCGGACAATGTGGCGCGCGACTTCCAGATCTCCCGCGAGGAAAGCGACCGCTTCGCCCTCGCCAGCCAGCAGAATTACGCCAGGGCCAAGGCCTCCGGCTTCTATGATGATGAGCTTGAGCCAGCCGAAGTCCCCGGCGCCAAGCGCGGCCAGACCGTCATCATTTCCGCGGACGAACACCCTCGCGCCGACGCGAGTGCCGAGCGGCTCGCGGCGCTGTCGCCATTGTTCGAAGGCGGAGTGGTGACGGCGGGCAACGCCTCCGGCATCAATGACGGGGCGGCGGCGCTCATTCTGGGCAGCAGGGAAGCGGGCGAGAAAGCTGGCGTGGAGCCGATCGCGGTTGTCCGGGCGGTCGCTGTGGCGGGCGTCGAGCCGCGCATCATGGGCATCGGGCCGGTTCCGTCCTCGCAGAAAGCGCTGGAGCGGGCGGGGCTCAGCCTTCGGGATATCGACGTCATCGAGATCAATGAGGCGTTCGCGAGCCAGGTGCTGGGCTGCCTGAAAGGACTCGGCCTGCCGGGCGACGACAGCCGCGTCAATTCCAATGGCGGCGCCATCGCCATCGGTCATCCGCTCGGCGCATCCGGAGCGAGACTCGCGCTGACGGCAGCGCGACGGCTACAGGCGGAGCAAGGCCGCTATGCGCTGGTGTCGCTCTGCATCGGCGTCGGCCAGGGCATGGCGATGATTTTGGAGCGGGGCTAACGTTCTGGCCGCCGGGCGCGAGCATATCGAGGATGGCTATCGCTCGCTGCCGTTTCCACGAGACGAAATCGCAACGCCCAATCTAGATAGCCATCATCTCAGGCCCCGCCGGCCAAAGCCGCCTTGATGGTCAGCAGATCGCGCCATGCCATGCGCTTGGCCGCCGGATTGCGCAGGAGAAAGGCCGGGTGAAGCGTCGCCAGCGTGCGGATGACGCGGTGGCCGGCTTCGTAATCTTTCCACTTGCCACGCAATTTCATGATGCCCTGGTCCGTGCCGAGCACCTGCTTGGCGGCTGCTCCGCCCAGGAGCACCAGAATTTCAGGTGCGACCAGCTCGATCTGGCGCTGAAGAAAGGGCTGACAAGCCTGCACCTCCTGCGGCGTGGGCGTGC
Source organism: uncultured Alphaproteobacteria bacterium (assembly GCA_963731855.1). Lineage (GTDB taxonomy): Bacteria > Pseudomonadota > Alphaproteobacteria > Rhizobiales > Rhodomicrobiaceae > R-RK-3. The sequence continues at coordinate 555,666 of CAVSXH010000005.1, read as the reverse complement.
GGTTGCCGGGCGGGCGCCAATAAACGACATTGGTGATGTAGACCTCGTCGTCGCCAAGCCCGATCGCGGCCAGCATCTTGTCGAGCAACTGCCCGGCGCGTCCGACAAACGGCGCGCCTTCCAAATCCTCGTCCCGCCCCGGCGCTTCGCCGATGAGCATGAGCCGCGCCTGCGGGTTGCCGCGCGCGAAACAGAGGTTCTTGGCCGTCTTCTTAAGCGGGCAGCCGTCAAAAGTCGCAAGCGTGGCTTCCAGCGCCGCGAGATCCGGGGCAGCACGTGCAAGATCCCTCGCGGCCATGGACGATGGGGCAGGCGGGATGTAAGGCGCGGCGCGCGTGATCGGTGGCGACGGCGGCTCGGCTGCTGCCGGCGGCGCAGCAGAAGGATCCCGCCGTTGTGGAACCGGCTCCGCTTCAGGCCCGTTGTAGAGCGACCAATCCTGTGGCGTATCCGCGACCGCTTCGTCGACGCCCACGGCCCGATACCACCGGAGCAGGCCCAGCGCGATGTCTTCTCTATTGTCGTAGCCTGGCTGCATAAATAGTCTTTCAGAGCGCGGCGGTTCGCCCTCAGGTTCTCTCTTGCTTCATCTTTACCATGCCACGTAGAACATGGGCAAAGCCAGCAAGCGACGTTCCGAGGGAATCCACGCCATGGAGGGAGCTATGATTGAAGCCGGAGAAGCTCTGCCAGAACGCGAGGGAATGGATTTCGACGTGGTCATCGTCGGCGCAGGACCGGCGGGCCTTGCAGCCGCAATTCGGCTGCGGCAGTTAGCTGCCGAGCACAATCGCGAGATTTCGGTGGTGGTGCTGGAGAAAGGCTCGGAAGTCGGCGCGCATATTCTGTCAGGTGCCGTCATCGATCCGATCGGCCTCAATCGCCTGCTCCCCAATTGGCGCGAGCTCGGCGCGCCGGTGGCCCAGGAGGTCACGGACGACCGCTTCCTTGTCCTCGGCCCGGCCGGGGCGTTGCGCCTCCCCAACTTCATGATGCCGCCCTTGATGAGCAACCATGGCAATTACATCGTTAGCCTCGGCGATCTCTGCCGCTGGCTTGGCGAACAGGCGACGGGCCTCGGCGCGGAGGTCTATCCCGGTTTTCCGGCGGCGGAAATTCTGCGCAATGCCGATGGCGCCGTGACGGGCGTGGCGACCGGCGATATGGGCGTCGGCCGCAACGGCAAGCCGAAAGATAGTTTTACCCGCGGAATGGAGCTTCGCGGCAAATATACGCTGATCGCGGAGGGCGCGCATGGTTCGCTGACCAAACAGCTCACGCCGGCGTTCAATCTGCGTGCCGGCTGCTGTCCGCAGAAATACGGTATCGGCCTCAAGGAGCTTTGGCAGGTCCAGCCGGCGAATCACAGGCCCGGACTGGTGCAACATACGCTCGGCTGGCCGCTCGATGATCGCACTGGCGGCGGTTCGTTCATGTACCATTACGGCGACAATCTGGTTGCGGTGGGTTTCGTCGTCCATCTGAACTATGAAAACCCGTACATTGCACCGTTCGAGGAGTTTCAGCGCTTCAAAACTCATCCGGCGATTGCGCGGACATTCGCCGGCGGCAAGCGCCTCGGCTATGGAGCGCGGGCGATCACGGAGGGTGGCTGGCAGTCGGTCCCCAAGCTGGTGTTTCCGGGCGGCGCACTCATCGGCTGTTCGGCGGGATTCATCAATCTGCCGCGCATAAAGGGGTCGCATAATGCGATCGTCTCAGGAATTTTGGCGGCCGAGGCGGCGTTCGAGGCGCTCGGCGCGGGCCGGGCGGGCGATGTCCTGACAGGCTACGAAGAGGCGTTCAAGAACAGCTCGATCGCCAAGGATTTGAAGCGCGTCCGCAATGTGAAGCCGCTGCTGACGCGGCTCGGGACGCGGCTTGGCACGGTCGTTGGCGGCATGGAAATGTGGCTGAACACGCTGCTGCCTTTCCTGTCTTACACGCTGAGGCACAAGAAGAGCGACAGCGCGTCGACGAAACCGGCCGCCGATTACCAGCCGATCGCCTATCCGAAGCCGGATGGGGTGCTCACCTTCGACCGGCTCTCCTCGGTGTTTCTGTCCGGCACGAATCACGAGGAAGATCAGCCGGTGCATCTGGTGCTGAGCGACCCTTCCATTCCGATCGACGTCAACCTGCCGGTTTATGCCGAGCCTGCGCAGCGTTATTGCCCGGCAGCGGTCTACGAGGTCGTCATCGAAGCGGGCAAGCCGCGTTTCCAGATCAATGCGCAAAATTGCGTGCATTGCAAAACCTGCGACATCAAGGATCCGTCGCAGAACATCACTTGGGTGCCGCCGGAGGGCGGCGGCGGCCCGAATTACGCGGGCCTCTAACCCGCGAGGCGCAGATTTTGTGAACGCACCTCGAATTGCGGGTATTTTTGCCTGGAATGGGTGTTTCGGCATAGCGGGAACGCCCGTGCAGCCCCTGGATGCGGCGTTGACCTCCCATGGTGAGCCGTCCATAGTGCCTGGTGAGCGACTCAAATTGCATTGGTAGAGGGTATCGATGCGCCAATTCAAGACGCTTTGGCAATCCTTCCGGACAGGCAATAAGCGGCACGTACTGACAGGCGCGGCGCTTTGCGCAATCGTGCTTGCCGTTCCGTCCGCGGCCCAGCAGCGCAATGACGATCGTGCGCTGCGCTGCCAGGATCTGGAGCGTCAGCTGGTTAGCGACTGGCAGCGGAACAATAGCCCGCAAGAGGCTGTCGGCCGCATCGACCAGCAGCTCGACGAATTGCAGCGCAACCGGCGCACCGCCGAGGCCGAGGCCGAGCGGCGCAACTGCTACGAGGATATGTTTCTGTTCGGTCGCTCGCTGAGGCGGACCCGCGACTGCATTCAGCTCGACAGCGACATCGAGAATTTTCGCCGCAACATCTCGAATCTACGCCAGCAGCGCGACGCGATGAACAGCTCGGCGAACCGCCGTATGCGGCGCGAAGATCTGGTGGGCGAGTTGGCGCGGAACGGTTGCGGCGAGAATTATGCGCGCGAATATGAGTTGCGCAAGCGGTCGACCTCGTTCTTTTCGCTGTGGGAAGATCAGGACAGCTCGTTTGATCGCGGCTACGCCAGCACACCGCCGGGTGGTGGCCAATCCAATCTGCCGTTTGCGTCCTATCGCACGATGTGTGTCAGAACGTGCGACGGGTTCTATTTTCCGATCAGCTTCTCGACATTGGGAAGCCGGTTTCCCGACGATGAATTGAAGTGCAAGGCCCAGTGCGCAGCTCCGGCCGAACTCTACGTCTACAAGAATCCGGGCGAAGAGGTCGAGCAGATGGTTTCGATCACCGGCGAGCCCTATAATAATTTGAAGAACGCTTGGCGTCACCGGAAGCAATATATCAAAGGGTGCTCATGCAAGGCGGAGGAATATTCCGCGCATGAGATCCAGCTTTCCGAGCAGGAACTGGGCAAGCAGGCTAGAGCCGCTGCACCGGCCCAGCGATCTGCTCCCGCTGCTCCGGTAAATGCAAACGAGACGGCGCAACCCAGCACGGGAAGCGCAGCGCCGAGGACGGCGCAATAGAGCTTGATGCGTCCCCTGACGGGGGTCGGCATGATCATTGGCGCAAGCCGTGCCACTTTTTCGGCTTACTCGGGTGGAGTTGAACGACCCCCAAGCGGCGTCGCGGCGCGGCATTCGAGCATGACACCGTAATTCGAGATCAGCGGCATTACACATCCAGTCGCCCCGGCCGGCAGAGCCGGGGCCTATTCACTTAGAGCTTCAGCAATGAAATTGCGGCCATGTGATTGGATCCCGGCTCGCCGCTTCGCGGCGTTCGGGACGACATACGGGCGCGATTCCGGGACCAACGCCGGCGTTGCGATAAGGACGATGCGCTAGTTAGCCGGGACCTGCTTCGATGGAGCCGAAGCGAGCGCCTGGATCGCCTCGATGGCATTGGCCTCCCGCGCGAAATCCAGCGGCGTGCGGCCACCGACAACCGGCCGCGAAGCATCGGCGCCAAGTTCCAGAAGCAGCCGGATCAGCTCGGGCTGATTGTGCGTGGCGGCAAGCACGAGGGCGGTATTCCCCCGTGCGTCGGCAATATTGATTTCAGCGCCGAGATGAACCAGCACCCGAATGATCAGCGCGGCTTCCTGACGGTCCTGAATCTCGAGATAATTTTCGACCGCGCATAATAACGGCGTGCCCTGCGCGCCATCGCTGGAGCGTGCGTTGACTTCTGCTCCGCTGCGCACAAGCAATTCGATGATGGACGCGCCCTCGCGCATTCTAGCGGCGTGATGCAACGGCGTGCGGCCGGCCCTATCGCGCAAGTGCGGATCCGCCCCGGCCTCGATCAGAATCTTCGCCACCGGCAGGGTCTCGGCAGCCATCAGTGGCGTCATCTGCGAGCGTTCTTCCGCCTTGTTGGGGTCAACGCCCTGCTTCAGGAGACTGGCAAGCTTCCCCGCATCTTCAAAGGCGAGGGCCGTCCACATGGCCTGTTCTAGCGAAAGCTCCAACTGTTCGGACGGCGACTGCGCGGCGGAGCGACGGTCGGTGGCATATTCAAGGATGGAGGAAACGGCGACGGCGTTTTCCAGTTGACCAAATCCCGCCGCTGCCATGCATGGGAGCGATATAGCGCAGGAGCAGAAGAGGATGAGGTGACAAACCCGCTTACTGCGGGCTCCGCCAAGCGGAGTGTGAGTTCGATCCTGCATTCCGTTCGAAGATACCACTCCGGCCCCCTGCCGACCCTTGCCAGGAACACTCCCGCGTCCTGACGCCCGACACCCGGCTCGCGCGCTCCGTCCCCCCGGGACGATGCTTCCCACTATAGACAAGAATTGCATCGCTGTCCCGCCCATTGCGGGTCGTTTAGCGGATAAACTATAGTCTAGATTTATCAAAGGTTTGAATTTCTTTCAGCAAATGCGCGAAATAGACGTCCGCAATGCGGCACTGGCCTTCGCGGCCTGCAGCAATCGGGCATTGGCCGATTTCAACTCATCGATGTCGAAACGAGCAGGTACACGCGACAGTTTGGCGAAATCGAACAGTGAAGCAAGTGCGTTCAAACTCTTATAGGGCGCGACTGAGTAAGACGCGCCGACCGTTGCGGAGCGCGAAAGAATGGCGCGCGGTTCTCGTCCATCCTCGCGAATGCCTTCGGCATACTCGCCGCGTGAGCGCTCCTGGTCGGTATCGTCGAAGCGCAGCAGGAAGGTGCCGCCATCGTGCTGCTCGAACAGCCAGTTCAGCAGCGCGGGGCGCGAATTGCCGATATGAATGCGTCCCGTGGGATCGGGCGCGAAGCGGACTACGGGTTTCATAGAGTTTCGCGGAACTTGTTGGTGATCGGATAGCGCCGGTCGCGGCCGAAATTGCGGCTGGTGATCTTTACACCGGGAGCGGATTGGCGGCGCTTATATTCGGCTAGATAAAGCAGACGCTCAACTTTGCGCACAATCTCTATCGGGTGGCCCCGCGCTACGATCTCGGCGAGCGGCATTTCCCGGTCCACCAGGCATTCCAGAATATCGTCGAGAACGTCGTAGGGCGGCAGGGAATCCTGATCTTTCTGGTTTTCCCGCAACTCCGCCGTCGGCGCCTTGGTGATGATGTTCTCCGGAATGACGACGCCTTCCGGACCGAGGCAGCCCTTGGGCCGCTCCGAATTACGATAGCGGCAGAGCGCAAAAACCTGCGTCTTATAGAGGTCCTTGATCGGGTTGAAGCCGCCATTCATATCGCCGTAAAGCGTCGCATAGCCGACCGACACCTCGGATTTGTTGCCGGTGGTCACCAGCATCGACCCAAATTTGTTCGAAATCGCCATGAGCATCGTGCCGCGCGTGCGCGATTGGAGATTTTCCTCTGTGATGTCCGGCGCACGATCCGCGAAAACCGGACGCAAGCTCTCTTCGAATGCGTCGACGGGCGCGTGGATCGGCAATATGTCGTAACGCGCACCGAGCGCCTCGGCGCATGACGCGGCGTCGCTCAGCGATTCATTGGAGGTATAGCGGTAAGGCAGCATGACGCAATGAACACGGTTCGCGCCCAGCGCGTCCACCGCGATTGCGGCGGTCAGCGCGGAATCGACGCCGCCGGACATGCCGAGCACGACGCCGGGAAACCCTGCCTTCTCCACATAGTCGCGCAAGCCCAACACGCACGCCAGATAAGCTGCTGGCTCGCCCTCTTCCAGAAGCGCGAGCTGGCCGGGTTCGCAGACCCAGCCCTCGGCAGAGCGGGTCCATTGCGACATGGTGAGCGCCGGCTCCCAGGCGGGCATTTGCAGCACGAGCTTGCCGCCGGGATTGAGCACAAATGATCCGCCGTCAAAGACCAGTTCATCCTGGCCGCCAAACTGATTGACATAGACGAGCGGCAGCCCGGTCTCCGTTACGCGGCCGACGGCATGGCCCATGCGTGTATCGTGCTTGTTGATGGTGAAGGGCGAGCCGTTCGGCACCAGCAGCATCTCCGCGCCGGTTTCCGCCAGGCACTCGCAGACATCCTCGCTCCAGATGTCCTCGCAGATCGGCACACCGATGCGGATATCGCGGAAATTGAATGGACCCGGCATCGGCCCCGGCGCAAAGACGCGCTTTTCGTCGAAGACGCTGTAATTCGGCAGGATGACTTTGTGGCGGACGTCCGCGATGGCCCCCTGATCGAGGAGAACCATGGAATTATGCGGCGCCATCTCCCCCGGCCATGGCACGCCGATGAGCATAGCCGGCCCGCCATCGGCGGTGTCCCGCGCCAGCTCGGCTCGGCCGCGTCCTTCGCGGACCGGATAAAGGCGGGTTTGAGAATCAGGTCCTCAGGCGGATAGCCGGTCAGAAAAAGCTCTGAAAACAGGACGAGATCGGCGCCTTGCGCGGCAGCTTCGGCGCGCGCCTGCCGGGCAATCGCCATGTTGCCGCTAATGTCGCCGACGGTCGGGTTAAGCTGCGCGAGGGCAATTTTCAGGGTATGGACTGCGGTCATGTGACGTTTATGCAGAGCTTAAGGCCTGATGGATTTTCCACGTTCGATATTGATCTGGTCAAACAGCGTGTTGACTTCTTCCTCCGAAGAAACCTTGTGCACCTTACCGCCATAGATCAGATATTTCCACTTCAACGCCGGACTGGCAGCCAGCTCCAACGGCCTTACCGCCATCAGCATTTCCATCGAGCATTTCGGTTCGACCCAAGGCGCGAAGAACACGTCGTCGCGGGCCTGTTCAGCGAGATGCGGCGGCAGAAGCCCTAGCTCGATCGCGGTGCGAACCATATCGACATAAGCGAATTGCACGAAGCCTGAGCAGATAAAGTCCACAGGCGCGAATTTTTTCGATCGTTTGAGATAGTCACCGATGGTGGGCGCCTGGCCGAAGAGACGGTCGCGCAGGCGGAAAAAGAAATTCGAGCGGTTCGCGGCCAAGGCGGCGAGCAGCGCGAAATTATACTCGTCATCCTTGATGAAGCGCAGCATGCGGCCGGAAACCATCGGGCGCATTTCCGGCGTGAACCAATCGGCCTCGAGCCGTTTGATGCCCACCACGTAGCGCGGCTTTTCGTGGGTATCGCTGTAGACCTTGGTCGGCGCGATGATTTCGGAAAAGGCGCCGAGGTCGACGCCGCCAAAGGTCGCCTCGATCAGGAACGAGCGGTCGACGCCGGCGTAATGGCGCGGTGTAATGAAGGTCAGCGCGGCATGGGCAAAGCGGCTGTTGTCGAAGCGCTTCATGAGGAAGGAGAAGAAACTCTCCAGCCGCGTCGACAGGATGATATCGGCGGGTTCGAGGAAATGCCCGTACTGAAAATCCTCCACCGGCATTGGCCATACGACGTCTTCCGGCTCGGGAATGGCGACGCGTCGCGGCGCCATTCCGATCTCGGCAGCGGCCCCCCTGTCAGGGTTTTTCGATCGGTTGGTGACCGCCTGTACGACGGCCTCTTCGACCGTCGTCGTCATCTCTTTAGGCCTGAGGGTGTACTTCTTGAAGGCCGCAGTCCTTAGCGTCATTCCCATATTCGGCTTCCCTCAATACCCTAGACGCCGCTTCGGGTGCCGAAGCGCCCGTGTTTTCCAACAGCTGCGGCCCGATCGTCGCAAGACATCCGCGAGCCGGTATTCCTCGACCTGCATTACAAAGCCGCGGCGGCAACTGCCGCGACCGGTAGCGCGCGATCCCGCCGCAATCGCTCGGCCACCAGGAACGCCAATTCGAGTGCCTGGCTGGCATTCAGCCGAGGATCGCAATGCGTGTGGTATCGATCCGACAGTTCGGTGTCGGTGATGAGCTGCGCGCCGCCGGTGCATTCAGTGACGTTCTTGCCCGTCATCTCGACATGCAGCCCACCGGGATAGGTTCCCTCGGCGCGGTGCACGTCAAAGAAGCTGTCGACCTCCTTGAGGATCAGCTCAAAGGGCCGGGTTTTGTAGCCGCTTGCCGCCTTGATCGTGTTGCCATGCATCGGGTCGCAGGACCAGACAACGGCGCGGCCCTCGGCCCGCACCGCGCGGATGAGCTGCGGCAGATATTCCGTCACCTTGTCCGCTCCAAACCGGGCGATCAGCGTCAGGCGCCCCGCCTCGTTCTTCGGATTGAGCAGATCGATCAGCCGGATCAGCTCATCGGGCTTGAGCGACGGGCCGCATTTGAGCCCGATTGGATTGTGAACGCCGCGCAGAAATTCGACATGGGCATGGTCGGGCTGGCGGGTGCGGTCGCCGATCCAGAGGAAATGCCCGGACGTCGCATACCAGCGGCCGCTGGTGGAATCGATCCGCGCCAGTGCCTGCTCATAGCCGAGCAACAGGGCTTCATGGCTGGTATAGAAACTCGTGGTGCGCAGCTCGCGCAGATTGTCCGAGGTGAGGCCACAGGCGCGCATGAACAGGAGGCTCTCGCCGATCCGGTCGGCCAGCTCCTGATAGCGTTCGCCCGCCGGACTGTCCTTAAGGAACCCCATGGTCCATTGATGCACCCGCTCCAGATCGGCGAAGCCGCCTTGCGCGAAGGCGCGGAGCAAATTGAGCGTCGCGGCGGACTGCCGATAGGCGCTGAGCAGCCGCACGGGATCGGGCGTGCGCGACTGAGGCGTGAAGGCGATGTCGTTGATGATGTCGCCGCGATAGCTCGGCAGCTCGATGTCGCCCTGTTTTTCCATGTCGCCGGAGCGCGGCTTGGCGAATTGGCCTGCGATCCGCCCAACCTTGACCACCGGGCAGGCGCCCGCATAGGTGAGCACGACCGCCATCTGCAGAAAGACACGGAAGAAGTCGCGGATCATGTCGCCGCCGTGCTCGGCGAAGCTTTCGGCGCAGTCCCCACCCTGCAGCAGAAAAGCCCGCCCGTGCGCAGCTTCGGCAAGCTCCTGTTTCAGTTCGCGCGCCTCACCCGCGAAGACCAGCGGCGGGAAGCTCCCTAGCTCGGCCTCGACCGCGTTCACCGCATTCTGGTCGGGGTAGGCCGGGTTCTGCTGAACCGGCCTTTGCCGCCAACTTTCCGGGCTCCATGAGTTGGCCATGGCACGCTCCTAAGGAAAATTCTTCCGAATGATTGGGCCGGTCTGTCGAGGCATCGCAAGCCTGCGCCGGTCGAGAGATGAGCTTATAGGGGAAGTGGCGGGACGTGGCTAGTGTCGCGAATCCGGCGTCGCGCGAAACCATTTTCCCAGCATGTCGCATCCACCGGATCGAATTGCGGCATAAGCCCCGTGTTTCGCAGCGCTGAAATCATATCACGTCTGGCATCCGCATCACCACGGAAGGGATTCGCGCAAGACTTGGTAATCGCCATGGGCAACTCGATCTATATATGCGAATGCTGCTGAACGCAGCAGGCGTCGCTTACCTGTTAGGTGATATCCTGAGGGTTTTCATATAAACTTGGTGAGGTGGCTCACATGTGCCGTGAGTGCAGAAGGAATGCGTGACACGCTGATGGGTCTGAGCGAACCGAGTTTCACTCTGGGCATTGAGGAGGAATATCTCCTCGTAGACAAAACCTCCCGTGATCTCGTCAGCGACCCGCCGAAAGAACTGCTCAGCGACTGCGAGGAGGCCCTGCGCGAAATCGGCGGCCAGGTCAGCCCCGAATTCATGCGCTCGCAGATCGAGGTGGGCACGCGCGTCTGCCGCAACATCAAGGCGGCACGCGACGAGCTCGCCCGGCTGCGCGCCGCCATCGCCACCATCGCGGGACGTTACGGGTTCGCTCCGATCGCCGCATCCACGCACCCCTTCGCCGCATGGGACGCGCAGCGGCACACCGACAAGGAGCGCTACCACACCATCGTCGCCGATTTGCAGATGATCGCGCAGCGGATGCTGATCAGCGGCATGCATGTCCATGTCGGCATCGACGATGACGATCTCCGCATCGACATCATGAACCAGGCGAGCTACTTCCTGCCGCACCTGCTGGCGCTGTCGACCTCCTCGCCGTTCTGGGGCGGCCGGCAGACCGGGCTGAAATCCTATCGGATGTCGGTTTTCGACGAATTGCCGCGCACCGGCCTGCCCGAGCATTTCTCCAGCTATGCCGAATTCCAGCGGACCGTCGATGTCCTGGTGAATGCCGGGCTGATCGAGGACGGCACGAAAATCTGGTGGGACATGCGGCCGTCTTCGCGCTTCCCGACGCTGGAAATGCGGGTCACCGACATCTGTCCGCTGCTCGATGACGCCATCGCCATCGCGGCGGTGTTCCTATGCATCTGCCGGATGATGTACCGGCTGCGCGGCCTCAATCAGCGCTGGCGGTCCTATTCGCCGTTTCTGATCATGGAGAACCGCTGGCGGGCGCAGCGCTACGGCGTCACCAACGGGCTCGTCGATTTCGGCAAGAGCGAACTGGTGCCCTTCCGCGATCTCCTCGACGAAATTCTGGCGCTGATCCGCGAGGACGCCGAGGCCCTCAATTGCCGCCTCGAGGTCGAGCATACCCGGCTCATCGTCGAGCGCGGCACGAGCGCCGAGCGACAGGTTGCCGCCTATGAAGCCGCGCTGGCCGCCGGGAGTGACGAACGCGCCGCGCTTCAGGCGGTGGTTGACCTGCTGATCGCCGAGACGGTGCGCGGCACCGCCGAAAACGACCCGATGCAGCCCGCCGAAACGACGGCGCCGCAAGGCGGAACGGCACCGCAGCCCGACCAAACGGGCGCCGCGATCGGCCTGCCGGATTCATCTCCGTGTTGATGCTGATCTCGGGCCTGGTTACGCCAGGTTGAGGCTCATCCCCCCATCGACCATGATGCCCTCCCCCGTCGTGTAGGAACTGTCGTCACTGGCCAGGAACAGCGCCACCTTGGCGACTTCCTCCGGTGTGCCGAAGCGGCGCATGGGCATCTGCGCGACCAGCGCCTTGGAGAGCTGCGGGTGACTGGTATAGCGGCCCGTCAGCGCGGTCGGGATGAAGCCGGGGCACATATAGTTGACGCGGATCTGGTATGGCGCGAGTTCCACCGCGAGGCTGCGCGACAGGCCGGCGATGGCCGCCTTGGCGGTCGAATAGGCCGAAAGCTGGCGCAGATGCTGGCTCGCCATGATCGACGACAGGTTGACGACCGAGGCGCCCTTCGCCGCGATCAGCAGCGGCATAGCGGCGCGCGTGACGCGGATGGTGCCCCAGAGATGCGGGTTCAGCACCTTTTCCCAATCGGCGTCTGCCATATGGCGGAAATCGGCGCGCATCAGATTGCCGGCATTGTTGACCAGCACATGCAGCTTGGCCGATATGCGTTGCGCGGCCGCCACCATCGCAGCGACATCGTCTTCGCTGGTGACGTCGCCGCGCACGAAGGAGGCGCGGCCGCCGGCCGCCGCGATCTCGGCTGCGCCTGCCTCGATCGCCTCGCCGTTCAGATCCGACATGACCACATGCGCGCCCTCGGTTGCGAACAGCTTCGCCATGGCGAGCCCCAGCCCGCCGCCGGCGCCCGTGATCAGCGCGACCCTGTCCTCTAAACGCCCCAACGCCGCCTCCGTCTGCATGATGATGTGCCGCGCGAGGTTTGGCACCGAACCCGCCGCGGAGTCTAACGCGATGAGCCACGCCAGCTTCTCGTCTCGCCGCCGCAATCCCGTCGTCCTGCCCGCCTCGACGCCGCCTTCGTCGTCCCGGCCTCCGAGCCGGGACCCACTCCCATTTCCGCATATGCCGAGCGCGCGGCGTGGCGAGTAGACCCCGGATAAGCGCCATTGCGCTTTCCGGGGCGACAGAGAATGGATGTACGCGTTGCAAGCGTTTGGGCTGGTGCGGCATCATTTCATCTTCAGCATGTTGCGCAGCGCGAGGCCGAACAGGAAGATCATCACGGCGGAGAATAGCTTCTGTCCGACTATCATGTTGGATACCGCCCAGGATATTACGGGCAAGGATCTACCACCGACGTCCTCCATACCATAGAGACAGCGATAGGTGCGCAGGGTGCTTCAACCACAATTGATGTGGCCTTGGGTGTGGGCCGGTATCCTGATCTTCTGCCTTTCCGCCCTTCTCGGATTCCGGATTCGCAAGCGCACGCGTTTTCAGATGAAGGGCGGTGAAATCGGCTGTCGCCCTCTCATCCAGTCGCGTGTTGCGTCGTTTTGCGGCTCTAGATCGCCCTCCCAATCGCGCTCTGCCGACCAGCGGCCATCCGCTTCATTGCGCGGCGCTCGGCCAGCATCGCCTCGGCCCAGGCGTTCCAGGCGTCCTTGCCGTGCCGTGACAGCGCGATGGTCTCGTCCTGGTTCATGCCCGCCGCCCGCCTCTCGCTCCGTCCTGCTGCCTTATTATCCCGAACCGCACGTGCGGCCAACTTGCCGGCATTACTGTGCCCGCCAATCCACAAGCACCAATCCCCTCGCCGCTGGGCTCCGCGCCGCCTCAAACTTAGCGTCTTCCCGGCCCCCGAGCCGGGCCCCATCAGCATCGCCGCGAGCACCTGTCTTGCTGTGGGGCGAGCAGGCCCCGGCTCTCGCGGCCGGGGCGACGCGGAGCAAGCCGCAATTCGCCACAAACACCAATCCCCTCGCCGGGCCGCGCCCGCGAGGCTTTGCTCTCATTCTCCTTCATTTCCGCCCCCTTGAGGGACGGCGCGGGCCGCCGTGAGGCTGGTCCTAATAGTTTAGTGTGCAGCCTCTCGGCTGCCCGCGCGCGGTGGTATTTTGGCTCGTCTCCGCGCCTTTATCGGACATGGCCATGCGGGGATCGGGAACCCTTGTTCACCGTCCGGCTACGCAAAACATGCGTCGCATGACCTTGGACCTGCGCATCCCAGCAAACAGGTCGGCAGAACCTACAAACCCCTGAGTGCGGGTTCGTTACACCCACCGCGAGGCTGGCCGGCATTTCCACCCAACCAGATCCCCCACGGGATTCCTCAGGCACCGCAATTCCCATTCCGCAGATGACGAGCCGGTCTCGAGCCCCGCGTCCCTCTGGAACAAGAACAAGGGTGATATTACGGGCGGCGCGCGGGGCGGGGATAAGTTTTTTTACCGTACTGGGCTTTCGCAATGGCGCGGACGCGCCGGATAGCGTGCACGCCATGTTTCGACCACGTTTCCACAGCTTTGCCGCCGCCCCATTTTTACGCAAATCAATATGGTATCCCACCACGACAGGGAGCTAGCTGGCGCGCGGGCATCTATGAACCGAGGATGAACGCGGGCGCCGGCAGGGGCTCGATAAACGTGATTTCTATCTGCCGGGACGAAACATATAGAACTCCCGCGAATTGATCAGGGCGGATACGCATCCTTTGTAAACCATGAGTTGTGTACTTAAATGACACGCCTGTGGGAACGCCAGCACTAGCAATATGTCTATTATGGGATTAAACACGCTTTCAGCCGACAAGGCGCCTCACGGGCATCTTGCCTCCACCGTGGGCGTCGCGCCGTTCGCCGCGCTTGTCATCGGCAGCGCCGGCGTGGTGTATGGCGATATCGGCACCAGCCCGCTTTACGCCTTCCGCGAAGCGGTCACATCGGCGCAGCATGCCGGTCTGGACAGCCGTGCGTCGGTGCTGGGGGTGCTGTCGCTCATCCTGTGGGCGCTGATGCTGATCGTCACCGGCAAATATGTGCTGCTGCTGCTGCGCGCCGACAATAAGGGCGAGGGTGGCACCTTCGCGCTGATGTCGCTGGTGCAATCGGCGGCGGGCCGCAATGCGCCGCTCGTCCTCGGATTGGGGATGGTAGGCGCCTCGTTCTTTTACGGCGACTCTGTCATTACGCCGGCCATTTCGGTGCTGTCGGCGGTCGAGGGCCTGAAGCTGCTGGCGCCGGGGCTGGAAGTGGCGGTGCTGCCGATCGCGCTAGTCATTCTGGTGGGCGTATTCGCGGCGCAACCCTTCGGCACAGCCAAGGTCGCGGCGCTGTTCGGGCCTATCATGCTGGTCTGGTTCTTTGTGCTCGGCCTGGGCGGGCTGGTGCATATTGTCGACGATCCACATGTCTTCTATGCGCTCAACCCCTGGTATGGCATCCGCTTTCTCGCGGTGAACGGCATGGCCGGCATCTGGACGCTGGGCTTCGTGTTCCTCGCCGTCACGGGCGCCGAGGCGCTTTACGCCGATCTCGGGCATTTCGGGCGCAAGCCCATCCAAACGGCGTGGCTTTCCATCGTGCTTCCGGCGTTGACGCTGAACTATCTTGGCCAGGGCGCGCTGGTTCTGGCGCGCCCTGACGCGCTGAAGGATTCATTCTACAACCTTTATCCGAGCTGGGCGTTGGTGCCCATGCTGCTGCTGGCGACCTTCGCCACCGTCATCGCCAGCCAGGCGGTGATCACCGGCACATTCTCGCTGACCCGGCAGGCGATCCAGCTAGGGCTGCTGCCGCGCTTCAATATCCAGCATACCTCCGCGACGATGTCGGGCCAGATCTATATCCCGCGCGTCAATTGGTTCCTGATGGCGGCCGTCGTGGTCGTTACAGTGCTGTTCCGAAGTTCCAGCAATCTGGCCGCCGCCTATGGCGTGGCGGTCACGGCGGATATGATCATTTCCTCGCTGCTGACCTTCTTCCTGCTCTGGAAGCTGTGGAAATGGCCGCTATGGAAAGCCGCGGCGATCATCGTGCCGCTGGTCGTCATCGAGCAGGTTTTCTTCGCGGCGAACGCTATCAAGCTAGTAGAAGGCGCCTGGCTGCCGCTCGTCATGGCCGGCATCGTCGCGACGATCATGATCACCTGGGTGCGCGGCTCGCGAGCGGTGGTGAAGGCCACCCAGCGCAGCGAGATCGACCTCGCCTGGCTGTGCCGCAAATTGGAAGCCAGCCCACCGCACCGCGTGCCCGGAACGGCGATCTTCCTGACGTCGACCAACACGCTCGCGCCGACATCCCTGATGCACAATCTCAAGCACAATCGCGTGCTGCACGAGCGCAACATCATCCTGACCATCAGCACCAGGGATGTGCCGCGCGTGCCGCGCCAGGAGCGCGTCGAGGTGAAGCCCATGGACGGCATTTTCACACGGGTGACCGCCCATTACGGTTTCATGGAGACGCCGAACGTGCCCAAGATCCTGGAGCACTGCCAGCGCAAGGGCTTGCAGATGGATGTCGGCGGCACGTCGTTTTTCCTGTCGCGCAGATCGCTGCGCGCGGCTGCCAGGAACGGCATGCCGAAATGGCAGAAGCGGCTGTATATCTGGCTAGCCAGCGCGGCCGAAGATGCCACGTCCTACTTCCAGATCCCGCGCGACCGCGTTATCGAGATCGGCACCCAGGTCGCGATCTAATCCGGGACGAATACATCGCCGCCGGTCACGATCGCAACCCGGTCAGTCGGGCGATCTGCCATGCGCCGGCTTCGATCCGCTGATGTCCGCTCTCCGCCCGCTCGTCGGGGGCGGCATCTCGTGCCCGTAAGGCAGCCACGGAGATGTGATGGATCGAAAGCGTGCAGTTCCGCGGGATGTTAGCGCATCACACTTTAAATCGAGATCGGCGGCATTGTATCCCGTCGCCCCGGCCGTCAGAGCTGGGGCCCATTCACTTGGAACTTCGGCAGTGAATTTGCGGCCATGTGATTGGATCCCGGCTCGCCGCTCCCGCCGTCCGGGACGACATAAATGGCGCAATCGCGATCCCTATTTAACGCAGGACGCTCCAGCGTCGATGCAAGGCTAGGGATATCCGTCAAAGCTTCGGCGGCCAAAGCTCTTTGTAATTTGCAAATCGCTTCAGATTCTTATCGTAACGGGTCGGCTCCACTAAAGGAAGGATGTATTTCAATGCGAAATTGAAAATTGGCGAAGTATGCTTCACGTATAGGTCGATAGGATCGAGCAAATATCGCAAATGAAATTTCGGTTCATAATTGAGACCTGTATTGCGGTAGCAGTGATAGCCGTTCGTAATGGCCCATTCCATGACATCTCGGACGACTATATAGTATAGGTTTAGCTCCAGAGCGACGCTATAATCGAATCCGACGTATTCTGAGCAAAGCGAAACCTCATCAACCATACATAGAGCGAAGGCAATAATCTTTTTTTGGTATCTCCAGACGAAGAAGCGGGTTTTGTCGGGCATCCGGCGGCTAATTTCGCAAAAATAGTCTTTCGTAAGCTTCTCGAAGCGAAGTGTTGATCGCTCATAAACGGCGAGATAAAGCGGATACACATCATCGATGAACGGCGTAATATCACGAACGCAGCTCATGTTTATCGGATCCATCCGGGCGGTAGCCTTGAATTTCTTACGCAGCTTTGAACGCGTATTCCCGCTCAACGCCTTAGTCATATACTCGTCGAAACTCTTATATTCGAGGCCCACACTCGTCATTGGAAGGCTCGGCACGCAGGTAAAACCGTGTCCTGAAAATGAGGCCAGCACCGCGCGATCGGCCGCCGGAAATTCCTTTAGGACAATAAGGCGGGCCTTTAGATCGCGCGCATGGCTGGTTATCCCGGCGGCCAAGAGTTCAGCATGCAAAGGGCGCGGCAGCTCACTATTGCTGTCGAGATGTCCCTCGCCCGCGGCACATCCCACCATGAGCGTACGCAATTGCATGAAGCCCGGCCATAGGCGACGGATGGACTCCACCGGCCTCTTCATCCAGCGGCCGGTCCCGGCGAGAAGGTCCTGATTGAGCAGGAAAAATGGCTGAACCGCCAACACCTCGCCGCTTTCGTCCCGAATGGCGAAATATCGGAAATCGAACTCCGGCTGGATTGTATCCTCGACTAACTCGTAATAACGGTGATCCTTGCGTTCGGTTGCGAAGGCCTGAGCCCAATGTTTGCAGCGCATCACCTCTTCGCGCGTGAGGACCGCGACATCGTAGATGCGGGACGCGACATTGCCCCCTCCGGAAACGGCACCATCCGGTAGCGTATCGGAAGCAACGTCACCCATTGGGAACCCCACCATTCTTACGCCGTTTGACTCACGTACCCTCGACACGAACGCATAAAGAGTTCGCGTTTTTCAAGGCGAACATGCGGGCCGGGATGGCCAGCAAGAGGCCGCTGCGTTAGCACCTCGGCTGCTATTTCGTTCCCATGGAAAACAAATATGTGATCGCGATCAGGGTCTCGAAGCCATATAACGCCACAGATTGCAATGCACATTGCCTCTATTGGTAAAGGCTGCCCGGTTTCTCATGGCGGAGATGCGCAGCCAGCGGTGCGAGGAAAAAAGCGTCGGATGAGAAGCCCGTTACCGGCCACGATCCCCTCGCTTCCAAGCGCAGCGCGCCCTTCCATCGCCGGCAAGTATCGTGAACGAGTTCACAATGCAAATCTTCCACCGCTGTTTCGTCTCTATCGTCCTCTTAGCCTGTCTGGTCAGCCCTGCGGCTGCCGCGGACCCGACCGGGGAGTGGCTCGTGGCGGAGGGCACCGCCCGAATCCGGATCGAGCCTTGCGGCGATGCGCTCTGGGGGGTCATCGCCTGGTCAAAAGAGCCAGGTAAGGATGAGAATAATCCCGACCCGGCACAGCGCGACCGATCCATTATCGGGATGCCGATTCTTCTAAAGATGAAGAAGGTCGAGTTGAACCGTTGGGACGGCGAGGTCTACAACGCGGAAAATGGCAAGACCTATGCGTCTCGTATCAGTCTTCTCAAGGATGATGTATTGCAGATAGAGGGCTGCATCCTGGCAGGACTTTTCTGTGGCGGCGAAAATTGGACGCGCTTCGCCTCAGCGGCAGACCTCCCCAAGCCTGCCGCCAAGCAGAAGGATGTTTGCCCGTAAGCCTCACCCCTCGTTGGTCTCACCACGCGGCGGACCCATCAGAACCGGCTGAAATAGCACTGCTGCCGCCATCGTGCACACCAGTGACAAGGCCAGCAATTTGCCCATGCTCGATGTCCCCGGATGGTTCGAGAGCCACAGGCTGCCGAACGCCGTCGCCGTCGTCAGGGCGCTGAAGATCACGGCGCGTGTGAGCGTCGATTGCAGGAGGTTGGTTTTCCCGCTTCTCCAGGCCGTGATGTAGTAGATTTTAAACGCAACGCCGACCCCGAGCAGAAGCGGCAGCGCGATGATATTGGCGAAATTGAGCGGCATACCGAGGAGCACGCATAATTCCAGCGTCACCATACCGGCGAGGATCAGCGGGACGAGCGTCAGCAAAACATCGCCCAACCGCCGCAAAGTGATCCAAAGCAGCACGGTGATCGATAGCAGCGCCCAAAATCCCGCTTGGATGAAAGCGCGGACGATCGTGCGTCCTGCTTCAAGGATCGTAACTGGCGCGCCCGTGGCCGTTGGCTCCACGGCGAGCACCGCCTCGGCAAAACCACGCAAGGTCTCGTTGTTCGCTGGATCGCCCTTAGGGGCGATATCGACCCGCGCCCGTCCGTCTTTTGTCTTCCAATCGCTCACCAGATCGGCGGGCAGGGTTTCCAGCGTGACCGTTTGCGCCTTCAGGCTGTTGCGCAGGCCGTCGAGGGCGATCTTCAGTGGCGCAACCAGGGCCGTCGTTGCCTTGTCCCGAATGGCCTGATCTGCGTTCGCAAGTTGCGCGAGCGAACCCGAAAGCCGTCTCGCAGCTGTCGCACCCGGCCCTCCATTATCACCCGCGACTTGCTTCAGCTGATCGGCCATGGATTTTGCGGCCTGGACATTTTCGGCATCCGACGGTGCCGGTCTTAACTGAGGCGGATTGAGCACCGGATCGAGCGCTGCGGCGGCGCGCTGGATCAGGCCGAGTTTCTCCTGCTGCGCGTCTGGCACGAAGCTCGACAACGTCGTCGTACCCGATACCTCCGGAAGCTTCCGCAGACGCTCGGCGACGGTATTTGCCTCCTGAAGCGAGGGTGCGAGGAGTTCGATGGAACTGCCGCTTGTCATCGGATCGTTCCTCAGTTCGAGAAACGTTGAAATGGATTCGACTTTTGGGCTGCGCAGATTGATCGGATTGGAATTGAAGCGCAGGAAATAAAGCAGGGGTGAACCGAGGACCACGACCAATAAGGTCCCAACAATCACCGGGATGCGGTTGCGCTCAAGGAAACGATCGACGGGAGCAAGCGAACTATAGCCAAGCGGATTGGGTTCACCCTGAGGATTGAATATGCGCAGCAGCGCTGGCAGGAGGGTTATGCTGGTAATGAATGCGATCAGCATCCCCGAGCCCGCGATCAGTCCCAGCTCGGAGAGCCCCTTATAGTGCGTGGGCAAAAATGAGAAGAACCCGGCCGCCGTTGCCGCCGCGGCCAGCGCCAGCGGCGCTCCCGCTTTGACGGCGGCGCTGCGTAAGGCGACTTTTATGTCGTCATGATCGTGACGCTCGGCCCGATAACGCACGCTGAACTGAAGGCCGAAGTCCACGCCGATGCCGACGAACAATACCGCGAAGGCGATCGAGATGAGGTTCAAGGCGCTGACCATCATGAGGCCAAGCGCCGCCGTGATGGCGAGGCCAACGGCGAGACTAGAAAAACAGCGAGGATTATCCTTCCGGATCGCAGGGCGAGCCATAGGATGACCAGGACGACGAGGATCGTCAGGATGCCATTCAGCAGTGCGCCTTCCTTCAGCGTCCCGAACTCCTCGTCGGCAATCGCTACCGGGCCAGTCAGCCGCACGCGGGCGCCGAATTCGTCGGCGAGTTCCAGATCGGCCGCAGCCTGTCTGATCGCCGTCGAAGCTTTAGCGCCTGGCTCCAGGGCGTTGAAGTCCAGCACCGGCTGGACCTCGATAAAACGGCGCAAATCACGGGTGGCCGCCGGTTGGCCGCTCATCAGAACGCGCCACGAAAAGCTCGCGGGACGTCCCGCTAAACTATCGTCCAGCGTATCGGCAAGCATCGTCATTGGGCGCGCGAGATCGTCGAGCTGAATTCGCCCGGCTTGTACGCCGCCCATCCCGATCGCGAGCCCGTCGAGCACGCCTCTGAGAGACGGATCGGCAACCAAAGTGCGAAGCAGCGGCGTTGCCGCCATCAGTTGGTTGGTCGCCTTGGCCACCTCCTCGGTGCTCTGAAACAGCAATCCGTTCTGCTGAAAGAAGGCGCCGCCTCCGGGTTGGCGAATGGAGGTGAAAAGATCGGTGCGTCCCGACAGGCGTTGCGTCAACCTGTTCGTGGCCTCCTCGACCAGCTCCGGCGTCCGCGCGTCGATCACGATGAGGATGGTGCCATCCCGCTGGGGAAACGCCGCCGCATAAGCAAGCTCACGCTGACGCCACGGAAGTTCCGCGGAGATGAGCTTGCTGACATCGGTGTCGATGGCAAAGTGCCGGGCCACGTAGACCGACGATACGGCGGTCAACAGCACCGCCGCTACAATGACGGACCACGTGTATCGCGTACAGAAATCGACGATCCACAAGACTGCCGCCGCGAGCCTGTTCGACCCCTGTAGCCGCGCGGCTTGTGGTCGTTCAGTTGGTTTGACCGTTGGTTGGCTCTTTGGAGCAGCACGATCCAGCCGAACGGAGTTGGACGACTTTTTCGGGCGCCTGCCCTTGGTATTGCGGGACATCAATATTACTCCACGGTCCTGGCGCGGGTGCCATTCTCGCCGTTGCGCTGCCGAACGGGGGCAACCGCTTCCGGCTGTTCTTGCTATTCGAAACAGCGACGCCGTTCAATGTTCCGGTAACGCCGCGCGGCCAGTAAGGTTGGATTTTTCAATGCGTTGTCCCATATCAATGGTTCGAAGCGTCACGCGGCATATCGACATATGGGCGGAGAAGCTGCCGAGGAAAAGCCGTTGACTTGTCATTCCATGGCGCTCAACGGTTGAGTTCACGTGTCGATGCTGTCAGGAGAAGAGCGTGAGTCTATAGGAATATCGCGACGCTGTTCACGGAGCGCGAGGCCGAGCGCTATGGGTTGCATACGCGCCATCTTAACGAGCAGATGGTGCGTGTGCTGAAG
The DNA here is from genome assembly GCA_963731855.1 of uncultured Alphaproteobacteria bacterium. Classification (GTDB taxonomy): domain Bacteria; phylum Pseudomonadota; class Alphaproteobacteria; order Rhizobiales; family Rhodomicrobiaceae; genus R-RK-3. Next base: position 534,361 of record CAVSXH010000005.1, on the reverse strand, counting down.
ACGATCGGCTACGATGTAGGCTTCCGTAAGGGCAGTGGGCAATATTTGTACGATCGGAACGGCGACAGGTATCTCGATCTGCTGAGCGGCTTTGGCGTCTTTGCGATCGGGCGCAACCATCCCGTCTTGCGCGATACGCTGAAAACCGTCCTGGATAGCGATCTCCCCAATCTCGTGCAGATGGACGTTTCCGCGCTGGCGGGCATGCTCGCTGAGAGGCTCGTCCGCCGCGTGCCATACCTCGACAAGGTGTTCTTCACGAATTCCGGAACGGAGACCGTGGAGGCCGCGTTAAAATTTGCCCGCTCAGCCACGGGGCGGCCGGGCATTGTTTATTGCGGCCACGCATTCCACGGTCTTTCCTATGGCGCGCTGTCACTCAATGGCGATGGCATTTTCCGCGACGGTTTCGGCCCCTTGCTGCCGGATTGCGTAGAGATCCCCTTCAACGATCTGGCCGCTCTGGAGAAAGCCCTTGCTTCAAGGCAGGTCGCCGCCTTCGTCGTCGAGCCTATTCAAGGCAAGGGCGTGAACTTGCCGGAGGACGACTATCTCCAAGGCGTGCAGGCGCTGTGCCGCAAATATGGAACCCTGTTCGTCGCGGATGAGATCCAGACGGGCATTGGCCGCACTGGCCGCTTTCTCGCTGTCGAGCACTGGGGCGTCGAGCCGGATATGGTCCTGTTGGCGAAGTCGCTCTCCGGCGGACACGTCCCGGTTGGAGCGGTACTGACGCGCAAATCGGTCTTCGACAAAGTGTTCAGCCGAATGGACCGCGCGGTCGTCCATGGGTCCACCTTCGCCAAGAATGATTTGGCGATGGCTGCCGGGCTGGCAACGCTCGACGTCATCGAAGACGAGCGGCTGATCGAGAATGCCGCGACGATGGGCGAACGTCTCCTCAAGGCCTTCGAGGACATGGCGCGACGCTACGAGCTGGTAAAGACCGTCCGTGGCAAGGGTCTGATGATCGGCGTCGAATTCGGAGCACCGCGCTCGTTCAAGCTTAAGATGGCGTGGAATACGCTGGAAGCCATGAACAGCGGTCTGTTCTGCCAGCTCATTACCATTCCCCTGTTCAAGGACCATAAGATCCTCTCCCAGGTGGCCGGCCACGGTATTCATACGATCAAGCTGCTGCCGCCATTGATCATCTCGGATGACGACTGCCAGTGGATCGAATCCGCCTTCGAGGCCGCGATCGCAGATGCCCATCGGGTTCCTGGTGCGATCTGGTCGCTGGGCATGACGCTGGCCGACCACGCCATCAAGGCGCGCGCGAGCGGCTAGGACGGATGAAATGATGGCCAGCTTGGTACTCGCGTCGGCCGCACTTGCGGTTTGGCTCTATCTGATCCTCGCGCGCGGGGGCTTTTGGCGTGCATCCATACGCGATGACCGGGATAGTACGGCGGAACTCGGGTCTTGGCCGAGTGTTGTGGCGGTAGTTCCTGCGCGTAACGAGGCGGAAGTGATCGCCGAAAGCCTCGGCTCACTTCTCAATCAGAACTATCCGGGTTCTTTCGCCGTGATCCTCGTCGACGATCAGAGTACCGACGGAACGGCGACCATTGGCCGCGTAGCAGCGACCCGCGCTCAAGCACCGGATCGATTGGCGGTTCTTGCAGGCCAGCCGCTGCCTCCGGGATGGGCCGGGAAGCTCTGGGCCATGAAGCAAGGTGTCGATCACGCCGCTTCTTTGCCAGAACCGCCCAGCTATCTGCTCTTTACTGACGCGGATATCGCCTTTTCCAAGGACGCATTGCGTCACCTCGTTGCGCGCGCGGAAGCCCATCAATTGGTGCTGACATCACTGATGGTGAAGCTCCGCTGCGAGAGCCTGGCTGAACGCGGCCTTATTCCCGCCTTCGTCTTTTTCTTCCAGATGCTCTACCCGTTCGCTTGGGTCAATCGAACTGGCAACGAAACGGCCGCCGCCGCCGGCGGATGCATGCTCGTGCGGCGCGATGCGCTAAGACATGCCGGAGGCATCGAGGCGATCCGCAATTCGTTGATCGACGACTGCGCGTTAGGACAAAAGCTGAAATCCGTCGGTCCCATCTGGCTTGGCCTGACGGAACGCGCGCACAGCCTGCGCCCCTATCCGCAGCTCAGCGATATAAGGCGAATGGTCGCGCGCTCGGCCTATGATCAACTCCGCTATTCGCCGTTATTGCTGACTGGAGTGGTTGCGGCGATGGCGCTGATTTTTTTTGCGCCGCCGCTTTTTACCCTGTTCGGAACAGGCCTTGCCCAGCTGCTCGGCGCCGTGGCGTGGGCGCTGATGGCCTTCGCTTTTCAGCCGATTTTGCGTTTTTATCGCCTGTCGCCGCTTTGGGGTATAGCGCTGCCGGCAATTGCCGCGCTTTACCTGATATTCACGCTGGATTCCGCCTATCAATATGCACGGGGACGGGGCGGGCTCTGGAAGGGACGCGTTCAGGCCAGAGGGATTTGAGGGCTATGACGAACATTGCCGGCCCAAGCCCGAGCAAGACGCATCGCGGCGAGAATTTTCCGGTCGCGTCGCGGCTCATTCAAGAGCGCCACCGGGGCACAATTCTGAGCTTTTACCGTTTCGCAAGAGCCGCGGACGACGTGGCGGACGCTCCCTCGCTGGCTGAAGGCGAAAAGCTCGCTTTGCTGGACCGCCTTGAGGACACCCTGCTGGGAAAAAGCGACGCCGCCGCCGATGCCTTGCCGCTGCGGGCAGCGATTGCCGAGCGCGGACTCTCGCCGCATCACCCGTTGGATCTGCTGACGGCCTTCCGGATGGACGTCACCAAGCGCCGCTACCGGGATTGGGACGATCTCATACACTATTGCACCTACTCAGCCATGCCTGTCGGCCGTTTCGTGCTCGATGTCCATGGCGAGAGCCGCGTCACCTGGCCGGCCAACGATGCGCTCTGCGCGGCGCTCCAGATCATCAACCATCTGCAGGATTGCGGTGCCGATTATAAGCGGCTCGACCGCGTCTACATTCCGCTCGATGCGTTTGCCCGTCACGGTGCAGAGGTCGCCACACTTGGAGCGGCCAAGGCCTCGCCCGAATTGCTGCGTTGCGTGCAGGATATGGCGCAACGCACCTCGGCGCTCCTCGATATCGCAAAACCGTTACCTGCGCAGGTTACAGATTTGCGTGTTGGCCTCGAGATCGCCGTCATCCAGCGACTTGCCTCGACGCTGAGGCGCATGCTTACACGACGCGATCCATTGAGCGAACGGGTACATCTAACGAAGGCGGGCATGAGCGGACTTGGCATCGTCGGAATCACTGAAGGATTGATCAGCCATTTCGTGAAGGCCCGCTTTGCTTATCGTAAGGCTCAGGACGCATGACAATTCAGCCAAGCCTCACCGAACCGATGCATGAAGCCGCCGCGAAGCGTGCGTCGGGAAGTTCGTTTTACACCGCGATGCGGATCATGCCGCCCGGTCAGCGCGAGGCGATGTTCGAGATCTATTCATACTGCCGAGCGGTCGATGACGTCGCCGACGAGGGCGGCCCACGCGATGTGCGACTCAAGGAGCTGCAGCGGTGGCGTGCCGATATCAACGCGCTTTATACCGGTGCAGCAGCGCCGCGGGTGAGCGGCCTCGTCGTTCCCATCCGCGATTTCGGGCTTGAGCGTAAAGACTTCCTTGCGGTCATCGACGGCATGGAAATGGATGTCATATCCGACATCTGCGCGCCAGACTTCGAGACGCTCGACCTCTATTGCGACAGGGTCGCCAGCGCCGTCGGGCGGCTTTCGGTCAAGGTCTTCGGCCTGGACCGTGCCGATGGCATCGCGCTCGCTCATCATCTGGGGCGCGCATTGCAGTTGACCAACATCCTGCGCGACCTCGATGAGGATGCGGACATAGGGCGGCTTTATCTCGCCCGGGAATGGTTGAATGAGGCTGGCATCACCGCCACCGACCCCGCCACCGTGCTGCAAAGCCCCAGCCTCGGCAAGGCGTGTGCTCCCGCAATCGAACGCATCGAGCGCCATTTTCAGGAGGCCGATGCCGTCATGCGGGAGTACCCGCGCCGCATCGTGCGGACGCCGCGACTCATGGCCGAAGCCTATAAGGCGATACTGCAAAAGCTGGTCGTGCGCGGCTGGTCATCTCCCCGGCCACGGGTCCGCATTGCCCGTCCGCTTCTGTTGTGGCTTGTCCTACGGCACGCCATATTCTGATGCGCAAGCCCATCGTTCACATCATCGGTGCGGGGCTCGCCGGCCTTGCCGCTGCGGTGCGGCTCAAGGAAGCTGGCGCCGACATCGCAGTTCACGAGGCGACTGCCCAAGCCGGCGGGCGCTGCCGCTCTTATTATGACGCGACGCTCGGAATTACGATCGACAACGGCAATCACGTCATTCTCTCCGGCAATCACGCGGCGCTCGATTATCTGCAACTGATCGGCGGGCGCGACCGGCTGACCTCTCCGGAAAGCGCTGTCTTCCCCTTCGTCGATCTCGCTACAAAGGAGCGATGGTCGCTACGTCCGAATGACGGCCGCTTGCCCTGGTGGGTGTTCCGTTCAGATCGCCGGGTGCCCGGCACACGCGCTCGCGATTATTTCGGCGGGGCGCCCTTAATGTGGGCCGGAGCGGACAAGACGATTGCCGATGTCATGAATTGCAGCGGTCTCCTCTATGACCGTCTGTGGCGCCCGCTGCTGCTTGCTGCTCTAAACACCGACCCGGCGGAAGCGTCGGCCCGGCTCGCCGCCGCTACGATGCGCGAGACGCTTGCCGCAGGCGGAAAAGCGTGCAGGCCACTGATCGCCGCCGAGGGGCTCTCCAGCGCGTTTGTGGACCCGGCAATCCGCTACCTGGAAGCACAAGGTGTTCCGATACAGTACGGCCACCGGCTACGTGGGCTCGGCCTTGAGCAGCAGCAGATCGTAGCCCTGGATTTCGGCGATGAGACCGTCCAACTGTCGCCCGGCGACGCCATCATCCTCGCCGTTCCGGCATGGGTGGCGGCAACGCTGGTGCCCGGCTTGCAAACGCCGTCGGAATTCCGGTCCATCGTCAATGCGCATTTCCGCATTACCCCGCCCCAGAGCCTTGCCCCGATGACCGGTGTCGTTAACGGTACCGTGGAATGGATCTTTGCATTCCATGACCGAATTTCCATCACCATCAGCGGTGCCGACCGCCTGCTAGACACGCCGCGCGAAACCCTCGCTCACAGCTTGTGGCGGGAAGTGTCTGAAATTACAGGGCTTGCCGAAATCTTGCCACCCTGGCAGATCATAAGGGAACGCAGAGCCACCTTCGCGGCGCTGCCGGGCGAGAACGCCAAACGCCCTGGCACCGCCGATACGGCTTTGGACAATCTTGTGCTTGCGGGCGACTGGACGGCAACCGGTCTGCCGGCAACGATCGAAGGGGCGATCAGATCGGGTAATAAGGCTGCACAAACGGTAAGAAAAAAACAATACGGGCACTCGAGGGATCATGACCGCAAACCCGAGCATCGACATATCATCGGCACGGCCGCACAAGCGGATCGCGGACGGGCTTGACGACCATATCGACGCCGCGACCAACGCGCTGTTGAGCTGGCAGAATAAGGACGGGCACTGGGTTTTCGAACTGGAAGCCGACGCCACCATTCCAGCCGAATATGTGCTGCTCAGGCACTATCTCGGCGAGCCGGTTGACGCGCAGCTTGAGGCGAAGATCGCGGCCTATCTGCGCCGCATCCAGGGCACGCATGGCGGCTGGCCGCTGTTCCACGACGGCGAATTCAACATCAGCGCCAGCGTGAAGGCGTATTTCGCGCTGAAAATGATCGGCGATGCGCCTGACGCAGAGCACATGCGGCGCGCCCGCGAGGCCATCCTCGCGCACGGTGGCGCAGCGGGCAGCAATGTCTTTACGCGCGTGCTTTTGGCCCTTTTTGGCGTCGTCCCGTGGCGCGCCGTGCCGGTCATGCCCGTTGAGGTCATGCTATTGCCGCGCTGGTTCCCGTTTCACCTGTCAAAGGTCTCCTATTGGGCGCGGACCGTCATGGTTCCATTGCTGGTCCTGCAGTGCCTGAAGCCGCGAGCACGCAACCCCAAGGGCGTGAAAATCGACGAACTGTTCCGTCAGCCGCCGCAGACGGTGGGCGCGCCCTCGAAGGCGCCACACCAGAAATGGTTCTGGTTCCTGCTGTTCCAGGGCTTCGACCGGGTGCTTCGGGTGGTGGAGCCGTGGATGCCCCTCAGCCCGCGCAAGCGCGCCATCGACAAGGCGGTCGCATTCGTCAGGGAGCGGCTCAATGGCGAGGACGGCCTGGGCGCCATTTTCCCAGCGATGGCCAATAGTGTCATGATGTTCGACGTACTGGGCTATCCCAAGGATCACCCGGATGTGGTGACGGCGCGCACTTCCATCGAAAAGCTGCTGGTGGTGAAGGAGCATGAAGCCTATTGCCAGCCTTGCGTGTCGCCGGTCTGGGACACGGCGCTCGCCTGCCAGACGCTGCTGGAAGTCGGTAGCGAAGAGGCGGTCAAGCAAGCCGGCTAAGGGTCTCGACTGGCTAAAGCCGTTGCAGGTGCTGGATGTCGCCGGAGATTGGGCGGAGCATCGCCCCGGCTGTCCGGCCTGGCGGTTGGGCTTTTCAATATGCCAATCCGCATTATCCTGATCTTGACGATACCGCCGTCGTCGTCATGGCGATGGATCGGGCGGACGGGCGTCTCGACGCCAATTCCCAGCGCTTCCACGAGGCGATCAACCGCGGCCGCGAATGGGTCGTGGGCTTGCAGAGCACCAATGGCGGCTGGGGTGCTTTCGATGCCGACAATAGTTATGAGTATCTGAACAATATTCCCTTTTCCGACCACGGTGCTCTTCTCGATCCTCCGACTGCGGACGTATCGGCCAGATGCCTGTCGATGCTCGCGCAGCTCGGAGAGAAACCGGGGACCAGCGAACCCGCCGCACGAGCGCTCGACTATCTGCGCCGTACGCAGGAGCAGGAAGGAAGCTGGTATGGAAGATGGGGGATGAACTATATCTACGGCACTTGGTCGGTACTGTGCGCACTCAATGCCGCCGGTGTCGATCATGCCTCACCGGAAGTTCGGAAGGCCGCGGACTGGCTGGTGGCCATCCAGAATGAAGATGGCGGCTGGGGCGAGGACGGGGCGAGTTACAAGCTGGATTATCGCGGCTTTGAGGCGGCACCTAGCACCGCGTCGCAAACGGCATGGGCATTGCTCGGCCTAATGGCCGCCGGCGAGGCGGAACACCCATCCGTCGAACGCGGCATCGCGTATCTGCAGCGGATGCAAGGGACCGACGGCGGCTGGACCGAAGACCGTTTCACGGCGACCGGCTTCCCGCGTGTCTTCTATTTGCGCTATCACGGCTATGCCAAGTTCTTCCCGCTCTGGGCGCTGGCGCGCTATCGCAATATCAAGACCGGCAATGCTCCTTCCGTGATGTTCGGCATGTGACTGCTTTGGCGCCCTCTCCACCCGTCATTGCAGTGACGGGGCTTGCCTTCGAGGCGCGGATCGCCGCCGGTGAGGGCGTAATCGTCATTCATGGCCGCGACGAGCAGCAGATGATTGCCGCGTTGGAGTGCGCCGTCGTCTCGGGAGCCAGCGGTATTATCAGCTTCGGAACGGCGGGAGGACTTGCGCCGGATTTGGCGCCCGGCGATTGGATCGTGGCTGAAGCGATCATCACGGACGCGCAGCGATGGGACGCCGATACTGCCTGGTCAGCACAGCTGCTCAACAGGCTGTCCTGCGCAACTCATGCCCCTATCGCCAGTGTCGATGTGCCCGTGGCCGGCGCCTCGGCCAAACTGGCGCTGCATAAATGCACCGGCGCAGCGGCAGTCGATATGGAATCGCACGTCGCAGCTCGCGTCGCCGCCGCCCACGGCCTCCCATTCGTCGCCTGCAGGGTCGTTATCGATCCGGCGCACCGGACCCTGCCACCCGCAGCCCTAGTCGCTATGCGGGCCGACGGGGGCGTAGACGTCGCAGCCGTGCTCCGCTCGCTTGCAGGGCGGCCGAGCCAGGTGCCGGCGCTGCTTCGCCTTGCCTTGGATGCGCGAGCCGCACGCGCAGCTTTATTCCGCGGCCGTGGGTTGCTTGGGGCGGGCCTTGGCTTCCCGGATTTCGCTGAGCTTTAGGTCCACGTGGCGTTTGAAAACAAATTTCGCCGGCCGCTGACGGTCGAGCGGAATTTCCGGTGCCATCGGGCCTTCGGTACGGACGCCGCGCAGGCTGACCTTCAATGCCTTCAGCGGATGGGCGATCGTATCCTTCACCGCCGTAGCCTCGAAGCCGCTATGCACCATGCAATCGGCGCATTTCTCATAATTACCGGTGCCGTAGGAATCCCAGTCGGTTTCTTCCATCAGCTCTTTGAACGTTTTGGCATAGCCCTCGCCCAGCAAGTAGCAGGGCCGCTGCCAGCCGAAAACCGTCCGGGTCGGATTACCCCAGGGCGTACAGTGGTAGGTCTGGTTGCCTGCAAGAAAATCGAGGAACATGCTCGACTGGCTGAAGGACCATTTACGGCCCTGGTCGCCGCGGCGAAAGACGTCGCGGAACAGCTCCTTGGTCTTCTCGCGATTGAGGAAATGCTGCTGGTCGGGCGCGCGCTCATAGGCATAGCCAGGCGAAACGGTGATGCCATCGACACCGAGTGCACCCAAGCTGTCGAAGAACGCAGCCACCTTCTCGGGCTCCATATTATTGAACAGCGTGCAATTGATGTTGACGCGGAAGCCGCGCGCCTTGGCGGCCTTTATGGCTGAAACCGCCCGGTCGTAGACGCCTGTCTGACAGACGGATTTGTCATGCATCTCCTTGTCGCCGTCGAGATGCACCGACCAGACGAAGAACGGGCTGGGCTGGTATTGATCGAGCTTCTTTTCCATCAGCAGCGCATTCGTGCACAGATAGACGAATTTGCGCCGCGCGATGAGGCCCTTCACGACCTGGGGAAGCTCTTTGTGGAGCAGGGGTTCGCCCCCGGCAATCGAAACCACCGGCGCACCACATTCATCGGCGGCCTTCAGGCAGTCGGCCAGCGGCAGACGCTGATTGAGGATCTCGTCGGGATAGTCGATCTTGCCGCAGCCGGCGCATGCGAGATTGCAGCGGAACAACGGCTCCAGCATCATCACCAGCGGATAGCGCTTGCGGCCCGCCAGATGCTGCCGGACGACATAGGCGCCGACGAAGGCTTTTTGCAGAAAGGGAATACCCACGGGGGCTCCTTTGTTTTTTGAGTTTACGCCACCGATTGCGACATCGATCAGCCCTGTGTTAGTTCTGCCGGCAGACGGAATTGGATGTTTTCCTCGCGGCCCGGCAGCGTCGACACTTCGACAGGGGCCAGACGCCGCAAAGCTTCAATAACGTCTTCAACCAGCGTCTCCGGTGCCGAAGCACCGGCAGTGATACCGACCGAACGCGCGTCGCGCACCCAATCGGGGTCAAGTTCGCTGCTATCGGCGATCAGGTAGCTCGGAATACCCGCTTCGGCGCCGACCTCGCGCAGCCGGTTGGAGTTCGAGCTGTTCTTGGCGCCCACCACCAGGATCACATCGACGACCCGGCTCAGCTCCCGCACGGCGCTCTGCCGATTCTGCGTGGCATAACAAATGTCTTTGACGTCCGGACCCACGAGATCCGTAAAACGGCGCTGCAGCGCCGCGATCATACCGCGCGTATCGTCGACGCTCAGCGTCGTCTGAGTGACATAGGCCACCGGGGCGTCGGTGGGGATGTCAAGCAGGTCAACATCGCTTTCGGTCTGGACCAGATGAACCTTGCCGGGGATTTGCCCGATTGTTCCTTCAACCTCAGGGTGCCCTGCATGCCCGATCAGGATCAACGTCCGCCCTTGCGCGATATAGCGCTTTCCCTGGTTGTGAACCTTGGTGACCAGGGGACACGTCGCGTCGAGCACAGGCAGGCTGCGCGCGGCTGCCTCGTTTTCCACGGCCTTGGCTACGCCATGCGCGCTGAAGATCGTCACAGCATTCGCCGGGATCTCGGAAATATCCTCGACGAAGCGAGCACCTTTCGCCTTCAGGTCGTCCACGACACGCCGGTTGTGCACGATTTCATGGCGCACATAGACAGGTGCCTGGTATTTTTCGAGTGCTCGCTCGACGATCTCGATGGCGCGAACGACGCCGGCGCAAAATCCACGAGGTTGAGCAAGAATAACACGCATGTTCAGAAATCCACGAGCTGGGCCTGATGGACCAGCTTCCCCATTTCACACGGACATATGAAGCCGAAATTCGGATTACAACCAATGATCACGTGACCGTAATCGTGAATTTTTCTAGGCATAGGTGCCACATAGCCACGCAAATTCTATTTTTGGGTCATTAATTAAGCAACGCGCCCGCGTCCGCGCGCCCAGCTCTTCCCCAGCGCGTCAAACACCGCGGCGGTGATGCCGGCCATGTCGAGCCCGGCACGGGCATACATGCGATCGGGCTCGTCCTGGTCGAGAAACACGTCGGGCAGGACCAAGGTACGAACCTTGAGCCCGCGATCGAGAACGCCCTTCTCCGCAAGAAGATGGAGAACGTAAGCACCGAACCCCCCGGCGGACCCTTCCTCGACCGTGATCATGACCTCATGTTCTCGTGCGAGCCGAAGGATGAGGTCTTGGTCAAGGGGCTTGGCGAAGCGCGCATCGGCAACAGTTGTCGACAAGCCCTGAGCGGCCAGGGCATCCGCGGCTGCGAGGCATTCCGCGAGGCGGGTCCCCAAGGAAAGGAGCGCGACTTGGCTGCCCTCGCGTATAATTCGGCCTTTGCCGATGGCAAGCGGCAGGCCAGTCTCGGGAATTCCGACGCCGACACCTTCGCCCCTTGGATAACGGAACGCGATCGGGCCGTCTTCATAGGCAACGGCGGTGGCCACCATGTGCACGAGCTCGGCTTCGTCCGCCGCAGCCATGACCACCATGCCCGGAAGGCAGCCGAGGAATGCAATGTCGAAAGATCCGGCGTGGGTCGGACCGTCCGCTCCGACGAGGCCGGCGCGATCGATGGCGAACCGGACGGGCAGTTTCTGAATGGCGACGTCGTGAACGACCTGATCGTACGCTCTCTGCAGAAAGGTTGAGTAGATCGCAGCGAACGGTTTGTAGCCTTCAGCGGCCAGCCCCGCGCAAAACGTGACGGCATGCTGCTCGGCGATGCCGACATCGAACGTTCGATCCGGGAAGGCGCGGCCGAAAATATCGAGCCCCGTGCCTGACGGCATTGCCGCTGTCACGGCGACGATGCGGTCGTCTTTGCTGGCTTCCTTGACGAGGCTTTCGCCGAAAACCTTCGTGTAGGATGGCGCTTTGGCCTTCGCCTTAATCTGCGCGCCGGTCAACACGTTAAAGGGTGTGACGCCGTGATATTTGTCGGCTGAACTTTCGGCCGGAGCGTAACCCTTGCCTTTCTGTGTCACGACGTGAACGAGGATCGGCCCGTTCCTGGCATCGCGCACATTCTTCAGCACTGGCAGCAGTTGATCCAGATCGTGCCCATCGATAGGACCGACGTAATAGAACCCCAGCTCTTCGAAAAGCGCGCCGCCGGACCAGAAATTGCGCGTATATTCCTCGGCGCGGGCCGCACGCTGCTCCCAGCTCTTAGGCAGCCGTTCAGCAAACTGTTTGGCGATGTCCCGGAGATAAAGATACGTTCCGCTCGAAGTCAGCCGAGCAAGATAGGCGCTGACCGCTCCGACGGGAGGTGCAATGGACATCTCGTTATCGTTCAGGATAACGATCAAGCGTTTGTCCATCGCGCCCGCATTATTCATAGCCTCATAGGCCATGCCAGCGCTCATCGAGCCGTCACCGATGACGCAGACCACGTTGTGCGTTTGCCCTTCCAGATCGCGTGCAACAGCCATGCCCAGCCCCGCCGAAATCGAAGTCGAGGCATGGGCGGCGCCGAACGGGTCGTACTCGCTCTCGTCGCGTTTCGTGAAACCGGAAAGGCCGCCCCCCTGGCGTATCGTGCGAATACGATCGCGGCGGCCGGTCAGAATCTTGTGCGGATAGGCTTGATGGCCGACGTCCCAGATCAGCTTGTCGCTCGGGGTGTCGAACACATAATGCAGCGCGACCGTGAGTTCCACGACGCCAAGGCCCGCACCCAGATGACCGCCAGTAGCGGATACCGCATGAATCATCTCGATACGCAGCTCGTCCGCGACTTGCTTCAGCTCGACCTCGTTGAGCGCGCGAAGATCGGCAGGGTCCCGGAGTGTGTGGAGCATGAAGATAAACAACGCGGACTAGAGGAGGTTACGACTTACGCTGAGCGCAGGAAACAAACGAACGCACCCGGGAGTTCCGGAGGGGCATTCAATTCAACAAGCGCCGATAGGACCTCCATAATATTGGCGTAAATTTGGCAACTTTCTTATCCTAACGAGCCCCGCTGCTAACGATCGATCACCTTGTGGTGAAAGCGGGCGCCGTTAAACGCTGATCCAAATCGAACAGACTGACCGTTGCGCGTCAGGGAAGGTGGGCGGCGAGGGCGGACGCCGTCATGGCGACCTTAAGCGACTTTTGCGAACATCGGTCTCCTGTTACAATAGAACGTACCCCATATAGACGGGAACCTGCTTCTCTGCCGCATCTCGATAGACATAGGCGTTATCGCCTGCGGTCGGTGGGTGGCGTCCCGACGGGAGAAAACGACGAACCCGCCGTGAAAACTCGCACGGTGAGGAATTGTTAGCAGATTTATCGGCGCCAGGGCCGCAGATGAATCAAAAAGGAGCGATTATGATCCGTGAAGTGATCCGCGCGGGCATGGTTGCGGTCGTTTTCACCGCGATCGCCGTCGACTTTGCGGTCGCGGCAACGCCGTTCGATGGACAGTGGACCCTGACCTTCCTCACCAGACGCGGCGACTGCGAGCCTTCTTATAATTTCGACATCTATATCAATAACGGTGTCCTCCAGCACCCCAATCTCGTCCGGTTTAAAGGGCGCGTCACCCGGAGCGGCGAGGTTCGCGCGACGGTCGCCGTGGAAGACAAATACGCGTCAGGTTCTGGCCGATTGACCAGGACCTCGGGTCGCGGCAGTTGGTCAGGATCTCAAGGCGGCGCTCGTTGTTCCGGCACCTGGACCGCAAAGCGGTTCTGATCGCGCCTCGCCGCACTCCTGGGGCGGCAAAAACGTGCCGCATAAGGCCGCACTCGGCGACAAGGAGCCCACCGCCGCCTGCCCCACCAATTCACAAGAGACAGTAGGACGGCGGCTGCCAAATGGAGCCGATCCTCTAAAGCCGCCCCTCGGGCCTGTCCCTGCGGCGCACAATCGGCACCTTTGCCGACACCTCACAGACGAACATCTGGTGAGCAGAGCGGAATGCGTCTTTAGGCCAAAATGGGCTTCGGAGGGCGGCTCCGGCCGCCCTCTCTTCGAAGTGGAGATCGCGATTTACGAGGTGGTGAAACGGTTCCAGGTCACCGTCACCCGCGCGCCGACGCGGGCACGCTGGTAGAGATCCATGACATCGGAATTGTGCATGCGTATGCAGCCCTTCGACACTTCCTGGCCGATCAGCCACGGCGCATCGGTGCCATGGATGCGGTACATCGAGCTGCCGAGATAAAGCGCGCGCACGCCAAGCGGGTTGCGCGGATGGCCGCCGGGCACATATGCGGGAAGCTTGGGGTTCTCGCGGCGCATTTCCGCGGTCGGCGTCCAGTCGGGATTGATCCGCTTGGCGCTGACGGTGGAAACGCCTGACCAGCGTGCTTCGCCTTTCGGGATCGCGATGGGATAGCTGATGGCTTGGCCCTTGCCGATCACGTAATAGAGCCGGCGATCGCCGAAGCTGACGATGATCTGGCCCGTCCCGTAGCTCTGGGAGAAACGCACATTCGTGCGCCCGCCACCCGAATAGCTGCCGCCACCGCCGCCGAACAAATCGTCGAGCCAATCGGCACGCGCGCCGCTTGCACCCATCGAGAGACAGGCGATACCGCTTACAGCGAGCACCGCAACCTTAAGCAACCTTATGACCATTCCAACCTCCGTTTAGTCGTGCCGCATCCGATCCCATGACGCTCTTGGGACCGAGTTCCCTTATCTGATGACGTGGACCGGCGCGCCGATATGAACGCGCTCGAACAGATCAGCGACATCGCTGTTCCGCATTCTTATGCAACCGCTGGACGCGGCCTGGCCGATCGAACCGGGCGCGTTCGTGCCGTGAATCCGGTATTCGGACCAGCCCAGATAGATCGCCCGGATACCGAGCGGATTGCGCGGCCCCGGCCCCACATAGGCTGGAAGCATCGGGTTTTCGTGCCGCATCCGGGGCGTCGGTGTCCAACCTGGGTTACGCGTCTTCGATTGAACGAAGGTTTCCCCCGCCCATTGCATACCCTCCTTGCCCACCGCGACGTCATAGCGAAGCGCCATTCCGTTGCCGAGGATGTAGTAAAGCTGCCGTTCCGACGTTTTGACGATGATGGTGCCAATGGGATGGTTGCCCTCCCAGTTCACCAGTTCGCGCGCCGCCGCTGCGCCCTGCCACGCCGACAGCAAAAATGCTGCCACGGCGCACGCAAGGGCACGCCCGAGGCGGCGCGACAATTTGCCAATTCGAAGGTCCCTCATCCCCATCTCGTGATCGCTTGCGCACGCCGGATGGCCCGGCTCGGTCTGCACAAGGGGAATCGTAGCAATGAGTTGATGCCCTTCCCCAGAAGTGCCCAAACTGCCTCCCATTACCTCACTAACATGGGTTTGGTGCAAGAGTTGCGCGCCGCCGTGGCTGCCGAATTGCGAAGACATTGTGGCTGATTCGCCACGATTTCGGCTCAATGTGCCGGACATCGCCACTTTCAAGCCATCCCCCATCATTTGCCGTCCGCGGCGCCGCTGAATTGAGGCGACTTTAAGGCGGAAAACATCAATATAAGGTAAACAGAAAGTAAGTGTCCTGGGCCGGGAATCCTGGGTAGTTTCGCCTAAGGGTCATTACGAGTTCATTACCTCTTAGCGGCCCCCCGGCGTGCGTCGGCGGCAACGGCCTGCGGGCGCACCCTTGCCCTTTCCGCAAAATTCGGCGTCCGCAAATTCCAAATCGGCTTGGGTCTTGTTTTTTCGCGCCGGTGTGTTAGCTAAACAGTACGAACCGTACGTTATTGCGAACCAGCCACATTAAGAGACCATCATGAGCGACATACCGCCCAGCCATGGCGCCGGGTCCCCGGTCAAAGCCAGCCATCTGGCGCTTACAACAGAACTGTTTGCGCCGGCCCAGGCGATCGCCGCGCTGAAGGCTGAGGCGGGCGTCCTGCCTTCATGGGATTTGAGCGCGCGCCAGCTTTGCGATCTGGAACTGCTGATGAATGGCGGCTTCGCCCCGTTGAACGGCTTCCTCAATCGCGGCGATTACGACCGCGTGCTCGACGAAATGCGTCTGGAATCCGGCGCGCTATGGCCGATCCCGGTCACGCTCGACGTCAATGCCGATTTCGCCGCGGGGCTGGAGATCGGCCAGCGTATCGCCCTGCGCGACCCGGAAAACGTCATTCTGGCGATCCTCGAAGTGCAATCGATCTGGCAGCCCGATAAATCCCGAGAGGCGGAGCGGGTTTTCGGCACCGACGACAAGGCTCACCCCGCCGTGCGCTATCTGCACGACAAGGCGGGCACGCACTATCTCGGCGGCACGGTCATCGGCCTGCAAGCGCCGAACCACTATGATTTCCGGGAAATCCGCCAGACCCCGAACGAACTCAAGGCCCTCTACAAGCAATGGGGCTGGGAGAAGATCGTCGCCTTCCAGACGCGCAATCCGCTGCACCGGGCGCATCAGGAGCTGACCCTGCGCGCCTCGCGCCAGGTCGGCGCCAATCTGCTCATCCACCCCGTCGTCGGCATGACGAAGCCGGGCGACGTGGACCATTTCACCCGCGTGCGCTGCTACGAGGCGCTGCTGCCGCATTACCCGCAAGGCAAGGCGGCGCTAAGCCTCCTAGGCCTTGCCATGCGCATGGGCGGTCCGCGCGAGGCGCTCTGGCACGCCATCATCCGCCGCAATTTCGGCTGCACGCATTTCATCGTCGGCCGAGACCATGCGGGGCCGGGCAATGACAGCCAGGGCAAGCCCTTCTACGGTCCATACGATGCGCAGGATCTGGTGAAGGACCATCAGGCTGAGATCGGCATCGAGATGGTGCCGTTCAAGGAGATGGTCTATCTGCAGAACCGTCACCAATACGCCCCCTCCGACGAGATCCAGCCCGGCGAAGCTATCCTGAACATCTCCGGCACCGAATTGCGCCGCCGCCTTCAGGAAGGCGAGGAGATCCCGGAATGGTTCTCCTTCCCGAGCGTCATAGCGGAACTGCGCCGCACGCATCCGCCGCGCCTGCGCCAGGGCTTTACCGTGTTCTTCACCGGACTGTCCGGCGCGGGCAAATCCACCATCGCCAATGCGCTGATGGCGAAGCTGATGCAGATTGGCGGGCGTCCGCTGACGCTGCTCGACGGCGACGTCGTGCGTAAGCATCTGTCCTCGGAGCTGGGCTTCTCCAAGGAGCACCGCAACATCAACATCCTGCGCATCGGCTATGTGGCCTCGGAGATCACCAAGAATGGCGGCATCGCCATTTGCGCGCCGATCGCACCCTATGCGGCGACCCGCAGGGAAGTGCGCGACATGATCGAGCCGCTGGGCGGCTTCGTCGAAGTGCACATTGCAACGCCGCTCGCCGAATGCGAACGCCGCGACCGCAAAGGTCTCTACAAGCTCGCTCGCGAAGGCAAGCTGAAGCAGTTCACCGGCATCGACGACCCGTATGAGGCGCCCGAACACCCCGAAGTGTCGCTCGATACAATGGCGCTCTCGCCGGATCAGGCAGCCGACGCGATCCTGGCCAAACTCGCCGAAATGGGATTGGTCGCCCCGGCCAGAGCGGTCGACGAGCAGGCGGACCCGGTCGCGATCTCGGCTTAGCCGGACCTACATACACGGCAGGCGGCCTTCGCCGCCCGCCGGTGCCACGCTGCCCGTCTCGCGGAAGCGCCGGACCATTCAATTGCGACGGCAACACTGACACCGAAATGCGCCGCTGCCTGGCGGCGCGACAGAGCGGTTTCCTCACCCGCCAGCTCCGGCGGCGTCTCCAGAAGCCCCAGACTAAAATCGGCATTGCCAAAAACAATCGAGCGGCGGTGCTATTCTCATTGCCACGGCGATTGCGGCCTTGGCGATCTTACGATAATCAGACAAGGCCGATTCTGGTCCTCGTCACCATTTTGCGCCGCAACGCGGCCATGATAGGGTGCGAGGGCTTGACATCCCGCGGGGTTTACACCGCGCAAGACGGGGACAAATCGGGCGAACATGGCCATTCAGACGGACATTCGGCGGGCGCCGGTGCGATTTGCGAGCCTGCCAAGCGGAGGCGACCGCACCAAGGCCTTTCGCGCTGCAAAACGGCATAGCGCACGGGTGAAAGCGCTGCGGCTGCTGCTCCCCGTCTGCGCGATCTGTGCCACCGGGCTCTACTTTCTGCCGTCGCGGCTCTCGGTCGCGGTCAAGGATGGCGAGGCATCCATCGAATCGCTCGAGATTTCCACGGGCGCGCTGAAAATGGTGAACCCGCGCATCAAAGGCGTGCACGAAAAATACGGCGTCTACGACATCCGGGCAGAATCTTCGACGCAGCAGGCGAAGAACCCCGAACTTATGAACCTGAACACGATTTCCGCCGAGATTACCTCCAAGGCGGGAGAGAAAACGATCTTGACGGCTCCATCGGGAATCTACCACTCCAAGCAGGAAGAGCTGACCTTCGACAAAGGGGTGTTGATCGGGGGTGAAGCCGGGATTACGGGTACGTTGAAGACCGCGACGGCGTTCATGCAGTCAAATCAGCTGATCTCGCACGAACCGGTCGATCTCGCTTACCACGGCACCACCATTAAGGCGCAATCCATGACGCTCTATTCGGGCGAGGGGCGTGCGGTCTTCGAGGGTAACGTCAGAGTGCATTTGGAACGCAAGCCGAAGGGGGCGGGCAATAATGGGCAGTAATTTGCAACCGGCGGGCGGGTATTCGCTCGCGGTGTTGGGTGTCCTGGCGGCGTTCGCATTCTCGGTTTTTCCGGCTCTGGCGCAGGCTCCGGGCGGCAGCCTCGCCACCAGCTATTCCGCCAATGCCGATAAGCCGATCAACATCGAAGCCGACGCGCTGGAGGTAGACGACAAGAAGAAAGTCGCGACGTTCAAAGGCAACGTGTCCGCCACCCAGGGCGATTTCAACATCCGCGCCAAGGAAATTCAGGTGCTCTATACGGCGGGAAAGAAAGACCCGGCGGCAGCTCCCTCGGACAATGCGGGCCTTCCCGGCGGCGGCAATGCCGATATTCAACAGATCGACGCCAAGGGCAAAGTGCTCGTCACGACGAAGGACAACCAGACGACGACGAGCGACTGGGCCATCTTCGAGGTCAAGAAACAACTGGTGACCATCGGCGGCGATGTCGTGGTTTCACAAGGGACGGACGCTATCAAAGGCAACAAGCTCGTCATTGACCTGAATACCGGCTTGAGCCGTTTCGAGACAGCGGCCAACGAAAAAGACGCATCCGATGGCGCAAAGCCGGGAAGAATCCAAATGGTCGTCACGCCGAAAAACAGAGACAAATCCAAAACGGCTAAGCCGGACGCAGAGAAACCAAACTAGGGCGCGCCGGCTTAGCGCGGCGCCCGGCACGCAAGTATAACATTTCTCCCCGCGACAAAATTGGAATTAACCTTTCCCGACATTGGGATTATGGTCTTTGCAAATGGCATGCCTAAATTTCGGCTGGCTCTCACATGGCGATCATGGACAGGCATAATCCACCGGCTCAACCAGCAAGGCCTGCCGCCCCGGTCCGCCGGCTGCATCCGGATCAAGCGCCGAGACGACGGCCAGCGTTCGGCACCGAGCTATCGGCTGCGGGGCTGGTGAAAAGCTTCGGCCAGCGCATGGTCGTGCGCGGCGCCAGCGTGAATTTGCGGAAGGGCGAGGCCGTCGGACTTCTCGGTCCTAACGGCGCGGGCAAGACCACCATCTTCTATATGATTACCGGCCTGATCAAACCCGACGAGGGCAAGGTCATCATCGACGGCCATGACGTCACCAAACTGCCGATGTACCGCCGTGCCCGGCTCGGCATCGGCTACCTGCCGCAGGAAAGCTCCATATTCCGCGGACTCACCGTCGAGCAGAACATCCGCGCCGTTCTCGAAGTGGTGGAGCCCAGCCGCCGCGAACGCGAACGCCAGCTCGATGCCCTGCTTGACGAATTCCGCATTACGCGGCTCAGAAAGGCGCCATCCATGGCCCTTTCCGGCGGCGAAAGGCGGCGTCTCGAAATTGCGCGCGCTCTGGCCAGCCGGCCCTCCTACATGCTGCTCGACGAGCCTTTTGCGGGCATCGACCCGATTGCCATCGGCGACATCCGCGCCCTGGTGCGCCATTTGACGCATCGCGGCATCGGCGTTCTCATTACCGATCATAATGTTCGCGAAACTTTAGAGCTAATCGATCGGGCATATATCATCTATGATGGCCAAGTGCTGACAGAAGGCACCCCTGCAGAAGTGGTTGCGAACGAGGACGTGAGGCGGGTGTATCTTGGGGACATGTTCTCCCGCTAGATCAGAAGGCATCGACGCCCGGTTTTCCATAAAATCGTGCGAAGAGAGAGAATAGTGTTGGGCTGGTGTTTGTGTTGGAAGTGGAAGCGCGATCTTGCTCGGGGCAAAGCTAGAGCTTAGACATACGCAGTCGCTGGTCATAACGCCGCAATTACAGCAGGCCATTAAGCTATTGCAGCTTTCCAATCTGGAGCTGCAAAGCTTCCTTGAACGAGAAATCGAACAAAATCCTCTGATCGAGTGGGACGAGCGGGCCGGCGAGGACGGATCTCGCTTGAACGGGCCGACGGTCGATACCGTACCGGACGTGCGGGCAGTCCAGAACGACGCCGATGCACCGGATTTCCCGCCGGAGCCTGCCAATAGTCACGAAACCGCGCCGCCGGCGGACCAATTGGCTGATTTCGCCGACGATCCGGCCGCCATCGATCCCGCAGCTTATGAAACCTTCTCGCTGCGAACGAGCGGCACCGGCTTTTCAGAATCGGGCAGCGCCCGCCTTGAGGATTATGCCGCCGAGCAGACGACGCTTCGCGATCATTTGCGCCGCCAGTTGCACCTCGCGGTGGCCGAACCTGCCCAGCGCATGATTGGCGACCATCTGATCGACCTCATCGACGAGGCGGGCTATCTCAAGGGCAGCTGCGACGAAATCGCTGAACGGCTCGGCGCTCCCGTCGTCGTGGTGGAAAACCTTCTGACGGTGCTGCATGGGTTCGAGCCGGTCGGCGTCGGTGCCCGGTCGCTTGCCGAGTGCCTTGCGCTGCAGCTTGCCGAATGCAACCGCTTCGATCCGGTCATCGCCAGGCTGCTCGATAATCTGGAACTGGTCGCCGCCCGCGATTACGCCCGGCTGCGCCGGATTTGCGAAGTCGATCAAGACGAACTGCACGAGATGATCGACGAGATTCGTGCGCTCAACCCCAAGCCGGGGCTGCAATTCGGGTTCAGGCCGGTGGAAGCGGTGGTGCCGGACATTCTTGTCCACCGGGACGCCGACGGCGCCTGGAAAGTGCAGCTCAACCCCGAGACGCTTCCCCGGATCAGCGTCAACCATGGCTTCTACGCCGCCGCCAAGCGCATGGCTCGCTCGGAGCAGGACAAGCAATATCTGCAGGGCTGCATCAGTACGGCCAACTGGCTGGCGCGCAGCCTCGATCAGCGCAAGCGCACCATGATGAAGGTGGCGCGCGAGATCGTCCGGCAGCAGGAGAATTTCTTCGAGCACGGCGTGCGCGGATTGAAACCGCTCGGCCTGCGCGACGTCGCCGACCGTATCGCCATGCACGAATCGACCGTCAGCCGGGTGACGTCGAACAAATATATGCAGACCCCGCGCGGGACGTTCGAGTTGAAATATTTTTTCACCTCCGCCATCGCGGCGGCGGGGGCGGGCGATGCCCATTCCTCGGAAGCCGTGAAGCACCGGATCAAGGAGATGATCGACGCCGAATCGCCGCGGCGGATTTTGTCCGACGACAAGATCGTCGCCCTGCTGCGCAACGACGGTATCGATATTGCCCGGCGCACCGTGGCTAAATACCGGGAAATTATGCGAATTCCGTCATCGGTTCAGCGGCGCCGGAACAAGAACAGTTCCTCCATCCGCTCACTCGTTGCGTCTAGGTGATGACCCTTATGACACGCACCGGAGAACGGAGCGCTTTCTCTCTTTCCACAGGGTCAAACTCGTACCACAATACTGGTCCTGTTTGACATCGGACGAGCACTGGCATAGGGTCCGCCTCAACTATTGAGGGGCGGAGTGGGATACAAACGGCCTCGGTCTTGGGCCAGATGTCAACAGCGTTTGAGCAGCACTGTGATGGGCGGCTGCTGATCACGCGAAATATAAAAAAAGATGGCCATTCAAGTAACCGGAAAAAACCTTAATTTGGGTTCAGCTCTTCGGAGCTATGTGACCGAGAAGCTCGACAAAGCTTTCGAAAAATATGGCAGCCACGGATTATCTGGCAATGTGTTCGTAGAAAAAGAGCACGGTCAATTTTCCACCACGTGTACGGTGCATCTTGCATCGGGGCTGTCATTGCAATCGGAGGGGACGGCGGCCGATGCCCACGCGAGCGTGGACGAGGCAATGGACCGGCTGGAGAAGCGCCTCCGCCGTTACAAACGCCGACTGAAGAAACATCATACGTCCGCGGCACGGGCCGGCGACGGCGATTTTGCTGCGATCGACTATGTGATCCGGCGTGACGAAGAGCAAGACCATGACGATACGGAGCTGGCTCCGGCGATCGTGGCTGAGACGCAGACGAGCATACACGAGTTGACGGTCGGCGACGCTGTGATGGAGATGGACCTGGCGAATAAGCCCTTTCTTATCTTTAAGAATGCGGGCCATGGCCGCCTGAACGTTGTGTACCGGAGGCAGGACGGCCATATTGGCTGGATCGATCCGGGAGGAATATTGGCGCAATCGGACCGCAATAGCTAAGGCTCTCAAGGCCTGATGCTAGTGGCCAACGGAGCGTATGGAAGACTATGGATCTAAGCGATCTGATCACACCTTACGGCGTCATCCCAGCTTTGAAGGCGGGCAATAAGAAACAGGCTCTACAGGAATTATCGGTTCGGGCGGCGAAGCTTACCGGCATCGATGAGCATGAGATATTCAATATCCTGCTTCAGCGGGAACGGCTTGGGTCGACGGGGGTCGGTAACGGCATCGCCATACCGCATGGCAAGATGAGCGCGCTGACGCACATTGTCGGCCTGTTCGCCCGTCTGGAAGAACCGATCGATTTCGATGCAATCGATGAAGAGCCGGTGGATCTCGTCTTTCTGCTCCTGGCCCCCGAAAATGCCGGCGCCGACCATCTGAAGGCCCTTGCCCGGATTTCTCGTCTGATGAGGGAGCCTGCTGCGGTGGAAAAGCTCCGCTCTTCGCGGGAGAAGGAAGCGCTATACGCCGTGCTCACAGAGCCGGCGGCTTCGCACGCGGCCTAGAATACCGCCCCACATGAAAACGGGCGCCCGATGCGCCCGCCTCAGTAACCCGTCAGTGCACGCTTACCGGCTCCAGGTCATGCTCCTTGGCATTTTCGACGGCCGCGAAATGCGTATCCGTGAGCGCAAGGGGCGTTCCATCAGCGGCGTGCACTGCAAAAATCGTAATCCCGTCAGGCAATCCCTCCAATTGCGGATAGATATGCTGGGCCTGTTCGGGGCTGAGCGTCTTGATATATGCGATCTCACCGTCGCCAAGCGCCGCGAATTCAACTTCAGACATTGAGAGAGGAGCGGCTAATGTGTGCTCTTCCTGAGACATGGAATTCTCCTCTGTTAGTGTCAACCTGGGCACTGCACTGTGACTCGACAAGGTGAGTATACAGCATTATGCGCGTTCTCTGATTTCGATCTTATTGATGCGACGGCTTGGCTCAGGGCGCATCAGATCGATGGCAAGCAAACCGTTGTCCAGCACCGCCGCCAGCACCTGTAACCCGTCGGCAAGCACGAAGCTGCGCTGGAATTGCCGGGCGGCTATGCCGCGATGCAGATATGTACGGGATTTATCGTTTTCCTGCTTTCCGCGAATGGTAAGTTGGTTATCCTCAACCAAAACTTCAAGCTGGTCGCGCGTAAACCCGGCCACAGCAAGCACGATGCGAATGCGTTCGTTTTCTCCATCGGTGGGGGGAATTCGCTCGATATTGTACGGCGGATAACCATCGACTGAAGCCTTGGCGATGCTATCGAGCATACGGTCGATATCCTCAAAACCGAGAAGGAGAGGATTATTCGTAATGCGCGACATCCCAAAGCCCTTAAAAAGCGACCTTAACGTGCCGGGTACGCGCCGGAGTGACGCTGCGGAGCCCATGCGGCGCTCCGGAAACCCGCCTCACTATATAGAGGCCGGGTTGCTACATTCAAGAATGGTAAAGTGAGCGCAAAGTTCCGCGCAAATTCCGGCGGGCAGTGGACACTCGCGCTCAGTCTGTGGGATATGGCCCGAGAGCTTATCCGTTCCGACGTATCAGAATGGGGCTCCGGCTTCGCCAGGGCACGATCTTTATCCCAGATGATGCCTAAACTTGCCGCGGCGGCCGGAGCGAACGCATGTTTTTCTACGCATCGAAAATCATCTGGTTCTTCCTTCAGCCTTCCAGCTTCCTCATTCTGCTCTTTGCATTGGGCTTCTGGATTTATTGGCGCGGCAGCCCCCGCCTCGGCATTCGCATTCTCCTGATTACGGCAATGATCTACGCCGTTGCCGGGCTCTCACCGCTCGGGAACGCCATGATGCTCGGTTTGGAGCAGCAATTTTCACGACCCTCGATGGAGGAGTTGAACGACGTCGCTGGCATCGTCGTTCTGGGCGGGGTCGTCGACACGCTCGTTACCAGCACACGGGACGAGATCGCCCTCAACGAAGGAGCCGAACGCTTGACCGAAACCGCCGCGCTCGCCTTTCGCTTTCCAAACGCCAGGATCGTCATTTCGGGAGGTGATGGCGCGCTGCTCTATCGCAGCATGGGAGAGGCGGGCGTGGCCAAACGTTTCTTCACGCGCATCGGCATCGATCCGGGACGCATTCTCCTGGAGGAGACATCGCGGACCACATCCGAGAACGCGGCATTCACCAAGGCGCTGGTCGCGCCGCGTCCGGGCGAGCGGTGGCTGCTCGTCACTTCGGCGTTTCACATGCCGCGCGCCATAGGCAGCTTCCGAGCGGCCGGCTTCGACCTCATGCCCTGGCCAGTCGATTTCCGTACTCGCGGCCCAGTAGACCTGCTGCGATTTCCGCCGCGTCCCTCGGAGGCGTGGCGGCGCGTCGACCTTGCGTCCAAGGAATGGATAGGGCTGCTCATCTACCAGCTTCTCGGCAGGACAGATTAAGGGAACTGAGCGCCGCCAAAAGCGTCAGACCTTAAATCGAGATCAGCGGCATTGCATCTCCCGTCGCCCCGGACGCCAGAGCCGGGGCCTATTCGTTGTAAAATTCCGGCAATGAAGTTGCGTCGATGTGATCGGGCTCCCGGCTCACCGCTTCGCGGCGTCCGGGACGACATAAAGGCTGCAACCCCTATGCCTATTTAACGCAAGACGGTCTAATCCGCCGCCGCCCAGCGCGCGCTGAGAATATTGCGGACGCCGCCATAGCCGCGCTGATAGGCAAGGCTCATGGAGCGCTCGGCCTCGGCCCAATGCGCTTCGGGCTGTCGGGCCGCCTGGTCTTCGGAAATCTCGACGCTGTCGAAGCCGCATCCCTTGGCCAACGCATATTGGTCGGCAATGAGGTGCCCGCTCGCCCGCAATTCACCGCGATAGCCGTGACGCCTGAGCCGGGCCGCCATCGAGAAGCCCCGGCCGTCGGAGGATTTCGGGAATCCAACGGAGACGAGCTGCAGGTGCCGCATCCAAGGGTCCAGAAGCGCCAAATCGGTATCATTGGAGACCTCGACGCCCAGGCTGTGCCCTGTCTCGGCGAGCGCGGGGCCTTCCCCGATCAGCCGATCGAGCGGCAAGAGCAGCTTGGCGGCCGCCGGGATTTCCTCGCCCGCCGCCGGACGCCGCCAATCGTCCGCGACGAAATGGCCGTCCTTAATGAGCGGCATAAAGGGCGTCCTTCATGACATTGTGGCCGAGGCGCTGATAGGCCTGCTTGAAGGTCTCCCCGTCCTGCCGCTTATCGAGATAAAAGTGGATCAGACGCTCGATCGCGTCCGTGACGCCTTCAGCCGGAAAGCCGGGGCCGGAACGCTCGCCGATAGCGGCGGTCTCCGTCGGATCGCCGCCCAGCGTGATCTGATAAGCTTCCGCACCGGTCTTCTCGAGGCCGAGAATGCCGATATCGCCGACATGATGGTGACCGCACGCGTTGATACAGCCGGAAATCTTGATCCGGATCGGGCCGATCTTCTCCTGCAAGCTGGGTTCGGCGAAGCGCTCCGTGATCTCCTGGGCGATCGGGATCGAGCGGGCCGTCGCGAGCGAGCAATAGTCCATGCCGGGACAGGCGACCACATCCGAGATCAGCTCGGCATTTGGTGTCGAAAGCCGCGCCCGCTCCAGATCCTGCCAGAGCGCAAACAGGTCGGATTTCTTCACATTCGGCAGGATGATGTTCTGTTCCGCGGAAACGCGCAGCTCGCCAAGGCTGTATTTATCGGCGGCATCGGCCATGGCGCGCATCTCTTCGCCCGTCGCGTCGCCGGGAGCGCCGCCCTTAGGCTTCAGTGAGATCACCGCAATCGCATAGCCCGGCGCTTTATGCGCTCTCGTATTGACACGCGCCCAGCGGGCGAAATCGGGATTGCCGCCATTGCCAGGCAAAGACGTTGCACCCTCGTCCGCGAGAGCGTCGTAAACCGGGGGCGCAAAGAACGCCTCGATCCGCTGCAACTCTTTCTGGACCGGCACCGAGCCGTCCACCTCGATACGGGCGAACTCGTCCTCGACGGCCTGGCGGAAATTCTCGCCGCCTTTTTCATGGACCAGGATCTTGATGCGGGCCTTGTATTTGTTGTCGCGCCGCCCCTCAGCATTGTAGACGCGCATGATGGCTTCGACATAGCGGATGATGTCCGCGGTCGGCGCAAAATCCCTGACCTTGATCCCGATCATTGGCGTCCGGCCCAGCCCGCCGCCGGCCCAGACCTCGTAGCCGAGTTCGCCGTCATGATTGCGCACGATGCGCAGGCCGATATCATGGAATTTGATGACCGCGCGGTCGGCGGTGGCGCCGGTTACCGCGATCTTGAATTTGCGCGGCAGAAACGAGAATTCGGGATGATTGCTCGACCATTGCCGGAGCAGTTCGCCGGTCGGGCGCGGATCGGCGATTTCGTCCGCCGCGACGCCGGCATAGGGGTCGGCGGTGACGTTGCGGATGCAGTTGCCGGATGTCTGGATGGCGTGCATCTCGACGTCCGCCAATTCGTCGAGAATGTCCGGCACGTCCTTAAGCTTGGGCCAATTATATTGGATGTTCTGCCGGGTGGTGAAATGGCCGTAGCCGCGGTCATATTTGTCGGCGATATGCGCCAGTTGCCGCATCTGCCGGGACGACAGGGTCCCGTAAGGCACCGCGACGCGCAGCATATAGGCGTGCAGTTGCAGATAGAGCCCGTTCATCAGCCGCAATGGGCGAAATTCTTCCTCATTCAGAGCCCCGGTCAGGCGCCGTTCCACCTGGCCGCGAAATTGCGCCACACGCTCGCGAACGAACTGGTGGTCGAATTCGTCATAGAGATACATGGCTTGCCTCGCCGTCATTCTTCTGCTTGGCGGTTTTCACACGCGGCTTGACCGGGTCTGGCCAGAATGACGGCCGGGCGCGAACGCGCATCTTCTCCCGATAGTGGGTCGGTTCCGGATTGCCGTCGCTATCGAATTCGATCGCGACCAGATAGACGCCCACGACCTGATTGGCGTCCTCGTCCACGCGGCCCAAAGCCTCGAGCGCGGCAGCTTCCTCGGCCGTTGCCGCCACCCGTGATGCGTGATGATCGGCCGTCCAGCCGTCCTCGCCAAGGTATATCGAGTGACCTTCGAGGAGATGGTTCGCGGTAACGATTTGCAATGCCGCTTTTTTTGCCATGGCCGTCTCCGCTTGAACCAAGTGTCCCGCGTATCGCATTGCGCAAAGATGCGCATCTTGCAAACGTCTTACCTATAATCGGGCCATTTTCCGAATTTTGTTTTCAGAAACGAACGCCGATGATAAAAAGGTAACCTGTCATCCCGCCAAGTCTCGCGTGAAACGCCGGAGGACACCGTAACGGCCCTCCTGTTTCGCGCAAGCCATACGTCTCGATGCGCCGAAGACCGTTCCGTCTGTTCTTTTTATAGAACAACAGGTAGATGAGGTCATAGCAAAAAAATGTCAATGCGAAAGGGCCCTTCCATGTCGGAACCGCCAAATATGGCAGCAAAGCTGGGTAAGACCATTAACAGGCTGCGGCGGGCCTACAATTATTCCCTCGGCGATCTGTCCGAGCAATCCGGCGTGGCCAAGTCCATCATCTCGCAAATCGAGAAGAACGAAACCAATCCCACGCTAGGCACGCTCTACAAGCTTGCCAAGGCGCTGAATTCGCCCATCGAGGAAATGCTTCGGGGCGAAGAAGCCCCTGCCCTCGTCGAGAAGCTCGGCCCTTCCGGCACACCCCTGCTCATGAGCGACGATGGGCGTTGCCGCCTGCGCATCATCGGCTGGATCAAGACCGTCGAGCTGGTGCAATGGTATCATCTGGAGGCGGAGCCCGGCGGCATCCTCGAATCGGAGCCGCATCCCGCCGGTTCGATCGAGAATCTTACGGTCCTGGCCGGCTCGGTTTCGGTGACCTCGGGCGATGAGCAGTTCCAGGTGAATGCGGGGGAGACCGCCCGTTATGCCGGCGACCGGCCGCACCGGATCGTGAACACCGGCGACGCGCTGGCGACGGCGCTGATGGTCAATCTGCTCGGACCGGTCGCGGCGGCAGGCCAATCGCTGGAACGCAGCGCAGCTTAATGCGTGGCGTGCAAGAGCCGACCGCCGCGTGAGGCCCGATGGCGATCCGCTGAGGTCTGCGCCAGCCCGTGCACACCCTTCCTGACTGAATACGGGCTCGCCACTGAGCGCGTTTTCGCTTGCCGGCACGCGCCAAATCGCAATCATGGCCGGCATGATCGGAACGCGGGACGGTGAGGCGATGAGTGCGGGTTTGGCGGCGTTGCGGTCGGGCGGCAAGCGCGCCCTCGCCGAGGCCCTGGCGAGCGTGGAACAGGCAGCCGCCGGATCGTCCATCGCCGCGCTTGTCGATGCAGCCTATCTGGCGCCGCGCGCGCATGTGATCGGCTTCACCGGGCCGCCAGGCGTCGGCAAATCGACGCTGATCGACGGCCTGGTTCGAAAATGGCGTGCGCTCGGCGTGACCGTCGGTGTGATCGCGGTCGATCCATCCTCGCGCATAACGCGGGGTGCGCTGCTCGGCGACCGCATCCGGATGCGCACCGATCCGGAGGACCAGGGCGTGTTCGTGCGCTCGCTGGCCGCGCGGGGGCAGCTCGGAGGGCTCGCGGAGCTGGCGTTCCCGGCGGTCATATTGATGCGAGCTATCTACGACCGTGTCATCGTCGAAACGGTCGGGGTCGGCCAATCCGAGGCCGACATTTCCACCGTCGCCGACACGGTTGTGCTGTGCGTGCAGCCGGGCTCGGGCGATTTGCTGCAATTCATGAAGGCGGGGATCATGGAGATTCCCGACATCGCAATAGTGACCAAGGCCGATATGGGACCGCCGGCCAGGCGGGCGCTTGCCGATCTGAAAGGCGCGCTGGGGCTGGCGAGTGGCGGCGATGTCGCCTGTCTCTTGCTGTCAGCAGCCAACGGCGAAGGACTGGACGAGCTGACAGCGGCTGCCGACGAGCGCTTCACGCATATTGCTGGAGCGACGCTCGCCAAACGGCGTCACGCCCAGGCGGAAGGCTGGCTGCGCTCATCGCTGCTGCAGCGTTTCGGCGAAGAAGGAGCCGCGGCCGCGGCACAGGCTTTAACCTTGGCGGAAGGCGCTGCGCCGTTCGGCCATGCTCAGACCATCGCCAAAAGGCTTCGCGTCATCTTCGCGGACTGAAGCGGCAGCCTGGCCAGGAGGCGACCCGCCGCCGTCACGTCTGTTTCACGCCCGACGCTTTGAGCGCCTGCACTTCGTCAGGCACCATTTCCTCCGTCTCCCCGCCGCTGAGATAACCCTCAATTTTCCGCAGCAGCATATGGAAGTCGATCGGCTTAGCGACATAGTCGTTCATGCCGGCATCCAGATATTCCTCCCGGTCTCCGACCATGGTGTTCGCGGTCATCGCGATGATCGGCAACGAGGCCGCCGGCTCGTTCATCGAACGGATGCGCTGCGTCGCTTCCACGCCGCTCATCACCGGCATGCGAATATCCATCAGGACGAGGTCGTAGGGCAGACGCTGCACCGCGTGAACCGCCTCGACCCCATCGCCCACCATGTCCACGACATAGCCGGCCTGTTTCAACGCCGTCGAGATCAGCCGCTGATTGATGGGGTTGTCCTCCGCGACGAGCAGCCGGGGCTTCCGGTCCTTGACCTCCTCGGTGGGGGCCTCGGCCACCAGGACGGGCTCCAGATGCGCGAGCGGCGCGTGTGCCGTGAGGGCCGCCGGGCGCTGCAGCAACTCGTGAACCTGCATCACAAGCTTTTCCTGCACCACCGGCTTCGGGCAAGCAGCGTCGAAGCCAAGCGCGCGCGCCTGCTGGTCGAAAGCAATGCCGCCGGATGAGGAGATGATCAGTTTCAGACCGGCATATTGCTGCTGCTCCCTGATCAAGCGGCGTAAGGTCAGGCCGTCGATGCCGGGCATCATGTGGTCGATGATCGCGATGTGATATGGACGGCCATTGCGGTGCGCCTCGGCAAGGCTCGCCATCGCCGTCTGCGCGTCCGGTGCGCCGTCGACCTCCGCGCCGAAGCCTTCCAGCTGCAGGCGGACGATCCGCCGATTCAACGTGTTGTCGTCGACGACCAGGCAGCGGCGGCGCGTTAGATCCGTATTGAAGCTGTCGCGGATCTTCACGCCCGGCGGCACGAGATCGGCGAGGCGAATGTGGAACGAAAATGTGCTGCCCTGATCGGGTTTGCTTTCGACGTGGATTTCGCCGTCCATCAGCTCAACGAGCTGCTTGCATATGGACAATCCAAGACCGGCACCGTCATACCGACGCCGGACACCGCTGTCGACCTGGGTGAAATGATCGAAAATCCGCGCAAGATGATCGGCGGGTATGCCGATGCCGGTATCGGTGACGCTGAAATTCACGTCATGGCCGCCATCGGGCCGCGCACCACGGGAGCGGACCTCGATGGCGATGCCGCCCTGCTCGGTGAACTTGATCGCATTGCTCGCAAGCTTCAGCAGGATCTGGCGCAGCCTCCCAACGTCGCCGGCCATGTTTTCGGACAAGGACGGATCGACAAAAGCGCTGATGTCGAGACGCTTGGCGAAAGCCTGCGGTCCAAGCAGGGAGGTGACTTCGGCAACGACCTCCTCCAGCGAGAAATTCGACGTCTCGAGCTCGAGCGAACCCGTTTCGATATTGGAGATGTCGAGAATGTCGTTGAGCAGATCGAGCAAGGTCAGCCCGGAGCTTTGGATTGTCTCCGCATATTCCTTCTGCTTCGGGGTCAGGTTCGAGCCGAGCAGGAGATTGGTGAAGCCGAGAACGCCATTCATCGGAGTTCGCAGTTCGTGGCTCATCAAAGCCAGGAAATCACGCTTGGCTCTCTCCGATTCGATTGCCCGGTCGCGCTCCTGCACGAGGTCGTCCTGCGTCTTCAATATCGCGCCCGACATCGGGACGAAGATGAAAGCCACATTGAAGATCGCCATGAGAAAAACGGCAGAGGCACAGGCGGCTAGCAACAGAAATCCCAACCGGGCACTGTCCCTGGTGCTCTTGCCGATCGAATCCAGCGCCTTGTGATAGAACGGCCAGATGCGGTCGTGGATATGGTGCCTGATATAATTGGCAAAGGCGTGATATTTTGGGCTGCTATGGTCGCGAACCGCCACCATCTTCTGACCGAAAGTGACCAGTTCGCTTATGGCTGCCTCGAGATTGTTGCCTGAAGTGTCACGTGCTTCCCAAACCTCCAGAAGCTGCTGCGGCATGCTTCCGCTATTCAACCCATATCGTTCCATCGTCGCGTGCGGATAGAGCCGGAAGCCCTTCTCGATCGCATGCCATTCGGCCCTGACCGTATCGGCGTCGTCGCCGTCCAGATGCCGCATGAGCGCGTAAATCGAGGTTACGTCCCCGAGTGCCTCACCGAGGCGCTCGTGCGCAGCCGCATCGTCCGTGGATGCCGGCGCCAACATTTCCGATTCGAACCGGCTGGTCGCCTGCATAAGGTCGGTAAACAGCTTGGAATAATCCCCATTCGTGCGGAACGAGGAGAGCATGTACCATCCCGTCGCGAGCGAGATAATGATGATGATGCCGATGGTCAGGCTCGCCAGCCAAAAACGTCGCCGAAGGTAGCTTTTGGTCAAAAGAGCAGGCATCGAGAATCCCGGAACCGCGGCGATCGCACGGATAAGCGAACTAAGCTCATCCGACGGTACGCCACGTTGATTTAAACTCCGTTTTGCCAGTCGCTGGCATAGAAGGCCGCCAATTAACGCCTGCTAAATCGATGGTGAGCCAGCAAGTATTGATGGAAGAATTAACGCTTGAGCCACAAGTGTTGCGGTTCCGGACGGAGTTCTCGGCGAATCGGTTTGCGATTCATCGCGTGAGATAGCGATAACCGAGCCAGGCCGTCACCGCGACCGATGCTGCCCAGACGCAGACAATTACGATGGCCGTGGTTCGGCTTACCGGACGCTCTCCGGCGAGAGCGGCAGCCGCCCGGTGCTCTGCCATGATGTCCGGCGGGATCATTTTCGCCACCGCCAGAATGCCGAGCGGCACGATAACCACGTCGTCGAGATAGCCCAGCACCGGAATGAAGTCCGGGATCAGGTCTATCGGCGAGAGTGCGTATCCCGCAACGCACAGCGCCAAAACCTTTGCGAACCAAGGCGTGCGAGGATCGCGAGCCGCGAGAGATATCGCATGAGCGTCGCGTTTGATGGTGCGAGCCCAGTTGCTCAGCTTAGCTGCCATGCCGCAAATTTACCTTCCATCAAGCAAGTAGACAAACGTCAAGTTTTGGCTGCCGGGCGGGAAAGTCTGTGTACCTCATAGATAGCGTCAGTTGATTCAAATGGACGCACTAATGCGAATGCTGAATATGATTGCCACGCCCCTCGCCTGGCGCGAAAAAGTGCAACTTAATTTCTCCATAGTTGCACGCCAATGATTAATGCTCGCGGGCTCGGGCAGGAGCTCATAATAATACGTTTACCTTTATGGAGTTTCATCCTTGTTCAAGGGTGAAACAGGTTGAAACTCTGGGGTAGCCAGTTTGCTGGCGATATTCGGCGTATGGGGCGCTGGGGATGGTAAGTCGAACTGTGATAAGTCTTCGCTTGGCAGGCCGGGGCCGGCGCATCGTCGCCGCCACGACGGTCATTTCCCTGCTTGGCGCAATCTCGGCGCTCATCGACCATGGTTTGTCTTCCCGCGGCTCGGCCGGAGCCGGCGGCGCTCACGTCGTCAGGATTTTCCGAAGTCCGGCTGAAAACGCCGGCAGCCATATTCCGCTCGGCCCGCAGGCAAATCGGTTTTTTGCCAGGACCGGCAAGCAGAATCGCGCCGATTATGACGACGTGACCATGCGCGCCGAAAGCGCGGTCGGCGCATTGGAGAAGCCGCAATTCGTGGCCGCCTCACTCACGCCGTTGGATATGGGTTCGGGACCGCGCGCATCGGCGCCCTTCGCAATGCCGCCCCAAGACGTCAATCGTGGTGGCAAGGCGGATCGGTTGTCCTTGCCGCAATTGGCGGTCAATAAGCTGATCGCGCCGGTCATGGAGCAACCGCTGGATGCAACGGGCACCAGCGCCGCGCTGTTCTTCATCTCGCCGCCGCCTATCGCCGTGCCGGAGAGTGCCGTTGCCGCGGCGCCTCCCGCCGTGCCGGAGACGCCGTTGCCGCGGCGCCTCCCGCCGAGACGGAGCCCGCTCCCGCTGAAGGTCCAACCCTCGCCGCCTTAGCCGCTGCCCAGGCGGCATCGCCCGGCGGCAGACCTGCTTCGCGATCGACCTGGTCGGATCTGATGCAACTCGCCAGTGTCGGCGGAGGTGACGGCGAAAAGATCGGATCGAACATCTTCGGCGGCCTGACCGAGAAGGAATTCCAGGCGCGTGAATTCCGCTGCATGGCCACGGCGATCTATTTCGAAGCGCGTGGCGAAAGCGTAAAAGGGCAGATCGCCGTCGGGCAGGTGATCATGACCCGGGTGCGCAGCATGTTCTACCCGAACACAATTTGCGGCGTCGTCTTCCAGGGACAGTGGAACAAGAATGCCTGCCAGTTCTCGTTTGCCTGCGACGGCGTTCCGGATACGCCGAAAGACCGCAAGCAATGGGACACGGCGCTGGACGTCGCCAAGAACGTCATCTCCGGCAAGGTCTATCTGGACGAGATCGGCGGCGCGACCCATTACCACGCAACCTATGTGTCGCCCGATTGGAAGAAGATGGTGAAGCGAG
The DNA here is from genome assembly GCA_963731855.1 of uncultured Alphaproteobacteria bacterium. Classification (GTDB taxonomy): domain Bacteria; phylum Pseudomonadota; class Alphaproteobacteria; order Rhizobiales; family Rhodomicrobiaceae; genus R-RK-3. The sequence continues at coordinate 500,551 of CAVSXH010000005.1, read as the reverse complement.
TGACCAAGATCGGCGTGCACATCTTCTATAAGGCGCCGTTCGTCGAGCCCATTGTCGCCAGCAACGATTTCAAGAAATTGTAAGCCCGTCGTTTTATGACCTGTGCGCGGGTAGCGGTGGACGAGCCCTGTTGGCGCTCCACGTTGCTGCCGCTCGACGACTGTCTCTACGCGTTGCAGCCGACACGACCCGCCTGCCGGAGCCTTCTCAGGCGCTCAGCCCGTGCTCCTGCGCTTCTAGCACGTAACCCGCCAGGTAGAGCGAGCCGGTGATCAGCACGCGCACCGGCTCCTTCAACTCGCGGAAGCTGAGCTCCAGCGCCTGGCGCAGGCTGGTGGCCGGCTCGGCGAAAAAGCCCTTATAGCGGGCCATCGCGCATAGTTCCTGCGCCGTGTAGGCGTTGGGCTGGCCGGGAATGTCGAGGGTGGCGATGAAGCTGGCCAGATTCTCGAAATGCTCGATGAACGCGCCCGCATTCTTGGTCGACATCATGCCGATGATGAGATGCAGCGGCCGGGAGACCCTGTCCTCGAGATCCGCGATGGCCCGCGCCAGCACCTCTCCGGCGGCGGGATTATGGCCGCCATCGAGCCAGATTTCGGACCCCGGGGGCAAAAGCTCGTGCAGCGCGCCACGCGCCAGCCGTTCCATCCGCGCCGGCCAGACAGCCGTCGTAAGGCCCTTGGCGAGATGCTGCTCGTCGATCTCGATGCCGTCCAGCGCACGGGCGGCGGCGATCGCCGTTCCCGCATTGCCGATCTGATGGCCGCCGGCCAGGCGCGGCAGAGGCAGATCCAGCAATTCCCGCCCATCCTGGAACACCAGGCGGCCGTGCTGCTCATAGGCGTCCCATTGCTCGCCAGAGATCAGGAGAGGCGCACCGGCGGCACGCGCTTTCATCTTGATCACCCCCAGCGCCATGTCGGTCTGCCGCGAAACGATGCAAGGGCAGCCGGACTTCAGAATGCCGGCCTTTTCGGCCGCGATGGCCTCGATGGTGTCGCCGAGAAACGAGGTGTGGTCGATCGAGATGGGCGTGATCGCCGTCAGCCTGGGGCGGTCGAGGACGTTGGTCGCATCGAGCCGCCCGCCCAGGCCGGTTTCCAGCAGCACCATATCGGCGGGATGCTCCGCGAAGGCGAGGAACGCCGCGGCGGTGGTGATTTCGAAAAAGGTGATCGGGTGGCCGGCATTCGCCGCTTCGGCGCGGGTCAGGACATCGTGCAGCGCCCGTTCGCCGATCGGCTGCCCGCCATTCGGCCCGCCAAGCACGATGCGCTCGTTGAAACGGCGCAGATGCGGCGAGGTGAAGACATGCACCCGCAAGCCTGCCGCTTCGAGAATGGCGCGCAAGAAGGCGACGACCGACCCCTTGCCGTTGGTGCCGGCAACGTGGATCGCAGGCGGCATGGACTTATGCGGATCGCCGAGGGCGCCGAGCAGCCGGTTGACGCGGTCCAGCGACAGATCGATCGATTTCGGATGCAGATGCTCGAACCGCGCGAGCAGCTCGGCGGTTCCGCCTGGGGAAGCGGTCATCGCGGCGCACTCTCTTTGGGATAAGCGCGACGGGGACACCGCGCGAAGAGCCGGATCGGCGCCTCGGCCGGGCTTTGAGGAAATGCTGTGCTCATCTATTCGGCCGCGCGTTTTTCCGGCGCGGGCAAGGCAATGCTGCCGGCGTCGGCGCCGCCATCGTTCGCCGCCTGTTGCGGGGCTTCGCTCGGCGTCAGCCGGGCCGGGTTGTCGACAACGATGCGCGGCTGTTCCCCAATCGCGACGGCGTCGGCCGGTGACCGGTCGGGCTCCACTCGGCGCTTCAGCTCGCGGCGCTCCATCAGCAGGCTGCACAGGCGGCTGAGCGTCTCGCGGAGCTGATGGCGATGCACCACGATGTCCACCATGCCGTGCTCGAGCAGATATTCGGCGCGCTGGAAGCCGTCCGGCAGTTTCTCGCGGATGGTCTGTTCGATGACGCGCGGGCCGGCAAAGCCGATGAGCGCGCCAGGCTCGGCGATATGAATGTCGCCCAGCATGGCATAGGAAGCGGTCACGCCGCCGGTGGTCGGGTGGGTCAGCACGACGATGTAAGGCAGCCGCGCCTCGCGCAGCTTCTGCACCGCAACGGTCGAGCGCGGCATCTGCATCAGCGAGAACATGCCCTCCTGCATCCGCGCGCCGCCGGATGCGGCGAACAGCACATAAGGCAATTCCCGTTCGACGGCCTTCAGCATCGTGGCGACGATCGCCTCGCCCGCCGCCATGCCGAGCGAACCGCCCATGAAGGCGAAATCCTGCACGGCCGCGACGATTTCCTGGCCGTCGAGCGTGCCGACGCCGCCCAGCACCGCGTCCTCCAGCCCGCTCTTGCTCTTTGCGTCCTTCAGCCGGTCGATATAACGGCGCTCGTCCCTGAATTTGAGCGGATCGAGCGGCACTTCGGGCGTCGCGATTTTTTCGAACTTGCCCTCGTCGAAGACGGATTTCAGGCGCGCCTCGGCCCCCATGCGCAAATGGTAGTTCGAGCCCGGAATGACGAGCTGGTTGGCCTCGACATCCTTGTAGAAGACCATCTGCCCGGTTTCGGGGCATTTTACCCAAAGATTCTCCGGGACCTCCCGCTTATGCCAGAGGTCGCGTATCTTGGGGCGGACGACGTTATTGATCCAGTTCACTTCCAACGCCTCTAACTCTGATACCCTCGATCAGGTAGGTTGCGCAGCCATGGGCACCGGTCGCCGGACCAGCCCTTGCGCAAGCCGCGACACAAGCGACGTTACGCCTGCAATAGTAGATGGTGTCGCGGAGCCGTCCTTGTCCAGACCCTCTGCGACGGCATTCACCAAAGCCGTACCCACAACGACGCCGTCGGCATAAGCGCCGATGGCCTCGACCTGCTCTGGCGACTTGACGCCGAAGCCCACGCACACCGGCAGGGCGGTCTGCCTCTTGATGCGCGCTACATTCGCCTCGACCGCCGCAATGTCGGGCGCCCGCGTGCCGGTAATTCCGGCAATCGAAACATAATAGACGAAGCCGCTGGTATTGGCGAGTACGGCCGGCAGGCGCTTATCGTCCGTCGTAGGAGTGGCCAGCCGGATGAAGTTCAGCCCCGCCTCGATGGCGGGCAGGCACAGCTCATTGTCCTCCTCGGGAGGCACGTCGACGACGATCAGGCCGTCGACGCCCGCGTCGACCGCGTCGCGGAGGAATTCGGCATTGCCGTAGATGTAGATCGGATTGTAGTAGCCCATCAGGATGATCGGCGTGGCGGCGTCGTTCTCGCGAAAGCTGCGAACCATGGCCAGCGTCTTGCGCAGCGTCATGCCGCCTTTGAGCGCGCGGATCGATCCGGCCTGGATTGACGGGCCGTCGGCCATCGGGTCGGAAAACGGCATTCCCAATTCGATGATGTCCGCGCCGGCGGCGGGCATCGCGCGAAGCAGGTCGAGCGAGGTCTGGTAATCGGGATCGCCGGCCGTGATGAAGGTCACGAGGGCCGGGCGGCCTTCGCTGGTCTTCAGCCTCGCAAATGTGTCGTCGATCCTGGTGCGGGGCACCGATGCTCCTCTTCTGGCCGATGCCAGCTCGAACTCTTTGCCTGCGCATCATTTTTTCCGAAAACCGGGAAGCCACTTTTCGGAATGATGCTTAAATTTCCATCCCGAGATGATCCGCGACGGCGAAAATGTCCTTGTCGCCTCTGCCGCACATATTCATCACCAGCAGGTTCTCTTTCGTTAAGGTCGGCGCGAGCTTCGTCACATAGGCAAGTGCGTGCGCCGGCTCCAACGCCGGAATGATGCCCTCCAGCTTCGTGCAGAGCTGGAAGGCAGCGAGCGCTTCCCGGTCGGTCGCGGAAACGTAAGTCACGCGGCCCGGTATCGCGAAGCCAGGCATGTTCCGGACCGACACCCGGATAGTCGAGGCCAGCCGAAATCGAGTGCCCCTCGAGAATTTGCCCATCATCATTTTGCAGAAGATATGTGCGATTTCCATGGAGAACGCCCGGCCGTCCACCGTTCATCGACGCGGCGTGGCCATTCGGCACTTCCAGGCCGTGGCCGCCCGCCTCCACGCCGTAGATCGTGGACTTGCCGGTCATCGAGGAAATCGTGGAACAGGCCCATGGCGTTCGAGCCGCCGCCGATGCAGGCGACCAGCGTATCGGGCAGGCGCCCCTCGCGCTCCAGCATCTGCTGGCGCACCTCCCGGCCGATGATCGACTGGAAATCGCGCACCATCGCCGGATAGGGATGCGGCCCCGCCACGGTACCGATGATGTAGAAAGTGTTCTCCACATTCGCCACCCAGTCGCGCAGGGCGTCGTTCATCGCATCCTTCAGCGTGCCGTTGCCTGACGTGACGGGCTTCACCTCAGCGCCGAGCAGCTTCATGCGGAAGACGTTCGGCTTCTGCCGCTCGATGTCGGTCGCGCCCATATAGACGACGCAAGGCAGGCCGAAACGCGCCGCGACCGTCGCCACGGCGACGCCATGCTGCCCCGCGCCGGTCTCGGCGATGATGCGGGTCTTGGCCATGCGGCGGGCAAGCTGGATCTGGCCGAGGCAGTTGTTGATCTTGTGCGAGCCGGTGTGATTCAACTCGTCGCGCTTGAAATAGATTTTCGCGCCGCCGCAATGCTCCGTCAGCCGCTCGGCGAAATAGAGCGGGCTGGGGCGGCCGGAATAATGCGCATTGAGCTGGTCCAGTTCGGCCTGGAAGCTGGGGTCGCGCTTGGCCGTCTCATAGGCCTCTTCCAGCTCCAGAATGAGCGGCATCAGGGTCTCAGCGACGAAACGCCCGCCATAAAGGCCGAAATGGCCGCTCTCATCGGGGCCGGTGCGGAAGCTGTTCGGCACGGGTTGGCTCGGATTATCCATTGGCGATCTCTTCCAAAGCCGCGAGCCGGCTCGCCTTGACGAATTGGTGGATCAGCGCGGCGTCCTTTTCCCCGGGAGACGTTTCGACGCCCGACGATACATCGACGATCGCCGCACCGGTGAGCGCGATGGCTTCGGCGACATTGCCGGCGTTCAGGCCGCCGGACAGCATGAAACGCATCTTGCCGCGCAACGGGGACAGCAGGCGCCAGTCGAAGGCGAGCCCATTGCCGCCCGGAAGCGCACCGGCCATGCCGCGCGGCGGCTTGGCGTCGAACAGAATGAGGTCAGCGGCACCAGCATAGGCCGAGGCGCGGTCGGCATCCCCTTCGCACTCGACGCTGATCGCCTTGATTACCGGGCGGCCGGTCCGCCGGCGGATTTCGGCCGCGCGCTCCGGCGTTTCGCTGCCGTGCAGCTGGAACATGTCCGGATCGGCGGCGGCCATGACGGCATCGATCGCGGCATCGTCCAGCGTCCACGATGAGCGCGACGCTCGTGATGCGCCCGCGCCCTGCCTGGCTCAGCCGCGTGGCCTCGGAATGCGCGATATTGCGGGGGCTGCGCGGGAAAAACACCATGCCGTAATAGCTCGCGCCTGCGGCAATGGCCGCTTCGAGATGCTCAAGCGTTTTCAATCCGCAGATTTTTACTTCGGCGCTCGACAACGCACCTGCCCCTGCCCAATCGATAAGAAGAGAACGCTATATCAAGTGCGGTGCAGCATGTGCAAGCACCACAGTTATTTTCACAGCTGTATTTACTGGTGTCTGCGCCTAGAACATGCCGTTCGGATTGGCGCTTCTCTGCGGCATCGCCTGCATCACGTCCCAATGTTCGACGATCTTGCCGTCGTCATTAAGGCGAAAAATATCGACCGTGGCGAAATTCTGCACCCCTGGCAATTCCTGAAGGCAGTGCAGGATGACATGATTGCCTTCGGCGAAGGCGCGCTTGATGGTGACGCGCTTGCGGGGGTTCTCCCGCGCCATGCGCTCAAAAAAATTGATGAAGCCCTGCTTGCCGGTTTCGATGTTCGGATTGTGCTGAATGAATTCGTCGCCGACATAGCGCTCGACCGCGTCGCGGACCTCGTTCTGATTGAAAACCAGATCGTAAAAGGTGACGACGTGTTTTTTTCTCGGATCATTTTCAGGCATTGGCCGACCACTTCTTTTTCTTGCGCCGATCACCGCTTTGATGCGGGACCGCCGGATATGCGGGCTGTAACCTCGATCTCGAACTTCATTCGCGGATCGGAAAGGCCGGCCTCGATCATCGTTGCCGCTGGCCTTACCGCGCCAAATGTCTGCCGCAACACCGGCCAGCAAGGCGCAAAATCCTTGCGGCTCGGCAAAATATACCGGATGCGCACTATGTCTGCGATCGTTGCTCCCGCCTCGGCCAGCGCCGCCTCGACATTGCGCAGCGCCTGTTCGCATTGCTGACGGATGTCGGGCGAAATCGTCATCGATGCATAGTCGAAACCGGTCGTCCCGGAAACGAAAACCCAATCGCCGTCAACAACCGCGCGCGAATAGCCGATCTCCGCTTCGAAGGTGGAGCCGGATGAGATAAGACGCCTGGTCACCGTCGTGCTGCCGGCTAGTGAATGAGAGGGCGTTCCTGCACGTCCGCCTGGGCGGCGAAAGCGCGGATCTGGGGGGCGCGTTCCATGACGCGGAGATGCCGGGTCAGCCGCTCATTTTCCTTTCTCAGCTCGAACACCTCATGGGCCCGGCGCTTCGCGGCATTGCGCCAGCGCCCTTGTCCGAACCATGCCGCCAGGGCGCCGATGACAAATCCCGCGATCAGCGCGCCGAACAGCTGCACGAACAGCGGAGCTTCAAAGGAGAACGTGCTCTCGGTCCCCGCCACCGGGTCGAGAACGAAGGGCACGAGATGGCGGTTGGCCACCGCGAACGCCACCGCGGCGATGGCGACGACGAACAGAATAAGATTACGCAGCGATCGCATTTGTAGCTCCAACGCTTATGAGCGGGCCAGCTTACTTTTTCTTGTTCTTCGGCTTAGGTGGCGATTTTACCTTAGATTTCGTTTCAGAATCATTATTCATCCGCAGGCGGAGTTCCTTGCCCGTTTTGAAGTAGGGAATGTACTTCTCCTCCACGAACACCTGCGCGCCCGTGCGCGGATTGCGGCCCGATCTGGCGGGGCGCCGTTTCACCGAAAAAGCGCCAAATCCGCGCAGTTCCACGCGCTCCCCACGAGTCAGTGAGGTAATAATTTCGTCAAATATCACGTTAACGATGATCTCGACGTCACGCTGGAACAAATGCGGATTTTCCGCTGCTATCTTTTCGATCAGCTCCGATTTGATCATAATTGCCCATTCCGCTAAGGCGATCTACTTGTGTTTATTATTGTTTTTGAGGGTGCCAAAGCGAAAAGAAGCCGTCAAGATGGTTAAATTGAGTGCCGTTGACTAAAATCTCGGCAGTCTGCTGTACGAATGACGCGAAAAACGCCGCCGTGCCGCGTGCCAGGGCGTGCATCTGGAACGGGCTGGTGGCACTCTCCGGCTGCCGGTCGATGATGTTCAGCCCCTTGCTGACGCCGCGCTTTTCCTCAAGCCATTTCAACGCGTTAGTCTCATCTCCAAGCTCATCGACGAGGCCGATCTGCAGTGCCTGCCGCCCGGTGTAGATCCGGCCGGTTTTCACCTGCTCGAGCGCTTCTGCGCTGATTTCGCGGCGCTGGGTGACGATCTCGAAAAACCAGTCGCGCGATTCATTCACGAGTTCTTCGACCAGGGCCCTGCCGGCTTGGTCCGTTGGCGTCAAGGGTGACGGCACAGCCTTGAGTTGGCCGCTGCGGATTTCCTCAACCTTCACCCCCCAATTGCGAAGAAGCTCGGAAAACTCAGCCCATTGAAAGAGAACGCCCACCGAACCGGTGATGCTATTCCCGCGAGCGACGATATGGTCGGTGGCTATGCCGGCGAGATAGGCTGCCGAGGTCGCGGCGGTGCCGAACACGGCCACGACGGGCTTTTTCTCGGCCAGCTTGCGGATCGCCAGATAAAGCGCCTCACCGCCGGCTGTCGTACCGCCAGGGCTGTTCACGTAGAGAATGACCCCGCGCACCTGCTCGCTTTCGCTCACGGTCTTCAGCAGCTTGTGCTGCTCGCGGTTGTCCGAAATGAAGCCGTCGACCGACACGCGGGCGACATAAGGCTCGAAGCCCAGCCCCTGCATGAAGCCGTTACTCTGGCTGGCGACGATGCCGACCACGGCCGCCACGGCAAAAAGGATCGCTCCAATCCGCCAGAAGCTGAGGCGGCGCTTGAGGCGGCGGCGTTCTGCAAGGCTGTCGGCTTCAAGCGTCATGGCGGGATGGGTCCTTCGAGCGGAATACGGAACACATAAAGCGAGAGAGGCTCCGGTATGATCCGAAGCCTCCCGTCTAAGCCTATTTCGCTTCAGGTTTGTCGTCGTCTTTTTCCTGAGCGCGCGACAAGGCCGCACCGAGAATGTCGCCAAGCGATGCGCCGCTGTCGGTCGAGCCGTATTGCGCAACCGCTTCCTTCTCTTCGGCGATTTCGAGCGCCTTGATGGAGACGGTGATCTTGCGGCTGTTCTTGTCGATCGACTGGATTGCCGCGTCGACCCGGTCGCCGGGCGAGAACCGTTCCGGCCGCTGTTCGGAGCGGTCGCGGGAGAGATCGGCCCGGCGGATGAAGGCCGTCATGTCGGTGTCGACGATCTTAACCTCCAGGCCGCCTTCCTTCACTTCCAGCACTTCGCAGGTGACGATGGCGCCCTTTTTCAGCGTGCCGGCCGACTGGAACGGATCGCTGCCCAGCTGCTTGACGCCGAGGCTGATGCGCTCCTTCTCTGGGTCGGTATCGAGCACGATAGCGCGCACCTCGTCGCCCTTATTGTACTCCTTGAGGGCTTCCTCGCCGGGCTTGTTCCAGTCGAGGTCGGAGAGATGCACCATGCCGTCGATGCCGCCATCCAGGCCGATGAACAGCCCAAACTCGGTGACATTGCGGACCTGGCCCGAAATCTCGGTGCCCTTGGGATATTTCTCGGCGAAGCCCACCCACGGATTCTCCTGGGTCTGCTTGAGGCCGAGCGAGATCCGGCGCTTGTGAGGATCGACCTCCAGCACCTGCACTTCGACTTCCTGGCTGGTGGAGACGATCTTGCCGGGGTGGACGTTCTTCTTGACCCAGCTCATCTCGGAGACGTGGATGAGGCCCTCGACCCCAGGCTCCAGCTCCACGAACGCGCCGTAGTCGGTGATGTTGGTCACCTTGCCGGTAAACCGGGCGCCGAGCGGATATTTGGCCTCGATGCCTTCCCACGGATCGGACTCGAGCTGCTTCATGCCGAGGCTGATCCGGTGCGTATCCGGATTGATGCGCACGATCTGAACCTTGACCGTGTCGCCGACATTGAGGATTTCGCTCGGATGGTTGACGCGCCTCCAAGCCATGTCCGTGACATGCAGCAGGCCGTCGATGCCGCCCAGATCGATGAACGCGCCGTAATCGGTGATGTTCTTGACGACGCCGTCGACGGTCTGGCCCTCTTCCAGCTTGGCCACGATCTCCGAGCGCTGCTCGGCGCGGGTCTCTTCCAGCACGGAACGGCGGGAAACCACGATATTGCCGCGCCGGCGATCCATCTTCAGGATCTGGAAGGGCTGCGGCACGTTCATGAGCGGGCCGATGTCGCGCACCGGACGGATGTCGACCTGGCTGCCGGGCAGGAACGCCACGGCTCCGTCGAGATCGACGGTAAAACCACCTTTGACTTTATTGAAAATAACGCCCTCGACCTTTTCGGCGGCGTTGAATTTCTCCTCGAGGCGATTCCAGCTCTCTTCGCGCCGCGCCTTTTCGCGCGACAGCACGGCCTCGCCCATCGCGTTCTCGACGCGTTCGAGATAGACCTCAACTTCGTCGCCGATACCGACCGTCGCCCCGCGTCCATTGACGCCGAACTCCTTGAGGGCGACGCGCCCTTCGGTCTTCAGCCCGACATCGATCACCGCGAGATCGTTCTCGATCGCGACGATCCTGCCTTTTACGACGGCACCTTCCTCGATATCCGTCGTTTTGAAGGATTCCTCCAAAAGGGCCGCGAAATCCTCCTGCGACGGATTATAGTCCCTCGCTCCTTGTTCTGTTGCTTGAGATAAACTCATCAAAGTCCCTGCCGGCTGTTGGTGCTGCGCATGTCGCGCCAAAAAAGAACGGACGGGCAGCCTCTCCTTGCCGGCGGGGAGAGTGCTGGAACCGTCAATCCGTCATGTCACTATTCTTTGCCTGAAAGACCAATGTGCGCTGGAATGGCGAAACTCTCAACAACTCCTTCCCATTTTGTGCAGGTTTGCCCTGTTCAAGCGGCTCAGGAACGGCCAATCGCGGCGTCGATCAATCTCACTGCGGCGAAAAATGCAGCTTCTATATCTAATTTGGTCGTGTCGAGCAAGTGTGCGTCGTCCGCCATGCGGAGCGGAGCGGCCGCGCGGCTCTGATCGCGCAGGTCCCTTTTCTCCAGATCGGCATAAACGGCGTCTTCACTTATATGCTCACCGCGCGCGATCAATTCCAGATGCGCGCCTGCGCGCCCGCTCCCTGAGATCGGCGGTCACGTAGAGTTTCACCTCGGCGTCCGGGAAAATGACGGTGCCGATGTCGCGGCCTTCGACGACCGCGCCGGGGCGCTGCGCGGCGAACGCTTTCTGCGTTTCCAGCAGTGCCGCGCGGACGGCGGGGAATTGCGCGACGACCGACGCGGCCTCGCCCATATGGCGGTCGCGCAAGCGAAGCATCCTGGAGGGTCGCGGGATCGAGCGCGCGGGCCGCCCGTTCGGCGGCCTCGGCGTCGTCGAGCCGTTCGCCCCGGCGTATCATGTCGCGCGCGATGCCTCGATAAAGCATGCCGGTATCGAGATGGGGCAGGCCGTATCGCAGCGCGATCCGCTTCGCCAGCGTGCCCTTACCCGAGGCCGCCGGCCCATCTATGGCGATGATCATGCCGGACCGGTCCCGCCCGGCTGGAATTGCGCGCCAAGGCTGGTCATGAGCGTCACGAATTCGGGAAAGCTCGTCTCGATCATGGAAATGTCGTCAACGGCGATGGGTTCCCGCGCGCCAAGGCCGAGCGTCAGGAACGCCATGGCGATACGGTGGTCCATATGCGTTATGACGGTCGCTCCGCCCCGCACCGCGCCCGTTGCCGATGACGGTCAGGCTGTCCTTCCCGGCGACGGCCTCCACGCCGCAAGCCCTGAGCGCCGTTTCCGTGGCGGCAAGGCGGTCGCTCTCCTTGACCCGCAGTTCTGCCAGCCCTGCATCAGCGTCTCGCCTTCCGCATAGGCCGCGAGAGCTGCGAGCACCGGATATTCGTCGATCATCGACGGCGCCCGCTCCGGCGGCACGCTGACGCCGCGCAAGGCGCCATGCCTGATGCGGATGTCGGCCACCGGCTCGCCGCCCTGCTCGCGGCGGTTCTCGAAGGCGACATCCGCGCCCATTTCGATGACCGTCTCGTAGAAGCCGATGCGCGTCGGGTTGATCAGCACATCCCGCAAGACGACATCGGAGCCGGGACAGATCAGAGCCGCCGCCGCGAGGAACGCCGCCGAACTCGGATCGGCGGGCACCGCGATCGGGCGGCCCTTCAGGATGCGGCTGGCCCTTCAGCGTGATGATCCGGCCTTCCGGCCCGTCCTCGATCGCGATCTCGGCGCCGAGATAGCTGAGCATCTTCTCGGTGTGGTCGCGGGTGGCCTCGCGTTCGATGACGGTGGTCTCGCCCGCCGAGCTGAGCCCCGCCAGCAGAATCGCCGATTTCACCTGGGCGGAGGGCACCGGCAGCCGGTAGCGGATCGGGATCACATCGGCCGTGCCGCGCAATGTCAGCGGCAGCGTGTCCTGGTCGCCCTCCGCAACCGTGAGGCCCATCTGCCTGAGCGGCGTCAGCACCCGTCCCATGGGCCGGCGCGACAGCGAAGCATCGCCGGTGAACCGCGCCTCGATGGGATGGCCGGTGACGATGCCGGCCATCAGCCGCGCGCCTGTGCCGGAATTGCCGAAATCCAGGGGCTCGGACGGCGAAACCAGCCCGCCGACCCCGCGCCCGGTCATGGTCCAGACGCCATCCGCCGAACCGACGCCCGCGCCCAGAGCCTGCACGATGCGCGCCGTCGCCAGCACGTCGGCGGCTTCGAGAAGCCCGGTGATGCGGGTCTCGCCGATGGAAAGGGCGCCGAACATCAGCGCCCGATGCGAAATGGATTTATCGCCGGGGACCTTGACACGGCCCGAAAGCGGCCCAGATTTGGCGGCGGCAAGCATTGGCATGATTTTGGCCGATACCCTGAGCGAATTCCGCGGCGGCGCGAGCTAAGGGCCGCATCCGCGCCATAGAGCCGCGCGACGGCCTTGCTGTCAATTCTCAATCGCGCCCGCGCACATCGCGATTATTTGCCTTTGACACACACGTCATCCATGCCTATGCAGAAAGTCATTTTTCCCAAAAGTCCGCCTGAGTTTTCACGAGGCCATTCGCATGTCAATCAAAGCTGCCCGAGGCACCAAGCGGGTTTGCCAAAGCTGCGGTAGCAAGTTTTACGATTTGAACCGCACCCCGATCACTTGCCCGATCTGCCACGCCATCTTCCAGCAGCAGGAAATACGCGGCGGCAAAGCCGCGCCCGCCGGCAACACCGTCGAGGAAGATGATGAGGATCTTATCGCCGCTCCCGCCGGCGCGGTGGAAATCGTTTCGCTCGACGAAGCCGAGGCCGACCTGCCCGAGCTGGAGGGCGACGACCTGGTCGAGATCGAGGATGACGAGACCGACCTCAAGGCCGACGACGAGACCTTCATCGAAGTCGAGGATGAGGATGATGGCGGCGACGTGACCGGCATTGTCGGCGGCCCGCGCGATGACGACGAGGTCTGACGCGGCATCCGTTTGCGGCGCGGGAACCCTGCCGGAATGATCCACGACCTCTGCGTCATCGGCGGCGGGATCGTCGGGCTTGCGGCCGCGACGAAGTTCCGCGAGGCCTATCCGGGCGCCGGCATTCTGGTGCTCGACAAGGAAAGCGGTGTCGCGCGGCATCAGACCGGACACAATAGCGGCGTCATCCACTCCGGGCATCTATTACGCGCCGGGCAGCTTCAGAGCGGAGCTGTGCCGGAAGGGCGCGGCCGAGACCGTCGCCTTTTGCCAGGCGCACGCCATCCCCTACGAGGTCTGCGGCAAGCTGCTGGTCGCGACCAACGCCGCCGAGCTCGCGCGCATGGACGCACTTTTCCAGCGTGCCCGCGACAACAAAGTGGACGCGGAAAGGCTCGATGCCGCCGAACTCCGCCGCCGCGAACCCAACATTTCAGGGCTGGGCGCGCTTTTCGTGCCGAGCACGGGGATCGTCGACTACGCGCAGATCAGCGAAGCGATGGCGCGCGATCTCCGCACGGCCGGCGGCCAGATCGAGCTCAGCGCCGAGGTCACCGGGATCGCGGAAACGGTGGAATATGTCACCGTCACGGCCGGGCGGACGCGAGTGGAAGGCGCGCCATCTCATCGTATGCGGCGGGCTTCAGGCGGACCGGCTGGCCCGGCTGGCGGGCGTGCCGACCGAGTTCCAGATCGTGCCGTTTCGCGGTGAATATTACCGCCTGCCGCCATCGAGGAACGCCATCGTCAAGTCGCTGATCTACCCCGTTCCCGATCCGGCGCTGCCGTTCCTCGGCATTCATCTCACCCGCATGATCGACGGCGGCGTGACCGTCGGCCCGAACGCAGTGCTCGGCTGGTCCCGCGAGGGTTATCCAAAATTTTCCTTCTCCCCCGGCGACGCGGCTGCTTTCCTGCGCTTTCCCGGGTTCTGGCGCCTGATCGCCAAGCATGTGGGCTCCGGGGTCACGGAATTGCGCAACTCGCTGTCGAAAACCCGTTATCTCGCCGAATGCCGGAAATATTGCCCAAGCCTGCAACTGGCCGACCTCACGCCCTATCGCGCCGGCATTCGCGCACAGGCCGTGCTCCGCGATGGCACGTTGGTGCATGATTTCATCTTCGAGGAAACACCGCGCATGCTGCATGTCTGCAACGCGCCGTCGCCGGCGGCCACTTCGGCCCTGCCGATCGGCGCGATGATCGTGGAACGGCTCGCCCGGAAAATCGCCGCGAGGCAATAGCGCCTCAGCGTCCCCGCGACGGCAGGGCGTAAGCGCTGGCCCTGCCCTCGCCTGTAGCTTAGGCCTTGCAACCTTTGATCGGCGTCATCGCGACCTGGACTTGCGGCTCATATTGGTTCATCGCGCCGCTCGTCGCATCGACGGCAAGGCCGACAGCACCGCCGAAGATCAAATTGCCCGCGGCCATTTCGTCGGTGTGGGAGGCAAGGATGCCTTTGCCCTCGGTGTAGCATTTCTTCCGGCAGGTCACCTCGACATTATGCTGGCTCTTGTCCAGCACGAGGGTGGCGGGAGTGACGACGGTCTTGGAGCCGATGCCCTCCGACCTCAGTTCGCATTCGGCCTTTTCGACGCCCGGCGTATTGATTGCCACCGACTGGGTCGTCCCCCTCGTAATTGTCGAACAAGCCGACAGACACACCGCGCCCAACAGTACCCATCCCCAACGCATCACGTTCCCCCTAGGTATAAACCCATTGGTTACTACGGAGCACCGTCGGCGGAGAAGTGACTTTGCTCGGGCGGAATGAGAAGCAGCCCGGCATGCGGCTTAATTGCCACTAGCGCGGCGGGATTGAGGCGATTATCGGAACTCGAAGGGGATGACGAAGCGCAACTGTTCCGGTTTGAGCCCCGCGGGCGGCTTCGGGAAGGGCTCGGCCCGACGTACCGATTGGAGCACGCTCCGATCCAATGCCGGACGGCCGCTCGATTGCACGATCCGCACGGAGCGCAACCCACCGGCAGGCGACAGGTCGAACGCCACCACCGCTCTGCCGGAGCCATAGGCGCCTGCGGGTCTATTGGAGGCCAAACGCGCGCGCACATTGGCCCTGTAGGCGCGCGCTTTCCTTGCGGTTGCGCTGCTGCCCGCGCTCTTATCCCCGGTGGTCTCCGGATCGCCGCGTTCGGTCTTGGTGCCCATGGCGGCGGCCTCGCGAGCCGCACGCCGGGCCGGCGGCGGAACGGGACGTCCATCCACGCCCGGCTCGGGCGATAACTGCACGGTCGCGGCCGGACGGTCTTCAGGCAGCATTTTCGGGTCCTCGATGATGCGCGCCGCGAACATCGCGATACCGGCTTCCTTCGGCAGCACCGCCACCACCGGGCTGCCCTGGGCACCCATGTCCAAAACCGACGCGCGGCTTTCCTCGGAACCGGGCCCAGGATCGGATTTCTCGGAACCGGCAATCGATTTTAAGGCCGGAAGCGGTCGTGCATCCGGCACAGTCTGAGCGTCATTCGGCTGCGGATCGGCCATGGGCACGTCATGCAGCCTTGATTGGCGGAGCTATGCGTGGCGAACGCCTGGCCGGTGTCCTTGGCGTGGCGATCGGCGGCGCGCGGTGCGGGATCGCCGGGCTTGTCTCGACGCGGCGCTTCGAGAGCCGTTCCGAAAGCGGGAGGGTCTTGTCCGCTTTCGGGCCGTCTTCGGGCAACGGCGCGCCGATCTGGTCTGCCAGCGCGCTTGCGCTGACATCAACTGCGCCGGGTTCGGCCGCCTCGGGTTCCGGGCCAGCCTGGGCTGAGCATCCGGTGACCGAGGTCTTGGCGAGATATCCTCCCGGTCAGCGCGCGGCAAGGCGGCAAATGGGGCCTCGCTCGATCAGCTCGACATTGACGCCGGCGAGGCGAGGACGAGGCGCATGCTGTCCCGGCGGCCTGGCATAGGCCAGCAAATAGGCAAGAAATCCGCCATGCAGGACAATGGAAACGATGACGCTCGCCCAATAGAGGCCCTGCCGGCGCCGTGGACGCCGCTTCAGATCGAGCAGGTTCAGGCCTCCGGCGGGAGGCCGTTCCTCCATCCGTCGAGGCCGGAGGAATGATCCGCCGCCAATTGACGATTGCCGCCTCTCCTCTCACAAGAGGTTCCGACGCCGCGCCGCCTGAACGTCGAGACCGGTACGCGTGGATGGAATTCTATCTTAGATTGCATATGTAAATATACACAATCTAAACGAGAATTCCAGCGAGCGCTATACCGTGCCGTGCTAAGGCGGGCTAATCGTAGGTGCCGACGGTCTCGTTCAGGACGCCCAGATTGTTGGCGAACATCAATGCGGCGAGCAGGATCAGCGCCGCATCCACGATCCAACCCCTGCGCGGGCCGATCTGCGCGCGGCCGGTGATCGCGAGCGCGATCTGATAGGGCCAGACGCAACCGGAGAACAGCATCGCTTCGCCCGGTCCCCATATGACGAAAAACACGATGCTGGCGCCCAAGGCGAGCCACATCGCCAGCACCAGATAGCCTGATATGCCAGCTTTCCGTACGGCGTTCCACGACAGCGCCATCAGCGCCAGGAACATCGACGCCCAGCAGGAACGCCCACGGATTGGACATTGCCTGCTCGCGAACCGGCGGCATCCAATCCTCGACATTGACGATGCCGGGCAAGCGCGAGCCTGGAAGCACGTCGCCGGGATAGGCAAGCGCGGCGATGAAGTCGGCGATCAGCACATTGGCCCACGCATCGAGCGAAAGCAGATTCGCGGAGACGAAATTGCGCGCCGCCATTGCCCCTTCGATATTGGCGACCCCCGGCTTAACCAGTGAGGGCACGAGGAACAGCATTCCTGCTCCGCCCGCGACCAGCCCACCCCATAGACTTCGCTTGCCAGGGACGGCGCGCCGCCGCGAAGGCAGGAATGAGAAACACCAGGAGAACGGAGAGCAGCGTGAGCGCGATCCAGCCCGCGGTGACCGTCACCGCGACCGCCAGCAAAGCCGCAAGCATCGGGCGCTCCGTCACCGGGTCCGGACACCAACGGTAGAATGCCGTCGCCACCGAAAGCGCGCCAATACCCGCGGCCATGGTGAGCGCATAAGACTCGAACGCAAGGTTGTGGAACATCACGACCAGCGTCGCGGCGCAGAACGCCGCAAGCGCCAGGCTCGGCCATATGTTCAGCTGAAGGCGCGCCAGACCATAGGTCATGAGCGGCGGGAGCACGCCGACGGTACGGAACGCGGCGAACGCGGCATTGCCCTTGTCCAGCCCGAACAAAATCTCATACGCCCATTTCAGCGGCGGGATCAGATAGCCGAAGAGCGGGCGGCGTTCGAAGGCGACGCCGGTGATGTGGTTCTGGACCGCCGTGTAATAGGCGATGGAATCGACGCCGAGAATATCGCGCTGCGCAAAGGCGTCGGTCCAGAATTGGGGTGTTGCCAGGGCCGGCCAGATCAACGCAAACGCCGCGAGCAGCACGAGCGCGGCCACATCATGGATTTTGCGGGACAACGACCGGCACTTCTCCCACGGCGGGATCAAGACGGATCGCATGGCTGTCCTGTGGATGCTGACCTACTCAACGCGTTCATCTGTATAGACCAAGCGCCATGCGCCCCGAGCAATAGAATTGTCGCAAATGTCGTCAATCGGACGGCTCTTCGCGCGGTCCGGCTCCATGCTCACACACGCCGCCGACTGCTGTTTTTGAAGGCAGCAAGCCTCTCTGTAAGGCAAATTTATTGCGCCGAGCCTCAGCACCGGGAACCATCGCACCCTGTCACGCCTTTAATGTTGCAACGCAGCAAATACTGTGCGACGCAGGAACAGGCCCTGCTCGCGCCACGATACTCGGTAAATTTCCGGAGATGATTTCCTGGCAGAATGTGCTCGTCCGTTCAACCGTACCAGACCTGCCGGGACGCGATGCCCATGATCAGCGAAGCGCAGAAAATTGATACCGCCCGGATCGGCGTGCATGACATTCCGTCAGCATCGTCGCTGCGCCATGCGGCTAGCGGAGGGCCGATAGGTGCAGCCGCTGGTCTCCGTCATTGTTCCAGCTTTCAACTCGGCCTGGTGCGTCGAGCGGACGCTGCGATCCATCGCCAGCCAGACCTATCCCAATCTGGAAGTCATCGTCGTCAATGACGGCTCGACCGACGCTACCGCTTCGGTGGTGCGGTCCTGCATTTCCGGCGACGCTCGCTTCCGGGTCGTCGATCAGGAGAACCGAGGGCTGGTGGGCGCGCGTAATCGCGGCATCGAGGAATCGCGGGGGGAGTATATTGCGCCGCTGGACGCCGACGATCTTTGGCATCCCCATTATGTCGCGTCGCAGATGGCGACACTCGAAAAGGCCGATCCAGCCACCCCGTTTGTCTTCTGCTATTCCTACTGGATCGATGAGAACGACAATGTCTATCCGACCTCGGCGCCAGCCCGGCCGCCGCGCGCCGACTTCATCGGCCTGCTGCGCGAGAACGCCGTGGGCAACGGCAGCAGCGCCGTATTCCGCCGCGAGAAACTGCTTGAGGCCGGCGGCTACGATCCGACGCTGAAGCAGCGCGGCGCGCTTGGCGGCGAGGATTGGAAATTGTCACTGCTGCTCGCGGCGCGTCATCCGGCGGTGGTCAATCCGCAATTTCTGGTCGGCTACCGGCGAACCGCCGGGTCGCTCTCTGCCGATCCGACCAACCAGACGAAGTCCCTGCTGCTCGTGCTCGACGACATCCGCAAGCAGTGCCCGCCGGTGGCGGCGCATCATTATTGGGCCGCGCGGACCGATTTCTTGATGTGGCTGCTGCCGCGATGGGCCGAGAGCGGCAAGCGGGCGCCATTCGCCAAATATGCGGCGCTCGCCTTTCTGGGCAATCCCTTCTGGGTGTTCGACAAGAAGGCGCGCCACAATGCCGCCGGGCCGGTCAAAGCGCTCATCCGGCGCCTCTTGCCGCTTCCGGCGCGCCCGGCGGCGGCTTTGCGTCCGGCAACGGAGATGGGCCTCCTGCCCGGCGCACTCAACGACGCGGGCAAGGATAGCTAGGGTCCTGCATCGGCGGGATTACGCCGGGCCGAGATTTAAAATTTGATTCAAATCAACCGGATAGAGCGCCCACATGTTGACGAGGTGAATGTGCCAGAGCCCAGGAACGGCGGCGAGCCGCGCAGGAGCGGAGATCGTTGATGACCAATTCGCGTATCGTCACTGGGTCGATTTGGCTGACCGCCGCCAAGCTGCTGACGACCTTCATAGGGTTCATCGCAACCCTGGTGCTCGCCCGGCTGCTGACGCCGGAGGATTACGGCCTTGTGGCGCTGGCGACCGCGACCCTCGCGATTGTCAACGCCTTCACCGAATTGCCCGTCACCGTTGCGCTGATCCAGATCAAGCAGCCCAACCGCCAGGATTTCAACTCGGCGTTCACGCTCAACCTCGCGAGAGGCCTCGCCATTTCGGCAGTGCTGGTGCTGGCCGCGCCATTCGTGGCCCGCATCTATCAGGATGAGCGGCTGATCCACATTTTCTACGCTCTGGCGGTGGCGCCGCTGTTCACCGCCGGCCTCAACCCCTATTTCGTCGTTTTCGAGCGCGAAATGCGCTTCTCCAAGAATTTCATCACCGAATTCTCGGCGAAGCTTGCAGCCGTCGCGGTCGCCATCGTCATCGCAATCATGTTCCGCAGTTATTGGGCGCTGATCGGCAGTTTGATCGCCTCCAGCGTCATCAGCCTGATCCTGTCCTACGCCCTGATCCCGTACCGTCCCGGACTTTCCCTGGCCTCATTGCCGAAGCTCTGGAATTTCTCCAGCTGGCTGTCGCTGGTTTCGATCGTGACTACGCTCAACCAGCGCATGGACAGCTATGTCGTGGCGAGCCTGATGGGCAAGGCAACGCTGGGGCAGTTCAGCGTCGGCAGCGACATCGCCAACATGGTCCACGCGCCCGCCTCGCCGATCATGCGTGCGCTCTATTCGCGTTTCTGCCAGCTTGCCGACAACGCCGAGGCGTTGCGCGACAGCTACCGCCGGAGTCAGCACTTCATCATCGCCACGATTTTGCCCGCCGGGTTCGGCCTGGGGCTGGTTGCCGAGCCGCTCGTACGGGCTGCCCTCGGCGAAGGATGGCTCGGCGCGGTGATCGTCATCCAGGTCATCGCCCCGATGATCGCGATCGAGCTGATAGCAGGCGCCAGCTATCCGCTCGCCATGGCAATGGGGCGGACGCGCGCACTGTTTTGGCGCGATCTGGCGGTCTTCCTGTTCCGCTTGCCGCTGATGATCGCGGGCGCGTATTTTTACGGCCTTGTCGGCCTGGTGGTGTCGCGCGGCATTGCCAGCGTCTTCGGGCTCATCCTCAATCTGAGGCTTGCCGACGCGCTGATCGGCATATCCGCCTTCGGACAGATCAAGGGGGCGTGGCGGTCGGGTGCGAGCGTCGTGCTGATGTCGGCGGCCGTGCTCGCCGCCTTGCACTTGACGCGAGGGCAGACGGGGCTCGAGCTTTATGGCGCACTCGCGGGGACGATCGGCCTTGGTGCCGCGGTCTACGCCGCTTCCCATTTCGGCTTATGGTTCCTGTCTGGCTGCCCGGAAACGCTCGAAGCCCAGGCCTTGACGACGCTGCGCCGCATGGTTCCGCGAGAACGGCTGGCGGCTTAGTGCCATGCATCGGAGTGACGCCGTGAACGCGAACCGTGGGCGCGCGAAATTCCGGCGCATCAGCCTGGGGACAGGCGTCATCGCCACATTGACGGCAAGCGGCGATTAGCCCAGGCGAGAGCTATGAGATCACAAAGGCAGCTTTGCGCATTCCGCTGGTCCCGGCGCGGCCGTCCGCGCGCGACCCATCCACCCTCGGGCCGCGCCGCATGACGCAAATCGCCGTATCCGTCATCATGTGCACGCGCAACCGGGGCGAACGGCTGGCGGCCGCGCTCGACGGCATCGACCGGATCGAATATGGCGGCGAATGGGAATTCATTCTGATCGACAATGGGTCGACGGATGGCACGCAGGAAGCGGCGAAGGCCTTCGCAGCGCGCACGCGGATCAAGCATTTCCGCTGCGTCATCGAACCCGGCGCCGGGCTTTCCCGCGCCCGCAATCGCGGCGTCCGGGAATCGCGCGGCGCTCTCATCGCATTCACCGACGACGATTGTTATGCCGAGGCCGATTGGCTGCGTGAGCTGACCTTTGGCTTCCAGTTCGAACAGATTGGCTTCTGCGGCGGGCAGATCCTGCTGTTCGATCCCACCGATGCGCCCATCACCATTTCCTGGTCCAAGACCCCTCGCACCTATCCTCCGAACGGCTTTGTCCATGCGGGCGATATTCAGGGCGCGAACATGGCCTTTCGCCGCGAAACCCTGGAGAGAATCGGCCTGTTCGACCCCGCATTCGGCGCCGGAGCCGACTATGCGGCCGAGGACCTCGACGCCTTATGGGCATCGAGCCGTCATGGCTGGCATGGGCTTTATTGGCCGAAGGCCGTCGTGCACCACCACCACGGCCGCAAAGCCGCCGACATCGAAAGTCTCATGCGCGGCTACATGTTCGGTCGCGGGGCGCTGGTGGCGAAGACGCTGTGGCGGGCCCGGCACGTCAAGACCGCCATTCGGGAGCTGGCTTTCGTGCTGACGCAGCTGCGGCACAGCCCGCTGCCATGGCATCGCAAGGTCTATTGGGAGATGCAGGGCTTCTTCGCCTATACGCGGCGCGAAATCTTTGGCGGCAAACGCAGCCGCGGCGAAACGGCGCCGGCCGGTGCGGCGGTCACCCCGGCAAGGACGCCGGACGGACAGTCCGGCACCGCGGAATAGCGCTCAGCGGCGCCCCCCGGCGCCGTTCGGGTTTCGAGCGCCTCATCCGATCGCCGTCGGTTAATCGCGGCAAGATGAACCGCGACCCGATCCGGCATTCCCATCCAGTTCAGCTTGCACCCCGCATCGTCTCCATGCCGAGCGAAGAAGGGGAGAAAACATGCGCAACTTTATTTTAGGTACGGCGATCGCTTTCTGCATGGCGATCGGAGGGCTTTCCGCGGCATCGGCAGCGCCGGTCGGTGGAGGCGGAATCAGCACCGCGACGGTGGCGGATAGCATGCTGCAGAATGTGGTTTCGGCGGAGTATTGCGCCCGGCTGAAGCGTAAATGCGACTATAAGGAAGAGAGGGGCGAAGTCGGCGAAGGCAATTGCAGCCGTTACCGCAGAGAGTGCGGCAGGTTCAATTACTGCGAATCGCTGCGACGCTCCTGCGAATACAAGGAAGAGCGCGGCCAGGAAGGCCGTGGAAATTGTCGGCGCTATCGCAACGAATGCGGCGGAGACTAGTCCATCGGACCGAAAAGTGTACGCACTTTTCGGATAAATCTGATGCATAAACAAAGAACTAGAGCGCAGCTCCGCGTTCAGCGGAGCGTCCGGCGCTCTAGTTGTGAATTTCCTTCAGGAGGTTGTCCATTCGGTGCGAGCAGTGATTGATGCTCGCCAAACGGATGTTTGACCATGGACGCACTGATCTGACGGAGATCGAATGGAATGTGATCCAGCCGTCTGTTGCCGAACAAGCCGCGCGGCGCTTGCGCGAGTGGATGGCCGGCGCGTCTCGATGGCATCTTCTGGCGTCTGCGGACCGCTCCCCGTCCAAGCGGAGCTTGCCTTCGCCATGACGGGCGAAGCATTCCGGAGCGCCACGGTCCGCGCCCGACATGCTTGTCCCGGTCCACCGCAGGCGGAAAGCGGGCGTCTGGGATCGCCCCCTTGCAGCGTACAAAGGCTTACGACGGCAACGCCCAGATGATCGATTCCTCTAGCATCCGGGTGCGTCGGCACGCCGCCGACACCCAATACAACCCGACCGACCAGTTCCATCGGCGCTCGCGCGGCCGCCAGGACGAGAAGTCATCCATGTCTGTCCATGCCGACGACCATTCCCGCCTCGCCTTCAGCCAAGTCAGGCCCGACGAAAAGCAAGCCAGCGCCGTCGCATTCCTGGAAGCCGCGGTCCGCCACTACAACAACCTTGGCGTGACGGTTGCTCGCGTCATGACCGACAATGGCAGCTGCTATAAATCACGCAGCTTCCGCGACGCCTGCCAGAGGCTCGCCGTCAGGCACATCCGCACAAAACCCTACACGCCCCAAACCAACGGCAAAGCCGAGCGCTTCATCCAGACCGCCTTGCGCGAATGGGCATACGCAACCGCCTTCAACACCTCAGAACAACGAAGAAGCGAACTGCCAAGATGGCTGCACCGCTACAACTGGCACAGGCCTCATGCTAGTCTCGGCGGAAAGCCGCCAATCAGCAGACTCACCATCACCGGGAATAACCTCTTGACGCTCCACATCTAGAGCGGGGTCGGTTGAAGTGGAAGCATCGAAGCCGGGAGGCCCGCTCTCGAGTCTTTGCCGGTCGCGCGATCGGACGGAAAACCGGATTCCACTTTTCCTGATCGCGCTCTAGAGCCCTATCGGCTTAGGTGGCATCGCCTACCTCCACTCAGTGGTAATCCCCGCGAAGGCGGCGGGGACCCAGTACTCAAACGAAATCAATAGTTTACTGGGTCCCCGCTTCGCGGGGACATGCTTTGCTGGAAAATGCTCAAGATCGCCGTGCCTTAAATAGGAATAGGGGTTGCAGCCCCTATGTCGTCCCGGACGCCGCGAAGCGGCGAGCCGGGACCCAATCACGTCGCCGCAATGTCATTGCCGGAATTTTACAATGAATAGCCCCCGCTCTGGCGGCCGGGGCGACGGAAGATGCAATGCAGCTGATCTCGATTTAAAGTCTGACGCTCTAATCAATTCTGAGTCCAACAAGCTGCATGAGCGCGTCCTCGCGGGCGCGCTCATGCTTCCCTACCCCTCAAAAACCTATTGCGCCGGTACCGTGGACGCCGACGCGGAATTTGCAAGCTCGTTCACCAGGTTGACCAGCTTTGCGCCTCCAGGGACCGTCCTGACGAATTCGCCGTAGAGGGGACGGCTCGCCTCGACGAAAGCCCTGACGTCGACCTGATTGGATTGCATCCGCTCGCCGAGCTTATCGATCAACTCGCTCTCGATGCGGATGGCGGTGGCATAGATCCAGCTCTGCATCTCTTTCGCCGTACGCTCGATGACACGCTGTACGTCGGCCGGAAGCTTGGCGAAATGCTCGTCGCTGACGATGAGGTAGGCGGGCGTATAGAGGTGATCGGACAGCGTCAGATATTGCTGCACTTCGTGGAATTTCGCGCCGTGTATTTGCGACAGCGGGTTCTCCTGCCCGTCGATCAAACCCGATTGCAGCGCCTTGTGCACCTCATGCAAGGCCATCGGCACCGGCTCGGCTCCAAGCATACGGAATGCCTTTTCCCGCCACACACCCTTCGGAACGCGCAGCTTCAAGCCACGCAGATCCTGCGGCCGGCGGATCGGGCGGACATTGTTGGTGATCTGGCGGAAGCCGTTTTCCCAGACGGCGAGAATACGAAAACCTTTCTTCTTCGCTTCCGGCTGCAAGATGGGGCTGAGCATCGTCTCGCTGATCCGCCGGACCTGGTCGCGGTCGCGGATGAGAAACGGCAATTCGAAAATGCCGAAGGTCTCGCTCATCGACGACATCACCGTCGAGGGAAGGCCGAAGGTGATCTCGCCCTGCTTAATCTTGGCGAGGACGGCGGTATCGTCACCCATCTTGCTGTCGCCGTGAGCAACAACGACGAAGCCCTTCGGCAACTTCCCGTTGAGGCGCCGAACGAATTCGCTCGCCGACATCTCATAGAGCGAGCCGGGACCGCCATTATGGGCAAAGTTCAGCTGCGTTATTTCAGCTCCGCTGCCAGCAGTCGCCCACAATAATGCAGCGAAAAATCCAAGTGCACCGCGCAGAGTAATCACGAAACCACCAATCAATTACAAATTGTGCCTCTTTACGGCGGAACGCCACCAACCCTTTACCCTTATTACAGCGGAATTCATGGCAAAATTGTTGCGACTGAAGAAAAAGATTTTTCCGGACAGGCCCATAATATTAGAGTTTTGCATCGCGGAATACCCAGTGGAAATACGCCGGATGACGAAATCGCCGAGAGTTGGTCAAAGACCATCGCGCCCGCTTAAGTCGCCGGACAGCTTATGCTGACTGATTTGGCATATAGCTCGGCGACGCTGCTTGCTGCGGCAGCATCGCTGGCCGCCGGGCCGGCAAGCGTCTGACTGTTGCGTTGGGCGGCGTTCGGGTCCGGGTTCCTCACGACAGGAACGCAGCTGCGGCGGGGCGGCGGAGAGACGGACGGGGTTCTCCCTGGCGAAGGCGAAACCGACATACATCGTCGGATCGTAGACGCCGAACGTGAAGTCCTTGACTTTGCTGGCCGGGATCGGCGTTTTGAGCGGCAGCGTCAGGTACAGCGTCAGCAATCTGTCCTTATATTCGAGCCAATAATCTTTCGGCGGCTCCCGATCGACCAGCTTATTGGAAACCTTCGGGAAAGTGAAATAATCGAACTCCTTCAGCGTCACGACATTGACTTCGGCGAGCTCCTGCAGTTCCGCGCGATCATATTGACCGTCATTGTTCAGGTCGCGTCCCTCGACGGCGAACTGCGAATAGGCCTCATCGAAGGTCCATTTGTGCCGAAATCCGGTGACGGACTTATGCTCGTCGTAAACCACCTCTGTCTCGACCGTCACCCAGACATGAGGATGCGCCCAGGCAGCAGCGGGGGCACAAGCGGCGGTCAGAAACAGCGCCAATCGGAGGAACGGTGAACGTATGAGCTTGGATCGCGACATCGGATTGTTTCCCTCAGCCGAGCGGCGGGCTGGACTTTTTCCCAGCAATTGATACCCCAGCAGGGGCAGCGGGATCAATACAAGTTCGCGCCGCGCCTTCGTGCTTATGCCGCCCGGGTGAGCAGATGCGCGTCGTAACGGCGCATGAATGCTCTCAGCCTTTCGCCATAATCGGCGTCGACCGCTTTGCGTACGCTTGGACGTTCGGCCAGTGCCCGCCGCCATGCCTGGACCTTCGGCGTGGGGTCAAACATCCCAAGCGGGGCAATCTCGTCGAAAACGTCGAAGTAGCGGAAAACCGGCCCGAAGACGGCATCCACCATGCTGAAGCGTTCACCGGCAAAGTATGGCCCGGCGCCGAGAGCGGCTTCGATCCGCGCGAACTTGGCAGCAGCGGCCTGCCATTTCGCGTCGAGCACGGCTGGATCGCTGGCGGTCTCGATGCCCCAGATGTCGGCGAGAATCGACGAGCCGAATTCCATCCAGGCGCGATGCTGCGCACGCTCCAGCGGATCGGCGGGATGCAGGGCCGGACCCGCCTGGGTGTCCTCGATATATTCGCAGATGACGCTACTCTCGAAGAGAATGGCGTCTGGCCTGCCTTCGGAAGAAATGCGCAATAGCGGCACCTTGCCGAGCGGCGACAGTTTCAGAAACCAATCCGGCTTGGCGTCGAGATCGATCATGATGCGCTCGAACGGCGCGCCTTTCTCCAGAAGGGCGATGGCTGCACGCTGAACGTAAGGACAGAGATGATGGCTGATGAGGGTGAGGGAGGGCATGAAATTCTCCTTTGCTGCCTTGCATCATCGGTGATTGGCGTACGCAAGCGAAGACGGTAAAATCGCAAGATGAGCTTGCAACCCATGCAAAGCCTGGACCTCGCCGATCTGCGTCTTGTCGCGGCGATCGGCACCGCCGGATCGCTGAGCGGCGCGGCGCGGCACCTGAGCGTGGATCATTCGACAGCTTTTCGCCGGCTCAATCTGATCGAAAGGCGGACCGGCGTTCTGCTGTTCGAACGCGGCAGGGACGGTTATGCGCCGACGGCAGCGGGCGAGGAGGCGATCGCCGTGGCGGCGCGCGTGCTCGGTGAGCTGAACGATCTGGACCGCAAGCTGGCGGGGAGCGATCTGCGGCCGAGCGGTACAGTGCGGATCACGACCACCGATACGCTGGCGGAACTGCTTATGCCGATGATGCCGGAATTCCGGCGCTCCCATCCCGGCATCATTGTCGAACTTGCGCTGTCCAACGCGTTCTTCACGCTGGCGCGCAGGGACGCCGACATTGCGATTCGCCCGGCGGAGCTCGCGCCGGATTATCTGGTCGCGCGGAGCCTGGCGAAAGTTGCCTTCGCCCCTTATGCCTCGCGCGACTATGTGGCAAGCCGGCCCGGCAGCACACTTGCCGAGCACGACTGGCTGGCCCCGGACGATACGCTCGCCCATCTCAGCGCGGCGCGCTGGCTCAGCGCGGCGGTTCCCGATGACCGCATCATATTTCGGGCGAGCGCGCTGACCGCCTTGGCGGCCGGGGCGCGGGCTGGTCTCGGCGCGGCCCCGTTGCCCTGTTTTCTGGGCGACCGGGACGCATCGCTGATGCGCCTGTCAGAGCCGATCCAAGAGCCGACCACCACACTCTGGCTGCTGACGCATCCCGATCTGCGCCGCGCCACCCGCATACGCGCCTGCATGGACTTCTTCGGGCCCCGGCTGAGAGCGATGCGCAACCTGTTCGAGGGCCGGGGCTGACTCTGCGCCGTTCCCGCAGACCGTTCACATGCTTGTCATCGAGCGGCGCCGATCTTTTCGCGCGCAGCTGCGCATGCCAGATTGAGGCGACGAAGGGCGCGGTTGAATCCGGCGCGCATGTCCCTGCACTCCAACGAAGGAAGCCAATCATGAACGTCCTCTATCGAACCCAGGCAACGGCAACGGGCGGACGCACCGGAGCAGCCTCGACCGCCGATGGCGCATTTTCGGTCAAGCTCGTAACCCCGAAAGAGCTTGGCGGACCTGGCGGCGAAGGCAACAACCCCGAGCAGCTCTTCGCGGCCGGCTATTCGGCCTGTTTTCTGGGTGCCATCAAATTCGTCGCCGGAAAGAAGCAAGTGAAGGTCCCGGATGACAGCACGGTGACCGCCAAGGTGGGCATCGGCCCGCGCGACGACGGCCAAGGCTTCGGCCTCGACGTGGCCCTCGACATCAGCCTGCCCGGCATCGATCGCGAGACGGCTCAGGCAATCGTGGATCAGGCGCATATCGTATGTCCCTATTCCAATGCCACCCGCAACGGCCTGGACGTCCGCCTGACGCTCCTGTGAAGTTTCATAATCCGGCTTTGGCCGCGTCCCGAAGCCGGATTATGGCTGGTTTTAGCTCTCAGCGGCAAAAAAGACACAGATGAAAACAAGCCGTCAAATCCAGGCAAATCCCCGAAATCTTTTGTCTCGGTGGTCAGCGCGTGGACCGAACGCCGACACCTTCTCTGCTCACAACCCAGGGTAGGTGGACACTGTCGGTATTTTCCCTCTTAGCTGACGATCCGGCGTTGGGAAACGGGGCAAACAGAGATGTCTTGGGGGCACAAATCGGTGGCTTATCGGCCGCAAGTGCTAAATGGCTATGCGGCTCATCGCATTCATTTGCTGACCGTTGCCGCCGGCCTTGTTCTCGGCCTCGCCGCGACATCCGCGAACGCTCAGATCGTGACGTTACCTATCTGCAACGATAGATTAGCCACAGATTGCCAGATCGGCGGCATTATAGGGCTAGTGCCTGAAGTGCCCGTCGCTGTCGGGCAGGTCTTGGGTGAGGACGTTACAAACCTGGATGTGCTTGGGACGGTCTACCGCCAAGCGGCGGCGCTGTCGCAGCTGGCAAACACGACCAGATCGGCGGCCCTGGGCCTGACCCAGGACATCGTATCCGGCGTCCTCGATGTCGCCTTGGCGCCGCAGATATTTGCCGTACCCGCGCCGTTCGGCGTATCCAGTCCCGGTTCAGCCTCGTCCATGTTCATGGTGTCAGGCTACAAGCACCTCTCGCATGACGGCTATTCGGTGGCTTCGGATTTTAACCCGGCTTTGGGCAAAACCCCTGGATTCGAAGAAGATGACTATGGGCTGACGCTCGGCACGCGGTTCGACGGCTCGGATGTGTTCGGCGTCGAAAAGGGCACCGTCGTCTTCGGTGTGCTGGGCAACTACACCCATACCGACATCGATGTCAACTCGCTTAACTTACCGGGTAAGCTCAAGAACGGCTCTGCCAGCATCGATTCCTGGTCCGCCGGCGGCTACGGCCTGGTCACGGATGGGGTCCGGTATGGGCTCGTAACTGTGACCGGCACCTTCGGATCACCCGAAATCGAAAATGCGCTGTCGGCAAAGGCCGACTTCGCCACATTCGGCCTCGCCGCATCGGCCGTAAGCGGAGTGCTGGTTCCGGTTGGGAGCGCCAAGCTCGATCTGCGCGGCGGGCTGAGCTACCTGCACGCTTCAAGCGACGACTACACCGACAGCCTTGGCTCGCACTTTACGGATGGGCGGCTGGAGGAATTATCCGGCAACCTTTCGGTACGTCTGTTCGGCGTCGTGCGGGCGGAATCTTATACGGTACGGCCCTTCATCCAGGGCGGCGTCAATCAGCGCTTCCACTATGAAAACGAAATCACCGTGGATAATGCGACGTTCAATTTCGACGATGCGGATACCAGCATCTTCGGCCGCGCCGGCATCGACTTCGACGTTAACACATCCATTCAGGCCTATCTGTCCGTGCGCGGCGACGCCAGCGAGGACCTGGCCGCTATTGCCGCGCAGGTCGGCGTGACATTCAAGCTGGATTGACGCCGCTAACCCTGCACGGGCAGGTTCCATTTCTCGCGCATGGTGACCAGCTCTTCGGCGATGCTCGGATGCAGCGCCATGGTCGCGTCGAAATCGGCCTTCTTCACGCCCATACGAAGCGGAATGGCGAGGATCTGCGCCATTTCGGCGGCGTCCGGTCCGAATATGTGACAGCCGAGCACCATGTCGGTCCGAGGCTCGACGACCAGCTTCATCAGCATCCGCTCCTGGCGCTCGGCCAGCACATATTTCAACGGGCGGAAGCTGGCCTTGTAAATGTCGATTTCCGGAAAACGCTCTCGTGCGAGCCCCTCCGGCACCCCCACTGTGCCGATCTCTGGCTGCGAAAACACCGCAGTCGGCACGAAGGTGTGATCCACCGGCGTCGGCTTCCCACGAAACACCGTATCGACAAAGCACATGGCATCGTGGATAGCGACGGGGGTGAGATTGAGCCGGTCGGTGACGTCGCCAATGGCGTAGATGTTCTCGACCGACGTACGCGAATATTCGTCCACCACGATCTGGCCCGCAAGGCCGAGTTTTACGCCGTTCTCCATCAGCCCCATGCCGGCCGTGAGCGGCACCCGCCCGGTTGCATACATCACCAGGCCCGTGCGGATCTCCGTCTCGTCCTGGAAAATGACGCGGCACCCATCGCCTTCACTCTCAACCTCTCGGAGACGCTGATTGAAAATGATACGGATGCCCTTGGCCTGCATGGCCCCTGAAAGGCCGCTGCGCAGATCGTCGTCGAAGCCGCGCAGAATTTGGTCGCTCCGGCAGACCAGCGTCACATCCACGCCGAGCCCGTGAAAGATGGAGGCGAATTCGACGCCGATATACCCGGTGCCGATGATGGTGATGCTCTGGGGCAGCGCCGGTAGGGTAAAGGTGTCGTTGGATGAGATGACATGTTCGCGCCCGTGAAATTCGGGGACGAACGGCCAGGCTCCCGTGGCGACCAGAATCGTCTTCGCGGTCACACTCCGGCCGGTGGCCAGCAAGCGTACCGTATGAGGGTCCTCGAGCACCGCGCGGCTCTCGATGATTTCGGCCCCGGCGCGCGCGAGATTGGCGGTATAGATGCCGCTCAGCCGGGCGACTTCGCGCTGAACATTGTCCCGCAAGGTCGGCCAGTCGAAGGTGGCCCGGTCGATGGTCCAGCCGAAGCCCTTGGAGTCGACGAATTCGTCCGGGAAGTGGCTTGCATAAACGAAGAGTTTCTTCGGCACACAGCCGCGGATAACGCAAGTGCCACCGACCCGGTACTCCTCCGCCATCGCGACACGCGCGCCTGTGCCCGCTGCCATGCGTGCCGCGCGCACGCCGCCTGAACCGCCGCCGATGACGAACAGATCATAGTCGAATGGCAATCGAGCCTCCATTCAGTCGGGCCGGGATAAAGCCGCCGCTCCCATGAGCTTATGCGACGACGCGGTACCAGCGCGCAAGTGCGCAGCTCTGACTGGGGTGCAGACAGCCCCGGCTCATTCGGCACAATATATGGCGCAAAGGCTACAGCTTCACGCCGCGCTTTTGCAATTCGTCGCGGATCTTCTGCTCCGCTTCGCGCCCGATCTGCTGCCCCCAACTATTGCCGAGCCGCATCGCATCGGCGGCAAGCTCCGGCATGGCCGCGATGAATTTCTGTCCGACCGGCGAACGATAGAAATCGGACAGCGCATTCATTTCCTCAACGCTGAATTTAGCCGCGTAAAGGCGCGCGATCTGATCGAGAACTTCGCTCCGGCGCTCCAGGAACTGCTTTTGAATCTCGTCGAAGACCTTATTGACTTCTTCCTGCTGCGCCGGTGCTTGCGCTGGCAGCGTCTGGCGCATCTGCCGGAACATCAATGGAATGATGGTGGCGAACTGGGCGTCCGTGTTCGTCACCACAAGCAGATCGCGGGCAGCCTTCAACCGGGCCGGATCGACGTTTGCCGGCGCGGCTTGGGGAGCGGTGGCAGGCGGCTGCTGGGCAAACGCCGGAATCAAGCTGGCGAAAGCCAAGCTCAGCGCCAGGGCCGCGGCCGGCGCCTTCATTGCAATGGCCATTTCGGGATGTCCTTTTTTCAGTGCGGTTATGTCCCGATCTTATTCGTCCGGTGCGTCCAGAATTTGAACCCCGGCGGGACCCGCGATGATCGCGCGGTCGGCGATACCGATGAAAAGCCCGTGCTCGACGACGCCTGGGATCATTTCCAGGACATCGCCCAGCGACTCAGGTTCGCCGATCTCCCGGAAAGCGCAATCCGCGATATAGTTCCCGCTGTCGCTGACGAAAAACTCGCCGTTCAGGCGGCGCAGTGTTATCTCGCCCTCGCAGCCCGCGTCGAATGAGGCGTCCGCGATCATCTTCAGCGTCGCTTTCGCCCCAAATCGCACGATCTCGACCGGCAGCGGGAAGGCGCCGAGCTTGGCCACGCGCTTTGTATGATCGGCGATGACCACCATCCGGTCGGACGCCATCGCGACGATCTTCTCGCGCAGGAGCGCGCCGCCGCCGCCCTTGATGAGCCGCAACACGCTGTCGATCTCATCCGTGCCGTCGATGGTCAGATCGAGCTCGGGGAACTCGTCCAGCGTGGTCAGCTTGATCCCTGCCCGCTCGGCAAGGATGCGGGTGTCTTCGGATGTCGGCACGCAGACCACATCGAGGCCGGCTTTCACTTTCGCCCCAAGGAGCTGAATGAGTTTGCCGGCCGTGGAGCCACTGCCGAGTCCGAGCTTCATGCCAGGTTTGACAAGCTCCAGCGCACGTTCGGCAGCGAGTGTCTTGAATATTTCGGTGTCCATCTTGAGCATTGCGGATCCGCCTGAGCATGATTTGCGAAAGTGGTAATTCCCGGTTTCCGCAAAATCATGCGAAAACGAGGAACCTGAGCAGGTGTTTATTGGGGGACAATAAAAACCCGCCTAGCTGTCCAGGCCGCCGAGGAACATATATTTCATCTCCACAAACTCTTCGATGCCGTGATGGGAACCCTCGCGCCCGAGGCCCGATTCCTTCACCCCGCCGAATGGGGCCAGCTCCGTCGCGACGATACCTTCATTGACGCCGACGATGCCGAAATCGAGGCGTTCCGCCGCGCGCCAGATGCGGCCGACGTCGCGCGCATGGAAATAGGCCGCAAGGCCGAAGGGCGTGCCATTGGCGATCTCGATGGCTTCCTCGTCGGTCGAGAAGCGGAACAGCGGCGCCACCGGGCCGAAGGTCTCTTCCTGCGCGAACCGCATGTCTAGCGTGGCACCGGTGATTACGGTCGGTTCGTAGAAGGTGCCGCCGAGTGCATGGGGCTTGCCGCCCGTCAGCACTTTGGCGCCCTTGGCCACCGCGTCCTGCACGTGAGCGTCGACCTTTTCGATGGCCGCCTTGTTGATCAGCGGCCCTTGCACGACACCCACCTCGTTGCCCGGCCCGACCTTCATCTCCTTCACCTTCGCGGTGAACTTTTCGGCGAAGGCATCATAGATGCCGTCCTGCACGAGGATACGGTTCGCGCATACGCAGGTCTGACCCATATTGCGGTATTTGGAGGCGAGGGCGTTATCGACCGCCTTGTCGACATCGGCATCGTCAAACACGATAAACGGCGCGTTGCCGCCCAGCTCCAGCGCCACTTTCTTCACGGTGCTCGCCGCCTGCCGCATCAGCAGCTTGCCGACTTCGGTCGAGCCGGTGAAGGTGATCATGCGGACCAGCGGGCTTTCCGTCAGTTCCTTGCCGATCGTCGGGGCATCGCCCGTGATGACGTTGATCACGCCCTTCGGAATGCCGGCACGGTGGGCGAGTTCGGCGAGCGCCAGCGCGGTCAGAGGCGTATCTTCCGCGGGCTTCACCACCACCGTGCAACCGGCGGCAATCGCAGGCGACACCTTGCGGGTGATCATCGCCAAGGGGAAATTCCAGGGCGTGATGGCGCCGACCACGCCGATCGGCTGTTTCAGCACCACGATACGGCCATTGGCGCGATGGGTGGGAGGCACCTCGCCATGGATGCGCTTGGCCTCTTCCGCGAAAAACTCGACGAATGCCGCGCCGTAAGCGACCTCGCCGCGCGCTTCGGCCAGCGGTTTGCCCTGTTCGGCCGTCATCAGCTGGGCGAGCGGTTCGCTGTTCTCGACGATCAATTCATACCAGCGGCGCACGATCGCGGAGCGCTCCCTCGCCAGGAGATCGCGCCATGGACCGAACGCCCGGTGCGCCGCCTCGATCGCAACGCGGGCGCCCTCGGCCCCGACATCCGGGACGCGGGCAATTTCGGCGCCGGTCGCCGGGTTCAGCACCGCGTCCTTAGGCTGGCCGGTCCACCCGCCGTCGATGTAGCATTGCTCGCGGATGAGCGTATCAACCTTCTGGTCCATAACCGGCTCCTTCTTATCGTCGTCCGTTGCGGGACTTTTCATAATGATGGGCAGCGCCATCGGCCTTGGCAATAGACAAGGCACTCTCCCATATGCTCTCTCACAGTCATATAGCGCGGGCAGGGCTAAGAAAAGCGAACCGACAATGAAAGACCTGACTGTGATTTTCGATCTCGACGGCACGATGGTCGATACCGCGCCGGACCTGATCGCCGCTGCCAACCATACGCTGAGCCATTTCGGCATAGCGCCGGTGGAGACGCGCATCATTCAGCCCGCCGTCGGCCTCGGCGCCAGGGCGATGATCCTTGCGGCGATGAACGAACTCGGCCGCGCGGCGGACGAAGAGACGCTTGCCATCATGACCCAGAGTTTCATTGAGTATTACGGCGACAATATCGCGGTGCGCAGCCGTATTTTCCCTGGTCTCGTTGACGCGCTTGTCGTTATGCGGGACGAAGGCGCCCGCCTTGGAGTGTGCACCAACAAGCGCGAAGCGCTGACGCTGAAGCTGCTCGCCGCGTTGCGGCTCGACCAATATTTCGACGCGATCGCGGGCGCGGATACGTTTCCGGTTCGCAAGCCCGATGCAGCGCATCTGCTCGGAACCATCGCCATGGCGGGCGGCAATCCCGCTCGGGCCGTCATGATCGGCGACACCGGCATCGATGCCGGCGCGGCGCGCAACGCCAAGGTGCCGTTCGTGGCAGTCAGCTTCGGGTATGCCGAAGTGCCAGTGGAGACTCTGGAGCCGGATGCGGTCATTCATCGTTTCGCCGACCTCGTGCCCGTGCTCCGCACGCTGTTGGCGGCCCGCAAACCCCTTCACCTGGGCGGCGCGGATTGGCCGGCCTAACTCAGTGCCCCTTTTGGCAATCTCAGTTTCGCCCCTATGCCGACTTAGGAGAGACGGCATATCAACAGAACGGAATGCTCCATGCTCTTCTTGACCCGAATGCACTTGCGCTCGCCCGCGGCCAAACGAAATCGCCTCGTACTTTGGGCGCTCGGCTCCGTGGCCGCCATGTTGGGCGTTTACGCCGCGACCGCCGACGTGCAGGCGGAACCGCGCCAGGCACCCAATAGCCGCGTCGCGCTGGACCTCGGGGAGGCGTTTACGCCGTCGGACCGCTTCTCCGGCTTCGTGGACGAGAAATCTGGCGCGTCCTTCATTGTCGTTGAAATGCCCGCCAGCGCTTATGAGGA
This sequence comes from uncultured Alphaproteobacteria bacterium, assembly GCA_963731855.1. Classification (GTDB taxonomy): domain Bacteria; phylum Pseudomonadota; class Alphaproteobacteria; order Rhizobiales; family Rhodomicrobiaceae; genus R-RK-3. Next base: position 465,535 of record CAVSXH010000005.1, on the reverse strand, counting down.
GGTCAAGCAGATCGCCGACCGCGCCGATGCTCTGGCGGCGCAAGGCCTGCGCGAGCCAGCGAAGGCCGAGCTGCCGGGCCGCCAGGGCGAATATGTGTATTTCACCGGCAAGCAAACGTCGCTCAACATCGACTTCGCCAAATACGTGCTGATCCTGCGCGAGAACGGCGTCACCGCGATGGTCACCGCCAATATTCCCGAAGCCGCGTTGAATGCCGCCACCTTCACCAAGGCGCAGATTGAGGAAACGCTGGCTAAGGCGGTCGTGAAGAACGAAACGTCCAAAGGGGCGGAGCTTTTCCGGCTCAGCTATTTGGGTCCGTTCAAGGAAGCGTTCGCCCTCATGGGCACATCGAAGGGCTACAGCACCTCCGGCCAGCCGCCCGCGCCGGGGGAGAACCGCGTGGTGAAGGAGCCGACGCTGATCGTCGCGCCGTCGATCGATAGCCGGCTGACCGTCGACCCGAAGACCGCCGCGCAACGCTCCTTTGCATCCTTCGGAGGATTGAAGGATAGCAAGATCGAAAGCGAAAAATCCGTCACCATCGCTGGGTTGAAGGGGCATCAGATCGTTGGCGAGGCCGTCGAGGCGAACTCGGGCAGCAAGGTCGGTATTTATCTCCTCATGCTGGCTGGCGAGCCGGGCGGCTATTATGCGATCGTCGGCACCAGCCCCATCGCCGACATGCCGAAAATGCTCCCCGAATTCGAAAAGGTCACCGCCAGCTTCGAGCCGTTGACCGCGAAACAGTAGGCGAGTTCGCTTCAGCGGCTGAACGGCGTCGCGGGTAGGGGGGCGTAGCGCGGTCGAGGAGTTTGTCGCCGGTTCCGGCGATGAAGCGCGGATCGAGGCAGCCGCGGTGCGAGGCGCAGTCGTCGTGCCGAACTTGACAGCGCGGGCCGGCAGCGCCTAAATCGGTGCTCCGCAGAAGCGGACGCGTAGCTCAGCGGTAGAGCACGGTGTTCACATCGCCGGGGTCGCTGGTTCGAGACCAGCCGCGTCCACCATCACCCATTCTCCCGCTGCAATTTTCCACGCGGATTTGTTCCCACCCATGATCATGCCTACCCTCCGCCTCGGAGGTGTTCGCGGCATCAGCCATTTCCCGAACTCGCCGACAAGATCAATAGAATTTTTGACCCTGACTGGCCTAATGCATTCGCGGCCGGGCACTCGCCCGCTCATATCGATAAGCACTGAATCAGCAGGAGGACACGTCGCAACTCTCCAGCTCATGTCCTGGGGGTCGCGGGCGAACCTCCCCGCTTTGCGGCCAGCGGACCAACGCCTCTCGTCCGGAGGCGGTGAGTGCATAAACACCGCGGTCGGTGCGAGCGAACCAGCCATAGACATTCTGCAGCAGAATTTTCCCCGCGTCGGGCGCCACTGGCCGGAGATCGCGCGGCCGCATCGGCCCTTCCGCAAGAGATGCAGCGCAGGCAAGCGCCTGCTGCCGATACGCCGTCATAATGGGCGCGCGCGAGCCACCCCCCATCGAAGGGTCACCCTGGCGGCGGCGATGTTCCTCGACGAGCCGCGATCGGCGTCGCGTGTTCCTGCGCGGCATTGGCGATGAAGGACTTACGATGATGGCGACCTCGCCGGCCTGAGACACGCCCAGCATGCCGAAACCCAGGCGGCGGCACAGATTGCGGAAACGTGCGTCGCTTTCGCGCCCTCTTCCACGGGACGAGATTCCGGCTGCCAGCCAAACCTCGTCGCATGCTGCTGCACGATCGACCGCTTGGAGGATGAGTTCGAGATTAAAGCTGAGCTTCATTTCTCCGATGAGCACCAGTGGCGCCCCGTCGCCCTTGAGCGCGACGAGATCGCACCCGCCGATTTCACCTTTAACGGTGAAGCCCAGACCTTCGAGAAATCGTTTGACGGGAAGGTAAAGTGACGTTTCCAAGCGGCGTCTCCACTATCCGATCATGCGAGAACGGTTGCGGCATCTAATAACTGTTCGTGGGAAAGTGGAATGCGATTTTGGAGGAAATGATAGCCAATGGCGGCGCACGTCCAATGACGCGATCCTCCATTCCTAAAGCACGATCGTTGGGCGCGTCATCATGAGCCAGAAGATGGCAAGCACCGCGGCAAATGCGGGGAAGCCGAAGCTGAGCCACGTCCAGAACAGCCGGTGGTACCGTCGCGGCAAGGGCGCTCCATTCGCCGCAGCGGTTTGGGCCAGGTCGCGCATTTGCATTTGCATCCAGACGACGGGGAGCCAGAATGCACCCGTCAAAAGATAGAGCACAATGGAGAGCACGATCCACCCCTCGGTGAGTGCATAACCCACCTGCCACGCGAGCAGCACGCCGGTGACCGGTTGCAATATGACGGCCGTGGCGGTGAACAGGAAGTCCGCCAGCACGACGATGCGGGCGACCCCCGCCACGACCGCCACGTCGCCCTTGAGATGCGCCATCAGCATGAAGAACGCGATGCCGGCACCCGTCCCAAGAAGCACCGCCGCGCCGATCAGATGAACGTATTTCAGGAGAAAATATAGCATTACCGGTCCTCAAGCGTCGCGAGTGCCATAAGATTCAGCACCAGAATTGGCCAGATCTTCATCAGGGGGCCGAGAGGATCGGTCCAAAGCCGTGGCAGCAGGATCGTGCCGGCGACGAGATAGAAGATCGAGACTGCCAATGCGGCGTAAAGGCCGAGCCAACTCGTTCGGCGTACCGCGATGGCTATTCCGATGAGAATGTCCGCGATGGCACCCACCGCCACCATGGGTCTGGCGAACGTGCCGGCTCCGCTGTCCTCTATCAAAGCAACGCCGGCCGGGTAACCTGGCCAGAGCGAGAGTATGCCTGTCCCGACCCAGAATAGCGAAAGCACGGTGAGGAGGAGTGGCTTGAGCAGATAGACACCGGCGAACCAGCGCTCCTGAACCGATGCCGGTTCGGCCGCAAGTGCCTCCGATAACGACCGCGCCTTGATCCCCGTCAGGCGCATCCATTCGCCTGGCTCGCCAATGGCGCCACGGCTGATCTCACGCCCGGCTGTGGAGCGGATCGGCGGTCGCCAGCCGAGAAGGCCGGCAAAGTCGCCCAGCCGGTACGACCATCCCGCCATCCAATTCGGTACTCGCCAGAGGCGTGCCTCGTCCCAGCCGAGCCAGCGGCGATAATGCTGCACCACCTCCACGAAAGAGAGGCGCTCGGGGCCGGCCAGTTCAAGGGTCACGCGGGTTGGCGCTTCGGCCCTCAGGAAGAACAGTACCGTTTCCACCACTTCGTCGAGTTGAACGATTTGCAGCGGCCCCGTGTCCGGCATGACGGGAAGCATCGGCAGAGCCGCGAGCCCGCGAAACAGCGCGCTACCGCCATATGCCGGGCGTCCGACAACCACAGAGGGTCGAAGGATGACCCAGTCAAGATTACGCGCCATCAGCGCCGCATCGCCTTGAAGCTTGGTCCTGGAGAAGCTTGTCGGCGTTTCACGATCGAGACCGATGGCGGATAGTTGGACGACGCGCCGTATGCCGGCATTCTCACAGGCCTGAAACAGGGCTGCCGCACCTTGGGCATGAACGCCTTGCACGGAGTCCTCCGGCCCATCCTGAAGCACGCCGGCACAGTTCACGACAGCATCGATACCGGCGAGTAACGGCATCCACGCCTTCGGCGAGATCGTGCGCGCCATGTCGAGAGAGATCCACTGAACCTGCGGGAGGCGTCGCACATGACGACGGGTGTTCCGGGCGATCCCCTTGATCGTGTGACCCTTGCTGATCATCCGCGCAACCACAGCGGTACCGATCAGCCCGGTCGCTCCCGTAACAAGAACCTTCATAGTTCCGCGCTCCGCTCCGCCGCTCCAATTCACCAGGTCCCCGGGGACTTGACGCTGACTTCGAATATCCGATTTCTTCACTTTGCGAAGCCAAGATGCCAAATGGGCTGGCACAAACGGTCGCGCTTGCGCGCCGCGGGCAAGTCAGGCCATTAGTCCGTGGGTTCGGCCACGGGTCATTGGCGTCCACAATTAAAGCTGGTTGAGGCTTGTGAACAAGAAATACAAGTTCGAGAGCTATGCCGATGCGGCCTCGGCCGTCGATCGCATCTGCGAAATCTACGACAAAATGGCTGGCCGGGTGCGAGATCGTTTCCAACGCTTCCTCGACGGAGAGCGCGTGGGAGCCCCCGTCAAGGATGCCTGCTATCCGGAGCTGAGGGTGTCGGTTGCTCACGATGCGATGGTTTTCGACTTCAGACCGTCTTGGGGCACGTTGCCCTATCCGGGCCGTTACGCCACCACCCTCACTCAGCCGGCATTGTTTCGAGACTACTATCAGGCGCAGCTTCAGCGATTAGCCGACTATCACAGCATTCCGTTTCGAAGTGGGGGTATCCAATCGGCCAATTCCGCTTTCCTTTGTCGTGGACGAGGCCACCGCCGAGCTGCAGCCGCAGGACATCAGGGCGCTCCAGGCCGTGTTCGCTTTGCCCGATCTCGCCGCAATCGACGATGCGATCGCCAACGGCACATTCCGCCGCCGGTCAGCCGAACACGCCCGGCCATTGTCGCTTTTCACCGCCGAGCGCGTCGATCTCGCGATCCAGCGCCTGCATCATTACACCGGTACGCATGCCCGTCATTTCCAGGGCTTCGTGCTGTTCACGAATTACCAGCGGTATGTGGACGCCTTTATCGCTCATGGGCGCGCGATCATCGCCGACGGTGGCGGCGCAGACGGCTATCGGTCGTTTGTCGAACCGGTCAATGTCGTCACCGAGGTTGGGTCTGAAACCGAAAAAGCGGACGTTGGCCGTCCGTTTCAGCAGATGCCGGCCTATCACCTGACACGTGCGGATCGGCTCGGGATTACGATGGTCAATATCGGTGTTGGCCCCTCAAACGCGAAGACGATTACCGATCATCTGGCTGTCCTGCGTCCCCATTGCTGGCTGATGATCGGCCATTGCGGCGGCCTGCGCCGATCGCAGCAGCTCGGCGACTATGTTCTCGCGCATGCCTACGAACGCGCGGACCACGTCCTGGATCACGACCTGCCCGTATCCGTGCCGGTGCCGCCCATCGCGGAAATACAGGTTGCGTTGCAAGATGCGGTATCGAGCGTGACGGGGCTGACGGGCGACAATCTCAAATCGCGAATGCGCACCGGGACCGTGGTTACGACCGATGATCGCAATTGGGAACTTCGCTTCAACGATCTTTACAGCCGCTTCAACCGGTCCCGCGCCATCGCCATCGATATGGAGAGCGCCACGATCGCCGCCAACGGCTTTCGATTGCGCGTGCCGTATGGAACGCTGCTCTGCGTCTCGGACAAGCCGCTGCATGGCGAAATCAAATTGCGCGGCATGGCTGACAGCTTCTACCGCCAGCGCATCGATCAGCATTTGACGATCGGCCTCGAGACCGTCCGTATCCTCAGGGATCGTGGCGTGAACCAATTGCACAGCCGCAAGCTGCGCGCATTCGATGAGCCCCCCTTCCAGTAAGCGCGGAAGGCGTCGGAATTTGGCTGGTGACGCATTGAGCAGACGCGCTGCAATCGAGGTTGCTCTCCGGCATCTGGCGCCCCGCGTGCCGGACCACGAATTCGGTGCCATCGTGGATCATGCGATGGACAGTCCCGGCTTGCGCACTGCCTCGGCGGAAACTGCAGCTTGGCTTTCCATGACCGCCTATACGCGTCACGTCCTCACCGAGTACGATGACCTTCTCGCCCAAGGCTACGATCAGGAGAGTGCCAGATTTTTTGTCGCTGCAGAGATCGATGCCCATCTCGCGGAGTGGGGCGTCCGCAGAAAAGTCGGCGGTGACCCGCCCGAGTGACGGTGGGCGGCGACTTCCGCGAGCGGAACAAAGCCGGCGCCGCGCTGTTGCGGCATAAGGAGAATAGAGATGGCCAAGAGCAAAACGCAGCACGATCACAAATGGTCGGGAGAGGTGACCGAAAACAGCGATGCTCTCGATCTCGAAAAGGACGTCTTCAAGAGCGACGACCCGGAGGAGATCGCGCGATCGCTCAAACGTTCGGCAGCGCGAAGCTCCCGCCGCAAATCCGAGCCGTTCCGCTCAGCGATGTCCATGCTGACTTTTTACATCAACCGGGCCGGAAAAAACCTGCCCGCCGCGCGGCGTAAGACGCTGGAAGCTGCGAAACAGGCTCTGAGACGCGTTTTCGGCCGAAAGGCGAAATAGTCCCAGCAATTCGGCAGTCCGTTTGACCTGACTTGACGAGCTCTAGCGGGTAAACTCCCGGGTCCCAGGACCAAGGAGCCGCATCAATGACGGACAAGAAATGGGCCGATGTCGACCGCTATCTGGCCGCGAGTGTGCTTCCGCACGATCCCGCCCTCGATGCGGCGCTGGCCGCGAATGCCGCGGCGGGTCTGCCCTCCATTGATGTTTCGCCGCTGCAGGGCCAGTTGCTTTATCTGCTCGCACGCATGATCGGCGCCCGCCGCATTCTGGAGATCGGCACGCTCGGCGGCTACAGCACCATCTGCCTCGCGAGAGCTGTCGGGGAAGGCGGGCGCGTCGTAACACTCGAAGCCGAGCCGGAGCATGCGGAGGTGGCGCGCCGGAATATTGCGCGGGCTGGTCTTTCGGGTGTCGTGGATCTGCGCCTTGGCTTCGCGCTCGATATCCTGCCCACGCTCGCCGGCGAGGCGCCCTTTGACCTGATCTTCCTCGACGCGGACAAGCCTTCCATGCCCGACTATCTGACGTGGTCGCTGCGGCTGTCCCGCGTCGGCACGGTGATTATCGGCGATAATGTCGTCCGAGACGGCGAGGTGGCCGACGAACGCAGCGCCGATCCCAGTGTGCAAGGGGTTCAGCGTTATCTGAAAATGATCGGCGAGAACCCGCGCTTGAACGGAACGGCATTGCAGATCGTCGGCAGCAAAGGCTGGGACGGGCTTGCCATCGCCCTGGTCGAAGCAGGCGACGACCCGGCGTGAGTGAGCTGCTGCCCCCGAAGTAAAGTCAGAGCTGGGATCGGCACAATTCCTTGAACGAAATCAGCCTGCGGCGGGATTCGTCCCAGAGCGTGAGCCTGACGCAACCGAAGCTCTGCAGCAGCGTCAAGCGCCCAATGTCCTTGAGCTCGGGGTAGTCGCGGAGCACCTGCGACAGACGGTAATAGGGTATGCGGCTGCAGAGGTGGTGCACATGATGGACGCCGATATTGGCCGTGAACCATCGAAGTATGCCCGGCAGCTCGTAATATGAGCTGCCGTGCAGGGCCGCTTCGTGCAACGTCCAGCTGGAAGGACCGGTCCAAAACGTGTCTTCGAACTGATGCTGGACGTAGAACAGCCAGACTCCGATCGAGGCCGCGAGCATGACAATCGGCAAATGCACCAGCAGGAACGGCTTGACGCCGACCAGCCACATCGTCCCGACAATAAGGAGCGCGATGGCGGCGTTTGTGGCCATGGCGCTCAACCAGGGCTGCCATCCCTTGCTCATCAGCCCCACAGGCAGGCGCTGCTGCAGGATGAACAGATAGGCGGGACCGACGCCGAACAGGACGATCGGATGCCGGTATACCCGGTAGCGAAGCCGGCCCCAGCGGGACAGGCTGAGATATTCGCGCACGGTCAGCGTTGTGATGTCGCCGATGCCGCGCTCCTCCAGATTGCCCGAACTGGCGTGGTGAAGAGCGTGACTCCGGCGCCAGTAACCATAAGGGGTGAAGGTCAGCGGGCCGAGAAGGCGACCCACCCAGTCGTTGGTAAGGCGGTTGCGGAAGAATGAGCCATGTCCGCAATCATGCTGGATCATGAAAAGGCGGACGAGAAACCCCGCCGCCGGCACGGCGATGAGCAGGCTGAGCCAATAGCCCACATCAAGCGCTACCCATGCCAAGGCCCAGAGCAGTAGAAACGGCACCGCGGTGATTATCAGTTCGAACACGCTGCGGGCATGGTTAGGCTCCCGATAGGCGCGGAGAATCGTTGCCCAGTCACGCGCAGTCACCGTCCTTATAAGGACACCAGCAGTTTCCAAGATCAGCTCCACTCGGTTTGCCCGCTCGCTGTTGCAGCGGCGAACCCGATCAGTTTGCAAGGCGATGGATCGCCCGCTCTAAGCACATGGCGCTCGCCATCATCGTAGCATGCGGCCGACAGGGCGCATACTATTGCCGGGTTAGATAAGGGATTTCACGTGCGGCAGATCATCTCGCGAGGAGGTTGCCTGTGGCTTACCCGATGTCCACCCACGCACCTTGCTCATGCGAGCGCGCGGCCGCATGTACGATGCGCTCGATGGCGAGGCCGGCGTCGAAGCCGATCAGATGCGCCGGCTCGCCCGCGAGAGCGCGCATGAGTTCGCGGCATTCGATGATCTTGAGGTCGTTGAAGCCGAGGCCGTGGCCGGGCGCCGGGATGAACTTGTCGTAGGGTGGATGCGCGGGCCCGGCGAGAATCTTGCGGAAACCCCGCTGGTCGCCCGGACCATCAGCCGTATAGATCTCCACTTCGTTCAGGCGTTCCTGGTCGTAGAGGATCGTGCCCCGCGTGCCAAAAATCTGGACGCAGATGCGCCCCTTGCGGCCCCAGGCTGAACGATTGAGCAGCACCACGCCGCCCGCGCCATCGAACCGGAGAAGCAGCGAAGCAACGTCATGGGTCTCGACTTCGCGGGTGCTTCCATCGCCGCTCAGGCGGTCGGCATAGGGCTTCGTCATCAGGGCGGCAACGGAACGGGGCTCGAAGCCCAAAGTCTTGAGCAGCGAGAAGGCGTGCACGCCGAAATCGTCAAGTGCGCCATAGCCGGATGAACTTGCATGCTTCCAGTCGAACGGGGACGCGCCGTCGGCCATGAAATCTTCGTCCATTTCGACGCGCAGATGCGTGATGCGTCCGATCGCGTCTTCGCCGAGCAGCCGCGCGACGAGCCGGATCATCGGGTTCTGGATGTAGTTGTAGCCGAGCGCCGCAACCCGGCCACTGGCGCGCGCCGCCTCCGTCATCTTCTCGGCGTCGGCGAGCGCGGGCGCCATCGGTTTTTCGCACCATACGTGCTTGCCCGCCTCCAGCGCCGCGATCGCCATCTCCGGGTGGAACTGGTTCGGCGTCGTGATGGAGACAACGTCAATATCCGGCGCGGCCACGGCATCGCGCCAATCGGCCGATGAGCGCGCAAAGCCGAATTCGGCTTGGCGGCGTGCGGCGAGATCGGCGTTCGCCTCGCAGAGCAGGGCCAGCTCAGGAGCCGGCACGTCGCCGAACACAGGCGCAACGGCGTTCCAGGCCAGGGCATGGCATTTGCCCATGAATCCGGTACCGATCAGAGCAATTCGCAAGGGTTTTTCCGTCATCTTATACTGCGTCCTTGGTGCTCCCTCCATTCGGGGGATGTGGGGCTTATGATTGTCGGCGCGACGGTGCAGCCGTCTGTTCATCGTCCCGGACCGCCGCAGGCGAATCCGGGATCCATTCGCCCATCGGCAAAGCTGCGGTCGTTTGTGAAGCGAATAGGCCCCGGCTCGATGGCCGGGGTGACCACGAAATCGCGCCGTAACGACTTTGACAGCCGCTTTCGCAACGGAGAGGCGAGCAAGGCGGCGGGAGCTTTTCCATTGTCCTATACCGTACCGCCAAGGGCCGCCGAGAGCGTCTGCAATTCCTTCCCGCCCGCCATGAGATTCTGAAGCGAGTCGATGCTGATCTCGCCCTTGGCATAGGTGCCGAGGGTCCGACCCCGATCGAGCACCGTGAAGGCGTCTCCCACGGCATAGGCATGACGCACATTATGGGTGATGAAGATGACGCCCAGGCCCTTCCGGCGCACCTGATCGACATATTTCAGCACCATCGAGGTCTGCGCGACGCCGAGCGCCGAGGTCGGCTCGTCGAGGATCAGTACCTTGGCCCCGAAATAGACCGCGCGCGCGATGGCCACGCATTGGCGCTCCCCGCCCGACAGGGTGCCCACCGCGTGGCTCGGATCGCGGATGTCGATGCCGATGCGGCGCATCTCCTCGCGGGCGACGGCATTGCAATGTTTGAAATCGATGGAGCGGAACGGCCCGAAGCCTCGCGACGGTTCCCGGCCCATGAAAAAGTTGCGGGTAATCGACATGAGCGGGATCATCGCCAGATCCTGGTAGACGGTGGCGATGCCGGCATCGAGCGCGTCGCGGGGACTGCTGAAGGCGACCGGCTGGCCCTCGAGCAGGAAGTCGCCCGAACTCGGCTTGATCACGCCGGCGAGCGTCTTGATCAGCGTCGATTTGCCCGCGCCATTGTCGCCCAGCAGGCACATCACCTCACCGGCGCGGACCTTCATCGACACGCCCGACAGGGCGATCACGGGGCCGAAATGCTTGACGATGTTACGCACTTCGATGAGGGGAGTGTCGGTCATCGCTCGCCCGTCACTTTCTTGCGGATGAAATTGTTGAACAGCACGGCGAGCAGCAGCATTGCGCCGAGGAACACCTTGAACCAGTCGCTGTCGATGCGGGTGTAGCCGAGGCCGATCGAGACGGTGCCGAAGATGATCGCACCGAAGAATGCCCCGATCGCCGAGCCGTAGCCGCCCGTCAGCAGGCAGCCGCCGATGACCGCCGCGATGATCGCCTCGAATTCCTTCTGATCGCCGCGCAGCGCGTCGGTCGAGCCGGTGTTCATCACTTGGATCACGGCGACGAGCGTCGCGGCGCAGGCCGTGGTGACGAACAGCCCGGTCTTGACGAGGTTCACCGGCACGCCGGAATTGCGGGCCGCATTCTGATCGCCGCCCGCAGCAAAGATCCAGTTGCCGGTCCGTGTCTTCAGGAGAATCCAGGTTGCCAGGACCGCGAAGCCGACGAACCAGAGGATGGAAACCGGCACACCTTCGACCGTCGGCAGGCCGGAGGGGAAACGTCCGATGAGGCCCTGCTCGGCGAGCCATTTGAAGGTGCCCGGAAAGGCGACCCCCTGGAACAGGCCGACGAGCGGAGACCCGCTTGCAGCCTCGGCGATGCCGCGCAATTGGGTCGAACCGCCGGTCGCGGCTTTGAGGCCGACAAGCGACACGCCGCGCAGGATGAACAGGAATGCGAGCGTGACGATGAACGAGGGCAGCTTGGTGCGGATGACGGTCTGGCCGCTGATGATCCCCATCATCGCCGCGACCGCGAAGGTGGTCGCAAGGGCAAGTTCGAACGGCCACTGCAGCACGACGAGACAGACCCCGAGCACCAGCCCCCCGAAGGCGAGCATGGAGCCGATGGAGAGGTCGAACTCTCCGCCGATCATCAGAAGCGCCGCCGCGATGGCGAGGATGCCAAGCTCGGATGCCGGCGCGAGCACGGTCATCATGCCGGCGAGCGTGAACATCGAGCCGTCCGCCCGCCAGATGAAGAAGAGGATGACCGCGATGAGCCCGGCGATGGCGCCGAGTTCTGGCCGCCGCATCGCCTCGGCGAGCAGGCTGGACTTTTTCAGGCGCGTTTCGGCGGTGCGCTTGAGAGCGGCTGCGTCGACCGGCGTGGCCTCGGACATCGGTTTTCCTCCAAACGCCAGAAATCGTCGCTGGTCAGCACACCTCGCCCGGACGCCTCGCCCCGCCCTCTCCCGTCCTGGGGAGTGGGCTTACGCGGAAGCGGGTGAGCGAGGCGGCTGACCGCCTGACGCGTCAGCGAATCCCCTTCGCCGACAGCTCGATCACCTGCGCGGCCTTTTCCTTGGTGATCAGGTTCGGGCCGGAGGGAACATTGCCGCCGGGGAGCAGCCCGTATTTCGAGTAGTTCGCGAGGAACACGACCGGCAGATAGCCCTGGAGAAACTGCTGCTGGTCGATTGCGAACGCCGCGTCGCCGGCAACGATGGATTTCAGGAAGCTCGCCGACAGGTCGAAGGAGGCGACCTTGGCTTTGGACCCGGCCTCCTTCACTGCCGCTACCGATGGCTCGCCGGCGGTCGACGCGCCCAGTGCCATGACCGTGTCGATAGCTGGATTGGCCGCGAGTGCGGCTTTCACTCTGGCCTTGACCTCGGAAGGGTCGTTCTTGGTCGGCACGACGGTCACGGTGCCGGCGAAGCCGTCGGAGAAGCCTTTGCAACGCAGATCGAGGGCGACGTTGCCCACCTCCTGGTTGACGCAGATGCCGACCTTGCCGCCCGCCGCCTTCAGCGCTTCGCCGGCTGCCTTGCCGGCATCATGCTCGTCCTGGCCCACATGAAGCAGCGCGCCGAGGCCCTTGGAAACGTCCGAGCCGGAATTCATCGAGATGACCGGAATGCCTGCCGCAACAGCTTTTTTTATCGAGGCGCTAAGCGCGGAAGCATCCGGGATGGAAACGATCAGGCCCGCCGGGTTCTGGTTGACGGCGGCGTCGATGAGTTGCCCCATCTTCACCATGTCGAAAGTCTCCGGGGCGCGGTAGTCGACCGAGACTTTCAAATCCGCCGCGGCCTGCGTCACGCCGTTCTTCACCACAGACCAGAACGGATCGTTCGCCTGGCCGTGGCTGACGACGATGATGCGCTTCTCCTGCGCCGTCGCGGCCGTCGCGAAGCCGATCGCCGCAGCGAATGCCAGCGGCAAAATTCCTGCGAGATTCCTGCATATTCCAGTCTTTTCCATGGGCTTTTCCTCCTGATATTTCCGTTGAGTTTCTGCGTACATTCCGTTTACCGCGTGGAACGCAGCATCCATTTTCTTGTGATTATGGAACGGACATTCTATTTTTCATCACTTTATCAAGCGCGGGGCAGCCGTCAATAAGGATAGATGGATGGGCGACGCCGAGGATGCCAAATCGGACATGGCGCGCGACTATGAGGCGTTCCGCGCGCTGGTGACCAGCCTCCAGGGCCGGCTGCCGCGCCGCCTCCTGCAGGTCGCCGAGTTCGCGCTGCGCCATCCGGAGGAAATGGCGCTCGGCACCGCCGCCTCGATCGCCGCCCGCGCGCAGGTGCAGCCCTCGACGATGGTCCGCTTCGCCCAGGCGCTCGGCTATCAGGGATTCTCCGACCTCCAGGACGTGTTCAAGGCCCGCATCCGCGACCGCTGGCCCGAGCCGCCCGAACGCCTCAAGCGGCTCAAATCCGCCCCGGGCGACAGCCCCAACTCCGATCTCGACGGCTTCATCGCCGCCGCGCAAAGCTCGCTCGCGCGCCTGCACGAAGCCATGCCGGCGGAGTCCCTCGGCAGCGCGACCAGGCTCCTGTCGCGGGCGCGCACCGTCTACGTGATCGGCACGCGCCGCTCATTCCCGATCGTCGATTATCTCGGCTACACCTTCGCGACCCTCGGCGTGCGCGCCCTGCCCATCGACAGCATGAGCGGCCTCGCCCGCGAGCGCGCCACGCTCGCCGAACCGGAGGACGCCATGCTGGCCGTGTCGTTCACGCCCTACGCCCCGTCGACGGCCGAGCTTGCCGGCGCGGCAGTCCGGCGCGGCGTCCCGCTCGTGGCGATCACCGACAGCCCGCTCGCCCCGCTCGCCCAGATCGCGCGCGTGGTCATCGAGATCGTCGAGGCCGATTATGCCGGCTTCCGCGCGCTCGCCGCGAGCTTCGTCGTCGCCAATGCGCTGACGGCCGCGACCGCCGCGCGCCGCCAGGCCGTCACGACAGCCGCAGGACGACCGGCACGCCGGTCCGGGCGCTCCCGGTCGCGGCGCCGGCCAGGATCTGCGCCTTGAGGGCATCATCGCCTGAGGCTTTACTTCGTCGTTAGCTCCCTGATACCGTTCTCTAACTCCGGGGTCTGGCTGTCAAGCTCTCCACGCTATTCCTTGCCGAGCCCTTGGTTCTCTCCGCGATAGGGGCATTGCCCTCCGCATGATGGCGTAAGACGGCGTTGGCGGATCCATGTTGAAATCGCGGTCGCCCCTTCGAGCGCTCGCAAGGAATCAGGGCGATCTCACCACCGCATCGTCCCGGCAGGGACAGCGTTTCCCGCTGCCAGCGGGAAACTTGGTTGTTCTTTGCTAGGCCGCCACCTCCTTTGCCTGCCAATTAAACGGTGTGCCGTCGACCCACATGCGGTGCAGGATGACAGCAAGCTTGCGCGCCACCGCCACTTTGGCCTTTTTCAGCCCATTGCGCTTGGCAAGCCGCATGCCCCAAGCCTTCAATGCCGACCATTTCGGCACGCGGGTGAGCAGAACGCCGGCGGCTTCGAACAGATAGCAGCGCAAGAGCGCGTCTCCGCATTTCGAGATCCGCCCCGTCCAGTCGGTCTCGCCGGAGGCATGGCGTCGCGGCGTCAATCCGAGATAGGCACCGACATTTCGGGATCGTGCAAACCGCATCGGATCATCGATGGTCGCCTTGTACAGCAGCGCCGTTATCGGTCCAATGCCCGGCGCCGTCATAAAAGTGCGGACCTGGCTATCGCTGCGTGCCAGCTTCATCACCTTGCGATCGAGGCCGGCGATCTGCTGTTCAATCGTTTTGCGCGCCTCAAGCAGCGGCCGGACCGCAATGGCAATCTCCGGTCGATCCTCAATCAGCTCTTCAGTGCGTGCGCATGAAGACCATCATCTTGGCTCGGCCAATGACCAGCCCGAGGTTTTTCAGGAGGCCGCGGATCTGGTTCTCGATATCCCGTTTGATCTTCACCAGCAAAGCCCGGCTGACGAGCAGCGCCTTGATGGCATGACTTTCTGGCGTTTTGACATGCACCTGCTTGTACCAGCCGGTCTGCATGATCCGCGCGATCCCGAAGGCATCGTTGCGGTCGCTCTTGTTGATCTGCATCTTCAGCGCGGCCCTGGCATGCCGGGCATCAATGCAGATGACCGGCAATCCGCGCTGTTTGAGCTCGCTCCAGAGCCAGGTCGCCGTGGGGCCTGTCTCGAGCCCGATCCGGACGGCACCAGCCGCCTTTGCTCGCATAAAATCCGCGATCGCATCAGGATCGGAGGCGACCATCCTTTCACTGATGATCTTGCCGCTCCCGTCCACGACACAAATCGCAGTCTGCTTCAACGACACGTCCAATCCAACATAGAGTTCCATGCCAGTCTCCATCGCTGTATGGGCCTGGATCAGGCCAGCCTTATTGCTTTGGAGAGCTGATTCTCAGTGCAGCACTGCGGCACGATCCCGGAGTTACCCCATGTTGAAAAACCCGTTTGAGACCGTCGGCGAACCGCTGATTCTCTCTGGCGAAGCGGCAGAGGATCGGAGGGGTCTGTAGCGATGATGGGACGGCAGACGGCGGATCAGGCGGCGTTATTCTATGAGTTCCGTCTTGAGGACCGCGTGCCTGAAGGGCACCTGCTGCGCCGGATCAACGCTGTGATCGCCCCTGTCTTCGCCGGCCTGCACCAGCAGTTGGCGCCGTTATTACAGCAGCACCGGCCGCCCCTCGATTGATCCGGAGTTGATGATCCGGATGCTGATCATTGGCTATTGTCATGGCATCCGCTCGGAGCGGCGGCTATGCGAGGAGGTGGCGCTCAATCTGGCCTATCGCTGGTTTTGCCGTCTCGATCTGAACGATGCGCGTGCCTGACCATTCCAGCTTTTCCAAGAACCGGCACGGGCGCTTCCGCGAGAGCGACCTGCTGCGGCATGTCTTCGAAGCCGTGGTCCGCGCCTGCATGGCTGCCGGCCTGGTCAAGAGCGAAGGCTTTGCCGTGGACGCCAGCATCATCACCGCCGATGCCAGCCGTCACCACCGCATCGCGCCCGAGGAGACCGACTGGTCAAAACCGGATCGCCAGACGCGCGCCGTGCGGGAATATCTGTCGCGCTCTCGAGGCTCAGGCGCCGGATCCGGCCCGCAAGACGCCCGAGTGCTCTCGCCCTCCGATCCCGCCGCGGCCTGGACCGCCAAGGCGCATCTGCAGGTGCAGTTCGCCTATGGCCTCAATTATCTGATCGACCTGGATAACGCGATCATCGTCGATGTCGAGGCGACGCCCGCCCGGGTCTATGACGAAGTGCGCTCAACAAGGACCATGCTCTCCCGTACCGAAAGCCGGCTTCGGGATCAAGCCCAAGCGGCTGGCCGCCGACACCGCCTATGGTACGGGGGCGTTCCTGGGCTGGCTGGTGAAGCGGCGGATCGCGCCGCATATCCCTGTGTGGGACAAGAGCCAGCGCCAGGACGGCACCTTCTCGCGCCAGGACTTCCGCTTCGACAAAAAGGGCGACGTCTATTTCTGCCCGCAGGACAAGATCCTGGAGACCACCGGCCGGCTGCACAATGGAGGCACGACGCTCCTCTACCGCGCCAGCAAATATGATTGCACGCCCTGCCCGCTGAAGGCGAAATGCTGCCCCAACACGCCAGCGCGCAAGATTCCGCGCGATGTCAACGAACCAGCCAGGGACAAGGCCCGCGCGCTTGCCGGAACCGAAGCCTTCCAGCGCTCATGCAACGAGCGCCGCAAGATCGAGATGCGCTTTGCCCATCTGAAAACCCACCATGGCTTCAATCGCCTGCGGCTGCGAGGGCTGTCCGGCGCACGCGACGAATTCCACCTTGCCGCCATCGCCCAGAACTTGAAGACACTCGCGACCCGGAGAGCGTGAGGAGTGCCGCAGGAGCGGCAGCATGAACGTCAGTGACAGAGGCAAAAAACGCCGGCCGAGCTGAAATGCCCTCATCGCCGAGTTTTTCAACGGCAAAGCGGACATCAGGAGGCTTAGTATTACTCAGGCAGGCCAGCCTCCCTCATGGCCTTTACATAGCTGGCCATGTGCTCGGGCCGATGCAGAAAGATTTGCTCGTGGGGGTTCGAAACGCGCAATCGCGGTTGGATCAGCCGCAAACGGGTCATGGCTTTGTCTTTCATGTCCGTCAGAGTGTTGTCGGTGACGCATTCGTAGACTGGAAATCCGCTTCACCCACGGTGCGGAATGGAAAGCGCTCATCAGCAGGTACATTGGGACCATTCCGCTCAGCGGGGACCCATCGTGCGTGGCCGAGCAGACACTATCTGCAGGACCGCCGCCATGAGCCGCCGTCAGCAGCGCCATGATCGCGAAGGCGGGCGCAGCCGTCAAGCTTAGCCAGTCGGCGGTGCCGAGCGGGGCTGCGGTGGCGCCTTCGTAGCGGCTCGTCTCGCAGGCGCGTCCGTGGATAAGACACTCGCTCATGTTTTCTCTCTTGCCCTTACGAGTTCGCGGTTCCGGAACGCCGCCTCTCCGGCGTCCGACACCTCTACCCATTTTTTGTCGGGCGCGGCATCGGCGACGTAGTTGTCGTGCCAGTTCCACCACTTGTATGTCGGCGTCTGGGGATAGCCTTCCGGCGAGTCCTCCCAAACCTCCTGCCGCCCGAGCGCGGTGATGTCGAGGTAGCTCCAGGTGCTGCCCATCGCCTCGTCGCCGCGGTTGTTGACGAAGTAGGTGCGGAACACACGGTCGCCGTCGCGGATGAACGCGTTCGTGCCGTGCCACTCGTCCACGCCGAAGTCGGCGTCGAAGCTGTCGGTGATGGTGTACCACGGCATTTCCCAGCCCATCCGCGCCTTCAGGCGCGCAATATCCGTCTGCGGCGCACGCGAGACGAACACGAGAGTGGTGTCGCGGGCGTTCAGGTGGGCGACGTGGGCGACCTGGTCGGCCACCATGGAGCAGCCGCGGCAGGCATGTTCGGGCCAGCCGAACACGCCGGGCTCGAAGAAGGCGCGGTAAACGATCAATTGCCGGCGGCCGTCGAACAAGTCGAGCAGGCTCGCTTTGCCCTCGGGCCCCTCGAATTGGTATTCCTTCTCGACGGCCAGCCAGGGCATCCGCCGGCGCTCGGCGGCCAACGCGTCGCGGGCTCGGGTCACGGCCTTCTCCTTCACGAGTAGCTGCTCGCGCGCAGCCTCCCACTCCGGCGCCGACACGATCGGTGGCCGGGCCTTCGACAATTCCTCGCGCGAAACGTTTTTATGCTGCATGGCTATGGCTCCTGGTCTCAATGATAGTCTTGGCAAAGTCAGTTCGGCTTCTTCGAAGAGCCCTGCTCGCCGGTGATCGCGCCGATGCGCGAAACGACCTGCCTCCAGCCACCACTCATGCTCCGATGGGCCGTGTCGTTCTTGGGCAGGACGAAGCCCGAATGAACGAGGCGCAGCCGCGTGCCGCCTTGGGCCTTCTTCAACGTGAAGGTGACGAGCGTATCGAGCCGCGACCCATAGCCGACGTTGCCTTCATGCCCGCCTTTCCACGAATAGGCGAAGCGCTCGTTCGGGATCACGTCCAGCACTTCGCACTGGATTATACCGTCCCATTCGCCCGCCGGGGTCGTCCGATAGGTGAAGCGGTTGCCGACAACTGGCTCGAAACCCGTCGGCACCATCCCGAGCCAGCGGCCCATCAGTTCGCCTGACGTCAGTGTTTTCCAGATCGTTTCAGGCGCATGCGGTAAGACCTCGTCGACCACGATCTCCTGGGAGTGGGTCTGCACTGCGGCGGCGTTCATGGATCGATCTCCTTCAAGAGGGTGCGCAGATTGGCGAACCGCTCGCGCCAGAAGGCGTCATAATGGCTGAGCCAATCGTGTAGCGGGGCGAGGCCCTCCGGCTTCGCCCGGTAGAAAACGTTACGCCCCTGAGGACGCTCGGCGACAAGGCCGGCTTGCTTCAATGACTTGAGGTGCTGCGAGACGGCACCCTGCGTCACACCGCTCGCGCGTGTCAGCTCGACAACATTGATCTCCTCTGACCGGGTGATCCGCTCGAATACGGCCCGCCGGGTTGGATCGGCTAGGGCACGAATGACGGCATCGATGCTGGCGGTTTGGATCATGATCATCTCATTAGCATTCACTAATCAATTAGTCAACGATAATTCATTGGGCATCGAAATTGGGTGCGGCGACCCTGGTCGGTAGCGCCGCTGCATCAGAGGGCGTGCGCTCCTATAGCTGTGGCTCACCATGACAACGCCTTTGCGAAGGTCTATCAGTTGGAAGACCCGCAAAGGTCGCAAAGAAGGCCGCCGCCAAGCCAGTCAATGCGAAGGCGGCTAAGCCGCGCAAGACGGCCGAAATTGCAGCCCCGCGAGGCCGCAACGCCGACCTCCTCTCAGGCGGCAACCCTCAGATTCCGAAGGGCTACGGCGACGCCCCTGTGCAGGCCTATATCGCGGCTATGCCGGGCTGGAAAAGCGACGTTGCACGCCGCCTTGTCGCGCTCATCTGCGCGCCGTCCCCGGCGTGGGCAACTCCGTCAAATGGAACTCGCCGCTTTACGTTGCGAAGGCCAGGGCTGGTTCCTCGGAGCGCGAACACCACCGGGCCAAGCGCCTAAGCGCGACTTGTTCTATGTTCTGAGCATGAAAGTCTATTCGCCCGATTAGTTGAACGCGATGATTGACAATGAGCGCAAGGCCGTGCTCGAAAGCCAAGTTCGGTCGCGCGACGTCCATGCACATCTTTAAGATGGGGCTTCACAAGCGAAGTCCATCTTCCACATCGCTCGTCTCGGAATGCACGGACGGCCCCGCGCCGCCAGGCCGTCACGACTGCGGCAACGCGACCGGGACGCCGGTCCGGGCGCTCTCGGTCGCGGCGTCGGCCAGGATCTGCGCCTTGAGGCCGTCCTCGCCGGAGGGGGAAGGCGGCGTCCCCTGCCGCAGCGCGTCGATGAAGCTGGCCATCTCGGCGCGGTAGGCCTCGGCGTAGCGCTCCAGGAAGAAGTGCAGGGCGGGGTCGGTGGTGAAGCCGCCCGCGCCGGCGGCGGTCACGGTGGTCGCGGTGCGGTTGCCGGCCGCCAGCAGGCCCAATGCCCCGTGCACCTCGACGCGCTGATCGTAGCCATAGGCGGCGCGGCGCGAATTGGAGATCTGCGCGATGCGGCCCGACGCCGTCCGCAGCACGCAAACCGCCGTGTCCACGTCCCCCGCCGCGCCGATGGCGGGATCGACCAGCGCCGACGCCGTCGCATAGACGGAAACCGGCTCCTCGCCGAGCAGGAAGCGCGCCATGTCGAAATCGTGGATCATCATGTCGCGGAACAGGCCGCCGGAGCGCTTGATGTATTCGACCGGCGGCGGCGCGGGGTCGCGGGACAGGATGGTCACGATCTCCACCGCGCCGATCTCGCCGGCCCGGACACGCGATTGCAGCGCCTGGAAGGACGGGTCGAACCGCCGGTTGAAGCCGATCATCAGCGGTACGCCGCGCGCCGCTACGCCGTCCAGCGAGCGCCGGATGCGCGCCGCGTCCAGGTCGATGGGTTTTTCGCAGAAGATCGCCTTGCCGGCCGCAGCGGCCTTGTCGATGAGGTCGGCATGGGTGTCGGTCGGGGTGCAGATCACCACCGCGTCGATGTCCGGCGAGCCGATCGCCGCATCGATGCTGGCGGTCTTCGCACCGAGTTCCGCCGCCATAGCGCCCGCCGCCTTCTCATCGACATCGGAGATCAGAGCGAGGCTCGCCCCGGATTGGCGGGCGATGTTGCGTGCATGGATGCTGCCGATGCGGCCGACACCGAGAACGGCAAGGCGGATAGGGGATAGGGCCATGAGCAATTCCCATTGAAAGGGCCGAGAAAGCGCCGGAATCCAGGGGAGGAATGCGCCGGAATGTAGCAGGAATAAAGCGGAATAACGCGATTTCCGCCCTGTTCCGTCCCAGCATATTCTAGATCAAATATTCCATGTTGACGCAATATTGGAATTCTTATTTCCTATGTTAACACCGCATCGACCTTAACGCCGTATGACCCTAACGCCCCATGGACTTAACGCGGCGTTACCCGAGGAGCCGATTTGTGCCCGACCCCGACCTCGACGTCATCACCATCGGCCGCGCCTCGGTGGACCTCTACGGCCAGCAGATCGGCAGCCGCCTGGAGGATATGTCGAGCTTCGCCAAATCCGTCGGCGGCTGTCCGGCCAACATCGCCATCGGCGCGGCCCGGCTCGGCTTGCGTTCGGCGGTGATCACCCGGGTCGGCGACGAGGCTTTCGGGCGCTTCATCCGCGAGCAGCTCACCCGCGAGGGCGTCGATGTGCGCGGCGTCGCGACCGATCCGAAGCGGCTCACCGCGCTCGCCATTCTCGGCGTCCGCGATGCCTCGACATTTCCGCTGATCTTCTACCGCGAGGATTGCGCCGACGCCGCCCTCGACGAGAGCGACATCGACGAAGCCTTCATACGCAGCGCCGGCGCGATCGTCGTCACCGGCACGCATTTCGCCCGCGCGAATTCCGCCGCCGCCCAGCGCAAGGCGATGCGCATCGCGCGCGATGCCGGGCGCCGCGTCATCTTCGATATCGACTACCGGCCCAACCTATGGGGCCTCGCCGGTCATGGCAGCGGCGATCAGCGCTACATCCCTTCCGACCAGGTCAGCGCGCATCTGCAGACCATTCTTGCCGATTGCGACCTGATCGTCGGCACCGAGGAGGAGGTCCATATAGCGGGCGGCACCGGCGACACGCTTGCCGCCCTCCGCCGCATCCGGGAACTTTCCGCCGCCGCCATCGTCCTGAAACGCGGGCCGATGGGCTGCGCCGTCTTCACCGGGGCCATCCCCGCCTCGCTGGAGGACGGCATCAAGGGCCCCGGCTTTCCGGTGGAGGTCTACAACGTGCTGGGAGCCGGCGACGGCTTCATGGCGGGCCTGCTGCGCGGCTATCTCAGGGACGAACCGTGGGAAACCACTTGCGCCTATGCCAATGCGTGCGGCGCCATCCTGGTGTCGCGCTTGCTCTGCTCGCCGGAAAGCCCGAGCTGGACGGAGCTGCGCCACTTCCTCGACCATGGCAGTCCGACGCGTGCCCTGCGCCGCGACAAGGAATTGGCGCATCTGCATTGGGCGACGACCCGCCGGCCGCGCGATCCTCGGATTCTGGCGCTCGCCATCGACCATCGCAGCCAGCTCGAAGCCCTCGCCGACCGGTTGGGCGCGCCGCGCGAGCGGCTCTCCCGTCTGAAGGTGCTCGCGGTCGATGCGGCGGCGCGCGTGGCGGCAGGGCGAAGCGATATCGGCGTTCTCCTGGACGACACGCATGGCCGGGAGGCGCTGTTCGCGGCGGCCGGGCAGCCGCTCTGGATCGGGCGCCCGGTCGAAAAGCCGGGATCGCGCCCACTGCGTTTCGAGGCCGGCGCCGACCTGGGCTCGCATCTGGTCGAATGGCCCGTCACCCATACGGTCAAATGCCTGTGCTTCTATCATCCGGACGACCCGGCCGATCTCAGGGAAGAGCAGGAACAGCAACTGCTCGCCCTGCATGACGCGGCGCGCACCGTCGGCCGCGAATATCTCGTCGAAATCATTGCCGGGCCGCATGGCGCGCTCGGTCCCGATACCGTTGCCTCGGTCCTGCGCCGGCTCTACGCGATCGGCATCAAGCCGGATTGGTGGAAGCTCGAACCGCAAGCCAGCCCGGATGCCTGGCAGGCCATCGACGCCGCCATCGCCGAGGGCGACCCCTACTGCCGCGGCGTCGTCATGCTCGGCCTGGAAGCCTCGGAGACGGAGCTGGCGCGGGCATTCTCGGCGGCACGCGGGGCGGATTGCGTGAAGGGCTTCGCCGTGGGCCGGACGATTTTCGCCGAACCGGCGGAAGCCTGGCTGTCGGGCCGCATGACTGACGACGCCGTGGTCGACGAAATGCATCGCCGCTTCACCCGGCTGATTGCCGCATGGGAAGGGACAGCGCCATGATGGCGACGCGGCACGAGTTCACCTCTCCCATGATGAAGGGATATGGATACTATGCCAAGCATCGGCGCCAGGAGGTTTCGAAAACCGGTGCGACGTTTTCAGCGTCATCCCGGACGCTTGTCAGGGCGATCCGAGACCTACTCGCATATCCGCAAGCGCTCGGACGGAGGTTAGGCGAGTAGGCCCCGGCTCTTCGGCCGGGGTGACGCCGAGGAGGTGGCAGCCATGCAGGCCAGGCCATATAAAGCGACAAAACCGAAGCGTGATCGGGTGAGATGGAGATAGCCGGCGTGCATAATTGTCATCCGCGCGCAGGCGGGGATCCAGTACGCCGCAGCGATTCCGCTGTTCACGGGTCCGCGCTTGCGCCGGGATGACGGCTGAATTTTGGCGGCGCGCCGTACCGAAACAGGCAACCAGCCGGTCCCGCGCAACGCATGACAGGGAGAACTTTCGCCATGAGCACCGTAAAATTGACTGCCGCGCAATATTGCACACGCTTTCTTGCCGCCCAGAAGGTGGAGGTGAACGGCGCCGTTCAGTCTCTGTTCGGCGGTGTCTGGGCGATTTTCGGCCACGGCAATGTCGCCGGGCTCGGCGAGGCGCTTTACGAGACACGTGAGGAATTGCCCGTGTTCCGCTCTCATAATGAGCAGGCGATGACGCTGGCGGCCTGTGCCTTCGCCAAGGCCTCGCGCCGCCGCCGCATGATGGCCTGCACCGCCTCGATCGGTCCCGGCGCGACCAACATGGTCACTGGAGCCGCCGTTGCGCATGTGAACCGGCTGCCGCTGCTGCTCCTGCCGGGCGATGTCTTCGCCTCGCGCCGTCCTGATCCGGTGCTGCAGCAAATCGAGGATTTCGGCGACGGCACCGTCTCCGCTAACGATTGTTTCCGTCCGGTATCGCGCTATTTCGACCGTATCGCGCGGGCCGAGCATATCGTGCCGGCGCTCGACCGCGCCATGGCGGTGCTCACCGATCCGGCGGAGTGCGGGCCGGTGACGCTCGCCTTCTGCCAGGACGTGCAGACCGAGGCGTTCGAGGTTCCCGACCATCTGCTTGCGCCGCGCCTGTGGCATCAGCGGCGGCCGCGCCCCGATATGCGGGAAATCGAGGCCGCCGTCGCGGCGCTGAAAGGCGCCAAGCGGCCGTTGATCGTCGCGGGCGGCGGCGTGCTCTATTCGGAGGCGGAAGCTCTGCTCGCCCGGTTTGCCGAGCGCTGCGGCATCCCCGTCGCCGAGACGCAGGCCGGAAAATCCAGCCTCCCCGCCGATCACCCCATGAATATGGGCAGCATTGGCGTGACCGGGACGGGGGCGGCAAACGATCTGGCCGCCGAGACCGATCTGATCGTCGCCATCGGCACCCGCCTGGCAGATTTCACCACGGCCTCATGGGCGCTGTTCCGGCATCCAGAGCGGCGGCTGCTGGCGATCAACGTCGCGAATTTCGATGCCGCCAAGCACCGGGCCGTCGCCGTGGTCGGCGATGCGCGCGAGGCTCTGACCGAACTGGATCGCGCGCTTGCCGGCTGGACCGCGCCGCAGGACTGGACCGCGAAGGCCAAGTCGGGCCGCACCGCCTGGCTGGAAACCGCAAGCCGTTACACCGCCTCGAGCAACGCCGCCCTGCCCTCCGACGCGCAAGTCATCGGCGCGGTGCAGCGCACCAGCCGGCCGAGCGACGTGCTTGTCTGCGCGGCGGGCGGCCTTCCCGGCGAGTTGCACAAGCACTGGCAGGCGGGCGCGGCGGCCGGCTACCATTCGGAATACGGCTATTCCACAATGGGCTACGAGATTGCCGGCGGGCTGGGCGTCAAGATGGCCGACCCGTCGCGCGACGTGACGGTCATGCTCGGCGACGGCTCCTATCTCATGATGAACTCCGAGATCGCCATCTCCGTCCTGCTCGGGCTGAAGCTGACCATCGTCGTGCTGGACAATCGCGGTTTCGGCTGCATCGACCGGCTGCAGCGCTCCGTCGGCGTCGACAGCTTCAACAATCTGCTCGCGGATACGCGGCATACGGCGTTGCCGGAGATCGACTTCGCCGCCCATGCGCGGAGCCTGGGCGCGGTGGCGGAAAAGGTCGCCGGGCTTGGCGATTTGGAACAGGCGCTGGCGCGCGCCCGCACCGCCGACCGGACGACGGTCGTGGTGATCGACACCGATCCCGCCGCCTCCACCGATGCGGGCGGCTATTGGTGGGACGTGGCGGTGCCCGAAGTGTCGCAGCTGGGCACGGTTCGCAGCGCCCGCACCGGCTATGACAAAGCGCGCGGCGCGCAGCGATTGGGAGATTGACGCCAATGGCTATTCGCATAGGCGCCAACCCGATCGGCTGGTCGAACGATGACCTCCGCGAGCTCGGCGGAGAAACGCCGCTGGAGATCTGCCTCGCCGAAGCGGCCGCGGTCGGCTTCGAGGGCATGGAGCTGGGGCACAAATTCCCGCGCGAGGCGGCGGCGCTGAAGGCGGCGCTCGCGCCTTTCGGCCTGACTTGCGTTTCCGGCTGGTACTCCGCCGAGTTGCTGCGCCGCGACCCCGACGCGGAAATCGCCGCGATGCGGCCGCATCTCGATCTGCTCAAAGCGATGGGATGCGAGGTGTTCATCCTTGCCGAGACATCCAACGCGATCCACGGCGACCGGAGCGCGCCCTTGTCCCGCCGCCCCGTCCTGGGCCCGGCCGACTGGGCCGAGTTCGGTGCGCGTGTCACCGCCGTGGCGGAGGCGGCGCTCAGTGAGGGTATGCGTCTCGTCTACCATCATCACATGGGCACCGTGGTGCAGAGCGAGGCGGACATCGACGCCTTCATGGCGGCAACCGGCCAGGCCGTGCATCTCCTGCTCGACACCGGGCACGCGACCTGGGGCGGCGCCGATCCCGCCGCGCTCGCCCGCCACTACCGCGACCGCATCAGCCACGTCCACACCAAGGATGTGCGCCCGGCCGTGATGCAGGACGCCCGCGCCAAGGATTGGAGCTTCCTCGATAGCGTGATCGCCGGCGTCTATACCGTGCCCGGCGACGGCATTGTGGACTTCGCCGCCGTGTTCCGCGAATTGCCCGGCTATGCGGGCTGGGTGGTGGTCGAAGCGGAGCAGGATCCGGAGAAGGCGCATCCGCTCACCTATGCCAGGATGGGCTATGCGCATCTCGTCCGCACACTGAAGGAGGCCGGCTTTACGCCCGCCACCCCCGGGAGATGGTCATGAGCCGCCTGCTGATCCATCCGAGCCCCGCCGATGCCGACGGCCGCATTCACGCCGTCACGCCGGACAGCGCCGGCTGGCGTTATGTCGGCTTCGAGGTCTACCGGCTGAGCCCGGGACAGCGCCTGTCGCGAACCATTCCCGAGGGCCGCGAAGCCTGCCTCGTGCTGGTCAGCGGCCGCGCGGAGATCGCCGCGAATGGTGCCAAGCTCGGCAAGCTGGGGAGCCGCCGCTCGCCCTTCGACGGCAGCCCCTGGTCCGTCTATCTGCCGCCCGGCACGGCGGTCGAGATCGAGGCCGAATATGAGGTGGAGCTAGCGCTCGGCTCCGCGCCGGCGACGGGCACGCTGCCGCTGCGGGTGATCCCGCCGGTCTGCGTCGGCCAGGAGACGCGAGGGCACGGCACCAACACCCGCTATGTCCGCAACATCCTGCCGGAGGGCGAGGCGGCCGAAAGCCTGCTCGTCGTCGAGGTGATCACGCCGGGCGGACATTGGTCGTCCTACCCCTCGCACAAGCACGACACCGACGACTTTCCCGAGCGAAACCTATCTCGAGGAGACCTATTACCACCGCCTTGCGCGCCCCGGCTTCGCGCTGCAGCGCGTCTACACGGACGACCGCAGCCTCGACGAAACGATGGCTGTCGCCGACCGCGACGTCGTGCTGGTGCCGCGCGGCTACCACCCGGTGGGGGCACCGCACGGGTTTGACTTGTATTATTTAAATGTGATGGCGGGGCCGAAACGGGCCTGGCGGTTCAGGTTCGATCCGGATCAGAAGTGGCTGCTGGGTTGATTGTTGTGCCCCCGCGGACCCGTCACGGCTGCCGTCGTGGGCCGTCTCGCCGCGACCCATGAGTTTGCCAGATGTGACTTGCGCGTTGAACGCGCACTTTCTCCAATGCGGTGAGCCGCGACCTTATGGAAACATCGACTGTAGGCGCCGCGCGGCATCAATACAGCCGCGCAACACTGTCATCGATAATCGCCTGCAGCTCTGAGACCGTCTCGGGTGGCTTTGCGTGCGCCAGGATCGCCTCAGCGAGGGAGGGTACATCTGATCGATTGGGCCAGTGCTCGGGGCTCCAAAGCCCCGACCTGATCAGGCATTTCGGGCAGTGCATGAACGCCTCCTTGACCGTGACGATGAGAACCAGGTTAGGGGCCTTGCCGTTGACCGCCAGCCGCGACTGCAAAGAGCTGTCGCGCACAATTCTGCCCGTGCCGCTGACACGCAGCGTGTCGCCGTTGCCTGGGATCATGAAGAACAGGCCGACCTCAGGATGCGTGAGCAGGTTCTCGAACGTATCGAGGCGATGGTTCCCCGGACGGTCCGGGATCGCGAGTGTCTTTTCGTCCAGGACTGCCACGAAACCGGGCGGATCACCCTTGGGAGAGACATCCATTCGCCCGTCGGCTCCTCGCGTCGCCACCGTCACGAAAGGGCAGGCTGCTATGAATTTGCGACAGATGGCATCGATATGATCGATGACCTTGCCTTGGACTCTGGAGCTGGGCTCCCTGCTCAGCTCCCGCAGGCGCTGTCGCGTCGCGATGACCTCGTCGAATTGGGTCTCCATAGCAGCCTCCCATCTCAATCCGGCTTGAGGTTGGCTGTCCGGATCACTGTCGCCCATCGGTCGGTTTGTTCGGCGATGAGCTTGCCGAAATCGGCGGCCATCTGCGTCGATGCCGGCGGCATCGTGTTCAGTGCCAGGCGCATCAGTTCGGCCTGACGGTTCGTGCCGGTTTTTGCGAACAGGCTCTTCAGATGTGACCTCGCCGTATTGAGCGAAACGCTCAAGGCATGACCGGCTTCGGCCACCGTCATGCCTTCGGCCAGTGTCTCCAGCAGCCGGCGCTCGGCTTGCGTAACGCCATAAGATTTCGCGAAGAAATCGCTGGAGATAACATTCGCGCGGGCGATCTCACGGACGACGACCACAGCGCAGCCCGTGCGGCCGGGCTCGAGCGGGTCCGGCCGGCGCGATGAGAGCGGTAGCACCCACGATGCCGCGCGCACTGTGCCTTCCGCGTCTGTCAGGGGCACGACCACGCCGTGGCGCGTCCGATCACCGCCATGACGTGCAAGAGCGGCAAGCGCACTATGCAGACCGGCCGAAGCCTTCGGACTGAAGCTGGCCAGCCGGCCGTGGCATAAGCGGAGTAGGTGGCCCCCGCTGATGAATTTGCGAGCGGCTCTGTTGCTGTAAAACACGCGGCCAGACCGGTCGACGAGCAGGATAGCCAGATCGATGAGGTCGAGGGTTTCCAGGAGAAGGTCGAGCGACACCTCACCACGGGTGATATACGGCGCGATATTGCTGCTTCTCTCGAAGTGCCGGGCTGTAAAACAGGCGGTCATGATAGCACCAATTCTTCACGTCAAAGGGTTGCAGGCTCTAATGTGGTCAAAATTCCCGCCCTGTCCTGGCCGGTCGCTGGCAATTGCCAAGCGCGTAAAGAATCACTCGTTGAATTGCGTATCCATAGCGGCCTCCGATCTCAATCCGGCTTGATGTTGGCTGTCCGGATCACCGTCGGCCCATCGGTCGGTTTGTTCGGCGATGAGCTTTCCGAAATCGGCGGGTGAGCCCACAAGGGGCGTGCCGCCGAGGCCGGCGAGGCGCGCCTTGATCGTGGAGTCGGCGAGGCCCGCCTTGATCTCCTGGTTGAGCTTCTCGATGATCTCGACCGGCGTTCCCCTGGGTACTCCGAGACCGACCCATCCCGTGTACTCGTAACCTGGCACGAACTCGCCCACGGTTGGGATGTCCGGCAGCGCCTCCGAGCGCGCGGCTGTCGTCACCGCCAGCGCCCGCAGCCTGCCGGCCTTGACGTGCTCGATCGAGGAAAGCATGGGGTCGAACGCGACGTGCATCTCTCCACGAAGCAGATCGGTCAGCAGGGCTGCCGAGCCGCGATAAGGAACGTGCACCATCTCAACGCCGGCCATCATCTTGAACAGCTCGCCGGCCATATGCTGCGGGGTACCGTTTCCCGCAGATCGCCATGGAGAGCTTGCCTGGATTGGCCTTAGCGTAAGCAATGAACTCGGGAACCGTCTTGGCCGCAAATGATCGGATTCACCACCATGACCAGGGGATTGCGCATGATGCCCGCGACAGGCGCAATGTCGCGGATAAAGTTGTAATTGAGCTTGTCGTAGAGCGTCGCGTTGATCGCATTGAATGATCCGGCCAGCAGAAGCGTATAGCCGTCCGCCGGTGAGGTCACGACCGCCTCGGTGCCGATGTTGCCGCCTGCGCCAGGCCGGTTCTCGATGACGAATGGCTGGCCGAGCCGCTCCGACAGCCACTGACCCATCAGTCGCGCGCTAATGTCAGACGCACCACCAGCCGCCTGTGGGACGACCCAGCGCACTGGTCGCGCGGGGTAGGTTTCCGCCCATGCGATGCGCGACATGGCCGGGAGCGCGGCAGCCCCCGCTACAAGATGCAGAAATCGACGGCGCGGAATATTCATGGCCTTGCTCCTTGCGAATGGACCGCTCATCTCGACGAGAGAGTGCCAGGACGCCGGCCTGAGTGCTTTACGAGCGGCTTACTTTATCCTTACGCTTGTCTTTATTCTTCTCCGCGGTGGGTGTGCTAAGATTGCCCGCAGACAATTGGTGGGGCGGCCTGGGAGCGGCAACTTGCGCTACCTGTTCGAAGACTACGTGCTCGATACGGACCGCCGCGAGTTGCGTCTCGGGGCTGGCCTGATACGCTCTTGCGCCTCAGGTTTTCGATATCCTCGTCTACTTGATCCGCAATCGCGAACGCGTTGTCAGCAAGGACGATCTCATAGCTGCCATTTGGGAGCGGGCGGATCGTCTCGGAATCGGCGCTGACCACTCGGCTGAACGGCGCTCGCAGTGCGATCGGTGACAGCGGCGAGGAACAGCGTCTGATCAAGACCCTCCCCCGCAAGGGCATCCGCTTCGTAGGCGTCGTGCGTGAGGAGGAGCAGTCCGTCGGGCCGCTACAACGGACCACATGACGCAATCGCCGAAGCCAAGCCTCACCCTGCCGGACAAACCTTCGATCGCGGTGCTGCCGTTCACCAACCTCAGCGGGGATGCGCTGCAGGACTACTTCACCGACGGCATCGTAGAAGACATCATCACGGAGCTGTCGCGCTTCTCCGAGCTGTTCGTCATCGCGCGCAATTCCAGCTTCACCTACAAAGACCAGGCGGTCGATGTCCGCGACGTCGGACGCGACCTCGGGGTGCGCTACGTGCTGGAGGGCAGCGTGCGCAAGGTCGCAAATCGCGTGCGCATCACGGGGCAGCTCATTGATGCTGCAAGTGGGGCGCACATCTGGGCAGACCGGTTCGAAAGTGCGCTTGACGACATCTTCGCTCTCCAGGATCAGATGGCGGAGAGCGTGGTGGGGGCAATCGCGCCCAGACTCGAGCAGGCGGAGATCGAGCGGGCGAAGCGGAAGCCGACAGAAAATCTCAACGCCTATGACTGCTTCCTGCGCGGCATGGCTGCGTGGCACGACTGGACGCTATCAAGCCACGACAACGCGCTGAAGCTCTTCTACCGGGCGATCGAACTCGATCCAGAGTTCGCAAGGCCGTATGCGCTGGCGGCCGGCTGCTATCTCATGCGCAAAGCCAACGGCTGGGTCATCGATCGAGCTGCGGAGATCGCCGAAACGGAGCGGCTCGCCAGGCTGGGTGCGGACCTGGGGCGTACCGATGCGGTCGCCCTGGCCTGGAGCGCGCACGCGCTCGCCCACGTCGTTGGCGACATCAAAACCGGCATCGCTCTCGTCGATCACGCTCTGCTATTGAACCCAAATCTTGCCGTGGCCTGGCAACGAAGCGGGTGGCTTCGGATCTATGCGGGAGACTGCGAGCTGGCCATCGAGCATCTTCAGCGTGCAATGCGCCTGAATCCCTTGGACCCTTTGATGCACCTGGCACACAGCGCGATGGCGCTCGGATACTTCCTTCTGGAAAACTTCGATGAGGCGTCGGCTTGGGCCGAGCGCGCGCTACACTTGCGATCGAATTGGCCCCCCGCTCTCCGAGTGTTGGCGATGAGCAATGCTCTTGGCGGTCGGGAGCAGGCGGCGCGGCAAGCCATGACCCGTTTGCGGCTGATCCAACCGCGATTGCGAGTTTCGAACCTCCACGAGCAAATCTTTCTGCATCGGCCCGAGCACATGGCCAGGTACGTAAAGGCCATGAGGAAGGCTGGCCTGCCTGAGTAATCCCCAAGCCTCCTAATGTCCTCGTCGCCCCAGTGGCTAACTCACCGCCCTCACCGCCGCGCTGGCGGGGCGATTGATGCGCGCTCGATCAGGGGGCACTCCAGCTTGGTCGGGCGGATGCGACCGCCCCCGCCCCTCGCCGGCGACGGGCGCCCTGCCGCTGCGGGTGATCCCGCCGGTCTGCGTCGGCCAGGAGACGCGAGGGCACGGCACCAACACCCGCTATGTCCGCAACATCCTGCCCGAGGGCGAGGCGGCCGAAAGCCTGCTCGTCGTCGAGGTGATCACGCCCGGCGGGCATTGGTCGTCCTACCCCTCGCACAAGCACGACACCGACGACTTCCCCAGCGAGACCTATCTCGAGGAGACCTATTACCACCGCCTCGCGCGCCCCGGCTTCGCGCTGCAGCGCGTCTACACGGACGACCGCAGCCTCGACGAGACGATGGCCGTCACCGACCGCGACGTCGTGCTGGTGCCGCGCGGCTATCACCCGGTCGGCGCGCCGCACGGGTTTGATTTGTATTATTTGAATGTGATGGCCGGGCCGAAACGGGCCTGGCGGTTTCGGTTTGATCCGGATCAGAGGTGGTTGTTGGGTTGATACCGCGTCGTTCCGCCGGGCGGCTCGCCTGGGGTTACTGGGATGCTGCGCCGCCGCCAGGTGTCATACAGCACTTCTTGAACTTCTGCCGCTGCCACAAGGACACGGATCGTTGCGCCCGGGTCCTTCCTCTCGCACCGTTCCAAAATCGGATGCCTGGCAGGAGGCCTCGCCACGCCCAAACGGCTCTTGCTCGCAAGCTTCCGCGATCACCAGGTCGTCGGGATTTGCACTTAGCAGTCTGCCCCCTGATATCCAAGGCGCGCTGGTACAATGGCTCGGCTTCCTCCTTGCGGCGCATCTTCTCATAGAGGACAGCCAGATTGTTAAGGCTGCCGGCCGTATCCGGGTGGTCCGGACCTAACGCTTTTTCGCGGATCTCCAAGGAGCGGCGATAGAGCGGCTCGGCCTTGGCATAGTGTCTTTGCGCCTGATAGAGGCCAGCCACGTTGTTGAGGCTCGTGGCCGTATCCGGATGGTCCAGCCCCAACGCCTTTTCGTGGATCTTCAAGGAACGACGAAAGAGCGGCTCGGCCTTGGCATAGTGCCCTTGCGCCTCATAGAGAACAGCCAGATTGTTGAGGCTGCCGGCCGTATCCGGGTGGTCCGGGCCCAACGCGGTTTCGCGGATCTCTAAGGCGCGGCGATAGAGCGGCTCGGCCTTGGCATAGTGTCTTTGCGCCTGATAGAGACCAGCCAAATTGTCGAGGCTCATGGCCATATCCGGGTGGTCCGGGCCCAACGCGGTTTCGCGGATCTCTAAGGCGCGGCGATAGAGCGGCTCGGCCTTAGTATAGTGTCCTTGCGCCCGATAGAGACCAGCCAGATTGTTGAGCCTGTTAGCCGTGCCAGGGTGGTCCGGGCCTAACGCCTTTTCACAGATCTCCAAGGAACGGCGATAGAGCGGTTCGGCCTTAGCATCGTGTCCTTGCGCCCGATAAAGAACGGCCAGATTGTTGAGGCTGCCGGCCGTATCCGGGTGGTCCGGGTCCAACGCTTTTTCGCGGATCTCCAAGGAGCGGCGATAGAGCGGTTCGGCCTTAGGATAGTGTCCTTGCGCTCGATAGAGACCAGCCAGATTGCTGAAACTGCTGGCCGTATCCGGATGGTCCGGGCCCAACGCCTTTTCGTGGATCTCTAAGGAACGGCGATAGAGTGGCTCGGCCGCGAGATATTGCCCTTGCTTCTCATAGTAAACAGCCAGACTGTTGAGGCTCTTGGCAGTTTCCGGGTGGTCCGGCCCCAACGCCTTTTCACGGATCTCAAAGGAGCGGCGTGTTAATTCCTCCGCCTTCTTATGCTGCCCCAGATCGCCGTGAAGCCACCCCAGACTATGGAGACTGGCGGCGATGTCCGGATGGTCTGACCCCAATGCTTGCTCTCGAAGCCTTAAACCGATGTGCAGATGCTCCGATGCGGCGCTGAATTGCGCGCGTGAACGCAAATAGTCTCCTATTTGATTTCGCAGCCTGCCCGCGACCTCGGGCAAAATTTGATATCGCTCCAGATAGCCGGTCACGGCAATCGCATGCGGCAATGCGCTTTCGTAAGAAGGCCAATGACGTGCGTCCCAGGCGTCGTCGGGCAGGAGGGCGTTGGCGAGCCTTGCTGCGATAGCAGCCCAATGCGTTGCTTCCCGCTCGCTGAGGGCATCACGCACAACAGCCTGCACCAATCTGTGAAAGGACAATGTCCGATCGCGTCGCTCGACCAGGGAATAGCGCCGGAGTGCGCCGATCGTTTCAGAGAAGGCGTGTTTGTCCCGGCAAATGATGGACAATGCCGGGGGAAGCTGGTACTCGCTGTCGAGAATACGGCGACCGGTATGGCATCCGGAGCAAGGAACGAGCACACGGTCACCAGATCACTGCTTGAAGGAGCCAACGTTCGTGCAGCGTCAAACGACATCTTCCACGTCGCCGCTACCGAGACCGGATAATCGAGCGCTTTGGCCTCATCGAGCAGTTTGCGGCGCTGCTCCTTGAAAAGGTCCAGATAGTCTTCAAGGCTGGTACCTGTTTCGTCCATAAACGCTTTGGCATGCGCCAGCGCCAAAGGCAGACAGCCGAGTTCCTCGGCCAGCTCCGCCGCGCGTCGCTCATCGAGTGAAGCTTGGCTTCCGGCAAGAAAATCTCTTGCCTCCGCATTCGTCATCACTTCGACCGGCAGCGTGCGCGCGAGGCTGCCCCAGACCTGGTTGCGCGAGGTGATGATGACGTGCCCTTGCCTGTGGCGCGGCAGATAGGACCCGATGGATTTCTGATCTTCCGCATTATCGAAGATCAGCAGCCAGCCTTTGTTCTGATCCAGCCAGCGCCGCACCGCCTCTACGATCGTTTGCTGTTCCGAAATCCCCTTGACCGGGAGGCCAAGCGCATCGGCGAGAGCGGCAAAATCGATGTCGAGCGTGGTTGGCTGCTCCGCCCTGATCCACCAGACAACACGATAGTCCTTCTCCCGACGATAGGAATACTCGATGGCGATCTGCGTCTTTCCTATGCCGCCCAAGCCGGCGATGGCTTGCACCAGCGCGGCATGCTCGCCTGAGTCCAGTCGCGCCGCAATTTCATCAAGGATGGCTTCGCGTCCGGTGAAGTTGGGATTACGCGCGTGCGGTACGTTCCAGATGCGCGGTGTCGTCGAGGTGGCACTTGGAAAGGTAGGCTTGGCCTGAGGTGTCAGCCTCCCTGGAAAGTTCGGCTTAACTGTAGGCTTACCCCGGAGGCCCCTGATGCGTGATATCAGAAGATCCTTCGCATCACCCTCGTCCTTGCCGACGAAATCGACATAGACGATTTGCCCCAAGAGGCCCGTGGGCGTGACCTCGCCGACACGAACAGGGATCAGCTTATTCTTTTCGCTCCTTGGGTCTTTGGCGAAGGCAGCCGCCCATTCCGGATGGGTATATTCGGCGTCTAAATAATCTTGTGAAAGTACGATGACGGTCTGCTCCGCATCTTTGATGGCCCGATCCATGTCCAAGACGAAGTTGCCGCGAAAATCCCAAGCCTGAATTCTCGCCCCAAAGCCATCCTCTTCGAGGATCCACGCCATCCATTCCGCCCATGCGCGATCGGCTTTGTTGTAGCTGACAAAGATAATTCGAGGGCTAGGCATGATTTCTATCCGATCGATAGGCGGAATGATATTCGTCAATACGCGAGCGAGAATTAGCCCCAGAAGGAAATCGGATCAATTTTAGATTGCTGTTTTCACCGGTGTCAGCGCAACGAATTTGCGCTCCGCAGGCGGTATTACCTATCCGAGAAAAGATTTGCCTCAACTACAACCGTTCCCCGGCCGGCCCTCACCCCCGCGCAGGCGGCGCGATCGAGGCGCGCTCGATCAGCGGGCATTCCAGCTTCGTCGGGCGAATGCGGCCGCCGCCGCTCCGCGCCGGCGACAGCGCCTTCTCGACCGCCCAGCGGCCCATCTCGCGATGCGGCAGCACCAGGGTCGTCAGCGGCGGCGTCAGGTGGCGCGCGACCTCCTCGTCGTCATAGCCGATGACCGAGACGTCGCCGGGGATGCTCAGGCCGCGCTCCTTCAGCGCCTCGTAGCAGCCGACCGCCATGCGGTCGTTGGAGCAGAAGATCGCCGTCGGCGGATTGGGCAGGTCCATCAGCGCGTTGGTCTGCTCGTAGCCGGCGCTGGTCTGCCAGTTGCCTTCGCGGACGAGCGCGGGATCGAAGGGGATGTCGGCGCTGGCGAGCGCGTGGCGGTGGCCCTTGAGGCGGTCGCGCGCGGCGTCCATCCACATCTCGCCGGTGATGTGGGCGATGCGGCGGTGCCCGGCGGCGATGAGCACGTTGGTTGCCCGGTGGCCGCCCGCGACCTCGCCGGGCAGGATGGCCGGGAAGGGCGTAGTCGCGCGCATAGCAGTTGAGCAGCACCACCGGCACGCCGGCGTGATGCAGCATGTCGGGGATCTCGACCTGCCGGGTCATGATGGTGGCATAGATGATGGCGTCGACGCCGTTGCCGAGCGCCGCCTGGATCGTCAGCGGCTCCATTTCCGGCGTCGTTGAAGGTCTGGAACGCGCAGACGATATGGCCGGACTCCCAGGCGGCTTCGCGCGCTCCGTCGATCGAGACGACGGCTTCCGGGCTGGTCGCGATCCGGTCGAAGATGATGGCGATCTGCTGGCTCTTGCTCGCCGGGGCGGGCCTGGTCTTTTGCGGGCGATAGCCGAGCTCCTCGATCGCGGACAGCACGCGGTTGCGCGTCTCCGCCGAGATCTTGATGCCCGGCGTATTGTTGAGCACGACGGAGACGGTGGATTGCGAGCAGCCCGCCGCCCGCGCCACATCCGTCATGGTGACGCGCTTGACGTGCTGGCGCTCGTCGCTATTTCGCCGTCCGGCGACAGGCCGTCCGCATCGTTCCAGTCGACATCGGTGTCGACCATGCGAAGACCTCATCTTTCATGCGAGCCGGTGGGTATTGCGGCTCAATCGTTGTTCCTGCTGGCGCGCATCCGGTCGAACAGCACCGCGATGATGATGAAGCTGCCGACGAACGTGCCCTGCCAGAAGGTGTTGATGCCGAGCAGGATCAGGCTGTTGCGGATCACCTCGATCAGCGCCGCGCCGACGATCGCGCCGAATGCCGTGCCGACGCCGCCCGCCAGATTGGCGCCGCCGATGACCGCCGCCGCGATGACGTTCAGCTCCATGCCCTGGCCCAGATTGGTCGTCACGCCGCCGAGCCAGCCGACTTCCAGAACGCCGGCAATGCCCGCCGTCAGCGCCGCGAACATATAGACGATGATCTTCACCCGCTTCACCGGGAATGCCCGTCAATATTGCCGCGTGCTCATTGCCGCCGACCGCGAAAATGTGACGGCCCAATTGCGACCAGCGATAGGCGAAGCTCGGTCAGCACGCCCAGGATGAGCGAGCGCATAGACCGGGTGCGGAATCCCGAAGGTCGATCCGCCGCCGAGGTCCAGCAGCAATTCGTGATCCGGGCCGAACTGATAGACCATCTTGTTGTTCGACAAGACCATCGCCAGGCTGCGCGCGACGGAGAGCGTGCCGAGCGTCACCACAAAGGGCGGCACGCCGACCAAGGCGATCATCACGCCGTTGAACAGCCCGACGGCCAGCGAGCCGATCGAGCGCCAGCGGAATCGCCACCCAGATCGGATAGCCGGCGGCCATCGTCATGCCGGTGATCATGGCGGAGAGCACCACCACGGCGCCGACCGACAGGTCGATGCCGCCGGTGATGATCACCGTGGTCATGCCGAGCGCGATGATGCCGACAAAGGCGAAGTTGCGCGTCACGTTGAAGATGTTGCGCTCGGTGGCGAAGGTGTCGGTCGCGAGCGACAGCGCGATGCAGGCCGCGACCGCGGCCATGAACACCCAGAATGTCTGGCGGCTTAGAATCCAGCTGAGCGCACCCGCATGCATCTGCTTGCTGATGGATTTCCTCAAGAGTTATGGCCATTCGGCTTGCCTTTTTCGCTTAGCGGATAAGGGTGTCTATGCTGTCAGGATGGCGCCGGTGATGAGACCGGTCACCTCTTCCGGCGAGCTTTCGGATGTCAGCTTGTCGGCCACCTTGGTGCCGCGCCGCAGCACGACGATCCGGTCGGCGACGGCGAAAACGTCGGGCATGCGGTGACTGACCAGGATGACGGCGATGCCATGATCGCGCAGCCGGCGGATGAGGCTCAGCACCTCCTCGACCTGCCGGATGCTGATGGCGGCGGTCGGCTCGTCCATCAGCACGATGCGCGCATCGGTCAGCCGCGTGCGCGCGATGGCCACGGCCTGACGCTGGCCGCCCGACATGCGCCTTACGAGGTCGCGGGGACGGGTTTCCGATTTCAGCTCCGCGAACAGGGCGCCGGCGCGGCTGTACATGGTCTTATAGTCGAGCACCTTGACCGGCCCAACCCTGCGCATCAATTCGCGCCCGAGAAAGACGTTGGCCGCGGCCGTGAGATTGTCGCACAGCGCGAGCTCCTGATAGACGATCTCGATGCCCTGCGCCCGAGCATCGGCCGGGCTGTGCAACGCGACCTGCTGATCGGCGATGCTTAGCGTGCCTTTACTCGGGGGATAATTCCCCGCGACGATCTTGACCAATGTGGATTTTCCGGCGCCATTATCGCCCATCAGGCCCACGACCTCGCCGGCCTGAATGGTCAGCGAGACATCGTTGAGCGCATGGATGGCGCCGAAATGCTTAGAGACCCCCTGCAACTCCAGGACTTTCATTCCTCACGCCCCTTCCTCCCATGATCGTTTTGTCAAAAGCAGATTTTCAAGTAATTATTAGTAGCCAGCTCCGAACGTCAATGACGCTTTTCCCGCCCCTGATATTGCGACGCAGCAATGCCGCTAACCTTTCTGTTGCGATGCAACCTAAACCTTTGCGGCACAAAAATTACTAATGGAACTGTACAGATATTAGTGCTTTATATCCAGCGGGGAGACATTGCCAATGCTCGTGCTGATTACCGGACCGACAGGCAAGGTAGGGCAGAACCTCATCGCCAGGGCGCTTGCCGACCCGCGCTGGCCCGATCTGCGGCTTCGCGCGCTCTGTCACAATCGCATGCTCCCGGAATCCGATCGCCTCTCGACCGTGCGGGGCTCCATCGCCTCGCGGGATGTGGTGCGCGAGGCGATGCAGGGCGTCACCCATGTCGTCCATCTTGCCACCTGCAAGGAAACCCCCGAAAACGTCATGGACGTCACGGTGAAGGGATTGTTCTGGCTGCTGGAGGAAATGCGGCAGAGCCCCACGGCGCGGCAGTTCATCCTCATCGGCGGCGACGCGGCTGTCGGCCATTTTCATGTTCCGCACGGCGTGCCGCTGACGGAAGCGGCCCCGCATCACGCCTATCCCGGATGCTACGCGCTTTCGAAGGCGCTCGAAGAGGCGATGCTTACACAATATTACCTTCAGTATGATCTGAATGGCTGCTGCCTGCGCGCGCCCTGGATCATGGAGAAAGACGATTTCCGCTACACCCTCTCTTTCGGCGACGACGTGTTCGGCGGACCGGTCTGGAAGGATCTCGTGCCGGCCGAAGACGCCGCCCGCTACCGCGCCGATGGCACTGTCCCCTGCCTTCACGACGGCGAGGGCAGGCCGCTGAAGCGCAATTTCGTCCATGTCAGCGATCTGGTGGAGGCCATCCTTGCCGCGCTCGACAATCCGCGTGCCCGCCAGCAACTCTTCAATGTCTGCATGAACCGGCCGATAGACTACAGCGAAGTTGCCGCCTATCTCAAGGCGACTCGCGGCTTGGACGCGGTTCGGATCGATAGCAAGCTGCATAGCAATTGGCTCGACAACAACAAGGCTCGGTTCCTCTTGGATTGGGAACCATCATACGATATGACTAAGCTAGTCGAAGATGCATGGACCTACCAGCGGGAACCGCAGGACCCGCGCAAGATCTGGTATCCTGGCTGACGAGATTGGCCGCCAGGACGACAAGAAACGCGAAACGTAAATATAAATGGAGGAAGCCAATGAAGCATAAAACGGTAGCACTCATGGTGGCTGCTACGTGTCTCGCCCTGTCCGGCATGGGCGCTGGGGCGCAGGACAAGAAGACCCTCGCCATCGTGGTGAAGGGCCTCGACAATCCGTTTTTCGAGCAGATCAATCTGGGCTGCCAGAAATGGATCAAGGAGAATCCGACGTCGCCCTATACGTGCCTCTATACCGGCCCGGCATCCACGACCGACGAAGCCGGCGAAGTCCAGATCGTCGATGACTTGCTGACCAAGGGCGTCGCCGCCATCGCCATTTCGCCGTCGAACGCGCCGGCCATGGGCAACCTGATCAAGAAGCGCGCGCCGAAAATCCCTGTGATGACGATCGACGCGGACCTGCTGAAGGAAGATGCCGCGCTCCGCAAAACCTATCTTGGCACCGACAATTACCTGATGGGCGTCAAGATGGCCGAATACACCAAGAAGCTTAAGCCGTCAGGTGGAACGGTCTGCCTGCAGATGGGCAATACCGCGGCCGACAACATCAACCGGCGCGCCGCCGGGTATCGCGACACCATCGCCGGCAAACAGGGCACCGATAAGCTGACCGGTCAGGGCGGCTGGACCGAAGCACCGGGATGTCCGGTCTACACCAACGACCAGCCGGATCTCGCAAACCA
This sequence comes from uncultured Alphaproteobacteria bacterium, assembly GCA_963731855.1. GTDB lineage: Bacteria > Pseudomonadota > Alphaproteobacteria > Rhizobiales > Rhodomicrobiaceae > R-RK-3. The sequence goes on along the minus strand of CAVSXH010000005.1, from coordinate 425,775 downwards.
GCAGATGGCTGATACGTTCACGGCCAATCCTAACCTCGGCGCCTTCATTCTGCTCGGCGGCTGGGCGCAGTTCGCTCCGCAAGCCTACGCCCAGGTTACCGATCAGGTCATGGCGAAGCTGAAGAGCAAGGACCTCATCATCGTGGCCGGCGACGTGCTGCCGCCGCAGATCGAGGCTCTGAAAGCCGGACGCAGCCATGCACAGGTCGGACAGCGCCCGTTCGAGATGGGCTATCGCGCTCCGACCGTCATGATCGAGATGCTGGAAGGCAAGAAGGTTACCGATCCGGTCTATACCGGGCTTGACGAATGCACGGCTGAGAACGTCGCGACCTGCCTCGCGAAGTAACGAAATCCACGCTGACATAAGGGGCGGGCGACCAGCGCCCGCTCCGGTACAACGAGCCGGCCGTCTTGGCAACCTCTTCCATCCGGGCGGTGAAAGCAACGGAGCTGACTGCACATGCAAAGTGATCGATATGCCCGCTTTCCCAGTCTCGAAGGCCGCCCCGTTCTCATCACCGGCGGAGCGACCGGCATCGGCGAAGCCATGGTCAAGGCGTTTGCCGACCAGGGCGCCAAGGTCGGTTTTCTCGATATTGAGGGCGAGATCGGGCAAAAGCTCGCCGACGATCTGACGTCGCAAGGCCGCACCGTGGCGTTCGAGCGCTGCGACATCACCGATATCGCCGCGCTGCGCAGCAGCATCGCCGCATTGGAGGCCAAGAACGGCCCCACGCTGGTGCTTGTCAACAACGCCGCGAACGACACCAGGCACGCCTGGGAGGACGTCACGCCGGAATATTGGGACGGCCGGCTGGCGGTGAATGTGCGGCCTTTCTTCTTCGCCATCCAGGCGGTCGCGCCGGGCATGATCGCGGCGAAGCAGGGATCGATCGTCAATTTCGGGTCGGTATCGTGGCGGCTGAAACAAGGCGGCATGCCCGGCTACACGGCCTCCAAGGCGGCCATCTACGGTCTGACGCGCGGATTTGCCACCGATCTGGGCAAGCACGGCATCCGCGTCAACACGCTGGAACCGGGTTGGGTCATGACCGAGCGGCAACTCAAACTCTGGGTGACCCCGGAAACGGAGAAAGATATCGACGCCGGCCAGGCGCTCAGCGGCCGCGTCGTGCCGGACGATCTGGCCCGCGCCTGCCTGTTCCTCGCCGCCGACGACAGCGCGATGATGTCCGCCACGGTGGTGACGGTCGATGGCGGCTGGACGTGATGCCCGGCAGGCGCGTGCGGAACCGCGAGAGATAAAGCAAACGGAAATAGCGACTAAGAAACTGGGAGGTTGCATGAAACGCATAGTATTGGTGGTGTAGCCGCGCTCGTCGCGTTGACGGCGGGTACGGCACAAGCGCAGGAAAAGAAGAGCCTCGCCTTCGTCGTCAATGGCGCGTCGGACTTCTGGAAGATCGCCGAGGCCGGCGTCAAGAAGGCCCAGAGCCGAGCTGCCGAAATACGAACTTTCGCTGAAATATCCCGAGCAGTCCGCCGCCGCGATCCAGCAGCGCCTGATGGACGATCTCGTCGCCGCCGGCACGGACGCCATCATGGTCAGCTCGGTGGACCCCAAGACCTCCACCGAGGCTCTCGACCGGATCGCCAAGCAGGTGCCGCTGTTCACGACCGACAGCGATGCACCCAATTCCAAGCGCCTCGCCTATATCGGCTCATCCAACGTCGAGCTCGGCAAGGATGCCGGCGCATTGATGAAGAAGGCGCTGCCCGATGGCGGCAAGTGCATGGGCTTCGTCGGCCTGCCCGGCGCGGACAACGCCCGTGAGCGCGTCGAAGGCATCAAGGAAGCGATCAAGGGCTCGAAAGTCGAGCTGGTGGACGTGCGCGGCGACGACATCGACCAGACCCGCGCCAAGCGCAATGTCGAGGACACGCTGGCCGCCAACCCCAACATCAACTGCATGGTCGGCATCTATTCCTACAACACGCCGCGCATCTACGAAGTGCTGAAGGAAGCCGGGCAGCTCGGCAAGATCAAGATCATCGGCTTTGACGAAGATCCGATCACGCTCGGCGGCGTCCGCGAGGGCACGATTTCCGGGCACGGTCGTGCAGAACCCCTATGAGTGGGGCTATAAGGGCATGAAGCTCATGGCCGCCTATCTGGAAGGCGACAAGTCCGGCGTTCCCGCCAACGGCTTGATCATCGTCCCCGGACAGGTGATCGAAAAAGCCAATGTCGACAAGTACGAAGCGGAGCTGAAGGCCAGAATCAGCGGCAAATAGGCCGACCCTAATCCTGGCCGGTGCGGCGGATTACGCCTCGCGCCGGCCGGGTTTTGCCAGGGCAGGCCCAAGCTCCAGCCTGCAACGGCATCTCGGCCAGCTCACCCGGTCAGCTCCACGTCACAGGCCGCGCCTTGCTCGATCTGATTGGCATCTCCAAGACCTATCCGGGGGTTGTCGCCCTCGATCGCGTCGATTTTTCCATCGCGCCGGGTGAAGTCGTCGGGCTGGTCGGCGAAAACGGCGCGGGCAAATCGACGCTGATGAAAATCCTCGGCGGGGTCGTCGCGCCGTCCGCCGGCACGATCATGCTCGACGGGCGCAGCTATCCGGAGCTGTCCGTCGCCGACGCGATGAGCGGGCGGGATCGCCTTCGTGCATCAGGAGCTGAACCTCTTCGAAAATCTCGACGTCGCCGCCAACGTCCTGATCGGCCGCGAGCCGCTCGCGCGGCGGTCCGCTGCGGCTGATCGACAGCCAAGCGATGATCGCCCAGGTGCAGCCGATCCTCGACCGGCTCGGCGCCGATTTCGGTCCGCGCACGCCGCTTGCCGATCTGTCACTGGCGCAGATGCAGCTGGTGGAGATCGCCAAGGCGCTCTCGCTCGACGCCCGGCTGGTCATCATGGACGAGCCGACCTCCAGCCTCACCCTGTCGGAAACCGAGCGGCTCTTGCGCGTCATCGCCGAACTGAAGGCAAGCGGCGTCGGCGTCATCTTCATCTCGCACCGGCTGCATGAGGTCGAGCGCTGCTGCGACCGGGTCGTGGTGCTGCGCGACGGCCGCGTCGTCGGCACGCTGGTCGGCGAGATGATCCAGCACGAGGAGATGATCCGCCTGATGATCGGGCGCGATCTGCGCTCGCTCTATATCCCGCCCAAGGCGCCGCCGGGCGAGGTCATGCTGGAGATCGGACGGCGTCAGCACGCTCGCCTATCCCCAGCGCAGCGTCAGCCTCGCGATCCGGCGCGGCGAAATCGTCGGGCTGGCGGGGCTGGTCGGCGCCGGCCGCACCGAGCTGGCGCGGGCCATCTTCGGCATCGACAAGATGCAAGGCGGCAAGGTGAGGCTCGGCGGGCAGCCGATCGAGATCGCATCGGCGCGCGACGCCATCGATCGCGGCCTGTTCCTCGTGCCCGAGGACCGCAAGCGCTCGGGCGTCATCGTCGACATGCCCGTCGCGGCGAATGTCAGCCTGCCCGATCTCGTCTCCTACGCGCAATGGCTACATCGTCGATGCGGCCGCCGAGACCTCGCGCGCCGAGCAGCAGAAGCGCGCCCTCGGCATCCGCACGCCGTCGGTCGCGACCCTGGTGAAATCCCTGTCCGGCGGCAACCAGCAGAAGGTCGTGCTGGCGAAATGGCTGGCGATGCAGCCGCGCGCCCTGATATTCGACGAGCCGACGCGGGGGATCGATGTCGGCGCGAAAGGCGAGATCTACACGCTGATGCGCCAGTTGGCGGATGGCGGCGTGGCCATCATCATGATTTCGAGCGATATGGAGGAGGTGATCGGCGTGAGCGACCGCATCGTGGTGATGCATGAAGGCGGCATCAGCGGTCATCTCGAGCGGGACCGGTTCAGCGAGCAGAACATCCTGCGTCTGGCCGTGGGGAAGGGGATCTGAGAACATGCTGAAAAAAGACCTTGGTCTCCTCCTGCTGATCCTGCTCGTCGGCGCGATCGTCGCGACCATCAACCCGCGCTTCCTGTCACCGATCAACCTCGCCAATACCGCCAATCTGATCGGCCTGTTCGGCCTGTTCTCGCTGGCGCAGGCTTTCGTCATCATCTCAGGCGGCATCGAATTGTCGGTCGGCTCGATCATCGCGCTGCTGGGCGTCGTCTTCATCGACCTGATCGCCAATGTCGGGCTGCATTGGGCCGCTCGCCGTTCCGGTGGTCGTCCTGATCGGCGTCGCCATGGGGATGGTGCACGGGCTGCTCGTCACGCGGATGGGGATGCAGCCTTTCGTGGTGACGCTTTGCGGCCTGCTGATCTATCGCGGCATCGCCCGCTTCTACACCAAGGACGCCACCGCCGGCTTCGCTTTCGGCCAGAGCTTCCCGACGCTCGAATGGCTGACTACCGGCCGCACCTTGGGCGTGCCGCACAGCGCCATCGCCTTTGCGCTGGTCGCGGCTGTGCTCGCCGTGGTGCTGCATCGATCGGTGTTCGGGCGGTATCTGTTCGCCGTCGGCAAGAATGAAGAGGCCGCCCGCTATTCCGGCATCCGCACCGAGCGGATCACGATCGCGGCCTATGTCATCTGCTGTGGCCTGACCGCATTCGCGGCGATCTTCATCGCCATGTATACGCGGTCGATTTCGCCCGCCTCGCACGGCAATTTCTACGAGCTTTATGCCATCGCGGCGGCGGTGCTCGGCGGCTGTTCGCTGCGCGGCGGCGAAGGCTCGGTGCTCGGCGTGGTGCTGGGCACGATCCTGCTGCAGGTGCTGCAGAACCTGGTCAATCTGCTCGGCATCCCCAGTTCGCTCAACTTCGCCGTCATGGGCGGGGTGATCCTGCTCGGCGTGCTGGCCGACCAGCAGCTCATCGCCTACCGCGAGCGTTCCGGAACGGCCCGCGCCGCCCGCGCGCAAACCAACCCTCAGGCCACCGCCTGACGCGGTTTCGGCTTGCCCGGCCGGGTATTCGCCCCGGCGGTCCTGTCACCCCCGTCGCCCCGTGCCGTCATGAGCCGGGGCCTAACTCGCCTCACGGTCCATCAGCGTCGCGCAGTCGAAGCCCCGCGCGAGGCGGGTGACCCTAGTAAACTCATTGAGTTTGCCGGAGTACTCGCATCCCTCGCCTGCGCGGGGAGCGCTGCTCGCGAGCTATGTGCGTGAGCCGCACCCTTGAAAGCTCTTGCTTAGAGCGACCCGTGGAGCGTCACTACTCGATCGAGCTGGAGGCGGACCACAGGTCGATGCCGCTTTCGGAGGCGTAGCGGTCGATTTCGGCAAGTTCCTCGGCCGTGAACGACAGATTGCTCAGCGCCGCGACGCTGTTCTCGATCTGCGCGGGGCTGCTGGCGCCGATCAGCGCACTGGTGACGCGGGGGTCGCGCAGTGTCCATGCGAGCGCCATTTGCGCCAGGCTCTGTCCGCGCTGCTGCGCGATCTCATTCAGGCCGCGCACTTTCGCAAGTTTCTCCTCGCTCAGGAAATCCTGCTTGAAGGCGGGGCTGTCGCTTGTCGCCCGCGAGCCGCTCGGGCACGCCGTTCAGATATTTGTCGGTGAGCAGCCCTTGCGCGAGCGGCGAAAAGGCGATGCAGCCGATGCCTTCCTGGCCGAGCACATCCAGCAAGCCCCGCTCGACCCAGCGATTGAGCATGGAATAGGATGGCTGATGGATCAGGCAGGGCGTGCCGAGCCGGCGCAGGATCGCAGCGGCCTCGGCCGTCTTCTGCGCCGAATAGGAGGAAATGCCGGCATAGAGCGCCTTGCCCTGGCGCACGGCGCTATCGAGCGCGCCCATCGTCTCCTCGAGCGGCGTATCCGGGTCCAGCCGGTGCGAATAGAAGATGTCGACATAGTCGAGGCCCATGCGCGTCAAGCTCTGATCGAGGCTGGCGAGCAGGGATTTGCGCGAGCCGAACATGCCGTAAGGGCCGGGCCACATCAGATAGCCCGCCTTGGTCGAGACGATCAGCTCGTCCCGGTGCCCGGCGAGATCGGTCTTCAGGATGCGCCCGAAGGTCTCCTCCGAGGAGCCGGGCGGCGGACCGTAATTATTCGCCAGGTCGAAATGGGTGATGCCGAGATCGAAGGCGCGGCAGCATCATCGCCCTGGCGGATTCATGCGGACGAGGTGCCGCCGAAATTGTGCCAGAGGCCCAGCGACATTGCCGGCAAATGCACGCCGCTGCGGCCGCATCGCCGATAGGTCATGTCCGTCGTAGCGGGCCGGATTCGCCATCCATTCAGTCGCCATCGCCGGATCCTTGTCTGTCGCGTCGTTCGAACTGCCATGTCGGTCAGACGCCCGCGCGTGTCAAGCTATTCCGCCGCCGGCCATACTGGTCGAGCGCCACCGCCAGCAGCAGTACGATGCCGCGCGCCGTGTCCTGATAGAAGGTCGGAACGTTCATCAGGCTCATGCCGTTATTGAGGCTTCCCATCAGCAGCGCGCCGAGAATCGCACCGAATATCCGCCCCTTGCCGCCGGTCAGCGCCGTGCCGCCGATGATCGCTGCCGCGATGGCATCCAGTTCCAGGAACAGCCCCGCGCTCCCGGCCACGGCGCCGCTCACCCGCGCGGTCAGGGCGACGCCGATGACGCCATAGGCAAAGCCGGCGATGACGAAATTGATGAACACCACCCGGTTGAGATCGACGCCGGACAGCCGCGCGGCTTCCGGATTGCCGCCGAGCGCGTAGAGTTTGGCGCCGAAGGGCGTCGCCCGCATGAGTGTTTCGGCCGCGATGGCGCAGGCGGCAACCAGCAGCACGAGGAACGGAATGCCCTGCCAGGATGCCAGCCAGATCGCGGCCGCGCCGAAGATGAAGGCGCCCGGCAGCGTGCGGATCAGCGGCGCGGCGATGCTGTCGATCACGTCCAGCCGTTTCGCCTTCAGCGCGGTGCGGATCTGGATGACGGCGTAGACGGCGAGACCGGCGATGACCAGCGCGGCCGACCATGCGGGCGGCAGAAAACCGGTCGCGATGCTTTTCATCGACGCAGGCACCGGCGCGACGGTTTCGCCATTGGTGATGATCATCGACAGGCCGCGGAAATACAGCATCCCCGCCAGGGTGACGATGAAGGACGATACGCCGAGCTGCGTCACCCACAAGCCTTGCCACGCCCCCATCAGCATGCCGACGCCAAGGCTGGCGAGAATGGCGAGCGGCACCGGCACGTTCCATTTCACCGTCAGCACCGCGACGACGACGCCGACCAGCGCGACGGCCGACCCCACCGACAGGTCGAAATTGCGGCTGACGATGAGCATGACGGCGCTGATCGCGGCCAGGCTGACGATCGCGCTTTGCAGCGCCAGCAGCACGAGGTTTCTTTGCGTGAGAAAGGTGCCGTCGGTGGCGAAATAGAAGAACAGCCAGATGCTCATCAACACCAGCAGCAGCGCCGAGCCGCGCAAGATCGACGCGCCGAAAATCCGCGGGACCGCCGGGACGGGCTCGGCCTCGGCGAATGCGGCACTGGATAGGCTGCCGGCGCTGGCATGGTCCATCGTCCGCCTCCTGTCTTGCATGATCAAACCCCGGTCGCGGCCCGCAGCAAATTATCCTCGGTCAGCTGCGGGCCGGTCACCTCCGCCACGATCCGTCCCTGGCGAAGCACGAGCACGCGGTGGCAGACATCGACCAGTTCCTCGGCTTCGGACGAGGTGACGATGATGGTCCGGCCTTCCGCCGCGAGGCCGCGCCAGATCTCGTGGATCTCGGCACGCGCGCCGACATCGACGCCGCGCGTCGGGTCGATCTGCAGCAGGATGCGCGTATCGGCGGCGAGCCAGCGGGCGATCTGCACCTTCTGCTGATTGCCGCCCGAGAGGCTTCCGACCGGCGCATCCATGGACGAGGCCTTGATGCCTATGCGTGCGATCAGATCGGCGACGCGGCGGCGCAGCTTCGGCTTGTTGAGGAAGCCGCCTTCGGTCACCGCAGGCAGGCTGGCGACGGCGATATTGTCGGCGATGGAATGATCGATGATGAGCGCGTCCCGGCGGTCCTGCGCCATCAGGCCGAGCCCGTGGCTGATCGCGTCGGACGGCGATTTCACGGCGACCTCCCGGCCGTTCAGAAAAATGTCGCCTTCGGTTCGCCCCTGCCATGCGCCGAACAGGGCGAGCATCGCTTCCGCGCAGCCCGCGCCGAGCAGGCCGAACAGGCCGAGGATTTCCCCCTGGGCGGCGGAAAAATTGAGCTCGCTCACGAAGCGGCGCGGCTGGTCGCCATCGCTTGCGACGCTGAGATTGAACGCCTCCAGCGCCGTGGATCCTCGCTCAGGCGCCGCCATCCCCCTAACGGCGCCTGAGCGCATCGCGCCCACCATCTCCTTGACGATGGCGTCTCGCGATGTCTCGCCGGTCGCGTGAACGCCGGAAAGCCGGCCGTCGCGCATCACCGCGATGCGGTCGGCGATGGCAAACACCTCAGCCAGCCGGTGCGAGACGAAAATGATGGAAACGCCGCGCGCCCTGAGCGTGCGCATATGGTCGAACAGCCGGCGCGCTTCCGTATCGGTCAGCGCTGCGGTCGGCTCGTCGAGAATGAGCACGCGGGCATTCTTGGACAAGGCGCGCGCGATGACGACGAGCTGCTGCGTCGCCAGATCCAGGGCGCTCATCGGCGTCGCCGGATCGAGGTCGATGGCGAAGCCGCGCAGCACCTGCTTTGCCCTGGCGAGGCGCGTGGCCCCGTCGATGAAGCCGAAGCGGGTCGGCTCGGCGTTGAGGAAGATGTTCTCGGCCAGATTGAGCGTATGCGCGACGGCGATTTCCTGCGGCACCAGGACGATGCCGGCTTCCTCCGCCTCAGAGATGCTGCGGGGCTGATGCGGCCGGCCGCCGAGCTGGATGTCGCCCTCGTAGCTGCCATGCGGATAGACGCCGGCAAGCGCCTTGATCAGCGTGGATTTCCCCGCGCCATTCTGCCCGAGCAGCGCCAGGATTTCGCCCGGCTCGACCGTGAGATCGAGATCGTCGACGGCGAGCACGCCGGGGAAGCGTTTGGTGAAGTTGCGGATCGCCAGGGTGGCGCCGTGCTGCCGGGCCGCATCGCGGCCCGGTGCTTCGGTGGTTGACGTTTCGGCGCCGATCATCGCAATGCCTTTCGCGAGGAAAACGGCATCGTCAGCATTTCGGCTTGTCTGCGGGCACGTTCTTGTACACCTCGTTTATGTCCAGCCAGAACGGATGCTTGCAGACGAACTCGGCCATCTCCGGCTTGGTCACCAGATAGATCGGGGTGAGCGCCCATGGCACCTCCGCCGCCTTGTTGTTGATGGTGCGCTCGGTCTTGAACGGCGTGCATTTCGCCATGGCCACGGCGACTTCCGCGCCGCGCTTGGCCATCTCGTCCGGAGCCGGCCACAGGCTGCCGAACATCCGGCCTTCGACGATCGCCTGCGCCGCGGACAGCTCCATGTCCTGGCCGGTGATCGGGATGGAGCCCGCCTTGATCTTTGCGCTTTCGACCGCCTGCAGCACGCCCAGCGACATGCCGTCATAGGAGACGAGGAAGGCATCCACCTTGTTGCTGTTGCGGGTCAGCGCGTTTTCGGCGTGCGCCTGGGCGGGCTCGGTCTTCCATTGCGGCGTGAACTGGTCGAGCACGACCTTCACGGCGCCGCTCTTTACGGCAGGCGCGAGCATCTCGCGATAGCCCTCCTGCATCTGGGTGGAGCCGGTCTGGCCCGGATCGCCGCCGATGAGCACGTAATTGCCCTTCGGCACGGAGGCGAGGACCTCCTTCGCCGCTTCCTTGCCGCCTTCCTTCGGGTCGCGGCCGATGAAGGCCTTGTGCTTGGCGCCGAGGATCAGGTCGTCATAGGAGGCGAGCGGAATATTGGCCTTGGCCGCCATTTCCGCGATCGAGGCCGCGACGTTGAAATCCACCGGCTGGATGACGATGGCATCCACGCCCTGCGTGATGACGTTTTCCGCCTGCGCGACCTGGTTGCTGGCGCTGTTTTCCGCCGACTGCACCAGCACCTTGAAGCCCGCCGCCTCGGCGGTCTTCTGGAAGAACGGCACGTCCGCGTGCAGATAGCGGAAGGCGGTCTGCTGCTTGAGCATGAAGGCGATGCGCCCGGTTTTTCCGGGGGTGCAGTCCTGTGCAGCGGCGCTTCCGGCTGAGCCTACGGCCAAAGCGGCGCAGACGAACAGGCAAGCGGCGGCGACACCTTTTTCAGGGCGATATGCCATTTTGTACTCCTCCCTTTTACACGACTTTATGCGCTTATTTTGGTAACGTTACCATTGACCATAATGCTATGACAACACTCAATGATTCAGTGAAATTCATTGGATACACGAAGCCCATCGAGCGGATATGCATGGAGCTTGACGCCACTGGAACGGCTATTATGTTACTGTAACATATGGATCATGAACCGCATATGCCGGAAGAGCGTGCCGAAATGAAAGTGAGCCTGCGGGACGTGGCCAAACGGGCGGGCGTGTCGCCGATGACGGTATCGCGCGTCATCAACAACGCGCCTTCCGTCCGGCAGGAAACGCGCGAGCGGGTGGAGGAGGTCATCGCCCTGATGGGCTACATCCCGAACCGCCTCGCGCAAGGATTGATCTCGCAGCGCACCGGCACGATCGGCCTCATCCTTCCGGACGTGGCCAATCCCTTCTTTGCTCTCGTGCTGAGGGCGGCGGAAATCACCGCGCGCCGTGAAGGCTACCGCCTGCTGGTCTGCAACACCGAGGGCGATGCCGGCCTGGAGCGCGATTACATTCACAATCTCATCTCGCATCAGGTGGATGGGCTGATCGTCGCTCCCGTCGGCGACCGCTCCCACAACGGCCTGCTGCCGCTCATCCAGCGCAACTATCCGCTGGTGCTGCTCGACCGAGTCGGTCGACGGCATCGAATGCGATCTGGTGCAGGGCGACAGCGCCGGAGGGGCGCAGCGGCTCGTCCAGCATCTCATCGCCATCGGCCATCGCCGGATCGCCATGATCCTTGGGCCGGACGACGTTTCCACCACGCGCGAGCGATATTCGGGATATTGCGAGGCGCTGAAAACGGCGAGGCTGCCGCTGCGAGCGCGATCTCGTCGCGGAAACAACGGTCGATATGCCCGGCGGCTATCGCGCCATGCAGCAGATCCTGCAGCTCGACGAGCGCCCGAGCGCGATCTTTGCCGTCAACAACATGACGGCGCTCGGGGCGATGCAGGCGCTGCGCGAGCAGGGCTTGAGCGTTCCCGAGGCCATGGGCCTGGTCTGCTTCGACGATGTCGAGCATCTGGCGATCCTTGCGCCGTTCATGACGGTGGTCGACCAGCCCGCCGAGGCGTTCGGGTCGATGGCGGCGCAGATGGTGCTGGAGCGCATCGCCGGGCGGGCGGGCGAAAAGCCGCGCCTGGTGCGGCTGCCGACCAAGCTGATCGTGCGCATTTCCTGCGGCGCAGGGCTTGGCGGAGCAAGGCGCATCGCTCGCGACCCCGCTGAAGGTCCGGGACGGGGCATGGGCTAGAGCCTCGTGCGTTTAAAAGAGGAATCGCGATCGCGCCATTTATGTCGTCACGGACGCCGCGGAGCGGCGAGCCGGATCTAATCACATGGCCAAAATTTCACTACCGAAGTAGGCCCCGGCTCTGACGGCCGGGGTGACGCATATAATGCCGCTGATCTCGATTGAAGGTGTGATGCTTTTAGAGCTTGACCCGATCAGGCTCCAGCCTGCGGGGCCCGCAGGGCATGGCTCGCGACGAGCCGGGTGGGCTCGCCCAACGATTGCGGCAGCGGTGGAGGTGGCCTATCCTGGCGGCCGTCCAGAGCATCGTGAACGGTCCGACATGATGGATGACTTCGACAGCGCCGTGATCGATACGGGCGAGGCCAGCATCTTCGTGCGCTCAGGCGGATCCGGACCCCCGATCCTGCTGCTGCATGGCTTTCCGCAGACTCATGTGATGTGGCGCGGCGTTGCTCCGTTGCTTGCCCGCGACTATAGCGTCGTCTGCGCCGATCTTCGCGGCTACGGCCGCAGCTCCTGTCCGGCCTCCACTCCTGATCATGCGCCCTATGCGAAGCGCGCCATGGCTGCGGACATGGTGACCGTCATGGAGCGGCTCGGATTTCCAAGCTTCTCGGTTGCCGGTCATGATCGTGGCGGCCGCGTCGCCTACCGGATGGCTCTCGACCATCCGGGCCGCGTCGAACGGCTTGCCGTTCTCGACATCCTGCCGGTCGAAACCGTCTGGGAGCGGGCCGATGCGAGATTGGCGCTGGGCTACTGGCCCTGGGCGCTCCTGGCTCAGCCCGAACCGCTGCCCGAGCGCATCCTGGAGGCGGTCCCCGATGCCATCGTCGACAATGCGCTGGGGGGATGGGGTTCTCCTTCCGATGCTTTCCCTCGGGAGGTTCGCGAGGCGTATGTGCAGGCTCTCCGCGCTCCCGCCCATGCCCATGCAATCTGCGAGGAGTACCGGGCCGCCGCGACCATCGACCGCGAGCACGACAAGGCGGATCGCGCGCGCGGAGGCCGGATCGTCTGTCCGCTGCTGGCACTTTGGAGCGCTCAGGGGCCGCTCGACAGCTGGTACATCGAAGAGGGCGGGCCGCTCGCGCTTTGGCAAGCCTGGGCCGACGATGTCCAGGGGCGGGCTATGGACGGTGGCCACTTCTTCCCGGAAGAGGCTTTTGACGTGACCGCCGAAGCGCTCGGCCGCTTCTTCGCCGGCACGGGTGGCGGACCAAACAGCTAGAGCCTGATCGGCTTAGGTGGCATCGCTACCCTACACTCAGTCGTAATCCCCGCGAAGGCGGGGAACCAGTAAACTATTGATTTCGTTCGGGTACTGGATCCCCGCCTGCGCGGGGATTACAAGAAGGGTATCCACCTTATCCGATCATGCGCTAGAGCACAGTTGCTGCCCACACTTAGCCGAAATCCCCGCAGGCGGGGACCGAGTAAACCATTGAGTTTGTGGAGTACCGGGTCCCGCCTTCGCGGGGATTTCGGAAAGGGCATTCACCTGCCCCGATCGTGCCCCGGCGTGATGCGGCCAACGCCGGGCCGCACCGCACCTCGCGGCCAGAGCACCCCCGCGCAAGCTTCATCCGGCAAGCTCGCCCGGCATATTGAGCGGGGACAGAGACAACAGCATGGCTGCATCGATCGGGGGTGCGCGGCCGGTGGAGAAGGCCGGACGCCAGGATGTCGGCTTCGCGTTCGGCATCGTCTGCATTCTCACCGTCCTGTTCCTGCCGCTGCCCCCCCTCGTGCTGGACATCGGCCTCGCCTTTTCCATCGCCCTGTCGGTGCTGATCCTGATGGTGGCGCTGTGGATTCAGCGGCCGCTCGACTTCTCCGCCTTTCCGACCATCCTGCTGATCGCCACGCTGCTGCGGCTGGCGCTGAATATCGCCACCACCCGGCTCATTCTGTCCGAAGGCGCGGCCGGCGTCGGCGCGGCGGGCAACGTGATCGCCGGTTTCGCCAGCTTCGTCATGAGCGGCGACTTCGTCATCGGCACCATCGTCTTCGTCATCCTCATCACGGTGAATTTCCTCGTCATCACCAAGGGCGCGACGCGCATCGCCGAAGTCGGCGCGCGCTTCACGCTCGATGCCATTCCGGGCAAGCAGATGGCCATCGACGCCGATCTCTCGGCGGGGCTGATCAACGAGCGGGAGGCGATGCTCCGCCGCCGGGAGCTGGAGGAGGAAAGCGCGTTTTTCGGCGCCATGGATGGCGCGTCCAAATTCGTGCGCGGCGACGCCATCGCCGGCATCCTGATCACCGTCGTCAATGTGTTCGGCGGCATCATCATCGGCACGGTGCGGCACGGCATGTCGGTTGGCGAGGCGGCCGATGTGTTCGTCAAGCTGTCCGTCGGCGACGGTCTCGTCACGCAGATCCCGGCGCTGATCGTTTCGCTGGCCGCCGGCCTTCTGGTCTCCAAGGGCGGCACGCGCGGTTCGGCCGACGTCGCCATTTTCAGCCAGCTCGGCAATTATCCGCGCGCCATCTTCGTGGCGGCGCTGGTGCTGATGATGCTGGCGCTGGCGCCGGGGCTGCCGTTTTTCCCCTTCGCCACGCTGGCGGCGGTGATGATCTTTACCGCCTACACCATACCGCGGCGGCAGGCGGCGGCGCAGGCCCGCCAGGACGACGACGTCCGGGAAGCGGAGGCCGTCGCGGAGGAAGAAACGCGGCAGTCGGTGAAGGAATCGCTCAAGACGTCGGAAATCGAACTGTGCCTCGGCAAGCAGCTCTCCAACGCGCTGCTGCCCTCGCATGGGGAGCTGGGGCATCGGGTCAGCAAGATGCGCCGGAAATTCGCCAAGCAATACGGCTTCGTCATTCCGGAAATCAAGCTGTCGGACGATCTCGGCATCGACCCGAAAGCGTATCAGATCAAGATCTACGGCACCGTCGTGGCCATGGGCGAGCTGCGCATCGGCGACGTGATGGTCATCATCGGCGATGGCCCGCGCCCCAGCGTGCCCGGCGACGATGCGCGCGAACCGGCGTTCGGCATGAAGGCGCTATGGCTGTCGGAGATGTTCATCAGCAATCTGAAGCGCGAGGGTTTCGTGCCCGTCGATAATATGTCCGTGCTGCTGACCCATCTCGGCGAGATCATCCGCAACAATCTGGCTCAGCTTCTGTCCTACAAGGATATGCGCTCGCTGGTCGACCGGCTGGACCCGGAATATCGCCGTCTCATCGACGAGATGATCCCGGCCCATCTCACATTTTCCGGCTTGCAGGCCGTGCTGAAGCTGTTGCTGGCCGAGCGCGTTTCCATCCGCAACCTGCATCTCGTCCTGGAGGCGGTCGCCGAGGTCGCGCCGCATGTCCGCCGCGCCGAACAGCTCGCGGAGCATGTCCGCATGCGCATGGCGCAGCAGATCTGCGGCGATCTGGCCGACAAAGGCACCCTGAAAGTGCTGCGCCTCGGCAATCGCTGGGACCTTGCCTTCCATCAGGCGCTGAAGCGCGATGCCAAGGGCGACGTGGTCGAATTCGACATCGATCCGCGGCTGATCGAACAATTCGGCGCGGAGGCGGCCACCGCCGTGCGCAACCATATGGATGACGGCCACAGCTTCGTGCTGGTCGCCGCGCCGGACGCTCGCCCCTATGTGCGGATGGTCGTCGAGCGGCTGTTCGCGACATTGCCGGTTCTGTCCCATGTCGAGATCGCGCGCGGGGTTCAGATCCAATCGCTCGGCACCATCTCGTGACGCCTTTCGACAACGACACGGTGATGCTCACCTTCCTGCTGTTCTGCCGCATCGGCGGCTGCCTGATGTTCATGCCGGGATTTTCGAGTTCGCGCATTCCGGCCCAGGCGCGCCTGTTCCTTGCGGTCGCGACGACGCTGGCGCTCGCGCCGCTGCTGCTGCCGAAGCTGGGCGAGACGATGACCGGATTTTCGCCGCTGCCCGGCTTCCGGACCCTGGTTTCGGAGAGCCTGATCGGCATCACCATCGGCCTGATGGGGCGCGTCTTCTTTCTGGCGCTGGATTTCATGGGGACGGCGGTCGCCTCGTTCGTCGGCTTCTCCAACGTGCCGGGCATCCCTCTCGAATCGGCCGAACCCAATCCGACCATCGCCGCGCTGATCACCCTGACGGCGGTGACCCTGTTCTTCCTCACCGACCTGCATTGGGAAGTGTTGCGCGGCCTCGTCGCGTCCTATCGCGTTATGCCGGTCGCGGAGGGCTATTCGGCCCAATTCGGCCTCATCCAGTTCACCGACGCCCTGAGCGACGCTTTCATGCTCGCCATACAGATCAGCGCGCCTTTCATCATTTATTCGGTGGCGATTAACGTGCTGTTCGGCATCATCAACAAACTCACCCCACAGATCGCCGTCTATTTCGTATCATTGCCGTTCGTTGTGCTTGGCGGATTGTTCGTCCTCTATTTCACGCTCGGCGAGCTGTTGACCATCTTCACCAAAAGCTTCGGCAAGTGGCTGATAAACGGCTGATCCAACATGGAAAACCGGGCTAAGAAGGCGCGCAGGCTGCTGAATGTGCTTGAGCAGATGCATCAGATCGAGGAGCGCAAGAAGCTGGAATTGCAGCGCCGCTATGACGAGCTGGAGCGCTCGCAGGTCGAGGTCATCGGCGCGCTCAATGCCGACGACGCGCTGCATGGCATGTTTATCGACACGACGGCGAAATTTCTGAAGTCCCTGGCGCAGGAAGCGCAGCGGGTCGCGGAAGCCAGGAGCTGCAATCGGAAAAGCTGCGGGAACGGGCCACGAAGGTGAAGACGGCGGAGCGGCTGAAAGACAGCCTGGAGCAGATCGAGGCCCGGCGCGGCGGCGAGAAGGAGCTGCAGGATGTCATCGAGCGCTATACCGGGCGGCGGGGCGCAAGCCTCCCGTAAGTCGGCGGCGCTATAGCTAAGCATCGTTGCGAAAACTGGTCTTCCGTTTTTGCGGCAAGATCATGCTCGAACAGAAGATAGAGCCCGTTCCGGGTCGATGCGAACGAACGAAGGCTCCAGGTCTATCCGACATAAGTGAGTGCAGCCTTGGCCATCAACCCTCCATCGGACATCGTCCTCGGTGTTGCGAACGCCGCCGATCCGCAAAAGCTGCGCGCGGCGGCTGCGCAATTGGCGCATGCGGGCAGCGATCGACGGCGCGAGCCTGACCGGGGCGGATGCCGGGACCTTGCCACTGGCGTCCCGGTCGCCGCGCGCCGAACACTCCGGCCGGTCTTCGACCCGCAGGCGCTTGCTTCCTCTCCCCAGGCAGCGAAAGCGCCGCAAGGCCCGGCGGCCAAGCGCGCGCCCGACGCCTATGCCAAATTCGAAGCCTTCCTGGTCCAGACCTTCGTGGAATCCATGCTGCCGACCGACGCGCCGAATGTCTTCGGCAGCGGCGTAGCGGGGAAAATCTGGAAGTCGATGCTGGCCGAGCATCTCGCGAATGAGATCGCCAAAGGCACCGCATTCGGCATTGCCGATAAGATCGCCAAGCACCGCGAGAACCGCGGCAAGGCCGACGCGCCGGGTGTCACCGCTCGCCTCCCCCCAGGATGGGCCGGCAGGCGACGCAAAGGCCAGCGCCGTCTCCGACCTGCACAGTCTCATAAGCGCAACCGGCGCAAGCCCCGGCGGCATCGCCGGCCCGACGCGATTTCGGGTGATGCGATGGCGCCTGAAACCCCGCCCAAATCCGCTTCCACCCGCCAGTCCGCCGCAGCTCCCGCGCGCGAGAGCGAAGCCTTACCGGATTTCGGCACCCCGCTTCAAGATTCCAAAACGCCGGAAGAGCGGCGGCGCCTGCTGCGCGGCATCATCGAAGCGGCGGTGAACCGGCTCGCCGATATTGTCGATGAGGAAACGGCCGCTTTGCGCAGCCACACGCCCATCGACCTGAAGGCCTCGAACGATCGCAAAAGCCTGGGGCTGATCGAGCTGAACCGCGTCTTGCGCCTGATCGAAGGCACGCAAGCCGGAGCCTTCCACGCTGAAAGCGCTGGAAATGCTGAACGGCAAGCTGGAGACGAACGGGCATTTTCTCAAGCTGCATCTGGAGGCGGTCCGCGAGGTCGCCGCGATCATTTCGCGCACCGTCCGCGAAGCGGATTCGGACGGCACCTATTCGCCCGCCTTCCGCAGCAAGGGCCAGACGCCGTGATCAAATACATCCTTCTCGGGCTTTGGATCTGCGGAGTGACGCTCGGCTCCTCATACGGCGTCATCATATGGCAGGCGCAACAGCAGCAGCATAAGGCCGGCGCCGGCGAACAGCCCAAGGTGGCGATCGAACAGGTGCAGACGAAAGCGGATCAACGTGCCGGTTATCGCCAACGGCGCGCTCAAAGGCTATGTGCTGGCGCAATTCGTCTTCCACATCGACGCCGCCGCGTTGAAGGAAATGACGGTAAGGCCGGACATCTACCTGGTCGACGAGGCGTTCAAGGTCATCTACAGCGGCAAGGCCATCGATTTCCGCAATCCGCAGAAGCCGGATTTCTCGGCGCTGGGCCCAACCATCAAGGACAATGTGAATGCGCGCTTCGGCCAGGGGCTTCGTGCAGGAAGTGCTGGTTCAGGAACTGACCTACCTTCCGCAGGAAAAATTCCGCGGCGGCGCGTTGCAAGGGGAGCGGCAACTTTGCGTAGGGCATTCCCCAGCAGAAAACCTGGCCGCGCGGCAGCGGACGGTGCTGCACTCCTTCCGCCTGAGAGGCGCGAGAAATGGCGAAGGCTGAACCGATATCGCCGGCCTCACCCAGGCGAGTCCTTACCGGACGCGACAAGGCCGCCGCCCTGCTGCTGGCGATGGGCAAGCCGTTCGCCGCCCGCGTGCTCAAGCATTTCGAGGAAGATGAGATCAAGACGGTGGCCGAGTCCGCCGCGACGCTCGGCACCGTGCCGCGGACGATGCTCGACGACCTGATCACCGAATTCACCGCGAAGGTCGACACCGGCACGGATCTGCATGCCACCGCAAGCGAGGTCGAACAGTTGCTGACCGGCTTGTCTCGCCCGAGGTGATCGCCAAGATCCTGGAGGACCTGCAAGGCAGCGGCGACAAGCGCGCGGTGTGGGCAAGACTGTCGCAAATGTCGGAAACGCCGGTCGCGCTCTATTTGATGAAGGAGCATCCGCAAGTCGCGGCTTTCGTGCTGTCGAAGGCAACGCCGGTCATGGCGGCCTCCGTGCTGGAGGCGATGCCGAACGAGCTTCGGTCCGACCTGATGCGCCGGATGCTGACGATGAAGCATGTGATGGAACAGCCGCTGGCCATCGTGGAGACGGCGCTGCACGAGGAACTGCTGCACAAGGGCACGGGCACGGGCGGCGTGAACATTCACGCCCGGATCGCCGACATTATCAACCGCATGAGCCGCGAACATATGGACGAAGTATTCACCGCTCTGAACGAATACCGGCCGAAGGAAGCGGAAAAGGTAAAGGGACTGCTCTTCACCTTCGAGGACATCGGCAAGCTCCGCCCGGAGGCGGTGGCGAAGCTCTTCGATCAGGTGCCGCCGGAGCGCGTTATTCTGGCGCTTTTCGATGCCGACAAGAAGCTCACCGAGCTGATCCTGACCTCGCTGGGCTCAAGAAGCCGCCGCATGATCGAGACAGAACTGACAAGTGGCGCCACGCCTCCCATGCGCGACGTGTACAAGGCGCGCCGGACCATCGCCGATCTGGCGCTGGAACTGTCCGAAAAGGGGTTGATCGATATCCACGACGACGAGGAATAGCGGGCGGGCTTAAGCTTCAGGCAAGGCCGGCGGTCTCTGATGGAAACAGAAGTTTAACCAGCGATTCGCTAGGCTATGAGTTCATGCCGGACAGCTCCTCAAATTCGGCGGCCGCGCGTCGCATGGTCGAGGCGTTGCTCGAGACGCCAAAGCTGGCGATCGACAAGCTCCCCGTCCTCCATACGATCTTCGAGCGCGTCGCGACGTCGTGCACGGAAAGTCTCCGGCATATCTGCTCGGCTCCGGCGACCTTCTTCGTCAACCAGGTGAAACCGGGCGATGCCTGGGACATCCTGGAGAACTATGAAGATTCGATTGCGGCGACATTCTACGTGCCCGAATGGGACGCCAGCATACTGATCGGCGTGGACCGGAAATTCGTGTTCTCGCTCATCGAAGCGTCATTCGGCTCCGACGGAACGGATGTACCCTATGAATCGGACCGCCCGTTCTCGACCCTCGAAGCGCGGTTCGCCAAGGAAATCCTCATCATCGCCGCCACTGCGCTCGAGCAATGTTTCGAAGCGGTGACGCAGGTCAGCTTCAAGCTCGACCGGCTGGAAACCAGCGTGGAATTCACCATTCTGGGCCCCAACGACATGCCGGTCGTCGCCGCGCAGATCCTGTTCCAGGTCATGGACAATGGCGGCCGGATGTACATCTTGATTCCGCAGGCCGCGCTCTATCCGATGCGCAAGAAGCTGGCGCGCGAACATCAGCCGGTCAGCCTTGCCAGCGACCCGCGCTGGACGCAGCAGATGCAGCGCGGCATTTCGCGGACGGAAGTCACGCTTCAGGCGATTCTGGAAACCCGCATCATGTCGCTTGGCGATGTCACGCAATTCAGGTCGGCCAACTTCTGCAATTGCGCGCGCACACCCAGGATCTGATCGCCATTCAAAGCGGGACGAACAGCTCTACCGCGCCAAGCTCGGTCAGGCGAACGGCAAATTTCTGTTCGTCGATCGAGACGGTCAACAATATGAAGGAATCGGCGATCGAGTACATCCTCAAGGGTGTGATGAAGCCCTGAAGCACACCCTTTCTGGTCCATCCGCACGAGCCAGACGAGAGCGCGCCTTACATCTTGAACATGGCCCGGATGCGCAGGCCGATTTTTTCCAGCGGCAGCACTTCATCCGCGCCGCCCGCATCCGCCACGGCGCGCGGCATCCCGTAGACGACGCAGCTCACCTGGTCCTGCACGAGATTATAGGCGCCGGCACGGTGCAGCTTGACGAATTCCTTCATGCCGTCATTGCCCATTCCGGTCAGCATCACGCCCAGAACATTTTTGCCGAACGCCGCCAGCGCGCTCTCGGCCAGCACGTCGATGCTCGGCTTGTAGAGGCTCTCGCCGTTGTCGGGCTCGACCTTGAGGCTGGTCGGCGTAACGCGAAGATGCATGCCGCCAGGGCCGATATAGACCGTGCCGTTGACAAGCGGCTCCCCGTGCTTGGCTTCGATGACCTTCGGTGGGCAGCAGGCGTCGAGACGCTTGGCCAGCGCAAGAGTGAATTGCGGCGGCATGTGCTGCGCGACGACGATCGGCACGGGAAGATTGGCGGGGAGCTGGCCGATCACTTCCTGCAATGCCTGCGGGCCGCCGGTGCTGCTGCCGATCACCACGATTTTCGGGGCCCCGCGAAAGGCTGGCGCTTCCGAGTGCCGCGACGGACGGGGACACGGTCGGGAGCGAAGGCAGCGGCGGGGCGGGAGCCGGGACGGGGCAGCGGCGGGAGTCGCAATGGCGGGGCGTTGCGGACGCGGGCAACCGGCCGCCGGGCGAGATTGGCGTTCACCGCCGCAAGCAGCTTTTCGTGGATCTGGTCGGCGCCCTTGGCTTTCGGGATGAAGTCGACCGCGCCGATTTCCAGCGCCTCCATGGTCGTCTTCGCGCCGCTTTCGGTGACCGCGCTGACCATGATGACCGGAATGGAGCTGTGCGCGACGATCTCCTTCAGCGCCTCTAGGCCGTTCATCACAGGCATCTCGACGTCCAGCGTCACCACGTCCGGTTTCAGCCGCAGCGTCTTCTCCACCCTTCGCGGCCGTCGACGGCGGTATCGATCACCTTGAAGCGGCTGTCCAGTTCGATGTTGCGCGTCAGGGCGTGCCGCATGAAAGCGGAGTCGTCCACAACGAGGACGCGGATGGGGTTAGCCATTCCATGTCTCCGCCCCGGCGCATCGCGACAACGGCTCCGCGGCAGGCTTTTGCGCGGGCCCCGTGATGCTGATAGGGGAAAGCGGAAACTGTCTATGCATCGCTTTTGATCAAGCCGTTCTGATTGAAACTTCTTGCCTGAGCGGGCACTTCCCGGCGATCCGGCACGATCGCAGCCTTTCGTCAGCCTCCATGCGCAAGACAAACTGGCGAGGTGCCGGCGCGGCGCATGGAACGCCCGGCCGGCGCTCACGCGGCGGCGCGGGGACGAGCATGGTCCACCGATCGGCGTGAGGCGCGGGCTTTCGGGAAAAGCCCAGGCGAAGGGAAAAGCCATCATCGAACCTCTGCTCAGAACACCGGTGCCTGCGACGGGCGATTTTCCCGCACCGCTTCGGTTTTTGCGGTCTTTAGTAGACAATTGTCAATCAACGCAACCTATGATTGTGATATACGCGAGAAGCGTTGAAGAACCCTTACGCGGAAAAGACGGGGCGGCTGGGCCGGTGGGCCGCCATGCCAGGCAGGGCAAGGAGGTTTGGATCGCAAACAGCCCCGCGCAAGCACGGATGCGTCTAATCCGCGCCGCAACGCTGGACACGAATTTCGCCGGAGCGCGGCGGGTCCTCGAGGGATCGCCTGCGCGGGGCGTGGAAATCGCGGAATTGAACGATGTGGAGAAACAGATGAGCACGGATACAAATTTGCCCATCCTGGTCGTGGACGACTACAACACCATGGTGCGCATCATCAAAAAGCTTCTCAAGCAGATCGGCTATGAGAATGTCGACGATGCCTCCAATGGCGAGGAAGCGCTCGCGAAAATCAAGGGCAAGCAATACGGCCTGATCATCTCCGATTGGAACATGGAGCCGATGACCGGATTCGATCTGCTGAAGCATGTCCGCGCCGATGACGCCACCGCGAAGACACCGTTCATTCTCGTGACCGCCGAGTCGAAGCCGGAAAACGTGCTCGCAGCGCAAAAGGCCGGCGTCAGCAACTATCTCGTCAAGCCGTTCAGCGCGCCCGTGCTGAAGGAAAAAATCGACAGCGTGCTGAACGCGGCATAGTGGCGATCGGTACTGCACGGAGGGCATGCGTCCTGAATTATCGGTGCCGTTGCCGCACCGGCCCGACGCTAATGTACAGGCGCCGGGCCCGCCCATTGAGGCGTTGTGATGTTTTGCGTAAAGCCGCTGCGTCTTGTGAGTTTTCGCGCCGTCCTGGAAGATCTGGGCGATGTGGCGCCGGACGATCGCCGCCCGGCCGTCCGGCGGCGCCCGGCGATGCGCCGTCGGCCCATTCCGCGCATATCGAACAGTTCGGCTCGACCTTGAATGCGATGGCCTGCGGATCGTGGAATTTCCTCTCGCCGGGCCGCCTCTCCTATCTCTATGCGGAAGCGCGTGCAGGCGCGGTTTCCGGCACGCAGCGAGCCGGAGCGAGGCTGAAGGCGTCGCCGAGGAATTGCGCCTCCGCCCCCGCCTCAGCGCGAGATGAATTACGCCGCATCCGCCGCGAATTCGCACGTGGCAATCACCCGGACCGGCTGCCCGCGCCTCTGCGAGAACGCGCGACACGCCGCATGGTCATCGCCAACACGCTGATCGACCAGGCGCTGAAAGCTTTGGCGGTGTGCCGTTCTATTTGCCTCGAGCAAGAAATCCCGGCTAAGGCACGACAGAATACTCCGCGCATCGGGCGTCCACTCGCCGAAGCCGGTCGCGACCATGTTCGCTATGACGCGGCAGACATAGCGCTTCTGCGCGGGATTGTTGTGCGGCCCGGCATTGTAGCGGGCGACCGCCATCGTCCAGGTGCCCTCGCGCGCATAAAGCTGCTTGAGAAAGCGCGCGGCATAATCGACATTCTTGGACGGATCGAACATCTCCTCGACCGAGGCGAAGTGCTCGGCGTGGAAATAATGGTTGATCTGCATGCAGCCGAGATCGATGAGCTTTGCCCCGCTCCGGCGCGCCGTATCGAACAGACTGAGGGCCTGCCGCAGATCGAGACCGTAGGACGCGCGGCCCTCGACATTGAGCGCATAAGGCTGGAGCGACCCCGCCCGGCCGGTTTCCGTCAGGCCGACGGCGTAAAGCATCCCGAGCGGAATGCCGTGCTGCTTGGAGGCGCGCGCCATCTCTTTTTCGCAGGGCTTCTGCGAGGGCGGCGGCGCGGCGGCTAGGGCGGCGCTAGAGATAGACAGGGCCGCCACGACGCCCAGATGCGCCAGGCGTTTCGGGCTCACGGCCGTTCTCCACAATTCGGGCCGGCGCGGCGTCACGCTGCAAGGCGCTGCCGCGCGGTCACTGTCCTCCGGCCTGCCGCTCAGCCGAATGCTGGCCAGCCGATGGATTGAAGCCGCCCCCGCCGCTGAACTGCTGCTGCGCGCCGCTTCCCCGGTCGCCGGTGGTGACCTGAACGGTGAGACCGTCAATGCTATAGCCGGCGGAGCGCAGCATGCCGGAAAGCGCGTCCTGATCGCGCTCGATCAGCTTTGCCGTCTCGTGCCGGCTGGCTTCGATCTGCATATGCAACATGTCGTTCTTCAGCGACATACGGATCGTCAGCGCGCCGAGTTCGGGCGGATCGAGCTGGATATGCAGGACCTTGAGCGGCGCGGCGGACGCGTCTTTCGGCAATTCGGCAAGCTGGGCCGTGAAGACGGGATCGCCGGTTTCGACATCCTGCATGATCCGGTTGGCGATCTGGAAGGCCGGCGATTGCTGCGGAGCGGGCGCAAAATGGGTTTCCTGAAGCACGACCGAGACTTTCGCCTCCTTCTGCGCCGCGAGGGCGCGCGCCGGGTCGCCTCGCCCGCCATCCTGGCCGGAGCGGTTTTCCGAAGTCGCGGGTTTGGCGGGAGCGGCCAAAGGATCGGCCGCCATCGTCGTGGCTGCCGTCGGCTCGCCGGCCGCCGAACCGTCCTGCAGCAAGGGCCTTGGCGGCATTGCGCTCTTGCTGATCGCGCAACGGGATTGCCGGCGCGCTGACGGGCGGACTGGACGGCGTGGCGGGCATCGGCTCCGGCGCGGCATCGGGAAAGGCGGAGGACACCTGCTCCGCAGCCTCGCTGCTGACCGGCGGCTGAACAGGCAGCCTGCCGGCAGACGGCGGAACGATCGGGGAAATCGCCGCCGCGCCGGCCTTCAGCGGCGTCTCGGCTTCGACCGCCGGCGGCATGAATGCGAAATTGCCTTGCACGAATTCGGGCGGCAGCGTCGCGGTCAAGTCCCTCGGCAAAGCGGGTTTGCGGTGTCTTTTCGGGAAATATCGGGATCGGCAGCGGCAGGGCCCCCGCACTCTCGTCCCGCCGGCAGATCGGCATCCCGCTCACGCTCGGCAGGCGCTTCCGTCTCGCTGTTGATGGCCGAGAACAGCTCGGAAAAAGCGCCGAATTTGGCGGTATCGATCCCGGCCGCATCGGCGGCGTTCGCCAATTTGGCCTCAGGCCGGGACGGCAACGAAGGAGCGAGTGGCATGACTGCGCCGGGACCCGTCATCGCTTATCTCCATCGAGCAATTCGTCGACCTTGCCGATTGCCTTATTGGCCTTGCCGACGACAGCCGGCAATTGTGACAGTTCAGCATCCTTGCCTTGCTCGGCGCTGACCGGCGGCGGCGCGATCCGACGCGGCGGCTGGCGGAGGGGCGCGCATCCGGCCGGCGACCGTGAGCGCCGCGTCCAGCAGCGGCCGATCGCGCGGGCCAAGCTCGGCGCGATCGATCGATTTGAGCTGTGCGGCCGCGCGGTCATAGTCGTCGGTGACAAGCAGAACGGCGGACTCGTAGAGCCTTGCCTGCACGGCGCGTTTGGGATCGTCCTTGGCCTGATCGGCGAGCTTCTTGGCCGCGAGCAGCGTGATCTGCACGCGGCCCCGCACGATCCCGGCCTCGGCGATGGCGGAATAGACGAATTTCTGCTGGTCCTTGTCGAGCGTTTCGAGCGTTTCCGCGATTTCCTGAAACAACGCGGTGCTCTCCGCGTATTTGCCCGTCATGATCACGACCGCGAAGCGGCGGATGAAGTCGCCCGCATAAAAGGATTTGTGGTAGCGCCGCAAATATTGCGAGGTGAGCAGCTTGAACTTGTCCAGATCCTCCGCGCCGTGCGGCGATGACCGCCTCGCGGCGAAGCGCCGCTTCCTCCACCAGCGTTCCCGGCGCCAGCAGACGCGCCATATCGAGATAGGCGATGGCGCGTTTGGGATCATCGGTCGCGACCAGCATGGCCTGGGCCAGCGCCAGATGGCCTCCGGCACGCGGATCGAGCGTCCGGGCATCGATTTTGGACAATAGCGCCAACGCTTCCGGATTGCGGCCCTGGCTATAGTCCAGAAGGCCTTTGACCAGATTGTCGTCGATGCAAGGCACGGGGCTGAGGCTCAAAAGTTTGGCCAGCACGCCCGGATCGCCGCCGCTGAGCGCATAGATGATCGCGCCGCGCGAATTGCGCGGCTGCTTCCATTCCTCATCCGTCACGCGCGGCAGCTTCTTGGCGATCTCCGCGATGAGTTCGCGCTGATAGAGATGCGCGTCGCGGCTGCCGCTGGCGATCTTGTCCTGCACCGATTCAAGGGTGCGGATCAGCATATAGGGCTGTTCGGTTTCGTCTTTAGGTCGGCAGGTTCAGCCGACCCGGCTCGGCCTTGGCGATGGCCTGGGCGCGGCGGCCTGCGGCGGCCGGTATCTCCGGGGGGAGCGCTTCAGCCGGCAGGGCGCATGGGCCGCGCTGTCCTGCGCGGCCGAGGCGGCGGCAGGATGCTCGGCCTTAGCCTCCTCGCCATGCGGCTCAGGGCTGGGTGCTCGGCCTGCGCTGCGGCAGGCGGCGGCGAAGCTTCGGCGGGGTGATCGGCCTTAGTCTCTGCGCCATGCGGTTCAGGGTCGTGCGCTTCGGCAGGCGGAGCGCAGCGGGATGCTCGGCCTTGGCCTCTGCGCCATGCGCGTCGGGCGCCGGATGCCCGGCCTGTTCCCCGCCAGCAGGCGGCGATGGGGCGTTCGGATTGTAATAGCAGCCGGTACGGGGCGGCGGCGCGGGTGCTTCCTTGCCGTTGCGCGGGCGCTGCGTGCGTATCCTGCTTTGCATGCGCGTCTTTCGGCGTGCGCCGTCCGCCTTATGCTCGGTGCCGGCGCCCCAAACAGCCGGAGCAGCCGGCGATCAGGGCGGCGACCGCCAGGCAAAGGATTGGCGCGCCGGATCTCATGTTTTCACCGGCCTCAGCAGGATTTCGATGCGCCGGTTCTGCGCCGCATTCCGGTCGGCGGGACTTTCAAGGCTGCGGTCGGCATAGCCTTCGATCCGCTCGACGCGCTGCTGCTCCAGCCCGCCCCGCACCAGCATGTAATAGGCGATTTGCGCCCGCGCCGTCGAAAGCCGCCAATTGTCATACGTTTTGGAGCGGAACGGCCGCCCGTCCGTATGACCGCGCATCGATCACGGTTCCCGGCTGAGCCGCCAGCGCCTTGCCCAACTTTTCCATCACCACGACCAGCTCCGGCCGGGGTTCCGCCGAGGAAACCGCGAACATCTCGAAATTCAGCTGATCGGTGATGCTGATCAGCACGCCCTCCGGGGTTTGCTCCACCGTGATCTCGGGCATCTTTGCCAGGCCGGCTTCGGCGAGCGCTTTCTTCATCTCGCCCTCGATCTGCTTAGCCTCGATAGCGATTTCCTTGGCGGGGTCCTTGCCGGCCTGCTGCAGCTCGGCGGCATTGGCGAATTCTCGGCCTTCTTGGCCTCGATCTCCTGCTTCGCGGCGGACTGAGCGCCGGGCTTGCCGCCATTGGCGTCGGCTTCGGCGGACCCGTCCGCGACGCTTCGTTGCCCAGAACCGCCAACATCGGTGGAGGCGTCGTATTTAGGCTTGATCTCGCTGGGTCTTGACGTCCTCGGTCGTGGAATTGAAGCGGAAATCCGGATCGAAAGGGTCCCGGTAGGCCGTCCCCGCGGCGGCCCTGGTGTCGCGTCCTGGCGAATACCGCCGCCGCTCGGCCGGCAACGGCACTTTCGACGCCTTCGACGCCAGTTTGGTCAGACACGTTGTATGGATCGGCGAACAGGCCTCTCATCCGTCGGACCCGTTCGGCCGAGCGCATTCTTCGGGACGGTATTACCTTCCAGGGCCGTGTTTTGGGAGGCTTCCTATCCTCCTCCTTTCCGGTGCCGCCCTGCTGTTTGTCCTGAACGCCTTTTTCCGTTGTGGTGCGGTCGGTGAGCGGGACCGGATTGAAATAAGTGGCGACCTGGGCGATGGTCTTCTCATCCGAGGCGCCGATCAGCCACATGACGAGAAACAGCGCCATCATCGCGGTCATGAAATCGGCGTAGGCGATTTTCCACGCGCCGCCATGATGGCCGTCCTCGTGACCCTTCCCGCCCCGGCGGATAATGACGATTTCGGGCGGGGGTCCATCCTTGTGATCCACGCTTACTCTCTCCTCAACTGATCCATCCAGGCGCCGAGACTGGTCTCCAGGATCGTCTGGCCCGCGACCACGCGCACGTCCACCTCGTCGCCCGGGGAAAACAGCGCCGCGACATTGCGGTCCCTCAATTTCTCACGAATGAGTTGCAAAAGATCTTCCGGGCCGAAGATCTCCAGCGTCATGCCCTGGTTTTTGCCGATCAGGATCTCCAGCGCCTCAAGCAGCTCGGCGATCGCCTGCCGGTGCGCGCTTTCGGCCAGGAACGGCTTGAGGATGCGGGCGGTAATATCGGCGATGTTGGTTTCGATTTCGCGAATGCCGCTGGCGAAAAGCTCGGCCAGCTTCTCCGCTTCCCGATTGGCCCAGGTAAATCGCTCAAGTTCGAGCTGCTGTGCGTAATAGACCCGCTCGGCCTCCAGCCTGGTTTCGATCTCCGCCAGGATCGCCGCCTTGCCGGCCGCTACCCCGCGCTCATAGGCATCATCGGCCCGCGGCGCCGTCCTGGAGCTCGCGGCGGCCGCGCTGACCGCCTGCTTCTGGGTGGGCCACACATAGGGCGTGTCCTTCGGCTTCGCCTCGGCGCCGAATTCGGTGATGAATTTCGCGGCGGAAATCGTTGCCATTCAAATCAATTCCGCATGAGCTGTTTCAGCATCGCGGCAACCGCCTGTTCATCCTTGTCGACCATCTTTTCCAACCGTTGCTGCGGCGTGCGGCGCTTCTTCGGCATGCCATATTCGGACTCATCGTCGTCCAGCTCGGCCATCGCGGGCCTGGCAAGAGCGGCCGCGCCCGGTTCGGCCCTGCTTTCCAGCGCGAGCGACGGGGCCTGGTTTTGCTGAGCAATCATCGGCGGCGACGCTTCGAGAATGGCGCGGATCGCCGGCTTCAGGCCGAACCAGACCAGCAGAAACGCCGCGATCACGATCCCGGCGGCATTGATGAACGTCCCCATCTGCCGCAGCAGCAGATCGACGATGCCGGCTGACGGAACCGGCTCCAGCCGTTCGGTGTCGACGATGAAATCGACCGCCGCGACAGTGACGCGGTCGCCCCGCGCCGCGTTCACGCCCGCGGCCGTTTCGACCACCTTCTCGACTTCCTTCAGCTGTTTGTCGATCGCGTCCTGCGCCGGATTCTGGCCGAGCGATGCAAGCAGCTGCCGCTTGTTCACCACCACGGCGATGGTCATGTTCTCGATCTTGTAGCCGCTGCTGACGGTGGAGGTTTTTTTCGTGTTCAGCTCGAAGTTCGACAGCTCTTCCTTGCGGTCTTTCTGGGTGCGCGAACTGTCGCCGGGCAGCGCCCCGGTCGCATCGCCGGGGACATTCTGCTCCACCGTGACGTTGGCGCTGTTGCCGGAGTTTTGCGAATTGCTGTTCTCCTTCACGCTGCGTACGGAGCGTTCGACCCGCGAGTCCGGGTCATATTTCGTTTCGTTGATCTGCTGTTTGTCGGTGTTCAGCCGCGCCGCGACGCTGATTTCGAAATTGTTGAGCCCCAGATAGGGGATCAGGGTCTTGCGCACATTGTCCTTCAATTCCTCGGAAACGATCTTTTCCAGCTCCACCATCTTATGGGGCGCGGTATCCATATTGTCGCCGCCCGCCGCGAGAACCGCGCCGCTGGTGTCGAGCACCGTCACCTGGTCGGGCGTCAGGGCCGGCACGGCGGCGGCGACCAGATGGCGCAGCGCGGCCGCGCCCGTAAACGAACCGACGCCTTCGGTCCGCACGATCACCGACGCCGAAGGCATCTGACGGTTCCGCCGGAACGATCCTTCATCGGGCAGCACGATATGCACGCGGGCGGCCTTGATACCCTTCATCGTCTGGATGGTCCGGGCGATCTCGCCCTCCAGCGCCCGCACGCGGGTGATGTCCTGCATGAAGGATGTGAGGCCCACCGGTCCCAGCTTGTCGAACAGCTCGTAGCCGGCATTGGCGCTCGAGGGCAGGCCGCGCTCGGCGAGCAGCATCCGCGCCTGCGCCGTATGGCCGTAGGGCACCAGGAGCTGCGTCCCGTCGGCGGCGATGTCGAATGGAATTCCGGCCTCGCGCAGAACGCCGCCCATCCGCGTCGCATCCTGCTGGGTCAGTCCGACATAGAGCGGCTCGAGCACGGGGCGGCTCAGATAGTAGCTGCCGAACGGCAACCGCCGCGAATACCGTAATTCCCACAAACGCCAAGGCCGCCAGACGGCGCGCGCCAAGATTGAGCAGGCTGGTCCCCAGCCGCTCCAACTGTTCCTGCACTGCCATGCAAATCCCCCGAGACAATCGAAAATTGTCGAGCCGATAGTCGGGTAATAACCTTGCGCGGGAATTGCGAAGCAGGACGCGCTCCTTTATGGGGAGCGCGTCCGCTTATGGTCTTGTTAGAGCCAGGGTCTACCTGAAGAGCGCGAGAATGTTCTGGCTCGACTGGTTGGCGATGCTGAGCGCCTGAATGCCAAGCTGCGATTGGACCTGCAGCGCCTGCAATCTGGTTGACTCTTCGTTCATGTCGGCATCGACAAGCTGGCCGATACCGTTCTCGATCGCGTCCTTGAGGCCGGAGATGAAGTCCTTTTGCAGAGTGATACGGGACTTCACGGCACCGAGCGTCGAAGCTGCGGTGGTCATGGAGGCGATCGCCGCGTCGGCGCCCGCGATGTAGCCGTTGAGCGTCGTGACGTCTGCGGTGCTGTCGGTCAGCGCGGAGATGTTGACGGTCGACAGGGCGAAGGTACCGGCGGTGCTCAGCGCACCGTTGGCGCCGCGGCTGCCGTCTATGATGCCGACGCCGGTCGTGTCGGCGTCAAACAGCTTGATGTTCGCGGTGTTGATGGTGATCGTGCCGATCGATACCGCGCCTGCTGTGCGGGTAAACGATGCAACGACCTGCTTACTGGCGTTGTAGCCGGTAACGCCGGAATTGACCGAGAGCCAGTTTTCGCCGGAGAACACCGATGCGTCGGCCACGCTCTGCAGCGTGTTCTGCAATTCGGCGATTTCGCTCTGGATCTTCGCTTTATCGACACCGGGTTCACGAGCGGCAACGAGCTTCTTCTTGATCTCGCTGACAACGTCGATAGCGCTGTCGATGGCATTGTAGGCGACGTCCACGGTGGCCGAACCGAGGCCGAGGGCGTCTTGCACGGTGGAAAGTGCGGCATTGTCGGAGCGCATCGTGGTCGCGATGGACCAGTAGGCCGCATTGTCCTGCGCCGAGGAAACACGCTGTCCGGTCGCAATGCGGCTCTGGGTGATGTCCATATTGCGGTTCGTCTGCGTCAAGGTCTGCAGAGCGGTCCGGGCGGCCATGTTGGTGAGAAGGCTTGTCATATTTTGAATGTCCCTACGCGTGACTGGGTTGATACGGGGACATACCGGATCGGCCGGCATGGCAGCGCGGCGTCATGCCTACGACACCTGATCATGTTGGGGGTGCCGATCTGCCATGACCGGACGCTAACCGAGGCGCGTGGAGATTGGAAGTAGATGTCTAAGGTATAATTATGCAAACGTGAATCACGAGCTGACAACATAGAAGGAATGACCTCAGTTGGCGAAAATATATTCGGATATTATGACTATGATATTGGTTAATGCATGGTATTTTCGTGGATCAAAATCGGCGCTCTAGCATGATATACGCAACTCGTTCATAGACTTGCTGCCTAAGTCGAAATAAATACAAACCGTACAGATCGCTTCAGCCAAAAATACCGGAGGATGAAGGCGGCTCCCACCGACAGGAAACGCAAAAAAACGCGCTCCGTTTTACGGGAGCGCGTTTCGGAAACTCGTGATGGGTCGGGCGGCTACTGGAACAGCGCCAGGATGTTCTGGCTCGACTGGTTGGCGATGCTGAGCGCCTGAATGCCGAGCTGCGCCTGCACTTGCAGCGCCTGCAGCCGGGTCGACTCTTCGTTCATGTCGGCGTCGACGAGCTGGCCGATGCCCCGCTCGATGGCGTCGGTGAGCGCGGCGATGAAATCCTTTTGCAGAGTGATACGGGATTTCACCGCACCGAGCGTCGAAGCCGCCGTGGTCATTGTGGAAATGGCCGCGTCGGCGCCCGCGATGTAGCTGTTGAGCAGTCGTGACGTCTGCGGTGCTGTCGGTCAGCGCCGCGATGCTCATGGTCGAGAGGGCGAAAGTACCGGCGGTGCTGAGTGCGCCGGACGCAGCCCGGCTGCCGTCTATGATGCCGACCCCGGTCGTGTCGGCGTCAAACAGCTTGATGTTCGCTGTGTTGATGGTGATCGTGCCGATCGATATGACGCCCGCTGTCCGGGTGAATGACGCGACGACCTGCTTACTGGCGTTGTAGCCAGTGACGCCGGAATTCACCGAAAGCCAGTTTTCGCCGGAGAACACCGAAGCATCGGCCACACTCTGCAGCGTGTTCTGCAATTCGGTGATTTCGCTCTGGATTTTGGCCTTGTCGACGCCAGGTTCGCGGGCGGCAACGAGCTTCTTCTTGATCTCGCTGACGACGTCGATCGCACTCTCCGTCGTATTATAGGCGACGTCGACCGTGGCCGAACCGAGGCCGAGCGCGTCCTGCACGGTCGAAAGTGCGGCATTGTCGGAGCGCATCGTGGTCGCGATGGACCAATAGGCCGCATTGTCCTGGGCCGTGCCGACCCGAAAGCCGGTGGAGACATGGACCTGGGTGGTCTCCAGCTTTCGGTTGGTCATGGTTAGTGTCTGCAGGGCGGTACGCGCCGCCATATTCGTTAAAAGACTGGTCATGCTGAGATGTCCCTTCGGAAGAGCTCGGTTGTTTTTGGGACATACCGGGTCGGCCGGTGTGACAGAGCGGCGTCATGCCATCAGGACCTGGCGCTCGCGGGTCCTAATTCTGCCATCTGGGACGAAATTGACTGCCAAACGTCCTTTGACGTTCAAATATACGAACGTGATTGACATCAGCTAAAACGGATTCGGATATTTTTACAAGAAAGACCGGATCAGCCCGCCGATCAGCAAATTCCAGCCGTCGATCAGAATGAAGAACAGAATCTTGAACGGCAGCGACAGTATGGTCGGCGGCAGCATCATCATGCCCATCGACATGGTCAGCGTCGCCACGATCATATCGATGACCAGGAACGGCAGCGTGATGAGAAAGCCGATCTCGAAGCCGCGCCGCAATTCCGAGATCATGAAGGCGGGGATCAGCACGCGCAGCTCGATTTCGGCGGCGGCGTCCTGCGGCGGCGGCTGGACGCCCGCAAGGTCCTCGAACAGCCGGAGGTCCTTGTCGCGGACGTGGATGCGCATGAAGGCCTTGAAGGGCGAGGTGATGCGCGTATAGGCCTCGTCCTCCTTGATCTTGTTCTCTAAGAGCGGCTTGACGCCTTCCTCCCAGGCCTTGTCGAAACTCGGCCCCATGACATAGAAGGTCATGAACAGCGCCAGGCTGATCATGACCAGATTGGCGGGCGTGGTCTGTAGGCCGAGGCCGGCGCGCAGAAACGACAATGCTATGACGAAGCGGGTGAAACAGGTCACCATGATCAGCAGGCCCGGCGCGACCGACAGCACCGTGACCAGGGCGATGAGCTGGACCACCCGCCCGGACGCCGTGCCGTCCCCTTGCGGGATGAGCGACTGAAGGCTGGGCACCTGAGCCGACGCCTGGGCGCTGAGGGCGATGAGGACGGCGACGGACGCCAGCAGCGCCCAACACAGGACAAGCCATCGCCGCGCGGACCGAGACGAGCCCGGCATTTGCGCGTGAGCATGGCTCATTCGAGGATCAGGCTCTGGATGATCAGCTCCAGAACCTTGCCCTCGCTGCGCACCCGCACCCTGTCGTTGAGGTCCTCGCGCAGATGCTGGAAGCCGCTCGGGCCTTCGATCTGGTCGATCGACACCGTCCGGAGATAGCCGATAATGTCCTCCGACATTCTCGCCGCGATGACATTTGCGTCTGGTCCCATATCCGCGCTGATCACGACGGAGGATTCGATCCTGATCCACGTCGTGCTGGGCTGGGCGAGATTGGTGGTGATGGGCGGCAGCGCCTGAACGAGCGATGTCGGTGGCGCCTTTGGCTCATGCTCCCCCGCCGCTTCGGCCTTGGGTTTGTCGGACCCGGTCTTGGTCAGGCTCGGAAGCTGCCATCCGAAGAAGCCGCCGGAGCCGGCCGCCAACAGCGTTATGATGAGAATGCCCAGCACGGAAATGCCGCCGCCGGATTTTTTCGCTCCCTCTTTTGCCGCCGCCTTAGCCATTGCGCTTCACCCCGGTTTCAATAGGGCGCAATGGTGTCGATGAGCTGCTGACCCCACGCGGGCTGCTGGATCTCGGTGATCCGCCCGCTGCCGCCGTAGGAGATACGCGCTTCGGCAATCCGGTCGTAGGACACGGAATTGTCCGTGGAGATGTCGCGCGGCCGCACGATCCCGGCGACGCTCAGCAAACGCATTTCGTAATTGACGCGCACTTCCTGAGTACCGCCGATCACCAGATTGCCGTTCGGCAGCACGTCGGTGACGACGGCGGCGACGAGCAGGTTGATGCTCTCGGACCGCTCGATTTCGCCCTCGCTGTCGGTCGATGTGTTGGCCTTGACCTGGGGCTTGAGCGAACCGGTGCCGGAGGCGAGAATCCCTGGCTTAGTGGTGGAGGTCTCGATGTCGTAGCTGAAGCTGGCGTCCAGGCTGCCGTCGGATTTGCGCGAGCGCTTGGAATTATTGTCGAGCTTGGCCTTATCCTTGATGACGATTTTCACCGTCACCAGATCGCCGACACGGGCGGCTCTGGGGTCGCGGAACAGATCGGCACTCGCATCCTGCCAGAGCGAATTGCCGCGCCGATAGGTCGGGCGCGGCGTAGGATCGGCGCGGACCGGGACGTTCGGATGGTTCACGCCCGACCCGACCGGCGTCAGGGGCGGCTCCTTGCCGATCTCGCTGAGCTTGGAGGCGCAGCCCGATCCGGCCAGCATGGCGAGCGGCACGACGAGAAGCATGCGTCTGGTCATGTGCCCCCGCTGGGTGGCACCGCGGGCGGCTTGCCCTTCGGCCCCTTTGAGGAGCCGGCAATGATCGCGGTCAGCCGGGCGGCTTTCTTGGCCTCCATCTCCGCCATCACCGCGCTGGAGATTTTCGGGCTGAGCTTGATGAGCACCGCCGCCGCCGTCTCCTCGTCGAGCGCCGACAATTGCTGCGCCGCCGCGTCCGGCTTCATCTTGGCGTAAATATCGGTGATGGAGGCTTGCGCCTTGCGGGAGAACTCATCGCGCCGCGCCATCCATTTTTGATATTCGGCGATTTTGGCGTTCAGGTCCTCGACGCGCTTCTCGACCTGCTTTTCGGTGTCGAGCAGCGTCTGCTTCTGCCACGCGAAACGCGCGTCCGCGGCGGCATTGGCGATGCTGCTGCAATATTGGTCGCCGATGGTCTGCGGCGCGGGCTTCGGCTCTGCCGACATGGCGGGGACAGCGGGAGCGGTGACCTCCTGGTCCTCGCTGAGCACCTGGGTGGTCAGCATGTCTGCGAGACCGTTCCGCTTGCCGGCCGGCGTTTCCGCGAATGCCTCCGCTTCGATTTGCGGCTGCGCTTTGGGGGCATTGGACGCGAGACTTTCTGCGGCCGGCTTGTCCGCAGCGGCGGCTCCGGCAGGCGCCGTCATCTTGCGCTCGGGCATGTCCGGGACGATGGCGGCAGCGCGGAGCGGCCTTGCGGCGGCGCCCTTCCGCCGGACCGGAGCCAGAGCCGGTTTCGGCTTGGCAAGCGATCGCGCATGGATCGCCCGATATGCCGTTTCCGCTTGCGTCTCGACCGAAGCCGTCCATGCCTGCTGTGCCATGAGCGGCGCCAGCGCCGAGCTTGCCGCAAGGAGCGCCCCGGAAAGCAGCGCGACGCCGCCGGCCAGCAAAGAGCCCGGCCGCAAAGTTCCAGCGTGTTTCGATGAGCAGGAGGTCATCATTGGACCACCAAATCGGCTTGCAGCGCGCCCGCCGACTTGATTGCCTGGAGAATGGCGATGATGCTGGCGGGCTTCAGGCCCATCCGGTTCAAGCCGCCCACCAGCGTTTGCAGGTTCGGCCCTTCGACGATGGCGACCTTGCCGCCGGCCTGATCGGCGGTGACGGTCGTCAGGGGTGTCACGACGGTTTCGCCGCCCTCGGAGAAGGGCGTCGGCTGGGAGACCTGCGGGGTTTCCGTGACGCGCACGGTCAAGCTGCCATGCGCGACAGCCACCGTGGACACATGCACGTCGTTGCCGATGACGATCGTGCCGGTGCGCTCGTCGATGACGACGCGGGCGGGCGAATCCGGTTGGATCAGCAGATCGCCGATCTCGGCGAGAAACCGCGCCGGTCCGAGATTGCGCGGCGTGATGACCGACACCGTGCGCAGATCGCGCTCCTGCGCCGACCGAAAGCCATGCCGGCCGAGGGTGTAGGCGTTGATCGCGTCGGTGATGCGCACCGCCGTGGCGAAATCCGGATTGCGCAATTCGAGCACCAGATTGCGCTCCTCGGAGAAGCGGCTGGGGGGCTCGCGCTCGACATGCGCGCCATTGGGGATGCGGGCCGACGTGGGCACGTTCTGCGTCAGCGTTTCCGCCGCGCCGCCGGCGCTGAAGCCGGACACGGCGACAGGCCCTTGCGCCACCGCATAGATCTCATTATCCGGCCCGGCGAGCGGCGTCATGATCAGCGAGCCGCCGACCAGTGATGTGGCGTCGCCGAGCGAGGATACCGTGACGTCGATCCGCGAACCCCGCCCGATGAAGGCGGGCAGCTCGGCCGTGACGATCACCGCCGCGACGTTGCGCGTCCGGGGCGAAACCTTGCGGACATTGACGCCCATGCGGTCGAGCATCGATTGCAGCGACTGTTCGGTGAAGGGCGAATTGCGCAAACTGTCGCCGGTGCCGTTCAGGCCGATCAGCAGGCCGTAGCCGACGAGCTGGTTGGAGCGCACGCCGCCCACCGAAACGATGTCCTTGATGCGGGTCGGAGCGCCGAGACGGGCGCTGGGCCAGCCAAAGCCTGGGCCTTGCGACGGCGTGTTGACGCCCATGCCAACGCCTACGCCCTGGCCTCCACCAACACCCACAGCTTCACCGCCGCCAATGCCGCTCGGCCCGACTTCAAGCTCGGCGGCTTGCGCTCCAGCGCTGATCAGGCATAGGGACGCGGCGAGCAGCAGGGATCGCCTCATGGTCCCGCGACCCTGATTGTCCCGTCCGCCTCCACGACGCCCTTGATCACCGCGCCGCTATCGGTATTGCGCAGGCTGAGCACATCACCGACACCGCCGGCCTGCAATGGCACGGCCGTGCCCGAAATCGTCAGACCGCCCGATGAAAAGACCACGCGCACCGGCTTGCCCTTCTGCACAACTTCCCGGTCGCGCACATAGGTCAGCGGCACGGGCTTGCCCGCGATCAACGTCCGGCGGGCCACCTTGCCGATCATCGCTTCCGCCGTCTGCACGACCGGCCCCGCATCGGCGCGCGTGCTGAAACTTTTGAGGGTCAGGAGTTCGCCGCCGATGACGTCGCCGGGATAGATGGTGAGCTTTGGCACCGGCAATTGCTGGGTCTGGGCGGCGGCTGTTCCGGCCATGCTCGCGCATACCGCCAACGTCACGGCGAGAGTGCTCGCGAGCCGGTAATGGCCCAGGTCCTGCATGGCTTGCCTCCCTTTATGCGGCACTTAACGCCAGCGCCGATGCCTTGCGCATCCGGTCCCCTGGGAGAGCCGGACGCGATTGCCGCTCAAGTCCGAACCTCTGGTGTCATCCCCGCGAAGGCGGGGATCCAGTAAACACCAGAGTTACTGCGGAATATTGGATCCCCGCCTTCGCGGGGATGACAAAGAGAGTGTCGCGGAGCTGACACCCGAGGTCCGACGCCCTGCGCCGCCAGACCGACTATATCTAACGGATGCTGGTCATCGTGCCGTACATGCTGTCGGCGGTCTGGATGACCTTCGAGTTCATCTCGTAATGGCGCTGAGCCTGGATCAGCTCGGTGATTTCCTTCACCGGATCGACGTTGGAGCTTTCCAGATAGCCCTGATGCAGCGTCGCGAAGCCGACATCGCCGCCGACGCCGAGATTGGCGGTCCCGGAAGAGGTGCTTTCGCGGTAGAGATTGCCGCCGATCGGATCGAGACCGGCTTCATTGATGAAATTGGCGATGGTGAACTGGCCGATTTCCGTCAGCGTCGCCTGGTTGCCGATGCGCACGAACACCTGGCCCGTCTCATTGATGACGACTTCCGTCGCATCGGTCGGGACCACCATGGCCGGCTGCACGACATTGCCGTCGACGGTGACGATTTCGCCGTTCTCATTCTTGTTGAAGGAGCCGGCGCGGGTGTAGAGCGGCTCGCCGTCGCCGCCCTGGACTTGGAAAAAGCCGCGCCCGTTCAGCGCCACGTCGAGCTTGTTGCCGGTCTGCGCCAACGCGCCCTGAATATGCAGATAGCGCACGGCGGCGGTGCGCACGCCGAGGCCGACCCGCGCGCCTTCTGGCACCGTGTCCTGCCCACCCCGGTTCGGCACGCCCGCGGCGCGCTCGACCTGATAGAGCAGATCGGTGAATTCGCCACGCGCCCGCTTATAGGAGGTGGTGTTGATGTTCGCGATATTGTTGGCGATGACATCGACATTCAGCTGCTGGGCGTTCATGCCGGTCGCGGCAATGGCCAAGGATCTCATAACGCGTTCCCTATATCTGCATGCGGCTGAGTTCGAGATAGGCGGCCGTCACCTTGTCGCGCACGGCGATGGCGGCTTGCAGCATCTGTTCGGCGTTCATCACGCTTTCGACGACGTTCTGAACGGATGCCTGTCCCTGGATGGCGGCGACGGATGTGCTTTCGGCCTTGTGCAGCGCCTCGGCGGTTTCCGTGATCATCTGGGTGATCATGCCGCTGAAATCGTCCGGCGAGGATCCCGCCGGCATCGCGCGTTCCGCCGTATTCATGAAGGCCGGCGACACTGCCTCGGTGCGCGGCAGCGCGGTGGCTATGGAAGAAATCTGGTCCAGCATCAGGATGCCCGCAGCATGTCGATCGTCATGGAAATCAATTCCCGCGCCTGCTTGATGACCTGAAGATTGGCTTCATAGGAGCGGTTGGCCTCGCGCATGTCGGCCAGCTCCACCAGCATGTTCACATTGGGATGCTTGACGTAGCCGTTGGCGTCCGCCGCCGGATGGCCGGGCGAGAAATCCATTGGATAGGGCGTCTTGTCGATACCGATGCGATCGACTTTCACCAGGTTGACGCCAAGCATCTCGTCCATCTGCGTGTCGAAGCTGATGGTCTTGCGGGTATAGGGATTGGCGCCGGGCGTCTTGCCGGTGGATTCTTGGTTGGCGAGGTTTTCCGAGACGACGCGCATGCGGTTCGACTGCGCCTCGAGCCCGGACGCCGCGATCTTGGAGGCAAGCTGGAGCGGATCGAGCATCGTGCTAGGCCCCCGTCTTCGCGCTGCTGAGCAGCATTCGGTGGAAGGCTTTCACCACATTGGTGTTCAGCGTATAGGCGCGGTTGATCTCGCTTGCCTTGATGAGTTCCTGCTCGACGCTGACATTGCTGCCGGAATGGAAGACCTCCCATCCGAGTTCGCCTTCGGCGTCGCTGGTCGCGGCCGTCGCCGCCGTCAGGTCGGGCGCCATATGGCCTTGCTCGCTGGCCGTCATTTGCAGCTTGGTGGATTCGAGCACGGCATCGAAGGGCTGCAGGTCGAGAGCCTTGTATGCGGGCGTGTTGATATTCGCGATGTTGCCGGCCAGCAGCGTTTGGCGCGTGGACAGCCAATTATTGTGCTGCGAAGCCAGCCCGAATAGATGGATTGACGGCATGATGCTAACCTTCTGATTACTCTATTGGTTAACACCGCAATCTTGCCCCAGGCTTGCGCGCGGAAGGTGCTAGACGACGCATCGATGGACGGCAGATCTGGTATGCGCGGCTCCGGACAGCCTTATGGCCTGAAGCGGGTCGAGCCGGAGCATTTGCACCCGAACTTATTCTGTGTAGGGCCGGATTACCAATTATGCCGCAGAATGTCCCCGTCGAATGGGTCATCAACTTCGTCGCCCGTGGTATATCGCAAGCCGACGGGCAGAAATTTTCTGATCTTGCGAATGTCTCCTCTGTCGTATTCGATCTCGCCTAGCACGTTCACTTCACGTTTTCTAACAAGCACGCTGATATTATTGCCGTAGCGAGAGAATTTTTGCGTCCTTGCAGTCAAACCCGGCGAGCACCAGCCGGTAAAGCAGCAACCCGCCATTCCACAGCGAGACATGCCCGCCAGCAATTTTATGCTTCAGAGGCGGGACCGTGATCGCCAGCACCCCATTCTCGAGAAGCACATCCCGGACCTTGGTGAGAAAAATCTGGACATTCAACTGATGTTCCAGAACATGCGAACACCAAACACAATCGAATTTATGCGGAAAGTCCAAACTCATAAAGTCGCCGATCGTGACTTGTATGTTCGATTGGCCGCTTTTGAAGTAAAAGGAGTTTCCGTAGTCGATCGCGGTGACCTGTTTTCCTGCGGCGGCCATAATCGCGGCGTGTTCACCACTGCCGCTGCCGATATCGAGCACGGTGGCGAATTGATAGTCGCGCAGCAGCTTGTAAAGCGCCAATCCGGCTCGCAGCTTTTTGTGTGGACGAGGCTGCTTACGCAGAAAGAGGCGATGCTCGATATCGCGGATCTGTCGGCGGAGAAGATTTCGCATCGGCTGTGCTCTGACTTCGAATCGGTCTGTGTCGCCGGCAGGGGCAAGTCTTATCCTTGTCGAGGATATTGAGGGATAAGTCGACACTGCCGTAAACCAGGCCGCTCAAATCTCGCTGATCATGCGGCCTGCGAGCACCACCGGATGCCGTTCCGGGCC
Organism: uncultured Alphaproteobacteria bacterium; assembly: GCA_963731855.1. GTDB lineage: Bacteria > Pseudomonadota > Alphaproteobacteria > Rhizobiales > Rhodomicrobiaceae > R-RK-3. Next base: position 385,136 of record CAVSXH010000005.1, on the reverse strand, counting down.
GATGAAGGCCGCCCAGAGCATTCCCTGTTCAAGCGCGTCTTCATGGCGACGCCGAAATCTACCGTGAACGCACCAATCGGCGCGCAGACTCGTCGGTGGGACGGCGAGCGGCGAGGGCGAAGCGCGCATCGGCGATGGCGTCGATCAGGTGCCGCGTATCTTCGCCGGGTCTGGCGATTTGCCGCCGAAGGTGATGTATTCGATCTCGACGCCGGCCTGCTCGCTCTCCAGCAGCAGCCGGAAAAACACATCCACCATCCGGTGGTGAAACTGCATGTTCAGCACCACCGACGGCTCGCCGGTCCAATTGAGGCTGACGTCGCCGGAATCCGCGAAGGACATCGTTCCCGGCTTGAAATACATCTCCGTGGAGGCGTTCACCAGGCTGCGGACATTGCCGAACTGCCCGGTGCGAATGAATGCGACGAGGTCGAGCGCGTCGATGAGCCGAAGCTCGGCCGCGACTTCCTTCAAAGCGAGAGCAAGCGCCATTTCGCGCTCGTCATTATATTGCCGACACTGCTTCAGCATCTTCTAACTCTTCGCTCCGCCGGTGTATTTTCGAGTTTTTCGCGTGTGTAGAAAGAATATAAGCTCTGCCACAGCTTTGTAGAACTGTGGAGGGATCAGCTTATCAACTTCAACACTGTCATACAGGGACCTTGCGAGAGGCTTGTCTTCGATGATCGGGATGTCGTGATTTTCAGCGATTTCGCGGATTTTCAGCGCGACGAGATCGCGGCCCTTCGCCAGAACCAGCGGCGCGCCGCCTTCCTCGCGCACATACCGCATCGCCACGGCGTAATGGGTGGGGTTGACGACGACCAGCGTCGCGCGCGGCACTTCGGCCATCATGCGGCGGCGCGCGCGTTCACGGCCGAGCGCTTTGATACGCGCCTTGATATGCGGGTCGCCTTCGGCCTGTTTGAATTCGTCCTTCACCTCCTGCTTCGTCATCCGCAGTTCCTTGCGCCAGCTGAACCGCGACCAGAAAAGGTCCGCGACCACGAGCGCGAAGGTCAATAGCGCGACCCAACCCACAATGCGCAGAAGCACGCGCTGCACGAGCGCCGGGAGGATCGCCGGTTCCATGAACATCGACGCCAGCACCTCCGATTGCGTCGCCTTCAGGACGAGAAACCCGACGATCGCTACGGCCGTCAGCTTGAACGCGGATTTGCCGAACTCGACCAGGCCGCGCAGGCTGAAAATGCGCCCCCAGCCTTTTTGCAGGGAGATGCGCGAAAGGTCCGGCGCAATCCGCTTGGTGACGAGTTGCGGCGGGTTCTGCAGCAAGGCGGCGCCAATGCCGGCGGCCACCAGCAGCAAAACCACCGGAACCAGCAGGCGGGCGATATCGATGGCAAGGAGATGGAAGACCGCGAGGGCGTCGGCGCCGCTTTCCAGCTGCCAGCCGCCGGGATTGTCGATGAAACGGATCAGCGAATTCTGCAGGTGAACGACATTGCCGCCGAACATGAAACTGACTGCGAGGAAGATGGCGACCAGCGAAGCGAGCGTCCCGGCTTCGCGCGAGGCGGGGACGTTGCCTTCTTCGATGGCGTCCCTGATCTTCTTTTCGGTCGCGTCTTCGGTTTTGCTGTCTTTATCGCCCTGCTCGGCCATTTGCGCTCATGCTTTGCGGGTTCGTCTTCGGCGAAAACCTTACGCAAACATGGCCGGAGGGCATTCCCCCGCGAAATCGGAACAGCGAACGAGGGGTCAGAAGCCGGGGTTGCCGAGCACTTCGGTCAGCGAAATGCCGAAGCGGGAATTGTCTTCATCGGTCACCACCACTTCGCCGCGCGCCACGACCTTACCGTTGACGACGACGTCGACGGGTTCGCCGACCCGCCGATCCAGCGGCACGACCGCGCCGCGGCCCAGCTTGGCGAGATTGGCGACCGGCATCGTCGCCGTTCCGAGCACGATCTGCACCGTCACGGGAATGCGCATGATCAGGTCCATGTTGGGCGTGAGCGCCCCGTCCGGCGATGCGCCTTGCGAGGGTCTTTCGCCAGAGTCTGACTTTGCGCCGAAGGCGGCAGCCAGCTCCTCCAAGGACTGCGCAAGCCCCTCCTGATGGTCGGGAAGCGACTTCGCGGCGGATTCGTGGGCCATTTCATTCACCAGGGCATAGGGCCGCCGGGGCAGCCGGGTTCGTCATTTCGTGTCTCGGCGGACCGGCATTGCATCCCCCGACTGGAGTTAGACCGTGATCGACTAAAGTAACTGTATCTTTTGTCATCCCCGCGAAGGCGGGAATCCAGTATTCCGCAGTGAATCCCGTGTTACGGGATCTCCGCCTTCGCGGAGATTTTTTGCGAAAACCGGGAAGACCACTTTTCGCAATGATGCTTAGGCGGCAGCCTTGTCGCTGCCTCCGCCGATCGTTTCCTCCTCGACCTGATCGATCGTCGGCCGCTCATAGGCGGAGATGGTTTTGCGGCCATATTCCAGCGCCACTTGCGGCATCGCGCCGTTCATGAAGGCGAGCAAGGTCTGCTTGGTCATGATGTAGAGCCGCATCTTCTTTTCGCGGGTGATTTTGATCTTGGTCGCCAGCGGCGTGAAGATGCCATAGGAGAAGAACACGCCCGCGAAGGTCCCGACGAGAGCGGCGCCGATCAGCTTGCCCAGCACTTCCGGCGCTTCGTTCAGCGCGCCCATCGCCTTGATCACGCCGAGCACCGCCGCGCAGATGCCGAGCGCCGGCAAACCGTCGGATAGTCCGGTCATCGCGTGGTAGGCTTTGAGCTTGTCGGCGCGCAATGTCTCGATTTCCTCGTCCATGAGAGATTCGATCTCATGCGTTCTTGCGTTGCCCATGATGATGAGCCGGCAATAATCGCAGATGAAGATCGTAAGCTCTTTATTATACAGAACTGTGGGGTACTTCTGAAAGATAGGCGACTCATTCGGTTTGTCGATATGTTCCTCGACTTCGTTGCGAGATTTACCTTTCATCTCGCGAAGGATGGAATACAACAACCCAAGCACTTCAATATATTCGCGATTTTTAGGCACGGCATTCTTCAAGGCTTCCATGGTCGCCTTGCCCGTGTCCTTGACCACCTTCATCGGGTTCGCGACGATGAAAGCGCCAACGCCAGACCCCAGAATGATCACATACTCGAAGGGCTGCATCAGCACCATGAGATGTCCACCCATGAGCGTAGAAACTGCCCATGATGCAGACAAGTGTGAACACGAGCCCGATCAAAATCGTCACGCGGCGGCACCCCTCGTACTCAGCTACTCAACTGGAAGTTTTAGCGAGGGCATCCTTGCACGAAGCTTATTAAGGCTTTGTAAGCGAACGGGCCCCATGCTGAAGGGATCAGCTTCGGATAAGCCCCGAGGTGGAGATAGGTCAAACAGGCTGCAAGAGGACCACGACCGTGCTTACGGCAACGGCCAGCTACAAGATGGTTTCCGAAAATCTGTCCCGGTCGATCGATCGCGTGGCGGACAAGCCCGATGTGTCGCGGCAGACGGAATACTACGTGGAGAACATCGGCAAGGCGAAATCCATCGATGATTTCATGTCCGATGATCGCCTTTATCGTTACGCGATGAAGGCATTCGGCCTGGAGCGACATGGCCTACGCGAAGGCGTTCATGCGCAAGGTCCTGGAAGAGGGCACCGCCAAGACCGACAGCTTCGCCAACAGCCTTGCCGACCGCCGGTACCGCGAGTTCGCCGAGGCATTCAATTTCGAGCGCTATGGTTCGACCACCACCGCTTTCGAGCGCACGCAGCAGGGGACCGTCGACAAATTTTATCGGCAAACCCTCGAAGAGGATCTGGGCGCCGAAGATGAGGGCGTCCGCCTCGCCCTCTATTTCGAGCGCAAGGCTCCCACCGTGGACAGCATTTTGGGGCTGCTTGCCGATCCCGCGCTGCTGAAAGTCACCCAAACGATGTTCGGCTTTTCCGAAGCTACGGGCGCGTTGGACATCGATAAGCAGGTAGCGATGTTCTCGAAGCGGCTCGACGTCGAAGACCTCAAGGACCCGGAAAAGCTGAAGAAACTCATCACCCGCTTCACCAGCATGTGGGAAGTGAACCGGGCGCAACCCGCCTTCAGCGGCGCGTCGATCCTGATCGGCGGTCCGATTACGATGGGCGTGAGCGGCGATTTGCTGGCCAGCATTCAGAATTTGCGGCTGGGAGGAAACTGAACGATGCAGGGCGGCTTATATGTGGGCCTTTCCGGACAAATCGCACTTCAGCAGCGGCTGGAAACCATCGCTCATAACGTCGCCAATGCCTCGACGGCGGGTTTTCGCGCTGAAGAAGTGAAGTTCGAAACCGTGCTCTCGCGGGTTCCGACCAACCCGGTAGCGTTTTCCTCGGCGGGCAGCACCTACCTTTCGCGCAGCACCGGCGACATCGTGCGCACCGACGATCCGTTCGACGTCGCGGTCCAGGGCGATGTGTGGCTGTCGATCGACGTCGCCGGCAAGCAGGTCTATACGCGCGACGGGCGCATGATGATGAGCCCGAACGGCGACGTGCAGACGCTGAGCGGCCATTCCGTTCTGGATGTCGGCGGTGCGCCGATCGTGCTCAATCCGGCAGGCGGCGTGCCGCAGATCAGCCGTGACGGCACCATCACCCAGAACGGCCAGCAACTCGGCGCAATCGGTCTCCACCGGATCGAGGAGGGCGCCAAGCTGACGCGCGCGGAACAATTCCGGCGTCATTCCCGACCGCCCGGCGGTGCCTGCGCTCGATTTCTCCAATGTCGGGGTGCTGCAGGGCTACACGGAGCGGGGCAACGTCAATCCGGTGATGGAGATTACCCGCCTTATCGAAGTGCACCGCTCGTTCGACGCACTCAGCGGTGCCATGGATACCGCCGACGGCACGCTGAGAACCGCCATTCGCGAGCTCGGCCCGACGAGCTAGAGCATTTTCCAGCATGTCCCGCGAAGGCGGGGATGTATACCGGTTCGCGTCGCGAACCCACTTTTGTCATCCCCGCGAAGGCGGGGATCCAGTATTCCGCACTGACTCTGGTGTTTACTGGATCCCCGCCTTCGCGGGGATGACACTAGGGGTGGTCGTTTCACATAACTGATCTTGCCATCGCGCTGATCGCGGCACAGGTTCACATCACTAGGATTTGGCCAACTCAATGACGGACCGGCCACAGGACGCGCGCAAACCGCGCAACGCGCTTGAGATGCTCGAGGCAGCCGTCGCCCCCGGCTCCACCATCCCCGGCATGCGCGTGGGCGGCGTGGTGACGGCGGTGACGCCGGGCTATTGCCGCGTCTCGGGCCTGTCGCATTTCGTCAAGCTGGGCGAAAGCGTCAGCCTGGTGTCCGGCACCAAATCCCAGCTCGGAGAGGTCGTCCGCATCGATGAAACCGGCGCGACGATCAAGGCCTTCGAGGCTGTCGTCGACGCCGGGCTCGGCACCACCGCATGGCGGAAAGGCCCGATCACCATCAGCCCCCATGCCGGGTGGAAGGGCCGCATCCTCAACGCGCTCGGTCAGCCGATCGACGGCGCCGGTCCGCTGCCCGCCGGCAGCACCCCCATCTCCACCGAACGCGAGCCGCCCGCGCCGATGCGGAGGAAGCGCGTCAACACGCCGATCAAGACGGGCGTCCGCGTCATCGACCTCTTCACGCCCGCTATGCGCGGGCCAGCGCATCGGCATATTCGCGGGATCGGGGATCGGCAAATCGACCTTGCTCGGGATGCTTGCGCGGGCGCGCGGCTTCGACAAGTCGATCCTGGCGCTGGTCGGGGAACGCGGACGCGAAGTGAGAGAATTCCTCGAAGAGTCGCTCGGGGCGGAACGCCATCGCGCCATCGCCATCGTATCCACCGGCGACGAAAGCCCGATGATGCGCCGGCTCGCCCCGAAGACCGCGATGTCGGTGGCGGAATATTTCCGCGACCAAGGCGAAAACGTCCTGCTGATCATCAACTCGGTCACGCGCTTTGCCCATGCCGCCCGCGACGTGGCGCTCGCGGCGGGTGAACCGCCTGTCGCCCGGGGGTATACGCCCAGCGTGTTCAGCGAATTGCCCAAGCTTCTGGAGCGGGCAGGGCCGGGCGAGGAGGGCTCCGGATCGATCACCGCGATCTTCTCCGTGCTCGTCGACGGCGACGACCACAACGAGCCGGTGGCGGACAACATACGCGGCACGCTCGACGGCCATATCGTGCTCGACCGGGCCACTGCCGACCAGGGGCGTTATCCGGCCGTCAATATCATGAGCTCGGTGTCGCGCCTTGCCGACCACGTATGGTCGCCGGAAGAGCGGGGGCTCGTGCTGAAGCTGCGTGCGCTGATCGCGCGATATGAGGATACGCGCGACCTGCGGCTCATGGGCGGCTATCATCGCGGCGTCGACCCGGAACTCGACAGGGCCATCGAGCTGGTGCCCAGGCTGTTCGAGAGCATGAAGCAGCACCCGCAAGATCCGCAAAGCGTCAACGCCTTCCAGGAAGTGGCCCACGCGCTCGCCGCCACGGATTAGGCCCGATCCGGTCCCATGGACTGGACGGTCTCAGCGGGATGAGTGGAAACTGTGCCGCAACCACGTCATCCACCCGAAAGCGGGATCCGGCAATCCCTATGCGTCGCGATCGGCCTTCGGAGCCGCGGCCCATTCACTTAACTTTCTGCTCACGAAAGCTGACGATAGGTGATACCCCCTGTCATCCCCGCGAAGGCGGGGACCCGGAACTTGTGCTGTGAATGGGTCCACGCCTTCGCGGGACGATGAGTGTAGGCACTTTGCCCTAATCCGATCATGCGCTAATTCGCGCCGATGAATTCCTGGGCTTCGGTGATGGAGGGGAAGCGCCGGGCGCCGAGCAGCGTTTCGACGACGACCGAACCGTCCCTGAACAGAACGTAATCCCGCCCGTTGAGCGCGCCGCGCGTCACGACATCGCTCGCTGAACGTTGCGGCATCAGCATATGCGACGCGCCGGCATCGTGGCGATGGGGCCGGGTGAATCGGCGCCGAGGCCATCGAGGGCATGCCCGATTTCGATTGAGCCCGCATCTGTCCCGCATCTCCCGGCGATGCGGCCAAGCAGGCGCAATGCACGTTCCAGTGCCCCAAGAACCGCGATGGCCAGGCCCGTCATCACGGCATTCTCGCCGAAAACAAGAATGAAACGTGCCGGGTCGCGGATCTCCGTGCCGCCTGATGAGGAGATCACGGCGGGCGCAAGCAGCGGGTAAGACAACAGAAATCCCCAGCCAAGGGTTGCAATCAACAGGCCTGCCCACGTCAATCTCGGGAAAGGCATATGTTAGATCCTTTGCGATCCTCAGCGTCGCCGAGGTGATAGGACCTTCAGCTGAGCGAGATTAAATTTGTTATCGGTGGAACTTGCGCAACAAATACTTGGTGATTTCTCAAACGACGCAGCCTGAGACAGGGCGAGGAACTCGCGAAAACCACGACAACTAAAACGGGCATTTGCCCGTAAACACAACTTGAAAACTGATTCTTAGGAGTTTGCGAGTATCAATTTGACTGAACACGAATTTTTGCTGACGCGGCGGAATTCCAAGCATGATCCCTGGCTCAAATCCGCCCATGACGGCCGTTCCCGTGACCGATCGGAGTTAGGCATGAATTTCTCGCTGGAAGCGCAGGCGGCGGCTTTGGTCAACCCGGCGTCAGGGATCGCCAACGATTATCTGAATCATTTCAATGAGATATTGCTGATGATCGAGAATCTCCCGATTCTCCTGCCGGATATGATCGAGGATATTTGGCAATGGAAGCCGGTAAGCTACACGGAATATTTCAAGAATTCGCCGCTTCCGGGAAGTGCGGATACGTTGCGCATTTACGACGGCCTCGACAAAAATTTCCGCAACGGATTTCGAGGCGATGATCGAATTGCTCGACAGGATCGTCTTGAGCAGCATCGAGGTCATCTTCACGCATCGCATGCCGGACGGCACCATCGAACCCGAAGCGATCGCGGAGATCTGCGAACAGTACTCCGCCGACCTGCGTGCGGTGCTCGACCGGACCGCCGACCTCGTCAATCACGGCTACGCACCGCCATTGGAGCGGCCGCAGCACATGGCCGACCGCCTTATGGCGACCCATTCACAGCATAAGAACGTTGGCTGAAAATCAAGAGCGCTGTTCCCATGGATGAGCTTCTAAGCGAATTTCTGACCGAGTCCGGCGAGCATCTGGAGGGCATCGAGACGCAGCTCGTGCAATTCGAGCGCGACCCGACCGATGCGTCCCTGGTGTCGAGCATCTTCCGGCTGGTCCATACGATCAAGGGCACGTCGAGCTTTCTCGGCCTCGACCGGTTGCAGGCCGTCGCCCATTCGGCGGAGACGCTGATCGGCGATTGCGGGATGGATTGCCGCCCACTCAGAAGACGGTTTCGCTCATTTTGGCGGCCATCGACCGCATCAAAGTCGATCCTCGCCGAAATTGAAGTGCTCGGTCAAGGAAGCGGAAGGCGACGACTCCCAGCTCATCGCCGAATTGGAGGCCAATGTCGCGGCGAATATGAATAACAGCGCGGATCTCCCTGCCGCCGCGCCGGCGCCTGCCCCGGTCGCTGAGCCCGAGCCGGAAGCCGTGTCCGCGGCGGATGCCGTGCCGAAGGCAGACGCTGAAGCAAAAGCACGCGGCGCCGGTCAAGCCGGCTCCCACTGCAAGGGCCAAAGCGCATCCGCGAAACCGGCGAACCGGCAAAAGCCGGCCGAACGCACGGCGCGCGGCCAACAGTCCGGCGGCGGACAAAACACCGCGCGGGGCGGCGAGACGATCCGCGTCGCGGTGGACACGATCGAGCGCATCATGCAGCTCGTCTCCGAATTGGTGCTGAATCGAAACCAGCTCCTGGAGATCACCCGCAACCGCGAGAACGACGCGATCAAGCCGCCGCTGCAAAGGCTGTCGGGCCTGACGACCGATTTGCAGGACGCGGTGATGCGCGCGCGCATGCAGCCCGTCGGACGCCTGTACTCCAGCCTGCCGCGCCTGATGCGCGAACTCTCCGCCGAATTGCACAAGAAGATCGACCTGGTGACGGAGGGCGCCGATACCGAACTCGACCGGCAGCTCATCGAGGTGCTGCGCGACCCGCTGACCCATCTCATCCGCAATTGCGCCGATCACGGCATCGAAACGCCTGACGAGCGCGTGGCCGCCGGAAAGCCGGAATTCGGTGAAATCCGTATTTCCGCGTCGCATGAGGCGGGGCAGATCAATATCGATATCTCCGACGACGGGCGCGGGCTGAACCTGGACAGGATCAGGGAGAAGGCGATCGCGAACCGCCTGCGCATCGGCGGAGCAGGTCGCGCAGATGAGCATGGAAGAGCTTTGCCGGTTCATCTTCGCGCCCGGTTTTTCGACCGCCGCCAAGGTGACGAGCGTCTCCGGACGCGGCGTCGGCATGGACGTCGTCCGCTCGAACATCGAGTTCGATCGGCGGGTCGGTCACGCTGTCCACCTCGCCCGGACGAGGCAGCCGCTTCTCGCTGAAAATTCCGCTGACGCTGGCCATCGCGCCGGCGCTGATCGTGCGGGTCGGCGACCAGCGTTTCGCGCTGCCGCAGCATGCGGTGGTCGAGGCGGTCGGTCTGGGCACCGACTCCCGCCATGTCATCGAAAAGGTACAGGACGCGCTGGTTCTGAAACTGCGCGACGAGGTCATACCGGTCATCGATCTCGGCGCGATCCTCGGCATCGAAACCCCGGTGGGCCAAGACTTCGGAGGAACAGCTCGTCGTCATCATCCGCATCGGCGCGGAGTTCTTCGGCACGCGCGTCGATGCGGTGCTCGACGTGCAGGAAATCGTCGTCAAGCCGCTCAACGCTTCGCTGGCGCATTTGAAAATCTTCTCGGGCCAGACCATTCTCGGCGATGGCTCGGTGGTTCTCATTCTCGATCCGGGCGGTATCGGCACCCAGCTCGGCATCGAAAAGTCCACCGAGAAGAAGCACGACGCCGGCAAGGACGCATCGAGCGCCAGCGACCGCACGCGCCTGGTGCTGTTCCGCGCCGGCGAGGGCTTGCCGAAAGTGCTGCCGCTCTCGCTGCTCGCACGCATCGAGATGGTCGCGCCCGGATCGCATCCAGAAGTCGGACGGGCGCTTCGTCATGCTGCATCAGGGCAGGCTGATGCCATTGATGCCCACCTCGCCAACGCAGGACATCGGAAGCAAGCCGCATCCGGTTCTGGTGATCACCGCCAACAATCACACCATCGGACTTCTGGTCGACGAGATCATCGACATCGTCGAGGACAGTCTCGACGTCCAGTTGCCCAGCTTCACCGGCGACATGGTCGGATCGGCGGAGATCAAGGGCCAGGCTGTCGAGCTGATCGACGTGACCTACTATTTGCAAGCGGCTTTTTCGGGCGTCTACCAGCAGGAGAGCAAGAACATTCTGCTCGTCGATGACGATCTGTTCTTCCGCGATACGCTGAAGCCGATGCTTGCAAGCGCGGGATATGTCGTGACGATGGCCAGCTCGGCGAACGAGATGCAGGAGATGATCGCGCTCCGGAAGGATTTCCAGGCGATCATGGTCGATGCGGAGATGGCGACGGCGGATGGGCGCGACCTTGCGCAATATCTCCGCGAAACGCTCGTTGCGGCCGACTTCCCGATCTTCCGGCTCCATGCGATGCCGTCGCACGCCGTGCTCAGCCTTCCCGTTGACGACCGCATGACACGCAATCTCAGCAAGCTGGACCGCCAGACCTTGCTCGGCACACTCGCTTCAATTCTCGCGGCGCAGGACGCGAACGACACTTCCAAGGAGTTGGCGGCATGAGTGCAGTTGCGCTGCGAAGCGACGAAATCCCCTTGGCCGGCAATGAAGAAGGCAGCTATTTCACCGTTTTCGTCAGCGATGAGATTTTCGGTCTTCCGGTCGAGAACACGCACACGATTTTCCGTATTGCATCGGTGACATCCGTGCCGCTGAGCCCTGGAGACATCGCGGGCCTTGTCAATCTGCGCGGCAAGATCGTAACGGCGGTGAGCCTGCGCAGGCGCCTGCACATGGCCGCCGACGCGGCCATCCAGAACGCGCTTGCCATCGTCATCGAATATAGGGGCGAGAATTTCGCGCTGATCGTCGATAAGGTCGGCGATGTGCTCTCGCTCGCCAAATCGGCGCAAATTCCGGTGCCGTCGCATTTTCATCCCCAACGGGCACGGCTCACCGCGGGACTCTACCGGGTCGGCACGCTGCTGATCCCGGTTCTCGACATCGAGGCTCTGTTCACCTTCCAGAATTAGCGCCGGCTCGCCGACGGCTTCTTCATCATCCGATCATTGGCATCAGGCATACGAACGATAATGAAAGACGGATATCCATGAGCGCGCCACGGGGGGAAAGCGAGGCACAGAAGGTCAAGTCCTTCGACTCCTTCTGCGCCTATCTGCGCCGCGCGTCCGGCCTCGTCCTGGACGCCGATAAACGCTACCTCGTGGAAAGCCGCGTGACACCCGTAATGCGCCGCGCCGGGTTGCTGGAGCTCGGAGAACTGGTGCGCGTCCTCGAGCAGGGCAGGATGCCGTCGCTGGCTCAAGAGGTCGTCCAGGCGATGACCATCAACGAGACCTATTTTTTCCGCGACCGCGTGCCATTCGAGCTTTTGCGGGATTTGATCCTGCCGGAAATCATCACCGCGCGCGCGGCGCAGAAGCGGCTCCGCATCTGGTGCGCCGCATCGTCAACGGGGCAGGAACCCTATTCCATCTCGATGATCCTCGACGAATTCGGCGCCCGTCTTGCGGGATGGCGCGTGGACATCGTCGCCACCGATCTGTCGGAAGCGGCTCTCGCGAAGGCGAAGAAGGCGGTGTACAGCCAATTCGAAGTACAGCGCGGGCTGAGCACGGCGCACCTGCTGCGCTATTTTGATCAGATCGGCGATATGTGGCAGTTGAAGGAAGCCATCCGCTCGCGGGTCGACTACCGGCATTTCAATCTGCTGGGCGATTATGCGGTTTTGGGCAATTTCGACGTGATCTTCTGCCGGAACGTGCTGATCTATTTCGAGCCGGACCGCAAAGCGGACGTGCTGAACCGGATGGCGCGCCTGCTCGCTCCGGACGGCCTGCTGGCGCTCGGCTCTTCGGAAAGCATCATCGGGCTGAGCACCAAGCTCCGGCAGCACCCCAACCATCGGGGCTATTTCGTTCACGCGGGCTGAACGGCGTCGCGCAGGCGGGCGCGAGGCGATCTATTGCGGCAGCTCGAAGCGCTGGCTGGGATAGATCCAATTCGGGTCGCGGATCTGCTTGCGGTTGCTTCTGAAAATCTGAGTGTATTTCGCACCGTCACCATAGTGGCGCTGCGCGATCTGCCACAATGTGTCGCCGCTGCGTACGATGATTACGGCACCGTTCAGATCCGTTAAGCTGGATGCATCCGACCCGGTCGAGGCGGTTGCCTGCCGCGGCAGGCTGCGCACGCCGGCCGAGGCGCCATTATCAACGCCCGCAAGCTTGGTTTTGCCGTCATCGGCGAGCGCGAGAGTTGTCGGCGCCGCCCGGTCGAATTTCACTTCGGCGCGCCCCGTTACCTTCGTTGTCCCCTTGTCGATGAGATCGGCGCGCAAGGTGTGGTTGCCGCCGGTCAGCAGCTTATTGCCCGAAAAGCTCCAGCTCCCGGTCGCGTCCGCGGTCGCCATGCCTGCGAACTGATTGTCGACATAGAGTATGACCCGCGTACCGGGCGCCGCCTGGCCGCTCATGTGCAGCATGCTTTTCTCGCCCGCGTCCTCATAATCGACCGAGGCGAAACCGACTCGGTTGCCACTTCCCGCCGTATTTTCGGATTGGGAAGCCGGGCCATTGAGCGCCGCCGCTTCAATCGGAAGCTGCCGCGACGCGCCCGATATGTCCGCCTGATCGGTGGAAGGCGGCGGCATTTGCAGAACGCGGGTGGATTTGCCTTCCTCGGTCAATGCGACGAGAGGTTGATCCCGTTTGGGATCGGAAAGCGATAGCGCAAGCCGCTGCTTCGAGAACAGGGTGCGCCCGCCCTCGGCGTTCTGAGCCCGCAATTCGAGCGAGTGCTCGCCTTTGACAAGCTTCCGGGTCGGCTCGATGACCCATTCGCCATTCGGGTCCACAACGGCCTGGCCAACGGCTTTACCCCCGCTTTCCACAGTCACGGTCCATCCGGGCTCGGCCCGTCCGGCCATGATAACGGAACCGTCGGGTTCGGCCCTGACAATGTCGAAGCTCGGTCTTGCCACCGCCGTTATCGTATCGCCTGGTGTCACATCGGGGGCCGAGGCGTCCGCGCTGGCTTCGGGATCAGGGGAAGGGCCGAACCAGCCCGAACGCAGGCCATACAGCCCGGCATACGCGCCCGCTACAAGCAGGAGCAACAGAAGGAATAGCACCCGGGCTTTTCGCATCGGCCTCAACCTTCTCTCACTCGCTCGCAGTGGTTTGGTGCTGTTGCCCCGAGGGCATGTGTGGCAATCTCAATTGCCAGAATAGCGTGAACGGGACCAATCCGCACCTATAGCAGCGCTTGTTTTGTACATGCGAAATAAGGCTGTTTTCAATCATCTCTCATCTTTAATCACAAAATCCGGCCCCGGCCAAGACTGTGGTTCCATCAACTTTCCCCCGCAGGTCACCATATTCAAGCTAGGACGCGCGCGAAAGGCAAACCCCTGCTATGGGTAAATTCGGCGGCTTGATCGTGGAGTGCTGATAATCGTATGAGACAAAACATCATAAAAAACATATGCGTGTATTGCGGATCGGGGCGTGGGGCGAAGCCGGTTTACTCGGAGGCCGCGAGGACGCTCGGCCGCTCCATGGCGGAACAGGGCATCGGGCTCGTCTATGGCGGCGCCAGTGTCGGATTGATGGGCGAAATCGCTAGAGCGGCGCTCCAGGCCGGCGGACAGGTAACCGGCATCAGGCCGCCCAACCTGCCAGCGCATGAAGTGCCGCTCGCCGATGTGCAGGAATTCATCGAAGTGCGCACGCTGCACGAGCGGAAAATGCTGATGTTCGAGCGCGCGGACGCCTTCGTGGCGCTGCCCGGCGGTGTGGGGACGCTGGAAGAGCTGGTCGAGCAGATCACATGGGCGCAGCTCGGGCATCACAGCAAGCCGGTTCTGATCGCCAATATCGACGATTATTGGAGCCCGCTGCTGCGGCTGTTCGAGCAGATGCGCGAACTCGGCTTCATCAGCTCGTCGCTGAACGTCAATTATCACGTCGCCGATCGGGTGGAGGATATCATCCCGATGCTGGAGCAGGCGCCGGAGCTGTCGCTGGGCGGCGAAAATACGGGTGTGAACGGAGTGGAGCTGCGGGGCGTTTAGGCGGGGCGGGGCAAGCCGGAGACAGGCGCCGGCTCGATCCCCGCGTCCCGCCGCGTCAAAGTTTCGCGACGAGGGCTTCGAGCTGGTCGGCGCAGATGGCCCAGCCTTCGTGAAAGCCCATCTGCCGGTGCCGTTCGGTGTCCTCAAGCGTCCATGCAGCGCCCGCGCCGTGTATCTGGTTTTGCCGGCTTCATCCTCGAAGGTCAGGACCACCGTCATGAACGGCTTCTCCGATGGCTCCCAGGCGCTTGTGTAAGCGTCGGTGAACACCAGCCGCTCGTTCTCGACCACCTCGAGATACACACCGTTGCTGGGAAAGTCATTCCCTCCGGGTCGCGCATCACGACCATGCTGGACCGCCCGACGGGCGTTGTCCAAGGCAGCAGCGCGAACCAGCGCGTCATCAGTTCCGAATCGGTCCAGGCTCTGAATAGTTTTTCACGCGGCGCGTCGAAAAACCTGCTTAGTGCAGCGCGACCAGATCGGTCTTGAACAACTCGGTTTCGGCGAGCTTTGAGCGCAGCTTCAGCCAATCCGGCTCCGCCAGCGGCGAGAGCGGCGGATGGACACGGCGCCATTCCGGATCGTTCTGCAGTTCCGCCAGCGTCCATTTGACCGACGAAATGAGCGGCGTTTCAGACAGCGCCGCACGGATCTCCGCCGCCGAGGCCAGGGCGCGCGCACCCTCCTCCGTGCCACGTGCCTTCCAGCCGCGCGAGGCGAGAGCGCCCGTGACGTTCGTCGTCGCCGAAATGCAGCCGGCGAAATTCACGTCCGGCGCCTGGCCCAGAATGGTTTCCGCTCCCGGAAAGACGGCAAGCGTGGGGAGCTGCTCGGCCAGCGCGACGCTGTGTTCGATATTGCCGCTGGAGTCCTTGATGCCGGCAAGCGTGCCGGGGAAGCGCTCTGCGAGACGCTGCACGACCGGGATCGGATAGGGAACCGCCGAGAATTGCGGGATGTGGTAGAGGTAAAGACCGAAATCGCCGCCGCACGCCTCTTCGATCACGGTGGCGACATAAGCCTCCAGCGCGTCGTCGGCAATGTTCTTGTAGTAGAAGGGCGGCAGCAGCAGCGCCCCGGCGAATTTCAACTCGCGCGCAGCGCTTGTCAGCGTTATCGCGTCCCGCATCGCGGCGGCGCCGCTGCCGACCATGAGGCGGGTCATCGGCACGCCGGACTCAGCGACGGCACGCATCGCGCGGAGGCGCTGCTCGACCGAAAAGGACGTGGCTTCGCCGGTCGTGCCGAGAAGGTTGACGCCGTCGCAGCCGCCCTCGTTCAGAAGCCAGCGGCAATGACGCACCAGCCTTTCCGCATCGATGGTCAGATCGTGTTTGAGGGGAGTGGCGGCAGCTGCGAAAATTCCGGCAAGTTTTTGCATGACGTCCTCGAATTTGGCTCGATCCATCTTTGTTCGAGCTTGATCTTATCGCAAACCGGAAACCATCCCCACCTTTGCGGGGACAAGCTTTTGCTGGTCATCCGACTATGCGCAACTCCGTCGGCGACCAGGCGTGAATAACGCGGCGCAGCGCGACGTTCCTCTTGATCAGCGCCGGTGAAAAGCATAAGACATCACACTCATCAGGGGCCATAGCTCAGTTGGGAGAGCGCGTGAATGGCATTCACGAGGTCGTCGGTTCGATCCCGTCTGGCTCCACCATTTACATCAAGCGCTTAACCGAGCATCAGCGAAAGCAGGCCATGCGCCTGGCAACATCCCGCCTGATGATTTCGAGGTGGAGGCCTCAGTTCCGCTTCGACGGGAGCAGCAGGCCTGCAATGGCACCTATCGCGGGTGTAACAAGCACCAGCAGGCCGCCTCCAAATATCGTCAATACACCAAGTTGGACATAGGCTTCGCGTTCAGGAACGAGTGCTGCCGCGATCGCCACGATGCAGGCGCCGAACAGAACGCCTGCAACATAGGCGATGAATCCCCACCGCCAATCCCGGCCTCTGCCGACATAGAAGGAAATCATTCCTGCACACAGGCCCATCCCCACAGGGATCACGTAGGCCATCTGGTCTTGCCAGGACATTTGAGCCTCCAACTTCCGGCCCTTGCGATGCTTTGCATATTATTAAACTCGAGCCCAATTAATGACAGCTGAACCGGCAGCGCAAAAACGGCCGTGAGTAAGGCTTTTAGGTGGGCCGTCACGGCACAAGAGGCGCGATGATGCCCGCGTGGTGAGCGCGGGGCATCATAGGCTTCATGAAGGCATCAGCGCAGCGCGCAGTTCGTCTTCGGTCAGCGACTTCCATTCGCTGCCGTGAACTTTGCGCAATGCAGCTCTGGCGCCTTGGGATCGATGCCCCGAGTGAGCGATACGCGGCAGGGCTTGGGCGTCGGCGCGGGCTTCGGCTTCTCGGGTATGATGGCGTGGCCGAGGGCCGTGATTGCCTCCTCCAGCTTTGCCTTCGATCCTTTCCAGGACTTGAGCGGCGCTTTACCAATTGCGGCGCGTCGACTGTTGAGTAGTTCGAGTTTGTCCGTCATGGCATTGGTTTCCTTTGCCATGATCTGACTAAGATAGTTCCTTGGCGATCTCAATAGACGAACTTGATTCCATTTCAGTAGGTCGCATGACGTCAGCTAAACTAAAGCTAATTAAAACCTAATTTGGGCAGAGAGTGGGAGAAGTGCATCGGGCCGCGCCAAGGCATCCCGGCACGCAAACTTACATGACGAAAAACGAGGAAATTAAGCAACTCGCTTTAGAGTTACTAGAAGATGCGGAGATGTCTAAGACCTCAGCGGAAGGCCTAGTACTCAAAGCCTCTCGACTAGCTCGCCTCGTAAACGATGAAGAAGTTTTAACATGGCTATGGTATGAACGTTATAATTACTCCAAAACCGACGATATAAGTAAGAAATATCTTTCTCTTACTCATCGTTGGATAGATGTATCGGCCGGAACAGCTTACTTTGCAGGGATTGTTACACAAGAGGGAATAATAAGTGGTCACCAAGAAGAGCTGGATGTTGTAAAAAGATTTGTGCCATCAGGGGAATGGTCGACAACGCAATTCCAGAACCAACAGCGGCAGGTCAAAGAGATCACAACTCGGACGGTCACCACAAAGCGCATCGTTTCCGCAGTACGTGCTTTGATCCAAGACTTTGCTACACGCGTGTATCATGAACAGCTATTCAGCGCTCAAGCAGCTTCGATATTTGAGACATATCAATCGAAAGTTGATGCACTCCTTTCGGCAACAGCAGCTAATGCATTTGGCAAAATGCCAAGTGCGTTCGAGCGACTAGATGCAGGAGACTCGGAAGCAATCAGCCATGCGCTTACGACCTGCCGTCGGGTGATCGATAGTTTTGCCGATGCGGTATTTTCCGCACAGACTGAGCCGTATCTAATGGGTGAAGAAGCACTGGATGTCGGCAAGGACAAAACACGCAATCGTTTGAGGGCATACATTCACGGCCGCACAGGTAAGGGATCGCGGTACGATCGACTTAGCAAGGGCCTAAACTCAATCTATGATCGCGTTTCCGCAGGCGTCCATAGCGATGTAGATGCTGAAGAGGCGAGGGCATTGGTCTTGCAGACTTATCTTTTCTTAGGCGAACTTTTGTCTTTACCGCAGCCATCCGCCTGACACACCATCAGCGGGTCAAATCAAGGCTGATATAGAGGCTTCGGGAGCGAATATGATGCCGGGGAGACCTCGCTTACCGCACCGTCACCGGAAGGCTCACGCCTTGCTGTTTCTCAGGCCCCGCGGGCGTGTTCAGCTTTTGCAGCGCGCTGAACAATCCGGCGGCGATGAGCTCATTCGCGAAAGCGTTGGGATGGGGGTCGGGCGGCGTGACCCATAAATCGGACGACGCCTGGAACTGCAGATTCGGCAACAGGTCGACGAAAGGTGCGTCGCTTTCCTGCGCCGCTTGCCGGACGAGTTCCGTCACGAGTCCGAAGCGGTAGTTCTGCACGTCGTGCAGCTCCGGCAAATGCGCGATGAGAAGCTTGATATTGTTTTGCTTGCAGTAGTCGGCGAGACGCTTGATCGCCGCCTTTGCGTCCAGCCAGCCCTTCGACCTGCCGCCCTCATAAAGGCCCAAATAGAATTCCGCCCAATCCTGGCGTGTGGTGAGCGTACGCAGGACCGTGTCGAGCCGGCCTTTGAAGAACACGCAGGAATAGCAATATTGCAGCAGGAATGAGGGTTCTCGACGCTGATGCCGCTCGGGCGTCGGCTCGGCGTCGTTGACGAAATAATTCAGCACGACGATGTCAGGGCTGTATTTATGGCCCTTGGTAAGAAAATACTGGACTTCCTGAACCGTGTTCCAGTTCCCGACGCCGAGATTGACGACTTCGGCCTTGGTGCCCGCCGCTTGGTAGAGGCGCTCTATCCGCTTCGAGAAGGTGCTTTCGAAAGGCACGCCCCAGCCTTCGGTCAGCAAGTCGCCGACCATCGCGATGCGCAATATGCCCGGCGTGCGCTCATAGGCGATTTCACGATCACGCTGGCCCTTGGAATTGGTTTCGACATCGGCGCCCATGAGACGGGCCTTCCGGTCCGGTCCGTGCTCATGGCCGATCAGCGGATCGGGCGATACGACTTTCACGTCCCGCGCATATTTCCACATTTCCAGGTCGAACTGCATCCCGTCATCGGCGACGAGACGCACCGCGACCTCGGTGAACGCCGCCGTGATCGCCAGGCAGATCGCCACCAAGAGCGCGGGAAATACAAATTTTCTCATTCGAAGCGCTGGGCTAGAACAGCGTATAGATGAACGGCGCGACCGCTGAACCCTGGGTCAAGACGAGGAGACCGCCGAGCAGGATCATCACCATGAATACCGGCAACAGCCAAAACTTTTTGCGGACCTTCATATAGTCCCAGAATTCGGCAAAAAAGCTCATCCTTGTCGTGTCCTCGTTTCGCTCCTGCGCTGTCCTATCACAGGCATTTGTCGCTGGTCTATATCCTTACGGGGCTGTGACGCATCTCGATACACTTCCGTTCAATTTGTCCTGGTACGCCCCTTGCGCGGCGGGCTTTGCTCGGCGTAAGGCTTTGCTGCCGGACAGAATTGGCCTTGAGAGCTGCAATGAAGCACATCGATCCGGATAGTCTGCCCACGATCGCGCAAAGACGAACAACGCCGCCGCCGTCAGCCGCGCTGTTCAGCCGGCAACTCGCGATATTTTTCTTCCTGAACGTCGCAGTGATTAACGGCCTGCTCGAACTCGCGTCCCCCGGCGGGGTTGGGGATACCGTCCTGGCCCACACAAGGGGCGTCTTTCGCGCCGAGAGCGGGGATGATTCCTGGGGACCGATGGCGGCAGCCTATGCCTATCTGAACGAGCCGCATGTCAAGCCGCTCTATCAGGCGGTGTTTTTCGAAGAAGGCATCAAATTCCAATATCCCCCCTCGGCCCTCTTCGCACTGCAAGGGATGTTGGCGTTCGGACCGGAGCGTGTGCGGGTCTCCGACGAGATGGTGTTCACCGGCGCGCCGCCCATCAACGACATTCTCGGCTGGGGCTTCCTGGCGATCACGGCGCTGGCGACCGCCGGGCTCGTCGAGGCGGGACTGCGTCAGGCCGGGGCTGTGCCGCGTTCACGCGCGCTGACGATCCTGCGCGCGGTCACGGTGACGGGCATTACCTTCACATTCTATCCCGTTGTGAAAGCGTTCACACTCGGCCAGATACAGCTCTGGATCAATTCGATCTTCGCATTGGCGCTGCTCTTTTGGGTCTGGCAGCAAAGGGTTGCAAGCGGTGTCCTCATGGGACTGATTTGCCTGATGAAACCGCATTACGGGCTGTTCATGCTGTGGGGCGTGCTCAACCGCGAATGGCGCTTTGTCCTGGCTTGCGGTGTCGTGGGTGCAACAGGGCTCATTTATTCCATATGGGCATATGAATGGGCGAACCATTTGGACTATCTGCGCGTCTTGTCCTTCATGTCGGAACGCGGGGAGTCCTATTACGCGAATCAATCCATCAATGGCTTGCTGCATCGGCTGGCGAGCCTGTCGGCGCCGCACCTGTATAATAACACCACGTTCGATGCCTTCCGGTTTCCAATTTACAGCGCTTGGGTTTATTGGGGCACGCTGCTCAGCTCCGCCGTCATATTGCTGACGGCTCTTATGCGTAGGAGTTCGGCGATGGACCGCGGGCTGGGTTTTGCCATTCTGGCGGTCAGCCTGACGATCGCCGCGCCGATCGCGTGGGAACATCATTACGGGGTACTGCTTCCGGTATTCGGCCTGGTCGCGGCAGCGAATGCCGGTCGCGCGGCGACGCTGTTTCTGATCGCGGCGATCTTCATATTTGTAAGCAATTTTGTCCCAGCCTTCAATCTCCTGGCTGAAACCCCATTTAATTTTTTGCAGTCCTATATGCTTGCGGGTGGTCTATTTTTTTTGTTACTGATGCACCGGCAGCCGATGGAAGTTAAGTACACAAAGCAGTGAAGTGAACCAAGTAGGATAGATTGGGAGAATGACATGAAGCATCTGTTTGCACTGACCGCTATTTGCGCTCTGCTTTCCGCGCCCGTCATGGCGCAGACCACGGCGCCGGCCGCCGGCGGAGCCGCGGCGGAAGCCGAGGATCCCGTTGACGTCGCCGCGACGGTGAAAACCATCACCGACCTCACCAACGACGCGACGAAGCTTGCCGGCTATTGCGCCATCAGCAAGGA
Organism: uncultured Alphaproteobacteria bacterium; assembly: GCA_963731855.1. Taxonomy (GTDB): domain Bacteria; phylum Pseudomonadota; class Alphaproteobacteria; order Rhizobiales; family Rhodomicrobiaceae; genus R-RK-3. The sequence continues at coordinate 364,104 of CAVSXH010000005.1, read as the reverse complement.
AATGTCCGGCGTGAAAGAGGGCGATACGGCCAAGATGGAAGAACTTGGCCAGAAAATGGACACGTACCTGACCGGCTTGGGCGAACAATATGCTGACGCCTTCGGTGCCGCTGAGTCCGTCACGCCCGAATCCGAGGACGGCAAGAAGCTCGACGCCGCTTTCAGCGCCCTCGAAGCGAAGTGCGGCGCGTAACCGCTACCTTTCGGGCACTGCTGTCGTCCAGACACAATCGATGCGGCCGGCTCCTCACAATGGGGCCGGTTGTTTCGTTCAGACCCATGTCATAAGCGGGCGATTTCGGCGCACCGCATGGTTTTATTGCCAATTCGACCCGCGGCATACCCCGATACAAATTTACAGAACCGTCGGCTTGCTCAAGCATTGTGCACATGCAAGGATCGCGCGCCGGGGGTCGAACTGGGGCACCGCGGCACCGTGAAATTTTTGCCATAAGGTGAAATGCTTTTGCCTTATGGTGCGAGAATGAGCGGCAGATCGCAAGCAGTTCAGCGGCGCGGGGCGGCCGCTTCCGTCAGGACGAAAAAGAGACGCATGAAGCTTACCGGCGGCATACAATCGCAGATTCTGGCGTGCTGCATGATCGTGGCCGCGGTGGTCACCGCCGCGGCGGGCGTGTCTGCGCTCACCTCCGACGCAAGGCAGGACCCCGCGGCTGCGTTAGCGAACGCGGCCGTAGAAAAGCCGTCCGCCCGCGACGCGTCTACTGCGCCAACGGTTCCGGCGCTGTCCGAGTGGGACAAGCGCTGGTGGATCGAAAAAACTGCGCGCTTGCTTCGCAATGGCGACGGGCTGGGTCCCAACGACGATATTGAGAGGCTGTCTAAACTCTCGAAGCAAGAGATCGCCCGCGAGTTCATGAGCGACGAGCGCTTTGGCGACACCGTGCTCGACTTCAACATGTTTTTTATGGGGTTCAAGATCGACAGCTTGAAGGTCGACGGCATCTACGCGCACAGCGCTTTCGATTTCGCCAATGCCATCAGCTCGGCGAAAGCGCTTGTCGATGGTGGCGACTATCTGAAACTGTTCGATCTTGAAGGCGACTATTACCCGGCGCCGCTCACGATGATACCGTCGGAGGAGCCGCTCGGACCGGAAGATGCAAAACTGACGCCAACGCAGTTGCGCGAAAAGGCGATCGGTGAGCTGAAAGCGAGGCTGGCGGCCTTGCTGAACATGCGATCCGGACCGAACCCGATCGGCGCGCGACGACTTTTGCGAACAGATCGATGGGCTGACGAGCAGCAGGTGGAAATCAACCAGAAGCTGTTTCGCGCCTTCACGGATGCGAGAAATTTTCACACTTGCGCGCGGCGGCGTCCCCGATTTCATCTATGAGGCCTTCGACAAGGTCACCAACGAGGAATGCGAAAAGGCCGACGACAAAGTTGACGGCCAGCGGCTCGCTGACACGGTGAAGGCTGTGTCGGCGCAGCTCGACAGCGCCTTCAAGGAGATTGTCAATTTCGAGCCGAGCATCTACGAGCCGTACACCATCGCCGATTTCAAGAAGCGTCGACCGCTCGGCCTTTCCCAATAAGGGCAATTGGCTCGCGTTCGGTTACGAGCAGGGAATGGCGCTGGCCAATTCATCCACCAATTACAATCGCAAGCGCGCCGCCTATGTGCTCAAGCGCTTTTTCTGCGACGACCTCAACCCAGTCGGATTCGAGGATCCGGCCGAACATATCGGCGGAGCACACGGTTCGCAGACCTCGTGCTATGCCTGCCATTACAAGCTCGATCCGATGGCTGGATTTTTCCGCAATCACGGCGCGCTGGTTTGGCGATTCCTCGAACTCGCCGGACATCGTATTCGATGATCTGGCAAGCCTGACCGCAAGACCTACCATTCCGTCTGGCGGGCGCCCGAAGGGGCCGGCCGGAACTGGGACGTCGGCTATATCCGCTCGCCGCGCTGGAAGGAACAGAACGGCTACGGCGAGTCCCTCGCCGATCTGTCGAAAATCATCCGACAGGCGCCTGAGGCGAAGCGCTGCCTGATGAAGCGGCTGACCGAATATGTGATCGGCGAAGATCAGACGGTGGACGGCGCCTATCTGGACAGGTTGACTGAGACATTCGAAAAGGACGCGGCTGCGAATTCCTCGGCCGCTCTCAAGAATGCGATGGTTAGCCTCGTTGAGAGCGAAACATTTCAGACGCGCAATCCCAATCCGCAGACTGCTATGATTACGTACCCGAAACCAAGGCGGAGGACCGGCCGCCCTGCCGCGTCGCCTATATTCTGCAGAAGAATTGCGTGACGTGTCACTCCAAGTACGGAGAAGAGTTGAATACGCTCGACCTCAGCAAATGGATGACCGCGCCGAACGGCAAAGACCATGTGTTTCCGCATCGGAACAGCAAGGATGAGCAGATCGCCGCGCAGGAGACCTTGCAGCGGATGGCCAGCCGCCTGTCCGACAACGACCCGAAAAAGCGCATGCCGAAGAACAAGCCGATGTCGAGCCAGGAGCGCCAGGAACTCTTCCTTTGGGTGCAGTCGGAGCTGGCTCGCCGATCGACGGAGTAAGAGATGACCCGCTGGCTTATGCTGTTCGCCGCTTGCGTCGCTCTTGCCGGTCCCGCGGGCGCGACCGGGGCGAGATTGAAGGGCCTGAGCGCGCTTTCCAAGGAACTTTCCGCGCGCATCGCGCCTGATGACGGCCCCATCGAGCTTGACCGGTTCATGCCGGCGGACGGGCTCGACGACCTCGTCGGCACCTGGTCGGCCTTCGGCACGGAGCACAAATTCCAGAATGGCATGCCCAATGCCGTGAACATGGTACTGATGCGCCTGACATTCTCCGGCTTTGCGCAGAGCCTGGCGAAGAGCTGCGCCTCGCCGCAGCTGCTGCTCAATGACCGCTTCTACGATACGCTGGAAGCGCTCTGCACATGGCCGTCGCAGGAAGCCAAGAGCGATGCGGTGCTGACCGCATTCTGGCTGTCGCTGGCGGGCTATAACGCACCTCAGGAGGAGTTTCAGATCTGGCGGGATTTCATCGTCGGCACCTATGGCGAGAAAAAAGCGCCGGAAGCCATCGAGGCCATGACGCTCGCGCTGCTGATGAACCCTTATGTTTTGCTTGAACAATGAAGGCCGATGACATGGTCCATTCGCGACGCGATGTTCTGAAGCTCGGTGTTGCCGGGCGCCGCCACTTTGCTGCTGCCCAATTTCTCGTTTCTCGGACCGGCGGAAGCCGAAGCCCTCGCCGACGATCCGCATTTCTTCCTGATGATCGTGCTCAGCGGCGGCGCGGATTCCTCCTACATGTTCGACGCAAGACCGCTGGCGATGACGGCGGCAGGCAAGATCCAGAATTATCTCGGCCAGGACCCGGCGCCGTGGAAAGGCAGCAACGGCCTCATCACCGGCGCGACCAGCCTTGTGAAGCCGCTCAGCCCCTTCAGGGATCGCTTCAGCGTCATGAATGGCGTGGTGATGACGCCGAGCTTCGACGGTCACGCGCAGAACATGAATTTCCTCTTCACCGGCGATCCGTTCGGCGGCGACAGCTTCATACCCCATCTCAATCTTGAAGAGACCGGACAGCACGGGCGATTCGGTGGATGCGATCGTTCCCGCCGACCGCCCGGAATTCACCGCGCTCAATCATTCCGGTGTGATTCCGCTTGTGCCGAAGGCGCTGCGCGGCTTGCCGGAGCGTCTGCGGCAGCTTCCGCCCGCCCATGCGGCGGACCCGCTGACGTCGTTCGTCCGTTCCAGGCTCGATGCCGCGGCACATGGCGATGGCAGCTTCTCCAGTGGCGCCAGCCTGATGCTGTCGGCGCTGGACAATTCCCCGGAGGTGCACCGCAAGCTGGCCGCGCTTTCCGCCAATGATCCGGAGCGGAGCGCCGAAGACCAGAGCATCGCGCTGATAGCGGATTGTTTCCGGCTGTCCCTGTCGCGCGCCGCGATCTATGTGCTGCCCGAGCAGTTCGACGTCCACGCGCCCGATTTGGCCAAGGCCCAGCCGCAACTGTTCAGTGAGCGCCATCGACAAACTTGCCGTGCTTCTGCGCGGCCTGGCCGAAACGCCCTATGACGCGAAACGCTCGATTTTCGACGTGACGACGGTGATGATCGCCAGCGAATTCGGCCGCACATTGCGTGCGCCCGACATGAAGGTCGATGCGACCGGCACCAACCACAACCAATATTCGAACTCGATCCTGATGGGCGGCAAGGGCGTGCGCGGTGGCATGGTTATCGGGGCATCCGACATGGCCGACCTCTCCGCGCCGATCTCGAAGGCGCATCTTGCGGTGGACCCGGTGCTGGAGAAGACGCGTCGGGCTGCCATTCGATTTCAGCACGCTGCGTCCCGCGCGACCGATCTGCCGGAGACGTTCGATGTCGACGATTATCTGACCATCGGCTCGGTGGTGAACACGCTCTACTCCGTGTTCAACGTGCCGAAATCCCACTACCGCAAGATGGGCCGCGACAAACAAGCCGCGCCGGTGTTGCGTGGTCTGCTGAGCTAAGCAGTTTTTGTTGGTTGCCCAGCAAATGACCTGCTTAGATTCTTTGTTTTCGCATCATTTTTCGCGAAAACCGGAAGACCACTTTTGGCAATGACGCTTAGCCGCTAATTCGGGAGCACATTCTGGTTGGGCAGCGCCGAGCTTTGCGGTGGGGTCGTTACGCTTTGCTTCGAAGGGGCTTGCTCATTCAGCGCGCCGGCAAGCAATTGCGCCGCATGTTCGTTACCCTTGGAAGTCATATGTCCGAACTCCCTGCTATAGGGCGTGTAATAGGTGGCGACGAGGTCGGGGCTGCCGCGCGTCAGCACTTGTAGCGGCGCGAATTGATCGACCACCTGAATGCCTGCCTTCCGCGCGCATTCGGTGACCTTCGCCATGTCGGGCACAATGGCCGGCTCTTCCAGCACCAGTTCGCCGGAATATTGCAGGAACAGCAAGAGGCGAATCTTGTCGTTATCGGTCTGCCGCTTCAGCCTCGTCAGCAATTTGCAGGTGACGTCAACCGGTTCATTCTGCACTTCCTCATAGAGGGCCCCTGCCGGATACCAGAATCCCGGAGCCAGGCGGCCGAGCAGATGATCGCTCAACGCCGAATAGCCCAGTACGGCACGCAGCACCTTGCCGACGAGGCTAACATTCTCGCTTTCGCTCGAGCGGGCCGGGCGGATGATAAACGAGTTCGCCATTCGTCGGTCGTGAAATGGGGCTTCGGCGCGCCCGATTCGGAGAGCGCGGCACGGTTGATATCGTCGGAAAAGATACCCGATCACGAGCGTTTTCGGTTTTACGATCGGAAGGACCTGCTCGGCCCTGAGGATGATCTGGTCTGTCCCGTAGCCCGCAACGCCTGCGTTCACCGTAGGGCGTGCCGGTCATTTTTTCCAGATGCGCAGGCCACGTGTTCGCGTCATCCACGTCGTCGAAGCCTTCCGTGAAGGAGTCGCCTACGGCAAGGATTGCTCCCATGCGAACCTCATGCTCATCGAAATTGCGCCGGAAGCCATGGTCGAGGGTAGTGAAACCCTCGCGCCGATAGTGCGGCTTCAGCGTCCAACCCAATAGCGGGTCGGCTATGGCGCGATCGCCGGTCCGGGTGGACTGCACCCCTTCGGCGCGCCAGTCGGTGGCGTCGAAAATCGGCACCCCCGTCACCAGGCGGAAGCCGATCTCGGCGATCACCAGCGAAACCACAATGGAGAGCATAAAGACCAGAGTGTTCCGGGCGCGGCTCGCCAACGCATGCGGCCGTCAGCGAAGATGCCGGCGCGTCTGCAGGTTCGGAGGGATCAGATGGCATCGGTACCGACAGTTTTAACCAAAGGGAAGCGAAGCTGTAGCAGCCCGACCGAATGAAGGCAAAGACATAGGCCTAGAGGCTTAGTGAAGTCCTCAACCCTCGCGTCCAACAACAATAGTAAGTCAGCCTAATTCCGCAGCACACCTTGCTCGGGGAGGGCGGAGCTTTGCGGCGGGGCGGCCTGCTCCTTCAGCGTCCCCGGCAAGCAATTGCGCCGCATGTTCATTGCCCTTCGACGTCATATGGCCGAACTCCTCGCCATCGAGGCAGTAATAGAGCGCGACGAGTTCGGGATTGCCTGCGTCAACGCCTTCAGCGGCGCGAACTGATCGACCACCTGGATGCCGACCTTCTGGGCGCACTCGGTAATCTGCTTCATGTCATTCAGGATGACCGGCTCCTCGAGCACCAGTTCGCCGCCATATTGCAGGAAAACCAGGAAGCGAACCTGCTTGTCGTCCGTCTGCTGCTTCAATCGCGCAAGCAGTTTGCAGGTAATGTCGATCGGCTGATTTTCCACTTCCTCATACAGCGAGGCTTCCGCCGGATACCAGAATTCCGGCGTCAGGCGGCTGAACAGATAGTTGCTCAACGCCGAATAGCCGAGCACCGCGCGCACCCCCTTGCCGATCAGGCCTTCCTTCTCGCCGCTTTCCAGCGGGCCGGGCGCATGAAAGACGAGTTCGCCGTTCTCGAGGGTGAAATAAGGTTTCGGCGCCCCGGCTTTAGAGAGCATGGCGCGGTAGATATCGACTTCGGTGAAGCCGACGATGAGCGTCTTCGGCTTGACGATGGGGAGGGTCTGCTCCGCCCTGAGAATGATCTGGTCGGTCGCATAGCCCGCGACAGCGGCATTCACGACCGGCGTGCCGGTAATTTTCTCCAGATGCGCGGGCCAGGTGCTTGCGTCGTCCACTTCGTCGAAGCCTTCGGTGAATGAGTCGCCCACCGCCAGAATGCCGCCCGTGCGGACTTCGGTTTCACCGAAATTGCGCCGGAAGCCATGGTCGAGAGTGGTGAAGCCGTCGCTGCGATAACCGCGGCTTCAGCGTCCAGCCCAATAGCGGGTCGGTTATGGCGCGATCGCCGATCCGGTTGAACCGCGCTCCGTCGGCGCGCCAGTCGGTGGTGTCGAAAATCGGCACCTCCATCACCGCGCGGAATCCGATTTCGGCGATCGCCAGCGTAAACAAGATCGAGAGCGCAAAAACCAGGATGTTTCCGGCGCGGCTGACCCACGCATTCATCCGCGGGGACGATGCCGGTGCGTCTGCGGGTTCGGACGGATCAGTTGACATAGATAGCGACAATTTTAGCGAAAGGAACGGGATGCTGTAGCAGGCCTTCCGAACGAACGCAAAGACATGGGCCCACACGCGTATTAAGACTGAAAACCCCTGAAGCCAGCATGAACGAGGCAGCGCGAATGTGGCAAAAACCCCAGCCTGCGTAAGGTTCCCGACGCTGCGGCAACCCAGCGGATCGGGCCGGGCCGAGACGGGCCGAGGTGACGCAGCAACGCAGGATTGGCGACCGCCGACTAAACTGCTAAAGCGAGAGGCCGGCTCAGCATTCCACGTCCTGGGACACCCCCTGTTAGGCCGTTATTTGTTATGGATTGGTGCCGAGGATCACGTCCAAGGCCGTCAATAAGGAATCACTGGTTTGAGCCTGGCAGCAGAGCCGACGCTTCCGACGGCATTTATCCGGACCATGCGCCCGCAGCATTGGGCGAAGAACTTCCTGCTCTTCGTTCCGCTGCTGACCGCGCACGCCTATCAGAGCACCGACGCCGTCGCCCACGCCTGGGTCGCGTTCGTCTGCTTCAGCCTGTGCGCGTCGGGGGGTTATTTCATCAACGACCTCTGGGATCTGGAAGCTGACCGCAATCATGCCATCAAGCGCCACCGCCCGCTGGCATCCGGCGCGCTTTCGATCGGCGCCGGCGTCGCGGGGGCGATCGGCCTGCCGGCTGCGGCGCTGGTGCTCGCGGCACTGTTCCTGTCGCCGGCCTTCATTGCGGTTCTAACGCTCTATTTCGCGCTGACGATGCTCTATTCGTTTTATCTGAAGCGGGTGCTCACCGCCGATGTGCTGACGCTGTCGGTGCTTTACATGCTGCGCGTGCTGGCCGGCGCGGTCGCCATCCAGGTGGCTCTGTCGTCCTGGCTGCTCGGCTTCTGCATATTCCTCTTCATCAGCCTCGCCTATCTGAAGCGCTTCATCGAGCTGCGAAAGATGGACGGCGCGGGCGGAAAGGTCATGGGCCGAGGATATTTCGGCACCGACACGGATTCGATGTTCGTGCTTGGGGTCGCCAACGCCACCGCGTCGGTGCTGGTCTTCGCGCTGTTCATCAACAGTCCGGAAGTGCAACAGGAATATCTGAGCCGCGATGTCCTGTGGATCATTTGCCTTGTCCTGATCTTCTGGACGAACCGCATCTGGATCGCGGCCAAGCGCGGCGAAGTGGACGAAGATCCGGTCGAGTTCGCGCTGCATGACCGCGCCAGCCAGTTGGCCGGATTGATCTGCGTCGCGGCGATTTTGGTCGCGCGCTATCTCGACTTGTCCTTCTGAAAGGCGCCAGGCGATGTCAATGCTAACGCTCGCCCTGATCCTCGCGACGGTCACGGCTTCCGCCTGCGCGCAGCTCGCGCTGAAGCTGGGCATGACCAGCCCCGGCGTGGTCGCGGCCTTGCCCCAGGGCGGCAAGAGCATCCTTCTCGCGGTTGCTTCATCGCCGCTCGTTTGGACCGGCCTGACGATCTACGGATTGAGCGTGGCGGTGTGGCTCTGGATATTGTCCAAAGTCGACCTCTCGCTCGCCTATCCCTTCGTCGGCGTCAGCTTCATCGTGGTGATGCTGTTCGGCGTGTTCCTGCTCAACGAGACCGTGACGCCGCTGCGCATGATCGGCACGCTGCTGATTGCGGTGGGCTGCGTGATGGTGGCGCGGTCATAGCCGCCGCGCGGCAGGTTTCACGCACTCTTTGCCATCGCCGGCTGGCTGACGCGGTTCAGCGACAGCATGATCGCGGTGCCGCGATCGCGTTCGCTTTCGATTGCCAGGCGGCCCCCATTGGACTGGGCAAAGAGCGCGACCAGCGTCAGCCCGAGGCCGATGCCCTCGAACCGGCGATGAAAATGATCCTCTTCCTGGAAAAACACGCCCAGCGCCTTTTCAACGGTGTCCTGCGCCATGCCGATGCCCGCGTCGGCAATCCGGATCGTCACCTCGTCATCGGTGAAGCCGACGGCCGCCCCGACGTGACCGTTATCGCGGTTGAACTTTACTGCGTTGTCGAACAGTTCGTTGAGCGCGAGGCGGAACTCATATTCGCTCGTCTTGACAAAAACGGGCTGAGGCGCAGCCTGAAACGAAACGGTGATATTGCGCGGCGTCGCCTTTTTCCGGAGCCGGTCGATTTCCTCCATCAGAATGGGTGTGATATCGAAGATCTGCTGATCGCGACGCAGATCGCCTGATGTGAGGCGCGCGATCTCCAATACCCGGTGCACCATGCGCACGAGGTCCTCGCCCGCGTCCTTGATATAGGTCAGATATTCCAATGCTTCCGGCTCGCTCTGCTGGAGCAGCTTGATCTCCAGCATCGCCGAGAAGCCCAGTACGTGATTGAGCGGGGTGAGCAATTCATGGCTCATCATCGACAGGAAGCTCCGGCGAGCGCGGTCACCTGCCTTCGCCCTGATTTCCAGGATCTGTCTTTCCTCGATGGCACGCGTGGCGAAACGGTACTCATCGAGCGCCTCACTCAGGGCTTCCGCCAGCCGGTCGGCATCGCAGGGCTTGCGGAAGAAGCGGAACACCCGGCCACCATTCACGGCGGCGATTGCAGTTTCCTGATCCATGTTGCCGGTGAGCATGAGTCGCCGGATTTCCGGCCACCGGCGCGCGGTCTCGCTGAGCAGATCGACACCATCGCGCTCTGGCATCCGCATGTCGGCGAGGATGGCGCCGATTCCGTTACCGCCCTCAAGCAACGTGATCGCTTCCGCCGCGCTTTCAGACGTGAGCACATGAAAGCGATCCGAGAGGCGCCGCCGCAACCCGGCAAGCACGCGGGGCTCGTCATCGACGAGCAGGATCCTCTCATCAGGCTTGCGCATAGCGGACCGGCTGTCTGATTTGAGTTGAAACGGGCGGGGCCAGCGGCAGCTCGATGACGAAGGTTGTCGAAAAATCCGGCCTGTGTTCTAACAGCAGCTTGCCGCCATGCTGATTGACGATGAAATCCTTGGCCAATGCGAGGCCTTGTCCCGTCCCTTTGCCGACCTGTTTCGTGGTGAAGAACGGATCGAATATTTTTTCCCACAAACCCTTGGGAATGCCCGGGCCATTATCGCTGATCTCGATCCGGGCGGCGTCCCCCGCGAGCTTGGTTTCGAGGCGGATGACGCCCGCCGTCATGCCTTGCTCCTCAATGGCTTCGACGGCGTTGACGATCATATTCACCAGCACTTGCTGGATCTGGCCCTTGCGGCAGGTCACCTGCGGCATATCGGCGGCGAACCCGGTCTCCAGCGTGACGACGTCCTTGTGGCGGCTTCTGCAGATTGTGATGGCGCTCTGCACGACGCGGTTGATGTCGGCGGGTTCGGGCGCTCCGGTGCCAGGATGGGTGAATTCCTTCATCAGCAACGAGATGTCCCGCACCTGGCGGATGCCGTCCACGGTTTCCCGGATCGCGGACATGATTTCGCCGGAGAGAACCGGGAGTTCGATGTCTTGGTTGAATTTGTTCAGCCGTGCGACTGTCTCCGGCAACAAGCCTTGAGCCTCGCACTCGCATTTCAGCTCATCATATCTCATGTAGGAATTGTAGATCTTGTTCAGCGCCAGGCCGACGAATTTTATGTTGTCGCCGATGAACTGGATCGGCGTGTTGAGTTCGTGGGCGATGCCGCTCGACAGCGTGCCGATCGCCTCCAGGCGGCGGGACTCATACAGTTGCTTGTAGACTTTTTCCTTCATTGCTTCGGCGGCTTTGCGCGCGCTCGCGTCCGATATCACAAGCACGATAAACGGCTTCTCCTTCACCTTCGTCCGCCGACCCCGTAGTTCGGCTTGAATGAACGTGCCGTCGCTTTTCCTGACTGCCAGTTCCTGGATGAGGCACGATTCCATCTCCAACTCGCTGCGGTAATTGCCATAGTTGGGCAGGAAGTCGCTGAGATGGTGTCCGACCAGGCGTTCCGGCGGATAGCCAAGTAGCTTCGCCGAAGCGCTGTTGGCCATTTCTATGATGCAGCCCTCATTGCAGGTGAGGACGATATGGGGCACTGCGTCGATGATCGTGTTGATCAGCTCCACGTGCTCCAAAAGGTTGAGCGATGCGGACTGGAACTCCTCGTTTCTGACCAGGAGTTCGCGATTTTTCTCCTCCAGCCGCCGTTCCGCTTCCTTACAGCGGGCGATCTCGTGGGTCAGCCGGCGTTGCAGATCGTCGTCGGAGGGCATCGTCATCCTCCGGGGTTGGAGATTTTGAGGCAAACGCGCTTCATTGGCGCGCTCCTTGGAATTTCGCTCATGATGGCGAATAGCGCTTCCCCCATTTCGAGGAACTCGGTAGACACGATGCCGATCACACTGGCGACCTCGAAGCAACAGATTGGCGAGCCTGGAACGTGCGCGAGGCACGCCGCCGCAACCAAGAATACCAGGGCGCTCTTTCGGAATTCTGAATCGCGGGAGCGCGGAAGCCCGGCACGCCCTCGCCGCTGCCTGGACCATCGCCGACGCCTCGGATATTCTCCACCCGGCAATTCCGCCTTACATCCTACCCAGGCTTTTTCATGGTCCAATCCAGGCAAGATCCATTGCCGACCGGTGATCTCGGACGGCTGATCCAATCGCCGTTCGCCCGCCTCAGAAGCCTGTTGGAGGGGATCGAACCGGGCTGTCCGCCCATCGACATGACCATCGGGGAGCCGCGTCATGGGTTACCCGATTTTCTCGCTGGAGCATTGCAGGCCGGGTTCGCCGGCTATGGCAAATATCCGCCCGTGCAAGGCACGCCGGAGCTTCTTGGCGCCATCGGTGCGTGGATCGAGCGGCGTTATCCGGCGTTAGAGGGCAGGATGACGCCCGCGCGCCACATCATGCCGCTGAACGGCACGCGTGAGGGGCTGTTCTCCGCCATTTTCCCAGCGGTGGCGCGTAAATCCGGCAGCCTTCGGCCCGCCGTACTGATGCCCAACCCGTTCTACCAGGCCTATCTGGCGGCCGCAGTAGCAGCAGGGGCCGAGCCAGTGTTTCTCGGGGCGGAAGCGGAAAACGGCTTTCTGCCCGATCTGGATGCCATCCCTGAAGAGGTGCTGGGGCGCACTGCGGTTTTCTATCTCGCCTCGCCCGCCAATCCACAAGGCTCGGTCGCCACCCCTGCCTATCTGGAACAGGCCATCGGCCTCGCACGCGAGCACGGTTTCCTCCTGTTCCTCGACGAATGCTATTCGGAAATCTACAACTTGGCGCCGCCTTCCGGCGGTCTCGAATCCGCGTTTGGGCTCAGCGGCGATTTCGCCAATGTCCTTGTCTTCAATTCCTTGTCGAAACGCTCGAATGTGCCCGGCCTTCGCTCCGGTTTCATCGCCGGAGACGAGAACTTCCTCGCCGCCTATTTCCGCTTCCGCAACGTCGCCGCGCCGCAAATGCCGCTGCCGGTGCAGCACGCATCCGCAGCGCTCTGGGCCGAGGAGACCCATGTCGAGCGAAGCCGTGCACTGTATGCCCGGAAATTCGCTGCCGCGCGGGAGATCCTCGGCGGCACCCTCGAATTCGCCGATCCGGCCGGCGCTTTCTTCCTATGGCCCAAAATGGACCGATTGGGCGGTGGAGAAGCCGCGGCGAAAACCTTTTGGAAAGAATGCGGTGTCAAAGTGTTACCGGGTACCTACCTGGCGCAGACAGATTTGACCGGCCACAATCCTGGAGCGGCCTATATCCGGGTTGCCTTGGTCGACGATCTGGATTTAACGCGGGAGGCATTCGGGCGACTGGCTGGTCTTTTGAGTTGAACATATGTCCCAATACCGCATTGGCAGGTCAAGCCGCATCCTCCCTGGCGGGATGGATAATGAAATCCATCGCCTGCCGATGCGGCTCGCCGGAGCTGCGTTGATCGCCATGGCGGTCATCGGCTGGGTCAGCTTGCTGACGTGGTCGATCGGCGATCCGAGCGTCAATCGCGCAACGGGCGGCGCTCCGAACAATCTTCTGGGCACAACGGGCGCATCGCTCGCCGATATGCTGCTGCAGTTCGTCGGCCTGACCTCGATCGCGCTGTTCCTGCCGCCGCTCATTTGGGGCCTCACACTGATCGGCGGGGACAGGGTCAGCAATCCGCGGCACCGCCTGGCGATGTGGACGCTGTCGCTGATCCTGATCGCCAGTACCTTAAGCATTATGCCGCGGCCGCAGAGCTGGCTTCTGACGCACGGGCTCGGCGGGCTGATCGGCGATTTCGGGCGCACTTTCTTCATGGGTATCGGCGGATTCGTCAGTCAGCGGTTTGCCGCGATCATCGGCGGCACCGTATCGGGCCTTCTCGGTCTTTGGACGCTTATGCGGGCGAGCGGCGTCACTGGCGCTGATATGCACTTGCTCTGGCATTGGACCGCGCGGCGGCATCCCCGACGGGACGATTGGTTCGGCGCGGGGCTGGTATACGCTTTTCGCGGCGCGCGCCGCGCCGGTGAGCGGCTTGCGGGGGCATTTGATCGCGAGGCCGCAGCAAAACGCAGGCGCCCGCGAAGCTATTGGCAGGCGGAAGATCCCGATCGTTTTGCGCTGCGCCCACGTCCGGCGCCGGGCGCGTTCGATCCAAGATACGCCGGTTTTGATGTGGACGAAGACGTCCCGTTCGCGCCGGCCACCCCGTACCGCCGCGAGCGGCCGGTTCCGTTGCGCCCGGCCGCGCCACCTCCCACGCAGCGGATTGAACCCTATTTCGACACCTTGCGCACCATCCCGAGGCAGCGGCCGCAAACGCCCGGGATCACGCCTGTTGCGGCGGCCCCGCAGCATCGCGCGATCCAACCGGCGCAGCTCAGGCATGACTCGCCGTATAACCCGCCGGTGCAGCATCCCGAGTGGGATGAGCAGGACTATGCGGAAGAGTATGACGTCCCACCGGTCGCGCAGAACGCGGCTTCCCCGGCCCGCCATGTGGAGCCGGTTTATGAAGAACCACAATATGATGCGGACGAGGAGGCCGCATACGAGGCTCCTATCCTGGCCACGCCCGTATACCGGCAGCAGCGTCCCGCTTCGGGGCCTCAACCCGCTCCGAACCGCCCTCGCTCGGTCGTCGAACATCGCTCTAGGCTCGACGACATTGACGGCGGCGCATTCCTTCTGCCGCCGTTGAAGCTGCTCAGCCAGCCGCCCGCGCGGCATAATGATCCGGAATTGTCCGATGCGGCGCTCGGCCGGCGCGCGGAATTGCTCCAAGGCGTCTTGGAAGACTTCCGCATCAAGGGTCAGATTGCCGGCGTGCATCCCGGCCCGGTGATCACGCTCTATGAATTCGAGCCGGCGCGAGGCACCAAATCCTCCCGCGTCATCGGCCTTGCCGACGACATCGCCCGCTCGATGAGCGCGGTCTCGGCCCGTGTCGCCGTCATTCCGGGCCGCGACGCGATCGGCATCGAGCTGCCGAACCAGAACCGCGAAGTCGTCTATCTGCGCGAACTGCTGGAATCGAAGGAATTCACGGCGGGCAAGGGCCGGCTGTCGCTCGCCCTGGGCAAGACCATCGGCGGCGATCCCGTCATCGTCGATCTGGCGCGGATGCCGCATCTGCTCATCGCGGGCACCACCGGCTCAGGCAAGTCGGTGGCGATCAACACCATGATCCTGTCGCTGCTCTACCGCCTGCCGCCGGAAGAATGCCGTTTCATCATGATCGACCCGAAGATGCTGGAGCTGTCGGTCTATGACGGCATCCCGCATCTGCTGACGCCGGTCGTCACCGATCCGCAAAAAGCGATCATGGCGCTCAAATGGACAGTCAATGAAATGAACGCCCGCTATGAGCGGATGTGCAAGCTGGGCGTCCGCAACATCCTGGGCTTCAACTCGAAGGTGACGCGGGCGCGGCGCACCGGCGAGCCGCTGTCGCGCACCGTGCAGACCGGATTCGACGAGGAGACCGGCAGCGCCATCTACGAGCGTGAGGACATAGACGGCAGCCCCATGCCCTATATCGTCGTCGTCATCGACGAAATGGCCGACCTGATGATGGTGGCCGGCAAGGAGATCGAATTCGCGGTGCAGCGTCTGTCGCAGATGGCGCGCGCGGCGGGCATCCACCTGATCATGGCGACGCAGCGTCCCAGCGTCGATGTCATCACCGGCACGATCAAGGCGAATTTCCCCAGCCGCATCAGCTTTCAGGTGACGTCGAAAATCGATAGCCGCACCATTCTGGGCGAGCAGGGCGCCGAGCAGCTTCTTGGCGCGGGCGACATGCTGACCATGGCGGGGGGCGGACGCATCATGCGCGCACATGGGCCGTTCGTGTCGGACGACGAAGTGGAGAGCGTCGTCAATGTGCTGCGCGAGCAGGGCGAGCCGGACTATATGGAAGGCCTCCTCGACGAGGACTATGGCGGCGAAGACGGGCAGGGCGACGATATGTCCGCGCGCGGAGCCAGCGGCGACGATGTCTACGATCAGGCGGTGGCAGTCGTCCTGCGCGACCGCCGCGCCACGACCAGCTATTTGCAACGCCGCCTCGGGATCGGCTATAACAGGGCGGCCTCGCTGATCGAGCGTATGGAAGCCGATGGGCTGATTAGCGCGCCGAATCGGACCGGGAAGAGAGAAGTGCTGACGGGTGACGGCGGATAGAGCCGTTCTAAGCGATCGGAATGGAACTCTTTCTCTTTGCTGCGGCATGATCTTTATCGCAAAACCGGATTTGAGCCCCGCCTCGGCTGCGACATCCTTTTGGGGGTCATGCTCGAATTGCCATAAAATTGCCGCCCGCTGTCTAGATTTTGCGCGAATTTAGAGCCAGAGTGACCCAAATTTCCTTTCTGCCATGAAAGAGCCAAGAGATGAACGGCGATCAACGTCCTATGAGAACAGCAATCCGGCCGTCTTTGCTCGGTCGCATTTTCGCGACGCACACTGGGTACCGCTTTACTGGAAGGTGCTCCAGCCTGCCCGTCGCGGCTCTGGCGCTGTCGATCCTGGGCGCGCCATACGCTGTGGCGCAAAGCAACTCCGGCGTCTCGGTCCATTCCAAGACCGTGCCATCCAGCCCCCCCGCGGCTGCGCCCCAGCCAGCTCCCGCCGCTCCACAGGCTGCGCCACCTCAGGCAGCAGCCCCGGCTCCCGCTGCGCCGCAAGCACCCGCCCCGCAAGCCGCGGCTCCGGCGCCGAATGCCGTTGGCGCGGGCGGCGGATGGGATGCCCAGTTCGGCGTTGCGCCGCCGCAAACCAGCCAGTTCACCGCCGCTCGGGAGCAGGTCGAAGTTATCGAGAAAATCAACGGCTATTTCAACAATCTGAAGAATCTCGAGGGCGATTTCCTGCAGACCGATGCCGACGACAAGCGCAAGAAGGGCAAGTTCTATATCGAGCGGCCGGGCAAGGTTCGCTTCGATTATTCGCTGCCGAGCAAGCAGAAGATCATCTCAAACGGCAAATACCTTGCCATCGAGGACCACGACATGAACACCACGGACCGCTATCCGCTGGAATCGACACCCTTCCGGCTGTTGCTGACCAAGGATGTGGACCTGATGCGGGACGCCAATATCATCGCGCTGGACGCGGGCGACAACGTCGTGGTGGTGACGCTTCAGGATAAGGAAGCGGGCAATGGTGGCCAAATTCGGCTGTTTTTCGATTGGCCGAAGCTGCAGCTCAAGGAGTGGATCATTTCCGACCCGCAAGGATTGAACACTCGCATCCAGCTTGCCGAGATGCAGTTGAACAAGGATGCCGACCCGAAGCTGTTCACATTTTCGCCAGGTGTGGGCCTGCCGAAGTTCAGGGATGGTCCGAACTGAGTGATTCGCGTATGAGCCAACGCTTGCAAGTTAATGAATCATAAAGCCAAATATCTCGGTCACTGCGGCGTATTCGCAACTGTCAAGTGTTTGTTCGAATTTGGGTACCCAAAATTGAAAACTGTGCTATATTAGCATACGTACTGTGACAGTGGTGAGGCCAGTCACCATCGGTAGTGCCCCCCGTCTAACCGAAGGCCTCACTACAGCGTCGGCATCCCTCCCGACGCACCGCGTAGTACACGCATAAGCGCCCAACCATCGCCGGGGTTGGGCGCTTTTTTCTTGTGCAGGCCGCATCTCAGCTCGCCGCTTGACCTTTCTGGCTCCCGTGCTAATTGGCCAATCCATGAAATTCAGATTGGCGACTTGGAACATCAATTCCGTCAGACTGCGCATGCCCATCGTGGAGCGCTTCATCCGCAGCTTCCAGCCGGATATGCTGTGCCTGCAGGAGATCAAATGCGTCGACGAGCTGTTCCCCTACGAACCGCTGCGTGCGCTTGGCTACCCTCATATCCAGGTAAAAGGACAAGCGGGGTATCACGGCGTCGCCACCCTGTCCCGCTTTCCATTGACACCTATGGGCACCGAGAATTTCTGCGGTACAGGCGAGGCGCGGCACATTGCGGTCGCGCTGGATGGCCGGCCGCTCGTCCTTCATAATCTGTATATTCCAGCCGGCGGCGATATTCCCGACGCAGACCTCAATCCGAAATTCCGCAACAAACTCGCCTATCTGCGCACGCTCACCGAGTGGTTCAGCGATGGCGGCGCGGCGGCGACGGATTGCCAGCACATACTGGCCGGAGACTTCAACGTGGCGCCGCTGGAGCACGACGTCTGGTCGCATAAGCAATTGCTGAAAGTTGTAAGCCACACGCCAATTGAAGTGGAACATCTCGCCCGGCTGAAGGCGTCGGCGCGCTGGATCGACGTGATGCGCCAATTCGTGCCGGAGGACCAGAAGCTCTATACGTGGTGGAGCTACAGGGCGCGGGATTGGCGCGCTTCCAATCGCGGCCGGCGTCTCGACCATATCTGGACGACGCCCGGATTGGAGGGGGCCACCCGGGCGATGATCGTGATCGATGAGGCCCGCGACTGGGATCGGCCTTCGGATCATGTGCCGGTGATCGTGGATTTCGATCTGGCTTGAGTTTGCCGGGCTCCCACCGCCAAGGTCACAGATCAGGGATATAGCCGGGTCTTCTCCCACGTCTGATTGGCCGCGCCGCGCCGAAAGGCGATGCGGTCATGGAGACGGAACGGCCTGTCGTGCCAGAATTCCATCTCCGCAGGCACCAGGCGAAAGCCCGACCAATAGGCTGGACGCGGAATTTCACCGATCAGATATTTCGCCGTATAGCGCGCGACCGCGGCTTCCAGCGCCAGACGCCCTTCGAGCGGCCTTGACTGCTGCGATGCCCACGCGCCAATCCGGCTGCCGCGCGGGCGGGTGGCGAAATAGGCGTCGGCCTCGGTCTCACCGACCGGCTGCACGACCCCGCGGACGCGCACTTGCCGCCTGAGACTCTTCCAATGAAAGCACAGCGCCGCCTTGCCGCCGGAAAGCAGCTCGCGCCCTTTGGCGCTCTCGTAATTGGTGTAGAAGACGAACCCCTCCGGACCCGCATCCTTCAGCAACACCATGCGGACATTGGGCATTCCCGTTTCATCGACAGTGGCCAGCGCCATGGCGTTCGGGTCGTTCGGCTCCTTGGCCTCGGCGTCCGCGAGCCAAGCGGCGAACAACGCAAAAGGCTCGGTTTCGCCGGAAAAATCGGTGGCCTGGGGGACACGGTCATAGTCGTTGTTCGAAGGCGTGCTCATGTCCTGCCGCGTGCGTGATCGAGATTATCCAAGATAGGACGGCGCAATCTTAATGTCTCCTTAATCCTGGCATCATGCTCGGTTGCCGGGGGCGGGGATTGAAACGCGCAAGGCCGCAAATCTTATTAGAAATTTCGCGCCGCTGCCGGCCCCTGGCAGCATGCGGCTGGACGCATCATGGCATTTGTGTAGGATGCCGCAATCCTAGTGCACTGGCACCATCACTCCGTTCACGCGTGTCAGCGGCCTAGTTGTTTGTTGTGCAGCAATTTTATCAAACTAAGGGGCTTTGCCGCCTCCGTTTGGATCGCTGCACTAGCTGCTGGAGGGACGGGTGCTCGAACGTGGACAGCTGATGAACGGTAAGCGAGGCCTGATCATGGGCGTCGCGAATAACCGCTCGATCGCCTGGGGCATTGCCAGGAGCCTGGCATTGCAAGGAGCCACCCTGGCCTTCACCTATCAGGGCGACGCAATCAAGAAACGGGTGGAGCCCCTGGCTGCCGAGATAGGTTCCGAGATCGTGCTGCCTTGCGATGTCACCGATCATGTCTCGGTCGATGCGGTATTCGGCGAGCTGGCGCGGCGTTGGGGTACGCTGGATTTTGTCGTCCACGCCATCGCTTATTCGGACAAGGACGAACTTGACGGCCGCTATGTGGATACCAGCCAGGAAAACTTCAACAAGACCTTGCTGATCTCTTGCTATTCCTTCACCGCAATCGCTCAGCGCGCCGAAAAGCTCATGCCGAACGGCGGCGCCCTGCTCACGCTCACTTATTATGGCGCCGAGAAGGTGATGCCGCATTATAATGTCATGGGCGTAGCAAAGGCCGCCCTGGAGGCTAGCGTGCGCTATCTGGCCGCTGACCTGGGCAAGCAAGGCATCCGGGTCAATGCCATTTCCGCTGGGCCGATCAAAACCTTAGCTGCATCGGGGATCAGCGATTTTCGCTACATCTTAAAATGGAACGAGTATAATTCGCCGCTGCGGCGCGTGGTCTCGATCGAGGACGTCGGCGGCGCGGGCCTCTACCTGCTCTCCGACCTGAGCCGCGGGGTCACCGGCGAAGTGCACCACGTCGATGCCGGATACCATGTGGTCGGCATGAAAGCGGAAGATGCGCCGGATATTTCCGTCGTGGTGAAAAACGGAGACTAACGCAAATGCATCCAATGAGGCTGATCACCTATGCGCTTCTGACCAGTGTGGTCAGTCTCGTCGCCATGGGCGGTGTCGGGTTCTATGTGGGCTATTCCGCCGGCCGCGGCGACATGGGCGAATTGAAAGCGCTGATCACCGCCGGAGGCTCGCCCGAGAACGCCGCGGCAATCGCCGAGGTGCTGAAGCAGCAAGTCGCCAATCAGGCCGTGGCCGCACCACCCCCGGCCCCAGCTCCGGCGCCTGCGCCCGAGGTCAACCTCGCGCCGGTGCTGGATGAAATCCGGTCGATGAGCGCGCAGATCGGCAAGCTTGAGAAGAACGCCACGCCCCCACCCCCGCAGGTCGTCGACCGCGTGGTTGAAAAGGTCAAGGAAGACCCGAAGACGAAGCAGGAACTGACTTCGGTCAAGCTGCTCCTCTCCGAGGCCAACGAACAATATCAAGGCTGCAAGCAAAGCTTGACCACGCTTGAAGCCAAGTTTGAGGAAGTGAAGAATTCGCCCACGCAGCAGGTTGCCATGGTGCAGCCAGACCCTCGGCCGGACGCCCAGCCGGGGCGGGATCCTGCCTCGGTCGTTCTGTTCGACAATGTGCTCTTGAAGCGCGAGCAAAAGAAGGTCTACAGCGACGTTGACGTCGCGATCAGCCTGAATTCCATCGCGTCGCGTTCGGCGCGGGTGGTCGTCAACCAACAGGCCCTCGGTATTTCCTTCGGCGAACGCAAGATCTTCCAGCATCGCGATGTGACGTGCGAACTGGTGCTGATGGAGACCGATCTCGAGGGCGGCAAGGCCCGTTTCAGCATCGCCTGCAAGCGCTAGAGCGTCGATGCCGCTGATCTATTTCCTGCGTCACGGCCAGACGGGCTGGAACGCCGAGCGCCGCATTCAGGGTCATCTCGATGCGCCTTTGAACGATGTGGGCCGCGCGCAGGCGGCGCGGAACGGCCGTGCGCTGGCCAATATCGTCGGTGACGCTTCTGCCTTCGACTATGTTTCAAGTCCGCTCGTGCGCGCGAGCGAGACGATGGAGATCTTGCGCCGCGAGCTGCGCCTCGACCCCAAAGGGTACCGGACCGATTTGCGGCTGCGGGAATATAATCTCGGTGATTGGCAGGGCCATCTCTATGCCGATATCGAGCGCGATTTTCCCGAGCGGATCGCCGAACAACAGCGCGACCCCTGGAATTTTCTCTATCCCGGCGACGGCGGTGAAAGCTTCGTGCTGTTGTCGGCACGCGTTCTGGACTGGCTCGCAGAAATCGAGCGGGACACGATCGTGACGGCTCATGGCGGCGTCATGCGCGTATTGCGGCGCCATTTCCTGGGCCTGGATACCAACGCAACCTTCAAGCTCGACGCTCCGCAAGACAAAGTGATGCGCATCGAGAATGGCGCGCTTAGCTGGATGTAAAGGGCGCCGCTCGCTTCGACCGGAGCTTCACAGCGGCAACTCAAGCCATGGCGCTCCTACGCGTTATGGACGCGCCAAGATAGCAGCCTCGTGTCCACCAGCCTTCCCAACCATCGCGCCGTGATCCGCCTCGACAGTCTTCTCGGCTGCCGGGCGGGTGCAGATGAACACCTTCTCTCCGCGCGAAAGCCCGTAACGCGACACGTTCGGCTCCACGGCCGTGTATTCCTCGACGGCAAAACCCGGCGCCGCGAGCCGCTTGCGTGCGTCGCGGCCGAAGAAACGCGCATGATCGTGTTGGCCAAAATGCAGCAGACGCTCTGCCGGTGTCGTGCGTGCGCTGTTTTCGTATGTTTCATCCCAACCTTCGACGATGGGGAACATGGCGATCAGAGTGCCGCCGGGCCTCAGTACACGAAACAGTTCGCTGACCGCCTTGCGGTCGTTGACATGTTCGAGAACATGCAGACATGCGATCACGTCAAAGGCAGAGTCTTCGATCTTCAGCGCTTCGATATTTTCCTTCCGGTCGACGCCAGGGGCGAAGAGATCGGCGGTGGTGTAGGAGCGCGGCTTATGCTTGAGCACCAGTTCGCGAATGGCCCGCTCAGGCGCGAAATGCAGCACGTCGCGATTGCGGAAAAAATCATGGTCGCGGCAGGCAAGCGACAGCAGACGATGCCGCTCCAGCGTCCCGCATTTGGGACAAAGGATGTCGCACACATAGGGGTAGCCGTAGCCGAGGAATTTGCCGTGATGGCCGCACAGCGGACATTCGCGGGGAAACTTGCCCATGCTGCGCCGGACCGTGCGCCCCAAAAATTTGAATGAGTTCCAGTAAACCCTCAGCATGAACAGGCTTCCTTTTAATTCTTATGTGCCGCTGATTTGAGAGGCACGTTAGCCTCAATCCGATTGCCGCCATCTTTGCGTACAACTTATAAGGGCGAGCGGCGCCGGTCACGCTCGGGGTGGAAAATATTAACAACGACCTGCGCGCTGTTGATGGTTGCGCCCGATCACCGGACGACGGGTTGCCGCGGGTCACCCGAACTCCGCGCTTCCATCAGAATTTTGACCTCCGCCCGCCACTCGTTTAATAAGAACGCGGCGAAACGAGAGCCATTCATGTCCCATAACAGCTTCGGACACCTTTTCCGCGTCACCACCTGGGGCGAGAGCCATGGCCCCTCCATCGGTTGCGTGGTCGACGGCTGCCCGCCCGGCATCGCGCTGACCGAGGCCGACATTCAGCCCTACCTCGACAAGCGCCGGCCCGGCCAGTCGCGCTACACCACACAGCGGCAGGAAGCGGACGAGGTGAAAATTCTGTCCGGGGTGTTTGCGAATGCGGAAGGCGTTCAGGTGACCACCGGCACGCCGATTTCGCTGCTTATCGAGAACACCGACCAGCGCTCCAAGGACTACGGCGAGATCAAGGATAAATACCGTCCGGGACACGCCGATTACACCTACATGGCCAAATACGGTATCCGCGACTATCGCGGCGGCGGGCGATCCTCGGCGCGGGAAACGGCCATGCGGGTCGCGGCGGGCGGCATCGCGCGCAAGGTCGTGCCCGGCCTGACGGTGCGCGGCGCCCTGATCCAGCTTGGCAGCGAGAAAATCGACCGCGCCAATTGGGACTGGGAAGAGGTGGAGCGCAACCCGTTTTTCTCTCCCGGATCACGCCAGCGTCCAGCGCTGGGCGTCCTATCTGGACGGTGTGCGCAAGGCGGGTTCATCCTGCGGGGCGGTGGTTGAAATCGTAGCCGAGGGGGTGCCGGCCGGTCTCGGCGCGCCGATATATGCCAAGCTCGATCAGGATATCGCCAGCGCGCTGATGAGCATCAATGCGGTCAAGGGGGTCGAAATTGGGGCCGGTTTTGCCGCCGCCGGCTTCTCCGGCGAGGACAATGCCGACGAAATGCGCATCGGCCCGGATGGCGCCCCTGCCTTTCTTTCGAACAATGCCGGTGGAATTTTGGGCGGTATCGCGACCGGCCAACCGATCGTCGCGCGTTTCGCCGTTAAGCCGACCTCATCGATCTTGACGCCTCGCCGCACAATCGACAGCACTGGACAAGAGACGGAGATTTCGACCAAAGGGCGGCACGATCCTTGCGTGGGCATCAGGGCGGTACCCGTCGGCGAGGCGATGCTGGCCATCGTACTTGCGGATCACTATCTCCGCCATCGGGGGCAATGCGGACCGGGCTAGGTTTTTATTTCGGCCGGTTCTGCTGAGTGTGCAGTTAGAGCGGGGAATCAGCGCCAATGCAGTCAGACGCCCAAGTGCCCGAATTCATCGAGCGCGGCTATCATCTGCCTTACGGACGCGATGCCGGCGATTTCCGTTTTAACGTCATGGCGATCTTGACCGTCCTGGCCTTCGGGATGTTCCTCGCGACCGGCTATAATTCAATTCTGGTCGTCGGCGCGGCGACGGCATGCGTCACCTATTATTTCTATCCGCTGAAGGAGCGCAAGCCCCGCATCGGAGCCGGGCAATATGGCATTTTCATCGACGGTTTCGGGCTGATTGCCTGGCGCGCGATCGGCGATATTCAGCAGGTCACCTTTGCCACGCGCTTCTCCGAAACCGACGAGCTGCAAATCCGCCTGAAGACGTCGCTGGACCATGCATTGCTTGTGGATTGGCGCGATCTGCCGATCTGGAGGCTGCTTATGAAGCTGCCCTGGACCATGAGCTACGACAATGTCGTGCGGATCCCGCTTGCCCCGTTCGCCTCACCGCCCGAGGACATCCACCGGCAATTCCAGCGCCTTTGGAAATATTATCGCTGAGGATGCCATTTTTCCCTCAGCATGATCTTTGGGTATCAGGCCGCTTTGACCTCTTCCAGGAATCTCGCAACTTCATTGCGCAAATTGCCTGATTGCTCGGAGAGCAGTTTTACGGATCCTAAAACGCACGATGCAGAGACGTTGGCTTGGTCGGATGCCTCCATGACCTTGCCGATATCCTCGGTGACGCGAGACGCGCCGCGTACGCTGGCTGTCATATTGGTGGAAATCTCATTGGTCGTCGCGGTTTGTTGCTCCGCAGCGGCGGCGACCATGGCGGAATATTGATCGACCTTCTCAATTGAGCTCTTGATCGTCGAGAACACCGCAAGGACATCTTGCGACACCTGCTGCACGCGGGCGATCTGATCGGAGATCTGTTCGGTTGCCTTGCTGGTCTGGCTGGCGAGGTTCTTCACTTCGGCGGCGACAACGGCGAAGCCCTTGCCCGCCTCGCCGGCGCGCGCCGATTCAATGGTGGCGTTCAGTGCGAGAAGATTGATCTGGCCGGTAATTTCCTGAATCACCTGGACGATCGTCCCAATTTCGGCATTTGACGACCGCAGCTGCGCCGATGCCGTTTCTGCCTCGCTCACCTGCCCGACCGTTTGCTTAACAAGTGCGGTCGACTGCGAAATCTGCGACGCGATTTCCTGCGCCGCCGATGACATTTGCTCCACCGACGTCGCAATCGATTGCGCCGCGTGGGCGGCCTCGCGGCTTTCGGCGGCAGCGCTGGCTGCCCGCTCATGGGTCGTGTTGGTAACGCCGTTCATGGATTGTGCCGTCTCCAGCAATTCGCCAGCGATCGAGCCGACATTGTCGATGATCGACTGCACGCGTTCCTCGAAACGGTGCGCCAAATCGTCCAGAAGTTGCCCTTTCTCCCGCCGCACGGCTTCCTGTTGCTCCGCTTGCAGCCTTGTCATCTCGCCGATCTGAAGGATATTCGCGCGGAAAACGTCAACGGATTTGGCGACATCGCCCATTTCGTCCCTGCGTCCCGTATAAGGGACCTCGATATCGGTCCGGCCCAGCACGATCTCGCCCATAGTGCGCTGCATCCGGCGCAACGGGACGAAAATGCTTGCGGTCGCATAGACCGGCGTGGCGATCGAAAAGAGTAACGCCAGGGAAGCGAAGGCCGCGATCCACACCTTAGCGCTGTACGATTTTTCGCCGCTGTGGACCTTGGCCGCTTCGGCCCAATTGAGCAGTGAGCTGCTTAAGGCTCGATTCGACTTTTCGAGAAAAGCATATTTTTCTTGGAAAATCCCCATAATCCCGACTGAGCTGGTAGCCCCCTTCAATGCGGTAAGAGCCGACTCCGTGGTCGATATATAGATCCCCAGAGCTGACTTCACCGCGCCCATGTCGGCCTTGATAGCGGGCGGTATGTCCTCGGCGAGATTGGCGTCGATATCCTTTCGGAGCGAGGCCGAATGCGTGGCGAAATCCTTCCGTGCATCGTCGTTGGCGACCACATCCTGCTCCACCTTCGCGATCTGCGCCGCGAGCAGATCGCCCCTGATGGCGTCGCGCATCATGTCGGCGTGCACGTGACGCTGCACGATCTGCGCGGTTCTCTGGAGCTGCTCATTGGAGCGTTGCAGCTCGTTGAGCCCTTCATAACTGATGAAGGCAAAAGCAAGGACGACCAGCGACGACAAGGTCGCCATAGCGGTGAAACGGAAACTCAGCGAGCTGGCGAAAGACCGCGATCCAACCGGTGGTGAGGATTGAGAGGGTGCCATGACGCTCCGCTTGATACATGTCGCCGTGAAGATGATCGCCCCAACATACGCCCAAAAGCACAAGAAACATTTGATCTCCGTCGGTTAATCTCCTCACGCCGCGTTAAGTCCTGATTGACAGGATCGGCCAGAACAAAATCCGGTCTTAGGGGCGAGGCACAGCGCTATTTGATGCTTCACGCAGAACCGATAGCCATCGCCCCGTTCCGATTCGGAACGGAAAAGGCGCTTGAGTAAAACGGATACTCTAGCCGTTCGCGTCCAAAGGCTGCCCCGTCACGATCACCAATTCCAGCAGCACGCGCTCGGTGAGTCGCCCTCCGGCCTGCAGCCGGTGGTCGCTTTCGAATTTGCGGATGGCCTCGCGCGTCTCCGCGTTCAGCCGTCCGTCTGCCGGTCCGGTTCGATAGCGCAGGGCCGTAAGGGCTTCCTGCACTGCCGTCACGAGCCGCCGCCGCCGTTCGAATCGCTCCGCTGGACCCGGCCCGCCCTTGCCCGCCGCCCGGCCGAAGATCAACGATTTCAATACCGCCTCGCTCGCCTCGCCGGTAAGCGGCATTTGCTCGTCGAACTCATAAGCGATAATCGCCGCGCGGGATTGCAAGCCAAGGACGCCGTTTTCTTCGCCGACCGCATAGCCGCGATCCGACAATTCGCGCTGAATGGCTTTGACCAGTTTTGCGGGCGCAGGCTTTGCGGTGGTCCGGGGTGAGATGGAAGGCACGGCCGGCTCCGCCACGTTCGCCGGCGTCTCCGCACGGTTGTCGGCGGGAGCGGCGAGAGGCTTTTTCGGCAGCGATGCGGTAGCCGCCGCACTGGTCATCGCCACATCAGCAACGGGCGCAAAACTTTGCACAGCGGCGCCGGCAATGCGAGGCGCATCCTGGAGATAGAGAGCATTGAACGAGATTGCCGCCGCTACAGCTAGAAACACTACAACGCACAGCCGCATCCGAAATGGTGTCATGCCACAAAACGAAAGAGCGCATTTCTCTTCGAATGATTAACGGCAAACCGTAAAGGCTTGCTTAACGCACGTAGCGCGACGGAAGAAAGGAAGAAACATCGAAAGCGGGTTCAAGCGGGGCGGGTTCTAATACCAAGTCTTAGGATTTTAGCGAAACCTGGCGGTTTTCCTTAAACAAGGCTTAGCGGCGCTCTGGTAAGACTGGGATTATCTGTTGCAGCAAGAGTAGAGAGCAGTCATGTTTTTTGTAAAAGCTGCCTTCTGGATCGTTCTGATTATTCTTCTGCTCCCCGGCAGCGGACAGGAGAAGTTCGAGCTTTATGTTGCGGCAGAGCGGACGATTTCCGATCTTGGCGCCTTCTGCAAACGCAACCCGGATGTCTGCGAAAAAACCTCGTCAATGGTCGACGGCGTCCTTCACAAGCTGCGCACCACGACCGAGATGATCGAGCAGGCGCTTCGGGACACGGGCATCGGCGCCCGCCGGGAACAGATGGATGAGCAGCCCGGCCACGGGGAACGTCATGGCCGGCGTGATGACGACGATCCGAACATGACGGCGACGTCGGGCATGTCGGGCGATACTCTTACCAGCGACGATCTGCGTCCCACCTGGTACGGTCCCGGCCGCATCTGACGCGTTCCCCCCGCGAGAACCTTCGGCCTCTTGATTCGTTTATCCGCCGTGCAGGCGCGCGCCTGAGTGTTGCTCCTGTGGTGCGAATGCGAAAGCATTTGTTCATCTTGCATTCCTATAGTGGCGGCGTGGCGGGCGCGAGGGGGCGTATCGGAAATCATGATAAGACTTGCCCTGATACCGCTTGCGATTCTCATGATGCTTCTCGGTCTCATCATCTTCTCCTCGCCGCTGCCATTCGGGGGCGCACTGATGCTGGCTGGCTGCGCGCTCCTGGTCTCCGTGAGCCAAACGGCTGCATTTCGGCTGCGGCAGTGGCGGCTGTCATCCCCGCGCTTCAACAATCTCTTCACCAGCCTGGAGCTCCGTGCGCCCGGGGTGCTTGGCCGCGCGCTTCGGCGAACCACGCCTTAACCGTCCATGGAACTGCGGCGGGGCCGGAACCAGCTGCCCAGAGGGGAATGCGGTCAAATGGGATCGCGTTCCGGCATAGATCGTTGTTTTACAAATGTTTTCTTTTCTTGGCCGCGTTACGAGCCGACGGCGATGTCGATGTCGCGCAGAACCTGATCGATGTCGTCCTGTTGCTGGACGTTCGCGGGCTTGGCGGGCTCCGTCACCTTGTCCGGCGCCCTGACCTGGGGCGGCGCGATCTGCCCGAGCACGC
The DNA here is from genome assembly GCA_963731855.1 of uncultured Alphaproteobacteria bacterium. Taxonomy (GTDB): domain Bacteria; phylum Pseudomonadota; class Alphaproteobacteria; order Rhizobiales; family Rhodomicrobiaceae; genus R-RK-3. The sequence continues at coordinate 335,998 of CAVSXH010000005.1, read as the reverse complement.
GGTACATTTCCAGGAGAAGCTCATCCTGGGAGATGGGCTTCGAGGCATAGCCGTCCATGCCCATTGCGCGATAGCGCTCGCGGTCGCCGCTCATCGCGTCGGCAGTGAGGGCGATCACCGCGACGCGGCTCCAAGCCGCATCGCTTGTACGGATCCGCCGGATGGTTTCCGCTCCGTCCATGACCGGCATATGGACATCCAGGAGGATGATGTCGAACCGCTCTGCCGCGAGCAAATCCAGCGCAATGAGGCCGTTCTCCGCTTCCAACACGTCGATATCCATCAGCCGCAAGAACAGCTGCACGACCTGGCGATTGATCGCATTGTCGTCGACCACCAGCACCCGCTTCCCGCGTAGGCCCCCGCTTGAAGCGGGCGATGCGGATGCCCGTGCCGGCGTGGGCGTGGGGCCCGTCTGGACGATGGTCGTCGCGAAGTTGAAGATGAAGGTCGATCCATGTCCAAGCGTGCTCTCAACCGTGACGTCGCCCTGCATCAGCCTGGCCAGCCTCCGGGTGAGCGCGAGGCCCAGCCCCGTGCCACCGAACCGGCGCGCGATCGTGTTCTCGGCCTGGGTAAATTCGGCGAAGAGCCGGCGGCAGGTTGCTTCGCTCATGCCGATGCCGGTGTCGGAAACGGAGATGACGATCCTGGCCGCCGCGCCTTCGCCCGTTGGCAGCGGACCCGCACCGTCACCTCTCCCTTATCGGTGAATTTCACCGCGTTGGAGACAAGGTTGGCCAGGCACTGACGCACCCTGACGCGGTCGCATGAGATATATTGCGGAATGCCTTCGTCGATCTGAAGCGGTGAGACGCAAGCCTTTTTCGTCCGCCATGGGCAGATACAGCTTATGCACCCGGGCAATCATATGGCGCAGATCAGCGGCCGAGGGCACGATTTCCAGCCGGCCCGCCTCGATCTTGGATAAGTCGAGGACGTCGTTCAGGATCGACATCAGCGTTTCGCCGCTGTCGAGAATGGTCTTGACCTTCTCGGCCTGGTCGCGCGGCAGATTGTCCGATTTCAGCGAATGCGCCATGCCGAGCACGCCGTTGAGCGGTGTTCTGATTTCATGGCTCATCGTCGCGAGGAATGCCGATTTGGACGTGTTGTGCCACCTCGGCAGCGGTCTTCTGTTCCGCCAGCGAGGCAGTTACAGCCCGCAATTCGCGCCTGTCGACGATAAGAGATATGCGCCGCTAAAATTGAGACGGTGAAAAATAGCACCACACAGATTGTCGCGTACCAATCGGCGGCTCTGTCTCCGATCCTCGACACGAGAGGCAGCACAATCGCCGCCAGATTTGCGGGCGCACCCATTATTGACCAGGGACCATTTCGACGATTGCATGAAGCTCAGTACGAATAGCAGGTGCCCTGTCCACATCGCCACTGCTGCAACGCGCAGCGCCGGATCACCTGAGAGCCAACACAGAGCGCTTTGTGAGAGCCAGGCGCAACTGGTCGTGAATGCCGAACACAGGTAATGGAACCGCATGCCGTCGGTGGCCGGCTCGTTGCGCATGAACCGCCTGGTGATGAGGAAGGTCCACAGTTCGGCCATGCAATGAGCGTCGCGAGGATGACTGCCGGGCCTGTGCCGAGAGCGCTTATCCCAAGGGGCAAACCTGCGAACAGGATGAAGATTCGCACCGGCAAGAGGTGAAAACCATTCTGCGCCGCTTCGTCGATACCGGGATCGGCGATCACCCTCGCCAAGGCCATCGGGGAGTCCTTCCTGTTCGACGCATTATTGCGGTTCCCGGTTAAGAAACGGTGGGGCTACTGGTCGGCGGTGGCGAAGCGAACACAACGCGAGAGCCCTTTCCGTTCCGATGAATTGGAACGGGGCTCTGGCTCTTTGTTTGGGCGCATTTTCGCGACGCGAACCGGCGTCTATGCACAGCGTCAGGCCTTGGTGGCCGTGATCGAGAGCGGACCGATCCCGGCGGTTCATGGCGTCGTACGCTGGCAGCTGATCGATCCTCGCCTTCGCGGGGACAAGCCTGGGTCAATGGATTTTTTAAGAATTCCGCATCAGCATCGCCCGCTCACATCATCGCATGGTCAACATGGAGACGAGCGCATCAGGCGGTAGCCCAACCCGCCCATCGGAAAATAAAAATACAACTGTCATGCTAGTGAGGCGGTCTAAGACGCCCCTTCCCCGGCATGCGCGACGGTTGGCGCCCGCCCTGCTGCTGGTACATGCGCTGCTGTTGCGCATAGGATTGCGGCGCGGGCAGCGCCAGTGGGGCGCGTCTGCCCTGCCGTCGGCGCCGCCGCATCTGCATCTCGCGCTCAGCCTTCGCGGCGTCCGTCTCATCAATCCCGATCCACAGCACGGTGGCGCAGGCGAAGGCGAACAGGTTAATGCCGATATAGGTCGAGCCACTCGGGACGTTGCGCGTGACTTGGCTGAAGACCGTGCCCCAGCCGAGCGACCAGTAGAAGGCGAAGTCGGAGCCGCTCGGCTTGCTCATAAAAAGCATCGTGGCGTTGACGCGGTCATCCATCAGCATGACGAGCCCCCAGCTTGTGATCACCAGCGCCGGCAGGAGCAGAATGTGATGGACGATCGACAGGACGAACCCGAGGCGGATCTGCTGGAGCACCAGGATCGCGCCGGCGAGGCCGAGGAGCTGCACCAGCAGGAACAAGACGACGAAGATCATGTTCCGGCCGACGGGCATATTGACGAGGATCCGAGGATCGACCCCCCACAGATTGAACCCGGCGCTCAAAATCTGAACGTAAGCAATGACATGGCAGATGAAAAGCGCCACTCCGTCCCCCAGCCTCATGGCTTGCGGGCAGGACATTAGGGCGTAATCTTGGCGCGAAAGCGTCTTGCCGTGTCCCGCTACGGGAAAAATGGGATAGCGTTAAGAGGCGCGCCGTCAGTCTCCGATACCCAATCTCAATATGTGCGCCTTGGTTGAGGAGGTCGGCGATCTGGAATAGATAGCCTACGGATCACAAACACGCGTCGCTGGGCGGCACCGCCTCGCTCGGCGATGCCCCCCAATCGCAGACAGCGCGCGGGCGTCCGCTAAACCGCCGCCATCGCCCCCGGCGCGTTCTTCTCGCGGCGGGTCATCAGTTTGTTGAGCGCGCTGACATAGGCGCGGGCCGAGGCGACCAACGTGTCGGTGTCGGCGCCGCGCCCGGTGACGGTCTTGCCGGCCTCCTCAAGCCGCACGCTCACTTCGGCCTGCGCGTCCGTGCCTTCGGTGACGGCGTGGACCTGGAACAGCGCCAGTCTCGCCTCATGCGGGACAAGCATCTGAATCGCTTTGAAGATCGCGTCGACCGGCCCGTCGCCTGTGCATTCCGCCGTCTTGTGCTGGCCGTCCACGTCGAGTGTGATCGTGGCCTTCTGCGGCCCGCCCGTCCCGGCAATCACCGTGAGGGACAGCACCTTGATGCGGTCATGCGCGGTCGCCATGCCCTGGTCGACGATGGCCTCGATGTCCTCGTCGAAGACGTGCTTCTTCTTGTCGGCGAGATCCTTCATGGCCTGGAAGGCGGACTGCAGGGCGTTGTCGCCCAACTCATAGCCCATTTCGCGCAGCTTCTCGCGGAAGGCGTGGCGGCCGGAATGCTTGCCCATCACCAGCGAGGATTCTTTCAGCCCGACGCTTTCCGGCGTCATGATCTCGTAGGTCTGGGCGTTTTTCAGCACGCCGTCCTGATGGATGCCGCTCTCATGGGCGAAGGCGTTCTTGCCGACGATCGCCTTATTGTACTGCACCGGGAAGGCCGAAACCGCCGAAACCAGCTTGGAGGCGCGGGTGATGTAGCGCGCATCGACGCCGGTCCAATAGGGCAGCACGTCGTTGCGGGTCTGGATCGCCATCACGACCTCTTCGAGTGCGGCGTTGCCCGCCCGCTCGCCCAGGCCGTTGATGGTGCATTCGATCTGCCGCGCGCCGGCGCGCAAGCCCGCCAGTGAATTGGCGACCGCCAGTCCCAGATCATTATGGCAGTGGGTGGAGAAGATCACTCCGTCGCCGCCCTGCACCTCCTCGCGCAGCATCTTGATCAGCGCATGGAACTCGTCGGGCGTCGTGTAGCCGACCGTATCGGGAATGTTGATGGTCGTGGCGCCGGCCTTGATCGCGGCTTCGACGCAGCGGCGCAGGAAATCCGGCTCGGTGCGCGTCGCGTCCATGGGCGACCATTCCACATCATCGGTATAGCTGCGCGCCCGCGTCACCGAGGCGACAACGTTCTCGTAGACCTGGGTTCTGGTCCATCTGCAGCTGATATTGGCGATGCAGCGGCGAGGTGCCGATGAAGGTGTGGATGCGCGGCCGCTTGGCCCCGCGCAGCGCTTCGCCAGCCCGGTCGATGTCGCCCATGCCGGCGCGCGCCAGGCCGCAAACGACGGCATTCTGCACCACTTTGCCGATCTCCGCGACGGCCTGGAAATCACCGTTCGAGGCGATCGGAAAACCCGCCTCGATGATGTCGACGCCCATCTCGTCGAGCAGCTCGGCGACCTGCAGCTTCTCTTCAAGCGTCATCGACGCGCCAGGCGACTGCTCGCCGTCGCGCAAGGTGGTGTCGAAAATATAGACGCGGTTATCGGCGTCACGCTTGATGCGCGTTGCGTCGTCTGCCTTCGCTTCCATGGTCATGGGTAGAGCCCCTATCCGGTTTCCGGCTTGCCGCAGCATAGCCGTGATTGTTGCGCGAGTGTCGGCAAAATCAATCCCCTAAGCGCCCAGCATCAGCCAGACGGCGCTCAGGGGCGGATAAGGAGGAGAAGCGCAAGCGCGAAGCCGGCGGCGTCGGCAGACAAGCACGCAGGACCGGATGCGAATGCATCCAGCCTTTCATGTGCCTGATCTCTGCGATGCGCTGTCACTGTTGTCACCGGCCGCGACCTTAGGATTGGTATCCATATCGAACTTTGCGGCTGCCGCGCAACCCAAAAGCGCATAGGACGCCGAAGGCATCATTAGAGCGTCGTGCGTTAAGTAGGAATCGCGATCGCGCCATTTATGTCGTCCCGGACGCCGCGGAGCGGCGAGCCGGGATCCAATCACATGGCCGCAAATTCACCGCCGAAGTTCCAAGTGAATGGGCCCCGGCTCGGGCGGCCGGGGCGACGGGATACACAATGCCGCTGATCTCGATTTAAAGTGTGATGCTCTAACGCTCGCGGGATGATTGAACCAATCGCGCCCCTCACCCGGCATTCTGAGTAGCCGATCGTGATGTGTGTGCTTAGGACCGATGAGGGGTCGGTGTTACGGTGTGGCGGCGAGCCGGTCGATCATGCGCTTGACGGCGAGCATCTGCGGCGCATCGCGTTCGAGGAAATGCGGTCCGCTATAGCCCCACCAATCCCAGCAACCATTGGGATTGGCATCGCCCGGCCTGACCTGGGGGAACAGCACGATCAGGCGATTGGATTCAGCCCAGCGCGCATAGCCGGAGCCTCTGACGAATTTCTCCCCGACATCAGGGGCGGACAGCCCTTGCTTGCAGCCGTGGAACACCACATGCACCGCGCATCCAGAGCGCGCGCGGCAGTCGGCCGGAATGTAGGCCATACCATCTTCATCGAAATCAGCGCCGGTCAGACTGGCCTGGAATGACGCCTGCTTGAAGCGCAGAAAGCTTGCATCGGCGGCCGGACGGGCCGGCTGCAACGTCCCATAAAGCTGCTGCAAAACCGCTTTTGCCTGATCGTAATCGCAATCATTGAGAAAAGGTGGCCCCGTCGTGCCGCAGTGAGGCCCTTCGCTTTCGGTCAGGAACGAGTGCGCGGCCTTTTCATTGGTCACGAAACTGATATTCGCCTCAGGCACCCCCGCGTTCTTGTAGAAGGCGACCGGCCGCTTCGACAACGCCCCGCTCGACCGTGTCGTCCTTGCGGCTGGAGAAAATATATAGCCTGTCGCCGTGCAACGCCTCGAGCGGATCGATGCGCCCGTCCGCCGCGAGACGTTCGGCATATTCCGCCATGGCTCCCGGATCCGGTACGTTGGAGAAGAACCAGCCGTCCTCCATGCACTGATTTTGCGCGCGATAGGCATTCCAGCTGAGCACCACCAGCCAGAACGGGTTCAACTCGCTCCCCGGCGTGTGGGCGCAGCCATACGGACCGCCGGCGACAATTCCAGCGCCGGTCACCAACCGCGAATAGGCAATCTGAAACTGGCCGGCCATATAGGCGCCCGACGAGAGACCGGACACCGTAGTCCGCGTTAAGATCGGCGCCGAGCTCGCGGCAGTGTTTGCGCGGAGGCTGGGCAAGCCGGAATCGCTGACGCCAGAAGCGCCAGACGACCCGAAAGCCGCGCGCCCGAAGCCGTACATCGCACTTACCTAAACAGCCAGTCGAATAGTCCGCGCTGGCGCCCACCCCTATCGGAAAAGCCGTCGTCAAACCAGGGCCGCTCCCGCACCGGTTTCACCTCGGGCTTGGGCTTGGGCGGTTCCCGCAATTCATGGGCGCTGATAACGCCCTCCGCGTCGGTAACCACCACACCGGTGGGCGACCACTCCCATTTGGCCTTCATCTCGCCCGCAACATGCGGCTCGATCGACGTGACGATGTTCCTCCGCAGATCGAGGATGGCGACCAATTCGAAGCTACCGCCGTCAACGCCGGCCGGCAGCTGGCCAGCCGAATAGCGCAGCAGGCCGAAGCCCTTCAGCGCATCGGAAAGCGGCGTCCAATCCAGAATTTGCGGCTGGCCATCCCCATGCATTTCCAACAGCACCTTGAGCTGGGGATAGAGCGGATTGGTCGCCACGAACCGTCCATTAGATGGGCTGATGATGCTCCAGCCTTTCGACGGCTCGCCGAGGGGCTTATACATTGCGTCCTCGGCGCCGGTCAGCTTCTTCAACTTGTCGGCCACGCCTGCGATGAATGGATCGAGTTCCGCCGCCTTGCGATAGTCTGCGATAGCGGCATCGGTTTCGCCCTTGGCCTCGGCCATTTCGCCGCGCAGCTTGAAGGCCTCGGCATAATTGGGAACGAGTTCGAGCGCATTGACCAGATCCGCCTTGGCGCGATCGGGGTCCGCAAGGCTTAACCATGAACCTGCGCCCGCCGGTAATACGCTTCGGGCAGCTTGGAATCGAGCGTGATTGCCTGATCGAGATCGGCCAGCGCCTCCTTATTGTTCTCCCGCTCGATTTGGGACGCGCCCCGGCCGATATACGCCTGCGCATTCAGTGGGTCGATCTCGATCGCCTTGGAGAAGTCCTTAAGTGCAAGCGCGTATTTTTTCTGCTTGAGGTAGACCTGTCCCCGTCCGGTATAAAGCGCGGGGTCTTCCGGGGCGAGCGTGATCAGCCGCTCATAGTCGGCCAAGGCGTCGTCCTCGCGCTCCAGATGCTGAAGGATGAGAGCACGGTTGCGGTAGGCGGCGGTATATTTGCCGTTCAGCGAAATGGCGCGGGAGATGTTGCGGAGCCCGGCATAGGGTTGTCCGAGCAAGCCTTGCGCCTGCGCCCGGCCGTTATAAGGCACGGCATTGGTCGGCATCAGCTCGATAGCGCGCTTGTAGTCCGCCACGGCTGCCTGATGGCGGCCAAGCTGAAAATTGGCGTTGCCGCGATTATTGTAGGCGGCGCCATAGGCAGGGGCGAGGGTAATAGCCCGGTCGAGGTCGGCGATCGCCTGATCATAGCGGCCCAGGTCGATAAACACATTCGCCCGGTTGTTATAGGTCGCGGCGGAGCCGTTCGACAGCTCGATCGAGCGGTTGAAGTCCTTCAGCGCATCCTCAAGATCGGCCCAGGCGCCAAAGCGCAACGCCACGGTCACTATGAATGCCGGCAAGGCGCGCGCTGGGCAGATCGGGGGTTTTCAGGGCCTGATCGAAGGACTCGACGGCTTGGTCGAATTTGCCGCGCAGCAAGGCGGCGGTTCCTTCCTGCGTTTTCAGCAATGCCGTATCCGTGGCCGCCGGCGTGGGTTGCGTGAGTGCCAATGAGGAGGCCGGCGACTAGCAGGGAGCGCCGTATCATACCAAATCCTCGTATGCGCATAAGCATGATCTGATCTATAGTGCCAAAATTCCGTGCTACGGATTACACCATCCGCCGCATGCTCACCAGTAGCGTGTAGCGTGCGATAAGAACGCCTCATAGTCAAATGACGGCAGGCGTTTGGAACCGGCAGGGCGGAACTTTGGCGGCGAAGCCAAGTTAGGGGGGCGGACTTCGTGGGACGAGCTGTATTTGTAATTGCGTTGATCACCGGGATCGTTTCCGGCGCATCCAGTGTTTGCGCACAAAGCTTCGGCAGCGACGGCGACTTGAATTGGCCCAAGACGCGCGATTGTGGATGAAGCCCCTGTCCCAGGCCAGGCCAAGGCTGGTACCGTCTGGAACGCAGCAAGCCGCTACTCCCTCCTCGGACCAGCAACGGGCGCCGGCTGCCCAGCAATCTGGGCCGGGCGTCCACGAGCACCGTCCGCTCTGCCCGCAATCCCTCGACGCAGCCTGAGCGGTGGAGCAAGGCCGCGAAGCGCGGCCGCCCTCGCCTTGCTCCCCGCGTATCCGGCACTCGCGCCGAACCGGCGCCACGATTGGAGCTCCCGCCCGTTCCGCCGGTGCCTGGGCGGCGAGAAGCGCTCGCGCCGGTTCTGAGCCAGCCCCTACCCGTCGCGCTCAGCCTGACGCAGACCATTCCGACCCCCGAGCCGGATGACGGTCTCGGCAAACTGATCGGCCAGATGCTGATCGTGGGGTTCCAAGGCGTCGCGCCGGATGAGAGTTGGCCGCGCCAAGTCGCCGCACAAATCGAAAGCGGCAAGATCGGCGGCGTGCTGGTCATGAGCCATAATCTGCTGGCCCCAGATCAATTGGTGAAGCTGAACAATGCATTCCGCCGCACCAAGGCACAGGTCGCCCCCTTCATTGCCGTCGACCAGGGCGGTGGCCTTGCGCAGCGCTTGCCGGCGGAAAAGGGGTTTCAGCAATATGCATCGGCGGCGGAACTCGGCATGAGCAATGATCCGCTGAACGCCTATAACCTTTACCAGCGGATGGCGATGGAGCTTTTCGTCCACGGCTTCAACGTCAATTTGGGGCCGGTGGTGGATCTCGAACAGACTAGCGAAAACGGCGCCGCGGCCGCGCACCTGAGCCGCTACGGTTCACGGCCTAAGCATGTCGCGGCCTTCGCCAAGGCGTTCCGGCTCGCTCATCACGGCGAAGGCCTGCTAACGGTGCTCAAGCATTTTCCTGGCCCGCCAAGTGTCGACACCGATACGAGCGGGGCCGAAGCGGCGGCGCATTGGACTGCGGCGTCACTTGAGCCCTATCGCCAATTGGTGGCGGGCGGAAATGCCGACATGGTGATGGTCGGACATCTCGCGCACGCGGAATTTTCCGACGAGCCGGGTTTGCCCGCCTCATTGTCGAAGAGGGCCATACAGACGAGGCTGCGCGATGAGATCGGTTTCAAAGGCGTGATCATCAGTGACGATCTTGAAGCCAAAGCCGTCACCACCCGCTTTTCGCTTGAGGAGAGCGTGGTCCGCGCGATCGCGGCGGGCAATGATCTTTTGTTGATCGGCAATCAAGACAACCCTTCGCCGGACCTGCCGGACAAGGTCGCGGCCATCGTCAGGCATGCGGTGAAGACGGGCGTCCTGACCCGCGAGCGGCTGCAAGCCTCGTACGACAGGATCATCGCGGCAAAGCAGAGCCTGTCCCAGGCCGCTCGGGAAATTGCTTCCGCGAAGCAGACCGACGCCGACGAGGAAAAGCCGGCGGCGCCGTAATTCGATTGAGTGCATGATCTCCGCAAGCGTGAATACCCGATGGCGATAAGGATCATGCTTGAGCAAAAGGCGGAGCCAGGCTCTGGAGGCACCATGCGGACACGCAAGATCAATGCCCCCGACGCTGCAGAAGCAGTGGGAGGCTATTCGCAGGCCTTCGAAATCGCGAATGCGAGCCGGGTTCTCTTCATCAGCGGACAAATCCCCGTCCGCGCCGACGGGACGACGCCGGAGACCTTCCTCGACCAGGCGCGCGTCGCTTGGGCGAATGTCGAAGCGCAACTCAGGGCGGCCGACATGGGTCTGGAAAATATCGTGAAGCACACGACGTTTCTCGCCGATCGCAAATATCGGGAAGAAAACCGGCAGGTGCGGCGCGAAGTGTTCGGTGAACTGCGTCCAGCGCTGACCGTCGTGATCACGGGCATCTTCGACGAGGCATGGCTGCTGGAGATCGAAGCCATCGCTGCGGCTTAGATCGGTAGCGCCGGCCTTGCCCCCCTCAGATGGCTTTGCCCGCGTTAGAGCGCCGGACGCTCCGCTGAACGCGGAGCTGCGCCTAGTTCTTTGTTTATGCATCAGATTTGTCCGAAAAGTGCGTACCCTTTTCGGTCCGATCATTAGAACAGCTTTACCAGCTTGTTGAGCCGCTGCAGCAGGGCCGGCAGCATCGGCGCCATGTCTTCGGCAATCATGCCCGGACCCACCGTGCGCGCTATATCCGAATGGATCCAGACGCCCGCGACGGCCGCGTCGAGCGGCGACATGCCTTGCGCGGAGAGCCCGACGATCAACCCGGCGAGCACGTCGCCTGTGCCGGCGGTGGCAAGCCAGGGCGGCGATCCTTCGGTGATCGCGGAAAGGCCGTCCGGCGCGGAAACCACAGTATCCGGCCCCTTGAACACCACCACCGCGCCGGAAATCTCCGCGGCGCGTTTGGCCTGCTCCAATTTCGATTCGGCATTGCCGAGTTCGGGGAAGATGGCGTCGAACTCGCCCTTGTGCGGCGTCAGGATCGTCGGCGCGGTGCGCTGCTGAATGAGCGCGAACAGCTCCTGCGGATTGTCTTCGAAGGCCGTCAGCCCTTCGGCATCGATGATGACAGTCGCTTCGCTCGAAAGCACAGCCGCGACGTTTTCCCGTGTCTCTGCCGTTGCGCCCGCGCCGGGCCCGATGAGAACCGCATTGCGGCGTGTGTCGGTGAGGATTTCGGCCAAGCCACCAGCGCCTTCATAGGCGGCAACCATGATCGAGGTAAGCTGCGCCGCATTGATATAGAAAGCCGCCTTCGATGTGGCCACGGAGACAAGCCCGGCGCCCACCCGGAGCGCAGCGCGTGCACCAAGCCGCGCCGCACCGGTGCTTTCCATCGGTCCCGAGACGACGACCGCATGGCCCCTGTCATATTTATGTCCGTCCGGCTTTAGCCGGGGGAAGTAGCGCAGCCAGAAATCGGGTTCGTTGACGAAGGTCTGCGGCACGATCTCGGCGAGCACGGTGTTCGGAATGCCGATGTCGACCGCGCGAACATCACCGCAATAACGCTTGGCGGGCAGCAGCATATGACCGGTCTTGCGGCGGAAGAAGGTGACGGTCGAGACGGCCTTGAACGCGATGCCGTTGACGTTGCCGAAAGTCGGATCGATGCCCGTCGGCACGTCGATGGCCACGACCGGTAATTCGCGTTCGGTGACCTGCTCGATGATCTGGCCTACTACGCCGTTGACGGGCCCTTTGAGACCTGAGCCCAAAATCGCGTCGACGATAACTTCGGCGCCCTCGACGGCTCGCGGTACGAGCGGCTCGATCTGCTCATCCCAGCGGCGTGCCATTTCCTTGGCGTCCGGCCCAAGCTCCTCTGGCTTGCATATCAACGCAAGTCGCACCTGATAACCGCGTTCGCGCAGCGTGCGGGCGCACACGAAACCATCGCCGCCATTATTGCCGGGACCGCACAGAACGCTGACCTTGCTGCCGCGTGCAAAACGACGCACGACCTCTTCGGTGACGCCTCGTCCCGCATTTTCCATCAGGGTCAAAGCCGGAGTGCCGCTGTCGATCGTGATTTTTTCAGCGCGGCGCATCTCGTCCGCAGTAAGAAGTTCGAGCAAGGGAATGCCTACAAGTTAACGCCAGCCCAGGGTGAGATACAGGGGGCAATCTAGCCCAATTTTCCGGTCAGGTGTAGAAAATGGTTGAGAGAAAAATGTTTCGCTTTCAGTGTCGACTTATTGCTACAGATGCGTGTGTTCGCCCAAACGCAGCAACCAAGTCGTTGCCTAATTTTTAGGACATTGCCTTAAATATAGGCAATAAGGTGCCTCGGCTCAACCCAATCGATGCCTTAAGCGTGTGGTTTGGCGCCGGAATCGCAGCACTGGCTCGCTTTGCCCGTTTTGGCACAAACCGTGCTATTAACCAGAGCAATGTCGACGAATTCAGCTCTACCCGCGGGAGGAAACCCCAGCATGAAAAAAGTGGAAGCCATCATCAAGCCCTTCAAGCTCGATGAGGTTAAGGAAGCCCTCCAGGAAATCGGGCTCCAAGGCATAACCGTTACGGAAGCAAAAGGTTTCGGCCGCCAGAAGGGCCATACCGAGCTTTATCGCGGCGCGGAATATGTCGTCGACTTTCTGCCGAAGGTTAAGATCGAGATTGTGCTGGCCGACGACATGGTGGAAAAAGCCATCGAAACAATTCAAAACGCCGCGAAAACCGGCCGCATCGGCGACGGGAAGATCTTTGTATATACGATCGAAGACGCGATCCGAATCCGTACCGGCGAGACGGGCGTGGATGCCATCTGACTGCGATATAAGCACTTGCCCTCAGCTCACGCCGCCATCGCGCTGGAGCACGGCTTCGGTGCCATGCCGCGCGTTGTGAGGACGGGATGAAAGTGAAATCTCCAACAGGCCCAAAAAAGCTCAGCACGAGGGAGCAGTATGACTAGCGCTACCGACATCATTAGCAAGCTTAAGGATCAGGACGTCAAATTCGTTGACCTGCGCTTTACGGATCCGCGCGGCAAGATGCAGCATGTGACGATGGATTCCGCCGAGATGGACGACACCGCGTTCGGCGAAGGCATCATGTTCGACGGCTCCTCGATCGCCGGCTGGAAAGCCATCAACGAATCCGACATGACACTGATGCCGGACACCGAAACCGCGCATATGGACCCGTTCTTTGCGCAGTCCACCATGGCGATCTTCTGCGACATTCTCGACCCGATCACCGGCGAGCGCTATGAGCGCGATCCGCGCGGCATCGCCCGCAAAGCCGAAGCCTATATGAAGGAAACCGGCGTCGGCGATAAGATCTTCTTTGGGCCGGAAGCCGAGTTCTTCATCTTCGACGATGTGCGCTTCTCGTCCGATCCGTATAATTGCGGATTCAGGATCGACAGTTCGGAACTGCCCACCAATACCGGCACCGAATATGAGATGGGCAATCTGGGCCACCGTCCACGCACCAAGGGCGGCTACTTCCCCGTCCCGCCGATCGACAGCGCGCAGGACATCCGCTCGGAAATGCTGAGCGTGATGGCCGAGATGGGGGTGAAAACCGAGAAGCATCATCATGAGGTGGCCTCGGCCCAGCACGAACTCGGCGTCAAGTTCGGCCCGATGACGCGCATGGCCGACCATATGCAGATCTACAAATACGTCGTGCATATGGTCGCCCAGAATTACGGCAAGACGGCCACCTTCATGCCGAAGCCGGTGTTCGGCGATAACGGCTCGGGCATGCATTGCCATCAGTCGATCTGGAAGGGCGATACGCCTGTTTTCGCCGGCAATCTTTATGCCGACCTTTCCGAAACCTGCCTGTTCTATATCGGCGGCATTCTGAAGCACGCCAAGTCGATCAATGCCTTCACCAACCCCACGACCAACTCTTATAAGCGTCTGGTGCCGGGCTATGAGGCCCCGGTGCTGCGCGCCTATTCTTCGCGCAACCGCTCGGCATCGTGCCGCATTCCGGTCGTGTCCAGCCCGAAGGGCAAGCGCGTGGAAGTCCGCTTCCCCGATCCGACCGCCAATCCGTATCTGGCCTTCGCCGCAATGCTGATGGCCGGTCTCGACGGCATCACCAGCCGCATCCATCCCGGCGACGCGATCGATAAGAACCTCTACGACCTGCCGCCGGAAGAGCTGAAGAATATCCCGACCGTCTGCGGCTCGCTGAACGAAGCGCTCGAAAGCCTCGACGCCGACCGTGAATACCTGAAGAAGGGCGCGGTGTTCACCGACGACCAGATCGACGCCTATATCGAATTGAAGATGGAGGAGGCCGATCGCTACCGCATGATGCCGCACCCGATCGAGTTCGACATGTACTACAGCGCCTGATTTCCGAAACGGGCGTGCGACGAACGGGGCGGCTCTTTGGGCCGCCCTTTTTTCTTGGGCGCTGCTATTGCGCGAGCCCGGCCGCCCAGGGCCCGTGCGGATAGACGTAAAGGGCAGCCAGGGCAAGCGCTACGCCATAAGGCAGTTCAGGCCTCGGCATCGGGTACGTGACTCCAAGAGGCAGAGATATAACCATCAACCTGAGGGCGAGTACGACAAGCGCCAGCGCCCCTCCGATCATCGCCGAGAACAGCGGCGTACTCGGCGATTTCACCCCATCCGAACCACATTGCGGCTGCCGCGAACAATTTCGCGTCGCCCCCACCGATCCAGCCGGCGGAGAAAAGAGCGAAGCCCGCGCAAAGCATCATGAAAGCGCAGGAAAAATGCGTAGCGATCTCCGCGGCGCTGAGGCCGAGCGAAGCCGCGGCCGGCAAAAATGCAAGAACGATCGCGGCACAGAGCCGATTGCTGATCGTCTTGGAGAAAATATCGTAGCTGCCAGCGAAGACGATCAGGACACCGGAAAGGACAGAAACAAAGGGTGGGTCATCAGAAGGCCGGAAAATATTGCGGATATAAGCCGCGGGAATGAGGCCGTCAGCTCGCCCCTCCGCCAATCGAGGCAATTCCTGAGATGATGGTCTGGTAGAGGCCGCCTAGCGTCTCGGTAAGAGAGACGATGGCAGCGATGATGCCAAGAGCCAGGGCACCCGCGAGCAGGCTGTATTCGATGGCGGCCGAACCGCTGGTGTCAGCCCAGAAATGGATGATCGCCTTGCGCATGGACGCTTCCTGCATGACATTCAATGAGTTGAGGAGGAGCTTGCAGCGCGAGTGGGATGAGTGCCTCCCCCGCCGAGAGGCATCCGATTTGATCCGAGAGCATCACCCGGGCAGAGTACGGTCGCCGCAACCGCCTCCACCCTGCAATGACAAGGACGATTTACTGGTGGCAACGATGAATTGAATGTGTTCAACTGACCGTCCAGATTGGTGAAAATGTTTTTGATTTCCGTGCCAACCTGGCCCACCAGGGTGATGACCGCCACGCCGATACCTGCAGCAATAAGGCCATATTCGATCGAAGTTGCGCCGCGCTCATCTTGGGCGAAGTGCTTGATCAAGCTGTACATATGTGTCTCCTGAACACTAACAGTTGAGTTTTCGCGTTGGTAGAAGGTTATTTTTAAGACGCGCGTTGACCTTGCGTCCAATGAGCCAAACCTAGGCTGCATTCATTAAAGAACGCTTTCTTCGATACGGGTTTAAGTAAATTGCCGGATTACTCTTAACGAAAAACGAAGGTCGTTAGGCCGGGGGGTAGCGTCCCAGTTGAAATCTGGACGTGTCTCCGTCTGAAATTCCGGTCGACGACCCATTGCGGATTTTCGATGGCGGAAACCGTTCGGAATCCTGATTGTTGCCATCGATTGCAAGGAGATGCCTCATGCATATCGCCGGCATCAACTGGGCAGCCGTGCTGGTCGCGGCAGCGGCTTTCTTCGCGATCGGCTACGTCATCCACATGCGGCTGGTCGACCTGAAGGCCTGGAACGCCGCCAAGCACATCGACGAAGCGAAGCTGAGCAAAGCGCGCATGGCGTCCGGAATGATCCTGCCGCTCGCCACCGCGATCGGGCTCGCCGTCTTGTTCAGCTGGGGCAATGTCACCGGCGTCGCCGATGGCGTCAAATGGGGTCTCGTCATCGCCATGGCGTCGGGGCTTCCGGTGCTTTGGTACAACTGGTTCTACGGCACTTCGCCGATTTGGATCTTTTGGGTGGACACTGCCCACCAGCTGATCGGTCATGCGGTCGTGGGCGCCATATTGGCTGGCTGGCGCTAGGCTCCCGATGACAGGACAATTCTGGTGACACTGCAACTCAGGTGCACGATTTTCGACGAGAATGAATGCTGCGTACCATAATCCCCAACGGCCGCATTTCACGCTCTGCCGAATTCAAACTGAGACACTGCCGGCCGGGAGAAGCCCAACCGCTCGGTTTTGGCCTGCGCAGAGACTGCTTTGGGTGGAGCGAATCAATGGTGATAACTCCCTTCGGCGTAGGGCATACGCTTGCAGACGCGGGCAAATGCAACCTATGATAGATATCCGTAGGACCGACGATACGCTTGCCTACAGGCTCAGCATTTCGGCGGTGCGCCGGAACCCCTAATCGCTCTCGGGGGTATGCTCGCCCCAAGCGTCCTGGCGTGCAAATCCGGCGCATCACCCAAATGTTGCGTTGCTGATCGGCGACCGTTGCGGTGCCTGTGCGTCGGCGCTTCCATTGCATGGCGGGCAATCGATCCGCGAGAGGTAAGCCACCACGGCCTTCAGTTGCGGCGCGGACAACACCTCGCTGCTCGCCGTGGGCAGCTCTTGCAGCATTTCCTGATAGACGTCACGCATCGGCCCGGCGGCGTTTAGTGGCTTGACCACCTCGGTGAATGAGAATCGGTCAAAGTTTTCAAGCAAGAAGCGCGCATAAGCGAGATGCCGGCCCTCGCTTCCGGGGTCGAATCCCGGAAACACCAGAACCCGCTCTTTCAGCTGCAACTTCTCTTCGAGCGTCAGCGAATAGTAGGATTTTTGCAGCCAGTCATACATATTCAGGACCTGATAGACGAAGTTCATCTCCTCTCTGAGAAGCGGAGCCTTAAGGCCCTTAAAGACAACGTCCGGCCAATCCTCGTGATATCCCTCCGACAGAATTTCGATCGTGCGCTCGAATTCCGTCGTTTCCAGCGGATAAAGGGCCGCCAGAATCCGCGATTGGTTGATGAGAATACGCCGTTCAACGTCGCTGAGGTTGAGCACGTTCGTTCTCCAGCTTCGGGGGGAGTGCTCCTGATAGGAGGCTTCGCCTCGCGATGCTATCGCGCATCAAACTCGTGCGAAGCTTGAGTCCGCATCCCACGCGGCTCCATACCTACTGCCCAACGAAGAAATGAACTCGCCAGGCGGCACTGCCCAGGTCGAATTGCGCCGATCCGGGCAATGCTCGTGGAGACGAAAGATTGATATGCGGGAAATCCGCTCCCACTTTACTGAATATTGGCTATGCTGGCCGATGAGTGCGCCGAACGGGGGGCAAGACGTGCGTCCGTGAGGCCAAATGTACGCGGCTTTGCTTCCCATCGCCATGGACCTTTCAGAGCTTTTTCATCCTGCCGTAGCGGCTTGGTTTGCCGAACACTTCAGGGCGCCGACGCGGGCCCAGGCGGAAGCTTGGCCGGCCATCAAGTCCGGGCAGCATACGCTGATTGCCGCGCCCACGGGCTCCGGCAAAACGCTTGCCGCGTTTCTCTCCGCCATCGACGGGCTGGTCCGGCAAGCCCTTGAAGGCCGGCTGACCGATGCGACCCAGGTGGTCTATGTCTCGCCGCTGAAGGCGCTGTCGAACGACATTCACCGCAATCTGGAGATACCGCTCGCCGGCATACGCGAGCAGCTGCGCCGAAGCGGTCTGCCCGATATCGAAATCCGCAGTTGGGTGCGCACCGGGGACACGCCGCCCGCCGAGCGCGACCGCATGCGCCGCCGCCCGCCGCACATCCTCGTCACCACGCCTGAGTCGCTCTATGTGCTGCTGGGTTCGGAATCCGGCCGCAAGATGCTGGCGACCACGCGCTCGGTCATCATCGACGAAATTCATGCGATCGCGCCGAACAAACGCGGCGCCCATCTGACCCTTTCGCTTGAACGGCTTGCCGCTCTTTGCGGCGATCGGATTGCTGCGCATCGGCCTGTCCGCGACGCAGAATCCGATCGCTGAAATCGCCCATTTCCTCGTGGGGACCGCGCCGGACGGCAAGCCGGCGGCTGAACCGGCGATCATCGACACCGGGCATCAGCGTCCGCGCGATCTGGCCATCGAGGTTCCCGGCCAGCCGCTCGAGGCGGTGATGTCGGCGGAGGTCTGGCAGCAGGTTTACGATCGGCTCGTGGGCTTGATCGAAGCGCATAGCACCACGCTGGTGTTCGTCAATACGCGCCGCATGGCGGAACGCGTCGCCCATGCACTGTCGGAGCGTCTGGGCAAGGGCGCCGTCACCGCGCATCACGGCAGCATGGCGAAGGAGCATCGGCTCTCCGCCGAGCAGCGCCTGAAGAGCGGCAAGCTGAAAGCGCTGGTCGCGACCGCCTCGCTCGAGCTCGGCATCGATATCGGCGATGTGGATCTCGTCTGCCAGCTCGGATCGCCGCGCTCGATCGCCAGCTTTCTGCAGCGGGTCGGCCGGTCCGGCCATGCGGTCGGCGGCACCCCGAAGGGCCGGCTGTTTCCGCTTTCCCGTGACGATCTGGTGGAATGCGCCGCCCTGCTCGACAGCGTCCGCCGCGGCGAACTCGACCGCCTGGCGATCCCGGACCAGCCGCTCGACGTGCTAGCCCAGCAGATCGTCGCCGAGATCGCCGCGCAGGATTGGCCGGAAGCGGCAGCTCTACGAACGCCTGCGCCGCGCCTGGCCGTATCGGAAGCTGGCGCGCGCCGATTTCGATGCGGTCGTGCAGATGCTGGCCGACGGCTTCACCACGCGCCGGGGCCGGCGCGGCGCGCTCATTCATCACGACGCCGTCAACCATATGCTGCGGGGCCGGCGCGGGGCGCGGACGACGGCGCTGACCTCCGGCGGCACGATCCCCGACACCGCCGACTATCAGGTGGTGCTGGAGCCCGAGAACCACGTCATCGGCAGCGTCAACGAGGACTTCGCCGTCGAGAGCATGGCCGGCGACGTGTTCCAGCTCGGCAACACCTCCTATCGCATTCAGCGCATCGAGCGGGGGACGGTGCGGGTGGAGGACGCGCAAGGCCAGCCGCCGAGCATCCCATTCTGGCTGGGCGAAGCGCCCGGCCGCACCGACGCGCTCTCGGCTTCGGTCTCGCGCCTGCGGGCGGCGATCGCGGCGCGGCTGCGATCCGATCCGTCCGGCGCGGCCGCGCTGCGCTGGCTGGCCGAGGACATCGGCATCGCGCATGCCCGCCGCCGAGCAGCTCGATCGAATATCTGGCGGCGGCGCACGCGGCGCTTGGCTGCCTGCCGACGCAGGACACGATCGTGCTGGAGCGCTTCTTCGACGAGGCGGGCGGCATGCAGCTCGTCATCCACACGCCGTTCGGCAGCCGGATCAACCGCGCCTGGGGGCTGGCGCTGCGCAAGCGCTTCTGCCGCAAATTCAACTTCGAGCTGCAGGCGGCGGCGACCGAGGACAACATCGTGCTGTCGCTGACCACGGCGCACAGTTTCGAGCTTGGCGAGGTCGCGCGCTATCTCCATTCGAGCAGCGTCAGGCCGGTGCTGATCCAGGCCATGCTCGACTCGCCGATGTTCACCACCCGCTGGCGCTGGACGGCAGGGATTTCGCTCGCATTGCCGCGCTTTCGTGGCGGCAAGAAGGTGCCGCCGCAATTCATGCGCATGCAGGCGGAGGACCTGATCGCGGCCGTATTCCCCGACCAGATCGCCTGCGCGGAGAATCTCGGCGGGCGAACGCGAGGTTCCCAGCCATCCGCTGACCGACCAGGTGATATCCGACTGCCTGCACGAGGCCATGGACATCGAGGGGCTGGAACGGCTGCTGGCGCGCATCGAGACCGGCGACATCCGCGTCGTCGCCTGCGACCTGACCCAGCCTTCGCCGCTCGCGCTGGAGGTGCTGTCGGCGCGGCCCTACGCCTTCCTGGACGATGCGCCCCTGGAGGAGCGCCGCACGCAGGCCGTCATGGCCCGGCGCTGGCAGGATCCCGAGAGCGCGTCGGATCTCGGCCGGCTGGATCCGGAGGCGATCATCCGCGTGCGGGGCGAAGCCTGGCCCGATCCCGTCGACGCCGAGGAACTGCATGATGCGCTGCTGTGGATCGGCTGCCTGACCCAGGAGGAGGTCGAGGCAGTGCCCGCATGGAGCGGCTGGCTGGCGGCGCTCGCGGGCGAGAATCGCGCCACGCAGCTGATCACGCGCCACGCGAGGCTCTGGGTCGCGGCCGAACGGCTGAGCCTGTGCCAGGCCATATGGCCGGACGCCAGGCGGCAGCCCGACATCGCACCGCCGGCGGAGCTGGCGCAGACCGTATGGTCGCAGGAGCAGGCGCTGGTCGAAATCCTGCGCGGGCGGCTGGAGGGCCTGGGACCTGTCACGCAGACGGCGTTGGCGGCGCCGCTCGGCCTGGAGCCTGCGGCCATCGGCGGCGCGCTGGCGGCGCTGGAGGTCGAAGGCTCCATCCTGCGCGGCCGTTTCATTCCCGGCGCCAATGACGAGCAATGGTGCGACCGGCGCCTGCTCGCCCGCATCCATCGCTATACGATCGGCCGCCTGCGCGCGGAGATCGAGCCGGTCGCGGCCCGCGATTTCCTCCGCTTCCTGTTCGCCTGGCAGCATCTGACGGAAGAGACGCGGCTGCAGGGACCGGACGCGCTCGCCGGTCGCGCTCGCTTCGCTCGAAGGGTTCGAGGCGCCGGCCGGCGCGTGGGAGACGGAGATCCTGCCGGCGCGCGTCGCGGGATACGAGGCCGAGCTGGCTGGACGCCCAATGCCTCGCCGGCCGGGTCGCCTGGGCGCGGCTCACCCCGCCTCCCGATGCGAACGGCAGCGACGCGAAGAATGGCGCCGGTGCGCACGACGCCGATCGCGCTGCTGGAGCGTCGGCAAGTGCTGCCGTGGATGTCGCTTCGTCGGGCCGGCGAACGGGAGCCGGCCGAGTCCGCGGGCACAGGCGGTGCTCGACTGCCTGAGCGCACAGGGCGCGTCTGTTTTTCGACGAACTGGCCGAAGCCGTCCGGTCTGCTGCGCCCCCAGCTCGAAGAGGCGCTGGGCGAGCTGCGTGGCGCTGGGCTGGTGACGTCCGACAGCTTCGGCGGCTTGCGCGCGCTGCTGGTGCCGTCGCGAGCGCCGCAAGCCGATTGCGGGCGCGAAACGGCGCGGGCGCGTCCTCGCCTTCGGCATGGAAGAGTGCCGGCCGCTGGTCGCTGATACGCCGTCCCGCACCGGGCGGTATCGATGATCAGGCCAGGGCGGCGGCCGTCGAGCATGTCGCGCGCACGCTGCTGCGCCGCTACGGCGTGGTGTTCTGGCGCCTGCTCGCGCGGGAAGGCGGATGGCTGCCGCCATGGCGCGAATTGCTGCGCGTCTATCGCCGGCTGGAGGCACGCGGCGAAATTCGCGGCGGCCGCTTCGTTGCCGGATTCTCCGGCGAGCAATACGCCTTGCCGGAAGCCGTGGGCCTGCTGCGCGAGATCCGCCGCCGGCCTGCATTCCGGAGAGTGGATTTCGGTGTCGGGCGCCGATCCGCTGAACCTGGCCGGCATCCTGACGCCCGGACCGAGACTCGCCGCCCTGACCGGCAATCGCTTCATCTACCGGGACGGCCTGCCCGATCGCAGCGCTTGCCGGCGGCAAGGTGCAGTTTTTCGCCGAGCTTGACGGCACAACCCGCTGGGAGGCGGAAAAGAAGCTGACGCGCTCAGCGGCCCGGGGACTTCTCGCCGATTTGGTGTGAGGATTACGGAACTCCGAGCATAGGCTACCGCTCAGAGAACGCCGTGGCGCTCGTAAACCTCGCGCAGCAGGAGGCCCTCGAGCAGCTCTTCGCGCGTCGTGTTCTCGGCCGTCACCTTCTCGAAGGCGCGGGCCAGCACGGCGGCGGCCTGCGCCTGAGGGATTACGACGACACCATCAAGGTCGCCGAAAACGAGATCGCCCGGATGGATCTGGACCCCGCCGCATTCGACCGGCGTGTCCATCTCGACCATGCGGGCCCGGCCCTTGGTGTCGAGTGGGCCGATGCCGCCATGGAAGACCGGGAACCCCATCTGCCGGATATGCTTGACGTCGCGCACGAGGCCATCGGTGACGCACCCCACGGCACCGCGGCACTTGGAGGCGGTGCTCAGCAGTTCCCCCACGGCGCAATTCGCTCGGTCGGCCCGCCGCAGGCGAGGATGGCGACGTCCCCCGGCCTAAGGTCGTCGACAAGGGCGATCTCAATCTCGTAAGGGTTCTCCCCTTCGGCCACCTGATAGGTCGCCATGTAAAGCCCGGTCCGCGCCCGGCCGAACAGCACGGTTGTCTCGTCCAGCGGGCGGATGAAGGGACGCATGGCCTGTTCGCGAAAGCCAAATCCGTCGAGCACGTCTGAGAGCACGGCGGAATAAAGCGTGTTCCTGATTTCTGCGGCCTCATAACCCCCGAAATGCATCTCAGTCTGCTCCGATCCAGCCATGACAAACATCCCCCGTCGGGTGGTCAGTTTCGATATTGCATTTATACATCCTTTGAGCGCCTAAGCTATTTCAACCCGCCTCAGGTCATCTCAGCTGGACGAAATCATCAGCAATTATGGCCGCCATGGCGAAGCCTCGGTCTATGGCTATAATGACGGGGAACGTCGGATCGTTTCCCGAAGCGCCCCCAGCCAAGTCGAGCACCCTAATGAAAAGCGAAATCCGTATCGATCTGGTCAGCGACACCGCGACAAGACCAACCGCCGCCATGCGCGAGGCAATGGCACGCGCACCGGTCGGCGACGAAAGTCGCGGCGAAGATCCATCCGTGAACGCGCTATGCCGTCGCGTCGCGGAACTGACGGGCAAGGATGCCGCCATCTTCCTGCCGAGCGGCACGATGTGCAATCAGATCGCGATTCTCGTCCATTGCCGGCACGGCGACGAGATCCTGACAGCCACCGACAGCCATATCGTCAACTCAGAGGGAGCGGGAGCCGCCGCCCTGGCAGGCGCATTCATCCGCGAATTACCGGCGGAGCGGGGCATGTTCGAACCCTCAGCGCTGGTGGACGCCGTGCAGCCGAAAGAGCTATGCGCGCGCGCCGCGAACCAGCCTCGTCACGGTCGAGCAGACGCACAATGCGGGGGGCGGCTCCGTCTGGCCGCTGACCAAGCTGCAGGCCATCAGCCAGGCGGCGCGCAGTGAAGGCCTCAAGCTGCACATGGACGGAGCGCGGCTGCTGAACGCGGTCGTCGCTTCAGGCACGACGGCCCGCGCCTACGCCGACGCGGTTGATAGCGTCTGGATCGACTTTTCCAAGGGCCTCGGCTGTCCGATCGGAGCCGCTCTCGCCGGGAGCCACGCCTTCATCAAGGAAGCCTGGATCTGGAAGCTGCGCCTTGGCGGCGGCATGCGGCAGGCCGGCATCATGGCGGCAGCGGGGATTCATGCTCTCGATCACCATGTCCAGCGGCTCGCCGAAGACCACGCGAATGCGCAGCTTTTGGCGGGGGCGCTGCGCGGTATCCCCGGCATTGAGATCGTCCTGACGCCGGTGGAGACCAATCTCGTCTTTTTCAGCCTGGCTCCCGACATCGTGAAAGCTGAGCAGCTTGCCTTCGAACTGCTCGCCAATGGCATTCGCATCGGCGTGGAAGGACCCGCCACCATCAGGGCGGCCACGCATATCGATATTAGCCGCGCCGACATTATCGAGGCAGCCGAAATCATCCGCGAGGTGATGGCTGGCGGTCGCCGCACGTCGGCTGCAGTTTGAACCGGTGCCCGGCCGGGATCACGCTCGAATGCCGCGGTGGATCTTCGCCACTGCAGCAAAGTCGAGCATGAGCGCTAAGTGGCGAGTCTTGCAACCTTTATGCCGTCTAACGGTTGCGGGCGCGGCGGCAATGCGATTATTTTCGCTGAAAGCAAGCGAGCGGCAGTCCGGTATGCATATGTCTCCCGACCCAGCGTTCAGCGTCTTCTCCGGCGGTGCGTCCTCGTTCAGAACGATCCTACCGCTGCTCGCAGCCGCTTTGCTGTGTTTGCAGATAGGCGCGGTCACTGCCCAAGAGCTGGCACAGGACGCCGCCGCGAGCAAGGCCGAGCAGCTGTTCCTCGACCGGCTGATGCAGGCAGAGTCGGGCGGGCGGCAATTCGCCAAGAATCCGGCGTCTTCGGCGCTGGGACCGTTCCAGTTCATCAGCAGCACGTTTCTCGATGTCGTTCTGCGATATTTTCCGGAGGTGACCGAGGGCAAATCGGATGCCGAAATTCTGGCACTGCGGGTCGATCCGAAGGTAGCGCGGGATGCCGCGCTCGCCTATACGCGAGCCAATGCTGCGTTTCTACAGGGTCGCGGCATCGCGACGGAGCCCTCGCATTTGCGGCTGGCCTTTCTGGTCGGGCCCAGCGGCGCCGTCAACGTGATCGCTGCAGAACCCGAAACGCCCGTGTCGAACCTGCTCAGCAAAGCCGCGATGGAAGCAAACCCGTTTCTTGACGGAATGACGGCGAAGCAGCTTATCGAGCGGTCCGAGCGCGAAGCCGCCGGGTTGGAGCCGCTCCCGGCGCTCGGCGCGCCCATGAAGCAGGCCTCGGCCAAGCCTCAGATCAAGATACGCTGCAGCCTGGGGCGAGCGAGTTGCCGCAAATGGGTGCAACTTGCCAAAGGGCGGGCTGCACGCCTCGCCCGCCGCGCTGGCAATAAGGGGCCGCCGCGCGACGCTGATTAGACTAGGCGACGGACGCCCCGCTGAACGCGGAGCTGCGCTCTAGTCGTTTGTTTATGCATCAGATTATCCGAAAAGTGCGTCCACTTTTCGGTCCGATGCATTAGCCCTCCGCCGCGCCGCTCCGCGATTAAAATCCGCAAAACACCAATTCGGCGGCGCTTTAAGCGTAAACATACCATTTTGCGTTTCAATCTCGCGTTGAGACCACGCGCGTGCGCAACTGCATCGGCACGCCCTGTTCCAAGGACGACGCAATGAAGTGGAACGACATCCCGCTGCGGCTCAAGATCCCCGGCCTCATTGTGGGATTTGCCATAGTCGTGGGTGTGGGCGTCGCCGTTTCCAGCGCCATCACGGCATCAGACCGGATTGACAGTCTCACTCAGGACCGGCTGGGCGGCGTCGCGAAGTCGCGGAGTGAAGCGCTCGACGAATATTTCAAGGAAATTCATCAGGATCTTATCCTGACCGCAACGAACCCGTTCACGGTCGACGCGCTGAAGTCGATGGGCGAGGCATTCCACGCAACGCCGGGCGATAAATCCGCCTCGCTGAAAAAAACGTATATTCATGACAATCCGAATGCGCTGGGCAAAAAGCATTTGCTGGACAAAGGACCGTCGGGAGAGGGCTATGACGTCGTCCATGGCCGATTTCACCCATGGTTCCGCCAGTTCCTAACCGAGCGCGGCTATTATGACATCTTCCTGTTCGATGCAGATGGAGACCTGGTCTACACGGTTTTCAAAGAAGAGGACTTCAGTACGAACTTTGCCGAGAAGGATGGTGGACCCTGGGCGTCGACCGATCTAGGTAAAGCCTTCAGAGCCGCGAAGGCCGGTACACTGGGATCGACCGCATTCTTCGACTTTCAGGCCTACGCGCCAAGCAACGGCGCCCCTGCGAGCTTCATCGCAACCCCGATCGTGGAAAACGGACAGACGATCGGCGTGCTCGCCTTCCAGATGCCGATCGGTCGCATCAATTCCATCGTCAACAAGCCGACGGGGCTGGGGCGCACGGGTGAGACCATTCTCGTCGGCGCAGATGGGTTGATGCGAAACGATTCACAGTTCATCGAGGGGCAGGACATACTCCGGACGAAAATCACGCCCGGCGTTCTTGAAGAAGCCAGGCACGGCAAGCCGGTCACGCTGGACGGCGAATATCGGGACATTAAACTGACCGGCGTTGCAGCGCCTTTTAGCTTCGAGGGCACCCATTGGACCCTGTTCGCGCTCCAGGGAAGCGACGAAATCGGCGAAGTGATTGCGGCCCTGAACCGCAATGTGTTCGTCGCCGCGCTCATACTCTTCGCCCTGGCCGGTGCGCTGGGTTATCTGGTGGCACAGTCGATTGTCAGGCCCCTGACGAACGTCACAGGGGTCATGCGCTTGTTGGCTGAGGGGACAACGGACGCGCCTCTCGGCGATGCGCCGCGGCGAGACGAAATCGGCGGCATGATCCGCGCCATCACTGTGTTCAAGGGTAATGCAATCGAACGGGAGCGGCTCGAAGGCCAGGCCAAACTTGAGTTTGAGAGCACCGCACGGCGCAACTCCGCCATCCAGCGCCTCGTCCAGCAGTTTGAGGGTACGATCGCCGGAATTCTCGCCGCCTTCAAGGAAGAAACGGGGAGCATGGAGGAGGTCGCAGCCAAGCTGTCCGGAGCCTCGGACACCGCCGGAAAGGAAGCCGCGGCCGCGAAACTGGCGTCCAACAATGCTTCCGCCAACGTCCAGACTGTCGCCACCGCTGCCGAGGAACTGTCGGCCTCGATCCGGGAAATCGCGACCCAAACCGAACGCACGAGCGGCGTTGTCGATCGCGCCAATTCCATCGCCGCCGAGACCGACGCCAAGGTCACCGGCCTGGCGCAATCGGCGGAAAAGATCAGCGAAGTGGTGCAACTGATCGGTGGGATCGCCGAACAGACCAATCTGCTGGCGCTTAACGCCACGATCGAGGCCGCCCGTGCGGGCGAGGCCGGAAAGGGCTTTGCCGTCGTCGCGTCGGAGGTCAAGTCGCTCGCCGATCAGGCCGGCAAGGCCACACAGGAAATCTCGCTCCTCATTGGCAGGGTGCAAGAGTTCGACGGCGAGCGCGGTCGGCTCGCTTCGCGCCATCACCGCAACGATGTCCGAAGTCAGCAATTTTACCGCAGCGATCGCTGTCGCCGTCGAGGAGCAGCACGCCGCCACGAACGAAATCGCCATGTCGATCAAGATTGCTTCCGAGGGTACCGTGCTCGCGTCCACGAGCGTCACCTCAGTGGTCACCGAGATCGAGCACACCGCGAATGAGGCCGAACGGGTCCGGGCCGCATCGCACGGCGTTCAGGCTGTCGCGGCACGGCTTTCCACATCGGTGGAGCGCTTCCTGGACGAAGTGGCCCAGGAGAGCGGCGCCCGCCGCATCGGCTGACGGCGTTCGCCGCGATCGCACATTCGGCCCGGCCGAATTTTCACGGATTTCTCACCCTCGTCCGCTTCGATGATAGGAGCGGATCATTTCCGAAGTTTTGCACTATGATATGCGCGGATGAGCGCCAAGGAGGACCCATGCCCTACGTCAACATCAAGATCACCAAAGAAGGCGCCACCCGGGCGCAAAAGGCCGAGGTCATCGCGGGCGTGACGGAGGTGCTGGTGCGCGTACTGGGCAAGGACCCGGCGACAACTTTCATCGTGATTGATGAGGTGGAGCTGGAAGATTGGGGTGTGGGCGGATTGCCCGTCGAGGCGTATCGGAAGCGCCTGGCGGCGGAGAAGTAAGGCGCCGGGCCGTTATGCAGCATCAGGCGGCGGAAGGCCTCGCACGCGCGATTTGACACTTGCGGTGGGTTTTGTTGCTGAGACATCCTAGCGCCACGGCAAACGAGTAATTTTGCGAATGGACCAGGGGAAACTGCATGGCGAATGAGTTTGATGCCAGCCTTGTTTGGAGTGAGCCGATCGGCGCGGCCATTCTGGCTGCGCAGCAACGCAATGTCGACGAGTTGCGCAAGCGGCCGAATGCGCTGGCGAATGCCAAGCTTCACGCCGAACGGGAGCTGGAGCGCGCGGTCACTGTCTGCAACCGGCTGGTCTGGGGCGCCATGCCCTCCGACCTGCGTCCGCCCAGCCCCGGCGAAACGGAGGAACTGCTTGGACGGCTCGGCGCAGAAGACCGCGACAAGCTGATGCGCGAAGCGCGGCAGGCGGCGGAACAGCGCCTGCTCGTCGGGTCGATGCGAGAGGCCGAGCAGGCTTGCCTCGCCGAAATGCAAGCAGAGCAGGAAGTGTTGGCCGCGTGTGAGGCACGGCGGCAGGAGCTTGAGGTGTTCGAGGTCTATGACGCAGCCGGGAAAGCGGCCCGCTTCGAAGCTTGGCGGGCATCACTCAAATCATGATCCGCAGCGCTCGCTACTCGATGATTTCAAATTGAAGATCGGCATGGGAACGCAGCCGCTCGACGAGACGGCTTCCGAAGATCGTGGCGGGCGTCCAGAAGCCGCCGCGTTTTTCGGTCCTCGGTACATCGAAAGCCAGGCACGCGGCTGCCTGGCCTAGAATTTTCGAGGTGGAGCCATAGCCGGGATCGCCGGCGCCTACGACTTTCGCACGCAGCTTCTGACCGCCGGACGTCGTGCCAATAAACCGCAAATCGTAAAAGCCGCTCGCCTGCGCCTCGGGGGTCGGCCCTTGCCCCGGTGACGGCAAAACGCGCCCCAATGCCCAGCGGGTCGGCCGCAGGGCACTGGCAGCCATGAAACCGCCAAGCCCCCCGGTGATGGCGAGAGCCTTGGCGCGCCCGGCGAGGCCATCTCCGGTGAGCACGGCCTCGTCATAGCGAAAATCCCGTCCGTAAGGATAGCCGTCCAGCGCGTTGGAGCGATGCACAATTCTGGTATTGATACCTGCCATGACGAAAGGCGCGGCCCAGGCGCCGTAATCGGGATCATAGGCAGCGCCGCGCACTCCCGGCTGGCGCACATTCGGCGCGGGCTGAGGGCACAGCAGATAGGGGTTCGCCAATTGCTTGCGCAGGGCAGGGTCGGCGGCGGCCTCCTTGGCGATGTTCATTATGCTTGCGATGGTGCCGCCCGAAGCTCCGCCGCGCATCGCTTTGACCCGCATCGAGACTTTCGGGCAGTATTCGCCGAAGCGGCCCAGCGCCTCCTCCTGCAGGAAGTGGACGCCGAGGTCCGAAGGGATGGAATCGAAGCCGCAGCAATGCACGATGCGCGCGCCCGAGGCTTTCGCGGCGGACCCGTAGCGGTCGAGCATGCGCTTGATCCAATGCACTTCTCCCGTCAGGTCGCAATAATCCGTGCCGGTCTCGGCGCAGACCTTGACCAGTGGCTCCCCGTAAAGCGCATAGGGCCCGACCGTCGAAATCACAACGCGTGCTTGCGCACACATCGCGGCGAGAGCTGTCTCATCGGATGCGTCTGCCACGATGACCGGCAAGGCGGCTTGGCCTGCGCCAAGCGACGCACGCAGCTCTTCCAGCTTGGCGAGCGAGCGCCCGGCGGCTGCCCATCGCAATTGCTCGCCTGCGCCGAACTGTTCCGCGAGATACCGGCAAAGCAGTTTGCCGACGAAACTGGTAGCGCCGAAAACGATCAGATCATGTTGAGCTTCGCGCATGTCCGGGGCCTGTCTTCGCTGCCGGCGCCAGTTTGTGGCGTGGGTGGGTGAGCGATTGCTTCTACCATCACGCGGCGCTTCGGCGTAGGGCGATGTTTGAGGCGCGCATCCGCATGAGGAGCCTGCCTCCCCAAATTCATTTTTACACTGGTTGCTTTATGAATCGGGACCGTATGCTTAAAATACGCTCCTCTATGACGCTCTGGTGGTTCTCACGAAATGCGCGTTCGTGCCATTCAGAGTGAGCTGGACACCAAAACTCTGGAGTATTGGTACATGTCTGAGCGTACGTCAGTTTCCGAGACCGAACTGCGGCTCGATAGCGATCGCCGCGGTTTTCTGCAGATCGCATCTGCGGCCACGGTGGGGAGCGTCCTGGGATTTTCCATTCCGTTCCGCGAAAATCTCGGCCAGGGCCTTGTGCCCGTTGCGCTCGCCCAGGATACACCTGGTCTGCTGCCCGGAAAGGACGGTCTGATCTCGGTTGGTGACAAGCCCATCAATTTGCAGACGCCGCCACATCTGCTGGATGACGAGATGACACCCGCCAATCGTCTCTTCGTTCGCAACCACGGCGGGATCCCCGAGAACAAAGAAATAGCGGATAAGGATTGGAACTTGACCATCGACGGGGAGGTCGAGAACTCTCGCGAAACTCACAATAGCCGATCTTAAGAAAGACTTCGAAAACGTTAAACTTCGACTGCAGCTCGAATGCGCCGGCAACGGGCGGGCCTTCTTTCAGCCTGCTGCGAGCGGCAATCAATGGACTTTTGGAGCGGTTGCCTGCCCTGAGTGGACGGGCGTACGGCTTCGCGATGTGCTGCAAAAATTGGGTGTGAAAAGTTCCGCGGTCTACACAGGGCATTACGGCAACGACCCGGATCTGTCCGGCGATCCCAAGAAAGATAGTCTTTCCCGGGGCGTGCCGATCGCCAAGGCGATGGACGAACACAATCTCCTTGTTTGGGCAATCAACGGCGAACCGCTGCCGTTGGCTAACGGCTACCCGCTGCGCCTCGTAATCCCGGGCTGGCCAGGGTCAACGTCGCAGAAATGGCTGACGCGCATTTGGATCCGCGACAAGGTCCATGATGGAACCAGAATGGCCTCGCCGGCGTACCGCATGCCGAAATATCCGGTGGCTCCCGGCACCGAAGTGCCGAAGGAGGATATGGCCATCATGGAATCGATGCCGGTCAAATCGCTGATTACGGCCCCCGCGACCGGGGCCAAAGTCAAAGCCAAGGAAGCGTTCGAAGTGCGCGGCCACGCCTGGGCGGGCGATCTCGACATCACGGACATGCATGTGTCGGCCGATTTCGGCGCAAACTGGCAAAAAGCCGATCTCGCCAAGCCTGCGAACAAATATGCTTGGCAGCGCTGGAAAGCGCAGATCGCCCTGCCGGCGATGGGCTATTATGAAATCTGGGCACGGGCAACGGATGCGAAAGGCAATATGCAGCCACAGGTTGTTCCGGGTTGGAATCCGAACGGATATGGCAACAACATGCAGCACCGGATCGCCGTGTTTGCGTCGTAGCGCATGAGCCGCGAAGACAACAAAAGATCGAGCCGGGTGCGTTCTGCCTGGATCAGAACGAGTTAGGCTTGGTCGGCCAGGAGTTCGTAATTGGCGCTGACGAAGGCGATGATTTGGGCGGCGCGCCATGGAGCGGCTGCTCTTTTTGTGCATATGGCGATTGCAGGCACCGCCGCTCCATTGGGCGCTCAGGGCTATGATCCCACCGCGCGCAATGGTGCGGCCGGCAATATCAACCCGCTCGCTCCACTGGCCGGGCCTTCATCCGGGCCGAAATACAACCCCAGTGACGAATTTGCCGGTATGCCGCGGACCGAGGGCGTAGAGACCGTCATCGCGCAATGTAATTACTGTCACTCGCCGTTTCTTATCATGCAGCAGCGGCTGTCACGTGAGCGTTGGGACGCGGTGATCCGGCTGATGGTCGAGGAGAAGGGCATGCCCGAACCCGATCCCGAAGACCGGCAGATCATTCTGGACTATTTGGCCCGATATTTCTCAGCTGCGCCCAACACCGGCCAAGTGAAGCAATAGACCCTGGGCACGCTAGCCTTTCCGTTCCGATTGAATCGGAACGGGGCTCCCACGGCTGCGGAGGATAGCCTCGCCAACAGCTTGCGACCGAGCGTCTGGCGCCTACACGCCCTTATGCGTTTTTACGTCGAAGAACAGCGCCTGACTGATGATCGCTTTGACCGTCTTGGGATCGAACGGCTTGGGGATCAGGAACGCCGGTTCCGGCCGTTCGCCGGTGAGCAGCAGTTCGGGATGACCGGTGATGAAGATCACCGGCAAATCCAGCGAGCCGAGAATCTCATTGACCGCCTCGACACCTGACGAACCGTCATCGAGCTGAATGTCGGACAGGATCAGCTCGGGCTGTTCCCTTTCAACCAGACTGAGCGCCTCGCGATGGGTCCGCGCGATGCCAGTGACGTGGTGCCCCAGGCTCTCGACGAGGATCTGCAGATTAGCAGCGGTGAGCGGTTCATCCTCGATGATGAGAATGGCCGCCGGCGCGAGCTGCTCGGCGATTTCGCGATCGGCCTGATCGATCAGGCCTGCAACACCGCTGACGTCGACGCCGAGGATTTGCGCGATCTCGGCCGGCGCGAACCCTTCGACGCTGAGCAGCAGAAATGCCTGCCGCGCCTCCGGCGTGATCGTCTGAATGCTATGAACCGCTTCGGTTGCGGTCGGATCGAAATTCAGAACCGTATGGACGTCGTCCAGTGAATTCCACATTTGCAGAAAAAGCTTATAGAGCCCCGCCCGAGGGCTTAAATCCTCCGGAAAGATGGACGCGTCAGCGACCAGGGCTTCCAGCACGGCGACAACATAAGCGTCGCCACTCGCCTGGGAGCCGGAGAGCGCCCGCGAAAACCGCCGGAGGTGAGGCAGATGCGGCGCAATTTCCTGAGAAATCGGCATGAATGGCAATTCCTTTTTCTTAAGTGAAGATTTCAGATTCCCTTTATAGTAAGCAAGGCTCCTCTGCCAATGTGAAAATTTGTTGCGTCGCGCTCACTTTCGTGCTTGGCGGGAGGGGAAAATACGGATCGCGAGTGGAAATGGGTAAGAACGACGAAATGGCCGCAACTCCGCCCGGATCGGATGATGACGAGACGAGGGACAATGCCGCAGAGGCGACGGGCCCTGACGAGTCCTCGTCGCTCGATCCTGAGGAAAAGGAGGAAGCGGCCAACCTGGCCGGCTTGAGCGCGCAGTTGCAGGGCCTATATAAGGGGCTGTTGGACGAGCCAATTCCCGATCGCTTCCTACAGCTTCTCAAAGAGCTGGAAAGCAAGGAATCGGAGACGAAATGACATCTCCTTCTTCAACCTTGCGCGACGATCTCGTCAAATCGATCCCCAGCCTGCGCGCTTTCGCGATTTCGCTTTGCCATAATCGGACCGAAGCGGACGATCTTGTGCAGGAGACGTTGATCCGCGCCTGGAACAATCTCTCCAATTTTCAGGAGGGCACCAACCTCAAGGCCTGGCTGTTCACTATTCTTCGCAACAATTTCTATAATGGCCTGCGCCGGCAGAAACATCAGAATGAATACGCCCGGACGATGGACAGTTCCCAATTCGTCGTCCAGGCATCGCAGGACAAGACCTTGGAATTCGGCGATGTCATGCGCAACCTGGGAGACCTGCCGCCAGACCAGCGAGAGGCGCTGATCCTCGTCACGGTCGAAAATATGTCCTATGAGGAAGTTGCGCTCATTTGCGCCTGCCCGATCGGAACCGTGAAGAGCCGTGTCAATCGCGCCAGAGCGCGCCTCGAAGCCCTGATGGAGGGGGCGCAGCAGAAATCCGCAGCCTCCAACTGATTCCCTCCACCTTTTCCCGTCTTTTGCCTGGGGCTCTGCCACTTTCTTCGGGCTTCCCGGAACTCTCTTTTACACCATGCATTACCCGGCTGCCCGACGTTAGAGCGCGGGCCAGTTAAAGCGGAGGACGACATCAATGGGAAATCTACTCCAGTATGCCATTGTATTTCTCGTCATTGCCCTCGTCGCTGCCGCCGTGGGATTTGGCGGCGTGGCCGGTGTGGCGATGGACGGTGCCCGGATCCTGTTCTGGGTGTTCATCATACTTTTCGTAATCTCGTTGATCGGCGGCCTGGTGCGGCGCGGCTAACGAAAAGGCTGCCCGTCAATCGGCGGCGGCAAACAAATCTAAAACTGCCCATCACGGGAGATCGCAGATGGACTGGAACCGTATTGAAGGAAACTGGAAACAGTTTAAAGGCAACATCAAGGAACAGTGGGGCCAGCTTACTGACGACGATCTTGATCAAATCGACGGCCAGCGCGAGCAGCTGGAAGGCAAGCTGCAGGAACGCTACGGAAAAGCTCGTGACGAAATTCGCAGCGAAGTCGATCGTTGGCTCGACCGCACAGCTTAAATTTTGGTAAGGTCGGCGGTATTTCATTCGCCGACCTTGCCAGCCGTCTCTGAAACTCTCAATTTGGCGCCGCCAAGGCTGGGTATCGTTCAGCAGAATGAAAAGGAACGATGAGATGAAGTCGACTGTTCTAGCAGCGGTGCTCGTTGGGTTTGCCACGCAGGCAATGGCGCAATCCACGGACAGCGCGTTCAAGCTCACACAGAGCGCCAATGAGTGGCGGGTAGCGAATTATGTCGGCAAGCCGATCGTGAACGCTTCGGGCGAGAAAATCGGCGATGTCAGCGACATGCTTTTCGATCGCGGCGGAAAGATCACGACCGTTGTGGTCGGCGTCGGAGGCTTCCTGGGCCTCGGAGCCAAGCAGGTCGGGCTTCCCTTCGAGACCATCACATATACGGAACAGAACGGCGAACGCCAAATCATGGTCCCCCTGACCAAGGAAGCTCTGCTAGCCGCGCCCGATTACGCGGCAACTGAAAAAACAACCTTCGACAAGGTCAAGGAGCGGGCCGGAGACGTTGCGGAGAAGGCTTCGGAAAAGGCCGGCGAGTTGAAGGATCAGGCCGTTAAGAAGATAGAGGAGTATCGCAAGGAAGACCCGAACGCGCCTGCGTGCACGCGCTGATTTCGGAATCGGTCCTTTTCAACTGAGCTGATTACGCCAGGCACCCCGAAGCGTTGACTTCGGGGTGCCACTATTGCGTCAGGGTCCATGTCAAAGCATACGGGCGGCCAATTATCTCAAGGGTTTTGACGTCTCGCGCATCCCGCATGCGCCGGTCCTGCTGGGAGCGGCTTTTGCGCTCTTGGGACTGACCGTCCTTGTCTCCATGGCCTTGCTGGACCATACGCAACGCGAGCGGGATCGGCTCATGCAAACAATCGACACACAAAACCGGCTCGACGAGTTGGGCGCGTCCATGCGCCGGATGGAAAGTGGCCAACGCGGCTATTTGCTGGCTGGAGACCCGCAATTTCTCCAGATTTACAATGAGACTCGGACCAACGTCCTCGGCAGGTGAGCGCGATCGAACGTGCGATCGAAGGCGATGCGTCTCAACAAGAGAGCGTCATGCGCCTCAGACCGCTTGTTCGTGGCAAGCTGGATGAAATGTCCGAAAGCCTGCGACTGTACGATGCTGGACAGCGCGATGAAGCGGTAGCGCTAGTGCGCAGCGGTCTTGGCCTCCGATACATGGACAGCATTCGCGAAATTGTCCAACAAATTGGCAAAGAGACCAGCCAACAGCGCGAGCTTCAACACGACCTGGCCCGCAGTCAGGAGCGATGGCTGCTTGGCGTCAACATGGTTTCGGTGACGCTCATTCTTATCCTCGCGGTGGTGTCGCTGCTCGTTTTCCGCCGGGCCAACGTCACCATGCGCCGTGCGCAGGAGGTGTTGAAGGAGTCGAATGCCGAATTGGAGGCCAATGTCGCCGCCCGGACGGCGGAGCTCACCGCCGCCAACGAGGAAATCCAGAAGTTTGCTTACATCGTCAGCCATGACCTGCGCTCCCCGCTGGTCAACATCATGGGTTTCACCAGCGAATTGGAGGCGCTGAAGGGAGACCTGTTCGAAGGGCTGAAACCGGCTGCCCATGGCTCCGTCAACGGTTCCGATGACGATCAGGCATTGATGAACGGGGCGGCGCCAACCGCCCGGCTCGAAGAAGATTTCGATGAAGCTCTGAGTTTCATCAAGGCGTCGATTACCAAGATGGATCGGCTGATCAATGCGGTGTTGACGATTTCGCGTGAAGGCAATCGCACGCTGCAGCCCGAGCCGATCGACATGAACGAGATGTTTGATTCTATCACGTCGGCCGTGGCGCACCAGGCGCAGGAAGCTGATGCCGAAATCAAGGTGGCCGCGATGCCGACCATCGTGTCCGACCGTCTAGCCATCGAGCAGGTTTTCTCCAATCTGGTCGACAACGCGCTTAAATATCTGCGCAAGGATGTTCAGGGGCAGATCAACGTCGAGGCTAAAAATCAAGGCAACAAGGTGATCGTCGAGATCAGCGATAACGGACGCGGAATTGAACGGCGCGATCAGACCCGAATATTCGAGCTGTTCAGGCGGGCGGGCGTACAGGACAGGCCGGGAGAAGGCATGGGGCTTGCTCATGTGCGGGCGCTGGTCCGCAGGCTGGGCGGCTCGATCACCGTGGACTCCACTCCCGGCGAGGGCAGCGTCTTTCGCGTCGCGCTCCCCCGCACTCTGCTCGGCGAAGGAAAAAGGATAAGCGCATGAACAATGCTGTGACCATCGTCATGATCGAGGATGATGAGGGACATGCCCGGCTGATCGAAAAGAACATCGTTCGGGCCGGGGTCAAGAATCCCATTTTGCACTTCCCGACAGGGAGCGCAGGGATGGACTATCTGCTGCAGCACCAGCACAGCTCGGGAAGCCTGCTCATCCTGCTCGATCTCAACCTGCCGGACATGACGGGAATAGACATTCTGCAGGGCCTCAAGGCCGACGAAGCCCTTAAAAAGGTGCCGGTCATCGTTCTCACAACAACGGACGACAAGCGGGAAATCGAACGCTGCTATGAACTCGGTTGCAGCGTGTACATGACAAAGCCGGTGGAATATGAGCAATTTGCTCATGCAATTCGCCAACTCGGGCTATTCTTCTCCGTGATTCAGGTGCCGGAGACCTCATGATGCAAGATGCGGGCGTCCACGTCCTGTTCATCGACGACGACGAAGCGCTTGGCCACCTTGTCAAAAAGGATTTGGAGAGGCACGGCTTCGGCGCGGAACTTGCTTCGGACGGCGCGAGCGGATTGAAGCGCATTGCTGCCGGCGGTATCGACGCGGTGGTCCTAGACCATCACCTTCCCGATCAGGAAGGGCTGATGATCCTTGCCGAAATCCAGAAATTGCCCGATCCGCCGCCGGTCATCTATCTGACGGGCGCCCAGGACAGCAATACCGCTGTCGCCGCCCTGAAGGCGGGTGCGGCCGACTATCTCATCAAGGACGTTCGGGGCGAATTTCTCGCCCTTTTGCGAGCGGATATCGAAGCGGGCATACAATCCGCCAATCTTCGCCGCGCCAAGGAAGCCGCCGAGGCGGAAACGGCAGCCGCACGCGATCGCTATAAGGCGCTGGCACAGGAGCGCGCGGTCTTGTTGCGCGAAGTCAATCACCGGGTCAGCAATAGCCTTCAGCTCATCGCGTCTTTGTTGCAGTTTCAGGCGCGTGGCGCGACCCCCGAAATCACGGATGCCCTGATGGAGGCGCATGGCCGGGTGCTTGCCGTCGCCAAGGTGCATCGCAGCCTTTACACTTCCCCGAATGTGCAGTCCGTATCGCTTCACCGCTATATCGAGGCGCTGGCCGAAGATATTGAAAATGCGGCGGGCGACGATGACGGGGGCGATTCCTTCACGCTGGTGGCTGACCCCATCGAGATCGAGCCCGATCGCGCTGTTGCAGTTGGGGTGATGCTGACGGAACTGGTGTTGAACGCGCGCAAGCACGCCTACCCGGAAGGAAACGGCCCGATCCGAATAAGGCTGCAAGCGGTCGAGCCTAACCGCAGCGTGCTCAGCGTCGAGGACGACGGCGTCGGACTTGTCAATGGCCACGCGCCGGATTCCAGCGGGCTGGGGAGCATCATAATCAAGGCGATGGCGCAAAAGCTCGGTGCAGAATTGCGCTACGACCCCAACCATAAGGGGACGCGCGCCGTCATCGCCTTCGACCCGACATCGTCAATTGCCCGCGGAGCAACGAGCGAATAAGCGCAACGCCGCCAGAGCACGAGCCGTTTAGGTGCAGGCGACGCCTGGACTTCTAGTGTCATCCCCGCGCAGGCGGGGATCCAGTAAATGAAGAGCCACCGCCGAATACTTGGATCCCCGCCTGCGCGGGGATGACAAAACTGTATTTACTTAACGATTGTCGGCTAGGTGCTCATATTCCGGCACTGCCAGAGATAGGGCGGGCACGAGCGAATTCCACCGGTGCACGGGCCTCCACGAAACCGGCTCCATCGAAGCTGTGCAGCGACAGCCGAAACCGCTCCGGCAAGACCTCAATCAGCCAAAACCCATTCGGTTCGCCGCGCATTCTGGTCGACAGGGCCGTCGGCGCACCCACCGCAACCACCGTTCCGGCGGCCCGTTGCAGAGCGACGGCATACGTCTGATGGATATGGCCCGACAGTACCATTTCCACATTTTGCTCGGCGAGCATTGCCACGGCCCGGGCAGCGCGGCGCACGGGTCTTGTCGAACGCGGTAACCCCTCGATCGCCGACAGAGGATGATGGGTTGCTACGATACGCGCCTTTTCCGATGGCGCCTCGGAGAGAAGCAGACGCGCGGCTGCCAGGTCCCGCCTGCGGACCGTACCGTCCTGCCATCTCAGACTAGGTTGCCAGCTCGCAGTGGTGTTCAGCCCCAGGATGAAGGATTGTCCGTCTTCGAACACCGGCATGAGTTTCGCGCCGGACGCACGAGAATAGCGGGCGAACGGATTGGCGAAGCGTTCGAAGATGCTCCAGACCGGAAGATCATGGTTGCCCGGCAGCACCAGAAGCGGCGCTCTTAGCCCCTCAAGCCAGACCTTCGCGTCAGCGAATTCGACGCGCGTCGACCGCATGGTGAGGTCGCCGGCGACAATGATGAGATCAGGCTGGATGCGCTCCAGGTCCAGCGCCAGCTGTTCGGCGAGCCGCGCTGGGACCGAGCCGAAATGCAGATCGGCAATGAGCGCGATCCGCGTCATGCGGCGTCCTTCTTCGGCAAGAGGACCGTCAGCGCCTTTGGCCGAATGCGATATTGCAGTGGCGTTTCGAGCGTCAGCAGCTCTCCGTCATTGGCGATGCGAAGGCGCTTGTTCTTGGAGTGAATTGTAACCTTCTCCAATTCGCTCGACTCCAGATTCGGATCTCCCTTCCACAACCCCAGCGCTGCGCGCAGCAGTAGCCATACGGTGCGAGGCACGGTCCGATGCTTGGAGATATACAGACCTAGTCTGGCTTCATCGAGCGCCCGTCTCTTGAGAAAAAGATTGGCACCTTCGCAATAGGCGTTGTTGGAAACGACCACGGTCAGCGCGCGATGCGCTCGAGCGGCTTCCTGGTCGTCAACCAGAATGGCCAACCGCCTTGCGCCGCGAGCGATTTCCATCGGCATCGCTGCATAACCTTTGAGCCGCTCGAAAAGCGGCCGTCCGCGCAGTTTCGCGCGCCGTTCGGTTACCATCGGCGGCAGGCCGATAAAGGAATTGCAGAGGAAAATGTGACCATTAACCTCGCCGACGTCGATCTTACCCGGTTCAGCCTCGGCGAGCAGGCGGAGGGCAGCATCGACATCGGCGGAAAGTCCCAGATCGCGCGCGAGCCTGTTCATGGTTCCGAGCGGCAAAATTCCAAGCGCCGTCCGATGGTCGAGAAGCACCTCCGCCGCCGCATTCACCGATCCGTCGCCGCCGCCGATGATGAGAGCATCGTAGCCGCGCTTCGCCGCATCCTGAAACCGCGCGCGGATTTCCTTCGGCTCCACGGTTTCCACGGTAATGTCGTGTCCGGCACTTTTGAACGTTTCGACGAGCTTCCGCTCGAAAACCTCCGCGCCGACGCCGATGATCGTTCCGGCGTTTCGGTTCAGTACCGCATGTATGCGCATGGGGAGTTGCACGGCCTCTGCTGGAAAGCGGGCCTGAAGCGGCTCCGGTGCCAAGGAAACCACGGACAAGGCTTGCGGTTCAACCACCGCAGCAAGTTTGCGGCGCTTCCAAGCTGCGTCGCGAATGGCCGCC
This sequence comes from uncultured Alphaproteobacteria bacterium, assembly GCA_963731855.1. Classification (GTDB taxonomy): domain Bacteria; phylum Pseudomonadota; class Alphaproteobacteria; order Rhizobiales; family Rhodomicrobiaceae; genus R-RK-3. The sequence continues at coordinate 296,541 of CAVSXH010000005.1, read as the reverse complement.
GAGCTGCTATGCGTCCAGATTAGCCTTCAGCCGGGTCAACAGCGACATGAGTGTCTCGAGCTCAGCCGGCGTGAACGCCTGAATGGCGGATTCATATTCGAGACGGGCGATGGGCAGGGCGCGCAGAAACAGGTTGCGTCCCTTCTGCGTAATTGAAATCTCGACGGCGCGCTGATCGCGCGGCAGGGCGCGGCGCTTTACCAGGCCCTCCTGCTCCATCTGGGTCAGCCAGCGGCCGATGGTGGAATGAGGGACAAGCGTCGCGTTGCTGAGCTCACGAATGTTCAAGGGACCGCGCTGCGACGTCACGAGCAGCACGCGCCATTGCTCGAACGTCAGTCCAATCGGCTGCAAACGCTGGCCGAGCCGCTGATTCCACTTCGCGATCGATGTGTCGAGCAGATAAGGAAGGGCATTCAGCGGGTTCATGGTGGTTTTAGGCTGATCTGTCGTGGCAGCCGTAGCCGCGTGGTCGTCCATGGTATTTCCTGCCGGTATCGCCGCAGCTCGCATAGCTGCCACGGGTTTTCTATAGGTACCGCAACCTCAATTCTAGTACACGCTTTTCAGCGTCGTATGAACAATTTCCATATGGTTATAATCAAACGGAGGAAACTTTTATTCCAATAGCAGCGAGGTTCAGTCACCAAATCGCAAGATATATCTTAGCAGATACGTTATGGTGATTTATCACTTCCTTAGGGGAAACAGTTATTTTTGCCCATGCGACCCAAAGTCGGAATAATTTTTAAGTCCTACGAACGGCTTCCCTGCATTATGCATTACGCCCGCCGCGCCGAAGAGTTGCGGCTGGACGGTGGTTTCTGGATAGCCGAAGCCTATCACTGGTTTCGGCAGTATGGCCATGAAGCCCGGGGCGCCATGGTTACGCTCGCCGCGGCGACGACGGTGACAAAGACCATTCCCATTGGTCTCAGCATCGGATCGCCCTATATGCGCCACCCAGCCGTGCAAGCATCCGAGGCTTGCGCCCTGGACGAGCTATCCGACGGCCGCTTCGTGATGGGAATGGGCGCCGGCAAGGTCGGCATCAACTATATCGGCATAGACCTCAAGGAGCAACCGCCGGTCAAGGTGCATCGCGAGGCCATCGAGATTTTCCGTAAGGCCGTTAAGGGGGAGGCCTTCAGCTATGAGGGCGAGATGTTCACCAGCGCGATGCCCGGCATTGCTCCCGAGCGCCGCTTCCATCGCGATACCATTCCTGTCGTGATCGGCGCGACCGGGCCGTTCATGCAGAAGCTGGCAGGGGAGATCGCCGACGGCCTGATGCTGCCCGGCCTGACATCGCCCGGTTTCGTAAAGATGTCGATGAAAAATCTCGCCGAGGGCTTTGCCCGGACAGGCAAGACAAAACCGGCGGATTATCCAGTCGGAGCGGTCATCCTGTCGAGTATTTCGCGCGACGGTAAAAAGGCCAAGGACGCAGCCCGTGCTTATGCCGCGACCTATGTCGTCAACAAAATCCGCAACATTCAGAACGACGATATCCTGTCGAGTTCGGGAATTCCGGACGAGGAGCTTGCTCCATTGCGCGCACAGATCGCCTCGGGCAATGAAGACATCACCGACCTCGTCACGGACAGCATGCTGCGCCGGTTCGGCGTCGTGGCCGGGACACCGGATGAAGCCGCCGAAATCCTGCAAGGGCTGGTCGATGCCGGTCTCAACCTGCCGCTGATGGAACTCGTCGGACAGGATGAGCAGGCGGTGCTGGACGCCATCGAGCTGCTGGCGAGCGACGTCGTCCCGCAACTTGGGGCCGTTGGAGGCGCCGCATGAAAATCGGTGTCGTGGGATCGGGCGCGATGGGCTCGCTGTTTGGCGCGCGGCTCGTCGAGGCCGGAGCGGATGTCGTCCTGGTCGACACCGACCGCCCCCATATCGCGGCGATGAAAGAGCGCGGCCTTGCTTTCGACGATAGCGGCGAGATGCGGCAGGTCCCGGTGAAGGCGACCGCCGACCATGCCGAGGCGGGGCCGGTGGACCTCATCATCTTCTTCGTCAAGCATCCGCATACGCGCCAGGCGATCCGCGACGCCCGGCCGATGATGCACGACCGCACCTATATCTGGACCCCGCAGAACGGTGTCGGCAATGTCGAGCTGATCTCCGAGATCGTGCCGGAGGGCCGCATCGCCAAGGGCCTGACGAGTTCGACGTCGGTGGTCACGGCGCCGGGGCGGATCGTCAATAATTTCCGTGGCACGACCGAGACTTTCATCTGGCCGGTAGACGGGGGCGCTCACGCCCGGCTCGCCGAGATGGCCGAACTGATGACTCACGCGGGCCTGCCGACTTACCTTGCGCCCGACATCGACTATCGAATCTGGCGCAAGCTTTGCGTCAACACCACGCTCACCGCCCTGACCGCCGCGATCAATACCGCCATCGGGCCTATCGGCGAGAGCGAAGCGGGGCAGCGGCTCATGCGCGCCATCGTCGAGGAAGTCGTCGCGGTCGCCAACGCCAAGGGCATCCCGCTTCAATTCGACGACGCGTATGGCTATGTCGAGGAATTGCGCGCCAAGGCGTTCGAGCATATCGGCTCGACGACGATGGACATGCAGGCCAAGCGCCCTACCGAAATCGAGGCGATGAACGGTGCCGTGGCGCGGGAAGGCCAGCGTCTCAACGTTCCGACGCCGGCGAACGCCGTGGTGGCTGAGATCGTGCGCATTCTCGAAGCGACCCGCCCGCACCGCCTGTCAAACCCGATCTGACCAAGGATGAGCATCGGGCAGGGCAGGGCATGATCGCTAAGTTGCGGCGAACGGCACTTCCTCGCGACGCCTCGCTTTGTCATTCCCGCGCATGCGGGAATCCAGTAACGACTGAGTGGCCAGTGCAATACTGGATCCCCGCATGCGCGGGAACGACGATTGTGGGATGGCGTCGATCGATTGAACTCGAACCCTATCGTCTTATGATCCCTGAGCCGGAGACCTGATGGGCATTGCGCTGGGTATCGATGTAGGCGGCACATTCACCGATTTCATCGAAATCGGTGGGGCCGAAGGCGCGCGCGTCGTGAAGGTACCCTCAGTCCCGGCGGAACCCGGCGAAGCCGTCCTGACCGGTTTAACGCTGCTCGCAGGCAGCCCGGCGCGCCTCCCTGCTTATTTGTCCCGGGTCGAGCTGGTCGTGCACGGAACCACGATCACGACCAACGCCATCATCACGCGCCGCTACGCGAAAACCGGCTACGTGACCACTAGAGGGTTTCGCGATATTCTGAACTCGCGCCGTGGATTGAAGCGCAGCGCCTTCACGGCAAAGGAAGCGCCGCCCGAGCCGATCGTTCCGCAATATCTGGTCCGCACTGTGGATGAGCGGCTGGACCAGACCGGCGCCGTCATCCGGCCGCTGACTGAGGAGGATGTCCGGGAGGCCTCGGGGCATTTCCGCCGGGAAGGCGTGGAAGCGGTGGCGGTCTGCACGATGTTCTCCTTCCTGAATCCGGCGCATGAGCAGCGGATCAAGGCGATCCTGCGAGGCCGAGCTGCCGGGAGTTTATGTGACGGCGTCGCATGAAGTGCTGCCCCAGCTCCGCTTTTATGAACGGGGCTCGACCACAGTGTTCAACGCCTGTATCGGCCCGCTGCTGCGCAACTATATTGACCGGCTTTTGGCGCGGCTGGGCGAAACCGGATTTCGCGGGCGGTTTCTCACCATGCAGTCCAATGGCGGCGTGATGCCGCCGGAGGCGGTAAAGATCTCCGCCGCCAACACGCTGCTTTCGGGGCCGGCAAGCGCACCGGTCGCCGGCCAGTTCTTTGCCAAGCCGTACCAGATTCCCAATCTCATCACCGTCGATATGGGCGGCACGAGCTTCGATGTCTGCCTCATCCGCAACGGGCGCCCGGCGATGACCAGCCAGTCGGAAGTGGCCGAATATGCGCTGGCGCTTCCGGCGCTTGATATTCACGCGATCGGGGCGGGCGGCGGCAGCATCGCGAAGCTCGCGGCCGGCATGCTGGAAGTCGGCCCGGAAAGCGCGGGCGCCGCACCAGGCCCCGCCTGCTATGGCGACGGCGGCACCTTGCCGACCGTGACCGACGCAAATCTCGTGCTCGGCTATCTGAATCCGGACAATTTCCTCGGCGGCGAGAAGACATTGCACGTGGCGCCGGCTGCACGCGCCATCGAAGGTCATATCGCCAAGGCGCTGGGCATCACGCTCGCGGAAGCCGCGCTCGGGATCGTGCGGGTGGTGGATGCGAAGATGGCCGACGGCGTGCGCGCGGTGTCCGTGGCGCGTGGCTTTGATCCACGTGACGCCTGCCTTGTCGCGGCCGGCGGTGCCGGGCCGCTGCATGCCTGCGGCATCGCCGATGAACTCGGCATGGAACTGATTCTCGTGCCTCGCGCTTCGGCGGTATTCTGCGCGACGGGCATGCTGGCGACCGATCTGCGTCAGGACGTCGTGCGTCACACCTCGATCCGCTTGAGCGATGGTGCGCAGGCCGTTGCCGCCCTCAACGAGCATCGCGCGGCGGCTCTGCGAAGCGGCGAGCACATTCTCGCCAGCCAGCAGATCGCGCCGGAAAGCGGTGCCCTGGAATTCTCCGCCGAAATGCTGTTCGAGGGGCAGTTCAACACCATCGAAACACGGCTGCCGGTGCTCGATGCGGCCGCGCTTACCGAAGCCGATCTTCCAAAGGTGCGTGCTGCATTCGAAGCCGCGCACCGGCAGACCTACGGCTATGTACTGGAGGGCGAACCGGTCGAGATCCGGTCACTTCGGCTTGCCGTCATCGGGCGAACGGTCCCGCCGCGATTCCCCAAGCTCGAAATGGCGACGGCTCCGGCAGAAGCGGCCTTGAAGGGCGCGCGGGTCGCTTGGTTCGACGGCTCTCAGCGGGAAGTTGCCGTCTACGACGGCGCGCGGTTTTCCGCCGGCCATATCGTGGACGGGCCGGCGCTGGTCGAGCACGCTACGACGACGATCAAGATCGCGCCGGACTGGCGGGCCTGTGTCGATGAAATCGGCAATCTGTTGATGTGGCGGCATGAGCAGACGCTCGACGAGGCGATTGCCCGGCTGCAAGAGCGGCAGGGCTGAGGAGCACGTCATGTTCGGCCGATCCGCCCCGAAAACGCCCGCCCTCGATCCGGTGCTCACCGCCATCATCCGCAACCGGCTGGCCGCCATCGCGGAAGAGATGGCGCAGACCCTGATGATGACCTCTCGCTCGGGCATCTTCGCCGAAGCGCGCGATTTCGTCACCGGCATTTGCGATGCGCAAGGGCCGGCTTCTGGCGCAGAGCCGCTATTTCCCTGGCTTTGCCTGCGCGCTGCCCTATCTGATGCCGCACATCCTCGCCAAATATGACGGGCAGCTCGCCGAAGGCGACATCATCATCACCAATGATCCTTATCAGGGAAACAGCCATCTGCCCGACATGAATGTGCTGAAGCCGGTATTCGTCGGCGGCGCGCCGCGCTTCTGGGCGATTGCCAAGGGGCATATGGCCGATATCGGCGGAGCGGGCGTCGCCGGTTACGATCCACAGGCCGAAACCGCCTGGGACGAAGGCGTCATCATCCCGCCGTCCAAGCTGTTACGCGCGCGGCGTGACTGCAAGCCGAATTCCTGGACCTGATCCTGAAGCAGCTCAAGCTGCCGGACATCGTGCGCGGCGACATCATGTGCGAGGTCGGCGGGGTCAATATCGGCGAGCGCGGCTTGCATGCGCTCATCGCGCGCTATGGGCTGGAGACGGTCGAGCGGCATATCGAGGCCTATCTCGCTGCGTCCGAGCGTGCACATGCGGGCGCGGATAGAAGCCATCCCGGACGGCATCTATCGGGGCGAAAAAGCCATCGACGACGATGTCGCGAGCGACAAGCCGCTGACGATCCGTGTCGACCTGACCGTCAAAGGCAGCGAAGCCGTCTTCGATTTCAGCCGCAGCGATCCGCAAAGCCCGCGCTATATGAATTCCACCGACGCTTTCACCCGCTCCATGGCGACGTTGACGCTGTTCGCCACATTGGAGCATGAGGAGAGCAATCACGGCTCGGTGCGCCCGCTCAGCTTCGTCAACCCGCAAGGGCTTTGCACCAACGCCGCGTTCCCGGCCTCGACGGTGCTCACCACCTGCTCCATGGCGGAATGCGTCCAGGAAGCGGTGCAGCTTGCGCTCGCCCAGGCAGTGCCGGAAAGGTCGCCGCGCCGAGCACAAAACTGATTTTCCCGCTGATCGCCTATATGCATCCGGAGAAGAAGCGGCTGGATGTTAATGTGGACTTCTTCTTCCGCTGCAATGCTTCCGGCGGGACGCGGGGCTTCGACGGCTGGGAGCAAGGCGGCCCTGCGCAGGAAATGGGGATGGGGCGCTGCCCCGATCCGGAGATCCACGAGATGACCCATCCGGTGCGCATCGAGCGTTTCGAGCAGGAGATCGACAGCGCCGGAGCGGGCGAATTTCGCGGCGGCAACGGGCATGTCTACCGGGTTCGGCATCTGGTGCGCGAGCGAGCGGGCCACGGTATTCGGCTCAGGCAGCAAACCGCATGCGGTGCCGAGCGGACTGTTCGGCGGCCAATCGCCGGAGCCGAGCCGATTGACGATCGAGCGGGCAGCGGGCGGGCGCGAGACCATTCGCGCTCAACAGTTTCTTCTCGGTGAACGCGGGCGATGTGATCGAGCTGCGCGAAATGGGCGGGCCGGGCTTCGGCGATCCGATGGCACGCGATCCCGAGCGGGTGGCGCGGGACGTGCGCGACGGATATCTCTCCACCGCAAAGGCACGCGACACTTACGGTGTCGCGTTGAATGCGGACGGCACGGTCGATCAGGCCGCGACGAACAAGCTGCGCGAGGGGCATAATACGCGATGAGCGAGGCCAGCTACACCATGCAGCCTGCCATGGCCGGCATCGCGGAGCGCCTGCTGCGCAACTGGGATCGTGCGGTCGTGCCGCTCATCTTCCTGGTGATGGTGCTCGCGTTCTTCGCCGCCGATCCGAATTATCTCTCGGCCACCAACATCATCAATGTGCTGAACCAGGTCTCGATCCTTTCGGTCGTTGCCGTGGGGGCGAGCGTCGTCATTTTCGCGGGCGGCTTCGATCTTTCGGCGGGGGCGGTCGTGGCGCTTTCCGGCGTGGTCGGCGCGCTCACCGTGGAGCAGACCGGCAGCGTTCCGCTCGCCGTCGCTGCGGGCATCGGCGCAGGGCTGGCGGTCGGGCTGGTGAACGGCTTCGTCGTTGGCTATCTGAACGTGTCGCCGCTGATCGTGACGCTCGGCTCGCTCAACATGGCGCGCGGCCTGGCGCTGATCTTTTCCGGCGGCACCGCGATCTACAGCTTTCCATTCTCCTACACCGATTTCGGCACCTCACGGCTTGTTCGGCCTGCCGACTCTGGCCGTGATCGCGTTCCTGCTCTTTCTCGCGATGGCGATGATCATCCGCTTCACCCCCTTCGGACTCTATCTCTATGCGGTAGGCGGCAATCCGAGGGCCGCAAAGATCTCCGGGCTCGACGTGCCGGCAATGCGGATGATCGCATTCGCCATTTCCGGAGCCACTTGCGGGCTGGCCGGGATGCTGCTCGCGGCGCGGACCGGCGGCGGCGAACCGGCAGCGGGCGTGCTCTACGAGCTGGAAGCGATCGCGGCGGTCATTCTCGGCGGCGCGGCGCTGCATGGGGGCGAGGGGCGGCTTTGGCGGTCGATGATGGGCATTTTGCTGCTGGGCGCTCTGGGCAACGGCCTGAACATCATTGGTATACATCCCCATTGGAAGGGTGTAGCCATCGGCGCAATACTTGTGATCGCCGCCTCGCTCGATGCAATCAAGAGACGATCACAGTAATCATTTGGTTACGAGTGCAATGGAGAACGATTATGCAAAGACGCATTTTTCTATTTGCGGCCGCGGCGTTTGGGGCGCTGCTTCGCCCATGGGGTCGATCGGGCGACGCCATTGGCTCAGGACAAGAAATTCAAGGTCGGCGTTTCGCTGCCGGAATCGCAGAACCCGTTCTATGTCGCGATGAGCAAATCGATCGTGAAGACCTTCGAGGCGAACGGCATCGAGGCGACGCTGCTGCTCGCCAATTCCGACGTCAACGAGCAGGTGTCGCAGATCAACGACCTGATCGCCTCCAAAGGTCGATGCGATCCTCGTTTCGCCGGCGAACACCGAAGGCCCCGCGCCCGCGCTGAAGAAGGCGCATGAGGCCGGCATTCCGCTGTTCATGGTCGCCCGCACGCTCGACCAGAAATACAAGGACCTCTGGAAGACCTATGTCGGCTTCGACTATTACAAGGTCGGCCAGATGAAGGGCAAATGGGTGGTCGAAAACCTCAAGCCCGGCAAGATCGCCATGCTGAACGGGCCGGCCGGCGCGCTGGTCAGCGTCAATATGGAGAAGGGCTTCAAGGAGGTCGTGGAAAAAGGCGGCTTCCAGGTCGTGTGGGCGCAGAACTCCGTGCAGACGCGCGAGAACGGACTGAAGCTGGCCGAAGACGCGCTGGTCTCGCAGCCGGATGTCGTCGCGATCTACGCGATGAATGACGATCTCGCGCTCGGCGCGGCGCAGGCGGTGAAGGCCTCGAGCAAGAACGGCAAGGTCGCCACGCTCGGCATGAACGGCGCGCCGTCCGCGCTCGCGGCGATCCACAATGGCGATCTCAGCATGACGATCCTGCTCGATCCGGTGGGCTGGGGCAAGAGCGCCGCGCAGATGGTCGCCGACTATCTGAAGGCGAGCAAGCAGCCGAGCGAGCTTTACGAGCCCTTCGTTCCCGAAGTGGTCTCGCAAGCCAATGCTTATGAGAAGATCCCCGAACCGCTTGCGCGAGAAGCTGGGCGTGAAGCCGAGGAGCTGACGCGATTTGTCCATCGCCCCGCCCATCGCGGCATCCGGTGCGATTGTCTTCGGCAAGCCCGCCGCCGAGCCCGTCGTCTCGGTGCGCGGGCTGACGAAGACCTATGGCGCTCGTCGAAGCGCTGCGCGATGTCAGCATCGATTTCCACGCGGGCGAAATTCATGCGGTCGTCGGTGAGAACGGCGCGGGCAAATCCACTCTGACGCGCCTGCTCGGCGGAGAGGAGCTGCCGGACGCGGGCGACATCCTCGTCGGCGGGCGCAAATCGTCGCTGCAGCGGCCGGCCGATGCCAGGCGGGCGGGAATTGCATCTGGTGCATCAGCAGTTCCAGCTCGTCGAGGCGCTGACGGTCGCGCAGAATATCTGCCTTGAAAATCCGCCGACGCGCCGCCTGGCAGGCGTCGTTCCCATCGTCGACCGGCGCGAAATGCTGCGCCGCGCGCGAGCAGCAGCTTGCGCCGTTCAATCTCGCGAGCAAGGCGGGCGCCGATTTGCGCGACCTGAGCGTAGCCGAGCGTCAGGTGGTCGAGATCAGCCGCGAGCTTGCCAAGGATGCGCGGCTCCTCATCCTCGACGAGCCGACCTCGGCGCTGAGCGCGGACGAAACCGAAACGCTGTTTGCCCATATCCGCGCCCTGCGCGACCGAGGCGTCGCCGTCGTCTTTATCGCCCACAGCCTGACGGAAGTGCTCGCGATCGCGGACCGCATCAGCGTTCTGCGCGACGGCAGGCTGGTCACCACCGTTCCGGCACGCACGCTGGACGCGGCGACGCTTTCTCAGCTGATCGTCGGCCGCGAGATCGCCAAGCCGGCACAGCGGCGCAGCGCGCAGCCGGCGAACGCAGCGTTGTCCTGGAAGCGCACAGCAGCGGCACTTGCGGATCGAGATCCGGCGCGGCGAAATCCTGGGCATTCCGACCTATATCGGCTCGGCGGTGCGCGACCTGCTGGACCGGCTCAGCGGCATGCGCCGCGCAGGCGCGGGAAACATCAGGTTCGAAGGGCGCGGACATCGGCCGCACCAGCATCGCCGGGCGGGTGCGCCAGGGGATCTGCTTCGTGCCGGGCGATAGCACCGCCGAGGGGCTGGTTCCCAAGCTCAGCATCGAGGACAATATTCTGCTTCCGAGCATCGCGCGCTTCACGCGGTTGGGCATCATCGATCGCCGTGCCGCCCGGCAGGCTGCGCGCGAGCTGATCGCACAGCCTCGACATCCGCCCGGCCGATCCGCTCGTGCCCGTCGAACGCCTCTCCGGCGGCAACCGGCAGAAAGTCGCGATCGCCAAATGGCTGCTGTCGGGCGCCGATGTGCTGATCATGGACGACCCGGCGCGCGGCGTCGATGTCGGCGCGAAAGTCGAGCTTTACCGCGTCATCGCCGGGCATGCGGAAAGCGGCGGCGCCGTCGTGCTCGCATCCTCCGATCTCGACGAATTGCTGGCGCTGTCGCGATCGCCTGGTGGTGCTGCGCGGCGAGACCGTGATCGCGACGTTCTCGGAGCGGCCATTCGGCAAGGCGGAAATCGTGCGGATTCTGGCGGCCCGCCCGGCCTGCTGACAACAGGAGGAGCCGCATCATGAAACTGGCAGGAAAATGCGCGCTCGTCACTGGCGGCACGCGCGGAATCGGCAAGGCGCTGGTGGAAAAGCTGGCGGCGGAAGGCGCGAATGTGGCCTTCAGCTATGTCACCAGCCTCGGAGCGCGCCGCCGACATTGAAGCGGCGCTTGCCGGAAGCCAGGGCCGCGTCTTCGCGGTGCGCTCCGATGTGCGGGACCGCGCCGAGGTGGACGCATTCGTCGCCCGAGCGGCGACGGAGTTCGGCCGTATCGATATCGCGATAAACAATGCGCATCAGGCCTATGAGGGCCGGGCCTTTGCGGAAGCGGCCTGGGAGGACTTTCAGCGCGAGATCGACACGCTGGTGAAAGGACCGTTTCAATGTGACGCAGGCCTGCCTCCCGCACATGAAAGCGCAAGGCGGCGGCGCGATCGTCAATATCGGCTCCACCATGGCTCTCGCGCCGCGCGTCAGACACGCCTTTTATGTGACGGCAAAATGTGCCCTGATGGGGATGACTCAGTCCATGGCACTCGAACTCGGCCGCTACGGCATCCGCGTTAACATGGTCACGCCGGGACCGCTCGCGACCGACCACAACGCCAGCTATCCGCGCCGAAGTGATGCGCCGCTTGAATGAAGAAACGCCGCTGCATGGGCGCATCGCTACGGTGGAGGAAGTCGCCGACGCGATCACGCTTTTGTGCATGGACGAAGCGCGAGCCGTTACGGGAGCTAATCTTCTCGCCTCCGCCGGCTTCGCAATCGCCTGACAGCCGGAGCGCCGGGACAAACCGATCATATACCGCCGCCAGAGGGGGCCTCCAGACAGGCGGCCTGAAACGCCATGTCAGCGCGCGCACCCGCCCGATTGAACCTGACGGCGCTCGGCGGCATTCCGCTTATCCAACCCGGCGACGATCTTGCCGGCATCATTGGCGATGCGCTTCGCCTTTCGGAAATATCGCTCGAGAATGGCGACATTCTCGTCGTGGCGCAGAAGATCATTTCCAAGGCAGAGGGCCGCATGGTGGATCTTGCGGCTATCGACCCCTCGCCTGACGCCCTAAAATATGCCCAAATGGTGAATAAGGATCCGCGCCTCGTTGAGGTCGTGCTTCGCGAAAGCGAAGAGGTCCTCAGGCTCGCGCCAAATGCGCTGATCACCGTTCATAGGCTGGGCTTCGTGATGGCTAATGCGGGTGTCGATCAATCCAATGTCGATCATGCCGGGTACGGAAGATGGAACAGTTCTTCTGCTGCCGGAAAATCCCGATGGGAGCGCCGCGAGCGTTGAAATCCGCGATCGAGGCCGAATGGAGCGCCGACATCGGCGTCGTCATCAGCGACAGTTTTGGCCGTCGCCTGGCGCAAAGGCGTAACCGGCGTCGCCCTTGGCGCGGCGGGCCTGCCCGCGCTGCGCAATCTCGTCGGCGAGCCCGATCTGTTCGGCCGCGCCTTGCGCATCAGCGAGCATGCCGCCGCCGACGATATTGCCGTCCGCCGCGTCGCTGCTGATGGGGCAGGGCGCGGAAGGATTGCCGGTCGTGCATATTCGTGGCCTCAGCTACGACGCTCCCGAGCTGCCCGCCAGCGCGTTGATCCGGCCGAAGCATCAGGATGTGTTCCGGTGAGCCCCCTGGATACGCATGCGCAGCGCTGCCCGACCGGCCGAGGCGACCGTCGTCGCGCTGTGCGGCGGCGTCGGCGGCGTAAAACTGGCGCAGGGACTTTATCAGGTGCTGCCGCCCGGCGCACTGACGGTGATCGTCAACACCGGCGACGATTTCCAGCATCTGGGCCTGCATATCTCGCCGGATCTCGACACGGTGCTCTATACGCTAGGTGGCCGCGCCGACCGGGAGCGCGGCTGGGGGCGGGCAGACGAGACATGGAACTTCATGTCGGCACTCGGCGAAATCGGCGGAGATCAGTGGTTCAATATCGGCGACCTCGATCTGGCAATGCATGTGCAGCGCACCCATTGGCTGCAATCGGGGAAGCCGCTCTCGGCCTTCGCTGCAGCATGTCGCGGACCAATTCGGCATCGCCGCTCGCATCGCGCCGATGACGGACGACATGGTCTCGACCTGGATCTCCACCGAAAAGGGCCTGATGCCGTTTCAGCATTACTTCGTCAAGGAGCGCTGCGAACCGGAAGTGAAGGCTATGCATTTCGAGGCGGCGGCGGGTGCACGGGTTCCGCCAGCGGTACAGGCGGCGTTACGCGATCCGCGTCTTCAGGCGATCGTCATCTGCCCGTCCAATCCCTATCTGAGCATCGATCCGATCCTCGCCATACCAGGGATGCGGACGCTGATCTCCGAATCGGACCGTCCGGTGGTCGCGGTCTCGCCGATCATTCGCGGCGAAGCGGTAAAGGGTCCGGCCGCTAAGATCATGTACGAACTAGCAATCGTGCCGTCCTGGACCTCGATCGCCCGCCATTATGCGGGTCTCGCGCATGGCTTACTGATCGACTCAGGGCGATCAGGCAGACGATGGGGATTATCCCCTAATGGTTGAATCTTCTGCTATCCTGATGAAAACGCTTGAAGATCGACGCCGACTAGCGGAAACTGTTCTCACTTTTGCTGCGCGGTTGCGAGCGGGAAGGGCGGACGCCGGGGGCGTCGACGCCGGAGTTGTCTCATAGGATGTAAGATGCGTCGAAACGGCATCCATGCCGTCATTCCGGTCAAATCGTTCGCTGCGGCGAAACAGCGGATGTCGCCATTCCTGAACGTTGTCGAACGCGCTCAATTCGCCCGGCTCATGTTCGACGATGTGCTTGACGCGGTGCAACTCTCCTGCGAGTTGCGAGGGTGTCTGGTTGTCACGCATGACGCCCAAGCGGCCGCCATCGCGCGCGCAGCGGGAGTGCAAGTTGTTGACCAATATGGTGATTTCGGATTTTCCGCAGCGGTGAGTTGTGCCGCGGCAGCATTGCCTCCCGGAAGCGGGCATGATCGTCGTGCCCACGGACATCCCGCATGTCAGCCCCGCCCTCATCGATCGGATCGTGGCCCTGACGCCGCTCGCCGGGCGTGGCCCTCGTTCCCGCAACATCCGACGGCGGAACCAACCTCCTGTCCATGCGGCCCTGCACCTTGTTGCCGCCGCTGTTCGGTCATGACAGCTTCGCCCGCCATCGGAGCGCGGCCTTGGCGGCCGGCATCACACCTGTGATCTGGCGCTCCGCCGAAGCAGGTCGCGACCTCGACCGGCCCGCCGATCTGGCGGCATTTCTGGCCCTGAATTCGGCAACCCGTGCGCATTGCTTCCTCGCAAGCCTCGATCTGGCGAGCAGGTTTGAGGCACTGCACACGCTTCCGAGCGCGCCTTGGGGATGGCGGCGGCATGACACGTGCCCTTCCCTTGGCCTTGTTGCGGCATCGGCGCCAGGCTTAGCGAAGCGGCGGCGCTGGATCTCGCCGCCCATGGCGACCTTGCCTCACTGATGATGGCCGCCTCTGCCCGGCGCGATCTGGCCCATGGCGACGCCGTCTCCTTTTCGCCCAAAGCCTTCATTCCGCTGACCCGATTGTGCCGGGACGTCTGCCATTATTGCGTTTTCGCGCGGCCGCCTCGCAGCGGCGAACGCGCATTCCTTGCCATCGATGAGGTTCTCGCCATTGCGCGCACGGCCAAGGCAGCGGGCTGCCATGAGGCCCTGTTCACGCTCGGCGACAAGCCGGAACTTCGCTACCGCGCGGCGCGTGACGAACTCGCGTCGATGGGCCATGAGACGACGCTGTCCTACCTGGCCGAGGCCGCCGAAACGGTTTTGCGCGAGACGGGTCTGTTTCCGCATATCAATGCGGGCGTCATGTCCGCTGAAAGACGTGGCGGCGCTGCGCAAGGTTTCGATCTCGCAAGGGATGATGCTCGAAACCACCGCCGAGCGGCTTTCAGAGAAGGGCGGACCGCATTTCGGCTCACCCGACAAGAGGCCGGCTGTCCGGCTAGCGGCAATCCGCGCGGCTGGAGAGGCGGCGGTGCCGTTCACCAGCGGCTTGCTTATCGGCATCGGCGAGACGCGCGAGGAGCGTATCGAGGCATTGCTCGCGCTGCGCGATCTGAACGACGCACATGGGCATATTCAGGAAATCATCATCCAGAATTTCGCGCCTAAGCCGGGGACGCGGATGGCGAACAGCCCCGCCGTCGCCCGAAGAGCATCTTTGGACGATCGCGGCGGCGCGGCTCATCTTCGATCCGGACATGAATATCCAAGCGCCGCCGAATTTGAGCGCCGGCCGCCTGCGCCGATCTGATCGAAGCGGGCATCAACGATTGGGGCGGCGTTTCGCCGGTGACGCCGGACCACGTGAACCCGAAGCACCCTGGCCGCATTTCGACACGTTGCGGCGCGAGACCGAGGCGGCGGGCAAACGCCTCATCGCTCGCCTGCCGATCTACCCGCGCTACATAAGCGAAATGGAGCGCTGGGTAGATCCTGGCTTACGGCCGCAGCTCCTGCGCGCCGTCGATGGAGAGGGCTGGCCGCGCACAGACGATTGGTCACCTGGCGCAGTCGTCCCCCTTCCTGCAGCCGACCTCGCCGCTATTCGGAAGCCTCAGCTATCTGCGCCGCGACATTCATCGGATCACGGGCAAGGCGGCGTCAGGCCGCAGCCTGAGCGAAGCTGAGATCGTTTGCCTTTTTCAGGCGCGCGGCGCTCGATTTCGCGGCCGTCTGCTCAGCAGCGGACGACTTGCGCGCCAGCGTCAACGGCAAGTGCGCAACCTACGTCATCACCCGGAACATCAACTACACCAACATTTGCGGTCTGCGCTGTCAGTTCTGCGCCTTCGCCAAGGGAAGAACCGCCGAGCATCTGCGCGGCAAACCCTACAATCTGCCCCTGGACCGAATTGACGAGCTGGCGCGCGAAGCATGGCGGCGCGGCGCGACGGAAGTGTGCATGCAGGGCGGAATCCACCCGTCCTATACCGGCGCGACCTATTTGGACATCGTGCGGACGGTGAAGGCTGCCGTTCCCGGCATCCATCTCCACGCTTTCTCGCCGCTCGAGGTGCACCAAGGCGCGGCGACGCTCGGCCTGCCACTGGACGAATATCTGAGCGCGCTGAAGGCAGCCGGCCTTGGAAGCCTGCCCGGCACCGCCGCCGAAATTCTCGACGACGAGGTTCGCCGCTTCCTCTGCCCCGACAAGATCGGCACGGAGCGCTGGCTGGAGGTCATGCGCGCCGCGCACGCGGCCGGGCTGCGCTCGACCGCCACGATCATGTTCGGCCATATCGACCGCTACGAGCATTGGGCGCGCCATCTGCTGCGCATCAGGCATTTGCAGCAGGAAACCGGCGGCTTCACCGAGATGGTGCCGCTGCCCTTCGTGCATATGGAAGCGCCGATCTATCTGAAGGGCAAGGCCAGGCGCGGCCCGACATTCCGGGAAGCGGTGCTGATGCATGCCGTCTGCCGGCTGGTGCTGCATCCAGCTGATCACCAACATCCAGGCCTCCTGGGTCAAAATGGGGCCGGACGGCATGCAGGCGTGCCTCCAGGCGGGCGCGAACGATATGGGCGGCACGTTGATGAACGAAACCATCACGCGCTCCGCGGGCGCCTCCCACGGGCAGGAAATGACGCCGGAGATGATGGAGGCGATCGGCCGGTCGATCGGCCGGGATGTCCGCCAGCGCGGCACGCTCTATCAGGATGTGTCGAAGATCAGCGCCGTGGCCTGTTGATTCCTGACGATCAGGGGCTGAGGAATTCCGCGGTCGGGCGCAATGCACCGACGCGGTCGGCGACGATCTTGAAGCTGGCCAGCAGCGGCACCGCGAGCAGCGCGCCCGCCATGCCCCACATCCATCCCCATAGGATGATGGAAATGAAAATCGCGACCGGATTGAGCGACAGGCGCCGGCCCCAAATATAGGGCGAGACGAGATTCTGCACGAGCAGCAGCACGCGAAATATAAATCGCCGGCAGCGCCAACGCCGCGGTGAACGAACTCAGTGACGCCAGCGAGGCCATCGTCAGCAGCACGACGATCACCACAGGCCCGACATAGGGCGCAAAGCTCAATATGGCCGTCACCGCTCCCCAGAGCAGCGCATTTTCCAGCCCGAGCGCCCAGCCGGCGCAAGTCACGAGCGCGCCATAGCCGATATTGGTCACGGTAAGCGACTGAAGATAGAAGGAGATGTCCTTCTTGACGCTGTGGGCGATGTCGACCGTCCGCGCCTTCTTCTCGTCCGACGGCATGAGGCCGACAAGCTTGCGCAGGAAGAGATCGCCTGTAGCGAGCAGGAAAAACAACAGAATGATGACGATGCCCACCGAAGTCGCGGCGCGCTGCGTGCCGCTCAGCAGTTCGCCGGCAAAGCTGGGGCGGCGCAATTCGACGATCTGGCGGCGCTGGGGCTTCTGCGACAGTTCGGTGACATTCTCGATCTGCTCAGTCGCCCTTCTGGATCTCCGCGATCGGCTTCTTGATCAGCTTGAGGCGCTCCTCGAGCTTGTCGAAGCTCGCCGGCAGGCGCGTCACCCACTCCTGAGCCGGCCCCGCCAGCGTCACCACGGCGCCGATGATGAGGCCGAGGGCGCCGGCGACGATGATCGCCGAGGCGAAGGCGCGCGGCAGCCGAAACGCTCCAGCCACTCCACAGCGGGCGAAAGCAGCATGCTGAGCAGGATGGCTATGGTGATGGGAATGAGCACCGGCGCGGCAAAATAGAACGTGTAGAACAGGGCGATGACGAAAAGCCCGATCGTCGCCCAGCGCGGCGCCAGGGCGGTAACGATCGACGGCGACGCCTGCCGGCTCATCCTCCGACAGGTGACACGAGCGCTTCCCGATCCCCCGCGAACCGTTTCGCTTCCGCCATGACGTTACCTGTGGGCCGTGGTTCGGGCGCAGAGCGGCATGCAATCTGTCGCCCGCTCAGCACATGACTGATGTTTCAAGCTTTTAGCTCAAAATGGCGAGATCGGTAATGCAATTCTGCGGCAGAGCGACCTCGGTCGTCGAATAGGTAAGGCGAGGGATGGCCTGCAGCCGGACATGCCGGTCTCCGATGACAGAATTCAGCAATAGACCGCGCTTCGGCAGAGCCGCAAATCCGCGCCACGTCTTCCTGGTGGAGCTATGCTCCAGGGAATGGCTCGCATACGCGATTGCATCGCTAGCCAGCACCAAGCAGCCGGAGAAAATCCGCTGGCAGATCGTTCGTTTAGCCCATTGCTTAATACGCGCTTTTCGGCCGTCAGCGTGGCGGCGGTCCGCCTCTACAGGACGGCCCAGAGCTAGCGATATTCGCCGCCGCAGGCCGCAAGATGTCGCCATCGTAGTATTTTCTTTGCAAGCCGCACGATTTTCTCTTGAAACCGGGGGCCATAGCGTGCATTTACCCCCCCTTGTAAGCCGGAGGTCATGCAGTGCTTGTTCCGCCGGTTTTGTCTGGTCAATCTGCTGGTTGGGGAGGACGCCACATGGCGTATGATGTCGCCCTCTTCCAATTGGGGATGGACTTGGATTACGGTTCAAGCACCGCCCAAACGGAAGAAAAGCATTCCGTCTGCGGCCCTAGCGTGGCGCAGCGAGACGATAGAAAAGACTACTTTTGCAAGCGGGATGGCGAAACGTTCGCCGGAACGCATTTGATCATCGATGTGAAGAACGGCAGTCGTCTCGACGATCTTCAGCACATCGAGAATACCTTCAGAAAATGCATTGAAGTCGCAGGTGCCACGCTCCTGCACATTCACATGCATCATTTTACACCCAATGGAGGCGTCTCGGGCGTCGCCGTGCTTGCTGAATCTCATATCAGCATTCACAGCTGGCCCGAATATGGCTACGCGGCCTTAGACATCTTCATGTGCGGTGACGCAAAACCGCATTTGGCCGTGGACGTGATCCGCGAGGCTTTCCAGCCGAGCGAAATCATCGTCCAGGAGCATTTGCGCGGCAAGGAAATCCAGGCCGCCGCTTAGGCGACTTACGCCTCAAGGGGCTTCCTTGCAAAGGATCCTTGTGCCCGGCTCGCGTGCCGGGCACAACCTTTTTTCTCATACTGATGACGCCGAGGAACCGCGCGATGGCACGCTGGGTCGATGAGACTTTCAATCCGCATTTCCGCTGCGCCCTCGAAGCCGACGCCGTGCTCTATGAGGGCAATACCGGCTTTCAGGATCTGATCATCTTCGACAACAAGACCTTCGGCCGCGTGATGATGCTCGACGGCGTCATACAGCTCACCGACAAGGACGAGTTCATCTATCACGAGATGATGGCGCATGTGCCGCTGTTCGCCGTGGACAGGCCGCGAAACCGCGCTCATCATCGGCGGCGGCGACGGCGGCGTGCTGCGCGAAGTGCTGAAGCACGCGGAGTGAAAAGTGTCGTGCATTGCGAGATCGACAAAGCGGTCGTCGATCTTTCGATCGAGTTTTTCCCAGGCATTTCGCAAGGGGCGTTCGATGATCCCCGCGTAGAACTGATCATCGGCGACGGCATCAAATTCGTGAATGAGACCGAGCGCCGGTTCGATGTCATCATCGTCGATTCCACCGAGCCGATCGGCCCCGCCAAGGTGCTGTTCACCGAGGAATTCTTCAGCGCCTGCCAGCAATGCCTGACGCCGGGCGGCGTGTTCATCGGCCAGAACGGGCTTCCGTTCCTCTACCCGGAACATCTGGCCGATAGCGGACGCATTATGCGCGCGATATTCGCCGATGCAGCCTGCTTCATGTGCACCCAGCCGACCTATTTCGGCGGGCCGTTCGCGCTTGCGTGGGGTGCCAACGATCCGAAGACGCGCTCCGCGGCGTCGACCGCCGCCATTGCGGCGCGCTACGCCGCGACCGGCATCAAGACCCGCTACTACAATCCCGAGGTGCACACGGCATCGTTCGTCCTGCCCAACTACGTCGCCGATGCCTGGGCCGACGCAGTCAGTTAGGACCGCAGTAACGATCTGGTCCTCCTCGGTCAGCGGCGCGCAGCCTGCCACGCAAAGTTGATTGACCGGAAACCGCATCTTCGGGCCTGATATCAGCTAAGCATCATTGCGAGTGGTCTTCCCGTTTTCGCGAAAAATGATGCGAAAACAAAGAATTTAGCAAGTCATTTGTTGAGCAACCAACAAAACCTGCTTAGAGCATGATCCCTCACTTCGCTGAAGGATGGAGGCTGAGATAGGCAAACCGAGCTTTGTTCCGGAAGAAGGTGAAAACCGGCCCGACATCCGGAACAATACAGGAACATCTCTGCAGGAATCGCAAGATGGCGATGTGCACAATTTTGTTACGGAGCCGCTGGACCGGGCGGCACTGCAGATATTGCGCGGCGTTGGCCGCTATTTTCGCGCGCTGAATCTGGCGACCATCTCCGAGCTGCCGCTGGCGGACGGCCGCCGCGCCGACGTGATGGCCCTCGATCCGCGCGGCTGGGTCAGCATCGTGGAGATCAAATCATGCACGGCCGACTTTCGTTCCGACCGGAAATGGCCCGAATACCGGCAATGGTGCGACCGCTTTTATTTTGCCGTGGACGCGGAATTCCCGGCGGTGCTCATTCCGCCCGATTGCGGCCTCATACGCGCCGACCGTTTCGGCGCCGAAATGATCCGCGAAGCGCCCGAGCACAGGCTGGACGCCGCGCGGCGCAAGGCTGTCACACTCCGCTTCGCGCGCTGCGCGGCGCAGCGGCTGCACGCCATCAATGATCCCGAGGTCGAGCTGTGAAATGTCGATAGAGCGAGATGGGTCGTTCCCGCGCACGATTTTCCGGGGAAACCGGTACTCACTTTTCCCAATCGTGCTTTAGGGCGCTTTAAACTTCGGCGGAGGAATGTCATCCTGTCCCTAAAGTGGACATTAGCGCGAACCGGCTGCCAGGCCGGGCCGCGTTGACGGAGGTTCTGACGCGATGAAAATCTGCATCTTTGGCGCGGGCGCCATAGGCGGCTATATGGCCGTGCTGCTCAAGCGAAGCGGCGCGAATGTCTCGATCGTCGCGCGAGGCGACCATCTCGCGGCGATCAAGAAAAACGGCCTGAAGCTCGTCGGGGAAAGCGGTGAGCAAGTGGCCGAAATGCCGGCCACAGACAATCCAGCCGAACTCGGTCCGCAGGATTACGTCATCTCGGCGCTGAAATCCCATCAGGCCTGGGAGGCCGCCGACCAGATCAAGCCGCTGCTTGGGCCGGCCACCGCCGTCGTAACCGCGCAGAACGGCGTCCCCTGGTGGTATTTCCATGGGCTGGTCGGCCAATATGCAAATCTGCGGCTGGAAAGCGTCGATCCGGGTGACCGGCAATGGCGCGCCATCGGCCCGGAGCGGGTCATCGGCTGCACGGTCTACCCCGCCACCGAGATCATCGAGCCGGGCGTCATCAAGCATGTCTACGGCAATGCCTTCGGGCTCGGGGAGCCGAACCGCAAGGAGTCGGACCGCCTGAAGACGCTTGCCGCGATCTTCGAGACGGCCGGGCTGAAGCCGCGCGTCTATCCGGAGATCCGCAACGACATCTGGCTGAAACTTTGGGGCAACCTGTGCTTCAATCCGATCTCGGCCCTGACGCGCGCGACGCTCGATGTGATCGCGACCGACCCCAGCACCCGCGCAGTCGCCCGGAACATGATGATGGAGGCCGAGCGCATCGGCCGACGGCTCGGCGTGCATTTCCGCATCGACATCGAGCGGCGGATTACCGGTGCAGCGAATGTGGGCGCTCATCGCACCTCGATGCTGCAGGATCTGGACCGTGGCCGGCCGCTGGAGCTCGACGCATTGCTGACCGCGGTGCAGGAAATGGGCCGCATCGTCGATCTGGACACGCCCTATATCGATTGCGTGCTTGGCCTGACGCAGCAGATGGGCCGCATCGCCGGGGTCTATCCAGCTTTCCCGGAGGCCGCGACGATGACGGATGCGGAGAAGTCGGTGGCGGATTGACGCGCCCTCTTGCGTGCCACGTCCGCTTATTGCTGCCATTTGATGACATGCATGCGATCTGTCGGGTACAGCGAGGGCGAACGGCGTGTTGCGCAGCCGCAGATGCTTGAAGGGAATGGTGACGGCTCCGCATCATCTGGCGGCGGAAGCCGGTATCCAGGCGATGCGCGCGGGTGGCAACGCCATAGAGGCGATGATCGCCGCAGCCGCCACAATCGCGGTGACCTACCCGCACATGAACGCCGTCGGAGGCGACGGCTTTTGGCTCATCTCGCTGCCCGGGAAGGAGCCGCTCGGCATCCAAGCGTGCGGGCCGGCAGCGCGGCTGGCAACCCCGGAATTCTATAGGAGTCACGGCGATCGGGGAGTCCCGACGCGAGGGGCACGCGCCGCGCTTACCGTCGCGGGGGCGGTCGCCGGCTGGGCGGAGGCAATGCGGATCGCGCGCGAATGCGGCGGCACGCTGCCCTTGGCCGCGCTGCTCGCGGATGCCATCCGTCACGCAACGGATGGCATCCCGATCACCGCTTTGCAGGCTGCATTCACCGCGAGCCGATGGCCGGAGCTACATAAGGTGCCCGGCTTTGTCCGCACCTATGCCGCCGATGGCCTCCCGGCAGAAGGCGACGTCCTGAAGCAGCCGCACCTCGCGGCGACGCTGTCGCGTCTCGTGGAGGCCGGGCTGGAGGATTTCTATCGTGGCGACATCGCACGCACGCTTGCGGATGGTCTCGAACGCGTGGGAAGTCCCTTGCGCCTCGGCGACTTGGAAGGTTTTGCCGCTCGCCGCGTTCCGCCGCTGTCGCTACCGATGTCCTGTGGCGAGGTCTTCAACATGCCGCCGCCGACGCAAGGGCTGGCATCGCTGATGCTGCTTGGCATCTTCGAGCGCCTCAACGTGATGGAACCTGAGAGCTTCGCCCATATTCACGGGATGATCGAGGCGACCAAACGCGCCTTCATTCTGCGCGACGCGCACCTCGGCGGTCCCGAGCGAATGGACCCGGACTGGCGGAACTGGCTCAGCGAGGGCCGTCTGGCGCAGGAGGCGGCGGCGATCAGTCGCGACCGCGCCGCTCCCTGGCCGCAGCCATCGCAGCACGGCGACACGGTCTGGATGGGCGCCGTGGACGCGGAAGGCCGGGTTGTCAGCTATATCCAAAGCGTCTTCTGGGAGTTTGGCAGCGGCGTGGTCGTGCCGGAAACAGGCGTGCTGTGGCAGAATCGCGGCTCAAGCTTCAGCCTTGACGGTGGTCCGAACGCCCTTGAGCCTGGCCGCCTGCCCATGCATACGCTCAATCCGGCTCTCGCCAGGCTCGCCGACGGCCGCGTACTGGCCTACGGCACGATGGGCGGCGACGGACAGCCGCAAACGCAAGCGGCGATTTTCTCCCGGCATGTCCTGTTCGGTGACGACATGCAAAAAGCCGTTGCAGCTCCGCGCTGGCTGCTCGGGCGCACGTGGGGCATGGGCGCAACGAATTTGAAGCTGGAAAGCCGCTTTCCCCCGATCTTGCGGCCGCATTGCGCGGCGCCGGTCACGACGTCGAAATCGTCGGCGCATTCGATGACATGATGGGTCATGCAGGCATGATCGGAATCGACAAGAACGGCGTCATTTCCGGCGCAACCGATCCACGCTCCGACGGAAGCTGCGCGTCGTTCTAAAACCTTGTTCCGCACGCAAAGTGAGGTTTTGACGCTCATCGCCGCGCCGGAATTGAGGACGCGGTCCCGAAAGGATTGAGCGCGGCCCGCGCAGCAGACTGGTCCGGCAGGTCCAGACCTTCGGTGAAGGTTGTATAGATCTGCACGAGTGCGGTTCTCGCGCGCTCCACATCGCGCTTGGACCGGACCATGCTGAGCGCGACTCGAAGTTCCTCGGATCTCGCCTTTTGCCGGCGGGCGAGCGAAAGCGCGCGCTGGAATTCCCGCGCTGCCTCCGGCGGGCGCTCCAGGGCAAGGAGAATTTCGGCTTTGAGACGATGCAGGACGACCTGCGACTGCCTCTCCTCCGTGGTTTCCGCTATCAGGACGGCACGGTCTATCGTCCTCAACGCTTGTTCGGGATCGCCAAGGTGCAAATTGGCTTCAGCGACGCAACCCAGCTGAAACGGCCGGAATTGGCGGCTCAACCTGCCGTCGGCGGCTGCGATTGCGGCCTGCATTTGCGGCAGGGCCTCCGCGGCGCGTCCTTGCCGAAGCCGGATAGCGGCCCCGAAAAACGCGAACCAGTTCTGGAACAGCGTAAGGCCGTGCTCATCGGCATGGGCCAAGGCTTCTTCAATCAGCGCTTCCGTGCCGTCGGAAGGAGGACATTGGACCGCCATGAACATCCGCCCGATCAATGCGACCGCAACGGAGGTTGTATTAGAGCCGTTTCGGGCAACCGTCATCGCTTCCTCGGCGGTCGCCGCGGCTTGTTCCGGATAGCCCAATGCCCACAGAACGCGTGTCATATAGACAAGCGCCAGAACGGATTCGTCGACGCCAAACAAGACCGGAGGATTGCGCCTGCCGGCACGAAAGCAATCGACCACTTCGCTAAGGTGACGACGCGCACCTTCGAATTCGCCCATCGCGGACAGATTCTGCCCCATGAGGCAGTTGCCAAGATCAATGCCGATGCCGGCTCCTCGCGCGAGCTTGAGAATCTGCTCCGCCAGAGGCAAAGCGGAGGCAAGCTCGCCGCGATGGAAGCGCAGGTTCCAAAGGCCGCAGAGGATGCGGAGCTTTTCGTCGGCGGGGCAATCTGCATCGATGAGTTCGCCGGCTCTTTCGAAGACGTGCTGGCCTTTCGTAGCTGCATACCCCTTCAGCGCCATGACGGCGGGGCCCATCGCGGCGAGTAGCCCTCGCTCGCAGCGTTGCTTGTCCGCCTCGGAGGACAGCGCCGGAACAAGATCCAGGCCATGCTCTAGATGCGCGACGGCTTCTCGGTAAGCCGAGCGCGAAATTGCGAGCATTCCGGCCTTGAACCAGTAACCCAACGCAGGCAGGATCACCCCGGCTTCCGTCAGATGGCGCGCCACAAGCTCGGGATGATTTTGCTCCATCGCCGGAAACGCTTCCTGGATCGCGCTCGCTATGGCGCCATGGATCTGTTGCCGGCGCCCCTTAAGCAAGCTTTGATAGGCCACATCCCGGACCAGGCCATGTTTGAAGCTAAATGAACGGCCCGAAGGCGACGGCTGCTGGAAAATGAGCCCCGACGAGGCCAGTTGCGCCAGATTGTCGTCGAGCCTTGCGGCGGATTGCCCGGCAACCGCGCGCAGCAGCTCCTCCGAGAATTCGCGGCCTATGACGGCGGCAATCTGCGCGGTCGCCTTGGCCTCGCCCAGGCGATCCAGGCGCGCCATAAGTGAATCGTGCAATGTCGCTGGAACTGCAAACTCCGCCGCGCTACCGCGAGGCACATCGGTGTCGTCCGGTTGAGCCGCGAATTCGAATTCGAGCACCGTCTGGGTCAGTTCTTCCAGGAAGAGCGGAATGCCGTCGGTTTTTGCGACGATCTGATCGACAATGCGGATCGGCAGACTTCGCTGAGGGCTTAGATGCCGAACGAGGGCGCGGGCGTGCCGTTCGATCATCTTCTCGAGCGTCACCTGCCGGACGTGCTCAAGTCCGCTCCAGGCCGGCTCGAAGCCCGGCCGCGACGTGACTAGGAGCAAGATCGGCACCGAGCGGATGCGATCGACCAGCAGGTCCAGCACTTCGAGGGAGCTGGCATCAGCCCAGTGACCGTCTTCGAACACCACCAGCGCGGGCTCACGCCGCGCGAAGCTGGCCACGCGATCGAGTAACGCGCTGAGCGTTTTCCGCCGTTGCTGGGCTGGACTTAACGTGAGTTGTGGATAGACGCCTTCCGATGGGATCGACAAGAGCTGCGCAAAGAGCGGCGCGATGTCCTGCGCTGCCGATGCGTAAGTAGAAAGCAAGGTCGTCAGCTTACGGAACTTTTCCTTGTCATCGTCGGTGTGATGGAAATCCGCCGCGCGCTCCAATTCGCGAATAAATGGGTAAAGCGCGCTGTCCGCGTGGAAGGGAGAACACTGGTAGAACAGCGCTGAATGCGTCTGCGGCGCGATCCGCTTCTGAACCTCGAGCGTAAGCCGCGATTTGCCGATGCCCGACTCCCCGGTAATGAAGGCGATGTGCCCCTCGCCGCGCTGGGCTTGATGCCAGCGATCGAGCAAGTCCTCCAGCTCGGCTTCCCGGCCGGTGAACGGTGATTTGTCCGGCCGATGCATGGCGGCAAAGCGGCTTGCACCGCGGGTTTCGGCGAGGGCCCGCCAGAAAGGACTCGATTCCGCACTGCTGGCGAAAATCGTTTCGGGGACGACTGAGCACTCGAAAAGATCTTTGACCAAGTCCTTGGTTCGCCCGGCGATCAGAACGGCCCGCCGGGGCGCAACGGTCTGCAACAGATTTGCGATCCTGGGAGCTTCGCCGATGAGTGCGAGGGCGGCCTCCGCCTTGTCTTCGTTGAATTCTCCCGCGACCACAGGGCTGGTAGCGATCCCGACCCGCGTGGCGACCCTCCCCGAAGACACGGTGTCAGGTCCGCGCACTTCCGCGGTCAGGGCGAGACCGGCACGCACAGCCTGCTCTGCGCTGTGTTCATCAGCCTTGGGAAAACCGAAAAGCGCTGTAAACCGGTCGCCGGAAAATCGTTCTATATGCCCCCCGAAGCGCTCGATGATTGCCGCGCATTGACTGCGGCATTGGGTAGCTAAATCTACCAAGTCCTCGGGTTCAAGTTCGGCGGACAGGGCGTCGAGACCCGCGATCTCGCAGGTCAGAATCGTGATCTGCCGCCTCTCCAAAAGCCGGGCTTGCCGTGGCAGCACATCGCCGAAATCGACAGTTTCCGGACGCGAGCGTGTGATCTCAGACGCCGGCTTGCGGGGCACGCTGCGCTGTGCCCGGATCTCGCGGTAGAGCGCTGTCGTCCGCGCCTCAGGCTCGACATTCAGCTCCCGCGATAGAACGTCGACACAGACCTGATATTGCCGCAGAGCCGCTGCATAACGGCCTTGCTTGCCGTACAGCTCCATGAGCGATCGATGGCTGCTTTCGCGCAGCGGATCCAGGGTGAGGAGCCGGGTAGCAACCGATGCCGCCCGTTCCAGATTGCCGGAGCCGAGATAATAAGCTAGCAATCGACTGAGCAGGTCGACGGCTTTCTCATGGAACTCCTGACGCGCCGCCGACAGCCAGCGATCGAAATCGGGGGCGTGCAGATCGAAGCCTTCAAGCAACTCGCCGCTAAAAAGGTTTGCCGCGTGTGCGTGCGCGTCCGGCTCGGTCGCAGCAGCAAATTGCGCGAATTCGAGAGCGTCCACATAAAGCACGGAGGGGTCTAGCGCTATGGCATCGCTTTCGCTTACGATAGGATGGGCATGGGACGGCAGCAGCGTCTTGCGCAGCAGGCTAAGCGTCTGGCGTAGGCTTTCGCGGGCCTGTGGCTCTCCTGCTTGATCCCACAGCAGGCTGGCGAGCGAGGCTCGCGAACGGAGCTGTCCTCCAGCAAGCGCGAGATAGGCGAGCAGCGCCTTGCTCTTTTTTGTCGGTAGAAGCATCGGCTCGCCCGCCGCGCTTTGCAGCCGGAACGCGCCTAGCAGTTGAAGGCGCAATTTCCCCATAAGACTTCACCTATGCCGTGCTCGATTTCACGTTTTTATCACGGTTCTATCGCGCAATCTATAATGCACTCGCCGTATGCTGCAATTGGGCCGATGGTCAGGTCTAAAAAGTGAACTGAACATCGGCGCGTTTGCAACGCCTGGTTACTTTTATCCAAGAAAAAATGAAACAACAAATCTCCTAGTCTTATGACGTATGTTCTGTCCTTAATTCTGCCCCTCATATATTGGAAAACAGGCGAATAAGAATATTTTATTCCACTTCGGGGGCCGGGATCATCCCGGCCCTTTGCAATTATCCGAGATCCTCCTCACCACTAAGCCCTCTTGCCATCACCTAGCGCCGTTCCCGCCTCGTGCTGCCCTTGCGGCCCGTGCATCGAGTTCCAAATTTAGCTGAGCTATAGCGCTCAGTTCAAAAGCAAGGAGCGGAGTGCGATAGTGGAGCGGACGCCATAATTTGCCCTCAGGAGAAATTTGCTGCCAGAGCGTGGCGTGAACCTGAAGGGGCTCGAGATGCTTACTACGATCATGACCATCGACCATGGGCCTGACAAGCCGTCCATACCGGCGACCGATGACGAGCGCTGGACCGCAGTCAGCCGGCGCGACAAGGCCAGCGACGGCGCCTTTTTTTATTCCGTCCGCACCACCGGCGTTTTTTGCCGGCCTTCCTGCGCCGCACGCTTGCCCAGGCGTGAAAACGTTGCATTCCACGCAACTGTAGCAGATGCCGAGCGCGCGGGCTTTCGACCCTGCAAACGCTGCCGTCCTGACCAGGCGCCACAATCGGAACGTCATGCGGCGATCGTCACGCAAGCATGCCGGGTCATCGAACAGGCCGAAGAGCCGCCACGCCTTAACGAGCTGGCGAGCGCCGCCGGCCTGAGCCGGTTCCACTTCCACCGGGTCTTCAAGGCGCATACCGGCGTGACCCCCAAGGCCTATGCCGACGCGCATCGGGCGGGACGTGTCCGGGATGAGTTGTCGGACGGAGCGAGCGTCACTTCATCCATCTATGCAGCTGGCTTCAACTCCAGTGGCCGGTTCTATGCATCCTCATCGGAGCGGCTGGGAATGACGCCAAGTCAATTCCGCGGCGGCGGACAGGGAACACAGGTGCGTTTCGCGGTTGGCGAATGTTCGCTCGGCTCGATCCTGGTCGCGGCCTCCGACAAAGGGATCGTCGCCATTCAATTCGGCGAAGACCCCAACGCGCTGCTTCACGATCTGCAGGAGCGGTTTCCGAAGGCGCGCCTCGTCGGCGGCGACCAGGATTTCGAGCGCACGGTCGCAATCGTGGTCGGGGCGCTCGAGCGCCCTGCCGATGTGAAGCTCCCGCTCGACGTGCGAGGCACCGCTTTTCAGCAGCGGGTCTGGCAGGCGCTGCGCGAGATTCCGCGCGGCTCTACGGCGAGCTATGCCGAAATCGCGACGCGGATCGGCCAGCCGAGGGCAGTGCGAGCGGTGGCGCGAGCCTGCGCATCGAACGAGATCGCGCTGGCGATTCCCTGCCACCGCGTGGTGCGTACAGACGGATCCATCAGCGGTTACAGGTGGGGCGTCGAGCGCAAGCGGACTTTGTTGGAGCGGGAGGCCAGATCATGAGCGGCGCCGTGCAGACGAAGGTGCGCCGCGCATCGCGTTCCGGGGCAGCCGACATCGCCGATCGCGTGGCGGCCCTCGATTGGCAGGCCATCGAAACCGGCCTAGACACATGCGGCTGGGCGGGCACGGGACCGCTCCTCAGCACCCACGAATGCGAGGATCTTGCCGCCCTCTATGCGTCGGACGGCAATTTCCGCAGCCGCATCATCATGGCCCGGCATGGGTTCGGCTCAGGCGAATACAAATATCTGGCCGATCCCCTGCCGGACGTGGTCGGCTCGCTGCGCGCATCGCTCTACCCACCGCTCGCACAGATCGCCAGCCGCTGGAACGAGGCGCTAGGCATGCCCGCGCGCTACCCACCGGAGCACGCCGACTTCATCGAGGCATGCCACCGCGCCGGACAAACCAAACCGACGCCGCTGATTCTCCAATATGGTCCCAGCGATTATAATTGCCTGCATCAGGATATTTACGGCGATCTGGTGTTCCCCTTCCAGGCTGCGTTTCTCCTGTCCCGGCCTGCTCGGGATTTCACCGGCGGTGAATTCGTGCTGACGGAGCAGCGGCCCCGTATGCAGTCGCGCGTGGAGGTCGTACCGTTGCAGCAAGGCGAGGCGGTGATCTTCCCGGTGCATCACCGGCCGGTGCGCGGCACGCGCGGCATTTACCGGGTCAATATGCGCCACGGTGTTAGCCGGCTTCGTTCGGGCCGCCGCCATGTGCTAGGCATCATATTCCACGACGCCAAGTGATCCGCCGCGTTGTCGGGGCCATTCTCCGCCCAGCCATTTCGAGGGCGTTTGCTTACCATACCGCGGTCTTGGCCAACATCGGCCCCAATGGACCGGCGTAGCAGGTAAACGGCATAAGGATATGTAATACAACAGCTTCGAACTCGGCGATCTGACGGACGGGTCGTGATCTGCCTTCCCATGGCCTCATAAATCCGGCAACTTTGGCTCGACGGGGCGCATAGAGCTGCAAGGGACCGATGATGACGCCAGCGCAAGCGAAACTGGTTCAGGACAGTTTTCGGAAGGTCGTGCCGATCGCGGGCCAGGCGGCGGAGATGTTTTACCGCCGGCTCTTCGAGATCGCGCCTGAAACCCGGCCGCTGTTCAACCGCGACCTCGGCGGACAATACGACAAGTTCATTCAGATGCTGCTCTGGGTGGTCGCGAACCTGCATCGGGTCGAAACGATCCTGCCGGCGGTGGAGGATCTTGGCCGGCGCCATGCAGGCTACGACATCGAACCGCACCACTTTGATCGCGTCGGCGAAGCGTTGATCTGGACTCTCAACGCGGGCCTCGGGCCCGAATTCACGCCCGATGTGCGGGAGGCGTGGATCGCAGCATACGGGGTTCTGGCGGCGACAATGGTGAAAGCCGCAGATCGAGAACCCGGCAATCAAGGCTTTACGCGGCGTGTGATCGAAGGCGCAGGGACAGCAATTTACGGCGCCATCAACTGGCGGGATGCATTCGGGGATGTTGCGGAGGAATTGAATGCGCAACGCCCGAGACGGAAGGACGGCAAGAGCAGCGATTTCTGGTGGCGATAGCGCCGCACAGCGCTGTTCCAACCGCATTCGCAAAGCCGGCTTTGATCAGAGATACCGGGTCTCGGCGGGCGGGTGCTCGTGGTCGTCGTGTCTATTCCATCCGGCGGCGGAACAGCCATGCCGCGACCGATAGAGTAAACGCGGCAATCAGAATGAGCGGCAGGATGTTGGCCGCGACATCCGCGGCCGGCATCCCCTTCAGGAACAGGCCGCGCACGATGACGAGGAAATGCCGCAAGGGGTTCGCCAGGGTGACGATCTGCAGCCATTGCGGCATGTTCTCCACAGGCGTGGCGAAGCCGGAGAGCAGGATCGCCGGCGAGGCGAACAGAAACGTACCCAGAAATGCCTGCTGCTGCGTCTGTGCCAGCGAGGAGATGAACAGCCCAACCCCAACCACCGAGGCGAGAAAGAAGATGATCGCCACGTAGAGCAGCATGCAGCGACCCGCGAAACGGCACTTCGAAGAAAAAGATCGCGACGAGGAGAAAGGCGGTGGCCTGCGCCACGCCGATCATCAGCGGCGGAAGCATCTTGCCGATGAGGATCTCGCTGACGCGCAACGGCGAGACCATGAGTTGATCGAAGGTACCGAGTTCGCGCTCCCGCGCCACGGATTGACCCGTCACTACCAGGGCGATGAGCAGGCCGAGGGTTCCGAGGAGGCTGGGCACGGTGAACCAGATATAGTCGAGATTGGCGTTGAACCAGTGGCGCACTGCGATAGGCGACACTGGCGCGTCCCCGGCTCCCGTAAACGCGGTTTTGACCTGCACGGGCGTCGCGATGCCGCTGGCGATGGCCGAAACATAGCCAAGCACGATCTGCGACGCGTTCGAGCGCCGGCCGTCGAGAACGATCTGAACCTCCGCGGGCCGTCCCGCCTCAACGTCACGCGAAAAATCCGGTCCGAAATGCAGGGTGGCGACGACGCGGCGATTGTCGATCGCGTCCCGCGCTTCCTGCTGATTGGCAAAGCGCCGGAGATCGCGGAAGGCTGGCGCGCCCTGAAGCTGCTGCAGAAATTCGACGCTCCAGCGTCCGGCGTCGCGGTTCAGGACCCCGATATCGATGTTGCTGACGTCGAGCGTCGCCGCATAGCTGAACAGAAACATCTGCATGAGTGGCGGGCCGATCAGGATGAAGCGGCCGCGTGGGTCGCGCAGCACCGCGAGCAGTTCCTTGACGATCAGTGCCCAGAGGCGGCGCCACATCATTCCAGGCTCTTTCTTGTGCTACGCACTGTCAAGAACAGGAAAACCGCGCCAATGCCGAGCATGGCAGCGATGTTTTGCAGGAAGAGCGGCCAGATATCGCCTGCGAGGAACACCGTCTGCAGGCTCGGGATGAGGTAGCGAGCCGGGACGATATAGGTGAAGATCTGAATGATCTTCGGCATGCTCGCGATCTCGAAGATGAAGCCGGACAGCAGAAAGGCCGGCAGGAAGCCCGAGAGCAAAGCGGCCTGTGATGCCACGAATTGGTTCTTGGTGGCCGAGGAAATCAGCAGCCCCTGGCCAAGCGCTGGCACCAGGAAGGCGGAAGAAATCAACAAAAGCGCCAGAAACGAACCTCTGAGCGGCACGCCGAACAGATAAACCCCGACGGCTGTGCACAGCGCCATTGCACCCAGACCGAGCGCAAAATAAGGGATCAGCTTGCCCAAGATGAGTTCGGCGGTGGAGATCGGCGTCGCCATCATTGCCTCCATCGTGCCGCGCTCCCATTCGCGCGCGACCACGAGCGCAGTGAGCAGCGTACCCACCAGCGTCATCACAATGGCGATGCATCCGGGCACCAGGAAATACCGGCTCCTGAGTTCGGGGTTGTACCAGAAGCGTGGCACCAGACTGATAGCTTGCACCGCCGTGCTGGTCCCGCCGCGCGAGGCGGCCCAATTCGCGTAGACACCCTGGGCGTAGTTCTCGACGAACTTCGCCGTATTCGGCTCCGAGCCGTCGGTCTGTACCTGGATCTGGGCGCGGGCGAGATTCCGCGTGGCTGCCTCGCCGAAGCTCGCCGGAATAACGACGATGCCGCGTATGCCGCCCGCAATGAGCAGGGGTTCCAATTCGCGCCGATCGCGTGCGTCCGTCACGGAGAAAAAGCGGGAAGCCCGGAACGCCGCGACGAGACTCTGCGATGGCTCGTTCGTTACCTCGACCGCGACGCCGATCCGCACCACATTGGCGTCGAGGGAAACGCCATAGCCGAACAGGAACAAGAGGATCAGCGGCAGCACGAAGGCGATGAGGATGCTGCTCGGATCGCGCAGGATCTGGATCAATTCCTTTGCCAGCAGCGCCCTGAAGCGGCGGCCGCGCGCCCCTTGCACAACTTCGGTGCTCATGCCGCCGCCTTTCCGCTGGCCTCTGACGCCTCGACAAGCTGAATGAAGGCGTCCTCCAGCGACGGAGTCGGGCATGTCCTTGGTGGCCGCCCTCGATTTCAGCTCATCGGGTGACCCCAGAGCGATGGTCTCGCCCCGATAGATCAGTGCGATCCGGTCGCAATATTCCGCTTCGTCCATGAAATGGGTGGTGACCAGAATGGCGAGACCCTTGCCGACCAGGCCGTTAATATGGGTCCAGAATTCGCGCCGCGTGATCGGATCGACGCCGGAGGTCGGCTCGTCGAGAAACAGAGCGTCGGGTTCGTGCATCACCGCGCAGGCGAGCGCGAGCCGCTGCTTGAAGCCGAGCGGCAGATCTTTGGCATTTGCGTTGAGGTAGGGCTGAAGATCGAACGTATCGACCATCGACCCTATTTTGTCGCGCTTGCGCTCTCCGCCGAGCCCGTAGACGCTGGCGAAGAATTCCAAATTCTGTGCAACGCTGAGATCGCCGTAGAGCGAGAATTTCTGCGCCATGTAGCCAAGCCGGTTGCGCGCATCCGCCGCCGCGCGCCTGAGGTCGAGGCCCGCCACACGGCCTTCGCCGCTCGTCGGCTTCAGCAGGCCGCACAGCATCTTGAAGGTCGTCGACTTGCCGGCCCCGTTCGGGCCGAGAAGGCCGAAAATCTCGCCGGGCGGTATGCTGAACGTCACATCCCGAGCGGCAGTGAAATCGCCGAATTTCTTCGTCAGGCCACGCGCCTCGATCACCGCTCCCTTGCTCGCTTTCGGCGCGACGCCTTCCGCCAATTTCGACCGCCCGCCAGGTGCGCCTCCCAGCGCATCGATGAAGGCGTCCTCGAAGCGCGGCTCGGTGGGCGAGATCTCCGCATAGCCGAACTTGTCTCCCACGACGGCTCTTAATTCGCCCGCGCCGCCGCGCACCCCCTCGCCCGTGACGAGCCGCAGGGCGTTGCCGTGGATGACGCCGTCAATGATTGCCGGGCTGTCCAATACTGCGCTCAGCGCGGCGCGGCGTTCGCCCTCGATCCCCGTCACCAGGAAGACTCGGCTCGCGACGCGTCCTGTCAGCTCGCTAGGTGCGCCCTCAAACAGAAGCTTGCCCTGGTTCAGAAGCAGCACACGGTCGCAGCGCTCCGCTTCATCGAGATAGGCCGTCGACCAGATCACCGCGAGGCCTTCGCCTTTGAGGTCTTGCACCATGCTCCACAGCTCGCGCCGCGAGATCGGATCGACGCCGACGCTCGGCTCGTCGAGGAGCAGAACGCGGGGCGTCTGGATCAGCGCGCAGGCAAGGCCCAGCTTCTGCTTCATGCCGCCGGAGAGTTTTCCGGCGTAGCGTGCGGTGAACGGCTCCAGCGCGGTAAAGCGTAGAAGCCGGGCGAAGGTCGCGGGCCGCTCGCCAGGCGGCAGGCCGCGCAGATTGGCGTAGAGATCGAGATTTTCCTGCACGGTCAGGTCTTCGTAGAGACCGAAACGCTGCGGCATATAGCCGATGACGTTCTGCACGGCTTGTGGGTTTTGCTTCGTATCGAAACCCAGCACTTCGATACGGCCCTTATCGGGGGCCAGCAGGCCGGTTATCAACCGGATGAGCGTCGTCTTACCCGCTCCGTCAGGACCCGACCAGCCCCGTCACAAGCCCGCCGCGGACTTCGGCGGTGATTGCATCGAGGGCGGCCTGCCCAGCGAACGCTTTGGAAACATCCGACAGAACGATGTGGGCGGAACTCATGGCGCGCGCCCCTCATTTGCCTGACGCGACGGCCGGCGCGTCGCCTCCGGACAGCCGCAGCGTCACCGGCATGCCCTGGCGCAGCGCCGCATCCGCGTTGGTCACCACCACGCGGAAGCGATAGACGAGGTCGGCGCGCAACTCCGGCGTCTCGACCGATTTCGGCGTAAACTCGGAGACCGGCGAGATGAACCCGACCTGCCCTTCATACGGCGCGCCCGGCCGCGTGTCGGTGAACACCTGAACGCGCGCGCCGGGATGGATCAGGCCGAGTTGCGGCTCGCCAATGTAGGCGCGCACCCAGACCGGCTTTTGCAGCGACAGTGTATAAACTGTTGTCCCCGATGCCATGATCGCACCGGGCTCCGCGGCCCGTGTAAGAATGATGCCGTCCGCCGGAGCGTGAAGCTGGGCGTCGCCAAGCGCGGTTTCGGCGACCTGCTTTTGCGCGACGGCCGCTTCATAGGCGGCCAGGGCGGCCGCAATTTCCTCCTTGCGCGGTCCCTCGACGATCAGCTTAAGCGCCTCCTCAGTGGATTTGAGCTGGGCTTCCGCGCTGCGCAACTGCGCGGCAGCATCCTCATAGGCCTGCTTGGAGGCAAAATCCTTCTTCGAAAGCTCCTGCTGCCGCGCGAACACCCCGCGGGCGTTCTCCCGCGCCGCCTCGCGCACAGCGACGTCAGCCTTCGCCCGCTCGATCTCGGCTGGGCGGCTACCTGCCTGGAGCCTGGCAAGATTGGCTGTCTGCTGGGCGACATTCGCCGTCTGCAAGGCCAGATCATTTGAAAAGGGCTGCAAATCGAGGCTGGCGAGCAACTGGCCGGCGGTGACCGCGTCGCCCTCGTCCACATGCATTGCCGCCACTCGTCCAGCAACCCGGAAACCGAGCGCCACATCGCGGATGTCCACATTGCCGTAAAACACGGGCGCGTCGCCGCTGGCCTGCCAGTAGCGGGCGCGAACGACCCAGGCCATGAACGCCAGCATAATTAGAACCACCGCAACGATCGCGATGCGCTTACGCATAATGGCGCCTTTGCATATGACTGACTGGTCAGTCATAGTTAGGGACTTGCATGCACGTTTGTCAAGCGCACATCTGCCACACATTGTTTGCGATTCAGGAGATCGGATTGAGCAGCCCCGACGCGCCGCCTAGCGGAAAAGAGCCCAAGAACGAGCGGGTCCGCGAGATACTCGCCGCCGCGCTGGAAGAGTTTTTCCAGCAGGGCTTCGCCGCTGCTCGGCTCGATGCAATTGCCGAGCGGGCCGGGATCGGCAAGGGCACGATCTACCTGTATTTCGACAGCAAGGAGACCTTGTTCGAAGAAGCGGCGCGCAGCGTGATCCTGCCGGTTATCAATCGGATCGAGACCGTCGCCCTCGCCCCGCATGGCAGCGCGGAGATGGTGCTGCGCGCGATGATCATGACGTTCTACCGCGAAGTCGTGGCAACCGAGCGCCGCCGCCTGCTGCGCCTGCTGATCGCGGAAGGGCCGCGTTTCCCACGCTTGCTATTGTTTTATCACACCGAAGTTCTGACACGCGGCATGGCGGCAATACGCCATGTTCTGCGCTACGGCGTCGAGCGGGGCGAGTTCGCAGCGACCGCGGCGGTCGATTATCCCCAGACGATCATAGGTCCGGCGATGGTGGGGGCGATATGGAAGATGCTTTTCGACGATATCGAGCGGATCGACCTGGAGCGGCTTTGCGATGCCCATCTCGAGGTCGTCCTGCGTGGTCTTCTCTCTCGGGGTGCAAACGCCTAACGAAATTTGAGCGCCGCGAGCAGAAACTCGTCTTGAAAACTCGTTTCTGTCCAAGGCATCCGCATGTGGAGTGAAGGTCAGGGCGAATATGACATGGCCGCCCTGGTGCAGGAGGCCATAGAGTGCCTACCGCACGG
Organism: uncultured Alphaproteobacteria bacterium; assembly: GCA_963731855.1. Lineage (GTDB taxonomy): Bacteria > Pseudomonadota > Alphaproteobacteria > Rhizobiales > Rhodomicrobiaceae > R-RK-3. Next base: position 260,361 of record CAVSXH010000005.1, on the reverse strand, counting down.
CTTTTCCATCATGGAGGGCGAATTGCGCCCGATCTTCACCAATCGCATCGCGCGCGAAGCGTTCAAGACATATTTTTCTCTATTGGAGCAGGCCGCAACGTTTCGCGATGGCAATGTTGCCTCGATCAGGCAAACCATGCCTCATTTATCGGATAATAAATGCAAGGAGCTCGCCGATCGGATCGGGCAGCACGTCGCGAGCGGCACGGCCCTGCACCTTAAATCGTACGACGGACGTGTGTTCAACGCAAATTTACCGGGTGATGAGCGGTAACCGCTGGTGCCGTCTACGTCGATATTACGCAGATGAAACAGCGTGAAAGGGAGCTGAAGGCGCTCAAGAGAAGGCGGAGGCGGCCAACCAGGCGAAATCCGCCTTCCGCGCCTCCGGCAAGCCGTGGAGGAATGTCCCGGTCATCGCGCTCACAGCCGACGCTATGAGCGGCGATCGCCAGCGCTATCTGGCTGAAGGGATGGACGGCTATATCTCCAAGCCCATCGAACAGCGCGATCTGCTCGCAGAAATCGCCCGGCTGCTTGGAACCGGGCGATCGATGGAGGTCAGCCGCGCAGGCGCCCCTCCGCAGAGCGCCTGCTAGTCCGTAGGGGATCGGCTCAGGTGATGTGAGCGCCCCGCGTTTCGACATAGACCGAATAGAGCGGCTGGCTCGCGGTCATGAACAACCGGTTGAGTTTCGTAATTATGCCTCCGAATTGGTCACGGCTTCAACGCGCCCTGCACACTCGTGTAGACGGCATAGAGTGATGACGAGCCGCATATGTAGAGTCTATTGCGTTGCTGACCGCCGAAGCACAGGTTGGCGACAGTTTCCGGTATGTGAATCTTGCCGAGCAGATCGCCGTCAGCCGTGTAGCAGCGCACGCCGTCCTCGTTCGGATCGCCCCAGCCCACGGAGCACCAAACACGCCCATCCCGGTCGCAGCGCAATCCGTCGGTAATGCTGGGCTTGGGCATGTCCGCAAAGACTTTGCTGTTGGAAAGCTTTCCGGCCGCGTGATCGACGTCGAACACGCGGATATGCGACGCGTTCTCGGGCGCGTTGGTATAGCCGGTGTCGCAGATATAGAGCTTTTTCTCGTCAGGCGAGAAGCAAAGGCCATTGGGCTGCACAAAGTCATCGACGACGACCTTGATGTCACCGGATTTCGGATCCACCCGGTATACGTTTTGCTTGTCTTGCTCCTTCTCCGCTTTGATGCCCTCATAAAAACCGCCGATACCGTAGGACGGATCGCAGAACCAGATCGCGCCGTCGGCAGCGACAACCGCGTCGTTCGGCGAGTTCAGCTTCTTGCCATTGTACTTGTCGGCAATGATCGTGATCGAGCCGTCGAGCTCAGTCCGGGTCACCCGCCGGCCGCTATGTTCGCAGGTGATCAGGCGTGCTTCCCGATCGATGGTGTTGCCGTTCGAGTTCATCGACGGATGGCGGTAGACACTCACGTGACCGTCATCCTCGGAGAAGCGCATGATGCGGTTGTTGGGAATGTCGCTGAACAGCACGTAGCGGCCAGCCGCGAAGTAAACCGGTCCCTCGGCCCAGCGGAAGCCGGTTGCCACGCGCTCGACCGCCATTGTGCCGGCGAAGGCAGGGAAACCGGTGGGCCCGAACGAAGGGCCGGTCTTCTTCATCAACTCCAGGCGAGCATCCGGATAGCGGGCGCCGGGTAGCGGGCCCAAGGGCAGCGGCGTCTGCAGGGTTGGAGCACCCGTCTGGCCGAATGGCGCTACAGTCTCCGCAGAAGCCAATTTCGCCGTCACGGCCGTCGCAGCAGCCGCTGCGGTCGTCGCCAAAAATTTGCGTCTATCCATTGTTTTCATTCCTCCCACGATTATTGATCTCGGCTTGCACCTTTTGCAGAAAGACAACGCGAGCCGCACGCGGCGGAGCGCAACCTCCCCAGCTGGCGATTCCACGCCCAACGCGCGGCGGAAATGAGGCAAGTTGTTCACCGGGCAGTAATATTCACGCTCGGCGATGGCGTCCGACCTAAATATCCGATGGGGTACTACCTAAATGTCCAGATCGTGCACGAATTCGGCGCGTTCCTGAATGAAGCGGAAGCGCCCTTCGGGCTTGTTGCCCATGAGCTGTTCAACAATATCCGCCGTGACGCCGCCCTCGTCGCCGATTTCCACTTTCAAAAGCGTCCGCTTCTTCGGGTCCATCGTCGTCTCCTTGAGCTGGGCGGGCATCATTTCGCCGAGGCCTTTGAAGCGGGATATCTCGACCTTGCCACGCCCGCTGAAGGTGGTGCGCATCAGCTCGTCCTTGTGCAGGTCGTTGCGGGCATAGGCGGTTTTGCCGCCCTGGCTGAGCTTATAGAGCGGCGGCACGGCGAGATAGAGATGGCCGCCCTCGATCAGCTCGCGCATCTGGGTGTAGAAGAAGGTAATCAGCAGCGAGGCGATATGCGCGCCGTCGACGTCGGCGTCGGTCATGATCACGACCTTCTCGTAGCGCAGATCGGCCTCGCGATAGCTCTTGCCGGTGCCGCAGCCGAGCGCCAGCACCAGATCGGCGATGAGCTGGTTCTGCGACAGTTTCATCGATGAGGCGTTGGCGACGTTCAGGATTTTGCCGCGCAAGGGCAGAATGGCTTGGTTCTTGCGGTCGCGCGCCTGCTTGGCGGAGCCGCCGGCCGAGTCGCCCTCGACGATGAAAATCTCCGTGCCGTCCGCCGCGTCCAGCGAGCAGTCCGACAGCTTGCCGGGCAGACGAAGCTTGCGGGTGGCGGTCTTGCGGTTGACCTCCTTTTCGCGTTTGCGGCGCAGCCGTTCCTCGGCGCGGTTGATCACCCAGTCGAGCAGGCGGCTGGCATGCACCGGGCTGGCGGTCAGCCAATGGTCGAACTCGTCCCGCAGCGCCATTTCTACGATGCGGGTGGCTTCCTGCGAGGACAGCTTGTCCTTGGTCTGGCCCTGAAATTCCGGCTCGCGGATGAACACCGACAGCATCGTCGCAGCGGATTGGAGCACGTCTTCCGCGGTGATCTGCGCGGCCTTCTTGTTGTTCGTCAGCTCGCCATAGCCCTTGAGCCCGCGCGTGAGCGCTGCGCGCAGGCCGGCCTCGTGCGTCCCGCCATCTGGTGTCGGCACGGTGTTGCAGTAGGAGCTCAGGAAGCCGTCATCGTCGGCAAGCCAGGCGACCGCCCATTCGACCGAACCGTGGCCGCCCTCCCGCTCGACCTTGCCCGCGAACACGTCCTTTGTCACCATCTCGGCGCCGTCGATGCGCGCGGAGAGGAAGTCCTTCAAACCGCCGGGGAAGTGGAAAACAGCCTTTTCCGGCGTGTCGTCGCCGCCTTTCAGCAGTTCAGGCGCGCAGGACCATCGGATTTCCACGCCGCCGAACAGATAAGCCTTCGCGCGCGCCATGCGGAAGATCCGGTTCGGCTTGAAGGCAACGCCCTCGCCGAAGATCTGCGCATCGGGCCGAAAGCGGATCTTGGTGCCGCGACGGTTCATCGTCTGCCCCAGATCCTGAAGCTTACCTTGCGAATGGCCCCGCGAAAAATTCTGCCGGTAAAGTCGTTGGCCGCGCGCCACCTCCACTTCGAGCAGCTCCGACAGTGCATTCACCACCGAAATGCCGACCCCGTGCAAGCCGCCGGACGTTGAATAGACATTGGAGTTGAATTTGCCGCCCGAATGCAGCGTCGTCATGATCACTTCGAGGGCGGATTTGTTGCGGAATTTCGGGTGCGGATCGATCGGAATGCCCCGTCCATTATCGATCACGGTGACGAAACCGTCCGCTTCCATCGAAACGTCGATCCAAGAGGCGTGGCCCGCCACCGCCTCGTCCATGGAATTGTCGATCACTTCGGCGAAGAGATGATGCAGCGCCTTCTCGTCGGTACCGCCAATATACATGCCCGGACGCCGCCGCACCGGCTCAACCCCTTCCAGAACCTCGATATTGGCCGCGGTATAGGCGTTTTCCGCCGCCGCATGCCGCGAGGCCCCACTGTCGGTGAGCTTGGCGAACATGTCTCTGGGTGATGCCATATGGGAATCCTCGTCAGCCATGGCCGGACGCTTCTACATACGCGTTTCGCTGAAAACATACTAAGTCGCTGCGGCGTAAGTTGCTCGCCATGCCGTGTTTTGGCAAGCGCTGACGCTTACGCATGTGGAATACGGCTTACCAGCGCTTTAACGGCAACGAGACCTTCAGCGCGCCACATTGCCGGCAACCGTCAAATTAAGATAAACCTCGGCGCTCTCCCGCGCCAGATCACGGCCGATAAGCTTTTCGCCATCAAAGGCGCGGATCGCACCGTCCTTGGCCCCGTTAATCGAGTTGAGGGACGCAAAGACATCATCGCCCGAAGCCGTCACACCGATGCCGACACGACAATCTTGCAGGAGATTGCCTTGTGCCACGATATGTCCCTTGCCGCTCGCTGCACCGAGCTTGAGGCCGAATTTCTTTGCGCCGTTGATTATATTACCGTTGACTATGCTGATACCATCGGCCGCGATGCCGGTCCCGCAGTAATCGAGTTGATTTTGAGCGACAATTGCACTCTCGCTCGATGTTACGTTGACTCCCGTGCCGCAGCCACGGAAGTTGCAGCCGGTGACTGTCAGATTTGAAAAAGCAGCCCTAATGCCGCTGTCCGAATAGCCACTTACACTTACGGCCTCGATACTGCCAAAGCATCCGCCCAATTTAACTGCCGTTTCGGCAGCGCCGGCGAACACGCAATTGGCAATTCTCACGTGCGCGCGCGAAATCGTAAGCTGAACAAACGCGGTTTTTGATGCACGGGAAGGAAATGTGACGCCAAAGAGGTAGAATGCACCAATATCATCCGGCGGGCCTGTGTCAGCCGCGTCCAAGTCAAGGGATGTGTACCCGGGAACGCCAATGATGGAACATATGAGCGGCAATTCCAGTTTGCCCGCACGATAAGATCCGGCAGGCAAGATAACCGCTTGTCCGAGCCTCGACAGCTCATCGATAGCCGTTTGCAACGCTTTGGTTTGATCCGCTTTGCTGTTCGGTTCGACGCCGAATTCGGTGACGCTGCGTGCGCCGGCTGCGATTGGGTGAGCCGCCGATGCCGCATAAGCCGCATTCGCGAAGCCGCCGCCCACGGTTGCGCTGCCCGCCAATAGAAAATGACGCCGATCCACACTCATTGCTTCGCCCTCATAAGCCAAGCCGGTCTTAGCCGAATTGCCGGGTCGTGCCTAGACCGCGGCGCCTCGCGGCCATGGCCAGGGGTATCGTCGATCTGACGACGATTTCCGCGCCCATCTTCAGCTCACGCCAGGCACGAGCCAGATGATCAATCGAGCCATTGCCAAATTCGGACGGTAAGGCCGGCATGTGAATGAACCCGACCAGCGGGGCAGGCTTCCTGTCTTTGGTATGCAGCAAGGTCTCGTAGAGCACCGCATTGCAAAGGTAACGCCCGGCGTCCGCTGAAAGCACGGCGGGTAGCCCGGCGAGCCGCAGACGTTGAACGATCAACGGCGCCGGCAGGGTCGTCTTGAGCAATGGCGGAGCGCTGCGCCTGATGGTGCGGCCAAGCGGCGCGCGGCCGGCATGATCGAGAAAAGGCGAGGCCAGATTGCGGGCCTGGGTTTCGACCTCAAAGCCGGTGCACCGCCGCGAGACACCGAAATGAAGAACGACATGAGGATCGAACCGCTCAACCAGGCTGCGCGACTGAAGAGCCGCATTGCGCCAGTCGGTCGGCAAGGTCGCGGAAAAGAGAGTGGCGCGCGGCACCGAGCGGGTTCCAGTCTCCGCGAGATGATCGACAAGCGACGACGAGGCGTTGAACGGTACGCCAGGGAATGGCCCGAAACCAGTCACCAGAATACGAATGCCAGGCCAGTTCATGCGTGCCCTTCTGCGGACGGCACTTTACACCAAATGGGAGCCGTTAAGCATAACGGCCCTTCGCGGTTCTAAATTGCTTGGACCAGTTATAGATGCAAGAGCAATCTATCCTTCAACTCTGACAATGAGTTTAGCAAAGGATCTGAGATGAAACGTCGATTAGGCCTCTTCACCATTTCCATGCTGCTGGCCGGTACGATGCCGGCACTACCAGCCGATATCTCCGTGCGGTCCAAAATCGACAAGGTGACTGTTTTCCAAAGTGGCGCGGAGATCGCGCGGACGTTCGAGGCGGCGGTTGAGGGCGGCTCGCATGTCCTGGTGCTCGCAGACTTGCCCGCGGGAATGGGCGCAAATTCCGTTCGCGTCGATGGGGAGGCCGGCGGGGCGGTGGAGATCACTTCGATCGATGCACGCCAGATCCTGGTAAAAAAGCCAAGCAACGCCGACGGTCCCGATGAAACAGAGCGCAAGCGCATCGAAACCGAATTGATCCGCCTGACCGATGAACGCGCCGGATTGGACGGAATCATCGCCGCCGCCGAAGGCCAGAAGACGTTGGCCGAAAATTTAAGCCGGCTGCCACTCTCGAGCGCCGCGAAATCCATGGATACGCAAGCGGCCGCGACACAGGATTGGAACGCACTGTTCGACCTGATTGGGGCACGTCTCGAGGCGACAGCAAAGACCGGTCAGGACGCGCGCATCAAGCAGCGTGACCTCGACGACCGGATTGCGGTCGTGCGGCAACAGCTCCAGCGTGAGCCGCCCGAAGAATGGGAGCGGACCGAAATCCGCATCCATATCGAGGCGAGTGCACCCGCGAGGGCGTCGCTGCGTTTGCGCTATCAGGTGGCGCAGGCCGGTTGGGAGCCGATCTACGACGCACGCCTCACCACCGGCGGCAAAGCCGGGCCCGCTTCGATGATACTGGCAAGGCGGGCGAGCATTTCGCAAAACACCGGTGAGGATTGGAACGAGGCGAAGATCACCTTGTCCACGGCCCGCCCCGGAGGGGCGACAGGTGCTCCCGAACTGGCATCGATGAAGGTCATGTTCCGGCCGGAGCGCCGCCCGTCCCAAGGCGTCCTGGATAGGGCGCGCGGCGTCCAAAGTCCCACCGCTCCAGAAGCCTCTGTGGACAAGCCGGCTCCGGCGACCGCGCCTGTCGAGGAACGCAAGGCGCTGGTCGACACCGCGCCTTACCAGGCGGCATTCAGCATCGCTCACCCCGTCACGTTGAAATCCGGCGTCGGGCAGAAAAAAGTGCTGATTTCAGCCGAGGAGGTCTATCCCTCCATCGTCGTGCTCGCGGTGCCAAAGCTCGACGCTACCGCCTATCTGCACGCCAAATTCACGCATGACGGCCTGTCGCCGCTGCTGCCGGGCGCCGTATCGCTCTATCGGGACGGCGTCTATATTGGCCAGGGTGCGCTGCCGCTCACATTGCGCGGCGAGGAAAAGGAACTGGGGTTTGGCCCCGACGACGGCGTGAAGGTCGCGCGCGTGGAGCTGAAGCGCGCCAAGGGCGAGTCCGGCATCATCAGCAGTTCCGCCACTGACGAGCAGCATTTCAAGATCACGGTGAAGAACTCGCATGACTGGACGGCGCCGGTCACGATCATCGATCAGCTACCGGTCGCGGAAAACGAGCAGATCGCGGTCGAGGCACTGCCTATGACAACCGAACCCAGCGAGCGCAATTATGGCGACAAGCTCGGCGTGCTCGCCTGGATGTTCGATCTGGAACAACAGAAGGAAAAGGAAATCACCCTCTCCTACGAGATCAAATGGCCCGCCAAGCGTGAGATTACGGTGAGCGAATATTGAGCGGAGCGGATTGCCGCGAGGCTAGCCACACGCCCGCAAGAATAAGCGCGAACCCCCCGAAATGATAGAGGTGCAGTTGCTCCCCGAGAAAGACGATCGCAAGCACGGCGCCAAAAAGCGGGATCAGATGCATGAAAACGCCGGCTCTGTTACCGCCGATAAGCTCGACGCCGCGAATATAAAAGACTTGCGCGACAACACTCGGCAGTGTCGACACATAGGCAATCGCGAGCAACGACTCGCGGGTCGGCACGATCTGCCGGTAAAAGAAATGCTCGGCAAGGAAAAACGGCAAATTCAGGACCGAGGCGACGGCGAAGGTGATGGCCGCGAAACTGAGCCAGTGGATCTGCGGCTGCTCGCGCAGCAATGCCGTATACACTGCCCATATTCCCATGGCCGCGAGCACCCAGATGTCGCCTTCAGTCACGTGGAATGAAGCGAGCAGGCCGATGTCGCCCTTCGCCAGAACGGTCAGAACGCCGCAGAAAGAGACCGCGATGCCAAGCGCTTGCGCTGTGCTCAGCCGGTCGCGATAGATCGCAAATGCCGCGATCGGTATTAGGATGGGTACGGTTGAATTGATGATGAGCCCGTTGATCGCGGATGTCCTGCCGAGCCCGATATAGTAGACGCTGACGAAAGTTCCCGCGCCGATCGCGCCGAGCAGCAGCAATATCGGCCAATTGGCTCTGATCACATCGCGATCGCGCTTCAATTGTGGCCAGGCAAAGGGCAGCACGAGCAAAAATGCGACCGTCCACCGCATCCATGCCAGGGCGAGCGGCGGCACCAACTCGTGTGAGCCGCGCGCTACGACGGAATTTCCTGCCCAGAACAACATGGTGAGCACAAGCAGCGTATAAGCGTTCGCGAAGCCGCGGGACGCCAAATTTGGTTTGCTCTCCGAGTGGTGCTTCTCCTGCATGGGCTTCCCTTACGTGAGCATTGGCTTTACGTAAAGTTTTGATGAGCGATTTCCGCTCCATCGGAAGCTCTTATCGATCTCGCGGAACGCGTCACGCGGGGTTATATAGATGAGTTGGGTTACCCGCCGCTTAGTGCGGTATGTCCAGATGAGGATTATTCATGGCGAATGTCGCGGTTGTCGGCTCGCAATGGGGCGATGAGGGCAAAGGCAAAATTGTCGACTGGCTGTCCGAGCGCGCCGACATCGTCGTCCGCTTCCAAGGCGGGCATAATGCCGGGCATACCTTGGTCGTCGAAGGGGTCACATACAAGCTCTCGCTGCTGCCCTCCGGCGTCGTGCGGCAGGGCAAGCTCTCGGTGATCGGTAATGGCGTGGTTGTCGATCCCTGGGCCCTGGCAAAGGAAATCGGTACGCTGCGCGCCGCCGGCATCAGCATCTCGCGTGAGAATTTACGCATCGCCGACAATGCCACGCTGATCCTGCCGTTCCACCGCGAGCTCGACGGACTGCGCGAGGCCTCCGCCGGCGACAACGCGATCGGCACCACCAAACGGGGCATCGGACCGGCCTACGAAGACAAGGTGGGCCGCCGCGCGATCCGTGTCATGGATCTGATGAATTTGAAGACGCTCAAGGCGAAGATCGAACGGGCGCTCACCCACCACAATGCGCTGCGGCGGGGTTTGGGCGTAGAGGAAATCTCGGGCGACGCGCTGTTCACCGAGATTTCGGCGATCGCGCCGGAGGTGCTGCCCTATATGGACCGTGTCTGGCAGCTTCTCGATCAGCACCGCAGGGAAGGCAAGCGCATCCTTTTCGAAGGCGCGCAAGGCACGATGCTCGATATCGATCACGGCACCTACCCATTCGTCACCTCGTCCAACACGGTCGCGGCTCAGGCGGCGACGGGCTCAGGGCTCGGGCCGCGCTCGGTCACGCATGTGCTCGGCATCACCAAGGCCTATACGACGCGCGTCGGCCAGGGACCGTTTCCGACTGAGCAACTCAACGAAGTCGGCAGGCTATTAGGCGAGCGGGGGCACGAATTCGGCGTGGTAACCGGGCGGCCTCGGCGCTGCGGCTGGTTCGATGCGGTGTTGGTACGGCAGGCCATCAAAGTGTCCGGGATCGATGGGATCGCGCTCACAAAGCTTGACGTGCTGGACGGGCTAGACGAGTTGAAGATTTGCGTAGGCTACCGGCTGGACGGGCGTGAGATCGACTATTTGCCCGCTGCGCAAGGCGCGCAGGCGCGGGTGGAGCCGATCTATGAGGTGCTGGAAGGCTGGAAGGCGTCCACGGAAGGTGCCCGGTCCTGGGGCGCATTGCCCGCGCAGGCGATCAAATATGTGAAGCGCCTGGAAGAGTTGATCGAGGCGCCTGTAACGATGCTCTCCACGTCGCCCAAGCGCGAGGACACCATCTTGGTGCACGATCCATTCGAGGATTAGCCGCTGGGACTGACCGGTGTGCCCTTCGGCGTCGAGGGTGGAATTCACGATCATTCCGCGCAAAACGGCGAGCTAGTTATTTTAGGCAAAGCGGGAGCTCGCTTCGCGTAGCTCAGCGCCCCCTTAGGAGAGTGTCGTGGACCGCGGTCAGACGACCAACCGGCCGCTCGCATGTCCCAGCACCAGATATATGCGGCCGGTTTCCGACGTCAGGTGCGTTTGAACGGTGCGCCCTTTCGGGTCAGCCTTGCTGGCGTCCTGCAGCATGCGCTCGAAATCGGCCAGATATCGATCGACGATGTGGCGGAAGGTGCTGTCGCTCTCATAACGGCGCTTGACCTGATCGAAGGTCGCCTGTCCGTCACGATTGTAGATGCCGCGATTCAATATGTTGCGCTCGCCCTTATGATAGCGCCGCCATACGTCCGCCGCGATATTCTCTTCCACCGCATTGGCGATGTCCTTCATATCGAAGATCATCGGAGAATTTTCCGGCTTGCGAGCGGCGCCTGCGGGCGGTGCGGCAATGGGTGGCGCGCCATAGGAATCGTCGTTCCGGCCGCCGCCGGCATAATTGTTGTCGTCGCCTCTAGAGGCTCGCGCCAGAAGGTCACCCAATGACCATTTGGCGCCGCTGCGCTCAAGTTCCATTTCCGGGTTCGGCGCGGGGCTGCCCATTATCGGCGGACGGCCCATCGAATCGTAATCATGATGAGGCTCGCTATGCGGGGTATTGTCCATGCGCTCAATGAGGCCGGCACTCACCGCCTCAAGCGTGTCTTGTGGCGCGCCCCACTCCTCGCCATAGCCGCCGCGCGGCGGCGGAGGCGGCATATCCCTGCGGCCAGCACTGAGTGGCGGCAGATCGCGGTTGTCGTGCGGGGGCATCCGGGGCGGTTGCCCAGGCTCGGGCTGACGCGCCTCGGGCTTGGAAATCTGACCGGAATAGCCGTGCCGCGAGGTAATCTCGGTCAGCGAATCCAATGCCGAGAGCTGGTCCTGCAGCGCCCTGCGCATGGCCTTCGCGCTCTGCTTCGTGGCCTCCGGCAGCGATTTCGCCTGCCGTTTGAGTTCGGATTGCGTTTGTTCCAGCTCGGCGGCGGCCTGATGCGTGGAGTTGCGCACCTGCTGGGTGGTCTCGTTGAAGCTGTTGGTGAAGCCGGAGAGCTGGCTCGCAACCTGCTCCGACAGCGCCGAAAAGTTTGATTTCAGCTCGGAAATCGCTCGTGACGTATGGGCCTGCGCCTCGGCCCGCAGGCGCTCCAACTCCTTCACCGCTGTCTGCGACTTGTCCGCTGAATCGCGCGACAATGACTCGGTAACCTGCTTGGCCCGAACTTCGGCCTGCGCCAGCGACTGCTCCAGCATGTTGGAGTAATTATGCATCATGCGGTCGAGTTCGGAGGCCCGGGTATTGATGCCCTCGATCATTTTCCCGAGCTGAGCCTGCCGCGTCTCCATGACGCTATCGACCTTGTTGTTTTGCGCCTCCACCGCCCGCGCGGCGTTCATGATGTTGACACCCTGGTCCTCGAACCGCTTCGTCAGGCCATGGATCTGATTAAGCAGGCCGTTAGACACTTCCTTAAGCGTATTCGCGTGGGCGCCTAGGCTTTCCGAACTTGCGCCGGACCCTCTTGCCAAATCGTCTACCGCGCGCTGGATTTGGCCTGTGCTGGTCGTGACCACATGCTGGATCGCTCCTGCCTGCCGCGACAGCGATTTCTCCATGCTGCGCGAATGCTGCTCGAGCGTCTCGCGAATGTTGCCGGTATAGCGTGACACCGACGCGTCGAGGGATTTGGTCCGCTCGGCAAGAGTCGCATCGAACGCCTGGGCGCGGCGGCTCAAAATGGTTTCGAGTGCCTGTGTCCGCTCGGAAAGGCTGCTGTCGATCGCTTTGCCTTGCTCGGTCAGCACGGTTTGCAACATCTTGGTGCGGTCATGCAGCGAGGTGTTGAGCGATTCCGTGCGCTGCGCCAGCGCCCCTTCAAGAGCCGATAGGTTCTTCGTCGCGCCTTCGATGATGCCGCTAAGCCGCGTCTGCTCACTGCCGAGCCGCTCAAGCAGCACCGGTATCTCGCGGCCAACACGCTCGCTCATGCTCATCACCGAAGCAACGAGATTATTGCCCTTCGCGGAAATCGCCGCCGCTGTGCGATCGGACGTCTCCTGGATCGAGCGCGTCACTTCCAATCCGGAGCGATGCAGCTGTTCCGCCGCCTGCGCCCCGTGCTTGACGAGCTGTTCGGTAATGCGCGCGCCACGATCGGCCAGCTTCTCGTCGATCACGGTTCCCGCCGCAGTCACCGCCGCGGTAATCTTATTGCCGCGGCTGGCGAGTGTGTCGGCGAGCGTCGATGTCGCCTGCGTCATGGCGGTGCTGGCACGCTCACTCGCGGCGGAAATTTCCCGGGTAACGTGCGAGCCGATGCCTCTAAGGGCTTCGCTGACGCGGTCGCTGTTGTTCGCAAGCGCCTCGCGTTCACTGGCCAGTTCACTGATCAGATTGCGGATGCGGCTTTCATTTTCGCTGTAAGACCGCTCCAGCGCTGCGACTTCATTGTGAACCAGAGCTTCAAGCTCACCGGCGCGGCCGAGAGCGCGCGAAATCGCGTCGTTCATCGCCGCGACCTGGCGGCGGACGGTCTGCCCCAGGGACGCTACGGACTGCTCGGCCATCTTGTCGGGTTCGGCGAGACGCACCGCCACTTCCGTCATGGCCGACGACATCAGCCGCAGTTCCTGAGCGCGCCAGACGAGAATTGCCAGGAACCAGAACAGTGCGATGGGAATGACGATCGTCGCAATCACCGCGACGATCGAGGGCGTCGCGAAAATATCGGACAGGCTTGAAACATTTTCAGGATTCTTGGCGATCACCGCCCAGGCGATCAAACAGCCGAGCACGAACCAGATCGCGGAGGTCGCAAGCGCGATGTAGAACGGCGATTTCGAAGGTCGCTGCTGGAGGGCGTAGACGAGCCCGCCGATTGAGGGCATGTCGTCGTTGGCAGCGATGGCGCGAACCGGTCCGGTCGCGGCGCGGGTCACGGAAGCGGCGCGCCCATGGCTCGCCTGCGGGACGGCTGAAGATCGTTGCAAGCTCGTTTGGGATACGGGTGTCCGACCCGGCGGGGCCTGCATTCTTTTATCGGCGGATGCTTCGGCGGCGTCGGCGCTTTCTGGCGATTCGCTCGAAGCATCGGCCGCCACATTGTCCCGGGACGAAGTGCCGTCGGCACCATTGTCACGGGATTTTGCCGGTTTTTGAGACATTCCGCCGTCCTAATTAATGAAGCGTGCGCTACGCGGGAAGGGATAGCATGCGAATGGCTGACGCGGTATCCGTTATATCGTCAAACGAAAAGGTTGCAAATGCAAGGTGCAGCAACCCGGCCAGCCCGTGCATAAGCCTCCCCAGCAAACACCTCTCCGTTGCGAAACTGCACTACCCATTGAGAAAAGCGACTAATCTGCCCCGCGAACCGCACTTCTTTTGTAGCCAGAATTTGAGGCTAAAAAAAGATGAAATCCGTCCGATACGGGATTGCGAGGATGCTCTATTTGGCTGCAAAATCAGGTGTTTCTAGTCCTTTTGGCCACGCTTCGTAGCAAAAGCGCACAGTCCGGCGCCCCAACATAAAATTGTCCAATTTCTTGCCGATTTTCGGCTCATCCCGACTTGACAGCTTTGGGTTGATGAGCTTGCTACTGCGCACGCTTCGATTGGGCGGCTCAGCAGCAAGTCGTTCTATTTTCAACGGGGACATTATGGAACTGAGTTTGGAGAACACGGACGATCTACCGGCCGAGACTGAGAGTCGTTTCGCTTTCCGTCACCGACCGGTCGATCTCACGCACCTGTCGCGCTACACTATGGGGAATAGCGAACTGGAGCATGAAGTGCTCGAGTTATTTCGCCGGCAAACCCGTCTCTATTTCGACAAACTGGCCCGCGCCGGCGACGACGACACCTGGCGCGAAGCCGCGCGGGTGCTCAAAGCATCGGCGCGCGGCGTGGGTGCCTGGCAGATTCTTCAGAGCGCGGAAGACGCCGAACAGCTTTCGCCTGGCCAGTCTCAGGCGGCGCGAGAGGACATTCTACGCATTCTGGACAAACAAATTCGCGAGGCCAACCGGTTCATCGAAAGCGTTCTCTGAGCCGGTTGAGCACTGTCCCAAACGGACGCTCCCAGCCGAAGCTTGGAAAACCGTAATGCAAAACAAGGGGCTAAGGCGCGAAAGCGTGAGCAAAGTGGATGCGGCTGTGCGCCAGGAAGCGCCCGAATTCTGGCTGGAGTCTAGGCGTGATTTGCCCTATAAATCGCCGCGAACCTTCGCGCTTGCTGCGGCGGCGAGCATCGCGCCTGAGTGGCGCGCGGTCATTTCCCCTCATCAGGTGCGGATCGACACAGAATGCCCAGGATCACCTATATCGATGACACCGGCCGGGAATATGTTGCCGACGGTGAAATAGGGCAAACCGTGATGGAGACGGCCATAAAGCACGATGTCCCTGGAATCGTCGCGGAATGCGGCGGCGCGTGCTCCTGCGCGACCTGCCACGTGTATGTGGACGAGGCCTGGCGGAGCATCACCGGTGAGCCGTCGCAAATGGAAGAGGATATGCTCGATTTCGCCTTCGATGTGCGTCCGGAAAGCCGCCTTAGCTGCCAATTGCGTATTGCTGATGCCTATGACGGACTGATCATTCGAATTCCCGAACACCAGGGTTGAGCTTTTTCTCGGCGTCTTTTAATCATGCCGACTGGCGGTGCGTTTCTGATCGCCATGATGGCGCTTGCATTGCGCGGTAAGAGGTTTCGGCATGAATGGCGCTACACCTATCGAGACGGACGCGGTCATCATCGGGGCCGGCCCGGTCGGGCTTTTCGCCGTTTTCGAATTGGGGCTTCTCGACATCAAGGCCCATGTGATCGATATCCTTGACCGTGCCGGCGGGCAATGCGCCGAGCTCTACCCGGAAAAGCCGATCTACGACATCCCCGCCCTGCCGATCGTCACCGGCCAGGGACTAACCGACCGCTTGATGGAGCAGATCAAGCCGTTCGGAGCGGAGTTCCATTTTTCCGAGCGGGTCGATGCGTTGCGACGCGTGGGCGACGGTTTCGAGCTGGAAACCGATGGTGGTCTGATATTCCGCGCCAAGGTCATCGTCATTGCGGCGGGCGGCGGATCATTCACACCGAAACGGCCCCCGCTGGCGGGCATCGAAGCCTATGAAGGCAAATCGGTTTTTTACGCGGTCAAGCGGATGGACGATTTTCGCGGACGCGATATCGTCATTGTCGGCGGCGGCGATTCCGCCCTCGATTGGACGCTGAACCTACAACCAATTGCGAACTCTACGACCCTCATTCACCGCAGGGATGATTTCCGCGCAGCGCCCGATAGCGTCAACAAAATGCGCGACCTCGTGGCGCAAGGCAAGCTGCGGCTGCAGATCGGTCAGGTGATGCAGCTCAAGGGCGCGGACGGAGTTCTGGAAAGCCTCGCCGTTCGCGGCGATGCCGAAACCTTCGATCTCCCGTGCAATCGTCTGCTGCCGTTTTTCGGCCTGACGATGAAGCTCGGCCCGATCGCCGAATGGGGGTTGAACCTCCACGAAAACCTCATTCCCGTCGATACCGAGAAATTCGAGAGTTCCGAGAAAGGGATCTTCGCGATAGGCGACATCAACACCTATCCCGGCAAGCTGAAACTGATCTTGTCCGGATTCCATGAGGCTGCGCTGATGGCGCAGCAGGCGTATCACATTGTCTATCCCGGGAAGCGCCTGCTGTTCCAATATACGACGTCGTCATCGAGCCTGCAAAAGAAGCTGGGTGTGATTTAAAGCGTCGTGGAAGCCGGTCTTGCGGCAAACATCATACTCAAGCCCACAGGCAGAGCGCTGCGCTGATCCCATGAAAACGGATCAGCTAGCTCAGCGATACGGCCCTAACCCACCAGTCCGGGTGCTCGCAGCTGATGACATCGGACGCTGCCACGGCATCTGCCGCATCGGCAAACAATGCAAAGCAGGTCGGCCCGCTACCAGACAGACGCGACAATAGCGCGCCAGGCGCGGCGTCGAGGACAGCCAGTATGTCGCCGATGACGGGCAGCAGACGGCGGGCCGGTGCCTGCAAATCATTGGCGCGCGCTTTGGCATAGCTGGCGAGGTCGCCCACGCCCGCAAATCTTGGGACGATGGGCGGGATACGTGTCTCAGCGAGCGGCTTGGCACCAAGTTCGCCAAACACATGGCTGGTGGACAGCGGCATCATCGGATTGACCAGCACGGCCGCGACAGGCGTGATCGGCGCGAGCAGATGCAGATTGTCCCCGATGCCGGTCATCACAGCGGCGCGCGAGGACAGGCAGCAGGGCACATCGGCGCCGATCCTGCCAGCCGTGGCCAGAAGCAATGGGGGTTCCACCGGCTTGCCGCAGGCCGCCAGGATGCGGAGTGCGGCGGCCGCGTCGGCGGAACCGCCACCCAGCCCCGCGGCAACGGGTATGTGCTTGGCAAGGTGAAATGCGCCGCCGGGTTCGCCCCCGCTCAGCTCGGCATAGGCACGAGCGGCGCGCTCCAACAAATTATCGTCTTGTAGCGCGGCGGCAAACGGGCCCGTCACGGTCAGCGAAAAAGCGCCGCCAGGGCGATATTCGACGATGTCGCCGAAATCGGCGAACAGCACCAAGCTTTCCAGCTCGTGATAGCCGTCGGGCCGCTTGCCTTTGATTTCAAGCGTCAGGTTGACCTTGGCGCGTGCAAGCTCGAACAGCGCACCCCCACCTTCACCGTTCATGTGTTTGGGCTACCATTTACTCGCGTCAGTTTCCCAAACTCTGGCTTGTGGCCTCCGTTGGCTCGATGGGCGAGCGGCGCAGGCAGGGGGACGCCTAGAGCATTTTCCAGCAAAGTGGACGCCGGTTTGCGTTGCGAAAATGCTACCCAGCAAAGAATCTAGAGCCCCAGTCCAATTCAATCGGAATGGAAAAGGCTCTAGTGCGACCCTTGTCACTTCGCCTGGGACTCGGACGGATTGATCGAGCCTTCCAGCGCGGCGCGCGTATTCGGCTCCTCGATCAGCCCCGCTTCGAGCTTCTTCTTGATCTTCGCCTCGTCATCGGCTTCAGGCTTCAGGTCAAGAGCCTGCTTCCATTGGAACTTTGCCTCAAGCCGGCGCCCAACCTTCCAATAAGCATCGCCAAGATGGTCATTGATGACCGGATCGTCGGGCTTCAGCTCGACTGCCCTCTCAAGCTGCTTCACCGCCTGCGCGAAATCGGCCTGCCGGTAATAAGCCCAGCCGAGACTGTCGACAAAATAACCGTCATTCGGGCGCTTCTGCACGGCGCGCCGAATTAAGTCCATCGCCTCTTTGAGGTTGAGGCTCTGGTCGACCCAGGAATAGCCGAGATAGTTGAGGGTCAATTCCTGGTTCGCGTCGAGGTCCAAGGCCTTCTTCAAGTCCGCCTCGGCCTTCGGCCATTCCTTCATGCGCTCATAGCACACGCCGCGCGCATAATAGACCGACCAATGGGCTTTGTCCTCGGGGCCAAGCCTTTCGATAGCCTTTGTGTAGTAATCGACAGCTTCGGTATATTCTTTATTGCCGCGCAACAAATTGCCCAGCGTGTAATAGGCCCGCATATCGTCGGGGAAAGCAACGACCAGTTCCTTCAGCAACGTCTTGGCATCGTCGAACTTTTCCAGCGAGTTCAGATCATAAGCCTTGCGGAGCTGCGCGTTCAGCCATAAGGGCGAAGCGCGCGGAACCTGCTGGAAGGACAGGGCCGCCAATTCGTAGTTCTTGAGCTGATCGTAAAGCTCGCCCAGCGCATAGTGCGCCACGGTGTAGTCCGGCTTCGCATAAAGCGCGAGCTGCAGATAGATCTGTCCGGCGTCGACGACGCCGTCGCCGGCCAAAGCCTCACCGATCCCTTGGAAGACCTCGGCAAGCCCTTCAGCCGCGCTGCTTACAACGAGAGTTGGTTTCTTACCGGATTCCAGCTCATCGGCGAACGCTTTAACCAGCGGGTTTGGACTGGGAGCCTCCAATTGGGTCTTGATGAGGGTTTTCGCGAGGTCGAGGTCGCCCCAGAAAGCGGCATGGCGCGCATAGGCGACCAATGCCCGCACATTGCGCGGATTTTTGTCATAGAGCTTTTTGTAGGCCGCCGCCGCCGTGCTGCGCTGTTTAGCCAGATCGGCGATCATCGCGCGATGCAGAAGCGCAATATGCTGCGACCCTTCCGTCTGCGCCGCGCCGGTCTCATTGGTCAGCTTGAGGGCGTTCTTGACCCGTCCCCTGGCCAATTCGGTCCATGCCCGGGCGAGATTGGCTGTGAGGTCCGCGATCGGACCGTTGCCGCCGGCCTGGAAATGCTTGTCCGCAGTGCCATATTGCTTCTTTGCGACGGACTCGATTCCCATAAAAAAACTAGCGACCTTATGCTCATCTTCGCGTGTAACGAGATCGCGCGCCAGCGAACGAGCTTCGTCAAACTTGCCCGTGGCCACTTTCAGCTGGAAAGCGTCCTCAAGTATTTCCTTGCTGGTGGGATCTTTCTCCAGCGCCTCGCGGTAATATTCAGCGGCTTTTTCATTGTCACGAGCGCCGCGCGCAAGCCGTCCCGCAAGGTAACTGCCCAGCAAGGAATTGCTATCCTCGAGTTGATAGGCTGACGTATCAACCGTATCGTTTTCCAAAGCCTGGGCCGCGCCCGCAGCGAATACCGCGAGCAGGCCGCAATGACCAAGGTCGAGGCATTTAGATTGAATCTGAAGGTCTTCATAGAACCCTTTTCGGTGGCACCTTCGCTATGGCGTCAAGCGCAATTTCCATGTCGAAAATAGCCTAGCATAACGTTTTGACCAAATCACGCCCTTGCGAATGCTGCGCTTATTACACGTTGACCTTCGGATAAAGGCAGACATTTGGCAACAAAGCTAATTTTCGCTATCAGCTGCTCTCCTGCGTTGTAACAGGGCCTTTCTGCAACAGTTCGCTGATATAACCGCCGGACAGCGCGCGATGCAGGAGGATCAGCGGAACTAGCCCTACAGCAACGATTGTCAGCGCCGCCAATGCCGATCGCTCGAACTGCTCCTGCGAGGCGAATGTGTAGATCTGCGTGGCCAGCGTGTCAAAGTTGAAGGGCCGCAGCAACAGTGTCGCTGGCAGCTCTTTCATGGAATCGACGAAGACCAGAAGCGCCGCCGCGCCGATCGCGGGCCGCAATAGCGGCAAGTGAATGGCCCTGAGCATCCCAAGCGGACTGGCGCCGAGCGAGCGAGCCGCCGCATCGAGATTGGGCGACAGCCTTTCCAGGCCGGTTTCGATCGCAGCCCAGCGCTACGGCCATAAATCGAACGACATAGGCCATGATGAGGGCGAAAGCCGAGCCGGACAGCAACAGGCCGGTGCTCAGGCCGAAATGGCTCTTGGTGAAGCCATTGAGCAGATTATCCAGTGCACCGAGCGGCACGACGAGCCCGATCGCGATAACGGTCCCCGGCACGGCGTAGCCCAGCGAGGATACGCGGGCCGCCACCGTCACCGCCCGGCTCCTGCAAAGCCGCAGCGCCGCCCCGAGGATGAATGCGAGGCCGACCGTCAGCAGCGGCCGCGATGAACGCCAGCAGCAGGCTGTTCCGCGCCGCGCCCGCATAATCGGACAAGCCGTATTGCGCCCCTTGCGCCAATGCGCCCGCGACCAGCACCCCGAACGGGCACGGCAAATCCGGCGGCGACCGGAAGGCGCAGGCGCAGACGCAAGCATGCCTTGCCTCGGCCGAGGCGGTGCTCGGGCATCGGACGGTGGCCACGTCCGGTCGCGAAAGCGGGGCAATGTGCGGCCCAGTCGTTCCAGCGCGATCAACGCCGACAATGAAGACGAACATCACCAGCGCGAGCTGGGCCGCGCCGGACAGGCTGGAGCGCTGAATCCAGGCGGCGTAGATGCTGGATGTCAGCGTCTGCACGCCAAGATATTCGACCGCGCCGATATCGTTGAGGCACTCCATCAGCGCCAGCGACACGCCTGCCGCAAGCGCCGGCCGGGCCATGGGCAACGCCACCGCGAAAAGCGCGCCGGTGCCGGTGCGGCCAAGCGTGCGCGCCACTTCCAGGACATGGACCGATTGCAGGGCGAAGCTCGCTCTGGCCGTGAGGTAGACGTAAGGGTAGAGCACGGCGGCCATGATGAAGACAGCGCCGCCTAGCGAACGCACATGCGGGAACCAATAATCCTGATAGCTGGTGAAACCGGCAAGGTGGCGCAGCCGGTCTGGACCGGCCCGGTATAATCGAGAAACTCGCCATAGCAATAAGCGGTAATATAGGTCGGCAGCGCCAAGCGGCAGAATGAGCAGCCAATCGAACAATGCCCGTCCGGGAAAGCGATACATGGTGACCAGCCATGCCGTTCCCGCCCCAGTGACCAGCGTCAGGCTGGCGACGCCGGCCATCAGCAGTAATGTTTGTTGGACCGAATAGCCCAGTGTCGTCGCGATGAGATGCGACCACACGCCCGGGCGCCGGCGCGAGGGCCAGCACTGCGATGGTTGCGATCGGCAAGAGGATGATCAGGCTGATGGCGATCGCCAAGCTTCGCAGAAGCCCATCCGCTGAAAATCGCCATCCGCGGTCATGCGCGGGCCGCCATGGGGCCGGTCTGGCCCGCATCAGCGCGCCCCGCCGCCTTCGGTTTGCAGCCATGCGGCGCAGCAAGCCTTGGCAAGATCGCGCACGCGCAAAATATAGCTTTGCCGCTCGGTGACGGAGATCACCCCGCGTGCATCCAGCAGGTTGAAGATGTGCGAGGCCTTGATGCACTGATCATAGGCGGGCAGCGCCATACGGTGACGCATATCGTTGCTCCCCGGCACGGGTGCGCCTGCCGCAAGCAACGCGTTGCATTCCTTTTCGGCGTCCCGGAAGCGTTGCAACAGCAGCTCGATGTCGGCGAATTCGAAATTGTGCCGTGAATATTCCTGCTCCGCCTGCAGGAAGACGTCGCCATAGGAGACCTTCTTTTCATCGTCACGGCCGTTGAAATTGAGATCGTAGACGCGGTCGACACCCTGGCAATACATAGCCAGACGTTCAAGCCCGTAGGTGAGCTCGCCCGCAACCGGATCGCAATCGAAGCCCCCGACTTGCTGGAAATAGGTGAATTGCGAAACTTCCATGCCGTCGCACCATACCTCCCATCCCAGCCCCCAGGCGCCGAGCGTGGGACTTTCCCAATCGTCCTCGACGAATCGGATATCGTGATTGTCGGGATTGAGGCCGATCTCATACAGACTCTGTAAATAGAGATCCTGAATATCGAGAGGGCGATGGCTTGAGTGATCACCTGAAACTGATAGTAATGCTGAAGACGATTGGGGTTCTCGCCATAGCGGCCATCTTTCGGCCGACGTGATGGCTGCACGTAGGCCGCATTCCAAGGTTTCGGCCCAAGCGAACGCAACGTCGTGGCGGGATGAAAGGTGCCTGCGCCGACTTCCATGTCGTAAGGCTGCAGGATGACGCAGCCCTGTGCCGCCCAGAAATGCTGCAGCGTGAGAATGAGATCCTGGAAGGATTTGTCCGGCCGCAATTCGCCCATGCGCAGATCCGTGGGGCTTGCTGCCTGGCGGCCGACGCAAGACCCTTCGCCGCCGGTCTTTTCTTCTCTGAAGAACTTTTCGCCGCTGCGTCCGCCTTGCTGGCGGCGGCGAGAGATTTCATCGGTTGCATGGGGAGGGCCGCGCTCTATCATCGACGCCGGAACCCTAGAACGGAGACCGATCCAGGGTCAAGCTGTGTGAGCCACTGTTAGATCGCGTCTCCTCGCTCTCCCGCACTCTATCGCTTGCCCGTGCATGATCGTTTTCGCAAAACCGGTACCGCTTTCGCGGATCGTGCTCTAATGGCTGAGGATCTTCGACAGGAACTCCTGGGCGCGCTCCGAGCGCGGTTTGCCGAAGAAATCGTCTTTCAGAGCGTCCTCGACAATCTTGCCCTGGTCCATGAACACAACCCGGTTCGCGACCTTGCTGGCAAAGCCCATTTCGTGGGTCACGACCATCATCGTCATGCCTTCCTTGGCGAGCTCCACCATGACATCGAGCACCTCGTTGATCATTTCCGGATCCAAGGCGGAGGTCGGTTCGTCGAACAGCATGCAGATCGGGTCCATCGCCAAAGCTCGCGCGATTGCGACGCGCTGTTGCTGGCCGCCGGAAAGCTGACCAGGATGCTTGGCCGCGTGGGCCTTCAGACCCACCCGTTCGAGCAGCTTCACCGCCCGGTCACGCGCCTCCGTTTTTCGCCCGGCCCAGCACTTTCTCCTGAGCGATGGTCATGTTATCGATGATCGTCATATGCGGGAAAAGCTCAAAATGCTGGAACACCATCCCGACACGCGAGCGGACTTTTGGCAGGTTAGTTTTCGGATCGCCGATTGAAATCCCGTCCACGACAATGGTGCCCTTCTGAAAGGGTTCGAGCGCATTGACGCATTTGATCAAGGTCGATTTGCCCGATCCCGACGGCCCGCACACCACCACGACCTCGCCCTTGCTGACGCTCGTCGAGCAATCGGTCAGGACCTGGAAATCGCCATACCATTTCGAGACATTCTTCAGTTCGATCATTTGCGATAGCCCGCCTGCAAGCGCTTCACAATTTGTGATGCAGAGAAACAGATGACGAAATAGACCGCGCCCGCAAAGAGCAGCAGTTCGACAAGCCTGCCATCCCGATCGCCGACCTTATAGGCCGTGCCGAAAAAGTCCGAGAGGCCGATCACGTATACCAGGGAGGTGTCCTGAAAGAGGATGATGGCCTGGGTGAGAAGCAGCGGGACCATATTCCGGAACGCCTGCGGCAGAATAATGCGCCGCATCGTCTGTCCCGGTGTAAAGCCGAGCGCCAGCCCCGCCGACATTTGGCCGCGCGGCACGCTCTGGATGCCCGCGCGGATGATTTCGGAGTAGTAAGCCGCCTCGAACAGTGCAAAGGCGACCATTGCCGATGTAAGCCTGATATCGCCGATTGAACTGCCGAAAAGGCTCCTTAAGAGCTGCGGCACGATCAAATAGAACCACAATATTACCATTATGAGCGGGATCGAGCGGAACAGATTGACGTAGAGTGCAGCGATGCTCGAAAGGATCCGGCCGCCGGCAATGCGCGCGACAGCGAGCAATGTGCCCCAGGCGATGCCGAAGACGATCGCGATCGTCGTAACCTGGAGCGTCGTGATCATGCCCTTGCCGAGCAGCGGCAGGGCGCCGGGGATGGAGGTCCAGTCGAAATCGTACATTATTGTGCTCCCCCCATATAGCCGGGCACGCGCGCCGTCCGCTCCAGCCGCCGCATGAAGAACATCACCACCACATTGACCAGCAGATACAGCGAAGTGACGGCAATGAACGCCTCATAGGGTTGAGCCGTGTAGTCGACGAGTTGCGCCGCCTGGCGCGACAATTCTACGAGGCCGATCGTCGTTGCGACGGATGAATTCTTGAATATGTTGAGGAATTCGGACGTCAGCGGCGGAATGATGATGCGGAAAGCCATCGGCATCATCACATAGCGGTAGGTTTGGCCAAGCGTGAAGCCCAGCGCGAGGCCGGCATTGCGTTGCCCGGGGGCAATGAGTTGATGCCGGCGCGCATCTGTTCGGCAACGCGCGCGCTGGTGAACAGGCCGAGGCACACCAATGCGGCGATGAATTGCTGCATCATCGGATTGCTCTGTTTGAACGCGTTCCCCATCGAAGTGGGCAGCAATTCCGGGATCACGAAATACCAGATGAAGAGTTGAACCAGCAGTGGAACATTGCGGAACAGTTCGACGTAAGAGGCGGCGAAAGATGAAAGGATGCGGTTCGGGACTGTGCGAAGCACTCCGATAACGGAGCCCAGGATGATCGCGATCACCCACGCGGAGAGAGACAGAACCACCGTCCATTTCAGCCCCTCGAGCAGCCACATCAAATAGGTCGTGTCTCCCGAGGGGGTGGGCGAAAAAAAGACGGACCAATTCCAATTATACGACATGGGGAGGTAGATCCTCGGCGGGAGGGGACTGTCCGGAGCGCTTGGGGTGCTCCGGGTCTAAGCAGGCTTCATCGGCGCCTCGACAAAAACCTGCTCAGACGATTCATTTTCGCGCATTCTTTTCAAGAGCCCGAGAATCGCGCGTCGTGTCTCTTGGTCATCGAATGTGGCGCGTTGGACAGGATTATTCGAAAGCCTTGTCATTTGGCGATTTGAAGAGCTCCTTCATGTCGTCGGAGAGCGGCATGGCGAGGTTCAGATTTTTCGGCGGGATAGGGCCCAGGAACCATTTCTCGTAGATTTTCACGCCCTCATCGGAACTCATCACCTTGGCGAGCGCGGTGTCGACGACCTTCTTAAAGCCCGCATCGTCTTTCGGCAGCATGCAGCCATATGCTTCCTTCGACTGCGCAGTCCCTACAACGGTCCATTTAGCCGGCTGCTTCGCCTTGGCGATCGCGCCATAAAGCAGCGCGTCATCCATCATAAAAGCGACTGCCCGGCCCGTCTCCAGGGTAAGAAACGACTCGCCGTGGTCCTTGGCCGACACGATGCTCATATTCATCGCCTTCTCCTCATTCATCTTTCGGATGAGCCTCTCGGAGGTGGTCCCGGCCGTGGTGACGACGTTCTTACCGGCGAGGTCGGCGAAGTCCTTGATGCCGCCGTCTTTGGACGCGGCAAGACGGGTGCCGATAATAAAGATGCTGTTGGAGAAGGAGACCTGTTTCTGCCGCTCGGTATTGTTCGTGGTCGAGCCGCATTCAATGTCGACGGTGCCGTTCTGAATGAGCGTGATGCGGTTGGCGGAGGTAACCGGCATGAGCTTGATGTCGATCTTGTCGAGCTTGAGCTCGGCCTTGATGGCGTCGACCGCCTTCAGCATCAGCGTGTGAGAATAGCCGATGACTTCCTGATTATCGTTATAATAGGAGAACGGCACGGACGATTCGCGGTGTCCCAGGGTGATAGAGGCGGAGTCCTTGATTTTCTTCAGTGTGGGGGAGTCCTGGGCGAGGGAGGGCGTTGAAGCCAATGCCACGGTGGCGGCTAGAGCGCCGAAAAGGCTCAAGAGTTTCATAGTACCTCCGATTGAATTCAGTAAAGCTCCCGGAGGCGATATTATCCAGTTGGGCAACCATGTGATAGTGGAAGCTTTTCAATTGTTGTGTAAGGAAGGCGATTTGGCGTTCGGGCTGTCCGACAGGCCTGCCCCGCATCGCGATACCAGTTTCTAAGTTAGAATCCGGCGCTCAAGTGCCAGCGTTCGAGCTGGCGGTCAGGCAATGCAGAACATCGTCGGAGTTCAGCTTGCGCGCCGTGACGATGGCGAGGCACTGGCGCGTAAACTCATCAACGACCGTCAGCATGCGGAACGCCCGGCCGTCTTGCGTCTGGTCCTGGACGAAGCTTGTCCTCGCGAAGGCGGGGATCATAGCACCACACATGGCCGGGGCGCATAAGCGAACGTTTACCGTGAGCGACAAGCGCTCACGGGCCGAAGACGGATGCACGAGCCGTCATTCAGCCAGAGGCGGCCGCGTTTAGGTTGTTTCTGCGGCACTTTGAGCCCTTCCCGCCGCCAGATGCGATAGACCCGCTTGAGGTTCGCCCGCCAGCCTTCGACGCGGAGCAGCGCGGTGATCCGGCGATAGCCGTAGCGGCCGTAAGTCGTCGCCAGGCGGATGATCGCCGCGGTCAGCACTTCTTCATCATCGCGGATGATCGGCGGCGGGCGCTGCGTCGCACGCGGCTGTCCGATCACGGTGCAAGCACGGCGCTCCGAGACATCAATCTTGGGAAGCGCACGTGCCGGACACAGTCCCGGCGGCGGGAAGGGCTTAGTATTTTCCCTCGAGCTCCTCCTTCAGGATCAGCTTGTCCAAGGTCAGCTCAGAGATCGCTTTCCGCAGCCGCTCATTCTCGCGCTCAAGATCCTTCAGTCGCTTGGCCTGGTCGAGCTTCAGCCCGCCATAATCACGCCGCCACCGGTAATAACTCTGTTCTGAAATGCTCAGGCCTTTGCAGATCAGACCAATCGACTGCCCTTGGCCGAGGCGAACCTCCGCCTCGCGCAGCATCCCGATAATCTGCTCCGTCGTAAACCGCTTCCGGGCCATTCCGGGTTGGAAATACCCGGCTTCTCTTAATCAATTGGTATCGGTTCAGGGGAGCCGACGATGAGTGAGATTAAAATCATCCCGCTATAACTCCGCGAATGCGAATCCTGGAACAAGTCCCCGTGAAGTGGCGTTGTCAGGCATTCGTTAATAGAACCGCGGATGTGACCGCGAGGATAACAGTAGCCAAGGAGGATTTTAGATGGAATATCGGCCATTTTACGCGGTAGGGGTAGCGCTCCTAGCCGGAAGTTTGTCTGTGTACGCACAGGCTCAGGACAGGCGTCCTGAGCAGCCTGATGAGAAGGCAAACCAGCAACAGGCCCCGTCAGGGTCTGCCCAAGACCAGTCTAAGGGCAACAAATCTGAACGCCCGACGGCGGGCGAGAACCAGCGCGACAACACGGGGAACCAAGCCGGCGAGCGGAAGGAACGTAACGACAATCAGTCGGCAGATCGCGATGACCGTAAAGAGCGCGGAAGTTCCGACGGCAATAACGCATCAGATCGGAGCAACAAAAATACGGATTCCGATAAGAACAACCAACGCGCACAGAAGGGCAGCGATGGCGGCGCTAAAGCTAAGCAACGTGAAGCCAGTCGGAAGCTCCAACCGCAACAGAAGACCGTCATCAAGGAGACCATCGTAAAACGGAATGTCCGACCAGCTCGGATTAATTTCAGCCTGAATGTTGGCACAGTCGTTCCACGGGATGTGGTGCTGTATGATTTGCCGCCCATCATAATCGAAGTGGCACCGGATTATCGCGGATACAAATACATACTGGCGGACGACGACACGATCCTAGTGATTGATCCCGAGACATGGGAGATCGTTGACGTCATCGATGTTTGAAAACAGTAAAGGGCCCTCAAAGAGGGCCCTTTTGTAACCGAAGAGGGGAATTTCGCACGATCCAACATCCTTGGTATGCCTGGCAACGACCTACTCTCCCGCCATAGCAGTACCATCGGCGCTGGAGCGTTTCACGGCCGAGTTCGAGATGGGATCGGGTGGGGGCGCTCCGCAATAATCACCAGGCAAACGAAGGATGCTGATCATGATCTGGTCAAAATTTCTCGGCCTTAACGGGCATTGATAAATGAGAGCAATCAAGCCGATCGAGCTATTAGTACTGGTTAGCTTCATGCGTTACCGCACTTCCACACCCAGCCTATCAACGTGGTGGTCTACCACGACTCTCAAGGGAGAACTAGTTTTGAGGTAGGCTTCCCGCTTAGATGCCTTCAGCGGTTATCCCTTCCGTACTTAGCTACTCTGCACTGCCGCTGGCGCGACAACAGATCCACCAGAGGTACGTCCATCCCGGTCCTCTCGTACTAAGGACAGCTCCTCTCAATTCTCCTACACCCACGGCAGATAGGGACCGAACTGTCTCACGACGTTCTGAACCCAGCTCACGTACCGCTTTAATTGGCGAACAGCCAAACCCTTGGGACCTGCTCCAGCCCCAGGATGCGATGAGCCGACATCGAGGTGCCAAACAACGCCGTCGATATGGACTCTTGGGCGTCATCAGCCTGTTATCCCCGGCGTACCTTTTATCCGTTGAGC
>CAVSXH010000005.1:0-227500 GCA_963731855.1 uncultured Alphaproteobacteria bacterium | reverse complement strand
ATTTGATAAACCGTTTACCGGATTGGTTGTTTCCGTCAATCCGGCGTTACGGATTTTGACCTGTTGACATGCTGTGGAAGAAGCAGCCAGAATCTAAGGTGGGCATTACAGAGGGAAATTTTCCAGTACCCGCCGCTTGGATCGAGCGGTATTGATGAGGTTCGCGGTGGCCGCAGTGGATGACCGCCGACGGGGGTGACAGGTTTGCTCGACCGCAACAGCCAATTTTCGAGCCTACACAATCATCGTGCTTTGGTTCGGCGCGGGCGCGTGCGTAATCTGCCGCAGGTCTACGTTCCCGCTGGCAAAGGTACGTTGCCGGAGCTCTATCTTCGCGACGCCAATGCCAAGCGGCTGATTTCCCGGCTTAAATGGTTCATCTCGACCTGTATCGTAGGCGCCGCGGGGCTGTGCATCATCGGCATAGCGATGTATGCCTCCACGGATATGGAGGACGGCAGCGGCCTGGTCGGCTCATTCCGCAAGGCTGGTCTGGCTGCGCTCAAGCCCAAGGCCGCCGGCAATCTGGTGGAAGAGAAGGCCGCCCTGCCCGGCCAGAAAAGCGATAAGATCACGTCACGCACCAAAGGGCTTACGACGAAATATATCATTCAAGACAGCATCGTGGAGCGCCGCAACGCGCGCGAGTTCATTACTGTGAAGCCTTATGTCCGCATCGCGGCAACGCTGTCCACGGTCAAGCCTGAGAATAGCGACGCAATCCCTCCCTTCAATCCTTTCGATCTTTATGCCGAGAAGAAGCGCGGCTTGGACGGCAAACCGACCTTGCAAGGCGCGCCGGCCGACAAGCCTGCGAGCAATCAATTTGTGACGTCCCGCCTGCTTGAATTGGCAGGCGGCTTCCTGCCGGAGGAGGACAAGCAGGAACTGGCCGATGACGAAGCCGAGCGATATGTCGCCGAGGCCGATGCCGTGTATGCCGAAAGCGCCGCGCAGCTCCGGCCCGCTATCATGCCCGAGGAAGATGCAGGGTCCGGCAAGCCAAATGGTCCGCTTGCCGCCAATGAGGAAAAACCCGCGACGCTGGTGCGGACCACGGTCCTGGAAAAAATAGCCGATGATGATGACGGCGACGACGACAATGAAATGCAATCCGTCATCGTCAAGCAGGGCGATACGATGGTGAACGTTCTCAAGACCGCGGGCGCGGAGGGTTGGCAGGCGCAGTCGATCAGCGAGGTGTTCGCGTCCATGCAGGGAGGGCTGAAGCTGAGGGCCGGCCAAGAAGTCCGGCTTGAACTCGCTCCCGCAGCCACGGACCCTTCGATCAAAGAGCCGGTTAAGGTGAGCGTCTTCAGCGGCGTCAAGGCGGAAGGCACCGCCGAGCGCACCGAGGACGGCGAGTATAAGGTGTCGGAGGATCACATCCAGGTCGCCGGCACCTTCGAGGAAGATGACGCAAGCAGCGAGCGCGCCAGTCTTTATAGCAGTGTCTATGGTTCAGCCCTGGCGCAGGATCTGGAGCCAGATGTCATTAATACCGTGCTCAGAGTGCTGAGCTACGACGTGGACTATAAGCAAAGGGTTCGGCCGGGCGACGGATTTGAGCTGTTCTTCGATGTGAAGCATGGCGACGATGGCGCGGAAACGCCGGGCGAATTGCTGTATGTGGCGATGACCGCGGGCAACGAGCCGCTCAAATATTACCGCTTCCGCACGCCCGACGGTGCAGTGGATTTCTACAATTCCAAAGGATCGAACTCCCGCAAGTTTTTGATGCGGTCACCGATTAAATCTGGCCGCTTCACCTCCGGTTTCGGCTATCGGCGCCATCCGCTGCTCGGCATCAAGAAGATGCATACGGGCGTGGATTGGGCGGCCGCTATCGGGACCCCGATCATGGCCGCAGGCAATGGCACAGTGGAGATTGCCGGACGTCATGGCGGTAACGGCAACTATATCCGCATTCGTCATGGTAACGGATATAAGACTGCCTACAGCCATATGAGCCGGTTCGCGCCCGGCAGTGAAAAAGGGCATGAAAGTCCGGCAAGGCGAGCTGATCGGCTATGTCGGCTCCACCGGCTTCTCGACCGGGCCGCATCTGCATTATGAAGTGCTCATTAACAGCCGCTTTCACCAATCCGCTGAAGCTGCACGTGCCGCGCAGCCGCCAGCTGAATGGCCGGATGTATGCCGAGTTCAGGAAAGAGATGCAGCGCATCGACGAGTTGATGCATCGTGCGCCGGTCAAGACCCGGATCGCCGCAGCAAAAGACTGACCGCGCCGTGAATCGCGATGCTTTACGGCTGAATCGCTGTCTTGCGGATGGCATCCAGATAATTGTCTGAAAAATCGACAATCAATTCAGCCCAGAGCGGCAGGTGATCCGACATCT
Organism: uncultured Alphaproteobacteria bacterium; assembly: GCA_963731855.1. GTDB lineage: Bacteria > Pseudomonadota > Alphaproteobacteria > Rhizobiales > Rhodomicrobiaceae > R-RK-3. Next base: position 225,140 of record CAVSXH010000005.1, on the reverse strand, counting down.
GCCATGTACGCCATTGCTTGGCGTAATAGTCTCGCGGACCGCCATTCCAGAGATCGTTCGCCTTCTCCTCCGGCATGATTTCGCGATAGGCAGCGTAATCCTCATCATTGTCTCGGAAAACCGCATCGAAATAGCGGAAAGCGCCGCAGCCCGCCAATTCCATGCGATCCTCCGCGATGCGGAAGGCAATCTGATCGTAATAATGGGCGGCGTCGAGCTGAGCCCGGCGACGGGTCAGGCCTTCAGGCAGATCGAATGCGTGCCGCTGCAGGACTTGCGCCACCAGATCCGATGGCGCTCCCGCGCCGAAATCTCCCAGGAGGATGTATTCTTCCCGCTCACGGTCGCGCCGATCGCGAAGAAACCGGGCGGTCCCTTCGATCTGGGCAAGATGACGCTCCATATCCGCGGCTTTCAACCCTTCATAGCTGAAATGCAGCGTGCAGAGATTGAATTTAAATCCGCCGCTTTGGAACGCAGCCAAAAACGGCGTTCGTTTAAAGGTCAACTCGCTGGCGCGGCGCGGATCGGAAGGACCGGCGCGGGGCGCAACCGCATGACCGCCCGGCAAAACGATCTCCCCTGCGATCTTGCGGAACATCACCTTGGATTGACGGAACAGAACGCCATCCGCTCTTCGGCGCCCGAATTCGCATCGATCGTATCGGTGGCGATGTAATCCCAGCCGGGTCCGAGGATCGACAGCACGATTTCGAGCGCCTCGATATTGCGGCCGATTTCCTGCAGCGCAATCAGATCGAATGCCGAAATGATCTCGGCGATATAGTAAAGAGACTCCCGCAGGCGCGGACCGTGGCCGAGCCGGTTGGAATCAAAATCGCGCAAGTTCCACGTGGCTATCAAAAGCGAATTTCGCGCCGCCCTATCCGTGATTTCGGATTTAAGCTTTTGCCGCAATGCGATCAGCCGCTCGGCGGTGCGCGCCTTTTCGGCGGCGTCCATCCACCGCTTGATCGGAAAATAAGTGGGCATGAGCCGCCTCGCCGAACTGCCGATTTGTGCCGATAAGATATGGCAGTCGCCTGGCGTCCGTATTGTCAAGGCGCCTGCGCAAAGGCATGGCGGCTTTAGCCACAAGCGTTTGGCCCGCCGGACGGAAACACCGCCGGAACTTTCATCCCGCGCGCCTGTTATGAGCGAGACTTCGGGCGCGGTGAGATCGAAAGAACGATCAGGCCGGCCACTCAGGGAAAGGATAAGACGATGCGAGGATTTATCGTCGGGGCATTGGCAGTTGCCGTTGTCGTGCTCGGCTATCTGTATTGGCAGGAAACCAGGAATGACGTCAGCATCAAGCTGGAAGCCCCGCGCATCAGCACCAACTAAATCAAAACGGCGGCATGCGAGCCGCCGCTTTGTATCATTCGTTCTAGGCGGCCACTCGCCTGACCACCTCGCCATTGATCGCCAGCCCGGCATCGTTCGCCGATATCCGTACGATATCGCCGTCCTTAATCTTTCCTTCCAGAACGAGTTCCGAAAGCGGATCCTGCACGTTCTTCTGGATCGCGCGCTTAAGCGGCCGGGCGCCGTAGGCCGGGTCGTACCCCTCCATGGCCAGCCAATCACGCGCGCATCATCAAGTTCCAGCCGGATGTGCCGCTCGTCCAGCAGCTTCTGCAGCCGGGTCATTTGAATGTCGACAATGGTCGCCATCTGATCCCGCTTCAGTCGATGGAAAATCAGGATCTCGTCGACACGGTTAAGAAATTCCGGGCGGAAATGCTCCCGCACGGTCACCATCACACGCGCCTGGACGATGTGCGGGTCTTCATTTTCGGCCTGCTGAACCAGATATTCGGCGCCCAGGTTGGAGGTCATGATGATCAGCGTATTGCGAAAGTCGACCGTGCGGCCTTGCCCATCCGTCAGACGGCCATCGTCGAGCACCTGCAGCAGCACGTTGAACACGTCCGAATGGGCTTTTTCGATCTCGTCGAACAGCACGACCTGATATGGCCTGCGGCGGACAGCCTCGGTCAGAGCGCCGCCCTCTTCATAGCCGACATAGCCGGGAGGCGCACCGATCAGACGCGCGACCGAGTGCTTCTCCATATATTCGGACATGTCGATGCGGACCATCGCCTGTTCGTCGTTGAACAGGAACTCCGCCAGCGCGCGGCTCAGCTCGGTCTTGCCGACGCCGGTCGGCCCGAGAAACATGAATGACCCCATCGGCCGGTTCGGATCCTGCAGGCCGGCACGCGACCTGCGCACCGCCTGCGACACGGCGCGCACGGCCTCTCGCTGGCCAACGACCCGCTTCGCGAGCATGTCCTCCATGCGCAGCAGCTTGTCGCGTTCGCCTTCAAGCATCTTCTCCACCGGCACACCGGTCCAGCGTGAAACGACGCCAGCAATGTGGTCTGGCGTAACCGCCTCTTCCATCATCCGGACGGATTTGCCGTCTCCCGCTTCGGTTTCCCGCAACTTCTTTTCCAGCTCGGGAATCACGCCATAGGCCAATTCGCCGGCGCGGCCCAAATCACCCTTGCGCTGCGCCTGTTCCAATTCGATCCTGCGTCCATCCAGCTCTTCCTTGATCTTCTGCGCGGAAGACAGCTTGTCCTTTTCGTCGCGCCACCGGCGGGCAAGCGCGTCGGACTTCTCCTCCAACTCGGCGATTTCGCGCTGGATGCGCTCCAGACGATCCTTAGAAGCCTTGTCGTTCTCCTTCTTCAGTGCCTCACGCTCGATCTTGAGCTGAATGAGACGCCGGTCGAGTTCATCCAGTTCCTCTGGCTTGGAATCGACCTGCATACGCAAGCGGCTCGCAGCTTCGTCCATGAGGTCGATGGCTTTGTCCGGCAGAAAACGGTCGGTGATATATCGGTTGGAGAGCGTCGCTGCCGCGACCAATGCGCTATCCGTGATCCGAACACCGTGATGCAGCTCATATTTTTCCTTCAAGCCGCGCAGAATGGAGATCGTATCCTCCACATTCGGCTCGGCGATGAAGACGGGCTGGAAACGGCGGGCAAGCGCAGCGTCTTTTTCGACATGTTTGCGATATTCGTCGAGCGTCGTCGCGCCGACGCAGTGCAACTCACCGCGTGAAAGGGCGGGCTTCAGCAGATTGGAGGCGTCCATCGAGCCTTCGGCCTTCCCAGCGCCGACGAGGGTATGCATTTCATCGATGAACAGGATGATACCGCCTTGCGCGGCGGAAATTTCCTGCAGGACCGCCTTCAGCCGCTCTTCGAACTCGCCGCGATATTTCGCGCCCGCAATCAACGCACCCATATCGAGGGCCAGCAGCCGCTTATCCTTGAGGCTTTCGGGTACATCGCCGTTGATAATGCGCTGAGCCAACCCCTCGGCGATCGCCGTCTTGCCCACGCCCGGCTCGCCGATCAGCACCGGATTGTTCTTGGTACGGCGCGACAGCACCTGGATCGTGCGGCGGATTTCCTCGTCACGGCCGATCACCGGATCCAGCTTCCCCTTCGAGGCCTCCTCGGTCAGGTCGCGGGCGTAGCGTTTGAGCGCGTCGTAGGATTGTTCCGCGGAGGCGCTATCGGCAGTGCGGCCCTTACGGATGTCGTTGATCGCGGCATTGAGGCCGACGGCGGTTACGCCCGCATCGGCGAGAATGCGGCTGGTTGCCGATTCTTTTTCCATCGCCAACGCCAGCAGCAGCCGTTCGACGCTGACATAACTGTCACCCGCCTTTTCAGCGACCTTCTCGGCCTGATCAAAAACCTTGGCCAGCGCAGGAGCCATGTAGATCTGACCCGCCCCGCTTCCGGAAACCTTCGGCAATTGGGCCAGCGCCTGCTCGGTTTTCGCCAGCGCATCTCCGGGCCGGCCGCCAGCGCGTGAGATCAAGCCAGCCGCCAAGACCCTCAGAATCATCGAGCAAGACTTTCAGGAGATGCTCAGGGTTAAGGCGCTGATGCCCTTCTCTTATTGCCAGAGCCTTGCGCCGACTGTAAAAAACCCCGCGACCGATCGGTGAATTTTTCAAAGTTCATATTTGTACTCCCTGGCACGCATCTACCGCCGCACAGCGCGGTCGGATGCGCCCCTGACAATGTCCCAGACCGAGGACCCGAATTGGCGTCCTTCCTTCGTCCTAATATAAGATTGCGATCGGGGTCAAAAAGAGGGCATCATCCGGCTTCCGTAGGTCCGAGGCGGTATTTATGAACGACCAGAGAAGCCTAGAAGTTGTTTCGCTCTACCGCTATCCCATTAAAGGCCTCAGCCCACAAAAGCTGGATCGCGTATCCCTCAAGATCGGGGAGACCGTCCCTGGCGACCGCGCTTACGCCATCGAGAACGGGCCAGGCCGTTTCGACCCGGAGAATCCGCGCTATCTGCCGAAGATCAATTTCCTGATGCTGATGCGGAATGAACGGCTTGCAGCGCTCAATACCGAATTCGACGAGGCGACGCAGATGCTCACCGTTTCCCGCGGTGGCAAGCAGGTGACGCAGGGTGCGCTGACGACGAAGCTCGGCCGACAGATCATCGAGCAGTTTATTGCCGGCTACATGAAGGGCGAATTGAAGGGGCCGCCGCGCATTGTTTCAGCGCCGGGCCACAGCTTTTCGGACATGGCCGCGAAATGCCTGCATATTGTCAATCTGGCAACCGTACGGGATTTGGAAGGTGTCGTCGGCAAGCCGCTTAACCCACTCAGATTTCGCGCCAATATCTATTTCGATGGGGCGGAACCGTGGCAGGAAAAGCAATGGCTGGAGCGGCATTTGTCGATCGGCGGCGCGACGATTGAAGGTCATCGCCGAGACCGTCCGCTGTGACGCTACGAACGTTAACCCCGATACTGCCGAGCGCGACGGTACCATTCCGCCGACGCTGCAAAGGATTTTCGGCGAACCTTGCCTTGGCATCTACGCGCAGGTCGTGGAGGGAGGAGACATTCGTCCTGGCGACCGCATTGAAGCTGAAGTCTAAGCACGCGCGCCAGAAAACCCCGTCCCGCACGCCACGGAATAACATGATTTTCGTGACTAAGGCCCATGCTTAGAGCCGCGAGACAGAACCAGCTCCGATCGAATTATAGGGATCAGGCGCAGACGGCGAGGCACCTAAATCAGCGCCTCGTCCGAAGGACGGTCCTCTACAGAAACCTCGATCGCTTTGCCATTGGCATTTTCCGCCTTCTGCGGCGGCACCTCGACCGGTCGCGGCATAGCGCTTACGGCGACGGCGCGCAGGATCAGCATCGCTCGCAGGTAATGAAGCTTCCTCTTTGGGACTCTCTTTTCGCGCTTCTCTGACCGGCGCTTGAAGAAACTCGGGAATTTCGTCCAGCGCATTTGACTGGGTTTGCGGCTGCGGCTGCATCACTGGCGGAACATGCGGCTGCGGTGCCGAATGCGGATGGAAATGCGGTTGCGGTTGATCGCGCATTGCCCCATTCGGCTCACCAGCATGACGCTGCGAACCATTCATCGCATGGCCATTCTCGGGCCCATGATGGCTCATTACGGCCGCCTGGGCCTGCGCCTGGGCTGCCATGATGATGCGATTATAATGCTCAGCATGCTGAAGGTAGTTTTCCGCCATCACAGTATCACTGGATGACGAAGCATCCCGCGCCAGCAGCATATATTTTTCCGCGATCTGCGCGGCAGTGCCGCGAATTTTCACGTCAGGTCCGCTCGACTCGAAGTTGCGCGAGAGCGGATTTTGCGGCTTCCGGTTGTTGCTGGGGTTGTTGGTATTGTTATTATTGCTATTGCTATTGTTATTATTGTTCCGGCCCCTGCCGCGCCTGTTTTGTTGTCCTTGCCTCATGGGCTCCCATCTATCGTCATTGTCGGAAAACGCGAGCGGCGCACTAAGTCAAAAGCCGGTGCGCTTCCGGTTCATTTATGGGCTTTTGACCAATTCCCTATTCGGCTCATCCCGCCCCGCTTCCGAAAGCATCAATCCGCCCGCTACTGCTCTTAAGTCCTGGCAGAACGGAGGAAAGTTCTCTTCAAGGAAGACTTTACATATCGCGATCGCTCATCGCCGAATATGAAGCGGTATGTCCGAGATCCTTATTTCAGAAAAAATGAAAACGATTTGCAGCAAACGATGCCAACGAAACCAAGCGCCATGCGTCCTCATTGATAGTGAAGTGCGGCGCTATTTGAATCCTTCGTGGCCTGCCGAATCCGTGTCTAAAAGCTAGCGTGATCACACAAATTTTCCAACTGTTTTTTTATTGGCTGGATTATCGGCGTGCGGCGTGTCGCTTTATGGCCACCACGCGGTCAATCCCTGACAGATCCTGGAACACTCTATGGAGTTCAGGTCCAACGATCCCAACCTGCCTCGACGAATAAACCAGTCACTCTCGATGCTTGGCCTATTCCGACTTCCAGCATCACCCACGTATCGTCCGTGGCGATCCGCATACAGTCGGCGACGATACGCCGATAGGCTGAAAGCCGTCCGCACCACCGTTGAGCGCGATTTGCGGATCGTAGCAACGCACTTCATCATCCAGCGCGTCGATGCTCGCATCTTCTATATAGGGCGGGTTGGCAAGAATTAAACTGAAAGCGTCCCGCAAAAGTTTCACCCCAATTGCATTGAACGAACGCGGCGCGGGAAGCGACGCCCATTCGTTCCGCGTTGAGACGCGCCAAGCTAAGCGCCTGCATAGCTGATATCTGCGCCGATCGCCCCAGGCTTGCGGCATTTCCGCAAGCAGTGTCAGCAATATGCATCCCGATCCGGTACCGAGATCGAGGATGCGGAGTGGCTCCGCGTTGATGGCCTCGCCCAGAAGCGCCAGAGCGGCCTCGATCAGCGTCTCGGTGTCGGGCCGGGGATCGAGCACGGCAGGGCTGATGGCGAACCGGCGCCCCCAGAACTCACGAAATCCCAGAATGCGAGAAACCGGCTCGCGTGCGATCCGGCGCGCCTTGAACATCCCGATGAGCTCAGCTTCCGCATCGCGCAGCGGCATTTCCGGCCGCAGAACATAGGCTTCGGGCGAAAGGTGGCATGCCTCAAGCACAAGCAGCCGGGCATCCAGCTCCGGAGTTGCGCATGCCCGCTTTGCGAAATGACGCCGAAAGTGCCGCAATAGCATGCCGCACGGTTCCGGCCCGAGCATCGCCCAAGACGGGAGCGAGATTCAGGCATCACCAAGACCTTCCATTGCGGATAGCTGGCTGGCCTGGTGCTCCGTGGTAAGCGCATCGATGAATTCGTCGATCTCGCCTTGCAGCACCTGCGGAAGATTATAGAGCGTTAGATTGATGCGGTGGTCGGTCACCCGGCCTTGCGGAAAATTGTAAGTGCGAATCCGTGCCGAACGGTCGCCGCTGCCGACCTGATCCTTGCGATCGGCGGCGCGCGCCTCGGCAATCTTGTTCCGCTCCATATCGTAGAGCCGCGCCCGCAGCACCTGCATCGCCCGGGCGCGGTTCTGATGCTGCGATTTTTCGCTGGAGGTCACCACGATGCCGGTGGGCAGATGCGTGATGCGCACGGCGCTGTCCGTGGTATTCACGTGCTGCCCGCCCGCGCCGGACGACCGCATAGTGTCGATACGCAGATCCTGGTCGCGAATCTCGATGTCGACATCCTCTGCCTCGGGCAGCACGGCGACGGTAGCCGCCGAGGTGTGAATCCGGCCGCTCGCCTCCGTCTCGGGAACGCGCTGCACGCGGTGCACGCCCGATTCATATTTCAGCCGCGCAAACACGCCCTTGCCGCTGAAATTCGCGATCACTTCGCGGTAGCCGCCCTTGCCGGTTTCGCTCTCGGAAATGATCTGCACCTTCCAGCCCCGCAATGCCGCATAGCGCTGATACATGCGAAACAGATCGCCCGCGAACAGCGCCGCTTCTTCGCCGCCCGTTCCCGCTCGAAGCTCGATGATAGCGCTTTTTTCGTCCGCCGCATCCTTGGGCAGCAGCTCCAGCCGGAGCTGGTGAACCAGCGCATCGACGCGGCTCTCCAGGTCCGGTATTTCGGCGTGAGCGAGTTCGACCATTTCGCCGGTCGGATTGCGGATCATCGGCGATGGAGCGCAAGCCCGACAGTTCGTCGCGCGCCTCGCGCAAACGCCGGATGATGGCGACCAACGGATCCAGCTCAGCGAATTCCCTGGACAGGCGGATGAAGGTTTCCTGATCCGGCATTTCAGACAGTGCGTTTTGCACCGTCTGCCAGCGGTCAACGAGACGATCGAGTGTTTCCTCAGGGATTGCGTTCATGTGATATTGCTCTGGTAAAGATCTGGCGCGTCAGTCGCGGATGCAGACAATCGAGAGAGCGGCGCGTGCCCGCGATCCCGTCGGTATGGAAAGCCGCGCGGCGTCGCTACAGGGGAATGTCGTGGGCGCGGGCGAAATCGGTCAGGCGCTGACGGATATCTTCCCGGCCATGATCGATGAGATCGAGAACGTAACGCTCGATCTCGGCAGTGCTTACCGCCAGGATCATGGACTTGATCGGGCCGACGGATGCGGGCGCCATCGAAATCGACCGGAAGCCGAGGCCGATCAGCGCTAAGGCTTCGATGGGCCGCCCGGCCATCTCGCCGCAAAGCGTAACCGGAACCTCATGCCTGTCGGCATGCACCACAATATGGCGCAGCACGCGCAACGCCGCCGGGCAAAGCACGTCGAAGCGGCCGCTCACCCGGTTGTTGCCGCGATCGGCCGCGAAAGATGAATTGCAACAGATCGTTGCTGCCGACCGAAATGAAATCAACGCGGCAAAGCAGTTCGTCGAGCTGCCAGAGGATCGCCGGCACTTCGATCATGGCGCCAAGCGCGATCTTCGTCGGGCCAGGGCGATGATGCCGGCGCAGATGGGCGAGATCTTTCTCGATCAGCTTGCGGGCGTCGACGAACTCCGACACCTGCGTCAGGAACGGCAGCATCAGCCGCAACTCGCGGCCCGCCGATGCATGCAGCAAGGCGCGGATTTGCGTGCGGAACAACCCCGGACGGTCAAGCGCGATCCGTATAGCGCGCCAGCCTAGCGCAGGGTTTTCTTCCGGCTGCGGCTGAAGGTAGGGCAGCAGCTTGTCGCCGCCGACATCCAGCGAACGGAACACCACCGGCTTGCCGCCCGCGCCCTTGATGATCTTCGAGTACATTTCCGTCTGCTGCTGGATGCGCGGAAATGTCGAGGCGACCATGAACTCCAACTCGGTCCGATACAGACCGATACCGTCCGCGCCGCATTGGGCCAGATGCGGCAGATCCACTTGCAGGCCGGCATTGATGTTCAGCGAAATGCGCTTGCCGTCCTTGGTTATGGCCGGCGTATCGCGGAGCTTTTCATATTGCGCCTGGCGCCGGGCGCGGAAACGCGCCTTGTCCGCATAGGCGCGGATGACCTCGAGCGAGGGGCGCAAATGCAGCACCCCGGCATCGGCGTCAAGCACCGCCGGGTCACCCGGATCGACCTCTTCCAGCACGTCGCGCGCATAACCGATCGCCGGAATGCCCAGCGCCTTGGCAACGATGGCGACATGGCTCGACGCGCCGCCGTCCGACAGCACGAGGCCGCGGACGCGCTTACGGTCGTAGTCCAGAAGCTCGGCCGGTCCCATTGTGCGGGCGATCAGAATGGTGTCGCGCGGCAGATCCGTGCTTGCCGCAGTGGCGGAGCGGCCGGTAAGCAGGCGCAGCAGCCGGTTCGAGAGGTCGTCCAGATCGTGCAGCCGCTCGCGCCAATATGGGTCGGACTGACGCATCGTCCTGGCGCGCTGATTGCTTTGCACCTTTTCGACGGCTGCCTCCGCGGTAAGGCCGGCGGCGATCGCTTCATGCAGACGTTTCACCCAGCCCTGATCGTGAGCGAACATGCGGTAGGCTTCCAGCACTTCCCGGTGCTCACCGGCGCGCGCCATGTCGCCATCAGCCAGCATGACGTCGACCGTCTCGCGCAGCTTGGCCAGCGAGATGTCGAGACGCGCCTGCTCGGCATTAATGTCCTCCGCAAACAGCTTGGTGACGCTGACGCGCGGCTCATGCAGCACCACGTGGCCGAGCGCGATACCCTCGGACATGGTGATACCGGTGATCGTGTGGCTCTGACCCCGGCGCGCCTCCGCAGTAGGGACATTGAGGCTTTCGAGCAGGCTCGACAGCATTTCCGCCGTGACCATCGCTATGGTCTGCAGAACTTCCACTTCCTCTTCGGAATAGGTGCGCGCGATGGCGTTTTGCACCGTCAGCACGCCGATGGTGCGACCGCTGCGAATGATCGGCATGCCCAAGAATGACTGATAGATTTCCTCGCCCGTTTCCGGCCGATAAGAGAAGGCCGGATGCGCCTGGGCGTCCGGGAGATTGACATGCTCGCCGGTGCGCGCGATCAGGCCGACGAGACCTTCGCCCGGTTTCATGTGTGTCGTGCGAACGGCTTCCTTGCGCAGACCTTCCGTAGCGAAAAGCTGGAACGAGCCGTCGGACAGCCGCACATAGATCGAGCAAACTTCCGCGACCATATTCGCCGCGATCAAGCGGACGATACGATCAAGGCGCGCTTCGACGTCCTCCAGCTTGGCTTGCCCGACGCCCGGCCTTGCCATGACTTCGCGCAGCTGTCTGAGGAGCACTCGCGGTGCACTCGATGTCCAGGGCATGCGCCCGGTTCCTCCCGCGTCTGCGATCTGCAGACCGACTTCTTGGTGCGAAGGTAATTTACTAGCCATTCTGAAAAAACGGACGTTAGCCCGCGTCCAATTCATACAGCGAATGAAGCGTACGAACCGCAAGCTCCGCATAAGCGGCGTCGATCAGAACGCTGATTTTAATTTCTGAGGTAGAGATGGCCTCGATATTTATACCTTTTTCTGCAAGAGCATTGAACATTTGCGCAGCGACGCCCGCATGACTTCGCATGCCGACGCCGATGACAGAGACTTTTACTATATCTGTGGCGCCGCGTAAATCGGAGTAACCGATTTGTGCCTTTGCATCTTCGAGCACTTTCATGGCGCGCTTGAGATCGGCGGCGGGGACGGTGAAGGTCATGTCGGTGAAGCGCCCATCGTCCGACACGCTCTGAACGATCATGTCGACGTTGATATTGGCCTCCGCCAGCGGACCGAAGACGCGCGCCGCCACGCCCGGCTTATCGGCGACCCGCAGAAGCGTGACCTTGGCCTCGTCCTTCGCGTAAGCAATTCCACTCACGACGCGCTGTTCCAATATTTCTTCCTCGTCGCATACCAATGTGCCCGGCGCCGGGCCGTTGCCGCCATAAGGCAGGGCAGGATTCTGGCGGTTCGAAACTGGAGCGAACCTGGACAGGCACCCGATGCACCATCGCCAGCTCAACTGACCGGGTCTGCAGCACCTTCGCGCCGAGCGAGGCCATTTCCAGCATCTCCTCATAGGAGATTTTCGCAAGACGCCGCGCTTTTGGAACGATCCGTGGATCGGTGGTGTAGACGCCGTCGACATCCGTATAAATATCGCAGCGGTCGGCACGCAAGGCGGCCGCAACCGCGACGGCGCTGGTGTCGGAACCGCCGCGCCCCAGCGTCGTGATGCGCCGATTGGGGCTGATGCCCTGAAATCCGGCGATAACGGCCACTTCTCCGCGAGCCAAGCGCTCTTTCAACTCATTCGCCGGGATCTCGGCGATGCGTGCAACGCCGTGAGCGTTATCCGTCTTGATCGGGATTTGCCAACCCAGCCATGAGCGCGCGGGAATGCCGATCGATTGCAACACGATAGCCAAAAGCCCCGAAGTGACCTGTTCGCCGGAGGCCACCACCATATCATATTCACGGGCATCATGCAGGGGCGAAGCTTGGCGAGTCCAATCCACCAGCTGATTTGTGTGGCCAGCCATCGCGGAAACGACGATGGCGCATTGGTGCCCTGCATCCACTTCGCGCTTCACGTGCTGCGCGACATTGCGAATCCGGTTGAGGTCGCCAACCGACGTCCCACCGAATTTCATCACCAGAAGGGCCATTACCGCGTATGTCCTGAGAGCCGCCAGTGGCGTCTAGCCAACCGCGTCCGTAGCCCCGAGGGCTGTTTCTCACAACAAATTTGAGAAACGCTGACCTCGGCCGAGCGAATTGGCATTTACCCCGTTAGCAGCTTATAAAGCCTGATTGGCCGTTTCGGCAAATGCCGACGCAACGGCTTCTTTTCAAATTATCTTGCATTCAAGCCCGCTGATCCCGGGAAATTGTAAGCGGAACGACCCATGACAAAGCTTGTGGATAATGCGGAGGTCGAACGTTTCGGCGCCATGGCCGAGCAGTGGTGGGATCCGCGCGGGAAATTCCGTCCTCTTCACCAGATCAATCCCGATCCGTCTCGGTTTCCTGCGAGTCGCTGCTGGCGCATACGGGACGCGATGGACGCGCGGTGCGGCCGTTCACCGGGCTGAGGTTGTTGGACATCGGCTGCGGCGGCGGGTTGATCGCTGAGCCTTTGGCCCGCTTGGGCGCTTCGGTGACTGGCCTCGACCCGTCGCCGGAGAACATCGAAACGGCCACGGCGGCACGCGAGAAGGTCAGGGTCTGGCTATCGACTATATCTGGCCGGCACGAGCGGCGACTGGCGGCGCAGGGCAGGCGCTTCGATTGCGTCATCGCGCTGGAGGTGATCGAACATGTCCCCGACGTGTCCGCGTTTCTGCAAAGCTGCGCCGATGTGACAGAGCCTGGCGGACTTGTCGTGCTTTCGACGCTAAACCGGACGGCAAAATCCTTCGCCCTGGGATCGTGGCAGCCGAATATCTGCTGGGCTGGCTGCCTCGGGGCACCCATCAGTGGCAACGCTTCGTTACGCCGGACGAACTGCGGCAAAGCCTCTTGAGCGCGGCGCTGACACCGCTGCCGAGAGGGGCATGAGCTACGATCCGATCAAGGGGACATGGCGGCTCAGCGATGATTGCAGCGTCAATTATCTGATGGCAGCGGTGAAGCCGAAGCTTGATGCCGTCCACGGGCGGTAGGGGATTTGACTGGCGCCATATATCTGGTGTTCCGCAAGGTGACCGTAGCCGCTAATTATGCTCTTCCGGCAGGGTCGGGCAGCGGATAAAATTCGACCCCTTCCTCCTTCAGGAGCTTGACGTCCTGGTCCGAAGCTTCGCCGTGAATGCCACGTGCCTCGGCTTCCTCGTGATGGATCTTGCGAGCCTCTTCGGCGAAGCGCGGCCCGACATATTCCGAATTTTGCGCCACGTGCTCGCGGAGCTTTCGCACCATGGCCACAATTTCAGTCTGCGGGATTAGGACCGGGGGTCCGGTTGGGTCTCGCGGCTCCGGCCCGACACGACATTCGGCGCCATGAGCGCTTTCTCGACCCGGTCGGAACCGCAGTTCGGACATAGAATCTGCCTCGCCGCAGCCTGGGTTTCGTAAGCGGCGGAATTGGAGAACCAGGCTTCGAATTCGTGTCCCTGTGAGCAGCGTAGCGAATATTTTATCATGTGCCGTGTTCGGCGGAGCGCGCCGCCAATCGCGGCTCAAACAGAGCAACCTCGAACGGCCGCACATGGTTCAAGGCAGGAATTCGCTGCCGCGCGGCTGGCGACTTCGGCAGGATCGATTTCGGCGGCGATCACGCAGGGCTCATCGCCTGCCTCGGCGAGAATTTCTCCCCAAGGCGAAATGATCAGACTGTGGCCATATGTGGACCGCCCATTCTCATGCAGACCGCCTTGCGCGGCCGCCAGCACGAAACATCCGGTCTCGATCGCCCTGGCGCGCAGCAGCACATGCCAATGCGCCTCGCCGGTGACTTTGGTGAAGGCCGCCGGCACCGTGAGAAAGTCCGCTCCCGCTTTGCCAGCGCTTTATATTGCTCGGGGAAACGCAGATCGTAGCAGGTCGTGACGCCGAGAATGCCCCAAGGCAGCCGGACATTCACGGCCGTTCCGCCGGGTTCGTAATTCTTCGATTCCCGATAGGTCTCGCCGCTCGGCAGATCGACGTCGAACATATGAATCTTATCGTAGCGAGCCGCAACGGAGCCGTCCGGGGCGAAGATGAAGGCGCGATTGGCAGCTTTTCGCTCGCCGATCTTCACCGCCAGCGAGCCGACATGCAGCCAGATACGCAGATCGCGTGCGATCTCCGCAAACTCGCCCAGCACCGTCGTTTCGCTTTTCGGAACGGATGCTCTCGAACAGCCTGTTGCTGTCGAGTTCCATTATCGGCGTATTCTCCGGCGTTTGGATATAACGCGCGCCTTCGGCCGCGGCCCGGCGGATCAAATCCAAGGACGCGATCATATTCGGCGCAATTTCACGCCCCGAGCGGAGCTGCACGAGGGCGGCACGGAATTTGGTCGCGGACGGCATGGATCTTTCCGATTCACGTTGCTTCCATCATCTCATCCCGCAAGCAGAGCGTCCAGTTCACCTTTCGCATCCAGGGCGTGAAGCTCGTCGCTGCCGCCGACATGGTGCGTGCCGATGAAGATCTGCGGTACGGTGCGCCGCCGCCCGCGAGCCGGGTCATTTCCTCGCGCGCATTCGGTCTCATCGTTACGTCGATCTCGGTGAACTCGGCGCCCTTCTTGGTCAGCAGACGCTTTGCCAAATGGCAATAGGGGCAAAACATGGTTGTATAGATCGTGATGGGCTGCATTGAACTGTTTCGGTCCTTTGTCTCGCAGATCTTTCAGATGGCGCGTGAGGCGCGGCAACGCAATGGCGGCCAATCGGGGAACATCGAAGTTCGGACAGTGTTACAGATTTGACGCCTTCTTAAGCAATTCCAACGAGTATAGTTTGGCGCGGGGTCCTAGGCGTATCGGAAGCTTCAAAGGCGATGCGTGTCGTGAGGACGAGCCTGGCAGGCTTGCCTTCCGGCGAGTTGGACGGGTTCAGTGGGCTAACTGGGGTGAGAGACATGCGTAACATGTTGAGTATCTGGAAACTGGTGGCGGGAGCTGGCGTTGCGCTCGCATTGCAGATGGGCGTTTCGGCCGCGGGTGAACGGGACTGCTTTTGGGATTGCTATGAACACGACCCGGCGCCGGTCATTCATCGAACATTTCTACGCCGTGTCGAAATAGAGCGAGGCGCCTATGAAATCGACCGCGAGCCTTCGCTTTATGGCCTTGCGACGCGGCGCGTGCTCCTCGACGAGGACGACGACGACTGGCATGGCGCACGGCATTGGAACCAGCGTTCGGGGACGAGATATGGTTATGTTCAGAAGCGGATTTTATTGCGCCCATACAAGAACATCGCCGTCTATCACCGCGCCCGGCATCGGTATGTGAGGGAGCGCGTGGCGATCCAACCCGAAGGCTATGTTTGGCAGCCCGCCTCCGGCGGCCCGGCCTACCGGTACTGACCGGAAAAGCGGCCTAGCCAATATCGGCCGGGCCGCCGATTTCAGCTAATTTCTGCATTGCACGCAGTTTATGTTGCGCTGCAACAAATCTTGGCGTATGGTGTGAGCGTTCCCGAATTCTAAAGTGATTGGTGGCCGCCATGCTGAGCTGGATGTCAGGCAAGCCCTATACTAATGCCGGCCCCTTTCACCTGATGCATCCTTTCCCGGGCATGCCTGCGCTCAGGCGCGCTACCCCGGTAAAGGAACCATTGCCTGACGATCTCCCGGACTACATGGTTTACATCACCCGGCATTCATTGCTGGCGCTCACGACGTCGCTGAATGATGCGTCGACCGACGCCCACAGCTTCTTCGTCAAACTGAACTTCGCGCTGTCTGTGGACCGGATGATGCGCAGTTTCATGCAATGGGGAATGCCGGGCTCGGCGGCTGCGCCGACACCATTCAACGCCATGCAATCGTGGTTCCCAGCAGCCATCCCGGCGCCGAAGCAACCGGAATACTTTGTCGCCGCGAGTGCACCGCGTCCGGCGCCATCGCTTCCCGCGCCGCAGCATTATGCCACCTCGCAAGACGCCAGTCAGAGCGTCGCAACCGCTTACGCGGCGCTGATGGATTTCTCCGCGGCGTGCATCAAGGCAGCGCCGCCGGCGATGGACGCATGGCGGATGAGCGCCGCCAGCTAATCGAGGGACGGGCGCGAAGCCCTTCAACCCATTAGCTCTTGGGTATCGCCGCCGCGCTGGTGGATTTGCGCTCGGGCTTCTTCCGGCAGAATGCCGCGACTTCTTTTCCTTTGGTCGTCTTGTAAGATTTCACCCAGGAGCAGCCCTGCGCCTGACAAGGCTCTTGCGCCAGGCGCTTGCAAGGGGCATCGGCTGCGTGGCTCACACCACTGGACGACAGCACCGCGCCGAAAACGACGGCGGCAGCTAAAATCTTCGTACTGTTACACATGGCTTTCCCTCAACCGGTCACCGTTCCTCCGTAACATGGCGGACGGCATCCAAGGGCAGCGGCCACCGCGTATGCGTAGTTACGCGGAGACTGCTCCCGGCGTTTTTCCGCCAGCCGCCCAATCCACCGCTTGCTCCAGGCGATCGTCGCCCCAGAACAGCTCATTGTCGTCGGTGAGGAAGGTCGGCGCGCCGAAAATTCCGAGAGAGACCGCCCTGTCGGTCTGGGATTTCAGCGCTTCTTTGACGGCCGGATCCTGAATGCGCGCCATAAGGTCCTCCGGGTCCCGCCCAATGGCCCGCAGCGCCTCGGCAAGCACGGCCTTTTCGGAAATATCCGCCTCGTCGCGGAATTGCCTCAAGAACACCTCGCGGGTAAAGGCCGGCGTCCAGCCCTCCTTGACTCCAAGGAGGGCGAGCCTCGCCGCATTGAGCCCATTCTGCGGAAAAAGCCGGCTCAGCGTGAAGGGCAGGCCGCGCGCTGCGCACAGCCGCTCCATGTCGCGGACCATATAGTGGCCTTTGCGCGGATAGAGGCGGAAAGGCGTATCGCGCCAGCCTTGCGCCAGAAAGATCGGCCCGAGCAGGAAAGGCTTCCACGCGACGCTCACTCCGCGTCTTGCGGCGAGTTCTTCGATGCGCATCACCGACAAATACGAGTAGGTGGAGGCGAACTCGTACCAGAATTCGAGTTGAGGCATTTGGCGGTCTCCCAGAATCGCCCGCGATTGTAGAGCGGCGCCGTGCGCCCGAGAAGAGCGCCGGCTCTGCACCCGCACGGCAATCGCGCCTGACCAACGCGGCAAACTCCTTGCGGGCCGGCCTCACCGCCACCTATAAACGCGCGGCAGACAACAGAGAAAGCCTCCCCATGTCCGACATCAAAAAAGTCGTGCTGGCCTATTCCGGCGGCCTCGACACATCGATCATTTTGAAGTGGCTGCAAGTGACCTATGGCTGCGAGGTGGTCACCTTCACCGCCGATCTCGGCCAGGGCGACGAGCTCGAACCGGCGCGGCGAAAGGCCGAGATGATGGGGATCAAGGAGATCTATATCGAGGATCTCCGCGAGGAATTCGTGCGCGACTACGTCTTCCCGATGTTCCGGGCCAACGCCGTCTATGAGGGCGTCTATCTGCTGGGCACTTCGATCGCGCGCCCGCTAATCGCCAAGCGCCAGATCGAGATCGCGCGCGAGACCGGAGCGGACGCCGTCTCCCATGGCTCGACCGGCAAGGGCAACGACCAGGTGCGCTACGAGATGAGCTATTATGCGCTGGAGCCGAATATCAAGGTGATCGCGCCCTGGCGCGAATGGGAATTCAAAAGCCGTAATGCGCTCATGGATTTCGCCGAGAAGAACCAGATTCCCGTTGCGAAAGACAAGCGCGGCGATGCACCCTTTTCGGTAGACGCGAACCTCTTGCACACCTCATCCGAGGGCAAGGTGCTGGAAGACCCGGCACAGGAAGCGCCCGATTATGTCTTCCAGCGCACTGTCGATCCCGAGAAGGCGCCGGACACGCCGCAAATCGTCGAGATAGGCTTTGAACGCGGCGATGCCGTCTCCGTGGATGGCGAGTCCCTTTCCCCCGCGACGCTCCTCACCCGGTTGAACGAGCTCGGCGGCAAGCATGGTGTCGGGCGGCTCGATCTCGTCGAGAACCGTTTTGTCGGCATGAAGTCGCGCGGTGTTTATGAGACGCCCGGCGGGACGATCCTGCTCGCCGCCCACCGGGGCATCGAGAGTGTCACGCTGGATCGCGGCGCCGCCCATCTGAAAGACGAACTGATGCCCCGCTATGCCGAGCTGATCTATAACGGCTTCTGGTTCTCGCCCGAGCGCGAAATGCTGCAGGCGCTGATCGACAAAAGCCAGGAATTCGTCACCGGCAAAGTCCGGCTCAAGCTCTACAAGGGTTCCGCCTCAGTCGTCTCGCGCGACACCCCCTATTCGCTTTACAGCCAGGACCTCGTCACCTTCGAGGAAGGCGCCGTTGCATACGATCAACGCGACGCGGAAGGCTTCATCAAGCTGAATGCGTTGAGGCTCCGTCTCGTCGGAGCGCGCCGCCAGCAGATGACGGGCAAATAGCCTCTCCATTATTAAAAACTGGGAACTGGCTTGCCAAGTCGGCCGTTATCGCCGGGATTCCAGAGGCGGGATTGCATCCTAAAACGGAGAGCCTAGTTCATGCGGGTGTTTTCCTGCGGCCATTGCGGCCAGAACGTCTATTTCGAGAATGTCGTCTGCAAAAACTGCGGAACCGCGCTGGGTTTCGACGCGCAAGATCTCACAATGCGTCCGCTCTATCCTGACGCGTCCGGCACGCTCGTCACGCGAGGCTCAGACGCGGCGGGGACCTATTGCGCCAATTACGCCAACCAGGTCTGCAATTGGCTGGTGCCCGCCGCCGCCAATGGCAGGCTTTGCCTGAGCTGCGACTTGAACCACACCATCCCCGACCTCTCGGTGGTGGGCAATGTGTCGAAGTGGTTCGAGGTTGAGAAGGCCAAACGCCGCCTGATCTACACATTGCTGAAGCTGAAACTTCCAATTGCCCACGACCCGGATAGTACGAACCCGCCACCCCTGAGCTTCGACATTCTTGCCGACGCGATGACCGGCCACGATAATGGCCGGATCACGTTGAATGTCGCCGAGGCCGATTCAGCGACCCGCGAGCGCGTCCGCACCGAGATGGACGAACCCTATCGCACCCTGCTCGGCCATTTCCGGCACGAGAGCGGCCATTATTATTGGCAGGTCCTCGTGGAGCACAGCCGCCATCTCGACCGCTTCCGCCAGCTATTCGGCGATGATCGAGACGACTATGGCGCGGCGCTCGCCGCATATCACGCGAACGGCCCGAAACCGGATTGGGAGAAGAACTACATCTCGGCCTATGCCACCGCGCATCCCTGGGAGGATTGGGCGGAGAGCTGGGCGCATTACCTGCACATGGTCGATGCCTTGGAAACCGCGAACGATTATGCGCTCGAAGCGCGTATGCCAAACCAGCGTTGGTCCACCAAGGCCTGGTTCGGTTCGAACGATCCATCCGCCGCCGGCAGCGCGCAGAAAGCTCATCGATCGCTGGGTGCCGCTGGCGCTGGCGATGAACAACCTCAACCGCAGCATGGGCCTTACCGATTTCTACCCGTTCGTGGTGCCGCCAGCCGCCGCGGCCAAGCTCGATTTCATTCATCGGCTGGTGAAACCGAACCGCCGCTGACCTCTCGACAAATATCTTCTCAACGTTAGGCGAAGTTGACACTCGCAAAGGACGCAAACCCGAGCATATATTTTCTATATGGGGAGCGAATTGGTACAAATCCGTGCGGCCACGCGCAGCGATGCGCAGGAGGTCGCGCGCGTCCATGAGGAAGCCTGGCGGTCAACCTATCAGGGCATCATCCCGCATCTTCATCTTGAGAAGATCATCGCGCATCGTGGTCCGGCCTGGTGGGAGCGGACCCTGAAGCGGCCCGGTTCCGGGATGCTGTTGCTGACCTTCAACGGCATCGTGCAAGGATACGCATCCTTCGGCGCCGCCCGCATCGCATCCAGCCCCAAGACCGGCGAAATCTTCGAGCTGTATCTGGCGCCGGTGTTTCAGGGGATGGGCTTCGGCAAACAGCTCTTTCTCGCCGCGCGCCGCGTGCTGCACCAGCAGGGCCGCCGCAGGCTCGTGGTCTGGGCCCTGGCCGAGAACGAGCCCGCATGCGCTTTCTATGGGCGCCTCGGCGGTAAACCCAGCGTCACCGCACCCGAGCACTACGGCAACGTCACGCTGAACCGCGTCGCGTTCCTCTGGGAGCCGGTCGGCCGCACAACGCGCTAGAGGCGCAGGGCGCCTTTCACCGAGATAAGCCGGCATCGCCTACGGTCTCGTCGCCCCGGCCTTGAGCCGGGGCCCACTCGCCTGACCGCGACGCGGTTGGGTCCCGGATAGCCGCCACGCGACTTCCGGGACGACATCAGAGGCTAAATCGACGCAACGCGGCCTGACGGCGTTATGATCCTCGCCGACAGACGCGGCGGCCCGCCTTCCAGCACTTTGACGAACGGCAATGCCTCTGCCCCGAGCGAGCGGAGAACGTCGTTCAGCCAATCGCCGTCCGGGTCCGCCAGCGTCAGTGATGCCAGGCTGCAGCCCAAATCCGCCATCGACTCCCAAGGCCGCAAGCCTTGGTCCCATTCGATCACATGCGGGATCGTGCCGCCGCCCGGCATATGCCCATCGTCCGGCACTGTCAGGCGCCAGCTCAGCGCGCCACGGGTCACCCTCGTGATGGTGCCGAGCGGAATCGCGGCTGCGTCGACGGCCGCGACGATGTCCGCCGTACGAATGACCCAGGTGATGAGGCGCGGCCCATCGCGTAGACGCGCTTTCGTGGCCGGATCGTCCAGCCCGAACCACCGCGGGCGGTCGGGCTTGCGCGCGTCCGGATCGACGGCGATCACCTCCAGAAAACTGCTGCGCCCGAGCCGCATGACATGGTTATGAGTGCCCATGCTTTCATGCCGTCCGCCCGGCGGAATATCGACGCCCAGCTTCTCGCGGATAAAGCGCACGCCGGCGTCCAGGGTTTGGGCGGCGACGATGATGTGGTCCAATTCGCAAGCTGGCGGCATCACGCGAGCGCCCCTCCGCGGTTGTTTCTGAGCGCGGCCAGCAGATCCTCCGGCGACGTCACGGGCGGCGAGCATTGCGGGCCGATGCAGAGATAGGCCGTCGCCTTGCCTGCCACGGCGCGCTTCCCGAAAGCCGGTGAATTGGGAGGGGCGGCGCCGTCTTCGGCCACCCATTCGACCACCATCCCAGGCAGCGAAATGTGGGTGAGCGCATCGCGCATCCCGGTTTCGCCGGCACCGCGCAGCAGCACCAGATGCTGCGGCCGCAAATGATCGGCAAGCGCACCGAAATAGCCCGTATGCAAGCTCGCGAAACGCATCGCTTCGCCGCTGAGGCCTTTGCGCAGCGTCTCGGCGATATCGCGGTAGCGGGGTTCGCCGCTTATCGAGTGCAGGACCGCCAAATTGCCGAGCATGACGGCGTTTGCGTTCGGCACGGCGTCATCGCGGGCGGACAAGGTGCGGATGATGATGTCGTCTGTGTCGGCGGCCGAGAGGTAGTAGCCGCCATGATCGTCCGCCCAATATTGCGCCTGCATGATCTCGGTCCAGTCCTTGGCGTCGCGCAGCTTGTCCGCGTCGCGCGTCGCCAGATATAGCGAGATCGCCGCCGCAATCATATTGGCGTAATCGCTGGCGACGGCGGGCGTCTTGGCCTGGCCGGCGCGATAGCTGTGCAGCAGCCGTCCATTCACCGCCATGCGCGACTTGACGAAGCCATAGGCGTTTTCAGCCGCATCGAGCCACACCGGCTGGGCGAAAGTCTGCCCGGCATTGACCAGCGCGCCGATGGCGAGACCGTTCCAATCCGCCAGCACCTTGTCGTCCCAGCCCGGCGGCACGCGCTTACCCCGCGCCTTGAGCAGCTTGGCGCGCAGCCGCGTCAGCTTCTCTTCCTCAGGCGGCGAAAGCAGGTCCATGCGGCGCAGCCGGTTGAGGATGTTGGTGTGTTCCCAATTGCCGGCCTCGCCAACATCGTAGACTTCGGCGAAGAACGCGCCGTCCTTCGCGCCGAGCACATCGACGATCTCCGCAAGCTGCCAAACGTAGAACTTGCCCTCCTCGCCTTCGGAATCGGCGTCATAGGACGAAGCAAAACCGCCATCCGGCGCGCCCATCTCGCGCAGCAGCCATTCGGCGGTTTCGGCGACGCGCGCCTGCAGCAGCGGGTGCCGGCGCTCCTTCCACACTTCCGTCATGAGATCGATGAGCAGCGCATTGTCATAGAGCATCTTCTCGAAATGCGGCACCAGCCAGCGCTCATCCACCGCATAGCGCGCAAAGCCGCCGCCGAGATGATCGTAGATGCCGCCCTGGCCGATATGCAGCAGCGCCTGCTCGACGCCCTCGACGATCGGCGTCGACGCCGTAGCGCAGACCCATCTTCCAGAGGAACCCCAGAATGACGCAGTTGGGGAATTTGGGCGCGCCCATCAGCCCGCCATTCACCGGATCGAGGGCCTGGGCGAGCCGCGCCGCCAGGTCGGCGATCGTGTTCTCGTTCAGGCTCTCGTCGTCGCCTTCCGCTTCGACGCGCGGCTGAATCGCCGCTTTCAGCGCTTCGGCGCTTTCGCGGATCTTGCCCCGCTCCTCGCGATAGATGCGGCTGATCTCGCGCAGCACATGTGTGAACGGCGCGCGGCCGTAAACCTGCTCTTTCGGGAAGTAGGTGCCGCCCCAGAAGGGCTCACCCTCGCCGGTAAGGAACATGGTCAGCGGCCAGCCGCCTTGCTCGCCCAGCTGATGCAGCGCATTCATATAGAGAGCGTCGACATCGGGGCGCTCCTCGCGGTCCACCTTGATGTTGACGAACAGCTCGTTCATCACCCGCGCGGTCCCGGCATCCTCGAAGCTCTCATGCGCCATGACGTGGCACCAGTGGCAAGCCGCATAGCCGACCGACAGCAGCACCGGCTTGCCCGTGCGCTTCGCCTCCGCGAACGCCTCCCGTCCCCAGGGCCACCAATGGACGGGGTTATCCTTGTGCTGGAGGAGATAGGGGCTGGTTTCCTCGCCAAGCCGATTGTAGGACAAAGCTTGCTCCTTCGTTTGCCATATTGTGCCGGAGATTGCACCTCGTGACGACTATCTACGCGCTCTCTAGCGGTCATGGAAAGGCGGGCGTCGCCATTATCCGCGTTTCGGGACCGGCGGCCGGCGATGCGTCTGCGACGCGCTAGCCGGGGCGATACCGGCCCCGCGCGCCGCCAGCCTGCGCACGCTTGCGCGATCCCGCAAGCCGCGAAGTGCTAGACCACGGCCTCGTCATATGGTTCCCCGCGCCCGCCAGTTTTAGCGGCGAGGACATGGCCGAGCTGCACATTCATGGCGGACGGGCGGTGATCGAGGGGGTTTTCCGCGCCTTGGGGTCGCTCGACGGGCCTGCGGCCCGCCGAGCCGGGCGAGTTCGCCCGCCGCGCCTTCGAGAACGGCAAGCTCGACCTGACCGAAGCGGAAGGCCTCGCCGATCTCATCGACGCCGAGACCGAGGCGCAGCGGCGCCAGGCGCTCCGGCAGTCGGGCGGCGCGCTGCGGGCGCTCTACGATGGCTGGCGCGGGCGGCTGATCGCGGCGCTGGCGAGCATCGAGGCCGAGCTGGACTTCTCCGACGAGGGCGACGTGCCGGACGCGGTCGCGCGAAGCTCGCGCTGGACGCCGCCGGGACGCTGCGGGCCGAGATCGCGGCGCATCTGGCGGACGGGCGCGGCGGCGAGATCCTGCGCGACGGCTTGGCGGTCGTCATCGCCGGGCCGCCCAATGCCGGCAAGTCGAGCCTGATGAACGCGCTGGCCCGCCGCGACGTGGCCATCGTCTCCGCCGAGGCCGGCACCACCCGCGACGTCATCGAAGTGCGGCTCGATCTGAGCGGCTTCCCGGTCGTGCTGATGGACACGGCGGGCATCCGCGAAGCCGGCGGCGACATCGAGCGCGAAGGCGTCCGCCGGGCGCTGGAGCGCGGCGCGCGAGGCCGATCTGGTGCTCTGGCTGGGCGACGCCACCCGCCCGCACGGCCCGCCGCCGGACGCCATGGGCAATGCGCGGATGATCCAGGCGGTCAACAAGATCGACCTCACCCTGGCGACCGATTGGGGCGACGCCCTCCCGCTCTCCGTCAAGACCGGCGCGGGGCTGGACCGCCTCATCGCCCGGCTCACCGAGGAAGTCCGGCAGGCGGCGGACATCGGCGAGAGCCCGGCCATCACCCGCGCCCGCCATCGCCGCGAACTGGAGCGCTGCGCCGCCGCCCTCTGCCGCTTCCTGGGCGGTGACTTCGCCGCGCTGGAACTCCGCGCCGAGGACCTGCGCGACGCCGCCACCGCGCTCGGACGCCTCACCGGCCGCGTCGATGTCGAGGACATTTTGGACAGAATATTCGCGGAATTCTGTATCGGAAAATGATTCCGGCAGGTTCGCGCAAGTTCCAC
This sequence comes from uncultured Alphaproteobacteria bacterium, assembly GCA_963731855.1. GTDB lineage: Bacteria > Pseudomonadota > Alphaproteobacteria > Rhizobiales > Rhodomicrobiaceae > R-RK-3. The sequence continues at coordinate 200,825 of CAVSXH010000005.1, read as the reverse complement.
GTGAAACGGGGGCGGCGGGGGCGGAAAAAGCGTTGCTGAGCAAGGGTTTTTGGGGCCGCGAAGCCGTTGCGCGGCCCGAAAACACGCGAAATATACGGAATAATAACCATCAGAAGACGGATTTTGGGCCGGTATTCCTGCGGCGGAATACGCGTTCCTCCACAGCTTCCGCGCGGACCTTCGCTACGGGGCGTCCCGGCCTATTATGCGGTTCACGGATTATGTGATATTTCCGAGAGGCAAACGGACAGGCGCCGCCATCATGATCGTGGCGGCGCCCGTTCACATTTAGTGCGGGAGACTGTGCAGATAGGCCAGGAGAACATAGAAGACGGAGGCCGCGCCGTTGCAGCATGCGAGAGGCTGCCCGCCCTTATGGGTGAGGTAATAGCGAGCGGCGATCATGTGCACCGTCGCGAGACCGAGATAGATGAGTACAAACGGATTAGTAAAGCTGAGGAGAAGGCTACGAAATAGTTTTGGTAGATTGGGACATGACCGACCCCTCCTTTTGTGGCCAGTCTCCGATTGTTGTCATGCTGCGGAACTGGATACGCCACGGCCTGAACGTACGGAACATGTCGGAACTTCGGATCGCTAAATGGCTGATTCTGACGCCGAAAAAAATTCGGACCAGCCTTTTGCGAATGTCTGGCGACTCTGATGGACGGACTCGACCAGGAGTTCAAGACCTTGTAAAGCAGATGCCGATGTGGACGATGCGAAGCAGTTCGATATCGGTTGTCAGGCGAGAAGCTGCTGACCCGAAGCGAATTCGAAACTCTGGGCATCGCAACTATTCGGCGCGATTGTCCGAGCATCCGAAGTACCCGCTCCTCCGCATGCTTATGCAGGCGCGATCTGAAGACAGCGAAGCAGAAGAAAAGTCCGCGCAAAGGCGTTGCACACCGTGATGGCGCAAGTCCACCAATGCCGACCTCAACCGAAGCCGATACAGCGTCCGCGCCCAGCACAAATCCTCCACCCCGAAATCCGCCCTGTGCCCGGCTTCACCGGACGCGAAGACCTGTTGGACGCCATCGACCGCGCCCTCTGGCAGAAGGGCGGAGCCGCCGCGCTCACCAATGCGCAGTCGGCGGCGGTGCATGGGCTTGGCGGCGTCGGCAAATCGGTGCTGGCGCAGGAATATGCCTGGCGCAACCGCGCGCGCTATCGCGGCGTCTGGTGGCTGCGCGCCGAGACCGAACAGACCCTGCTCGACGACCTCATCGCGCTGGGCAGCCGCCTGATCCCCGGCCTCGCAGGAGATCCCCGAGCGCGACCGCGCCGCCCAGCTCGCCCTCGACGCCATCGAGCAGACGGGCGCGGAAACGCCTTGGCTACTCGTCTATGACAATGCCGAGAAGCCGGCCGCGCTCGGCAAGCTCGACGCCGAGATCGGGCGCGCATCAGCTCATCACCAGCCGCTGGCCGGGCTGGAAGGGCCATGCCGAAGCGCTTGCCGTCGATGTCTTCCCGCCGGAGATCGCCGTCGATTACCTGATGGAGGACGCCGCGCATCCCGACCGCGACGCCGCCGCCCGCCTCGCCGAGGCGCTGGGCTATCTGCCGCTCGCCCTCGCCCATGCGCGAGCCTATTGCGCCGAGTAGCAACCTGCCCTTCGACCGCTATCGCGCCCGCATCGCCGAGCGGATCAAGGACCTGCCCGACGGCGCCGACTATCCGGCCAGCGTCTTCGCCACCTTCAGCCTCGCCATGGACAAGGCGGCGGCGACCTGCCCCGAGGCGGAAACGCTGATGGGGATCGCCGCCTTCCTCGCCCCCGACCGCATCCCACTCGACATCATCACCGCCGATGTGATCGGCGAAGACGAAGCTGAACAAGGCGGTTCGCGCGCTCTACAACGTCTCGCTGATTACCCACGAAACGCTGGACGACGGCTCGCGCGGCGTTCAGCGTGCATCGGCTCGTTCAGGAGGTCATGCGGGGCCGCCTCGGCAGCCGCAGGGTAGGACACAGCAGATCGCGCTGCGCCTGATGCTCAACGCTTTTCAAGCGCTTTGCGGTTCGGGACCACGCGAACTGGCCGCAGTGTGGCCCCGCTGCTGCCGCACGCGATCTGCCGTTCTCGACCAGGCGCCGGACGATGGCGACGGCAGCGGAGAGCGTCGCAGCGCTATGCGCAGAGCTGAGTGTATATTTTGACGCCAGAGGCGACTACACAGCGCAGCAACGCCCTACTCGGACGCGCCCTCGCCATCCGCGAAACGGCGCTCGGGCCGGACCACCCCGATGTCGGCACCAGCCTCAACAACCTCGCCGGACTCTATCGCGAGCCAGGGCCGCTAGGGAGGCCGAGCCGCTCTATCGAGCGCGCCCTCGCATCACCGAGAAGGCGCTCGGGCCCGACCACCCCGATATCGGCATCAGCCTCAACAACCTCGCCGACCTCTATCGCGCGCCAGGGCCGCTACGCCGAGGCCGAGCCGCTCTACGAGCGCGCCCTCGCGATCCGCGAGAAGGCGCTCGGCCCCGACCATCCCGACATCGGCACCAGCCTCAACAACCTCGCCGGCCTCTATCGAGCGCCAGGGCCGCTACGCCGAGGCCGAGCCGCTCTATCGAGCGCGCCCTCGCGATCCGCGAGAAGGCGCTCGGCCCGGACCATCCCGACGTCGGCGACCAGCCTCAACAACCTCGCCGGCCTCTATCGAGAGCCAGGGCCGCTATGGCGAGGCCGAGCCGCTCTATGAGCGCGCGCTCGCGATCTACGAGAAGGCGCTCGGCCCCGACCACCCGACATGTCGCCACCAGCCTCAACAACCTCGCCGTCCTCTATCAGGCCAGGGCCGCCATGCGGAGGCCGAGCCGCTCTTTCGAGCGCGCGCTGGCCATCCGCGAGAAGGCGCTCGGGCCGGACCACCCCGACGTCGGCGACCAGCCTCAACAACCTCGCCGGCCTCTATCGCGCGGGCGACGCCGGGCCGGCGCTCTTTCGCGGCTCGCAACGCGAGCGCTCGGGCCGGAGCATCCCGATGTGGCACCAGCCTCCAAACTCCCAGGCTCTATGGCGCGCTAGCCGAGGCCGAGCCGCTCTCGCGGCGTGGCGATTTTTGAAAAGAGGCTTGGCCCGGATCACCCATAACGAAAACTGCAAAGCAATTACGCGGCGTTGCGCCGCGCCATGGCTGGCGATCTTTTTTGACGCCGGGCGTCGAATCGCTAATGTGCCGGCAATTTCCCGAAATTGAGCGCAGTGCGCAGGCGAGCTATGCGGGCCAACTGCTTTGATGTGATTGTGATCGGCGGCGGGCATGCCGGGTGCGAGGCAGCGGCGGCCTCCGCGCGGCTTGGGCGCCCGCACGGCGCTGGTCACGCATAAGGTCGAGACCATCGGCGAGATGTCCTGCAACCCGGCGATCGGCGGGCTCGGCAAGGGGCATCTGGTGCGCGAGATCGATGCGCTGGACGGGCTGATGGGGCGCGTCGCCGACCGGGCGGGCATCCAGTTCCGCATGCTGAACCGCTCCAAGGGCCCGGCCGTGCAGGGGCCGCGCGCCCAGGCCGACCGCAAGCTCTATCGCCAGGCGATGCGCGCCGCCATCGAGGCGCAGCCGGGGCTCACGGTGATCGCCGAGCCGGTCGAGGATCTGATCGTGACGGACGGGCGCGTTGCGGGCGTCGTGACGGCGAGCGGCGCGGCATACAGCGCGGCGGCGGTGGTCGTCACCACGGGCACGTTCCTCAAGGGGCTGATCCATATTGGCGAGATGCGGCGTCCGGCGGGGCGCGTCGGCGAGGCGCCGTCGATCGGGCTGTCGGACCGGCTTTACGCGCTCGGGCTGGCGATGGGGCGGCTGAAGACCGGCACGCCCGCGCGGCTCGACGGCCGCACCATCGATTATAGCGGCCTGGACGCGCAGCCGGGCGACGAGCCGCCGGTGCCGTTCTCGTTCCTCACGACCCGGATCGAGACGCCGCAGACCGTCTGCCACATCACCCATACGACGGACGAGACGCACCGGCTGATCATCGGCAATCTCGACCGCGCGCCGATCTATTCCGGCCAGATCTCCGGCACCGGCCCGCGCTATTGCCCGTCGATCGAGGACAAGGTGGTGCGGTTCGCCGAGCGGACGCAGCCATCAGATTTTCCTGGAGCCGGAAGGGCTGGACGACGACACGGTCTATCCGAACGGCATCTCCACTTCGCTGCCCGAGGATGTGCAAGCGGCCTTCATCCGCACCATTCCGGGGCTGGCGAATGTCCGGATCATCCGGCCCGGCTACGCCATCGAATATGATTATGTCGATCCGCGCGAGCTGAGCCCGACGCTGGAGGTGAAGCGGCTGCCGGGCCTGTTCCTCGCGGGGCAGATCAACGGCACCACCGGCTACGAGGAGGCGGCGGGCCAGGGGCTGGTCGCCGGGCTGAATGCGGCGCTGAAGGCGGGAGGCGGTGGGCGCGATTTCGTGCTGTCGCGCACGGACGCCTATATCGGCGTGATGATCGACGATCTGGTGACGCGCGGCGTCGCCGAGCCCTATCGCATGTTCACCTCGCGCGCCGAATACCGCCTGCGGCTGCGGGCCGACAATGCCGATGCGCGGCTCACCGCCCTCGGCGAGCGCGCTGGGATGCGTCGGCGAGGACGCGCGCGCGAGCCTTCGCCGCCAAGTCCGCCGCGATGGAGGATGGGCGGGCGCTTCTCGTCGGCTCAGCACCACGCCGGATGAGGCGATCGCCAAGGGCGTGCCGATGAACCGCGACGGCCGCCGCCGCACCGCTTTCGAGCTGCTCGCCTTCCCGGATATGACGGTGGATCGCCTCCGCGCCCTTTGGCCGGAGCTTGGCCGCCTCGCGCCCGCCATCGCCGCGCAGCTCGAAATCGACGCGCGCTACGACATCTATCTGCGCCGCCAGGACGCCGACATCGAGGCCTATCGGAAGGACGAGGCCATCGCGCTCCCCGCCGCGCTCGATTACGGCGCCATCGCCGGCCTCTCCACCGAGCTGCGCCAGAAGCTGGAACAGGGCCGCCCGGCATCGCTCGCGCAGGCCGCCCGCATCGACGGCATGACCCCGGCCGCGCTCATGCTGGTGCTCGCCAATGTGAAGAAGACGCCCCGGCGGCGTTCGGCCTGAGGGCGGAATGATCGCCGCCTGGAAGTCACCCACCCATCGTCCCAGGCGAACGGCTACCTCTCGCGGGGAGCAGGGCGATCGCATTTGCCGATGTGATCTGGCGGTTGCCTCCCCTCCGCGTCGCCCCGGCCGAAGCGCCGGGGCCTATCGGCCTCACCTCGCGACAGGAATTTGCCGATAGGCCGATGGATCCCGGCTCCGCCTGCGGCCGTCCGGGACGACAACCTATTCAATGTGAGCGCTTGCAGCAGCTTTCCCTGTGCGTCGCCCCGGTCGAAGAGCCGGGGCCTATTGGCCCGTCATCGCCGCGCGGACTTGCGGAGACGCGCGTCGGGTCCCGGCGCGGCCCGCTCGCCCGTCGCGGGACGACAACCTATTTCTGTGTGACCTTGCAGTAGCCTCCCTGTGCGTCGCCCCGGCCGAAGAGCCGGGGCCTATTGGCCCGCATCGCCGCGGCGGATTTGCGGACGATCGCGCCGTGCGGGTCCCGGCTCGGCCGTTGCCCGTCCGGGACGATGCTTGCCTCTTCCGATAGGTCGGCGCAGGCTCACCCGTCGCCTTCCGCTGAATGACCCCACGCCCCCGCACATCGCCGGACCGGCCGATTTCGCGGCCGCTTTCGCCGTTCCACGTGAAACTGTGGAGAAGCTCGAAATCTACGCAGATTTGCTTAGAAAGTGGCAGCGCGCCATCAATTTGGTCGCCCCTTCGACGCTCGAAGATATGTGGCATCGGCATTTCACAGATTGTGCACAGCTTATTAACCATGCGCCGAATGCCGAAATCTGGGTAGATTTGGGCTCTGGCGCGGGTTTCCCCGGACTTGTGATTGCCATTATCCTCGCGAATCATGAGAATCACATTGTCCACCTCATCGAGTTCAATGGCCGTAAATGTGCCTTTTTGTCGGAAGTCGCCCGCAAGACCGGCGCTCCCGTCAAGGTTCACGAAGGCCGGATCGAGGATATTGCCCGAGGGGGGCATATCGGCGCGGCCGATGTGGTGACGAGCAGGGCGCTTGCGCCTCTAAAGCTTTTGCTCCAGTTGGCGGACGGGTACTGGGCCGATCGCACGCTGGGATTGTTCCTCAAAGGGCGCGAAGCCCGGCAAGAGATCGACGAGGCTCTGCAGCAATGGCAGTTCGAGTATGGTTGCGCACCCAGCCGCACGAGCGGCGAAGGCATGATTGTCGAGGTCAGACATCTGGCCTTGAAAGAACATCGAAATCAGCTTGCTGATTCCGGAAGAACCATCGAAATCCGCTTGCTGATTTCGAAACCGACCACGATCAGCGAGCTGATTTCGGAACAGACCGTCGGCGTCAATACGCCGATTGGAGCCAAATACTCGCGAAATCAGCGAGCTGATTTCGAGGTCAATACTCGCGAAATCAGCGAGCTGATTTCGACGGGGAATCGTCGGGGCCGGATCTTCCGGTCTTTTAGGGGGACTATTCGCGGTGAAACCATTTTCGTATGGGCGGCCGGATTTACGCGTCCTTGCCGTCGCCAATCAGAAGGGCGGCGTGGGCAAGACCACAACCGCGATCAATCTCGGCACCGCACTCGCCGCGGCCGGCGAACGTTGCCTCATCATCGATCTCGACCCGCAAGGCAATGCCAGCACGGGCCTCGGCATCCCGAGAACCAGCGCCACGTCTCGACCTATGACGTGCTCGCCGGAGCGGCGGCGCTCGAACAGGCGATGGTCGAAACGCCGTCCGTGCCGGGGCTGTTCGTCGCCCCCGCCACGCGCGACCTTGCCGGCCTCGAACCCGAAATCTCCGCCGCGCCGAACCGCGCCTATTTCCTCCGCGACGCCATCGTGTCGCTGCGCGCCTCCGAGCAGGACCGCCCGGCCAAGGAGCGCATCCGCTACGTGCTGATCGATTGCCCGCCCTCACTGAACATCCTGACGCTGAACGCCATGGCGGCTTCCGATTCCGTGCTGGTGCCGGTGCAATGCGAGTTCTTCGCGCTGGAAGGCATCACGCAGCTCAAGGAAACCATCGACTTCGTGCGCGCCAGCCTCAATCCGACGCTGGAGATTCACGGCGTCGTGCTGACCATGCATGACAGCCGCACCAAGCTGGCCGATGAGGTCTCGAACGAAGTGCGCAATTTCTTCGGGGAGAAGGTCTATTCCACCGTCATCCCGCGCAATGTGCGCGTCGCCGAGGCGCCGTCGCACGGCAAGCCGATCCTGCTTTACGATTATAAGAGCCCCGGCAGCCGCGCCTATATCGAGCTTGCGGCGGAAATCATCGACCGGGAGCGCAAGGCGACCGCCGCATGATCCGCAAAAGCATGTTCTCGCTCAGGCGGGATGGGAACCGGTTCGCGGCGAAGATCATGCGGTCGTCAATTTTTCCATCGGGCCTCTCAGTCGTCGCCCCGGCCAACGAGCCGGGGTCCATTAGCCTATCAACCAACCGCGGTGTTCGCTGATATGCGAGTGGATCCCGGCTCCGCCTGCGGCGGTCCGGGACGACGCTGAAGATCCAAAACCAGCGTTTTGAAGACGCTCCGTGGGAGAGGTCGATTACGGCACGATCAGTAAGTCGACAGAGATGGCTCTACATATGAATGAACGGAGACGAGTCCGATGAACACACCTATGCCGGCGAACCGGAACCGCCTGGGCCGGGGCCTGGCCTCGCTGATCGGCGAAAATCCGCAAGTGGGCGGCGCGAACACGGTGAAGCCGCTGCCGAGCCATGGTGAGCAGCGGCTGATCCCGCTGGACCGGATCAGTCCGAGCCCATTCAATCCGCGCAAGAATTTCGACACCGGGGAGCTGGACGAGCTGGCCGCCTCGATCCGCGAGAAGGGCCTCGTGCAGCCGATCCTGGTGCGCCCGGTCGGCGTCGGCGGGCATCATTACGAGATCGTCGCCGGCGAGCGCCGCTGGCGCGCCGCGCAGCGCGCCTCGATGCATATGGTGCCGGTGATCGTCCGCTCGCTGACGGATCAGGAAGCGCTCGAACTGGCGATCATCGAAAACGTCCAGCGCGCCGACCTGAACATCATCGAGGAGGCGGGCGGCTATCGCGAGCTGATCGACCGTTTCGGCTATACGCAGGACGAGCTGGGCCAGATCATCGGCAAGAGCCGCAGCCATCTGGCCAACACGATGCGGCTGCTGAAGCTGCCCGAGGCCGTGCAGGACATGGTGCGCGGCGGCACGCTGAGCGCCGGACATGCGCGCGCGCTGGTCGGCCGCGAGGATGCCGAGCAGGTCGCCAAGGACATCGTGGCGACGGGGATGAGCGTCCGCGATGTCGAGGCGCTGGTCGCGGACAAGAAGGCGAGCGGATCGGGTGCCGCCGCGCCGCGCGCCGCGACCCCCGGCCTGCAGAAGGACGCCGACACCAAGGCCGCCGAGCGCGACATCGCCGACGCGCTGGGGCTGGCGGTGGAGATCGCCCCCGGCAAGGGCGAAGCCGGCGAGATCATCATCCGCTACAGGTCGCTGGACCAGTTCGAGACGGTGCGGAAGAAACTGATGGGGGGTTGAGGGGGCGGGGGCGCCGCGTGGCGTGGCAGCTTACGGCTTGGAGTCGACCAATCCGGAGCTAAGCTCGTGACACTTATTAATCACTGAACATTGTTCCGTTTTTCGCTTTTACTGATGGAGATGCAGATACTCACCATTAGAGCCAAAAGATGATGAGGTAGATCGTCCCGCAGTGTTCGCCAGTTGCTCGATAAATGGCCTGATCATAACAGCACATTCCTGTACGCTATTGGGTACCGAATTCAAGATTACCTCGCCGAAGTGATACTGATCTCGATCAAGTGTTGCGATGTCGGAATCATGATCCCATTCGTCGTTGTTGCCAACATTGATCAGCGCGCCTTTTGTGCCAATCAGGCTAATCATCACCGCTACAGGAGGCTCAATCCCGAGAGTTTGAAGTGCTTTCATGTACTTCACGAACGATAGTAGAATTTTACCCTCAATCTTAACTGACCGAAGCGGCCGGCCCTCTTGCGAGACAAGCGTGGCGCGTGTTGATGAAGTCGACGGCCTCCACGATGCCTGAGCGATAAACTTGTGTATAGGCGCGGGACTTTGAGTTCCTCTTCAGCATTTGAAGGCAACAGAACGCCATCAAAGTTGATGCGCCAATCGTTAGCAGAGTCTTACCGAATGGGGGCAAAGGCATGCGGATTTTCTTCAATACTGGCCAGCGACACTAGTGAGGCCGGATCAAACGAAGAGAAGGCACTGATGTGCATGATAAGTCGACATCGATGAAGAAGCTGAACCGGCATCTCCTCCGCGACGATTTTAGCGATACGATTGAATCGAAAATCTCGCATGCGCTCCGTTAGTTGCGGCGCGAGCACGAACATCAATCGGAGCTCATCAACGTTAGGCTCAAATTTTCCAGCCGACGAGCGCGCCCAAAAGCGATTTTGTCCTTTGCCTTGTCGTACGATCCGATGGGGCGGGTTGTAGCTGCGCGGGACTCGGATCAACAGCACATGCCCGCCGCCAGTAATCGGAATCGGCTTAAGATGAAGCGCTGAAAGGCGCGGTTGGAGGTTAGATCGCGCTATTTGCTCAAGCTTTAGAATTTCTCCGTCGATATCGACTGGCAAAGGAGCGAGTTGGAGCGGCACCCCGTTCTTGGCCTCAATGCCTATGATAATATCACCACCGGAGGTGTTGGCGAATGACGAAGCATCCGCCAACCACTGGCGTGGTCCCCGTCGGAGCTTCCATAGAGTTCACGCTTATATTCGATGTCTCGCGTCTCCGACACCTTGAAGTCAATCAACCAGTTCAGTTGCCGCTCGTCGATTTCGGCTATTGGGATATGTAGAAGAGCCATTTTGAGTTAACCTACAGATTGCATCACGCTGCACTTACCCTAAGCTGATTCCCATGGTAAGTACGGCGCAGGCGCGACAGGCAGATCAAGCTTAAGCGCCCTTATCCGGGAGGCTGCACCGGAGACCGACGATCACGGCGCGACCGCGAAGCGTTCGACCAATCCGGCCAGCAGGGCGAGCACCGAGTAGAGAGACAGCGCGATCATTCCCATGGATTTAGGCGTTGTCGGCGGCGGGCCGAAATTCGCGTAGACCTGGACCAGGCCGAGAAAAATAACGAAACCCCAATACAGATATCTGCCCGTCGCGCCCCTGAAGGTGGCGGAGCGCGCATAAAGCCATGCACCCGCGCCCAGCACGAGCAATTCCAGCGGAAAGCTCAGAACGATGTGCCTCCAGAGGCCGAGGCCGACCTTAGCGGTATTGTCGTAAAGGGGGAGGTCCGGCACATGCACGATAAGGTCGAGGATCCAGTGAGAGAACGACGCGCCCGCGATGAGGAGAATGGTCCTTACAGCCTTGCCCGAAGTGAATAAAGCCACAACTCCGCCGAGTATGAGGGAGAGCACAATCGATCCGGGCAGGCCATGCGTATAAGGCATGTAGTACAGGTCGAGAGCATTCGCCTCGGTGAAGCCGGGTACGATGTTGAGACGTTCGATGCCCAGGAACACCAGCAGAGACCACACGACATCAAGCCATTGGACTGCGATAAACCAAACCCAGAGCGGCAGACGTGGCTCAAACGGCCTGACCGCGTAGGAAACTCCGTAATGCCCGGCAAACATGGCTTCGGTTCCTGTTGAAAGGTTCGTTCGGCGGGAGCCTTACCCGCACCATCCGGCGGGAACGCGGCGAAAAAACGCCGAAGCCAGGCGAATCGTGCCCCGTACGGGAGAGGCATTTCGCATGTCGCCATCCCATGACTCGCAGTGTAACTTGGCCGCCGCTAACCCATGCTAATTATGAAAGAAACGGCCATGCGATATCTCCTGCCTGTGACCCGTCCTGACCCTAAGCGAGCGACCCATTTCCCTCGCGGTGCGTTTGCACCGAACGTATCCACAAAAGGAGACGTGGTATGAAAGGTCTGACCAAAGTCGTCTTCGCGGCCGTATGCGCGCTGACTGACGGCTTCAGTGGCATCAGCCGAGATCGTCTGCAACGAAGAGGGCGATTGCTGGCGGGTAAAAGAGCGGTACGAGTATCAGCCTGAATTCAGGCTCAATATTTATCCCGACAACTGGCGCTGGGAGGAGCGCGACAACAAGCGTTACAGATGGCGCGAGCACGACGGGCGCGGTTACTGGCGCAAAAGCATCTGGATCGAATTCTGACGTGTGAGTGGCGGCTGTCAGGGTAGATCAACCGCCGCTATCTGCAAATGCGCCAAGAGCGGCTGCAACAGTCATTAGACCGAGTGCTGGGTCAGGTTAAGTGAATTCGGCCCATCAGAACGCCCGCCTCGGCGCGGATTGTCAAAAGTTTCTCGAACTTCATCTGATGAACTGGTCCCATGCGGCCCCCCTTGAAATTGCTGGGGGACGCTGACGGAACGACCTCACATATAAGTCGTCTGTGCCCGTCAACGAACGCGCTCCCTAACGCAACTCTCTTGCGAGGCACAGACCGGGGGTGGTGGCCGATGGAAGGAAACGTCTCCAAATTAGCCGCCGTTGGGTGAAGCGTGCTCATGCCCGGCCTGCACAAACGATCTCTAATAATCCAGCAACTAAAAAGGCAAACTGTTTCTGAGTGTGCCCAGCATAAAGCGTGCATTCCCCACGGTTAAGTCCCCGGCTGCAGGGAGCCCTGTTGCGGCCGCCGCAAACTCCGCATTAATTCTGCTTCTGTAATACCATCGAAATATTAGCCAAGCGATTATGGTGATAATTAGAATGAGAATAATATTGCACCAAATCCAGTACCATAGATAATACAGATAACCAAGCAGATAATAATCTGAATGTCCATAATAATATTGAGTTTTCTGATAGTCTGGACCTCCATTGTTATATTCAACTTTCTGATAATCCTGATAGTTCTGATAGTTCTGATAATCGTTCTTAGGTTCCTCTGGCTTATAATAAGTTGGACGAGCGGGTTCATATGAATATCTGGGATCATAATTTTCTTTGCTGAAGAGTGGCTCAGCGCTCATTGTATTGAAAACCAGAGTTATTAGGACTAGTGCGAACAATCTCAGCGTGTAATCGAATATTTTCGCACGTCTATATTGCAAAACTATATAAGGATTTTGGAAATGTTTCTCCTCATTCAGGAGATTTCGTTCCAAATTATTTTGATTGAAAATTTTCATGCTCCCCCCATCGATCCGAATCAATTTCCCAATTGAGTCGCCGATCTCCAGCCTTAAGCATTACTATGATCGCAGGGTAGCGGCTGACGCATGAAAGCTGAGTGGCCAGGAACACGCCACGGCTTGCGAATGAGGGCGGGACCGATAAGATGTCCGAAGAGGCGATATCGAAACTTGCTTCGGAAAAAGCAGATCCGATCCCACAAATATTACATAACTACTAGAATTAAGCCATCCGCTGGATAGAACCTAATACATTCAATCCAATCTGTGTCAAGTGATAAGAAAAGGCCAGAGGAGGGTGATCGCATCTGGCAAAAGCGAGCCGGCGAGACAGTGACCGTTGTGTCTGTAAACGAGCGCAACTCCGTTGCGGGGGTCGACCTTTGCGCGTCCCGCTATCTCACCACCTGGAGACAGTGTAACTTGGCCGCCGTCAACCGTGCCAATCATGCAAGGAAGAGAAAACGGCGATGCGAACGATCCTGCTTTTGATCGTACTGACCCTATGCCCTGCCGGACAGCTGCGGACTGCGAACGCCGGCGAGCCGTTGCCCGAGGTCGCCATCCAGCTTGTCGCGGAGGGGCTGAACGCGCCGATTTTCCTGGTTGCGCCGGATGACGGCAGCGGGCGGCGCTTCATCGGCGAGCAGGCGGGCGACGTCACCATTATCGATCCTGCCGGAAAGCGCATCGAGACGCCGTTTCTCGACCTGCGCCCCAGCATGGTGACGCTGCTCAAGGCCTTCGACGAGCGCGGGTTGCTTGGAATGGCGTTTCATCCCAATTTTGCGGCGAATGGCCTGTTTTATGTCACTTACAGCGCCAAGCCGCGCCCCGGCTCGCCGTTCACGGGCGAGACGGCCTCGACGAGGCGGGTCTCCGAGTTCAAGGTGTCGGCTGCCGACCCGAACCGCGCCGAGCCGAGTTCGGAGCGCATCCTTATCGAACTGGACTGGGTCAACCGCAAGCATAATGGCGGCGGTCTCGCTTTCGGCCCGGACGGCTTTCTCTATATCGGGTTGGGCGACGGCGGCGGCGTGCATGGTGTGCCCGACGTCTATGTCGAGCCGGCGGACCCCGCCAATACAGGCCAGCGCGTCGACGTGATTCCGGAAGACCCGTTCAAGATCCCGGAACGCTTCCATCACTATGACGGCTATGCCCAGGACCTCAGCCTGCTCTACGGCAAAATCCTGCGGATCGACGTCGACCGTGGCGCGCCCGGCTATGCGATCCCGCCGACCAACCCGTTCCAGGGCTCGGGCATAGGGCGGCCCGAGATTTACGCCTGGGGTTTCCGCAATCCGTTCCGCATCGCCTTCGACCGCGCCGGCAACGGCGATCTGTTCGTCAGCGGCGTCGCGGAATCGTTCTGGGAGACGATTTACCGGGTGGACGGTCCGGGGAACTATGGCTGGGCGATCCGCGAGGGCACCCATTGCTACGACCGGGCGCGGGCCTTCGATCCGCCGAAGACCTGTCCGCGCCGGGGGGCACTCGGCGAGCCGATCAAAGACCCCATCGTCGAATATCCGAACTGGTCGGTAAAGCGGCCGGAGGCCAAGGTCGCGGTAGAGCCGCTGGGCACCGCCACGCTCGGCGGCTTCATCTACCGGGGATCGGCATTGCCCAAGCTGTACGGCCGGATGGTGTTCGGCGATTTCAGCACGACGATCAAAAAGCCGTCGGGGCAGGTCTTCGTGGCGACGCCGCCCGCATCGTGGGGGGCGCTATGGCCGATCGAGCGCCTGATCGAGATCGACCAGCGCCTGCATACGCTCGCCGAGGATGCAAGCGGCGAGCTGTATCTGCTGACGACCGCCAAGGGCATCCCCCTCGGGCAGAGCGGAAAGGTGTGGAAGCTGGTGCCGGCCGCGGCGAAATAATCGCGGCGCATCAGGCCGGCGAGATCATCATCGAACTCACGCCTCACGCCCCGCATGACTCACCCATATGGGTGAAGAAATACCCCGGCGGCTCAGTAAACTCCACAGGCACAGCAGCTCATCGATCGCCTACCCGACGAGAAGGGTATCCACCTCGTCCGATCATGCTTGAGTCGGCGCGAGGCTCCGTTCTCACGCTTGCTCGCGAGCAGTTACGCTTCTGGACACGAGTCAATCTGTTCGAAACACCGATGGGAGGGAAGTGATGCATCAATCTACGAGCTTCACGAAGGTTGCCAAGCTTCCTCGCGCCCCCTTGCGGTCTTGCTCTCACTAACGCTACTGATCGGATTTTCGACAGCACTGTCTTCGCAAACGCCGGGTGGCTCAATAAGCGTATCTCCCGGTCAGGTCGAGATCGGCACCTCTCCCACAGTGGCCCTTACCACATCAGGTTTCTTTGATCTTTCAGCAGTAACCATCTCCCAAGTGGGAATTAATCCGAATCAAGGCATCTCGAATCTCAGTATAAGCGCCACTGCTCAGCGGATGTTGCTATCCTTCGAGGTATCAGCTGACGCATCGGCGGGGACTCGGACCCTGTTCATAAAGGATCGGAACGGCGCGACAGTCGTGGCGCTCGATCTGGTCCTGAAGCTCCCTCCCCATATTTGCCAGCCGCCTTGCACGGGGACGACAAGTTGCAGGAATAACCGCTGCGAACACGATTCCACGATTTGCACTCCAAAATGTGACAGGTGCGAAAGGTGCGTGGCAAACTTCTGCCGTCCGAAACTGTGCTCTCCGGCTTGCAATACTTCCGGTACCTCACCGGAGGTTTGCGAATGTGGCGTATGCGTGGAGCAGAAATAACCGTCCGCCTCGGCCATGGGCATGAGAGCGGCGCCGCTTGTTTCTGTTGAATGGAAAACGCAAAATGATATTGAAAGTTTCCACGCTTGTCACCGCTACGACCGTTTACGTCTTGACGATGATACCGCTTGCTGCGGCTCAAGAACGAAACACTGTTCAAATGGTTTCCAAACCTTCTGGCCACTGTATTGAGGCCGTACAAGGTTCTCTGAAGCTCCGTAAGTGCAATAACTCTGCAACGCAGCGGATAGACATTGGGGACGCTTTCCCAGCTAAGTTTCTCTTTCATCTCGGCGGAGGCGACGCCTGCGTCAAGGTTAAACCCAACAATTTCATCCTGATGCGATCTTGTGTGGATCCTATAACAGGGTGGGAGTTTGGATTTGGCGGTGAAACCGAAATTCGAATGTTCGTTTTTCCTGGCGGGCCGTCTCTATGCATGGACGTGGGCAGCGATTTCGATTCCACGTTGGTGGTGCTGGTTTCATGTTCGGCGACAGCCCCACGCAGAAATGGGAAATGGTCGACGCACCCGAACCATTCTAGAGCGCCGGACCTCGGCTGAACGCGGAGCTGCGCTCTCGTGCCGTTTCCGTTCCGATCGAATCGGAACGGGGCTCTACTCCTTGTTTTGTCGCATTTTCTCGACGCAAACCGGTATCCATCCCCGCCTTCGCGGGGACATGCTTTGCTGGAAAATGCTCTCGTTGTTTGTTTATGCATCGCGCACGGGCGCTCGCTGAGCCCGGCCCTGCGGATCAGGAGGGAAACATTTCGGCCCCCGGAGTGTTTGGACCTGACCATCCACAACGGAGGAGTGGTTATGAAAGGTTTGACCAAGATCGCGTTCGCCGCGGCGTGCGCATTGACGCTGACGGCGTCGGCCGCATCGGCCGAGATCGTCTGCAACGAAGAAGGCGATTGCTGGCGCGTCAAGGAGCGGTATGAATATCGCCCTGAATTCAATCTGCAAATCTATCCCAATGATTGGCGCTGGGAAGAGCGCGAGAATAAGAGATACCGGTGGCGCGAGCACGATGGACGCGGCTACTGGCGCAAAGGCGTCTGGATCGAATTCTGACATCCGGCGGCGGTTGCTGAGATCAGTCGACCGCCGCTATTCCGCATCAGCCACGGACGTTACGGTGCGGCTCTGTCGTAATCCCCGCGGAGGCGGGGACAGAGTAAAACTATTGAGTTGGCGGAATACGGGGACGCCGCCTCCGCGGGGATTACGAAAAGGGGTCATGCCTATTTGGAAAGGAAGGATGGACATCGTATAATGTCCAACCTCCATGTCCCTCTCGCGGCGAGCAATTCAGTCAGACCGGTTTGCCGGACTGCTCTTCTTCCAGCGTCACGGCGACATCTCCATTGGCGGAAAGGCGCACTTTGTCGCCTTCGAGATCTGCGACGAAACCCATGTCGATGAAATGGTGATGGCCCTGGTGGCCTCCTTGGCCGCTGTCGGCCTTGGTGAGCTTGATCCTGCCGCCTTCGACGCGATCGACCGTGCCGACATGAACGCCGTCCGCTCCAATCACTTCCATATGCTCTTTGATCTGACTTTCGTTCATCTAGCGTCCTCCTTGAATCCTGGCTTCGGTTCAGATGCGCCGCGTCCGCCGCAGATTGCCGGACATCGGCTCGTCTCCCCGCCGACGAACCCCCCGAAGACGGTCGCGTTCCCACCGGAACAAAAATCTCTCGAAATCCTCGCTCTAAAGCGACTTTAGATATTCAAGCAGCGCGGCCCGGTCCGCGGCGCTCAGCTGTGTACCGTATTCGTGGCCGGCATTGTCATTGCCGGGGATGACGGCGCCGCTCGCATCGCGCACGTGAAATTCGAACGGCCCGTCGCCGGGGCCGGATTTGAAGCCGACGCGATCGGGGTCGAACGCGATGCCGCCGACGGTGAACATCGCCGGACGCTGGCTCGCTGGCAGCAGCAAATCGGCGAGAGTGGGCACCGATCCATTGTGCAGGTAGGGCGCCGTCGCCCAGATTCCGTTCAGCGGTCCGCCTTTGTAGGCGAGCGTTTTGTCCGTGGTTATCCTTGCACTCGGCCTCGCGTTCCGCTTTGGAGGGCGGAGCGGGCGTGTCGCCAGGAAGGCGGTTCATGTCGGTGAGCGATTTCGGCCGATTGCTGGTGCCGACGGCAGCATTGCTCGGCGTGTTTGCCGGCGCGTTGCTGGATGGGAGAAGACAGGATGCCGCTGATAATGTTCGTCAGCGACAGAGGTGGTCTTATCGATGCGCAGCAGCGACGTCTGAAGTGACAAAGGTGGGACGCCCCTCAAGAATCCCGGTTTTGGATAAATGCATAAAGGCGTTGCAGGAGAGCCAGATATCGGTGCCGAGTTCGGCGAAGGTTTGCATTTGCGCGATGTCCTGATCCGCTTCGACCTTCTGCCCGGTGGCGCGGTCGATGGAGGTGTGACACGCCAAGCGCAATTCTCCTTGAAAAGGGTTTTCGCCGACCTCCACCGGCCCGATTTTCGGTAGGATCGCTTCGGGCCATAATGGCGCCTTGAGCTTCGTGATCAGCGTTTCAAGATTATTCATATTGTCGCCGCGCACGCTCGACCGATAGACGGTCGCGTCGGCGACGTCGATGGAGCCGAACACGCCCACGAACTGCCCGATATTGCGCGCGATCGCGAAGTTCGGATCGACAAGCCCGTTCCACTGCACCCGCTCCTGCTGCGGTGTGTTCCACAGGAACGGATAGCTGGCTGGCGCATCGGCCGGGTAGCCGCCCAGCTGCTCGGCTACGCCAACAATCAGTGAAGCCTTATTGAGGATGTGGCCCTGGGCGTCCAGCCGTCCCTGACCGTATTTTACCGGGGAATGGCTTTTTGCTACGATCGCAGAATACCAATCCACCTGCTTTTGAAAATCGGCCTTGAGCTGGTCTTTCTTCGACCGCCGCGTTGGCGCCCAGCACGTCGGCGGCGAACCGGTCGAATTTGTCTGGCTTCGCGGCGGTCTCCTGGAGCGCCTTGGCGAAATCCTCGATGAACGTCTCGTAATCGGCAAGGGTCGGCGCGCCGTCGATGCGCATCCGCTTGCCGTTATAGGCGATGTCCCCGGTGTGACAGGCCGAGCAGGTCATGCCGATCCAGGGCTCGCCGCTGCCGTCCGGCGCGGCCCCTCTATCCACGGCAAAGCCGATCGGAAGCGGGTTGCCGCCGCCGTCAGCGGCGATATAGCGATAGCGCTTCATATTCGTCTGGCTGGTGAACTTCTCCGTGCTCCCGGCCAGCTCAAGGGCCATGAACCAGGTTTGCGGAAGGAGGCGCGAGCCCTGCGAGGCAGTGTACCACCATTGCCGCTCGTCTTGGGTCCAGCCCTGGTCGAGATAATCGTAGGCTTGTGCAGGACACCGCGACGTGGCGCCCATCGTCAGGAAAGCGAAAATTAAAATACTGGCGAAGCGATTTCTCTTGAGCATGGTGTAACCTCCCGATGAGGAAATAGGCGATTTTTAATAATGTATCTGACTGATTGACGAGCGGACGTGCCGCTCCCATACATCAGCTATGCCGACAAATAATGAGACCCTTGCGTGACATGCTGATCGCTGCTGGTGGATGATGGTCGACCCAGAGTATAGGTAACCGGGCGAGGCACGCATCACTCCGATAGGTGATGCGGATCGTCGGGCTGGGAGCGTTGTCGAGAGCCCCGTTCCGAAGCCGACCTTTGCTTAGAGCGCGATCAGGAAAAGTGGAATCCGGTTTTCCGTCCGATCGCGCGACCAGCAAAGACTCGAGAGCGGGCCTCCCGGCTTCGATGCCTCCACTTCAACCGATCCCGCTTGCGTCTAAGCAGGTTTCCTCGGCGACGCCAACAGACGCGCTTTTGCCTGGCGACTGCCTCGCCTCGATTCTGCCCCTGGCCGATGACGGTGAAAGCAGCCGTTGTCCTACTTCTTGGAGTTGAGAAATTTCTGAAACTCTGCGGCCAACTGCAGCCCGAGTTGCTCTTCCACCTCCTCCATCACCGAATGCAGCTTCTGCATGGATGGAGACTGCTCCAGTGCAATCAAGGCCTTTAAGTCCTCGGCCGTGAGGCGTGTGGCGAAAACCGCTATCGCATTGTCGTCTATGCAGTCGGAGCGCTTGCGCCATTCCTCCTCGAGCCGCGCTATCTGCTCTTGCAGTTTTTCGGGTACGGGCGGATTGGCAGCTTCGCTGCCCGTTTGGGGCGGTGATGAATTCGCCTCATTCTGCAGCGTCCAGAGTTGCCGCGCCAGCTCGCGCTGTTTCTCCGACGGCGCCTCTTGCACTTTCGGCAGTGTACGCAAGTCGGACCAGATGCAAGGCATCACGGTCACTGTGCCCTCAGCCAAGGCGGCGGTGAAAGCCTGGAAGACCGGGGATTTGAATTCACCCGTGAGGATCCGAATGTCCTCGGCGGTCAGACGCCGGGCGAAAATCGGCGTAGTGACGTCAACATATATTTCCTGAAGACGCCCCGAGAGAGCCTGCATAAACCGCGTTGTTTTGTCAGGCTGCTGCTGCGGTGGCAAGAACGAGCCGAAGAGGCGTTCGGTCAGAATGCCGATCATATTTACATAGGTAATCGCCAACTCTCTCGCCGCCGCGACGGGGAAGGCGCCTTCCTGCGGGGCCTGAGCTTTCGTGCTATGCGCCGGGAGGAGCAGAAGCACAGCGAACACATACCCAAAACGCGTCGAATGTCGCACAAGCGATCTCCACCGGCTCAGACAGATCCGATTATTGTATTGCTGCAAACCTGAATGGCTGCTTGGAGGGCGCTTGTAGCCGTTGGCGGCGGACCGTCGATCGGCTGCTTTCGCGTGGCAAGCCGCCCTTCGATATGGGGACGTGAGCTTCGCCTTTGGTCGACGACGGACGGCACGATTTTATGAGTCCGGGCCATGGAGCGGACTGCGTGCCTCTCAAGCCGCCAGGTGCAAGCGCTCCGAAACGTAGCGGTTCACCGCGGCGGCGTCGAGGCGAACCCCGCAGAGCCCGACATGGCCGTCGGGGCGGAGCAGATAGAAGGACGGCCGGGGAATCTGCACGCGCGCGAATTCCGCATCGTTGACGGGATTGGAGGGAATCAGGTGGACGCGGAGCAGGTCGCCGAGATTGAGAGATCCTTGGGCGGGTAGCGGCTGGCCGGTCAGGATCAGGTGGAAGTGCAGATCGTCGAACGTCTCGAACAGATCCTCGCGCGCGCCGGTCGCCTCCAGCCTGAGACGCAGCCAGGGGAAACGATCGCCGCCGCGCGGAGCGCCCGCAGGCAGGCCGTCCTCGGACTGCGACAATGAACTTTGTCGATAGTGTATACCCGTCTGCGAGACGGTGCGGAACGCGAGGCTTTGGATCGACTTGATGCCCAGCCCAAACGCAGCCAGCCGCGCAAGAATCTTCGTGCGCAGCAGCCCGGCCAGCCAGCTATCCGACACGACCAGCTTGAACGCCCGGTCCGTCGTGTTCAGCAAGCGCCGCGCGACGGGCAGGCGCTCCTCCTCATAGCTGTCGAGCAGCGCCGCCTGCGCCTCGCCCTTGATGACGAGCGCCAGTTTCCACGCCAGATTATAGGCGTCCTGCAAGCCGGTGTTCATGCCCTGCGCGCCGACCGGGCTGTGAATATGCGCGGCATCGCCAAGTACGAAGCAGCGGTCCTTACGGAAGTTCGCGGCGCTGCGATGATGGATGCGGTAGGTGGAGAACCAGCTGCACGCCTTGAATGACAATCCCGCATCCGCTTCCTTCAACAGATACGGCACCACCGCGTCGAAGGTCAGCCCTTGCCTGTCGCGCAGGGCGACCGGCACGATGCCGACGACCCGCCAGTGATCCGTCCCGCGCATCGGGAACAGGAGATGGAAGCTTTCCCGCAACAGATAGACGTTCACTTCGTCCGGAACCATGTTCCCGGTCGCCTCCACATCGGCGACGAAGAACACATGCTCGTAAGGCGCGCCGGGGAAGCCGATGCCGTTCAGCTCGCGCACGGCGCTGTGCGCGCCGTCGCAGCCGGCCACCCACGCGGCGGTCGTCTCCCGGTTCGTGCCGTCCGGCAGCTTCAGCGTCGCGACGACCTGGCCGGGTTCCTGCGCGATGCCCACCAGCTCGGTGTTCCACTGCACCGACACGCCCAGCTCATTGAGCTTCTCGCCCATGATGCGCTCATTATCGTCCTGGCCGAGGATGAGAATATAGGGATAGGGCGTGACACCTTCTCCGGCGTCGCCGAGCGGAACGTGCGCCATCCTTCGCCCTTGCGCCCAGATGTTCGCGCCGGTGGCGATCTTGCCCAGCTGCAGCGCCCGGCCGACAATGCCGAGCTTCTGGTAGATCTCCAGCGTGCGCGCCTGGACCCCGAGCGCCCTGGTCTGCAGCGCCGGCCCGGCATGCCGGTCGATGATCAGCACGCGCACACCGCGCCGGACCAGCTGATTGGCGAGCATCAGCCCGGTCGGGCCGGCTCCCACGATGAGAACTTCGGCATCCATTCACGCCTCCCGAATCAGACGATCGATGGTTGAGGACTATTGCACGATCGGGAAAAGTGGCTAGCGGTTTTCCCGAAAATTTGTCCATAAGCAAAATGGGTTAGACTTGGATCGGAAGAAGGCCGCCAAGCGGGAAATGGCGACGACCGCCTCATCTCAGACGCCCGGGCCTACTTCGCTTCCAGACTCGTAGCCGACATTCGCAGATGCCGGTCAAGGCAGATAAAGCAAACGTGCCATTCAATGGCACTGAGCTGAGACCATCGCGATAGCAAACTCTTGTAAGATCGTATATAAACCCGCCGCAACACTGTTTGGCCTGTGGGAGGGGGGAGCGCATATGGGCGAGAGAGAGCGACTTTTTCAAGCAACGTTGGTTTTTTCGCTGGTGCTGGCCTCAAGCCCGGCTCTTGCTCACACGGGGTCGGCATATCCGGCGGCTTTCTCAGCGGCTTCAGCCATCCAATTTTTGGCTGGGACCACGTTGTGGCAATGGTCGCGGTTGGCCTGTGGGGCGCCTTCCTTGGTGCACCGGCAATATGGCTCCTGCCAGTGATCTTTCCTCTCGTGATGGCCTTCGGTGGAGCGCTCGGCGTTATGGGCGTGCCCATCCCGGCCGTCGAGACCGGTATCGCGGCCTCTGCTGTCGTGCTCGGTCTGCTGATCGCTCTCGCCGCCAAGCCGCCGCTCTGGGTTGCGGGCATCATTGTCGCGGTCTTTGCGATTTTCCACGGTCACGCGCACGGGACCGAGTTGCCGGAAGCAGCCAATCCGTTTGCCTATGCCGTCGGCTTTGTCATCGCGACCGGTATGCTCCACCTGCTCGGAATTGCGTTTGGTTTGCTGGTCCGTTGGCCAGCCGGTTCGTATGCAGTTCGTGCGGGAGGCGGCGCAATATCAGCAGTGGGGCTCGGATTTCTATTCGGCGTTCTATAGCAATCACCCTGGCGCTGACCTGGGTATTGTCACCTGGGATTGCCCGGGCGCATATGTCTATGCCCGGTACGGAAGGCTTCTACACCGGGCTGCTTCATCCGGTTTCGACAGCACCGCCATTGCTCGCGGTGTTGGGCATCGGTGCGTTGCTTGGGCAAGCCGGACTGCAGCAGGCTCTATCAAGTTTGAAGGCATTCGCGCTAGCAGCGGCTCTAGGTCTGCTCCTCGGCGTATTCGGTGTCAGTCACCCAGTACAGGAACCGCTCTTGTTAGCGATCGCGGTAATTGCCAGTTCACTTGCTGCGATAGGCCCAGCTCGCCTCGAAATCCCGCGCCTCCTGCTCGCGGGGATGGGGGGACTTCTCATTGGCATTGTGTCCGCGCCCGACCCCGGTTCGCTCCGGGCGACGCTCGTAACAGTCGCGGGTTCTTACATCGGCGCAAATGCCGCGTTGCTCTACGGGAGCGGCAGCGTGATATGGATACGCCAACATCTGAAGCAGTCTTGGGTCCATATCGGATTGCGAGTCGTCTCGGCTTGGATCGCGGCAATTTCCTGCCTGATGGTCGCCTTAAGTGCCCGTGAAACTTTTGGCACCGGCTTGTAAAGGTCGGCGAAGACGGATTGATCCTATCGCTTGGAATGGACGGCGTCGGATCGTTCAACGTCGATGAAGCCGGAGTATGGGGAAGCTTTGGCGGCAAAGACTATAGCTTTCCGTGATAGGCCACATTCGCTGTTTTGGCGAAGACTTCGCTTAACTGAGCGCCGTGCTGAAATCAGCCGCGACGCAGCGATTGGCCATTCCTGGAGCACGCTGCTTCCAATTTCAGGCGGCCCGCGTTTTCGCCCGGCCTGCGCCGCGCTTGGCGATGCGGATGATGAAATCCGCGACCAGCTCGTGCTCCAGCGCGGGCTTGAGCCGGGTCTGGCGCATGATGTCATGCGCCGCCTCGATGGCGGCGGCGATGCTGCGCACGGTCCACCGCGTGACTTGCGCCTTCATCGCATCCTTCTGGCGGAAATGCGGAGGCGGGCGCAGCCTGGCTGCGGCGGAGTCGAAGCTCTCGCCCCGGTCGATGGCGGCGAGCACAGCATGCAGCTTTTGCAGGTGACCGTTCAGCACATTGAGCAGCACCGAGGCCGGCGTGCCCGCACCGGCGAGGCCGTCGAGCTGGGCGAGCGCGACAGCGGTGTCGCCGGCCAGCGCGGCCGCGATCGCCTCATCGAATGCGTGGGCCGAGGCGTCGCCGACAATCGCTTCCACGTGCTCCAAAGTGATCTGCGCCTCGCCGGCGGCATAAAGCGCCAGCTTGGCGATCTCGGAGCGCGACACGGCCCAATCCGCGCCGAGAAGCTGGCCGAGCCGCTGCGCCGCTTCGGGCGCGATGGTCAGCCCCGCCTGCTGCACATCCTCGCGGATGAGCTGTTGCAGGCTGCGGCTGTCCGAGCCGTAACAGACGATTGCGGCAGCGTTCTTCGCCTTCTCGAACAGCTGCCTGAGTTTGGCGTCCTTCTTCAGATTGCCGGCTTCGACGACGATGAACGCGGCGAGCGGCGCGCCGAGCAGCTCCTCGAACAGAGCCGGCGTGAGCTGCGGCGCCTGCTTCACCAGAATCACCGGCCGGCCGCCAAACATGGCGAAGCTGCGCGCCTCGCTGGCCAGACGTCCCGGCGTTTGCGCCAGATCCTGCTCGCTGAGCCGGATGATTTCGCCGGGCGGCGCGGCGATCGCGCTCAGCGTCGCGGCGAGCGATCTCGCCGTCTCGGCGACCTGGCCGGCGTCGGTGCCGTGAATGAGGAACGCCTCGGCCTTCGGAGGCGATTTCAGCAGGCTGGGCAGTTCGGCGGCTTTGATGGCGACCATGCGCTGCGCTTAGCGCGGCGGAGCGGGATTGGCAAGGCGCGATACGCGAGCTCGGCTGAAGAGGCCGTCGTCTCCAACGCGGTGCGAAGAGACATTGGCGCGTCTAAAATAGGATATTGTGTTCCGCTTCGATCGGTTTGAGGTCGGTCTGTTCGCCGAGCATGATCCGCATCTCGATCTCGATTCGCCGCGCGATAAACGAGATCGGGACATCGTTAGAGCCCCCCTCGAACGGATTTGAGGAATTCTCGCCGACTTTTTCCAGCGAAACGAAAACCCAGCCGACGACCGCGCTGAATGGGACATTCAACCAAGCCGTCCAATGTCCGATCCCGGCGGATTTTCCCAGGTCCTGGGCATACGGAAAGAGAGCGAACGGCACAATCGCGGCAAAAATCACCACCAGAAAAACGGCAATCGAATAGTAGTTACGCGCATAGGGATAGTTCTTTATTCGCTTCAGTGCGCCTTGCACCCGAACCAGTTCATCAAGCGCGGCCGTCAACACGATCATGATGTATTCACTGATGAGATTCTCCCTGCGCAGATCGCTTATGGCTTCATATTGCCAATGAAGAATGAGAGCCTCTTTGTCGCCTCGATGCGTCATGACTTTCTGCACGTCGGCATCCGGCAAATATGTCTTCAGTTCGTTCTCGAGGGCGGACTGGCTTTCCGGAGTCGGAAGCATGGCAAGAAATCGGGCGTTCCCCGCTTCAGACGCATTCTCCCAGGATTTTTTCTCGCGCAGGAAAAAGCGCAGCGCGGTCAGCCAGGCCAGATGGCGATAGAAAATTTCTTTCCGTACCGGACCGGATCGCGCGGCATCCAGATTACCGATCGCAGCCGTCAACTTGTTGGCCAGGATCAAACTGTTCGCGACGAGCTGCCCGGAAAGCACGAGGGCTTCGTTGGAGCGCGCGTAGCATTGCGAATTCTTGAATGCGAGAATGATCGCGAGCGCCGATCCGATGATCGTCAGGACCGGCGCCGGTATCGTCAGAAAATTCCACTGCGAGACTTGAAGGAACAAAGTGACGAGCAGCGACCAGCCGATCAGATAGCCAGCCTCCCATCTCGTCCAACCGAGAAACTGCGCGAATTTGTACTCTCTACCGACGTGCATGACTGAATAGTGTCCCCGAGTGGCTTGTCTGCGCAAGATTGTACGGGATCAAATTGCATCGTCGATAGCGCAAAAACGGGCTTCGTTTTCGGGCGCGGCGCGCGCCGGATTTCGACGCGAATGCGTCGAAAATGCCTATCTGTCAACACAGTAAGGGCACGAAATAATCGTAGCTAATGCATCGGATCGAAAAGTGTACGCACTTTTCGGATAAATCTGATGCGCAAACAAACAACGAGAGCGCAGCTCCGCGTTCAGCGGAGCGTCGGGCGCTCTTGAGCATCGTACTGAAAACGGGATTTTGGCGGAGGCGGGGATGCGCTGGGTCAATTTATTATTTTGCTGTCTGTTTCTGGCGTTCACCTTCGCAGGAGCCAGCGTGCCGCTTCTCGCTGCCGACGTTGCGTCGCCGCATAAGACGTATCCGGACGAGCGCCTGGACTCTGACGATGCGCAGGACGTGGCGGAGTTCTGCTACGCGCAGCGCCAGATGTGCCGCAAGATCTGTGACCTGCGCTCCCGTTTTGAGGACCGTTTCGACGGCTGCCCCCAATCATGCGTGAGCCGTGAGAGCCGTTGCATCAGTACGGCCTGCTTTAGGTGGTCGGAGTCCGAATTCCTGATCGCCGAGAGATTTGGCGGCTATAAATGTGCTCAATAATCGTGGGCCGGCCGGTCCGGCGTGACTGGTGGATCGTGGAGCAGCTTTTCGGAAGGCAGGTTGCAGGCGGGTTGACTTGCGATTCTCCCAACGCATGGTAAGCCGTTGCTCCGCAGGCGCGCCGTCCTGTTGCCAAAAGGTGGAGAAACGCGGTTGGGCTACCTATCTCACAAGGGAGAGGATGCAGAACCAGGGATGAGAGGATAAGCAATGGCCAAGAACACGATTTGCGTATGGTACGACAAGGACGCTGAAGCTGCCGCCCGCTTTTACGCCGAGACCTTTCCCGGGAGTTCGGTGGGCGCCATCATCCGTGCACCGAGTGACTTCCCATCCGGCAAGCAGGGCGATGTGCTTGTGGTGGAATTCACGGTCGCCGGCGTCCCCTGTATGGGCCTCAATGGCGGTCCCATGTTCAAGCATAATGAAGCCTTCTCGTTCCAGATCGCCACCGACGATCAGAAAGAGACCGACCGCTATTGGAATGCCATCGTCGGCAATGGCGGCCAGGAGAGCGCGTGCGGCTGGTGCAAGGACAAATGGGGCGTCTCCTGGCAAATCACGCCGCGCGTGCTGACCGAGGCGATGGCGGCCGGCGGAGCGGAAGCAAAGCGCGCGTTCGATGCCATGATGGACATGAAGAAGATCGACGTCGCCGCGATCGAGGCGGCACGGCGCGGCTGACATCTCATCACAAGACCTTCCAGGATTGCCACGATGCCGGACCGCACCTCATTGCACCGCAATCAGTGCGGTTTGGCACTTCGTTGGCCGCGCCGCACGACCTATACATAATGAGATCGAGCGCAAAGGTCTGCAACGAGGCGCACCGAAGTGCTCACCCGATGGAATTGGAACGGGGTCTATCTCTTTGTCCGGTCACATTTTCGCAATGCAAACCGGTGTCCACCCCCGCCTTCGCGGGGACATGCTTTGCTGGAAAATGCTCGAGAGCGGGATCGGTTGAAGTGGAAGCATCGAAGCCGGGAGGCCCGCTCTCGAGTTCTTTGCTGGTCGCGCGATCGGACGGAAAACCGGATTCCACTTTTCCTGATCGCGCTCTATAGCCTGATCGGCTTAGGTGGCATCGCCACCCTACACTCAGCCGCGACGGCCGGAGCCTCAAACTAAGCGTGCGCCGAGAAATAGGCTGCCAGACGGGTGCGGATCGCTTCGGAGATCGTGCGGGCGGAGCGGTCTTCCGCGTCGCGCTTGGCGCGGATGTCGGCGAACACCGAATTGACCTTGTCAAAGGCCGCGCGCGCGTTGCTGTGCCCTTCGAGCACCACCTGCCCGTCGGCAATGCGGATAAGCCGGAACTGGGTGTAGAGCTGGTAGACTTGGCCCTTGGGATCGCCGGTTCGTTCAACCGTCGTATTGAGCAGCGATTCGCGCACGGCGATGTCGAGGCGGTATTTTGTTACGTTGCCGGCCTCGCCGCCGCCTGTCTGATGGAAGATCAACTCGTTGCGGATGCGCTGTCCGACGCGGCCCGGCACTGTCGAAATATCGACAGTGCGCATGACGTCGTTCAGATTGGCGCCGCTCGCCGTCGGCCCATAGAGCGGCTGCCAGCCGCAAGCGCTGACGAGCGCGGCCACGCCGGCGAGAAGCCCGGCCATGGCCACCGACTTCAATGTTTTTGCGAGTGCCCCCAACTCTTGCCCCCTCAAGCGACGACATTGACGATCCTTTGCGGCACCACGATGATCTTCTTGATCGCCCGGCCCTCGATTGCGCGTTTCACACCGTCGAGCGCCAGGGCTGCGGCCTCGATATCGCCTTGCGACGCGTCGCGCGAAATCATCAACTCGTCCCGTCTCTTACCATTCACCTGTACGGCAATCGTGACCTTATCGTCAACGAGCAGAGGCTTTTCGACCTCCGGCCAGGGCTGTTTTGCCACCAGACTGTTGTAGCCGAGCCGCGCCCAACACTCTTCCGCGAGATGCGGCATCATCGGCGCGACCATCTGCGCCAGCAATTCCGCCGATTCGCGTAAGGCCCAATCAAGCCCTGCATCTTTGGCGGATTTTTGTCCTTGCAGAGCCGCGCCGAGCTTATTGGCAAACTCATAGATGGTGGCGATCGCCGTATTGAAGCGCAAGCCTTCGATATTGCGGCTGACGGCGTCGAGCGCGCGATGGGCGGCGCGGCGCAGCTCGTCGGCCGCCGGGCTGAACGCTTTCGGGCGCTTGGCGCCGTGTTTTGCCCCTTGCGCCGCCGCCTCGTCGACCAGGCGCCAGGCCCGCTGAACGAAGCGCCAGGCGCCCTGCACGCCTTCCTCGGTCCACAGCACGTCGCGCTCGGGCGGCGAGTCCGACAGGACGAACCAGCGGATCGTGTCGGCGCCATAATGCGAAATGAAGCTGAGCGGATCGACGGTGTTGCGCTTCGACTTCGACATTTTCTCCGCATGCCCGATGATCACCGGCTTGCCGCCATCGGCGGTGACGGCGCGGCGACTGGCGCTGTCATTGCCGACGAAGCGGATTTCCTCCGGATTCAGCCACCTGCCCTCCTCGTCCCGATAGGTCTCGTGAATGACCATCCCTTGCGTGAACAGGCCGGCAAAAGGCTCGGCGATGCTTCGAGATGGCCGGTATCGGTCATGGCGCGCATGAAGAAGCGCGAATAGAGCAGATGCAGGATCGCGTGTTCGACGCCGCCGATATATTGATCGACGGGCAGCCAGTAGGCGACGGCCTTGCTATCCACGGGCTTGATCGGCGTGCGGCGAGCAGAACCTTGCGAAATACCAGGAGGAATCGACGAAGGTGTCCATCGTGTCGGTTTCGCGCGTCGCCTTGCCGCCGCAACTCGGACAGTCCACATGCTTCCAGGTCGGATGCTGGTCCAGCGGGTTGCCCGGCGTGTCGAAGGTGACGTCGTCCGGCAGCAGCACCGGCAGATCGGTGGCCGGGCACGGCGCCGCATTTCTCGCAATGGATGATCGGGATCGGGCAGCCCCAATAGCGCTGGCGCGAAATGCCCCAGTCGCGCAGGCGGAAATTGATCTTCCGCTCGCCCTGCCCTTGTTTTTCCAGCCGGTTCGCCACCTCGTTCTTGGCGTCCTCGACGCTCATGCCGTCCAGGAAGCCGGAATTGGCGATGCGCCCCGGGCCGGTATAGGCCTCGTCGCCGACCGCGAAGCTTTTCGGGTCCTCGCCCTCGGGAACGACGACGGGCTTGACCTTCAGCCTGTATTTCCGCGCGAAATCCAGGTCGCGCTGATCATGCGCCGGACAGCCGAAAATCGCGCCCGTGCCGTAATCCATCAGGATGAAATTGGCGACATAGAGCGGCACTTTCGACGTCTTGCGGAACGGGTGCACGACCTTCAGGCCGGTGTCGTAGCCCTTTTTCTCGGCGCGCTCGATCTCTTCCGCGCTGGTGCCCATGCGGTGGCATTCGTCGATGAAGCTTTTCAGCTTCTTGTCCTTCTTCGCCAGCGCGGCCGCCAGCGGATGATCCGGCGACACGGCGCAGAAGGACATGCCGAAAATCGTGTCCGGCCGGGTGGTGAACACCTCCAGCGTCTCATGCCCCTTGCGGCAGCGCCTCGCCTTCCAGCGCCATGCGCATCAAGAGGCCTTCGGAGCGGCCGATCCAGTTGCGCTGCATCAGCCGCACCTTGTCCGGCCAGCGGTCGAGCCGTATCCAGCGCGGCTGAGCAGATCGTCGGCATATTCGGTGATCTTCAGGAACCACTGGCTCAGCTCGCGCTGCTCCACCAGCGCGCCGGAGCGCCAGCCGCGCCCGTCGATCACCTGCTCATTGGCCAGCACCGTATGGTCGACCGGGTCCCAATTGACCTTGCTCTTCTTCCGGTACACCAGCCCCTTATTGAAGAAATCGACGAACAGCCGCTGCTGCTGCGCGTAATATTCCGGATCGCAGGTGGCGACCTCGCGGCTCCAGTCCAGCGACAGGCCCATGCCCTTGAGCTGGCCGCGCATGGCGTCGATATTCTGATAGGTGGACGTCTTGGGGTGGATCTTGCTCTCCAGCGCGGCGTTTTCCGCCGGCATGCCGAAGCCGTCCCAGCCCATCGGGTGCAGGACATTGTGCCCTTGGCCCGCTTATAGCGCGCGACCACATCTCCCATGGAGTAATTGCGGACATGGCCTATATGGATGCGGCCCGACGGATAGGGGAACATCTCCAGAACATAGTATTTCGGCCGCGATTCGTTCTCTTCCGCGCGGTAGATTTGGGCGTCATCCCAGACCTTGCGCCAATGCGCTTCGCGATCCGGTGCGTTATATCGTTCCGAGGCCATAGTGTTTGTCTTACATGTTTTTTGGCCGCCGCTGGACGCGGGCGGCTCTTCGGTGTGGTATCCAGCCGAAAAAGGCTGGTGCGGTCAAGCGAGCGCTTGGGAGGCAGGCATAAATATTCGGAGTTTTTGAGAGGCGGCGATGGAAAACGGCATCGGAGCGGCTGACAGGCTGACGTGAGATTACCGACAGGATCGGCCGCGGCGGCGCGGGATAGCGGGGCGCGAGGCGGGCGATATCTGCGCTGATCGCCGTGACGAAGACCTATGGCGCGGACGCGATCCTGCCGGTGATCGCGGCGGGCCAGCGGATTTTCGGCGAGAACCGCGTGCAGGAGGCGAAGGCCAAATGGCCGGAACTTGCGCGAGGCGCATCCAGGGATCGAGCTGCACCTGATCGGGCCGCTGCAATCGAACAAGGCGCGCGACGCCGTCGCGCTGTTCGACGCCATCCACACCGTCGACCGGGTCAAGATCGCGGCGGCGCTGGCGGCGGAAATGGCCGCGCAGGGTCGCAAGCCCCGCCTGTTCATCCAGGTGAACACCGGCGAGGAGCCGCAAAAGGCCGGCATCGCGCCGCGCGAGGCCGAAGCCCTGCTGCGCACCTGCCGGGACAAGCTGGGGCTGAACATCGACGGCCTGATGTGCATCCCGCCTTTCGACGAGCCGCCCGAGCCGCATTTCGAGCTGCTCGCCAAATTGGCGCGCGACCTGGGCCTGCCCTCGCTCAGCATGGGCATGAGCGCGGATTACGAAGCCGCGATCCGCTGCGGCGCGACGCATGTCCGCGTCGGCTCGGCGCTGTTCGGGGCGCGGGATAAATAAACCTCTACTCGCATGAACCGCGCAGGACATGCCACTTGTCCACTCTGATGCTGCCGACATCCGCTCGCGAATGGCAGGTCGCGGTCTCCTTGCCGCGATGCCAGCGTCCGGTCACCAGCACCTGCGTGCCGCTCGCTGGCTGCGGCAAGTCGGCGCCGTGCAGTTCATAAAACAAGCCGGATTGCGACTTCAGGATCAGGCCGCATGTGCTGGTCGCCATCACGCAGCCTGTGGCGGTAATAGGTTCTTTCGCTACGGTGCGTGTTCCGCTGCCATTATGTAAAACGGCTGAGCCGAACAGCAACGCAAGCGCCGACGCAGGACCGAAGATCGAAATAAAAAGCAAGAATGGTTTCATGTGATGCTCTGATCAAGGATGGAGAAGCAATATTCCTGCTTGCAACTATCAGCTTCATCCAAATGAGGTGATAGTATTTACGTGCAGTTCACCGAATGGCTTGCCGCTACGTCCGCACTTGCATAGCCTCGAACAGGGTATCCCTGGACCGCTTCACCCGATCGGGTGAGGTTGCTTGGGTCTATCCCTTAGCCGGGCATCCGCCCGGCATGTTGGCCCGCTTGCGGGCCCCGGGAGACCGCCACGGACGCTGTGCCGGCAGCTTGCACAGGCGCCTGGATAGGGCACCCGGGGCCCGCAAGCGGGCCAATCAGCGGCGCGGATGCGCCGATGAAGATAAAAGGACGCCGATGGAGATAAAGTGATTTGCGCCAGGAATTCGGCTAAGGATGCGCCCGACATACATTGTGACCACTCAGATGCCGCGCGAGTCGGCGAAGCACCATGCCCGAAGACACACTTTCCCGGCTTGCCCGGACCATAGCGGCCCGGCGCGCCTCTGATGCCGGCAACTCCTATACGCGCCAGCTGCTGGACGCCGGCCCGGCCAAATGCGCGCGAAAGCTGGGCGAGGAGGCGATCGAAACCGTCATCGCGGCGCTGACGCAGGACGATGAGGCGCTGAAAGCCGAAGCGGCGGACCTTCTCTATCACCTGCTTGTTCTACTCGAGGCACGCAATGTCGCGCTGGATGATGTATACAATCTTCTGGAAGCTCGCATGGGGCAGTCCGGCCTAGCCGAGAAAGCCTCACGGTCCAGGCCGCAGGATGAATAGCACATGCTTGAACGATTGACGCAGCGTTCCTCGCGGCTCGAATTCTCCCCATATGAAATGTTTACCCATGATGAGTGGGCAAAACTGCGCGCCGACACCCCGATGACGCTGACCGATGAGGAGGTCGACAAGCTCTCCGGCGTCATCGAGCGCATTTCACCCGACGAGGTCGAGCATATTTACCTGCCGTTGTCGCGGCTGCTGAATTTCTATGTCGGCGCGGCGCAGCAATTGCATGAGCGGACTTCGGAGTTCCTGCGCAAGCACAATGGCAAGATGCCGTTCATCATCGGCATCGCCGGCAGCGTCGCCGTGGGGAAAAGCACCACCGCCCGCGTGCTGCGCGCCCTGCTGGCGCGCTGGCCCAACCATCCGCGCGTCGATCTGGTGCCGACCGACGGCTTCCTCCTGTCGAATGAGGAGCTGGAATCGCGCGGACTGATGAACCGCAAGGGCTTCCCGGAGAGCTTCGACCAGCGCGGCCTGCTGCAATTCATGGCGGAAGTGAAGGCCGGGCGCCCCAACGTCAAGGCGCCGACCTATTCGCATTTCGACTATGACGTCCGGACAGACCAGCCGATTTACCGTCGACCGCCCTGACGTGCTGATCGTCGAGGGCCTCAACGTGCTGCAGCCCGCGACGCTGCCGAAGAATGGCGAGGCGATACCCTTCGTGTCCGATTTCTTCGATTTCTCGGTCTATATCCATGCCCAGCCGAAGGTCATCGAGGAATGGTATGTGACGCGCTTCAACGCGCTGCGCGAAACCGCTTTCCAGGATCCGGCCGCCTATTTCCACCGCTACTCGAAGCTTTCGGACGAGGATGCGCGCATAACCGCCCTCGGCATCTGGGAGCGCATCAATCTGCGGAACCTGGAAGAGAACATCCTGCCGACACGCCAGCGCGCCGATCTTATCCTGGATAAGGGCGCCGATCATCTGATCGAGACGGTCTGGCTGCGGAAGCTTTAGCGCGGCATCGGATTTCGGCGGGAGCAATCACCGCCGGCGCCGTCAGACGACGGGCACCCCGCCGGGATGCTTGGCTTTTTCTTCCGGCTCGACGTGAATGGTTATCACGGCATCCTCGATGTCGGAGCGCAGGGCGGCTTCTATCCGGTCGCAGAGCGCGTGCGAATCCGCCACGCTCATCGCGCCGGGGACGACCAGGTGGAAGTCGATGAATGTGACGCGGCCTGCGTGCCGGGTGCGAAGATCGTGAGCCTCCAACGCCCCGTCCGCGTGGCCGGAGATGAGCTCCCGTACACGGGCAAGCGTCTCTTGCGGAGCCGCCTCGTCCATAAGCCCGCCGATCAACTCCCGCATGAGTTTCCAGCCGGACCAGAGAATATGCAGCGCGATGAGCGCGGCAAGCGCCGCATCGAGTTGAAGCCAGCCGGTCACCGCCACCAGTCCGACGCCGGCAAGGACCCCGACAGAGGTGACGACGTCGGTCCAGAGGTGACGTGCATCCGCGACCAGGGCGGGAGAGCGCCAACGGCGTCCGTAGCGGAACAGGATTGAGCACCATACGGCATTGATGACGCTCGCGGCGGCGTTGACCATCAATCCCTGAAAGGGTGCATCGAGCGGCTTCGGCGCGAGAAACCCGTAATAGGCTTCACGGAAAATTGAGAGGGCGGCCACAACGATCAGGACGCCTTCCAGCACGGCCGACAAATACTCGGCTTTGTGGTGCCCATAAGGATGATTGGCGTCCGGTGGAACCGCACTGAGGCGAACGGCGAAAAACGCGATGATGGCCGTCGCGACATTGATGATGCTCTCCAAGGCGTCGGAATAGAGAGCGATGCTGCCCGTCAGGCGATATGCAAGATATTTCAGGCTGACAACGAGTATGCCAACAGCAATACTTCCCGATGCGAGCTTAAGAGTCCTATCCATAAAATGTACTGCTGTATTTTGTGCGCCCAGCCGCAAGACATCGAAGCCTGCTGTTATGGGGAGATAGCGGACGGAACTGGATGCTGCAATCCCTATCTTTGCAATCGACAGCCACTTGCATTTGCAACCAACGGGCCAAGCTTAGCGTTTTCACCGAGCTGTCAGCGTCGGTCGCTGTGACGGGTCCGTAACGGACGAAAGCAGCCGGTGCAATGCCGATGACGAACGCCTCAGGCTCTCGGAAGCGACGTTTAGGATAGCTCGCATCCTATCGCACGCATCCGACACGATTGGCATCCGTTTTGCGGACAGTCCCTGCGCCAGGCGTCCACCCGGTTGATGATCTGAAAGCTTGTCATAACAGTATAGGCCAGGATGAAAATTGCCATTATTGTAGATTAAGCTGATTGATCTGAGATGTTGCTTAAGAGTTGGAGGAAACGTGATACGCCAGTCTTCGCTATCGCGCCGCAGTTTTATTGCCGGAACCGGCGCCGCCATCAGTCTTGGCGCCACTGTCGGCGGACGCGCCGCCACACCGGCAAAGGCCGACTTCAAATATCGGCTCGGACTGAGCCAGCCCCTCAATAGCCCGAACTTCATACGGCTGCAGGAAATGGCGGCCAATGTCGGCACCGAAAGCAACGGCCGGATGGTGATCGAGATGCACGGCGCGGGTGCGCTCGGTTCGGATCCCGCCATGCTCACCATGCTGCAGAAAAACGAAATGGAGATGTATCTCGGCGGCAACGTGTTCGGGCCGCTGGTACCGACCATGGAAATGCCGGGCCTGCCGTTCACGTTCAAGTCCTCCGCCGACGTGTTTGCCGCGTTGGATGGTGACATGGGCGAATACATCAAGGGCGAGATGCTGGCGAAGGGCATCTACACGTTCCGGAGATGGTTCGACAACGGCTTTCACCAGCTCACGGCGCGCACCAAACCGATCCGCACCGCCGACGACCTGGTCGACCTGAAGATCCGCACCCCCGTCCAGACGATGACGGTGGACTTCTTCGAGACGCTGGGCGCCAAGCCGATGAGATTCCCGCTCAGCCAGCTCTATGAAGTCCTGAAGAATCAGACCGCCGACGCGCAAACCGACCCGCTCGGCCTGACCTTGCTGATGAAGCTTTACGAGGTGCAGACCTATCTCAGCCTGACCAATCACTGGTGGTCGGGCTTCACGCTGGTCGCCAATGCGGAAGCGTGGAAAGCGCTCCCGCCCGACCTCCAGGCGATCGTGGAAAAGCACGCCGAGATAGCGGCGGTGGCACAGCGGCAGGACCTCGACATGTTCAACGCGGCTGCACTCGGGACGCTGAAGGACAAGGGGATGATCGTCAACGAGGCCGATACAAGCGGCTTCAAGAAGCCCCTTGGTGCCTTTTACGCGCGTTGGAAGGAGAACTATGGCGCCAAGGCGTGGAGTTTGCTGGAGGCCCGCGTCGGTAAGCTGGTGTAAGCCGGTCGCGCCCCGGTGCACCGCCTTCCCGATCTGAGCTTCAGCTCTTACGGGACGAATGGCTCAACCGATGCGGCTGAAGAACGCCGCGATTTCGGCGGCAGCACGATCCGGGTCCTCCCGATGCGGGAAATGACCGACGCCGCTGAAGGGCGCGAGATCCAGATCGGCGAAGGTCTCGCCCAACCGATCGGTCCAAGAATAGGGAAAGAGCGGATCGTGTTCGGCCCAGCGCACGCAGCAGGGCACGGTGATCAGCGGCAGGCGAGGCGCTTCCCCCTTTATGATGGCGATGCGGCCGGCATGCGCGGCGCGGTAATGAGCGAAGCCGCCCGCCAGATTGCCGGGCCTGAGGAAATTGTCCGTGAAGGCGTCGAGCACATCGTCGAAGGCGTCCTTGCGATGGCTCCAATGCTGGAGAAAATGGGTGATGTACGCGCGGCATGTGTCTCGCGTCGCGCCGACAAGGGCTTCCGCCATGGGCATCTGGTGAAAGGACTGGTACCAGATTTCGATAAGCCGATCGGGCTCGCCCATGCGCGAGCCGATACCGGGATAAACGAAATCGAAGAAGAAAAGCCCGGCCAGCCTGTCGGGAGCTTTGCGCGCAAGGGGCTGCATGACCGCGCCGCCCACATCATGGCCGACGACGCCGGCGCGGTCTATGCCAAGCGCTTCCAATAGCGCCTGCATGTCTCCCGCGTGATCGTCGGGGCCGAACGGACCCGCCGGTTTGTCGCTCTCGCCGAAGCCGCGAAGATCGGGAGCGATCAGCGTGAAGCGATCGGCGAGCCGCTGCATGAGCGGCTCCCAGGTGAGCCAGAATTCCGGCCAGCCATGCAGCAGAAGGAGCGGCGGACCTTTGCCCATCCGCGCGACGTGGAAAGCGGCGCCATTCGCGTGAACCGTGAGATGTTCGACCATTGGACCTCCCTATCTGCTGGACGCCATCGGGTACCGCAAGGCTAACCGCTATTGGCGCGGAAGGGCAATGGCAGTCTGTTCGGCCTCCGGACCGCCCGCCGATCCTATCGGCCTTGGCCTGTCCGCGCGCCCCGGCCGCTATTTGCACCGCTTGGGAACGTTTTGCGGATACTGGCCGGCCCAGTTGCCCGTCGGGCCGTAGCGGCAGACCCACAGGCGCACGGCGCCCAGATAGCATTTGGCGACCCCGCAGCCGATCTGCTTGGTGCCCTTCCAGACCATCTGCGTAAAGTGGGCCGTGGCGGAGGCGAAGCCGGGCTTGCCATAATTGTAGACGCTCACTTCCTTGTACCAGGCATCGACGGCGCTGCTGGCGGTGCGGTCCCCGCCCCAGGCGAGATTCTCGCCGATGTGGCCGCGGCTCTTGTCATGGCCGATCCAGCATTTGTCCGCCCATTTCTGCGCCGCCGCCGCCAGCTCGGCCGACCAGGTGACCGGGGGCACGCAGTGCTGGCCGCGATAGCTGTTATGCAGGCTGAGGATGGCGTCCCGCTCCGTCGCCGAGACGCTCTCCGCCGAGGCCCAGGACACCTGCATGATGAGCGGCAAGGCGGCCGCGATCACCGTAAGGCCGAAGCGACGAGAATTCATCTTACCCCCCCTAAGCAGTCATTGTTGTGAGACGAACAGGCACCCATTAGAGCGTGCTCAGATCAGGTGGAATCGGCTGCCGCACGCTCAGTCGTACCCAGTATTCCGCAAACTCCGTAGTTTACTGGGGATTACAAAGGGGGCGTGCCTACCTACCCGAGCAGGCACCCATTACCGGCACAGCGCGGCGATGTTTGGCGCGCTCCTTGAGACGCGCTGCGCCTGTCCGTGGGGTCAGCAACGCGCACCCGCCAGCCGGCGCGACCGGCGTCACCATGCGCCGGGAGCCGCATTCCGCCTTATTGCGTCGTCGTATTCGCGCCCTGCTGCTGCTGGACCATTCGCTGGCGGTAGAGCGAGGCGAAGTCGATCGGGTCGAGGAGCAGCGGCGGGAAACCGCCCTCGCGCGTCAGATCGGCGACGATCCGGCGGACGAACGGGAACAGCAGCGCGGGACACTCGATGAACAGCACCGGCTGCATGGCCTGCTGCGGCAGATTTTTCAGCCGGAAGCCGCCCGCATAGACCAGCTCCAGATTGTACAGCACGTTCTCGTCCGTCTTGGCCGAGGATTCGATGCTGAGGGCCACCTCATACACGTCGTCGCCGAGCGGCTGGGCGCCTACATTGAAGTTGATCTGCACATTCGGATTGCTGCCCGGATTGCGCAAATTCTGCGGCGAGCCGGGATTCTCGAAGGACAGATCCTTGATATATTGACCCAGCACATTGATCTGAGGCTGCGTTTTGGGATCGTTCGCGGCTTCCGGCCCGGCGCCGTTCGTTTCGTCAGACATCGTCCTGTAACCTTTGATTTGCCGGCTGTTGCGGTCTGTCGGCGGTGCGTATTCTCGCCCGCATGTCGGGAGCAGTCGCTAGCATGGGGAAGGGTTGCGAAGCAACTTTTTGCTGTCATCGGCGCATCCGCGCCGCTGGGTTGGCCCGCTTGCGGGCCCCGGTGGGTAAACGGATGGGTCGTGCTCGCGGCCGCTTCGAGGCGCTTGGACGCCTCACCCGGGGCCTGCAAGGGGCCCCAAGCGCGCCCAACTCACTTCCGCCAGGGCGATTTCGGGTCGGTTCGGCCTTTGCCGTCCAGCCGTTGGGGAGGCGCCTTTGGGTCCGTCTCGTCGGGGTCGATGGTCTCGAACTCGGCATCCACCACGTCGTCCGCTTTCTTAAAGCCGCCCCCCACGGGTTTGCGTGGCTGCGGTTCCGCCGGACCGGACGAACCGAAAGTCGAAAAGCGAACCTGCCCGCTTCTCGCGAGTTTCTGAAAAACCCACCGGCCGACGGCGCGGCGGATCGGCGGCACGAAGAGCAGAAGGCCGAACGCATCGGTCAGGAAGCCCGGCGTGAGCAGCAATATGCCGGCTAAGAAAATCCCCATGCCGTCGATGACGGGCGCGACGGGCGTTTCGCCTTTTTCGACGCTCTGGACGATGCGGTTCAAGGTCGCCATGCCCTGCACGCGCATCAGGAAGGTGCCCGCGATCGCCGTGCCGAAGGTGAGCAGGATCGTCGGGACGATACCGATGAGCCGTCCGGCCTCGATAAACAGGGCGATTTCCGCGATTGGCACCGCTAGAAGCATCAGGAACAAAAGAAATTGCATAGCTGTTAAGCCTCGCGAGGGGCTAAATTCAACGACATGCGTCCGATACGAATTTCTTGCCGGTTGGCTTAACCGTTTCGATCGCGTAATTTGCTATAGGATGCGCTTTATGTTTCCCGCCGCACCTGTCGCGGCTGGCAGGCGCCATAGCCAAGCCCTATATGAGCCTTACGGTATGAACAGCCTTCCAACGCGCACATATTTACTCAGAGAAGCTGCGGCAAGATGAACGGCACATTTGATATACTCACTCTGCTCTTTCTGGTGATCGCGGTGGTCATCTTTCTCCGGCTTCGAAGCGTACTTGGACGCCGGACCGGCAGTGAGCGGCCGCGCTACGATCCCTATACACCTGCGGACACCAACGGCAAATCGGTGCGCGACAACGTCGTCACCTTACCGCGCGGCGAGCCGCCCCGCATCAACGATGAGCTCGATACGGCGACTTTCGTGAAGCAACTGAAGGATATCGCGGCCGAGGGGAGCGACGTCGCGAAGAAGCTCCAGACCATCGCGGAGGCCGACCGCAGCTTCGACCCCAAGCATTTCCTGACCGGCGCGCGGGCCGCCTATGAGATGATCGTCACGGCATTTGCGGAGGGCGACCGCAAATCCTTGAAGCAATTGCTCAGCCGCGAAGTGTTCGACAGCTTCTCCGCCGCGATCGGCGAGCGCGAGAAAAACGGCGAAACGGTCGAGTTCAAATTCGTCGGCATTTCGAGTTCCGATATCATCGATGCCGAGATCGTCGGCAAGATGGCCAACATCACCATCAAATTCGTCAGCGACCTCATCACCGCGACGCGGGACCGGAGCGGCACCGTGATCGACGGGAATTCCTCGCAAATCCGCGACGTGACCGATATCTGGACCTTCGCCCGGGAATTGGCGTCCCGCGATCCGAACTGGCGTCTGGTCGCAACCGGCACGGCGGCGTAGCGAGTAGGACTGTCTAAGCAGCTTACGTTGGCCACCCAACGGAAGATCTGCCCGGAGTTTTCCGGTCTCGCATCATGCTTTCTCGAAAACCGGAAGACCACTTTTCGAAATGATGCTCAGAGCATTTTCCAGCAAAGCATGTCCCCGCGAAGGCGGGGATGATACCGGTTTGCGTCGAGAAAATGCGACAAAACAAAGGAGTAGAGCCCCGTTCCAATTCAATCGGAACGGAAAAGGCTCTGGCGCGCCGGCACATTCACCTCGTTCGTATGCCGGCGCTTTGGCTGTTTGCGGTGCATCGATTTTGCCAAACTCCGGCTGTAGCGTCTGTCTGGATCGATGCGTTGGGGGATGGAAGGGGCTATGCGCGGCATGTTTCGTTTCGGCGCGGCGGTTATCGTCATGACCGGCGCGAATTTGTGGCATTGGCAGTTTGGCGACGCCGAGGCTGCGGGCCGGCTGGCGCTGGACAAGACGGCGGTGCAGTTCTCCGATATCGAGGGATGGGCGAAGGACGAGCACGCGGCGGCCTTCGCGGCGTTCCGGAAATCCTGCCGCAAGATGCTGGACGACGCCAAATCGGCCGAAGGCGTCAAGGCCGCGTGCGAACTCGCGGTCATGCTGCCGGAAAAGCTTCCGGCGGACGAAGCGCGGCAGTTCTTCGAAGCCAATTTCAAACCCTATCTGGTGAAGCGCCCGAGCACGGGGGCGCTGCTGACGGGCTATTTCGAACCCGAGGTCAAGGGGGCGCTCAAGCCGACGAAAGAGTTCGACGTCCCCATCTATGCTCTCCCCGCCGACCTGACGCTGATCCGCGCAGCTAGCGATCGCGGCACGCTGTCGGAGGAGCTGACGGCGGCCCGCGCCACCGAGGCCGGCCTCGTCCCCTATTACACGCGGCAGGAGATCGAGGAAGGCGCGCTGAAGGGGCGGGGCCTGGAGATCGCCTATCTCGCCGACCCCTATGACGCATTCGTCATGCAGGTGCAGGGCTCCGGCCTCATCCGCTTGCCGGACGGCAAGGCGTTGCGCATCGGTTTTGCCGGCAAGAACGGCCATCCCTATACGTCGATCGGCAAGGTGCTGGTCGAGAAGGGCGCGTTGGAGGCCGCCAGCGCGACGCTGGAATCGGTGCTGGGCTGGATGCGCGCCGACCGCGAGCGCGGCCGCAGGCTGATGTGGGAAAACCGGTCCTATCCGTTTTTCCGCGTGCTCGATGAGTCGGAGTCCGGCAACGGCCCGCATGGCGCGCTCGGGCTGCCGCTGTCGCAAGGGCGCAGCCTCGCCGTGGACCCGCGCTACTATCAGCTCGGCACGCCGATCTGGGTCGCCGCGCCGGAGCTGAAGGACAAGAAGGGCAAGCCCGTCGCGCGGCTGATGGTGGCGCACGATACTGGCTCCGCCATACGCGGCCCGGTGCGCGGCGACATCTTCTGGGGCAGCGGCGACGCCGCCGGAAAGATCGCGGGCCAGACGAAGCACGTTTGTGATTTCTATGTCCTCATCCCAAATGAGAGCAGCAATGATCCGCAAAAGTGGGCGCCGGTTTTGCGGTAGGCGAAGCGCGCTGGCGTGGGATCGGCTAGGTGAACACACCTTTCGAAATCCCCCCGCGAAGGCGGGGATCCAGTAGGCGCCGGAGCCGCTGCGGAGTACTGGGTCCCCGCCTTCGCGGGGATTTCGAAGATGATGGCCCGGGTGTCTCCTTGGCGAGGTGAGATTGCTGTTTCGATGAATCCCCGCGCTCTCGGTCGCCTTCGGGGATTTGCAACCACAGCGATCCGCAATAAGTACGGGCGGGCATTGCAAGGAATAGAGGACCGCAATGAGTTCGAACGCGCATCCACGCAAGAGGCCGCTGACCGCCGAAGAGGCGGAGCTGTGGGCCTTTGCCATGCGCGAAGCGAAGGCGTTGCGCCGCGAGCGGGCGCGGCATGAGGCGGCCGCAATGCGCGTTCACGGCAACGCCGCGCTCCCTGAGGGGCCTGCCGCGCCGGCGGGTCTGGGGACGTCCGGCGGCAAGACTAAAAGCGCCCTGCCCGCACCTCCCCCCGTCGCAAGGCATCGCCCCCCTGAACCCGCCAAATCGCCGCCGCCGCTCGCCCGCTACAATGAGCGCGAGCGCCGCAAGCTGGCGCGCGACGCCGAGCTCATCGACGCGCGGCTCGATCTGCATGGCATGCGGCAGCGCGAGGCCCATGGCGCGCTGAAGCGGTTCCTGCTGGGTTGCCTGTCGCGCGGCGACCGTCATG
Organism: uncultured Alphaproteobacteria bacterium; assembly: GCA_963731855.1. Taxonomy (GTDB): domain Bacteria; phylum Pseudomonadota; class Alphaproteobacteria; order Rhizobiales; family Rhodomicrobiaceae; genus R-RK-3. The sequence goes on along the minus strand of CAVSXH010000005.1, from coordinate 158,721 downwards.
TCCTGGTGATCACCGGCAAGGGCGCTCCCGTTGAGAGCGGCGCTTCCTCGGGTCATTTTTCCGGCCAGGAGCGCGGCGTGCTGCGCCGTCTCGTCCCGCAATGGCTGGCCGAGTCCGATCTGCGCGGCCTCGTCGTCAGCTATACGGCGGCCAGCGCGCGCCACGGCGGCGACGGCGCACTTTATGTGCGATTGCGCAAGGCGCCCGTGGCAGGTTAGGGGCGTTGTTTGGTGGAGTCTTTTTTTAGTGGCCGTCGGAGACCGCCACGAATGCCGTGCCGGCCCGCTTGTTCAGAGCCTGGATGTGGCACCCGGGGCCCGCAAGCGGGCCAACGTGCCGGGCCGGATGCCCGGCTCCCAGCAAACAACACCCCGCAAGCGGGCCAACGTGCCGGGCGGATGCCCGGCTCCCAGCAAACAACCTATTCAGTCGGTGAAGGCAATCGTTCCGGCGGCGGCCGTGACGATGTCGATGCGCTCCGTCACCATGGTGCCGGTGCCCCAGGCCGTCGGGATCGCCACCGAATAGGGGATCAGCATTTCAGAGCCCGGAATGCGGCGCAACACGACTTCGGCGTCGCGGTTCGATGCGTAAGCCCTGGTATCGTCATTGTCGCGGTGGCCGGCAATCGGTTCGTACATGATCCGGCAGACATGGCCAGTCTCCGGCGGGCCGCCTTTGGACGCGGACGGCAGGCGCGTCAGCCGCTTGGGCGTGAACACGACGTCGTAGCGCTGCTTGCCGTCGAAAATGCCGACGCGCCGGTCGCATGGCGGGCGGCTGTCCGCCTTCGTCAGCATCAGGATCGCCGACATCGGATCGAGCGCCCCGACCATATGCGCTTCCGTCAGGGGCACCATATCGCGCTTCTTGCGCGGCGGCGGCTTGACGGCGACCTCGCTCGCAACACGGTCTTTGAAGCCGATGTGGACGGTGCCGCCCTTCTTGTTCTGGCGCCAGTCGAAGCCATAGGTCGCGGGAGCGGGAGCGCCGCCCTCCACGACGCCTGAAACGCTGGACGAGCCCGACCATTTGAACGCGCCGAACAACACCGAAACCTTGGCGGAGCCCGAGAGCGAATAGGTCTTCGCGGTGGTATTGGAGTTGATTTCGAGGCGGCCGACTTCGATGCCGTTGTAGCGCAAGCTATAGCGGGCTTGCACTGCGATGGGCCAGGCCTCGGCGGGCTTCTCGCCGGAGTGGGCCGGCAGCGGCAGGAGCGCCAGCCCCAACGCCAACAACGCGAGGACGCGGCCGCGGCGCGCGGTGGGCGCGACGCTGGCAGCCGGCGCGCGCACGGACCGATGGCTCTCAACGCTGCATATTTCCATCAACTCAGCCCTAAGCGCGGAATCCGGCAACACTGCGACGGCAGGCGCGGTTGGGGGCGCGCCGATGATGCTAAGTGCGAGATGAGGCGCAAGCCGCCAGGATCTGCGGTGAGCCGATCGCCACCTACGGGTGCGAAAGCATCCTCTCACGCATAGCTCCCAGAGTTTAACATGCGGTGTAAGCTGAGGTCGTACATCCTCTTGGTTCAGCTGTGCGCCAAAAACAGAAGTGGTTGTCATTCGATCGCGTTGGGTAGACGTCGCTGAGTGCAGCGCGATCTATGCGCGTCGGACGCGATCTTAGTTGCCAAGGCGGCGCAAAAGGCAGAAGACTTACCCAACCCCGAGCACTCCGAGTACCCGTTGAGTGCAATTTTGGAGGCGCGCCATGTCAGGGGACCGAGCAACCCGGCTGCTCTGTCCTAGGCCATTCTGCCGGGCGAGGAGGAGCAAACCATGACACGGATCACCAGGCGTCAGGCCATCGAAATCATGGGAGCCGCGGCGGCATTCGCAGCTGGTCTCGCGCGTCCGGTCTTCGCTGACACCGCAGCGGGTAAGGCTGGCATCGATCAGGCGCTGACCGCAGCGGTCAAATCGGGGAGGGTGCCTGGGGTTGTGGCGCTGGCGGCCAACGACAAAGGCACGATCTATTCGGGCGCGTTCGGTGTGCGCAGCCTGGCGGAGCCCCAGCCGATGACCGTTGATTCGGTGTTCTGGATCGCGTCCATGACGAAGGCCGTGACAACCGTTGCGGCGATGCAGATGGTGGAGCAAGGAAAGCTGAAGCTCGATCAGCCCGCGAGCGAGATCCTGCCGGATTTGGCATCGGCGCAGGTGCTGGAGGGATTCGACGCGGCGGGGCAACCCCAGCTCCGCCCGGCCAAGCGGCCCGTCACGCTGCGGCAGTTGCTGACGCACACCGCGGGATACACTTACGACGTCTGGAACGCGGATACTGGCCGCTATGAGAAACAGGCCAACCTGCCGGGAATCATCACCTGCAAGAACGACGCGCTCAAGACGCCCTTGGCTTTCGATCCCGGCGTTCGCTGGGAGTACGGCATCAATATCGATTTTGCCGGCAAGATGGTCGAAAAGGTGAGCGGCGAGCGGCTGGAAGGCTATTTCCGTGAGCACATCTTCGGTCCGCTCGGCATGGCTGATACGAGCTTCAAGATCAGCGCGTCGCAACGCGAGCGGCTTGTGGCGATGCATGCGCGAGGCGCCGACGGTTCATTCAAACCGATCGAATTTGAAATACCGCAAGAGCCGGAATTTTTCATGGGCGGCGGCGGCCTCTACTCGACGGGACCCGACTACCTGAAGTTCGTGCGCATGTTCCTCAACCGCGGCAGCCTCGACGGCAAGACGGTGCTCAAGCCGGAGACCGTGGCAATGATGGGGCAGAACCAGATCGGCGACATCAACGTCGTCGCGCTGAAGACCGTCGCACCCGAGAGCTCGGCCGACGCTGAATTCTTCCCAGGCATGGTCAAGAAATGGGGGCTTGGCTTCATGATCAACACCGAGACCGCGCCGACGGGCCGGAGCGCCGGCAGCCTCGCCTGGGCCGGCCTTGCCAACACCTATTTTTGGATCGATCCGAGCAAGAACATCGGCGGCGTCATCCTCATGCAGTTTCTGCCATTTGCCGATCCGCAAGCGTTGCAGACCTTCGCTGAGTTCGAAAGCCAGCTTTACCAGGTCACGTAGGTCTGGGCGGTGGTCGGCGCATCGACGTGGACCACCGGTGCTAAGGGAGAACCGGACGGCGGCAATCTCGCGGCCGTCCGCCAAGAGGCGAAGTTGCTTTCGGGTCAGACGCGGAAGTGCTCCCGCTGGGATTAAGAGGCGTTTGCGGCGGTTGATCGCCTCGCGGCCCACGCCCGCTCCTGACCCAATTACCTCCCGCGCTAACTGTTAGCCCACCGCCACAAATCCCCTCACCGCCCTTTATATCCGCCGCCGCCGCTGCTATACGGCACGCTTCGTCAACCGCTAGGCCCCTACGCGCATGAGACTGGCAATAATGGGAGCGGCCGGCCGGATGGGCCAGGCTGTCGTCCGCGTCATTAGCGAAATGCCGAACTGCTCGATTTCCGGCGGCACGGAACCCGAGGGCTCGGCGATGCTGGGCGCCGATCTGGGGGAACTCGCCGGGGTCGGCAAGCTGGGCATCCCGATCACCGCCGATCCGCTGGAATTGTTCATCCGCTCCGAAGGCGTGATCGACTTCACCGCGCCGGAGGCCACCGTGGAACATGCCGGGCTCGCGGCGCAGGCGCGCATCGTGCATGTCATCGGCACGACCGGCCTGACGCCGCCGCAGGAGGACGCGATCCTCGCCGCCTCCCAGCATGCGGTGATCGTCCAGTCGGGCAATATGAGCCTGGGCGTCAATCTGCTCGCGGCGCTGGTCAGGAAGGCGGCGGAAACGCTCGGCCCCGATTTCGACATCGAAATCCTGGAAATGCATCACCGGCTGAAGGTTGACGCGCCGTCGGGGACCGCGCTGATGCTCGGCAAGGCGGCGGCGGACGGCCGCCATATCGGCCTCGAGGATCATTCGGTGCGCGTCCGCGACGGGCAGACAGGCGTGCGCAAGCGCGGCGATATCGGCTTTGCCACATTGCGCGGCGGCGACGTCATCGGCGATCATACGGTGGTGTTCGCCGGAGCGAGCGAGCGCCTGGAGCTGACCCATCGCGCCAGCGACCGGCAGCTTTTCGCGCGCGGCGCGGTGCGGGCGGCGCTGTGGGGGCAGGGCAAGCCGCCCGGCCTCTATTCGATGCAGGACGTGCTGGGACTTTGAGTTGAGGAAATGATGGCATCCATGGAGAATGCGCTGGTTTTGGTCCGCCACGGCGAAAGCGAGTGGAACAAGCTCAATCTGTTCACCGGCTGGCGCGATGTCGACCTGTCGGAGACCGGCGTCGCGGAGGCGCGGCAGGCTGGCCGGCTGCTGAAAGCGGAGGGGATGCATTTCGACGTCGCCTTCACCAGCGCCCTGAAACGCGCCCAGCGCACGCTCGACATCATCCTGGAGGAGCTTGGCCAAACCGGCCTTGAAACCCACAAGGACCAGGCGCTGAACGAGCGCGATTACGGCGATCTCGCCGGCCTCAACAAGGACGACGCGCGCGCCAAATGGGGCGAGGAGCAAGTGCATATCTGGCGCCGCTCCTTCGACGTGCCGCCGCCCGGCGGGGAGAGCCTGAAAGATACCGCCGAGCGCGTGCTGCCTTATTATCAGGCGCGGATCTGGCCGGAAGTGCAGGCGGGCCAGAACGTCATCGTCGCGGCGCATGGCAATTCGCTGCGGGCGCTGGTCATGCAGCTAGACAAGTTGAGCCGGGAGCAGGTGCTCGCCCTCAATCTCGCGACCGGCGTGCCGCTGATTTACCGCCTCAATGCCGACGGCTCGGCGGCGGAGAAACGGGAGCTTGCGTCCTGATCCAAGCTCGGTCGGGTGGCTCATTTTTTTGTCATCCCCGCGCAGGCCGGGATGACAAACTAGCCTTATTTGGTTAGCACGAGCTTTCGGGGAAAGCTGTATCCATCCACGCCTTTGTATGGGCATAGGCTTTGCCTGATCGTGCTTTGGTGCTGCCTCAGGCAATTGATTTCGGGGGACGAGATGAGCGTTGCGGAACCGCTGGAGCAGGAGGGCCTGGAGGACAACAAATTCACCGCGATCTACATCGCGGTGCTGGCCGTGCTCATCGCGATCTGCTCGATCGGCGACGATGACGCGTCCAAGACGATGATACGGTCGAGCGTCGGCGCGGCCGATACCTATGCGTTCTTCCAGGCGAAGAACATCCGGCAGACGGGTTATGCGCTGGCCGCCGATGCCTTCGAGGCGGAACTCGCGAAGCCGGGGACAGACGAGGCTGCGCGGAACTTCCTGCAGGACAAGCTCGGAAAATACCGCGCCACGGTCGCGCGCTACGAAAGCGAACCGGAGACGGGCGACGGCAAGAAGGAGCTGCTCGCCAAGGCGCGCGCCCTGGAGGCGGAACGCGATCTTGCGCTCCGGCGCGATCCCTATTTCGACTACGGCCAGGGCCTGCTGCAGATCGCCATCGTGCTCGCCTCGGCCTCGCTCATTCTGGGCGGCACGATCCTGCTTTGGGTGAGCGGCGTCATGGGCATCCTCGGCGCGCTGTCGACCTTCAATGCCTTCGCGCTGCTGGTGGAGCTGCCATTCCTGAGCTGAGGCGGTCTCACCGACCGACACCAGCTTGCGCCCGCGAAATTCGGCCTGCGGCCCCATTCCGGTTCAAATCGAAACGGCCAGCCCCTTGTCGCCCCAGCCGTCAGAGCCGGGGCCCACTCGCCTGACATTTTGAGATGAGCCCACCGTAACGCGATTGGGTCCCGGATAGCCGCTATGCGGCTTCCGGGATGACGCCGGAGTATTTTCCGCAAAGCGCGTCCCCGCGAAGGCGGTCTGCGCGACCAGGGAAGCGAGAACCTCCTCCGCGTCAATCGAAACGGCCAGCCCCCTTGTCGCCCGGCCGTCAGAGCCGGGGTCCACTTGCCTGACATTTCGAGATGCGTCCACCGTAGCGCGATTGGGTCCGGGATAGCCGCAATGCGGCTTCCGGGATGACGCCGGAGTATTTCCCGCAAAAGCGCGTCCCCGCGAAGGCGGTCTGCGCCGACGCGGGAACGAGAATCTCCTTCCCGCGTCAATCGGAACGGCGAGCCCCTCGTCGCCCCGGTCGTCAGAGCCGGGGCCCAGCGCGTCCCGCGAAGGCGGTCTGCGCCGACCAGGGGAACGAGAACCTCCTCCGCTCAATCGTAACGGCCAGCCCTCGTCGCCCCGGCCGTCAGAGCCGGGGTCCACTTGCCTGACATTTCGAGATAGGTTCACCGTAACGCGATTGGGTCCCGGATAGCCGCTATCTGGCTTCCGGGATGACGCCGGAGTATTTCCCGCAAAGCGCGGCCCGCGAAAGTGGTCTGCGCCGACGCGGGAACGAGAACCTCCTCCGCGTCAATCGAAACGGCCGCCCCTCGTCGCCCCGGTCGTCAGAGCCGGGGTCCACTCGCCTGACATTTCGAGATGAGCCCACCGTAGCGCGATTGGGTCCCGGATAGCCGCTATGCGGCTTCCGGGATGACGCCGGAGGATTTCCCGCAAAAGCGCGTCCTCCCGAAAGCGGGGACGGATGGCCAAGGTCGCCGCAGCCTCCAAGCCGTCCGCTGGAGGTCCTCGACATCGAGGCCCTCGCTGGATAATCTATGCCAGCATTGTGTGGCGCGGCTTTTGATTTTTCGCGTGGTCAGCCGCGGTGGGCATCGGGGGGCTGTGATGCGTGTATTTTTTTGCTTTTTGAGTAGCTTTTTGTTTTTTGCGGCGGCGTCGCTCCCCGCGAAGGCGGACGATTGGGCGGATTGCAAGGTCGGCGCGCCGGAGCCCAGGATAGCGGCCTGCACCCGGATCATCGAAAAGGGCGAGCGGAGTCCGCGGAACCTGGCGTCGGCCTACCGGTTTCGGGCGTTCGCCTATAGCCGCCGCAATGAGAACGACGATGCGGCCTCCGATATCAAGGATGCGATTCGTCTCGACCCGAAAACGGCCGCTTTCAGTCGCGGCCTCATGCGTTTGATCGAGAAGGATTACGACGCGGCGATTTCCGAATTCACCGATGCCATCAAATCCAGTCCGGGCAACGCCGACATCCACAATGTCCGCGGGGTCGCCTATTCGAGGAAAGGCGACCCTGAGCGCGGGCTTGAGGACTACAGCGAGGCGATCAGGCTCGACCCGGCATCGGCGCTGGCGCTCAGCAATCGGGGAAGACTCTATCTGGGCAAAGGGGAGCTGCAACGCGCCCTCGCCGATCTGAACAAAGCCGTTGATCTGGCGCCAAATTACCCTGTGTCCTACTTCCATCGCGCGCTCGTCTTCGAGAAACAGGATGATTTCGACGACGCAATAGGCGAATGCAACAGGGCCATAAAACTGGATCCAAAATATTCGGACGCTTATGGCGAACGGGCGAACCTGCACTTTTTGAAGAACGACTTCGACCGTGCGATAGCCGATGCAAGCGAGGCCATCGAGCTGGATCCGCAACAGTTCAACGCCTACAACATACGCGGCAGGAGCCATGGTTCGAAAGGTGAACTGGACGAGGCATTGTCAGATCTGAATGCCGCGATCGAAATCAATTCAAAAGTTTGGTATCTCTACAATAATCGCGGGAATGTGTATTCGGCTAAGAACGATTTCGATCGTGCAATTAGCGACTATAATTCCGCAATCCAGCTGACGGAAAAAAACCCGCTGGCTTATTACAATCGCGGGAAGGTCTACGAAAGAAAGAATGACACCGACCGGGCACTGGCAGACTATCGCAAGGTTCTCGATCTGCCGGCTCCTTCGCGCACCGACGCTCAGCGCCAGGAAGTCGTCCGTCAGCGCATCGCAAGGCAGACGCAGACGGAAGTGCGCAGCTACACGCCCGCTCCGTCCCCCGCTCCGCCGCCGGCGAGGCGTGTCGCGCTTGTCATCGGCAACGCTAAATACACCAGCGTCGGCGAGCTCATCAATCCCCTCAACGATGCGAGAGGCATGGCGACAAGCCTCCGGCGGCTGGGCTTCGACCACGTCACGGAGCTTTACGACCTCAGCCGCGAAAAAATGGGGCGCGCCCTGAAGGAGTTTGGCGATTGGGCGGAAAAGGCGGAATGGGCGGTGGTGTTCTATGCGGGCCACGGCCTTGAAATGAATGGCGTGAACTATCTGATTCCCACCGATGCCGAGCTTGCGCGCGACTCCCATGTCGCCGACGAAGCCATCTCCCTCACCCAGGTGCAGGCGAAAGTCGACGCGGCGTCCAAGCTCGGTCTGATCATTCTCGACTCCTGCCGCAACAATCCGTTCCTGGCACGGATGGCGCGTTCCGGCGGCGGCGCCCGCGCCATCGGGCGGGGCCTCGCCATGGTGGAGCCGGAAGGCAGCGTGTTGGTGGCCTATTCGGCCAAGCACGGCACCACGGCGTCGGATGGCAGCGGCGCCAACAGCCCCTTCAGCGAGGCGCTGCTCAATCACATCGAGGAGCCGGGCCTGGAGATCAATTTCCTGTTCCGGAAAGTGCGCGACGAGGTCCGCTCGAAAACCCAGCGCCAGCAGGAGCCCTTCCTCTATGGCTCCCTCAGCAGCGAGCCGCTGTATTTCAAGGAGGTTGCCGCCGCGAAGTAGCGCATTTCTTAGCAAAGCATGTCCCGACCAAGTGTTGCGTCCAACGTGATCGGCTCGATGCACGTGGTGTAAGCCGAGGGGTGTCATACGAGGCGGTTGGACGGATCGTGACAAAGGACAAGGCCTGATGCCGAAGACGAGGCTCGAAGCATTCAGCGACGGCGTGCTGGCGATCATCATCACCATCATGGTGCTTGAGTTGAAAGTGCCTCACGGCGAAGATTTAAGTGCTTTGACGCCGTTGCTCCCGGTTTTCGTCAGCTACGTCTTGAGCTTCATCTATGTCGGTATTTACTGGAGCAACCATCATCACATGATGCATGCCGTCAAGCGCGTGAGTGGAGCCACGCTCTGGGCCAATCTGCACCTGCTGTTCTGGCTGTCGCTGCTACCATTCGTGACCGGCTGGATGGGCGAGAATCATTTCGGCAAGCTGCCGTCAGCCTTATACGGTCTCGTGCTGATGATGGCGGCCATCGCCTACTTGGTACTCGCGCGTACGATCATCGCCGAAGAAGGCCATGACTCCGTGCTCGCCAAGGCGATCGGCAAGGATTTCAAGGGCAACATCTCATTCGTCCTGTACGCGGTGGCGATCCCGCTCGCCTTCTTCGTTCAGTGGGCCGCGCAGGCCATTTACGTCTTGGTCGCCTTGATGTGGCTTGTGCCCGATCGCAGAATTGAGCGCGTGCTCACGTCCTCAACCTAGCAGGCTGTTGAATTTGCGCCCGGAGCGGAACTTGATGCTGGGCAGAGGCTTCGGAGCGACGGTTTTCTTTCATTTCGGCAGCTGCGGCCTATTGGCTTGGGCGCGCAGCCTCAGGTTTCGGCCAGTAATCTTGGCATCCGGATCAGATTGTAGGCAGCCATCGCCAATGTGAACTTGAAGCGTACACGTGGCAGGCCACGCAGCTTCACCTTCGCGAGGCCTGCGATCGTCTTGGCCCAGCCGAACGCTTCCTCGAGGCGTCTGCGGATGCGTTGGGAGGCCGCGTAGTCCGGGTGTCGCATCAGAAGGGGCGTCGGCGCCGTCGGCAGCTTCACCGCGGCGCCGGGCGCGAAGACGATCTCGAAGGCGGCCCTGTTCGGCGGGGCCGACATTCCGGCGCTGATCCGCTTCTCGCTTGCCGGTCCCAATCCGAAAGTCTCCGACAAGGCAAAGCCTGCCGCGCGCGGCCTGTCCGTGCGCTTCGACACTCCTGACGGGCCGACCGAGATGGTGCTGATCTCCGCGCCCATCTCCCAGAGCGGCGGCGGTTCCGTCGGGCGCCTGACGGTCACGGCCAGCGCCGAGGGCAAGCCGCTCGAGAGTTGCCGGACCGGCATGTTCAGTCCGGTGCAGCTGCCGGACGGAAATCGAGCCGTCCGACGATCCGATCCTGCAGGTCAGGGCGGCGGCCTATGCGATATCCCTTTCGCGGCGGAACCAGTAGGGCGGGGTAACGCCTTGTCAGGTTAGGTGGAAGCGGCGCATCAGGACGCTCAGCCTGTAATCCCCGCGGAGGCGATCCCCGCTTTCGCGGGGATTGCGAGAAGGGCATTCTCCTAATCGGATAAGTGCTGGATTCGTGCGTGCGCAAGGCGTTTAGAAAAACCGTAGGGCGGCGTAACACCTCGTCAGGTTAGGCCCAGCGGCACCCACAGGCCGCAATCCCCGCGCAGGCGGGGACCCAGTAAACTATTGAGGCTGCGAAGTACTGTGTCCCGGCTTTCGCGGGGATTACAAGAAGAGCATTCTTCTAATCTTATTACGTATAAAAAGGGTGTTCCTAATCTGATCACCCGCTCGGTTTGTGTGTCTGTGCACGATTTTGGACCGGTGGCCATCCGCGCCTTGGCAGGGCAGGCCTTTTTTCCTGATCGTAGCGCAGGCGGGCGCCGGCTCGGCTCGCCGCCGAAATCGCGCCAAGATGGTGGACGAAGGGTGTGTGGTGGCCTATTCCGATCGCAGCGATTGCGATGCAAGAGGCGCGGGCGGCAAGGCTTCCCGCGGGACTTCAATGCGGCGGCGGCGATATCGGCGTTGGCACACGGCCGCGGCTGTGGCGGGAAGCGTCGTTGCCGTCATTCTCTCGCCGGTCTTGCTGCCAATCGCGCTTTTGCTGCACGCGCGCGACGAGACGCGCATGCGGGCCCTGGCGGACCATTTCGCGTGCCTGAGCTGCGGCGGCATCCTCGGCGCGGACTTGCTCCGGCTCGCCGATGAGGCGTGGTCGGCGCATATGGCCGAACTGACGCGCGGCCACGGAGACAGGATCGTTCGGTTCCGCGTGGAGAAGAGGTTCGACGCGATCTGCGCCAATTGCGGGACCTATCACAAATTCGTCCCCAAGGATCGGACCTTCATCCTCGCTCGCCGGGAGGAGATCCCGCCGAAGCCGGCAGAGCAGCGTCCACAGCCGACGGGCGAAGGGCCCACCATCCGCAGCGCATAGAACTCGGTTCATTTCAGGGTGGAAAGCGCAGGGCGCGGCGCGATGCCAATCGGCAGGAGGGGGCGAAGTAGCAGCGGTGCCCGAGGCGGGCTGCCGCTGCCATTAGAGCGCCCAACAAAGAGCTGCAAGTCCCGTTCCGATTCAATCGGAACCGAAAGGCTCTAGTGCAGACCCTACTTCTTCGAGCAGGTCTTCTTCGTGGCGTCCCACTTCATCTTCATCTTGGTGCATTCTTCCTTGGTCTTCGGAGCGTCGGCGGCGAAAGCCGGAGCGCTGACGGCGAACAGAAAAGCAGCAGCGACGGCTGCATTGACGAGCTTCACCATTGTGATCTCCCTGTGCAATTAACAAGACCAATTCGCATGGTCCGGATTCTCTTTACGCCAAATTAACGTCGCTGTCTAAGGCCATCGAACTGGGTCAACGGGAGATTTCAACATTATCGTTTGATACAACATTGCCGATCAACACCATAAACGCGGAGCAATTGCGACAATTTTGCCTTAATTAGGTCAAGATTTACTGCCGTCGACGTTGGTTGCGGAGCATATTGCGCCTATCAATTCATCGTAACATTGGCGCAAAGTCGGCAGCGGCGCGCGGTGCACAATATTCAGCCAGCCCGCTCGGTTCAAATCAGATTGCGCGCGCCGGCCAGCCCGGCCAGCGACGTCTCGGGCCGCGGACCGATATGCGAGATGATCTCCGCCGCCGCCACGCTCGCAAGCGCGCCGCAAATGCGCAATTCGAGCCCGCGCGCATGGCCGAACAGGAAGCCCGCCGCGTAAAGGTCGCCCGCGCCGGTCGTATCGACGACGCGCGCAACCGGCTCCACCTCGATTTCGATGATCTCCTCGCGCGTGAGGATGAGCGACCCCTTCTCGCCGCGCGTTACGGCCGCGAGCGCGCAGTCGCCGCGCAGACGCGCGCAGGCCTCGGCCAGGTCGCCGGTTTCGTAGAGCGTCAGCAATTCGCGCTCATTGGCGAACAACAGGTCGACGCCGCTTTTGATGAAGTCATGGAACGATTGGCGATGCCGCTCGACGCAGAAGGGGTCAGACAGGGTGAGCGAGACCGTCGTGCCGGCACCCCGCGCGATCCGCGCCGCTTCCTGGAACGCGGCTTTGGCCGGCGCTCCGTCGAAGGAATAGCCTTCGAGATAAAGCGTCTTCGAGGCGCTGATGAGATCGGCATCGACTTCGCGCGTGCTCAATTCCGCTGCCGCGCCGAGATGCGTGTTCATCGTCCGCTCGCCATCGGGGGTGACGAGGATGAGGCAGCGGGCGGTCGGGGCACTTCCTTCGACCGGCCTTGCCTCGAAGGCGACGCCGCTGGCGCGCAGATCGTGGGTGAAGATCTCGCCGAATTCGTCCTCGGCGATCTTGCCCATGAACGCCGCCTTGCCGCCGAAGGAGGCAACGCCCACGCAGCTGTTGGGCACGGTGCCGCCGCTCACCTCCACGCCCGCGCCCATCTCGCCGTAAAGCCGCGCCGCCTCGGCTTCGTCGATCAGCCGCATCATGCCTTTTTCCAGCCCTTGCGCGGTAATGAAGGCGTCGTCGCAGCGAGCGATGATATCGACGATCGCGCTGCCCAGGCCAACGACGTCGTAAAGCGGCTGCACCATCAAGCGGTCCCTCTATTGTTCGCCAGAGCATGATCCTTATCGCAAAACCGGCCACCATCCCCGCCTGCGCGCGGACATGCTTTTTTGTTTTGCGGATCATGCTCGGAATTCTTCGGGTTTGGTCTTCGGTTCGTAGCGGCAGATATCGGCGATCAGGCAGCGCGGACATTCGGGCTTGCGCGCCTTGCAGACATAGCGGCCGTGCAGGATGAGCCAGTGATGCGCGTGCAGCAGGAATTCCTCCGGCACGGCGCGCATCAGGCCCAATTCGACGGCGAGCGGCGTCTTCCCGGGCGCGAGGCCGGTGCGGTTGGCGACGCGGAATATATGGGTGTCCACCGCCATGGTGGGCTGGGCGAAGGCGACGTTCATCACCACATTCGCGGTTTTGCGGCCGACGCCGGGCAGCATCTCCAGCGCGTCGCGGTCGCTGGGCACCTCGCCGCCATGCTCCTCGATCAGCTTCTTCGACAGCGCGATGACGTTCTTCGCCTTGTTGCGGTAAAGCCCGATCGTCTTGATCGCGTCCTGGACCCGTCGCCTCCCCGAGCGCCAGCATCTTCGCCGGGCTGTCCGCCTGCGCGAACAGCGCGCGGGTCGCCTTGTTCACGCCGGCATCGGTCGCCTGCGCGGAAAGCACCACCGCGACCAGCAGAGTGAAGGGGTTCACATATTCCAGCTCGCTCTTGGGCTCGGGAGCGGCTTCGCGAAAGCGGCGGAACATCTCGGCCACTTCCGCCGGACCGAGCAGGCCGCGTTCACCATCGCGCGATGCGCTTTTCGGTGCGGGAGCGAACTTTGTTGTTTCCCGAGACGGGACTTGTCGCTTATTTTTGACGCTCATGAATTCTCAGGACACATTAGCCGCGCCGGACTCCCGCTTCAGCGCAGTCTTGCTGCCCCATCGCTCTCTCGGGCGCAAGGGGTTTATCGCCTTGATGGGGGTTATAAGCGTTGTCAGCTTCCTGACCGGCGTCGCCTTCTACATGAAGGGCGCCTGGCCGGTCATGGGCTTTTTCGGCATCGACCTTGCTGCTGATCTACGGCGCTTTCCGGCTGAATTACCGCGCCGCGCGCATTTACGAAACGGTCGAGCTGAGCCTCAGCGAGCTGAAGGTGACGCGGTTCCATCCCTCCGGCCGCGCGGAGAGCTGGAGCTTCAACCCCTATTGGGTGCGGCTGGAACTTGTCGAGAGCGAGTCGAGCGCCAACCGGCTCCACCTGCGCTCGCACGGGAGGGTGCTGCCCTTCGGCAATTTCCTCAGCAATGACGAGAAGCGCGGCTTCGCCCACGCCCTGGACGCCGCGCTCTACGACGTGCGCGGGTCGAAGGTTTGAGAGATGCTACGAAATCTGCGATTCTTTTCCCGGGTCGGATTTCCGCGACGCAAACCGGCGTCCCCTTTACTCGTAGAGCCCCCAGACGGCGGCGGTGCCGAGTTCCTTGACGAAGGCGATGTGCGCTTCCAGCTCGGCGTCGGCGAGGTTCGCCGGAAGCGGCTGAGGGCGAGGCAGGATGATGTTCGATGCCGCGGCTCCGGCAGGCCCGCCGGCGCGACGGGCGGTCAGGTCGAAATTCGGCTGCTGGCCGCCGATGAGCTGCAGGTAGACATCGGCCAGCAATTCGGCGTCGAGCAGCGCGCCGTGCCTGGTGCGCGCGGAATTGTCGATGCTGTAGCGCTTGCACAATGCGTCGAGGCTGTTCGGCCCTGCTGGATGCTTGCGGCGGGCCAGCGCCAGCGTGTCGAGCACCCGCTCCAGGGGAATCGCGGCGCGCTCGATGCGGATCAGCTCGGCATTGATGAATTTGATGTCGAAGCTGGCATTGTGGAAGATCAGCGTGCCGCCATCGACGAACTCCAGGAACGAGTCCACCAGGTCGGAGAACAGCGGCTTGTCGGCAAGGAACTGGGTCGAAAGGCCGTGAATGCGAAAGGCGTCGTGCGGAACTTCGCGCTGCGGATTGATATATTGATGCCAGACGCGGCCGGTCGGGATGGTGTTCGCCAGTTCGACGCAGGCGACTTCCACCAGCCGGTCGCCGCTCGCCGGGTCGAGGCCAGTGGTTTCCGTATCCATCACGATTTCGCGCATCTCAGCCCCCTGCCCGCTAATGTTCGGGACGCGACGACTGGCTGCTGCCAGCTTCATTGAGCTGGCGCCAACGCTCGAATGCCCCGCCGGGCCGATTCTTAAGTGATTCGAGCAGATTATCGACCTGTTCGCGCGTTTCCTCCCAAGGCAGTCCGGTGTCGATGACGTAATCGGCGCGGGCGCGTTTCTCCGCGTCGTGCAGCTGGCGGGTGCGGATGGCGGCCAGCTTCTCCGGCGTCATGCCGGGGCGGCTCGCGACGCGCGCGGTCTGAATGTGTTCCGGCGCGCTGACCACCACGGTGGTATCCATCAGGCGGTCGCCTCCGGTCTCGAACAGCAGCGGAATATCGAGTACGCACATGGCGGCGCCGGCCGCTTCCTGTTCCCGCAGGAATTGCCACTGCGCCTGCCGGACCAGCGGATGGATGAGCGCTTCCAGCTTGGCGAAACCGTCGGTCACCTGCATCAGCGCGGCGGCGAGCCTGGCGCGGTCCACCTTGCCGTCCGCCGTGGTGCCGGGGAACGCGGCTTCGACATGAGGGACCGCGTCGCCCGCATAGAGCCGGTGCACCGTGCCGTCGGAATCGAGCACCGGCACGCCGCGCGAGGCGATGTGGGCGGCGACGGTCGTCTTGCCCATTCCGATGGAACCCGTCAGGCCGATGATCAGCATGTTTACCTTATGTTCTATTCCCAAAGCATGACCATATCGCAAGACGGGTGTCCATCCCCGTCTTCACCGGGGACGTGTTTTTGCGGATCACGCCCTACAGGTCGGCGATGATGAGCGAGCGCAATTCGGGCGTCACTTGCGGGCGGACGCCGAACCATTTCTCGAAGCCTGGCACCGCTTGGTGCAGCAGCATCCCGAGCCCGTCGGCGATGCGCAATCCGGCAGAGCGTGCCCTTCGCAGCAGGTGGGTTTCAAGCGGGGTATAGACGATGTCGTTCACGACAGCCGCAGGATCGAGGCCCGACAGATCGATGTCGAGCGGCGGCTGCCCGGACATTCCGAGTGTCGTTGTATTCACAAGTAATCCACAGCTTATCAACATGTTATCCCGGGTCTCCCAGTCGAACACGCCGATCGGGCCGCCGAGCGAGGCCGCCAGCGCTTCCGCCCGCTCGCGGGACCGGTTTGCAAGGCGAATCTGCGGATTCCGCGATCGAGCAGGCCGCGAATGACGCCGCGCGCCGCGCCGCCCGCACCCAGCACGGCGGCCGGCCGGCCGGACTTATCCCAGCCGGGCGTCTGATCGTCCAGATTGCTGGTGAAGCCATAAATGTCGGTGTTGGAGGCGCACAGCACACCGTCCTCCAGCCAGAGCGTGTTGGCGGCGGCGACGCTCCTCGCGGCGGCATCGGCGCGGGCGGCGGCGCGGAACGCCGCTTCCTTGTGCGGGACCGTGACATTGCAGCCAATGAAACCCTGCGCGGCCAGATCCGCGAGGAATGCACCCGCATCCTCGGGCTTGACGGGCCGCCTCACATAGTCGCCATCGATGCCATGGCGCTTCAGCCAATAGCCGTGGATCAGCGGCGAGCGCGAATGCTCGATGGGCCAGCCGACGACGCAGGCACGCTTCATGTGAGGGACCTCAATTCCATAATGGTTTAGAGAGTGATCGGCTAAGTGAACACACTTGTCATCCCCGCGGAAGCGGGGATTCAGTAACCCGCAGTGCGTCTGGTGTTTACTGGATCCCCGCTTTCGCGGGGATGACATCAAAGGTCAGGGCAAATTCCACCTAAACTGACCCCGCCTTAGAGCAGAGGCTCTACGCCGTAAGCCAGCCGATCTCGCGGAGATAGCCGAGAAGCGGCAGGAGCGGCAATCCAATTATGGTGTGGTGGTCGCCTTCGATCTTTTCGAAGAGCTGAATGCCCGGCCCCTCGATGCGATAGACGCCGCCCGCGTGAAGCAGGGCTTCGCCTTCGGCACCGGCAATAGGCGTCGAGAAAGCCGTCGGAAAAGTCGCGCATGGTCAGATGCGCGCGGCTCAGATGCTGCCACAGCACATCGCCGCCCTTGGCCACGCACAGCCCGGCGTTCAGCCTGTGCGTCTTGCCGCGAAGCTGGATGAGCTGCCCGCGCGCGGCTTCGGCGGTCGCGGGCTTATGATAAAGCCACCCGCCGCATTCCATCACCTGATCGGCGCCGATGACCAGGGCGTCCGGTTCGCGCGCGGCTGACATCCAGCGCCTTGGCGGCGGCGAGCGCCAACGCCAGTCCGCCGCCATCGACCATACCGGCCGAAGCCGCCTCGGCCTCGAGCGCCCGCTCATCGATGTCGGCCGATACCCGCCGGAATTCGAGCCCGGCACCGCGCAAAATTCGCCGCCCGGCCGCCGCTGGCCGACGCAAGGATCAACTCGCACCCGATCGCCGGGACGTCACCCGCCACCCTTGCGGTCCTCGCACAGCTTGATGACGGCGGCGGCGGTTTCCTCGATCGAGCGCCGCGTCACGTCGATCACCGGCCATTGATGCCGCCCGCAGAGCCGCCGGGTGAAGGCAATCTCCTTCATGATCATTTCGGTGTCGGTGTAGTCCTGGTTCTTCGTGTCGTTCATGCCCAAGAGACGGTGCCGCCTGATTTCGGCCAGGCGCTGCGGGCTGGCGACGAGCCCGGCGACAACAGGATTGCGCACCAGCTCCAGCGACGGCGGCGGCGGAATGTCGGGGACGAGCGACACATTGGCGGTCTTGAAGCCGCGATTGGCGAGATAAAGGCTGGTCGGCGTCTTGGAGGTGCGGCTTGCGCCGATCAGCACGATGTCGGCGTCCTCGATATCCTCGGTGCGCTGGCCGTCATCATGGGCGAGGGTGAAATTCATCGCCTCGATGCGGCGGAAATAATCGGTGTTGAGGACGTGCTGGCCGCCAATGACCGGCGTCGACGGCGTGCCGAGATAGGCCTCGAACACCTTAATGAGCGGGCTGAGAACGGCGACGCAGGGAACGTGCAATTCCGACACAGCGTTGTTCCAGGTGCAGGCCGAGGCCACGATCGATGATGGTATAGAGCACGATGCCGGGCGAGGCCTCGATCTGCTGCAGCACCCGGTCGAGATGACGACGGTTCCTGACGAAGGGATGGGAGTGTTTGAGGGCCCGTATGCTGGAATATTGCACGGCCGCGGCTTTCGCGATCGCCGCGAGTGTTTCGCCCGAAGCATCCGACACCATATGCAGGTGAAAAAACTTCGGGAGCTCCTTGGTGGTCTGTTGATAAGTTGTCACGTTTTGGGCGCCGCCTTCGCTTATGGAAAATACTGCCCTTGAGTCCCGCACGCTAATTAAAAAACCGCCCACAATTAATCGGCGGGGCTCCTGAAAACTTCGCTTGCTGGGACAAATTTGGAAAGCGGAATTCTATCGACAGCCTCCGGGGCCGCTGATCGGCCACTTATCATGACGATGCGCAATGAGCTCTCCGCTGTAAGATGCTGGACATTAAAGCGCCATTTTTGAGACATGCTGGAGGGCGAGCGTCCTAAGGGTCGCATCAGCGCGTCCACCGTCGCACAAATCTGCCGCAAAACTGTGGATAAGACTTGGGCGATTTCTCAATATCCGTAATCCACTCCCCTAGAAAAACAATCACTAGAAAGACTAAGACTATATTTTTTGGACAAGATCAGAGATGGCAATCGCCAAGGGAATAGCGCAAAGCGCGCCAAGGCTCATCGAGGTTCTATGCGGCAAACCGGCGGCAAAGCCTCCGATCTGGCTGATGCGTCAGGCGGGGCGCTATCTGCCGGAATACCGGAAGCTTCGGGCGCAAGCGGGCAGCTTCCTCGATTTGTGCTACCGGCCCGAATGGGCGGCCGAGATCACCCTGCAGCCGATCCGCCGGTTCGATTTCGACGCCGCGATCCTGTTCGCCGACATTCTGATCGTGCCGGATGCGCTTGGGCAAAAGGTCGCCTTCGAGGAGGGCGTCGGTCCCCGCCTCGACGCGATGCCGCCGGACGCGCTGCTGAAGGTCCTGAACCCGAACGCGCGTGGCTGAAAAATTCGGCCGGATCTTCGAAACCGTGGCGCGCGTCCGCGCCGAATTGCCGCGCCGAGAAAGCGCTGATCGGATTTTGCGGCGCCCCGTGGACGGTCGCGACCTACATGATCGCCGGCCATGGCACCCCCGACCAGGCGCCGGCGCGCCTCGCCGCCTTCCGCGATCCGGAGCATTTTGCGCGGCTGATCGATCTGCTCGCCGACTGCTCGGTGGATTACTTGTCCGGGCAGATCGGGGCCGGCGCCCAGGCCGTGCAGATCTTCGACAGCTGGGCGGGCGTCCTGCCGGACGACCAGTTCGGCCGCTGGGTGATCGAGCCGACGGTCAAGATGGTTCGCGGGCTTCGAGGCACGGCATCCGGGCGTTCCCATCATCGGTTTTCCGCGCGGCGCCGGGCTGCTGGCCGACGCCGTATGTCACCGAAACCGGCGTCGATGCGGTCGGCTGCGACACGGCGATGCCGCTCGCTTTCATGCGGGACACGCTCGGCGCCAAAGCGGCGGTGCAAGGCAATCTCGATCCGCTGCTGCTGCTCGCCGGAGGGCCCTTGCTCGAAATCGCGGATCAGGGGCATTGTCGGCGCTCTTGAGGGGTTTCCGCATATTTTCAATCTTGGTCACGGCATTCTGCCGTCGACGCCTGTCGAGCATGTGGCGCGGTTGGTCGAACTCGTGCGGTCCTAGGCGGGACCGCGCCGGCAGGCAGCGATTGCCTTCCGGAGTTGCTGAATTCGGGGGAATGGGATGGACGTCTATCTTTACGTGAAGGCCTTCCATGTGATCGCGGTCATCGCCTGGATGGCCGGGATGTTCTATCTGCCGCGCCTTTACGTCTATCACACCGGCGCCGCGCCCGGCTCGGAGCTGTCCGAAACGTTGAAGGTGATGGAAAACCGGCTGCTGCGCTTCATCATCAATCCGGCGATGATCGCGAGCTGGCTGCTCGGCCTCATCCTCATTTTCGGCTTTGACGTGATCGACATGCGCACCGCCGGCTGGCTGCATGTCAAACTCACGGCGGTCGTCCTCCTCACCGTCCTGCACGTGCTGCTGGCGAAATGGCGGAAGGATTTCGCGGCCGACCGCAACACACGCTCGGCGCGTTTCTATCGCCTGATCAACGAAGTGCCGACCGTGCTTCTCATCATCATCGTCATCATGGTCATCGTGAAGCCGATGTGAAGGCATCGCGCCGCAAGACTGCGCCCGGTTTTGCTCCGGATCGGCGAGTCCAGATAAAAAACCGGACCCGAATGATTGACTAAATCTAGACGCATTCCAATCTAATGCATTGCTGCATTCACACTCCGTTCATGTTTCAGCTCACTAGCTGTTGTTCTCGATCAATTTTACCGAACTGCGGCTGGTAGCTTCGGTTTGGATCGATGCGACTGGCACGCGCAAACGAATAGTTGAAAATTGGCGGCTTTCGCGCGAGCACTTTGTTTGCTATAATGCAAATCATAATTCTCCATTTGGCCGAGAAGTCTGATTTCCTTCAGCCCGCATGAGAAATTAGCGGTACGTGGATCCAAGATCCGCGCATCTCGCTGATCAGAGCGGGAAACGGCGCCTGGAATACCCTCCAACCCTTGGCAGCGCTCTTTGAAGCATGCCGTCCCCCTGACCTATTTTCCAAGAGAAATTCGGAGTTATCCCGAATGCAGGAAATGAAACTCGAAGAACTTAAAGTAAAATCGCCGACCGAACTGCTCAGCTTTGCAGAAGAGGTCGAAGTCGAGAACGCCAGCACGATGCGCAAGCAGGAGCTGATGTTCGCGATCCTGAAACAATTGGCGGCAAAAGAAGTCGACATCACCGGCATTGGCGTCGTGGAAGTGCTGCAGGACGGCTTCGGCTTCCTGCGCTCACCCGATGCGAACTACCTGCCAGGCCCCGACGACATCTATGTCAGCCCCAGCCAGATCCGCCGCTTCAGCCTGCGCACAGGCGACACGGTCGAAGGGCAAATCCGCTCTCCCAAGGATGGCGAGCGCTATTTCGCCCTGCTCAAGGTCAACAAGATCAATTTCGACGAGCCCGAGCAGATGCGCCATAAGGTGCATTTCGACAATCTTACGCCGCTCTATCCGGACGAGTGGATGGGCATGGAGGTCGACCTGCCCGACCAGAAGGATGTGAGCGGCCGGGTCATCGACATCGTCGCGCCGCTCGGCAAGGGCCAGCGCGGCCTGATCGTCGCGCCGCCGCGTACCGGCAAGACGGTGCTGCTGCAGAACATCGCGCATTCGATCACCACCAACCATCCGGAATGCTATCTGATCGTGCTGCTCATCGACGAGCGGCCGGAAGAAGTGACCGACATGCAGCGCTCGGTAAAGGGCGAGGTGATCTCCTCGACCTTCGACGAGCCGGCCTCGCGCCACGTGCAGGTCGCCGAAATGGTGATCGAGAAGGCCAAGCGCCTCGTCGAGCACAAGCATGACGTGGTGATCCTGCTCGACTCGATCACGCGCCTCGGGCCGCGCCTACAATACGGTGGTGCCGTCCTCCGGCAAGGTGCTGACCGGCGGCGTCGACGCCAACGCGCTTGCAGCGCCCGAAGCGCTTTTTCGGCGCCGCGCGCAATATCGAGGAGGGCGGCTCGCTGACCATCATCGCGACGGCGCTCATCGAGACCGGCAGCCGCATGGACGAAGTGATCTTCGAAGAGTTCAAGGGCACCGGCAATTCCGAAATCATTCTCGACCGCAAGGTTGCCGACAAACGCACCTTCCCCTCCATCGACATCGCGCGCTCCGGCACCCGCAAGGAAGAACTCCTTGTTCCTCCGGGCCAGCTCAAGAAGATGTTCGTGCTTCGCCGCATCCTCAATCCGATGGGCTCGATGGATGCCATCGAATTCCTCATGGACAAGCTGCGGCAAACCAAGAACAACGCCGACTTCTTCGAACTCGATGAATACTTGACGCGGGTCATCGGCGCATCCGCGCCGATGGTTTGCCTACCTATACGGCGGGCCCCGGGTGCCCAATAGGAATGCTGTGCTTGCGGCCGCTTCCCAGGCGCTTGAATGGGCCACCCCGGGGCCCGCAAGCGGGCCATGTGCCGGGCGGATGTCCGGCTCCATGCAAAATAGAGTTTTCATGAATTGGGTCTACTTGCTCTTGGCGATTGCGGCTGAAGTTATCGCCACTTCCGCGCTCAAGGCATCGGATAGCTTCACCAGGCTCGGACCGTCGCTGATCGTCGTCCTGGGATACGGCGCCGCGTTCTACCTGCTGTCGCTGACGTTGCCGCACCATGCCGGTCGGGGTCGTTTACGCGATCTGGTCGGGCGCCGGCATCGTGCTGATCTCGCTGGTCGGCTGGATTGGCATTCCGCCAGCATCTGGATGCCGCGGCGCTCATCGGCATCGCCCTGATCGTCGCCGGAGTGGCGGTGATCAACCTTGTCAAATCCATGCCGTCACTGAAGCGTTTCGCGTTCTGTGCCGATTATCCTTTCTCCCGGAAGGGGTACCCGTAGGAGACGCGCCCTCTGAAAGTTCCACTGAGGCGCACTCGAAAGTTCACTGAGGCGCAAGCGGCCAGCGCGTATCATGAGCGGGTGAACATTAAGCAATCCCGGATGGCTGGCATCGATTGTGAAATCCGATCCCTACACAAATCCCGTCTCATTGGCGCTTCAAATTCCGTCAAAAGCGATACCGGCACGTCAAGTCGATGATTGACCATGTGCTGGCGCGCCAGGGGCGATGCCGCATTCTCGACATCGGCGGAACGGAAGTTTATTGGCGTATCGCGTCCGATCACGTCGATGACCCGCGCATCGATATCGACCTGATCAACCTTGAGGCGCTTCCGACAAGCGGCCGAACTTCACGAGCATAAAAGCCGACGCCTGCGATCTGCACAACTTCGGCGACATGTCATATGACGTCGTCCATTCGAATTCTTTGATCGAACATGTCGGCAATTGGGAGGCTATGTCACGGCTGGCCCAAAACATACGCCGGCTGGCGCCTGCCTACTTTGTGCAAACTCCGTATTTCTGGTTCCCGATCGAACCGCATTTCCGCGTTCCATTGTTTCATTGGATGCCTGAGTCCTCGCGCTCTCGCATGATATTAAGAAGAGACATGGGATTTATGAGCAAGGCGGCATCCGTCTCCGATGCCGTGCGCAGTCGTGCAAAGTGCCGCGCTTCTCGATCTCGTGCAATTTTCAACCCTCTTTCAGGATGCCGAGATCATCCGGGAGCGGGTTTTGGGGCTGACCAAGTCCCTGATGGCCATTCGCCACGTTACTTGGCCATGGTGCGGCATCGATTGGCGTTCTACCTGCTGTCGCTGACGTTCAGGACTTTGCCAGTCGTGTGGTTTATGCGATCTGGTCGGGTGTCGGCATCGTGCTGATCCTCGCGGGCGTTGCGGTAATCGATCTCCTGCCGAAGTCGGTACCGCATTGACGCCGGACCGGCAAACGCCCGCGAGAGCATCGCTTTCAAGCGGGAACGCCTTCCGTCATATTCGAGGCTGGCCGGCATAAGCGGCCGAAACGGGTCTGGGGGGCGACTTCGATGAAACTTTGGATCAAGACCGCGATTTCGTGCGTCGTTTTGTTTCATTGGGCACCCATGGGCGCGCCGAGGGCGGGTGAATTCCAGGTTCGCTCGGCGGACGGCGTCGAAATCCGCGGCGAGGCAAACAATGCTAGCCCCGCGCTGCCTGCCGTCATTTTCGTGCCCGGCACCGGGCTGTTCGACCGGGATGCCAATTTCGGTGAGACCGGCACGCCGCGCGATCTGATTTTCAAGGATCTGGCGCAGCGCATGGAGGCGCGCGGGCTCGCCACCGTTCGGTATGAGCCGCGCGGCGTGCGCCATGGCACCGCGCCCGACCAGCGTCTCGATCGCCAATTGCTTGCCAAACGCACGACACGCGCCATGGCCGACGATCTCGCGGCCGTCTATGAATGGACCCGATCGCCCGAGGGTCTGGGCGCCCGCTGCGTTGCGTTCTTTGCGCATTCCGAGGGTATGCTGCATGTGGCGCGGATGGCGGCATACAAGGCCCCGCCGCCCGCTCTTGTGATCGGCATGGGCGCCGCGATGCAGAGCCCGGCGCAGGTCATTCGGTGGCAAATAACCGAGCGCGACGCCACGTCCCTGGAAATGATGGATGCCGATCGAAACGGCATCACGACCAATGACGAGGTTCGGGCCAACTGGCAGCATACGCCAACCGGTGCGAACCGCATGCTGGAGCCGCTGCTGCATCCCCAGGGCGCCTGGACTGCGAAAGACCTTGCAGAGGTGCGCGCCATTCAAGCCGCTGCCTATGAAAAAGTGAAGGCGGAAACGCTGTCGCACGCTGATTCCGAACCCTATCCGAATGCCGAAACGGTGTTCGCCTCATTTGAATGGTGGAAGAGCTGGTTTATCGACGAGCGCCCAGCCGCCGAGCTTCTGCACCTCTGGAATAGCCCCGTGAGCCTTCACTATGGCGACAAGGACTCCCAGACGATGGCCGCCTTGCAGATCGCTGCGGC
This sequence comes from uncultured Alphaproteobacteria bacterium, assembly GCA_963731855.1. GTDB lineage: Bacteria > Pseudomonadota > Alphaproteobacteria > Rhizobiales > Rhodomicrobiaceae > R-RK-3. The sequence goes on along the minus strand of CAVSXH010000005.1, from coordinate 134,483 downwards.
TTCGTCTTTCCTGGACGCGGCGAAATTGAAAACGCACATCCACAGCAACCGGGGGCACACGCTGGGCGAAGACGTGCTGTTTGGCCCGATCGACGAGGTGATCGCCGAGACGATTGCCGACGAGGCCGCAAATATCGCCTCTTCATGCCGGCAATAGCAGCACACGCTTGCTGGCGGCTCGTCTCAAATTGACGGGGGCTTTGCCGCGGAGCCGATTTGAGCTATTGGCAAAGCGCCTCACCGAGGTGGCACGGGGGTTCGGCTTCGTACGGAGTAACCTGACATGACCCGCATTGCGTCGACGGTCAGCATAAGCTTTCTCGGCCTCATAGCGGCGTTGCTTAGCCTGGCCATGCTCATGGAAATGCTGCCGGCCTACGGGCGCTATCTGGTTTTCCCCTTCGTGGTGGTTGGCTGGCTCATCTCACTGTGCCTGCATGAGTTCGGTCACGCGATCGTGGCCTATCGAAGTGGCGACCGCAGCGTGCTGGACAAGGGATATTTGACGCTCGATCCGCTGCGCTACACGGATCTGCAATACAGCATCGTGTGGCCGCTGATATTTCTGGCTGTGGGGGGCGTCGGCCTGCCCGGAGGCGCCGTGTATGTGGACAAGCACGCAATCCGCAGCCCGGCGGATCGCTCCCTGGTCTCCGCCGCCGGCCCGCTCGCCAATGCCGCGGTTCTGCTCCTGCTGCTTGTGATATTGCCGGCCGTCGGAACGATCATCTCCGCACCGTTTTACGCAGGCCTGGCGTTTCTCGCATTCCTGCAGCTCACATCGCTGGTGCTCACTTTGCTGCCGATTCCGGGCCTGGACGGATGGGGCATCATCGAGCCATGGCTTCCCCGTGAATTCCAGGAATTCGGTGCCCGCGCAGCCGGGATCGCGCCCACGCTGCTGTTCGCGACGTTCCTGCTCGTTCCCGCCGTCAACGGGATGTTCTGGCGCGTGGTCCATGACGTTGCGAACAGGATCAACCTCGACGTGCTCGGTGCGGGTTTCGGCCTGCAGTTGTTTCAGTTCTGGCGTTGAGATTTTGTACACGGCAGGTCGCCGTGCTTGCGCGAGGCTGGCGGCGTTACGGCTCGGCCGAGCATGGCGGCGACCGCGGCGCATCGATCGCCAGACGCCGCGCGGAATACAGCCAGCGCATAAAAAAGGGCGAATGCAAAAAAGCACTCGCCCATTGAAAAGCCCAAAGATTGAGAAACTTAAGCGGCTTCGTCCTGCTCGGCTTCGACCTCTTCCTTGCGCGGCAGGCGGTTGCCCTTTGTCAGCAACTCGCCGATAGCCTGAATGGCCATGACTTCATCGACATCCTGAACGGCGGCAATCTCGCGAGCCATACGGTCGAGCGCCGCTTCGTAAAGCTGGCGTTCGGAGTAGGACTGCTCCGGCTGGCTGTCTGACCGGTAGAGATCGCGCACGACTTCGGCGATGGAGATCAGGCTGCCGGAATTGATCTTGGTCTCATATTCCTGAGCGCGACGGCTCCACATCGTTCGCTTGACGCGCGCTCGCCCCCGCAAAGTGTCGAGCGCCTTCGTGACGATGACGCCATCGGAAAGCTTCCGCATTCCGGCGCTCTCGCACTTCGAGGTCGGCACTCGCAACGTCATCTTGTCTTTCTCGAAATTGATGATGAACAGTTCGAGCCGGTAGCCCGCGATTTCCTGTTCTTCGATTCCGACGATGCGGCCTACCCCATGGGTTGGGTAAACGACGAATTCGTCCTTCTGGAATCCATTCCGATGCATTGATTTCTTCTTCGCAGCCATACTCATTCTCACGGTTCTTTCCCGGCGCAGGCGCCGAAAACTTCTTCTGACTACGCCGTCTCCGCCATCGCGGCGAATGGGGGTTTGGCAGCACGTGGCCATCCACATACTGCTATGCGCAACCGCACCTCATGCCCCCACTCGGCACGGCCGCGCTATCTGACAAAAGCCCACGGAGAAGATGGATGCGGAATAGCATCGCCCAGCGATCTTTAAGACCGCCTAACTAACGCAAATTAAGATAACACTTCCCGCGCAAGGGGAAGCTTCGCGCTTTGTCACCAATCGTGTGCTTTTGTGGCACTGATAATACCACATTTACTTTTTTTTGGAAGCTACGCTTCTGTCAGCCTTAGCAAAAAAGCCGTAATAGCAAGGCATTTGCGCAACATTGTTAATAATTGCGATCAGCCTCTCGGTTTATCGGCGCTTTCGAGGGAGCTGCCCTTACGTGGCTTGCGGTTCCAAGCGCCTTCATATAAGCATTTGCACCGCGCTATTGAAGAGACAGCCAGTTAAAAAACGCCGACGCTCCACAGGATTTATGAGCTTTTGCACCAAAAACGGACAGTTTAGCTCGGCGCTTTCACCATTTCCGCATTCATGCTTTTGCGAATTATCCGCGACCACCCTTGACCCGCACGCCTGCGGCGGGCCGTTCCAGGATGACCTCGCGGCGAAACCGGTAGGCCTTCGCCGGTCGTCCGCCCGTCGCGGTGCGCACATCGCCGGTGGGTTCGACAAGCCCGGATGATGCCACCAATCGGCGGAAATTCTGCTTATGCAGATGGCTGCCGAGAATGGCCTCGACGGTCCGTTGCAGTTCAAAGAGAGTGAAGCTGTCGGGCATCAGCTCGAAGATAACGGGCCGATATTTGATTTTCGCCCGCAGCCGGCTCATGGCTGTCGCCAGGATGCGGCGGTGATCGAACTGCATCGGCGCGCCGAAATAGGGCAAGTTTTCCCATTGGCGGGCCGCCTCGCGACCATCCCTTTCGGCCTCCCGGAGGAGACCGGCCTCATAGAGCAGCTCATAGCGGTCGAGGACTTTCTCGTCATCCCACCCGCCTTCGCCACCGAAGCATATTCCGAAGCGTTCCTGGCGCGACAAAGGGCGGAGCGGCGCGCCCTTTGGCTCTGACTTCTTCGCCCAACTGCCGAGACGGGGCAGAATTTCCTCGGTCAGGATGGCAGGGCGTTCGCTCCGCCAATCCTCCCATGGAAAGTAATTGTACCAGCTCTGCCAGTCTCCATGCTTCAACCCGCAATGCGCGCTGGAGCGGGTCAATGCGAGATAGCCGATGGAAACAACCTGAAAGCCGACATCGCCCTGCCTTGCATGGCGGCCACGGTCGGCAAATGTGTAGAGCTGCTCGACGTAGCCGAGTTCGAGCCCGGTCTGGTCCTGCACCCAGGCCCGCAGCCCGATTTCGAGCGTCCGGTGATCGAGCGGTGCGAATAGGCCAAAAGGCAATGCAGCGCGCTGCTCGGGCGTGCGGCCTCCCGCTTTCACCACGAGAATTCTGGGATTGCCGTCATCGACGGAAACGATTGCCGCCGTCAGACCGATCTCCACCGCGACTTCGCCGATGAGATCGGCATTAAACGTGTTGGGCGGCGCTGTGGTCATTGACGATGACAAAGGTCGGTTTCCAAAAATAAAGGGCGCCGTTTCAAGCGCCCTTCCCAAGTCGTTGATCGGTGGGCTGCCCCAGGACACTCAGTCGCCGCCCGCCCCGCCAAATCCGAAGTCGCGGCGCGCCCCGCGGATGGTAATCGAAAATCCGGCGATGACGTCGATCAGGGTCACGATCAAAATGAAAAAGAACTCCGATGTCGCGGCCTGACGAATGGTAAGGAACTCGATACCGCAGATCATGAACAGGACCATGGAGAACGCATGATCCACGATCGAGGAGCCGCCTGTCCGCGTCGCCTTGATAAGCTCGATGAACAGCAGCACCAGGGTTATGATGGTGACGAGATCACCTACCGTCAGCGCCCAGGTTGCGCCCGAGATCAAGTCGAAGCTCACTAGTGGCTCGTTGAAAACATTCGTCCCAGGAGTTCCCGCAGGCGGCCACGACGACGAAAAGGCAATCATGTTGTAAAGGATGATTGAGACTATAAGCCACGGTATGCTGAGGATCATTGGTTATGCTCCATCTCTGTTCCCTCGTCGGCCGGCGCCGAATGGTCTGCCAAAAAAGATGTGGCGGCGCCCCGCGTCCCGAAGGCCCGGCCGCGAAGCGCTACGCTCAAAAATCTCCCTTGGCTTCCAAAATCTGGCGGCCGCGATATTTGCCCGATTTCAGATCGATATGATGAGGACGCCGCAGCTCGCCGGACTCCTTGTCTTCGACATAGGTGGGCGCGCTGAGAGCGTCAGCCGAGCGTCGGGTGCCGCGCTTCATCCGTGATACTTTTCGTTTTGGAACTGCCATCTGCCACAACCTCAAAATGAGCCGAGGCTCGCCGAGGCGGAAGCCGCCCGCAAGCCCATCGACCGAATATCTTCTGCGCCGCGATGGACGCGCTATCTGGCGCTCTTATAATGATGTCGGCTGGCTTTGGCCAGTGCATAGTCCGACTTTCTTGTCCCGGCATCGTTTTTTCCAAATACGGGAAAGCCGCTTTTCGCAGCGATGCTTAGCGGTCGAAAATGCAGGCGGCGTCTGCCGCTTCCCGGTCGACACGCCCCTCGATGCGGCTTGCGATATTCTGCACTCGCGCGGATGGCCTCCCGGCATTGCGTCTGCGCGGACTGGGCAATGCGGCCGCAAGCAATGCGGCTTCGCTCCGGGTCAGAGAATCGGCCGACACTCCGAAATGATGCCGGGCTGCGGCCTCGGCTCCGTAAATGCCGGGTCCCCATTCGGCGACGTTCAAATACACCTCGACGACCCGCTGTTTCGGCCAAACGAAGGACATGAAATAGGCGAGCGGCACTTCCAGCGCCTTGCGAAAATAGCTTTGCCCCGGCCACAGAAAAAGATTTTTCGCCGTCTGCATCGGCAGGGTGCTCGCGCCGCGCGGCTTGTCGCCATCCTCAAGATCTTCGAGCGCCTCGCCTACCGCATTCCAATCGACGCCGGCATGACGGCAGAATGCGGCATCCTCCGAGATTACGACCGCTCGCGCCAGATTGGGCGAGATATCCTGGAAGTCCACCCAGCTCTGATCGAGGCCACGGCCCAGAAGCACATTCCGGAGCATCATCGCCGAGATCGGCGGATCGATGAACCGGTAGATCAGCATCAGCGGGTATGGCAAAGCGAGCCATATGATGACGGCGATGACTGCATATTTTAGCGCCTTGGCGAGGCTGGGATAGCGATCCCGCCACCCGGCGTCACCACGTGCAACCGCCGGCTGCCGCTCGGGCAATGGCGTCGCCGCGTCCGGCGCCACGCTCCAATTATCCGCAACAATCGGCGCCGCCGCGATTGATCCGCGGCTCGCCAACCAATCCGAAGGCATTTGCCGCGCCTTCTTCAAGGCGATTGCCGCCTCGCGCGCCCGGGAAACAGCCTTACTCTGCACAAGTCCGCTTGCCGACTTGAGCCGGGCGCGTATTTGGCGCATCTTTTCGGCAACGGATTTCATCGGTGAACTTAAGTGAACGAAACTCGGAACTCTCAAATCTTTAACCAGCGGCTGCAGCACTGCGCAACTCTTATCGAAGCCCGCCTGGACCAGTGGCTGGCCAATTCCGAACGCGATGGCTTTGTTCCGAACCGGCTGGCGGAGTCGATGCGTTATGCGGTCCTCGGCGGCGGGAAGCGGCTCAGGCCGTTTCTCGTGCTGGAGAGTGCGCGACTATGCGGGATGACGGATGAAGCGGCGCTGAACGCGGGGGCGGCGCTCGAATGTATTCATTGCTATTCGCTGGTGCATGACGACCTGCCGGCAATGGATGACGACGATCTGCGTCGCGGGCGTCCGACGGTGCATAAGGCGTTCGACGAGGCGACGGCCATCCTTGCCGGGGATGCGCTGATGACGGTCGCTTTCGAGATCCTTGCCGATCCCGCGACCCACCCCGATCCGGCGATCCGCTGTGCGCTGGCTTTGGGTCTGGCGCGCGCCTCGGGCCGCGCGGGCATGGCTGGCGGACAGATGCTCGATCTGATGGCGCCCGGCTCGGTCCCTTCGGAGGCGGAAATTGTGCGCCTTCAGGCGATGAAGACCGGCGCGCTCATCCTGTTCGCCTGCGAGGCGGGCGCCATCCTCGCCAATGCGGGGCCCATGCAACGGCAGGCGCTGAGGGATTATGGAACGGCCTTGGGTGTTGCTTTTCAGCTCGCCGACGACCTCCTCGACGTGGACGGCGACCCCGCACTCCTCGGCAAGGCGGTCGCGAAGGACAAGGACGCGGGCAAGGCGACGCTGGTCGGGCTGATGGGCGTGGACGCGGCACGCGAGCGGCTAGCCGAGTTTCAGGGACAGGCGCTCAATGCGCTGGCGCCATTCGGACCCGACGCAGAGATGCTCGCCGCGACCGTCGATTTTGTGGCGAACCGGAAGCATTGATAGAGAGGGTGTGCGAGGTCTTCGGGATAATGCCATCCCCGTGATGTAACCCTATGCCGTCCCACGTGGTCACCTCAGCTTTACCTCTCCCGTGGGGAGAGAGCCTGCCCCCGTGCAGGGTTTTCTCGACGCGAACCGGTATCCATCCCCCGCCTTCGCGGGGACCAGCTTTGCTGGAAAATGCTCCAGTCGTCTAATTCTTATACACCTTAAATCAAACACATAGATTTGCGATCCATCGTTCCAGCGCGGGGGTAAACGCGGACCGTTTGCATCATTTGCTTCCAATGTTGTCGTCAGGAATTATGTCGGGGCATTAAGGGGCAATGAGCTATGCTTCCGGTCATGTCGAACGCCGAGATAGACTGCTACACGCGGCATCTATCGAAGGCTGAAGCGCTTCTTGAATATGGCGCCGGGGGCAGCACCGTGCTGGCTGCCGAGCTAGGGGTGAAGTCCCTCTATTGCATCGACACTGACGCCGCCTGGCTCGCCAAAGTCGCCGCACAAAGCTCGGTTTCCAGAATGATCGCGGGCGGCACCGCGCGCCTTGTCCATGCGGATTTGGGCACCGTGGGCAAGTGGGGAAAGCCGAAGGTCTCCCACTATGTCTACCGCTGGCCGACTTATGCTCGGCGTCCCTGGTGGGACGGGGTCAAGCCTGATTTGGCTCTCGTCGATGGACGATTCCGAGTTCTCTTGCATCATGCAGTGTCTGTTGCACGGCGGCAAAGATATGAAGATAGCCGTCCACGACTTCTGGAACCGTCCCTTTTATCATGGGGTGCTACGGTTCTCTTTAGTCGTTGACAAGGCTGACACCATGGCCGTTATCAAACCGAATGGGGAGGATTACTGGCCTGCCGCGGCTTTGCGCCTGCGTCATATGTTCGGTCGCCGATAATTTAGATTAGCCTGTCGCCTCACAGCGGCGACTTCTCAATCAAACAATCATGTGCTCGATGCCACCGGTTGGCCAAGCATCGAAAAAATCGCTGACCTAACCTGCAGCGGTGCAGGAAAGACGATCGAGTGAAATGATCGGCAACATCAAGCGGTTGAAATGGTCGGAGCGAGAGGATTTGAACCTCCGACCCCTAGTCCCCCAGACTAGTGCGCTAACCGGGCTGCGCCACGCTCCGAACACGATCCGGCCGATCCGGCGAGATATGAGGCAAGTCTTGCCCGCTTCACCGGGCAGGGTCAATAGCATTCTGCCGACGAGCAATGCCGCATGATGACAGGGCACGCAGAAGCCGCTTGACGCGCTAAGCTTGAAGACCGCGGCGCTGCTCGCCTCGCGGCTTTTTCGTTGTCTCGCCCTCGGGCTTGGCCGCGGCGCGCAGCATATCGCGGCATTGCTCGAGCTCGGTCAGAACGGAAGCAAGCAGCGCATGCTGCCCGCCGCCCGCCGCGGCTTCTTCTTTGCGTGGGGTCTCGGCGGCTTGCGCTTCGGGAGGTCGGCTCTCCTGGCGGGGAGCACCGCCTCGGCCCCGGCGCGCTTCCTTGGCCGCTTCGCCGGCGAGATTGGGAATGGGCACCTCGGGCGGCTTCTTCTCTGGTTGCTTGGCATCGTTCCGCCAGCATTCCTTGACGAAACGCACGCCGCTGTCGCGCAGGATGCGCTGCACGCCTTTGATTGTGTAGCCGTCGCTGTACAGCAGCCAGCGGATACCGCGCAGCAAATCAACGTCCTCGGGGCGGTAGTACCGCCGTCCGCCGCCGCGCTTCATTGGACGCAATTGGGGAAACTTACCTTCCCAAAACCGCAATACATGCTTCGGCACTGTTAAATCGGCCGCAACTTCGCTTATTGTGCGAAACGCACTATATGATTTTTCCAAATTAGCCCCCGCTATTGGAAAGCCCGCTTGCCGGACTTACTCGGCTGCCTTTCTGCTGCTCTTAACCAAAGAAGAATTGATTCGCTCCTTCATAATATTACTAGCCCGGAACACGAGGACGCGCCTGGGCGTAATAGGGACGACTTCCCCCGTTTTCGGGTTCCGGCCTACGCGTTCCCTCTTGTCGCGCACGCCAAAGGAACCGAAGCTCGACAGCTTCACGTTTTCGCCGCGCTCAAGACAGGTCGTGATCTCGCGGAGAACGGTTTCCACGAGTTCCGCAAATTCATTGCGCGGCAAACCGACCTTCTGAAAGACGGCTTCCGCGAGATCTGCCCTGGTGAGTGTTTTGCCGCCTGCCATCTGAACACGGTGAATCTGAAGTGCAAAGTAACCTAATAGTAATGTATGCGGCGGTATTGGGTCAATGACCGATGTCGCATCCCGCTGATATCGGCTATTATTCCAAAACAACTAACCATATGAATACTTCATCCCCGGCACGACAAATAAATTCGTGCAACAGCAAAACATAATAATGAAGTTATTCAGAAATCAGCGCACGTCACCGACATAGAGGAGTGAAGTTCCGAGTATGCGGTGAAACACTTCCAGCACTACCAGCGTGCGAGTACAGATCCCCAAGTAAATCCGCCCCCCATTGCCTCCATAAGAACGAGATGGCCCTTCTTCAGGCGGCCGTCCTGCTGCGCCGTATCCAGAGCAAGCGGGATTGACGCAGCCGAGGTATTGCCATGTTTTTCAAGGGTCATGACGATTTTGACGGGATCGATACCGAGTTTTCTCGCCGTGCCGTCCAGAATACGCTTATTCGCCTGATGCGGTACGAACCAATCGATATCGGTCGCGAGCAGCTCATGCGCCCTGAGCGTCTCGTCGATCACTTCCGAGATTGCCGACACGGCAAAGCGAAAGACTTCCTTGCCTTGCATCCGCAGATGGCCGACGGTTTTGGTCGACGATGGGCCGCCATCCACATAGAGAAGATTCCTGAACCGGCCGTCGGACCGCAGCACCGAACCGATAATGCCGCGCTCATTCGCGGCGCCGGTCGCCTTCTGCCCTTCGACGACCACCGCGCCCGCGCCGTCGCCGAACAGCACGCATGTCGTGCGGTCTTCCCAGTCCAGAATGCGCGAGAACGTCTCGGCTCCGATCACCAGCAGCGCGCCGGCATTGGCCGGATTTGATGAAATTATCCGCCGCCGACAAGGCGTAGACGAAGCCGGAGCAAACCGCCTGCATATCGAATGCCGCACCATGCGTGATACCCAGCGCGGCCTGAATGGTCACGGCGCTGGCGGGGAAAGTCTGGTCGGGCGTCGAAGTCGCGAGAATGATGAGATCGACATCCTTCGGCTCGAGTTCGGCGGCCTCCAGCGCGCGTTTCGCCGCCGCGATGCCGAGATCGGACGTCAGCTCGCCCTCGGCGGCGATATGGCGCTCCTTGATGCCGGTTCGCTCCTGGATCCACTCATCGGTGGTATCGATCAGGCGCGAAAGGTCCTCATTCGTGACGACCCTATCCGGAAGATAAGCTCCGCACCCGCGAATAACTGAACGAATGATGCTCACGTGATTGCGTCCGTACTTTTTAACAGCGGCGCCTGCTGAAGCGCGTTTTGGAAGCGCTCGACATCTTCGGAAATGGTGCGAACCAGCCCGCTCTTGGCCATGTCGTATCCGAGATCGACCGCGCTTGCAAAGCCTATTGCGTCAGCTCCGCCATGGCTTTTAATGACAATACCCTGAAGCCCCAGAAAGATGCCGCCATTGGCATGCCGTGGGTCCATCTTATCACCTAATGCCCGGAATGCACCTTGCGCGAAGAAGGCGCCGATCTTGGCCAGCGAGCGAACGGCTCATCGCCGCGCGCAGATAAGCGGCGATCTGCTTGGCCGTGCCCTCCGCCGCCTTCAGCGCGATATTGCCGCTGAACCCTTCCGTGACCACCACGTCGACCGTCCCCTTGCCGATATCGTCGCCCTCGACGAAGCCGTGATAGATGATCGGGCAGGTCGGCCTTCTTGAGCGCTTCATGCGCGCGCTTGACCTCGTCGAGCCCCTTGACCTCCTCGACGCCGATATTCAGCAGCCCGACGGAAGGTTTGTCGACGTGGAACAGCGCCCGCGCCAGCGCCGCGCCCATGCCGGCATTGTCCACCAGTTGCCGCGCATCCGCGCCGACATTGGCGCCGATGTCGAGAACGATGCATTCGCTCGATATGGTCGGCCAGAGACCGGCGATGGCGGGGCGGTCGATATTGGGCAGGGTTTGCAGGCAGAACATCGACATGGCCATCAGCGCGCCGGTATTGCCGGCCGAGACCGCCGCGTCGGCCTCGCCGCGCTTCACGGCGTCCAGCGCCATCCACATGCTGCTCTTGCCGCGGCCCTGGCGGAGGGCCTGGCTCGGCTTGGCGTCCATGGCGATCGCGACTTCGGTATGAAAGACGTGGGAATTCTTCGCCAGCGCGGGATGCGCTTCAAGGAGGGCGGTGATCGTCGGTTCATCGCCGAAAAATCAGGAATTCGGTGTCCGGGTGGCGCACCAGGGAAAGCGCGGCGCCGGGGATGGCCATGGACGGGCCAAGATCGCCGCCCATCGCATCCAGCGCTATTCTGACCCGCGCGTTCATCTGTCGCTTTCCGGAATTTGCAGGGTCCACGCCCCGTGAGCTCACCCATGGCCGGGGAGCAGGCGAACATACTGCATGCAACGGTTAAGACAAAGAAATTCGGACGCAGCGGCCACGCAAACGGCCGCTACCGAGGCGCCGGCTGGCCGATCGCCTTCCATGCCGCATAAAGCGTCGTGTGAAGCAGCGGCATCCTCTCGCCGGCCCGGAAGACGACGAGGTCTTGCTGCGGCATCATATAGAGGAGCTGTCCGCCCATCCCCATCATATAGGCGAACGAACCTTGTAGCGGTTCGCCCGCACGGTCAAGCATGTCATGGCGAATGTGGTAGCCGTAAACGCCCTGGCGCAACGCCGCGGTTGGGCCCCATGAACTCCCGCCACAAGGGCTCCGACAGAAAGGGATCGGGCAGAAAGGGATCGGCGAGGCTAGCGCTTCGACTTCAGCTTGGCGAGTTCGGCGAAGGGGCCAGGGGCTCGCCATCGTCCTTGGGGTCGTCCCACGCGAATTCGACGCCGTCCTTGCGCGGATAGGGATTGATGGCGCTGGCCAGGATTTCGGCCGCCACCGCGCCGACATCGATCCTGCCGTTGACGATCGGCGCGGGAGGCTCGGCAGGCAGCCCTTGCGGATCGGCCTGCGCAGCGGCAGCGTCCTCGCGGCCGATCTGCTCCTGCGGCCAGCAGTCCAGAGAAACGGTTTCGTCCACCGTTTCCTGGACGGGCTCAAGCGTGACGCTGCAAAGCTGCGTCAGCTCCGCGTGGATTTCGCCGGAAAGATGCGCGCGGTCTGTTCCCGACCGGCTGCAATTGATAATCGAAGGTGAAACTCGCAAGGCTCTCGATGCCGAACAGCTCGGCGAGTTGCTCGCGTTCCTGAGAGGTGGCCTCGATCCGCCCGTCAATCGGCTCGGCGAACCCGGCAAGCGAAACGATGCGGGAAAATACCGCTTCCAGCCCCGAGCCGGCTTCAGCCATTGCGCCCGCCGATTTCCGGAAAGCGGATATTACCCTGCAACAGCATGTTCAGCGGCATCTCCTGGATGCTCTTGATGGATTGCTGGATGTAGATCGAAATCGATTCGGAGGCCACCGACTGCTCGCCGCCCTCGGCCGACTGGAAACTTTTCCACACCTCTCCGGCAAGACCCTTGGTGTCGTTGCGCTGCAGCGCTGCCGAATAGGCCAGCAGCTGGCCGTAGAAAAGCTGTGCGATCTTGCGCACTTCCTTGGGCACGTTGCGATCGGAAACGCCCAGATCGCGCACCATCGTATCCATCTCGCGGATGAAGGCCTCCACGATCTCCTGCGCCAGGAGCTGGCCTTCGCGGCCGCCGAGCTTTAGGATTTGCAGCACGACGAACATATGGATGACCAGCATGTCGAACCGGCCCGAGAGCGTATCGGGAACGCTGCATCGGATATAAAAAGCGGGATTGCGTGACTGTGCCACAATTGCATCGTAAATCTTCTCGGCAGCTTCCTTGCGGGCCGCGCGACCGGCAAACCAGCGGAACATCGGTGTCATATTACCTTGAGCCTGGAATCTGTTACGCGTCATATTCGTCACGGCAGCAACCACCACTGAAAAGAAACTCACCGTTCTAGGATCTGAAGCTCTAAATTCACCCCGAACTCGGCTTGACTGGATCGCAAGGTACCTCGCTATGTCAAATCAAGATTGTCAGTACATGAGAAATGTTGCCTTCATGAGGGCAGTGGAACCGGAGGGTGAAAAAAAATTTATGCAACCCGTCATTAAATCCCTGGCCGCTTTTAGCATCGTCCTTGGCCTTTCCGCATGTGCGTCAGACATCACTAAACACGGCCATGTCTTCAATGATGAGGATTTGGCGCAGGTGAAAGAAGGTATGAGCCGCGATCAAATCATCCTCGCTCTCGGTACGCCGGATACCAAATCGACAGTTGGCCAAAATGCTTTCTACTACATTTCTACGACGACCAAAAGGTCCGCAGCCTTCCTGAACCCTTCAATTGTGGACCGGCGCGTCGTGGCGGTCTACTTCAATAAGAAGGATAGCGTTGAACGGGTTGCGAATTACGGCCTCCAGGACGGCAAGGTCATCGATTTCGTGAAACGCGAAACACCTTCAAAAGGCTCGGAAGACGGCCTGCTTAAGGAACTCTTCCGCAATATCGGCCGGCCGGGCATAGCGGCCAGCCCGGACGGCGGCCGCGGCGGTTACTAAAGCATGAGCTTGCAGCCTGTGGCTGATGCCACCGATAGACGGGCGCACGGAGCGAAACGTGCCCAGGTACGCGCAATGTCATCGGGCTTGGCAAGCAGGGCAACCTCCGTCAGCGGATGCGCGGGCCTCTTCGCTCGATGGATCGGCACCTCTCCTCACGGCAGCAGCAGCACCGACGGCAGCCACAGCGTCAGCGCTGGTATGTAGGTAACGAGCGCCCAGCACGATCAGCATGGGGATGTAGAACACCAGAATGCTGCGCGACACGGCTTCCATCGTGACCTTGCCGATGGCGCAGCCAACGACCATCGTCGGACCTACAGGCGGCGTCAGCAGGCCGATGCCGAGATTGAGGATCATGATGATACCGAAATGCACGGGGTCGATGCCGAATTTGGCGATCACCGGCATGAAGATCGGCGTGCAGATCAGCAGCATCGGCGCCAGGTCCATGAAGGTGCCGAGCAGCAGGAGCAGGATGTTGATGTAGAGCAGGAAGGTGTATTTGTCGCTCGATATGGAGACGAAGAACTCCGTGGCCATCGCCGGGATGCGCATGATTGCCATCATGTAGCCGAAGGCGATCGAGAAGCCGATCATGATCATCACCATGCCGACGGTGCGCACGACGCGCGCGACGAGCTTGGGCAGCTCCCGCCACTTCACGTCGCGATAGATGAACATCGTCACGAAGAACGCATAGACGACGGCGATGGCGGCGGATTCGGTGGGCGTAAAAATGCCGGAGAGGATGCCGCCGAGGATGATGACGATCGTGACCAGGCCCCACATCGCGTCGGCGGCGATACATAGCGCCTGGCGAAAGCCGTATGACCTCGCCTTTCGGGTAGTTGTTCCGATAGGAAATGATCAGCACCAGGATGATGAGCGACAGTCCGAGCATCAGGGCCGGGATGATGCCGGCCATGAACAGATGCGCCACCGAGATCGCGCCGCCCGCGGCGATAGAGTAGATGATCATGTTGTGCGAGGGCGGCACGAGCAGCGGCTGCAGCGAGCCCGAGATCGTGACATTGACGGCGAACAGCCGCGGATAGCCGTTCTTGATCATCTGCGGGATCATGACCGACCCGACCGCAGCGGTATCGGCGACCGACGAGCCGGACAGGCATCCGAACATCGTCGAGGCCAGGATGTTGACCAGCGCCATCCCGCCGCGGACGAAGCCGACGAAAACCTTGGCCAGATTGACGATGCGCTCCGCCATGCCGCCGACGGCCATGATCGCGCCGGCGAGGATGAAGAACGGGATGGCCAACAGCGAGAAATTGTCCATGCCGTCCGACGTCTTCAGCATGATCGCCTCGAGCGGGATGCCGATATAGATCGCGGTGAGGATCGAGGCGAGGCCAAGCGCGTAGGCCACGGGCATGCCGAGCAGGCAGAGGACCGCGAAGCCGCCGATGAGAATGAAGACATCCATGGAAAGAGCTTCCTGCGAGTTATTCGGAGGGCAGCGGGGTGCCGTCGAGCGAGGGCTCCTCGAACAGCTTTCCCGTCCACAGCCGCTCGATGACGAACAGCACGATGAGCGCACCCCCGATCGGCAGCGGAAGGTAGGAGACGCCGACGGACACCATCGGGAACTCGGCGATGCTCTGATACCAGAGCGTGCCGACGAGCTTGACGCCCCACCACAGCATGAAAAGATTGGTGGCGAGCATGCCGGCCTCGATGGTCCAGCCCACGATCATCTTCGGCGTCCCGCTCAGCGCGGCGGGAAGAAGCCCGACGCCGATGTGGAGGTGCTCGCGGTAGCACACCACGGCGGAGAGCAGCGACAGCCAGATCATCAGCAGCACCGCCAGCGGTTCGGGCCATGACGAGGCGCTGTTCAGCACATAGCGCGTGAACACGCCCCAGGGGATGATGATGGTGATGACGACGAGGCACATGCCGGCAATGAAAAGGCAGGCGCGATTAATAGCGTCCATCGCGCGCACATATTGCGCTTTCATGTGGTGAAGACCCCCAAGCAATCCGAGTGCGCAAGAAAGCGGCCGGCTTGGCGCAAGCCGGCCGGCTCCAGAGACCGTCCCTAATTCGTATCCTGAATGCGCTGGATCAGGGCCGTATGCTGCGCGCCGAACTTGTCCCACACCGGCTTCACGGCCGCCTGGAAAGCTTTCTTGTCGCCGACTTCGTTAATTTCGGCGCCGCCCGCCTTGATCTTCTGCATCGACTCGTCCTCACGCGCGTACCAGAGCTTGCGCTGCTCCTGCTGCGTCTCCTTAGCGAGCTTCATAATGAGAGCCTGATCGTCCTTCGACAGAGTTTCCCAGCTCTTCTTCGAGAAGACCAGGATCTCAGGGATAATCAGATGGCCGGTGATCGAATAGTATTTGGCGTAGCGGAAATGCTGGCCGCTTTCGTAGCTTGGCGGGTTGTTCTCCGCTCCGTCGACGACGCCGGTCTGCATCGCGTTGACCAGCTGGTCGAAGCCCATGGCCACGCCATTGCCGCCCAGCGAGTTCATCGTCTCGACGAACACCGGGTTGCCCATCATGCGGATCTTGAGACCCTTGAGGTCGGCCAGCTCCTTGATCGGGTGCTTGCTGTTGTAGACGTTGCGCTGTCCGGCATTCATCCAGCACAGACCGATGAGATTTGCAGTTGGATGGTCGCTCAGCTTCTTCAACAGCTCGTCGCCGATCGGCCCGTCGATCACCTTCTCCATATGCGCGGCGTCGCGGAACATGAAGGGCAGGTTGAAGACGTTGAGCTCCGGCACGATCGGACCCATCGGACCGACGCTGATGCGGGCGATCTGCAGCGCGCCGACCTGGGCCTGCTCGATCATTTCCTTTTCGCCGCCGAGCTGCATCGACGGAAACATCTGAATGCTGAGGCGCCCGTTGGTCGCCGCCTCCAGCTTCTTGCCCATGCGCTCGACAGCCTCCACCGTCGGGTAGCCGAGGGGATGCACGTCGGTGGCCTTGAGGACCATTTTGCTTTGCGCAAGCAGCGGGGTGACGGCAAATCCGCTTGCAACGATGATCGCCGCAGCGGCAACGGTCTTGAACACATCGCGTCTTTTCATACTCACTTCCTCCTCCTTGTTTTTGTGTCGGCTCCGCCCGTCAGCGGTGGTTGCTGACCGACGAAGAGTTTACAGGATGCCCCGGCGCGATTGGCAAAGCCGCCGCAGCCTCGTCGGTGCGTCCATCGCCCTTATTCGTTAATTTGCCGCTGTTAAAGCGGGCGGTTGCCTCCGCGGAACAGTTCTAAGTTGTATGACAACCCGACATACTCGAAACGTAGCACTCTCCGGTAGCGCTGACAACGGGGCGCTTCTGCTGCCGATCGGCACCACGCGGAACCTCACATGCAAGCATCGCCGGTGAAGTCATCGACATGGGTCCGTCGGCCTATGATGTGCCGGCGGTACGGTGGCGGCGACGCCAAGCCATTCGTGACCAGGCGGCTAAGCAGGCAGCTCAACTCGCCCGCTCAAAAACACGGCCGCGATAGGGATAGCGCGGATCGCTATAGGCGTAGCCGGCGGCACTGCCGGAGGGGATGAGCTGGTTCATAAAAGCTTCGTCTTCCGCCGTGTAAGGCGTGGCGGCGAGGGTGAGATAATCCTCAAGCTGCGTCATGGTTTTGGGGCCGATGATAACGCCCGATATCAGCCGGTTGGCCAGCACCCATGACAGGGCGAAACCGCCCACCGGCCGGCCCGAAGGCTCGAGATAGCGCGCGATCTTGCGTGCGGCTTCGATCGCCTCGGGCCGGAATTCAGTCTCCATCATGCGGGTATCACCCCGCGCGGCGCGCGAACCCTCGGGCGTTCCCTCATTGTATTTTCCGGTCAGCAGGCCGCGCGCGAGCGGCGAATAGGGGACGACGCCGATGCCGAAATGCGCACAGGCCGGTAGATAATCGATTTCGATGAGCCGATAGAGCGCATGGTAGTATGGCTGCGCTGCGATAGGGTGTGCAACACCAAGGCTGTCCGCGATCCGAATCATCTCCGCGATCTTCCAGGCGCGGAAATTCGAAAAGCCCCAACCGCCGATCTTGCCTGCGGCCAGCATCTCGCCTATGGCGCCGATAGTTTCCTCAAGCGGCGTCGCTTCGTCGTCGAGATGCAGATAGTAAAGATCGATCCTGTCGAGACCGAACCGGTCAAGCGTCTGGTCGATCGCTTGGCGCAGCCAGACCGCCGAAAGTCCGCCGGAACCAGTCACGCCGCTCACCGGATTGCCGCCCTTGCTGGCGATCACCCAACGGTCGCGCTGCCCGGCGATGGCACGGCCAACAATGCGCTCAGATGCGCCGCCGGCATATTGATCGGCCGTGTCGATGAAATTGCCGCCCGCTTCACCGTAGCGCGCGACCATCTCCACGGCCTCGCCTTCATCTGTCTGGTCGCCGAACATCATTGTGCCGAGACAAAGCCGCGAAACCTCGGGTCCGCGCGCTCCAAGCCGTGTCTTGTCGATCTGTGCCGTTGTCATGAATGTCCCATTTGCGTTTGCTGCCCGCGGCGATCCCGCTTTCTTCACCATTGCTCCTTGCGATTATGCTCAGCAGTCGAGCCGTTCGGCAAGCTGGCCAAAGTCCGCCGTCCAACCACCGCCTATGGAAGGCCGTCATCGCACGCGCATTCGTGAGGAGCAGCAATGACGGGATACGCGCCTATCGATCACGGTTGAAGGTCGGTGGCAGCCAGGAAACTGCCGTCCATACGGAACGGCACCGAACTGTGCTCGTGGACGATCTTCCAGCCGCTGCCTACCCGGCGAAGGCAGACCGTCGTGCGCTGCCACCATTGCGCATTCTGCCCGTCGGCTTTGGTCGTCGCGGTCATCTTGCAGAGGCCGTGGCAAAAAGCGAGGTCGCCGCCAACGTCAATGGTCATATCACGCCACTCTTGGCCGACTGGTCCGTCCCAGCCGTCGAGCCACGCCGAAAGGCCCGGAACGTCGAGCCCATGCGCCAGCGGCGGTGCAAGATCGAAGATCACGGCATCTGACGCGAACTGCGCACCGATTGCCGCGGCATCCCTTTCGTGAAGTCCCTGGCGCACGGCGTTCAAAACTGCCTGAATTGCGGTCTTCTCAGCGTCTGTGTTCATTGCATCCTCCATCGAGATAGTGCCTGCCGTCAAAGGACGTCGCAGCGGGTGCGATTCCGACAGGGGGAGGCGTTTTTTTTGCCGGCGGAGGCGGAGCCGCGAGCGCGATGAGGTAGACCGTCAAGCATTCCGCGTACCGGCTCAGCCTGCAGGCGGACGAAGTTTTGGGCTTCGGCGAGCACGCGCCAGAGCAACAATGGCTTTTTGCCGGCCCCGCCGCTTGGCGATGTTCATCGCCCAGGCTTTCAGCGGAGGTGAAAACGGCGACAATTATCGGCGCGGCATGGTCCCTGGCACGATCATCACAGCTCGCACCCGGGCCGAACGCCTACGAAATCTGCGCATCGCGCGCTGGTGTTTTATGACGTCGATTTTCGGAGGCATAAACTGCAAGAAACTGCTTAGATGAGAGCCGAAAATCGTCCAGGGCCTCACGCAAGCGTTCATGATCCCAATTCCACCAGGCCAAGAGTTCAATACGTTCGGCGATCTCAGGTAGAAAACGGCGGCGGATCGGTTTTGCGGGAACGCCTGCGACGATCGTGTAGGCAGGCACGTCCTTGGTGACCACCGAACCGGCCCCAATCACCGCTCCATTGCCTATGCTGCGCCCCGCTAGCACGATCGCTCCATGGCCTATCCATACGTCATGGCCGATAGAGAACTCGCCTGGATCGCCGCCAATCGAAGAAGCCCGCCTCATCCGCTTCACCGGCAAAATAGGCGCGGGCGCGGTAGGTGAAATGATGCTGCGACATGCGCCGCATCGGGTGATCTCCCGGATTGATGCGGTGGGAGCAGCGGCTGCCGTTGCAAACGCGATCGACCACGCGACCGGTCTCCGCTTGCGGAAAATGCCGATCCGAATCGAGCATTTGTTGTGACGGTCTTATGAAAGCGGTGGTCTCGACGAGACCGTGACGCGCGACGGCAAAAGCAATTCACAATATCCGTAACGAGAACCTCACGTCATCTAATTGCTAATGAATTGAGAGTGGCGAGGATATCCCGACGCAGGCGTTATGCTATCGAATATCGTTCGCCCCGTTGCCATTCAGCGCATCGAATGCCCTAACCACCTGGCTATCATCGAGGGCACCAAAGCCACGGCCGGACACTGACACGAACATCTGGTGCGCCACTGCGGCGAGCGGAAGCGCGGCCTTCGCGTCGCGGCCTGCCGCCAGGACGATGCCGAGATCCTTGACGAAGATGTCGACCGTGCTGGTAACCTCGGGCTCGGCGCGCAGCATGCGTTCGCCACGGTCGCGGAGCATCCAGCTCGACGCGGCCGAGCCGCCGAGGATTTCGAGGGCCATTTGGGTGTCGATGCCGGCTTTCTTGGCCAGCGAGATGGCCTCGCCGGCAACCGCAAGATGCACCCCGCAGAGAAGCTGGTTCAGCGCCTTGACGGTCGCACCCTGGCCTGCCCTTTCGCCGACATGGAACAGCTTGCTGCCCAGCGCTTCGAGTACCGGGCGCGCCGCCTCGAACAGGTCACGCGGAGCGGCGGCCATGATGGTGAGCGCGCCGCCCGCAGCCCCAACCACGCCGCCGGATACGGGAGCGTCGATGAAGCGGCGGCCGGTTGCCGCGATGCGCTCGGCGAGCGCGGCCACGATGCCCGGCGGGCAGGTGGCCATGAGCACCACTGTTGCGCCTTCTGGCAAGGCATCGAGGGCACCCGCTCCAAACAGCACCGCCTCCGCCTGCCCGGCATCGACCACCATCAGGATGAGCATGTCGGCGCCCTCGGCCGCTTCGGCGGCGGTCTTGGCTCCCCCGCCGCCGGCCTTCCCGAAGGCCTCGATGGCGCTTGCCCTTGTATCGAAGCCGCGAACCGTGTAGCCGGCCTTCACGAGGCCGGTCGCCATGGGCAGGCCCATGGAGCCGAGGCCGACAAAACCGATGTTTTTCATGCTTGTTGTCCTCAATAGATGGTCAGCGCCGGAATATAGCTCACGGCGGCCAGAACGAGCATCGCCATCAGGAAGAATGGCCAGAGTTCACGAGTGGTGTCGGACAGCGTGGAACGCGCGATCGATGCCGAAATGAACAGGGTGGTCCCGATCGGCGGCGTGTAAAGGCCGATGCCCAGGTTCAGCACCATGATGATGCCGAGCTGTACCGGATCGAGCCCGATCTGGGCGGCGAGCGGCACGAAGATCGGGCCGAGCAGCAGGATGGCGGGCGGCAGATCGAGCGGCATGCCGACGACCAGCAGCAATGCGTTCATGGCCAGGATGATCAGGAGCGGATTGCTGATCGTGGCCGACACCCATTCGGCGAAGCGCGTCGGCACCTGGTCGAAGGTCAGCATCCAGCCGACGATGGCGCTGCCCATGATGACCAGCATGACCACACCGGTCGCGATGCCGGCCTCGATCATGCCGTCGCGGAAGCGTGCCCAGGTGAGGTCACGGTAGAGCACGGCGCTCAGCACCAGCGCATAGACTACCGCCAGCACGGAGACTTCAGTGGGCGTCGCGATGCCGAAGCGCAGGCCGAGCAGGATCAGGATCGGCATCATCAGGGCCGGGGCGCTCAGCACGGCGAGTCTGGCCAGTTCGCGGCGTGAGACGATCGGCTCGCTCGAGACGTAGCCGCGCCGCCGCGCGATCCAACTGCACACGCCGATGAAGCCAAGCGCCATCATCAGGCCGGGCAGGATGCCAGCGGTGAAGAGGTCGGCGATGCTGGTGCCGCTGACGAGCGAATACAGGATCAGCGGGATCGACGGCGGAATGAGGATATCGATCACCGACGAGGTCGCATTGTTGGCGGCGCACAAGGCGGCGGGGTAGCCCTGCCGCTTCTGCCAGGGAATGAGCACCGAGCCGAGCGCCGAGGCGTTGGCGACCGCGCTGCCCGACACGCCGCCGAACACCACCGAGGCGACGACCGTGGTGGAGAGCGGTCCGCCGCGCCAGCGTTGCATGCCCTTGCTGGCGAAAGACAGCAGTTCATGGCCGAGCCTGCCGCCCAGCATCAGGCTGCCGGCGAGCATGAAGAACGGCAGCGCCAGCATCGGGAAGGACTGCGTCTGCTGATACATCTGCTGCGCGACGATCATCAGCGGCAGTTCGCCCTGCCAGGCGAGCGTGGCGCCGGCGGCGATGATGAGCGCATGGCCGACCGGGATCGCCAGCATCATCAGCACGGAGAACACGATAATGAGGACGAGACTCATGTTCCTGTCTCCTCCGGGCTTGGGGTTGGCATGGATTCCGGCCCGATCACCGCCACACGCACCGCGCTGGTCAGCGTCGAGACGATGACGCCGACGCAGCCCACGGCGAGCGCGTAATAGCTGTAGCTGCTGGCGATGCCGAGCACCGGGCTGCGCTCGATGGAGACGATCTCGGCGACGCCGATCACCTCCCAGAACAGCACGGCATAGGAGACCACGACGATGGCATGGCCGATAAGCAGCAGCACGCGCGCCCCGCTCCGGTTCAGCCAGCCCAGCGCCGTCTCGACGGCCATGTGCCCGCCCTTCTGCACGGCGAGCGCGACGCCCGCCATGATCAGCCAGGGAAACAGGCGCTCGGGCACCTCCTGGGCGAAGCGGAAGCCGCCGCTGGCGAGGGCATAGCGGGCGACGACATTGGCGGTGAGCAGCGCCAGCAACGCGATGGTGACAGCCAGGATCACGAAACGGCAGGCAGAGGCGACGGCACGATCCGTCGCGTCCGCGATGTTGAGAGCAACACCCGCCGTACCCTGCGCCTTCTCGGCAGGGAATGGAGCGGCGGGGGGCGTCATGTCTGGGCCGCCTGGATGAGCTTGGCGACGAAATCGCCGAACGGCTTGGCCTTCCAGATATCGGCCACTTTGGCCGAGGCCTCGCGGAAGGCTTTGGTGTCGACCTCGTTGATGGCGAGCTTGGGGTTGGCCTTGAAGTCGGCGAAGTGCTTGGCCTCGGCCTCCTGGAACAGCTTGCGCTGCAGGTCGCCGGCTTCCTTGGCGCAGGCTTTCACGATGTCGCGGTCGGCGGCCGGCAGGCGCGTCCAGGTGATCTGCGAGATGAGGAAGGGAGAGACCTCCCATTTATGCGCCGACAGGCTGATGAATTTGTTTACCTCGTACAGCTTGGACGAAGCGATGTTGGTCAGTGGGTTTTCCTGGCCGTCCACGACGCCCTGCTGAAGCGCGATGTACAGCTCGCCGAAGCTGATCTGCTCGGTGCTTGCGCCCAGCGACTGGAAGATGTCGATCGTCATCGGGTCGGGGGGCGTGCGGATCTTCAGGCCCTTGAGGTCGGCGGGGGTGTTGATCGGGCGCTTGCTGTTGGTGATGTGGCGGATGCCGTTGTCCCACCAGCCGAGCGGCAACATGCCGACCTTGCCGAAGCGCGCGCTCAGCTCGTCGCCGACCGGGCCTTCCAGCAGCTTGAAAGCGGCGGCGCTATTGGTGAACAGGAAGGGCAGACCGAGCGCGGCGATCTCCGGCACGATGGCGGATGACGAGCCCTGGCTGTTGACGGTCATATCGACCGCCCCGGTGCGCAGGCTGGTCAGCAGCGACTGCTCGTTGCCGAGCTGCTCGGCGCCCGCGACGCGGACAGTGATGCGGTCGCGGGTGCGCTCCTTGACCAGTTCGCCGAATTTCTCGGCCGCGACCTGGCGGGGATTGCCGGGGGCGGCGTTGTGGCCAAGCGTCAGGCTGGTTGCCGCTTGCGAGCCGCGCGGGAAGGCCAGGATGGCCGGCGCCGCGCAGGCGCCGATCAGCAGGGCACGACGTGAGATTGTCGTCGTCATGGATGCTATCTCCTTGGGGTTTCCGCCCGTTGACCGGGTCGTTTATCAGGTACGTCCTCACTAGACTTTTTTAGAACTGGGTCTGCTTCCAACTGCGGGTTTTTACGGGTCGCGTTTTATGGCCGATGCGCCTCATCCGGCACAGCGGAACCCCCTCTCGCATGGGGAGACCAATCGGAAGAGGGTGCCTCCTCCCGACGTCGCCCCGGCCGTGAGAGCCGGGCCCTACTCGCCTCTCCTCGCGGTAACGAACTCGCGGATGGCTGGATTGGGCCCCGGCTCGGCCCGTCGAGCCGTCCGGGATGACGCCATTGCCATATGCGGAGGGCACCGGATGCAATCATTTGAAATCGTTTCGCCCTCCATGATTTACAGCCAGCTTTTGATGCTGGTATTCATGGCTTTCGATGAGATGCCATAGCGGTCGTGGAGCGTCGGCAGCGCACCGGCATCCAGGAATTCGTCGGGCAGGCCGATCTGCCGGAAAGCCGGCGGGCGCACGCCGTTGCGCATCAGCACGCCGGCGACGGCCTCGCCAAGTCCGCCGACCACCGAGTGGTTCTCGGCGACGACCACCATGCGCCCGGTGCGGGAAGCCTCGCGCAGAATCGTTGCTTCATCGAGCGGCTTGATCGTGGGCACATGCAGCACGGCCACATCGACCTTGTCGTCGGCGAGCGTCTTGGCCGTCTCAAGCGCGCGCATGGTCATGAGACCGGAGGAGATAATCAGCACATCCGAGCCGTCGCGCAGGAGCTTGGCCTTGCCGATCTCGAACTTGTAGTCGTACTCGTCCAGCACCAGCGGTACGTTGCCGCGCAGGAGGCGCATATAGACCGGCCCCTGATGGTCAGCGATGGCGACCGTTGCCTGCTCGATGTCAAGCGCATCGCAGGGGTCGACGATGGTGATGTTCGGCAGCCCGCGGAAGATCGCGAGGTCCTCGGTCGCCTGATGACTGGGGCCATAGCCGGTCGTCAGGCCCGGCAGGGCGCAGACGATCTTGACGTTGAGGTTCTCCTCCGCGATGGCGATGCAGATGAAATCATAAGCCCGGCGAGAGGCGAACACGGCATAGGTCGTGGCGAACGGCGTGAAGCCTTCGCGGGCAAGGCCGGCGGCAGTGCTCATCAGGAGCTGCTCCGCCATGCCCATCTGGTAGAAGCGGTCCGGATAGGCGTTCGCGAAGACGTGCAGGTCAGTATATTTGCTGAGGTCCGCCGTCAGGCCAACGATATCCTCGCGGCTCTTGGCCAGTTCCACAAGCGTGTGGCCGAAGGGCGCGGGCTTGGTGCGCTGGTCCGGTCCGGCGATGGAGGCGATCATGGCCGAGGTCTTCAGGCGGCCACCTTCGCCATTGGCGCTGACCGGCCTTTCATATTTCGAACGCTTCATGACGGTCTCCCGCTATCCAGAATATCGAGGGCTTTGCTCCATTCCTCCGGCTCGACGCGCAGGAAGTGATTGCGGTCGCGCTGTTCGAGGAAGGGCACGCCCTTGGCCATTTTGGTGTCGCAAATGATGACGCGGGGCTTTGGCTCGGCGAGGTTGCGCGCCGCATCGAAAGCCGTGACCAGCGCGTCGATGTCGTTGCCGTTCACCCGCTGCACATGCCAGCCGAACGCCTCGAATTTCGGGGCGAGCGGCTCGAAGTTCATCACACCCGTCGAAGGGCCGTCGGCCTGCATGTTGTTGACATCGACGATGGCGATCAGGTTGTCGAGCTTGAAGCTGCCGGCGGACATCGCCGCTTCCCAGGTCGAGCCTTCGTCCAACTCGCCATCGGAGAGCAGGTTGTAGACGAAGGATTTGGAGTTCTTGCGCTTCAGCCCGAGGCATATGCCGATCGAGATAGGAAGGCCATGGCCGAGCGAGCCGCCGGTGATCTCCATGCCCGGCGTATAGGCGGCCATGGCGGACATCGGCAGGCGACTGTCGTCGCCGCCATAGGTCTCCAGCTCATCCTCGGGGAGGATGCCGGCCTCGATCAGCGCCGCGTAAAGCGCGATGGCGTAATGGCCGATGGAGAGGCAGAAGCGGTCGCGTTCCTCCCATTGCGGGTCTTCCGGGCGATAGTTCAGCGCGTGGAAATAGGACACGGCCAGCACGTCGGAAATGCCGAGCGCCTGGGCGATATAGCCTTGCCCCTGCACCTCGCCCATGCGCAGCGCGTTGCGGCGTATCCGCCAGGCGCGCTCGGGAAGCGAAAGGTTATGGCCGATCTGCGTCATTGAATGCAGTCCTCCTGATATTCGGGTATGCGGTTGCCTGTCCCGCGCAGCAGTGCTCGCGGGGGAATTCGTCTCGAATGCCGAAAAGGCGGTCAGTTGCGCCTGCGTCAGTGAATCAGCATGCCGCCATTCACATCCAGCGTCGCCCCGGTGATGTAGGACGAGAGGTCGGACGCCAGGAACAGGCAGGCCTTGGCCACATCCGAAGCCTCGCCGAGCCGGTTCAACGGAATACCCTTCAAAATCTCGGTGCGCATTTCGTCGGTGAGCTTGCCGCCGGTGATATCGGTCTGGATCAGGCCGGGCGTCACGGAATTCACGCGAATGCCGTCCGGGCCGAGTTCGCGGGCCATGGCGCGCGCAAGGCCGAGAATGCCGCCCTTGGCGGCGCTGTAATGTGGGCCGCCGAAAATGCCGCCGCCGCGCTGCGCGGAAACCGAGGACATGCAGACAATGGCGCCCGAACGTTGTCCGCGCATTGCCGGAATGACGGCTTGGCTCATATAGAGCGTGCCGCGCAGGTTTACGTCGAGCACCGCCTCGTAGTTCTCCGGAGCGATGTCCATGATCTTCAGCGGTTGGGTGATGCCGGCATTGTTGACCAGCACGTCGATCCGGCCGAACTCGCCGATGATCCGCTCGGCGGCGGCGAGGCAGGCCTGCTTGTCGGTGACGTCGCAGGCGAACCCGCGATGCTCGCCGCCAAGGCTGGCGGCGGCGTCGGCGGCCCCTTGCGCCTGAAGGTCCAGGATGACGACCCGGCCGCCATGCTGAGCGAAAAGCCGGGCGGTGGCGAGGCCGATGCCGCGTGGCGAGGCGGCGCCAGTGATGACGCAGACTTTCTGACTAAGCACTTGGGGTAACCCTCCCGGGTTCGGTTCTGGCTGTTTTCGCATCGTCGCGGATGCATTCGCGCCAGCTTGTTGCGGTATTTGTAAGCGCTTGCCGAAAAGGTCGCAAATGAATAAAAATGTATAAATGATGAGCTGAGCTCACGCAAAATGCCCCGATTGCCGCCGCTCAAGTCGATCCAAGCATTCGAAGCCGCCTCGCGGCTGGGCTCCTTTGCGGCGGCGGCCAATGAGCTGCTGGTCACGCCCTCGGCGGTGAGCCATCAGATTAGGCATCTGGAGAGCGAGATCGGCACGCCGCTGTTCCACCGCGTGCACCGGGCGATCATGCTAACCGACGCCGGGCGGCAATATGCCGCCGAGATCGCCAGCGCCTTCGGCAATATCGAGGCGGCAACGCGCAGCATCGAACGGCGCTGCCGCAGCGACATTCTCACCATACACACCGTGCCGAGCCTTGCGGCGCAGTGGCTGATGCCGCGCATCTCGCGCTTCAGCGCCAAGTACACGGATATTGACGTTCGCTTGAACGCCTCCACGGACGCGACCAATCTGGCCGCCGCCGAAGCCGATTTCGACCTGCATTACGGCACGGTCATCCCGACCGCCGGTGTGACCATCATGCCATTTCCGCCTGAGACCATTACTGCTCTGTGCTCCCCCGTGCTGGCCTTCGGCGGCGATCCGATCCACACGCCGGCCGATCTCCGCCGCCACACGCTGATCCACTCGGAGGTCAACCTCATCCGCTGGCGCGAATGGCTGAAGCCCTATCCGGACGCGCCTGTCGATCTCGATCGCGGCCCGCGTTTCGACCGCTCCTTCATGGCGATCAGGGCGGCCGTGGATGGGGTGGGCATATGCCTGGAAAGCCGGCTCCTGGTCCAGCGCGAGCTGGAATCGGGCCAGCTCGTCGCCCTGTTCAACGGCCACGGGCCGAGTGTCGCCTGCCATTCGCTGCTGTTCCTCAAATCGAAGGCGAATGTGCCGAAGATCAAATCTTTCCGGGAGTGGCTGTTCGCCGAGCTGAACGACGCGCAGCTTTAGCCCCTCCTTGCGGGGACGCTTGGCGGCGCTGCCGCGAATGCGGGGACGGCCCCGCGCTGGTTGAGGCATGCAACGTGGTGCTTGTCACGGTGCCTGGGCCGACCGCTCACGCTGGAGGGCTTTCTTCCGCTGGTAGGCCCCGAAGAGAAAGCTCCAAGTCGTCCGGCTGCGGATCATTGCGGCCAGTGCGGTCGATGCCCCCTATGTCTCTAGGAACGTTTCCCGAAGCCCGCCTCGCTTCTGATTGCCGGGTCGGCGCGAAGCCGGTCGACGATAAAATCGACGAAGCTGCGCAGTTTGGCCGAAGCGCGGCGACCCTCCTGATGCACGACGTGAACGGGCAGGCGCCGGGGTTCAAAGTTCGGCAATGCAATCTGCAGGCGGCCTTCGACCACATGCTGCGCAATTTGGTAGGATAATGTGCGTGCCAACGACCAGCCGCAAAGCGCGGAGTTGATCGCAGTGTCGATGTTGTTCACGAACATGATTGGTTTGACCCGCGCTATGAGGTCGGTGCCGGCATCCTCAAACTGCCATTCGATCACCGGTGCGCCGGCCTCGACCGAAATCACGCGATAACCGGAAAGCTCGCTGGGGTGATTGGGAAAACCATACTTCGCGAAATAGGACGGCGCGCCGAAGAGAACGCGTCGCACGAAGCCGATCCGGACGGCCGTCATTGAAGAGTCGGGCAGTTCTCCGATCCGGATTGCCACGTCGAGCCCTTCCTCCGCGATATTCACCATCCTGTCCACGAATAAGGTGTCAGCGGTGACCGTAGGGTACAGGTCAAGAAAGTCGCGCAGGATAGGCGCCACATACATCCGGCCAAAGAGAACCGGAGCTGTCACATGCAGAACACCGCGCGGCACCGTATGCGCCCCTGCGGCGTTTTCTTCAGCCTCTTCGATGTCGTGCAAGATGCGCCGCGCATCGGCGAGGAAACGTGTTCCTGCCTCGGTCATGCGTACGTTGCGCGTCGTGCGCCGGAAAAGACGCGTGCCGAGCCGGTCTTCGAGGGCGGAAATCGCGCGCGTGACCGCCGGCGGCGAGAGGTGCAGCTTTCTCGCCGCCTCGGCGAAACTACCGTTATCCGCCACGGCCGTGAAAACCTTCATTGTGTGCAGGCGGTCCATGATTATTCCTCTGCGTGGAATAGTCACTTCCATTTAGCGGTAATTCCGGCGCGCGGCCATGCAAATTAAATGATGCAACATTGGGGCGGCCCAGCCCGAGCAGTCACATCGCATCGGAGACGCATTATGGACGACTTTTCTTCAATGAAAGCCACCGCCGCTAACGAGCTAACCCAGCCACGGCCGGGCCGGGATTTGGATCTCTCCCCTATAGGACGGCGCTTTGCATCGACACGGCGCAGTTGGACGGGGTTATCGGCTGCAGTGTTCGCGGTTTCCGCAGCCGTCACGCTCGTGCATTGCGCGCCCACAGCAGCTGCAACCACCGCCACCGCGGCAGATACCGTGCAGGTGAATGAGGATGTGCGCGTACGCCACAAGACCGAAACGATCGACGGCGTGGAGGTATTCTACCGCGAGGGCGGGCCGAAAGCGGCGCCGGCCGTGCTGCTGTTGCACGGCTTTCCGACCTCAAGCCACATGTTCCGCACGCTGCTCCCGGCCCTGGCTGACAAATATCACGTGATCGCACCGGACCTCCCCGGCTTCGGCTCGACCCTGGTGCCCGCCACGGCGCATTACGCCTACAATTTCGCAAATTTGACCGAGACCATCGCCAAATTCACGGAGGCGCTTGGCTTGAACAGCTACGCCATTTACGTTTTCGACTATGGCGCGCCGGTCGGCTATCGCCTCGCGCTCCGCAACCCGGAACGGGTCGCCGCGATCATCTCGCAAAACGGCAATGCTTACGAGGAAGGCTTGAGCCCTGAAGGCTGGCAACCCGTCAAGACCTACTGGAAGAGTCCGACGCCCGAGAACAGGCAAGCGCTGCGGGCATTTCTCAAGCCGGCGGCGACAAAGTGGCAATATACGCATGGCGTCGCCGACACGTCGCTGGTTGCGCCTGAAGGCTACACGCTCGATCAGGTGAATTTGGACGCGCCGGGCAATGCCGATATTCAGCTCGACTTGTTCGGCGACTACCAATCCAACGTTGCGCTCTATCCCAAATTCCAGGACTTCTTTCGCACACGCAAGCCGCCCTTGCTCGCCGTCTGGGGCAAGAACGATCCGTTCTTCCTCCCGGCGGGCGCCGAGGCCTATAAGCGCGACAATCCGCAAGCTGAGGTCCACCTGCTGGAGACCGGGCATTTCGCCCTGGAGACGCATGGGCAGGAGATCGCCGCATTGATCCGCAATTTTCTCGGCCGGACGCTGAAATAGCATTGGGATTTCACCAGCCCGTGGCGCGATGATCAGGGCCACAGGCTTCCTATCTCGGGGAGCGTTCGCATGACCCACAAATTTGCAGAACTCGCCTTCACGCCAGCGGTGCGCGCGGCGCAGGAGGTGATGGGAAGTCGAAAGGCTTACTCCAGAGCGGAGAACGGACCGGTTCATCACGACCGCCTCGGTGACGCTGAAGTCGACTTCATCGCCGCGCGCGACAGCTTCTATATGGCAAGCGTGAGCGAAACCGGCTGGCCATATATCCAGCATCGCGGCGGTCCGCCCGGTTTCGTGAAAGTCATCGACGAAAAGACGCTAGGTTTTGCTGATTTTCGCGGCAACCGCCAATATGTCAGCCTGGGAAACGTGGCCGGCAACGACCGGGTGGCGCTGTTCTTCATGGATTATCCGCATCAGGCGCGCCTGAAGCTGCTCGGCTGCGCACGCTCCGTCGCGCTTGAGGCCGAGCCTGAGCTGATCGCCAGATTGGCGATGCCCGACTACCCGGCGAAAATCGAGCGCGGGTTTATCATCTCGGTCGCGGCGTTCGACTGGAACTGCTCCCAGCATATTACGCCACGCTTTACCGCGGCCGATCTTTCCATTGCGGCCACACCGCTTTTCCGAGATTAAGGCGCGGCGGGAGGCCGCGGAGCGGGACCCAGTAAACTATTGATTTCGTTTGAGCCTTTTCGTCCGCCCTATCATCCGTGCTGGACCTTGAGGTTAGTACGGTATGCGATCCCAATCCGGATTCTCTACGGCTGAGCAGTTGGTGCTCTTTTTAACTTGTGCCGGGATGAGCCGTGCTGCTGGTTCTCGGCCGGCGATCTCGCGAATGATCTTGGTCCTGATCGCCTCGGCAAAATGACTGCGATCCTTCACCGGCATCACAAAGGAGCCAAGCCCGCCGATCACACAATTTCGATAGTGCTCATCGAGGTTCTCGACATCGAAGGCGCTTGCGGTGCGGCGCTTGAGCAGCAGGGGCAGGCCATTGATGATGAACCCTTTGGCAACGGCCTCATCGCGGGCGTCGGTCACCTTGCGGCCCTGGTTGTTCGCGCCGTCACCTGAGATGTCGATCACTTGGCGCGGGGCATTCCCCTGTCTTTCCTGCAACAGGCCCACGCTGAAATCGATCGCACCGGAAATAGAGGTGCGCGGGGCTCTCCGGATCGGAGCACGGGCGAGTTGTTCGGCGAAGCTGATTGCGTCCTCCGCCCCCTCCATTTCGGTCCACGGCACGACAACGTGCTGGTTGTTCGAGGCCGCCCATTCCACATAGGTAACGGCTATGCGCCCGAGCATGCCGGTACGGATCGCCTGATGCACGAGGGGCGAGCGGAAGGCTTCGACAAAGCCCTCCCGCTGCAGTGCCTGCTCGTCGGGATCCATGGAGTTGGAGATATCGACGGCAAGCACGAGAGCGATGTCTACATCAGCACTATGCCCCTCATGCGGGAACAGCAGGAAGCCAGCCCAGAGAGCGAGCGCGAAGGCAAACAAGCGGGAGGAAGGCATGCAAATCTCCGATACCGAGCTCCACCATTATGGAGCACGGCTGCGGACTGGCAACCGGTTGCAGGAGGGGGTCCGATCGCGCGGCAAATCCGAGGATGGGGCGAGGCTCCACCCACCGTGAGCTGCGTTGAACCCCCAGGCGAGCTTGGGAACGAACAAGCAGGGGGCACAAGATGATCACCATCACCGCAGTAAATTGTGGTCCGCCCTTTTGCCCAAGGTCAGGTTCCGTGATCACCGCGCGCTGAGTGCTGCATGAAGTCGGCTGGCGGTATCACGTCCGGCCTCCCGACACCGACGATCAGCAGGACGAAGCCATCGCAATGAGCAGCCGTTCGGACAGGTTCCGATCCAGAGGAGGGTGGTCGTCCCCCTGTTCGAGACCGTCGCGATCCTGCTCGATGGGGCAACGCGCGCAGCTACGCGGCAGACGATCTTATTTCTGGGCCCTGTCGCGGTGGCCGATATGCTTGTTGGCGATGAGCGTTCCAAGCACATCGAGGATAACCCGGCAGGCAAGCTGAGCGGTATTGTCGTTGACGTCATACGGCGGAGAAACTTCCACCACCTCCATGGCGCAGAGGCCCTCCTTCGCGATGGTGTGAATCATCTCAAACGCTTCGCGCGGGAGAAGACCGCCAGGTTCGGGGGAGCCGGTGCCTGGTGCGAAGGCGGGATCGATCGAGTCGATATCGAAGGACAGATAGACGGCCTTGCAGCCCTCCCAAGCCATCTCGAGCGCGATCTCGGCAGCTTTCCTGGGCCCGAAGGTTTCAACGTCGTGCATGGTGAGAACGCTGGTGCCGCGCTGTTTCGCGACGGCGGTTCCTGGCCGATTGCCGTACCAACCGCCAATGCCGATCTGGACAAGATTTTTCGGATGGCAGTTCGGCAGGCCGACATCATGCATGTGGCTGTGGTCGCGGTGGGACGTGGCCGTCCCTTCATGCGTTGTCCAGAACCATGGCGTCGTGTGCATCCGCTCATCCATATCCTTCTCCTGGATATCGATGTGCCGGTCGATGTGGATGATGCCGACATTCCCGTCGATATGAGGGGCGATGCCCCGAACATTGGGAAAGCCCAGGCTGTGGTCGCCGCCGCAGATGATGGGAAATGCGCCCGACGTGTAGATGTGCGAAATCGCCTTGGTGACCTGATCGAAGGTCTTTTCGATATTGCCGGGGATCACGAAAATGTCTCCAGCGTCACATAAATCAAGTTCCTCATACAAATCGACGCCGCCGTCAAACCAATAGCCATCATAGAGAGCGGAGATCCGCCGCACCGCCTGCGGCCCGAAGCGGGTCCCGGAGCGGTAAGTCGTGGCTGAGTCGAACGGGATGCCGACAAACGCCGCCTCATAATCGCCGACCTTGCGGATGTCCTCGCAATAGGGCGCCTTCATGAACGTATTGATCCCGGCAAAAGCCGGCTGATGTCCCCGCGAGAACAGTGAGATCGTGCGATCGTTGATGAACTCGGCGGCCTCCAGTCCGAGCTCCAGGCTGCGCTTGATCTTTTCGCCTTGCTTGCTTTGGGAAATGTTGGCGAGCGCCTCAAGTGTGCGAGACCCATGCGTATCTTCGCGCTTTACGCCGTGACTGTGGGGGCGCCTTCCATGGGAATGGGTACCAGAGGGCGTCGATTTGTCGTCTGCCATGCGTCACCTCCTGGAAGTTCACGCACACGCCTGAGCTCGAAGGCAGCTTGCCGCAGGCGACCGCATAACGTGGCCCACCCGCGGCAAGTCATTTTGTCTCCGCCGAAACCACGCGGTTCAGAGGCCCAGACGCCCAATCCATTTGTTGGATTTGTATTTTTCGGCAAAGCCGTCTGCGCCAAGCTTTGCCATGACGCTTGTGTCGATTCCGACGCTGCTCTTGACCCTCTTTTTCGCGACGCGAGCCTCACGATAGATTTCGTTGAACAAATCCCACGTTGGTCCAGCATAGCCGGCCACGCAGTCGCGGCCATCGAACAGCAAACCCCAACCGACCGATTTCGGGGCGATGGGCGCACCTTCAGGAATGCTTTCGCACAGCGGCTTGCCCCCAGGCAGACCGAAAGCGCCGAGATTCTGAGACAAGTTCAGCTGGACAGCGCCATTTTGGTTGAGCTTCACATCGGCGACGGGCCAGCCAAGTCCCTTGGCGACGATGTCATTGCCTGCCTCCGGATTTTCCTTCCACCAATCGGTCGCTTCAAACCATGCCCGGAAAAGCTCCTTCGCGACTTCCGGCTTTTCGGCGAGCCATTTCTCGTTGCAAGCGATGGCGTCGCCAATGAGACCGCGCTCCCACGTCCTATCGGTAAAGCTGGACTTGAACACACGTGAATTCTTGCGGGTCAGTGAAGTCGCAGCAAACGGATCGTAGTTCACGTCGATGTCGATCCCACCGCTCGCGAAGGCAGCAGCGCTATCCTGCGGGAGCATCGGCACGATTTTCACATCCTTAAATCCCATGCCCTCGCGCCGCAGGGTGAGCAGCATCCACATGTGGTTGAGAAAGCCATAGTCGGCGCCGAATTTCTTGCCTTTGAAGTCGCGGACCGACTTGATGTCCTTGGTCACGACCATTTTGTCGAGCCCATAGGACATATTGGAGAATGCAACCAGCTTAAGTGGAACGTCGCCGGCACGAGCCAGCATGATCGTATCGACAGTGTTATTCATGCACTGCAGCTGGCCGGACGACATCGCTGCATTTTTTTCCGGAATACCTTCGATGATCTTAATGTCGAGGTCGATATCTCTTGCCAGCTTTCTTTCCTTGATGATGTACCATGTGGCGTACGGAGAAAAAGAAATGATCGCCACCGACACCTTTTCCGCCGCGGCCGCCGATAAAGGCGACCCAACTGGGGCAGCAAATCCCGCCGCCAATGCTGCTAGTGAACCCACTAATACACGAATATTCATCGACCCCTCCGATGCCCTGGATTATGTCAACATTAAAGAAAACAGATTAGTCCTCACTGCTATTCAACTTAATCAGTTTCTTGGCTCGTTGCCAGACGCTGTAATCTCCTCCCGCATCATAGCGTACAGTTTCTGCTCCATTTCGCGATACCCCTGTACCTCGTAAAGCTCTTCTTTCCTCCTGAAACGCTTCCCTGCTTTAAACTCTAGCGGAAGGTCGGCCTTAATCCGGCCCGGCTGGCGGGTAAAAAAAAGAATTCTGTCTGCAAGATAAAGAGCCTCACTGATATCATGTGTGACGGTGACGATGGTCCGCGGTTCCGCTTCTATAAGTTCAATCAGAAGCTCCTGCATTTCCCATCGGACCTGCGCGTCCAGCGCGCCGAAGGGCTCGTCCATCAGTACGATGCGCGGGCTCTGGGCGAGCGTACGGGCGAGCGCAACCCGCTGCTTCATTCCACCTGAAAAAGAGCGCGGATAATGATCGGCGACGTGGCCGAGGCGAACAAGCTCCAGTAATCCCATCGCTCGTTTCCGGCGCTGCTCTCTGCCGACTCCCAAGATCTTCAACCCATATTCAACATTCTTCCGGGCGGTCAGCCAAGGAAAGGACGTATAGGCTTGGAAGATCATGCCTCGCTCGGGGCCGGGTCCCGAAACCGTTTTACTATCAACGGCAATCGAGCCTCGCGTCGGGTAGTCAAGGCCCGCAATGATCCGCAGCATGGTGGTTTTGCCGCAGCCGGATGGTCCGACGAAAGCGGTGATTTGATTTTCATGAAGGTCGAGAGAGACGTTGGTCAGCGCATGGACGGCACCTCTGTTGTAATCCTTTCCAACCGAAAATGCCTGAATAAGCGGTTTCACGGACATGACGTCAAGATCTCCATTCCTTATCGTGAAACTGCCCAGGGCAGCAGCAGGCGCGCCGCGATGCGGAAGAGAATGTCGGTCAGAACGCCAAGGACGCCGATGGTAAGAATGCCCGCCATGATCTGGTCGACGGACAGGGTACGACCGGCGCGCATCATCATCGCTCCTATACCATTGTCGGCGCCGACAATTTCGGCGATCACCAGATACGTCCACCCCACCGCGATCATATTGCGCATAGAGTCGAAAATCGCTGGGGCAGCCGCAGGGACAACGACATTCAGGACGACTTCCCGCCGGCTTGCCCCCATAGTGAGCGCCGCCTCAATGAATTCGCTCGGCACGGCCTCAGAGTTGTCCAGAACGAGCGCGGTAAGAAAAAACACGACGCCGATGAAGAGTAGCGCAAGCTTGGCTGTGTCTGTGGGACCGAACCAGACAAGCAGCAAAGGCATAAAGGATGCGGCGGGCAAATATCTCCACCCCGAAAGGGTCGGATTGAGGAGCGCGCGAAGATTTCTGAAGCATCCCATCAGCACACCCAACGGGATGGCGACTGCCGCTGCAGCGAAGAAGCTTACGAAAATTCGGATGCAACTCGCAATGACGTCGTCCAGGAAGTCCTGTTCGCGAAACAGATCCACGAGCGCATATAGGACTTGCTCCACAGAGGGTAAAAATTTACGACCCTCTTCAGGCGTCAGATAATGCCCAAACTCCCAGACACCAACGAATATTGCCGTACCGACGAGACCCAGAACGACGGTATTGATCCGCGACGGATCATGCCGCAACTCAAAGAATTTCCGGCCGGGCGGTCGGAAAAGGGGCGCCTCGGTCGCCTCGCTCTGCGGTGCTGAAGTTTCAGCGCCGCTTGGCAGGCTGCTCGGATGTGCGACGACGCCTACGCTATCGTCCGCCACAGTTCGCTCGCTTAAAATTCAAACTTGCCCCCTGATATGCCGCAATAATATCGGGGCACGGGCGAGTTGGCCTGAGGTTTTCGCAGCCGCACCTATGCTGCACAATTGTAAGCCAGTAACCATGCGTTCTGACAAGCAATCATTGGTTGCAGCAGGGGTCGGCTCTTAATTTTCCATAGGCGTCCATAAGCTGCTCGCCGACTTCGCCGGAATCGGCCATGAACGATTCCATGATTATTGAGCTGCATATACGCCAATCAGCAATATCGTCGGAAGTAAGTTCCTGAACTTTTAAGCCTTTCTCCAGAGCGAGCGCGTAGGTATCAGCCTCAAGGAGAAAATACCAACGCCAAATACTCTGCTCCACTCTCTCCGCTGCATCGATGATAAGGGCTCGCTGCTCTTCAGTCAGTCCCTGCCAGCTTTTCTCATTAATAACGATTACAAACAGGATTTCCGAATATCTGAGCTTCGTCACGGTATTAGTAACGCGCCAAAGCTCGCGTTCTTTGAGACTGAGAATACCCGTCATACTGGAGTCGGCAGCTTTGCTTTCAAGCACCTTCTTTGTTTCCGGAGCAGAAACAAGACGCGGTTTCCCGCCACAAATCGCTATGAAGTTCGCCATGCCGGAGTCGATTGCCGTGACATTGCGGCCTACCATCGCCGAAGGGTTCGTCACCGGCGCGCCATTAGACAACAGAACTGTTCCGCCATACGGCTGCCAAAACAGAACCCGAACGCCAGCTTTTTTCAAGATTTCCTGTTCGATGGTGACGCGAATGGGATGTTCGGGTCGTGTTGCCGCGAGCACGAGCGGCTTTAGATCAAACAGGAACGGCTGCTGAAAGAGACCAGCCGCCGGAATATCCCCTGCATAATCACCAAGCGGCACAACAGCGATATCGATCTCGCCAGAACTGACGGCAGCACGCCCCTTCGTTTCAGAGTAAAGTTGCGCGTCATCGAATATCTTAACAAGCAGCGCCCCGGACGAGTCCTCTTCAATCGCGTTCTTGAAGTCGACGAGATTTTGGCTGAGCGGATTTTTGAGCGAGCCTGCCAGGGTAAGACGGAGAGTTTTTGGGGGGGCCTTCGTCTCTGCCGCCCCCACCAAGGATTTAGAAGCAAGCAAAACCAATATCGTCAAGAGTAGCCGCATAATGCCCCCCATCAATGATCTACTAGCGCCGATAGGAGCGCTAAAAGTGCTGTATGTGGCTGCGAAACCGCCCTCACCGCGGCTGCGTCGAGGATCCTGCGCTGATGTCGGCTGCGGCCCGGATTCGCCACAGAAAGGCCCCGCCTGAGGGCCGACCGGTCTTTTTGCTATCATTGGGTTTTTTTGCCGGGTGCGGCGGGTTTTGGTGGCGGCGCGGTTTCCTGCTGATTTGCCGCCACCGGCGGTGCCTGACTCTGCGCCAGTGCTGCCCGGGTTCAGGTTTGGCTTCGGCGGGGCTTCCGGCTGACGTGTCCCTGCCGTTGGCGGCTGGCTCGGGGTAGCACCGGCCGCGCTCCAAAACTGCTCAAGGTGCTTTGCTGTTATGGCATCGTAGGCACCCGTCTCCCTAAGCTGCGCTAGCGAACTGTTGATATAATAAAGCACCGTACGCGCGCTTGGATGCGTCTTGGCGATAATGACATGCATGGTTTCGATATTAAGAGGACGGCCCGCGGCGTGGACACGGTCGCTCATGCTCATGGTTTGCGCAACGGCTAGCCCGGTAAGCTCCGCGATGACCACGCCGTCTACGGTCCCTTCATCAAGCAACCGGAAGCAATCCTGCGCCGTCTGCGGCTGCAGAAGAGTGACTTTTCCCTCTTTCACCCAATTGCGCCCGCCTTTGTCGAGTTCGTAGGTCGACCATCCCTTAGTGCGGCAGAGTGTCTTACCTACAATCTGTTCGTCCCGTTCAAAATTGAGGGAGCCATCATTGCGAACGAATAATACTGTCACGCTTTCGTAGAGCGGGTCCGAAAAGAAAAAC
The DNA here is from genome assembly GCA_963731855.1 of uncultured Alphaproteobacteria bacterium. Classification (GTDB taxonomy): domain Bacteria; phylum Pseudomonadota; class Alphaproteobacteria; order Rhizobiales; family Rhodomicrobiaceae; genus R-RK-3. The sequence goes on along the minus strand of CAVSXH010000005.1, from coordinate 96,864 downwards.
TTCTGGCAGATATATTGACCGGCCTTTTCGAGGGACTCCGGCTTGCTGCAATCGGGCTTGCTCCAGGGGATGCCAGCGTCAAGTGCACGAGTGATCAAAAGCGGGTTGAGGTGGGCGGACCAGTCGTTCACCCATGACACCTGATAGTCAAAGGCGCCTTTGGCCTGCTCCTTGATCAGGTTCATCGCTGCCTGGAGCAGATCGATCAGCATTCCGCCTTGGGGCAGATCGCGGCCGGTGAACGGAGCATAACCTTCGGCGGTGAGAAACTCGATGCGCTTCAGCATTGAGGACAGCTGGAACTGTGCCGTCTCGGCTGCCGGCGGAGTGCCAGCAGGGGGCGCCTCGAGCGGCACAGCCGCAGCTGGCCTTTCAGACCCGGCGAGACACGGGATCCTCAGCGAGAGTCCAGGGACAAGTAACGTTGCATTATTACCCAGTCGGTCTTGATTAGCGTAGTAGATGATACTCCACTGGCTGGCGTTGCCATATACGGTTCGGGCAATGTTGGCGAGCGTATCGCTTGGCTTGAGCGCGTACTCCGCGCCGCATGTCTGTGCTGATGATCGTGTTGCCACAAGGCATGATGCGCTGACCATCACGGCTACGAACAACCAGCCCACCATTGCGTCGAATTTTGCCGTCATAGTCGATCGCCTTTAGATAACCTGATAATTGCCGTTTAGAGGCGGAAGATCAGAGCAGGTGGGCTACTCGAGATCGGTCCCGCTCAGAGGACCCTGAACCAATAGCTGAGCCTCTGTCTAAGTCAAATAACGAGATTATGGTTTGAATGTGGGCGCGGCGCTGAAAAACGAAGTCAGCGGAGCGCTGGCAATCGGGCCGCTGCGTTGCGGAGTGACAACCGGTCGCCGGTTCGGCTGGTGCTTTCCGAGAGGGAGGGGTTGGCGGGGGATGCCGTGGAGCGTGCTGCGGTCCGGCAGTTCGTAAGCCTCGCAACGACTCACATGCGAGCTCTCCACGTTTGGGCCTCAAGTTGCGTGAGGCGAACGAGCTAAGCAGGCATTCCTTGGCTGCCCAACGAATGCCTGCTCAGATTCCTCTGTTTTCGCAGAGTTTTTTCCCAAAACCGGGAAGGCCAATTTTGGGAACTCTGCTTAGCCCTGGCTCAGATCAGATTGATCGCGACCTCAATGTTGCCGCGCGTGGCTTTTGAGTACGGACAAGTCTGATGCGCTTCGTCCACCAGGCTCCGGGCGACTTGGCGATCGACCCCCGGCAAGCTCACATTGAGCCGAGCTCGGAGGACGTAGCCGTCGTCTACCTGGACGAGGTCCACTTCGGCGTCGATGGCCACGTCAGCCGGCAGAGCGATCTTCATCTTGCGGGCGGCAAGCCCGATCGCGCTTTCGAAACAGGCCGACCAGCCAGCGGCGAACAGCTGCTCCGGATTGGTGCCAATGCGCACCGAGCCTGGGGTCGAGAATTTGATATCAAGGCGGCCGTCAGAGCTGCGGGAGGCGCCGTTCTCGCGCCCACCGATGGTTTGGGTTTTGGCCGTGTACACGACCTTTCCGATTTGGGACATGCTTCCTTATTCTTTTCCTGTCGGTGCTTCCGCCAGCGGCGATAAGGTCCGGATACTCTACTTCGCGGCCTTGGCCTCCTTTTTGATCAGCGCAGCCACCTCGATCGCTCGCGAAAGAAAACCGTCATGGAGAAGAATGTCCGCGACGGGTTTCCATCCTGAACGGTCGGCGAAAGCGCCGTGGACCAGGACGACAGACTTGACCTCTGCCTGCGCGGGTAATGACATCGCGAGCACAACTCCTATAACCAGACCAAGAACCGAAAATTTCATGCGTCCATCTTCTTCGAGCGTGACCAAATATGCTTGGCGGCTTGTCGCCGCGATCAGCCTTTTGCAACGTCAAGTATGGCTTCGGCAAAGGCCTGCGGAGCCTCTTGCGGAAGATTGTGCCCGATGCCGCCCGTTATGGTCCGATGCGCATATTTGCCAGAGAATTTCTTGGCGTAGGCGCTGGGCTCCGGGTGGGGCGCGCCGTTGGCGTCGCTTTCAAGGGTGATTGTGGGCACACTGATGACCGGAGCCTTCGGCGAGGCGCTTTTCCAGATCGTCATATTTCGGCTCGCCTTCGGCAAGGCCCAGCCGCCAGCGGTAATTGTGGATCACGATGGCGACGTGATCGGGATTGTCGAAGGCTGCCGCGCTGCGATCGAAGGTGGCGTCATCGAAGTTCCATTTCGGCGAGGCAATCTGCCAGATGAGCTTTGAAAACTCGCGCCGGTATTTTTCGTAGCCAGCCCTGCCGCGATCCGTGGCGAAATAAAATTGGTACCACCATTCGAGTTCGGCCTTTGGCGGCAGCGGCATCTTGCCGGCGGCCTGGCTGCCGATCAGATAGCCGCTCACCGCGACGAGCGCCTTGCAGCGCTCCGGCCAAAGCGCCGCAATGATGTCTGCCGTTCGCGCGCCCCAGTCGAAACCGGCGATGATCGGCTTTTCGATTTTGAGCGCATCCATCAAGGCGATGATATCGACCGCGAGCGCCGACGGCTGACCGTTCCGCAATGTTTCGCGGGATAAGAAAGCTCGTCGTGCCATAGCCGCGCAAATAGGGGACGATCACCCTATAGCCAGATGATGCCAGCAAAGGCGCAACATCGACAAAGCTGTAAATGTCGTAGGGCCAACCGTGCAGAAGGATGATGGGAGCGACCGTCGGCGGGACCGACTTCGGCATAGCCGACGTTCAAAACGCCAGCCTGGATTTGCTTCAGTGCACTGAACGACATGTTTGTCTCCGCTCTGGTCGTAGGCCGATCCGCTGGTGCTGCGTTATTCGATTGGGCGACTGCAGACCCGGTCATGAGGAGCTCGGCGGCCGCGATAGGTCATTGCCGCTGCACCCAAAAAGCGGCGGCGATGATGGTCGATTTCTTCACGCATTGCTCACTCCAATGGGTTCGATTTGTCTGGCTTGTGAACCGCCTTGCTGCCTCTGACGGGTGGAAATGGATCAGCCGAATGTGAACGCGAACGCTTCCACGCCGGGATCGAGAAATTCGATCTCGAACAGTCGGTCAGCGACTGGCCTCGATTGTCGGATCAGCTGATAGAGGCGCTGCTCGGCAACCGTCCCGTTACCCTGGTCGTCCACGTCAGCACCGTGAGCGGCACCCGGCGCCTGTCCATCGATGAGCACGCGAAATCGCACGGACGCTCCCTGTGCTGCCGGCCCCATGACGAGATGAAGATCGCGGGCGTGAAACCGATACGCGATCCGTCCGCCCGGCTTGTTCAGCATGACGGCGCCTTTCATCCTCGTCCAATTGCCGGCAAGCGCCCAACGGTTAAGCCACAAATCCGGCGGGACGGAAAAGTCGTACGGCCGGTCCAACAGGGCTCCGCCGGCGGATGCGAAGTTCTCGGTGCGCTCATAGCCGAGATAGTTCTCCGGCGACTTCAAGCTGCCCCAATCAGCGGCCGCTTCCGGCCCGCGGGCATCGACCGACACCAGGTCATCGCCGACGCCTGTATTACCTGCCTCCATCAGCAGCCGCTGAATAACCATCTCCGATTGCTCGTATTGGCCCTCGCCGAAGTGAGAATGCCGAAGGCGCCCTTGCGCATCGATGAAGTAGAGCGCCGGCCAATAATTGTTGTCGAAGCCACGCCATATCCCGTAGTCACTATCGATGGCGACGGGATAGGTGATCCCCCTGGCCTTTACGGCCGGCCGCACATTATCGATGTTCTTCTCGAACGGAAATTCCGGTGTGTGCACACCGATCACCACCAGCCCCTTATCCTTGTATTTCTCTGCCCACGCACGGACATAGGGAAGCTGGCGCAACCAATTGATGCAGGTGTACGTCCAGAAATCGACGAGAACGACTTTTCCGCGCAGAGCGTCAGCCGTCAAAGGCGGTGTGTTCAGCCAGTCGTTGGCGCGTGAGAGAGACGCCAACGGGGACTGACTAGCCGTTTGGCCAGAGAATAGCCCGTGGAGGAACGGAAACCGTACCCCTGTCGATGTCGGCTGCGACATGTTCTTGTCCTCCGCAAAGCCCGCAATCGGTGCCCCGATCGCAATGGCGAGTACCGCAATTACCAAAAGCCGGTTTGTTTTCATCGATGAATGCCTTCTGGATGTGATCGATGTTGCCGCGCTTGCGCGGGAGCCGGCGCGCACAACGCGCGCTGAAATCTTCTTCCGATCTATTTGCGAAGTGGTCTGAACGCCGCCTGGAGCTCCGCGCTGAAAAGCTCCGGCTGCTCCCACGCCGCGAAGTGTCCGCCCTTGTCGACCTCGTGGAAGTAGCTGAGGCTGGGGTAGACCGCCTCGACCCAGCTGCGCGGGGCGGCCCAGATCTCGCCGGGGAACGTCGTGAAGCCGACCGGCACCGAGACCGGCGGGGGAGCCTTGCCGCTAGCGCGGGCAGCGGCCAGGACCTGTCCGAATTCCCAGTACCACCGGGCGGCCGACGCGCCGGTGCCTGTCAGCCAGTACAGCGTGATGTTGTCGAGAATGTTGTCCCGGGTGAGATTGCCCACGGGCTCGCCGTCGACGAACGCGCGGGAGATCTTGTAATAGCTGTCTGTGTCGTGGTCGAGCAACCAAGCCGCCAACCCGACGGGCGAATCCAAGAGGGAATAGCCGATCGTCTGCGGCCGGGTGGACTGCTCCAGGAAGTAGCCGAAGCCGTCAGTCGTGAACGTATTGACCGCGGCGAGCGCCGCGCGTTCCTGCTCGGACTGCACCGGCAGTTGGTCCTTGAGACCGAGCGCCCCAGCGAGCAAGTTGACGTGGATGCCGACCAGCCCGCCCGGTGCCTGGCGGCCCATCGCGTCCGTGACGTCGGCGCCCACGTCGCCTCCCTGGGCCACGTAACGCGTGTAGCCGAGGCGGTCCATCAGCTCCGCCCATGCGCGTGCGATGCGGCCAGTGTTCCAGCCGAGCTCGGTCGGCTCGCCGGAGAAGCCATAACCAGGCAAGGACGGTAGCACCAGGTGGAATGCGTCCTCGGCAGTGCCACCGTGCGAAGTCGGGTCGGTCAGGGGACCGACGGTCTCGAGGAGTTCGATGACCGTGCCGGGCCAGCCATGGGTCATGATCAGCGGCAACGCGTCATCATGCCTGGACCTGACGTGGATGAAGTGGATTTGCACCCCGTCGATCTCGGTCGTGAACTGCGGCAGTGCGTTCAGTCGTGCCTCGCACTTGCGCCAGTCGTACTCGGTCGTCCAGTAGCGGGCGAGCTCCCGCAGCGTTGCCAACTGCACGCCCTGCGACCGATCGTCGACGAGTTCCTTGGTGGGCCAGCGGGTCGCGGCGAGCCGCCGGCGAAGATCATCGACCGCGGCTTGCGGCACTTTCACGGTGAAAGGCTGGATGGAGCGGTCTGCGGTCGCAGCGCGCTTCGCAGAGGATGCCTGGGCGAGGATGGAGCTTTCGGTATTGGAAATGGTCATGGCTTAGCCTCCGTTGGGGATGAGAAGACGAGAATGCCGAAGGCAAGCGCGCCTGCGGCGGTGGTGCTAATGATCATTGAGCGCTCCGGAGCGGCCTGAACGCTGCCCGGATCTCCTCGGAGAACAGCTGCGGCTGTTCCCAGGCGGCGAAGTGACCGCCCTTATCGACCTCGTTGAAGTAGCTCAGGTTGCGGTAGGCGCGCCGCGCCCATGTCTCCGGGGCTCGATAGACCTCGTGCGGAAAGACCGTGATAGCCACCGGCAGCGAGATCTCGGCGGTCATTTGCGCGGCCGAGAGGAGAACGCTCTGGCCGGCGGTCTCCCAGTACAGCCGCGCGGCCGAAGTCGCGCTGTTGGTCAGCCAATACAGCGTGATGTCGTCCAGCACGTCATCTCTTTGAAGCAAGCGCTCCGGCTCGCCGTTATTGTAGTCATAGATCCAGGCCGCAAGCCCAACGGGCGAGTTTGTCAAGGCGTAGCCGATCGTCTGCGGCCGGGTGCCCATTATCGCGCCGTAGGCTCTGTACATCTTGTAGAACTTGTCGAGCGAGTTGAACGCCGCGCGTTCCTTCTCGGAGAGTCCGGCCGGAGCTGGCCCGCCGGCGCCGAGCACGGCCGCCACGTCGGGCGGCAGCGTCGCGGCCAGGTTGATGTGGATGCCGAGCAATCCCGCCGGCGCCTGGCGCGCCATCGCGCTGGAAACGGGGGAGCCCCAGTCGCCGCCCTGGGCGACGTAACGGGTGTAGCCGATGCGCTTCATCAGTTCCGTCCAGGCCCTGGCGATGCGCTCCGGATTCCAGCCCGTGCCGGTCGGCTTGCCGGAGAAGCCATAACCGGGCATCGACGGGATCACGACGTCGAATGCATCCGCCGCCTGGCCCCCATGCGCCGTCGGATTGGTCAGCGGTTCAATGACCTTCATCTGCTCGATAACCGAACCGGGCCAACCATGCGAGATGATGAGAGGCAAGGCATTCGCGTGACGGGATTTCACGTGAATGAAATGGATGTCGACACCGTCGATCTCGGTCATGAACATGGGCAGCGCGTTCAATCGCGCCTCGACCTTGCGCCAGTCGTAATCGGTTCCCCAATGGCGGACGATGTCCTGGAGTTTCCCGAGTTGATTGCCCTGGGAGCCGTCCATAACGGTCTCCTTGTCGGGCCACCGCGTTTCGGCGATGCGCCTGCGGAGATCAACGAGCGCGGCTTCGGGAACGCTGATCTGGAACGGGCGAATTGCGGTATCGCCAGCCGAAGCGGGTGTACTCTGCCCGGCGAGGACGGCGATGCCGAGTGCTGCCGCTAAGGCGGCAAGCACGCTGGGGCAAGGCGCTATTTTCGGCATGGCTTTCTCCTAGTGCTGTGTGCTTTGCAAAGTCAGATTGAGCGAATCTTGGGAAAGATGGCCTGTCTCCTATTTGGCGGCTGCTGCGCGTTCGATCAGCTGTGCGACCTCCTTGGGGTGCGAGATGAAGGCCACGTGGCTCGCATTGATCTCGGTCGTGTGCGCCCCATCCGCGGCGCGCGCATTTGGCGCGCCGCCCGTTACTTCACGAGGCTTGGCGCAGTGATTTGAATGTCGCGCGCACATCGGACACGAAGAGCGCAGGCTGTTCCCAGGCCGCGAAGTGTGTGCCTTTTGGATGCTTGCCGTAGTGGAGGAGCTTCACATAAGCCTTCTCTGCCCAGCTTTTCGGCGCTTGATAGATTTCTTCCGCAAAGGCGCTTACACCGACCGGAAGCGTAACGCCTCTCACGTCGAAGAAGCCGCCCGCCGGCAAATTATGCGCCGTGTCCCAGTACAGTTGCGCCGAGGAGATCGCGGTCTTGGTCAGCCAATAGAGCGTGATGTTGTCGAGAACGTCGTCGCGGCTCAGCCCTTCAGGCTTGCCGTCGAAAACGCGGGCGATCATCTGGTAGCTGCGAATGTCGTGATCGAGCATCCAGGCAGCGAGACCAACCGGCGAATCGACGAGCGCGTAGAGCGTCTGCGGGCGGTTGTTCATCTCGACGGCGTAACCCAGCCCATTCTTATAGAAATCGTCGAGCTGGTCATATGCGTGCTTTTCCTCCGGCGAAAGGCCGGCCGGCGACGGGCCACCGGCGGCAAGCGCCTTCGAAACGTCGGGCGGAACCGTCGCCGCCATGTTGGTGTGAATGCCGAGCAATCCCGGCGGCTGCTGCAAAGCCATCACCTCCGAAACGGCATTGCCCCAATCGCCACCCTGCGCCACGTATTTTGTGTGGCCGAGGCGTTGCATGAGCGTCGCCCATGCTTTCGCAATGCTGAAGGGATTCCATCCAGGCGCAGTCGGTTTGCCCGAAAAGCCGTAGCCCGGTAGCGACGGGATCACGAGGTGGAAGGCATCCGCTGCGCTCCCGCCATGCGCCGTGGGATTGGTCAGCGGCTCGATGATCTTCATCTGCTCGATGATCGAGCCGGGCCACCCATGCGTGACGATAAGCGGCAACGCATTCTCATGCTTCGAACGGACGTGGATGAAATGAATGTCGAGCCCATCGATGTTCGTGATGAATTGCGGGAGAGCGTTGAGCTGCGCCTCGACCTTGCGCCAGTCGTGTTCGGATGCCCAATAGCTCGCGAGTTTTTGCATCGTCGCGAGCTGCACGCCCTGCGTAGTATCCGCGACTGTTTCTTGCTCGGGCCAGATTGTCGCTTTTATGCGCCGCCGAAGATCCGCAAGCGCCTCATCGGGAAAGTTAACGGAAAAGGGCCGGATTGCATTCGTTTCGGACGTTGCCATCTGTCGAACTCCTTGCGTCGGTAATTGATCGGGCAGGTCGCGGGCCAGGCCAAGCCACTTACCGATGTGCGGGGTAGCCTGAGATTGGTTCGTCCGTAACCGCTCATCGGAGCAAACATTTGCGCAGAGGGCTGCCGGAAATGCTCGTTAAGTCTTGTGAGACGTTGTTAAAGGTTGCCAGGTGCTCCCCTAACAAACTGCGAGGCCGACCGCTCGACGCTCTAGCTTAGAACCGCCCGTTGACTTAAGATGTGACCCGGCCAGTCCTCTACGAAAGACGGTGCCATGATGAGGGCGGCAGCGCAGACCAAGGAGGCCCTTTCGTTTGGGCCTTTCCGCCTTCTCGAGGGCGAGCGACTCCTCACAAGGAAGGGCGCCCCCGTAGAACTGGGCGCGAGAGCGTTCGACATTTTGATCGCTCTTTTGTCTCGCCCCAACGAAGTCGTCGGCAAAAAGGAATTGTTGGCGCGGGTCTGGCCCGACGTAACCGTGGAAGAAGGCAGTTTGCGCTATCACGTCGCCAGCCTGCGCAAGGCGCTCGGCGATGGTAAGGACGGCGCGCGATACATTGCGACCATGGCTGGGCGAGGCTATTGCTTCGTAGCGCCGATCTCGCGGTCGAGCGATCAGAGCCCTGTGCTTGCGAACGTTGCCGCAAGCTTTCCCCATGCCAACCTGCCCAGCCGGCTGCTCCGCATGGTCGGGCGCAGCGATGACGTCGTAAGGCTGTCCACGCAGCTGACCACTGCACGCTTTGTCACGATCGTCGGGGCCGGAGGCATTGGCAAGACCACCGTCGCGGTCGCGGTCGCACATCGGCTGATCGAGGCCTTTGACGGCGCCGCGCTGTTCGTCGACCTTGGCATGCTGAGCGACCCCGGGCTGGCCGCCACAGCGGTGGCCTCGATGCTGGGGCTGTCCGTTCAGTCTGATGACGCGACGCCCGGCCTGATGGCCTATCTGCGGGACAAGCGAATTCTCCTGATCCTCGATACTTGCGAGCATGTCATCGAGGCGGTGTCAGCCCTGGCGTCAGCGATCTTCATCACCGCACCGCAAGTCCATATCCTGGCGACAAGCCGCGAGGCTCTTCAGGTCGAGGGGGAGCAGGTGTACAAATTGGATCCTCTTGCGTGCCCACCGGACGATCCCACGCTCACCGCCGAGGTCGCCCAGACCTTTCCCGCGACCCAGCTGTTTCTGGAGCGCGCGGTGGCGAGTGGCGCCCGCTTTGACTTTGGCGACGCAGAAACCGCAATCGCAGGTAGCATCTGCCGGAAGCTCGACGGCGTGGCGCTCGCGATCGAGCTGGCGGCCAGACGCGTCGAATCCCATGGCCTGCATCAGACGGCTGCACTTCTCGACCAGCGCCTGACACTTCTGTGGCCGGGGGGGCGCGCAGCCCCGCCGCGTCAGAAGACCTTGCAGGCCATGCTGGACTGGAGCTATGGGCTCCTTTCCGAACTGGAACGGGTGGTGCTTCGCCGGCTAGCCGTATTCGTTGGACCTTTTACGCTCGACGCGGCACTGGCAGTGGCGACAAGCGCGACCATCGATCAGCCACTCGTTTTTGGCGCCATCGACGGCCTCGTTGCCAAATCGATGGTTGCGACCCGTCCCATGGGCGCAATGATGCGCTATCGGCTCTTGGACACGACGCGCGCTTATGCCCTCAAAATCAGCATCGCCGACGCAGAGCTCGCCGAGTTAGCCGTGCGCCACGCGACCTACTACCGGCAATGGGTGGAGCAGACTGGAAGTGACTGGCCGACCTTGTCGACAGGGGCGGAACGGACGCCCCACTTTGCCGCTCTCAACAATGTCCGCGCGGCATTGGAATGGTGCTTTGGTGCGGGCGGTGATGCAGAAGTCGGCGTTGCACTTGCCGTCGCGGCCGCGCCGGTTTTTTTGGCGATGTCTCTGCTGACCGAATGTCATCGCTGGTCGGAGCGGGCGCTCGTCGCTCTGGGCGATACCACTCGCGGCGGACTCGAGGAGATGCACCTTCAGGCGGCCCTGGGCGTGTCGTTGATGTTCACCCGCGGAGGCAGGCATGCGGCGGGCGCGGCCTTGAACCGTAGCCTTGCGATCGCCGAAGCCCATGGCGATCCCCTCGAACAGCTGCGGCTGCTCGGCCCGCTGAATATGTTCCATCTGCGCACCGGAAACTTCACAACTGCCCTGAACTACGCCAGACGCTGCTCTGTAATCGCTGGAACGGTGGAGGATTTGGGCGCTGCCGCGTTGGCACATGCTATTTTGGGGATCTCACTTCAGCTTAGCGGCGACCTTGGGCTCGCTCGTTCGGAGCTTGAGGCAGCGCTATCTCATAAGCCGCGCTCTCGCCGCACGACAACGATCTATCTCGGCTTCGAGGGCAAAAATTTAGCCGGTGCCATCCTGGCAAGAAACCTGTGGTTGCAAGGCCATCCAGCTCAGGCGGTTGAGCAGGTTCGCCAGACAGTAAACGACGCCGCCGCGATGCACCATTCATTGACCCTGTCCATCGCCTTGATCTGGGGTGTTTCCGTGTTTCTCTGGACCGGCGATCTCCAAAGCGCTGAAGAGCATATAGATTTGCTCATTTCCCATTCCGAGTCCCATTCGTTGGCACCCTATCGAGCGGTCGGGCGAGGCTTCGCAGGTGAGCTGGCCATCCGCCGGGGCGACGCAAGAGGCGGAGTGGGGATGCTGGAGGACTGTCTGGAGACGCTCCATTCCATGCCTTACGAGCTGCTCACCACCGAGCTCAATATCTCACTTGTTAAAGGCCTTTCGGCGGTCGCGCGTTTCGCCGACGGCATAGCACTCATCGACGATACGATGCGGCGGGTGAAAACGAACGGTGATCTTTTGTACATGCCGGAGTTGCTGCGCGTGAAGGGAGGTCTCCTTTTGTCGATGCCGCAGGCTCGCGCGGATGAGGCGGAAATGCACTTCATGGAGTCGCTTGAGCTGAGCCGTCGTCAGGGCGCGCGGGGCTGGGAGCTCCGCGCCGCGACCGACCTCGCTGTTCTCCTTGCCAGCCAGGGGCGACCCGAGCGCGGCCGGGCGCTTTTGCAGCCGGTGCTCGAACACTTCGCGGAGGGCTCCAATACGGCGGATCTGAAAGCTGCCGAACACCTGCTGGCGACCTTGGGATCGATCTAATTTGGCCTGCGACTCAAAACATGGTCGCTATTTCAGACTCGCGTGACCCCAAGTGCCGATTGACTATCAGGCGCAGCGGGCAACCGAACATTGCCGGGGCAACGCAGCATTCCTTCAAATGCCTCATCGTGGAGGATATGGTTTCACTTCGCACGGGGACAAGCGTGGATGAAGCCGATGGTTGCCCGCTGGAAGTGCCGACAACAGGCTTGGCAAGCTTCGACATGCACTTGACATTTAACACAGTCGCCGCTTTCGCGGGGATTAGGAGAGAGGTACGAGCTTTACTCTTCGACCCTCACTCCGCCCCGCGAATAGCTTTGGGTGCGGTATTGCGGGTCGCCACCATTGTAGCTCTCGCCCAGCGGTCTTTGCTGATTACCGAGCACCTCGCGAATCTGCGCCTCGAAATTCGCGGGATTCTTCGCCCCTGCCGGTTGCGGAGGCTGCGGCGGCTGCTCTGGCGTCTTGCCCGTCGCCTCAACGCCGGCCGACCACCCTCCCGTCGGCGCTGCCTCGACCGGCTTCGGGGCGCCAGCTTTCGGCGCGGCCGTCCCGGGTTGATCGAGGATCACAGGCGGAGCTTGAAGCACCGATTGGGTCGGTATGGTGACCGAGGGTGCCCCGCCCGGCGCCGCTGGCTGAGGCTGAGGGTAGCTGCCGGATGACACTGGCGCCGATCCTTTGCGGGGAGCTGGGGGCTGGCCCTTTGCCGCTCCGCGCTGCGGCTGGCCCAGTTTCTCCAACCGCTCCATGTCCAGATCCAGGCGCTTTATGGACAAATAGCGCTCGAACTGATCGATGGAGATCTGGGCATTCAAATTCCCGAACCCCGCGAGCGGTCCCGCGAAGACGAGATGCACCGGCGGCAGCCGCTGTGCATCATCGGTCTTGCCGTTATAGGCGACTTCCCACTCGCTATCGAGCCGCAGCGCACCGAGATCGAGCGTGAGGCCCGTCTTCGCGCTATAGTCGTCGCCCGTGAATTCCGCATCGCGAATGTGGATCACGCCGTCCTTGATCTGGATGGGGGCGGTGATCGGCGCGTAGCCGAGATTCCCCTTGCGGAAATCGCCGTCGAGCTGCGCCGTAAGCCGCGCTTTCTCGGGGATCTCCTGGGTCATATAGGTGTTTGCCGCTTTCTTCAGCACGGCGGGAGACAGACCGTGGAGGGTTCCCTTGTCCAGCCGCGCCTCGCCTGCGCCCGAAAGCACCATCAACATGCCGCGCGGGCTGAAGCCTTCGCCGGCCAGCGAAAGCTGGAGGTCGGCTTTGCCCTTCGCCAGTTCCTTGCCTCCGGCCACCTGCGTGAGGGTCGCGAGATCGGCATCGTCGAGACTGAGCTTTGCGTCGAGGCCCGCGCGTCCTGTCAGGGCCTTGAGCGTGCCGGACGCCATGAACTTTCCGGCGTAAAGCCGCCCCTCCAGCCGCGAAACGGTAAGCGTGCCCGACGAAAGCGACGCTTCAAGCCGAGCATCGGTGAGCGGAACCTCCTCGGCGAGCGTCATGGTGGACGCCTTCAATTTCAGCGTGCCATCGACGGCTTGCATGGCCGCCAGAGCAAAGGTGCGGTTGGGCCAGTAGCCCGAACCGCCGGTCGCGGCCTCGGCGATTTGCGCGGTCGGGTCCTGGCGATCCCAATCGACGAGATAGGCCGCGATTTTCGGCAGAGCGGCCGAGGCCGCGTTGATGTCGATCTTCCCCATCGGCCGGCTCCGGGCCATATCCACTTCAGCGGTGCCGCGGATCGTCTCGCCGCCGATTGTGAGCGCGAGGTCGGTGACGCCGTATTTTGCCGCATCCTTGGATATGACGGCATGCAAATCGATCGCACCTGTGATCGGCGATCCGCCTGGAGCCAGGCGCAGCATGGAGAGCGCCGTGCCCGCCTGCGAAGCCCGCATATCGAGATTGCCCTTAAGCGTCCAGGATGGCTCGTCCAGCAGCCCGATTTCGCCCTCGAAGCGGCCGCGCGCCTGCGGAGTTTGCAATTCGATCCGGCTGACGAGGCCGGACTTGATCGCGCCAAGCGCCGATACATTCAGAACCCCCGCTCCGGTCTGGGCGGTCGCATCTGCGCCAAGAGCGACTTCGGGAGCGAGCTGAGCGATGAGCCGGTGTCCGTTGGCGTTGCCGATCATGCCGGTGATGTCGACTTTCGCGTCGCGCAGGGCGTTGAGGTCGCCGCCCAGCCGGCCGGTGAAGGTCAGCTCGCTGCCGCCCGCATTGCCGGCCAGCGTCAGCTTTAGCAGGCGCTCCTTCTTGATCGCGCTCAGATTGCCCGAAAGGCGGAACGGCGCGAGCGCCTCGATGCGCTGACGGGCTCCCGAGCTGACGCCATCCAGGCCGGCGAGCCGGGCCAGATTGGTGACGGACTGCGCCGAAGGGGCGTCGATGGATAGGTTGACTTCCCCATCCGGCTTGCTGTCGAAGCCCGTGACCCGTCCGTCCGCCTTGACCCGCAGACCGTCGGTCGATGCGAGATTCAGCTCTTTGATATCGAAGGTGCCTTTCTCATAGCGGAAGGCGGAGCGCACGTCGCGCGCTTCGAATTCGGGCAGCTGAAGCTGCGAGATCAGCAGGCTCACATTGGATTGCTCGGCCTTGAAAACGGTCCGCAAAACGTCCGCAAGGCTCGTCTTGCGGGCCGGCTCGGTTTGCGCCGACCCGTCAGTGGCCGTCTTGGCTGGCTCGGCCGGGGCCGACAGAACGGGATCGGCTTGGCCGCCCGCCTCGGCTTCGCGCGCGTAAAGGCTGCGGAGATCGAGGCGATCGCTCTGCAAGGCGAGCAGGAGCTTGGAGTTCGGGCCGTAATCATGCACCAGGTCGACGGTGAAGGAGCTGTCTCCCAGCGCGCCCTTGGCCTCCTGGAATCCGAGCTTCGCGGGTGTCAGCGTCATGCGGCTGGAGAGCGAGAAGTTCTGCGCGTTGCCGGCATCGACCACGCCGAGCGAGGGAGCCGCCCAGCGCAATAGCCGCGACAGGTTCTTGCCGTTAAGCGTGAAATCGCCGTTGAAGCCCAGGGAATCTCCGGCGGGCAAGGTGCCCTTCACATCGATATCCGTCTCGCCGGGAAGCCGGGCGACCAGCGTCTCGATCTGCCAGCCGTTCTTGTCGTGCGACGCGGTGAAGTTCAGTCCCTCGACCACATCGCCGCCCAGACCAGCCTGCCGGATCTTCGCCTTGATCTGACCCTGGCGCGGCGTGAAAGACCAGCCTTCGAATACACGCGGCAATACGGCAATCGCAGCCCCCGGAACGGGCCGCGTGTCGTGGTCCGCGCGGAGCACCTGATCGATATCGAACCAGGACGATTCGACCGCGATATCCAGGCGCGGAATATCTCCCCATGACGCGAAGGCGCTGCCCGTAAAGGACTGTGGCCGGTCGTTCTGCGTCACCGTCATGGTGATGTCGTCGAGCCGGGCGTCTTCCAGCGTGATCTTGCTCGAGGCGCGCAGCTCCACGGCCTTGCCCGGCATCGGTTCGGCGAGCTGTCCGGTTTTCGCTTTTTTCGCATCCGCATCGAGTGCCAGTCTTGCGGCGACGGGTCCGACATAGTGGATTGGCCCGTCGAGCCCCTTCACATCGCCATCGAGCTGATAAAGGCTCACGCCATCGGCTGAACGCAGCGAGGCCTTGAGGCGAAGCGACGAGCCCCTTATCTGTCCGGCGGATAGCTTGATTTCCCGTTCGTCGCCGCCGGTTGTCGCCGACCCCGTAAAGCGGAAAGGTCCGGTCAAACTCTCGGCCGAGAAAGTGCCCGAAACGCGATGGATCCGGCGCGGGGCCGTTTCGTGCCCGTTTCGAAGCTCCACCGTGCCGTCTTTGATGTCGACGCTGTTAAGGATCACTTCCCGCACCGGTAGCGGGATGTCGAACCCGTGCGGGCCGATGCTCTGCCAGGTACCCTCGCCGAACTCGTCGATCTTCAATCGAAGGACCGGCTGGTCCAGCTCGATGGATTTCGCTTCGATCGTGCCACTCAGCAATGGGGGCAGAGCCAATATGACATTCAGCTCTTCCACCTCGGCGAACGGCTTGTCGAACTTGCCATATTCATCGGCGATGCGGAGCCCGCGCACATTCAGCACGGGCACTGGCAGGATGGTCAGATCGATATTGCCCGCCACCCGGACCGGCCGGCCGACGATCTTCGCGGCCTGGACTTCGAAGGCGCTCCTGTAATCGTTCCAGTCAACGATGTACGGCACCGCGAACAGCGCAGCGAGTACGGTAACGACAATCGTTGTCAGGGCAGCCAGGAGCGAACCCAACGATACCTCCAGCCGATACGCACGGAGATGCAGCCTCTACCGTACGGCTGCAAAACATAGAGCAACCTTATGGCAAAGCAATGATCTTCCCAGGATTGAGTATGTTATAAGGGTCTAAAGCCTTCTTTATGGCAGCCATAACGGCAATTCCGGCGCCGTGCTCCATTTCCATGAACTTCATCTTGCCGGAGCCGACGCCATGCTCCCCGGTACAGGTGCCGCCCATGGCGAGAGCGCGCCGAACCAGCCGCTCGTTAAATTTCTCGACCCGGTCGATTTCATCCGCGTCCACCATATCCACCAGAGGCATGACGTGGAAATTTCCGTCACCGACATGGCCGACGATGGGTGCGATAAGGCCCATTTCGTTAATGTCCGCATGGGTTTCGGTCACGCAGTCGGCAAGGCGCGAAAGCGGCACGCAGACATCGGTGGCGACGCCGGTCATGCCGGGGCGCAGCCCGAGATTCGCAAAATAGACATCGTGACGCGCTTGCCACAGGCGGGTGCGATCTTCGGGACGCTCCGCCCATTCGAGCGGACCGCCCTCTTCGGCGGCTGCGAGTTCCTTGAAGATTTCCACCTGTTCGATGGTTGCCTGGCGCGTGCCGTGGAATTCGAGAAACAGCGTCGGCACTTCGGCGAGCGATAATTTCGAATAGCTGTTCGCCGCACGCATCTGAACCGGGTCGAGCAATTCGATGCGGGCAAGGCCGAGGGCAAGCTGTATGGCCTGCGTGACGGTGCGGCAGGCGCCGTCCAGCGTCTTGAAGGGGCAGACCGCCGCCAATATGGTTTCGGGCACGCCGAACAGCCTGAGCGTCAGCGCGGTCGTGATGCCCAGCGTCCCTTCCGAGCCGACCAGCAGCCGCGTCAGGTCGTATCCCGCCGAGGATTTGCGCGCCCGCCCGGCAGTGCGTACGACGCTGCCGTCCGCCATTACCGCGGTGAGGTTCAAGACACATTCGCGCATGGTGCCGTAGCGGACGGCCATCGTGCCGGATGCACGCGTCGCCGCCATGCCGCCGAGCGTGGCGTCCGCGCCCGGGTCGATCGGAAAGAACAGCCCGGTATCGCGCAAATAGGCTTCCAGTTCCTTGCGCGTGACGCCCGGCTCGACCTCGCAATCCATGTCGTCGACGTTAACCGCGAGGATGCGCTTCATGCGCGCGAAATCCAGGCAGACACCCCCGAGCGGGGCATTGAGGTGGCCTTCGAGCGACGTGCCGACGCCGAAAGCGATGATCGGTGTGCGGCTTTCGCGGCACAGATTGACGATTTCGACCACTTCCTCGGTGTTTTCCGGGAATATCACCGCTTCCGGCGGCTGGTTGGCGATCCAGGTGGTCGTGTGCCCGTGCTGCTGGCGAAGCGCCGGACTGTCGGCATAACGCGGACCGAAGCGGAGTTTGAGAGCGGCGAGCGTGGCCACGCGCGGGCTGCTCCGATTGTCATTCGCTGATGTGGCATGGGCTGTGGTCATCGGCTCGCGCTCCCGGCTTGCGGCGGCTCAAAGCACCGCTTTCGACAGGCGTCATAATAGCGGGAACGCAGGCGAAAGCGCGAATTTTGCCGGACACCGTCCTGCGCCGTCATGCCTCGGCGCACGAGAGACGCTCATTCCCTGTTCGGGACGGGGAAAAACAGCCCGTCAAGCAGCTCGCGGACCTGATGGGCGGCGTAGGGCTTGCTGAGCCGGGCGACGCGTCGCAAATGCGCGGGGAGCAGACTGACGTCCGCATAGCCGGTCGCGAAGGCAAACGGGATGCGCCGCAGCAGCAATTGGTCGGCGATGGGCGCGCTGATGTCCTGGCCGAGACTGACATCGACCAGCGCTGCGTCGAAATCCTCGCTCGTCGCGGCAGCCATGCCTTGCGCCAGACTGCCGACCGGCCCGACGACATGCAGACCGGCGCTTTCGAGATCGGCCTGCAATTGAAGCGCGACCAGCGGCTCGTCCTCGACGATGAGAATGCGCTTTCCGGTGATTGGGGCAAACTCTCCCGGACCACCCATGGGGCGAGGGCCATTCACGAACGCCGTCCGTGCCGGGCCCGGACATTCGCGGAAATTCAATCCCCGGCCGCTGGAACGCGCCGATCAAGGTGCAGACCAGTCCTTCGCGGCTGAAGCCGCAGTCCAGCGAGGCGCCGAATTCCGCCGCCGAGGCGCGCAAAGCCGTCATGCCGAAGCCGACCGTATCGGGTTCGCTGACCGGCGGACCGTCCAGCTCCCGCCACACAAGCCGGATCTCTCCCGGCCCGCTACTGGAGACACGGTCCCAGGAAATGATGATCTTCCCGTCCGGCGCGGAAAGGGCACCGTGCTTCACCGCGTTCGTCGCGAGTTCATGGAGCACGAGCGCGAGCGATTGCGCCGCCTTCGCGCTCAACGCGACAGGCGCTCCCTCGATCTGGATATTGCCTTGTCCGGCGGTGCGGAATGGCCGGATGAGCGTCTCGGCCAGCTCGGCGAGATCGGCACCATCCCAATTGCCGCGCCGCAAGAGGCTATGGGCCTGCGACATCGCCTGAATGCGGCCGTCGAGAGCCTGCACGAAACCTTTCACCGCCACCGCTCGAAGGCTGGACAGATGGGCGATGGCACTGACATTCGCGAGCACGTTCTTAACGCGGTGATCGAGTTCGGCCATCAGAAGCTGCTGCCGCTCCTCGGCTTGCTTGCGGGAGGTGATGTCCAAAATCGTGCCCATCAGGCGATGACTCTGCCCGCCTTCAGGCCCGCTCAAATGGAACAGGCGCCCACGATTGAGCAGCCAATGCACCGACCCATCCGCGCGAAGAATGCGGAACTCCTGTTCCTGCCGGTCGGCTTTGCCATCCCGGAGGGCGTACATGGAGAGGCGCATGCCCTCGCGGTCGTCGGGATGGATGAAGCCGAGAAAGTCCCCTAGGCTGAGCCGGGTCATCGCTCTCGACGCCCAGGAGACGCTTCAGATTGGCGGAATAATGAAACACGTCCGAAGGCGTGTCGTAATCATAGGTGCCGAACTCGGCCGCTTCGCTGGCGAGGCGCATGCGTTCCTCGCTCTCGCCGAGGCGCGACAGCGATTTGACCAATTCGGCGGTGCGATCGGCGACGCGCTCTTCCAATTCGCTGTTGAGCTGTTCGAGCTGGCGTGTCTTGCGGTGCAGTTCGACGAAGATTTTGACCTTGGCGCGCAGGATCTGCGGGACGACCGGCACCGGAATGTAATCGACCGCGCCGGTCTCATAGCCGCGCACCCGATCCATTTCGGACATCTGTATCGCTGAGACGAAGATAACGGCGATCTTTTCGAAGCGCGGGTGTTCGCGCAGCATTTTCACCAGTTCGAAGCCGTCCAGCTCCGGCATGCACACATCCATCAGGATGAGCGCGACGTCCGTTTTCAGCAGGCATTCCAATGCCTCGGCCGCCGAACCCGCCGTGATCAAATTTTCGCCCAGCTCGCGCAAGATGACTTCGTAGCTCATCAGCTTGGCGGGCTGATCGTCGACCAGCAGGATGTTGACGGGCGGGTCAGAGCTCATGCGGTGTCCCGCCCTGCCTTACCGGTGAAGCCACATGCGCAGCGCCGCGAGGAGCTGTTCCGTGTTGACGGGCTTTGCCAGATATTCGGATGCCCCGGCCTCAAGACATTTCTCCCTGTCACCTTTCATGGCCTTCGCGGTCAGCGCAATAATCGGCAGACGGCGCCAATCCGCATTGCCTCGAATAAAGCGCATGGTCTCATAGCCGTCCATCTCCGGCATCATGATATCCATAAGCACGATGGCGACGTTGGGCGTCGTTTGCAGAATGCGTATTGCCTCATTCCCGGTGGTGGCTGTCAATACCCGCAAGCCCCGGCGTTCCAGAACGCTGCTCAATGCGAAAATATTCCGCACATCGTCGTCAACCAGCAACACTGTCTGCCCGGCCAGGTTTTCGTCCGATGACTGTGCAGCTTGCTCAGCATGGTCTGCTTTTCGGCAGGAAGATCGGCGACCACGCGATGCAGGAATAGCGCGGTCTCGTCCAGCAGCCGTTCCGGCGACTCCACCCCTTTCACGACGACGCTGCGGGCCAGCATATGAAGCTGCGCATCCTCTTCGGCCGTCAGCTCGCGGCCGGTGAAGACGACGACGGGGATGTCGGCGAGAGCCGGCGTCGTCGCGAAGCTGCCTGAGCACTTCGAAACCGGACATATCGGGCAGTTTCAGATCCAGGACCACGCAATCGATGAGCTGGCCGCGCAGTATTTCCAGCGCCTCGCCGCCGCTGCTCGCGGTGACGATGTCCAGATCGTCATGGCCGAGCAGCTGCGCGATGCTGAACTGCTCGGCGGCGTCGTCCTCCACGACAAGAAGCTGCTTGCGGCGCGGCTCGATGAAGGTTTTGAGCCGTGAGAAAGCCGATTGCAGACTCTTCGATCCGGCCGGTTTCGTCAGGAACGAGAACGCGCCCCGCGTCAATCCATGCTGGCGATCCTCGTCCAGCGTGACGATCTGAACCGGAATATGCCGGGTCGTGGGATTCTGCTTGAGCTGGCTCAGCACCGTCCAGCCCAGCATGTCGGGCAGGAACACGTCGAGCGAAACCGCCGTCGGGCGATATTCCTGCGCGAGCGCCAGGGCTTCCGCTCCCCGGCTTGTCGCCAACACCTTGAAGCCATTGTCTCGCGCGAGATCGGCGACGATGCGTCCATAATGCGGATCGTCCTCGACGATCAACAGATACCTTGTCGTCCGGTTTGATTTCAGCGCGGTCGTCGAGGGTCTCTTCCGGGATCTGCTCCGCGTAGAGGGCGGCGAGCGACGCGCCATTTGTCAGAGGAGCTTCGGTCTTCATCTTCGCGCCCGCATCTACCGGGCCGACATAATCCTGCGGGATATAGAGAATGAAGACGCTGCCGACGCCCGGCGTGCTGCGCAGGCGGATTTCACCGCCAAGCAGGCGAGTCAGTTCGCGGCTGATCGCGAGGCCGAGGCCCGTGCCGCCATATTTCCGGCTTGTCCCTGCGTCGGCCTGCTGGAAGGCCTCGAAGATGATGCGCTGCTTCTCGGCGGGAATGCCGATGCCGGAATCGGTGACCTCGAAGGCGATCACCGATGACGCGGCGGCCAGCGTCGGATGGTCCGGGCTCCACCCGGACGTGGCCGTGGAGACATGCAGCCGCACCTTGCCCTGCTCGGTAAACTTGAAGGCGTTCGAGAGCAGATTCTTCAAGACCTGCTGCAAGCGTTTCGAGTCGGTCTGGATGTGACGGTTCACGCCCGGATCGAGATCGAGCTCGAACGACAGTCCGCGCGTTTCCGCCTCGTGCCTGAATGGCCGGGCGACGCTTTCCAGCAGATTAGAGAGGTGGATGTCCTCGGCGTCGACCGTGACGGTGCCGGATTCGATCTTCGAAAGGTCGAGAATATCCGTGATGAGGTTCAAAAGGTCGGTGCCGGCGCCGTGGATCGTCCGGGCGAACTCCACCTGCCTGCCACTGAGATTGCCCTCGACATTGTCCGTCAATTGCTGGCCGAGGATCAGGATGCTGTTTAGCGGCGTGCGCAGCTCATGCGACATGTTCGCGAGGAATTCGGATTTGTATTTCGACGTCAGCGCGAGTTCCGCCGCCTTCTCTTCCAGCGCCCGGCGGGCATCTTCGATTTCCTGGTTCTTACGCTCCACCTCGAAATTGCGCTCGGCGAGTTGTTGAGCCTTCAGCTCAAGCTGCTCGTTGATTTGCTGCAGCTCCTTCTGGCGGGTCTGAAGTTCGGCGGCGAGCTGCTGCGATTGTTCCAGCAGGCCCTCCGTTTTCATCGTCGCCTCGATCGAGTTGAAGACGATGCCGATGCTCTCGGTGAGCTGTTCCAGGAAGGTCAGCTGCGCGGCATCGAACTCATTCAGCGAGGCGAGCGCGATGACCGCCTTCACCTGATCCTTGAACACGACCGGAAACACGACGAGGCTGCGCGGCTGTGCTTCGTATAGAATGCTGTCGATGCGGGACACGGTTGGCGGCAACTCGGTCACGAAGATCCGGCGGCGGTCGACGGCGCACTGGCCAATGAAGCTGTCGCCCATCTCCAGACGGCGTGGATAGGCGCTTCTCGGATCGTCGGCATATTTCGCCAGCAAGCGCAGATGCGGATGCTCGCCGCTGTCCACCTGGTAAATCAGCCCCTGATGGGCGGATACAAGCGGCACAAGCTCGGACAGCAGCATGCGGCCGAGCGTCGCGAGATCGCGCTGGCCTTGCAGCATGCTGGTGAAGCGGGCGAGATTGGTCTTCAGCCAGTCCTGTTCGGTATTTTGGTCCGTGGTGAGCCGCAAATTCTCGATCATCGTGTTGATGTTGTCTTTGAGCTCGGCCACTTCGCCGCGCGCGTCCACTTGAATGGACCGCGTCAGGTCGCCCTTGGTCACGGCGGTCGCGACCTCGGCGATGGCGCGCACCTGGTTGGTCAGGTTTGCGGCCAGCAGATTGACGTTGCCGGTCAGGTCCTTCCAGGTGCCGGCCGCACCGGGCACATGCGCCTGTCCGCCGAGGCGGCCTTCGACGCCGACTTCGCGCGCCACCGTCGTCACCTGATCGGCGAAGATGGCCAGCGTACCGGTCATGTTGTTGATGGTTTCAGCGAGGGCCGCGACTTCGCCCTTGGATTTCACGGTGAGGTTTTGCTTCAGGTCGCCGTTGGCCACGGCGGTCACGACCTTCACGATGCCGCGCACCTGCTCGGTCAGATTGGCGGCCATGACGTTCACGGTGTCGGTGAGGTCTTTCCAGGTGCCCGCGACGCCCGAAACCTGCGCCTGACCGCCGAGCCGGCCTTCGGTGCCGACATCATGCGCCACGCGCGTCACCTCGCCGGCGAAGCGGTTGAGCTGATCCACCATCGTGTTGATGGTGTTTTTCAGCTCGAGGATTTCACCCTTCACATCGACGGTGATCTTGCGCGAAAGGTCGCCGCGCGCCACCGCCGTCGTCACCTCGGCGATGTTGCGGACCTGCGCCGTCAGGTTCGATGCCATGGAGTTCACGCTGTCGGTCAGGTCTTTCCAGGTGCCGCCCACACCCGGCACGACGGCCTGACCGGCGAGCCGCCCTTCGGTACCGACTTCGCGCGCCACGCGCGTCACCTCGGCGGCGAAGGAGCGGAGCTGCTCCACCATCGTGTTCAGCGTTTCCTTCAGCAGCAGGATCTCGCCGCGCACGTCCACGGTGATCTTCTTTGACAGATCGCCGCTCGCGATGGCGGTCGCCACTTCGGCGATGTTGCGGACCTGGGCCGTCAGGTTCGACGCCATTAGATTGACGTTGTCGGTCAGGTCTTTCCAGGTGCCTGCGACGCCCGGCACCTGCGCCTGTCCGCCCAGCTTGCCTTCGGTGCCGACCTCGCGCCCGACGCGCGTCACTTCCGAGGCGAAGGCGTTGAGCTGGTCCACCATGGTGTTGATGGTGTTCTTCAGCTCCAGGATTTCGCCGCGTACATCCACGGTGATCTTGCGGGACAAGTCGCCGCGCGCCACGGCTGTGGTCACCTCGGCGATGTTGCGGACTTGTGTTGTGAGGTTCGCCGCCAGCAGGTTCACGTTGTCCGTCAGGTCCTTCCACGTGCCCGCGACGCCCGGCACGTTTGCCTGACCCCCGAGCCGCCCCTCGGTACCGACTTCGCGCGCTACACGCGTCACTTCGCCGGCGAAGCGGTTGAGCTGATCCACCATGGTGTTCAGCGTTTCTTTCAGCTCCAGGATTTCGCCGCGCACGTCCACGGTCACCTTCTTCGACAAATCACCCAGCGCCACGGCGGTCGCCACTTCGGCGATGTTGCGAACCTGGCCCGTCAGATTGCTGGCCATGGAGTTCACATTGTCGGTCAGGTCTTTCCAGGTGCCCGCAACGCCCGGCACGGTCGCCTGACCGCCCAGCTTGCCGTCGGTGCCGACCTCGCGCGCAACGCGGGTCACCTCGGCGGCGAAGGCGTTGAGCTGGTCCACCATGGTGTTGATGGTGTCCTTCAGCAGCAGAATTTCGCCGCTGACATTGACGGTGATCTTCTTCGACAGGTCGCCTTCGGCCACCGCCGTCGCCACTTCGGCGATATTGCGGACCTGCCCGGTGAGGTTCGACGCCATCGAGTTGACGCTGTCGGTCAGATCCTTCCAGGTGCCTGCGACGCCGCGCACCGTCGCCTGCCCGCCCAGCTTGCCCTCGGTGCCAACTTCACGCGCCACCCGCGTCACTTCCTCGGCGAAGGCGTTGAGCTGATCGACCATCGTGTTGATGGTCTCCTTCAGCCCGAGCACCTCGCCGCGCACATCCACCGTCACCTTCTTCGACAGGTCGCCCTTGGCGATGGCGGTCGAGACTTCGGCGATATTGCGGACCTGATCGGTCAAGTTGGTCGCCATGGAATTGACGTTGTCGGTCAGGTCCTTCCACGTGCCCGCGACGCCCGGCACCGTCGCTTGGCCGCCCAGCTTGCCTTCCGTGCCGACATCGCGGGCGACACGCGTCACTTCCGAGGCGAAGGCGTTGAGCTGGTCCACCATCGTGTTGATGGTTTCCTTGAGCTGCAGGATTTCGCCGCTGACATTCACCGTGATCTTCTTCGACAGATCGCCGCTGGCGATGGCGGTCGACACTTCGGCGATATTGCGGACCTGCGCTGTCAGGTTCGAGGCCATGGAATTGACGTTGTCGGTCAGATCTTTCCAGGTACCCGCGACGCCCGGCACCTGTGCCTGTCCGCCCAGCTTGCCTTCGGTACCGACTTCGCGCGCCACGCGCGTCACCTCCGAGGCGAAGGCATTGAGCTGGTCCACCATGGTGTTGATGGTGTCCTTCAGCTCCAGGATTTCGCCCTTCACATCGACGGTGATCTTGCGCGACAAGTCACCGCGCGCCACGGCTGTGGTCACTTCCGCAATATTACGCACCTGCGTCGTCAGGTTGGCGGCGAGCAGATTGACGTTGTCGGTCAGGTCTTTCCACGTACCCGCGACGCCCGGCACCACGGCCTGACCGCCGAGCCGCCCTTCCGTACCCACCTCGCGCGCCACACGCGTCACCTCGGCGGCGAAGGAGCGGAGCTGATCCACCATCGTGTTGATGGCTTCCTTCAGCAGCAGAATTTCGCCGCGCACGTCGACGGTGATCTTTTTCGACAAATCGCCATGCGCCACGGCGATGGTCACCTCGGCGATGTTGCGGACCTGCGCCGTCAGGTTCGACGCCATGGAGTTGACGCTCTCCGTCAAATCCTTCCACACGCCGGTCACTTCGCGCACTTGCGCCTGGCCGCCCAGCTTGCCGTCGGTGCCGACCTCACGCGCCACGCGCGTCACTTCGGAGGTGAAGATGCTGAGCTGGCGGATCATCGTGTTGACGATATTGGCCGAGCGCAGGAATTCGCCCTTGAGCGGCCTGCCATCCACTTCCAGCCGCATGGTCTGCAAGAGATTGCCCTGCGCCACCGCTTCGATGGTGCGCGTCACTTCCGCTGTCGGCCAGAGCAGGTCGTCGATCAGCGTGTTGACGGATTCCTCCATCCCCAGCCATGCGCCGCCACGGGCTCCCAGCTTGACGCGCTGGCGCGTGCGGCCTTCGCGCCCCACATGCTTGCCGACGCTGTCGAGCTGCTGCGCCATCCGCTCGTTGGTGGCGACAATCTCGTTGAACGCGTCGGCGATCTTGCCCCAGAGCAGGGTCCAGTCATTCGGCAGACGCGCAGAAAAATCGCCGTTCCGCACGCCGTGCAGCGCAGTCAGCAGCTCCTGGATTTCGCCATGCGAGTCAACTTTCCCGTTTTCCATGCCGCTGGAAACAACAGCCGTTTGTGCTGCGGCGTGATCGGCCGAATTCTGCTCCGTAGGCTTCATGAATCCCTCCCAAGGCGGGGAAAAGGTTAGATCGTCTGGCTATTCCGGGATCGAAGTCGGACAGCATCGTCAGAAATTCGTGTTTCCAACAGCATTGCTGGAATGTTGGCCTATTACGACATCCTGCCAAAAATGTCGCCTGCGCATCACCGGCTGCAATCGAAAAACGCGGCCTAAAGGAACGCAACCAGGAGGATTTGGTTCCACACATAATCAGGGGAATTCGGCGTGAATGGCGGAGCCACCGCGCGAGACCAGCTTCCGTCTCGCACGCAATGCTCTATTTCAGATTTGCCTTGATGAATTTCGCTATGGTGCCCACCGCCTGATCCTCGATCCCAAGGAAACCGTGCTGCGATTTGGCCTCACAGGGCTCCGATTGCGGTGGGCTGCCGCCATCGAGCAAAACGACTTCCACTTTCGCCGCTTGGCTCAGCTGTGACTGCAGTATCGGCGCGTCCGACGGCGGCGTGATATCACAACCATCCTTCTTGTGCGAAACGATGAGCGTGGGCACGGTGACTTTGGCCAGCGCCATACTACCGACCCCGTCTCGATGGCTGGATGCGATCTTCCAATCCGGCTTTGACCGGGTGATCGTCGACGTCAGCACCAATCCGTCGATATTTTGCGCGCCGATCGCCCCATTCGCCGCCGAAAACGTCCCCATGCTGGTCCCGACCAGCCACACCGGCACATTCATTTCCGTCTTCAGATAGGCGGTGACGGCAGTGACATCGTCCGCGTGAGCCTCACTTATGCGGAAGGTAGCGTCCATACTATCGCCATGATCGGACGGGGCATCGATGACAGCGACCATCAACCCGTTCCCTGCGAATTTCTCCCGGCTGCGCACCAGGAAATTGCCCGCGCCCCAGCCCATGGCGGAGGCGCTTTTCAGCCGCAGCGCCCCTTTGCCGCCTGCGAACAGGATGACCGCGGCCACCGGATTTTCGGGTTTGATGAGTATGAATTTCTGTGTGACGCCGCGCGGCGTTTTGATGGAGACGAGCGATGCCGTGGACGCCTGCGCGAATTGAAGCGACAAAGCCAGCAGGCACGCCGAAATTAATGCCGTTACAGCTCCTTGTGGCATCGCAGATTCCCGCCCCGCTTGCTTCCGCCAGTACCATACTGCGTGTTGAGGACCTGGGAAAGGCAACCGCTTAACACGAGGCAAGAAAAAGGAGGTGCGGCCGGGATGGCCCGCGCCGCGCCTTGGAGAATTATTGAATGCCGTCTAACTCGGGCCTCGTCCGTCTGCCCGACCGGAACGGCCTCCAGAGATTTCATGCCGAATCGCACTGCGGCGACCAATTATGCGAAGGCCGCTCCTTTCATTCCCGCGCATTCGCGCCTCAGCCAATCGTACCAGCCGCCGAGACCTTCGCCGGTGCGGGCCGAAAGGCTCAACACTGCGATCTGAGGGTTGACGTCGCGCGCGTAGCCCGTGGCCAGGGACAGATCAAAATCCACATGCGGCAGCAGGTCGATCTTGTTGATGATCATCAAATCGGCAGCAAGAAACATATGCGGATATTTCAGCGGCTTATCCTCGCCCTCGGTGACCGAGAGGATGACGACCTTCGCGTGCTCGCCGAGATCGAACATCGCCGGACAGACAAGATTGCCGACATTCTCGATGAGCAGCAGCGAGCCTGGTCCGGGCCTGAGTTCCCGGACCGCCCGCGTCACCATATCCGCTTCAAGATGGCAGCCGGTGCCGGTATTGACCTGGATGGCCGGAGCCCCGGCGGCGCGGATGCGTTCGCCGTCATTCGCCGTCGCCTGATCGCCCTCGATAACGCTGATGGACAGCTCCGAGTTGAGATCGCGAATGGTGCGTTCCAATAGCGACGTCTTGCCAGCGCCAGGCGAACTGACCAGATTGAGCGCAAGAATCTCACGCCCGGCGAACCAGGCACGGTTCTGATCCGCAAGCGCATCGTTCTTTTCCAGAATTCTGGCTTCCAGGTTCAACGAGGCATAGTGGCCGTGGCCGGCGTGGCGATGATCGTGAGCGTGGTGATGCTCATGATCGTAAGGACCGTGGCTATGCGCTTGGGCGTGCGCCGCACCGGTGCTGTCCCCGTGATGGGCGAAGGCGTCGCCCATCGTGGTACGCTTGCCTGTCTGAAGGTTGACGATCGTCGCCCCTTCCGAGTTCTCGCATCCGCAGGTTCCACACATCAGGCGATCTCCAGCTCCATGGTCTTAACTTTCAGTTCCTCGCCCCGCAGCCGCTTGACGCTGCGCGAGCCGCAAGGGCATGGCGTATACAATGTCGGCATCCCGAATTCCGCTCCGCAGGCGGAGCATTCGCCCAGCCCGTCGATTTCCCGTATGTCGAGCTTCGCTCCTTCGAGCGGGGTGCCCTTGGCGACCGCATCGAAGCAGAAGGCGATCGCATCGGCCATCACGCCGGACAGCTTGCCGATCTCGAGCGTGACCTGCCGCACCGGGCGTCCATCCGCGGCTTCACTGACGATGGCGACGATGTTGCGGGTGATGCCGAGCTCGTGCATTGTCGTTGCCTCAACAGATCCTCGGCAGCTGCTCGCCGACCAGCATGTCGACGATGCGCCGCCCGCCGAACGAGGTGCGCATGGTGACCCGTCCCGCCTCGCCCTTGCCGGCGTAGCCGATCAGGCGCGCGCCAACCCCGAGCGGATGGGCCCGCATCGCCGCAAGCGCCGCATCGGCCTCGTCGGGCGGAACGACGGCGACGAGCTTGCCTTCGTTGGCGAGATAGAGCGGATCGAGCCCGAGGATTTCGCAGAAGCCCTTCACTTCGTCGCGGATGGGTGTGGCGGTCTCCTCGATCTCGATGGCCACACCCGAAGCCGAGGCGATCTCGTTGAGCACCGTCGCCACGCCGCCGCGCGTCGCGTCGCGCATGAGACGCGTGCCGGGCGCGGCAGCCAGAATGTCCTGCGACCAGCCCGTGCAGCGGCGCGCAGTCGCTCTCGATGGGCGAGTCCAGCGCCATGTCGCCCCGCGCGCCGAGGATCGCCGCGCCGTGATCGCCGAGCAGCGCCGTTGACGAGGACGGCATCGCCGGCTCGCGCCTTATGCGCACCCAGGTCCAACCCCTGGCGGATCGCGCCGATGCCGGTCGTGGTGATGAACAGCTTGTCGCAGGCGCCCTTCTGCACCACCTTGGTGTCGCCGGTGACGATCTGAACGCCGGCGATCGCGCGCCGCCTCCGCCATGGACGCACTGATGCGGCGCAGCAGCTCGACCGGCACGCCCTCTTCGATGATGACGGCGCAGGAAAGGAACAGCGGCACCGCGCCGCCGACGGCGAGATCGTTGACGGTGCCGTAAACCGCCAGCTTGCCGATGTCGCCGCCGGGGAAGAACAGCGGATCGACGACGAAGGAATCGGTGGTGAAGGCCAGACGGTCGCCGAGCGCGGCGAGCACGCCGAGATCGACGCGCGCCTGATCCTCGAGCGGCGCGAGGGTGGTGTTGTCGAACGGCGCGACGAAGACATCGTCGATGAGGTCGCGCATCGCCTTGCCGCCGCCGCCGTGGGCCAGCGTGACTTTCGGCACCTGCAGGCGGCCGAGCGGCCTTGTGCGCATGAACGGAACGATGGTCATGCGGCCGCCTGCCTGCTTCTTGATGCCGCCATACTGGTAATAGGCCGCGCAGGCGCCTTCGGACGACACCATCAGCGCGCCGAGCGGCGTCTCGGGCGTGCAGGCCGTGCCGAACACCTTGCATTGCCATGGCTTGATGACGCCCTTCAGCACCTCGCCGCATTGGCAGCATTTCGGATCGGCGATCCGCACGTTCGGCACGCTGAACTTGCGCTCGGCGTCGAAGCCGGCGTAGGCCTCGCGCACCCTCACGCCGGAATGGTCGATCGAGCCGAGGCCGCGCCATTCGAAGAACTCGCGCAGTTCGTAGACCTTGCGATACAGCGTGCAGCGCCGCCGCGTTGCCCGCGTCCGGCACGATGCGCGCATATTGGTTCTCGACCTCGCGCGGCCTTCGGCCATCTGCCGCAGCACCATCCAGATCGACTGCAGCACGTCGAGCGGCTCGAAGCCGGCGACGACCATCGGCCGCTTGTAATATTGCGCGATGAACTGATAGGGCGCGGTGCCGATCACCATGGAGACGTGGCCGGGGCCGAGAAAGCCGTCGAGCTGCAGATCCGGGCTGTCGAGGATCGCCTTGATCGTCGGCATGATGGTGATGTGATTGCAGAACAGCGAGAAATTCCGAATGCCCTCCGACGCCGCCTGCAGCACCGTCAGCGCGGTGGAAGGCATCGTCGTCTCGAAGCCGAGGCCGAAGAACACCACCTCGCGGTCGGGGTTCTTGCGGGCGAGCGCCAGCGCATCCATCGGCGAATAGACCATGCGCACGTCGGCGCCGTCGGCCTTGGCCTGCAGCAGGCTCTTCTTCGAGCCGGGCACGCGCATCGCGTCGCCGAAGGTGGTGAAGATCACCCCCTCGCGCTCCGCGATCGAGATGCAATCGTCGACGCGGCCCATCGGCAGCACGCAGACCGGGCAGCCCGGCCCGTGCACCAACTCGATCGCGTCCGGCAGCATCCCTTCGATGCCGTAGCGGAAGATCGAATGCGTGTGGCCGCCGCAGACCTCCATGATCTGCATCGGGCCGCGTCTTGGCGATCTCGATGCCGGCGGCCAGCTTCTCGATCTCCCTGACCAGGATGGCCGCCTTGTCCCGGTCGCGGAATTCGTCGACATATTTCATGCCGCAGCTCCTTTGCTGACCGCCGAGCCGCGATCGTCCGCGAGCAGCGTGTGCACGAGATCCCACAGGATGTGATAGACCGCGACGTGGCTTTCCTGGATGCGGTGGATGGAGGTGGACGGCACGACGAGGCAATGATCGACGACGCCGGACGTTTTCATCTTGCCGCCGTCGCCGCCGGTCAGGCCGATCGTCGCCAGGCCCATTTCCTTCGCCTTGGCGAACGCGGCGATGAGGTTGGCCGAATTGCCGCTGGTCGAGATGCCGATCAGCCCGTCGCCGGCCTTGCGCCTGCGCGATGACCTGGCGCACGAAGACGTGCTCGAAGCCCACATCGTTGCCGACCGCCGAGATCATCGCGAGGTCGGCGACGAGATTGATCGCGGCCAGCGCCGGACGCCCGGCGGTGACCGGATGCACGAACTCCACCGCGACATGCGAGGCGTCGCAGCTCGAGCCGCCATTGCCCATGGTGAACAGCCGGCCGCCCTTGCGATAGACGCCAGCGACCGACTTGGCGGCGGCGACCAGAATGTCGGCCTGCTCGCCGAAGAACGCTTCGTTGGTCTGTCGCGAGTCTTTCGCCTTTTCCGCTCACCGAATGCAGCAGCGCGGCGTCGAGCTGGCCGGCATCCTGCTGCTTGCCGTGCAGGAACGGATAGAGAGACTGCAGATCGCTTTCGGAAGACATCGGTTAGCCTCCTATTCCTATTCCGCCGCCGAGAGCGCATCGCTTCGATCTCCGCCTGCGCTTCGCCGAGTTCGGTGAGGATCTGCAGCGTCTGCGGCCGCCTCTGCTTCGTCGATGCGGCTCATGGCGAAGCCGACATGAACCAGCACCCAGTCGCCGAGGCACGCATGGACCGGATGCTCCTCGTTGACGATGCAGGCGATGTTGACCTGACGCCTGACGCCGCTCACATCGACGGTGGCGAGCTTCTTCTGGACATCGTCGATCGTCACGATGCGGCCGGGAATGCCGAGACACATATTGCGTTTCCTTGGCCTTGCGTTTGAGCGCGGATGAGCCGGGCCGCGCCGATGGCGGCCTGACCGAGCGCGAGACCGCCATCATTGGCGGGCAGCCGCGCATGGCTGAGCACGGTGAAATCGTCCGCCCTCAGACGATCGGTCACTTCCTCGAACAGGATGCGGTTCTGGAAACAGCCGCCCGACAGCGCGACGTGCGTGAAACGCGGGCCGCTCAGGGCTGTCGCGCCGCGCGAGCTTGGCGGCCATCGCGGCGACGGACTCGGCGAGCCAGATATGAAAGCGCGCGGCCATGACCGGCGCGGGCGTCTTCAGCAGCAGGTCGCCGAGCACCGCCCGCCACATGCCGAGCGGCTCGATATAGGGCAGGCCGCTCGCCGCTAGCCTTGGAATGCGCGATCGGATAGCGGTCCTCGCCGG
Source organism: uncultured Alphaproteobacteria bacterium (assembly GCA_963731855.1). Classification (GTDB taxonomy): domain Bacteria; phylum Pseudomonadota; class Alphaproteobacteria; order Rhizobiales; family Rhodomicrobiaceae; genus R-RK-3. The sequence goes on along the minus strand of CAVSXH010000005.1, from coordinate 65,208 downwards.
GATGGCGCAGCGTTTCCTCGTCGGCCATCGCTTCAAGCTCGGCGCCCGGTCTGACCCTCATAGGACTGGCGTTCGCGGCAAACGCCGATGGCGGCCGCGAACGCGTCGAACAGCCGGCCGCAGGACGATGCGAGCGGCGAGTTCAGATTGCGCTTGAGCATGGCGTCGAGCGTCGCGCGCGGCTTGCCCCGGAGAAAACCGTAAAGCTCCAGCTCCGCGAAGTTCATCTCGAATTCGGGCCAGCCCATCTCGGCCATCAAGTGCGCATAGAGATTGCGCCAAGGCTCGCGCACCGCCTGAGCGCCGCCCAGCATCGCGACCGGCTTGAGACAGCCGAGCCGCTCATACTGCACGATAGTCGGCCAGCAGAAATTCGCCGCCCCAGATGGAGCCGTCGTCGCCGAAGCCGAGGCCGTCGAGCACGATGCCGAGAACCGGCGGGGCATCGAGCGCGTGCCCGTTTTCGGCAAGGCACGAGGCGATATGGGCATGATGATGCTGTACCTTCAACAGCGGAAGATCGTCGCTGCGGCTGCGCTCGGCACCGAGCTTGGCGGAGAGATATTCCGGATGCTGATCGACGATCAGCGCCTTCGGGTTGTGATCGAACAGCCCGCTATATAGCCCGATCGCCTTGCGGTAATCGCCGTAGGTGGCGGCGTTTTCCAGGTCGCCCAGATGCTGCGTCGGGATCGCCATGCCGTCCTTGACGAGACAGGCCGCCGCCTTCAGCTCGCCGCCCATGGCGAGAATATCGGGCGCATTCCTGAAGCCCGGCGGCAGCTTGATCGGCGAGGGCGCATAGCCGCGTGCCCGCCGGATCAGGCGTATCTTGCCGCCGATTTCCCGGACCACGGAATCATCGACGCGATTGGCGATGTCGCGATCGTGCAGAAGCGCGTAAGGGGTGATGCCGGCAAGCCGTTCGATGGCCTGCGCGTCCGCGGTGACTTGCGGCTCGTCGGCGATATTGCCGCTGGTCATCACCACGGGACGGTCCATGCGGCGCAAGATCAGCAGATGCAGCGGCGTCGTCGGCAGCATGAAGCCGAGCGTATCGAGGCGCGGGGCGACGGCGTCCGGCAGCCGATCGGGACCGATGGCCCGCAGCAGCACGATCGGCGCTTCCATGCCGCGTCAACGCCGCTTCTTCCTTGTCGCTGACACGGCAATAGCGGCGGATGACGTCCAGGTCGCGCGCCATCAGCGCGAAGGGCTTGGCGTCGCGTCCTTTTCTCTCCCGCAGCCGCGCAACCGTCCCCGCATTCGTCGCGTCGCAGGCGAGCTGATAGCCGCCCAGCCCCTTGATCGCGACGATCTCGCCCTTTTGCAGCAGGCTGCAGACCGCATCGACATCGTCGAGCATCGAATGCTGATCGAAACTGATCGGGCGTCCGTCGAAGCGGACGAGCGACGCGCGCGGACCGCAGCTATGGCAGGCGATGGCCTCGGCGTGAAAGCGGCGATTGGACGGGTCGCGATATTCGGCGAGGCAGGCTTCGCACAGATCGAAGACCCCCATTGTCGTCCGCGCGCGGTCATAGGGGACGCCGGCGATGATGCTCAGGCGCGGGCCGCAATGGGTGCAATTGGTGAAGGGATAGCGATAGCGCCCCTCGAACGGATTGCGAACCTCCGCCGCGCATGCGTCGCAGATCGCGGCATCCGGCGAGATCTCCGTGTGGACCGCCCCGCAGGCGCTCTCCGCGATCCGGAACATGCCGGGCAATCGGCGCTCATAGGGCCTGGTTACGATTGCTTCGATCCGCGCGAGCGGTGGCGCCTCGGTGTAAAGCCGTTCGATGAAGGTCTTCATCGCGCAAGAGGGGCCTTGCAGGCGCACCAGCACGCCTTCCGCGTCGTTGAGCACTTCCCCGCCAAGATGCAGCGCTCGCGCGATGCGCCAAACCGCCGGACGGAATCCGACGCCCTGCACTCGGCCTCGCACGCGGATTTCGATGCGCAAATCGTCATGGCTCTCGAGCCGCGGCTGCGCGCTCATGACGCCGTCTCCCAAAGCATGACGCGATTATTGCCCGAATCCGCGATCGACGAGATGGCGGCCGCAGGCCGACACACCGTAGGGCCAGCAGAGGCTGTCGCGGCACGGGGGAGCCCAGCGATTGTCGCCTTTGTCCGAGAACCGGCGCTGCCCGGCGAGGCGCGTCGCGGCGGCGCCCATGGCGAGCCTGTCCGCATCGAATGCGATTAGCCGCGAATTGGCGGTGTCGGCGACGATGAGCTGGCCGCCAAGACGTGCAAGCCCGTAAGGCATGTTGACGGTCGCCGCGGTGGGATAATATGCGGCGGCGTTATACTCCTGATGCGTCGACGCCCGCCTGGCCGAGCACGAAATCGCATGCCGCGCCGTTCGCCGTGGCGGATCGAGCGCCAGACCATGACGCGGTTGTTGCCGGCATCGGCGATCATCAGCGCGCTATCGGCGGCGACGACGGCATGCGGCCAGCGCATGCCCGATGCGCCGATGGCGCGGCCGGCATTTTCGTCGCGGCAGGTGAAGTCGGCCTGCCCCATGAACCAAGTCGGCGGGCGCGCCGTTTCGCTCCGGGATGCGGTTCCACATCAGCACGCGCCGATTGCCCGTATCGGCGACGAAGAGCCGTCCATCCGCAATCGTCACGCCATAACACCAGTTCAGCGTGTCGCCGCCCGGAGCATCCGCGCCGCGATTGGCCAGCCCGCCGGCGAAATCGACCTGGCCGAGTACAATATCGGCGGGCTGATTGGACGTGCGCGGAAAGCCGTGCCAGATGAGAACGCGGTGATTCCAGGCATCGGCCACGGCGAGGATGCCGTCCGCCAGCGGCGACGCCCGTCGGCACATTCAGCGTTGCCGCGCCGACCGCGCCTTTGGCATTGCGGCCTTCGGAGCAGAAATCCGGCTGGCCGATCAGCATTTCGGCTGGCTCTTCGTCGGTATCGGGGCAGGATGGCCAGATCATCAGCCGGTGATGGCCGGTGTCGGCGACGAACAGCGGGCCCGCTTCGCCAGCGAGACACGCGCCGCGCGGACCGAACAGGCTCCGCGCCCTGGGTTGGACCGGCACGGCGAGACCATCGGAGCCCTGATGGCCGCCAAGGATCACACGCGGTCCCTCAGCGGAGAGCATGGGAAGTGGGAGAGGGCACGGCTCTGCACTGATGCGCCCAGGGCGCGGATTGATCGCGGAAGGATGCCGCAGGGAAACTCTCATCGCGCGAGCCTCACTTCCACCCGGCTGCCGATCACGCGCACCGCGTGGGGCTGCAGTTGCACTTCGGGCGCCGTGAGACATTCGCCGGTGCTCAGATCGTAGCGGAAACCATGATGCGGGCAGGCGATGATGCCGTCCTCGACCTCGCCGTCATGGATCGGAAAACCCAGATGCGCGCAGGCATTCTCGAAACAGGAAACGACAGAACCGCGCCGGAATAACAGCAGTTTCTGCCCGTTGATCGGCAGCGCGCGGATGCCGCCTTCCGGAATCTCGTCGAGCCGCGCCGCCGAAAACCAGTCGCCGGTTACGTTCGAGCGCGAAGGGGCTGGTGAAATTCACGCCCTGGTTGCGCCTCCCGCATGCCCCTTGACCTGCACGATCTCCGTGATGTCCGGGCAGGCGTCCTCGATGGCCTTCTTTACGCCAGCATGAAAAGTGAGGGCGGACGCGGCGCAGCCGTCGCACGCACCGGTGAAGCGAACCTCGATCGCGGGCGGCGCGACCTTGACCAGCTCGACGTCGCCGCCATGCGAGGCCAGCATCGGACGCACACCGGCCAACGCGTTCTCGACGCGCTCGGCGACGCTCGGCTTGATGATGTTGTGGCGGCGCAGGACTGCATAGACCGTCTCATCGGCGGCGGCCAGTCTCATTGCCGACGCGGCGGCCGCATCGCTTTTCAAGGCGCCGACAAGGCGCCGGAGCGCCTCGCCATGCAGCGCCTCGATGGCCGTCCGATAGGCGTGCGCGGCAAGCCGGGGGCTTTCCTCCCACGCCTCGAAAATGCCTTCCAGGCGCTCGATGTCCGCGAGCAGGGTGGAAAGGTCTTTTCGTTGATCCGGCGATTTGTCGAGCGCGTTCATTGGCTTACTTCAGCGAAATTTGATGGTCTTGAAGAGAAAGGGCTGCAAGCCGCCGCCCAGAAAGCCGGCGACCATTGCGGCGGCCCAGACCGGCGTTCCCAGCAACGGTCAGGACGAGGCAGATAAGCGCGGTGACTATGATGCCCGCGGCGAGCAGTCCGTAGGCCTTGCGCGGGTTGGCGAACAGATTGCCCGCGAAGGAAAAGTGAAAGAGCGCTTCGAGCCATCGTCCACATCAGCCGCCTCAACCGATCAGCGCAAGCGCGAGCAAGCGCGATGACAAGGCCAGGCACGCCCGACAACAGGCCGAACAATCCGCCCATCTGCGTGGCAAGCTGCAAGCCGAATTGCTTGCCGCCGATAGCGATGCCCGCCAATGCGCCTCCCGCCAGCGAAGCGAAAACTCCGATCGCCAGCACGGCCAACGACCAGATGACAGGTTGTTGGAGCAGGCTTTGTATGGTCATGCTGGCCTCCTGAATCGGCGCCGTGCTAGGCGTTCGCCGTATGCTTGGTTCCACCGTTGATGGCCGGCATATTCATCAGTTCGCGCTCCAGCTGGAACGCGGCCTCGGCGACGATATCTCGCCTTGGCGCTGTCATCATGGATCGTGAAAATTTCGCGCGCCTCGGTGTAAAGCGCTCTGGCTAGGACAAGATTAGCCCGATTGCCTTGCGTCCGGCTGCCCCGGATCGTCCGGCAGATTTTGCAGGCAATTGGCCTTGTTGGTCAGCGTGTTGGCATATTCGATCGGCATGTTCGCGCGGCTGCGAACCTTCAATGCCTCGTCATAGGCTTCGAGTGCCCGGAGATTATTCTCCACGCGTGCGATGACGATGCGTATTGCAACGCATTGCCAAGATTGTTTTGAAGCATTGCATATTCGGTCGGATGGTCGATGAAATTGACCACCCGGAGGCCCTCCTCGAACGCCTGCACGGCGAGCGCCTCGCGCATCTTGGCGCGTTCGTCCGCCAGCGGAATTGACAGAAACGCCGTCGCGAGATTGTTCTGGAGGATCGCAAATTCCTGCGGGAAGCGGGTTCTGTCGAAAGTGCGAAGCGCCCGCTGATAGGCGGAGATCGCATCGGTGATGCGGCCTCGGTGTAGCCCCGCGAGACTTTGCAGCACCAGGCCGTAATTCATTTCCAATTCCGCCAGTTCCTCCGGCGTGCCGAGCGCTTGGAATGCCGGCAATATCGGACCTGTAGGCGTCTCGGGCCAATTCCAGGAATGCAGCGTCCTCGCCCGGCATGGCTTGCAGGGCGGTGGCCTTGCGAGCAGTGATGCGCGCCTTCAGCAGCACCTCTTCTTCGGGGCATAGCGAAAGCGCCTTGTCGCAGAGATCGACGGCGGCTTGTAGCTGGGAAGCGCCCTTTGGCCGGTTTTGCAGGCCCATGGCGATTTCCATGAGCATTTCGGCGCGTTCGGCCGGGCTTGCCGTTTCGTCTTCCGCCGCCGCCAATGCCGCGGCAAACTGATCCTCGAATAGATCAGTGCGCACTGCGTGTCTCCCCCGCCAAATGCTTAGTAGGTTGCTAAAACGCTAATATCATCTTCGTCATCGAGTCAATTTATTATGCACATCGACAATTATGTTTACATAAGGAAGACTTCGTATAGGCAGAAGTCCGCCGGAGGTTTCGCACCACGAGAATACGCGCCTTCCCATTCCGCGCCATCGTCCAGCCCATGATCGCGGAAAAAATCGCCCGCATCCACCACGCGATCCCCGGCCGCATTGCGGATTTTCAGCACATATCCGCCCGACGCGGCGTATCTGACAGGCAGCACCAACAAATCGCTTGCTCCTTCCGGAGCAGTATGACGCTGCTGCAGCCGGCGAAGTAAGCCTCATAGACCTCGCGCGCGATATAAACGCGCCGCTGCCTGAGCCCGATCTGCATCGGCCCGCCGTCACGGTGTCTGGTCCCGTGCGCGGCGGCATGGACAGCAACGATGTCGCGGATGCGTTCCGCGACTTTGCGCGCGGCATGCGACACCTTTTCGAGATAAGCCAATGCCGAGCTCGAGGCGTCTCCGCCTCGATGAGAAAAACCTTCACCGTCCGACGGAAAATCCTCCCGGAATATTTGCCGTCCGGCAAACAACGCGTGGTCCCAGCGAAAATCGTGAAGGTTGAAACTCGATCTCGGCGGCTGCTCGAGCTCGCTTGCCCGGCACCTCGAAGACCGCTCCGCTCTCCGAGCCGGAACGGCAGGCATCGACGAGGATGAGCATGGCACAGCCCTTCGCGGCAAACATCACCGCCATGCCGTCAGTTCCCGCATCCAACAGCCGCGACCGCATCACGTGGGACGGCAAGCGTTTCATCCGATCGAAGCAGCCGCAGCACTTCCAGCCCCGCCCCATCATCGCGGCGATTGGGATTGCCGCAAGCGACTATGGCAATTTCGCCCGGCATCGGTTCTCAGATGCGCCAGAGCCTGCACGACCATTCCGGTTCGACCGGCAAATTCAGCTCCGGCAACGCGCAATGAGCGGCGGCGGATGAGATAATACATGCAGCTCGGCAAGACTGGACGACGTCATGATGGTGTACGGGCTTAAGGTGAAGCCGCTGACGACAAGCTTCGTCCGAAGGTCCCGGCCCCCTCTTGCAGCCGCCTCACCAGTTCCTGCACCTGCTCATGCGTATCAGCGCGCGGATAGACCTCCGTGCCCATGCCGCTCGAAAGCAGCGATTGAATTTCCACGCGCACTGTATCCGGGCCATCGTTCATCGCTGCGTTTCCCATTCCCCAGCTTGGGTCCGATCAGATCCGCCAGAGACGGCACCACCATTCCGGCTCGACCGGTACGGACAGCTCCGGCAGATCGCACCATTTGCGATGCACCAGATAATACATGCACTCCATGCAGCGCTGCTGATCCGGTCCCCATGGATAGTTGACAAATCCGCCGATGACCAGCTTGCCCTTGAGGTCATTAGGATCCAGCTGCCTCAACTGGAGCAGAATGTCGGCGAACTCCTTCTCGTTTTCGGGGAAGGGCTCCACCTGGGTCTGAAGCCCCTGTTCGAGCAACTCGGCGATTTCCCTCAGCAAGTCAGGGTGATCGGCCTCTGAAAGCGCATTGCTCCACATATCCCAATACCCTTCCTCCTGTTTCCAACGCCGGCCGCCATCCTGGTCAGCGTCAAACTTAATAATATTCCAATATTATTTAACCCTAACATGTACTACTCAAAACCCATCCTGTTGTTATCGTCACAATTTCATGGTTTCCAGAGTTTGACAGAAGATAAACGAGTGGTTACTTCTGTCGGTCATCAGACTATTATAACCCCATAAGCTGCGTTTGCCAGCATCTCTCGACTGACGAATAATAGTTTTGATAAAAGGCGGGGAACTGGGGCCGCATGCCTTCAAGGCGCCCCCGGTTCCAATTCTATACGCCGTGCCGCTCTCCTAGCGCAATTTTCACCAAGGCGAATGCCAGTTCGCGTCGCGGATAGGCTCTATGCGGTGCGGAAACGCGCCAGCTCCTTGCCGGTCTTGCTGTCATGCGCGTGCACGGTGCAGACGAGGCACGAATCGTAGGAGCGGCAACATGACCGACCTCGACCGGATCGGTGGGGTCCGCGATCGGCGTGCCGATCAGCGCCTCCTCGATCGGCCCACGCGCCGCCATCGGCGGTTCGCGGGCCGACGTTCCAGGTCGTCGGCGCGACGATCTGGTAGTTCTTGATCTTGCCGTTCTGGATTTCGATCCAGTGGCACAGCGCGCCGCGAATCGCCTCGGTCGCGCCCCAGCCGCGCCCGTCCTTCTCGTTCGGCTTGATGTACCAGGACTCGTTCAGCCGGAACTCGCGCAAGGAGCGCTCCGCTTCCCGGTAGAGCTTCACCAATTCGTGCATGCGCGCGAAATGGCGAAGCAGAACGCTGGCGCCGCCCATCTTGCGGTACATGTCCAGGACGAGCGGATCGTGGTGCTGCCAGGCCTCGCCATGCGTGCCGCCGGCAACCACCTGGCGCGCGAGCGGCCCGGCTTCGAGACGGCCGGCCTGGGCGTGGTGAACCGCGGTCGACCAGGAATATTTGCCGGACATGTCGGCGATCGTTCTTCTGCAGCGGAACCGTCGTTCGATCGAACGGATGCAGGCCGCCCGGCTCGTCATACCAGGAATGGACCGTGTCCTCGCGCGTTTGGCCTTGCTGCATCAGCTCATGCGTATCCGTGGCCCCGTCATAGACGCCGCTCTTCATGATGACGGCGGCGTTGCGCGCTATCGATCGTCGGGCGGTTGTAGCGGTTCTCGTGGGCAGATAACCCCAGGAGATGTAACGCCCGTGGCCGCGGCCGAACTTGTCCAGCCCGACATCGACGCTCATTCGCCAGAACAGGCCGAGGTCGGAATTGGCGTGCTCCGGCCGCTCGTCGAGCCAGGCCATGAAATCGTCGTAGGACCTGATTTCCTCATAGCGCTCGAAGGAGCAGCCCAGCCAGATCGGCTCGACCCAATTGCGCCGGAAATATTCCAGGATCGACCAGGCGCGGGTCACATCGGTGAGGGTTGGCGCGCACATGACGCCGCCCGGCACCATGTAGCTGGAATGCGGCCATTGCCCGCCGAGCAGCGCGTAGATCTCGACCGGCCGGCCGGAGATCGTGACGCCGATCTCGTAATTGGTGCCGGTGAACGGCGCCCAGCGCCTCACCGCCTCCTCGTAGAAAGGCGAGTGCGCGTAGTTCTTGTTCGTGTAGTCGATCATGAAGAGGCCGTAATGATGCCGCGGCAGGCTTTGCAGGCTCTCGGTGATCTGGCCGAGATTGCGGGCGAGGATGGCGTTCGGCGGCACTTCGGCCTGCCAGGCGGTATCGAGCGCCCAGGCCGCGCAGGTCAGATGCGACGCGCCGCAAATGCCGCAGGCGCGCGGCGTGACGACGAGCCCGGCCTGCGGATCCTTATCGCGCAGGATGACCTCGAAGCCGCGGAAAAGCTCCGCCTGGGTCCAGGCGTTGACGACGACGCCGTCCTGAATGTCGACGCGCACGTCGAGGTCGCCTTCGACGCGGCCGACCGGGGAAATATCGAGGGTCTGAATAGCGGCAGTCATGGCAATTGCTCCTGAACGGAAAATGGCGGAAGCGCCTCAAGCATCATTCCGAGAGCCTGCGCCGCGAAGGGCGGCATGATCTTCCAGGTCTTGGAAGATTGATGCGCAAGCCGTCACACGAAGATGTCTTCCTCGGCCCAAGCGGGCGAGGCTGCCTTGGCCGCCGCCGTGAGCTTGATGTAGCCGGCCTTGTTGACGCCTTCCGGCATGTCTTTCGGCACGCCCATCAGCGTCTGCGTCTTGAAGACCGTCCCCGGAGCAAGCTCGAAGAAGGGAAATTCGGGTTCGGTGCAGCCCAGGCACGGCATGCCGGCGCGGGTCTTCGACGATTGGCGATTCCACAAAATCCGGTTGCAGGGCGAATGGGTCATCGGCCGCGGCAGCCGAGATCGTAGAACAGGCAGCCCTTGCGCTGACCGAATTCGGTCGCCGAAACCTTATAGGCGAAGTGCATGTTCCGGGTGCAGCCGGTCTGCGTGAAGGTGCTGAAGAAGGTTTTCGGCCGCTGGAATTCATCGAGGGCGATGTCGGCGCCGCGGCCGGTCGCCAGCGCGACGACGATCTGCGTAATCCAGTCGGGATGCGCGGGGCAGCCCGGGAATATTGATGACCGGCACGCCGGCACGCGAGCGGTAATTCTCGCCGAGGAAGCCGCCGTGCTTACGCTTTCAGATATTGCAGTCCGACGCTGTCGGTCGGATTTGGCGCCGTCGCCGGAATGCCGCCCCAGGTCGCGCAATCGCCGATGGCGACCGTATAACTCGCGACATTGGCCAGTTCCGCCACCCAATCCTTCATCGGACGGCCGGCAAAGCGGTTCCACTCGCCGGTGCCGTTCGGCGCGGTGATCACCGTGCCTTCGAAGACGAACATGTCCAGCGGCATCTCGCCCGAGATGAGTGCCTTCAATATCCGCCGAAGATTGTCGCCGAGCTCCACGCCGAGCGACGGGTGCCAGAGGACGTTGATGCCGAAATCCGTCACCAGGTCGCACGCGCTCGGCTCCTCCGCATTGAGGAACGACATGGTGTTGCCGGAGCAGGCGCCGCCCTGAAGCCATAATAGATTTGCCATTGCTTCCTCCAGTTTGACCAGAAGCATTTATGCCCTTTTGCTTCTGGACACAAAGGAATAGCAAAAGCCGTGCCAAACTTGATTCTGCGACAAATCTAAGTATGTTTACTTAGTATCGTGAGTGGTTTATTCGGTGGCATGTCTCGCCGAATGGCGATTCATCGCTGCAAAGTTTGTTTGCAGCGCAAAGAATGTTTTCTATTTTCTATGGAATATTCGGCGGTATCAGCCGTGCCGTCCGCCGCATTTCGGACACGTCACTTCCAGCACATAGCCAAACCATATGCCATTGCAACGGCTGCACCAATGTCCGGTGCCCTGACGCCCCGGCGCACCGAGATATCTGGCAAGGTTGCTAAGCCCGAGATCGTTGTAAGCCGCCGGCTGGCGCCGCGCGGCGAAACACGCGATTGCGGGAAGCGAACGACGCTGGCCCCGCTCGGCGGCTATGGATCCATTCTCTTCGTCGGCCATCAGAGCTGCTCGTCGAGACCGTATCGCTTGATCTTATTTGCAAGCCCAACCCGCGACAAGCCCAGTTCCTCGGCGACGCGGCTCTGGTTCCAGCGATAGCGGGCAAGCGCCTCCCGCACCAGATGGCGTTCCAAGGCTCTCGACGCGATCCTTCAGTGTGTCGCCTTCCGGCAGGAATTGCGAAGCCGGCCGAACCGGGCCGGCGCGCCGACGCTTCGAGAATTCCCGGCGACATGTGTTGAGTTGTCAGATACTCGCCGTCTTTCGCAAGCGCCAGCATCCGCCGCACTTCGTTTTCCAGCTCCCGAATATTGCCGGGAAACTCGTAAGCCTCCAGCTTTTCCAGCGCCTTCGCCGAAATGCCGAGGATTTTGCGGCCGACCGAGGCGCTGTGCTTGGCGGTAAAAAACTCCGCAAGCGCGGGAATATCCTCGGGGCGTTCGCGCAAGGGCGGCACTTCGAATTCGAAGCCGCGCAAGCGGAAATAGAGGTCCTGGCGAAATTCACCGGTTGCGACCAGCGTCTTCAAGCGGGCGGTTCGACGCGGCGAGCACCCGGACGTCGCAAGTCTGCGTCTTGTCGGAGCCGAGGGGCTTCACTTCGCCTTCCTGCAGGAAGCGCAACAGGCTCACCTGGAATGTCTTGGACACGTCGGAAATTTCATCGAGGAAGACCGTCCCGCCGTCGGCGGCGCGAAACAGGCCAAGCCGATCGGAAATCGCCCCGGTAAAGGCGCCTCGCTTATGGCCGAACAGCTCGGAATGCAGCAGTTCATCAGGCATGCCGCCGCAATTCTGGATCATCAGCGGGCTGGCGTGGCGGTAGGAATTGAAATGTACGGCGCGAGCAAGCAGTTCCTTGCCGGTCCCGGTCTCACCCTGGATCAGAATGGGGAGATCCGTCTTGGCGGCCTTCCGCGCGAGATCGCACATTTCCGTCATTTTCTCGCTGACATAGACGAGCTTTTCGAAGCGCAGGCTCTCATTGCGCATCGGCAGGATCGGCCGCTCGAACTCCGTCAGATCGGATGAGAGCTTGAATTCGCGCGCCAGCAGCCGGTGACGCTTGGCCAATTCCCGTGCCTCAAGGCCGCGCTTGACCACCAGTCCCGACCTGCTGCGGATCAAGCGGCTTGCGCAGGAATTGGTATACGGACGCCTGCGAAATCGCCGTCTGGACGCGCGTATATTGCGCGGGCAAAGCCAGAACCCTGATGAGTTCGGGATGCGAGACCCGAAGACCGGAGAGCAGAGCCACGCCGTCCGCACCGCCATCGCCTTCTTCGGCAATCACCAGATCGACATGCGCATCAGCAGTGTCGCCCGTCGCCTCCGCCGCCGAATGAGCCTGCAGAACACGATAGCCATATTGCTCCGTCAGCAATGCCTTGACCGGCGCCCAGTCCTGATTGGGCGGAGAAACGAGGAGAATGGTGCCTGCTTTGTCCATGACCGCGAATTCAATCTGAAAAGCCGTCTTATACCAGCTCTATTTTCGAACAGCGCGCGGCTAAGCGACCGGAGCGATGCGGTAGCCGTCGGGAGGAAGTGCAAACCATGCAAGGAACCTAACAACATGGGCGTAATCTTGCACTCAAAATTCACGCTCGATTCCAGATCTATCGAATGATCGCGCGATTGAGAGCTCTTCGGCTTTAATGTCACAACAATTCATTATCGGCTTCGACCTATGGGGTATTACGTATTCCCCATCAAGGCACAAGACACGCCCATAGTTTCGCTCTCAAATAATCTTGAACCCATGGCCATGGCCCAGAGCGAAATATATGAGCTAAATTGGAGAATGCGGATTGTACCATCTGGCAATATTGCGTTGTTTCGCTACGGTATTTTTCGATCCGGCCATCTTTCCGCGCGGAGTTTGCCAGGCATCACACGGAATACCCGTCTTTGAAGTGAACTCGCACAGAACGATGGTTCGATGCTGCGCAGACATGAAGTTTTTCTGCCTTTACCCTGCCGGGCGCGGCAAGATTGTGCGTCTTGCCATGCACCGCGCTGAGACCTTGGACCGGCAATTCCGCCCTCATATTTGTTTGGCCATCCGCATGACGCCAGCACAGCTTAGGTTATTGCAACGCAGTTACGCCAAGATCGAGCCGATGGCCGACCAATTCGGCGCGATCTTCTATGCACGGCTTTTCACGATCGCCCCGGAAATTAGGCCGCTGTTTCGAACCGATCTGAAAGCGCAGCAATCAAAATTCATGAAGGTCATCAAGGAGGTGGTTCAGCTCTATCTTCGCGCGATCGTTTCCCTGCCGGTAACAGCCGAAGCCTCCAGCCGGGCGGTGCTGCCGGGCGCCTTCTGGTCCGGAAAGCTTCATGCCGCCTACGGCGTTCGCATTGGAAGATTACGCGATCATGAAGTCGGCGCTTGTGTGGGCGCTCGACAAGACGCTCGGGGCAGAGGCCACGGACGAAGTGAAGGATGCCTGGAGTGCGGCCTATGACATCGTGGTCAACGCGATGGTGGAAGGCATGAACAGTCCCGAAGACGATGAAATCGAACCGGAGAATGACATGAAGGCTCGGCTGGATGCGACAGAAAATGCGGAAGATATCGAGGTTCTCTTCAAGCGGCGGGGATGATCGAGGTCCATTACGTCAGATCATTCTCCTTGAAATCCTGGGTTCGCGATCGGTCAATTATTCGATCAATAGTGCATAAACGCGGTCGTCACTTTGGCTGTGTAAAGAAGGGTTGAATAAGCATCTCTTTTTTAAGTAGAGGTAAAAAGCTCAATCTCGGCCGAATAGGAGGGATATGACAGTGAGTAAAATTCGCTTGGCACAATATGGCGGCTATATATTTATAGTCCGTACAGTAATGACGCCAACGCAGGTCGCGCTTGTTCAGGAGAGTTTTAAGAATGTTGGCCGGCAATCTCATGAAGCCGGCCGGATTTTTTACGACGAACTGTTCCAGCTGGCTCCGGAGCTTCAGCGGCTCTTTCCTGACGATATGTCACGGCATAAGCTCAAATTTATTCAGATGCTCGCGTACGATCGTCAGAAGCCTGGATCACATCGCGACGATCTCCGAGGACATCGCGGATCTGGGGCGCCGACATATGTCTTACGACGTGGAGGATGAGCATTATGCGATCCTCGGCGAAGCATTGCTGACGATGCTTAACCGCTTGCTCGGCCCGGACCTCACACCCGAAATCAGCGATGCCTGGGCCGCGGCCTATGACATGATCGCGCGGGTCATGCAGGAATCCTCCGCCGTGCCGCATAGCAGCCGAAGGGTTCTATGCCGCTATCATCCGCAGTGTAATGGCGTCGCAATACGGCCTGCCGGTCGGCGTGGACAAAACCGGCCCAGGCCGAGCCGCGATCACTCACGGCATAGAGCGCGGCGGTCAGGTGGTGCAGTTTTCCTGATGCCGCGATCCCAAAGGCCGACGCCGGCCTTGCGATAAGTATCGGCTTGAGGTCAGTCTCCGTTCGATTCATTGCTTGAGCCGCACTTCGGCGAGGTGGCGTTGCATTGCTGAAATTCGGGCATAATGCCGTCGCGCGATTTCGCTGTGTTTTTGCGTCAGCCGAGCGTTCACTTCGTTCACGGGTTTGCGCATAGGTTTGTTTCGCGCAATTTTCGGCTTCACAGCGCCTCCAGCCCGCTACTCGAGCTGCTCATCTAGACGTCGTCGGCAGGATTGCGAAACCGGAGGCGCCGGCCCACCTTCCTGGATAATCTCGACCTTCGCGACTTGCGCGTAAGGCGGTCCCTTGGTGACATGATCCGACCATCCGCTCGACTGCGTCCGCGCTTCCCGAAATCAGCGCTTCGACGGAACCGTCGCGCCGGTTTCTGACCCAGCCTTCCAGCTCAGCGTCTCGGCAAGCTCCGCGGCCCAGGCGCGAAAACAGACCCCCTGCACCCGTCCCGGTCACGAGCAAATGAACTGTGCGGGAGCTTCCCGCCACTGGCTGCGTCATTCACAGTTGAGCTCATTTTTTGACGGCTGAAATCACGAGTTTTCCATAGTATCCTTGCCGTTGACTGTATCCTATCAAAAGCATAATTTGCTGCAATCCGATCGACTGAAATGTATTCAGGTAATTATTTTTACATGCATTAAAACAATATGGGTCACTTCCCATGTCAAAGAACAAAATGCCCGGCGTGGATAGTCAATCCGAAAGGGAGATATTCGGACAGAATTTTCGTGAAGCGCGAATGCGGGTTGGGCTAAGTCAAAGGGATGTGCATCGTCTGACAGGCGTCGCGCAATCGCATATTTCCGAGATCGAAACCGGCGTATCGAATATTTCCATTGATACGATGGTGAAATTATCCAATACCGTCAAACGGCCGCTTTGGAAGTTGTTCAAGCCGACACTTGGCAAGACCAGATGAGTACGCGCCATCGGCCGCTCATTGCTTGCGCGGTGATGCGCGCTGCGCCGCCTCGATCTCGACGACAGCCAAGTCTTCCGCGTGGCCGTGCAACGCCTTCATAATGCGTCGAGCAAGTGTTAACAATATCAAGAATCGTCAGCGCAAATCACTTCGAGGAAGCAAGCGCAGTTGACTTCACCCCGACTCGGAGGGAAGTTGATACAGAGCGGCACAGCGGCGCATTCAAGCTGATCTCAATCCAACCGTCTGCTGAACGTTCAGGCGCGATGGCACAATCGAAAGCCACTGATTGCCATCATCCCAATTCACCGAAATGGAGGGTTCGCCATGCAGGAAATGCCGCATTTTGCCGAAATGCCTGAGTCGGTGCGCAGCATCATGAAGGCCAGTATCGATCAGGCGCGCAAGGCGTTTGAAACATTCATCTCCGCCAGCCAGCAGGCCATGTCGAATTTCGAGGGGCCGACAAATCCAGCTACGGATGGGTTGAAACAACTCAACGAAAAAATGGCGGAATACACGCGGATGAACGCGGACGCCAACTTCCGCTTCGCCCTGAAGCTTGCGGACGCCAAGCAGATCAATGAAGTCATCGAAATGCAGAACAATTATGTTCGCGAATTGATGGAAGTCATACGCAAAGCAGATGGAGGAGATCCGCGCATTGACGGTTCGCGTCGTTCAGGACGGGGCAAAGACAGTCCAGGCGAATATGCCCGGCAGCGGGTCCTGAGCATTTGCCGTTGGTGTTCGGACGGCCTTCACAAGCTGCGCGTGACAGACCTAAAGCGGCGGACTGCGGTCCGCCGTTTGCTTGCCGCGTCACACAATCTGCACGAAAGAATTCCTGCATGCGGATCGTCTCATTCATCATTGGCTTGGCAATCGTGTTGCTGGCTGGCCTGCATCTCTACTTCTACTGGGCGGTTGGCACCTTCGACCCATGCCGCGCGGCAGTGCTGCGCATCGTGCAGAAGCAGAGGGAGGCGGGGCGGGATCTGACTGCCGGGATCGGCGTTCTGTTCGGCCCGCAGTTTGAAGATGCGCTGCGGTCGGAGGGCGTGCTCACCTGCTATCGCTCCGCGCTGCGCGGCGAACCCCCGGAAATCGAACTGCAGCGCTTCAACCAACCCCGCAATAAGCCACTGTGATCACTCGGCGGCGCGGATGGAACTGCCAGTTCCGCCGCGCCCGAAGCGGCGCTCAATATACTCCTGCACCAGTCTCTTGAAATCTTCGGCGATCGCTGGCCCGCGCAATGTCATCGCCTTCTTGCCATCGATGAATACCGGTGCGGCCGGGCTTTCGCCCGTTCCGGGAAGGCTGATGCCGATATCGGCGTGTTTGGACTCGCCCGGCCCGTTGACGATGCAGCCCATCACCGCGACCGTCAGCGCCTCGACGCCAGGATAGGTTTTGCGCCATTCGGGCATACTGGCCGCGATGTGGTTCTGAATGTCGGAGGCCAGTTCCTGAAACAGCGTGCTCGTGGTGCGCCCGCAACCTGGACAGGCGGCGACCACCGGCACAAAGGAGCGCAAGCCCATCGTTTGCAAGATCTGCTGGGCAACTTCGACCTCGCGTGTGCGGGCCTCGCCCGGCGCGGGCGTCAGCGAGACGCGGATCGTATCGCCGATACCCCGCTGAAGCAGGATGCCGATCCCCGCGGTCGATGCGACAATGCCCTTCGTGCCCATGCCCGCCTCGGTCAGTCCGAGATGCAACGCGTAATTGCCACGCGTAGCCAGCATCGAATACACGCTGACGAGATCCTGCACCGCGCTGACCTTGGCGGAAAGGATGATGCGGTCCGCGGCCATGCCGATTTCCCTGGCGCGCTCAGCACTCAGCAGCGCCGATTGCACGATCGCCTCATGCAGCACCGCTCGCGCCTCCCTCGGCTCGGGCAGCAGCGCATTTTCGTCCATCAGCCGGGTGAGCAATTCCTCGTCGAGGCTGCCCCAATTGACGCCGATCCGTACGGGCTTGCCGTTCTTTAGCGCGATGTCGATGATGTTTGAGAATTGCAGGTCGCGCTTGGCGCGGAAGCCGACATTGCCGGGATTGATGCGATATTTATCGAGCGCCTCGGCACAGGCGGGATGATCGGCGAGCAGCTTGTGGCCGATGTAGTGGAAGTCGCCCACCAGCGGAACCTTCACGCCCCACGCCGCCAGCCGGTCGCGAATATGCGGCACGGCGGCCGCGGCCTCATCCCGGTCGACGGTGATCCGAACCATTTCGGATCCGGCCTGCGCCAGTTGCGCCACCTGCAGCGCCGTTTTTTCGACATCGGCGGTGTCGGTGTTGGTCATGGACTGCACAATAACGGGCGCGCCGCCACCGACCGTGATGCCGGCCACTTTCACGGCGAGAGTCTTGCGCCTCGGCGCCAGGTCGTACAGCATTCCCACTCCAAACCACGAGGGCAGATTACCAAGCGATCGCTGCGCTCTAAATAATCCAGCGGCGCGGAGATTGCCAGTGCCGCGAAACTTATCGGCTGTTTTTACGCAGGAGCCACGGCAGCGAGCCGATGAATAGCGCCGTCAGAACGAGGACGATGGAAGGGCCTGCCGGCGTGTCCAGTCGCAATGACATGCCGAGGCCCGCAAGGACGCCGAGCGCAGACAAGCCGGCGGCAGCGAGCGCCATCTGTTCCGGCGTCGATACAAATGCGCGGGCTGCGGCCGCTGGAATGATCAGCAGCGCGGTTATGAGAAGAATGCCGACGATTTTTATGCTGAGCGCGACCGTGAATGCGATCAGCAGCATGAACGCCGCCCGGATCAGGGCGACCGGCACGCCCTCCGCGGCGGCCATTTCCTCATGCACGCTGATCGCGAGCAGCGGCCGCCAGAGCCACAGCATCAGGCTGCCCACTGCGGCGAGCCCGAAGAGAATCCACCACAGGTCGCTATTGGAGACCGCCAATATGTCGCCGAACAGATAGCCCATCAGATCGAGGCGCGCCCCTCCCACCCAGGTCGCCGCCAGAAGCCCCGCCGCCAGCGCCGCATGAGCGAGGATGCCTAGCAGCGTGTCCTGCGGCAGCAACTTCTGTCCCTGCATGCCGATCAGCAGTGCCGCCAGCGATAGCGATACGAGAATGACGCCGACCGTCAGATCGATGCTGAGCAGAAGACCAAGCGCCACGCCGAGCAGGCCGCAATGCGCGATGCTGTTGCCGAACATCGCCAAGCGCTGCCACACGACAAAACAGCCAAGCGGCGCGGTCAGGAGCGCTATGCCTAAGCCGGCGAGGCCCGCCCGCAACAGAAAATCGTCAATCATGGCTGTGGCCGCAATCGTCGCCGCATTTCACCGCGCCGGACAAATCGTGCTCATGGTCGTGCCGATGGCGGTACACCGCGACCGCCTTGCCGGCCTCGCGGCCGAATAGCCGGGCATATTCGGGGTGGCTCGCCACTTTTTCCGGGATACCTTCGCAGCACACATGGCCGTTTATGCAGAGCACGCGGTCGCTGGCGCCGAGTACGACATGCAGATCATGCGAGATGAGCAGGATCCCGCAGCCGCGCCTTTTGCGGATGTCACCGATCAATTCATAAAGCTGCATTTCACCGGCATAATCGAGAGCTTGAGCAGGCTCATCCAGCACCAGGAGCTTCGGCATCCCGACGAGCGCGCGAGCAAGACAGACGCGCTGAAATTCGCCGCCGGACAGCACCGCGATCGGCCGATCCATCAGATGCAGAGCGCCGACTTCTTGCAGAACCGAGCGGATCGCAGACAGCGACACGCGCACGCCAAGGGTCAAAAACCGCCGCACATCGATCGGGATCGTCGCATCGACAGGGAATCGCTGCGGCACATAGCCGACACGCAGGTCGGGCAGCCGCGTAACCTTCCCCACCGTCGGTTTGATCAGACCAAGCAGCAGCCGCGCAAGGCTTGTCTTGCCTGCGCCGTTCGGTCCGATCAGCGTGACGATCTCCCCAGCATGAACGGCAACGGCGACATTGACCAGGATCTGCCGCCCGCCAAGCGTCAGGCCTAAGCCTTCCGCCGACACGAGTTCGGCCCCGATCGTGGGGGTGATGTCGGGATCGCCAGACCGGAGCGGAATGGCCGGTGAAAGGCTCATCGTCGTATCCTCAAGCGGCCTTGCCGGGGCTGCTGCGGCAATCCGCGCAGGTCCCTTGGATTTCCAGAACGGTATCCGTCACCGCGAAGCCGCTGGACTGCGTCATCCGCTTGATGGCGCGCCAGGCATCCGGCGCCTCGGCTTCGGCCACCTGGCAGCAGCCCTCGCAGACGAGAACCACCATGGAGTTGGCGTCGTCGTGCTCCGAAAGGCAGGCAAAGAAAGCATTCCGGCTTTCGAGGCGGTGGGCGAGCCCGGCTCCGAGAAGCACATCGATAATACGGTACACCGAGATCGGCGCCAGCCTGCGGCCATCCACCTGCAGCTTTTCGATGATATCGTAAGCACCCAGCGCCTTATGCGAAGACAGAAGCACCCTCAGCACGGATTCCCGCAAAGGCGTCAGCCGCACGGATCGTTCGGCACAGATGCCATGCGCGCGCGCAACCGCGTGCTCGACGCAGCTCCCATGATCATGCTCGGGCTGAGGGAAGAGAGTGTCTGTCATGCTGCTGGCACACGCCACCCTATCAATCGCGGTGATGATGATTGTAACATTATTGCATTGTTTTCACTCGTAGGACATCGTTCGATTCCGTTCAACAACATTCCCAGCGCTTTCTGAACGCTCTCCGCTAGCCAAGGCATATGATCCAGATTCGCCGTATCAGCCACGCCTTCGATGGACGCAGCGTCCTGCGGGACATCTCGCTTACGCTCGCCGAGCGCAGGATCGCGATTATCGGCGCGAATGGTTCCGGCAAGACGACGCTGGCGCGCACGCTCAATGGCCTCGTCGTGCCGCAAAAGGGCGAAGTGCTGGTGGACGGCATTTCAGCGCGGAAGAAGGGCCGCGAGGTGCGCGCGCTTGTCGGCTATGTGTTCCAGAACCCGGAACATCAGATCGTCATGCCGACCGTCGAGGAGGATCTCGCCTTCGGACTTGAGAACATGAACCTGCCGAAAGCGGAAATCGCGGTGCGTGTCAGCGATATGCTCGCGGCTCACGGCTTAAGCGACCGGGGCACCTCGGCGGCGCATCTGCTGAGCGGCGGCGAACAGAAGCTGTTGACGCTGCTATCCGTCCTCATAATGAAACCGCGCTATGTCATTTTCGACGAACCGATGAACTCGCTCGATCTTGCCGCGCGCCGCCGCCTGTCCGCGGTCATGGATGGGCTGGAACAGACCATCATCACGATCACGCACGATTTCGGCCTCATCGCAGATTACCACCGCGCCATTCTCATCCATGATGGCGCCGTCGCGGCCGATGGCGTGCCGAAGGAGGTCATCCGCCGCTATATGGAGATGGTCGATCAAAGCGGCTAATGCATCGGACCGAAAAGTGTACGCGCTTTCGGATAAATCTGATGCATGAACAAAGAACTAGATGTGGAGCATCAAGAGGTTATTCCCGGTGATGGTGAGCCTGCTGATTGGCGGCTTTCCGCCGAGACTAGCATGAGGCCTGTGGCAGTTGTAGCGGTGCAGCCATCTTGGCAGTTCGCTTCTTCGTTGTTCTGAGGTGTTGAAGGCGGTTGCGTATGCCATTCGCGCAAGGCAGTATGAAGCGCTCGGCTTTGCCGTTGGTTGGGGCGTGTAGGGTTTTGTGCGGATGTGCCTGACGGCGAGCCTCTGGCAGCGTCGCGGAAGCTGCGTGATTTATAGCAGCTGCCATTGTCGATCATGACGCGAGCAACCGTCACGCCAAGGTTGTTGTAGTGGCGGACCGCGGCTTCCAGGAATGCGACGGCGCTGGCTTGCTTTTCGTCGGGCCTGACTTGGCTGAAGGCGAGGCGGGAATGGTCGTCGATGGCAACATGGACGAATTCCCATCCTGGCCCGGCGGCTGCCGAGCGCTGGTTGGACTGGCCGGTCCGGTTGCCGGTAATGCGGTGTCCGACGGCGTTGAACCTGCCGAGCTTCTTGATGTCCAGATGAATGATCTCGCCCGGCGTTGCCGCTGGTCGCGCGGTCGCGGCTCGGCGGGCTCGATAGCCGAAAGCAGGCTGAGGCCGCGCCGCTTCAGGATCCGGCTGACGGTGGCCGGCGACAAGCCTGTCTGGGCTGCGATGGCTGCTTGTGTGCGGCGCTGCCGGCGACAGCTCGACGGCATGCAGTAGCAGCCTCTGGCCTGGCGATGAAGGGGGCGGAGCGGTCCCGCAGACCCGCAACGCCATCGACGCGGAAGCGCGGGACCGATTTCGCCACCGTCTTGGCTCATATTAAAGCGCCGTGCGGCTTCGGCGCTGGTGGCGCCATAATCCACAACGGCGCGCACCATTCCCTCTCGACCGCGCGGCGTCAGCCGGGCATTCTCATGCACGTCCATTCGGTTCTCCGGAGAATCAGTGACGTTTGGCGACATCAGCTGACATCCTCAGCACCGAATGGACAACCTCCTGAAAATTCACAACTAGAGCGCAGCTTCGCGTTCAGCGGAGCGTCCGGCGCGCTAGCTGTTTAGTCCTGCGATCATTGGGAGCAACGCAATGAGGACGATTGCAGAAAGACCGCAAAACGGACGCAGAGCGTCTATAGCCGCTCCGGCATAGCTCCGGGAGAAGCTGTTCTTCTGTGTCCGCTTTGTTTCGCTCTTTTCTACTTGCCTACTTCGGCCAAAGAAGCCTAGAAATCCAGCCTTGCCAAAACGTCGGAGTGTAGCGCAGCCTGGTAGCGCACCTGCTTCGGGAGCAGGGGGTCAGAGGTTCAAATCCTCTCACTCCGACCAATAAGATCAACGACTTAGTGCATTTGACGACGCTGCGTTCCCGGGCTAAATAGGCACCGAGTAGGCACGGTGGTGAAATTCAGTCCCTTTTCCGCCCTCGACTTTCGCCGCCTTCAGCAGCTTATATTCCATCTAAAGCCGGGCTGATTTTGGGCGGCACGGGCCTGATCATGTCGCCCACAAAAAGGAACTAACAATAACGCCTGAAGACATTGCCCGCATCGAAGAGGCCGCTCGGGCCCTACAGGACGAGACCGGCGCGACCTACGTCGAGCTGAGAGACCTTCCCAGCCCACCCGGCACCCTGCGAGATGGTCGCCTTGTGGTCCTTAGGACGCAGACCGATCTGGAGGTGAGCATTTCATTATCGGGCCGAGATTGCATTCAGTACCCCGGCACGCAGCTTGCCGACATGATGGAGGTGAGATTAGACCAGCGGTGAAGCACGCGGCGTAATCGCCTCAAGCTGGTTTTGCACAGACCCCCCACCTCCCATGCAGACCCGGGCGCTTTGGATAATCGCACGCGCGCAAGCGTCGCCCAGGCTGATGGGGGCTTGTACTAAGCATATGAACCGCACACGCGCTCTCGATCCTTGCCCGTCTCATTGTCAACCGGCGCGCAATCGGTACCCCGGATCGGCGCACAAAAGGGACCCTTTGAGGGCGCCTTTTTGCGCTGTTTCTTTGTTGGTGGAGGGGCGTTTCTCCGTCCCGGCTGGCATCGGCTCCAGCGACGCGCGCAGCGGCGGTCGACCCGGCCGCAGGCCGCCACGATGAGTGGCGCGGAGCGGTGTTGAGGGCCGTGAGCGCGGCGCGATCATGCGCAAGTCGGGCTGCTCCGATGCGGCTGCTTCAGTGCCGGTTCTTGAAGCGCCAGCTGTCGTTGCCGGTCTCGATGATGTCGCAGTGGTGCGTGAGCCGGTCAAGGAGAGCGGTCGTCATCTTGGCGTCGGCGAACACGAGGGCCATTCGCCGAAGGCAAGGTTGGTCGTGACGATGATGGAGGTGCGCTCGTAGAGTCGGCTGATCAGGTGGAAGAGGAGCTGGCCGCCGGCTTGCGCGAACGGCAGATAGCCGAGTTCGTCGAGGATGACGAGATCGACGCGGGTGAGCCTGTCGGCGATGCGGCCCTGGCGGCCGCCCTTGATCTCGGCCTCGAGCTTGTTGACCAGGTCGACGACATTGAAGAAGCGCGCCTTGTGACCGGCCTGATGCAGCTGCGGGCGATGGCGATGGCGATGTGGCTCTTGCCCGTGCCGGTGCCCCCGATCAGGATGACGTTGCGCTGGCTGTCGAGGAATGCTCCATCGGCAAGATCACGCACCAGCTGCTCGTTGATCGGCGTGCCCTCGAAGATGAAGTCGGCGAGCTCCTTGGCCAGCGGCAACTTGGCGATACCCATCTGGTAGCGGATCGAGCGGGCCTGCTTCTCGGCGATCTCCGCTTTCAACAGCGCACCAATGACGCGTTCGACTCGTGCTTGCGCTTGATGCCGGTGGCGACGATCTCGTCATAGGCAGCCCGCATGCCGGAAAGCTGCAGCGTCGCCCATCATCTCCAGGATCTCATGCCGCTCCATGCACGGCTCCCGCTTCTCAGTCGGTCGTAGCGTGCGCAGTCGGCAATCGGCGCATGCCGCAATCGCAAGGCGTCCGGCGTCACAATCGTGACCGGCGGGCAAGAAAGGGCAGGCCGCAACGGTCGCGCGACTGAGGGAAGTCCTGCAAAATCGGGGAGTTGTCTTCATCGGCGCATTAGAGCCGTTTCACGCGCCTGGATGTGCGCTGCGCTGGGGCGAGAAGGCTCCAGAAGCCGTCACCGATGACGAAGCGGATGGTGAGATTGACGAAGGCAACGGCACCGCGGCCCAGCCCTGGGATGAGGCCGAGCGGCGCCTCGATAGCGAGGAGATTGAAGGAATGCGCCGCTATTGGGCGGAAGCAGGCCGTTGGGAGAGGCTATCGGGGCCAAGTAGGAAGGCGCTTCGGCGCGCTATGGGTCAGGAGCCATCGCGAGACGTGCATCACTGATTATTGCCCAACGCCCACTGCCCTGGAGCTGTGGGGCAAGATTGCTTGCGCCGGACCATGGATGGAAGGCGGAACGCGGCGGCGACGGGAAGTGAGGGTGCCGGGGACGAAATCAATTGAACTATGGCGGGGATACCCGATTCCGTGAGCAGGTCCAGCTAAGATTTCCCCGTAATCCTACTATCGGTGCCCGCGTCAGCTGGCGTTGAAGAGGTCTCGTTCAGCGCTCGATACACACCGATCGTAGCGCGATCCGCCGTGGCGCCCGCTACGGTGAATGTGATTGTGCCGCTCGTTCCAGAAGGTACCTGGGCGCTCATAATGGCACAGTTACCTTGCGTGGCCCCGTCCATTGAACATGGATCGTAGCCGCGACGCCGCTGATAGCCGCTGGAAATCGTCGTATTGGTTGCAGCGTCACCCCAATGGCAGGTCACGACGATGCGCCGCGTCCCGCCCGCAACGCCGAAATCCTCGCCGGCAAAGGTGAATGTCGTGCCGTGGGTGCCGGTGTCGGTAAAATGCAAGAAGTCCAGCGTGGGGGCGGTGCGCCCGCGAGGAGCTTCGCCGGCACGGCTCTGCG
This sequence comes from uncultured Alphaproteobacteria bacterium, assembly GCA_963731855.1. Lineage (GTDB taxonomy): Bacteria > Pseudomonadota > Alphaproteobacteria > Rhizobiales > Rhodomicrobiaceae > R-RK-3. The sequence continues at coordinate 40,648 of CAVSXH010000005.1, read as the reverse complement.
CCGCGATTGGAACGACCGCCTCCGCAGCGGCGACGGACACGCCGAGCACCGCGGGCAGATCTATCGGCGGCGTCCCAAGTAGCTGGTATTCAGCCACTGTTACGGAAAGTTGATCCTCCGGTCCGATCGTGCATAAATGCCGCCATGTGCGGACGCTTCACTCCTTGGCGCCAGATACATACCCAGCTGAGCGGCTTTATCGATCCAAAGCGCGGTGGCTGGAAAGCGCCGGCCGAAGATCCAAAACCCCGGTACAATCAACCCACACGGCGCCAATCGTGATCCGCGACGGCGATGATGGTCTTGAGGGTCTCGATGGCACGTTGGGATTTTGTGCCGTGGTTTCACAAGGGACCGCTTGAGGCGAAGAAGTGGTCTGGCATCAATGCGCGCGTCGAGACTTGCGCTACGTCCGGCGCATACCTTGATGCGATTAAAGCAGCGTCGCTGTCTGGTGCCGAATGACGGCTTCTTCGAATGGAAGCGCGAGGGTAAGGCCAAGACACCGTTCTGGTTCAAGCCAACCGATACCGATCTGGCGTTTTTCGCCGGGATCTGGGATCGCTGGAAAGGCGTGCATAAGGGCGAGCCGGTCGAATTCGTCTCATTCGCCATCCTCACCTGCGAGCCGAATTCGCTTGTTGCACCGCTGCATGACCGCATGCCGGCGATCTTGCGGCCCGAAGACTATGAGCGCTGGATATTCGACGATTGGGAGTCGGCGCTCAAAGCTATCGGTCCATATCCCGCCCAGGTGATGCAGGCTCAGCAGCTGGGGCAAGAAATCAACAGCTCCCGCAATGACTATCCGGAGCTGCTCGCCGTTGACGTATAGGAAAATTTAGGTTCCGACTTCTGAAAGCGACTTCGACCGATGAGCAACCCGTGCCGGCGCGGCATATGGGAGGCTACTCACGCCTCATTTCTGCCCCTAGCTCATCGGTGCCAATCACGGCGAGAATGCGGTGATACCGTTGAAAAACGCGTCAATGAAACGAGTACCACCCCTTTTTCGCGGCTTTCGAGATGGCTGCATCTGTTTATCAGTGCCCCGCGTGCTTTGCCCTTTCTCACATCGCCGCACAGGCGGCGGCTTGAACGGGCAAGCTCATCAGCCGAAGGGCCATCTTCTTTAGATTCTGGGCGATCGCGGCAAGGTGGAACTCGTCACTGGCGCCCGATAATCCACGCAGACGCATCCGGTCGAAGCGGTGGTGGGTTTTGAGATGCCCGAAGCGCATCTCGACCTTCTTCCTTTTATTTGCTGACTGCTCGAACTCCGGCGTGCCGGCGAGCGAACGAGCATAGTCTCGCGCCGCCTCGTTCGGATCGCGCAGAACACGGCGTTGCGGCTGTTTCGGACAGCATTTCGACTTCAATGGACAGTTGTCGCAATCCGCTTTTCTCGAGACGTAGCGAAATGTGTTGTCGGAATGCAGTGTTCCGGTCGTTCTCAGGACCTTGCCGTTCGGACAGGTATAAAGATCTTTTTCGGCGTCATAGGCAAAGTCATCCCTGGACAACGTGCCATCCTCCCGCTGCGAGCGGTCCCAGACCGGGATATGTGGGTCGATCTTTTGCTCATCCACCAGCCAGCCAAGGAACTTCCCGGTTCCGTAGGCGGTGTCGGCGGCGAGCCGATCCGGCTTCAGCCCAAAGGACGCCTTGGTCCGCTCGATCATGGTCTTTGTCGCCGCGACCTCATCATAGGTGCGCGCGGGTGTGGCCTCCACATCGACAATCACCGCATGCTCAGTATCGATGAGATAATTGAGGCCGTATCCGAACTGGGCGCGCTTATGGGCCTTGGACGTCCAGGCCGACGCTGGATCAGTGGGGGAGATCATCTTTGGCTGTTTGCGTCCCGGCGCCAAGCCACCGGCTTCATCGAGCGCATCGAGATATTCCCGCACGGCACGCGTCGGCTTTTCGATTTGGCTCCAGTCGATCGTCTCGGGCGCCTCTTTATGGTAGCGGCTGGCGGCCGCCTGGATGAAACTGGCATCGACGGCAAACGTCTCGCCCTTGACCAGGCCTTCAGCAATGCAAAGGCCGACGACGCGTTCGAACACATGGCGCAGCACATCGCTCTCGCGGAAGCGGCCATGGCGGTTCTTGGAAAATGTCGAGTGATCCGGCACGTCATCGTCGAGATCGAGCCTGCAGAACCAGCGATAGGCCAGGTTCAGTGCGACCTCTTCGCATAGTCGCCGCTCGGATCGGATGCCATAGCAATACCCAATGATCAGCATTCGGATGAGCAGTTGCGGATCAATCGAGGGACGACCAGTATGGGAATAAAAGGCTTCGAGCTCTTTATGGAGATCGGAAAGCGCAGCTCTCGTGAAGACATCAATGCGTCTGAGCAGATGGTCCGTCGGCACCCGTTCATCGAGATCGAATTCGTAAAATAACGCCCGTTGATCCGCCGTTTGCCGCCCCATCATGCTACAGACCCCTCCGATCCCCCGCCGTTCCGCCAAAATGAATTACGGTTCGCCGACGGTCTCAAACGGGTTTTTCAACGATATCAGATCAATGTCGCCTTTGTCCGGCGAAGCGAATGCGTACCGTAGTTGGACGGATCGAGCCCAACCATGACGATCCATTCGGAAACCAGACGAGCGTACTGACGTGTCGTCAATGAGCGTGCCTGCCCCCAGCGTCCGGGAAAGAGGTAGTGACCCGGCATTTTAGGCCGGGCACGGAGATAGGCGTCGACCGTCTGCCGGGTCTGTTCGGTAATCTCGAAGCGAACTGGCCGGCCCGTCTTGCGCTGGCGAACCGTTGCCCGCGAAGCGGTATAGCCATGCGGGGCAACGTCGTCGACTTTCAGGGCAACGAGATCGCAGCCCCTCAATTTGCTGTCGATCGCAAGATCGAACAACGCGAGATCGCGGATTTTAACGTCCAGCTGCAATCGGGCTCTGATTGACCAGACATATCTGGGCGTAAGCGGCGATTTGGGACCGATGAATTTGCCTTTATTCCATGAACGAAAGGGTTTGGGCGGGGAGGATGGCTCTGATGGCATGATCGTTCTCCATAATAGGTGAAAGACCATTGTGCCCCCTAAATCGCCGTCGTCGCCTCATTGCACGGACGGAAAAGGCTGCGGTGATTCCGGACCTCAGACGGGAATCGCGTTGCAGCTGCTGGAGACGTCGTGTCATTTGGCACCAGGCGCATTGAGATCGTTGTAGCGGAGGTGGAAATGCACGCACCCTTATCCACCTCCCTGGTGCGGGCCGCTATCTTTGAGAGCGGCAGGTTCGCAAATACCGCCGGCCCCCCGCGACGCTGCGGGTCAACGACGGCGATACTGTGCAACGATGATCGCCCATTTCGGTCGGCGCCGTGTCAGCTTGTGCGATAAGGGCACCCGATCCGACGATGCAGATCCCGTCTCAGCAAGGTGGCGTTGCGCCGTTGTTTCAGCGCGGGCGTACACGTCGATGACGCAGTACTTCGTAATTGACGCCACCCAGCGAAGCACCGACCATCTTCGCTTCCTCGCGGGCAATGACCGGTAAGCGTTTCGAAATGCCCGACGATCGGCGATGTGATGGAATTCTCAAGGTGCGCAGATGCTGCAATGGTTTCAGCGGATCATGCCTCAGCAGCGGATGTTCTTTCCGCTGTTCGAACGCCATGCAGAGCTTATCGAGCAGGCGGCCAGTACCTTGCAAAAAATGCTGAGCAACGGCGCTGACACGGAGCGGCATTGCATCGCGGTCGGCGAGCTTGAGCGCGAGGCAGACAATGTGACGCGCGAGGTGCTGCTGGGCATACGGGCCAGCTTCATCACGCCGATCGACCGCATCGACATCCGCCACCTCATCAGCAGCATGGATGACACGATCGACCAAATGAACAAATCCGCGCAGGCAATCGTGTCATTCGAACTGGTCGATTTCTGCCCGGAAATGCGCGAGTTGGGCAGTACGATCGTCGAAGCCGCCGGCTTTCTTCGCGTTGCGGTGCCGCTGCTCTCGGAGATCGCCGCCAACGCCGACAAGATCTCGGACGCGTGCATTCAGATCTCGCGACTGGAGGAGCAGGCAGACGAAATTTACGCACGCGGGCGCAAGCTGCTCTTTCAAAAGACGCGTCACGGCGACGCGATGGAGTTCATTCGCCAGAGTGAAGTATACGCGCATCTCGATCAGGTGGTCGACAATTTCGACAATGTCGCCAACGAGATCCAGGGCGTTGTGGTAGAGCACACGTAGTGTCCGTTCGCGAGAACGGCGAATTTGATGTTTGTCCGCGCATGATCCGTGAAACCGGCGTCCACCTTGCGCGGGTCATATTTGTCTTTTGCTTTAGCACGATCTTCCCGCAAAACGCGCGCCCACTGTTGCGAATGATGCTGTGAACGGGGCCCAGAACCATGGATGCAAGCGTGACCGCGTCACTCGTCGGCCTGATCGCCTTGGCGCTGCTGTTCGACTTCCTCAATGGCCTCCATGATGCGGCAAACTCCATCGCCACCATCGTTTCGACGCGGGTGCTCTCGCCACGCATGGCGGTGCTGTGGGCCGCTTTTTTCAATTTCATCGCCTTCGCCGTTTTCGGCCTCCATGTCGCAGAAACCTTGGGGACCGGCATCATCGCGGCCGGAGTGGTGGATAGGCAGGTCATCTTCGGCGCGCTTGTGGGGGCCATCGGGTGGAACATTATCACCTGGCTCGCGGGCATCCCCTCCAGCAGCTCTCATGCGCTGATCGGCGGCCTGCTGGGCGCCGGCCTCGCCAAGGCGGGCATGGACGCGGTGGTCGCGAAGGGCGTCCTCCTGACGACAGGCGCAATCGTCGTCTCGCCGCTCTTGGGATTTGCGCTGGCGTTGCTGCTGGTGTTGATCGTGTCCTGGCTGTTTTTCCGTTCCGCGCCGCTTCCCGTCGACACGCTCTTTCGCCGCCTGCAATTCGTCTCGGCCGCGCTCTATTCTCTGGGACATGGCGGCAATGACGCGCAAAAGACGATGGGCATCATCAGCGTGCTGCTCTTCACGCAAGGGCTGACCGGACCAACCTTCCACGTGCCGCTATGGGTGGTGCTGGCCTGTCATGCCACGATGGCGGCGGGCACGCTGTTCGGCGGCTGGCGCATCGTGCGCACCATGGGACAGAGGATTACCAATTTGAACCCGGTGCAGGGCTTTTGCGCAGAAAGCGCGGGGGCGATGACGCTGTTCCTTGCGACATGGCTGGGCATTCCTGTTTCCACCACCCATACGATTGCCGGAGCGATCACCGGAGTTGGCGCCGCGCGGCGGGTGCGGGCCGTCCGGTGGAACATCGCCGGCAGTATCGTAATTGCATGGATCGTAACAGTACCCGCCGCTGCCGCCATGGCGGCCTCTGCATATTATGTCGCGCTTGTACTTGGCTGATCAAATGAACGGCTGCTAATCCCCGAGCTGGCGGCTACGTCTCCTAACAAATCTGACAATCCGGTCACGGTCGTTCGGCTGCCGGCCAACTTCGACCGACCCTGAGCCGGTGTCCAGTGCAGGCACATTGTGGGCGGGATGGCACGCCATCTCGCCCAAAGTTCGGTCGTTTCCCTGTGACCAAATCGGCGAAGCGGATTGTCTCGCTAGCTGTTTAGAGCGAGATCATTTTAGGTGGAAGCGTATCCTGAATTGACCAGATAGTTTCTGCCCTCGTCTGGCGGGAAGCGACCGAGAACTTTTCCGATGGCTTTGCAGACAGCCTCGACGGTGCGCTCGGCGAACCGGCGGAGCCAGTGTTTGAGCTTAGCGAAGACCTGCTCGATGGGATTGAGGTCGGGAGAATAGGGCGGCAGGAAGAGAAGTTTCGCGCCGACGCTGCGGATCGCTTTTCGCACGGCTTTTCCCTTATGACTGCCGAGATTATCCATGATGACGACGTCGCCGGGCTTAAGCGTCGGCAGTAGGAACTGGCGGACATAGAGAAGAAATTTCAAGCCATTGATCGGGCCGTCGAGGAGGCAAGGCGCCACGATCTGGTCGCAGCGCAAGGCGGCAAGGAAGGTCTGAGTTCGCCAGCGCCCATGAGGGGCCTTGCCTTTGAGGCGCACGCCCCGAGCGCTCCATCCCCTCAAGGGCGCCATATTGGTCTTCGTCCAGGTCTCGTCGATAAAAACGAGCCGGGCCGGATCAATCAGCGCTTGATATTTCTTCCATTGCGCCCGCCTTCTGGCGACGTCTGGCCGGTCCTGTTCGGTGGCGAACGTGGTTTTTTTTGAAACTCAGGCCTTCGGCATGAACGAACGCCCAGAGCGCGCCATAGCTCACCTTGATCCCGTGTGCCGCAAGCTCGCTTTGCAGACGACGCAAGGTCAACTCGGGCTCTTCGGTAAAGCGCCCCTGTATAAAGTCGCGATGCGATGCCAGCATCACTGGCTTATGTCCGCCCATCTGTCCTGGCGCCACGCTCCCCGTGCTCCGGAAGCGGCCAGACCATTTCGACACCGTCGATGGGCTGATATCAAAAGCCGCACCAACGGCGCGGATGCTGCCACCCGCTAAAACCCGCGCCACAACGCGCTCGCGAAGATCTATCGAACAAGGCTTTGCCATCCATGCCGGCCTCCTCTCCAGCATCGATGATGAATCACTGTTCGCCGCCTTTGGGAATCCCAAATCGATTCCGCTTAAAGCGAGCACGCTCTAGTCCCGCGGTGAGGTCAGGAAGCGACTTTCCGCCGAGGTCCGTTGTGAGGCGAGCCTGTGTAAAAACGTCGGTCCGCAAAAGCGAGTTAGAAATTTATTCCGGACTCCCATCGCGAAAGTCGCCCACGCTGAAAAATATCTCCGATTAATCGCGCTGGAGATGCTCAGGACACTCCCAGGCACGTGCTTGAGGGCAAGACTGAAATGAAATTCTAACCGCCTCGAGCTCGGGTGCGTTTTTACACAGGCTCCGGCGAAACTCTCCGACGTCCGGCCATGCCGGCGACGGAGAGAAAGGGCTGATAAGCCGCCCTGCCGGCGGCCGCAATCAGCACAAACTCAGCCGCTCGTCGGTCGGTTGATTGTTGACGCCTTCGAGCCATTTCCGGTCACTCGACTAGCAATGCGCCACTCATGATTTAAATGGTTAGATCCCAGCTAAGAGAGACGATGATGTCGCAAGCCTAGATATATATTGGTGTCATTTGCGGATTTTCGTGGCAAAGGGCACGAATCGCACCGCGCAGCTCCGCAAGACCGCGCAGGCGGCCGATGGCGGCGTAGCCCGGCGTGACGCGCTTTGTGGGGGTGAGGTCATCCAACATGCGATGGCCATGATCAGAGCGGAAGACGATCTGGTCGGCCCGGCCACGCGTCGCATTCTCGACGAGCAGGGCCTTGAGCACCGCGATCATGTCGTGATCGCCGTCGAGATGGTCCGACTCGTAGAAGGAGTGGCCATCGGTCTCGCGGCGGGTGGAGCGTAGATGCGCGAAGGCGATGCGCGGGGCGAATTGGGCGGCCATGGCGGGCAGGTCGTTCTCGACGCGCACGCCCAGCGATCCGGTGCAGAAGCACATGCCGTTGGCGCGCGAGGGCACAGCGTCGAACAGCGCCTGATAGTTGTCGGCGGTCGATGCGATGCGCGGCAGGCCGAAGAGCGAGCGCGGCGGGTCGTCGGGATGGAGCGTTAGCGTCACGCCGAGCTTCTCCGCCGCCGGCGTCACCGCCTGCAGGAATTCGATCAGATGCCGGCGCAGCACAGTATTGTCGATGCCGCGATAGGCCTCGAGCTTGTCGCGGAAGGCGGGCAGCGTTAGGGGCTCGGTGGTCGAGCCGGGTAGGGCCGAGGCGATCACCATGACCAGATAGTCGATATCGTTCTGGCTCATCGCCTCGAAGCTGCGGCGTGCGGCGACCCGGACTTCGGCAGTGAAATCGAGTTCGGCACCTGGGCGCTCCAGGATGTGCAGTTCGAAGGCGGCAAAGCGCCTATGATCGAAGCGCATCGCCTTGGCACCATTCGGCAGCTCCCATTCCAGATCGGTGCGGCACCAGTCCACCACCGGCATGAAATTGTAGCAGATGATGCGAATGCCGGCCCTGGCGACCGCCTCCATGCTAGCGATCCAGGCTTCGATGGATTGTTTGGCTTCGCCGCCGAGCCGTTTGACGTCGTCGGGGATCGGGATCGATTCAACCACGGACCATCTGAGGGGAGAGCGTCCCGGCGGGCTCGTCTCGATCAGGGTCTTGCGCTCGGCCACGGCGGCATCGGTCCAGGCCTGCCCGATCGGGATCTGGTGCAGAGCCGAGACGATGTCGGTCGCGCCGGCCTGCCTAGCGTCGTCGAGCGAAACCGGGTCCTGCGGGCCGAACCAGCGCCAGCCTTCGATCATGGGACTTTGCCTTTTATTCCGCGGTGAGAATGACTTTCATGCTCTGGCTGCGATCCAGTGCCAGGCGGAGCGCGGCAGGAGCATCGTTCAGCGGCCGACGGGCCGTGACGAGGCCCATGACGTCGACCTCGCCCTCGGCGATCAGGCGCACGGCCTCGGGGAACTCGTCGCCGAAGCGGAACGTGCCGCGCAGGTCGATTTCCTTCGCCATGACGGCATTGGCGGAGACGGGAATCGCGCCGCCCGGCAGGTTGCCGATCTGGACAACGACGCCGCCACGGCGCACCGCTGCGATGGCGGAGCCGAGCCCGGCGGCCGTGCCGGAGCATTCGAAGGCGACGTCGAAAGGCCGCGCCCCGGCGAGAGCGTCGAGTGCCTCGCTGCCATTGGAGATGTCGACCACATCGTGCGCGCCGAAGCGCTGGGCGAAGGCGAGCGGGGCGGCGGCGATATCGACCACGGCGGAGTCGGCGAGGCCGGCCAGCCGCGCCGCGGCCAGGGTGAGCAGGCCGATTGGCCCGGCGCCGAAGACCACGGCGCGTTTGCCCGTCAGGTCTCCGCCGCGCGCCACCGCATGCAGGCAGACCGACAAAGGCTCGGCGAGCGCGGCCGCCTCAATGGGCATATCGTCCGGCACCTTGATGCATTGTGCGGGTGTGGCGTCGAACAGCGCAGCGAAGCCTCCCTGCATATGCGGATATTTGCTGGCCGAGCCCATAAAATAGATGTTCTCGCACAAATTCGGCCGACCTTCGCGGCAGCGTGCGCAGCTGCGGCAGAAGCGCGACGGGTTGACCGCGACCCGGTCGCCGACAGCGCAGCCCGAGCCGGGCGCATTCACCTCGGCGATGACGCCGGCCACCTCATGACCGAGGATCAGCGGATCGCGGACGACGAAATCCCCGGTGCGGGCATGGCGGAAGTAATGCATGTCCGAGCCGCAGATGCCGCCCGCGCCGAAGCGGATGCGCACCATGCCCTCGGCAAGCGGGGCCAACTCGGTGTCGACGATACGCAGGTCTTCGGGGCCAAACAGCGTGGCCGCTTGGGTAAGGGTCATTTGATAACTCCCATGACGCGCGGCAGCCAGAGCGTGATCTCCGGAATGAAGGTGATGGCGATGAGCGCGGCGAACAAGGGAATGAGCCAGGGTAGGATTGCCATGGTGGTCTGCTCCACCGACAGCCGGGCGACGCGCGAGAGCACGAACAGCACCATGCCGAGCGGCGGATGCAGCAGCCCGATCATCAGGTTGAGCGTGAGGATCAGGCCGAAATGGATCGGGTCGATACCCATCTTCAGCACGATGGGCAGAAGGATCGGCACCACGATGGTGATCGCGGCGATGGTGTCGAGGAAGCAGCCGACGAACAGCAGCAGGAAGTTCACCAGGATGAGAAACACCCATTTATTGTCGGTGACGGAGAAGATGGCGTTCGAGATCATCGCCGCCGCCTGGGACACGGTGAGCAGCCAGGCGAAGATCGAAGCGGCCGTGACGATGAATAGCACCGACGCGGTCGTCTCCACGGTGTCGCGGGTCGCCTTGGCGAGCGTGCGGATGGTCATCGAGCGGTAGCGCACAAGGCCTAGGAACAGCGACCAGATCACCGCCGCGACGGCCGCCTCGGTTGGCGTGAACCAGCCGAGCGTCATGCCGCCGATCAGCAGGACCGGCGTCATCAGCGCCATCACGGCGGAAAAGCTGAAATACCAATCCAGTGCGATGAGGAGCAGCAAAGCGAGGCCAATCGAGGCATTCTGCGACAGCCCCAGCTCGACCATCACATAGACGGCGATCGGGAAGCTGATCACGATCAGCACTTCGACGCACGCCTCGCCGAGCACCTTCCATGAGAAGGCCGCATCCGACCCCCAGCCGCGCCGATGGGCGAACCACGCGACCGTCAGCATCATGAACACCGTCATCACGGCGCCTGGGATGACGCCGGCGAGAAACAGCGCGCCGATGGAGGTATTGGCCATCATGCCGTAGATGACGAAAGGCAGGGACGGCGGGATGATCGGCCCGAGCGTCGCGGATGCCGCGGTCACGCCGACGGCCACGTCGATGGGATAGCCATGGTCCTTCATGGCCTTGATCTCGATGGTCCCGATGCCGGCGGCATCCGCGATGGCGGTGCCGGACATGCCCGAGAAGATCACCGAGCCGATGATGTTCACCTGGGCGAGGCCGCCCTTCATCCAGCCGACCAGCGCTACGGCAAAACTATAGATCCGTCCCGTAACACCGGCGATGTTCATGAGGTTGCCGGCCAGGATGAAGAACGGCACGGCGAGCAGCGGGAAGCTCTCCACGCCCGCGATCATGCGCTGGGCGAGGATTACATCCGGGGCCACGCCATAGACGAGCAGATAGGCGAGCGAGGACATTGCCATGGACACCGCCACCGGCACACCGATGATGAGCAGAAGCAGAAAGCCGCCGACCAGAATGAGCATCTGCTACACCTCCTCCGAGCCGTCGAACGCGCCGGGACGCTCCAGCACGGAATAGCCCGACCTCAGCGAGGTTATGAGCACCTGAAGGGCGCGCAACGTCATCATCGCGAAGCCGGCGAGCACGGTGTAGAACACGATGGATTTCGGCAGATCCACGGTCGTCATCCGCTCTTCGGAGATGAGCGAGGCATAGCGGTAGACCAGCCAGGTGACATAGCCGAAAAAGGCTACCTGCAGCAGCTGCACGATGGTGGCGAGCACGCGCGCCGGGTCATGCGGCAGATAGCGGTAGATGAGATCCACCTGGATGTGCCGGGAGATCCGCACACACATCGCCGCTCCCACAAACACCACCCCGATCAGGCAGTAGACCGCGATCTCCTCCGTCCAGGCGAAACTGTCGTTGAGCACATATCGGGTGAAGAACTGCAGGATGACCGCGCCCGCCATCATCCAAAAAATGAGCATGGAGACCCAGTCCTCTGGGCCGATCTCGCTGAGATTGACCTCGACGGTCTGTTCGTCGAAGACGGCCGCAAGTTCTTCACCCGTGACCGGCGTGTGGATTTCCTGCGGTTGGGTATGCTGGGCCATCCCGTTTCAACTCCTCGATCCGGTCGCGAGGGAACCGGGCGCCGCTCCAAGGCTGGAGAGAGAGCGGCGCCCGCATCTGCGGTCAAGCGCAGAAATCACTTCACCGCCTGGATGGCGTCGTAGTCGGCCTTGCGATAACCGAACTGCTCCAGCGTGGTGTTCTTCTTGACGGTCGCTTCGAAGTCGTTGCGGTCGACCTCGGTGACCGTGAGGCCGGCCTTCTTGAATTCCTCGACCAACTCGGCCTCTTGCTTCTGGATCATCTTGGTCGCGCGCGCAGCCGCTTCCTGAGCGACCTCGCCGAAGATCTTCTGCTCCTCAGGCGTCCACTTGTCCCAGGCGGTCTTGGAGACGATGGTGTTGAGGTGGTCGACGATGTGGCCGGTTAGGACGATCTGCTTCTGCACCTCGAAGAACTTCTTCGCCTTGATGGTGGTCAGCGGGTTCTCCTGCGCTTCGACCGTGCCGTTCTGCAGGGCAAGGTAGACTTCAGCGAAAGCGATGGGCGCGGTGTTGGCGCCGCAGGCCTTCGGCATGGCGAGATAGGCCGGCACGTCGGGCACACGGATCTTCAGGCCCTTCATATCGCCGCAGGTCTTGATCGGCTTGTTCGAGGTCGTCTGGCGCGTGCCGTAATACGTGGTGGCCACGATGTGGTGGCCGGTCTTGTCCTCGTAGCCCTTCGAGAGCGTCTTATAGATGTCGCTCTTGGTGTAGGCGATGAGGTGGTCGCCGTCGCGGAAGATATAAGGGTAGTAGGTAACGCCGATGGGGGCGAATGAGCGGGCCGCGAAGCTCGATCCGGAGATGATGATGTCCACCGTACCCAGCGTCAGCCCCTGATTGATGTCGGTCTCCTTGCCGAGCTGGGAGGCCGGGTAGACCTGGACTTCATACTTCCCGTTCGTGCGTTTCTTGAACTCCTCGGCGGCCCAGACGCTCTCAGTGTGGAACGGCTCAGGTGTCTCGTAGACATGGGCCCATTTCAGCACGGTCTGCGCCGAAGCGGCGGACGCAGCCAAGGCGGTGGCGGCCGCAAAAGCGGCGGCGATTATGGTTCTCATCGTCTTTCCTCCCTAAGTTTGGTTTCGGGCTGGCGTTTGGCGCCGCCCGTTCCGTCGGCGATCCGCCTGCCCTTGGCGGGGCGGGCCGTTTCACCGAAGCTTTGCGAAAAGCGGTCCTGTGCGGACCGAAGATGGCGGCGCATGGCCAGGCTCGCGCCTTGAGCATCATGCGCTTTGATGTGCTCGACGATCGCACGATGCTCCGCGAGCGCCTGAACCCAGCTTTCATTCGTCTCGAAATAGCTGGCGAGTTGCGAGAAATACGGGTTTACGCGCTGGTCGAACAGCTCCCCGACGACGCGGACCAGGAAGCCGTTGCCGAGCACGTCGGCGATCGTGACATGGAATTCGCGGTCGAGCCGCATGTGCTCGGGGCCAGGATGCTTGGCGTCCGCCATGCCGGCGAGGATCGCTTCCAGCGCGGCGATGTCCTTCGGCGACGCGTGCTGTGCGGCTTCTCCCGCAACCGTCGCCTCGATGAGTTCCCGGGCGTGCAGCACCTCGAACGGACCTTCTGCCTGACCGGGCTGCATCTGCACGGGTTTCGCCTCGGGCTCGTTCACCACATAGACGCCCGAGCCGACGCGAATGCGCACCTTGCCTTCGACCTCCAGCGCGATCAGCGCCTCACGGACGGTGGGACGGGAAATGCCAAGCTGGTTGGCCAGATCGCGCTCGGACGGCAGGCGTGCGCCGGGGGCGAACTCGCCCTCCTCAATCAGCGTGCGAAGCTGATTGGCTACCTGCCGATACAGGCGTCTATGCTCGATGGTTTCGAGCGGCACGTTCCCTCCACTGCCCAGCTTTTGCCGGGCGTATTTGTATCTGGTGTTTGGTCAGACCAGTTGACCAATTGTTGACACGGCATCTCAGCGCGGTGTCAACCTCGCTCGCAGCTGAATTGAGGTCTCACCCTATGCGTCTTTCCTCGAAATCCCTGGGTTCGCTACCCGCCACGGTAGAGCAGCCGCGTTATGACCGCAGTGCCGTCAGTACGGGAATCGTCCATCTGGGCATCGGTGCTTTCACCCGAGCACATCAGGCCGTTTACCTCGATGATGTGCTGGGGCGCGGCGATCTTGGCTGGGGCATCACCGCGGCAAGCCTGCGCAGCCCGGATACGCGCGATGCCCTGGCGCCGCAGGATGGGCTATACAGCGTTGCGGTGCGCTCGGGCGGGGGAACGGCACTGCGCGTGATCGGCTCGGTCGGCGAGGTGCTGGTCGCACCAGAAGGAGCGGCCGTACTTGTGGCGCGCATGAGCGACCCGGCGGTGCGCATCGTGACGCTCACCGTGACCGAGAAAGGGTATTGCCACGACCCTGCCAGTGGAGAGCTGGACGAGGCACATCCCGATATCCGCCACGATCTCGGCGCGCCGCATGCGCCGCGCTCGGCACCCGGCCTGCTGGTGGCAGCTCTCGCGGCACGGAAGGCCGCGGGCGTGCCGCCTTTCACCGTGCTGACCTGCGATAACTTGCCGACGAACGGCGTAACGGTAAAGCGCGTGCTCGCCCGGTTCGCGGCGCTGTGCTCGGACGAGCTCAGCGCATGGGTGGTCGGAGAGGTCGCCTGCCCTTCGACCATGGTGGATCGCATCGTTCCCGCGACGACCACAGAGGACAAGGCAGCGATCAGCACCAGCCTCGGCCTGGAGGATGCTTGGCCGGTCGTCACCGAGCCGTTCACGCAATGGGTGGTCGAAGATCATTTCCCGGCAGGGCGGCCCGATCTGGAAGCGGTCGGCGTGCAGATGGCGGCGGATGTTACGCCTTTCGAGCACATGAAGCTGCGCCTGCTCAATGCTAGTCATTCCGCTATGGCCTATCTCGGCTATCTGGTGGGCTACGAGACCATCGCCGAGACTATCGCCGACGCGGCCTTCGCCCGCTATGTGCACGCTATGATGGACGAGGAGGTCTCACCGACGCTATCAATCCCGGCCGGCGTCGATTTGGCGGCGTATAAGGCACGATCTGATCGCCCGCTTCCGCAATCCGATACTGCGGCACCGCACTTGGCAGATCGCGATGGATGGCTCGCAAAAGCTGCCGCAGCGCATACTCGGCACGATCCGACAGCGGCTGGCGACGGGCGCGCCATTCCCGCGTCTCGCTTTGGCGGTGGCGGGATGGATGCGCTATGCAGCCGGCGCGGATGAGCGCGGCCTGCCCATTGATGTGCGCGATCCGCTGGCCGATATGCTGCGCCGCGCGGCGGACGCGGCTGGGCCGTCACCAGAGAGGCTTGCTCCCGCCCTGCTCGGCGTCATCGAGATCTTCGGCAGCGATCTGCCCGCCGATCCGCGCTTCCGCGAGGCGGTGACGCAGGCACTGGCCACGCTGACGCGGCAAGGCGCACTTCGGGCGGTGGGAATGGCGGGCACAGGAAGTTGAAAGCCGCATCCCGCAAAGACACCGGATCGGGCAGCGCCGGCGAGAGGCAACTTTCACCGCAACCAGCCGCTGGAAGACTCGCTTCCTCGGTGCCCCCTCAGAGCCAAAACCAGTCGCTGCCGGTCTACCGGATGGGAGGCCGTTAACGCCTCGATTCTTCCCTCGTGCGTCATTGCAAATCAGGCGGAGAATACGGTGAAAGCTGACATGGGCATCAGCTCTCAACGCTCGGATGCCTCACCCAATGCCATCTGGCCGTCACTCAACCCAAGCCTTTCTCCGCAGGAACTTGGATATCAGAGCTGCGATATCGGCATTATTCAGATCAGAGAAAGGAAAGTGCGTGCATGCAGCGTGTTTTACGTTTTGATCTCCTTGAGCCACCCGTTCACCTGTTCCAGGGTTCGGCGTTCCTGATCCGCCTCCATTACGAACGGGGCTTCGATCCTTGCTCCGGGGGCATGGTTCGCAAGGACGGAGCGGGTGTTGCCCAGCCCATAACCGCCATGCGTAATGAACGACCGGATCGTCTTGCCGCCAAGATCGTGCGCCTTCAGGAAGGACCGAATGATCGGCGGCGCGGTTTCGCCCCAGATCGGAAAGCCTAGAAAGATCGTCTCGTATCCAGCGATGTTGGGAATGCTCTCCGCCAGCGCCGGCTCGACGCCGCGATCGCGTTCCTGCTTTGCTTGCTCGACGGTCGCCTGATAGTCCTCGGGATAAGGCCGTGCCGGCCGTATCTCGAAGAGATCAGTGCTGAGCGCGCGGTGGATCGTTCCCGCAATGACTTTCGTGTTTCCGGAGCGTGTGAAATAGGCGGTCAGAAGCTTCGCGCCTCTGAGCTGCGATTCTCGACCGGATTGCGCGCGGGCTTTCGTGCCGGTCATGCGAGCACGGCGGGCGCCGCTAGCATAGTGGCAAGCATTGCACGGCGCGGGACTGTGTTTTCCTCACTCATCACAACCCCGTTTTCTTGGGCGGCGCTTCCACGCCCGACATCACCTGCACCGCCTCTGGGAGGCGCGCCCCCCGGATCTGGATCGCCGCAACAGACTGCATTCAGCTCGGCGAGTTCGGAGGCTGTGAACTGAACTTCGCTGCGCCGATGTTCTCCAGCATGTGCGGCATCTGTGTTGTACCCGGGATGGGCACGATCCAGGGCTTCTGCGCCATCAGCCATGCCAGCGAGATTTGGGCAGGAGTGGCTTGCTTCCGTGCAGCCCAGCTCTTGACCAGATCCACGAGCGCCAGGTTGTGGGGCAAGTTCTCTGGAGAAAACCGGGACTCGATGGCGCGAATGTCGCCGGGAGCGAACCGTGTATTTGCGTCGATGGCGCCGGTAAGGAAACCCACGCCAAGCGGGCTCCACGGGACGAAGCCGATGCCGAGTTCCTCGCAGAGCGGAATGATCACATCTTCCGGGCCACGCCAGAGCATCGAATATTCATTCTGAACGGCGGTGACGGGCAGCGCGGCATGAGCGCGGCGCAACGTGTTCGGTCCCATCTCGGACAGCCCCCAATGCAGAACCTTGCCTTCCGTCATCAGATTCTTGACCGCGCCGGCGACATCTTCGATCGGCACCTCCGGATCGACGCGGTGCTGGTACAGGAGATCGATCCGATCGGTGCGGAGGCGCTTGAGCATGCCCTCGACAGCAAGCTTGATGTGGTCCGGGCGGCTGTTGCGAGCCAGGCGGCGCTCACCGGTTTCGAGATCGATGTCCCAGCCGAACTTCGATGTGATCACCACCTTGTCCCGGAACGGCGCGATGCCTTCGCCGAGGATCCGTTCCACCTCATGAGGACCGTAAGCCTCGGCCGCATCGTAAAAGGTGACGCCACGGTCGAAGGCTGTCCGGATGATGTTGAACATCTCGGGCCGGGTGGGGATCGTCGTCTGATAGGTGCGGCTCATATTCTGGACGCCGAGCCCGACGCTGGAGACCTCCAGCGAGCCCAGTTTTCGGCGTTCGCTCGCCTGCGCTGCGGCTGACGTGCCAGAGCATGCTGTCTGGGCAGAGGCCTGCAAGCCCATGTCGCCAAGCAGTGGCGCCGCGGCGAGACTGCCCGCTGCCCCGAGAAAACCACGACGCCCGATTGCAAATCTGCCCTCTTCAGTCATCTCTGATCGTCCTTTCATTGGGATTGCGTGATTGTCATCGATCCCAAGAGTGAGCGGCTTCGACGCCGCTACTCCGTCGGTTTTTGTCCTCGCAAGAAGATAGGTCGTTCCTGACTTAGCGATAAGGTGCTAAGAACGGCATGAGCCTATATCTGGAATTCATGAATGCGACGCGAGGACCTGGTCGATCTCAACGCCTTCGCCACGGTTGCAGAGGAACGCAATTTCACCCGAGCCGCGATCAAACTCGGCACATCGCAATCGGCGCTGAGCTACACCGTCCGCCGGCTAGAGGCGAGGCTGGGCGTGCGGCTTCTGACGCGCACGACGCGTAGTGTAGCACCCACTGAGGCCGGCGAACGGCTGCTGCGCACGCTCGGCCCGGCCCTGGACAGTATAGGCGCCGAACTGAACCTGCTGAGCGAATTGCGGGAAAAGCCTGCAGGAACAGTCCGCATCACCAGCTCCGAGCATCCGGCACAGGCGATTCTTTGGCCAGCCCTCGAAAAGCTCCTGCCGAACCATCCCGACATCAAGGTGGAGATTGTCATCGATTACGGTCTGACCGACATCGTTGCCGAGCGCTACGACGCCGGCGTTCGTCTCGGAGAGCAGGTCGCGAAGGACATGATCGCGGTACGCATTGGACCCGACATGCGCATGGCGGTAGTCGGCGCACCGTCCTATTTCGCGAAACGGAAGCGGCCTCGAACGCCGCAGGATCTTACGGATCACACTTGCATCAATGTCCGGCTGCCGACCTCGGGAGGAATATACGCTTGGGAATTTGAGAAGGGCGGGCGCGAAATTAAGGTGCGCGTCGAAGGGCAATTCACTTTCAACAACATCGCCCTGAGATTGAACGCTGTGCTGGGCAGCTTCGGTCTCGCCTATCTGCCCGAGGATCAGGTTCGAGACCATCTCGCCGACGGCAGGCTAATCCGTGTGCTCGCCGACTGGTGCTCCCCCTTTGCGGGCTACCATCTGTATTATCCCAGTCGGCGCCATCTCCCACCGGCTTTCGCGTTGCTGGTGGACGCGCTGCGATATCGCGGCCGAAGCCAGACGTAACATCCACCGAAGGAACTTGCTCGCGTCTAAGCGGGAAGCGTCAGTTGCGGCTCGTCACTCATGTTAACTTCCCGGCCAATGTCCACATCGAGGCGAAACTCTCCGGCGCGCCGCATCGCAATGCGTTATGATCGCTCGCCCACACCTTCTTCTCAAGCATCTGCATCGCAGCAAGCTTCATCTTCTATCTGCGGTAATGAGTTCCTGAGCCTAGCTTACTGATGATTACTCAGCGGCCCATGCCCGAGCATCGCTTCAATGCGCTGCTGAAGGCGTGTCGCTAGCTCGTCCGCTTCGCTCCAGTCAATGCAATTGTACTGGCGAATGTCGAAGTGCAGGTCCTTAATGTCATCTTTCCGGCACGTCCATATGACCGGCAATCCTAATCCCATCGCAAACCCAGCTTCGAAGTAGACACCGCCGCGACGTCCGGTAAAGTCTGCAACAAGGAACGCCGAGCGACGAATTCAGCAATGATCTCGTCATCGATCTTATTGGCGTGTTCCCTCTTATCGACCCGTGCGCTTTGCGTCCTGCCATGCTATGCCTGCTCATAGCATTCCTCACACTCCGTTATGCGGAGAGAAGCATGGCAAATGGGATATGCGACATTTGCGGCATACGCCCCGCGACCGTGCGGGCGCAAGTCGTAAGTAACGGTCAACGCCGGACGATGGAGTTGTGTGACGTCGACTACCGGCGTCTTGCACGTCAACAGGAGCGGCCCAGCTCGCCCCTGGAATCGCTGTTCGGGCGCCGCGGCGGCAGCCTGTTCGATGATTTTTTCAATGACGACTTCTTCGGTAGGGGAGCCGGATCCAGCGATGCCGGCGAGCCCAGGGTCGCCGAGACCTCAACGACGCCGGTCAGGCGCGGCGCCGGACGCGGCCGCGGCGCTGCAACCGACATTACCGAGCGCCTCTCGACCCACGCGGAAGAGATCCTGCAGACGGCCGCGCGGGAGGCCGCAGAGGCGGGGCGGCACGAGGTCGACACCGAGCATCTGCTGCTTGCACTCACAGAGAGCGACGTCGTCCGTACCATCCTCGGCCAGTTCAAGGTGTCGCCGGACGAATTGCGCCGACAGGTCGAGCAGGAGACGCGGCCCGGAGAAGGTGCCCGCGAGGACGGCGGCGATATCGGCGTTTCCCCGCGTGTGAAGGATGCGCTCTCGCGCGGCTTCCGCGCCTCGGCGGAATTCGGTCACTCCTATGTCGGTCCCGAGCACCTGCTCATCGGCCTCGCCGTGGAAGGCGAGGGTCTGGCCGCCGATATTCTGCGCCGCTACGGGCTGACGCCCCAGGCTATTCGCCAGCAGGTCACCAAGGTGGTCGGCCGGGGAGCGGAGGAGGGCCGGGTCGATGCGCCGACGAACACGCCGAACCTGGACAAATACGCCCGCGATCTCACAAAGCTCGCCAGCGAAGGCAAGCTCGATCCGGTGATCGGACGCGCGAAAGAGATCGAGACGACGATCGAGGTCCTGGCGCGCCGGAAGAAAAACAACCCGGTGCTGATCGGTGAGCCGGGGGTCGGCAAGACCGCCATTGTCGAGGGTCTCGCCCAGCGCATGGTCGCAGGCGAGGTGCCTGAGGCGCTTCGCGACAAGCGCCTCGTCGAACTCTCGATCAACTCCATGGTCGCGGGCTCGAAGTATCGCGGCGAGTTCGAGGAGCGTGTGCAGCAGGTCCTGAAAGAGGTCACAGACCACCAAGATCAGCTCGTTCTGTTCATCGACGAGATCCACACGATCGTGGGCGCTGGACAAGGCGGAGGTGAAGGTGGCCTCGACATTGCTAATGTGTTCAAGCCGGCGCTGGCGCGGGGCGAGCTGAACCTCATCGGCGCCACAACCCTGAACGAGTACCAGAAACACATCGAAAAGGACGCGGCGCTGGAACGCCGCTTCCAGCCCGTGCTCGTGCCGGAGCCGACCGTCGCCCAGACCATCATGATTTTGCGGGGCCTGCGCGATACAATGGAGGCGCACCACAAGGTCACGGTGACCGACGAGGCCATCATCGCCGCGGCGGAGCTTTCGGATCGCTACATCACCGGCCGCTTCCTGCCCGATAAGGCGATCGACCTGGTCGATCAGGCGGCGGCGCGTGTGAAGATCTCAGCTACGGCTCGGCCGGTGGACGTCCAGGAACTCGAGGCCGAAGTCCGCCAGTTGAAGCGGGAGCAGGACTACGCCGCTTCCCGCAAGCAGTTCGACCGTGCCCAGGAACTTCAGACGCAGCACGACGCCCGGGGCCAGGAGCTTCAAGACGCAACCGAACGCTGGCGCCGCGAACGCGGCTCAGCCTCCACCGAAGTCCGCACCGAGCACATCGCGCAGGTCGTATCCAAGCTCACCGGCGTGCCGGTGAACGAACTCACGACCGAAGAGCGCCAGCGGCTCGTGAACATGGAGGAGCGTCTGCATCAGCGCGTGATCGGCCAGGACGAGGCGGTCAAGGCGGTCAGCGATGCCGTGCGCCTTGCTCGCGCCGGCCTGCGCGAAGGTCGCCGGCCCGTCGCCACGCTCCTGTTTCTCGGGCCGACGGGGGTCGGCAAGACGGAACTGGCCAAGGCTCTCGCCGAGAGCGTATTCGGCGACGAGGATGCGATGATCCGCATCGATATGTCGGAATATATGGAGCGCCACGCCGTCGCTCGCCTGATCGGGGCGCCTCCGGGTTATGTCGGCTATGAGGAGGGAGGACAGCTTACCGAGCGGGTACGCCGGCGCCCGTACAGCGTCATTCTCCTTGACGAGATCGAGAAGGCGCACCCAGACGTCTACAATGTCCTTTTACAGGTTTTCGACGATGGGCGGCTCACCGATGGCAAGGGCCGGGTGGTCGATTTCACGAACACGATCGTGATCGCGACATCGAATCTCGGCTCCGACATCATTCAGCGCGAGCTGAGGCTTCGCGGCAGCGCTGGGGAGGACCAGGGCAATCTCAAGCGCGAGCTGATGGATGTCTTGCGTGTCCACTTCCGGCCGGAGTTCATCAACCGCATCGACGAGATCATCGTCTTCCATGCGCTCGGCCGCAGTGAGATCCGCTCCATTGTCCAGCTGCAGCTCGAGCGCGTGAAGCGCACCGCCCATGGCCAGGGTGTCGAACTCATCGTTGACGAGTCGCTCGTCGAATACTTGGCCGCGGCTGGGTTCCGGCCCGAATTCGGCGCGCGTGAGCTGCGCCGGCTGATCCGCTCGGAATTGGAGACCCAACTCGCCCGCGCCATGCTCGCGAACGAGGTTCACGAGAACGATCGGGTGCTAGCCCGCTGGGATGCAGGCCAGCAGAAAGTCGTGCTGGAACCCCAGGCCAAGCCCGACGTCGTAATCGGTACGGCAGGCGCGGCGGCAAACGGCCAGCCAAACTCGATTAAGGTCGATCGGGACGCCGATCGCGATCATACTTCGGGAGCTCCCAACGCAGCGGCGCCAAGGCGGCCAAAGCCCCGCCGTCCAAAACCGGGGTGAAGATCGATGCGCGATCAACATAACCGTGGCTTTGCTAGCGTCCTCACGAGAACGCATCTGACCATCAGCGATACTTAGTGACTGCGCGAACGGTCGTCAGTGCTGTCGATACCATCGCCGGGCCGATGAACCCAGCTGCCGATCTTGGTCGCGGACCAGCCAATAAACGGCGCCGAGCGCCAATATGGCCGCACTCAGCGCAAGGATTTTGTCGGCGTCCGTCGTGTTGAGATCCAGAATGATGAGCTTTCTCAGTATGGCCAGCATCGCCAGCAGCACGACGGTGCGCACTTGCACGATGCTATGCCGACGCTCGGCGACGATAAGAAGCGAACGTTTGAACTCCAGCGCGATGATCACCGTAAAGATCATTCCGAAGAGCGCCTGAAACACTGCATGTTCGCTGGGGTCGAACGGCCCCGTGTGAATCAGAGCGGAGAGAATGTTCAGCGCCAGATTCCAGACCGCGGCCGCTACGATGATCGCTATGAGGGCGGTCAGGATCAAGACCACCACCTGCTCGAACTTCTCGTAGAAGGTCAGCAGCCGCCATTGCTCTTGGGTCGCCGCGATCTCGCTTCGGATGGTCATGGTGCCCTCCTGAGGTCTCTCGTCAGGCCATCAGTATAGCATGTGGAGGAGAGGGTGGGCGGCGTCGCCAAGGACAGCGCCAAATGCTGACGAGTACTTCTGTCGGACGAGAACACAATTTTTCAGTGGCGGAGGCTTTGCGGCTGTCCGGCTTGTGAACATCACTATTATTGGAAGTTTGTCCGATAGGAATTTTGGAAGTAGAATCCTCCTCGGCATACATATAACGTTGGCTGAGGATCGAAACGGGGTATCGCATTTCCTGATCGAACACCTAATCCGCATTAGCTGCCACTAGTCACCCATGGGCATGTCTGAATCCCCGCATTTTAGTCATCGTGGCATGTCGGGTCTCACCGCCTGCTGCCGGTCGACCGACAGACGCATGCCGCGCGGCTATGCCGAGATTGCTAGACTTTTGACGTCGAGCAGGCCGATGTCCCCGGCACGCATGACCGAAGCCCCCATCACCCGGTAAATTTCCTGCACAAGGGCGGCTTGCTCGATCGGCTTGGACGCGTAGCCCGTCATACCCACAGACAGCAGGCGCTCACGATCGCCGCTCATCGCATCGGCCGTCAATGCGATAACGGGAACATTACGCCAAGGCGCGTCGGCCGCGCGAATGCGCTTTACCGCTTCTATGCCGTCCATAACCGGCATGTGAACGTCCAGGAGAACGAGATCGAAAGTCTGATCAGCGAGGCGATCGAGCGCCTCCTGACCATTGGCAGCTTCGGTCACGATCACTCCGGTTGGAGCAAGCAGCAGACGAGCAACGCTTCGGTTGATCGTGTTGTCGTCGACCAGAAGCAGCCTTAGTCCATGAAATGTAGCGCTATCGGCACTTTTTTCTTGTATCCACGCCGGCGCCGTGTCTCGCGCCGCTCCTGTGAGCGCCCGGAAGGTGAGGGTGAACGTGCTTCCTTTTCCCAACACGCTCGTCGCGGTAGCATCGCCGCCCATGAGCCTCGCCAACTTTCTCGTGATGGCAAGACCGCTTCGGTGAGTTCATGACCACAGGCAAAGCCTTCCTTTCGCTATGAGTTCAGCAAGGATCGTGACGGCAGCGCGAGAGCTGAGGTCAAGGACGGCAAATGAAACCGGTACCCAGGAGAATATGATGTTCGTGGCGTCAGAGCTGCGGTCTGCAACCAGCTTGATGACCTCAAGGCGTAGAGATCAGGTGATCCCAAGGCGCTTGTTCTGACGGCAGCTTTGCTTGAACCCGATGAACACGACGCCAAGCTTGAGGCTATCTCTGACCGACGACGGGTATGAACGCGGCAGATCAATGCACCAGCGCTGCCCTGGCGGTTAGGTTTGCCAGAATGGCCAGGTATTGGTGAGATGGTAGCCGGTCGGCCAGGGATCCGTGGGATCGACCATGAGCTGGGCCGTGTAGGTCACCCGAGCGCGGCCCATGATTGAGGGCACGATGGCCTTCCGCCGGCCGTGGTCTCCGTCTCGATGCGGCAGTCGAAGCGCGAACTGATGATGGAGCGGCCGACGAAGGTCACCAACCTTTAATATACACTTGGCATGCAGCACCGCCATCCGCGCCGAACAGCCCGTACCGCATGGCGAACGACGTCCGATCAGCTTGGAGAAGCGGCGCAGATCGGCTTCTTGTCGGGCACGTTCTTATAGACCTTGTAGATGTTCAGCCAGTACGGACGCTTGCAGACGAAGTCCGCCATCTGGTCCTGGCCGACTAGGTAGATCGGTGTCTTCACCCACGGTATCTGCCCGGCGCCATTATCGGCCGTCGCGGTCGCGCCGATGTCCTGACATTGCGCCATCGCTACCGCCGCATTAGCGCCGGCAACCGCCATTTCGTCGGGCGCGGGCCAGAGGCTCCCGAACTGGCGGCCCTCGACGATCGCCTGCGCGGCCGATAGCTCTATGTCCTGGCCGGTGACGAGGATCTTGCCCGGCTCGATGTTGGCCGCCGCGATCGCTTGCAGCACGCCCAACGACATGCCGTCATAGGAGACGAGGAAGGCCTGGATGTTGCTGTTGTTAGCGGTCAGCGCCTTCTCGGCGTTGGCCTGCGCCGGCTCTGCCTTCCAGGCCGGCGTGAACTGATCCATGACGATCTTGATGTCGCCCTTGGCCACCAGCGGGTCAAGCACGGTGTGATAACCTTCTTGCATGAGCGTCGAGCCGGTCTGGCCGGCGTCGCCGCCGATTAGCACGTAGTTGCCCTTCGGCATCTTGGCGACGACCGCCTTGGCAGCCGCGGCGCCGCCGTCCTTCGGATCGCGGCCGATATAGCCGGCATGCTTCGCCCCGAGGATCAGGTCGTCATAAGAGGCAAGCGGGATACCGGCCTTTGTCGCCATCTCGGCGATGCCGGCCGCGACATGGAAGTCGACCGGCTGGATGACGATCGCGTCGACGCCCTGGCTGATGACTTTCTCAGCCTGGGCGACCTGTTTCTGAGCGTCGTTCTCGGCGGACTGCACCAGCACCTTGTATCCAGCTTTCTCGGCTGTCTTTTTGAAGAAGGGTACGTCGGCATAGAGATAGCGGAACGCGTTCTGCTGCTTGAGCATGAATGCGATTTTCTTGGTCGTCCCTGGCTTACACCCGTCGGAAGCGTGCGCCGGAAGAGTGCCGGAAACAGCTGCAGCCGTCAGGCCGGCTGCGGCGGCGCGCATCAACATTCGCCTAATCATGATGTCCTCCGACTGTTATCTCATTCTTTTGTCATTGTTACCAACAAAGCACTTCAACAACATGAATACTGACGTGCATTTTTTTGTTGCATTCGTTACGTAAAGAAAGATTTTGTTAAATAATTAACAATCCATTTCCCGGCGAGAGTAGACATCATCTAAATCAATCAGAGCCATATCTTGGGGGTACGAAAAGGCTGCGCCCGCGCAGGGTCTTTATTGCACCGATGCGGTTGTGTTTTTGATCGCAAATATAGCTGTCGGCGGAACCGAACACCGACACTTCTTGGGTGAGCGCTAGCTGCGATTTGGGCCGCAGTGGCTCGCAGCACCAATTCCCCTCGATATTGGCTGCCGGCCGCAGCTGACGCTTCCTTGTAGCCGTCGAGCCGATCCCGGCCGGTCGAGCTGTCGTCTGCGTTGGTAATATACGCAATCTCGCGATGGCCCACGGCGATCAGGTGTGCGACCAGCCGCCGGACCCCCGTAGGCAAAGTTCGGTCAATCAGGATGAATTGGAAAGTTGCGGCACAGGTAAGATACTGTGCCGCGAGGGCATGGCAGGCCGGCGCAATGGACCATACTCATGACAGTGCCACGACCATGCACGCCATCCGAACGACTATATAACGCTCGCAGCGCTACGGTCTAAGAACTAGCCGCGCAGTACAGTCTCAACCCGAAAACGGTGCGAAAGTGGAAGAAGCGTGTTTTCGGCAACAATCGCTCATGAAGGCCGAAGCAAGCCGCGCTCGACTGTCCTGACAAAGGAGGAGGAAGCACTGGCGGTGGCCTTTCGCAGATATGCCCTGTCACTCGACGACTGCCTTCACGCCTTGCGGGCACGATCCCGTATCTCACGCGATCATCCCTGCACCGGCTGTTTGAGCGCCACGGCCTCAGCACGCTGCCCGAAAACAACAAGACGCCGAAAAAGAAGTTCAAGCCTCCCCGATAGACTTTTCGTACACTTGCGCCGAGGGCAGTCTTGCGGGTGGGCTAGTGATAGTTCGTGTTAATAACGCTTGATGACATTCCGCCGGCTCAGGCCGCGGCAACCTCCGAGAGGAAGCGCTCGACCGTCCCGCCGAACCGGTCGCTGGCCGAGGCAACCGCCGCAGCGATGTCGCGTGCCGCAGTGGCGACAACCGACGTGTCGTCGGCGACCTTCGCCAGGTTCTCCATCGTGCCGACGACGGCGTGCGTGCCGTCTGCCGCTCCTTGCGCGTTGCGGCTGATCTCCAGCGTGGCCGTTCCTTGCGCGCTGACGGAATTGGCGATGGTAGCGGTGGTGACATTCACGTCCTGCATGAGCCTGGCGATGGTCTCGATCGCTGCGACCGCATCCCCCGAAGAAATCTGGATCTCGCCCACCAGGGTGGTGATCTCGTGGGCGGCCAAGGCAGTCTGGTTGGCGAGTTGCTTGACCTCAGTCGCGACAACGGCGAAGCCCTTGCCGGCTGCGCCGGCGCGGGCAGCTTCGATTGTGGCGTTAAGGGCGAGAAGGTTGGTCTGGTCAGCTACCGTGCGGATAAGGTTGACCGCTTCGCCGATACGCGAGGCGGCAACAGCCAGCGCCGACACATTGCTGTTGGAGGCGCTCGCCTGTTGACTCGCATTGCTAACCACACCAAGAGTTTCAGTGACGCGCTCGTCGATCAGGCGGATTGACGTGGCCAACTCTTCGGCGGCTGCGGCAACCGTGCCGACATTGCCCGAGGCTACGGCTGCGGCACTAGACGCCCGGCCGGCTCCTTCCTGGGAGTTGCGGGCAATAGAGCTGAGCTGGTCGGAGGTGTCCCACATGCGCCTCGCGTCGGCCTGCATGGCGTCCAAGGCTTCCTTGGCTTCGCTGCGAAAAACTCCGATCAGGTTTTCGATGCGGTGCTGCCGTATCTCGCGCTGCTTCTGACCCTCCGCGGCTGTCGATTCGAGCCGCTGGCGCTCGATTGCGTTATCGCGGAAGACCGCGATGGCACGGCTCATCTCGCCAATCTCGTCGCGGCGCTCGCTGCTAGCGAGCGAGACGTCAAGCGCTCCATCGGCAAGGCGACGCATGATCTCGGTCAGCGCCGAGATCGGGCGGGCGATCATGCGCCGGGCACCAAAGCCGATAAGGATGGCGAGGAGGAAGGCCAGACCGCTTGCCGCCGCCAGGAGGACAACGCTGCGATCGCGGGCCACGTTGGCCGCCTGACGCAGATTGGCGCCGAGCGCAGCGACCTGCTGGCCGGCGGCCTTTGACTGCTTCTGCACCGCTGAGCGGGCGTCTTGCAGAGCAACGACGGCGGCGGTTAGAGCATTGAACTGCTGCTTGTAGTCGACCACCTGCTGGGAG
Source organism: uncultured Alphaproteobacteria bacterium (assembly GCA_963731855.1). Classification (GTDB taxonomy): domain Bacteria; phylum Pseudomonadota; class Alphaproteobacteria; order Rhizobiales; family Rhodomicrobiaceae; genus R-RK-3. The sequence continues at coordinate 13,505 of CAVSXH010000005.1, read as the reverse complement.
ATGTCGGCTAGGCCGTTGCTGTCTAGGTCGCTGGAAAGGACTGTGATGGTGACGAGCTGGGCGTCGACAGCCGTGTTGGTGTCCTCGCTCGGCTCGGCGCGGAAGGCTTCGGTGCTTACCGACAGGGCGGAGACAATGGCATGGAAGGATTTGGTCATGTCGGTGAGAAAGCTAATGGCGCCCTGGGTGGCGCGCGCCTCGTCAGCGGTGGCGCTCGCTTTCGCCGCGGCATCGGCGGTCGGCGCCTGCAGGGTAGCGAGCATGCCGCGCAGCTGGCCAATGTCAGCCAGGACGTCCGTGCGCAGCGCAGCGATGCCCTCTCCCGCCGTGCCGAGCCGGCCGATCTTGTCCAGGGTCTTCTCGCTGCGTGCTTTCATGTCGACTACGAGCACATTGTTCAAGACCGAAACATTGTCAACAATGCCTTTCATCGCCTGCTTGAGCGCGGTGAGACCCTCCTGCACCTCATCAGCGCTGGGCGCCGCGGCTCGGATCTGCTGCAGTTCCAGGGTATCGAGGGCGGAGCGATAGTGCTCAAGCGCCGAAACCAGCTTCTGTGCCCGATTGGCCTCAACGCTAGCGACGGTGGCCTTCTCATCGGCCTCCTTGCGGCGCTTTTCGGCTATCTCGTCAGCCTTGTTGGCTGCATCGTCGAGCCATTCATAGGCCTTCTTGATCTCGCCCGCTAGTGTGCCGGTCGCGGCTGTCTGCTTCTGCAGTGTGCTGATGACGTCAGTGAAGCCATCCAGTGTCTGCCGTAGCGCTCGGCTGTCCGCCTCATTGACGCTCGCTAGTGTTCCTGTCAGCTCCCGGGCCGCGGCGAGATGGCGCAGTGCCGCGTCGATCTTCTCCGTCTGCTTCGGATCAGCGCTGAAGTCAGCGATGCTGCCGTTGGCCGCGTTGACATTGACCAGAATTTCCGCCCCCGTCGAGGTAGCATCCACCATCCCGCCCAGATTGTACGCGCCCACCAGGCTGGTCGCGACAATAGCGCCCGCTACCAAACACAAGGTGATCACCCCGCCGCCGATCTTCACCGAAATCGACAGATCGTTCGCCAGCTTGTGTAACCGCATGAACGTTCCCTATTTCTGCCCCATTGACCCCTTGCGGTTCGTTCTTGACGTGTCAAACCCGCCCTCGGCGCTCCCGGCGGGCACCTCCCGGAATGGCATGCTGCTTGACATCTCGGGCTCCGGTGTTTTCGCAACCGCGTTGCATGGAGTTGAAACCCAGTTTCATGGAAAAAGCATTAAATCGCTTGGGAAACAGAAACAAAAATCCCGTCGCATCGTGCCGTTGAATATCCGCCAGACGTCCAGCACACCGCCATAGAGCCACTCAGGATCGTCACCCAGCGACCAGAGCACCAACGTCGGACATGCGATGCGCCGGCCCGCAGCTCGGTCTTTTGGGTCGTGTAGGTGGTCTATTGAGAGACCCGCTCGATAGTCCTCCATCATCCCATGCACGACGCGGGGATCTGAACCGCCACCCAATAGTCAGCATAGGCTTTTATCCCCTTTTGCTCGACGGAGCCGCCGTACCAAGCATCCGGATCGGCATTGATCACCCCCTCCGGCTTCTGCGGCTGTGTGCAAAGAAGAATCAATGCCACCACGCCGTCGCAAATCGCGCATCACATCTCCCGATCGCTTCGAGATCGGAACACCGTCAAGGGCAATGAAATGAGTCACTATCCTGGCGGGTTACCTGTCCATCACTGCGACACCGCCCATCAGCAAGTCAACGGCTGGGAGCCCATGCTGATGTCAGTCGGGCGTCATCGTTGCGGACAGACACGAGCAATGAAGGCATCCATTTTGGGTATACATAGGCGATCTGATCGCAGCCGAAGCGGCGGCGATGCTCACCGACGATGATGCCGTCCTGCTTGATGACGATCTTGTCGGCATAGGCATGCACGTCGACCGGTCGCCCGACCGCTGCTCGACACCACCGAGTAGCGGTTGCGGTCGAAGCGGATCAGGCAGGTCTTCGACACCGCGGCGCTGGTGGCATGGAAGCCGTCGAACGGACCGCGATAGGGGATCAGCGCATTCCGCTCCGCCTCGAACACGGCAAAGACGGTCTTGTCCTTCTGCTCGGGATGCGGCTGCGAGCGGGCATAGGCGATGCAGCGGTCCAACAGATAGCCGTTGAGATCGGCATAACTCTTGAACTTCAGCCGCGGCGTGAAGAAGCGCCGGCGCACCACGCCGACCTGGTTCTCGACCTGCCCCTTCTCCCAGCCCGCCGCCGGCGTGCAGGCGGTCGGCTCCACCAGATGATGGCTCAGCATCTGCAGGAAGCGGCGGTTGAACTGGCGCTCCTTGCCGACGAAGACCGCATCGACCGCCGTCTTCATGTTGTCGTAGATGCCCCGCTGGCACGCGCCCTTGAAGAACGCAAAAGCCCGCCTCATGCGCATCGAACACCATCTCCTGGCTCTCGCGGGGATAGGCGCGCACGAACAGCATCCGGCTATGGCAGAGCCGGACATGGGCGACCTTGGCCATCGTCGTCACGCCGTCGATGACGACGCATTCGTGGCTCCAGTCGAACTGGTAGGCCTCGCCCGGGCGAAGGCGAGCGGCACATAGGCCTCGGCCTGCTTTATGGATTGGCGCCGCTCCCAGGCCCGGCCGTAGCGGCGCACCGCATCGTAACCGCCCTGATAGCCGGACAGCCGCAGTTCCTCATAGATGCGCTGAAACGTCAGATGCTCGCGTTTGGCACGCCTGGCATTGTCCTCCAGCATCTGATCGAGCGCGCCGGCAAAGGCCCCCAGCTTCGGCAAAGGCTGGGCCTTGCGCTCGTAGCTGTGCTTCGTCTCCTCGCCGCGCACGATGCTCCGCACCGTGTTCCGCGCAAGCCGAAGCTCCCGCGAGATCTGCTTGATCGTCTTGCCCTTCACATGAAAGGCATGCCGTACACGCCCGATCGTCTCCACCGTAACCATCCCCCGTTGAGCCCCCGCTCGCGAATCGCATGGCGGGAGATTGCGCCATCGGGGGTGGGGTCAAAATTGAACGCCGATTACCCCCGGCACGGGGGTCAAATTTGCATGCCGGTTCACACGCGCACATCCGCCACTCATCCCCTTCCGTGGGCTGCGGGAGCACAAGCTAGCCCTATTCCGGTCAGATAGCTTACATGGCTCACAACACGGTCCGGCTCATTATCGACAGCTGCTTCTGGCCCCATGCCGGAAGTGGGCCGGCATGGCGCGACTTTCTGAGAAGTGGTGATTCCGACATAGCCGGCACGCCAGCGGACGGCCCGCCCCGGGCTACCAGCAGACACTCAGGCAATCCTAATGAGGTTCTGGTTCGGCAGTGACCCACCGGGAAATTGCGCAAGCCAGCCTCCGACCTCAAGCGGTCCGAGATCAATACCAGCGAAACCAAGCCTTTCGATCAGCGCCGCTATCTCCCCCTTTGCTCCCGTGTCATTGCCAGAATAGAACAGCACGCGCCGTCCGCCATCCGCACTTGGGTCAGTGGCCAGGAGTTCTGCGCGAAGATGATTGAAGGCCTTCACGATGCGGGCTCCGGGCACGAGATCAGCAAATACCTCGCTCGACACGCGACCGCCGAGATCTGCGGGCTTGAACAGCGGTGCCTCGATCGGATTGTTCGCATCGATAATGATGCGTCCTTTTCCAGTCTGAAAGGTTCGTCATCGCGGCCCGGAGTTTCGTCCAGTTCACCGCGATGAAGACGATGTCCGTCTTCGCCGCCTCCTCGCGCGTGCCCGCCTTGATCGTGGGGCCCAGCTCCTTCACCAGATCGCGCAGCGAGTCCGGGCCGCGGCTGTTGGCGATGATCGCTTCGATTCCGGCGCGAGCGAGGTTGCGCGCGAAGGCAGTACCGATATTTCCCGAACCGATGATGCCGATGGTCATGACGGTGATCCATTTGCAGGTTCAGCTTTGCGGGATGAGCGAGGTCAGAGTTTCGGAGCTTGAAGCTGGCGCATCAGGCCCGCGCCGTCGCCGACCCCCCAATGGTCGGTGATCTGACCGTTGCGTACGCGCATGATGTCAATTACCGCGAAGGTGGTCTCGCGGCCGGTCGGCGCGACGCCGAACAACTCCCCGCGATGCGTGCCGTGGTAGGTTTTGTGCGACGTCACGAGATCGCCTTCCGCGACCTGACGGTGAATGGTCGCGCGCCAGTCGGGAAACGCCTTGCGGAACGTCTGGTAGATCGTCCGCGTGCCATCGCGGTTGGGTGGGAAGTCTCCGAACGGCGTGTGATCGACATAGTCGGTGGCGAACAGCGTCTCAAACAGCGAGAAATCGCCGTCGCGCTGAACGCCTTCGATCAGGCGGCGCACCACCGCCTTGTTGGCTTCGAGCTGCGACGCGCCGGGTTGCGCAACCGCGGGCGAGGCCACGGCAGCGGCGGCCATCACACCGAGAAGCAAGCTGCGGCGGGTCGGTTCTGATTGCGTGCGATTGCTCATGACAGTCTCCTCAAGCAATTCGTTGTTGCCAGGCCCCGGCCGCCCCATGTTCGGCGGCCGGGAAACGGCTCGGTGCGCGGCAGCGGCGCGACCTACGCGCTGAACCGGCGCGGCCTCTCCTTCAGGTCCGAAACCGCGCTCAATCCTCTACGAAAGATTAGCACGCTAGCTGGAGCCTAGTCACTTCGGGTCATGAAGAGACGAAGCATTGAAGTCCGAGTTGAGGCGAGGCCGTGTGGAAACGCCTGAGCTTTTGGCTTTAGCTGTGTCGAGCCACTGCGCCTCGCCAGTCTTAGGCCGCGAGTGCGCCACGAAGTCTCCCCACGCCAAGCGATGCCATGATCCGCCGGAAATTGTAGGCCAGTACGTGCAGGCTCATTTCTGTCCGCACTGCTTTCAGCCCCTTGCACAGGAAGTGGGTTGCCCCCATCCATGCCTTGATGGTCGAGAACGGATGTTCGACTGTCTCACGCCGGATCGCCATAGCATCGATCGCCTGCATCCGAGCAGCCATCGCTTCGACTAAGCTCTCGTTCTCCCAGCGCTTGATGCGGCGCTCCTTTCCTTTGGTGCATTGGGTTTTCAGAGGGCAGGTCTGGCAGGCCGTGGTCCAATAAACCGACATGAGGAGGCCGACTTCCATACCGTCGAAACGGTGCGTCAGCGTTTTGCCCGCCGGACAGCGATAGGCGTTGCTATCCGGCAGATAGATGAAGGCTTCCTTGCTGAAGCGCCCCTCGGCTTTGGCGCCGGATGTATTGGTCCTGGGCATCAGGGCATTGATGCCAAGGTCGTGGCAGGCAAGCAGGTCGACGCCGCGATAATATCCGGCGTCGGCAACGGCTTCGATCGTCTCGAATCCGAGCGCCTCCCTGGCCTTCACAGCCATCTTCGGCAGCTGCCCGCGATCGACGACCTGGTTGGTGACCTCGTGGGCGATGATCAGGTGATGCTCGGTTTCCACCGCCGTCTGCACATTGTAGCCGACGACGCCTGTGAGGCGATCGCCAGTCACCATCAGCCGCGTATCGGGATCGGTGAGCGAGACCTGGTTGTCGGGTGATGCCTCGACTGCGGCTTCCAGGGTCTTCAGCTTCTGCATCTGTGCTCTCAGCTTGATGAGCTTTTCCCGCAAGCGCTGGCTGCTGGATTCCGCCCCCATGCGCTCCTGGCGGTCGGCCGCATCGAGCGCGGTCAGATAATGGGCGATCGTCTCATTGAGCTTGGCCAGGCGCGTCTTGACCTTGCCGCGCGTGAAGTTCCTGTCGCGGGCGTTCACGCCCTTGAACTTGCTGCCATCGATCGCTGCGAGCGGCCGGGTGAACAGACCGATATCCCGGCAGATGACGATGAACTGCGCGCAGGCCGCGCAGATCGCTGCTCCATTGTCACGGCGGAAATCGGCGATGGTTTTGAAGCATGTCCTCGCGAAGGCGGATCCGGCGCAAGTCGCCCGGTCAGCCACATCAGTTCGATATTGCGCTGGCATTCCCGCTCAAGCCGCCGGCTGGACTGGATGCGATTGAGATAGACCATAGATGTACAGCTTCAACAGCATGGTCGGATGATAGCTCGGCCGTCCTGTCGCTGCTGGCACAACCGCAAAGCCAAATGCGCCCAGATCAAGCGCTTCAACGAACGCATCGATCACCCGAGCCGGATTGTCCGCATCGACATAATCCTCCAAAGACGCCGGCAAGAACGATGCTGACCCCGATCCTGGCCTTGGATAAAGCGCTGCATGAAAACCTCCCTGAAGGTTGCACGCTGCCATGATTTGGCGTTTTCACACATGGGGTAATTCCGGGAGCGTGCCACACCGAGGCGCTGGGAATCAGCTCTCCAGGGATTGACGAGGCCATTTTCATGGGACCTCGCAGCGAAGGAGAGAATGCATGGAGCATTATATCGGACTGGATGTCTCGCTGAAGTCGACGGCGATCTGCGTGGTCGACGCCAAGGGGAAGATCGTGCGCGAGGGCGTTGTCGCATCCGATCCGGAGGCGATTGCAGGCTTCATTGCCGTGCACGCGGCCGGCGGCCGCGCGGATCGGGCTGGAGAGTGGGGCGACGTCGACCTGGCTCTGGACCGAGCTGAAGCAGTTGGGGCTTCCTGTCATCTGCATCGATGCCCGACATGCCAAGGCGGCGTTGAAGATGCAGATCAACAAAAACGACCGCAACGACGCCATCGGCATCGCACGGATCATGCAGGCCGGCTGGTACAAGGAAGTGCGCGTCAAAAGCCTCGATAGCCACGCAATCAAGGCGCTGCTGACCAGCCGGGCGCTGCTGGTCAAGATCAAGCGGGATATCGAGAACCAGATCCGCGGCCTGCTGAAAAACTTCGGCCTGGTCATCGGCCGGGCCAAGCAGAACACCTTCACGCTGCGCGCTCAGGATTTGCTCGACGATCGACCCGAACTCGCCGCCGCAGTCGAGCCACTGCTTCGGGCGCGGGAGGCGATTGGACGCCAGATTGTGGAGCTGGATGGCAAGGTAAGGCGGCTGGCGCGCGCCAGCGCTCCGGTGCGCCGCCTGATGACAGCGCCCGGCGTCGGCCCGATCACCGCGCTGTGCTATCTGGCTACCATCGATGATCCCAGCCGCTTTGACCGATCGCGCAATGTCGGCGCCTATCTTGGCCTGACCACCAGGCGCTATGCCTCCGGTGAAATTGACTGGACTGGGCGGATCTCGAAATGCGGTGACGCGATGCTGCGCAGCTATCTCTACGAAGCCGCCAATGTGTTGCTCACCCGGATCGCCAAATGGTCGGCGCTGAAAGCCTGGGGCATGCGGCTGGCCAAGCGCAGCAGCCTGCGCAAGGCAAAGGTCGCCGTGGCCCGCAAGCTGGCCGTCATCCTGCATCGGATGTGGATGGACGGCACCGACTTCAATTGGTCATCGCATGAGGCTGCAGCAAAGATGGTTTGAGCCAAGATGAGTTCCCGCGGATAGCGGGTCACGATGTCCCTGCCGGGACGATGGCGTTGGCGAGATCGTCTGAGGCTTTGCGATGCTCGTAGGAGCAAAATGCGCTTCACACATTGATCCGCCAGCGTCACCAACGCCATCATGCGGAGAGCCTAAGCCTCTACCGCGGAGAGAACCGTGACCCCGGCAAGGATAATGAGCAGAGCTTGACCCCAGACCCGGAATTAGAGAACAGGCTCAGGCGAAACTCTCCAGTGCCCTGCCAGCCGATGACGGAGAGAAGTGAGCGGTGAGCCTTCATCGCCCAATATAGGGCGGCGCGGAGAGATTGCGGTGATACCGTTGAAAAACGCGTCAATGAAACGAGTACCACCCCTTTCGCGGCTTTCGAGATGGCTGCATCTGTTTATCTGTGCCCCGCGTGCTTTGCCCTTTCTCACATCGCCGCACAGGCGGCGGCTTGAACGGGCAAGCTCATCAGCCGAAGGGCCATCTTCTTTAGATTCTGAGCGATCGCGGCAAGGTGGAATTCGTCACTGGCGCCCGATAATCCGCGAAGACGCATCTGATCGAAGCGGTGGTGGGTTTTGAGATGCCCGAAGCGCATCTCGACCTTCTTCCTTTTATTTGCGGACTGCTCGAACTCCGGCGTGCCGGCGAGCGAGCGGGCATAGTCTCGCGCCGCCTCGTTCGGATCGCGCAGAACACGGCGTTGCGGCTGTTTCGGACAGCATTTCGACTTCAGCGGACAATTGTCGCAATCCGCCGTCGTCACTGACGCACTCTGGTGCCGCGATACCTCAAAGTGTCGACGAGTAGCGCGAAAGCAGCGGTCGGCTGCCGCCGGCTTGGATAGTAAAGATGGTACCCGGCGAAGGGTTCGCACCAGTCCTGGAGCACCTGCACCAAGCGACCGTCATCGAGATAAGGCCGCAATTGTCCCTCCATTACGCAGACAAGGCCAGCCCCTCGTAAAGCGCCCTGGATCATCAGTCGACTAGTGTTGAATATCAACTGCCCCTCGACCCGGACAGTGAGAGCCTGCCCCTTTTTGTCAAACTCCCATGCATACAGTCCGCCGTGCCCAGGAAGGCGGAGATTGATGCAGCGATGATTGACCAAATCTTGCGGCTTCTTTGGCGGGCGATTGCCCGCGAAATAGGAAGGCGCGCCGGCCACTGCCATGCGCAGTTCCGGCCCGATGGGCACCGCGATCATGTCCTTTGCGACCATGCCCCCCGGTCGGACACCGGCGTCGATGCGGTGATCCACGATGTTGGTGAGGCCATAGTCGATGACGATCTCAAGCTTAAGGTCAGGATAGTCGGGCAGCAATCTCACGAAGGCAGGCAGAAGGATCGATTCAGCCGCATATTCCGTCGCAGTCAGGCGGACCGTTCCGGCAGGCTTTTCACCCAGAGACCGCAAGGCGGCCATCTCCGCCTCGATCTCCTCAATACGCGGACCGACGGTTTGTAGCAGGCGCTCGCCTGCTTCCGTGGGCGAGACGTTGCGCGTGGTGCGGTTGAGGAGACGGACCCCGAGGCGGCTCTCGATATTGCTGATAGTGTGGCTTAGCGCCGAAGGGGACAGGCCGAGCTGCTTAGCCGCGCGCGTAAAGCTCCGCTCTCGAGCGACCGCCAAGAATGCGGTCAGATTGCTAAGGTCTTCAGTCGCCATTGCTGCAGATGTCTCACAAGTTCATGCGGATTATAGCCCCTAATCGGGACATTGGGCACACACTAAATTACTCTCCATCAGCCCCCAGAACGAGGAGACGACCATGCACAAACTTCTTAGAACGGCCATTCCGCTTGGCATGTTGATGGCGGGCGAGGCCGTCGCCGAGCCGATGGCGATCTCCCGCAACGGCGAGCGCGCCTCCGTTGCCGGTCCGGCCAATACCTTCACCGGGCAGGTCACCGTCACGCCAGTGTTCAGCGCCAGCAAGCACATCAACGCGAGCGGCGGACTTGTCGAATTCACCCCCGGAGCACGGTCCAATTGGCACACGCATCCGGCGGGCCAAACCCTCGTCATTACGTCCGGCACGGGCTGGGTTCAGCAGGAGGGCGGCGAGAAGGTTGAGATCAAGCCGGGCGACGTCATCTGGACCCCTCCTGGGGTTAAACATTGGCACGGCGCCACGTCCAAGAACTCCATGAGCCATATCGCGGTGACGCCTTCGGTCGACGGCAAGAATGTCGATTGGATGGAGCCTGTCACCGACGATCAGTATCGTTGAGGAGGGCGAGATGACCAAAACCGCAACCGCATTGGCGTTCGCACTCTCGCTCGGAGTAGGGGACGCGTTGGGCCAGTCCTTCACCGGGAATCTCAGCAGCGACGATGTTCGCGCCGTGTCCCCGGCGCTTGGGGCGTATGCCGGCGAGACGCTGGCCAAGCGCCTGTGGTCCCGCCCTGGCCTGAGCAAGCGTGACCGCAGCATCGCGACGCTCACCGTCGCAATCGCACGCAATCAGTCAGCCATCTTGCCGGAACAGCTGGCGCTGGCGCTCGATAACGGCGTCAAGCCGAGCGAGATCTCTGAGATCATCACGCATCTGGCCTTCTATTCAGGCTGGGGCAACGCGATGGCGGCGACCGCTGTGGCAAAGGATGTGTTTGCCGCGCGCGGTATCGCCGCTTCAGTGCTGCCGCCGGCCAGGCCGGAACTGCTCCCCATCGATCAAGCGTCAGAGGCATCCCGCGCGGCAACCGTGGAGAAGCTGATCGGGACAGCCACGCCCGGCCTCGTCAAAGACACGACGGAGGTTCTGTTCCAGGATCTCTGGCTTCGGCCCGGATTGGCGCCCCGTGACCGCAGCCTGGTGACGGTCAGTGCCCTGATCGCCAATGGACAGACGGCGCAAATCACACCGCACCTCACGCGTGCTCTCGATAATGGCCTGACCCCTGAGGAAGCGGGCGAAGTGGTCAGCCATCTCGCATATTACGCGGGCTGGCCAAACGCCTTCTCGGCGGCATCCATCGTCAAGGAAGTCGTCGCGAAGCGGACCACAAAATAGACGCAACAAAGGCGAAATTCATGACGTCCCCGCGTTCCGTGACTTTGACAATGCTGCCTATCATGGCGGCAGTGTCGGCCGGCTTCATTGTGATCGGCGTTGCGCTCCCTGTGCTGCCGCTTCACGTTCATGACGACCTGGGCTTTGGCACGTTCATCGTTGGCCTGGTGGCCGGCAGCCAGTTCGCCGCGTCGCTGGTCTCCCGCGTATGGGCCGGTTCATTCGCCGATCGGCACGGCCCCAAGCGCGGCGTCATGGTCGGCCTGCTCGGAGCAGCAGCAGCGGGCGTCCTTTATCTGGCGTCGCTCGCGTTCACGGACGAACCGATGATTTCGGTCGTGGTGCTTCTGGTGGGTCGGGCAGTCCTTGGGGCCGCGGAGAGTTTCATCATCACCGGCGGTGTGAGCTGGGGCATGGGGCTGGTCGACTCCAGCCAGGCCGGCAAGGTCATTGCCTGGATCGGTACAGCCATGTTCCTCGCGCTGGCGATGGGCGGACCGCTCGGCACCGTTCTTTTCTCGGGCCAGGGCTTCGTGGCTGTGGCCTGGCTGACGGCACTCATGCCCCTGGCGGTCTTTGTCCTGCTTTCCCGCGCTCCCGCAGTCGCGCCAGCGCGAAACGGCAAGGCCTCATCCTTTGGGAAGGTTGCAAGGCAGGTCTGGCTTCCCGGTATGGGCGCCGCGCTGAGCAGCATCGGCTACTGCGCGATACTGGCGTTCAGCTCGCTATATTACGCCCAGCAGAACTGGCACCCGATTTGGCTGGCATTTTCGGTCTTCGGCGCGGCGCTCATTGTTGCGCGGCTGACTTTGGGCCACTTGCCTGACCGGCGGGGAGGTGCATCGACGGCACTTGCGTTTGTCATCGTCCAGGCTGTTGGCCTGGCGCTGATGTGGTTCGCGCGCGGCCCGCTTGTGGCGACGGCCGGAGCAGCGTTGGCCGGCCTGGGCTACTCACTCGTATACCCCGGCCTTGGCGTTGAAGCTGTTCGTCAGATCGAGCCCGAGTATCGTGGCCTGGCGATGGGGCTTTATACCGCGTTCCTGGATCTCGCCATCGGCCTCGGAAGTCCCGTTCTTGGCCTGGTAGCCGATGTCGCTGGCGTAGGCTCCGTATTCCTCGTCAGCGCACTCATCGTTTTGGTCACGGCCGGTATCGCTTTTCACATCCGGCGTTCGGCGGTCTCCGTTGCACGTTACGCCTGATCCAACGCAAAGGACTATCTCGTGACGCCAAACAGACGACCTATCGGCATCCGCGGCTTACTCACCGCCGCAGCGCTTCTCGGCGCCGTCGCAGCAGGTTCACTCGCCTGCGATCCCCCCCGCCTATGCGCATCATGGCTGGAGCTCGTTTGCGATGACACCGGAGCCAGTACAGCTGCCCCCTGGAAGCTGGGGCTCGTTGCGGTCTCTTGGCATATTGAGACCCACCGTCACACGACGCAGTACATCTGAAAATTGGAGCGCTCGATATGGGAGCATTGTTTACCCGACGTACCTTACTCAGCGCGGCTCTGGCGGGGCTCATCCAGTCTGGTTCTTGGGCAAACCGCGGACCAGCTAAACGATCGACAGGCAGGCTTGAGCATGAAAATAGGCATCGCTTTCCACGATCAGTACTTCACAGCGACACTCTACGACAACGCTTCGACACGTGACTTCGCTTCGATGCTGCCCGTCGACCTAACGATCAAGGATTTCTCCAATAACGAGAAGATTGCCTATTTGCCGCGCAAGCTCAATGGCGAGGCCAAAGGACCGTTCCCGAGTGCGGCCCCAGGCGATCTCTGCTACTACATTCCGTGGGGCAACTTGGCATTCTTCTACGCTGGCTATGAGAGCACGCGGGATCTTGTACGGCTCGGCCGGCTAGATGGAGACATCAAGCCATTGCGTACACGCGGCGAATACCCCGTTCGTATCGAAATGTTGCCATAGCGCCAGCTTGCAATCCGCTCTCATGAAGACGGCGCGATGTCGGCTCCGAGGCGAAACTCCCCGGCGCACGGCCTGGCCTGCGACGGAGGGAAAGGGGCTGATAAGCCTCCCCGCCAACGGCCGCAATCACGGCAACCCAGCCGCTCGACGGTCGGTTCATTGATGACGCCTTTGAGCCAAGCGCAGTCGCTGCCGGCCCGGCGCGCGAGAGGGCTACTCGCGCCTCCATGTGGCCGCGGGACCTTTGAGTGAGCCGGGCTTCGATAAGTGTGGCTTGTTAGTGGACATCACCACCTGAAGGCATTGACGGTATCATCGCCACGCGAATAGTTGGCAGACGAGCTTATGCTTGATTTGGACTATCGAGCCGGGCGCCCTGCGCCGCTCCTGCTCCCGCGAATAGCGGTCAAGGAGTTCTTCTCGGATGCTTAGCCATGTGGACTCCTCTTCCGCACGAAGCAGATCTTTTTTCCAATGTTTACATTGATGAAAGCAGCCAAAACAAACACCGATATCTTGTCTTGGGTGGCTTGATCGTTCCTCTTAGTCATTCCGAAAAATTTGAGGCTCACATCATCTCTGCTCGAGATGAATAATCTCAATCGCAACACCAGATGGCACGCCGAGGACAATCAAGTGGCAGAAGGCAAATGGCTACAACTTGAAATCATATAAAAAGGTAGTAAGGGCGTTCTTCGAGTTCCCACAAAAGTGTAAGCTCTCGTCTCTTAAGGCTGTCGATATCAATTGCGTGGTCGTCGACACACAGAAAAAAGACCTGCGGCTCTCGGGCGATGGTGACGTGGAGATCGGCTTTAACAAAGAAATCTATTTTCTTTGTGCCGCAATGATTGCGAAACGCTTTGAGAAGGAGCTATTCCACGTATACCCGGATCGCCGTACCACGAGCCATCCGCTGAGGGATGCGCAAAATATAATGAACGCCGGCGCCAAGAAGCATGGGGACAAGAGGGAGTGGCCATTTCGACGCCTCCGTTTCGAGGACCCGGAACAATGTCAGGCGTTGCAGGTCGTCGATATTTTCATAGGCGCTTTAGCGTACCGGTTGAACGGTCATTACGACAAGCCGGACGCAAACCCCGCAAAAAAGAAACTCTGTGATACGTCC
>CAVSXH010000004.1:0-358650 GCA_963731855.1 uncultured Alphaproteobacteria bacterium | reverse complement strand
AGGGCTTTTTATGTGCGCCGCAGCGGCCACGCGGCCCCACAGGGCTGTGCGTCTACTCCAACCCCGATCCCCCTTATCATCGGCGCTGTGGCCACGCCTTGGCTGAACGACGCATATTATCATTCGCCAGTTAAGGCTACGAGGGCGAGGGATCGCTGGCTGGACGGCGGCGCTAACGCAGCCCACCTATCTCCTTAGCTCGCATGCGCATCGGCGCATGTACGGGCGCTCCCGATGGTGACCGTTTATTCTTCGCCCTGATGGCTGACGATAGGAGGCAATGACGGAGCCACCGGTGAGCGAGCGGCGCTCCTTTAGAGGTCAACCTGACATGGCGCAGCAACTGCCAGTCCGGTCATGGCCGGCTTTGGGACTTCCTGAGGTGGAACCCGGAGTGCAATCGGAGTTTGGCGCCGCAGCCACCACGAGCTTTGCTACGAGCGTATGCCACATCTCACCAAGGCGGTCATGGGTAGATCCAAAGTAAGAATGCAACTTAAAGTTTAATAATTGTGGTGCCCCGCCACAATTCCAGCCTGATCTTCGTCGCCATAAGCCGCCAGGTTGTTTCACAACGAATTACCATAACTCTTCGCCTCACGGCGCTATGTGCGCCGCCAAGCTCTCAGATCTGGGCGGCGACGAGATCGATGTTCACGGGTTCTCCGTGGGCCCGGTATCGAGCCCGCCTGGCGGACAATTGGACCCTCAAAGGCGAATACCGCTTCACTCAATTCAACGAAGAGAACCTCTTCAAAGCTCACGGTATCTCCATCGACGCGGAGCGTTCCGTCCACAAGGGCGCGTGACGTGAGCTATCCCGTCAATCCTTTCCACGAGGGGTTGGAAGCTTCAAAATAATAGTACCCTCCGCAGACCTCTCCTCTGATCTCCTCGGCAGCTAAACATAAGCTATTGGCTGCTCGTTCTGGTGTGTCGCGGAAGGTCGTGAAACGATAGTAAAACGTAGTGGACCCGCAATTCTGGCAATCTAAAGAAGAGTACAAAATCGCAATACAACTATAAGTTGTAGATTGCGTCACAGAAGAGCCACAGTTCGACGCAATCCAGACACTTTGATAGTCATCCTTGTTGCTTTCGATCTCCATCCGGTTTTCCGTAACAGCACGTACTCGCGCAGGCATCGAATGAAGCGCGGGGGGCTAGTTTGGGGCATGAGCAGGTGGAGGGAATTGATGCGTAAGATAGCGGTATTGGCCGCAGTTGTTGCGATGGTCGGCGGCGTGAATGCAGCGTCGGCCGCGGACTTAGCTAACAAGGGTGGGTCTTACAAGGACACGCCGTATGAAGCGCCGTTCGCACCGATCTGGGGCGGGCTGTATGTCGGCGGACATGTAGGCGGCTTGTGGAATGACGGCGGCGATACCAGCAAGTGGTGCCGCAAAAAGCAATATGACAATGAAGTGGTTGCGCGCACCTCGGAGAACATGGTCGTATCGGAATTGTGCAGGTATTCTGACGAGTGGAAGGAAGTCAAGCACGTCAAGTTTTCCGAGGATGACGAAGACGTGACATTCATCGGCGGTGTGCACATAGGTTATAATTGGCAGTCCGGCGACCGGGTCTTCGGTGTGGAAGCAGACGCCAGTTTCGGTGACGGGCTGGATTATCTGGCCTCGCTGCGCGCCCGTCTTGGCTATGCAACAGATAACCTCCTGCTCTACGTCACCGCGGGCGTCGCATTTGCGGGCTTCGATGACTTAAGCGTCGTGATGTACAACGACTACTTCAAAAAGTCGGTTGAGTTTTCCGGCGACAGCGAAGTCGGCGTTGTGGTCGGCCTTGGCGGAGAATACAAGCTTTCGTCCAACTGGAGCATCGGCCTCGAAGGTCTCTATTATTTCTTCGGCGATGGCGACGACAGCAAGGAATGGGAGAAGTACTGCAAAGAGTACAAGCTCGTGCATGAAGACGACAACGATCTCTTCGTTGTCCGCGCGCGCCTGAGCTATCACTTCCAAGATGATTACGCAGAGCCGCTGAAATAAACTGAAGACCATTGCTGCGAATGAAAACGGGGCCTCGCGCCCCGTTTTGGTTGCCTGCTTGGCTTCGGATTGCCTCAGCTATAGGACACCGGCACCGAGGCCCGGGGATCGCGTCCGGTACGACACGCTGATCTGCACCAATCCCGACTATCCGGCCCGGTCGCCCTCTACCCCGGCCGCATCCAACCTCAATGCAGACGGTTGACGCAGAATTCCACCGCGTCGAGCAGCGCGGATTTCTCCACGCCCTCGGGGAAGACCGCCAGCGCCTCGCACGCCATTGCGCCGTAGTGACGCGCCTTTGCGATCGTGTCCTCAAGCGCGCCGGATTTTTGCAACAATGCGATGGCGCGCTCCAGATCGCCCTGACCGGGCTCGCTTTCCTGCAAAGTGCGCCGCCAGAAGGCGCGTTCATCCTCGCCGCCGCGCCGGAAGGCCAGAACAACCGGCAGCGTGATTTTCCCCTCGCGAAAGTCGTCGCCAACGCTCTTGCCGAGCTTGGCCTGCTCACCGGAATAGTCGAGTGCGTCGTCTATCAGCTGGAAAGCCAGGCCCAGATTCCTGCCATAGGAGCGAAGAGCCGCCTGCTCTTCGGCGGGGCGGCCGGAGATGATGCCGCCCACTTCGGCGGCAGCGGAAAACAGCGCGGCCGTCTTGGCGTCGATGACCGACATATATTCGGCTTCGGTGGTGGCAGTGTTCTTCGACACCGAAAGCTGGAACACTTCGCCTTCGGCTATGATAACGGCGGCGTTGGAGAGCACCCGAAGGGCGCCCATCGAACCGACCTCGACCATCATCTTGAACGCCTGGCCGAGGAGAAAATCGCCGACCAGAACGCTTGCCTCATTGCCCCAGAGCAGCCTGGCCGCAATCTTGCCCCGCCGCAAATCGCTCTCATCGACGACATCGTCATGAAGCAGCGTGGCGGTGTGCATGAATTCAACGCTGGCCGCCAGCTTGACATGGCCCGCCCCATTATAACCGCAGAGCCTGGCCGCGGCGATGGTCAGCATCGGGCGTATCCGTTTGCCGCCGCTATCGATCAGGTGCCGCGCCAGTTCCTGTATGAGGTCGACGTCGGAGCGCGCCTTGTCGAGAATGATCTCGTTGACCCGCGCCATGTCGTCGTCGACCAGAGCCATGAGCGGCTTCAGCCTGTCGAGCGGCTCGCGCTTTTCCTCTAACGGGACGACCACACCCACTTCGCGCCTCTTTCTAATGGAACGCTGTCTCCGGCCAAGTATTAGCCTTACCCTGTCGCGCCGGGTCAAGCTTGCATCTTGTCCATGCGACGATGTATTCATCGCAGCTTCCCCGTTAGCGGCACCGGGATGACAAAGCCTAATTTCGGCATGGGCAATCCGGCTTGCAAGGCAGAACCATTTGGCACGCAAGCCGTAATTGCAGCAGGCGCATCGTTGGAGGCGAAATGAAAGAGCTGATCAGGAGCAACGACCCAGTGCTGTTGTCCTATGTCGACGCGCTGTTGAAGGAGGCGGACATCCCACACGAAACGGCGGATCTCCATATGAGCATCATGGATGGCTCAATCGGTGCTTTGCCACGCCGGGTGCTGGTAGGCGACGAGGATTTCGAAGCCGCCAGGGAGGTGATCCGCGCGGCGGATATCGACGCGCCACAACCCGATGACCAGTAATGTCGAGGCGCAGCAAGGCAGAATGGAGACAACCGAGGACGCCTTTCTCGGCGGCAAGCTCACCATCGCACAGGCCGTGCATGGCTCTCGTGCTGGTCTCGACGCGGTGTTTCTCGCAGCGGCCTGCCCAGCTAAATCCGGTGACCAGGTGCTGGATGCAGGCACAGGCAGCGGCATCGTTGCGCTCGCCATCGCACGCCGTGTGGAAGGCGTGAATGTCACCGGCGTGGAAATCGATGCCGATCTCTGCGAATTGGCCCGCAATAACGCCGTGCAAAACGGTCTCACCGACCGCGCGGCCTTTCATTGCGGCGATCTCAGCGCGCCCCTTAGCCGGCTTGTTGCTCTGGGATTGGCGCCGGACAGCTTCGACCACGCGGTCGCCAATCCGCCATTTCTCGAGGAGGGCGAGGCCCGGCTGCCGCAGGGCGCCATGCTGAACCGTGCTCATGCGTCTGCCCCGGGCGAGTTGGAAAGCTGGATCAAATGCCTCGCTTCGTTCGTCAAGCCGCGAGGGACGGTCACGATCGTGCACCGGGCCGATGCGCTTCCCCGGCTGCTGGGCTGTTTGCAGGGCCGTTTCGGCGGGCTGGCAGTCTATCCGCTGTTTCCGCGTGACGGTGCGACGGCGTCGCGGATCCTGGTCCAGGGGCGGAAGGGCAGCCGTGCGCCGCTTCGCCTGATGCGCGGCATGGTGCTGCATGGCGCGGGTAATGGCTTCACCGCCGAGGCTGAGCCAATATTACGCAATGGCTTGGCCCTTGAACTCGCGCGCGCGAAATAGCATCTGGAGCGGATGGATAAACTGGGGGAACAGCTTGGCATAGCTGTGGATGCTCTGCCACAGAGCGCTATCGTCTCTGCTTTCCGGAAACCGTTCATTCACACCTTTTCCTCATCCTCGATCCACCCTTAGCCACAGCTTGAGCAATGAATCCGCTGAAGAGAATTAGACGCCTTTTTCGTCGTGATCCGGTTGTGCCGGTGATCCGCCTGACGGGTGTCATCGGTGCCGCCACTCCACTGCGTCAGGGATTGTCGATTTCGAGCCTTGCCGGCACGCTCGAGCGAGCGTTCTCGATGGGCGGACGCGCGGTGGCCATTCAGGTGAATTCGCCGGGTGGCTCGGCGGTGCAGTCGCGCCTCATCTATCAGCGCATCCGCGATCTGGCGCGCGAAAAAAACGTGCGCGTCTATATGTTCGCCGAAGATGTGGCGGCCTCTGGCGGCTACATGATCATGTGCGCCGGCGATGAGATTTACGCCGACAGTTCCTCGATCGTCGGCTCGATCGGCGTCATCTATGCCGGATTCGGGTTTGTTGACCTGATCGACAAGATCGGTGTCGAGCGCCGAGTCCATACCGCGGGCGAGCGCAAGATGATGCTCGACAGCTTCCAGCCGGAAAAGCCGGAGGACATCGTCCGCTTGAAGGCCCTTCAGGCTGAAATCCACAAGGACTTCGCCGATCTCGTGCGCGAGCGGCGGGGTCAGAGGATCGAAGCCGCAGAGCCCCAGTTATTCACAGGCGAGTTCTGGAGCGGAAGGCAGGCACTTGAACTTGGCCTCATCGATGGCATCATGGATGTAAGGACGAAGATGCGCGAGCTGTACGGCGAAAACGTCCGGCTCAAGCTGGTTTCGGCGGAGCGAGGGCTGTTTCGCCGCCGCATTCCAGGCGTGCTTTCGGCCTTCGACGCTTCCATGGCGCGGCATGCGGCCATGAGTATTGCGGATGACGCAATCTCAGCCATCGAAGCAAGAGCAATATGGGCAAGGTTTGGCTTTTAGGGCATGACCTCGCGGGAATGTTTGCCGGTCGCGCGAAGATCATGCTCAAACAAAGAGATAAAGGGTCGTTCTAAGTTAACCTGAACGGACCGAGCTCTGGCCAAACGTGTAACGTACGGCGTTGTCGAGGTGCATATATGTTGCCGCAAGTGATGATCGTCGCCGGAATGAGCGTCGCACTTTGGGTCGCGGCTCGTTGGGTCAGGCGTGAAGCCGCACGGGTCGATTCCGAGATGCGCCGCGCGCAGAACTCGCTGGACCGCGCGTACACCAATCGCATGCCGCGTTTGCAATTGGACCCTGAAACCGGCCGTTACTACCCAGCAAAAGATTAGCCCTGCCGCGTGTGCGGCCGACTGCTGATAGGCATGGTTTCCCGATCCATTCGATAGGGGTCGGCGATCCGATCATCCTGTTGCCCTGCTCGATGTGTGTGAGGTAATGCTCCGGTGCGGCGACGCGGACGGCGAAGGTGTTTCGCGGAGCGATCGCTGCAACCGGCAGCCCCGGAAAGGGGAACTCAGCCTTACCGGAAGCGTTGGGAAACGAACCCCTCAGAACCGGAGTCCGAGCAAATGGGCGATACCAATACTCACGAGCATCTTTATGATCTGGTAAAGGATTTCGACACAGCGATGCTCGTCACCAAAGACGCGGGCGGTAAATTGCATGCCAGACCGATGTCGGTGGCCGAGCTGCGCGCCGATGCGGACGCTTATTTCGCCACAAGTTTGGATTCCCCGAAGATTGACGAAATCGAAGCCGATCCGGAAGCGATGATCACCTTTCAGAGCGGATCACAATTCGCATCCATTTCCGGAACCGCCCGCGTCGTTCGCGACCGCGCGCTGATCGACCGGCTGTGGTCGGAGGCGTGGCGTGCCTGGTTCCCCGGCGGCAAGGATGACCCCGCACTCTGCCTGCTAAAGATTGAAGCGCGCGAAGGCGAGTATTGGGACAATTCCGGTCTGAAAGGCGTGCGCTATCTGTTCGATGGCGTGAAGGCAATCTTCCAGGGTGAAAAGCACGACGTCCATGCCGGCCAACATGCGAAAGTCAGGTTATAGCGTCATTTAACCGTGCATCCGGTCTCTGCCATGCGCCGGGGCCTGGATGCACCGGCGGATCTCGGCGGCGCCGATCTCCCGGCCATCGCAATGCTGGCGTCAACATCGAGTTGGGCAAGATTGTGCCGCTCTATGTTTTGCCCCCCGAATCCCGCAATCTGCGTATGGCGACCGCGAATGAAGACCAGCGCGAGCGCTTCTCGCCCCTTACGTGCAGCGCGGCACGGTCTTGCCCAGTCGGCGTCTCCGAGCCGACCGCAGGCTGATCCTGCCGCGATGAAGACCCATGCGTCCGCGATCGTTGCCAGTCCCGCGATGCGGGATCATCGGATCGAAACAAGCTATTGTGAGCCAATGGCCTTCCCAGACATCAATCAGGTCTGCGCGAGCGACAAGAAGTGAAAGATGAAGATTCAATCCATTGAGACATTTATCTTGCGCACCCCATTGGGACAGAAGCGCTTCTATTCATCGCAAGCCGCTTTCCCGGAACGGAACAGCTTCCTTGTAAGGATCACCACGACCGACGGGTTGGCCGGTTGGGGTGAGGGTGGACAGTATGGCCCACCTGAGCCGCCCGCAACCTGTGTTAAACACGTCTTCAGCCCTCTGCTGATCGGGAGGCAAGCCGATCAGCCTGTGCGAATCTTCGAGGACCTCTATGCGTTCAGCCGGGATTTCGGACAGAAAGGCACGTATATCGAAGCTCTCAGCGCGATTGACATGGCACTTTGGGATTTGTGGGGCAAATCACTGGGCCTGCCGATCCACGCCCTTCTGGGTGGGGCGTTCCGAACGCAGATTTCCGCTTATGGGACAGGCTGCTATTATCCGGATTACTATCAAGATACCCCCCGGATGTTGAAGGAGCTTGAGAGCGAGGCCCGCAGCTACCGCGAGGCCGGGATGACCGCGATCAAGATGAAAATTGGCCTGTTGCCAATTGAGCTGGACGCCGAGCGGGTAGCGGTCGTTCGGGATGCCATCGGCCCATCCGTCGGCCTGATGGCGGACGCCAATCACGCTTATACCTCCGCCTCAGCCATTCGGATTGGACGAGCGCTGGAGAAGCACAATGTACTCTGGTTCGAAGAGCCTGTGCCCCCCGAGGACCGCCGAGGCTACCGTCGTGTCCGAGACGCGATTGATGTGCCAGTCGCAGGTGGAGAAGCTGAATTCACCCGCTACGGTTTCCGCGACCTGCTCTTGGGTGAGTGTCTGGACATTGCTCAGCCGGATCTCTGCTGCGCAGGCGGGTTCACAGAGTGGCAGAAGATCATCGCGCTGACGACGAGCTTCGGTGTGTTGTGCATTCCTCATGTGTGGGGATCAGGTGTGGCCGTTGCTGCCGCCCTGCAGGCGCTGGCCGCTGCGCCACCAGTTCCGTTCACCGCCGCTGTTGTCCCGTTGCAGAACGAGCCCATGATCGAATACGACCGCACGCACAATCCGCTGCGTGACGACCTCCTCGTTCAACGCTTCCAACTGACTGATGGCGTACTCGAAATTCCGAGCGGACCAGGTCTCGGGATCGAGGTCGACGAGGGTCAGCTTCAGCGGTACGCCGTACCAGGATAGTTGCCGGGCTGCCCTCCGATGTTTCAGGTGCAACGGAATAGAGGTTCGTGGGTCAGGACAGCCCTGCCGCTTCGTCTGCAGTTCGAGTGGACCTCACGCGGCACACCTTCGGCATTCGGCATGCTTTGCACCGGCCTCACCCAATCAGGGCAGGTGCGAGGCCTGCCCTGATGAGTGATAAACATCGCATCAGCGGCGCGCCTCGATGATCAGGTTGAACGGCGTCTCGGCTGCCCGCCGCACCGACCCGAACCCGGCCGATCGCAGCACGTCCTCGAGCTGCCTCTGGCCTGCCTGCGCGCCGAGAACGTGGGTGCCTTTCTCCGAAATGGCATGGGCGCAGCACATCGTGGCCGAGGCGGCATAGTAGAGACGTCCGACTGGATTAATGTTGTTCTCGACCCGGTCGCCCGCAAAGGGCTCGATAAGCATGAGAGCGCCATCCTCGGCCATGGCCGCCGCCGCGTGCCTTGCCGCGTCTATCGGCCGGCCCATGTCGTGCAGGCAGTCGAAGAAGCAGATCAGGTCGTAGTCACGCCTTGTATAGCCGTCGGCCTTCTCCACCTCGAAGCTGACGCGATCGTCTACGCCCGCCTCGCGCGCGAGTTTGCGGGCCTCGGCGATGGAGTCCCTCGTGAACGTCGAAGCCCCAGAACCGGCTCGATGGAAAGGCCTTGGCCATCAGTACGGTCGAGTGGCCGTGTCCGCAGCCGACATCCGCCACCTTCGCGCCCTTCTCGAGCTTTTCCGTCATCCCGGTCAGCGCCGGGAGCCATTCTTTGACGAGGCTCGCGCTGTAGGAATTCCGGTAGAAGGCGGCAACGCCGCAATATAGCCGGTCATCGTGCTCCCCCCAGCTCACGCCTTTGCCCGTCTTGAAGGCGGCTAGCGATTTCGACTCGTCGGCCCACATCGAGGCGACGACCTGCCAGGCATGCGGCAGAAATACCGGACTCGTCTCGTCGGCGAGCACCATGGCCTGCTCGGGCGTCAGCTCGTAGGTCGACGACCTTGAGTGATAGTCGACATAGCCGCCGGCGGCCTGGGAATTGAGCCACTCGCGCACATAACGCTCGCCGCAGCCGCTGCGCCGAGCTACCTCCTGGGAGCTGAGCGGGCCGGCACCCGCCATTGCCCGGTAGAGGCCGAGCTTGTGGCCAATGCTGGCCATCACACCGCCATATCCCGCCGAAAGATCCCCAAAGAGCCGTCCCACCAGTTCATCCAGCTTCGGTTGATTGATTGTCATAGCGTGTCTCCTTCTTGCGCTTCGGCGCGCCTTGCGCGGAAGCCGAGGAGACATTGACGGTTGGCCTTGCGATTTATGAGTGCGAGACTGGCCAATAACGGTTCGTTCATGCCAGGAGCGCTGGATGCCTGGGAAGACGCGCGCTCTGCACGTCAGCCTCGTCGCGATACCCGATGCGGTGATATCGACCCTCACCGGCATCTACGATGTGCTGGGCTCGTTCAGCATGCTGGCCGGGATCGATCCGTCACTTCCCGATGCGCCGCCATTTCGGATCGAGATCGTTTCGACCAGGCGTGGCGGCGTGGCACTGGCGAGCGGCGTCCCCATCGAGGCGAAGCGCGGCGTCGATGAGATCGACAATACTGACATCATCATCGTGCCGTCCGTTCTCCTAAGCCCGGATGGCTGGAAGCCTGGCCGTTATCCGGAGCTCGTGGCCTGGGCCGCACGCATGCACGGCCAGGGCGCCTTGCTATGCTCGGCCTGCTCGGGCGT
Organism: uncultured Alphaproteobacteria bacterium; assembly: GCA_963731855.1. Taxonomy (GTDB): domain Bacteria; phylum Pseudomonadota; class Alphaproteobacteria; order Rhizobiales; family Rhodomicrobiaceae; genus R-RK-3. The sequence continues at coordinate 348,798 of CAVSXH010000004.1, read as the reverse complement.
GTTCCTGCTTGCTGAGACCGGGCTCTTCGACGGCCGGGAGACGACGGTTCACTGGGGTTATGCGGAGACGTTCGCAAAGACGTTCCCCGCGGTGCCGCTGCAGCCTGAGCGTGTGCTGGTCGTCTCTGGAGAGCGGGAGCAACTCGTCACGTCCGGTGCATCGATGACCTGGCACGATCTGGTGCTGTATCTCATCGCCAGGCATGTCGGCGCCGTCGCGGCCCAGGCCGTGGCGCGGGCCTTTGCGTTGCAATGGCATCATGACGGGCTCGCGCCCTATATCGTGTTCCACGGACGGACCGATCACGGCGACGCCGTTATCGCGGACTCGCAGTCCTGGCTTTCCACTCACTTTGCCGTGGGAAGTCCCGTCGATGAGATGGTCCGGCGCGGGGGCCTGCCCGAACGAACGTTCAAGCGCCGCTTCACCGAAGCCACCGGATTTGCACCGATCGACTATGTGCAGCGGCTTCGCATAGAGGACGCCAAGCGGCGGCTCGAGCGCACCGACACGTCCGCAGACGAGATCAGCTGGCAAGTCGGATATGAGGACGCCGCGTTCTTCCGCCGGCTGTTCAAGCGAGTGACCGGCCTCACGCCCGGTACCTATCGAAGGCGTTTCCAGGTCCCCGGATTCGCCAGGTCGACTCGCAAGTAATGTGTGCGGATGGGGCGTAAACTGACTGTCCCTACAGTCCCACGGCGTGCGGACGCGCTGACAAAGGTGGACAACTAGCAGGGGATCTCGCATTCATTCCACCGTCGCGGCTGATGCCGCACCCAAGACGGAGACGTGACCCATGGCCGCTTTGCCCCAGGCTCCAATCAGCCGTTTCCCCGTTCCTGCCTTGTCTGAGCTTCCGGACGATATCCGCGCGCGGCTGCTCGCAGTTCAGGAGAAGTCCGGATTTATCCCGAATGTGTTCCTCGTGCTTGCTCATCGGCCCGGCGAATTCCGCGCCTTCTTCGCCTACCATGACGAACTCATGGACGGGCCCGGTAATCTGATGAAGGCCGAGCGCGAAATGATCGTGGTCGCGACCAGCAGCGCAAACCAGTGTCAGTATTGTGTCATCGCGCATGGCGCCATTCTTCGCATCAGAGCGAAGAACCCGCTGATCGCGGATCAGGTCGCGGTCAACTATCGAAAGGCGGACATCACGGACCGCCAGAAGGCGATGCTGGACTTTGCCATGAAAGTCGCATTCGAGGCTTTTGCGATCGGAGAGGACGACCACGCCGCCCTGGCGCATCACGGTTTCGACGCGGAGGATGCGTGGGATATCGCCGCGATAGCCTCCTTCTTCGGCATGTCCAACCGCATGGCGAATGTCACAAGCATGCGGCCTAACGACGAGTTCTACACGCTAGGCCGGTGAGGCGAAGCCGCCGGAAGGGCTAGCTACCCATGTCGACCGCGAAAAGCCGGTCATCCGCCGTGCTTTTCGATCAGCGGTTATCGCCCTGACCGTGAATATGGCGGCAGGCCTTGCCCGGCGGCGGCATGCATTCAGGATGATCCCGATTAAATTACCGTCATGTGCTTCCGCTTGCCCGGTCGCGCTGCTATTTTCCTTAATGCGCGACCAATCCAAGGATAGCCGTGGGCAGCCACCTCTGGCCCTAGCGTAATCGCGCGTATTTTCAGCATCTGCAGGATGAATGAAATTGGCGCGCAAATCGAGAATGGCACTCTTCCTGGTCCTGATCGCCGGTGTGGCGGCGGGTGCCTACTATTACCGTTTCTATGACGCACCGCCACCGCAAGCAACGGCGGCCACAGGCCAACGCGCCGAGCGAGCGCAACCGGTGGTGGTGGCCCAAGCCGTCATCAAGCCGATGCCGCGTGAGTTCGACACGGTCGGCCGCGTGCAGACCATGGCCAGCATTGCGATTCGTTCGCGCATAGACGGCGTGATCGAAAAGGTGGCGGTGACGGAGGGGCAGGAGGTCAAGGCGGGCGACACGATGTTCGTGTTGGACACCAGACAGTTGCAGGCCTTGCTCCGGCAGGCCGAGGCGAACCGCGCCAAGGATCAGAGCCAGCTTGAGCAAGCCAGGCGCGAACTTGGGCGCCTGGAGCCGTTGGCGCAGCGCGACTACGCGACTAAGTCAGCGCTCGACCAGCAGCAGACCAATGTCAGCTCGCTCGCAGCCACGGTCAGCTTCGATGACGCCGCGATCGAGAGCCTGAACGTCCAGATCAGCTATGCGACGATTACCGCTCCGATCGATGGGCGGATCGGCAGTATCACGTCCAAGGCCGGGACCTCGATCAAGGCCAATGACACGACGCCGCTGATCACCATCAATCAGATCAAGCCGATATTCGTTAGTTTCTCAGTACCGCAGCGCTATCTCCCGGCGATCCAGGAAGGCATGAAGTCAGGTCAGCTGCCGGTCGTTGCTACAGTGCCGGACCTTGCGAACGTCACTGAAAAGGGCGCCGTCGCCTATACCGACAATAGCGTCGATGCAACCACCAATACGCTCTCCGTATGGGCAAATTTCCCCAATCTCGATCTGCGGCTGTGGCCTGGGCTGTATGTCAACGTGTCGATGATCTTCGGCACGCAGCAGAATGCCGTGGTCGTACCGGTTGAAGCCGTCCAGGCCGGGCAAAACGGTTCCTTCGTATTTCTCGTGCGGCCCGACATGACCGCCGAAATGCGTCCCATCACTGTCGACCGGGTCGTCGGCAACGAGGCCGTACTAGCGGAAGGCCTGATTGGCGACGAGAATGTCGTTGTAGACGGGCAGCTCCGTCTGTCGGACGGCACCAAGGTCAGCATCAGCCGGCGGGGAGGCGGCGTGGTGACCGCACCTGAGAAGGCGGGGGCGAAAAAGCTCGCGACGCAATCGGAGACGGGCGGGCACCCGGCAGTCGCCAGATGAGCTTACCGGAAATCTGCATCCGCCGGCCGGTCATGACGACGCTGTTGATGCTGTCCTTCATCGCGGCGGGCCTCTTCGGTTACCGCCAGCTACCGATCGCCGCCCTGCCGCGCGTCGATTTCCCGACCATCCAGGTCACCGCCGTCCTTCCCGGCGCCGGGCCGGAATCGATGGCCGCGTCCATCGCCACGCCCTTGGAACGGCAGTTCTCGACTATCGCCGGGGTCAGTTCCATGACCTCGGTCAGTTCGCTCGGCCAGACGCAAATCACGCTGCAATTCGACCTCAACCGCAACATCGACGGAGCGGCGCTCGACGTACAATCCGCCTTGACGACGGCGTCACGCCAGCTCCCGGCCGAAATGACGACCCCGCCGAGTTTCCGCAAGGTTAATCCGGCCGATTCGCCGATCCTTTTCATCGCGCTGACCTCGAAATCGCTGCCGCTCTACACCGTGAATGAATATGGCGACACCGTCGTCGCGCAGCGCATTTCCTCATTGCCCGGCGTCGCCCAGGTCAACATCTTCGGCTCGCAGAAATTTGCGGTGCGGGTGAAGGCCGATCTGAAGGCGCTGGCCGGCGCCAATCTAACACTGACCGATGTTCAGGAGGCGCTCGCGGCGGCCAATACCAACAAGCCGCTCGGCTCGCTCACCGGCGACAAGCAATCGCTGACGCTCCAGGCAAACGGTCAGCTTGCCAAGGCCGCCGATTACGGTTCGCTGGCCGTCGCCTATCGCAACGGCCTTCCGGTGCGGCTGCGCGATGTCGCCGCCGTTACGGACGGCGTCGAGAACGACCAGACGGCGAGCTGGTTCAACGGCACGCGATCCATTCTGCTTGCGGTCTATCGGCAGCCGGACGCCAACACCGTCGCCGTGGTCGACAGCATCAAAGACGTGCTGCCGAGCCTTGAGGCGCAGGTGCCGCCGTCCGTCGATGTGACGGTGCTGATCGACCGCTCCCTGTCGATCCGTGAGGCTGTCCACGACGTCCAGTTCACCCTGGCGCTGGCGATCGGCCTCGTCATCATGGTGATTTTCCTCTTCCTGCGCAGCCTGACTGCCACGATCATCCCGGCCATCGCGCTGCCGATCTCGCTGATCGGCACATTCGGCGGCATGTACCTGTTCGGCTACAGCATCGACAATCTGTCGCTCCTCGCGCTGACGCTCTCGGTGGGCTTCATCGTGGACGACGCCATCGTCATGCTGGAGAACATCGTTCGCCATGTGGAGGAAGGGGAACAGCCTTACGAGGCGGCCCTGCGGGGCTCGCGGGAAATCGCCTTCACCATCGTCTCGATGACGGCATCGCTAGTGGCGGTGTTCATCCCGGTTCTATTCATGGGCGGCATCGTCGGACGGCTGTTCCAGGAATTTGCCGTCACGATTTCCATGACGATCCTGATCTCCGGCATCGTCTCGCTGACACTCACGCCGATGCTGGCGAGCCGCATGCTGCGCGCTAAAGCCGACCATCCCGAGAAGCGCTCAGCACTCTATCGCTGGTCGGAAGCCGGGTTCGACGCGCTCCTGGCAGGCTATGACCGCACGCTGCGATTGGCGATCAGATTTCGCGGCTTCATGCTGCTCGTTACCCTCGCAACGCTTCTCGCGTCCGTCCACTACTACATCGCGATACCCAAGGGCTTCTTCCCGAACGAAGATACCGGCACGATGATGGCGATCACCGAGGCCGGGCAGGACGTGTCCTTCGAGGCGATGGTCGCGATACAGGCCCGGATCGCCAAAATCGTTCAGGAAGATCCGGCGGTTGCCGTCGTCAACTCCACCGTGGGAGCGGGCGGCCCGAACGCTTCGGTCAATTCCGGCCGCATGTTCATCGGCCTCAAGCCGCTGGCCGAACGCAAGGCTTCGGCGGATGAGATCATTCAGCGGCTGCGCGGCAAGCTCGCCGCCGTTCCTTCGGCCAACACTTTTCTGCAATCGGTCCAGAATATCCGGGTGGGTGGACGGACATCCAAGAGCCAGTATCAGTACGTGCTGCAAAGCGCCGACATCCCGGCTTTGCAGGACGCCGTGCCCAAATTCGCCGACGCACTGTCACAGACGCCGGGCTTCCGCGACGTGACGACCGACCTGCTGATCCGGGCGCCGCAAGCCTATGTAGATATCGATCGCGAGCGGGCGGCCGCGCTCGGCGTCTCGGCCGACGCCATCCGCGACACGCTTTATTCGGCGTTCGGCGCGCGGCAGGTCGCGTCCATCTTCACACCGACCGATGATTACGCCGTCATTCTGGAAGCGGGCGAGAGCTACCAGCAGAACATCAACGCGCTGTCGCAGATCTATGTGCGCTCGGTCAGCGGCACGCTGGTGCCTTTGGCCTCGGTCGCCAACATCAAGCGTTCGGCCGGGCCGATCACGATCAACCACAGCCAGCTCATTCCCGCTGTCACCGTATCGTTCAACTTGGCGCCGGGCGTGTCGCTCGGCGATGCCGTCGACCGGATCAAGACCGTCGAGACCGCCGCGGCTCTGCCCGCCTCGGTCACCGGCTCATTCCAGGGCACCGCGCAGGTCTTCCAGGATTCGCTCAAGGGCCAGGGCGTGCTGATCCTGGCCGCCATTTTCGTGATCTATGTCGTCCTCGGCGTTCTCTATGAGAGCTTCATCCACCCCATAACGATCCTCTCCGGCCTGCCCTCCGCCGGCCTCGGGGCGCTGCTGACGCTGCAGCTTTTCGGCCTGGACCTGAACGTCATCGCCATCATTGGTATCGTGATGCTGATCGGCATCGTGAAGAAGAACGCCATCATGATGATCGACGTGGCGCTACACAAGCAGCGGTCGGGAGAGGCCTCGCCGGAAAAAGCCATCTACGAAGCCTGCCTGTTGCGCTTCCGGCCGATCATGATGACGACGCTGGCGGCCATTCTCGGCGCCCTGCCGATCGCCATCGGCGTCGGGGCAGGGTCCGAATTGCGCCAGCCGCTTGGCCTGGTCGTGGTCGGCGGTCTCATCCTGTCGCAACTGCTGACGCTCTACATTACGCCGGTCATTTTCATCTATCTGGAGATGGCGCAGCGCTATGTCTTCCCCGGCAAGACCGCGAAGATCACGCAGCCGGCACCGGCGGAGTGAGACTTGCTGCCAAGTTTGATTTGGCGCCTTACAAAAAATTATGCACCCGTCCATCATCCGGCAACGTGGCCATTGGCATGATCCTCTCATGATGCCGCGCGGGACGTTTCGCGCCAACTTCATTGGAGACATGGAAAATGACCATCAGCTTGGACCAACCGAGGGTGCCGCAGCCATACCGGCCGGCGCGCTCCAGACTCACGCGCACCCTGTTAGCGGGTGTGAGTGCCGCCGCCCTGCTCGCCGGAGTCGGACTGACCCAATTCGCCAATGCCGTCCCGTCGGTGACGACCGAACAGGCTCAGCCGCAGAAATACGCACTGCCAGACTTCACCGCGCTTGTCGAACGCGTCAAGCCGGCGGTGGTATCCGTGCAAGTGGATGTCGATCCCACGTCGCGGACGGCACAAAATGACGACGAGCAACCCGGGCAGAACCCCTCTCAGGGGGAGAACCCATTCAAGGGAACGCCGTTCGAGCACTTCTTCGACCAATTCAACAATGGCCGCAAGGGTTTCGGTTCCCCAGATGGCGGGCGAGGCCAGGCGGAACGCGTCAAGGCGCTGGGAAGCGGCTTCTTCATCTCGGCGGACGGATATGCCGTCACCAATAACCATGTCATCGACGGCGCCTCGAAGGTCGAGGTCGTCACCGATGCAGGCAAGACCTACCGCGCGAAAGTGGTCGGCGCCGACCCAAAGACCGATCTCGCTCTGCTCAAGGTCGAAGGTAAGAGCGATTTCCCATTCGTGAAAATGGCGCCGACTATGCCGAAAATCGGCGAGTGGGTGCTCGCTGTGGGCAATCCATACGGGCTCGGCGGCACCGTTACGGCCGGCATCGTATCGGCCGAGAACCGCGATATCGGCTCCGGTCCTTATGACGATTACATTCAGATCGATGCGGCGGTGAACCGTGGCAATTCCGGCGGGCCAACCTTCAACCTCAATGGCGAGGTGATCGGCGTCAACACCGCTATCTACAGCCCCTCGGGCGGTTCCGTCGGCATCGCCTTCGACATCCCGACGACGACCGTACAAGCCGTCATTCCGGTGCTTAAGGAAAAAGGCCGCCTGGAGCGAGCCTTTCTCGGCGTGCAGATCCAGCCGGTGACGGCCGACATCGCGGGGAGCCTGGGTCTCGACGAAGCGAAAGGCGCCCTTATCGCGACACCGCAGGCCGACAGTCCCGCGGAGAAGGCAGGGTTGAAAACCGGCGACGTGATTATGAAGGTGGACGGCAAGCCCATCGACAATGCCCGCGATCTCGCGCGAACCATCGGCAACATGGCGCCGAACACCAAAGCCGAGCTGACGGTTCTGCGCGACGGCAAGGAGCAGACCACGCGCGTAACTCTAGGCGCGATGAAGGACGACGTGAAGCAGCAGCTCGCCGCGGCCGATCAGCCGGCCGACAAGCTGGGCAAGCTCGGGTTCTCGGTCGCGCCCGCCGCCAGTCTTGCCGGTGCCGGAAAGAGCGGATTGGTCGTGACCGAGGTCGATCCGGCCGGCGCCGCGGCCGATGCCGGCATTCAGACAGGCGACGTCATCCTCAAGATCGGCGAGCGCGAGATCAGCTCCGCGAAAGACCTGCGGCAGGCCCTATCCGAGGCGACCTCGCGGGGGCGGAGCAAGGCTCTCGCCCTGGTGCGGTCGTCCAGCGGCGACCAGCGCTATGTGGCGTTGCCGGCCTCGGCAGCTTAGTCCCCAGCGGTCACAACGGCCGGCTGGAACGCGGGGCGCAACAACCCCGCGTTCCAGCCCGAGCGAACGCCACACAAAGGGCATGGCGCGCAAGATTTCGCAGCGTGCGCGCCACCGCCGACCGTTTTGAAATTGCTGAGATTATGTCGCGGCATGACGCGCCTCACGAAGCCGACGAATCTGGTCCGCGATAATGTGAGAATCTTCCCAAATGTTTGCCGCTTTACAGCCGGAAACCGCGCACAGAAATAATTATCATACTATTTGCACCGCGCCCCGCTCCCCGATATTCTTCCTTTGCATTGTGCCGATTGAGAAGGCGCAAGCTAATTGGGAGGGTGGAGCATGCAAAGATTTCTGACGACCGTGGCACTCGGTGCCGCGGCAATGTTCGCCGCATCCGCAGCGTTTGCCCAATCCGGGTCCGTCGGCAAGGCAGTGGGCGGGTATTCGTTCGAAGAAGCCTCGAAAGAAGCTGCTGGCACGAAGAATTTCCACTCCGCCGACGGCAAACTGACTTTCGCGATCATCACTCATACCGCAGGCAACGGCTTTTTCGACCCGGTCTATGTCGGGGCGCAAGTCGCCGGCAATTTAATCGGCGCCAAGATTCTTCTGCTCGGCTCCGAGAACCCCGTCGACGATCCTGCGCGTGAAATCGAAATCCTGAACCAGATCGTTCAGGATCCCACGATCGACGGCCTCATCTTCACGACGCCGCAGGCCGGCGCTTACAACGACATCATCAAGACCGCACAGAAGAACGGTATTCCGATCGCGACGACGAACTCCTTCGACGGCGGTCTCCTCGATCGTCTGAACATCAGCCACACCGGGCAGGATGCGTCGGCGGCCGCGATCGCGGGTAATGCGCTCGCGAAATGCCTCATCGACAAAGGCATCAAGGGCGGCTCGATCGTGTTTCCGAGCAGCACGGCGCTGGGCAATATCGAGGTGAACAATCGCGTTTCCTCTGCCTACAACGCGACCGTCGCCGCGCTGAAGGCAGCGGGCAAGCTCGATGCGTTCAAGGTCGATGCCGGTCCGGAGAAGGTCGGCGTCGATGCCGATCCGAACGATCCGGTCAACGCCATAGTCTCGCTGTTCGAGTCACGCGGTGACGTAGTCGGCGCGTTCGCCGGCAACAACGTGTTTACCCCGGCGCTCGCCAAGGCCGTCGCGCAGACGAAGAAGACCGGCCAGATCTGCGCCTACGGTTTCGACCTGGGCCCGGCTCAGCAGTCGGCGCTTGCCAGCGGCGACCTGACCGGCGCGCTCGGTCAACAGCCGTTCCTTCAGGGCTTCTGGCCGGTCATGCAGCTCTACCTGCAGATCGACCGTGGCATCGCGGCGGCCAATCTCGACACGCGCGCTCAGCTCGTGACGAAGGACAGCGTCGCCAAGGTCGGCAAGCGCTTCGAGAACTAAGCCTCGGATTGTTTATTCTGGTCTGGTCGCGAGAGGGGGCTGTCTCTTCTCGCGGCCCCATGCTCGACGCCAGCGGAACCAAGAAACCAGGACGCGATGACGCCATCTGTGCCCGCGATGGCGCACGATCAGGAAAAGTGGAGGCCGGTTTTCCTGAAAAATCGTGCGAGAACAAAGGAACCTAGAGCGTGATCGATTCCGTCGGAAGCGATCGCGCTCTCGGCCGGCGCCCGTCTCAACTCATCGGCGGCTGGGAGGTCGGCCTGCTGATCATGATGGCGCTTCTCTATATCGTCGGCGCCTTCATCAACCCCAAATTTTTCGTCTCGCCCGACGCGTTTCAGGCGCTGTTGCGGGACACGGCGCGCTATGCCGTCATGGCCGTGGGCATGACATTCGTCATCGCCAATAAAGACCTCGATCTCTCGGTTGGATCGACCTTCGGTCTCGTCGGCGTGGCTTTCGCTTATATTTTCGATCCCAACCATTACGACCTCGGCGTCGTGCCGGCGATCCTGTTCTGTCTTGTGCTGGGCACGATCATCGGCCTCGTCAACGGCATCCTTGTCACGGTCCTGCGCGTGCCCTCGTTCATCGCCACCCTGACGATGCTTTTTATCGGACGTGGCTTCGTGCTCGGGCTGACGAGCGGCCAGTCGATTCTGTATCCTGCCAAGGCAGCCGAGTATCACTGGTTCTTCCAGCTCGGCGAGTTCAACGCCTGGAGCTTCAACAACCAGATCCCGATCGCGCTGGCGGTGGTCGCCGTGGGTGCGTTCGTGCTGGCAAAGACCCGGTGGGGATACGAAACCTTCGCCACCGGCGGCAATGAGCAGGCCGCGATCTATGCCGGCATCCCGACGCAGTGGGTGCGGGTGCGCGCTTATCTTCTGTCCTCGCTCTGCGCAACCGTCGCGGCGCTCATGGCGGCAGCCCAGGACAAGGGCATCTCCCCTCAGGCCGGCCTCAACGCCGAGCTGATCGTCATCGCTGCGGTGATCATCGGAGGTGCGTCGATTCTTGGCGGGCGTGGCCGCGTCATCGGCAGTTTCATCGGCGCGCTTCTGACGGTCCTGATCAACAAGGTCCTGCGCGAAGGCCTGCCGATCACCCGCACGGAGATCATCAATGGCGAACAAGTCAAGGTGCAGGCGATCTTCTCGCTGCCTGCGGGCGCCGTACCGGCGTTCATCGGCCTCCTGCTGATCTTGGCCGTCTTGATCGAGCCATACATCATTCGCCGCCGCATCCCCGCGCGGGCTTGGGCGTGGCTCCGGCGGCAGCCGCCTCCGCCGCCGCTCGAAGTCGGGGGCGTCGCCATCGAGGCCCCGCAGACCAAAGGCGCGATGGCCACCGACAAGGCGCTTTCAGCCCGCGGCTTCGGCAAATTCCTAGCGCGGCGCGATTCCCTCGCCATCATGCTGACGGTGGGTCTGTGGCTCGTCGGCCTCTATCTCCGGCCCGACTATTGGGCGCTCTTGCCGAACACGTTCGCGATCCTGCTTAACTACACCGAGATCGCGCTGATCTCGGTCGGTCTCACATACGTCATTGCTGCGGGCGATATCGATCTATCGGTCGGCGCGGTGCTTGCGCTTGCCGGCGGCGCCGCCGCCTATTCGCTGAAGGTGCTCGGTCTCGATCCCGGCAGCGCGATGCTCATCGGTCTTGCCGTCGGTTTGCTTGCCGGTGTCGTAAACGGCATTCTCACGGTGGGCCTGGGTCTACCTGCGTTCATCGCCACGCTCGGTATGTTCTACATCGCCCGTGGCGCTGCCTCCTGGATCGTTGCGGGCCAGCAGCTCACCGGCTTCAAGGAGCAATATAATCTGATCGGCCGCAAGATCGGCGACATATTGAGCTATTATGGGGTCCCTCGACCGGGCGGCCTTCTCGGCGCTCTTGCCGACGTCGTCAGCGTCCAGACCTTATGGATGCTGCTCGTGTCGCTCATTGCCGGCATCGTGCTTGCCTTCATGCCCTACGGCCAGAAACTCTACGCCACTGGGGGCAATCGCCGCGCCGCCGATTACGCGGGTATCAATACCAACTACATCCGTTTCACTGCTCTCCTCTTCTGCGCTCTCTGTGCGACGATGGCCGGCCTGATCAACGTCGCCTATTTCCGCAGCTTCAACCCGGTCGCCGGTCAGTTCCGCGAACTCGACGGCATCGCCGCCGTCATCATCGGTGGCGGGTCGATTTTCGGCGGCTATGGCACGATCATCGGAGCGCTGGCCGGGGCGGCCGTCATCACGCTGGTACGAGCCCTGCTGCAGCTCAACGTGCAAGGTTTCGTCATGCCTCAAAGTTGGGTGAACGTGTTCATCGGCGTGATTCTGATCGCCGCCGTCCTGACCGATATATGGGTGCGTCAAGCCAATATTTTTGCGATCTTGCGAGACCGCTTACGCCGACCGGCCGAAACAAAACGAGAAGTCGCTCATGCCTGAAATCGGGATCAGCAAAACACCCATTGTCGAAATGCGCGGCATCGACAAATCGTTTGGCGCGGTGCATGCGCTCCGGGGGGTCGACCTGGTTCTCTTTCCAGGCGAGATTCTTGGCCTTGTCGGCGATAATTCGGCCGGCAAGTCGACACTGATGAAGATCCTCACCGGTGCCTATCATCGCGACACCGGGGACATCCTGATTGCGGGCGAGCCGGTCCATTTCAAGAGCCCGCATGAGAGCCGCGACGTCGGCATCGAGATGATCTACCAGGACTTCGCGCTTTGCGGGAATATGGACGTCGGCCAGAACATCTTCCTTGGCCGTTGGCCGAAAAAGGGCCCGTTCATCGACCGCAAGAAGATGTATAGCGAGGCGGACGTGGTCCTGAAGCGGCTCAAGGTCGACGTCAATTCCGTCTATCAGCGCGTCGAGAGCCTGTCGGGCGGCCGTCAGCAATCCGTGGCGATAGCCCGCGCGATCTCGTTCGAACCGCGCGTGGTCATTCTTGACGAGCCGACCGCCAACCTTTCCGTGATGGCGACCGAACGGCTGCTCGAGACCATGCTCGAGTTGAAGAAGCAAGGCGTCGCCCAGATCATCATCTCACACCGGCTGCAGGACATTTTCCTGGTCGGCGATCGCGTGATGGTGCTGAAGCGCGGTGAGAACGTTGGCGACCGATATGTCAAGCACACCACGCAACAGGAGGTGCTCGGGCTCATCGTCTCGGGTACTCGCGAAACCGCGATAGACGCTGATGCGGCGCTCACCGGCCAGGCGGCCGACGCCGCTATGATCCGGCGTCCCGCCCCAGCTTAGACCGCGATCCGCCGATGCTAGGACAGGATGACTTTGGTCAGGATCATGCGCGACAGCTCTTTCTTGTCGTCCCCGCGCAGGCGGGGATCCAGTAAACGCCTGAACTCGGTGGAATACTTGATCCCCGCCTTTGTGTTTGGTCCCGGGGGATTACGAAAGTGTATTCACCTGATCTGATCACGTCTTAGCCGGTCTGGCGCATGATCCGCAAAAGTGGGAACCGGTTTTGCGATAAAGATCATGCACAGAGAAAGGGATAGAGCGCCGTTCTGATTGCATCAGAACGGATCATGCGCTAGCTGCGCGACCCCGCACGCGCGAGGGGCTGTGGCGGTTCGTGATGTCCGTCTTCCAGCGAAGGACTGCCTCCCGCCGCCCTCCTGAAGATTTCGGCGTAGTTGCGGGCAAACGGCTGGTCCTTCCGCGATCCCTTCTGCGGATTGAGCGGAAATGTGTGCAGCGAGTTGTTGATGATCAGTATGTGCGTCCGCAGCAGGACGCAGGCATCGTCGACCTCGCCCGCCCGAAGCAGCCTGGCAATATCGATGTGCTCGTTGAACGACCGCTCGCGGAAATTATTCAGCCCACCCTGCAACCGCACGCGCAGCGCCTCCAGCGCGGCGGCGCCCAGATGGTAGGCATTCAGCAAATAGCGGTTATCGGATTCTTCCAGAAATGAGAGGTGGTAGAAGCTGTCGGCCTTGCGGTAGATCTCCCAATCCTGCGCGGCCATCGCGCGTTTCATGCGCAGAATGGCCTCATCGAGCTTGGCGAACAGTTGAGCCGGGTTCCGCTTGACCGCCTCCCGCACGGCTTCGTTCTCCAGCAATGCGCGGAAATGGCTGAGCCTACGGACATCCTCCGCCGTCGGAGAAAAGACATAAGTGCCCGATTGCGGCACGATTGTCACCAGCCCCTTGTCGCGCAGTTCCATGAATGCGGCGCGGACCGGTGCCTTGCTCATGCCGAGCGCTTTGGCAATCTGCGTCTCCGATAAGGGCTCGCCGAACTCAAGGCCGCCGGAAACGATCGCGTCGCGGATGCGCTCGAAGGCCGCCCGCGTCAGTGACATGCTAATTCCATCCAAATCTCATGGGTTCGATTTAACGGCGACCGGCGATCCGCCGCCTCACGCGCCCGCGCTAAATCATCAGTAAGGCGAATCGAGACTACCAGCCATCGTCCTACCTGACAAGGAACTGGAATTCTAGAATTCTAGATATGCTTTGCGTGAAGGTGACCCGGTGCGGATCGCGCACCTGCGGGCCGACAGCCGGTTCAAGGCAGCGCCGCAGCCGGCATGACACTCACGCCACGCTCCCTGCCCTGAACTCGCTTTCGAGCGCGGCCCTGGCGGACTGGGCGATATGCAGACCATGCTTGGTGCGGCGGTCCAGAATGTCTTCGGCACTGCGTGCCCATTCGAATTTGCGAAGATAGGCAACCTCGCTCTCATAGAGATGACCGCCGAAATGGACACCTAGCTCTTTGAGCGCTTCTGCGCCAGCGAGTACAGCATCGGCGCGCGTTCCGTAGAGCCGGGCATAGTGGCGCGCCAGACCCGCCGGCAGCCAGCCATGGGCGCGCTGGAAATCACGCAGAAACGCATCGAAATCCGCATTCGGAATGTCGCCGCCGGGCAGGCAGGCACCTGCGGTCCAGGCTGGGCCGCTCTGCGGCAGAAACGGCCTCAGGCGCTCAAGCGCATGTTCGGCGAGCTTGCGGTAAGTGGTGATCTTTCCCCCGAAAATGGACAGCAGCGGGGGGACCTCGCCGCCGCCATCGATGTCGAAGACGTAGTCGCGCGTCACGGCCGACGGGTTGGCGGCGTTGTCGTCATAGAGCGGACGCACGCCGGAGAAGCGGTGCAGCACGTCCTGCGGTCTCAGCCGCCGGCGCATATAGCGATTGACCGCCGCCAGGAGATAGGCGATCTCCTCCTCGTCGACCGAGACCTCCTCGGCCAGACCGTCATAGGGAATGTCGGTTGTGCCGATCAGGCATAAATCGCCCTGATACGGATTGACGAAGATCACGCGATTGTCGCTGTTCTGCAGGAGATAGGCCTGCGGCCCGTCCCAGAACTTGCGGACGACGATGTGGCTGCCCTTGATGAGCCGCACGTGCCGGCTCGCATTGATGCCGCTCACCCGGCCCAGCACGCCCTCCACCCATGGCCCTGCCGCATTGACAAGAACGCGCGCCTTGACCGTCTCGCGATGGCCGGTCTCCGCGTCCTTGAGCGTGACCGCCCAACGGGTTGCTTCGCGCCGGGCTGCGATGACTTCCGTCTGAGTGCGGATATCGGCGCCGCGTTCCTTCGCATCGAGCGCGTTGAGCACGACGAGGCGGGAATCGTCGACCCAGCAGTCCGAATATTCGAAGGCGAGCCTGTACTCGTCGCGGATGGCGCGACCTTCCGGCTCGGTGCGAAGATCCAGCCTGCGGCAGCCCGGCAATCGCTGGCGTCCGCCCAGATGGTCGTAGAAGAAACAGGCCAAGCCGGATCAGCCATGCCGGGCGCTGCTCCGGGGAGTGCGGCAGCACGAAGCGCATGGGCCAGATGATATGCGGGGCCGCCCGCAGCAGCACCTCGCGCTCCTTCAGTGCCTCCCGCACCAGGCGGAATTCGTAATATTCCAGATAGCGCAAGCCGCCATGCACCAGCTTGCCCGAGCGCGAACTTGTGCCCTCCGCCAGATCGCCTTTCTCGGCAAGCAGCACACTCAGCCCCCGTCCCGCCGCATCCCGGGCGATCCCGACACCGTTGATGCCGCCGCCGACGATGGCGAGGTCGACCACGCGATCCTCGTCACTCATCGATGGACGAGAGCCTTCCATCAGCATGGGTTGCGCGGCGGCTCGCCGGCCAGGTAGCGGCGCACTTCCTCGGCGGCCAAAGACGCGGCATAGGTGACGGTCTTCAGCGACGATCCTGCGATATGCGGCGTCAGCGTTACATTCGGCAATGCGAGCAGCGGCCAGTCTGACGGGACGGGCTCGACCGAGAAGGTTTCCAGCATCGCCCCGCCGAGATGGCCGGAAGCCAGTGCCTCGTAGAGCGCGTCATAATCCACGAGAGGGCCACGCGCGGTGTTGATCAGCGTCGCCCCCGTCTTCATCCGGGCGAGCGCCGCCGCATCGATCATGCGGGTGGTTTCGGTGGTGACGCGCGGATGCAGCGTCACCACATCCGCCTCGGCGAGCAGCCGGTCCAGATTGACGTGCTCGACCCCGTCATTGCGGTCGGCGGCAGAGAGCTGGACATAGGGATCGGCAACCAGGATGCGGCAGCCGAACGCCTTGAGCAGCCGAACCACCCGCGTGCCGATCTGGCCGTAGCCGATCACGCCGATGGTCATTTCGGAGAGTTCGCGACCGGTGCGGTCGGCGCGGTAAAGGTCGCCGCGCCAATGTCCCTGTCGCAGCGCATCATGGCCGCGCGTGATATTCCGCGTCTCGGCAATGATGGCGCCGATAGCGAATTCGGCGACCGCCGAAGCGTTGCGGCCCGGCGTGTTGACGACAAGAATGCCCCGATCGCGGGCCGCATTCATATCGATGTTCACCGGCCCGCCGCGCGATACGGCGACAAAGCGCAGGGCGGGCAGACGCTCCATGATTCCCGCCGACAGCGGCGCCAGATGCGTCACCAGCAGCTCGGCATCGCCGGTCAGCGCCACGACCTCGTCCGGCGTGCCCATATATTCCTTGAGACCGTCGAGCCCTGCCTGCGGCATAGCCGTGCTCCATGGGCTCGTCGGGCCAGGGCAGATCGTGGCCACTTATGTCCAGCTCCGTGTCCCTGCAGGCCTCGCGGATCGCCGCTTCGAACATGTCCGACCGCATGAACAGGTCGCCGATGATCGCGATCTTACGCGGCATGGTCCGGCCCCTGCTGCGATGACTGCAAGGCGCGCCAGATCGGCCGCATGGCTTTCCGCGTTTCGAGATAGATCGGGAAACTGCGCGCGAAGGCCGCGGCGATTTGCGCGTCGGGATCGGTCCGCTCGCCGAGCAGAGGGTCGACCCATTCGGCCGTCGCCGCTGCGATGTTGGGATAGACGCCCTGCTGCACCGCCGCCATGATCGCGACGCCTGCCGCCCCGGCTTCCTCCCGTCCCGCGCGGCGGACCGGCGTACCGAGCGCGCCGGCAAGCATTTGCATCAAGCGCCTTGGACCGCGCCGCGCCGCCCGGCGAAGCGCACCTCGGCCGGAATTTTTCCCATGACCGAATAGCAGTCGCGCGCCGCGTGGCAGAGCCCTTCGAACACCGCGCGCATGAGGTCGGCATAGCCCATGCCGGATTCGAGCCCGATGAACTGCGCCCGCGCCGAGGGGTCGAGAAACGGTCCTCGCTCGCCCGCGCGCGAAATGTAGGGATGGAAGAGCAGACGGCAGGGCGGACGGTCGAGGATACGCTCGTCCAGCCCGGCGAGAAGATCCGTGCGGCTGCGCGTTACGCCCTCATCCGCCGAGGATTTCGCAGGCGAGATCGAGCAGCCAGTCGATATTGAGTGTCGCCGCCATGTTCGACTGCATCTGCGCCGACATGCCCGGCGCCGGGAAAGGCATGGTGTAGCCGCTGCGCTTCCGGGTTCAGCACGACCTTTTCCGCGCTCGTCGCGAGACGCATATGCATGCCGGTCGAGCCGATGACCGTGCATCCGGCCTCGCCCGCAGGGTCGAACAGCCCGCCGCCGAGCCCCGTGCAAACAACATCGACCGAGCCGAGCACGATGGGCGTTCCCGCGAGAAGCCCTGTCTCCTTTGCGGCCGTCGGCGTGAGCGCGCCGGCCTCACGCATGCCGTCGACGATGCGCGGCAGAAGCCGCTCGCAATCGCCCGCTCCAAGCGCAGCAAGAATGCCCGGCGCATACTGCGCGCGTCACATAGGAACCGAATGTGAAGTTCCCCTCGGATGGATCGGTGGCGCGGTCGCCGGTCAGCTTGAAATAGAGCCAGTCCTTGCAATGATGCGCGCTTGCCGCCCTGGCGATCACCTCCGGCCGGTGACGCCGCAGCCAGGCGAGCTGAACGCTCTGCTGGCAGGCATTCACGCCGGTGCCGGTGCGCTGATAATGGTCGCGATAGCGAGCGTCGGCGACGAAGCTCTCGGTAATCTGCGCGGCGCGGGAATCCAGCCAAAGCCAGGCCGGGGCAACGGGCTCGCCGCTCTTTGTCGATCAGCCAGGTGCCGTCGCCCTGCGCCAGTCACGGCGAGCGCCAAGGTCCGGCGCGGCATATCCGCCATCTTCTCGCCTAGCAGGCGCAGCGTCGCGGCTGTATCCGTCCAGGTGCGCGCCATATCCTGCTCGACGCCGCCATCGGCGAGCGTCTCGTAGCTGTTCGGCGTCGCCGCAATCGCAAGCTGTTCGCCGGCCAGCGTGAAGGCGACGGCCTTGATGACCGAAGTCCCCGCATCGATGCCGATCAGGATGTCGCGCGTCATGCGAGCTGTCCTCCATGCGCGATGGCCCGCCCGCTCGTGCTGTCGAAAAGGTGGAGGTCGCTCGCGCGGATCGACAGAGCGATCTCCTGCCCAGCGGCCAGGCGCAGATGCTCGTGCGAGACGGAGACCACGGTCATCGCGCCGAGTTCGGCGGCGACATGGGTTTGATCGCCGAGCCATTGGCAGGACGAAACGCGCGCCTTGATCGGCCCATCGCCGATCCGCAAGGCATGCGGACGGATGCCGATCGTCACGATGCCGAGGCCGAGGATCCGGTCGCGCACCGGACGGGCGATCTCGCTCTGCGGAAAGGCGATGACGGCGCGGCCTTCGTCCAGCGTGAAGCGAACCATGTCGCCGTCGCCGCCGACGCGCGCGGCGAACACAGATTCATCGGCGGCTCGCCGATGAAGGCGCCGACGAAAAGGTTGGCGGGGCGCTCCTTCAGCTCGGCGGGCGTCGCATATTGCTGCAATTCGCCGTCTTCCATCACCGCGATCCGGTCCGCCAGGGCATTCGCTTCGGTCTGGTCGTGGGTGACGAGGATCGTCGTATTCGCATGGGTGCGCAGATAATGCTTGAGGCGGCCGCGCAGCATGGCGCGGAGCTGCGGTTCGAGCTGGCCCATCGGCTCATCGAGCAGGCAGAGTTTTGCATTGCGCACCAACGCCCGGCCGAGACCCGCCCGCTGCTGCTGTCCGCCCGAGACGAAGCTCGGATATTGTTCGAGGATATCGGAGATCTCCAGCAGTTCCGCGATCTCGTCCACGCGCTTCCTGGTCTCCGACGCCGGCAGCCGCGCCGATTTCAGGGCGAAAGCGATGTTTTCGCGAATGGTCAGGGGCGGATAGAGGGAATAGGCCTCGAACGCCATCGCGACGCCGCGTTTCGCCGGAGGCAGATCGTGGATCGGGCTGCCGTCGAGCCGAATTGCGCCGCCGCTGACCTCCTCGAAGCCGGCGATCATGCGCAGTGTGGAGGTCTTGCCGCAGCCGGATGAGCCGAGCAGGGCGACGATTTCGCCGCGCTTGATATCGAGATTGAGATCCCTGACCGCCACGACGGGCTGCTTGCCGCGCGTCCGGTAGACCTTGTCGAGATGTTCGATTACGAGTTCGCCCGCCATCCTCGGTTCCTGCTATGCGGTCGGCGACAATGCGCTGCCCGGTTTCCTGGTCGAAGAGGTGGAAGCCGCCCGGCAGGAAGCTGACCTGGACCTCGGCGCCCGCCTCCGGAATCACCGCGCCCCACGATGGGAGCGACGCGAGAAACTCCCATCCGTTCGGCGCCTTGAGCAGCAGCACCGTGCGCTCGTTGAGCGGCGTCACCGCCTCCACCACCGCCGCGAGGGCGCCGGGCATATGCGAGCCCTGTGCGACCACCACCGCCTCCGGCCTGATGCCGACAGTTACCGCGCCGCCCGTATGGGGCAGATAGCCGGGATCGAGGTAGACCAAGGCGCCAGCGAGCGCGACCACGGCGGCATTCCCGAGCGTCTCGATGCGGCTTTCGATGATGTTGATAGCGGGATCGCCGAACAGCCGGGCGACGTCGATTGACCGGGGCTTGTCGTAGATTTCCTCAGGCGTCGCGACCTGCTCGAACGCTGCCGTCGCGCAGCACCGCGATCCGGTCGGCGAGCGCCATCGCCTCCTTATAGTCCTGCGTGACATAGAGCACGGCCGAGCCGGACTGGCGCAACAGCCTGGGCAATTCGAGCCGCATTTCGAAGCGCAGCTTGGCATCGACATTGCGCAATGGATCATCGAGCAGCAGCAGCTTCGGCGAGGCCGCGAGCGCCCGCGCCAGCGACGTGCGCTGTTTCTGCCCGTTGGACAATTCGCGCGGCGCATGGTTGAGGACGTGATCGATCTTCAGCAGCCGCGCCACCTTCCCGACACCTGCCGAAACGCCGCCATTCGCGCGCGCTGCCCGAAGCGGACTGGCGATATTCTCGAAGGCGGTCATATGCGGAAAAAGCGCGAAATTCTGGAACGCCATGCCGACGCCGCGTTCCTCGGGCGGCACATCGGCCATATCGCGGCCCTCGATCGCGATCGAGCCGGCGCTGGGCTCCTCCAGGCCGGCGATGAGCCGCAGCAGGACCGTCTTTCCGGTACCGGAGGGGCCGAACACCACGATGATTTCACCCGCGGCGAGGCGCAGCGTGATGTCCTCCAGCACCGCGTGACGGCGAAACGACTTGGCGAGTGCATCGACTTCCAGAAGCGTCATCGCCCTAACCTTTCACGGCGCCGAGCGACAGGCCTTCAACGAGATAGCGCTGGGCGTAGAGCGCCAAGAGCAGCGTCGGCGTGACCGACAGAACGATCGCGGCGGCGATCTGCCCATATTGGATGCCCGAGGCGGTGACGAAAGCCAGCGCCCCCACGGTCACGGGCTGCTTGTCGGCCGAGGCCAGGATCAGCGCGAAGATGAAATTGTTCCAGGCGAAGATGAAGGCGAGCAGCCCGGCCGCCGCGATGCCGGGCCGGGCAAGCGGCACCGCGATCTTGCGGAAGGTCCGCCACCAGCTGTTGCCCGCCGAGCCGGTAGGCGTGCTCGATATCGGGGCTGATATCCTCGAAATACCCGCGTACGATCCACAGGATCAGCGGCAGACAGATGAGCTGGTAGACCCAGATCAGGCCGATATAGGTGTCGGTGAGCCCCAGCGCCTTGAAATAAAGGCTCAGCGGCAGGAGGACCAGGAGCGGCGGCGCGAAGCGGAACGATAGCAGAGTGAATGCGATGTTCTCGCCGAGCCGGAAGCGGTAGCGAGCGAAAGCGTAGGCCGCCGGCACGCCGAGCAGCAGCGACAGCGCCACCGACGCTGATGACAGGATCACGCTGTTGCCCAGGTTCCGCATGAAGGCGATGTCGAGATTGCCGGCGGTCGTCTCCAGCGTGCCGGTGAGCAGCGCCTTGTAATTCGACAGCGTCGGCTCGAAGACGATGCTCGGCGGCATGCGCAGGATGGTCGCGTTCGTCTGGAACGACATCAGGAAGATCCAGAAGATCGGGAACAGGAAGAACAGCAGCACCAGCGTGATCGCGATGCCGCGCAATGTTTTTTCAAGGGGCGAAGTGTGATCCATGGCCGCGCCTCAAGCCAATCCGTGCGTGCGCTGACGCAGCTTCAGCCATTGCTTGATGAAGATATTCGACAGGAGATAGGTGATCGCCCAGAGGATCATGAGCAGCGCCGCCGAGCGTCCGACATTGGTGTATTGGAAGAACTCCAGATAGGCCTGAACTTGGAAGACCATCAGCGTGTCGCCGGGACCACCTTGCGTCATCGAATAGATGATGTCGAATTGCTGGATCGTGTCGAGCAGCCGGAACAGCGCGGCGGTGATGATGTAAGGCATCAGCATCGGCAGGGTGATGCGGAAAAACACAAAGCTGCGCGGCACGCCGTCCAGAGCCGCCGCCTCGAACGGCGCCTTGGGCAGCGAGCGCAGCCCGGCCAGCAGCAGGATCATGATGAAGGGCGTATAGACCCAGATATCGACGAGCGTCACGGTCAAGAGCGCGGTTCTCGGATCGGAGGCCCAGCGGAAGTCGCCGACGCCGACAAGCGAGACCAGATAGCTCAGAATCCCGAAATTCGGGTTGGTCATCAGCTTCCACATCAGCGCGGCGAGCGCCGGCGCGGTCATCAGCGGCAGAAGCAGAAGGATCGAGGCCAGATTGTTGAACCGGGTCGGCTTTTGCAGAAGCAGCGCGATGGCGAGGCCCAGACACAGCTCGATGCCGACGGTCAGACCGGCATAGACCAGCGAGATTTTCACCGTATTCCAGAAGGCCGCATCGCTGAGGAAATTGATGTAATTGTCGAGCGCCGATAAAGCCCTTCAGGCCCGGCAGGTTCAGCCGGAAGCGCAGCGTCGAATAATAGACCGCCGTGAAGAACGGTATCAGGATGCCGATGCATACGAGCAGCGCGGGCAGGCTGAGAAGATAAGGCAGCAGCCGGCGGCCGATGCGCCACCTGGAGCGCGGCCGCGACGCAAGTTCCGCTGCGGCGGTGATGCTCGCCATGACGTCATCCGTCGGTAAGTTTGGTCGCAATTTGCCAGGCAGGCAGTTGACGGTGTGCCCGACAACCGCCCGCCCGGACTTTCTTTATTATGCATCATTTCTCCAAGACGAGGGGAGGCCGCTTTTCGAAATGATGCTCTGGTTCCCCGGCGCGGAAGCTGGGCCGCGCCAGGGCTCGCGGTCTCAGCGCCTAGCCAAGCCCGGCGTCCTTGAGCTGCTTGTCGATATTGGCGGCGAGCTTGTCGAGCCCTTCATCGACCGGCACTTCCTTGGCGACCATCTTCTGCAGCGTCTCCGCCCACTGCGTCGTCAGGTCGAAGAACAGCGGCTGCGGGGTGAAGTAGATCTTCGCACCCGGCGCCGAGAGATCATGCTGGTTGAGATAGCCGGGATAGGTGGTGTCGATCCGCTTGCGGAACACCTCGTCCTTCCAGACCGACGCGCGGACCGGATTGACGAAGTCCATCTTCTGCGCGCCGAACAGTCCGTGCTCGGCCGACGACGCCCATTGGATGAAGTACCAGCCGGCGTCCTTCTGCTTGGAGAAGTTCGAGAGCGCAAGCGACCAGATCCACACATTCGGCGTCGGCGCTGTGGCGGCGGGGTTCGCGGCAAACGGCGCGTAGCCGATATGCCCCTTCTCCTTGTTGTCGCCGCCATTCATGAAATAGCCCAGGATGTCGGCGTCGAAGATCATCGCCGATGCGCCCGCGCCCAGATCGGTACCGACCTGATACCAGGTATAGGTCGACCAGTTCTTCGGACCGGATTCCTGGATCATCTGCACCCACTGCTTGTGGAATGCCTTCGAAACCGGCGTGTTCATCGCCGCCTTGAGCTTGCCGCCAGTGACGGTGAAGTCGCGCTGGCCGAACGAGGAATAGCCCGACAGGAAGCCCGGATGGATCGTCGCCCACGAGCGCGAGCCGCGCACGCCGACGCCGTAAGGTCCGCCCAGATCCTTGGTGAGCTTGGCGGCCGTCGCCACCATCTCATCCATGTTCTTCGGCGGCGTGACACCGGCCTTTTTGAACATCTCGGTGTTGTAGGAGATGTTGTTCAGCTCATAGCCCCAAGGCACGCACCATTGCTTGGCGTCGGCGCTGCCGAGTTCTCCGCCCGGCACGCCGTTCCATGCGGTGGATGAGCGGAGACCCGGAAGCACGTCGTCCCAGGCGTATTTCGGGTTCGTTTTCGCCGGGTCCTTGATGTACTCGTTGAGATCGGCGATCCAGCCTGCCGGACCATAGGTCCAGGTCATATAGGCGCCGGTCATGAAGGCGTCGTACTCGCTGGACGAGGACGACAGCGCCGCCGTCACCTTGTCGAAATACACATCTTCCGGGAAGACGTCATAGGTGACGTCCATGCCCGTGAGCGTCTTGAAGGCGTTGAGATTGGCGACCATGGCATCGACGTAAGGATGCTTGTTGAGAAGCAGCTTGAGCTTCTTTCCCTTGTGTTTCATGCCAGTCGAAGTCGGCCGCCATGGCGCTAGTCTGCGCCAAATTCAGCATCATGCCCGCTGCTGCGGCGCTGATGCCGAGCTTGCCTGCGGCAGCCAAAAGTTCTCGTCGGCTCAGCTTCCCGCTGACGAATGCCTCGAAGAGTTCTCGTTCCTTATGCGACATACGCACGTCCTCCCTGGGCTTTGTTGTTTCCTCAATATCATCCGGTGCGCCGGTTCTTTTTGTCTGCGTCTTTGTCCGACGTCGTAGCGATCAGCTGGATTGCGGTGGCCTCATCCGTGATCAGGCCATGCAGCAACTTGCTCGCCAGGATGGAACGGATGGCCAGGCACTTTCGTGGTGCCACCGGCGATGGCCGCGATCCTTCGTCCGGTGAGCCGCTTCAGGTCCGGCGCGAGCGCCCTGTCAGACAGGCCGTTCGGGACATGGCGACCGTCGAGCGCGAAAAAATGGCCGAGCAACTCGCCGACCGCGCCCGCGCTCCGCACAGCTTCGATTTCTTCCGCGCCGACCATGCCAGCGACGTGCAGGAAGCCGTTCGCGCTCGCCTCGCCGATGCCGACGACCAGCAGCGAAGCCGCGTCGGCCAGGTCGAGGACATCGCCGATGCCGAGCTGATTGAGCAGTACTTTCTTATCGGCGATCGAATTGGCGAAGAACGGTACAGGCAGGAGATATCCTTCCGCACCGGTTTTTTCGGCAAGGCGCTGGATCACGTCGAACGGGTTGGCGGAGAAACGCCGCGTCAGGCCGCCGAGCAGCGATACGAACTTCACTCCCTGGCTGGGCACGCTCGGCATGAAGTCGATCGAGGCGGCCAGCGTGCGGCCATGGCCCAGCGCGATGACCTTGTCCTGGCCGCGGTCAAGGGCATGGCGGATGTAACGGGCGCCTGCCGTTCCAAGCGTACGCAGCGGCAAGGGGCCGTCGTCTACATTCGGCACGACTTCGCAATGAGTGAGACCGAAGCGGCGCTTGAGTTCATCTTCAAGTGTGATGCAGCCGGCCATCGGCCCTTCGACGAACACGCGGATCAGGCCGTCGCGCGTCGCCTTGGCGATCAGCCGATGCGCCTTGGTGCTGGCGACATTCAGCTCTTCGGCGACCTCGCCTTGCGTCCGTCCTCCGGCGAAGTAGAGCCACGCAGCCCGCGCCGCGAGCGTCGCTTCCTCATCCATCGGGGGCTTGTGCCCGGCCAGCGGCATCGCGGCCTCTTGAAAAATTTTCGATCTCATGCAATTTTTTTCAACTCAGGTGCGAAGTCAACAGAATTCGTTGCTGCGATGCGAAATGGCATTATCAACAGACAGCGGGTCGCCTCGGGGAGGAACGTGATGAACAAGCAGGAGCAGCAGTTGCGGCGGGCCATGATCGACAAATGCCGCTGGATGAATGCGGCTGGCCTCAATCAGGGAACTTCAGGCAATATTTCGGCCCGGTTCGGGGATCGTATGCTGATCACGCCGAGCGCGACGCCCTATGAGGACACCACCGTCGACATGATCGCCTCGATGCCTATCGAAGGCGAGTACGGCCAATGGGACGGGTCGCTGAAGCCCTCCACCGAATGGCGTTTCCATCTCGATATCATGAGGGCGCGGCCGGAAGTGGGGGCGATCGTCCATACGCACGCAACCTTCGCGACCGTGCTCGCAATCGCGCGCCGCAATATTCCGGCTTGCCACTACATGATCGCGGCCTTCGGCGGCAACGATGTTCGCTGCGCGGATTACGCCACTTATGGAACGAAGGAATTGTCGGTGAATGCGCTGGCCGCGATGGAAGGGCGCACGGCCTGTCTCCTGGCCAATCACGGCATGATCGCCACCGGCCCCTCGCTCGACAAGGCCATGTGGGCCGCGGTCGAACTCGAAACCATCGCAAAGCAATATTACTATTCGCTCGTGATGGGCGCGCCCGTCATCCTGACCGACGATCAGATCGAGGACACGCAGAAAGGGTTCGCCACTTACGGCCTCCAAGAGGCGCCGAAAGAGGCCCGCTCAGCACCCAACGCGCGGAAGCGAGCGCTTCGAGCCTAGCTGCGCCGGGGTGAAGGCGTTTCGAGTCTACGCCGCCTTCCTGCGGTTGCTTTCCAGCCGGCTGTCGACCAGTGCCACGATGCGGTCGATCACCGGATGCGTCATCCCCTTCTGTCTGGCGATGAGCTGCACCAGCTTGTCCGCGCGCTCGATGTTGGGTACGCCGTTATTGAGCGCGCGGGCGGCGGATGCGGGCCGTGTCAGGCTTTGCGCCGCTGCCGCGTATTTGTCGAACGGCACGAGATCGTTTCTGTCCGCGCCTAATTCGACGCACAGATCGACGACGAAATTATAGACCGAGCGTGACTCGTCGATGTCGGTATGCACGGCCTCCTGCGCGGTCCGCATGCCGTCGCTGGTGATGCAGCGGTAGTTGCCGGCGAGCAGCATCGCCCATTTGGCCAGCGGCACGAAGACCGAATCGTACACTTTGAGCTTCACCGGCAGTTCGATCTCGCCGTCCGGCGTGGCGTAGCGCACTGCCTGAATGTCCTGCTCAAGCTGGCGCAGGATCGCCGTGCTTTCGTCGCTGTCGAACCTCGCCACCTTGAAGTTGGTCGGCAGCGTCACCTGCAGCACGTTGACCTTCTCGTCCGGCGGGCGCACCGCCTGCGGATCGGGGCTGCACAGCGTCAGCGTCCCGGGATCGAAGCTGTCCCACACGCTCGGATCGGTATAGGCGGGCTTCAGGGCATCGGTATTCAATCCGGGGATGCGTTTCATGTAGGGCAGCGGCGGCATATTCATGATGGACATGCAGGGCACGCGCGATTTCGCCACCTTGTCGAGCAATTCGCGCACACCGGGCGAGCGGTATTGCGGCTCCTGCATCGCCAGGCCGATCAGATCGAATGCTGAGGGGTTCATCTCCGCCGGACCGCCGGCCGAAACCTTGCCCGGCAATTTGCGGGAGTCGATCTCGATGGGCTCCTTGCGGCCGCGCACCGGCATACGCACGCGAAAACCTTCGGCGTTGATCAGGTCCGCCTCGGCCGGGAGGCAGACCAAGGTCACATTATGGCCGGCGAACATCATTTTTGACGCCAGCAGCGATCCATAGGACGCGCCCAGGATGAGGATGTTGTACGGCATGGTCTTACTCCGTGAGCAGAGGGAATGAAGATCGAGCGCGGCTGCCAGCGGCATTTGCGTGGCGAGGTGCTCGGTCGAGGCTCGTCGCCAGGACGCGCGCGACATGGACGGCGCGGCGGCCGGTGCCGTCGTAGATCTGATGACGGCAGGATGTGCCGTCCGCGACGATGATCGCATCGGGGAAGCGGCGAATAGCGGGCAGCAGGCTGAGTTCGGCCATGGCGATGGATGCTTCATAGGTTTCTCGGCCATAGCCGAAGCTCCCTGCCATCCCACAACAACTCGAACTCAATCACGGCGACGTCTAGGTCGGGAACGAGCCTGAGCACCCGTTCGACCGGCTTCATCGCGTCGAACGCCTTCTGATGGCAATGGCCGTGGACGAGCGCCTTGCCGCCGATCGGTGCAAGCGGCAGACGCAGCCGGCCATCCGTTGCCTCGGCGGCAAGAAACTCCTCGAACAGGAAGGACTGTGCCGCGAGCTTGCGGGCATCCGCGTCCTTGCGCAGCGACAGCATCTCGTCGCGAAAGGTAAACAGGCAGCTCGGTTCAAGCCCGATGACGGGCACGCCGCGTTCGACAAACGGCATCAGCGTCGAGACCGTCCGGTCCAGCTCGGCTCGGGCCTTGGCGACCAAGCCCGTCGATAGAAATGTCCGTCCGCAGCAGAGCGGACGCCGGCCACCGTCGGCGGGTTGGGGCAGATGGACCCGGTATCCGGCGGCGGTCAGCACCTGCAGCGCGGCATCCAGATTCTCACGCTCGAAATTGCGGTTGAATGTATCGGCGAACAGGACGACTTCTCTGCCGCCCTCTGGCCCGACCGAGTTGTCCTCAGGCCGGAACACATCCCGCCGCCATTTCGGCAGGTCGCGCCGCGCGCTAATCCCGATGACCCGCTCGAACAACGCACGCAGCAGCCGGCTGCGGTTGCGCAGATTGGCGAGCGGCGCAAATGTCGATGCGATCTGCGCATAATGAGGCAGATAGGCGACGAACCGGTCCCGAAGCGAAAGCCCGAGCTTTTCGGCACGGGCGGCCAGAACCTCGATCTTCATTTTGGCCATATCGACGCCGGTCGGGCACTCACGCCGGCATGCCTTGCAGGAGACGCAGAGCTTCAGCGTCTCCATCATTTCGTCGGAAGTCAGCGCATCGGGGCCGAGTTGGCCGGATATTGCGAGCCTCAAGCTGTTGGCTCGCCCGCGCGTGACATCCGTCTCATCGCGGGTGACGCGGTAGGAGGGGCACATCACGCCGCCCTCCAGCTTGCGGCAGGCGCCATTGTTGTTGCACATCTCGACGGCGCCCTGAAAGCCGCCTCCCGCTCCCGGCCACGCGGACCAGTCCAGCGCGGTTTTCATTTCGCCGACGCGGTATTCTGGCGGATAGCGGAAAAGGGCCCGGTCATCCATCCGCGGCGCGCCGACGATCTTGCCCGGATTGAGGATGTTGTCCGGATCGAAGCGCGCCTTCACCTCCTCGAACGCCCGCGCGAGACGCGAGCCGAACATGGCTTCGTGAAATTCCGAGCGTACGATGCCGTCGCCATGCTCGCCGGAATGCGAGCCCTTGAACTCGCGAACCACGGCAAAGGCCTCCTCGGCGATGGCCCGCATCGCCTTCACGTCCTTTTCCAGTTTCAGGTTGAGAACCGGCCGGACATGCAGGCATCCCTCGGATGCGTGGGCGTACATGGTGCCGCGCGTGCCGTGCTTCGCGAAAATTGCGTTGAGCCGCTCGGTGTATTCGGCAAGATCGGGAAGCGGAACCGCGCAATCCTCGACGAAGGAGACGGGCTTGCCCTCCTGCTTCATCGACATCATCACATTGAGACCGGCAGCACGGAATTCTGCGATGTTGGCCTGCAAAGCGGGATCGACCACCTCGACCACGCCCCCCCAATGGCGGCGGGGCTTGTCCCAGCCAAAGCCGATGTCGGCCATCAGCTCACCGAGCTGCCTGAGGCGCGCGCGGTTCTCGGCCTCGTCCTCTTCGGCGAACTCTACCACGAGTAGCGCGTCCGGGTCGCCGCGCACGGCCGCATTGATCGTCGCGCGGAACATTTCGATGTCGCGGCCGAGCGCTATCATCGTGCGGTCGACGAGTTCCACGGCAATTGGCTTGAGCGTGACAAGATGCTGCGCGGCGTCCATCGCCTCGTAGAAGCTGCCGAAATGGCAGACGCCAACCGCGCGGTGGCGGATCAGCGGCCATAGCTTCAATTCGATTTTGGTGCTGAACGCCAGCGTCCCCTCGGAGCCGACGAGCATATGCGCCATATTGTTGCCGGCGCTGCTGGGGATCACGGCATCCAGATTATAGCCGCCCACGCGCCGCTGCACCTTGGGATAACGTGCGGCGATCTCCGCTTTTTCGCGGTCGCCCAAGGCCAGGAGATCGCGGAACAGACTGCGGCCGGGTTCATCGACATTGGAGCGCGCTTCCTCGGGCGTCAGCGCCGCGAAACGCAGCAGGGCGCCATCCGCCAGGGCCGCCTCGATCGAGACGGTATTGTCGCGCATAGTGCCGTAGCGGAGCGAACGGCCGCCGCAGGAATTGTTGCCGGCCATGCCGCCGATGGTGGCGCGCGACGCGGTCGAAACGTCGACGGGGAACCACAGCCCATGCGGTTTGAGCTGCCGGTTCAGATCGTCGAGCACAATGCCGGGCTCGACGACGCAGGTCCGCCGCTCAGGGTCGAGCGCGAGAACGCGATTGAGATGTTTGGAGAAATCGACGATCAACCCGCGGTTGACGGTCTGCCCGCATTGAGAGGTGCCGCCACCACGCGGCGTCACGGTCACGCCATGGTCCCGCGCGATGGCGAGGGCGCGCAATGCGTCCTCCATCGTGCGCGGGGCCACCACCCCCACCGGCATCATCTGGTAGAAAGACGCGTCCGTCGCGTAACGTCCACGATTGAAGGCGTCGAACATCACATCGCCCGCCACATCCCTCGCAAGATGGGCGGCCAGACTGCTCCGTTTCAACGGGTCAGGCGAACTGCCGACGGTTCCCCACACAGCCCCGAACTCCAGGATGACGCGCTTCGCTCCGTTTTTTCGTTATATTGCTAGATATAACCGGCCCGCGACAACATGCATGCAAAATCTTGATAGCCCCAAGCAGGCAACGCGTCGGGCAACCAAATCCCAGCCCGGAAATAACGTCGATAGATTGCGGGTGTCGGCTTCGGAGAATTGCCGTACGCTGGATACCTTCAGTTGCGATTTCCTGGGTCACATTGAATGCAAAATCGGGCTATGACCAACCGCGCGCCGCTCCACACCGGC
Organism: uncultured Alphaproteobacteria bacterium; assembly: GCA_963731855.1. Taxonomy (GTDB): domain Bacteria; phylum Pseudomonadota; class Alphaproteobacteria; order Rhizobiales; family Rhodomicrobiaceae; genus R-RK-3. The sequence goes on along the minus strand of CAVSXH010000004.1, from coordinate 318,993 downwards.
AAGCATTTCCTGCAAATTCCTGGCCCCACTAACGTTCCGGACCGCGTGCTGCGCGCGATGGACATGCCGACGATCGATCATCGCGGACCGGAATTTGCGCAACTCGGCCTGGAGGTCATCGAGGGCTGCAAGGCGGTGTTCGGGACCCGCAATCCCGTGGTGATCTACCCGTCCTCCGGCACCGGAGCCTGGGAAGCCGCGATCGTCAACACGCTTGCCGCGGGCGACAAGGTGCTGATGGCCGAAACGGGCCATTTCGCCGTCCTCTGGAAGGCGCTGGCGGAAAAATTCAAGCTGGAGGTGGATTTCCTTCCCGGCGACTGGCGCCACGGTGCATCTCCGGAAGACATCGAAGCTCGCCTCGCCGCCGATCCCTCGCACAGCATCAAAGCTGTGATGGTGGTGCATAACGAGACCTCGACCGGCGTCACCAGCCGCATCCGCCAGATCCGCGAGGCGATGGATCGGGCGAGCCACCCTGCGTTGCTTCTGGTGGACACGATCTCCTCGCTCGGCTCCATCGACTATCAGCACGACGCCTGGGGCGTGGACGTCACCGTGTCATGCTCGCAGAAGGGGCTGATGCTGCCGCCCGGCCTCGGCTTCAACGCCGTGTCGGACAAGGCGCTCGCGGCCGCCGAGGCAAATCCAACCAGCAGGGCCTATTGGGACTGGCACGAGATCATTCACCAGAATGAGAATGGGGGCTGGCCTTACACGCCCGCCACCAATCTGCTTTATGGCCTCAAGGAGGCCATCGCCATGCTGACGGAGGAGGGGCTTGAGAATGTGTTCGCCCGCCACCTGAAGCTCGCGGCGGCTACACGCGCTGCCGTGCAGGCCTGGGGGCTCGAAATCCTCTGCCAGAACCCGGAGGAATTTTCGCCGGTCCTGACTGCGGTGGTCATGCCGGCCGGGCACGACGCCGACCAGTTTCGCGATGCGGTGCTCCGACATTTCGATATGTCGCTGGGCGCGGGACTGTCGAAGATCAAGGGCAAGGTCTTCCGCATCGGCCACCTCGGTCACTTCAACGAATTGATGCTGATGGGAACGCTCTGCGGCGTCGAAATGGGCCTCGCTTTGTCGAACGTTCCGCATGCATCCGGCGGCGTTCTCGCGGCAATGAATAGTCTGACCGGCAAGGCGTAATTATCGGCTCGGCACGCCTCGAAACGACAATGAGTTCCGCGCAGCTGCTCGTAGACAAAGCCGGTTGGTATTTTATGATGTCCGGCGACGAAACAGACAATGGGCGCATCAGGGAGGATCGCCGATGAGCCCGAAAGGCGGCGGAGCGCTTGGCCGCTTCACCCTGATCGACCTGACCAGAGTTCGGTCGGGCCCGACTTGCGTTCGCCAGCTCGCGGATTTCGGCGCCAACGTCATCAAGGTCGAGATGCCGCCCGGCGCGGAACCCGGCAGCGAAACGATGGGCGGTCCGCGTGACGGCGCCCGACTTCCAAAATCTTCAGCGCAACAAGCGCAGTCTGACGCTCGATTTGAAACAGCCGGAGGCTCGCGCGATCCTGGAGCGCATGGCCTCGCAGGCCGACGTGCTCGTGGAGAATTTCCGGCCCGATGTCAAAGACCGGCTCGGCATAGGCTATGAGCATATGCGCGGTGTAAATCGGCGCCTCGTCTATGCCAGCATTTCCGGTTTCGGCCAGGATGGGCCCTATCGCGACCGGCCGGGCTTCGACCAGATCGCGCAAGGCATGGGCGGCCTGATGTCGGTCACCGGCCTACCGGGCCAGGGCCCTGTGCGCGCCGGGATTCCCGTTGCCGATTTGTGCGCGGGCCTGTTCGCCGCGCTCGGCATCCTCACCGCGCTGCATGAGCGGGAGGTTTCCGGCGAGGGGCAATGGGTGAAGACCTCGCTGCTGGAATCGCAGATTTTCATGCTCGATTTCCAGGCCGCACGCTACCTCATGAACGGCGAGGTGCCGCAACAGGCCGGCAACAACCATCCGACCAGCATCCCGACCGGGGTATTCGAGACTTCGGACGGGCTCATCAACATCGCTACGACCGGTTCGGCGATCTGGAAACGGTTCTGCGAGGCTGCGGGGGCGGTGGCTCTGATCGAGCGCGAGGAATACCGCACGGCACGCGCCCGCTCCGCCAACCGCGTAGAGCTGAACGCGGAAATTGCCGCGATATTGCGCCAGCGATCGACCGCCGAATGGCTTGAGACGCTGAACGCCGCCGGCGTGCCGTGCGGTCCCATCAATAGGATCGATGAAGTGTTCGCCGACGCACAAGTGCGCCATCTCGGCATCGCCCAGAGCGTCACCAAGGCGGACGGGACAGCCACGCCACTGGTCGGCCAACCGGTGACGCTCGCCCGGACGCCCGCTGCAATGCGGCGGGCAGCGCCCGACATAGGCGAGCACACGGACGAAATTCTGGCGGAAATCGGCTATGGCGCCGATGAGATCGCGGACTTCCGCGCGCGCAGACTGATCTGACATCCGGAGGACGGGCCTTGACCACCACAGACAAGATGCTGGCCGCAAAAGAAGGGCGCGTCGGCATCATGACATTCAACAATCCGGAGAAGCGCAACGCCGTCTCCTACGAAATGTGGGAAGCCGCCGAGACGATCCTGGAAGATTTCGCCGCCGACCCGCAAGTGCGGGTCATCGTGTTGACCGGAGCGGGAGGAAAGGCGTTCGTATCCGGTGCCGATATCTCCAAATTCGAGAGCGAGCGCGCGACCCAGGAGGCGACACAGCGCTACAACACCCTGATCGACCGGCTCTACGGCCGCATCTATACGCTCGACAAGCCGACCATCGCGATGATCCGGGGCTATTGCATCGGCGGCGGCCTTAATCTCGCAATCTGCTGCGACATGCGCTTTGCCACGCCGGAGTCGCGCTTTGCTCTGCCGGCGGCGAAACTCGGTTTGGGCTACGGCTATTCCGGCCTGCGCAAATATATCGAGACGCTGGGACCTGCGGTCACCAAGGAAATCTTCTTCACCGGACGCCAGATCGGCACGGAGGAGGCATTACGCTGGGGCATGCTCAACCAGGTCGTGGCGGATGATGCGCTGGAGCGGGTGGTGATGGAAACGGCGAACATGATCGCCGATAACGCGCCGCTGACCATCAAAGGCATCAAGATCTCGACCGTCGAAGCGCTGCGCGACCCTGCCGAGCGCGATCTGGGCCGCGCCGCCGAAGCGGTTGCGGCCTGTTTTGCGTCGGAGGATTACATCGAGGGTCGCCAGGCATTCATGGAAAAGCGCAAACCGAACTTCACCGGACGCTGAGGCCGATATGGCGGAGGTGGCGCTGGTCAGATTGACGAAGCGGTACGGCAGCCGGCTTGCGGTGGACGCTGTCGACATTTCCATCCGCGACGGCGAGCTGCTTTGTGTCATCGGCCCATCGGGCTGCGGCAAGAGCACGACTCTCCGTCTCGTCGCCGGCTTCATCGCGCCGAGCGCGGGCGAGATCCATATTGGCGGGCGGCGCTTGTCGTGGGAAGGCGGTCGCCTGCCACCGGAGCGGCGTAACATGTCGATGATCTTCCAGAGCTACGCACTCTGGCCGCATATGACGATCGCGGAGAATGTCGCATACGGCTTAACGCTGCGGCGTCTGCCGCGTGCCGAGATCGCGGCGCGCACCCGCGCCATGCTCGATGTGGTGAAGCTCGGCGCGCTTGCCGACCGCTATCCGTCGGAGCTGTCCGGCGGGCAGCAGCAGCGGGCGGCTCTGGCGCGTGCCCTGGTCATCGAGCCGGAAACGCTGCTGCTCGATGAGCCGCTCTCCAATCTCGACGCTTCGCTGCGTGAGGAAATGCGTTTCGAGCTGCGCCGCCTGCATGATCAGTACCGGTTCACCACCATCTACGTCACGCATGACCAAGCCGAGGCGATGACCGCCGCCGATCGTATCGTCGTGATGAATGAAGGCCGCGTCGAGCAGATCGGCCGCCCGGAGGAGATCTACGAGAAGCCCCGGACCGAGTTCGTCGCTCGCTTCTTTGGTGGGGCGAACATCCTGAATGGCGAGGTGGTGACGCCGGGCGCGATTTCGGTCGACGGTATCATCATCAATGCCGCGGAGAATGTGTTCGAAGCCGGCCGCTCCGGCGCCATATCCATCCGCTTCCACGATGTAAAGGTGCACGCCGCGCGGGCGCTTGGCACGACCGTCGCCCAAGGCCTGCCGATGCGCGTCGCGCGGCGCACGTTTCTCGGGCCGACCGTGGATCTGGCGCTGGAACACGCGGGCGGCACCGCTTTCCGGGCGACCGCATCGCCCGATCTGGCCATACCGCCGGATGGGCAGGTATTCGTCGAACTTCCGATGGAGAAATGCCGGCCCTTGCAAGGTGGGGCCGAAAGCTAGCGCATGATCCGCTTGAGGAGGGCACAGGTTTTTTTGTCATCCCCGCGAAAGCGGGGATCCAGCAATCACCGCATGTGTCGTTGCGCCGTGGCTATACGCCAGCGCTGCGGAGTTCGGATTCCCGCTTTCGCGGAATGACAAGTGGGAACGACAATAAGAGACCGGGAATGGTCCAGCGGACAAAAAGAGGAAACGCACGGAATTCAGGGAGGAAAGAATGCGTATTCCGTACATTCTGGCAGGATTCTGCAGCATTCTTGCGGTCAGCGGCGCCTTGGCCGCACCGCCCGAAGCGATGTCGATCACGCCCGCTCTTATCGAGGCGGCGAAAAAGGAAGGCGTCGTCTCCTATTACACCGCCGTCGACGTGAAGGTGGCCGAGAAGGTCGCGCAGGCGTTCAAGGAAAAATATCCCGGCATCGAGGTGCAGGTCGAACGGACGGGCGCCGAGCGACTGTTCCAGCGCGTCGGCCAGGAGATCGAAAGCGGCATCAACAACGCCGACGTGATCAATACCTCCGACGCCGCGCATGCGCTGTATTGGAAGCGCAAAGGCTGGCTGGCCCCGGTCCTGCCCGACGAAGTCGCCAAGCATTTCGATGAGGCGCATTACGACGCCGCTGACGGCACTTACGCGGTATGGCGCGCCACCCTCAGCCCGATCGGCTACAACACCACGCTGGTCAAACCCGACGCGGCACCGAAAAGCTTCGCCGATCTGCTCGATCCGAAATGGAAAGGCAAGATCGTCAAAGCGCATCCCGGCTATAGCGGTACGGTCCTGACCGCTACGCACCAGATCGCCCGCGACCTGGGCTGGGACTACCTGGAGAAGCTCGCCAAGCAGGACGTCATGCAGGTGCAGTCGGCGACCGACCCGTCGAAAAAGATCGTCAGCGGGGAACGCGCCGTTTCGGCGGATGGCACGGAATATAATCTGATCCTGGCGAAGCGCGGGGGCGCCCCCATCGAAATCGTTTACGCGGCGGAGGGAACGCCGTTCGTGCCCGGTCCATCCGCGGTGTTCGCAAAGGCCCCGCATCCGAATGCGGCCAGGCTGTTCCATCTGTGGTCCTTCAGCCTCGAAGGTCAGCAGCTCATGCACGATGTCGGCGGCCTGCGTTCCGTGCATCCGGGCGTGAAGGAGCATGAGGGCGTGACGCCTCTCAGCCAGATCAAGCTGATGAAGGACGATGCCGACGACGCGGAAAAGCAGGCCGAGGACCTGAAGCAGCGCTACGCAAAAGCGTTCGGCACCTGAGAGCTGAACCCGGCAGCAGGCGTGAGGCAGCATGGTGTCAACAGGGGTTCTCGACGGTGTGAAGCATCGTGCGGCAGGCTGGCGAATGCGAGTGGATGCCGGCGCCGCGCTGATGGCGGCTGCGTCGATGCTGCTCGCGCTGCTTGTGCTCTTGCCTTTCGGCTGGCTGGCCTATTACGCCTTCACGACACCGACGGGCGAGGTGACGATCGCCAATTTCACGGCGCTCGTCACCGATCCCAGCCTTGCCGCCCCAATCCGGACGACCTTGATTCTTGCGGTCAGCGTCTCGCTGACCAGCCTGGTCGTCGCTATGCCGCTGGCGTGGCTGGTCGCGCGAACCGACATCCCGGTTCGCCGCACGATCCGGATATTGATGACCGCGTCCTTCGTCACGCCGCCGTTTCTCGGCGCCATCGCCTGGGAAATTCTCGCGGCGCCCAATAGCGGTATCCTCAATCGGCTCTGGCGCGATCTGGCCGGCGTGGAAACCGCCTTGTTCAACATCTATTCGCTACCTGGCCTCATTTTCGTCATCGCCTGCTATACGACGCCCTTCGTCTTCGTGCTGCTCGCCAACGCGCTGGACCGCATCCCCGCCGAGTTGGAAGACGCCGCCGGCATTCTTGGCGCGCCGCCGCTGCGCATCCTGCGCGACGTGACGCTGCCGCTCGTGCTGCCCGCGATCCTTGCGGGTGCGCTGATCGCCTTTCTGCAAGCCATGGTGCTGTTCGGCTCGCCTGCGATCCTGGCGCTGCCGGCCGGCTTTCATACGATCACGACCAAGATCTTCATGCTGTTCCAGTTTCCACCCAAGCCGCATGTCGCGGCGGCGGCGGCCCTGCCGCTCCTGGCCGTCACGGTGCTGCTGTTATGGGGGCAACGGCGCCTCATGGGGCGGCGGCAGTTTACTGTCATCGGCGGCAAGGGTGGCGCGACGCGTCTCGTCACACTCGGGCGCTGGCGGTTTGTCGCGCTGGCCTTTGCGCTGGGCGCACTCGCATTCCCCGTGTTCCTGCCATATGCCGCGCTGGTGAAGGCCGCCGCGACCCGCGTCGCCTCGGATCCGCTCACCCTGTCGACGCTGACCTGGCACAATGCCCATTTCGTCTTCTTCGAATTCTCGCAGACCGGACCGGCGATCCGCAACACGCTGATCCTCGCCGTATCGGCCGCCACACTGGGAAGCCTGCTCGCCTTCGCCATCGCCTGGCTGGTCAGCCGAAGCGCCCATCCGGGCCGCCATTTGGTCGAGTTCCTGGTGACCGCGCCGGTCGCCGTGCCCGGCATCGTGCTCGGCGTCGGCCTGTTCCTCGCCTATGCGCGGCCGCCGCTGATGCTTTACGGCACACTGTGGATACTATTGCTTGCCTATCTGACCATCGAGCTGCCGCCCGCCTTCCAGCAGATGCGCAGCGCTTTCGGCGCCGTTCACCCCGAACTGGAGGAGGCCAGCCGCATTCTCGGGGGCACGCGGTTCACGACGCTGTGGCGCATTTCGGAACCGCTGGTGCGCCCGGCGCTCGTGAGCGCCTGGTGCTTCATCTTCATCGGCGTGGTTCGCGAACTTTCGGCCGCGATCATGCTGTTCACCGCGCGCACGAAAGTGCTGTCCGTCGTCATCTACGACCTGAACGAAAGCGGCGATCTCGGCGCGATCGCCGTGCTCGGCATAACCATGCTGATGGGCACATTCGCGATCGTGGCGTTCGCAAACCGGCTGGCCGGACCGATCATCAATCCGGGGCCAGACCGGCGGCGCTCTTGACCCAGCCGAACACCTTCTCGATGCGTTTGCGGCAACGCTGGCTGATGGCATAACCGGCATGGCGCGTCGTGCGCCCGTCGACCACCGTCTTGTGCGGCTTGCCGGTCTTGCTGACATGTCCGTCGGTGTTGAGGTGCGGTGCGACCGATCGGACCGTAAATCCTGCACGAACCGGGCGACGTCATAGGCCTTGTCCGCACCATGGGTCACGCGCCTTTATCGACTCCGGCGAGCGCGGTCGATCCGATCGAGCGCCTCGTCCCGCTCGGCTGTTCCAGTCGCATGGCTCACAGCGCCACCCACCGCCAAGCCAGGGCGGTTTCCTCCACCAGCGCATGGCCCATATAGCAAGGTCTGGCTGATTGCCGTCGCCCTTCCTACAGAGCCGCGTCGGGATGGGTGGCGCTCTGATGGGTCTCATTGGAGCGCTTTTCCTTGTGGACGTCTCGCTCGGCCTTATGGCCGGGCCCCGGCCGTCATTGGCTCAGTGCAAATTTAAGCTGGTCGCTATTGCCCAAAAAGCGTTATGCGCCGCGCAATTTTGCGCTATGACTGCGCCCTCGGCACCGTTGAAGGATTAGCGTTCGCGTGGGGGAGCCATGACAGGGGCGGTTCAGACGGAAAGGTCCGCGGGAAGCGGGGTTTGGCTTTCTGCGATGCTCGGCATCCTTTGGGCGGGTGCGGTGGCCGTGGTGCTGATGGCGGCCTCGCTCGCCGGGATCTCGCCGGAAGGCCCAGATGAGTGGACCTATGATTGGCGCACACTCTTCTTCTCCCAGAGCGCGGAGCGGCCGCGCGACGACATCGCCATCATCCTCATCGACGAGGAGAGCATGCGCGAATATGACTATATTTCGCCCATAGACCGGAGTTTGGTGGCCAAGCTGCTGCAGGCGCTCGACTTTGCCGCGCCGAAGGCCGTAGGCCTCGATTTCATTTACGACCGCAGAAGCGAAGACGGCAAAACGCAGGCGCTCATCGATACGATCAGGACGATGCGCAGCCCCATCGTCTTCGGAGCGATCGACAGCCGCATTCGCGGCTTCAAGGCGGAAGACCTGAAATACCAGGAAGATTTCATCGCCAAAGCGGGACGCGACGCCGGCCACGTCTTTTTTGCGCGCCAATTGGACCAGTTGAAGATCGGCGACCAGGTGGTGCGCTTCATGGGCGAGCGCTCGCCCGCGCCGCCGCATCGCAAGAGCATTGCCCAGCTCCTGGTCGAGAAAGCCGGCGCGACATCGCCAAGCGAACCCGCGAGCCCCTTTATCGCCTGGCTGCTCCCGCCTCCCGGGGACGATCTGTTCCCGCTGTTCCGCGTGCCGCGGCATAAACCAGACGCGGGCGCGGAAACCATCCTCCCTGAAAGCTGGCGACCGGCGCTGCGAGGCAAAATCGTGCTGATCGGCGGCGACTTCGTCGACCGGGACAAGCATCTCACGCCGCTGTCGGTCTTGGACGGGGCCAAGATGCCCGGCGTGGTGGTGCAGGCGCAGATTCTGGCGCAGCTACGCGACGGACGCTCGATTCACGAGGTTCCGTGGAAGATGGAACTGGCTCTGCTTGCCGTTGTCGCGCTGTTGGGCTTCGTGGTCAGCAGTTTCATCAGCGTCAAACGCTACGATTGGCTGGTGTATTTTTGCGGCCTTGCGGCGCTGGTCGTGCTTGGAGTCGTGCTTTTTTCCACATATGCCATCATTATTCCCTCCACCACACTATTCTTTGCGTGGACAGCGGGTGTGACGGGCGGACACTATGCCGAGACGGTGGCGCAGAAACTCCGTTTCGCGCGCTCATAGGAGAATATAGCATGAATCAGGTCACAAGACTTCGCGCGCCCAGCCTGCTGGGCATCGCTTTGGCGGTTTTTCTTGCGCCCGCCGCTGCCCTGGCGGAGATCGAGGTGCTTGAAATCTTCTGCGCCCGAAATCGCCGCCGGCGCTAAATTGGCGGACGAAGCGCGCGTAAAGGTGCCGGAGGGCGCTTCGATCCGCGTTCTGCTCCTCTCATCCGGCTCGACGAAGACGCTGAAAGGCCCTTACGAAGGTACGGTCGCCGGCTATAAGGACGATCGCAGCTGGTGGGAACGCATCACCGGACGCGATAAGGACAGCGACGCTCCGATCGGTGCGACACGCGGAATGCGTCCACCACAGTAAGGCCACCCGTTACCGCACCGGCTCGATGATGCCATTTTGGCCTGCTAAGCAGGTTTTTGGTGGTTGCCCAACAAATGACCTGCTTAGATTCTTTGTTTTCGCATCATTTTTTGCGAAAACCCGGAAGACCACTTTTCGCAATGATGCTTAGTGCATCATTCAGACGGGGAAAATGCGTCGATGCTGAGGGAAAAGCACGGACGGTTCTTGAGGATTCAACACTCGCCATGCGCATGTCTCGTTTAACTCTGCACGGTGTCGCGGTCACTCTCCTAATGCTGATCGGTGCGGCTCCGCTCCATGCGCAGAGCTGCAATCCGACGCAGAGCTTCGAGCGCTGGCTGGAAGACTTCAAGCGTGAGGCCGCCGGTGCCGGCGTGTCGCGCGGCACGATCGCGTCTGTTCTCGCCTCAGTGGCTTACGACCCAGCCATTGTGCGGAAGGATCGGGGACAGGGCGTTTTCGCCCAAACCTTCTTGCAATTTTCCGGGCGCATGGTGTCCGCCGACCGGATGAAGCGCGGCGCCGAGCAACTCAACCGGCACCGGGACGCTTTCGCGCGGATCGAGAAACAATATGGCGTGCCGGGTCCGGTGATCGTCGGATTTTGGGGGTTGGAGACCGATTTCGGCGCCAATTCCGGCAAGAGCCCGATCCTGGGCGCGCTTGCGACCCTCGCCTATGATTGCCGCCGTCCCGAATTGTTTCGCGAACAGTTGCTTGCGGCGCTGAGGATCATCGAAAAGGGCGACCTGACTCTCGATCAGATGATCGGCGCCTGGGCGGGCGAACTGGGCCAGACGCAATTCCTTCCCACGCATTACCTGGAATTCGGCGTCGACTTTGATGGCGACGGGCGGGTCGATCTGCTCAACAGCGTTCCCGATGTGCTGGCCTCGACGGCGAGACTGCTGCAGCATCATGGCTGGAGGCGCGGCGAGCCGTGGATCCAGGAGGTCAGCGTGCCGGACGAGTTGCCGTGGCGGGAGGCGGATCTGGGGATCCAGCATCCGCGATCCAAATGGGCCGCATGGGGGGTGCTCCAGCGCGACGGGCGACCGCTTCAATCCGACAACGTCCCCGCCTCGCTGCTGCTGCCCATGGGACGTCATGGGCCGGCCTTTCTCGCCTTCGCCAATTTCAAGGTTTACACCGAGTGGAACCAGTCGCTGGTCTACGCGACGACCGCCGCCTATTACGCCACACGGCTCGCGGGTGCGCCGGCGTATAATAAAGGGAAGCCGAATATCCCCGCCTATGGATTGCAGGAGACCCGCAATCTGCAAGAACTTCTCGTCCGTCACGGCTATGAGGTCGGCAAGCTCGATGGCATCATCGGCGCGGCGACGCGCGATGCGATCCGGCAGGCTCAGATCAAATTCGGCCTGCCCGCGGATTCCTACCCCTCCGACGAGCTTTTCCAGCGTCTTCGCGGCAGCTAAACCGGTCTGGCTAACGGCTTTCAGTGCGAAGTTGGCGGGATTTAGTCCGGTTTTTGCGGCAGAGATGCGTATAACAAAGCGATGCCGCCGGTTTTGCGCCTCCAGTTTGAATTAATTGTGGCTTATCTCGCCGCGCGAATAACAGTCAATATCTCTCCACTCACCGCTGGAGTGACGGCGATCGCATAAGAGCCGCGCTCCGAGGAGGGCTTTCGGCCTTACGCTGCCACTTTTCCGGCGACTGCCAGCGGATCAGCCGACGCGCCACGCGCGCGGCACCCGAACCAGCGTCCCGACGCTTCCAAAGAATTTTGCTGCGCCGCAGCAATTTTCTGGAACCAACTGGTGACACTGTGGTTATATCGATGCCGCATCAGCCTTTTAGGGGCGTGACATCAGGTGATGTTCGTGACGATCCGCCCAAAAACCAGCGTTAGAGGCATCCCATTAGATCCCATAACTCCACGCCGTATTCAGCCGCAATTCGGACACAAACGATAGTGTGCTCAACAAACGATCAGGCGTGTCGACCGTATCAGATGTTTTAAGAGATATTCCAGAGTCAATATTTTGACATGTTTTATTCCTGTATTCATCCAGTCCAACAATTAATTCTATTCTATTTTTATCGATTTTTTATGTCATCGCTCCTTAACTTGCGGTAACTGCCTATCGGCCCTCTTTTCGGAACTTTTTCTGCATAAATATGTTTCTGTAAGGTTCGTTGCCAAGATGGATGACAAAAAATGAAGATAGCGCAGATTTCTCCCCTGATTGAGAGCGTCCCGCCTCGGCTGTACGGGGGCACGGAGCGGATCGTCTCGTATCTCACGGAGGAGCTGGTTCGCATGGGCCACGAGGTGACATTGTTCGCCAGTGGTGATTCCACAACCGCCGCGGAGGTGGTCAGCTGTGCCGCTACGGCGTTGCGCCTCGACCCCAAGGTAAAAGATCAGATCCCCTACTACATGCTGATGATCGACCGCGTACGCCGTATGGCGGAAGATTTTGACGTTCTGCACTTCCACATCGATCACTTTCAATTTCCGATGTTCTACCATATGGCCGGCCGTACGCTCACGACGTTGCATGGCCGTCAGGACATTCCCGATCTGAAGATGCTTTACAACGGGTTTCCTGATATGCCGCTGGTTTCGATTTCAGATTCGCAGCGCCGCCCCGTCCCGTCCGCCAACTTCACGGGGACGGTCTATCACGGCCTCCCGACCGATCTGCATCGCGCAAATCTGAGCAACACAGAGAATTACGTGGCCTTTCTCGGCCGCATCTCGCCGGAAAAGGGCCCCGATCGCGCAATCCGCATCGCCAGGGCCGCTGGCATTCCGCTCAGGATCGCGGCGAAGGTGGACAAGGCCGACGAGGATTACTTCCGTGAGGTCGTCAAGCCGATGCTGGACGGGCCCGGCGTCGAGTATATTGGTGAGATCAATGAGCGACAAAAGGCGGCGTTCCTAGGCAATGCGCGCGCATTGCTGTTCCCCATCGATTGGCCGGAACCGTTTGGTTTGGTTATGATCGAGGCCATGGCATGCGGCACGCCGGTCCTGGCGTTCAGGCACGGTTCAGTTCCGGAGGTTATAGAAGATGGCTTGTCGGGGTACATCGTCGATACCGAAGAAGAAGCCATAACGGTTCTTCCGCAAACGCTACTGCTTGACCGCCGCCGCGTTCGGCGCCGCTTCGAGGAACGCTTTTCAGCATCCAGGATGGCGGCAAACTATGTCGCGGTTTACGAGAAGCTGCTGCAGCGCTCCATCGGCGACGGAGTGACCGGGCGTCCTTCTTCCTCGCGGGATGTGGTGCATCTGAGGCGGCAGGCCAAAGCCATGAACTGATTGGAGCGCCATGACAGCCGAGAGCGCGTTGGAGACACAGAAAAGTCTTGATGGGTTCTCGGAAGCCCCGTTCTACATAACGGCGCGAGGGCAAGCCTCGCGGGCGCGACGCACGTTAAAGCATGGCGACTCGTTCGTCGTGCTTGACAGTTATGGGGATATCGGAGCCTCGGCCGGCGGTCAAGATGGGCTGTTCCATTGCGATACGCGCTTCCTGTCGTATATGGAGCTGGTGATCGATGGATTGCAGCCGCTGCTCCTCGGCTCCAATGTCCGCGACGACAATTCCATGCTGACCGTCGAGCTCACCAATCCCGACATATTCGTGGATGGCGAGCTGATCCTCCACAAGGACATGGTTCACATCACGCGGAACATCTTCCTCTGGCGCGACACCGCCTATCAGCGGGTGGCATTGAAGAACTATGGCGAAGTGCCAGTCCAGTTCCGCGTGACGGCTTATTTCGGCAGCGATTTCGCTGATATTTTTGAAGTACGCGGCATGCGGCGTGCGCAACGAGGCGTCGTGAATCGCCGCGTGGCCGGGTCTGACAAAGTGGTGATGACCTATCTGGGTCTGGACCGAAAGGCCCGCCATTCCACCGTGATGTTCGACCCCGCACCGACCGAGCTTACAACCAACTCGGCGTCCTACAGCATCAGCTTGGAGCCGGCAGAAGAAAAGGCGGTGTTCCTGACGGTCGGTTGCGAGCAAGGCGTGGATGAAAGGCCTGCGCAATTTATCAGGGGCTTCCTCGCGGTCCGCCGCGAATTGCGCGCACCTGCCCGCTCCGCCGCGACGGTGGAAACCTCAAACGTTCTCTTCAACGAGGTGCTCTGCCGGTCGATGGCCGACATGTCGATGCTGCTGACGGATACGCCGGAGGGCCAGTATCCCTATGCCGGAATTCCGTGGTTCTCGACCACTTTCGGCCGTGACGGGCTGATTACCGCGATGATGTTGCTATGGGCCAATCCCATCATCGCGCGCGGCGTGTTGCGACGCCTCGCCTTGCACCAGGCCACCCACGACGATCCGATGGCCGATGCGCAGCCGGGCAAGATTCTCCACGAAATGCGCGGCGGCGAGATGGCGGCGCTCGGCGAAGTCCCGTTCGCCCGCTATTATGGCAGTGTCGACTCAACGCCTTTATTCGTTGCGCTGCTGGGCCGCTACATCGAGCGCACCGGCGATATGAAGACGCTGAACGACCTCTGGCCGAATGTCGAGGCCGCGCTTGGATGGATCGATGGGCCGGGCGATCCCGATGGCGACGGCTTTCTCGAATATCAGCGTGCAACGGCTGACGGCCTTAGCAACCAGGGCTGGAAGGATAGCAACGATGCCATCTTCCACGCCGATGGACGCCTCGCCCAAGGGCCGCTCGCCTTATGCGAGGTGCAAGGATACGTCTACGACGCCAAGCAGCGGGCCGCCTATTGCGCCCTCCTCCTCGGCCATTATGAGCGGGCCGAGCAGTTGAGGAACCAGGCTCGCGAGCTGGCGGAGCGATTCGAGGAAAAATTCTGGCTGCCGGAGCTGAATACCTACGCGCTGGCGTTGGATGGCCACAAGCAGCCCTGCCGTGTTCGCTCATCAAATGCCGGGCATCTGCTGTTTTCGGGTATCGTCCGCCAGGATAGGGGCGCCGTCGTCGCGCAGGAGTTGCTGCGCCCTCGTTTCTTTTCCGGCTGGGGGATCAGGACGATTGCGAAGGACGAGCCTCGTTATAACCCGATGTCCTACCACAACGGTTCGATCTGGCCGCATGACAATGCGCTGATCGCGCTGGGCCTCGCCCGTTATGGCGCGCACGACGGCGTGGAACGGGTGTTCGAGGGACTGGTCGACGCGGCCGCCTATATGGAGCTGCGCCGTCTGCCGGAGCTGTTCTGCGGGTTCCAGCGTGGCAAGGGACGCGGACCGACGCTCTATCCGGTCGCCTGCGCGCCTCAGGCCTGGGCCGCCGCAACGCCGTTTTCGCTGCTCGAAGCCGCGCTCGGCTTCGAATTCGATCCAGGCGCCCAGGAGATCCGGCTGCGAAATCCGCGCCTGCCGGACTTCCTCGACGAAGTGCTGATCCGTGACCTGCGCCTCGGCAACTCCCAGGTCGACTTTGTTGTCAGGCGGCACGGCACTGAAATCTCGGTGCAGCTGCTGCGCGGCGGCAATGTGCGCGTCGCGGTGGTATTCGAGAAGTGACGCCGATGCTCGAGATGGCCATTCATAAAAAGCGCCGCGACTAACGGCGAGCGCCTAGAGTGCCTATCGTCAACTCTGCCCGTCTTTGTTCGGGCCCAGGCCGAACAGGCGATCAAGAGTTGGCGCACCAATATCAGCCCGCCTCGACAGCGTCTCAGCGAGCTTGCTGCGCGGTGGCGCGTTCTCCAATACAGCCGGCGCATGTGCCGAGGGGTTCCCAAACGGGAATTGCGCACTCTTCGCCTCCCTCTGCGCCATGAGCGTGTCGACGCGCGCACCATAGGCGGGATCATTGTTGATCTCGTCGTTGAGCGTCCGGCGTGCCAGCTCGCGGGCAATAATCAAGTCATCCTCGTTGCTGTACCCCTGGCTCGACACGAAGAGAATATCGCCATTGGCGGCTACGATCCGGGTGCGAGGCTCCTCCACAGGATGCGGATATGCGGCAACATCGGGTTGGCGGGTCATTTCAGGCTCCTTTGCCGGCAAATCAGCGTGAGACAAATTCACACGATTTGGCTGCGTATCCGGGGCCTGTACCCGCTTCTTAACAAATTATCCCCCCAATCCCCAATGAGCACCCGAAAGCCACATCACTTCGAGGTCGCATCGCTATTTCACCCAATCCGAGCAGCGCTTCGGTTCGCTGGTGCCCCAGGGCATGATCGGTACGGTGGAGGTGGAATTCTCCGGGCTGCCCTCGATCAGCTTGTCGGTGTAGACCACATAGACCAGCACGTTTCGCTTGACGTCGCAGCCGCGCACGATCTGCATCTTCTTGAAGAAGAAGGAGCGGCGTAGGCGGAACATGTCGTCGCCTTGCTCGAACTTCTCCTTGAAGTCGATCGGACCGACCTGCCGGCAGGCGAGCGAGGCGTTCGAAAGCTCCTCGGCCAGACCGAGCCAGCCCGTCCAGCCGCCCTTTTCCGGCACGGTGAAGTGGCATGAAACCCCTGGCACGAGAGGATCGTCGATCGCGTAGGTTGCGAGCTTGTGGTCGGGCGAGAGAAACTTCCAGACAGTCGTCTTCTTGAAGATGAGATCGGGTTCGTCGGCCGCCCGGGCGGCAAGCGGCAGGGCCGTCAGAACCACGAGAGCAATAATTATCGAGCGTATGTGCATTTGCATCCCCAATCGGCCTTGGTGCAAACACCTGCGCGGCAGGATTGATCCATTGCCTTGGCGATGCGCCGTAAGGCCGGATCGGCCCCTAGACAGGCTTGCCGTGGTGGAAAATGCGACCGCCCTAATGCTAAAGCAAGAGGGCGCGGGGAATAGCCGCTAAGCGGAGGGCCGGCGGCGCGGCCGCGATGGCCAGGACCGCCATGCCGCGCCGCGCGCGGTCAGCACTCGATGCGCTCCATGTCGGTGAAGCTGAGCTGATTTTGGTTATTGAAGGTGATGAACCCGTCGGCGTCGTCGCTCAAAGTGATGTTGTGCTCGTCCTGCGCGACGACGTGGCCGCTGGTGAGCTGGATGGTCCAGTCGGTGCCGAACCCACCGGGCGAGCCCGCTCCGCCAGCTCCGGCGAGCCTTACCGTGTCGACCCAGCCGCCCACGCCGCCATTGGCCGAATCCATGCCGCTATCGGCATTGAACAGGAACAGATCCGAACCGTCTTCACCTGTCATGCTGTCGCTGCCTTCCATGCCGAAGAGAATATCATCACCTGTGCCGCCGAACAGAGTGTCGTTGCCAGCTTCGCCGTAGAGCCGGTCGTTGCCCTCACCGCCATAGGCAAGATCATTGCTGCCGCCTCCATAGATGAGGTCGTGGCCGCCTTCGCCATAGATCGTGTCGGCCGCCATCGCCGATATCCGCATCGCCGCCGGTGGTGTCGAAGGTGTCGTCGCCGTCGCCGAGATAGGCCTTGTCGCTGCCGGCACCGCCGCTGACCACGTCGTCGCCTGGCGCCCGCATTCAGCGTGTCGTTGCCAGCCTCGCCGAATAGCTGGTCGTTGCCTTCGCCACCGTCGAGCGTATCATTGCCATCGCCGCCGGTGAGCTGATCGTCGCCTGCTTCGCCATACAGCTTGTCGTTGCCGGCTTCGCCGTAGAGCCGATCGTTGTCCGCGCCGCCGTAGAGAGTGTCGTCGCCGCCGCCGCCATAGATCAGATCATCGCCGCCGTCGCCACGAACCGTGTCGGCGCCATCGGCGGTATTGGCATCGCCATTTGTGCCGAAGACGTCGTCTCCAGCGCCCAGATAGACATTGTCATTGCCTGCGCAGCCGCTGACCACGTCATTGCCATCGCCGCCGCTGAGATAGTCATTGCCAGAGCCGCCGATCAGAGTGTCGTCGCCGCCATTGCCATACTCGGTCAGGGCCACGGTCGAGGCCGCGCCGTTGAAGACGTCATTGCCGGCGCCGCCTTCGGCCCGTTCGATGCCTTGTGCCGCCATGTTCAGCGTCACGCCGCCTGTGCCGGAGACGGTCACCTTGTCATAGCCGGCACCGCCCTCGATGAGGGTGTCGCTCGCGTCCACGACGAGCGTATCATTGCCTGCGCCACCATAGAGCCGGTCGGCGCCCGCGCCGCCCGTGAGGATGTCGTTGCCGATGCCTCCGATCAGCGCGTCATTGCCCTCCCCGCCGGCGAGCGTATTGTTTCCTGACGCCGCCACCAGCGAGACATTGTCGATCAGGCCACCGTAGCTGTCATTGTTGCCCGACTGTTCGCGGAATTCCAGTTGGTCCAGACCACCCGTGCCTACGACCGTGAAGCCATGGCTTTCCCAATTGGTGGATGCTGGATCGATGCTGTCGACGAGAACGCCGTTCCAGTAGACCTCCACCGTATTGGTGGTAAGTGCGGTATTCGCACGAGCGGCGGTATCGAGGCTCAGTGTATAGTTCTGGCCTGCCTGGGTCTGCACACTCTGATAGACGCGATCAACTGAAGCGTTGTCCGCGTCGATTTCCATGAACTGGTGACCTTCCGACGCAGTGCCCACGCCGACAGCATTGTCCAAGACCTCGACATGGCCGACCGACGCCGTCCAGCCGGGTATCGACAAAAAATGCTGCCAATTGGTGAGATCCGGATTCTCGAAGCTCCCATTGACGAGGAGGTTCTGCCCTCCGCCGTAGATCGTATCGTCGCCTATACCGCCATCGAGAACGTCGTTGCCCGAGCCGCCGATCAGCGCTGTCGTCGCCGGCAAAGCCATATTCGGTAACAGCCGTGGTCGCGCCCGAGGCGTTGAACACATCGTTGCCGACGCCGCCTTCGGCCCGTTCGATGCTTGACGCCGCCATGTCCAGCGTCACACCGGCGCTGCCGGATACGACCACCTTGTCGGTGCCCTCGCCGCCTTGGATGACCGTGTCATTGGCATCCACGACGAGCGTATCATTCCCCGCACCGCCATAAAGTTGGTCACTGCCTTCGCCGCCGGTCAGGGTGTCGTTGCCGATATCGCCGTCGAGGACATCATTGCCGGCGTCGCCGTAAAGCGTGTCGTTGCCTGCTTCGCCATTGACGTAGTCGTTGCCGTCGCCGCCATAGAGTTTGTCGTCGCTGCCGCCACCCCAGATCGTGTCGTTGCCGCCTTCGCCATAGACGGTGTCCGCGCCGTCGCCGTCATCGCGGTCGCCATTGGTGGTGTCGAAAGTGTCGTCGCCCGCGCCAAGATAGGCGACGTCGTTGCCCGCGCCACCGCTGACCACGTCATTGCCATCGCCGCCATAGAGGGTATCGTTGCCCTCGCCGCCGTCGAGAGTATCGGCTCCCGCGCCGCCATAGAGCTTGTCGATGCCTGCGCCGCCCGCCAGAGTGTCGCTATCGTCTCCGCCCTCGAGGAGGTCGTTGCCGTCGCCGCCGTCGAGAGTATCGGCTCCCGCACCGCCATAGAGCTTGTCGGTGCCTGCGCCCCCGGCCAGCGTATCGTTGCCTTCGCCGCCATCGAGGAGGTCATCGCCGTCGCCGCCGTCGAGAGCATCGGCTCCCGCACCGCCATAGAGTTTGTCGACCCCCGCGCCGCCTGTCAGCGCGTCGTTGCCTTCGCCGCCATCGAGCAAATCGTCGCCCGCCCCGCCCTCGAGCGTATCGTTGCCCGCCTCGCCATAGAGCTTATCGTTGCCTTCACCGCCCAGCACCGAGTCGTCGCCGCCATAGGCGCGCACGACGTCATTTCCGCCGAGCGCATTAATAGTATCGCCGTGTTCGGTTCCGTAGACGCCTTCGGAACGCTCCGTCCCGGAAACGCTGTACGGGTCCTGCTGGTCCGCAATATCGACCGCCCCCGGCCCGACGTTCAGGTCGAAGCTCGACTGCGCAGTCAGGCCGCTACTGTCGGTGACGGTCACGGTTACGTTCGCGTGGCCGGTATCGGGGACGAGATGGATTGAGCTCAGCGAAACCTGCGCATTGACGTCGTCGAAGTCTTTGTCGCCGCCCCCCACCAGGTCTTCCCAGTTCAGGTTGCCCGCGCCGCCATTATCCCGAAGATAGTCGTAACCGTTGCCATTGAGCGAGGCGTTGGAGAAGAAGACGTCCGCGCCCGTTCCGTTAAGTTGCGCGCCGTTGGCGGAGGCGTGCCATTGGCCACCGGAGAATTGAAAATTCGACCTTCTGCCCGTCGGTTGACGCAGCGTTCTGATCGCCGTTCGGGATGATGAAGAACCCCAATGTCGTCGCGCCCGGATAATCTGCAACGTCGATCAATGCGACGCTTTCGCCCAGATTGTGAGCGTTGTCCTCAAAGATCGCGCCGCCCAGCGGAGTGCCGTTCGCATCCGCCAGGTAATAACCGACGCTATTGTTGTATCCCGCTGCTGATGACAGGACCTGCCCGTTCAGTTGCAGAACGCCGCTTGACGGCACGTCGTATTGGCCATTGCTGCCGGCGGTCAGCTCTTGCGTCTCCATGTGACCCGGAGGCGTGCCGGTGATCACGCCGGTCGCTGGGTCGATGGACAGCCAGGCCGGGCCGTCAATGCTGTAAGTCAGGCTGTCGCCATGATCGATGTCGGAGAAGTGGCCGGATGCGTCGAGGGAGAATCCTTCTCCGGCGGTTGCTGTCTGGGCGGCCATGACACTGTGGCGTCCGGTGCCTCGTTCACGTCGGTCACATTGACCGTGACGGTCTTGACGACGCTGTTGCCCGCCTCGTCGGTCGAGCGGATTTCGAGGTCGTAGCCGTCCTGGAATTCGTAGTCGAGCTGCGCGCCGGCTTTCAGCATGATGGCATCGCCACTGATCTCGAACAGCGGGTGAGCACCGACGATCTCATAGGTGTGGCTGTCGGACAGATTGGCGTCGATAGAACTCAAATGCCCGACGACGGTGCCGGCCGCCGAATTCTCGGCGATAGCCGCGTCATTGAGGTGAATGTCCGTCGGGCCCGCATCGACGACAGAGCCGGCCGGGTCGTAAGTGTGGCTCTCGATGTCGTCCATGGTCACGGGCGAGGGCTGCACATTGAGGGCGAAACTCGAATGCGCGGTGAGGCCCCCGCTATCGGTGACCGTCACAGTGATCGCCTCGTGTGCAGCGCCTGGTTCCGCAACGATGGTTTTCACCGAGACATCGGCAATCACGTCCTGATAATCGCGGTCGCCGCCTCCAACCAGATCTTCCCAGTTGCCGCTCCCGCCGAGATGGTCGACGCCGTCCGCATTGAGCGCGGCGTCGGAGAAGAAAATATCCGCGCCCGCTCCATGCAGGACGGCGCCATCGGCGGAGGCGTGCCACTGGCCGCCCTCGAAGCGGAAGGTGATCTTCTCTCCATCCGCTAGGCCGGCGTTCTGAGCGCCATTGGGAATGACGAAGAAGCCGAGCTTGGCTGCGCCTGGGTAATCGGCGAGATCGATCAGCGTCGTGCTTCCGCCGAGCTCGTGCGCGTCGTTCTCGACGACGATGCCGCCGAGAGGCTTGCCGTCGGCATCCGCGAGGTAATATCCAAAGCTATTGCTGTAGCCGGACTCGCTGAAAGTCACGCCCGCATCGATCTGTATCACGCCGCTTTGCGGAAGGTCATAGCCGCCATTGGCGTCCGACGTCAGATCGTGGGCGACGAGATGTGCGGGAGGCGTGCCGGTGACGATGCCGGTATCGGGATCGATCGACACCCATGCCGGTCCGCTGATGCTGTAGGTCAGCGTATCGCCGTGATCGACGTCGGCGAAATGGTTCGATGCGTCGAGCGTGAAGGCGTCGCCGGCCGACGCGGTGTGATCGCCGATGGCGCTCGCGGTCGGCGCCTCGTTCACATCGGTCACATTGACCGTCACCATCTTGACGATGCTGTTGCCGCCGCTGTCCGTGGAGCGGATTTCGAGGTCGTAACTGTTCTGGGTCTCGTAGTCGAGCTGCGCGCCAGGTTTTAACGTGATGGTGTCGCCGTCGATTTCAAACAGCGGGTGGCCGCCAACGATTTCATAGCTGTGGCTGTCCTGACTGTCCGGATCGGCCGCAATCAACCGGCCGACGATGATGTGGCCTTGAGAATTCTCGGCAACAGGCGAAAGCTCCGCTTCGAGCGCGGTGGGCGCAGCGTTGACGGGCGCTGGTGGCGGAGTGCCGCCTTCCGGTGCAGGGTCCTCGCCCCCGGGCTGGGACTGTTCCGCAGCGTCGGCCTGTTCGGCAAAGGCAGCCGGGGTCGCCGTTTGCGGCGCTTCATCCGCGGAGTAGCTGGCAAAGCTGGTCGATTCGCCGCTCGCCTTTTCGGACGCTGCCGGGGCTGCGGGCTCAAGATCGCCCTTGGCCGAGGCGTAAGAGGAACTTCCCGGCGAGCTCCCTTCGGCGCTACCGCTCGCGGGGGACGAAGAAGCGCTCTCTTCGGAAGCCCGGAAAGCTTTCGCGTCATCCGATGCGGGGGCCGCCGCGATCTTCGGCTGCGCGCTTTCCTGGGCGAGGCCGGACGATGGTGCGCCAGAAGCCTTGGAGGACGCCTGGGCATCCTCAAATGCGACCGCGTCGATGTCCGGCGGGACCGAGCCAGGATAGGTCAGGTCGTACCGGTCGTCAGGCCCGCTCGACAGCTCGAAATCATGCGCCTGGGTCAATGCGTCCCGCTTCACCAGATCTTCGCGCGTAGAACTGATATTCGTCCGCGCGGCTCCAGGTTTCGCAGCGGCAAAATCCGGTATCGCTTCGGCCATCGAGATCACCTTTGTTGTGATGTCCCCGATTGGCAACGATCTCAGTCTGCATTGCAACAAAGCGCTATGTAAATGGTGATGGAAACCCAAACAGCATTCATAGTTATTTATCAAAAATTGCAGGCAAAGACTAAGATTCAAGTCTTTATTTCAAGGTGGCGCTTTTCCGTAGATTTATACCAAAAATATTTGCCGCGGATTCACATCGTTCACTTAGGTTGGATCCAAGGCCGCCATGCATGAGCTATGGCGGCAAGGTCAGAGTAGGCGAAGATTCTGATGCAGAATGCGGCCAGCCATCTGAAATCGACCGCCTTCGCGAGGACGGCGCAGTCGGAGCAGCCAGCCGAGCCGCTTGGCTTTGTCCGGCGGGTGTCAACCTTCCGGCTTATCGCGCAGCTCATAAAGGACAGCCGGGAAACGCCGCGCGCGGTCCTCGTCGCCTCGTTGCTGATCAATCTTTTGGCGCTGGCGCTCCCTTTGACGATCTTGCAAGTCTATGACCGCGTCATACCGAACTCCTCATTCAATACGCTCACGGCGCTGCTCGTCGCGCTGTTCACGGTTGTCGTCCTCGATACGGCCTTGAAAATTGCCCGCAATCATCTGGTCAGCCGCGCGGCGCTGGAGTCCGGCTTCAAGGTTCGCGTGACCGCGGCGGTGAAGCTGCTCTATGGCGATCAGCGCGAGATCAACGCCAAGCCGCGCTCCTATTGGTTCGACCGGATGTCCGCGGTCGAGGAGATGGGCAGCATGAGAGGCACCGCGGATCGGGCGGTGCTGCTCGATATTCCGTTTATTGCCATTTTTCTGTTCATGACGGGCCTGATCGGCGGCTGGCTGGTTGCGGTGCCTATCGTGTTGATCGTGGGCTTTGCCGCGGTCATGCTCTGGCTCAGCGGTCAGCAGCGCCGCTTGATGGACGACGGCCGCGAGGAGGATGAGCGGCGCTACGGCTACATCGTCGAATGGCTCGGGGGCATTACCACCATCAAGGCTCTGGCGATGGAGGCCCAGATTCAGCGCCGCTTCGAAGAGATGATGGCGCTCTCCTCGGCCTATTCCTTCTTGGCCGCCGAACGCAACAATCGCGTTCCGGCGCTCGGACAGCTCTTCTCCAATCTGATGATGGTGTCGGTGGTCACGGGCGGCGCCGTTTTCGTGATCGACGGGGTGATGAGCGTCGGCAGTCTGGCCTGTTGCAGTCTGCTGGCGACGCGTGTTGCCCAACCAATGTTCCGGGTGATCAGCGTGTGGACTCAGATCGAGGCCTCGACGCTGGCCGAGATGCGGGCGCAGGAAATCCTCGACCTGCCATTCAGCATTCCTTCCAATGAGTCGGTCTCTTGCACTGGAGCCATCGAGTTGGCCGATGTGCATTTGCCCCCAAGGGGGCGCTGGAACGGATTCGAAAGGCTGAGGCTCCGCATCGATCCGGGGGAATTCATCGGCATTACCGGCGGAGCAGGCAGCGGCAAGTCCACTTTTCTTTCGCTGCTCAACGGGAGCGTCACACCGGCGTCCGGACAGGTGAAAGTGGATGGCGTCGACATCGCCTCGCCCGAGGGCCGGCATTTGCGCCGTGCGATTCAAACGGTCGATGGCCGGATTACGCTGATGCGCGGATCGATCATCGAGAATATAGCCATGTTCCGCACCGGCGAGTTTATGCGCGAAGCTGTCGCCGCAGTGGAGCTGATGGGCTTTCACGAGCAAATCAATGGGCTCGCCGATGGTTACGACACCAAGGTCGGCGACGGCTCAGCCACCGTACTGCCGCAAGGATTTCTCCAGTCGCTGATGATCGCGCGGGCCCTCGCCCATAAGCCGAGAATCCTTCTCATCGACGATGTGACCGCACTGTTGGACCAGGAGACGCAGCGCCGGCTTGCCCGGGCGCTGACCGCGCTCAGCGGCGCCATGACCTTCGTGCTCGTCAGTACGAATACGGCGCTGCTGAAGCAGGCAGACCGAATATTCGCATTGCGGGAGGGCTGCCTCACACCCTTGGCGGATATCGAAATTTCCGTGGCCTCAGCCAATGCACCGTCCGGCTCTGTCACGCGCAAGGGGCAATAGTAGGATGAAGCAGCTGTCGCACAAAAAGGCTCGCCGCCTCCGCGAGCCACAGCGCCGGGTCGCTGGCTTCTCTGCCCGCCCTAACCGGCGCAGAGCCCTCAGAGCTCGAGCTGCCCCCTCAACGGAGCAGATCCCGCACGCCCGCCGAGAATTGTTTGAAGCCGCTGCTGCAGGCGCTGGGCTGGTCGGGAGAGATGCGTCACGTTCAGGAGGCGATCGGGGGTGACGGCACCATCGCCAATTTCGTTGCCTTCACGGCCGTGCTGCTTCGGCTGCATTATGAAGTCCTGCCGATGGATGTGACGTTGAAGGATGTGCCGGACCCGCAGCTTCCTTGTCTGTTCATCCCGGAAGACGATAAAGCCGATCTGTGGGTCGTGCTGGGCAAGCGCAATGACGGCGCCGTCGAGGTCTTTAAAGGCCGCGAGGCCGTCACCGCGCAGATCACGCCGGAGCCGCGCCGCAGGCGTTTTTTCTATCTTCGCAAGATCGAGGATGCCGCCGGCGATACCGGCGCGAAGAGGGGGAGTTGGTTCGCTTCGCTGCTGCTGAGCGAAAGCGCCACGATCCGCGGCCTGTTCCTGATCTCGGTCGCGGTCAATCTGGTCGCACTCGCGGTGCCGATCTATATGATCGCGGTTTTCGATAGCGCCATAGGCACAAAATCGCTGGAGACCCTCGGCTACAGCTTCGTCGCCATCGCGCTGATCATGGCCGTGGAATTCGTGCTTCGCGAGATGCGGGCGCGGGGCCTCGCCTATCTCGGCGCCCGAATGCAAGGAGCGATGATGACCGGCGCTTTTCAGCGCCTGCTGCTGCTGCCGATCAGCTTGACCGGGACGGCCTCGGTCGGCGCGCAGGTGACCCGCCTGAAGCTGTTCGAATCCGTCCGCGATGTGTTCAGCGGGCCGCTTGCGGCGGCGCTGCTCGATATTCCGTTTATCGTCATCTTCGTTTTTGCCGTGTTTCTGATTGGCGGCTCGTTGGGCTGGATCGTCCTGGCCTTCCTTGCAGGGCTCACGGTGCTCATCTCCGTGTCCATTCCGATCGCGCGGCGGCAAGCGGCCAAGGCCGGCGAAGCGAAGACGGAAAACCGCAAGTTCCTGATGGAATTCACCGCCAATCTGGACACCATCACCCGTTACGGCGCGGAAGAAGTGTGGATGCATCGCTACCGCGAACTCAGCGCCGCCAATATTTCCCGCGCGTCGGCCGCGAGCGATCTCAGTCTCGTGGAACAGACCATCTCGCAGAGCCTCGTCGTGGTGACCGGCGCCATCGTGGTGGGAGTAGGTGCCTATGAGGTGATGGCGGGAACGCTGTCATCCGGCGCGCTGATCGCCTTGATGGCGCTGGTCTGGCGTGTGCTCGCGCCAATCCAGACGACATTTCTCAACCTCAACAAGATCAGCCAGGCGCGCAGCATTGTGCAGCAGATCGATCAGCTAATGCGGCTCACGCCGGAATATCAGCCGCGCAAGGTGCCAACGTTCGCCCGGACATTCAAGGGCAACATCGAGTTCAGCGGCGTGTCCATGCGCTATTCCCCCCAATCCGCGCCGGCATTGCGGGGCGTCAATCTGCGCATCGTCGAAGGCAGCTTCGTGGCGCTTGCCGGACCGAATGGGGCAGGCAAATCCACTTTGCTGCGGGTACTGGCGCAGCTCTATCTCCCGCAAGCGGGCAACGTATTTTTCGATGGCCTGGATTACCGGCAGTTCGACGCCAAGATGTTGCGCGAGCAGATCGGCTATGTACAGGAAAAGCAGACGGTTTTCACCGGCACGATCGCCGATAATATCCGCCTCGCCCATCCCGCCGCGACGGATCAGCAGATCGTCGCCATTCTGGAAGAGCTGGACGCGGGCGATGTGCTGGCCAATGTGGAACGCGGCATCCATGAACCGCTGGTTCCGCACCATTCGCTGCTAGGCACCGAAGAATTCCTGCAGAAGATCAATCTGGCCCGCGCTTTCATCAAAAGGCCGCCCATTTACCTGTTGGACGACCCGATGTTCGGGCTCGCCGCCTCCGACGAAGATGTGCTGAAGCAGAAGCTGCTCAGACTGAAGGGCAAGGCCACGATCATCCTCGCCACGCATCGCGTCAGCTACTTCTATCTCGCCGACCGGCTTGTGGTGTTGAAAGCGGGCGCCGTCACCGCCGACGGCTCGCCGACCGACATTCTTTCCGGTGTGCGCAAGCAGGCGCCAGGACGGCTGCAGCCTGGGACGTTTCCAGGGCAGGCAAGCGCCGGACAGGATCCGGCGCAATCGCTATCCAGCCGGTTTAGCCAATGACACGCAATGACGATAATCTGCAAAGCCTGGGTGAATTTCTGACGCTGCCGCCGGCGCTGAACGAGCACAGGCAGCACCGGATCTACGGACCGCTGATCTACCTTCTCGGTCTGCTTATCTGCGGCATCGTCGCCTGGTCCGCCGTCGCGAAAATTCGCGAACTGGCAGTGGCGCCGGGCGAGATCGTCTCTTCCAGCTTCGTTCAGCCGGTCCACCATCTGGAGGGCGGCATCGTCGAGGAAGTTTTCGTTGCGGAAGGGGGGGAAGTGAAACGCGGTTCGCCGCTCATGCGGCTGCGACCCTATGGAGCGGAAAGCGATCTGGCCCAGTTGCAGGCGCGCAGCGCCCAGCTTACGCTGCAGCAAACACGTCTCAACGCGGCGCTCCAAGGCGTCATTCCCGACTTCGGCGCGCTCGGTAAAGCTTATCCCGCACTCGCCAAGGAGCAGCTCGAACTGTTCCAGCGCGCCGAGGCCTCGGCGGCCAGCGAACGCGAGAAGCTGCAATTGGAGGTTGTCCAGGCCACCGGAGAGTTGGACGCGCTCCAACGGCAGTTGGAAAGCTTCAAACGGCAGGCCGACATCGAAAGCGAGCAGGCGGCGATCCGCAAGAAATCTTTCGAAATGGGCTATACCTCACGGCTGACTTATCTCGAAACCAAATCTAAATACGAGGCCGCTCGGGCCCGCGTTTCAGACGTCGCCGGGCAGATATTCAAGGTCGAGAAGAAGGCCGACGAGGCGGCGGCCAGGTTGAGACAGGCGGTGGCTGAAAGGCTGCAGAAATTCGCCGATGAGCGCTCCAAGGCGGCGGGCGAACTTGCCGAAGTCACGCAAACGCTCGCCAAGCTCAAGGACCGCGTATACCGCCTCGTCGTCACGGCTCCTGTCGACGGCGTCATCAATCTCCTGGCGCAGAAATCCGCCGGCGCAGTACTGAAACCGGGCGATCTTGTCGCGGAGATCGTTTCGCTGGACAGCGGTGTCATAGCGGAGGTGCATCTGAAGGCGAAAGACCTCGGGCATGTCGATCTCGGTGACGACGCGGAAATCCGCGTGACGAATTTCGATCCGAGCGTCACCGGCTATGCCCATGGCAATGTGATCGAAATCTCTCCCACCACCTTCAAGGACCAGCAGGGAGTGCCCTATTATCGCACTCGCATCAGGCTGAAGGACGACCGCCTGAAACAGGGTCAGCGGACGTGGCAATTGCTGCCGGGCATGGTGGTGGAAGCCAACATCATCATCGGTTCCCGCTCGCTGTTCCAATATATGCTGAAGCCGGTTTATCGCTCCCTCGATACGATGTTTACGGAGCAATAGGACAGGATCATCTTGCCCCGGCAGTGCCCTGTGCATAGTCGCCCCATGGTCTAACGACAGGATGCACCAAATCCTCTACACCCGCCTTGGTTGAGCACCGCAAATGT
Source organism: uncultured Alphaproteobacteria bacterium (assembly GCA_963731855.1). Classification (GTDB taxonomy): domain Bacteria; phylum Pseudomonadota; class Alphaproteobacteria; order Rhizobiales; family Rhodomicrobiaceae; genus R-RK-3. Next base: position 291,020 of record CAVSXH010000004.1, on the reverse strand, counting down.
TTGTTGCCAAAGCGCCACGAGCGGTCAGTGAAATAAAACGGGCACCTGAGGAATAGGTGGCGGCACCCGCTCATCCTGGTATTAGAATAATAGCTGATACATTTATCAAAGATGACAGGGGAGAGAATGATAATGTTCGGGGGAACGAAGCATACCAGTTGTATTGGCGGCGCTTTGCTCGCCGCGTGTATGTTTGCGACAGGCTCCGCTAGCGCTGCCGATCTCGGGGGAGGCTGCTGCGCCGATCTGGAAGAGCGGGTTGCCGAACTGGAAGCTACGACCGCCCGGAAGGGGAACCGGGTCGTGTCGCTGCAGATCACTGGTGCGGTGAACAAATCACTTCTGATTTGGGACGACGGCGTGGACAGCGACGCCTATGTCGTAACCAATACCGGCTATCAGTCGCGCATTACCTTTACCGGAACGGGACAGATCAAGCCCGATGTGAAGGCCGGCTTCGTCGTCACGCTGGGTATTTTTGGCTCGCCCTCATTTGCCGTCGATCAGACCAATGACGAAAGCATCAGCGGCGCGGTTGGAGCCCAGGCGGACGCAATATTCATTCGTGAATCCAAGGTGTTTATCGAAAGCGACCGCCTTGGCCGCCTGAGCCTTGGTCAGCAACATACGGCTGCAGACGAAATCACCGCCATTAACGTTGCTCGCAGCGTGTACGTCAACTCCTCTGCTCACCAGGTCTTCGTAGGCGGTTTCCAGCTGCGTGACGGCGACGCTCTGACGGGTTTCCGTTTTCTGAACCTGATGGGTCAGGATGCAACCAATCCCCCCGGCGATGCCGCCCGTTTCGACGTGATCCGTTACAACTCCCCTTCCATCGCGGGCTTTAAGGTTTCCGCATCCTGGGGTGAGGACGACATGTGGGATGTCGCCCTGCGTTACGCGGGTTTGCTCGGCGGCCGGTTTAAAGCTGCCGCTGGCATCGCCTATGGCGCACGCACCGACGGAGACTTTGTAACCGGCGTCAGCGCTAACGGCACCGCCGGCAGCAACATCAACGGATGTCTCTTCGTCGACCAAAAGGTGGACTGTCACCAGATCGGTATGTCCGGTTCCATCATGGATATGGGGACGGGGCTGTTCATCCACGCGGCTTACGGCATTAATACAGACGAGAACAAGGACGAGGTAGCTGCCTCGGCAGGCCTCGGCGATGTAGACGACGAGAATACCTTCTTTTATCTGCACGGCGGTATCGAAAAGAAGTGGCTACCGTATGGCGCCACCACTCTTTTTGCAGTGTACGGCCAGTTTGACACCGGATTTACCCGAGCGGTACTATCTGGAGCTCCAGTCACAATTGGATCCTTCGAAAACGGCGAAGTTGAAATGTGGGGCCTTGGGATCGTTCAGAATTTCGAAGCCGCTTCGTTGGATTTGTATTTGAAATACAACCACTACACCGCCAGTGCGGACAATGTTACGACGGTTACCATCACAGATGGTGGACCAATTGTAGATCCATCAGGCAGCGTGGACTTCAACGACTTCGACGTGATTTACGCCGGTGCCAGAATTACTTTTTATCTCCTGGCCTTCTGGATCGCAAGGCCGCTCCTCAGGGAGCGGCTTTTTTGTTGGCGGTAGCGCATGCGGTATGGGTAGCAGCTACGCAAAAAGGTGAGGTCCAATCACACCGCATCATTGATGCATGTGTAAGCTACCATTTTGTCAGTGGACCTGAGCCAATTCGAGCATTAACTAGCACCATGGAACGTGACCTTGCGGGCGCGGCAGCGTTTGGACCATATTGGCTCGATGCGAAGATGCGGCATGGGAGAGGCACAGTGGCATGGTTGCTGGCCATGGGAATTTGATGGACGCCGGGCCCAAAAGCCGGTCTGAACGTCGGCGCGAGGATACCAGGCGCAAGCTGATGCGGGCCGCTTATGAGATCATCTCCGATCGCGGCCTTGAGGGCTTGGTGATCCAGGAGATCACCCAGTTCGCCGATGTCGGCTACGGCACGTTCTACAATCACTTCCCCTCGAAGGACGCCGTGGTCGATGCCGTCATCGAATCCGCGCTGCTGCAAATCTTAGGAATTTCCGACCGCCTCGTCGAGATCATGCCCGACCCTGTCGAAGCGTTCGGCATGGACATGCGCATATGCCTGCATGGCACCCGGACGGATCGTGTCTGGGGCTGGTTCCTGATCCGGTCGACGCTTTCGCGCGGCCAGAAGCTGCGCCTGGGAATAGCCGACAGCTTGAAGCAGAGTATCGAGGAAGGCGTCGCGTCCGGCTATTTCAAATGCGATGACATCGAAATGGCGCGCCATACGATCGGCGGCCTCATATTGCTGGGCACGATCAACCTCGCTTCGGTGACCATGCCCGATGATTATGAAGGCCGACTGGTCACGACAGCACTCAAATCGCTCGGCATTTCCAATGCGAAGATCGAGAGCGTGCTCGCCAAACCCCATCCGGAATTGAGCCTGCCACCCTTCCTCGAAGCCATCGACGATCTCTGACCCGGCGCGCGCTGCCGGCCGGTGGTGACGTCCCCGCGCCGCTTCCTCCTGTGCCTCTGGCCGCGTATGAAATAGCCCGATGGAACGATCCACCGGGCTGAGAAGTCTCGTCGCTTCTTCGAGACCGAACGTCGTCCATTGATTTGGCGGCGTCGTCTACTCGGCGTTGACGCGCGCGATTTCGCTCCAATTGCCGCCCTTGATGACCGAGATGATGTTCGTCTGCGAACCCTGGTGGCTCGGACCGAACGCAACCTTATTGCTGGAGATCTTGCTGTCGTAGGTGAGCCCCTCCATCGCCTTCCTGAAGCTTTCGGGCGTCAGATCCTTGCCCGTGGCCTCCAGCGCGCGCACGAAGAGTTCCGCGCCGTCGCGGCCGAGCAGCGCGCCTGTACCGGGGTCCTCGCCGGCGGCGGCCTTATACTTGCCGACCCACTCCTTGAGCTCCGGCGTGGTCTCGACGCGGGCTACGATATCGGACCAGCCGGCCACGGCATAAAGACCTTCCGTGATGCCGCCGGGCGCCTGGGCGATCGCCGTGTGGAACCCGGCCGAGGAGACGAGGAACTTCGCGCCCGTCCAGCCGATCTTCTTGGCTGTTGCCACAGCGGTGATCGTCTGACGCACGCCGAGGGCCATCGCGACCAGTTCGCAGCCGCCATCCTTGAGCTTGGTCAGCGAGCCGACGAAATCGGAATCGTCCGGCTTGTGGGTGGTCTCGGCGGCATATTTCAAATTCAGCGCTTTCGCCTGTTCCTCCGCGCCCTCCTTGATCTCGATGCCGAAATCCGACGGGATATACATCGCGCAAACCGTCTTGACGCCTTCCTTTTCGGATAGGTATTTGACGCCGGCCTTGGTCTGATCGTAATACGAGCTGTAGGTGGAGAACTTATAATCGATCGGATCCTGGAGCATCTGGCGCGCGGCGGAAAGCGGTGCGACATTCGGGATCTTCTTGGCGTCCTGCAACTTGAAGGCTGCCAGATTCATCGGCGTGCCGAGCGCCAGGATCATGGCGAAGATCTTGTCGCTGTTGATCAGTTTGTTGATCGCCTGATTGGCCTTCGGCATCTGGTAGGCATGATCTTCGACGATGAAGCGGATCTTGCGGCCATGCACGCCGCCCTTGGCGTTGATCTCGTCGAAATAGATGTTCGCTGCCTTGACGGACGGCGCACCGAACGCGGCGAACACGCCGGACATGTCGGTGTGGGTGCCGATCACAATTTCTGTCTCGGTGACGCCCTGCCCCTGGGCGTTTGCCGTGCTGGCCATGCCGAAGCCGATAGCCGCGGCGGCAAGCATTGCGACGGTTTTTTTCATGTTACATTCCTCTCCTGACAATCACGAAATATACATGCTCTCGATGAGCGGCTTGTATTTCTGCTCGACGAAGCTTCGCTTCAGCTTCATTGTCGCGGTCAGCTCATCATCTTCCGCTGTCAGCAAAACGTCGATGATGCGGAAATCCTTGATTTGCTCGACGCGCGCGAAATCTTCGTTGACCTCGTCGATCACGCCCGCGATCAGCTCCCTGACGGCCGGCGCGGCGCAAAGCGAGGCGAAATCGCTGTACGGAATGCGGCGATTCTGCGCGTGTTTCTCCACATTTTCCTGGTCGATCATGATCAGCGCGCTCAGGAATTTGCGCTGATCGCCGATGAGCACCGCGTCCAGAATGTAGGGCGAGAATTTCAGCCGGTTCTCCAGCTCGGAGGGGGTGATGTTCTTGCCGCCCGCCGTGATGATGATGTCCTTGGAGCGGCCGGTGATCTTGACGAAACCGTCAGCATCGATCTCGCCGACGTCGCCCGTGCGCAGCCATCCATCCTCCGTCAGCGTCTCGGCGGTCTTCTCAGGCTGCTTCCAATATCCGGCGAAAATGTTCGCAGCCTTGACCTGGATCTCGCCATCCGCTGCGATGCGCGCACTGACGCCGGGAACCGCCGGGCCGACCGACCCAAGCCGGAAGGCATCCGCCCGGTTCACCGAGACGATGCCGGTGCTTTCGGTCAGCCCGTAGCCTTCGAGCATCGGCAGGCCTATGGCGCGGAACCAGCGCAGCACCTCCGCCGAGATGGGCGCGGCGCCAGACACCGCATAGCGCGCCCGGTGAATTCCGAGCATGCTTCGCAGATTGCGCAGCACGAGCAGGTTCCAGAAGGCGTAGGAGAGCGTCGTCAGCGGTCCGGGCCGTCGCCCGGACATCACCGCATCCGCCCGGCGCAGACCCGCCGCCACCGCGCGAGCGTAGGCAAAGCGCCCGAGCGGCGTCGCCTCCCGGCTCATGAACGAGACCGTCGAATACAGCTTCTCCCAAACCCGGGGTACGCCGATCATCCGGTGCGGTGCGATCTCCCTTATATTGTCGAAGACCGTCTGCGGGCTCTCCGCGAAATTGACGATCGGTCCGCTCGACCAGCGGCACATAGGTCGACCAGGAGCGCTCGAAAATGTGGCTTAGCGGCAGGAAGCAAATGAACTCATCGCCGGGCAGGCCGGGGATATTTCGATGCGTCGCGGCCGACCCGAAGATGATGTTTTGATGGCTGATCATCGCACCCTTCGGCGCGCCTGTGGTCCCGGATGTGTAGATGAGGATGGCGATGTCGCTCGGCTCCGACCTGGCGATCTCGGCCTCGAAGTCGGCGGGATGGGTGGCCAGGTAATTCCGCCCCAGCGCATAGAGGTCGTCGATGAAGATGATCCCTTCGTCGGCAAGCCCGTGCAGTCCCTCCTGATCGTAGACGATGACCTTGGCGAGGCGGGGCACCTGTTTGCGGATCGACAGATATTTGTCGAGCTGCTCGTCATTCTCCACGAACAGAAAGCGGGAGTCGCTATCGTTCACCAGATAGGCGAGTTGCGCGGCGGAGTCGGTCGTGTAGATGCCGGACACGATCGCGCCGACGCATTGTGCGCCGATATCGGTGTAGAGCCATTCCTTGCGGTCTTCCGACAGGATCGAAATCACGTCGCCGCGGCGGAGCCCCAGCGATATCAGCCCAAGGCCGACAAGCCGGGCGTGATCCCAATAGTCTTTCCAGCTATAGGACCGCCAGATGCCGAGCTTCTTCTCCCGATGCGCGATCCGGCCCGCCCATTCGCCGCAGCGCTTGGCGAACAGCTTTACGGCGGTATCTGCGCCATCGATGAAAAACGGGCCGGACGTCAGATCCTCATTCATGGTCACCCCATGAAAACTGACCTGCTTCGGCATTGCGCCCGTGGCGGCGCCGGTCAAATCTTCCAGCTTGTTCATCGCCATGTCTTCCGCTGCTTCCAACGGCGCTGACCGCGTTCGCTCTCTTCCTGAACGCCCAGATAGAACGCCTGAATGTCCCTGGATTGCTTGAGCGCCTCCGCATCATCGGCCATAACGATGCGGCCAAGCTCCATCACATAACCGTAATCGGCAAAATCGAGCGCTACTTGTGCGTTCTGCTCCACCAGCAGCATCGTCACCTTCTGCTCATCCCGGAGGCGGCGCAGAATAGCGAAAATTTCCTGCACCAGCAGCGGGCTGAGGCCGAGGCTCGGCTCGTCGAGCAGCATGAGGCGCGGCCGCGCCATCAATCCTCGCCCGATCGCCAGCATCTGCTGCTGGCCGCCGGACAACATGCCCGCCGGCTGGCGGCGGCGCTCGCCAAGGATCGGAAAATAGCCGTAGACCAGCTCCGTATCCGACTGGATCGCGGCGTGATCGGAACGGATATAGGCTCCCATGGCGAGGTTCTCCGCCACGGTCAGCAAGGGGAAGATCTCCCGGCCCTCCGGCACATGCACGATGCCCCGGCGCACGATCTGATCCGGGCTCAGGCCCTCGATCGGCTTGCCGTCGAACCAGACTTCGCCTTTTTCGGGGTCCATTACGCCGGAGATGGTGCGCAACAGCGTCGTCTTGCCGGCGCCGTTCGCGCCAAGCACCGTGACGACCTTGCTCTCGGATACCGCTAGGGTGACGCCGCGAATGGCCATGATCGGCCCGTAATAGCTTTCGAGATTGGCGACCTTCAGCAATGGCGCTCTGCTCATGCCGCCTCTCCCCGAGGCTGGCCGAGATAGGCCGCCACCACATCGGGATGCGACATGACCTGTTTCGGCGACCCGAGCGCCAGCGGCCGGCCATTGGCGAGCGCCAGCACCCGATCGGAAACGGCGCCGACCAGTTTCATGTCGTGTTCCACCATCAGGATGGTGATCCCCATTTGCTTCTTAATGTCCTCGATCCAGAAGGCGAGTTCCTGCGTTTCCTCGACCGAAAGGCCGGAGGCGGGTTCATCCAGCAGCAAGAGTTTCGGCTCGGTCGCGAGAGCCCGGCCCAGCTCGACCACCTTGCGGACCCCATAGGGCAGTCCGCCGACCGCCTTGTCGCGATAGGGCTGAAGGTCGAGGAAATCGATCACATGCTCCACCGCCTCGCGATGCCGGTATTCCTCGCCCCGCACGAACGGCGTGAACAAGAGGTCCGAGACCATGCCGCTGCGCACATGGCGGTGCCGGCCGATGAGCATGTTGTCGAGCACGGTCAGCCGCTCGAACAGCTCGATATTCTGGAAGGTGCGGGCGATGCCGAGCGAAGGGACCTCGGACGGCTTTAGCCCCAGAATGCTCTTGCCCTGCCAGCGAATGTCGCCTTCGGCGGGCGTGTAGAAGCGCGAGACGAGATTGAAGACCGTCGATTTGCCCGCGCCGTTCGGCCCGACGATGGCGAACACCTCGCCCTCGGTGACCGCGAGGGAGACGTTGTTCACCGCAACCAGGCCGCCGAAGCGCAGGGTGACGCCGTCAAGTTCGAGGAGGCTCATCGCAGGCGCTCCGTTTTCAGGTAGGTCTTCTGGCGGCGGAACATGTCGCGCCGCGAGAAAGGGAAAAGCTGGAAATAGGTGCGGATCTTCAGCCAGCGCGCATAAAGGCCGAGCGGCTCGAACAGGATGAAGACGATCAGGATCGCGCCCAGAATGCCGCTTTCCAGCCCCGGAATGGTGAGCGCGCCGGAGCCGGTCAGCGAGCCGATGAAGTCGCGCGTCATGGAGATGGCGACAGGTATGATGCCGATCACCATCGCGCCGAAAAACGCGCCGTGGATCGACCCGAGCCCGCCGACGACGATCATCAGCAAGAGCTGGATCGAGATGACGATGTTGAACGTCTCATTGTTGAAATTGCCGACGAAATGGCCCATCAGCGCGCCCGCCAGCCCGGTGATGGCGCAGGAGAGGCCGAAGGCCTTGGCCTTGGTTACCGTCAGGTTGACGCCCATCGCCTGCGCGGAAATTTCTGAATCGCGAATGGCGGCGAAGGAACGCCCGAGCGGCGAGCGCAGCATATTGCGATAGGCGAGCACGATCAGCGTCACTACGCCGAGCGTCAGGTAATAGAAGCCGGCCGTGTTGAGATAGCGGTCGATCTCATAGCCGAAGATGCTGATCGAGGGAGCGGTGAGTCCGACGACGCCGCCTGTAACCGGCTCGGCCAGCACAATCAAATCGTCGATCAGCACCGCGAGCGCCAGCGTCGCGATGGCAAGGTAAATGCCGTGCAGCCGCAGCGTCGGCAGGGCGAACAGCACCCCGGCGAGCCCCGCCACGAGCCCGGCCAGCGGGAAGCTGAAGATGAACGGCACGCCCCTCGCCTGCAGGATGACATTGGCGTAGCAGCCGACCGCGAGGAAGGCGCTGTGTCCAAGGCTGGCGTGCCCCGCCTGGCCGGTCAGCACCATCAACCCCAGCCCGGCCAGCGCCCAGATCAGCACATTGATCACTTCGCCGAGGAAGAATTCCCCCAGCACGTAGGGCAGCACGATCATGACGAGCGCGAGCAGCCCGTACCAGAAGGCTTCGCCGCTATGCTTGAACAGCCCGACATCGGCACCGTAGGAGGTTTTGAAGACGGTGCGCATGGGCCTAGACCTTCTTGCCGTAAACTTGCGCGAAGAGGCCGTGCGGCCGGAAAATCAGCACCAGCAGCATCAGCGCATAGGGCGTGATCTGCGAAATGCCTGCCGCGGCGTAATAGGAAGCGAAAGGCTCGATAACGCCCACCAGCAGCCCGCCCATCAGCGCGCCGGGCAGGCTGCCGAAACCGCCGATGACGGCCGCCGCGAACGCCTTGATCCCCAGCAGGCCGGTGGACGGGTCGATGGCACCCTTTGAGGCGAACAGGATGCCCGCGACGGCCGCCAGGACCCCGGCCAGCGCCCAGATCAGGCTGTTCAACCGCCGCACCGGGATGCCGACATAATAGGCCGCGAGCTGGTTCTGCGAGGCGGCCTGCATGGCGATGCCGATCCGGGTCATGCGGAAGAACAGGAACAGCGCCACCGTGAGGGCCAGCGTCACCACGATGACCGCGAGTTCATCGAGGCCGAGCACCAGCCCGGCAAAGCGGATCTGCTGGCCGACAAGCGGCGTCGCCAGGGATTGCGGCTCGTGCCCCCAAATCACACCGGCAAGGAAGCGAATGACGAAACCGAGCGCGATCGTCAGGATCACCACCGAGACTTGGCTCTGGCCGAACATCCGCCGGATGATCAGATAGTCGAGGAGGTAGCCGAGGATGCCCATGATGAGCAGCGTCAGCGGTATGGAGAGCCAGAACGGCAGTCCGAAATGAGCGGCGTCGGTCAGCCCGAAGGCAACGAACGCGCCGAACATCATGAGATCGCCTTGCGCGAAATTCACGCCCTCGGTCGCCTTGTAGATCAGGACGAAGCCGAGCGCGATCAATCCGTAAACGCAGCCGTTAGATAGCCCGCTCAGAAAGAGCTGCACGCTGCTCAAGACGTTTCCTCCCCTGGAGCGGCAAGTGCAACACGAGCCGCTTTTCGCCAGTTGCAAATACTGCCACCGGCTCCCGTCTAGTGTCTCACAGGCCCAATACGCCCAGCCATTTGCTGGAGGGATGCGGCGGGGTGGCAAAGAACAAATGAGAACTGCAACTGGCCATTTTTATTGAGATGTATTTATCCGTGTTATTGATCGGCGGCGCAAGCGCGAGGTCGGTCCATTGCGACGGGAGGCGATGTCTGTTGCCCCTCCGCCCCAGCCGGGCATGGCCGTTCAAAACGTGCCCATCGTGCCTTCCAGCCGCCGCCCCAGCGCAACCAGTTTCGGCCTCACCTCGTTCAGCAGGAAATCTGGGCTGACCACCATGTCGGGCGCACCGCAATTGACCGCCATCGCCGGCATGCCGCCTCCGGGGCGAAACCCGACCGCGATGGCGTTGACGTTGTCCTGCCACTCGCCGAAGGAGCATGTGCAGCCCAGCGTCCGATGATCCTCGACGGCCTTTTCGATGGCGTTGCGGGTCTGCGGCCAGGCGGTCTCATCGATGGCGCGGATCTCGTCCAGGATCGGTGCGCGCTCTTCCTCCGTGCAGGCCGCGAGAAACGCCTTGCCCAGGGCGCTCGTCGAGATGGAAATCCGCGACCCGACATCGAGGGTAAGCGAAACCGCCGCCTGGCCGCGAAAGCACTCCAGATAAACCATGCTCAGCCGGTCGCGGGCGCCGAGGCCCAGATGTGCGTTGGAGAACGTCGCCAGTTCCTCCATCAGCGGGCGGGCGATGTTGCGCACGTCGAGCCGCGCCAGCATGCTGGTGCCGAGCGCGAGAACCGCCGTGCCTAGCCGATATTTCGCCAGCGGCTCGACATAATGCAGATAGCCGAGGCGCGTCAGCGTGAAGGTCAGGCGCGATACCGTCGATTTGGGCAGATTACAGCGCGCGGCAATTTCCTGATTGCCGAGCAGCACCTCGCTCTTGCGGAAACAGGCCAGCACTTCCAGCCCGCGCGCCAGGGCGGTGACGAAATGCCTTTCCGCCGCCGCCGCCGTCTCGGTCGACGCCGCCATGGGAGGTGAGTCCCCCATCCATTTGAACCGCTTTCTCGCCATTGTCACCATCCCACCCCGCGCCCGTATTCTTTTACCGAACTCCCGCAGCGGGAGAATATCGGCAGTTACCATTCCGTCATTTTTTCCCAGCCATACCGATAGTTGACGGAGCCATTTCATATGATACGCTGGGTCGCGCCAATGCAGAAAATTATTCCGCAGTGCGGCATTAAATGTCAACTGCGCGAAACGGGGCCGGGACGCTGGGGTGCATACATCCGAGCATAATTTCAGCGCTGAAGGCGGCGTCGCGGCTGCAGGATCGTCAGCCCACCGCCGCTGCGCAAACTCGTCGATGAGGGCCGCGCAGTCAGCGAAACTTCGCGCCAGAGCGCATGGTTGCCGAGCGGGCGCCCGGAGCTGCATTGTGGGGCGGGTGGGTCCAGGTGTATTCTATAAAGTGGAGGAAATGCGCATGAAAGATAAGACGCGGCAAAGTCCGCGCCAATGCGTTCCCACATCGCCACGTCGTTTCCTGCCTCTGCCATACGGCGAGGCCGCTTGCTTGGCGCGCCCAGAGTTGAAACTGAAGCTAATTCTTTGTTCCGCACCCATTTCGCGGCGCAAACCGGCATACGCATACCGCTCTCGATCCTTGCTTTGCCGCATCATTCTTGCGCAAAACCGGCTCACCTTTTTGCGCACGGCGCCCTAGCTCTATATCAATGAAGGCCTGACACCATGGACCTCCGCTTCACCGACGAAGAAAACGCCTTCCGCAGCGAAGTGCGCAATTTTTTCCGCACGCAAATTCCGGCGGAGATCCGCCGCAAATACGGTGAAGGCGAGGAGGTTTCGCGCGACGAGATGATCACCTCGCAGCGCATTCTGAACGCCAAGGGCTGGGCGACGCCGCGCTGGCCGGTCGAATGGGGCGGTCAGCGCTGGACCCCGATTCAGCATCATATCTTCCTGGAGGAGTTGCAGTTCAATTCGGTGCCGCAGCCGCTGCAATTCAATGTAGACATGGTTGGCCCCGTCATCGCCGCCTTCGGCTCGGAGGACCAGAAACGGCACTTCCTGCCGCGCGCCGCCAACCTCGACGATTGGTGGGCGCAAGGCTTTTCCGAACCCGGCGCCGGCTCGGACCTCGCTTCGCTGAAAACCCGCGCCGTTCGCGACGGCGACCATTATGTCGTCAACGGCCAGAAGACGTGGACGACGGCCGCGCAGAACGCGAACTGGCTATTCTGCCTCGCGCGCACCGATCCGGAAGCCAAGAAGCAGATGGGCATTTCCTTCCTGCTGATCGATATGGCGACCCCTGGCATCGTCGTGCGCCCGATCATCACCATCGACGGGCGGCATGAGGTGAACGAGGTCTTTCTCGATGATGTGAAGGTGCCGGTCGGCAATTGCGTCGGCGAGGAGAATAAGGGCTGGGACTACGCCAAATTCCTGCTCGCCAATGAGCGCACCGGTATCGCCCGTGTCGGTATAACGAAGCAGCGCCTCGCCCGCATCAAGGAGATCGCCAAGCGTACGCCCGCCGGTGAAGGCGTGCTTTGGGACAATCAGGCGTACCGGTCGAAGGTGATGCTCGCCGAGATCGAGCTGAAGGCGCTGGAGATTACCCAGATGCGCGTCGTCGCCGAGGCGGCCCGGAGCGGCGGCAATCGCCCGAACCCGGCATCTTCGATCCTGAAGATCAAGGGCTCGGAATTGCAGCAGACGGTGACGGAGCTGCTGCTCGAAGCGGCCGGACCGAACGCGCTCGCTTTCCGCGGCTATCACAACGAGCCGGGCAGCAACGATCCGCTGGCCGAACTGGCATGGGCAGGGCTCGCCGCGCAGAACTACTTCAATTACCGCAAGGTTTCGATCTATGGCGGCTCGAACGAGATCCAGCACAACATCATCTCAAAAGCGGTCCTGGGTCTGTAGCAGCGCTGGCTTGGCAATGCTTCGGGCTGAGGTCCGTATTTCATCATCCCCGCGCAGCCGGGATGACGAACAGAGCTTCTCATCCGCGCCACATGTCGCGCGTCTTAATGAAGGCTGACAATGGACTTTGACCTCACGGAAGAGCAGTCGCTGCTCAAGGACAGCGTGGATCGCCTGATCGCGGACCGCTACGGCGATTTCGAGCGCCGCAACGGGTACGCCAAGGAGCCGGGTGGTTGGAGCCGCGCGGTCTGGAAGGACTATGTCGATCTCGGCCTGACGCTGCTGCCTTTCGATGAGAGCATGGGCGGCATTGGCGGCGGTCCCTTGGAAACCATGATCGTAATGGAGGCGGTCGGGCGCGGCCTGACGCTGGAGCCGTTCTTCGCCACCATGGTGCTCGGCGCGTCGGCGCTTCGTCTCGGCGGTACGCCTGGGCAGCAGGAGACCTTCATTCCGAAGATCGCGGGCGGTGAGGCGATCCTCGCGCTTGCCCAGGGCGAGCGGCAGGCGCGTTACGATCTCTTCGACGTGGCGACGACGGCGCGCGAGGCCGAGGGCGGTTTTGTGCTGGACGGCCACAAAAGCATGGTGGTGCATGGCGACAGCGCCGATATGCTGATCGTCAGCGCCCGGACGTCGGGCGAGCGGCGCGATAAGAGCGGCATCACCCTGTTTCTCGTCGATGCCAAGGCTCCCGGCGTCGAACGGCACGGCTATGAGGGACAGGATGCCATGCGCGTCGCCGAGATCACCCTCAACGGCGTGAAGGTCGGCGCCGACACCATGCTCGGTGCGGGCGATCAGGGACTCCCGCTGCTGGAGCACGTCGTCGATACCGGCATCGCGGCGCTTGCCGCCGAGGCGGTCGGCGCGATGGATGCGCTCCAGGCGCTGACCCTCGATTATCTCAAGACGCGCAAGCAGTTCGGTGTACCGATCGGCAGTTTCCAGGCCCTGCAGCATCGCGCTGTCGACATGATGATCGCGCTGGAGCAGGCGCGCTCGATGTCGGTCTTCGCCGCGATGATGGTCAATGCCGAACCGCAGGCACGCCGCGCCGCGATTTCGGCCGCGAAAGTGCAGATCAACCGCTCGGCGCGCTATGTCGGCCAGCAGGCGATCCAGCTGCATGGCGGCATCGGCATGACCATGGAATATAAGGCCGGCCACTATTTCAAGCGGCTGACCATGATCGAGAACCTCTTCGGCGACACCGATTACCATCTGGCGAAGGTCGCTGAGGCCGGGGGTTTGCTGGACGACGCAGCTTAGTGCGTGGCCCGGCTCTAACGGCCAGGGCGCACGGCGTGGCAGGAGAGAGCCGATGAGCGATGCAGTTCCCATTCTTCTCGTCCCCGGCCTCGCCTGCTCGCCGCGTTTGTTCGTGCCGCAATTGTCCGGCCTTTGGCAATTCGGTCCCGTGACGATCGCTGATACGCGGCGCGGTAGCAGCATGGGCGAAATTGCCGGGCGGATCTTGGGCGTCGCGCCGCCGGTGTTCGCCCTGGCAGGGCTTTCCATGGGCGGCTACATCGCCTTCGAGATCATGCGGCTGGCGCCGGAGCGCGTGCGGCGTCTTGCCTTGCTGGATACTGCCGCGCGTGCCGATCGCCCGGAACAGACCGAGAGGCGCAACGTGCAGATCGCGATGGCGCGCGATGGGCGTTTTGCCGAGATTCCCGATCTGCTTTTCCCAGCGATGGTCCACGCCGATCACCAGCAGGATGCGGGACTGCGCCAAACATTCGGGCAAATGTGCCACGAGACCGGGGCGGATGCCTTCATCCAGCAGCAGGAAGCGATCAAGGCGCGTCCGGAACTCCAGGCCCGCGCTGGCCGCGATAAGCTGCCCTACGCTCGTGCTGGTCGGCGACGGCGATCAGGCGACGCCACCCGATGCCTCGCGCGAGATTGCCGAAGGAATTCGCGGGAGCCGGCTGGTGATCGTGCCGGATTGCGGGCATCTCTCCACCTTGGAGCAGCCCGATGCCGTCACGCTCGCGCTGACGGAATGGATGGCGTCTTAGCGCTGATCAGATCAGGTGGGCATTACCCTTCGGGAGGCTTTACCGCGCTCTTTTGTTGCGTATCTTCGTTCAGCGCGGCTATGCGGCGCCAACCCCGCGCGACGCGGCTCCGCACCGCGTTGCCCGAAGGCGTGAGCGCCACCCCGACGAGATAGCCGACCTGTAACGCCGTGATCAAGCCAAATGCGATGAGCACAATGCGCCAGAACGACCAGCCCTCGCCGACCCCGATGAAAACGACCGCAGCGATCGTCGCCAGGGAAGCGACAAGAGCCGCGCCCACGCGATAAAGTGCTCCGGTGACGCCACCCGCCGCGGCGGCAGCGGCCACCGCCGCTAGCAGAATAGTATCTGTGTTTGCGGCGGATGGCGTCACCAGCCCTATTAAATGTGACGACATCTAACTTTCCCCCTAGGCCGGCTGTAAGCCGCCGTTCCCGAATATGCCTTCCGGCATGCTGTCCGTTGACCTTCCGCACCAACGACAGTCGGCTGAAGATCATATGAGACGAATACGGTGTATTTTCTGATTACTCCCGCGTAAGTCGCAGATGCTCTCAGCTTATGATTATACCACAATGCAGGAGCGGCTAATGGTCGATTTAGGATGACTCCCGAAGCAGAACTTAGCGGGCCACGTCCCAGCAGCAGGGCGGAGCCGGCGGAGGCCGAGCTTCCGCCACGCCTCAGCGGGTGGCGGTATTCAATCTGCGCAGGGTGATAAGAGCTGGGGCCGAATATTACCCGGCCGCCACTTCGCCGGGCTCTGCCGCCGCCGACTGGTACATGTCGTAATGCTCCTGGCGCAATTGGCGCTTGAGCACCTTGCCGGTGGCGGTATGCGGCAATTCCTTGACGAACAGCACGTCGTCCGGCAGCCACCATTTCGCCACGCGCTCGGAGAGGAAGGCGAGGATATCGTCCTTGGTCGCGGACGTCCCTTCCTTGAGCACGACGACAAGCAGCGGCCGCTCGGCCCATTGCGGATGCGGCAGGCCCACGACGGCGCATTCCCCGATCGCCGCGTGGCTCATCGCGCAATTCTCGACGTCCACCGAACTGATCCATTCGCCGCCGGACTTGATGATGTCCTTGGCGCGGTCGACGATCGAAAGGAAGCCGTGCTCGTCGATCGTGGCAACATCGCCCGTGTCGAACCAGCCGTCACGCCAAGCCGAGTTTTCCGTCTCTTTGTAATAGCCGCTGGCGATCCAGGGCCCGCGCACCAGGAGCCGGCCAACGCTCTTGCCGTCGTTAGGCAAGCTCTCGCCATCCGGCCCGGCGATGCGCATCTGCACGCCGTAAAGCGCGTGACCCGCCTTGACTTGCAGATCATAACGCTCATCGAGCGGCAAGCCGTCGGTATAGCGGCTCGGGGAGTTGGTCGAGCCGACGGGCGACATTTCCGTCATGCCCCAGCCCTGGATGACGAAGGCGTCGTGCCTCTCCTGGAAGGCCTTGATCATCGAGCGGGGCACGGCGGAGCCGCCAATGACCAGGCGGTCGACCGAATCCAGTTTCCGGCCCTCGCGTTCGCAATATTGCAGGAGGTTGAGCCACACCGTCGGCACGCCGAGCATCAGATCGACCTTGTCCTGGTCGACCATCTCGAAAATCGATTTGCCGTCGAGCCCGCCGGCCGGCAGCACAAGCTTGGAACCGGCCATCGTCGCCGCGTAGGGGATACCCCATGCATTGACGTGAAACATCGGCACGACCGGAAGCACCGATGTCCGACTGGAGAGGCCGAGCACGCCCGCGCCGCATACGGACATGGCGTGCAGCACCGTCGAACGGTGGCTGTAGAGCACGCCCTTCGGATTGCCGGTCGTGCCCGACGTGTAGCAGATGGACGCCGCCAGGTTTTCATCGACCTGCGGCCATTCGTAATCGTCGCTCTGCGCCTCGACCAGATCCTCATATGCGATCAGCGGCAGCGCGGATTCCGGCAGATGCTCCTTGCCGGCCATCACCACGACATGCTGGAGCGTCGTCAGCTTCGGGAAGATCTTCTCGATCAGCGGCACGAAGGTGAGATCGACGAAGAGCACGATGTCTTCGGCGTGATTGACGATGTAGACGATCTGATCGGGGAAGAGGCGCGGATTGATGGTGTGAATGATGGCTCCGCTGCCGGATACGGCATAGTAGAGCTCATAATGCCGGTGGGTATTCCAGGCGAGCGTGGCGACGCGGTCCTGAAAATTGACGCCGAGCTGTTTCAGCGCGTTGGCGAGCTTGCGGCTTCGCCGGGCGGCGTCGCGATAGGTATAGCGATGGATGCCGCCCTCGGGCTTCCGGCTGACAATCTCTCCGTCGTGATTGAACTTCTCGGCATGTTCCAGGATGGACGAAATCGTCAGCGGAACGTTCATCATCATGCCGTACATGGAAAATCCTCCCAAGTGCTCTTCTTTGGCTCACGAAAAGCGTTGTCATTTCGGTGACGATAGGCCGTCGCACGCGCGTCGTTGTCCGCCGTCCCAGCGGAGCATGGTCGCTTGGCTTGCGGAAATAATCGAGGAAAAATTTTGCGCGCGGCGGTGAGTTCGTGCGGGCGTCATTCCCATGCACAGGTCTTCGGCGTCGCGGCCGAAACCGGGCTCACAGCGATCGGAGATAGCTCGATTTGCCGGCTCTCTTATACTATAAGGAGGGTGGGTGAGATTATCGTTATACCACATATGGAAATTTGCGCGGGCACCCCGGCGGACGAACCTCGACGTTTAGCCGAGGCCGTCACCTTGATCCATGCCGGGATGCATCCGCGGGCGGAATAGGCAAGCCTCAATTTTGAACTGAAATTCGTCAAATTCATTTCCGAGGGAGGATGACATTGCGTCGCAAACTGACGGCAATCGTTGCCGCCGATATTGTCGGCTACAGCAAGCGGCTCAGCGAAGACGAGAGCGGCACGCTGGCCGGAATCGAGGCATTGCGGACGCAAATCATCGAGCCGCATCTCGCAAAACATTCCGGCAGGATTTTCCGGCTCCTTGGAGACAGCACGCTGCTCGAATTCGACAGCGCGCTCGGGGCAGTCGAATTTGCCACCAAAGTTCAGCAGTGCCTTGCCTCACGCAATGAGTCCGAGCCGAAAAACGATGCGCTGGTCCTCAGGATGGGCCTGGACCTCGGCGACGTCATCGTGGAGGAAAATGAAATCCACGGCGAGGGCATCAACATCGCTGTCCGTCTCGAAGAGATCGCCGAGCCTGGTGGCATTTGCCTGTCCGACTGCATTCACGCGCAGATCAGGAAGCGGTTCGATCCTCCATTTTTTTCCATCGGTCTACGCACGCTGAAGAACATTACGGACCCCGTCCAGGTGTGGCGATGGCGTCCGCGGCGGGAGGCCGGCGCGCCGCTGGAGGATGGCGGCTCGTCCATATCCGCTCGGAAAATGCTCGATCCGCGAGTGACCGAACTGATCCTGAAACTGCATGCCCGCTCGGCGCAGCTGGCGATCTCCAATGCGCTCGACGACGTGCTTGCGGAACACGACCACGAGCCGCGCATGAGGGCGGAGAGTTTTTACGAGCGGATCGGTGACGAACTCACCTTGGCCAGGGCGATGCTGGATCGAATCCAGGTCGAACCGTCCGACCAGTTTCGGGAAATTTTCCCGAGCCAGCAGAGATATCAGAGTCTCGACGCTTTTATCTCCGCCTTATTTCAAGAGCGCGGCAGCGCCTATTTGATGCAGATGATGCCTGAAGCTTATCTGATCATGAAGAGCACGGAGGGCGCGATCGCCAAGCGGCGGCTGTTCCTCGACATGGTGCGCAAATTCCACGATGAGGAATTCGTCGTGCGTTCGAAGGGTCTGATCAAACTCGCATTCGTGGAGTGAGCGCCAGCCTCCGGGCCTTCTCCGGCTTTCGCAACCAGCTTACTTCGCGGATTTCATCGCTTGCGCGACCGCGCATGCGTCCGATACATCTTTGCCTTGGCGAGGACGGCGCGTGGGGCGGGCTAAGGCATGCGCTCCGCTGGGCGAGAGGCGGCAATGGATTTCGATTTCGGTGTTTTCGGGGGCTTGCGCTTAAACGCCCGCAACGGAACGCAGCTTGCATGTGTTGCGCTTGCAGCATTTCTGCTGGCGCCGCTGCCCGCGTCGGCACAGGACAAGCCCAAGCTTCCCGACGCCAAGACGCGCGACACCATCGCCCGAAAGGCGCTCACCAAGGTACCGCCGCATATCGATGCCTCGCCGCTGCCCCGCTCCAAGGGCGATTTCGTCTCGCTCGGGGCTGACGGTCTGTGGAATCGCCCGGCCGAAGGCACCCAGTTCCTGACCGCCGATGCCGCCGGCAGCCAAGGCCCGTCGGCGGATTGCTCGCGCGAGGCAATCATCCACTATGCCAAGGCGGCCCCATCCGCTTTCGAGGGCGACAAGCAAGGGCTGCTTTACGGGGTGAAGACGCATACGCCGGAAACGCGCTTGAAAACCCGCTATTGGGATATGCCCGGCTTTAATTCCTGTGCGCTCGTGGTCCACGCCATCTTGAAGCGGGCTGGGTGCGGCTGGGCCAAGTACACCGCCGATGCCAAAGCGATCTACGACATGGCCTATGGCGCGGGCTGGCGCCCGTCGGCGGCTCAGGAAGGCGGCTGCATGGTGGCCTGGAACTCCAAATCGGGAGGGTCGCGGTCGAGAATTGGCGACAGGCAGAAGCAGACGCGGCGCGGCACCACGCAATATCGCCATGTCGGGATCGCCACGGGTGCGCTCTTGTCCGTCGACAACACCTCCTGGCTCAGCCGTCCCACCGCCTTCTTTACCTTCCGGCCTATTACCTATGAGCGGCCGATCTTCCTCTGCCCGCCTGGCGAAGCGAAGCCCGGGCTGGCCGTCAATCCCGAAAAGAAGTAGCAGGCACCCAGGATTTCGTCGCCCGTTGCGCAATAAGCGCAGATGACCAAACCAACATAAATCGACATCTACACATCTTTTGCAGTGACGGACGCATTCGGTTCGGCCGATGCACAGACGTCCGGAACTTGGGTCATCGCGAGCTGTTTCGCGATGAGATCGGCCGCCTGTGTGCCGTTTTGCTGGCGTTCATGTCGCAGCGGCAATTTTCTGAGGGAGACCACGAGGAGAGCTTGTGCGAGCGCTAAAGATTTGCCGCGCATGGTGAACCCGTGGCCGCTCTCCGGAGTTGTAAGCACATGGACATCGATCCATCGAGGCAACAAGCCGGTGTTTGGCTAGACCGATACAAATGCGGACAAATTAGGCAGCGCGAAGTGAACGGCGCGGGCGTAAGTGCACTAGACATCGGCTCCGCCATAGTCGTATGACAGCCGCCGGAATTATCGCGAAATTCAGGAGTTGGCGTTAAAGCGGATCGTGATGGAAGCAAAACACACCCCCAGGGCACGACAAAATTTCCACGAATCCTTCGCGCCTGGAGAGGTGAAGCCGCCTTCCCCGCGATCGACGGGGTTCGTCTTTGTTGGCGTCGCGATCATCGTGGCGGTGCTCTTCCGTCACAACCCCGTCATTGCCGGCATTGCCGTTGCGGCGGCGGTCGTGCTTCTCGCGCTCAGCCTGCTCGTCCCGCATGTCCTGCAGCCGCTGAACATCGTCTGGTTTCAGATCGGCATGCTGATGCACAGGGTGGTCAATCCGGTCGTCATGTTCCTGATGTTCGCCGTTGCGATGGTGCCCGCTGGACTTTTGATGCGCCTCGGCCACGATCCGCTGCGCTCCAAACGCGAGCCGGACTCCCCCACCTATTGGATCGAGCCCGATCCGGCCGAAGCCAAGCTGAACTCGATGAAGAACCAGTTCTAATAAGCCAAATTGCAATCAAGCCGGAGGCGATGACGACCGAATTGGATGGGGGATCTGGTGTTGTCCGAGAGACGCAGAAAGCGCAATCCGGAGCGCCGCTTTCCAGGAACGCCGGATAGAGCCAATGATCACGACGTCTCGCGGCACCCATCGCCTTTGGCAACCTTTTCATCATCATCACTGACCGGGTAAGCGACGCCTTCGGAGCGGATCATGAGAATTTTGGGAATTTCTGCGTTTTACCATGACAGCGCCGCCGCGCTGATCGAGGACGGCCGTATCGTCGCCGCCGCGCAGGAGGAGCGTTTTACCCGCAAAAAGCACGATGCCGCATTCCCGGTCGAGGCCATTCGCTATTGCCTGGATAAGGCGGATACAGACCTGGACGGCGTCAATCATGTGGTGTTCTTCGAGAAGCCGCTGGTGAAATTCGAGCGGCTGGTCGAGACCTATCTCGGCAATGTGCCGAGCGGATTTCAATCCTTCCGGATGGCGATGCCGCTCTGGATCAAGGACAAGCTGTTTCAGAAAAGCGGATTGCTTAAATCGCTGAAGCCATTTTCCGCGACCGGGGAGATGGACGGTAAGAAGTTGCTGTTCGCCGCGCATCACCAGAGCCATGCGGCGTCGGCGTTTTTCCCCTCGCCGTTCGACGAGGCCGTGGTGCTGGCCATGGACGGCGTCGGCGAATGGACGACGACCTCGGTCTCGATTGGGCGCGGCAATACGCTGGAACTGAAGCGGGAGATCAAATTCCCGCACAGCCTCGGATTGCTCTATTCCGCTTTCACCTATTACACGGGGTTCAAGGTCAACTCCGGCGAGTACAAGGTGATGGGTCTCGCGCCCTATGGCGAGCCGAAATATTACGACCTCATCATGAAGCATATTGTCGACGTCAAGCCGGATGGCTCCTTCTGGCTCGACCTCAGCTACTTCAACTATATGACCGGACTGACGATGACGTCGGAAAAGTTCCATGAGCTTTTCGGCGCCCCGCCGCGCGAATCCGAGAACCTCGTCACCCAGCGAGAAATGGACCTCGCCGCCTCGATCCAGAAGGTGACCGAGGAAATCATGCTGCGCATGACACGCGAGCTGGCGAGAACCTACGGCATCCGCAATTTATGCATGGCCGGTGGCGTGGCGCTCAATTGCGTCGCGAACGGCAGAATTCTGCGCGACGGACATTTCGACCGCATCTGGATTCAACCCGCGGCGGGCGATGCCGGCGGCGCGCTCGGAGCGGCGCTCGCGGCGCATTACCTGCATCTGGGCAATCGGCGCCATGTCAATGGCGCGCTCGACTCCATGCAGGGCTCCTATCTCGGTCCGGAATTCGAGCAAGGCGATATCGAGGGCCGCCTCACCGCGAGCGGCGCACGCTATGAGGTGCTGGACGAAGCCGCGCTGCTGGGCCGCACCGTCGACTCGCTCGCACTCGGGCGATGCGGTCGGCTGGTTCCAGGGCCGGATGGAGTTCGGCCCGCGCGCGCTTGGCGCCAGGTCCATCCTTGGCGATCCGCGCAATCCCGAAATGCAGAAGATGCTGAACCTCAAGATCAAATATCGCGAGAGCTTCCGCCCCTTCGCCCCGGCGGTGCTGCGCGAGGACGTGGCCGACTATTTCGAGCTCGACGAGGATAGCCCCTACATGCTGCTGGTCGCCGATGTGAAGCGCAACCGCCGCCGCAGCATGACCGCAGCCGACGAGATGCGGTTCGGCATCGACAAGCTCAATTTGCTGCGCTCGGACATCCCCGCCGTCACCCATGTCGATTATTCCGCGCGGATTCAGACGGTTCACGATGAAACCAATCCCAAGTTTCACGCGTTGCTGACCGCGTTCAAAGAGCGTACCGGCACATCGGTGCTGGTGAATACAAGTTTCAACGTGCGCGGCGAGCCGATCGTCTGCACGCCGGAGGATGCATTCCGCTGTTTCATGGGGACGGAAATGGAAACGCTGGCAGTCGGAAATTGCTTGATGCGCAAGGATGCTCAGGATCAGAGCCTGGCCAAAGACTATAAGGATAAATTCGAACTCGACTAGGCGGGCAAGGGGGCGCAGGCCGCCTCGTGAAATTGGATACACTTATCCGCTGTCCGGGACAGCAAGTCATAGATAACAATCCCCAGTCGAAACGGGGAAGGCCCGCCAAATGCTTCAAGTCAGAATTGACAGTCCCACACAAACCGCCCCGAGCACCACGAGGAGCCCGCGGTCGGTGCTCTGGGTTTTGCGGACTTTGTCAATTCAGGCGATGATCCTGGCGATCACCGTGGCCGTGCTCGACACGGCCGTGTTTTTCGCGCTGCCCTACGAGATCGGCTCGCGGTTCCCAGGCTATCGGCAGGGTTTCATTGTCCCCGAAGTGATCGGCCGCGGCTATCCGAAGGATTATTTCGGCGCGAATCCCGAGCGTGGCTTCGACATCAAGCCTACCGCTAAGCCGCGCACCGACCAGACCCATTACATGGACGATTACTCCTACTCCGTCTGGTCCAACAGCGTCGGCTGCTTCGATGGGCCGGTCGAACGCCTCAAGGACAAGTTCTGGTATGTCGCGGGCGACAGCATTGCCTGGGGACACGCCGCTCATGACGAGCTGATGAGCACCGTTCTCGAAAAGCTCAAGGGTATCGACGTCCTCAAATGCGCCGTGACCCATACGGGTCAAAGGCATCAATTCTCCAAGTTCCTCGAAATCGGTAAAAAACTGGGGCGCTGGCCGCAACGGGTTTTCGTCGTCTATTCGCCGACCGACACCGCGAATGATTACATGCATCCTCATTCCACCGTGATCGATGGCGGGCTGGCCGATAACAGGATGCTGGATGCCGACTATAACATCGTGCAGCTGGATCAGGATTGGTTCGACAAGGTGCGGGCGGAACGTGCGGCAGCCAAGCCCACCATGGAGGGTGCGCCGACGAGCTTTTCGCTGGCGCGAACCCTGCTGACCTATTCCATCACCGCGCAGCTTGCCAATGCCGGGTTGCACACGCTGAACAATCACGCTCCGGCGCTCGGCAGGCATATCGGCGTGCTCGGCGATGAACCGCTGCTGGAATGGTACGACAAATATTCGGTCTATAAGGGCGAGAAGGTTTACGACCTTCACCGTCTCACCCACATGCAGACCGCCGACGGCTATCTGGAGTACACCAACTTCACATTTGCCGCACAGAACAAGGCCGTGATCAAGGCATGGCGCGATCACGCGCTCGCCAATGGCTATTCATTGGAATTCCTGCTGCCGCACCCCGGCACCAGCGTCATCTACGGCAAGGAAGATGCGACGAATTTTTACAAAGAATTCATGGCCTACCTTTCGTCGCTAGGCATAAAGTACCACGACCTTATCGCCGAACTGGCAAAACGAAACATCAACCCGGATGATCTATTCTGGGTGAACGACTCGCATATGTCAGGAGAAGGAAACGTGATTGTCGGTGAAATTCTCGCCGAAATCTTATGACGGAGAGCCGATACGAAGCGGCAGAACGTTAAAACGTCGACTTGAGTGGCTGATGCGGCCGAAACGGTCCACTTGGGATGACGGCGCGGTCGGTGGTGTGTCCATTTCACCCGCCGATGCGCAAAAACGAACTTAAGCCGCTGAGAACCTTCTGAATTCTCAGCAATCGTTCAGGAATTTAGCGTTAAACAGGGGCACGAATGCGGCCTTTGGTGGGGGATTGTTTTGGCGGCGTCATCGCTTCATCGCTACATCAATGTGCTTGGCGCCGTGGCCATATTTGCCTATCTGGCAATGTCGGCCCTGTCCTATTTGCAGGCTCCGGCCTTGTGGGACCCCGCCTATTCCCCCAATGCCACCGGATTTTTCAACGCGCTTTACGGCACCGAGCAGGTCGATGCGATCCGCGCGCTGTTCGGCGGACCCCTCGCGGTGGTGGTTTCGCATTGGGTGCCGCTGATCATCGCAAGCGCATCGGCTGTAGCTCTGCTTTTCCTGCTCAGCCAGGACTCCACCGTGGTGGCGGATACCACTTCGACGCTGGTTCTGAAATGGTCCGTCGCTTTCGCGGTCGTCAGCAGCTTTGCCTATCCGATCTTTACCCAGGATTTCTGGCTGTCCATCGTATGGGGCGACATGATCGCTTCGGGTATCAACCCATATTATGAAAAATTTACGCCGGAAATGCTGAACGGGCTTCCGCTCGACCATTTCCCGATGACGATGTCCTACGGCCCGCTTTGGGCGCTGATATCGGGAGCTGTGGTGGCGGTGTGCGGCGGCAGCGTCCTCGCGACGGCAGTGCTTTTCAAACTGGCGCTGGTGGCGGCCTGGTGCGCGACCCTCTGGCTGATCGATCGTATCATGCGACTGACGGCGCCCGGAACCAGAGCGCTGTCGCTTGCGGTCGCCGGCTGGGTGCCTTTGGGCGTTTGGCAAACTGTCGGAGAAGGGCACAACGACATCGCCATGGCCTTGCCTGCCTTGCTCTGGCTGCTGCTGCTGCTGCAGAACAGGTGGAGCGCGCCATTGGCGCTCGCTGCCTCCGCCGTCTGCAAATATACGATGGCGCCGTTGATGCTGGTCGATGTGCTGTATTGCCTAAGGGCGCGCGAGATGCCTCTCTGGCACTATGGCGTGCGGCTGATCCTGCCAGCCCTTTTCAGCCTCGCAGTGCTTGCCGCGTTCTACCGTTCGCCACAATTTTTCGATGGCGTAAGGCTGATCAGCTCCTGGCATTTCCTGCAACCGAGCGATGCCTTCGCTGCCGTGGATACGGCGCTGGGCGGTTGGCTGGCTCCGCTCGGGCGGGTGGTCACGGTTATTTTCCCGGCCATTGCCGTTCATCAATGCATCACATTCTGGAAGCGGCCAGACACCGAACAGCTGATGCGAACCTCGATCGCGGTGATGGCGGCGGTCTCGTTCGCGGCGATCAGTCATCTATGGCCGTGGTATCTCATCTGGACTCTGCCGCTTGTCGCGCTGGTTCCAGGCTGGTGGCTGTCGCGCTTCATTCTGGGGCTGGCGATCTTTGCACCGTTTACCGTCATCGTCTGGTGGGTACCCGAGGCGGAAGATTACAAGGACCTCGCCGCGCTGGTGATGTATGCGGGCGCCGCCATGTGGACCTTGCTCACCGCTCCAGAAGAGGAACCCGCAGTCGAGGAAGTCCCCAATGTCATCCGCCATGTGGATTTCGTTCGCGCCCGGAGCAGCGAGCCGGCCGCGGTGCCGGTTTCCGTGGTCAGCCCGAGACGCCAGGAGATGCGGGTGAAGTCCGCAGCCGGCGAGGGCTGAGTGGCTCGAAATGAGCTGCATGGCGGTTGAGCACTTGCGGCAGCTTGGAATACCGGCGACTGCAACCGCCCAAGATCCGCGCCTGGCCCTGATCGAGTGAGGGAATCGCTGCACCACAGTCAATCGTAATCCCGCGAAGGCGAGGACCCAGTACAACTATGGGCGCGTAGATGTGACGCATGAAAAAGCAGATGGACCGCAAGTGGATGCGGTACATCTGCTTCATATAAAGCGGCGCTACAACCTTCGGAGTTACCCGTTACTTGGCTCCTGACTGAGCCGGTTCGGTGGTGTCTTTCCGCTTGCTCTGGGAAGCGTCGACCGCGCCGGCGCTGCCCGATGTGTCGGTCGTGCCCGGAGCAGCCGGCGCACTCGGCGCATCCGTTTCCGTCTTACGCTTGCCGCCGATCGTCTTTTCTTCAGGCTCGCTCACCGCCGGGCCACCGGTCGACCCGCCGGTCGCGGCCTGGGCCAAAATGATGGTCTTGTTATTGGTATCGGTGCTTTGCGCCGTGTCGAGCTTAGCGCAAGCAAAGGCGCCCGCCGATAGAGAAAGCACCGCTGCCGACGCGGCGAAACCGATCAAAATGCGCTTCATGGGATTCCTCTCGTTGTTGTATGGAGAGGAAAGTTTCGGCGGGCGATTTCGGTTCCCGGCAAACTGCCTATAAACCGATAATTGCAGCGTTTTCAGTGGTGTCGCATTCACATAAGCGAGATCGGGCCGTTACTGATAGTCGCGACAGGTGTCGTCATTCCAGCCATTCGGTGATGAAGGTACCGCTTTCATGGATGTCGATCGTCTCCAGCGGAGCCGGACCGGCATTGCTGAACTTATGCGGCGTATTCGGCGGGACTACCACGATCTGACCGGCGGCCGCTCTGATCTCCTGATCGCCCACGGTGAATAGCGCTTCGCCCGAGCGGATGATGAATGTCTCCGGATAGGGATGCCGATGCAGACGCGGTCCGCCGCCGGCTTCGGGCAGACGGCTGAAGATCACCGAAATGTTCGCGCCGTGGGCCGCTCCCTGCAATTCGCCCTGCCAATGTTCCGGATCATCCGCCCAGTCTTCCCGGTCGATCATATGGGCCATGATAAGGTCCTCGTCCCGCATGGAGGGCGCATGCTAGCGATGCCGCAGGCTCGCCGGCCGGGCGACCGCCGGCCGTTTCGAGAGCCTGTCCCCGGCACCGAGAAAATGGGCGATTTCGCCATGCCGCGCCAGCGTGTCCCGATAGCCGAGTTCGATCAAGGCGCGGTTATATCCAGGGCCGAACAACAGATAGCTGGGCAGCAGCCAATCCCGTCCCCAGACGCCCAGCTGACGCAGCAGCATTCTGATCGTCCAGGGCATCTCCGAGGCGTGGCTGCGGGCGATGTCGCGAATGTCCATGGACGGCTTCAGCGCCAGGACCGAAATCGGCCTGAGGCCGAGACCGGCATGCTTCTCCTGAGGGACTTGCGCGATAGTCCGGTTAATGCGCCGGGAACGCTCGATGTCGGTGTCGAGATTGTCCATGAAAATGACATCAAGCATATAGCCGCCGATCAGGCCAAGACTTGGATAAGCGCCGTTGCCGGCCGGCGGCTGATGCGGCGGCTCATCGCGCACGCCGATGACCAGAATGCGATCTGCCCCGGCATGGATCGCCGGGCTGAGCGGTGCCGTCAGTCGAAGCGATCCGTCGCCGTAATATTCGTCCCCGATCCGTTCGGCGGGAAAAATGAATGGCAGCGCCGCGGACGCCACAAGGTGGTTGACGGTGAGCTGGGCGGCAACGCCATCCTGTCGCGCCCGCGTCCATTCACCGAGCATGTCCTGTCCCTCGAAGAAAGTCACTGCGCGAGCCCGGTTATAGGATGAGGCGGTGATGGCGAGCGCGCGCAATGCACCGCTGGCGATGGCCCGTTCGATGCCGTGGAAGTCGATATTTTGCCGCAACAGTTCCCGCAGCGGCGCATTGTCGAGAAGCGCGCGCGGCGCTTTGATGCCGAGCCCCGCGAGCGGCGTGATCGCGGCCACCCAATGCAGGCCGCGCAGCGCCACCGACGCGATATCGGTGCGGTAAATGTCGCTGACCCGCAGGCCTTCCCAGAACTCCGCGAGACGGATGACGCTCTGCTGATAGTCGTTCGCCTGGCTGGCGAAGGCGGCGGCGTTGATCGCGCCGACCGACGCGCCCGCGATAACCGGAAACGGGTTGCGCTTGCCGCCGACGATCTCCGCAATGGCCTTGAGAGCCCCAGCCTGATAGGCGCCCCGCGCGCCGCCGCCCGGCAGGATGAGCCCGGCCGTTGACCGTCGTCGCACTTTGCTCGCTTGCGCGATTGTTGGTTTGGGGTCTGAAATGTGACTGCCCCTCCCAAGGGACACGGTGACGCCCATCCAGCTGTTCCGCCATCCCGGATCGTCGCAGATCAACGCGCTTAGCACCATCGGGTTCGCAACGCCAGCGCGACGACGTTGACTTACCTGCATGCGTTCGGCCCGGACGACGCCAGGGGCAAGCAGATGATCGGGCTGAATGAGATCGACTACCGCGCGCGGCCACCTGGATCGACAGCGCCGGCCAGGATCTTGTCCTGCGCGTGGACAACGACGCCGGCATCGTCGATTACTGGCTGGCCGTCTTCCCGGACGGCGCCCAGATCACCGCGCCTTATTTCGTCAGCACCCCGCCGATAACGCCGATCGACTTCGGTAAGGCCGCCCCGGGTTCGCTTGATCATATCACCACCCGCCACACTGCTGCGCGTCCCGCAAGCCCATGCCTGCCTTAATGCACTCCCGACTATCGATATTTTCCCCCCGCTGATGGTTTCTGCTAGCTTGGCGATGTGGCACAGTTTGTGCCTTCGCTTTTACGGTGACGAACACATTTGGAGAGGAAGGTTTTCGATGCGTGCTATTCCGCTTGTCATGAGCGCATGTGCCGCCTTGGTACTTGCGACGGTCCCGGCGTCCGCCGCGACACTGGACGATGTCAAAGCCCGCGGGCACCTGAAATGCGGCATTGACGGGGGCCTGCCGGGCTTCTCGGCCCCCGACGACAAAGGCCAGATGCGCGGTATCGACGCCGATTTCTGCTACGCGCTGACGGCGGCGATCTTCGGGGACAAGACAAAGGTCAAATTCACCAATCTGACCGCAAAGGAACGCTTCACCGCACTGACCTCCGGGGAGATCGACGTGCTGTCGCGCAATACCACGGCCACGATGAGCCGCGATGCCACGCTCGGCATCGACTTCACCTATTTCAACTATATCGACGGACAGGGCTTCCTGGCGAAGAAGTCGCTGAACGTGGCGAGCGCCAAGGAACTGGGCGGCGCGACAGTCTGCGTGCAGGCCGGCACCACCACCGAACTCAACCTCGCTGACTATTTCCGCAGCAACGGCATGCAATTCAAGCCCGTCGTCTACGACACCTCCGTGCAGACGCGCGAAGGCTTCGACGGCGGCGCATGCGACGTGCTGACCTCGGACAAATCCCAGCTTGCCGCCATCCGCACCGAGCTAAAACAGCCCGACGGCGCCATCATTCTCCCGAGACGATCTCCAAGGAGCCGCTTGGACCCGCGGTGCGCCAAGGCGATGCGCAATGGCGCGACATTGTCACCTGGACGCTCTATGCGCTGATCACCGCCGATGAACTCGGCGTCACATCGGCCAATGCCGACGAAATGAAGGCTAAGAGCACCAGCCCCGACATCAAGCGCCTGCTCGGTGCCGAGGACAAGATGGGTGAGAATCTCGGCCTTGCGTCAAGCTGGGCGCTCGACGCGGTCAAGGCGGTGGGCAATTACGACGAAATGTATCAGCGGGACATCACGCCGCTCGGCCTGAAGCGCGATGGCAGCGTCAACGCGTTGTGGAGCAAGGGCGGGCTGCTGTACGCGCCGCCGATCCGCTAGCCGGACATGTCAAGCGGCGTTCGGGACCACCCCGGACGCCGCCGTCCTTCGGCGGTTCTCCTTGAATACCGGCAACGCGGCGCACCATGAAACAGGCCTTGGCCCAGAAAGCCCGGATCCCGCTGTATCGAAATCCCGCCGTGCGGGGCATTGCCGCTCAGCTTGCGGTGCTCGCCATCGTGATCTGGGCGCTGGTCACGATCTTCAACAACACCGTCTCCAACCTGCGCGTGCGGGGCATTCAGACCGGCTTCGATTTCATGGATCAGGTCGCGCCGTTCGCGGTCGGGTTCTCGCCCTTCATCGAATACAAGCTGGGGGAAAGCCCCTATTGGCTGGTGTTCCTGATCGGCATCCAGAACACTATCATCGTCAGCGTTCTGGGCATCATCGCCGCGACCCTCATCGGTTTCACCGATCGGCATCATGCGGCTGTCGCCCAATTTCTTCCTGTCGCGCTTTGCGCTTCTCTATATCGAGACGTTCCGGAACATCCCCGTCCTGCTGCAAATCATGTTCTGGAATTTTGCGGTGTTCCTGCCGCTGCTGCCGTTTCCGCAGCAAAGCCTCAGCGCGGGCGGGGAGATATTCCTCAATAATCGCGGCCTGTACCTGCCCAAGCCCGTGCCGGCGGACGGCCTTGGAATCTGGGCGCTGCTCGCCGCGTTCATTCTTGGGATCGTTGCGATCATCGTGTTCTTGCGCTGGGCAAGGCGGCGGCAATATCTGACCGGACGAAGGCCGCCGGGCGTGTTCTATGGCCTGCTCGTCATGGCGGGGCTGGTCGGCCTGGCGTTTCTGATGTTCGACGCGCCGCTCCAATTCGAGCGGCCGGAACTCGGCCGGTTCAATCTGAGCGGCGGCATTCAGGTTCCGCTGCCGCTGTTCTCGCTCTGGTTCGCGCTGTCGACCTATACGGCGTCGTTCATCGCCGAAAATGTTCGCGGCGGCATCGCCTCCGTGTCGCGGGGACAGACGGAAGCCTCCCAATCCCTGGGGCTCAGCCGCGCGAAGATGCTGCGGCTCGTCGTCATTCCCCAGGCTCTGCGGGTGATCATCCCGCCGACGATCAACCAATATCTGAACCTGACCAAGAATTCGTCGCTCGCAGTGGCGGTCGCCTATGAGGAGCTGGTGAGCCTGTGGGCGGGCATCGCCCTCAACCAGACCGGCCAGGCCCTGGTGATCATCGCCATGACGATCGTGGTCTACGAGACCTTGAGCCTGATTACGTCGGCCATTCTGAACATCTACAATAAGCGCGTTCAGCTGGTGGAGAGATAGCGGAAATGGTTGAGACCGTTCTCTTCGAGAAAAAGCCGGATCGCCCGCCGCCCCTGCTGGCATCGGGTCCGCTGCTTTGGGCGCGCGAGCATCTGTTCGGTTCGATCACCAACACGGTCGTGACCGCGCTTTGCCTGGTCGCGCTCTATTATCTCATCCCGCCGGTGCTGCACTGGGCCTTGCTGGACGCCAATTTCGCCGGTGTGAACAAGGCCGTGTGTCAGGCCAATCCGGATGGCGCCTGCTGGACCTTCATCAAGGTCCGCTTCACTCAGATCATGTTCGGGCTGTATTTCGGCTCGCACCCTGAGGAAGTCTGGCGGCCGGTGCTCGCCTTTGCCATTCTCGGCGGGCTGCTGTTCTGGCTGCTTTGGCCAACAACGCCGCATAAGGGCGAAGGTCGGCCTGTTCACCCTGTTCGGCTTTCCGTTCCTCGCCTATGCCATCATCCAGGGCGAATGGCTGGGACTGCCGGTTGCCCCGACCAATGAGTGGGGCGGCTTCCTGCTCACCTTCGCGCTGGCGAGCGTCGGGATCGTCGCATCCCTGCCGCTCGGCATCCTGCTGGCGCTCGGGCGCCGCTCGGATCTTCCGGTCATCCGCGCCTTGTCGATCGTCTATATTGAGTTCTGGCGCGGCACGCCGCTGATCACCATTCTGTTCATGGCCTCGGTGATGCTGCCGCTGTTCTTCCCCTCGGAGGTCGACTTCAACAAGGTGCTGCGCGCCATGATCGGCATCACGCTGTTCGAGTCCGCCTATGCGGCGGAAGCGGTGCGCGGCGGCCTGCAGGCCATACCGCGCGGGCAATATGAAGCGGCGGATTCGCTGGGGCTCGGCTATTGGAAGAAGATGGTCCTGATCGTGCTGCCGCAGGCGCTGAAAATTTCGATCCCCGGCATCGTCAACACCTTCATCTCGCTGTTCAAGGACACCTCCCTCGTCGCCATCATCGGCCTCTTGGATCTGCTGAACATGGCGCAGACGGCGAGCCGCTCGATCGAATGGAAGGGCTATGACTTCGAAGCCTACATCTTCGCGGCGCTCATCTTCTGGATGTGCACCTACAGCATGTCGCGTTACAGCCAGCGCGTCGAGCGCCGGCTCGACACGTCGCACCGACATTAGAGCGAATCCGATCAAAGGGAGATCCGAAAGTGGAACCGGTTTTCGGAAAGATCGAGCGTATAAGCGAAAGGTGGAGCCGGACGCATGACTGTGATTGATGCTCCCGACAGACCCGTCGCCAACACCTCGCCGGAGCCGAGGCAGGGCCCGCCAATGGTCGCGATCAGCGGGCTGAACAAATGGTTCGTCGATTTCCACGTGCTGAAGGACATCGACCTGATCGTCGGGCGCGGTGAGCGTATCGTCATATGCGGACCGTCGGGCTCGGGCAAATCGACCCTGATCCGCTGCATCAACCGGCTGGAAGTGCATCAGGAGGGCACGATCGTCGTCGACGGGATCGAGTTGAACAACGACCTCAAGAACATCGAAGAGGTGCGGCGCGAAGTCGGCATGGTGTTCCAGCATTTCAACCTGTTCCCGCATCTCACCGTGCTGGAAAACCTGACGCTCGCGCCTGTCTGGGTCCGCAAGGTACCGCGCAAGGACGCCGAGGAGGCGGCGCACGAATATCTCAAGCGCGTGCGGATTCCCGAACAGGCGCACAAATTTCCCGGCCAGCTCTCCGGCGGGCAGCAGCAGCGCGTCGCCATCGCCCGCTCGCTCTGCATGAACCCGCGCGTCATGCTGTTCGACGAGCCGACCTCGGCGCTCGATCCCGAAATGATCTCCGAAGTGCTCGACGTGATGATCGACCTGGCCGAAAGCGGCATGACCATGCTGGTCGTGACGCATGAGATGGGCTTTGCCCGGCAAGTGGCGCACCGCGTCGTGTTCATGGACCAGGGCCAGATCGTCGAAATCCAGGACCCAGAGCGCTTCTTCAACAACCCGCAAAGCGAGCGCACGAAGCTGTTCCTCAGCCAGATCCTGGGGCATTAGGGCTGGCGCGCGACTTGTTCGGCTTCGTCCCGGTCTTGAGCCGGGACCTACTCGCATTCCTGCAGCTTCCTGCCGTGCTGTGAGGCTATGAGGTCCCGCCTCAAGGCCGGGACGACGAGGTAAATCCTTCGGTTCAGTATCGGAGCGCGACGCTGCAGGTTTTGATGCCGATCCGTCGAGGATGGGTTCGCGGCCGACTTTGTCGAATTGGAAATGGCCTTGTGACCTGCGTTTCCGGCCGCGCTTCGTCCACCGAACGCCCCGTCCCACATTGCGCACAAACATCGCTGAGTTATTTGCACTTAGCCGTCGCCATGCCATAATCCCGCCAACCCGCTCGACAGAAGCGGCGAGCGCTTGACCCCGCGTTCCCATGCGGGCAGGAAACGCATCCAGGGATTGGGAGGAGCGAGAAGAGATGCCGGAAGTCTCGATGGAAGTGAATGGCAGGTCCGTCAACGGGCAGGCCGACGCCAATAT
Organism: uncultured Alphaproteobacteria bacterium; assembly: GCA_963731855.1. Taxonomy (GTDB): domain Bacteria; phylum Pseudomonadota; class Alphaproteobacteria; order Rhizobiales; family Rhodomicrobiaceae; genus R-RK-3. The sequence continues at coordinate 257,936 of CAVSXH010000004.1, read as the reverse complement.
GCTGCTGGCCGACTTTTTGCGGCAGAAGCTCGGCCTGACGGGCACGCATGTCGGCTGCGACACCTCGCAATGCGGCGCGTGCGTGGTGCATATGAACGGCCATTCCGTCAAATCCTGCACGGTGCTCGCCGCCCAGGCGGTAGGCGCGAAGATCACCACGATCGAAGGGCTGTCCAACGGCACCGATCTGCATCCGGTGCAAGCAGCCTTCCGCGAAGCGCACGGCCTGCAATGCGGCTTCTGCACGCCCGGCATGATCATGTCCACTGCCGACCTGCTGAAGCAGAACCCGAACCCGACCGAGCCGGAGATCAGAATCTGGCTGCAGGGTAATATTTGCCGCTGCACCGGCTACCACAACATCGTCAAGGCTGTGCAGATCGCCGCTGCGCAAATGAGCGGCCGCGCGGCCGCCGCCGAATAATGGCGAGCGCAAAGATCAAAGCTTGGAGAAAACAATGACGGTCCAGGGCATTGGCGCAGCCGTGAAACGGCGCGAGGATTTCCGCTTCATCAAGGGCGTGGGCAAATATACCGACGACATCAACCTGCCGAACCAGCTCTATTGCTACTTTCTGCGCTCATCGGTGGCGCATGCGACGATCCGGTCGATCGACACTTCGGCGGCTAAAAGCGCGCCGGGCGTCGTGGCGGTCTATACCAGCGAGGACATCGACACCTCCGGCGCCGGCGGCGTGCCCTGCGGCTGGCTGGTGACGGATGTGCACGGCCAGCCCATGAAGGAGCCGAAGCACCCGATTCTTGCGGCCGGTAAGGTGCGCCATGTCGGCGATCCGGTCGCCGCAATCATCGCCGAAACCTATCAGCAGGCGAAGGACGCCTCGGAGCTGGTACAGCTCGATCTCGACGAATTGCCGGTCGTGATGGACATGAAGGCGGCGCTCTCGGGTGGCGGCACGCCGGTGCATGATGAAGCGCCCAACAATCTCTGCTTCGAATGGGAGCTGGGCGACAAAGCCGCCGTGGATGCCGCCTTCGCCCGCGCCGCCCACGTCACCAAACTCGACCTGATCAACAACCGGCTGATTCCGAACGCCATAGAGCCGCGCGTCGCCATCGGCCAATATGAGATGGGCACCGAGGATTACACGCTCTACACCACGAGCCAGAATCCGCATGTCATCCGGCTGCTGATGGGCGCGTTCGTGCTGTCGATTCCCGAGCATAAGCTGCGCGTCTATGCCCCCGATGTCGGCGGCGGCTTCGGCTCGAAGATCTACCACTATGCCGAGGAAGCGCTCGTCACCTGGGCGTCGAAGCGCGTCGGCCGTCCGGTGAAATGGACCTGCGACCGCAGCGAGGCATTCCTGTCGGACGCGCATGGCCGCGATCACGTCACCCATGCCGAGATGGCCTTCGATGCCGATGGGCGCGCCATCGGGCTGAAATGCGAGACGCTGGCCAATCTCGGCGGCTATCTCTCCACCTTCGCGCCCTGCGTTCCGACCTGGCTGCACGGGACTCTGCTCGCCGGGCAATATACGACGCCCGCCATCCACTGCAATGTGAAGGCGGTGTTCACCAACACGGTGCCGGTCGACGCCTATCGCGGCGCGGGCCGCCCGGAGGCGACCTATATTCTTGAGCGTATCATGAGCAAGGCCGCGCAGGAGATGGGCAAGGATCAGGCCGAATTGCGCCGGCTGAATTTCATCCAGCCGAGCCAGTTCCCGTACAATACGCCGGTCGCGCTGGTCTACGACACGGGCGACTACGAAGCCGCGCTGAATAAGGCCATGGAGATGGCCGGCTATTCTGGCTTCGAGGCCCGCCGCGCCGAGGCGAAGGGTAGGGGCAAGTTGCGCGGCATCGGCGTCGCCTCCTACATCGAGGCTTGCGGTATCGCGCCGTCCAGCCTTGTCGGCGCACTGGGCGCGCGGGCCGGGCTATACGAGGCCGCCACCGTCCGCGTCAATCCGACCGGCAGCGTTACGGTCCTTACCGGCAGTCACAGTCACGGCCAGGGTCATGAGACGACCTTCGCGCAGGTGGTGGCCAGCAAGCTGGGCATCGACAGCGCCAATGTCGAAATCGTGCATGGCGACACCGACAAGGTGCCGTTCGGCATGGGCACCTACGGCTCGCGCTCGATCGCGGTGGGCGGCGCGGCGCTGGTCAAGGCGCTCGACAAGGTGATCGAGAAGGGCCGCAAGATCGCGGCGCATCTGCTCGAGGCCGCCGAGGGCGACATCGCCTTCGAAAACGGCGCCTATACGGTGAAAGGCACCGACAAGACCAAGGCGTTCGGCGAAATCGCGCTGACCGCCTATGTCCCGCATCAATATCCGATCGACACGCTCGAACCGGGCCTTGAGGAAACCGCCTTCTACGATCCGAAAAACTTCACCTACCCCGCCGGCACTTATATTTGCGAGGTAGAGATCGAGCCGAAGACCGGCTTCACGGAGATCGTATCCTTCGCGGCGGCGGACGATTTCGGCAACATCATCAACCCGATGATCGTCGAGGGCCAGGTGCATGGCGGCATCGCCCAAGGCATTGGCCAGGCCATGCTCGAAAACGCCGTCTACGACGATAACGGCCAGCTGCTGACCGGCTCCTACATGGATTATTGCATGCCGCGTGCCGACGACCTGCCGTCCTTCAAGGTGCACACGATGGCCGGCACGCCCTGCACCCATAATCCGCTGGGCGTCAAGGGCTGCGGCGAGGCCGGAGCCATCGGCGCGCCGCCGGCGGTGATCAATGCGGTGGTCGACGCGCTGAAGGAATTCGGCGTCGATCACATGGACATGCCGGCAACGCCCGAAAAGATTTGGCGGGCCATTAACGGCGGAACGAAAATGGCCGCGGAATAGGGGACCTAGGCTGGATGCCCGCCTTCGCGAGCATGACAAACAAGGCGGCGTGAGGGAAGACAATGACGGCCTGACCGCCATTTCGATGTCATTCCCGCGAATGCGGGAATCCAGCCACTAAACGAATTATGGGCAGTGTGGCCAACAGAATAATCGCCGGGAGAAACAAATGTATAGCTTCGACTATGTGCGCCCTTCATCCCTCGCCGAGGCGTCGAGCGCGCTTGCCGCGAATGCGGAGGCGACGCTGATCGCGGGCGGGCACTCTCTCATTCCGACTTTGAAACAGCGGCTGGCTAACCCCGGCGTGCTGGTCGATCTGGGCAACATCGCCGAGCTGAAAGGCATCCGCCGCGAGGGCGGCAATCTGGTCATCGGCGCAATGACCACCCACGCGGAAGTCTGCGCCAGCGCCGAAGTGCGCTCCGCGATCCCGGCGCTCGCCAAGCTCGTGCCGAGCACATCGGCGATGCCCAAGTCCGCCATCGCGGCACGATTGGCGGCTCGGTGGCGAATAACGACCCGGCGGCGGACTACCCGGCCGCGTTGCTCGGGCTCGGCGCGACCATCGTCACCGACAAAAGCCAGCTCGACGCGGACAGCTTTTTCACCGGCATGTTTTCGACCGCGTTGCAGCCCGGCGAGATTATCACCGCCATCCGCTTTCCGATTCCCGAGCGGGCAGGCTCTGCGAAATTCGCCGCAACGCGCCTCGCGCTTTGCCTCGTAACCGTCTTTGTGTCGAAGAGGTCGGGCGGCGTGTTCTCGTCGGGCGATGTGCGCCTCGCGGTATCCGGGCGCGGGCCAGAAAGGCGTGTTCCGTGTTGCCGAAATGGAGCAGGCGCTGAAGAGCAATTTCGCCGCCTCGGCGTTGAGCGGCATCAAGGTGCCGTCCTCCGGTCTGATGAGCGACATGCATGGCGGCGCTGAATACCGCGCCGCGCTGATCGGCGCCATGGCGGAACGCGCCGTGATCGACGCCGGGGCATGAGTCCGCAAAAGTGGAAGCGATTTTGCGATGAGGATCATGCGCAAGACAAAGAGATAGAGCCCCGTTCCGATACAATCGGAACCGAAAAGGCCCTGGCGCTTGAGTTCGGCCGAGCCAGAGCTTCCGGCGAGCGCCATGCGCGTGCAAGAAGCGGCGCGCGCCCGGGGGCTCGATGTTACGGTGGTCGAAATGGCGGAAAGCACCCGGACCGCGGAGGACGCAGCGGCGGCCTGCGGCTGCGCCGTCGCGCAGATCGTCAAGTCGCTGGTGTTTCGCGGGGCGGAGAGCGGCAAGCCTTATCTGATGCTGGTCTCCGGCGCCAACCGCCTCAACGAGACGGACGTCGGGGCGGCCCTGGGCGAAAGCCTGGCGCGGCCCGACGCCGCCTATGTGCGCGAGGTTACCGGCTTCGCAATAGGCGGCATCCCGCCGCTCGGCCACGCCACGCCGATGCTGGTTTTCATCGATGAGGACCTGCTCGGCTACGATACGGTCTGGGCGGCGGCGGGCACACCGCGCGCGGTCTTCGCCGTCGATCCGAAGCGGCTTGCCGTCGCGGCACGCGCACGCGCCATGAAGGTAAGCTGATGGCGGATCTGCCTGCGAATGTCGCCGAAACCAAGGAGCGTCTGGCCTCGGGCGGCTATCTCGCGAGCGAGGCGCTGGCCACGTCGGTCTTCCTGGCGCTGACGCTGCAACGACCGCTGCTGCTGGAAGGCGAAGCTGGGGTCGGCAAGACGGAACTGGCCAAGGTTCTGGCGGATGTGCTCGGCCGCCCGCTGGTGCGCCTGCAATGCTATGAAGGGCTGGATCTCGCCTCAGCCGCCTATGAATGGAACCACGGCCGCCAGCTTCTGCATATCCGCGCGGCGGAAGCCGGCGCCGGGTCCGACACCGCCAGCATCGAGCGCGACATCTACAGCGCCGACTATCTGCTGAAGCGCCCGCTGCTGCAGGCGCTGGAGCTTTCGGTGGAGGGACGCAGCCCGGTGCTGCTGATCGACGAATTGGACCGCGCGGACGAGCCGTTCGAGGCGTTCCTCCTGGAAATCCTCGGCGATTACCAGATCACCATCCCGGAACTCGGCACGATCCGCGCCACCGAGCCGCCGGTCACCATCATCACCTCCAACCGCACTCGCGAAGTGCACGACGCCGTCCGCCGCCGCTGTTTCTATGTGTGGATCGACTATCCGACGGCCGCGCGGGAAGCCGAGATCCTGGCTCTGAAAGTGCCGGAAGCGGCGAAGGAGCTGACCGGCCAGGTCGTCGCCTTCGTGCAGTGCATCCGCCAGATGGACCTCTACAAGAACCCCGGCATCGCCGAGAGCATCAACTGGGCGCAGGCCCTCACCACGCTCGACTGCGTCGCCCTCGACGCCGACGCGGTGAACTCCACGCTGGGCACGCTGCTGAAATACCAGGACGACATCGCCCGCATCCAGGGCAGCGAGGCCGCGCGGCTGCTGGAGCAGGTGAAGTCGCGGGCGCGCGAGACCGCGTTCGAGGCGCGGGCGGGGGAGTGAGGGGACCTGGATGGCTGCCCGACAGATGCTCGTCCCGGCCCACGCTCTTGCCGGCGAAATCAAAGATTTCGGGCAAACCGGCGTCGGGAAGACACTTCGCAGCGCGATCCGACCTCTCCCAAGTGGAGAGATCGGAGCAGCATTTCGGGTGAGGGACTACTTTTCCACGGTTGTTCCGTAGCCCTCACCCCACCCTCTCAAGAGTGGGGCGAAGCGGCAAGCTACGCAAACATCCACGGGCTAAGCATCTTGGCTGACATCGATGAAAAATCGGTCGCGGTACGGCGCGGGGCAGACGACCGCGGCAGCCGCTGGGCGCCAATATCGTCGCGGCCGAGGCGGATGGCGGGAAAATCGCCGCCAACATCCTTGGTTTCGCCCGGCTGCTGCGCGCCTCCGGCCTGGAGATCGGGCCGCAAAAGGTAATCCTGGCGACCGAAGCGGTGATGGCCGCCGGCATCGGCAACCCGAAGACGCTGTATTGGACGCTGCACGCCGTTTTCGTCACGCGGCCCTCGGAGCGCGAGATCTTCAACCAGGCTTTCCACCTGATCTGGCGCGATCCCGGCTATCTGCAGCAGCTTCTCTCCGTGATGGCGCCGAAAGCGCCCGGGGCGAAAGCCAAGCCGCGCGACGCCATGGCGCGCCGCCTGGCGGACAGCCTGTTTCTGCACCATGCCGAAATGCAGGCCGTGGAGCGCGACCAGATCCAGCTCGACGCGACCGGTTCGGCCAGCGAACTCGAAGTGCTCGCCGCGAAGGACTTCGAACAAATGACGGCGGCGGAGCTGCTGCTTGCCCGCCGGGTCATCGCCGATCTCGCTGTCGCGCTGGCGAAGATCAGGACGCGCCGCTTCGCCGCCCTCAGCCACGGCCGGGGGGAGCGGCTCGATCTGCGCCGCATGCTGCGCGCGGCGGGCGCGCAGGGCACCGAAGCGATGCTGCCGCTCTACAAGGCCCGGCGCACGCGCCATCCGCCCCTTGTCGTGCTGTGCGACATTTCCGGCTCGATGGACGCCTATGCGCGGCTGTTCCTGCATTTCCTCTACGCGCTCGTCAATGCCGGGGAGCGGGTGCATTGCTTCCTGTTCGGCACCCGGCTGACGAATGTGACCCGCGTCTTGCGCAATCGCGATCCCGATGCCGCGATTGCCAAGGTCGGCGGAGCGGTGGCGGACTGGTCGGGCGGCACCCGGATCGGGGAAAGTCTCGCCACATTCAACCGGCAATGGGCGCGCCGCGTGCTCGGTCAAAACGCGACGGTGCTCCTGTTCACCGACGGACTCGACCGCATGGGCGGGGAAGGCATCGGTCCCGCCGCCCGCCGCCTGCGCGCCTCGTCCCGCCAGCTGATCTGGCTGAACCCGCTGCTGCGCTATGAGGATTACGCGCCGCTCGCGGCTGGGGCGCGCGAGTTGGAGCGGCATGTCAGCGAGCTGCGGCCGTGCCACAATCTGACGAGCCTCGCCGGGCTCGCTGCGGCCATTGGGCATTTGCCGTAGATCATGGCAGACATGTCATCCGGGAATCCACAAGGACGTGAATGATCCGATTGGCGAATTCGGCAAATTGGCCCTTGTTCTCGGAATAGTGGAGAGGCTTAAGAGCTCCCTGGAAGGTCCGGGTTGCCTCGACCAGGACAAAAGCGCCAACCACGGGTGACATCTCCTGTAGGCGCGCCTCAAGTATGTCGAGCTCATTGAAAAACGTAAAGCAGTCGAAGATACGGGGCATGTTCTCCTCGTTAGTTGGCATCTGCCATCTACGCGGTCTCCCGCGACGCCCAAAAGCGAGTTTCAAATGCCTGTCCGCTCTATCCACCGGAGGTTGCCGCTACGTTCTCCCACACCCTACTTGAGGCCGGCCCCGACGAAACCCTTGCGCCGCCTCGCAACCCGCGCGATAAGCCGCTCCGGAGGCCTCGCACATGAAACTCGAAAAACGCGTATTTTCCGGCGTCCAGCCGACCGGCAATCTGCATCTGGGCAATTATCTCGGTGCGATCGTCAAATTCGTCGAATTGCAAAAGGAAGCGCCCTGCCTGTTCTGCGTGGTGGACATGCACGCCATCACCGTCTGGCAGGACCCGGATGAACTGCGCCAGAGCACGCGGGAAGTCACGGCTGCGTTCCTCGCCGCCGGGATCGACGCGGAAAAGCACATCATCTTCAATCAGAGCCAGGTTTCCGGGCACGCCGAGCTGGCCTGGATTTTCAATTGCGTCGCCCGCATGGGCTGGCTCAGCCGGATGACGCAATTCAAGGAGAAGGCCGGCAATGACCGCGAGAACGCCTCGGTCGGGCTGTTCGCCTATCCCTGCCTCATGGCGGCGGATATTCTCCTCTACCGCGCCACGCATGTGCCGGTCGGCGACGACCAGAAGCAGCATCTCGAACTCGCCCGCGACATCGCACAGAAATTCAATAATGATTTCGCCGAAAGTGCTTCCGTGAGGGGCTTTGCGGAGGGGTTCTTTCCCCTACCCGAACCATTGATCTCCGGTCCGGCAACTCGCATCATGTCGCTCCGCGACGGCACCAAGAAGATGAGCAAATCCGACCCTTCGGACATGTCGCGCATCAATCTCACCGACAGCGCCGACGCTATCGCCAAAAAAATCAAGAAGGCGAAGACCGATCCCGAGCCATTGCCGACCGAAGTAGGAGGTCTGGAGCATCGGCCGGAAGCGGACAATCTCGTCGGCATTTACGCGGCATTGATGAAGGTGGACAAGGCAGCCGTACTGAAAGAATTCGGCGGCGGGCAATTCTCGAAATTCAAGAACGCTCTCGTTGAGCTGGCCGTTGAGAAACTTGAGCCTATCGGCACCAACATGAATCGGATTTCCGACGATCGTGGCTATATTGACAAGGTGCTTAAGAGCGGGTCCGAGCGGGCAGACGAAATAGCATCCGGCCATTTGCGGCAGATCAAAGACATAGTAGGATTTCTGCGAAGCTGAACAATTCGTCGAACTCACCGAGAGCCCGGTAATGCAAACGCGCAAGCTGCGTAAGATTTTTCATGAAGGGCATAAGCGCAAGCTGCTGGTTGTTGTGGACGAGTCGCCCGAAACGGAAATTTCCCTCGCCTATGCGGTCAGGCGCGCGCGCCGCACCGGCGGCGGCCTCGCGCTCCTCTATGTCATCGAGCCCGCCGATTTCCAGCACTGGATCGGCGTCGAGGAGGCCTATCGTGAGGAAGCGCAGGCCAAGGCCAAGGCCGTATTCCGGCTGTATGGGCGCAAATTGAAGCATTGGGGTTATGAAGATCTCGCGCCGGAGGAGATCGTCCGCGAAGGCGTCAAATCCGACCAGATCACCGCGCTGATCCAGGAGGATCCGCAAATCGGCATCCTGGTGCTTGGCGCGTCGGTGGACCCGGAAGGCCCCGGGCCGCTCGTCTCCTCGCTGGCGGGCGGCAAGAATGCTGGCAGCTTCCCGATCCCCATCACCGTGGTGCCCGGAGGGCTCACGCTTGAAGAGATCGAGGCGCTTGCTTAAGGCATTCGAGGTGCGGGGGGCTTGCCCCTTGAACTCGGCGGCCTTGCGCCCTTACTATGAATGGAATAATTCTAAACTGCTTTCCGGCCGAGCGGCATGGCCGGATCGCATGTGAGGTGATCCCGATGTTCATTCAGACCGAAGCGACGCCCAATCCCGCGACGCTGAAATTTATCCCCGGCAGCACCGTGCTGCCGACCGGCACGCGCGACTTCCGCGATCCCGCCGCAGCCGAGCAGGCGTCTCCCCTTGCCACTCGGCTTTTCGCAGTTGAAGGCGTCGCGGGCGTGTTCCTTGGCAGCGATTTCATTTCCGTGACCAAGAGCAGCGGCGAGTGGCAGCATCTGAAGCCCGCGCTGCTCGGCGCAATCATGGAACATTATCTCTCCGGTGCGCCCGCGGTGACCGATCTGCCCGAAGGCGACGGCCACAGCGCCGGCAAGGAATCGGGCGAAGACGGCGAAATCGTCCAGACGATCAAGGAACTGCTCGACACCCGCGTTCGCCCGGCCGTTGCGCAGGATGGCGGCGACATCGTCTTTCATGGCTACGAGGACGGCGTCGTATTTCTGCATATGCGCGGCGCGTGCGCCGGGTGCCCATCGTCGACCGCCACGCTACGCCATGGTATCGAGAATTTGCTGCGCCACTTTATTCCCGAGGTGCAGGAAGTCCGAGCGGTTTAGTACGGTCCGACTTTACTCGAGGCGATCACGGCGGCCGCCGCTCAGCCCCGCTGCTCGGCCGTGACGCGCCAGACCACATTGCCCACATCGTCCGCCACCAGCAAGCCGCCATCGGGTCCAACCGCCACCCCGACCGGACGTCCATAGGACACCCGTTCGTCCGGCGAGAGGAACCCCGTCAGAACATCGCGCGGCGGACCGGCAGGGCGCCCGTTCGCGAACGGCACGAAGATGACCTTGTAGCCGCTCAGCGTGCTGCGGTTCCAGGAGCCGTGCTGCCCGATGGCCATGCCGTCGGGAAAGCCGGGAAGCGTGCCGGCGGGCAGCCAGCAGAGGCCCAGCGACGCCGTGTGCCCGCCCAGCGCATAGTCCGGCGTCATGGCCTTTTCGACCATGGCCGGATCCTGCGGCACCCGGTCGTCCACCGTCTGTCCCCAGTAGCAATAGGGCCAGCCGTAGAAGCCCCCTTCGCGCACCGAGGTCAGATAGTCGGGAGGCGTCTCGTCGCCCAGGCCGTCGCGCTCGTTGACCACCGTCCAGAGCGCACCGGTCTGAGGCTCCCATGCCAGACCCACCGGGTTGCGCAGGCCGCTGGCGAAAATGCGGCTTGTGCCGCTTGCCAGATCGAGCTCGTAGATCGCCGCCCGGCCCTCCTCGGCCTCCATGCCGTTGTCGCCGATATTGCTGAACGACCCGACCCCGGCAAAGAGCTTCAACCCATCCGGGCTCGGCAGCAGGCTGCGCGTCCAATGGCCACCGGGCTTGAAGTCGGCCAGCTTGCGCCCCCGCGCAGTGATGCGGCTCGCGCCGGCCGCATAGGGGAAGGCGACCACGCCGTCGGTATTGCCGACGTAGAACGTGTCGCCCAGGAGCGCCATGCCGAACGGCTGATTCAGCCCCTCCAGGAACACCTCCCGCGTTTCGGCCACGCCGTCCCCATCCGGGTCGCGGAGCAGCGTGATGCGGTTCGGGCTGATCCCCACGGCGGCGGCGCGTTTCTGCGTGCTGAACATGGCGTAATCAAAAACACTCCTGATGGGTGCAGGCAGGAAATGGGCCTCGGCGACGGTGACGTCGCCATTGGGCAGCACGTAGATGCAGCGGGGATGCTTGAGACCGGTCGCGAACGCATTGACCTTGAGCCCAGGCGCCGCAATAGGCGTCTGCCCCTGGACCCATCCCCTCGCCGTCGGCATCTTAAGTGTCGGGATGCTGCCTTGCGGCTTTGCCGCCGGGATCACCGGTGCATTGCCGAATGCCGGCTCGTACGCACCGCTCCGGTGCCGCCACAAGACCGTGCCGGTGCCGACCAGCGCGACGATTTGCGCGAAAACGCCTGAAAAGCTCATTCCATTACCCCCCTTTGGCCGCGCGCATGCTAGACGAGGCCAGCCAGAATTGGAACCGAGGCCATGTCGCTATCGGTCTGGGCGAGTGCCGCTGCTCTTGGTGTGGGGGCAGCGATAGTGACCGCATCCGAGGAAGAAGTGGTCTGCCGACCATCGAATTCCCGAGCTGAGCCGGGTTCGGTATGTAACGATCTGCGGGCCGTATCGGCTGCCTGCGTGGTGCTGAGGGGCCGCCGCCTCAAAGGGGGCGCGCCTCTTTACTCCAGGGGCGAGGTGCTCACGTCGACGGCGGCCTCTCGTTGCCCAGGCTTTGACGAAATCGCGCAAACCGCGTCGCGGCATCAAGATTGACGGCATTTTCCGGCGTCAGCCCCGCCAGGATTGCGCGCACCTGCCTCACCGTGTCGAAAGCCTGATGCTCGACCGCCCCAGGCGTCAGCCCCCCGATATGGGGTGCCGCGACGACGTCGGCGCGGCCGGCCAGTTCCGGGCTCGGCATTTGATCGGGTGCGCGGCCGACATCCATCGCAGCGCCGGCAATACGCTTGGCGTCGAGGGCTGCCGCAAGGGCCTGCTCATCGACAAGATTACCGCGTGAGAGATTGATGAAATACGCGTGCGGCTGCATGCGGGCGAAAGCGGCGGCGTCTATCAAGTTCTCGGTCTCCGCCGTTGCCAGCGCCAGGCAGACGACGAAATCCGCCTCGCTCAGAAGTTTTTCAAGAGACAGCTGTGCCACATTGGGATCGGCGATGATCTTGTATGGATCGTGGACGAGAACCGTCATCCCGAAGGCGCTGGCCAGCTTAGCCAGATGCTGGCCAATCACGCCATAGCCGATGATGCCGATGGACGAGCCCTGGAGCTGCCGTCCCATCCGTGCCACGGGCGCGCCGCCGGAGCGGTAGGTGCCGACCGCGGTGGAAACACCCCTGCCAAGATCGATCATCATGCCGATGCCGAGCTCCGCGACTGAAGCGGCGAAGGCGGGCGTCGCCCGCGTGACCAGAATGCCATGGCTGCTGGCGGCCTCGACATCCACATTGCGGATATCGACCGCGCAGCGCAGGAAGGCGACGAGGCTCTGCGGCGCCTGATCGAAGAAGCGGGCTGGCCCCGGCGTCATGCGGTCCGAGACGATGACGGTGCAGCCGGCGGCATGGACCGCCAGGGCATTGGCATCAAGATGATCTTCGGTGGGATTGATCACCACCTCGGCGATCTCTTTCAGCGCTGCCACGGCGCGCGGGCCATAATAGTTCGCCAGCATATCGGGGGTATGGCTGAGGAAGACGCGGTGATTGGTCATTTGAGCGATAGCCACTGTCCGGTTTGCGAGGAGGCGAGCAGGGCTTCGATCAGCCCCTGAACCTTAAGGGCTTCGCGCCCGCTGACCGCGGGATCCCGCCCCTGTTCGATGGCGTCCAGAAAATCGACGATCATCGCCTTATGTGCGTCATGCGAAAAGGCCATGGGATCGGCTCCACCGCTCCTGGACTGCGGACCTTCGTGGCGGATCACGCGGCCGTCCTGGTAGAAGACGGCGAGCGACTCCGCTTCGAGTACCGCAGTGCCCCTTGCGCAGGCGAGTTCGATCTTCTCGGGAAAACCTGGAAAGGACACGGTCGTCGCGTCGATGGTGCCGATGGCGCCATTGCCGAATTCCACGGCGGCGGCAACGATGTCCTCGGTGTCGATGCTGCGCAGCGGTGAGGTCTTCGCGATCGCGGTAACGCGCGCGATCGGTCCGGTGAGGCTCTGGAACAGATCGAGGGTGTGGATGGCCTGGGTCAACAGCACGCCGCCACCGTCGCGCGCCTTCATGCCCCGGCCCGGCTGGGCGAAATAGTCCGGCGGACGCCACCAGCGGATCGAAGCCGAAGCCGAGATCAGCGCACCCAGCTCTCCGCTTTGCCGGATGGCGGCCAGCTTGCGCGATGCGTCGCGGAAACGGTGCTGCAGCACGATGGCGAAGCGTAAGCCGGCTTGCTCCATCAACTCTACGGATCGTCGCGCCCGTTCCACCGTGACGTCCAAAGGCTTTTCGAGCAGCACGTGCTTGCCCGCCGCCGCGCATCGGGCGACCAGGTCGGCATGGGTCATCGGCGGCGTCAGCAGTATGATGGCGTCAACGGTCGGATCGCTGAGGACCGTATCAAGATCCGCGCTCACAGGCAGGTCCGGGTGAGCCACGGCAAATGCCTCACGCCGCCCTTCACTCGGGGAATGGCAGGCGACAATGCGCGCGCGGCTGTCCAGCTCGCGCAGGCTCTGGATGTGAGGCTTGTGCGCCATTCCCAGGCCCACCACGGCGATCCCGATCGTCATTGCTTGAACTCCGCCCCCTGTTTCCGCTGCAAGGCGATACGCCCTCGATATGATATCCCGCTGCAAAGCAGAACGTGTCGTTTGATTCCCATATTGAGACCGGCGGACGGTGTCGAGATCAAAGCCAACCTATATGCCGCCGATCTGGTCCGGGCGCGTGCATCGCGGGCCTCGTTCCGTCCCGCACGGCTGGACACATTTCGAGCCGGTTTTCCCGCCGGACGACTATGAGGCACTGCAGCCTCTGTCCTGGCTCGGCGTGAGCCTTGCCGCGAGCGAGAATGCTTGTACCGCCATGGAGTTCAAGCGACTCCTCCCCGGAGTCGATTTCCCGCAACCGAGCGTTACCAAGGTTGGCGGCGTGAGCGAGTTTATCGCCGTTGCTGCGCTAGCGTCGGCTGCCGGTAAGACGGCCATGCCGCACTCGCCTATTTCGGGCCGGGTTATTGGGCGACGCTGCAGCTTGCGGCGTGTTTGCCGGACCTTGGGCTGGTCGAGTTTCTTTACACCCGTCCGGAGGCATGGATCGGCCACGACATCCCTCTGCCAAAGAATGGACAAAATCGCAGTTCCAAAAGGGCCGGGCCTGGGGTTCGAACCCCATCATTCCGTGCTCGACCGTTACCGCATGTGCTGAAGGAAACTCCATGACGACAAGACCGCTGACGGGCCGTGCTCCGCGCTTGAAGACGCCGCCCGGCACCTGCGACACGCATATGCATTTCTACCACAAGCAATATCTGGCGCTGCCCGGCACGCCGTCGCCCGCCGACGCTTCCGTGGAGGACTACCGCCAGCTCATGAGCTGGCTCGGCATCGAGCGCGTTGTCGGAGTGCAGTCCAATGCCTATGGCGAGAATAACTCGCTGCTGATGGAGTCCGTCGCGCAGCTCGGCGCCTGCGCCCGCGCCGTCGTCGTGGTGACGCCGGGCGTGAGCGATGCCGAGCTCGACCGGTTGAACGAAGGCGGGGCGCGTGCCTTCCGCTGCATGGCGCTCCACGGCGGTACGCTGGGCCTCGATAAGCTTGAGGAAATGGCGGCGAGGGTGCAGCCCTTTGGCTGGCACGCAATCGTGCAACTGGACGGACGGCAACTTCCGGACTACGAGGCGATGCTGACCGGGCTGCCGGGCCAGTTCGTCATTGACCATGTCGGCAAATTTCTCGAGCCGGTGCCGACCGATCACGCGGCGTTCAAATCTCTGCTGCGGATCGTCGATACGGGCCGCTGCTGGGTCAAGCTGTCGGCGCCCTACGAGACCTCCAAGACCGGTGCACCGGATTACGACGATGTCGGACAGCTCGCCAAGGCGCTGGTGCGCGCCGCGCCGGAGCGGATGCTGTGGGCGAGCAACTGGCCGCATTCGCAGGCGGACAAGTTCGGGTACCCCGACGATCCCGGCCTGCTCGACCTGCTGCTCGACTGGGCGCCGGACGAACAAACCCGCACGAAGATCCTGGCCACAAATCCGGCCGAACTGTACGGCTTCAAGGATTAGAAGCCATAGTGGCGAGGTTGCCGGTGGGCAATGACCGCCTCGCTAGAGCGCCGGACGCTCCGCTGAACGCGGAGCTGCGCCTCAGTTCTTTGTTTATGCATCAGATTTATCCGAAAAGTGCGCGCACTTTTCGGTCCGATGCATTAGTTCCGCGCGGCGCTACTTTTCGGCGGTCGTTTTCGCATTACCGCCGGCATCGGTCTGCGCCGGCGGTCCGACGACGATCCGAGACATCGCATCGGGCCTGAAGACTTGCCTTGCCAGCTTGCGGAGCTGCTCAGGCGTCACGGCTTCGACTCGGGCGGCGTAGCCGTCTATGGCGTCCAGGTCACGCCCGAAACGCTGCAATTCCAGGAGTTCGGTTACAAGCCCGGCGCTGTTGCTCAAGGCGACCACATACGCGCCTTGCAAATAGGTCTTGGCGTCCCGCACTTCTTCGGGCGTCGGACCTTCTTCCGCCATCTTACGGATTTCCTCACGGGCAAGCTCATAGGCCTGCTCGGCCGATGCCGGCTCGGCGCCGAAGCTGCCATAGGCATATTGGTTGCGCGGCGTTTGCGTGACTGAGAAGCCGATGCTGTAAACCAGCCCGCGCTTGACCCGGACTTCACGATCGAGCCGTGACGACAGAACGCCGCCGCTCAGAATGTGATTAAGGATAGCGACGCCCGGCATGTCCTCCGATGTCAATGGCGTATCGATGGCATAGCCGAAGGCAACATTGGTCTGCCTGACGTTGTCGGCGATCGTCTTCAGGCGTGGCGCACTCAACGCAGCGACGGGCACGGGCCGGATCTGGGCTTGCGGTGGCAATTCGCCGAACAGCTTGTCGAGCTGAACGCCAAGCGTCGCCGGGTCGATGTCGCCGACCACGGCGACGCTCAGATTATCCCTGGCGAATGCCGCTCGCCGGTAATTTTCCAGATCCTGGCGGGTGATCGCCGCGACCGAGGCCAGCGTGCCCTGCTTGTCGATCCCGTAAGGATGGCCAGGAAATATCGAGCCGAACAGCTCATTGAGGATATTGCTGGCCGGGTTGAGGCGCAGCGCCTCGATCGAATTCGAAATCTCCGCGCGCGCTCGCGCCATTGAAGTCATCATCGAAGCGCGGCGCCACCAGCATCTGCCGGAACAGCTCAAGCGAAGCGTCACGATTTTCGCTGAGCGCGCTGAAACTGATGATCTGGCGCTCGGCCGTCAATTGCTTGGCCTCGGCCGCGCCGAGCAGCTTCTTGGCGCGGAAGAATTGGGCGGTGTTCATCTCGCCCACGCCCTCATTCAGCATCCACTCCGCGAAATTGGCGACCCCCGGCTTGTCGGCGGGGTCTTGGGACGAACCGCCCTTGAAAGCCACCGCTATCCGGATGAGAGGCAGCGTATGGCTTTCAATCAGCCATGCGGTAATTCCGCCTGGGACTGACGACCCGCTGAATGCGCGCGGCTTCCGCCGGCGCGGCGAGACAGCTAAGAGCGACCCCCATGAATGCCGCAAGCGCGGCCGGCCGCAGCAGCCTGGCAAAGGTTCGAGGGTGAAAAAAGCGTATCATAGGGAGCGCCTTGGAAAGAGCCTGTGCCATTACTTCGCCTCGCCTTCGTCGGCGAGCTGCGCTCGCTGCCGTCGCCGGCCAGGCCTCTCCTATGACTTTCATATCTTCGACGAGATATTTGCGGGCGACGGCATTGATATCGTCCACGGTCACGGCCTTGATATTGTTCATCCACTGATCGACGAAGTCGACCTTCTGGCTCAGTGTGAGTGCCGAGCCATATCGGCTGGCCAGGAGCGACTGGTAGTCCGTCTGGTAGATCACGCCGGCAAGCGCATCGGCACGCTGCAGATCGAGCTCATCCTGGGTCACGCCTTTTTCGAGAAGCTCGGCGATGATGGCGGCGATGCCGTTTTCAACTTGCGACATGCCACCCTGACGGGTGGAATTCGCCACGATCGAAAAGCGGCCGGTAAACCCTGCGTCGAAATTGGCGCCGGCATCGCGCGCTATCCCGGTCAGGACCAGCTTCTGCCGCAGACGGCCGGTGTCGGAGCCCAGAATTTCGGCGAGAATCGACAGGGCCACGCTTTCGCGCAGCTCCATCTGGGTCAACCCTGGCAGACGGAAGATCACAAAGAGCCCGTCGGTTGTGACATGCGCGTCCGTGATGCTGACGCGATTCTGGCTGACAGGCTGCACGGGACGCAGCACCGCACGCTCGGTCGGCACGTCTCTTGCCGGGATGCGTCCATATGTGTTCTCGGCCAGTTGGCGCAGCTCGGCTTCCGTCACATCTCCGGCCACCACCAGCACGGCATTTCCCGGTACGTAATGCTTGCGGTAGAAGGCCAGCGCATCCTCCCGCGAGAACGCCAGAATTTCCTCCGGCGAGCCGATAAGGTCGGTGTTGTTCGGATGTCCGGCATAAAGCGCTTCATAAGCCTTGATGTACAGCCGGCGGCTATGATCGTCGTCGATCGAGGCGCGGCGCTCCTGGAGGATGACCGTGCGCTCCGAGACGACCTCGTTCTCGTTCATGCGCAGATTGGCCATCCGGTCGGCTTCCATCGCCATCATCTGCGCAAGATGGACCTTCGGCACGATCTGGAAATAATAGGTGTAATCCGCGGTCGTTACCGCATTCTGCATACCGCCGATGCGCGACACGACCTGATTGAAGACGCCGGCGGGATAGGTGTCCGTGCCCTTGAACATCATGTGTTCGAGGAAATGCGCCAGGCCGTGGGAATGCGGCGGGTCGTCCGTCGCGCCGACCTTGTACCAGATGCTGTGCGTAACGACCGGTGCGCGGCTATCGGCGATCAGGACGACTTGCAGGCCGTTGACGAGACGAAACTCGACCGCCTCCATCTTCATCCGGCCGGGGCCTTGGGCGGCCTCCTCGGCGAATGACGGCCCGCCGCACAGCATCAGCGCCATGACGGCCATTAGCCGAAAAATCGTCGGGCGCTCCGAAAAGCTGAGCATACGTTTCCTCCCGGAATCATGGTCCTCGCCTCGGCAGACATCGAGTTGGGGCACGCCGCCCCTGAAACGAAGGACCGCGCCGAAAGATCGATCGGCAAAGGCTGCACAGGTATGTCTCGTCATCCGACATTCGTCAATGTGCGGGCTGCGCGGCACAAAGTCATCGCCCGATCGGATGAGTATTTTCCGGTGTGTCACGCCCTATCATAGAGCGCGCCTAGCCGCGCCAGTGCCTTGGCGGCGTCCACTTCGTTCCATGCCGCAAATCCCATCAACACGCTGCCATGGGCGCCATCGGCCGGCAGCATGCGGAAATCGCTGAGCGGTTGGCACTGCACTCCAGCCTTCGCGAGGTGCGATGCCAGTGCCTCGTCCCGCATGCCGTCCCGCGACGTAACGACGGTTTGCAGGCCGCCATCCGGGATCGCCGCCTCCAAGGCTCCTCGCGATTGCCCGGCGATGCCCTCCGCGAACGCCGCCAGCCGGCTCGCATAAATGGCGCGCATCCGCCTGACATGCGCACGGTGATGACCGCGTTCGATGAAATCGGCCAAAGCGAGCTGCATCACCGGCGGCACGAACTGCCCGGTATGGCGATGCACCTTGGTGAAGCCGTCAACAAGTCCGGGCGGCACCACCACAAAACCGACGCGCAACCCCGGCAGCAGGCTTTTGGCGAACGTGCCGAGATAAAGCACGCAAGCCTGGCTGTCCAAGCCTTGCAAGGCGGCGATCGGGCGGCCGCGATACTGGAACTCGCTATCATAATCGTCCTCGACGATATAGGCGCCGGAGCGGCCCGCCAGATCGAGCAGTTCGAGGCGGCGGGTGAGCGTCATCACCGCGCCGGTGGGATATTGATGCGACGGCGTCGTGTAGATCAGACGCGGCTTTCCACCGGGCGGGGTGCGCGCAGGGTCGATCCCTTGCGCGTCGACTGCAACGGGAACCAGCTTGCCGCCGGCGGCGCTGAAGATCGCTTTGGCGCTGCGGAAACCGGGTTCCTCGACCCAGGTCTCCTCGCCTGGCGATAGGAGGGCGCTGGCGATCAACCCGATGCCGCCGCGCGCGGAGGAGGTGACGATTATCTGCTCCGGCTCCGCCGAGACACCGCGTGCATCGGTCAGGTAGTCGCA
The DNA here is from genome assembly GCA_963731855.1 of uncultured Alphaproteobacteria bacterium. Classification (GTDB taxonomy): domain Bacteria; phylum Pseudomonadota; class Alphaproteobacteria; order Rhizobiales; family Rhodomicrobiaceae; genus R-RK-3. Next base: position 239,100 of record CAVSXH010000004.1, on the reverse strand, counting down.
CAATACCCGGCGAAAGCGCGGATGTCCCGACATGTGGCCATAGCCGGCCGTCTCAAGGTCGGTGCGGCGCGACACCCGTCGCAGGCACGCACTCCAAAGTTCGGAGGGGAAGGCGCCCAGATCGGGGGTGCCTGGCTGAAACGGGCGAGGAGGAAATGGCGCGGATGGGTGATAGTGCGCCAGGGGCTCGTCCCAGCGCCGTGCGAGCCGATGATGGACCGGGACGGATGCTGTCGCGCCATGTCGGTTGGGACGCGCAAGCTCTCGGAGGGAAATGGCGGCGACCAATGTACCGGAACCGCGAACCGCTTCCAGATAGCCCTCGGATTTGAGCTGATCGAGGGCGGTCAGCACGGTGTTGCGGCTGACACCGAGTTCGGCTGAAAGCGCGCGGCTTGACGGCAGGCGAGCCTTCGGCGGCAGCTTGCCCGAAAGCACCGCGCTCTTGATCTGTGCGGCGAGTTGTACATGCAGCGGCTCCGATGAGCGCGCGAGATCGACAAACCCGGATAGGGCCTCCATGATTGGCTCCGTCAAAATTACAAAATTGGCACTTTATGTCGGAGCCACTTTAGCACAGTTTCCTAGGATGCACGCGAGAAGCAGGAGGATCGGCTATGGACAGTTTTGCGGTTGGCCCATTGAACAAGGTGCGGCGTCCCGATCGCGCCATTTACGACAAAGCGGCGGTCCATGCGGTTCTGGATGAGGGCCTCGTTGCGCATGTCGGGTTTATCGATCACGACAGGCCGGTGGTGGTGCCGATGGTTTATGGCCGCGTCGGCGACCTGTTTTACCTGCACGGAGCGAGAGCGGCGCGCTTCGCCAAGACGATGGGCGCGGGGGTGCCGGTCTGCGTGACGGTGACGCTGACCGATGGCATCGTGGTGGGCCGCTCGGCCTTCCATTGTTCGATGAATTACCGCTCGGTAGTGCTTCACGGCCGGGCATTGCTGGTGAGCGACCCCGCCGAGGCGGAAGGCGCGCTCGCTGCGGTGACCGACCACCTGCTGCCGGGCCGCTGGGCGGAATCGCGCCCAATGATCGACAAGGAGTTGCGCGCGACGGCCGTCCTGCGGGTCGAGATCGAGGCGGCGTCGCTGAAGGCGCGCTCCGGTCCGCCCGCCGACGAGCCCGAGGACTACGCGCTCCCCTTCTGGGCGGGCGTTATTCCGCTCCGCGTTGCCGCGAGCGCCCCGGACGGCGACCCCAGACTGCTCGAAGGCGTGGGCGTTCCAGCGTCGGTGAAAGCGAGGGTGCAACGTTGACGGCCGTTGCACATCAGAAGCGCCGGCATCGGGCGCGCCCTCCGCTTTGCGGGGCGGGAGCTTTAGCTCTCGGATCGGCCGATTCCGAAACGGAATTTTAACGGAATGAACTCAGGAATGCGCAGGATTTTGCGCGGATTCTGCTCGCATATTCTGTGATTTTTCACACGGGCGCCGCCGAGTTGGTCAATCGCTTTTGCATCAGAACCAGATCGAGCCAGCGGCCGAATTTGCAGCCGACCTGCGGCATTCGCGCGACCTCCTCGAAACCCAGTGAGGCGTGCAGCCGGATCGACGCGGTGTTGGAGCTTTCGATGCCCGCCACCATGACGTGCTTGCCCAGCGTTCGCGCGCGCGGCATGAGCGCTGTGAGCAAGGCCCGGCCGATGCCTTTTCCATGGGCGGCGGGGTCGACATAGACGGAGTTTTCGACGGTGTGCCGGTAGCCGTCGAACGGCCTGAAATCGCCGAAAGCAGCAAACCCCAGAATGGTGCCCGCAGCTTCGGCGACCAGCACGGGGTATCCCCTGCCGCGCCGGTCCGCCAGCCACGCCTCGCGCTGCGCCAGGTCGGAGGGATGGTCGTTCCATATGGCCGTCGTGTTCAGCGCGGCATGATTATAGATGGGCAGAATGCCGGCGGCGTCCGCGTGCACCGCGTCGCGAATTGCGTAATCCATGTCGGTCCGCCCGGAGTTTGGCAAGATCGGTGCATAGTGCATCGATCCGAACGGAAGCGACAAGCCTGAGTTTGGGAAATTGCTGCAAGAGCGGAGATCGTGCTGCGGCGCCGGCGCTATTTGCGCGATCCGGCATCGGCTTTCTCACCGCCCTTCTGCTTGTCGGCGACGTACCACCGATTGTCCTCCACGATCAGCTCGCCCGCGGTTTTCATGCGCTGCAAGGCCGTCCGGACCGTCCGTTCATTCAGGGTTGAGAGACCCTTGCGTGCCGTCTCGACGATCTGCTGGCGCAAGAGACCCGGCGTCTCCTCGATGATAGCCATCAGCGTATCATGAGCCGGAATTTCCTCCGGCTCCTGCCGCAGGATGTTGGTGAGACCCCTGGACGGCACGGTTGAGACACCCGACCCGGGCTTGACTTCGGAAAGACGGTTGACGGCCGCCTCCCATCCGGCGCTGAAGCCGTCTTCATAGCCAAGCTGATAGATCGTATGTTCGTGATTCTTCAGACCCTTGAAGAATGTCTCGCGGGCATCGTGAAGTGATGCCAGGCGCCGGCTTGCATCCGTCATGGTCACCAACTTAAGGGAACGGGCGTTCCGATCAAGCTAGCTGTAATTGCTTGTGAAAGCATAAATCCCAACCGAGAACGGCGCGACGATACCGCCGCCCTGCACCACCGGCACTCAATATCCGGCGGTCCGCTCGTTAATTTTCAGTTCAGTTCCGACCGCGTAGGTTGCCCTAGGAAAGTTGCGAAACAGCAACTGTCAAGGGGAGGGCCTGATGCGCGCAGCATTTCTTTGGACATTTGTGTCTCTTGGGTTGCTTGGCTTTGCCGCCCCACATGCCAAGGCCGCATCGTCCATCAAGCTTCGGGCCGATCTTGCCCAGACCGTCATGCCGGAGGGGCAGGAAGGCCGCATCTACCTTCGTGTCGGGCTGGAAGGCATCGCGCCGCATGAAGAGGGCGCCCGCATTCCGGCCAATGTTCTCCTGGTGGTCGATCAATCCGGCTCGATGAAGGGTGACCGCATCGCTCAAGCCAAGGAAGCTGCGCTGATGGCCGTCGAGCGGCTCGGCGAGGCCGATGTGCTCGGTGTGGTGTCCTATAGCGACAATGCTTACGTGCTTTCCCCCGCCGCGCGGCTGCGCGACACCGAGCGGGTGCGCGCCGCCATCCGCGATATCGATGCGGAAGGGCGGACGGCGCTCTATGCGGGCGTGAGCCAGGGGATCCGTGAACTGCGCCCCTTCGTCGATCCATACAAGGTCAATCGCATTATCCTGCTTTCGGACGGCCTCGCCAATGTCGGCCCGTCTTCGCCTCAGGAACTGGAGGCGTTGGGCCGCGAGGCCGCCCAGGCGGGCATCACCGTCACCACCATCGGCCTTGGCCTTGGCTACAATGAAGATTTGATGACGCGGCTAGCGCTGGCCAGCGACGGCAATCACGCCTTCGTGGAGCGCCCGCAGGATCTCGTCAAAATCTTCAATGAGGAATTCGGCGATGTGCTGGCGGCGGTCGGCGGCGATGTCGAAATCATCATCGAATGTCCGGACGGCTTTGAACCTGTACGCGTCCTGGGGCGTCAAGCTCAGGTGGAGCGAGATCGGGTAAACCTGAAACTGAACCAGATCTACGGCAAGCAGGAGAAATATGTGGTCGTGGAGTTGCGCGTGACGGAGAAGCGGGCGCGCGGATCGACCCAGGCGGCAAAAGTTCAGGTCAATTACACCGATCTCGCGACGAAGCAGCGCACCTCAATCGACAGCCGCGCCGAGCTTCGCTTCAGCGGTTCGCCGGCGGAGGTGAATGCTGGCGTCAACAAGGACGTGACAGCCGCCGTCGCCACGCAGATCGCCACCGAACGCAACGAACAGGCCGTGAGCCTGCGGGACAGCGGCAAGACGGAGGAAGCCAAGAAGGTGCTGCGCGAGAACGCCGATTATCTGAACAAGCAAGCCGAGCATCTTCCGCCTGCATCGGCCGCACCCTTGCGCGAGCTATCAAAGAGGAATTCAAACGACGCAGAGAATTTGTCAGGCCAGGCGTGGGAACGCACACGCAAATCCATGCGCGCCCAGCAATATAAGGACAAGACTCAGCAGAGCTATTAGAGCCAGACCCCTCGGCTCTAATCACCGCTCCAAGCCCCCTGGAGCGAAAGGCGAGGCGATCCGGTCCACCCCGAAGGATCGGATCGTTTCGCTGTTTTTTTAAGTGCGCTAAGCGATCAGTTTGTAGGCCGGCACGGTCAGGAATGGCTCCAGCGTGTCGGAGGTGGAAAGCCGGCGGAAAAGGTCGATGGCCTCATCGAAGCGGCCGCCCTCGAAGGTGTCCGCGCCGAGCGCGCCGCGCAACTCCTCCATCTCGTCATGCAGAAGTTCGTCGAACAGCTCGAGCGTTACCGGCGTGCCGTCATCGAGCAGCGCACCATATTTGATCCATTGCCAGACCTGGGTGCGGGAAATCTCCGCGGTGGCCGCGTCTTCCATGAGATTGTACAGCGGCACCGCGCCATTGCCGCGCAGCCACGCCTCGATATATTGCACGCCGACCCGGATATTGTTGCGCAGGCCCTCTTCGGTGCGCGGCCCGTCGTGAACCTCGAGCAATTGTGCCTGCCCCGCCTGGACTTCCTCGCGCAGCTTGTCGAGCTGGTTGGCCTGCGGCATGTTCCGGTCGAAAATCTCTTTCGCCACCGGGACGAGATCGGGGTGGGCGACCCATGTGCCGTCATGGCCGGCGCTCACCTCGCGCAGCTTGTCCTCGCGCACGGCGGCGAGGGCCTTCTCGTTGGCTTCCAGGTCGCGGCGATTGGGAATGAAAGCCGCCATGCCGCCCATCGCGAACGCGCCGCGCTTGTGGCAGGTCTTGATCAGCAGATCCGCATAGCTCTTCAGGAACGCCTTGCCCATGACCACCTGGCTGCGATCCGGCAGCAAATATTCCGGCTTGGCCCGCAGCGTCTTGATGTAGGAGAAAATATAGTCCCAGCGCCCGCAATTCAGCCCGACGATATGGTCACGCAGCTCGAAAAGAATTTCGTGCATCTCGAAGGCGGCGGGCAGCGTCTCGATCAGGACGGTCGACTTGATCGTGCCGATGGGCAGGCCGAGATGGCGTTGCGCCATCTCGAAAACCTCATTCCAGAGCCGCGCTTCATTGCGGCTTTCGAGCTTGGGCAGATAGAAATACGGCCCGCTGCCCTGATCCAGCGTATGCTGGGCGTTGTGGAACATGTAGAGGCCGAAATCGACGAACGCACCGGCGACCGGCGCGCCGTCGAGGCGAATATGCTCCTCCAGCAGATGCCAGCCGCGCGGCCGGACGATCAGCACGGCGGGCTTGCCGGCGATCTTGTAATCCTTGCCGCTCTCCGGATCGGTGAAATCGATCTGGCCGAGCCAATAGTCGAGGAGATTGATCTGTCCCTCGATGACATTGTCCCAGGTCGGCGAAAGCGCGTCCTCCAAATCCGCCATGAAAACGGAGGCGCCGGAATTGAGGGCGTTGACGATCATCTTGCGGGTGGTCGGCCCAGTGATCTCGACACGCCGGTCGAGCAGATCTTGCGGAATGCCCCGAATGACCCAGTCGCCATCGCGGACGTCCAGCGTTTCGGGCAGGAAATCCGGCAGGGCGCCGGCGTCGAGATCGGCCTGGCGATGTTCGCGCCATTCCATCAGCTGGCGGCGGCGCGGCTCGAAGGCGCGGGCGAGTTCGGCGACGAGACCGAGCGCGTCGGGCGTCAGAATGCGCTCATAGCCTGGCTTGATCGCGCCGGTGATCTCCATCCCCGCCGGAAGCTGCAATCCGTGCGAATTTGTCGTTGCTGATGCCATGGGTCGCCTCTCTGGTTACTTCATTATTGGTAAAGCGGGCATCCGCCGCTGACAAGATAATAGGATGGCTGTCCGGCATGCGGAAAACCCCGAACTTGTGCATCGTTCCGAACGCTCCGGTCTTCCTGCGAAGGCCAGGATTCGGCCTTGCCGGTTCTCAGAAACGCGATGCGCAAATTCTGGACGCTTATGTCAGGGTGGATGCAGCGCCGCCAAGGCCCGCGGTGATCTGCCGGGCCGCATCGAGCACGGCCTCGCCCAAGGAGAGCAGCAGATCGTCCCCGATTCTCGCCGTCGGTCCGGAGAGCGAAATTGCGGCGATCGGCTTGCCGTGTTCGTCGAAGATGGGGGCCGCCACGCATCTGAGACCGATGGCGTTTTCCTCCTCGTCGATGGCGAAGCCGCGTTCACGGATAGCTTGCAGTTCAGCCCGCAATCCCGCCGGAGTGGTGATGGTCTTGGCCGTGGCGGACGGTAATCCACGCAGCGCGATAATGCGTTCGACATCCTCGTCCGGCATCGCCGCGAGCAGGGCCTTGCCGACGCCGGAGCAATGCATCGCGGCGCGGCCTCCGGGCCGGGCAATGGCGCGCATGGTCTTGCGGCACTCGATCTGCGCCACGTAGATTGCCTCGCCGCCCTCCTCCACGGCAAGATTGACGGTCTCGCCGCTCTTTTCCATCAACTGGCGCATGAGCGGGCGCGCGACGCCGGTCAGCTCTCGGGCCCGCAGGAAAGCACTGCCGACGATGAACGTCTGCACCCCGATCATCCAGACGCTCCGCTCCGGATCGAAGCGGACGAAATTTTCATGCTGCAATGTGCTGAGCAGCCGGTGCGCGGTCGACACCGCAAGGCCGGTTTCCTTCGCGGCCTCACTGAGGCCGAGGCCCTGATCGTGCCGTGCGAGGGTGTTCAGAAGGCTGAGCGCCCTCGTCAGTGATTGCACTGTATCGCCACGAGCTGTCCGTGGATTAGCCTGGCCGGTAACCGCCACCTCGACCGTGCTCGCCTGGATTTTCATGCCAATCACCCGGTTGCAATTCGGTATGGACTTCCATATCGTGGAATGAATTACAAGTAGCCTTGGGGGAAAATTTGGCGAACCGGCAAAAAATCGTCCTGACGCGGCGGCTTCCGCCTCTGGTCGAGGAACGCGCCGTCCGTGATTACGATGCCTTGCGCAACCCGGAAGACCGCATCCTTTCCGCCGATGAGCTGATCCGGATTGCCGAGGGCGCCGACGCGCTTTTGATCTGCTCGAGCGAAAAGCTCAACGGCGAGTTAATCGGCCGCCTGCCGCCCAGCGTGAAGATCGTCTCGACGTTCTCCGCCGGCCTGGATCACATCGACATCAACGCCGCCCGCGAGAAGGGGTTGCGCATCGGCAACACGCCCGATGCCGTCACGATTGCGACCGCCGAAATCGCCATGCTGCTCGTGCTGGGCGCGGCGCGGCGCGCGCCCGAGGGCGAGGCGATGATCCGCGACCGCCAATGGACCAGCTGGAATTCGCACGCAGCTTCTCGGACGACGTCTGGACGGCAAGCGGCTGGGCATTTTCGGCATGGGCAAGATCGGCCAGGCGCTGGCGAAACGCGCCCGCGGCTTCGACATGGTCATCCATTATCACAACCGCAGGCGGCTGCCGGCCGAGGAAGAGCTCGGCGCTGTTTACCACGAGAGCCTGGACAGCCTTTTCGCCGTCAGCGATGTGCTGTCGCTCAATGCGCCATCGACACCCGAGACGCGATCGGTCATCAATGCCGCGTCGATCGACCGTCTCCCGCAAGGGGCCATCGTGGTGAACACCGCGCGCGGCGACCTGGTCGTCGACGAGGATCTGATCGCGGCGCTCAAATCAGGCCGGATCGGGTATGCCGGACTCGATGTTTACCGGGGCGAACCGCGCATTAACGAAGGCTACTATACTCTGCCTAACGCCTTTCTCCTGCCGCATCTCGGCTCGGCGACGGTTGAGGCACGCAATGAAATGGGCTTTGCCGCGCTCGACAATATCGATGCCGTGCTGAACGGAAAGGAGCCGCCATATGGCGTCGTTTGACGCGACATGATCGCCTAGGCTGCGGCATCCGACTAACGAACAGTTGCCGGACGGGTATTTTTGAGCTGTCATGCAATGTCGTAATTCCGCAGAATTTCTTACGGGCCGTAGCACCAAGTGGCCTGAAGGTGAGCGCCAGATAAAACCAACAAGGCCGCCGCCTCGTGATGAAGCAATCCTTTAAGGGAGGTATGCATGTCTGAGAAAATTAAAGCAGGCAAGAAATCGGTCAGCCGCCGCAAGTTCCTGCACGGAGCCGCGGTAACCACTGCCGCTGCCGCCGCGACGGTCGCCGCTCCGTCGGTTGTGAGCGCGCAAGGGCCGATCTCCATGCGCTGGCAGAGCACGTGGCCGTCAAAGGACATATTCCACGAATATGCGCTCGACTTCTCCAAGAAGGTCAATGACATGACCGGGGGCGAGCTCAAGATCGAGGTGCTGCCCGCCGGTGCCGTCGTGCCGGCATTCCAATTGCTGGACGCGGTCTCCAAGGGCGTGCTCGATGGCGGCCATGGCGTTCTGGTCTATCACTACGGCAAGCAGACCGCGCTTGCTCTGTGGGGGTCAGGCCCGGCGTTCGGTATGGACGCCAACATGCTGCTGTCCTGGCACAAATATGGCGGCGGCAAGGAGTTGCTCGCCAAGCTCTATGAGTCCATCGGCGCGAACGTGGTTTCGTTCCCCTATGGACCGATGCCCACGCAGCCGCTTGGGTGGTTCAAGAAGCCGGTGACTTCGGCTGAAGATCTGAAGGGCTTGAAGTTCCGCACGGTCGGCATTTCAATTGACGTGTTCACCGGCCTTGGCGCGGCGGTCAACGCCCTGCCGGGTGGCGAAATCGTCTCCGCGATGGATCGTGGATTGCTCGATGCCGCCGAGTTCAACAACGCCTCATCGGATAAGGCACTCGGCTTTGCAGACGTTTCCAAGGTCTGCATGCTGCAGAGCTATCACCAGAACGCCGAGCAGTTCGAAATCACGTTCAACAAGACAAAGTATGACGGCTTGCCGGAAAAGATGCGGGCCATCATTTCGAATGCCGTCGAGGCAGCCTCCCAAGACATGTCGTGGAAGGCTATAGACCGGTATTCGAAAGACTATATCGAGTTGCAAACCAAGGATAAGGTCAAGTTCTATAAGACACCTGATGCGATCCTCAAACAGCAGCTCGAAATCTACGACGAAGTGGCGAAGAAGAAAGCCGGAGAAAATCCTTTGTTCAAGGAGATCCTCGAATCGCAGATCGCCTTCGCCAAGCGGGCGGCGCAATGGGAACATGACGTCGTCGTGAGCCGGAAGATTGCCTTCGATCACTATTGGGGACCGAACGGCAAGACGCCGATCTGACGATAGACTGAACTGGCAAAGCACCACCCCGCATCGGCGGCCGGGTGGTGCTTCGTCTCGACTCCCACCTGACCGGCGGCACACATGACCGTTCAAAACCTCCTGCACACCATCGACGGCATCAGCACCTGGGTCGGCAAGCTGGCGGCCTGGCTCATCGTCCTCCTGATGGCCGTGGTTTGCGTCGAGGTTATCAAGCGCTACCTCCTGAACGCCCCAACCGCCTGGATCTTCGACGCCGAGAACATGTTGTATGGTTCGCTGTTCATGCTCGCTGGGGCATATACCCTGGCGCAGAACGCCCATGTTCGCGGCGACTTCCTCTACAGCTCGATGCGCCCGCGCACGCAGGCCACATTCGATCTCGTCCTATACGTAACCTTTTTCATTCCGGGCATTGCGGCCCTGATTTATGCAGGCACCGAATTCGCGGCCGACAGCTGGCGCATCGGCGAGCACTCCAACGTCACCGCAAACGGGCCGCCCATGTATCATTTCAAGTCCGTCATGCCGATTGCCGGTGCGCTGGTCATGCTGCAAGGGTTTGCCGAAATTCTGCGTTGTATCGTCTGCATCAGGACGGGGGAATGGCCGAGCCGGCTCAAGGATGTCGCGGAGATGGACGTCGTTGAGGAGCAACTCGCGCAGAGCCAATATGTCGATGAAGAGTTCGCGCAAAATCGCCATTGCGCGCGCTCATGAAATCGAGGAGTCCGCGCGCCAGCGTGGCATGGGGGGAGATCTGAACCTATGAGCGATCCCGCACTCGGGCTCTTGATGCTGGCCCTCATCATCGTTGTGATCCTGATGGGGTTCCCCACGGCGTTCACGCTGATGGGGCTCGGCATGGTGTTCGGCTTCATCGCGTTTTACGATCCCACGCAAGCCTTCTCCGACAACCGCGTTTTCGAGCTAATGGTGCAACGTACCTTCGGCGCGATGACCAACGACGTGCTGATCTCCGTCCCGCTCTTTGTCCTCATGGGCTACGTGATGGAGCGCGGCGCGCTGGTCGACAAGATGTTCTATTCGATCCAGCTTGCTTTCCGGCGCGTGCCGGCGGCGCTCGCCGTGGCAACCTTGATCGTATGCACATTCTGGGGCATTGCCAGCGGCCTCGTGGGCGCCGTGGTCGTGCTGATGGGGGTGATCGCTTTCAACCCGATGCTGCGGGCTGGTTATGACGTCAGGCTGGCGGCTGGCGTGATTACCGCCGGCGGCACGCTCGGCATCCTGATCCCGCCATCGGTGATGATCATCGTCTATGCCGCGGTTGCCGGACAATCCGTCGTCAAGCTCTATGCCGCGGCGATGTTCCCCGGCTTCTTTCTCGCCTTCCTCTACCTCATCTACATCATTGGCTGGGCCATGCTGCAGCCGAAGATCGCGCCGCCGCTGCCGGAGGAGCAGACGCGCGTGCCGGTTCCCGCCTGGATGCGCAAGATTCAGGCAGCCTACTCGAACAACATGTTCATCGGCTTGATCCAGGCGCTGCTTTCACCGTCGAGGGCCATGGCGATTGAAACCGAGGAAGGACGCGTCAGCTATTGGATGCTGTTCAAGAATTTCTGCGCGACGCTGGTGCCATTCGCGTTGGTCGCCGGCACATTCTGGCTGGTTTGGTGGTATGTCGTCATCCACCAACAGGCCGCGCCCGAGGCCGCGGCCGTGGGGGGCCTTGAACAACTGGGTTCCCCCGCGGTGAGCGAAGGGCCTGCCAATCCCGATCAGGGAACCTCGCCAACCTTCTATTATTGGTTTGGAGGGTTGGCCCTCGCGGCCGCGTTCTTGCAGATCCGCTATTATTCGAAGCTGAACGCCGACCGGCTGCAGGTTATCAAGCTGCTGACCTCCTCGGTCATGCCGCTGGGCATTCTCACGGTAATCGTGCTTGCGGTGATTCTGTTTGGCATCACCACCGCGACCGAATCCGCCGGTGTGGGCGCCGCCGGTGCGTTCCTGTTGGCGATCCAGGCCCGAACGCTCGACTGGAAACGCACGAAGGAAGCCGTGTTCCTGACCGCGAAGACCACCGCGATGGTGTGCTGGCTGTTTGTCGGCTCGGCGCTGTTCTCCGGCGTCTTCGCGGTGTTGGGCGGGCAAGCCCTGGTCGAGCAATGGGTGCTGTCGTTCGATCTGTCGCCGGTCCAGTTCATGATCCTCTCGCAGGCGATCATCTTCCTGCTCGGATGGCCGCTGGAGTGGACGGAAATCATCGTCATTTTCGTGCCGATCTTCCTGCCGCTGCTCAAGCATTTCAGTATCGACCCGATCCTTTGGGGCGTGTTGGTGTTCGTGAATCTGCAAGCCGCGTTCCTTTCGCCACCGGTGGCGATGTCGGCCTTCTATCTGAAGGGCGTCGCGCCGTCGCACGTTACGCTTAACCAGATCTTCGCCGGCATGATGCCCTATATGGTCGTCATCGTCGTCTGCATGGTCCTGATGTATATCTGGCCTGGATTGACGCTCTGGCTGCCCGAATATCTTTATGGCAATTAAGGCGGAGGCCGCCGCCGGCAGCTGCGGACGGCCCCGCGCTTCCCGCCAATACGCCCGCGTGCTCTATGAACAGGACTGCGTTTTGGCGATGCGACCGGCGCCTGATAGCCATAGCTAAACATGCATTTTCATAGACTTTTGGACGAATGGACACAGCCTCGCGGGCGGCTTTCCTGCTACATTGCGCCTCGTATGGGCAGAATTCTTGCAGCGGTGTGCAGTTCAGCCATTCGCCCCGCGAAACTCGCTTGCCTTCATCGCCCCTTGAGTGCTCTGGTATCTGTTGAGTCGAGACCGCCTTATGGTGAATGACCTCATCATAGAAACGCAGAACCTGACGAAAGAATTCAAAGGCTTCGTCGCTGTCAAGGATGTCGGCCTGAAGGTTCGGCGCGGATCGATCCATGCGCTGATCGGCCCGAACGGCGCCGGCAAGACGACCTGCTTCAATCTGATTACCAAATTCCTGACCCCCACGCGGGGGCAAATTTTTTACAACGGCGTCGATATCACGCGCGACAAGCCCTATGAAATCGCGCTCAGGGGGCTGGTGCGGTCCTTCCAGATCTCGGCCACTTTTCCGCATCTGACGGTGCTCGAAAACGTGCGCATCGCCTTGCAGCGCAAGCTCGGCACCTCGTTTCATTTCTGGAAATCGGAACGTTCCGTCGATGTGCTGAATGCCCAGGCGTTTTCGCTGCTGGAGGATGTGGGGCTGGCAGGCTTTGCCGGGCGGGAGGCCGTAGAACTTTCATATGGCCGCAAGCGGGCCCTCGAAATCGCCACGACCATCGCGCTCGAACCGGAAATGCTGCTTCTGGACGAGCCGATGGCCGGCATGGGCCGGGAGGATGTGCAGCGCATCTCACAGCTTATCCGCAAGGTTGCCAAAGGCCGGACCGTTCTGATGATCGAACACAATCTTTCCGTGGTCGCCGACCTTTCCGACGTCATCACCGTGCTGGCTCGCGGCGAAATTCTTGCGGAAGGGCCTTACGAGGCAGTGTCGAAGCATCCGGACGTCGTCGACGCCTATATGGGGACCGGACATGCCTGAGCCGTTGCTTTCGATTAAAGACGTGCATGGCTGGTACGGCGAATCCCACGTCCTGCACGGCATGAATTTCGAGGTGCGGGACGGCGAGGTGGTAACGCTGCTCGGCCGCAACGGCGCCGGCAAGACGAGTACCATGCGCGCCATCATGGGGATTCTCGGCAAGCGCCAAGGCTCGATCCGCTTCAAGGGCGGGGAAACGATTTCGCTGCCCTCGAACGCCATCGCCCGGCGCGGCGTCGCCTATTGCCCGGAAGAGCGCGGCATTTTCGCCAGCCTGAACGTGCGGGAGAACCTGCTGCTGCCGCCGATAGTCCAGCCCGGCGGCATCTCGGTCGACGAGATCTACCGGATGTTCCCCGCCCTCAAGATGCGGGCGGGCAGCCAGGGCACCAAGCTCTCGGGGGGCGAGCAGCAGATGCTGGCCATCGCGCGTATTCTGCGCACCGGCGCCAAGTTCCTGCTGCTCGACGAACCGACCGAAGGGCTCGCGCCGGTCATCGTGCAGCAGATCGGCGAGATGATACGAACGCTGAAGAATAAGGGATTTACGATCCTGCTGGTCGAGCAGAATTTTCATTTTGCCTCGACGGTGGCGGATCGGCACTATGTCGTCGAGCATGGGCATGTGATCGATATGATCGGTAATGACGCGCTCGAGGCGAATAAGGAGAAGCTGCAAACCTATCTCGGTATTTGATACACCCCCGTATCCGCGCCGGGAGACTGGACACCTAAGGAGGAATACCAATGAAAAAACTGACATTGCTCGCCGCGGCCTGCGTGCTGACCGCCGGTTTCGGCGCGGCGCGCGCTCAGGTCTCCGGCGACGTCGTCAAGATCGGCGTGCTGAACGACCAGTCCGGCCCCTACGCCGATCTGGGCGGCAAGGGCGCTGTCATGGCCGCGCAGATGGCGGCTGACGATTTTGGCGGCAAGGTGCTAGGCAAGCCGATCCAGATCGTTGGCGCCGACCACCAGAACAAGCCCGATATAGCCTCCAACATCGTCAACCAATGGCTCGATACCGAGAATGTCGACGTCGTCTCCGACGTGCCGACCTCGTCGGTGGCGCTGGCCATCCAGGAAATCACCAAGAACAAGAACCGCATCCATCTCAATTCCGGCGCCGCCTCCTCGGATCTGACCGGCAAGGCATGCTCGCCGACCGGCATCCACTACGCCTATGATACCTACGCGCTGGCCAACGGCACCGGCAGCACGCTGGTGAAGGAAGGCGGCGACACCTGGTACTTCATCACCGCCGACTATGCTTTCGGCCATGCGCTCGAGAAAGATACGACCACCGCAGTGACCGCTGCTGGGGGCAAGGTTTTAGGGGCAGTGCGCCATCCATTCCCCGGCACGACCGACTTTTCGTCCTTCCTCCTGCAGGCGCAATCATCCGGCGCCAAGGTCGTCGGCTTTGCCAACGCAGGTGCTGACACGATCAACTCCATCAAGCAGGCGGGTGAGTTCGGCCTGGTTGCGGGCGGCCAGAAGCTGGCAGGCCTGCTGGTTTTCCTGTCCGACATTCACAGCCTTGGCCTCAAAACCTCGCAAGGGCTGGTGATCACCGACGGCTGGTACTGGGATCGTGACGACGAAAGCCGCGCTTGGGCGAAGAAATTCGCCGATAAGCACGGCGGCAAAATGCCGACGATGGTTCAGGCGAGCGTCTATTCAAGCACCATGCACTACCTGAAGGCTGTGGACGCCGCCAAGACCGACGAGGCCAAGGCCGTTGTCGCCAAAATGAGAGAAATGCCGATCAACGACTTCTTCGCCAAGAACGGCAAGATCCGCGAAGACGGCCGCATGGTCCACGACATGCTTCTGGTTCAGGTGAAGAAGCCCGAGGAATCGAAAGGGCCTTACGACTATTACAAGATCCTGCGCGTCATTCCAGCTGAGCAAGCCTTCCGGCCCATGAAGGCGGAATTCGGCTGCCCGCTGGTGAAGTAATGGAGCTTTCGCAATGTCGATCTGGGCGATCCTTGGGATACCACCGCAGGCGCTGTTCGGGCAGCTCATGGTCGGGCTGATCAACGGTGCGTTCTACGCCATGCTGTCCCTTGGATTGGCTCTGATCTTCGGCATGCTCAACATTATCAACTTCGCGCATGGCGCCCTCTATATGATGGGCGCCTTCGCGGCTTATCTGCTGCTCGAACATGCCGGCATCGGCTACTGGCCGGCGCTGATCGTCGCACCGCTGATCGTCGGCGCGTTCGGAATGATCATCGAGCGGCTGGCGCTGAAACAGCTGTATAAGCTCGACCATCTTTACGGCCTGCTGCTGACCTTCGGCCTCGCGCTGATCCTGGAAGGCTTGTTCCGGGAGCAATATGGCTCCTCCGGCCTGCCCTATGCACCGCCCCCCGAGCTGACCGGCGTGTTCAATCTCGGCTTCATGTTTCTGCCGGTCTATCGCGGCTGGGTGATTGTCGCCTCGATCGCCGTCTGCCTTGCAACCTGGCTCCTGATCGAGAAAACGCGACTTGGCGCCTATCTGCGCGCCGCGACCGAAAATCCTGAGCTGGTCCAAGCCTTCGGGATCAACGTGCCGGCGATGATTACCCTGACCTACGGCCTGGGCGTTGCCCTTGCCGCGTTTGCCGGCGTTCTCGCCGCGCCGATCTATTCGGTGAACCCGCTGATGGGATCGAACCTGATCATCATTGTCTTCGCCGTGGTGGTGATCGGCGGCATGGGCTCGATCCTCGGCTCCGTGATAACCGGCTTCATGCTTGGCCTCCTGGAGGGGCTGACCAAGGTCTTCTATCCAGAGGCATCGAATACCGTGATATTCGTGGTGATGGCCATTGTCCTGCTCATCAAGCCGCAGGGCCTTTTCGGCAGGGCGAATTGATGACACGGAAATCGAACGGTACCGCCGCCATCGTCCTCTACACGGCCCTTATCGCGCTCGCGATCGTCGGGCCGTTCCTGTTCTACCCGCAGTTCCTGATGCGTGCGCTTTGCCTGGCGCTGTTCGCCTCGGCATTCAATCTGCTGCTGGGGTATGTCGGCCTGTTGTCCTTCGGGCACGCCGCGTTTTTCGGTTTCGCGGCCTATGTAACCGGCCACGCGACGAAGGTCTGGGGTCTCGGTCCTGAGCTTGCGATCATCCTTGGCGCGCTGGCAGCAGCGGGGCTCGGCCTCGCCTTCGGCGCGCTCGCAATTAGGCGGCAGGGCATCTATTTCGCAATGGTGACGCTCGCTCTCGCCCAGATGCTATACTTCTTCTGCTTGCAGGCGCCGTTCACTCATGGCGAGGACGGCATACAGGCCATACCACGCGGCTATCTCTTCGGCTTCATCGATCTGAACGACAGCCTGACGATGTACTATTTCGTACTCGCCATGTTTGTCATTTGCTTCCTCATCATCCAGCGCGCGATCCATTCGCCTTTCGGCCAGACCCTCAAGGCGATCCGCGAGAACGAGCCCCGGGCGATCTCGCTTGGCTACAATGCCGACCGATATAAATTGATAGCTTTCGTCATCTCAGCGGGACTGGCGGGCGTGGCGGGCGCGCTGTTCGCGTTGGTGTTCCAGATCGCGACCCTCAACAATGTCCATTGGCATACGTCAGGTGAGGTGGTGCTGATGACCCTGCTGGGCGGCATGGGCACGGTGCTCGGGCCGATGGTCGGCGCATTCATGGTGGCGGGGATTCAGCAATATCTGGCGGCGTTCGGAGCTTTGGTGTCGATCTTTCAGGGCATCATCTTCGTCTTCTGCGTGCTGCTGTTCCGGCGCGGCATCGTCGGCGAGATCATCGCGTTCGTCAGCGCTGGTCGAAATCCGACACGCGCGATGAAACCGTCCCCACGGCGCCGGACGGTGGCGGCCCCGGCCGCAATGCAACGCGCTGAGGACAGTCGGGCCAGGCTGGTCCGCTGCGCTTATCGCTTGAATGTCAGCACGCCCGAGCTGCTCGCCTTCAACTCATCCTCGCTAAGATTGAGCCGGATGCTCTTGCCCTCGCGATAGAGCGGCAATTGATCGGCGTAAAACGGCGACAGCGGATGCCCGCTCTGTCCTGTGGCGATGATAAAGCGCGAGCGCGACGGGTCCGCCAGATCGTAAATCCCGCGAAAACCCGCGCCTGAGCCTCGCACGAGCGGATGCTCCTTGCCCGGCACGCCGAGGCTGCCGCCGCGATTGACCGAATAGAACCCGCCATCGCTCGGAAAGGACTGCCCGAGTAAGGCGCGGAACCCGGGCAGATTGTCCAGCACCTGATTTTCCATCAGCGCGATGTGCTCCGACCCCCAGCGCCATGTGGAGATGTCGCTACCGTAGCGCCGCGACAGCTCGTCGAGGGTTTCCTGTAAGGCGGATTTGACCGCTTTCATGCAGTCCGGCCCGGCGTCCTCCGTGCGGCAGAACCCGTCCGGCTGCCGCAACAGCGAAATCACCACCGATGCGTTCAAGGCGCCGGAGGTACCTGCGACCGAATCGAGCCCCGACTTCAGCAGATGCACGTTCATGCGCCTAAGCCACCAATCGAGGATCAGCGGCTCGGGCCGGTCGCGATGCGCGGCGAAGTCCCACCCCTTTAAGAGGTCGAGCGCCTGGCGCTCGATGGCTGTGTCGGGCTGCACCTTCAGCAGGAACGGCACGAGATCGCGCGCATGGACTGCCTGAATGTCCATTTGGATCGCCGCCATGCTTTCGGTGTCATGCAGCGGCTTGGCGCCGATCAATTCGGCAATACGCTTGGCGCGGAATCCTGCCGCTTGGTCGAGGCCGAACCAATAGGGATAGTCCGCGGGAACGACGGCATTGTTGGCGTTGACGATCGCTCCGGCCGGCGGATTGAAGAGCTGCGGCCAGCCTTCGAACGGCACCATGGAGGTCCAATCATTGCTGCCGCTCGCGCCATCCGCCGGATAGCGCCCCTGACCAGATTTGCGGATCGGCACCGCTCCGGCATTGATGAAACCGATAGTGCCTTCGCGATCGGCATAGACGATATTTTGCGCCGGAGATTTATACAGCCGCAGCGCCTGCAGAAACTCGTCCTTGTTGCGCGCCAGGTTGATGCGATAAAACGCCTCCGCCGTCGTGTCGTCACCGCTGAGGCCAGTCCAGGCCAGGCTGATCAAAGCGTCGTTGCCGGCGACCCCGTCGGTTTCCTGGCCGATACCGGATACGACCGGCCCATGCCGGGTTTCCCGCCGTACCATCTCTACGTCGGCGGCACCCTTTACCTTGATGGTGACCGTCTCCATGCGGATCGGCTGGGGTCCGTCCGGCGTCTGATACTGTTCGGGCTGGCCCGGTGCAGCTGTCTCGATAAAGAGATCCTGGGTGTCGCTATCCGTGGTGGTGAAGCCCCAAGCGATGTGGCCGTTCTGACCGAGCAAAACGATCGGCGCGCCCGGCGCCGTCGCGCCCGAGATCGTGATCTCCGGCGTGGTGATCCGCGCCAGATACCATAGGATCGGTATGTTCAGCTCAAGATGAGGATCATTGGCAAGCAGCGGCTTGCCCGTCGCGCTGCGGGTTCCATCGATGACCCACTCGTTCGATGCGCCCGCGCCGACGCTCGGCAGCGCCAGCAGCCGGTCCAGCATCGCGTCGCTGGCTTTGGCGAATGGCCGGAACCCGGCATCGGCCCGCGCCGCGCCGCGCGTCGGCCCGCGCGGCATATCCGGTTGCAGCGTCACCGGCCAGTCGTCGAATTTGGGCGGGAAAAGGCGTTCGGCGCGCTCCTGGCCGAAGCGCGCTGCGAGCGTGCCGCGTGTCGCCTCCTGCCTCCAATTGGCACTCAGCTTCCAGGCCATTGCCTTCCCCCACATCACGGCATCCTCCGGCCGCCATGGTTCGGGGGCGAAGCCAAGCAGCGTATATTCGAGCGGCAAAGCCTGACCGCTGCCACGCAGCCAGGCATTGACACCGTCCGCATAGGCTTGCAAATGCGCTTTCATCTCGGGCGACAGGGCCGCGAAGCTCCTCGCTCCGCTTCCGGCAAGGTCAAGCGTACGGAAAAGCCGGTCGAGCGTCAGTGCCCGCGCGCCGACAAGCTCGGCAAGACGCCCCTCCGTCACGCGGCGCGTGATGTCCATCTGGAAGAATCGGTCCTGGGCGTGCAGATAGCCCAGCGCCCGCGCCGCATCCCTCAGATCGGCGGCGAAAATATGCGGCACGCCATGCGAGTCGCGGACCACACGGACATCGCCGCCAAGCCCGTCGAGCCGCACTTCACCGGCCAGTTGCGGAAGGCCGCGGCTCCACCAATAATAGCCAGACGCCGCGCCGATCGCCGGAACGCCGACGATGACGGCGACAAGCCAGAGAATGATCCGCCGCCAACGTTTCCCGCGCATGAATGAACCTCCCCGTGATGCGTCGGCGCAGTATGGCAGGCATCCAGCGCCGCGACATCAGTGAATTCCGCCCCAAGAGGGCTATGCAGGCGGGTGTCTGCAGGCGGATTTCGGCGCCGTCAGGGCGGGCCGGGCGACGTGGACGTTGTGCGAAGCTGATACAGCTTAGAATCCTGGCGGGGTAAAATTAACTTGGTTATACTTATGACAAATACAGCTGTCCGAAAAATAGAACACCATTATTCCCGAATAAGTTGCATATATTTACGTCACTCACGCCAAGGTTTCATATTTCTACTCTTTGTTAACTGTGAGGCTTAAGCCAATATTAAGCGCGCTGGCGTAAGTTTCTTTTACAGGTCAAGTTGATTGTAGAGAGTATCATGGCCGAACAGTACAGGGTGCGCGTCAAATACGTGATGGGTCCGGACGGAAGTCCGCTCACCATAGCCGACTTGCCGCCCGTGACGACGAAGCGATGGGTCATCCGCCGCAAGGCCGAGGTTGTCGCCGCCGTTCGCGGCGGATTGCTCAGCTTGACCGATGCCTGCGCGCGCTACCGGCTGACCGTGGACGAGTTCTTGAGCTGGCAGCGCTCGATCGAGCGCCACGGCCTGCCTGGCTTGCGCGCCACGCGCGTTCAGGACTACCGCGCCTAGCGCATTTTCGAGCAAGTCGATACCGGTTTGTGCCGGGACAAATTCGACCGGCAAAGAGCTGGCGCCCATTCCTGATCGATCGGAACTGAATAAGGTCTGGAGTGCGAGATTGCCGGGGAAAAATCGGCGATTTCGCAGCTTTGTCAGCAGCGCCCGGCTATGATCCGTAATCGGCGATGCGCATCGCCGAGGGACTGCGGTCGGAATGCAAGCCGTGACCTTGCCGGACATCCACACCATCGGTTATGAAGGCGCCGCGATCGAGGATCTGATCTCGACCTTGGCGCGCGCGGGCATTACCCGCCTCCTCGATATCCGCGAGTTGCCCTATTCGAAGCGCGGTGAATTTTCGGCGGACGAATTGCGTGCTGCTCTGGCGGATTATGGCATTGCCTACACGCACATTCGGACGCTGGGCAACCCGCCGGCGGGACGGGAAGCGGCGCGGGCCGGACATGCGGCCGCCTTCCGCGAGATCTTTTCCGCGCATCTGAATGGGCCGGACGGCCGCGCCGGCCTGGAAAAGGCGCTAGCTTTCGCCGCCAATGAAGCCGTTTGTCTGTTGTGCCTGGAGAAGTCTCCGGCGCATTGTCACCGGTCGATGGTCGCGGCTCGGCTGAACGCGTTGTCCGGCCAGGCGATCGTCAATCTGCGCATTCAGCACAGGAACGCACATCCCGCGCAAAATGCCTTCGAGTTCTGAGCCGTTGTTGCCGGTGGGCGACAACGGTCGGCTTGGCATCTTCCGCCCCTTAGAGCGTGATCAGGAAAAGTGGGATCCGGTTTTCCGTCCGATCACGCGACCAGCAAAGAATTGAGAGCGGGCCCCCCGGCTTCGATGCTTCCACTTCAACCGATCCCGCTTGTCTTATGAGTTTGCGCACGAATCAGGCGCATTGGGACCGCCAGCGATGAGTGACAGCTCGCCGCTGGCGGCGGGGGATGGATCGCGATCCCGCGGGTCACGTACCGGACCGAGCTAGAGTTGGATCACCCCCGTCTTTTCCTTGCCTGAACGATACCGGGGCAACACACCCGGATGACAAGCAGAGGCGCGGAAAAGATGACCCTTTCTACCATCGGCATCGACAATCAAAAGATCACCTCGACGTTCATCGGCTGCCTGCCGCCGAGGCATGGCGTTTCAGCAATGACAAGGCTGGACACAAGGCACTTATTGGCTGGCTCTCCAGCAGTCCCGTCGCGCGCATCGTTTACGAACCGACGGGGCCTTACCACCGTTCCCTTGAGCGTGCGCTGGCAGCGATCGGACTGCCGCTTGCCAAGATCAATCCTCGGCAGGCGCGGCGTTTCGCGGAGGCAACGGGCAGGCTGGTCAAAACCGACGCCACCGATGCCGCAATGCTGGCCCGTATGGGGGTGGCGCTGGAGCCGGACATACGGCCAATGCCGAACAACTTCTCTTGCATCTCAAAGAGTTGCACCTCGCCCGTCAGGTTTTGATCAAGGATCGCACAGCGGCGAAAACGATACTCTAGCATGCGCACAATACGGCCGGGCCATAGCCTCCGATTGAATCGCATGGCGCAATTCTCGGACGCAGACCGCACCCGCTCGACTGAAGAACGCTCAAATCCGCCGCCGGATTCTATGGCTGCTTTGGTGACCAGCCGCCCGTCGAGGCGTGTTGCAGAATGGATGAGCTCTGCGGGGCGAGGCTCGGCACACCGGCATATCCCGCGGGCGGCGCGGTTTCCTTGCACTCGCCACGTCCGAAAATCCACGTCTCGACGTCGTGTTTCAGCCTTGCGGCCAGCTCAGCAGGGAAGGATTGATTGCGGGTGGAAATCAGCGTGTTTTCGTTGAAGGCCTGAAATTGAACCACGAAGATTTGAGCCTGTGGGCCCTGGCCGGAAGAAATTTTGATCTGTTGCAACTCGGCCAGCCCTTCCCGTGTCTCCACGATGGCGGGCTTGGTATCGTATTGATAGCCGGTCAGCAGCGCCGACGGCCCGCTGAACCAGCAGGCCTTCATCTGATCGGCAAAGGATTTTTGCACCGCCGCGGGCGTACCGAACGACAAGCGCTGCGGCTCGGATCCTTCCACCCGCGCGACCGCCGGATCTTTCTTGGCGCAGCCGCACTGAAGCAGCGCCGCAAGACACAAGAGGCCGATCACCGTCTTGCGCAAGCCAGTCTCCCGATATCCGTGATTTTCCCCATTGCTTTGGTAAATGGCGAAATTGTCAAAATTGCGCGCAGCCACGTTGGTTACGGCGCGGCGGATACACCGGAGCCGTGTTCGTCCCGCCTCAACCGGAGCGCCGCGCTAATGCATCAGACCGAAAAGTGTACGCACTTTTCGGATCAATCTGATGCATAAACAAAGAACTAGAGCGCAGCTCCGCGTTCAGCGAAGCGTCCGGCGCCCTAGAGCGACTGTGCTGGAGAAGGATTTAGTCTTTGCCCGTTTCGCGTTTGCCGCAAACCAGCATCCATCCCCGCCTTCGCGGGGACATGCTTTGCCGGAAAATCCTCTATCCCTTGCACCCCTGATCGCCTTTGGACCAGCGCGCGAGATCGGCTTTGAACGCCACATCCATCGTCTTATCGAGGCGCCGATTTTCGCTATGCACGGTCGAGCTGTCGCTTCCACCGCTGATATCGATCCGGAACGCCTGCACGCCGCGCTTACCTTGCGGGTCCTTCTCGTAGATGATGATTTTTGCGTTGTTGCTGTCGTTCGGGGAAACGTCCGCGTGGAAGCCGTGGTTGGTGAGCTTCGACTTTCCAGGGGTGAGCCAGCATGCCCGGATCTGTTGCGCGAGCTGTGTGTAGACGGCGACCGGCGCACCGTCCCAATTGACCGAGTCCGGCGCATAGGCTGCGTTTGCGAAGAGCTTGACGTCCGGCAGACCGGGAAGCGCCAAGGATGTCTGCTTCTCTTCTTTCGGCTTCTCTTCTTTCGGTTTCTCTTCTTTCGAGCGCGGCCCCGACGCAATCTGGGTTTCTCGTTTGGACTTTCGCTTGCGAAGATCGCGCGCCGGCAAGGGTGGAGCTGCCGCGACCGCTACGGCCGGAGCCTCGGGGCTGCTTGCGGCCGCGGTCTCGGCTTTGCCGCCGCCAAAAAGCGACATGTCCGGCAGCCCCGACATCGGAGCACAAGCGCTCAGCGCCGCGACCAGCGCGATTCCAGATAAGCTTGCAACGGCACGCATCCCTTTCCCCCGCTCCTGCTTGCCTGCTTCGAGCTTCGCAACGGTGCTCAGTCGCGAAAATTCAAGAACTGCAGCGGCTGCTCGATGTTCAGCGCCTTCACATAGGCGATCACTTCCTGCAGATCATCGCGCTTCTTGCCGGTGACGCGCAGCTCATCCCCTTGAATGGCCACCTGCACCTTGAGCTTGGCATTCTTGATTTCCTTCACCAGCCGCCTGGCCAGTTCCTTGTCGATGCCGGTCTTGATGGCGACGACCTGCCGGACGGACTGTCCGGCCGCCTTTTCGACGGTCTTATAGTCGAGCACGCCAGGTTCAATCTTCCGTTTGGCCAGATGCCCCTGCAGCAATTCATGCATCTGCTTGAGCTTGAGATCGTCGTCGGCGTGGATGGTGAGCTCACTATCCTTGCGTTCGACACGGCTGTTCGATCCCTTGAAATCATAGCGCTGGGTGACTTCCCGCGCTAGATTTTGAAGGGCGTTATCGACCTCTGCCAGGTCGGTCTGCGATACGATATCGAAGGAGGGCACGACTCAATTCCTTGCGAGCCTGTAGTTTTAAAATTTTCAGGCAATATGCAAGGAAATCCGCCACGCTGCTAACAAGGCTGACGCTCCTGCGTTGCAGGATAACGTCAGCTGCATGATTTAGGCAGGCGGGCGCAGTCGCCGGCGGCTTGCGCACAACGGAAAGGCGGCATGCCGCCAATTCGTCAAGGACGTGTGCTGAACGATTGGAAATGCCCCGCCGGAGCTGCGTTCAGGCCGTGCGTGCCTGGGTGCGACCTTTCATGGTCGACGAGGCTGCGTTCTTCCACCAGCTCGGACTTTTTCAGCTCCTCCTGGGCTTCGACAAGCTGGCCTTTGGCTTCTTCCTGCTTGGCTTCCAGGGCCGAGATCGAGGCGAGCAGATTGTCCCGGCGCTGGCGGGCTGCCTTCGCGTAGGTCGGATAGGAGAAATGGTTGACGTCGCGCACGCCGCAGCTCTCCTCCTCGACCTTGATCTGGTGCGTGAGATCGTCAGCCATCCGCTTGAAATCGGCGATCATCACGTCGATTTCGGTGACTTTCTGCCGTTTTTCGTTCACCTCGAATTGGCGCAGCTTCAATAAAGTGTCATTTGATTTCATTGCGCGCACACGCTCGCGCCGCGCCGGCGCGGCGGCAAGCATCTCCTCTCTCTTTGCGAAGTCCCACAGAACCCAAAGACATCGCGGATTGGCCCACGCACATGATGCCTGCCAGACATTAAACTGCGGTAAACCACAAGAGGCGTAGCAGCGATGTCACAGACTGGCCCCTTATGCGATATAAGCAGTGCGCAACCTATGGATGCGTCACAAATTCTGCTAATTTTGATTTGCAGTGATTTGCGCAACCAGGATGCGGCGGCGCAGAATTGAGGGACGTTGAGCGGATCGGCGCATATGCCTGCCGACGAGGTTCTCATAATTTAGGTAATATCTTTCGGCGAACGGGCCGGTATCCTTTGTGTGGCGAGGCATTTTCGCCTTTCCAGCCCAGACCCCATGTTTGTTGAAAATATCTTTTGTGTGCCCGCGTTCCGTCACGGTTTTTGCGTAGTCTTGCGGTTCTCAGAGTTGTGATTGCGTGCTTGTTCCTGCACGCCGCGCGTGTGTACGTACTGTACCCAGGCCCTTAAAGGTGCCACCCAAACTCCTGTAACTCAGTCTTTTGTTAACCTGTTCCGTTTACCTTTGACTTGGAATTAACCCTGCCCGACCGCGTCTTACCCAGGCTGAGGGGAGATGCAAGGCGAACCGGCTCGCCGGGCTTCGAAATAAAAAGAGGAATCAGGATGAGGGTATTGCTTATCGAAGACGACAGCGCGACCGCCCAGAGCATCGAGCTTATGTTGCTTTCGGAAGGCTTCAACGTCTTCACCACCGATCTGGGCGAGGAAGGTGTCGATCTCGGGAAGATTTACGACTATGACATCATTCTCCTGGATCTCAATCTGCCGGACATCAGCGGCTATGAAGTCCTACGCACCCTCCGCGTGAGCAAGGTCAAAACCCCGATTCTGATCCTTTCCGGCATGGCCGGCACCGAGGACAAGGTCCGCGGCCTCGGCTTCGGCGCCGACGACTATATGACCAAGCCGTTCCATAAGGACGAGCTGGTCGCGCGCATCCATGCCATCGTGCGCCGCGCCAAGGGCCATGCCCAGTCGGTCATCAACACCGGCGATCTGATCGTCAATCTCGACACCAAGACCGTCGAGGTCGGCAACGAGCGCGTGCATCTGACAGGCAAGGAATATCAGATGCTGGAGCTGCTCTCGCTGCGCAAAGGCACCACGCTCACCAAGGAAATGTTCCTCAACCACCTTTATGGCGGCATCGACGAGCCCGAACTGAAGATCATCGACGTGTTCATCTGCAAGCTGCGCAAGAAGCTCGCCATGGCCACGGGGGGCGACCATTACATCGAAACCGTATGGGGACGCGGCTATGTGCTGCGCGATCCCAAGGATCATTCATCGGCGGCCGCGTAAGCCGCCGAACTAGCTGCCCGCGCGGGCCGGATTCCCGCGGGCAAACTTAAAGCGCCAGGGCAACTTGGCGCTTTTTTTCTGCGTGCATTGTTCCCACTTTTTCGGCGAAAATGGGGGAAAAGTGGGAACAGCCAGATGATCGACGGGGCACGCAACCGACCGGCCGCTTTCGGCGCGGGCGCGATCATCGGTGCGCTTGGCGGATTAATTGGCCTAGGCGGTGCCGAGTTCCGACTACCTCTTCTCATTGGCATGTTCGAATTTGCCGCCCTAGAAGCGGTGATCTTAAACAAGGCCATGAGTTTTATCGTGGTGACTTCTGCTTTACCTTTCAGAGCGCAAACGGTGCCGTTCACCGACGTCGCGGCTTCTTGGCCTATCATCGTCAATCTGCTTGCTGGAAGCTTGCTTGGTGCGTGGCTCGGAGCCGGTTGGGCAACCCGGCTCCGCTCTGACAAGCTGTATGCAGTCATCGCCGTCTTATTGGTAGCTATTGGTGTCATATTGCTTTTTGGGCACGACGCCCACGCGGGGGCATCTCTTCTCAGCGGCTGGGCGCGGGTCGTCGGCGGTGTCGCTGCTGGTTTCGTGATCGGCGTTGTAGCGTCGCTGCTTGGGGTAGCAGGGGGCGAGCTTCTCATACCCACGCTCGTGCTATTGTTCGGCGCCGATATTAAGCTCGCGGGAAGTTTGTCTTTAGCTGTGAGCCTTCCGACAATGTTGGTCGGATTTGCCCGCTACAGCCGCGGTCAGAGCTTCGCCGTCCTCGGCGCAAATCGAACGTTCGTGCTTATAATGGCTACTGGTTCCTTCGTGGGAAGCTTTATAGGCGGCCAGCTCCTCGGCATAATACCAAGTGGCGTACTACTACCGGGGCTTGCCTCAATTCTAATAATATCAGCGATAAAGGTCTGGCGTCATAGGTAGCGCACGCGCGAAGCGCTTACTGAGCTCTCGCTGGGCGCAAATTGCTAAGCCGTCAGCCCCAGCCGCTCCAGCTTCGCTGTCAGGATGCTGCGGTCGAAGGGCTTGATGACATATTCATGCGCGCCGGCCTCGATCGCCCTGGCAATCTTGGAGGGATCGCGGTCGGAAGTGCAGAAAATGATCTTCGGCTGACCGGCGAATGCCCGATCCTTCAGGGCGCGCAGGAACTCGAAGCCGTCCAGATGCGCCATGCCCCCATCCAGGAGCACGGCGTCGGGCGTGCGCTGGCGGCATTTGAAGAGCGCCTCCTGCCCGTCCTCGGCCTCGGTCACATGGAAGCGCAGGTCGCGCAGGATCGAACCGGCTGCGCTCCTGATGGCGGCGCTGTTGTCCGCGATCAGGCAAAGTTTTCTCGGTGAGAAACGGGAAATGAAACGACGCAGCACGGAGAGCTCCGGTCGGAACAGCGGGGAAAGACGCGCCTGCCAGTCCTTAGGTTAACGGTGAGTATCGGCTTCGAAGACGATATCCGTGCCGTCTTTCCGTACCGTTAACGCCATGCCGGAGGATTGCGCGAGCCGCAGCGCATAATAACCGACGATGGAGCGCGGATCGATGTCCGGCGCCTTGCCGCGGAACATGTCCTCAATTCCTTCCGGAATGCGCGCGCCGCGCCCCGAGCAGCGAATCTCGAAGCGCGCGGCCGCATCGCTTCCCGTAACGGCAACCCTGATGTCGCCCCCTGCAGGCACCGCAGTCATCGATACGGTGATCAATGTGAGCAGCAGCCGCAATTTGGTTTTCTCGATGCCGCCGGCGAAAGTGTCCCAATGCAGCTTGTGCTTGCCCTCTTCGACGAAGGCCCGGACGATATTGCCCGCATGGCCGAGGTCGACCTGGCTGCCAAGTGCGGAAGACGAACCATAGGCGAGCCGCGCGAATTCGAGCCGCGCCCGCGCCACGGAGGCGCTGAACTGGATCAGCTCGAACGCATAGGCCCGGGTTTCCTCGTCGGTCTCCTCTTCGAGCAATTCCAGCCCGTTGCTGATTGCTCCTACAGGGCCGACCAGATCGTGACAGATCTTGCTCGACATGAATGCCGTGAGATTGAGATCGTCGAGCATCACATCCGCCGACATGTCAGAACCCCTTGCTGCCGCCAATCGAGAAGCCATCGCTTTCCGTCCCACAATAACCTGCCGTTCGGCTGCCGATAGCCGTGTTGCCCCGCAGCCGCTACTGCTTTTGCCAGCATTGGTCGTAACAAACTGTTATCAAAATATAATTTTCTGGCCAAATTGGTGGATAAAGATGATCCGCCGGGCTGATCGAGGCTTCCGGGCGCCGAATCGGTTGCAACACGCTGTCCTAGAACGAGCCTAGGCTGTATGCTTTAGGCCGGTGAAACTTTCATGAGCGGCTTCATGCAGGACGAAGATTTCAGCGAATTGGCGATGGCGCTCGTTCGTACCGCGCAGAGCGCCGGTGAGCTGATCCTACGCTATCGCAGTGCCGCGTCCGTGGTGACCTACAAGGATGATGGCAGCCCTGTAACCGACGCCGACAGGGCCGCAGAAGAGATGATCCTCAATGATCTCGCGCGGCTGGCGACCGGCATCGTCGTCGTCGCCGAGGAATTGGCCTCTGTCATCGGCGACGCGCTCGATCCCGAAAAGCCGTTCTTTCTTGTGGACCCGCTCGACGGCACGAAGGAATTCGTGCGCGGCGGTAAGGACTTCACCGTCAATATCGCGTTGATCCGCGACCGCCGGCCTGTGTTCGGTCTGATCTACGCGCCCGTCATGGAATGCCTGTACATGACCATGTCGAGCGGCAAGGCTGTTTCGGCGCGCATGTCCCCGACGCGCGGGGAATCCAGCGAGGCACTCAAACTGACCGAGATGCATACGCGCCAAGGCCAGCCGGGTCAGCTCACCGCCGTTGCCAGCCGGTCGCACCTGTCGGAGGAGACGGTGCGCTATATTGCCAGTCTCGGCGTCGTCGAGACGCAAAACTTCAGCTCGTCGCTGAAATTCGGCGTCCTGGCCGATGGCGGCGCCGACCTGTATCCCCGGCTTTCGCCCACATCCGAATGGGACACGGCCGCGGGCCACGCGATCCTGAACGCGGCGGGAGGTTTCGTCGTCACGGAAGACGGCGAGCCGCTGACCTATGGAAAAATTGGGAACGGCTTCATCAATCCGGGTTTCATCGCCTGGGGCAGCCGGGTCACGGTGCTGGACACAGATCCGGCCAAAGTTTAGTGGCATTTCGGCGTTAGTTTCCGATCGAAGCTGATTCGTTGCCGCATTTAACGCTTGGGCAACCAAGGCTAAACCTTCTAGTTGTAAGGTGATGCAATCGATGAAGGCGTTTCCGATGCACATGACATTTAGTTTCAGAATTGCCGCGCTTTCCGTTTTGCTGGCGGGGGCGCTTGGCGTACCGGCTGCGCCGGCGCAAGCGCAGGGATCTGCAACGGGCGGCGCTCAGACCGCGCAAAATACGCGCACCGATGAATATTTGCCGCCGTGGCAGCGCGGTAAGGACGAGCAAGGATCGCAGGAAAGTCCTGGCGCCCCCCAACGGATCGCGCCACGCCGCGATGACGGGCCGCCACCGGCAGCACCGGGGAATTCAGGCTACCAGACCTCGACGGCGACAACGCGCGACGACCTTCCGCCGCCACGAGACAACACGCAGCGCGACTATGTGCCGCCGCCGCCGGATTATGACGACAACAGCTATTCGTCCGATGAGATCGTAGGAGCCGGACACCGCTTCTTCGGCGGCGTCTCCAAAGGATTGGCCAACGTCGTCGAGCATGCCTTTGAAAAGCAGGGCCGCCCTAACGGATATATTCTGGGCGAGGAAGCCGGCGGAGCGTTCATCGCGGGCCTGCGCTATGGCGAAGGAACGCTCCACACCAAGAATGCGGGCGCTCACCGCATCTATTGGCAGGGGCCATCCTTTGGCTATGATTTCGGCGCCGAAGGATCAAAAACGCTCATACTTGTTTACAATTTGCGGCATGTGGATCAATTATACAACCGGTTTGCCGGTGTTGACGGCTCGGCCTATCTTGTGGGCGGCGTTGGCGTGACTTTCCAGACTTATGACGATGTCGTCCTGGCGCCGATCCGCTCTGGCGTGGGTTTGCGGCTCGGCGCGAATGTCGGCTATCTTAAGTATACGAGGACTCCGACCTGGAATCCGTTTTAGACTGGTGCCCATGGCGGGCGATGTTGGGGCGCTGTCCGTCATTTCCGCGATGCGGTTCGCAGCGCCGCGGAAATGTGGCAATCGATAATCCCCACCTGGGCGTGAGAGGGAGCCTTGCTACATGATCGAGTATGCGTTGCTGATCATGCTGGGCTTTTGCGCGGGCGGTCTCATCGCCCTGCTGCTCGCGCCCACGCTTTGGCAACGCGCCGTCCGTTTGACGACCAAACGACTGGAAGCGACGCTGCCCATGTCGCTGTCCGACATCGAGGCGGATAAGGACCTTCTCAAAGCCTCCTATGCGATCAAGATCCGGCGGCTGGAAGCGGGTTTGAGCAAGGCGCGCGAGAAATCAGCCAATCAGCTCGTCGAAATCAGCAAGCTGCAGATGAAGATCGGTGAGTTCCAGGATCAGATCGCCGAATTGGAGATGCAGCTCGAAGAGCGGCGCAACGCCGCGAATGTTTTCGAAAGCACCATCCGCAAACGGTTCCCCGAACTCGAGAATGCAGTCGCCGCGGCGAAATTGGCGCTGGACGAACGCGCGTTCGAGATCAACGACCTGACGAACAAGATGCGCCGCCGCGACGAGGCTCTCGGCCTCGCCCAGCGCTCGGCCAATTTGCAGCAGCAGGAAATCCGGGTTTTGCGCGAGACGCTGGAGAAGAGCGGCTCCGATGCGACCGGCCGCTTCAAGCGCCGCGCCTCGCAATGGACGCTGGACGAATACCGCTCGGAATATGACCGGTTGAATGTCGAGCTGTCGAAAATGCGTGAGCAGCTCGTGCTTGCACACGAGCGCGAAGCAAACCAGATCGCGGTTCTCAAGACGGAACTGCAGCAGCTTGGCGAACAGATCATGAGCTCTGTCGCGGCGCAGGACCGGCAAGCATCGAGCGTCCGGGCACCGGAACCCGATACCACGCCCTGGCCGAGCGCGCGCTCCACCCAAGCCGCTACCGTCGCGCCGAAGCGTGCAGGCCCAAGCCCAGGCCGTCCAGGCGCGAAGGCTCAGCCCTGGCCGGCTGAAAAGCCGCAAGAGGCGAAGACTGCCATGCGGGACGCACCCCGCTTCAGCGAGACCGATAGGAGCGCAGCGCCCGACCCCGCCGCCGTCCGGCAGGCGCCGTCGCGGGATTTAACCGAACCGGCCGTCATAAGGAGGCGAGTGACGGCATCCCCGCACACACCGATCGTTCCGCAAAGGACCGATCGCGGAACCGTCGATAGCGTCGAAGACGATGCACCGCCGATCAAGCAGGAGACACGCGACGCGCTGCAGACGCTTCTGGATCGCGGCGCAAGGATTCCCGGCAAGGACAATCTCGTGAAAGCGTCAAGCGCGGGGGAGGCCACCCAGGCTGCTACGGCCCCGAACAGCGTTGGCAACGAGGAGAGATCGGTTGGGGATGCGCTGGCATCGGCCAGCTCCGCAGACATTGCCCAGGCCATGCCCGATCCGAAGCTGGACCAGATGTTTCGTGAAATTTTCGAGAGCCGGACCGCGCCACAGGCCAATGCGGCGTCGGCCGCGTCCGCATCGCCTGCCGATGAACGTTCCGCGCCGCAGTTGGACGGGGCCGCGAACGGCGCCGGCAATGGCGATGCCGACAAGAAGCGCACTTTGCTCGACCGCCTCCGTGTCATGCACGACCGGCAGACCGGCTAAGCGTCCCTGACGTCGCGGAACGGCGAGCGGGAACCAATCGCATATCCGCAATCCACTGCCGACGTTGCAAGTGAATAGGCCCCGGCTCTGACGGCCGGGGCGACGGCATACATAAGCTCGCTGATCTCGATTTAGCGCTCGCGCCAATGCCCCTCCCCCTCGGCCGTCAGGAATGCGCGGCTCGTACCCTCAAGCCGCAAGGCGGTGAGACGCCCGGAAAAAAAACTGCCAGTGTCAATGCCGATGCGGTTTCGCAAACACCTCCGGCTCGGATACGGGCGTATGGCCGTGCACGACGATCTTGCCGAAGCTGCCCCGGTGCTTGAGGAATTTCTCGCGGATGAAGAGGCAATCCTCTTCGGCCTGGTCGGTCAGCGGCACGCCAGGACGCACTCCGGCATGGACGAAGAAATAATCTCCGACTTCCATGGTCGTTTTCAGGCCGCGCAGGAATGCCAGGTGAGGCTCCGGCAAAACCCGGCGAAGCTCGCTGAGGACCGTCTGCGCATCCGCCGCGAACGAGGCATCCACTCCGTAGGATCTCAGCGTCGCGAGGCCGCCATTCGCCGCCCAATTGCCGAACAGCGCCGGACCTTCCAGGCACCTGAGCATGATCGCTTCGTGATTGCCGCGCAGGAAATGCGCCGTCAAGCCGCCCGTAACGCCTTGCAGAAGGCGCTCGATGACCTCGCGGCTGTGCGCTCCCCTGTCGATGTAGTCACCAAGGAAAATAACGCTGGTATTCGCGCGAGGGCGGGCCGCCTCATCGGCGACGATCATATCCAGCAGGTGGTCCAGCAAATCGAGTCGGCCATGGATATCGCCCACCGCATACACCCTTTCCCCCGGCGGTACGCTCGCGGTATTTGCAGATATGGTGAACATTACTTATGCCCTCGCAATGCTTGGTAAACCCATACAAACTCTTATCATCGGCGGCTTTTCGTCTCCGGAAGCATTGCTGTCGGGGGGCTTGCCGCTTGCAGTCCGCGCGTCCCGATGGACACACAATCAAATTTTTGGCAATATCCGGCAGCTTATCAGGTGAGTAGGCACGCCGCCTTTTGTCAGGCCAATGCCAAGGCGTGACAGCAACAGTTAAAATGACGCGGCACGGTGCGCGCCCAACGGTCTTTCCGAGAAGTGAAAATTCAGGCCGGCGCTTCTTCTGTGTCTCGCAACGGGGGCTTGAAGATCCCGCCAGCATAGGAAGGAAGGGAGGGGAGCATGCTTCGGCGGACAAAGCCATTCGTTTTCTTGGCTCTGCTCGGCCTCGCTATGTCCATTCCTTCGCAAGCTCAACAGCGTGCCCAGCCGGATCCCTACGTTACAGCCAGCATTTGGACGCTCGGCATCATGACGGGCAGCATCGAAGGCACTTCCCTGCGCATGATCAACGATCTGGCCGTCGCGCTGAATGACGGTCCTAATCTGCGGATCGTACCGATGGTTGGGGAAAGCTCGATCCGCAATGTCAGCGATTTGTCCTATCTCAAGGGCGTCGACGTGGCGGTGGTGCAGTCTGACGTGCTGTCGCATCTGCGGCGCACCAAAAGAATGCCGGGCCTGGAGGATCAGCTGCAATATGTTGCGAAGCTGCACTCCGAGGAATTCCACGTGCTGTCGCGGATGAAATATCTTTGCCTTGGCGACCTGGCCGGGCGCAAGGTGAATTTCGGTCCGGCAGGCAGCGGCAGCGCGCTGACCGCTCAGGCCGTTTTCGAAGCCAGCAAGGTGCAGGTCGAGCCGCTATACATCGACCAGGCGGCGGCGGTGGAGAAACTGCGCAAGGGCGAGCTCGATGCGAGCGTATTCGTAGCCGGCAAGCCGTCATTTGCTTTCGGAGCCATCCGCTACACGGAAGGCGTGCATTTTCTCGATGTCGAATTTGTCGAAGGGCTGCAGAGGGACTATCTCCCCGCCATTATGACCCATGACGATTACCCGGACCTGATCGCGCCGAACGAAACTGTGAGCACAATTGCCGTCAGCGCGGTGATGGCGGTGTCCAAGTCACCGCCCAAAAGCGAGCGCTACCAAAAGCTGGAACGTTTCGTCGATCGCTTCTTCTCGAAGTTCGAGCAGTTCCGGGAGCGGCCTTTTCATGGAAAATGGCAGGAAGTCACGCTTTCGGCACCGGTCGCGGGATGGACCCGCTTTCCAGTCGCGCAGCAATGGCTTAAAGATCATCCTGACTCGGCCGCCGCAAAGAGCGGAAACACGCCATTGCAAGGATTTGAGGCTGGCGCCATCGAGAACTCCGCCGAATTGGGTAAGAGGGAAGCTGGAGATGTTCGGGAATTGTTCGAGAAATTCCGCCGCGACAATCCCTCAGCCGACGGAACGGACCGCGAGAAGCTTTTCAAAGACTTCGTGCGCTGGTATCAGCAAGGCAATCTAAATTAGCGCGCTGTACACAGAGCGCGGCGGTGGACCGCGCCATCTTAGGGAATTGAGTAAGGGGCGTCTTGGAATGCAAAACGACGATAAGCGGACATCGCGTGACGACGAGACCTTTCCCCACGAGGCCGAGGCAGACGCAGCGCATGAGGACGAACTGACCGGACCCGAGGCCCCGCTCGAGACTGCTGCGGAACCGAAGGACGACGCGGCGAAAACGATCTCCTTCCCGAAGACCGCGCATATGGCGGGGCAAAATCCGCTCGAACCGACCTTCGGGATGCCCGATTTCGACTTCCCGGACGAATCGAAGACCAGCGCCAGGGATGCTGAAGAGGAAGCCGAACACGCCATGCTGGCGGCCAAGGAGACGCTGGACCTGCCGCTTGAGTCCGGCACCGGCTGGGAGAGCGTGGGCAGCATCGAGCGGCCGGAATCCCTGCGCGGCCGGCGCAGGCGGGACGACGCCGCGGAAGCAACTCTGGGCAGCTTCGGAGATGCGTCTTCCACCTCCGCGCAACGGTCGCAGGCAACCGTGATGCCGTTCCCGGGCGGCGGCTTTTCGCGTTCGAACGAGCCCACCCCGGTCGACATGCTGCGCGGCTCCGTTGCGAGCAGCAATGCATTGGACGATTTCGCTTCCGGCGCCGAGGAGCAGGCGGAGCCGACCCCGGAATTCGACGCAGCCGCCCAGGACACGCTCGCCGACGCGGTGCAGTCGGCGCTGCGCAATGTCTATGGCGGTCAGGCTTCCGAGCGGCTCGACGACAGCCCCGAACCGGGCGGATATACGGTGGCCGATACGCTCATGGCCGGCGCAAGCGCCCGCGAGCGAGGCGGCGAGGCTCTGTGGCCAGAGGCCAACCCGGGCTGGCAGCAGCAGCCGGACGCCAACGAGGATTACGTTGAGAACGAGCGGGATCGGGGATCGGTGGAAGCCAACACCGAGGCCGTGCTCGACTATCTTTACGGCCAGCGGCGCGCCGACAAGCGCGAAACGACGGCGCTGTCAGCCGATTCCTCCTTGCGGGATTTCGGCGACGCGACCGGATACAGCCGGGATTGGCAGGACCCTCAGGATTTCGAAGACCGCCACGCCTCGCAGGCATCGCTTCGAGATCTGGGAGGCATTTATCGCGGCGGCCAGCAGCAGCGCTATGTCGAGCAAGGCGACCGCGCCTTTCTGCGCGAGCAGGAAATGGCCTATCGTCCCGTCATGCCCGGCGGCAACGATGCCGATTGGGGACAGCCGTCCTATTTGGCGCATCTGCCGGCCCATCTTAGCGGGCAGACCTATCCCGCGCATCTCCCATCGGCCGCACCCGACAGCCTGTCCGCCGGCAGTCCGGATAGCGGACATCTGCTTGGCGCGGCTGGGCTTGGCCTGATCGGCGGCATCGCGCTGGCGGGGGTTCTCGCGGTCTTCGTTTTCAACTCGTTCGTGGACGAAAACGATCCGGCAGCGACCGATCCGACGCGGAAAGTCGTCGAGAGGCTCGCCGCGCCTTCCGCAGACAGCGCGCCTCCCGTGCGTATCGAAGTGCCGGTTCCGGCCAGAACGGCCTCGCCGCAGCCCGCCGCGACGGTGCCGGTCGCGCGGCCCGCGCCCGCTCCGGCCGAAACGCCCCGCCAGGCGGCCCTGCCTCAGCCTCAAGCCGAACCGCCAGGACAAAAGCTCGCCGCTCGAGACGCGAGTGGCGCAGGCGACGGTCCCATCAAGCTGGACATCAGGGTCGCGGACGCGTCGGATAAGGAAGAGTCTCTCATCAGCCTCAAAGGTCTTCCCGCCGAGGCAAGACTTTCGACGGGCATCGATGTGGGTGGCGGACAGTGGTTGCTTCCACCTGCGCGGCTGAAGGACCTGACCGTGACGCTCCCCAAGGGAACGACTGGGGAATTCGGTCTCGAAGTCCAGCTCTTGAAGGACGACGCGCAGACAAGCCTCTCCGATCCGGTCTCTTTCGACTTGCGGGTCACTCCGAAGCGCCAAGAAGGCGCGGTCGCGGTGCCCAGCAGTACAGCTGCCGCGCCGGCGGGCACGGAACATGCCTCGCGCCTGGCGGTGCTCCCTGACGAAACGCCGCAGATCGAAACGGATTTTCTGACCCAGATGCTGATCCGGGACGGCAACAGGCTGATGCGCGATGGCGACATCGCCTCCGCGCGCCGGCTTTACGAGCAGGCCGCGACGAACGGCAATGCGGAAGCAGCATTGGCCATGGGCCGGTCCTACGATCCGAGCTATTTCGAGAAGCTGCCGGTGAAGACGGGAAAACCGGATCCGGCGACGGCATTCGAATGGTACAAGAAGGCCCTGGAAGGCGGATTGGTGACGGCGCGCGTCAAAATCGACGCGCTCAAACAGTGGTTGCAGCGATAGGGACCCTTCATCGCCCGCGCGAGCGTAAGCGCCTGATCCGTTCTGATGCACGTCGGAACGGATGCGGACCGGCTTGAATGAAAATCGCCACCTTCAACATCAACAACGTCAACCGCCGCATCGGCAACCTGCTGTCGTGGCTGGCGGCTGCGCAGCCGGATGTCGTCTGCCTGCAGGAGTTTAAGGCGGCCGGCGACGCATTCCCAGAGGCGCTCATCCTCAAGGCGGGCTACGGCGCCGTGTGGCGGGGCGAGAAGACGTGGAACGGCGTTGCCATTCTAGCCAAGGGCGCCGATCCGGTCCTAACGCGCACCGAGCTGCCGGGCAATCCGGACGACCGGCAGAGCCGCTATGTCGAGGCGGCGATCAATGGCATCCTTGTCGCCTCCCTTTACCTGCCGAACGGCAATCCGCAACCCGGACCCAAATTCGATTACAAGCTCGCCTGGTTGGAGCGGCTGATTACCCACGCTGCCGCGTTGATGGCGGCGGACGTCCCTGTCGTTCTGGCGGGCGATTACAATGTGGTGCCCACGGATTTCGACATCTATCGGACTCGCTCCTACGACGACAACGCGCTCGTGCAGCCCGCGAGCCGGGCCGCATTCCGCAGGCTGCTAGACCAAGGGTGGACGGACGCAATGCGGACGCTTCATCCTGACGAGCCGATGTACAGCTTCTGGGATTACAAGCGCCGCCGCTGGGAGCGAGATGCCGGACTTCGCCTCGACCATTTGCTGCTCAGTCCGGCACTGGCGCCGCGTCTCGAAAGCGCCGGCGTCGACCGGGACGTCAGAGGTGAAGCGGGCGCCAGCGATCATGCGCCGGCCTGGATCGTGCTGCGGAACGCTGCCCTTCGAGGCAAGCGTCGCGCCGTCAGCGAGCGCTGAAACTCCGGGTCGGGGGCTGCCCCACCAGCACCCAGAATTCCACAGTACCGCTTGACGGGCCGTGCCGCGTGGCTTACATCAACTTACTCCCGGTTGCGCGGCTCAGCTGCGTTTCGGGCTTAGGGGGTGTAGCTCAGACGGTTAGAGTGCCGGCCTGTCACGCCGGAGGTCGCGGGTTCGAGCCCCGTCACTCCCGCCACTCTTCAGATCTCAAGCGGGCCGGCAAAACGGCGCCGTTCGCACATGCGATAAATCCTCGCTCGCGACTTTCCAGCCGCTGAGCGGAGTGTGCACGCACCGCGTAAACTCCCCATCCGGCGACAACTCAAAAAATCAACGCGATCTTAAGTCCTTCCGGTCCTATGAAGGAGCAATTATTCCGGCGTTTGCGTGATGACAAATAACCGTTCAAGCAAGAAAGGGCTGATGGCCCTTTTCTTCGTTGACCCGAATAGAATCTTGAAAAATGCAAATCCTGCGGCCGCAACCGCAATGCTCGTTGCGTTAGCGACCGTGTAGCGATGGCGGCAGCCGTAGCAGTCGATCAATCCATTCCTGTTATTTTGTTCTATATCTTAGGCATTCACACTAACGCCGCTTCCGTGTCGGCGTCGTCATGGCCGATGCGGCTGTTGTCGCGATCATCACCGCCTTGCCGATCGTGGCCTACTGCATGCGGCTGGTACGCCGACTGCGCGAAACAAAATATGATCTGAAACGAGCGGTCGCCGCCGCCGAATCCGCCAATGACGCCAAATCCTCCTTCCTCGCCAATATGAGCCATGAGATACGGACGCCCCTGAACGGCGTGCTGGGCATGGCCGATGTTCTGTCGCAGGAAAATCTGCCGCCGCGTCAGGCGGACTGCGTGAATACGATCCGCGAGTCCGGCAAGACGCTGATGGCGATCCTCAACGACGTGCTGGACCTCTCCAAGATCGAGGCTGGCAAACTCGAAATTTCGCCCGTGGACTGCAATCTCCATCATGTATTCTATAGCATTCATAAGCTTTTTCTTTCCCGCGCCGAGGAAAAAGGCATCGCGCTGACGCTTGAAATCGGCGAAAGCGTTCATCAACGTTTACGCTTCGACGCTGTCCGCGTGCGGCAATGCCTGTCGAACCTGGTCTCGAACGCCGTCAAATTCACGAAGACGGGAGGCGTCACCATTTCGGCCTCTTCGGTTGCGACGATCGACGGGTTGCGTCTGATTACGGTCGACGTCATCGACACCGGCATCGGCATGAGCGAGGACGCCGTGAACCGGCTATTCTCCGACTTCGCCCAGGCCGACGCCTCGACATCGCGGAAATTTCGGCGGCACCGGCCTTGGCCTGGCGATCTCGCGCAGGCTCGCCCAGCTTATGGATGGCGACGTCACGGTGAAAAGCACCGCCGGCAAAGGCACGGTGTTCAGCTTCAGCTTCCGCGCGGGGCTGGCTGAGCGTTAAGCCCTGTCGCATGATAGCCTGCTGTCGCCCGCGCGGCTTGGCGGCGAGACGAGCCTGGAAGGGCTACGCCTCCTCCTCGTGGACGACAATGCGGTGAACCGCAAGGTCGCGCGTATGCTGCTCAAGCCGGCAAGAATGGAGATCGTCGATGCCGAAAACGGGAAGCAAGCGCTGGATTTGCTGGCGGAGCACCCCTTCGATCTCGTGCTTCTCGACGTGCACATGCCGGTCATGGACGGCGTCGCCACGATCAAGCACATTCGAGCCAGCCCGGAGAGCTGGAACGCAGTGCCGGTCATCGCGCTGACGGCCGATGCGATGAGTGGTGACCGCGAGCGTTTGCTGGGCCTGGGGATGACCGGCTACGCAACGAAGCCGATCGACCAAAGGGCGCTGGTCGCGGAGATCATGCGCGTTTGCAGCAACGCGATAGGGGCGGGGCAGCCGCCCAACGCCGCCATACATCGAGCCTGATCTTACAAAACTGGTCGCAGCTTTTGCGATCACGCGCTTGGCGAGGCCCTGCCTCGGAAGCGCCTGTGTTCGATTTGCCTCAGCGGGAGAGTAATTCCCCATAATGCGTTTGAGCCGTTGCCATCTTCGTAAAACAATTAATAAATTCGCAACATTGATTACGTGAAGTCCGCAAGGCGAAGTTGCGTTGTATCAGCCGGTCCAATCCCCAGCAGTTCCTTCCAAGGGCATTTCATGAACAAGCAGGTTGCACTTATTGCGATGATGATGATCGGCGCGGCGCCAGCAGCGAAAGCGGAC
This sequence comes from uncultured Alphaproteobacteria bacterium, assembly GCA_963731855.1. Classification (GTDB taxonomy): domain Bacteria; phylum Pseudomonadota; class Alphaproteobacteria; order Rhizobiales; family Rhodomicrobiaceae; genus R-RK-3. The sequence goes on along the minus strand of CAVSXH010000004.1, from coordinate 199,924 downwards.
GATTCCGGCCTCGCCAGCATCCACGATTGGAAAAACGAAACAGGTCACCGCGTCTGCATGTCGGACCACTTTCACGACGGCAACGGCTCGGGCCCAACGCGCAAGGAAGCCGAGGCGGCGGCGCGAAGTTCATGGGTGTCATTCACGATTTTCGAGTATGGGACGGACTGGGGAAGCTATACGCTCGCCGCAAGTCAGAAGATGGAATGCGGCAACGCGTCAGGTCAGACCTGGTCCTGCGCGACCAGCGCACGGCCTTGCAAGAAGCATAACGGCGCGCGGATGGTAAGGGTGGGCAAGCGGTCGCGTTCCGCCGCCAGGTAGCAACAACGGCGGGGGCTGGTCTCCCGCTTCCTTTCGGCCGCTAAGCTGCGCAGATAGGCTGACGCCTCTTCGGGGCGGAATGTCTCGTCGGTGCCTTTTCGTTGCGGCCGGACAGGCCTGGCAAGCTTTGTGCTTTGGCATTTCGCCTCATGGCTTACACAGCAGCGGCGAGCCTGTGGAAGCCCGCGTCGAGGTCTGCCTTGAGATCGGCGGGGTCGTCGAGGCCTATATGCAGCCGCAAGGCCGGTCCTTCAGCCGCCCATTTCGTCGCTGTGCGGTTCGCTGCGGGATCGAATGGCACGATGAGGCTTTCGTAGCCGCCCCACGAATAGCCCATCCCGAACAGAGCGAGCCCATCCAGCATGGCCGCGACCGCCTTCGGCGCGCAGGGCCTCAGAATGATCGAGAACAGACCGGAAGAGCCGGTGAAATCCCGTTTCCAAAGCGCGTGGCCGGGATGGGTCGGCAGTGCGGGATGAAGGACCCGGGCGACTTCGGGCCGTGCCTCCAGCCAGCGGGCGATATCGAGTGCGGAGGCCTGGTGCCGCTCCAGCCGGACCCCCATGGTGCGTAAGCCGCGCAAGGCCAGGAAGCAGTCTTCCGGCCCGGCGCATAGCCCCAGATCCTCATGGGCGCGCTGGATGTGGGGCGCGGCGCGCTCATTGGCGGTGATGGTGCCGAGCATGGCGTCCGCATGGCCTACGGTGTATTTGGTCGCCGCCTGGATCGAAACGTCGGCGCCGAAGCCGAGCGGCTTGTGATAGAGCGGCGTCGCCCACGTATTGTCGAAGGCGAGCCAGACACCACGCGCTTTGCAGGCGCTTGCAATGCCGGGCAGATCCTGCATTTCAAACGTCTGCGAGCCGGGCGATTCGGCAAGCACGAGGCGGGTTTTCTCGGTCATCAGCTCGGCGATGCCGCCGCCGATCGCCGGATCGTAGAACCGCGCGGTCACGCCCATCCGGCCGAGCAGCCGGCCCGCGACCCGGCGCGTCGGCGCATAGACGCTGTCGGTGATCAGAATATCGTCTCCGGCCTCCACGAACGCCATCAGTCACGGCGGTGATGGCGGCAAGGCCCGAGGGCGCCACCCAGCTCTTGTGCCCGCCTTCCAGCGCGGTGATGGCTGACGTCAGGGCGCTGACCGTCGGCGTGCCGCGCCGTCCATAGGTGTATTCTTTCGTGTAGTCGGTCAGGTCCTCGACGGTGGGGAAGATCACCGTCGACCCGCGATAGATCGGCGTGTTGACGAAGCCGTGCTGCGCTTCCGGATCGCGGCCGAGATGCACCAGCCTGGTGGCATCGGATACGGTTTCGCTCAATCGCTTCCCGGGTGGGGCCATGATCTCTCCTTGCGACGCATGGCGCGCCGTTCAAATTGCTCTTTGCGAACAAGTAGGTCACGGAATTCGGCCGCGCGCAATGCGGCCTCGCACGCCCCGCACCACGGAGCAATCCTGTTTGCGCCTCAATGCGCCTATGCTAAACAGGAGGGACAATGCGGGCGTAGTTCAGCGGTAGAACGCCAGCTTCCCAAGCTGGATGTCGTCGGTTCGATCCCGATCGCCCGCTCCAATTATTTCAAAGGCTTAGGCCACCTTGCCACTAAATGTAAGGGGCATGTAGACACTATTGTAGACAAGTTTTGTTCTCGAAGTGTTCATTTCACGCGCCGTTTCAGGGGATCAAGTTTTTCACAATAGCCTTGCGGCGCTCGCGCTTTCGCGCCAGCCCATGTGGGTCCTGACCACGAAACGGTCTCACAGGAGGAAGAACTGCGGACTGCGGCCGTCGATTGGTTCATAAATGGTGCGTTCAGCGCGATACAGTCGCAACCCACGACAAAGACACAAGCCGCATCAAACGGCAGCTAAGCAGTTTCTGCCGTGGCTCGGAGCCTGAAGCCAAATGCCTGTACCGGTCTGGAACCCGTTCTGCCCGGTCATGGGTGAACGGCGTGGAAGATGCGATCGAAGCAGCTTTGCCGCCACGTCGTCGGCAAAAACGCGGCCCGTCGGCGGGTTGCCATTTTTTTATTGCAGCGGTTGGCGTCTAGGTCAAAAATCATTTTTGATATCCCCCTGATGTGTCCTAAAAGACATGCTCAGCACCTGCATGTTTCCTTGCCGGGCACGAGTGCGACGGAGCAGACTCAAGTGGAAGGTCATCCGACTTCGCCGACGGTAATCAGGACGCGTATTCTTGCGTTCATCACCACAGCTATTGCGATCTGGATCTTCATTCTTGACACAATTGCTCCCGTAGACGTGGCCGTTGCAGTTCTGTACGTGGCGATCTTACTGCTATCGGCCAGGTTTCTTGAAAAGCGCGGTGTTGTGCTCGTCACATTGGGTTGCATAGCCCTGACGGCATTAACCTACTTCTTGACGAATGACGAGGCCACGCCACAGGCCGCCGTTGCAAACCGCCTCCTCAGCGTTGCGGCGATCGGAGTGACCGCTTTTCTCGCGCTGCAAAACCAATCGAGAGAAACCGTGCTGCGGTGGCAGGCCGGACTCCTCGACCTCACTCATGACACCATTTTCGTGCGCGACATGGGCGACGTCATCTCGTACTGGAATTGGGGCGCCGAGGAGCGGTACGGATGGAAGAGAGAGGAAGCGATCGGCAAGGTCTCTCACGAACTCATGCAGACCATCTTCCCGGCAGCACTGGGCGAGATCACGGGGGAGCTCCTTCGCACTGACCGGTGGGAAGGGGAGCTCGTCCATACCAAGAAGGACGGCACACAAGTCATCGTGGCCAGTCGCTGGTCGGTACAGAGGGACGCTCGCGGCCGACCTCTCGCGGTCCTGGAGACCAATAACGACATCACCGAGCGCAAGCAGGCCGAAGCCGCCTTGCGCCGAACGAACGCCTATCTGGCAGAGGCGCAGAGGTTAAGCTGCACCGGCAGTTTCGGTTGGAACGTCTCGAGCGGCGAGCACTTCTGGTCGGAAGAGAGCTTCCGAATTCTCGGATACGACCCAAGCACCAGGCCTTCCTTGGAGCTGTTCCTGCAAGCAATCCATCCGACAGACATTGCGCGGATCCGGCAGCTCATCGATCACGCAGCAGGCGACGGCAAGGACTGGGAGAGCGAATATCGGCTGCGGATGCCGAATAGCACCGTCAAGTTTGTGCATGTTGTGGCTCGTGCGATGAGGGACAAATCCGGCGGGGTCGAGTTCGTTGGCGCGATCATGGATATCTCCGCGGCCAAACGGGCAGAAGAGCAGTTGCGCCACACACAGGCGGAACTTGCTCATGTCGCCCGCGTCACGACCCTGGGCGAGTTGACCGCCTCGATCGCCCATGAGGTCAACCAGCCCATAACCGGCGTCGTCGCTTACGCCCAGGCCGCCCTGCGCTGGCTGGCGGCCAAGCCGCCCAATCTGGAAGAGGTCCACGAGGCTCTCAATTGGATCGTCAAGGATGTCCGACGTGCCGGCGATGTTATTGGCCGCATCCGCGCCCTCGTCAAGAAGACTCCGTCGCGCCGGACCTGCTTCGACCTCAACGAAGCCATTCTCGACGTCATCGCCCTGACCCGGACCGAGGTGGTCAGGCATGGCGTGTGGCTACAAACGCACCTCGCGGCCGGCCTCCCGGACGTCGAAGGTGATCGCGTCCAGCTGCAGCAGGTCATCCTAAACCTGATCCTCAACGCGGTTGAAGCGATGAGCGGCGTCGACGAGGGCGGGCGCGAGCTTCTGATCCGTACCGACCGAGACGCCGCGGGTGACCTGTTCGTCGCGGTGCGGGATTCCGGCCCGGGGCTCGACCCGCAGAGCATAGACCGCTTGTTCGAGGCCTTCTATACAACGAAGCCCGAGGGTCTGGGCATGGGTCTGGCGATTTGCCGGTCTATTATCGAGGCGCATGGGGGACGGATATGGGCAAGCGCAAATGAGCCGCGTGGCGCCTGCTTCCAGCTCACTCTTCCGACAGAATCGGACAGACCCATTCCCACACAGCAGCCCGGCCGAATGACATTGGCCTGAACGCGCATTAACCGTCCAACTCCCGAAACGTCGTCTCGGTGAAGAAGTAGGGGCCTGGCGAGGCGCTATGCGGTCGGCCAGTCGTTAGAGCAACATCGTGGTCGGCCGGAGGATGATTAGGTCAGCGACCAGCCCGTCAGCATGGCGAACGCGGATTTCCCAGCCGAACAGACTGAGCGAGGGCAGATCGGAGAAGACTGTCGTCGTCAATCCGCAACACCCGGCACCACTGAGGTCAGGATCAAGGCCGGCCCAACAATCGTCGCCCGCTCCGCCGCCGCCGGGGCGAAGCCCACAGTCGAGGGAGGTCTCAAGGTGGCGCTCAAGTGGGCAACGGCAATCAAGCCATAGCAAGTTCCAGCAAACGCGCAGCTATCGCCTTCCTATCTCCAACGGCAGCGGGGCGTTTCGGGACGATATGAACGTGAAACGATCGCGCAGTAGAGCCAAACGCCCCGATGGAACGCCGCAGAAGACTTGCCGCCGCGGCGCCAGAAAACGCGATTTGCACTCGGAATCACAGAGGCCCAAGGCAGTCCGCAACTGTATCGAGTCTGATTGCAGTCACGTTGCCCAGGGCAGCTACTCCCTGCCCCCAACCAGCATGAAGGAGACCCCATGGCTCTTGAAACCCCCCATTCGACGGCCCGGATCGCGAAGCATCCGATCCATCCGATTCTCGTTTCTTTCCCGATCGCCTGCTTCGCAGGCACGCTCCTCACCGACCTGTCCTATTGGTGGACCGCGGACATGATGTGGGCGGACTTCTCCGCATGGCTCGTGACCGCCGGCGTCGTCCTGGGCTGGCTCACAGCGCTCGCCTGGTTGATCGATTTCCTGGGCGACCGGCTGAGCCGCGAACAGGCTCCGATATGGCCGCATGCCATCGGTAATGCGGTGGCGTTGGTCCTGGCGACGTTCAACATGTTCGTACACACGCACGACGCCTGGACCTCGGTGGTTCCCTGGGGGCTCGCCCTTTCCACGGCGGTCGTTATCGTCCTTCTATTCACTGGCTGGATTGACTGGTCCATGGTCTACCGCCACACCGTCGGAGTAACCGCTCATGACTAAGGCACTTACCGGCAAACTCCTGCGCGCGGCCCTGCTCTCCGCTACGGCGCTCACCCTTGCGGCCTGCGACGACGCAGCCGTTCGATCCCGCAAGTCAGGTCGGGCCGAATCCTAAGCTGCCCCGGACCTCAGCAATATCTGTTCCCGCCGATGCACCTTGCGCCGGTCGTCGGCTGGAAGGACGGCGAGAAGCCCGCCGTTGCGGACGGACTGAAGGTCGAGGCGCTGGCGACCGGCCTCCAGCATCCGCGCTCGGTCTACACTCTCCCCAACGGCGACGTGCTGGTGGTCCAGTCGACGCAGCCCTGGCCCGATCCGATCCACCGCCCGAAGGACCTGGTCATGGGCTGGATCGAGTCGTGGGTCACCTCCGGCGGAGACACCGGGCCGAGCAACCGCATCACGCTGCTGCGCGATGCCGACGGCGACGGCAAGCCCGAGACGCAGACCGTCTTCCTCGATCACCTCAACTCGCCCTTCGGCGTGGCCCTGGTCGGCAACGACCTCTATGTCGCCAATACCGACGCGATCGTCCGCTATCCCTACACCAGCGGCGACACCAAGATCACCGCGCCCGGCACGGTGCTGACGCCGCTTCCGGGCGGGCCGATCGACCACCACTGGACCAAGAGCCTGGTCGCCAGCCCGGACGGCTCGCTGCTCTATGTGGGCGTCGGCTCGAACAGCAACATCACCGAGAACGGCATCGGGGCGGAGTTGAACCGTGCCGCCATCTGGGAGGTCGACCGGGCGACCGGTCGCTGGCGCATCTTCGCGAGCGGCCTGCGCAACCCCAATGGCTTGACCTTCGAGCCGGAGAGCGGCGCCCTGTGGACCGTGGTCAACGAGCGCGACGAGCTCGGCCCCAACCTCGTGCCCGATTATATGACCTCGGTGAAGGACGGCGGCTTCTACGGCTGGCCCTACAGCTATTACGGCCAGCATGTCGACCCGCGGGTCATGCCGCAGCGCCCGGACCTCGTCGCGAAGGCGATCGCTCCCGACTACGCGCTGAGCTCCCACGTCGCGCCGCTCGGGCTCGCCTTCAACACGGGCCAACAGCCTTCCCGCAGAAATACCGCGGCGGCGCCTTCGTCGGCGAGCATGGCAGCTGGGACCGGGGCAGTTCAACGGCTACAAGGTCGTCTTCGTGCCGTTCAGCGGCGGGCGTCCGAACGGCAAGGCCGAGGATGTCGTCACGGGGTTCCTCAATTCGAGCGGCGAAGCGCGCGGCCGGCCGGTCGGGGTGGCCCTCGACAAAAACGGCGCCCTCCTGATCGCCGACGACGTCGGGAATACCGTCTGGCGTGTGACATCCGCGGACCAGAACATCACATCCGCGGACCACTGAGGCGCGACCAAGCGGCGCTCGGTACTTGCCTCTCTCAAGCCATGCCTTGGCGTCGACCCCAGCGGCACTGCTGCCGCCTCTGGGGTCGACAGTCAGATTTGCTTCGGTTGTTCCACAGACGGACTCAGCCAATGGTGTCGGCAATGCCGTGATTGCGGATGCGCGTCCAAACGGTGAGGTCAGTTCTAGGCAAGCGGAACGACCGCTAGACGATCATGTTCAATAGTGGAGAAATACTTTCGCGCCCTTGGCTGGCATAGCCGCTCCAAGTAGACATGCTCAATATTAGACTAGGAGGTTGGGACGTGCGCCAGTGATTAGCGATGAGCAGGCTATGGAACGCAGGAGATTGCGGGCTCGGCTCAAAGACGAGGCATTGACGCTGCAGAGCGAGGCTTCGCGGAGCCTCTTCTCTAAGACGTTTGGAACGGCATGTTCGAACATATCTCCGACGATGAAGTCAGCGTGGATGATGCGGCCGCAGAAGAACGGCGACGCGGTGGTCGGCCCGTTCCTCGAGAGAGGCAGCCTCGAAGCCGTATTATCGGAGATGGGGCGCCTCGCCATTCAGGTCGGGGAGGTGCTTGATGCGTTCTTCTCGCCTAACTGGTCGCCCGGACTGCCGTCACGTCTTGCCTTTGCCGAGGTGAAGCGGAACTGGATTACGACCTTTTATCCCGCCACTCAGCGTCAATCCGGCTGGGAGGTTTGAGTTGCAAACTGCCTTCGTGCCCTTCGGCCGCTTTGAAGCGATAACTGTCGGCAGACCAAAACCCGTCTGTTGGCGAAGCCGCGCGAACCTGCTTAGGCTTGCTGTCCAGCCGCTTGCAGGATCAGATTGGCAATCACATCGGGATGGGAGATCAGCGACAGGTGGCTGGCCGCCACTTCGACGGTCCTGGCTCCCATCCGCTCGGCCATGAAGCGCTCGAGGTCCGGATTGATGGTCCGATCTTCCGTTGAAACCGCATAATAACTCGGCTTCGCTCGCCATGCGGCCTGGGTGGTTTTGCCAGTGAGCAGAGCTTTATCGAACGGCTCCTGAACCGCATAGAGCACTTTCGCCTTGGCTTCCGGCAGGTCGCCAGCGAAATCGCGCAAAAACGCCTCCTCGCTGAGACGCCCTTCATCGCCGTCGAAAACGATGCCGGCCGTCGCCGGAGGCGTGGGAAATTTTTGGGCCAGGGCCGCGTAATCCTCGCCCGCATCCGGGGCACGAGCCGCGACGTACACAAGCGCTGAGACATTCGGATGCACGCCTGCCTCCGTAACGATCATGCCCGCAAAGGAATGCCCAACCAGAACTGTCGGACCATCCTGCCGCGCCAGTACGCGCTGAGCCGAAGCGACCGCTTCAGGCAGCGTGGTCAGCGGGTTTTGTACGGCCGTGGCGTTGAGGTTCGCCGCCTGCAGCCGCGTAATCACTTCGGACCAGCAAGATCCATCGGCGAACAGCCCATGCACGAGCACGACGTTGCGCGCTATCGTTGGAGCGGAGGTTGCGGCCATGCCGCGTGTCGACACCAACGAAGCCGCCGCAGCAGCAGCCAAGCTGGCTGAAAAAGCGCGTCTTGTCATCATCATGTGGTTCCTCATTGCGGTTAAGCCAATTCCCAGTCTTTAGCTCTTATGCGCCCGCACACACCGCGGGCGAGACGCTGCATGGCCTTCGGTTTCTCACAGCCCGCTGAACCAGTTGTAGCCCTGGTTCTCCCAATAGCCTCCGGGGAAGTCGTTAGTGACCTCGACGGATGAGATATATTTCGGGTTCTTGAAGCCGAGCTTGGTCGGGATGCGCAGCCGCAAGGGGGCACCCCATGGCGGGGTGAGTGGCTTTTGCTCGAAATCAAGGGTGAGGATGGTCTGCGGATGCAGGGCGCTCGGCATGTCGATGCCCGACCAGTAATCGTCGAAGCAGCGGAAATTGACGTATTTGGCGCGCAGGTCGGCGCCGGCGCGGCGCAGGAAGACATGAAGCGGCACGCCGCTCCACCGGCCGATCTGGCTCCAGCCCTCCACACAGACATGCCGCGTGATCTGCTCCTCCTGCGGCAGGGCGCGCAGATCGGCCAAAGACCATGCCCGCTTTTCGCTGACCAGGCCACTCACCTCCAGGCGCCACTGTGAGGCATCGACCGTTCGCACCTGCCATTCCGGATAATAGGCGTTGAAGCGGAACGGGCGCGTGATGGCGCTCGCCGGATAGGTCGGCGCGAGACGGTTCGGATCGAAAAGGGCGGCCTGGACGCTGTCATTGAAGCGCGACATGGCCCACAGCGCCGCATCGACGCCGCCATGGGTGGCGAGATCGCAGCCGGTGAGTAGCGATACCGCGCCCAGCGACAGCCCGCCACGCAGGAAGAAACGGCGATCGAGGTTCCTGAGCTCCGGGGCGATCTCGGCGAGGCGGACGGCAGGCTGTTTCTTGCTCATGGGCGAGGCTCCTCGCGCGCTCTCGCGACGCAGCCCGAAGACCATCGAGACCAGCGTCCGGGGGAAAAGGACGACGAGCGCGAGATGGATCAGAAGGAAGGCCACGATCAGGCTCATCATGGCGAAATGGATCTCGCGGGCCGTGTCGTATCCGCCGAAAAAGTCGGTCAGCCAGGAGAGCTGCACCGGTTTCCAGATCGACAGGCCGGTCAGCATGGTGAAGATCACCACGAAGATCACGCCGATATACAGCAGCCGCTGCACCGCGTTATAGACACCGAGCCGGTGATGCAGGCGCAGCCTGAGGGCGTCGAAGAGGTCGCGGACAACGACGCGCGGCGCCGACCGGCAGGAAGTCGCGGCGGAAATGCCCCGAGGCGAAGCCGTAGACCAGATAGGCAAGGCCGTCCACGAGCAGCAGCCACAGCGCGCTGAGATGCCAGGCGATACCGCCACCGAGCCAGCCGCCGAGCGTCATCCATTCCGGGAAGACGAAAGGCAGGATCGGCGAGGCGTTGTAGATCTGCCAGCCGCTCAGGATCATGCACAGGATCGCGTAGGCCGCGATCCAATGCATGACGCGCACGGGCCAGGGGTGGGCGGGTCTTTGTAGTGCTTGCACTCCGGACGATCCTTCCTGGCGCTCGAGCTGCCTGGCCGGCTGCGGCTACATGGGCGGGGTAAGCCCGTCCTTGCCCACGGCGACGGTGTTCGCGGTGACTTTGCCGCCGTCTTCGGATGCGCGGACGAAGATATGCGCACCGGTCATCACGACGGAATGGTCGGCCGGCTCGAAGGCGACGACCGGGACGGTGGGAGGCACCAGGATGGTCTGCTCGCCGCCATTGTAGGTGACGGTGATCCGCTTAGCCCCGCCCTGGTCGGAAGCGGCCTGGATGTCGCCATTGGTCATGGTTGTGTGGACTTGGCCTGCCGGGGTTCTGGGCGTATCGGTCTCGACCGTTCCGTTGGTCATGCTGGTGGGGACTTGCGTGCCGCGGTTCATGGCGGTGTCGGGCAGGACGTCCCAATCATAGTGGCCTTCGCCAGTGCCGCGCATCGAGGGCGGAAAGACCACGACCTCCAGCGCTACCTGGAAATCGCCGCTGCCCTTCGTCGCCGTGCCGATGAAGCTTCCCTTGGCCACGTTCGAGAGGCTGGATTTGACGACGCTCACATATGTGGTGCTGTCGGTCAGAGCGACACTCATCTTGCCCTGGGCAGTATCGACGGTGATGCTGTCAGGGTTTACCGCCTCGATCGTGCCGCGGATCCGCTCGCTCTGAGTGGCGGCCATGGCGGGGCCGGCAAGGGCGGTGGTGGCGACGAGCAATCCGAGTACCTGTTTCATGTGTTCTGCACCTTTGCTGTTTCCCGGTAGATATGATCGGGACGGCCCTGCCATGTTTGACGCGAATTGCACCTGCTTGAGCGCGCTTGCCCAATAGTCTTCCGAGCATTCAGTGGCCCGCCGGAGCGGGACCACCGGGCGTGGAACTGCGCAGGATCAGCGCGAGCGGCACGGCGGCGGCCGAGACCAGCATCAGGGTCCAGAACACGTCAATGTAGGCGAGAAATGACGCCTGGAGCTGCACCTGCTGTCCGATCCAGGCGAAGGCCTGCTGCTGGGCGTCGGTGAGGGAGCTGCCATGGGCGGTGAAGTAGTCCGTCACCCGCCTCAACGTCTCCTGGTACTGGATGCTTGAAGGCACGATGTGCTCGGCGAGCCGGCTCTGATGAATCTGCTGACCATCCGCCAGGACATTGACCGCCAGCGATATGCCTATCGAGCCGCCGATATTGCGCGCGGCGTTCATCATCGCCGAGGCCTGGTCGGTCTTGCCCGGCGGCAGGGCGTCATAGGCGGCGGTGAGGATCGGCAGGAAGATCAGCGGCAGGCCAAGGCCGATGAACATGCGCGACCACATGAAATAGGAGAAGCTGAGATCGCCATAGACATTGGTCAGGCCGTACATCGAGAGGGCGACGATGATGAGGCCCGAGGCGATCAGATATTTCGCCGGGACGAAGGCCGAAACCCGTCCGACTACGAACATCATCACCATGGCCACGAGGCCGCCCGGCGACAGCACGAGGCCAGCAAGCGTCGCCGTATAGCCGAAATCCTGCTGAACGAGCGTCGGAAGAAACTGGGTGGTCGCCAAGAGGACTGCGCCAGCCGCCAGCATCACCAGGAAGCAGGAGCCGAACTGGCGCGTGCCGATCATGCGGATGTCGACCACGGGCTCCTTCCGTGTCAGCTCCCATGGGATCATCGCCACGAAAGCTAGAGCGCAGATGACGGCGAAGGTGATGATGAAGTTCGAGCCGAACCAGTCGTCCTCCTGGCCGCGGTCGAGCAGCACCTCGAGCGCGCCGAGAAAGGTGGCGACCAGCAGAAACCCGATAGTGTCGAAGCGCAAGCCGGGATGCCGCTGCGTCATCTTCGGCCCGCGCAGGAGGATGAACACGAGCACCACCGCCGCGAAGCCGACCGGGGCGTTGACCAAGAAGCACCACTCCCAGCCCCAATTGTCGGACAGCCAGCCGCCGAGCGTCGGCCCGACGACCGGCGCCACCACGACGGCCACCCCGAACAGCGAAAAAGCCTGGCCGCGCTTCTCAGGGGGAAAGCTGTCGGCCAGGATCGATTGCGAGACCGGCACCATCCCGCCGCCCGCCAAACCCTGGAGAATGCGGAACAGGAGGAGTGACTCGATGTTCCAAGCGAAGCCGCACAGGACCGAGCTCAGGGTGAACAGCGTCAGACAGGTAATATAGAACGGCCTACGGCCGAACATCCTGGCCAGAAAGCTGCTGACGGTCAAAGCGATGGCGTTGGCGACCAGATAGGTGGTGACCACCCACGAGGCCTCATCGACACTAACCGCCAGGCCGCCGGCGATGTAGGGAAGAGCGACGTTGGCGACCGTGGTATCGAGGACCTCCATGAAGGTCGCCATGGACACAACGATTGCGACGAGCCATGGGTTAGGGACCACGGCGGCAGAAACTGCTGCCGTGCCGCCGCCGGCCCCCGATGCGCTGGCGCTACTCATTGCCGCCCCATCACCCGCTCGTAAAGCGAAGGTGCCGGATTGCCCCGCACCGAAGGCTCGACCGACATGCCCGGCCCGAGCGCCACATCGGCGGGCGGGTTCTCCATGACGATTTTCACCGGCACGCGCTGGACCACCTTCACGAAATTGCCGGTGGCATTCTCGGCTGGAAGCAGAGAGAACGCCGTCCCCGAGCCGGGCTGGATGCTGGCGACATGGCCATGGATGACGCGGCTGGGATAGGCGTCGATATGGACGGTCGCGGGCTGGCCGGGCCGCATCTCGTCGAGCTGGGTCTCCTTGTAGTTGGCCGTCACCCAGATCTCGTCTGGGACGAAACTGGAGAGGGCGGTGCCTGCCTGCGTGTATTGGCCGACAGCCACCGTTAGGTTAGCGACGCGCCCCGGCTGAGCCGCAGTCACGATGGTATAGGATAGGTTGAGCTGTGCCTGATCGCGCTGAGCCGTCGCCTGTGCGAGATTTGCCTCAGCGCCGGCGCGCTGCGCTTGGAGCGAGGCGACCTGGCGCTGGGCAACATTGAGCGTTGCCTGCGCGCTCTTCACCGCGGCCTGGTCCTGGCCCAGCCTCGATTCGGTCTGCTGGGCCATTTGGACCGACCCGTATTCCTTTTTGGCCAGATCCTGATAGCGCACTTCCTGCTGCTGGGCGAACACCAGCGCTGCCTGGCTCTGATCCACCTGTGCCTGGTTCGAGGCGATTTGCGCCTGTTGTACGTCGATCTGGGCGTCGATGCTCTGGATGCTGGCCTCAGCACTGGCCACCTGTGCCTGGGCCTGCGCCAGTGCGACACGGAAATCGCGATCGTCGATGCGCGCAACGACATCCCCGGCATTGACATGCTGGTTATCTGTAACCGGCACAGCCGTTATGTAACCGGATATTTTCGGCGCGACGCTGAACTGGCGGGCCTCGATGAACGCGTCGTCGGTGGTCTGGAAATGGGCTCCATGATCCCAGTAGACATACCCGCCGGCCGCGACGAGGACGAGGAGGACCGCGCCGATCACGGCAGCAATCGGATGGCGACGTATAAAGCTCTTGCGCTCGTCTCCGTCGCCGCCGACGGCAGGTTGGCCATCGGGCGAGCCGGCGCCACTAGAGCGGCGATCCTCCCGCAGAGTAGCTTCCGTCTTGTCAGGGAGCTTTGTCGGCGGGCTGCGCAGCTCATCTTCTATTGCCTGGTCTTGTGCTGCGACCGGAAGCGGCACCTCAGCAGATGACTTCATATTGCCCGTTAACACCAAGACGCTCATGCAGCCTGATCGGGCTGCCCTCCTTATTTCCTGATGAGACTGTGCAAATGCTAAATGCTGCCGGCCGAACCCGCCCCGCATCGCAAAGGGCGCCCCACCGACAGGTGGTCGGCTCAGAAAGAGATCGCTTTGCCGGGATTGCGGCGCTTGGTCCGGGGTTGCGCCAATATCATGCAAGCGCCATAGGCAAGGTCCGCGCCGAAGTTGAGATGGCGCGAAGGCGACTTAAATCCACGCCACTTGCCCTGGCGTCGGCAAAAATGCGTGACATGCAGCAATTCGCAGCAAGTGCTGCCGGCACGGTCCACTACATGAATAAGACCGGCCTTGACCTCGTCTAGCAGCAGATTGGCGAAGCTGAGCGAGCGAGCCAACGGAGCGCATCCTATGAGCCAAATGCACTATCTCCCCTTGAGCCCCGCCTTCTTCTCGATTCTCGTGGGGCTGTTCTTTGTGCTCGCGATCCTGATTCAGATCGGCATCCTGCGCTATGCCTATGCCCGCCTGGGAATGAGCCCGCAATCAGCGCTGCTGTTGCTGCTTGCTTCGCTAGCCGGCAGCTATCTGAACATTGCGGTCGCGGAAATCCCCGCGCAGCAGATCGTATCGGGCCAGGAGATCGAGTACTTCGGGATGCGCCACATGATCCCGGTCGTGGTCGACTGGCCTGCGACCGTCATAGCCATAAATGTGGGCGGCGCACTGATTCCGACGCTGGTGTCGCTCTATCTGCTTGCCCGAAACCGCCTCTGGGGGCTGGGCCTCATCGCCACGGCCTGTGTCGCGGCGTTGGTCCACTGGCTGGCGCAGCCGGTTCCCGGACTTGGCATTGCGCTGCCAATATTCGTCCCGGCAATTGCGGCAGCGGTCGTAGCGGCGGTGCTCTCACGCGCCTATGCCGCTCCGCTCGCCTATATCGGCGGGAGCCTCGGAACACTGATCGGTGCCGACTTGCTCAATCTCGACAAGATCCAGGGTCTCGGCGCGCCCGTGGCTTCGATCGGGGGAGCCGGAACCTTCGATGGAATCTTCGTCACCGGCATTCTGGCGGTCTTTATCGCCGGCCTATCCGGCCTCGCCAGCTCCACCGCAGCGAACCAGCCTCCATTCCGTCCTACACGATAAGGACATAGGGCCGCCGGTCTTGGTCGCCACAAGCCCTCGACATATAGCCAATATTACCGGATCTCAGCGGTTCGGCAGGGTGGACGTGGTGCCGATAGCAGGCGGCTGTCCTGGCATCCTGGGCGCTGTCGGCACGATGGGCTCGCGCATAGGCGTATCCAGCGGAATGACTGCCCATGGCGCCGCAGCACACGCCGTCCGGGTCGATGTTAAGGACAGGCGGCGAGTGACGGTCTGAAGCTCTTCCAGAGGCAGCAAGCTGGAAAGATGTCATCGCCTGCACAACAGAACAATTCCGATAAAGACTAACGTGTTTTGCGCAAGCCCGCCTGACCGGCGCTGCTTACGTATGGCGTGCCGGGGGACAATCCCGTCGGCTATTTCAAGCGAAGGAGATCATCATGAGCAAGCTTATCTCTTGCATCGTCATGGCTATGGTGCTGACCGGCACAACTGCCGCCATGGCCAACAACAAGGCTGACCCGTATTGGACCGACGAGTCCAAGCCCTGCGGCGGCTTTTCCTGTGACAGCCAGCAGGGCGCCCGCGCTTTCTGGGAATACCAGCAGGAACAAGGGCACTAATATTCCGAGCTGCGGCTCCCCCGCAATCGCGATCGCGGCTTTCGTCTTGAAATCGCGATTTGCGATTGCGCTTTGCAAGCCCACCAATTCCCGGGGCGCACTGATCTCGAGCCGGCCGCCACTGCCCCCGTTCACGCCCGAAACCGCCGCCGAAAACGCCAGGATGGCGGAAAACGCCTGGACGCCCGCGATCCGGAGCGCGTGCAGATGATGGCCGAGCACAGCTTTGTCGGCGCTACCCCCCAGGTACACTTCACATCGCTTGCCGCAAGGCTCGATCCGGACTTGCTCGCTTCAATGGCCCATGGCGTCTGCCCGGCCTGCGGCCATCCCCCTCGATGCTGGTCGGATAGCGCGGCGCTCAAGGAGCGCACTCTTGCGGCTGCGCCTTGTGCGGCACCCTGTGGAATTACGTCCGCGTCAAATGCACGATCTGTGCGTCCACTCAAGGCATCGCCTATCAGGAGATCCAGGGCCGCAAATCCATCGCCCATGCGGAGACTTGCACCCCCTGCCGGAGCTATATGAAGATTATCCGCCAAGACGGGGATCCGACGGCCGATATTGTCGCCGACCATGTGGCAAGCCTCGGCCTCGATCTGCTGATGCGGGGAACCCGGTTCCGGCGCGGCGGCGTCTATCCCTTCCTGCTCGGCTAGTGAAGCCCTCCCTCAGCTGAATTCAGTCTGAAATGCCGGGCCGGCCGAAACCCATCGGCCGGTTACAAGGGGACGGGCGCTTGCGGCGGTCATTGCCATTCGTGAGAAAAGGTGCGGCCGGCCCGAGGGGGAAGCCGGCCGCGACGGACCCGGCCAGAGGGAAACGGGGAGGCCGGGAGCGCTTTCGTGCTGGAGGGCACACAGAGCAAATAGCGACCACCGGCCCGGAGCGCTTGATGGCTATTGCCGTGATGTGAATGGTGTTGCGGCAAGTTGCATGCGCTTTTTACATCCTACGAGGCCTTGAGGCGTCAGCCTCGTTCATGGAAGATTGATGATGGACTTCACATCGGCGACGATCTGCATGCACCCTGCGCTGACGCCTCTTGCATCGAGTTCCCTGGCCTCAGTTAGCATCCCGTCAACTTTGCCTTGTGCCTTCTCCTCGGCTCGGTTTACGGACGCCGATGTCGGTTGATGATGCAGCTTCGCGGCGCATCTGCGCAGGTTTGACCTAAGGGCGGCAATATCGCAGAAGCCAGAATGCGGGCAGCAACCACATTCCTACACAGGAGGCGGATCTCAGCCTCGACGGGGCGGCCAAGATCCGCTGCGACGAGCAATCCGCGCTCCAGCGTCAAATCAGATGAGATGCATGGGCATCTCCAAGGAGAGAATGTTGTGTTGAAAAAAGCGATGATTGTCGTTGCTGCCCTCGCCATGGGCAGCACCATGGTCCAGACCGAGGCGTTCGCTGCTGGTGGACATGGCGGCGGTGGTGGACATGGTGGCGGTTTCGGCGGCGGCGGCGGACATGGCGGCGGTTTCGGCCATGACGGAGGCCATTTCGGCGGACACCGGGGCCATGGTTTCCGTGACGGCGGCGTGTTCTTCGATGACGGTATCGGGGATTATGACGACGGGTATTGCCATTGGACCCGCTGGCACCGTTACGTCTGTAGGTAATCGAGACATTCAAGCGGGGCGCACGTCCCGCTTGAATGCGCCGCCCCCTCCTGCCGGGAGTGTGCGGTTGGAAGCAAAGACCGAATACCGTCCCGGCACGACCCACCGGAAGCGATCCGCAATATCAAACCAAAGTATATGTCTATTGTACTAGCATGGCATGCAATGCGAGCTGCTGTCCGATCGTGGCGCGCGCTTTTCCTCTCCATCTCCCTCCTAGGACAACCGATCACGCACCGCCGCGGTTTCCGGAAAAGGATGGTAGAGTATGTTTGTCACTGACCCGTCTTTCAAGACCATGCCCACCCACATCGGCGAACGCGGTATGCACCCGCAGCCACGCGCCGGGCGCTATCAGGTGGACATCTCTCCGCCCGAGATGATCAAACGCCGTATCACGGCCGGAGGAGGCCTGGCGGTGGAGATCGTGCAGTCCATGCGCTGCGATCGGATTGAGCATCGCTTTTGCGCGCCCCTTCACCTCCTGGTCCTCTGCGAGCATGGTGCGCGTCAGGACGGAGAGACCTTAGTCGGCGATCTGCCACGTTCGACGCTGCACAATCTCGCCCGCAAACTGACCTTCGTCCCTGCCGGCAAGGATTATCATGAATGGCAGCAGCCGCGCACGCCCACTAGCCTGATCTATTTCTATTTTGAGCCCGCCGCTTTTGAAGCCATTGCCGATGTCGATCCTGCCGAGAGGCCACTCAGCCCGCGGCTGTTCTTCGAAAACAAGACTCTGTGGGACACCGCCCTCAAGCTCAAACGCCTGGCCGAACGCCCGGCGCCGGAGGACCGGCTCTATTTCGACGCGCTCGGTGTCGTGCTCATTCACGAGCTGATCCGCCTTGACCAGGGGGCGCATCGCAGCGAGCCCCTGATCAGAGGCGGGCTCGCAGCCTGGCAGCAGCGTACAGTGACCGCCTATATCGAGGAACATCTTGCCGAGCCGATCCCGCTCCTGACGCTCGCCCAACTCGCCCGCCTGAGCCCCCATTATTTCTGCCGCGCCTTCAAGCAATCCTTCGGCCTGCCGCCGCATCGCTATCACAGCATCCGGCGCATCGAGCGCGCGAAGGCGCTGCTTGCCGGCTCCGCCCATTCGGTGACGGAGATCGGACTGAAGCTTGGTTTCAGTGAGACCAGCTCGTTCAGCACCGCGTTTCGCAAGGCGACCGGCCTGACGGCCACGGCCTATCAGCGCACATTGGGATAGGAGGCCTGCCCCGAAGAGTATTCAGTGCTCCGACCCGCCTATTTCCTCGCATTTGCTCACGCCGTCATATGCTCGCGGCGACCGGAGGCGTACTTACGGCAGCTGGTCCGCTTGGCGTCACCTACATCCGCACAGCCCCATACGCCGCAAAACGAATGGCAGGGCCGTGGGTGTGGTCTACCTGTGAGTGGGCGAGAATGTGCGCACGATCTCGTAAATGCCAGGTTCAAACTTCGCAATCGTGAGCGCCTTTTCGAGGAAAGGTAGCGGTCTAGGATCCCCGCGCATGGACTCATAGTCCTCCATACTGCGCCACTGCGCATACATCGTCACTTTCGTGCCATCGAGGCTGCGATGAAGGGTCGACGAGACAAAACCAAGTGCCCCGCTGACGAATTCATCAGTCGCGCGCGCAAGCAAATCGAGAAGCCGGTGCTGGTTGGCCGGTTCTACCGTGAAGACATTTATCAGAGTGATCATGCCGTTCGGTCCCTTCTATTGGCCTATCATGAAGGGCAGATCTCAGATGCTTACCCGCCATGGCCCCAGTTCTAGCGCGAGCTCCTCACGAGATATGAGCGCACGCGTTCGGCATCTTGCATAAATTTTTCGAGCGCCTGATTTCTTCGCGATATGTACAGGTATTACTAGAGCGCACGATATGCGATCCTCTTCATGGTCTGGCGTCCGGGCGATGCGACGCACGGTTCCCGGCCAGTCCCGTCTACTGCTTGACCGGAAAAATTACCGATGCCGCCGAGCCGTGCTGCCCGAACTTCTGTTCGAACCGCCCTTCGAGGCGGGCGGCCAGGTCCTTGATGATTTTGAGCCCGCGTCCCCCCTTGACGGGATTGGGGGCCGTGCCGTCGTCTGAGACGTGGCAGGCGACAAGATCACCGGACTGGACGATCTCCACCCGGATCGCACCGCCGGCCTCGCCGAAGGCGTGGCGCGAGGCGTTGTTGATCAGTTCGTAGACAATCATCCCCAGGAGCCAGCATTGTTCCGGCTGCAGCAATATCCTGCGGTCGACGAAGATCAGGTCAATGTTCTTCTGCTCGAGCTTGGACCAGCTGATCGACCGGCAGAGATCCCCGAGATAGGCCGAGGCATCGGTGAGGCCGCCCTGGTTCGGCAGCTGCAGGGCGCGATGCACGCGGACATAGCCGTCCAGGCGGTCCATCACCGCTGCCAGTGTGGATTTCACCTCGACATTCGCCGTGCGGGCGGCGGCGATAGACATCATGCTCACCACGGAGGTGAACTCATTGTGGATCCTGTGCGTGAGCTCGCGGATGAGCAGGCGCTCTTCGGGAAGCGAGGGCTTGGTGGTGGTGGTCAATTCCATCGTGATACTCCTTTGAACACTGCGTTTGGTAAAGGGAGGCACCTATGTGCGGCGACCATTCGCCCGGCATTGCCGGGAGCCATCGACGGCGAGGGATCAAGGATGGTGGTTCGTCGTTCCCGGCTGGAGGTTCCACCGGACGAGGGCGGAAGACGCGGCGATTAAGCGCTCACGAGGCACCAACAACGCTGTCTCCACCGGCGAAGAGAGTTGGCCGATGGCTTTCGCAGACCTGAGGGCTTTGTGGCTCATCGAGTAAGACTTTTCCTGACGTGAATTTCGACTCTGATCTTCAGCAGTCAGGAGAGTTTAGCCGGCTGCTCAGCTCGACTTAACTTGTACCTTGATCTGGTTTTTCGAGATGATGATGTTAGCCGGTAGCACCTTGGTATGACGCCGTGATTTCTCGCCGCGCCTGAGCAGAGCGGAGCGGCAGGGAGAGGGCCGCGGCCGAGCACAAAGCAATCCACCTGCGGGCGCGTCTCTGCGGGTGGATTGTTTTATGCCGCCGATGGCGGGCCGCAGTACTGAGCAGGAGGGCGATCCGGACGGAAATCATCCCGTCTCGACCGCGGGGCGTCCTAAGAGGCAAAGCGTCCGATTGCCAGATCGCGCCGCGCCACACGGACCCCGACGACATATCCGACGGTCAGGTCAAGAAAGAGCGCCAGCACCATGAAAAAGAACACAGAGGTCTCAGCCCAGGGGAGGTAAAGGAATTCAACGAGCACCACGACGAAAAGAACAGCCGTGAGCACATAGTCGAGCATCTGCCCCCCGGCGAAGTTCGACGTGAGCATGGGATGACCTCGTTGATGTCTTTCGTTAGCGGGACTGAAAAGCCGGGAGATCTCTACTGCGGCGCGCGGCGTCCTACGGCGGACCTCCAACCGGAAATTTGGGGAGGGCGGGCCGGGCTGCGAAACATAAACCTAATTCGCTTTACCCTGATCACGCTGGCGCGCTCGCATTCCTCTCAATGCAGCTCGGAGATCGCCTGGTCCTCGGCGGCCACACGCTCCTGCGAGCCTCCGCGGTCCGATGCGAGAAAGGTGTAGATCACCGGCAGCACGAAGAGCGTGAACAGAGTGCCGACGCTCATGCCGCAAACAATGACGACCGCGAGTGAAAACCGGCTCGCCGAGCCGGCGCCCGATGCGATGAGCAACGGCACGAGGCCGACGACCATCGCCGCCGTGGTCATCAGGATCGGCCGCAGGCGCAGGAGTGCCGCCGCTTCGATGGCCTGCCGGCGGTCGAGCCCGTCCTGCTCCTGGCGCTCGCGAGCGACCTCGCACATCAAGATGCCGTGCTTCGTGATGAGCCCAATCAGCGTGACCAGCCCGATCTGGCTGTAGATGTTGAACGAGGACAGCCCCATCGCCAGCGGCACCAGCGCGCCGACCACCGAAAGCGGCACGCTGACGAGGATCACCAGCGGGTCGCGGAAGCTCTCATATTGCGCCGCCAGCACCAGGAATATGACGATCAGCGCGAAGACGAACGTTACCACCAGCGCGTTCCCTTCCTGGATGTATTGGCGTGACCCGCCCGCATAATCGACCGAGAAACCGGCCGGCAGTGTCCTGTCCGCGAGGTCCTTCAAATAGGTGAGTCCGTCGCCGACGCTGAGGCCTGGCGCCGCCACCGCGCTGATGGTGGCGGAGTTGAGCTGGTTGAAGCGCGGCAGCGACTGCGCGGTGATCTCGCTGCTCACGGAGACGACACCCGACAGAGGCACCGATGTTCCGTTCGCCGTCTTCACATAGAAGCCGCCAAGCTGGTCTGGCGTCAGCCGGAAGGCGCGAGGCGTCTGGGGGATAACCTGATAGGCGCGGCCAGCGATATTGATTAGGTTGATGAAATTCCCGCCAGTCATGGTGGCCAGCGCCGTGCCGATATCGCTCATTGTGATGCCGAGCGCGGCGGCCTTGGAGCGATCAATGTCGACGATGGTCTGCGCGGTGTCGAATTTCAGGTCGCTGTCGACGAACAGGAAGCGGCCGCTGCTGCCCGCCTGGCTCACAATGTCCGCCGTCAGCTGGGCGAGCTGCTGGTAGTCGCCGGTCGTCGTGACGACGAACTGCACGGGCAGGCCGCTGCCGGTGGTAGGTAGGGGCGGCGGCGAGACGACCGAGCCCTTGATGGCGGCGATCTGGTTAACCCGGTTTTGGAATTCCGGGATTAGCGTCAGCGCGCTGCGGGCACGTTCGTCCCACGGTTTCAGTGTCACGCCGGCGAAGGCCGCGCTCTGCCGATTGCCGGAGCCCGCGACGACAAAGGTGGTGCCGATCTCCGGCCCCTGGAACGCGTTCTCGATCCCGGGAGCGGTCTGCCGCATGTAATCGATATTGGCGTCGGACGGGCCGGTGAGCTGGCTGAACACCACGCCCTGGTCCTCATCGGGAGCCAGCTCGCGCTGCATCTGGACATACAGGAAGCCGATCATCGGCAGGATCAGCACGACGAAGATGAGGGTGAGCGGGCGATCGCCGAGCGAGGCATTGAGGACCCGGCCATAACCGCGCTGCAGCCCGGCAAACCGCCGGTCGAGCCAAGCAGCCAGTCCGCCATTGTCGCCGGCCGGCCGAAGGATGCGCGAACACATCATCGGCGAGAGGGTGAGCGCAATGACGCCGGAGATGACGACAGCGCCGGCGAGCGTCAGCGCGAACTCTCGGAACAGCGTGCCTGTGAGGCCGCCCAGCAGCGCGATCGGGGCGTAGACCGCGGCAAGTGTGATGGTCATGGAGATAACGGGGCTGGCGATCTCGCGCGTGCCCTTGATCGCCGCCTGGAACGGCGTCAGCCCCTCCTCGATATGGCGGTGGACATTCTCCACCACGACGATGGCGTCGTCGACCACGAGACCGATCGCCAGCACCATTGCGAGGAGCGTGAGCAGATTTATGCTAAAGCCGAACGCCATCAGAGCGATGCCGATCCCGACCAGTGACAGAGGAATGGTGACGATCGGGATGAGAACGGACCGCATCGAGCCGAGGAACAGGAAGATCACCACCAGCACGATCAGCGTCGCCTCGCCGACCGTGGTCAGCACTTCCTTGATCGAGGCGGTGATGAAGATGGAGCTGTCGTAGCGCACCGACATGTTGAGACCGGCCGGAAGGTTGCGCTCCAAGCCTGGCAGCAGAGCGCGGATATCGCTTACGACGTTCACCGGATTGGCGTCGGGGGTCGTCTGGATGGCGGCGAAGACGGCTGGCTCGCCATTGGCGATGACGGCGGAATTAACGTTCTGCGCGCCGAGATCGACCGTTCCCAAATCGCCGAGACGCACGAGTTTCGTCCCGTTCGCCTTCACCACCAACTGGCGGAAATCATCGACCGAGGTGAGATCGGTCCGCGCCACGGTCGGCACCAGGTCGAACACGCCGGAGACCGAGCCAGCCGCAGCCAGAAAATTGTTCGCCTGCAGCGCCGCCACGACATCGGTCGCCGCGATGCGGTATTGCGCGAGCTTCGCCGGGTCCAGCCAGACGCGCATGGCGAAGATGTGGCCGCCATTAATGTCCACACTCGACACGCCGTTGACGATGGAGAGCTGCGGCGTGATGACCCGCGAGACATAGTCGGTGGTCTGCTCCGGTGTCATGTCCTTGGAAGTGAACGACAAGTAAAGCGCCGCAAAGCTGCGCCCCGACGACTTCTTCACGATCGGGTCGTTGATGCCAGTCGGCAGCAGCGAGCGGACCTGCTGCAGCTCAGTGAGGACATCCGTCACCGCCTGGTTAGCGTCCGCGTTCAGCCGCATGAACACCGTCACCACGCTGGTGCTCTGCGACGAGGAGGAGGTGATGTAGTCGACACCCTCGGTTCCCGAAACGGCATTCTCGATCTGCTGGGTGACGAAGCCCCGCATCAGCTCGGCATCGGCGCCGGGAAAGGTGGTGGTGATGGTGATCGTGCTGGTCTGAAGATAGGGATACTGGCGAACATCCAGCTCGGTCATGGCACGCAGGCCGCCGAGGAAGATGAGCAGGCTGACTACCATGGCCAGGACCGGCCGGCGGATGAAAATATCGAACATGGCTGGGGCCCTTCAGCTCAATAGTTCTGCTGCGCGACGTCAGGAGAGCGTTGCGGCGTCGTATCCAGCTGCACGGGCGTGCCGTTCGCCAGTTTGAGCTGGCCGGAGGTGACTACCTGATCGCCCGGCGAGACGCCCTTGCTGATGGCCAGCCTGTCGTCGCGACGCTCGCCGAGGGTGACGAGCGCCTGCTTCACCGTCGGGTGCTGAGCGCCCTCGGCCGGCGGGCTGACGATATATACATAGTTGCCGAAAAGGTTGTAGCTGACCGCCGCCTGCGAGGTGGTGAGCACTGACTGCGTCCCCGTCTTGTCGAGCGTGACCTCGACGAACATGCCCGGCAGCAGCGCGCCGCCGGGGTTCGGCACCAGTCCTTCGCAGGCGATCATGCCGGTATTCGGGTCCACGCGCGGGTCGAAGGAGGTCAGCTTGCCTTTGAACGTCGTCCCTGGTCGTGCGTCGGAAGTGACGCTGACCTGCTGCCCATTCGCGAGGTCGGGGAGGTTTTTCTGCGGCACGCTGAACTCGATCTGCAAGGAGGAGATATCCTGCAGGGTTGCAATCGGTGTTCCCGGCTGGAGGAATTGGCCGAGATCGATATTAGAAATGCCGATCTGGCCGTCGAACGGGGCGCGGATGTTCTTCTGGGCGATCTGCGCATCGAGCGACTTTACGGTCGCCTGCTGGTTCTGCACCTGGAACCGGAACTGCGCGAGGGTCTGTTCCGTGACATCGCGGTTAAGCACCAGCTTGCTTGAGCGATCGTAATTGTCCTGTGCGATCTTGAGCTGAGCGAGCGCGCTATTGCGATTGGCCGTCTCGATGTCGGCATCGAGCTGCACCAGGGTGTCGCCCTTTTTGACCATATTGCCGGAGGTAAAATTGATTGCGGTTACGACGCCCGCCACCTCCGGGTTCACATCGACGCCGTTGATCGCCTTCAGCGTTCCGATCGCCGACACCGTATCCTGCCAGGTCTCCTGCCGAACGGGCTCCGCCGTGACAATGACGACGGGGTTGGCGCGGCTTGCCAGGAGGCTCGCAATCGCCGCGTTCTTATATTCCACAAAGCCGTAAAGGGCGCCGAAAATGACCCCGACTGCAATAAGCAGCACGAATATCCGAACCACTCGCATGTCGCCTCTTTCTTGAATGAGCTTCGCCAAGCAGGCTTTCACTGGCGCTCCAATGAAAGCCTGCTTAGGCTTCTTGGTTGAGCATCTTTGCGAAAACCAGAAGGACCACTCTTCGCCATGACGCTTAGAACGACCAGATCTGAGCGATGATGCAGACGCCCGTTGCCACAAGCGCGAGGGCGACCGGGGGCAGCAGGATTTCGATGATGGCGGTTTGAGCGGGAATCCGACCGGTGTAGGTATCGACCTCGCCCTCGAGGAACGCGGCGAAGTCGCGGCGCGTCCGGCGCTCCGGCGTCATATTTCGGGCCATCGATGCCAGTTTCAGCAGCAGACCCAGCATCATGAAGAAGATCAGGCTGCTGATCACCAGATCGAGCATGGTCGTGCCATGGTCGAAGACGAACCATGCCATGATGAGGATCCACGCATAGCAGGCGATCCCCATGATCGCGACGGCGGGATGCACATTGGTCGCCGGCAGCAGGCGTGCGGCGCGACGTTCATTGGACGGCGTCTCATCGGGAACAGGGACACCTTCCGGATCCGCGCCGTTAGCGCGCTCAAGGTGGTTGGTGTTGGCGGCCGATTGAGGGGACGGTGCGCTGGCGCCTTTCGGACGCAGTGAGATTCCTTCTCTGTTGAAATCCAGCATGATGACCTCTGTGGCTGCAATAGTCGCAAGGAATCTCGCGAGGGCACTAAGCGTTTGCAAGCAATGAGGCAGGCGGGGGCACAACTTGTCGGCAAGACCAGACAAGCTGCGCAAGAAACAGCAAGACACCCCGCTCAGCGCCTGGCGAGGCGTGATTCCGGCAGGGCGGCACCCGGCAGGCTCGATGCGGGCCGGCCTTGCAGCGATTGCGGAAGGAACGCGCAATTCGCCCAACCGACCGGCCAGCATTTCTCGCCGGCCGAGCGCTTCGCTACGGGCCTGCGCAATGGCGAAGGCTCCGGCATCGGTTCCGCCGGGCCGGCTGTTTGCCACTCAGCGAGGGCGTGACCTCGAGACGTAAGCGCAGTGATCAATTTGGCGACGAAAGACGATATCGCTATCCCGGCTGCGAATTCGCGCGCTTTTGCGGCTGCCAGCATTGCTGTTAGGCCGCCTGACCTGACCACACTGCGTATAGTTGCATGCAATTTGCAGGGCTAGCCGACGGGTGCGGCTTGTTTTGCCTTCTGGACTACCGGGGCAATCCGACCGCGGGGGATGATACATAGGTATGATGTTCTCCCACCATGATCTTACCAAGCGAAATTGTCGTGCAAAGGAATACACGCCACTCGTCGGCTATTCTTTCCTTATTGCTGAAGGTTGATCCCTTTCGAATGGGGGAAGTCATCGGCATGAGCGACAGGGCGGTCATATCCGCTCGTCAGAGCCACATGACCTTGCCGCGAACGAAGTGTTTCACTTTCGGACTTTGCGCAGCGCCGGCGCCCGCAAGCGCAATGTAAAGGAATAGCACGATGGAACTTGCAAGCTCGCAGTCCTCACTCCCCAACGAGGGGCTGCTGATCCGCGAACTCACGCACAGGATTAATAACGAGTTCGCGAGCCTGATGAGCATGGTGTCGCTCGCGGCTGCCCGCACCGCCAGTGTCGAAGCGAAATACACATTGTCGGCTGTGCTGGAGCGGCTGGAGAGCCATGTACGGGTGCACAGTGCTTTGCAGATGCCGCCCGGGAGGCATACCGTTGACGGATCAGCTTATCTACGCGAGCTGTGCGGTTCGATCAGCCGGTCGAAACTTGCCAGCAGGAACATCAACTGCATCTTCGTCGAGCATCCGCTTTCGCTGGGACGCCAACAATGCTGGCTTGTGGGAATGATAATCCATGAGCTGATGAATAACGCCGCTCGGCATGCCTTCGACAAGGCAGGCGGGGAAATCAGGGTCGAGGTTCGTCGCACCGGCAACTTGGTCGAGTGTGAGGTGTCTGACAACGGAACCGCTTCGCCACTAGGACCGCGAGGGCGGGGCCTCAAGATTATCGAAGATCTTGCGGCCAGCCTCGCTGCGTGTTTCAAGCAGCGATACGGCCCGCATGGCTCGACCTCAAGAATTGTCTTTCCGGCTTAGGGCGGTCTGGAGGGAACATAGGGTCGAGTCACGGATTTTTGCGCGATATCAGCGGGGCAGCGTTGTCGCGGCTGTCGACCGTCTATATTATGCAAGCCCGCAGCATGAATTGGGCTGTTCATTCGCCCTCGATCCTGGCGGCGAACGCAAAGCGGGTCTTGAGGCAACTTCCCTCTTGCCCCTGCACAGACCGAGGCGGTGCTATGACCAATGCGATAAGAGGGCCGGATGCCGGAACCGCGCCTCTCGTGGCAATGCTCGATGACGATGTCGGAGTGCGACTTGGGCTGGAAAGTCTGCTGCGCTCCGTCGGCTTCCAGGTTGCCGGCTTCAGCGCAACACACGATTTCCTCGCCAGCGATGTCTTACCCAGGGTGAATTGCCTCATCCTCGACATTCGCCTCCCACGGGTGAGTGGCCTCGATTTGCAGAACCAGCTCGCGGCAATGGGCATCCATATTCCGATCATCTTCATGACCGGTCATGGCGATATCCCGATGACCGTCCGCGCCATGAAGGCCGGGGCCGTCGACTTCCTGGCTAAGCCGTTCCGCGACCAGGACATGCTCGACGCTGTCGCAGCGGCGGTCGAAAGGGATCTGCAGCGCCGCGAAGGTGACGGCATTCTGCAGGACCAGCAGTCGCGTTATGATTCCCTCAGCGAACGGGAGCGGCAGGTGATGGCGCTGGCGACCGAGGGGCTGATGAATAAGCAAATCGCCTTTCAGCTCGGAATCAGCGAAATAACCGTGAAGATTCATCGAGGCAGGGTGACGCGGAAGATGGGCGCCCGCTCCTTTGCGGACCTTGTGCGGATGGCCGAAGCGCTCGGCACAACCAGCCACAAAACAACCCGATAAACGTGAGTATTATTTCAATTGCATGCCACCCGTTCCATCTTCATGGCGTATCGATTCGAGGCCGGTGCGCCGCACAGGCTAGCCAGGACTGAAATCGCCTTGCTCAAAGCCAAACTCGTTTCAATCATTGACGATGATAAGTCCGTCGCTAGGGCGACCGGCAGCCTCGTGCGCTCGCTTGGCTTCGACGCGCTGACCTTCTCCTCGGCGGAGGATTTCCTGCAATCGGCGCGCAAGGACGATACAGCCTGCATTGTTTGCGACGTGCAGATGCCCGGCATGACCGGCATCGATCTCTACGAGCTGCTCACGGCCCAGGGCTCGCCAACGCCAATCATTTTCATAACCGCTTTTCCCACCGACGACCTCCGCCATCGTGCGGGGGTGGCGGCTTGCATTTTACACAAGCCGTTCGAGGCAACGGAGCTGGCCAGTTGCATCAACGACGCGGTGCGCGGCCCCTGACGTAGCTGTTCGACGCGGTGGTGCGGCGCGACCGAGTAACGCTCGACCCGCTGGTTTTCCGAGAGGTCCGCAATCACCTCCTTGCGGCTGATCGCCAAATAGGCGAAAGGATCTCCTTCGGGGTAGGAAGCTCAGGACAAATAGACGGCGAGCCTTGGACGACCGCTTTGCTGGCCGGGTCACCTTCCACCGCGGGAAAACACCGTCACAGAGTTGCGAGCAGCTTTTGGAAGGCGGACGCATGATCGTCAGTCCGAACGTCATGGACCTTCAGAAGTTCTACTGATGAAGGCTGCTCCCGCGGCGATTAGCTGAAGCCTCGGCCCCAGAATTGCATGGGTTTGCTGGTTTCCCCCGTCTCGCCAAGGTCCAGCCAGGAGAAATGCGCGATCAAGCCGTCCAGCGGCCGGTAGCCGCGCTTGCGCCAGAACGGATCGAGCGGGCGGTGACCGGGCGGGCGGAGAGGATGGTCTTCCGGGCGAATGACGCCGCAAAACGCCGTCTTTCGGAAGCCGAGCGCGCCGGCATGCGCCTCGCGTCCATCGAAGAAGGCGTGCCCCAATCCCTGACCGCGATAGGCGTTTTTCAGCATGGATTCGCCGAAATAGAAGATGTCCTCCACCCGTTCCCCGGCGGCGAGGAAAGGTGCCGCGAATTCATCATGCTGGCTTGCGAGCGGGGCCGCGGTCGATGCGCCAACCAGTGCCTCGCCATCGAAGGCGCAGATCGCGACGTGATCCGGCGCTTCAAGAAACCGGCCGAGATATCGCTCCTCATAGGCGAAATCGCCGTCATAGAGATAGGGCCAGTCGCGGAATACCTCTATGCGCAGCTGAGCAAATTGGGACAGTACGGCGCGCAAGCTCTCGCCGCTAAGAGCCTCGACGCGGAGCATCTCCAACCTCCAGGTGACCACAGCGCCGCCCACCGACCGGCGTTCCTGTCAGCCTAAGTCGGAAGAATGGGCCGGGCAAGCGCGAAGCACTGGGCTACCTGTTGCTGGCGACCGCGCCGCCCGTATCGAGCACGGTGACCGCGCGCCGGTTTTTGGACCAGCATGATATGTCAGCGCATACCGCGACCGGGCGCTCCTTGCCGAAAGAAACCGTCTTGATCCGTCGCGGATCGACACCCCGCGTGGTCAGGAAATGCTTTGCGCCGGCCGCGCGCTGAACGCCCAGGCCGATATTATATTCCCTGGTGCCGCGTTCGTCGGCATGGCCTTCGATCAGAATGCGGTATTGCGGATATTGATTGAGCCATTGCGCCTGGCCGGCAAGCGTCTGCTGTGCTTCGGCGCTCAGCGTGATGCTGTCGGTGTCGAAATACACCGTATCACCGATGCGCGATGAGAATTCGCGGGACGAACCGGGCGTGATGGGGCCGCCTTCGCCATCAGCTCCGGCGCCCGTGGTGGCCAGGTTGAGACCGTGATTGGACTGGCCTCTGGAACAGGCCGCAGCCAAAAGAACAAGGGAAAGCACGGCGATCGTTCGCGCGGCCGCAAACCGGGGCATGGCACACTCCTCAACTCAGCAAAATCCTGGATAGGAAGGTGCGGCTCTATCGGTTAATGAGAGGTTATGAAAAGCGGAGTTTGTGCAATTTTTTGGTGCATTTGCACAGACACACAATCAAGGAACGGAATTTTACTCAAACGAAAAACGCCGTGAACACCAGCCAAGCTGCCAGCGCACGGCGTTTTCGAATAAACTGAAGCCCCGCTTCGCTTAGAAAGGCGAATTAACGGACAACGGTAACGGCAACGTCGGCAGCGCCCAGCTTCAGCGGCTCGCCGCCAACTTCCTTACGGCATGCGCCGAGCGTAGCGGCCGCAGCAATAATCGTCGCAACGACGATAACGCCCTTAAAACCCTGCATGGTCTTCTCTCCTCTGGTTTAAGCGCCCCCCGAAAAGGCCGCTCCTTGTAGCTAGCCGAGAGGACGCGGAATTATCAAGGTTGCAGCCTCTTTCGCGCCATTTTTTCCAAGACGCATGATGCGAAAATGCCACGAGGAATCAGTGTCATCGGCGCTCGGAAAACTCGCGCATGGCAAGACTTAACAAGCATTTGGGGTCGTAAATCACGCAAACCATGCTGCTTATTTGATAAGCGGCGACCAGGCCGGGTCGGAGGCGAAGGCAGGCGTCGGCAAGCGCCGTTCATTGTAGCCCGTCAGATCGATGGTATGCAGGCGCGCCCCGCCAGCCTCGCCAGGCGATTCGCGGAAGAACATGATCACCCTGCCGTTGGGCGACCAGCTCGGGCCCTCATTGTGATAACCCTCGGTGAGAATGCGCTCGCCGCGCCCGTCCGGCTGGACGACGCCGATCAGAAAATGCCCGCCGATCTGCTTGGTGAAGGCGATGAGGTCGCCGCGGGGCGACCAGACCGGCGTCGAATAGCGGCCTTCGCCTCCGGTGATCTGCCGCTGACCGCCGCCATCGGCGTTCATGACGTGGAGCTGCTGCTTGCCGCTG
This sequence comes from uncultured Alphaproteobacteria bacterium, assembly GCA_963731855.1. Taxonomy (GTDB): domain Bacteria; phylum Pseudomonadota; class Alphaproteobacteria; order Rhizobiales; family Rhodomicrobiaceae; genus R-RK-3. The sequence goes on along the minus strand of CAVSXH010000004.1, from coordinate 169,425 downwards.
CGGTCCGACTCGAAGACGATCTGCCTGCCGTCAGGGGAATAGCAGGGCGCGGTATTGATCGATTGGCCGTTGGTCAATTGGCGCATCTGACGGCTCTGCAGGTCCATCTCGAACAGGTTCGAGGCGCCTTCCTGCTGCAGGCTCATGACGATGGCGCGGCCGCTGGGCGAAAAACGCGGCGCGAAGGTCATGCCCGGAAAATTGCCGACGAGTTCCTGGCGTCCGCTCGCCAGATCGAGGCGCAGCACCGCAGGGCGGCCCGCCTCGTAGGACGTGTAGGTGATCTCCCGATTATTGGGGCTGAATTGCGGGGTCAGAACCAGACTGTCCCCGCGCGTCAGGTAGCGCAGATTTTGGCCATCCTGATCCATGATGGCGAGCCGCTTGCTGCGCTTGTTCTTCGGACCCGACTCGTCGATGAACGCGACGCGACTGTCGAAATAGCCGCGCTCGCCGGTGAGCCGCTCATACACCGCGTCCGCGATGATGTGGCCGACGCGCCGCCAATTCTCGCCTGTAGTGGAGAACGACTCGCCTTTCAACTCGCGCCCGGAAAACACGTCCCACAGGCGGAACTGTGCCTTGAGCTGTCCGCCGCCTGCTTCCGTGACCTGCCCCACCACCAGGGCTTCGGCGTTCAAAACGCGCCAATCGCGAAATCGGGGCGCCGTATCGATATTGGAGATCCGCTCCACGAAGGCGGCCCGGTCTATCGGCCGGAACAGCCCGGAGCGTTCCAGATCGCCGGCGACAATATCGGCGATATTCGCGGCCAGTTGGGAGCTTTCCGCGCCGCCTCCAAGGAACTGCGGAATGGCGATGGGAATGGGCCGGAGATTCCCTTGCGTGATGTCGATCTCGACGACCGCGCGGGACGGCGCGGCGCCGGCCAGGACAAGGCCGGTGGCGGAAAGGAGGAAGGCGAGGAGGCGTGGCATCAGGCTAGCCTCCGTACATGCGGCTGGGATCGAAATTCAGCAGCATGTCCCGCCATTGGCTGTAGCTCCCTGGCGGCATGCGGTAGGGCTGGCATTGGAACACTGCGCGGACGGCGCTGTCGGCGGCAGGCGGGAAGAAAGGCGAAGCGTGGTTATTCGCCACCTCCGGCGCGCGGCTGAGGGTGCCGTCCTCATTCAGCCCGATGCGCAGTTTGACGATGATGGCATCGCTCCCCAAACCGCCGACGGGCGGGGCCCAGCAGCGCGAAATCTGCGCCCGCAGGGCATCGATATCGCTGGCGCTCATGCGCGCATCGCGGCCTTCGGGCGTGCCGTGGACATCGCGGCGCGGCTCTTCGGCTTCCGCGCCCGACGCTTGCTCCTGAAGCGAGCTGGGTTTGCGCCAGGGCTCACGCGGAGCCTCCTGGCGCGGCGGGGCTCCGGCGCTCGGGTCACGATTGAGCAGCGCGGCGATCTGCTTCGGGTCGAATTCGGCATCCCCAGTCTTATTCAGCGTGGGCTTGTCGATCATTTCGGCGATGCGGTCCTGACCGGAGCGCGCTAGCGGCTTCTGCTCGGGCCGTTTTTCACGCTCCGGCTGGTTTTGAGGGCGCTGCTCGGCGCGCTTCATAGCCTCGGCACGCCGTTCGGCGCGTTTCTCCGCGACGGTGCGCGGCTTGGCCTCTGGTTTGGGCTCGGGTTTTTCCGCCGTTGATTTTGCCGGTTCGGGGGGCGAGGGCGCCTTTTCGGCGCTAGGATCGGGCTCGGGCGGGGGGGCGGTTTTCGGCTTTGGCGGCGGCAGGGCGGCTTGCGTGCGGGAAGGCTTTTCGGGCGCACGCATTTCGGCGGCTGTCGGCACGACATCGGGCTTCTTATCCAGCGGGGCGCTCGGCGGCGCCGCTGCCTCGGGCTTGCTCTCAGCTTTGCCAGCCTTCAGTTGGCTGAATTCCGACGGCGAAAGGATTTCGACCGTCACCGGCTGAGCCGGCTTCTGCGTCGCGCCCGAGCTGAAATTGAACAGGGCGGCGCTGAGCAGCAGCAGGTGCACGACGATCGAGAGGAATAAACTCGCCCGCATCGGTTCTCGCCTCAAATGCGTTCTTGCAGGTCGGTCACCAGCGAAATCCGGCGGAACCCCGCCGCGCTGATCTTGCCCATGATCTGCATGAGGGCGCCGTAATTGGTTCGCCGGTCGCCCCGGATGTAGATAACCTCCTCAAAGCCGTTCTTCGCGATGGCCGTGAGTTTGGGGACAATTTCCTCCAGAGTGATTTCCATTTCCTGAATAAAGATCTTACCATCCGCGCCAACGCTCACCGTCAGCGGTTCTTTTTGGCTGCCTTCATTGACGGCGTTCGCCTCTGTCTTCGGCAGATCGATCGGCACGCCGACGGTCAGCATCGGCGCCGTCACCATGAAAATGATGAGCAGCACGAGCATCACATCGACGAAAGGCGTGACGTTGATCTCGCTCATCGGCGCGCGGCGCTGACGTCTTCCGCGCCGTTTCGCCGGACCGTTCCCTTGGACCGCGGCGCCCATTCCTCAAGTCCTCAAGTCGATCTGGCGCGATACGATCGCCACGAACTCGTCGGAAAAGCCTTCTAGGCGCTGAACAAGCCGTCCGGCTTCGGCGGAAAATTTGTTGTAGAAAATCACGGCCGGGATCGCTGCGAGCAGGCCGAGCGCTGTCGCGAACAGCGCTTCCGCAATGCCCGGCGCGACCACGGCAAGGCTGGTGTTCTTGGAAACGGCGATTGACTGGAAGCTGGTCATGATGCCCCAGACAGTGCCGAACAGCCCGATGAACGGCGCGGTCGAGCCCACCGTCGCCAGAAACAAGAGACGCCGCTCCAGCCGGTCCATTTCCCGTGAGATCGTTACGTCCATCACCCGCTCGATGCGGTGCTGCACGCCTGCAAGCGGCCTTGGCGAGCCCTCGATGGAGCGCCGCCATTCGCGCATCGCCGCAATGAACAATGACGCCATCGCCGAAGCGCGCTGCTGCGACACCACGCCGTAAAGCTCATCGAGCGATTGGCCGGACCAGAACAGCCGTTCGAACTGTTCGGCTTCGCGCCGCGCGCGGGCGAACAGGAACGACTTCTCGATAATGATGCCCCATCCCCACACGGACGCGATGACGAGGCCGATCATCACCAGCTTGACGACGATGTGCGCCTGGAGAAAGAGCGACAGGAACGAAAAGTCCGCTGCGGCAGACCCAGGCATGGCAGCTCCTCTGCGTCCGGTGGCTCGACGAACCACTCGGCTACCGCATGAAAGTCATGGGTGGTCTTGACTATTTCAGTGATTCGTACTGTGCCGCCAGAGGGGTATTTTGCAAGCGCGGTTTACCGATTTACGCCGCATCCGAGGATTGCGTGGGCAAATGCGTCAACCCTGTAGCGCGAGACATTCTTGCAACGCCCGGATGAGGAGTGCCACATTTGCAACCTCAAAACTCCGTGAAGTGCTCGTGTCCCGTTAACCTCACATGGGAAATGTTGCCGGACATTCACCTTGTGGCCCATATAAAGACTGAAAAGTGCCCGTTTAATGTAGAAGCGTTGCAAAAACGTAACGCGACGCGGCGTTTCTGCCACTCGGGCGAGATTTGCTGTATGATCGTCCAAAGCGAAGGCTAATGAGCACGGACGAAGCCGCGCCGCGAGAGATTGGCGAGCGAGCACGTCCGAACAACGGCGAATAAAGCGGCGATGTTATGAGCCCTGAGACCTATTACGAAATTCTCGGCATCGGGGAGAATGCGGGTGACGACGCGGTCAAGCAGGCCTTCCGCGATCTCGCGAAACATTTTCATCCCGACCGGAATCCGAACGATCAAGACGCCGAGCGGCAATTCAAGCGCATCAACACCGCCTATGAGGGGTTGAAGGACGCTTCGCGCCGCCAAGCCTACAATGAGTGGCTGGAATTCGCCGATAAGCGGGAGAAGGTCAAGCGCACGCAATGGGGCCGGCTTGCGGCGCTGGTATTCTTGCTGTTGCTGGGCCCGAGCGCTGTCCTTTATTGGGCAGTGGTCATTGCCGACATTCCGCTGTTCGCCGACAGCGCGGATAAGGTCGCCGCGACAAGCCCGCGCCCGGAAACCGGCCTGCCGCCGCCCAGGCCCGAAAGACGCCAGCCGTTCTCGCCATCGGAAACGGTGGCCCCGGAGCGCACCGCGAGCCAGCCGGAACCCGCGCCTGCGCCTCCACCGGAACCAGCAAACTCTGCGGCCGAGCCGGTTAATGTCCCGGCTGCCGAACCCAGTGCCACACCGGCTCCAGAAGCTAGTCCTGCGCCGGCGGCCGTCGCCGACAATCAGCCGCCAGCGGATCGGCCGAACGGCGGAAACGCTCCAGAAACGAACCGGAATGCCGCAATTTCCGATCAGAACAACGAGGCGGCGGGCAACCCTGCACCAGCGGTTAAAAACGGTGGCCCGGGCGCGGACAAGAGCTCAACGCAATCAATACCGAGGCGACCGACCCTTACTGAGCTGCTCGGCGCCTCGGATACCGAGGTCACAAGCGAAACAGCGAACGAGCAGGCGGTCGACAGCCCCAACTCATCGCCAGCGCCGAACGCAGAGCAAGGCCTGGGCGCCACACGGCAAGGTGGCGGTGCGCGAGACACCGCGAGGATGCTCGCGCGCCTGAAGGAACCCGAAGGGGCACAGTCCAGCAACGGCATACCGATCGAGACCGCGCCGCCCGCCTCCGAGAACGGTGCCTCTGCGTCGAGGAATGGGCTGCCTCCCGAGACGTTTACCGACTGTGACGAGTGTCCGCTCATCTCCGCCGCCGGCAGCAATGAAATGCTTGGAGGCCGTGGCAGAGCGGCAATCAGTCTCAGCGAAATCACCTTGGCCGATTGGGATGGCTGTGTCGCCGACAGCGCGTGCCCGGCTTACGAGCGTCCCACACGCGGCAGCCGTCGCGAAACAGTTGTGGAGGTCGGTCAACGCGAGGCGGAGGCATACGCCACCTGGCTGTCGGCAACGTCGGGGAAGAGCTACCGCCATGTGATGTCGCCGCGCCGCCGTGAGGCCGCCGCGCAGGACTGCAACGGCGGCAGGCGCAACAGCAGCGGCTGGGAATGGCTCGACGACAATTCCGGCCGCAACTGCCCGCCGGTCTCGGCATCCGAAACGGGGCCCGACGCGCCGCGCAGCTTCCGCGTGTTCAGGAAAATCGGTCCCTAGTTCAAGCGCATGCCGCTGGTCTGTGATCCAGCCGTTGTTGCCGAACAAGCCGCGTGGCGTTGCGCGCGCGGATGACCGTCGTGTCTTGAACGGCATCTTTTGGCGGCTGCGGACGGGTGCGCCCAACTGCAGACGGGCGGACATTCCGGAGCGCTACGGTCCACACACAACATGCGTGAACCGGTTCAACCGCTGGCGCAAAGCGGGCGTCTGGGATCGCCTCCTGGCAGAAGTATCAAAGGCTTATGATGGCGACATCCAGATGATTGATACCTCCAGCATCCGGGTGCATCAGCACGCTGCCAACGCCCAAAAAAAGCCGACCGATCCTGTTGCATGGGTCGCTCGCGCGGCGGTTTGACGACGAAGATCCATGCGCTGGTCGATGCCGAGGGCTTGCCCATCGCACTCAAGCTGACCGAAGGTCAAGCCCATGACGGACGCAGCGCTCGGGACATGCTTGACGCCCTGATCGAGGGGCAGATCCTTCTGGCCGACCGCTCCTATGACAGCGACGAGATTCGCTCAAAGTCTGGCTAAGCGAGGGGCATGGGCCAACATCAAGCCCATGCCGAACCGCAAAAACGTGCCGGCCTTCAGCAGCCTTCCTGTTTCGCTATCGTCAATCTCAGTTGAGCGTTTGCTTCAACCAAGCATGTCCCCGCATGAAGGCGGTGATTGCGATTTTGACCGCGCCTTCGCGACCCGATCTGACAAGCGCTGCGTTATATTTTGCCTCGAGATCCGGACGTCAAACGTCGCTTCGACTCGAGAATCTGGATGCGCTTTAGATGAGCTTGCCTTAGACTAGCCCGCCCGCCGCGAATGAAAGCGCGGCCGGTCCAGCGTCCGGACTGGCGAGCGATGGGAGCAAGCCCGGCCAGGCTGGCGGCCTGTTTGCTTTCACTATGTCCAAGCTCCGGCATCTCGCTGATGAGGGCAAAGGCGGTGATCCTCGAGATAGCTGGAATGCTCGCCAATATGGTCAGGCGCTCAGCGAGGTGATGATCGTGCGTCACAAGTGCGTCCGGTGGTACAGGCCCCGTCGGTTCGTAAACGATGCGCGCGACGGGACTGCTGGAGAGCCAGCCAATAAGTGCCTTGTGTCCAGCCTTGTCATTGCTGAAACGCCATGCCTCGGCGGCAGGCAGCCGATGAACGTCGAGGTGATCTTTTGATATGTCGATGCCGATGGTAGAAAGGGTCATCTTTTCCACGCCTCTGCTTGTCATCCGGGCTGTGTTGCCCCGGTATCCGTTCAGGCCATAGGAAAAGACGGGGGTGATCCCAACTCTAGCTCGGTCCGGTACGTGACCCGCGGGATCGCGATCCATCCCCCGCCGCCAGCGGCGAGCTGTCACTCATCGCTGGCGGTCCCAATGCGCCTGATTCGTGCGCAAACTCATAAGACAAGCGGGATCGGTTGAAGTGGAAGCATCGAAGCCGGGAGGCCCTGCTTCTCATTTCTTCTTCCACTGGTCGCGCGATCGGACGGAAAACCGGATTCCACTTTTCCTGATCGCGCTCTAGCCTAGCGACACCGCGCCGACCGCCTGTCTCCACGGATGGATTTCCACGTCGGCGAAAACACCCGCCTTGGCATATGGGTCGGCGGCCGCGATGGCTCGCGCTTCGTGGAGGCTGCCCGCCTCTATGATGATCAGGCTGCCGCGTGGCTCCTTGCCGTCCTCGGACAGCAATCCCCCTGCCGCGCGCAGCTTGTCTCCTAGGCTTTCGAGATAGGCAAGATGATCCGGGCGTGCCGCGGCCCGTCGCGCCGGCCCCTCGCTGGGCAGGTCCTTGCAGATCAGTACAAACAACATGGATCGGCTTCCTTTCGCGTTTATGGCAAACTCCCGCCTGACATAGCAGCCTCTGGGCGTTTATAGGGTATTTTTGCTTGGCTGGAACGAGATACGCCTTTGTCATCGCCTCTTGTTTTAAGTAGAAAAGAGGACGCTTGAGGGGGCGCGATGCATGAAGCAGGAAGAAACCCGCTCCCATTGGGGCAAGGGCGAGGATAGTTGGAACACCTGGGCGCTGGAAATGCTACAGCGCAAACAGGCGCTGGAGGATGGCGGCAAATGGGCCGTCGATTGGTTCGGCGAAGGCCAAAACGCCGAGACCGAAGCGTGGCTGGCTGACGCGAAAGCCGATTTCGCCGGCGTGGAATTCGCCTCCGACACATCCTTCGAGAATTTCGTCTTTCCCGGGCTGGCGATTTTCGACACTGCGCATTTCCTCGGCAAGGCGGTTTTCACCAACGTGCATTTTACGCATGTGGCCCGCTTCCAAGGCGCGCGGTTCGACGGTGACGCCCACCTCAAGCAGGCCAAATTCTACCACATCGCCGATTTTGACGATGCCGCGTTCGCCTCGGTCGCCGATTTCGAAAAGGCCGAGTTCCTGCGCGAAACCACCGGCCCCCTGGTTCCCGCCGCCCGCTTCCAGAAAACACATTTCTCGGCACGCGCCGATTTCCGCAGCGTCAAATTCGCCGGCAATGGCGAGTTCATCAGGACGGCTTTCGGCGGCAACGCCCGGTTCGACGAAGCCGAATTTCTGGCGGAAGCGAATTTCGAGGGCGCCGTGTTCGAAGGGACGGCGAGCCTGGTGAAAACGCGCTTCATCGGTGCCGCGAAATTCAATCAGGCGCAGTTCCGCAGCGAGGCCCGGCTGGGCGAGGCGGAATTCCAAAACGCTGCGGGCTTCGAGGACGCGCAATTCAGGGGCAAGACCACGTTCCGCCTCGCGAAACTAGGGGGCGAGGCAACATTCGAGCGCGCCCGTTTCGATCACGATGCCCGCTTCAGCGAGGCACAATTCGGCGAAGCGGCAAGCTTCCGTTCCGCCCAATTCGGGCATGGCGCCGACTTCCAGGCCGCAACCTTCGCCAAGCTGGCCGAATTCGCCGACGGCCGTTTCACCGGCGATGTCAATTTCGGCAATGCGGTATTTTCCGACAAGGGCGATTTCGCATCTGCCAAGTTCAAGGACAACGCCTCCTTCGCCAATGCAAGCTTTCTGGCCGCCGCCGACTTCCCGCAGGCGATATTCCGCGACCGGGCGAATTTCCGCAATGTCAAGTTCATGGGCCCCGCGACCTTCTCCGCCATTCAGAGCCGCGCGGCCTTTGTTCTGGCCGGCGCGCGTTTCCAGCAGGTCCCGAGCCTCCACGACGCCGGATTTCGCGAGCCGCCGCGCCTCGATGACATGAGCATCGCCGATCCGCTCTCGCTGTTCCCGGTCTGGAGCACAAATGCGACTGGCGACCCGAGGCCGCGATATTTACGTCGGCTCAAGGCTTGCGGCGACCCGGAGGACGCCTCGCGTTATCGGCGCTTGCGCAAGCTGGCCTCCGCCACGCAGGATCACGAGCGCGAGCGCGAGTTCTTCGCGCAGGAGCTGCGCTGCCGCCGCTTCTGGCTGGACAAGCCGCTCGGGGGAGGGTTGGCGCGCTTCTGGATCGGCTGGGCTTATGGCGGCATCTCCAATTTCGGCCGCTCGCTCATGCGTCCGCTTGCGCTGTGGGGGGCTGCGGTTGTCATCTTTGCCCTGATCTATCTGGGCGAGCGCCGTTCGGAATATTTTGCCAGCGCGACTGTTCCGGTCGCCGACGGCGCGCCGCTCTTCCCCATCTGGCCCGCCGATCCGGGCTTCGGCTCGATCATCGGATGGGCCGCGTCGGTGCTGTGGTGGTTCGTGCTGAGCATCTTCAACCTGTTTGCCGGCGGCGGGTGCATCTCCGGCGATACGGGCGCGAGCGGCGAGGCGCTGTTTCTGTCGCTGAAGAACTCGCTGTTCATGTTTGGATGGGAGAGTCCCGATGCGGCGAGGCGGGTTTATGCCTGCCTTTACGGTTTCGAGGGACAGCCCGGCTCGTCGCTCTTACGGATTCCCTTAAGCGTCTCGACAACGGCGATCATCGAGAACATTCTGGGCGCGGCTCTGCTCTTCCTGTTTTTGCTTGCCCTGCGTAACCTGCTGCGTGCTCGATAAACCATTGGCGAAAATAACCGCCTGCGATTTGCACAAGACACTGGAAATCCGCATACGATTCACCAGATAATGAAAGCGGAGCTGCGGGATGCGTTAGGTTCACTTCAATCCCGGGGCCGATGAGATCCACTAGGGAGCTGACCCTGCCGGAACCCTGGTTCCAGTTATTTGGCGCCCACCTACTATGTAGGGCCCAGGCGGATCGTACATAACCGACGGTCATCGCGGCTCCACTTGTCTTGCTTTGCCTGACCCGACGCTGCATTCTGCGGCTCGTCGCGGAAACAGGCTAAATGTTCAATCATCTCAATATCGAAGCTGAGAAACGGGCGATGCGGGTCGGAGCCCGCGCCGTGCGCCAAGCCGTTTCCGCTGATGAGCGGGTGCGCGCGGCTGAAGAGGTTGCCCGGCTCGGCCTCGACTTCCTCAAGCGCTCCCCTGGCGTCGTCGCCGCCTATTACCCGGTGCGGAGCGAGTTTGACTGTATGCCGCTGCTGAGGCGGGTCGCGAACGAAGGCTGGACGCTCGCGCTGCCGGTAATCAATCGGTCCCGCACCGCTGCTATTCCGCGAATGGACGTTCGGCGCTCCCCTTGAACCCAGCCCTTTCGGCATCCCGGCGCCAGCGGAAGGGGCGCTCGCCGCGCCTGATGTTATGCTCGTACCTCTCCTCGCCTTTGACAGGCGCGGCTATCGGCTGGGCTATGGCGGCGGCCATTATGACCGGACGCTCGCCGCGCTGCGCGCGCAATCGGCGGCGTCGCGGCGATCGGTCTTGCGTTCGACGCTCAGGAAGTGGCGGAAGTGCCGGTCTGCCCCTATGATGAGCCGCTAGACTGGATTCTCACGCCATCGGGCGCAAAAAGCGCCAAGGACATCACATAATGCGCATTCTGTTTCTCGGCGATGTCGTCGGGCGTTCCGGGCGCAAAGCCGTATGCAGAGAGTTGCCGCAGCTGCGGGACCGGTACCGCACCGATTTCGTCATCGTCAACGGTGAGAACGCCGCCGGCGGTTTCGGCATCACCGAACCGATTTTGGAGGAGTTTTTGGACGCGGGCGCAGATGTGGTGACGACCGGCAATCACGTGTGGGACCAACGTGAGGCGCTCGTGTTCATCGAGCGGCAGCCGCGCTTATTGCGTCCGGCAAATTCTCCCCCCGGTACGCCGGGGCGCGGCGCCGGGCTGTTCGAGGCAGCGAACGGCGCCCAGGTGCTGGTGATGAACCTGATGGGCCGGATTTTCATGGATGCGATGGATTGCCCGTTCCAGACACTCGACCGCGAATTGGCGGACACGCCGCTCAAGGCCAAGGCCGATGCGATCTTTGTCGATTTTCATGCGGAAACAACGTCCGAAAAGCAGGCTTTCGGTTTTCACGCCGATGGCCGGGTCAGCGCTGTGATCGGGACGCACACCCACATCCCCACCGCCGATGAGCACATCCTGCCCGGGGGCACAGCTTATATGACCGATGTGGGCATGTGCGGCGACTACGTATCCGTGATCGGGATGCAGAAGGAGGAACCCCTGCGGCGCTTCCAGACGAAGATCGCCAGCAACCGCTTCGAGCCCGCCATGGGCGAGGCAACGGTCTGCGGCGTGGCGATCGAGACGAACGACGAGACTGGCCTGGCGACGCGCATCGAGCCGCTGCGCATCGGCGGCGTGCTGCGCCAGGCGGAGCCTGGGATGTGGGCTTGACGGTCTCGCACCGCGAAGATGGCTGAGCGGCTGGATTTCTGCCCGTCCCCGGCTTATAACACCCATCATTTCACCCATTCCAAATGCGGGAGGCGGGCATTCGCCCGCCGACGGACATCCTACTGACGGACCCCTCATGGCAGGCCATTCGAAATTCAAGAACATCCAGCATCGCAAAGGCGCGCAGGACAAAAAGCGCGCCAAGATGTTTTCCAAATTCTCCAAGGAAATCACCGTGGCGGCCAAATTGGGCCTGCCCGACCCCGCATTCAATCCGCGTCTGCGTGCCGCGATCCTCGCCGCGCGGGCACAGAACATGCCGAAAGACAATATCGACAGGGCGATCAAGAAGAGCCAGGAAGCCGGCGGCGACGATTATCAGGAACTCCGCTATGAGGGTTTTGCGCCCGGCGGCGTCGGCGTGATCGTCGAGGCGCTGACCGACAACCGCAACCGCACGGCCGGCGATGTGCGCTCCACCTTCACCAAATATGGCGGCAACCTCGGCGAAACCGGCGCGGTGTCGTTCATGTTCGACCGGGTCGGCGAGATCGAATATCCGCTCAGGGCGGGCACGCCGGACGCGATGCTGGAAGCCGCATTGGAGGCCGGCGCCGACGATTGCCAGTCGGACGAGGACGGGCACCGTTTCTATTGCGGCGTCACGGAATTGCACGAAATTGCCGGCAAACTGGAGCAGAAATTCGGCGAACCGAATGCGTTGCGCCTGATCTGGCGTCCGCAGAATACCGTCGGCGTCGAAGATGAGAAAGCGGAAAAACTGCTGAAAATGCTGGACGCCCTGGAAGATTCGGACGATGTCCAGAACGTCTACGCGAATTTCGATATTCCCGAGAGTGTGTTGGCGCGTCTGGGCGCCTGATCCGCAACCGGCAGAGAATTGATTGTTGGGAAGGTAAGCATGAAATCAGGCGCCGTACTCGGTCTCGCATTCGTTCTCGCGAGCATGTTGCCCGCCGCCGCGCAAAACCGCGAGAAAACCGTTGAAGCCGTTGCAACCACCGCTCAATGGAGAATGGCGCAAGCCACGACGAGCACCGCGCCTGCGCAGCCCTCGACCGATGTGGAGCCAGCTTCTCCAAAGAAGAAGACGGCGACGGTGTCAAAGCCACGCCGCCACAAGAAGGTGACTTCGGACGAGCCGGGGCGCCGATCGGGCGCGGCGATCGTGAAGGAGGGCGGCAAGACCTGCTCCGGTCTCGATCAATACCGTGTCTGCTGGTAGCACGCGCGCCCCTGCCGGCCGGGAACGCCTTGTGAACAAATCGCTTGTCACCGGCGGTTAGGCCCTGTCATCTTCGGCTGAAATGCGCGGGGCGGCGCTGATTCGGCGGGGCGGCGGGGAATGGTTGTTCGCATTATCGGCATCGATCCGGGCCTGAGGCGGACAGGCTGGGGCATCATCGAAAGTTCCGGAACGCGGCTATCCTACATCGCTTGCGGCACCGTTACATCCGACGCCGCGGACGCGCTCTGCCAGCGGCTCGCCGCATTGTTCGCCGGGCTGGACGCTGTGCTCCTCCGCTGGCAGCCCCATGAAGCCGCCGTCGAGGAAACCTTCGTCAATCGCGATGCTCACGCCACGCTCAAGCTTGGCCAGGCGCGCGGCATTGCCCTGCTCGCTCCGGCACGCGCTGGTCTGCCGGTCGCGGAATATGCGCCAAATCTCGTGAAGAAAACCGTGACCGGCTCGGGCCATGCCGAAAAGGCACAGATCCGCGCGATGATCGGCTATCTGCTGCCCAAGGCATCTCCCGATAGTGACGATGCCGCCGACGCGCTCGCCATCGCGATCGCCCACTCCCAGCACAGACAGGCGGCGGCGCTGAAACGTGCCGTTCTGGCCTGCCAGCCGGCCAAGCGATTGCCCGCCGCGTAATTTTCTCCTAACGCGTCGCCGAAAGTTGCGCGGTCTCGTTCAGGAACGCTTAGGAACAAAGCCAAGACTGAGCGGACAGACAACCAGCAAAACGGTATTTAACGATGACACCATGGACAAAGCTTCGCCTCAAATCAGAGCTTAGCATCGCCAAGAGCGGCTACGCGTAAGTCAGGCAGCCGAACGTTAAAATTTTCGGTTCCGAATTTACTCGATATTACTCTTGGAACGTGCAGAACGATGATTGGCAAGCTTCGCGGCAAAGTGGATAGCATCGGGAGAGACTGGGTGATCGTTGACGTTGGCGGTGTCGGATATGAGGTGTCGTGCCCCACGCGCACGCTCTCCCACATGCCTGCCGTCGGCCAGCCCGTCGACCTTGACGATCGAGACCTATGTCCGCGAGGATGCGATCAAGCTGTTCGGATTTTTGAGCGATGCGGAGCGGAGCTGGTTCCGCCTGCTCCAGAATGTGCAAGGCGTCGGCACCAAGGTCGCGCTTTCCGTTCTCGGCGTGCTCGAGCCGCATGAATTGGCGAACGCCATCGCGCTGCAGGACAAGGCGCAAGTCGGCCGTGCACCGGGCGTCGGCCCGAAGGTTGCCCAGCGCATCGTCAGCGAGTTGCGGGACAAGGCTCCGGCGCTTCTCGTCGCCGGCGGGATGGGTATGCCGACGGCTGCTCATGCCGCGCCGGGCCAGATGTCGCCCGCGTCGGACGCCATGTCGGCACTGATCAATCTCGGTTACAGCCCCGCCGAGGCAAACGCAGCGGTGGCTTCGGTTTCGGCGAAACTTGGCAGCGAAGCGAAAGCTGAAGAGCTGATCAGGCAGGGTCTGAAAGAACTTGCCAAATAAGAGTAGGTTTGTCGATGGCACTCATTGGTTGTATTCCAGCCAAATCAGGATTAGCGTCTATACCGGCCATGGAGGCGGGTATGGCTGGCATTTTCGAAAAACTCCTGTCGGTCTGGATCAGCGCCTTTGCAGCCTTTACTTTCCTGTTGTCGCTGATCCTTGCCGTGATTCATGTAATCAGTTGGACCCAAGTTGCCTATGTCTACGCCAGTATAACCGGAATTACCCTGCTGCTCGCCGGCCTTTGCTACGCGTCCAAGAGCCGGGATTAGCGTCCTCGCGGGCTGTCTGCCCTCGTCCAATTTCCGCCGATCCCCTCCCGCCTATGAAACTCTGATTTCCGTTCCGCCGGGAATCCTTTAGATTCGCCGCCATGGATGGCAGACTTGTCGAACGCGAAAAGCGGGACGAGGACGACGGCGAACTCAGCCTTCGTCCCCAGCGGCTCACCGAATTCATCGGCCAGGAACGCGCCCGCGCGAATCTGAAGGTGTTCATCGACGCGGCGCGGGCGCGCGGCGACGCGCTCGACCATGTGCTGTTCGCGGGGCCGCCCGGGCTCGGCAAGACGACTTTGGCGCAGATCGTGTCGCGCGAGCTCGGCGTCGGCTTTCGCATGACGTCGGGACCGGTGATCGCCAAGGCGGGCGATCTTGCCGCGCTGCTCACCAATCTCGAAGAGCGCGACGTGCTGTTCATCGACGAGATCCACCGTCTGAACCCCGCGGTAGAGGAAATCCTTTATCCCGCCATGGAGGATTTCCAGCTCGACCTCATTATCGGCGAGGGGCCGGCTGCACGCTCGGTGCGCATTGATCTCGCGAAATTCACCCTGGTCGGCGCGACCACCCGCACCGGACTGCTGACGACGCCGCTGCGCGACCGCTTCGGCATCCCCATCCGGCTGAATTTCTACACCGAGGAAGAACTGGTCGAGATCGTGACGCGCGGTGCCCGCGTGCTCGGGGTGCGCATGAGCCCTGACGGGGCGCGGGAGGTGGCAAGACGCTCACGCGGCACACCGCGCGTGGCCGGGCGGCTGTTGCGGCGGGTGCGGGACTTCGCCTCGGTCGAAGGCGCGCCGGTCATCGATCTGGAGGTCGCGGACAGGGCGCTCGGCCAGCTTGAAGTCGACAGCCATGGCCTCGACGCGATGGACCACCGCTATCTCACCTGCATCGGCAAGAATTACGGCGGCGGTCCGGTCGGCATCGAGACCATCGCGGCGGCGCTCAGCGAATCCAAGGACGCGCTGGAGGAGACGATCGAGCCCTATCTGCTGCAGCAGGGCTTCATCGGCCGGACGCCTCGCGGCCGCGTGCTGACGCTGAAGGCGTTCCGCCATATCGGCCTCGCCGCCCCCGCCGCGCACACCACCAACCAGCTCTTCATGTTCGACAACCGTCCGGGGCCGATGACCAGCCTGCCTGAGCGCGAATGGCCCGATCTCGCCGGGCGGATCGAGGGCCGCCGCCACATCCTGCCGGTGCGCGTCTATTTCGAGGACACGGATTTCTCCGGCTTCGTCTATCACGCCAACTATCTGCGCTGGTGCGAACGCGGCCGCTCCGATTTGCTGCGCCTGCTCGGCATCCGCCATTCCGACCTGCACGCGCCGCGGCGAGGGCGGTGTGCCGGCGGCCTTCGTCGTGCGGCGGCTGGAGGTGGATTATCTGCTGCCCGCCCGGATCGATGAGCTGGTGGAGGTGATCACGGAATGCCTGCATGTCGGCGGCGCCTATATCGAGCTGGCGCAGACAGGTGTGCCGCGGCGACGATGTGCTGTGCAAGCTGAAAGCGAAGGTCGTGCTGGTCAGCCAGACCGGCCGGCCGACACGGCTGCCGGCGGTGATTGCGGAGCTGTTTCGGCAGAGCTGCAGTCGGCTAAACTAAGCTAAGAAGCGTTACGTCACTTCAACGAGCGCGTGTCGCCATCTGCGCAGCGCGTTATCACGATGCGAGGTAGCGCCATGTTGATGACGTCGTTCTCGAGCTCAGCCTTGCGCGTGTTGCCAATTTGTACCCAGACATCTGCGGCCGCTTTGTCGCTCAAATTGGTCAGTGCGCGCGAAGTCGCGCATCCTTCGTGATGATTACGGCGCCAGCCATTCTCGCATGATCCCATATCGTCCCGATCAGGCGCGAGCCAGCAGATCCGAATTTCTCGAAACATGCTCGGCTTCGTTGAGCCTCGAGCTGCTTTGAGAAATTTTACCAATCAACGGTGGAAGCTGGGCATCGATCAGAAATCGCAGCACTACTCCGGCTGCATTGTATTACTGGAATGGTCCGCGTGCGCGGGCAGCATATTCCAAATGCAGCCGAGATGTCATCGTCTTCGAGATACGGATAGTCTTGAGAGAATTTCCTTCGCGCGACGCGCCTGACGGCAAGCAGGCCGAAATGATCTCCTGAACGCGAATACGAAGCGCCTCTCATGCAGGGCCGCCCGCCGAACTTCTCAGGGTCTATCGGTAATCGCTCGCGTATTAACGCCTCATCGGGAACTCATGACGGCAATATCCAATCGGAATCATCATGTAACGCCTGCATCGCACAGTCTGTGCAGGCGTATTTGTCTCGATGCCCCTATTACACCACGGAAGTCGTTAAGGCATTTCTTATCCGCTACGCATCGACATAAACCTGTCCGCCCATCTCCTTGAACTTCTCGCTCATCTCGTCCATGCCGGCTGCTGCCTTCGGCTCCTCCAGCTTCGCCGCATAATCCCGCACCTGCTGGGTGATCTCCATCGAGCAGAATTTCGGGCCGCACATGGAGCAGAAATGCGCGACTTTGTGCGCCTCCTTCGGCAGCGTCTCGTCGTGCATGGACCGCGCCGTGTCCGGGTCGAGCGAGAGATTGAATTGGTCCTCCCAGCGGAAGTCGAAGCGGGCGCGGCTCAGGGCGTCGTCGCGGAGTTGCGCGGCGGGGTGGCCCTTCGCCAGATCGGCGGCGTGGGCCGAGATCTTGTAGGAGATGACGCCGGTCTTGACGTCTTCGCGGTTGGGCAGGCCGAGATGCTCCTTCGGCGTGACGTAGCAGAGCATCGCCGTGCCGAACCAGCCGATCATCGCCGCGCCGATGGCGCTGACGTGATGTGGTCGTAGCCGGGCGCGATATCCGTCACCAAGGGGCCAAGCGTGTAGAACGGCGCCTCGCCGCAGATCGCGAGCTGCTTCTCCACATTGACCTTGATCTTGTGCAGCGGCACGTGGCCGGGGCCTTCGATCATCACCTGGCAGCCCTTCGCCCAGGCCACCTTCGTCAGCTCGCCCAGCGTCTCCAGCTCGGCGAATTGCGCGGCGTCATTGGCGTCGGCGATGGAGCCGGGGCGCAGGCCGTCGCCCAGCGAGAAGGACACGTCATAGGCGCCGCATGATGTCGCAAATCTCCTCGAACCGCTCATAGAGGAAGCTCTCGCGGTGATGCGCGAGGCACCATTTCGCCATGATGGAGCCGCCGCGCGAGACGATGCCCGTCACGCGCTTCGCGGTCATGGGCACGTAGCGCAGGCGCACGCCCGCATGGATGGTGAAATAGTCGACGCCCTGCTCGCATTGCTCGATCAGCGTGTCCTTGTACACCTCCCAGGTCAGCTTCACCGGATCGCCGTCGACCTTCTCCAGCGCCTGATAGATCGGCACCGTGCCGATCGGCACCGGCGCGTTGCGGATGATCCATTCGCGGGTGTTGTGGATGTTGCGGCCGGTGGAGAGGTCCATCACCGTGTCGGCGCCCCAGCGGATCGCCCAGACCATCTTCTCCACTTCCTCCTCCACCGAGGAGGTCACGGCGGAGTTGCCGATATTGGCGTTGATCTTGGTGAGGAAATTGCGGCCGATGATCATCGGCTCCAATTCGGCGTGATTGATGTTCGCCGGGATGATCGCCCGCCCGCGCGCCACCTCCGAGCGCACGAATTCCGGCGTGATGTGCTCCGGGATCGCAGGCGCCGAAGCTTTCGCCATCGGCCAAGCGCCGCCGCCGCCCGTTCCAGCACCGCCTCGCGCGCCAGGTTTTCCCTCGCCGCGATGTAGCGCATTTCTTCGGTGATCACGCCCGCCCGAGCCAGTTCAAGCTGTGTGATCGGATGCCCATCGAGGCCGCGCAAGGGCTGATTGCGCACCGGAAATTCCCGCGCCAGCGCCTTGCCCGCATTGCCATTGTCCTCGGGGCGCACGTCGCGGCCCTCGATAGGCTTCGACACTCCGCGCTCTTCACCCACGCCTCGCGCGGACGCGGCAGGCCGCGCTCGACGCTGATCTGCGCCGCATCTTCGGTGTATGGCCCGGAGCTGTCATAGACGCGGACGGGCGGCTCACCGGCGCTCGGCGCCAGGGCGATTTCACGCAATGGCACGCTCAGTTCGCCGACTGCCGCGTAGACTTTGCGTGAACCGGAGATCGGACCCGTGGTCACTTCGACGGGGTGAACGGATTTGGGGTCGACAATGACGTTCATCAGAGCGTTTCCTCGCTTGAGATGGGATATGAACAGACAGGCGGCCCTCGGCGCGCATGCGGTAGAGCACATGCTGCGGCAGCGAGTGACCTTCGGGAAGGTTAGGCATATGGAAATCGCCGCCGGGATCGCGTGTCATCCCGATCCGCTCCATGACCCGCCGCGACCGCGTATTTGCGACGGCGGCAAAGGATACGATTTGCTGAAGTCGCAGCGTGCCGAATCCGAAGGCGATGGACGCGCGTGCCGCTTCGTTGGCATAGCCAATCCCCCAAAAACGGTGGGCAAGCCGCCAGCCAATTTCGAGGGCAGGCGTGAAGTGCGCGTCAAAGCCGACATTCGACAGGCCGGTGAAGCCGAGGAATGCCCCGCTGGCCCGGTCTTCCAGTGCCCAGAAGCCGAAGCCGTGCCGATCGATATGGCTGTTCAACCGATCGATGACGGCGTCCGATTGCTCGCGGGTCTGGATTGAGGGAAAGAATTCCATGACGCGTCGGTCGGCGCACATCGCGGCAAACAGCTCGCGATCCGCGTCACGCCAACGGCGCAACAGGAGCCGTTCGGTCTTGATCTCTGGGGGCAGCTTGTGGCCGTGCATCGCTCCGTCCCTACGCCGGTATCAGCCGGATCAGGTTCAAAGGGTGGTCGCGCGGCAATAACAGCGCAATCTCAGCCGGCTCCGCCGGCCCCCCTCGGGAGTGATTAATGTGCGCTCATTTTTTTTGCTTGGCAACCACGGTGCGGTGAACGGCGTTTTTTGGAAAATCCGACACAATGTTTCGCGAGAATGCGCAGCGGCCCCAATGAGGGGAACATCGCCCCGGAACCGAATTTACGCGGAATGACGCGAACCCGTTCCATTCGCCGCACGACAAATAATTTGCAGCGAAATAAAGCTTTTGCCATTTCGCGCGTTAAGCTCTTGCCCCTCGGCCCGCATGGCCTCATGCTACGCGCAGGTGATTTGTTGCAAGGAGTGTTGAACACCCTATTTTGAACGGGAAATACCAATGAAAAGCGAAAATCCATCCGAGCCGCCATCCAAAGGCGCCGATGTCTTAGAACGGCTGTGGACTTCGCTCGACTCTCATTTCCGCACTCAATCCCCGGTCCCCGCGCGAACGGCGCGGCTTACGGCCGGCGGGCGGCAGAAGATGGCGAAGAAGCTTGTCGAAGAGGCTGGGGAAGCTGCCTTGGCCGCCGCAATCGCCGATCGCGCCGAACTCATCGAGGAGAGCGCCGACCTGCTCTATCATTTGACAGTGCTATGGGCTTTCCTCGAGATCGCGCCCAGGGACGTCTGGGCGGAGATGCAGGCCCGCGAGGCCGCTTACGGGCTGGCCGAGAAGCGCGCAAAGCATGTGGATCTGCACTGCGGCAAGTAGGCCGCGCGACGGAGTCCGCTTTGCGGCCGATATCACGAATTTTTCACGGTATCATCACGCTCTCAGTACATTCAAAAAAATAAATATGTAGACGCTGATCCTCCAGCATGTGTCATGCGTATCTAATCGCATGGGTATGGTTGGGAACGGATTAATCCGCCAACAGCCTTTGCAGATATTCACGGCACGCTGCGCAACATCGGTGGCATTGGCCGGACAAAAGGCGGCGGCCTGACGCCAGTCGCGATCCGGCGAACGATTTGAGCGGTATTTCTTTGGTGCCGATCCGCTTCGGATCGGATGTGGAGCAGTAAATTATGGAATTTGTTAAGAGCAGGTCTCAGATGGCGGACACCGAGACGGACGACGGTGAGTTTCATCCCGACGATGTTATTCGTGTTGCCGGACAGCGCGATCCGGAACGGACACGGCGCGCAATTCTCGAAGCGGCCACCGTCGAATTCGTCAGCAACGGCTTCGCCGGCGCGAGCGTCAATGAAATCGCCGCACGTGCGAACGTCAACAAGCGTATGCTCTACCACTATTTCGGTAAGAAGGAAGAACTCTACATTGCTGTCCTCGAACGGACCTATATCGCACTGCGCACGGCGCAGACGCAGCTCAAGCTCGGCGACGTGCCCCCTGCTGCAGCGATCGAAACGCTCATTCTGTTTACTTGGAATTATTATCTTCAATATCCCGAATTGCTGAGCTTGATGACGACGGAAAATTTGCTGCGAGGTAAATACCTGGCTCGCTCAGAGCGTGTGCGCGATCTGGACACCCCGCTCATGACCATGCTCCAGGATATTCTTGCACGCGGTGCCGAGGATGGGGTCTTCCGGCCCGATATCGATCCGCGCCAGCTCTACATATCCATCGCTTCGCTGAGTGCCTTCTTTATCGCAACACGCTGTACGCTTTCGACCCTGGTCGGCCGGGATCTCAGCACCCAGGAAGAACTGCACAACCGGTCGCAGCACGTGGTTGATGTCATTCTGCGTTATTTGCGGCCCTAAAGCGTGTTCCGTTCCGAAATGAAACCGGAACGGACTGTCGCCTTACGTCTAGCCGCTTGCGGAAAACCGCTCCCGCATGAAAGGCGCCCCAAGGGCGGCTCCCATTTCAGTCCCAACGCATTCTCGGTTTGCAGGCGGGCTATTCGCCTGCCTGGGGCAATGGATACGCCGGAGCAACCCGCTGTTCGGGGAGGAGTACGGACCGCTCCGGCGCTTCTCGACCTTCCGCCGCCTTTACGCCAATGCCGAAGGAGAGAGCATAGAGCGCAGGCAGGAAGGTCAAAGTCAAAATCGTTCCGGCGATGAGGCCGCCCATCATCGCCAGGGCCATCGGCCCCCAGAACAGCGATCTCGAGAGCGGCACCAGGGCGAGCACCGCCGCCGCCGCCGTCAGCGCGATCGGGCGGAAGCGCCGTACGGCCGAGCTGACGATCGCCTCGCGCATGGGCAGGCCGGCCTCAAGGTCCTGCTGGATCTGATCGACCAGGATGACGCTGTTGCGCATGATCATGCCGGCCAGCGCGATGACGCCGAGAATGGCGACGAAGCCGAACGGCGCCTGGAACATCAGCAGCGCCGCCGCCGCGCCGATCAGGCCGAGCGGGCCGGTCGCCAGCACCATCGCCGTCTTGCCGAAATGCTGAAGCTGGACCATCAGCAGGAGCACGATGCAGAGCAGCATCACGGGCATCTTCGCGTTGATCGAGGTCCTGGCTGTTGGCCGATTCCTCCACCGCGCCCTGCATCTCGATGCGGTAGCCGAGCGGCAGCGCGTCGCGCAGCGGCTTAAGCTGGGCGAAGATCGGCGTTGGCCACGTCCGGCGACTGCACGTTGTCCGGCACGGCGCCGCGCACCGTGATCGACGGCAGGCGGTCGCGCCGCCATTGGATGCCCGGCTCGAGCGCCAGCGTGACCTTGGCCACCTGCGTCAGCGGCACGGACGCGCCGGTCGCCGTCTTCACATAGGCGTCTTCGACGGCGCTGAGCGCACTGCGGCTGGCTTCCGGCTCGCGCAGCATGACGTTGATGGTTTCCTCGCCGTCGCGGAACTCGCCGATCGGCAAGCCGCTCAGCACGCCTTGCAGCGTCCGGCGCACCGCCTGCGAGCGAGACGCCGATCGCCCGCGCGCGGTCCTGGTCGATGTCGAGCTTCAGCGAGGGCACCGGCTCCAGCCAGTCGTTGTGCACCGTGTGCATGAGCGGATGCGCGCGCATCACATTCGCCACCTCGCTGGCGATGCGGCGGACCTCGTCGCGATCCGGACCGGTGACGCGCAGCTGCACCGCCCAGCCGACCGGCGGGCCGTTGAACAGCCGGTCGACCTTGAAGCGGATGTTCGGATAATCTGTCGGCCAGCAGCTTGCGCACGCTTGCCGATCACGCGGTCGCGCGGCTCCAGCGACTTCGGCATCACCAGCAGCTGGGCGAAGTTCTGGTTCCGGAGCTGCTGGTCGAGCGGCAGATAGAAGCGCGGCGCGCCTTCGCCGACGAATGTGCGTGACGAAGGCGACGTCCGGGTCGCTGACCATCTGAGCCTCGACCAGCTTCGCCTGCGCTTCGGTCTGCTTGAAGGACGCGCCTTCGGGCAGCCAGAGATCGACGAGAATCTCGGGCCGGTTGGACGTCGGAAAGAATTGCTGCGGAATGAAGGCGAAGCCGCCGATGCCGGCCGCGAACGCCGCGAGCGTCAGCGCCACGACCAAGCGGCGGCGCGTCACGCACCAGTTGATGAAGCCTCCAGGCGGCGATAGAACGGTCTCTTGAACGGCGCGTATTTGGGATTTTCCGCCGGCTTATGCGCCTTCAGCAGCGCATAGCCGATCCAGGGCGTGAAATAGACCGCCGCGAACCAGGACATGATCAGCGCGATGCCCGTCCACCCAGAACAGCGAGCTGACATATTCGCCGGCCGTCGATGCGCGAAGCCGACCGGAATGAACCCGGCGACCGTGATCAGCGTGCCGGTCAGCATCGGGAACGCGGTCGAGTTGTAGGCGAAGCTGGCGGCGCTGAGCTTGTCGTAGCCCTTCCTCGAGCTTGCGCTCCATCATCTCGACCGCGATCATCGCGTCGTCGACCAGCAGGCCGAGCGCAATGATCAGCGCGCCGAGCGAGATGCGGTGCAGGTCGATCCCCATCAGCGACATGATGAGGAAGGTGGCGCCGAGCACCAGCGGGATGGTCAGCGCGACGACCAGGCCCGCGCGCCAGCCGAGCGACAGGAACGACACCGCCAGCACGATAGCAGACGCCTCGCCCAGCGCTTCCAGGAACTCGCCGACATATTTGGTGACGACCTGCGCCTGGTCGGAGATCTGGCCGAGCTCCAGCCCGACGGGCAGGTCGCCCTTGATCGCGCTTCAGCGCTGCATTGATCGCCTGCGCCGACCTCGGTGACCTTGGCGCCGTGCGCCATCGTGGCGCCGAGCAGCACCGCCTCCTGGCCCTGATAGCGGATCTTCGAGACGGGCGGGTCCTCAAGGCCGCGCCTTACGGTGGCGATGTCGCCGAGGCGGAACGTCTCGTTGCCGATGCGCAGCCGCAATTCGCGGATCTCCTCGACGCTGAGCAGGAAGCCCTCACGTCGAGGCGCACCGAGCGGTCGTCGCTCTCGATGCGGCCGGCCGGCTCCAGCGTATTCTGGGCCGGCGAGCGCGGCCTGGATGTCGAGCGCCGAGAGACTGCGCTCGGCCAGCACCTTGGAGGACATCTCGATGAAGATCTGCTCGTCCTGCGGGCCGAGCAGGTCGACCTTGGCGACGCCGGGCACGCGCAGCAGCATGTCGCGGGCGTGCTTGGCGTGGGCCTTCAGCTCCGGATAGGCGAAGCCCTGCCGGTAAGGGCATGGAGCGAGATGTAGGTGTCGCCGAACTCGTCATTGAAGAACGGGCCGGCCACGCCTTGCCGGAAAGGTCTGCCGGATGTCGCCGATCTTCTTGCGCACCTGATAGAAGGCGTCCGTGATCTCCCGGCCGCGCGCCGCGCCCTTGATGTTGACGAAGATCACCGCATTGCCGGGCCGCGTATAGGAGCGCACATAGTCGAGATCCGGCGTCTCCTGCACCTTGCGCTCGATCTTGTCGACCACCTGGCTCTGCATTTCCTCGGTGGATGCGCCGGGCCAGGCGACCTGCACCACCATCAGGCGGAAGGTGAAGTCGGGGTCTTCCTTCTGGCCGATGCGCAGCAGCGAGAAGGCGCCAGCCGCGAGCATCAGCACGACGAGGAAGCGCGTCAAGCTGCCATGCTGGATGGCCCAGCGCGACAGATTGAACCCGCGCGGCGGCTGCTCAGGCAGTTTCATCCATTTGGACATGACGACACCTTGGACGTGCGGGCTGGAGATCAGCGGCTGATCTCTTTGCGGTCTGCGGCGGCGGTCTGCACGATCTCCTTGGGCAGGCGCACCTGCATCCCGTCGCTGAGGAACTGGACGCCGCCGGTCACGACGACTTCGCCGGACTTCAGCCCCGAGACGATCTTTACGCTTTCCGGCATTGACGCCGCCGGTTTCGACCGTCCGCGACGTGACGGTCGATGCGTGTGCGGTCGGCGATATATACGGCGCTGTGGCCGTTGATCTCCGTGAGCGCCGCGAGGGGCACCGAAATATGCGGAGATGCCGGGGCGAAGCTTGAGCATCGCCGTCGCGGTCATGCCGAGGCGCGAGGCGGCAGGAGGATTGGGGATCGCGATGCGGACCGCGTAGGTGCGCGAGCCGGGATCGGCCTGCCGAGCGATTTCGCGAATTTGCCCTCGGATTTTGATGTCGCCGTCAGCCCAGAACTCAAGCTCGGCATCCTGGCCGATGGCGAGGTGGGTCACCTCCTGCTCGGGCACGCTGAACGCCACCTCGATTTCGCCGGCTTCGGCCAGCGCAATGACCGGCGTCCCGGCAGCGACCACCTGTCCGGCTTCCGCCTGCACGCGCGTGACGATGCCGGCCTTGTCGGCTTTCAGCTCGGCATAGCCCGTCGAATTGCCGGCCTGGCGGGCCTGCGCCTCCGCGGCTTCAAGCGCCGGCTTGCGCGGCGTCGGCTTCGAGCCGGCGCTGATCGACGACCGCTTCGGGCGTGTAGCCCTTGGGCTGCAGCTTTTCGGCACGGCCGAGCGCATCCTTTGCGACGGCGAGCCGCGACTTTGCCGACTGCACGGCTGCCTTGGCGCTGTTCTCGCTGAGAATGAGGTCCTTGTCGTCGAGGCGCGCGATGACCTGGCCCACCTTGACCTCGTCGCCGATATTCACCAGCCGCTCGACGATCTTGCCGGGGACGCGGAACCCGAGCGTGCTTTCGATGCGGGCGCGCATATCGCCGGAGAAGCTTCTGACGATGTCGCCGGAATGCTCCTGGACGACGATCGCTTTGACCGGACGAATGACCTGCTCGACCTGCTGCTCTTCGCGGCAGGCGCTAACGGTGAGCGCAAGTCCCAGCGCGAATATCACGCCAAACGCTGACGAATGAGGAAAGAACGCTGACGATTTTCGTTTTTCTTCACTTTTGGGGCGCAAAAAGCCGCTGGAAACGTCGCTGTTACACATGACCCGCTCTCGTCTTAAGGGTTTGCTTTCAGGGCGCTGACAATCAGGGCTGCCATTTCATTCGGCGTAGACCGTTCTTCATCATCAAGTTTCTGCGCCACGATCATCGGATGGCAAAGACACGCCAAAGCGCTGTGCACGCACTTTGCCGCCCGCTGCACGTCCTGCTGCCGAAACTCTCCCGCGGCGATACCATCCTTGATGATTTCACCGATATACAGCGCAATCCGATCCAGATGCGCCCGCACCGCATGCCACTGTTCTTCCATAGCCACCACGACCATTTCATGAACCTTACGATGGTCAAGCAGGTTTTCCAGCGTGTGTTGGTGCATTTGTTTTATGAATCGCTCCAGACGCACCGATGCAGGCGCGTCGGCACGCACGATCTCGTAGAGCAGCCTTTCGGATTTAGAGGTGATCCGGGAGCAGATCGCCTCGACGAGCGCCAGTTTGGAGGGGAAGAAGCGGTAGAGGTTAGCCGCCGACATGTTGCAGCCATCGGCGATGTCGGCCATCGTCGTCTTGGAATAGCCGTAATGCCGGAAGAGCCGCTCGGCTTCCATGAGGATTTTGACTCGGCTATCGATGGGCGGCTGCTGGGTATTCATCGAGCGTGGTGGGCTCCAATGTGACGAGTGAACGAAAACTAAATTCTTCATTCATCATACGCGCGTCGCTGCGCTATGGCAAGACGCTCCGCATTGGATCACCCCATCAATAATAGGAGAGCTCCCGCACCTTGCCCCAAAATACGCTGTAAGCGTACACGGAATAAGCGAGAATACACGGCAGAACGATCAAAACACCGATGAGGATGAACGCCAGCGATTCGGGAGCGCTCGCCGCCTGCCAGATCGTCAGCCGATCCAGCACCACATACGGGAAGAAGCTGTACGCAAGGCCCAGAAAGCCGAGCAGAAAAACGCTCGCCGCCCCGACGAATGGCAGCCAGTCGAGCCGGTCGCCGGCCAATGGCATTCTGCGCAGCAATAACTCGAGCCCGATGATAAGGGCTCCTGCTATGACCGGTATGGGCATCAAGAACAGGAAATTCGGCAGGCTGAACCATTTCTCGAAAATGCGCGTCGCTGACGAATGGCGTCGCCAGCGAGACCGCGCCGAGCCCGATCGCTGTAACCCAAACGAAGATGCGCGCCCAGAGGATCGCTTTGACCTGCAGGTCACGCTTCCGTCTTCATGATCAGCCAGCAGGCGCCGATGAATGCATAGCCGGCGGCGAGGCAAAGCCCGCAGAGCATGCCGAAGCTCGCGTTGAGCACATTCCACTCGAAGCCGACAATATAGACGCCGAGCATGAAGCCTTGCGCGAGCGAGGCGAGCAGCGATCCGGCCATGAAGGCGCGGTCCCAAAGCGCCTTGTGCTCCTCTTGCACCTTGGCGCGGAAATCGAACGCCACGCCGCGCAGGATCAGCCCGGCAAGCATGATGGCGACGGGCATATAGAGTGCGGTCAGGATGATGCCATGCGCGATAGGGAAGGCCACCAGCAGCAGTCCGATGCCAAGCACCAGCCAGGTCTCGTTTGCGTCCCAGAACGGGCCGATCGAGGCGATCATCACGTCCTTTTCGTCCGGGTCGGCTCCGCTCATCAGCATACCGACGCCCAGGTCGTAGCCATCGAGGATGACATAGAGCAGGATCGAAAGCCCCATCAGCCCGGCGAAAATCACCGGCAGCACGTCGGCGCTGGTCAGATAGTTCCACATCGGCGTTTCTCCTTAGGGCAACTCGACATACTCAGGAGCGCGTGACGCTCGGGTGCGGCGCGAATAGTCCGCCCGGCATCTTGTCGCCCGCCGTCGCTTGTCCCGCGCGTCGCGCAATATGGAAGACGACGAAGATGAACGTCGCGAGCAGAAAGGCGTAAAGCGCCAGATACATGCTGAGCGAGAGGCCGATCATCGGCGCGGTCACGGTCGGGGCGGTGGCGTCGGCGGTCCGCAGCACCCCGGATACCAGCCAGGGCTGGCGGCCGATTTCCGTCGTGTACCAGCCCGCAACCGTTGCGACCCATCCGGCGAAAGTCATGGCGACCAGGCCTCGCGCCAGCCAGCGTCCGGGCTCGCCGCGCCGCCAGAGCTGCCATGCGGCCAGCCACGATACGGCCAGCATGAGCAGACCCATTCCCACCATGATGCGGAAGGCGAAGAACACCGGCGCGACAGGGGGATGATTGCCTTGAAACGCATTCAGCCCCTTGACCTCGCCGTCAGCGCTATGCGTCAGAATCCAGCTCGCCAGATTAGGGATGAGAATTTCGTAATGATTGGTGCGCGCCGCCTCGTCGGGAATGGCGAACAGCCGCAAGGGCGCATGCCGCTCGGTTTCCCAGATGCCCTCCATCGCCGCGATCTTCGCAGGCTGATGCTCCAGCGTGTTCAGCCCATGCTGATCGCCGACGAAGATCTGCACCGGAATGAGGATCGCCGCGATGGTGACGCCGGTTCGTAGCGCTGCAAGCACGGTCGGCGCACGATCGCCGCGCAGCCAGCGATAGGCGGAAACCCCGGCCACCAGGAAGGCCGCAGTCAGACCCGAGGCGATCAGCATATGCGTGAGCCGATAGGGCAGCGACGGGGTGAACAGGATGCCCAGCCAGCTCGTCACATGCGCCTTGCCGTCGATCATTTCGAAGCCGGCCGGCGTATGCATCCAGCTATTCAGTGCCAGTATCCAGAAGGCCGAAGCCGTGGTGCCGAGGGCGACGAGCACGACCGCCGTCGTGTGAATACCGTTCGAAACGCGCCCCGTTCCGAAAAGCATGATGCCGAGAAAGGTCGCCTCCAGAAAGAACGCCGTCAGCACCTCATAGGCCAGCAAGGGGCCGGCGACATTCCCCACCCTTTCCATGAAGCCCGGCCAGTTTGTGCCGAACTGGAAGGACATGGTAACGCCGCTGACCACTCCCAGAGCGAAGGAAAGCGCGAAAATCTTCACCCAGAAGCGATAGGCATCGAGCCAATGTTCGCCATGACCAGCGTCGTAACGCAGCTTGAAGAATAGCAGCACCCAGCAAAGCGCAATGGTGATGGTCGGGAACAGAATGTGAAACGTGATATTCGCGCCGAACTGAATCCGCGCGAGCAGTAGCGCGTCCATCAGTCATCTCCTGCCTGTTTCGTGCCGCCGCGCAGCCTATCCCTCAGCTCGTATAATTTGTAGATTTTCGAGCCGAGCTTGAGAAGCTGCACGAGCCGGTCGGTTTCCATTTTCTGCATATCCTGATACCAGCCGGTCAGCATGTCGATCAGATCGTGCATTTCGCGCATTCGCGCTTGCGCGTGGCGCTCCTCGGGACCTTCAGGCGTCTCGAGAAGCGCGCCGCGCAACATCGTCAGCGTCGGCTCGATCTCGCGCTTGCGCCGCTCCTCGACGAGCGTGCGAACGATCTCCCAGACGTCATCGGGCGCGACGTAATGATCGCGCCGGTCGCCCGGCAGATGCTTGAGCCGAACGAGCCGCCACCCATCGAGTTCCTTCAGGCCCATGCTGACGTTGGAGCGCGAGAAGCCGAGCACGGTGGAAATCTCCTCGGCGTTGAGCGGTCTTTCGGAGAGATAGAGCAGCGCATAGATCTGCCCCACCGTGCGATTGATGCCCCAGCGGCTGCCCATCTCGCCAAAGTGGAGGACGAATGTCCGTATGAGGGGAGGAAGGTCCATCGACGCGCTATTTCTGCAATTTCAGGATTTACTGAAAATAATGAAGCACGCGGCGATTTGGTAGGGTTCTGAATGCCGCACCCGCGGGGATAGGCATTTTGCGGATCGATGCGCTAGGCCCGTGCAAGCTGCGCGGAGCAGACTTTCCCTTCACCAGGTCCTCAAACATCGCGCCATGCCGGGCCTATCGCGCCGCGGCGTTGGCCAGGAGTTCTCGTGAGGGAAAAGGAACTGCGCATCGCCCTGGTTTGTTTTGGCGGCGTTTCGCTGGCCGTCTACATGCATGGGATCAGCAAGGAAATCCTGAAGCTGATACGCGCCTCGGCTGCCCTGCATTCCATCAAGGACCGTGATGCCCGGCTCCGCGCATCCTTCTTCGAGACCGTTCGCGAGCGAAGCGCCGAATACGACACGGAGGCGGTCTACTTCGACGTGCTGCGCGAGATCGGCCGGCAGGTGGATCTGCGCGTCATCGTCGATGTGATCGCGGGCGCGTCGGCGGGGGGCCTCAACGGCGCAACGCTGGGCCGCGCGCTCAGTCATGACCTGCCGATCCTCCCTTTGCGCGACTCTGTGGCTCGACAATGCCGACGTCAATGTCCTGCTTGCCGCCGATGCGCGCGCCGGGGCGTGGAGCAAACTGGCGCTGAAGCCATTATTTTGGGGTGCCGCCGCGACTGGCTTGCTTCCGTCGATCAAGAACGCCGAGGTGCGGCGGAATCTTTCGCTTTTCGTCAGGTCGCGCTGGTTCAAGCCGCCGCTGGACGGAACCCGAATGTCCGCGCTGATGCTGGATGCGATGACCATCATGGGACAGCCCGCGCATTCAGGCAGCTCATTGCTGCCATCCGGCCAGAAGCTCGATCTCTTCGTGACGCTGACCGACTTCCACGGCCATCAGCATCCGATTTCAATTCACGACCCGCCGATGATCATGGAACGCGAGCATCGCCATGTTCTGCGGTTTCAGTATCGGCGGAGCCAGAGCGGTACCGAGACCAGCGACTTCGATCTTGGCAACGCTCCCGCACTTGCCTTCGCAGCACGGGCGACGTCATCCTTTCCTGGCATCTTTCCGCCGGCGCGGATCGCGGAAATGGACCAGATCCTGGCGCAAACAGGCGTCCCATGGCCGCGCCGCGAGCAATTTCTTCGCGAGGGGTTTGCCCGGCATTTGCAGGCGGGAATCGATCCGGTCAAGGCTTGCTTCATCGATGGCGCGGTGCTGAATAACCGGCCCTTCCGTGAAGCGATCGCCGCGTTACGCGAGCCGCCAGGCTCACCGCCAGGTCGATCGCCGCCTGGTCTACATCGATCCCCATCCCGGCCACACATCTTCGAACTCGCTCCGGGCAGTGCCGAACCTGTTCTCGGTGATCAAGGGATCGCTGTCCGATCTGCCGCGCAACCAGCCTGTCGCCGATGAACTGGACTGGGTGATCGGCTTCAATGATCGCGTCCGGCGCCTGAAAGGCGTAATCGACGACGCCCGCCCGCGCGTCACCCGGCTGGTGACCGAGGTCGTCGAGACCCCACTCGATTGGGCAGTCGCGGCGGAACAGATCAAGACATGGCGCGAGCAGGTGAATGCGCGGGTGGCGCTCAAAGCGGGCTTTGCCTATCAGAGCTATGTCCGCTTGAAGCTGGCGACGGTGCTGGCCTTCGTAACCCAGCTGATTGCCAAGCTCTGCGACGTCGAGCCGCGTTCGCGAACCCAGGGCCTGATTGCCGCGACCATCGATGCCTGGGCGGCGCGGACGGGGCTCATTTCGGATGGCGCCGAATACGAGACCGAACCCGGCTTGGGCGGGGCGGCCCTGTCCCGCACGGCGCAGTTCCTGCACGCATTCGACGTAGGCTATCGCAAGCGCCGCTTGAATTTCATGATCGAAGGACAGAACCGGCTCTACCAATTGATCGACGAGAAGCAATTTACCGGTCTCGATCCTCACGCCATCGACCGGCTCAAACGAGATTTCCACGCCTGCCTTGACGCGCTTAATCGCCGTTATGGACCCGAGGTCTTTGGCGCGGACGTCCGCGATCTGGCGCTGAGAATTTTTTCGAAGGTCGAAAAGAGTCGCGGATGCGCGCGCATTACCGATGATCGGCGCGCAAGTGGCTGAGCGTCATGCGGTAGATCTTTCGGACCTTATGGATCGGCTCGCCGCGGCCATCGGTCTCGGCACGAGCACGCACGATGCCGACCTCATCATAGCGGCCCTGGATCCCGCCGAATGGCATACCGAGGCGCGCCGCGAGGTGCTGGTGAACTATCTCGGTTTCCCTTATTGGGACGTCCTCACTTTATCCGTCGCAACGACCGGGCAGGCGGGCGAATTCCACGAGATCCTGGTCGATCGCATCAGTCCCAGGGATGCCCATGCGCTGGCCGAATTTGAAGCGCTTACCGACGTGAAAGGCACCGGCTTGGGAAACTTCGCGGCGTTTCTCTCACGCTCATACAGAGAGAACGATTACCTGCTCGGCCGCCTTCACGCGATCGACCGCCTCATCGACATCGTCTGCGATGCGGCCGGACTGAACCCCGATGGCTACGCCCGCACCATGATCGAATTCAAGAAGCGCGCCTTCAGCATCGTGCTCGACGCCGAGACCGCGCATCTGCGCGAGAGCCGGGATCTGCTGGCGACATTGCGGCACGCAGTAGCCACCCTCGGCTCCGGCTGAACGCGCTTTGCTCTGCGAGTTCCCTGAGGCGCGCCAAACTCCCGCCCATCAGCGCCTGGTTGACATCGGTAGTGGCCATGTAGAGGATTTGCGCGTCCTCTCCGCGCTTGTCCACGGCTAAGGCCCGGCTTCCGCGAAGGACAGTTGTTGAAATGATGCTTGGCGCGCGGGCCGCATTAACGCGATGATAAGTGGAACGAGATCGCGGTCTCGCTCGCGATACGGTCAGGCTAGGGAAGGAAGAAATCATGGCAGCACAGAACAGGGTTGCGCTCGTCACCGGCGGTGGCACGGGTATCGGCCAGGCAGCGGCTTTGGCGCTTCAGGGCGATGGCTGGAATGTCGTCGTCACAGGACGGCGGCAGGAGGAGCTCGATAAGACCGTCCAGCTCGCCAAGCAGGGCGGCGGGACGCTGCTTGCGATCCCGGCAAACGTCGCCAGCCAGGACGACGTCAAGCGCTTGTTCGCGGAAACCGTGAAGGCCTTCGGCCGCCTCGACTGCCTGTTCAATAATGCAGGCACGGGAGCGCCGGCCATCCCGATGGAAGAGCTTAGCCTGGCGCAATGGCAGACCGTTGTGGATGTCAACCTGACCGGTGTGTTCCTCTGCGCGCAGGAAGCGATCCGCATCATGAAAAGCCAGACGCCACAAGGGGGACGCATCATCAATAATGGCTCGATATCGGCGCATACACCCCGGCCGAACTCCATCGCCTACACCGCGACCAAGCACGCCGTCACCGGCATCACCAAGTGCATCGCGCTGGACGGCCGGCCGTTCAACATCGCCTGCGGCCAGCTCGATATCGGCAATGCCGATACGGCCATGGGCGGGCGGATGAAGGCTGGCGTGCCGCAGGCCAATGGCACCATCGCACCGGAAACGGTGATGGACGTTGCGCATTGCGGTTCGGCGATCCGCTACATGGCCAGCTTGCCGCTGGAGGCCAACGTGCTGTTCATGAGCATCAAAGCGACCACCATGCCGTTCGAAGGACGCGGCTGAGGCGCGATCCGAAACACTCCTCACGGGGCTCGGCGCAAGCGCGCAGATTGACTGTGCGCCCGCGACGACGGCGGGTCATGACCGTCGCAGTGGTCGATCTCCACCCGGCGCTCCTTGCGCGACGCGCAGGCTTACGATTTGCGCTCAGCCGCTTGCTGCTGTCGATCCCGATAGTTTGGCCCACGTGTCGCGCAGGCCGACGGTGCGATTGAAGACCAGGGCGCCGGCACGCGAATCAGGATCGCGGCAAAAATAGCCGAGCCGCTCGAACTGCACCGGAGCCTCTGAGCTTTCGCTGGCAAGCACGGGCTCGAGGCGGGCATCCTTCACTGCCTCCAGCGAAGCCTGGTCGAGATCCTCCGCAAAGTTACTGGGATCGGGATTGACGGTCTTGAAGAGCGGATTGTAGAGACGCACCTCGGCCGGCACGGCGTCGGCAGCGGACACCCAATGCAGCGTGGCCTGCACCTTGCGCCCGTCAGGCGGTGAGTTGCCGCCGCGGGTTTCCGGATCATAGGTACATTTGAGCTCGACCACCTCGCCGGCCGCATTCTTCACCACCTCGCGACACGTGATGAAATAGGCATAGCGCAGCCGCACCTCCTTGCCAGGCGAGAGACGGTAAAATTTCTTGGGAGCGTTCTCCATAAAGTCTTCCTGCTCAACGAAGAGCTCCCGTCCGAAGCGAATTTTGCGCACACCCGCTTCCGGGACGTCGGGATGGTTCACGGCCTCGAGTTCCTCGGTCTGACCGGCCGGGTAGTTCTCGATCACCACTTTCAGGGGCCTGAGCACCGCCATGCGCCTCAACGCTGTTTTGTTCAAGACCTCGCGGATCGTGGCGTCGAGCATCGCTGCGTCAACGACACTGTTCGCTTTTGCAACGCCGACCCGCTTCACGAATTCGCGCAGTGCGGCTGGCGGTACGCCGCGGCGGCGCAGACCGGCCAGGGTCGGCATGCGAGGGTCGTCCCAGCTCGCGACATGGCCGCCCCGCACGAGTTCGGTCAGCACACGTTTGGAAAGGATCGTGTGCGTGATATTGAGACGCGCGAACTCATACTGTCGCGGCCGTGACGGCACAGGCAGATGATCCAGGAACCAGTCGTAGAGCGGCCTGTGATCCTCGAACTCGAGCGTGCAGATCGAGTGCGTGATGCCCTCGATTGCGTCCGACTGGCCGTGTGCGAAGTCGTAGCTGGGATAAATGCACCAGCTGTTCCCGGTACGCGGGTGCGGAGCATTCAGGATGCGGTAGAGAACCGGATCGCGCAGATTTATATTTCCCGCGGCCATGTCGATCTTGGCTCTTAGCACGCGTGCCCCGTTGGGAAACTCGCCCGAGCGCATGAGACGGAAGAGGTCGAGATTTCTCAGATACGGGTCGTTCGCGCCAGGGACTGTTCGCGGCCCGGTTCGGTCAAAGTGCCGCGGGCCGCGCGCATGTCTTCTTGTGTCTGGTCGTCCACATAGGCCTTGCCGGACTGTATGAGGTGCTCGGCCCAGTCGTACAGCTGCTCGAAGTAGTCGGAGGCATGATAGAGGTGTGGCCCCCAATCGAAGCCGAGCCAGCGCACATCGCGCTCGATGGCGTCGATGTACTCCTGCTCCTCCTTCGCCGGATTGGTGTCGTCGAAGCGCAGGTGGCAACGGCCACCGAACTCCTGAGCGATGCCGAAGTTGAGGCAGATGGACTTCGCATGGCCAATATGGAGATAACCGTTGGGCTCGGGGGGAAAGCGCGTGACGATCGTTTTATGGCGCCCGGCGTCAAGGTCAGCCTGGACGATATCCCGGATAAAATCCCGCCCTGCCTCGCGCACCGGACCTTCGTTCGCGTTCATCGCTTATTGTCCTGCTCTGCGCTACGACACAGCGCGTTGATGTTCCTGCCGGGTCTAACAAATCAATGCGCGCCTGCCAAGTTAGCGTGGCCTCCACGATGCGTGTGCGGCCTGAGCGGCCCGCCTCCGAACTTCGACGGCACCAAAACCCCCAACGCCCGTATCCGGATCGGTTCATCGATTGTCGTGCCGCACCCGCCACCGGCGGAGCGACTGCACAAGCTGCACCCAATAGGCCTGCGCAGCGGTTCGAACGCGCTTCTGCCAGCGCATCATGGTCTGGTAGAAGGCGGAGCTTGTGATCCAATATTTGCCGTAGGACAGGTTGAGCCATCCCCACGCATGGAGGCGGCTGACGATCCAGATCTTTCGGCTTTGCGGGCGCACCGCGGTCCACGTTTTGTCGATCAGCACAAAGCTCAGCCCCTGCAGGAATAGCCAGAGCAAGATGCCGGCCTTCGGTTTTTGAGCAATCAGGATCGTTGCGTAAAGCTTGGCCGGCTCCAGCACGGCGAGCGGCAACCCAATGCTTACAGTCGCCATGTAGGGCGGCAAACCGCGTAAGAATACGAAATAGGGTTCGTAAAGGCGCGCACCAAGCTCTTGCAAGGCGGGTCTTACATAATCCCGGACAATGCGAGACCGGGTGAGAAGCGCCAGGAGCCACTTAAATCCCGGATGAAGTAAAACTATAAAAATGGAAAATATAATCTGGACTAACCGCTTAAGTATGGTTGCGGCGAGTTTGAACGGCAATTTCGCCGCGACGTCAAAAGCGGAAAACAGCTTCGCCGCAAAGCCTGGGGGCGGGCGCCGTTTGGAAGGCTTTTGGTCAGCTGAAAATTCCATTGTCGGTTCCACGCTATCAATTCGAGATCCATCTGTAATACGAGAGGACCGATGCACCAATTGTCGAGCGCATTTGACGTGCAGAGGTGCTCCTGACTTATCAGCACGCGCCGCAATCCGGCCTCTGTCTATGCTATTCTGTGCCGTCGTGCGTGGGTTCCCGCGCATCCAATGCGGCTAGTGAATGGGGAGGAATTAAAATGAGATCCATAGGTTTGACTGGCATCGCTGCTGGCTTTTTCATCTTGCCGGCCGTCATATTCAATGCCAACGCACAGATTGCAGTCTCCGCCAATGACGGAAAGGCGACGCTCGTCGACGGCACCACCGCCGTTCCCGAAAATCCCGCGCCGGACACAGTTACCCTCATCGATCTGGGCGCTTCCCCGCCAAAGCTGATCGCGGAGATCCAGGCCCCGGCCAGCGTTGTCGGGCCGCCATCGAGCGCCGCCGTTTCTCCTGACGGGTCATTTGCGCTCGTAAGCGCCGCGATGAAGCTTGACCCTGCTGACCCGAAAAAGACGGTTCCGGACAATCGGGTGAGCGTCATCGACCTCAAGACGTCGCCGCCGTCGGTCGTCGCGACCCTTGAAGCGGGCAACGGAGCGGCCGGCGTGGCCATCCATCCGAGCGGCACTCTGGCGCTGGTCGCCAACCGGGCCGAAGGCACCGTCTCCGTCTTCACCATTGCCGGCACGACGCTGACTGCGGCAGGCAAGGTGCCGCTGGGCGACGCAAAATCCGGCCCCAGCGGCATCGCGTTCACACCCGACGGCAAGATGGCTTTCGTCAGCCGGGACGGCGATCATAAGATCTCGGTGCTTACCATCGACGGCAGCAAGGTCGAGCCCGGTAAGCGCGACATCAATGCCGGGCTCCGCCCCTACGGGCTGGACGTCAGCTCGCGCGGCGATGTGGCGGCGGTCGCCAATATCGGCATCGGCACCGGCGATACGGATACGGTGAGCCTGATCGATGTCAAGGCCGTGCCGCCACGGGTCGTCGAAACGATCAGCGTGGGGCAGACGCCTGAGGGCCTCAAGATTTCGCCCGACGGGCAGTACGTCGCGGTTACGGTCATGAATGGATCGAACAAGCCGAAAGCCTCGCCATTCTTCAATGACAACGGCTTGCTCATGGTCCTTTCGGTGAGCGGCGGAAAGCTCGCGAAGGTCGCGGAGGCGAAAGTTGGTCATTGGTGCCAGGGGGCGGCCTGGAGCAAGGACAGCAAGACGGTGGTCGTACAGTGCATGATCGAGCAGGAGCTGCAGCTGTTCAATTTCGACGGCAAGGAATTGAAATCGGCCGGCGCGATCAAGGTGAAAGGCAGCCCTGCCGGGATTGGTACGGGCCAAAGGTAAGCGAGCAGGGGCCGCGGGCCGGCACGATAACGTTGTGGGAGCGGCGGCCGGTTGCCGCCGCCCCGGCAATCAGGGGATTGGCATCCGAAAGGTAAAGCAAGTTTCCTCGGGCGTCGACGCAACCGTCAGCGTGCCCGCATGTGCGCGGGCGATTTCGCTGGCGATGTAGAGCCCGAGGCCAAGGCCTTGCTGACTTCGCCGCGTCGAGGCGCGGAAGAATGGCTGGAAAAGCTGCTCCATCGTGTCGGGCGGGATGGGATCGCCCCTATTTGTGACGGAAAGCTCGAAGATTTCGCCTTCACCCGAAGCGCGCACCGTAATCGGCTGGTCCGCGGTTCCGTAGGTGAGCGCATTGGCCACGAGATTGGAGAGCAGCTGGCCGATGCGGACGCGGTCGCAATGGACCGGATCCCCGAAAGCCAAGTCGGCCTCGATGATCCGCCCGGGCGAGGCGGCACGCAACTCGGCGATCACCTGCTCCAGAACCGGCTTCAGCGGCTCCGCGGCGTTGCGCTGCAAGGTTAGTCCGCCGCCCAGACGCCCACGGGCGAAATCGAGCACATTGTCGATCAAAGCCGCCATGCGGTCGACGCTGTTGCCGATGAGGGTGAGGATGGATTGCGCTTCTTCGTTCAAGGGCGTTCGCCGCAGCATCCGCGCTCCCGCGCCGATCGAAGCAAGCGGATTTCTCAGATCATGGCCGAGGACGGCGATGAACTGCTCGCGCAGCTCGGAGTTCGCCCGCGCATCGACAAGCCCGGCCTCGCTTTCGGCCAGCCGGTGTTGCGCGTCGAGATGAAAGGCGACCAGATCGGCGAACAGCTTGAACATGCCGACGATCTCCGGCCTGTTCAGCCGCGCCGGCCGGGGGTCGATGGCGCAGAGCGTGCCGAAAAAAGTGCCGTTCGGAAGCACGATCGGCATCGAGATATAGCTCTGGAAGCCATACATGGCGGGCGTGTGATGATCGCGGAACGCGGGATCCTCGGCGACGTGGTCGATGATCACCGGCTGTCCGCTGCAGCGGATCTCGTCGCAAATCGTTGTTTCGAGCTTCAACTCGCCGCCCGGCTGCAGTCCGAACTCGATCTCGTCGCGAACCGCGCAGGCGATCCAGTGGTCTTCGGTCACTCGGGCCACAGCGGCAAAGCCCATCCCCGTCGTACGGCAGATGACCTCAAGCATCGTCGGGATCGCGTCGATACGGCCGATCAGGGGAATGTCGCGGCGGGGATTGTCAGTCAATACGTTTCACCGTTAACTCGGAACTCGCCCCGTTCGGGGAATCAATACGTGGCCAAAGCGCAAATCAAGCGAATGCCCGAAGGAACGTTAATGACTTGGAGTTGCGCCGGTTCCTTTTGCGTCCGATTGTGCCCCGTATCCAGGGGGTTAACAATCCCTGTAATCAAGGCGTCACGGGCCGCGGTCCAGTGGGTCCAGCAGTGAGGCATCGTCATTCTGGGTGGAGTTGACCCGGGGCGATACAGGCCACATCCGCATCAGCTCGGCTGAGAATGGCCGCAGCAGATCGGATGGGTCCGGCTCCAGCGGCGACAGCCAGCGGTGATAGGCATCCGGCGGCAAAATGACCGGCATCCGGTCGTGAATGCCGGCAATCAACTCATTGGCCGGGCAGGTCAGGATGCAGAAAGTGCGGATGAATTTGCCGCTCGCCGGGTCTTTCCAGTTCTCCCAGATCCCCGCGAGACCGAATGCCGAACCATCCGCCATGCCGATGGCAAAAGGCTGCTTCGGCGGGGTGGTCTTGCGCCATTCGAAGAAATTGTCGACGGGAATGATGCAGCGGCGTCTCGCATAGGCGTCACTGAAGCTCACCAGGCGCGCCACCGTCTCGCATTTGGCATTGATAGGCTTGCGGCCGCCATTCGCCTCCTTTGTCCAATATGGGATCAACCCCCAGCGCAGCAGGTCGCGATGATACGCGCCCGTTTGCGGGTGACGGCGGATGACCCAAAAATCCTGCGAAGGCGCGCCATTATACCGAGTCGCACGCGTTTCGTCCGCGTCGTCGGGGACTACAATGTCCAGGCCCGGCAGCGTCTTGTCGGATTGCGTAAAACGCCCACACATCGGCTAGATTTATCACGCCGCGCCTCGCCGGGCGAGCGTCCCGAATTCAAGGGGTCATGGCACCATGCTTCACGCGCGGAAGTTATCCGAGAACACCTAGCGTTCAAAATCGCCGCTAATTTGAGTTTTATTTAATTTGCGAAGATTTCATTTTTCATTAATTCCCTTCGGCGAAACTCACTCCAAAGTAAGGGGAGTAGGTTATGCGTTACCCATCAATTCATTCAATGTTTTTTGGTCTGCTCGACGGCTCCACCGTCAAATTGAGCCACCTGCTTATTGCCGCTGCGCTCGGCAGTTCACTCATCGCCCTCCGTCCCGCTCTGGCGGCGGAAGAGGGAGATGGCTCGCTGTTCAGGGTTCCGGGCGAAGGTCCCCCGTATGTTCCTGCATATTCGCCTCGCGCGGGCTGGCCGCCTATGCCATACCGGCGCCCCTATTCCCACGGTCCACACGGCGGCGGATATGGGCGCGAAGGTCAGTCTAATCCGCCTAGGGACGTCTTCGAGCGCTATCCGGTCACGGAAAAAAGCTACGAGGTTCCGTATCGGGCACCGGTCAAGCGGGACTATGAGGACCGAGACGAGGGCCATGCTCCGCAGTACCAGGCAAAAACCGATGGGTACCGAGACCGCGAAGAGGGCCATGCTCCGCAATACGAGGCAAAGGCTGATGGGTACCGCGACCGCGATGACGGCGAACAGGGTGTGCCCTACGCCGGCAACTATCCCGGCCCCGGCGGAGGCAAGGGCGACGGCTATGGCCGGCTCTTTCCGAAGGCAGAGTCACACGACGATACCCGCGCCCTGATAGCAGTGGGCCGGGCCATGGTCGAGGAGGGCGAGTCCGGCGACCCCGCCGGCAACACCGAAACCCCGGCTGGCTACACATTCCTCGGGCAGTTCATCGACCATGATATTACGCTCGACACCACCAGCCGGCTCGGACGTCAGATCACCGGCGACCATCTGCTGATCAATCACCGAACCCCGGAGCTCGACCTCGACAATGTCTATGGCGACGGTCCGGATCGCACACCGCATCTCTTCCGCTTGCCTTACATACGCGTGGGCAATTACATTTCCCTGGATGGCTACCCGCCACGAGCGGATCTGTTCCGGACGAAATCGGCGCGGATTTACGGTCCCGCGGGGGGCGAGGCGGTCGCGCTGGTCGGCGATGTGCGGGATGACGAGAACATCATCATCTCGCAGCTCCATGCTGCTTTCGTTGCCTTCCACAATCGCACGGCCGACATCCTGGTCGAGCGCGATTTCGGCGGGGACAGGTGGAAATATTGCAAATCAGGTTCGCGCTGCGACACGCAGGAACTCGCCGAGGCTCTGCCCGACAAGGCCAAGGTTACCATATTCCAGACCGCGCACGATCACGTCATCCACTATTACCACCGCGTAATCGCGGAAGACTTTCTGCCTCGCGTCATCGGTCCGGAATTCACGGCGGCGTTCTTGAAGCACGGTCGCGAATTCTTCTTTCCGCAGGGCTTTCGCGATGAAGGCGGCCGTTACAACAGCCTGAATATCCCCGTCGAATTCGCGGCGGCGGCTTATCGCTTCGGCCACAGCCAGGTTCGCGATGCCTATGTTTTGCGCGAGGGAGCTATTTTCGATCTGCTCTCGGATCAGCGCTCTGGCCCGCGCGCCTTTCAGCCGGTGACGCCGCGCTTTCTGGTCGACTGGCGCTATTTCTTTGAAATCGGTCATGAGAGGCCGGAAGGCTTCAACTATTCGCGCAAGATCGATACGGAGTTAGTCCGCAGCCTGCACCGGCTGAATTTCTCGAACGCTGTGGGTAAAAACGACCTGGGTTCCCTCGCCGCGCGCAATCTGGTCAGAGGAAAGACGCTGCATCTGCCGTCCGGCCAGTCGGTGGCGGAGCGTGTGCTGCCGGTCCTGCAGGAACGTGGCCTCATCGGGCAAGGCGGCTATGGCCCCCGGAAGGGGGGGCACGGCGAAGGATGG
Source organism: uncultured Alphaproteobacteria bacterium (assembly GCA_963731855.1). Lineage (GTDB taxonomy): Bacteria > Pseudomonadota > Alphaproteobacteria > Rhizobiales > Rhodomicrobiaceae > R-RK-3. The sequence goes on along the minus strand of CAVSXH010000004.1, from coordinate 128,889 downwards.
CGCGCCTATGTTCTGCCGCCCAGCGAGCGTGTGAAATATTACCTCGGCAATGCGGATTCGCCGCTCTGGTATTATCTGCTTCAGGAAGCCAGCGCCTTCGGCACGAACACGCACCCTTATTCCGGCCCCGACGATGACGAGGGCGACGCCGTCTCGGAGAATGAATATGGTCCCTATCGCAATCGAGGTTCATTGCGTCATGCCTCCGTCGAATATGGCCATGGCCGCGAAGGCCGCCCCTATCGCAATGGTTATGATGGAGCCGACGGAGGGTACAGGCTCGGACCCGTGGGCGGCACTATCGTCGGCGAGGTGCTGACCGGCCTTCTCGAACATTTCCGCGAGACGACCGGGAAGGGCCTTGCCTATGAACCGCAGATCCGCGGCAGTATCTTGAAAGGGCGCTACACGATGAGCAACTTCCTGGTCGATGCAGGGGTGGCGGAAGGTTACAGGGAATTGTCCCGCTCGCATGAGGATTGAGCGGCCCTGAAAATCGATGCCCACATTGGCGGATAGTGTAGATACAGCGATGTGAGAAACCGCGCTTCGGCGGACCGGAGGAACCATGGCGGAAAGTCAGAGCATCATTAGCCACGTGTCGGTGGGAACCAACGATTTTGAACGGGCCGTCGCCTTCTATGATGCCGTTCTCCTTGACTCTGGGCTGCCGGCGCGTGATGGAGCACGCGGACACAGTCGCCTGGGGCAAATCATTCCCGGAATTTTGGGTCCATGTCCCAATCGACGGCCAGCAGGCGTCGGTCGGAAACGGAACGCATGTCTGCTTCGACGCCGCGACGAAGCAAGAGGTCCATGAGTTTTACGAGGCCGCGCTTGAAGCAGGCGGGACCGCTGACGGTCCGCCCGGACCCCGGCCGCATTATGGCGAGCCTTATTACGGGTGCTTCGTGCGCGACCTCGACGGGCACAAGATCGAGGCGACCTATTGGGACTTGGCCAAGGCGCGCGAGCTGGGAATGATGTAAAGCACCGGCCCGAATGGAAGGAGAAAGTCCGGCGTTTTGGAGATGCCCTACTTATCTCTTTCTGAACAAGTCGAGCTTGACGACCTTTGCCGGCTCCTGCTGCGGCTGCTCTTCCTGGCGGATCGGCGGCTCAGAATCCGCCACGCTGGCGATGTCGGGCTCGATTTTCAGCAACGGGCGAGGCAGGGCGGCATGCTCTTCATGAGCTTCATCCGTGTCCGCCGCATCGGGGACCTGGTGTGGCACCTCCACGGTCACACCGGCCGGCACCGACGGATTGGGGTTGAAGCCGAACGGCACGCTCGGATCCAGGAAGCTTTTGATCGAAGAAAATGGGATGACCAAGCGTTCGGGGACGCTATTGAAAGACAGCTTCACTTCGAACCGATCGTCATAGATCATCAAATCCCAGAATTTGTGCTGGAGCACAATCATCATTTCTTCGGGATATTGCGCCTTAAGCCGCTTCGACAGGATCGTTCCTGGCGCTCCGGTGTCGAATGTAATATAAAAATGATGATCGCCGGGCAAGCCGCGCTTCTGCACTCTCGTGAGCACGGTCCGCATGATGCCCCGCAAGGCCTCGCTAGCCAAGATATCGTAGCGGATCTTGTCCTCTGACATTCAGACCGTCATAGAGATTGTTTGCTAGGTTGACTTTCGGCGGACCACCCCGCCGGCAGAGTGGAGGACTTCTGTTGCCCGGTGTCCTCCAAACCGCGCCTAGCCGTGCTGAACGTCTAGGACTTTAATTCGGCTTTCCGAACCGCATTACGCGGCCAGGGCTGCCTCAGCATAGTTGTCGTTTGCAACTATTGATTCGGCCCGATGACGGCGGAACCATGCCGAGCGAAAACATACCCTTTACGCCCTCGTCGATCCTAGTTCGCCCCCAGCAAAAGCCCGCCCGCGCGGAGCGGATTTTTGGTGGAGGCGCCGGGTACCGCCCCCGGGTCCGAAAGGTTTATTCCGATAGCCATTTATCGCTATAGCCGGCAAGCCGGCACATTCAATATATGGGCTTCGCCCCTTAAAAAAAAGGCCGAATGTGCGTTTTACGGGCTTTTACAATGTGATCGCCAGCTAGCGAGTAACCGCGCTCTTAGCCGCGCTTTTGGTGGCCGTCCAGCAGACGTTTGTAGTGGCTTTGCAGGTATATTCGTTGAAGACGATCGCGTCGAGGAACAACTCGCAAGTGACGTCTTTCTTGCCGGTCTTGTACTTCTTGATCCCCTTATCCTGCGCCCATTTCTCAATGTATTTGTCGAGAAGTGCTTGCGCATCGCGCGAGGGACCTTCCTTGCCGTAGTCGTTGACTGAATAGAAGAGCTGGGTGCATTCGGGCTTGGCGGAAGCGAAGGACGGGAGCATCGCTGCGGCGGACGCCAACAGCAGCGTCCTGCACATTGAAGTGGTCATGGTGAAAATCCCCTGAGGTGACGGAATCCGGCGCATAATCACCCGCGGTTACAGCACGCGCTATGGCTATACAGCCACAAGCTGTCAAAAACGCTGTTTAACGGGAGCTTTGACGGATGCGCTCCGGCAGACCGTGGCCTCGGCCTTACATTCGAACTCGTTGAGCCATTCGATATAGACCTTGCAGGCCACGTTACGGTCTTTCGGGGCTGCCTTCAGTCCGGAGCGCTGTTCCCAGGCGGCTATCTCTCGCTCAAGCGCCTTTTCAGCGTCGCCGCGCGTCGTCTGTTCGCCAAAGCCGACGAACTCGCCTTTCAACGTCTTGCAATAGCCGGCCGGCCCAGGCTTGGACGGCGGTTTTGCTGCGGCGGTTGCATGGGCCGCAAAAAGCGACGTGAGAATACAAAAGACTGAGGCGCCGCGCATGCGATCCTCCGCGCAAACAAAAGGGATGCGACGCCAGCAGCATCGCATCCCTCGTAATATGAAAGATTCGATTAATCGGATACTTGAAGATTGATGGCCTTCGGACCCTTCCCGCGCGGATCGGGCTGAGTCTCGAATGAGACGCGCATCCCTTCATCCAGCATCGGCACGCCCGAGCGCTCCACCGCTGAAATGTGGACGAAAACGTCTTTACCGCCTTCATCCGGCGTAATGAAGCCAAATCCTTTCGACTGATTGAAGAATTTGACCGTACCAGACTGACGCATGCGTATGCTCCATAATTCCCCAGCAAGAGTCCCGGCGAGCCAAAGGCCTGCCAGTTGAGCAGTCATTCAGATGTCGGGGAAAATCAGAACAGGCTTATCTCGCGGCCGCGAAGAACGAAGCGCAACGTCAGCTATTTCCACCGGGTCCGACAGGCCGCCCGATGCGCAGAAGTATGGGGGATTTGGGAGTGGACGGCAACAAAATTTAGCGGGCAGCATACAACGGGCGCGGAAACGTATACATGCGCCAAATTCTCAATGCTGCTATGGTCTCAGCGCATAGCGCGACTGCTATCTGGACGCGAGCCGATGAGCTCGTGTCGTTTGAAGGTTGCGGTTCCTCTTGTTGCGAACGGTCAAGATGCTGCCGCTCGCGTTTAAAACTGACGGGCTCGCCTCCGACCATCGGCACGAACCACGAACGAAAAGCATTCAAGCGGAGCCTGATCTCACGGCTTCACGAGGCAATGCAAACACCGGCCGATGATCCGCCGGCCGGCATGTCTGCCGGACAATGGTGAGCGCGCTGGGACTCGAACCCAGGACCTACTGATTAACTTACCACCACGGCTTTCACCGCCGCCCTTACAGGGGTTCGTGGTCTGGACCTTCCCTTCGCCCTATCCTTCAGCGGGACGTAGGCGGGTGCCGTCAGGCCTCTACACCTTCCCCTAGAACCTGATCCATTCTGATGGAATCAGAATGCGGTTCTATTTTGCTTGCGCATGATCTTTATAGCAAAACCGGATTCCACTTTTGCGGATCATGCTCAAACTGGGCTTGGCTCGGGATTGCCGTCGCCGCGACGCGGACGGGTTCCCCGACTTTGACACCATCTCGTTCACGGGTTTCCCCGTGGCAACTCCAAATCGAAGTCAGTTGCTCTACCGACTGAGCTACGCGCTCTCACCTGGCATATTTCGAATGGGAACACAGAACACAACACCGCCAACGTGGGTGCTCTGCGGCAGACCATATGGATGTAGGCAGGTGGCGTCAATAGCGTGGTCGCGCGCACCGCGGGAAGTATTGGCGAGCGTCATACCTGCCGGCAGCGATCGTCCAAGTTGAAGGCTCAGTCTTCGGACGGGCTGCCTTTTTTGTCGGCGCTTGCGTCACGGCGGACGGCGCCTCCGCCCAACTTTCGTTTCCATTTGCTGTTTCGCCCACCCGGCAGCGAGCTGCGGACCGGGCGTTTTCCGGCGGGGCGCGACAGCGAGGCTTGCGGATGCTCTTCGTCGACTTCCGGCTCGACCGCCGGTGCTTCCAGATTTTCGCGCTGGAAAGGCCGCAAATAATAGATCTTGGCACTCATGGGCGTGCTCCGGATGAAACAGCCTTGAGGCCTGGCGGATGCCATCTGTCCTTGAAAGCCGTCATTGCTGCGTTTGAAACGCTCTATTGCCACAGCAGTCTTGCAGTATTGTGCGCATCGCGGCAAGTCCGGCGGGCACGGATGCCGCTTCGTCCGGCGGCGGCCATCGAGGCATTCGGACGTTGTCAAGCGCGCGCCGCCCCGGTATCACCGCCCGATGGCGACCGACCAGAACCCCTCCCCCGCTCGAACGGCGCTTGGCGCGATGCCGATCATGGCAGGCGAATGAGCGCGCGTCTTCTTATCGCCGGACTGGCGATCCTGACCGCCGCGCTCTTCATTCTGTCGCTCCAGCTTGGTCCGGTGGCGCTATCGCCGGGCACGGTTCTTGGCGCGCTCGCCGGGAAAGGCGATCCGGTCGATCTGCTGATCGTGCGGGAACTGCGCCTTCCCAGGGCCATTCTCGCGGCATTGATCGGCGCAACTCTGGCGCTATGCGGCGCCGCGTTGCAGGGGCTCGTTCGCAATCCGTTGGCGGCGCCGTCCGTATTCGGGGCGCCGAGCGCTGCCGCTTTCGGCGCGGTGCTGGCGATCGGTACGGGTCTGGCGGATACGCTCTCATATTCCCTGCCGATCGCGGCCATGATCGGGGCGCTTTTTTCGGTGGGCGCATTGCTGGCGCTGGCTGGACCTTCGGCGCACATGCTGACCTTGCTGCTGGCGGGTCTTGCGCTGTCGAGTCTTGCGGGCGCGATGGTGTCGCTGGCGCTCAATCTGGCGCCAAACCCTTATGCTGCGCTTGAGATCGCCTTCTGGCTGCTCGGATCGCTGGAGGATCGAAGTTTCCGCCACGTCACCATGGCGGGGCCACTGCTTCTTCTATGCTGGCTGCTGCTGCTCGGTGTGCGCGACCAACTGCGGGTGCTGACGCTGGGCGAGGATGTGGCGCAAACCAGCGGAGTGGAACTCGGTCAGCTGCGGCTGATCACCGTTCTCGGCGTGGCGATGGGAGTTGGCGGGGCCGTCGCGGTGGCCGGGGTGATCGGATTTGTCGGGCTGGTCACGCCGCATTTGGTGCGCCCGTTCGTCGGACATGATCCGGCGCGCGTCCATGTTCCGGCGATGCTGGCGGGAGCTGCGCTTCTGCTCGCGGCGGATTGCGCCTCGCGGCTGATCCCCTCGACAGGCGAGATCCGCATTGGCGTGCTCACCTCGATCATCGGCGTGCCTTTCTTCATCTGGCTGGTGCTGAAGCAGCGCGGGCGCGATCTGCTGCAAGGTCCAGGAGGCGCGGGATGACCCTCAGGGCGCATCAGCTCAGCGTCACCATCGGCGGCCGTATGGTGCTTCGCGATATAACGCTGGAGGCGCGGCGGGGCGAACTCCTGGCCATCGTCGGACCGAACGGCGCGGGTAAAACCACCTTCCTGAAGGCGGTAGCGTGCTTGTTTCCGTTTACCGGCCGGGTCGAATGGGACGGCAAAGACGTCGCCGCGATGCGCGCAGCAGCCAGGGCCAAGCAGATGGCGTATCTGCCGCAGGGCCATGTCGCATATTGGCCGATCACCGCGCGGGACGTCGTGACCATCGGACGCGCGCCCTTCGCCTCCAGCCTCACGCGGCTCAGCCCGGCCGATCAGGCGGCCATCGACGAGGCACTTCATTCGGTCGATGCCATGGCATTCGCCCATCGGCCGATCACCGCGCTGTCCGGCGGCGAGCGCGCGCGGGTCATGCTGGCCCGGGCGCTGGCAGTCGGCGCGCCCATGCTGCTGGCCGACGAGCCGGTCGCCTCGCTCGATCCGGCGCATCAGCTCGGCGTCATGGATATCTTGTCGGCGCAGGCAAAGGCCGGACGGCTGGTGATCGCCATAAGCCACGATCTCATCCTGGCGGCCCGCTACGCCGACCGCGTGCTGGTGCTGAACGATGGAGCCCTTGCCGCGATCGGCGCCCCGGGCGAGGTGCTGACGCCGGCCTTGCTCCGCGACGTATTCGGGGTCGAGACCGTGCGGCTGAGCGCGGGCGGCAGCACGTTCGAGGTTCCCTGGAGCGCGACCGGGTCGCGTGACACTACGGTGATCTGATCCCGGCGAATGGCGCGTACCCTTGCCGGGTGCCGCCTTTTTGGCCATTCTGCCGTTCTTATGCCCAGGGGATGACGCCGGAGCAAAGGTTTGAGCGGAAAAGTCTACCTCCGTCCGACGGGATTTATGTGGGGCGAAGCCGCGACAGAAGCTCGCGCGCAGGGCGCGGCGTTGCCGGTCGCGGGCGGTCCCGTCTGCTGCCTCGGTTTTGAGGTCATCGAAGGCGAGCCGGGTACGGCGACGCGATGCTTTGCGTCCGCGCGCGACCTCCGTGCAAGCGCCGACGCCGACATTCAGCGGCTGCTGAACAATCTCACCGCCCCCAGGCACGACATCGCCGGAGTGTCGCTGGACCGAACGCGGCTCATGGGGATCGTCAACGTGACGCCGGACAGCTTTTCTGACGGTGGAGATTTCGCGGACCCGGAGGTGGCCGCGGCTCATGCCCGGCGTCTTGTCGCGGATGGCGCCGATTTCGTCGACATTGGCGGCGAATCCACACGGCCCGGCGCGGAGCCAGTGAGCGCGGACGAGGAACTGCGTCGCATTCTCCCGGTTTTGGAACGGCTTCAGGGGCTCCCCGCGGCGATTTCCGTCGATACGCGCAAGGCGAGCGTCATGCGGGCCGCCGTCGAGGGCGGGGCAGGGCTCATCAACGATGTCTCGGCCCTCACCCATGATGAGGACGCGCTCCAAGCTGCCGCCGCACTGCGATGCCCCGTGGGTCTGATGCATGCCAAAGGCGATCCGCGCACCATGCAGGACGATCCCAGTTACGCCGATGTGCTGCTTGAGGTCTATGATCTGCTCGAAGCGCGGATCGAAGCGGCTCGAATCGGCGGGGATCGCGAGGCAACGCATCATCGTGGATCCGGGCATTGGATTCGGCAAGACGATCGCGCACAATCTCACGCTGCTCGCCGGCGTCGGCCTTTTCCACACACTTGGCGTCCCGGTCCTGCTGGGCGTATCCCGCAAGCGGTTCATCGGCACGATCACCGGCCAGACCGACGCTAAAAATCGGCTCTCCGGCAGCATTGGCGCAGCACTTGCCGCCGCCACCCAAGCCGTGCAAATCCTGCGGGTACACGATGTGAGCGAGAGCCGTGAGGCTCTTGACAGTTGGCACGCATCAGTTGCTGGGCGCTAGCTCACTCGGTAAGAAACGCTGGTAGGCTTGTGTAATTAATTGAGAGCATAATTTACTGGAAATAGCTCGTGGCGAGTGTTATACGTTCTAATTGTACAATTTTATTGATAATATTCATTATTTTGCATTTTGCTCAAGGCAAAGATGGCATGATATTAATGTTTATAACAAGATAAACCAAGTAATTACTGTTGCGTAAACACCCTATCTAACTTAGAACCGCAAAGCTTTAGAAACCAGGGCGGAACTGATGGCAGGTAAACTTTTCGGCACGGACGGCATTCGAGGGCAGGCCAATTCCTATCCCATGACGGCGGAAACAGCCATGAAGGTCGGCATGGCGGCCGGTCATCTTTTTACCAATGGCGATCACCGGCACCGGGTCGTTATCGGCAAGGATACGCGGCTTTCCGGCTATGTGATCGAGTCCGCGCTGGTTTCCGGCTTCACCTCCGTGGGGATGGACGTGTTCCAGCTCGGCCCGATGCCTACGCCCGCCGTCGCGATGCTTACCCGCTCCTTGCGCGCCGATCTTGGCGTCATGATTTCCGCCTCGCACAATCCCTATCAGGACAATGGCATCAAGATTTTCGATCCCGAGGGCTTTAAGCTGTCCGACGAGATCGAGGCGCGCATTGAGGAGTTGATCGCCGGCGAGACTTCCGGCCTGCTCGCGCCGTCTGACAAGATGGGACGTGCCAAACGCGTCGATGGCGTTTTCGACCGCTACATCGAATATGCCAAGCGCACGCTCGACCGGTCGATCCGTCTCGACGGGCTGAAAGTGGTGATCGACTGCGCGCATGGCGCCGCCTATCGCGTCGCGCCGCAATCCTTATGGGAGCTCGGGGCGGAGGTCATCGCGCTCGGCGTGACACCGGACGGTTTCAACATCAACCGCGATTGCGGCTCGACATCGCCCGACGCGCTGTGCCGCAAGGTCCGCCAGGTCGGCGCGCATATCGGTATCGCCCTCGATGGCGACGCGGACCGGGTGATCATCGTCGACGAGCACGGCACGATCGTAGATGGCGACCAACTCCTCGCCGTTATCGCCGAAGCCTGGACGGCCGATAAGCGTCTGGTCGGCAATGGCGTCGTTGCCACCGTGATGTCAAATCTCGGCCTCGAACGCTTCCTCGGCGGCTTGAAGCTCGATTTGCTGCGCACGCCTGTCGGCGACCGCGCTGTGGTGGAGCGGATGCGCGCGGGCGGCTATAATCTGGGCGGCGAGCAGTCGGGCCATATCGTCATGACCGACTACACAACCACTGGCGACGGCCTTGGTCACCGCACTGCAAATTCTCGGCGTGGTGATCACCAGCGGCAAGCCGGTCAGCGAGGTCTGCAAGCGCTTCGATCCGGTGCCGCAGGTCTTGAAGAGCGTGGCGACGAACGGCTCAAGACCGCTTGACAACGAACATGTCGCGGCCGTGATCGAGAAGAACCGGCTGAGGCTCGGTAATGATGGCCGGCTGCTCATCCGGTCGTCGGGAACCGAGCCGGTCATTCGGGTGATGGCGGAAGGCGATGACGAAACGCTGGTCGTGTCCGTCGTCGGCGACATCGTCGAAGCACTCCAAATCGCCTCGGCGCATCCTTGACAGCATTCGGCGCTGACGGTCAAGCCCAGCCGCCGGCGATCGGCAGCACATGGCCGGTGACGAAGCCGCAGCGGCCGCTTGCGAACAGCGCGATCAGTTCGGCGACTTCCTCCGGCTCGCCTAATCGGCCAAGCGGAATGTTCTTCAGCATTTTCGCCATGGCCTCCTGATTGGCGAGCAATTCCGGCGGGAAATAATCGGGGTTCTTGATGTAGTTGGGGGCGATGGCGTTGACGGTGATGCCCCAGCGCGCCAGTTCCCTCGCCAAGCTCGGCACCAGCGCATTCGCCGCTCCGCGCGCGGCGGCGTACATCGAATAGTTCGGAATTCCGGTCAGCGGCGCCGCCGAGGAGATGATCACGATCCGGCCTGCGCTTTGGCCTTTCATCACGGCGGCGGCCTTGCCGATCACGGTGAACGGCCAAACCGCCAGCGCGTCCAGCGTCCGCCTGAATTCCTCCGGATCGGCCTCATCGACGGGCGCGCGAATGGCGGGATAGGGATCGTTGGAAATCAGCGCGTCGAGACGGCCGAAACGCGCCACCGTTTCGGCGACGATTTCGGCCGGATCGGTGCGCTCAAGCACCTCTGCGCCGGGGATCTCGGCCTGAAACGCGGCCCTGGCCTGGCGATCGGCGAACGCTGCGTCGTGGCAGACGACGGTCATCTCCTCCCGAAGCAGCCGCCGCACCGCGCCGGGGCCGACGAAATGATTTACATGGGTTAGTAGAATGACATTTCTTCCACTCATGCCGACGTTTCCCAATCGCTTCACGGCATTTTTTCGGCCAATCATACCCCAAACAGCGGCCAAGAACTGTTCTTCCTGGCGTGCGAGTGCTGCACTCCAGTAACGCCGCCAATCCAAATCGCGTATTTCTGGAACTCTCCAGTGCGGGCACGTTTATTACGCCAGCGACTCGAATAAAGTCGCAAGGCATGATCCGCAAAGGTGGACGCCGGTTTTGCGCTAAGATCATGCTAGGGCAAAGACAGTGCCAAGGGCTGAAATTGAACGCGGGGAGCGGACATGGTTTTTCCGATTGGCGACGATAATAGCACGCGGCGCACCGTGCCGATCGTCACTTACATTTTAATAGTCATCAACGTTCTGGTGTTTCTGCTTGAGCTCAATAGGGGCAAGGATTTCATTCGGACCTGGGCATTCGTTCCGAAAGAATTCGCGGCTAACCCCGGCGCAGAAATTCAGACCGATCATTTCCGCGATGTTCATGCATGGCGGCTGGGTCCATCTGTTCGGCAATATGCTCTATCTCTGGATATTCGGCGATAACGTCGAAGATAATTTCGGATCCTTCCGGTTCTTGCTGTTCTACCTCCTCTGCGGCATCGCGGCGACGTTCGCCCAGATGGCGGTGACGCCGGGATCCAACGTTCCTAATCTGGGCGCGTCAGGCGCCATTGCCGGCGTGCTTGCCGCCTATGTCGTGATGTTCCCGCAAGGGCAGGGTCTCGGTGCTCATCGGCCGGGCTGTAACGGAAGTCCCGGCGATTATGGCCATCGGCCTGTGGATCGTGCTTCAGCTCGTCAGCGGCATCGGTGCGATTACCGACACGACGCAGACGGCCGATCTCGGCGGCGTCGCCTATATGGCGCATGTGGGCGGCTTCGTCGCAGGATTGGTGCTGGTGTTCTTCTTCCGGCGGCGCTACGCCTGACCGCTGTGGCGGGCGTCGCGTGCGGCGATGTTATATCTGGCACGAGCAGCGAAACGGTGCTCGTGCCGCGGTTGTCTTTCACATCGTCTCGATCAGGAAGCGGCGATTTTTGCGCTGTATAGGCCGGGCATTGTTCGGAAACAGCGAGGCAAATTGCTTCACCTGATCCGGCGAGAGCTGAACGGCTTCCTTAAAGACGGTCCACGTAATCCCTTCGGAACAGGGCGGCGTCGTGAGCGAGCCCATATAGCGGAAATAATTCCGCGCGGCGGGGAGCAAGGCCTGCGGATCGATCATGCCTTTCGCCTTCAGCTCCGCGCCGGCCTCCTTGGGCATCTGATCGAAGATGAGTTGCAACGCGCCATTGTGAGCACCCGGCATAAAGAAAACGCCAATCACGGCAAGGTCACCCGAAGCGGATTTGTGAACGAAGTGACATTCGAGATCGAGAGGCTTGCCGTTTAGCAGATGTTCGCTGGGATGGTGGAAATGAAACTGGAGAAGATCATACTTCGTGTTTGCGATGGTGCATGAGTTTCCAGGCGCGGCGTTCACCTGTATCGTGTGTCCATTGTTCACGATCGCGAGCGGCAGCGGCCGATAGTCGAATATCAGCGTGCCCGGATCTGCCTTGATTTCACTCGAAAGATCGATGGGTGTTTGCTCAAGGCCGAGCTGGCAGGTTTTGAAGTCGGGTGTCAATTCGCCCCAATGACCAGGCCCCGTCGCCCCTTCATAGCTCCAGTGCGGCTTGGCGTGGGCTTCGTGGCCAGCATGCTCGGCAAATGTTCGGCCGGCGGCGAGGCAACATCCACAGCCGTATGTCACCATTCGGAGAAGAGAACGTCGAGAGATTGTCATGGGGGACTCCGTCTACTCAGCACATTATGAGGAACGAGTGCCCGCCATGAGACCATGCGGGAATTATAACTCCGTGAAGCCGTCAGATTGCATTGATTTGACCTTCGCCCCGCGTAAGCGGCCGACGCTTCGTTGCGAGACGCTGCGCTCAATGCTCCTGGAAGAAGCGGCTGCGATAGACGCCGTTTTCCAGATCATCGAACATTTCCGGTATTTGCGGATGCCGAAGCGGCTCGCCCGAATTGTCCGGCAGCAAGTTCTGCTCCGAGACATAGGCGACATATTCCGTCTCCTCGTTCTCAGCGAACAAATGGTAGAAAGGCTGATCTTTCCGCGGGCGGATTTCAGAGGGGATCGACTGCCACCACTCCTCGGTGTTGGCATAAATCGGGTCCACGTCGAAAATAACGCCGCGAAAATGCAAGAACCTATGCCGGACGACCTGACCGAGCTGAAACTTAGCTAGTTTACGCGTCGCCATCTCTACGTCTGCTTGTGTCACGTGACCTGCTCCATATCGCGCGCCGGCCGTTTCCTGTCAATATTATGACACGCTATTGCGCGGATGCACTCACTGTGTTTCATGCCTGGGCTCAATAGGTTTCTGTTTTGCATCAATTTTGCCAAACACGGCTTGGCGCTTTCTTTGCATCGATGTGCTGGTGTTCCCACACTACACTTCACAGCCCCGCGTCAGCCCGAAAACCCCAAATCCGCCGACATTCGGGCCTAACACTACAGCCCGTAGCGCGCGGCAAGATCGGGATCTTTCCGGGCCACGAGTTTCGCCCGATCGATGATGACCTTGGCCTGTTTCCATGTCGCGTCATCCTGCATCTTACCGTCGATCATCGCCGCGCCGGTGCCATCGGGCATGGCATCGAGGATTTTTTTCGCGAAAGCGACCTCGGCAACGTCCGGACTGAAGACCCGCTTGGCGATGTCGATCTGGCTGGGATGCAGGGACCAGGCACCCGCGCACCCCTGAAGAAATGCGTTGCGGAACTGGGCCTCGCAGGCGTCGGGATCCGAGAAATCGCCGAACGGACCGTAAAACGCGTCGAGCCCATAGGCGGCACAAGCGTCGACCATGCGGCCGACGGTGTAATGCCACAAATCCTGCTGGAAGAAAGTACGCGATGACCCTGCCTCGCCCGCGTCCGCGAGCACGCCATAAGCAGGGTGACCGCCGCCGACCCGGGTGGTCTTCATCCCGCGTGAGGCCGCCAGATCGGCCGGCCCGAGGCTCATGCCATGCATGCGCGGGCTCGCGGCGGCGATCTCCTCGATATTGTTGACGCCCTCCGGCGTTTCCAGGATGGCGTGGATCATGATCGGACGGGAAATGCCGCTTTTAGCTTCGAGCTGCGCCAGAAGCTGATCCAGATAATGCACGTCCCACGGCCCTTCGACCTTCGGCAGCATGACGACATCGAGCTTGCTGCCGACGGCCGGGATGATTTCCAACAGATCGTCCAGCGCCCAAGGGCTGTTGAGGCAGTTGATGCGCGTCCAAAGGCGGGTATCGCCGAAATCATGTGCGGCGGCCATTTCGATGAAGCCGCGCCGCGCCGCTTCCTTGGCGTCCGCCGGGATGGCGTCTTCGAGATTGCCGAGCACCACGTCGACCTGGGCGGCGATCTCGCCGGCACGGCTGCGCAGCTTTTCGACGTGAGGCGGAATGAAATGGATCATCCGCTCGAGCCGGGCGGTTCGCGTGGCGGATGGGGGCAGGAGCGCCGATCGCCAGGGGCGCGAAGAATTTCCGCGGTGTTTTCGTCCATCCCATCAGGCCGTCTCCATCGGTCGGGTGCGAGGGTGCGCCCTCGTCTGGGCCGGACGATGCCAGGAGGCAGGAGCGACATCAAGACCCATGCGCGGTGATAGCAAACGTGCCGCGCCGGACTCAACGAGACGCAAAGGGATCTAAGCCAAGTCGGGTCGATTGCGCACCAGCCTGAAGACCGATGCGCATCTGCTTCAGCCTACAGATTGTAAGCGCGTTCGCCGTGCGAGACGATGTCGAGGCCTTCGCGCTCGGTCTCCTCGGAGACGCGCAAGCCCACCAGCACGCCGATGATGATGTAAACCAGGAGGCTGCCGATGCCCGACCAGACGATGGTCATCAACACCGCTTTCGCCTGGATGATCACCTGGCCGACCATGTCGTAGTCGAGCGCGCCGCAGACGCCGGTGAAGGCGCCGTTTTCGACCGCGCATTTGGCTGTAGTCGACGATGCCGGCGCCGCCCAAGGCGGGATCGACGACGATGCCGGTTCCGAGCGCGCCGATGATGCCGGCAATCGCATGCACGCCGAAGACGTCCAGCGTGTCGTCATAGCCCAGCGCGCTCTTCACTCGCCGTGCAGAAGAAGAACGACATGATACCGGCGACGAGGCCGAGCACCAGCGTGCCCATGGGGCCGCCGAAGCCCGATGCGGGCGTGACGGCGACCAGGCCGGCGACGATGCCCGAAGCGAGGCCGAGCAGGCTCGGCTTACCCTTGACGAGCCATTCGGTGAACATCCAGGCTGAGGCCGGCGGCCGCGGTCGCAATGAAGGTGTTCGCCATCGCGAGCACGGCATATTCGTTGGCTTCCAGGTTCGAACCGGCGTTGAAGCCGAACCAGCCGACCCACAGCAGCGCGGCGCCGACCATGGTCAGTGTCAGCGAGTGCGGAGGCATGGCCTCCTTGCCGAAGCCGACGCGGCGGCCAAGCAGCAAGGCTCCGACGAAATCCGGCGATACCGGCATTGATGTGCACCACCGTGCCGCCCGCGAAGTCGAGAGCGCCAAGCTGCCAGGCGAAGCCGGCCGTTTCTGTGGATGCGCCGGTCGCGATGCCGCTGGGGCCCGGCCAGAACCATACCATATGGGCGATCGGGAAGTAGACCAGCGTCGGCCAGAGGATGGCGAAGAGCACGATGGCGGAGAATTTGGTCCGCTCGGCGAAGCCGCCGATGGCCAGGGCCGTCGTGATGGCGGCGAAGGTCATCTGGAAGCAGACGAAGACCAGCTCGTGGATGCCGACGCCAAGCGAGAAGGTCTCGACCTTGCCGCCGATTTCGATCCCCGAAAGGAACGCCTTGCTGAGGCCGCCGAAGAACGGCGCCAGGAACCCGGCGCCTTCGGTGAAGGCGAGGCTGTAGCCCCAGAGGAACCAGACGACGCAGACGATGCATTGGATTGCCAGCACCTGGGTGATCATCGAGAGCATGTTCTTGGTGCGAACCATGCCGCCATAGAACAGGGCGAGGCCGGGCACCGTCATCAGCAGCACCAGCAGCGGTGCTGATGATCATCCAGGCGTCATCCGCCTTATTGACGACAGCGTCGGAGCAGGTGGTGCCGCCGGAGCCGCAGCTTGTGCGAAGGCCGGATCGGTCATTAAGGCGCCGAGCGCCAGACCTCCCAGCGCCGTCCCTAATGTAAGAGCTAATCTTTTCATATACTTCCCCTGATTAAAGTGCGTCCTCGTCGGTTTCGCCCGTGCGAATCCGAATTGTCTGCTCGATGGAGACGACGAAAATCTTTCCGTCGCCGATTTGCCCGGTCTTTGCCACTGACGAGATCGTCTCGATCACCTTGTCCACCGACGTCGTCGGCACGGCGACCTCGATCTTGAGCTTGGGAACAAACGTCACTTCATATTCGGCCCCGCGATAGATCTCGGTATGCCCCTTCTGACGCCCATAGCCCTTGACTTCAGTGACGGTCATTCCTTCGATGCCGATATCGGTGAGCGCTTGCCGCACCTCGTCGAGCTTGAAAGGCTTGATGACGGCCATCACCAATTTCATCAATTTTCTCCCTTTTCCGTGGAGCTCAGCCTTAGCGGCTCGCGGAAGACGACACGATCGCTCGCATCTCAAGACACCGAAGCCGTGGTGCATAGAATCAAATGGCGTGCCAAGCCGGAGGGCGGCCGCAATCCGTTGATTCTTACGCAATTATATCGTGCGGTTCCGATTGAGGCGCCGAGTTTGGAGGCAGCAGCCGGGCCACAAATTGTGCAAAAATGGAATTTTGCACAATAATTAGGCAAGCGCTGCTTGGCAACATGTCGGAAATTGCTCGTTTGCATGGCCTGCAGGAACGGTCCTGAGGCCTATGCATTTGTGCGCGGCGCCGGGCGCTTCTAAGTTTTCGGCTGCTCCGCTTTGCATGGAATTTTTCAGAGGATCTTATGTCAACAAGCTTTTTGAGCCGCTGCGCGCGCCGGGCCGCGTTGACCGTCGGCCTCCTGCTCGCCCTTGCCGGGCGGCGCCTTCGCCCAGACGAAGGCCAAGGACGTCCTCACCAATTACGCCAATATTGCCCAAGCGATCTATGCGGACTCGCTATCGACGGCAAAGACGCTGAAATCCGCCATCAACGCTTTTCTCGCCAAGCCGACCGACGCGACGCTGAAGGCGGCGCGCCAGGCCTGGATCGCGGCGCGGGTGCCGTATCAGCAAAGCGAGGCCTATCGCTTCGGCAACAAGATCGTCGACGACTGGGAGGGCAAGGTCAATTCATGGCCGCTGGACGAAGGCCTGATCGATTATGTGGACCCGGGCTACGGCGATCAATCCGACAAGAACGAGCTGTTCGTCGCTAACGTCATCGCCAGCAAATCCCTGACGATCGGCGGCAAGCAGGTGGATGCGACCGAAATTACCAAGGAGCTGATCGCCGACACGCTGCATGAGGCCGGAAAGGTCGAGGCGAATGTCGCGATCGGCTACCATGTGATCGAATTCCTGCTCTGGGGTCAGGATACCAACGGCACCAGCGCCGGCAGCGGCAAACGCCCGGCGACCGATTTCGACAAGGCGAAATGCACCGGAGGCAACTGCGATCGGCGGGCCGCCTATCTGAAGGTCGCGACGGATCTTCTCGTCGACGACCTGACCTGGATGGCCGACCAGTGGAAGCCCAATGGCGCAGCCCGCAAGGAGGTTCTTGCCGAAGACAGCGCCGGGATCGTGGCGATCTTCACCGGGCTCGGCTCGCTGTCCTATGGCGAACTGGCCGGCGAGCGGATGAAGCTGGGCCTCATTCTCCACGATCCGGAAGAAGAGCACGACTGCTTTTCGGACAACACGCATAATTCCCATTATTACGATGTGATCGGAATGCGGAATGTGTATCTGGGCAGGTATAAGCGGGTCGACGGCAAGGAGATCAAAGGCGCGAGCGTTTCCGATCTCGTCAAGGCGAAGTCGCCCGAAGCCGACAAGGCGCTGCGCGAGAAGCTCGATGCGACGATGGCCGCCTTCACCACGCTGAAAAAGCGCGCGGAAACCGTCGAAGCATACGATCAAATGATCGGCGAGCAGAATGATGCGGGCAACGCCGTGGTCCAGGCCGGCATCGACGCGCTGCTCGAACAGACTAAGGCCATCGAGCGCGCGGTCGCCACGTTGGATCTGGAAGCGATCAAGTTCGAAGGCTCCGACAGCCTCGATGATCCGAGCGCCATCGAAGCGGAGAAAAAAGGCTGAAGTGTGAGCGGCACTAGCATGAACCGGCAAGGACGTTCGCCGGCTAACGCCTCAAGGCATGAAGCATCCGGGAGCCCTACGCTCCCGGATATTTCCGTTCGGAGCGGCCGCTATCGCTGTTGCCGTTCCGCTGCTCGCGGGCGCCTCGTGGCAAGCGGTCGCGACCGGCGCAACCGAGCGGGCGGATATCGCAGACGTTCTGCGCCCGCCGACCCGGTTCGACGTGGCCGAACCCGGCGAAGAAAGTCCCAGGCGGCGCCGCGACGTCGCGCAAGAGCGCCGACAACGCCAACGCTTTCTCCCAGTCGTCCGGCAATCTCGATTTCAAGCGGGAATTCGATTTCAAGATCGGCAATGCCGTGTTCCGCAAGCTGTGGGTTTCCGCCCCGGCTTCGACGAAATCCTCCGACGGTCTCGGGCCGCTCTTCAATGCGAGAGGCTGCCAGAACTGCCATCTGAAGGACGGACGCGGCCACCCGCCGGCCGCGAACTGGCCCGAGGAAGACGCCATGTCGTTCCTGATGCGGCTGTCGATCCCGCCGCAAACCGACGGAACAACGCATGTCGGTCGCCGAAGGGCGGCTCAAATCGGTGGACGACCCCGTCTATGGCGGCCAGTTGCAGCCGCTGTCGATCCAAGGGCACCAGGCCGAGGGCAAGATCCATATCGACTATGCGGAAGCGCCCGTCACGCTTGCCGGCGGCAAGATCGTCAATCTGCGCAAGCCGCATTACCAGATCGAGCATTTGGCGTATGGGCCGCTCGATCCCCAAGATCATGCTCTCGCCGCGCGTCGCCCCGCAGATGATCGGCCTCGGCCTTTTGGAACTGGTGCCGGAGGATCAAATCCTCGCTCATGCCGACCCGGACGACAAGAACGGTGACGGCATATCCGGCCGCGCGCAGCGCGTCTGGTCGGAGGAGCAGCGGCGGATCATGCTCGGCCGTTTCGGACACAAGGCCGGTGCGCCGACAGTCAGCCAGCAGAGTGCCGACGCCTTCGCCGGAGACATAGGCATTTCTACGGCCGCTGGTGCCCCGCCCATCCGGGGATTGCACCCTGGCGCAGCCCCTCTGCCTCAACGCGCCGAACGGCGGCGATGCGGCCTCGGGGACGCCGGAGGTCGAGGACAAGCTGTTCAAGCTGGTTGCGTTCTATTCCCGCAATCTCGCCGTACCTCCTCGCCGCAACCCTGCCGATCCCAATATTCTGGCGGGCAAGGCGGTGTTTCACGCGTCCGGCTGCGCCGGCTGTCATCAACCGAAATTCGTCACCGGCTCGTCGCAGGACCAGCCGCATCTGTCCGCCCAGCTCATCTGGCCTTATACCGACCTGCTGCTGCATGACATGGGGGAGGGGTTGGCCGACGACCGCCCTGAAGGCTTGGCGGATGGCCGTGAATGGCGCACCGCGCCGCTCTGGGGTATCGGCTTGACGCAGATCGTCAATGGCCACACGCTGTATCTGCACGATGGCCGTGCGCGCAGCATAGAGGAGGCGATCATGTGGCATGGCGGCGAAGCTCAAGGCGGCACGCGACGCGTTCGCGGCCCTGCCCGAAGCGGACCGCGAAAAGCTGATCGCGTTTGTGAACTCGCTGTGAGAGCGTTCGGCGATAGCATGGCTTGCGCTTGTCGGCCTCGCGGGGCTGGCCGCTGACGCGATGGCCTTCGACCATGCCGGCGTCGCGCGCAACGCCGTGGAGCAGCACATTCGCCCCGGCTATAAGCGCTTGGCTGAGACGACAGCGGCGTTGGACGAGAAGCTAAAAGCGTTCTGCGCCGATCAGCAGGAGGCCAGCCTCAACGCCGCTAAGAACGCCTATGCGGATGCGGTGACGGCCTGGGGACGCATCGAGCATCTGCGCTTCGGTCCGATCATGGAAGACCATCGTTACGAGCGCATCGTCTTCTGGCCGGACCCGAAAGGCATAGGCGCCACCCAGGTCTCGCGGGCCATGTCCAAGAACGATCCGACGCTCGTCTCCCCGGAATCTCTCAGCAAGAAAAGCGTTGCCTTGCAGGGGCTGACGGCTCTTGAGCAGGTGCTGTACGGCCGTACCGGGTTGCTCGGCCAGAAAACCGGCTTCCGCTGTCAATATGCCATGGCGATCGGGGCTAATCTCGCCGCGATCGCTGCCGCGGTCGATTCCGCCTGGAACGCGCCGGACGGCTATTCCCGCCTGATGCTCAATCCCGGTGCGGACAATCCCGTTTATATGCAGCCGAGCGAAGTCACCCAGGAATTGGTCATGGCTTACGGGACCGGGCTGCTGAGCGTGCGCAATCTTAAGATCGGCGCGTCGCTTGGGCTGGTGCAAAATACCAAGGGCAGCAGCACTGCCTTTGCCGCCAGCGGCCTCGACCGCGCGGTGATTGCCGCCAATCTGGAAGGGCTGCGCGAGTTGTTCCAATCCAGCGGTCTGGCGGCGGAGATATCCGTGGAGGACAAAGGTACGGGCCAGGCTCTGCTGAACGAGTTCGACATCGCCCTGAAGATCATCACTGGCCTGAAGGTCTCGCTGGATGAAGTCGCAAAAACCCCCAAGCTGAAGGAAGAAGTGGCTGTGATCGGCTTCGCGCTGAAGAATGCCTATGAAACCGGCGGGGCTCGGATGAAGGCCGCCGCTAACCTTTCCCTGGGATTTAATTCACTCGATGGCGATTGACCGCAGAACGTTCCTTGGCGGCGCGGCGGTGCTGTTCGCCATGCCCGCCTCGGCACTCGGAGCCGAAGGCGGTGCGCCGGGGCCTCTCTATGCGGCCTCCTGCAAGGATGCCGCGGGCAAGCATCAGGCGGTCGTGTTCAGCCTCGATCGAGGCGTGTTGACAGCCGTCCCGCTCCCCGACAGAGGCCACGATTTCGCCCTCTCTCCAGCGGCGCGAGAATGCGTGGTATTCGCCCGGCGCCCCGGCAATTTCGCCGCGATTTTCGATCCCGTCCGGCAGGGGGCGGCGCAATTCATCACCACGCGAGCCGACCGCCATTTCTACGGCCACGGCGCCTATTCCACCGATGGCAAGCTGCTTTACGCCACCGAAAATGATTTCGACAATAGCCGGGGTGTTATCGGTATTCGCGACGCCACCGACGGCTATCGCTGGATCGGCGAGTTTTCGACCGAGGGCACCGGCCCGCACGATCTGGCCATCCTTTCGGACCGGCGGACCCTGGTGATCGCCAATGGTGGCATCGACACGGCACCGGAGTCCGGCCGGGAAATGCTCAATCTCGCCGATATGCATCCCACTCTAGCTTATATCGATCTGCAGAGCGGCGAGTTGCTGGAGCAGCACGATCTCGGCGCTGAACTCTCCCAACTCTCAATCCGCCATCTTGCTGTCGCCCCCGACGACACGGTGATCTTCGGCTGCCAGTTCGAAGGCCTTAAGACGGAGCAGCCGCCGCTGGTCGGTTTTCACAAGCGTGGGCAAGCTCCGCAATTGGTCGCGCCACCGGCGCCAATTCTCCGCGCCATGCGCAATTATGTCGGTTCCGTCACCGTCGACCGCACCGGCGCGATTGCGGCAACTTCGTCGCCCCGTGGCGGGATTGTGGTCTATTGGGATGTCGCATCGCGGCGCTATCTGGGCGAAACCCGGCTTTCCGACGCATGCGGCATCTCCCCTACAGGACAGGCGCGCGAATTTCTGCTAACCAGCGGCGCGGGCGATATGCGCCTCGGCCCGGAGGGCGTGACGCTTCCGGACAGGCAGACCGCCGAAATGCTGCATGCTTACGCCTGGGATAATCACGCCGTATTGTTGGATTTCCATTCCTGATCTCGCGGCAATTCCCGTGGACAATGACGCGGGAGCGCTCTAACAGAAGCGCATGCTGAGATCGCTATATAACTGGACCATGTCGTTTGCCGGGCACCGCCACGCAAAATGGGTGCTTGCCGCCGTTGCTTTCGTAGAAAGCTCGATTTTTCCCATCCCGCCCGATGTCCTCCTTGTGCCGACCGTGCTGGCCAATCGGCAAAAGGCATGGCAGATCGCCGGCATTTGCACGATCTTTTCGGTTCTGGGCGGCATGCTCGGCTACGCGATCGGCGCCTTGCTCTACGACACCGTTGGCGCCTGGCTGATGACCCTTTACGGCTACACGGACAAGGTGGAGCAGTTTCGCCAATCCTACGCGGAATGGGGCGCCTGGATCATTTTGATCAAGGGTCTCACGCCGATCCCATACAAAATCGTGACCATCGCCAGCGGCTTTGCCGGTTATGATTTCTTCTCGTTCGTCGTATTGTCCCTGATTACGAGAGCCGCACGCTTCTACCTTGTTGCGGCGTTGCTCTACTTCTACGGCGACCCCGTTCGCGGGTTTATCGAGAAGCGGCTTGAGTTGGTGACGGCGGTCTTCGCTGTCATTCTCGTAGGCGGGTTTGTGGTCGTGCGGTATGGCATATAATGTCATCACTTCCAGCAGGGGAGGTTTTGCCTCGAAGCTGGGGCTGATCTGCCTGGCAGTTGCCGTGCTGAGCGCCGCCGCGCTCGGCGGAGCGCTCGCGATCGAACATATTGGCGGCGTCGCTCCTTGCCCGCTCTGCCTCGACCAACGCATCGTCTATTATGCGGCCGTCCCTCTGGCCCTATTGGCGTTATTGCTGTTGCCGGGGAACGTCCACCTCAGCCGTGTCATCCTTGCTCTGCTGGCAGTGGGCTTTTTGTTGAATGCCGGGCTTGGGATTTATCATTCCGGCATCGAATGGGGCTGGTGGGCGGGTCCGGAAACCTGCTCGGGCATGGGCACAATCGCAACGACGCCCGACGCGCTGCTGGAAAGCCTCAAGAATCCGCGCGTCATACGGTGCGATGAGGCTGCCTTGCGCATACTTGGCCTATCGCTTGCCGGATACAGCGCGCTCGTCTCGGCGTGGCTCGCGGCGTTGGCAGGCTTGGGGGCAGCGGCAGGGCGCAGCTTGGCAAGATAAGTTCAGGCGGTGCGTGCCTACGCGTTCGCCTTCATGTTTCCTCAATAGGTTATATGCGAGTTATATTCGAACGGCAGAATTACGTAAAATTCTGACGTTTCTTGCCGTGCCTCCTGCGTCACATCTCCAACGTATTCACACATCGGAATGGCATTTCCGGGTTCGCGGCTTGAACCCCACGGATTTACGCGGTATTACTCATAACGTATTTTATTAAATTGAGAACTAGCGTGTGGCATTGCGGCAATAAGTTTAACGGCGGCGTTGGTGCTCCACGGAACATGAACACATCGCCGTAAACTGCAAGGCGTTGTCGTCCATAGTAAGAAGAATGCCAAGAGGGGCGGTGGGCAGTGAGTTTTTTGCAAATTGGCGCCCGATTGTGCGCGATGACGGTTGGAGCATTTCTGCTCTCGGCCAGCTTTTTCATGAACCCCGTTTTTGCAGCGGATCTCGGCGGCAGCTGCTGCGCTGATCTGGAAGAGCGTGTTGCCGAACTTGAAGCAACTTCGGTCCGCAAAGGCAACAGGAGTGTCAGCTTGCAGGTTTATGGGCAGGTGAACCGCGCCCTGCTGATCTGGGACGACGGTTTCGACCGGGACGCGTATGTGGTCGATAATGATACGTCGTCGACCCGGGTCGGCCTGATTGGCGAAGCCAAGATGAAGCCCGGCTGGTTCACCGGCTACCGCGTCGAGCTGGAATTCAAGGATGCGTCGTCCAACGATGTCTCCAACGGCAACGACGAAGGCGCGACCGACATGGAGATTCGTATCCGCCACTCCTACTGGTTCATCGAAAGTGAGAGGCTCGGGCGCGTTTCGGTCGGCCAGCAATCGCCCGCGAGCGACGATATCACCATCATCAATCTCGGCGCGCAGATGAGCGATGCCGCCCTGCATTACAATAACAATTTCGGCTTGCGGCTGAATCTGTTCTTCGGCTTGACGACCGATCTGACCTGGGCAGATTTCGCGCATAGCGTCGATGCCCTGCGCGGCGATTTCGTGCGCTATGATTCACCAGCGATCTACGGTTTCGTGCTCTCGGCGGCGGCTGGTGAAAACGATGTGTGGGATGTAGCTCTGCGCTATCAGGCCGACTGGAATTCCATCAAGGTTGCGGCGGGTGTGGGCTACATGGACTCAAACGAGGCCGATCTATCGGATGTACGCGGATCAGCCTCGATGATGCATATGCCGACCGGACTTTATCTGTCCGTGGCGGGTGGCATTCGCGACGACAGGTCAGGCGTGGTCGGCAGCGGTGACGACGCGAGATTTTATTTTGCGCAACTCGGCCTGAAGCGGCAGTTCCTCCCCTATGGCCATACAACTATCTATGGCGAGGTAGGAACCTATAAGGATTACACGGTTGGCCGACTTCTGCAGGCCAATCTGGCAGAGGACCAAGGCTACGCCAATTGGGGCAAGGTCACGGACTCTGAGGTCCGGCGCTGGGGGGTGGGTGTGGAGCAGTCTTTCGACTCTGCCGCCACCATCCTTTACGCCCAGTATCATCATTACGAGGCGGATCTTGCCGGCACGCCCATGCCCACGGTTCCTGGTGGCCCCTTTGGTCCGGTGCAATCGCTGCCGGTCGAACCATGGGAAGCGGTGGTCCTGGGAGCAAGGGTGCAATTCTAGCGATATCGGCTGCTTGCCTAACGATGTGATCGGCTAGCATGAGTTATTATTCAACCGTCCCCGCCGGATTGCTTGTTGGGAGGTGGTATGGGCGACCTCAATCACCTCGCTAAGTTTCGCGAAGGGGCGCGTTCCTGGAACACTTGGCGAGCTGCATACCCCGGAATCACGCCGGATCTGCGCGATTTCTTGCCGAGCCTTGGCGAAAAGCAGCTTGGCCCGGCACATGGCGGCCCAATCGATCTGAGCGACGCTCTCCTGAACGGCGCTAACCTGCATGGCGCAACGCTGATCGAGGCGCGTCTCGGCAACGCCGATCTGCGTCTGGCGAACCTGACCATGGCGCTTCTTGCAGGAGCCGATCTATCCTACGCCAATCTGGGCGGCGCCGTCTTCGATCATGCGGATCTAGCTGATGCGTCTCTGCGCGGCGCAATTCTCGACGGCGCAAGGCTGGAACTGGCGCGAAACCTGACACAGGCGCAGATCGACGCCGCGCTAGGCAATGTCGATACGGTCCTCCCTGCGGATTTGCGGGTACCCGCGACGTGGCTCGCCTTCGATTATTTGGCCGGGAAGGATCTGCCGTCCGACCCGGATGACGACTTCTTCGAAGCGGAGCCGCATGAGGTGCTGGGCCTGGAGCCCAAAGCGAGCCCCGAGGAAGTCCGCAGGGCGTATTTGAGGCTCGCGAAGAAATATCATCCCGATGTCAATCCCGGCGACCTTATCGCGGAGCGGCGCTTCAAGACGATCGACGAATCGTATCACTTGCTGACTGCGCCGGAGCCAAAACGGCCGCCGCGACGCCCCTCGCCGTGGGCGGCGGCGGCGATATTGTTCGTGGTCGCGTTCACGGGGCCGAGCGTAATTGTCTATTGGTTAGGAATGCCGCCCTTCAAGGTCGAGCGACGTGAGGCCCCGCCCCAGGCGGAGCGGATTGAGAAGTCCCCCGACAGGCTTGCCGAGTTGTCTCAGCCGCCTGTCCCGCTAAGCGAGACGGAATATACCGGTGCCTTGCCCGTTTCTCCCCCTGTAGCGCCTGTGTCCCAGACGTCGGAGCCCAATGCTGCTCCTCCTGAGGAGCCCAGTGCTGCTCCTCCTGAGGAGCGGAATGCGGCGATGCTGCAAGAGGCCGAGAGTCAGCGGATCAACACGGCGGCCGAGGTGCAGTTCGCGATCCAGCCGGCCTCGGATGAGCGGTTGACCGTCAGTACTTTGATGCTGGGCGGCGCATCGATGGGCGGGCGCGCCCTGATCGCGAATGTCATAACCGGCAGCGGTGCGCCAGACCGGATTGTTCCCGCGACACAGGACACTTCATCCCCGCCGCCCGAACGCATGGCCGCCCTGCAACCAGCATCGCCCACTCCCGCCGAAGCGGCAAGCGCGCCCTGGGCGGATGAATGGGCCGGACTGCAACGCTCGACCGAGTTGCTGGCGCTTCATAGCTTCATCCAGCGCTATCGGGACAAGCCGGCTGCAGACGAGGCGCGCAGCCGTTTCCGCACTGTCGTCGCGGCATTGGAGAATGCCGACCAATTGAAGAAATTCGTTCGAGAGACTGTGGAGGACAGCCCGGAAAGGACGCTAGTGAAACGTCACCTAGCTCTGCTTGTCGAGCGGGAGACGGTTGAGGGCGATCAAAAAGCGTGGCACGAGACTCGCGAAAAGGGCTCGATCGCCGCATTGCGTGCGTATTTGCTTAGTTTCCCGAATGGCAGGCATGTTGATCAAGCGGAGGAGCAGTTGGCCGCGCTGGAAGAAGAAGCAAACGGGCGCAAGAAAGATGCCGCCGCATGGGCCAGAGCGCGCCGCGACGCCACGCGCGCCGGTTACGAGGGCTATCTGAAGGCGCAACCTGACGGCCGTTACGCCGATGATGCCAAACGCAAGATCGCGTCCCTCGCCGCGGCAGAATCGACGACCCGCAAAGAGGACGAGGCATGGGCAAAGGCCCGTAGGGAGCGGACGCGAAGCGCTTATTACGCTTATCTGAATGCCTATCCGAACGGACGCTACGCGAGCCTGGCGCAGGAAACCATCGAGAAAGCCGAACGCCCCCCGAAAGCCGAGCCGCGGCGCACCGCATCTGACACGCCACGCACGGCATCCGACACGCCACGCGGGCGGCGCGGAGGCGGACCGCGCTGGCCATCGTCCGATGAGCCGGTCATCGAGCGGATACAGGGGGCCGAATAGACACTCGCTACGGCGGTGGGTCAGGCTCGAAAACCCGCCGACCGCCCCACGGGACCTGTTGAACCGCTCTGACACGTGGCCCATTCGGCCCGCCGGGCGCGCGCCGCCCGGCAAGCGTCATCGCTAGATGATCGAGTCGATTTTCAGGGCGGACTGAGACGTTGCTGCGATGCTTGCCGGCCGTACCCGGAAACGCTTAATATGGTATACGTACCCGCCACAGGAGCCGGCAGGCGATTTCACGGATGACAGATTGCGTTCGACTTTCGGCTTTTCCGGACGCCCGACGATTGCCAAGTCATGAATGACGATTCGGCGACCGCGCGACACGATAAGCCGGTCGTGTACGAACTTGCATTCGCAACGAGCGCACGATCCGCAAATTGAGAACCCGATTGCGATAAGATTCATCCTCAACAGAGATCCGTTTGGTCCCGGAGAACGGAGCAGCCGCTAACCACAGAGAGGGGAGCGCAGACATGTCTTACGAAAAACTCGAACTGCTGATCGCTGGAGAATTCCGCGGCGGAAGCGAAGGCAAGACGGAGCCGGTCGTCAATCCGGCGACCGAGGAAGTGCTTGGCGACGTGCCGTACGCATCCACCGCTGATCTGGACAGCGCCCTCGCGGCTTCGGTCGACGGCTTCAAAGTTTGGCGCGCGAAGACCCCCATTCAGCGCCAGGTGGTGATGGAAAAAGCCGCGCGGCTGATAGAGGATCGCATTGACGCCATGGCGCGCACGCTGACCCTGGAAATGGGCAAGCCGCTTGCTGAAGCGAAGGCCGAATTGCAGTTCGTCATCGACTGCACCCGCTGGTATGGCGAGGAGGGCAAGCGCGCTTATGGCCGTCTGGTGCCCGCGCGTGCGCCCGGCGTGCGTCAGATGGTGGCCAAGGAGCCGGTTGGGCCGACCTGTGCGTTCGTCGCCTGGAATTTCCCAGGCGTGAACGTCATTCGCAAAATTGCCGGCGCGCTCGGCGCGGGCTGCTCGATCGTCATCAAGCCGAGCGAAGAGACACCGGGTACTGCAGTCGCCATCGCGCGCTGCTTCCAGGATGCAGGTTTACCAGCGGGTGTGCTCAATGTCGTATTCGGCAATCCGGATGTGGTCTCCCGGCATATTCTCGGCTCCTGGATCCCAAGGAAGGTATCGTTCACCGGCAGCATTCCGGTCGGCAAGCACCTGCTGAAGCTGGCCGCCGACACCGTGAAGCGCGCCACGATGGAACTCGGCGGGCACGCTCCGGTGATCATTTTCGACGACGCCGACGTCAATCGCGCGCTGAACATGATGGCGGGCTTCAAATTCCGCAATGCGGGTCAGGTCTGCATTTCGCCCACTCGGTTCTATGTCCAGGACGCCGTGTATAAGAACTTCGTCGAGGGTTTCACCGAGCGCGCCAAGGGCGTGAAGGTCGGCAACGGCCTTGAAGACGGCGTGGTGATGGGGCCGCTGGTTGCGGCGCGGCGGCTTGAGGTCATGGAGAATTTCGTCGCCGACGCCCGCAACAATGGCGCGGAGGTAACAACCGGCGGCGAGCGTATCGGCAATCGCGGTTATTTCTACGCGCCGACGGTCATAAAGGACGTGCCGGACAGCGCCAAGATCATGTACCAGGAGCCCTTCGGCCCCCTGGCGCCGATCACCCATTTCAACACGTTCGATGAGGTGGTCGAGCGCGCCAACAGCCTGCCTTTCGGCCTCGCATCCTATGTGTTCACCAGCGATGGCGGCAAGGCGGTCAAAATTTCCGACGCGCTTGAGGCCGGGCTTGTCGGGGTCAACACCCCCTTCGTCTCGACGCCGGATACGCCTTTCGGCGGGGTCAACGAATCCGGCTATGGTTCGGAAGGCGGCATCGAGGGATTGGACGCGTTTCTGCGCACCAAATTCGTGGTCGAAACCGGCGTTTAAGACATGATCCGCAAAAGTGGGAACCGTTTTGCGATAAGGATCATGCCAAGCAAGCAAGATTTAGCCTGATCAGAGTATCCGGTCCGGCTTCTGGTTGCATAGCGGAGCGGGCGCCGACGCGTCCGCTCCTTCGCGTTCGAGGCTGAGCACTGGAGTTAGACTTGCGCCTGAAGGCAGGAATTTGGGTGAGCGCCTATGTCAGGCAGCTCAGCGGATTTGCGATCCCGGTCGCGGTGACGCGCCGTGGCGATCCGGACGCCGGCGCCATCTTCGTGAAGGTCAACACCCTCGACGGCTTCGCGCAGGTGCTGCGACCGGCGGCGTCCGGGCTGCCGGGAACCGACACGGATCGCCGATGGTCGCCGGCTTTGCCGGGCGGCCGGTCGGAAGAGGGTACGGCGGATGCCTATCTGAAGCGTCAGGCCGGCTTCGACAGCGACATGTGGATCGTGGAGGTCGAGGACAGGCGCGGGCGGCATTTTCTCGACGAATTTCTCGTCGCTGAGTAATTCTTCCAAAATACCGGAAATTCTTCGCCCCGCTTAACTATTCTTTAGCTGCAATCCGGGAAATTACTTGCAGCAGCCTGACCTCGTGGACAATCGCCCGCCGGGCCTTGAAGCGATCATCCTAACCGGACCGACATCATGACCACCCTCGTCGATCTGCGCCGCTGGCGGATCGAGGCTGACCCCGTGCGCCTCGACCCATCTGACGCATCTTGCGCGCCGTCGCCCGCTGCCGAGCGCGCGAGGCCGGACAGCGGCGAAATCATTCTATTTCCCAGGATCAGCAGCGCGCTGCTGCAGCGTCCGCGCAAGTCGCTGAAGCGGCGCTTTGCCCCGCGCATCGCAGATCCGAGCCCCTAGCGCCATTCCGTTGCGATGCAATCAAATGGAGGGCGGTAAACGGCCCCGCCATACCGCGCCCCGCGCTGCAGCAATCATTGCCGAGGCGTTCGGCGCGGCATTTTACGGTTGGGCGCACTCGTTACCGGCGGCGGAGGAGCAGGCTCCGGGAGCGGCGACTTCCGGCTCGACAAGGGTGTCGGCGACAGCGCGGCATTCCGCACCTTGCAGGGCCTTTACAGTATCCGCCGCGAAGCTTGGCCCACGGATTGGCGCCCGCAACACCACCAGCCCCTGCATGGCCGGAGTGATGATGATGATCTGCTCGTCGCCTTCCTCCGAGCGTTCGGTGCTCACTTCCTCAGAGAGGCGCGAACGCGGTACGAGGAGCAGCCGCAGTTCCCTGCGCTTTGCCTCGGCACCGCTGATAAAATAGAAGTTCTCGCCATGCCGCCCCGACACCGCGATGCTCCAGGTGCCGTCGCCCAATGCGGTTTTCACAAGCACATTATTATTTGTGAGATCGTAGCGGCAGAAGGCATGCGCGATGTCGGGCGCCATGAATGGCAGCGGCGTCTCGCTTGCCGCGACCGAGAGCACATGGATGCGGTTCTCAGAGGAAATCTCCGACAGCCGGGCCCAGGCATCGCGCGAGGCCAGGAATGGCACGCCGAACACGGCGAGAATGTGAATGACGCCAGCGGCGAATAGCGAGGCGACCAGCCAGGGCCACATTCTGAGCATCTAGCAGCTTATCCTTCTGATGATCGGCATGGCATTCGCGCCCGCCTCGTCGGCGCCCTGCTGTCTCACCGTCAGCGGCCTGATGATGCGCAGCACCAATGTCAGATCGTGCCCCTCGCCGGAGGGAAGCCAGTGGCCGGGTCTTGCCGCCGGTCCGAGATTGATGCGCTGTGTGCCATCGGGAAGGATGGTAAGGCTCTGACTGTTGAACGCATGGCGCGCGGCCTTGTTGGGGATGAGCTTGCCGTCTTCGTCGAACGCCGCGATGGTCCACCAAAGCGCCGCGAGCGGCCTGGCTATGATTTCGTAATCGCAATAGGAGCTGAGCCGCCGGCCGTCGCTGTCCGTGCTGGCAAAAAAGGTCAGGCCGCTGGCCGAGGTGATCGGGAGGTCTCCCGAGCGCGCGATATGCGCCCTTGTATAGGGGTCCGCGGCGAGACCTCCGGCGTTGATCCACGACTTCCATGGTCCCGCGCGGCCGACGACGAGCGCGAAGCCGTCGTCGATCATGTAATAGGCCGAGCCCAGTCCGAGCACCAGGGAAAGGCCGGCGAAAATGAGAAAGCAGAAGAAGTTCTTCACGACGCCATTCTCAGCAATTGCGCTTTTTGGACGCGAGCCCGATGCGGTTGCCCCGCCTGCACGCGTTGAACTCCCGCCCGTACACAATTTGTCCCGGCACCGATCGCCTTTCCGCCGCGCCTGGCGGATTCATGCCTAGTTGCTCGCGGCCGGGACCCGGCTGCCGACCGGTCTCCGTCGCAATCCGAGCCGGGGCCGCGCCATCGAGACTGGCACCCTTAGCACCGTTCGCGTCGAGCGGTTTTGCTTCTTTAAACATCTTGGAGAGCGTGATCAACATTTGTCGCGTTTTCTGCGGCATCCGCCGTGGGCCGCCGATCGACACGGTGCCGAGCGTGGGGTCCTCTTTCTTGATCTCGGCGATCCGCTGCATTTCCTCCACCTGCTTGGGATGCAGCGGCACGCCGGGGATCTGCGGAATATTATAGCTGGTGCTGGCGGCGACCATATATTGCTGCCAGGTGCGCGCGGGAAGCAGACCGCCGGTGACCTTGTTCATCGAGGTAAAATTGTCGTTTCCGTACCATACGCCGGTGACATATTGGCCGGTATAGCCGAGAAACCACGCATCCTTGTAGTCGGAACTCGTTCCCGTCTTGCCGGACACGCTGGTGAAATCCAGCGTGGCGGCACGTCCCGTGCCTTCGGTCACCACATGGGACAGCATTTCGTTCAGCGTCTCGACAACTCTCCGGTCGAATAGCTGTTCGGCAGGCGGCTCGTCCCGCTGGCGCAAATAGACCTCCTGATCCTGGGCGTTGCGGATTTCGGTGATGGCATAGCCCTTCACTTTCTTGCCGCCGGCCGCCAGGGTCGCATAGCCGGAGGTGTGATCCATCACGGTTATGCCCTGATCGCCGAGGGCCATCGAGCAGCTCTTCTTCACATAGCCAAGGCCGAGCTTCTTGAGATTGGCGAGAACGTTTTCACGGCCATAGTCGAAGGAAAGCTTCACCGCGATGGTGTTGATCGACAGAGCGAGCGCCTGTGTCAGCGTCATGCGGCCGCGGAACCCTCCCGAATAGTTGCCGGGCGACCAGTTTCCACAGAAAACCGGACTGTCATTGGCGACCTGGGTGGGTTTGGCCCCGGCGAGCAGCGCCGTCAGATAAACATACGTCTTGAATGATGATCCTGGCTGGCGGAAGGCGCGGGTCGCCCTGTTGAACTGGCTGTCGCCATAATCCTTGCCGCCGACCATGGCGCGCACCGCACCGTCAATTTCCATCGAGACCAGCGCCGCCTGACTGACATCCATGGCCTTGCTGTTCTGGGTGAGAACCGTGTCGACGGCCTGTTTCCGCCGCCTTTTGCAAGCCGATATCGACCGTGGTTCGCGCGACGAGGTTGAACTCGCGCTTGCCCGCCACCAGTCGCTGGACTTCGTCATACGCCCAATCGAGGAAATAGTTCGGCGTGTAGCTTTCGGTGTTGTCGATGACTTTCGCCGGATTCAGGCGGGCACCGTGAACCTGGCCCTCGGTCATGAAACCGGCATCCACCATGTTGGTGAGCACCTGATTGGCGCGCGCCCGCGACTCTGGCGGGGTTGGCATGCGGGGCGAATTTGGTGGGCGCCTTGAAGAGACCGGCAAGAAGCGCAGATTCGGCCAGATTGATCTCCCGGACCGACTTGCCGAAATAGAATTGTGACGCCGCTTCGACGCCGAAGGTGCCGCCGCCCATATAGGAGCGGTCGAGATAGAGCTTCAGAATTTCCTTCTTGGTCAGCCGCGCTTCCAGCCAGAACGAGATGAAGGCTTCCTTGATCTTGCGGTCGAAGGACCGTTCGGATGTAAGGAACAGGTTCTTCGCCAATTGCTGGGTCAGCGAGCTGCCGCCCTGCACGACGTCGTTCGCCTGCACATTGGCGGCCATCGCGCGGCCGGTGCCGAGGACGTCGATGCCGAAATGCTCGAAGAAACGGCGATCTTCCGTTGCGAGGGTCGCCTTGATGAGATTGTCCGGAATTTCCTCAAGCGGCACGGAATCGGAGAAGAGAATGCCGCGCTTGCCGACTTCCTTGCCGTTGCGGTCGAGGAAGGTCACGCTGTACTGGCCCGCCGTTCTCCAGTTTGGATCGTTGGTCGGCTCAAGCGAGGGCAGGGCGAAGGTCAGCAGCCCAACAAGGCCCATCAAGCCGATCGTCGCGCCTTCCGAGAACATTTCGGCGACCAGGCGCCGAAATCCAGAAACCCGGAACTGGCTGACGAAATTGGAATAGCCGGACCACCATTCCTGATATCTGGCCCACACTCTGTAGAGGCTCGAATCGATCCAGGAATCGAGGGCCCACCAATCGACGAGCCGATTGCGGCGGTTCGGTCTGAAAATCCAGTCGCGCACGGTCGTCGGCCCCCTGCAGCAGTCGAGCTGTCCTATAAATATGCGAATCAACCGCCGCGGGAAACCTTAAAGCCTGACTGTGACGGCAACATGCACATCCCGTCAGAACCGCTTCGCGGCGTACCACTATATTAGTAACGATAACACTCCGGAAACGGGTTCAATACAGCGTGATTCAATTTATTGATGAGCCTGCCGGGCAAAGCGGGCGGAGCGAGAATACGCCCCACCCGCAATATTCCAACTGTATGGCAGGTTCGGGTTTTAACCGGGCCCTTGCCGTTCTGGATTAGCTGGTCTCGCCGCTGAGCACGGGGCCGAAGCGCTCCCACTTCTCGCCGGTGAACTTCTGCATCTGCAGCTGCTCGATGGGCGCGAAATCGGTCGCGCTGGTGTTGATCTTGATGCCGTCGATAAGCACGCCGAGCGAGAAGTCTTTCAGACTGGCCGCCTGCTTCATGATGTTCTCGCGCGAGAGATCATTGCCGCACTGCTTCAGCACCTGAACCATCGTCTGTGCTGCGCCATAACCAAATACGGTCGATCCGTCGAGTTTGTTTCCGTCAGGATAGTACTTGTCCATGAAGACAGCCCATTCCTTGAATGCCGGATCGTCCTTGGCGGCCGGATCGGTTTGATCCTTGAGGTAGCCGGTGGACAGAATGTCCTTGGCATTCTCCAAGCCCGCCGGCTTCAGCACGCTGCCGACGGAAATTGAGACGTTGTTTACGAAATGCGTCGGCTTCCAGCCGAGCTCGGCGACCTTGCGAATGGCCTGAGCAGCGAATTTCGGCGTGGCGATAGTGACGAGAACGTCGGCGCCTGCTCCTTTGAGCTGGACGATTTGCGGGTCAATCGTCGGCACAGACACTTCATATGGGACCTCCGAGATAATCATCGAGGCCTTGGCGCCGAGACCGTCCTTCAGGCCTTTCAGCAAGTCCTTGCCGTAATCGTCGTTCTGGAAGAGCACGCCGATCTTCCCATTGGCGTAATTTTCGAGAATGTATTTCGCGTAGATCTTGCCCTCGGTCTGGTAGTTCGGCTGCCAGCCCATCGTCCAGGGATTGTCCTTGGGGTCGTCCCACTTGGTGGCGCCGGTCGCAACGAAGAGCTGCGGCACCTTCTTGGAATTCATGTATTTATGAATGGCCGAGTTGGACGGCGTGCCGAGCGATTGGAAGATGAACGCGACCTGATCGCTCTCGACGAGTTTTCTGGCCTGTTCGACGGCTTTCGGCGGGCTGTAGGCGTCGTCATAGGTGATGAAGTTGATTTTACGGCCGTTGATGCCGCCTTCTTCGTTGACCTTCTTGAAATAGGCTTCGATCGTCTTGCCGATCGTGCCATAGGCCGAAGCCGGACCGCTATAGGGGTTGATGTTGCCGATCTTGATCTCTTTGTCGGTCACGCCCACGGTTTCGGCGAGAGCCGGCATGGCTGCGAGCGTGAATGCGCCGGCGGCCAGGGCCAGAATGTGACGTTTTCCAATTGCCATGCTTCATTTCCTCCTTCTACCAAAATACTGAACTGTCTTCAGCAGCAATCCTCCGGCTCCCGACGGCATGACATAAATGATGAGGAGCAGGATTACGCCGTAGACAGCGCCGGAAAGTCCCTTCGAGAAACCTTCGGCGATGTTGGGTACGAATAGAATGAATGCCCCGCCCAGGATCGAACCGGGAAGCCAGCCGACGCCGCCGATGACCATGCCGACCAGGAAGGCGACTGCGAGCGCCAGCGTGAAGCTGTCGGGCGAGACAAACTGCACCACGATCGCGGAAAGCGCTCCGGCAATGCCGGTATAGAGCGCGCTTACTCCGAAGGTCAGGGTTTTATAAAGCGAGATGTTCACGCCCATGGCGCGGGCCGCGATCGGATTGTCGCGGATCGCCTGGATCGCCCTGCCGGTGCGGCTAGTGATCAGGTTCCGCGCGGCGAGATAAAGCAAGAGGCCTACCGCCATCGTAAACAGATAGAGCCACTGATCTTGGCTGATCGGCAACCCAAAGGGCGGATCGGGCTTCATCACGAGGACACCTTGCACGCCGCCGGTCCAGTGTTCGATCGGGGTCAGCTTCAAGAGCTGGGGAGTCGCGACGGCCAGCGCGAAGGTGGCGAGCGCCAGATAGATCAACTCCAGCCGGAGCGCTGGCAGACCGAACAGAAAGCCCGCCACAAAGGCGACGATCCCGGCGACCGGCAAGGTCAGGTAATAAGGGACCTGGAATTGATCCATCAGGATCGCGGCGGTGTAGGCCCCTATCGCGAAGAAGGCGCTATGCCCCAGCGAGAACTGCCCATTGAAGCCGGTCAGCAGATTGAGCCCCATGATGGCGATCGCATAGACGAAGACCATGGTGATCTGGAACACGATGAACCCTTGCAAAACGAAGGGAGCAACGGCGGCGATCGCAACAAGCGTCAGCAGAATGACATTGCCGATGGTCTGCCGCTTCTGGGAGGCCTCGGCGGGGGAGGCGTCGATCGCTTCCTCCAGCGCCGTATCGAATTTGATGTTTTCGTCGATTGCCATTGTCACACCCGCTGAACAGTTGCACGGCCGAGCAGACCGCTAGGCTTCACGACCAGTACCGCGACAATGAGAACGAGCGCGATGGGCAGCTTAAGTTCCGCACCCACCACCGGGATATAAGCGCCGGCCATATTTTCGGCGATGCCTACAAGAATGCCGCCGAGCACCGCACCGCCGGGACTTGTCAGGCCCCCCAGCACCGCGCCAGCGAAGCCATAGAGTAGGATGGTCAGCATCATATTCGGCTCAAGGAAAACGACGGGTGCAATCAGCATCCCCGCAACGGCGCCGATGGCGGCGGCCATGCCCCAGCCAAGCGCCGTCGTCCAGCCCACGCGGATGCCGACGAGGCGCGCCGAGTCCGGGTTAGCGGCGGCGGCTCGCATTGCAAGTCCCGTATTCGTATAGCGGAAGAATATGAAAAGCAGCACCAGCACGATCAGGGTGACCATGATCATCCCCGCTTGGTGCGCGCTCAGCAGCCCGTTGCCGAGCACCGAGGACGTACCGAACGGCGTTGGGAACGGCTTGATGGTGAAATCCCAAATGAACCCGGCCAGGCTGTTCAGGATGGCGAATAGCGCGATGAACATGACGATATGCGTCAGGACCGGTGCATGTTCGATCGGACGCATCAGGATCCGTTCAATGGCCACGCCGCCGATGAACGACAGCACGACGGTGATCGGGAACGCCGCCCAGAAGGGCAGCCCCCATTGCATGAGCTGCCAGGCGATGAAGGTGGAGAACATCGCCATTTCGCCTTGCGCGAAATTCAGGTGGTGGATCGCCTGATAGATCATCACGATGGCGAGCGCGACCGTTGCATAGATCGCACCGTTCGAGACGCCCGACAGCACCTGCTGAATGAAAAGCTCCATTCGCGTGACTTCCTAATATCCGAGATAGGATTGCCGGATGCTTTCATCGGCGCTGATGTCTTTGGCCGAGCCGGAAAGAACGATGTTGCCCGTCTCCAGCAGATAGGCGTCGGTCGCCAGTTCCAGCGCCAGCGATGCGTTCTGCTCGACGATCAGCATGGAGACCTTCTCGGCCCTGTTGATCGTGGCCAGGATCTGAAACAATTCGCGGACGACAAGCGGGGCAAGCCCGAATGAGGGTTCATCGAGAAGCATCATGCGCGGCCGAAGCATCAGCGCGCGCGCAACGGCCAGCATCTGCTGCTCGCCGCCCGACAAAAGTCCGGCTTGCTGGTTGAGCCGCTGCTTGAGAATAGGGAAATAGGCGAAGCATCGCTCCATATCCGCCGACACGGCTTTCTTGTCCGAGCGGATGATGGCGCCGAGCCTCAGATTCTCCTCGACCGACAATGTCACGAAGGTGCCGCGGCCTTCGGGGACATGGGCGATGCCGAGACGCACGACGTCCTCGGTCGAGCGGCCGCCGATCGAGCGTCCGTCAAAGGTGACTTCACCGGCCGACCTCACCATTCCGGAAAGCGCGCGCAGCGTCGTGGTCTTGCCCGCGCCGTTGGCGCCCAGAAGCGTGGCGACGCCGCCGACCGGCAATTTGAAGTCGATGCCGTGCAGTACTTCGATCGGGCCGTAATAAGCCTTGAGGTTCTTGACTTCCAGGAGCGAACTCATGCCGCGGCGCTCCCAAGATAAGCCTGGATCACTTCCGGGTGCGTTTGCACCTCGGCGGGAGTGCCTTCGGCGATCTTCTGCCCGAAATTGAGGACGACCACCTTATCGGAAATCGACATGACAAGGCTCATATGATGCTCGACCAGCAATACGGTGACGCCGAGATCGTCGCGAATATGCCGGATCAGCCGGGCGAGATCGCCGAGTTCGTCATGATTGAGACCGCCCGCCGGCTCGTCGAGCAGAATGAGCTTCGGCTTGGCGACCAGCGCGCGCGCCAGTTCAACGCGCTTGCGCGTGCCGAAAGGCATGCCCTGCACCGGACGATTGGCTTCGCCTTCGAGCCCGAGATCGGCGAGCACCTTCATGGACTTCCGCCGCAATTCGGCGTCTTGCCGCGTCACCCAGGGTAGCGCCAGGGCGTCGCTGAGATAGTCGCTCTTGTCGCGGGTGTGACCCGCCGATCATGACGTTCTGCAGCACCGTCAACCTGTCGAACAGCGCCACGTTCTGGAAGGTGCGTCCGATCCCGATTTCCGCGATACGGTGCGCGGGCCTTGCCAGGATCGACTGGCCTTCAAAAAGAATATCCCCGGAACTTGGCTGATAGAGACGCGACAGACAGTTGAAGAGGGTGGTCTTGCCCGCGCCGTTGGGGCCGATCAAACCCAAAATCTGACCACGCGCGAGATTGAACGACACCCCCGCGAGTGCGACGATGCCGCCAAAACGAACGGCAACGTCCTTAACCTCCAATAGCGGCGGATAGGCCGCGCCGTTCGTCCGAGGATTCATTGGCGCTCCAGATGCATGCGGACGCATGCATTAATTGCCGGTCTGTTTCGCGCCCCGGCTGGCGGTCTTGGCGCGATTGCCCTTCCCCTGCGCGTGGTCATTGTCTCCTCCCTGATCCCCACCCGAGAAAACCGGTTCCTGATAGTTGCGAATGTCGAAATCCATGCCCGTCCCCGACAGGATGCGGGAGATCGCATGGACCATGGCGACAAGCCGCGGCCCCAGTTCGTTCTGGAGTCTGTCCCGGTCGAGCCGGAAGGCCGGCGCGCCGCAATTGAATGCCAGGATGCCTGAGCCATCGTCGGGGACAAACGGCACGCCCACACCATTAACGTCCTGTTGCCACTCCCCAACCGACATGGCGAAGCCGTGCGTGGCGACCTGTTCGATCCCTTCTTCGATCGACGCCCTGACCTTGGGCCAATCGGCGCCCGCCCTGTGGCGAATGAGTTCGAACATCTCGTCGCGATCCGGCTCGGACAAGGCGGCGAGATAGGCCCGGCCCATGGCGCTGGTGGCCATGGGCAGCCGAGAGCCGACATCGAGGCGCACCCCGATCCCCTGGCTCTCCGATCGGCAGTGTCCGATATAGACCATGCTCAGCCGGTCGGGCCCGCCGAGCGCGACGGACGCCGACGCTTCTTCCGCCATGGCTTGCATGAACGGCCGGGCGACTTCGCGAATGCGGAAATTGGCCATTGCCGCGTAGCCGATCGACAACGCCGCCGGAGCGAGCTTGTAGCGGCCGAGGCGTTCGAGGTAAGTTAGATAGCCAAGTTTAGTGAGCGTGTAGGTGAGGCGTGTGACCGTCGGCCTCGGCAAATTCGTCCGTTCGGCGATCTCCACATTCCCGAGCAGCCCGTCATTGGGACGAAAAGCGCGAAGCACCTCCAGGCCGCGCGCAAGCGCCGCGACGAATTGGCGATCGCCAGGACGCCGCGCCCAGCCGGATAGCTCCGGGGCGTCGTCCTGGGCCGCTACAGCTTTGGATCGGCTGCGCGCCACTTATTCCTCCCTTTCGTTGACAAGGAGTGCAGCACATCCTACTCTTTGTGTCAAATATGCAGAATAGAATTTCGCATTGCGGAATGCGCGGCACAAAATCTTCCGCGAATACGAAACTATACAACCCAAGGGAGGGTATCGCTCTTGACCACGCTCGTGGAAATGAACCGCGACGGCGACGTGGCCGTCATTCTCGTCGACAACCCACCGGTCAACGCCTTGAGCCACGGAGTTCGCGCAGGGCTTTACGAGAATTTGCAGGCTGCGCGGGACGATGCGAGCATCAAGGCGATCGTGATAGGCTGCAAGGGACGCACCTTTATCGCGGGCGCCGACATCACCGAATTCGGCAAGCCGCCGCAGTCCCCTGGCCTCCACGAAGTCCTTACCCTTCTCGACGAAATTCATAAGCCTACGGTCGCGGCAATCCACGGCACGGCCCTCGGCGGTGGCCTGGAAGTTGCACTTGCCTGTCATTTCCGGGTGGCGGCCGAAAGCGCCAGGCTCGGGCTGCCGGAAGTCAAACTCGGCATTCTCCCCGGAGCGGGCGGCACGCAGCGCCTGCCGCGGCTTGTCGGCGCGGAAGAAGCGCTGAAGATGATCGTCACCGGCGATCCGATCGGCGCGGCCAAGGCAAAGGAACTCGGTCTGGTCGATGAGCTTTCCCGTAGCTGCCGACGCCGTCTCGCCTGCCAAGGCTGGCGAGGGGCGTTTGGAAATCCAGGATGTTGCTCGAGGATGCGAAGGCATTCGCCCGCAAGGTCGTTGCGGAAGGCCGCGCGCTGATCCGCGTGCGCGACCGCTCGGAGAAGCTGGTCTATGACGAGAAGGCGTTCAATGAAGCTCGCCGGCAATCTGACTAAGCGCGCACGCGGCCTCGAAGCGCCGATGGCCTGCGTCGAATCCGTGCGCAACGCCCTCACATTGCCCTTCGACGAGGGCATGAAGCGCGAGCGCGACCTGTTTATGAAGCTGGTCGCGGGCGATCAGTCCAAATCGCAGCGGCATATCTTCTTCGCCGAACGCGAGGCGCTGAAAGTGCCCGACATGCCGGCCGGCACCAAGGCGCGCAATGTGTCCAAGGCGGCGGTGATCGGTGCGGGCACGATGGGCGGCGGCATCGCCATGTGTTTTGCCAATGTCGGCATCCCCGTCACCATCATCGAGACGGAGCAGGCGCGCGCTCGATCGCGGCCTTAGCGTCATCGAGAAGAATTACCGCGCGACGGCGGCAAGAGGCGGCATGACCCCGGAACAGGCCGAGAAGCGTTTCCGCCTGATCAAGGGCGCGATCGGCCTTGAGGCCGCGGCCGATGCCGACATGATGATCGAAGCGGTGTTCGAGGACATGGGGCTGAAGAAGAAGATCTTCGCCGAACTCGACCGGATCGCCAAACCGGGCGCGGTGCTCGCAACCAATACGTCGACGCTGGATGTGGACGAGATCGCACGCGCCACCAACCGCCCCGGCGACGTGGTCGGCATGCACTTCTTCTCTCCCGCCAATGTTATGAAACTTTTGGAGACGGTGCGCGGCAAGGAAACCTCGCATGAGGCGTTGAAAACGGCCGTCGAAACAGGGCGGCGTATCGGCAAGGTGGGCGTCATCAGCGGCGTCTGCTTCGGCTTCATCGGCAACCGTATGCTGGGCCGTCGCTCGACCCAGGCCGAGCGCATCATTCTCGAAGGCGCGCTGCCGCAGGAGGTCGATCAGGCCATCGCGGAATTCGGCTTCCCGATGGGACCGTTCGCCATGGGCGACCTCGCCGGCATCGATGTCGGCTGGCGTGTCCGCCAGGGTACCGGCGCGAAGGCTGAGATTTCCGACGCGCTGTATGAAATGGGCCGCTACGGGCAGAAAACCGGCAAAGGCTATTACCTTTATGAGGAGGGTTCGCGCGTGCCGCGCCCGGATCCGGAGATCGACGCGCTGATCGTTGCAACCTCCAAGCGGCTGGGCATCGAGCGCCGCCCCATATCCAAGGAGGAGATCACCGAGCGGATGATTTATCCGATGATCAACGAAGGCGCGCGCATTCTGGAGGAAGGCATCGCCATGCGCCCCGGCGACATCGATGTCACCTGGGTTTATGGCTATGGCTGGCCGGTCTATCGCGGTGGCCCGATGCACTATGCCGACAATGTCGGCTTGCAGCACATCGCCGATCGCCTCCGCTTCTACGCGAGCCAGACCGGCGACAAGACGCTGGAGCCCGCACCGCTGCTGACGAAGCTGGCGAGCGAGGGCAAGGGGTTTGGTTCTCTCTCCGCCAAGGGGTGAATTATGAGCAAGCGCCCGTTCCACTGGGAGAAGTCCTATCCTCCGGGCCTCAGTTGGGACGCCCCGATCAACATC
The DNA here is from genome assembly GCA_963731855.1 of uncultured Alphaproteobacteria bacterium. Taxonomy (GTDB): domain Bacteria; phylum Pseudomonadota; class Alphaproteobacteria; order Rhizobiales; family Rhodomicrobiaceae; genus R-RK-3. Next base: position 88,059 of record CAVSXH010000004.1, on the reverse strand, counting down.
ACCACGATACCGGCCATGTTCGATAAGGCGGTCGCCGAACATGGACGCAAGCCATTCATCGAATTTCGCGGACGCAAGCTCACCTTCGACGAGCTTGCGGACAGGGTGGAGAAGGCGGCCGCCGCGCTCTATGCGCTGGGGCATGACCGCGAAAAGCCGATCGCGCTCTATCTGCCCAATACCCCTTTGCACCCGATCTCTTTCTTCAGCGGGCTGAAGGCGGGCGCGACACTGGTGCATCTCAGCCCTCTCGACGCCGAACGGGAACTTGCGCACAAGGTCAAGGACAGTGGCGCGCGGACCATCGTGACGACCAACTTCTCCAACCTGCTGCCGCATGCGCTGAAGCTGCTGGATCAGGAACTGGTCGATCTCGTTATCGTCGGCGACGATTCCGAATGGGGCCCGCCGCAAATTCCGCTGATGCCGATTCCCGACAGCCCGGGCGTGGTGAAGTTCAACACTCTGGTGGCGGAAGCGCCGCCGCGGCCAAGGCACTGGCCGGAAACATCGCCGGACGACATCGCGCTGCTGCAATATACCGGGGGCACCACAGGAATGCCCAAAGGCGCGATGCTCAGCCACGGCAATCTGAGCGCCACGATCTCGATTTACGATATGTATGACAATGTCGCGCCCGAATCGCCGCACGACCCCCGCACCCCGAGGGGCGAAGAAATCGTCGTAGGCGTCCTGCCGCTGTTCCACATTTACGCGCTGACAACGATACTCCTGCGCAATCTGGTGCGCGGCGGTCTTATTCTGCTCGCGTCCCAAATTCGATGTGGACCAGACATTGCACGACATAGAGGTCAACCGCGCCACGTCGTTTCCCGGCGTCCCGACAATGTGGATCGCGCTCGCCAACCGTCCGGACATCTCCCAGCGGGATCTGTCGTCGCTGACGTCGTGCGGATCGGGCGGGGCTCCGCTTCCGGTCGATGTGAAGCTGCGGTTCGAGAAGCTGACCGGGCACAAGCTCGGCGGCGGTTGGGGGATGACCGAAACCGCGCCGGCGGGAACCTTCGTTCCGTCCGCGCATGGCACGCCCCCGCCTGCGACTATTGGCTTGCCGGTGGCGGGGGTGGAAATAGGGATCGTCGCCCTGGACGACCCATATAGGGAGCTTCAACCGGGCGAGGTCGGCGAACTGCGCATCAAAGGTCCCAATGTGACGCGCGGCTATTTCAACCGGCCGGAGGAAACCGCCAATGCGTTTGCTGATGGCTACTTCCTGACCGGCGATATCGGCTATATGGACCAGGACGGTTTCTTCTTCATTGTCGACCGCAAGAAGGACATGATCATTTCGAGCGGCTTCAATGTGTACCCGCAGATGGTCGAGCAGGCGATCTACGAACACCCTAGCGTCGAGGAAGTGCTGGTTATCGGCGTACCCGACAATTATCGCGGCGAGGCCGCGAAGGCGTTCATCAAGCTCAAAGCGGGAGCGCCGGACTTCACGCTCAGCGAGCTGCATGAATTCCTGCAAGACAAGATCGGGAGTTATGAAATGCCGACGCAGCTCGAATTCCGCGATGCGCTGCCGCGTACGGCGGTCGGCAAGCTCTCGAAGGTCGAACTGAAACAGGAGGAACGGCGCAAGGCGTTCGTCTCGCAGGATAATTAGCAGTCATTCAAAGGAACAGCACATGACTGATGCCGTCATCGTTTCCACGGCCCGCACCCCGATCGGCAGAGCAGTCCGCGGCGGATTCAATATCACTCATGGCGCCGATCTGGGCGGCCATGTCATCGCGCATGCGGTCAAGCGCGCTGGGATAGAGCCGGGCGAAGTCGAAGACGTGACATTGGGCTGCGGAACGCCAGAAGGCGCGACGGGCGGCAATATCGCCCGGCAGGCGGCGTTGCGCGCGGGGCTTCCGGTCACGGTGGCCGGGCAGACAGTCAACCGGTTCTGCTCCTCCGGTCTGCAGGCGATCGCGATTGCCGCCCGGAGCATCATCGTCGACGGCGTGCCGGTGGCGATCGGCGGCGGCCTTGAGTTCGATCAGCCTGGCGCAGATGACTATGAACCGGAGCCACTTCGCCAATGCCTGGCTGCTGGAGAACAAGCCGGCCATCTACATGCCGATGATCGAGACGGCCGACATCGTGGCGAAACGCTACGGCATCTCTCGCGAGGCTCAGGACGAATATGCGCTGACCAGCCAGCAGAAGACCGCACGCGCCCAGCAGGAGGGCCTGCTCTCCGACGAGATCGTACCCATGACCACGATCATGGCGGTGGAGAACAAGGAAACCAAGGAGGTCACCCAGCGCCAGGTCACGGTCGAGAAGGACGAAGGCAACCGGCCGGATACGACCCGCGAAGGCTTGGCGAAGCTCAAGCCCGTGCGCGGCGAGGACCAGTTCATTACGGCAGGTAACGCCAGCCAGCTTTCCGACGGCGCTAGCGCTTGCGTGCTCATGTCCGACAAGGAAGCATCCCGGCGCGGCATCACGCCGATGGGCATCTATCGCGGCTTTGCCGTTGCCGGCTGCGAGCCCGACGAGATGGGCATCGGGCCGGTATTCGCGGTGCCGCGCCTCTTGGAGCGCGCTGGTCTGAAGATGGACGATATCGGCCTGTGGGAACTCAACGAAGCATTTGCCAGCCAGGTGATCTACTGCCGCGACAGGCTCGGCATTCCATCGGAAAAGCTGAACGTCAACGGCGGCTCGATCTCCATTGGCCATCCCTACGGCATGACCGGTGCGCGCCTCACCGGCCATGCGCTGATCGAGGGCAAGCGCCGCGGCGTGAAATATGCCGTCGTGACCATGTGCGTCGGCGGCGGGCAAGGGGCGGCCGGTCTTTTCGAGATCGTGTGAGCACCACGAATGTGCGTGCGCGCTGCGTCTTGGCGGTCGCCACCGCCGGGCGCATAATGTAGCAAACGATCAATAGCGATTAGGAAACCGCCAATGATGCCGCCGATCTCCGAACGTGCCGAAGCCCTAAAGCGCCGGGTCGTGGACTTCATGGACGAGCACGTTATTCCGGCCGAGAATGTCTACGCCGAGCAGCTGGATTCCGGCCCTAGCCGATGGACCGTCCCTCCGGTCATCGAGGAATTGAAGGCAAGGGCAAAGGAGGAGGGGCTGTGGAACCTTTTCCTGCCGAAGCACGAATCTCCCGAGGGTCTCAGCAATGTGGATTACGCCACGCTGTGCGAGGTGATGGGGCGCTCCCCGATCGCATCCGAGACGTTCAACTGTTCCGCGCCCGATACCGGCAACATGGAAACGATCCTCCGCTACGGGACGGCCGCGCATAAGGACGAGTGGCTGAAGCCGCTGATGGAAGGCACCATCCGCTCGGCTTTCGCCATGACTGAGCCGGCGGTTGCGTCATCGGACGCCACCAACATCCAGACCGAGATCAAGCGCGATGGCGGTGACTACGTCATCAACGGACGGAAATGGTGGACCTCCGGGGCGATGGACCCGCGTTGCAAGATCCTGATCGTCATGGGCCTCACCAATCCGGATGCCGCGAAACATCAGCGGCAGTCGATGGTCCTCGTGCCGATCGACACGCCTGGCGTGACGGTGATGCGTCCGCTCACGGTGTTCGGCTATGACGATGCGCCGCACGGCCATGCCGAGGTGAATTTCGAGAATGTGCGCGTACCGGCGAGCAATATCCTGCTCGGCGAAGGGCGCGGCTTCGAGATCGCGCAAGGCCGCCTTGGCCCTGGCCGCATCCATCATTGCATGCGCTGCATCGGCGTGGCCGAACGGGCGCTGGAATCCATGTGCCACCGGGCGCTATCCCGCGTGGCGTTCGGCCAGCCGGTCGCCGATCACGGCGTGACGCGGCATTGGATCGCCGAATCTCGCATGGAGATCGATCAGGCGCGCCTGTTGACGATGCACGCGGCTCACGCGATGGATACGGTGGGCAACAAATCGGCAAGGGCCGAGATCGCCATGATCAAGGTCGTCGCGCCGAATATCACCCAGAAGGTGGTCGACCGCGCCATTCAGGTGCATGGTGGCGCAGGCGTCAGCCAGGACTTCCATCTTGCGAAAGCCTGGGCCGGCACGAGAACGCTGCGGCTGGCCGACGGGCCGGACGAAGTGCATCGCGAGACCATCGCCAAAGTCGAGCTGGCCAAATACATGAACAAGGGGCCGGGTGAGCGCAATGCAAGGTGACGAGCCGGGCGCGGCAGAGGCGGGCGCGGGCGAACCTCTTCCGGAGACGGTCGAGGTCCGCGAGGCGCATCGCTTCGATACCGCCGCGCTCGAAAAGCTGCTGCTCGACAAGATCGGCGCCAAGATGGATGGCATCCGCCAGATGCGCGGCGGCCAGTCGAATCCCACCTTTATCCTCGCCACGGATAAGGGCGAGTTCGTCATGCGCAAGCAGCCGCCGGGCAAGCTCTTGCCGTCCGCCCACGCCGTAGACCGGGAATACCGCGTGTTGTCGGCGCTCGGGAAAACCGACGTGCCCGTGCCGCGGATGCATTTCTTCAGCGACGACCGCGCCATTGTCGGCACGCCGTTCTATGTGATGGAGCGGATGCATGGGCGGGTTTTCTGGTCGCCGACCCTCCCCGAAGTGCCAAAGGAAGAGCGCCGCACCATCTATTTCGGCCTGATGGACGCGCTCGCCAGGCTGCACAAGGTGGATTACAGGGCCGTCGGCCTCGCCGATTACGGCAAGCCGGGCAGCTATTTCGCGCGTCAGATCGCCCGCTGGAGCAAACAGTGGGAAGGCTCACAAACGGATGGACGTGTCAACCCGTCCATCGACAAGCTTGTCGCCTGGCTGCCGAGGAACATCCCCGAGGACGACGACGAGACCGTCGTCGTTCATGGCGACTTCCGCTTCGACAATATGATGTTCCATGAGGCCGAGCCGCGCGTCATCGGCATCTTCGATTGGGAACTGTCGACGCTGGGCCATCCGATGGCGGATTTGGCCTATGTCTGCATCCGGCACAACATGCCGCACGGCATGTATGACGGGCTGATAGGGCTCGATCTCGACGCGCTCGGCATCCCGCCGCAAGAGGAACTGGTCGCCGTCTATAAGGAGCGCACCGGGCGGAGCGGGGACATCACGCCGTTCCACATCGCCTTCTGCCTGTTTCGCCTCGCGGTCATTCTCGAAGGCGTGCTGGCGCGGGCGCGAGCCGGCAATGCCTCGAACACATCGGCGATCAGCATGGGTCCGATCGCGACGCTGCTCGCCGATCGCGCCTGGGACATCGCCGGTTAAAATCCAAATTCAACTGCCTCTCGGGAGGGCGCGTATGAAGGATCCATTTCGTCTGGACGGCAAGGTCGCAATCATCACAGGCTCCAGCCGTGGCATCGGCCGCTCCATCGCCGAGACGATGGCCCGGCTCGGCGCGAAAGTCGTCGTCTCAAGCCGTAAGGCGGAGCCCTGCGAGGAGGTCGCTGCGGCGATCAAGGCGGAAGGGGGACAGGCGACCGTCATTCCATGCAATATCGGCCGGAAGGACGAGGTCGAGGCGCTGGTCGCGAAGACGAAGGCAGAATGGGGACAGGTCGACATCCTGGTCTGCAACGCCGCCGTGAACCCGTCCTACGGCCCGATTGGGCGAACTATCCGACGATGCCTTCGACAAGATCATGGGCTCAAATGTGAAGAGCAATCTCTGGCTCTGCAATCTTGTGATGCCTGACATGGCGAAGCAAGGCGGCGGCGCCGTGGTGATCGTGTCCTCGATCGCGGGTTTGCGCGCCGCTCCGATGCTGGGCGGCTATGGCATTTCGAAAGCGGCCGACTTCGCGCTCGCCCGTAATCTGGCAGTGGAATGGGGGCCGAAGAACGTGCGCATCAACTGTATCGCCCCCGGCCTGGTGAAGACCGATTTCGCCAAAGCGCTTTGGGAGAACGAAGAGGCGGTCAAGCGCCGCAACGCCGTGACACCGCTGCGCAGAATCGGCGAGCCGGACGAGATCGGTCCGATCGCCGCGTTCCTCGCCGCGCCGGCGTCGAGCTTCATCACGGGACAAGTCATCGTCGCGGATGGCGGCGTAACCATCGCTTGACGGAGCCACTTGAGCTGAAAGGTCCCGCGCTCTCTCTCATTGTCATTCCCGCGCAAGCGGAAATCCAGTAAATTATTGAATTTATGTAAAATACTGGATCCCCGCTTTCGCGGGGATGACACCAGTCAACGGACCAATAGATCTTACCTGACCGGATTTCGCGCTAAGGCCGCGACCTTCGCGGGACAAGCCGGGCAAATGCCCGGTTTTTCATTTGCCACGCGAGACGACCATCCGTTAACGAATTCCCGCTGATCTTTACCAATTAATACTGTTTATTGTTAACGGTTTCATGCGGCAACCTAACGATTTAGAAGAAGGCATTTGTATTAATAATGGATAAATTTGGCTCCAACCAAGACACCCATCTGGGCGTCGGGAAAAGGCCGTGTCGGACGACTGCTGCACTACGTCTGTGTATTACGAACCGCCACCGGCTTATCCGGATCCAGCATGGGATTTTCCGTGGCTCCTTATCGTGCCGCTGATTATATTCATAGCGGCTTTGATTTTGCTCTATTCCCTGTCAACTCCCATTAAGGAAAAGAAGACCTTACGGCAAAAAATTAATGAAGCTATCGACGGAGTCACTGGCAATGCCAGGCTCTTTAAACGCGAAGAAGCCACTAACGCACTGCTGGAGGCCCGAAAAAAAATCAACGATGTCCTGGATAAGGAGGGTCTTTAGCTGGCGCAACTACCCATGGAATTTGGCCGCAAGGATCGGATAGCTAACGCTTGGCCACCGCGTTAATGTCGCCGCAACAATCATGAGCTGGAGCTTTGATCATGGCGGCGCTTCGCATGGGCACGCGGGAATGGGTATTGCTCGTTTTCCTCTCCGTCCTTTGGGGCGGCGCATTTTTCTTCGCGGCGATCGCCGTCAAGCAGGTCGAACCGTTCACCTTGGCCTTCCTCCGTATGGCGCTTGCGGCCCTCGCCCTCGCCGTCATTGCTGCGGTTCTCGGGCTTAAATTACCGAAAAACCCTGCGGTTTGGAGCGGGTTCGTGGTGCTCGGCGTGATCGGCACCGCCGCGCCGTTCTCGCTGATCTATTGGGGTCAGACGGAAATTAACGGCGGCCTGGCCTCGATCATCAATGCGGCGACCCCATTATGGACCATCGTCGTCGCGCATTTCTTTACCCGTGACGAAAGATTTACGCTGCGCCGCTTTCTCGGCGTGCTTACCGGCCTCGGCGGAGTGGCCATCATCATGGCGCCTTCGGTGCGCATGAGCTGGAACGACAGCCCGCTCCTCGCGGAAGGGGCGGTGCTTGCGGCGGGGTTTTGTTATGCTGTCGCGGGCGTGTTCGCCAAGCGCTTCAAAGACGTGCCGCCCGTCATTCTCTCCTGCGGACAGCTCGCTTTCGGCGCGCTGTTCATATTGCCGATCGTCTTCATCTTCGACCACCCGTTCAGCCGTCCCGCTCCGGATGCCGTGGCCATCGCAGCCGTGCTGGCGATCGCGCTTTTGTCGACGGCCCTCGCCTTCATCATCTATTTCGAAATTCTGCGCGTGGCCGGTGCAACCAATGTCATGCTGGTGACGCTCCTGGTGCCGGTGAGCGCGATCTTTCTCGGCGCACTGGTTCTGGGAGAGGCGCTAGCGCCGAGACATTTCGCCGGCCTTGCGCTGATCGCCTGCGGCCTGATGCTGATCGATGGCCGGCTGCTGCAATATGTTCGCCAGAAATTGGGTGGTGACGAGCCTGGCGATGCGTCTGGCTTGAAGCCGCCGCGCATGTTAAACGACCCTCAAAACCTCTAAGCGGGCGCGACCTGCTTAGCTTCATTCGTGGCGCATCATTTTTTTCCGAACGCCGGAAACACCGCTTTCGGAATGATGCTTGAGACAAGAGCCGCCGCCCATGCCAGACCATCCCAGCCGCACGGAAACCGACAGCTTCGGCCCGCTTCAAGTCGCTGCCGACAAATATTGGGGCGCGCAGACGCAGCGCAGCCTCGGCAATTTCAAGATCGGCGGCGAGACCATGCCGGTGCCGCTGGTGCGCGCCCTTGGGATCATCAAGAAATGCGCGGCGCTGACCAATCTGGCGCTCGGCAAGCTGGAAGAGCCGCTGGCCAGGGTGATCGCCGACGCCGCTCAGGAGGTGATCGACGGCAAGTTGAACGCGCATTTCCCCCTGGTCGTGTGGCAGACGGGTTCTGGCACGCAATCGAACATGAACGCCAATGAGGTGATCTCGAACCGGGCGATCGAGATGCTGGGCGGCGAAATGGGTTCGAAAAAGCCCGTGCATCCCAATGATGACGTCAATCGCTCGCAATCCTCCAACGACACCTTCCCTACGGCGATCCACATCGCTGCGGCAGAGGAGGTGAGCAACAGGCTGCTGCCCGCGCTGGACTATATGGCCAAGGCGCTGGAGGAGAAATCGGCGGCCTGGATGGGCATTATCAAGATTGGCCGTACCCACCTGCAGGATGCGACGCCGATGACCCTCGGCCAGGAATTCTCGGGCTATGCCGCGCAGATGCGGCTTGGGATCGAGCGGGTGAAAGCGGCGCTTCCCCGCGTCTACGCGCTGGCGCAGGGTGGAACGGCGGTGGGGACGGGCATCAACTGCCCACCCGGTTTCGCCGAGCGCTTCGCTAGCGAAGTCGCCAATCTTACGGGCCTGCCGTTCGTGACCGCGCCCAACAAATTCGAGGCGCTCGCCGCCAACGACGCGGCGGTCGAGCTTTCCGGCGCGCTCAACGTGCTGGCGGTAAGCCTGTTCAAGATCGCCAACGATATCCGCCTGCTCGGCTCCGGCCCGCGCTCGGGCATCGCCGAGCTTTCACTGCCGGAAAACGAGCCGGGCTCCTCGATCATGCCGGGCAAGGTGAACCCGACGCAATGCGAGGCAATGACCATGGTCTGCTGTCAGGTGGTCGGCAACCATATGGCGGTGACGATGGCAGGCAGCCAGGGCCATTTCGAGCTGAATGTGTTCAAGCCGGTGATCGCCTATAATCTGCTGCAATCCATCCGGCTCCTGGCCGACGCCTGCGTCAGCCTCACGGACAATTGCATCAAGGGGATTGAGCCGAACATGGCCCGTATCACCGAGATGATGGAACGATCGCTGATGCTGGTGACGGCGCTTGCCCCGAAGATCGGCTATGACAAGGCGACGGAAATCGCCAAATACGCGCATAAGCATGGCACGACGCTGAAGCAGGAAGCGCTGCGGCTCGGCTATGTCAGCGAGGCGGATTTCGATGCGATCGTGCGGCCGGAGACGATGGTCGGGCCGGGCGCGTGAGCATGGGCGTGTTCGTCATGAATTCCGCGCCATCCCTGCCGCCGGAGGATCTGCTCGGCGGTTGGGATGCGGCTGAGGCGCAAAAACCGCGCAAGCGCTCGCTCGCCATTGCCGGGCACCGGACGTCGATCTCGCTTGAGCAGCCATTCTGGGACGGCTTGCGTGCCATTGCGCTTGAGAGGGGCGTCGCGGTCGCCGCGCTCGTTGCCGCCATCGATGCCGTACGGGGGGAGGCCAGCCTGTCGAGCGCCATCCGGCTGTTCGTTTATGATCGCGATTCGCGCCGCCGCCGATAGCCGCCGGGTCGCGCCGGCATCGAGGAATTGGGGTTCGGTAGCGCCTACGACCTCTGGGCTGCACTTTCGCATGTATGGCGAGAGGGGGCTACGCGAGCGGATGGCGCACACCGACGCTTTTCATCCGACCCCACAGCCGCCGGACGACCGCATATGCACCCTACTGCTCCGCAGCGGCAGCTGATTTCTGTTCCAGGATTTCGATCTGCTCCGGATGGGTGACGGTTATCGAGGGGCCGTTGAAATTCTTCAGCCAGCCCCGCACCCGGATGCGCTTGCCTTTCAACGCGGCAGCGTCGAAACTCGTCATTGGCCCTGCCGCAGGCGCGCCGCCGAACAATTTCGCGGTTTGCGGCGAGATGAACGCCGTGAAATCCTTGCGCCAATTGTCGCCGAAATTGACGTAGGTTCGTCCCTTGATGTCAGCGACACTGCGCACCTCGCCCTCGACGATCTCATAGCTTTGCGCAAGGCGGGACAGGAGATCTTCTGCTTCGGCGGATCTGATCGCGAAGAATCCGGTTTTCCAGAGGCCCTTCTGTGCCTTCCTCGCCTCCTCCTCCTTCGCCAAGAGTTCAGCGGTGCAGAGTCGGCTTTCCGGGAAGGAGAGAACGCGGGTCAGCCCCTCCGCGATAAGCCGCTCCTGAAGCCATATGCTTTCATGGTCGCGGCTCAGCGTGATCTGGGCGAGAAGCCGCCCATAGCGGTCACGCTTGCGTTCACCAAGGCGCAGCGTGACTTTCTTGCCGAGCGTTAGATCCGACAATGCCTTTTCCATTTCGGCGCGCGCTTCCGAAGCCGGTCCGCCCCGTGCGCGTTTCGGTCCGAGAATGCCGGCCGGACGCACGGTGCGACCATCCTCCAGGATGAGCGTTTCACCTTCCTGTATTTCCGTGACGATGCCGGCGCCTCCATCCTCACCTTTGCATTCCGCGTATGCGCCAGTGGCAAAGGTCAGACATAGGACGGTCGCCGTCACGAAAATGTTCTGCATTTGCGGAGTGCTCTTGAAGACGGTTCGTGGCATCGGGCGAACTCCAGCTGGGGGGCGGTAGAGGATGGCGTGTTCTTGTTTTGTATCTCCCTTATACCAAAACACATCGCCCAGGGTACCCGCCGGCCAATACTTACGAAGGGCTACGCAGATCCTCGGCTGGAGTGTGGCTGCGGTCAGGGCTTGCCGTTGACGCAAGACGCAAGTAAACCTGAGTGAGAGAATCCCGTTCCCGTAGCTCAGCAGGATAGAGCGGCAGCCTCCTAAGCTGCAGGTCCCGCGTTCGAATCGCGGCGGGGACGCCAATTTACGAATAAATCCAGCAAGTTACAGCGCATTACGCATGCCTGACGTTCCAAATGTTGGGCGCTTGGAACGCGCTTGTTGGATTTGGCTGGCTGGGTTTTTCCGTTGGGCGTCGCGCGGGTTGGACCAAAAGGGGCGGCCCGAAGGGCTGCCCCAACACGGATAATCTCCGGCAGCGTTTCACAGATGGGCAAGCGCGGGCAGAGAGGCGCGGCACCAACACGCGGCTGGAGACCACGCCTGATCCCCGCCGTCGGAGCTGTCGGCGTGTAGAGGCTCGGGGGACCGGATATGTTCGTTTCGTCGGTATTGGCTTTGCTCATGCGGCGCGGTTTGCACCGATCTGCGATTCGTCGGTCCGGACATAGACTTGCTTCACGGAGCCGCCGGCGCGAAGCAGCTTCACGAATGGAGGATGGGCGCGCAAATCCACGCGGCGATTTCAGATTTCATCTCGTTGGGTAAGGCCGAGACCGTGCCGGTGACCACGGAGGTCCGACGCAGCTGCGTGCCGTCGGCTTCGATCCGGGTCATCGTTGTGGCCGAATCTACTTTCGTCGGCATTTGATCCACAGCCATTCCCTTAATATCGCCTCAATATCACGTCTTTTCGGACAGACAGCAACGGTCTGCTCCAGGTCGACCGCGCGCCAAAACATTGCCCGTAGCGCGCCCGCCCGCGCCGCCTTATGTATCAGCCTCAAGGCTCAGCGGAGGAGGACTACTATGGTGCGTGAGACGATTACGGCGGCGATGAAGGAGGCGATGAAGGCCAGGAGCGAGGCGGCGCTGTCCACCATCCGCATGATCAATGCCGCGATCAAGCAGAAGGACATCGACGTGGCGCGGCCTCGCGGCGATCAGCAGATCGGCGACGAGGAAATTCTCAGCCTTCTGCAAGGGCTGATCAAGTCGCGGCGCGAGGCGATCGAGATGTTCCGCCAAGGCAACCGCCAGGATCTGATCGATAAGGAAACCGCCGAGATCGCCCTCATCGAGCAATTCCTACCCGCGCAGCTTGGGCCGGAGGAGACGAAAGCCGCGATCGATGCGGCCATCGCCGAGACCGGCGCCAGCAGTGTCAAGGACATGGGCAAGGTGATGGCGGCGCTGAAGTCGGGCTATGCCGGCCAGCTCGATATGAGCAAGGCCAGCGCGCTGGTGAAGGAACGTCTCGCCGCGCGCTGACCTCTTCGTGTCATCGCCGGGGCGAGCGTGAGAACGAACCGGCGCGTGTCCCGCGAATTGTCCCCTCTGCGCTGAATTTCGACCGCCGACGGGGAGTTGACATGCAAGCCTACCGAAAAGCGGATTTCCCCATCTCCGGCATCCGCCGGTTCCTTGAACCCGGTCCGATCGTCCTCGTCAGTTCGGCTTCGGACGGCAAGACGAACATTATGACCATGGGCTGGCATATGGTCATGGGGTTCGAGCCGTCTCTCATCGGCTGCTACATATGGGACGAGAACCACAGTTTCGGCATGATCCGAAAGTCACGGGAATGCGTGATCAACATCCCGGCGGAGTATCTCGCGCCTAAGGTGGTCGATATCGGCAACTGCTCTGGCCGCGAAGTCGATAAATTCGCGAAATTCGAGCTGACGGCGGTTCCCGGCACGAAAGTCAACGCGCCGCTCATCGCCGAGTGCTATGCGAATTTCGAGTGCAAGCTGGCCGATGCGAGCCTCATCTCGAAGTACAGCTTGTTTGTTCTGGAGGTCGTGAAGGCTCACGTAGCGACGTCGCCCAAATACCCGCGCACGATCCACTACCGGGGGGACGGCGTGTTCATGGTCTCCGGAGCCAATACGAGCAAATATCGCGACAGGTTCAAACGGCAGAACCTATAACTGCCCGGGGAGGCTCCGGAGGGATCGCGAAGCCCGATCTATTGCGACTTCGTGGGCTCCAACGGCGGTCCGTTGAATTCGGCCTCGATCAGAACTTCAACAGCATCGCTGACACCCATATTGGAGCCCTCGGCCGGCACGCCGTAGCCCATCCCGAATTCGGACCGCTTCAGCACGCCACGCGCGGAAAAGCCGATGCGGGATTGCGGGTCCATGGGGTGGCCACCATAGCCGCCATTGAAGGTCACATCGAGCGTCATGGGACGGGTCACGCCGTGGAGACCCAGTTCGCCCTTTACGAGCGCGGTGTTCGCTCCCTTGAGTTCGACCGCTGTCGAGCGGAAGGTGATGGCTGGAAACGTCACCGTGTCGAGAAACTTGCCGCCCCGCAATTCGGCATTGAAATCGAGCTTGGCAGGATCCGGGTAATCGGTTTCGATCGAGCTCGGGTCGATCGTGGCGCTCACGCTCATCGCGGTCGGCTTGGCCGGATCGAATTGCAGATCCGCGTCAAAGCGCCGGAAGCGGGCGGTGTAGTTCGAAAAGCCCAGATGATTGACGCGGAAAAGAAGGCTGGCATGGGCTTTGTCGAGCTTATACGCGCCCGCCCGCGCCTCTGTCGGAACGGCGGCGCCTTGAGCGGCCGCGGTTTCGCTTAGGCCAATCGCTGCTTGCGAGAGCACTGCAAAAGCAATCCATGCGCCGGCCACCACAATTCTTATCATGTGTCACTCCTTGTTTCACCGGACGGTCATGCCGGTCATCGTTGTCACCGATATGACGAATGAGAAGGTGGCAATTAGACAATGACGTGAAAATTTTCCTGCACACGTCGGCGGTTACGCGTTCCGGAACGCAAAATCTCGCGATAAAGTGAACGCGCGCGCTTTGAAACCCCGCTCATATCCGCGTGGTTCGGCGCGACCAATTCGGAGGGAAAAACGATGAGTTTCTTACGACCTTACAGCGGGGCACTCCTGAGTCTCTTGCGCTTTATGACGGGTCTGCTGCTCCTGCAGCACGGCACCGGGAAGTATCTGAACTTTCCAGAAGGGCCGATGAACAATGCCTCGCCTATGACGATGGGAGGCTTTGCCGGCGTTCTTGAACTGGTGGGCGGCATCCTGCTTATCCTCGGCCTCTTCACTCGGCCGGTGGCGTTCATCCTCTCGGGTATGCTCGCCGTTGCCTATTTTTACGCGCACGCTCCGCAAGGCCCTTATCCGATCCTCAATCAAGGTGAGCTCGCCATTCTCTATTGCTTCGTGCTGCTTTATATCGCGGCGGCCGGTGGCGGTTCCATAAGCCTCGACCGGGCTATACGCTCGGAAGACTAAGCACCACGTCAAGGCCTGTCTCCACCAAGGCGGGGATGGGATAGCTGACGTTGGCGGGGCCTCGGCCCGGCTCTCCTACTGGCCGGGCCAACCCATATTGTTGAGCCGGCGTTGGAAGTCTGCGCTGACGCCCGAACCACGCGGTTCCACCCGTTCGAACCGAGGGGGCGCGGGGCGCTCGTACAGGCCGCGCGTCGTGACATGCCCGTAGCTGGCTGTCTTGCCCTGCTTCGAATCGGCGGCGCCGATGAACATTCCGTCCAGTGAGGCAATGCTCGTCGGGCGATCCGCCGGGGTTCGGCGCCGCGCCTCGAATGCCGCAACTTTCAGCAGTTTCCGCTCGAATTTCGGGTCGGACTTCAGCGCGCCCTGCATGAACTTCTTCCAGATCTGCGCCGGAAGGCCGCCGCCCGTAACCCTTTTCATCGGCGAACTATCGTCATTGCCGACCCATACTCCAACCACCAGATTGCCGGCAAAACCGATGAACCACGCGTCGCGGTGTTCCTGGCTGGTGCCGGTCTTGCCGTAAGCCGCTATCGGCAGGCTCGCGGCATGGCCGGAGCCGCTGCGAACGACCGCCGAGAGAAGTTCGCGGAGCTCATCCGCCTCGGCAAGTTTCCAAAGACCCGCGCCGCGCGGAGGTTTGCCGCCGTCTTTGGGCCGGGCATCGAGACCGGCGACGCCCCAGGGCTTCACCGGAAAGGCGCCTGCCGCGATTGCGGCGTAAGCGGACGTCATCTCGAGTAGCGATACTTCCGACGTGCCGAGCGAAAGGCTCGCATTGGGCGCAAGCGGCGAGCCGATCCCAAGATCGTGCGCCGCCGCGATGACGGCATTGCGCCCGACCGCTTCGGACAACTTCACCGCGACCGTGTTGATCGAGGCGGCAAACGCCTCGGTGAGCGCCATGGTGCCGCGATGCTCGCCGTCGAAATTCTTCGGCTCCCACCCGTCGATGGATATGGGCTCGTCCGTGATCAGCGTGTCTGGACGCGCCCCGGCCCGCAACGCTGCCAGATAGACGAACGTCTTGAACGAAGAACCCGGTTGTCGACGTGCCTGTACAGCCCGGTTGAACTGGCTGGCCGCCCGCTCCTTGCCGCCGACCATCGCCACCACCCGGCCATCGGTCCGCATGACGACAACCGCGGCCTGACTCGCATTCTGCTTGCGGCCCTGCTTTTCGAGCACCGACCGCACCGCCTCTTGAGCCATGCGCTGAAGTCCGGAGTCGAAGGTGGTATGGACCTGGATCGGCTGCCGCGAGTGAGGATTTTCCAAATCCTTTTGCATTGTTTCCGTCAGCCAATCGGCATAGTCGGAGCCGACCTCTTCGGCACGGGCCGCGTAGAGCCGCGCCGGCTCAATCTCGGCAAGCCGCGCCGGGTCGAGCCGTCCGTCACGAACCATCGCCTGGATGACCAGCCGGGCGCGCCCGTTTGCATCGTCGATGTTGCTGGCAAGCTGGGTGGGCGAACGCAGCAGGGCCACCATCAAAGCGGCTTCCCATAAGTCCAGCTCGCCAACAGGCTTATTGAAGAAGTGCTTTGCGGCGGCGCGCGCGCCAAAACACCCTTCGCCGAAATAAGCGCTGTTCAGGTAGCGCTCGATGATCTGAGCCTTGGTCAGACGCAATTCCAGCCACATGGCCAGCATCGCCTCTTCAATCTTGCGCTCCAAGGTTCTGGCGCTCGTCAGAAACGACATTTTCACAAGTTGCTGGGTAATGGTGCTGCCGCCCTCCCGCGTGCCGCCGGCGTCGTAGTTCCGCCTGGCGGCTCGAAGGATCCCTAAAGGATCGACGCCGAGATGGCTGTAAAACCGGCGATCCTCCATCGCCACGAGCGCGTCGATGAAATGCTGGGGCAATTCATCGATCTTAACCGGCGCGGCCATGCAGTCGCCGCGTTTGGCGAAGGGCTGGCCATCGGCGGTCAGCAGCACCAGAGGGCGTTTGATGGCGGGCCGGAGCGTTTGCTCGATCGGATAGCGGACGATCGGGGGAACTTCGAGGGAGGCAATCAGCCCCAGAATGCCGCAGCTCACGACGACGACCGCATTGGCAAAACCGGAGAGGAGGTCGAACCGCCTATTTGTGAACACCGATGGCGGGATCGGCGGTGGGGCAGGCCAATGCAAGGACGGAAATCGAACTGGAATGATCATTGCGCACTACAATTATATGTTCCCCGCCACGCCAACGCTTCAGCTCCGACTGTGTTTCATTACGCTTCACGTAAATTTTGCAAATTCGTCCGGCGGCCAAATCGGCCGGCAGCGGGCGCGTCTGTCAACCCAGGCGTGATCCCTCCGCGATGGTCACGGGCGCAACCCTTTATGCTCCGGGGAACCGCCGCTTATGGCACAATCTCATATCTGGGGGGCAATGGCGAATTATCCCGCTTCGCAATCGCTTAAGCGTTCCCGTTTCACGTCAAATGCCCGCGATCGGGGCGCGCGCGGCCGGCCGGTCGGGCCAATGCGATGCGCTGGCGGCGGGCGCATGTCGCGGCGCGCGCCGGGGCCTCGGTCGCAGCGAGGCCAGACCATGGGCGCGGACATCCGCCGACGCGACGGGCGCGTCGGTCCGTCAGCCGTCAATGACCGCTTATCAGCCCGCGCGACGGCACGCCATACGCAGTGATCCCATGCCGAGCGCGCAGGGGTCGCGGGCGGGATGTTGCCCTCGATGCCGCGCGAGATCAGCGAATTATCCAATCCATCGCCGAGCGCGCCGGCCGTCTCGCGGCTAGCCATGTCGGACAGGCCATCCGGCATAGCCGGAGGGCATATGGGGCCTGCGCCATGCGATGCCATCTCACTGGGAGAGCCACCGCGCAGGTGGCCATTCGGAAAGGAAACTCCCATGTTCAGGAAGCATACGATCGCCCTGGGGCTGCTGGCCGTCGCAACCACGTCAGGCGCCGCCTTCGCCGCCCAGGGCGGCAATGACACGGCAGAGTCCGCGCGCCCTCACCGCCATCATGTCGCGATGCTGGAGCACCGTAATCACGTCGTGACGCCGGGTGCGAATTCGGCGGAGATCGGGCGATTCTTCAACGGCAACCCGCCCGAGGGGTGGCCCTACACGAGCGACTAAGTCCCCCGCCTCCTTGCGTGGCTTCATCGAACCGCGGCATGCGCGATGAAGTCATGCATGGGGGGCGATGCGGGGTGGGGAGCGGCACAGGGTGTGAAACGGCGTTATTGCAGCGATTGATACCTCCGCACCGCAATTTACATAACCTCGTAGAAAGTCCTCATCTGCGTGTGAGACGATTCGGCTTTAGCGGCCTTCTGGGGATCCACCCGTAGGCGTCAAGTTGGCCCTTGAACAAGGGCGCAACCTTGTCGAGTTTCACCAATACTGCCTGTCGCGGATTGCTTACCGCCCAACTATCCTCCCCTTGCGCACCTCCATAAGCGCCGAGAGCGCGGTGACGAGGGGATAGATGCACGCGTCAGGGTATTTGTGTACCATTCTCGGCGTATGCCTGCCAAAGAACGGCGTGGTTGGGATTGTCGCCGTGGCGTGACAGATATGTCGATCGGCAGAAGGCCATGTTGATTGGCGAGGTTCAACGGGATCCACGCGAGCGCGATGACATCTCGAACCTTGATTGGTTTCGCATCGGCGGATGCTAGGTTGGTGGCGGAGCGGGCATGGGGCGCGCCGCCGGTCCGTCTGGACGGCGAGTGCTCAGGGCAATCGCCCGGCCCGGCTCCCTTAGTGTCCGCCGCATCCTCGCGCAAAACCGCGTCCGCTGCGCGGGCGCGTTGGGTCAATTTTAAGGGAAAAGCCTTGGCTTCTACCGCAGATGCTCCTGAAACCGTCGGTTTTTTGCTGATACCGCAATTCTCGTTGATTGCATTCGCTGCGGCCATCGAGCCGTTGAGGCTGGCCAATCACGTCAGCGGCAAGGTGCTTTATCGATGGGTTTTGCTATCGCGCCACGGCGGCAGCGAACGCGCCAGCAACGGCATCGCGGTCGCGGTCGACCATCCTCTCGCCAAGGCGCCGAACTTGCCGACGATTATCGTGTGCAGCGGCATAGACGGGCACTGGTATGAGGACAGGACGGTCTTTGCGTGGCTGAGGCGGATCGCGGCACGAGGCGCGACGCTTGGCTCGGTCTGCACGGCAAGTCACATCCTCGCCCGCGCCGGCCTGCTCGACGGCTATCGCTGCACGGTTCACTGGGAAAATCTCGCGGGATTCTCCGAAACCTTCCCCAAACTGGAGGCGACCGGCGAGCTGTTCACCGTCGACCGCAACCGCTTTACCTGCGCCGGCGGCATGGCGGCAGCCGACATGATGCTCAACCGGATCGCCGCGACGCATGGCGATGAACTCGCGGCGCAGATCGGCGAACAAATGCTGCATGAGAAAATCCGGCCCGGCGAGATGCGCCAGCACGCCGCGCCACAACAACCGAGCGCCGTGGACGGGGATGAATTGCAGGCGGCGATCCGCCTGATGCTGGAGAATATCGAGCATCCGCTGGATCTCGTGACGCTCGCCGATCGGCTCGGCCAATCGCGGCGGAACATTGAACGGCTGTTCCGCAAGCGCCTCGACTGCTCGCCCGCCCGTTATTATCTCGGCCTGCGGCTGATACGCGCGCGCCAGCTTCTGAGCCAGACGCGCAAGTCGGTGTTGGAGGTGGCGCTTTGCTGCGGCTTTGCCTCCGCCACCCATTTCAGCCAGCGCTACCGCTATCATTTCGGCGTTCCGCCGCGCAGCGATCAAAGCATCCATCGGCGGCGCGCCGCCAAAGCAGCCGAGCCGCAACCATGTTGAGGCGCGGGCAGACGCGGCCGGTCGCGGCGAACAGGGCGGCTTTGTCGGTGGGCTTCATCCTGACCAACAATTTCACCCTCACCGCCTTGTCGAGCTTTCTCGACGCGTTGCGGCTCGCCGCCGACGATGGCGATGGCAGCCGGCCCATACGCTGCCACTGGCAGATCGTCGGCACGCGCCTCGCGCCGATTGCGTCGAGCTGCGGCGTTGGCGTGACGCCAGATGCGGGCTTCGGCGACCCCCGCGCATTCGATTATATCGTCGTCGTCGGCGGGCTGCTGCATCGCGGGCCACAAATCGATGCGGAAACGCTCGCCTTCCTCCACAAGGCCGCGGCGGCCAGTGTGCCGCTGATCGGCGTCTGCACGGGCAGCTTCGTGCTGAGCCGGGCCGGATTGATGCGGGACCGGCGCTGTTGCGTGAGTTGGTACCACTACCGCGATTTCCTCCGCGAATTCCCGGACATCGTTTCCGTCGCCGACCAGCTTTACGTTGTCGACCGTGACCGGATTACCTGCTCCGGCGGGGCGGGCGTGGTCGATCTGGCCGCCTTCCTCATCGAGCGCCATATCGGACGCGCCAGCGCGCAAAAAGCCATGCACATCCTGCTGGTCGATAAGGCCCGGCCCGCGAACCAGCCGCAACCGCAGCCTCCGATGGCCGCCGACGTGATCAACGCGCGCGTGCGCCGGGCCATGCTGCTGATGGAACAGCATATCAACACGCCCCTCGGCATCGACGAGATCGCGCGGCGGCTCTCCGTCGGCGCACGGCAGTTGGAACGGCTTTTCCAGGCCGCGACCGGCATGAGCCCCTCGCGGTTCTATCGTATCCTCCGGCTGCGCTATGGGATGTGGAGCCTCAAGAACACGCAGCGCTCGGTGACCGCCATCGCGCTGGAAAGCGGTTTCGCCGATTGCGCGCATTTCTCCCGCCAGTTCCGCGCGTTTTACGGGGTGAACCCTTCGTCCGTGCGGGATGATAAATCCGAGCCGATCCCTTCCGCCAAAGAATGGCGGGACTCTGCAGAGATCGCGGACCTCCGCATGTTCGATTAAGGTGGCGGACGGCCGATTGAACCTTGCCGACAGCTCCGCGCCAGCTCATGTCGGGAATATTCAACGGGAAAGGCTGCCGCGTTCTATCGCGCCGGGGCCGACGAGGCGCATCCTGGCGGCAGGCCGGGCGCGAGGTTCCATGACCAACTATTCCGTTTTCTCGCTGATCAGGAACGCCTTCTCCCACCATGACGGCTGGGACCGGGCCTGGCGCGACGCGGTGCCGAAGGCGCATTATGATGTGGTCATCGTCGGGGCCGGCGGGCATGGGCTCGCCACGGCCTATTACCTCGCCAAGCTGCACGGCATCACCAATGTGGCGGTGATCGAGAAAGGATGGCTAGGCGGCG
The DNA here is from genome assembly GCA_963731855.1 of uncultured Alphaproteobacteria bacterium. Classification (GTDB taxonomy): domain Bacteria; phylum Pseudomonadota; class Alphaproteobacteria; order Rhizobiales; family Rhodomicrobiaceae; genus R-RK-3. The sequence goes on along the minus strand of CAVSXH010000004.1, from coordinate 67,760 downwards.
GCAATACCGGGCGCAACACCACGATCATCCGCTCCAACTATCTCTGGGACGAAAGCGCGGCGCTCTATGAGAAGTCTCTGCAGCTTTTCGAGGGCCTGAGCCAGGAGCTGAATTACAACGTCATGTTCTCCCAGCGCGGCGTGCTCAATCTGGCGCATAATCTCGGCGATGTGCGCGAGGGGATGCGCCGCGTCAACGCGCTGCGCCTTAACGGCATCGACAGCGAGTGGCTGACGCCGGAGGAGATCAAAGACTTCTGCCCCATCGTAAACACGGCGAAGGACGTGCGCTATCCTATCATGGGCGGCACGTTGCAGCGCCGGGGCGGCACCGCGCGTCATGACGCGGTGGCCTGGGGATTTGCCCGCGCCGCCAGCGCCATGGGCGTCGACATCATCCAGAATTGCGAGGTCACCGGCATTCGCCGCGACGGCGGCAAGGTGGTCGGCGTGGAGACCGCGAAAGGGTATATCGGCGCCGGCGAAGGTCGGCATCGTCGCTGCCGGCCATTCCAGCGTGGTCGCTGCGATGGCGGACATCCGCCTGCCCATCGAAAGCCACCCGCTGCAGGCGCTGGTTTCCGAACCGATCAAGCCGGTGATCGACTGCGTGGTGATGTCCAATGCGGTGCATGTCTATGTGAGCCAGTCCGATAAGGGCGAGCTGGTCATGGGCGCAGGGATCGACGCCTATACGGGCTATGGGCAGCGCGGCAGTTTCCACGTCATCGAGCACCAGATGGGCGCGCTTCTGGAGCTGTTCCCGATCTTCTCGCGTCTGCGCATGATGCGGCAATGGGGCGGCATCGTCGATGTGTGCCCGGATGCGAGCCCGATCATCTCGAAAACGCCGGTGGAGAATCTCTTCATCAATTGCGGCTGGGGCACGGGCGGGTTCAAGGCAACGCCGGGCTCCGGCTGGGTCTTCGCCCACACCCTCGCCACGGGCGAGCCACATGCACTCAACGCGCCGTTTGCGCTTGAGCGTTTCACATCGGGCTATCTAATCGACGAGCACGGCGCAGCCGCCGTCGCGCATTAGGAGACAAATCAGATGCAAGCGATTGCGATTTCCTCCTCGTCGCCCCGGCCGTCAGAGCCGGGGCCCACTCGCCTTACAACAAGGCCCGGTGGCCCCCGACATTATAGTGGATCCCGGATCTCCGCTGCGCTTCGTCCGGGACGACGTGAGAGACGCGTCGCCCACACCAGGAGGCCGTCATGCTGCTGATCGATTGCCCCTGGTGCGGGCCGCGTGACGAGATCGAGTTCAGCTATGGAGGCGAAGCACACCGCGCCCGGCCTGCCGACCCGCAGGCGCTCTCCGATGAGGCGTGGGCCGAATTCCTGTTCATGCGCGCGAATACGAGGGGCGCGCATAAAGAGCGCTGGGTGCATAGTCACGGCTGCCGCCGCTGGTTCAACATCGAACGCGATACGGTGACCTACGAAATTCTGAAGGTCTACCCGATGACCGGAGCGGAAGTGGAAGCTCCGGTCGAGACCGCAGCGACCGCAAAGACGGGGACAAGCTGATGCTGGGCGCCCCTTTCCGCACGAGTGATGGCGGGCTGATCGACCGCCGCCGCAAACTTTCCTTCACCTTCAACGGCAGGCGCTACAACGGGCATCCGGGGGATACATTGGCGTCGGCGCTGCTGGCGAACGGGGTGCACCTCGTGGGGCGAAGCTTCAAATATCATCGCCCGCGCGGCATTCTCTCGGCCGGCGCGGAGGAGCCGAACGCGCTGGTCCAGCTCGAACACGGCGCCTACACCGAGCCTAATCTGCGCGCGACCCAGATCGAGCTTTATGAGGGGCTGAAGGCGTCCAGCCAGAATGTGTGGCCGAGCGTCGAATTCGACCTGGGCGCGGTCAACGATCTGTTCTCGAAGCTGTTCGTCGCGGGCTTCTACTACAAGACCTTCATGCATCCGAAGAGTTTCTGGATGACGGTCTACGAACCGCTGATCCGCCGGGCGGCGGGCCTGGGACGCGCACCGCAGGAGCCCGATCAAGACATCTACGACAAGATGCACGCCCATTGCGATGTGCTGGTGGTCGGCGCCGGACCGGCGGGGCTGATGGCGGCGCGCGAAGCGGCGAGAAGCGGCGCGCGGGTGATCCTGGCCGATGAGCAGGCGGCGTTCGGCGGCTCGCTGCTTGGGGAGCACTGAGGTCATCGATGGCGCTCCAGCCGCCGAATGGGCGGCGCGCATGACGGCCGAACTCAGTCAGTTCCCCGAGGTGCGGCTGCTGCCGCGCACCACGGTGACGGGCTATTACGACCAGAATTACCTCATCATGGCGGAGCGCAAGACCGACCATCTGCCGCGCGGCGCCGCGCCGGGAGGCGTCCGCCAGCGCTTGTGGAAGGTGCGCGCGAGACATGTCGTTCTAGCGACCGGCTCGCATGAACGCCCGCTCGTTTTCGCCGACAATGATCGGCCCGGCGTGATGCTGGCTGGCGCGGTGCGCAGCTATGTCAACCGCTACGGCGTGCTGCCAGGGCGCAGGGCGGTCGTATTCACCAACAATGACAGCGCCTACGAGACCGCCGTCGATCTCAAGCGCGCGGGCGGTGAAGTTGCCGCGATTGTCGATCTGCGGCCCGAGGCGGTCGGCCCATTGGCGAACAGGGCGCGCGAACTCGGCATCCCTATCGTGACGGGATCGGGCGTGGTCGCGACCAGAGGCAATCGCCGGGTGACCGGGGTTGGGATTGCGCCGCTGTCGGCTGACGGTGAATCGGTTCGGCGGCCCTGTTCGGATCGTCGCCTGCGATCTTGTCGCGATGTCGGGTGGCTGGAATCCGGCGGTGCATCTGTTTTCGCAATCCGGCGGCAAGCTTCGCTACGACGATGCGCTGAGCAGTTTCGTGCCCGAGCGTTCGGTGCAGGCTGCAATCTCGGCCGGCGCGTCCAAGGGCAGCTTTGCGCTCTCCGACTGTCTTGCCGGAGGAGCAGAAGCCGGACGCGATGCCGCCAGGGCGGCAGGCTTCGAGGGGGCGGAACCGCTGAGATTGCCCGAAACGGACCCGGTCGATGCCGCGCCGTCACGCCCAGTCTGGATCGTGCCGGGGAAGCGCCCGCTCGGCCATGGCAACGCCAAACATTTCGTCGACTTCCAGAACGATGCCACGGCCGCCGACGTGATGCTGGCGTCGCGCGAGGGCTATCAGTCTATCGAGCATCTGAAGCGCTATACGACCATCGGCATGGGCACCGACCAGGGCAAGACCTCCAACGTCAACGCCCTCGCCATCCTGTCGCAATCGCTGGCCGCTCCACTGCCGCAGCTGGGCACGACGACCTTCAGGCCGCCCTATACACCCGTCACCTATGGCACGCTGGCGGGACGTGAGATCGGCGCCTTGGCCGACGTCGCTCGCGTCACGCCGATGCATCGATGGCATGTCGAGAATGGCGCTGAATTCGAGGATGTGGGGCAATGGAAGCGCCCTTGGTACTACCCGCAGGCCGGGCGAGACCATGCACGACGCGGTCAATCGCGAATGCCGCGCGGTGCGTACCGGCGTGGCGGCTCTCGACGCCAGCACGCTGGGCAAGATCGACATCCAGGGGCCGGACGCGGCGGAATTCCTCAACCGTGTCTACACCAATGCCTGGACGAAGCTTGAGGTCGGGCACTGCCGCTACGGCGTCGATGTGCAAGGAAGACGGCATGGTGATGGATGACGGCGTCACCACGCGCCTCGGCCCCGGACCATTTCCTGATGACCACCACCACCGGCAACGCCGCGCCCGTGCTCGCCTGGCTGGAGGACTATCTGCAGACGGAGTGGCCGAATCTGCGCGTCTATCTCACATCGGTCACTGAACATTGGGCTACGGCCTCCATCGTCGGCCCCAAGTCACGCGAGCTGCTTGCCGAACTCGCGCCCGGCACTGGACCTCTCGCCCGAGGCGTTCCCGTTCATGACGATGAAGGAGGCGACCGTGGCGGGACTGCCCGCGCGCGATTTTCCGCATCAGCTTCACAGGAGAATTGTCCTACGAAATCAACGTTCCCTCTTATGCCGGCCTTCACCTCTGGCAGGCGATCATGACGCGCGGGCGCCAAGCACGGCATCACGCCCTACGGCACCGAGACCATGCACGTACTGCGCGCGGAGAAGGGCTACATCATCGTCGGCCAGGAGACGGATGGCACCGTGACGCCGTTCGACCTCGGCATGGGCTGGATCGTCGCCAAGAAGAAGGCGGACTTCATCGGCAAGCGCTCGTTCAATCGCACCGACACCGCCCGCGACGACCGCAAGCAGCTTGTCGGTCTCCTCACCGAGGACCCGGCCGAGATCCTGCCCGAAGGTGCGCAGATCACGGTCGAGCCGGGCGGGACCCCGCCGGTGCCGATGCTGGGCCATGTAACGTCGAGCTATCATAGTGAGACGCTGGGCCGCTCGATTGCACTGGCACTGCTCAAGGGCGGGCGGCAGCGCATGGACGGCACGGTTTATGCGCCGCTGCTCGGTCGCACGGTTCCCTGCAAGATCGTCAGCCCCGTCTTCTACGACCCGGAAGGAGCGCGCCTGAATGGCTGAACCCCAGAGCCGTGCCCCGTGCGGGAGCGCTGACCCGTTTCACCTCGCCGCTGGCCACGCCACCGGTCTCTCCCGCGAACGGGCTGATCCTTGCCGAACTGGCCGTGCCGGGGCAAATCAATCTGCGCGGCCGGCCCTCGGACACCGCGCTTCCTCGCTGCGGCGGGGAGTGTCCTGGATTGCCGCCTGCCCGTCAGCCCGAACACGGTGCAGACCGCGGGCGATCTCACCGTCCTCTGGCTTGGCCCGGATGAATGGCTCGTGCTCACCCCGCCGGGCGCGGAAGCGGCAACCGTTGCGCGCCTCCGCGAGGCGCTTGCCGGCGCCCACTGCCGCCGTCACGGACGTCAGCGGCAACCTTGCCCGGCTGCGGCTGTCAGGAGACCATGCCCGCGACGTGCTGGCCAAGGGCTGCAGCCTCGATCTGCACCCGCGACAATTCCAGCCCGGTCAATGCGCGCAAACCCTGATCTTGCGCTGCGGGATCATTCTGCATCAGATCGACGAGCGGCCGAGCTATGATTTGCTGCCGCGCCGCTCATTTGCCGAATATCTGTGGATGTGGCTGAGCGATGCGATGGCGGAATATGGTGGACGCGTCGTAACGGAAAGTTAAGGGTTGTTTCTGTCGCAAACCGGCGAGTTTCTGTCGCGTTTCTGGCGGATAGCGCCGCTCGGCAGCCGCAAACTGAACAAGGGGTAAAGAAAGGCCGCGAGGATGACCGCTCCCTTCGAAGCCCTGCTTCGGCCGCTGACGATCAAGCGCCTGACGATCCGCAACCGGATCATGAGCACCAGCCATGCGCCGTCCTACGGCTCGGAGGGCAAGCCGAAGCTGCGCTATCAGCTCTATCACGAGGAGAAGGCCAAGGGCGGCATCGGCCTGACCATGTTCGGCGGCTCGTCCTCCGTGGCGGTGGACAGTCCGGCCGCGCCCTGGAACCAGATCTCCGTCGCCGATGACGGCATCATCCCTTATTTCCGCGAATTCGCCGACCGCATCCACGCCCATGGCGCCGCGCTGATGATCCAGCTCACCCATATGGGCCGGCGCACCCGCTGGGATACCGAGAACTGGCTGCCGACCATGTCCGCCTCGCCCCGGCGCGAACCGGCAAGCCGCTCGATCCCCAAGGAGATGGAGGATTTCGATCTTCAAGCGCATCATCGCCGACTACGCCGCCGCCGCGCGCCGCTGCAAGGAGGGCGGGCTCGACGGCTGCGAGCTGTCCGCCGCGCACGGGCATCTCATCGACCAGTTCTGGAGCCCGTCAGTCAACCAGCGCAGCGACAAATATGGCGGCAGCCTGGAAAACCGCATGCGCTTCGGCATCGAAGTGCTCGAAGCCATGCGCGCAGAGGCGGGCGAAGATTTCGTCATCGGCATGCGCATGTCGGGCGACGAGTTGATCGACGACGGGCTGAGCCACGCTGATTGCATCACAATCGCCCGCACCTATGCGGAGCGCGGCCTCGTCGATTTCGTCAACCTCCTTGGCGGCCAGGCGCGCGACCATCTCGGCCACGCGATCATCCTGCCGAACATGTCGTTTCCGGTCGCGCCCTTCCTGGCGCTGGCGAGCGCCATCAAGCGCGAAGTGGACGTCGCCGTGTTCCACGCCCAGCGCATCACCGACCTGAATACCGCGGACCGGGCCGTCGCCGAGGGCCATCTCGACATGGTCGCCATGACCCGCGCCCACATCGCCGACCCGCATATCGTGCGCAAGCTGATGGAGGGCCGCGTCGACGACATCCGCCAATGCGTCGGCGCCGCCTATTGCATCGACCGCATCTATGTCGGCAACGATGCGCTGTGCATCCAGAACGCCGCCACCGGGCGCGAACAGACCATGCCGCATGTGATCGGCAGGGCGGAAAAGATACGGCGGGTGGTCGTGGTGGGCGGTGGTCCGGCAGGGTTGGAGGCGGCGCGCGTATCGGCGGAGCGCGGCCATCGGGTCGTGCTGTTCGAGCGCAGCAAGGCGACAGGCGGCCAGGTCTCCATCGCCGCTAAGGCGACATGGCGCGAGGCACTGACCGGCATCACCCGCTGGCTCACCCAGCAGGCCGGCAAGCACGGCGTCGATATGCGCCTCGGAGCCGAAGCGACGCCCGAGATGATCGTGGCCGAGAACCCGGATGTCGTCATTCTCGCGACCGGCGGGCGGCCCAGCCGGGGCGGCATCAAGGGCACGGACCTTGCAGCGACCACCTGGGACATGCTGACCGGCGCCGTAAGTCCGGCCGAACACATCCTCCTCTATGACGGCACCGGCCAGCACCACGCGCCGTCCTGCGCCGAATTCCTGGCCAAGCGCGGCGCGCTGGTCGAGATCGCGACGCTCGACCGCATGATCGGCGAGGAGATCGGCGCGACCAACCAGCCGATTCATCTGCGCGAGCTGACGAAGCTCGACGTAATGATGTCGCCCGAATCTGCAGCTCGTGGAGATATACGCCGAGGGCAACCGCCGCGTCGCCGTGCTGCGCAACGAGTATACCCACGCCGAAGAGGAGCGGCTGATTGATCAAGTAGTGGTCGAATTCGGCACGCTGCCCGAGGACGCGCTGTATTTCGCGATTAAGGAGATTTCGGTCAATCGCGGCGAGATCGATCTGCAGGCGCTGCTCGACGGACGCCCCCAGCCTGCGGTGAACGGCGCGGGAGGTTTCGCGCTGTTCCGCATCGGCGACGCGGTTGCGGGCCGCAATATTCATGCGGCGATCTACGACGCGGCGCGGCTGTGCAAGGATTTGTGAGCATGCCAGCACTCGAGCGCATTACCACTCGTCTGCGTTCTACCGGCAGCGCCTCCTCTCCGCGTCGCCCCGGCCTTGAGCCGGGGCCTAATGGCCTTGCCGCTATTTGCTGCCGCGATGTGAGGCCAATAGGCCCCGGCTCTTACGGCCGGGGCGACACTGAGAGAAGGCAAGGTCGGGGACGGAAATTCGTGGCGGCAATGAGGGCGAGGACCTTAGCATGATCGCCGCCGCGCTTTCCGGTCTCACCCTCGCGACGCTCGCGGCGGGCGCCTTGCTGGCGGTCTCCCATTCGCGACGCTGGCGGGCGGGGAAGGCGGCGAACGTCGATCTTATCGGCGGAGCCATCGCATTGCCGCGCCGCTATCTGGTCGACGTCCATGATGTGGTGGCGCGCAAGCCCTTCAACGCCCATTTCCATGCCCTGACCGCTGGCGGCTTCCTCGCGTCACTCCCGCTGATCGCGCTGGCGATCGTGCCTGCCTTTCGCGGAGGGATACTCTGGGTGCGCTGTCGGTCGCGCTGGCGGCGATGCTTTGCGGAGCGCTCATGGCCGGGTGGCGTCGCCACGTAGAGCACCCTGGCGAACTGTCCCAAGGCCGCTATCGCCGCTTGCCTCTGGCATTGCTGGCCTATGCGGCGGGCTTTCTGATCCTCGTGCTCGATCAGTTCGCCGGAGGCATTCTGCCCATACCGGCGGCGCTCGTACTTACCCTGATCGGTGCAGCCGGTGCGGCTGAGCTCATCCTCGGCGTTGGACGCGGGCCGCTCAAGCATGCACTCCACGGCGCGCTTTACCTGATCGCCCATCCGCGCCCGGCGCGCTTTCATGACGGCGGGGGGCGTGACAGCGGCGCTGCTGCCCTTCGACCTCGACGCGGCAAAGCTGGGCGCGGAAACGCCCGGTCGATTTCGCCTGGAACCGTCTGCTCGGCTTCGAGGCCTGCGTCCAATGCGGTCGCTGCGAGACGGTTTGCCCTGCTTACGCCGCCGAACAGCCGCTCAACCCGAAAAAGCTGATCCAGGATATCGTCGCGGCCCTCGACGAGACGGCCAGCGATCGCGCCTATGCCGGCCACCACCACCCTGGCCGCATCGCCGGTGAGGCTCATGGCGGACGCCTGCTGCCGCTGATCGGCGAGCGGGCCATGATCCATCCGGATACGCTTTGGGCCTGCACCACCTGCCGCGCCTGCGTCGAGGCCTGTCCCGATGATGATCGAGCATGTCGACGCGGTGATCGATCTGCGGCGCTTCGAGACGCTGGAGCGCGGTCTAACCCCCGGCAAGGCCGCCGTGGCGCTGGAGGAGCTGCGCGCGACCGACAATCCCGGTGGCCGTCCTGCCGCCCATCGCATCGATTGGGCGGCGGATTTGTCGCTGCCGGTCCTCGCGGAGACGGGCGAATGCGACCTGCTGCTCTGGCTCGGCGATGCGGCGTTCGACCTGCGCGGGCAACGCAGCCTGCGCGCGCTGGCCCAGCTCCTGCGGCGGGCCGGCGTAGACTTCGCCGTTCTCGGCGTTGAGGAACTGGATAGCGGCGACCTCGCCCGGCGGCTTGGCGACGAGGCCACTTTCCAGGAGCTGGCGCGGCGCAATATCACGCTGCTCGGCCGCTATCGCTTCAACCGCATCGTCACCGCCGACCCGCATGTGCTGCACGTTCTGCGCAACGAATACCCGGCCTTCGGCGGCCACTACACCGTCGTGCATCACACCGCGCTGCTGCTGGAACTGGTCGAGAGCCGCCGCCTGCTTCCTCGCGCCGTACCGGGCAGGACAGTCACCTATCACGACCCCTGCTATCTCGGCCGGTATAATGGCGAGATCGATGCACCTCGCCAACTGCTCGATGCGCTCGGCCTCGCGCGGATCGAGATGGAGCGGTCGGGCATGAATTCGAGCTGCTGCGGCGGCGGAGGCGGCGCGCCGCTCACCGATGTGTCCGGCAAGAAGCGCATCCCCGACATCCGCATGGAGCACGCGCGCGCCACCGGGGCCGAGCGCGTCGCCGTGGCCTGTCCGAACTGCACTGTGATGCTGGAAGGAGTGGTCGGCCCGCGCCCGGCCGTCGCGGATATCGCCGAACTGGTATGGGAGGCGGTGAGTTGAGGACGCGGCGCGATCCACGCAGGGAACGCGAGGCGCGGCTTGTCCCGGATGCGCAGCGCCGCCGCTTCACGCTGGTTGCGCTGCCATCTCCGCCCTCGGGCCGCCCGCGCCGCGACCCGCGCGCCCGCCGGATTGCGGCAACGGGCTGGGCACCGCTCCGCCCCCGCATCGACTGGTATGCCCGCCTGCCAGCGCGGGAAGCCAAGCCGGCGGGGCAAGACATCCAGACCGCGCCCGCAATCCGCATCATCGCCGACCCTGCTTTCTTCGTGCTTGCGGTGGTCGATCAGCCGGGCGGGGTGCTTTCGGAACATGACCGGCAGCTCATCGCGGCCGCACGCCAAATCGCCGACGCGGATGGCGGCGGGGTTGTGGTTCTAGCCATCGGCACGATCGATGGGCTCGCCGAGCTGGGCGCGGATCGCGCCATGGCGCTGCCTGCGGATCTGGAGGGCAACGACCACCCTGAATTCCGTGCTGCCGCGATTGCCGCCGCCATCGTCAAGGTGAAACCCCGGCATGTGCTTTTCGCGGAAAGCGCCGAAGGCGGCGCCGATCTGGCGCGCCGCATCGCTGCCGTGAGCGGAGAGAGGCTGTTCAGCGGCGTCGAGAGCATTGACGGGACAGCGCGTCACGCGGCGGGCGAGGGGCGGCCGGATGGAGATGCTCGCCGCCCTGCCGCGCCTCATGTCGATCGCCGAGAACGCCTTCCTGCCGCATGATGGACCGCCGCATGAGGCGCGCGAAATCGCAGCGCCCGCCTTTTCCGTGCGCCGCCGATCGAGCGCCCGCGCAACGCGCCTGCCGGTCGATCCCGACGCGGGTTTCCCTATCGGAGGCCGATTTCATTCTCAGCGCCGGCAATGGCGTTACCGATTGGGAGAGCTTCGCCGAACTCGGCCGCGTGCTGGGCGCGACACGCGGCAGGCAGCCGCGTCGCCTGCGACGAAGGCCATCTGCCGCGCGACCGGCAGGTGGGCGCCTCGGGGAGCCTGGTCACGGCGCGCTGCTACCTCGCCTTCGGCATCTCCGGCGCGCCGCAGCATCTTCAGGGCATTACCGAGGTCAAGCACGTTGTGGCTGTTAACACCGACCTGCACGCCGAAATGGTCAAACGCGCGGATTTGGCGATCATCGCCGACGCACAAGCGGTCATGCCCGCGCTGATCCGCTACGCGAGGGAACGCCGGGATGGCTAAGGTGGCGGTGCTCTTATCGGTTGGCCGGCACCCCGCCTCGAGCCGCGCCCGGCGTGCGCCGCTCGATGCGCGCGCGCTGGAATTGGCGCTGAGGCTGCCGGATGCGGAGATCCATGCCATTCACACGGGCGATCCGGCCGAAGCAGCCTTACGCGATTATCTGGGCATGGGGCTGAAGCGGCTGACGGTGCTGGCAGCGTCCCCAGGGAGCGATCCGATCCCGGCCCTGATCGCGTATCTGGGAGCACTCGCTCCGGACATGGTCATCGCGGGAAGCCGTGCGGAGGGTGGCGAGGACAGCGGTATGCTGCCCTATCTGATCGGCCAAGGCCTGGGCCACACCATTGTCGCCGACGTCGCGGGGATCAGTATTGTCGATGGCTGGGCCGCGCTGACGCAGGCGCTGCCACGCGGGCGCCGACGCCTGATGGAGACGCGGCTGCCCACGGTGGCGATCGTCAACGCAGCCGCGCCGGAACCGCGCCAGAGCGCTTTCGCCCGTGCCCGGCGCGGCATTGTGGAAAGCATCACGATCGAAGCGCCTGCCGATGACTTTCTGGAGAGTTGCGAAATCCGCCCCTGGCGTCCGCGCCCGAAGCCGATGCGCGTGCCGACCGGCAGCAGCGCACTCGATCGGCTTAAGGCAATGACCGAGACGAAATCCGGCGCGGGTAAGCTGCTCATCCAGCCGACTGCGGAGGAGGCAGCACGCGCGATCTACGACTATCTGATGGAAAAGCGCTTGATCAAGGAAGCTCGGGCAGGTCGAGAGCCGTCCGATCTGTCGGACATTGCGCCGAATCTGTCGCAATCAGGAAAGCCCGTTAACTGAAACGCGGCACAATTGGTGGTGCTCACGGTCTTCTCGAGGAGGACAAGCCAATGCCGCTGCCCGTTTCCGCTGAAGAACTGGTCCGGCGCCGCAAGCCGGGTCACACGCTGGAAGCACCATTCTATCTCAGCCGCGAGATCTTCGACCTCGATCTCAGCCTGATATTCGGCCGGCATTGGATCTATGTCGGCGTCGAGCCCGACGTGCCGGAGTCCGGCGATTGCATGACCGTCGATATCGGGGCGGCTTCGGTGCTGCTCATCCGCGGCGAAGACATGAAGATCCGCGCCTTTCACAATGTCTGCCGTCATCGCGGCGCCCGCCTCATCGATGACCAGAAGACGACCGTTGGCAACATCATCTGCCGCTATCACCAATGGACCTATGCCGAGGACGGCCGGCTCTTGTTCGCCGAGCATATGGGGAGCGACTTCGACACGAGTTGCCATGGCCTCAAAACGGTGCATGTGCGCAGCGTCGCCGGGCTGCTTTTCATCTGCCTGGCCGAGGAGCCGCCCGCCGATATCGAGGCGATGGCGGCCGCGATGCAGCCCTATCTGGCGCCGCATGAGATACGCAACTGCAAGATCGCCCACGCGAACGACATCATCGAGGACGGCAATTGGAAGCTCACCATGGAGAATAATCGCGAGTGCTATCACTGCGCGGCCAATCACCCGGAACTGACCATCCCGCTGTTCGAATATGGCTTCGGCTTCTCGCCGGACGAGCTTGATGACGACCGGCCGCGAGCACGCCGGCCGCTACGAAACCCTGCTGAAGGACTCCCACACCCGCTGGGAGTCCTGTGGCCTGGCCTCGCAGGAGATCGACCGGCTGAACACCGCCGTCACCGGCTTTCGCACCGAACGCCTGCCGCTGAGCGGCGACGGCGAGTCGCACACGATCGACACACGTGTCGCCTGCAGGAAGCTGCTCGGCAGTCTGAAGGACCGCAATCTCGGCGGCCTATCGTTCTGGACCCAGCCCAATAGCTGGCACCACTTCATGAGCGACCACATCGTCACCTTCTCGGTGCTGCCGCTCGGCCCGGACCGGACGCTGCTCAGGACGAAATGGCTGGTGCACAAGGACGCGGTCGAAGGCGTCGATTATGACCTCAATAATTTGACCCAGGTCTGGCTCAAGACAAACAAGCAGGACGGCGATCTCGTCGCCATGGCGCAGCGCGGCGTGTGCCAGCCCGGCTTATGAACCCGGCCCCTATTCGCCCTACACGGAAGGTCTCGTGGAGAAATTCTGCGACTGGTATATCGGCCGGATGGCGGCGCATATGATGCCGGTGCCGATGCCGAAACGGGCGGCGCGGCGGAGCAAGTCGGTATGATGCCCGAACTCGGGGCATTGCCGGACTGGGACTCGCAGGCCGACGATGTGCTGGTTTGCTGCCAGGTCCGGCAAGAGACGCACGACGTCCGCACCTTCGTATTCTCAGGGCGCGAACCTTGCCTGTTCCGCTTTCTGCCCGGCCAGTTCCTGACGCTCGAGCTGCCCATTGGCGGGGAAATCATCAACCGCTGCTATACGATCTCGGCCTCGGCGGCGCGGCCCTACCGGATTTCGATCACGGTCAAGCGGCAGCCCGGCGGCGTGGTGTCGAACTGGCTGCACGACAATCTCAAGCCCGGCGACGAAATTCGCGCGCTCGGGCCGATGGGCGACTTCACACCCGCGCCGACAAGCGCGCAGAAATGGCTGATGCTGTCCGGCGGCAGCGGCGTCACCCCGCTGATGTCGATGACCCGCACTTCGTTCGATCTGGCGGAGGAGCGCGACATCGTCTTCGTCCATGCGGCGCGCAGCCCCGCGGATATCATCTTCCGGCACGAGCTGGACGTGATGGCGCGACAGTCGCCGCGATTGCGTCTGGCCCATATCTGCGAATCCGCCGCCGGTGAAAGCCACTGGCCGGCTCTCACGGGCCGCCTGTCGCTGCCGATGCTGCGCCTGATCGCCGCCGATACGCTGGAGCGCGAAATCTTCTGCTGCGGCCCGACCCCGTTCATGGCCGGTGTTCGCGCCATGCTGGGCGAAGCGGGCTTCGACATGGCCCGCTATCACCAGGAGAGCTTTGACTTCGCCGAATTGTCCCCATCCGGAAGCCGACGCAGTCATAGAGGCGGAAATCGCCGCCGCATCCGACAGTTTCCGCATCGAATTCACCCAGAGCGGGCGCGTCATCCAATGCGGTCCCGACATGACGATCCTGGCGGCGGCGAAGGCGGCGGGACTGCGCCTCCCATCCTCCTGCACGCGCGGCATGTGCGGCACCTGCAAGAGCACCATACGCTCCGGCACGGTCGACATGCAGCACGCAGGCGGCATCCGGCAGCGGGAAATCGATCAAGGCCGCGTCTTGCTTTGCTGCAGCAAACCGACATCGGACGTCGTTATCGATCGGTAATTTTTTTCCGTTCGTCGGCGCATCTGCGCCGCTGGATTGGCCCACTTAGAGCGCGACCAGGAAAAGTGGAATCCGGTTTTCAGTCCGATCGCGCGACCCGCAAAGAATTGAGAGCGGGCCTCCCGGCTTCGATGCTTCCACTTCAACCGATCCCGCTCGAGCCGTAAGCCCCAAGGTGTATCAACGGTCCGACACCCGCCAATTCGGGTTGAGCCAGGGCTCGGCGTTTTCGCGGGCCAGCGGCTGGCGGCCGAGGATGTGGTCGGCGGCCTTCTCGCCCACCATGATCGATGGGGCATTGAGATTGCCATTGGTGATGCGCGGGAAGATCGAGCTGTCGGCGATGCGGAGGGCCTCGACGCCGATCACGCGGCATTGCGGATCGACCACTGCCATCGGGTCCTGGGCACGGCCCATCCGGCAGGTGCCGCAAGGATGGTAGGCACTTTCGGCGTGCTCGCGGATGAAAGCATCGAGTTCGTCGTCGCTGCCGACTGCCGCGCCCGGCTGGATCTCCTTGCCGCGATAGGCGTCGAACACGGGCTGCGCAAAAATCTCCCGCGTGATGCGGATGCAGCGGCGGAAATCAATCCAGTCCTGCTCGTGCGACATGTAGCGGAACGCGATGCGTGGCTTTTCGTCGGGGTCCGCACTTCGCAGAGTAACCTCGCCGCGCGACGCCGAACGCATCGGTCCGACATGGGCCTGATAGCCATGGCCCTCGGCTGCCGCGCGACCGTCATAGCGCACGGCGAAGGGTAGGAAATGGAACTGAATGTCGGGATAGGCGACACCGGCGTGGGAGCGGATAAACGCAGCGCTTTCGAACTGATTCGAGGCGCCTAACCCGGTCTTGAAAAATATCCATTCGGCTCCCGCCAGCGCTTTGCGGAACAGGCTCCAATGCCGGTAGAGCGTGATCGGCTGGGTGCAGGCCTGCTGAATGTACAGCTCCAGGTGATCCTGCAGATTTTGCCCGACACCCGGCCGGTCGGCGACCACCTCGATGCCGTGTTCCGCAAGATGCGCGGCAGGGCCGATGCCTGAGAGCATCAGCAATTTCGGCGAGTTGATCGAGGACGCCGCAACGATCACCTCGCGGCGCGCGCGTACCGTCTCGACACGGCCCGCGCGGCGGATCTCGACGCCGACCGCTCGCCCATCCTCGATGACGATGCGGCGGGCGAAGCATCGGATCAGGCCCATATTCGCCCGTTTCAACGCGGGCCTCAGATAGGCGTTGGCGGCGGACCAGCGGCGGCCCTGCCAGACCGTCTGCTCCATCGGGCCGAAGCCCTCCTGCTTCTCGCCATTATAGTCGTCCGTCCGCTGATAACCTGCCTGCGCGCCGGCCTCGACAAAGGCGTGATAGAGCGGATTCTTGCGCGGCCCGCGCGTGACGTGCAGCGGACCGCTCTTGCCGCGCCAATCCGGGTCGCCGCCATGCCCGCCATCGTGCCAGTTTTCCATGCGCTTGAAGTAGGGCAGCACGTCGGCATAGGCCCAGCCGTCGGCGCCTTCCTCGGCCCAGTGGTCATAGTCATGCGCATGACCGCGCACATAGACCATGCCGTTGACCGAGGACGAGCCGCCGATCACCTTGCCGCGCGGGCAGGGGAGCCGGCGGCCGCCCAGGCCCGGCTCCGGTTCGGTCCAAAAGCCCCAATCGTAGCGGCGACATGTTCATCGGATAGGAGAGCGCCGCGGGCATCTGGATAAACGGCCCGATGTCCGTGCCGCCATGTTCGAGGACCAGCACGGAGTGCCGGCCGTCCTCGGCCAGGCGATAAGCCAGGGCCGAACCGGCGCTGCCCGAGCCGATGATGACGAAATCGGCCTCGCTCAATAGGGGCTCTCCACGGGGCCGGTGGCGACGTAGACGCTTTTGAGCTGGCTGTAATGCTCGATGGCCGCCATGGAGTTCTCGCGGCCGACGCCGGACCGCTTCGAGCCGCCGAACGGCGCTTCGACCGGCGTGCGGTTGTAGGTATTGATCCAGCAGGTGCCCGCTTCGAGCGCGGCGACGACGCGATGGGCGCGGGCCAGATCCTTGGTGAACACGCCCGCCGCGAGGCCGAATTCGGTGGCGTTGGCGCGCGCGACGACCTCGTCCTCGCCGTCGAAATCGAGCACGCACATGACCGGGCCGAAGATCTCCTCGCTGGCGATGCGCATGGCGTCGGTTACATCGGCGAAGACGCGTCGGCTGGACGAAGAAGCCATTGGCAAGCCGTCGACGCGGGCATTGCCGCCGCCGCAGATCAGGCGCGCGCCTTCCTGCCGGCCGATTTCCACGAAGCCGAGCACCTTGTCGAATTGCGCAGCGGATATCAGCGGCCCCATCTGGGTCGCCTCGTCGAGCGGGTCGCCGAGAACGATGCGGGATGTGCGTTCGGCCAGCCGGTCGAGGAAGCGGGCCTTGAGGCTGTGGTGTACGAAGACGCGCGTGCCGTTCGAGCAGACCTGCCCGCCGAGTAGAAATTGCCCAGCATCGCTGCGCTGATCGCGTCTTCGAGCTCGGCATCCTCGAAGATGATCAGCGGCGACTTGCCGCCAAGCTCCATCGTCGCATGCTTCACCCCGGCGCCCGCCTCGGCCATGACCCGCCGGCCGGTCGGCACGGAACCGGTGAGCGAGACCTTGTCGACGTGCCGGATGCGCCACCAGCGCGCCGCCGACATCGCCATAGCCTTGCACGACATTGAAAAGCCCCGCCGGCAGTCCCGGCCTCGATCAGGATTTCGGCGATCTTCAGCGTGCAAAGCGGCGTGATCTCCGACGGCTTGAAGATCATGGCGTTGCCGCAGACCAGCGCGGGCGCAGCCTTCCAGCAGGCGATCTGCGTCGGATAATTCCAGGCGCCGATGCCGACGCAGACGCCGAGCGGCTCGCGGCGCGTATAGACGAAATCGCCGCCACCAGATCGATATGCTGGCCGGCGATCGCGCCGGCGATGCCGCCGAAATATTCCAGCGCGTCGGCGCCCGAAGTCGCGTCCGCCACCAGCGTTTCCTGGATCGGCTTGCCGGTATCGAGCGTTTCCAGCGTGCTGAGTTCCCGGTTGCGCGCGCGGATCAGATCGGCGGCGCGGCGCAACACCCGCCCGCGTTCGACCGGAGCCGTCCGCGCCCACGCCTTCTGCGCCGCTTTCGCCGACGCGACGGCACGGCGCAATGATCTCGGGCGTCGCCGAATGAAGGCGCGCGATCACCTCGCCGGTCGCGGGATAGATGCTTTCGATGGGACGGCCCGCCGCGTCCTCGACATAGGCGCCGTCGATGAAATGGCTGGCTTGCGGCTGCGCTCGCATCATTGGCCCCTCGGAAAACGCTGGCTCTCCTCGAGCGCGTCGATATTCATGTGATTGCGCATGTAACGCTCCGACGCCCGTTGCAGGGGCTGGTAGTCCCAGGGGAAATAGGAGCCGTTGCGCAGCGCCTCGTAGACGACGCGGCGGCGCGCCTGCGATTGGCGCACCTCGGCGTCGAACGCCGGCATGTCCCAATATCGGCGGACGGCCTGGGCGAAAGCTCGGGCGACATCGGCGTGAGCCGGATCGGCGGCGAGATTGGTCAGCTCATGCGGGTCCGCGTCGAGATCGAACAGCTGCGGCGGGTCCAGTTCGCAGTGGACGTATTTCCACTCGGCCGTCGCGCAGCGCGACCAGCGGAGCCACGGACCCTTCAGCCGCATATTCCATGCGGACCGGCGTGCCGCGCTCGCCCGCCGCGGGTGAGGGGAATCAGCGTCTCGCCATCCGTCCAAGGTACGATGCTCGGCGAGATCGATCCCGGCAAGCTCGGCCAGGGTCGGCAGCACGTCGAGGGTGCTGACGGGCGCTCGATGCGCCCGGGCGGCAGTTCGGGCGCGGCGATCATCAGCGGCACGCGCACCGAGCCTTCGAAGAAGGTCATCTTGAACCACAGGCCGCGCTCGCCGAGCATGTCGCCGTGATCGGAGACGAAGACGACGATGGTGTTTTCAACCTGCCGCGTTGCGCTTAGAGCGCCGCCAGCACCTCGCCGATTTTCTCGTCGACATAGGAGATGTTGGCGAAATAGGCGCGGCGCGAGCGGCGGACGTCGTCTCCGGAAATCTCGAAGTTCCGCCAGTCGCTGGCGTCGAGGATGCGCCGCGAATGCGCATCCTGCACGTCATAGGAGATCGCCGGCACGCCGGGATCGAGATGCGCGCAATCCTCGTAGAGGTCCCAATATTTCCGCCGCGCCACATAGGGATCGTGCGGATGGGTGAAGCTCACCGTCAGCATCCACGGGCGGTCGTCGAGCCCGCGGCCAAGATCGTAAACCTTGCGCGTCGCGTGATAGGCGACCTCATCGTCATATTCGAGCTGATTGGTGATCTCGGCGACGCCCGCCCCGGTGACGCTGCCCATATTGTGATACCACCAGTCGATGCGCTCGCCCGGCTTGCGGTAATCCGGCGTCCAGCCGAAATCGGCCGGATAGATGTCGGTCGTCAGCCGCTCCTCGAAGCCGTGCAGCTGGTCCGGGCCGACGAAATGCATCTTGCCGGATGAGGCAGGTCTGGTAGCCGCGCGCGGCGCAGATGATGCGCGTAGGTCGGGATGTCGCTGGCGAATTCGGCGGCGTTGTCATAGACGCGCGTCCGGCGCGGCAACTGCCCCGACATGAAGCTGGCGCGGGCCGGCGCGCAAAGCGGCGAGGCAGTGTAGGCGTTGGCGAAGCGCACCGAGCGCTCGGCGAGCGCGCTGCAGGTTGGGCAGCGTGCAGCCAGGGCGCCGGGCCGTCCGGGAAAAGCGTCCCGTTGAGCTGGTCCACCATGAAAATCAGGATGTTCGGACGCCGCGTCATCCCCGGCCCGCCTCGCGCTCCAGGCTCATATCGAGATATTCTTCGACCAGCGCCCTGCGCGTCGCCCGGATCGGGCGCGCAATCCTGCAAGGCGCAGCGGATGTAGAAGCCGTCGATCATGGACGCGAGCCCTTGCGCGATCCGGCGCGCCGCCCCCTCGCCGACCAGCTTGCGCAGATCGAAGACGAGATTGCTGTCCAGCCGATAGGCGTAAACGCGCAACAGTCGCGCGGCTTCGGCCGAATTCTGCGCCTGAACATAGAAGGCGAGCCACGCCGCCACGACGTCACGATCGAATTGCTGCGGCATGAAACTTGCAGCTATGATAGCCTTAATCCGCTCCTGCGGCGCTTCGGCCTGCGTAACGCCGTTGCGAGCGCTGGCGCCGAATTCGCGAAGAATATGCCGCATCGCGGCGAGCAGGATCTGGTCCTTGGAGCCGAAATAATGATGTGCCAAAGCGGACGAGACACACCGCACGCACAGCGATCTGGCTGACGGTCACGTCGAGCGAGCCCGCCTGCCCGACCTCGGTGATCGCGGCGCGGATGAGCGCACGCTTGCGCATCGCAGCAACCCCGGCCTTCCGCATAAGCGACCACCTTCTCAAGCAAAATCCGTTTACAACCCGGATCATATGGTTGTTAATTGGCTAATCAATCAAAAAAGTATCTTGGTGATCGAAGGAGATTGAAGCATGCGACGCAACACGCTCATGGCCTGCGCGGCCGCCCTGCTGATTGGCTGCCGGCGGCGCTGCCAATGCAGCTTGCGATAAGGTGTCATTCTCTGATGTCGGCTGGACGGACATCACGGCGACCACCTCGCTGACCAAGCACATTCTCGATGCGCTGGGCTATAAGGTCGACGTGAAGATATTGGCGGTGCCGGTGACCTATGCCTCGCTGAAGAGCGGCGACGTCGACATCTTCCTCGGCAATTGGATGCCCGCGCAGAGCGGGGAGATCACCCCTTATCTGAAAACGGGCGAAGTCGAGAGCGTCGCGGTCAATCTGGAGGGCACCAAATACACCCTCGCCGTGCCGACCTACGCTTACGATGCCGGCCTGAAGGACTTCAAGGACATCGCCAAATTCTCTAAGGAGCTCGACAGCAAGATCTACGGCATCGAGCCGGGCAATGAAGGCAACGCCTACTTGGTCAGCCTGACCAAGGACAACAAGCATGAACTCGGCAAGTTCGCCGTCGTCGAGAGCTCCGAGCAGGGCATGCTCGCACAGGTGAAGCGCGCCTACACCGCGAAGAAGCCGGTCGTCTTCCTCGGCTGGGAGCCGCACCCGATGAATGCGAATTTCTCGCTGAAATATCTGACCGGCGGCGAGGACTTCTTCGGCACCGAGGGCGTCGTCAACACCACGACCCGCAAAGGCTTCGTGGCGGATTGCCCAAATGTCGGCGTGCTGCTCAAGAATCTCAAATTCACGCTGCCCATGGAAAACGAAATCATGGGCAAGATCCTCGATGAAGGGCAGGAAGCCGACAAGGCGACCGCCGCCTGGCTCAAGGCAAACCCGAAGGTGCTCGACGCGTGGCTCGCCGGCGTGACCACCAAGGACGGCGCGCCCGGTCTTCCCGCGGTCAAAGCGAAGCTCGGTCTCTGATGAATGTGTAGCCCGGGCTACAAGCCCGGGCTATGTCTGCTGGAAATCGGAGGGCGCGCTTGAACTGGTTGACGGACTATAAGATCCCGGTTGGCATGTGGGCCAAAACCGTGGTCGACTGGCTTCAGGCGAACGGAGCTTCGTTCTTTGACGGCATCGCCGCCGTCATGACCACGCTCATCGACTGGCTGCTCTGGCTTCTGCAGACGCCACACCCCCTTATCATCGCCGCGCTCGCCGTCGGCGCTCACCTGGTATTTGCAGCGGAGCTGGCGCGTTTGCCTCTTGGTGCTGCTCAGCTTCCTCTTCATCATCAATCAGGGCTATTGGGAAGCGATGACCCAGAGCCTGACGCTGGTTCTGTCCGCCTGCGTCGTCTGCATGGCCATCGGCGTGCCGATCGGCATTTTCGCCGCGCACCGCCCCAATTTTTACCAGTTTTTGCAGCCGATCCTCGATCTCATGCAGACCTTGCCGACCTTCGTCTACCTGATCCCCGCCATCGTGTTTTTCGGCATCGGCATGGTGCCGGGGCTGATCGCCACGGTGATCTTCGTGCTGCCCGCGCCGATCCGCCTGACCTATCTGGGCGTTTCCTCGACGCCGACAAATCTCCTGGAAGCGGCCGAATCCTTCGGCGCGACGGGGTGGCAGCGGCTTTACAAAGTCGAGCTGCCCTATGCCTTGCCGCAAATCATGGCGGGGCTCAATCAGACCATCATGCTGTCGCTGTCGATGGTGGTCATCGCGGCGCTGGTCGGTGCAAACGGCCTCGGCGTGCCGGTGGTGCGCGCGCTCAACCAGGTCAACACCGCACTCGGCTTCGAGAGCGGCTTCATCATCGTGGTGGTCGCCATCATGCTCGACAGAATGCTCCGCATCCGAAGGGAGCGCAGGTGAACGACGACGCCGTTATCTTTGAAGACGTCAACATCGTTTTCGGCCCGAGCCCGGAAGTCGCGCTGCCCATGATGGATCGGGGCGCGCAGCGGGCGGAGATCCAGAAGGAAACCGGCCAAATCCTCGGCGTGCACGCCTGTTCGCTAACCGTCAAACAGGGCGAAATCGTCGTGCTGATGGGCTTGTCGGGCTCCGGCAAATCGACGCTGCTGCGCGCCGTCAATCGTCTCAACCCGGTCGTGCGCGGCCGTGTGCTGGTCAATGATCACGGCACCATGACCGATGTGGCTGCGTGCGATGCCGAGACGCTCCGCCGGGTTCGGCGCAGCGGCGTCGCCATGGTGTTTCAGCAATTCGCGCTGCTGCCCTGGCGCAACGTGCTCGACAATGTCGCGCTCGGCCTCGAACTGGCGGGAATGGGACGGCGCGAGCGCGAGGACAATGGTGCGCCGGCAGCTCGAACTCGTCGGCCTGACCGATTGGGCTTATCGCAAGGTCAGCGAGCTGTCGGGCGGCATGCAGCAGCGCGTCGGCCTGGCGCGCGCCTTCGCCACCGAGGCGCCGATCCTGCTCATGGACGAGCCATTCTCTGCACTCGATCCGCTGATCCGCACCCGACTTCAGGATGAACTGCTCATGCTGCAGCAGCGGCTGAAGCGCACTATCGTCTTCGTCAGCCACGACCTCGACGAGGCCTTCAAGCTCGGCGACCGCATCGCCATCATGGAGGGCGGCCGGATCGTGCAATGCGGCACCCCGCTCGACATCATTCGCTCGCCCGCCAATGAGTATGTCGCCGATTTCGTCGAGCACATCAATCCGCTCCGTGTATTGCGCGCAGCCGACGTCATGACGAACGGCGAGTTGACGCCTGACTGGCCCGAAGTGCGCGATGTCGAGCCGCTCGGTTCGGTGATGGCCAAGCTCAAGCTGAACGTCAACGGACTGCGCGTCACCGGCGAAGCGGGTGAGACGGTGGGCATCGTCCGCAACCGTGACATCATCGCCGCGCTCGCGAATTAGCCCACGCCGCCTAGCCGGTGCATCCGGAGAGCGGCGGCTGCGGAGCAAGCGGCTTCGGGCTTTCGCGGCGGGTCATCCGATAAAGGGCAAAGCCGAAGATGGCGGCATGGCCGACCGCCAGAGTCCAGAGGAAGCCCGGCGGCCCGATCTCGTCCATCAACAGACCTACCGCCGCCGGCCCCAGCACCGCACCGAAGCCGTACACCAGGGTGAGGACGCTGCTGGCCGCTACCATCTGCGCAGCCCGGAGATGATCGTTCGTGTAGGCGTTGAAAAGCGAATAGAGCAGCAAGGGTCCGGCTCCGATCAACGGCGCGAAGCCGATCAGCCCGCCCGAGCCATAACCCACCGCGACGCTTGCGGCGATAGGAGCCAGGGCGCCGAACAATGCGAGCACAGCAATAAGCTTGCGCCGGTCGATGCGGTCGGAGAGCCTTCCGACGGGCCATTGCAGCAATGCCGCGCCTGCGATCAGCAGGAACATGAAATACGATGTCTCCGCCACCGTCAGGCCCGCCTGCCGGGCATAGACGGCGCCCATGCCGAACATGGCCCCTTGCAGAGCGCCGGCGGCAAACGAGCCGACCACGCCCAGCGGCGAGACTCGATACAACTCAGCGACCGAAAGACTTTCGGCATTTTCCTGCATCGGCTGCCGCGTGACCGAAAGCAGGATAGGAATGGCCGCCGAGGTGATCAGCAACGAGCAAAGGATGAATGGAACGTGACTCGACGGCGGGGCGACGTTCAGCAGCAGCTGACCGCCGCGCCATGCCGAAAAACGTCACGACCATATAGACGGAGAAAAGACCGCCACGATGCTCGTTGGTCACCCGGTCGTTCAGCCAGCTCTCGGCCACGATATAGGCGCTGGCCATGCAGTAGCCGGTCAGGATGCGCATCAGTCCCCACACCAGGGGCGTCACGAGAAGGCTCTGGATGAGAATGGCGAGCGAAGCGAGGCAGGCGGCCGCCGCGAAGACGCGCAAATGGCCGACCCGGCGGATCGTGTGCGGTGCGATTTGCGATCCGATCAGGAACCCTGCGAAATAGCCCGTCATGACGAAGCCGGTGACGGTCGCGCCGAAATTCTCCTCGCCAGCGCGGACGCCCAGCAACGAGCCTTGCAGCCCGTTTCCGAGCATCAGAAACGCCATGCCGACCAGCAGCGCCCAGATGCCGCCTGCCGCAGTGAAAACCGGATTATCCGCGAGACGAAAACTGGGCAGTGCAGGAAAGCGAAGGAAGATGGGACGGCGCATGTGGGGGTCTCGAAATGTTGGCGTGACCTTATTAACTGGCCGACCGTGATTCAATCGCCATCGGTATCACGTTGCCACGAAGCCGCCCCGGCCGGGCGCTTGGAGATTGCGGTCGGCGTCAGGCCGATTTGCTTCAGCATGTAGGTGAAAACAAATCACTGGATTCATCTCGTCCTGAGTGCGATTTCGGGCACGCATAGTCCTGGCGGGCCAGGTTGCTTCAGCGGAAGGGAGATGCCGAATGGCGCAGGAGCGGACCCAATCTTTGGACGAGCCCATCATCAGCCCAAAGGGGTCGCCCGCCATCGCCGCGGCCGGGACATCCCTGGTGATCCACGAGTGGGCCGGTCCTGGTCCATACTATATGCACATCCACCGGTCGGACGATGAAGCGTGGCATGTGCTGGAAGGTTCGCTTCGGTTCAAATTTACGGATGCGGAGGTCGACGCGCCGGCAGGGACAACTGTCTTCGTGCCGGCTGGCGTGGCGCACACCTACACCGCAACCGAGGACGCTCGCTATCTGATTTTCCTGACGCCGAAGCTGGATCGCCTCATCGCCAGGCTGCGCAATATGTCCGATGTGTCCCAATTGCGCGCCACGCTCGCCGAATTCGACACGGTGCTGCTCGATTAAGCGTCATGCGCATATCCACGACCGCCATCCCTTAGGCAATTCTCGGCAGCGTGCCTTGAACGCAGCCACCGCCCCACAAGCCAAGCGATATCGACGGCGAAGGAATAGAGCAGCAGCACCACTCCGGTAAGGCAACAAGCCTGGGCCATCCATATCGGCAGAGCTGGGGCAATCGACGCAACGAGCAGAGCAGCCTGCGTCCCGAAAATTGCCTTACGCCGCCAGCTTGGAAAGAGAGGGGCGGCCAGCACCGGCCAGAAGTAGCCCCCCAGGCGAAATAGATAGTAGGTCAGGCCGCTCACCAAAACCCAAGGGCCGACAATGCCGCCAACAAAGAGAATCAGGGTCAGCGCGATTAGAAAAAGCCCGTCGGCTTCCATATCGAAGCGGGCGCCGAATCCACTGGTCATATTGTTGCGGCGGGCAACCCAGCCGTCAACTCCGTCCAGCAGCAGCGCCGCGGCGGCGGCAATCGTCAATCCCCAGCGGAACGGGGTGTCCAACACCTGGCCGCTGCCGAGCGCCTCTTCGGCGGCCACGGCCAGCAATAAGACGCCGAAAGCGGCACGCGAGAGAGTGATGGAATTGGCGATGCCGAAATGGCGATGCGGTGCGTGAAGGCTCAGCCCGGCAACCACCAGAAAGGTCACCAGCGCATAACACAGAACGGCAATAATCGTGCCCCACCACGTCAACGGCAGCAAGCCGACCGCAGCGATCGTCACCCCGATCACACCGAGTATGACGAGCTCCAAGGCAGCTTCGAGGATGAGGCGCGGCGGGCCCGCTCTCTGTGTGTCGGCGCTTTGCCATTCGTCAGCATAATCAACCATTGCGCGGTGCTCTCGTCGCGAGAAATGCTCTAAGACGGCGGCATAGGTCTTCGTACGAATTGCAGCGCCGTTGAAACCCCCAACAGTGTTGGCGAACAGTGTGTTCCCACGACGGCAAAAGAGGCGCGGGCGCTCGCTTGCGCCGCCAATTGCGACAAAACAAAGGATAAGGTCTTTGTTCCGCCCGAGCACCGCCCCTCATCGCGATAAGCGGAAGGACATTGCCCATGCAAAACCACATGCGGAAGAGTTTCAGGGATTCAGCAGGTCGCGGGTCTGGAGGGCGATAAATTGGGCGTAGTCGGAAACCTGCGGCAGCCCCATCAATTCGCCGACAGTGCCGCGCGCAAGCGGGCCGGCGATGAAAAGGTTCTCCACCGGCAGGCCGTCTCGGTCGACTGCGCGCCCTTGACGATCGCAGGCGATCCCCAATCCGACGGAATCCGGCTTGATGATGCCCGCCTGCCCCAAGCCTGCCAGATGCGGCTGTGTTGCGATGACGTGCTGGTGAGCGGGGCCGGTCGTCACCACGATCACATCACATGACAGCTGCTCGGCAGCCGGCCGTCCGCGCCGCTTGAACTCCACGGCTATCGATTGCGGGCTGGCCGTCGCGCGCCGCAGTGATGCTGGGAACACCTCCAGCGTGCCGTCCTGCTGGCGCCGTTGCAGAACCCGCTCGACCTGGGGCGCAATGCGGAAGCGGTGAACATCCCAGAACGGCCGCAAGTGCCTGATAATGCGCCGCTGCTCGTCAACCGCCAAATTCGGCCAGAGCGCTTGTCCCTGTGCCCGCACTGCATCGATGACGGCGTGCCAGCTCACGCCCGCCTCGGCTGCCGCGGCAATCGTGGCGCGAACGTTCCGCAGCAGGCTCAACGCGGTATGCTGTCGATCCGCAAAGCTACCGAATGGCTCCCATGGCTGGGGAGGATGTCCTCGCGAAAGCAGCCCGCGCCGGGATATTGCGGTGATCCGCCCATAATGCCCGCGCGCATCGAGCGAGGCGACGACGTCCGCCATCGTGAGGCCCGTGCCCACGATGAACACGCGAGCGTCGGCCGCGACATTGCTAAGCGCGCCCTCAGTACAGGAGTCGCGTATCAGGCGCGGATCCTCGCCGAGAGCGTTTTCGAGGACGGCTGGAACCATGGGCGACGGATGAGTGGTTGCGATAACGACGACGTCTGCCTTTTCCTCGCGCCCGCTTTGGCCCGCCAGAGCCCACTTGCCCGCTCCCCGATCGATGGCGACAACGCGGTCGCGAACATGCGTGACGCGGCCCTCGACCAGCGATGCGGCAAGCTGCTCGGCTACGTAGCGGCGGAACACCTCACGGCGAGGATAGAGATTGCCGTCCGGTCCGATCAAGCCGGGGTCATCCGCTACGGCATCGGCGTCCGCGATCCATCGCGAAAAATGACCCTCATCGCCGGGGATGAGACTCATCTTTCCGGCCTGGACATTGATCCGGTGCGCGCTATCCCGCGTGTCGTATGCCAGTCCGCCGCCGAGGCACAGGCGCGGCTCGAAGACCAGAATTCGCGCGTCGATGTGCTCCTGTACGAGATGATAGGCGACCGCCGCGCCGGTAAAGCCTCCGCCGACAATCGCGATGGTCTTGGCACCCGGCACGCTCACCAATGCGCCGTTTCCCGAAGGTCAGGTGTCGAAATACAGTCGATCATTTGGATTGTCAGCTTACCTTCCGAGCCTCCCGCACCTTCAAGCCTACGAGCTAAACGGACGCATCCGCAATAGCCGTGTTGTCAGAGCACATGCCCGGCCGCCGCATGGCCGGAACACGGCAGCAAGGGTGCGCCATCCCCCTGAGACCGAACACAAAATCATCCACAGGGACTTTCCCCTAGATGCAGGTTCACGTTTTGTCTTTCCCGAAACTCACGTTACTGAAGGGTCATGAGTTGCGTGTCATTTAACTGGCTTGGGTGGCATAAGGGGCAAAAAATTTGGCCTATCGGTTTGTCCACGCGGCGGACATTCATCTGGACTCGCCCTTGCGGTCGCTGGCGCTGCGCGACCCCGATCTCGCCGAACTGATCGGCAACGCGACGCGGCGCGCCTTCGTCAGGATTGTCGATCTGTGTCTCGATGAACAGGTCGACGCTCTGTTGCTTGCCGGCGATCTCCACGACGGCGACCAGACCTCGATGAAAACCGCGCGCTTCCTGGCGGAACAGATCCGCCGCCTGCACGAGGCCGGCATCCGCGTCTTCATCATTCGCGGCAATCACGACGCAATGTCGCGGATCACCAAGGAGCTGGTGTTTCCGGACTCGGTCAAGGTGTTCGGCGGCCGCGCCGAGGCCGATCGGGATCGACCGGACACACGGCGATATCTCCATCGCGATCCATGGCCTCAGCTTCGCGCATCCGCACGCGCCCGAAAGCCTGCTGCCTCGCTACCTCGCACCGACCGAGGGCGCCGTGAATATCGGGCTCATGCACACCAGTCTGGCAGGCGCCGCAGGGCATGACCTGTATGCGCCATGCAGCATCGCCGATCTGCAACGCGCCGGGTTCCAATATTGGGCGCTCGGCCATATTCATAAGCGCGCCGTGGTGCATGGCGGCTGCGCCATCGTCATGCCGGGCATGCCCCAGGGCCGGGACATCAACGAGGCCGGTGCAAAATCCGTGACGCTGGTGACGATAGCGGACGACCGATCTGTGCATATCGCGGAGCACGTCACCAGCATCGCCCAGTTCGAGCGGGTCAATGTCGATTTGAGCGGCATCGCGGACTGGCGGAACATGGTTGGCGTGGTGGGCGAAGCGCTGGAGCGGGCGCGCGATGAGGCCGTCTCCGAGCATCTGGTCGCCCGTCTGCGCATCACGGGTGCAACTCCGCTCGCCTGGCGCATCCGGCGTGACCTCGACTTGCTGAAAACCGAGGCCGATGACCGGGCATCTCTCGCCGGACGGTGCTGGGTCGAGAAAATCGAAGTCGATTGCGTCACCACGGGCATGTCCGCCGTTTCGCCGGGCGATCCGGTTTCCGAACTGCGGCGGTTGATCGACGCAGACGTGGTGCAGTCCGACGCCTACCAAGCGGAAGCGGCAAGGATCGCGGACGAATTGCGGAGCCAGCTGCCGCTGGAATGCCGGGGCATTCTCGGATCGGATGATGAGAGCTTCAGAGCTGCCATCGCGGAGCTGGTGAGCGAGGGCGCCGACGACGTTCTCGCCCGGCTTCACGCGGGCGCGGACGCGGTGGGGGATTGATGCGGCTCAAGCGCCTTGACCTCGCCCGCTATGGCAAGTTCACCGACCACGTGCTCGATTTCGGCGAGGCGGTGGCCGGCCAACCCGATCTGCACATCGTCTTCGGGCCGAACGAGGCGGGCAAGTCGACGGCAATGGCCGCCTTCCTCGATCTGCTCTTCGGCATCGAGAATAAGAGCAGGTTCAACTTTCTCCATCCCTATCCGACCATGCGAATCGGCGCCTCGCTGGAAATCGCGGGTGCCACGCATGATCTCGTCCGGATCAAGCGCCAGCAAAACAGCCTCCTCGATGGCAATGACCGCGCCGTTTCCGAGAGCGTCCTGCAAGGCGAACTCGGCGGCTTCGACCGGGACTCCTACCGCACGATGTTCTCGCTGGACGACGACACGCTCGAAGCCGGCGGCGAGAGCATCCTCGCCAGCAAAGGCGATCTCGGCCAGCTGCTTTTTTCCGCCAGCGCCGGGCTGGCCGATCTCAGCCGCACCCTCGTCGATCTCAGGGCCGAGGCCGATGGGTTCTACAAATACCGCGCCCGCAGCGGTGAGTTGCCGGCGCTCAAATCCGCGCTTGCCGCGCTGAAAGAGGAGCGGGAGCGTATCGATACATTCGCGTCGGAATACGCTCAGCTCGTCGCCACCCATGAGCGTGCTTCGACCCAGTATGAAGAGGCGTTTGCCGAGCGCGGATTGATCCGCTCGCGCATGGACGAGATCCAGCGTCATCTGAATGCCCTGCCGCGATCGGCGGCGCTGCGAACCATCCGCGAACGCCTCGAGCCTCTCGCCGACCTCCCCGACGCACCGCTTGGCTGGGCTAAGGATCTGCCGAGATTAACGGACGACGAGATCGAACTCGCAACGCGGGCGAAGGGGGTTCAGGAGGAGATCGAGCAAATATCGGCAGAGCTGAAGGCGATCCTTGTCGACGACACTGCGTTGAGGCTCGCCGGGAGGATCGATCAACTGGCCGGTCTTCGCGCTCGGTATGTGACGGCCGATAAGGACATTCCCGAGCGCCGCCTGCAATTGCGCGAGGCGGAGCTGGCGTTATCGGGAATTCTCGGCAGGCTCGGGCAAACTAAGGCAGCCGACCCGAAGCGCCTTGTTCTTGGCCCCGAGATCGTCGGCGTCCTGCGCGACCTGATCGAGACGCGCTCGGGCGTCGAGACCTCCATCCAGGCGGCGCAGAACGAGCTGTCGGAAGCCCGACACCGGCTCGACGAGGCTCGCGCCAAGCTCAAGGATGCCGGTGGGGGCAAGAGCGCGGGACGCAAGAGGGAGCAGCAGGTCTCGGCTCTGTCGGCGGCTGTTGCGGCACTGCGCAGCAGCGATCATGCACCACGTCGGCGCGTGGCTGAACGGAATTGCGCCGCGCATCGTGACGCGCTTGCCGAGCGAATGGCGGCGGTGCGACCTTGGACCGGCGATGCCGAACAGCTCGCGCAACTGCTCGTCCCCGAAGCCGGTGACATCGAACGCTGGGAGGCCGCGATCGCGCAGGCGCGCAAGCAGATCGACCGGCAGGAGGAAGAGACAGAACGCCTCGAAGCTGAGCAGCGACGTCTGCAAGCCGAGCTGGATATGATCGGCGCCATCGCTGGCGTAGAGAGCGATCTGGGCGCGGCAATTGTCCGCGCCACCAGGGAAGAGAGTTGGGCAAGCCACCGCCGTCTTCTCGATGCCGCCTCGGCCGATATTTTTGAAGCTGCGCTGCGGCGCGACGATATCGTCACCAATGCCCGGTTGCGGCATGAGACGGAGATCGCGAAACATCTCCAGCTAAGCCAGGTCCGTCGCCACCCTTCAGGCCGATCTTGACCGCAGGCGAGAGGTCTTGGACGCCGCCGTCGCCAGCCTTCGGCACATCGAGGGCGAGATCGCCGCGTCGATCCAGGCAATGACGCTTGCCTTGCCGGAAGGAACAAATCTGGTTCGGCTCCAGGCGTGGCTAGGGCGTCGCGATAAGGCGCTTGAAGCCCGAGGCAGCCTTGGGCAAGCGGAACGTGATCTGCGGGAGGCGGAGGTCGATATTAGCGGCGCTCGCGAGGCGTTATTGGCTGCACTCGATGCGTTGGGTGTGCCATACGAAGCGGATGCGGGCTTCGACGCGCTTCTTGCCACCGCACAGTCGGCTATCGACAGCGAAACGGAACTGAAGGCCTTACGGGCCGCGCTCCAGGATCGCGAGCGCGAGCTGAAAACACGCGAGCGAGCCTTCGAAAAGGCGTCGGACGCCGATCGCGGCTGGCATGCTTCCTGGGCCGAGGCATGTTCGGCCTGCTGGCTCGCCGACAACGGAGACAGTCCGCGTGTCGCCGCGGTTCGCGAGATCCTCGCTGCCCTCGCCGAGCTCGGCCCAGCGATCGAGAAGCAGGCGGGGTTCGCCGACCGTATCCGCAAAATGGAAAACGACCAGACAGCCTTTGCCGAGGAGGCCGCAGCGATTGCAAGCGAGTTGGGCCTTGATCCGGAGGCTGGAAAGGCGCTGGATCTCGCTCACGAGATCAATGAGCGCCTGCACCAAGCTCGTGCTGCTCGAGGTGGCGAAAGCGGCAAAGTCCGACGCCCTCGACGGGGCGCATGCGCGCCAGCGAACCCTTGCCGAGGCACTCGTCATCCATGAGACGCGGAAGGCGGAGATGACTGCCTTCTTCGAAGTCGAGTCACTCGCGGACGTCGGCGTCAAGCTGCTGGATATAGGCAAGCGAGCCGATCTGCGGGAGCAAGCGGACGCCGCCGCGCACGACATTCTCGATGCGCTCCGCTTGCCCTCGATCGAGGAGGCCGAGGCGGCGCTCGAAGATGCGGATCGGGCGGCGCTCGAGTTAGAGTTGGCAAGCCTCAAAGCCCGATTTGAAGACCAGGATCAGCGCAGTCGCGACTTGTTCTCCGCCCGCACAAAAGCGGCGGATCGGATTGATGCGGTCGGGGGTGACGCTGCCGCCGCCAGGATCGAGGAAAAGCGGCGGACGACGCTGCTCGACATCGAGGAGAAGGCACGCCGCTATCTCCGGCTCCGACTCGGCATCGTCGCAGCCGAGCAGGCTCTGCGCGCGTATCGCGACCAGCATCGCAGTTCGATGATGGCCCGCGCGTCCGCCGCATTCTGCACGATCAGCCGGGGCGCCTACACCAGCCTCGCAACGCAGCAGGAGAAGGATAGCGAGATCCTGATCGCAGTGGCGGCCGAGGGCGGCTCGAAGGTTGCATCCGAGCTGTCGAAGGGCACCCGCTTCCAGCTCTATCTCGCCCTGCGGGTGGCCGGCTACTACGAATTTGCCCAATCACGCCGGCCCGTGCCGTTCATCGCCGACGACATCATGGAGACCTTCGACGATTTTCGCGCGGAGGAGGCATTCCGCCTGTTTGCCGAAATGGCGCAGGTCGGACAGGTGATTTACCTCACCCATCATCAGCATCTTTGCGACATGGTGCAGCGGATCCATCCCAGTGTACGGATCCACGATTTGACGGCTGTCAGGTCCGAGCGCAGACAGATCGCCCGGCCTTTCATGATCGGCGCCCCCGGTCGAGCCGATCCGGCAATCGGCGGGCGGCCGGACCGCGCAGGTCGCGCGGCGGCGTTGATGCCCTATCGACGATCAAGCATCGCCACTAAAACGCAAGCATGCTAGAAGCCTCTCCGTCACGCAAAATCGAGGAAATGAGACGGCAAATCTAAAGGCTGCCGTGATCGTCGTGATGCTGCTGACCCATGGCCGCAGCGCCAAGACGCAAGGATAAATGAGGGAGGAATGGCTAGTGCTTACTGAAGCCTTCGAAGTCCTGGACGAGCGGTTCGCGCGGCTCGCGATGGGGAACGTGCATCTGGAACAGCTCTGGAACGGGTGCCGCTGGGCGGAGGGCCCGGCCTATTTTGCCGCCGGGCGCTATCTGATCTGGTCGGATATCCCCAATGACCGGATGCTGCGCTGGGATGAGACCGACGGTGTGGTTTCGGTGTTTCGCTCGCCCTGCAACAATACCAATGGGCACACGGTCGACCTGGAGGGCCGGCTGGTGTCGGCGGAACATCGCGCGCGCTGTATTTCGCGGACCGAGCATGACGGCAGCCGCAAGGTGCTGGTGGACCGGTTCGAAGGCAAGCGGCTGAATTCCCCGAACGATGTGGTGGTCAAATCCGACGGCACGATCTGGTTCTCCGACCCCAGCTACGGCATCGATGGCGACTATGAAGGCGATGCCGCTCCCTCGGAGATCGGCTCGCGCAATGTCTATCGTTTCGACCCGGCGACCGGCACGATGTCGGCCGTCGCCACCGATTTCGTGCAGCCCAACGGCTTGGCATTCAGCCCAGACGAAAGCCTCCTGTACATCGCCGATACCGGCGCGACGCATGTCACGGATGGACCGAGACACATTCGGCGCTTCACCGTCTCGGCGGACGGCGCGCTCTCGGGCGGTGAGGTGTTCGCGACCTGCACCGTCGACTTGTTCGACGGCTTTCGCCTCGATCAGTCCGGCAATGTCTGGACCAGCGCGGGCGACGGCGTGCATTGCTTCGCGCCCGACGGAACGTTGATCGGCAAGATCAGAGTGCCGGAAGTGGTTGCCAATGTCTGCTTCGGCGGACCGAAACGGAACCGGCTCTTCATCTGCGGCACCACCTCGCTCTATTCGATCTACGTGAACGCCTCGGGCGCACTTCGCCCACTCTCCGAGAGATTCCGCTTGACCAGCAGATTTCGCCAGCTAGCATGCTAGCGTGTCAACTTAACTGTAGGCGGCTATGAGGCGGCTGGCGATCACGGCGAAGCGGCGCGAGGGACCGCCCTTACGCACGTCGAAGGCCGTCTTCGTCTATGAGAGCCTCAAGACGGCGATCATTACCGGCGAGTTGAGGCCGGGCGACCTGCTGGACAAAATGGCCCTCGCCGATAAGTTCGAGGCAAGCCGCCAGCCGATTTCCATCGCCATCGATCGGCTCGCCGCGGATGGCCTCGTCGATGTCATTCCGCAGCACGGCTCGTTCGTTTCGAAGCTGCGCGCCAAGCCCGATCGCCGAGCGCTTCTTCATCAGGCGGGCGATCGAATGCGAATGTGCGGCCATGGCCGCGACCTCGGTCACCGACGACATGCTCCGGCGGCTCGATCTCAATTTGCGCTATCAGCAGGTCGCGGTGGACGCGGGCGAGAGGCTCGCCTTTCTCCAACTGGATTATCAGTTCCATCAGATCATTTGCGAGCAGAACCCCGTCGAGGAAGCCATGCGCATTCTTGACCGGCTTGAAGCCTATCTCGGCAGGATCCGGTTCATGCTGCAGCCGATGCCGGAGCGTCAGAGCCAGACGATCCAGGAGCACAAGGCGATCCGCGATGCGATCGCCACTGGCAAGCCGGCGAAAGCATCCGACGCGATGCGGAGCCACATCGACGCGGTCGAAAAGCATTTCCACGAATTTGTCGTCGCGAGGCCCGATCTTTTCGAAAACGAATAACGTACAGCAACCGAATAATATCGCACCAAGGGAGGAAAACATGCTGTTTAACCGATTAAAGCCACTGCTTGCCGCAGGCGCGGTCACGACTGGCGCTCGGCCTTTCGGCGGGGACGTCGTTCGCGGGCCCATATTCGATGGCGTGACGGTGAACGTCATGACCTTTACCGGGCCGCAGATCGCCGAGCCGCTGCAACGGCGCGCACCCGAATTCGAGAAGCTGACCGGCGCCAAGGTCAACGTCATCACCGTGCCGTTCTCGGATCTCTACACCAAGCTGCTGACCGACTGGTCGAGCGGCACCAATTCCATCGACGCATCGGTCTTTGCGCCGCAATGGATGGTCGACTACATCGCCGGCTGGCTTCCTTGAGGATCTGACCGACCGCGTCGCCAAGGACAAGGACTCTGAAGGAAGATGACGTCGCCCCTTCTTCCGCGACTTCTCGCAGAAATATGACGGCAAGATCTATATGCTGACCTTGGACGGCGACTTCCACATGATGTATTACCGCTCCGACATCTTCAAGGCGAACAACCTGAAGGCGCCGCAGACTTGGGACGACTATCTCGCCGCCGCCAAGGCGTTGCACGGCAAGGACCTGAACGGCGACGGTACGCCGGATTATGGGTCGTGCATCTCCAAGAAGCGCAACGCCCAGGCCTATTGGTTCATCACCTCGATCGCGGGTGGTTTCCTGCAGTCGAAGGGCACCAGCCAGGGCGCCTTCTTCGACACGGGCACGATGAAGCCGCTGGTCA
This sequence comes from uncultured Alphaproteobacteria bacterium, assembly GCA_963731855.1. Taxonomy (GTDB): domain Bacteria; phylum Pseudomonadota; class Alphaproteobacteria; order Rhizobiales; family Rhodomicrobiaceae; genus R-RK-3. The sequence continues at coordinate 33,285 of CAVSXH010000004.1, read as the reverse complement.
ATAACGAGGCCTTCTCCAAGGCGCTCGACATTCTGTCCAGGAGACGACGAAATATGGCCCGCCGAACGAGATCAACCTCGATGTCGGCGACACGCGCGGCCTGTTCGTCTCCGGCCGCTGCGCCCTGTCGCTCGATTGGGGCGACATCGGCACGCTCGCCATCGACCCGGCCACTTCCAAGGTGATCGACAAGGTCGGCTCGTCCATCCTGCCCGGCTCGAAGCAGGTGCTGAACCGCGACACCGGCAAGCTTGACGCCTGCACGGCGGCGACCTGCCCGCATGCGGTGGACGGCGTCAACCATGCGCCTTTCGCATCGTTCGGCGGCTGGGGCGGCGGCATCAACACCAAGGCCAATGCCAAGGTGAAGGACGCCGCCTATGCCTTCTTCTCCTATATGGAGCAGCCGGCGCAGTCCAATGTCGACGTCACCATCGGCAAGACCGGCTTCAACCCGTACCGCATGTCGCAGTTCAAGGAACTGCCGAACTGGACCAAGGCGGGCATGAGCGAAGCCGCCGCCAAGGATTATCTCGGCGCCATCGAGGCGAGCCTCAACAGCCCGAACATGATCCTCGACCTGCGCATTCCGCAAAACCAGAAATACCAGCAGGTGGTTCTGGACGAAGCGATCTCCCGCTTCCTGTCCGGCCAGATCGACAAGGCCGCCGCGATGAAGGCGATCGAGGACGGCTGGAACGAGCTTAACGAGCAGATCGGCAAGAAGGAGCAGCTCGACATCTACAAAGCGACGCTCGGCGCCAAATAAATAGACCGCGAGCGGCCCCGGCGGGATCACACTCTGCCGGGGCCGCCAATCGTCATCCCGGCGAAAGCGGGGATCCAGTACTCCGCGGCGAACTCCGGTATTTACTGGATCCCCGCTTTCGCGGGGATGACAAAAAAGGTGCATAACGCTCCCATCAACAGTGATTATGATCTAAGCAGAGTGCCGAAAGTGGCATCGCCGGTTTCGAGAAAAACTCTGCGAAAACAAAATTCCGAGCAGGCATTCGTGGGCAACCAAGAATGTCTGCTAGAGAGCAATCGCGGAGCCCCTGATCTTGACGACCGCCACCATTGCGCCCGATCTGACGACACATCCGGCCGCGAGCTTCGCGGAACGGATCGACCGGCATTCCGGGCTGCTGATGGTGCTGCCGGCGGTGCTGGTGGTGCTCGGCCTTCGCCATCTTCCCACTGATCATCTCGGCCTATCTGTCGCTGGTGCGGTTCGCGCTGGCTCCCGGCGGCTTCAAGCTCACTTTCGTCGGCCTGTTCAACTACAAGCGGCTGATCTTCGGCACGCAGCAATATCATCTGCTCGGCACATTCGGCGCCTTCGGGCTGCTTGAATGGATCACTCGCCGGCGTCACGCTCGCGGCGCTCGTGCTATTGGCTCGTCCAATTTGTACGGCTCGGCAAGGTTCTCATTCATCGGCCTGATCGGCCGCCTGATCTCGGCCATCGTCGCGTTGGGCTTCGTGCTTCTCGGCCTGGCGACCATCGTCGCCGTCGGGCGGCTTTCCCGGCTCCGTCGTGACGACGCTGGTCTATGTGGTCGGCGGGGTCGCCGCGCAATTCGCGCTCGGGCTGGGGCTGGCGCTGCTCTGCGCGCAGCCCATCCGCGGCCGCAATTTCTTCCGGCTGATCTTCTTCATCCCGCTGATGATCACGCCCGGTCGGCATCGCCTATATGTTCCGGATGCTGGCCGATATGGAGAAAGGCCCCCTCGCGCCGCTCCGCTTCGCCCTGCATCTCGGCGAGTTCGCCTGGGCGACCGACCCATGGCTGGCCCGGCTGATCGTGCTGCTCGGCGACACATGGCAATGGACGCCGTTCCTGTTCATCGTGCTGCTCGCCGCCATCGAGAACCAGCCGCGCGAGCAGCTCGAGGCCGCCACCATGGACGGCGCCAATGGCTGGGAAATCTTCCGCGACATCACCTGGCCATCCATCGCGCCGGCGGCGGCGACGGTCGTGCTCATCCGGCTCATCGAGGCGTTCAAGATCGTCGATCTGCCGAACGTACTGACCAATGGCGGTCCCGGCACCGCGACGGAGTCGCTGACGCTGCACGCCTTCATTGCGTGGCGGACGCAGCAGCTCGGCGAGTTCGGCCGCCATCGGCTACGTGCTGCTGTTCCTTGTCACCGTGGCATGCGTGTCGTTCTTCACCTTCGTCGTGCAGCCGACGCGCGTTCATGAATTGGAGGCCCGCTGATCATGCCCGATCTGCCGAGCCCCCAGCGGGGCAGCATCTGGAAATGGCTGTTTGAGGCGCGCGATCTCAGTTCGCTGGCGCCGGCCGCGAAAGTGCTGACCTACGGAGCGCTGCTCACGTGGTCTATCATCGTGCTGTTTCCGCTCTATTGGGTGGTGATTACGTCGCTCAAGCTGCCGATCCAGGTCGATGACGGCGCGGACTATCTTCCGTTCATCGACTTCCAGCCATCGCTGCATGCCTGGCGCTACATCCTCGTCGACCTAGGCAACGATACGCTGAGGCCATATACCAATTCGCTGATCATCGCGTCGGCCAGCACCGCTGATCGCCGTGCTCTTCGGCGCGATGGCGGCCTACGCACTGGTCCGCGTGCGCTTCGAGATCAAGCTGGCGGCCGTTGGCGCCTTCGTGTTGATGCTTGTGCTGACCGTCGCCGCTGTGAGCGTCGGCGGGGTGCGCTGGCCTGTCGCGGCGGCCAGCGGCATCGCCTTGTTCTTGCTATTCGTCACGGGGTTCAATCGCCGCTTCAAGCGGTCGGTGGGCAATAACGACATCCAGTTCTGGTTCATCTCGAACCGGATCATGCCGCCGGTCGTGGTCGTCTTGCCGATCTACATCATGTTCCAGCAAGTCGGCCTGCTCGACACCCATGTCGCCGTGATCGCGACTTACGTGGCCGTCAACCTTCCCATCGTCGTCTGGCTGATGCGCGACTTCTTCGCCGCCGTGCCGATCGACCTTGAGGAGTCAGCCGCGATGGATGGCGCATCCCGGCAGCGCATCTTCTGGACCATCGTGCTGCCGCTGACCAAGCCGGGCCTCGTAGCGACGTCCCTGCTCGTCTTCATCCTGGCGTGGAACGAATATCTGCTGGCGCTCTTCATTTCGACCGTAAACGCACAGACGATGCCGCTGCTGATCGCCGCGCAGAACGCCACCCGAGGTCCGCAATGGTGGTACATGTCGGTGCTCATCCTGATCATGATCGCGCCGGTCGTCGTCCTGTCGATCATTTTGCAAAAGCAGATTGCCCGCGGATTGCTCGTCGGCGCGGTCAAGGGATAAGAATATGCGTGTCGCCCTGCAAGACATTCGCAAATCCTTCGGCCCCGTCGAGGTTGTGAAGGGCCTGAATCTCAATGTCGGCGACGGCGAATTTCTCGTGCTGCTCGGGCCGTCCGGCTGCGGCAAGACCACCGCCCTGCGCATGATCGCCGGTTTGGAAACCACGACGAGCGGCAGCATCCGCATCGGCGAGCGCGACGTCACCCATGTGCTGCCCAAATATCGGGACGTCGCCATGGTGTTCCAGTCCTACGCGCTCTATCCGCATATGAGCGTCGCCGAGAACATCGGCTATCCGCTGAAACTGCGGAAACTGGCGCGCGATGAAATCCGCAAGCGGGTCGAGGCGGCAGCGGGAAAGGTCGATCTGACGCCCTATCTCGACCGCTATCCCCGGCAATTGTCCGGCGGCCAAAGGCAGCGCGTTGCCCTGGCCCGGGCGATGGTGCGCACGCCGAGCCTGTTTCTCATGGATGAGCCGCTGTCCAACCTCGATGCCAAGCTGCGCGGCCACATGCGCGCCGAGCTGAAGCATCTGCAGCGCGATCTCGGCACAACGACGATCTACGTCACCCATGACCAGATCGAGGCCATGACGCTGGCCCATCGCGTCGCGGTGATGAATGCCGGCATCGTCCAGCAGATCGACACGCCGCGGAAGATCTACGAGGATCCGGCCAACCTGTTCGTTGCCGGATTCATGGGGTCGCCGCCGATGAATTTCATCGAGGGTGACATTGAAGACGGCCATTTCGTTTGCGCGCACGGCAAGGTACCGGCGGGCCGGATTGCGCCACGCAAAGGCGTGACGCTCGGCTTCCGCCCGGAAGACGCCCGCATCGCGGATCCGGCGGGCGCCCAGCTCGCCGCGAAGGTCTATTCCACCGAGATGACTGGCAATGAGACCATCGTCACCTGCTCGCTTTTGAAGGACCTGATCCTGGTCAAGGCGGGCAAGGATTACGATGCACCCATCGACGCAACGGTCCATGTGGCGGTCGATGCATCGAAAATCTGCCTGTTCGAAACCACATCCGGCCAACGCATCAGGAGCTGAGGTACTGCCCATGAAGACACGCCACTGGGACCGCATTGGAAATGGCGGCCTCACCTTCACCGAACTCGGCTGCGGCTCGGCACCGCTGGGCAACCTCTATTATGCCATCAGCGATGACGAGGCCCACGCGACGCTGGAGGCGGCGTGGGATGCCGGCATGCGCTATTTCGATACCGCGCCCCAATATGGCCTGGGAAATTCCGAACGTCGCATGGGGCGGTTCCTGCGCACGAAGGACCGGTCGTCCTATGTGCTGTCGACGAAGGTTGGCAGGCTGCTCGCTGTGTGCCCGCCCGAGGAGCGGCTCGGCATCGGCAAGTGGTTCGAGGTGCCGTCGCGCCGCGAAGTGTTCGACTACAGCTATGACGGCGTGATGCGGTCGGTCGAATTCTCGCTGGAACGCACCGGGCTGGACAATTTCGATATCCTGTTCGCGCATGATCTCGACGTGTTCTCCCAAGGCTCCGAGGCGACGCGCGACCATTATATCGACCAGTTCATCGATGGCGGCTACAAGGCCTGCGTGGAGATGCGCGACCAGGGCGTCATCAAGGCGTTCGGCGCCGGCGTCAATGAGTGGCAGGCGTGCAAGCTGCTGGCCGAGCGCGGCGACATGGACATCTTCCTGCTGGCCGGCCGCTATACGCTCCTGGAACAGGAGCCGCTGGAGACGTTCCTTCCCCTTTGCGTCGAACGCGGCATCGGCCTTGTGCTCGGCGGGGTTTTCAATTCCGGAATTCTTGCGAGCGGTCCCGTTGAAGGCGCGTGGTACAATTACGATCCGGCCCCGCCGGAAATCCTGGAGCGCGTGCGCAAGCTCGAAGCTGTCTGCAAGCGCCACGGCGTCCGGCTGATCGATGCAGCGCTGCAGTTTCCGCTCGCGCATCCGGCGGTGGTTAGCGTGGTTCTCGGCGCCAAGCACCCGAACGAGGCGCGTTCCGCGCCCGATCTGCTGAAGGCGCCGATCCCGGCTGGGCTGTGGGATGACCTCAAGGCCGAAGGTCTCGTCAACGCCGAGGCTCCGGTTCCCGGAAGCGGCGCGTTGACGAGCATCGTGCTATAATACGAAGCTTTGCCGGCTGCCGCCGCCCAGGCCAGCCGAATTGATCGGAGAGAACCATGCTCGACAAACTAACCCGGACGGTACGGCTGCATCCCAGTGACAACGTCATTGTTTGTATCGATATGATAGGAACCGGCGTTACGGTCGAGCATGTCACGGCAACCGAGCGGATCATGCGCGGCCACAAAATGGCGACCGTTCCGATTGCGAAAGGGGAACCGATCCGGAAGTTCGGGCAGATCATCGGCTTTGCCAGCCAGGACATCGCGGCAGGCGCCCACGTCCATGAGCATAATTGCACGATGGGCGAATTCGAGCGCGACTATGCGTTCGCGCAAGGCAAACAGCTGGACGCCACCCACGCTGGACGGGCTGCCTCTTACATTCGAGGGCTACAAACGGCCGGGCGGCAAAACCGGAACGCGCAATTACGTCGCGATCCTGTCGAGCGTGAATTGCTCGGCATCGGTCTCCCACTTTGTCGCCAAGGCAATCAACGACAGCGGAATCCTCGCCGATTATCCGAATATCGACGGCATCGCCGCCTTCACCCACGGAACAGGATGCGGCATGGCAGGCGATGGCGAGGGCTATCAGCTGCTTCAGCGCTCGATTTGGGGCCATGCGGCGAACCCCAATATCGGCGCGGCGGTGATGATCGGCCTGGGCTGCGAAGTATTCCAGATCCCGCGGCTGATGGAGACCTATGGTCTGAAGGGGGACAGCAGCCGGTTCCGCACCATGACGATCCAGGGCACGGGCGGCACGCGCAAAACGGTCGAGCGTGCAGTGGACAATATTAAGGAGATGCTACCGGAGCTGAACGTGGCGCGTCGCGAGACCGCGCCAGTCAGCGAGCTGATGCTCGCCCTGCAATGCGGCGGCTCGGATGGCTATTCCGGCATCACCGCCAATCCCGCTCTCGGCTTTGCGGCGGACCTCCTGGTGCAGGCGGGCGGCACTGCGGTGCTTTCCGAGACCCCGGAAATTTACGGGGCGGAACATCTCCTGACCCGCAGGGCGAAGGACGTCGCCATCGGCGAGAAGCTGGTGGATCTGATTCACTGGTGGGAAGCCTATACCGAGAGGGTCGGCGGCGACATGAACAACAATCCCTCGCCCGGCAACAAGCTTGGCGGACTGACCACGATCCTGGAGAAGTCGCTCGGCGCGGCCGCCAAGGGCGGCACATCACCGCTTGCCGGCGTCTTTCGCTATGGCGAGCCGATCAGCGAGAAGGGCTTCGTGTTCATGGATTCGCCTGGCTATGATCCATGCGCCGTCACCGGCCAGGTGGCATCGGGTGCGAACCTCATCGCATTTACCACTGGGCGCGGCTCGGCCTTCGGTTATAAGCCGGTTCCCTCCATCAAGCTTGCGACAAACAACGAGCTTTTCCGCAACATGACCGAGGACATGGACGTTAATTGCGGCGATATCCTCGATGGCGTGTCGCTGGAAGAGAAGGGCCGGGAAATCTACCGGCTCCTCGTCGAAACCGCGTCCGGACGGCGCTCTAAATCCGAAGAGCTCGGTTATGGGGAGCATGAATTCGTGCCCTGGCAGATCGGCGCGGTGATGTAGGCGGCGGAGCGGCGTGCAAATAGCGGGCATATGGATCGCCAGGGCAGCATGTCGGCCGGCGCGCGGCGAGTTATGAATGTACCGTGGGCACAAGATTGCCGCCCGTGGGATTTTGATCGTGGCGTCACCCCATTGAATGAGAACCAAGTCAGCAAATTGCCTACCATTTCGCCGTGGTTCAACCGGGTTGGCGGGGCGCGTTCCCGCTTCGCACGTCACGGCTTATCGGAGATTTGGGGAATTCTTGGGAGAGATTGATGGTTACCGTTCGCTTCGTATTCGATGCCGCCGCGAGGGTGTTAGCGCGGTCGAGAATCTTGTTGGCCGCCAGCGCAGTGTGCCTGGCGTCCATGCCGCATCGCTGGGTAGGCTGCCCAATTGTCGCCTGGAGACGCTGATAGTTGTGGCTTGCGTTCGCGTTAAGAGGTGGAATTCACGTAAAATCCGAATCGGGGAAGAATATGCGCATAACCGGTAAGAGAATGGCGATGATGTTCGCGTTCGCTTGGCTCGCGACGTTTCCGTTTATCGCGTTAGCCCCGAGGGTCGAAGCGGCGTCCGCAGAACAAATTAACGATTCCGTGCATTCGACGCTCGACGCACTTTTCGACCAAGTTCGCGGATCCCGCGAGCTCGTAGCCAAGTCGGCCGGGGTTCTGGTTTTTCCGACGGTCATCAAAGCGGGCATTGGCTTCGGCGGCGAGTATGGCGAGGGAGCGCTGCTCAAGCGCGGCAGGACGATCGAGTACTATAACACCGTGTCGGCGTCGGTCGGGTTTCAGCTCGGCGCACAGGCGAGATCGGTGGTCATCGTCTTCGTGACTCCCGAAGCACTCAACTCCTTCCGGCAAGTCGACGGTTGGAAGGTCGGCGTCGACGGGTCGGTTGCCCTCATTACCGTCGGCGCTGGGGCTTCGATCGATACATCCAGGGTCATCAACCCCATCGTTGGCTTCATATTCGATGGGAAAGGCCTGATGTATAATTTGACGCTTGAGGGGTCCAAGATAAGCCGAATTTATCGTTAGCGCAGACCAGGTCGACGGTCGTCAAGGGCCCAATCGCGAAGGAGAAGGTGAAAAGGCGATGTCGGATGGCGACAAGCAGGTTTGGCCCGATGTCTACCCCGTGCTGCGATACAAGAACGGCAGTAAGGCCATGGAATGGCTGACGCAGGTTTTCGGCTTCAGCAAACATATGGAAGTGACCGGGCCGGATGGCGAAATCGGTCACGCCGAGCTCTCCCTGGGCAACGGCATGATTATGTTCGGCTCCGGCGACCAGCAGGAAGACGGCAATCCATGGACGACGGAGCGAAGCGGGGTCTATGCAGTTGTCGATGACATCGACGCCCATTATCAGCGCGCCGTGACCGCTGGGGCTGAGATCGTAAGGCCGCTTGCAGATACCAGCTATGGTGCGCGGGAATATAGCGCCCGCGACCCGGAAGGGCATCTCTGGTCGTTCGGCACCTATCGTCCGTGACCGGCAGCGTCTGTTGAGCCTTGCCGTTCAACTCTGATAGGGCGAGCGGGGAGCGACGGTGCTCAGTTCCTGGCGGCGAACTCGCTTCCGAGTTCAGCGGCACGGCGATACCATTTCGCCGCGAGCCTGGGGTCCGGCGTCATGCCTTGGATAGAGATCGTCTTCAGGAACTTCTCGTCATAGGTTTGGGCGAGCGCGAAAGCGCCTAGCGCACTCTGCTGCGACGCCAGATGCTCGAATATCAGGCGTGCCCCCGATATATGACCGCGTTCCATCAGTTCCCGGGCGCGGCGCAGCATGAATTGCTCGTCGGCGCCGGAGATCCCGGCCGCGTCTGTGTCCCGTCCAGTATCCCTGAGCGGGGCCGACACAGGCGTGACGGGCGTCCGGTCCGTTTCCCCGCGCTTTGGCTGGGCGGCGAGAACGCTGGCGGCCTGATCGATCTCCTCCAGAAATGCGTCGCGTTCCTGCGTGACGCCCGCGCCGAGCGGCGGCGTCTCCTCCATGAGGGAGGGCCGAAGGTGCGAGGATTGCGGGTCGTCGCCGCTAGGCTGAACGCCGTAGCCCGATTGCGCGTCGTACGTCGACCCGGCAGCGTAGAGCACGGAGGCCGGGCTTGTCGTCGCCTCCGGGACCGCGCTGACGCCGTTGCTGATGCGCGAGTTATTCCATTGGGTGCTGATCTGCTGGAATGCGAGGCCGACCACGGCGGCCGACACAGAGATAGCCAGGATATTACGGCCGCCCGAGCTCGCACGCTTTAAACCTGCCGTCTCGGTCTTTGGCCTTGGGGCCGGAAGCGCTGCTTTTCCGGTCATCTCCTGGGCCATGAAAATGGGCTCCCACCCGGGGGGGGTGCCGATAGCCTGGGACTCGTGCTTGCGCCGCGCTGCACGATCAAGGGCACGTTTCAGCTCGGTTTCAAGCCCGCCAGGTTCCGGCGTGAGGAGGCTCGCCGTAGTTGGCCCACGCAGCCTGCGGGGCTTCCCGCGTCTGCGAACCCTCCCGCATCTGAACGACGGACGCTCCCCCTTCGTTTGGAAATTCATGCCCGGCGCGCTGCAAAATGCGCCGCCAAGAAACCTTATTCATTCTTGGACTCTCCTCACGCGGTACTCGAAACTGGTGCACCATAGCCCCGCAATGTGGCGATGCTGGGTTAGGATGCCAAATCACGTTTAGAGAAAATTTACTTAATCCGCAAAATCTTAGCAATTCCTAAAAAACGATCCGCCACGGAGCCTCTTCTAAAATGCGGATTTCCTTATTCAGCCGAAGAAACCGTCGCAACAAAATTGCCGGCACCGTGCGGCGGCCCAGGATGAGACCTTTTTCTAGTTGCAAAACAGGTGACGTTGACTTCCATTGGAACGAAAAACTAGGGCGTTGCGGCTATGGCCAAAGCACGGCAAGTGCCAAGCTGGACATTCGTGTTTCTTGCGATTTGCGAGCATAAAAGAAGTAGTATAGCGCATTCAATGGGAGGATTGCATGGATCGAAGATCATTCTTGAAGAGCGCCGCCGTCGCCGGTGCGGGAACAGCCGCATTCGCCGCGCCCGCCATCGCGCAAAGCCAGCCAGAAGTGAAATGGCGGCTGACATCGAGCTTCCCGAAATCGCTCGATACGATCTACGGCGCCGCCGAGACCTTCTCCAAATATGTTGCTGAAAGCCACGGACAACAAATTTCAGGTCCAGGTTTTCGCGGCTGGCGAGATCGTGCCAGGTCTGCAGGCCGCCGACGCGGTCAGCGCCGGTACCGTGGAATGCTGCTCACACCGCCAGCTATTATTTCTGGGGCAAGGATCCGACCTTCGCCTTCGGCACCGCCGTTCCCTTCGGGTTGAATTCCCGCCAGCAAAACGCCTGGAACTATTATGGCGGCGGCATCGCCCTGATGAACGAATTCTATGACGGTTACAGCATCTACGCGTCTGCCCTGCCGGGAATACCGGGGCGCAGATGGGCGGCTGGTTCCGCAAGGAGATCAATACCGTCGCCGACCTGAACGGCCTGAAGATGCGCATCGGCGGTTTCGGCGGCAAGGTGATCAGCAAGCTCGGCGTTGTTCCGCAGCAGATCGCGGGCGGCGACATCTACCCGGCGCTGGAAAAAGGCACGATCGACGCCACGGAATGGGTCGGGCCTTATGATGACGAGAAGCTCGGCTTCCAGAAGGTCGCGCCGTATTACTATTATCCCGGTTTCTGGGAAGGCGGGGCGATGCTCCACTGTGTTCATGAACAAGGCGAAATGGGCCGAGCTTGCCGCCCTCGTACAAGGCCATAGCCACCGCGGCGGCCGAGGCAGCCAATGTGGACATGCTGGCCAACTACGACCACGCCAACCCGGCGGCGATCAGAAGCCTCGTCGCGAAGGGCACGCAGCTTCGCCCGTTCTCGCAGGAAATCATGCAGGCTTCGTTCGAAGCGGCCAATTCGACCTATGCCGAGTTGAATGCCAGCAATCCAAAATTCAAGAAGATCTACGACAGCATCATGGCATTCCGGAAGGACGCGTTATCTGTGGGCGCAGATTTCCGAATACACTTTTGATGCGTTCATGATGGCCCAGCAGCGCTCCGGCAAACTGGGCTAAATTTCTCTTCCCGCCAACAGAACCAGCGAGCAGCGCCCGATCGATCCTGCGCTGTTCGCAAGGGGGCTCAATGCGCTCGATGCTTCGCCTCAGCGCGGTGATCGACTGGATCACCGCCTTAGTTGGTCATGCCGTCTCCTGGCTGATCCTGGCCGCTGTATTGATCAGCGCCGGCAATGCCGTCATTCGCAAGGCATTCGACATGAGCTCGAATGCCTGGCTGGAGCTGCAATGGTATCTGTTCAGCGCGGTATTCCTGCTCGCCGCCGCCTATGCGCTGCAGCGGAACGACCATATCCGCATCGACATCATATCGGGCATGCTGCCGAAAGCCGTGCGCAATTGGATCGATCTGCTCGGCCATCTCTTCATGCTGATGCCGTTCGCGGTTCTCATGATCTACGAGGCCGCCCCCTTCGTGTACGTATCCTACATGCAGCAGGAAAATTCCCCCAATGCCGGTGGCCTGATCCTATGGCCGGCGAAAGCCCTGGTGTTGGCTGGGTTCTCACTGCTGGCCTTGCAAGGCATATCGGAAATCATCAAGCGCATCGCAATCATGCGCGGCCTGATCCCAGATCCCCATGAAGGCTCGAGCGCCCATCAGATCGCCGAAGACATCGCCCCCCATACGGAGGTACGGCCGTGACCGCCTTCGTCATCGAGAATATGGCGCCGATCATGTTCGCCAGCCTCGTGGTGCTGCTGCTGCTCGGCTATCCCGTCGCCTTCGCGCTCGCGGCGAACGGACTGGTGTTCGCCATTATCGGCATCGAACTCGGCCTGTTTCCCCCGGTGTTCCTGCAAGCGCTGCCGGAGCGCATCTTCGGCATCATGAATAACGACACGCTGCTGGCGATTCCGTTCTTTACTTTCATGGGGTTGATCCTGGAACGGTCCGGCATGGCGGAAGACCTGCTCGACACGGTCGGTCAGCTATTCGGTCCGGTGCGCGGCGGGCTTGCCTTCGCCGTGGTACTCGTCGGCGCTTTGCTCGCCGCGACGACCGGTGTGGTCGCCGCGTCCGTCATCGCCATGGGACTGATTTCCCTGCCGATCATGCTGCGCTATGGCTATGACCGCCGCGTGGCGAGCGGCGTGATTGCAGCCTCGGGCACGCTGGCGCAGATCATCCCGCCTTCGCTCGTGCTCATCATCATGGCCGACCAGCTTGGCCGGTCGGTCGGCGACATGTATGAGGGCGCGATCATTCCCGGCCTCGTGCTGACCGGGCTGTACATGGCCTATATCGGCATCATCGCGCTGCGCTATCCGAAGGCCACTCCGGCGCTGCCGATAGAGGCACGCACGCTCGGCGGAGGGGTGACCTCGCTTTTTGCTCTTGTCGCCCTTTCGGTCGCCGCCGGCTACGTGATCATCGCCTATTTTGGTCACGGCGTCAGCGAAAAAGGCATCTGGAGCGCGACCGTTTCCATGGCGATCGCCTATGCGATCGCCCTGATCAATCGCGGTCTGAGCCTCGGATTGCTGTCGCGGCTCGCGCAGCAGGTCATCATCGTGCTGATGCCGCCGCTGGCGCTGATCTTCCTCGTCCTCGGCACGATCTTCCTCGGCATCGCCACGCCGACCGAGGGTGGCGCCATGGGCGCAGTCGGTGCGTTGCTGATGGCGATCTCGAAGAGCAGGCTGAGTTTCAGCCTGCTGCGGCAGGCGCTCGACGCCACCACGAAGCTGTCAGCCTTCGTGCTGTTCATCTTGATCGGAGCGCGGGTCTTTTCGCTGACGTTTTACGGCGTCAACGGCCATATATGGGTGGAGCATCTGCTGCTCTCGGTGCCGGGTGGCCAACTCGGCTTCCTGATCGTCGTCAATGTTCTGGTCTTTATCCTCGCTTTTTTCCTCGACTTCTTCGAGCTGGCGTTCATCGTCGTTCCGCTGCTCGCGCCGGTCGCCGACAAGCTCGGGTATCGACCTGATCTGGTTCGGCGTGCTGCTCAGCGTCAATCTGCAGACAAGCTTCATGCATCCGCCATTCGGCTTTGCGCTGTTCTATCTGCGTTCTGTGGCGCCGCGAGACCCGTATATCGACAAGATCACCGGCCGGCGGATTGCGCCGGTAACGACGGCGGAGATCTATTGGGGCGCGGTCCCTTTCGTGCTGATCCAGGTCATCATGGTGGGGCTGACGATCGCCTTTCCGCAGATGGTCACGCACTACAAGTCGACTGGCACCGGCCTCGATCCGGCAAAGCATCGAAATCAAGCTCCAGCCGTTCGGAGGACAGCAGGGCGCGCCGGCTTTCCAGGATTTCGGCGCGCCGCCGCCGGGCCTTGGCGGTCAGCCGGGGAGTGGGACCGCGCCGACGCCGGCACCGAGCCACTGGAAAGGAGTCCTTCTGGACACGTTGCTGATTCGCTATCAGATGAGAATTCAAACGGCCATGCGCACAAGGTCGGGTTGCGTGTCATGGTCGATACCCAGATCGGCGGCAACGACGGGGTGCCGTTCACGGTGCCGGGCCTGGGCCTCATTGACACGATGAAGGAATTCAAAACCGCTGAAGAAGTGCCCGATTTTTTACAGGCGCTGGAAAAAGCGAACCTGCAGGCACGGGGACAGTCGGGCGCATGACACTCAAGCTGGCTGGTTTGGAGTCGCCTGGGCGCATCCTGCTCGACATACTGGCCGGGCAGTAATGCACAGTGGGAGGTCAAGCTGGCGACGATCGCCGCCGGGCCGATTCGTCGGTGGTGCTTTACTGGCTTGAGCGCGACTTGCAGCCGGGGGAAAAACGGCAAGTCGGCTTCGCCTATGGCCTCGGCTCTGTCACCGGATCGGAGCGTGGCGGACACCTGGCGCTGACGGTGAACGGAAATTTCGAGGCTGGCCAGACGTTTTCGGTCATTGCCTACGTCAACAATCCGCAACCCGGCGAGACGGTGACATTGACGCTTCCCGGACCAGCTGGAACGCGTCACCGGCAAAGCCCGGAGCAAGTGCCGGCGCTGGCCCCGGGCGCAGGATGGCAACAGCATCGTGACCTGGAACGTGAAGGGATTGTCAGCGGGGAGTTTCCGGTCAAGGTAAAATCCAGTAGCGACGCCGAGGCAGTCAAGACGGTGACCATTCAACCCGGTGTCGTCGTGAAAAAGGATGGGAGTAAACTTGCCGATCTCAAGATCACCGGTCCTCTGGTGCAAAAGGAAGTGTTCACGGCAACGGCCACGGTGAAGAATCCATCTCACGACCAAGGCCTGACATTGGTTCTGCCAGAGGGGCTTGCCCGCATGGAAGGAAACGCTCGTCAGGAGGTGCCGCCTTTGCCCAAGGGACAGTCTGAGGGGGAAAGCAAGGTAGTCTGGAAGATTCGAGCGGACAAGGCGGGGACCTATACGGTGGCGGTGCGGTCCGACAAGGAAGAGTCGCTTTCGAAAGACGTCACCATCACACCGGCCGTCGCCATTGACGGCGGCAAGCTGATCGCGCTGGCGGTGAATGGGCCGCTCGTGCAAAAGCAAGTTTTTACGCTGTCAGCTACGGTGAAGAATCCGATGCCCGATCAACATTTGACGGTGACCTTGCCCGAGGGCCTGGAAAAGGCGGGGGGGGAGAAGATCGTCAATTGGTGCCGCCATTACCTGGAGGCAAGGAGGAAGGGGAAAGCACGGTTGCCTGGAAGGTCAAAGCCGAAAAAGCGGGCATGTATACGATGCTGGTCAAATCGAGCCACAAGGATGAAACGTTGTCGAAAGCGGTCACGATCAGCGGGGTAAAGACAAGGCCACGACTTGCTGGATGCCCGCAAGGCCCTGCAAATGTCGGTGGGCAATCTGGCCGTGGACATGGCGTACGACGTGAATACCGATGGCAGGGTCACCTCCCAGGACGCGGCGATCATCTTGCAGCGTGCCCTGGAGAAGACCCGACAAGGCAAATGACTCTTTTGCGAAAAGGAAGCCTTTATGAAAATCTTGGGAAAAAAGGCGGCAGCGCCGGTCTTTTTTTGCTGCTTTGCGGACTTGTCTATGTCCAGGGAAAGGTGTGTTGGCGGAAGCTGAAAAGTCTGACGCGAAAAAAGCGGAGGCCGACAAGGACGGCGCTGATAAGTCCGACAAGAACAAGAGGACGACGATCACCGTCCGCGACAAAAAGACTGAGCTGCAATTGTGCAAGGGCGAGATCCTGGTGCCTAAGACTCGAGATGCAAGGCGGCACCGGTTTCGCTGGGAATTAGCGAAGAACGATAAGGCCACGCTCGAGCCGAAGGGGAAGGTCAAGGTGGAACGGCCGGAAGACGGCAAGCCGGGCGCCGCGGAATTCCCGGTGTTCCGTTTGGCCAAGGCGCTGGATCGAGCAATTTGGAGTTTCATTACCGGCGGCCCTTCGAAAAGGACAAGCCGCCTGAAAAGACTTATAAGTTGACGGTTCAAGTGGTCGATCCGGAAGGCACAAAAAGGAAGGCGAATAAGAAGGACACCAAGACGGACGGCGAGAAATAGGAGCCTTCGAACCCATTCAAGCAATGCAGTCGCCCTAAGGGAGAATCTTATGTTTGGCAGGGCCCACCTGATTCTGTTTTTTGTCGGCCGCGGCATTGATCGGCGCCTGGACGTGGCTGCATGCACAAGGCCCCGGAGGCGCCAGGGGCGGCCGGAGATATCGGCCGATATCAAAGAGAAAATCGAGGAACTTAAAAGGCTCGCCCAGACCAAAAGTTGGACTTTCCAGATCGGCGTCAACAAGGTGTCGGGGCTGTCATTGCAAAACCTGTGCGGAACGGTCATTCCTCCGGCCGCGGAAGTGAGAGGGATTAGCCGGCCACGTCAATCCGCGGGCAGAAATGGCTCAAGGCCGATCACGCGGCGGCAACGGAATTCGACAAGAAGAATCCGGGGAAGCTGCCCGGGGCCGCAAATGAAGCGCGCACGCAACCCGCCGGCTTGTCCCGCCAAGTCCGCGTTCAACTGGCGTGACCTGGGGAAGGTTACGGATGTTCGAGACCAAGGAAGTTGTGGAAGCTGCTGGGACTTCGCGGCCATCGGCACCTTGGAGTGCAATCATCTCATTCGCAACAATGAGAAGATCGACGCGGCCGAGCAACACATCCTCGATTGCAGCGGCGCGGGCAACTGCCCGAACGGCGGCTGGCATCATAAGGCGTTCGAATTCATGGTAAGCCGTGGCGTCTGTCAGGAAACTGCCTATCCCTACAACGGCAAGGATGGCTCCTGCAAAAACGTGACCTCGCCGTACAAGGCGGTCAGCCTCGGGGCTTCGTGCATCAAGGAGGCGGCCAGGCGACCGTGGCGGAACTCAAAGATGCCCTATGCAAGCATGGTCCGCTTGCCGTCAGCGTCAATGCCACTCCCGCACTCCAGCATTACAAGGGGGGCGTATTCGACGAGGCGCTCAGGGAAACACCAATCATTCGGTGCTAGTGGTCGGCTGGGATGACAGCAAGGGCAAGGGCGACTGGTTGATTCGGAATTCGTGGAGCCACGGCTGGGGCGAAAACGGCTACATCTGGGTCGAATACGGGTGCAACAGCATCGGCAGCCAGGCGGCGTGGGTGGAAGCCAGAGAGCGTCCACTATGAAAACATGATCTTGATTGCCAACGATTATCAGTCAAGCAAGGGCAAGAAGTCGTGGCCTGGCCGGTTTCTATTGCTGCATCCGACCCGGGTGAAAAACATGAACTGGAACTGCAGCTTCGACACCTCGGTCGCTACGCTCGTGGCCCCGAAAGTCGTTCAGGGTAATTTGCCGCTCAACCTGTTCGAGGCCAACACCGATCAAGTCAACAACGTCCGCATGGGGCTCACGCAGAACAACCCGATTACCGCCGACGGAACCGTGGCGGTCCTGCGTTTCAAGGCGATCGGCGTCCCGGCACCAAAACTTTGTTAAACCTGGATGCTCTGGAGGTCAACGATCCGGAGAAGCAGCCCTTGCCGATCAAGGTGATCGACGGCTCCATCGAGATTGTAAAGGATGAACGGCTCATACCGAAGGGATCGTGTTCAGGGCGAGAAAAGCTGGGCGTCGAGGATGCTCGATGCACCTGCAGATGTCAGTGGGCAATCGGCCTGAGGACATGATCATGGATGTGAATAACGATCGCAAAGTGACATCTCAAGATGCCGCCATTATTTTACAGATGGTGCTTGATCAGACGAGAACGGGCGGCTAGCAAGAGGTTGAAAAAGGACGATCCGATGCGTTTTCGCGTGTTTCTAGGCATTTGTGTGTGCTTCATTGTCGTTGCGGCAAGCATATTGTTGGCGCGGAGCTCAGGCCGGCTGCAAGCCGGCGGGGACAAGAAAAGGGGGCCTTATCGCCTGTATGAAATCAAGGTTCACCGCGCCTACAGCTTGAATGCCAAGGAAGACAAGGCATTAACTTCAACCAAGGATGAGGTGTTCAAAAGCCATCCCGGCAAACTGGAAATCGGCTTGAGCGGGAAATGGTATACGCAGCGGACTACATTGACCGTGACGGGTGTGCCCGAATCCGTTGAGGACGGCCAGTCCGTGACCATCAATGCCACGGCCGATACGGTCGCCGATTTGCAGCTTGAGCGGCCGGGCCAATACGATCTCTATGTGAATGTCAACGTAATGTTTCAAACCACCTCTGAAAACGGACTTCCAGGAACGGCCGCCAAGCCGACTCCGGGCGGCACGCATAGGGCTGTCGGCTTCCAAGAGCCACACTCCTATCGTTGGCAAGGACCAAATGCGGGTTTTCCCTCGTGGCTTGAAAAAGACGGCGTGCGTTACGCTCACTTCCGGGTGCAGAGCAAATCGGGCATTCCCCGGGGTTTACGGGATGACCATGGAGACCGTCTGGATATACCGTCAGGACCCGGCGGCCAAGCCCGTTCCCAGTCCTGGGCCGATCGCGGAATTGGCCGGCCCCTGGAAGTCGCTTGCCGGCGACGAGGCATGGCAGATCACCAAGCAGGGCGATCACTATCAGGGTCATCTCGCCAAGGTTCCCGCTTTTCTGCAAAAGCTCGACTTTAGCCAGGGCGAATTGACTTTGCGTGGTTGCACGCGCACCGGTCCCAACACCGTTCTCCGGCGAGGTCCTGTGGCGTTTCGATAATCCCAAGGGTAAGCACGAGTGGCGAACGCATAAATTCATCGTCGATGGCAATCGTCTGACTCTGGAACCGCCTCTGCGGACCTACGTCAGAGGGTCAATTTCGCCTGATCCGGTCGTCGTTAAGCCGCCCAGTCCCAATCCGAATCCCATACCTAAGCCCAATCCCGGCCGTCCGCCTATCGAGACTGTCAAGGATCCCAGTCCTCCCATAGGGGACAGTGCCAAGGGCTCCTGTTCCGGCCGGAAGATTTTGACGATCGAGGATGCCCGCTGTGCACTGCAGATATCGGTCGGCACCCGGCCTCTCAGCATGAACATGGACATGAACGAGGACAATCGCGTAACGTCGCAAGACGCGGCTATCATACTTTAAGTTGGTTCTGGAGCAGACGAGAACGGGAAAATGACGTTGATTCGACAGACAATTGGCCATCGCTAGCGGGAGGGGACAAATCATGCGACGCAGTTTTCTAATCTGTGGAATGCCGGCATTGGCAGTCGCCGGCTCGCTCCTGCTGCTGGGACCGACCCCCTTGAAAAGGCCCAGGCAGGCGGGGCGCACAAGGGCAATCCGTATCGGCTGGATCATATCAAGATCAACCGCTACTACAATTTTTTCGGCCCTGACAAGTCGATCAAGAGGGACTTCAAGCCCGGCCTTGAGTTCATCAAGACCAATCCCGGCCGGCTTGAATTTCACAGCCGGCCGAACCTGGTACGATTTCAAAGGCGTCATGACCTACGAGGCGCCGGAACAAGTTGACCATCGGCCAAACGGTGACCATCAGCCACTCGGCAGAATTGAGTTGGGACCTGAAGCTGGAAAAACCGAGTACCGATCTGGGTCTGAGTGGGAACGTCAATGTTCTGTTCCTGGCCGATCCGAAAAACTCAAGGGGAGCACGCCAACCGATTTAACAGCCGCAGAACGTCCGTGTTCAGAAGAGCCGCACCGTAACCGTGGGCAAGGATGATCTGCTCTTTGGCAGGGGCTGGGTGAAGGACGGCACCCATTTCATCCTGTTCTCCATCAGCATGGGAGGCAGCTTAGCGGGAGATGGCGGCGGTGTGGAAGCCACTGGATTTATCGGCAGGAGCCGATGAAGAAGCCGACGGAAGTGGCGAATGTCGATAAACCGCCGCAGAAGCCGCCGATTCCCCGCGGAAACCGGAGCCGCCCGTCAGGAATCCGGACCCGAAGCCCGATCCTAAACCGGACCCGAAGCCGGAATCGAAGCCTGAGATTCCCGTTCGAAAACCGGAAGTGCCGGTTCGCAATCCGGAAGTGGTGATTCGCAACCCGGTCAAGCCGCCGCTCGTTACCGACGATCCGCCGGTGCGACCGGTCACGCCGCCGCAAGCACTGGCAAGGGCTCGTGTTCCGGCCGGGATAAGCTGGGAGTCGAGATTCGGGCGGCACTGTGCCCTGCAGATGTCGGTCGGCGGCCGGGCGGTGAACTTGAACATGGATGTGAACAACGACAATCAAGTGACTTCGCAAGATGCGGCGATCATACTTCAGTTGGTTCTGGATCAAACGAGGACAGGAAAATGATGTCATGATTCATCAAAGAATTTGCACATGCCTGGTTTTGACGGGCATATTCCTGGGTGCGCCTCAAGGCAACGGCCGCCGGTGTGACGGTGACGCCTGGCAAGGCGGAAGGCGGTACCCGGCAAGGAAGTGGAAGTGCCGATCTCCATCAAGGGCGCCAGAAGGACGTGAAGGGACTGAGCGGCATGACGATGCGGGTCAATTTCGATCCCAAGATTTTGACTTTCAAGTCGATCGACAAGGGCCCGGCCTTGCCAAATGCAATGATAGACAAGAACGAGAGC
Source organism: uncultured Alphaproteobacteria bacterium (assembly GCA_963731855.1). GTDB lineage: Bacteria > Pseudomonadota > Alphaproteobacteria > Rhizobiales > Rhodomicrobiaceae > R-RK-3. The sequence goes on along the minus strand of CAVSXH010000004.1, from coordinate 13,293 downwards.
GAGGCCGATCCCGGTATCGTTGCCATCGGCTTCTTGTGCGGGTCCAAGGCGGATGGCAAGAGTCTAGCGAGCGTGGAAGACGACGGCGTCGTGCTCAAGCTGGTGTTCGTGGTAAGCGACAAGGCGACGACGGGCCAAAAATCGTCCTTGAAGGTAGATAATTATCGGGCGGTGGACAGCAGCGATCCGCCTTTTGAGGTCGAAGTGAGACCGAGGAAGGCGAAGTCACGGTCGGTTCCGGCGGCCTGGCGAACTTGCCGTGGTTGTGGATCGCCATCGGCACAGGTAGGCGTCGCGTTGCTGCTGCTCATTATCCTCTTCCTGGCCACTCGGCGCAAACAGCATCCGTACGGGATGCCGTACGCGCACCGGGAGCGTATCGAGCGCCCGGGCAATATGGCATGCCCGGTCAGTATGGCACCCGGCGCTTCCGCGGCATCCGCCCGGGCGACCTGCCGGGGGCGTACCGAAATTCACGCCGGAGGGAACGACCTTCTCCCATACATGCGTCAAGTGCGGGGGTGCAATTCAGCTCCACGCACAGAGATGATGGGGCAGTGATTTTCAATGCGGCACATGTGGCGCCAATCAAGTTGCCGGATCGTGAAATCTACTTCTCGCCCATTTTGAGGCGACGGATTTGCTCTAGCGCACTTTATGTCCCGGCGGTGCCGCCTTTCGTAGTTTTGCGCCAGGATCGACCAGGCCTCGATGGCTTTGGAAATGAGGCCGAAGCGTCCAGGGCCTTTGCCTGAGCGGTGACGGACTTTATCTCGTCGTCGCGCCAACTGGCCGATGCGTTGCAATAGTTTTTCATCGTTCGCGAACTTCCAGAAGCTTCTTACGTGCGGCCTGACCGGCGTCAGTCTTTTTGGCCCAGCGGGAATGGTTCCCTGCAGGAGGACCACGCGCGCCAGGCACGCTCGGGTTCATTCAAATCAGTCATGGCGGCTTCGAGATAACCTTTGCTTTGTTCGCTCGCGCCAGGGGCCATCCTCCGGCTTGACGCCCAACCCAGGCCGGGCCTTGACGTCGGCGCGGCGGCGTTTGAGATCGTCGGCGAGCCAGGCGTAGACTTCGGCCAGGATTTTCGAAGGCGGGATTTCGTGACCCATTTTAGGGACCACCCAGAGCTTGGTGCGCACGCCAAGTTCTTCAAGCCAGGGAAACATGTATTCTTCATTTTCCTTGCGATTGAAGTCCTTCTCGCCGGTGATGAAAGCCACGGATAGGCGGTCCTGGATGCGGTGTCGCAGATAGGTGAGGGCCAATGATGGGATTGGTGCCGCACACCGGAGCGATGCCGCCGAAGTATTCGGGCAAGGCGAAGCCGATGGCGCAGGCCATGCGGGCGCCGCCGGAGAAACCGGAGAGGTAGGTTTGCTCAGGGTCGATGCGGAAATTGCGGCGGACATCGTCGAGCATATCGAGGATGATGCGAGTTCGCTGACCAGCCGGCACCGGATTGCCTGCCGCGAACGGCGAACAGAAAAAGACGCCTTCCTTCTCGCACACCGGCTTCCAGTTGTTCCAGCCCGCCGGTTGATCTCCTGCCGAAACGAAAACGATGAGCGGCCAGGCCTTGCTCGCCTGGTAGCCTTTGGGCGCGAACCAGTTGGTAGCGTCCCTTGGCGGCATCGTCGCCGGACTGGTTCTTGATGGCGTCGCTGCCAAAGCCCTGCGCGGCGAAAGCCCAGTCGAGACGCGAAGGGGCGGCGACTTGTCATATCCTTGAGTTGGGCATGAGCGGGGTGGGTCAACGCAAGCAACGCGAATGTCGCGATTCCAAGTTGTCGCTTCATGAGGTAGCTCCAGATACGAACCATTTCATCTCTTGTACCCTATTTCGTGCCGATTCGGAAAATGGATAACTTCTCGTTAAGTGAGTTCGCGGTTTACGGTATCTTTGTAGGGTTGAGGCCATAACACGAATCGTAAGCGTGGCCTTGGAATGATCGCCGTTTCCTAAAAAATCATGAGACCCGCTAGGAATTGGCTGAGGTGACGATGAGCCAGACCGGACAGAATTCTTGCATCGACGACATTCGCGACAAGGTCGAGGCCGGCCAGCGGCTGTCGTTCGACGACGGCCTCTTCCTCGACGAGCACGCCGACCTGTTCACGCTCGGCGAGCTGGCCAACCTCGTCCGCGAGCGCAAGAACGGCAACTTCGCCTACTACAACGTCAACACGCACCTCAACCCGACCAACGTCTGCGTCTACCGCTGCACCTTCTGCGCCTTCCGGGCCGACCTGAAGAGCCCCAAGGGCTACGTCATGACCGACGAGCAGATCCTCGAGCGGGCCGCCGAGGCCGACCGCGCGGGCGCCACCGAGCTGCACATCGTCGGCGGGCTGCACCACCAGCTGCCCTACGAGTGGTATCTGAACGTCGTCCGCATCATCCACCAGGCCTACCCGCGGCTGCACCTGAAGGCGTACACGGCGGTCGAGTGGGACTGGTTCGCGCGGCTGACCGGCCGGCCGACGCGCGACCTCCTGGCCGAGTTCAAGGACGCCGGCCTGGGCAGCCTGCCGGGCGGCGGGGCGGAGATCTTCCATCCCGAAGTCCGCGACCAGATCTGCGAGCACAAGGCCGACGCCGACGCCTGGCTCCGCATCCACCGCGAGGCCCACGAGCTCGGCCTGCGCTCCAACGCGACCATGCTCTACGGCCACATCGAGAAGCCCGAGCACCGCATCGACCACCTGATCCGGCTGCGCGAGCTGCAGGACGAGACCGGCGGCTTCCAGACGTTCATCCCGCTGGCGTTCCACCCGGACAACACCAAGCTGGCGCCACATCCCCAAGCCGAGCGGCCTGATGGACCTGCGAGACGATGGCCGATCAGCCGGCTGATGCTCGACAACTTCCCGCACATCAAGGCGTACTGGGTCATGCTCGGCATCAAGACGGCCCAGGTCGCGCTGAGCTTCGGGGCCGACGACATCGACGGCACGGTGGTCCACGAGAAGATCTACCACGACGCCGGCTCGCGACTCGCCGCAGGAGCTGACCGTCGCCGAGATCCGCCGGCTGATCGAGGAAGCGGGCCGGATTCCCGGTCGAGCGCGACACGCTGTATCACGAAGTGGTCCGGCGGGAAGGCGAGTGGCGGGCGGGGAGGCCGTTGACGCTGGTGTCGGCGTAATTTCGCAATTCATTGTCAGCCCGCAGCGCCAGCAAGGGCAGAATTCGCCCTTGCTGGCGCTGCGGGCTGTTTTTTGCGCGAACCTCATGTTCGCGAAAGTTGTCCAACTAATGAGAACTCGGAAGGGCAAGCCAATGGGCGATGGCAGCCGGCTCGAAAACGGACGAGCAGCGATGCCTTGAGGGTTCGACTCCCTCTCCTTCCGCTTCGCCCCGGTGGTGAAAGGGAAATCATGTCTCGCTTCGAACGAGAGGTTCCGGGTTCAAGTCCTGGCCGGGGTAGTAGCGAGGGGTCGGGGATCAGGAGTCAGGAGTCAGGAGTCGGGAATCAGCGACAGGGCGACCGGCGACGCTGATTCAAATTCCACCTCACGGCTCGCATGAACTGCCGTCTTTACCGACTTGGGCGACGCGGACCGTGGGTAAACCCTGGCCACCTTGGATTGGGTGGTGAGCCAGGACAATGACGCGTTCACCGGGCCGGATGGCGTGGGCGGTGAAAGCCGCACGGACGGTGGTTTCGAGGCGATCGGCGCCGGGTTGGAGTGGAATCGTCGAAAGGACTGACTGAACTCCCCAGACCAGGGCCAAGCGGCGAAGCACTTCTTCTTTTTCAGAAACGGCCACGATGGCTTGCGGCGGTCGATGCCGCGCTACCAGCCGAGCCGTTCGGCCTGTAAGAGAAGGCACGATGATGGCGGCAGCGTTCGATTTCCCTTGCCAGGGTGCAGCCCGCCACTGAGTGACGTGATCGCCGATCTGCCCCAGGGCATGCGGATTTGACGTGGGCCATCGTCGGCTTGATGGGCTTCGGCCTCGCGAAGAATCGAGTCCATGCATTGCAGCGCCTGCACGGGATAGTTACCGACTGCGGTCTCACCTGACAGCATGACGGCATCGGAGCCGTCATAAACGGCATTGGCGACGTCGCTGGCTTCGGCACAGGTGGGCGGGTTCTCGCATCGAATCGAGCATGTCGGTCGCGGTGATCACCGGCTTGCCGGCGGCGCGGGCCTTGGCGATCAGCATCTTCTGAACCGGCGGCACCTTTTCCAGAGCGATCTCAACACCCAGATCGCCGCGCACCACCATGATGCCATCGAAAGCGTCGATGATTTCGTCCGCCTTGGCCACCGCCTCCGGTCGTTCGATCTTGGCGAGAATAGGGGCGTCCAGGCGAAGCTGTCGTGCGGCATTGCGAAGCTCTTGAGCCGCGGCGGCATTCCGCACGAACAAGAGCACCACCCAATCGACCTTGGCGCGGGCGGCGACTGCGATTGCTTCCAGATCGCACAGGGTCAAGGCGGGAATGTGAAAACCCGTGTCGGGCAGATTCACACCCTTGTTGGGCAGGAGCTGACCACCGACTTCCATTCGGAGGACGACAACGTCTGGACTACAGTCACTGATGCGACCTTGGAGTCGGCCGTCGTCAAACAGGATGCGCTGACCCGGCCTGGCTTCGTTCATCACTTCCGGTTCGGTCGAGCGCGCATCGCCGGAGACGTCGGGCTTGAGGGCGATCGTCAAGGTCTGTCCCGGTTCGAGGTTGATGGGATGAGCCGGGGAAGACGCACGCAATTTGGGTCCGGGAAGATCAGCGAGAATTGCGATATGCCGGCCGGCTTTTTTGGCGAGTTCGCGAAGTTGTGCCATGCGGGCAAGGGACTCCTCGCCGGCGCCATGGGAGAAGTTGATACGGGCGACATCGAGACCCATGGCGATCAGTTGTTCGAGAACGCCCGGCCGATCAGTGGCCGGTCCCAGAGTGGCGACAATGCGGGTGCGGCGGGACATGGAATCGCTCACTTGTATGTCTTGTCGTCATTTTGCGAGGCTAATAAACGGCAGGCTACTCCTCAACTTTGGCCTTCGTAACCCAGGTTCGGCGCCAGCCAGCGCTCCGACCTCGGCGCAGCGGCATCCCCTTGCGGCGGGCGTAGCCTTCGACCTGGTCGCGGGTGATCAGGTCGACGGCGAAGTAGCGGGCCTCGGGATGGGCGAAGTACAGGCCGCTGACCGACGCGCCGGGCCACATCGCGTAGCGTCTCGGTCAGCCGGATGCCGGTCGCCGTCTCGACGTCGAGCAGCTCCCACAGGCGTCGCCTTCTCGGTGTGGTCGGGGCAGGACGGGTAGCCGGCGGCGGGGCGGATGCCGCGGTACTTCTCGTCGATCAGGTCGTCCTTCGATGAGCTGTTCGTCCTGGCCGTAGCCCCAGTCGCGGCGGGCGCGCTCGTGCAGCAGCTCGGCGAACGCCTCGGCCAGGCGGTCGGCCAGCGCCTCGACCATGATGGCGTTGTAGTCGTCGTGGTCCGTCTTGAACTCGCTGCACCAGCTCCTCGGCGCCGAAGCCGGCCGTCACCGCGAACGCGCCGAGGTAGTCGGCGACGCCCGCTGTCGACCGGGGCGACGTAGTCGGCCAGGCTGCGGAAGTCGTCTGCCCCTCGCGCTCCCACTGCTGCCGCAGCATGTGGAAACGCGGCACGCTCCGTGCGTGCGCGTGCTCGTCGGTGTAGACGATGATGTCGTCGCCGTCGGCGTTGGCCGGGAAGAAGCCGTAGACCGCGTGGGCGGTCAGCAGCTTCTTCGTCGACGATCTCGTTGCAGCAGCTGCTTGGCGTTGTCGAACAGCTCGCGGGCCTCCTTGCCGACGATCGGGTCGTCGAAGATCTGCGGGTACTTGCCCTTCAGCTCCCAGGCCATGAAGAACGGCGACCAGTCGATGTACGGCACGATCTCGGCCAGCGGGAAGTCGCGCAGCACCCGCGCGCCCGAGGAACGCCGGCGTCGGCGATCGGCGCGCTTGCCCAGTCGATCGCGAAGCGGCGTGCGCACGGCCTCGGCGTAGGGCACGAGCTTGCGCTGCGCGGCGTTGCGCGAAGCTCTCGCGCTCGCTTCTCCTGGACGGCGCGGTTCTCGCGGTCGAGCTCGGCTTGCGCTCTCGGGCCGCATCAGCCGATCGACGACGCCGACGCAGCGCGAGGCGTCCTTGACGTGGACGACCGGTCTCGTGATAGCACGGCGCGATCTTGACCGCCGTGTGCTTGGCGCTGGTCGTCGCGCCGCCGATCAGCAGCGGCATCTCGAAGCCCTCGCGCTCCATCTCCTTGGCGACGTGGACCATCTCGTCGAGCGACGGCGTGATCAGGCCCGACAGGCCGATCATGTCGACGCCTTGCTTCGCGGGCCGTCTGCAGGATCTTCTCGCACGGGACCATCACGCCCAGGTCGATGACCTCGTAGTCGTTGCAGCCGAGCACGACGCCGACGATGTTCTTGCCGATGTCGTGGACGTCGCCCTTGACGGTCGCCATCAGGATCTTGCCGCGCGCCTTGTGCGACGCCGCCGGCCTTGCGCCTTCTCGGCCTCCATGAACGGCAGCAGGTAGGCGACGGCCTTCTTCATCACGCGGGCGCTCTTGACCACCTGCGGCAGGAACATCTTGCCGGCGCCGAACAGGTCGCCGACGACGTTCATGCCGTCCATCAGCGGGCCTTCGATGATCTGCAGCGGCCGCTCGTACTTCTGCCGGGCTTCCTCGACGTCCGCGTCGATGTAAGTCGACGATGCCGTTGACCAGGGCGTGCTTGAGCCGTTCCTCGACCGGGCGCGTCGCGCCAGGCCGGCTCCTTGACCTCGGCCTTGTCCTTCTTGCTTGACCGTCTCGGCGAACTCGATGCAGCCGGTCGGTCGCGTCGGGCCGGCGGTTGAGCACGACGTCCTCGACGTGCTCGAGCAGGTCCTTGGGGATCTCCTCGTAGACCTGGAGCTGGCCGGCGTTGACGATGCCCATGTCGAGGCCGGCCTTGATGGCGTGGTAGAGGAAGGCGGCGTTCATCGCCTCGCGCACGACCTCGTTGCCGCGGAAGCTGAACGAGACGTTGCTGACGCCGCCGGAGGTCTTCGCCACGCGGGAAGCAGCCGCTTCAGCTCGCGGACGGCCTCGATGAACTCGACGGCGTAGTTGTTGTGCTCCTCCATGCCGGTGCCGACGGTCAGGATGTTGGTGTCGAAGATGATGTCGCTCGGATCGAAGCCGACCTCCTCGGTCAGCAGCTTGTAGGCGCGCGCGCAGATCGCGACCTTGTCGTCGGCGGTGACGGCCTGGCCTTCGGGCCGGGATAGGTCCTCGTCGAACGCCATGACGACGACGGCGGCGCCGTAGCGCTTGACGAGCCGGGCCTGCTCGAGGAACTTCTCCTCGCCCTCCTTCAGGCTGATCGAGTTGACGATCGCCTTGCCCTGCACGCACTTCAGGCCCGCCTCGATGATCTCCCACTTCGAGCTGTCGATCATGATCGGCACGCTTGGCGATGTCGGGCTCGGCGGCGAGCAGGTTGAGGAAGCGCGTCATCGCCTCCTCGCCGTCGATCAGGTCGGCGTCCATGTTGACGTCGAGGATGTTGGCGCCGCCCTCGACCTGCTCGCGGGCGACGGCGATGGCGGCCTCGTAGTTGCCCTCCTTGATCAGGCGGGCGAACTTGCGCGAGCCGGTGATGTTGCGTCCGCTCGCCGACCATGACGAAGTTGGTCTCGGGCCGGACGACGAGCGGCTTCGTTGCCGCTGAAGTACGACCAGCCGGGCAGATCGGGCACGCGGCGCGGCGTGACGCCCTCGACCGCGCTGGGCGATGGCGGCGATCCACTCGGGCGTGGTGCCGCAGCAGCCGCCGACGATGTTGACCCAGCCGTTGCGGGCGAACTCGCCGAGCATCTGCGGCGGTGCCGTCGCGGCCGATGCCCGCGAAGCCGCCGAAGCCGTCGGGCAGGCCGGCGTTGGGATAGCAGACGATCGGCTTGCCGCGAGATCTGCGCCAGGCTCTCGACGGCGGGCCGCATCAGGTCGACGCCGACGCCGCAGTTGAAGCCGACGCTCAGCGCGTCGAAGTGCGACACCGAGACGTAGAACGCCTCGAGCGTCTGCGCCGAACAGGGTGCGGCCGCTCGGTCGAAGATCGTGCCGGAGACCATCACCGGCAGGCGCACGCCGTGCTCGGCGAAGTACTTGTCGATGGCGAACAGGCACGCCTTCAGGACCAGGGTGTCGATGCCGGTCTCGCGGCGAGCAGATCGACGCCGCCGGCGACCAGGCCGTCGACCTGCTCGTAGTAGCTGGCGACCAACTCGTCGAAGGTCAGCGATCGCGTCGCCCGGATCGTCGACGTGCCGGGCTCGATGTAGAGCGTCTTGTTGGTCGGCCCGATGCTGCCGGCGACGAAGCGCGGCCTGTCCGGATTGCGGCGCGTGAACTCGTCGGCGGCACGGCGGGCGAGCTCGGCGGCCGTCTTGTTGATCTCGACGACGTGATCCTCGCAGGCCGAACTCGGCCAGCGCCAGCCGGCTGGCGTTGAAGGTGTAGGTCTCGATGATGTCGGCGCCGGCCTCGAGGTAGGCGCGGTGGATGTCCTCGATCAGCTGCGGCTGGGTCAGCACCAGGGCCTCGGTGCAGTTCTTCAGGGAGCTTGGGTGGTTGCGAAGCGCGTGCCGCGGTAGTCCTCCTCCGTCGGCTCCTTCGAGTAGATCAGCGCCCCCATCGAGCCGTCGAGGAGCAGGATGCGCTGGGCCAGGAGTTCTTCCAGGACATCACGCGTGCTGGTCTGCGTGAGGACGGACATCGAATTCACTCGGGCCTCGACAGCTAATCTGCTAATTAGAATAGAGTAAGCTTGAATTGATTCCAGACGGGATGAAGGGGCGGGAGAAATGAAAAAGCCGGCCTTCGCCCATCCGTGGAGAAGCCGGCTCATTCATGGTCTAGTAGCATCCGTGCCAGGCGACCAATTTCCGAGAAACCAGCCGTGAACAGTGCCCGTGTTGAGGCTCATTGCCTCTTGACCCGCCATCCGTGTCGTCTGCTTGGGCACGTCCTTGGCCCTGGGTGGAACACTATTCAGGCTGGAGTCTTGGCTCAGCGAGACCGATCGGTGCACAGCGAACGGCCTGGTATACCCTGCTATTTTGATTTTCGCAAAAAAATTTAGTTTCAGGTTTCACGCCGGCAGAACAGACAAACCCTACGGTCGCCAGCGACTAAAACAAGGACCTCCATGCGCGGAGGCCACAAAGGACAAGGAGGAAGGATAACTTTTTCGCTGTAAAGTCAACCCTGATTCCAAAAGGGGGTTACGGGCCTGCGACGGGGCATTCCGGCGAGAGCTTCTGGGGGGCAAGTGCCAGCGAAGAACTGGCGTTCTCTAAATCCACACAAGGTTTTTACGTCGAGGGATCCTCGGACGGGTGCTTTTGCAGAGGCAGTTCGTAACCTTTTAAACCTCGGAAAGTTATGGCTCTTGCCCAACGGCCCAGGCACCAAGTGTCCAGCCTGAAAAAAATTCAAAAATCTTTGGCAAGCACGTTGTCGCTAATTAAGTTAATCGCGATCCACAATTATCGCAAAGGACGGATGTTCATCAGCGAAGATAACACCAAAACAAAAAACACGAGCTGAAGACGCCGTCTATTTTCGCCGCTGCTAGACCGAAACTTTTTCGACTGGGGCTGGTTGATAATGAGGAGACGGCTCGTATTTAGTGGACTGTATGGAAGTGATTTTCCATAGAGGCATTATGGCCCCTTTCCGATGCAGTGGTGTAGTGTTGTTTCTCGCCGCGTCGTGGCTTCCGCTGGCTGCCGATGAACCGGTCAAACCGCGGGGCGTTCGGGAGGCATTGCAGCCCTTCAACGATTTGATCGGGAACTGGCGGGGAACCGGTACTCCGGCCGGCACACGAGCAGAACAGCAGCAAGGCTTCTGGGTCGAGTCGCTCGCCTTTGAATGGCAATTCAAGGGGCAGGATGCGTGGATCAAGGTCGCTTTCGATAAGAGCAAACGTTACAGCGGCGGCGAACTGCGGTACACGCAAGCCAAGGACGTTTTCGAGATGATGCTGCACACAACAACAAGGAGAGCGTCCATTTCGCGGGGAAGCTTGCCGACAAGGTCCTAACATTGGAGCGGCAAGAGAAAGATGAGACGCAGCGGTTGGTGTTCACTTTTCTGCATGTCAACCGTTTTCTTTATCGCTACGAAGTGAAGCCTGCCGGCAAGGGACTTTTCGCCAAGCGGTTCTGGGTTGGAGCGACCAAGGAAGGAGTTCCGTTTGCGGCGGGCGACGGTAAGCCGGAGTGCATCGTCAGCGGCGGAGCTGGGACGATGGCCGTCCGATGCTTCGGCGGGGCGCCTACGTTTGTTGCGGCGGCTGCCGGACGAGAGTCCACGAGAAAACCCGGAGAAATACATCAAGGAATATGAGGAAAAGAAGGCGAAGAAAAAGTGAGTGAATCAAATCGCGAACCACCTCCTGATTCCTTTCGTAAGAGTAAGAGTCGCACTACGTCCGTTTTTTTCCACGCATAATGCAGGAGTCACTTCCTCCACCGTCAGGGCGGGATCGAGGGAAAGTGTCTCCAATGCGACATCGTCGTGCGAGGTCCCCAGAGGCGCCAGTCTCTTTCGGGCGTTTGGCCTGATCGGAAGAGGTTCCTGCACTCGAACTGACAGACCAGATGGGTCTATCGATGGCGACTTCCATATTGGTGGCCCGGCTTTCCTTGACAAAGGTTGTCGTCAGCGAATCGACAATCCGCATCGACAGTTGGAGACCCAGTCGATCGTGGGAGACCGGATCGATGCCGAGAGGTGTGACCAGAAGGCGCACACGGTCGAGCAAGAAGCCCGCGGACGAGACCAGGGTTACGTTCGGCCTCGGCGCGGAGAAATGTGCGTTTCTGAACTCCAGCGCCAGACACCATGCGTGCCAAGCTCGGCAGCTTTTGCAGAAGTGTTTCGTGGTTTCCATTCACCTCAGGTCGAGCGAGCAAGCGGGGAATGTTGAGGCCAACTTCCATCAGGATCGCCGAATGCCCGCGAAATAGCCCCTCGGCGAGCGGCAACAGTAGCGGCCGGTCCAGGGTGAAACCGATGCTGCCGAGAGTCTGACCGAGGCGGACCATTTTGCGGAGAAGATCGGGCGTTGTCCTCCTCGAAATCCGTCTCACCAAGATGCCAGTCCAATCGCTGGAATGGACTAGAGTAGCCGAGCGTGGCCCAGGCATCGATCATTTGATCGAGGATCTTCTCCTTTCGACGTGGCCGAAGTAGCATCGGAGGTCGATGCGAACAACGGTCCGGCACCGCTCGGCTGCGACCAGGCGGGCGGCATTCCGCCATGAACGTTGACGATTGCCCGTTTGTGCAAAACGGCACAGGCTTCAGTAAGCTGGCAAGACCGAGACCGCCTCGCCCTCAGCAAGAATATACTCGGGACTATCGAAGACGAGAGTCCCAGGCATGGATAGTTGTTCAGACTGTTTAGAGTTAGTTGTTCGCGGGCCGTGCTATCTCCGCCGGCGTCATTTATGATCATCGCGACCAACTCGTTGGTCGATCCAAGCCGCCAAGCGACAACAGTCCTTCCTCGTGGGCGGCGGCGAGATCACGAGAGAATATGGCCTGCAAACTAACGTGTGGAGGCATTCGCGGACAACATTGTCGGCTGAGTCTTTGGGGGAGAAGCGAAATTCGACCGACGGAATGGCAGATTTTCTCGCTCCGTCCGGGCAACTTTGTTTTGATGATTGAGCCGCTGTCGTTCCGTATAGGCCTGAGCGAGAGCGGGTTGGCCGAGTTCGCGAACGACCTTGGCAGTCAGTTCGGCAATCTGCGTTGTGCTAACGCCCGCGGCGACCGCCAATTCCTGAGCGAGAAAATGCAAGATGCCGTCGGTGAGTTCGCTGGCCAGAAAAGCATTGGGCTGACCTAAGTCCGCGGTGGCCGCGAACAGGGATTGGCTGAGCTTGTCGGCCTCGAAGGGAACGGACCGACCGTCGCGCTTGGTAATCATGTTGGGCAAGGCGGCAGGGTTAGGCTCCGACACGTGAGGCATCCAAAAAGATTTGGCGAGTGGCTGGCGACAGCGAATCATTTTACAATAACTTGGTCAATACTGAAGGGGAGGAAATTCATGCCAGCCAGTCCGGCACAGGAGCAAGCGACCATGCAGAATACGGACGGTGCGGGAGCGGCTGCGATTGACCCTGGTCCGCTTCCTGGCCAAGCTCCAAAAGAACCTGGAAAGCGTGCTGCTGGGCAAGAGCGAGGTGGTGCAGCTGGCGGTCGGCCTGCTGGCAGAAGGCCATGTCCTGCATCGAGGACGTCCCCGGTCGTGGGCAAGACGCTGCTGGCCAAGGCGATCGCTCGCAGCCTGCCTGCTCCCTCTTCATCGCCTTCAGTTCACGCCCGACCTCTTGCCAAGCGACCTGATCGGCACCAGCGTGTTTCATCAGCCCACCGGTCAGTTCATATTCAATCCGGGCCCGTTGTTCGCGCAGATCATCCTTGCCGACGAAATCAACCGGGCGACGCCGCGCACGCAAAGTCGCCCTCCTCGAAGCCATGAGCGACCGGCAGATTTCCGTCGACGGCCAGACTCGGCCTCTGGGGCCGCCATTCCTTGTTCTGGCCACGCAGAACCCTTTTGAGTTCGAGGGGACCTATCCCCTGCCGGAAAGTCAGCTCGATCGAGCTTTTCCACATGTTCGCGGCTGCGGATCGGTTACCCAGCGCGCTGCCGAGAAAGGAAGCGCTGACCCAGCATCGCCAGGGGGAACCTGTCGAGCGGCTGGCGGCGGTGGTCGGAACCGCCGAAGTGTTGGCGCTGCAGCAAAAGGTCCGCCAGGTTCGCTTCGAGGACCGCTTGCAAGATTATCTCCTGGAGATTCGTCGCGGCGACGCGGATACTCCCGGTAGGTGTTGTCTTGGAGCCAGCATCCGCGCCGGGCTGGGCCTTTATCGCGCCGCAAGCCTTGGCCTTGCTTGAGGGCCGCGACTATGTCGTCCCCGACGATATCAAACGCCTTGTCGGACCCGTCCTTGGCCATCGTCTGCTTATGAAAACCTTGCGAGCAGATGGGCAAAGATGCCGCGGATCAATTCGTCGTCGAGACTTTGGGGAAGTTGCCCGTGCCGATCTGACATTGGCGTCGCACGTTGTTTGAGGGTTTTTTAATGCAGTGGCCGCAGCGGCTGATGGCTCTTCTCCTCACGGCTCCCCTTGTCGCGGGAGGGGTTGTTGTGGTTTTTTATCGCACTGGCGATGTTGGTCGTGGGCTTGCTCAAGAGCATGAACCTGATCACGATGT
>CAVSXH010000003.1:0-366049 GCA_963731855.1 uncultured Alphaproteobacteria bacterium | reverse complement strand
CTCAACTTCTCCTTGCCGACCGACCACAGCCTTGCAAATCCATGCGGTTCCTTGATGAGAAGAAAGCAGATCAACGAGCCGAAGATGATGAATTCGAGATGCGTAATCGTCTCGGTCGAAAGCGGCATGCCCAGCTGGGCCGGGATCTGGTTGAGCATGATCGGCAAGATCAGGATGAACGCGGCACCCAGGAACGATCCGAGGATCGATCCCAGACCGCCGATGATGACCATGAACAAGAGCTGGAACGACCGGTCGATGTTGAAGGCGAGCGGCTCCCAGGCGCCCAGATAAACGAATGCCCAGAGCGCGCCAGCCACACCGACGATAAAGGACGATACAGCGAAGGCCGTCAGCTTGGCATAGAAGGGGCGGATGCCCATGAGCTCGGCGGCGATGTCCATATCGCGGATCGCCATCCACTGCCGCCCCAAATTCCCGCGCACCAGATTCTTCACCATGAAGGCGAAGACCGTGACGAAGACGAGACATAGGAGATAGCGCTCGATCGACGTGTGGACGGTCAGGCCGAGGACGTTGAGTTCGGGCGCCGATACCGAGCCCGAAGGCGCGTAGTTTGTGAACCACTTAACGCGAATGTACAGCCAGTCGAAAAAGAACTGGGCGGCCAATGTCGCCACCGCAAGGTAGAGGCCCTTGATCCTCAGGCTGGGGATACCGAACAGGATGCCGACCAGTGAAGCCATCAGGCCGCCGAGGAGGATCGAGGGCAGCACCGGCAGCGGCGCAATGGCAAGCTCGGTGCCGAGCCAGTCGAGCGGAATGTAGACTCCCGTGGCGAACTTGTAGGCGCTGTAAGCGCCGGTTGCCATGAACGCGCCGCTGCCGAGCGAAATCTGCCCGCAATAGCCGACGAGGACGTTCACCCCGATCGTGGCAAGCGCAAGGATCAGAAAGGGGAGAAGGATGGCGCGGAGGATATAGTCGCTGCCGAATGGCCATATGTGAAAAGTCGCGAGCAGCGGCACACCGACAAACGCGAAACCCAGCACAAGGTAGAACGCGATGCGATCCTGGCGGATCGGGAAGATCGCCATGTCCGCGGAATAGGACGTCTTGAACTGGCCGGCTTCGCGATAGAGCACCTTGCCTCCTCAGATCCGCTCGATGATGCGTTCACCGTATAGCCCCTGCGGCCGCACCAGTAGCACCACCAGCGCCAGCACGTAGGCGAACCAATATTCGATGCCGCCGCCCATATGGGGTCCAAGATAGGCCTCGGCGATCTTCTCGCCCGCCCCCACGATCAGCCCTCCGACGATAGCGCCCGGTATCGAGGTGAAGCCGCCGATGATCAGAACGGGCAAGGCCTTCAGCGCGAGGAAGGTGATGGAGAACTGCACGCCGAGCTTGGTGCCCCATACTGTCGCCGCAGTCAGCGCGACCAAACCGGCGATCAGCCACACGACGAACCAGATCCAGCCGATCGGGATGCCAACGGACTGTGCGGCCGCGTGATCGTCGGCGACGGCGCGCAACGCGCGGCCGGTTTTGGTTTTCTGGAAGAATATGGCGAGCCCCGCCACCAGCACGCCGGCGATCAAGCCGCCCCAGACATCGAGCTTGTTGACCAGAATGCCACCCGGAAAGAGGCTTTCGAACAGGAACCAGGCATCCGTCGGGAACAAGCGCAGCGGGTAGACGTCCGACCCGAAAATCATCTGTGAGGCGCCCTCGATGATGAAAGTCGCGCCGATGGTCGACATGAAGAGCGTCAATCCGTCCTGATTGACCAGGGGCCCCAGCACAAAGCGTTCGATCAGCCAGGCTGTGATCGCCATGACCAGCGCGGCGAAAGCCAAGCCCAGCAGAATGGCGCCCCATACCGGAACGCCTCTTGCCACCATGAAATCGAGCGAGCGCACGAGCGCGAGCCCAGCCAGCAGGACCATGGCCCCTTGCGCGAAATTGAAAACACCGGATGCTTTGAAGATCAGCACGAAGCCGATGGCGACGAGCGAATAGAGCACCCCCGCCAGCAGGCCGCCGATGAACACCTCCATGAACTGACCGAAAAAGACCACACCTTGCTCCTCAGTGCGTGACGCCCAGATAGGCATCGATCACGGCTTGATTGCCCTGCACCTCGGCAGGCGTCCCGTCCGCTATCTTTCTGCCGTAGTCGAGCACCACGATACGGTCCGACAGGTCCATGACGACGCCCATGTCGTGCTCGATCAGCGCGATCGTGGTGTTGAAGGTGCGGTTCACGGTGAGGATGAAGCGGGACATGTCCTGCTTCTCCTCGAGGTTCATGCCGGCCATGGGCTCGTCGAGCAGCAGCAACTCCGGCTCCATCGCCAGCGCGCGCCCGAGTTCGACGCGCTTCTGCAGACCGTAGGGCAGCTTGCCGACCGGCATCTTGCGGATGTGCGCGATCTCCAGGAAATCGATGATCTGCTCGGCCGCTTCGCGATGACGGATCTCCTCGCGCTTGGCCGGGCCGAAGTGGAGCATGTGGGAGAGCAACCCGCTGCGCATCTTGAGCGTCCGCCCGGTCATGATGTTGTCGAGCGTCGACATGCCTTTGAACAGCGCCACGTTCTGGAAGGTGCGCGCGATTCCCTGGCTGGCGGCGATATAGGGCCGCATGGCTCGCCGCTGGCGGCCCTTGAAGGTGATCACGCCTTCCTGCGGGCGGTAAAAGCCGTTGATGACGTTGAGCATCGACGTCTTGCCGGCGCCGTTGGGGCCGATCACGGCGCGGATCTCGCCTCTGCGTATGTCGAACGACACGTCGCGAATTGCCTTTACGCCGCCGAAGGACAGCGACACGTTCTGTACAGACAGAAGGACGCCGTTCGCGTTGGTGTCCTCTGCGGCAATGATTGGCCTGGCCTTCGTATCGGCCTTCATTCGGCGGCCTCCCTGACGGGATCGCCGGCTGCGCGAGGCGGATAGGTCCGAACGTCGACGATGCGCAGATTGCCTTCGATCGCGCCTCGGCGGCCGTCTTCGAATGTTACCTCAGTCGCAATGTGGCATTGCGCCGAGCCGTTATAGAGCGCGGTAATGAGCGGCGCATAGCGCTCGGAAATCGTGGAACGGCGGACCTTCTGCGTGCGCGTCATCTCGCCGTCGTCAGCGTCGAGCTCCTTGTGCAGGATCAGGAAGCGCTTCACCTGCGAGGCAGCCATTTGCGGCTCCTCGGCCAAGGCACGGTTTATCTCGTCGAGGCGCTTGGCGACGATGTCGTACACCTGGGGATGCGCCGCGAGATCCTGATAGCTGGCATAGGCCACGTTGTTGCGCTCCGCCCAGCTGCCGACGGATATCGAATCGATGTTGATGAACATCGTCACGTAGTCATGCCCTTGGCCGAAGGCCACGGCCTCTCTGACCTCGGGGTAAAATTCTGATGCGGTTCTCGAGATATTTCGGCGCGAATAGTTCGCCGTTGTTGAGGCGTCCCACGTCTTTGAAGCGATCTATGATCTTGAGATGTCCGCGCTGGTCGAAGAAGCCGGCATCGCCCGTACGCACCCAGCCCCCCGGCAGCTTGGTGGCGTTCGTGGCTTCGTCGTTCTTGTAATATTTGAGAAACACGCCGGGGCTTCGATACAGCACCTCGCCCGTGTCGGCGATGCTGATCTCAACACCTGGCGCGGGCTTGCCTACGGTGTCGGGATAAACCTCGCCGTCCGGCTGCAGGGTGATGTAGACGCTGGCTTCCGTCTGCCCATAGAGCTGCTTCAGATTGATGCCCAGCGAGCGATAGAAGCGGAACAGCTCCGGGCCGATCGCCTCGCCGGCGGTGTATGCGACGCGGAGATTGGAGAAGCCCATGCGGTTTCTCAGCGGCCCGTAGACCAGCAAATCGCCGAGCCGGTAAAGCAGGCGATCCTTGGCGCCGACCGGCTGACCGTCGAGGATCCGCTCTCCGCAGCGGCGCGCCACGTCCAGGAAAAAGTGGAACATGCGCTTCTTGAGCGGGCCTGCATCCTCCATGCGCACCATGATCTGGGTGAGCAGCCCCTCGAACACGCGCGGCGGCGCAAAGAATGAGGTCGGGCCGATCTCGCGCCGATCCTCGACAATGGTCTCGGGGCGCTCCGGACAGGCCACGCAAATTGCGCCCGCCATGGATTGGCCGTAGGAAAAAACGTGGTCGCCGACCCAGGCCATCGGCAGATAGGCCAGCATCGTGTCATTGGTGGTGAATGTGTCGACCGTGTTGGCGTTCTGCGCCGAGAGGACGATGTTGTCGTGCGTCAGCATCACGCCCTTGGGTCTGCCGGTCGTGCCCGAGGTGTAGAGCATCACGCTGACATCCGAGCCCTCGCCTTTGGCGATCTCATCGAGCCACCAGCCGGCGGCGCCGGCGTTCAGGCGCATGTCCTCCCGCCCGAGCTGCTGCACATGCGCGAACGAATGCAGATTGGTGGGATCATACGCAGCAAGGCCGCGCTCTTCCTCATAAATGATGATGCGCAGCTTAGGCAGCCGGTCGGCAAGCGAGATGAGCTTGTCAACCTGCTCCTGGTTCTGCACCACGGCGAATTTCAGTTCCGCGTGATCGATCACGTAGGCCATCTCGTCGGCAACCGAGTCCTGATACACCGGAACGGCAATGCCGCCGATGCTCTGCACGGCGGCAAACGTCGCATAAAGGCGCGGGCGATTGTCGCCGATGACTGCAACCGCATCGCCGCGCTCGAACCCTAGCTTGCTCAGGCCGATCGCGAAGGCGCGAACCTCGTCGCGCAGTTGGCTCCACGTCCAACTATGCCAGATGCCGAAATTCTTGTGCCGCATGGCCGGCCGGTCGGCGTAATGATCGGCGTTACGAAGCAGCAGCTTCGGCAGCGTGTCGAGCTTGGATCCGGCAGGAGGCGTCGTGGGGGCGACGGTCCTAGTCAGGAATTTTTCGCCCAGACCGAGCAAACTATTCTTGCGCGCGCCGTTTGAGCCGGTAAGCGCGCGGGTCATATTTCGGCCCTCGGATTCGCATCCCGCCGGGCAGCGAATTCCGCGAAATTCATGGTTCAGACCGCCACATTTGAGGATGACACAGGCGGGCACAGGCTTGCTCCATCGGATCGTAAGCAGGCTATGCACTCATTGAAGGCAGCAGCTAGCGTCGCTGAATGCCTATATATAGCACATCCTCGATCTCCAAGAGCAGATGTTCGCTCCGCCTGTGATGATAATGTCATTGGAGCGGCGCCGCGGGAGCGGACGGCATCCTCGGCGGCCATTGCGGTTTCCCCTTCACCCAGTTCGTTGCCGGCCGTCTGTGGCACAATGCCGGGGTGATCGGCACGCCCGCGAACGACGGCACGCCGCGCGTCTGGTACAGTATTCTGGTTTGCCTGCCATTTATACGTGGTCATTTACGAGGAACCCACGCTTACCCGATCGTTTGGTGAGGCATACAACGTCTTCCGCGCCAATGTGCCACGCTGGATTCCCAGAATTGCGCCATGGCGAGGGCAATAAGGGCCGGCGCATTCCTGATCTTTGGCAGTGGGTCAGAATTGGCTGTCACGGACTGAGCCGAGCATCGGCAGACGCCTCTGAGCTGACTTTCGGATCGAACTCCGATGCCCCTTGCGAGAGGTGGACAGCCAATAGCACATGTTTCATGGTGATCACGCTTCTCATTGGCTGAGGGCACAATTTCACCGGGCGAACTCTTAGAATGCCTGCCAACAATATTCTGCCTGTCGAGCTCACTGAAGCGTTGCGTCGCGTGGGCGCGAAACTTGAAGAGAACGCCGGCCTTCAAGACGAGTTGGAGAATATCCTTCACCTCTTTAACCAACTGCCCGCGAGCGCCGTCGTCCGAGCCGAACGAGAAATTGTCGATTCCGCCAGATTATTCCATTGGCGGCGTCCGAATCCGCGCTCCCTAAGCCTATCGACTTGGTCGACCGACTTGGATCAGTTGGAACGCTTTCCCGGTCTTCAATATCTGTTCATCTTCCATGGGGACGGCACAATCCGTGAGGCGGCGCTCCGGAAGATTGTGAGCGGGTTGCCAAGCTCGTTCCTGTTCGCAGCCTTAGCGTGGCGTCTGAATGACTGGGCCCGCCCGGTCAGGCGCGCAGCCGCCGAATGCGCCAAACGCGTGTTTCGCCTAACGGCTGCTCCGGTGATCGCAGAAGCGGCCGTCGCGCTCCTTGCGCGGGAGAGTAGCTGGAGGCGCTGGACGGACGAAAGGGCCATACTGACCGAAACACTAGGGCGAAGAGACGTTGCTTCTTCGTTGGCGGATATCATCAAGAGAAAGCAAACAGGCGCGGTCGCATCGGTATTGCGGCGTGCACTTCAGCAGGAGAGTTTGGATCCCTACCTCCAGGACCTTGCCCAAGCAGCCGCTCAACCCGCAGTACGAGCGGTGGCTTTACAAACATTGATCGATGGGTTCGCGAACTGGCCACGCGGGTTCGAAAGACAGTGGGTTGATAAGTCCATGGGGAGGACCCGACGCGTTAAAACCTTTGACCAGCGGCCGCTCAGTCCGATGGTGTTGCGAACGCAGACCATGCTGCGCAGGCAATTGATCGCCGGCGGCACCGCCGATCGATCAGCCATCGTGAGGAAAGTCGCGTTGGACGGATTGATCCGCTATCGCAACGAAATAGCGGATACAAGAGAGATTGCAGCACCTCTTACTCTCGATCGAGCCCGTTCCGTCCGCGAAAGGGCTCAGTTCCTTTTAGGTGAATAGCCCTTTTCGCAATCCCCGCCTTCGTGTTGTGTCCTGTGAGCTTGGCCAGTGCCTGTTAGGGTGCGAGATAGCCGAGGACCTAATCCGACATCTGCACGCCTCGCCGCCTCGCCGCGAGCACCGCGGCGGCGAACTCATCGCGGCTGAAGGGCTTATGCAGGATCGGGGCGTCGCCGACCGCATCGCTCAGCGCAACCGTGTCGGCATAGCCGCTGACGAACAGGATCGGCAATGTCTGGCGCTTGATGCGGATGGCCTTGGCCGCTTCCGCGCCATTCACGTCCGGCATGGCGAAATCCAGGATGACGATGTCGGGATTTGTGCGTTCCAGCAGCTTCAAGCCCGCATCCGCATTCTCGGCGGCGTTCACCGTATAGCCCAGCTCCGCCAGCAACTCGTGCAAGGTGTTGCGCACATCCGGGTCGTCGTCGATGAGCAGGATCTCACCGGAAGCGCTCTCGCCGGCAGGTGCCGTCTCCGCCTCGGTCGGCCAGCGGCGCATCCGCCTCGGCGCATCGAAGCCACACGGCGACGCTGGTGCCCGCGCCGGGCTGGCTGCGGATGCGCGCGGTGCCGCCGCACTGCCGCGAAATGCCATATACTTGCGCAAGGCCAAGCCCGGTGCCTTTTCCCGCCGCCTTGGTCGTAAAGAAAGGGTCGAATGCCTTGCCCATGACGTCCGGGGTCATGCCCTCGCCCGTATCCGAGACGGATACCGTGATGTAATTGCCGGGCAACAGCTCGCGGTCAGGCGCCGTCAATGCGGCCCGCTGCGTCGCGATGGTGAGCGTGCCGCCATCCTGCATGGCGTCCCTGGCATTGATCGCAAGGTTGAGGATGGCGACTTCGAGCTGGTTGTCGTCCGTCCGCGCCATGCCAGCCTCGGGGTCAAGACTGGTGACCACCTGGACCGACGGTCCCAATGTCTGCGCGAGCAGGTCGCTCATGCCCATGATCAGGGCGTTGACGGCGACCGGCCGCGCGTTGAGCTTCTGCGTCCGGGAGAAGGCCAGAAGCTGAGCGGTGAGCTTGGAACCCCGCTCGGCGGCTTTGAAAGCATTGCCCGCCAGCCTCAAGGTGCGCGCCTCCTTCGAGCCGACGCGGATCAGGTCGAGATTGCCGACGATCGCCGTCAGCAGATTGTTGAAATCATGGGCGAGACCGCCCGTCAGCCGCCCGATCGCCTCCATCTTCTGTGCCTGGATCAGCGCCGCCTCGGCCATTTCCCGTTGGGCGATCTGGCTTTTCAGCTCCTCATTGAGCGCCTGGAGAACGGCGGTCCGCTCGCGGACGCGATTTTCGAGAAATTCATTCATGCCGCGCAAGGCGTCTTCGGCGCGGCGGATGCGCAGCAGCGCGCCGACGGCGGCGGCAAGCTCCTCGGGCTCGGCCGGCTGGATGAGGTAGGAATTGGCGCCGCCATTGAGGCCGCGAATACGGTCCTCGACATTGACGAATGTCGCCGATGTCTGCAGGACCATGACCTCAGGCCACTTCGTCTTGATGATCTCGCAGACCTCGATGCCGCTCATATCCGGCAACCGCACATCGAGCAGCACCACCGCCGGGCGGAATTCCTCCACCTTGCGCAGCGCCTCGGCGCCGTCAGCCGCCTCCACAACCTCGTAGCCGAATTTCTTCAGATGCCGCGATTTGGTATAGCGCCCAGCCTCCCGGTCATCGACGTTGAGTATGATGGCGCTCGTCTCGATCATGGCTGTCCGTCAAACCCCGTAGCCTCGTTGAGCGCCAGGGAGATCGTCTCCCGTGTCATGCCGTCCTTGGACAGCACGCGGATGCCGGCCGGAAGCCGGGCTCTGAGGGTGTTCGTCAGCGACAGCGAGGTCGCGACGATGACGGGGATCGCCCGCGTGTTCGGATTGGCCTGCAATTGCTCAAGCACTGCGAAACCGTCAATGTCGGGCATCCGCAAATCGAGAATGATCACGGCAGGCGCCATTTCGCTGGCAAGCCGCAGACCTTCGACACCTCCCGCCGCCTCGAAGGGCTGATAGTGCAGATGCTCTTCGCGCAGGAGCTGGCGCATGACATAGCGTGACGGCTCGTCATCGTCGATAAGAAGCACGCGCTTGCGCCCCGAAGCGGCGTGGACCGGCCGGCTCGGCGCGGACGTGCCGAAGCTGACAGGGATGCTCAGCCGGAACACCGATCCCTGGCCCACGACGCTCTCAAGCTCGATCTGGCCGCCGAGCAGAATGGCCATATTGCGCGACAGCGGCAATCCGAGGCCCGTTCCCTTGACGTTCTTCTGCAACCGCGTCTCGATCTGTTCGAATTCCTCGAAAATGCGCTCCTGATCCTGGGGCGCGATGCCGATGCCCGTATCATGGACTGAAAAGATCATCAGCCTGTTATCCGCGTCGTGACGCGCTGAAACCCGCACCTCACCCTGCTCGGTGCATTTCAGCGCGTTAGAAATTAGATTGCGCAAAATCTGCGCGACTTTGGCCTCGTCGGTGAAGAGCTCCGGCAGCTGATCGTCTGAGTCGAAGAAAAGTTCCACCGCCCGATTAATTTGAAGTGGCTTTAGTGCCCCGCGGAGCGCACCGAACAGCTCCTTGACGGTAAACGGGCGCGGTTTGACCTCAGCCTTGCCGGCCTCCACCTTGGACAGATCGAGCAGATCGTTGACCAATTCCAGCAGGCTTTCGGCCGATTGCCTGATGTAGCCGACCTGGCGCTCCTGCTCGCCGTTCAGGTCACCGTCGAGCCGCTCGATCAGCATGCGCGACAGCGCCATGATGGAGTTCAGCGGCGTGCGGAATTCGTGCCCCATATGCGAGAGGAAGCGCGATTTCAGCTCGCTGGCCCGGCGCAGCTGCTCGGCCCGCTCGTCAAGCTCGGCATAAAGCGCCACCACGCCGCGATTGGTGTCGCCCAGCTCGCGGCTGAGCTGCTCGCTTTCCTCCTGGCGGCGGCGCAGCTCGTCAAGGCTCTGCATCAGCTCGACATTCTGCTCGCGCAGCAGCCGCAAAGGATCGGACAGCGTGTCGCGGCTTCAGCAGGGCGGCAATGTCCGCGAGCTTTCCGGCGCTCGGCCGCGCGGCCTGGGCGGGCAGCGACTGGCCCAGGGTAACGACCGTGCCCCTGCCCACGCTCGCTTTCCAGCTCGAAAATCTCCAGCAGCCGCTTCGCCGCGGCAAGGCCCTGGCCCGCCCCGCTGCCGTTGCGCAGCCGCCCGGCGAGCGCCGCCTCGATATCGGCAATTCCCGGTCCCTGATCGCTGACCCGGATCAGCAGCGCCGGCCGTACGCCGGCGTCCGACAGGAAGAACTCCGTCATGCCGCCGCCCGCATAGCTATAGGCATTGCGGACGATCTCGGAAACGGCGGTGGCGATGCGCGTCTGATCCTGGCGCTCCAGCCCGACAAGCTCGGCAATCCGGCGCGCCCATTGACGGGCGGTCACGACGTCCGCTTCGGTCTCGATCGGCAATGTGGCAATCGGCAAGGTCAAGTTGCGCCAGCTCCCCGTGCGACGAGAACCGTAACATCGTCGCGCTGCCGCCAATAATCGCGGAAAAGTACCGATGCAATCAAGGTCGGATGCGCGTGGGCTGAGGCCGGGATAGCGGTCGAGGCTCCAGCCGGTCGAAAGCCCGTCCGAATGCATGAGGACCAGGCCGCCGTGAAAGGGGTATTCGAAGCTCTGCGCCTTGCGCATATTATGGCCCGCCGTCCCTGCCAGCGAAACCATGCGCTTGATGCCCGTATCGGAGATGATCGCACCGGCGATATTGCCGACGCCGCCGAATTCGACCTTGCCGGCCGCTTCGTCGAGCCGGGCGATCGCGACCGCCGCGCCGCGCGTCGAACGCATGCCGCCGTGAATATATTCCAGAATCGTGGGGATGCGGTGGCCGCTATGCCCCTGAAACAGCCGCACGGCCTGCACCGCCGCCGAAGCCGCATGGGGGCCATGGCCGAGCCCGTCCGCCACCAGCAGGCACAAGCCTTGGGCGTCCGGCGCGACACTCCAGCTGTCGCCGCAGACTTCCTCGCCCGGCAGCGCGATGCTGACCGCCCCGTAAGCCGCCGGACGCGCCGGCTTGCTGATCGGGGGCTTGCCAGCCTCCAGCCGCGCCAGAACCGCCGTGCCGAGGCCCAGCCACGAGCCGATATCGACGAAATGCGACTGGCGGATGATCGCGCCGAAGCCATGGCCTGCCGTGCCCGCGCTCGAATAGCCGTCGGCGATGCAATCCTGCGGGCGCGCCATGCCGCCGCCCTGGTCGAGCGCGATGAGCTCGATGCCGGTGCCGGTCGGATCGGCGTAGCAGCCGGCAAGCAGATCGCCGCCGCCGCCATGCTTGATCAGATTGGTCGCCATTTCCGTCGCGACCAGCGCAACGCGCCCAGCATCGGTCTCACTGAAACCGCCTGCCTCGGCAATCTCCGCCGCCCGGCGGCGTGCTTCGGCGACCTGGCTCGATTCAGTCACGGCGATGCGGATCATCATCACTTCCAACGCGCGATGACGACCTTGGTCCCCTCGCCGGGTTTGGATTCGATATGAAATTCGTTCGACAGCCGCCTTGCGCCGCTGAGTCCCAGCCCGAGCCCATTCCCGGTTGTATAGCCGTCGGTGAGCGCAAGCTGGACGATCAGCTATTCCCGGTCCTTTATCCTCGAAAGTCAACCGGATTCCGGGACGTGCGCCGTTCACCAGGATTTCGACGCAGGCGGTGCCGCCCCCGCCATAGTCGAGCGTATTGCGGGCCAATTCGCTGGCGGCGGTGACGATCTTGGTCTGGTCGACCAGGGACAGACCGACCTCGACCGCCCGCTTGCGCACTTCCTGGCGGACGCGGACGACATCGTCGGCGGTCCTGATCTGATGCACATCACGCGCCGCCGTCTCCATTGGCGGCCTCCGGATCGTCCAGCCGCCGCTGGATCAACTTCATGCCGCGCTCGACATTCAGCGCCGTCTTGACCCCCGAAAGGGAGAGGCCCAGCTCGACCAATGTGATGGCGACCGCCGGCCGCATGCCGACGACGACCGTATCGGCGTCCAGCACCCGCGCGACCGAGGCGATATTGTCGAGCATCCGGCCCATGAAGCTGTCGACGATCTCGAGCGCCGAGATGTCGATCAGTACGCCCTTGGCCCGCGCCGAGACGATCTTATTGGTCAGATCCTCCTCGAGAACGGCCGCCAGCCGATCATGCAGGTCGACCTGGATGGTGACAAGCAGCGCATTGCCCATTTTCAGGATCGGTATGCGTTCCATGGTCCCGCCTATTCCGCGTCCCGCGCCAGTCGCGGAGCCCCCGGGCCTGGCCTGCACCACCGTGCAGCCGATGCGCTTCAGGGCGATGGCGAAGGCATCGGCGAGCGTCGCCTTGGAGAGAACGTTCAGCTCGACGCCGAGATGGACGATGGTCTGCGGCGATCTGCGGGCGGATGCCGCTGATGAAGCATTCGGCGCCCATCAGCCGGGCGGCGGCGACGGTTTTCAGCAGATATTGGGCGGTGAGAGTGTCGACCGTCGGCACGCCGGTAATGTCGATGATGGCGATCTCGGCCTCTTCGTCGACGATGCTTTGCAGCAGGTTCTCCATCACCACCTGGGTGCGCTGGCTGTCGAGCGTGCCGATGACCGGCAGCGCCAGAATGCCCTTCCAGAGCTTGACGACCGGCGTGGACAGCTCGGAGATTTCGCGCTGCTGGCGTAAGATCACCTCTTCGCGGCTCTTCTGGAAGACCTCGATGGACATAGAGTGCCAGATCGTCGATCAGCAGCGAGATCGGCCAAAGCTGCGCCGCCAGTCCGGCGGACATTTCCCGCACCCGCGCGGCTGACCCTATTCGCAAGCGGCTGCTTGAGCGAGAAGACGAAGCGCGCGGTTTCCGCACTGGAGAAGCCTTGCAGCGCCCTGGAGCGGGAAATTTCGGCGATGAAAGCGCGCACCGGCTCGTAAGGCGGCGCTTCGCGGCGTCGGTGCTCCCGCCTTCGAGCGCATTGCGCAGCAGCGTCCAGAAGCTTCCTGCATTGCGTCTGCAGCTCGCCTTCCTTGAGCCGGCCCGTTTCCAGGCCGCCCGCTTTCTTCAGCAGGTCGAACCACTCGCTTAGAATTTCCCGCTCATGCTCCGCCGCAAGCTGCGCGACAGAGGCGACCTCATTCGATGGCATTCCGGCTGACCCTTATGCAGAACCCAATATTTTTCAAAGTGTTTAGCCGGTCTTGGCTGTTGCAGCAATGATCCGATGCCGGCCAACCGGCCATAGCGCCGGCCGCGATGACTGCCGGGAGCGCTCCCCAATTGGGCAACGTCCTCATCGAACCATTACCATTGGCGCGAGGGCAATGCAGGAAGCAAGGCGCCCGATGGTTAACATCGCCCGCAACGATCTGTGCAACCTTAAGAAGAGTATAGGAAAATTAACTACCTTGTGTTGCAGGCGCTCTGTGTGTAATCCCGGTACTGGAAGAGGTTTTCCAGGGCAGGTGATTGATGTACGAGGCGACTTTATCCGGTCGCGCTGATACCGAAGCAAGCGGTTCATCCAGGCGGCGGGAGCGGCTCAGAAGTCTTTTACGTCATGCCGCGCGCAATGTATTTCGGAGCCGCGCAGGCGACGTCGATCGATCTGTGCGTGCGCGACCTCATCAAGGCGAGCCGCTTCGCCGGATCCGCGCATGTGATCGCCGAGGCGGTCACCGATCAGTTCGAGGGAATTGCGCTTCATCCGTTTCCGCGATCGGCCATTTCCACCACCCGGTCCCGCGCGCAATATGTCGCCGGCCTGGCGGGCGCGGGCCGACCTGATGTCATCGTCGTGCAGCAGCATCTGCCGACGGCTTCCGCCATTGCCCGGCGATGCCCTGACGCCAGGGTGGTGTTGCAGACGCATAATTTTCAGAAGGCCGAGTACGCGGCCGGGTCGCTCAAGGATTGGCTGCGGCGCGGATATAAGCGGGCGCGCTATCGGCGTCTGGCGGGCCTGATCCATGTCAGCGAGGCCTGTGCGCGGGCGTTCGCCGCCAATTGGCCCGACATCGAGCTTCCCCAAGCCGTGGTGAATAACGGCCTCGATTTCGCCGAGTGGACGCCAGCCGAGATGCGGACTGGCGAGGTGCTTTTCGTGGGACGCTGCGTGCCCAGCAAGGGCGGCTTGGAAGCAGCCGAAGCCGCCACCCGCGTTCTTGCCGGCCGCCCGGATTGGACGGCGAGGTTCATTCTTTCTGCCGTGCGCGAAAACGCCGCCTTCTGCGACGCGGTGCGATCGGCGCTCGCCCCGCTGGGAACGCGCGCCCGGATCGAGATTCAGCGGCCATTCGCCGAGGTCAAGACCGCATATGAAGCGGCCTCGATCGCGCTCGTCCCATCGAAGGTCAGCGAAGCTTTCGGCCGCACCGCGCTTGAGGCTCACGCCGGGGGTGCCGCACTGATCAGCTCGGGCATCGGGGGCTTGCGCGAAGTGAGCGGGACATCCGCGCTGTACCTGCCAGAGGTCACGGCCGACGCGATCGCCGCGGCGATTGACGCGCTCATAGACGCGCCGGAATTGCGCGCGCGGCTGGCGCGTGACGGCGCAGCCTGGGTGCGGGAGCGCTTCTCTATCCACAGCCAGGCCGCCCGCTTGGACAGCTTCTGCCTCAGCCTGCTTGAGAAGGGGCACATCAAGCACGACTGTCGATAGGCTTGAGAAGCAGTTGAATCACATGCACGCAGGAACCCTATTGGAAACGATCGGACCTCGAGCCGGGAAAGACTGTGAGGAAAGGTCCGTTTCCGGTCTCGCGGAACGCGCGCCCCGCATCATTGTCGACATGACGGATTTCATCGGACGGCTCACCCCCGGCCACCGGCCGGCGGGAATCGATCGCGTCGTCTTGGAGTTCGCCAACGCCGCCGCCATCGTGGCGCGTGAACGGGGCCTCTGTTACGTCTGCGGCTGCTTCGATCAAGTCTCCGGCAAATATCTCCAATTCGCTCCGTCTTTCGCCGGTGCGGCCTCGGGCAGCCGCCCATTCGACTGGATCGCCGAGGATACGGTGTTCCAGAACCGCGGCCCGCGCCCCATCAATCTGAATAAGCTCGGCAGCAAATATGCCGGCAGGCCGCTGAAACGGCGATTGCATCTGGCTTATGCCGGATTGCGGCTGATCCGCAGGCGCGTGGCTCTGCGGGTCATCGAAGCCTTCAAGCCCGCGATCCACGCCGAGCAGCTCAGTTTCCGCCCTGGCGATCTCTTGCTGATGCTGGGCAGTGGATGGGACGCACTGCCCGTCTACGACTATATCGAGCCGCTCGCGAAGGCGGGGCGGGTCACTCCGCTCATCCTGGTGCATGACCTGATCCCGCTGGTCGAATTGCGCAGCGACGGCATCCTGTCGCCGCGGCGTGTTCCGCGCCTGGCTGGAGCGGGCCGCCAAGCTCGCCGCGGGCTTGCTCACCTACTCGGCCTCGACGCGCAACGATCTCATCGACGACCTCACCAGGACCGGGCAACACGCGCCGCCGGTCAGCGTCGTCACGCTGCCGCATGAGTTCCGGCCGCCCGCCGAAACGCCCCTGTCCAAACCGGTCCTCGATATACTGCCCACCAATTACGCGCTGTTTGTCGGCCCCGTGAGCGGCCGCAAGAACGCATCGCGGCTGCTTGAGGCGTGGGCGAAAGTGCTCGGCCGATTGGGACCGGAGAAGACACCGACTCCTGGTCATCACCGACCGGCGCGGGGCGGACCAGGTTCACGACACCCATATTCGCCCGATCGCCAGCCATGTCCGCCTGCTCGACAGGCCGACCGACCGCGAACTCTCCAGCCTTTACAGCGCCGCCGCCTTCACCGTTTTCCCCAGCCTTTACGAGGGCTGGGGCCTGCCGGTCGGCGAAAGCCTCTGGCATGGAACCCCATGCATTACCTCCAACGCCTCGTCCTTGCCGGAGGTCGGCGGTCCGCTGTGCGACTATGTGGACCCGACCTCGGTGGACAGCATTGCGTCGGCGGTCGAGCGTTTCGCCGGCGACCGCAGCTACCGTGACCGCCGGGCGAAAGCCATCCGCCGCGAGGACCTCCGCAGCTGGCGCGATTTCGCGAGCGACGTCATCGAAGCGGCGCTGTCGCTCTCGGATCGGGCTTCTGAGCGAGGCCAGGCCGATGCCGTCGTGCCCAGCCTATATGCAAGGCCGGCAGCGCAACCTGCATCGGAAGCACCGAAATATTAGAGCGTCACACTTCAATTCGAGATCAGCGGCATTGTGTATCCCGTCGCCCCGGCCGTCAGAGCCGGGGCCTATTCACTTGGAACTTCGGCAGTGAGTTTGCGGCCATGTGATTGGATCCCGGCTCGCCGCTCCGCGGCGTCCGGGACGACATAAATGGCGCGATCGCGATTTTTGCTGGTCGCGCGATCGGACGGAAAACCGGATTCCACTTTTCCTGATCGCGCTCTAGTTGTTTGTTTATGCATCGGATTATCCGAAAAGTGCGTACACTTTTCGGTCCGATGCATTAAATTTCGTCCGGGGCAAGGGCCATGGCGAGAAATGCGCTGCCGCCGAACATGAAGTCGGCACCGAGCAGCACGCCGAACATCCACGTGAACGCGCCGGGCAAGCCGGACAGGATCAGCAGCGCGATAGTCAGGCTCGCGGCGCCGCTCACCGCCAGCCACTCCCATTGGCGGAACAGACGGCGCCGATGCGCGGCGGCCAGCAGCATTGTCGCGAACCCGCTTGCGGTGAAATAGGCGGCGAGCACAAGGCCGAGGTTCGGCGCCGGCTCAAGGCCCATGCCCAGCAGGTAAGCGCCGGTTGCCAGAGGTATGACGGCCAGCGGCAACGACGACGCCAAACCGGCGGGGGATTGTTTCGCGCAAAGCACCGAAACGAGCGTCACCGCGCCGGCAAGGATGAGCAGCGTCTCGATGGGAACCGCCGGTGCGATGGGCGCCGCCGCAGCCGCCCAAAGGCACGCGAGACCGAGCAGAAAGAGGCAAGCGCCCTGGCCGAGATACCATCGCCGCCAGCTTGAGAGTTCGATGCTGAAATAGCTCTCAATCTTCTGATGCGGCGATAGCGGCGATGCGGTGTCTATCCTCCACTGCCCGTTCGGTTCCCACTTGCCTTGCACGCTATGAGCCTGACGCGAAGAAGAGCACGCGCGTCAATTCGGTGTAATTCGCTTCGATCGCCATGATCGCGACGAACACCAGCACCAGCACGGGCGGAACGATGATCGCATAGACCAGGGCCAGCCGCTCCCAGGCCATGTGCATGAAGATGGCGACGATCAATCCGGCCTTCGCCATCATGAAGGTGAGGATCAGCCCCCATCTGAGATAGCCCTGCACATGAAAAAAATCGACGAAGTATGAGCAGGCGCTGAGGATAAACAGCCATCCCCATATGATCAGATAGAGCTTGAGCGGGTGCTGTTGGCCTTCCGCGTGCGGTGCGTAGCTGTCTGCGCTTGTACTGTTCCGTGCTGCATGGCTCACCAAAGATAGAAAAATGCGAAGATGAAGACCCAGACAAGGTCGACGAAATGCCAGTAGAGGCCTACGATCTCGACGGTCTCGTAATGCCCGCGTCTATCGGTAAAGAACCCGCGCTTGCCTTCATCGAAATCGCCGCGCCACGTGCGCCAGGCTACGATGAGCAGGAAGATCACTCCGAAAGTGACATGGGTGCCGTGAAACCCGGTGATCATGAAGAAGGCCGAGCCGAACTGCTCTGCGCCCCAGGGATTGCCCCATGGCCGGACGCCTTCCATGATCAGCTTGGTCCACTCGAATGCCTGCATGCCGACGAAGGTCGCGCCCAGCGCGGCCGTGACTAGCAGCAGTCTCGCTGTCGTCTTGCGGTCGCGGCGATAGCCGTAATTGACGGCCAGGGCCATCGTGCCGCTGCTTGAGATGAGGACGAAGGTCATGATGGCGATCAGTATAAGCGGCATGTGGACGCCGCCTATATGGAGCGCGAAGACCTCGCTGGGATTGGGCCAGGGCACGACCGTCGACATGCGGACGGTCATATAGGAGAGCAGAAAACAGCTGAAGATGAAGGTGTCGCTCAGGAGGAAGATCCACATCATGGCCTTGCCCCAGGATGCGCTCTTGAACGCCCGCTGGTCGGAGGCCAGGTCCGGAGCGACGCCCTGCCACCCGTCCGCCCGCTCGGGGAAGTCCTGCGCATGCGTCATGGTCGCATCTGTCATCGGCTAAGCCCTTTTAGGTCAGCAACTGGCGGCAAATCTCGCCGAAGTCTTCCGCCAGTCCCGTCAGCAAACTGAACAGGACGAGCCACACAATGAGGAGAAAGTGCCAATACATGGTGCACATCTCCACGCTCAATCGCATTTTATCGGCGCCAACGCCGCGCCAGGCCCTGTCAGTGGTCCAGCCCAGACCGGCAACACCCCCGACCATGTGCAGCCCATGCAGTCCGGTGATCAGGTAGAAGAAGCTGTTGGAGGGATTGGATGCCAGGAGGAATCCGGCGTCGCTGAGCTCGCGCCAGACCCAGAGCTGGCCGACAAGAAAAGCGATCCCGAAAAGCCGGGCCACCAGCAGGAGGAATTTGACGGCAGTCCATGTTTTGCCGATGCACCGCGCCTTGCGCGGCCTTGCAGCGCGACGCTGGCTGAGGATCAATGCGCCGGTATTGACCCACAGCAATTGCGGAATACGGATGGACTGCCAATCCGTATAGCCCGACCGCATGAAATAGGCGCTGATCAGCAGGGCGAAGAGCGAGCCGACGACGGCGAGAAACACGCCCATGCCGATCTTCGCGGCGGGCAGCGACATGGCCCCCGTCCCGTCGAAGTCGCCGATGATGCCTTCCTCCAGCCACGGCTTGGCAGTCCAGCTTCTGCTGCAGACAGCCACCAGACGGCAATCCCCACCAGCAGGGACAGAAAGACAATCGCTACCGACATCTCCCTCGCCCCTTAAGCGGTTCGTGCGCGATGGCGGCTGGTTTTGCGGAATGAAATCCTCCTTGGCGCCGGGCACGCTGTAATCATAGGCCCAGCGATAGACGACAGGCAGATCCTTGCCGAAATTGCCGTGGCCGGGAGGCGTTTCCTCCGTCTGCCATTCGAGCGTGGTGGCCCGCCAGGGATTGCCGGATGCGCGTCTCGCCCCTGATCAGGCTCATGACGATGTTGTAAATGAACAGCATCTGCGCGGCGCCGACGATCAGCGCCATGACCGTGATGAAGGCGTTCAGCGTATGGACATTCGGCGAGATGAATGCCGCGTCACCTAGATCATAATACCGCCTCGGCACGCCCAGGAACCCAGATAGTGCATGGGGAAGTAGATCAGATAGGCGCCGAGGAACGTGACCCAGAAATGAACCTTGCCGAGCGTTTCATTGTACATCCGCCCGGTGATCTTGGGATACCAATGATAGATCGCCCCCAGGATCACCATAATGGGCGCGACGCCCATCACCATATGGAAATGCGCGACGACGAACATCGTGTCCGACAAGGGCACGTCCACCACCACATTGCCGAGGAACAGGCCCGGAGAGGCCGCCATTGACGAAGGTGATGATGAAGCCGATGGCGAACAGCATCGGCGTCGTGAGGTGAATGTCGCCCTTCCACAGCGTCAGGATCCAATTATAGACCTTGATGGCGGTGGGGATGGCGATGATCAGCGTGGTCGTGGCGAAGAAGAAGCCGAAATACGGGTTCATGCCGCTGACATACATATGATGCGCCCAGACGACGAAGCTGAGCGCCGCGATCGCGACGATGGCCCACACCATCATCCGGTAGCCGAAGATGTTGCGCCGCGCATGGACGCTGATCAGGTCGGAGACGATGCCGAAGGCCGGCAGCGCGACGATGTAGACCTCCGGGTGGCCGAAGAACCAGAACAGATGCTGGAACAGGATCGGGCTGCCGCCGCGCGTCGTGAGCTGCGTCGCCCATCTCGACGATCGCCGGCATGAAGAAGCTCGTCCCGAGCAGCTTATCCAGCGACATCATGATGCAGGCGACGAACAGAGCGGGGAACGCCAGCAGAGCCAGGATGGTCGCGGTGAAAATGCCCCACACGGTCAAGGGCATCCGCATCAGCGTCATGCCGCGCGCGCGGCCCTGCAGCACCGTGACGACGTAGTTCAGCCCGCCCATGGTGAAGCCGATGATGAAGATGATCAGCGAGAGGAGCATCAGAATGATGCCGTATTGCTGACCCGGCGTACCGGAGGTGATCGCCTGGGGCGGGTAGAGGGTCCAGCCCGCGCCCGTCGGCCCCCCCGGCATGAAGAAGCTGGCCACCAGCACGAGAACCGCGAGCAGATAGACCCAGTAGCTCAGCATGTTCACGAAGGGAAAGACCATATCCCGGGCGCCGACCATCAGCGGGATCAGGTAGTTTCCGAAGCCTCCCAGGAACAGCGCGGTGAGCAGATAAATGACCATGATCATCCCGTGCATGGTGACGATCTGGTAATATGCATCCGCGTCGATGAAGGAAAAGGTCTCGGGAAATCCAAGTTGGAGCCTGATCAGCCAGGAGAGCACGAGCGCGACAAACCCGATGGCAAACGCAGTCAGGGAGTATTGAATAGCGATATATTTGGCGTCTTGGGAGAAGACGTATCTTTCGATCCAGCTATGCGGATGATAAAGCTCTACGTCCGGCACTTCGGCAGGCGGAATCATCTCGATCCCGCCCCGCGTAACATCGACCATAGGAATGCTCTCCCTTGCTACATCCGATGCGGGCCGGTCAGCGCCGGCCCGATCGTTGCATATCCTCGCTCATGCGCCGATGCAGCTGCTCTGTCGATGCATCAGTGCCCTATTTTTGTTTTGCCTCGATCTCGGCGAACTCCGGCTGAAGCCGGCGCTTGGATCGAGGCATGGCGCGCAGCCTAAAAAGGCTCCGCCTATCTCGGGGGATCG
The DNA here is from genome assembly GCA_963731855.1 of uncultured Alphaproteobacteria bacterium. Taxonomy (GTDB): domain Bacteria; phylum Pseudomonadota; class Alphaproteobacteria; order Rhizobiales; family Rhodomicrobiaceae; genus R-RK-3. The sequence continues at coordinate 345,451 of CAVSXH010000003.1, read as the reverse complement.
ATCGTCCCCTCTGCTGTTTTCGTTCCGCCGCCCGACAATTCCGCGAACGTCTTTTGCTGTTCGACCCACGTCCGGTATTCGGCCTCGTTGTCGACGATGACCTTGCCGCGCATCATGTGATGTCCAACGCCGCATAATTCCGCGCAGAGCACGTCGAATGTCCCGGTCCGGGTCGGCGTGAACCAGAAATATGTCACCATGCCGGGGATGATGTCCATCTTCGCGCGGAACTCGGGCACGTAGAAATCATGCAGCACGTCGACCGCGCGGAGCAGGACCTTGACCGGCTGGCCGAGCGGCACATGGATCTCGCCACCCTCGACCACCAAGTCGTCCTGGCCGGCCGTGTCGCTCGGATTCACGCCCAAGGGATTTTCAGGTGTAATAAGATTGGTGAAAGACGTGCCGAGCTTGTTGTCCTTGCCTGGAAGCCGGTAGCTCCACTGCCATTGCTGGCCGACGATTTCCATCTCGGCCGCACCCGCGGGCACGGTTACAAACTGACCCCAGACGAACAGTCCCGGCGCAAGCATGGCCGCGACGCCGATGCCGGTCGCGACCGTCAGCCAGAGTTCGAGCTTCTTGTTCTCCGGTTCATAGATCGCTTTCCGCCCCTCTTCATGGCGGAAGTTGAAGACGCAATAGGCGACGAACAGGACCACGGCGACAAAAACGATGCCCGTGATCCAGAAGGTCAGCTCGATTGTATTGTCAATATAGCTCCAGTTCGAGGCGATGGGCGTCCACCACCAAGGGCTCAGCAAATGAAACACCACTGAGCCAAGGGCCACGATAATAATTACAATCGCCGTTTTCATCTTTGCTCATCCCTGCCCTCCGGGCTTGGGTTGGAATTGATCTTAAACCTTAGTCTCTCGTCTGCCGCCCTCTGGAGCCGCCCCCAGGCTCCTCGACTTCATGCCATGCTTGCCGGTCAATACTCAACAAGTTTGCGATATAGATGCCAGGTCGAATGGCCGAGCACCGGCAGGACGATGGCGAGGCCGATCAGCACCGGCAATGTTCCGATCAGCAGCGCGCCCGCCACGATCAGCCCCCACGCGGCCATTGTCACCGGATTGGCGGCGACAGCTCTGATCGAGGTCTGGACCGCCATGGCGACGCCGACATCGCGGTCCACCAGCATGGGAAACGAAACGACGCCCACCGAGAATGACAACAGGGCGAAGAGAAATCCGACACCGCAGCCGACGATGATCAGCATCCAGCCTGAGGAGGTCGTGAGAACCTGGCTGGCGAACTCCCCGAACGAGGGCGGTGTCCAACTGCCGAAGGTGCTCTCATAGATGATCATGGCCGCGCCGAGCCAGGCGAGAAAGATCACCATGAGCACGACGCCGAGCGTCGCGATGGACCGGACCCGCAGCAGGCTGAAGACGTTCAGCGACTCCCAGGACGGAGGCATGCCCAGCTCGCGGCGGCGGCTCATCTCGTACAAGCCGATCGCGGCCAGGGGACCCAGAAGGGCATATCCGGCGACCAGCGGGAAGACGACCGGCAGCACGTCATATCCGAAGCTGAGCCGCAGCAAAACGATACCCACAATGGGATAGATCACGATCAGGAACATCGAGTGCGTCGGCATTGCCGCGAAGTCGTCGATCCCCTTCCGCAAAACGTCGCGCAGATCGGCAAGGCCAATCTTCCGAATATTCGGCTGGCTAAGGCTTTCTTCAGCATTGAGGGACGAATTCAGGGTCGACATGATTGTGCCCTGTCCCGCTCGTTTGAGCGATTGCGGCGTGATGGTTCCATAGGACACACCGAAGCAACCCGCTTGTCAAGCCGCACACTGCCGCATTTCAAGTGCAGTGGATAAATCTGCTGCGTTGTCAGAGTTTTAGCGACATTTTTGCTTGGTAATCATCGAGTAAAATCTACCCCTGAACACAGAAAATCATGCAGTGCAGCATTTTTGTGCAATGCGCATCCCGCCGATGCGTCGCTAGGAGGCATGATTTGAGGACGACACGGTCGAAACGCTGCGCTTACAAGATGTTAGGAGACGAGGCAAATTTCCGGCTCATCGCCTATAGCGGATCATCTCGGGAGCGATGCAAAGCTCCGCCGTCGCGGCTTGCCGAGATCGTCCCCGGCCACGCTGGTCACGACACCATTTCGGCTCATGGCGCGCGGGCCCGCCGCCGGACTTGTGCTGCCTGCCGTCAGATGTGAAAATGCGGCCAGGGAGCGGCGGCATATTGGGGCCGGCGGGGGCGCGGCGCAAACCGCGGTCACGGCCGCCGAAGCCGCGCCGGGCCGAGTGACCGGCAAGCGGCCGCGAAGCTGGCCCCCCTCGGGATCGGCGAAACTCTGACATTCTCAACGCTCACGGAGCAGCGATGCGTCATCTATCCGAACCGGCGGGCGGTTCGTTGCCTTTCGGTTGGCGTTGGATCGGCCGCTCGCTGCTGCTGCGGCGCGGGCAGAGCGTGCTGATCCTCATCATGACCGGCGCACTCTACGCCGTCGGCCTGGTTTTCCCCGTCGCCACGCAAAAGGCAGTCGACCATATCGTCGCGGGACGCGCGGGCATCGAGCTTGCCGTGCTTGCCGCGGCGGCACTCATGTCCATCGCCCTCGAGGCGGCCCTCTCTTTCTGGCGGCAGAGGCTGGTCATCGAGCTCGGCACCTTTCTCGACCGGCGCATCTCGCGGCGCGCTTTTGCGCATCTGCTGCGCTTGCGCATCGACGGCGGCGGCTTCAAGTCGGGCGAGGCGATGAACCACTTCAAGCAGGCGGAAAAGATCCGCGGCTTCGTGCTGTACGAAATTCCGGGGTCGCTCTTCAACTTCGGCGGCGCGCTCGTGGCGCTGGCGATGTGCTTCTATTACGATCTGGCCGTCGGTCTTGCGCTGGTTCTCACCGCTCCGATCCTCATCCTTGCGGCCAGCAAGCAGATGCGTGACTTCGACAGTCTGACCGAGAGCTATTACACCTCGATCGGCGTACGGCAGAACGCACTGGCTGAAACCGTGAACGGCATCGTCACCGTCAAAGCCCTCGCCCTGGAAAGTGCGCGTATGCGCCGATGGGACGCGACGACCGGGGACATGCTCGCCAAATTCCGGGCGCTGAGGGAAGCCTTCCGAAGCTTCTCCCTGCGTGCGCAGATCGCCGGTCGCGGCGTGACGTTGCTGGTCCTGGCCGTAGGCTGCTGGCGTCTGTTCCAGGGTAATTTGACCGTGGGCGAGTTGGTCGCCCTGCAATTGCTGAGCGGGCGGATTACCTACCCGCTCATGACGAGCAGCGATTTCTACAACAGCTTCAAGGATGTGGACGTGGCGATCCGGCAGATCGCGGGCTTCCTCGCGCAGCCACGGGAGCGTGCCGCCGTGAGTCCGCCTCTGCGCAGCCTGGGGGCGGGCGGCATCCGGCTGTCGAATGTGTCGCTCACCTATCCCGGCGGCGCGTCTCCCGCGCTGGACGATGTGACGCTCGCCTTGCCGGAGAAGCGGCATGATCGCCCTCGTCGGCCGCAACGGATCGGGCAAATCGACCCTCATCCGAATTCTTGCTGGGCCTGCGCCGCGACTATTCCGGAACAGTCGAGATCGGCGGACGCGATCTCAAGGATTACGATCCGCGCTGGCTGCGGAGCCGCATCGGTGTCGTCGATCAGGACACGGTGCTGTTCGCCGGCACCGTGCGGGAAAACCTGACCTCGGCGGGCGCATTGTCGGAACCGGCGCTGCGCCGGGCCTTGACCTTCTCCGGCGCGCTGGAATTCGTCGAGGCGCTGCCCGGCGGGCTCGACGCCGAACTCTCCGAGAACGGCCGGTCGCTTTCCGGAGGGCAGCGTCAGCGGCTGTCGGTCGCCCGCGCGATGATCCGCGATCCGCAATTGATGCTGCTCGATGAGCCGACGGCCTTTCTCGACGCCGAAGCCGCCGTGGCGCTTGAGAAGCAATTCGCCGTGTGGGGGCGGAACAGTCTGATGATCATCGTCTCGCATCACCTTGCCGCGACGCGCCATGCCGACCGTATCCTTGTGCTGGACAAAGGCCGGCTCGTCGGCGACGGCCCGCATGACACGCTGGTCGAAACCGTGCCCGAATATGCCTCGCTATGGGTGGATTACGCGCGCTCCCTGGGCGCGGTTTCACCGGCGATGGAGAGCGACAAGGCTGTCGCCGCCGGAGAGTGACGCCGCCGCCGATTATTTCGGGCGGCGGGGCTTCTTCTCCGCGTGACGCCAGGCGGTTTCGAGCGCGTCCTGAAGTTCAGCCGCGCTCAGCGCAGCCAGCGTGGCGGTGGTCCAGCCTTGCTTGCCCCAGGCGTTCGGCACGGGGGCGAAGGCCTCCGGCGCCATCATGCATTTGAATTCCTGCTCATCGGGCGCGAACTTGAAATTGGCGGTGCGCCCGTCAGCGGCGAGCGTCACATAGATGCGCGCAACCTTGAACGCCGCGCGATCGAAATGGGGCGCCTCGGTCGTGCCTTCGAGCGACAGCGCGATACGCCGGAGATCCTTGCCGCTCGCCATGTTCCCTCTGTCCCTGCGTCTGCCATTGTGGCGCGCGATTCTCCCGCGCGGGCTGCAATGGGTCAAGCCGGATGCGTGCGCCGGCCGGAACGGAGCCCTGAACGGACTTTCGCCGAGGAGACGCCGACAGCGGCACGCCCTCGCTAAGCCGTTACATTGACCCATGAACAAAAAATCGCCCTCAAACCAACAAAATCATCGTCTACCGCATCGTCGTGGAAGTAAAAATCGCTTCCAAGAAGCGAAAGATTGAAAAATTTCTTACAGGAGGTCATCATGACCTTAGTCGTCCGTTCCGTTCTTGGCGCAGCTCTCCTTCTGACCGGCGCCTCCGCCGCGATGGCTCAGTCCGCCAAACCCGTCGCTTCCACAGCGGCAGCCGCGTCCAACGCTCCCGTCGCGGGTCAGACCGTTCAGACCGCCGCCTCCACAGCGACAGCCGAGTCGAACAATGCCCCCATCGCGGCCCAGCCCCAAAAACCGCGTCGCTCGGGTGTCTCCAATAATGCGGATCCCTACGGCGGAAATGACCCGAACAGTACTGAGGGTATGCGGGCGTTCTTCGTGCCACAATACTGATTAAATTCCGCACCAGCGGCGTGCGATCTCGGTGAAACCGGCCGTCGCTGCTTCGATGCGGTGGATGGTGCAGAACTCATCGGTCTGGTGCGCCATGTCGGGTTCGCCCGGCCCGAGGATGATCGCTGGAGGTTGCCCGTAGCCTCGAACCAGCGCTTCCGCGTCAGTGAAATAGGACGCGATGGCGGGCGAATACCGCTCGCCGGTGATTTCCGCCATAACCTCGCGCACCTCCGCGATCCACGGGTCCGACGCCTCGGTATAGACCGGCGGGAAAGAGGTGAATTTGGTGAAGCTCACATCCGTGCCGCCGATTTCGGCGAGCGTCGCCATGATGTCGGTGTCCGTCAGACCGGGAACCATGCGAATGTCGAGGCCGAATGTGGCTTCGTCGGGAACGGAATTGACGTTGATGCCGCCGTGGAACCAGCCGACATTCAGCGTCGGCAATCCGCCCTTCAGCGTCCGGCCTTCGTCGAGCTTCAGCCGCTCCAGCTTGCTGACGACGCGCGCGGCCTTATAAACGGCGTTGTCGCCCTCTTCCGGCATCGAGCCATGGGCCGTTATGCCGATGGCGCGGCCTTCGACCCGCAGCACGCCCTTATGGCCGTTGAGCGGCCGGTTCGCCGTTGGCTCCGCGACCAGCAATGCGCCCGCCTCGCCGAGCGCGCCATCCAGCCCGACCAGGAAATTAGCGCCCTGGCAGCCGCTTTCCTCGCTGGACGTGATGACCAGCACCAGACCGGGTGTGCCTTCCAAGCGCGGCGCGAGGTCGACTGCCGCTGCCACGATTGCCGCGACGCCACCCTTCATGTCGGTGGATCCCCGCCCATAGATCCTGCCGTCGGCGATATCGCCGGCGAATGGCGAAACGCTCCATGGCGCCGCGCCGAGCGGCACCACATCGGTGTGGCCAGACAGGCAAAGCGGCTTGCCGGAGCCGCCGCCGATCCGCGCGATCAGATTGGCGCGGGTTCCGTCCCCATCGAGCGGATGATAGGCGATCCGGAAGCCGGCGCGCTCGAGGATGCCGCCAAGATATTCGGCGCATGGCGTCTCGTTGCCGGGCGGATTGATGGTCTCGAACCGGATAAGGTCGCGCGTCAGTTCGGTGGGATCGATTTTCATAGGGCGCATGTTCCAACGAAATGCCTGCCGGTTCGCGTCGCGAAAATGCGACCAAACCAAAGTTGGGCGATCAGGTCCGCAATTCCGGCAAGCCGCGATAATAGTCGAGCGCCTCGGGGTTCGCGAGTGCCTCGGCGTTCTTGATTTCGCGCCCATGCACAAGATCGCGCACCGCGATTTCGGTGATCTTGCCGGATTTGGTGCGGGGGATGTCGGGGACCTGGATGATCTTTGCCGGCACATGGCGGGGCGTCGCGCCGTTGCGGATGCGCTGTTTGATCTTGGCCATCAGCGCTTCGTCGAGTTCCAGCCCGTCCGCCAGCACGACGAACAGCACGACGCGCACGTCATTATCCCAATCCTGGCCGATGACGATGGCTTCGCGCACCTCTTCGAGCTGCTCGACCTGCCGGTAGATTTCCGCCGTGCCGATCCGCACGCCTCCCGGATTGAGCGTCGCATCGGACCGGCCGTGGATGATCATGCCGCCATGCGGCGTCCATTCGGCGAAGTCGCCATGCTGCCAGATGTTCTCGAAGCGGGCGAAATAGGCGTCATGATATTTCGCGCCGTCCGGATCGTTCCAGAACCCCACCGGCATCGAGGGAAACGGCCTGGTGCAGACCAGTTCACCCTTGCCGCTCGGCATCGGCTTGCCCTCCGGCGTGAACACCTCCACGGCCATGCCCAACAGCGGCCCCTGTATCTCGCCGCGCCAGACCGGCCGATGCGGATCGGGGCCACAAAGCTGGCGCACAGATCGGTTCCCCCCGAGGTCGAGGCAAGGTGGAAGTCCGGCTTGATCGCGTCATAGACATAGTCGAACCCTTCCGCCACCAGAGGCGAACCGGTCGACAGCATCACGCGCACGCTCGCAAGGCTATGGGTGTCGCGCGGGCGCAATTCGGCCTTGCGCAGCGCATCGAGATATTTGGCGGAGGTGCCGAACACATTCATCCCCTCGGCATCGGCGTAGTCGAACAGGACGTTGGGACCGGGATGGAAAGCGAACCGTCATATTGGAGAATCGTCGCGCCGCTGGCGAGGCCGCTGACCAGCCAGTTCCACATCATCCAGCCGAGCGTGGTGAAGTAGAACAGCTTCTCGCCGGGCCTGAGGCCAGCATGGAGCTGTTGCTCCTTCAAATGCTGCAGCAGAATGCCGCCCGCGCAATGCACGATGCATTTCGGCACCCCGGTCGTGCCGGAGGAGAACAGAATATAAAGAGGATGCGAGAAGGGCAGCCGCTCATAGTGAATGTCGCGGGGAGCATAAGGCGCAAGCGCCGCTTCCAGGGTGACGGCATTGCCGACGGTCGCCGCAGCCGCTTCGGCCTCGCCGAGCAGGGGAACGATGAGGGTCAGCGGCTTAGCCGGAAGGCCGGAGGCGATGTCGCGGATCTTTTCGCCGATGCGGATTGCCTTACCGTTATAATAATAGCCGTCGCAGGCGAGAAACAGCTTCGGCTCGATCTGGCCGAACCGGTCGAGTGCGCCCTGGACGCCGAAATCTGGCGAGCAGGACGACCAGATAGCGCCAAGCGAAGTCACCGCGAGCATCGCCGCGAGCGCCTCCGGCATGTTGGGCAGCATGGCCGCAACCCGGTCGCCGACGCCGACCCCCTGCGCCGCGAAGAACTGCTGCAGCCGCGAGACGAGGGCGTTCAACTCGTCCCACTCCATGCGGCGCTTGACCTTGTCCTCGCTCCAAAACACAATGGCCGCGCCCGCGTTGGGGCGGGCGAGCAAATTCTCTGCGAAATTCAGCGTGGCATCGGGAAAGAAGCGAGCACCGGGAATCTTATCCCCATCGATAATATAGGGCTGAGACCCCTTATCGCCGCGAACGCCGCAAAAATCCCACAAGGCTGGCCAGAATACTTCCGGCACCCTGACGGAGAAGGCGTGAAGGTCTCGCGAATTCGCCATATACGCGCCATAGTGAAGGGCGAGGAAGTGCATGAAGCGGGTGAGATTGCTGGACGCGATGGCATCTTCGCCTGGAGCCCATAATGGCTGTTCTTCAAACATCTCTTGTCTCTCCCAACCTTTGCCGCGTATGAGCAACATGGCGGTTGTATACACTTATGCCTTGAGCGACGGTTGCCGGACTCTGAAGAGATCGCTCCCGCGATGTTCCGGCAAATCATGATTGACGGCGTATGAGATTGAAAGTCCCGTTTTTCGGTTATGTGCTAGCCATCGTTGGGCTTCTCCTCCCGTCGGTCGTCTTCGTCGGGTTCCTCCCGTCTCTGATCAATGCCGGCCCGGTCAAGGCGCGGCTGCTGGCGGAGTTGAGGGATTGGACCGGCAGCGACGTCAACGTCGCGGGGCCGGTGTCCGTCGAGAGCTTTTTCTCCCTCACGGTTGACCTGCGCAACGTCGATCTTGGCGCCATTAAAGGCGTGCCAAGCATTAGCAGCATCAAAGCTGCGAGGATCATCGCGCGGATATCGTGGAGCGACCTGCTGCTCGGAAATCTGGATTTCGACAAGGTCAAGATATACGACGCTGTTATTCAGGCCAAGGGCAGCGATGCGGCGGAAATCGGCACGGCGCTGCTGTCGGCACTTGAAGGCGCGCAGCAAAATCCGTTCGCGACGCTGGCGATGGCGGATAGCGTCATCATCTTCGAGGGGACCGCGCCACAGCCGAGCCGCAAGCTGGAGATCTCCGCCGCGACAGCGCAACTGCGGAAATCCGACGGGCGCATCGGCCTGTCCGGCAGGCTGAGATGGAAAGGGGAGCCGATCGGCTTCCGGCTGACGACCAATCTTCGGGGTCCCGCCGCGCCGGCCGCGCCGGTGCCGATGGTGCTCGATGTCGACAGCCGCCTCTTGAGCGGCGGGTTCAATGGCGAGACGAGTTTGGCGGGAGCGTTGAACGCCGCGGGCTACCTGTCGCTGGCGACGCCCGACATGCCCGCGCTCGCAAAATGGGCCGGCTGGACGCTCCAAGACGGTATGCCCGGTGTCGTACAGCTTACCGGATCGCTGAACCTGGCGCCGGACTGGGTCAGCCTGCAAGGGGCGGCCTTCGCGGCAGGCGCGCAGAAGGCCACCGGAGACCTGACGCTGAAATTTGCCGCCCAGCCGGCCCAGCTCGAAGGTGCGCTTGCCTTCGACGATCTCGATCTCGGACCGCTCTGGCGCGAAACGCTCGGCGAGCGTCTGACCGCCTCGGACACGCCTAGCCTGGCACGGCGCTTGATGACATCCCTCAATATGGATTTGCGCATCTCGGCCGAAGCTCTGCACTGGAAGCACGCAGTTGCGAGGCCGGCAGCCTTTAGCCTCACATCGAAGGCCGGCATTGTTTCGGCGGAGATCGCCGACCTTGGCCTCTTCGACGGTTCGGTCCTTGGCCATGTCGACGCCGATCTGGCGCGCGAGCCCGCCCGCGTCCGCGCCAGGCTGACGGCGGAAAACATCGACACGGCCCAGATTCTCAGCGCGGTTTCGCCGCGCTCCTGGCTGGCCGGACGGGCCGACGCCAGGGTCGAAGTGGAGGTCGAGGGGCGTGGCGGCAAGCAGCTCATGGAAAGCGCGAAGGCGCAAGCACGCATCAGCTTCGCCAATGGCGGCAGCATTCCTTTCGATATCCCCCATCTCGCCAATGCATCGACCGTGCAAGGCGTGAACGGATGGAGCGAGCTCGGCTATACGACCGCGGCATTTGACGAATTGCGGCTTCAGCTCACCTTGCAGGGAGGCGAGCTGCGTTGCGACGATCTCAGTCTGCGCAGCGCCGGTGAGATCATTCGCGGGTCCGGAAGTATCGATCTGCCACGCCAGCAGGTCGATTGGCGGTTCACGGTGCACCGGGGCGGTGGGACCGCCTCAGGCGATGCAGCCGCGCCGCCTGAGGCCAGCTTGTCGATCCAGGGGCCATGGGCGCGTCCGACCTTCCGCGCCGGCGAGCGCTCCGGTGCATTGTCGGCGCAGCGCTTGGGGGCCCTGCGCAACGCCTCGCATCTGCGCCCGGCCCGGATCGATAGGGCCGACGTCGCCGCATCGGACTGAAACCGGCTGCCGTCGCCTACCGGGCCGCTTATCAGGACGATATTGGTTGAGGAGCGCAAAAATGCGTCGCTTCTCCGGCCGTCTTTGCTAGGGTGTGCGGCATTTCGAGCGGAATGCGCTTGCGCAGGCTTGCGCACGCCGCTCTAAGCCTTTGTTTCCGGCGTCGTTTATGCAAGACCGGTTCTCGATTTTGCGCATGATGCTCTCGGTAGCGGACTCAATGCGGAAGGATGTCCAAGGTGAGAAGACGAAGCGGTTTTTCCGGGCCTATTCTGGCACTTGCGGCGGTCATGACCCTTTTGGCCTGGCCGGTTTTCGCGCAAGGAGTCGACCAGCCACCGGCCCGCACCGAGCTGCCTCCGTTCGGCGATGCCGAACCGCCGCCGCCATTCGGAGACGGACCGCAGAACGGCGGCGATCGCCTGCCCGAAGCCGTGTCACCCGCATCGCCGCTGCAGTCCGATTCGGCGCCCCCGGTTCCGGAGCGTGACGAGCAGGCTCCTGCCGCCGCCGAGGCGCCTCGGTCCGATCCGTCAGCGCCATCAGGGCAGGCGCCGGCCGCTCCGCCCGAGAACGCGGCGCAGGACGCCACTCCGGTCGCTCCGCCGCAGCCAAGCGTCACGGTGGCGCAGCCACGGCTCGATCCGAAGGATGTCACGCTCAAAATCGCCACCTGGAGCGGGGCCTATGGACAATCGCAGGATCGCGCCTTCTTCAAGCCGTTCACGCAGCGCGAGGGCTACCGCATACAGTCCGTCACCTATGACGGCAGCTATGACGAGCTGAAGGATCAGGCGGGGTCGCCGGATTGGAGCCTTGTAGACATCGATGGAGAAACGGCGAGCCGCGCCTGCAGCGAGCAGCTGCTGGAGCCGCTCGATCCGGCTATCCTGCAGAATTCCCCGGATGGGGCCTCCGCCCAGGAGGATTTTCTCGCCGGCGCGATCCAGCCTTGCGCGATCGCAAGCGTTGCCTGGTCGGCGCTCATCGTTTCCGACCAGGGCCTGAAACGCAAGCCGGCCGCGCTGGAAGATTTCTTCGACACGCGCAAGATTCCGGGCAAACGGCTGCTGCCCAAGCAGCCGCGCTACACGCTCGAACTGGCGCTGATGGCGGCCGGCGTCCCGCCCCGGGATGTGTATGCCGTGCTGGCGACGCCCGAAGGGCAGGACCGCGCTTTCGCCAAGCTGTCGGCCATCAAGAATGACATTCTCTGGTGGGATAAGCCTTCGGACGTGTTCGGCCGCATCGCGCAAAAGGAAGCGGCGATGGCTCTCGCCTTCAGCGGGCGCGCCTTCATGGCGATCGTGGGGGCTCGCCAGCCTCTTGACATGCTATGGGATCACCAGATCTATGCCTTCGACTATTGGGCCATTCCGCGCGGCGCACCGCATATCGAGGCGGCAAAGGAATTCATTCGCTTCGCCACCGCGCCAGGACAGCTCGCCGACCAGACGCGCTGGCTGCCTTATGGACCCGCCCGGCGTTCGGCGGTGCGGATCGTGGGAAAACACGCCGAGATCGACCTCGACATGAAGCCGTTCCTGCCAACGCATGAGCCGAATTTGAAAAGCGCGCTCGCGTTTGACGGCCAGTGGTGGGCGACGAACGAGCCCGCGATCAAGGTCCGTTTCGCCGATTGGCTCGAAGGACGCCAGCCTGTTGCCCCAAAAGACGCCGTCACTTCGCAGTAAAATGGGAAATAATCCGCGCGCTTAGAGTCTTGCACTGTTACATTTCCATCACAAAGTGACAAATTTCGCCACATTTGTGGCGGATTGCTCAGGCCGGCGGCACTGATCGCGAGCACCCGATAATGGCAATGTTTGCGGTCTTCGGCCGCGCGCGAACTTTCCCCAGCAATCCCAGACTTCAAGGTCCCAGGAAGGGCTGAAGAGGCGTGATGCGGCGTGTACGGACGTCGACGGCCGCAGACCATTCTGTGGTCGGATTATTGCCGTCTGTCCGCCACAATTCGTACTCATGCGCTTATAAATCCGTTGTCAAGGGGGCCGCTTGCGATTGCACAATGCGTTCAATTCGGGCAAATTCGCCTTAATGAACGGTTGCTGAACACTCCCGGGGGCTGGATTGTTTGGATGGACCGAAAACAAAGGAAGCGAACGCTAGCCACACAACCTTCCGATTGGGCCTCCTCTGGCGACGGCGCTTGCGCCGATCAGGCTGCGTTCGGCAATTTATAGCGGGGTATACGACACTGCCGTCTCTCAAGGGCGGCAGTGTTTATTTTTTGGAGACCAGGCTCCCGAGATCACGGGAGCCGACGACGATGCATCGAAGGAAATGGTCCCAGGGCGCACCAAATTGGGTTGCGCGGCTGCCGCGCTATTAAAGGAAGTTTAGGAGGCTTGACTTATTCCATCCTTTGCCGGGCTGGTTTTTTCGCCGATTCGTGTTGAGGTCGACCGCGGCAGGCGTAGTATCGGGGGGTGAAGTTGGGCATTCTGATGATGAGTTTACGAGTTGTCTCGGCCCGAGCGCTCGTCGCCGGCTGTTTGCTGACCCAGGGCGTGGCATCGGCCCAGGACAAATCCGATGATGCGGCCGCCATGGCCGCGGCTTCCGTCACAATGCGCGCGCCGGCCGTGCCGAGCATATTGAACGCCGGCCCCGTTCGCGGCGCGTTGACCGCGACGCCCACGGCGGGACGCTATTCGGCGGGCACGTCGGCCTTCGCCCAGATCAGGCTGTCGAGCGAGTCGACCGCGAAGCGTGGCATTGCCGCCGAGTTGCTGCTGGAAGTCGAGCATGGGGAGATCGTCGGCATCACCGGTTCCGGGGTCGACACAGACGAGGAAGGCAGCCGCCGCATCGCGCATGTTGAAGGTCTGCGCCAGGGGCGTGACCGCTCGCTGCTCGTCGAGGTGAAATTGCGCAGCGCCGAAGGCAACGCGCCGAACAGGCTCAAGCTGACATTACGTGCGCCTGGCGATGAGCGCGATGGCAAGCATGGCAAGGCCGGCAAGTCCGGCGCGTCTGCTCCCAGCACGGATACGGCACTGCTCGCCTGGCCGGTCACCGATTGCGCGGGCAGCTATCACGCTGCGCTGCGGCAAATCGGCGATGAAAAAGGCAATCGGCTGCGCGAAATCTGGCGCGAGGCGAGCCGGCCCGAAAAATCGACGCGGCGTGCGTGGCTGTTCCGCCCAGCTTTGCCGAAAAGCACGTCACGCCGCCGGAAAAAGGCTTCTGACGATGTCACAGCGAGCATCGCGGCGCGGGAAGCACGTGAAATCTTCGTTGAAGCGGGGCGATTGCTGCGGTCCGGCTACGATCCCGATCTGGGACTGAACGGACGCTACAGCTTTACCCTTTCGAAGACCTCGAACGACCTGCGGAAGTATTTTTCCCAGGATGCAAATGCCGCCATCTGCACCGGCGCCATCGCCTTCGCCAGCTATTATGAGGGCAAGCTTTCGCCCTTGCGCAAGCGCGGCGAAAGGCTCACGGCGCTGAGCACCGAGGCCAAACAGCTCGCCCGCGAGCGGACCGACGCACTCTTCGAGGCGGCGCGCGGCCTTCCCATGGGGCATCCCGGCTGGGGCGGTGCGACGCTCGCCTCCTTGCGGCCGATCGGGGATCGCTCCAGCGACCTGAAGGCGATGGTCACCGACCTTGCCGAGGTGGCTGGTCTTCCCGATGAATTCGTGGCCGATCTCAAGACGGCGGACGGCGCTTATGCGGCGCTCAGAGCTGTGGAGGATTACGGCCTCGACGCCACGGAACTGCCGAAGGAAACGCGCGCTGAGTTGCGTCAGGCGCTGTCCGCCATCGAGGCGGCGGTGCTGCTCGACACGTTCGTTGCCCGCTATGCCGGCTTCTGGAACGGCTTTTACGGCAGCCTCGAAGCGATCCGCGGCGCGCATGGCAAAAATTGCGTGTGCGACGGATAGCGGCGGAACAGATGGCCGTCACCACTTCCGTTCCGATGGAACGGAACGGGACAGCTTTAAATCGAGATCAGCGGGATTACGCATCCCGTCGCCCCGGCCGTCAGCGCCGGGGCCTATTCCCGTAGAACTTCGGCAATGAGATTTGCGGGTATGTGATTGGATCCCGGCTCGCCGCTCAGCGGCGTCCGGGACGACATACATGGCGCAATTCTTATTCCTATTTAACACACGACGCATTAAGCCGGTTTTTGCGGTGAAGGCCATCATTCCTTGATCGGTCCCCGCCATGGCGAGGCCGACCCTCCCCGATCGGCTCAGAATTTCATATAGACGCTGGCCGAGCCATAGGCGCCGGGATCGTCCTTATAGGCGCCTGACAGGCCGCCGGCCAGGGTCGTTTCGACTCCCAGCGCATCAAGGCGCAAGAAGGCTCCCGCTCGGCCGGAGGTGTCGTCCACATTGCCATAGGTAGAAAATTCCGGGCCGAGCGAGAGCCATGGTCGGGCTTTATACCCCATTTTCATCGAGGCTGCATGTGCGTTCGTACCGGTGAAATACGAAGCATCGGCGCTGATCCAGAAATCCTCCCCGAATTGGATCCAGCTCTCAAGCCCTGCCTGCGCGCCCCAAGAGCTGCCGCTGAGCGGCTTGGTCGGGTCAGGCGGCGTCACCACATGCAGCTCATAGCCAAGGCCCGCATAGGCTTTCATGATGACCCTGCCCAGAGTGAACTGATAGCCCGGCGCGATGGCCGCATCGTAACGAGTAGCCAGATGCTGCTTCACCGCGTAGATCTGGTCGCCTTCGAGTTCCAGGCCGGCGGCGGCCAGATCGGCCGCGAGCGAGGTGCGTTCCTCGCCTTCCGGCGGATTGCCCGCAATGTCATTGCAGACCGCACCGAAATTGGTGCCGGTCAGTTGCTTTTTTTCCTCGGCGGAGAGCTGGCAATAGGCTGAGCGGTTCTTGTAATGGTAACTCGAATAGCCGCCCGAGACCTTCAACCGCCACCCGTCGACATGCAACGGCCCGGTGAGCGCGACGACCGCCGTGCCGTAGCCGCCCCAGCCATTGGCGGTCATGTCCAAGCCATTTGAGAGTTCGGCGCGTCCGGCGGGCAGTTGCAGCTTGCTGAAATAAGGCAGAAGCGACGGCAATTCGTCTGCGTCCGCGCTGCCGCTGCCGGCGCAGCCGAGACCAAGGGCAATCAGCCCGCATATGACGACAAAGCCACGCATTTACTGCGACACGGTCCAAACGCAACACTCCCGGAACAATAGATTTTATGGAAGGCCTCGCGCTAGTTGGTATTAACCCCCGGTAAATTCATAGAGGTTTCCCTCAATCGACGGGGCGGATGTTCTCGCTCACAGTACCGGAGTTTGAAAGTTGATGACGCCAAAGGCCCTAACGTGAAGATGTTGGCTTTGCGGACCAAATCCATTCGTCCGCCATCCAATCTGGTCAACATGGGGGCGAAATTGGCGTGGCTCGGGTTTGCCCAAATTTGAACCTTTTCCCGCTATAGAGAGCGAAAAACAAGAATACAACCTTACGGCGAGGAAGCGCATGACTGAGGGATCCGAGACGGGGGCGGCATCACAAGCGCCCGCAGCTCCCGTTTTTGTGGTGGTTGAGGGCGTTTCGGCCGGTGTCGCGGTTCGCGAGGGGCATCATTTGCGCTTCCGCGCCATTCATCCGCGGTTCGAAATTCTTGACGGAAGCCGCTTTGCCCGCCCTGACCAGCTAAGGCGGGCCGCGCTGCGCATCGCAAGGGCATCTCGAGATTAGCGCGGCCACATTCCAGGATCAGGCATCGTGGCGAAAGGCCGTCTTTCCGGCTGCCCCCAGGGATGCGCATGCATCGGACCGAAAAGTGTACGCACTTTTCGGATAAATCTGATGCATAAACAAAGAACTAGAGCGCAGCTCCGCGTTCAGGGGAGCGTCCGGCGCTCCGGCAAAAATCAAAGTCGCGGCGATGGCCTTCGCAGAAAGTTGAAGCATCCTGGGGTCCGATAGCGGTATGAAAGAGCTTTGCCGTCTTTGAGGAACCATGCGGATCACTGCCATATATCGCGTATTCTGCAGCCGGGAGGAGATTTCCCGCAAAGCCGAAGCGCTTGCCATCGAGCAAAGCGTCGAGATGCCCGTGGACGCCATTGCCGATCAATGGGTGCGCGAGGAGATCGTCGGCCGGCTCGCCGATACCACGGATTGCGGGGACGGCTCGTTCCGGGTGAGCGTCTCGCTCTCGCCCGCGACGGTGGGCGCGGAGCCCGGACAGCTCATGAACATGCTGTTCGGCAATAGCTCGATCCACGAGGACATCACGCTCGAAGATGTGGAGCTGCCCCCGGAGATGCTTGAGGCGTTCGGTGGCCCCCGCGCAGGTATTTCTGGCCTGAGGGATCGCGTTGGCGGAGCGGGCCATGCGCTCACCTGCGCCGCGATCAAGCCGCAAGGCCTGTCGCCAGCCGCACTGGCCGATCTGACCTTCCGTTTCGCCCTGGGCCAAATCGACTTCATCAAGGACGATCACGCCCTTGCCGACCAGGCCTACGCCCCGTTTCGGGAGCGGGTCGTCGCGTGCGCGGCTGCATCACGCCGGGCGGCGGCCGAAACCGGCCATCCCACCCGCTATGTGCCGAATGTATCCGGCAATCTCGATCAGCTTCGCGAGCAGGCCGCGATCGCACGCAGCGAGGGGCTGGACACGCTGCTGATCGCGCCGATGCTCGTCGGCCTGCCTGCCTTTCATGCGATCCGGCAAGAAAATCCGGATATGGCGTTTATCGCCCATCCGGCGTTCGCGGGCGCCGCGCGGATCGCCCCGCCGCTCCTGCTGGGCAAGCTGTTCCGGCTGTTTGGCGCCGATGCCGTGATCTTTCCGCACCATGGCGGCCGCTTCGGCTATTCGCCCGAGACTTGCGGGGCACTGGCACACATCGCACGGGCGCCGCTGGGCTCGCTGGCACCGGCCATGCCGGTTCCGGCAGGCGGCATGACCTTGGATCGGCTCCCCGAGATCCTTAAATTCTATGGCGAGGACACGATGATCCTGATCGGCGGCGGTTTGCTCGCGGCGGGCGATCGGCTGACGGAGCAGGCCGCGTCCTTCGTGGAGCAGGTCAAAGCGCTTAGAGCGCGGGACGTCCGCTGAACGCGGAGCTGCGGTCTAGTTCGTTGTTTTCGCATCAGATTATCCGAAAAGTGCGTGCGCTTTTCGGTCCGATGCATTAGCGCGGAGAGATGAAATGGACGAGGACAAGCGCTTCCGGACAAGCGAGGGCGGCTTCCGCTGGGCGGGGGTCGAGTTGCATGCCTATAAGGATGAAGCCACCGCGCCATTCAAGGATATAAGCCGGCAGACGCTTTTCAAAGCCGACGGCCTCGCGGGCGAGTTGCGCTATTTCGAAATCGCGGCCGGGGGCTATTCGACGCTCGAGCGCCACGAGCACGTCCATGCCGTCATGATCCTGCGCGGCGAGGGGCGCTGTCTCGTTGGCGGCGAGGTCCGACCGGTGGCGTCTTTCGATCTGGTCAGCATACCGCCCATGCATTGGCACCAATTCCGCGCGGGGAGCGCCGAACCGCTCGGATTTCTCTGCATGGTTGACCGGGACCGCGACCGGCCCCAGCTCCCGACGCCCGGGGAGCTTGACGAATTGCGCGCCGATCCGCAGATCGCGGCATTTCTCGGCTCAGCTTGAATGGCGATCGCTGCCGTTGGAACCAACGCGGGCCGTCCGAATTCCTCTTGGATGATCAAGAGGTGAACCATGCCTGCAAAATCAAAAGCTCAGCAAAAAGCCGCCGGCGCGGCTCTGTCGGCCAAACGCGGTGAGATGAGCAAGTCGGAACTGAAGGGCGCTTCGAAGTCGATGGAGAAATCGATGTCCGAGAAGCAGCTTCATGACTTGGCCGCGACAAAGCGCAAGGGCAAGCCGGAACACAAATCCTGATGCATCGGACCGAAAAGTGTCGGCACTTTTCGATAAATCTGATGCATAAGCAAAGAACTAGAGCGCAGCTCCGCTTTCACCGGAGCGTCCGGCGCTCTGATGTGACGGATCGATCGGGGAAACCCGGTCAATCCGCCGTCAGAAAGTCCAGCGCGCGCCCCCAAAGCGGGATGGCGAGCAGATGCCCCATCTCCGGCCGTTCAAGCTCGGCATTAGGCAATCTGTCTCTCCACCATGCGCCATGCGCAGGTCCGGCCACCGGATCGGCAGTCCCATAGAGCAACAACACCCGCGCCCTGACTTGAGCCGGGTCGAATCCCCATGGCTGCAGCGTGTATCCCGCGATGTCGGCGGCCAACCCGGCTGCATCTTGCCTCCAGGCTGCGGCGAGCATGTCGCCCAGTCGCTGGCTCGCGCCCGGAACCGCAAGGGCGGCGGCGTCAGCGCAGCCTGAGCCGAGGGCCGCGAATGCATCGGCCGCGTAGGGGTCGGCCGGTCGCATCGGTGCGAGCATGTCGCGGAGCCGCGCATGAACCGTAGCAGGCGGCAATCCGCGCAACGCGTCGAGACCGGCTTTGTATTCAGGGGGAATCCACGGCACCTCTTCGTCGGGGGCGGGCGTGCTGAGGATGACGGCCCGGTCGATCAGTTCGGGATGGCGCGCCGCCAGGGCCAGCGCCACGCGGCCTCCCGCCGACCAGCCCGCTGCACCCGCCGACCGTATTCCGAGGCGTTCCAGGATTTCGGCAATGTCGTCAGCGGCGTTGGCGGGCGTCGACCATTCATACTCCCGGGCCGGGTCGGACGCGCCGTATCCTGGACGGTCGGACGCAAGGAGCGTCACGCCTTGCGCCGCGCTTTCGCGTGGATCGGGATCGAAATTGCCCGCGCCTGGAGCGGGATGGCAGAAGACCACCGGATGCCCGCCTCGCGTAAGTCGATGCAGGGCGACTGCTCGGCCGTTAGCCAGCATAAAGATCTCAGGCTCCGCCATTCTTCCGCTCCGCTGAGGGGCACACGGCCGGTTATGCATCTCATTCACAATGGCGAAGAACCGCGCAGGTTCCGGCCCGCACGCTTGCCGAAGCTACGGACGCGGCCGAACGAGGGACATGGCGACCATAGCGGCGGCGCGGGTCTTCAGGGTGCGCCGCGTTCGCCCGCAAGCGGCCATTCCTGCTCCAAGTTCCCAGGCGCATTTTCGGGGTGCGCGCGTTTCCCATGGGCAATGAAGCGGACGCGGAACAAGACTGAATTCCCACGCGATTTCCATAACGCAACCCTGGTTCGCCGGCACTGGCAACGGTGACGTCTCACCCGTGAAATCTGGTGCAACCTTCTTAGCTCTCGTTCGTTTGCTTCGTACTGAAACGAGCAGGGAGTACTGCTATGATGAAGTCATTTTTGGTATTTGGGGTGCTTGCGGCGACAGCAGCACCAGCGTTCGCTGCTGAATATTATGTCGTTCGTGGTCCTGACCGCGAGTGCCGCGTTGTCGAAACGCGTCCCGCCGACACCACAATTGTCCAAATTGGCCCCCTTGCCTTCGCGACACGCGACGAGGCAGAACGGGAACGTGTCGTCCTCTGCAAGGACGAGCCGAGTGAGAAGGTTATTATTAAGCGCGACTAATCATTATTTCCCCAAACATCGTGGCAACGAGCTTTGGGGCTTATCTATAAAGAAAACGAGGATTTTCGCAAATCCTCGTTTTCCCTACGTCTATGATGGGGACGGAAAGCAATGAGGGAGGTCGTGCACTGCCTTCGGTGGCGATTCTAGCACGGTTCCGCGCTGACGCAATCGTCATCTATGACATCCTCTATTATGCAAGTTTTCCACGGCGCCGTGCGCGCACGGTAACAGCCGCGTGCTCGACGCGAATTGCCGCGACGTTAGAGCATCACACTTTAATTCGAGGATCAGCCGCATTGTGTATCCCGTCGCCCCGGCCGTCAGAGCCGGGGCCCATTCATTTGGAACTTCGGCAGTGAATTTGCGGCCATGTGATTGGATCCCGGCTCGCCGCTCCGCGGCGTCCGGGACGACATAAATGGCGCGATCGCGATTCCTATTTAACGCACGAGGCGCTAGATGAGCCGCCCAGCTATTCGAACGTGCCGTGACGCCCCGCTCCCGAGCTGAAACGCGCGGCTCCCTGGTGGCTTTCGCCGCTGGCGATCGTTTCCCGTCCCCGCGCAACTTCGTTGCGGCGCGCGTCTTCCGCGCCAAGCTCCCATTGCTCCAGAACCGAGAGCCGGTCATTACGTAATGCGGTCTGCGGGAACCTGGCGAGTTCGGCGGCAAGCGCAATCGCTGCGCCAAGCGCTCCGCCGTCCTCGGTCAGCCGATTGACCAGCCCGATTTCATACGCCTCCTCAGCGGGGACTTTGCGGCCGGTGAGAATAAGGTCCATCGCCCGGGACTGGCCAATGAGGCGGGGCAGCCGGGCGGTGCCGAGATCGACGAGCGGCACGCCGAAGCGCCGGTTGAAAATGCCGAAAAACGCGGAACGCCCAGCCACGCGCAGGTCGCACACAGCGCCAGCTCCATGCCGCCGGCAACCGCCGGTCCTTCGATGGCCGCGATGACGGGTTTGGATAGTTTCAGGCGGGTCGGGCCCATCGGGGCGAAGTCGCCGTCCGGCTCTATGGGCTTGCGTTCGCCTTCGGTCAGCGCACGCAGATCGGCACCGGCGCAAAACGCTCCGCCATTGCCGGTGAGAACGGCCACATCGACATCGCCGTCAGCGTCGAATTCGACGAAGGCCCGGTGCAGCGCCCGCGCCGTCGCCAAATCCACGGCATTGCGCCGCTCCGGACGGTTGATGGCCACGATGAGCGTGCGCCCCTCGCGCGTGACAGCAAGCGCTTCGGTCATTTGGCAGCCTCCCGGCAGGACGAGCAACGCCATATCGTCCATCACCGGAGGCGAAATGCAAAGCGTTCTCGGTGAGCCGCTCTAGATGTGGAGCGTCAAGAGGTTATTCCCGGTGATGGTGAGCCTGCTGATTGGCGGCTTTCCGCCGAGACTAGCATGAGGCCTGTGCCAGTTGTAGCGGTGCAGCCATCTTGGCAGTTCGCTTCTTCGTTGTTCTGCGGTGTTGAAGGCGGTTGCGTATGCCCATTCGCGCAAGGCGGTCTGGATGAAGCGCTCGGCTTTGCCGTTGGTTTGGGGCGTGTAGGGTTTTGTGCGGATGTGCCTGACGGCGAGCCTCTGGCAGGCGTCGCGGAAGCTGCGTGATTTATAGCAGCTGCCATTGTCGGTCATGACGCGAGCAACCGTCACGCCAAGGTTGTTGTAGTGGCGGACCGCGGCTTCCAGGAATGCGACGGCGCTGGCTTGCTTTTCGTCGGGCCTGACTTGGCTGAAGGCGAGGCGGGAATGGTCGTCGATGGCAACATGGACGAATTCCCATCCTGGCCCGGCGGCTGCCGAGCGCTGGTTGGACTGGCCGGTCCGGTTGCCGGTAATGCGGTGTCCGACGGCGTTGAACCTGCCGAGCTTCTTGATGTCCAGATGAATGATCTCGCCCGGCGTTGCGCGCTCGTAGCGCGGTCGCGGCTCGGCGGGCTCGATAGCCGAAAGCAGGCTGAGGCCGCGCCGCTTCAGGATCCGGCTGACGGTGGCCGGCGACAAGCCTGTCTGGGCTGCGATGGCTGCTTGTGTGCGGCGCTGCCGGCGCAAGGCTTCGACGGCATCGCAGGTGGCAAGCTCTGTCTGGCTTGGCGATGAAAGGGGGCGGGATGAGCGGTCCCGCAGACCCGCAACGCCATCGACGCGGAAGCGCCGGACCCATTTCGCCACCGTCTTGGCTGATATATTAAAGCGCCGTGCGGCTTCGGCGCTGGTGGCGCCATAATCCACAACGGCGCGCACCATTCCCTCTCGACCGCGCGGCGTCAGCCGGGCATTCTCATGCACGTCCATTCGGTTCTCCGGAGAATCAGTGACGTTTGGCGACATCAGCTGACATCCTCAGCACCGAATGGACAACCTCCTGAAAATTCACATCTAGAGCGCGATCAGGAAAAGTGGAATCCGGTTTTCCGTCCGATCGCGCGACCAGCAAAAATCGAGAGCGGGCCTCCCGGCTTCGATGCTTCCACTTCAACCGATCCCGCTTGTCTTATGAGTTTGCGCACGAATCAGGCGCATTGGGACCGCCAGCGATGAGTGACAGCTCGCCGCTGGCGGCGGGGGATGGATCGCGATCCCGCGGGTCACGTACCGGACCGAGCTAGAGTTGGATCACCCCCGTCTTTTCCTATGGCCTGAACGGATACCGGGGCAACACAGCCCGGATGACAAGCAGAGGCGCGGAAAAGATGACCCTTTCTACCATCGGCATCGACATATCAAAAGATCACCTCGACGTTCATCGGCTGCCTGCCGCCGAGGCATGGCGTTTCAGCAATGACAAGGCTGGACACAAGGCACTTATTGGCTGGCTCTCCAGCAGTCCCGTCGCGCGCATCGTTTACGAACCGACGGGGCCTTACCACCGTTCCCTTGAGCGTGCGCTGGCAGCGATCGGACTGCCGCTTGCCAAGATCAATCCTCGGCAGGCGCGGCGTTTCGCGGAGGCAACGGGCAGGCTGGTCAAAACCGACGCCACCGATGCCGCAATGCTGGCCCGTATGGGGGTGGCGCTGGAGCCGGACATACGGCCAATGCCGAGCGAACTTCTCTTGCATCTCAAAGAGTTGCACCTCGCCCGTCAGGTTTTGATCAAGGATCGCACAGCGGCGAAAAACCGGGAGAAAATCCTCAACCTGCCGCTCCTCAAAAGGCACAATGCCGAACGCTTGCGCCAGATCGAACGTCAACTCACCGCGATCGAAAAAAAGCTGGACGCACTTGTGACGCACGATCATCACCTCGCTGAGCGCCTGACCATATTGGCGAGCATTCCAGGTATCTCCAGGATCACCGCCTTTGCCCTCATCATCGAGATGCCGGAGCTTGGACATATTGAAAGCAAACAGGCCGCCAGCCTGGCCGGGCTTGCTCCCATCGCTCGCCAGTCCGGACGCTGGACCGGCCGCGCTTTCATTCGCGGCGGGCGGGCTAGTCTAAGGCAAGCCCTCTATATGCCAGCCCTCGTCGCCGCACGTTTCAATCCTGATCTCAAAGCAAAATATAACCAGCTGCGACAGGCCGGAAAGCCCGCCAAAATCGCAATCACCGCCATCATGCGGAAACTGCTCGTCCTGGCAAACGCTCTCCTGAGAGACAATCGAAAATGGCTTCCAAAAAGCGCTTGAGTAAAACGGATACTCTAGTTCTTTGTTTATGCATCAGATTTATCCAAAAAGTGCGTACATTTTTCGGTCTGATGCATTAGCGCTCAAGCAGCAACTCGGTTTGAGGTCCCCTGCACTCGGTCGTCATCCCCGCGCGAAGGCGGGAGCCAGTAAACACCGGGATCGCTGCGGAGTACTGTGTCCCCGCTTTCGCGGGGATGACAAGGGGTATCCACCTGATCCGATCAAGCTCGCGGAGGCGGGACGTTTTCACGGCCCCGCCGAAAGTCGGTCGGCGTCGGGTTGGCGACTCCCCGCCCGTGCGGGAGAGCGAATTCGTGCGCTTGCTCAGTGTGCGTTTGCAGCTTCTGGCAAGCACCGCATCGATACCGCCCTGCTACCCCCGGCTTACCGGTTGCGGTCGAACTCCAGTTCGATCTGACTGATATTCTTTGGGGGCGACACGAATTCCAGCGTGAAGCTGGCGCTTTCGCGCGGCGCCAGCGACTCCGTCGGCACGCTCGCGGTAACCTTCACCGCATCGCTGCTTTCGCTGTCCCGCACGTTGATGAGCACGCGCGGCACCGTAAGCCGGCGGTCGGTGACATTCACCACCTGCCCCTTCACTTCGATCATCGGCTTGCCCTGGGCCACGGTCCAGCGGTAGCTGACGTCGGCGAAGTCGATGCCGCTTTCGGCTACGTCGAAGCCGATTGCCCGATAGAGCGAAGCGGTGCCCGGCAGGGCGGCCATGATATCGGATCGGAGCGTGACGAGCGCCAGAGCGACACCGCTGATGACGGAAAAGAACACCGCCCAGGCAGCAGCCACGGCCAAACCTCCGCCGCTGGGCCGGGCTTCATACGCGGCGAGATCGGTGGATTCCAGCTGGGCTCGCAGGTCCGCGGCATCCTCGCCGTAAAACCCGGACGCGAATTGGCCGCCTGCAGCCTGCTCGTCAAAGAGCTTGTCGAAATCGCTCAGCGTCTCATCATTGCGGCCTTGGCGGGGCTCGAAGGCCCGCTTGAATGGGGGCGAGGCGCGAAAAGCGTCCTCGATATCGTGCTGGAACCCGGCATTGCGTGCGGCGTCTGCGCCCTCCTCGTCTTTGCCCTCCTCGCCTTCAGCGTCCTCGCTTTCGTCCGGCTCGCCGTCGCCGGCTTTGTAGACCGCGCGCCGCGCGGCAAATCCCGTTAATCTGAACGGAGCCTCGTCCTCCTCGTCCGGATCGGTGACCGGATCATGTCCGGGCACGGTGAAGGGCGGATGATCGGCATTATCCGCTGTGGAGGCATTCTGCTGGTCGGTCTCGCCATGTGTCTCGCCAACGGCAAGATTCGGCTGCGTGTCACGCGGCTCGAACGGATCCCAGCCGGCGCCAGTTCTGGTTTGCTCGTCCTGCTGGTTCCTGAGCAATGCCTCGAACCGCCCCGCCAAGTCGCCTTCCTCTCTCGGCTGTTCGAGCGCCTCCTTAAGGGCTTCGCGGATCGCCGCTTCGGCGTCCTCTTCTTCCTCTTCGGCACTCATCCGGCTGGCTTCGACGATTTCGCGCCAGGGCCGGTTCATCCGAGCCTCCCAGGTCTCGCCAGGCTCGTCCGCTGCCGCATCCTCGGAGGCACCGTCCTCTTCATCGTCCTGCGCCGTTTCCGCCGATAAGCCGAAGCCGCGTGAAAACGCCGGCTCCGCGAGCGCCTCGGGGCCGGAGCGCGGTTCATCCGGATCGGGGTCCTGCCGGCCAGCGGTTTCGTCCTCGGTCGCAGCCTGGACGTCGCCATAATTCATCGCCTGCGGCTCGCTGAGCGTGGAAATCGTGTCGCCGGCATGCTCACGCCTTAGCGCCCACGGAGCGAATCCGGCTGGTTCCTGCACGCTGGCGGGTGATTCGGATGTATCGGCCGCGACGGGTTCACGGCTGGGCTCAGGCGAAAATTGCGGCTGCGGCGCAACCGGATTGTGCTCCTCTTCGTCCAGCTCTATGGTTTGCTCGACATGGCCCTCCGGGACAAGCCGCCATTGATTTCCGCAGCGCGCGCATTTCACATACCGGCCGCCTTCCGGTATGTCTTTATTCATTTTATACCGGGTCGAGCAGGCCGGGCATTCAATGATGGTGGACACGGTTATTTCCTCTAACCACGCAGAGACGGCGATGGGCGCCGCAGGCCATTATGTCCCGCGTTCGCCGAAATCCATTGATACAGGAGAGTCGGTTCCGCATAAAGACCGGCATCTTAGGCTGTAGTTCGTCTTAAGTTCAAGTGTGCGGGAGCTGCCGTGATCAGATTTGAGAATGTGGGACTTCGTTACGGCCTTGGGCCGGAAGTCCTGCGCGACGTCAGCTTTCACCTGCTGCCAGGCTCGTTTCACTTTCTGACCGGATCGTCGGGCGCTGGCAAGACATCGCTGCTGCGCATGCTGTTTCTTTCCCTTAAGCCAAGCCGGGGGCTTGCTTATATGTTCGGCAAGAACGTCACCCGCTCCACGCCCGGCCAGCGGGCGGAACTGCGCCGGCGAATCGGCATCGTGTTCCAGGATTTCCGCCTGCTCGATCATATGACCACCTGGGAAAACGTCGCTCTCCCCTTGCGCGTCCACGGCAAGCGCCAATCCGAATATGCGGAGGACGTGACGGAATTGCTGAAATGGGTCGGCCTTGGCGAGCGGATGCACGCCTACCCGCCGGTTCTCTCGGGCGGTGAGAAACAAAGGGCCGCTATCGCCAGAGCCGTTATCGGAAAACCTGAGCTCTTGCTCGCCGACGAGCCGACGGGTAACGTCGACCCGCAAATGGCGCGGCGGCTGCTGCGCCTCTTCATCGAACTGAACCGGCTGGGAACCTCAGTCATCATTGCCACCCACGACTATCAGCTCATGACCCAATTTGCCGCTCCGAGACTGATGCTCGAACAGGGCCGGATGCACATACATGGCTGAGGCTCATGAATAACCAAGCCCTGGATCGACGCCTTCCCGCGATCATGCAGCCGCAGCAGCCGAAGCGGCGGTTCGCGCCCGGCAAGGCGCCGATTGTCCCGCCCGGCTCCGTGACCGGCCGTTCGCTGACCCTGGTGATCGCGATCATGGGCTTCCTGGCGTGTCTCACGGCGGGTGCCGTCTATATGGTCAACCAGTCGGCTTCGGCCTGGCTGCGCGATGTCGGCAGTGAAGTCACGGTGCAGATCCGGCCGGATGGTGACGCCGAGGAGGTCGAGAGGCGCTCTCAGGACATCGTCAGGTTCCTGACCGGGCAGATCGGCGTGCGCGAGGTTCAGCTCCTGTCGCTCGACCAGTCCGCCGAACTGGTGGAACCCTGGCTCGGGCAGATCTCGGCGGTCAAGGAACTGCCGCTGCCGCGCCTGATCGCGGTGCAGATCGATCGAGATAATCCGCCCGATCTCACGACGCTGCGCGCCGCCCTGACCAGCAAATTCCCGGTGGCGACGCTGGACGACCACCGCGCCTGGCAGCAGCAGATCCGGCGCGTTACCGGTTCGCTGGCCCTCGGGGGCATTGCCGTCATCATCCTGATGGGCATGGCGACGATCGCCGTCGTCGTTTCCGCCGCCCGCAGCGCCATGGCGTCGAATCGCGAAATTATCGAGGTGCTCAATTTCGTCGGCGCGGAGGAACGGTTCATCGCGCGCCAGTTCGAGTTGCACTTCCTGTCACTCGGCATCAGGGCAGGCATTGTGGGGGCGCTCGCCGCCGCCGCGGTGTTCTTCTCGATGCCGATCATCACCGAATATCTCAGCGGCGCCGCGACCCACGCCGAGATAAGACGGCTGGTGGGCACGGGCCGCCTGGATATGTTCGGCTATGCGAGCTTGCTCATCGTCGTGGTCGCAATCGCCGCGATTTGCCAAATGACCTCTCGATATGGCGTTCGCCGCATTCTAAACGCCCAGAACCAATAACCATACAGCAAGAGAGATGATTGGGACCGCCCCCATCATGCGCCATACGGCATTTTCAAATCGCGAAAAACCCACCATTGTCACCGGCATGGAAAGTGCGCGAGATATTCCGGTTCCGGTAAAGAGGACGAACCGCTTTCTCTGGTGGATAAAACTTGCCGTCTGGGTGATCGCCGCAGCCGGAGGGTTGGCGCTGACCGGATTTCTGGCGTTTTCCAGCCTGGTGAGTGGCGATGCCGCCGACAACATCCGGGCGGCCGACGCGATCGTCGTGCTCACCGGCGGTGAGGCTCGAATTCCCGAGGCGGTGAAGCTGCTGGCCCAGGGCAAGGGGCGCCGCCTGCTTATTTCCGGCGTGAATCCCGTCACCACGCGGGACGAGCTCGTCAGCCTCACACCGAACAGCAAGCGCTGGTTCCGCTGCTGCATCGATGTCGGCCAGGAAGCGCGCGACACGATCGGCAACGCCGCCGAGACGAAGGCGTGGGTGAAGAAGCGCGGCTTCAAATCGCTGATCGTGGTCACGGCGACCTATCACATGCCGCGCAGCATAGCCGAGTTGCGGCGCGCCTTGCCCGATGTGGCCCTCGTGGCTTACCCCGTCCGGCCGCGCAACCTGCATCTGGAAGATTGGTGGTCGCATAGTGGGGCCTTGCAGCTTCTGGCGACGGAATATGTCAAATTTGTTCCGTCCCTTGGACGCTGCATCGTCGCGGAGGTCGGGCGCGGATTCGGCCCTTACGGCGGAACGCGGCAATGCCTGAACGGCGGAAGTGGGGGGTGAGCATGGTTCGCTCGCTCATTTTTTATGCCGTCTTCTACGTCAACACGGCGGTTTTCCTGATCTTCGGCAGTCCGCTGCTGCTGGGACCGCGCCGCTGGGCGATGGCCGGATTGGCGGCCCACGCGCACGCTTCCATGTGGTGGATGCGTGTGATCTGCGGCACGCGCGTTGAAGTACGCGGGCGCGAAAACCTGCCTAAAGGTGCGGCGCTCATCGCGTCCAAGCACCAATCCGCCTGGGATACGTTCGGCCTTATTCCGCTGACGCGTGATCCGGCGATGATCATGAAGCAGGAGCTGCTCTCGCTGCCGCTCTATGGATGGTTCTCGCGCAAATTCGAGATGATCCCGGTGCGCCGCGACCTTGGGCCGACAGCCTTGCGCCAGATGGCGCGCGAAGCCGCCAAACGGGCGGGGCAGGGGCGCGATATCGTGATCTTTCCCGAAGGCACGCGCCGCCCGCCCGGCGCGCCACCTGACTACAGGCCCGGGGTGATCCTGCTCTACGAAGCGCTCGGCATCCCTTGCGTCCCCGTCGCGCTGAATTCGGGGTATTTCTGGCCGCGCCACAGCATCGTGCGGCGGCCCGGCACGATCATCGTCGAATTCCTCCCCGCAATCCCGCCCGGCCTGCCGCGCGCAGAATTCAAGGCCTTGCTGCAGGACCGTATCGAAACTGCAACAGCTCGACTTTTTCCACGGGACGGCGCTTCAAGCGGTGCGATGGAAAAGTCCCCCTCCGACGCGAAAAACTAAGCCGAAAACTGGCTTTTTGAGGCGTGCGACACCACATTTAGTGGACCGCAGAATTGCGAGCTACTAGCTTGACATCTTGGTACAAAACAAGAACATTGGCTATTCGCCGGCCGCGGGCCGGGTCGATGTCCCAGAAATTCCCATTGGACCGGTCATGACGCCCAACGCACTTCTTCCGATCTCCCAGCATATCTGGAAACAGAAATATCGCTTTCACGCTTCCGGAGGCGTGGCCGAAGAGTCCATCGAGGCGAGCTGGCGGCGCGTGGCCGATGCGGTTGCGCTGGCGGAAGCGGAGGACCGTCGCGGCCATTGGGCGGAGCGGTTCTACGATGCTCTGTCGGGCTTTGAATTCCTTCCTGCCGGACGGATCCTGTCCGGGGCCGGCACCGCCCGCAATGTGACGCTGTTCAACTGTTTCGTCATGGGCCGGATCGACGACGACATGACCTCGATCTTCGAGAATGTGAAGGAAGCCGCGCTGACCATGCAGCAAGGCGGCGGCATCGGGCATGATTTCTCCACGCTGCGGCCCAAGGGCGCTCCCGTCAAGGGCGTGGGTGCGGACGCGTCTGGTCCGGTGAGCTTCATGGACGTCTGGGACGCTATGTGCCGCACCATCATGTCCGCCGGATCGCGGCGCGGCGCGATGATGGCGACGCTGGCCTGCGATCACCCCGACATCGAGGCTTTCATCGAGGCGAAAGCGCGACCCGGCGCGGCTGCGCAATTTCAACCTCTCCGTCCTGGTCAGCGATGCCTTCATGCAGGCGGTGGAACAGGACGCGGCCTGGACTCTGAGCTTCGGCGGCAAGGTCTACAAGTCGCTTCCCGCACGGGCGTTGTGGGACAAGATCATGCGCTCGGCCTATGATTTTGCCGAGCCGGGCGTGATCTTCATCGACCGGGTGAATCGGGAAAATAATCTGCGCTATTGCGAGGCGATACACGCCACGAACCCGTGCGGGGAGCAGCCCTTGCCGCCCTATGGCGCGTGCCTGCTGGGCTCGATCAATCTCGCGGCGCTGATTTGGGAGCCCTTCAGCGAGCGTGCCGCGCTCGACGAGGGCCGGCTCATGGAACTGGCCGGCGTGGCGGTTCGCTTTCTCGACGACGTCATCGACGTCTCGAACTTCCCATTGGATGCCCAACGTCAGGAGGCCGTTGCCAAGCGCCGTCTCGGGCTTGGCGTGACGGGGCTTGCCGACGCGCTGATTTCCTGCCGGACCCGTTACGGAACGCCCGAGGCCGCTGAGCTGGCCGGACGTTGGATGGCGCTGATCGAGCGGGCCGCCTATCGGGCGAGCGCGCATCTTGCCGCCGAGAAAGGCGCGTTTCCGCTCTATGATGCAGCGTCATTCGCCGCTGGGCATGGCTTCGAACGGCTCGATGCGGAGACCAAGGCGTTGATCGGGGCTCATGGCATTCGCAACGGCCTGCTCACCTCGATCGCGCCGACGGGAACGATTTCCTTGCTCGCTGGAAATGTGTCCAGCGGTATCGAGCCAGTGTTCGATTTCACTTACAGGCGCAAGATATTGGCGGCGGACGGATCGGCCACGGAAGAGGCCGTCGAGGATCAGGCCTACCGGCAGTTCCGCGCGATGTTCGGCCCGGATGCCGCGCTGCCTTCCTATTTCGTCTCGGCGCAAGACCTGTCGCCACGCGATCATTTGCGGATGCAGGCGTCCGTGCAGCGCCATGTCGATGCATCGATCTCCAAGACGGTGAATTGCCCCGAGGATCTATCGTTCGCCGCGTTCAAGGACCTCTATCGCGACGCCTATGCGATGGGTCTTAAGGGCTGCACCGCCTATCGTCCGAATGCCGTCACCGGAAGCGTATTGGTCACCTCGCAGCCGAAATCCGCGCTGCCCGACGCGGTCGCGCCGGAGCCGGCGCCGGAGGCGGGACTTCCGGCCTTCCAACGGGCCGATGGCGGGCCGGGCAAGGCGGACGTGGTCTATATGGCGCGGCCGCTCGAACGGGATCAGGTGCTGTCCGGCTATACCTACAAGCTGAAATGGGCCGACAGCGATCACGCGATTTATGTGACCATCAACGATTTGGTTCAGGACGGGCGGCGGCGGCCTTTCGAGATTTTCATCAACTCGAAGAACTTGGAGCATTATGCCTGGACGGTGGCGCTCACCCGGATGATCAGCGCCGTCTTCCGGCGCGGCGGCGACGTTTCCTTTGTCGTCGAGGAGTTGAAGGCCGTGTTCGACCCGCGCGGGGGGCAATGGATGGGAGGACGCTATGTGCCCAGCCTTCTCGCCGCGATCGGCGGCATCATCGAACAGCACATGGTCAGCACCGGTTTTTTAACGGGTGAGGGCGAGCAGGGCAACGAGCCGGCACGGCCGCGCAAAGCGGCGACGGCCGGAGGCGCGAAAGCATGTCCGCGATGCGGTTCCGCAGCGCTGCTATATAGCGAAGGATGCCTGCAATGCCGGGAATGCGGCTATTCGAAATGCAGCTGACGCATGATCGAACGGCTAAGCAGGTTTTTGTTGGTTGCCCAACAAATGACCGGCTTAAATCTTTGTTTCGCATCATTTTTCGCGAAAACCGGGAAGACCACTTTTCGCAATGATGCTTAGTGCCGGCGAACCCTCCAGCTAGAGCATCACACTTTAAATCGAGATCAGCGGCATTGTGTATCCCGTCGCCCCGGCCGTCAGAGCCGGGGCCTATTCACTTGAAACTTCGGCAGTGAATTTGCGGCCATGGATTTGGATCCCGGCTCGCCGCACCGCGGCTCCGGGACGACATAAATGGCGCGATCGCGATCCTATTTAACGCAAAACGCTCTAATGCTTTGTCGGCGATGCTGGCCTGCGGTCCAATTGCCATTCAAGCTCGGACTGGCGCTCGCCGGCGGATTTTGTTCTGCGCTTTGATGGTTTGGCGCGGCGGGATTGGGCCTCGATGGTGACCTCGTGCGCCATTCTCCGGGTGGATTCCAGAACCAGTGCGGCCTGCTTGATGTGCTCGGCGCTGGGGGCAAGCGCCGGGTCCAGCGACATGCTCATATACAATTCCCATAAGTGCTTGATGAGTTCAGGTACCGTGTTTGCCGTGAGATCATCCTGGCTATCAAATGACTTCATCACACACCTTGCTTTCTCGTGAACCCCGATAACGCGACATACCCCAATCCGATCAGCCGACCCCCAATCCTGCTCTTCTCCTTTCCCCTCATCAATCGAGAAACGAAATGGCGTCGGCCGACACCCCAGCTAACACCGACCCATCCACTTCGTTCACGCTCACCGCCTCAACTCTTGCTTTGCATCGATTTAGCCCAACTCGGCTTGTTATCTCCGTTCGGATCGATGCACCACGGGTTGTTCCGCCAGCCGAGCGAAGGCGCTAGATAAGGTCTTCTTCGCTCAAGCAACAACCAGATTATCGCCAAATGAAGACATTATTGGCGGCCAAAATACGGAAAGGAATTAGAATAGTTCGATTAATCAAAAGTTTAACATACAGAAATTTACATGACAAATGAATCATGCACCCTAAGCGTTATTGATGCGGTATAGCGATTCCTTCACTAAGTGGTTACTCGGTGTAGATTAAGCTTGGGTTTACTGTGAGCGCCGCTTCGATGTCCGAGCCGTTTTTCCGTCCACTGTGTCCGTTCAGGATAGTCTCTCACAGCAATTCGGGTCCGCCTATCCAAATCGCCCGACCCATGCACAGGAACCCATTCGCCCGCCGCGCTGCTGCCGCTGCTTGCGCCGCATCGCTTGGCGCGAACGCCCACCGCCGAAGCGCCAACTTGCGGCGGAACCGCTGCGCGAACATAATGCCGGGAAACCAATATTTAGGGAGGTCGAAATGACAGAGGCCAAGGTCTATTCCGTTCCGGACGACTGGCAGAAGACGGCCTATGTCGATGCCACCGTGTATCATGAGATGTATCAGGCCAGCACCGCAAACCCGGACGCATTCTGGGGCAAGTATGGTCGCAGGGTCGATTGGATCAAACCCTATTCCACGGTGAAGAACACAAGCTTCGCCGCCGACAATGTCTCGATCAAATGGTTCGAGGACGGCACGCTGAATGTTTGCGCCAATTGCGTCGACCGCCATCTCCCCGCCCGCGCCGATCAGGTCGCCATCATTTGGGAAGGCGACGAGCCGGATATGGACCTCAAGGTCACCTATCAGCAGCTTTACGAGCATGTCTGCCGCTTCGCGAATGTGCTGAAAAAGCTGGGCGCCAAGAAGGGCGACCGCATCACCATCTACATGCCGATGATCCCCGAGGCCGTGTACGCAATGCTCGCCTGCGCGCGCATCGGGGCCATTCATTCGGTGGTATTCGGTGGATTTTCCCCGGACAGCCTCGCCAACCGCATCCAGGATTGCGATAGCAACATCGTGGTTACCTCCGATGAAGGCGTGCGCGGCGGCCGCAAAATTCCTCTGAAAGCCAATACCGATATCGCGCTGGAGAAATGCCCATCGGTGCAGAAGGTGTTGGTGGTGAAGCGAACCAACGGCCCGGTCGGATGGCGGGAAGGACGCGATCATTGGTATCACGAGGAAATCGTCGGCGTCCCGGCCGAATGCCGGCCTGAGGAAATGAGCGCGGAAGATCCGCTGTTCATTCTCTACACCTCCGGCTCGACGGGAAGTCCCAAGGGTGTGCTCCATACCTCCGGCGGCTATCTCGTCTTCGCAGCGATGACGCATCATTATGTCTTCGACTACAAAGACGGTGACATCTATTGGTGCACGGCGGATGTGGGTTGGGTGACCGGGCACAGCTACATCGTCTATGGCCCGCTTGCGAATGGCGCGACGACGCTCGTCTTTGAAGGCGTGCCGAACTATCCCTCGCACTCCCGCTTCTGGGAGGTCATCGACAAGCACAAGGTCAACACCTTCTATACCGCACCCACCGCCCTGCGCGCGCTGATGGGCGCCGGCGACAGCCATGTGACGAAAACAAGCCGCAAATCGCTGAAATTGCTCGGCTCGGTGGGCGAGCCGATCAATCCGGAGGCCTGGGAGTGGTATTATAATGTGGTCGGCGGCGGACGCTGCCCGATCGTCGACACCTGGTGGCAGACCGAAACCGGCGGCATTCTTATCACCCCGCTGCCGGGCGCCATTCCGCTCAAGGCGGGTTCGGCAACGAGACCGTTTTTTGGCATCAAGCCGGCGCTTGTCGATGCTGACGGGCACATTCTCGACGGCGCGGCCTCCGGCAATCTGGTCATCACCGATAGCTGGCCGGGCCAGATGCGCACCGTGTTCCGCGATCACGAACGCTTCGTGCAGACGTATTTCTCCACCTATAAAAATATGTATTTCACCGGCGATGGCTGCCGCCGTGACGCGGACGGCTATTATTGGATTACCGGCCGTGTCGATGACGTGATCAACGTCTCCGGCCACCGCATGGGCACTGCTGAGGTGGAGTCCGCCCTGGTCGCGCATCCCAAAGTGGCGGAAGCGGCGTGCGTCGGCTATCCGCACA
This sequence comes from uncultured Alphaproteobacteria bacterium, assembly GCA_963731855.1. Lineage (GTDB taxonomy): Bacteria > Pseudomonadota > Alphaproteobacteria > Rhizobiales > Rhodomicrobiaceae > R-RK-3. The sequence continues at coordinate 311,144 of CAVSXH010000003.1, read as the reverse complement.
ACATCAAGGGGCAGGGCATCTATGTCTATGTCACCCTGATGGCGGGCGAGGAGCCGACGGAGGAACTCCGCCGTGAGCTGCGGGATTGGGTGCGCAAGGAAATCGGCCCGATCGCCGCGCCGGATCTGATCCAATTCGCCCCTGGCTTGCCGAAGACGCGCTCCGGCAAGATCATGCGGCGAATTCTGCGCAAGATCGCCGAGGATGATTTCAGCAATCTTGGCGATACCTCGACGCTTGCGGAACCCGCCGTGGTGAGCGACCTCATCGAAAACCGGATGAACCGGCCATAGCGCGTCGCTGGCAAAGCGAAATTGCGAGCTGCCCGAGGGCAGCTCGCAATTCGTTCGTGCATTGAGGGGGTCAATGCTCGTCAGCTCGATATCCATACGAGCCGGGGAAAGCTCGAAGGTGGGCGGAGAGAAGCAATTGCTCGGACGCGCCGGGCAAATGGGCCAGTGAGGGGAGAGGGGGGCTGTTACTCCTAATCCGCCAGGTCATCATCGGTTCTGACAAATAAGAGTGTGCAACCACACGTCAAGGTTGTCAAACCGCGACGAATCAATATCCCCGATTCCCACAGGCAATGTGCGGACCGCCAAAAAATTCCGCGGTGTCTTGCGGGAGCTGATTAGGCTGCCATTCATCTCTCGCCAGCTAAAAGTTTTCCAAACCATGGACATCGGGATTCGATGGCGTATTGTGCCCGCCAAAGATGCGCCGCATCGCCTGTCCCACTGCCCTATTTCGCCAGTAACTGGAAATCCGGGGATTTCTGATGACGTTGACGTCACGTATCGCGTCTTCCCTCGCCGCTCTGCTTTTCGCCGTCCTTGCCATCGCCGCCGCTCCCTCTCTTACGCAGGCCCAGCCGTTCGTTCAGGGCGACACCGAAAGCGCGGCGCGCGAGTTCGAAGCCTATCTGAAGGCGCAATGGCCCAGCAGCGGGAACACCGCCAAGGGCTGGAAGGCTCGGGGGCAAGCCTCGATGAAGGCGAACGATCCCCGCAAGGCGACTGGCTTTTTCGCATCGGCGGTGGTGCTCGACGGGACGGCCGCTGACACCTGGCTGGAACTCGCGCGCGCCTATCTCGCCATCCAGACCGAGCAATTCGACGAGAAGAGCAGCTTCTCACGCAACGCCGGTTCCACCGCCTTCATTGCCTGGCAACGGGCGAAAACGCCGAGCCTGAAAGCCGCCGCGCTGGCCGCGCTGGCCGCCAGCTATGAGGCCCGCTCGCTTTGGCGTCCCGCCATCGAGGCCTATAAGGAGAGCCTCGCCCAGCAGGACGACACCGACGTCCGCACCAGTTTCGATCAAGCCGTCGCCGAACACGGCTTCCGCATGCTGGATTACACGGCGGATTCCGACTCCGCTTCGCCGCGCATTTGCATGCAGTTCTCGGAAACGCTCGCGCATGGGCGAGTGGATTTCGCGAAATTCGTGTCGGTGAATGGCGAAGACCCGGCAGGGGTCCGCATACAGAATTCGCAGCTTTGCATCGAGGAATTGCTGCATGGCCGGCGCTATCAGATCAAAATCCGCGACGGACTGCCGTCGGCGGTCGGCGAAAATCTCGCCAAGCCGATCGATCTGACCGTCTATGTGCGCGACCGCAAGCCATCCGTTCGCTTCGCCAACCAGAACTACGTGCTGCCACGGACCGGCCAACAGGGTATTCCCGTCGTCGCCATCAACACCAAGGCGGTGAAGCTCACCATCTATCATGTCGGCGACCGGCGCCTCGCCAACGAAGTTCTCGACGGGTCCTTCGGCCAGCAGATCGACAGCTATCAGGCCGAGGAGATCAAGAACAGCAAGGGGCGGCTGCTTTGGACCGGCACCATGCCGGTCAAGACGACGCTCAACGAGGAATCCACCACCGCCTTCCCGGTGGATGAAATTCTGCCGGACCTGAAGCCCGGCCTCTACGTGATGACCGGCACGCCGGACGATGGCAACACCACCGTCGCCGCGGACGCGGATGCCGGCGCTGGCTCCGATTACGGCGCCCGCGCCACGCAATGGTTCGTCGTCTCCGACATGGGGCTGACGGCGCTGAACGGCGCGGACGGCGTGCATGCATTCGTGCGCTCGCTCGCCGACGCCAAAGGCAAAGCCGGGATTGAGGTCCGTCTGCTCGCCCGCAACAATGAGGTGCTCGGAAACGGCAAAACCGACGAGAGCGGCTATGTACGCTTCGACGCGGGGCTAGCGCGCGGCACGGGGGGCCTCGCGCCCGCGTTGCTGGTCGCGACCGACGCGGGCGGCGATTATGGCTTTCTCGATCTGACCAAGGCGGCGTTCGACCTCTCCGACCGGGGCGTGGGCGGCCGGCTGACGCCGGGTCCACTCGACGCGATGCTGTTTGCAGAGCGTGGTGTCTATCGCCCGGGAGAGAAGGTGTTCCTGACCGCGATGCTGCGCGACGGCGCCGGGAAGGCGGTACCCGGTATTCCGCTGACTTTGAAAATCTTCCGGCCCGACAATGTTGAGTTCGGCCGCGAACTGCTCAAGGACGAGGGCGACGGCGGCCGCAGCCTGACGCTGAACGTTCCGAAGACGGCGATGACAGGCACGTGGCGGATCAGCGCCCATGCCGACCCGAAAGGCCCATCGATCGGCGATGCCGCATTCCTCGTGGAGGATTACACACCCGAAAGGCTGGAGATGTCGCTGGCCCCGCAGGCCTCGATCATTTCGCCGGAAGCACCCGTCACCGTCGCGGTCGAGGGACGCTATCTCTATGGCGCTCCGGCCGCGGATCTCGCGCTTGAGGGTGAGGTCAACGTTTCGGCGTCGGGCTCGGCGCCGGCGGGCTTTGCCGAATACCAATTCGGTCTTGAGGACGAGACGTTCTCGCCGCTGCGCAAGCCGCTGGACAATCTGCCGCTGACCGATAGCAAAGGGGTGGCGCATATCGTCGCCGAATTGCCGCCGCTCACCCAGACGACCAAGCCGCTGAAGGCCCAGCTTGTCGTGCGGATGCGCGAGCCGAGCGGCCGTGTCCTCTCCGAGACGACATCTCTGATCGTGCGTCCCGCCAAGCCCATCATCGGCATCAAGCCCGAGTTTGAGGGCCGCCATGCGGGCGACGCCGGCAGCGCCGCGTTCCAAATCCTCATGCTCGACCGTGACGGCAAGCCCGTCGCGATGAAGGGCCTCAATTGGGAGGTATCCCGGCTGGAGCGCCGGTTCCAATGGTATAATCGCGACGGCCGCTGGGATTACGAGACCGTCCAGTATGTGCGCAAAGTTGCTAACGGCACCGTCGACGTCGCGGCCGGGCAACCGGCGCGCATTCAGACGACGCTCGATTACGGCAGCTATCGTCTGGAAGTGACCGCGCCGGCTGCCGAAGCGTTGCCCGCGAGCGTCAACTTCTCCTCAGGCTGGTATGTCTCCGAAAGCGGCGAAACGCCTGATATTCTCGATGTCGCGCTGGATAAGGAGACCTATAAGCCCGGCGAAGAAGCGAAAGTGCAGCTCTCGCCGCGCATGGCCGGGGAGGCGGTGGTGGCCATCGTCAGCGATAGGCTGCTGGCAATGCAGACCGTCTCCGTACCGGAAAGCGGCGGCAGCGTCACGTTCAAGGTGGGCGAGGATTGGGGGCCGGGCGCTTACGTCATCGCCGAACTCTACCGCCCGATGGATACGGGCGCCAAGCGCATGCCCGGCCGCGCCATCGGCGTGAAATGGCTGGGCTTCGACGCAAGCGAGCGCACGCTCGGTGTCGCGCTGGGCGTGGCTGAAAAAGCGCGGCCCAACCAGCGCCTCACAATTCCGCTCGCGCTTACAGGTCTCGGCGGCGGCGAGAAAGCGCGCGTCACTGTGGCGGCCGTCGATCTCGGTATTCTCAATCTCACCGACTACGCGGCCCCTGAGCCGGACAGCTACTATCTCGGCCAGCGGCGTCTCGGCACGGAGATCCGCGACCTGTATGGCAAGCTTATCGACGGAATGCAGGGTGTTCGCGGCACGATCCGCTCCGGCGGCGACGGCGGACCCGCCGGTCTCAGCGTCCAGGGCCGCCCACTGAATGCCGAGCCGATCGCGTTCTATTCCGGCATCGTCGAAGTCGGCGCAGATGGAAAGGCGGAAGTCGCCTTCGACATCCCGGCCTTCGATGGCACCTTACGGGTCATGGCCGCAGCATGGAACGGCGCCAAGCTCGGCCACGCCGTCAAGGACGTGATCATCCGAGATCCCGTCGTGGTACAGGGCACGCCGCCGAAATTCCTCATCATCGGCGACAAGTCCGAGCTGCATCTGAATGTCCAGAACGTCGAAGGGGCGGCCGGCGAGTTCGAACTTGCGGCTGTGGCCGACGGCGGCAGTTCCGTGCCGGACAGCCTGGCGACGCAGCGCTTCCCGATGAAGACCGGCGAACGCCGCAGCTTCACTCTGCCGCTCAGCGCCGACAGCCTCGGCGACGCCTCCGTTGCGGTGACACTTACCGGACCGGGGGGCCTGTCGGTCGAACGCAGCTACGCGTTCCAGGTCAATCCCGGCGCGCCGAATATCACCCGCCGCACGGTCGAAACGCTGGCGGCGAATACCGGCTCCTTGCGGATTTCCGCCGACCTCGTCGCCGACCTCATCCCGAATACGGCGCGCGTCACCGTCAGTGCCGGCCCGGAGGCGGCGCTCGACGTTCCCGGACTGCTCCTGTCGCTCGACCGCTATCCGCTCGGCTGCGCGGAGCAAACCGTCAGCCGCGCGCTGCCGCTGCTCTATTTGAACGAGGTTGCGGACGCGATCGGACTGTCCGGCGAAAGCGGCGCCAAGGACCGCATCCAGACGTCCATCGACCGGCTCGCCTTACTGCAGGATTCCAGCGGCTCGTTCGGCCTGTGGTCGCCGGGCAGCTCCGATCTCTGGCTGACCGCCTATGTGACCGACTTCCTCACCCGTGCGCAGGAAAAAGGCTACAAGCTGCGCTCCGTCATGGTCGAGACCGCGCTCGACCGGCTGAAGAACTCCGTCAGCTTCACCACCGAATTCCAGAAGGGCGGCGAGGATCTGGCCTATGCGCTCTATGTGCTGGCTCGCTCAGGCCGGGCCGTGGTCGGCGATCTTCGCTATTATGTGGACGAAAAGCTCGCCAATTTCGCCACGCCGCTCGCCCAGGCGCAGCTCGGCGCGGCGCTTGCCATGTATGGCGACAAAGAGCGCGCGGAGCGGGCTTTCACCATCGCGCTCGAAAATATGAAAATCGAGCAGACGCCCAGCGTCGCCGCGTCGCGGCTGGATTACGGCACGGCCCTGCGCGACGGCGCCGCCACCCTGACGCTGATATCGGAAACCAAGATGCTGCCGCAGAGCGTGCCGGGAATCCTGCAATCGGTCTCGCGCCGCCGCGCCGCCAAGGACGCAACCAGCACGCAGGAAAATGCCTGGCTGCTGCTGGCGGCGAAATCGCTCATCGACCAGAGCCGGACGATGACGCTCGAAGTCGACGGCAAACCCGAAAACGGCCCCGTTCAGCGCGTGCTGAGCGCCGCCGATCTCAACCGCGCGCCCTTGCTCATCAAGAACACCACGGCACAGCCGCTCAGCGCCTCGGTGCTCGTCAATGGCGCGTCCACCATGCCGGAGCCTGCCGCCGCCTCGGGCTTCGCCATCGAGCGCCAAGTCTACACGCCGGACGGCAAGCTCGCGAAATTCGACAGCGTGAAGCAGAACGACCGCTTCGTCGTAGTCCTCAAGGTGAGCGAGACCGAAGCCAAGCTCGGTCATATCGTGGTCGAGGACCGCTTGCCCGCCGGCTTCGAGATCGAGAACCCGAAATTGCTCAAGGGAACCGATCTCAAGGCCTTCGCCTGGCTCGACGCCAACACCAATCCGGCGCATACCGCGTTCCGCGATGACCGGTTCACGGCGGCATTCTCCCGCACCAACATCAACGTCAAGCAGCCCGCCGCCTATACGCTGGCTTATGTGATGCGCGCTGTTTCGCCGGGAAGTTACACCCATCCCGGCGCCTATGTGGAGGACATGTACCGGCCGGAGCGTTTTGCGCGCACCGCGCCAGGCAAGGTCGAGATTGTGCGGTAGCATCCGCGGGTAAGAGGCTGATCATGGCCACCGAGCCAAGCGCCGCTAGAGGCTTTTCCGTTCCGATTGAATTGGAACGCGGACTCTAGCTCTTTGCTTGGTCGCATTTTCGCGACGCGAACGGGTATCCATCCCCGCCTTCGCGGGGACATGCTTTGCTGGAAATGCTCTAGGTCCATGCTCGCCAGAAGCCGGCAAAGGCTGCAGGCGCTGGGGCGCGCCCGCTATCCGGTGGTCTTCTGCGCGGTCCTGTTGGCCCTTTCCGCCGTTACCGTCGGCATCTATCGCGGGGCGCTCGCATGGCTCGGACCGCCGCCCCTCGCCGCAACCGAAATCAGTTCCAAGCTCGTTCTTGACCGAAATGGCCGGCTGCTGCGCCCCTTCACCACACCGGATGGACTTTGGCGGCTGCCGGTCACGGTGGACGAGGTCGATCCACGCTATTTCGCCCTGCTGCTCGCCTATGAGGACAAGCGCTTCTACAACCATGACGGTGTCGACGGGCGCGCCCTCGGCCGTGCGATGTGGCAATTTCTGCGCTATGGCCGCCCCGTTTCCGGCGCTTCAACGCTGACCATGCAGACGGCGCGGCTGCTCGACGACCGCCCGACGCACTCCTATTTCGCCAAGGTCGGGCAGGTACTGCGGGCCTGGCAGCTCGAAACCATGCTTTCGAAGCGCCAGGTGCTTGAACTCTACATGCGGCTCGCGCCGTTTGGCGGCAATATTGAGGGCGTGCGCGCCGCGTCGCTTGCTTATTTCGGCAAGGAGCCGCACCGGTTGAGCATCGCGGAAGCCGCTCTCCTCGTCGCTCTGCCGCAATCCCCCGAACAGCGCCGGCCCGATCGCAACGCCGAGGCCGCCCATGCCGCCCGCGACCGGGTGATCGATCGTGCCGCCGGCGCGGGCGTGATCACGGGCGCGGAGGCGATGTTTGCCAAGCAACAGAAGCTGGCCACCGAGCGCTATAATTTTCCCGCGCTGGCGGCCCATCTTTCCGAACGCCTCGCGGGTGAGGCCAAGGAAGACGTGATCCGCCTCACCATCGACGCCCGGCTTCAGGAAGGCGCGGAAGCTGTCGTCGCGCGCCACGTGACCGGCGCCGGGCCGAAGCTTTCCGCGGCTGCCATGGTCATCGACCATCAGACGGGCGAGGTGCTGGCGCATGTCGGCTCGGCGAGCTATTTCGACCCCGAGCGCAACGGCCCCATCGACATGACCCAGGCCGTGCGGTCGCCCGGTTCGGCGCTGAAGCCGTTCATCTACGGCATGGGCTTCGAGGCCGGGCACAGCCATCCCGAAACGCTGATTTCAAGACCGGCCGGCACGCTTCGGCAGCTATACGCCGGAGAATTTCGACAACAGCTATCACGGCACGGTAACGGTGCGGCAGGCGCTACAGCTTTCGCTCAATGTTCCCGCCGTCAAGATGCTGGCCGCCATCGGCCCGGCCCGGCTTTCGGCGCGGATACGCCAGGCGGGTTTCAGCATCGATGTGCCGCGCAATCTGACCGTTGCGCTGGGCGGCGTCGGTCTGCGGCTGGAGGACATGGCGGGGCTATACACCGCGCTCGCTCGTGGCGGCGAACCGCTCGGGCTGCAGTATCGGCTCACCGGCGAGCCGCTGCGCCGGGCCGCCGCCGAACCGCTGCTGCGCCCCACCGCGGCGTGGTACGTCGCCGATATTTTGCGCGGCGCGGCGCCTCCGCCTCACTCGAAAGGCGGCGGTATTGCGTTCAAGACCGGGACATCCTACGGCTTCCGCGATGCCTGGGCTGCCGGGTTCGACGGCCGTCATGTCGTGGTTGCGTGGCTGGGCAGGCCCGACGGAACGCCAACCCCAGGCCTGATGGGCCTCACCAAGGCCGCGCCGCTGCTGTTCGACATCTTCGCCCAGATCGGGCCGCAGCGTGTGCCGCTTCAGCCGCCGCCGGCCGGCATCATCGAGGCCTCGACGAGCGCGCTGCCGCCGCCGCTCGCCAATTTCCGCGAGCCGGACAGCGCGCCGGTCACCGATACGGCAAGCGCCGATCCGCCGGTCCACATCGCTTTCCCGCCCGACCGCGCCGAACTGGAGCTGGCGCAGGAGAAAGACGGCACTCGCCTGCCGATCGCCTTCAAGGCGGAAGGCGGCGTTCTGCCCTTCACCTGGCTTGTGAACGGCGCGCCGGTCGACACGGCGCCGCATCGCCGCGAGGTGTTCTGGACCCCGCAAGGCGAAGGCTTCGTGCAGCTTTCGGTCATCGATGCGCAGGGCAGGGTCGATCGGGTGACCGTGCGGCTGCGGTAATGCATCGGACCGAAAAGTGTAGGCACTTTTCGGACAAATCTGATGCATAAACAAAGAACTAGAGCGCAGCTCCGCGTTCAGCGGAGCGTCCGGCGCTCTGAGTGCCAGCCTCACGGATCCGCGGAAAAATCTTCTCTATGATTTTTCCGCGCCAGCGTTTTCGCACAGTCTCCGGCGATTGCCGGCGTGATCGCCCGACCACGACCAGACGCTTGAAGCGCGGTCAGAACCGCTCGATCAGCCGCTCGATATAGTCCAACTCGCCAGGAGGACGGGCACGCTCGCCAAGACGGCGGCGCAGCTCTTCCAATATCTGCCGGGCGCGCTGGATGTCGCTCTCCTCCGGCACTTTGACCGAATTGCCGTTGTCTAGCCCTTGCGTCGGCAACGGACGCCCCAGCGGATCGCGATCGCCCGCACCCGCCTGGCCCCGGCCCTGGCTGCCGGGCTGTCCCATGCCGCTCATCATCTGCTCGACAAGCGATTTGGCGCCCTGGCGCATTTTGTCCAGCGCCAATGTTTGCTGTTCTGTCGCGCGGCCGGCATTTTCCTGGCCGAGCGCGTCGCCGGCCTTGCCCATGGCTTGACCGGCGCCGTCGAACTGCTCCGGAGGCTTGGCGCCCAAGCCCTTCAGCTTATCCATCAGCTCCTTAAGCTGCTTTTGCAGGCCGCCCTGCTGCTGCCCCAGACCCGGGAAAGGATTCTGACCGTTCTTGCCCTGGCCATTCTTACCCTGCCCGCTCTTGCCTTGGCCGCTTTTGCCCTGGCCGCTCTTTCCCTGGCCTTGTTGACCCTGCTGGCCTTGCTGGCCTTGTTGACCCTGTTGGCCTTGCTGGCCCTGCTTGCCTTCACCGCCTTCTTTGCCTTCACGGGCCTCATCACCAGGCTCACCTTCCTCGCCAGGCGAGCCGTATTCGCTCTCCTGCTGCGCTTGGAAGGTTTCGTCGAGCAGCTGCTGCTGCTTGGAAATGAGATCGCTGAGACCGTCCAGCATCTGCATCATTTCCTGGTTCTGGCTGTTCGAGGCCTGATTGCCGGGTTGGGCGTTTTCGAGCAGGTCGCGCAACTCGCTCAGCATCTGCCGCGCGGCATCTTTCGAGCCGGTTTTGGCCAGATCCTCGATCTTTTTGAGCATCCGCTCAAGATCTTGCGGAGTGACGGCGCGGTTCGGTGAGAGAGGATTTTCCTGCGCGAAATTGGGATTTGTCTGCGCCTGCTGCCGCATATTTTCGAGAAACTCGTTGAGCGCGGTGCGCAGCTCATCCATCAGCCGCTTGATCTCTTCCTCGGACGCATCGCGCTCCAAGGCTTTCATCAGATCTTCCTGCGCAGTCCGCAGCCGCCGTTCGGCGTCGGAGAGATCGCCATCCTCGATATGAACAGCCACCTGCCAGAGCAGGTCCGCCGTACTTTCCATGGCAGCGATATCATCATGGTTCGTCAGCCGCCGGAAAGCGGTGCGAATGCCGAGATACACTTGCGTGTTCCGGATGAAAATTTCCGGCGCGATCGTCAGGGCGTCGAGCGCGCGCGCCACTTTCGCCTTGAGATCGGGGCGATCGACCAGCTTCTTGCGCTGCTCGATCAGCGCCTTGGCCAGCGGCTTCTCGAATTTACGCTCCGGCAGCACCAGCCTATGCGGCTCACTGCGGCCCGTCTGCTCGGCCTGATCGCGGGCCTCGAGCGTCACGGTGGCGGGCAGCCCCGCCCAGTAATGCGAAGCGAGATCCCTGTAAGTCTGGCCGTCGCCCTGCTTGGTATTGGCTCGGGGCAGTGTCAGTGGGATGGATGGAGCTTGTCCCAGGCGCTGCACATGAACGGGGCGTGGGCTCGCCCTCATCGGCATCTTCGTCTTCCGCGCGCGCGATGACGGCCTGGGCGGAAAGAACCCCATAATCGTCCTGCACGCTATATTTGAAGCGGAGCGAGCCGCGCTGCGCTTCGGACGGGGGCTCAGTCAGCGTGATGACGGGAGCAGCATCCTCGATAATATCGACGCTCCAGTGCGCCACCGTAACGCCATTGTCGAGCAGCTCGACTTCGGCTGCGGTGGTCAGCTTTTCCTTGAATTCGGCCGTATTCTCCTTACCCTTGGCGATACCAGCGGTGACCAGGCGGTCCGCCGCTTCGACCGGAAGCGGCTCTTCGCCGCTTTCTCCCGGCACGATCCGCAGGGAGAATCGCGCAGCGTCGGAATGGTTGACGCGGACGGTCAGCTCGCTCTGCTCCGGAACGGTGAACCGGGTCTGCGGCTGTTCCCCTTCCGCCTTCTGCCGCGAACCGTCGGCGACGATAATCGGCGGCTTGCCGGTATACAGAGGCGGGGTGATCCAGGCATCGAGCCGGGCGGAGCTTGGCAGCGCATTCGCCTTGAGGACGAAAGCCGATTTGATACGGTCGGCCGCATCGTCGCGGTTGGCGATATAGCCGATGGCGAGAATGAGCAGCAGCAGCGCGCGCAGGGCGAATGGATCCCGTCGATCGACGCGCGGATGCGGCCAGCCTGCTTTGAGCCGGCTGAAAAGCCGCGACATCCGCTCGCGGTGGACGGTCCAGATCCTGGTCGTTGCCGGAGATTGCGCCTGGCCCACCAATGTATCGTGATACGACGTTGCGGGGCGATGCGGCAGGCCGGCCGTCGCTTCCAGGCGCCGCAGCGCTTCGGTGCGGTCCGGCCACCTGATGCGGATCAACGGCACCAGCGACAGGACGAGGGCGATGCCGAACGCCCAAAGTACGCCCCGGTGGATCTCGAAGGGGAGCAGCGGCCACAAGCCGAACAACGAGACCAGCAGAAATATGCCGACCACGCCCGCCGGGAGCCAGAGCGCCGGCCAGAGCCGGTCTAGGATGAGGACGAGGAGCGCCCGGTGGACCTTTCGGTCGAGTTGTTGCGCCAGGCTCTGCGAAGCGGAGCCGACCGATAGTTTCGGCTGATCAGATTTCCATTCCATATAGATAAGGATAACACAATCTTGCAGCGCAACAACAGGATGCGCAACCGAAGCTCTAAATTCTCCCGGATAGAGCTTAAGTCGTTATTGGCGCTGAAAAATCAGGTTTTGCCCTGCCAGGGCGCCAGACGATCCGCCTTCAACATCTCGTCATAATCTGGGCGGGAGCGCACGATCGCCCAGCGCTCGCCATGGACGAGAATCTCAGGCACGAGCGGGCGGCTATTATAGCTGGAGGACTGCACGGCACCATATGCGCCTGCCGTCATGATGGCCATGAGATCGCCCTCGGCAACGTCCGGCAGAGGGCGATCTTTGGCGAAATAATCGCTGCTTTCGCAAATGGGGCCAACAACATCGTAAGTCTCGCGCGGCGCGTCCGGCTTGGCCTCGGAAACCGGCCAGATCTCGTGATAGGCGTCATAGAGCGTGGGGCGGATCAGATCGTTCATGGCGGCGTCGACGATCAGGAAGCGCTTCTCGCCGCCCGATTTCCGGTAGAGCACGCGGGTAACGAGAATGCCCGCATTGGCGGTGATCATGCGTCCGGGCTCGAAGAGCAGCCGGCAATCCAGCGACGCCAGCTTTTCGCGCACGACGGCGGCATAAAGCTCCGGCCGCGGCGGCGGTTCGGTGTCGTCGCGATAGGGTACGCCGAGCCCGCCGCCTGCATTGACGAATTCGATGCGATGCCCGGCCTCCCGCAGCATTCCGACCAGCTCGGCAATCAGCGCAAAGGCATTGGCGAGCGGCGCGAGATCGGTGATCTGGCTGCCAATATGCATGTGGACGCCCAGCGGCGCGATGCCGGGCAGGTCGCGCGCGAGATCGTAGAGACGCGGCGCGTCCCGCCACGGAACCCCGAATTTATCGCCTGCGCGCCCGGTTGAGATCTTGTGGTGGGTCTTGGCGTCCACGTCGGGATTGACGCGGAATGCGATACGCGCCGTATGCCCGAGCGAGGCGGCCACCTCGGACATGGCCCGCAATTCGGCCTCGGACTCCACATTGAACGCGAAAATGCCTTCGCTCAGCGCGTGAGCGATCTCCTCGCGCGTCTTGCCGACGCCGGAGAAGACGATCCGTTCCGCCGGAATGCCCGCCGCCCGCGCGCGCCGCAGCTCGCCTTCGGAAACGACGTCCATGCCCGCGCCCAGCGCGCCAAGCGCGCGCAGCACCGCCAGGTTGGAATTGGCCTTGATGGCGTAGCAGACCAGGGCGTCGCTGCCCTGGAAGGCTTCGGCGAACACCCTGTAGTGACGCTCCAGCGTGGCCGTCGAATAGCAATAGAACGGCGTGCCTACCTTTTCCGCCAGAGCGGGGAGGTTGACATCCTCGGCATGCAGGACGCCGGCCTTATAGGAAAAGTGGTGCATTTGCGATCACATGGCGGCAGGAGGCCAGCGCTGCAGATAGCGGCAGCACTGGAGAAGCGTCAAGCGCGGAATGAGCTTAGCTTGAAAATCCGCCGTTTGGCGAGAGCACTCAGTCGTAATCCCCGCGAAGGCGGGGACCCAGTAAACTATTGATTTCGTTTGAGTACTAGGTCCCCGCCTTCGCGGGGATTACGAGAGGGGTATCCAACTGATCCGATCCCGCTCTAACGCAGCAGGCTGTCCAGAACGAAAGGCCGGTGCTCCGTGTCGGTAGAGGCTTTCGAATGAACGTAGCCGTCTTTATCTTTCTTTGTTTTGCCTGGGTGCTTCGAGCCGGCAACGGGCTTACCGTCATCGCCGGGCGGCGGCTCAAGCACGCCGCGTTTTCCGCAGGCGGAGACGGCTAGCGTGGCACACGCCAGAACCGTGATAAGTTTCAAGCTGCGGCTCATCAAATCCCCCGTCTCGCCTTCGTGCCGGAATTAGAAAGGCGAAATTTGGCTTTTTGTAGCGCGATTAGCGTTCAGCTTCCAGCCTATTCAGCCATTTACGCGCGGCGGCAGCCACATTTTCGGGCGCTGTGCCTCCAAAGCTGCGGCGGCTGGCAACGGAATTTTCCAAGCTGAGCACGGAAAATACCGCTTCCGATAGACGCGGCTCGGCGCTTTGCATCTCGGCGAGGCTCAAGGCATCGAGCCCCACACCTTTATCTTCAGCGAGCTTCACGATACGCCCGGTCACATGATGTGCGTCGCGGAAAGGCAGCCCCAACTCGCGCACCAGCCAGTCGGCAAGGTCGGTCGCGGTGGAATAGCCGCGCTGCGCCGCCAGCCGCATGCGGTCGGCATTCACCGTCAGATCGCCGATCATGCCGGTCATCGCGGCGAGCATCAGCGACAGCGTGTCGAGAGCGTCGAAGGTCAGTTCCTTGTCTTCCTGCATGTCCTTGGAATAGGCAAGCGGCAGGCCCTTCATCACCAGCGTCATGGCGTTGAACGCGCCCGCGACCCGGCCCAGCTTGGCGCGCACCAGCTCGGCGGCGTCCGGATTGCGCTTTTGCGGCATGATGGAGGAGCCGGTGGTGAATTTATCGCTGAGCCGGACGAAGCCGAAATCCGCCGAGCACCAGATGACGATTTCCTCGGCCAGCCGGGAAAGATGCGTGGCGCAGATGGTGGCGGCGGCGAGCACTTCCAGGACGAAATCGCGGGCCGATACGGCATCCAGCGAATTGGCCATCGGGCGGTCGAAGCCGAGGCTGGCAGACGTCATGTCGCGGTCGATCGGGAACGAAGTGCCCGCAAGCGCCGCCGCGCCGAGCGGCAGCTCGTTCAGGCGCCGCCGGGCATCGGCCAGCCGCCCGCGATCGCGCGCCAGCATTTCCACATAGGCAAGGCAGTGATGGCCGAAGGTCACCGGCTGGGCGGTCTGCAGGTGGGTGAAGCCCGGCATCACCGTCGCGGCATGGCTTGCGGCCTTCTCGGCGAGCGCGCGTTGCAGACCGGCGAGTTGGCCGTCCAGATGGTCGGCGCTGTCGCGGATATAAAGCCGGAAATCGGTCGCCACCTGATCGTTACGGGAGCGGGCGGTATGCAGACGCCCCGCCGCGTCGCCGATCAGCTCCTTCAGCCGCGACTCGATATTCAGGTGGATATCTTCCAGGGCGCGGGAAAATACGAACGTCCCGCCGTCGATCTCGGCCCTGATCGCGGCAAGGCCTTCGGTGATCGCCTTGGCGTCGGCGTCGGAAATGATGTTGCACCACGCCAACATGTTGGCATGGGCGATCGAACCTTCTATGTCTTGAGCGTAAAGGCGGCGGTCGAAGCCGATGGAGGCGTTGATCTCCTCCATGATTTCGGCGGGACCGGAAGCGAAGCGCCCGCCCCACATTTTGTTTGTCATGGCAATGGTTGCAGCAGCTTGAGATGACCGACGATCAGAATGCCACGCCGTCCCCGGCCCATGGGCGCTTCGGCGCGATGCCCATCTATATCCTTGCCGCGGCGCTCGCGGCAATCGCTGGTTTCGCCGTCATGTCGCTCGTGACGGCGCCGGACGCCAGCCGGCCGGTGAGAATCGTAACCACGCAGGATGCGGCCGGCGATACGGCAAGGCCGAGCGGACTGGAGAAACTTGTGCGCGCCGAGCCGGCCAGCGCCTTGCCCGACGTCACCTTTACCGATGGTGAAGGTCGCGACCGCAATCTTGGCGAATGGCGGGGCAAGGTCGTTCTCGTCAATTTGTGGGCGACCTGGTGCGCGCCTTGCAAGGTTGAAATGCCAGGCCTCGACCGGCTTCAGGCCAAGCTTGGCGGCGCCGATTTCGCGGTATTGCCGATCAGTCTCGACCGGACCGGAGCGGAGAAGCCGCGCCAATTCCTCACCTCGAACGGCCTCAAAAATCTCGACCTCTATCTCGATCGCGGCAGCACCCTCATGCAAACACTGCGCGTACCCGGCCTGCCGCTCAGCGTTCTCGTCGACAGGCAAGGCCGCGAAATCGCCCGGCTTGCCGGGTCGGCCGAGTGGGACTCGGCTGAAGCGGAAACGATGATCCGCGCCGCAATCGCCAAGCCGGCCGATGGTTAGTCCATGGCTGTGTTTTTCACGTCCGATACCCATTTTGGCCATCCCGCCATTCTCAGATTGAGCCAGCGGCCGTTTCAGTCGGTCGAGCAGATGGATGCGGCGCTGATCGCGGAATGGAACGCCGTCGTCGCCCCGAACGACATCGTCTACCATCTCGGCGATTTCTGCTTCCGCAATGCGCGTCCCGCGCCGGACTATATGGCGGCGCTGCACGGCGAGGTCCATCTGATCGTCGGCAATCACGACAGCGCCACGCTGAAGCGTCACTTCGGCATTTTCGCCTCGGTCCATCAGATCAGGGAAATCTCTCTGAACGGAAAAACCATTGTGCTCTGCCACTATCCGATGCGCGAATGGCACGGCTGCTGGCGGGGCGCATGGCATTTCTACGGCCATGTGCATGGCAGGCTCAATCACGAACAGCTCGGCTATAGCCTGGATGTGGGCGTCGATTCCAACCGTTTCCGGCCCTGGCATTTCGATGAGATCGAGGCGCTGTTTGCCGTGCGCGAAAATCCGTTCGCTCGCGAGCGGCCGCAGCCGGTCAGAAAGACCATTCGCGAGCCTTAGCCACCATGAAGTCGCGGAAAACGTCGACGCGCTTCGACGCCTTCATCTCCTCGGGATAGACGAAATAGGTGTCGAAGGCCGGGACGCCCTCCTCCCCGTCGAGTACGGCGACCAGACGAGGATCGTCCCTGGCGACGTAGTCGGGCAAGATCGCAATGCCTAGGCCGCGGCGCACGCCCTCCATCAGGCCGAGGACATTGTTGATCTGCAATGTTGCCAGGCGAGGCGACGTGCCGGTTTCGCGACCAGCCGTTTCCAGCCAGTTGAGCCGGCGCAAATGTGGAGGCGCGGTTCCGCCATAGACAAGAAATCGGTGCCGGTCCAGATCGGCGAGTGTGCGAGGCGCACCGTGTTTTTTGACATAATCCAGCGAGGCGTACACGTGATTATGCACCGTGAACAGCTTGCGCCGGATCAGATCGTTCTGCGAGGGCGGCTGCAGGCGGATGGCGATATCGGCCTCCCGCATTCCGAGATCCAGCTCCTCATCCCTGAGGATGAGTTGCACCCGGATGTCAGGATAGAGGCTCATGAACTCTCCGAGCCTCGGGGTAAGCCATATCGTGCCGAGCGCCACGGTCGTCGTGATGCGCAGATCGCCGCTCGGCTTGCCGCGCGAATCCGACAGGAGGATTTCCGCCGAGGCCAGCTTCATAAACACGTCCTGCGCGGTGCGATAAAGCAACTCGCCCTGTTCGGTGAGCACCAGGCCGCGCGCATGGCGATGAAACAGCGCCGCGCGCAAGTCTCTCTCAAGCGCGCTGACCTGACGGCTGACGGCCGACTGGCTCATATTCAGCGTTTCGCCTGCATGAGTGAAGCTGCCGGCCTCGGCCGCCGCGTGGAATATTCGGAGCTTATCCCAATCCATGGAACAGCATGATGTGTATCGGGCTCCCCGGCATTATTCGGCTGCCTGGCTGTGAACTTCCAGGCTGGCGAGAAATTTTTCCGCTTCGAGTGCGGCCATGCAGCCCATTCCCGCTGCGGTGACGGCCTGGCGGTAGGTTTCGTCGGCGACGTCGCCGGCGGCGAAAACACCGGGTATATTCGTGGCGGTGGAGTGTGGAGCGACGAGAATATAGCCGTTCGGCTTCATCGCGACCTGGCCCCTGAATATCTCCGTCGCCGGCGAATGGCCGATGGCGATGAAGATACTGTCGGTCGCGACGTCGTAGCTCTCGCCGGTTTTCAGATTCTTCAGCCGCGCGCCGGTGACGCTGAGCGGCGCCTCCCGGCCGAGCACCTCTTCAAGCGCGGTGTCCCAGATCACATTGATCTTCTCATGTGCGAACAGCCGCTGCTGCAGGATGCGCTCGGCGCGCAATTCACCCCGGCGATGCACCAGAGTCACTTTGCGGGCATGGTTGGTGAGAAACAGCGCTTCTTCCACGGCGGTGTTGCCGCCGCCGATCACCATCACATCCTTGTTGCGGCAGAAGAAACCATCGCAAGTGGCGCAGGCGGAGACGCCATAGCCCTGGAATTTGGTCTCGCTCTGCAGGCCAAGCCAGCGCGCCTGCGCCCCCGTTGCGATCACGACGGTGTCGGCGGTGAATTCGGCGCCGCTATCAGCCTTCAGATGGAAAGGCCGCCGCGAGAAATTCACCTCGGAGATATGTTCCGCGACGATCTGCGTGCCGACATGCTGCGCCTGGGCGCGCATCTGCTCCATCAGCCACGGCCCCTGGATCACATCGGCAAAGCCGGGATAGTTTTCCACATCGGTAGTGATGGTGAGCTGCCCGCCCGGCTGGATGCCCTCGATCAACAGGGGATTCAACATCGCACGCGCGGCATAGATCGCCGCCGTATATCCGGCCGGTCCGGACCCGATGATGATCAGCTTTTCGTGGCGCGCTGACATGCTGCCTCTCGATTCCGATGATGATGCCCGACCGCAGACGTAAGAAATGTTGACGACGCTGACAAGTCTTTGCTGGTCAAGGGCTTGACGTTGTCGACCGGAAAATTTGCCAGCGCGCCTCGATTTCGGCCGCGACCTGCTCGGCGGAGGCAAGCGGCTCGTAGCTCCAGGCCTCCAGCGTCGACGGCGCCTCATCGAGCCGCCTGGTCGCGCCATGCTCGCGAAGCGCGGCGTGGAAACGGTGGAATTTTCCCCGCCCGCCCGGTGGCATAAAGACATGGACGGGTTTGCCGGTGGCGCAGGCTTCGCCCGCCATGTTCACCGAATCGGCGGGGACGACGAACAGGTCCGCGTTGGCGAGAATATCCGGGTAGGGGTTGTCGCCGTCGCCGCGCCACAGGATGCGCGGCTTGGCCGTGGTCGCTGCATCGACGGCCGCCAGCAACGCGGGTGGCGTACGCCTCGAGGGGGTGATCAGCAGGCTGCCGGCCAATGCGGCGACGCCCTCGATGATCGCCGCGAAATTCCGGATCGTGGCCTCGTCATAGACATAGCCCGCCCCCGGTCCGCCGAGCAGCAGCGCCACGCGCGGGGCAGGAAGCGCGGCGATTTCGGCCGGAGCGCGCGCTCGCAAATCCGAGAGGGCCGCCGCCGTGAAGCGATGCGGGGGGGTCAAGGTGGTGATGACATTCGGACCGCGAAGCCGGTCATGCGACGGAGCCCAGATGAGGTGGGCGCTGGAGGCGCCGGCGCGAGGCGATTGGAAGATGACGGTGAAGACGCGGCCCCTGCCCGCCCGCTTCAGCGCACGGACGAACGGCACCGTCTGACGCCCCGCGCCTAGCACCAATTCGGGCAAAGGCTCGGCGAGCAAGGCCTTCAACTGCGAAGGATCGGCTGGACCGTTCGGCGAGAGATGCCGCCATGGGAACCCCGCCGCGACGGCTTTGACCTCCGCCGCCAGTCCAAGCGTTTCGGCGACACCCCGCGTGATCGCCAGGTGCCCCGCCACGCCATCGGAGATGATCCAGGCGCGCCTACCCGCCAATACTCCGTCTGCCGGACTGTCCTGAGCCGGGAGCACCACGTTTTGCGCAAGAAATTCGCTCATCGAAGCTCGGAATTGTTCATTTGTTGCGCGATGCCGGCTAGTGTGACAGGAGGCGGCTCGCCCCTGTCCTAACGCTCCCGCGCGAGGAGGCCAAGCATGAAGATGAAGCGCGAACCGCCGAGCTGGATCAAACTCGATCGAATCGACTGGGTGATTCTGCAAGAATTGCAGGCCGACGGCCGAATGACGAATGTCGAGCTTGCGAGCAGGGCGGGGATTTCGGCTCCGCCATGCCTGCGGCGCGTGCGGGCGCTCGAAAAGGCGGGCTTCATTCTCGGCTATCACGCCAGGCTCAACCCGAAGCTGCTCGGCTTCGACGTCGAAGCCTATGCGATGGTTCGCCTGAACAGCCAGGCCGAAGCGGATCTCGCCGCCTTCGAAGCGCGGGCGCGCTCATGGGAGTTCGTGCGGGAATGCGCCATGCTCTCCGGCGACATCGATTTCATGCTGAAATGCGTCGCGCCGGACCTGACGTCCTTTCAGAACTTCATCCTCCGCGATTTGACCGCCGCACCCAATGTGGATCAGGTGCGCACTGCGCTCGCGATACGCACCAGCAAATACGATCCGGGGCTGCCGCTGGAATGATCCGCCGCGCCGTCCTGTCCAGATGGCGCATGCCATAACAAGGGCGTATGATCCCCGCGGGCTATCAAGGGAGCGCGTGCTATGATCCTCGGACTGTCTTTTGAAAATTTTACCCTGTTTCACACCGTCATCAGCTTGATCGGCATTCTATCGGGGATCATTGTTTTGCTGGGCCTATTGGGGGGAACGAGTTTCCCTGCGCTGACCGCGCTCTTCCTTGCGACCACGGTGCTGACGAGCGTGACCGGATTCTTCTTTCCCTTCACCACGCTTTTGCCGTCTCATATTGTCGGCATCATTTCGCTGGTGCTGCTCGCGGCGGCGATCGCGGCAGTCTATGTCTTCCGCCTCGACGGCGCGTGGCGCTGGATCTATGTGGTCAGCGCGGTCGCGTCGCTTTATCTGAACATCTTCGTCGGGGTGGTGCAGGCGTTCCAGAAGCTGTCCTTCCTGCAGCCGCTGGCGCCCACGCAATCCGAGCCGCCCTTCATCGTCGCGCAAACGGCCGTGCTGCTGATTTTCATCATCCTGGGATTCCTGGCGGTGAGGCGGTTCCATCCCAATCGTTTCGGTGGCGGCTATCCGGCTTGAGGCAAAGGCCCGCTGAGAAGCGGTCCAGACTGCTGACAAACCCCTGGCGGAGGAGA
This sequence comes from uncultured Alphaproteobacteria bacterium, assembly GCA_963731855.1. Classification (GTDB taxonomy): domain Bacteria; phylum Pseudomonadota; class Alphaproteobacteria; order Rhizobiales; family Rhodomicrobiaceae; genus R-RK-3. Next base: position 291,092 of record CAVSXH010000003.1, on the reverse strand, counting down.
TGGGGCTACGATGGCGATGTCGCCGAAGCGCCACCCGGCTGGCGGCACCGTCAGGCTGCCCTGCGGTCGCGCCCGAAGGGATCGCCCAGCAGAAACTCAGTGTGCAGCGCGGCCAGCCATTTGCCGCCCTTGCGCACCCAGGTCGTGGCATCCGCGGCCTTCAAAGTCAGCGGCTTGCCCTCGACCTCCATTTCTTCCGTCACCCTGTAAGCAATCACCGCAACATCTTCGGCTGGGAAAGTCACCTTCACGTCGTCGAGCTTGAACGACTTCAAGTTCCACAAGCCTTCCCCCTGCTTGGCCATGCCGCGATAATCGTCATGGCTAAGCAGCGCGAGGCCCTGCGCACCGGTGACCACAGACTTGTCAGTGAGCATCGCCACCGCCGCGTCAATATCTTTGTCCACCATGCTCTGCCAGAATTTGGTCTCCAGCTCGATGATAGTTTTTGCGTCCTTTCGGGCCATTGTCAGCTCCTTTGGCGTTACTTGGAGCAAACATTGCCGTTGGGTATCGGTTCCAGATCGTCGTGCTCCCGACCCCCGCGACCACAGTCGAGGGACCGCTGCTTAAGCGCGTTGCGAGGACGTATCGACGAGATGTTCCCTACAGGGGACACGTCGCTTCGCTGCTGAGGCTATGGACAAATGTAGCCGGTGCCGCTGGGATTTTTGAAGCAGCCGACCGACTCCGGCAGCAGGTGCTTGGGCAGCCACAGCACGACCTCGGGGAAGAAGATGCAGAAGGCGATCGCGGCGAAGAACACGATGTAGATCGGCAGCGACGCGAACATCGCCTGGCCGAAGCGCACGCCGACGAATTTCGACGCCATCAGCAGCGCAAGCCCGTAAGGCGGCGTGATCAGCCCGAAGGCGAGCGTCACGATGATGACGACGCCCATATGCACCGGGTTGATGTCGGAGTTCTTGGTCAGCTCGGTGATGATCGGCATGAAGATGATGATGGCCGGGATGGCGTCGATGAAGTCGCCGACGATGACGAACAGCAGCACCAGCAGCAGCATGATCATGAACGGATCGTCGCCGGCCGCCGTACGCGATCCAGCCCGACACCACGGCCGGCCCGCGCAGATAGGCCAGCATCCAGCCGAACACCGAGGCCGCGCCGATGGTGATGAGCGGTATCGAATAGAGCAGGCCCGGTCATCGCCATGTCGCGCGGCAGATGCCGGAGGTGCCGCGGATTGAGCAGCGGGATCGCGACGAACACGATGTAGGCGACGGCGATGACGCCGGCTTCGGTCGGCGTGAACTGGCCCGTCGAGGATGCCGCCCATGATGATGATCGGGATCACCAGCGGCATGGCGGCTTCCTTGGCCGCGGTGCTGACCTGCGCCGAACGTCGCGCGCTTGCGCATGACGCCGACGGGCCCGAAGAAATAGCTGTAGATCATCAGGCCGATGCCGACGAGCACGCCGGGCACCACGCCGCCGAGGAACAGCCCGCCGATCGAGACATTGCCGGTCGCGCCGTACACCACCGCCATGATGCTCGGCGGGATCAGGTTGGCCATGGTCGAGGCCGAGGCGATCAGCGCGGCGGTGAAGGCGCGGTCGTAGCCTTCGCGCTTCATTTCCGGCGCCGAGCGTGCGCGACAGCATGGCGACGTCGGCGGCCGACGAGCCGGAGATGCCGGCGAAGAACATGCTGAACATCGTCACCACCTGCGCCAGGCCGCCGCGCAGATGCCCGACCAGCGTCTGCGACAGCCGTGATCATGCGCACGGTGACGTTGGCCGAGGTCATCAGGTCGCCGACCAGCAGGAAGAACGGCACCGCCAGCAGCGCCTCGACGTCCATGCCGTTGAACAGCTGCGCCATCATCGAGGCGAGGCTGACCGGCGTGAACGCCGTCACCACCAGCACCGACCGCGATCAGCGCGAAGGCCACCGGCACGCCCATATAGCCGAGGAACAGGAACAGGAAGCCCATCAGGAAGATGAGCACGCCGTTGGCGGTCACAGCGACTTCCTCTTCTCGTCGGCGTCGATGTCCGGCAAAGCCGTTGCTGCCAGCCGTTGACCATCTGCTCGATCGTGAACAGCGCAACCAGGACGCCGCACAGCGGAATGGCCGCATAAAGGCTGGCGAGCGGCGTCATCGACGGCATGCGCAGGCTCTTGAAGCCGTCCAGGAAATTCAGGTAGCCGAAATAGATCATGCAGAGGGCGACGCCGAGCACGACCAGCCGGTTGAACAGTCTCGAAGAACAGCCGCTTGTTGCCGGTCATCGATTCCGCCAGCACGGCGAGATAGAGGTGGTCGTTGCGGCGCGTCGCCGCGGCGACGCCGATGAAGATGCCGTAGATGAAGAACGTCATCGTCGCTTCCTGCAGCCACAGCCAGGGATGGCCGATGGTGCGGGTGACGACGTCGCACATCACCAGCACGCGAGAAGCCGGTGATGGCGACGCCGCACAGGACCATCAGCACGTGTTCGAGCGGATCGAGCGCGCGCCATTTCAGGTGGCGCTGCTCCTGCAGGACCAGGCTGTCGAAGCCGCCATCGGTCATTTCCGGATCGTGGCGGCGAAGCGGGGAACCGGCGGCTCCCGCGCTGCGAGCAGGCTTACTTGATGTTGCGCACCAGCTCGAGCACCTTCACGGCGTTGGGCCCGAGATCGTCCGCCAGCTTGTCCTGGATCGGCTTGCTGATCTGCTGCGAAGCCCGCTCTTGTCGACGTCCTTGACGACCTTGACGCCGATCTTCTCGAGCTTCGCCAGCGCTTCATGCTCCAGCTTGAAGGCGGCCGCCGGCTCGTTCCTGGCTGATTTCGTCGGCGGCCGGCCTGCACCCAGCCCTTCTGCTCGGCGGTCAGGCTGCTCCAGACCTTGTCGCTGACGAACAGCACGGCGTTGTTGGCCTCATGCTCGGTGAGCGAGAGCACCGGCGCGGGCTCGTAGTGCTTGTTGACGCAGGTAGTTGTTGATGCCGTTCTCGGCCATGTCGACGACGCCGGTCTGCAGCGAGGTGTAGACCTCGCCGAACGGCATGTGCACGACCTGCGCGCCGTAGGCCGGGAACAGCGTGTCCTCGGTCACGGTCGCCTGCACGCGCACCTTGACGCCCTTGATATCGGCGACCTTCTCGACCGCCTTCTTGCCGTACATGTGCCGCAGGCCCTGCGAGCCCAGCGCCGAGCATATGCGCGCCCTTCATCTTGGCCGCGTACAGCTCCTTCATCGCCGCGATCACCGTCGGGATCGCCAAGCACCTTGATGGCGTGCGCTTCGTCGCGGAAGATGAAGTGGATCGAGAACACGCCGGACTCCGGCTGCGCGGTCGAGGCGTTGGCGGTCGACAGCATCACGAAGTCGATGTCGCCGGTCTGCACCTTCTGCAGGGTCTGCGCTTCGGTGCCGAGCTGCGCGCCGGGATATTGATTGATCGAGAGCGTGCCCTTGCTCAGCTCCGTCAGCTTCTTGTTGAACATTTCGGCGCCGATGCCGTAGCCGCTGGTCTTCGGCTGGTCGTAGGCGAACGAGAACTGGCGGTTCTGCGCGAGCGCCGCGGACGACGGCAAGCCCGCGAAGGCGGCCAGTATCATCGCGGCGATTAACGAGCATAAATGCTTGGCAGACATGATATGACCTCCCCAGAAACCCAACGGCCGCATGACCGCAATAACCGTGTCTATTGCGTTTGAACGCAGTGTTTTTTAATACTTTAGAAGTGTGATTACGGACGGTCTGTTGTCAATCGCAATCACGGCGTTCTAATTGGCGCCTAATTCCGTGGCTGCGGATGCAGCATGCGGATAATATTGCGTTATTCGGCCAATCCATCTCCGAATTTGGTTCAACGCCGAAGCCCCAAGCTGGCGCTTCGTTCATTGTTTCGGTGTAGCGGCAAGGCGGCGTGCATAAGCGATCGCTGCGCGCATGTTGACGTGGTTCGCCCGGCCGGTGCCGGCGAGATCGAAGGCGGTGCCGTGGTCGACGGACGTGCGGTCGATGGGCAGTCCAAGCGAGACGTTCACCGTGGTGTCGAAAGCGACCAGCTTCATGGGGATGTGCCCCTGATCGTGATATTGGGCGACGACGAGGTCGAAGGCGCCGCTGTGGGCACGATGAAAGACGGTGTCCGGCGGGATCGGCCCCTGCACGTCGATGCCCTCCGCCCGGGCCTGCGCGACGGCGGGCGCGACCTGCGTCTCGTCCTCGTCACCGAACAGACCGTGCTCGCCGCAGTGCGGATTGATACCGGCGACTGCGATGCGCGGCCGCTCCAGGCCAAGACGGCGGAAATGCGCATGGCCGACGCGGATGGTCGCGAGGATGCGCTCGGGCGTGGCGCGGGCGATAGCGGTTTTCAACGAGACATGGGTCGAGACGTGAATTGCGGACAGCCGCTCGGACGCCAGCAGCATGAAGGAGGATTTTGCCCCGGTCAGCGCGGCGAGCATGCCCGTGTGGCCGTCATAATGATGGCCGGCAGCGTTTAGGGCTTCTTTGTTGATCGGAGCGGTGACGATGCAGCCCACTTCACCGCTCTGGGCCATCTCCACCGCGCGCGCAATGAAGCGGAACGCTGCGTCGCCCGCACGGGGGTCGAGTTGACCGAAGGCTGGCATCGAACCATCCAGCTCCACGTGGGCGACGGCGACTTCACCTTCCGACGCGCTGCCGCTGAAGCGAAGATCGGAGCCGGTGACCTTCGCCGCCCGCTCCAGCAGCGGAATATTGCCAGCCACCGCGATGTCACGGCGCGCTTCGGCAGGCATGTCGCTCAGCGCCTTGCAAATAATTTCCGCCCCGACACCAGCCGGGTCGCCCATGGTAATGACAATGCCCTGCGCAAGCGGTTTCATGGCATAAGCTCCCGCCAGTCAACTCGATCATCCGGTCGGTGATGTAGCCGCTCCGGCGCTCGCTGGCTAGTGCTGGCAAGCATGATGCCTTGGAGAGGTCTGCGGGGATAATTGTCGGGCGCCGCGAGGATATCTCACCCAGAGCGCCGCAACGACGTCATCGCCATTGCGGGCAGTACGCCGATTGCCGGTGCAAGTGACTCAGCCTTTAATTTGGAGCGCTAGCCGAAGTTGAAGGCGGAAATATACGTCCGGTGCACGACGCCCAGGCCTGCCGGCGGAACAGGAAAGCTTGCCCTGCCGACGATCTGCAGAGCCAGGACATCCAGCTTGTCAAAGCCGCTCGATTGCGCCACCCGCACACCCGTCAATTGGCCTTTTTCGGAAATCGAGAACGCGACCAGCACCCGGCCCTTGAGACCTTGGCCATCGAGATGCTTCGGGCCGATCGCGGCCTGAACCCGAAGCATGAAATTATGATTATTCGACTGCAGGGAATTGGCGCGGCCCTCGGTGACGTCACCGATGTGCGGAATGGCGGCATTATCCATGACTGTCATCCAACTCGGTACGGAACTCTAATCACGTACATCATGCCGGAGAGACATTATTGTGAGGTTTAATCGCCGTTCGCAACTTGTTGAAAATTGAACCAGTCACCTGTTCATGGCCGCGATCGCCGGAAGGCCGCCGCCCAACGGTAAGGCGAACTTTCGCCTATGCGGCATGAAGAGACATTGGCCGGCTTAGCGACTTCGCCTCAGGGCCAATTCCGGTCACAAAAATAGAGTTATTGGCAATGGCCGACACTCGCAGGCGATGAGGCTGCCCCCGGTTGCGGGATGCTGGCTCTTGAGGGATGCATGTGGATCTGGAGCTATCGATGACACGCCTCGCTCGCTTTCTTCTGAGCTGTTTCCTTGTCGGCCTGGTGCCATCCCCCGCGTGGGCCGAGCTGACGGTTGGGGCGACGGCGCCCGCATTCTCCGCGAAAGCGGCGCAGGGCGGTACGGAGCTGACCTTCGCGCTAGCTGAGGCCCTCAAGAAGGGCCCGGTCGTTGTGTACTTCTACCCAAAGAGCTTCACATCGGTCTGCACGGAAGAAGCTCACCTCTTTGCGGAGGCCATGCCGGAGTTCGAAACGCTTGGCTCCTCGGTCATCGGCATCTCTGCCGATACAATTGACACGCAGCGTGAGTTCTCGCGCACGGCATGTCGCGACAAATTCCCGGTTGCCGCCGATCCCCAAGGGAAAATTGTAAAGGCCTACGACGTCCTGGCCTGGAAAGAAGGCGACAGCATCTTCGCCAGCCGAACATCCTACGTGATTACCCCCGACGGCAAGGTCGCGTCGGTCCTGACGGCATCGGATGCGGGCAGCCATATCCAATCGGCTCTCACATTTGTCAAAGCCTGGAAAGCGCGCCCGGCACGATAGGCGGGCAATCGTCGCGGAGCCGCGCCTTTACCGCAGCGTCCCCTTCTGATCTTTCGGCTGCGCATACCCGCCATCCTTATAGGTGGGATAGTTGCGCTCGTCATATGTGCGCCGATCGTAATCATCGCCGTCAGAGCGCTTGTGGCACTCATATTCCTCATCGCTCAAAATATCGAACAAGGCGACGAATTTGCTCACAACCGGTATCTCGTCGAGGCATCGCCCGCCGACCTTTACCACGGTATCGTCGGCCGTCCTTATCGAGGAGGCTGCAACGCCGGATGGAAGCGGCGCGGCGTGAACCGGCGCGTGGCCGGTGAAGCCAACTCCTATTCCCAGAAGGGCAACAGCAAGGGCATGTTTGATCATCGGTCTGCCTCCAAGTCTAAGCGACATGAACCACAGACCTATCATGTTCGATCACTGCCACGCCTCACTTGTGTGACCTTCCTCATCGGTAGTCGTCTTGGCGTGGCAGAAATGCAGCAGCGCTTTCACTGCATGTCCTCTCCCTGCGAGAGGTTTTGCGGATTTTCGGCGCCTGAGGCCGAACGCGATTGGGTTCAGGGCGCGGCGATGACCGCTTCGAGGGCGGCAGCCGTCGCCCGCGGACGTGGTTGGCTGCTTCGCGGTGACAAAGCCGCCCTTCAACGGTAAGGCGGACCTTTCGCCTATGCGGTGATTTTAAGGTTACCCGGAGTGCGCAGGGCAATCCGCTTCTGCAGCTTGCGATATGCGAGGGCAGCTTATCGCCCACTTCTCTCTGTCACCGGACAAGCGAATCCCCGGGAGTTTCGCCTCAATCCGGCTGTTGAGCGCCTGCTGCCGCAGCTTGCCCCATTCGAGACTCTGGGCTAGAAGTCCGGCGATTGGGCAGAGGCAACGTATTTTATCAAGCTGATACCGTCAAGGAGCGCCTTTCGGCAATGATCGGAAAGTTCATGGTCGACAAGTTATCTCCAAGTGGTGAAGAAGGCTGCGAGGGCACGGTCCTCTTATATGTGGTGGCAGGATGTGACACGAGGCACTGGTAAAGACCAGGATTTCGGACCTATGTGATCTTTTGACTTTTACCGCTGCCGCGATCGGCCTAAGACTGAATTCCAAAAGGCGTTAATTGGGGGATCAATGCTCAAGAGTAATGATAAGACCAACTCTGCTTTTGAAGCCTCTTGGGGACAGGGTGTTTTAACTCTCATTAGTATTATTCTCGGCGCCTGCGTAGCCGTTGGAGCACAACAAGTTTTTACGTTATCAAATGAACCGGATGGTTTAACCATTTTAACTTACTTCCACATAGCGGGTGCATTTTTTTCAGTGGCAGGTACTTTCTATCATTCATACACATTCACGAGTTTTTTTCATGTATTCCCTAGCCTTTTTTGGGTTATTCTTCCAATGTCTGTGGGCATTGGAGTTCTGATGGTCTGCTATTCGATCGGAAATACCAGCAACTTCCTTCTGTCTGCATCATTTTTCTTTGCCGCAGGGTCTCTCAATTTCCTCATGCTCGTAATAGACAAATTTCGAAACAGAATTGGTGTTTTTGTTTCAGGTCAAAGCAAGCAAGTGGCGTTTCGCCTCTTTTTACGTGAAATGATCAAGAACCTTATTTGCTTTTTGATAATGCTGATTGCGACGCTATATTTTTATTTTAAGGTACGCTGGTCAAATTCTGTACCAATCATACCCGATGAGATAATATTGTCTGCCATAAACGGAATTGTATACGGGTTTATGGTTTTCAGGACAGAGTACACGTTTTTAATTGGTGTCGAGAAAACCTGGGCAAAACAAAATGCGTGAATATAAAATTATATATTGAGAAAAAATTACTTATGAACCTGTGCCTAGAACTCACGGTTTTTCTGATGCAGCAATTCGTGATAGTGGCATTACTTATAACTATTCATATTGGTTTTTTTGCGACACCTTTCTACCTATATTTTTATCCGCTAATGCCGCTGGAACTATCGTGGCATGTGTTCGCATATTTTGCTGGAGGTTTTAGTTTAACCGCCCTCTATCACCGATCCTGGGGGCACGGATCTGTGATATTTCATCCCGCCGTCGAACGCATCTTGGCAATTTGCTCGACATTGATCCTGCAAGGGCCGGCCAGTTCATGGATTTCGGATCACCTAAAACATCATCGCCATACCGACCAAACCGAAGACCCCCATAACATATGTAAAGGGTTTTGGTGGGCGCATATCAATTGGATAATATTCACAAAACCCACACCTCCCAAATTGCCCAGTAGGTTGGCAAACAATGAAATGGTTCTTTGGCAGGACCGTTGGTACGGCCTTTTGTTTTTCGCAACGAACTTTCCAGCTGGCATTCTCGTCAGTGTAATGAGCGGCAACCCTTGGTGGGGAGGAATAGTTCTAACTCTCGGTAGGCTTACCATAATGGCTCATGTAGTCTTTGCGATAAATTCAATTGGGCATACCTATGGGAGTTGTCGCTACACAACGCGTGTATCAGCAACAGATGCTTGGTGGTTCCCATTTGCGCTTGGAGATCAATACCACAATTATCATCATGCCCATCCAAGCGACTACCGACATGGGGTAGGTAAATGGGCATTCGACCCAACAAAATGGCTCATCGTTATCCTTGCTGAATTCGGGCTCGCTAAAAATTTGGTTGCCGGGTCAGCGAATCAAGAAAGCGATTTGAACATGAGTGCATAAGATTTTGAATCCCGCCAATCGAGCCGCCCATCCGCATAGATTGTCCTGGTGTTATAGCTAGTTGGTTCACACATTTCTCAAACGCCGTGATAGCTGGGTGACGCCGAGAAATATAGGTGAGCCCGCGATAGATTGGTTAGTAAGCGATCGATCAAACCCATATGCTTTGTTTGTGCCAGCAGTGCGAATATACGCTCATGGAGTGGAGCAAACTGAGTGAGAGGCAGTGGCTTGGTAGCGCTGCTATATATCCACGCCCAAGCGTCTTAAAGTGGCTCCGTGGCACCCCTCGGCCGTACCCGAGCGGCCGGAATCACCGCGGTCTCACCGTTGGCGACGACGCGCGAGGGGCAGAAATGAGGCGCTTCCAGCCGCTGCGGGCAGAACGTGATTGGCTGCTTCGCGGTGACAAGCCGCCCTTCGATATGTAGGCGTGAGCTTCGCTTTTTGCGTATATAGGGGAGCGGAACCGGTTCCCTCCCGCCTCCTGCGCACGATGCTCTACTGTCGATCGATGCCGTTCACGCTGAGACAGCTCCAATATTTCGTGGCCGTGGCGCAAAAGGGGTCGGTGTCCGGCGCCGCGCAATCGCTGTCCATTTCGCAGTCCTCGGTCACCGAGGCGATCAAGGAGCTGGAGGCCGATCTGGGCGTCAGCCTGTTCGAGCGCCATTCGCGCGGCCTGAACATCACCAATAAGGGCCACCAGTTTCTGCGCCATGCGAAGGGCATCCTCGGCAATGTCTCCGATGCGCGCCGCGCCTTCAGCGACGCCGGAGTCGTGCCGAGCGGCACGCTTAATCTCGGCGTGACCTCGCTGGTCGCCGGCTATTTCCTCTCCGACATCCTGTCGCGCTTCCGCCGCGCCTACCCTGACGTGACGGTGAAGGCGATCGAGGACAATGGCGACCATCTCGAACATCTGCTGGTCGGAGGCGAGCTGGACGTCGCCATCATGCTGGTCTCCGCGCTGCGCGACCGCATGGCGCTGCAGATCGAGATCCTGGAAGTCTCGCCCTACCGGTTATGGCTGCCGCTCGGGCACCGGCTGGAGACGGCGGAAAGCATCGAGCTGGAGGATTTGTCGGGCGAACCCGTGATCATGCTGACGGTCGAGGAGATCGAGACCGAGACCGCCAAGCTGCTCGGCGCGCTCGGTTCGCGCCCGCCGGTCGCATTCCGCACCCGGTCGGTGGAGGCGGTGCGCAGCCTCGTCGCGACCGGCGCCGGCATCGCCATCCTGCCCGACCTGATCTATCGCCCCTGGTCGCTGGAAGGCGACCGCATCGAGTCGCGCGATGTCTCGGGCACGCTGCCGGTGATCAAGGTGGGCATCGTCTGGCGGCGCGGCCTATCGCCCAAACGCGCGGCGCAGGATTTCATCAGCCTGGCCAAGTCCCAGCGCGCGATCCGCAATCGATAAATCGCAGGCGATATTCTGCACGGATTCTGCTGCGATTCCGTACCATTCCTGCTCTTATTCCGCATATTTCGGGTCATGTTCTGCGGAGGTTGCAGCCCGGCAAGCTATCGGAAAAACCGATACCGGCATTCTGCGAAAACCATTTGTCGAGACACGGCGCGGCGCGCAAGCTTGGGAGGCGCGAAAAGCGGCATCGGGATCAGCGCCAAATCGAACAATGGGAGCCTTGTCATGAAGCGTTTTCTGACGGCCGGGTCGGCCTTCGTATTTCTGATGGCATATGCGACGGCGAGCAATGCGGCGGGCATGCTGGAAAAGCTCGGCAAGGGCGAGGGGCAGGTCAATATCGTCGCCTGGCCCGGCTATATCGAGCGCGGCGAAACCGACAAGGCCTATGATTGGGTCACCAAGTTCGAAAAGGCGTCCGGCTGCAAGGTGCAGGTGAAGACCGCCAATACGTCCGACGAAATGGTCGCGCTGATGAATGAAGGCGGCTTCGACCTCGTCACGGCGTCGGGTGACGCCTCGCTGCGGCTGATCGCCGGCAAGCGCGTCCAGCCGGTGAACGTCAAGCTGGTTCCGAGCTGGGACAAGATCGACGCCCGGCTGAAGGACGCGCCCTGGCATACGGTTAGCGGCACCCATTACGGCGTCCCCTATATGTGGGGGCCGAACGTGCTGATGTATAATACCGAGGTGTTCAAGGAAGCGCCCAAGAGCTGGAACGTCGTCTTCGAGGAGATGAACCTGCCGGACGGCAAGCCGAACAAGGGCCGCGTCCAGGCCTATGACGGGCCGATCCATGTCGCCGACGCCGCCAATTATCTGATGGCGCACAAGCCCGAGCTCGGCATCAAGAACCCCTATGAGCTGACCGAGGAGCAATATAAGGCGGCGCTCGACCTGCTGCGCAAGCAGCGCACGCTGGTCGGCCGCTATTGGCATGACGCCATGATCCAGATCGACGACTTCAAGAATGAGGGCGTGGTCGCGTCCGGCTCCTGGCCGTTCCAGGTCAATCTGCTGCAAAGCGAAAAGGCCAAGATCGCCTCGACCATTCCGAGCGAAGGCGCGACGGGCTGGGCCGACACCACCATGATGCATGCCGACGCGGCCAACCCGAACTGCGCCTATCTGTGGATGGAGCACACGCTGTCCTCCAACCTGCAGAGCGATCTGTCGGTGTGGTTCGGCGCCAATCCGAGCGTTCCGGCGGCCTGCGCCGACAAGAGCGGCCTGCAGACGGCCGAGGGCTGCAAGACGAACGGCATGGAGGATTTCGCCAAGATCAAGTTCTGGACGACGCCGGTCGCCAAATGCGCCACGCAAGAAGCCTGCGTGCCCTATTACCGGTGGGTGTCCGACTATATCGGCGTGATCGGCGGGCGGTAGTTCTGAATACTGCGCCTCCTCGTTGTCATCCCTCGTGAAGAGCGGGGATCCAGTACACCGCTGAGTCTGCGGAGTACCTGGATCCCCGCCTGCGCGGGGATGACGAAGACGGGCTCGCCCGTGATCGTGGGGCCAACTGACGGATCGCCCATGACGACAGCCGTCCTTTTCTCCAAGGTTTCGCGCCATTTCGGATCGGTGAAGGCCGTCGACGCGGTGGATCTCGCGATCGCAGAGGGCGAATTCTTCGCCATGCTCGGACCGTCCGGCTCCGGCAAGACGACCTGCCTGCGCCTGATCGCCGGCTTCGAGCAGCCGACCGAGGGGCACATCGAGATCTTCGGCGAGACGGCGGAAGGCGTGCCGCCCTACCGGCGCAACGTCAACACGGTGTTTCAGGACTACGCGCTGTTCCCGCATATGAATGTGCTGGACAATGTCGCCTATGGGCTGATGATCCGGGGTATCGGAAAAGCCGAACGCTCCCGCGCGGCGGAAGAGGCGCTGGCGCTCGTACAACTCCCTAAATATGGCGCCCGAAAACCGAACCAGCTCTCCGGCGGCCAGCGCCAGCGCGTCGCGCTCGCTAGGGCATTGATAAATAAGCCGAAAGTGCTGCTGCTCGACGAACCGCTTGGCGCGCTCGACCTGAAACTGCGCGAACAGATGCAGGAGGAGCTGAAGGCGCTGCAAAAGACGCTCGGAATCACCTTTATTTTCGTCACGCACGACCAGGGCGAGGCGCTATCCATGGCCGACCGCGTCGCGGTGTTCAACAACGGCCGGATCATGCAGGTCGGCTCCCCGCAGGACATCTACTGCCGGCCCGCTTCGCGTTTCGTCGCCGATTTCGTCGGCTCGTCCAATGTGCTGCCGCCGAGCTTCGCCAACAATGGCGATGGACGGCAAGCCTGGGCAAGCCTGCGCCCGGAGGCGATCCGCATCGTTGAAAACGGCGGCCATCCGGCGATTGTCAACGCTTGCAGCTATCTTGGCGGCATGACTCGCGTCAGCCTTCAGGTGCGGGGCCAGAAGCTGGTGGCCCTGGTCGCCTCGGGAGCGGATGTTCCGAAGGAGGGGCAGGCCATCCAGATTGCGTGGAAGCCCGAGGATCTGCATCTGATGGAGAATGATGCGTGAGCGCCGCATCACCAGCCCTCCTGCCTGGCCGTGGCGGCGTATTCGGTGTGCTCTCCGACATGTTCTGGCGGCAGCCGCAGCTGCTTCTGCTCCTGCTGCTTGCTCCGCCCGCTCTCTGGCTCGGAATCATCTATCTCGGTTCACTGTTTGCGCTCCTGGCGCAGAGTTTTTTCGCCATCGACGAGTTTTCCGGCCTCATAAATTATGAGTTCACGCTGAAGACCTATGGCGAGCTCTTTCAGGGTGCGAATGTCGACATCATCCTGCGCACCGTCGGCATGGCCGCCGCGGTGACGCTCGCCGCGGCCATCGTCGGCTTCCCCATCGCTTATTACGCGGCGCGCTACGCGACCGGCACATGGAAGGCGCTGTTCTATGTCGGCGTCCTGCTGCCGCTCTGGTCGAGCTATCTGGTCAAAGTCTATGCCTGGAAGCTGATCCTCGCCAAGGAGGGCATTCTCAACTGGATCTATGCCAAGCTCGGCCTGACGTGGCTCCTCGATGCCTATCTCGCGATCCCGGTGGTCGGCGGCAATTCGCTGTCGGTCAGCTCCACCGGCACCTTCCTCGTATTCCTGTATGTCTGGCTGCCCTTCATGATCCTGCCGACCAAGGCGGCGCTGGAGCGGGTGCCGGCCAGCCTCCTGGAAGCCTCATCCGATCTCGGGGCCACCCCCGGACAGACCTTCCGCAATGTGCTGTTCCCCTTGGCCCTGCCGGGCATCGTCGCGGGGTCGATCTTTACCTTTTCGCTAACCCTGGGCGATTACATCATCCCGCAGATCATCGGCTCATCACGGCTATTCATCGGGCAGGCGGTCTATTCGCATCAGGGCACGGCCGGGAATATCCCGCTGGCCGCCGCTTTCACCGTGGTGCCGGTCATTATCATGGGGCTGTATCTGTGGATGGCGAAGCGGATGGGGGCGTTCGATGCGCTCTGACCGTCAAACCCGCGCCCCGCTCGGCCTCAAGATCGCCGCCGCCGCCGGCCTGCTTTTCCTGCATCTGCCGCTGCTGCTGATCTTCGTCTACGCCTTCACCACCGAGGAGAAGACCTATCAATGGCCGCCGCCGGGCCTGACGCTGAAATGGCTTGCCGTGACCTGGAACCGGCCGGATGTATGGGACGCGCTCGGCCTGTCCCTGCGCGTCGCCGCCGCCTCGACGGCCATCGCCCTGGTGCTCGGCACGCTATGCGCCGCGGCCGTCTCGCAGACCCGCTTCTTCGGCCGCGAGACGATATCGCTGCTCGTCATTTTGCCGATAGCGCTGCCGGGCATCATCACCGGCATCGCGCTGCGCTCGGCCTTCAACCTCGCGGAAATCCCGTTTTCCTTCTGGACCATCATGCTCGGGCACGCGACCTTCTGCGTTGTCGTCGTCTACAACAACGCCGTCGCCCGGTTTCGCCGCATGTCCGGCTCGCTGATCGAAGCCTCGATGGATCTCGGCGCGGACGGCTTCCAGACGCTTCGCTACATCATCCTGCCGAATATCGGCACGGCGCTGCTCGCCGGCGGGATGCTCGCCTTCGCGCTGTCCTTCGACGAGGTGATCGTCACCACCTTCACCGCCGGCCAGCAATCGACCCTGCCGATCTGGATGCTCGAAGAACTCGTACGCCCGCGCCAGCGCCCGGTGACGAATGTCGTCGCCATGGTCGTGGTGCTCGTGACGCTGCTGCCGGTGCTGGCCGCCTACTACCTGACGCTCGAGGGCGACCAGGTAGCCGGCCAGGGAAATGACCTTTACTCAGGAGGAAGACAATGGATAGGCAAATGCTGATCGGCTCAGCCTTCGAGACCGGCACGGAGACGGAAGAGAACGTCCTCAATCCGAAAAGCGGCGAAAGCATCGTCCTCCTGCCCGAAGCCTCGCAGGGCCAGATCGACCGCGCCGTGGACGCCGCCGAAAAGGCATTCGCCGAATGGTCGCGCACCACGCCCGCGCAGCGCTCCGGCTATCTCCTAAAGATCGCCGACCGGATCGAGGCTGAGGCGGACGCATTCGCTGCCCTGGAAGCGCTAAATTGCGGCAAGCCGATCAACGCCGTGCGCAATGACGAGATCCCCGCCATCGCCGATTGCTTCCGCTTCTTTGCCGGGGCGGTGCGCTGCATGCCCGGCAGCGCGGCGGGGGAATATCTGCCCGGCTTCACCTCCATGATCCGCCGCGACCCGATCGGAGTCGTCGCCTCCATCGCGCCGTGGAACTATCCGCTGATGATGATGGCTTGGAAGCTGGCCCCGGCCATCGCGGGCGGCAATTGCGTGGTGTTCAAGCCGTCGGAACAGACGCCGCTGACCGCGCTCAAAATGGCCAGGGTGCTCGCCGATGTGCTGCCGGAGGGCGTGGTCAATGTGGTGCTAGGGCGCGGTGAGAGCGTCGGCAACGCGCTGATCAACCATCCAAAGGTCGATATGATCTCGATCACCGGCGATGTCGCGACCGGCAAGAAGGTGCTCGCCGCCGCCGCCAATAGCGTGAAGCGCACCCATCTGGAACTCGGCGGCAAGGCGCCGGTCATCGTGTTCGACGATGCGGACCTGAAAGCGGTGGTCGATGGCCTGCGCGCCTTCGGCTATTACAATGCCGGCCAGGATTGCACCGCCGCCTGCCGCATCTACGCCGGGCCGAAGATCTACGACAACCTCGTCGCCGATCTGTCGTCAGCCGTCTCGACCATCGCCTATGCGCGCCCCGACGACAGCGAAAACGAGATCGGCCCGCTTATTTCGCAGCGGCAGCGCGACCGGGTGGCCAGCTTCGTGCAGCGCGCCATGGAGCAAAGCCACATGCAGGTCACGACGGGCGGCAAGGTGCATGAGGGCAACGGCTTCTTCTACCAGCCGACGGTGATCGCGGGCGCGCTGCAGACCGACGAAATCGTGCGCCGCGAAGTCTTCGGCCCGGTCGTTTCGATCACGCGCTTTTCGGATGTGGACGAGGCGGTCGGCTGGGCGAATGATTCAAATTATGGCCTCGCCTCGTCGGTGTGGACGAAAGACGTCGCTAAAGCCATGTCCGCTGCCGCGCGCCTCCGCTATGGCTGCACCTGGATCAACACGCATTTCATGCTGGTGAACGAGATGCCGCATGGCGGGCTGAAGCAGTCTGGCTACGGCAAGGACATGTCGCTTTATGCGCTGGAGGATTACACGGCCGTTCGCCATGTGATGGTGGCGCATGGGTAGATAGCGAAGCCAAGGGCGGTTCGGCTTCTATTTTCTGATGGCGCTCGGCGGCATATCGCGAATTTGGATAAGTCTCCACGCGCCATCCTCGCGTCGGACATTTCCGTGACGCCAAGCGTCATCCGCACGGGCAGCTATGTGCGCTTGCCGCGATCGTCCAGCGCGGCCCGTACGATTTCGTCGCGCGCCAAACCGCGCTTCGCTAATGCATCGTCGGACAGTCGGGCGAGCGCCTCGTATCGCGACATTAGATATGCACCGTCACGCACGCCGAGGCGAAAATGGTTGAGCGTGACCGCAAGATTTTGAGCCAGCCGAATCGCAAGTCTAGCAATCTTCGGGAAGACACTTCTCTGACTGGCAGGTGATGAGACGAATTGCATGGCTCGGCCTTTGTTGCTTATGCCTGTTGTGTTCCGACTGAATCGGAACGGCTCGATTTTTTGCGTGAGCACAATCTTCGTCGCGAAACCGGCGTCCAAGGTTCACGCTCTGCGCGAAACTTCAACGCCTGCCGTTTTCGCGGAATGTGAGCATAAGGCGCTACCATGCACGTCCCGCGTTGGCGTCAGCGCAGGCGATGCGGGTCCGTTGAAACAGATCCTTGCTGGCCGTCTCCAGTTGCAAGCTCAACCTCAGCGGGGATATTTTGCTGCAACCGCGCATAAGTCTTGCCGGAGCCCGCGCGCACTTCATCCACCGTGTCAGTTTGTGCGAGAGGCGCTTGCAAATCGGCACGGGTATCCTCACAGGCGCGCGCCGTTCCGTGCACCGATTGAACCGCTATCAACGCGGCCGTGAGCGCACCAACCCTCAGCAAGATCATAGGCGAAGTCATCGGACCCTCCATCGATTAAAACAATCCTCATTCAGTTGTAAAAAATCCTGAGACCAGCGCTTCACCCAAACAGGTGAACGCATTGCTTTTTCTCAACGACGGCTGGATTAAGGAGACGGCGAAGCTGGCCTATCTCGATTTCTCTCCCCTGAGAAACCGTATGCGAGCGTCACCTGGCGGCTTGTCGGGTCCGGAGCCATGCAGCTTTTATTCAAATCGTCTCAAGTATATCTTTGCTGTGGGGTAAATTCACGGACATGTCTACCGGACAGCCTATATCCATTATAAGCTAAGCGCATATTGATAGATGATAATCAGGACTGATCTCTAATCTCTGCATTCATGCAGACCACGTCTGCGCGATAGTTCCTGGAAAACAAGGCTGTGTACGTCCATGCCCAAAGTGCGTTGGCTTCGGCATCTGCGCCTAACAACTCTCGCGCTGAGACGCTGGTATCTGGTGAAGATCCATGGTGCCGACCTGCATCCAACCTGCGCCCTTTCACTGAAGGCGGTGCTGGATTTGAGCAATCCACGCGGCGTGCATGTGGGGGCTTATAGCTATGTCGCGTTCGACGCGGTGATCCTGGCGCACGATATGACGCGAGGTCTGCGCACCGATACCTATATTGGCGAGCGATGCTTCATTGGAGCGCGCTCGATCATCATGCCGGGCGTCCGCGTCGGGGATGGATCGATCGTCGGCGCTGGGAGCGTCGTCACGCGCGACGTGCCCCCCGGCTCGATCGTGGGCGGAAACCCCGCAAAAGTGCTGCGTTCAGGCATTCAGACAACGCGCGGCGGCTGCATCAAGGGCGCTGGCTATCTGGCGCAAGAAGACAGCTGGCTGGCCGAGGCGGAGCGTCACATCGCGGCCCGCTAGAGCGCTGCTCCATGACGATGGGACGAAAAGTGGCAACCACATTGCTGGAAAGACGCTCCACAAAGCTTGGCACGCCGGTCTTCAGACGCGGCGTTCAAAGGCCAGCTTGAGGCCGAGGCTTATGAGGACGGCGCCGCTCGACCGATAGAGCCAAGCCAAAACCACAGGACGGCGTGCAGCCAACCCGGCAGCAACCCGGCAAACAACCCGACCGGACCCGGCACTGATGCCAGCTACGGTCGCTACTCCAGCAGCGGTGCCCTGAGCGACCGAACGCGACATGACGAGATCATGTCCTGACCGGGGGGAATGATCAACGCCAGGGAAGCCGCCACGAATAGTAGCAAGGACACTTCAGGCATGAATGGTGTCCTTGAGAATTTCGCTGCCTTCGTCCTCCGTCAGGCACCGAATCCGTCGCGCTTCAGCCGGGTGATGGCGAGATCGAGCGTGGACAGAAAGTTGGAGCGGTCGCGCGGCGCAAACGGCTTGGGACCGCCGGTGATCTGTCCGGCCGATCGCAAGTCCTCCAGCAAATTGCGCGTCGCCAGCGCCATGCCGATGGACGCTTCGGTCAACACACGTCCGGCGGGCGCGATCACCTCCGCTCCGGCTTTGATGCAGCGGTGGGCGAGCGGCACATCCGAGGTGATGACGATGGCTCCGCGCGAGACCCTGTCGGCGATCCAGTCATCGGCGGCGTCAGAACCGCTGTCGACAATCACGCGCTCGATGAGCGGGTTTCGCGGAACCGCCATAAAGCTATTGCTCACCACGAAAACCTTGATCCCGTAACGCCCGGCGACGCGGTAAATCTCCGCCTTAACGGGACACGCATCCGCATCGACGTAAATTGTGATCGGCTTTGCAGGCTCGCTCATCATTTTCCGCAATCCCGGGTGGCTACTGAAACAATGCGCCGCCGCCCCATGCCGCGCAAGTCCCTCGCGGCACAGCGCTCATCATGCGGCAGGAAATGCCGTCGCTTTTGTTTGCGACCGGATCGCCACCGGTGACGACTTTGATCAGAAGGCGTCCATCGAAATCCGGTCGAACGTTTCCGTCATCCGGGCCGCGGCGGGAGAAGAGAGGAGTACCGGCGCTCGAGGGATGGAGCTTTGCAAAGCCGCAAGCTGCCGAGCGAACCGCACGGGAACATTTCGCGAGCCGGAGAATTAGAACGTGTTAGTGCGGCTATGCCGCTGAATATGACTTCCACCTGCCTGGGCCGGTCTGCCTAAACAGCCGGCCCTTTTTCGTGGTCCGAGAGGACAACGAGTTCAAACGGTGGGAAGGTGCGGTGAATGGTATCCATGATGCATCCTCGCTTGGGGCGATGGAGCGATGCCGCCTCCCCACCGCGCCCGTAAAATGTGCGCGAGAGGGAGGCTCGACCGCGATGATTGGGGCGCTACGCGATTACTTGCCCGAGTAGATCTGATCAAAGCTGCCGCCGTCCGAGAAATGCGTTTTCTGAGCCTTTTGCCAGCCGCCGAACACATCATTGATATTGAATGTGACGACCTTCGGGAACCGATCCAGATCCTTGGCGTCGACAACGTCGGATTTGACCGGCCGATAATAGTGCTTGGCCGCGATTTTTTGGCCGGCGGGCGAATAGAGATATTCGAGATACGCCTTGGCGGCTTCGAGCGTGCCGTGCTTCCTGGCGTTCTCGTCGACCACGGCCACCGGCGGCTCAGCCAGGATCGAGAGCGAAGGGATAACGACCTCGAATTTGTCAGGCCCCAGTTCATTGATAGCGAGCAAGGCCTCATTTTCCCAGGCGAGAAGCACATCACCGAGATTGCGCTGTACGAAGGTGTTGGTCGAGCCGCGCGCGCCCGTATCGAGCACGGGCACGTTCTTGAAGATCGCCGCGACAAATTCCTTCGCCTTGGCCTCGTCGCCGCCATTGTTCTTCAGCGCATATCCCCAGGCCGCGAGATAGTTCCAGCGCGCACCGCCCGAGGTCTTCGGATTTGGCGTGATGACGCCGATGCCGGGCTTTGCGAGATCGTTCCAATCTTTGATGCTCTTAGGATTGCCCTTGCGCACCAAGAATACGATGGTCGAGGTGTAGGGCGAGCTGTTGTTGGGGAGCCGGGCCTGCCAGTCCTTGGGGAACTTGCCCGTCTTTTCCGCGATTTCGTCGATATCGTAGGCCAGCGCCAGAGTGACGACATCCGCTTCCAGCCCATCGATCACAGCACGGGCTTGTTTTCCGGCCCCCCCATGCGATTGCTTGATCGTGACAATTTCGCCCGTCTTCGCCTTCCACTCCTTGGCGAATGCGTCATTGAATTCGACGTAAAGCTCGCGTGTGGGGTCATAAGAAACGTTCAGGAGAGATTTTTCCGTCTGCGCCGTCGCGGGCAAGCCTACAAGGCTTCCCGCAACGATAACGCCGATGAAACCCCGCCTGGAAATGCTGGAAAACATTGCTGACTCCGTTTGTCTTGAGCAATTCCATAAGTCTACGTGGCCGCTTTTAGCCTGCAAAAGAATAAAATCGGATAAGCATATTCACTCTGCTTCATTGAAGCTAAAACGACTGCCACTCCTCACCGTTCCTCGAATGCGCCGGCAGAGCCGAAGACCGAAGCGAATTCAGAAGAAAATCGCTTTGGGATGTCGGCCGCGCGTCTGCTCAAGCGTCTTTAGGCAAGAGCCATGCCCAAACGGCCCTGACGGTAGACAACAATCAGCTCACACGACCGAAAACAAAGGAGCAAAGCGCATGACGCCGAAGCAAAAAATCACCCCATTCCTATGGTTCGACGACAACGCCGAAGAGGCCATGAACCACTATGTTTCCATTTTTAAGAACGCACGGATTGTCAGCGTTTCCCGCTATGGCGAAGGAGGCCCCGGGCCCAAGGGATCGGTGATGACAGGCACGTTCGAGATCGAGGGACAGCAATTCATGGCGCTGAACGGCGGCCCGCATTTCAAGTTCACCGAAGCGGTTTCGCTGTTCGTGAATTGCAACACGCAAGCCGAGGTCGACGAATTGTGGGAGAAGCTGTCAGCCGGCGGCCAGGAGAGCCAATGCGGTTGGCTCAAGGACAAGTTCGGGCTGTCCTGGCAGATCATCCCGTCCGCATTGGGTGAAATGCTGAGTGACACGGATCCGATGAAGTCCAAGCGGGTAATGCAGGCGATGCTGACAATGGGCAAGATCGACATTGCCAAATTGCAGGCGGCGTATAACGAAGATTAGGCGCTGTCACTGGGTTCGCCGCGCCTGAGGCGCGTTTCGCGACAGGGCGCGGCCTCCTGGTTGGGGAGGAGGATCGACACTCGGCGTGTTGCCGATCACGAAGCCGGAAGCAACATCGAGGGCCGCAACCAGCGAATGGGTGCCGTGCCTAACATAGGAATGGGTCCGGCGCTCGGGAATGCCGGGCATCATCGGCAAAACCGGCTGTTCACGGTCGAGTGCCTGGATCTGGCTTTTCTCATCGACGCTGAGCACCAACGCCCCGATTGGGCGGTGATAGACACAGTCCGACAATATCGCGGACCTTGTCGACGAATAGTGGATCACTGGACATCTTGAAAGTCTGTGAGCGATGCGGCTGCAATCCAAAGCTGTCCCGATTCTGCGTATCGTCGTGTGTGAAAGCGGGTCGCCAGCGCCATCGGGCGGATTGACCAATGTGTCGCATCACCCGGTGTCGAGCGGGGCGTGCGCTCGATTGCCGCCGCCACCTGATCCTCGTCAATGCTTCGCGGTCGACCCTGGCGCGCTTCGTCCAGCAGGCCCCCAATACCATGCGTGAGAAAGCGCCGCCGGCATTTGCCGACCGTGCTCGTGGATGCCGAGTTCAGCCGCAAACCGCTTTGCTGGAAAAACCATTCGCGCAGCGAAGAATGATCCGGCAACGTTCCGACAATGAACGAGAAACGCGATGACGTCGAACCTGCCGCTCAAGATAACCGCAGCCCTCCGAGTTCAAGACCAAAGGCGCAATCGGACGCCCTGACACGTTCGCCAGACCCCCCGAACGCTTGGTCAGAGCGGAACATATAATGAAACGAGCTTCAGTTCCAGATGACTAGTTTGTTTGCTGCGCCATTTCCAAATCCGGAAATGGCGCAGCAACAGTTATGCGGCATAGCAAACAGCTAGGCTTGTTCACTCACGGGGCCGCTGATTTTTGGGGCGAATGGACAGCGCTATATGCGGCCGTCGCTGCTGTGGGGCCAGTTGGCCAGATTGAACGGCCGGGCGCGCTCTTGCCGAGCTTCGCGCGTGGCGCGGTCCTCGCGAATCTGCCGGCGCTGGGCGACATCACGGCTATTCGAACGCTTCACGATGCGCTTCTTGCGCACGATGCGCTCCTCGCCGGGATCGTCATCGTAGCGCGTACTGGTCTGGGTCGTCCGATAGACCTCGCGAACCATGCGGTTTTTCTTCGACACGCGCCGCGTTCCGCTATCGCCGGCATCGGCATAGCGTTCGCCGCGCCCGAGCACCGTCAGGCACACCGAGGCGAGACCGTCCATCCCGATGACGCGCTTGGCGCCGCGCGACAGATCGATGATGCGGCCGCGAATGAACGGCCCGCGATCGTTGATGCGCACCGTCACCGTGCGTCCCGTCCGCTGATTGCGAACCAGCACCCTGGTGCCGAAAGGCAGCGTCTTGTGAGCCGCCGAAATCCCGTCGGGCCGGTAGCGTTCGCCGTTCGCGGTCTTGGCACCCTCATGGTACCAGGACGCGGTGCCGCATGCAGCCTGAGCCGCCCCTTTGGAAGCAGCAACTCCGAGAACCGCCAAGGCACACACGCGGAACGTTTTACTTCTAAGCATCGCAACTTTTCCTTGTTGTTCGGAAGGTGCGACGGTAAACGGTCCAAATGTGGCGGGATTGGGAATAGATTTATGCATACCTGCCATGCACTAGGCGCATGGCTACTTTTTTCAAACTTCCATAATTGTGGCAGTTACGGATAAATATCTACGGAGAAATCCGCGAACTTGAGGCCATAAGCCTTTGTGTGCACTAGTTTATTGGCGACCACCCGGTGGACTTTTGTCCGTTCCCTGATGTCTCTTCGGTTTCCGCGTCGCTCTGACCCTGGAGAATCAAGACAATACGCCGCAGGACGTTATCCACATTTAATTTAGATGCCGAAGAGAGCAGAAATGGCTTTTTGCGGCAGGCCTTTTTCAGGCTTTCCGCCTGCTCCGCTGCCCGTTCGGGGGTCACGCTGTCGCATTTCGACAAGGCAACAATCTCGCGTTTCTTCTCCAGCCCACCGCCATAGGCCCGCATCTCCCGGCGCACGATCCGGTAGCTCTCGGCGACATCCTCCTCGTTCACATCGACCAGATGCAGGATCACCCGGCAGCGCTCGATATGACCGAGAAAACGGTCGCCTATGCCCACGCCCTCATGCGCGCCTTCGATCAATCCGGGGATGTCGGCGAGCACGAAGTCGAAATCGTCGATCCTGACGACACCGAGCTCTGGATAGAGTGTCGTGAAAGGATAGTCCGCGATCTTCGGCCGGGCGGCGCTGACCGAAGCGAGAAAGGTGGACTTGCCGGCATTCGGCAGCCCGACGATTCCGGCGTCGGCGATCAGCTTCATCCGCAGCCAGATCGTCATCTCCTGGCCTTCCTGGCCGGGATTGGCGCGGCGCGGCGCCTGATTGGTGGAAGATTTGAAACGCGCATTGCCGAAGCCGCCATTGCCGCCCTCGGCGAGCAGCGCGCGCTGGCCCGGCTCGGTAAGGTCGGCGATCATCGTCTCGTTGTCTTCGGCGAAGATCTGCGTGCCGGGGGGCACTTTGAGCGTGATGTCGTTGCCGCCGCGCCCCGTGCGGTTGGCGCCCATGCCGTTGCCGCCGCGCTCGGCCTTGTAATGCTGCTGGTAGCGGAAATCGATGAGCGTATTTAGATTGGCCACGCACTCCGCCCAGACGTCGCCGCCGCGTCCGCCGTCGCCTCCATTCGGCCCGCCGAACTCGATAAACTTCTCCCGCCTGAAGGAGACGCAGCCATTCCCCCCATCACCGGAGCGGATATAGACTTTTGCCTGGTCGAGGAATTTCATATGAGCAACAATTCGCGGAAAAAGAGGGCGGATGCCGTGATTTGTGGATGAAACTTTATAACATATAGGGTAATGGCGCTGTCTTGCCACGCGAGCGAACCCGGACGACCAAAGATGCAGCACGCCGACGCCATCGCCTTCCTGAAAGCCACGCATCGCACGCTCGTCGGGCAAGAAGACTTATCGCCGAACAATCCGGAGGTAAACAACTGTCTCGGAACGCTGGTTGCAACGCTGCGCTCCTGGCAGGCGGCCGGCTTCGGAGCCGAATTATCCGATCATCCCGATCTGGCCGATGTCGCCGCCGGTTTACCGGGCCTCTGCGCGGCGGCGGAAGCGGCAATGGAAAAATGGTGGTGCCGCAAGATCCTTGCCAGCCCCTGCCCCGGCGCGCAGGCTCTCGCGGCGTTCTGGTATCTGGATGAATATCGCGCGCTCTGCCAATCCGAATTGGCGCTGCTGGGCGGCCGGCGCGCCGAGCGCTTCGCCTTTCTCGGGAGCGGCGCCCTGCCCCTCACGGCCATCCTGCTGGCACAGAGCGGCCCCGGCATCTGCGTCGAATGCATCGACCGCGACGGCGAAGCCTGCGAATTGGCGGCGCGTCTCATTGCGCTGCTCGGGCTGGGGGACCGGGTGAGCGTGACGCAGGGCGACGCTCGGGATCACCGCCCCGCCTTAGGGGAAACCCTCATATGCGCCAGTCTCTTGAATGCGCAGGGCCTTTATGCGCGACTGTCGGAGGCGCGCGCCAAACGTCTCGTGATTTGCGACGCCGAAGGCGCGTACCGCTTCTGCTACCGGCCCGCGCCGCTGCCGGGCCAAGGCTTCGTCGAGCGGGCCAAGTCGCCGATCAGCACCCAGCGGATCAACACCAGCCGTTATTTCGAAGCCACCGCTGCCACTGTCTCACTTGCAACTTTCCCTTCCGGCCATCATTTGCTATCATGATAGCACTCCTGGAGAGATCGACATGGCTCAGCTCATCGTGCGCAACCTCGAAGACGACGTGAAGGACCGGCTGGTCCAGCGCGCCCGGCGCCATGGGCATTCCATGGAGGAGGAAGTGCGCACCATTCTGCGGGATGCGGTCGGCGAGGATTTGAAAGCCGAGCCCGATGTTGGCCTCGGCACTCGCCTTGCCCAGCATTTTGCCGCCTATGGCCTTGATTTCGACCTGCCGGAGATGCGTTCCGAGGAAGCCCGGCCCGCGACTTTCGATTAACGCGCGGGTCGTTCCGTGATCATTCTCGACACCAACGTTATCTCGGCCTGCATGCGCCCCGAGCAAAATGCCAAAGTCATCGCGTGGCTCGATAAGCAGCCGCGCGAAAGCCTCTGGACGACGACCGTTTCTATCTTCGAACTCCGCTATGGCATTGAATGCCTGATCGCGCCCGATCACCGCGCCCAGCTGGAAAGGGGGTGGGAGGATATAGGCAGCGCGATTTTCGAGAACCGTATCCTGCAATTCGACATACGGGCCGCGCGCGCCGCCGCCGGAATTGCCGCGACGCGCCGCAAAAACCGCCGCATCGTTGGCTTCCAGGACACCTTCATCGCTGGCATTGCCCTATCACGCGAGGCGACACTCGCAACCCGCAATCTGAAGGATTTCAAGGACGCCGGTGTACCGCTTGTCGATCCCTGGAAGGACAGCGCAGACTGATCTTGCATCGATGCGCGATTGCGACGATATAAACATCGGGAGGTTGGCGGCGGACGAGTCCCTCGCCAACCGGGTCAGGTCCGGAAGGAAGCAGCCCTAACGAGTTCGACGCGGGTTGTCAGTCAGCCTCCCACCCTCCCCCATCAGCATTCTCAACGGATCGCCGCACCGAGTGCCGCTGGCGACGGCCAGCGTGCCATGCAGAAATGATATGCTTTTTTTCTCGGCGCCCCGCGCAGGTGGTTGGCCCGCTTGCGGGCCCAATGCCCTGCGGATGCGAGGCGCAGAGATAATCTGAACCTTCAAGCCGCGAGGAGCGACAGAGGGAAACTCAGCGCTCCAAGATGTTCCGCATCCTGGACCCGGCGGTGATGGCACAGGAAACCGCCCATGCTACCCGAACTCGATACGGAACGGCTCGTGATGCGCGAAGTCCGGCTTGAGGACGGTCCCGCCCTTCACACGCTCCAGAATCGTCCGGAGCAGTTCCGATATCAGGCGGTCGAACCGGAGGAACTTACCGACGGCGCGTTGCGTGTGCAGCGGTACTTCCAGCACCGGGGACCAGAGTCGCAACAGCGTCTTTTTGCTTATGTAGCGCATGAAAAATCACTGGGCGTGCTGATCGGTCAAGTCAGCCTGTCGCGTTTTTTTCATCCGGCGCAGGCGAGCATCGGTTTCGGTGTCGCGACTGAATATTGGGGCGGAGGCTACGCCACCGAAATGGCCGCCCGCTTCATTGGGTTCGGATTCGATCAGATCAGGCTGCACCGTATCAGCGCCGATGTCGCGGTTGAGAACAGACCCTGCCAGCGCGCACTCGAAAAAATCGGCATGAAATACGAGGGCACTGCCAGGGATTGCATCTGGGCCCAGGGGCGATGGTGGACGGAGGCGAAATACGCGATCCTGGAACACGAATATAAGCCGGGCACGCGTAAGGTGACCGCCGCCGACGCTCCACAAGATTAGGCCGCCCGCTGGCTCTCGCCGGGTGCGCGGCGCAGCGCATCCAGCAATTCGCCCTCCCGCAGCTCGGCGCGCTCAAGCGCCGCAGCCTTGACAGGCCCGTAGCCGCGGATCTGCTCCGGCAGCGAGGCGAGCGCGACCGCCGTTTCATGCGTGTCGGGCCGCAACCGGAGGGCGATCTCGTCCAGCAGCGCCTCATATTCGGCAATGAGCTTGCGCTCCGTTTTCCGGTCACCGGAATAGCCGAACGGATCGAACCGCGTGCCGCGCAGCCGCTTCATCTTCGCGAGCAGGCCAAACATGGTCATCATCCAAGGCCCGAAACGCATTTTCCGCGGACGGCCGGTCGCAGGGTCCGTTCTGGAGAGAACTGGCGGCGCGAGGTGGAATTCGAGCTTGTAATCGCCCTCGAATGTGCGGTCGAGCTGCTCGCGGAATGAACCGCCGGTATAAAGCCGCGCCACCTCATATTCGTCCTTATAGGCCATCAGCTTAAATAGATATTTGCCGACGGCCCAGCTCAGCGCATCCTTGCCGGGCATGACCCTGGCCTCCAGCGCCCGGATCCCTTCGACGCGAGTGCGATAGCGCTCCGCATAGGCGGCGTCCTGATAATCAGTGAGGAAGCCCTCGCGCCGCGCTATGGCTTCGTCGAGGTCGCGCGACAGCGTCTCGCCGGTGAGGGGTTTCGCCAGCTTTTCGGCCAGCGCGGCAATCGGCGCTTCGCCCGCCGCCAGCAGACGGCCCCAGCGGAACGCCAGCGTGTTGGCTTCGACCGCGACCCCATTCAGCCGGATGGCTTCCAGGATCGCCTCACCGGAAAGCGGCATCAGCCCTTTCTGATAGGCAAAGCCGATGAGCAAAATATTGGCCATCGCTTTGTCGCCGAGCAGAGCGGCGGCATATTTCTGCGCGTCGATAAAGCTGCACGCCGCCGCTCCCGCCCGCTCCTCCAAGGAGCGGCGCAGCGCCGCCGCTGGGAGCGAAAGGTCCGGCGCGCGGGTGAAGTCGGCCGTCATCGTTTCATGCGGGCTGGCGACCACCTTGGTCCGCCCGCCGCGCACCACGCTCAGCACCTTGCCTGATCCAGCAACCACCAAATCGCCCCCGACGACCAGATCGGCGCCGGCGGACGAAGCGCGGATCGCCTTGATGTCCTCCGGCTGCCGCGCGATGCGCACATGTACCGCGACCGGCCCGCCCTTCTGCGCCAGGCCCGACATGTCGATGATGCCGGCGCCTTTCAATTCCAGATGCGCGGCCATACCGAGAATGGCGCCAACCGTCACCACGCCGGTGCCGCCGACGCCGGTCATGACCATCGAATAGGGCCGGTCGAGCGAGGGAAGCAGGGGCTCCGGGGGGGCAGCGAAAGCGGCGATATCGGCCCCGGCTCCGCGCTCGGCCTTGCGCCTCTTGCCGCCGTGCACGGTGACGAAGCTGGGGCAAAAGCCCTTGAGGCAGGAGAAATCCTTGTTGCAGGCGTCCTGGTCGATGGCGCGCTTGCGGCCGAACTCGGTCTCGACAGGCTCGATGGCCACGCAATTGGACTGCACGCCGCAATCGCCGCAGCCCTCGCAGACCAGCTCGTTGATGAGGACGCGTTTGTCGGGATCGGGGAAGGTGCCGCGCTTGCGGCGGCGGCGTTTTTCTGCGGCGCAGGTCTGATCGTAGATCAGCGCGGTGACGCCATCGGTCTCGGCGAGATCGCGCTGCACGCCGTCCAGTTCGTCGCGGTGATAAACGCGCGTGCCGGCGGGAAACGCGCCGCCGGCATATTTCTCCGGCTGGTCGGTGACGACGGCGATGCGCCGAACGCCTTCCGCCATCAAAGCATGCGCCATCTGCGAGACGCTCATCGCGCCATCGAGCGCCTGGCCGCCGGTCATCGCCACCGCGTCGTTGTAGAGCAGCTTGTAGGTGACGTTGACGCCCGAAGCCACCGACGCTCGCACGGCAAGACTGCCTGAATGGATGAAGGTGCCGTCGCCGAGATTTTGGAACACATGGCGGCGCTTCGAGAACGGCGCCTCGCCGACCCAGTTCGCGCCCTCGCCGCCCATCTGGGTGAAGCCTTCGGTCGAGCGGTCCATCCACTGCGCCATGAAGTGGCAGCCGATGCCAGCATAGGCGCGCGCGCCTTCCGGCACGATGGTGGAGGAATTATGCGGACAGCCCGCGCAGAAATAGGGAATGCGCTCGGTCACGGACTGAGCCGCACGGGCGTGGCGGTCTGACGCTTCCAGCTCGGCGATCTTGGCGTGGATATCCGGCGCGTCCATGCGCTCCGTGATCCGCCGGGCGAGCGCCAGCGCGATCTGCACCGGCTCCAGCGCGCCCTTGGCCGGAAACAGCCATTTGCCGTTTTCGTCCATCTTGCCGATGATCGTCGGCGCGTTGGGACGGCCATACAGTTCTTCCTTGATCTGAACCTCGATGAGGGCGCGCTTCTCCTCCACTACGATGAGCAAATCGAGCCCTTCGGCGAAGGCGATCGCGCCTTCCGGCTCCATCGGATAGGTCATCGCGACCTTGTAGAGCCGGATGCCGAGATCGGCGGCACGCACTTCGTCGATACCGAGGAAGTCCAGCGCCTCGCTCACATCCTGATAGCTCTTGCCCGCCGTGATGATGCCGATCTTCGGCTTGCGCCCGCCGGCGAGGATCATCCGGTCCAGCTTGTTGGCGCGGGTGAAGGCGAGGATGGCGGGACGCTTGAATTCATGCAGCCGCGCTTCCTTGGCCAGCGCGCTGTCATGCAGGCGGATATTGAGACCGCCGGCCGGCAACAAGAAATCCGCCGGGATGATGGGAGTGATGCGATCCGGCCGGCCGTCGATGATTGCGGTCTGCTCGATATTATCCTTCACGCATTTCAGCCCGACCCATACGCCCGCGAAACGCGAAAGGGCGATGCCGTAGATCCCGTAATCCACGATCTCCTGGACGTTTGACGGATTGAGCACCGGAATCATGGCGTCGACAAAGGCGAATTCGGACTGGTGGGCGGACGTAGAGGATTTGCATGTATGGTCGTCGCCCATCAGCGCCAGCACGCCGCCATTCGGTGAGGTTCCCGCGTGGTTGGCGTGGCGGAACACGTCCCCCGAGCGGTCGACGCCCGGTCCCTTGCCGTACCAGACGCCGAACACACCGTCATAGGCTCCCTCGCCAGTCAATTCGGCCTGCTGGGAGCCCCACAGCGCCGTCGCCGCAAGGTCTTCATTGATGCCCGGCTGGAACAGGATGTTCTGCGACTGGAGGAATTTCCTAGCGCCCTGGAAGGTGTGGTCGACACCGCCGAGCGGCGAGCCGCGATAGCCCGTCACATATCCGGCCGTGTTCAGGCCGCGCACCGCGTCCATGGCGCGCTGGGTCAACGCCAGTCGCACGATGGCCTGGGTCCCGGAGATGTAGACGCGCTTCTGTGTAAGATCGTATTTGTCGTCGAGGCCGACCTTGGCGAGGGCCATGGCACTCCCCTTTCTTGAGGAAAGTGAAACTTAACGAGACTATACGGCAATCGCAAAAGCTTTCACATGGTTATGGCGTGCGGCTTGCACAACCCGATTGGCCCCTTGATGGTCAACCATTTCATCCCCTTATTCCGCTATGAAATACCGAACGGCGGGACGCGGAGCGTCGCGGGATTGACAGCCGGCTAAAGAGCGCAGAGCCTGCGAAATCGCGCTCCGCAAGAGAGTTCGGCCGCTGCCATGAAAGGAGTCCAGCTCATGACCGACGCGCAGCTCAAGAAACGACGCACCGCCCGGATCAATCCGCCGAGCGGTCTTGGCGAGAACGCCACGCGAGACATCGCCGCCGCCCTTACGACCCTGCTCGCCGACGTCTTTGCCCTCTACGTAAAGACCAAAAATTTTCACTGGCACGTATCCGGCCCGCATTTCCGCGACTATCATTTGCTGCTCGACGAACAGGCCGCGCAGATCTACGCCATGACGGACGCCATCGCGGAGCGCGCCCGCAAGGTCGGCGGCACGACCCTGCGCTCAATCGGTCACATCGCCAAACTGCAGCGTATTGCAGACAATGACGCCGATTATGTCACACCACTGGATATGCTTGCCGAGCTTCGGGACGACAATTTGCAGCTTGCCGCATCCATGCGGGAAACCCACGGCGTTTGCGACGAGCACGGCGACGTGGCAAGCGCCAGCCTGCTGGAGAGCTGGATCGACGAGGCGGAAGGCCGCGTCTGGTTCCTCTACGAAGCCTCGCGTACCGGGAATGCTGGGGAGTAATTCACTCTAAGACGGGAACGGAAATGGAAAAAATCCAAGAGGGATTCGAGGTCTTCATCGCCGACGGCACAAAAGCCGTCGGTACTGTGCGAAAAGTGTCGGCGCAGCACCCCAGGAGCGTTACGATCTATTTCGAGAATGCGGGCGACCGTCTGGTGCCGGTGGAAGCCGTGTCGGACGTACATTCGGAAAAGGTCATCCTCGACGTGTCGAAGCTCGACCCGGCGCTGCGGAACGCGATACGCCACGTTCACGACGCCGAGGATCCCCGGATCTAGCTTTGTCCCGCTTGCCGCGATTAAACACTTTCACTGGACACGCGCGCGCTTTCCCTCGGCGTCGGCGTGCCCAGCATCAGCCGGCCATCCGCCGAGAGCAGGATGGCGACCCATCTGAGCGACGGAATATGACTGCAGACGATAATCATCGCGGTCGTTAAAGGAACGCTGAGAAACGCCCCGACGATCCCCCATATCATCGCCCAGAACGCCAGCGACGCGATCACGACGAACGGGCTTAGATTGAGGGTTCTGCCCATCAGGCTCGGCTCCATGATATTGCCGATCACGAGGTGCGTTCCGGCCAGAAGGACGGCGACGATAAAGAACGGCCATAGCGTATCGAATTGGATGAGAGCAAGCAGTGCCGGAAATACGACGCCAATGATCGAGCCTACGCTGGGAATGTAGTTGAGCAGAAAAATGATCAGCGCCCAGGTCTCGGCGAAATCGACGCCGATGGTCTTTAGGACGCCATAGCTGACCGCGCCGGTCAGCAGGCTCATGAGCGTCTTGATCCAAACATATCGGCGAATGCTTTCACCTATGTCGGTGACGGCGCGCTGCATTTCGCCGGCATGCTCGGTATTGTCGAAAAACAGCTCGATCTTGGCCGGCAGCCTGCCCCGTTCGAAAAGCAGGAACCCGACATAGATCGTCACCAGGACCGTGTTCACCAAAAATCCACCGGCCGACCCGAGAAGGCCGGGGATCTGCCGCATGAGATCGAGATTGGCGAGCGCTTCATTGACCCTGCTCGCGGCCTGGGGACCGGCCCAGCGCAGCAGCTGATCGGCCATGGCGTTCAGACGTTCGATATAGCGCGGCCATGCGAGCGTCACAGCGTCCGCTTGCCCGGCAAGCACGTTGAAGACCGCGGTGATGCCGAAAAGCAGAATGAGGAGCGCGCTCAGCGTGGCAAGCGGCTCCGGCAATCCCAGCCTGTTCAGACGGTCGGCCCCCGCGCCGATCAGGATCGTGATCAATATTGCGATGACGATCGGGATCAGAAAAGGTCTGCCGAAGACGAGGCCGACGATGATGATCGCCAGCGTCAGCAGGATGAAGGCAATACGTCGGATCGGGATATCGTCGATTGGTTGCGCCAGCATTTTTGTTCCCCAACTGCAGCAAGGCCGGAGAATGGACGGGCAGCCTGATGTCAGCCCCATTGCCCCAAACCGCCGCGATGCCGCGTTAGAGTAATGCAAGTCGGGGCCAACCGCAGCTCATGCTTGGCCGATCATGAGGCGCCCTCGGATTTAAGCGGTACGGTTTTTCCATGACGAAGATGTCCAAGCGAGTAGGCTGAGTCCTCATGGCGATTGATAAAATGCGGAGTCCAACGGTCACCAATATAAGAGCTTGCGTCCCAAATATGCCCCCAGTCCCGCCAGCACCGCGATCGCCGCAACATGCCAGACGGCAACGAAAAGCAGCGAATTTTCCGGGCAGTGAATCTGGTAAAGGGCCCCGGTTATGCCACCTGCCAGGAGGCCGGCGGCGGCGCCGGCCTGGGCGGGATGAGCGGGGGCGCCATGCCGGATCGCAAATAATGTTGCGAAAAGGATCGGCAGCGCGAGCAATGTAACCGAGACAAAGCATCCCAGCGCATGCGTGCCGATCAGCCGGCTCACCCAGAGATGCCGTGGCGTTGAGCCGAGTTCGAGCGCCACTCCGGTCATCAGGACCAGCGCCGCGAACAACACCGGCCAGGCGATATTCGCGTCCGCTTCGGGGCGTGCGAGCGTCAGCGAGGCACGATAGGTTCCGGCGGCCAATATAAGGGCCGCCCCGACGGTAAAAGCGATTGTCGGACTAACGCCATGCGCCAGATGCGGGCTGCGGGCGAACATGAACCAGATCACCATAAACGTGACCGCTGAGCCCAATGCAATCGCCGCAGCCAGCAGGCGCGATACGGGCCACTGCTTTTGCGAATCAGGCAGCTCTGCCACGAGCTGGGTGATGAGCTCTTCAGAACTCATTACTTTTGGGTCCGAATTTGGCGACAAGGCCTTTCGCCGCGCGATGCAGCGTAACATAGACGGCATTCTTGCTGATCTTCAATCTATTCGCCGTCTCCTGAACGCTGGCGCCCTCGAGCACAAGGGCCCTCACCACATTTCTCTGCTGCTTCGGCAGCCCCTCGACGTGGCGCTCAACCAGTATCGTCGAGCGCGGCTCCTCCGCTGCCTCTGTCGTTTCCGCTAGATCCAGCGCGCTCGCGACGACCGCTTCGGACTGCTTATAGCGATGCCTTGCCAGATCGAGCACCTTATGGCGCACGATGGCCCGCAGCCATGGGGTGAAAGGCCGGCTTTCGTCCCAGGTGTGCCGCTTCGAGTGGATGGCCAGCAGCACCTCCTGAACGACATCCTCGACATCGCCGTTCGGCAGGCCGAGACGGGCGAGATTGGGGGCAACAATTCGGGGAAGCGCCGATGCGAGAGCCGTCAGCAAGCGCGCATAGGAGGGTTTGCAGCCGCGATTGGCTGCCTGCATGAACTCCACCCACTCTTTTTCGCGGTCTTTCATCATCGGTCTGTACGACGATAGACCAAGGCAACGCTGTGCGTCTTCGCACAGCCTTTCACGAAGGTGTGAGTCGGCAAAAAGGCGAATTGGGCTGGCGAAGCGGAAAGACGGCAGTGTATCAGCGGCGATCTGGCTGCTGCCGGGCGCTGCCCCTGATGTAATCGGTAGTATCACTGGCGCACCGTTTGCGGTGGGCGGATTGCTGGCGCGCGGCGCATCCGCAGCGCCAGCCGCAGAAAAGTCGCGCCCAGCGTCCAGGCGGCGCGGATCATGACGAGGCGATTGCCCGACACTTTGGACACGCCGCCGGCCCGCATGCGCTGGCCAACCGGCACCTCCGCGACCCTCAGGCCGGTCGCTGCCGCGCGCATCTGCATCTCGAGATTCCAGCCAAAACTCGGCTCGCTCATGCCGAGACGATCCAGAACATCGCGGCGCACGGCGCGAAACGGCGACATGTCGGTGTAGCGCGTGCCATACAGACCGCGGATGAGCAGTCCGGCCAGTCGGCCCGCGACGATCTGCGCCGGCGACAGGCTGCCCGGTTCGCGCTCGCCATGAAGGCGCGAGCCCATGACGAGGTCAGCCGCGCCCGCTTCAATCGGCGCAAGGACGGCTGGAATCATCTCCGGCCGGTCGCTGCCATCGCCGTCGATAAAGAGCAGAACGGTGCTGGCCGGCGATGCGGCGGCGATCCCGGTCATCATGGCGCGGCCGTAGCCGCGGCGCCGTTCGATGATAACACGCGCCCCCGCCGCCCCGGCCTCGGCGACGGTGCGGTCCTGCGATCCGCCATCGACTACGATCACCTCGGCGACACCTTGCGCCAGCACCGCCCTGACGCATGGGCCGATCGCCTCGGCCTCGTCCAGGCACGGAATGATCGCGGTGACATTGGCGTAGCGTGACGCAGAGACCCCTCGGTCCAGCGCTTCGTCCGCCGGCAGATCGATAGCCGTCTCGTTCAAAAGTGCGTTCATGCGGTGGCCTCGGCATTGGAGAGCACGGGGATTTGGAATTCGCGCCACACATCGAAGGCCAAGGCGGCGAGAGTGCTGGCGGTGAAGAGGGCGATGCCAGCGTCATAGGTCGAGCGGCCCGCCATATATGAGGACACTTCCCATGATCAGGACCCACGCTGTCACGGATGGGCTGAGCGCAAGAAACGGAACCAGCACGATGAAATACCAAGTATAATGCGGTGACGACAAGATCAGGAATGCGATGAGCAGCCAGCTGAGCGACCGGATCGCTGCCTGCTCGGAGCGGTTGCGCCGGAAGCTGACGGCGACGGATAGCGCGGCAAGCGCGCAGGCGGACAAGGCGAGATAGACCGGGACGGCATGCGGGAGCGGGCCTGTGACAGTTTGCAGGAGCCATAAGAGCCGGAAGCCATCGCCGGAGGTTAGCCCTTCTTCCTGGATGTAGCCGGGCAGGAACCCCAGGGCACCCCATCCGACGGAAAGGAATGGGAGGTAAGCGATGAGGATCGTTGCGGCGACGGCAAGAGGCAGACGCCAGTCCCATGGCCGCCAGAACACGGGAAGCGCCAGCAGAGCGGTCGGTTTTACCAGTGCCCCGAGCGTGACGATCACGCCCGCAAGCAGTGTCCGTCCACCGAAATAGACCAGCAGGCCCAAAATCAGCAGCGTGCTCATGACCGCATCGACATGGCCGTTTCCGGCGATCTCCACAATTGGCAGGGGATGCCATGCATAGGCGGCGATCCGGGTGAGCGGCATGCCCTGACGTTTGAGATGAAAGAGCAGAGCCGCGATCGCGATCGCCTCGAAGAACAGGAGGCCGATTTTCATCGCCAGAACGCTTTCGCCGAACCGCGTGACGCCGAGAAAGAAGCCTTGCGCGGCCGGCGGATAGATCGTGACCGCGGTATCGGCGCGGTTGATGTGGGGCCAGATCGCCGCGTCGCGAAGCGGCTGCAGTTCCGGCGCATTGGGGACGAAGCGATAGGGATTGATGCCGGCGGCCGTGACGCGGCCGTCCCAGACATAGCGGTAGATGTCGCTGGACAGGTAGGGGTCGGCGACCAGGAGCCCAAGGCGCATGGTGGCGGCCGCGCAGAGGATGATGATGAGCGCCGAACGCTCCGCCTGGCCAGCGTCAAGGCGGGATGCGGTATAGGCACTCAGCCCGCAGATGGCGAACAGGACGATCAACGCCCAATCATTAAGCTGATGATAAAGGGTCGGCGCGTGTGCAGTCAGCACTGTGAGACCGGCGCCCAGCAACAGGAGCGCCGCATGACGTCTGGCGCGCGAAAAGCCCTCGCGCGTCAGTGTCATCGAAGCGCTTGTCTTCGCGCCGGCCAGTGCCGCCTCGTTCATAGACCGCTGAACCAATTATAGCCACGGTCTTCCCAATAGCCGCCGGGTTGGATGTTGGTGACTTCGATGGCCGTGATCCATTTCGGGTTCTTGAATCCGAGCTTGGTCGAAGTGCGCAGACGCATCGGGAATCCGAAAGGCGGCGCGAGAGGTTCCTTTGCATATTTCGTGGCAAGAATGGTCTGCGGATGAAGCGCGGTCGGCATGTCGATGCCGCCGCCATACCCGTCGGCGCACTGGAAGCCGACATATTTGGCCGTCATGTCAGCGCCGATGCGCTCCAGGAACATGCGCAGGTTGGGGCCGGACCATTGGCCGATATAATCCCAACCCTCCACGCAAATATGCCGGATGATCATCTCCTGCTCCGGCAGCGCGTAAAGATCTTGCGCCGTCCACGGCCTTTTATCCTTGATCATGCCGGCCAGTTCGAGCTTCCAGGTTGAAGCGTCGAGCGTCTTCACCTGGTCGATGCCATAGATAGGCATTGAAGCGCGGTGGATTCATAACCTCGGCCTCGGTGTAGGTCGGCGCGAGCTTCGTCGGATCGAACAGCCAGGCCTGGAAACGATCATTCCAGGAGGAAAACGCGGTCAGCACGCCTTGCACCGCGCTTCGATTGGTGATGTCGCAGCCGGTCAGCATTGTTAGCGCGCCGAGGCTGACGGCGCCGCGCAGCACATGCCGGCGTTCAATCATCTGAACGAGGTGTTTGTTCTCCGTCAGAATGCTTTGATCGACGGGCTTGCGAAAAATGGAACTGGTCCTCAGGCGCTCGGACATTATCGGGACTCCATTTCCGTTGTCGGGTGACGTGATCGCTTTCCTGCCCGCGGCCCGCCGGTGATCATCGCCAGGAGGGTCTGAGGCACAAGCAGCGCCAGAGCAATATGTACGGCGAGGAATGCAA
The DNA here is from genome assembly GCA_963731855.1 of uncultured Alphaproteobacteria bacterium. Taxonomy (GTDB): domain Bacteria; phylum Pseudomonadota; class Alphaproteobacteria; order Rhizobiales; family Rhodomicrobiaceae; genus R-RK-3. The sequence continues at coordinate 254,213 of CAVSXH010000003.1, read as the reverse complement.
CAATGGCGCTCATACCTAAGAAATGAGCCAGACGCGCGGTTTGAAAGTCATAGAAGAGCCCCGCAAGCCAGGGGAATTGTACCGGCTTCCAGATCGCGAGGCCTGACAGAACCTGGATGAAGATCACGACAATTATGCCGACATAGAGCAGCTTCTGAACTGCGTTGTAGACGGTGATGTCGTCGTGCTGCAGGTGCAGGTGCAGAGCGTCGCGGATGTCGCGCAGCACGTCGCCTGGCCGGATCGGGATCAGCTTGCGCTTGAAGCGGCCGGTGATGAAACCGTAGATGAGATAGGCGAGCCCGTTCAGCACGAGGAGCCACATCGCGGCGAAATGCCATGCGATCGCGCCGCCATAACCACCATCGCCGTGCGATTGATAGGCAATATCCGGATTGCCGCCGAGCACAATGGTGTGGTGAAAAAACACCCAACTGAAGATCGGCTGGTTGTTGTAGATTTTCCAGCCGCTGCCAATCATGATGATCATGGCCACGGCGTTAATCCAATGCATGACCCGAAGCGCGCCCGGGTGAAGCTTGTGCGAGCGCGGTTCGGCCGTCGTTGCTGCATCCGTCATGGCATTACCTCATAGTCCGTGTGCTGTGCTTCCGCGAACCACATCTCGGCGAGCGCCGAGAGCAGTTGCAAGGAGGTCGCCGCACCATTGCCATGGCCTTTCTCGAAATCCCCTTCGATCTGGCCGAGTTGATTCGAGACGTGGGAGAGGCAGAGCACATCCACGCCGCGCGCCTTCGCAAAGGCATAGAGGGCGGCCGCTTCCATTTCAACGGCGAGAACCCCTTCGCTGCGGCGTGAGATTACCGTGTCGCCGGTTTCCCGGAACGGCGCATCCGTAGTCCAGGTCGCGCCACACCGGATCGGAAGGCCCGTCCGGCGCAATACCCGTTTTGCGAGCGCGAAAAGCCCGGGAGCGCACTCGGCGTAGCGGGCTGGAGGTAGGTAATGATGGCTGGTTCCCTCATCGCGCAGCGCGCGCTCGATGAGAATGTAATAGGGTGGCGGGCCGTCATCGGCGATCTGGCCCGCTGACGCCAGGCTCAAAACCAGGCTGCATCCGGAGGCAGCAAGTTGCTCAGCGACGAGTACGGAAAACGAACTTCCGACCGCAGAGCCGATGATCCCCAGCCGGTTGCCGCCCTCAAGCCACTCCCACATCTGAGTGTGGTAGCAGGCCCAATGGGCCGACCTTGCCGCGCCATGGCGCTGACGCACGTGCTGAACAATGTCCCCATCCGGATCGAGGATGCAAACGGCAGGCACGGAGCCCGCCGCCAGGCCCTTTTGCCGTCGCGCTTCGCGCAGCATGTTCTCCGGTTTCAGAATCGAAGGAGCGCTATGGTCGGTTCTCTCCAGGAGTGGCATTGCGCGGCCTCTCAGGCCCTGTCTGCTCGGCTTCCGGACCTTCCTCTTTGGTGGCGGGAGCCGTCCATGATCCATCATGCTCCAGCATCTCAAAGGCTCCAGCGCATGCCGCAACCCGCACAGGCGGAGGGCGGCCGATCGGAAAGCAGCGCGTCACGGAACTGGCTGTAAGCCTCGCCGCTCCAGATCTCGCGCAGTGTTTGCTGCGTGGCGTCGCCGAGCGTGTAGTTCTCGTAGCCGCGCTGGGAGAAGGGCGCGATGCAGCAGGGCAGCGCGCGACCGTTCGCGGTGAAATACATCACCGTCCACGGCCGGTTGCACATGGACCAAGGCGAGCCGCTAGCGTCATGACGCTTGATGCTCGAACCCGGCTCCGATGCAGCGCCGGAGGCCGCGAAGCTGATGCCGTATGATTTCGCCAGCGCCGCCGCCTCATCGAGATACGCCATCTCGTCGCGTGTCATCTGTTCGAACAAGGCCTGGTCGGGCCTCGCATGGCCAACGGCGTCATCTCCGAAAAAGACCAGGCGCTGCAGATAGACCTCCTTCACGCCGGCCTCGGCTGCCACACGGACAAAGGCGGGCAGTTCCGCGATCGTCTCCTTCAAACCGGTCAGCCAGGCCGAAACGCGCGGGTGGTGGTGGCCTTCGCGCTCCTGCAGATCCCGGAAAGCACGGACGTTTTTCAGAATGCGGGCGAAATAATCCTTGCCGCGAACGATCTTATATGAACCCGCGTTCGAGGCATCGATCGAGACGCGCAGCTCGTCGAGCCCTGCGGCGATCAGCGCCCGCCCATTCTTCTCATTGAGAAGCGTGCCGTTGGTATTGAACAGCACATAAGTGCCGCGATCCTTTAGATAGCGCACCATTTTCGGGAGGGCCTTGACCAGCATCGGCTCGCCCACCCCGTGCAGCACCGCGCGGCTAAGGTTCGGGATCTGATCGACGATCGAGGTGAACAGCCCCCAGCTCATATCGGCGGGCGGTTCGAGCTCGGCAAACGTGCGCGGACAGGTCGTGCACAGAAGATTGCAGCGGTTGGTGGTCTCCAAATAGAGGCACACGGGCAGTTGCTGTGGCGCGCTGCTGCGCGATCCCGCCTGCTCGAAATAGCGTTTGGCGCGCGCGGCCGATGGGGGCGGTGAGAGTGCGTCGTCCAATGCCATTACATGGTCCTTGCGGAAATTGTTGCTGCTGTTTGCACCGACTGGCCGAGATCGCCGACGATCGGCATCGACTTCAAGAGGGCTTTGGTGTGCGGGGCTGGGTAGGGTTTGAGCCCTGCCGAGCCGCTCAGACCCGGTCCACCCCCGTCGCACACCATTTGCAAGCCCGCGACATCGTCCACGTCGAACCATGTCGGCAGCCGGTGAACGGGCAGTCCCAGCTCTCCCGCGCGTATGAGTGTCTGATACGCGACGCGATCCGTGCTCCAGTCGATATTCTCGAACAGACGGCGATGTTTGCGCTTGAGGCCAAGTAGGTAATAACCGCCATCACTCGAAGGGCCGAGGACGGCTCTGTCACCCGGCTGCGCCAGAATCTCAGCAGCTTTCGAGAGAAGCGCGGTGGGCAAGGTCGGGCTATCGGAATTCAGGACCACGGCCGCGCTATGGCCAAAATCGAAAAGCGTCTCCATCGCGGTGAACAGGCAATCGCCGAAGTTGGGAAGCCACGCTTCAAACAAGCCGATCGATGGAGGGATGACCTCGCGGAAGAACGCATCGGATCCGGGAGGGCCGAATGCCATATAGCCTTTGATGCTCGCCTTCGACGCCGCGCTCACGATATTGTCTGCCGTGTCGCGCAGGAAAACGGTATTCAGCTCGGCGGCTTGAGGGAAGGAAAGCGGAGGCACCAGCCTCGTCTTGACTTTGCCGGGCGCGGACGCTTTTGCCATCACCGCGATCCCGCAAAACGCCAATCGCTGTTCCATTCTCATCATCACGCTCCGTTCAAATCGGCTCATGCCGTAGCAAGCTTGCAGCTAGCTTGCCGTGGCGGCAGGCTGCGGCGTGTAGCCAACACGGTTGTTGAGCCACTCCTTTCCAATTCGGCGCCGCGCGCCGAATCTTACGTCGCTCACGCTCTTGTGATGGAGGCCGAGGAGAAATCGTCAGTCTTGAGAGTCACCTGGGAAGCCAACGCTGAGGCCATGTGGCGGCCTGCCGACGCTACATCGGCGGCTTCGCTTCGGAGAAGATCGTTAGATTTTCAGCTTTTGGCTGCGGGCGATCATGTTGCCGTTCAGCATGAAGCCGAGCCCGCCGAGCATCCTGATTTCGCGAATATCTCCCGCCCCCGCGAGAGCGCTTCGTACAGCGGCCGCGACATCATCGGTGTCCACGTGCTTCCTCCCGCTTCAAGCAGAGCCGCTAAGCAGAGTTCCCAAAAGTGGCCTTCCCCTCGACATGGCGCAGACCGTGTCGCGGCTGACGGAGGTCTAGCATCAGGACCCACTTCATCCGAGACAAACTCACCTTTCGCAGAAACCGGCCGGAATTTCGTCCCGATATGGCTCATCGCGAGCCCTGCTGTTTGGGTTGCGGACCGATGGTCAATGCTGCCGTCAGCGCGCTGAGGACGGCAAGGGCGGCGGCTGCGAACATGACGACGCGATACGCCTCCACCAACGTCGCCGTCTGCATCGAGGACGCATCCGCTCCGCCGAAAGCCAGACCGAGGGCGGCGACGGCGAGCAGGCCGCCGGCGCGCGCCGCGGCATTGTTGATGCCGGAGGCCGCACCGCTCTTGTCGCTCGGCGCGGAACTGAAGACTGTCGCGGTCAGCGGGGCGACGCAAAGCGTCATGCCGATGGCGACGATCACGAGGCCGGGCAAAACGCCCGTCCAATAGCCCGGCGTCTCGCCCGAGAGCGCCAGCACGATGAAGCCCAATGCCACGAGCGCCCCGCCGATGGTCAGCGGCAGCCGCGCGTCAATTCTCTCCGCCAGCCCGCCCGCCCAGCGCGAGCCGAGGCCCATGATGGCCGAAAAGGGCAGGAAGGCCGCCCCGGCGGCGGCAGCGCTGTAGCCATGCGCCTGGATGAGCAGGAAAGGCAGGAGAAACAACGCCCCGCTGAGAGCCGCGTATAGCAGCACCGTCAGAATGTTGGCGCCGGCGAACGTCTTATTGCGAAACAGCGTCAGCGGCATCATCGGCGCGTCGGTCCGGGTCTCGGCCTGCAAGAAAAGCCAGATCACGGGAAGCGCCGCGGCGAGCGCGATGACGCCGTTCAGCGTCCGGCCACCTCCGAGCGCGATCAGCCCGTAGCTCAGCAGGCCAAGCCCGAGAACAGCGAGCAGGGCGCCGCGCAGATCGAGCGGTTTTTCGGCTTCCGCCGGCCGATCGGCGGGCAGTTTGAGCGCAAGCCAGATGGCGATCGCCGCGAGCGGCAAGTTGATGAAGAAGATCGATCGCCAGCCGATGGTGTCGACGAACCACCCGCCCAGGGGAGGGCCGAGAGCCGTGGTTAGCGCACCGGCCGCCGCCCAGGTCCCGATCGCCCGTCCGCGCTCCTCGCCGGTATAAGCCGCGCCGATGATCGCAAGACTTGATGGGACGAGCAGGGCCGCGGCAGCGCCCTGCGCCAGGCGGGCGCCGATCAGCCAGCCGGCTGAAGGAGCGAGGCCGCAGGCGAGCGACGTCGCGGCGAAACCGATCAGCCCGATGATAAAGACGCGGCGGCGGCCAAAGCGGTCACCGGCCGCGCCACCCAGCAGGATCAGGCTGGCGAGTGTCAGCATATAGCCGTTCACCACCCACTGCATGGCCGAGAGCTCCGCCCGGAGCCCGCCCTGGATGGCCGGCAGCGCCACATTAACCACTGAGCTGTCGATGAAGCTGAGGCTCGACCCCAGGATCGTCGCGGGAAGAACCCATTGCGTCGGACTGGCCTCTTCGCGCGCAGGCTGCACCTGGGGCGTTTCGCAGGGCAGACGATGCGGTCCAACCATGGTGATTTGCTCCTCTGCTCGAGACACCGTCTCCGACTGCCACGACCGCGACCATATCGAAACGGGATGTGCCGGATCAATTTTTTCTTCCCATGGCTGAACTTAAACGCGAAATTACCGTTGATGTTTTTCGGTCGCCTCGATCAAAGTTCAAGCCATCCTTCATTAGCGCCGACACTTGTTGCCCTTTAGTGCCAGCTGGCGCGGCTCCAGATTGGCGTCGCCCGGGAGAAAGGAATCCCTTCATGTCCCTGAAAAATCGCCTGACGGGCGCCATGCTTGCATTCGCCGTGACCACGGGCGCGGCCCAGGCGCAAGTCGTCGTCTCTTCCAAGATCGACACGGAAGGCGGAGTGCTCGGCAACATCATCATGTCGGTGCTGAACGCGAATGGAATCGCCACCACCGACCGTCTTCAGCTCGGCGGCACCCCAGTGATGCGCAAGGCGATAGCGGCCGGCGAAATCGACATCTATCCCGAATATACCGGCAATGGAGCGTTCTTCTTCCAGAAGGCCGACGATCCGGTCTGGAAGAGTGCCGCCAAGGCGTATGAAACCGTCAAGAAACTGGATTACGACGCCAACAAGATCGTCTGGCTATCGCCGTCGCCCGCCAACAACACCTGGGCGATCGCGCTGCGCAAAGACGCGGCGGAAACCAACAAGCTGACGACCCTGTCGGATTTCGGCAAATACATCGCCGGCGGCGGCAAGGTGATCCTCGCGGCGTCGGCAGAGTTCGTCAATTCGCCGGCCGCCCTGCCGGCCTTCCAGACGGCCTACGGCTTCACTCTGAAGCCCGAGCAGTTGATCACGCTTTCGGGAGGCGATACCGCCGCCACCATCGCCGCCGCCGCCAACCAGACGAGCGGCGCCAACGCCGCCATGGTCTACGGCACTGATGGCGGCATCGCGCCCTCGGGCCTCGTGGTGCTTAACGACGACAAGGGCGTGCAGCCGGTCTACCAGCCGGCGCCGATCGTCCGCGAGCCTGTATTGAAGAAAAATCCGCAAATCGAATTGTTGCTGAAGCCGGTGTTCGAGAAGCTCGACCTTGCCACGCTGCAGCAGCTCAATGGCCGCGTGCAGGTCGGCGGCGAGCCATCCAAGGCAGTCGCCGCGGATTTTCTGAAGAAAAACGGGTTCGTGAAATAGCCGGGAACCGTGCTTGGTTTAGCGACCATCGCAGGGTCGGAACGGGCGCAGCCGCCTTTCGCACGAGGAATCAGTCTTCCTGCCCTGAAGCTATGCCTCTGACGATGCAGGATACCAAATCTCGGAGGCGCGCCTTATGAGCGTCCGCGTCGATAAGCTCGGGGTGGTCATCGCCATGATCCTCGTCTATGGCGCGGCCATCGCGCCCTTCGCGACGTTCCGCGAGAACCGCATCGTTCCGGGTGAGGGACGCACGATCCTGGAAGCGCTGCCGGGCTGGGCCGCCATCTTGCTTTTGTCGATCGTTGCAGCCGCGGGAATTGTTGCGCTGCTCAGGACGCCGGCTCTGGCGCGGCTCGGTGCGGCGGTGACGGCGCTCGCCGCGCTCGCTGTTCTGATCGGCCTCGCGGCGCTGCATCTGACGCCGCCGGAAAACGCCTATGCCCGCGTCTCGCCGGCGTCCGGCTTCTGGCTGTTGCTGTTCGCCTTTGCCCTGCTCGCAACCGACGCGCTGACACGGCTCAGGCTGTCGCCATGGGCGCGCATCGGCGCGCTAGCCCTCGTTGGCGCAGGCGTCTGGCTGCTGCTCGCTCTCGGCGGCTGGGACGGGTTGTCGATCCTCAAGGAATATGCCAACCGCGCCGACAGCTTCTGGGCCGAGGCCGGCCGTCATGTGACGCTGGCGCTGGGTTCACTCGCGGCGGCCGCCGTGGTCGGCCTTCCGCTCGGCATCCTTTGCCATCGCGTCGACGCCTTACGCGGCGCCGTGCTGAACGTGCTCAACGCCATCCAGACCATCCCGTCGATTGCGCTGTTCGGCATTCTCATCGCCCCGCTCGGCTGGATCGCCGCCAATGTGCCGGGCGCCGCCGTAATCGGCATTCGCGGCGTCGGCGTGGCGCCGGCCTTCGTCGCGCTCTTCCTCTATTCGCTGCTGCCCGTGGTCGCCAATACCGTGGTGGGACTTGCCGGTGTGCCGGGCGAAGCCAATGACGCGGCGCGCGGCGTCGGCATGACCGACCGCCAGCGACTTTTCCAGGTCGAATTCCCGCTCGCCCTTCCCGTCATCCTCACAGGCATCCGCATCGTCCTGGTCCAGAATATCGGGATGGCCACGATCGCCGCGCTGATCGGCGGCGGCGGCTTTGGGGTCTTCGTCTTTCAGGGTATCGGCCAGACGGCGACGGACCTTGTGCTGCTCGGTGCACTGCCGACCGTGGCGCTGGCCTTCGCGGCGGCGGTCATTCTCGATGCCATCATCGAACTCAGCCAGATCAGCATGGACCGGAGCGCATGATCGAGATCGAAAATGTCACCAAGTGCTATGGCAAAGACGAGGTCGTCAGCGACGTCTCCCTGGTCATCCAGCCGCGGACGATCGCTGCGATCGTGGGCACCTCCGGTTCCGGCAAGACGACGCTGCTCCGCATGATCAACCGGCTGGTCGAGCCGACGTCCGGTGTCATCAAGCTGGACGGTGTCGACAATCGCTCGGTGCCCGGCTACGAGCTGCGCCGCGGCATCGGCTATGTGATCCAGGGTCATGGGCTGTTTCCCCATCGGACTGTCGCCGAGAATATCGCCACGGTGCCGGCGTTGCTCGGCTGGGACAGGGCGCGAATTGGCGCGAAGGTCGAGGAACTGCTGACACTCTTCCAGCTCGATCCAGCCGATTTCGGGCCACGTTATCCCCACGAACTCTCTGGCGGTCAGCAGCAGCGCGTCGGCGTGGCGCGGGCTCTCGCGGCCGAACCCTATGTGCTGTTGATGGACGAGCCGTTCGGCGCGCTCGATCCGATCATCCGCACCAAGGCTCAGGAAGACCTGCTGGCCATTCAGAAGCGGTTCGGCACGACGATCATTCTCGTCACCCACGATATGGAAGAGGCCATCCACCTCGGCCACAAAATCGCGATCATGGACGCGGGCAAAGTGGTGCAATACGCGACGCCGGCGGAAATACTGGCCAAGCCGGCGACCGCTTTCGTCGAGGAGATGGTCGGCTCCGGCGAGCGGCCGTTCAAGCTGCTCTCGCTTGGGGCCGTCGGCGATGCGGCCGAACCGGGCGCGGCGGCAGGTGAGGCCATCCCGTCGACCGCGACCCAGCGCGATGCATTGGCGGAACTCCTCTGGTCCGGTCGGCCGGCCCTGCCGGTCGAAGGCCCGGACGGAGCAAGCCTTGGCAGGGTGACGGTTGAGGGCTTGGTCAAACGGGCGGCGAGACCGGCATGACGCTGTCCTTGCCGACACTGCTCAGGCTTGCCGCATTGGTGTTGCTGCTGGCCTTCATCACCGAGCCGCAATGGTTCGAGCCGGTGTTCAAGCCGCTGACCGAGAACAATGCACCGGCGATCTACGATCGAGGCAGCCTGTTGTCGCTGACGCTGTCCCATTTGCGCACGGTCGCCGTCGCGACGGTGGCGGCGACCGTCCTGGCGCTTCGCGCTCGCCATACTGGTCACCCGGCCGTTCGGCGCCGAGTTTCTGCCGCTGTCGCGCAGTCTGGTGAATATCGGCCAGACCTTTCCGCCCGTCGCCGTTCTCGCGCTGGCCGTGCCGGCGGTCGGCTTCGGCGAGAAGCCGACATTGATCGCCTTGTTTCTCTACGGGCTGCTGCCGATCTTCGAGAACGCGCTGACCGGCCTACCACGCTGCCGGCGGCGGCGGTCGAGGCGGCAAAGGGCGTCGGCATGACCGGCTGGCAACGGCTGACCAAGGTCGAGCTGCCGCTCGCGCTGCCGCTCATCCTCGCCGGCATCCGGCTTTCGGTGGTGATCAGTCTTGCCACAGCGACCGTCGGCTCGACCGTCGCGGCGAAAACGCTCGGAGAAGTCATCATCGCCGGACTGTTATCCAATAATTTGGCTTTCGTGCTGCAGGGCGGCCTGATCGTGGCGGTGCTGGCTGTGTTGATCTATGACGCGTTCGGTGTGCTGGAACGCTTCGCCGCGCGCCGAACCGGACGGCTGGCAGTCTAAACGCTCATGGACGTTCGTTTTCGTTTCCGTATGCCCCTCGGCATCCGTCACATGGGCTCACGACCACGGCACCGCATGTCACGTTGGTGATGGGCTCCCTGAGCCAGCCCCGTATTGTTCGTCGGTGACGTGTTCCAGCCAGTCGACGGGACTGCCGTTCAGCGCTTCCTGAATGGCGGTATGGGTCATGGCCGTGGTTGCCGTGGCCCCGTGCCAGTGCTTCTCTCCCGGTGCGAACGAGACCACATCACCCGGCCGGATGACCTCGACCGGCCCGCCCTCACGCTGCGCCCAGCCACATCCGGCGGTAACGATCAGGGTTTGCCCGAGCGGATGGGTGTGCCACGCCGTGCGCGCGCCGGGCTCGAATGTGACGCTGGCGCCACGAACACGTGCCGGATCGGGTACCTCGAAGAGCGGGTCGATGCGTACCGTTCCGGTAAAGTACTCCGCAGGCCCCTTGCGGGATGGCTGTGAACCGCTGCGTTTGATCTCCATGGCTGTCTCCTTGGTTTCGCGGTCATCCGTCACACGGGACAGCCGATCTTGCCAACGCATATTTAGCGGCCTCCAGAGCCAGATCGGGTCATCATCGACGACGGCTACGATGATGGCGAGGCCGATCCCCTGCACGGAGCCCGTCACCAGCGCGGTCTTACCCTGCAGTCAGCGATCCGTCGCCTGCCCTTTACAGAACGTCCCTCAAGGCGGTTTTCAGCACCTTGCCGTAATTGTTTTTCGGCAATTCCTCGACCACGACATAGTCTTTCGGCCGCTTGAAGCGCGCGATGTTTTCGCGGCAATGCATATCGAGCGCCACGGGATCGATCCTCTCGCCGGGCGAGGCGACGACAAACGCCACCACTTCCTCGCCCCATTCGGCATGGTGGCGACCTACGACCGCAGCCTCGTGGACCGATGGATGCGTCAGCAGCGCCTCTTCCACTTCGCGCGGATAGATGTTCGCGCCGCCGGAGATGATGACGTCTTTCGAGCGGTCGTGCAGCGTAACGAACCCATCCTCATCCATTGCGCCTAGATCGCCGGTCCAAAGCCAGCCGTTGCGGATCGTTTTCGCCGTCGCCTCTGGGTTTTGCCAATAGCCAAGCATCACCGCTGTGCCCTGAACCAGAATTTCGCCGACCACGCCGCAGGGGACATCGCGGCCCGCCTCATCCGCGACCCGCACCCTGACGCAGCTTTGCGCCGTGCCAACCGAGGCCAGCCGTTCGCGCCAGCGGGGATGGGTGCGGTCTGCCACCTGTTCACGGGCGAGCGCGGTGATCGTCATGGGGCTTTCGCCCTGGCCGTAGATCTGCACGAAGCGCGGCCCCATCACCTCGACCGCTTCGACGATGTCGGCCAGATACATCGGCCCGCCGCCATAGACGATCGTCTTGATGCCCTCGCCCGTGCCGCCCTCCGCTTTCGCCCCGTCGACAAGGCGGCGCACCATGGTCGGCGCTGCGAATAGCGAGACATTGCCGAGTCTCGGCGCCAGGGAGAGGATTTCGCCCGGATCAAAACCGCCCGACTCCGGCACGACATGGCGCGAGCCGCGCAATACATGCATGAAATTATACAGCCCCGCGCCATGAGACATCGGCGCGGCGTAGAGGATGGCATCTTCCGCCCGCACCTCATCCACATCGATGAAATAGCTGAATGCGGCGGCCTGGATATTGCCGGCGGATATCATCACGCCCTTGGGTTTTCCCGTCGTGCCGGACGTGTAGAACAGCCAAAGCATGTCGTCCGCGAGGAGTTGCGCCGGCGCCGGGAGAGGATCTGCCGCATAGAGCCGCGCGAAATCCGGCCCGTCCGCCGCGATCACTTCGCGCACGCATGGCGGCAGGACGCTGCGCAGCGGCGCGGCCACATCCTCGGAAATAAACAGGATTTCCGCTCCTGCATCCTCGATGATCCAGGCGGCTTCTTTCGCGTGCAGCTTGGCGTTGATCGGGACGACGGCGGCACCGGCGAACCAGACTCCGTAAAATACTTCGAGATATTCCGTCCGGTTCGTCATGAAAATCGCGACGCGGTCGCCGCACTTTACGCCGCGCAGTCTCGAGCGCCCCCGCGATCGACAGCGACACGCCGGGCAAACTCCGCATAATCCGCCAGGACTGTTTCGCCCTGCATCAAGGCCGGCGCGTCCGGGCGAAGCCGCGCGGTGCGGATCAGCCATTCCGCCGGATTCATTGCTGTGCCTTCCGGGCTATCGAGAATCATGGCGATTGTCCTCCTGCGATTGCATAAGGATCGCCATAAGCTCTAATTCCGGCCCATGGACGAAAATGCGGAGCGTTTGGCGAACGTTGAGGAAGCTCGGATCCGGATGTGGCGAGCAGCAGCAATGCGGCAGGATAAGCAACGCCTCCCACCCGGCTCCCGCGCCGATATATCGCTCCGAGTAGCTGATGATGGCGGGATAATTGAGCACGGTGAGCACGCTGATGATGAACGCCGAGCGCCTTGCCGGCGCCCTCGGTGTCTCGTTCCGCCTTGCGGTAGAAGTAGAACAGGATCATCAGCGCCCACAGCCCGAACAGCGCGCTGAAGAAGGGCGCCAGCATGACATAGGTCGACCGGGCCTCCGCGCCGTAGAGCACCGAGGAAGATGCAACGAAGGCATGATTGGCGAGCGGCCAGATAATCATCGCCAGAGCGCCTAACATCACGCCTCGCTCCAGCCGGATGACCCAGTCGCCGTAAAATGTGTCGACCGCCATGCCGCCGTGCGACGAGCAGGCCGCCGATGGTCGAGCAGGATCAGCATGAAGAACACCATGACCGGCAGCGTGAGCCGGTGCACCTTGCCGAGCATCGAGCGATTGCGAAGGTTGGCGTAAAGCGCCGCCAGCGCGGCGGTGAAGTCCCTTTGCGCGGCGCAGCAAACGTCGGCCTTGGTCAAATTGCCGGTGATGAAGCAATAACGCAGAATGTCTTGCGACGGCGGCGTCTCGATGAGCGGCGACCGCGCGCAATTCCGCACGAAAGGAGCGAGACCAATGGAATTCTGGCTCACCTCGCGCAGACTCGCGCAGCGATTTCAGCAAGGGTTGGCGGCCACGGCAAACGGTTTGCGGCTGTTTCAGCGCGACGCTGCAATTGGTGCATACCGATGTTGTCGGGGCTCATGATAAGGGCCGCAAGTTTCGGGCGATCCTTTGTCCTGTTGCAGCGCCGCCGGCGTGAGCTGCCACAAGGCGGGTGCGCCATCCTGCAGCCAAGCGGCGATCTGATAGGAAAGGCCCCAAGCACCAGGCGCCGATCAAGAAAGCGCAGGCGCCCGAAGCGCACCACCCGCCAATACATGTCGACGAAAACACAGGCGGGAATATAAAACGCGGCCAGGGTGAAGATGCCCAGGGTCGGGAAAAACAAAAATGGTGGCTGTATAATGTGGCGATGGCCAACCAATCCGCCTGAGGATCGAGCGGGTTTGTGTCCGCCGAATTCGTAGATCAGCGCGGCAGGCATCGCCAGGAACGCAACGCCGATGATGAAAACACGAAAATCACGAATATCCGCGTACCGGTCTTCATCGGACAATTCCCCCCATTCACGCCTCGCATCTCGCCCCGAACATCTTCGTAGCACAAAGCGCGATTGCCGGCGAAAAAACGCTGCTTGATCTCACGACGTTCTGTCTCGCATCGTCTAGCCTCCATGCGCAGCGGTTTGACCACGTGCGCCGACCGGGTCCGGTCACGAGCGAATTTCGGCGGATTTTGACCGTCCGGACGGGAACGGGGTCTATTTGCCGGGGCAGATCGTCTAAGCCGGTCTCGATCATGCTCTTGTTCCGCATTGCAGGATTCGCTGCTTGCTTTGACTCTCCCTCAATCCTAACTCGTGCGACAATGGCGTTTGATCGATGCCGCATCATCACCTTGTTGCGCGATTCACAGGGCTATTGCGCCGCACAAAAGCCTATCGCATACTGATATATCGCGGCTGTATACAAACTGGCCTTCGGCCAGCTCCGGGAAGGCAAGATCGCGATGAACTATCATTCTTATGAGCTGGCTCACAGAGTGGTGGCCCCGTTGCGCTGGAGCGCGCAAGGGCTGAAGATGCAGCTCCAATCCCCTCTCAATCCATTCCGGGACATGCTGCTGCCGCGCATGATGGCCGCAAGCTGCGAGCTGTTCGAGAATGTCACGCGCCGCTACGGCAAGCCCGAATGGGGCATCAAGGAGACCAAGATCTTCGGCATGCCGGTGCCGATCGACGAGGAGATCGTCTACCACAAGCCGTTCTGCAATCTCGTCCATTTCGAGCCGCGACGAGAAGGTCATCGGCCGCCGCTACGATCCGAAAGTGCTGATCGTCGCCCCGCTTTCCGGCCATTACGCGACGCTGCTGCGCGGCACGGTCGAGGCGATGATCCGCGAGCACGATGTGTACGTCACCGATTGGGTGGACGCCCGGATGGTGCCGGTCGCGCAGGCCGCTTCGATCTCGACGACTTCATCGACTATATCGTCGAGTTCATCCATTTTCTGGGGCCGAATACCCACGTCATCGCGGTCTGCCAGCCCGCCGTTCCCGTGCTCGCCGCCGCCGCGCTGATGGCCTCGCGCAACGATCCGATGCAGCCTGCCTCGCTGACGCTGATGGGCGGCCCCATCGACACGCGCCGCAACGAGACCGTCGTCAACAAGCTGGCCAAGGACCGGCCGATCGAATGGTTCGAGAACAACGTGATCCATAGCGTTCCCTTCCCCAATCCCGGCTTCATGCGCAAGGTCTATCCCGGCTTCATACAGCTCACCGGCTTCATGCAGATGAACCTGGAACGGCACATGACGGCGCATAAGGACCTGTTCAGCAATCTGGTGAAGGGCGACTGCGACAGCGTCCAGCAGCACCAGACCTTCTATGAGGAATATCTGGCGGTGCTGGATCTGTCCGCCGATTTCTACCTGCAGACGGTGAGGGTGGTATTCCAGGATCACGATCTTGCCGGACGGCAGGATGACCCATCGCGGCGAGCTGGTTAATTGCGGCGCCATCAAGCGGACCGCGCTGATGACCGTCGAGGGCGAGAAGGACGACATTTGCGGGCTCGGCCAGACCGAGGCGGCGCACGATCTTTGCATCAACATCCCGATGGACGAGAAATATCATTATGTGCAGCCAGGCGTCGGCCATTACGGCGTGTTCAACGGCACGCGCTGGCGCACCGAGATTCAGCCGCGCATCCGCGAATTCATCCGCACCATCCAATTCAAGCGCATGACCGGCAACAATTCGAAAATGGCGCTGCCCTATCGCGGCCTGCATGAGGACCGCGAGGAGATCGTCGAATATTCCCGGCCGAATGGCACAGCCGGCGTCCAAGCACGATAATCCGGCGTCAGCGCGGTGCTGCCCCTTGTCCCGGCTTGCCGCCGGGTGCTAGCCTTCCTTGCTCGCGCATCATTTCCCCGAAAAACCGGGAAGACACATTTCGGGATGATGCGCGGGGCAATCAGGAAAGGCGACGCATGCATATTCGGCTGATCGGTCTTCTTTTCGGCTTCACTGTTGCACTCGACGCAGATCGCGTCCGCGCAGGATATCGAGAACCCGCCTTTCTTCAGCAACAAGGACGCGGAGGCAGCGATCGCCTACGCCATGAGCATGTTGCCGAAAATGAAATGCGGCAAAGAGCCCTGCCCCGCGGCAACGCCGGAAGAACTCGCCTCCCCGCCGTCGAGCCGAGGATGCGCGGATCGCGCTGATCACCGGCGCCAGATCGGCGCGGCTCAAATGGTGCGGACTGGAATGGGAAAACCGCACCTTCATCGCGATGATGCGCGGCTTGCAGCACAAGGGCATCCAGGACGCCCGCAAGCTGACCATTCTGCAGATCATCCATAACGCGCAGTTCTCCAGGGACTACTCCGGCCTCCAGGCGCTTAAGACGTGCAGCGAGAAAATGCGCGCCGATCTCGATGCGCAGTACCCCAAGATCGAGATGCCGCCCTGGCAGCGGACCGTGGACCATATGCTGCTGGACCAATCAGTGGCCGGCATGCTGCAGCGCGTCTTGACCGAAATTGAAAAGAGCCGGTGCGGCCCGGATCCATGCACGCCCGCGACCGACGAGGAGAAGGCAAAACCACCCGTCGCGCTGGAGGATGCGCGCCGCGCGATGAAGGTCGGACTGCTCGCGGGGACCGCGGAATTTTGCGGACTCGACTGGCAGCACCGTATTTTTCTGCCCTTCATGGCGCATCAGCATCGCACATTGAAGCTGTCGCCGCGCCAGATCGCCATCGTCAGCATGCTGCATGGCACGATGCAGAGCTTCATGGTCAACAGTCATAAGAAGCGCGGAGCCCCTTGCACTGATCAGATGCGGCAGGCGATCGAGAAGCAGCTTTCCAGCGGCTGACACGTTTCCGGGCATGTTCGCGGGAATCGCTGCCTAAATCTTCATCAACAGGGCCTCGGCTCGATCTTTGAGACGCAGCCGACCATGCGGCCGCCGACGGATGCGCCGCCGAAAGCTCCATCTGCATTTCAGCTTGGCATCGTAATTGCTTCAGGGGCGATGTGCAGAGCGTCTAGGGTTCCGGCGCAGCATGTCCTCATGCGGCGCTGGTCCGAGAGACGCTGACCGGGTGTGTAGCCCGGGGACACGGCGGGCCAAAATCCCGGGAGAAGACTGCACGACAGGTTTGCGGGCGCAGACCTTGCCTCCCGGGTGCGCGCTCCAAACCGCTTGCGAAAAAGACCGCCTGGTCGCAAACGACTGAGGAGAGCCGACAGATGCGCCGTATTTGGGACTTGTTCTCACCACCCTTGCCTTGCTGAGCTTTATACCTGCCGACGCCGCGCCGAAGAAGGATTTCAAGGTCTGCTGGTCGATCTATGTGGGCTGGATGCCCTGGGGCCATCTGCAGAGCTCCGGGATCATGAAGAAATGGGCGGATAAATACGGCATCACCGTCGATGTCGCGCAGATCAACGACTATGTCGAATCCATCAATCAGTACACGGCGGGTGCCTATGACGGCTGCACCATGACCAACATGGACGCGCTGTCCATCCCGGCGGGTGGCGGCGTCGATACGACCGCGCTGATCGTCGGCGACTATTCCAACGGCAATGACGGCATCCTGCTGAAGGGCAAGTCCGCTCTGGCCGACATCAAGGGGCAGAAGGTCAATCTCGTCGAGCTGTCGGTGTCGCACTACCTGCTGGCGCGCGCGCTGGAAGGCATCAAGCTTTCCGAAAAGGACCTTACGCTCGTCAATACATCGGACGCCGATATCGCCTCGGCCTATGCGACCCCGGACGTGACAGCGGCCGTCACCTGGAACCCGATGCTGTCCGACCTTGCCGCCGCGCCGAACACGAACAATGGTGTTCGACTCATCCTCTATTCCCGGCGAAATCATCGACATCATGATGGTGAACACCGCGACGCTGAAGGAGAACCCCAATTTCGGCAAGGCGCTGGTCGGCGCCTGGTACGAGATGATGGGCATCATGTCGTCGCCCGGCGAGGCCGGCATTGCCGCGCGCACGGAAATGGCGAAAGCCTCCGGCACCGATCTGGCCGGTTTCGAGGCCAGCTGAAGACGACGCAGATGTTCTACAAGCCCGCCGACGCCGTCGCCTTCACCAAGGACGCGAAGCTCGCGACGACGATGCAATTCGTGGCGAAGTTCCTGTTCGACCACGGCATTCTCGGACAAGGCGCGACGGGGCCGGATTTCGTCGGCGTGGAGTTCTCGGGCGGCAAATTCGTCGGTGACAAATCCAAGGTCACTCTGCGCTTCGATCCGACCTACATGGAGATGGCCGCCGCCGGGAAACTCTGATGGTCCATCCCTCTCCCACCTTGGCGACGCCTAGTGTGCGCCATCGGGGAGAGGGCACAATGCCGCTGCTGCGGGAAGGCCAGTGCCCGGAAGGCGATGCATCTGCTAAGGTTCGGGCGCGATACGTCAGACGCAACCCGCAACAGCAGCCATTTCAAAGATGCGCCTGATCAATCAGCAGCCTGGCCGCGGCGAGAAGATCATTCTCGGCGCATTGCCGTTCGTCCTGCTGATCAGCGGCCTACGCGATCGGCAGCCACATTCGGCTCATCCGCAAATCCGGACGACAAGCTCTTGCCGTCGCTCGGACAGATGCTTTCGGCGATCTACAGCTTCGCCTTCGTCGCGGATGTCCGCTCCGGCGATTACCTGCTCTGGACCGACACTGGCGCCAGCCTCGCCCGGCTGCTCAGCGGCATCGCCATTTCGGCGCTGATCGCCGTCGGCTTCGGCGTTCCGGCCGGCCTGATCCCGCGCGGGCGGGCGGTGCTGGCGCCATTCGTCGCCGCGATTTCGCTGATCCCGCCAATCACCATTCTGCCGATCCTGTTCATCGTCTTCGGCCTCGGCGAAACCTCGAAGGTCGCGCTGATCGTCGCGGGCACCGCGCCGGTCATGGTGCGCTATCTGGCGCAGATGGTTACCGAAATCCCGCAGGAGCAGATCGTCAAGGCGCTGACCTTGGGCGCCTCCACCTGGCAGATGGTCGTGCGCGTGGTGCTGCCGCAGATCATGCCGAAGCTGATCACCTGCATCAGGCTGAGCCTCGTGCCGGCCTGGATCTTCCTCATCTCCGCCGAAGCGATAGCAGCGACGGGCGGCCTCGGCTACCGGATTTTCCTGGTGCGCCGCTATCTGGCGATGGATGTCATCCTGCCCTATGTGGCCTGGATCACGCTGATCGCCTTCGTGCTCGACCGGCTGCTCTACCTCTATTCCAAACGCCGCCATGCCTGGGCGCATATCGAAGGCGGCGCGCTATGAGCTTCGTCGAGGCGCAGAACGTATGGGTGAGCTATGACGGCGCGCCGATCCTGGAGCGGGCCTCGCTGTCGGTCGAGCGCGGCACCTTCTGCACCATCGTCGGGGCGTCGGGCTGCGGTAAATCCACATTCCTGCGGCTGCTGCTGGGGCAGGAGCGCCCGTCGCGCGGACGCATCCTCGTGGAAGGCGCGCCTGTTCCCGGCGAGCCGACCTCCGATCGCGGCATCGTCTTCCAGCGCTATTCGGTGTTCCCGCATCTCACAGTCATGCAGAACCTCACTTTGCCTGCCGCTTTCGCGCGCTCGCCGGTGCTGGCGCGGCTATTCGGCAAGCGGCGACGCGTAGCGGAAACCACCGCCGAGGCGATGCTCGCCAAGATCGGCCTTTTACATGCGGCGAACCGCTATCCCGCGCAGCTTTCCGGCGGCATGCAGCAGCGGCTCGCCATCGCTCAGGCGCTGATGAAGCGGCCGAAAATCCTGCTGCTGGACGAGCCGTTCGGCGCGCTCGACCCCGGCATCAGGGCGGACATGCAGACGCTGCTGCTTGTCCATCTGGCACGAAACCGGCATGACCATCTTCATGGTTACGCACGATATTTCCGAAGCTTTCCGGCTGGGCACGCGCCTCGTCGTCTTCGACAAGGTGCGGCACGATCCGCAGCACCCTTCCGCCTACGGCGCGACGATCACCTATGACCTCGCCCTGAAAAGCGGCGCGGCGCTCGATCGGCTCAAGACCGCGGAGTTCCTCGCCAAGCAGACCCTTAACCACAATAGAGCAGCCCATGTCCTATAGACCCAGCGCCCCGGCGCGGCGCTTTTCGCCACGCCCTGCCCTTCGCTCCCGCCATGCAGCGCGCGCCATCATCCCGATTTCAATGCCCGCGAAACGCGCGGCTGGAAGGCCGTCGAAGCCGAGGGCCGGCTGTCGGAGGATGGCTGGCGGCGCGAACAGCAATGGGCGCTCGACATGGGCCTGCCCGGCGCGGATTGCCTGACCGACAAGACCATCCCCACTTTCGCGCGCGGCGAGCTGCCGCATTTCGCCGGCATCAACACCTTCCTCAAGGCGCCCTATATCGAGAACGTCCGCGATGTGGCGAAATATGACGCGGCGATCGTAGGCATTCCCTTCGATAGCGGCACGACCTACCGGCCCGGCACGCGTTTTGGCCCGCAGGGCATGCGGCGGATCTCGGCGCTCTATACGCCCTATAATTACGAGATGGGCGTGGATTTGCGCGAGCAGATGACGCTGTGCGACGCCGGCGATGTGTTCACCATTCCCGCCAATCTGGAGAAAAGCTTCGACCAGATCACGCGCGGCGTTTCGCATGTGTTCTCGTCAGGCGCGCTGCCGGTGATGCTGGGCGGCGACCATTCCATCGGCTTCCCTTGCGTGCGCGGCATCGCCGAATGCACCTCGAAGCGCATCGGCATCATCCATTTCGACCGCCATATCGACATCCAGGAGAAGGATCTCGACGAGCGGATGCATACGACGCCCTGGTATTGGGCGACCAACATGCCGAACGTCTCCGCCACCAATCTGGTGCAGCTCGGCATCGGCGGCTGGCAAGTGCCGCGCTATGGCGTCGCCGAGGCGCGCCGCCGGCAGACCAATGTGCTGACCATCGAGGACATCGAGAAGCTGGGCCTGGAGAAGACCGCCGAAATCGCGTTGGAACTGGCCTGGAAAGACACCGACGCGGTCTACATTTCCTTCGATGTCGACAGCGTCGATTGCGGCTTCGTGCCCGGGCACGGGCTGGCCGGAGCCGGGCGGCTTCCTGCCGCGCGAGGCGCTGAAGATTCTGGGCCTGGTGGCGGCCGAAGGGCTTTGCGGACTTGAGGTGGTCGAGGTCAGCCCGCCATACGATACGTCTGACATAACCGCGCTGCTGGGCGTCCGCGTGGTCGTCGAGGCGCTCGGCTCGATGGTCGCGCATGGCAAGCTCGGCAAGCATAAGGCGATCATCGACAAGCCGGTCGCGTTTTAGCGTAGGATCGGATTATCTAGGATCACGTTGCACCCCCGCCCCGAATTCCCGCCTCCCGCGGGGATTTCGAAGACGCGAGCGAGCGGGGCTCGGAGCTGAAGAGGGAACGCGATGTGGCGGTGGCTGGCGGTGTTTCTGTTCGGCGGTGCCTTGGGGACCGGTTTCGGCGTGGCGCTCGGCTTTTTCCTGTTCCCCTTCGTCTTCCCGCCGCCTCCCGCCGCCGAGACGCTCGCAGCGGCTGAACGCACGCCGGTCGTCGCGCGCGGCACCTTCATTCATGCCGACCCTGGCGATCCGTTCCATTATGGCCAGGGCAGCGTCACGGTTTATGATCGCACGGTTTTCCTGGAAGCCGATTTCAAAGTCGGACCGGGGCCGAAATTTCATGTCTATCTGGTGCCGAAGGCGGCGATCCGATCTGCGGCCGAGGTGAAGGACGCGATGTTTGTCGATCTGGGGCGGCTGCGCAGCTTCGAGGGCAGCCAGAAATACGACATCCCGGCCGGGTTGGATTTGAAGCAATATCCGAGCGTCGTGATCTGGTGCGAGCAGTTCGGCGTGCTGATTTCGCCGGCCGACCTGAAATTCGGTTCGTAACACGCGAGGCGAAATCCATGCATGACGATCATTCACATGACGACCATCATCATCACGATCACGCCCATCATCACCATCCACATGGGCTCGGCCACAATGCGGCCCGGCGGCCCATCCAATGGCAGACGCCGCATGATCCATCCGCCAGCCAGGGCGAGACCCGCGCGGCCGAGCCGGACCTCGATCTGGTCGAGATGGCTTTCGTCGCCGGATTTGCCAACGCGCCCGACCCGACCAGCTTCCTGCGCCTCGCGCACATTCCTTTCACCGGCCAGACCGCCGAGGGCGATGTGCTGAAGCTGCTGCGCGTCGAGACAGAGGAGGCCGTCGATGTGGGCGCGGTTTCGCCTGGGCTGGGCGGCGGTCCGATGCGGCACGACCCGCTGCCCGCAAAGCTCGTTTCGCGCCGCCGCCGCCTCGCATTCCTCTATTTCGATGGCACGCGCGCCCGCTCGCTGAGCTTCGAGCGAAGCGCTGGCGCTCGCCCCTACCCCCTGACTGGGCCGTTAAGCGTTCCGCTCCTGGATGAAGTACCAGCTCTCGCACATGGGCTCGAAGCCGATCTTGGCGTAACAGCGGTTCGACCAGGGATTACTGAGATCGGTATACAGGCACGCGGTGGACCGCCCCTCGTCGAATATTTTCTCGGCGACGGCGGCGGTCGCTGAACCGGCATAGCCACGGCCGCGCAATTCGGCGCGGCGTATAGACCAGCGCGATTGCCGCCGCGTTGCGCGTGCGCCGTACGATCCCTGCGAGCGAGACGGGCCGACCGCCTGCAATCCAGAACAGGCAATCGCCCGAAGCCGCCTTGCGTTCGATCTCCCCATTGCTGGGTGGCTGGTCTTCCGGCGCCGCCTCCGCGATGAACGCCCTATACCATTCGGCAAACGGATTCATGTCGGCGGGCGTCACGGGATGAGCATAGCCGTCCGCCCCCGGATAGCGAGGCGGACGGCTAAGCGCGTGAATCCGCTGGGCGAAGGTTTGCTTGAAACGCTGCCCAGCTCTTTCGCCCGCTCCACCACCCAGAGCGCCGCCTCGTCGGGTCCGAGCACGCTGTTAAAGTGCGTGCCCGCGACCTCCTCGGCAAGCTGGCGGCATTGGTCGCGCGTCAGTGACTCCCAGGACGAGGCCGCGCCCCTGGGTGCGAACTGCGCAGGCACCGGGCTCGCCGAACGACCATTTCTGCGTCTGGCCGGGCGGTCTTCCTCGATCGCCGCACGGGCCATCAACGAGAGGATGAGGCAATGCTTCGCCTCCTCCCGCTCCAGAGCCGGCGTGTGATAGGCATTGAACTGCGCGAAATCCATCCCGCTCCCCGACTTCTCGCCTATGCCGCTTCGCCTATGCCGCCTGGCGGCAGGCCGTTTCAGCCCACGCTTTTCCAGCAGCGCGTCGATCTCCGGCATCCGCCCGCGAAACGCCCGATAGGCTTCCGCAGGATCCAAACTGCCGCCGCTGGAATAGATGTAGCGACGCAGTTTCTCCGCTGTTTCCGGGTGGAAAACGTCGCCGGTTTCCTGGAAGGCGCTGAAGGCGTCGGCGTCCATGACTTCCGACCAGAGATAGCTGTAATAGCCCGCCGCATAGCCGCCGCCGCGAACAAATGCAGAAAATGCGTGCGGCCGATGCCGCAGCACGATTTCCGCCGGCATTCCCATACGGGCAAGTGCCTCCGCCTCTGCAGCATCAATATCGACGTCCGTCTCCGGCCGGGCCTGTTCGTGCAGATCCAGATCGATGATGGCCGATGCAACATATTCGACGGTCGAGAACCCCTGGTCGAATTTGCGCGCTGCGAGCAGTTTCTCCATCAGCTGCAGCGCGGCATCGGCTCGCCGGTCGTGGCGTGCACGGCGAAACGGCCGAGCACTTCCGGCGTCAGCAGCCAATGTTCGTAAAGCTGCGACGGCAGCTCGACGAAATCGCGCTTCACGCTCGTGCAGGAAATCGAGCGGTAGGTCACGTCCGAGAGCAGCCCGTGCAGCGCATGGCCGAATTCGTGGAACAGCGTGCGCGCATCGTCGATGCTCAGGAGGCTGGGTTCGCCGGGCGCGCCCTTCACGAAATTGAGAACGTTGACGATGACCGGCCGTACATTGCCTTCCAGCTTGTGCTGCGACGCGATAGGCCGACATCCAGGCGCCGCCACGCTTTGTGGCTCGCGCGAAATAGTCGCCGAGGAATAGCCCGAGCGGCTCGCCGTCGCGGCCGAACATCTCCCAGGCCCGCACATCCGGATGATAGAGTGGCCAGGTCGCGCGTTCCTTGACGGTGACGCCGAAGAGCCTGTGAGCGGTGTCGAAGGCGGCTTCGATCATCCGGTTCAGCTCGAAATAGGGCTTGATTTCGGCCTCGTCGATATCGTGTTTCGCCTTACGGACCTTTTCGGCGTAATAGCGCCAGTCCCACGGCGCGAGCGCGAAATTGCCGCCTTCCTGGGCGGCGGCGGCGCTTAGATCGGCGCTCTCCGCCATCGCCTTGAACGCGCCGGCTCCCAAACCGCCTCAAGCAGTTTCCGCACCGACGCGGGGCGCGCCGCCATCGTGTCGTCCAGGCCGAATTCGGCATAGGTCGCGAAGCCGAGCAGCCGGGCTTTTTCGGCGCGCAGGCGCAGCATCTCGGCGATGATGGCGCGATTGTCGGTCTCGCCGCCGCCCGCGCCACGCGCGATCCAGGCCTTGAATGCTTCCTCGCGCAGATCGCGTCGCGCCGAAAATTGCAGGAACGGCATGATGCTGGAGCGCGACAAGGTAATGCCGTATTTCCCCTCATGCCCACGCTCCTGTCGCGGTTTCGGCAGCGGCGGCGATGAGGAAATCCGGCAATCCCGTGAGGTCGCCTTCCTCAAGCAGCAGCAGATAGCTGTTCTCGTCGGCGAGCACGTTCTGGCTGAAGCGGGTGGAAAGCTCCGCTTGCCGCTGGGTGATCTCGGCCATGCGGGCGCGGCCGGATTCGTCCAAATGCGCACCCGCCCGGATGAGTGATTTGTAGCGCTCTTCCAGCACCCGCATCTGCTCGGGGTTCAGTCCCAGCCTCTTCGCGCGTTGCGTAGAGCGCGGCGACCCTGGCAAACAGGCCGGGATGGGTGGCGATGGCCTGCTGATGCGCGGCGATGCGCGGCGATAGTTCGCGCTCGATCTCCTGAATCGCCTCGGTCGATTGCACGTCCGCCAGATTGAGAAACGCCGAGGCGACGCGTAAAAACAGCCAGCCGCTGCGTTCGAGAGGCTCGATGACGGTCGCAAAGGTCGGCGGTTGCGGGATCGTCGGCGATCGCGGCAATTTCGGCATGATGCTCGGCGAAAGCGGCATCCATGGCGGGCAGATAATGCTCAGTGCGGATGTTGGCGAAGGGCGGCACTTCGTAAGGCGCCGGCCATTTCGCCAGCAGGGGATTGTCCATTTCGGTCATAAGCGGTCCATTTCCAATTGGCCGCCCAGCATAGGTCATCGCGCGACGACCGCAATGGCGTTCGGTTCGCCGCGTGATTGTGCAGCGCTATTTGCGCCGCATTGCATCGGACAGCGCGGCGCCGAACGCGCCCATGCCGCCGCTGGCCGGCTTGTCCTTGCCCTTCTCCGGGGGACGGCTCGACATCGGTCCGCGCACCTGATCGCGCGGCGGCCTGTCGCCGCTCGCGCGCGCCGCTCCGCCATCGTCCTTGCGCATGGTAAGGGCTGATGCGCTTTCGCTTGACGTCGACTTCGACGACGCGCACCTTCACCACATCGCCGGCTTTGACGACCTCATGCGGGTCCTTCACGAATCGGTCGGCGAGCTGGGAGACATGCACCAGCCCGTCCTGATGCACGCCGATGTCGACGAACGCGCCGAAGGCCGCGACATTGGTGACCGTGCCTTCCAGCAGCATGCCGGGGCGCAGATCGCTCATCTCCTCGACACCGTCGGCGAAGGTCGCGGTGCGGAATTCCGGGCGCGGATCGCGGCCGGGCTTTTCCAGTTCGGCGATGATGTCGCGCACGGTCGGCAGGCCGAAATGCTCGTCGACGAAGGCGCGCGGGTCGATCGCCTTCAGCGCCGCGCTGTCGCCCATCAGCGCCCGCAGGTCGCGCCCGCAGGACGCGACGATCTTCTTCGCCACGCCATAGGCTTCCGGATGCACGGACGAGGCGTCGAGCGGTTCCTTGCCGTTCGGAATGCGCAGGAAGCCGGCGCATTGCTCGAAGGTCTTCGGGCCGAGCCGCGGCGACTTTCAGCAGCTCCTTGCGCGTCTTGAACGGGCCGATATTGTCGCGATGGGCGATGATGGCCTCCGCGATCGAGCTGCCGAGCCCGGATACGCGCGCCAGCAGCGACGCCGAGGCGGTGTTCAGATCGACGCCCACGGCGTTCACGCATCTTCCACCACGCCGTCCAGCGCCTTGGCGAGCCGGTGCTGGTCCACGTCGTGCTGATATTGGCCGACGCCGATGGATTTCGGGTCGATCTTCACCAGTTCGGCGAGCGGATCCTGCAGGCGGCGCGCGATGGAAACGGCGCCGCGCAGCGACACGTCGAGATCGGGGAACTCCGCCGACGCAGCCGCCGACGCCGAATAGACCGAAGCGCCCGCTTCGCTGACCACCACCTTGATCGGCTTGGGCGGCGGCATCAGGCCGATCATATCGGCGACCAGCTTGTCGGTTTCGCGGCTGGCCGTGCCGTTGCCGATGGCGATCAGCTCGACCTTATGCTTGCGGATCAGTCCGGCGATCTCGGTCTGCGCGCCGCGGACGTCGTTGCGCGGCTGGAATGGATAGACGGTCGCCGTATCCAGCAGCTTGCCGGTTCCGTCCACCACCGCCACCTTGACGCCGGTGCGTATGCCCGGATCCAGCCCCATGGTCGGGCGCGAACCGGCCGGAGCGGCGAGCAGCAGATCCTTCAGATTGCGCGCGAAGACGCGGATCGCCTCCTCCTCGGCGCGTTCGCGCATCTCGGTCATCAGGTCGAGGGCTAGGCTGAGCGAGAATTTCACCTTCCACGACCAGCGCACCACATCCATCAGCCAGGCATCCGCCGCGCCGCCCTTGGCGTTGATGTCGTAGGTGCCGGCGATCATCCGCTCGACCGGCTTGACCGCGGAAGTGTCGTCGGCGTCCGACTTCGATGTCGAGCGACAACACCTCCTCATTGCGGGCGCGCAGCATGGCGAGGGCGCGGTGGCCCGGAATGTCCTTCCAATTCTCGACATGGTTGAAATAGTCGGCGAATTTGGCGCCTTCCTCTTCCTTGCCCGGCGTCACCTTGGCGTGCAGCATGGAGCGGCCCTTCATGTGGGTGCGCAGCTTGCCGACGCAGATCGGCGTTCTCAGCGAAGGTCTCGGTGAGGATGTCGCGCGCACCGTCCAGCGCCGCCTTCGCATCCGGCACTTCCTCGCCCAGATAGGCGGCGGCGATTTCGGCCGGATTCAGCTTGCGGTCGGCGAGGATCGCATCGGCGAGCGGCTGCAGCCCGCGCTCGCGGGCGATCTGGGCGCGGGTGCGGCGCTTCGGCTTGAAGGGGAGGTACAGGTCTTCCAGCTCCGCCTTGGTCTGCACCCCGGTGATCTTGGCCGACAACTCGTCGGTCAGCTTGCCTTGCGACGTGATGCTATCCAGCACCGTCTTGCGCCGCGCCTCCAGCTCGCGCAGATAGCTGAGCCGTTCCTCCAGCAGACGGAGCTGTATGTCGTCGAGCCCACCCGTCGCCTCCTTGCGGTAGCGCGCGATGAACGGCACCGTCGAGCCCTCATCAAGAAGCGCGACCGCCGCGATCACCTGCTGCGCCTTCGCCTGGATTTCGCCCGCGATGATCTGGGGAATGCGATCCTGAGCTGCTGTCATCACCAATCCGGAATCAATTGCTAACAACGGGAGAATAGGTGCGCTATGCGGCGCTGCCAAGATGGGCGTGATGCATAGGAACAGCTTCTCCGTAGGCGAGTGTGCCGTCCTTCGCGAAGCGCAGGAAGAAGGGCAAGAGATCATGAAGCGCAGAATGGTCATCGTCATGGCGCTTGCCGTATGCGGAAGCGTATTTTCCGGCGGATCGGTGCTCCGTGCGCAAGGGAATGACGATGGCTATCGCGATCTGCTTGCCAGATATGTAACGGCCGGGCGTTCGGGGATCAACCTCGTCGACTATTCGAAATGGAAGAAAAATAAGGCCGATCTCCAACGGCTCGACGCCTATCTTGCTTCGCTGCAATCGCTGAAACCCTCGGCAATGGAGCGCGACCGAGCGTTTGTTTTCTGGGTCAACCTCTACAATGCCGCGACCCTTAAGGTGCTGCTGGACAATTATCCCGTCAAGTCGATCCGCGACATCAAGAGCACCGGGACTGGACTGCTCGACTTCAAAGCTTCCTTCGGCCCATGGCGCACGAAGCTCCTGACCGTCGAAGGCCAATCGCTGTCGCTGGACAATATCGAGCATGATGTGCTGCGGCCGAAGTTTGGAGATCCCCGCGTGCATTACGCCGTTAATTGCGCCTCTATCGGCTGCCCCAACCTGAAACGCACGCCGTGGGCCGCGAAAGGCCTCGATGCCGATCTCGAAGCGGCGGCGCGCGCCTATGTTAATCATCCGCGAGGTGTCAGCATCGCGCCGGACGGAAGTGTTCGCGTCTCCAGCATCTATCAGTGGTTCAAGGAGGATTTCGGCGGCGGCGACAAAGGCGTCATCGCCCATCTACGGAAATTCGCCCAACCCGAGCTGATGGCAAAGCTGGCAGGCAAGGCATCCATCGCCGGCCATGATTATGATTGGTCGCTCAACGCCGTGGGTCGCCAATAGAAGTCACCGGAAGGAATTCCCTCACTATTCAAGGCACCAGAACGCCGCGCCCGACGATCTTGCCATGGCGCAGATCAGCAAGCATCGCGTCCGCCTGATCCAGCGGGCGTTCCTCGATCGGGATGGCGGCCACCTTTCCTGCTTTGGCGAGTTCAACCAATTCATTGAGTTCCGCCAGATTGCCGACCAGAGAGCCGACGACGCCGACCACGCGCAAAGGAAAGGACGGGATCGGCAGCGTCACCTGCCCACCATGCAGCCCGACGACGATGCAATTGCCGCCCTTGGCCAGCACCGCCATGGCGAGCGTAACCGTGTCAGGGGCGCCGACGAAATCGATGGCCGCAATCGGCGGCTCGCCAAGCGCGGCGAGGACCTGGGCGGCGGCGTCCGGAGCGCGGCCGTCAACGGCGGCGATCGCGCCCGCCGCCATTGCGGCATCGCGTTTCGTCGGGTCGGTATCGACCACAGCCGCACCTTTGGCGCCGAGAGCCTTGAGCAGACTGAGAGCCATCAGCCCGAGGCCGCCCGCGCCCATGATCAGAATCGGCGCTTCGGCAATCGCCGGCCCGACCTTTTTGATCGCCGAAAAAGTCGTTACCCCGGCGCAGGCCAGCGGCGCCACCTGTGTGGGCGAGAGGTCGCCAATGTCGATGAGATAGCGCGGATGCGGCACGAGAATATGTGTGCTGTAGCCGCCATTGCGATAGACGCCGAGAAAACGCGGCTGCCGCGTACACATATTCTC
This sequence comes from uncultured Alphaproteobacteria bacterium, assembly GCA_963731855.1. GTDB lineage: Bacteria > Pseudomonadota > Alphaproteobacteria > Rhizobiales > Rhodomicrobiaceae > R-RK-3. The sequence goes on along the minus strand of CAVSXH010000003.1, from coordinate 225,791 downwards.
CTCGGAGCGCCGGCAGGCTGGGCACTCGCCGCAGCCGATCCAGGGGTAGACCAGGTAATTTTTCGCTGCTGTCGAGCCTGCCCGCTTCCGGTCCGCTGGCGACGATCCGCCCGACGGTCTCATGGCCCGAGCGTCCGCGGAATGGGTACCCGGCCTTCCATCTTGATCTGGTTTCCACCGCCCAGGTCGTAATAGCCCTCCCAGATATGGACGTCGCTATGGCACATGCCGGCGGCACGCACTTCGAGCAGCACTTCCGTGCCCTTCGGCTCCGGCGCGTCCCCTCATATGCCTCGAGCGGCTTCCCGAAGCCGGTCAGCTGATAGCTTTTCATTGAGTTCTCCCCCCTCGCACATACGCCCTCAGCTCCCGCCGGGCGTTATCCCGGCGAGTGTACCACCTGGTGAGCATGCCCAAAAGCCAGCAACCGCCGCACACCTTTCAGAGAGGAATACCGGAGACTCCGATCCGGCGCTCCAGAAGGCAGGGCCGCATCAATTTCGTCGGAGGAAAGTCCCGCCTCGGCCAGAATTGCACGGCTGTGGTCAGAGAGGTCGGTCTTGCCCGCCTCAGGTGGCGTGCGGCCGAGGCGCGGAATCGGCGGCACCGTCTGGGCGTTCGCCTGCGGATGCCGGTGCCGGATCTGCGGTTCGTCCCAGACCTCCCCGGGGCTCAGAACCGGTGTCACACATGCATCCGAGCCTGCGAAATGCGCAGCCCAGTCGTCCCGCGTGCGCGTCAGGAATGCCCTGCCGAGGGCGTCTTCAATCTGGGGCCAATTTGCGCGGTCACCATGATCGGGCCTGTCGCCCAACTCCAGCATCTGCCAAAGCGTCACGAAAAAGGCCCGCTCGAGCGCTCCGACGGCGACATATTTCCCATCAGCGCATGGATAGCAGCGATAATAGGGCGCGCTGCCCGCGAGTAAGCCGTCGCCGCGCCCAGGCATGCGGGCTGTGCCCCAGGCAGGAAAGTGCATCGCCATCAGCGACAGGCAGCCGTCGATCATCGCCGCATCGATATATTGCCCCTTGCCCGATCGGCCCGCCTCGAATAGCGCCGCCATGATGCCGAGCGCGGCGGCGAGGCTTCCGCCGGCGAAATCCGCGACCAGGTTGAGAGGCGGCTGCGGCGGTTGGCCGGCAGGGCCGATCGCGCCGAGAACGCCGCTGATCGCAATGTAGTTGATGTCATGCCCGGCTTCGCATGCGCGCGGACCATCTTGGCCATAGCCGGTGATTGCGCAATAAACCAACTTCGGATTGAGTGCCGACAAGGTCGCGTAATCGGCTCCGAGGCGGGCGGCGACGCCCGGTCTGAAATCCCTCGACGAAGACGTCGGCGCTACGCACGAGCGCATGCAATGCCCGACGACCCGCCTCCGTCTTCAGATCCAGCGCAATATGCCGCTTCCCCCTGGCGAAGGTTTCGAGCGCCGGTCCGGCGCGCCCACCGCCGACGGCAATGACCTCGGCGCCGAAATCAGCGAGCAGCATCGTGCAATAGGGGCCTGGCGCAAGCCGCGTCATATCGATGATGCGAACTCCGTGCAGCGCCCCTTTCGGCAGAGGAATTTCGTCCTGAATGCTTTGGTCGCTCATCGGCGCTCCTTGGGGGGCGGTCAATAGGATGCTAGCGCAAACGCTTGCGCTCTGCATTCTTCTCAAGCCGCGGCGCGGCGGGCCGTGACCGCGGGCGCGGTGCCCTGCCGCATCATTGATTTCGCCGAACTGTTCGCTTAAGGTGCGGTTTGCGCCGCATCGGCAAGATGCACCCATAGCTCAGCTGGATAGAGCGTTGCCCTCCGAAGGCAAAGGTCACAGGTTCGAATCCTGTTGGGTGCGCCAATAAAATCAACGACTACTTTTAAACGACTTAGCTGCTTGTTTACGACCCTGCCGCGAGCGATTTGCCATCGCTCCAGCCGCTTTGTGGCCACCTGCGCTGACGACGTGCTTCAAGGCATCCGGCCTGGCGAGGCCAAGTCCTATGCCCCGTATTGCGCTGAGCTTTGCTCGTCAGATGCCGGCATACCAGGAGTAGCCATTGTCGGCCCAGTAGCTACCCTTGCCGCCGCCGATCGTCTCGAAACTCTCCACGGCCTCGACACCCATCACATATTTCGCATGTTTGTAGCCTAGCTGACGCTCGACCCTGAGCCGCAAAGGCGCGCCGTGCGCAATCGGCAACTCCTTGCCGTTCATGTCATAGGCGAGGATGGTCTGCTCGTGAAAGGCGTCGTCCAGGTCGATACTCTCGTAATAGGGAACCGGCGCACTGAGACCCCCGCTCGGCAGTTCGTCGGCGCAGCGGAAAACGAGATAGCGCGCCGAGGGCTTGAGCCCAACCTGCGCCAGCAGCTCGCTCAACCTCGCCCCGCGCCATTTGCCAATGCAGCTCCACCCCTCGACGCAATCATGCCTAGTGATCTGGGTTCGGGACGGCAGCGCGCGCAAATCGCTGAGCGACAGACTTGCGGGACGCTCGACCAGTCCGCCGACCTGCAATCGCCAGCCCGCGAAGCCGTCCTTCGCCAGGCCTTGATAAGCCTCCGTAGCCGGATCTGCGGTTCCGTTCGCCTTGAACGCCGGCGACAGGTCGGCTTCGCTGAATTCGGCGGCGAGCGCCTTGCGTCCCAGGGCGCGCTGGATGCCGTTATTCAGCGTCTCGGCACTACCGAAAATACGGCGGGCCGTCTGATTTTCGGTGATCTGGTCGCAGCCGGCAAGCAGCGCAGCGCCAAATCCGCCAGCGGCTTTCAGCAGCGTCCGGCGGTTAAGCTTTTGACCTGTCGGCATCGCCGTCTCCCACTTCGATTGCATAGCGGCCGGTGATCATCGACCGCATATTGTTCCAGAAACCCGACGCCACCACCATCACGACATGAACCGCAAAGAATGCGAACAGGCCGAACGCGGCGAGAAAATGCAGCGTGCGAGCCGATTGACGTCCGCCGAAGAATTCGGGCAGCCAAGGAAAAACGGCGTTGAGCTGCGGCGACATGCAAAGGCCGGTCGCGATGACCAGCGGTAATAGCCCGAAGATCACGGCGAGATAGCTCAGCTTTTGAATGACGTTATAGCGCTTGGCCTCCTCGCCTTTGGGAAAGCGCAGGCGAACATGCTCGCTGATCGAATGCCCCACCTGGCGCAATTCCGCGCGGCGTCGGGATCAGGTCCTGGCCGAGGTGCCTGCTCAAGAGCGACGCAAGAACGTACACCGTGCCGTTGATCACGAGCAGCCAGGCGAAGAAAAAGTGCCAAAGGCGGCCGCCCGCCAGATCCTGATAGGAGGGGATGACCGCCCAGCTGGGAAATTCGCCGATCGAGGCGAGCGGATTGTCGAATGTGGATATGTCGCCCCAATAAAGCGCTGGATGCGCATTGAAGATTTGCAGCCCGCTCATGAACAGCAGCGCCAGGCACAAGGCGTTGATCCAATGCGTGATTTGCGTGGCTGCCGAATGCCGCCGGATGGACATTGTCGGCGTTCGCTCGTTGGCGGCGGGCGCTTGTCGGGGCATGACAGCCTCCATTGCTGATCCTGCCGCATTCTACGGGACCGGGCCGAAAAAGGTTTCGCACATGTTCGAGAGGAATGGTGGGCGGCGAGAGGGTCGAACTCCCGACATCCTCGGTGTAAACGGAAATCTTCCACGAGCACGATCGCTTCCCAGCCTCATCAACACCAGATCTGGCATCACGATAGCGAGGCGGTGCTCGCGGGTGACGCCCGTCCCGTTCGTCCGGCAAGCCAGCGTCCAGTCGTGCAGCACTGCAAAATGTCCGTCAGTCGTTGGTGAATGTCGAATTCGACGATGTCGGGGCCATTGTTGAAGGCCGCTTCAATGGACGGCAGCGTGGCTTTTCTAGAAGATCATGGGCCGGCGGAAAAATCCTTGTGCCCGTGCAACTCTCGCCGATCAGGCCTTCGCGGCCGTATGTTTGATGCACGCCCCGATGGGCGAGGAGCGCAGGATGTCCGCTCTCGCAGTGTTATTGAGCCAAACGGCAAAGGCGAAAGCCCAGCGGCCAGGATATGAGCAACAGCTTCCGTCGCATCGATCCGCATCAAGGGAAAGCGGCACTCTTTGCATCAACACCGCCAAACGGCGGCTTGCCTTCGTTTGGTCGACGCATTTGGACGATGCCGCCTCGTTGGACAGGAACACAGCTATTGCATGGCCTTTTGCAGATTCTCGTCGATTTTGCTGATGAAGCCTTCCGTCGAGAGCCAGCTCTGCTGATCGCCGACGAGCAGCGCCAGATCCTTGGTCATGAAGCCGCTTTCGATGGTGTTCACCACCACGTTTTCCAGCGTCTCGGCAAATTTCGCCAGCTTGGCATTGTCATCGAGCTTGGCGCGGTGTTTTAGCCCGCGCGACCAGGCATAGATGGAGGCGGTGGAATTGGTCGAGGTTTCGCGGCCCTTCTGATACTCGCGGAAGTGCCTGGTGACGGTGCCATGCGCCGCCTCGGCCTCCACCGTTTTGCCGTCGGGCGTGAGCAGCACACTCGTCATCAGGCCGAGCGAGCCGTAACCTTGCGCTATCGTATCCGACTGCACGTCGCCATCGTAATTCTTGCAGGCCCAGACGAAACCGCCCGACCATTTCAGCGCCGCCGCCACCATGTCGTCGATAAGCCGGTGCTCATAGGTGATTTTCTTGGCGGCGTATTGATCCTTGAACTCGCCCTCGAAGACTTCGGCGAAGATATCCTTGAAGCGGCCGTCATAGGCCTTGAGAATGGTATTTTTCGTGGACAGATAGAGCGGATAGCCGCGCATCAGGGCGTAGTTCATACTGGCCCGCGCGAAATCGCGGATCGAATTGTCCAGATTATACATTGCCATGGCGACCCCTGAGGCCGGGAAGTCGAAGACTTCGTGCTCGATCGTCTGGCTGCCGTCCTCGGCAACCCATTTGATATGCATGCGGCCCTTGCCAGGCACCTTGAAATCGGTAGCGCGATATTGATCGCCATAGGCGTGGCGGCCGACGATAATGGGCTGCGTCCAGCCGGGCACCAGGCGCGGCACGTTGCGGCAAATGATCGGCTCACGGAAGATGACGCCGCCAAGGATGTTGCGGATGGTGCCGTTCGGCGATTTCCACATCTTCTTGAGGCCGAATTCCTCTACACGCGCCTCGTCCGGCGTGATGGTCGCGCATTTGACGCCGACGCCATGTTCGTTGATGGCATGGGCGGCGTCGATGGTCACCTGATCGTCCGTGGCGTCGCGGTTTTCAATCGAGAGGTCGTAGTAGCACAGGGTCACATCGAGGTAGGGATGGATGAGCTTGTCCTTGATGAGCTGCCAAATGATGCGGGTCATTTCATCGCCGTCGAGCTCGACGACGGGGTTGGCCACTTTAATTTTGCTCATTGTCTTCCTCGACCTGTTTTCCGAATTGCAAGGGCTGCTATGAAAGCACTGCGATGCACAATAAGGGAGGCTTCCCTGCCCGCCAAGCTGCCGAAAGGTGAGTATGCATGGAAAATGTAAAGCCCGGACGAATGGAGCGGGGCGATTGCGCCGAAAACGACGGTTTGCGCCCGCCGGCCATCATCCTGGTTGAGCCGCAACTGGGAGAGAATATCGGTCAGGCGGCGCGCGCGATGGCCAATTTTGGCCTGGAAGAGCTGCGGCTGGTCGCTCCTCGCGACGGATGGCCGAATGAAAAGGCTATTGCCGGCGCCTCGGGCGCGGTGGCCATCATCGACAACGCTGCCGTGTTTTCCACAATTGGGGATGCAATCGCCGATCTGCACTTTCTGGGAGCGACGACAGCGCGCATTCGTGAGATGGTGAAACCAGTTGCGACGCCGGAAAGCGCCGCGCGGGATATCGCGGAGCGCTCCAGGGGCGGGCAGTTTTGCGGAATTATGTTCGGACGCGAACGGTCCGGCCTTGAAAATGACGAAGTTGCGCTGGCGGATACGCTGATTATGGCGCCGGTCAATCCGGCCTTCGCCTCTCTTAATCTGGCGCAGGCGGTGTTGATCGTCGGTTATGAGTGGCGCAAACTCACGGCCGGATCATCTCTCGGGCGCGGCACACAATTTGACGGCCCTGCGAGCGAAGGTCTGTACCTGAACAAATGCAATCCGGCGACACGCGGCGAGCTTCTCGACTTCTTCGTTCATATCGAAGGAGAATTAGCCGAAGCGGGCTTTTTCAAAACTGACGAGAAGCGCCTAAGCATGATACGAAACATCCGCAATATGTTCGAGCGGGCCTCGTTAACCGATCAAGAGGTGAGAACTTTGCGCGGCATGATCGTTGCGTTAGCGGGGCTGAGGCGTTCGCGCCACAGGGTGGAGTAGCGGGGCAACAGTGTCATGATTATGCCGCGTTTATGGTATTGCGATTGCCGCTACATAATGGCAGCGTGTGGCCCTCGGAGGGACTACAGGGCAGGGGATGAGAATGATTGAATTCAGCCGTTTGGGATGTGTAACTTGTCTTGTCACCGGGCTCGCCTTCGCTGCCGTAGCCACGGCGCAAACGACGGCAGCGCCGAAGGGGGATAAGGAGCCCGCCGAAAAGCAGGAACTCAGCCAGAAGTCCGTGAAGCTGATCACCGGCTTTGCACTCACGACGATTCCGAGCGAAATCAAGCAGCCCGACGGCAAGGTCTTGAAGATCGACCGGCAGAACCTGGAACGCATATTGGTGCCGCTCGATGATGCCCGCCGCATCATCTTGACCGCGCGCAATTCCGCCCATGCGCAAATGTGCGATCTGCCGGAGCTGCAGGCTGAAAACTATCTTGCCCTCATGCGCTCGGAGCAGGCCAAGAAGAAATGGTCGCAGGAGCAGATGCTGTTCATCAACAGGCTGCATTTGTTCACCGTTATGTGGCTGACCGGCAACGTGAAGTTCCTGGAAAAGGACGGTCAGAAGGAGCCCACGGTCATTTCCGAGCCCGATAAGGGCGAGAAGAAGGTCTGCAGCCCGGAAGAAAAGGAAAGTGTGAAGGCCAATATCGAGGCTTTCCTCAAATCCGCGCAGAAGTCTTGAGCTGACGGCATGTGCGGCGTTGACAGCGCCGCGCCGTTTCAGCTATCACCAGACCCAGGCGGGCCCTTTGGCTCGCCTTTTCTCATGCCCGTGGCGGCCATTCTTGAGGGTACGCCTGTCGTTTTCCGGCCAGAAGCTGATCTAGCGAATATCCGGACAAAAGGAGGAGGGCATGGTCACTTTGTCGAAACTCATCTCTTTCGGAGACAAACATGACCAAGCGCATCAGCGCCAAACATAAGATCGACCGCCGTTTGGGCGAGAATATCTGGGGCCGGCCGAAAAGCCCGGTCAACAAGCGCGAATACGGCCCCGGCCAGCACGGCCAGCGCCGGCGCGGCAAAGTTTCGGATTTCGGTGTTCAGCTCCGCGCCAAGCAGAAGCTCAAAGGCTATTACGGCAATATCAACGAACGCCAGTTCAAGAACATCTACCAGGAAGCGACCCGCCTCAAGGGCGATACGTCGGAGAATTTGATCGGCCTTCTGGAGCGCCGGCTCGATGCCGTCGTCTATCGCGCCAAATTCGTGCCCACTCCCTTCGCCGCCCGGCAATTCGTCAATCATGGCCACATTCTGGTCAATGGCAGGCGTGTGAATATCTCCAGCTACCGCTGCCGCGCCGGTGACGTCATCGAGATTCAGGAGCGCTCACGCGGCCTTGTCACTGTTCTGGAGGCGATACAGAGCGCCGAGCGCGACGTGCCGGACTATATCGAGGCCGACCATTCCAAGATGCGGGCCACCTTCGTGCGCATCCCGCAGCTCGGCGACGTGCCGTATCCGGTTCGCATGGAACCCAATCTGGTCGTGGAGTTCTATTCCCGCTGATCGAGCTTTGGTGCTCGGCTCGGCCCAACAGGCAGAGCGGAGCGCCTTTAATGCGCTGGTGTCCGCGTAGATTTGCGCGCGTCCAAGTGGTCCGTGCCGGTAGATTTCGCTAATAGGTTGGTCGCCGGCGTTTTAGAGCTTCATCAGATCAGGTGAACAGCCCACTCAGTGAGCACTATGCGTCAAGATTTCTGGCGCGGGCTTTCGAGCAATGGCTGCAGCGGTGACGGGACGCCGGCATCTGTCAATTGCTGGCGTCCCCTACCTTGGCCGCCGCTAGGCTCGCTGTCCTGCTTTCCGTCCCGAGTGACATCCTGTTCAATGATGGAATTGGCAATCATGGTCAGGATGACAGCCACGGCGAACAAATAGATGCCCGGCATCGACGTCGCGTCGGCGAGGTTCGTTGCCTTGGCGTAAAAAATCAGTAGCGCCAAAACCAGCACGTCCAGCATCGACCATTTGCCAAGCCACGATATGCGTTTCAGCAAGCGCCCGGGTCGCCGCCAGGATGGACCTGCTGCATCGAATAGAGCGCAAGCAGATAGAGCAGTTTTAAGAACGGAAAAATCACCGAGAATGTGCAGATGACCGAGGCAAGAAATATCTCGCCCGAGGCGTAGAGCTCGCGGACGATCGACACCAAGGAATGCACGTCGGTCCAAATATAAAAGCGCGTCAGGCGCATGATTGGGAGCGTGAGGCCGAGCACGAGGCACACAGTCGCCCCGACGATGATCAGGCCCAACAGAAAAGACCGCCTGCCATCACTCATATGCTGGTGCCTTTCGCCCGGCTCTCACACACGCTCGCGGCGCAGGTCTTCCGCTGTGGCGGCAGTTCGACGTCCGCTCTGCCGCCAGATCCCGGAAAGGCGGGCCTAAGCCACCGCCTTGGAAAACTCCACGCCTTTTTCCTGCAAATGCTGCTCTAATTCGCCCGACTGGAACATCTCGCTAATGATGTCGGCACCGCCGACGAACTCGCCCTTGACGTAGAGCTGCGGGATGGTCGGCCAGTTCGCATAGGATTTGATGCCCTCGCGAATGCTCATATCCTCCAGGACGTTGATGTCCCGATATTCCAGGCCGAGATAATTCAGGATCTGCGCCACACGGCCGGAAAAGCCGCATTGCGGGAAATCCTTCGTGCCCTTCATGAACAGCACGACGTCATTGTTCTTCACTTGGCTGTCGATCCAGGCCTTGATCGTGTCTGTGCTCATAAATCATCCTTTCGCCGTTCGGTGCGTTGCTCTGGCGCGCTCAGTCGGCGCTGCTGCCAGATCTCACGGTCAATAAATAGTTGTGACCGCCCCACTTTACATCAGTTCGGCGCAACTCACCATTGCACGAGATGGCGCGCTGGACTGCAAAAGATTTACATCTGGTAAATGGCTATTCCGGAGCGGCCGTCTGTAAGGCCAGCGCGTGGAGCGCCCCGCCCATATTGCCGCGCAAGGCATCGTAAATCATCTGATGCTGCTGCACCCGCGTCTTGCCGCGGAAGGCTTCCGAGACCACCTGCGCCGCATAATGATCCCCGTCGCCGGCGAGATCCTTGATTGTGATCTGAGCGTCGGGAAGCCTTTCCCGGATCAGCTTTTCGATCTCCGTCGCGCTCATTGGCATAATTCTGGGCCTCGGGCTAGAGCAATTTTCCAGCAAAGCATGTCCCCCCGCAGGCGGGAATGGATACCGGTTTGCGTCGAGAAAATGCGACAAAACAAAGGAATAGATCCTCGTTCCGATTCAATCGGAACGGAAAGGCTCTAGGCATCATTGCGAAACATGATCTTACCAGTTTTACAAAAAATGATGCGCAATCAAAGACACTAAGTAGGTCTTTTCGTGGACGACCAACAAACACCTGCTTGGCTCTCAATTCGCGCCGAAATAATGAGGGAACCAGCCCTCATGCACGGCTCGAAGGCTGCTGAGTGAAACTGCGTCCTCGCCGGGCAGCGTTATCTCGTGACCGCCAGCTTCCCCGACGATTCGGGCAGGCACGCCAGCGCGGCTCGCCCTCTCCAATATAGCACCCGCGTCTGCCGCCGTAACGCCCAGCAGATAGCGTCACTGGTCCTCGCCGAAATAGAGCGCATGCGGCGCGGAGACGCTCTGATGGGCGGCAAGCGTAAAGCCCGTTCGGCCCGCCAGCGCCATTTCGCCGAGCGCTACGAGCATCCCGCCGTCGGATATATCATGCACCGTGGCGCAAAGCCCCTCGCGGATGAGAGCGCGGACGAAGTCGCCGTTTCGTCGCTCCGCATCGAGATCGACAGGCGGCGGCGCGCCGGCAAAGCCGCCCGTGATGATCATCTGATAGATCGACTGCCCGAGATGGCCGCCATCGCCGCCGAGGAGAATGATCGTCTGGCCCGGGGCGCAGTGCGATGGTCGCCTGGTTGCCGAGGTCCGGGATGAGGCCGATGCCGCCGATGGCGGGGGTCGGCGGAATGGCCACGCCATTGGTTTCGTTGTAGAGCGAGACATTGCCCGAGACGACGGGGAAGGCCAGCGCCCGGCACGCCTCGGCCATGCCCTGGATGCAGCCGACGAATTCTCCCATGATCTCCGGGCGCTCGGGATTGCCGAAATTCAGGCAGTCGGTGATGGCGAGCGGCTCGGCGCCGGTGGCGGTGAGATTGCGCCAGGTTTCCGCCACCGCCTGCTTGCCGCCCTCGAACGGGTCGGCTTGACAATAGCGCGGGGTAACGTCGCAGGTCGCGGCCAAGCCCTTTGTTGGTGCCGTGGATGCGCACCACGGCCGCGTCGCCGCCAGGGCGCTGCACGGTGTCCGCCATGACCATGTGGTCGTACTGCTCCCAGATCCAGCGGCGGGAGGAAAGATGCGGCGAGCCCATCAGCGTCATGAGCGCGTCGGTGGCGGAATTCACCAGCTGGAATGTCTTCGGCGCGGATGCGCGCGGGTGGCTTGGTCAGCCGGTAATCCCGCTTATAGAGCGGCGCTTCGTCCGCGAGGGCGGGGATTGGAATATCCGCTTCCAGCGCGCCAAGATGGGTGATCCGCAGCCGACCCGTGTCGGTCGTCTCGCCGATGACTGCGAAATCCAGCTCCCATTTGCGGAAAATGGCTTCGGCGAGCGGCTCCGAGCCGGGCCGCAGCACCATCAGCATCCGCTCCTGGCTCTCGGACAGCATCATCTCATAGGCGTTCATGGCTGCTTCGCGCTGCGGCACCCGATCCAGATTGAGCGCGATGCCGACGCCGCCCTTGCTTGCCATTTCGACGGATGAGGACGTGAGGCCGGCCGCGCCCATATCCTGGATGGCGATAATTGCGTCCTCGCGCATCAATTCGAGGCAGGCTTCCAGCAGCAGCTTTTCCGTGAACGGGTCGCCGACCTGCACCGTGGGGCGCTTTTCGGCGGAGGCGTCGTCGAATTCGGCGGACGCCATTGTCGCGCCGTGAATGCCGTCGCGCCCGGTTTTGGACCCGACATAGACGACCGGATTGCCGACCCCCGCCGCCGCGGAATAGAAGATGCGGGCAGCGTCGACAAGGCCGATGCACATCGCGTTGACGAGGATGTTGTTGTTGTAGGCCGCATCGAAATTCGTCTCTCCGCCGACCGTGGGCACGCCGATGCAATTGCCGTAGTCGCCGATCCCCGCAACGACTCCCGCCACCAGATGGCGCGTCTTGGGGTGATCGGGCGCGCCGAAGCGCAGCGCATTCAGATTGGCGATCGGCCGCGCGCCCATGGTGAAGACGTCTCGCATGATGCCGCCGACGCCCGTCGCGGCACCCTGATAGGGCTCGATGAACGATGGGTGGTTATGGCTCTCCATCTTGAACACAGCGGCGAGGCCATCGCCGAGATCGACCATGCCGGCATTTTCGCCTGGTCCCTGGATAACGCGCGGGCCCTTCGGTCGGGAGCTCCTTCAGCCAGACGCGGGAGGATTTGTACGAGCAATGCTCCGACCACATGACGGAGAATATACCGAGTTCCGTCAGATTGGGCTCGCGCCCGAGCAGCTCGACCAGGCGTCGATATTCATCCGGCTTGATGCCATGTTCCGCGACGATTTTGGGCGTTGGCGGGCTTTGCGTTGATGCTGAGAGAGAGGTTGCCGTCATGCTGGGGTTCCGCTGAGGGGAGACACGCCACGCTCAAGCGGCCAGTGATGAAGCCCGACTTGAACCTCCCGGCGCCGCCGAATTGGACGCCACGGGAGAAAGATAAGCCAGCCGCGGCGGGCCGAAGCCCGCCCGCCAGCACGTTATGCGTCGTCTTCGAGATCAAGCTCGAATTCCGCAATGCCTTGCTTGAGCATTTCCGGAGCTTCTTCGAGGAATTCCTCCTCGTCGTAATATTCGACATAGGGAGGAAAATAGCCCGCATCCTCCAAATCGTCGCCGGTCTGCTCCTCACCGACCACGGATTGGAAAGTGACGCTTCCATCTTCGTTGATGATGATGGTGGCCAGCTTCTCCTTGCTCGGCTTGTGCGTGAGAGTGATCGTCGGCTCGGCCCCGTCCCCAGCGGTGAATTCAAGCCGCTTGCTTTGGATCTGTTCCCTCAGTTTCGCCAGCAAGCTTTCGGTTGCGGCCTTGCGGCCCGCCGCGTCCATCTTCGGCGTCTGCAGCTCTCGTTTCAGCTGATCGACTTCGTCATCGAATCCCATAATCCGCTCTCCTATTGATATTTAATCAGGCGCATGGCGGCCTGGCGCCGCTATTGAAGGTGATTGACCAAAGATTCGAAGAGCAACCGTCCATGGGTGCCGCCGAGAAGCGGGTCCGCAGCACGCTCAGGATGCGGCATCAGGCCGAGCACGCGACCGCTTTCATCGTACAGCCCGGCGATGTTCCGCCGCGAACCGTTGGGATTTGCCTCCTCGGTGATCTCGCCGTCTTCGCTGCAATAGCGGAAAGCGATGCGTCCGTCGCCCTCGAGCCGATCGAGCGTGTCCTCATCGGCGAAATAGTTGCCGTCCTTATGGGCCACCGGCATTCTGATGGCGCGACCGGTAGGATATTCGGCGGTGAATGGGGTGTCGCTGCGCTCCGGGCGTACATGAACGTCCTTGCAGATGAATTTCAGCGAGGCGTTGCGCATCAGGGTGCCGGGCAGCAGGCCGGTTTCCGTGAGCACCTGAAAACCGTTGCAGATGCCGAGCACCGCCACGCCTTGCCGTGCCTTATCCGCGACGGCCCGCATAATGGGTGAATGAGCGGCCATCGCGCCGGAGCGCAGATAATCGCCATAAGAGAAGCCACCCGGCAGCACGATCAGATCGCTTTCCGGCAATTCGCTGTCGCCGTGCCAGACCATGCTGCGGCGCCGTGCCCGTCACCGCCTCAAGCGCGACGGCGGCATCCCGGTCGCAATTGGAGCCGGGGAATACGATGACGCTGGCCCTCATGCTTCCTCCAGCTCATAGCGGTAATTTTCGATGACCGGATTGGCGAGCAACTCGCGGCACATGCGTTCCAGTGTCGCGCGGGCGCGCGCCGGATCGGTCTCATTGAGCTCGACCTCGATATATTTGCCCTGACGCACGTCACCGACGCCGTCAATGCCAAGAGCGCCGACAGCGTTGGCGATGGCCTTGCCTTGCGGGTCGAGCACGCCGTTCTTCAGTGTCACCGTCACCCGGGCCTTCATCGCTCACCCTTAAGCCTAGTGCGTTGACGCATGCACTTCGTTCGCGGCGCTGATCTTGACTATCCTATTTGGAGCGCACGAGCACCGGGCCGGAGGCCTTGGGTTGGCCATTCTCCACAAGAATGCCCAGCCGCCGCGCGACTTCCTGATAGGCTTCGACCAATCCGCCCAGATCGCGGCGGAAACGGTCTTTGTCCAGCTTGTTCTGTGTTTCTACGTCCCAAAGACGGCAGCAATCGGGGCTGATCTCATCGGCAAGAAGTATGCGGACCATCTCATTGTCGAACAGCCGTCCGAACTCGATCTTGAAATCCACCAGCCGGATGCCGATGCCGAGGAATAATCCGGACAGAAAATCATTGATCCGTAAGGCGAGCGCCATGATCTCATCGATTTCCTGCGGATTGGCCCAGCCGAATGCCGTGATGTGCTCTTCGGAAACCATCGGGTCGCCGAGTTGGTCGTTCTTGTAGTAGAATTCGATGATGGAACGGGGCAGGGCGGTGCCTTCGTCCAGTCCGAGGCGCTGGGCGATCGATCCGGCCGCGACGTTGCGCACGACGACCTCAAGGGGAATAATCTCCAACTCCCGGATCAGCTGTTCGCGCATGTTGAGCCGGCGGACGAAATGCGTCGGAACACCGATTTCGCCGAGGCGGGTGAACAGATATTCTGAAATCCGGTTGTTCAGCACTCCTTTGCCTTCGATGCGCTCATGCCGCTTGCCATTCAGGGCAGTTGCGTCATCCTTGAAGTGCTGGATCAGGGTGCCGGGTTCGGGTCCTTCATAAAGGATCTTCGCCTTTCCCTCATAGATCTTGCGACGGCGGTTCATCGGGATCGCACCTCGCTACCTGTCAAAATGCAAAATTGCCGCGTGGCGCAAAACACGCGGCTTGTGAGGATATATGGGCTTGAGTTTGGCGCGGACAAGCGAGCGGCGCCATGGCTGAGCATAGGCAGCTGCGCATTCCTCCGGCTGAATCAAGCTATTGTGCAACGCGACACTAGCGGTTTTGCCGGAATGAAACAATCTTTTGATGAAGCCGCCCAGGACGCCGCGCCGCGTTGCATCGGCTGGGCGGGGGGTTTATGTCAGTTGCGGCTTGCGAGCGGGCGAAAATCAGCGTTCTTTTGCCCAGGACATCTCTATCGGTGAGGATTGCCAAGATGACGACCTTCGACGAACGGGAAAAGGCGTTCGAGAGAAAATTCGCGTTTGATGAAGAGCTGCGCTTCAAATCGACGGTCCGGCGCAACAAGCTGACCGGCCTTTGGGCGGCGGAAAAGCTCGGCCTTTCGGGCGAGGATGCAGAGGCTTATGCCAAATCCATCGTCAAGGCCGATTTCCAGGAGGCGGGCGATTCGGATGTGCTTCGCAAGCTCCAGGCCGATTTCGCCGCGAAGGGCATCCAGATGTCGGAGGACGATCTGCACCGCGTACTGATCGATAAGCTGGCCGAGGCGGTGCGGCAGATCGAGGCGGATAAGCGGAAAGGCATCCTGATGAGCGCCGATACGGGCGGCGGACCCATCCGCGCCAAGCTCGCCGCGGGCAAACCGCTCTTCAATGCCTGGCTTGCGCTTGGGTCTCCATTCGCGGTGGAACTCGCGGCGGAAGCGGGCTGCGACCTCGTCACGGTCGATCAGCAGCACGGTATAGGCGGCCATGCGGAGATGCTGAGCTGCTTGATGGCGGCGGGCGCGGGCGGCGTGCCGGCGCTGGTGCGCGTCGCAGCGAACGATAGCGGCCTTATCGGCCGGGCGCTCGATGCCGGCGCGCATGGCGTGATCTGCCCGATGATCAACAGCGCCGACGACGCCTGGCAACTGGTCGATTCGGTAAAATTTCCTCCGCTTGGGCGGCGGAGCCTCGGCCCATTCCGCGCCAGGCTTGCCATGCCTGACTATTTCCGCGCCGCCAATGCCTGGACGATCGCCTGCGGACAGATCGAGACCACAATCCGCGCTCGCCAATCTCGACAAGATTCTCGCCACGCCCGGCCTCGACATGATCTGCGCGGGCCCGAACGACCTCGCGCTGACGCTTTCGGGCGGCGGACATACTGATATCCGGTCGCGGGAGGTGATGGAGGCGCTGGATCTGCTGCTGGCGAAATGCAAAGAAAACAGCGTGATATCCGCTATCTTCGCGAATGATGCCGATTATGCTAAGTCCATGATCGCCAAGGGCTGGCAGGTCATCGCCATCGGCACCGAGGCGCGCTGGCTCAGTGAGGGCGCGAAGGCTGCGCGGCGGGTCGATCGACGGCGACGCTCCGGCGGCTCCGTCCGATACGGCGCCGACGGCTCTATTTATTGACGAAGTGCCGAGCGGCAGCCCGGGGCAGGCGGCAAGAGCATTTGCAGCACAGTGGACAACCAGTTTGCCGTCGCGAAAAATGCGCACGAAGCTAGAGACTTAGAGCCCGTTCCGATGCCATCGGGTTGAACAAGCGAAAAGGCTCTAGGGCGCGGCGAGACGATGATCGAGCGGGGCAAGTTCAGGCGGGCGGGATCGCCATTTGGGGGAAGTGTTATGAGTATCGTCTACAATATTTTCTTGCTGGCCCTGGTTTTCGTGGTCCTGAAAACCCTTCAGATCATCTTCGATTTTTCCTACACCACCTATAAATCCGTCACGATCCACAAAAATTGGGAGCACGCCTTCAATCCGGGCTGAGCTATCGGCTCAAGCGCGGGCTGGTTGGGGGACATCATCTATTTCATCGCCGGGATCGTGGTGGCGGTGAATGCGGACGCTATTCGCAGCGCAATTGCCGGGTGAAATCAGTTCCGCAATATCGGGATCGAGGACCAGGGAGAGCCCGGCGGCGATCGGGCCGGGCTCAAGGAGATTGAAAGCCAGTAGCCGTTGAATAGCCGTAGTCTTCGCGATAATAGTGCTTTTCCTGTATAGTGGCTTTGGGTAGTAATAAGATTCGTAGTGTCGCTCTCTTCTGGTAGGATCTGATAGGGTCTATCGTAATATCCCTCGCGATAATAGATGGCGGCGCGGACGATAACAATTGTCGTTGTATCCCGTGGCCGTAGTATTCGACCGGATTAAGAGTGACGCCTACGCCTATTGGCTTTGCGTTGAAGCTAGTGGAACTGCTTGTGCGGAGATTGCACGTAGTCGTGATAGCGAAAAGTGCAAACAGTGACGTGAAGGCAATGTGAGATACGCATACGAAAACTCCTCTTTGGATGTGCGCCTCGTGGCTGACGAAACAATGTTCGCCAATATTGTTAACTATACTCCGAAAATGGGAGGAGTTCGGTTTGCGAGAATTTTAGTTTAAAACATGGTTAACGCGGCAGGCCGGCCGGGCAGGCAAGGGCTTTGAGCAGCCGCTATTTCTGAATATTATGATGTCGGTGCAATGTCTTGGCTCCTGGCCCAGGCTCTCCATGATCGGCATCGCATGCGCGACGAGGTCCGCCGCATCGAGGAACACGCTCGCGGCAAGCCCGACCTGGCCAACGCGGCAGGCCGGCGTTCCCGCCCGCTTAGCGATGAAGTCGTCGACGATCAGCTCGAAGGCGTTTTCGGCCCAATTTTCATGCACGCCGTCGCCGCTCGTGTTGAATTCCTCGCAATCCACCCAGACCCGCGCGCCGTCCCGCAGGATCGGCACCTTGTAGCGGGCGATGCGCTTCCCACCGAAGGGCGCGATGTGCTCGGCGTAGTGCAGCAGCGTCACCTCGTCGTGACGCGAGCCGAGGAGCAGCACTTTCCGCTCGGATCGCGCAGAGCTTTTCGAGCGGCGAACCGCGCCCGAAACCGTAATTCCAGGGCGGGTCGGCCATCAGCCACGCGGCCCGATCACCCCGAGCCGCCATGCGTCGCGCAAACGGCATGGCTGCAGATCGTACCGGGATAGGAGCGGAAGAACTCCGCGAGAACGCCGAAGTCGCGCGCCGCCCTGGCGTGCTGGAAGTCGAATGCGGGCTGATGGGCGAGGATGGCGCTTTCCTCCTCGGGTGAGAGGACGCCCCTGCCGACATCGTCGAAGCCGTCCTGGCAGCCGACATACATCATCACCGTGCCACCCGGCGCGATGGCGTCGGCGACGGCGAGGTGGATTTCGTCGGGGCCGCCGATGACAGGGCCTACGGCGCGCACCGAGGCGTGCAGCATCACGTCCGGCCGGGCACCAATCCCAAGCGCCGGAGGTCCTCGGTGAGCGATGTCCGGGTCGAAGCCATCGAATGCCCCGCCTGATCATGTTCGGCGCCGAAGACTCTGGCGAAAATCGCGTCGACCTGTTTCGTGTGATAGCCCAGATCGAACAGCGCCTCGATCTGGCGCGCCGTCAGCGCGTGCGTCACTTCCGCGTCCGCCTTCAGCAAGGCCAGAAAATCGCCGCCGCCCTGCCATGCCTGCATCGCGCTCTTCTGCACGAGGCGATAGGCGTCCTCGCGGCTGACGCCGGCCTGGGTCAACGCCAGCAGCACGCGCTGCGAATGCACGATGCCGCCGGATTTGTTGAGATTCTCGCAGCATCCGCTCCGGATAGACGACGAGCTTGTCGATCACGCCCGGCGAGCCGCGCCAGGGCGAAATCCAGCGTCACGGTGGCGTCGGGGCCGATCATGCGCTCGACGGAGGAATGCGAAATGTCCCGCTCGTGCCAGAGCGCGACGTTCTCCATTGCGGGCAGGGCATAGGCGCGCACCATGCGGGCAAGGCCGGTGAGGTTCTCGGTCAGCACCGGATTGCGCTTATGCGGCATTGCGGAGGAGCCCTTCTGGCCGGGCGAGAAGAATTCCTCGGCCTCACCGACCTCCGTGCGCTGCAAATGCCGGATTTCGATCGCCAGCCGCTCGACCGACGAGGCGACCACGCCGAGCACCGCGAAATACATGGCGTGCCGGTCGCGCGGCACGATCTGCGTGGAGACCGGCTCGGGGCGAAGGCCAAGCTTCGCCGCGACATAGGCTTCGACGCGCGGGTCGATATTGGCGAATGTGCCGACCGCACCGGAGATTTTGCAGGTCGCGACCTCGGCCCGCGCCGCGACCAGCCGCTCCCGGCCGCGTGCGAATTCGGCATAGGCATAGGCGAGCTTCAGGCCGAAGGTGGTCGGCTCGGCGTGAATGCCGTGGCTGCGGCCGATGGTGAGCGTGTGCTTGTGCTCCAGCGCGCGGCGCTTCAGGGCGGCGAGCAGCGCGTCCATATCGGCGAGCAGCAGGTCGGCGGCGCGGACGAGCTGCACGTTGAGGCAGGTGTCCAGCACGTCGGACGAGGTCATGCCCTGATGCACGAAGCGCGCTTCCGGGCCGACATGCTCGGCAAGGCTGGTGAGGAAGGCGATCACATCGTGCTTCACCTCGCGTTCGACCTCGTCGATGCGGGCGATGTCGAAGCCGCCGCGCTCGCGCACCGCCTTGGCCGCCTCGTGCGGCACGACGCCCAACTCGGCCATCGCCTCGGTGGCGAGCGTCTCGATCTCCATCCAGATGCTGAAACGCGTTTCCGGCGACCAGATGTCGGCCATTTGCGGGCGGGAATAGCGTGGGATCATGGCAATTCGTCCGTAAGGTTATGCGCGAGAGCGCTAGGCTCCGTAGCGGGCGTGAGCAGCGCCGCCTAGAGTGGCAGGCGCTCGGAGTTGCTTGCCGGAGGTGAAGATCGCCTTGCCGGTGCCGCGCGCAAAGCCCAACACCTACCGCGAAGCCGAGATCGGCCAGCACATTGGCGGTGCGCCGGGCTATGGCCGGGGCCGGATCGAGCCAGGTGACCGGCCAGGGCGCGAGGCGCTCCAGCCGATCCATCAGCAGCGGGTAATGCGTGCAGGCGAGCACCACGACATCGGTTCGCGCCCCGTCCAGTTTCGACGAAACACGGCGCGATCTCCGCCGAAATCGCCTCGTCCGCCACCTCGCCGCCCGCCATCAGCGTCTCCGTCAGCCCGGCGAGGCGGGCCGAACCGACAAGCGTAAAGCCGCGCCCCTGGCCGAATTCGGCGATGAGCGCGCGCGTATAATCCCGCTTCACCGTTCGCCGAGGTGCCGAGCACCGAAACGAGGCCGCTGCGGCTTAAAAGCGCGGCGGGCTTGATCGCCGGCACCGTGCCGATGACCGGTTGCTGGAAAGCGGCGCGCAGGGCGGGCAGGGCGGTAGTCGATGCGGTGTTGCAGGCAATCGACGATGGCGTCGGGCGCGAATTCGGCGACGGGCGCCGCCAAGCACTTCGCAGACGCGGTTTGCGAGCTCGGCGTCACCCAGCGCGGCATAGGGGAAGCGGGCGTCGTCGGCCAGATAAGTGACGGCGGCCTCCGGGAGCGACTGACGCAAGGCGCGCAGAACCGTCAGCCCGCCGAGGCCGGAGTCGAAAACCATGAGACGCGGCACGCTGTTCTGCGGCATGGCCTGTCGCCTTCGCCAGGATTGCGAGGTCATGGCGCTCAATAAACCACAAAAACGGTCACCGCAAACGCCGCGTCATCTCAAAACGCCGGCAGGAAACAATGACGTCCCGCACCTGCGTCGTCACCAACTGAGGCAATTCATTTGGAAAGCATGATATGAAGCAGCAGAATAAGAGTTGTGCGTTCCTATATCTGATCGCGGCATTTGTCCTGCTCCCCGAGGCGTGAGCTTGCGCCTGGCTGCGCGCCATTGACACGTACCAGATTTAAGGAAGCAGGGCTGAACATTGAATAAAGGGTTTCCCATGCTCGCACGCGACGAGGAAGCGGCCGTACCTCCCATCGAGACCAAGGACGAATTGGTTGCCTATCTGGAAGCGGGCAATAAACCGCCCGCCGACTGGAGGATCGGCACGGAGCACGAAAAATTCGGATTTCATACAGCCGATCTTTCGCCCGTTCCCTATGAAGGGACCGTCCGGTATCGGCGCGCTGCTCCAGGAAATGTGCAACCGCTTCGGCTGGGAGCCGGTGCATGAGGGCGAGAACATCATCGCGCTGAAGGATCCGCATTGCGACGCTGGGCGGCTCGATCTCGCTGGAGCCGGGCGGGCAGTTCGAGCTGTCCGGCGCGCCGCTCCGCACGCTGCACGACACCTGCCATGAGGTGAACACCCATCTGGCGCAGGTGCGCGAGGCAGGCGGCGCGCTCGGCATCGGGATGCTCGGCCTTGGCTTCTCGCCGAAATGGACGAGGGCCGAAACGCCGCGTCATGCCCAAAGGCCGCTACGGCATCATGGCGCGCCTATATGCCGAAGGTCGGCACGCACGGCCTCGACATGATGTTCCGCTCCTGCACCGTGCAGGTCAATCTCGACTTCTCCGACGAAGCCGACATGGTGAAGAAGCTGCGCGTCAGCCTGCGCTTGCAGCCGCTCGCGACCGCGCTTTTCGCCAATTCGCCCTTCACCGAAGGCAAGCCGAACGGCTATCTCACCTTCCGCGGCGAGATCTGGCGGGACACCGACAAGGCGCGCACGGGATTGCTGCCCTTTGCCTTCGAGGACGGCATGAGCTTTCGAGCGCTATGTCGATTACGCGCTCGATGTGCCGATGTATTTCGTCTATCGGCATGGCCGCTATTTCGATGTGGCGGGCAAATCGTTCCGCGATTTCATGGCCGGCAAGCTGCCGCAATTGCCGGGTGAGCGCGCCCTGCATGTCGGATTGGGCCGATCATCTGACGACGCTATTCCCGGATGTGCGGCTGAAGCGTTTCCTGGAAATGCGCGGCGCTGATGGCGGGCCCTGGAGCCGCCTTTGCGCGCTGCCGGCGCTGTGGACCGGGCTGCTCTACGATCAGGCGAGCCTCGATGCGGCATGGGAGCTCGTCCGCGACTGGACGGCGGAAGAGCGCGAGGCGCTGCGCGACGGCGTACCGCGCCTGGCACTGAAGACGCCGTTTCAGGCGCGGCACGCTGCATCCGATCGCCCGCGATATGGTGCGATCGCCAAGCAGGGCCTCAAGGCGCGAGCGAAGTCCGAGTCTCGACCACGCCGATGAAAGCTCGTTTCTGGAAGAGATCGAAGCCATTGCCGAGACTGGCATTACCCCGGCGGAGAATCCTGCTCAAGCGCTATGAGCAGGATTGGCATGGCAATATCGATCGGATCTTTGACGGAGGAAGCCTATTGAGCGCCGCGAGGCCCGACCGCTTCATGGGCGCGGCCCTCGCGGCGCTTGTCTTCGGCATTCCTGGTTACGCGGGAATGACGAAGAGTGACGCAATGGTTTCCGAGCACGCGGAGTGCATTCCGGCTTGGTCCGTTCTAAGCCGCCCTCTGCGTATCGGCGCGGGCGAACAAGGCCCCGATCATCCCGGACAGACCGGTGCGACGGTCCTGGTCCTGTGCGCGCGTCGTCAATCGGCGGCGCCGGATTTCGCCGGCGAGCGCGCGGTAGGGATTGGACATCGCCATGTCATCCACCCGGCCTTGCGAGATGCGGTGCAGAATTGTCCGCATTGGTTCGCGGGTCTTGTTCTCGATCGCGCCGAGGGCGAAGATCGCGACATAGGGCAGCATCCGCTCCAGCATCTGCGGCGGCACAGGCAGAACCTTGGCGCGGTTGTCGATGATCTTGCGCAGATGGGCCGGGTTCGGAAACAGCGTCGCAAGGATCGCATTGCCTTCCGCCTCGACCTGCGGATGGCCGAAAATGCCCGGATCGGCGAGATAGCGGTCATTGCGGCGGCCGCCGAGAAATTCGAGGAAGTAAAGCAAGCCTTGCGAGGTTTCGGTACGCCGTGAAATGCTCTTTATGAGTGGAGGCAGAAAATAGCGGACCACCTGCGCAATGAGTTCGTCATTGACGCCGAAGGCCGCCCCCATATTTGCGAACACCCTTCCCCCCTGGGCGCTGGCTATGGTGCGGAATAGTCTCATTCGGTCTCTCTCGTAATGCCTGCGCGAGAGACGCCGCTTGGCGTCTCCGAAGCTCGAAATCGGACGCAAGACGCAACTACCGAACGCAACTTGACTGATGAACGAACACAACTGGCGAACGCGCCGCGCGAAATCGCGAACCGCAATGACGGCCCGCGCGAATCGAATGATGAAGAAATTGTAAATGAGTTCGTGCTGTGTAGGGTGCGGTTGCTACCGGAATTCACAGCGCGCCGGCGCACATTGGACCCGCGACTGTGGCCCGAACGCAACCTGCGTCAAATTGGACGCGATTAAGAAAGGCGGTGCCGCAGGAGGACGGTCAGAGCCGCAGCTCTCAATTAAGTTGCGTCAATCCGTCCGAAAATCCGCCCAGCGAGATCGGCACGCCAATGCCGAATTCCGGCGTTTGGAAGATAATGAAAACGGCGCTCGTCCCGTCTTCATCTTCGTAACAAGGTCTTCATTGGCGACGACTTCCGCCACGCAGCCGACCGGGCCGCATTTGAGAAATGGCGCATGTCCGACATCGACATTGTCGATCTTCAGTCCAAGACCCGTCGGCAACAGAACGCCCGAGCGGCGCCACCACGCGCAGAATGCGCGTCTTACCATCATAAGATCGAAGGAAAATCACCGTAAGCGAGATATTCGGCCGGTCTTCCGCCTTCACACTTTGCACAAGAGCGCATTTTTCTTGCTTCGCGCCCGGTGGCTGGCCGCAGCGAAGCTGCCAGGAGCCGTGGGTCGCTTTAATTGGCTGGAGCTCAGTTCCGGTCCTGCGGCCTTGGCCGGGATGGCTGCCTGCCAGAGCAGCACCATCGCCGCAACCGCTAGATGAGACCTGATCGCTAACACTCTCCGCCTTCTCCGCTGTGAACAATCCGGATGAACGCTGCTATGCAGCATGGCCATAAACCCGCGAAGTAGCATAGGTCAATATGGTAAAGTAGGGCGTCCAGCCGTCGATGAGCATTGAGGCCAAAGTGAGACACGCTGCGGCGTGCCGTGGCTGGCGGCGTTTACACCACGTGAAAATATGTCGCGAACGCGAGATAAGCCTTTCTGCTCACAAATATTGTATAGGTGGGCAAAAGCGGAATAAGAAGGGCGCGCGGGACCGGCGGCTGTCGCAGATGAGCTTCGCCGCGTAGCCGCCTTCAGCAAAGAAAAAGCTTCGAGGTAAACGGATGATGCTGATGAGCTTAACGAGGGTTGGCCGGTTGGCCGCGGTTGGGCTTCCCGCGACGATGCTTCATGCCGCGAGCGTGATGGCCGGCGAGGGCCGCGCGCGCGACTGGCAGATGGGTTTCCAACAGGCGGCGACCCCGGTTGCCGAACAGATGCACAATTTTCACAATCTGCTCCTCGTGATTGTCACGATAATCGTCATTTTCGTCATGGGACTGCTCGGGTGGGTGATGTTCCGCTACAATGCGGCCGCCAACCCGGAGCCTTCCAAGAATTCGCACAACACAGTGCTTGAGGTCGCCTGGACCGTCGTGCCGGTGCTGATCCTCTTGGTGATCGCGATCCCGTCTTTCCGGCTGCTCTATGCGCAATATGACGCGCCCAAGGCAGACCTGACAATCAAGGTGACCGGCCATCAATGGTATTGGAGCTACAATTATCCCGATAGCGGCGGCTTCGGCTTCGATTCCCTGCGTGTTCCGGACGACTCGCTGAAAGAAGGCCAGCCGCGTCTTCTGGCGGTAGACAATGAGGTGGTCGTGCCTGTGAACAAGGTGGTTCACCTACTGCTCACCGCGGACGACGTGATCCACAACTGGGCGATGCCGTCCTTCGGCTTGAAGATGGACGCGGTGCCCGGACGCAATCATCTGGCCTGGTTCCAAGCCAACGAGCCGGGCATCTATTACGGCCAATGTTCGGAGCTTTGCGGTCGGGACCACGCGTTCATGCCGATCGCCGTGCGCGTCGTCAGCGAACAGGACTTTGGTGCGTGGATAGAGCAGGCTAAGCAGAAATTCGCGTCGAGCATGCAGGAGCCCGTGAAAGCCCCTGCCGCCGCGCAAGCGAGTGCCGACAAGCCGGCTGGTGGTATGATTGCGTCCGCCGAACGAAATTAGACGAGATTAAGATTTGGCTGTCCGGCGCGGGAGCTCGCTCGCGGCAGTCACACTAAGAAAAGGAACGCATGATGGCGACGAAGGCTGAGGCTGGGTATCACGACCATGCACCAAGCTTTTTCAAGCGCTGGTTTTTCTCCACCAATCACAAGGATATCGGCACGCTCTATTTGATCTTCGCTATCATCGCGGGGCTCGTCGGCGGCGCGCTCTCGGTCGGCATCCGCATGGAGCTCCAGCAACCGGGCATGCAGATTTTCGCCAATCCGCATCTCTATAACGTCTTCGTCACCTCGCATGGCCTGATCATGATCTTCTTCATGGTGATGCCTGCGATGATCGGCGGGTTCGGCAACTGGATGGTGCCGCTCATGATCGGCGCGCCGGACATGGCCTTCCCGCGCATGAACAACATTTCCTTTTGGCTGCTTCCGGCGTCGTTCACGCTGCTCATCCTGTCGCTCTTCGTCGAAGGCGATTCGGGCGGCGAAGGCTTTGGTGGCGGCTGGACCCTGTATCCGCCGCTGTCGACGACCGGAGCGCCCGGACCAGCGATGGATTTCGCCATTCTCTCGATCCACCTGGCGGGCGCATCGTCCATCCTTGGCGCGATCAACTTCATCACCACGATCTTCAATATGCGCGCGCCGGGCATGACGCTGCATAAGATGCCGCTCTTCGTCTGGTCGATCCTGGTGACGGCTTTCCTGCTTCTTCTGGCGCTGCCGGTGCTCGCCGGCGCTATCACGATGCTGCTGACCGACCGCAATTTCGGCACCACCTTCTTTACGCCGGCCGGCGGCGGCGATCCGCTGCTGTTTCAGCATCTATTCTGGTTCTTCGGCCATCCCGAGGTCTACATCCTGATTCTGCCAGGCTTCGGCATGATCAGCCACGTCATCTCGACCTTTTCGCGCAAGCCGGTGTTCGGCTATCTCGGCATGGCCTATGCGATGGTAGCGATCGGCGTCATCGGCTTCATTGTCTGGGCGCATCATATGTATGCGGCGGGCATCAGCGTCGACACCCAAGCCTATTTCGTCTTCGCCACCATGGTGATCGCGGTGCCCACCGGCATCAAAATCTTCTCCTGGATCGCGACCATGTGGGGCGGCTCCATCAGCCTGCGCACGCCGATGCTGTGGGCCATCGGCTTCATCTTCCTGTTTACGCTCGGCGGCGTAACCGGTGTCGTGCTGGCCAATGCCGGTATCGACCGCGCCTTCCATGACACTTATTATGTGGTGGCGCATTTCCACTATGTGCTGTCGCTCGGCGCCGTGTTCGCGATCTTCGCCGGCTGGTATTACTGGTTCCCGAAGATGACCGGCTACACCTATTCGGAGTTCCTCGGAAAGCTGCATTTCTGGGTGAGCTTTATCGGCGTCAATCTAATCTTCTTCCCGCAGCACTTCCTGGGCTTGGCTGGCATGCCGCGCCGCTATGCCGACTATCCCGTCGAGTTCTCGGGCTGGAATTATGTGTCATCGATCGGCTCCTATATTTCGGCTTTCAGTGTCTTCATCTTCCTGTTCACGATGGTTAACGCCTTCCTACGCAAGGAAAAAGCCGCTGCCAATCCCTGGGGTCCGGCTGCCTCGACATTGGAATGGACCTTGCCGTCGCCGCCGCCGTTCCACTCCTTCGAGGAACTGCCGCGAATCAAATAGATCGACGCACCGCACGTTCAGCCACATCGGCCAATAGGCAGTCTCATGACCAAGATCGGCGCCCCTGCAATGCCTCTTTCGCAAGCTGCATCCCACGCTAACCAGGGCGAGTTGAAGGATTACGTTGCGCTCTTGAAGCCGCGCGTGATGTCGCTTGCCATCTTCACTGCGCTTGCCGGTATGGTGGCCGCGCCCGGTCATGTGCATCCGCTGATCGGACTGAGCGCGCTCATCTTCATCGCACTCGGCGCGGGCGCGGCGGGCGCGCTCAACATGTGGTATGACGCCGACATCGACAAGATCATGAGCCGCACCGCACTGCGGCCGATCCCGCAGAACCGCGTGCCTCCGGACGAGGCGCTCACCTTCGGCGTGGTGCTCGCGGGGGTTTCGGTCTTCTGCCTCGGCGTGCTGGTGAACTGGCTGGCGGGCGGGCTGCTGGCCTTCACCATCGCCTTTTATCTCTTCGTCTATACGATGTGGCTGAAACGGCGCACGCCGCAGAACATCGTCATCGGCGGCGCGGCGGGCGCGTTCCCGCCGATGATAGGGTGGGCGGCGGCGACTGGCACAATATCGCTCGAAAGCGTCGTGCTGTTCGCCATCATTTTCCTCTGGACGCCGCCGCATTTCTGGGCGCTGGCCCTCTATCGTTCGCGCGACTACGAGCGCGCCGGCGTTCCCATGCTGCCGGTCGTCGCCGGCAAGAACGAAACCCGGTCGCAAATTCTCATCTATTCCGTGCTGATGGTGGCGTCCGGCATCGCTCCCGTTTTCATCGGCCTTGGGGGCAACGCCTATCTGGCCGTCTCAGCCATCCTCGGGGCCGTGTTCCTCTACCATGCGCTGAAGGTCTACCGGCAGCGGGAAGGCCACGCGGCGGACCAGGCCGCGCGAGGCCTGTTCGGCTTCTCGATCTTCTATCTGTTCGCGCTGTTCGCCATGCTGCTTTTCGAACATGCGGTGGGATTGGTTTGATGTCGGATACCCGCCCGGAAGAGACCTATGTGCTTACCGAGGAGCAGAAGCGGCGGCAGCGCGGCCGCTCGCTGGCGATCGGGTGGGGTCTCGCGGCGCTGGCGCTGTTGTTCTTCCTAGTGACGCTGGTGCGGCTCGGTGCGAACGTCGGCAACCGGCCGCTTTAAGGCTTTTTCGATGACCATCCAGTCCTCGGGTCAAGGCTCACAACCCTCCACGAACGCAAATAAGCGCCTAGCGGCTGCGCTGTTCGCGCTGACAGCTGTGATGGCCGGCCTCTCCTTTGCCGCCGTGCCGCTTTACCGCCTGTTCTGCCAGTCCACCGGCTATGACGGCACTCCGAAACGCGCCGAAGCGGCGTCGATCAAGACCCTCGACGGCGAGATCACCGTGCGCTTCGATGCGAACGTATCCTCTGCGCTCGGATGGACGTTTCAGCCCGCGCAACGCGAGATGCGCCTGAAGATCGGGGAAAACGCGCTGGCCTTTTACACTGCGGCCAATAGCTCCGCAACGCCCCTCACCGGCACGGCGACCTTCAACGTCACACCGGAGATCGCCGGCATCTATTTCAGCAAGGTGGAATGTTTCTGCTTCAAGGAGCAGCGTTTGGAGCCGGGACAAAAAGCTGATTTGCCGGTCTCGTTCTTCATCGATCCAGCCATCGTCAACGATCCCGATGCCAGCGGGATCCGGGAAATTACCCTTTCCTATACGTTCTTCAAGACTAATAAGCCTGATGCGTCGGCTGCGTCGATCTCCACGAGAGCCTGGGCATCAAGGCCATTTGATAATGCGAGACCGCCGGGATAAGGCGATCAGAATCAAGGAACAATTCATGGCGGATTCTCACGCAAAGCATCACGACTATCATCTCGTGGACCCCAGCCCATGGCCGCTGGTCGGCGCCGCTGCGGGCTTTGTCATGGCAATCGGCGCGATTGCCTGGATGAAAAGCAGCAGCGGCGGCGTTTTCGGTATCCAAGGTCCCTGGGTGTTTGCGGCCGGGTTCATCGGTGTCCTGGCCATCATGGCGCTATGGTGGCGCGATGTGGTGGACGAGGCGGAGCACAAGCATCTTCACACACCAGTGGTGCAGATGCATTTGCGCTATGGGATGATCCTGTTCATCGCCTCGGAAGTGATGTTCTTCGTTGCCTGGTTCTGGGCCTATTATGATGTCGCGCTGTTTCCCGCGGATGTCGTGCAGATACCCGGCACCAACGAATTGCTCGGCGTGGTTGGACGCGATACCGTCACCGGCGGCAAATGGCCGCCCGTGCCCACCACCGACGGACGCTTCCTTTCCACCTTCGACCCGTGGACGCTGCCGCTGGTCAATACGCTCATTCTTCTGCTTTCGGGCACCACAGTCACCTGGGCCCATTACGCGCTGCAGGAAGGCAATCGTCGGGGCCTGATCTTGGGCCTGCTCCTGACGATCATCCTCGGCGTCATGTTCACGTCGCTGCAGGCCTATGAATATCACCATGCGCGGTTCCAGTTCGCGGGGCACATTTACGGCTCGACCTTCTTCATGGCGACCGGCTTCCACGGATTCCACGTGATTGTGGGAACGATCTTCTTGACGGTAACGCTGTTCCGGGCCCTCGCTGGGCATTTCACCGAAAAACAGCATTTCGGCTTCGAGGCTGCCGCCTGGTACTGGCATTTCGTCGATGTGGTCTGGCTATTCCTGTTCGTCAGCATCTATGTCTGGGGGGCTGGAACGCCTGCCGCCGGCCATTAGCAACCGCTGGCTCTTGAGCAACAGGAAGGCGGCACTCGGCTGCCTTGGTTCCATGCGATGAATAAGAGAAGCGGCCAGTCCACCGCGTACCGGGCGGGGGAAGGTCATATGGATCACGGAGCCTGAGGTGATGCCCTATCGCGCATTGGCGTTGCCGTTCCTCACGACGCTCATCTGCGTGTTTGTGCTGGCGGGACTCGGCAAGTGGCAGCTTGACCGGCGCGCATGGAAGCTCGGCATTGTCGAGCGGATCGAGAGCCGCGTCCACGGCGAAGCGGTATCCCTGATCGAGGTGCGGGATCGCTGGGAGAAAACCCACGATATCGATTATACGCGCGTGCTGCTGGTCGGGCGCTTCCTGCATCAGCACGAACGCCATCTCTATGCCATCGTCGAAGGTCAGGCCGGCTGGAAGGTCGTCACTCCGCTACAGACCGCGAGCGGCGATGTCGTGCTGGTGGACCGGGGGTTCGTTCCCGAACAGCTGAAGCTGCCCGAGGCCCGAAAGGCCGGCCAGATCGGAGGCACTGCCGAATTGACGGGCCTTGCCCGCGCCTCTCAGCCGCGAAACCGGTTTACCCCGGCCGATGACCCGGCCGCCAATCGCTGGTTCAGCCGCGATGTGCCGGGGCTAGCTGCATCGCTGCCACCCGATCTGGCGGAAAAGGCAGCGCCCTTTGTTGTCGAGGCCGAAGCGGGGCCGGTTCCAGGCAACTGGCCGCGCGCCGGCGTGACGATGCTGAAAGTCTCCAACCGGCATCTCGAATATGCGCTGACGTGGTTCGCGCTGGCCGCGACGCTGCTCATTGTCTTTATCGCCTACGCTCGAAATAAGCTCGCCTCCGGGGCAGAGGACGGGACCGACGCGAACATTGCCGAGCACGGGCCCAGCGTATAGTCTGCCCCACCTGTCCGCATGCTTTCTTGAGGAATTTGGCTTGAATTACATCAGTACGCGCGGCGGGGCGCCCAGGCTTGATTTTGAGGGCGCGCTCATGGCGGGACTGGCGAGGGATGGTGGTCTTTACGTACCCGATCACTGGCCTGGTTTCGCGCCTGAGGAGATTGCGGCGCTCGCGGGTCAACCCTATTGGCGTGCGGCGGCGTCGGTTATGCAGCCGATGATTGCGGATAGTATTCCTGCGTCCGAATTCGCCGAACTGATAGAAACGGCCTATCGCGGCTTTGCCCATCCGGCCGTCGCGCCGCTCGTGCAACTCGGCGACAATCTTTGGCTGCTGGAGCTGTTTCATGGCCCGACGCTCGCCTTTAAGGATTTGGCGATGCAGCTTCTGGGCCTGCTCATGGACCGTTCGCTCAAGCGGTCGGGCCGCCGCGCGACGATATTGGTCGCAACCTCCGGGGACACGGGAGCCGCGGCCGTGGAGGCCTTCAAAAACCGCGAGGCAATCGACCTTTACGTGCTGTTTCCCGATGGGCGGATCAGCCCGGCGCAGCGCCAGCAGATGACGACCGCCGCCGCGGCCAATGTCTACCCCATCGCGGTCAACGGGACATTCGACGACTGCCAGGCGATCGTGAAGACGCTGTTCGGCGATCATGCGTTTCGCGACGAAGTACAGCTCTCGGCGGTGAACTCGATCAACTGGGCGCGCATCATGGCGCAGACCGTCTATTATTTCACTGCCGCAACAGCCCTCGGCGCGCCCCACCGGCCGGTGCGCTTTGCCGTGCCGACTGGCAATTTCGGCGATATTTTCGCGGGATACGCAGCGCGGTGCATGAGCCTTCCAGTCGAACGGCTGATTATCGCCACCAACACCAACGATATATTGGCACGTACCCTCGAAAGCGGCCTCTATCAGCCGCGCCCGGTCGTTGCCACCGCAAGTCCCAGCATGGACATTCAGGTCTCGAGTAATTTCGAACGGCTCGTTTTTGAGGCAAGTGGCCGGGACAGCAGCCGTGTGAAGGCCCTGATGGCGGATTTTTCCGAGACGGGCTCCTTCAGGCTGAGCGACGCCGAACTCGCGGCCATGCGCGCCGTATTTTCAGCCTGCCGGGTGAATGAGACGGAAACCGCCGCAACGATCGCGCGGCTTTATCGCGAAACCGGCTATCTCGCCGACCCGCACACGGCCGTGGGCCTTGCCGCCGCAATTGCACAAGCAGGCGACAGCTCAACCCCGATGATTGTTCTGGCGACTGCCCATCCGGCCAAATTCCCGGACGCCATCGAAAAGGCGGCCGGATGCTTGCCGTCCATCCCAAGCAGGCTGGAAAAAGCACTCTCTGGACGGGAGGAATTTGCCGCAATAGACGCGAACGCCGGTTCGGTGCGCGACTTTATCCGCCAGCGAAGCAGAATCCAGGCAATAGGTGCCCATTCATGAACATCGAAATGACGACGCTGCCAAACGGTCTGAGGGTGGTCACCTGTCGCATGCCGCATCTGGAAACCGCTTCGCTGGGCATTTGGGTGAATAGCGGCGCGAGGTCCGAGCTGCCGCATGAGCATGGCCTTGCGCATATGCTGGAGCATATGGCTTTTAAGGGCACGGCAACGCGCAGCGCTCTGCAGATTGCCGAGGAAATCGAGGCCGTCGGGGGCGGCGTCAATGCGGCGACAAGCTTCGAGACGACCGACTATTTCGCCCGCGTGTTACGGGAAAACGTTCCGCTCGCCCTCGATATCCTCAGCGACATTCTGCAAAACCCGTTGTTTTCCGCTGAGGATATGGAGCGCGAGAAGGAAGTGATCCTCCAGGAGATCGCCTCGATTCA
The DNA here is from genome assembly GCA_963731855.1 of uncultured Alphaproteobacteria bacterium. GTDB lineage: Bacteria > Pseudomonadota > Alphaproteobacteria > Rhizobiales > Rhodomicrobiaceae > R-RK-3. The sequence continues at coordinate 194,240 of CAVSXH010000003.1, read as the reverse complement.
GGACTCGCCCGACGATCTGGTCTTCGAGCTGGCCCAGGAAGCGGCCTTCCCCAAGCAACCGCTCGGACGGCCGATCATCGGCACGGCCGGCAGCGTGCGTGCGCTCACCCGGGACAATCTCATTGCCTATCGCGACGCATCCTACACGGCGCCGCGCATGGTGCTGGGGGCGGCGGGCGCGGTTAACCATGACGAAATCGTCCGCCGTGCCGAGACCTTGTTTTCGTCCTTCCCCAGTCGCGAGGGCCGTGCCGACGAACCCGCGAGTTTCGTCGGCGGGCACCGCAGCCTGACGCGCCGCTTCGAGCAGAGCCACATCGTCATCGCCTTCGAGTTGCCCTCCTTCCGCGACGACGCCTATTTTACCTCGCTTATCTATGCCGTGCTGCTTGGCGGCGGAATGTCTTCCCGCCTCTTTCAAGAAGCGCGCGAGCAGCGCGGATTGTGCTACGATATCCACGCCTTCGGATGGGGGTATTCGGACAGCGGTCTGTTCGGCGTTCACGCGGCGACCGGCAATGGCCAGGTGGAAGAGCTCGTGCATGTGATCATGACGCAATTGCGCGCGGTGGCCCATGATGGACCGAACGAGCCCGAGCTGCAGCGCGCCAAGGCCCAGCTTAAGGCCTCGCTTCTCATGAGCCTTGAGAGTTCCGAAGCGCGCGCCAGCCAAGTCGCGCGCGACACGCTCATGTTCGGCCGGCAATTGACGACAGCGGAGCTGATCGAGCGCATCGAGAACGTGACGGCGGCGAATGTCGGCGCGCTCGCGGCCGGTTTTGCAATGACGAAGCTGCCGGTGACGGCAAGTGTCGGCCCGAAAGGCGTATCTGACCGGCTGCGCGCGGCGGTAGGGGAAAGTTCGGCGCGTGAGACGGTTCATTAGCATGATCCGTCAAGGCGAACATCGGTTTCGCGATGATCATACTCAGGCAAAAAAGCGTGATCCTCAAAATGGATACTGATTTTGCGACGCAGATCATGCTCAGGCAGAGACATAGAGCCTAAAGGAGTGGTTGATGGCGTTCCTGCGCTCGGTGCCGCTTAGCGAAAGCGGCCCGCTGATCAAGGGCGACCGGGTCTGGCTTCGTATGCCGCAGACCGGCGACTATGCCGAATGGGCGCATTTGCGCGGCGCCAGCCAGGAATTCCTGCGGCCGTGGGAGCCCGAATGGTCCTATGACGAGCTGACGCGTTCCGCTTTCCGGCGCAGGCTGCGCCATTATCAGCGCGATATGCGCGACGGCGTCGGCTATGCCTTTTTTCTGTTGCGAACGGGTGATAACAAGCTGCTTGGTGGAGCGACGCTTACGAACGCGCGGCGAGGCGTCAGTCAGTCGATTTCGATTGGATATTGGGTCGGCGCACCCTATAGCAGGCAAGGATATATGGGCGCGGCAATGCGCGTTCTCGTTCCGTTCGTCTTCGACAGCCTGGGCTTTCACCGTCTCGAAGCTGCGTGCTTGCCAAGCAATGCGGCGTCGCGCAAGCTCTTGGAGAATTGTGGCTTTCAACAAGAGGGGCTGGCTCGCAAATACCTCAAGATCAACGGGCGGTGGCAAGACCATCTGCTCTATGCGGCAGTAGACGATAATCAGCGTTCGTGAAGACGCGGCAAGCATGTGGGGGGCGGAGGGACCGTTGGAATGTCGATGGATTTGAGGGGCGGGTTCCCGCAATGGCGTTTAGCCTTGCTGGCGATCGCGGCGCGCCGTCTTGTGGCGATGCCAGCCGCTGCCCTTCTCCTTTGCGCCCTGGCATTTCTCGCCCCCGGTTCCGCTCAGGCACTCGAAGCGATCGTGATCGGCCCCGACCAGGAACGCATCGACATCACCTTGCTGGGCGAGCTTTACGAGGGCCGCGGCGACCGGCTGAGCGTCGAGACCGCTTCCGGCCAGGATGGCGTTGCGGGCCGGATGTCCGTTCTGGCGAAGACTGAGGGAACCAACCCGAACTGGGCGATCTTCGCGCTCAACAATCCGACGGACCAGGCGGTCACGCTGTGGCTCATGGCCCAGCGGTATGACATCGTCGGCAGCCAAGTGATCTGGCCCGATCTGGACTCGCCGCGTATCGAAAACGTCACCGTGTCGCTCGGCTTCAAGCCGGAGCGCGTCGAAAATGACTATGCCGACGTCTACAGGCTGGTGCTGGAACCTGGCTCCACGGTCACCTACATCGTCGAGCTGAGCGGCGCCGGTTTTCCCCGGCTCTATCTCGCAAACCCCACGATTTTCGGCAAGAAGAGCCTCGATCTCACGCTGTTCAACGGCATTCTGCTCGGCATAGCGGGCGTTCTGGCGATTTATCTGACCGCGATTTTCGGCGCCAATCACAATACGATCTTCCCGGCCGCCGCCCTCGTTGCCTGGAGTGTCGTCGCCTATCTCTGCGTCGATTTTGGTTTCTGGCATAAAATGTTCCAACTGAGCGCCGCGGACAATGCCATTTACCGGGCGTCGGCGGAGGCGGCGATCGCCGCAAGCGTCGTCATCTTCATCTATATTTTCCTTCAGCTCAGGCGCTGGCATGCGTCCCTTGCCGCGGTGTTCGGCGTCTGGGTGCTCGCGCAGCTGTTCCTGATCGGCTTCGCGCTTATCGACAGCAAGCTTGCGTCGGGTCTGGCGCGGCTCTCCTATGCGCCAATTGCGGTGATCGGCTCATTGCTGATGACGGTGCTGGCGCTGCGCGGCCAGGAGCGCGCGCTGTCGCTGCTGCCGACCTGGATGCTGTTTCTTGTCTGGCTTTTCGGCGCCGCGGTGGCGATCCTCGGCCAGCTTTCGGGTGATGTGATCGTGCCGGCTCTGCATGCCGGGCTCGTGCTGATCGTCGCCCTATTGAGCTTTACGGTGACGCAATATGCGTTCCACACCGGCGAGCACGTGTATGGCGACGATTCCGGCGAATTCCAAATGCGCGTCGTTGCGCTCGAAGCGTCTGGCGCTTCGGTCTGGGAGTGGAATGTGCGGCGCGACGAGATGTTCGTCGGGCCGGATGTCGATGCGGCTCTCGGCCATCCCGCCGGTACGCTGCGAGGCAAGGGTGAGGACTGGCTGCAGCACCTCCATGCGTCCGACCGGGAGCGGATGCGGCTGATCCTGGCGGGCATCCGCGAGAAACAAGGCGGCGAGATCACCGCTGAGTTCCGTCTCCGCCGAACGGACGGCAGCTATCTGCATTATGAGCTCCGCGCGCAGGGAGTGACGACGCGGCAGACGCGATCGCTGCGCTGCGCCGGCCTTTTGCGCGATATCACCGCACAGAAGCGCGCGCAGGAGCGGTTGCTGCACAATGCCATCCATGACAGCCTGACCGGCCTGCCGAACCGCGAGCTGTTTCTCGACCGCGCCCATTGCGCGATCGCTCGCGCCCATGAGGACGGCTCGAAGCCGACGGTGCTCTATATCGACATCGACACGTTCCAGTCGCTCAGCCGCTCGACCGACTTCAATGTCAGCGACAGCATGCTGCTGACGATTTCGCGCCGGCTGTCGCGGCATTTGGGGCCGCAGGACACGCTGGCCCGCATCGGCAGCGAGCAATTCGCGGTGCTGCTGTCTGCCGAGACCGAACCGCGGCACATCGCACTGCTTGCCGAACGGGTGCGCCGGTCGCTGCGCGCGCCGATGAAGATCGCCGGCCGTGATGTGGTGCTCACCGGTAGCATCGGCATTTCTGTCTATGACGGGCAGCAGGCCACGCCCGCCGATCTGGTGCGCGAAGCCGAGACCGCCATGTATCGCGCCAAGCGCTCCGGCGCCGACCGCATTGAACTGTACAAGCCCGAGATGCGTGGAGAGCGCAGCGAGCGCGAGACCATCGAAGGCGACCTGAAGCAGGCCATCGAAAAGCGCCAGATCCGGGTGCTATACCAGCCCGTCATGCGGCTGGGGGACGAGCAGCTGGCGGGCTTCTGCGCGCAGGTGCGATGGCAGCATCCCAAGCTTGGCTCGCTCAGCACGGCGGAGTTCCTACCCGTCGCCGAAGAAACCGGCCAGATCGCCGAACTCAGCTCCTATGTAATGGAGCGCGCCGTGCGTCAGGTGGCGCGCTGGCACCGCACCTTGCCTCGCAGTGAAGATCCGCTTTTCGTTAGCATCAATGTTTCCAGCCGGCATCTATTCAAGCAGGAACTGGTCCAGGAGCTGCGGCTGATAATCGGCCGCGAGAGCGTTCCGAAGGGCTGCTTGCGGCTGGAAGTGACGGAATCATTGATCATGGAAAATCCCGAACAGGCGGTCGAAATTCTCGATTGGCTGAAAGGGCTCGGCGCGGGGATCGCGCTGGATGAATTCGGCGCGGGCTATTCATCCCTTTCCTATCTGCACCGGCTCGCGGTCGATACGATCAAGATCGACCGCTCGCTGATCAGTACCGACACGGACAATAAATCGGGTGCCGTTGTGCTGCGCGCCGCCCTGGCGATGGCGCGGGAACTGGGCAAAGATGTCGTCGCGGTCGGCATGGAGAAGGAAGACGACGTCGCCTATGTGCGCGCGCTCGGCTGCGATTATGCGCAGGGCTTCTTTTTCGGCGAGCCGATGACGGAACGCGAGGTGATGAACCTCCTCAACGCGCTGGCCAAATCGAGCAAGCGCGACGAGCGGCGGGAAAAGAAGAAAAAGAAGTTGGAGCCGGCGGCCATGGATGCCAGGCCTGAGATCGAGGTTGCCCGGCTGCCAACGGCCCTGCCCGAACCCGCACAAATGCAAGCTTCATCCCAGAGGCTACCCGTTCCGGCGTCTAGGCCGAAAATTCCCAAAGCCGCGTTGCGCAAAAACCGCATCGGCCTGCTTACATCGATAAAGAATGGGCTTGGCCGCGCGTCTGCGGCTTCCTTAAGAGCGGGCGGTTCGCTGAAAGACGCATTGAAGTCGAAGAAACCAAAGCAGAAGGCCCCTGTGCCTAAGACCGCCCAGGGCTCGCCCCCTGTGCCGCAGCGCGAGGCGCAGTCGCTGCGAGGACGCCTGTCGCAAGTCGACCCCGCCACTGGCGATGGGCAGTACGCCCAGTCGGCTGGGCCGCATTCCGCTTCGCCGCAGCACCCCCCGCCGCGTCAGCCGCAGCCCGGCCCCGCCGCCGGCATGAATCCGGAGCTTACGGGCGACTATCGCCAGGATGAGGTGATCCGCGAGCGCCGCCGCCGTGCCGCAAAGCCGGTTTAACGGTTGCTGACAAGTCGTGAAAGCCGTCAGAGGTTTTCACCTTTGCGTGCCGCCTGCATTCCTGGGGTTTCGTCTGCCCGGAAATCGGCCCACTCTGCCACGCACCGCTCGAGATCCTCGATGTTCTGGTGCATCTGCTCAAGCGCGAACCCGATGGCAAAGAACCGTTCTGCCGCGTCGGCCTGAAGGCTTCGCGTAAGACCTTCGCGGCGGAGCGCGGCGATGTCGGCCCCGTAGGCACCAAGGGCCGACTGTACGGCGTCAAGCGACGGAGGAGCACGACCTGCCTGGAGCGCGGCGCCGCTCGAACGCAAGTAATCGGAATACGCTGCGGTGATTTGCGCCAGCGACGCCTCGAGTCGGGTCCCGAAGGTACTCGGCAGCGGAACGATTGCCGCTCTCCCGATCATCACGATGTCATGGCGCAATCTGAGCAGCGTGCGCAGCAAGGGCCCGGTATCGGCACCGATAGTAAGACGCGCCGACCGCTCGCGTTCAGCCTCAGCGCCCACGGCCTGCAATTGCGCCACTGCCCGGCCGATGCCGTCTTGAATGCGGTGCAGCGAATCCACGTCCAGCCCCCGGGTCAACCCCGCAAGCAGCTCTTCGAACGCCTGCGCCATCCGGTCGAGCGTGCGTGCGGCCGTCTCGGCGACCAGGCGGTGCGCGCGCGACGGCAGTAAGAGCAGTGAAACCACGAAACCCGTAATGCCTCCAAGCGCGACCTCAAGCAGGCGATCGACAATCGAATCGACCAGGGTCGCATGTGTGCCCAGGGGCACGAGCAGCACGATGATCGCGGTGATCGGCGCCGCGGTGAGGCTGGGATTTATCGCCGCGACCAGAGCAAGCGGGGCGACAGCAAGTGCGAGTACGGCGAGAAGCGCGATTTCGTTGGAATGCGGAATAAGCATGGCGACTGCGCCGCCATAGACGACGCCGCCGAGCGTGCCTGCGAGGTAATCGGTCGTTGCCTTCAGCGACCGCCCGACACTCCCCTGCGTCACGATGACGGCTGTCAATACCGCCCACAGCGGCAAGGGAAGGCCAAAGAATTGCGCGAGGGCGAGAGATAACAGCGCGGCGACGGCCACTCTGAAGGAAAGTCTCAACTGCGCACGGTAGTGCCGGAGCCGGGTGAAGAACCCCCTCCAGGGACTAGAGGGGCGCAAGAGGACGTACCGGAAGCGCCGCGCATTGTAGGCCATGCGGATTTGTCACCCTTTGGAGCTCATGCCAAGCTTCGTCGCGGTATTGGTTAAAATACGTTCGATGCAATTCTCTATGCGTAGAAGTCCGCGATCTATTCTCGGCTTGAGCAAGAGAATGGCAGGTCCGGTATGACATCGCTGAAATTTCCCATTACGGCCAAATTTTCCGTGTTGGTTCTGGTCGCGGTGGTTGCGACCGCGTTTGCCATTAACGCGGTATACCTGCGGGGAATCAATCAGATCCTGATAGACCGTGCTTTGCACGATCTGGAGCAGGAAACAGACTTCTTCAAATATCCGCTGGACGGAATTATTAGCGAGCTCAAAGAGAATCTCAGGCTTCTCGTGCAGTTGCCGGCGGTCCCCGGTTTGATGCGTGCGCGTCAGAATAATGGTGTCGATCCTCAGGACCGGGCGACCGAAGCACAATGGACTGACCGGCTAGCGACCATCTTCAGTGGAATGTTGCGGACGCACCCTCGCTATTTGCGTATCCGCTTGGCTGGGATAGCGGACCAGGGAAGAGAACTCGCCAAAGTCGAGCGATCGCGGGATCAAATCGTACGAGCCGAACCGAGCCAATTGTTACAGGTTGCAGATCAAGATTATTTCCAAGAAATTCTGCGATTTTCGCCGGATACTATCTATCTCTCCCCGATGCAGCTAAGCCGGGAAGCCGGCCAGATCACACTTCCGCACACTCTAACCCTCCGCGTGGGCTTGCCTGTCTACGGCCCGGATCAAAAGATCTTCGGCATTCTTACCATCAACGCCGACCTTGGGGCGCTGCTCAGCGACATGAAACAGCAGCTGCCGAGCAAGAGCACCCTTTATGTGACCAATATTGCGGGCGATTACCTCGTCCATCCCGATCAGAGTTTCCTCTATGCCAGCGACTTGAGCCATGACCGCCGCATTCAGCAGAACTATCCGAATTTGCAGGACGTTACGCTGAACCGGACCCGGGAAAAGGTCACGTTTGTGCCCGACGATACGGTGCAGGGAAACGTGCTCGCCTACCGGAAATACCGCTATGATCCGCTTAACCCGGACAATTTTCTGGGCATCGCGGTGGAGGCACCGTACAGCAGCATCACCAGCAAGACCGAGGAGGTTCAGCAGCGGGGGCTGCTCTTCAGTGCGGCGATCGCACTGCTGGGGCTTCTGGGATCACTCTTTTTCGTGCGCCTGTTCATGAGGCCCCTCAACCGCATCGCCGAAGCCGTGGTGCGCTATCGCAAGGGCGAGAAGGACATAGCGTTACCGGTCGATTCGCCCGACGAGATCGGGGTCTTGGCCAGAGAATTTCAGATCATGGTGCGGCAGAAGACCGACGAGGATTGGGTGAAAGGACATCTCGCAGCGATCTCGAAGAATCTGCTGGGGATCCGTCAATTGCAGATCTTTGCAAACATGCTCATGCAGTCGGTTGCCATTGCCATCGACGCGCAGCTCGGCGTGTTCTATATCGCCAACGTCTATGGACGGAAGGATTATCAGCGCGACGCCGACACGCTGTCATTTCTCGGCGCCTATGGGCATACGCCGAATGACAATTATCCGCAAAGCTTCCGCTGGGGAGAGGGGCTCGTCGGTCAGTGCGCCAAGAATAGGCAGCCGTTGCTCGTCACCGATATCCCCGCCGATTATCTGCGCATCTCGTCGGCGCTCGGAGGCTCCACACCCAAACACCTCCTGCTGCTGCCTGTCGTGTTCGAGAACACTGTCGTAGGCGTGATCGAACTCGGCTCGGTCAACGCTTTTACCCCGATACAGCAGGCGCTTCTCGACCAGCTCACATTCAATGTCGGGGTCATCATCAATAGCATCGCCGCGAGCATGCGCACCGAGGAACTGCTCGAGGAATCCCGGATGACGGCCGAAGAGTTGCAGCGCGGCGAAGAGGAATTGAAGACGCAGCAGGAAGAGTTGCAGGCCTCTAACGAGGAGCTGGAGGAAAAGACCCTGGCTTTGGAAGAACAGAACGCGCAAATTCGCCAGCAGGCAGGCGAATTACAGACCAAGCAACTCCTGCTGCAGGAGAAGGCACAGGAACTGGAGCTTTCAGGCAAGTATAAGTCAGAGTTTCTGGCCAACATGTCGCACGAGCTGCGCACACCCCTCAACAGCCTCTTGATCCTGGCGCGTTCGCTCGCCAGCAATGAAGAGGGCAATCTGACCGAGGAACAGGTAGAAGAAGCACGCGTCATCCATAATGGCGGACTGGAACTGCTCAGCCTGATCAACGACATTCTCGATCTGTCGAAGGTGGAGGCCGGCAAGCTCACGATCATCCCCGAAGACACGCCCATCGCCGGCATCGTCAAACGGCTCCGCCAGCAATTCGATCCGGTCGCCAAGGAGGCCGGGCTCGTCTTCAATATCGAGGTGGAGGACGATGTCCCAGCTGCGCTGCACACTGACTCGCAGCGGGTCGAGCAGATCCTCAAGAACCTACTCTCCAATGCGTTCAAATTCACCGAGAACGGCTCTGTTACGCTGAACCTGCATCGCGCCGGGGAGAGCAGGCAGCGCGGCGCCCAGAGCAAGAGCGCCGTTGGCTTTGCGGTGATCGACACGGGCATAGGGATCGAACCGGACAAGCTGCGCGACATCTTCGAGGCGTTCCAGCAGGAGGACGGCTCGATCGATCGCCATTATGGCGGCACAGGCCTCGGCCTCACGATCGCGCGCAAGTTTGCTCATTTGCTCGGCGGTGAAATTCACGTCGAAAGCAGCAAGGGAGAAGGCAGCGCGTTCACGCTTGTCCTTCCCATGATGCTCGAAAGCAAGGCAACGGCCGAACCTCAAATCGAGCAGGCACTTGCAGTGCGGCAAGTGAGCCGGATCCAGTTCAGGGAAATGCCTAAGCCCGTCCTTGCTGAATTCATCCCTGACGATCGCAAGCACATTGGTGAAAAGGACAAGGTGCTGCTCGTGATCGAGGATGACAGGCCGTTCGCCGAGATCCTGATGAAGACCGCCCGTCAGCACGGATACAAGTGCCTTGCGGCAGGCGACGGCCGGAACGGTCTGTTCCTTGCCATAGAATATCCGGTCAACGCCATCATCCTGGATCTCAAGCTTCCCGATATCGACGGAATGAACGTGCTCGACCATCTCAAGAGCGATCTGCGCACTCGCCACATGCCGGTGCACATCATCAGCGCCAATGATGAAACCGAGAGCGCCACGCCGCTGCGCAAGGGAGCGATTGGATATTTGACCAAGCCGGTCGACAAGGCGGGCGTCGATGGGGTCTTTGCGAAAATTGAAGCCTTGCTGCAGTCCGATCTCAAGCAGGTGCTGATCGTCGAGGACGATGAGAAGAACCAGATCGCGATCCAAAAACTGCTGAGGAAAAAGGATCTTCAACTCACCGTGGTCGGTTCGGGAGGCATGGCGCTCGCGGAAATACAGAAGACCCATTTCGACTGCGTCATTCTCGATTTACAGCTGCCTGATATGACGGGCTTCGATTTGCTCAAGAAAATGGAGCAGGAAGGGCTGGACGCAATCCCGCCGATCGTCATCTACACGGCCAGGGAATTGAGCGAGGACGAAAACCGCGAATTGAACCGCTACACGGGCAGCATTATCATCAAAGGCGCGAAATCACCGGAGCGCCTGTTGGATGAGGTGACGCTGTTCCTGCATAGCGTCGGGTCCACCTTGTCGAAAGAGCAGCAGGAACTGCTGCGGATGCAGCACAACCCCGACAGGGTTCTGGAAGGCCGGACGGTGCTGCTGACCGATGATGATCTGCGCAACACCTTCGCGCTTTCCAAATTGCTGAAGAAGCACGGCATGAACGTGATTATCGCCGATAACGGCCAAATGGCGTTGCAGAGGCTCCAGGACCACTCCGACATCGAACTTGTGATTATGGATATTATGATGCCGGTGATGGACGGATATCTGGCAATCCAGGAAATTCGCGCTCAGACAGCCTTTCAAGGCATGCCGATCATTGCATTGACTGCACGCGCGATGCCCGAGGAGCAGGAAAAATGCATCGCCGCGGGGGCAAACGACTACCTTGCCAAGCCTGTCGATATCGAGCGTCTGCTCATGCTTCTGCGCGTCTGGCTCTTTAAGCACGAGCTTGCGGCGTGAACGCGCAAGGCAGGGAGATCGAAGACATCGAAATCGAAGTGCTTCTGCAAGGTATCCGCAGCCGCTATGGATATGACTTCACCCATTACTCCCACGCTTCACTGAAGCGCCGGCTATATCACGTGCTGCGGCGCGAAAAGATGAGCCGCTTTACGGAGCTGCTCGACAGGCTTTTCCACGACGAATACGCCTTCGATAAATTCCTGACCGCGATTTCGATCACGGTCACCCAGCTATTTCGCGACCCGCCCTTCTACAAGGCCATTCGGGAAACGGTCGTGCCGGTGCTGATGACCTTTCCGTTCGTGAAAATCTGGCATGCCGGATGTGCGACCGGCGAGGAGGTCTATTCGATGGCTATACTCCTCTACGAAGAGAATTTTCTTGGTCGAGCCCGGCTTTACGCTACGGATTTCAACAAGCACTCGCTTCATGTGGCCCAGAACGGCATCTATGACTCAAAGAACATGACTGCGTTTGCGGCCAACTATAGAGCGGCAGGTGGCAAACGCGATTTTGCAGATTACTATAGTGACGGCTACGAACTGGCGAAATTTAAGGATTATCTCAAAGAAAATATTACGTTTTCGTATCATAATCTGGTGAATGACGGCGTCTTTGGGGAGATGAACCTTATCTGCTGTCGCAATGTCCTGATCTACTTTGATAGCGAGCTGCAAAACCGCGTCCTGTCGGTGTTTTCCGAAAGCCTGCGGCACGGCGGCTTCCTTTGCCTGGGAAATAAGGAATCGCTGAATTTTACCAGTGTGAAGAACCTGTTCGAGCCAGTGGATGCCAAACAAAAGATCTACAGACAGTGCGGCGCAATTCGCCCCAGTGCTTGCCTATGAAGCCATCGTGATAGGAGCATCCGCGGGCGGCTTTCAAGCGCTGAAAGCTGTTCTGCCTGCCCTGGGATCCACCTTCCCGCTTCCGGTCGTTATCGTCGAGCACATGGATGAACGGTCGAACGGTTTTCTGGTTGAGTATCTCAACCGCCTCAGCGCGATAATGGTGAAGGAGGCCGAGGATAAAGAGCCTCTGCGTGGTGGGACAGCCTACATGGCGCCTCCCGGCTATCACCTGCTCATCGAGGCGGATAGAACGATGTCGCTGTCGGTTGACGGGCGTGTAAATTTCTCCCGTCCGTCCATCGATGTCTTGTTCGAAAGTGCCGCGGCCGTTTTCCACAATACCCTGATCGGGGTGGTGTTGAGCGGAGCGAACGCAGATGGGGCGCAGGGTCTCAAGGCCATCAAGCAGCGTGGAGGGCTCGCGATCGTGCAAAACCCTCAGACGGCGGAAGCAAGCGCCATGCCCAAGGCGGCACTGGCGTCAACGCCGGTTGATCACGTTCTGGACGCCGATGTGATCGGCCCTCTGCTCATGAGCATTTGCAACCGTGAAAAATCCTTTGAGAGCGCAATTCGCCTGAGAGGGACCCCATGATCGCTTCCGGGAGCGCCCTTTCCATGAGGCCGAATATTCTCGTGGTGGACGATCGCCGCGAAAATCTGCTGGCAAGCGCAAAGATATTGAAGCACCTCAATGCCGGCATTCTCACTGCAACGTCCGGCAATGAAGCCCTCTCATTGCTGCTACGGCATAAATGCGCAGTGGTTCTCCTTGACGTTCAGATGCCGGAGATGGACGGCTTCGAAATGGCCACGCTGATGCAAGAGCATGAGCTCATGCGCCCCATTCCTATTATCTTCGTGACAGCCATAAGCAAGGAGGAAAAGTACGCCGCACATGCCGCCACACTCGGGGCAGTGGATTATGTGTTCAAGCCGGTGAATGCGGAAATTCTAAAGAGCAAGGTCAAAGTCTACCTGGATCTGTACATCCAAAAAGAACAGATCATGGAGCTGAATAAGGGTCTTCAGCAGTCGAACGAAGAGCTTGAGCGGTTTGCGTATATTTGTTCGCACGATATGCGTGAGCCGTTACGCATGATGAATAGTTATGCTTGGCTCTTGCGAGATCAGTACGCACCGCTCATCGACGAGAAGGGCAAGAAGTACTTCGATTTCATCACATCGAGTGCCCAGCACATGCAGAGGATGATTGACGACATCCTAAAATTCTCGCGGGTAGGGCGTGAAGATGTGCAGTTCGAATCGGTCGATTGCGGCCAGGTCGCCCACGACATTCTGGAAGAATTCAACACTGTCATTCAAGAAACCAGGGCGGAGATCGTTCTCGGCGATCTGCCCGAGGTCGAAACCAGCCCCACGCTGGCGCGCCTGCTATTCCAGAACCTTGTCGGCAATGCGCTGAAATTCCAAGACGGCAGCAAGGTTCCGCACTTGCGAATCGACGCCAAACGGGCGAGCGCGGATCACAGGGAGGTCTGGCAATTCTGTGTCGCCGACAATGGGATCGGCATCGACGCAAAATTCCAGGATAAAGTATTTACCGTTTTCCAGCGCATCCATCGAAAAGAGGAATATCCCGGTACTGGGATCGGTCTCTCCACTTGCAAGAAGTTCATCGAGCTGTGCGGTGGGGCGATCTGGTACGAACTCGGAACCGGGCCGCGGCACCAGCTTCTTCTTTACACTGCCCCAGAACCCTCATGGTGATTCATGAAACCACCTCTCGAGATATTGCTGGTGGAGGACAATGAGGGCGATGTCGAGATCGTCGAGCGCGCCCTCAAGACTGCGAAACCGCTTTGCCGGCTTTCCGTCGTCCATAACGGCCTGGAAGCGCTGGAATACGTGCGCAAACAGGGGAAATTCGAGCACGCGGTAATCCCTGAGCTGATCCTGATCGACATTAATATGCCCCGCATGGACGGTAAGAAACTTGTCGAGATATTGAAGCAGGAAGATCGCTTGAAGATCATTCCCGCAATCATGCTTACCAGCTCTGCCGCGCCCTTGGACGTACGCGAATGCTACGAGCGGCACGCCAACGGCTACGTCGTCAAGCCTTTCGACGCGCCGGCTTTTATCGACGCCGTGCAGGAGGTGGTAAAGTTCTGGGGGCAGCTTGGTAAACTCCCTTCTCGGACAGACGCCGCTTAGCCAGAACACCTTTTGCAGCCGTCCAGCTCCGTTACGGGCAAGCTGCCTTTGTCGATCCCACGCTGAAACTTGCAGCGCTCATAAATCCTCCCGCATCTCCTGCGCGGAAATTGGAGTGGGCATGTGAACGCCGAGTTCGGCGCTCCAAGGCCCGAGCTGCGGCATGATTTGCGGGTGAGGCTTCACGCCCTCCTGAAGCTGGCGTGATCGCATCGCCAGTCCGCGCCTGCCGGGCAGCCGCACCGGCGGACCATCCGGCCGTGCCGGCGTGTTCTCGCAGGACGAGGCGAACCAGCCAGTCTCGCGGCGAAACGAAGCTTCGCCCGCGAACGCTCGAGGATCGATCAGCTGGAGGAAGACCGCCGCGCCCCAATGATCGGGGCCATCCGCGCGTCCGAAGCCCGCCAGGGCCGAGGTGAGCGCTTCGACCAATAGCCCGAGCGCGAAGCCCTTGTGACCAAATTCCAATCCGCCGAGCGGCAATATGGCGGCCGGCGGCTGCGCGGCGAACATTTGTGGGTCATCGGTAGGCTCGCCATCCGGCCCTATGAGCCAGGGGCCAGGCAAGCGGCGGCCCTCCCGCTGCGCCCGCATGACCGTGCCATTGGTCACTGTGGAGGCGGAAATATCGATGATCACCGGCTCTGTGTCGGTTGGCCATCCGGCGGCGATCGGGTTCGGCGTATAGCGGGCGGCTACGCCTCCATGCGGCGCGACCGACGCGACTGAAGGGTCGGAACAGGTGAGCAGCATCATGAGCCCACGCTCTGTCGCAAGACGCGGATAGGCTGCCAGACAGCCGATGTGGCCCGCGCGCCGGATCACCACGGTGACGACGGGGTGCTGCTCGATGCGGTCGAACGCAAGATCGAGCGCATGGCGCACGAGCCAAGGACCGGGCAGCCAGCGCCCATCCCACGTCACCGCACTGCCGTGGTCAGCAATGACCTCGGGCTCGCCGGTGAGATGCATCGTCTTGCGCTGGATTAAATCCAGATAGAGGGAGAGCAGTTGCAGCCCATGCGTCGTATGCCCCATCAGATCGCCTTCGAGCAAGACTTCGGCGACGATGCGAGACCGATCGGTCGGCATGCCGCTCGCCGTCAAGAGCGAGGTCGCGAACGAGAGCAGATCTTCTGCACGATAGGCGGGTTGCGGGTTGGGAGTTTCCACCGTCATCAGTTTCCTCGCGGCGCTTCTGGTCGGCGTCTAACTCTTGACGGCCCCGGCGGTGAGCCCTCCCACCATGTAGCGCTTGAAAGTGTAATAGATCGCGGCCGGGGGAAGCGCGTAGATGAGGCCCGTCGCCATCAGCAATTCCCAAGGCAAATCGTCGGCTGCGAGGAAGTTTCCCAAGCTGACCGCCAAGGTAATATCGGTGTCCTTCGATAAGAGCAGAAAGGCAAACAGATACTCGTTCCAGGCCAGCAGCAAGGCATAAGTCCCGACTGCGACGATGGACGGCGTCATGAGCGGCAAATACACCAGCCTGAAAAGCTGCATCGGCCCCGCGCCGTCCATGTAGGCGGCCTCGTCAAGCTCGACAGGGAGGTTGTCCGAGGCCTGCTTCAGCACCCAGATGGCGTAAGGCGATGCAAGGGTCACCATCGCCAGAATGAGCGACCACTGATTGTTGAGAAGGCCGTAGAGGCCCATGGTGCGGTACATGGGTACGGCTAGAAACGCCGCCGGGATGAAATAGGTGAACAGCGCAAGGTTCATGACCGTGCGGCCACCCCGCACACGAAGCCGGCTGATCGCGAAAGCAGCGAAGGTGGCGATGAGGACGGTCAATATGCCGGTGGCGACGGCGATCAGCAGAGAGTTCCCCATCTGCTGCCAGAAATGAATGAGGTAGTAATGCTTCTGTCCGAAAACGATGCGGAAATTGTTGAGCGTAGGCTCTGCCGGCCAGAGGTTGCCGGCGAACGCCAACTCCTTCGCCGAGAAGGCGAACAGCAGCATGTGGTAGATCGGCAGGATCGTCCACAGCAGCACCGGAATGCCGATCAGCAGAAGCCTGGCCTCATCGGCCACCGCGCCGAGCCGGGGGAGCTTCATTTCGACAACCGTTTCATCATGAAATAGACCAGCGGCATGATCAGCGGTAAAGCCACGATGATGGTTGCCATCGAGAGGTCGACGCGATCATATCTGAGATAGCGGATCCCGAGAGTGGCGAGCACGTGGCTCAGGTCGGCCGGACCGCCGCCGGTCAGCAGATAGACGCTGTTGAAGTCGCCCAGTGTCCAGATCATCGAGAGGATCGTGCACGTCAGATAGAGGCTGCGCATCGAAGGCCAGGAGATATAGCGGAATTTCTGCCAGCGGCTCGCGCCATCCACCGCGGCCGATTCATAAAGATCGGCCGAGATTGCGAGCCTCCCGGAGATCAGGATCAGCGTCCAGAACGGTAGCGACTTCCAGATATGCACCACGATCGCAAGCGTCAGTGCGAGATCGGGGTTGTTCAGCCAGTTGGGTCCATCCTGGAGCGTCAGCTTGAAGATCGTCTGATTGATCAGCCCCCATTCCGGATTGAGCATGAAGCGGAAGGAGAGGATGGTTGGAATTGACGGCAGCGCCCAGGGCACGATGAACAGCACCGACAGCCAGCGGATCCAGGCCCGTGACTCGACGAAGAATCCGGACAGGAACAGCGCGATGATCATCTTCAAATTGATGCCGATGATCAGAAACAGCAGCGTATTGCGCAGCGACCTCAGAAAGATCGGATCGTTGAAAAGCTCGACGTAGCTATGCGGCGCGCGCGCCAGCCAGAAGCCGTAAAGCACGGGATAAAGCACGAAGACGACGAAGACCAGCACGTAGGGTGCGATCAGCAGCAGCCCCCAGAACTGCGCCGGTGAAAGCCCGAAGCGCGCACTCCCTACCGGAGCGCTGCGGTCGGCCTGCTCGATCGCGATCGTCGACATCGGTTTCCGCCCGAATTGAGGAAAACGGCCGCGTGGCTACGGCCGTTGTGTCGCAACTTATCCGGCAATGGCCTTGATACGGGCGATCAGTTCGTCTACGGCCTGTTCGACAGGGACTTTCTCATTCACCACGCGATTCATCGCTTTCGCCCACACATTCTCGTTGTTGAGGATGGTGAATTTGTAGTTCTTCGTGAATTCGAAGTTCACCGTCCCGCTCGCATATTGAGCATGCACCGCCTTCCGGTGCGGATCGGCCTGCCAGAACGGGCTGTCCTGGGCCACCTTCATGACCGGGAACCAGCGCCCGAGCGAACCTTCCACATAGGGCGTCAGATTTTCCGGCTGCAGCAGGAAGTTCACGAACTCCTTCGCGCGGGCCTTGTTCTTGGCATCCGCGAAGACCACGCCGACCTTCACCGCCGTGCGGTACTGCATGGGCGAGCCGTCGGGCTTGTTCGGAAACCCCGCCGTGCGGATGAGCTGGGTATAGTTCTTTTTCGCCACCTCGCGCTGCTCGGCCGGCAAAGCGTCGTTGTTGGCGTCGTCGAGCCATTTCGCGGCGATCGAGATGGTCGCGTTATGCGTCATAGTGATCGTCTTGTTGTGGAAGGCGACATTGTTGTCCGGGTCTTTCCAGCTGGTCGATGAAGGCGGGGTGCAGCCCTTCAGCGAGGGTGCAGTGTAGTCCGTAAGCGCCCCGATGAGGCCTTGCTTGACCTTCGGATCGTCGACCAGCAGCTTGCCGTTATCGTCGACAAGCTTGACGTTGTAGGCGTCCATGAACGTCAGGAAGGAATAGAAGCTGTCGCTCGAGTCCACGCCCATGGGCATGCCGATGGCGAAGTCACGCTTGCCGGTCGCCTTGCGCAGGGCCGGCTGGGCCTTGTCGCACCAAAACGCCCAATATTCCTTCCAGGCTTTCGGGACGTCGCTGTCCTTGAAGCCCGCAGTCTCCAGCAGATCGCCCCAATATTGGATATGCATCGTCTGCTGCTTGATGGGAAAGGCGTAATGAGCCTTCTGCTTGGTCTTGTCGTTATAGAGATTGGCCGTTTCGAGCGTATTGGGCGCGTAATCCTTCTTCAGCGGCTCCAAAACGCTGTTTAGATCCTCCAGCTTGCCCTCGAAGGCCCATTTTCCTGCGACCTGAAAGTCGTAGACGTCGGCATAGGCGACGTCCGGAGGCGAGCCAGCGTCGAGGGCGGACACGGTTTTAGGGATCATGTCCTGGACGGCGTATTGCGAGAGATCGATTTTCACGCCTGATTTGGCTTCGTATTTCTTGATGGCTTCGAAAAGCGCTTCGTCCTCGGATTTGTAGAAGCCCTTGACCCACCAAACCGTTAGCTTCTCCTGCGAGAAGGCGGGAACCGCGGCGCTTCCCGCATACACAGCAACAATGGCGGTCGCGATCGCGATCCGCCCCCAAGCGACTCTCATTCACATCCTCCCTTGCGCCCGCCCGTCGGAAGCGAGAGACAGCGGGCGGCGCTTAACTAAGCGTTGTTTTAATTTAATTTGGCTTAACCACTATGCTCTGGCTCCAGCGTCGCGGTCAAGCCGACCTAAGCTTGCAATCCGTCACCGAGCTGGATACAGGTTTTTCAGCCTCACACGAGCGTCGGCGGTCGTGAGGTGCCATTTAGCCTTAGCGTTGTAGGTGTTGCGGCGTGAGCGCCACGCGTCGACCTCTGTCGTGAGCCTGGTGGCGTCGGCGATGCGGCGGGCGAGGCATTGGCCATCGAAAATTGCGGGAATGGGAGGTGTTTCGCGCTTTTTGAACGCGAGAACAGCACCCAGACCCTCGGCGCGAACCTGCTCGGAAGCCTCACCTACGCCAGGAAGATAACTCTCGATGCCGAGCCATCAGAGCCGAAGTGCTGTGCGAATTGCCCTTGGAGACGCGCAACGAGATCTTCGATGATCCTCAGCCCTCGTCCCCGCCGGATCTGCAAGGGAGCGGTCCCATTGTCCGATACATGACACTCGACAAAGCCACCGACATGAGCAACCTCCACCCGGATTTCTCCGCCGGCTTTGTTAAAGGCGTGGCGCGGCGTTGCTGATGAGTTCATAGACGATCATGCCCAACAGCCAGCACTGCTCAGATTTCAGCGACAGCGGGTGCTCCACGAAGACGAGATCGATATTTTTCTGGTCCAGCTTCGACCGGCTGATCGAGCGGCAGAGCTCCCGCAGGTAAGCCGGGGAGTCTACGATGTTGCTGATGTCAGGCATCTGTAGAGCGCGATGGACGCGGACGTAGCCCTCCAGGCGGTGCTTTACCGCCGTTAAGGCAGATCGCGCCTCAATGCTCTCGGTGCGGGCGGCTGCGAGCGAGATCATGCTCACCGCGCTTGCAAACTCATTGTTGGTCCTCTGGACGAGTTCGCCCGCGGTGGGAAAGAAGCCCACAGCGCGCATCTGTGCGCGGTGGTTCGGAGGACTGACACCCGCGGCTCAGGAGTGTTGTGGCTCTTCGGGCACCAACTTAAGCTTGTCGGCCATTCGGCCGAACTCGGGAAGCGAACGGGCGTTCAGCTTGCGCATGGCGTGGCTGCGGTGGACCTTCACCGTGGCTTCGGAGATACCGATATCGCCGGCAATCTGTTTGCTGAGGCGACCGCGTGCGACCTGAACCATGATCTCGCGCTCTCTGGCGCTTAGCGACGCGAAGCGTTTCCTGAGGGCAGCCAAAGCCTTTTCATTCTGACGCCGGGCACGATCCCGGGAGAAGCCGAGTTGAACGGCGTCGAGGAGCACCTGATCGCGGAACGGCTTCGTAAGAAACTCGATGGCGCCCCCCTTCATCGCCTGCACTGACATCGGAATGTCGCCGTGCCCTGTGATGAAGATGATGGGGACTTCCCTGTTGGCCGCAGCGAGCTCTCGCTGCAGATCAAGGCCGCTTTTCCCCGGCAATCTGACATCGAGTATCAGGCAAGTGGGACCATCCGGCGCATCGGACTCGAAAAACTCGGGAATGGACGCGAACAGCTGAGCATCCAGACCCACCGACCGTAGCAGACGCGCAACCGAGTCTCGAAGGGCCGGATCGTCGTCGATGACCAAGACAGTGGGCTTTGCGTCAGCCATTGTCGCTGCTCACGAAAAGAAGCGCCGAATAAGTTCGTAAGTTTGCCGTAGCCGTACACTTACAATTATTCCCAATCTGTAGGCTTGAACAGCCTCATTCTCCGCCGACACGTGCGGCATACACCAAGATTTACGCCGCCGACATTGGCTCGGCCGCAGCTTCGAAACCGCCTGCTTGACCGCTGACGTCCATGTGCCTTGCGATGACGGGAATTGAGCTGCAGGTTTTTCGGGGTTCCGCGAATTATGGGAAAGAAAGTGGGATAATTATGGGATGGGCAATTCCGGGAAATTTCCCAGAATTAACGATTTCTAAGTTGCTGAAAAATTTCAGGATTGGCAGGATTTGAACCTGCGACCTTCAGGTTATGAGTTTGTCAAAGTCGGTTCACGGGATTGCACTCGTTTTCTTGCTATTTCATCAAGCGATTGTTTTTTAATAATCATTGCGATGAAGGATGCTGAGCCGGAGATGCCTTCGGCGGTCACCTGTTTTCGGCTTCTGATCCTGACCGGCTGCCGGTTGAGCGAAATCCAGACGCTCCGCTGGGAATATATGCGCGAGCGGATGATTTATTTGCCACACTCGAAAACCGGCAAGAAGATTATTTATCTCGGCTCGCCGGCGCTCCAAGTGCTGGAAACAATCCCACATGTGCAAGGCAATCCCTTCGTCATCGCGGGCCGCGGGGGGCAGTATCTGATCGACCTGCAAAAGCCTTGGCGGCGCATTCACGCGGCGGCTGGACTGGACGACGTCCGCATCCACGATCTTCGCCATACATTTGCGTCCAATGGCGTGGCGCTAGGGCAGGGATTGCCGATCATTGGAAAACTCCTCGGGCATACCCAAGCACAAACGACCGCTCGCTATGCCCATCTCGCGGCAGACCCCGCCCTCGCCGCCGCCGATCAAATTTCCATACAAATCGCGGTACGATGACGCGCAGCGGCCAGCCGGGTCTGACTTTGATGGTGGGCTGCACGTTGAGTTGGCGTTCGACGATCTGACTGGCGGTGCGGTTGGTGGTCTGTCCGAAACCTTGCCGCAAGGCTTTGACCGGGTCGTTTTCATCATCGCCAAAGGACAGTTCAGTCCCCACATTCAGCAATGTCGCAAGGGCGATGCCCTTCCCAAGCCTTTGCGATCAAGACCGACGGGGAAACCCGAGAAGAAGCGGGAATGAGACTGCGACCGTTCAATCCCTAAAGCGCGCTTTTCAACGGAATATGTCAAATTCACGCACAGTGAAATCATCCCCCGCGCGAAGACGATGCAATACGCCAGAGCATCCACGCCGCTCATTTTAAACCGATTGTGCTCGGGACATGCCGATGCCTTTCACGACTGCGTAGATCGCCGGGATAACCACCAGCGTGAGAAGGTCGAGGACACCATCCCTCCGATCATCGGCACGGCGATCCGCTGCATGACCTCAGAGCCGGTGCCATGGCTCCACAGAATGGGCGGCAACCCCACTATGATCGCAACCACTGTCATCATCTTCGGACGGACGCGCTCGACGGCCCCTTCCATGATCGCGGCATGGAGGTCGCCTCGATTTCATATCCCGTCCGACTGCCGACGCAAGCGTGCGCCCGCCCCTCAGGCATGATCGTGGTAAATCAACATGATGACGCCGGTTTCGGCCGCGAGCCCCGCGAGCGCAATAAAGCCGACGGCGACCGCCACCGATAGATTGAACCGCATCCACCACATCAGCCACAGGCCGCCGACAAGCGCGAAGGGCGGCGATAGCATGACGATCAGCGTCTCGGTCATGCGGCGGAAATTGAGGTACAGCAGTAGCATGATGATGACGAGCGTCAACGGAATGACGACCGCGAGACGCTGGCCGCTCGTAATATTCGAATTGCCCGGTCCAGATCGCGAAATATCCGGGTGGGAATTTGACCGAGCCGGCGACGGCTCGCTTGGCGTCGGTCACATAACCGCCGAGGTCACGATCGCGGGCGTCGACAAAGATGTAGGCAGCGAGCTGCGCGTTCTCGGTGCGGATGGATGTAGGGCCTTGCGCCAGCTTCACTGTCGCAACCTGCCCAGCGGAATGGACGCCCCGTTGGGCAAGGGCACGAGTGCCTCACGGGCGATGACGTACGGATCGCTGCGGATATCGCGCGGGTAGCGCAGACTCACCCCATAGCGCTCGCGGCCCTCGACCGTGGTCGTCACCGTTTCCGCACCGAGGGCGGAGGCCACCACCTGCTGAACGTCACCGACCATCAACCCGTAGCGGGCGAGTTCCCTTCGGTCGGGCTCTATTTCCAGATAATAGCCGCCGATGATGCGCTCGGCGAAGGCGCTCGATGTGCCGGGAACAGTCTTGATCGCTGCTTCGATCTCGCGTGCCAGTCCCGCGATGACGTTCAGGTCAGGACCGAATGTACACAGCTGCGGTGACGTACCGCCGCACGGCGCGATTGAGCTCGCAGCCCGAGACTGACTTCCACATCGTAGGAATGAAGAGCTACGGCCGCGCTCCGACCTTCCTTACGGCGACGGGATATGAGCAGGTCCGCTCCGTCGTGGCTGCACTTGCCGGCGATTGGAAAGCAGCGAAGGAAACAGGACGCTCATGATCGTCTCAGCCTGTGTCGCCCCGAGCGCATAAGAGCCGTCCCTTAATGAGCGCGGCACCGCCGCAATGGCGTCATCCGACAAAGAGGAGACAAACGGGATGATCATGATTCCCATGACCGCCCCCGCGAAAAAGGCGCTGTTCGGTGCTGCATCGATCCCGATCGTTGCCATGAAATTCTTGAAAGCCGGTGCAACGATCAGGATGGCGAAAAAGCCATAGACGACGGTAGGGATGCCGGCCAGAATCTCGATGACAGGCTTGACGACGGCTCGGAATTTCCTGTGCGCATACTCTGTAAGATAGATCGCCGTGAACAAACCAATGCGCACGGGGACCAGCATGGCGAATAGGGCAATCTCCAGGGTGCCGAGGAAAACAGGAATGGCTCCGAACGCGCCTGAGCCTAAGCTCTGATCCGCCCGCAGAGCAATTTGAGGCTCCCAGCTCAAACCGAAGAAGAAGTCGAGCGGTGACACCATTCTGAAAAACCGTAGCGCTCGACAAATAGCGATAGGACAATGCCGACCGTCGTGAGGATCGCGATGACGGAACACGCGATCATGACGCCGCTCATGATCGCTTCAACGCGTGTGCGGGCGCGAAAAGCCGGCGAAATCCTAGCGCGGGCAATCACCAAGCCCAGAATGCAGAGCGAAACCGCGACTGCCAACATGCTCCAGATTCAACCACGGGAGCCTTGAACTTGATTTTTTCGTAAATTCTTCCGCGACGGCCTGGGTATATGGGAATACGGTGGACGAACCGACGATCTTGATCTGATCGAGCGCCATAGCCGCATCGGGCGCGGAGGCGCTCGACAGCACAGCAGCAGCCACAAGGACCGACAATTTGGTTTTCAACGAAGAGCTCCCTTAACTTCTTTGTCGCAAAGATTTCAAACGGATCGAGCATGGTGACCCCACTGGTCGTCCATCTCAGCGAGATAGTCTATGTTGCATGACAATTCAATGATAGTTGAATGATTGAATCATTAGATGATAGAAAGGCTGTATCGTTGCTGACTGCGCTCGCGCAGGAGCATCGATTGAAGATTTTCCGATTGCTAGTGCGGCGTGGCCCGTCCGGGCTGCCTGCAGGGGAGATCGGGATTGAGGTCGGTATCAGCCCGACAAGCACCTCGTTTCATCTGAAGGAGCTGGAAAGAACGGGCCTTTTGCAGTCGACGCGCGAAGGACGCTTTATTCGTTATGCCGTCAACATCGAGGCGATGCGCCAGCTCCTCGCGTTTCTGACGGAAGATTGCTGCCAGGGAAATCCTGAGATTTGCGGCGGCATTTTTGTAGGCAGCAGGGATTTGTGTGGTTCCGGAGGAGAGAAGGCATGAGTGAGCGCGTCTATAATGTCTTGTTCTTGTGCACTCATAATTCCGCGCGGTCGGTGATTGCGGAAACGATTATGAATCGGCTGGGACAGGCTAGGTTTCGCGGCTTCAGCGCCGGAAGCCAGCCAAGTAGACAAATTCATCCTTACGCTTTGGATCTTCTCACCAAGAACAACTACGACGTTTCGGCGCTGCGCTCGAAATCATGGGATGAATTCGCTGGGCCAGGCGCCCCCGAAATGGATTTCGTGTTCACCGTTTGCGACGATGCGGCTCAAGAAGTCTGCCCGTTCTGGCCCGGCCAGCCCATGACCGCGCATTGGGGCTTGCCCGACCCCAGCCGTGCTGAAGGTACAGAAGCAGAAAAGCGCCTCGCTTTCGCGGACACGCACCGCATGCTTTATCAGCGGATCGGCATTTTCCTGAATCTACCCTTGGTTTCGCTGGATAAGCTCTCGCTTCAGAAGAAGCTCGACGAGATCGGCCAGCGCGCACAAGTCAAAGCCGAGGACGTGTAAACCGTGCAAACTTCCACCCTTTCGCAGCGCCTTGGCGCTGAATTTCTCGGTACAGCCTTCCTCCTGGCGACGGTGGTCGGGTCCGGTATCATGGCGGAACGGCTGGCCGGCGGGAACGTCGCTATCGCGCTCCTAGGAAACACGCTGCCGACCGGCGCTATTCTCGTCGTTCTGATCACGATGCTTGGACCGATCTCGGGCGCGCATTTCAACCCCGCGGTCACGGCAGCCTTCTTCGTACGCGGCGATCTTCGCGCGTCGCACATGGCGTATTATTTTGCCGCACAAATCGCAGGAGCGATTGCAGGTGTCCTCGTCGCCCACCTGATGTTCGATGAAAGCCTGTTCCAAGTTTCGACAAAGCTTCGCGCTGGCCTGCCGCAGTGGTTTTCGGAATGGGTGGCAACCTTTGGGCTGATGCTGACGATCTTGCTTACGCTACGCGCCAAACCGGTGGCGATCCCCGTTTCGGTCGGGCTGTACATCACCGCCGCTTATTGGTTCACCGCCTCGACATCGTTCGCCAACCCGGCCGTCAGCATCGCTAGGGCGCTGTCGAACACTTTCGCCGGAATCCGTCCACTGGATGTGCCTCCATTTATTGTGGCGCAGTTCGCAGGGGCGATCATCGCAATTTACGTCTGCCGCTTTCTTCTCGGCGACGAGACTGCGCGCGCAAATGCGTCGGCGTCGCCGGCGGAGTAAGCTCAAGGGAAGAATATCGCGGTAACGGAACGATTGGGTAAAGGGGTAATCTGTATTACATTACTGATAACAAACGATAAGGTGATGGAAAGCCAATCTAGGAGCGCGCGATGCCGGATGGTTTTGCGCCTTTAGTTCGTCTGCCGATGGTCCGCCGGACCGTCCTTGGGATGATCGGTGGCACCCTGGCCGCGCTCGCCTCGCCGCACATTGCCTGTAGCCAGGATGCCTCGCGGGAGCTGACGCTCGGGTTGACGCCGGTTTTTCTGAACAATGATCTGGAGCTGCTATCGGCGCTCAAAACCTATCTGGAGACTTCGACCGGACAGCCGATTAAGCTCGTTCTCAGACGAACCTACGAGGAAATCACCTCGCTCCTGGTGTCCGGCCAGCTCGACGCCGCCTGGATCTGCGGCTATCCCTTCGTCGCCTTCCGCGATCAGCTCGAACTCGTCGCCGTCCCCGTTTGGCGGGGCAAGCCGCTCTATCAAAGCTACATCATTACCGGCGCTGGCAATCCAGCCGCTTCGATCGACGATCTACGCGGCAGCGTTCATGCCTTTTCCGACCCTAATAGCAACTCTGGCTATCTCGTCACTGCCGCACTGCTTGCCGAGCAGGGCCTTCGGCCCGAGAGCTTTTTCAGCCGCGCCTTCTTCACCTACGGCCATCGCAATGTGGTCCGAGCAGTCGCCTCTGGCCTTGCCGACAGCGGCAGCGTCGATGGCTATGTCTGGGAGGTGATGACAATGGCGGAACCCGAAATGACGAGGACAACGCGGGTGCTACGGAAATCCGAGTGGCTCGGCTTCCCGCCGATTGCGACCACCCGCGCGGCGCTGGGTCGCGGTGAGGTTCAGGCTCTGCAGCATGCCTTCGTGCGCATGGCTGACAATGAGTCGGGCCAATTGGTGCTGCGCCTCCTCCATCTGGATGGATTTGCTGAAGAGCCGCCCGCTCTTTTCGACACGATTGCGGCCAAGGCCGATCTCGTAAAGCGCTTGGGCTGATCCGGCGATGCGCAGCACTCCAAAACCCTCGGAATGGCCAATCGCGATCAAAGTCCCGCTACTGGTCATGCTCTTGATGCTCGCGGTCAGCTTCGTCATCTCCAAGACGGTTCTGACACGTCTCGCCTACACACAGGAACGCCATCTGCAGACTCTGAGCCAAGCCTATCTCGACGGTCTCGGCGGAACGCTGCTGCCACATATTCTGCATGAGGACGTTTGGGAGGTTTTCGACACCCTCGACCGCGCGCGCTCCGTCTATGCGGGTGTCAATGCGCTGACGACGATCGTGCTCAATCCCGCCAACCGGGTCATCGCGGCGAGCGATCCGAAATCCTTTCCGACGGGGCAGGCGCTCGCGCCCGCGTTTTTGAAGGGTGTGGATACGGACGGCAAGCTGTTCATCGACGAGGCCAGGCGGACGGCGCGCGTGATGGACGCGGTGATTTTGCAAGGGCAGAAAGTTGGCGGGCTCTATACCGAGCTGGATGTGTCCGCTCTGATGGCGGAGCGCGAAACGGTGCTTTGGCAGCTCATCGCGACCAACGCCGCGCTCACGCTGCTCCTGATGGCAGTCGGCTATTGGGCAGTCAAACGTATGGTCGAGCCGGTAAGAACGCTTGGGACGTTCCTCGATCGAAGCAGTGACGGCCCGGTGGAGATCATCCCTGAAGTGGAGCTCGGCTCACCGACAAGTGAATTCGGCCGTCTGTTCCGCCGGTACAACGCCATGGCGCGCGCCGCCAATGAGCGGTTGGACCTCGCCGAGCGGCTTGCAGAGGAGGAACGGCTCGCAAGCCTCGGACGGCTTGCCTCAGGCATGGCGCACGACATCAACAATCCGCTGGGCGGGCTGTTCAATGCGCTAGATGCCATCAAGCGCTACGGCCATCGCGTGAGCGTGCGGGAGTCGTCGATCAGGCTGTTGGAACGTGGCCTCATCGGCATTCGCGAGGTCGTACGGGCGACGCTCATGACCTACCGGCAGCCTGAAAATCCCCGCGCGCTGAAACCTGACGATCTCGAAGATCTGCGTTATTTAATCCAGCCCTCGCTTTGCGAAAAGCATCTGACCTTGGATTGGCACAACGCGTTAACCAATGATCTCCCTCTGCCAGCCGCTTCGGTGCGGGACATAATTCTCAACCTGCTGCTGAACGCCTGCGCGGTCTCGCCGGAAAGCGGTCTAGTATCCCTCACCGCCGAGTCAACGGCGGACGGGCTGGAGATCGGCGTCAGCGATTGCGGGCCGGGAATGCCGCAGGCGTACGGCGATTTTCTGGAGTACGGCGGCGGGGCCGGCGGCCCGATAAAAGCCGGCGCGGGCCTCGGTCTGTGGATGGTGCGCCGGCTGCTCGACGGGGCCGGTGGTTCGGCACAAGTCGAGACCAGCGCCGCCGGCACAACGATCCGCCTGTGCTTGCCAATCGCGACGGAGGCGTCCCGCAATGTTGCTTGAAGGCCGAAAGATCGCGGTGATTGAGGACGACCCCATCATGGGGGAGTCCCTGTTGCAAAGTCTTTCGCTAGAAGGTGCGAAGGTCAATCTGTACCCGTCCGGGCAAGCCGCCCTGAGCAACGTTGCGCCGCGCAGCGTCGATCTCGTCGTCTGCGACATCCGCCTGCACGACACGGACGGCCCGAGCGTCTTCCGCCAGTTCAACCTCAATGCCGATCCGCCCCCTTTCCTGTTCGTCACGGCTTTCGGCGATGTCGATATGGCTGTCGAACTGATGCGTGAAGGGGCGGCGGATTATCTGACCAAGCCCTTTGACATGAGCGTATTCCTGCGACGGGTGCAAGGATCGCTGCGCCCCTGTCCGAGCAAGGCGGGCGTGGTGCTCGGCATCTCGCCGGCAATGCGCGACATTGAGCATCTGCTCCGCATCGTCGCCAAGCTCGATAGCCCAGTCCTCATCACCGGCGAGACTGGAACGGGCAAGGATGTTTGCGCGCGGTTGCTGCACCAGCTTGGCGGTAAGCAGGGTCCGTTTATGGCAGTGAATTGCGCGGCGATCCCAAGCGAACTTCTGGAGAGCGAATTGTTTGGGCATGAGGCGGGCGCTTTTACCGGCGCCGGCAAACGTCATCTTGGATTTGCCGAGCGCACCGGAGAGGGGATTTTGTTTCTCGATGAAATAGGCGAACTCGCGGCGCCCCTGCAGGCCAAGCTCTTGCAGCTGTTGGAGGACAGGCAGTTTTACCGGGTCGGCGGAGAAACGACCATTGCCTTCAAAGGCCGCCTTGTCGCGGCGACCAATGCCGATCTGAGCGCGATGATGGCGGCCAAGCAATTCCGATTGGATCTTTATTATCGTATCAATTCGCTGGAGGTAAAAATTCCACCCTTGCGCGAACGGCCCCAAGACATCCCCTGGTTGATGAACCAAATCTTCGTCAATCTCGTTGCCGAACAGGGCAAATCCATGCGCGGTGTGAGTGCGCTTGCCGAGCAAGCGGCGCTCGCGCATCAGTGGCCCGGCAATGTGCGGGAATTGAAGAACCGAATGGAACGGGCCATCGCTCTCAATCTGTCTGGATGGATATTGCCGCAGGATCTGTTTCCCGAAAGGCTGCTGAACGCCGCGCCAGCTTCACAATCCTCCTTGTCTCTGGCAGATGCGCGAGAGGCGGCGGAAAAGCATCAGATCGCCCGTGTGCTTGCCGAGAATGACGGTCAGATCGGCAAGACCGCCGAAGCGCTTGGTGTCTCCCGGACGACGCTTTGGGAAAAGATGAAGCGATATGGCCTCGCCGAGAACTGAGAGGGCACGCTGTCAGTCGACCATGTTCAGATATTCGAACATCCCTTTGCCTTGAATGTTCGGAAGTTCAAACATCGCTTGCGCTGAATTCCTGGTAAGTAATTGAACACAATGATGTAATCACAATACGCTGACCTTGGCACAACGCTTGCTCTTGCTTCTGGTAATCGCAACCAAAGAAGCAAAAGGGGAGGAAGCGTATGAAACGTTGCCGCAATCTGGTCGATACTGGCCGGCGCCAGTTTCTCAGAGGCGCAGGTATAGCCGCCGCTGGAGCCGCAACCGCAGCTGCCTTGCCGCCCGAAGCTAAGGCCGCATCGACGCTCGCCCGCGTCACCTATCCGGCTAACCGACTCGGTAATGTCGGCAAGCTGAAAGTCAACGAACCCGTCGACGTGAGCTACCCCGACGCCGACGCGCCGGGCGTCCTCATCAAGCTCGGCCAGCGTGTCGAAGGCGGGGCCGGACCCGATGGTGATATCGTCGGTTTCTCCACGGTCTGCCCGCATAAGGGTTTTCCGATGTCCTACAATTCGGAGGACCGGACGATGAACTGCCCCGGCCATTATTCCCGCTTCGACGTCGAGAAGGGCGGCCAGCAGGTCTGGGGCCAGGCGACGCAGAACCTGCCGCAATATGTGCTGCGCGTTGACGACAAGGGCGACATCTATGCCGAAGGGCTGGATGAACTGCTCTATGGCCGCCTGAACAATGTGCTGTCGTAAGGGAGGAATGGACAATGGCCTATAAGCGCAACATCGACCGTTTGCCGATCATTCCCGCCGACGCGAAAGGGCATAATGTCGTCTGCCATTATTGCATCGTCGGCTGCGGGTATCACGCCTACACTTGGCCGGTGAACAAGCAGGGCGGCACAGCGCCCGCCGAGAACATATTCAACACTGACTTGTCCAAACAGCAACAGGCGGAGACCGAGGCCTGGTATTCACCATCCATGTACAACATCGTCAAGCAGGACGGCCAGGACGTGCATATCGTCATCAAGCCCGACAAGAACTGCGAGGTCAATTCGGGCCTGGGATCGATCCGCGGTGCGCGCATGGCCGAGATGAGCTATTCCCAGGCGCGCCAGACGCAGCAGCAGCGCCTGACCGATCCTATGGTCTGGCGCTACGGCTCGATGGTTCCGACAAGCTGGGACGACGCGCTCGACCTGGTTGCACAAGTGACCGCGACGGTGATCAAGGACAAGGGCGAAGACGCGCTGTTCGTCTCGGCCTTCGATCATGGCGGCGCCGGTGGCGGTTATGAAAACACCTGGGGAACGGGCAAGCTCTATTTCGGCGCGATGAAGATCAAGAACATCCGTATCCACAATCGGCCCGCCTATAATTCAGAAGTGCATTCGACACGCGACATGGGCGTTGGCGAACTCAATAATTGCTATGAGGATGCCGAACTCGCCGACACGATCGTCGCGATCGGCTGCAACTCCTTGGAGACGCAGACCAACTATTTCCTCAATCACTGGATCCCGAACCTGCGCGGCACGTCGTTACAGAAGAAGCAAACGCAGCTTCCCGGCGAAGCCCATGCAAGGGCCGCATCATCTTCATCGACCCGCGCCGCACCGTGACGATCAATGCCTGCGAAGCGGAGGCCGGCAAGGATAATGTGCTCCACCTCGCCATCAACTCCGGCACCGACTTGGCGCTGCTGAACGCCATTTTCACCTACGTCGTCGAAAAAGGCTGGGATGATGAGGAGTTCATCACCGCCTCGACGAAGGATTTCGACAAGGCGGTGAAGGCCAATAAGACCTCGCTGGAGGACGCGGCCAGGATCACTGGCCTGAAGGTAGAAGATATCGTCAAGGCAGCAACCTGGATCGCCGAACCGAAAGAGGGCAAGCGCCGCCGCACGATGTTCGCCTATGAGAAAGGCATCATCTGGGGCAACGACAATTACCGCACCATCGCAGCCATCGTGAACCTCGCTTTGTCCACCGGCAATATCGGCCGGGAAGGCGGCGGCGCGGTACGGATGGGCGGGCATCAGGAAGGCTATTCGCGGCCGTCTGACGCCCATGTCGGAAAGCCGGCAGCCTATGTCGACAAGCTCCTCATCGAGGGCAAGGGCGGCGTCCACCACATCTGGGGCTGCGACCACTACAAGACCACGCTCAACGCCATGGAGTTCAAGCGCGTCTACAAGAAGCGCACCGACATCGTGAAGGACGCCATGAACAGCGTGCCCTATGGCGACCGTCCGGCGATGGTGAAGGCCATCGTCGATGCGATCAACAAGGGCGGCCTGTTCGCGGTCGATATGGACATCGTGCCTACGCAAATCGGCCAAGCCTGTCATGTCTGGCTGCCCGCGGCGACCTCGGGCGAGATGAACCTCACCTCGATGAACGGCGAACGGCGGATGCGCCTCACCGAGCGCTACATGGACCCACCGGGCCAATCCATGCCGGACTGCCTGATCGCGGCGCGCATCGCCAATCACATGGAGCGCGTGCTGCGCGGGATGGGCGACGCCAAATATGCCGATCAGTTCAAGGGCTTCGACTGGAAGACCGAAGAAGACGCCTTCATGGACGGCTATCACCAGCATGAAAAAGGCGGGCATGTTACCTATGCCGGCTCGCGCCATGGGGACAAATGGCTTCCAGGAGCCTGCCACAGGCATTAAATACAGGTATGCGCGGGCGGCACATCTGGCGGGAACGAGGTCGAAAGGCCCTGCCATTGAAGGCGCGCGCGGGAAAGCGTGATGAAACAAGATAATAATGCTCAGGCGCCGGAGCCCAAGCTGCAGGGCGGCAGAGCGATTATCGGCACCAAGCGTCTTTACACGGACGGAAAATTCAACTCGAAGGACGGCAAGGCGACCTTCTTTGAGGCCCAATGGCGGGGGCTCCAAGCAGCCGGCAAGGATGAGCAGAAGCAGAATTTCAAGTTCCTCATCAACAATGGCCGGGCGAATCACGTCTGGCAGTCCGCCTATCTCGATGTCGAAAACGAACTGGTGATGGACCGCTGGCCCTATCCCTTCATCGAGATGAATCCGGAGGATATGGCATCGCTGAGCGTAAGCAGGGCGATCTCGTCGAGGTTTGGAACGACGCCGGCTCAACGCAGGCAATGGTCTATCCGACCCCGGCTGCCCGCAAGGGGCAAACCTTCATGCTGTTCGCCTATCCGACCGGCGTGCAGGGCAATGTCGTCAATGCCGGCACGAATGAGCTTATCATTCCGAACTACAAGCAGACCTGGGCGAATATCCGGAAGATTTCCGACGCCCCGGAAGGCGTGAAGCATCTGACCTTCAAGTCGCAGGAATATTCGTCCTAGCGGCGCCGAGAGCGATGGCCGGGCAGGCACTTTACCGTCTGCCCGGCCGCCCATCAGGCAACACGATTGCCGTTTTCGTCGATGATCAGGCCTCCATCCTCTTTATACAGCGGGCCGGGTGGAAGCCGCTCCAACAGATCGAGTACGGTTTCGCTAGGCCGGCACAGTTTGACACCGCGTTTGGTGCAGACGATCGGGCGATTGACGAGCACGGGGTGAGCAATCATGGCGTCGAGCAGAACATCGTCGGCGACTTCAGGGGCGAGCAACCCAAGTTCGATGGCGGGTGATTTGGTCTCCCGCAAAGCCGTGCGTGGCGTTAGGTCGGCGGCGGCGAAAAGGGCAAGCAGCTGCGGACGGGTCCACCCGATTTTCAGATATTCGATGACGGTCGGCTTGTAACCGGCGGCCTCGATGATCGCCAGCACGTTACGGGATGTGCCGCATTCGGGATTGTGATGGATGACGATGTTCATGCGCCGAAGTCCTTTTGCGTTTGCAACGAATGGAGCGTCGATGCCGGCCTGGCCGCGAAGGGCGTCAACGCTCAGATGCGATGCCCCGAACGTTGACGCATCGATGATCAAGGTATAATTTGATACCGTGAGAACACCAACAGCCAAGCTGCGCGTGCCGGAGAAGGGATCGCCCGATTATTTGAGCCGAGCCTATTGGAACGGCACGATCAAGATGAGCCTCTCCAAATTCTTTATTCTTTGCGTCCTGCATCATCGTCCGATGCATGGCTATGACATCTCACGCGAGGTGGAGCGCACCACGAATGGCTGCTGCTCCCCGACCGAGGGAACGATCTATCCGGTCCTGCGCGAATTCGAGGTTGGTGGCTATGTCACCTTCGAAGCGCTGATCGTATCCGGCCGGGAGCGCAAGGTTTACACGCTGACCGACAAGGGGCGTGAGGCCTTCAAGGTCGCAGTCGAAGCCTGGATGGAAATTACTAATTGCCTGGTCGCAACCGAACAGCTGATCGAACCGGGCGGGACGTACTGTTCGTGACGCCTTTTGTGCGCCACCGCGATGGCGAGAAGGAACTGAGGCAGACATGGCGGATCATGCGCAGACCGACGCCCAAACTGCCTCGCCCATGATCGATCCGTATGGCCGCACGATCAGCTATTTGCGCGTTTCGGTGACCGACCGCTGTGATTTCCGCTGTGTCTATTGCATGGCGGAGAACATGACGTTCCTGCCTAAGAAAGACCTGCTGACGCTTGAGGAGCTTGACCGGCTCTGCTCGGTGTTCATCGCTAAGGGGGTGCGCAAGCTGCGGCTGACCGGCGGCGAGCCGCTGGTGCGCAAGAATATCCTCTCATTCATTCGGACCTTGTCGCGGCATCTGCAAAGCGGTGCACTGGAAGAGCTGACCTTGACCACCAATGGCAGCCAGATGACCCGCTTCGCGCCCGAGCTCTACGATTGCGGCATCCGGCGCGTGAACATCTCGCTCGACACGCTGCGGCCCGACCGCTTCAAGGCGATTACCCGCTGGGGCGATTTCGCGCAAGTGGTCGCTGGAATCGATGCGGCACGCGCGGCCGGCCTGGCGGTGAAGATCAACGCTGTGGCGCTCAAGGGCGTGAATGAGGACGAAATCGAGGCGATGATGGTCTGGGCGCATGAGCGCGGCATGGACCTGACGCTCATCGAAACCATGCCCCTCGGCGATATCGACGGTGACCGTACCGACCAATATCTGCCGCTTTCCATCGTCCGCGCTCGCCTAATGGACCGATGGACGCTGGACGACATCCCCTACAAGACCGGCGGCCCGGCGCGCTATATGCAGGTGCGAGAGACGGGCGGGCGGCTCGGCTTCATTACGCCGCTCACTCATAATTTCTGCGAGAGCTGCAACCGAGTCCGCATCACTTGCACCGGCACGCTCTATATGTGCCTCGGCCAGGAGGATGCCGCCGACCTGCGCGCACCCTTGCGAATGAGCGAGAGCAACGCCCTGCTCGAAGCTGCCATAGATGAAGCCATCGGCCGCAAGCCCAAGGGCCACGATTTCATCATCGATCGTCGCCGGAACAAGCCCGCCGTCTCCCGCCATATGAGCATGACAGGCGGGTAGAGCATTTTCCAGCGAAGTGGATACCGATTCGCGTCGCGAAAATGCGACCAAGCAAAAAACTAGAGCCCCGTTCCGATTCAATCGGAACGGGGCTTTAGTTCGGCCTCACGGCTAATCTGGAATCCAAAACAAAAAGGCGTGCGAGCCCGGAGGCATCGCACGCTGAAAGTATGGCATAGCACGAGGAGTGTTTCGGCCGTCCCCGGGGGATGCGGAGTTTCCGGACCTTCATGGGGAGCCGGAAACTCCGCTGGCCGGGGGGCAATGGCCAAAACTCAGGAGCACATCTATTCGTCACAATCTCAAGATGATCATCACCATATCTGCAACCTATTGATGCAGCGTTAATCGGAGAATTTTTTTATTCGATGACGATGCGCGGCGCGACGCGTGTCTGTGTCTTGTCGTTGACTGTGCTCCAAATTTGCGCGGCGATTTCGCGGTAAACATGGCTGTGCGCCGCATCGGGATGGCTGACGACGACCGGATGCCCGCCATCGGAGGTTTCGCGGATCACCATATCCAGAGGCACTTCGCCGAGGAACGGCACGCCCAGGCGCGCCGCTTCCTTGCGCCCCCCGCCATGGCTGAAAATGTCGGAGCGCTCACCGCAATGCGGGCAGAGGAAGTAGCTCATATTCTCGACAATCCCCAGCACCGGCACATTCACACGCGTAAACATGTTCAGGCCCTTGCGCGCGTCGATCAGCGCCAGATCTTGCGGGGTCGAGACGATCACCGCGCCCGCAAGCGGCACCTGCTGCGCCATGGTGAGCTGCGCGTCGCCCGTGCCGGGCGGCATATCGACGACCATGATGTCGAGTTCGCCCCACTCGACATCGCGCAGCATCTGCGTCAGCGCCGAGATCACCATGGGGCCGCGCCAGATCATCGGTGTGTCTTCCTCCACCAGAAACCCCATCGACATCACCTTGACGCCGTAGTTCTGCATCGGCTTCAGCGTCTTGTCGCCGACCAATTCGGGCTTGCCGGAAAGCCCCATCAGGCGCGGCATGGAAGGTCCGTAGATGTCGGCGTCCAGGAGGCCCACGCGCAGGCCATTTGCGTGGAGGCCAAGCGCGATATTGACGGCGGTCGTGGACTTGCCGACCCCGCCCTTGCCCGACGCGACGGCAACGATGTGCTTCACGGCCTTGATGCCCTGAAGCGTCGGGCGGCCACCCGGGCTCTGACTGGCCCCGGGAATGCTGGCCGGAGCGGCCGCAGGCTTGCCCGCGGGGCGGTCGGCGGTGAGCGTCGCCATGACAGCCTTCACGCCGGGCACCATCGCTGCGGCGCGTTCAGCGACCTGGCGCAGCGGTTCAAGCTCCTTGGCGCGCTCGGGCGGCACCGCGATGGAGAAATAGACCTTGCCGTCCTGGATGAGAATTTCGGAGACGAGATTCAGGCTGATGACGTCGCCTTTGCCGTCCGGACCTCTCACATTCCTTAGCTCTGCGATGATTTGCTCTTTTGTCGGTGTGGCGTTCATGTCTGTCCTCGGGCGGCGTTCCTGCCTGGAAGGCGTTACGCGCATGGATTTGGATCACAATGTATGGTCAAAGGCGCTCGAATGAAATCTATTCCCGCCTGAAAGCTTCCGCTGGCTAGGATCGCGGGAACCTAACCCTTCCCACCATGCGCGGGGCGTATCGCCGGGTTCGAGATGACCATTGATGCAAACGACCAGATCGTCGGGGTGATTTTAGCAGGCGGCGCGTCGCGGCGGATGGGCGGCGAACATAAGGGGCTGCTTCGCTTGGCGGATCGGCCGATGATTTAGCATGTGGCCGAGCGCCTCGCGCCGCAGGTGGCGGAGTTGGCGATCAGCGTGCATGGCACCGGAGAGGAATTTCGCAGGTTCGGCTTGCCGTTGATCGCCGATACCGCAGGCGAACGGTATGGGCCGCTGGCGGGCGTGCTGGCCGGCATGGCGTGGGCGCAAGCGAACCGCCCCGAAGCGCGCTGGATCGCCACCGCATCGTGCGATGCGCCGTTTTTTCCGGAGGATTACGTGGGCGTGCTGCTGCGGGCGGCGCTGGCGCCGCCGACTGAGAGTGGGCGCATCACAATTGCAGCATCGAACGGACGCAGCCATTTCGCGTTCGCGCTTTGGCCCGTCGCGCTCAGCGCCGATCTATCGGCCTATCTCGGCTCCGGGGAACGCCGGATGCAGGGTTGGATCGAGCGGCATAGCCATGTCGTGGCTGAATTTGCCTCGCTCGTTTGCGAAGAACAGCCACTCGACCCGTTTTTCAACGTCAATACGCCGGACGACCTCGCTATCGCGGAAAAATACGCGGATAGGTTGGTTCTGAGGTTGAAGAGCTGAGGCAACGGTCAATTTTCTTTGATCCAGCGGGGTAAGCCGGCGATACCCCCTGTTGTGATGCGCGAGGTCGGGTTTGTCCGACGATAGGATTAACACCGTTTCTCCTGTCGCTTGAGTAAGCGATACGGAACGCTGGATATTCCGCATTGGCTGTCCGCCGTTGCCAAAACATCGCACCGCAATTCTGGCTCACCACAACGATCTCAAGATTAAAAAACGTTAAAGACACTGGGTGGTCCGACCGACATACTATGGCCGGAACGGGGCAGGGAACACGGAACGGGCGCTCAATGGCGGTGTTAACGCACACGTCAGCATGCGCCTTCATGCGTCCGGGCGCTCGACGATGAGGTTCGAGCACGCGGGCGGGATGAGCTAAGGAGTTTTCGCCAATGGCGGTAGCGGGTAAGAGGCCGGGTTTCTCCTGGATGTGGCTTTTGCTGCTTAGCGGATTGAGCATCCTGTCCTGGGTGTCGACCTATACCGGCATCATGGAATTGATCGCCGCCTCCAGTGGCGAGGTTGGGCTCGTGCCGCGCATCGCGGTGGCTTTCGCCGTTTTCATGCTCCAGCTCATGATCCTCTATGTGCTGGATGCGATGTTTTCCGGCCATCTGCGCTGGTGGCTATGGCCGCTTTACATGTTCGGCTATTTCATTCTGTTCCTGATCGCGGTCGGCTTCGCTTTCGGCTTCTACTGGAAATATCTGGAAGCCGGCAGCGTGACGACGACCTCCGCCGAGTCCTCCTTGCGAGAGGTGCAGTCGACGCTGCAGCTTGGCTCGACGCGCCTTGAACA
The DNA here is from genome assembly GCA_963731855.1 of uncultured Alphaproteobacteria bacterium. GTDB lineage: Bacteria > Pseudomonadota > Alphaproteobacteria > Rhizobiales > Rhodomicrobiaceae > R-RK-3. The sequence continues at coordinate 157,192 of CAVSXH010000003.1, read as the reverse complement.
GATGCAGACGACCTTCTCGTCACTCAGCCGCATATCGCTAGAGAAAGCGCAAACCGAGAGTAGCGTCGGCCGCACTTGCGCGGGCAGCCCTCCGGGCGATGGTCCCCGCCGCCGCTTGCGCGACAATGATGCGCAGCGCTTCCAATTCGCCGACCAGTATATCGCTCAGCGGGCAACCGAGGTGAAAACCGACATCGGAGCCGTCAACGCCGAACTGCAGAAGATGCTGCAGAAGGACCCTTCGACGATCGACCCCATCACCGGATCGCGGAACGCCTTCATCAGCGACCTCAACCGCCAGCTCGCCTCGGTGGGGACGCGGTTCAATGCGCTACGGACGGACCCGCAATTACTTCAGCTCCGCGACGAGCTGCAAACCCGTGCCGGCAGACGACCTTTCCGGATGAGCGCGGCGGCACGTTCATCTGCCCCGATCCGCAATTGCAGACCGCGCTGAACGGCGTGGTGCGTTCGATCAACGAGTTGCCGCCGCTGACGCCGCCGCTGCTGCGCGCCTATGAAGGGTCCGAAGCTGTGATCGAAGCGTTTCGGCGCCTCACTAATAGCGGCATCACCACCATGAAGGAACGTGACCGCCGGCGTGCAAAACACCTTTGCGGCTGTCGGACTTGCCGCGCCCGCCGACCCGGTGCCGCCGACCGTCGACGGGCTGACGGAGCGCGATTATATCCCGCTCATCATCGCCATATTCGTCGACCTTTGTATTCTTCTGGTGTCGATCAACCGGCCGTTCGGTCCGTTCTTCGAGCTGTCGCGCAGCATGGAAGCGGCCCGGCGCGGCACGATGAACGAATATCTCGAGACCTTCTACAAGGTGTTCCAGGACCAGTTCGATCCGGCGCGCCGGCCGACCGCCGCCCAGGTCATCGCCCCGATTCAGGACGTGGTTTTCGACCATAAGGGGCAATATTACGCCGCGGTGCCTCTCGACTTCCGCGAGGAGGATTATCTGGATTGGCTGGCTAAGCGCACCGGACCGAAGGCAGCCGAAGCTATTTTCCAGGCCACGTCGCAGCGCCCGCTCGAGGTCTCTCGCTACATCACCAGCGTGTTCGCCACGCTGGAAGGCAATGATTTCGTTCGGCTGATCGAGGCGAAGGACGACGGGCTGGACGCCGCGCTCATCAAGCAGAAGCTCGACCAGCAAGGCAGCGTCTATGCGCAGGCCGACGCTTTCCGGGTCTATCGCTTCCGCGAAAAGGCCTGGGCGCGCATTCTCATGCAGTCCGTCGGCAGCAGCGCCGCCATGAGCGAAGAAGTCGCGCGGCGCAAAACCAAGGAAGGCACGTGGGAGCGTGCCCCGGTTCAGATCCCGGCGCAGGAAGGCGTGTATAAGGGCCAGGCCTTTGCCGAGGATGCGCCGTCAAAGCGCGTGTTGCGGAGGATGTCAGCAAGCGTCCGGCGCTGGAGGATCACTCCGAAGGCGTCGATGCCGATTTCGATCCGGACGATTACAGCAATGTTCGGCTCAACGGGCACCCGGCAAAGCGCGAATGGCGAGCCCGGCACGGGCGGCAGTCAGGCGCGAAACAGCGCGGCCGATGCGGACACGGATACGCCGCAATTGGGCATCCTGACCCGCTTCAGAAACTTCCTGTTCCGGAAGTGATGTGGCGGGATACCGGCGTCATTCGAGACGATGACGTAATGAGCCTGGGCTTCGCTGCGCCCGGGCTTTTCTCATAGCCTGTTCGGGCCATGCGTCAGCCCCGGCGGACCATAAATCGTTCCTTAACCGAGATGGCGTTAATTGAAGGGATCGGGCCACCGTACCGGTTACCGGGCCATTCCGCCAACAGGACGCATACCCATGGGTTTTCTCTCCGCCTTCACCAAACGGCCCCTGAGCGATTGCCAGCAATCCGTCGAGAGATTCTCCAACATCGTCTCGGCCTATTTGAACCGCTGGAGACCAAGGGCGGAAGTCTGCGCGAACGGTCCCTGACGCTGATCGCCCGGTCCCCGTCGGCGTCCGTCGCCCGCGCGCTTATTCCCCACGCCAGGGAGCTGGAGCGCGAGCAGGTCTGCGTGCAGCTCATCTTCGCGAAATTGTCGCCCATCGAGCTGCTGGCAGAACTGGCCTCCGCACTCAATCTCGTCGCGCCGCGCGATGACCGGGGCGGGTCGGTGCGCCTGATCAAGACGCCCGCACTGCTTCACGCGCATGAGCAGCTGGTGCTCGGCAGCTCGACCACCTGGACGGGCGACATGCTCCGCCGCTGCGAGGAGAACCGCAACGGGCTCGAATCTGCTTGAGGAGGACGCCCCTGGTTCGGTGCGGCTGGCGCAATTCGCGTTCAACGCCATATGGGCGATAGCCAAGCCCGTGCCGACGCGCATTCTGGCCGGCGGCAACCGGCTTTTCGCGAGCAGCACGCCGCTTGCACCCGCGATCGCCGCGGCCGGGCTGGCCGCAGACAATGCGCCAGCCCCATCATGTCTCACGCTGGCACACCACGCGGCATTGACCGCCGCGCAGCCTCGCAGGCCATCGTATCCGGCGACAGTGCCAGCCGACGCTATCTTTCCGTGAGCTTCAGCTCGATGCGCCGGTTGCGGCGCAGATCGGGGTCGGCGGTGCTGTCGACCAGCGGCTGATATTCGCCGAATCCGGCGGCGACCAAGCGTTTCGCACTGACCCCTTGGGTCATCAGATGCTTGACCACCGAAATGGCACGCGCCGACGACAGCTCCCAGTTGGAGGCGAAGGAAGACGTGGCGATGGGTTTGATATCCGTGTGACCATCGATGCGCAGAACCCAATTGATCTCGCTCGGGATCTGCTTTTCCAGCTGGAGGAGCGCGACCGCGAGCTTGTCGAGCTGCGCCTTGCCTTCCGGGTTGATCTCCGCCGAACCGCTGGCGAAGAACACCTCGGCCTGAAATACGAAGCGGTCGCCGACGATTTGAATATCGTCGCGCTCACCGAGGATCTTGCGCAATTCGCCGAAAAAGTCCGAGCGGTAGCGGGAAAGCTCCTGGACCCGCTTAGCGAGCGCGACGTTCAACCTCTGCCCCAGATCGGCGATGCGGGTCTGCAATTCCTTATCGCGCTTCTCCGATGCGTTCAGCGCGTCTTCGAGCGCCGCGATCTGGCGGCGAAGCGCAGCGATCTGCTGGTTCAGCAACTCGACCTGGGCCATCGCCTGGGTGGAAAGCTTCTTTTTTTCCTCCGCCTCCGCGGTGAGCGCCGCGATGCGGGAATCGGCGGATTTGCCCTTTTCGCCTTCGACGCCCAGCAGCGCCTGCATCCGGGCGCGCTCCTTTTCGGCGTTGGTCAGCGAAACCTGCATGCTGGCAAGCTGATCCTCGGTGGATTTCTTGCGGGTGCGCTCCAAGGCGAGCAGCTCGGTGAGCGAGGAGATCTGCTTGTTGAGCCGTTCAAGCGCGCTGTCCTTGCCGCTCAACTCCTGGCTGACGAAATATTGCGCGATCATGAAGATCGACATCAGGAAGATGACCACCAGCAGCAAGGTCGACAGCACGTCGACGAAGCCGGGCCAGTAATCCTGATGCGGCCGGCGGCGTCCTCTCGCGATCGCCATGGCTATAGGCTCCCCGAATTGCTGGCGCGCATCGCGTCACCCATCAGCGGTCGCCGCCGCTTCTTGGCGGGCGGACGGCAACGTCGCGAGAATTGTGGCCAGCTTGTTCTGCTCGCGCAAGACGTTGGCGAGCGCGTTCTGCTGATGCGCCTGCTCGTCAACCCATTCGCGCACGACCTTCTGCTCGGCGCGCATCTGCTTCACCAGCCGGTCGATGCCCCGCGACAGCTCCAGCATCGCCTCGCCGCTATTGTTGCGCACCATGCCCTGTTCGATCTTTTCGGCCAGATCGGTCATGCTGCGCTGCAGATCGAGAAGCGCGAAGCGAAGCTGCGCGGGCTGGCCCTGCGCGGCGACGCTGGTGCCCTCGGGCGAGAGTTCCGTGATGCCAGACAGCCATTCCTCGAGCTCATTGTAGAAGCGTGTTTGCGCCTGCGAGGCTTGCAGATCGAGAAAGCCGACGATCAGCGATCCGGCGAGGCCGAACAGGGAGGACGAAAACGCGACGCCCATGCCTTTCAGCGGCGCGGCGAGGCCGTTCTTCAGCTCCTCGAACATGACCGAGCCCTCGCCGCCGCCTCCGCCGCCCAGCGAAGTGATGGTAAGGCCGACCGCCTGGACCGTCTGCATCAGGCCCCAGAAGGTGCCGAGCAGGCCGAGAAACACCAGCAGTCCAACAAGGTAGCGCGTGGTTTCGCGGGATTCATCCAACCGGGAGCCGATGGAGTTCGAGCATGGACCGCATGGCGGTTGCCGAAATCGCCGCTTGCCCCTGCCGCCGCCGCAGCAGGTTCGCCATCGGCGCAAGCATGACGGGCGAACGCTCAACCGCGAGCCCCGGATCGGCGATGCGAAAACTGTTGACCCAGCGGATTTCCGGATAGAGCCGCAGCACCTGCTGAAACGTGTAGATGATGCCGAAGCCGAGCGTCCCGATGATGACCGAATTGAGCGCGGGATTGGAGTTGAACGCGACCAGGATCGCGTTATAGAGGATTACGGTGACGAATGAGGCCAGGGCAACAAATAAAAACATTCGCCAGACGAATGTTTGGGGCTTGGATAATGTCTTGTAATAGGGTGTTTTGGTCATACTCGTAGAACGCCTCTGCAGCGGAAATGCCATACCACCGCCCCTTTTGACACCCACTTCATAGCCGATTTATCCACAGCGAAAAACCGCAAGTTTGCATTGCACCGGCTATACCACCGAGATGTGATATGGGCCAATACTAACGACACTTGCATCCGGCGGGACCTGTGTTTCTCGCGCGGCTACGTTATGCCCACATTTTTTCCAATATATCGTCTGTTTTTTGGGCACAATTATGCTGGGGCGTATTGCTGAGCGATATGAGTGATCAAAGCAGTTTCAGCAGGGCGCGGTGTACGCTCTCATTTCCTGCAAGAATACTGCCAGTCTCCAGCATTGTCTTGCCGCCGCTCACATCGGACGCAAAACCGCCCGCTTCCCTAAGGATGACCAGCCCTGCCGCGATATCCCAGGGCTGGATGCCTACTTCCCAATAACCGTCATACCGGCCTGCCGCGACCCAGGCGAGATCGAGTGCCGCAGCGCCCAGGCGCCTAATACCTGACACCGATGTCATAATCGCGGCGAGCTGGCGCAGAAACGTTTCGTGACCTTCGCGTCCGCGATGCGGAATGCCTGTGGCGATCACGCAATCGTCGAGACGCGAACGCGCCGCCACGCGGATGCGCCGATCGTTGAAGAAGGCGCCCTTGCCGCGTTCGGCGGTAAAGGCGTCGCCATTGGCCGGATTGTAGATTAACCCGGCGACCAGCTCGCCCTCGCGCTGTAAAGCGATGGAGACGGCGAAATGCGGGATCCCGTGAAGAAAATTCGTGGTGCCGTCCAACGGATCGACGATCCAGACATGGCTCTTGTCCGGCCCCTCGACGAGGCCACGCTCCTCCATCAAGAAGCTGTATCCGTGGCGAGCCCTCGACAGCTCGTCATAGATGATCTGCTCGGCGCGCAGGTCTGCGGCAGTGACGAAATTGCCTGGCCCCTTCAGCGAGACCTGCAATTGCTCCACTTCACCGAAATCGCGGGCAAGACTGCGTCCCGCCTTGCGCGCGGCGCCAAACATCGTGGTCATCAGCGCGGAGGCTGCCATCGGTTCTCAATCCCTTGAACTGTTTTGGCCCCTACGCCCGCGGCGGGTAAGAACAGGCCGAAGGCGGTACGGAGCGGCCCGGAGGCTCCGATCAGCGGCGCCCGTGCAGAACTCCCCGCCGGTCGCATTCTAGAGCCTTTTCCGTTCCGATTGAATCGAAACGGCGGTCAATCTTTTGCGGATTGTGCTTAGTCCCGCGTGATTGCGTGTGCGGCCTGCTGAAATGCCGGGGACAGTGAAACGTCACTCCGCGCGGCGGATATAGGTACTCTCGTTGGTATCGACAACGATCTTCTCGCCGGCGACGATAAAGGGCGGCACCATCACCCTGACGCCGTTTTCCAGCATCGCGGGCTTATACGACGCGGATGCGGTCTGGCCCTTCACCACAGGATCGGCCTCGGCCACCGCAAGTGTCACCTGATCAGGCAGCGACACACCGAGGGGCTTGTCTTCATAGCTTTCCACGGTGACCATCATGCCATCCTGAAGAAAAGCGGCACGGTCACCGATGAACTCCTGCGGTATTTCGAGCTGCTCGTAGCTTTTATTGTCCATGAAGACAAGCATATCGTCCTGCACGTAGAGGAACTGATAATCCTTCTGCTCAAGGCGCACCTTCTCGACGGTCTCCGATGAGCGGAAACGCTCATTCAACTTGGTGCCGTTCACGAGATTCTTCAGCTCGACCTGCGCATAGGCCGGCCCCTTGCCGGGCTTCACCGCCTGGGTTTTGACGGCGATCCAGAGCGAGCCTTGGTGCTCGATAACATTACCGGGCCGGATTTCGTTGCCGTTGATCTTCATGGTTTGCCGTGTGGATGTTTTGCTATGCGGTTTAGGCATCATTGGGATGGTTCTCGACGCTATGTCAAGCGGCGCAAACCAATGAGTCGCCTTCGTCGAGCGGCCGGGAGATGGGTCCGGCCGCTTGCTCGCTGCTACCGCAGGGGCGATTTGCGCGGCCATGCGCCCCAATTTATTTATGTGTTTTTTAGTGCAAATAGAGTTTGTGAAATTGCCTATTGGTTAATATATAGATATTCTTGAGCTGATATTTCTTTCGTATGCTGGTGCAGCAGTTTCGTTCAGAGGAGGCGTAGAATGGAAAGGGCGGCAATTTGGATTTTCGCAGGGCTTCTTGCCTATATTTGCTTCGTTCTTACTTCAATTAGCGGAAAATTGGATGAATTTAACGTAACGAACCTTCAGTATGCTGCACTAGGCGATGTTGGTCGCGAAAGGCCGCAGCTCGGCGAAGTGGCACAGATTGCGATGAGCCATCAGACGCAACCATTCGTTACGCCGCTGCATTTCGGCCTCGTGCTGTTTGCCATGATCTCCGTCTTTGTGAGCTGGCACTTATCGAGAATATACCATACGCATGAATGGACAAAGACGGTCTTGCGGAAGAATTACGCGTATTACACAGAACCTTACGGGGTGCCCGAGACGCGTGACGCGTTGCACACGGATCAGGACTGCGTCGGCGACCCGCCATTGCCCGACGGCCGCATCAAGAACAGCTGGCTGCCTTACTACGTCAACCGGCTCGACGCCGGTCGGCAGGACCCCGGACCCGTGACAGGACGAGGCGTCGCATTCTCACTGTCGCATGGCGGCCTCAAATAGCCTCCGAGCGTGTTTCGATAAGCAGCTGACGCCAAAGCCAATCCAGCCTTCGGCCTTTGGCCGATATCAGCTATCCGCTCTACGTCATCGATAGCTCCGCTCTATAAGCGAGGCCCTATACGGCGCTGCTCATGCCGCGCGCCGAGATAAGCCTGCGACCGCATCTCCATCAGCCGCGAGGCCGTGCGCTGGAAGAGATCGGCGCCATCGCCTGCGGGATAGAGGGCATCCGGTTCTGCCGCCGCTGACATGACCAGGCCGACGCGCTGGTCGTAAAGGGCGTCGATCAGTGTGTTGAAGCGGCGCGCCTCATTACGGCGGGCCGGCGTCAGGATCGGGACATTCTCGATGAACAGCGTGTGGTAGTTGCGGGCGATGGCGAGATAATCATTGGCGCCGAGCGGCTTGCCGCAGAGATCGTCGAAGGTGAAGCGCGCCACCCCCATCGCGGCTTCCGGCACCTCCACTTCGCGGCCCTTCACCGTGAGCGTCTGGTGTTCACCGTGGTCGCGGCCGGTCAGCGCGCGCCAAAGCTTGCGAATGTCCGCTTCGGCTTCGGTGCCCAGCGGCGTGAAATAAAGCGGCGCGCCGCTGAGCCGGTCGAGCCGATAGTCGCGCGCAGACTCCAGTTCCATCACCTCCATCTTCGCCTCGATCAGCTCGACGAAGGGCAGAAAAAGATCGCGGTTCAAGCCGCCGCGATAGAGGTCCCAGGGCGCGGCGTTGGACGTCGCGACGATCACCGTGCCGCGCTCGAACAGCACGCCGAACAGCCGCCCCAGGATCATCGCGTCGGCGATATCGGTCACCTGCAGCTCATCGAAGCAGAGCAGCGGCGCCTCGCGGGCGATTTTCTCCCCGACATACGGCACGGGATCGCCGGAATGGTTCTTGCGCGCAGCCGCGATCAGATCATGGGTCTCGCTCATGAATTCGTGGAAATGCACGCGCCGCTTCTTCGCGAATGGCACCGTGGCGAAAAACAGGTCCATCAGCATGGTCTTGCCACGTCCGACGCGGCCGAAAATATAAAGCCCGTTTGGAACCTCGCCGTTCCGGCGGGTGAAAAAGGAGAAGATATCGGTCTTGGTGGGGGGCGTGTAGCTGGCAAGTCGGTTGGCGAGCAATTGCAGCTTTTCCACCGCCAGCCCCTGCGCCAGGTCCCGACCGATCTCGCCGGAGCGGATCATGGCGCGATAGCGCTCCAGCAAAGTCTCGGGCATCGGGTTGCATAATCCTCAGCATCATTGCGAAAGTGGTCTTGCCGTTTTCGCGCAAAATGATGTGCAAACAACGAGCCTGAGCGGGTTTTTCAGCGGCCGACCAACAAGACCTGCGTAGGCGAGCGGAGCAGACGGCGCAAGCCAGCTACAACAGCCATCTTAAGAGCGCAACTGGAGAAAAGTTGATTGCCCGCCAAATAGTCCTGACTTAAGGAAAACCGAATACGCGTATTCCTGCGTTCCCGCGTTCGGAGTCCTGCTATGAAACCCACCCCTGTCGTGCTTCTCACCCTCGTCGGCTTGGCGTTTCCAGCCGGCATTGCGCGCGCCGGCTGTTTTCCCGTCAAAAGCGAGGTCGTCAGCCTTGGCGAGAAAGCGGCGCGATTCTATGCCGAGCGCAGCCTGGCAAAGGAAATCGACGAGCAAAAGGGCTCGGTGGAAGCCTCCGGCAGCCAGCTTGGCCGCGTCAGCAAAACCGCGCTGAACTGCCAGCCGTTCCCGAACCTGATCGGCGCGGATGAGTGGCGCTGCGTCGGCGAGGCGAAGGTCTGCACGGGAACATTTTCCGGCAAGACGCCTGCCCCCGAGAAGACCGGATTGCGCGGCAAAAAGGCGCCCAAGCAAAAGAAATGACGAGAGCCGTGCGCGGCAGCCACAGATTTCGGCAATCTTCTCTGAGGCACGCCGCCCATATTGTGGCAGCCGGGTCGCTCAAGTAGTTTGAGCTGCACAATTTTACGGGGAACAACGATGCGAATTACCTGCATGAAGGCTGCGCTTTGCGCCGCCGGTCTCGCTTTCGGCCTGGTGAACGCGGCCGAAGCCAAGCCAGTCTGCGTCAAGAAAGCCGGCGAGGGCTGGGGCATCACCAAGGGCATCGCCGAATTCCAGGCATTCGAGATCATCCAGCAAGTGACCGGCAACTGGCCGTTCCAGTCGGACGAGATTTCCAAGCCGGTCTACAGCTGCAAGGGCGGCGACGGCAGCTGGACCTGCGTGGCCCGCGCGACGGTGTGCAAGAAACAGGCCTGAGCCGTCGCAGTCTCGGCCATTCATCTGTCATGGTCGCTTAAGCGATTAGGAGGGCCGGACACGCGGCAGCATTCCGTGTATCGTCCGGCCCAGGACACTGCCGCGTATGATCGAGAGCTACACTTGAGGTGCACTGGAACGTCCGCGCCGGAGACATTATGTTGCTGCCGCACAGCGTTTATGAATGCGCTGGTCAGCTGGGCGCTTTGGAACCATGGCGGCGAAGGCCGGTTGGTCCGTGACCGCTGGATGCGCCGGAGCAAGCAATGAGCGTCGTTTTGCCCTTTTCACGCGATTTCGACTGCGAATACGGCGTGGCCGATATCGTCGCGCCAGGACTGAGGCGCATTGTCGCGAACAATGCCAGCCCTTTCACCTTCAAGGGCACCAACAGCTATATTGTGGGCACCGGCACGGTTGCCGTCATCGATCCCGGGCCGGACGAGGAGGCGCATCGCGCGGCCCTGCTCGCGGAGCTGAAGCGCGGCGGCGAGCGCGTGTCCCACATTTTCCTGACCCACACCCATAAGGATCATAGTGCGGGCCTGGCGAAATTCGCCGAGATCACCAGGGCGGAAGTGCTGGGCTTTGGGTCCGAGGCGGCGTCGCGGCGGGCCGTTCAGCACGATCCGGCAAGCAAATCCTTTCTCGACGCGGATTTCGCGCCAGATCGCGTATTGCGAGGGGGCGAGCGGATAACGGGTGGTGATTGGCAGCTGGAAGCGCTCTATACGCCCGGTCATGCGCCGGATCATCTGTGCTTTGCGTTGGATGACGGAGAGACGTTGCTGTCGGGCGATCATGTGATGGGGTGGAATACCACCGTCGTCGCGCCTCCGGAAGGTCACATGGGCGACTATATCAGCTCGCTGGAGGCGCTGCTGAAACGCCCCGAAGAGGTCTACTTCCCCGGCCATGGCGGGCGGGTCGATCAGGCCCCGAGGTTGGTAAAGGCCTTCATCATGCACCGTCGCTGGCGCGAGTTGCAGATCCTGGAATGCCTCCGCGAAGGGCTCGATACTATTGACCTAATAGTTCCCAAAATTTACGAAAGCCTTGCGGAGTCCTTACGCGCTGCGGCTGCCTATTCTGTGCTCGCGCATCTTGAGCTCCTGACGGAGACAGGACGCGTGACTGCTGAACCCCGGCTTGGCCTGCAGTCTCGTTACTCGATATCTGGCGTTCCCGGCTGATCGCAGCGGCGCGCTGCTGCTGGCGGCGGCGTTCTTCCCGCTCCGCTATCTCGCGCTCCCGCTCCTTCTTCTCCAGAGCTTTCTTCATGCGCATCTCGCGTACCGCGACCGCTTTCTCCATCGTCTCGGTTTTTTCAATCTCGCTAAGGCGCGTCTTGACCTCGGAGAACAGCACGCGGACCCGTTGGGCGTTGCGGCCGAGATCGTGATCGCCGTGACGGGACGATGACCGCACGTCGACGCGGGCGGACTTGCCCACGCCCGCGACACGGATAACCACGTCATCGGTGAAGCCAAAAATCCTCGAACGGTCCGTGGCCTCGATCAAGCCCGTCCTGCCGTCCGCCGGCGGGTTTTCGGCGACGATCGTCCAATTCAGGGTCTTCACCGCCTCGCGAACGGCGCTGTAGGTGTCCTCCGTCGGCCGGTTCACCGGCAGCGGCTTGATGTCCGGATAAGCCTGAGTTTGCAGCACTGCTTCCTTGCGCTGGAAATCGGAAGAGTTCGCACCGAGCGCCTTGCGTTGCGCCGCTAGCTTCTGGAACGGCGGCGGGCTGTCAACATCGGTGCTGACTTCGTGGATCCGAGGCAACGCCAGGAGGCTGGGCAGCGACCACAACGGCCCGGCCAGCATCAGCGCGCCGAAAGCGAGACCGGCGGCAGCTTTGCCCGCGCCCGTATAGCCTTCCCGCCAAATTCCCGTGAGCGCGACGAAGCCAAGCCCGACCGCAATAACCGCGCCAATCAGAGCCGCGCCGAAAAGCTTCATCGCGACCGGCGTTGGGAGTTCGCCTACCCGATGCAATCCGAATGTAATCGCAAACAGCAGCAGAAACAGCAGTGCGATCCGCTGACTCCACACGGCTTTCCGCGATTCATGCAGGGTGTATCGCAATGGACATTCTCCGACTTTCGCACCTTTTTAGCATTGAGATGTTCACAATGGCAAATCGCAGTGCGGCGGAAGCCTTGCTGCGGGCGGATCTCTAAGCTAGGAGCGTCCTATCAGTTCCAGCAGGAAGGACAGGCCGCCCATGACGGTCAGCGCAAATGCGCTCGCGCGTGATATCGAAACTCTCATCCATCCGTATACCAACCTCGCCGCCTTCCGCGAGACCGGGCCGCTCATCATCGAATCAGGCAACGGCATCTATGTCTACGACACACATGGTAAACCTTACATCGAAGGCATGGCCGGATTATGGTGTACTTCGCTTGGTTATGGAAACAAAGAGTTAATTGAGGCCGGCCACAAGCAGCTTTCGACGCTGGCCTCGGGCCACCTCTTCGGCGGCAAAAGCCACGATCCGGCGATCGAGCTTGCCGAAAAGCTGAAGGAGATTTCGCCCGCGCCTGCTTCGAAGATCTTCTTCACGGCATCGGGCTCAGAGGCCAACGATACCCAGATCAAACTCGCCTGGTACTACAATAACGCGCGTGGCAAGCCGCAGAAGAAGAAGATCATCTCCCGCAAGCGCGCCTATCACGGCGTCACGCTTGCCGCCGCCAGCCTGACCGGGCTGCCCAACAACCATCTTGATTTCGACCTGCCTTTCTCCTGGACGCGTCATCTCACCTGCCCGCATTACTATCGCGAGGCGCTGCCTTCCGAAACCGAGGAGGCGTTCTCGACGCGTCTGGCACGCGAATTGGACATGATGATCGAGCATGAGGGGCCCGATACGGTGGCCGCCTTCATTGCCGAACCGATCATGGGGGCGGGCGGCGTGGTCCTCCCGCCAAAGGGCTATTTCGAGAAAATCCAGGCCGTGCTGGACCAGTATGACATCCTCTTCATCGTCGATGAGGTGATTTGCGGTTTCGGGCGGACGGGACGGATGTTCGGCTCGCAGACTTACGGTTTACGTCCGGACAGCATCTCGATGGCCAAGGGCCTCACCTCGGCTTATGCCCCGCTCGGCGCGATCACCGTCCCCGAGGAGATGTATCAGGCGATGCTGGACGAAAGCCGCAAGATCGGCACTTTCGCGCATGGCTTCACCTATGGCGGCCATCCGCTGTCATGCGCGATCGGTGTGAAGGCGCTGGATATCTATGCACGCGACGACATTCCCGGCCATGTCCGGGCGGTCGCGCCGATATTCCAGACACGGCTGCGGGCTCTCGCCGACCATCCGCTGGTGGGTGAAACGCGCGGCATCGGATTGATTGCGGGCGTGGAACTTGTGGCCGACAAGGAAAGCGGCAGGCCGTTTAACCTGCGGCGGGGTGTGGCGGCAAAGGTGGTGAACCTCTGCGAGGAGGAAGGACTAATCCTGCGCGCCACGGCCGATACTGTTGCGATCTGCCCACCGCTGATCATTCAAGGTGGCGAAATCAATGCCTTGTTCGACCGCCTCGAACGCGCGTTGAACCGGGCGGAGAGCTGGGTGGACGAGGAAAAACTGCGCAGCGCCTCATAGGAACAGCAGCACGACGGACAGCGCAACCAGCGCGGCCAGCCCGAAATTGACGATGCGCGCAGCCTCCGGCGTGCGGATGAGCTGACGGATCGCTACGCCGGACAGACACCACGCCACACAGGCAGGGATGCAGATAACGCCCCAGATCAACGTAATCATCGCCAGCTCGGCATAATAATTGCCGCCCACCGTCGTGAAGGCCGGGATGGAGCTGACCGCCATCATCCACGCTTTCGGGTTGACCCATTGGAAAGCTGCCGCTTCGAGAAAGCTCAACGGGCGGCCATTCACGTCGCCGGCGTTCGGCTGGCCTGCTTGCGCGATGCGCCAGGCAAGGTAAAGCAGATAGGCCGCTCCGATGTATTTCAGCGCTAGATGCACCTGACTGTAGTGGATAAAAATCTCGCCGAGGCCCAGCCCCAAGGCAAAGACCATCACCGGGAAACCGATGGTGATGCCGAGCATATGCGGGATGGACCGACGGAACCCGAAGGCCGAGCCGGACGCCGTAAGCATCACATTGTTAGGCCCTGGGGTCACGGCGGAAGCTAGGCCGAAGACCGTGAGCGGCAAGATCATTTCCATCATGGGCGCAGGCATTGCCGAAACCGATATGCCAAGCAAGCAATCGTGCGGTCCGCATGGCAGCTATTCAACGGGCGCAGGCCGGTCGGGAGGTTAAGTGACAGGTTCTTGACCGTGGCGCGCGCTATCGGCGTCGCCCCGGCCTTCCAGCCGGGGCCAATTGGCCTTAAGTCCAGAATGAATCCGCAGGAAGGCGATTGGGTCCCGGATAGCCGCGGGACGGCTTCCGGGCAGACATGGCAGCGGCTGGCGCTATTGGCCAAGATCCTACGCGCCGTTCTGCGCGTCGAATTCGCGGACCGCGGCCGCGTCGCGCGGGGTGAGATCGGGGAAGTCCTTATCCGATCCAACGTCCTGGGAGATCTTCCAGGACCGCGCGCATTTCCGGCCCTTCGCCAGCTCCGGTACGACGGCGACACCCGCGACTTCGTCCAGCTGGAACGCAACCTCCGGCGCCTTCGAGGCTTTCAGCGTTGCCGCGCTGGTGATGGCGATTTCGGCCCAGTCCTCGCCGTCGGCCACCTCGAACAGCGCCTTGTCCGTCACGTGAATGACGGGCGCCGCTTCCAGGCTCGAACCGATCCGCTTTTCACGCCGCTCCACTTCCAGCGCGCCGGTGACGACTTGGCGAATTTTCCAGATCGCCTGCCATTTGGCGGCGAGAGCGTCGTCCCGCCATTCCGCCGGGATCGCCGGGAAGGTCTTCAGATGCACGGAGTCCTTCGCGTGTGGAGAGCGCGCCAGATAGGCTTCCTCACTGGTGAAGCACAGTATCGGAGCGAGCCAGGTGGTGAGGCAGCCGAACAGCTCATCCAGCACGGTGAGCGCTGCCCGCCGTTTCAGGCTCGAGATCGGGTCGCAATAGAGCGCGTCCTTGCGAATGTCGAAATATAGCGCGGACAGGTCGCCGGTGCAGAAATTGAACAGCGAGGAGAATACGCGCTTGAAGTCGAAATTCTCGTAGGCCTTGCGCACCACACCGTCCAACTCCCAGAGCCGGTGCAGCATGAAGCGTTCCAGCTCGGGCATCTCGGCAAAGGCGACCCGCTGGTCCGGCGAATAATGCGCCAGATTGCCGAGCAGAAAGCGCATGGTGTTGCGCAGCTTGCGGTAGGATTCGACCGCCGATTGCACGATGCCCGGGCCGAAGCGCACGTCGCCGGAATAGTCGGCCGACGCCACCCAGAGCCGCAGGATTTCCGAGCCGTTCAGCTTGGAGACGTCCTGCGGCGAGAGCGTGTTGCCCTTCGACTTGGACATCTTCTCCTCGCCCTTCTCGTCGAGCACGAAGCCATGGGTGAGCACGGCGTCGAAGGGCGCGCGGCCGCGCGTGGCGCAGGATTCGAGCAGCGAGGAGGCGAACCAGCCGCGATGCTGGTCGGAGCCTTCGAGATAGAGCGCCGCCGGCCAGCCGAGATCCTTGCGCTTCTCCAGCACGAAAGCGTGCGTCGAGCCGGACTCGAACCAGACGTCGAGGATGTCGTCGACCTTCTTCCATTCCGACGGGTCAGCGACGAGGCCAGTCGAGGAAGCGCTCGCGCGCGCCGTCCTTGAACCAGGCGTCGGCGCCCTCGGCCTCGAAGGCGGCGGTGATGCGGCCGATCAGCTCCTTGGAGCTGTTGAATTCCGCGTTGGGGATCACCTCGCCGCTCGTCTCATTGACGAATACGGTGATCGGCACACCCCAGGCGCGCTGGCGCGAGATCACCCAGTCGGGTCGCGAGTTGGTCATGCCGCGCAGGCGGTTCTGGCCGGTGGCGGGCACGAAACGGGTGTCATCAATCGCCTGAAGGGCGAGATCTCGAATGGTTTTCTGACCCTTGACGCCCTTGACCTTGATCGGCTTGTCGAGCGCGATAAACCATTGCGGCGTGTTGCGGAAGATCACCGGGGCCTTGGAGCGCCACGAATGCGGATATTGATGCTTCAGCCGGCCGCGCGCGATCAGCGCATTCGCATCGATCAGCGCCTGGATCACCGCGTCGTTGGCGTCGCCGAACTTGCCCTTGTCGTTGATGACGCGCTTCGGCTCCTTGCCGCCAAACACCGGCACATGCTCGAAATAGAAGCCATCCTCGCCAACCGTGTGCGGCACTTCGGGGATGCCGGCCTCCTCGAAGCTCTTCTTGTTCTTGACGAACAGCTCATAGTCATCCGCGCCGTGGCCGGGGGCCGTGTGGACGAAGCCGGTGCCGGCCTCTTCGGTGACGTGGTCGCCTGGAAATAGCCGCACCTCGAAATCGTAGCCCTGGGCGTGGAACGGGTGACGGGTGGCCTTGATCTGCGACGGATCGGCATCGCCGAGCCGCTCCCACTCTTCGATGCGAGCCGCATTTTTCAGGTTTTCGGCCAGCGCATCAGCGACCAGCAGTTTTTCGCCGACCTTCGCCCAATTATCGTCCGGAGACGCCGTGACGCGATAAAGCCCGTAAGAGATCTTCGGCGAATAGGCGATGGCGCGGTTGCCGGGGATGGTCCAGGGCGTCGTCGTCCAGATCACGACGCTAGCGTCGACCTCTCCGCTCAGATCGCGCGCAACTTCATGTGCTCTGCCGGATTCGGCCTGCATCAGCGGTGCTCGCCCTGACCGCTCGCCCGATCGCGAACACGGAAACTTCACAAAGATCGTCGGGCTGGTGTGCTCGTGATATTCGATCTCGGCCTCGGCGAGCGCGGTGCGCTCGACCACTGACCACATGACCGGCTTCGACCCCTCATACAGCGCGCCGTTCATAGCGAACTTCATCAGCTCATTGGCGATGGTCGCCTCGGCATCGAAGCTCATCGTGAGATAAGGGTTGTCCCAATCGCCCTCCACGCCCAGCCGCTTGAACTCGGCGCGCTGCACGTCGATCCAATGCTCGGCAAACTCGCGGCACTCGCGGCGGAATTCGATGATCGACACCTCGTCCTTGTCCTTGCCGCGCGCGCGATATTGCTCCTCGATCTTCCATTCGATCGGCAGGCCGTGGCAATCCCAGCCCGGCACATAATTGCTGTCCTTGCCGAGCATGGTCTGCGAGCGGACGACCGTATCCTTGAGGATCTTGTTCAGCGCCGTGCCGATATGGATATTGCCGTTCGCATAGGGCGGACCGTCATGCAGCGTGAATTTCGCGCGGCCCTTGGCGGCCTTGCGGAGCTGCTTGAACAGCTTCATCTCGTCCCAGCGCGCGAGCAGCTTGGGTTCGAGATTGGGCAGCCCCGCCTTCATCGGAAAATCCGTTTTCGGCAGGAACAGCGTCTCGCTCCAATCGCGCCCGGCCGGTGCTTCGGCTTTGGGATCGGCGGATGGCTTGCCGCCCTTGGGGGCAGCGGCGTCTTTGAGTTTTTGCATGGGACCAGGATGAGCTAGCAATATAATTCTTGCCGTTCTAGCAATCCCGCGCCGCATAATCCAGCGGGCTGTTACGGCTTCTCCCGTCGCAGTCTTGTCCGAACGCGGGTCGACAACTTTTCGGAATGACGCCTTGCCGTCCGCCACGCTATCCGCGTGCGTATGGCGGCATCCTGCCCTGCACGCAGCGAGCGCCGGTGGAACGGGCCGTCATCGGCCAGATGCGCGGCGAAGCGCTCGAACATCAGCCATGCAACGCCGCGCGCCACGAACGCCATGAAGACGCCCGCGAACGCGACGTCGCTCAGGAAATGCGCCCCCGCGCCAATGCGCAGCAACCCGGCGAACCCGCCAGCCGCGACCGCCGCGATGAACAGCCGGCGGCGGCGCCCCGGTTCTGCCAGTAAGCGCGACGGCAAAGCCCAGAATGAAAATGCTGGAGGCCTCGCCGCTGATGAACGAGCAGTTTCGGGCACATTGATCCGTGCGCAGGAGAGGCGGGGTGAATTGCTTGGCTCCGCCGAACTGCGTCACATGCACCGGACGGGCGCGGCCCCAATGGTCCTTGAAGCCGAGATTGGCGACCAGCCCCGGCCCGACCAGGACGCAGAGTGCGACGAACGCCCAAGCCGCAAGGCCGAGGCCCATCACTCTGCGGCTGAAGAAAGCAATCATGACGAAGCCGGCAACTGCCGCCACGCAAGCGAGCGCGAATATCAAACGCAGAAGGTCACGCACAGCGTCGCCCGCGCTGCCCCGCGCGAACAGGAACTTGCCGCCGCCGAGATGAAACAGCTCCGAAACCGCGAGATCGATGCCGGGAAAGGCGGAAAACACCAGCGCCGCGAGCAGCCCCGCCGATCCGGCCACGCATAGCATCGAATAGGCGCCCTGGCTCGACACCGGCCCATCCTGGCGGCCGAAGGAACGAGGCTCATCGCGGCGGCTCCCTGAGCGCGTAGAAGAAGACCCGCCGGGGCTTTCCCTTCCCGACCGGGATGTCCGCCCCGCCGAGCGGTTCGCTCGCCGGCGGCCCATCGCGGTTGAAGCTGACGAGCAGCACCGGCCGGGGCGTCGCTGCATCGAGCGGGCGCGTCATCTCGAAATGATCGCTCGGCGGGCCGTCGTCGCGCATCGCCACCACGGGGATTGCCGCGTCCCGGAAGTAGTACAAGCAATTCTGCGGCGAGCGCCCGCTTGTCGGTCGCGATCGCGGCGAACCCACCCGCCCGCGCTTTGTCCGCCGCCGTTTCCGCCAGCGCCTTCCAGCCGAGCAACCGGGCATAAGGGTCGGCGCCGCCAGGCAAAGCGAGGCGTCCGGCGAGAATGCCGCCGATGCCGATAAGCAGAACGACGGCGAGATGGAGCGCCATGGAGACGCGGAACATCCTATGCCAGCCCTGGCGCAGCAGCACCGCCGTGATGAGCACGGTGGCGGCGACATAGGCGAAGGCGGCCCAATTGGCGTGCGCGCGCGACAGCAGCGCTTGGGCCGCCATCAAGAGCAGGACCGGCAGCGTGAAGGCGAGCAGCAGACGCTCCGGCTCACCCGCCGCTGCGCCCGCTTGCGGATTGCGTAGCCAATTGACGCAATACACCACCAGAGCCGCGAACAGCACCGGCCCGAATACACCGAACTGGCCGGTCACAAACTCCAGCGCTTCCGCAGGGTGGAAAAGCGAGTTGCGCAAATTAGCATTGTCGGCAGTATGTTTGAAGGTCGCGAAGCCGTTTTGGACGTTCCATAGGAGATTGGGGGCAATGATCGCGGCGGCCATCGCCAAACCAAGATAGAGCCGTGCGTCCTTCAGCAGCGCCCTGCCGTCTCTCGTCCAGATCGCATAGACGGCAAGGCTCAGGATGAAATAGCTCATCGCATATTTCGACAGCAGGCCGAAACCGATGCCGACGCCGAGCATCGCTCCCCAGCCCCACGACGCGCCGGCCTGAAGCTTGACCACCGCCAGCAGCGACAGCGCCACGAAGAATAGGAGGGGCGCGTCGGTGGAAATCAGGCTCGATGACAGCGACACGCCAGGCAGCGTGGCATAGACGAGCCCCGCCCAGAAACCTGTGCGCGCATCGTAAAGCTGCTTGGCCGTGGCGAACACCAGCGTCGCGGTCGCGGCATGGATCAGCGCGGAGGGCGCCCGAATGCAGGCCTCGCCCTGCCCGCAAAGTTCGGTCGCGCCGCGGATGATCCAGGCGATGAGCGGCGGCTTGGAATAATAGCCGAACGCCAATTCGCGCGACCAGAACCAATATTGCGCTTCGTCGAAAAACAGCTCGGTTTGGGAATAAGCGAGCGTGACAAGGCGAAACAGCGTTAGAACCGCAATGCATATAAAGAATGGCCGCGCATAGTCGCCGGCACGGCCAAAGACGATTCCCTGTTCCTGGGTCCCCTGAAACGGCGGCAATGATGCAGAATGGTCACGGCTCACCGAAACGCCCCGCGCCGGTTGGCGGCGCCCCGCCGGTTAACCTTGGCGAGACTTGCCACAATTGTCCCCATTGAAAGCGTTATTTATCCGGTTGTGCCGTGTCGGGAAAGCCTGATATTTGAAGCAGGCGGGCAAGCATTCCGCGCAGAGTCAAGCGCGGCTGCACGCAAGAGGGGCGTCGATGAGCGTTTCGGTCGTCATTCCGGCATTGAACGAAGCAGGCAATATCGGCCGCCTCGTTGAGGAAACTTACGCTGCCATTCCGCGCGACCGTCTGGCGGAAGTGCTTGTCGTCGATGATTGCAGCGAGGATGCGACGGGCGCGGAAGTGAAGGCGCTGATCCGCACTTATCCCAGTTTGCGCTATTTGCGTCACGGCACCCGCTCCGGTCAAAGCGCCGCCATACGCACGGGCGTGCTCGCCGCGAGCGCGCCGATCATAGCCACCATGGACGGCGACGGCCAGAACGACCCTCGCGACATTCCGCATTTGCTGGCCCGCCTCGGGGCCAATCTGAGCGATGGCCCGGCTCTGGTCGGCGGCGTACGCGTCAAACGTGAGGCCGTCGGCTCGCGCAAGCTGGCTTCGGTGATCGCCAACCGCATTAGAAACGCGGCTTTCAAGGACAATTGTCCAGATAGCGGCTGCGGCATTAAGGTGTTCTGGCGCGAAGCCTTCGTGCGCCTGCCGTTCTTCACCTCCATGCACCGCTTCATGCCCGCCTTATTCCTGATGGCAGGCTATAAAGTCGCCTATGAAAACGTGAACGACCGCACACGTCTGGCCGGCGAATCGAAATACACGAATTTCAGCCGGGCGCTGACGGGCATCTACGATTTGATCGGCGTCGTCTGGCTGCGCAAGCGCACCAAGATTCCGCCGATCGTTGAAGATTCGGCCGAGGTGCGCCATGTCGGAGAGCCGCGCAATCCGCGCGATGATGCGATGCGGGCGCGGCATATTGCTGGCGAATGACGGATCGTTGCGCGCCATCACCCGACCGGAAGCATGAAGCCGGAGTTGGTAAATTGATGTCAAACCTGACGCTATTGCGGACGAAATGGAAGCGTCAGCGCGGTTAAGCCTGATGAACGAGCGAGAGCTTTAATGAATTTGTCGAACCTGGCTAATTGGTGGGCAAGCATATCGACAACCGAAGTCGTGTGGCTGTCGATCGGGTTTGCGGCGCAGGCCATGTTTTCCATGCGCTTCATCATTCAATGGCTCGCCAGCGAGAAGGCCCGGCGCAGTGTCGTCCCGGAAACCTTTTGGTATTTCAGCTTCGCAGGGGGCTTCATGCTGTTTATCTATGCGATTTACCGCATGGATCCGGTGTTCATATTCGGCCAGGGCAGCGGTCTTTTCATCTACGCCCGCAACATCCATTTCATCTTGCTGGCGCGGCGCGAAAATGCCTCGCTCGTTCAGCCGGGCTATAAGCCGGCCGGCGAATAATCCTCGCGCTAAGGGGTTGCGCCCCGTCCTCGATTCGGTTAGACAACATCTCTCGCCGTTCGACGGACATTTCTGAAATTTTCGACGGATCGCTGCCTGTTCTTTAAATCAGGCATGGAACGCCCATCTCTAACACAGAGACCGGCATTTTGGCGCGGGGTGGAGCAGCCCGGTAGCTCGTCAGGCTCATAACCTGAAGGTCGCAGGTTCAAATCCTGCCCCCGCAACCAAACTAAGTCACCGGAAACAATCAGTTTTATTTCGAAACGCGCCATCCAGTGATTTGAACTTTCTCATCCCCGGGTTACACCTGGGTTACAGATGAAAATGAATATCCGAGAAATGTGGTGTCCCTCTTTATAAGCGCCAGCGAGTTTCGGCGACAGCTGATCGGTGAGTGGTTGGGACGAACGCCTTAACTAGAGTATCCGTTTTACTCAAGCGCTTTTTGGAAGCCATTTTCGATTGTCTCTCAGGAGAGCGTTTGCCAGGACGAGCAG
Organism: uncultured Alphaproteobacteria bacterium; assembly: GCA_963731855.1. GTDB lineage: Bacteria > Pseudomonadota > Alphaproteobacteria > Rhizobiales > Rhodomicrobiaceae > R-RK-3. The sequence goes on along the minus strand of CAVSXH010000003.1, from coordinate 135,660 downwards.
TTTCCGCATGATGGCGGTGATTGCGATTTTGGCGGGCTTTCCGGCCTGTCGCAGCTGGTTATATTTTGCTTTGAGATCAGGATTGAAACGTGCGGCGAGGAGGGCTGGCATATAGAGGGCTTGCCTTAGACTAGCCCGCCCGCCGCGAATGAAAGCGCGGCCGGTCCAGCGTCCGGACTGGCGAGCGATGGGAGCAAGCCCGGCCAGGCTGGCGGCCTGTTTGCTTTCAATATGTCCAAGCTCCGGCATCTCGATGATGAGGGCAAAGGCGGTGATCCTGGAGATAGCTGGAATGCTCGCCAATATGGTCAGGCGCTCAGCGAGGTGATGATCGTGCGTCACAAGTGCGTCCAGCTTTTTTTCGATCGCGGTGAGTTGACGTTCGATCTGGCGCAAGCGTTCGGCATTGTGCCTTTTGAGGAGCGGCAGGTTGAGGATTTTCTCCCGGTTTTTCGCCGCTGTGCGATCCTTGATCAAAACCTGACGGGCGAGGTGCAACTCTTTGAGATGCAAGAGAAGTTCGCTCGGCATTGGCCGTATGTCCGGCTCCAGCGCCACCCCCATACGGGCCAGCATTGCGGCATCGGTGGCGTCGGTTTTGACCAGCCTGCCCGTTGCCTCCGCGAAACGCCGCGCCTGCCGAGGATTGATCTTGGCAAGCGGCAGTCCGATCGCTGCCAGCGCACGCTCAAGGGAACGGTGGTAAGGCCCCGTCGGTTCGTAAACGATGCGCGCGACGGGACTGCTGGAGAGCCAGCCAATAAGTGCCTTGTGTCCAGCCTTGTCATTGCTGAAACGCCATGCCTCGGCGGCAGGCAGCCGATGAACGTCGAGGTGATCTTTTGATATGTCGATGCCGATGGTAGAAAGGGTCATCTTTTCCGCGCCTCTGCTTGTCATCCGGGCTGTGTTGCCCCGGTATCCGTTCAGGCCATAGGAAAAGACGGGGGTGATCCAACTCTAGCTCGGTCCGGTACGTGACCCGCGGGATCGCGATCCATCCCCCGCCGCCAGCGGCGAGCTGTCACTCATCGCTGGCGGTCCCAATGCGCCTGATTCGTGCGCAAACTCATAAGACAAGCGGGATCGGTTGAAGTGGAAGCATCGAAGCCGGGAGGCCCGCTCTCGATTCTTTGCTGGTCGCGCGATCGGACGGAAAACCGGATTCCACTTTTCCTCATCGCGCTCTAATAACCGGCCACTTGGTAGGCTGACCTTTTCAGGCGGGGATCGGCCGGGCATGTACGCGACGGAGATTTATGCCGCGGCTCTGCCCGCTCTGGGGCTTGCCGCCTGTCAGCGCGGCTTCGCGGTCGGCTTCGCGATGGTTGCTGGCCTCGTGCATCAGCTCTTGGGAAGGCAGGGACGAGAAACGGCTCCTGCAGCTACAGGCCAAGCTCGCCGCCCGGAGTTCAGTGCGAGATTGGATTTTGAAGAGGCACAATCTGACGGCCGTCAGCGTAGCCTGCGCTGAGCACAGCGATTGATGGTAATCCATCAACATCCCTGCTCAGCGGCACGTTACACTGCCGCACTTCTCAGGAGCCAGTCGTGATCGATCTCCCCAATACGCCTCGGAAGCGCGGTGATGCCCCGCAGCCAAGTCCGACAGTGCTCGCTGAAGACGCGCGCACTATCCTGTTGAACCAGATATCCTGGGGCGCCGTTCTTGCTGGCGTCGTTGTAGCGCTGGTTACGCAATTGATTCTCAATCTTCTCGGCATCGGCATCGGCGCTTCAACGCTGGATCCTGGCGCGGGCGCGGCAGAAAATCCTTCATCGACAGCATTTTCGATTGGTGCAGCCATCTGGTGGGCTATTTCCGGCATTCTTGCGTCATTTGCCGGCGGCTATGCCGCTGGCCGTCTCGCTGGTCGTCCGAAGGATCCACAGCGGGATGGCATGGACTGACAGCTTGGGCGTTTACGACGCTGCTTGTCTTTTATCTGCTTACCGCGACTGTGGGCAGCATCGTCGGCGGGGCATATCGTACCGTCGCGAATGCAGCGGGTACTGTCACCGCGGCGGCGGGCGAAGTGGCACAGACGGCCGCGGCGCAGACTGCGGACCCCTTCGCATCCGTCGAACGCAGCCTGCGTAGCGCAATCGGCGGCAACGATCCGGCGACTTTGCGTGACGCGGCGGTGGCTGCGATGCGGGCGCTGCTCACAGGCGATCCGAGCCAAGCGGAGCAAGCGCGAGAACGAGCTGCTCAGGCTCTTGCGCAGGCGCAGAACATCCCAATCGAGCAGGCACGGGCCCAGGTCGAGCAATATGAGCAGCAGTACCGGCAGGCGGTCGAAAACGCGCGGCAGCAGGCCACACAAGCTGCCGATGCCGCGGCAGATGCCGTTGCAGCCGGTGCACTCTTCAGTGCCATTGCCCTTATCCTGGGGGCGATCGCCGCCTGGTTCGGTGGACAAATGGGGGCCATCGAGCCGACGATGCTAGCGCGATTTGGCCGCGAGCGCCGAGCCTGAAGCGCCCGTCCTCGTCACCGCGCCGCGAGGGCAGTGGAGGTCCATGTGATCCAATCGAGGGCGCAACGCCGGATCAATCGAAGTAGAGCATTGCCCGCTTAGGCTCACGAATCGCCATAGGGCAGGAACTTCTTGACGATCCTTGCGTCGGCATCGCTCAGTGTCGTCGTGCCGCGCGCCTGACGGATGAACTTTTTGCTCCTCTTGATCATGCCATGGCGCTTGCCGGCCTGCCCGGCGAGCACCTTGCCGGTGGCCGTGATCTTGAAGCGTTTTTTCGCACCGCTCTTGGTTTTCAGTTTGGGCATTTTGTTCTCATGCAGAAGCCGTCCGTAGCTAGGCAGTTGGGGCAGGGGCAGTGTAAATAGCGCGCGCTGAGCTGATCGACAGGGCGTGAGCTGTGCACTGAAACCGGGATAAGGCGTGCCGGGCAAGGGTGATGGATCCGGAGTATTAAGCCCGGCGTCGCCAATCGCCTGCGCGAGGCGTGCACTGCTGATGTCGCCGCGCGGCTTTATCGGCTCGCTACATTCCCAGGCTCGGCGATATTGATCGCTGACGGGCATCAGCGCCAGCAATCACCTTCCGGCACAAAGGTTGTCGTGTGAAGCAAGGAAGGCGCACCGATGCGAGACACCCGAAGCATGCTGATTCTTCTGCTCGTCGTGGTGATCGCCCTGACGCTTTTCACCTATTTCTACGCTGGTGAGGGGGAGCGTGTGCAGGCTCCCGCGCCTCCACCTACAACTTCGCCCGCGCCAGCCACGCCGGATCAACCCAGGTAGCGCGTCACGCGCATTTCGCACTTGGAACTTCTTCGTCCAGGAGCAAGGAACGTCCATTGCGGTTACGATTGGCATCCTGCCGAAATGGCCGCTCAAGGTGGCCGCAATTTGCTTCCCTCCCGTCTGCTTGGCCGATGCTCGCGCTTGGGGCCAGTCGGCCAGTGGCGAAGGACGCTGCTGCTCGTCTTTCTTTTGCTGACATCGATCATTGGGCGTCGTCCGCGGTCGCTTATCTTGGGACGGCCAGCCCTAGTGGCAGTGGTAGGCAGTGGGTAACGCCGCTTTGACCTTAGACGTCTCGCAGCACCGATCGGAGAATGAGGTATGAGGGCTCTTGTTTGGCACGGCAAAGAAGATGTCCGCTGCGATATCGTCACGGATCCCGAGATCGAGGACGCGCGCGATGCCATCGTCAAAGTGACGAGTTGCGCGATTTGCGGCTCTGATCTGCATCTGTTCCACAATTTTATCCCGGCAATGCTTCCGGGCGACATCATGGGACATGAGATGATGGGAGAGGTCGTGGAAGTTGGGCATGGCGTCAATGGAAAGCTTAAGAAGGGCGACCGTGTCGTCGTGCCGTTTACCATCATCTGCGGCGAATGCGACCAGTGCAAACGCGGCAATTTTTCGGTTTGCGAGAGGACCAACCGCAAAAAGGATCTCGCGGACACCGCGTTCGGCCACACGACAGCAGGACTGTTCGGCTACACGCATCTGACGGGCGGCTATCCTGGCGGCCAGGCCGAATATGTGCGTGTGCCCTTCGCGGACACGACCCACATCAAGGTACCTGACGGTATTCCCGACGAGCAGGTCCTGTTCCTCGGCGACATCTTCCCGACCGGCTGGCAGGCCGCCGTGCATTGCGACATCCAGCCCACCGACACCGTAGCGATTTGGGGTTGCGGTCCTGTCGGGCAGATGGCCATCCGGAGCGCGATCCTGCTCGGAGCCAAGCAGGTGGTCGCGATCGACCGCCTCCCCGAGCGGCTGAGCATGGCCGAAGCGGGCGGCGCCATCACCATCAACTTCGATGAGGAAAGCGTCGTAGAGCGTCTGAATGACCTCACGAGCGGCAAAGGCCCGGAAAAATGCATCGATGCCGTCGGTCTGGAGGCGCATGTCACGCTGGCGCAACCGGACACAGTGGTCGACAGGGCCAAGCAGTTGCTCATGCTGGAAAGCGACCGTCCGCATGTTTTGCGCGAGGTGATCTATGCCTGCCGCCCAGGTGGGATAATTTCGATCCCAGGCGTCTACGGCGGATTCGACGATAAGATCCCCATGGGCGCGCTGATGAACAAGGGCCTTACGGTCCGAACGGGACAAACTCACGTCAACCGCTGGACGGATGATCTGCTGCGTCGCATCGAGGAGGGCCAGATCGATCCCTCATTCGTCATTACGCACACGGTCGGGCTCGATCAGGGGCCCGAGATGTACAAGGTATTCCGCGACAAGCAGGACAGCTGCATCAAGGTGGTCCTGAAGCCCTGAACTCTACAGGTGAAGATCATGAATTATATTTCGAACATCACCAGGTCTGAGGGTGACCCTAAGGTCGTGCGCTCCGGGCCTAGCTCGCTTGGGTCGTCCGACCGGCTGGCCAGAGGCCTCGGTTGGCTCAGCCTCGGCTTGGGGCTTACTGAGCTGATTGCTCCGCGCGGGATTACGCGTGCGCTCGGAATGGAAGGAAAGGAAGCGCTCGTGCGCGCCTACGGCGTTCGTGAGATCGCGAGCGGCATCCTCTGCTTGTCGGTAGACAAGAAAGCGGGGCTGTGGAGCCGCGTCGTAGGGGACGGATTGGACATCACAACTCTATCGGCGGCACTACGCGATCGACAATCCCAAGCGCGACAATGTCAGATTAGCGCTGGTGATGGTGCTCGGAGTGACGGTGCTTGACTTCATCGGGGCGGGGGGCACGACGGCTACTCACAGCAGGCATCGCGGCGAGCGGCGCCTGTACCATGACCGGAGCGGCTTTCCAAAGGGGATTCAGGCGGCGAGGCAATCTGCCAAGAGCGGCCATGCGCCTTCCGAAAGGCACGCAACCCCGGTACGCGCGTAGCCCAGCATACAGCACGAGTACGATGGAGAGGATTGCATCGCACCGCGCGTTGGCTGGCCGTTACCGCCTGATGTGTTCCGGGCCCGCTATGACACTTTCTCGGGCGTCGCCGAACGCTCTGCAGCCGAAATAGCGCTCTCCAATGTCTGAAGATCCCAAGGACCGTCGTGTCGGAGGCCATTGATAAAGAACGTCGGTGTGCCGTTTACCCCGCTTCGCACGCCGCTCATAAAGTCCTCGCGGACACGTTCCAAATAGGTATGGGTCGCCAGCTCGGTTGTAAAACGTCCTACATCGAGACCTATATCGGCTGCGTACTGAACCAAATCTTCGGGTTCAAGAGCTTGCTGATTGTCAAAGAGAGTGTCGTGCATTTCCCAAAATTTGCCTTGCGCTCCAGCGGCTTCAGCAGCCTCGGCAGCGAGTTCGGCATATGGATGCACTGTCGTTAGCGGGAAATGCCGAAAAACGAATCTGAGTTGATCGCCCATTCGGCGAAGGAGGTCCATAGTGATGGGATGAGCTTGCCCGCAATAGGGGCATTCATAGTCGCCATATTCGAGAAGCGTAACAGGAGCGTCATGCTTACCGCGGATGTGATCTCGCGATCCGACGGGGAGAGCGAGGTGTGGCGCAAACTGGCTGGTCATGGTGAGTGCCTCTTTAAAATTTCCTGATGGTCCAGACCGAGAACGCTCTCGGTTATTCCTGCCCTGGATGACGCTGCCTTGAGGCGTCTCACCCGCCCTTGCGATCAGACAATAGGTTCTGACGATGCTTTCTCACTGACAGCCGTCACTGTCGATGTGACCGTCCCGAGGCAAGGCCCATACAGCCATTGCGGATCCCCGATACCCCGCAAAGTTCAGATGATGATTACTTCGATCGATCTGGCGTGGTGAGCTTCGGGTGCGCGGGTGAAGTGGTTGTTGGAGCGCCATCCTCCCCTTGCACCCACGCGTAAAAAAACGTCAGTATGAACACCGCGATGACCAACATGACGAGAGAAATAAACATGCGCCGGACGTCTCGCATCAATACGCCTCCTTCGTGCGACAACCCTGCGTTGTTGCGCCCTAAGACGATCGTCTGCGCTGACGCCCATCAGCGATCAATATTGCCTAGCCTGGGAATGTAAGGAGCCGATAAGCCGCGCGCGGTGATATAGCGTGCACGCCTCGCGAGGGAGATCGACGGCGTGGCCGGGTGCGCACTTTCCCTTGCCTTTCCCATATCGCACGCTTGTCGGTCCTGCCCACCGGCAGGGTGCTGGCCGGGCAGGCCGGCAAGCGCACTGGAAGCTCAGGCGGCTTCGATTGAACCACCATAGCGTGCGAGATCAAGCGCAAGAAGAACTGCGCCCGTCAATTTTTTTACCGTCACAGGCCTGCTGACACACACGGCCGGCAGCACACCGCGAACGGATCGAACGCCGATCCAATGGCGCGCCTGGAGATCGCCCGTGACGTTAGCGCCTCCGATGGCCTTCGGCCCCGCGTCGATTTCCCAGCCATGGTGCGTCTTCTGGCCATATTCGCTCAGACGAATTCTTCGCCCGTCGCAATCCATCCGGTCAGCGCTGCCCAGAATTCGCATAGCTCTATTCCAGGCAATAAATTTCCTATGCATGCCTTACTCGCTCTCCTGCGGGTGAGAGAAGCGCGCGGATTTCGGATTGTGCGGAAAGCAGGCAGTCCAACCTGCCCCGGCGGCACACGGTCCGCATTCCTACGGATTGACAGGCTATGTGATTTGGCCTGCCGGAGCAAGTGGCGCGGCCTGTCCGAGCCCGCACGATCAGCAACAACACCTTGTCCAGATTCGACGAAGCGAGCGGCGGCGCCTAGGCGGATCGTCGATGACGGCCTACGCCTCAACGGACCAAAACTGATCGGCGTCAACGATGCTGTCGCCGTGTGGCGCGATGCTCGAAACTGCCGTACACGGTCTTTTTCGCTTACGCAGATGAGGAGTAGGAGCATGGCGCAGCAGCGCACTCAGGGTGATATCGATACGGTGGAGCATGTCCGCACCACGGCAGCCTCCGTTGCTCAAGCTCTTAAGGGCATCGACTTTCCGGCCACAAAAAATGAGCTTATCGAATGGGCGCACAAAACTCGGGCGCCGCAAGAAGTCATCCAATGGCTTCAGAAAATGCCTGGCCGAGGCGCATATGAGAACATGGCCGATGTGCTACACAATTTGGGCCGTGTGATGTAGACGCCTAAGTCGAACACCCTTGCTTTCGCGCGTTGGCAGAGGCGGCGAGCATTCCGGAAATGCGTAAGCCATGTTCCGGAGCTTAGGGCTCCCATCTGTTGCCTAGCAACCCAGGTGCGCGATGCTATAGCCGTGCATTTCAATCTCGAAACGCTGGGCGGCGGTAAGATTGCTACGGTCGCAGATTTCCATTCCATACCAGCGGCGCAACAGTCGAATTTCGAAAGGCAGGCTTTCCCATGTGCCTTCGGGAGAGATCAGCATCAGACGTGGCTCGTCGAGCGAGCGGGTGGTCTCGTAGCGCTTGGTCATAGGTCTCTTGTTGGGAACAAAAAAAGTGCAAGTTGCTTCCAACTTGCACTAACGTAACTCGTATGACAGGTTAGTTGCCCAGCGCGTGGGATACTGCGACAACGATATACTGTCCCCGTGATCCGGGCATGGCGCTCGTTTTCTCGGCCGGACGACCTCCCCCTCCCAGAGTGAAGCTCGTTTGGCTTGGCCGCTGCTCACCGTTCATCTCAAAGTCTCCGGCTTCGGTTGATCCGCTCATGACAACGCAGTTCCACCACTTCATCGATTTCGACGCGCTGACAGGCATCATGGAACATCTGTCCCCTCCATCTCCGGGGCGAACAGTTTCGAAGTTCCGAGCAAAGTCAGCGGCGCTGTAATGGGCGCTTGATCTGGAAGCGGCGACCGGCATTGCGCCGGGCCTGCGCGATTCTGCGCGGGCGCGACGCGGTTAGATGGGTCGCCGGCGTAGAACCAGGATTACCGCCTGCCAGCATTTCCGCCTCTATCCTTTCGAGAGTTTCGAGAAGGCTCACTTTCACGCCGAAGGCAGCGGAAAGAGCGGAGAGAATGAATAACCTCGAGCGGGTTTTCATGGCGGTGTCCTCGAATTGCAGGCCAGTATCGTTCCTGACCTGAGCGTAAAAACACCCACAGCTCCGGGACGCATGACGCACGTCAGTAAAAGTTTAATTCTCCACAAGGCACACCGCTCAAACGCGGTCCGCGGGGAAGTCTGACTGGAGGTCTGCTCGGGAATTACGCGTTATCGGGCTGGCGATCGAGTAATGTTCGTAGGCTCGACATCTTTCTTTGCGGGTGCGCTAACGCCCCGCAGCGCGGCGGGGATGTCCACGGGTGTTACTACTCAATCTTCCATGGGACAACGTGGCCAGTGGACGGACGTTCCGTGCTGTGCCCGTCCAACGAACTCGGCCGCGAAACTGACATGACGCATGTTTTTCTTTACTAGCACTCGATATGTTAGCTATCGAAATCAGGCTCTAATGCAAGATGCGACGCGACGACTACCTGCTTGTCTGCAGCCATTTGAGAATTGCGGTGATCATGCTGCGCTGCGCTCAAGGCACTATGCCTGGCCCGGATCGCATCGCGCGCCTTTGGAGCGCAGGGGCAAGCATCGCGGATGCACGCAGGGTAGCCAAATTCCGCAGGATCAAACTCCGCAGGCGGATCGCTATTCTCAACGCCTGTTTGCGCAAGCTCGATCGATACGCCGGCGAAGGCGAGTTCATAGGCGACGCATTCGAGGGTGAGGTTCTCATCATCAGCCGCGACGCGAATGGCCGATGGTCGGAGCGCCGCGAGCGCGTTCACTGAAGACGATATCGCGTCTCCCAGCATCGAGCGACACAGACCAGCTGGATATCACGGTGCACCTCAAGCCGCCACGTCTTTACCCAACACAAGTCGCGCGGATCGGATCTCCGTGTGAAGCACTGATGTAAGGAATCTCTGGCGGAATAGGGCTGGATGAGCGCGACCGCAAAAAATGCCGGCAATCCGGTCGAGAGGGCAGCCCAGGAGGCGATCCAGGAAGCTCGAATGGTGCTGCCAGGTATCCAGGGCCTCTTCGGCTTTCAGCTTGTGACGGTATTCAGCGAGCGATTCCGGCAGCTCTCCCAGACCGAGCAGATTCAGCACTTTGTCGCCATCGTGCTCAGCGCCGTGGCGATTGCACTGATCATGACGCCGGCGGCCTACCATCGCCAGGTGCATCCAGGCACGGTTGATAGTTTTTTTGTCAAGCTCGCGTCGCGCTTCACCACAGCAGCCATGGTTCCCTTGATGATCGGCCTGTGCCTCGACATCCATCTGCTTGCGCGTATCGTCCTGGGCAGCCCATCCCTCAGCGTAGCGATCGCACTGACGCTCATCGCCATGTTCACTGCATTGTGGTTCGTCTTCCCATATGTGATGCGGCAATGGCGGGGCAAACATGGTGTCACTTGAAACACTGGCCCCGTTCGGAGCGAATGGTGAGCTGCGCATGATCGTCGAGACACCGCGCGGCTCGATTGTTAAGCTCAAATACGATCCGCAGCTCGCGCTCTTTACCGTCGCACGCGCCTTGTCTCCCTCGCCTACGCCTTCGATTGGGGTTTCATGCCGGCACCAAGGCAGACGATGGCGATCCGATCGGCGCGCTGGCCCTGCACGACGCAGCTACGTTTCCGGGCGTCTTGCTGCTCTGCCGCCCGTTGGGTTTGGTCGATATCGATCAGAAAAGGAAAGATGGAGGTCGTGAACAGAACCCGCGGCTCATATTGATGCCAACGTGGCATGAGCGGCTGGGGCAACTGGAAAAGGCATCGGAGCTTCCGCCAGGGCTTAAAGAGGAGATCGAGCAGTTTTTTCTCAGCGCGACATTCTTCACCGACAAGGACGCCAAAGTGAAAGGCTGGCGAGGACCCAAGCCGGCGGAGAAGCTCGTTCGCGCCAGTCTGGGCACATCACGGATTGAATCCGCGCCGCCGCTGAAGCGATCAAACACCGGCCATCCGAGGGTCAGCAAGCGGCGCGGCCCACGAAGCGGGCGCGCCATCTGTATCCGCCTTATCATCCTTCAGGATCAGCAGCCATGCCGCCACAGGCAGCGATAGAAGCGACGCGTATGCCAGCCCCAGCGATCGGCGCAGCGCCAACGCCAACGCCGGCAATAGCGCCGTCCGTAATGCACATTCTGCACTCCTTCGTCCATTTGATTGATCAGCTGTATGGACGACGGCGGCTGAGCTGCGGGTGGAGCGGCCTCGGTCGACGCACCACTGCCGGCAATCGCCGCAAAGCTGATCGCCACGAGGGCAAGGGTCATTCTTGGCTTTTGCATATCTTTAACTCCTGTCGAGCCTTCCCGACCTCAGCCTAGAGGCAAATCCACCCCTGGCCGTATGATGCGTGTCAGGAAAATATGCGTACGCCGTTTCTCACGACCGCATCTCGACCGGCGGTGCGGGGATGCTGCACTCTTGCGCCTTACGCACACGGGACTGCACGAGATTGGGGCCTCTTCCGACAACTGAACATCGGATCTCCGCGGCGCACTGAGGCAAGGGGGCTGGGTCAGAGGTTTTGCAGCCAGGCGATATATTCGGCAAGACGGCAACACACATGAGAGGAAAAAGCATTCCGTGACGCTTATCAGCGTGTCGAAGTCGATGAAGTGCCCCGACTGAGCGGTCTACGTGGACTGCTCAACCGAGCCCGGAGATCTTATGATGAATGGTGAGCCACGGCGTCGCGCCCTTTTAGCTTCACTGCGTGAACGGGAGAAACAACGCAAGGCGGCAATGCGCGAGCGGCAGCGTCAAGCAAGCCTTCACATTGCAAGGAAACTTGCGGCAAGCGCTCCTAAGCGCGGCCTATTCGAGCATCGCGGCTTCACTGAGCGGACCATCCAAGCTCTGATTGCTGCCAGCATAGAATTCCCCGAGTGCCTGTTGACCATCGAGGAGACCGCGATAAGCGACATTCCCGGCATCGGAGTGGCGGCGTTGCGTGAGATACGCATCTATAGGGCGATCATAGACCACGCCATCATCGTGACCAGCACATCACGACCACATAGAAGGAGGCGCCGCACAACGGTGATTGCAGCATGACGCGCGCGCGTATCGGCGGATGGATGCGGCTGGGGATTGTGATCTCGATCCTATGGGCGGCCGGAGCGACGGCTTACGGTATCAACAATATTAGCAATCGCGTTTCCGGGCATCGGTATATGGCCTATTGGAGGCACTTCGACACCTGCCAGGACGCCAAGGCAACTCATCCAAATGATGATGTGGTCACAGCTCGCGATTGCGAACTGGAAGGCCTGGAAGTCTATAACGATCCGGTCTGGAATAAGTCACTCTGGCGGGCTCCGATCGCCGCCCTGATTGTCATACCTTTCGCCTGGATCTTCGCCTGGGTCATCTTCCGGACGGTCAGGTGGGTTCAGACAGGTTTCCGTTTGGAAGGGAGCCGATGATCACTAGCGCTTGGTGAGGGTGAACATACGCTGGGAGGTTGTTGATGGGTTCTGACGCCGGACCGATGGCTGATCCGCACCTATTCGCCTCGAGGCCTGCGCGGACAGGGGGGCTTGACTAGCCAGCACCAGGCCTTTCGTTCAAGATTTGATGGATGCGCTCAAGGCGCGGAAGCACTCGCGCCAACATCATAGCCTGGGGGGTCGGCGCGTCACTCTTGCGGGCTGAAGCTGCCCTGGCGATTGCACAGGCGGACAGCCATTTTTGACGTGTCTGGCCCCGACAGAGCTGCTGAAGCTTCCGGGTGAGCGAACTCCCCACCCTCTCCGCCGCAAGGGCATTGCGGCAGTCGTGTACCAGTTTGATAAGCTCTTCGGTGGGTTTTTTTAGCATGTCAACACGGGGACAGAATGAGCACGTCGTGACGAATGTCAGCGCCGAACAGCTGAATTGCAGGTAAGTCTCCCGGCTCCTGGCCAGCAGGATCGCGTATGCAAGACCTTACCAGCGGCGTACTAATCGCGACCATGACGGTTATCAGCATAGTCATTTTCGGTCTGCTCTGTTTCTTGCCATGCTGTATTGGCAGCGCAGGAAACCCACGGCTGATGAACGCAGTGATCACGCTGCCATCAAGACCTATGATTAAGCTGAGCGCGACGAGAAAGGCTAATCCGTACCCTGACAATGCGGTGAGCAGAGGCCTATATTGCGCCTCGCTGACCACCGGGTGTTATGCGCTTCTCAGCGGCATGACGCAGATATTTTGCTTAGAGGGAGGGTGAAGCAAGCGAACTTATATCGCGTGCTTCGCCCCATTTAAGGAAGACGCCTTTTCGCCCGGCGCCATCCACGTCGCCCGACCGGTAAGGCGGCGCTGCTCATGCGTGCTCGTGGGCCTTTGCCGCCTTCGGGTTAATCCTGCTCTCCGCGATCGCGCTGAGTTTTTTGTCAGCGGCCTTTTCTTCCTCGAGGGTCTGCCGAAGCAAGGTGGCGCAGCCCTCATAGCTGAGCTGTTCGGCCCACGCGACGAGCGTGCCATATCGCGCAATTTCATAGTGCTCGACCGCCTGGGCGGAGGCGACGAGCGCCGCATCAAGAACCTCCTTATCCGCGATTTCGCCGGAAATTTCGTCAGCCTCCTCAATGATTTCGTCGATCGCAGGACAGTCCACCTCTTGTGGAGATTTGCCCAACATTTGGAAGACCTGCTTGAGCCGTTCGATCTGGTTCTGGGTCTCGGTGAGATGCGTCTGCAAGCCTTGTTTGAGCTGCGGATTGGTCGCCTTGCCGATCATCTTCGGCAGCGCCTCCGTGATCTGGTTTTCGGCATAGTAGACGTCCTGCAGCGTGTAGAGAAACAGGTCATCGAATGTTTGAATGTCCTCTGAGAAAAGGCCCATGGCGCTTTTGCTCCTTAATTGAAGTGGGGGTGGCACTCTGCATGCGTCGTGCACTTGACCTCATAGCCGCACGCAGCGGACAGCTAGATGCGTTTCCGCGTGTCAGGGATGGCAGCAAGGCTAGCCAAGAAAGCACCGACGCGCAGATCTCCATCAGTAGCTGCGAGCAGAACCGGCGGCACTGATAGCCGTCAGGTGTAAGTCTCGGGGATTTCGCCAGCCTTCAGACCGACAGGCGTGCCGGGCAACGCCAAGGGACGGTACGCACCCGGCACGCGGCCAATCTCCTTGCGAGGCATGCATCGCTAAATGTCGCCGCGCGGGTCTTTATCGGCGCGGTAGATTCCCAGTTTTTGGAAATGTTGATCGCTGATAACCGTCAGCGTTGGCGGGCGGCGCGTGTCAATCCTGTGGAGCAGCGAGCAAGTAGGACTGTGTTTGTTGTTGCACATGGAGCCTTGGGATTCCTTGGCGTCTGTTCCATATAGGCGCGAACTAGACGATGCGACATCCTGATGCTCTCGCTTATATGCGTACCCCTGGAATTGTGCATATCGTTCGATGTCCGCCCGCCCGGCCCCCCGAAGTTAACGCGGAAAGGAAGGTGAGCTCATGAAGACGGCGATCATCCTTGGTGGTCTATTTGGCATCCTAGCCGCGGCCGTTATATGGGCTACCTGGGTCTGGACGGCGGTTGGCGATGTCGAAATGAGCGTCCATGGTTATGTGGCTTTGGGGCTCATGATCGTGTTCTGCCTCATCGTCGGTTGCGGCCTCATGGCCCTGGTGTTTTACAGCAACCGCAAGGGCTATGACGAACCGCCAAACTCCCAAGGCTGAGCCTTCCCGCCCGTTGGATCATCAGGGTCGGTGGCGAATTCGTCGTCAGGCCCGCGCATCGGTCTGCCTGCTATGACGATCCGAAACTATTGGCTGGTTCCATCGCGCCCGTGAACGGCGTGGGCTGTGCGCCGAAATCGGGATAAGACGTGCCGGGCAAGGTAATGGATCTGGAGTATTGAGCCCGGCACGTCGCCAATCGCCTTCGCGAGGCGTGCACTGCTAATGTCGCCGCGCGCGGCTTTATCGGCTCGCTACATTCCCAGGCTAGGCGATATTGATCGCTGACGGGCATCAGCGCCAGCACTCACCTTCCGGCACAAAGGTTGTCGTGTGAAGCAAGGAAGGCGCACCGATGCGAGACACCCGAAGCATGCTGATTCTTCTGCTCGTCGTGGTGATCGCCCTGACGCTTTTCAGCTATTTCTACGCTGGTGAGGGGGAGCGTATACAGGCTCCCGCGCCTCCACCTACAACTTCGCCCGCGCCAGCGACGCCGGATCAACCCAGATAGCCATTATTTGCATCTTGCGGACATCAGGCGGGCAGGTGGGTACTGACGCGCGCCGGCAGCATGCTGACTGGCCCCATCCGCTGCCTGGCGAAGCTGGCCGCGTCGCCCGCCACATTGGAATTTCCCTGACTCTCGTCAGCGCAACCTTCCGGATACTGACTATTGCATTGGCACCCCACGCGGGCCAACAGGAGGTTTCGTATGCGTGTTTCAGTACTGATTCAGCCTATATTTATCGCATTGAGCATAGTGATGACGACCGTGCCCGGAGCAATGGCGACACCATCGGGCGCAAATCTGGCGCTGTCCAGCGGACAGAGTCCCCTCGCGAAGATTGGATATTACCGAGATTACGATGACGATTGCTGCAGACCTTACTATAGGCGTCACTATTATCGAAATTACTACAGGCCATCTCGGCGTTATGAGCGGTACCGTTATCACCGTTATAATCGGTGCGACTACCCCAGGCGATATCGCCATTATTACCGGGAGTATTATTAACGACTGAACGCGGCTCGACCAGGCGAACGATGTGGTCGGCCCTCGGCAACGGCGAATATTCTGGGCAATTTGATCCAGCCGCGGCGCCGATGTTCGGGATGCTGACGGGCATCATCGCCCGGTATGGGCCGGATGCCTGAAATGCACAAAGCCCGGAGGTGTTGGCACGCGTGGTTGCCGTGAATGGATCCGCGGAACACAGCTCACGCGCATGAAGTTCAACGCAGGAGAACGCCTGTCATCGAAAGGAGCTCCATTATGAGCGCGACAGGACTTGACGTATTCGACAAGACACTTCAATCCACCAATATCTGGCTCAACGAGATCTGCTCGATGATCGGGCCTGACCGAAGGGTAGCTTGGAGGGTCCTTTCGGTCGTGCTGCATAAATTGCGGGACCGGATTCCGGTGGAACTTGCGGCTCATCTCGGCGCTGAATTGCCCCTGTTGATCCGAGGCACCTACTACGACCAGTTCGAACCGGAGAAGCAGCCGACGAAATGGGGGCTCGACGAATTCGTTGAGGAAGTCGCGAAATTGCTGTCGGACACTCGACCGGCGCAAACTGCAATCCAAGTCGTATTCATGCAGCTTTCGCGCCATCTTCCGCATGGGCAAATAGTGAAGGTACAAGCTGCGCTGCCAAGTGATTTGCGTAAGTTTTGGGTATCCGCGGAGCAAAGCATGCAGGCCGCTGCCGGATCGTAAAGATTCGGCCATTGGATCATTGTCGCGGCTTCCGCAACGGATATCAAAGCTAAGCGTTCTGCGTATGTCCCAACTCCGGGCGACGGGTGCCAGCGGCGGCCTCGCCAATCCAAGGAACTTACCATGAGCGAATATCCAAAACCGCCTTTTCCCAAACAGAAACAGCCGGTGCCTGGCTTCACGAAACTGATGAAGCCAATACCCGATCACGGTGAGGCCTCGTACAAGGGCTCCGGACGGCTCACCGGCAAGAAGGCGATCATTACGGGCGGCGACAGCGGTATTGGCCGCGCGGTCGCCATCGCATTCGCGCGTGAAGGCGCGGATCTCCTCATTTCCTACTTGAACGAAGATGAGGATGCCAATGAGACGAAACGCCTTGTCGAGGATGCCGGACGTGAGGCCTTCCTGATGCCGGGCGATATACAGCAGGCCGGGCACTGTCGCGAGATCGTCGATAAAGCCGTGGCAAGCCTCGGCGGTATAGACATCCTCGTCAATAACGCGGCTCATCAGGCGAGCTTCACGGCGATCGAGGAGATCGAGGATGAGGAGTGGGATCTGACGTTCCGGGTGAACATCCACGCGATGTTCTATCTCTCGAAGGCAGCCGTACCGCACATGAAGCAAGGAAGCGTCATCATCAACACCGCCTCCATCAATTCCGACGCTCCTAATCCGACGCTGCTGCCCTATGCAACGACAAAAGGAGCGGTGCAGAATTTCACCGCCGGCTTGGCCCAGATGCTTGCCGAAAGGGGCATTCGCGTCAATGGCGTGGCCCCCGGCCCAATCTGGACCCCGCTCATCCCGTCGACACTTCCCGAGGAGGCCGTTGCAAATTTCGGCGCGCAGGTGCCGATGAAACGCCCTGGTCAGCCGGCCGAACTTGCAACAGCCTACGTCATGTTGGCGGATCCGTTGTCGAGTTACGTTTCCGGTGCAATCGTCCCCGTCACAGGCGGCAAGCCGATGCTATGAGAGTGCAGCTTGGGGGCTGGCCGCACGCGAGTGCCATCAGCTTGCTTTGCGGCGATTTGTCGCTTCGGTTTTCCTCTTGCCGGCTTTTGCGTTCGGCGGCGGCTCGCCAGCCGCTTCAGCGCTCTTCCTGAGCGCATCCATGAGATCGCGGCCCCTTGTCTCCTTTGGCGGCTTCGGCGCCTTGAATCCGCGTCCCGCGATTTTCGCCCGCACCAACGCCGCGAGCGCCTCCTCGTAGCGGTCATCGAATTCGCGCGGATCGAACTTGCCGCATTTGGTCTTGATGATGTGCTTCGCAAGTTCGAGCATCTCGCCTTCGATCTTCAGCTCGGGGATATGCTCGAAGACCTCCGAGGCGGGCCGCACCTCATAGGAGAAGTGGAGCATATGCGCGATCAGCAATGGACCTTGCGGGTATAAGAGCAGCGTTCGAATGCGCCGGAACAGCACCGCCGAACCTAGCGCCGCTACCTTCGTCCGGCGCATCCCCTCGCGCATGAGCGCAAAGCCTTCATTGGCGATGCTTCCGGACGGCGTCAAAAAATAGGGTCTGTCTAAATAAACCGTGTCGACTTCAGCACAGGGAATAAACGCCTTGACGTGGATTGTCTTGTCGCTTTCCGGGATGGCCTCTTCGATCTCTTTCGGCTTCAGAACGACATATTCACTTTGACTGAGCGCGTAGCCTTTAACCTGGTTTTCCTTCTCGACAGGCTGTTCGGTTTCCTCGTCGATGAATTGCCGGCGGACTTGGTTGCCGGTTTTACGATTGATCGTGTGGAAGGAGACCCGCTGCGAGGTGGTGGTGGCGGGGAACAGCGCCACGGGAATCAAGAGCTCTGAGATCTTGACCAAACCTTTCCAATTTGCGCGGGGTGCCACAATACGAAACCCCATTCGACTCAGCGTCAGGGCCGATGGGCGACACGCCAGATCGTTCCGTTGCCGTCCTCGGTTACGAAAAGCGAGCCGTCCTGCGCTACGGCGACGCCGACGGGCCGGCCCCAGACTTCCTTATCGGAGATCACGAATCCGGTCATGAAGTCTTCATATTCGCCGGTTGGCTTACCGTGCCGTCGAAAAGGAGGCGGACGACCTTGTAGCCCGTCCGGCGCGCACGGTTCCAAGAGCCGTGCAACGTCACGAAAGCGCTTCCCCTATACGTCGCCGGGAAAGTTCTCGCCCTCATAGAAGACGATCTGAAGCGGAGCCGAGTGCGCCTGTATCAGCACGTCCGGAACAGTGACCTTGTCCTTGAGATCGGCGCGTTTTCCCTTGTGCCGCGGATCCTCGTGCGAGCCGATGTAGTACCAGGGCCAGCCGTAGAACGTGCCGTCCTGCGACCTGCGTGGCGTATTCGAACGGCGTGTCGTCGCCGAGCTCGTCGCGCTCGTTGACCACGCACCAGAGCTGGCCGGTCGCCGGCTGAATTGCGAGCCCGAGCAGTTGCGCAGGCCCGTGGCGAAGATCCGCTCGTTCTTGCCGTCCGGGTCGAAGGCGAGGACGTCAGCGCGCCGCTCCTCGGTGTCCCAGGTGGCGCCGAGCGGGCTGGGTCTTGATCCACTCTTGCAAGCCCGCCCTTGATGAGCGGCTGCGGAAACATGTCGAGCGCGACATTCGAACCGGACCCGACGGAGAGAAACAACGTCCTGCCGTCCGGCGAGAAGACGATGTCGCGCGTCCAGTGATGGACCCAGGGAATGCGTTTGACGATGGTCTCCGGCGTACCCGTGGCGCTTCAGATCGCCGTTCTTGTAGGGATAGCGCACGACGCCGTCGCTGTTGGCGATGTAGATCCATTCGGGGTTGGCGCCGGGTGGATAAAAGGCAATGCCGTAGGGCTGATGCAGATCGCGGGCAAAGACCTCTTCCCTGGTCGGGCTGTGCGCTCCCCGCCGGAATCTGAAGACATGTACGCTGTTGGACATGCTGTCGGCAACGAACAGGTCGCCGTTCGGCGCCAGGCGGATGGCGCGGGGATTGGCGAGACCGGACTTCACTAACTCGACGGAAAACCCTGGTGGCACGCTCGGCTTGGCTCCCTCCGGCATGGGCACGACCTCGGAGAAGGCGGTAACCGATTTGCCGATCGGCGGCAGGTCCTGCGGCCTGATCAAGCGCCTGACACCTGGCTTGTCCTCTCGCCACCCGCCGAACGCAGCCTTTCCCTTCAGGACCGGCTCCCTGTCTTCAGCCGCTTTCGCCGCCCAATGCGTGCTGCCAGTGAGCAGCATCAGCGTCACCGCCGCGAATGTAATTTTTCTCATCACTTGGGTGCTCCACGATCCGACCGCCCCTTTTTGGCGTGACCATCGACCGCGCACCATGACAGGCATCATCTTCGGAGCGGCGGCCCGTCCCCCTCAGGAGCGGGGTCACGAACGATCACTGCCGAACTGGCGTTGAGGAGCCGGAAACAGACGGTCCAGTTCTGCGAGCTGAGCCGGGGTCAGCATGAGGTCCAACGCACCAGCGGTTTCGTTAAGCTGTTCGCAATTGCTGATATTTGGGATGGCTACGACATCGTCTTTCGCCAGCAGCCAGGCGAGCGCGACCTGTGCCGGGGTCTTGCCGACCGTCTCCGCGAACGCCTTGAGCTTGGGATCGCGCAGCAGCCGGCTCTGCTTGAGCGGCGAATAGGCCATGATCGGAAGGTGGTGCTCGCGCAGCCAAGGCAGCAAGTCCAGCTCAGCGCCGCGAGATGATAGACTATACCGGATGCTATCCGTTTCGCAGTCGCTCCCGCCGCGCGTATCCCAAAGCTCGATCATGTCATTGATGCCGAAATCGTTCACACCGAAATGCAGAATTTTGCCTGCGGTTCGCAAGACCATGCACGCTTCGACGGTTCCCAGGAGTGGGATGGGGCCGCGCCCATTCAGCAGCAGCATATCAAGGTAGGTCGTGCCAAGGCGCATGAGAACGCGGTCGCACGCCTCGATGGTTCCAAAGGCGGATGCACTATGAGGATTAAGCGTCGCGACAAGGAACGCCTGGCCCCGCCTACCGGTAAGCGCCTCGCTGATCACTTTCGCCTCGCCACCCGTTTCGGTCGTCTGGATAAGTGAGACGCCCAGGTCGAGCGCGAGCCTGATCGTGGCGATTTCCTCCTTGTTCCGTGCTGGCTCTTTGCCCATGCGGCAGGTTCTCAGGCCGAGAGCGGGAACTCGCGCATGCGATGGCAGGGTTACGGTTTTCAGCATCGTTGCCGCGATGGCATCATGAACGGCCTAGCCCCACGCATTATCGTGGTATTCGTGAGAGCTATGCGAGCGGAGGAATTGCAGGATCGGATAGTCCGTATAGCCCCTCTCAGCGCCGCCATACATCGTTTCCGGATCAACTTCGATCAGCGGCGCGTCAAGGAGAAGCCGCACAACCAGATCCGGATTGGATATAAAGGGTTTGCCGAAGGCGATCAGATCGGCGCGTCTTTCGGCAATGGCGGCATTGGCGCGCGCCTTGTCAAAATTGTAATTGGCGATGTAGAGGCCGCCAAACAGGCGCTTGATCGCAGCATAGTCGAACTGCGCCGTAGGTTGGCCGGTGGTGTCTCCCTCAATGACATGCAGATAAATAAGACTGCGTTTCGCCAGTTCGGAGGCCACATAATTGTAGAGCGGCTGGGGATTGCTATCCCGGATGTCGTTTGCGGTGACCTGGGGCGAAATCCGCACACCCGTCCTTTCGGGCTGGGCAACACCGGCGACTGCGTCCACGACCTCCAGCAGGAAACGCGCGCGGTTCTTGATACTGCCGCCATAATCGTCGGTACGCTTGTTCGCACCGTCCCGCAGGAACTGATCAATGAGATAGCCGTTCGCGGCATGCACTTCGACGCCGTCAAATCCCGCGGACAGCGCATTCCTCGTCGCTTCGGCATACGCTGCGACGATTTCGGGTATCTCGTCACGATCAAGGGCGCGCGGCGTCGGCAACGGCTGAAACCCCTCCGCCGTGAACGCCTGTCCCCGGGCGCGTATGGCGGACGGGGCGACAGGAGCCGCGCCGCCTGGCTGAAAGCTTGGATGCGAAATCCGCCCCACATGCCAGAGCTGGAGGAAAATGCGCCCACCCGCGACGTGCACGGCCTTTGTCACCTCTCGCCACCCGTCTATCTGCTCGGACGAGTGGATACCGGGCGTCGAAATATACCCTTGTCCCTCTGGGAGGATCTGTGTGGCCTCCGAAATGATCAAACCGGCACTCGCCCGCTGCGCATAATAGAGGGCGTTGAGCTTGGTCGGCACATTGCCGTTGCCGGCGCGGCTTCGGGTGAGCGGGGCCATGACCACGCGATTCTGCCGCTCATAGGGGCCGATTACGACCGGTGTGAAGAGATCGGCGCTCACGAGTGCCCCGCCTGCTCTGGACGGATTATGGCCGCGATGCGCAGGATCTTAAACACCGCGGCTATATTGCGAGGGCCGAGGCCCTCCGCGTTCATGCTGCCTCACTCGGGCGACTGCGCGCAGTGGCGAACAGCGCAATCATCTCCCGGTTGAAGGCGGGGATGTCGTCCGGCTTGCGGCTGGTAAGGAGATTGCGGTCAACGACCGCTTCCTGATCGACCCACTCCGCCCCGGCGTTTTTCAGATCGGTCCGCAGCGAGGGCCAGGACGTCACGCGCCGGCCGCGAGCGCCGCCGGCCTCGATCACCGTCCAGGGCCCATGACAGATGGAAGCGACTGGCTTGCCCGCGGCGAAAAACGCTTCGACAAACTGAACCGCTTTGGGCTGCATCCGTAGTGAATTGGGATTGAGAACCCCGCCAGGCAGCAGCAGTGCGTCGTAATTCTCGGCATCGGCCTCGTTCAGAGGCGTATCGACCGGATAATAGGCGCTCCAATCGGTAAAGTCCCAAGCGCGGACTTTATGGTCTTGCGGGGACACGAGGTGCGTCATGGCGCCCGCGTCATCCAGCGCCTCGCGCGGTTTGGTCATTTCGACCTCTTCAAAGCCGTTGTCGACCAGAATTGCAACTCTCGAACCTTTCAGAGTTTCCGTTGCCATGGTGCGCTCCTTTGATTGCATGTGGTCGGGATCGGCCGCGCGATTCTCGCATGGGGGGCTGGGGGGACCGAGCCGCGCGGCCGAGATTACAGCGAAAAGACATCCATCGAGGCAGGCGTCCTTTCATTCGCCGCCATGTCAAGTCGCCGTCTGACCCGCCGGCATGCGGATCAGTAACGCATGCCGGCGGCCGTGATCGAAAAGCTGATGGCTGCAGGGCTTGTCGATCCTGGGATAGATTGCGGGCAACGCGCGAATGCCGCCGTGATGATCGTCAATTTTTCACTGGCGCGGATGCATTCCAGTAGCGAGCAGCGATAGCGCGGATGCGCGCCTCGGTCAGTGCATGCAGATCCGTGTCGACAAAAGCAGTAATTCGCCTGAGCAATCCGGGCTGGTGACGCTCGATGAACGTCTTCAGCACATGCATGGCACTGCTCTGGCCCTCCGCATTGCCGATCACGATGGCGGCCGGAGCGTCCTGAAGCTCTTTGATGATGCGTTTGTAGTAGCTTGGGTCTTCCGGTGCGCGCTGGCCCTGGTAATCCGTTGCCTGTCTCAGCCGGAGATTATCCCGGTGATGCTGCGGGTCATGCGGCTGCAGACGCTTGAGCTTGGTGAGCGGCTCACCCGCTTTCTCCTGCCGCCAGAACACCGCCTGATGATGATCGATCGTCAGGATCACCCCAGGTAGGGGCGGCGCTGGCCTTTCGGCTGTCTCCAGTTCCGGATGTTCGGGCGTCACGCCGGCGGCCTTCAACAGATGACGCAGCTTGACGACCTGGTTCTTGTCAAGCGTCTTGGTGTGCGGCGCTTGCAAATTCAGGCGTTCATTGCCAACCGAAAGCACGATGTGGCCGTTCTTGAGTTGCTCGACGTCGCCGTAATGCCGAATGAGCGCAAATACATCGCGCCATTCCAGATTGGCGGGTTCGGGATGGCCGAACAGCTCCCGCAGCGTCTCAAGTAGCTTCCCGCTTAGATGCGGCATGAGAGATGCCTCACATCCAAGGCGATTAAAGCTTTGGCTCCGTGACCGTCACTTGCAGCGCGGAATACCAGGCGGCAAGATCCTCGATGTCGCCGTCATTGAGACGCTTCGCGACAACCTCCATCTGCGGGTTCTGTCGCTTGCCCGTGCGATAGGCGTTCAGCGCGTTCTTCAAATAGGTGGTGCTATCACCGGCTATGTTGGGCGCATCAGGTATCTTGGCGAGGCCGTTAATGCCGTGGCAGGCGGCGCATGTGGCAGCCTTCTTGCGGCCGGCGGCAGGATCGGCCGCCCGAGCCGCGTCGGTCAGTGCAAGAACGGCGCCTGCAGCGAGGCTGCTTATGATGATAAGGCGCAAGGGGTGGTGGCGATTATTCGTCATGGGAGATCCTATAGAGTGCTCCGGCGAAATCGTCTGAAACGATAATGGAGCCATCGGGAAGCTGGGCGACATCGACGGGACGGCCGATATATTCGCCTTCCTCGGTCAGCCAGCCTTTCGCGAAGACCTCCGGTGTGCCGGCTGAACCATCCTCTTTCACGGGCGTAAACATGACCTGCGCGCCGACCGGCACGGTGCGGTTCCACGAGCCGTGCTGCGCTGAGAAAATACCGCCGCGATATTTGTCCGGGAATTGGCTGCCTGTGTAAAAGATCATGCCGAGATCTGCGGCGTGGGCCGGGAACTCGACAATGGGGAAGACGACGTCGGCGGGCGGCTAGAGTCTTGATACTCATTGGTGCGCACCTTGCCGCCTCCATACCAGGGAAAGCCAAAATGCTGGCCCGGTCTGGTCGAACGGTTCAACTCGCCCGGCGGCGTGTCGTCGCCCATGCCGTCGACCTGATTGTCGGTGAACCAGACTTCCTGGGTCGCAGGACGGAAATCCATCCCGACCGAATTGCGCACACCACGTGCATAGACCTCGCGGTTGGCGCCGTTGCGCTCCAGGCGGATGATGCCGCCGATCCCCAGTTGGTCATATGTCTTCAGTTTATTGGGCGGCGGTACGTTGTAGGGCTGGCCCAGGGTGACGTAGAGCTTATTGTCCGGCCCGATATCGCAGAC
Organism: uncultured Alphaproteobacteria bacterium; assembly: GCA_963731855.1. Classification (GTDB taxonomy): domain Bacteria; phylum Pseudomonadota; class Alphaproteobacteria; order Rhizobiales; family Rhodomicrobiaceae; genus R-RK-3. Next base: position 111,789 of record CAVSXH010000003.1, on the reverse strand, counting down.
GCGGGCGGTATGATTGAAGGATTCTTCGTCCGGCGGGATCAACTCACCCTGCTTCACCACCGTTTCGACGGCGACATCGGGGCTCTCATAGAAGAACTCAGCGGCCGGAAAGGCCAGGACGCGGTTCTGCTCGGCGATATAGAGCACGCCGTCGCGCGAGAAACACGGACCGTTGGGTATGTCGAAACCCACTGAGGGTGCGAAACGCTTCACCTCGTCGGCCTGGCGGTTCTTGTCGCGGTCGCTGACGACCCAGACCTCTTCCTTGCGCGTACCTACGAAAACCGCAACGCCCTGCGGCCCGACAGCCATGTGGCGCGCATCCGGAACAATCGCATAAAGCTCGATCTTGAAACCGGGCGGCAGAGTGATGCGCTTGAGATTGACTTTCAGCTGCTCGGCATAGGCTCCCTGCTGATCGACCGGCTTGAAGGCCTGCGACGCGGTGCCCGTGTTGCGAAAGCGGCCGAGCGTATCGATGGCGTCGGATTGCGCCCGTGCGGGCAAATGGGCGAGCGCTACCGCGATGGCGATCATCGCCGCTCCAGCCGGGAGGATGTAGCTTTGGAACCGGGCGGCACGTGGCTGGCGCATTGGAGAACGGTTCTTTCGAGTGGGCGGCGGTGACGGCAAAACACGTCGGTGACGATAGCCCGGGCTGGCGGAGCGAAGCATTGACGCGTGTCAGCCTTTCAATTCGCGGCCATCTAGGCCGCCCGGCCCTCAGGCTACGGAATTTTGTGGGACCACCCGAATTTTGTGGGACCGCCCGAATATGGTGACGGTCGTCAGGGCGCCCGCGAGCGCTTTGTGGCGCGATGCGCTAGAGGTTTTGTAACCCCCACAGGAGATATCTATGGCACATGTGTCCGCAGCCGAATTGGCAGCCGCTCTGAAAGGGGCGCATTTTCCAGCCACCGAGAAGGACCTCATAAAAGTGGCGCAGAAGAACGGCGCCCCTGAAGAGGTCATCGAAATGCTCAGTGAAATGCCTGGCGAGTACCAGACCATCACAGAGGTTGAGCAAGCCTTCTCCAAGGCCAAGAAAGGGGCGAAATCGAGCTGAATGCGTCGCGCCGCGCCCCTTTTTGCGGGCCGGCGCCACCTGCCCCCACTTTTCTCTTCCGATACAGGCACTTGGCGCCCTCCCTGGCCCATCTGATCGGATCGCGCCACGCAAAGGAAAACGAGCATGGCCTCAACACAGCCATTGGCCAGTGACGATCGCCCGGAGACATTGAGCCAACCAATGCACGAGCATTGGCAGCTTCTACTTGGCCAGGGGATCATCCTGTCTATCCTCGGATTGGCGGCGCTCGTCGTTCCTCCGTTGGCAGGCCTCGTCACGACGGTTTTCGTGGGGCTGATGTTGTTTGCGGGCGGTATCGTCGGCATCGTATCGATATTGTGGAGGCGACGGGTGCCGGGTTTCTGGTGGTCGTTGCTATCAGCAATCCTCGCGGTCATTGCCGGCGGCATCATCATCTGGGACCCTGCGATCGGATTGTTCAGCCTTACGACGCTGCTGATCGCTTATTTCATTGTCAACGGCGTCCTGGCGATCGTTCTGTCGTTTCAGCATCGCAAGAGAAGATCCGGCCGCTGGGGTTGGCTACTGGCTTACGGCATCGTAGATCTGGTGATTGCCGGGCTGCTTATTGCAGGGCTGCCGGATGCGTTCGCGTGGGCCCTTGGCCTTGTCATCGGTATCGATCTCCTTTTCGCCGGCGGCGCACTTATTGCGATGGCGATCGCGGCACGCGAGCCGGAACCCGCGCGCGCTTCGTAATTTGGCCGATCTGCAAGTTGATCGCGCTGCCCGCGCAGAGACGAAGTCACCAGCCGGCCCGATCGCCGTCACCGCACTTCCCCCGCAACATGATCTGGCTTCACGCCCGTCGCGAAGCATAGGCCTACGCGCCGGGCTCGTTTGGCTGTGCCGTTTCGGCAGCTTCGTGCCGGATGCCGCCTGTCGCCAGCCGGAAGAACAGCGGTACGAACAAAGTTGCAATGAAGGTTGCGGCCAGCATGCCACCGATCACGCCAGTGCCGATCGAGTGCCGACTTGCCGAACCGGCGCCCGTACTGATTGCCAGCGGCAGCACGCCGAGAACGAATGCAAGCGAGGTCATGATGATCGGCCGGAAACGCAGGCGCGCACCCTCCACTGCCGCCCGGAAGATAGGCATTCCCTCCCGATAGCGCTCCGCGGCGAACTCGACGATCAGGATGGCGTTCTTCGCCGCCAGGGCGATGAGGGTGACGAGCCCGATCTGAAAATAAATGTCGTTCTCGATACCTCTGAGATAGATGGCCAGGACCGCTCCGATCACGGCGAATGGGACCGCCGCGATTACGGCCAAGGGCAGCGACCATCGCTCATATTGCGCCGCCAAGATCAGGAACACGAAAATCAGACCGAAGATGAAACCCTGATAGCCCGTTCCGGCGGTCGCCAGCTCCTGATAGGCGGCGCCCGTCCAGGCGATCGTGTAATTTGGGTCGAGCGTCTGGGAAACGACCTGCTGCATGGCCGCAATTGCCTGGCCCGAGGAGTATCTGGGCGCGGCACTTCCCTGGATGCGCGCCGCCGGGAAGATGTTGAAACGATCGACGACATCCGGCCCGGCAATCCGCGTCACCCCTACAAGGACGTTCAACGGCACCATGGCAGTGTTCTGCGATCGAACATACACGTGCTGCAGATCCAACGGCGACTGCCGGAATTGATCTTCCGATGACAGGCTCACTCGGAAATTTCGGCCAAAGAGCGTAAAGTCGTTGACGTAAAAGCTGCCGAAGGTGCTCTGCATCGTCGTGAATATGTCGGCGACGTCGACGCCCAACGCTTTGGCCTTCTCCCGATCCACATCGATACGGTATTGCGGTACATTGGTGCTGAATGTCGTCGAAACGCCGCTCAGTTCCGGGCGCTGGTTCGCAGCAGCGATGACGCGCTGCGCCGCCTCCATCAGGCCTTCGAGCGACCCGCCCGAGCGGTCCTGCAGAAAGAGCTCGAAACCACCGGTGGTTCCGATGCCCTGGATAGGCGGCGGGTTGAAACCGATCACGACACCATCGCGGAATGCAGCATTCAGGGCGGCGAAGGCAGGCGCCAGGTTTCGTGCATCCAACTGCGGGTCCTTGCGTTCCGACCAATCCTTCAGGCTGACGAACGACACGCCAGAATTGGTTTTCTGCGCGCCTGACAGAAAATCAAAACCGGAGAGCGAGACCACATTTTGAACGGCGGGATGCGCAAGGACACCTTGGGTGACCTTTTCATTGATCGCCCGCGTCCGGTCGAGGGACGCCGCGGGTGGGAGCTGCGTGACCAGGAACACATAACCCTGATCCTCACTCGGCAACAGACCGGTCGGGACGCGTTGAAACAGCAGCCAGGTCAAGCCGAGCATTACGACGGTCAGCACGATGCCGATAACAGAATGACGGAGAAAGAATTGCACACCGGCGATGTAGCGTTGGGTCAGCGAGTTAAAGCCGCGATTAAAAACACGGAATGGCAATGACGGCCGACTTTGCTCCGGCTTCAGCATGACCGCGCAAAGCGCCGGCGTCAGCGTTAGTGCGACAATGCCGGAGATAACGACTGACACCGCGATGGTCACGGCGAATTGCCGATACAGCTCGCCCGCCAGACCACCGAGGAACGAGACCGGTATAAAAACGGCGCACAGCACCAGCACGATGGAGATGATAGGACCGCTCACTTCTTCCATCGCCTGGATCGCCGCCTCGCGGGGGGACTTGCCTCCCTCGGAGATGTTCCGCTCGACATTTTCGAGCACGACGATCGCATCGTCGACGACGATGCCGATGGCAAGCACCATTCCGAACAGCGTCAGCAGGTTGATCGAGAATCCGAGCACATACATACCTGCGAAGGTGCCGATGAGGGAGACAGGCACGGCGACTATCGGAATCAGCGTCGCCCGGAAGCTCTGCAGGAATAAGTAGACGACCAGCACCACCAGGATGATCGCTTCGGCGAAGGTAAGAATGACTTCCTGGATTGATACCTCGACGAAACGGGTGGTCTCGAACGGTACGTCGTAGCGCAGCCCGTCCGGAAAGCGTTGCGACAGGCGCTCCATGGTCGCTTTTACATTGCGGGCAACCTCAAGCCCATTGGCGCCGGGCTGGAGATACACGCCGATCGGCACTGTCGGCGCGCCGTTGAAGGTGGCCGAGAACCCGTAATTGAGCGAGCCGAGTTCGACGCGGGCCAAGTCTTTGAGGCGTAGCGCTCCACCATTGGCGTCCGACCGCAGAATGATGTTCTCGAATGCACGCGGGTCGGCAAGCCGACCGGGCGTTGTAACGGAATAGGTGAAGTCCTGTTCCCCCCGCATCGGCTCTTCACCGAAGCGGCCGGCGGCGTATTCTGATTCTGCTCCCGAACCGACGCGACAACATCGGTCGGCGTCAGCTTGTATTGCGCGACCATATCCGGACGCAGCCAGATGCGCATCGAATAGTCGTAAGCGCCGAACAGCGAGGCGTCGCCGACACCTGGCGTACGGCGCAATTCGTCCAGCACGTTGATGAGCGCGTAATTGCTGATGAAGGTCGTATCATAGCGGCTGCCCGGTGATGACATGGTCAGCACCTGGAGGATCGAGGTCGAGCGCTGGCGGACGGATACGCCTTGACGATTGACTTCCTCCGGCAGCAATGCGGTTGCCCGCTGCACGCGGTTATTGACGTCGATCGCGGCCTGATCCGGATCTGTCCCTACCTCGAAATACACCGACAGGCTGAGTGTTCCCGACGCCGCCGACGTCGAGCGCATATAAATCATGTGCTCGACGCCGTTGATCTGCTCTTCAAGCGGTGCAGCGACCGTCTCGGCGATTGTCTCCGCATTCGCTCCTGGGTAGCTCGCGGAAATGACGACTTCCGGCGGCACGATCTCCGGATATTGGGCAACCGGAAGCGCTCGCATCGCGATCAAGCCGGCGAGCACGATAACGATCGAGATAACCGAGGCAAAAATCGGCCTTTCGATGAAGAATTTCGATATCACGGAGGGGCTCCGCTTGCCTCTGTGGCGTTACCGGTCGCCGCGCTCGGCTTCAGCGGACCAGCCTGCTGCTGTCCTTGCCGCGAAGCATCGAAGGGGACAGCCTTGACGCGAGCACCCGGCCGCACGCGGATCACGCCATCCACGACGACACGATCGCCCGGGCGAAGCCCGTCGCGCACCACGAAGCCGTTCGCGACCTGCTGTCCCAGCCGGACCGGCTGCGCTTGAGCGGTATCGTTTGCGTCGATCACGAAGACGAACGGCCCTTGCGGGCCCTGGGAGATGGCACGCTCGGGAATGACGATCGCATCCGGCAGAGTCAGGCCCTGCACCGCGACGCGAACGAATTGCCCCGGCAGGATGGCGCGATCGGGATTGGGAAAAATGGCGCGCGCCTCGATAGTGCCCGTCTGCGGCTCCACCTGCTGTTCGGCGATATAGATCCGACCCTTGAGTGGATAAACACTGCCATCGCCATAATGCAGCTCGACGGTCAGATCCTCGGGCTTGATCGGCTGCTTGCGCTGCTGGTTGAGCTCCCGGAACGCTTTGTATTCGACGTCCGTAAAGGAGAAATTCACATAGGCCGGATCGAGCTGGGTGATCGTCGTCAGCACGGTCTGCTGCGCCACGACAAGCGTGCCCTCGGGGGGCGACTCCAGCGCCGTCGCACCGGCCACCGGCGCAGTCACGGTCGTGTAGCTGATGTTGAGTTTGGCCGCGTCGATCTCCGCCTGGGCAAGTGCGACGGCGGCGCGCGTGAGATCGCGCTGGGCGCGGGCCTGATCGAGTTGCTGCCTGGAGGCGACGTCGCGGCTGGCAAGTTGCTGGACACGGTTGAAATTGTCCTCCGCTTGCTTTGCCTGCGCCTCCGCTTGTGCCAGTTGGGCTTCGGCGCGGGCGAGGTCGACCTGGTAGGTGGCGGGATCGATGCGGAACAGGATCTGCCCTTCGGTTACTCGCGCCCCTTCAACGAACTCGCGCTTCAGAATTGGTCCGCCAACACGGGAGCGCACTTCCACTTCGCGAAATCCCGCGACGCGGCCGGCATATGTGACCGGCAGTTGAATCTCGGCCGACCGAACCTCGATGACGCCGACCTCCGCCTGGGGCTGCGCCCCGGGTGCCTGAGCAGGAGGCCCATCCTGTTGCAACAAAAGACCGCCAGCCCAATTCCATGCGGCCCGGAACGCTTGCGGTCGAACAAACATAATCGCGAGCGCACCGAGACCCAGGACGAGAGCGAGCGCAATAATGACGGGTAGGCGCTTCGGCACGAGGCTGCACTCCGTAAGGACAGCGCCACGCCTCAATATTCGCCGGAGGGCCCTGGCTTCGTGACCACCACTAGAGCGGGCAGATGATGGTCAACGCCATGACACCTGTCAGCGAAGGCCTTCACCCATCTTTGTATTTCTGTGTTCGATGGATACAGCACGCCTTGGAAATGCGGCTTTCCGTCCGCCAGCAATTCAGCTGCTACTCCTCCCGAGCGTCTGGCCAACGCGCGCCACATACGACAGATCCGCGACGTCGCTCACTGACGCAAAACCCTGACCGACATCAGTTCGCCTCCCAACGCGACATGCTGAAAAGGGAAACCGCCACCGCTTGTCAGAGGATATTGCATGTCCGATCTCATCGTCATTGTCTATCCGTCCGAAGAAGAAGCGGAACAGGTACGTCAGCGACTGCTCGAGCTGCAGAAGGAATATGTCGTCGAACTCGAGGATGCAGTCATTGCGGTCAGGTCGGAGGACGGCAGCATCCGGCTGCGCCAGCTGCTGAACCCTACGGCGGCAGGCGCGCTCACCGGCAGCTTGTGGGGTCTGCTGCTCGGGACAATCTTTCTGCTGCCCGCATTCGGGCCCGCAATCGGCGCAGTAGCGGGAGCGGCGGTGGGCGCCGCAACGGGCGCCATTACGGGTGCGCTCACCGATCTCGGCATCGAGGACGATTTTATCAAGCAACTCGCCGCCACCCTCAAGCCGGGGAATGCCGCGCTCTTCCTGCTCGTCCGCAAGATGACCGATGACAAGCTCCTGGAACACCTCAAGGGAACAGGCGGCATCGTGCTGCGGACATCGCTCGATCGGAGCAAGGAAGAAGCGCTGCGCGCAGCGCTGGCGGAAGTGTCCCCACAATAACGGCGCCTCCCTAAGCGCAAAGGAGCATGGGTATCATGTCGACAAGCGAACCCGGTTTTGATCCCCGCAGCAGGCCCCGGCCCGCTGACATGGCGGTCGATGAGGGACTGCGCTCCTACATGCTGCAGCGTCTACAATTACATGGCCGGCGGAGTCGCTCTCAGCGGGATCGTCGCCTATGCGATTTACGCGCTGTCCGTCACAAATGATCCGTCTCTTGCCGCAAGCTCCGGTAATACCGCGGTGGCTCTCCGGCCTGGCATGTTTCTGACGCCCTTCGGATATGCGCTATTCGCCACGCCATTGTTGTTCCTTATCATAATCGCGCCGCTCGGGTTTGTGCTGTTCCTGTCCTGGCGCATCGAGAAATTGAGCGTCGAGGCGGCGCAAATTGCGTTCTGGATGTTCGCTGCGGTAATGGGGGCTTCGCTTTCCTCCATTTTCCTGCGCTACACGGCAATGTCGATCGCGCAGGTCTTCTTCATTACCGCGACCGCCTTTGCAGGGCTCAGCCTCTATGGCTACACCACCGCCCGCGATCTTTCCGGCTGGGGTGCGTTTCTCATTATGGGGGTCATCGGCCTGGTGGTCGCGATGCTGGTCAACCTGTTTTTGCAGTCGAGCGCGGTGCAGTTCGCCATTTCGGTGATCGGCGTGCTCATTTTCGCGGGCCTGACCGCCTATGACACACAGCGCATCAAGGAACTCTACTACACCGTGGCGGGCAACGCCGCCGCCGCGGGCAAGGCGGCCATCATGGGGGCGCTCAGCCTCTATCTCGACTTCATCAACATGTTCACCTCGTTTCTCTATCTGTTCGGCAATCGCGAATGACGATTGCCGGTGGCAGCGAATCACCCACACAGAGGAACGGCCGCACATGACCCGAGCCGTCGAGGGCACCTCCCCGACGAGACACGAGTTCATCCACGTCGCCGCCGCCGCCTTCGTCACCATTGGGGCGGCAGCTGCGCTCTGGCCAATGATCGCGTCCATGAACCCGGCCGCCGATGTTCTCGCGCAAGCGACCGTGAAGGTGGATCTGACCCCGATCGAGGCCGGACAGCGGATTACGGTCAATTGGCGCGGCAAACCCATCTTCATCAATCACCGCACGCCTGAGGAGATCGCCCTAGCCCGCGCGGTTCCGCTCGACGCATTGCGCGACCCTGAACCCGACGAGGCGCGTGCTCAAACGGGCGGAATGGCTGATCGCCATCGGAATTTGCCACGCATCTTGGCTGTGTTCTCCGCAGGCCAGGCGCCACGTGACATGCGCGGGCCCTATGGCGGATGGTACTGCCCCTGTCATGGATCGGAATACGATACCTCGGCGCGCGTCAGGAAAGGACCCGCTCCGCGCAATCTGGAAATCCCCCCTTACCGCTTCCTCTCCGACGCCGAGATCCTCATCGGCTGAGGCATGCGGAGCTACCCGCTGCCGCCGCAAAATGACGGCCGTCATCGCCCGAACCCGCCCGCGAGCCCTCAATAATCCGGCAGGTATCGCAGGTAGGCCACTCGCCCAAGCGCCGATGAAAGGAAAGCTTATGAGCAACACCACAAACACCGACAACGTGAATGTCAACAGGGGGCCGCGTCCGCGGAGCAGCGCGCCCGATGACTGGCTCACGCGTGTCAGACGCTCCGTCCTGGCTCAAAATTGGTGGGTCGTCGCGTTGCGCGGCGTGCTGGGTATCGTCTTCGGCGTGATCGCGATTATCTGGCCAGGCATTACCCTGCTGTCGCTGGTTCTGCTCTTTTCCGCCTACATGCTTGTCGACGGCGTACTCGCTGTCCTCTCGGCCGTTCGCGCCGCGGGACGGGGCGACCGCTGGCTGCTGCTGGTGGTGGAAGGCCTGCTGAGAATCGCCGTGGGCGTCCTGGCCTTTTTATGGCCGGCGATCACCATCTTCGCTTTCGTGCTCATTGTGGCCGTATGGTCGATCGTGTCGGGCTCGATGATGGTCGCGGCGGCATTCCGGCTAAACCGCGCTTATGGGCGCGGCTGGATGGGTATTGGAGGATTTCTTTCCGTGGTGTTCGGCGTTCTGCTGATTATCGCGCCACCGGTCGGAGCCATCATCCTCACCTGGTGGATCGGCATATACGCTGTCGTATTCGGCGCGGTCCTGCTCGTCTTGGCTTTCAAATTGCACTCGCGCCGGCACGACCGTCCGCAGACCGCCGCGTCGCAGCCGGCATAGCGTTCCTGCCAGCGGCGGAAAACCATCCGCTGGCTGAGAAAAGTGACCAATGTCAGAGCGGTCATTTCGGCGAGGGCCTATCACTGAACCCCGTGTCTGGCCTCTATCAGTGGACCGCGTGCTAGGCGCCGGATGACATCGTGCAATGGTTTAACAGGAGCTAATCGTGATTTGGAACAGTGAATTAATACGGAACGACTCTGGCAACCGTTCGCGCGCTGCAGCGATGAACGGTACACTCGCCATAGCTGGTGCTCCTGCCGCACTTGCGATAATTGCTCTCACGATCTTTTTCGGAAACTTCCAGCCCGCCAATGCACAGGCCGTCGAGCTGGTGAGGCTCGATGTGGCTGTCGTGGCGAAGGGCTATCGCGCAAGCGAACTCATCGGCGCGACGGTCAAGAACGACAAGGGGGAAAAGATAGGAACAATCGACGACATAATCGTCGACAAGCAGAAGGTTCTGTACGCCATCCTTGAGGTTGGCGGCTTCCTCGGCGTTGGCGGACGGCTCGTCGCCGTGCCCTATGAACAACTCGCGATCGATGACACGGGCAAGAATATCACACTCCCGGGTGCAACGAAGGAGCAGCTTCAAAACCTGCAGGAATTCAGATACCGGACAAGCTGAACGGGCAGGTGCGAGACGATGCGCGCGACGGATTTGACTATCGCGCGCTCTTTTGTACCCGATCGTACGCGACCGCGCGGTCAATGAGCTTACCGCGCATACGCGGCGACGCGGCTGGCGGATTGGATGACGGCCGAAAGCGTTCGCGCGTCGTATGATCCATCATGGCGGACGCCGTTGATGAAAAAGGTGGGCGTCCCGTTGACGCCACTGCGAACGCCGCTCAGGAAATCTTCGCGAATGCGGGGAGCGTGAACATGCTGGGCAAGGTCATTGGTGAAGGGCGCCAGGTCCAGGCCAAGTAAACCGGCATATCGGATCAGACTTTGCAGATCGAGTGATTGCTGATTGGTGAACAGCATATTATGCATCTCCCAGAACTTTCCTTGCGCCGCAGCAGCTTCTGCAGCTTCCGCAGCTTGCTGGGCGTGGGAATGCACGGTCGCGAGCGGAAAATGGCGATAGGCATACCGCATGGTGGTGGGCATGCGGTAAATGAGTTCGGCAATGACCTTGTGAGCCTGACCGCAGAACGGGCATTCATAATCGCCATATTCTACGACGGTTACTGGCGCATCAGCGGGTCCGATTATGTGATCACGCGGCCCGACCGGCAGCGTCAGCATCTTAGGACTATGCGTCATGTTGAGGCTCCTTGTGCCGGAGAACTCTCCAGCGCGGTCAATATTCCGTCGGCACCAGGATTGACGCCGATCGGCGACAGGTGGCTCCAATGCACGATGCCCTGGGCATCGAGGACGAACAGTGCCCGCCCCGCTACGCCTTCACCGCGCATATAGACGCCGTAATCCATCGCAACCGCGCCCTTGGGCTCGAAATCGGAGAGCAAAGGAAATTGCAGTTTCCGCTGGCGGGCGAACGCCAGATGACACCAAGCCCCATCGACCGAAAGGCCAAGCAGCGTGGCATTGTGGCTGCGGAACTCGGGAATAACCTCATTATAAAGTGCCATCTGATCGCCGCAGACCGGACTCCAATCGGCGGGATAGAAGGCGAGGATGACCGGCTGTCCCCAGAAAATCGGTCAAGGCGACCTGTCTGGTCTGGCGTTGCGTGCAGGTTGAAGTCGGGGGCCTTCTGCCCGGCGGGCAGAGGTTCAATCGGGGAGGGCCTTCTCTCTTTTCGCTGTCTCATCGCAACTTGTTTCTCTTGCAGTTAGGTCAAGGAAGATCCTCAAGGCCTTACGACGATGTGGTTCTCCACCGTCACCACGCCCGGCGCCGACCAGGCGGCGCGCTCGGCCGCTTCCCGCTCGGCCCAGGAGCGTACGGTGCCCGTAAGCGTGACTTTTGTGCCGGTGACCTCTACGTTGATCCGCTTCGCATCAAGTTCGGCGCTGCGGATGAAGGCGTCCTCAATTCTTTCCTTGATCGCCTCGGGCGATCGCCTCGGGTTCACCTGGATCAGATTGCGGACAGCTTTCACGCCGCGCACCCGGCTGACGGTTTTCTCTGCCAGCTCCCGCTGAAAGTTCCATTCCACGTCACCCTCCAGCCTGACCGTGCCGTCTTTTACGATGACCTTGATGCGGTCGGCGGAGGCGGGAAGCTGCAATTCGAGCGCGGTAACCGCGTCGCGTGCGATATCAAGGTCGGGACGCTCATCGATTGCCGGGAGGCGCACTTCGATCTCGTTAGCAACGCCCAGCACCCCGACAACGCGTTTTGCGGCCGCCTCCGCTTCGAAGCGGCTGGTGTAGCTCGGAGCAAACCCGGCGAGCATAACGATGCCGTCTTTCACTGACACGGCGATGTTCGAGGCATCCACATCAGGCGCCCATTTGAGCTCTTCCTCAACGTCGCGCCTGATGTCTTCGTCGGATCTCATTGCTTCCACCTGACGAGGCAATTCAAGGGTGCGCCAGGGCGGGGCAATCCACGCCTCATTCGCTGTCGCGGCATCCGCGAAGCTGGGCGGCTCGAAGCATTCCACCCGGGGTCTAAGTGGATCTCATTTCCCGGATTGCACCGGGATGCGCCGGTTCGAATTCTGGAATCGGCGGTTTTCGGGATCACGACGCGCAGCACGCCGTTGCGGTAGGTTGCCTGCACGCCTTCGGGATCGACGCCGTCGGGAATTGGGATGGTCCGCTCGAAGCGGGCGACCTCGCGCTCATGCAGGATGTAGCCGTTGCCGCTTTCATCACGCTCCGCCGCGCCTTCGGCGCGTATGGTGATGCTGTCGTCCGAAACGACCACATCGATCTCGTCCGGTTCTAAGCCGGGAAGCTCCGCAGTGATTTCCACCTCTTTGTCGGTCTCACGCATGTTGACGGGCATGATGTCGCCGTTCAAGAGGGCGGTGTTCGCCAAGCCGGGAAGCGGCAGGTCGAAAGCGCGCCAGAAACTCTCGATCGCTCGGTCGATGTCGGAGCGGAGCAGGAAAACGGGGTCCGAGCTGCGCCGCGGCTGTAGATCTTGGCGTGTTCTGCTTGAGGGGGTTAGGCTGGTTTGTGCCATGAGGGTCTCCTTAGCCTGCATTGACGGGAATTTTCTTGGCCGGCGAGGGTGCCGATTTGGGAACGCGCAGTTTCAGAACGCCATCCCGGAAATTGGCTTCGATCTTGTCGCCGTCGAGGTTGTCGGAAAGCACGAAAGATCGCGCATAATTGCCTTCTTCATACTCGGCGGCGATAAGGACATAGCCTTCCGGCCGCCAGGGCGTCGAGCGGGCGGATACCGCCAGGATGCGCCGGTCGAGCGTCACATCCAAAGTCGCCGGATCGGCGCCGGGCATGTCGAGAAAGAGTTGCACATCGTCCTTCGTCTCATAGATGTCGGCCGGCGGCGCGAAGGCGCGCCCGCCGGTCCTGAGAGAGGGCGCCGCTCTTGGACGCTTCCGCGCCATTGCCTGTCGTCTGACCGCCTCCCTCGGCGGGTTGAACCTGATCGGTCATTGAGAGTCCTCCTCGCTCAGTCGTGCTTGATCTGGACCTTGCGCGGCCGGTCTTCGTCGGGCCGCGGCAAATCGAGCTTGAGCACGCCGCGCTCGAACCGCGCCGAAACCTTTTCCGCGTCGACGCGGAAGGGCAGCACCACCATTCGTCCGAATTCACCGTGCGGGCGCTCCTGTCGATGCACGAACGTATCCGGGCCAACGACTTCGGGGGGACGCGTCCCGCTAATACTGGCGGTGTTTTTGTGTACGGTGACGCCAATCTGATCGAGGCTGACGCCCGGCAATTGCGCAGTGACAATCGCGCCGTCGGCGGACGTCCAGACATTCATGGGTGGAAACTGTGTGCCGGGCGTGAGACGTAAACCGCCGAACGGCCGGCTGAGCTGATTTTGCCTTCCCCGCATGTCGCGGAACAGGTCCGGCCAGCGCATGGGCGCGGAATATTCGGTCAGCATGGATTCATCTCCTTCATCCTGCTTCGGCGGCTCTGAAAAGCCGGCTGTGCCGATCACCATGCCCAGGGACGAACAAATGAACACTGACGGCCGTCACTGCCGCCGATTTCACGCGCGATAGGCTGATTTATGCACATGCAGGTTGAGCGGCTGACGTGCCGCGACGGGATCGTCCCCTTCGGCTCCCGATCGTTGAGGGCTCCGCGAGTGGCATCTGCGAAGGAGCCAAAGTGAGCAGCGCCGATCCATATCAGACACTCGGTGTGAAGCGCGACGCATCGCCAGAGGAAATCCGGAAGGCCTATCGCCGCCTCGCGAAGAAGCTGCACCCGGATGTCAATCCGGGCGATAGCAGCGCCGAGCAGCGCTTCAAGGATGTCTCGGCCGCCTACAACATCCTTAACGATGCGGAGCAGCGCGCGAGATTCGATCGAGGCGAGATCGACGCCAGCGGTGCGGAGCGTCCGCGCCAGCCCTATCAGCGTGCGCGAACAGGTACGGCGCAAGGCGCGGGTCGCTTCGAGGATGGGGCAGGGGATTTCGGTGGTTTCGGCGTGGACGATCTGTTCTCCGACCTTTTCGGGCGCGGTGGCACCGGCCGGTTTGCCCTCCGCGGCCAAGATGTACGCACGCAACTCGAAGTGGATTTTCTCGACGCAGTCAATGGTGCGTCCAAGCGCGTGGCGCTGCCCGACGGGCAGACCCTTGACATCACCATTCCTCCCGGCACGCGGGACGGCCAAATTCTCCGCCTACGCGGCAAAGGCATGCCGGGTCGGGACGGTCCTCCCGGAGACATGCTCGTCGAAATCGGTGTCCGTCCCCATCCCTTTTTCTCGCGTGACGGCGATGACATCCATCTGGAGCTTCCAGTTTCGCTGACGGAAGCGACGCTCGGCGCGCAGATTCAGGCGCCGACGCCGACGGGGCCGGTAGCGCTTCGCGTACCGAAAGGCTCCAATACGGGAACGGTGCTCCGCCTTAGGGGGAAGGGCGTCCGCCGGCGCGACGGAACGAGGGGAGATGAATACGCGACCCTCAAAGTGACGCTGCCGGATCGCCCCGATCCTGAGCTCGAAAATTTTGCGGCCCGATGGGCTGCGGGCAAGGCGCATCATCCTTGGCAGGCGATGATCACATGATCGAACCCAGGAAACGACATATGCCACGCCAAAAGATCGATCCGGTCGAACTCGCCAGCAGCGAATCCTTCCCTGCAAGCGATCCGCCGAGCTGGACGGGCGTCCGGGCCGGCTGTCCTCCGCAGGATTGCTTGGACACGAATGGCGAACCGGCCGTGCAGGCCGAGTCTGGATCAGCCATACGGGTCACCATCTCATTGCGCGGCAGGAAACGCCGTTGACCCGAATATGGCTGATGCTCCGCTTGTCCACACGCTTCTGATCGTCTTCACGGCCGTCTGCGCGGTCGGCATCGTCACGGTTCTGCGGCTTCCCGCGCCGATAGGCTATGTGCTTGCCGGGATCGTGATCGGCCCGCACGGCCTGGACCTCATCGCAGCCAACGAGGAGATGATTTTTCTCGCCGAGCTGGGCGTCGTGTTTCTCATGCTGATGATCGGTCTGGAGTTTTCCCTGTCCGCCCTCGCCGACGCGCGCCAGAACGTCTTGTTGGGCGGAGGTCTGCAAGTGGGCCTGACCGCCCTGATCATAACGGCAGCACTCATCGCCTTGGGCTTGTCATGGTCAAACGCGCTGATCCTGGGCGGTGCCGTCGCCATGTCCTCGACCGCCATTTCTGCGAAGCAACTTGCCGATCAAGGTGAGCTGGGGACCCCCCACGCACGGCTCGCCCTATCGATACTCCTGTTCCAAGACCTGATGACGGTTCCCTTTCTTGCACTGCTCGGCGCGGCGAGCGAAGGTGCGCGGCCGAGCCTATGGCAAGTGGTTCGCCAGATTGCCACGGCGGTTTTATTCCTGGCCGGCACGATCATCATAGCAAGACCGGCTTTTGGCGCGTTGCTCGGTTGGGTGTCCCGGGCGCGGTCGGCAGAATTATTCTTGCTGAGCGTGCTACTGATCGCTTTCGGTACAGCTTACGCTGCGAGTCTCGCCGGTCTGTCAGCCCCGATCGGGGCTTTCTTGGCAGGGATGGCGATCGGCGAAAGCAATTTCCGTCATCAGGTCCAGGACGACATCACGGCCCTTTCGGGATGTGCTGCTGGGCCTGTTTTTCATTACCGCCGGCATGCAGGTCGATCCGTCGCTGCTTATGAGCCAGCCTGTCACTGTGCTGGCCTGGATTGCGGTGTTCACCTTTGCCAAGGCGACGATCCTGCTCGTCGTTGCGGCGATCTTGAAATGGCCGCACGACACGGGTTTGCGCGTCGCCCTCGTCCTTGCGCATGGAGGCGAGTTCGGCCTGCTCCTCTTAAGCCAGGCCATGGCTATCGGGCTCATCAACCCCGAGACCGGGCAGCCAATCCTGCTGGCGCTGATCATGACGATGGGGTTTGCCCCTGTGATCATCAAGAATAAGTCGTGGCTGCTGCGACGGCTGTCTCCTTCGCTGAGACTGCTGCCCGACACGACATTGGCAGTAAGTACTTCGGAGCTTAGCAACCATGTGCTGATCTGCGGTTGCGGCCGCGTCGGCCGTCTCGTGGCGCTGGCGCTTGATAAGGCGCAGTTGCCTTACCTCGCCATCGAGGCGGACGGGCAGCGTTATTGGAAGGCAAAAGAGCTCGGCATTCCTGTTCTATTTGGCGACGCGAGCCACGCCGGGCTTCTGGAGGCAGCTGGGCTGCCTCGCGCACGCCTTGTCGTCGTAACCTTCGACAAGCAGCCGGATGTTGGCAAGCTGCTACATCATCTTCGCACTCGCAATCCTGACTGCCGGCATTGGTGAGCGTGTCCGACTCGGCCAGGCGCAACGGCTTGCGGGTGCCGAGGCCGTGGCGATTTTCCCGGAGAAGTCTTGCGGGGGGACTTGCACTCGCCGATCAGGCCCTGCTACTCGCGGGCTTCACCCAGGACCAAGCGGCACAGATCATCAGGAAGGTGCGCACGGCGCTCGATCCGCGCCTCGATAAGGTGCTTGGGCCGTAATGCGGCCGGAAAAGGGCTGGAACCGCTTGAATTTGCCAGTGGCTCGCGCAGTCCGGCAGGTGGGCGGCTGGGTGTCTTCCGGCGCCTGACCGTGAAGGGGGCTCGGCTGACAGCCTGCTGGGACAGCCGCCAGCCGAGCATGCGGGTGCTTAGAAGCGTGGGGGAGGGGCACGCAATGGACGCACTCGCATATTCTCGCGCGAACCGAGGAATGGCCTGGCTTGCCGGAGCGGGAAGCCATCATTGGCCCTCGTCGGATTCGGGCGCGGTGGTGACATGGACAGCCGCGGGACGGAGCAGCCGCTCATGATGCATATAGCCCGGTTTGATCACCTTGATTATCGTTCCGGATGGACGGTCTTTGTCGGCGACGAGATGGATTGCCTCGTGGAAAGCCGGATCGAAAGGCTGTCCATGCGCATTGATCGGCAGGATTCCGTGCTTTGCCAGCGCCGACATCAGGGCTCTTTCAGTGGCGACGATGCCGGCCAGCAACGGCTTTAAGCGGGGGTCCGCCGATGCCGCTTCGGGAATGCTGGCGATCGCCAACCGAAGATTGTCGGCCGTATCAAGCAGATCACCAGCAAATTGCGAGCTCGCAAATTTGGCGGCTCGGTCTATTTCGCGCAGGCTCCGCTCACGGATATTCGCCTGTTCGGCAAGGGCGCGCAGCAATCGGTCTTCAAGTTCCTCGCGGGTCTCGGCCGGCTCCGAGTGCCCACCTGTTACGGCATCGGCATTCTCGGTCACCTTTTCGGTATTCGCTGTGACCGTTTCAGCGTTCTCTGTCGCCGTTTCGGAAGCGCTATCTTGCGGATCCTGACGCGGGTTCTCCTGCGGCGTGTTTTTCGTCGGCTCGTCGGGACCGCCTACCGTAACGCTAGCCTTATCCCTAGGTGCACGTGTCTCGGGCGCGTTATCCACGCCCTTGGCCGACTTCGTCGAACTCCGCATCGATCACTCCTTCCCGATCCTGTCCGCTTGCGGCATCCGCCGCACCGCTTGTGCTCTGCTCGCCGGCTGCGCCCTGCATAGCCGCTGCGCTGAATTGGCTGACCGCAGCATTGAGGGCCTGCACCTCCTCACGTATGCGACTGGCGTCCTCGGCTTGCATCGTTGTTCGCGTGCGGTTGATCGCTTCCTCAACGGGGGTCTTGCCGGCAGCCGCCGCGCCAGGCGTCTGAAGCTGTTTTTCGGCCTGATATATCGCGCTGTCCGCCTCGTTGCGGGCTTCCGCAAGTTCACGGCGGCGCTTGTCGTCTTCGACATGGCTTTCGGCTTCGCTGACCATTCTCCTGATGTCCGCCTCGGATAGGCCACCCGAGCTTTGAATGCGGATTTGTTGTTCCTTGCCGGTCTGCTTGTCTTTGGCGCGCACACTGACGATACCGTTGGCGTCGATATCGAACGTGACCTCGATCTGCGGCATTCCGCGCGGCGCAGGCGCGATGCCGACAAGATCGAACTGTCCGAGCGGCTTGTTGTCTGCCGCCATTTCCCGCTCGCCCTGGAACACACGGATGGTGACCGCGGACTGATTGTCTTCGGCCGTCGAAAAGACCTGGGACTTGTTGGCGGGAATTGTCGTGTTGCGGTCGATGAGCCGGGTCATCACGCCACCCAGCGTCTCGATGCCGAGAGACAGCGGGGTCACGTCGAGAAGCAGCACGTCCTTGACATCGCCTTGCAAAACGCCCGCCTGAACGGCGGCGCCTACAGCCACCACTTCATCCGGATTAACGCCCTTATGCGGATCGCGCTGGAAGATGGTCTTGACTGTCTCCTGAACCTTCGGCATGCGCGTCTGTCCGCCGACAAGAACGACTTCATCGATATCCGACGGCTTCAGGCCGGCATCCTTGAGAGCAGCCTGGCATGGTCCGACGGTGCGTTGAATGATGTCATCGACGAGAGACTCGAGCTTCGATCGGGTGAGCTTCACCTGCAGATGCTTCGGCCCGCTCTGGTCGGCGGTGATGAAAGGCAAATTGACCTCGGTTTCGATGACCGAAGACAGTTCGATCTTCGCTTTTTCAGCGGCATCTTTCAGCCGCTGAAGTGCCAGCCGGTCTTTGCGAAGATCTATACCCTGCTCTTTTTTAAACTCGTCGGCCAGATAGTCGACGATGCGCTTGTCGAAGTCCTCGCCACCGAGAAATGTGTCGCCGTTCGTTGCCTTTACCTCAAAGACGCCGTCGCCGATTTCGAGGATCGAGATATCGAACGTCCCACCACCGAGATCGTAGACCGCGACCTTGCCTTCGTTGCGCTTGTCGAGACCGTAGGCGAGCGCGGCGGCTGTGGGCTCATTGATGATGCGCAGGACGTCGAGCCCGGCGATCTTGCCAGCATCTTTGGTGGCCTGGCGCTGGGAGTCGTTGAAATAAGCGGGCACCGTGACCACCGCCTGGGTGACCGTCTGGCCCAGATAAGCCTCGGCGGTTTCCTTCATCTTGCGCAGAATGAAGGAGCTGATCTGGCTTGGGCTATATTTTTTGCCGCGCACCTCCACCCATGCGTCCCCATTTGGGCCGGGGACGATCTTATAGGGGACAAGCGCCTTGTCCTTCTCCACTATGGGATCGTCATAGCGGCGGCCGATCAGCCGCTTGATAGCAAAAATGGTGTTCTCGGGGTTGGTGATCGCCTGCCGCTTCGCGGCCTGGCCGACAATGACCTCACCATTCTTATCGAAGGCGACGATCGAGGGGGTGGTTCGCGCGCCCTTCGGAACTCTCGATGACTTTCGGCGCCTTGCCTTCCATGACGGCGACACAGGAATTCGTCGTGCCGAGGTCAATGCCTATTGCCTTAGGCATGATGTGCCTCTCTGGTTCGGCCGCCCGAGTAGCGGCGCGGCTGCCTCGCGAAATTTCCGGCATCTGGCCGGCGCTTGACCCTGACGACTGTCAGCATCCTATAAGCAAGAATTTTGATACAGATTTGAGGCAGTGATCGTGGTCAGGGCAAAGATCTATTATGGGCAACGCGTTCGAACGGGCAACATTACAGGAACTTCTGGCAGTAGCGTTAATAATGTTTTGCGTTGTGTGTTGAATATGAACGTCGACTTCGTAAAATACGTTTATTGAATAGAATATTTTAGACGAGTGCGCATTGAGATCAGTTATCGCCATTTGCGAATAAATATGTGTGATATGGAAGATTAAGTGAATGGCTTGCAACGATGCCAAAGTCTGCTCCGCCCGTCGCCGACACCTATTCACCGGGCAAATTTGCGCGATGGGTCCAGCTATCTGTCCCGCAAGTAGCGGTAAGAACGAAATTTTTTGCCTACCGGGCGTGGGGATTGGCTGACGTTGTGATGGGTCTATCCTAGCGAACCGACGTTGGGCGTGGCGTGCAGTGATTTTGTAGGTTTCGATGCGCTGGAATAGTATATTTGCCGACAAGAACGAGGCACAGCGCTTTATCGACGATGTCGCGACGCTGTCGAACCCGAACGCAACGCTTCGTCACCCCAGCTGCGGGGAGTTGGCCAGCGGCATCGCGGAAGCTCTGCTGGCTATTCTGGAGGCCGATCTGACCTGCATCGTGATCCCCCCGGCGGTGGCGGGCGAGCCCAGTCTGCAAGTCTTCATGACGCATAATCCGGGTCTCTATTCGTTTGAGATCCTGCCCGGCGCATTCCGCACCGGCGAGCCCCACGCATCTTTTGCGGAGTTCGAAATTCACGTCGATGCCGCTTCGACAAGAATGCTTCGCCTTACTTCCTGTCCTCTGGGTGCCGAGAATCGGGCCTTCGTTGCGGCTGGTTCGCACCGGACCGATTTTCCCTCGGAGATGGATCGGCTCCTGATGGGGCTTGCCGCGACGCAGATGGCGCTCATCTTGCAGCGTTCGACCGCAGAAGGCCTAAAGAGCCGGTTTACAGCAGTTGCGGAGCACGTCCCCGACTTCGTCAGCATCGTCGACCTTGACGGCGTCATGCAATATTTGAACCGATCCGGCCGGATAGTGGTTGGACTGGACGAGAAAGACGATACGTCGCGCAAGTCGATTGCGGATCTTGTCGCGCCTGAAGAACGTCATCGGGTTCGTGAGGAAATATGGCCGGCTGCGATCAAGACGGGGCGATGGGTAGGCACCCTCTCCATGCAGAATTCCCGTACGGGCGAGGCAATCCCTCTGCACGCCGATTGGTTCCGTATTGACGAATTGCGCAGCAGCCGGCCCGTGAATCTCGCCACCGTTAGCCGCGACCTGAGAAAATCGAGGCGCATCGAATTCGAATTCGACCGTCTCAACCAGGCTGTTGCGCAGCGGATGGACGAACGCAACCTGGCGCTGCAGACGATCAATGAGAAGCTTGCCTCCGAGGCCGCCGAATTGAGGCTGAGCGATCTGCGCCTGCGACATCTGCAGCATCAATATTCGCAGGCCGCACGTTCCAACATCGCCGGGGAGATGATTTCCGCAATTGCCCATGAGCTCAACCAGCCTCTGACGGCGGCTGCGAATTCCCTGAATGCGGCTAGCCGACTGGTCGCCGGTAAATCCAATGTTTCCATCATGTTGCGTGAAATTCTCGATGAAGGCGCCGCGCAGTGCCTGCTCGCCGGCCAGATCATCAATCGCTTGCGCGGTGTTCTTAGGAGGGCCGGATTGCCGCGCGCGCCGTCTCACTGGCCGCAGTTGTCGAGGATGCGGCCACGGTCGCACTGGTTGGGTTCGAGAGCAGCAGTCCCAAAGTCGCCATAAGCTTCGGTCCGGATACGGCCTATATTGCCGCCGACCGCGTCCAGATCCAGCAGGTACTGGTCAATCTTCTCCGCAATGCCCTGGAAGCGATCGCCGAGAACCCTGTCCGCGAAATTATCGTCACAACGCGCCGAGTTGCTGAGATGGTTGAGATCTCTGTGGCAGATACCGGCTCCGGCATTCTTAAAGACGCCGCAGGGCGGCTGTTCGATCCGTTTTTTTCGACCAAGAAAAACGGAATCGGCCTAGGGCTTCCGCTCTGCCGTTCGATAGTCGAAGATCATGGGGGCGGCATCTGGAACGAACCTCTCGCACCGACAGGCGCGGTATTCCGATTCACAATTCCGGCAGTGAAGCCAGGACACATTGATGCCGAGACAGCAAACAATCTATCTTGTTGACGACGAGCCGGCCGTGAGACGGTCCCTTGAGCGGCTGCTCAGATCAGCCGGCTACGAGGTTCTGTCATTCGAATCCCCGAAAAGCTTCCTTGCCGCTGCACCTGGCCTCAGGAGGGGATGCGTGCTTCTTGACGTCAAAATGCCGGAGCTGAGCGGACTCGAATGTTCTGGACCATTTGCGCCGGAGCGATATCGCTCTTGGGGTGGTGATGATGACCGCGCATGGGGACGTGCGCACCGCAGTAAACGCTATGAAGGCCGGCGCAGTGGATTTCATCGAGAAACCTTTCGACGACGATAACCTATTTCGCGCCGTCGACGGAGCACTGGCCAGGCTTCGCAGGGAAGCACCATGAGCGCCGCAAAGGAGGCGACGAGCCGCATCGCCCAACTGACACCGCGCGAATATGAGGTGCTTTCGGCGCTTGCTTCTGGCATGACAACGAAAAGCATCGCCTACAAACTTGGTATCAGTGTGCGGACGGTGGAGGCGCATCGCAGCCGGATGCTGGAACGGCTTGGAACCAAACGGCTCGCCAAGGCCATCAGACTTTCAGTGCTCGCGGGCCTGACATAGCGCATTCGCAAAGGGTAATGCGATAATCATACCCTAACGCAGAGAACAGCGCCTCAAAACGAGGCATGGCGTTCGGCAATTGCTAATCCATGTCTTCCAGAATGCTCCGGTCGATGATCTTCACCTCCCTTGGCCGGGGGAGCGCTATTGCACCACGCCGCGTCAGTTCGGTCATGCAGCGACAGACCGTTTCCGACGAGATGCCGATGAAATCGGCTATATCGTAACGCGTGATAGGAAGGGTGATGCTGTTCGACTTGCCATTCGCCAGCCGTCCGGCGAACTCGAGCAGGAAGCCTGCCACCTTTTCGACTGCCGTGATCCGACCCAGAATGAGGAGTTGCCGTTCCAGGCGTGAGATGGATTGAAGCACCATATTCTGAAGCTCGCACCCGAAATGCGGATCGGCGGCGACCAGTTCTTCGATCCGACGCCGGGTGTAACCCGCAATGACGGTATTATCCACGGCTGCTTCCAGAAAAAATACTTCCTCCAAGCCGCCATCCAGGCTGACGATGTCCCCGGGCAACAGCAGATTGACGATCCGGCGGTGGCCGTCCGGCTGGATCGCAAATTTGCGCGCAAGGCCGGCGACGATGAAGAAGATGTAGCCTGCCTCCGCGCATTGCGAGGAGATCTCCTGACCTCGGCGCCCCTTCTTGATGATGGCCGTACTGTCGAACTTACTGAGCGGTGTCGGGAGGACGGGCCTCCGCTCCGCGCCGGCTGGTTTAGTCTCCTGCAAGATCCATCCCGCATCCATTGGCAGCCTCCTAACGCTAAACTTCGATCAGGCCGGAAGATTTCGGATTTCCATTTGGTGCGGCGATGGTGTCACCGGATGTATGGTAAGAACATAGCGCAAATATTCTGTAGTAGAATTACGCAATACTTGCGGGCCAGAATAGCGGAGACGGTCCCGAGGCAAGCATCGAGGGCGTGTGAAGGCAGCTCACCGCTACGGATGGGGGGTACCCGCAGCTACGGTTCGATGATGATCTCGTTCACCACCTTTGTGACCCCGGGTGCGGACCAGGCCACCCGCTCCGCTTCCTCACGCTCGGCCCACGTCCGCACCTTCCCGCGCAGAATGATCTCGCTGCCATTGACTTCGACCTGAATGCTCTTAGCGTCGAGTTCCGCACTTCGGAGCAAAGCCTGCTCGATCTTTTCCTTGATTCGGGACGGCTCGACGCGTGGCACAAGCTTGAGGGCGTTGGTGACGCCCTTGACGCCTCTCACCTTCCGCACTGCGGTCTCCGCCCTTTCCCGCTGATAGTGCCACTCCACGTTGCCTTCGAGCGTTACCCAGCCATCCTTGACGATCACCTGAATCTGCTCCGACACATATGGCAATTCATGCTGGAGCGCGTACACAGCGTCGCGCGCAATGTCGGGGTCCGGGCGCTGATGGATAATGGGCAGCCGCACCTCGATGTCATTGGCGACAGCGCGCACGCCGCGCACATGCTTGACGACATCTTCAGCCTTGATCTTCTGCATGTAGCTTCTGACAAAGCCCGTCAGCATCGCCACACCGTCGGTCACGGCGACGGCAATATCGGTCGCATCGATATCGGGTTCCCAGCGAAGTGCATCTTCGACAGCACGCCGCAACTCCTGGTCTGATGTCATGGGGAAATTTTCTTTCGTGATGGCAAGTTCGGCCCGAGATACAGGTGGGGCAGCAAAGCACTACACGGAGCTATCCGGCTCGCATTGACCGGGGTCAGCATTTAGTGCGCAGGCGGAAGAATCGGCCGGCTCCGGCGACACTGACAGTCGTCAATGAAAATGGCTGCGCTTTCGCGCTAATCCCCAGTACGCGGCCGGCAACACAACACACGGCCATGAGACATCAGCCCGGGCGTCAGGAGATTACTTCCGCGCCAATGGATAAGGACGGTTCCATTGAAACAGTTAACAATTGCCTCAAGCCTCGTCGCCCTGCTCGTCGGAGGCAGCGCCCTTGCGCAGACGGCCCAGCCCGATAATGCGGCGGCGCAGGACTATTGCGCGGATGGTTTCGTTGCGAGCAGCGCGCCGCAAAGCGGTGCGATGACAAAGGAACAAACCGGACAGATGGCCGATCGCGAGTTTACCGCCATGGATCGCAATTCCGACGGTCGTGTGTCATTCGCCGAGTTCTCAACCTGCATGTCTCGCGCGGCGTCCGGCCTGCGCCCCGCCACCGGGACCAATGGCAGAAGTACCCAGAGCGACGCCGCGTTCAACACGGCGGATGCAAACAACGACGGCAAGCTCAACTCTCAAGAATATCTCTCTGCCGCAGAGAGAGAGTTCGGACAGCAATCGGCCGCCTCCAGCCCCGATGCAGTCCCGGTCTATTTCATCTGGGTACCGGCCTCGGCCGTCGCCGAGCCGTCGCATTCCGGAGCTCCCGGTGCAGCGACGACTGCAAATGCGACCGCCGGGTCGACGCAGTCCGGCGCCAATGGTGCGGCGACGCCTGAAAATCAGGCGGCCGCGCATGCAGCGATGGGATTTGACAATCAGGACGGTAACGGCGACGGCGCCGTGACCAAGGCCGAATGGCAAGCCGGCAACTCGGGGATCAGCCCGGACCTTGTGGAACTGCATTTCAAGCTGCTCGATGCAAATGGCGACAATGCCATCACCAAAGAGGAGTACGCCGCCAAATGGACCGCCCGCTTCAACCAGGCACAGCAGGCGCAGGGCAGCGCGGCTCAGGGCGAGAGCGTCCCGGTCTGGGTACTCTATGTCTATTGATCTTCCTCATCCCTTCCACAGCGTGGTCAGGCGGGCGGAGCCGGCAAGCTCCGCACACCGGCCGGCTCCGCTGCAGTCATAGCCCATGATCAAGGATGTGATCGTACTGCTCGAGGCGAACCCGGCCGACGATCTGCGCCTTGCCGCGGCCGAGACGATCGCCGCGCAATTTGCGGGCCGCATCATCGGGCTGTTCTTCAACATCATTCCACTCTTGAGCTTGCCGATCGACCCCGAAACCGGCCCGGGCATCACGATCAAGCTGCTCCGAGATGCAAGAGCCGCCGGAAACGTCAAGGAAGCGGCGCTGACGGCACGAATGGGGAAACTCATTGCCCCCTTCGAAATCCGCAGGTTCGACGTCTTTCCCGAGGATGTTGCCAATATCGCGGTCCGGGAGGCGCGCGCCGGCGACAGTTTCGTCTCACTACGTCCGAACACGAACGGAACGCCGGAGAGCCTTATCGAAGCGCTCCTTTTCGGCTGCGGCCATCACCTCTTTCTGGTGCCTGCCGGCTATCTCATGACCGACCGTATCAAGCATGCGGCGATCGCCTGGAATGGCAGCAAGGAGGCGGCTCGCGCCGTAGCGGAAGCCTGCCGATGTTGCTTACGGCCGAGAATGTGACAATCGTGGTGATTGACGAGAGCGCGCCCGTCGAAGAACAGGCGCTGCTTGGTTCCGATGTCGCGGCGCATCTGCGACATCACGGGATCAGGGCCTCGCTGAATCATGTCCCAAAGCGCGAGGCCGACACCGGCACCGCACTGATCGCTGAAGTCCAGCGTCTCAGCGCCGATGCCATCGTCATGGGCGGCTACGGCCATTCCCGGACCCGGGAATGGCTATTGGGTGGCGTCACGCGCGAGCTTCTCTATCGAGCGCCTGTGCCACTCATTATCGCGCATTGACGCGGAATCCCGGACGGACGTCACGAAATCGTGTAAAAAGGATGGACCGATCGTTTGCTCCACGCACAAGATGTAGCGGTAGGGGATACGCACATTGTGCCGTCTCGGGCGAATCCGGACATAACAGTGAGGCAATGGCTACTGGATTGTACCCAGATCCAGTCGGGCGATGTACTAGCGTTTCTTGCGGATGGCGGGGCTATGGGGGCGCTGATGCGCGCCAAGAACTGGACCGCATCGCCGCTCGGTCCGCCGGAAAGCTGGCCCACTGCCAAGGTCATCAGCATAAGGCGGCGAGCAACATTGCGCGATCTCGGCCGACGAACGCACGCGCAAACCGAGGCACTCTCGGCAAGCGGAGCAGCTGAATTGAGCCCGTCAGGCAGGTCAGAGAGACCTGAGGAATTGTTGGTGATGTCAACGCTGAACGAGCTGAGCATCCGCCTGCGGCTCGATGTCCGATCTGCCTATCGTCCTGCGGGAAGTTCTCCAGGCTACGATGGAATTGCAAAAGGCCGATTTTGGTGACGTGCGGCTCTTTAATGAAGCCACGCAGATGTTTGGAGATCGTTGCGCATTCGGGACTGGATGACGAGTTTCTCCGATATTTCAAGAAGGTCGATGCCAGCGATGCTTCGGCTTGCGGTCAGGCTCTGGCCGCGCGTGAGCGAGTGGTGATCGAGGACGTGAATACCAATCCGGCTTATGAGCCGCATCGGCAGATCGCCGCTAGAACGGGCTACCGGGCGGTCCAGTCGACCCCGCTCTTCCATCGCGACGGGAACAAGCCATTGGGAATGCTGTCGACGCTGTTCCGCGATCCCCGCCGTCTTTCCGAACATGAATTGCGGCTCACAGATCTCTATGCTCGGCAGGCAGCGGACGTCATCGCTTTCAAAATCTCGGAGCAGAGGCTTCGGGAGACCCAGGCCCGGCTTCAAGCCGCAGCTGGGTTGATCGGCCTCTGCAGCTACTCATGGGACCCGCAAACGAACGCTATCGAATGGGATGCCGGTCTGCAGCGCATCTGGGATCTGCCTCCCGATGAGCCGATCGATTACGATCTTGATAAAGGGCGTGCACCCCGATGACCGCCTGCGGGTCGAGGAGCGATCGCAGCCAGCGTGGATCCTGCCGGGAAAGGCCTTTACGACATAGAGTATCGCGTGATCAGGGCGAGCGGCGGGACCGAACGCTGGATCGCCACGCGCGGCCAGACGGCGTTCGAGAACGGCAATCCTGTCGCATTTTTCGGCATTGCACTCGACATCACCGACCGAAAGCGGGCGGACCAAGCCAGAGAAGTGCTGATCTCCGAGTTGCAGCACCGAACGCGCAATCTTCTCGCCGTTGTCAACTCCATCGCTGCTGAGACGATGGCTTCCAGCCACTCCATGCGCGAATTCGGACTGGCTTTCAACGATCGGCTGTCATCCCTCTCGCGCGTTCAGGGCTTGCTGTCACGCGGCGAGGACAACGTTGCAAGATCAGCGGGCTCGTGCATCTTGAGCTCGGCGCGCTCGGCGCGGAACCGGACGGTGAGCGCATCATCGTCCAGGGACCGGAAGTTCACCTGCCGAGTAAGTCGGTCCAGATTTTGGCGCTCGCCCTGCACGAGCTGGCAACGAATGCCAGAAAATACGGTGCGCTCTCGGTGCCCTCTGGCCAGCTTTCCGTCCGCTGGACGGTACTTGCAGAAGGGCACAACCGCATGCTGGAACTCGAGTGGCATGAGATCGGACTCGCTCCCCGGAACAAGAAAGCGGCCGCGCCGCGTATTGGCTTTGGCCGTACCCTGATCGAGGAATTGCTGCCGTTCCAATTGGACGCCCAGACGAAATTCAACATCGATCAGAACGAGGTCAGCTGCACGATTACCTTGGCTCTGGCCGACCAAATGGTACCAAATAATGGATGATCCCGATCTCGCCGGCTATCACATATTTCTGGCGGAAGATGAGTATCTAGTCGCCAAGACGCTCGCACGCATGCTTCGGATATGGGGTGCGACGATCCTCGGCCCGGTGGCATCGCTCGACAAGGCGCTCGCTCTTGCCGCTTCCGCGACGACATTGATGCCGCAATCGTCGACATCAATCTGAGGGGAGAAATGGCGTTCCCGCTGGCCGATGCGCTGTTGGCACGAGGCGCACTGCTGATCTTCACGACGGGTTATGATCCCCTCGTCCTGCCTGAGCGCTATCGCGGCTTCTCAACTCTTGAGAAGCCCTACAATCCCAATGGGCTTGCTTGCGTCCTGCGTCCTCTGACGGCCGACCGCGGCCCGCCCCGAACCACCGGACGGCGCCCGTGCTAAGCGGCAACACCTGAGGCCTTCGCGCGCTCGTCCTCCGTCAGAATATTACCGAGGAGCTTGTCGAGGAGCAACCAGGCAGTCCCAGTAGAGGATGCGGGACTCTGACCCGTGACGAGCGCCCCGTCTACGACAGCATGGGGCTGCCAGTTCCCGCCCTTCGAATATCGACCACCATTCTGCTTGAGCATGTCCTCGATCAAGAACGGTACAACGTCGACCAGGCCGAGAGCCTCCTCCTCGGCATTGGAGAAGCCCGTCACCGACCTATCCTTGACGATATGCTCTCCACCCGGCGTCCTTGCGTGGCGGAACGCCGCCGGCCCGTGGCATACGGCGCCGATCACCTTCCCCTCGGCAATAAGAGCCTGTATGAGGGCGATCGAGTCCTGATCCTCTGCCAGGTCCCACAACGGGCCATGTCCGCCGGGGTAAAACACGGCATCATAGTCGCGCGGGGGAACGGTGGAGAGCTTTAGGGTGTTGGCGAATAAATACTGGGCACTGGCGTCGACCTGGAAGCGTTTGGTCGCCGTAGTCTGCGCGTCCGCTTCCTCGCTGCGTGGATCTATTGGCGGTTCCCCTCCCATCGGGGATGCGAGGTCGACATCGACGTCCTCGTCGGTGAAGACGTAATAGGGCGCGGCGAATTCTTCGAGCCAGACGCCGGTTCTCTTGCCGGTATTGCCAAGCTGTCCGTGTGACGTGAGAACCATCAGCAGTCTCATCTTTAGCCTCGCTTTTCCTGTACCGTGGTGAAGCATTGTCGGAATATTGCGACATCGGGCTATTTTCGCTGCCGACCTGGATCGCCGCGCTGACGAGCGTCAACCTCGCGGACATGACCTATCGAGCGGATTTCTGATAATATTCGGTGACCGCCCGTATATCGTCATCCGTCATTTTCTGCGCGACCGCGCGCATCGACTCCATTCTCGTCGTTGGCACGCGAACCTGCGAGCCAATCGCGAAGCTGATGCTCCAGATAGCCCGCGTGCTGCCCGGCGAGATAGGGGACCGACGGTGTCAGCCCCGTCCCCAAGGGACCATGACAGTTTACGCAGGCCGGGATCGCCTTATCCGCATTCCCGACGCTGGCAAGCCGGGCGCCATAGGATTTGCCGTCATCTGTTGCAGAAGGGGCGAGCACGGGGGCAGCAAGCACGGCATAATAGGATGCGAGGTCGCTAGCCTCGTTGTCGGGCAGAGCCGCGGCGATCGGCTGCATGATTTCGCTTTTGCGCGCACCCGCTGCGTAGTCCCTCATTTGCTTCAAAAGATACCATGCGGGAAGTCCGGCAAGCCGGGGAGCGCCGAGACCATCATTTCCTTCGCCTCGAGCCCCGTGGCAGGAGGCGCACGCCGCGGAAGCTGCGCCTTTCCCACCGCTCTGCGCGATGTCACGGCCATGTTGCAGATTGCCGAGCGTCGGCGGTGTATCTCCGGCCGTCGCGTGAAAAAGGCCTCCCGCCCGTGTCAGGCCGGACGCAAGTTCTTCATCGGTCGGAGCCGTCACTGCCTGCGCCCGGACGAGAATGGACAGAACGAAGAGAAGTGCGGCAGCAGTCGCCGCGATTGCGAGCAGTCGGCCCGCGCGATGTTTGCGATTGTGATGCATCTGCTGCTAGCCGTCCATTAGGGGGCGCGGATTGCTGAGGTAGTCGCCCTTGATGTGTTCGAGCGTCCAATAGGCGAGCCCCAGGAGAGGACCGGTCGGGTTGT
This sequence comes from uncultured Alphaproteobacteria bacterium, assembly GCA_963731855.1. Lineage (GTDB taxonomy): Bacteria > Pseudomonadota > Alphaproteobacteria > Rhizobiales > Rhodomicrobiaceae > R-RK-3. The sequence goes on along the minus strand of CAVSXH010000003.1, from coordinate 81,913 downwards.
ATCCGAGGTTCTGCGGAAACAGTCCCGCACCGAAGACGAAGACGTTATGCTGGTCCCATGATTGGCAATAGCGATTCACAACGCTCGTCTTCGGGTTGGTGCCCATGATCGTGCCGCCGGTATTGTGCGTGGTCTGGTAAGGGACGATCGAGTAGTCCTTGTCCGGTGCGGCCTGGTTCGAGCTATCAACTCTGACGCCGTGCGGCATCGCCTTCGCGATCGCTTCCGCCTTAGATAGGACATAGGCGGACATGCGCCGGTCATTCTCAGGGAAATTGAACGTCATGCGCAGGAGAGGCCGGCCATGGACGTCCGTCCACGTCGGATCGAGATCCAGATAGTTGCCGCGAGTGGTCGCCGACGAGCCGTGAACCCCTACATTGGTATGGCGCAAGTAATTCTCGCGGACGGCCTGCTTCCATTTGGCGCCCCAGCTTGGTGTACCCGACGGGATCGGATTGTATGTGATCGGCCGGCCATGAAACTGCGAACAGGAGATATAGCCGCCACCGACAAAGCCGAGCGGTCCGTGGTCGAAGTTATCGCCATTGAAATCGTCTATGACAGTCGCGAGCGCCCCGGCGCCCATGAACGGATTGTTGCGCACGCTGTCATCGAAGAACACATTGCAGCCGGCCATTGTTTGATAGGCATAATTGCGGCCGACGACGCCGGTGTTCTTCCCGGGATCATACGGTTCGCCAAGTCCGGAAATCAGCATCAGATGCGTATTCCAAAGGCTGAACGCGCATAGCAGCACGAGATCGGCCGGCTGGAAGTAATCCTTACCGTCCTGGATGTAGGTGACGCCGGTTACCGTCTTTCCGTCCTCGGCTTTTTCCACCCGTAGGACTTCCGCCTCAACGCGCAGATCGAGATTGGCATGTCCGCGCATGCGATCGAAGACGCAGACCAGCGGGTCCGCCTTGGCGTAATAGCCGCAACCAAAACGCTCGCAGAAGCCGCAATAGACGCAAGGGTGGAGTGTCGCGCCATAGGGGTTTTTGTATTCGACGCTGACATTGCCGGACGGCATTGGAAACGGATGGCCTCCAAGGTCTCTGGCGGCCTTCTCGAAAAGCGATCCGGCGAAATGCTGCTTCAGCGGCGGATTCGGATAGGGGTGGCTGCGCAGCCCTTCGAAGGGGTTCCCGCCTTCCAGGACCTCGCCGCCGACATTGGCGGCCTTGCCAGACGCACCGAAAACCTGCTCCGCCTTCCACAGGTGCGGCTCAAGCTCCGCATAGGTCACGCCGTGGTCCTGGATCGTCAATTCATCGGAGATGAAGCTCTTGCCATAGCGCTCTTCATAATGGGAGCGCAGGCGCAGATCGGATGGCAAGGGGCGCCAGAAATGGCCATTCCAATGGATCATCGCGCCGCCGAGGCCTTCGCCTGGCAGGAACGACCCCAGACGCCGCATCGGCAGCGCACGTTCGTCTTTGTTATTGCGGAATGTCAGCGTGCTGCGCGTGACGTCCTGCGCGTTACCAGCCCGAACACCGTATTTAAGCTCATCATGCTCCTGCGGGGCCTGAAAGTCAGGCACTTCGTAGCGCATCTTTCCCCGTTCCAGCACCACGCATTTCTGGCCGTTGCCGGTTAATTCATAGGCGGCGATCAGGCCGGTAGCACCGCCGCCGACGATCACAACGTTGGCGCGAGGAAGGGTCGCGGGCATCTTAGCCTCGATGGTCTTGCGAATTGGTTTGGCTCTTCACCGGTGAAGGGCGGCCAGTGCCGCGCGGATCGTGCGCGATGCCGTAGGGGGGACGGTCATAGACCAGATTGTGGCGAGAGATTTCCGCCAAATAAAAAGCATGGGCTCCAGGAAAGCCAACCATTCTCCAGCCCGCATAGTCGCGGTTGCCGCCATAGATGGGATCCGCGAAATAGCCTTCGACGGTGTTGTGCAGGAGCGCGGCGAAGAAGACGCTGCCCGGCACATTCCCGGGGTTGCGGCGGCTCTTCTCCAAATCGGTGAGAAAAGCGTCCTGGCGGGAGGCGCTGAGCCGCAGAAAGCGGGTCTTCTTGTCGCTGAGGATCTCCTTAAGCACGGTTCGGTAGAGGTTCGCCGGCGTCAGGGGAAGCTGATATCCCTGCTCCGGCTTGCCGTCAAAATGGGGCGACTTGGAATAGAACCCCGCACCCTGCCCCCATTCGCCCGCCAGTTGAAGGTCGATGAAATCCACCACGCCGGCCTGGCTTGCGCTGGGGAACTCGTCTTCGGGGATAAGACGGTCGCACATGGCGCTCAGCAGCTCGGCTTCGGCCGGGGATAGGAACGCCAAGTGCTGCCGTCCCTCGGCAAGAGCCGCGGCCCGCGCCGTGAGCGCTTGCAGATCGAGAAAAGCCATGGCGCCGGCAGCGCTCAGCCCAGCTACCACCATGCGGCGATCGGTCAGCATCATTGGAGAGACCCTTCTCGGTTCGTGCTCTCAGAGAATACCCAACAAGTGCCCGGTTACGCTGATGGCCGTCAGCGCGCGTTGGCCGCAGACCGCTGATTTTCTTCTTGGTTCCCGCGCCCGTCGTGTCGTGGCGCAAAATGGAGAGTGTTCATGAAAGCCTTCCGACCTTTGCACGACCGCGTCCTCGTCCGACGGATCGAAGCCGAAGAGAAAACACCCGGCGGCATCATCATTCCTGACACCGCCAAGGAGAAGCCGGTCGAAGGCGAAGTGCTCGCTGTGGGTGCGGGCACCCGAGACGACAGCGGCAAAGTGATCCCACTGGGCGTCAGGGTTGGTGATCGCATCCTTTTCGGGAAATGGTCAGGCACCGAGGTCGTGCTCGACGGCGAAAACCGGCTGATCATGAAGGAAGCAGACATATTGGGTGTCGTTGAGTTGGCACACGGCGAAGCCGCACGGGCAGCTTGAGCGGAGGCAGAGACATGGTTGCGAAAGAGATTAAATTTAACGACGACGCCCGGGAAAAGCTCTTGCGCGGCATCGACATTCTGGCTGACGCAGTAAAGGTGACGCTCGGCCCCAAGGGCCGGAACGTCGTCATCGAACGATCATTTGGTCCGCCGCGGATCAGCAAGGATGGCGTGACCGTCGCCAAGGAAATCGAGCTCTCCGACAAATTCGAGAATATGGGCGCCCAGATGGTGCGCGAGGTCGCGGTGAAGACGGGCGAGGTGGCGGGCGACGGAACGACAACGGCGACCGTTTTGGCGCGCGCCATCGTGAAGGAAGGCTCGAAAGCCGTTGCCGCCCGCATGAGCCCGATCGATCTGAAGCGGGGCATTGACATCGCAGTCGATTCCATCGTCGCGGACATTCGCCGGAACGCAAAGGAGGTTTCAACCAGCGAGGAGATCGCCCAGGTCGGTACGATCGCCGCCAATGGCGACGAGGAGATCGGCAGGATGCTGGCCCAGGCAATGGAAAAGGTAGGCAATGAAGGCGCCATAACTGTCGAGGAAGCCAAGTCGCTGGAAACCGAACTCGAAGTCGTCCAAGGCATGCAATTCGACCGGGGATATGTCAGCCCATATTTCGTCACCGATCCCGCGCGCATGATCGCGGAACTCGAGGATCCGTACATTCTGATCCACGAGAAGAAACTCACCAGCCTGCAGCCGATGCTACCGTTACTTGAGAAGATCGTGCAGTCGGGCCGACCGCTCCTCATCATCGCCGAAGATGTCGAGGGCGAGGTGCTCGCCACGCTCGTTGTCAACAAGCTGCGTGGCGGTTTCAATGTAGCGGCTGTGAAGGCGCCGGGCTTTGGCGACCGCCGCAAGGCTATGCTCCAGGACATCGCCATCCTTACGGGAGGTGAGCTTGTTTCTGAAGAGCTCGGCATATCGCTTGAGAAGGTGACGCTCGAGATGCTCGGCCGCGCCCGCCTCGCACGAATTGAGCGGGACCGCACGACCATCGTCGATGGTGCCGGCAAGAAAGACGAGATCGCCAAGCGCGTTACACAGATCAGGCAGCAGATCGAGGAGACCACGTCCGAATACGATCGCGAAAAGTTGCAGGAGCGGCTGGCCAAGCTTGCGGGCGGCGTCGCCGTGATCCGCGTTGGCGGTGCGACCGAGCTTGAGGTCAAGGAAAAGAAGGATCGCGTCGATGACGCACTTCACGCTACCAAGGCAGCCGTTGAGGAAGGTGTCGTCGCAGGCGGCGGCGTCGCGCTGCTTTACGCGTCTCGAACCCTGCAGGGCCTCAACCCGGCGAATGAGGATCAGGGCGCGGGAATTGACATCGTTCGACGCGCCATCGAAGCGCCCGCGCGCCAGATCGCGGAGAATGCAGGTGTTGAAGGTGCGGTCGTCGTTGGAAAGCTGATCGAGAAGTGTCATCCAAGCTGGGGCTTCGATGCGCGGGATGGCCAATTCAAGGATCTTGTCACGGCCGGGATCATCGATCCGGCCAAGGTCGTGCGTGCCGCTCTACAGGACGCCGCCTCTATCGCGGGTCTGGTGCTTACAACGGAGGCCGGAATTGCCGCGAAACCTGAGCCGGCTGCGCCGCCGCCCCATGCGGGAGTTCCGGCCATGGACTACTGATGCGCATTCATAGCCGATGTGGGACCGGCAGGGCTTGAGGCGCGCGCCACAAACCGGGCGTCGCCTCGATCCTTGCCGGATTGCCCCCTATTGATTGTCGTGACGCAATGGCGCATTCACCTCGGTCCTGCGTCGGCGCCGAGCGCACTCCGATCTGGTCGAAGCGCACTAAGGGGCACGTCCTCGAGCGCGCTATCTATTTCGAATTCATGGACGCGAACCTCCTCGGCGCCGTGCTCCCGGACATTCTCAGAGCAGTTTCCTCCTGTTCCGGCGAGCGCACGCGGACCCAGACCACAACCCCCATGGCTGCGATCTGCCTGTCGAGTTCCCATTCGAAGCGGCCTTTCAGCCAGCGGTAGGCCAGCCACGCGCCGACTCCGCCCCCGGCGAGGCTACACACGATCGCGGCGCCAGCGGCCGCCCACGTTTCGCCGCCCGAGGCTACGACGCCCCAGGCCGCTGCGGCGCCGCAAGCGAAAGCACTGCTGCCGGCCACGACCGACAGCGCGACCGCGCCATCGATTGTGCCGACGAACGGACGCCGCGGCGCTGTTGGCAGGTTGGCGAGGTCCTCAGCGCCGGCAAAGACGCCGCCGAGCTTGCGTTCGAGCGTGCCAATGTCGCCGACCAGGTCGATGTCAGCACGATCGATGCCGGCAAGCATCAATGATTTAACGGCGTCCTCGACGGCTTTCGACCGAAAAACCCCCGCCACCTCGCGGATCTTGATGCGGTTGGGAGCTGCACGCCGATCAACCATCCCTCTATCGGCCGTATGTCCCTCCTGCGCGCTGCGATGATCCTTAAGTCCAGCCATTTGCTGTCATCCTATATCGATGATGACCTTTAATGCGCGTGTGTTCGCGGCATGAATAAAGGTCTCGTAGGCTTCGATAATTTGATCGAACGGAAAGTGGTGGGTGATGAGCGGCTTGGGATCGATCATCTTGGCTTGCAGCGATTTGATCAGCAGCGGCGCGGTGACCGTATCGACTAACCTCGTGGTGATGGAGATATTGTGCGACCATAATCGCTCAAGATGGAGATCCACTTTCGTTCCATGCACGCCCACATTGGCGATCACGCCGCCGGGGGCGACGATGTCCTGGCACAGTTGAAATGTGGCTGGCACGCCGACGGCTTCGATGGCCGCATCCACCCCGCGCCCACCAGTTGCGTCCTTGATCTGGGTGGCCACATCGATTTGGTCATTGCTGATGAATGTGCGGTTCGCACCCAGCCGTTGCGCCATTTCAAGGCGGCTGTCGTGATGATCGACCATCATGATCTCGGCGGGCGAATAGAACTGCGCGGTGAGAAGCGCGGCCAGCCCCACAGGCCCTGCCCCGATGATGGCGACGGTCGAACCCGGCGCGACCTTGCCATTCAGCGTGCCGCATTCGAATCCGGTCGGCAGTATGTCGCTAACCATCACCATGGACTCTTCATCCACGCCGTCAGGGATCCGGTAAAGGCTCGTATCCGCGTGCGGCGTGCGCACATATTCGGTTTGCGTGCCATCGATCGTATTGCCGAGCAACCAGCCGCCGGTCGTACAATGCGAATACATCCCCCGGCGGCAATATTCGCATTTCCCGCAGGACGATATGCAGGAAATCATCACCCGATCTCCGGGTTTGAAGACGGTGACGCCAATACCGACAGCGTCGATGATACCTGTCCCCTCGTGGCCGAGAACACGTCCCGGCTCGACGCTGGGAACATCGCCCTTGAGAATATGGAGGTCCGTACCGCAGATCGTCGTCTTGTGAACCCTGACGATGGCATCGCCAAGCGCCTGCAACTCAGGCTTTGGCCGATCTTCGACGGCCTTCTGTCCGACTCCACGATAGATGAGGGCTTTCATTGTTACCTCTTGTCGACGGGGAATGGCTCCCCTCAGAAGCCGCTGAATGATCTGCAGCATGGCTCTGTTGACCTGCATCGCCGCACCGGTGAGTGAGGGTCCGCCTAAGTCGAGCATGAGCCGAATCGACACTCACTGATGCTGGTCAGCGCCACACGAACCCGCGAGGTCCAGTTTCAATATTGTGCCCGCGGCAGAGCCGGATCCGCCCTGGCGTCTCGCGGCCGGCCGTAAGGAAGGTTGCCTATGACGGTCAAGCTCAACCAGCGTGCTTATGACTATGCCAAGTGGCTCGTGAAGGAAGGGCGTTATGTGCTCGATAACCGGGACAATTGGAGCGAACACCAGCCATCCACCGAGGCGGAAAATCGTTTCATCCGCGAAAATGGCATTTCGCAATTCGGACGCTGGCATCTAGGATTAGACGACGCGCATTCGCCGAATTCCAAGGCGCATTATAAATTCCCCTACGGCGACTTCAAGAAAGTCCACCGATGCGCAGTTCTCACCGTGGAGTTGAGAGCCGGGCAATACAAATATTCTAACATTGAGCTTGCGGCAGCCCACCTGCATGGAATGCTCGAGGCGGTCGCCTGACCCCTGCCTCATCAGAGCCGGGACTGCACGGCTACGGCAAGATCGGTCAGATCGCGCTCCATCTCGTCCCGGAGGGTAATCCCCATGAACGGCGTCATGAAGGGATGAATGGCGCGGCCCACCGACGATTCCGGTCTGGTCCGAAAAATCAGTAACAAGCGGCAGCCGGTACCGAATACCTTGTCGACCAGATGGTCGAGCTCATAGTAAATATCCGGATTTGTGACGGCTAGTCGCAGGCGGTATGGCCGGTCGAAATTTGCGACTTCCATGTCATGTGTGGAGGTCCGGCTGAAGATCACGCGGGTTTCCCGCAGCCTTGTGCCCTGCCCAACCGGTCCGTCCGTAAGCAGCTCGATCTTCAGCACCGAGCGGACGATTTCCGGCCAGCTCTCCAGATTGGACACTGTCGCGAAAATCTCCGCCGGCGATGCATCCAGATAGCGCTTCACCTCGATATTCATATCGCATTCCTTACGAGACCCACATCGTTCAGGTCCTGGTCACGAGCCCCGAGTACTGACGCTCATTCATGCCGTAGGTCCAGGCAACCGCCTCGCGCGGCGTCCGGCAGGCGATTGGAATTTGTAGAAAATAGCGTGCGGCGGTCCCATCCGGTCGGCGCGTCCCGTTGACAACCTCTACGGCGGACCAGGCATCGCCATTGAGCCAGCGCTTTTGCCAGAGCGTCCCGCAATGGTCGGTGCTGACGGCGACGGCACCGCCTTCGGCGATGTAGCGCTGAGGCGTCAGGATCTCAATCATGCAGCGCCGTACATGTATATCCGGCTCGCGATCGATGCACCTGACGGTTATGCTGCTGGTATCCTCGATCAATGCCGGTGGGACAATGACGCCCTTCCATGCATGAACCGACCAGCCATCCGGATAGCCGAGCGCCGGGCCGTCACTGCAGTGCAGCCGGCCCCGGTCGTCGTAGCGTAAGCGATCATGCCGCTCGCTTAGCCAACAGACGTCGCCCGCATGGAAGGAACCAGCCGGCGGCACATATGAGTAATTTGAGGCCGAGGAGCTGCGCAGTCTCGTCGCGCAGTGCAAACCTATCGCGGAGAAAGACGTAGGCGCCGATCCAGTCGAGATCGTGCTGGCTGACACTGCTGTCGCCGAATGAGCGTGAGGACGCCATAGCGCTTCGCAGACTCGAAGGCTCGGTTATGGTGCGGCGAAACAGCGTGAGCAGATTTGGACGCATTGGGTTGGCCGTCGTGGTCACTGCCTGACGGACGCCCACTCCCACGGTGTCAGCCACTGGCCGGCGGCCCGAGACAGCTATCTGTGTGATCGTCTCGGGGCTCACGCGCTGGCGGACGAGCGCGTCAACCTCGTGCCGAATCTCGGTCGACGATCGCCACCTTCAGGTTAGCACCTGCAGGTACGGCCTTCGGTCCCCTCGTCCATTGGCGCGCGATTTCGACGGGACCGCCGCACCATTCGATTTGTTGAGGCGGCGGATAGCCCGCGACGACATAGGCAATCGCTATGGCCTCCTCCGCGGCATCGCGGTCCGAAGGAGCAGTAGACAGGCGGATTTTCGCCCACCGGTCACAATGCTCCTCCAGAAGCCTCAGATGCCGGCCGCTGAGGCTCGCATGTTCAGTCGGCGACAATCCGCGCATCCCTCGGCTCGAGTTCTCTTGCCGGCGGACGCGGTAGGTGCCTCGCGTGAGTGCTATTGGAGCGTGCTCCTGATGCCGGAGCAGCGCCGTGGTGTCCTCCACGCGGATATGCCCAACATAGAGCTCCGGCGGAATGTCGTGCGCGAGACAATCGTCGCGGAACATCGTGACGCGGTCGTAGATGATGTGGCGGTGGCCGGTTAGCTCACCTTCGGCAATAACGACGGCACCGTCGAGAAGATCGCGGCATGATCGAACCCGAGGGCTCGCGGTCATTTACGGTTTCAACGAGAATGTCGCCTTGGGCGTAGATCTCAGTCATGAATGTACTCCTCGATCATATGCGGCTGCCAAACCGCGCTTGATTTCATTCGGATTGGATGCGGCGCCCGCGGGATTAACCCCGCAACCGCGAGCGCCGCGACGGCCAGCCTTGCGGCTAGCTGCCGTACTCGAAAGCGGGGAGAGCTTCGAGCGCCTCTCTGGTCGCGCCAGGTAGGACCGCTCTGAGCTCTTCGTCCCGCCGCGTGATCTGCAGGCTGTCATATTCGATCGCGATCAAGCGGCCCCCAATGCCGAGAAACCCGCCGATCTCGATGACGGCGAAAGAAATCCGGCCCGGCCTGTCATTCTCGACAACCAAATCGTCGATCGTGCCTATCTCGTCGTCATCCTCATTTAAGACGGGAATACCCAAGAGGGCGCTGACGCGCATACCCCTGGCGACCGCTCTCGCGTCCACGACGACAATTTCAACTTCTTCATCTACGCTCATTTCGCCTCCTGCTGCGCGGACCTGTGTGCCCCTGCTGTCTTGACACTGCTTTTCTATCCGGCTCCGGGCCATCCTACCCTGATGCCCGTCAGTCCATTCTGCATGGGGCTTGTGCTGTAATTTGCCGGCCAGCGGCGCACCCCCAACTTGCATTATTTTCTCTTCGCCGAAGGCATCGAGAATGAAGGTTTGGACTGCGTGCAGAAGGCGCGCGTAGCAGACGGAGCCATCTAGTATGAGTTTGATCCGCGTCGTCCCTAGCGTGACCCTCGCCTGGCTTGTCTATCACGGCGTGGCGCTCGCTTATGGTGCCTCGTTCGAGGCGGATCCGCTTGCGGTGCTCTACCAGATCGTAGTGTCGATACCGATGCTCAATCAGGGCACTTGGCAGATCAACGTCGGGGACATCATCGCGATGCTTACGGTTATCACCGCCTTTATCGAGGTCCTCAAGGCAGCGGACTTTGCCCGGATACGGATCCTGGACCATCTGCTCGTCAGTGTCATGTTCACGTTGGCGCTGATTGAATTCCTGACGCTCCGCGCCATGCAGACATCCACATTCTTCCTGATCGTCCTCGCGCTCTTCCTCGATGTGACCGTGGGGTATTACGTCGGCCTGCGCGTTGCGCGCCGCGACCTTGCCATCGAGCAGGTTTCTGCGTGAATTCCACCGATGGTGATTTGTTTTAGAGCAGCTTTTCCATGGTGATCGGCAGATCGCGGATCCGCTTGCCGGTCGCGTGAAACACGGCATTGGCAATCGCGGCCGCGGTTCCCACGATGCCGATCTCGCCTACCGTCTTCCCGCCCAGCGGGCTGGCCTCGAAATCCGGCTCGCCGACCGAAACACCTCGATGTCGGGTATGTCGGCGTTCACCGGGAATACAGATTCGGCCAGATTATCGTTCACGATCCGCCCATAGCGTCGGTCGACGACCAAACCTTCGAGTAGCGCCTGGCCGAGCCCCATGATCATCCCGCCCTTCCACTGGCTTTCCGCCAGCGTGGGGTTGTAGATCCGGCCGCAATCGAACGCTCCGACCATGCGGCGCACACGAACGGTGCCGAAATCCTCGTCAACCCCGACCTCGACGAATTGAGCGCACCAGGAATGTGCGGAGAACGGACTCGCTTGGAAACCCGGCGGTGCATTCTGAGCGTCCCGATCGCTGCCTGCCGGTCCTCTGGCCGGTACGGTTTCAGGCCAGGTGTCACACGTCACCTCGATATGGTCGCGTTCGAGCGAGCGCACGAAATCGCCGATCGGAATTGCCAAAGCGTCATTGCCTGCTGGTGCAATCATGCCGCCGGCGAAAGTGAAATTATTTGCGCGGAGGGCTTTGAAAGGCGAGGCCGCATCATTCGCGGCAAGCCGGATCATCCCATTGCGCGCCGCCTCGGCGCTTTTCCGTACCGCGGCGGTGAGCACATTTGCCAATTGCGACGAGCCCGCGAGGGGCGCAGACGGCAGGCTCGATAACCGAGTTTCACGCGAACATCTTCATCCGCCACGCCGAGCGTTTCACAGACCGTCTGCGCCAGAATGGTGTATGTGCCTGTACCGATATCGGCGCCTGCGGTGGCAACCTCGATCGAACCCTCGGCGTTGATGCGGATGCGAGCCGCTGCGGGCTCGGCGATTACGGGAGGTACCACCGGCCATGCCCCATCCCGTCAGTTCGCGGCCCTTACGCATCGATCGCGGCTCAGGCGACCGATGCGCCCAGCCGAAGGCCCTGGCTCCCACGTCGTAGGCCTCGCGCAACTTGCGGGTCGACCACGGTTTTCCGGTGCTCGGATCCTGCTCGGCCCAGTTGCGCAGGCGCAGCTCGATCGGATCGATCTTGAGTTGGCATGCGAGTTCGTCGATCGCGCATTCCAGCGCGAAGGCCCCGACGGCCTCGCCGGGAGCGCGCATCCATCCTGGCGTTATGATGTTCGCAGCCGCGGTGCCGCCCGAGGCGCTGAAGGCCGGCGATGCATAGGTGAGCCGCGCGACGTCCGCGCCCGACTCGACATACACATCGTCTATCGAGGTTTCATTGACGTTGCTGTGCATGATGGCTCGCAGACGGCCATCCCGATCGGCGCCAAGGCTGACGGTCTGTTTCGTAGCCGGACGCCCGCCGTGACCCGTAAAATTTTGCGCGCGGGTGAGAGATAGCTTGACCGGGCGCCCAGTCTGCTTCGCGGCCATCGCCGCCACGGCAGCGTGAGCGTGCAGCGCCACTTTGGCGCCAAAGCCACCGCCGACGAAAGGTGAAATGACTCGAACTTTTCCGAATGAGAGGGAGAACCAATGACTGAGCGCCCGCCTTGCGCCCTCGACCCACTGGCTTGGCTCCCACACCGTCAGCGTGCCGTCTTTGCCCCAAACCGCAAGCGTCGCATGCATTTCAATCGGGGCGTTATATTCGCGCGGCGTGGTGTAAGTCTGTTCTATGCGAACCGGTGATGCAGCAAAAGCCTTAATGGCATCACCCCGGGAAGACCCTGCAGGCGAGAGCTCGGGTGGCTTGATATTCGGATCGTCTATATCGGCGACAGCCAGTCGAACCGCATAATCCACATAGACATACCGTGCGGCTTCGCTCGCTTCCTCTTGGGTTTCGGCGATAATTGCTGCAACCGGCTGACCGGCATAGCGAATAAGATCGTCCTGAAAGGGAAGGAAGGTCTCTATGACGCTTCCCTCGGGAATGGGCGGGCACGGTTTTAGCGCCATCGCGTTTGCCTGACTTACAATGCCAATGACTCCCGGCATGATCTCCGCAAACGAGGTATCGATGTTGCGAATGCGTCCCGAGGGGATTTGGCTGGTAATGAGTACGGCATGTGCGGTGCCCGGCGGATCATGCTCCGCTGTGTAATCTGCCTGGCCGGTCACCTTGACGACGCCGTCAACACGCGACAGTGCATTCCCGAGCGCAACGGAAGCCCGTCCCGTCGGGGCCGAACTCATGACGGCCATTGCCGCTCTCCTAGCGTCAGCAGCGCGCGGGCGATTACGCGAGGGACCAGATCGAGCTTGAAGCGGTTCCCCTCGCGAGGGGCCGCATCCTCAATGGCAAGAAAGCACGCATTGCGGATCAGGCTCTCCTCGAAGGGCTGGCCGATCAGAGCCCTCTCCACGGTTTGCACCCGCCACGGGATCGTCGCCACACCGCCGAGCGCGATGCGCACATCGCGGATCGTTCCATTGTCCGGCTCCAACTCGAGCCCGACCGCAGCGCTCGCGGTCGCGAACTCATAGGATTCGCGGTCACGGACCTTGAGATAATGTGATCTCCGCACCGCCGGCCGATCCGGGATCTCGATCATGATGATGAGATCGGTCCGGGCCACCGGATGCTCGATCTCCGGTGTTATGCCGGGTAGCGGAAAGAAATCCTCGATCGGGATTGTGCGCCTTGCGCCGTTCTCGACATGCACAACAGCGTCGAACGCCATCAGCGCCACGGCAAAATCACCGGGATAGGTTGCGATACAATGCTCGGTGCCTCCGAAAATCGCGTGGCCGCGATGATAGCCGCCGATCGCCGCACAGCCTGAGCCGGGGCGCCGCTTATTGCATGCATCATAAAGATGCGGCGCACGGAAATAGCTGCAGCGGGTCCGTTGCAGAAGATTGCCGCCGATGGTCGCCATGTTGCGCAATTGCTCCGACGCGCCCCGCCAGAGCGACTCCGACAAGACCGGGTAATTATGTCTGATGATCGGGTGGCGCTCCACATCGCTCATTTTGGCGAGCGCACCTATGCGGACGCCCGATCCGCCCGTCTCGATGCGGTCCAGGCCGGGAAGGCGTGTGATGTCGATCAGCATCGACGGGTTCTCGACCCCGCACTTCATCAGATCGACGAGCGTGGTGCCGCCGGCCAGAAAACGTGCCCCCGGCTGCGCGTTGATTGCGGCCAGAGCGGCATCGGCAGAGACGGAGCTCATATAATCGAAGTGCCTCATTCGGCTGCGTCCAACGTCCGGCCGGACATTTGCGCCGCCTCACGCACGGCTGTGACGATGTTGGGATACGCGCCGCAACGGCAGATATTTCCTGACATGAATTCGCGGATGCTGGAGTCATCGGTCGCGCGGCCTTCCGCAATGCAGGAGACTGCCGACATGATCTGCCCCGGCGTGCAGTAACCGCATTGCAGCGCGTCGCAGCGCAGGAACGCTTCCTGGACCGGATGCAACGCGCCGTCTCCACCGGCAAGTCCTTCGATGGTCGTGATCGCCTTGCCCTGCACTTGGACCGCAAGCGTCAGGCAGGCGAGCACGCGCCGGCCGTCAATATGCACCGTGCACGCGCCGCATTGGCCGAGATCGCATCCCTTCTTGGTGCCGTAAAGGTGAAGGTGTTCCCGGAGAGCATCAAGAAGCGTCACGCGCGGCGCGACCACCACGCGCCGCTCACAGCCGTTGATCTGCAATACGATCCGAAGCATACCGTTGAAGGAAGCATTGTCCATCCTGAGCTCTCGCCCCCAATTTGCGACCATAGAGGAGATGCCTATTGAACCGGCTGCTGGACCGGGCGGGCCATGACGCCCGTCAGCAATGGCGAGGCCGCCGCAGGCGCCTTGCCAGGGCGCGCGCACGCGATTGATCTCGATTGATAGGACAGAACGGATCGATGGTTATTGCGAAAGCTGCTCCGGCTGTGCAGCTTCACCCTGTAAATTCTGGATAAGGTGACGCTGAAACCAATCACGTGCCAGCTTTGCCACTTCTTCGAGTGCTCCGGGCTCCTCGAAGAGATGCGTCGCTCCGGGGATGATAATGAGCTGCTTTTCGCAGCGGAGCCGTGCGAGTGCAAACCGGTTCAGCTCCAGCACCTGGTGGTCGTTGCCACCGACGATAAGCAATGTGGGGGCTCGAACTGCGGCTAAGGCGTGTCCGGCCAAATCGGGACGTCCGCCGCGCGAGACCACCGCACCCACCTCGTCCGGGCGTCTGGCTGCCGCAACCAATGCTGCGGCGGCGCCTGTGCTTGCGCCAAAATAGCCGATCGGAAGATGCTGCGTGTGGGGTTCTTGCCTGAGCCAGTCCGTCGCGTCCGCGACCCGTTCGGCGAGAAGCGGGATGTCGAAGCGCAGACGTGCCGTCCGCGTGTCGATCGCTTCTTCCTCTGGAGTGAGCAGATCCATCAGAAGGGTTGCCAAGCCGCCCTTATTGAGTTCGCGCGCGACGTACCGATTGCGCGAACTGTACCGGCCGCTGCCGCTCCCATGTGCGAACAGAACCACGGCCTGAGCCGATTCGGGCAGCGTCAGGTCGCCATCCAGGCTCACAGGCCCGGCCGGAATACGGATGGGGCGCTCTTCGAGGGCGCGCGCTGTCGTTGTGGGCATGGGCGTGAGACTTTCCTCTTGCATCTCCCCGCCAAAATCGCGCTTTCGCGCAACGGCTCTAAACGGCGAAGGGGAATGTCTCCGGCACCTCGCCGGCTTCCCACTCTGCGGTTGTTTCCAGCGGCGTTACGGCTCGCGTTTCATCGAAATGGAGCACGGCGTCGAACTGTTCCGGAAGGCGCGCCTGGAAAAAGTGACTTTGGCGTTCGGTTTCAGGCCGGTAGATCACACCGATAGCGCGTTCGAGCTGCGGGCCGTGCAGTTGTTCGGCGGCGGTGTCGCTTCCCTTCCAGATCAGCAGGAATCGGCCTCGCTGCGCGGCATGGAACAGCGCCTCGTAGCTGCCCGCCATGGCCGGGCGGACCGTCTTGCGCTGGGCCGGATCTCCCCAGTCGGAGGCGGCCGTCACCGTCCCCTGATAGGTCGTGAAGCCGACACAGCACCGCCTCGCTGCCATATTTCTCGCGCACGAGTTGGCCGACGTTGAGCTCGCCGCGCTGACCCATCTCCGTCGCGCGCGCATCGCCCAGATGAGAATTATGCGCCCAGACCGCGATCTTCGCGCGGGCCGTCGTTGCGACTCGAGATGGGCGACCAGCGCCTCGAGGTCTCCACCATATGACGGTCGCGCAGATTCCACGAGGATACCTCCTCCAGCGAACATCGATGCGGTAATAGGCCTCGGCGTTCTTAACCACCCGGGCGTTCTGCTGGGCTTGGAACAGCTCATCCTCCGCCAGCTCGCGTCGCTTCGGCTGTGATCCGCCGTACGGCGTTGCAACTCCACAAGCTGGCTGAGAACCTCCTCCTCGCAGGACTTTGAGAGGTTCAGACCCGTCATCAAGCCGTAGGTCTGAGCGTCATCGCCGAAATGATCGAAACAGGAATAGCGCTCGCGGGCGCGCCCAGCGGCTACGGGGTCGACCTTCTCAAGATAACGCAAGACGGCTTTCATCGAAGCGTGCAGGCTGTAGAGGTCGAGGCCGTAGAATCCGACTTTTTCCGCGTCCGCCGGAAGCGCATCATTGTGGTCGCGCAACCATTCGATGAATTCAACCACCACGGTGTTTCGCCACATCCAGGTCGGGAATCGCCGGAAATCAGCCAGCGCTTCGGCGGCATCCAGGTCGTTGCCGAGGCGGCGAACATAGCGGTTCACACGATAGGCATCCGGCCAATCGGCCTCGACAGCCACCGCGTTGAAAGTCTTTTCAGCGATAAGGCGCTTCGTGATTTCGGCTCGCTCGCGGTAGAACTCGTGCGTACCGTGCGAGGCCTCGCCGAGCAGCGCGAAGCGCGCGTCGCCGATCCGTTCCATCAGCGGGTCATAGTCTCGCGCCGAGCCGGCCAACGGATATGCGGCTGCCCGCACCGCCTCGATGGCATTCTTGTCTGTCTGCTCCTGCGTTCCTCCGCCGCTATCGGGCCCCGTTTGCTGCGCAAGCAAGGCGCGGACCTCTTCATCGGTCGTTTGCGAGAAGTCCTGATACCAGAGCCCGACGGCGTAAAATGGATCCGGCGTGACGGCGCAGATCACATCGTCGGCTTCGGCCTTCATCGCCTCGCACGTGTCCGGCGATGCCGTAGGTACCGCGACGACGATACGGGCCGGCTGCTGCTGTCGTAGCGCCCGGATCGCCGCAAGCATCGTCGCGCCCGTTGCGAGGCCGTCATCCACGAGAATGACGGTTCGCCCCCGAACGTCCGGTGGCGGGCGGCTGCCACGATAGAGACGCTCCCGCCGTGCGAGCTCTTTTAATTCGCGTGCCGTAACCGCCTCGATCAAATTATCCGGGAGGCCCGCTCGTTTTACGAATTCCTCGTTTAAGATACGCGTTCCCCCCGTCGCGACCGCACCCATCGCGAGTTCCTCGTAACCAGGAATGCCGAGCTTGCGAACCACGAAAACGTCAAGCGGTGCATTCAGTCTCCGGGCCACTTCGTAGGCGATCGGCACACCGCCGCGCGGCAAAGCCAGCACGATGACATCCGGCCGATTGGCATAATTGGTGAGTTTTTCCGCGAGCAGCCGGCCAGCTTCGCGACGGTCTTGAAATATCCCAGGTTCAATAACCTCTCGTTTCGCGTTCACGTTTTATCTTCCTATGTAAGAGACGCCCGGACGGTGCGTTCAGGGTGACTGAGTGACCCCGAGAGAAACTGCCGCATGGAAGCGGCAATCAGTGATGCGATGGAGATCACTCGCAATTGCGGCCAGGCCGCTTCGGGGGCGTTCACCGTGTCGGTCACGAACACCGCCCGTATGGCGGGGTGAGAGAGCTTCTCCCGCGCCCGCCCGACAAACAGTCCGTGCGTTGCCGCCACGATGATCTCTGGCCGCGCGCCGGAGGCGAGAAGCGCCTCCGTCGTCTCGGCAATGGTTCCGCCGGTTGAGATCATATCGTCTATGATCAGGCAGGCCCGCCCCGCTACCTCTCCGACGATCCGCGTTACCTTGGTTTCGGAGCCGCTGACGCGCTGCTTGTGCACGACGACAACCGGAGCCCCCAGGCACTGTTCCGCATATCGCGTCGCCATCTCAACGCGTCCGGCATCCGGCGCGACCACGACGACATCGGCGGGGATGTGATCGCGCAGGGCCTCGCAAAGCGTCGGCACGGCCGTCAGATTGTCGACGGGCACATGAAAGAAGCCTTCGATCTGCGGAGCGTGCATATCCACGGTGACGATCCAATCGATACCAACGGCCTGCATGAGGTCGGCGACCACCCGGGCCATGATCGGCTCCTGCCGGTTGTGCCGCTTGTCCGCCCGGCCATAACCGAAATACGGCACGATCGCAGCGACGCTCGTGGCGCCATCACGGCGGCAGGCATCGGCGAGCGCCAGAAGTTCGATCAGCGTGTCGTTGACGGGTGGCGCAGTCGGCTGGATGAGGAAGACCTCTTTGCCGCGAACAGATTCAAGAATCTCCACCGCAACTTCGCTGTCGGGAAAGCGACCCAGCCTGTAGGCGCCCCGATCGGCGCCCAATTCGTGCAGGATGGCCTGGGCCAAAGCCGGGTTTGCGCTGCCGCTGAAAGTCGTGAACGCATCGCTCACGCTGGCCTCTCGATGACCTCTCACGCCACCTTCAGCATTCGAGTCTAGCGGCGTGGACTCGCCAACCCGATGACCACCGTCACTTTTCGAGAAAAGCCGGTGCGATCAATCGCGCGCGTGCCAGATTTATTTCCATTCCCCTTCGAACAACGGCTCACGGGCAATTTCTCGGGGAAGCTTCAGGTCCCGAAAAACGTCCGCGGTTTGTTCGTCCTCGCGATCGGGTTTGAATTCGATGCCGAGTTCCTGCTCGGGGTCCTCTGAGGCGCCGATGAAGATCAGCTCGGCACCCTCGTAATTGAGAAAATCGGGTGGGTTGACCGGCAAGAATTTGCGGCCCGCGAATTTCTCCTGCAGTTCTCTGGGAAACTCAGCGTCGTGTCCGGGATCCAGACCCATATTGGGCGGCCGTGGCGATTCGGGATTTCTCACTGCGATGATGTAGCTCGCCTCACGCGCGATATTCAGCTCGCGCTCCACCGGCCCCTGACGCTCGGGCAACTCGATGACATAGGACAAATGCGTGTGATTGCCATGCTGCACGATGGCGTAAATGCCCTCCGCCGCGGGACGCACGGGCTGGACTTGGCGCACGCCGCGAGTCTTCGTCTCGTATCGCTGTGCGCCGAGTTCCCGGTTCAGCTCCTCCCGGTCTCTGAAGACGCGCCAGACGAACCCCCAGAAGCGATCATGCTCCTTCGGATCCGGCAGACGTTTGCGGCCGATGATAATGAGCCGATAAAGCTGCGTGTGCCAGGGCTTCAGCAGCAGATAGAAACGCTCGATGTCCTTGGCGCCGTGTACTTCGTCGGTACCGATCCTTGGGCGGTAGAGGAAATAAATATCCCCGCGCTCGAGCAGAGGATTCTCATGGCTTTTAACGTCCGCCATCTGTCAGCCTCTTGAGCTGTGCGGAAGCGCGGCGACATCGACCGGCCGCGGTGTAGCAAGAATCGCACCTGCTGCCTTGTGGCGACGTTGACGGCCGTCAGCGTTTGGATTGTTTAGCGATTTGACGGATTGCGACCGTCTCCGCTCGTCTTATACTTCCTCGATCGTGTTGGCAGGCTGACGCTGATCATGGCAGCAGCCGAACGACGCGGGGAAAATCGATCCACTCTTGGCCGCCCTGGCTTGCGGTTCCTAATCGCCATCGGGAGGGCCGAGCCTTTGCTCAAGGTTGGCCATGACGGCTTGCACCTCTCGAGATTTCGTACGCGTTGGACGCTCAATGCGCCGCTTCCCGGGCGCGGCGCTCGTCGCATCGCCGATGGTTTTGCACGGCATCGACCCGGCGATGGCGGGCGATCCCGCTCTGCTGTCATTATGCCTCGCCAGCCAACCGGCGACGGCACCGCATGATCTTTGGACCTCCTGGAGCTTCGCACCCGAGGTGGTCGTGCCGTTGCTTCTGGTCCTCGGCGTTTATGTGCGCGGTCTTATAGCGCAATCGGGGCGTCCACATATCGACAGGGTAGCGCCGTGGCAGGTGGCATGCTTCGCCGCGGGTTGGCTGGTGCTGGCGATCGCCCTGGTCTCGCCGCTCTGCCGGTTGGCGGCGACACTTGTCTCGGCGCATATGGTCCAGCACGTAATTCTGGTCGCGGTGGCGCCGCTGCTCCTGGTGCTGGGCAGGCCGATGCAGACCATCGCCGGAGGGGCTGAGCATCGCCTGGTCCAGACAGCGCGCGCTCGGTTCACCCTGCCAACGACGCTGATGGCCTGCGGTTTTTATGGGGCGGCCATTTGGTTCTGGCATACGCCGCTCTTGTATCAGGCAGCCCTGCTAAGCAAGGCTGCGCATCTCGTCATGTACGCTGTTCTGATTGGCGCCGGGCTTATGTTCTGGTGCTCGTTGCTCCCGAGCACGTGGCAGGAGCAGCACGGGCGCGGCGGCGCAATCCTATCGGCCCTCGTGACAATAATCCATACCGGGCTGCTCGGGGCGTTGCTGAGCTTCGCACCCACGCCCTGGTATCCGTTGCTCGCACCGCAAGCCCCGGCATGGGGGCTCACAGCCCTGGAGGATCAGCAACTCGCCGGCCTGATCATGTGGGTGCCGATGGGCTTGATCTACCTCGTGAGTGTCCTTGCGACGATCGCTATCTGGCTGAATGCGATCGGCCGCGAGTTTGGGCGCCGGCCTTACACGCAAGGCGGTACGAACAGGATGGTCAGTCCTTCGAGGATCATGAGCATCAACGCCATGCCCGCGATCCCAGCAGTGATCCAACCGACGAAGTCCGCTAGCGACGCTTGATCACCAGCGGCCGTGTTCAACCCGTACTGCGCGCAGAGCCAATGCCGCGATGGCTGCGGCTGCGAGGCACGCAATACCGGTCGCAAGCGCAACGACATACGGAACTGCGCCGATGCCTGTCCCGCGAGCGCAGGCGACAGAGGTGAATCCGTAGAAGACCGTGAAATGGACCGCCCAGATGATCGCGCCTGCCAGCATCGATAGCAGAACGGCCAGGAAACTGCGGTGCGCCATAGCCTCCTCAATGGATCATTCGTGGGAACAGATAAATCATTGCGAGCGCGACCAGTCCCTGGCCCACCGTGTAATACCAGAGCAGCTTGATGTTATCGAACGTGACCCGGCGCTCGTGGTTGAGCAGCCCGCAGACCGAGCGTGCCAGGGCGTAACCGGCCATCACCAGCAATATGGCGACGTGCAGCGCCTGGTAACCAAGAACCGTGTACACGACCGCCCCGTAAGCGTGCGCGGTCGGGCGCAGCCCTGTTTGCCACTGATCGAGGACGGCGATATAGGCCGAGCCGATCATGAGCAGGGAGGCGACCGCAATGCCGATCCGCATGGGCCACCGGCCGCGCCATTGCTCGGCGCGCAATGCACGGTCGGCATAGGCGATTGCTGCACCGCTCGCCGCGAGCATCCCAGCCGCAATCATAGCCCAAATAGAGGACGGCATCTGGACGCCCTCGGGTGGCCAGCGATCGGGATTCGCCGTCCACAGATAGAGATAGGAGAACAGCAGCGAGACGAACAAGGCACCATCGACCAGGAGCAGTATCACCATGGCCCACCATGAGACGGAGGTCGCGCCAGTGACGTAGACCGGCAGGTTGATGCCAGCTCCGATATGCTGTGGCGGATAAGCTGGACCCGGATCCAGTTGCCAGACCCAGGCGATGACCATGGCGACAGCGAATACGCCGCAGATCAGTGCTGGAATGACCAGCTTGACCGTAAGCAGGATGAAAAACGCCGCTGTGCCCAATGCCGCCAGCAACGGCAGCCAGCTTGGCCCCGGCAATAGCAGCAGATATTGCGGTTGGGCGTCGAGGGGATGGGTGACGATGGTTTCGCGTCCGCCGGTCGCCGTGCCGGGTAGGAAATAGCGGCCCTGCGCCACATTCTCGGCGAGATGAGGCTGGTCCCAGAGCGGATAGCGGCTTTCGACGATGGGAACGCTGCGGACTCCATAAACGCCGTGCGGCAGCCATTCCAGCGTGCCGGCGTTCCAGGGATTATTCGATTTTTCCACCTCGTCGTTCGGTCGAAAATTCATCACCAGGTCGATCAGGAACAGCAAACCCCCGGCTGCGAGCACATAGGCTCCTACTGTCGAAAGGAGGTTCATCGTGTCCCAGCCCAACTCCGCCGGATAGGTGTAGACCCGACGCGGCATTCCCCGCAGTCCGGCGATGTGCATCGGAAAGAAGGTGAGATTGAAGCCGGTGAACAGGAGCCCGAAGACCCACGTGCCGAGCCGCTCTGACAGGCTTCTGGTGCTTACTGCTGGTGCCCAATAGTAGAACGCCGCGAACAGCGGGAAGACCATTCCGCCGATCAGAACATAATGGAGATGGGCAACGACGAAATAGGTATCGTGCGCCTGGAGGTCGAATGGCACGATTGCGACCATAACGCCCGGTGAGGCCGCCAAGGACGAAGGTGAACAGAAAGCCAAGCAGAAACAGCATTGGTACCGTCAATCGCGCTCGGCCAGCGGCGATCGTCGCGATCC
The DNA here is from genome assembly GCA_963731855.1 of uncultured Alphaproteobacteria bacterium. Taxonomy (GTDB): domain Bacteria; phylum Pseudomonadota; class Alphaproteobacteria; order Rhizobiales; family Rhodomicrobiaceae; genus R-RK-3. Next base: position 60,094 of record CAVSXH010000003.1, on the reverse strand, counting down.
AGGCGAAGACCTGAATGCCGCTCGGGATCGCAACCGCCACGCTGGCCGCGGAGAAGAAGCTGAGGGCAAGTTTCGGAATGCCTGTGGTGAGCATGTGATGCACCCACAGGCCAAAACTCAGGAAACCGATGGTCAGCATGGCCAAAACCACCCATCGATAACCGACCAAGGGGACACCCACCATGGTCGGCAGAATCATCGCGACCATACCGGCAGCCGGGAGAAAGATGATGTAGACCTCCGGGTGACCGAAGAACCAGAATAAATGCTGCCAAAGCAGCGGGTCACCGCCCTGCTCGGCCAGGAAAAATGGCCAGCGGAAACTTCGCTCTATCTCCAGCAGAGCGCTGCCAAGGATCAGGGCCGGAAAGGCGAATACGATCATGCCGGCGAAAATCAGCATCGCCCAGGCATAGATTGGCATCCGGTCAAGGGTCATGCCTGGTGCCCGGGTGCGCAGCACACCAACCGCGATCTCGATCGCGCCCGCTATTGCCGAGATCTCGATGAAACCGATGCCGAGCAGCCAGAAGTCGGCGTTGATGCCTGGGGAATACATGAAGCTGGTCAAAGGCGGGTACATGAACCACCCGCCGTCCGGCGCAAGACCGACGAACAATGTGCAGAAGACGACCATTCCGCCGATTGCATAGGCCCAATAGGCGTAGGCGCTTAGACGAGGGAACGGCAAATCCCGCGCCGCCAGCATAGAGGGCAGCAAGTAAACCGCCATCGCCTCGACCACCGGCACGGCGAACAGGAACATCAGCATGGTTCCGTGCATAGTGAAGATCTGATTGTACGTTGCCGGGCCGAGCAGGTTGTTTCCAGGAAGCGCAAGCTGCGTGCGCATGAGCAAGGCCAGGATGCCGCCCAGGAACAGAAACAGCATCGCGGTGCCGATATAGAGAAGGCCGATATGGACGTTGTTGACTTCGGTAATGGCGCTCAGTCCGCCCGGCGGTCGCCAAGCCGCATCAAGGCGGGGGAGTTCGTCAGACGGTCGCGGCAGAGGATTCGGCAGCTCCTCCTGGCTTTGCATCCTGCTCGCGGCGCCTTCATTTTCGCGGCCGTTCACTGAAGGCTCTTCAGATAGGCCGCGAGCGCATGGAGTTCCTCGCCCTGGATGGTGTTGAATGCGGGCATCGCATTGCCGGGCTTGATGCGCTGACTGTCGGTAATCCACGTCGCCAGGTTTTCGACGGTATTGTCGAGAACGCCGGCCCCGATTGTCCGGCGCTCGCCAAGATGCGTCAGGTCAGGACCCAGCCGGCCAATAGCATCCGTGCCCCGGATGGTGTGGCAACCGCCGCAACCGTATCCCAGAAACAGCTCGAGTCCTTTCCGGAGGACCGGCTCCTGCGGCTCGGGCGCCGGCTGCAGTTGACGCTCGAACCAGCGTGCGAAAGCGTCGGGTTCCTCGGCCACCGCATACAGCGCCATCCAGCCATGTGGGCCACCGCAATATTCGGCGCATTGCCCGCGAAAGACGCCCGCCTGACTGGCCTCCAGAGTGAGCTGGTTGGTGCGTCCGGGGATCATATCGACCTTACCGGCGATATTCGGAACCCAGAAACTATGGATTACATCGGCGGTCGAGACGCGAGTCCTGATGGGCCGCCCTGCCGGCAGCCGGATCTCGTTCGCCGTGGTGAAAACGACGTCGCCATTGGCGGCGCGGTAGTTTACCTCCCACCACCACCGATAGCCGACAACCTCGATTTCGGGATCGGAGGCCGGCTGCCGCACTGCGGTTCTGGCAATGGCAAGGCTGTAGATCAGCAGCGCGGTTAGCGTGACAGTGGTGAAGATCAGACCGCCAGCAACGATCAACGTACTGCTCGCAAACCAGTCATGCCGGGGCGCCCGCACGAGTGCGACCGTAGTCAATGCCATCACGAGCAGGAAGATCAAGCCGGCGCCGCCAAACATGATCCATCCGATCGCCGCAATCCGCTCGGCCTCTGGGCCCTGCGGATCCAGTACTGACTGCGGACCTTTGCAGCCGCCCAGCCATAATAGAGCCACACCGCCGAACGGGGCGGCTACCCCTGCGCACCGCGTTTTTTCGGCATTCGCGGCGCGTTGCATGTGTTGTTGCTCTGGCTGTTTCCCGCACAAGCGACAATGACGCCGGTGCACTTGCCGGTCGCTGATACGCGTCAGCTCGAAAGGCCAAGACAGATCCGGTGCCTTCGATGGCACCTCGTGCGGACGCAGGCGACTCGCTGGTTTTGGCAAGCCATGCTGATGGTTATCAGGTCGGCTAAGTGCTTGTTACGCAATTCTAATGAGCAGTGCATCGTCGATTGCACGCACGCCAGCACCTAAAGCGGAGAACGATCATGAGGTCCGACATCGACATCAAGCGCGACGTGGAAGATGAGTTGCTCTGGGATCCCGATCTCGACGCGACCGACATCGCGGTAGCCGTGAACAATGGCGTTGTCACCCTCAGCGGATTCGTGACCAGCTACAGTCAAAAGATGGAAGCCGAGGCCGCTGCCCAACGGGTGGCTGGCGTTATCGGAATTGCGAACGACATAGAAGTACGCCTTCCCAACGTCGACGAAAGGCCGGACCCGGAGATCGTGCGCGATGCGATCACAGCACTCAAGAGCGAGCTGCCTTTATCCTGGGACCGCATCAGGGTGATCGCACGGAATGGCTGGGTAGAACTCGAAGGCGAAGTCGAGTGGAACTATCAGCGGGAGCGAGCAGAAAAAGCAGTTCGCCGAGTAAGGGGCATTAAAGGAGTAATCAACTCGATTCACCTTAAGCCCAGGGTCGCGCCTTTTGAAGTCAAACGCAAGATCGAGGACGCGCTTCGGCGCAGGGCGCTGATCGACGCCAGTCGCATTACGGTCGAGACCCACGGAGGCGAGGTTATCCTCAGAGGCGTCGTGCGCTCTTGGGCGGAGCGTGAGGAGGCCGAGCGAGCGGCCTGGTCGGCTCCCGGCGTTACAAAGGTCGATAATAGGATCATCGTAAGTCCGTAACAGTTCGCAGCCAGCAGCAACTCCTCCTTCGGCAACGTTTTCCGCGATTGAGGCTGACGGCCATCACTGCGCGCGGCCTGACAAAACGGCAGCATGTTTCAGGGCATGATTGGCGAGGTTGCGGTCGATTGGCGAAGCGCGAACTCAAGCAGAAAGGCGAGCCGGCTCTTCTGCCCCCCGCCGCAGCGGATTGAAATCTGAGGGAAGGTTCCGTAACGGGATCAGCCCAACTTAAGCGCCGCAAAATAGGCTGCCGCCGCCATTGCCGCCGAGGCGGGAACGGTCACGATCCACGCGATCACGATGCCACCCGCTATGTTCCACCGGACCGCCCGAACGCGCCGCGCAGCGCCGACCCCGACGATCGCTCCGGTGATGGTGTGGGTCGTGGAGACGGGAACACCTTGCCATATCGCCAGAAACAAGGTCATTGCACCCGCCGTTTCGGCGCAGAAACCCTGGACCGGATTCAAATTGGTTATCTTCTGCCCCATTGTCCGCACGATGCGCCAGCCGCCGATGAGCGTGCCCAGAGCCATCGCAGCATGGCTCGACAACACCACCCATAAGGGGACGTAAAAAGTGGGCCCGAGCACACCTTGGCTGTAGAGCAGCACGCTGATGATCCCCATCGTCTTCTGCGCGTCGTTGCCGCCATGGCCGAGAGAGTAAAGTGCAGCGGACAAGAGTTGGAAGCGGCGGAAACGTTGATCAACCCAAAGCGGCGAAGACCGGACCAACAGCCAGGAAATGATCAGCACCAGCAGCAACGACAGCACGAACCCCAATAGCGGGGACGCCACGATTGCGGCCAATGTCACGAGAGCGCCCTTCCAGACCACTGCGCTCGTGCCCGCCTTGGCAAGGCCCGCGCCGAGGAGACCACCGATCAACGCGTGAGAGCTGCTCGATGGTATTCCCGCGAGCCAGGTGGCAACATTCCAGCCTATCGCACCGGCAAGCGCGCCGAAGATAACCCGCAAATCGACGATTCCCGGCGCGATAATCCCGGTCCCCAAGGTCTGTGCGACGTGAAGGCCGAAGACTGCAAAGGCGACAAAGTTGAAAAATGCCGCCCACAGCACTGCCATTCGGGGCGATAGCACGCGCGTCGAGACGATCGTCGCGATGGAGTTGGCGGCATCGTGAAGGCCGTTCAGGACGTCGAAGAGCAACGCCAAAGCGATGAGACCAACGAGGGCTGCGCTGACATTGGGGTCCATGGAATGGGCTCTAGGCGTGCTCCACGACAATGCCTTGAATCTCATTGGCGACATTATCGAAATTGTCGACGACCTGATCGAGATGCGCGTAGACCTCGCTCTGGCGGATGAACTCCATCGCCTCGCCGGCACGGGTCTGGCGGAATAGCCGTTTCCTGCCGCGCGCATAGATCTCGTCGCCTCGCTCTTCGAGACGGGAAATCTGAACACAGATATCGGATATCTTGTCCGCATCCGCGCTGACCTTCGAGAGAAGCGGGACCGCGCGGCGCACAAGTTCCGCCGCTTCGACGATGACGTCGCCGATCTCCGTCATTTCCAGCGCGAACCGATCCAGCTCGAAGGCCACGATCGCCTGGGCTGATTTGTTCATCTGATCGATGGTGTCGTCCATGCTGCTGATGAGATGGCGAATATCGACGCGGTCGATCGGGGTGATGAAACTCGCGCGGATGCCGAGCAACACATCGCGCGTCACCTTGTCGGCCTCATGCTCAAGCTCTCCGATAGCGAGACAGTGCTTCAACGTCTCCTCGCCATCATTCAACATCTGCTGCAAGATGATGGCTGCCCGCTCGATAAGCTCCGCATGACGGTCAAAGAGCGGAAAAAACATCCGCTGCTGAGGCATAAGCCGCTGAAACCATTGTAGCATTCGTGCATCCTACGGCTTCGGTGCATAGCTGCTCGAACCCATGAACACCTGACATGCAGCCACACCGGACACCGCGGGACGGAACGATTGGCGGCCGGCGATACGCTTCCCTCTAGAGCATCGGCAGCGTTCGCGGCCGAGGCCCCCTCGGGAAGGCGCGATCGATTAGCGCAATTTCGTCCTCGTTCAGAACCAGATCTCCGGCGCGAGCATTCTCGGCTGCGTGCTTCGGATTAGACGACTTCGGGATAGCAAAGACTGCGGGATGCCGGACGAGAAAGGCGAGAGCCACTTGCCGCGGCGTCGCGCTGTGGGCCTCGGCGATCTCCTGCAAGACGCTCCCACCGGGATCGCGGGCGTCAGGAAAATCACCATGACCAAGCGGGCTATAGGCCGTGACGGCTACGCCGTGCCGGGCGCACCAGGGAAGCACGGCGTGCTCGATGGCACGTTCCTTCAAATGATAAAGCACCTGATCGCACGCGATTTTATCGCCGGTGCGTGTCGCGGTGCCGTAGGTCTCCTCAAGGTCGTCGGTATCGAAATTGCTCACTCCCCAGGCGTGGATTTTACCCTCTATCTCCAGGTCGACGAAGGCGCGGATTGTCTCCTCCAATGGAACGGGACCACGCCAGTGAAGCAGGTAGCAATCCAGCCAATCCGTTCCGAGACGGCGAAGCGACCGCTCGCACGCCATCCGCGTTTCCGCCGCCGAAGCGTGCTGAGGCAGGACCTTCGAGACCAAGAAGACCTCGTCTCTGCGGCCCTTGATGACCTCGCCGACGACGATCTCCGCGTCGCCATACATTTCCGCCGTGTCGATATGATTGATGCCGGCGTCAAGGCCCGTCCGCAGAGCTGCCGCGGCATCTTCCCGGTCCGCGACGTCAATATACCAAGTGCCCATGCCAATGACGGAAACGTTGTGCCCTGTCGGCCCGAAAGGGCGGTACCGCATTGTCGTCTCCAACGAAGCATCGCAGATTGCTCGAAGCACAATAGGACGGGTAACCGCCGCCAAACGCTGACAGGCATCACGCTCCCGAAGAGGCGCTACGCGGAAGCCCACAGGTTTGCCAAAACTGGCGCCGACGCAGGTTCACGTCTTCCGCAACGTGATCGTTCACGATGGCAGGCTCGCGTGAGTTGCAATTTCGGATGTCCTGCAGCTTCAGGCTGGTTCGCTGCCATAACCGTTCAAAGCCCTGCGAACGGCGCCGACCGCAGTCTCTTCTATGTTGCCATGACGCGCGCGGAGGACCTGGTAGTAATCCTGCACTCCCGGAATTCGGCCTATATGGAGGAGCTCCATCCCGGCGGTGACGCTCGCCTGGACGTTAAGATGCGCTGAGCGATGTGCCTTTGGTTCATCTTTCATTAGCCAGTAACAGCGCGGCGGCCTTGGTCCATCGGTGACGGCATGGAGCTTTGAGTCTGAGGCCGCCTTTCGTGCGCCCGATGCGGCGGGGAACAGCCCCTTTTTGAGCAGACTTGCTGCCGTGCGATGCGCCTTGAGATGCGTGGCATCGATGATGAGCCGGTCCGGCTTTCCCGGCTCGCCCGCAAGCAGCCATAGCGACCGCCGATATCGTCGCTCAGAACGACATTGTCGAGTGCCAGAATTTCAATCAGCTGCTGGTCTATCTGCACGATGCCGTAGAAGCGCTCGCCAAGGTGGAGAGCGAGCCCGAAAGACCGCGGCACACCATGGGCGCGTTCGGTGATGACGACCATGAATCGATTTGCCATTGCCGCTGCGCTCAAAATTGAGAACACCAATTTTGCGCATCGTCGTTGGTCCTTCGGAGAACCAGCCGTTGGGACCGATATCAACCCTCTCGATCATGGGAGCTGTAACTGCTGCACGGCGGTTGTAGCTGTTTGGCGCCTAATCGAACCGTTCTCACCCGCAGCTGATCGGGATCACGAGCGATGTTTACGGATGAATCTCAGTTAATACTTGCTCGCATGGCGCCCACCGAACGAACCGAAAACAGCGTAGCGGCCCAGAAGCCGATGGCGGTCAGCGATGCGCCGACGAAGATGGCGATGAGCACGCCGTCGTAATTCTGGGTGACGGCCCACAGGGCGGCGGCTCCGGCTGGGGCGACAGCTTTGGCGACGAGCGAGGGGCCGGCCAGCGCGCCGTTGATCGCGCCGTACGCTTCGCGGCTCAGCATTTCCGGAACGGCCATGCCTCTGACGATGGTCATCACGCCGTTGCCCGCCCCGTAGATTACCGCGACGGCGGCCATGCCGAGCAAGCTGGCGGGCAAGATCGCAATCGCGACAACAGCCAGCGGAAACAGGGCGACGATGATCGAGCCGATGCGCCGGACCGAGGCATGCGGTGCGAACACCCAGACCAATACCCGTCCGGCAACCTGCGCCGGACCAATACAAGTGATGACGGCGACCGTACTCGCCGTGTCGAGGCCGCGCTCCGTCAGCAACGGAAAGAAGTGGAACGTGAAGGCGGAAAAGCTGGCAGCATAGGCCGTAAGAGTGAGCGCCAGCGCCCAGAAAACCGGCGTCCTGATCGCGCGGCCGACTGCGCCTCTGCGGCCGGCGGAGTCTTCGTTCCGTGGCAATGGGCTGGGAGGAATCGCATCTAGCTCGGGATGGATAGCGCCGAAATACAACCCGCCGCAAATGACGATGTTGATAAGGCCCAGCGCAACCAGCGCCCCTCGCCAGCCGGTCTGATCGATCAGAAGTTGAATGAGCGGGATGAAGACCGTGCTGGCGAAGCCGCCCCAAAGCGTCAGGGCGGTGACACCGCGCCGGGCCTTGTGGGCGCCGAAACGCCGGGCGATGACGGCGAAGGCGGGCTCATAGAGGGTCGCCGCCTGCAAGCAGCCGATCCCCGCGAACAGGAGATAGAACAGGACAAGGCTTTCGACCTGCGACCAGGCCAGCATCAGCAGTCCGGCCAGGACGGACGCCGCCCCCATCACCATGCGCCCATGGCCCCGGTCGACGGCCGCGCCGACGGGATAAGCGGCCATCCCGCTCAGTGCGAGGCCCAGTGTCGCCGCACCGTACAGCTCGGGCTTCGACCACCCGAATTCATGCCCCATCGCCTCGGCGATCTGCGGGAAGCTGTAATAGAGCGATCCCCAGGAGCATATCTGGCCAATGCCTAGCGCGGAGATGAGGAACGCGCCGGATCGGACCGGCTCGGCGGTGCTCAAGCGGCGGCTCCGCAGCCGCAGCCCTTTTGACCGTCGGCTTTAGCCTCGGCGTCCGCAAGGCAGCAGGCGTCGGCCTTTGCCGGAGCTGGCCCGCCGCAACAGGCTTGAGGCTGCGCCTCCCGCAATGTGCCCGTGCTGCAGACGCCTGTTTCGGGCAACACAAGGCGAACATCGCGCGCGGCGTCGTGGTCGCCGGCGATTTCGGCGACGATGGAGCGGACCTGTTCGTAGCCGGTGACCATCAAGAACGTCGGCGCGCGGCCATAGGATTTCGATCCGGCAATATAGAAGCCGGGCTCGGGATGGGCAAGGTCGGCAGCGCCGTGGGGCGGCACAGTCCCGCAGGAATGGAGATTGGGATCGATCAGCGGAGCGAGGTTCGCCGGAGCCTCAACGGAGGCGTCGAGGGCAGCGCGGAGTTCGCTGAAGATGCCGGTATCGGGCCGGAAGCCGGTTGCGACGATGATCCGGTCAATGTCGAAGGCCAGCGCCTCGCCGCGCAATGTCCCGCTCACGCGGATGGAGTCCGCAGGGCGCTCCAGGCGCTCGGCGGCAAAGGGCGCCAGCAGTTCGAGACGGCCGCTGTCGACAGCGCGCTGGGCGGCAAGGCCGAGGGCGCCGCGCCCGGGCAAAGCATCGTTGAGGCCGCCGCCGAGCAGTCTGTCGATACGGTCGCGCCGGAGCGCCCAGATCAGGCGGGTCCCCGGCTCATGCTGCTGCAGATCGACAATATCGAGCACTGCATTGATGGCCGAATGGCCGCCGCCGATCACCAGGATGCGTTTGCCGGAATAATCGCTGCGCGCTGAGCCGAGCACATCGGGAATGCCATAGGCGATTGCCGAAGCCACCTCGGCCTCGCCGCGCACGGGCAGGCCGTCGACGCCCATGGGATTGGGTGTGTGCCAGGTGCCGGATGCGTCGATCACGGCGCGAGCGAGACTCCGATGGCTTGCGCCCACGCTGTCCTGCCAGTGGATCACGAAGGGGGTATCGGCGCGGCCCCCATCGCTCATCTTGTCGATGCCGAGGCGCGTAATCGCTGTCACTCGCGAGCTGAGGCGCAGGTGAGGTGCGATTGCTACCTGCGCCGCCAGCGGGTCGAGATAGAGGCTGATCAGCTCGCCGCCGGTCGGCAGATGATCCGGATCTGGAGCGCTCCATCCGGTCCGCTCCAAGATCGTTCGAGCAGCCTCGTCGACATTATAGCGCCAGGGCGAGAACAAGCGAACATGCGCCCAATCCCGCAACGCGCTACCAGTGCGGGGACCTTGTTCAAAAACGAGCAGCATCAATCCCCGGATAGCCAGATGAGCGGCGGCGGCCAGGCCAGTAGGGCCGGCTCCGATCACTGCGACGGGCAATTCCTCATTCATGTTCGCCCCCTAAGCCTTAATGATTAATGCCTTGATGATTGATGCATATATGCAAAAAAACGGTCTTCTACCCGCCTGTCATGCTCATATGGCGGGAGACGGCGGGCTTGTTCCGGCGGCGATCGATGATGAAATCGTGGCCCTTGGGCTTGCGGCCGATGGCTTCGTCGATGGCGGCTTCGAGCAGGGCGTTGCTCTCGCTCATCCGCAAGGGTGCGCGCAGGTCGGCGGCATCCTCCTGGCCGAGGCACATATAGAGCGTGCCGGTGCAAGTGATGCGGACTCGGTTGCAGCTTTCGCAGAAATTATGAGTGAGCGGCGTAATGAAGCCGAGCCGCCCGCCCGTCTCTCGCACCTGCATATAGCGCGCCGGGCCGCCGGTCTTGTAGGGGATGTCGTCCAGCGTCCATCGGTCCATTAGGCGAGCGCGGACGATGGAAAGCGGCAGATATTGGTCGGTACGGTCACCGTCGATATCGCCGAGGGGCATGGTTTCGATGAGCGTCAGGTCCATGCCGCGCTCATGCGCCCAGACCATCATCGCCTCGATTTCGTCCTCATTCACGCCCTTGAGCGCCACAGCGTTGATCTTCACCGCCAGGCCGGCCGCGCGTGCCGCATCGATTCCAGCGACGACTTGCGCGAAATCGCCCCAGCGGGTAATCGCCTTGAAGCGGTCGGGCCGCAGCGTGTCGAGCGAGATGTTCACGCGCCGGATGCCGCAATCGTAGAGCTCGGGCGCGAAGCGGGTCATCTGGCTGCCATTGGTGGTCAAGGTCAGCTCTTCCAGTGCACCGCTTTGCAGATGCCGCGACAAGGTCCGAATGAATGAGAGGATATTCTTGCGCACCAGCGGCTCGCCGCCGGTCAGCCGCAGCTTGCGCACCCCCTTAGCGATGAACACCGAGCAGAGCCGGTCAAGCTCCTCAAGCGTCAGCAGGTCTTTCTTAGGCAGGAACGTCATGTTCTCCGCCATGCAATAGACACAGCGGAAATCACAGCGGTCGGTCACCGAAACGCGCAAATAGCTGATCGTGCGGCCATACGGATCGATCATGGGCGAGGCGGTTGGGCGGCGTCGAGCCCGGCTGCGATATGCGCATTATCCAGCATATCCGCTTCCCATTCCCGCTCGCCATTCGCATGGCTCACGCCTTCGTTGTAGCATCCCCATTCGGTTATGCAAAATAGCGGCGCATGAATTCGTAATAGACGTTGTAAGCGTTTCCAGGTCGGCTACCGGCGTATGCTCGTCGACCTTGTGGATCGTGCTGTTCACAAGGCCATATTCGACCACCGGGCAAATATCCTTGATGAACCGCGCATCCGATGTGCCGCCATCGGTCGAAAGCGCAGGCCTCATGCCGGTCACTTTGGCCGAAGCTTCGATCAGCGTGTCCACCCAAGCGCCGGGGCGGGTGAGGAACACATCAGCGTTGGATTCAAGGGTTAAATCGTGTTCCAGGCCGCTCCCTGCAAGGGTATCCGCCACCAGCACCCGCAATCGATCTCCCAGCGACGCGGCGTCATGATGGTCATTGAAGCGGATATTGAATTGCGCCGATGCCTTGGCCGGAACGACATTCACCGCGGGGTTGCCGGTATCGACGCCGGTCACTTCCAGATTTGACGGCACGAAATTCTCGCTGCCGTGGTCCAGCGGCTCGTCGATCATCCGCTTCAGCGCGGCAACGAGGCCGGTCAGCGGATTGCGGGTGAGATGGGGATAGGCAACGTGGCCCTGCACGCCGAGCACGGTCAACCGTCCGTTGAGGCTGCCGCGCCTCCCGACCTTGATCATCTCGCCGATTTTCGATGGATGGGTCGGCTCGCCCAGCACGCAGACGTCGGGCACCTCGCCCGTCTCGCGCATCCACTCGACCACCTTGCGCGTACCGTTTTCAGCGGGGCCTTCCTCATCGGCAGTGAGCAGAAAGCTGATGCTAGCCCTCCGGCTTGCCGTCCCGTTCGCGGAGATAGCGGAACACGGCCGCCAGCATCGCCGCGATGCCGCCTTTCATATCGACCGCGCCGCGCCCGTAGAGGACGCCATCACGGACCTCGGCGGAGAAGGGCGGATAGGTCCAGGCCGCTTCGTCACCGGCGGGCACGACATCGACATGTCCCGCGAAGCACAGATGCGGCGCGCCCGTACCGATACGCGCGTAAAGATTGTCGATTTCCGGCAGCCCGTCGCTAGACGAAGCGCAGACGGCGGCAATCGAAGCCAGCCTTTGCGAGCCGGCTTTCGGCATAGTCCAGAGCGCCGGCTTCGTTCGGCGTCACGCTCGGACAGCGAATCAGGGCGACGGCATGTGATAGGGGGTCGAGCTCATCATTCATATTTGCCACTATTCCTCGACGCGGCAGGCTGCACCAGCACTATCTTCTGCCAGATCTTGCGGCTGAGATTGGTGGTGAGTTGCTCCACGTCGTTCACAGCGGCAACGACGGTCGCATCGGGGAAATGCTGGGCGTAGAGGGCGGCGAGCTTACCGGTGAGCGACAGCATCTCGGCACAATAATCCAGATAGCGCAGCAGCTGCTCGTCGCTGAGATCCCGCAAGGGCGAGGACGAGGTTCGCGAATTTCCGGCGATGTTACCGGGATCCTTGGTCAGCTGATGCATGTCGATGACATGCGCGATGGCGCGCAGCCGGTAGAGGCCGTTCAGCGCCTTGGTCCGCTTGAAGCGGTTTTCCAGCCGAAGGAAGAAAGCGATGAATATGCCGGAAATTAGAATAATATTTAACGCCGCTTCTAATGCCTGGGTGAATTGGGTGAGTTCCACCGCGCCGGTCAGAGTGGGCTGATAAAACTCGATCAGCTTGTAAAATCCAATGACACCCAGCCCGATTGCGACAATGGAAAGGATGCGCAATCCCCAATAGGTGCGGCCGAGCGAGGCGGCCTCGCGGGCCGTCGGGCGCGCCATATCGAGCAGATGCGCCGCCGTCAGCGTCAAGCCGCGCGTGGGGAAGCGTTCCGCGACCCGGTTCCGCAGCGTTTCCAGACTTCGGATGATCGACCGGTCGTCCAGCGTTTGGTGCTCAAGCATGCTTCTCCCCAGAATGGCATCGTGCATCGAGTAACCAGGTGGTATAGCATTTTTTTGGAGGCATTTTTCCGGCGAAGCGGAGGCGATTTTCAACGGAATGAGGAAAAAATTCTACAAATCCAGCGCCGAAAGCAGCAGTGCATTGATCCGGCGGCTGTCGAACTGGCTCTCGGCAAGCTGACGGCTTGCGCGAGACATCGAAGGGATGAGATCGGGCCGCTGCAGCAGCCGGGCCATCGCTCCCGCCAGCGCCGCAGCATCGCCGGCAGGCACCAACAAGCCGTTGCCTCCCTCCCTGACCACCACACGGCAACCGCGCGACGTAGAGGTGATGATCGGACGTCCCATCGCAATCGCCTCGATCAGCGAATGCGGTATCGCATCGCCGCGCGCCGGCAGCACAAAGACATGCGTGCGGACCATGAAAGGGCGCGGATCGGCCTGCGGCCCGAGATACTGCACCACATCGCGATAGCGCTTCAGCTCAGCCAGCGGGAACGCGCTTGTCCCGGTTATCTCCGGCCCCGCGACGAGGCATTTGTAGTTGCCCGGCTTCGTCTGAAGGATGCGCGCCGCTTCGCAATATTCGGCGATGCCCAGCCGCCGGTCCAACGGCCCGGCGAATAAAAACATTACCCCTCTGTCCAGCGGCGGCAGCGGCGCTTGCGGGAAGCAGCGGAGGTCGATGCCGCCGCTGTTCATCGGAAACTGGCGCAGCCGTGGCGGTAGCATCCCATGCTGATGCAGGAGCTTATAGTTCTCCTCATTGAAGAACACCGCAGTATCGCTGACTCGGAAGGCCAGACGCAGCAGCGATCTCTGCATCCGCCGCACCGAAGCCGAAGCCCGGTCCGGCGCCTCGGCGAACGCGCGGCCCAATTCGCCGATCATCGCGACGTTGCGCCTCACACCGGCAAGGCGACCGGCCAGCCCGGCCAACGCCGCACCTTTGGGCGAGTAGGCCGCGACGATGTCGGGGCGAATTTCCCGGAATGCCCGCGCGAGGCGGTACACGCTGCGCTGATCCGCCAGCGGCGAGAACCCCTGACGAAAGCCGGGCAGTTCCCGGAATTCCGCGCGCACACTGGCAAATATACGCTCCGAAGCGTCGTCGAGCGCGGGCGCGAAACACACGACCTGGTTCCCGCGGCTGGAAATCTCATGGATCATCGGGCCAGCCGCGACAGCCAGGGAGGCGGCGGACGGGCCGACGACGGCGATGGTCTTCAAAGGCTGCCGCTCGCGCCTGGTGGGATGCCAATGATCGCCCGTCGGTGGCTCTTGGCCCGCGCGCACCGCGTCACGCTGGCGTCCCGGCTTTCCCGCCTCATCCCCCATACTCCCCCTCAATGCAGCATCGCTCCGTTTGCCGCAACCTCCGCAGGTTGCCGCAAGGTTCCGATGCGCTCTCCCGTCGATCTCATTGCCCGTCGGGACATTAAGCGAATTCGCGACCGTTTGGGAAGGTTCGTCGAGGCGGAGAGCGGCGGCGGCGAGCTGTCGCGCCACATCCATTCTTATTTCAGCCACAATTCGAGCGGCTCAGACAGTACGCCCGCTGGGCTGTTACCGGTGCGATGAGCCGACGCTCATTTTTGTACGCTGACCGTGGCTAAAACTCATGCCACATTAATGTTTGCACGATGGCAATTTCTTGTTTATACAATCACAGGTTGCATTTTGGATGCGATTGTTGCCTGCCTACGCAGGCTAGCGGGGTAACGACACTGGGGAGGCGTAGGAAACTGCGCTTCCCCATGTGTTTTCCCGGAATGCGACGAGCAAAAAAATGCCCCGGCGCGGGGTCGGCCGGGGCATTCCAAAGAGGGCGTTCACGGGTTAACCCGGGAACACACCCAGGTTCAGCCAGTCTCATGGCAGATTTGTGACAAACGTCACCTGTTGGTGAAAAAATTCGGTTTCGCTTCAACTTATATACGGGGTTTTCAACAGGATATTCCATTTTGTTTCGTGAATATGTTGCGCGCCCGCACTATAGGTAGCGTGAAAGATAGCCTGCCGGCGCAATCCCTGGCAAATCGAAGGAAAAACCTTTTTTAACATCCTTTCGCAAAGCAAGTTTCTCTCCGGCGAAAATTTTTCACCAAATATGTCCGCCGAGGCCCAACTTTCGTCCCTGGCTCTTGGTCATCGCGCCTTAATTCACGTAGGGGGTCGGCGCGAGGCGATGGCCACCAGAAAACCCATATGCCCGACTATTGGAAATCCCGCGCTGCTTATATAGGCTGGCGACGTGCACAGGTTTCAGTTCAGGTCAGGTGGCGTTTGTGGCTTTCAAAAGCGAGACTGAGGCGCGGACCGACGCGACAACTCGGAACATCCTTCAATCCGTCGTTTTGGTTGGAGGCATCGGCGCGACCATGGCCCTTTGCGCCTACGTGCTATGGGGGAGATCCGGTGTCATGTGGGCGTTCGTCCTGATCGGCATTCTGCTCTTGCTCAGCCCGCGCATCGCGCCAGAGATCATCATGCGCATGTATGGCGCGCGCCGCATCGGACCGGCCGAAGGGGCTTCGGTCCTGCGGATCATCGATGAACTGGCAAAAAGAGCAGGCCTCCCCAATCCGCCGCAGCTCTATGTCATTCCCAGTCCGATCATCAATGCTTTCGCTACCGGCGTGCAATCGGACTCGCTTCTGGCGGTTACACAAGGCTTGCTCAACCGTCTGGACGGCCGCGAGCTGATCGGCGTGCTCGCGCATGAAATCGCCCATATTCAGCACAACGATCTCTGGATCATGAGCCTCGCTGATACGATGAGCCGATTCACCCATTTCATGTCGATGTTGGGTGTGTTGCTGTTCGTCTTCAGCTTGCCTGCCACATTGCTGGGGGGCCAGCCTTTTCCCTGGATTGGGATTCTGCTGCTGTATTTCGCGCCGACCGTGTCCAACCTGCTCCAGCTCGGCCTGTCGCGCGCACGCGAGTACGATGCCGATCTGGAAGGCGCCCGACTGTCGGGCGATCCGGAGGCGCTGGCGAGTGCGCTTCAAAAGATCGAAAGCGCTCAGGGGAGAATATGGGAGACCATCCTGCTTCCCGGCCGCAATGTGCCGGTTCCCTCCATTCTGCGCACACATCCCTCGACCGAGGAGCGTGTCAGAAGGCTCCGCGAATTTCGTCAGCCGTCGCGTCAGCTGCTGCAAACTGCCGGTGCCGAGCAGGTCGGCCCGCATTTCGCGGCGACGCGAGCGGTGCCGCGTTACCATTTGACCGGGCTCTGGTATTAAGGTCCCGCGCGGAGAGGGTCGGTAATGGGCCAAGAAATCGAGCGAAAATTCCTGACCTCGAGCCGAAGCTGGCAGGTTGCAGTCAGCAAGATCAGCGATATCGCCCAAGTCTATTTGGCGGCAACGGACAGCGCATCGGTTCGAGTTCGGATCAAGGACGATGAAAAGGCCTTTTTAACCATCAAGAGCGCTGAAGCCGGACCGAGCCGCCTGGAATTCGAATATCCGATCCCGGTGGATGAGGCGAAGGCGCTGTTCGAACTGCGTATCGGACACGTCGTGGAGAAGCGCCGTCATGTCGTCGTCTTCGAAGGCTGTCACTGGGAGGTAGACCTGTTTCGCGGCGTGCTGGATGGCCTGGTCGTGGCCGAGCTCGAACTCGACGACGCGGAACAGCAATTTCACAAACCAGATTGGCTTGGCGAGGAAGTGACCCACGACCGGCGCTATTACAATGCCAGCCTCGCCATGCATGGGCTGCCTGGGTAATTCCGCGACACGTGACCAACCGGAACTTTTCGACGTAGTGGCCATTCGTCCCAAAGTGCAAAAGGGCAGGATCAGCAAATGGTTTCCCTGCGGCGACCTGATAGGCAAAGCATATGTTTTTCGTCGCATTGGCGACCGATTATGACGGCACACTGGCTAGGCACGGGATCGTCGACCCCGCTACCTTGGACGCGCTGAGGCGGGTAAAACGGTCCGGGCGCAAGCTGATCATGGTTACGGGCCGCGAAGTCGCCGATCTCCTGCCGCTGTTCCCGGAGATGGATGTTTTCGATTGGGTGGTCGCGGAGAATGGCGCGACCCTCTATGAGCCGGCTTCCAAGGAGCAGACATTACTCGCCCCCGAACCCTCAGCCGAACTGGTCGCATTGCTTGAGCGCGAGGGTGTCAAGCCGCTCTCCGTCGGCCGCTCGATCATTGCCACCTGGGAGCCGAACGAGACGGTCGTGCTGCGCGCCATACGCGACCTCGGCCTGGAATTGCAGATCATCTTCAATAAAGGCGCCGTGATGGTCCTGCCGGCCGGCATCAATAAGGCGTCCGGTTTGAAGGCGGCCATCGAGCGGCTGGGCCTGTCGCCGCACAACATTGTCGGTGTCGGCGACGCGGAGAATGATCACGCCTTTCTTGAGCTTTGCGGCTGCGGCGTCGCTGTCAGCAATGCGCTGCCTGCGCTCAAGGAGAAGGTGCATCATGTGACGCACGGCGCTGCGGGAGCTGGTGTCGTAGAGCTTTGCGAATTGCTGATCGAGACGGATCTGGAGGGCATTTCACCCATTCTTCCGGCCAAGCGCCCGGTGCTCGGCTTTGCGGAAGACGGCGGCAAGGTGTGTCTAGAGCCGCGCAAAGGACCGCTGCTCATCGCCGGTTCGTCGGGCGGCGGCAAGACGACGACAGTCACATTGCTGTTGGAGCGGATGAGCGCGTTGAACTTCCAGTTTTGCGTCCTCGATCCAGAGGGCGATTATGCGGATGCGGGACATGCCGTCACGCTCGGGCACCCCAGCGACCCGCCGACCGTCGAGGAAGTGCTGAGCGCGCTGTCCCGGCCGGATGTCAGCGCCATTGTCAATCTGCTCGCCGTACGGCTCGCCGACCGTCCCGCATTCCTCGCCAAGCTGCTGCCCGAACTGTCGCATCTACGCACCAAGACGGGCCGACCGCATTGGATCATCATCGACGAGGCGCATCATTTGCTGCCGGCGGATTGGGACCCGGTGCCGCTTAGCCTGCCGCGCGAATTGCCTGGGCTGATACTTGTGACGGTTCATCCTGATCAATTATCGAAGGAATTGCTGGGCTCGGTCGAAACGCTGATCGGTGTCGGCAATGATCCGTATGAGGCGGCGGTTCAGTTCTGCAAGGCCGCGGATTTGCCGCCGCCGCCGGATATTCCGATCGACCGGGCAGCTCGCGAGGCCTATTTCTGGCGGCGTGGCGGTTCCGCCACGGCTGTTTCGATCGGTGAGCCGAAAGCGGTCCGGCAGCGGCACGCCCGGAAGTATGCGGAAGGCGAACTCGGCGCGGATCTGAGCTTTTATTTCCGCGGGCCCTCCGACAAACTGAATCTACGCGCCCAGAACCTCGTTATATTCATGCAGATCGCGGCCGGCGTCGACGACCAGACCTGGATGCATCATTTGCGAGCGGGAGACTATTCCCGGTGGTTCACCGATGTCATCAAGGATGACGAGCTGGCGGACGAAGCGCGCGAAATCGAGCAGGATGAGGGACTCTCAGAGGTTGAGAGCCGGGAGCGGATCCAGGAAGCGATTTCGCGCCGCTATACGGCCCCGGCGAAGCAGTGAGCCTGCGACCTAATGCATCGGACCGAAAAGTGTACGCACTTTTCGGATAAATCTGATGCATAAACAAAGAACTAGAGCGCAGCTCCGCGTTCAGCGGAGGGTCCGGCGCTCTAGGTGACTGACCGGAAGCGATGGCGATCCGACCTGCGCTCGACCGATGCCAGGGAAAGCGCGGCTACCCTAATCGCCGGCCGCGCTCTCCAAAATTGCTCATCCTTATTTCAGCGGCTCATAGATGCGCTGGAGGCTGTAATTCAGACCGACCTTGACGGTGTGAATATCGTTCTCGTGCCGGAAACGATCCCCGTCGAAATTTTCTGACCGATCCCCGCCGAAATCCATATAGAGGTATTCGATCTTCATTGAGAGGTCGCGCTGGAAGGCATATTCCACGCCCGCTCCAAGCGCCCACCCTATCCGGGTTTCGTCCAGGCTGGTGAAATCGAGTGGATCGACATCGCCGGCGTCGGTAAACGCACCCGCGGTATTTTCGATATTGGCCAAGGCCAGGCCGCCTTTGGCGTAAAACAGCCAGCGATCCTCCGCATAACCGAGGCGACCGGTCAGGGTGCCATAGCCGCCATATTCGACGTTGGTGAAGGCCAGGTCATTTTCCTGGTTGTCTTCGGCGCCGAGATAGCCGAGATCGGCCTCGAGACCGAAGACGAAGGAATCGTATTGCCAATTATAGCCAATGCTGACGCCCGCGAGCCCGCCGAAGGGCTGAACGGTGAAGCCATCCGCCCCGTCGAAGGCGTCGCCACTGCCCTGGTCTGGAAGATTGCTGGAGGAAGACGACCCCCAGCCATAGCCCAGGTGGCCGCCGATATAGAAGCCGGTCCATGAAAAATAGGATCTGGGTACTACAATCGCGTCGTCGCCATATTCCCTCTGGCGTCTGTCGTAGTTACCGAGGTCCGCAGCCCCCGCTGGTATCGAAGCGGCTGCCGATAGGACGCACGCAAACGCAAAACGCGACGCTGCAAAAACACACTTCCGCATAGATTTCACACTTTCACAAACTGAACGACCGCATTCTCCGCCCCGTCGCGCCCCCTCTTCAACGCACACGCTACAACCCAGGCGTGGGGGGAGGATGGGGGCACTCTATCCAAATTTCCCGCTATGGTTGTGCGTTATCCCCGATATTCAATTGACGCTAGGGACGATCTGGGGAGCTTTGTTGTGCTTGCGCAACAAAGCTGACCGGGAACTGGTCCGGCGGTCAGTTCACGGATCAGCGTTTTGCGCGAGGGGAGGTCCTCATCCAGAATGGCGGCAATTCGGAGCACAATCCGCAGAGCGGCCACCGGCTTGCGATGCAGAACATCGGAGAGCGACATGACGACAGGCGGTGCAAGGCGTTACGGAAGCCCACTCGCTTTTGGAACCTATGCGGCGCGATGGTCGCTTGCGCTCGCACTTGTCGCAGCGTCATCGGCGTGGACGAGCGCTCCTGCCTACGCGCAGCGGGCGGATGACCCGGCGGCAGCGTCGATCATCGCGCGCGACGCCCTATTCCACCCTCCCGTCGCGAAGAACGGCATGGTCGCGGCGGAAGACGGAACGGCGGCGGAAGTCGGCGCGGAAATTTTGCGCAAAGGCGGGAATGCCGTCGATGCCGCTGTGGCGACGGGGTTCGCCATGGCTGTCACTCACCCGCAGGCTGGCAATCTGGGCGGCGGAGGCTTCATGCTGATCGCGCTGCCCGCACGCAATAAGATCATCGCCCTCGATTACCGGGAAATGGCGCCAGCCGCCGCGACACGCGATCTCTTTCTTGGCCCCGACGGCGAGGTCGACAATGAGAAGGCTCGGTTCAGCAGAACCTCGGCCGGCGTGCCGGGGACGGTCGCCGGGCTGATTCACGCGCTTGAAACCTACGGCACGATGAGCCTTGCCGACGTCCTGGCGCCCGCAATCCGCCTCGCCGAGGACGGCATTCCGGTGCCTCGCGGCCTGGCATTCGCGCTGGCGGGGAATCGCGCGCGTTTCGAGAAAGACCCCTCGTCGGTCAAATACTTCATGCATCCCGAGGGCCGGCCCTTCGATACCGGGGAAACGCTGAAGCAGCTTGACCTGGCAAGAACGCTGCGGACCATTGCCGCCGAAGGCCGGCGCGGCTTCTATGAGGGCGAGGTCGCGGACGCGATCGTCGCGGAAATGCGCGCGGGCGGCGGGCTCATCACCCATGAGGACCTGAAGGCTTACCGCGTCGTCGAGCGGGAACCGGTGCGCGGCAATTATCGCGGCTTTGAAATCGCCTCCATGCCCCCACCATCGTCCGGCGGCGCGCATCTCATCGAGATGCTGAACATCCTGGAGGGGTTCGATCTCAAGGCCAGCGGCCATAACAGCGCCGACTATATTCACCGGCTGGTCGAGGCCATGCGTCGCGCCTATGCGGACCGGGCCAAGCATATGGGTGATCCGGATTTTTGGAAGGTACCGGTATTAGGTCTGACAAGCGAAAGCTACGCCGAACAATTGCGGAGGGGCATCGACCTCGAAAGAGCATCGAAATCCGCCGAAATCTCCGCCGGCAGGCCGCCAGCCCGGGAAGGCGAACAAACCACGCATTTCTCCGTCATGGACAAAGACGGCAATGCTGTCGCGAACACCTACACGCTGAATTTTACCTTCGGCAGCGGCTATTCGGTGGATGGCGCCGGGTTCCTGCTCAACAATGAAATGGACGATTTTTCCGCCAAGCCAGGCGTGCCGAATGCCTTTGGCCTGATCGGCGGCGACGCGAACGCGATCGAGCCGCGCAAGCGGCCGCTATCCTCGATGACGCCGACGATCGTGCTGAAGGATGGCCAGCCTTACATCGTCACGGGAAGTCCGGGCGGCAGCACGATCATCACGGTGGTGTTGCAGCTATTGCTGAACATGCTCGATTTCGACATGAACGTGCTGGAGGCAACCGCCGCACCCCGCATCCACCATCAATGGCTGCCCGACACCGTGATTACCGAGCGCGGCATCTCGCCCGATACGCTTCGTTTGCTTGAGGCGCGCGGCTTCGTCATTCCGCATAGCCCGGATGGGCGCGTGGTGACCCGCATTCTGGGGCGCACCAATTCGATTGCACGCCAAAGCGGATATCTCTTCGGAGCTGCCGACCCACGCGCCGCTGACGGCGCCATTGCTGGATATTAGCGCCCGAGCGGGGTGTGCCGGAAATGTAAAAGAATGTCCAGTTCGCGAGCCCTGTCAGATTTGAGGACATGTTTGCGAAGATATCGGTAGAAAACCTCAGCGCAGAAATTCGAATTAACTCAGAAGAGATACAATTAAACCATTGAACTTACGCGGCTATTTTTCGAAACTTACATGGCTGGGGAAGCCTCCATAGGAGTTTCCAAATATGCTAAGGACAAAAATGAGCTTTGCCATCGCGGCTGTGGGATTTGCGGTTCTTATCGGCGGGCGGGCGCCGGCCGACGCTGCCCCGCTTTCCGCCGCGCCGTTGGTTTCGATGTCGCAGCAGGTCGCCGATCAAGCGAGCGGTGCACTGCAGAAGGTGCATTACCGCAAGGGGCATTGCTGGCGGCATGCAAGATCGCACGGCTATTGCCGGAATTGGCGCTGGCGTTGCGCAAATCGCTGGGGCTGGCATACGCCTGGTTACCGGCGGTGCCTGCGGCGTCATGGCTGCTGATCACTGATCCGCTAGACCCTCAGGCGCAAAACCGCTCGGGCCGAGGCCACCCGAAGGGCGCGTCCGCGATCCGCGGGCCGCCCATTTTGTATGGCGATGTGCATGGCCCGTTCCTGGAGCGCGTACGTTACGCTCCTGCCGTCCATAGCGATTGCGCACACAACCTCACCCCCAAAGTGATGAGGCTGGCATACCTTAATAACGCTCCAATCGTGCGGAACGCTCAGAAATTGACGTTATTCACCACCCACGCCCCCGCGGCGGCGGCGATGCCGGCCAGCAGGATCGGCGGCAGTGTCCGCACGAATACAGTGAGCAGCGTGGCGAAGGCAGCAAGCGCCTTCTCTCCTGCATCCAACAGCTCTCTGATAGCGCGGTAAAGGAAGTAGAGGACCACAGCGGCGACAATGACGAGCAGGAGCTGTTTCCATAGCGGCAGATCGCCGAGGGCATTCCAAGGTACGCCATAGATCTGCTCAATGGTCCATCGCCAGATCAGTTCGACGAATCTGAAAATCGCCGAAAGGCCGGTGCGCAGAAAATTCAAAAGCTGATCGATAAACTGCATGCGTAGATCCTCCCCCATTCGGGCTTTCGCCCATCCCCGGATACAACACTGCTGCGATTCACCACATAGGCCCGGCTCGCCTTTTCCCCAACGACGCCAGGCTCATTCGTGAGTTTGCCACGGAAGCCGGCTTCGGCAAGCAGGAATATTCGGGTACGTAACCGCGGAGGGCAAACCGCCCGATAGCCGTCCCTGCGCCCCGCGCCGACGATAAACGCCCCGCCTGCTCCGCGTTCCCGGCGCTACTCCATGCGACCCTGCGGCATTTTGGACTTGGTGGCGTATTCTTCTGTCGGTTCAATGCGGTAGAGCCAACCCTCCTCTGAATCAGTGGTGAAGTAGATCAGCCCATCGGGCCCGGTTCGCACATCCCTGATGCGCCCCAACTCGTCTTTCAGGAAGTGTTCTTCTCGCACCACGCGGCCATTTTCGAGCTTGACGCGTACGAGCATCTGTCCAGCGAGCGCGCCAAGCCACGCCGTGCTCTGCCAATCCGCGACCTGCCCCTCATAGATGGTCAGCCCCGAGGGGCCGATGGACGGCGTCCAGTAACGCACTGGCTGTTCCAGCCCTTCGGCCTCTGCAAGCCCATGATTGATCGGCGTGCCGTCGTAGTCGAGGCCGTAGGTAATATGCGGCCAGCCGTAGTTCCGCCCAGACTCGATCCGGTTAAGCTCGTCGCCGCCCATCGGCCCATGTTCATTTGCCCATAGCTGCCCGGTCGCGACGTCGATCGCGAGCCCTTGCGGATTGCGATGGCCATAAGTCCAGATCCCAGGCCGTGCCCCTGGCGTCCCGACGAACGGGTTGTCGTCGGGAAAGGTGCCGTTGCGCCGCATTCTGGTGATCTTACCGTAATCGTCGCCTAAATCCTGCGCATGCCGGCCGTCGAAACGGTCGCCGAGAGTGAGGTACAGCAAGCCCTTCTGATCGATTACCATGCGCCCGCCGAGCTGCTCCGTTCCAGGCGCAGGTGGAAAACTCTCGAAGATGACCTTGCTGTCCTCCAGCGACAGATTTTCGACGTCGAGCCGCGCTTTCAAGACTCTGATCGTGGCCTCCTCTCGCGTCCCGTAGACGTAGGAGAGGTAGATCGTGTCGTTGTTCGCGAATTCAGGATCGAGCACGACGTCCATAAGCCCGGCATGATCCGCTGTGAGCCGATCCGGGGTGCCCGAGATCGGCATCGCCTCAGGCTCTCCCGGCACGATCAGCTTTAGGTCGCCCCAGCGTTCGGTGACCAGCATCAGCCCTTCGGGAAGGAAGGCTACCGACCACGGAAAATTGAAAGGGCCGGCGATACGGGTGACGGTGAAGTCCGTTCTTGGTGTCTCTTCGGGCTGGATTTGTTCAATTGTTTCAGATCGCGCAAGGGGTGCCACGACTACGGCAAGCGCAAAGACAATGAGCACGTTGGCGAGGCCACATGCGGTTGAAGTGCGAAGCGCCATCAGGGATCTCGGTGCGAAAGTGCTGCGGCGGGAATAGCGAATCTCATGCAAGAGGCATAGCCGAGTCTTAGCATGGCGAAGACGGTAAAACTGAGGCTGCGCCGGATCAAGCGGCAAAATCAGTTGCCCAAAACTCATTGAGGGGGCACATTCCCGCCGTATCGAACGGTCAGCCTCGGCCCCGAACCGCTTGCATCCTCTCACCTGCTCCACCAAATAGCTTACCTCATCATGCATCCGATCATCGCAATTTCGAATCTTTGCAAGACCTATTCCGGCGGCTTTCAGGCGTTGAAGAACGTCAACCTGGAAATTCGCCGCGGCGAGATATTCGCGCTCCTCGGACCGAACGGGGCCGGCAAGACCACGCTGATCAGCATCGTTTGCGGTATCGTCAATCCGAGCGGCGGCTCGGTTTCGGTTGATGGGCATGACATCATCGACGATTACCGCGCCGCGCGGTCGCTCATCGGCCTGGTGCCGCAGGAACTGACGACGGATGCCTTCGAGACGGTGTGGTCGACGGTGAGCTTCAGCCGCGGCCTTTTCGGCAAGAAGCCGGATCCGGCGCATATCGAAAAGGTGCTGAAGGAGCTGTCTTTATGGGACAAGAAGAACAATCAGATCATCACCTTGTCCGGCGGTATGAAGCGGCGCGTGCTGATCGCCAAAGCGCTGTCGCATGAGCCGAAAATCCTGTTCCTCGATGAGCCGACCGCCGGTGTGGACGTCGAATTGCGGCGCGATATGTGGAATGTCGTGCGTGCATTGCGCGCGTCCGGCGTCACCATCATTCTGACGACCCATTATATCAACGAAGCCCAGGAAATGGCCGATCGGGTAGGCGTGATCAACCACGGCGAGATCGTCCTGGTCGAGGAAAAAGCCGAGCTGATGCATAAGCTCGGCCGCAAGCGGCTTGATCCTCGACCTGCAGAAGCAACTCCGCAGCGTGCCGCCGCAACTGGCCGGTTACGCACTGCAGACGGCGGAAGACGGCCATCAACTTGTCTATACTTACGACACTCAGGCCGAACGCACCGGCATTACCGCCCTTCTGCGAGAACTCAACGAAGCAGGCATCCGCTTTAAAGACCTCAATACGACGCAAAGCTCCCTCGAGGAGATCTTCGTCGATCTGGTGAAAAAATCGGCATGAATTTCCGCGCGGTACAATCCATCTACCTCTTCGAAATGGCGCGTACCTGGCGCACGCTGTTCCAAAGCATCGTCTCGCCCGTCGTCTCCACGTCGCTCTATTTCGTGGTTTTCGGTTCGGCGATCGGCTCCCGCATCACCGAGATCGAAGGCGTCAGCTATGGCGCGTTCATCGTGCCTGGGTTGATCATGCTGTCGCTGCTGATGCAGAGCATTTCAAATGCGTCCTTCGGCATCTACTTCCCGAAATTCACCGGCACGATCTACGAGATCATGTCCGCGCCGATATCTTATGTCGAGATCGTGCTCGGCTATGTAGGAGCCGCCGCCACCAAGTCGGTCATTCTCGGACTGATCATTCTGGCAACGGCGTCGTTGTTCGTGCCCCTGCACATCGCCCATCCATTCTGGATGATCTTCTTCCTCGTGCTGACGTCGATCACGTTTAGCCTGTTCGGCTTTATCATTGGCATCTGGGCGGATGGCTTCGAGAAGCTGCAGATCATCCCGCTGCTGGTGGTGACGCCGCTCGTGTTCCTGGGCGGCAGCTTCTATTCGGTCAACATGCTCCCGCCATTCTGGCAGAAGGTGACGCTGTTCAATCCGGTGCTCTATCTCATCAGCGGGTTCCGCTGGAGCTTTTATGAGATCTCGGATGTGAGCGTCGCGGTCAGCATCGGGATGATCAGCGTATTTCTGGTGCTTTGCATGACCCTGGTCTGGTGGATGTTCAAGACCGGCTACCGGCTCAAAACCTGAGCTTGTGATCCACACGGGATCGAGCCTGGAATGGTAGGGCCACGCGCGCGGAACGTCGCCAGAGCATGGTCAGATTGGGTGAACACCTTTTTCGTAATCACCGCGAAGGCGGGGATTCAGTGCTCCACCGCGAGTCTCTTCAGTAGTAGATCCGGCCTTTGCGGGGATTACGAATGAGTGTGGGCCACCTTATCTAATCGGAAGAGATCAGTGGAGCGGAACTCGCTTAAAAGCAATCATACGCCGCTCCATCTTTGCGTTGCCGCGTCGATTTGTGGACGCATGCGCGCCGGGGCGGAGACGGCTTTAGCCGTGGTGCGGATTGCTCCTAATTAGGCTGCTCTTCCTTCGCCACCAGGCGCGCCGCGCCCTGCTTGGCTGAAGCAGCCTCTTGCTTGATGGAAGCCATGCCCTGAGCGGCAGAGGACGGCGCCTCGCGCTTGAGAGGCACCGCTCCCTGCTTGGCGGACGCCGCTTCTTGCTTCGCTGCAATCGCGGAGGACTCGATGTTGATGAATTCGGTCTTCATAATATCGACATGTCCCGCTGTCAGCACATTCGTGTCGCCTCCGACATGATTTTCGGGCGCAACACCGGTAAAGGCCACGCTCTGGAGCGACTGCTTGGAGAAGTCGGCCCGGGCGACCATTGCCGGATTCGGCTGATAGCCTGAATTAGAGACGACATGCACCACCTTATACCCCTCCAGCTTGAGCTGGGTAAGGAAGCCGTCGAGCCCCTCGGCGGTTACGGGCTTCAAATCGTGGAACAGAATGACGCCGCCATGCATCTGCCGCACGCGTTCCATAGTCCGGTTGATAAGCTGTTCGGCGGTCGATCCGGCTATTGTGTCATCCGACACGACATCGACCGACCAGACGCTGATGTCCCGGCTGGCGAGATAAGCATTCAGCTCCGGCGAGTCGTTGAGGCCGGGATAGCGGAAGAAGGGCGCAATCGGCAGGCCCAGCGCGTAAGAGGTCGCGACGAACCCCTTCTCGATTTCCATCTTCGCTTCTTCGATCGGTATCTTGCTCAGATCGCGCGGATGCGACCAGGTGTGCGTCGCGATGGTGTGACCGCGCTTGGCGGCGTCCTTCAACGCTGCGGACATGAACAGCGCCATCCGGCCGACCGTGAAGAATGTCGCCTTGACGCAATGGCGGTCGAGCGTGTCGAGGATCTGTTTCGTGTGCTGTCCATGCGGGCCGTCATCGAAGGTGAGCACGACTTCCATGCGCCGGATCGGCGCGGTCCTGGGATATTGCAGGCGGCCGAACTGCTTTCCGCCAGTGGAATCGACGGCCACGGTGCGGGAAAGGCCGGTGGTTTTGGGATCGTCGGCGCAGTCGGCGGCATGCGCGATCGATACGCAGCCGACGACAAGGGCCACCGCCGAGACCGCCTTCACAAAACCAAACATAGGTTGCCCTTCCGACCGCATGACCTTACCCGCTTCCATTCTGCTGGGCGGGGGCCGCGAAACAAGTGATAAATGCCCTTAGGACGAAGTTGGATGCCGGCTGTTGATTCCCTGCTACAGCAATGGAAATTGCCTACAGATTTCGGCTAAAATGCGCGCTTCCCGAATCACGGCGCTGGACGGTTGTATGACCATTAAGATTGCAAGCTGGAACGTAAATTCCATTAAAATCAGAGCGGAGGCGGTTGCCGATTGGTTGCGCGAAGCACAACCAGACGTTGTATGTCTACAGGAAATCAAGTGTCAGGATAACAATTTCCCCCGAACAATTTTTGAAGACATCGGCTACAATTTAGCAATCCTGGGCCAGAAATCCTACAATGGCGTTGCGATCCTGTCGAAATGGCCGATCAGCGATGTGACGGCCGGCCTACCCACACTGAAAGATGACGACCAGGCCCGTTATCTGGAGGCGTTGATCGGACTGCCCGGCGAGGCGATCCGGGTGGCGTCGGTCTATCTCCCGAACGGCAATCCTCCCGACGGCGCCAAATACGATTATAAACTCCAATGGCTGGCTGCGTTGCAAGAGCACGCACGCACCTTGCTGACCTATGAGGAAACGCTGATCCTCGGCGGCGACTACAATGTCATTCCCGAAGAGGCCGACGTTCACAATCCAGCTGCCTGGAGGCAAGACGCGTTGTTCAAGATCGAAACGCGTCAGCGCTTCCGTCGCCTGCTCAATCTGGGCCTGACCGACGCCTTCCGTCTTTGCAGCGGCGAGCCGGGCCAATACAGCTTCTGGGACTATCAGGCCGGCGCCTGGCAGAAGAACCTGGGCATCCGCATCGATCACCTTCTCCTGTCGCCGGAAGCGGCGAACCGCGTGCGGCAAAGCGGGATCGACAAAAATGTCCGTGGCCGGGAAAAGCCTTCGGACCACGTGCCGGTCTGGGCGGTTCTCAGTTAAAAGCATGATTAGATCAGGCGATACGCTTTCTTTCGAAATCCCCGCGCAGGCGGGGATCCAGTAATCACCGGACTCTCTGCGGAGTACTGGATCCCCGCTGCGCGGATTTAGACCGCTTGTGAGGCAGCCTTGCTGCGGCGTGGAGGCATATATCAGGGAGCTACCTGACCAGTGGCGCTCGCAGCCTGGCCGCCATATTGCTGCGCTTCGTTGCCGAGCTTGTCTTTGGCAACCCCGGCCGCAAGCCCCTCGCTCTCCTTGCCACGTCCCCTCGTTGGGGTCGGAACATCGGGCGATGCTGATGGAGCGGCGGTTTGAACCGTGCTTCCGACCGGATTGCCGTAGACGCTTCTCCACTTATCGACCAGCGCTAAAGCGTCCCGCTCCAGATCCGCAGAGGCGGTCAACAGCGCTTCCTCGTAATCCCTCGCGATCCATGCCCGATCTTCAGGAGCGGCGGCCTCCTTGCCAAGGATCAGCAGAGCCAGACCCGACGCCTGGCGCTGCTTGATCAACTTGCCTTCCCACATCAGGAAGCCAAGCAGGGCCTGCGCCGGAGCGTAGCGCTTGCGGGCAGCAGCTTCGAGATGGCGCGCCGCGATCGCCGGATTGTACATCTGACCATCGCTGGACAAGTAAAGCTTTCCAAGTTCGTATAATGCAATCGGGTCATCCAGCATGACGCCGGCCTGGTGAAACAGGTCTGCCGCCATGCTCACGTTCTTTTCCCAGCCAGGAACAGACAGGCCCTTGGCGTAGCACATTCCATAACGGCGGAACGCCTCGGCGACAAGGTGAGCCGCCGCGTAAAACTTATCCAGGCGGGCATTACGCTCGGCAGCCGAACTATAAAGCTCGCAGGCCTTCACTTCGTTCTTCGCGACGAGCTTGCCTTCGCGATAGATATTTCCGAGGCGAAGCATGGCGTGGAGACTGCCCTGGCTTGCCGCACGTTCCAGTGCCTGCACTCCGATATCCACACGGCCGTCGCGGAATGCGTCCTCGGCCGTGGAATATTCCTCGGCGAGGGAACGCATCGAGTTTCCAGCCGCATCGGCCGAACTCCCTGACGCCCAAAATAACGCGAGCGCCGCTAACGCCCCGATGATCTGTCGCATCCTACTGATCCGCATAACTTATAACTTCTTCTTTTGCCCCCGGATGGGTGACAGCGCCTTTTCGTGCAGGCCCTACTTGCTGCGCGTATTTCCACAAGGTGCCGCTCCGATAGAGATTTTTGGGCGCAGACCACGCCGCACGGCGTTGGGTCAGTTCCTCCTCGGAGACTTCCAGATCGAGCCGTCCAGTCTCGGCATCCATGGAAATGATGTCGCCGTCCCGGACCAGCGCGATCGGTCCGCCGACCGCCGCCTCCGGACCGACATGGCCGATGCAAAATCCGCGCGTCGCGCCGGAGAACCGGCCGTCGGTGATCAACGCAACCTTTTCGCCCGAGCCCTGGCCGTAAAGCGCGGCGGTGGTCGAAAGCATTTCGCGCATCCCCGGCCCCCCGATCGGGCCTTCATAGCGGATAACCAGAACTTCGCCGTCGCGATATTCGCGCTTGTCGACCGCCTCGAAAGCGGCCTCCTCGCTGTCGAAGCACCGCGCCGGGCCGCTGAATGTCAGCTTATGCAGCCCCGCCACTTTGACGATCGCTCCCTCGGGCGCGAGCGTACCGCTCATTCCCGCAACGCCGCCGGTCGGCGAGAGCGGATGGCTCAGTGGGCGGATCACATCCTGATCCTCCGGGAATGCCACGTTCGCCAAATTCTGCGCAATCGTCTTGCCGGTCACGGTCAGGCAGTCGCCGTGCAGATAGCCGCCGTCGAGCAGCACTTTCAGCAGCACCGAGACGCCGCCAACATCGTACATATCCTTCGCGACGTAGCGGCCGCCAGGCTTGAGGTCGGCGAGATAGGGCGTCTTCTTGAAAATTTCCGCGACGTCGAACAGGTCGAAATCGATGCCCGCCTCATGCGCGATCGCCGGCAAATGCAGCGCCGCATTGGTCGAACCGCCGGACGCGGCAACCACGGTCGCGGCATTTTCGAGGCTTTGCCGCGTCACGATATCGCGAGGACGAATGTTCTGCGCGAGCAGGTTCATCACCGCGCGACCACTCTCATGAGCGTATTGATCGCGGCTTTCATATGGCGCAGGAGCCCCGGCCGACCCAGGCAATGCGAGCCCCATCGCCTCCGAGACACACGCCATGGTATTTGCGGTGAACTGGCCTCCGCAAGATCCAGCGCTCGGGCAGGCCACGCATTCGAGTTCATGCAGGTCAGCGTCCGACATATTACCCGCCGAATGTTGCCCGACCGCCTCGAAGACATCGACAACTGTTACATCCCGGCCCTTGAACCTACCGGGCAAGATTGAACCACCATACATAAAGATACTGGGGACATTAAGGCGGACCATCGCCATCATCATGCCCGGGAGAGACTTGTCGCAGCCGGCGAGACCGACCATCGCATCATAGCAATGACCGCGCATCGTCAGTTCGATGGAGTCGGCGATCACCTCGCGCGAGATCAGCGAGGACTTCATTCCCTGATGGCCCATCGCGATGCCGTCGGTGACGGTGATCGTGCAGAATTCGCGTGGGGTGCCGTTGGCTTCGGCGACGCCCTTCTTGACGGTCTGCGCTTGCCGCATGAGCGAGATGTTGCAAGGCGCGGCTTCATTCCAGCAGGACACGACACCGACGAAAGGTTGATTGATCTGCTCTTCGGTCAGCCCCATCGCATAGTAATAGGACCTATGCGGTGCCCGTTCAGGCCCCTGGGTGACATGACGGCTTGGCAGCCGTTTCTTATCGAAGGTGTTCGCGTCCATTCTCAATACTCAATCCGCCCAAGGGCTTTCATTACCGCGGTTCTGCCGCAGGTTTGCTTTTTCGTTAATTTTGAGGAGCTCAAAACAACAACATTACCCAGTATTCGATTTGAGCTAAGAATTGTCTTAAACGCTGATCGCACGCTTACAATGGTTCCATGCTCTGAAAGTTTTATGGCGCAAAAGAGGCGGGAATGCCTCACCACGTTGCATCGTAGCAACAGTAACTTTCAAAGACAACTGCGGAGGTGAGCGGCAAGCGCGTGAATCTTGAGCAGATCATCTAGATTTTAAGCAAACTGTGGCGCAATGGCCACTATCGCCTGATCCGGCTCAATCTTCAACCGATTGTTTCGCGACGCTTGCTTCCCGTCACGCATGGGCGGGGTGCTCTCTAAGCTGCCGCTTCGAGCCGCCTCAACGCGTCATGCAGCCGCTCTTGGGTGGCTGAGGCGTGAGCGCGGCGCTCGCGATTCTCCTCGACCACGTGCTCCGGTGCGCGCGACGTGAATTTCTCGTCGGCGAGCTTTTGATCCAGCTTCTCCAACTCGCCTTTGAGCCTGTCGATCTCCCGCTTGAGCCGCTCGCCTTCGGCCTTCAGGTCGATGATTTCGGCGAGAGGCAGGGCGAGAATAGCGGCCTTCGTCACGATCTGAACGGTGCCCTTCGGCGCGGCTTTTTCGAAGCCGATCGTAGAGAGCCGGGCGAGTTGCGCCAGCGTCGCGCCGTGGCGCTCGGCACGGGCCCGGATCTCCTTGCTTGCGCCCGCGATGATCAGTGGGATTTGGACCCCAGGCGGCACGTTCATTTCCGCACGGACCGAGCGGACCTCAGAAACAAGCTCGATGACCCACGCGATTTCCTCATCCGCGGCAGCGTCCTGCGCGCCGCGCGAGGTCGGGCCATGGCGCCAGGATCAGCATCTCATCGCGGCCGCCCGCCGCTTCGCCGATCCGCCACCACAATTCCTCCGTGATGAAGGGCATGAACGGATGCAGCAGCGTCAGAATGCGGTCGAAAGTCCAGGCGAACATCGCGCGAGTTTCGGCTTTCGCGGTTTCGTCCGCGCCGTTCAGAACAGGCTTGGCGAGTTCCAGATACCAGTCGCAGAATGTGTGCCAGACAAAGTGATAGGCAGCATTCGCCGCATCATTGAAGCGCTGCTGCTCGATGCCTTCCGTCACCGCAGCCGCCGCGCGCTGCGCCTCGCCGGCAATCCAGCGATTGATGGTCTGCTTCGCGCTCGCGGGGTCGAAGTCCTTCACCGGCACGCAGGCATTCATCTCGCCGAACCGCGCCGCATTCCAGATCTTGGTCGCGAAATTGCGATAGCCCTCGACACGGTTCGTCGACAGCTTGATGTCGCGCCCCTGCGCGGCCATCGCGGCGAGGGTGAAGCGGAGCGCGTCCGCACCATACTCGTCGATGAGTTCGAGGGGGTCCATGACGTTCCCCTTCGATTTCGACATCTTCTGGCCCTTCTCGTCGCGGACCAGGGCGTGGATATAGACGGTGTGGAACGGCACGTCTTTCATGAAGTGCAGGCCCATCATCATCATCCTGGCGACCCAGAAGAAGATGATGTCGAAACCGGTGACGAGAACACTTGTCGGATAATAGCGCTTCAGCTCCGGTGTTTCGTCAGGCCAGCCAAGCGTCGAGAACGGCCAAAGGGCGGAGGAGAACCACGTGTCGAGCACGTCCTCGTCGCGCCAGACGCCAACCTCTCCGCGTTGTTGCCACTCCATAAGCGCGGCTCCGGCATCTGCACCAATTTGACCATCAAGTCCGGTATGCTCTCGATTGCGCAAGCGTCGCCCTCGGACTTGTACGACAACTCAGCTGGCTGAAATCGCCACGTTCCCGATGAGCGCGTTGAACATGAATCGATCTCACGTGTCTCGGCACGCGCGTCTACTCAGGACCGTACCACGCCGGGATCTGATGCCCCCACCAGAGCTGGCGCGAGATGCACCAGGGCTTGATGTTGCGCATCCATTCGAAATAGGTCTTCTCCCAATTCTTCGGCACGAACACCGTGCGCCCGTCTTCGACCGCCTCGATGGCGGGACCGGCGAGCGCCTTGGCGTCGACATACCATTGGTCGGTCAGCCACGGCTCGATGATCGTGTTCGACCTATCCCCATAAGGCACCTTCAGCACATGCGGCTCGATCTTCTCGACGAGCCCAAAGGCTTCGAGATCGGCGACGACGCGCTTTCTCGCCTCGAAGCGGTCCAGCCCGCGATAGGCCTCCGGCGCATTCTCGTTCAAGGTGCCGTGCTGGTCGAAGATATTGATCAGCGGCAAATCATGGCGCCGCCCGACCTCGAAATCATTTTCATCATGCGCGGGCGTGATCTTCACCGCGCCGGAGCCCTGCTCGGGATCGGCATATTCGTCGGCGACGATTGGAATTTCGCGCCCGGTCAGCGGCAGCTCGACTGTCTTGCCGATATATTTCTGCCAGCGCTTATCGTCCGGATGAACCGCGACGGCCGTATCGCCCAGCATCGTCTCGGGCCGGGTGGTGGCGACGACGATATGCTTGTGCTTCAGGCGGCCGGGATTCTTGATCGGATAGCGGAAATACCAGAGATGTCCCTTGGTTTCGACCGATTGCACCTCAAGGTCCGAGATTGCAGTGAGCAGCTTGGTGTCCCAATTGACCAGCCGCTTGTCCTTATAGATCAGCCCCTGCCGGTACAATTCGACGAACACCTTGGTGACCGCCTTCGACAGTCCCTCATCCATGGTGAAGCGCTCGCGCGACCAGTCGCAGGACGCGCCCAGCCGCTTGAGCTGCCCGGTGATCGTGCCGCCGGATTGCTCCTTCCATTCCCAGATGCGCTTGACGAACGCCTCGCGCCCCATGGCGCGGCGATCCGGCTGCTGCCGTTCGGTCGAGTTGGCGCTCGACGACCGACTTTGCGTCGCGATGCCCGCATGGTCGGTGCCCGGTTGCCAGAGCACGTCCTTGCCGCGCATTCGCTCGAAACGGATCAGCACGTCCTGCAGCGTGTTGTTGAGCGCGTGGCCCATATGCAGCGAGCCGGTGACATTGGGCGGCGGGATGACGATGCAGTAGGGCTCGGCCGGCTTGCCATTCTTGGTCTTGCGGCCGGCGCGGAATGTCCCGGCATCCTCCCATTGCTGGTAGATCCGGCCTTCAATGTCGGAGGGGTTATAATGTTTTTCGAGCATGACGGATAAAGTGCGAAAAGAGGAAAAGCTGTTTGGGAGCTATTAAGCGCGAGCGCAATCGGGCGTCAACCCGCTGCGTGGGGTCGGCGCGGGGCGAGAAGCGATTTGTCCGGGGATCAGTGCCGGGAGCCGCCTTCGCCGCGCGCCCGGCTAACCAGCCCTTGATCCGCGATTTCCTCGCGGACGGCCCTTTCGACAATGCGCGGCAGATTGTCGTTCAACCATTGCACGATCAGCGGCTTGATCAGTCTTTGATGCTGTCTTCGAGGCCGGCGGGGAAGGCGACCCCGGTGCCGTGTCCTGCCGTGTCGTGGCAGCCGATTTCGTCATCGCGGCGGGTTCCGCCTTAGGGCGGCATGCGGGGTGGCATTGCAGGCGGCACGTCACGCCCGGCTCCGGGCCGCCGGAGCCAAAAATCTCGCTATGACTCTGCCGCATGCTTTGTCCGGACTCCGCGTAGATGTCGCCCGAATGATTGCGAGGGAGTTCCGGCGTCGCCGCGAATGGTGACGTCCGGGGCGCGCGGCGGCTGCCGGCTCGCGGGCAGACGAACTGCCCGGCACACCATGCGCGGGGAATCCGGAAGACTGCTGGGCGGAGCATCGAACGCGTCGATCTCGGTGTCGGGCGGCAACAGGGCTTCGGGAAGCTCGTCATCCATCGCCACCGCGGCGCGAGCGTGCGGCACGCGGGCGCCGAGGCCCTCATCGTGATCGGCTTTCGCTTCGGCCATCGCCGCCGCGAGCGAGTCGGTGATCGTCATCCATGAAAGGCCTGTCGGCATGCAGCGCCTGCGCCACGGAAGGCGCGCGCAGTTTGTCGCTGGCGAAATCCGTAATCGTGGCTTTGGCCAAATCCTCGGCCTTCGCCAGCCGCGCATCCGCTTGGGGCGGCGTTTGGTGCGGGGCAGCAGGTGCCGGCATATCCGGAGCTTTCTTCTGCGAACCGCCGAAAACGCGCGTCAGCATTTCGCCGACGAAGGTCTTTTCCTTCTCGATTTCGGACCGGCTCTCGCCGCTGCCGGACAGCGGTGGCGCGGTGTCGCTATCATCCGGCTTCAGGCTCGGGGAACGGCGTGAGCAGGACCACCTTCGGGGACCGGCATCTGCACCCCTTCAGCCCAGCTTCCTGACCCGTCATATTTTTTGCGCGCGCAGCGGGAGCCGGCTGACCGGCGGGCTTATCCCCGGAGGACTGCGGCGCACGCACTCTCGGCCCCTCGCTATCCAGATGCCGGGCAGACCAGACGGGCTTCGATGCCGGCCGCGACGGCGGTTGTGGCGATCTCGCAGCCGGAGCGGCCGCCTGCGTGACGGGAGCCCGCGGCGCGGGTTCCTCTTCCGTTCCGCGGCAGCCTTGTCCCAGGCTCCGCGACCGGAGGCTGGCGCGGCACCTTGGGACGGCATCGATGGCGGGCTCCGGCCACTCGTGCTGGGACGCTGCGGCTGCGTTGCCGGCTTTGCCCCGCCAGACAAGCGCTGAACCTCTGCCACGACACTGGAAAACACGCTTTCGAGCTCCTCTCCCGATGGCGGCGCCGAACGACCGCCGCCGACCATGCCTGCCTGCATAGGCTCCGGCTGGCGCGCATCGGCCGGGGTCGCGGCATCCGCGAACGTCATGCCGCCCTGCTCCGCCCTTATCCTCGACCATGCTGTCTTCGGTCAGCTCAAGAATGTCGTCCTCGCCGATAGGCTGCGGCGGGTTCCTCCGGCTCGGGATAGAAGGCTGTGACTGGCTGGGAAAGCGCCGGCGCGGCGGCTCCGCATCGCGGCGGCGCGAAGCAGCTTCCGGCGCCGGTTTCTCGGAGAAGGTCTCGGCACGCGCGGAATGCGAGCGCCATCATCCGCAATGATCTTGCGGATCGACGCCAGGATCTCCTCGATCGAAGGTTCCGCGCTTTGCTCTGGCTTTCGCATTTATTCCTCCGCCGCTGGCCAACGGCATCCCAGTCCGGCCGCATCCGGGATCATATTTCGCCGCATGAGCAACTGACGCGAAAACTGTAGCAGCCATCTGTCGAGCCGCATTGCGGCTCCCCGTCTCACGAGTATGAGCGACTCGGCCGCAACACTCAACTGCGGGGCTAGCTTATTAACGCAGGTCGCCCTTGGTGTAAGCAGGACCGCCGGTGCGCTGGCTCTCGGTTCTCCCCGGCGCCCTAACCGGCAGAACGATCGGCGCCCTCTCGCTTTCCTCCGTTGAGGTACTCCAGCCGATCCATTTATTGGAAACTTCGTCATAGTGCTTGGTCGGATCGTACTGTTCGGCAGAGAGACTAAGAACGGCCGCGGAAATGCGTCCGATAGCGGCGAGCACCTCATAAGAGGCGACCACGAGATTGCGCCGGGACGTTGCCAGGTTGCACCTCGGAATTCAGCAGTTCCTGCTCGGCGTTCAGAACGTCGAGGACGGTACGCTGTCCGACTTTTTCTTCCTCGCGTACGCCGGCAAGAGCGACGCGGTTGGCATCGACCTGCGCCTGGTCGGATGTGATCTGCGCGCGAGCCGCCGTATAATTACCCCAGGCTGCAATGATGTTCGCCCGGACCAGCTCGCGAGCCTCGTCTATCCGGTGACGCAGCTCGGAGCGCGTCTCGATTGCCTGCCGGATGCGGGCATACTCTTCGCCGCCTTGATAGATCGGGATGTTGACGACGCCGGTGACGGTCGCCACGTCCTCACGGTCGCTCACCCCGGGGCCACCGGTGTCGCGCGTGTAATTGGCCTGCAGGCTGACCTGAGGCAGCAATTCGCCCTTGGTCTCCTTGATCAAATGATCCTGCGCCCGCTCGCGGAAGATCGCTGCGAGAATGAACGGATTTTCACCTTCGCCGATTTTCAGCGATTCTGGCTGGGATTTCGGCACGAGCCGCGTTGGCCCCGGATCGCGCAGCGTTTCCGGGCGAATTGCCGATGAGCTGGGCAAATGTGGCACGGTCCGCCTGAAGCTGAGCGCGGGCCTGGCTGATCGCCGATTCCGCCCCGCTTGCGCGAGCGCGGGCCTGGGCAACGTCGGTCTTCGTGACCTCGCCGACCTCGAAGCGATCTTGAGCGGCTTTCAATTGCTCGGAGAGAACCCGCTGATTGTTGATCTGCAGGTTGAGCACGGCCTGATCGCGCACGACGTCCACATAGGACGTGACCGCATTCAGCAGAACGTCCTGCTCCTGGCCTTGCGAAGATCCTCCCGGCCGGCCTCTACGCCTGCTTGCGCCCCTTGCACAGCATTGATGGTGCGGAAGCCGCGGAAAATGGGCTGAACGAGGGTCACCGAGTAGTTGTTGGAGGTGAAATTCCCTTCCTGCCCGGGCAAGGTCCGGACTGGTATTGATGTTCTGAAGCTCTCTGGAGACCTGACCGTTGATCGTGGGGCGAAAGCCGGACTTCGCACGCGCCACGTTCTCGTCCGTCGCGCGCAGATTCGCGCGCGCCGCCTTAAGCGTCGGATTGAACAGATAAGCCCGCGACAGTGCCTCGTGAAGACTCTCCGCGCTGGCAGGCGCGCTGAAAACCCCGAGAATGATGGCCGAAACAGCCAAGATCCTAAGCGTCGGGCGTTTCGTCATCATCGAGAGAGCGCTTGGTGTTCCCTCAGGTCTGCATGGCATACCTGTTCGTTCCCTTCTGAGCACTTGCGTATCATACGCCGAGATGGCACGCCCGAACATTCGTCCATCGTCACTTTAAGAACAGATACCGCTCGCGACTGAACTGGCAAAGCCGAAAGCACCTGAAGCTGGCATTGGTTGCCTTGGTTTTTCACGCGTCGTTGCCTTTTTGCCTCGCCGGAGAAAGTAAATTCGTCAAAATGCGAAGGCCTGTTTCGGTTCGAAGCCGGGGAGAAGCGGAGCGGCGGCGTCGAATGCCGTAACTCGCTGAATTTTCGAGTCAATATTGCGGAAGAATTGC
This sequence comes from uncultured Alphaproteobacteria bacterium, assembly GCA_963731855.1. Lineage (GTDB taxonomy): Bacteria > Pseudomonadota > Alphaproteobacteria > Rhizobiales > Rhodomicrobiaceae > R-RK-3. The sequence continues at coordinate 22,067 of CAVSXH010000003.1, read as the reverse complement.
GCTTTCGCGGCGGTCTCCTCGCCCATTATTGCGACCAGCCGGCCCCCCTCCGCGAGCTGCGAAAACAGCATTTCCGGCTCGCATCCCAAACGGCCGTTGAGAAAAATCACGTCAAACGGCGATTCCGCGCTTAAATCCATCTTGCAATGGCCCCGCGATCACTCGCGCATTTTCGATTCTCTGCACCCGACAGCGCGTCCTTGCGCGAGCGCCGCCAGCCCGGCGTCGCATTCAAGGGCGATCACCTCCGTGCGAGACGCGCCAGGATCGCGGTCGAGTACCCCGTCGCGGCACCGACATCGAGCACCTTATCGGTCGCCTTGACGTCCGCGAGCTGGACGAGCTTGGCGAACACCATCGGCGACAGCAGATAGCGTGCGGGCTGCCCATCGCGCGCCGCCCTCCACCCGCAGCGCGCCGTCCATATAGGCCAGGCTGCGCTGCGAGGGCGGGACGAACAGTTCGCGCGGGGTATCCGAGCATCGCCTTCAGCAGTCCCGCTTGCGTGACCGCGTTGGGGCGGATCTGCGACTCGATCATGTTTTCGCGTTCGGCCTTGAAGTTGCTCATCATGAACCTTCGGAAGCGATGTTGCGCGATCGGGAGGCGACGCCGCCGCCCGACTCGGCCGGAGAGTACGGCAACAACCCGAAATTTGCCAAGCCCGGAAGGCTCGCGCGAAATTCAGGGGAGAGCAAACATCAGCTTGGTGGCTTTTGGATACGTCCCATCTAGTCAACTTGGCGGTGTCCCCGACTAGGGTCCAGCCGTGTGATTCTTGAAAAGCTGCGGCGCCTGCCCAATTATGGACGACAGTTTGCCAGAGTTGATCCATGAAAATTGTCAATATCAGTCTCGCGCGGTCCTCGTCCGAAAGTGCCGATGAGGATGCCGCGATTGATGCCTATTCGCGCGTCGTAACCGGTGTCGTCGACCGGGTCGGCCCGGCGCTTGTCGGCATTCGCCGCCTGCGCAGCCGGATGGGGGACGGGATGCACGCCCAGGAAGGCGGCGGGCTCGGGGATCGTGATCACGCCGGACGGCTATGTGCTCACCAATCATCACGTGATCATGGACGCGCCCGCGATCGAGGTGCTGCTCGCCGACGGGAGCGTCGCCAAGGCCGAGAAGGTCGGCTCCGATCCCGATACCGACCTCGCCCTGCTGCGCGTTCATCGCCATAGATTGCCCTCGGTGGAGCTGGGCGATTCGTCGGGCTTGCGTCAGGGGCAGCTCGTCGTCGCCATCGGCAATCCGTTCGGCTTGCAGGCGACCGTCACCGCGGGCGTCGTGAGCGCGCTCAGCCGCACATTGCGCGCCAGCAACGGCCGGCTGATCGAGGACATCATCCAGACCGACGCCGCGCTCAATCCCGGCAATTCGGGCGGCGCGCTGCTCGACTCGGCCGCGGCGGGTCATCGGGGTGAACACGGCGATTATCGCGGGCGCCACCGGGCACGGGCTTCGCGGTGCCGGTGAATACCGCCAAGCGTGTCATTCCCGAGTTGCTGCGCTATGGCCGCGTGCATCGCGGCTATCTCGGCATTGCCGGCCAGACGGTGCATTTTCCGCGCGCCGCCGCCGAGCGCCTGGGGCTGACGACGCCCTCCGGCGTGCAGATCGTTCAATGCGTGCCCGGCGGACCCGCCGAGCGGGCGGGCATCCTAGCAGGGCGACGTGATCCTGTCCATCGACGATCGCCCGGCGATCAGCGTCGACGACATCTATAAGGTGCTGGATCGCCTCTCGATCGGCCGCGAGCTGAAGGTCAAGCTTCTGCGCAAGGGCGAGGCCATGACGCTGAAGCCTGTGGTCGCCGAGCAGCCGCAGCGGAAATAGCGCGGCGGCTTGCCCGACGGGAATTCAAAGGCTGCACCACCGCTAATTCGTCTTCAATCGGTTGGCGCTGCTTGCGCGTGGCAGTTCGGGCTTGGTCTTTGCCTTGATCTTATCCGTCGACGTCGCGTCGATCCGGCAAACCCAATTGCCATCGATCTTCACGGATTTGTAGCCCGGGGCGCATGCCCATGCCGGGCTGATTATGGCGAGGGACGCTGCCGCTGCGATGGCGGACGCGAGCAATTTCGGCATTCATTTGAGGACCCGTTCTCATGGGAAAGCGGAATTGCTTACCTAAAACTGTGTCGAGCGGGGCGGGGGAAAGGTTCGGAATTCGGCTGTTGAATCTGCGGACGCCCTCCAGGAAACGCGGCAAAGGCTGGATTACGCGTCGCGCAATGATGATATAGTCCAGCCATGGGAGTGAAGTCGCAAACACGCATGGGAAGCGGCGCCCGCTAGGCCGTCCGAGTCCGATCAAGCCGCGCAAGCAATGCCGTCGCCGCCCGGAGGCGGGGTGCCGATTCCGTTGTCGCAGCGGGCGATGGGCATGGGCGCGCCGCCCTATCTCGCCGGGCTCAATCCAGAGCAGCGCGAGGCGGTCGAAACGCTCGACGGCCCTGTGCTGGTGCTTGCGGGCGCGGGCACCGGCAAGACGCGCGTGCTCACCACCCGCATCGCGCATATTCTCGCCACGCGGCCGCGCATTCCCCTCGCAGATCCTCGTCGGTCACCTTCACCAATAAGGCCGCGCGGGAGATGAAGCACCGCATCGGCCAGCTTGTCGGCGGCGCGGTTGAGGGGATGCCGTGGCTCGGCACGTTCCACTCCATCGGCGCGCGCATCCTGCGCTATCACGCGGAGCTGGTGGGCTTGCAGCCGTCATTCACCGTACTCGACACGGACGACCAGCTTCGCCTGCTGAAGCAGGTCATCCAGGCCGACCGGCTCGACGAAAAGCGCTGGACGCCCCGCCATCTGGCCAGCCTGATCGATAGCTGGAAGAATCGCGGCATGATGCCGGAGAAGGTCCCGGCGGGCGAAGCGTTCGCTTTCGCCAACGGCAAGGGCGCCGAGCTCTACGCGGCCTATCAGAAGCGGCTGAAGGAGCTGAACGCGACCGATTTCGGCGACCTGCTGCTCGAAAACATCCGGCTGTTCACGCGAACATCCGGAGATCCTGAAGAGCTTCCACGAGCGCTTCGCCTTCATGCTGGTGGACGAGTATCAGGACACCAACGTCGCGCAATATCTCTGGCTGCGGCTGCTCGCGCAGGGCAACCACAATGTCTGCTGCGTCGGCGACGACGACCAGTCGATCTATGGCTGGCGCGGCGCGGAGGTGGACAACATCCTGCGCTTCGAGGCGATTTCCCCGGCGCGAAGGTCATCCGGCTGGAGCGCAATTACCGCTCGACCGGCACATATCCTGGCGGCCGCCTCGCATCTGATCGCCAACAATAAGGACCGGCTCGGCAAGACGCTGCACACCGACGATGCGGCGGGCGAGAAGCTCGACCTTGCGCGGCGTCTGGGACGACGAGGCCGAGGCGCGCAGCCTCTCGCGACGAGATCGAGGAACTTACGGCGCGAGCCGGCATTCGCTCAACGACATGGCGATCCTGGTGCGCGCCTCCTTCCAGATGCGCGCCTTCGAGGACCGCTTCGTGACGCTCGGCCTGCCCTATCGCGTCATAGGCGGCCCGCGCTTCTATGAGCGCCAGGAAATCAAGGACGCCATCGCCTATCTCGACGTGGCGCATAATCCGGCGAACGATCTGAAATTCGAGCGCATCGTCAATGTGCCCAAGCGCGGGCTCGGCGAAACGGCGCTGCGCACCATCCATCAATATGCCCGCGCCGAAGGCCGCTCGCTCTATGACGGCGCGCGTATCCTGTGCCAGACGGAGGAGTTGAAGCCGCAGGCGCGCAAGCCGCTCGGTGGCCTGATCGCCTGCTTCGAGCGCTGGCGCGGCCTGCTGCAGACGCATGCGCCATACCGAGGTCGCCGCAGATCATCCTGGACGAATCCGGCTACACGGCGATGTGGCAGAACGACAAGACCCCGCAAGCGCCGGCACGGCTCGAAAACCTGAAGGAACTGATCCGCTTCATGGATGAGTTCGACACGCTCGGCGGCTTCCTGGAGCATGTCGCCCTGGTGATGGACGCCGAGCAGAATTCCGATGGCGAGCGCGTCAGCATCATGACCCTGCATGCCGCCAAGGGGCTGGAATTCGACACCGTGTTCCTGCCCGGCTGGGAAGAGGGCCTGTTCCCGCATCCAGCGCACCATGGACGAAAGCGGCCTGGCCGGCCTCGAAGAGGAGCGGCGGCTCGCCTATGTCGGCATTACCCGCGCCAAGAAGCGGACGCGCATCAGCTTCGCGCAGAACCGCCGCGTCCACGGCCTCTGGCAGACGGCGCTGCCCTCGCGATTTATCGACGAACTGCCCGAGGCGCATGTCGACGTGATCGAGGACCCCAGTTCGATGGGCGGCTACGGCCAGCGGCCCGGCTTCGCCGAAATGGGCGGTGGCCGCGTGAATGCCGGCTATTCCAGCCCCGGCTGGCAGCGTGCGCAGAACTTCTATCAGGCCCAGGAAACCGCGCGCACCGCTCCACGCCGCACCGCGCCCATCATCGAGGGCGAATTGGTGGCCTCAAGCAGCGGCGATGCCGGCGGATTCGAGATGGGCGAGCGCGTTTTCCATGACAAGTTCGGCTATGGCCGGATTTCCGAAATCGACGGCAACAAGCTCACGGTGGATTTCGAGAAAGCCGGACGCAAACGCGTGGTTGCCTCTTTCCTGACGCGGCCGTAAGCCTCGATCGTCCCGAACCGTCATCGCACACATCCCCTGCCGCTTCCCTTACCGGGAGTTTAATAATATTGTCGCAGCTGGCATTCAGGTCGGGTATTGGATCGTTCCGGTGGGGACGCGATTTCCCGCAGCTGATGTTTTACGTATATTGAGCTGATTTGGAGTTGCCCGCATGAACGATGCTAGCCCCATCACTGTCGCAGGGCAGGCAATGGCCCAGCCGGCATTCATTCCTGTTTCGCGCTCCGACATCGTCAAGGCCCTGCTTAGTCCGGACCGTTGGGCAAGCAATGAGGAGCGCGCGCTCGCAAACGATGTGCTGATGAAGATCGGCAGTCTGCGACAGCACAAATCCGGGGTCCTGCTGAACCAGCTCAACGACCTGTACGACCCGTTCAATCCCGATGATGAGACGGTCAATGTAACCGAGGCGCCCGAGATCGAGCGGCTCGAAAAGCGCCGCCAATTCAATGCGCAGCTGAAGGACCTCATCAACAGCGCCAATTACCATGAACTCCAGGAGTATGAGCTTGAAGAAATCCTCGATAAGGCGACGCCGGAAGGCGTTCATGTCGAGGTCGACTTCAAGGAGTACGACGTCATGCTCATCTTCTACAGGGGCGCGTATGACGCACCGCGGACCAAACGCGATTATCGCAGGCTGTTTCTGAAGAAGAAGCAATATGGCGTGCCCACATTTCTGCGGCTGTTCATCGCCATCAAGTTCAAGCCCGCGGAAATTCGCATCAAGGAGCTCATGAGCGATTATGGCCTGGACGAGGAAAAGGCGCGCAAGCGGCTGAAGAAAATGCGGCGCATGCTTCCGCCGGCTTGCTCCACCGATCATATCTATCTCAAAATCTTCAAGACCATCCCGCGATTCGACGTGGAGATGCTGTTCCCCAACATCAAAGTAAAGATGAAGTACCGCGACAAGCTTCAGCTCGGTGGCAGTGCCTTGGTTGGCACCACCGCCTGGGCCGTCGGTACGGCGGCCAAGCTGGCGGTGGCCGTGGCGCTTTCGCCCATGCTGCTGGTCGGAGCGCTGGTCACTGGCGTTGGCGGCATCATGTACGCGCAGATCCGCAATATCTTCATCACCCGCGACCGTTACAGGATGCAGCTCGCCCAAAGCCTCTATTTCCAGAACCTGGCAAACAATCAGGGGGCGCTGGCGCTGATCGTAGACGACGCCGAAGAGGAGGATGTGAAGGAGGAAGCGCTGCTTTACACACATCTGCTGCGCAAGCCCACTCAGGGCAGCCAACTCGATGATTTGCGTGCGGACATAGACGCATTCCTCAAGGAAAAATTCGGCGTCGAGATATCCTTCGATGTTCACGACGCTCTGGACCGGCTAAGGGCAGAAGGATTGGTGCTGGACTCCCCGGCAGGCGAGCTTCGCGCCATGCCGCTGCGCGATGCGGGCCGCTATCTGCACGAACGCTGGTGCAACGCGCTGAGCCCAAGCTGAGCGATGCCCACCTACAAGGCGCAAATCCTGGCCGAGCGGGCCGATATCGGCATTTTGACCAGTCTGCTCACTGAAATGCTCGATCCGCCGCCCGCCGTCAGCTCCAGCGAAACGAAGAACGGCTGGCTTCTCGACGTCTATTTCGTCGAGCCGCCCGATCCTGCCGGCCTCGCCGCCATCGCCGACAGCGTCCCGCATTTTGCCGCGATCCGGCATTTGCGGCCGGAAATGCTTCCCGACGAGGATTGGGTGGCAACCGTCCAGCGCGGACTGCACCCCATCGAGGCGGGGCGTTTTTTCATCCACGGCAGCCATGATCGCGCAACGGGCCAAGGGCAGGCCCTTCGCCATCGAGGTCGACGCCGGCCAGGCGTTCGGCACGGCGCATCACGGCACCACGCGCGGCTGTCTCATGCTGCTCGACCGGCTGGCGAAGAAGCAGGGCATCTGGCGCACGCTGGACCTCGGCACGGGCTCGGGCGTGCTTGCCATCGCGGCGGCGAAGGTGCTGTGCGGCGACGTCCTCGCCACCGACATCGATCCGATCGCCATCAAGGTCGCAAAGGAGAATTTTGCCCGCAACGGGGTGGCGCCTGAAGTGACGGCGATTACCGCGCCGGGTCTTGCCCATCCGGCCATCGCTGCGAAGGCGCCGTTCGACCTGATCATGGCGAATATTCTGGCCGGACCGCTGCTGAAGCTGGCTCGTGACATCGCGCGCGCCGCGGCCCCTGGCGGCCACCTCATCCTGTCGGGATTGCTGGACGGGCAGGCGCGGGAGGTTCGCGCCCGCTACCTGACGCAAGGGTTCTCGCTTCAGGCTTGGATTTCGCTGGAGGGCTGGACGGCGCTGCATATGCGGCGGCTGCGGTCTTGATGTGCGCGGCGTTCGCGCGTAGATGAGTTCTCATGTTTCAAAGCTTTGACGATATTGGCGGTCCCGCATATGGAGCCGAGCGCCTGCGCCTCCTCAGGGCGGAGTTGGCGCGCCTTGAGCTGACCGGTTTCCTCCTGCCCCGTGCCGACGAGTATCAGAACGAATATGTACCGCCGGAAGCCGAACAGCTTCTCTGGCTGACCGGCTTTTCCGGCTCCTGGGGCATCGCGGCTGTTCTCCTGGAAAAAGCCGCTCTGTTCGTGGACGGGCGCTACACGTTGCAGGCCCAATCGCAGGTGGATGGCGCGGCCTATGAGATCGTCAAGATCTCCGACCAGCCGCTTTCCGAATGGCTTAAGGCAAATCTGCGGGCGGGCGACCGGCTTGGCTATGACCCGCGCCTGCATACTGTCGGCGAGGTGAAAGGGCTGCTGAAATGTGTCGAACGGGCCGGGGCCGCGCTGGTGCCCGTGGAGCCCAACCCGCTGGCGTCTCTCTGGACCGACCGTCCGGCGCAGCCGCCGCGCGCCATCGAGCTTCAGCCTATCGCCTTCGCCGGGGTCGAAGCTGCCACAAAGATCGCCGCCATTCAGGAAAAGCTGATCCGCGACAAGCAGGATGCGGTCGTCATCACTGCCCTCGACTCCATCGCCTGGCTGTTCAACATTCGCGGCTTCGACCTGCCGCATACGCCTTTCGTGCTGAGCCATTGCATCATTCCGGCCGAGGGCAAGGCGCGGCTCTTCATCGATGGCCGCAAGCTGCAAATGGAGGCTCCGGCCGCGTTGGCGCAGGTCGCCGACATTGCCGAACCCTCGGCATTGCCGGATGCCTTGCGTGATCTGGGCGAGCGCGGCGCGAAGGTGCGGATCGATCCCGCCAGCGTCTCGCAATGGTTCGCCAATCGCTTGACCGAGGCCGGCGCACTCCTGACCGAGGAGCAAGATCCTTGCGTCCTGCCGAAAGCGCGCAAGAACGCCGCGGAGATCGTCGGGAGCCACACGGCGCATCGGCGTGATGGCGTCGCGATGTGCCGCTTCCTCGCCTGGCTGGACGGTGTCGCGCCGGCGGGCAATCTCACCGAAATCGACGTCGCCGAAAAGCTGGAAGAATTCCGCCGCGCCGCTCCCGAATTGCGCGAAATCAGCTTCGACACCATCGCCGGAGCGGGGCCGAACGGCGCCATCGTCCACTATCGTCCAAGCCGCTCCACCAACCGCCGGGTCGAGCCGGGATCGCTGCTGCTGATCGACTCGGGCGGCCAGTACCGCGACGGCACCACCGACATTACGCGCACAGTGGCGATCGGCGTTCCCACAGATGAAATGCGCCGGCATTTCACACTGGTGCTCAAGGGGCATATCGCCATCGCGACCGTGCGCTTCCCCAAGGGCACGCGCGGCAATCATCTCGACGCGCTGGCGCGTCTGGCGCTGTGGCGCGAGGGCCTGGATTACGACCATGGCACTGGCCACGGCGTGGGTAGTTTCCTCTCGGTTCATGAAGGACCGCAGAGTCTGTCGAAGCGGGAGGCGGCGGAGCTGGAGCCTGGAATGATCCTTTCCAACGAGCCGGGCTATTACCGCACGGGCGAATACGGCATCCGCGTCGAAAATCTCATCCTGATCACGGAGCCGGAAGCGATCGCGGGCGGCGAACGGCCAATGATGGGGTTTGAAACCCTCTCCCTCGCGCCCATCGACCGGCGGCTTATCGACCCGGCCTTGCTCACCCCGGTGGAACGCGCCTGGCTCGACGCGTATCACGCCCGCGTGTTGCATGAACTTGGCCCCGCGCTGGATGAGATCGCGCGCGCTTGGCTGAGACAGGCCACCGCCCCCATGTAAGGCGCCGCCCGCGCTTTGCCCGATTTCACCGACAAATGCGAAAAACGGCGCGGAGATCGCTATACGCTGCAAGCCGGCGATAGGCGAAAGGCGTGAAGGGGCGAGATTCGGACCTCGCAATTCCGGTATCCGCCTCCCGACCGGCGACCGGAAAGCGAAGCTAGAGCGCCGGACGCTCCGCTGAACGCGGAGCTGCGCTCTAGTTCTTTGTTTATGGGAGCGCTCAAAGGCACGCGGCAAGCAGCGGCAACGATACCGGCCGGTCGCGGAGTCTCCTTCGAGAGAGAACCGGCCAAGACAACATAAGCGACAGCCGCAATGCAGTGAATGCGGACGCGACCTGCCTCAGTCCATCTGTTCGACAGTCGGCTAAGCCCGACTAATTCGAGAACAGCTCCTCGATCCACGACTTCTTACCACCGCTACCGCTGCGCGTCGTGGTGCTCGCGGTCGGCGTGCCGAGAGTTGAATCCCGGGCCGGACCGCGCCGGTCGTCGCCGAAAAGCGTGTCCCAGAACGACCCCGATCCGCCGCCACCAACGCTCGGCGAGACGCGGTTGCGCGCCTGAAGCTGCTCGCCGCCGGGCAGATAGGCCGGCTCCTTATTGACATGGGCGTAGATCATCAGATCGCGCCAGATCAGCGTCGGCAGCGAGCCGCCGGTGACACGCTTCATCGGCTTGAAATCATCGTTCCCGAGCCAGACGCCGGTCACGTAATGCGCGGTGTAGCCGATGAACCAGGCATCCCGGTAATTCTGCCCCGTGCCCGTCTTTCCCGCCGCCGGATGCGGATCGATGGAGCCGACGCTGCCGGTGCCATATTGGATCGTGGCGGTCAGCATATTGTTCATCGCCGCCACATCGTCGGGCCGCACCACACGGCCCCAATTCGTCCGCCCGACGTCGTAGACCGTCTTGCCGGCCGCGTCGCGCACCGTCCTGACGATGTGCGGCTTGGCGCTGAAGCCGCCATTGGCGAAGGGCACATAAGCGGTCGCAAGCTCCAGCAGGGTGACCTCGGAAGTGCCGAGCGCGATCGAGGCGTTCTGCTCCAGCTTCGAAGCGATGCCGAGGCGATGTGCCGTTTTGATCACGGTGTCGCGTCCCGCCCATTCGCTGAGCCGCACCGAGACTGTGTTGAGGGATTTGGCCAGCCCGTCGCGCATGGTGACGTCGCCAAAATAGCGGTCGTTGTAATTGGCGGGGGTCCAGTTGCCGATGCGCAAGGGGCCGTCATGCACCAGGCTGTCCGGCGTCATGCCGCGCTCGATGGCGGAGAGAAAGACGAAGGGCTTGAAGGTCGAGCCGGGCTGGCGCTTGGCCTGGACGACGTGATTATACTGGTTCTTGGTATAGTCGCGCCCGCCCACCATCGCCTTGATGGCGCCGTCGCGGTCGATGATCACGGCGGCTGCCTCGCCCGCGTCGTATTTATTCCCTTCCTTGTCCATGTGATCCTTGACAATGCCCTGGGCAACGCCTTGCAGCTCGTAATCGACGGTCGTCTCGACGACCATGTCCTCCTTGATGTCGAGCCCGAGATCGGGGAGCTGCTGCACCACCCAGTCGATCACATAGCCATAGCTCTCCGAAGGCAGATAGGTACGCAAGGTCGGTGGGTCCGCCAGCGCCTGGGCGTAGGCTTGCTCAGTGATGTCGGAGCCGTTCCGCATCGTGGTGAGCACCAGCTTGCCGCGTTCGAGCGAGCGCTCCAGATTGGTGGTCGGCGCGTAATAGGTGGGCGATTTGATCACGCCGGCGAGGATGGCGGCCTCATAAGGGGTGATCTGCGAAACGCTCTTGCCGAAATAATGCTGCGCCGCCGCCTCGACCCCGTAATTGCCCGCTCCGAAATAGATGCGGTTGAGATAAAGCTCCAGAATCTGCTTTTTCTGCAGCCGGTATTCGAGCGAGAGCGAGAGCAGGGCCTCTTCGACCTTGCGCCAATAAGTGCGGTCCGGCTTCAGAAACAGGACCTTCACCAATTGCTGCGTGATGGTGCTGCCGCCCTGGACGATGCGGCCGGCGCGGCGGTTTACGATGGTTGCGCGGACCATGCCGATGGGATCGAAGCCGTAATGGTAGAAGAAGCGCCGGTCTTCGGTCGCGAGCACCGCGTCGATCAGATGCGGCGGCATGTCCTCCAGTTTGACGTGGCTGCGGCGCAGGCCTTTCTCGGCGATCACCTGGTTGTTGTCGGCCAGGATGGTAATCTTCGCCGCGCTCTTGCTGAGCCCCGCCTTGAGAGGGTCCTCGGCCATCATCGAGTAAATCGTCACCGCGCTGACCAGGATCACCGTCAGCCAGATGGCGGCGACGCAGCCCCAATAGATGGTGAATTTGGCGGCGCGGAATGGCCAGGAGCGCTTTTTCTCGGGAAGAAGGCTGATTTTGGGGAAAAGGCTGACTGAACAGGCGCTGGAGCCGGGGCGGCAAGGGCTCAAGGCCCGCCTCGGCTTCCAGACGCGCGCGACCGTCCTCTTGCTCTTCGCCGAACCTATCGTCGGACCTCATGGCGGATTTAGCCCCGGAACAGATTTTCTCATGCGGTCTTATGCCGATTTCGAAGCGACTCGGCAACGGCGCCATAATCTGGGCGGAAATTGCGACAAGAGCGGGACGATGTTCGCCGCTTCTGTGCGGACTATCCCTTGGCGCCAATCCGAAGCTGTTCCCGCAACGTCACGACGCCGCGTTCGATGACGTAGAGGCGGTCGACCAGCTCGGAGGAATGCACATAGTCGGATTCCGACAGCAGCACGGCCGCGCCGCCCGCGCGCAAAGCCGATACTGCGGCGACGATACGCTGGGCCAGCGCCGGGGCCACGCCCTCGAACGGCTCGTCGAGCAGAAGCAGCTTGCGGCCGCTGATGAGCGCGCGGGCCAGCGCGACGAGCTTCTGCTGGCCGCCGGAAAGCTGCGAGGCGCGGCGCGGTGCGAATTCGCGCACTTCCGGCAGGATCTCATAGGCCAGGCCCAGCCGTTTTTCAGCCTCGGCGTCACGCATCGCCCAGGCTGGGACCAGGATATTCTCCTCCACCGTGAGCTCGGGCACGAGGCGCCGGTCCTCCGGCATGTAGCCGATGCCGAGCCCCGCGCGGGCCTGGGCGGGCAGCGCGGTCAAATCCCGGCCGAAGATGCGGATGCTGCCGCTCTGGATCGGCAGCAGTCCCATGATCGCGCGCATCAGCGTCGTCTTGCCTGCGCCATTGCGCCCGATCAGCCCGGCAAACGCCCCTTCAGGCGCGTCCAGCGTCACATCGTTCAGCACCTGCGCGCCGGCTATGGCGACGGAGAGACGGTGGATCTCCAGCATCGCATTCATGAGCGCGCCTCCTCGGGGCGGCGGTGGAGTTCAGCGCCCACCACATAGCGCCTGACGTCGGCGTCCGCGAGTACCGTCTGCGGGATGCCGTCGGCGATGACGCGCCCCTCGTAAAAGGCGAGCACCCGCGACGCATAGCGCTCGACGATCTCCATATCGTGCTCGACGAACAGCACGGTGGAGCAGCGGCCCGACACAGCCTCCATGACGAGGTCCATGAGCGGGAATTTCTCCTCGGCGCTGATGCCGCTGGTCGGCTCGTCGAGGAACAGCGCCGTGGGGCTCCCGCTCATGGCCAGGCCGATGTCCAGGAGCTTGCGCTGCCCTTGGGGTAACTCGGTGGTGGCGCGGTCGCCCATGCCGGCCAGCCCGATATGGGCGAGAAATGCATCGGCCTCGGCGACGCGCTCGAGCGTGCGCAGCGGCTTGAATGAGGAGGGGTTTTCCGTCGCCGCGCTGGCGAGCGCGATCATCACATTGTCGCGGATCGGCAGTGCCGGGAAAAGCTGCGCCACCTGGAACGAGCGCCGAACGCCCAGCCGCGTCACCGCGCGTGGAGACAGCCGGGTAATATCGGCGCCCTGGAACAGGATCTGCCCGCTATCGGGCTTGGTATAGCCGGTCACCATATTGACGAAGGTGGTCTTGCCCGCGCCATTCGCGCCGATGATGCCGACGGTCACGCCCGGCACGATGTCGACCGACACATCGTCCGCCGCGACCACCGCACCGAAACGCTTCTGCACGCCCTTTGTGGAAATGACGGCCGCGTTCATGCCCGGCCTCCCGCGCGGCGCTTCGATTTCGTGAGCGACCACAGGCCGGCTGGAAGGAACAGAATGACGGCGAGCATGGCGATCCCCACCACCATTTGCCAGGTGTCGGGCGAATATTGGAAGGCGAAGCTGCGAAACGCCTCGAACAGGACCATCCCGGCAAGCGGCGCCGCGACATGGCCGATGCCAGAAAGAATGGCGACGAAGACGAATTCGCCCGATGTGGTCCAATAAGCGAGTTCAGGGTCGATATGGCGCGTGGCCATGGCGACGAGGGCGCCGCCCAGTCCCGCCGATAGCGCACCGAGACTATAGGTCTTGTGCAGGATGCGCGTCACCGAGGTGCCGAGATATTCGACGCGGATCTCGTTCGACAGGATCGCCTCGCCCATGACGCCCACCGGCGAGCGCGCGAAGAGGTGGCAGAGCACGGCGATGCCGACAGCCGCCACGACCGTAAGGCTGTAAAGCATGAGGCGGCCGAGATCGCCTTCCGCCGCATAGCCAAAAAAGCTCGGCGCGGGGAGGTTGAAGCCATCCGTCGAGCCGAGGACCGATGAGCGGACGAGGATGCCGTAGAGGATCATCGACAAAGCGAGGCTGAGCATGGCGAAGAAAATCTGCCGGTAGCGGGTGATGATCCCGCCCAGCAGTGCGCCGATCACAAGCGACGCCAGTCCGCCTAGGGCGAGCAGCAGAAAGGCATCGTTGATGCCGTAGAAATTCGTCGCCAGTCCGGCGGCATAAGCGCCGAGGCCGTAATAAAGCCCTTGGCCGAAGGAGACCAGGCCCGCCCGCATCATCACCACGAGCCCCATGGCGACGAGGCCCTTGGCCAGGCCGATGGTGAACAGGAAGCGCAGCCAGGACGGCATGACGAGGCCGAGCAAAAGCAGCAGAACGAGCGCAAGGCCAAGCGCGGGAAGGGTACGGTCTCGGATCATGGCTCAGATCTTCCGTGCGGCCGCCCGGCCGAACAGGCCCTCCGGGCGGAATGTGAGAACGATGGCCATGACGGCATAGATGACGAACAGCTCGACCTCCGGCATGAGGTGGACCGCGGCGGCCCGCGTCACACCTACGATCAGCGCGCCGACCGCCGCGCCCGGCACACTGCCAAGCCCGCCGATGACGCTCACCGCGAAGGCTAGCACGATCACATCGACACCAACGCCCGGCACCACCGAGAGGCCCGGCGCGGCGAGCGCGCCGCCCAGCGCGCCGAGCATCGCCCCAATCACGAATGTGACGGTGAACATCCGCGTCACGTTGATGCCCATGGCGAGCGCCAATTCGCGGTCATGGATGACGACGCGCAGCAATTTGCCCTGCCGGGTGCGCTCCAGCGTCCACCAGGCGAGCCCCCCGAGGACCAGGGCGAAAAGCAAAAGCGCCAGGTCGTAAACGGCGAAACTGATGCCGCTGATGTCGGCGCGTCCCAGCAGCGAATAAGGCTGATAGGGCAAGTAGGGATCAACGCCCCAAACCAGCTTGATGACGTCTTCGAAGACGAGAAAGGTGGCATAGGTGACGAGGATCATGACGATCTCGTCCCGTCCATAATTGGGCGCAACAGCAGGCGCTCGACCAGGAAGCCGACGGCCGCGCCGACGAGGACGCCGGCAGCCGCGAGAACCAGATAACTGCCCGCGCCAGGCAGATCGGCGGCGAAGTAGGCGCCGATCGCCGAGGCCGCCGTATAAGCGCCAAAAGCGTAGAAGCTGCCATGCGTGATGTTGAGGATCTTCATCACGCCATAGATCAGCGTGAGCCCGAGCGACACGATGAACAGCCAGGAGAAATAGATCGTGCCATCGACGATGATGGCCACAAGATTTTGCATTCAAGCTCTCATGGACTTGTGCGCGAATGGCTGATGGACGGGGTCAAAGGGCAAGAGCGAAAAAGAGGCGGATGGCTGCTGAGGCCACCCGCCATGCTTGCCGGTGAGGTTGCGGTCTCAACACCCCTCGGCAAGACATCCAGTTACCGGATGGCGATCGGATTGATGATCGCCTGCACGCCTCCGGTGATCCGGCTGTGTCCCTCGACGAACATGAACTCCCAGCCCTTGTCCTTGACCAGTTCGTCCGTGTTCATGTTCTCCAGGATGTAAATGCCGTTCTTCGCAAGCAAAATCTGATGGACTTCAAAGACGCCAACCCCTTGTTCGAAAGGAAGAACTTCGAGGCCCCAGGTGTCCGCACCGACAGCCATCACTTCTTTGCTGGCAAGATATTCGGCGCCTTCCTTGCCCAGACCCGGCTCAGCCTTATTATAGCGATCATTGTCCTTACCTACGAGACTCATCCATCCCGTATGGAATATTACGACATCGCCTCGTCGAATTTGGATGCCCTGCTTCTCTAGCGCCGCGTCGATCTCCTTCTTGTTGAAGGGCGTACCTTCAGGCACGGGGTCCTTGCCGGTGACAGCGGTCATGTCGAGCACCAAACCGCGTGCGACGAGGGGTGGTATCTTTTCGACGCCGAGCTTGGTGAGACCGTTCGCCTTGGCGAAATCGGCGCTCTTATTGCAATTATAGTAGACGTTGTCGATGCCCAGATGGCCGAGTCCGTCGATCTGCGAGCCAGTACCCACCCAGCCCATATAGATGTCGTCATTATACGCTGGTTTTCGTGCCGCCCAGCGTCACGCCGCCGACTTGACCGGGCTGCAGCACGATCGTCGCCCACGTGCGTGGCGCAAACGCGGGAGTCTTGGCGTTCGTTTCGCCGCCGAGCGAATAAGTTTTGCCGGTCTTGACGAGATTCGCCGCCGCCATCACGGTGTCCGGCTTGATGAGATTGGCTGCGCCGATCTCATCGTTCGGGCCCCATTTCGATTTGCACCAATCGGGCTTGTCCTGGGCCTTCGCCCCCGCCCCAAACATCATCGCGAACGACAATGCCACCGCCGCACCAGTTACTGCCTTTTTCATGTTTCGCTCCCTTTTATAACGATCCATCCGAAACGCCCGCGGCCCTCATTGCCGGTGCCGCAAGACGATCATGCTACTAGTCGCATTTGGCGCCTTTGAAGCCACTCTTGATCCATTCGATGCTTTTCACTCCTTCCGGCGGATTGACGCATTCCGCCGCATAGGTGACGACGTCGACAATCTGCGGCTTGCCCGTCTCCTTGTCGAATTTGAAGGTGCCGTAGGAAACCGGCTGCAAAGCCTGATGGCCCTTGCCCAGCTTCATATTCACCTCGCCGCTCGCGGTGGTGAAGGACAGGCCCTCGAATGCCGCAACCGTGGCGTCCTTATCCGGAATGCCTTCCTTGCCCGCGGCGGCCTTTTCCATTGCGGATTTCAGTCCGAGGATGGCTTGCAGCATCTTGTAGGAGGGGTAGGTCGGCGGTGCGCCGAAGCGTTCCTCGTAGGCAGCGCGGAACCACTTGTTGAGATCGTTCGCGGGCGCCAATACGCCATGCGGTCCGCGCGCGCCGATGATCGTCCCGTCCGGTATTTCCTTGGCCAGGCGGAACATCGCCGTCTCACCGGGCGTCAGGATGACGGTTCGCCCTTCGAACAGGCCGCGCGCCTTGCCTTGCAGCGTGAACGCTTCCATGTCGCCGCCCCAAAGCGAGGAGTGCACGACGTCCGGCTTCTCCACCAGCAGAGCGGAGATTTCAGCGCCATACTGACCGGCGCCCAGCTTGGGGAACTGCGCGGTCGAGATCGTCACATCGGGCTTCAGCTGCTTGATGGCTTCGCTGAAATCGTTCCAGCTATCCTGGCCCCATGCATAGTTCTGATTGATGCCGGCGACGTTCTTCACCTCCGGGCGCTTGGTGAGCAGGTAACGGGCAGCGCCGACGCTATCCATGGTGGCGTGACCACCGGTGCGGAACAGATATTTATAGCTCGCATCCTCGAAAATGCGCGGCGTGCCGCAATCGAAGAAAATGGTGATCAGCTTCAGCTCATCGGCCAAAGGCGCGATGGCAAGGCAGTCGCCGGACGAAATATAGCCGATCACCGCATCGACATTGGCCCGCTGCGCCAGATTGCGGTATTCCGTCACCTGCTTGGTAGTGCCGCCAGCCTCGTCGACGATGACGGGCTCGATGGCGACGCCGTTGATGCCGGCCTTGTTGTAGGGCGCCGGCAGTTTACCGCCGTTGATCGTTTCGATGGCCAGTTCCGCCGCATTTCGCGCCGGCACCCCGAATGGACCGGCAGCCGCCCCGGACAGAAATGTGACGATGCCGATCTTGACGCTCTTGGCAGCTTCCTGCGCGGATGCGCCCGGAGCCGGCCGAGCAGCATGAAGGACGCCAGCAATCCCAGGCTCGTTCCCCGAAAATGTTTTGCCTTCATTGGTGATCTTCTCCCCTTCATGATCGCCCGGCCGTCATTGGACCGGCGCTGACTGTAAGCTGATGGCGCGTCCGGCCGCCGCGCGGCGGCGCCTGATCTCTTCGGTGGACGGCAGAAGCCGGTCGGCCGGAAAGACCTCGAAATTGCCCAAAAGCGCCTTGGCGGGCGGGATACCGGTCGTCGCGAATGACCGTGCCGATGGCCTGCATCTGAATGATCTGGTGGGTATCGGGGTCGATGCGGGAACAGAAGCCGTCCGGGTCTTCAGGCAATTCCAGTTCCATGCCTTCAAGAGCCTTGATCAGCGCATCCGTATCGTCCGGATTGCCGACCGCCGTCACCGCCTTGGCGATTGCCAGAATACCGGCATAGGCGCCCTCCGCCGCATAGCTGGGATAGCGCCCGGTGCGGCTCCTGAATTTCTCGACGAATTGGCGGTTACGCTCCGTTCGCGGCCAATTCACATGATGGCGTGCCGACAGAACGAGGCCGAGCGGCATCGACTCTTCCAGCGACGACAGGACCTCGTAATTGCCGCCCGGCGTCGAAATTCGCGAAAATCGACTTCCCGAACAGGCCCAGCGCGCTCGCCTGCCGCACGAACGCGACAAAATCGCCGCCCCATTGGCCATTGACGATGACGTCCGGCTTGAGCCGCTTCAGCTCCGAAATATAGAGGGCGAAATCCGGCTCATAGAGCTTGGGCCATAAATCGCCCACGACCTCGTATTTGACGCCCAACTCGTCGAGCTTTGACCGCAGATCGGCCCACATGCCGCGGCCATATTCATAATCCGGCCCGATGAAGGCGATGGTCCTCCAGCCGCGTGTCTCCTGCGCCTTCGCCAGCCAAAGCGCGCCGGCCGCCATCGACTGATAAGCGTTATTGGACACCCGGAAATAATAGCGATGCGCGCTCTCCATGGTGAGCCGCGACGAGGCATGGTCGGTGCCGATAAATATCTTTCGGTTTTCAAGCGCGACCTCGCTCACCGCCAGCCCGACAGAGGAACTGACGACCCCGCAAAGGAAATGCACCTTTGTGTCGGCAATGAAGCGGCGTGCGATCGACACGGCAAAGGCGGGTTTGGATTGGGAATCGGCAAGGTGAGCGCGCAGTTTATAGCCCGCCGCCCCGCTGGCGGCGTTGATCTCCTCCACGGCCATTTCGATCGCCGCAACGCTGTCGCGCCCATAAAGCGAGCCACGTCCGGTCATCGGATACATGCAGCCTATATCGACAAAGCCCGCATCTTGCGCTTGAGCCGGAGCACTCCACAGCACAGCCAAAAGCAAAAAGATCGCGCCCGTCACGCCGATCGGCATTTTTCCTCCGCGAACTGGCTCTTTCTTGCTATTCCGGCCAGATTACAACTTCAATTAGTCTACGTCATGGAAGTTATGCCGAATTGTGAGGCAAAGTCTGTGCCAGAGTTGGATTAGTTGTTCATTCTGGTATATTTGGGCGCAGGTGCCGCGCGGGATGGGCGGAATGCGCTCCGGCGCGCGGGACAGCGAGCGGTTGCCGCTCAGGCCATGCCCACCCGCTTCAGCCTGCGCTTGAGTGCATGACGCGAGATCCCAAGCGCATCGGCGGCATGGCCTTTATGCCCGTTCACCGCACGAAGCGCCCGCATCAGAATTTCGCGCTCCGTATCCTCCAGCATGGCTTCGATCGAGGGCGGGTGGCCGCTCATATCGCCGGATAGTTCGCGCGGGAAATCACCCGGCTCGATCACCTTGCCGGGGAAGAGAATGGTGAGCCGCTCCACAAGATTGGCAAGCTCCCGCACATTACCCGGCCAGCCATAGTCGCGCAGCCTTTCGGCCGCTTCGCCGGAGAAGCTGATGGGCGGCGCTCCTTCCAGCGCAATCGCGCGAAAGGCGAAATGGCGTGCGAGCGGCAGGATGTCCTCCCGATGCTCGGCAAGCCTCGGCAGCGTAATGGGAACGACGTTGAGCCGGTAGAACAGATCGGCGCGGAAACGGCCGGCCTCGACCTCCCGTGCCAGATCGCGGTTGGAGGCGGCTATCACCCGCACATCGGCCGTCTGCTCGCGGCTGGCGCCGAGCCGGCGATAGCAACGGCTTTCGAGGAAGCGTAGCAGCTTGGCCTGAAGCGGCAGCTGCATCTCGCCGATCTCATCGAGAAACAGCGTGCCGCCTTGCGCCGCCTCGACGAGACCGGAACGCGCCTGCGCGGCTCCCGTAAAGGCGCCGCGCTCCACCCCGAACAGCTCCGATTCGAGCAGATCGCCCGGCAGGGACGCACAATTCACGATGATGAACGGCCCATCGGCGCGCGGACTGGCATCGTGAAGCGCGCGTGCGGTAAAGCCCTTGCCGACGCCCGACGTCCCCAGCAGCAGCACGATCCGGGCCGAGCTTTTCGCGACCACGGCGACCGTCGCACGCAAATCCCGCATGATGCTTGAGACTTCCACGTCAAAGGGAGCGGGAGTTTCAGTGCGGATGGATCGCGCGGCTTGCCCGGCCCGCATGCCCCTGGGGTTCAGAGCGCTGCGCAGAACGCCGACGAGATCGTCGAGCTCGAACGGCTTGGTGACGAAATCATATGCGCCTCGCCGCACCGCCTCCACAGCAGTGGGAATGTCGCCATGGGCGGAGATCATGATGATCGCAACGCGGTCGTCGATCAGTCGAAGCGGCGCGATCAGATCGATGCCTGAAGCATCGGGAAGCTTTTGATCGAGCAGGATCGCGTTGGGATGGCGCTTTTCGGCAACCGCCAGACCCTCCGCACCGGTCCCCGCCCCGATACCATCGAAGCCGTGTGCACCCAGCGCATAGGCGACCGAGCTCACCAGATTGGCTTCATCGTCGATGATGAGGACGCAAGGGTTCGTCATGCCGCCGCTCCGTCGTCGCGGGGCAGGATGAGGGTCACGGTCGTGCCGTGGCCCTGCTGGCTGGCCAGCGAGAGCACACCTTTATTCAGCTCGGCAAGCTGGCGCGAAATCGGCAGGCCCAGCCCCGATCCATCGCTTCTGGTCGTCACGAACGGCTCCATGATCTTGTCGCGCATTTCAGGCGGAATGCCTTCGCCCGTGTCGCTCACTTCGATGATCCCTTGGGTCCCGGCCCGGCGAATGCGGATGGTGATACGGCCTCCCTCCGGCATCGCGTCGATAGCATTAGCGATCAGGTTCATGAATATTTGCTGCAAGTGGAATGGATCGACATGAATGGCGAGGCCAGTCTCGCCCAGCGTTGTCAAAGCAATCCGGTCGGATCGCAATTGATGTGCCACGAGCGTTTCACATCGGCGCAGCACCTCGTCCATCACCACACGGCGGGGTGACGCCGGAGCGGGTTTGGCGTAGATGAGAAAATCGCGCAAGGATGCGTCGAGACGGTCGATTTCCTCATCCATGCCTTGGAGTAGCTTACGCCGCTCGGGCCGCTCCTCCGTCGCTAGAAATGCCTGGACGGTCGTCTTCACCGCCGCGAGCGGATTACGCGTTTCGTGCGCAAAGCTTGTAGCGAACCGCCCGAGCACGGCCATTTTTTCCACCTCGACGGCCGCGCTCAGCGTATCGCGTTGCCGCGCCGCCATGCGGTTGAAGGCTCCGGCGAGCACCGTCAGCTCGTCGTTGCCGTCATCGGTGATCCGCGTTCCGAGCTGCCCTTCCGCCAGCGCGGCGGACCCATCGACCAGGCGACCGATGCGGCGGTTCAACCGGCCTCCGAGGAAAGCCACGAGTGCCGCAATCGAGAGGATGACCATAAGCGTGGCGGCGACCAGCACTTCGCGGATGTTGGAGAGCGGCCGCTCCAGCCGCGAGGCATTATCCGCCAGGGCGATGCTCCAGCCCGGCAGGATGTCGAGCTGCCGCGCCAGCTTCGCTTTCGCCGCCGAGGGGGTGCCGACCGAGGTGAGCGAAATTCCTTGCGGAGTGAGCAATAGCGGCTGAATGAGGTCGCCGAGATTGTCGCGGCCCATCAGCTCGGTCAGCGACGAGAGGCGGACATGCAGTGCGATGGCGATGCTTCCGCCATCCGGGCTCACCGCTGCCGGCAGTTTCCGCATGATCAGGATGGCGCCGGCTATTCCATCGCCCGGCAGAAATGGGCCGACCACAACGCCGCGTACGCCGGCACTGCGCGGAACGCCGTCCTTGAGCGGCTCCCATTTGCCGCCCCAATAGGGTGCGCCCGCCGCCGCCTGGCTTGGAATCGCGGCGATCACCATGTCCTGCGCATCGAAGACCAGAATTCCATAAAGATCGGGGTTGTCCGCTTCATATTCGAGCACCGCCCGGAGGCCGGACGATGCCGGCGTTACGCCTGCCCTGCCGAAGGCGAACGGCAGATCCGGATAGTTGGCCAGCGTGTCGAGCTGGGCGAAGCGCGCTTCCAGGAAACTTGTGATCCGCCCTTGCATCACGGCGAGACGCTGTTCCGCCTCCGAGCCGGATAAGGTGTCGAGCAGGTTGCTGGCATAACGGTCGTAAGCGAATAGCACGATGGCCAGCGGGAGGAGTGTCACGGCGACCATCATCGCTGCGTAGCGCACCGCAATATGCGAAAACCAGGTTAGATGCATGGGGCGCAACGATACTCACGGAAACGTTTGTATAGCCCGCTCGCAAGCCTGGCGCCAGGAACCAGCAAGCCGCATGATCTTGCCACGACTGCGGTAGCGGACAAAGCGCGGCTAAGCATCGTCCTCGCGCGTGGTCTTGACCGCATGCTCCTGCACGTTCAGCGCATCGGCGAGCCGCGCCTGCGCGGAACCGGGCCGCAACGGCTTC
>CAVSXH010000002.1:0-75755 GCA_963731855.1 uncultured Alphaproteobacteria bacterium | reverse complement strand
CCCACGAGCCGACGCGTCCCGGGTCGTAGCGCCAGCCCTCGGCGCCGCGCCGGTAGGGAAACCGGAAGAGGCTCACGTGGGCGTAGCGCGGCTCGCCGATCGCCCCGTCATCGATCAGCGTCTTGACGCGCCCCCACTGGCGGGACAGGCGAAGCTCGTGGCCAACGGAGAGGACGCGCCCGTGCTCGCGCGCGGCGGCGATCAACCGGTCGCAGTCGGCCACGGTGGTGGCCATCGGTTTCTCGAGCAGGACGTCCTTGCCGTGGGCGAGCGCGGCGATCCCGATCTCGGCGTGCAGATGATTCGGCACGACCACATCCACGGCCTCGACCTCCGGCCGCTCGAGGAGGTGCCGGTAGTCGAGCGTGACGGCGACGCCCGGATGTTCGCGTCGCGCGGCGTCCGCGGTCTCCTCGCTCCGGCACGCGATCGCCACCAGCTCCGCCCCCGGCGCCTTTTGGATGGCGGCGGCATGGTGCCGCCCCCACGCCCCGTATCCGATAAGGCCAAAGCGCACGTCAATCACCCGCTGAAATAATTCGCAGATGCTCAAAACGGTCCAGATGCGAGGCGGCGTCCGACGGCCGCACGCGAGGCGTACTTCCTCTGGCTCGCTCGCGCTCGCCGGAGTCTCCGGATCCGCTCGCCTCGCCTTCGGCTCCAGCTCGCAAGATGGGAGCGTGCGGCCGAGGGCGCCGAGGAAGCAGATGGACCTTTTTCAGCATCCTGCTACCCCTTGACGGCGCCGGCGACGAGGCCGCGCACGACGTACCTCTGGAGCGCCAGGACGAGCCCCACCGTGGGCAGCAGGCCGAGGAGGCAGATGGCCATCATCAGGGTGAAGAACACGAAGTAGTCGGAGACCAGGCCGGCCAGCACCACGGGGAGCGTCATCGACTCGGGCTTGTTCAGCAGGATCAGCGGGATCAGGAGCTCGTGCCACGAGATGATGAACACGATCACGCCGCACGCGGCCAGGCCCGGCGTGGAGAGCGGCAGCACGATGCGCAGGAACGCGGCGAACCGCGTGCAGCCGTCGATGCGGGCGGCGTCCTCCAGCTCGGCGGGCAGCGCCGCGAAGTACGGGACGAGGATCAGGATCGCGTACGGCGCGAGGAAGCCGACCTCGGCCACGACGACGCCACCCAGCGAGTTGAGCATGCCGAGCCGCCGGAACAGCACGTAGAGCGGCACCATCAGCACCACCAGGGGCAGCATGCGACTGGCCAGGCTCACAGCGAGGAGGGCGCGGGCCCAGCGAAAGCCGAGCCGGGCGATCGTGTACGCGGACAGGCTCCCCGCCACCAGCGCGAGGAGCGTCACCGCGCCGCCGACGAGGAGGCTGTTCAGGAACGCCCGGGGGAAGCGCTCGACCGAGGCGGGAAGGTACGACACCTGCTCGAAGATTGGGCCGCGCCGGGTCCCGCCCGACAGGAGGAGCTGGAAGTTGGCGAGCGTGTACTCGCGGGGCAGGAGCGCGTGCACGTCCCGCTGGAGTGCCTTTTCCGACTGCACGGCCCCGAGGACCACCGGCGCCAGCGGCAGAACCAGGAACGCGATGGCCGCCAGGTTCAGGGCGTAGAGGGCGAGGCGATGGAGTCGGGAGAGTCGGCGCACGGCCTCAGGCCTCGACCCGTCGGGAGACGAAGCGCACGTAGGCGAGGGCGGCCAGCCCGAGTATCAGCGCGAGGACGTAGGCCGACGCGGCGCCGAGGCCGACGTTGAACGGCGGCTGGAAGGACACGCGGTATGTGTACCACGCGGCCACCCAGGTGTCGTTGCCGGGGCCGCCCTGGGTGATGGCCAGGATCTCGTCGAACACCATGAAGGCGAAGGTGGTGCGCAGGATCAGCGTGACGGCGATGACCGGCCGCAGGAGCGGCAGCGTGACGTGGCGAAACCGACTCCACGCGGAGGCGCCGTCGACCTCCGCGGCCTCGTACAGCTGATCGGGGATTCCCTCGATCGCGGCGTGATAGAGGAGGATGTTGAACGGCGTGGTGCGCCAGACGTAGGCGGCGATCACCGCGCCCATGGCCAGGCGGCCGTCCCCCAGCCAGTTCACGTAGTGGTCGATGAGGCCCAGCGCGGAGCAGCGTCCGGTTCAGGTAGCCGTACTGCGCGTTGACGATGAACGACCACACGCAGACCGTTCACCACGGGCGGCACCGCCCACGGCACCAGGAGGAGGAAGCGCGTCACCCGCGAGAGCCACACGCGCTCGTCGCTCACCACGAGCGCGATGCCGAGCGCGATGACCACTTCGAGGCACACCGAGACGCCGGCGAAGACGGCGCGTGTGGCGGAGCGAGAGCCAGAACACCTCGTCGCCGAACAGCCGCGCGTAGTTCGCCCATCCGGCGAACGGCAACTCGCCGGTTCTGAGCTGGCGGATGCTCACCTCGGAGACGGAGAGATACGCGGCGTAGAGCGCCGGGTACGCGAGGACGACGAGGAGGCAGAGGGCGGCCGGCGCGTTCATCGCGAAGGCCAGCCGCCCCGCCGACTCGCGCCGGCTCACGAGCCGCGGACGCGCATCGACGGCTGCGCGACGGGCTCAGCCGCGCTTGGCCTTGGCCATGGCTGCGACCATGTTGTCGCAGGCCTGGTCGGCGGAGATCTTGCCCTAGAGACAGCTCGTGAGCTCGACGTTCATCGCGTCGCTCCAGCGCGGGTACCAAGGCTGGGACACGGCGGGGACGACGTCGGAGAAGTTCGAGGCCTTGCTCCAGATGTCGAGGATGGTGGGGACGTCGCCCCACTTGGCCCACCCCTTCTTCAGGAGCTCGCTGTCCATCACCGACTGATAGCCGCTGCCGAGCATGGCGTCCGTGGCGAGGCGATTGGCCTGCGTGTAGCCGCCGTCCTTGGTCCGCCCGCCGAGGTACTGCAGGAGCTTCCACGCCCAGTCCTTGTTCTTGGTGGCGCTGCAGAGGATGTAGAGCATGGTGTAGCCGATGGTCTTGCCGTCGCCGGGGAGCCCGAGGGCGCGGCCCTTGCCGGCGATCGGCGACTGGGCGGCGTCGTTCACCAGGCTCAGGTAGTAGTGGTGCAGCGTGCCCAGGTAGACGTGCTGGCCGGCGTTGAAGGCCTTGACGGCGGGTATGAAGCGCAGGTTGAGCGAGTTGGGATCGGCCAGCTCGTCCTTGAACGTGGCCTGCCACCAGCGGAGCGTCTCGCGCGCCACCGAGCCCGGCGCCGAGCTGGGGGGCGAGCTGCTTGTCGAAGATGCTGCCGCCGCGATTGTGGGTCATGCTGAACCACGTCGCGGGGAGCTGCTCGAAGCCGGCGCCCGCCACCCACAGGATCGGGTACTTCGCGACGCCGTCCTTCTTGGCCTTCCTGGCCTGCTCGATCAGCTCCGGGTAGCTCTTGAAGGGCTTGCCCTTGAACCCGGCCTTGGCGAGGAGCTCGTCGTTGTAGATGAAGGTCCACACCGTCGAGAAGTACGGGAGCCCCCATGTCTTCCCGTCGCGCTGGGCGATCTGCCGGGTGAACGGCGTGAAGTCCTTGACGTACTGCTCGACGCCGGGGAGTCCGTCGATCGGGCTGGGCGATGCCCTGGTCGATGTAGCTGGCGAGGTACTGCATGGGCGACAGCGACACGTCGACGGCGTCGCCCGCGGCGTACATGGCGGTGAGCTTGGCGACCTGGGGCTCGACGTTGGGCTCGATGATCTGGTTGATCTTCACGCCCCAGTCCTGCTCGAACTGCTCGCTGATCTGCTGGTAGATCTTCCCGTACTGCCAGACCACGAAGGTGACGCTCGCGGGGTTGCCAGGCGGGCGCGCCGCCCAAGGCCCGGCCTGGGCGCCCGCCGCCCTCGGCAGGAGGCCGAGGCCGGCCGCCGCCGCTCCCGCGTGGATGAACCGGCGGCGGGTCCAGAAGGCCGCGTCGAGGTGTGAGGGGGTCATCATGGCGTTTCTCCTACCTGGCGAGGAGCTCCTCGGCGATGCGCTTGACGTCGGCCGCCTCGACCTGTCCCTTGTGGGTCTTCATGACGTCGCCGACCAGTCGTCCGACCTGTTTGGCGTCGGCGATGCCGAGGGCGGCGAGCCGCTCGGCTGACCAGCCCGCGCAGCGCGGCGTCGTCGAGGCCGCGGGGCAGATACTGCTCGCAGAGCTCGATCTCCCAGCGGATCTGGGCCACCTGCTCGGCGCCGCGCGCGCCGACCTTCTCGAACTCGGCGGCCGACTTCTGGAGCTGCTTTCGATAGGCGCCGATCACGTCGAGGACGAGGGCGTCGTCCACCGCGCCGGAAAAGCCCTTGGCGGTGCGCCGCTCGATGAGCCTGCTCTTGATCATGCGCAGCACGTCGGCGGTGCGCAGGTCCTTGTCCTTGATGGCCTGAGTGAGCCTCTCGCTGAGCTGTTGCTCGAGTGCCATCGCCATCACCCCGTCACGGGCCGGCCGCGCGCGCCGCCTCGACCGTCTGGAACACGCGGGCGGGCGTCAGCGGCAGCGCGGTGAGCGGAAGCTCCGGGCGGCCGAGCGCGTCGCAGACGGCATTGGCCACGGCGGCGCCGAGCCCGGGATTGCCGCACTCGCCGAGCCCGCGCAGGCCGAGCGGGTTCGTGGTGGCGCGCACCTCCTGATAGAAGCCGTCGACGGGCGGGACGTCGGCGGCCGCGGGGAGGGCGTAGTCCATCAGCGTTCCGGTGAGGAGCTGGGCGTCGCCGTCGTAGGCGAGGCTCTCGGTCAGCGCGTTGCCGATGCCGAAGGCCACGCCGCCCACGAGCTGCCCGTCCACGAGCGCGGGGTTGACGGCGCGGCCGACGTCGGCCCCGACCACGACGCGGGCGAGCCGGATCGCGCCCGTCTCGGGATCGACGTCCACCTCCACCGCCGCCGCGCATCCCGCGTAGGTGATCTTCGGCACCTCGAACGAGGCGCCGGCGGCGAGGCGCCGCTCCGCGGCCAGCTCGGCGAGCGTCACGCGGCGGCCGTCGGCGCGGAGCTCGCCGCGCTCGTAGCGCACGTCGGCCTCCGCCACGCCCAGCCGCGCGGCCGCGCGCGATCGCGCCTCGGCGATCAGCTTGCCGGCGGCGAGGTGGGCGGCGTTGCCCGCGGTGACGGTGCCGCGCGACCCGTAGGTGCCCACGCCGCTCTCGACCGCGGCGGTGTCGGCGTGGCGGACCTGAAAGCGCGCGGGCGGGAGCTCGAGCGCCTGGCCGAGGATCTGGGCCAGCACCGTCTCGAGCCCGGGCCCCATCGACGACGCGCCCGTGTCGACGATGAAGCCGCCGTCGCCGGTCGCCTCCACGTGAGCGGTCTCGAACGGGCCGAGCCCCGTCTTCTCGACGTAGACGGCGAGGCCGATGCCGCGGCGCGGGCCGCCCGGGCGGGCATTGATCGCCGACTGCGCGGCGCGGGCGCGCGGGTAGTCCAGCCGGCGCAGCAGCTCGTCGAAGAGAGCGGGGAAGTCGCCGGAGTCGTAGACGGTGTTGACGCCGAACGACCTGGTGCCGCAGTCGTAGGGCATGTCCTCCGCGCGGATCAGGTTTCGGCGGCGGATCTCCGCCGGGTCGAGGCCGAGGCGCGCCGCCGCCTGGTCCAGGAGCCGCTCGCGGGCAAAGTTGCACTCCGGGCGCCCGGGCGAGCGGAGGGTGCCGGCCGGCGTCTTGTTGGTGACCACCGACCAGAGGTCGCACGAGTAGCTCGGCACGCGGTACGGCCCGGGGAGGAGCGCGGCGCCGAACTCCGCGGGGACGAGCGCGGCGGTGCGCACGTAGGCACCGATGTCGGCGTGCACCAGCGCCCGCATGCCGAGGATGGCGCCGTCGGCAGCGAAGCCGATCTCGACGTCGTAGCTGACCTCGCGCGCGTGGTTGGCCGCCATCAGGTTCTCGCGCCGGCTCTCGATCCACCGGACGGGCCGGCCGAGCTTCATGGCGGCCAGCGGCACCAGGATGTCCTCGGGATAGAGCTCGCCCGCGCACCCCGAACCCGCCGCCGACGTCGACCTCGGTGAGCCGGAGCGCGCCGAGGGGAATCCCGAAGATCGGCGCGAGGATGCCGCGGTTGATGTGGATGCACTTGGTCGAGCCGATGAGGTGGAGCTCGCCGCCGCGCGGATCGGGCGGCACCGCCACGAGGCCGCGCGTCTCGAGCGCCGCCGCGGTCTGGCGCGGATGGCTGAACCGCTCGCGGAGCACGAGCGGCCGCGCCGCGGAGGGCGGCGGCGGCGTCTCCCACCCGCATCGAGATCGTCGCGACGTTGTTGGAGTCGGTGCCGGGGAACAGCCGCGGGGCGGACGGCTCGAGGGCCGCCGTGGTGGAGGCGCACGCGGCGAGCGGCTCGTAGGTCACGCGGATCCGCCCGAGGGCGTCGTGGGCGAGATACGGGTCGTCGGCCACGAGCAAGGCCACCGGCTCGCCCACGAAGCGGACGACGTCGCGGGCGATCGCGGGCTGGAGGTAGCGCTCGGTGCCGGCGGGGGCGCCGACGCGGTTCGGGATGATCGCCGACGCGGGGACGTCGGCCGCGGTGAGGACGGCGTGGACGCCGGGAAGCGCGCGGGCGTCGTCGGCGTCGATCGAGACCAGCCGCGCGTGGGCGTGGGGCGAGCGGAGGACGGCGGCGTGGAGCATGCCGGGGACGCGAACGTCCTCCACGAAGCGGCCGGCGCCCGCGACGAGCCGCTCGCCGCCCAGTCGTGCATGCGACTCGCCGATCATCGGACCCCGAGCATACACCGGATCGGGGTTCGATCAGGGCACGACAGGACGTCGGTGGGCGATTCCGTAGTGAGAGTAGATCTGCGCGACGCTGCCATCGGCGATGAGCTGGTCGATGGCCCGATCGATCGAATCGCGCAGGGCGGGGTCGGAGCGCCTGAGACCGACGGCGACGTTCCAGCTTAATTGCGGCTCGAACTCGTACGCCTCGATGAGCGTGAGTGGGGCATCTCGGTGCAGAAGGTTGTAATAGCCGACGCTGGCCGGCGATACAGCCGCCGCGTCCACCTCGCCCCGTGCCACGGCATCCACCATGTCTTCCTCGAAGCCGAATGGAACCGTGCGCGCTCCCCGTTGGCCGAGCAGCATCGCCGCCAATGAGCGCGCCTGCACGGCCACGCGCCGGCCCGAGAGGTCGGCGAACCCAGAGATGTCCCGCGTCCGGGGAAGCACGGCCAGGCCGACCCCGCTCCGCTGATACGGTTTCGAGAGTTGAAGGTTGCGCTCCACCTGGGCTTCCGGCACCGCGATGGTGTCCAGAACGATGTCGCAGTCGGCCGTCCGGAACTGGATTCCGCTGGTGACCCATTCCACCTGGAGCGTGACGCCAAGCGCTCGAGCGAGCGCCCGTCCGAGCTCTATCTGAAAGCCCGGCGGCTCGCGTTTGCTGGAGAAGGGAAGGGCGTTAGCGTGGGCGCAGAGGGACAGGACGCCGCGATCCTGTATCACGCCGAGCGGGCGCGCCTCCGCGGCGAGGACAGCGGCGGTGAGCGCCAGCACGGCTAGGCCGACGCCTACCGATCGGCGAGGGCCGGCCGATCGGTGCGGGCTTGAAGTCACCGCGCCGTCTCTTTCAGACTGCGAATGTACGCCACGATCGCGCGGAGCTGTGCGTCGGTGAAGGCGCGACCGAACGCCGGCATGGCGCCGTCCTTGCCGGTCTTGATGCGGCTCAGGAGGTAGTCGTCCGTTCGTTCGCTGCCTGCGAGCTTAGGGCCGCGGCCGTCGGCGCGGCCGCCGTCCTGGTGACACCACCCGCACGATGTCGCGAACAACTTCTCGACAAGAACGTGACGAAATGCTCGGGCGGCGAACGCCAGCGCGTCGCGCTCGCCCGCGCGCTCGCCTATGACCCGGAGGTGCTGTTCTTCGACGAGCCGCTTTCCGCGATTGACTACAAGCTGAGGAAGACGCTGGAGAAAGAGCTGAAGGACCTGCACCGGGAAACTGGCAAGACCTTCGTCTACATCACCCATAGTCTGGAAGAAGCCATGGTGATGTCCGACCGGATCGGCGTCATGCGCGCCGGCAAGCTGGTGCAGGTCGGCACGCCGGAGGAAATCTACAATCACCCGGCCGACCGCTTCGTCTCCGAATTCGTCGGCGAGGTAAATGTCATCACCGTCGAGCGCGCAGAAGGCGAGCGATGGCGCGGCGTCGACGTGCCGGGCAGCTTCCGCATCCGGCCGCCCGAGATCGGCGCCGCCGAAGCATCGTCCGCCTTTGTCGTGGTGCGGCCGGAATTCCTGCGCTTCCTCGGGCCGGGAGATCGCGCCGATAACCGTCTGGAAGGCACCGTCTACAATGAATACTCGCTCGGTTCGCGGATCCAATATCAAGTCCGGGTCGGCGACAAGGTGATGCTGGCGGAACTCTCGCGCGGCCGGGCGCTACCGGAAAACGCCAGCCGGCAAGTGACGGTCGGCTGGGATGCGGCCGACGCGATCACGGTCACGGGCTAAACGGATGACGGATTTGGCAGCGCCCGCGGTACGTGCCGAAGCAGCGCGCCCCGCTCACGGCTGGCGACCCGATCTCTATCTCTCGCTGGGCGCAAAATGCGCGGTGCCGGTCGCGATCCTGCTCTTTGCGGGCTTCGTCATTCCACTGCTGGCGATCCTCGGCTATTCCTTCGCGACGCCGCGCAGCTTCGAGTTGTTCCGCTCCTTCACGCTGGAGAATTTCGGCACCGTCCTCGATCCCACCAACACGGTGTGGCTATCGTTCATCTGGTCGTGCAGCTTTGCCATGGCGACTGTGGCAATTCTGGCGGTGCTGGCGTATCCGATCGCGTATGGCCTCAACACGGTGTTCGGGCGCTGGTCGCCGCTGATCAGCATATTCTTTGTGTTTCCGCTGTTTATTTCGGAGAATGTTCGCCTCTATGGCTGGGTCCTGTTCTTCATCAAAAACGGCGTGCTCGACGGAACGCTGAAGCTGATTGGCCTCTCGGGACCGGAAGTTCTGTTCACGCCGGGCGCAACACTCTTTGGACTGGTCTATACCTATCTGCCCTTCATGCTTTTCCCGATGACGCTCGGCCTCGCCATGGTGCCGCGCGATCTCATCGACGCCGCGCAAGATCTGGGCGCCGGACGTCTGCAAATCTGGCGCGAGATCGAATTGCCGCTCGCCATGCCGGGTATTCTGATCGGGATGCTGCTGACTTTCGTGCTGGCCATCGGCGCGACGGCGGAGGCGAAAATTCTCGGCGGCCAGTCCATCATCGTCATTTCGCACGACATCGAGATCGCCTTCACCTATTCACAGAACTGGCCGCTCGGCTCGGCGCTCGCGGTCGTCGTCACCATCTTTATCGGCGCGCTGACCCTCGCCTTGCTCGCAAGGCTGGATCTCGACCGCATTCTGGGGAGGCGCTGAGCATGGGGCGGGCAAGGCAGCGCACCCACGCGCTCATCTGGGGTTGGACGCTCTTCGTCGTCACGGCAATTTATCTGCCGCTGCTGTGCGGCGTGCTCGCCGGTTTCTCCAAGAGCCGTTATTTCGCCTTTCCCGTCCCCGCCTATTCGACCGATTGGTGGCTGAAAACCTTCGACTCCATCGAGATCGGCCAGATCGTGCGCACGTCGATCCTGGTGGCGGCGCTCGTAACGGCGATCGCTGTCGTCATCGCCTTTTTCGGCGCGCTCGCATTCGCGCGTTACGACTGGCGGGGGCGCCGCCTGTTTCAGAAGGCCATTCTGCTGCCGATCTTCTTCCCGCAGCCGGTGCTCGGCCTTGCGCTGCTCCTGTGGTTCAACGCCATGGGGATTCAGCCGACCTGGATGACGGCGGTGTTTGCCCATCTCGTCTGGATAGTGCCCGTCGTCACGCTCGTGATGGCCATTCAGGTGTACGGCTTCGATCCAGCGCTCGAAGAGGCCGCATTCGATCTTGGCGCGACCCGCTGGCAGGTGCTGCGCGAAATTACCTTGCCGCTGCTCTGGCCGGGCATCTGGTCGGGGATGCTGTTCGCATTCCTCCTCTCCTGGAGCAATTTCCCGCTGTCGCTCTACACCACCGGCGCGGACAGCACCGTGCCCGAATGGCTCTACGCAAAGATGGTCGCCGGATACACGCCCATGGTGCCCGTGCTTGGAACGATGGCGACACTCGGCGCCGCCGCCATTCTGCTGAGCGGCGGCCTGATCGGCTATCTCATGAGAATGAGGCGGTCCGCATGATCGATACGCGCGCGATACCGGTCGCGGAGGGACGGGGGCGGCTCGGCAAGAAGGAGCGCCATGAGCGTATTCTCGCCGAGATGATGGCGACGTCCCGGCTCAGGGTCGGCGATCTGGCCGCCGATCTCCAGGTCTCGACCGAGACGATCCGGCGCGACCTCTACGAGCTGGAAGAGCGCGGCCTGATCGATCGGACGTATGGCGGCGCGGTCCGGCCCTTCGGCACCGAACCTTCACTCACCGAACGTCATCGGCTTATGATCCGCGAGCGCGAGGCCATGGCTGCCGCGACGGTGAAATTCATCAAGCCCAGCGAAGTGATCGCTATCGGCGCAGGCGCAACGACCACCCATGTTGCGCGCCGGATAGCCGCGGAATGCCGGGACCTTTGCGTGCTCGCGCATTCCTTCAGCGTCGCGATGGCGCTCTCCGATAATCCGACCATCCGCGTGATCATGTGCCCCGGCCGTTATAATGGGCGCGAAGGCAACATGACCGGCGCTGAGACCATCGACTTTCTGCAATCCTACAACGTCAACCGGACGATACTCAGCGTCACCGGTATGACGGCGGAGGGCCTGGCCGACGCGGAGGCCGACGCGGCCTCGGTCTATAAGGCGATGGTAAACCGGGCGGCGGAGACCATCGTGCTGGTCGATCATATGAAGTTCGACGTGCCCGCGCTGGCGATCTGGGCGCGCATGCATGAAGTGCAGCGGCTGGTCACGGACCGGGAACCGGCAGGTGCGGTGAGCCGCGCGCTGGAGCGGGCGCGCGTCGAGGTCACGATTGCGCCGCCGCGCGTGGGTTAGAGCATGCTCGAGCCAAAAGATTGAGCTTAGTCCGCGCGAACGGACAGAGGCAAGGGGAGGAGGCGTCCGGCATGTGGCAGGAACGCGAGCCAGACGAGCGGATCGAAATCAATGCCGCCGGTCACCGGATCGTCGCCTATTCCTATGGAACGGGCGAGGACGTGGTGTTCTGTCTGAATGGCGGGCCGGGACTGCCTTGCGACTATCTGCGCGATGCGCACTCATTTCTCGCGGGTCACGGCTACCGAGTCATTGCCTTCGATCAGCTCGGCTGCGGCGCGTCCGACCGCCCGGAGGACGCCCTGCTCTGGACCATCACCCGCTATGTCGAGGAGACTGAGGCGGTGCGCAGCGCCCTCGGGCTGGGCAAGGTGCATCTGCTCGGCCATAGCTGGGGCGGATGGCTGGCGGTCGAATATGCGCTGACGCATCCCCAAGCGCTGAAAACGCTCATCCTGGAGAATACGGCCGCCGACCTGCCGCATCTGATGCAGGAAATGTATCGGCTGCGCGAAGCGCTCGGCTCCGAAACCGCGGCAATGATGCTCGCGCATGAAGCCGCAGAAAACTACGGCCACCCCGAATATAAGGCCGCCATTACGCTCCTCACCTACCGCCATGTCTGCCGCCTCAAGGATTGGCCGGCGCCGCTCAAGCGCTCCGCGGATGACTGGAACATGGGGCCGTATATGGCCATGCAGGGCCCGAACGAATTCCTCTATATCGGCAATCTGAAGGACTGGAACCGCGTGCCGGACCTGCACCGCATCACCGTGCCGGTGCTGATCACGGTCGGACTGCATGACGAGATCACACCCGCTTGCGCCGCGCGCATGAAGCGGCATTTGGCGAGCGCGGAGCTGGTGGTGTTTCCCAATTCCAGCCACACGCCTTTCTATGAGGAGCCCGCCGCCTATGACGCCGCGCTTCTCGGCTTTCTCGGACGCAACCGTAGCGACGGGGGAAAGGGCGTCTGATGTCGTGGAAGACCAAAAACCGTTCCTTCTATTACGAGCTGGCCGAGGAACCCGAGAATCCGCCACTCGACCCCGCGACGACAGCGCTGCTCGTCATCGACGTGCAGAATGTCTATCTGGCGCGGCCCGACCCGGACAGGCTCGCGACGGAGCGGGAACGGTCGCATTATGACGGCTGGACGCCGTTCTACGATCGGCTGACGCAGACCGTCATCCCCAATATCGCGGAGCTGCTTAGCGCGTTCCGGGCGCGCGGCATCCATTGCATTTTCGCGCGGATCGCCTGTCACAAGGAGGACGGCGCCGATCGCTCGCTCAGCCAGAAAAAGCCGGGCTTCAACAATATCCTGCTGCCCAAGGACGAGCACGCCTCGCAGATCGTCGACGCGCTCGCGCCGCGAGGGGACGAGATCGTCGTCACCAAGACCACCGACAGCGCGCTAACCGGCACCAATCTGCGGCTGATCCTCAACAATCTCGGCATTAAGACGGTCATCTGTGTCGGCGTATTCACCGATCAATGCGTCTCGTCGACGGTACGCAGCCTCGCCGACGAAAGCTTCGATGTCGTCGTGCTGGAGGATGCTTGCGCGGCGGGAGCGGACGAGCTGCATGCTCGCGAGCTGGAGATCATCAACATGATCTACTGCAACGTCATGGCGCTTGCCGACCTCAAGACGCTCATGGGGCTGGGCAACAAGGGCGAGCGCGTGGGAGGGGACCCGATGTATAACGAGGATTTCATCGGCCAGTTGGAGAGCGGTCTGCGCACCGCTTTGCCGCGCTGGGGATTCGGCGACGACACGGAGCTGGCGCTGCTGACGGTTTCCGAAAACGCGACCTTTCGTGCGCGGGAGCCAGCATCGGCTCGCGACGTCGTGTTTCGCGTCCACAGGCAGGGCTATCATACGCGCGAGGAGATCGCCTCCGAACTCGCCTGGCTCGCGGCCTTGAACCGCGAGGGCATCATCAAGACCCTGACGCCCGTAGCGCAAACCGATGGCACGCTGATTGCCGATATCGAGGACGCGGGCACGATCCGCCATGTCGTGGCCTTCGAATTCCTGCCCGGCAAGGAACCCGACGAGGCAAGCGGCCTGGCCGCCTGGTTCCGTGAACTTGGCGCGGTAAACGCGCGGCTGCACGCCCACAGCCGGTCGTGGACACCGCCGAAAGGCTTCATCCGCAAGACCTGGAATTTCCGCACGACGTTGGGCGACACACCGCTCTGGGGCGATTGGCGTGAGGGTCTGGGCCTCACGCCCGAAGACCGTCGCGTCCTGGAAGAGGTGGCGGCGATGTTGCGCCAGCGCCTTGCCGCCTACGGCGCGGATTCCGAGAAATTCGGCCTGGTCCATGCCGATCTGCGCCTCGCCAATCTGATCATCGATGGGGAACGGCTGTCAGTGATCGATTTCGACGATTGCGGCTTCAGCTGGTATCTCTACGACTTCGCCGCCGCGATCAGCTTCCTCGAGCATGAGCCTTATATCCCCGAGCTGCTCGACGCCTGGATCGCCGGCTACCGGACGGTCGCGCCGCTTTCGGACGCTGACGCGGCCATCATCCCCACCTTCATCATGCTGCGGCGAATGCTACTGACCGCCTGGATCGCCTCGCATTCGGAGACACCCATGGCGCAGCAGACAGGCGAAGCCTATACGCGGGGCACGGTGGCGCTGGGCCGCGCGTTTCTTGCCGAACACGCCGAAGCGGCGGCCCGCGCCGGGAGCGGCAGCTCATGAAAACCCAGGCGACCCCTATCCTGGCGCTGAACGCCTTTCGCGAGGCGCTGCCCGGCGAACTCGACGATGCGATGGCGGCGCTGGTCGAAAGGCGAATGAAAACCTTCGGCGCGTCTTCGGTGCTGTTCTATCGCGAGCCGCTGAAGATGGTGCGCGCTGAAGGCGCCTATCTCTACGCGTCGGACGGGCGGCGCTATCTCGACTTCTACAATAATGTGCCGACCGTGGGGCATTCCCATCCAAAGGTCGTCGAAGCGGTCTGCAAGCAGCTGGCCGAGATCAATATTCACTCCCGCTATCTGCACGATACCGTCCACGACTATGCCGAAAAGCTGCTGGCGACTTTCCCGCCGGAGCTTTCGAACATCGTGTTCACCTGCACCGGCAGCGAGAGCAACGACCTGGCGCTGCGGATCGCGAAAAAGGCGAGCGGCGGAACCGGCTTCATCGTCACCGAGACGGCCTATCACGGCAATACGGCCGCAGTGACCGAGATTTCGCCCTCATCCTACAAAACCGGCACGCCACCGCCGCATATACGTACGGTTCCCGCGCCCGATCCGCGCCGCTTCTCGGGCAAGCCTGGCACCGGCTTCGCCAAGACGGTACGCGATGCGATCGCCGCGATGCAGGAGGACGGCATCCGCGTTGCCGGGCTGATCGCCGACAGCATCTTTTCCAGCGACGGCGTGTTCGCCGATCCGCGCGGCTTTCTCGCTCCAGCGGTAAAAGCGGTGCGCAAGGCGGGCGGGCTGTTCATCGCTGACGAAGTGCAGCCCGGTTTCGGGCGGACCGGCTCGGGGATGTGGGGCTTTGCGCGCCACGGCGTGCAGCCGGATATCGTGACGATGGGCAAGCCGATGGGCAACGGCTATCCGCTTGCGGGGGTGGTGACGAGTCCCGCGCT
The DNA here is from genome assembly GCA_963731855.1 of uncultured Alphaproteobacteria bacterium. GTDB lineage: Bacteria > Pseudomonadota > Alphaproteobacteria > Rhizobiales > Rhodomicrobiaceae > R-RK-3. The sequence continues at coordinate 61,170 of CAVSXH010000002.1, read as the reverse complement.
GCTCAGCGCCTTCGCCGAGGATTTCGGCTATTTCAACACATTCGCGGCATCGCCTGCTGCCGCCGCAGCGGGGCTTGCGGTGCTTGAAGTCATTCAGCAGGATGGCCTCATCGAAAACGCGTCCGTCGTCGGCGCCCATCTCGGCGGGCACCTGCTGGAGTTGAGCACCCGCCATCCGGTGATCACCGCCGTGCGGGGGGCCGGACTATATCTCGGCGTGGAATTTTCGCGTGACGCCAACGTCAACACGCCGGACCCAGACCTCGCGACGGCAATGATCAACGGCCTGCGCGAGCGCGGCATTCTCATCGGTGCGGCGGGCCGCTTCGGCAACGTTCTGAAGATCAGGCCGCCTCTCTGCGTCACCAAGGCCCATGCGGATGAACTTGTTGGGAGGATAGAGGAGGTCCTCGCCGAGGTGGGGCGGTTGTAGAGGGTACGCCTATCCTCCGGGCGCCGATTTTGTTATTGAGGCTCATATGATGGCGAGAGCTGGGCATGAAAATTTCCATCCTCGACGACTATTTCGACACGCTGCGCGGGCTGCCATGTTTTGCGAAACTCAAAGGCCACGATGTCACCATCTGGAATGACCACGTCCAGGAGACAGGCGCTTTGGCCGAGCGCTTACAGGATGCGGAAGCCCTCGTGCTCATACGCGAACGCACGAAAATCGCCGCGCCGCTGCTTGAACGCCTGCCTGATCTGCGGCTGATCAGCCAGCGTAGCGTCTATCCGCATATCGATGTCGACGCGTGCACGCGCCTTGGCGTGATCGTGTCCTCAAACCTGCACGCCGACGCACCGTCCTATGCCGCTGCGGAATTGACCTGGGGCCTGATGCTTGCGGCGGCGCGCCAGATTCCCCAGCAGATGGCAGCGTTGAAGGCAGGGAAATGGCAGATCGGAGTCGGCGACACGCTGCGCGGCAAAACGCTCGGCATTTACGGTTATGGCAGAATTGGCTGCGCGGTTGCCGGCTATGGCCGTGCTTTTGGTATGAACGTACTGGTCTGGGCGCGCGAGGCGGGGCGGGCGCAGGCTAACGCCGACGGATATGCGACGGCGCACAGTAAGGCGGATTTTTTTGACACGTGCGACGTGATCTCGCTGCATATCCGGCTGGTGGAGGCGACGCGCGGCATCGTCACGCCTGAGGATTTGGCGCGCATGAAGCCCACCGCGCTGCTGGTCAATACAAGCCGGGCACCTCTCATCGAGCCGGACGCATTGGTCGCGGCGCTGCGGGCTGGACGGCCGGGAATGGCCGCGGTCGATGTCTTCGAAGACGAGCCGCTCAGGGATCCATCGCATCCGTTGCTCAACATGGACAATGTCGTCTGCACGCCGCATATCGGCTATGTCACGCGTGAGGAATATGAAATTCAGTTCTCCGACATCTTCGATCAAGTCGTGGCTTATGCCGCCGGTACGCCGATCAATGTCGTTAATCCCGACGCGTTGAGAAATCAGCGCGCGTGAGACACGGCCGGATAGGTTTCGACGACGACGCGCAACTTTTTGGTTGCGCTTCCTCATTCGATCTGCCATTTTATGCGCAACCAGGAGGTTGCACATATGTCAGATCGTATCGAAAAGACCGTTGAATTGAATGCCCCTGTTGAGAAGGTTTGGCTCGCGCTGACCGATCACAATGAGTTTGGCGCATGGTTCCGGGTGAAGTTGGATGGTCCCTTCGTGCTAGGTGAGGTTTCAACTGGCCGCATAACCCACTCCGGCTACGAGCACTGCAAATGGGAAGCCACAATCAAGCAGATGGAGCCCCGGCGATTATTCTCGTTCACATGGCATCCCTATGCCGTTGATGCCGATGCCGATTACTCTGACGAGACGCCGACGCTTGTCGAATTCCGGCTTGAGCCGACACCCAAAGGAACACGTTTGACTGTTGTCGAGTCCGGCTTCGCGGCTGTGCCGAGCCACCGCAGGTCGGAGGCCTTCCGCATGAACGAAGGCGGCTGGGCGGCGCAAATGAGGAACATCCAAGCTTATGTTGAGCGCTAGAGCTTCCGCCCGCGAAACGAATCCGGCACCGGTATTCGCCGCGCTCGGCGACCCTACCCGTCTCTCTCTTTTGACGAAACTGAGCGACGGCCAAACGCGATCGATCGCAGGGCTTTCAGCGGATACAAGGCTTACGCGGCAAGCCATCACCAAGCATCTTCGGGTGCTGGAAAACGCCGGGCTGGTCAGCAGCACGCGCGTCGGGCGGGAAAGTCAGTTCGCCTTCAGGCCCGAACCGATCGTCGAGCTGCAGGCGTATCTCGACAACGTTTCGCGGCAATGGGACGATGCCTTGGCCCGGCTCCGGTCCTTTCTGGAGCGCTGATCAGGCATAAGTTGGGGGGCCGGTTGGTCCCCCTACCCGAACATACCCCTGAAAACAGGCCACTGCCACACGGGGCCGAGCACTTGCCCGAGCGCAGCCACCGCCGCGACCGCCAGCGACAGATAGGCGATGAAGCTCGTCCGTCCCTGCTTCTGGCCGATCTGGTATATGATGTCGTTCTGCTCTGCGAGCTTCGCGGCGATGCGCTCGGCGATCAGCTCTGCGGCCGCGCTGTTCGTCTGCATTGAGGCATTGGCCAGGCTGCGCTCATGCTGCTGGCGTATGAATTCCTCATGGCGCCGCTGCGCCGCGTCTTCGACACCCATCGGACTCTCCCACTCACCCCGAGATCACATTGCCACTTGCGCTTTTTATACTGAGCTTTAGCCCAGAAAAAGACGCCTCGCAAAATAGTCAGCCCAAAATGCCGGCTGCGCTAGCTCTGATTGCCGCCGCTATTCCCGCTGGCGGTGATAATAGTCAGAATCTGCACCCGGTCGGGCAGTTCGATCAGGAACTCCGGGTCGCGGTCGAGATGGTGAATGCGAGTTGGGTCGCCCCCGGTAAAGCTCGACATAGCCTCCACGCTCGCCCAATAGGAAATGGTGACAAATTCGCTCTCTGTTTCATGGTCCTCGCGAAAGAGCTGGACGCCAAGCGCCTTCTCTTCCAACGGCTTGATGCCTTCGTCATAAAGGTAGCTCGCATAGCGGTCCGCGATATCCCGCTTTGTTCGTCCGCGCCAGATCCGCGCGATCGTTGCCTGACCTTTTGCCGATTTGCTCATATCTTTCTCCTGGCTGCTCGTGAGAGAAGGGCGTCCCACTGTCACGGGAGGAAACCCGGCGGGAATTTTCGCGTTCCCCAGCGCGAGGCAAATGCAATCGGCGCGACGTTATCAGCCGCGCCGCCAAGGGGTCTTCACAGAACTGAAACAGAGCTATAGTATCCCTACCCATGCGACGTAGTGCGAACGTGACTGCAAAGGCTAACGGGTTAACCGTCAGGAAAGGCAGACGTGACCGCTGTAGCAACCGCATCATCGCCGCCTGAGGCCTATCCGGCCCTTGTTCTCAACGCGGATTACCGCCCGCTCAGCTACTACCCCCTCTCCCTATGGAGCTGGCAGGATACCGTGAAGGCGGTCTTCTTGGACCGCGTGAACATTGTCTCACAATACGACAAGGCAGTGCACAGTCCGACTTTCGAGATGAAGCTGCCTAGCGTGGTTTCGCTGAAGATCTATGTGCGGCCCGCGCTTTATCCGGCTTTCACGCGCTTCAATGTGTTCCTGCGCGACCGTTTCAGCTGCCAATATTGCGGCGACCTGGAGGATTTGACCTTCGATCACCTCGTTCCGCGCTCGCGGGGCGGGCTGACGCGATGGGACAATGTGGTCACCGCCTGCGCCCCCTGTAATCTGAGGAAGGGCGGCGACATGCCCAAAAAGGCAAAGATGTGGCCCTATCAGACGCCGTACCGCCCGACCGTGCATGAGCTGCATCGCAATGGCCGGCTGTTTCCGCCGAACTATCTGCATCAGAGCTGGATGGACTATCTTTATTGGGATACCGAGCTGGAGCCGTAGGCGTGCTCATATTTGGTCGATCTGAATGTGAAAACGGGCGCCCTCCTGGAGCGCCCGTTTCAGTTTTACGCGATCGCAAACACCCGATACGGCAGGCGATACGCAACTGTCCAAGCGGCCGGCTAAATTTCCTCGGCAACACGCATTACAAAAGCTGGTCGCTCAACTCAACACAACTCTCACACCACTTCAACGCAACAGGACGCACACCGAGACAACGCTGACGCAACAAACGCCACCGAACTGAACGCTACTGGACTCAACAAACACGATGCAACTGACTGAACTCAACGCCTGAACGCGGGTTTGCGACACCCGGCCTAGACGCGGCCGGCCCTTAACTCGGCCATCGGCGCGGATTGCGGGAAAAGCGGCAGATCCTGCTGAATGCGATTCTGTGCACGCGGGGAGTGCAACTTGGCATGGAAGTCATCCGTTTCCGCTGCCCTGAATTCAGCCTGTTTCATTCGCTTCTCCGCGACCGACCGCAAGATGCCGTTGGCCAGGTCCCCAAATTGTTTCCAATCGGATGGGTACTCGTGCTCCACTTGACGCTCCACTATCACTAACGCTGTTAAGAGGTTTTTTACCTTCTTATGATTCTCTGTTTATCCGATTCGCAGCGCTTCGTCATGGAATCGCAACAGTCAAGTTGACGATTCCGTACCCCTGTGGATTGTTCCATCTCTGATGCAAAAAAGAATCTCAGTTGATCTGCACGCCGCGATTGACCAGCTTTTCGCGGAGCTGCGCGATATCCCGCTCCATGGCCGGGACAACTTTTTCACGCACCTCCTGGGTGTCCTTTAGCCAGGAGTTCGCGGCTGCGATGGCCGTTCCCTGTCCTACACCCAGCGCCTTCGCGTAGCCGCCGGACTTATCGTAATAGCGGCGCACGCCGGTCAGCACTTCGGAGGGAATCTGGAAGGTGGTGCTTTGCTCCTTCATCGTCTCCCAGACATAGCCCTGCAATTTGAACACGTCCGGATCGGAATTTTTGAAGCGCCAGCCATTCTCGGCCATGTTCTTGGAGATTTCGTCGGCTTGGGTGAGATTGTCCCTGAGCTCATCGAGGAGGGCGCGGCGCATGTAGAAACTCTCCCGCTCGGTGCGCGCCAGCTCGAAATCGAGCGCCGTGCGATAGCCGGCCTGCGCCGCAAGATAGACGCCGAGCACGGTCGACATGACGATGACCAGGTTGGAAACCCAGAATTCCAGATTGCCTTCGTCCCGAACTTTGAAAATGCTGAGTGCGCGCGGTACTGCCATGACTTCCCCCAGTGTTACGCTTGACTGCGCTTAGCTTTAGCGCGCCTGCCATAAGCAGGTAAAGCGGGCGGAAAATAGGGCGGCACACAAGGGCTTGTGAAATTAGCCTGTCGCCGGTTAGTCCATAGGGGGCGACCAGCCATCCGGCGCCAGCTCAAAGCCGGAAAACAGGAATCCCGGCGCGACGGTGCAGCCGACGAGCGTCCAATCGCCAAGCGTAGCCGCGCTTTGCCACGTGCCGGCAGGAACGACGGCCTGCGGCCGTTCACCTGCGACCAGATTGCTTCCGAGCAGAAATCGGGAAGGTGCATTGGCGGTCGCGATATTTAGCTCCAGCGGCGAACCTCCATAAAAGTGCCAAACCTCGGCGACGTCGACGCGGTGCCAATGCGAGCGCTCGCCGCGCCGCAGCAGGAAATAGATCGCGGTCGATGCCGCGCGGCCATCCACTTGATGCGGATCGCGGAACGTCTCGCGGAAGTGCCCGCCCTCCGGATGCGGCTCAAGATTGAGCAGGCGAATGATCTCGGCGCCGTCCATAGCTCTTGCCTCGCGTTCATCATCGTGCATCGAACGATCGCCTCAAGGCCGATCCGATGCAAGCGCGCTACGGCGCACGCGGTCTTGACTTCGTTCGCCGCCGGGCGTATCCGCTTCGGCGGGACACTCCGCCCCACCGCGGAGCAACTATCTGGAAGGGTAGATGACCATGACCATACCCCAGCCGGTCGCGCGCCCGCGCATGCCGCATTTTTCCTCCGGCCCTTGCGCCAAGCGCCCCGGCTATGCCCTCGAAAATCTTAAGACCGCCGTTCTCGGCCGTTCGCACCGGGCCAAAGAGGGCAAGGCGAAGCTGAAGCTCGCCATCGATAAGACGCGCGCCATTCTCGGCGTGCCGCAGGACTATCTCATCGGCATCACGCCCGCTTCCGACACCGGCGCCTTCGAAATGGCGATGTGGTCGATGCTGGGCGCACGCGGCGTCGATCTGCTCGCCTGGGAGAGCTTTGGCGAGGGATGGGTGTCGGACGTGCTCAAGGAGCTGAGGCTGGAGAATGCGCGCAAGATCACCGCGCCTTACGGCGAGCTGCCCGACCTCACCCAGGTCGATTTCGCCCGCGACGTGGTGTTCACCTGGAATGGCACCACCTCCGGCGTGCGCGTGCCGAACGGCGATTGGATCCCCGAAAACCGCGAGGGGCTGACGCTCTGCGACGCGACATCCGCGGCCTTCGCGCAGGATCTGGCCTGGGATAAGCTCGACGTCACCACGTTCTCCTGGCAGAAGGTTCTCGGCGGCGAGGCGCAGCACGGCATGATCATTCTCAGCCCGCGCGCCGTCGCACGGCTGGAAAGCTATTCGCCGCCATGGCCGATGCCGAAGCTGTTCCGGCTGGTGAAGAAGGGCAAAGTCGACCAGGAAATCTTCGAGGGTGCCACGATTAACACGCCGTCGATGCTGTGCGTTGAGGATTATCTCGATGCGCTCGCCTGGGCCGAGAGCATTGGCGGGCTGCCGGCACTGTTCGCCAGGGCCGACGCCAATGCCGATGTGATCGCCGACTGGGTGAAGCGTACCCCCTGGGTCGCGTTCCTCGCCGACAAGCCCGCAATCCGCTCCAACACGTCGGTCTGCCTAGCCATCGTCGATCCGCAGATTGCATCGGCTCCGGCCGAGACGCAGGCCGCCGTCGCCAAGCAGATTGCCTCGACGCTGGAGAAGCTCGGCGTGGCGATGGATATCGGCTCCTATCGCGACGCGCCTCCCGGCCTGCGCATTTGGGCGGGCGCCACGGTGGAGACATCCGATCTGACCGCGCTGATGCCGTGGCTCGACTGGGCCTTTGCCAATGTGAAGGCGGAGTCCCTGAAAGCGGCCTGACCGCGCGAAGGGCAAGGCAGCCGCGCGGGTGCGCCGCTTTGCCTGCCCGCGCTTCACCTGCAACAACGACGATCTCAATTCCACTCGGAGAGTGAAATGGCCCCTCGTGTCCTTATTGCCGATAAGCTTTCCTCGCTTGCCCAGAAGGTATTCGACGACCGGGGCATCGAAACAGACACGAAAGTCGGCCTCGACAAGGACGAACTCGCTGCGATCATCGGCGATTATGACGGGCTCGCCGTCCGCTCGGCAACGAAGGTGAGCGAGAGGGTACTGGCGAAGGCCAATGGCCGTCTGCGCGTGATCGGGCGCGCCGGGATCGGCGTCGATAATATCGATGTGCCGGTCGCCACCGCCAAGGGCATCATCGTCATGAACACGCCCTTCGGCAATTCCATCACCACCGCGGAGCATGCGATCACCTTGATGATGGCGCTCGCCCGGCAGATCCCTGAAGCCGACCGTTCGACCCAAGCCGGCAAATGGGAGAAGTCGAAATTCATGGGCGTCGAGGTGACGGCAAAGACGCTCGGCATCATCGGCTGCGGCAATATCGGCTCGATCGTCGCCAACCGGGCGCGTGGCCTGGCGATGAAGGTCGTCGCCTTCGATCCATTCCTGACACCGGAGCGCGCCAGCGAGCTTGGCGTCGAAAAAGTGGAGCTGGAGACGCTGTTCCGCAGGGCCGATTTCATCACGCTGCATACGCCGCTGACCGAAAAGACCAGGAACATCATCAGCGCCGCCTCGATCCGGAAGATGAAGCAGGGCGTGCGAATCATCAATTGCGCGCGGGGCGGGCTGATCGTCGAAGCGGCGCTGGCGGATGCGATCCGCGCGGGCCGGGTTGCGGGGGCGGCGCTCGATGTGTTCGAGACGGAACCGGTGACCGAGAACCCGCTTTTCGGGCTGCCGAACGTCATTTGCACACCGCATCTGGGCGCGGCAACCACCGAGGCGCAGGAAAATGTGGCCGTTCAGGTCGCGGAGCAGATGTCGGACTATCTGCTGAGCGGCGCGATTTCCAACGCCGTGAATTTCCCGTCGATCACCGCGGAGGAAGCGCCGCGCCTCGCACCCTTCGTCAAGCTCGCGGAGCAGCTTGGCTCCTTCGCCGGGCAACTCGTCGAAAGCGGGCTGAAGCAGATCCGCTTCGAATATGCCGGCGAAATCGGCGAGCTGAACACGCGCGCGCTGACGGCAGCGGCTCTCAGCGGCGTGCTGCGGCCCTTGCTGCAGGAGGTCAACATGGTGAGCGCGCCCGACATCGCCCGTCAGCGCGGCATCATGGTCGAAGAGGTCCGCCGCGACCAGGAAGGCGCCTACGAAACCTATATGCGCGTGTCGCTGAAAACCGAGCGTCAGGAGCGCTCGGTCGCGGGCACAGTATTTTCGGACCACCGGCCGCGCATCATCCAGATCCAGCGCATGAACCTCGAAGCCGAACTGACGCCGCAGATGCTATATACGGAAAACGCCGACAAGCCCGGATATATCGGCGCGATCGGGACCGTGCTGGGCGAGGCGGGCGTCAACATCGCGACCTTCACGCTGGGCCGCGACGGCGCGGGCGGCAAGGCGCTCGCGCTAGTCGGCGTGGATGAGGAAATCAGCGACAATGTGCTGGCGAAGGTCAGCGGCCTGCCGAATGTCATGCTCGCAAGCCGGCTGCGGTTTTAGAGCATTTTCCAGCGAAGCATGTCCCCGCGAAGGCGGGGATGGATACCGGTTCCCGCCGCGAAAATGCGACCAAACAAAGAGCTAGAGCCCGTTTCGATTCAATCGGAACGGAAAGGCTCTAGCCGCGGAAGGTCATGCCGGCCTGCGCATCAACCCGAGCGCAATAATGAGAATGCGGAGAACCAGGGATGCAAAGAGTGCGGCGGCGATGAGATAGCACGCGACGTTGAAGTGGGAGACGTAGATCAGACCGGCTTTTCCCGGTTCTTCGCCGATCAGCATCAAAAGTATGACCGGCGCTAGCGCGAGCGTGATGGTCAGCGCCATCCAGGCCGTAAGGCTAATCCAACCTCGCATACGAATCGCCCACCCTACGAGCGCTCCGGCGAGTAAAGCTTGAATCCCGCCGACAAAATATGAAGCCGGCAGCGCTGACCTCATGGGAACTTGGCCGAGCGAGAACTCCCCTTGCCCTATCGCGAACCAAGCGAGTACGACCGAGAGGCCGAGTGGCGGGGCGGCGAGAGCTAACAGCAGGCCCGCAACGATCGGTCGCGTTCCGCCCCGCCTTCGGTGCTGCGTCCGCCTCAAGGCGAGAGGGGGCTGGGCTGGCACGACGGAGGAAAATTCGCCTGACCGAAGCCGGCAAGCACTAGGATTTCATCGGCGGCAATCGCAGGCAGCTTCTCCCCTGCCCTGACCTCGCCTTCCAGGGCATCGAGGCGCGCCTTGATTGCAGCATTATTGCGGATGACGCCGCGCACTCGATCCTCGATCAGCGCCCGCATCCAGGCGACGGCCTGGTCGCGCCGCTTTGCATCGAACGCACCCGAGCCGTGCATCACGTCTCGATGGCGCTCGATCGACGCCCAAAGCTCTTCAAGCCCCTGATTTTGCAGACCCGAAATCGTCAGCACCTGGGGCTGCCAGATGGCATTGGAGGCACTCAGAATATGCAACGCAGCGCGATAATCGGCGGCCGTGGCAGAGGCGCGGGAGGTTAGCTCGCCATCCGCCTTATTGATGGCGATCAGATCGGCCAACTCGATCAGCCCCTTTTTCAGCCCCTGCAGCTCATCGCCCGCGCCTGGCAGCAGCAATACCATGAAGAAGTCCACCATGTCGGCAACCGCGCTTTCCGCCTGCCCGACGCCGACTGTCTCGACGATGATTACATCGAAGCCCGCCGCTTCGCAAAGCAGCATGGTCTCCCGCGTCGTCCGGGTAACCCCGCCAAGGGTCTTCCCGGCGGGAGACGGCCGTATGAAGGCGTTTGGATCGACCGCGAGCCGGCTCATCCGGGTTTTGTCGCCGAGGATCGAGCCGCCGGTTCGGCTCGAGGATGGATCGATCGCCAGCACTGCGACCCGGTGGCCGTCATGCGTCAGATTGGTGCCGAACTGGTCGATAAAAGTGGATTTACCGACGCCAGGCAGCCCCGTCACCCCTATTCGGTGCGCCGTGCGGGCCTTGTCATGCAGCAATTTCAGCAATTCGTCCGCAAGCCAGCGATGCTCCGTCTTGCTGCTCTCGATCAGCGTGATCGCCTGTCCAAGCATAGCGCGATCACCCTGCACAACACCTTCGGCGAGCGCTTCGACCGAAGGTCCGGAAGGTGAGGGCAGAGGCTTTTCCTGATGGAATTCGGGTTGCATCAGCGATGGACAACGAGGGCTACACGCAAATTGCGGCCGTGGCCGCCGCGATCACGATCAAGAATAGCCCGGGAGGATAGGTGAACACCAGTCGCAATCACAGCGCTAATTGATGGCAAACACGGATATGCGTTCGCTGCAGGCGGGGTGCGTCACCAACGATGCCCACTGCATTGGGCAGTGACGCATTTCTGGGGATGGCACCGGCAACACAGCGACCGAGCCGACAAATCGGCCACTGAACAATTGCCAATCCACGCGCCTCACGTTTTGGCCCCAGGCTGCGTTAATAATTCGCGTGGCATTCACGCGGCAGCGCATCCGTGCAGCAGGCCAGCCCTTTGCGCCATGCACCATTCGGCACAGACCAGTCATCGCGCCGATCCGAAGTCCGGGCAACGCAAGGCACAATCAGTGGCGCAGTGCCGACGACTGCAAGACCCGGCTGCGGCGGAATTACTCCGCTGCCTGCCCTTGCAGAAGGTCGATCTTCGGTGCGGAGGCGATCGGGTCCTCGGTGCGGCGCGACTTGCCTTCGAAGAAGGCGCCCTGCTCAATGGCCAGCGATTGATGGAAGATGTCGCCTTCCACGTGTGAGCTGGATTGCAGGGTCACGCGCACGCCGCGGATCGATCCCATGACCTGACCGCGCACCACCACGTCCTCGGCAACGATGCCGCCGGTGATCTGCGCTTTTTCGCCTACGATCAGCGAGGAGCAGTGGACGTCGCCCTGAATCTGCCCGTCAACCTGCACTTCGCCCTTGGAGAGGACGTTGCCGGTCACCGTCAGATCTTCGCCGATGATGGACGGCGCCATGCGGTCCGCGCGATAGGCGGGCGTCGCCATTGCCGTCTTGGGCGCCATGCCACTCATCGAAGGCGCTCCCGGCATTGGCGAAGATAACGGGCCAGAGCCGGCTGATTGCGTCGGCCCCCCGACAGCCTTGCTAGTCGTCTTGGTGATCGGCTTCTGCAACTCGAAAGTACTCATTTCGCTCTCTAGCTTTTCTGGCTTCTCTGGCTTTTTAGTAAACATCTGCACCTCTCCGAAATTCCGATGGGGGGCAGCGCCCTACAGTTCTAAGTCGGCGGGATTCTGTTTTCAATGGCCTTTCGCCGCCGTAAGTGTCCCATAAAGCCCGGCTGCGGAAGTGATTCGCGACTGTTGCCCAAACGCCCCTTAGCTACTGGGCGATGAAAGAGAAGCACCGCGACGCCGGTCGCGCAAAAGCCCAAAGAGCTGTCACCGGCCCAAGCGCTACAATACGGGCACGCAGGGTCGCACCTCTCCGCAAGTGCGACAAGCGAAAAACATGCACGTGTTGCGGGAACGGCTCGTCCGCCGGCCGCTTGAGCGGCGACGTGGTCCGCATAACCCGAAAGCCGGCCCTGGCTATAGAGCTTTGACGGCGGCCAGGACTTCATCGACGTGGCCGGGAACCTTCACACCGCGCCAAATGCGTTTGATCCTGCCGTCCTTGCCGATCAGAAACGTCGTCCGATCGACGCCCATATAGGTGCGCCCGTACATCTTCTTTTCGGCCCATACCCCATAAGCTTGGATGGCGGATTTCTCCTCATCGGCAAGGAGAATCACTTGCAGATCGTGTTTATCCCGGAATTTGTCGTGCGACCTTACGCCATCCGGCGAAATGCCGACCACCTCCACGCCCGCCTTTTGAAAGGCCGCGATCCGCTCGCTGAAGCCGATCGCCTGCTGCGTGCAGCCGGATGTATCGTCTTTCGGGTAAAAATAGAGCACGACGGGTCCGCCTTCGAATTGGCTGAGCGTCACCGTCTTTCCGCCGTCGCGCGGCAGCTCGAAATCTGGAGCCACATCGCCTTCATTCAACATTGCTGAAACGGCCTTCCTTTTGTCGCCTTCTTGCGTTCGAATAGCCCTAGATTCAGGGCGGCGCAACCTTATCACCAATGCTAGTGGTTTGCTCCGGTTTTCCCGAAGAATATTCCGCGCGGAACAAATATCTGCCAGGAAGGGCGGCAAGACGTTGCGGGCCGGTCATGTCCCGCGCTATTGATGCCGCGGGGCGCATCGCGCCTAGCCGAACGACGATGAGAAAAGGCGGCAAACGCAACCGATGGCAGGCGCCAAATTCAAATCTTCTGAAGGACGGGAAGCGCTTGACGTGCAATCACCGCGCCTCCCCGCCGGCGCATCGACTGCGCTGGTGCCTTTTAGACGGGCATATGTCACGGCCGCGACGCTGAAAAAAGGCGCACAGGTCACTTACGGTTCCGCACGGCTGCTGGCGCGAGTCGCGGTCTTCGTCGCGCTGGCGGGCCTGCTCGGATTTGCCGCGCTATACGCCAAACTCGCCCACTCGCCGATTTCGATGAGTTTTCTCGTGCAGCCCATCGAGAAGGCAGTCAACCGCGCGCTGTCGGGCCTTCATTTTGACATTGGCGATGCGGTGCTGCGCCGCGCCGACAAAGGCTTCGGCGTCGAATTCAGGCTGACCGACGTCCGGCTGGTCGAAGACGGAGGCGGCCCGATCGCGGAATCGCCCTTTGCTTCGGCCAATATCAGCTTGCGGGCGCTTCTGACCGGGCATATGGCAGCGGGGCGAATCGACCTGATCGGGCCACGCCTTTTCCTGCAATACACCGACGAGCGCGGGCTGGCGCTGTCCTTTGTCGATCCGCGCGAGTCCAAAGGCGATCTCGGCCTCGGCGACAGGCGGGATGCCGCACCCGGCGCCGACGGCTCTCGACCGGAGACGCAGACAGCCGAGCCGCAAGCGGTGGACGCGCCGAATGCCGCGAGCGTGCCCCAGGGCATGATTCGGCAGGCGCGAGGCCGGGCGGTGAACATCACCCGTGCGTTTAACGATATTTTCGCGGCCACCCGGCGGGGCGAGTCCGCCTATCTGACCAGCTTCGGCATTCGCGACGCGACCGTGTTCTTCGATCGCGGCGATGAGGTCGTCCGATGGGCCGTACCCACCGTTGAGGTCGATCTCCAGCACCGGGGCAAGAACAGCGCCGTCGTCGGCAATGTCGCCATCCAAACACCGACGGACGCCTTTCAGGTGCAGTTTCGTGCCAGCCAGAACCGGCGCACCGGCGAGCTCGATCTCAGTCTCGGACTTGATGACGTCGTGCCGCGCGATCTCGGCGCGGAATTCCCGATGTTTCGGCTGCCGAAAATGTGGAGCATGCCGGTCTCTGTCGCCGCCGATCTTGAGTTGGCCGGCAATGGCGACATTCTCGGAGCGACGGTCCGCGCTTCGCTCAAACAGGGCAGCATCTATGCGCCCTGGGACGAGAGGTTCCCGGCGGAGATCGACCATGGCAACATGCACCTCACCTATTCCCGCGAAGAGGGCGTGATCCGCCTCACGCAGTCCGAATTGCGCTGGGGCGGCAGCCGGCTGAAGCTCAGGGGTGTGATCCAGCGCCAGAAAGAGACCGGACGCTGGGCATTTCAGGTCGGCGCCGATGAGATCGTGCTCGGCGCGGAACGCTTCGGCATTCCCGTCATCCCGCTCGACCAGATGCTGGCGCAGGGCGAGTATGATCCGCGCCGCGGCTCGGTCGAACTCGACCGTTTCTTCCTGCGCGCCGCCGACGCCCAGATCAATCTGAGCGGATCCTTCACGCAAGGGGAGAAGTCACCGGCCATCAAGCTGACCGGGCAGGTCAGCCCCATGCCGATCGCGTTTTTCAAACTCATCTGGCCGAAATTTATTGCATTCGGGGCGCGGGACTGGATCGGCACCCGAATGCCGCAAGGCCGCATCGCGGGCGGAACGGTGAAGATCGACATCCCGGCCGACGCACTCGCCTCGCTTCCGGCCGGCGGCCATCTGGCGCCCGAAGCTGTCGATTTCCGCCTCGAACTCGAAGATCTGGAAGTCCACTACATCAAGAACCTGCCTCCGCTGCACGCGGAGAAATCGACGGCGGTGGTTGCGGGGCAGCGGTTCTTCTTCACCGTGCCCAAGGGTGTCATTGGCCTGCCCTCCGGCGCACGCGTCGATTTTACCGACGGAGAATTTATCGTCGGCGACCTGCGGCCGCGCGTTCCGGCGGCCGAGATCCATTTCAAGAGCGAAGCCAAGGCCGCCAGCGTGTTGGAACTGCTGGACCAGCCGCCGCTCGGCTACATCCGCGCACTGGACACGAAGGTGCCTGAAATCGATGCATCGGTGGTCAGCACATTCAGCTTGAGCATGCCGCTGCTGGCCGACCTGAAATTCAAGGACATGAAGCTCAACGGCCGGGCACAACTCGCCAATGCGCGCGCCAATAACCTGCCGGGCGGCGTCGGCGTTCATGGCGGCGATCTGGATTTCGATGTCTCGGAAAAGGCGATCGAAGCGCGGGGCGAGCTGAAGATGAACGGCCTGCCCGTGCAGGTCGCCTGGCAGCGCATCTTCGATGCCGCGCCCGAGCAGCAGCCGCCGCTTCGTCTGCGCGCCGTGCTCGATGAGCCTGCGCGCAAGGAGCTTGGGCTCGACGTGAACCATGTTTTGCGCGGCGGCGTCGACTGCGAATTGACGGTGAGCTTGCGCAAGGCCGCGCCTCCACTCGTACACTTCGAGGCCAATCTCACCGATACGGACGTGCTGATGGCCGGTTTCGGCTGGAGAAAACCGCCCGGCCAGCGCGCCGTTCTGACGCTCGACATCGAGGCGGCGCAGCAGGCCGGCGGCTTGGAGCTGAAGAGCTTCAATCTTCAGGGCGACGATCTCGCGATGCGCGGCTCGCTCAGCATCGACGACAAACGCCAGCCTGTTGCCTTCAATTTTCCCGTGCTGACGCTTAATGCGCAGACGCAGATGGAGATGAGTGGCGAACTCGGCCGCAACAACATCTGGCAGGTGCGCGCCAAGGGCAATTCATACGACGGCCGTCAGTTCTTCCGATCGCTGTTCTCCGCCGGGCAGGTCGCCGATGACCAGCCGCTACCGCCCAAGGATGCGCCGGGCGTGGACATGAAGCTGGAGTTCGGCACGGTGCTCGGCTTTTTCGACACCACGCTGAAGGCCGTCGCCGTCGAAGCGAAACGCCGGGGCGGCAAGCTGGTCTCCCTCGACGTGCATGGCCAGTTGAACGGCAAGGAACCGCTGGCGGCGCGCATCGAGATCAAAAAAGGGCAGCCGCGCGAATTGCTTGCCGAGGCGACCGATGCTGGCTCAGCCTTCCGGCTGGTTGGCTTCTATCCGTCGGCGCGCGGCGGCGAAGTCTCGCTTAAGGTCAATCTGGATGGCACCGGCAACGCGCAGAAAGTGGGTGTGCTCTATGCGCGCAACTTCATCATCGCCAACGATCAGGTCGTGGGCGAGGTGCTTTCCGGCCCGAGAGCGCAAAAGGCCAACGTGAAGGTCAAGGCCCAGCCCCAATATTCCGACCAGCTGCAATTCGATAGAATGCGCGTACCCTTCTCGGTCGGCTACGGGCAATTCATCCTGCATGACGCCGCGATCAGCGGCCCGCTGCTCGGCGCAACGATGCGCGGCTCGATCGACTTCAAGCGTGAGCAGATCAATCTGTCCGGCACCTACGTGCCGCTTTACGGTCTGAACGGCGTTCTCGGCGGAATTCCGATCATTGGCGACATCCTCTCCGGCCGCAGCGGTGAAGGCGTGTTCGGCATCACCTTCGCGGTCAAGGGCCCGAACTCGCAACCCGACGTGCTGGTCAACCCGATGTCGATGCTGGCGCCCGGCTTCCTGCGCCAGCTCTTCGAGTTCGACCAGAGCGTGCCGCACATTATCCCGCCGGAGCAGCGCAGCCCCGAACCCGACAACGCACGGGCGAGCAGCAGCCTACCCCCCGCCACCAGATGACGCGTCACGCCACTGCCGCAGCTTAAAGGAGGACGAGGTGCGGGCGAGGCCCTATTCCGCCGCTTCGAGCGAGGTGTGACCGAGCTGCGCGTTCAGCTTATTCAGCAGATCGGCGGCGGCTTCGGCGATCACGGTGCCGGGACCGAACACCGCCTTGGCGCCGGCAGCGAAAAGCGCGTCATAGTCTTTGGGCGGAATGACGCCGCCGACGACCACCATGATGTCCGGGCGGCCTTGCGCCGTGAGCTCGGCTTTGAGGTCCGGCACCAGTGTCAGATGTCCGGCGGCCAGCGAGGACACGCCGACAATATGCACGTCGTTCTCGATGGCCTGACGGGCGCATTCTGCGGGCGTCGCGAACAGCGCGCCGATATCGACGTCGAAACCGAGATCGGCAAAGGCCGAGGCGATCACCTTCTGGCCGCGATCATGGCCGTCCTGGCCGACCTTGGCGACCAGAATGCGCGGACGCCGGCCGGCATTGGCCTCGAACGCATCGGTCATGGCGAGCACGCGCCGCACATCTTCATTCATATGCCCGATCTCCTGACGGTAAACGCCCGACACGGCGCGCGTGTCGATCCGGTGGCGGCCGAAGGCCTTCTCCATGGCGTCGGAAATCTCGCCAACGGTGGCTTTCGCCCGCGCCGCCTTGACCGACAGGTCGAGCAGATTGCCCTGCCCGCTTTGCGCAGCATCTGTCAGCGCGCTGAGCGCAGCCTCGGTTTCCGCCAGGTCGCGTTCCGCACGCAGCCGCTTCAACTTCTCGATCTGCTTGGCGCGCACAGCTGAATTGTCGACCACCAGCACATCGATAGGGCGATCGCTTTCCGGCTTGTATTTGTTTACGCCGACGATGGTCTGCGCGCCGCTGTCGATGCGCGCCTGGGTGCGGGCGGCGGCTTCCTCGATGCGCATTTTCGGCAGGCCCGCCTCGATGGCCTTCGCCATGCCGCCAAGCCGCTCAACCTCCTCGATATGCGCCCAGGCCTTGCGCGCCAGATCGTGGGTCAGCCGCTCGACAAAATAGCTGCCGCCCCAGGGATCGATGACGCGAGCGGTGCCGGTCTCCTGGGCAATGAAGAGCTGCGTATTGCGGGCGATGCGGGCCGAGAAATCGGTAGGCAGGGCAAGCGCCTCGTCCAGCGCATTGGTGTGCAGCGACTGCGTGCCGCCATGCGTCGCAGCGAGCGCTTCGATGCAGGTGCGCACGACATTGTTGAACGCATCCTGGGCGGTGAGGCTCCAGCCCGAGGTCTGGCAATGCGCTCTGAGCGAAAGCGAGCGCGGGTCCTTCGCGCCCAGATCCTTCATGATCTTCGCCCAGAGCATGCGGGCGGCCCGCATCTTGGCCACTTCCATGAAGAAGTTCATGCCGATGGCCCAGAAGAAGGAGAGACGCGGCGCGAAGCTGTCGACGTCGAGCCCCGTCTTGATGCCCGCCCGCACATAATCCATGCCGTCGGCGAGCGTATAGCCGAGTTCCAGATCCGCGGTCGCCCCGGCTTCCTGCATGTGGTAGCCGGAAATCGAGATCGAATTGAATTTCGGCATGCGTTGCGAGGTGTAGGCGAAGATATCCGAGATGATGCGCATCGAAGGCGTGGGCGGGTAGATGTAGGTGTTGCGGACCATGAACTCCTTGAGAATGTCGTTCTGGATGGTGCCGGCAAGCTTTTCCGGCGGCACGCCCTGCTCTTCCGCCGCGACGATGTAGAGCGCCAGCACCGGCAGCACCGCGCCGTTCATCGTCATGGATACAGTCATTTCCGACAAGGGAATGCCGTCGAACAGAGTGCGCATGTCATAGATCGAGTCGATGGCGACGCCCGCCATGCCCACATCGCCCTTGACGCGCGGATGGTCGCTGTCATAGCCGCGATGGGTGGCGAGGTCGAAGGCAATAGACAGGCCCTTCTGCCCGGCGGCCAGATTGCGGCGGTAGAATGCGTTGGACTCCTCGGCCGTGGAAAAACCGGCATATTGGCGGATCGTCCAGGGCTGCTGCACGTACATGGTTGGATAGGGGCCGCGCAGGAACGGCGGCAGGCCCGGCATCCCGTCGAGGAAATCGAGGCCTTCAAGGGCGGCCTCGTCGTAAACGGGCGCGAGCGGAATACCCTCCGGCGTCATCGCGTTTTTTTGCGCAGCGGGCGGCCCGGCGGCGCCAGCTTTGGGAAGAGTCCATTCCATCTGCGCGAAATCGGGCAAGCGGCTCATAACACAATCGATCCGTTATTATCTGGGAAGGCTGGCGCCGGGGCGATCTTCGTCGTCGTCGAAGTCCTCCGACTCGGCTTGCCCGAGTTCCTTCACGCGCATCATGTGATGCAATTCAGTAAGCGTGGTCAGCATGTTGCAGCCGTCATAGACGATGCGGTCGATCGCCCGCTTGTCCGCTTCGGCCAGACCCGTCAGCATATCCGGGTCGGCTGCGAGATAAACGGCGACCGCGCCGGCGCGCTTCAGCGCAGCGGGCACTCCGCTCATCGCCGCCAGCGTCTTGGCCGACGCGCAGATGCAGGCGACCGGCGCAGGGCTGCGCTGGAAAGCCCGCAGCAGCGTTTCGATTTTGGTGAAGCCGCCCTCATCGAGCGCTTCGATGCCGCCGGCCGCGAAGAAGTTCTTTGCCCACCCTGCCCGCGCATTGTAGTCGGAGAGCGTCCCGAGGTTGGCGAGGAAGACCGGCGGACGGGCACGGACCCGGCTCATGGCGCGGTCCGAGGCGGCGCGCAGTTCCTCGAACGGCTCGGCGGCGCGTTCCGCGATCGAAGGAATGAAATCGTAGCGTTCGACAAGGCTTTCGCAGGCGCGTTCGAGGGCTTTAAGTGTCGCGCCGTTCTGCGCGGCATCGACCAGCACAGCGAAGCGCTTGCCTTTCGACGCCGGCGGCAATTGGGCAATCTCGCCTTCCTCGTCGGGCGCGGTCAGGTCGATGGCGATGTCTTCCGGCCGCGAAAACAGCGGCTGCTCGCAAATATCGGGGTAGGACGAAACGCCGGTGATCTTGTCGCGATTGCGGGCGAGATTGGCGTGGCGCCGCATGCTGACATCGGTGAGCTTGCGCGCGATCAGCCCTTGCTCCAGTGCGGCCAGCAGCCCGCCCGCCGCCTCGACAGCGCGGAATTCGTCCCATGCCGCCGCCGCAAGCTGATGGGTGAGGCTTTCGACATACCAGGACCCGCCCGCTTCGTCCGCCACGCGCCCGAGCTGGGCTTCCTCGCTTAAGATGAGCTGCGTATTGCGGGCGAGCCGCCGCGAAAAGGCGTCCGGTGTGCCGTTCCTGGTGTTGAAGGGTATGAGCAGCACCGCTTCCGCGCCGCCGACCGCCGCACCGAAGGCGGCGGCGGTTGCGCGAAGCAGATTCACATGCGGATCGCGTTCGGTGACCATGCGGTAGGACATTTCAGCGATCAGCGAAGGGGGCGTCGGCGCGAGCCCGGAGGCCTCGGTGACCCGTGCCCACAGCGCCCGCATGGCGCGAAACTTGGCGATGGTGATGAAGATGTCCGCATCCGCGGTGAGCGAGAACCGGATCGCCTTGGCGGCGTCCTCCAGCGACCAGCCCGCATCGATCAGTGCGCGGAAATAGGCGACGCCGGCCGCGAGCACAAAACCGAGTTCCTCCCGCGATGAGCCGCCGGCCTGATGCCACGCCCGCCCCGAGACGAGGAACGGCGTCAGGCCGTAGTTTTTTTCGCGCAGATAGGTTGCCGCATCGACGGCCTCGGCCATTACGCGGGCGCGCTCAGCGGGGATGGCTCCCGTCGCCGCGACATGGCTGAGCGGATCGAGCCCGGCGGAGCCTTTAACCCTGGCCGGAGCAATGCCACGCCGCTCGATCAGCGCCGCGATCAAAGCTGCGCCAGCGATGGCGTCGAAGCCGCCCGAGACGTGGAGTTCGATATCCTCCAGCGCCACGTTCGCGAACACCGCCTCCAGCGCGTCGACCTTGCGCGCACCGAGAGAGCTGCCGCCATAGGGAATATTGCCAAGGAACTGCACCCAGAAGGCGCGGGCGCCATTGGCAAAATCGCTACGCAGCTGACGCCTTGCTTCCGCGATGTCCGGATGGTCGAGAAACTGGATGATCGCCCAGCCCTGCGTCCGGGCGGGAAGGCGCGCGCCGCGAATGAAAGGCGCGGCGCCCACGGCGCCGGAAAGGCGTGCCGCTTCCGCACTCGTATTCCTGGCATAGAGGGGCGCGACCGGGAACTGCTCGTAAAGTTCGGCGTCGAGCTCATCCAAAGCGCCGCCGCCAAGCGCCTTCAGCGCCGCGGATCGCCAGTTCTCAACGGAAACGTCCGGAAAATCTCCGGCGACATTTTGATTTGCCATCGGCGCATCTTACTCAATCCGCCGGCCAAGCGTCCAGCGCTGCAAGGTAACCAGCGATGTGTGTAGAGGGATATATCTCATCGTTATAGGCCGAGCGATGCGCGGATTAATCTAAAGTATTAGTCCGAAAAGAGCGCAGGCGAAGGAAACGGCTCTGCCGATCAATGGCCTACAGCAGCTCGGTCAGCAGATGCTTCTCCTGCTCGGCTAGCTGCTCGCGATATTGGGCGGCTTTCTGGATGATTCCGGGCTGGAAATGGTCTCGTTCCCGCATCAGCCGCTCGAACTGGGCCTTTAGCCGGTCGAGATTGACAAACTCGATGTGCTGGCAAAAATCCTGAAGTCCCATCTCGTCGAGGAGCACATCGTTCTTCTTGGCATAGCTGAGCGAGATCACCGGCCTTCCCATCATCAAGCCGCAGACGACATTGTGAAAGCGCGTCGCGACCAGCAGTTCGGTTTCACCGATCTGGCGCATGACTTCGGTGAGCGACCGCGCGGTCTCGGCGGTGACATGGGCCGCCATGCCGGCCCCCTGTTCGCCGATCGCCAGGCAAACGTCGTTCATCGCCTGGATGTCGCCCTCGTCGCCCATAATCAGCCTGACGCGGAATCCCTGCCCGACGAGCCATGCCACGAATTGCGTCATCTTGGCTGTATAGGCGCGGTAAATCGCCTTGCCGTCCGCCTGGGAATGCTTCCAGCCGGCATAGCCCATCATGCCCACGCCGATCACGCGCCGCCCGGCGGCCGATGGGGGCGGCAAAGCCGGTAGTGGCAAGCGGAAGGCCAGATCCGGCGTTACCGCGTCGCCGGGCCGATTGAGGCCGATCCCACCCATATAGTTTTTGGAATTCATATCGCGATAAGAGCGATAGCGGGCCATCGCGGCCGCGCTACGCATCAGCCAGCGGCTGAACGGATGATGGATCGGCCCGGCACCGATGCTGACGAAGGCGAAGGGCGTCCCCGCCAGCCGGCAAGCGAGAGACCAGCGGAACAGATGATAGGGCATGTCCCGCCAGCGCTCGCCGAAATCGTCGAGCATTCCGGTTCCGGGCACGACGACAAGATCGAAGCGTCTTGCCGCCCGGATGGTCTGCACCCATTCCAACGCGCGAAACAGGGTCCGCAGGGACAATTTGTTCAGCAGTTTCAGCCATTGGCTGCTGGGCGGCGGGGCCTGGATCGGCAGCACGGGGATGCCGAACCGCTCGCGCACAGCTTCCGTTCCGTGGCAAATGCAATGCGGTTCAGCGTCCGGATGCGCTGAACGCAGGGAGCCGAGGAAACTTTCCAGCGATCCGTCATTGCCGAGGTTGCCGGAGCCGAACAGTCCGAAAATGCCGATCCTCGGCGGGCCGCCGGAGGGCGAGGTCCGGGACAGCACGCCGCTGGCCGAAGCCGCGTCCTGCCGCTTGGCCCGAAAGCGCTCAGCGAACCGCGATGCATATGCCTGAAGGCGCGTGGGAAGAGAAATCGATGGGATCACAAATGTCTCTGTTTTCCGGAAGCCGTCCGAGCAACTTATCGGACGGTTACTATACTCCGCACAGCGTTTGCCGAGGCGGTCAATTCCGCAATGAGCTTAATGCGCCATAGTGGCGCGCTATTGCCAGAAAAACTTCCAAGCTTCTGAATCAAATTAGTTTTTTTGAAATTGGAAGGGGGCAGCGGCAGGCGCACACCTCATCTGAATGCTTCTGACCGGGGGCATCCGCACCGGCAGGTCAGAGGCAGCAGGCCGACCGTTCAGGCGCAATTAACCAATTCGCGCCGCTCCTCCGGCGGAAAGCGCAGCGCTTCCACCGCATCGCAAAAGCTTCGGAATTCCGTCTGGATCGCCAATTCCGCGCCCGCCGCGCCGCCCTCGTGATCCGCGCGCTCAAGCCGCTCCACGGTGCGAAACAGCCGTTTGGCGCCCGCCGTGCAGGCACTGCTTTTGATGGCGTGAAGCGCATCGCCGATGCATTGGCTCCGCTGCAACGCTACACCTTGCCGGAGCAGCTCCAAATTGCGGCCGACATCGCGCTTGAAGCTTGCCAGGAAGTGATTGCTGAACTTCTCTTCGCCGAAGAGTTCGCGAACGAATGCAATGCGGCTTTCGTCGACCACCGGCTCGTCGGCCTCCGCCGCTATGGCACTGCCGGCGGCCGGAGCGGCAGCGCTGCCGGCCGCGAGTTGCAGATCGGCAAGCGCGCCGCGCAGATGCTCAAGCGTAACGGGTTTGCCCAAAACGTCCTCCATGCCCGCGCGCAGGCAGTCCTGGCGGGTTCTATCCGAAATGTCCGCCGTCAGGCCGAGCACCGGAATGCGGGCGCCGCTGCCCAGCCCCGCCTTGTAGCTTCGGCAAGCCTCGATCCCACTCATTCCGGGCATGTTGACATCGAGAAAGGCCACCTCCGCCTCGCCTTCCAGCAGATGGTGCAGCGCTTCCTCGCCCGTTTCGGCGAGAATCACCCGATGCCCGTCCAGCTCCAGCATGCGCTGGGTCACATCGCGATTGAGAGCATTATCGTCCGCGACCAGAACGGTCAGCCGCCGAACGAGGGCCGTCACTTCGACGGGGGCGGCGTCGAATTGCTGCGTCACGCGCCAATGCCAGCGCGCAACCGTCGCGACGATATCGTCCAACTCGCGGTGCCGAGCCGGCGTGACGATCGCCTTCGCAGCGGCGGGAATGTCGCCGGGCACCTCGGCGGCCAAGCTCAGCACGATGAGAGCGGGCGGACGCTCATCCGCCAGAGCGTCCCGCAGACGACCCCGAGCTTCCTCGCTGGCACGGTCGAGATCGACGATGAGAACATGGGTGGAAAGCGGCGGATCGGCATCGGCCATGCGGGCGAGGGCGTCCATGTCGCCCGCCACTGGGTTGGCCGAAATCGCGGGCACTTGTCCGGGCCGCGGCGAAAGCCACAGAACCGGCGCGGTTGGCGCGAGCGACGTAGGGACAGTCTCCTCCACGGCGTCCGGGTCGGCCGTCACCGGTAACCTTGCCCAGAAATACGAGCCTTTGCCGAGCACGCTCTCGCATCCCAGACTCCCGCCCAGCAATTCGGCGAGCGACCGGCACATGGAAAGGCCGAGCCCTACGCCCGGCTCGGCCGATGCCTGGTGGTTTGCACCCCGGACGAAACGCTCGAATATGTGCGGTTGCGCTTCAGGCGAAATGCCGTCGCCTGTGTCGCGCACCGCGATCAACAGCTCTGGATCCCGCATGTCGCCGGTCACACCGACGGTTAGCGAAACGCTGCCGGACTTGGTGTATTTCACGGCATTGGTGACGAGGTTGAACGTGATGGTCTGGATGTGATCCGGATCGGAGCACAGCGCGGCCGGCAGCGCCGAGGCGAAACGGATGTGAAACTCAAGGCCTTTTTGCCGCGCGAGCGGCTCGATGATGGCCTTCACCTCGGCCAGCATTTCGAGAATGTCGAACTTCCGGTCGCGGCGCTCCGCCGCGCCGCTCTCGATGCGCTGAAAGTTGAGGATGGTGTCGACCATGCGCAGGAGGCGCCCGGCGGCAAGCTCGGTCGAAACGGCGCTGAAGCGCTCCTTGGTGCTCGTCGCGGTGATTTTGGAGAGCTGCGCGAGCCCCAATATGGCGTTCAACGGTGTCCGCAGCTCGTGGCTCATCATCGACAGGAATTCGGTCTTGGCCCGGCTTGCGGCCTCGGCCTCGTTCATCGCGGTGCGCAAATTCCGGATGAGCTTGGCGACATAGAAGGGAATGGCGATGATGGCCAGCGTCAGGCCGACGGAAAACTGCCAGGCGTCGCGCCAATAGGGCGTCAGCATCGCCATGACGACGAAGCATCCCGCATTCGCCGCGATCGCTCCATACATATAGCCGACGCCGAAGCGGAAGCCGTTGCCGAGCGTCACCCAGAGATAGACCGGAAAGAACATCGCCGCCGACCGCTCGCCGAATCCGATCAGCAGGCTGAGCGCCACCGCGTCCGTGCAGATGGATGCCGCCCGCCGTTCCAGCCGGCGATGCGGCCAAAGCGCCAGATGCGCCAGGAACGCCCCGCCAAGCAGCCAGGCGCCGACGAGCAGCGCCACGATGACCGCCGCCGATTGCGCGTCCGGGTCTTCAAGGAGATGGGAGACGGCGGCGTAGGTGGTGATGACGAAGCCGACAGCGAAGCGGACGACGATCTGGTCGAATTCCAGCGGCTCAAGCCGGCGCGCCCTGAGGACGGCATCGCGGACCCGCCGCAAATCTTGACGGAAGCGGTGAGGTCGGAACTGAAACGATAATGCTGGACGGGGCAATGTCTTAGCCGCCTTGCACCGTCTGCGCCGGCACGCTGTCGCGGTTGCGGCCTTGCGGCTCCGACAGGCGCGCGTCCGCGACCACGCATTCCGGCAAGACAATGCGCACCGAGGTTCCCTTGCCTTTCGCGCTTTCGATTTCCAGCCTGCCACCGAGCAAGGTCATGAAACCGATCGAGATGGGCAACCCCAGGCCTGCGCCTGGATGCTCGTTACTGATGAAAGCGGAGGTCGACAGGCGGCCGAATTCCGTCACCGCGAGCGCGAGCTCCGCCTCGTCCATGCCAGTGCCGTGATCGTCGAAGGTGATGATCAGCCCATCGGGCGGCGACCGTGCGGCCGATATGCGGATCGTCCCGCCTTCCATGCTCCGGTTGGCGTTGGTGAGCAGGTTCAGGAACACCTGGGTGAGCTTCTGATGATCGGATTCGATGGTCAGATTGCCGATGCCGGCCAGTTCGAGCCGGTTGCCACGCTCATCCAGTTGGTTTTTGAGCAGGCTGTTGACGTTGGTCAGGCATTCGAGCAGCGAAAAGCGGCTCAGCCGCACGGTATGGCGGTTGGCTTCGATCTGCGAGAAGTCGAGTATTTCGTTGATGATCGCCAGGAGATGCCGGGCGCTCGCCTGGATGTCGCCGATATATTCGCGATAGCGGCTGTTGTTCAGTGGCCCGAGCATTTCGCTGTGGATCACGTCGGTGAAGCCGATGATCGCGTTGAGCGGCGTCCTGATCTCATGCGTCATGTTCGACAGGAACGCGCTCTTGGCCCGGTTCGCGACATCCGCCTCGTCCTTGGCCTTGCGCAGCGATTGCTCGGTGTCCTTCAGCCGCGAGATTTCGATGCCGGAATAGACCGTCAGCCCTTCCTTCAGACGCCCGCCGGCCGGTTTGGCGATGACGAGAAAGGTTTGCTCGCGCCCGTCCTGCCGGGTCAGGCTGATTTCCGCGCTCCGGGCGTTGGAGCTCGACGGGGCGCCCGCCGCGGCGTTCACTCTGGCCGCAAGCGGCTGGACGCCGCGCAGGCCCTCGTCGCCCTGCTGCAGGCCCAGAAGGTCGAAGCAATATTGATTGGCGAAAACGCAATCGCCGGCCGCGTTCACCGCAAATACCAGGGCAGGCACGCAGTCGATGATGCTCATGAAGCGGTGCCGGGACTGCATCGATTGATGGCGCGTCTCGACCAGCTCGCTGCGCAGCGACAGGCTCTGCGTCCGCAGCACCTTCTGGTGCTGGCTGAGCCGCAGCAGATTGCGTGTGCGCGCCTTGAATTCGACCGTGTCGAGAGGCACCATCAGGAAATCCGTGGCGCCTGCCAGCAGCGCACGGTGGCGCTTTTCGGTTTCGCTGTGACTCGACACCACGATCACCGGAATATCCTGAAGCTCGGGCGCCTGACGGAAGGCTTCGAGAAACTCCGCCGCGTTCATGCCGGGCATGTTGAAATCGGTGATAACCAGATCGGGAGGATCCTTGCCGAACGCAACGAGCGCGCGTTCAGCTGAAGCGAAAGTCGCCACGCGCCGTATCTCCGGCAGCAGGCCCGCCAGGTGTTCCAAAAAGGTTCGGTTGCTTTCCAGATCGTCGATAATTGCGACGAAGGAGCCGGACAGCGCTGCGCTTTGCCCCCTGCGAAGTAAATCGCCGCTCTTCCCGGCCTCGTGATACGCTATCGACATGGGAAAGCACCGCAACACTTGCTGGCCATACTGCTTTATAAGACCGCTTTACCCGATCTTCAAAATTATAGCTGCCGTTTGGGAAAGTTTGCGTGAAGTTGCTGATTTCATTTCGAACGAATTTGGTAAGCAGCTTAAGGCTGCTGCCGTTCGATCGATTGCCGGCGAAATTCGCCCGTATGGCTGAGAATTTTCTTCCCAGCCGTTTCACCTTGGAACAGAATACACCACCTAAGGTTGTGTACACACGTTCATACTCGGTGAGGCTTCATGCGCATATTGATGGACGGCAACAACTATAATTGGCCGGTCCAGCCGCACATCGGTGCCCCATCGGCGGCCGCGCGCCATGCCCCGCCGGCGCCGGTATCGTCCCATCCGCCCGCCATGAAGCTGGCCGAAGCGCTTGGCGCGCTCGATCTCGCCGAGCTTAAACTGGAGATCGACGTCGATGTCGGCGCGGTCTGGTGTTTCCAGCAGCATCTCGCCGGCGGCAGCTTCGCCCCCCGGCTGCTGAACGACATTCGCACCGTGCAGCGGGCGGTCCAGGATTTTCACCGCAGCGAGCCGGCGAGCGCGGCGGAGGTGGCGCGCTTTCTGATCTGGGCGTCCGGCAGAAGCGGCATCTTCAATCTCGGCGGCGATCTGAAATATTTCGAGCAGCTCGTCAGGCAGCGCGATTACGGCCGGCTGAAGGCCTATGCGCTATGCTGCATCGACGTGTGCTTCATGAATTACAGCGCCCTGCATTCGCCGATGCTGGTCGGCGCACTCGTCGCGGGCGACGCGCTGGGCGGCGGCATGGAATTGGCCCTGTCCTGCGACTTCATCCTCGCCGAAGAGCAGGCCAAATTTGGTCTGCCGGAGATGCTTTACGGCTTGTTTCCCGGCATGGGCGCCTATTCTTTCCTGATGCGCCGCGTCGGACAGGCAAAGGCCGAGACCTTCATCCTTGAAGGCAATCTGCATACCGCCGCCGAGCTCCATGCCGTGCAACTCGTCGACAAGGTCCTGCCCACGGGGAGCGGCAGGTTTGAGATGGACCGCCACCTGGTCAAGCTGTCGCGCCGCTTCAACGCAACGCTCGCCATGTACAATGCGCGCCGTCGCAGCTTCCCCATCAGCTTTCTGGAAATGGCCGACATCGCCGAAGAATGGGTGTCGGTGGCGATGCGGTTGTCGGACACGGACCTGCGGCGAATGCAGAAGCTTGCTGCCGCCCAGAGCAACAGGCTGCGAAGCGTGGCGGCGCAGGACACTTCGCGCTGAGTGCGCCGCCCCGCCGATACGCAAACTTGTCGGCGCTGATAGCCCGCCAACTATCACACACCCGTGAACGAAAAATACGAACCCATTCTAGCTGCCGAGGTTGCCTCAGAGAAGAAGCAGAAACATGCTCGGTAGATGCTATGCGATACTGCTGGCGCTATCTCTACGGTCGGATCAACTTTAAACTCAAACCGCCGCGATGCCGGACGCGCTCTTCGCAAACGTCCGCGTCTTTGACAGTGCGTATGCGACATTGTCGATGCCATCCATGGGAGGAACGAGTTTTATTATGGTCGAGGCCAAGCTCGTTCTTGGCTGTCTCGAAGTGTCCTCGATAGCCCAACGGCTGCCCTCAATGCCGACTAGCGACGCCGCCAAAGCTCCAGCGTCGACTCGATCGATGCTCCCGCCATCCATGACCTCCCAATCACGGTCACCTATGGATTTAGAGCCGCAGAAAAATTGCAACTGGGATGCTAGAGCGCCCGACGCTCCGCTGAACGCGGAGCGGCGCTCTAGTTCTTTGTTTATGCATCAGATTTATCCGAAAAGTGCGTACACTTTTCGGTCCGGTGCATTAGCTGATCTGCTGCTTGGGTGAACCGCGAAAGCGCGTATACGGTGTACTGGTTTCATCCAAATCCGCGGGATTGGGGCCGGGGTCGTCGGGCGGACGGTCGGGCACGAAGATCTTTGCTTCCGGCTTTGCCGCAGGCTTCACCGGCTGAGAGGCCGATTGCGTTGCAGCAGGCTCCATCACCTTCGGGCCGACTGGCTGCGAAGGCGCGGCTGGCCGTGTCCCAACGCCAGCCGGGCCCGCCCCGGCGGATGTCTTGCCCTCACTCACGGACTGCTTCTCAGCCACAACAGGCTTTTCAACGCTGGGCTTTGCCGGCACGGGCAGCGGCGGGGTCGGCTTCGACCGCCTCAGCCGGAACAGGTTTCTCCTCCGGCTTTTTCGCAGGCGGCGGAGCCGGCTTGACGCTCGCTGCCGGCACGTCTTCCGCCGTTATCGTGATGGTCAGCGGCTGATTGACGGCGGCATCCTTAGCGACCGGTTCCGAGAGGTTGGTCTCGGTAATCTTGAGCGCGACACCGTCCAGTTCCTGGCTGAGGGCCGAGACCTCATCGAACAACGCATCGGCGATCCCTGCCCGCGACTGGTCCGGCGGCACCCGCCACTCGAACGCATCCAGAGCACCGGTGACAGGCGATATCGGCGCCCATTCGTTCGCAATGATCCCGTCCGCCATCCACACTGCGTCGCGCGGCGCCCTGATGGCACGTGCCAGCCATTCGCGCACGCGGCCCGCGTCGCGTTTTTCCCCGCCTTCGATGCGCGCCATCAGGGCGCAAACCTTGGCGCTCGGATTTTTGGCGATGAGCGGCAGCAGCGCTGCGCGAGCCTCGCCCCATTCCCGCGCGTCCACGGCGGCGGAGGCCAGGGCAATGCGGGCCTCCAGGTGATCCGGCGTGAGGACGATCAGCGATCTGATGCGGGCAAGCCTGTCACGCGGCGAATTGCCGGGGCGCGCATAGGCGTAGCCGATTGCCAGGTCGGGATGCGGCGTATATTGCCAGGTCCGCGCCAGCACCCGCGCCGCCTTATAGGCGTTGCCCTGCCCGGCCATGACGCGGCCGGCGAGCGTGGCGGCGGGAACGAGATCGGGTGCGATCCGGTGCGCTTCCTGCGCCAGTTCGGCGGCTCTGGCACTCTCCGCCGCTTCGAGGTCGAGCGCCTGCGCGGTGAGCAGAACGGCGCGCCGCCGGTCGGCTGTCTTGCGGTCGAGATGGCGATGGTTGCGCGCCACCGCCAAGGTCTCCAATGCGCCCTGCCAATTGCGCGAACGGCACTGCATATCGAACAATGCGTGGACCGGCCAGGGGAGCGCGGGATTGAGCGACATGGCGCGTGCAGCGAATTGATGGGCGGCCTCGCTCACGCCCTCGCGGCTCGCTTCCAAGAACAGCCCGCGCAGACCGAGTAGCCGCGTGTCGGAACGATCCGACATGGCTTCGAAGATGCGCTGCGCGGTGCGGCGGTCGCCGCTAAGCTGTGCCGATTGAGCGCGCAGCAGTTCGGTCAGCGGCTCCCTCGGCAAGGCGCGGCGCGCTTCGATAGCGTAGCGTGCCGCTACCGCTTCATCGCCCGCCCCGACCGCAAAGATTCCCTTGCGGAGCGCGTCGTAACCGCGCTCTTGCCGCTTCTTCTTCAAATGACGCCGCAAACGGCGCGGCCCCGATATCAGCCGGCTGACGAAGCTGAATACGAAAAGCAGAATGCCGAGTGCAACGAGCGCGGCGACCGTGACCCAGAACAGGGGCACGTCGATCTGATAGCTCAGCCAGTTGATCGTCAGCTCACCCGGCCGGTCAGCGAACCAGGCAAGTCCGATCGCAACGGCGGCGACCAGCAGCAGATAGATTAGCCCCCGAACCATCAGCCCCCCCTCTTGGCCTGATCTTCCCCGCCAAGCGCGGTGAGGAGCGTCGCCTCGACGCGCGCCAGCGCTTCGTCGGCGGCGCGTTTGGCCTTCAGCTTCTCAAGCCACGGCGAAAACGACGCCGCGGCCGCACCTTTGAGCTGCACGGCCTCCTGGATGGATGCGGCGAGATCGCCCGCTTGCAGCCGGTATTCCACGCGGGCAAGGATGGCGCGGCTCGAATCGCCGGGCACGTCGCCCTTCCGGCGTACGCGGATTAAGGATTTTGCCTTAGACCAAAGCTCACTGACCGTGGATTGGTCGGCAGGCTGGTTCTCGGCGTCGAGTGCTGCATTTGCCGCCGTGTTGAACTCGGCCGCAAGCTGCTCGAGGCTGGGTATGCCCTGCTCGCGGCGGGCATCCAATGGCGCAAGGTCGAGCGGAATAGGCGACATTTGCGCAACCGAGCGCAGCTCGGCGGCATAGGGTTTGCCCTCATTCGCCGCCCGACGCAGATTGTAGAAGGATACGGCTAGCGCGGCGGCCTTACTGTTGGTTTGCAGATCGGTCTGGGCCTTAGCGACGCCGGAAAGCTTGCCTTCCAGATCGGTGAGCTTGGCGTTTAGCGGATCGAGCGATTCGCGCATAGCGTCGGGCGACAGGGCGGCGCCCGCCGGGCGGCCCTCGACGCGGTCGAGACGCTCAGTGACGGCCGCAAGCTGCTGCGTCAGCGCCCTGCTCCCTTCGCCGCCCGCCGTGAGCTGCCCGACCCTGGCGTTCGCTTCGCCGAGGGCTTTCTCCAGCGCGCCGATGCGCTGCTCGGTCTTGACGATTTGCGCACGCAGGAGCCCGGCTTCTTCCGCCGTCGCGCTTGGCGCCGTGGAACCGCGCTGAGTGATCCCGGCGTAATAGGCAATGATGAACGCCACGAGCGCGCCCAGGCCGCCGGCGGCCATATGGGTCAGGAAGCTTTGCATGCCGCCTTCGGAGGCATCCGCCGACCCGCCCATGGGCGGTTTGTCGAGCGCGAGCGGGTCCGAAGCGGCCTCCTCGTCCGAACCGGCGGGCGGACGCGACGAAACTTCGCTCGCTTCCAGGTCGAGCGTCGCGTGGGGCCGTTGATCCTTCCCGCTCAGTGTTGGATCGTCGCTGTCAGGTCCGTTATTCGTCGTCATGGCCTTCTACTCTCCGCCAGGCTCGAACGTCAGGCCTGCTCCGGCGTCAAAATAAGATGGAAAAGATTAACGTTTACCAAGCGCTTCTTTAAGATCGGCGAGCGCCTTGCCCTGGAAAGCCGCCGGTCCGATGAGTTCCAGCAGATCCGGTTCCGTGGGACTGCATGCGATGGCAATCGTCATCCCGTCGATCTCCCGCAGAGGCCGCGCGACCGCGCTCGAATAACAATAACATGTCGCCGCCTGAGCTTCGCGTTCCAACTTGAACTGCTTGATCGCGTTCACACAAATGGTTGCGGTGCGGGGCGACATCAGGACGATGCCGTCGACTCCCGCGCGCAGCGTTTCGGCAAAGGCGGCCAACGCGTTTTTGTCCGCCTCGCGTGCCTCGTAGATGATCACCCGGGGTATGGCGAACCCCTTCGCCTTCAAGGGCTTTTCCAGATCGAAGGCGAGATGCTGGCCGGTGATGTAGAGCAGCGCACCGGCATCAGGCGCCGTCGAGTAGGTAATAAGCGGGATGAGGTCTTTCGCCGCGCCCTTGCCCGCCACGACATGCACAAAGCCGAGTTCGCGCGCAAAGCTCGCCGTGCCCTCGCCGACGCAAAAGGTTGGCAGGCGCTTCGCCGCGTCGAAACTGCCATTCCGGGCAAGGCCGCGCAGCGCATTCCGGCTGGTGGCGATCAGACCCTGGACGCCCTGCAGGCGCAGCGGCGTCAGGCGCGGAAAAACCACTTCCATCAGCGGCCGCACGATCACCTCATGGCCGAGGGCCTCGAATGGAGCGGCCTGGCGCCGTGCATCCTCGGCTGGGCGGGTGATGAGGAGTTTCATGTCAAGCGCCCCTATGCAGAAATCCCGGCCCGGCGGCCGTCAGCAGCTCGCGCGCGGCATCGATGCCCAGGGCCGCCGCGTCCGCCGGCGCGCCATTCCGCCGTGTCGCGTGCGACTTGCTGCCGTCCGGCAAGAGGATCTCGCCGCGAAAATCGAGGCGCTGTCCGGAGATGGTCGCGAGGCCGGCGATCGGCGTGCGGCAGGAACCGTCGAGTTCGGCGAGGAAGGCGCGTTCGGCCTCGACGCAGATGCTGGTTTCCCGGTCATGCAGCGCCGCAAGCAGTCCCAGCATGCGTTCATCGCCGATTCGCGTCTCGATGCCGATCGCCCCTTGCGCGATGGCCGGCAGCATCTCGTCCGTTTCGATCAGCGCGGTGATGCGGTCTTCAAGTCCGAGGCGCCGCAGTCCGGCCGCCGCCAGCAATGTTGCGTCCGCCTCGCCGTCCGCGAGTTTGCGCAGCCGCGTATCAACATTACCCCGATAGGTAATGACACGCAGGTCGGGCCGCAGCCGCTTGACTTGCGCCTGACGCCGGAGCGAGGACGTGCCCAGCACCGCGCCTTGCGGCAGCGCATCCAGCCGCGCCGCCTTCAGGCTGATGAAGGCGTCGCGCACATCTTCGCGCGGCAGCAGGCAGGAAATCTCCAGCCCCTCCGGCAGCTTCGTCGGCATATCCTTCATCGAATGCACGGCGACGTCGATCTCGCCCGCGATCAGCGCCTCTTCGATTTCCTTGGTGAACAGCCCTTTGCCGCCGAAAGCCGAGAGCGGCTGGTCGGTGATGATGTCGCCGCTGGTCTTGATGATGGCGAAATCGAAATCCTCCTCGGTCAGCCCGTGGGCCGCCATCAGCCTGTCGCGCAGTTGATGCGCCTGGACCAGCGCCAGCTTGCTGCCGCGTGTTCCGATACGGATTGGATTTTGCGTTTCCGGTTCGCTTCGCATGAGTTTACCTTGGCCGCGCCGCTCCACGGGCCTATGGTCCGCGCGAGAGAGCGGCAACTGCCCGCGAGAGACGGGCCCATGCGCCAGCATTACAACGGCGATGCCGATTAAGCCACGCAAAATGACAGCGTCCAACAGCGCACTTCACGTACTAGGCCTGGAAACGAGCTGCGACGAAACCGGCGCGGCGGTGATCCAGCGGCTTGGCAACGGGACGGGTGCGATCCGCGCCAATCTCGTGCGCTCGCAGCTTCGCGAACATGCCGCTTTCGGCGGCGTGGTGCCCGAGATCGCGGCGCGCGCGCATGTCGAGGCGCTGGATGGGCTGATCGCGGCGGCGATGCAGGAGGCGGGGCTCGGCTTCGGCGACCTGTCGGCGGTCGCGGTGACGGCGGGGCCGGGGCTGATCGGCGGGCTGCTCGTCGGGGTGATGACCGCCAAGGCGATCGGCCTGGTGCATGGCATGCCCGTCATCCCGGTGAACCATCTGGAAGGCCATGCGCTGACTGTGGGGCTGACCGAGGGCGTCGCGCCGCCCTATCTGCTCCTGCTCGTCTCCGGAGGCCATACGCAGCTTCTCGCCGTGCACGGGCTTGGCCGCTATGAGCGCCTCGGCACCACGCTCGACGACGCGCTGGGCGAGGCCTTCGACAAGACCGCCAAGCTTGCTGGGCCTCGGCTTTCCCGGCGGGCCGGAGGTCGAGCGCTGGGCGGTCGGCGGCGATGCCAGGCGATTCGCCCTACCGCGCCCGATGATCGGCCGCGCGGAACCGCATTTTTCCTTTTCCGGCCTCAAAACCGCGCTGCGCCAGGAAGCGCGCCGGCTGGAACCTCTCGAGCGACACCGACATTCGCGATCTTTGCGCTTCCTTCGAGCAAGCCATTGCCGAATCCGTAAACGACCGGATAAAAACCGCCATGGCGATCTATAAGAATATGGTCCCGGCAGGATCCGCATTGCGGCTTGTCGCCGCCGGAGGCGTCGCGGCGAATAAGAGGCTGCGCGCTGTGCTGGACGCCCTCGCCGACGCGAACGGCTTCAGCCTGCATTTGCCGCCGCTTGCGCTGTGCGGAGACAACGCCGCTATGATCGCCTGGGCCGGGGCCGAACGGCTCGCTAACGGCCTGCCGAACGAGCGCGATTTCACGGCGCGCGCGCGCTGGCCTTTGGATGACAAGGCGCCGAAAGCGATCGGCGCGGGTGTGAAAGCCTGACAATCGATCTTGAGAGGACATGATGGCTGAGTATCAGAGTGTAGGAATTATCGGCGCGGGGGCCTGGGGCACGGCCCTGGCGGTTGCCGCGCGCCGCGCCGGACGCGACGTCGTGCTCTGGGGCTATGAGCGCGAAACGGTCGAGGAAATCAACCACGGGCACAGCAATCACATCTACCTGCCCGGCGTGACGCTCGAGCCCGGCTATCCGCGCCACCGCGAAAGACGTCCGATGTCGCGGCGGCCGATCTCATCCTGATGGTGGTGCCGAGCCAGTTCTTCCGCAGCGTGGCGGGCGAATTCAGGAAGCATATCGGCGCCAAGCCCGTGATCATCTGCACCAAGGGCTTTGAAGAAGACACCGGCAAGATGATGGCCGACATCATTGCCGAGGCGCTTCCCGAAGCCATGCCCGGCGTGATGGCGGGACCGAGCTTCGCCGGCGAGATCGCACGCGGCCTGCCCGCCGCTCTGACGCTCGCCACCCGGAGCGAAGAGATCGGCCATGCGGTCGCCAATGCCCTGGGCAGCCGCTCGCTCCGGCTTTACTGGACCAGCGACATGCTCGGCGCTCAGCTTGGCGGCGCGGTGAAGAATGTGATCGCCATCGCTTGCGGCATCGTTACGGGACGCGAACTTGGGCAACAACGCGCAGGCCGGCTTGATGACGCGCGGCTTCGCCGAGCTGATGCGCTTCGGCACCGCCATGGGCGCGCGGCCGGAGACGCTGACCGGGCTGTCCGGGCCTCGGCGATCTTGATCCTGACATGCTCGAGCGATCAGTCGCGCAACATGTCGCTGGGCAAGGCGCTCGGCGAAGGCCGGGCGCTGGCCGATATTCTCGGCGCCCGCAAATCGGTCAGCGAAGGCGCGCATTCAGCCGCCGCTGCGGTAGCGCGCGGCCGCGAACTCGGCATCGAATTGCCGATCTGCGAAGCCGTGCGCGCCATTCTGGCGGGCGAAACGACGGTGGACGAAGCAATTACCGCACTGCTTTCGCGTCCGTTCCGGAGCGAAGCTGAGCATGTGGGCATCCCGACCGCCAAGCCTGATAGGCGTCGCCGAAGTTCCGGCTGAGGTCGCGCTCCTCAAAACGCATGGCGATCAGAATATAGAGCGTGAAGCCGCCCGCCATCAGCGCATGGCCGACCGTCATATGCGGCGTCATCCACAGGCCGAGCAGCACGCCGGCATACATGGGATGCTTCATCCAATCGTAGAGCCAGTTGGTCTTGAGCGTGAGCGGCGGCGTCGGGGCGGCCCCGATACCAGGCACGAGCCTGCCGTATGCCGAGCAGATCCAATAGG
The DNA here is from genome assembly GCA_963731855.1 of uncultured Alphaproteobacteria bacterium. Classification (GTDB taxonomy): domain Bacteria; phylum Pseudomonadota; class Alphaproteobacteria; order Rhizobiales; family Rhodomicrobiaceae; genus R-RK-3. Next base: position 25,467 of record CAVSXH010000002.1, on the reverse strand, counting down.
TTGAAGCTGATCCCGGAGGCCAGCAGCAGCGCCCATCCGATCGCGAACAGCATCCACATCACAGTTTCGCCGAGGCCGGAAACGTCCCAGATCACCAAGCGGGATCGGCTGCCAGAATATCAAGCATGATAAAGCCGACCAGGCTCGGCCGCCATCACATAGGTCGAGCGCTCCAGCCCTTGCGGCACGATCCGCGTCCACCACGCCTTGAAGCTGGGCCGCGCCATCGCCGAATGCTGCAGGCCGAACAGCGCGACGAGCCCGAGATCGATGAGAGCGGCGAGGAAAGGCGCGCGCTGCCGCGCCGACATCGACCGAGGGATTGACCCATGGGCTCCGACAGGCTCGGCATATTGCCGAGAAAAATGACAAGATGGGCGAAGAAGGCGAACGTCATCACGAACGCCAGCCAGCCATAGGCGAGCCCGGCCGCTTTCGCCGATCATCGAGCGAGTTCAGACATGTCTGTCATGGCTATAGCCTCCCAACGCTCCGTCCATGAGACAACTGGCGGAAATCGCTGAATGTTCCCGCGTGTGGTGGTGCCTTCAGGACGCCGGTTCCGAGGTACCGTCTCAGCGATGCCTTGCCACTGATCGGGCCGGACCGGAGTATTTTGCCCGCATGAGTTCAATGGCCTTGCATGATCGGTGGCGTCGAATTAACGGCCCGGCTGCCTGAGGGCGCCGGGAATACCGCTTTCCCATTCGATTTCGATCTCGCGAAGGATGATTCCAATGTCTGCTTATTCGGCGCCTGATGCCGCGCCTGCCTGTGTTCCCGCCAAAACCTATTTCTTCCTCACCGGCGAAGCCGGGGCCGATCTGTTGCCCCGCGTGCTCCTGCCATTCGCCAAGCTCGGGCTCGTGCCCTACCGGGTGCATTCCTCGACGGAGCAAGGAACGGGGGAGGAAATGTCGCTGGAATTGCGCTTCGCCCGGCTGCCGGCCGATACCGGCGAACAGCTGGCGGCGCGGTGCCGCACTGTCATCGGCGTGCGCACCGTGATGACCGTGGCGGAAGGCTGACGCTATCTTTGCCTGAGCATGGTCTCTCGCAAAACCGTCACTTTGCGGACCATGCTCCAAAGAAAAGCGGCGAGCTCTCTTTAAGGGCTCGCCGAAGGATCACACTTTTGGGGAACACCCGTTGTCTCCAAGCCCCAGCCAGAGGAAGTCCCGGGGGGCGGGGCTCAACAAGCCTCAAGAAAACCGGGACAAGAGACAACGATCTCCATTTTACTGAGCAATAAGGCAGGGCAAAGGGCAAACTGGGGCACTTTCGTGATCCTTGTTGCGATTTGTTTCAAAGCTGGCATGTTGCAGTGCGAAGCCATGCCAACTGTGTGGCGGGGCCTGCAAAGCGCGGCACAGTAAGCGGTTTCTCTTGTACCCAGGTGCTGCGTGGGGCTTGATCTTTCGGCTTCCCCCCGCAATGATATGGCTTTACGAGACGGGAGCGCGATGAGCGAAACAGACCCCGATAGTTTTCCGCCCCGCTGGCGAGATCTTTACCCAGCCGGGCTTTCGCAGGAGCCGCTTTAGGGCGTCCTCAGATCATCAGTTTCAATCGCGGCGAGCTGGATCAGATCCTCTCTATTTACGGCTGCCGCGTCGCGCGAGGGCGAATGGCGCGACTATGCCATCGACATGCTGCGTGACCGGGCGGTGTTCTCGATCTTCCGCCGGGCGGCGGAGGCCCCGCTCTACCGGATCGAGAAGACTCCGAGGCTGGCACGGCGCCAGGGCGCGTTCAGCGTGATCGCCGCCACCGGGCTGATTCTTAAACGCGGACACGAACTCTGCCGCGTGCTGCGCGTGTTCGATCGAAGCCGGCTGGAACTCGTGAAGGCCTGATATTTGCAGGCGTTCGGCTCAGGGGCGTCGGTGTCGCGCCGACGGGGTGCGCGTGATAAAGTTCACCGAATACACTTCGACGAATACACTTCGGCCAAGCGTCCTGATGGGCGGCTCCCGCCAACCCTGCCCATGAAAAAAGGCCCCGTAAGCGGGGCCTTTCCAGTGTGTTTGGGATCTGAGCTATTCGCGATTGCCGAACAGCGACAACAGCATCAGGAACATGTTCAGGAAGTCCAGATAGAGCCGCAACGCGCCCATAATGGCCTTCTGTCCGGCCACGAGCTGGGTGTCGCCGGCATAGTACTCTTCCTTGATCTGCTGCGTGTCGTAGGCGGTCAGGCCAGCGAACACCAGCACGCCGATCACCGACATGGCGAACTGCAGCGCCGAGGAGGCGATGAAGATGTTCACCACCGAGGCGATGATGATGCCGATCAGGCCCATGATCAGGAACGAACCCCAGCCCGACAGATCCTTCTGCGTCGTGTAGCCGTAGAGGCTCAAGCCGCCGAACGTCGCTGCGGTGATGAAGAACACGCGCGCGATCGAACCATGGGCATAGACAAGGAAGATCGACGCGATCGAGGCGCCGACCAATGCCGCATAGATCCAGAAGGTGAGCTGTCCGCCCTGCACGCTCATCTTATGAATGCGCGCGGACATGAAGAACACCAGGCCGAGCGGCGCCAGCAGAAGAACCCACTTCAGCGGGCTGACAAAAACCAAACGGCCGAACTCGGTCAGCATGATGCCGCCGGTCCCTACAGTCGCAACCGCGGCAGCAGGATCCTTCGTTACGGCGAGCGCGTACACGGCGTAAGCAACGAGCCCGTTATCGCAAGACCGGCCGCCATATAGTTGTATACGCGCAGCATGTAAGCGCGCAGACCTTCGTCCATCGCGACTGTGCCGGTGCGCGCGCCGGTCATTGTTTGTCTGTTCAATTCCGCCATATCAAGCCCCTTCGAAACCCTTTCAGTTGGGAAGAGTGAAACCTACCCGTGGATGTTTACCCTGGATCGCACCGGTACGCACTAGAGAATACCAGAACAAACTTAGCACGTTATACGATCCAACAGGGAAAGATCCGCCCATCCACTATTCAGCACGCAGATACGGTGCCGCTTTTGCGCCCAGCACGCGTAATGTGCCCAAGAGCCCGAAAGCCACCATGAATATGGTCGCAAAGAATGCCGCCTGCAATAGGGCACCGGGCGAGGCGGTGAACGAAATATCCATGATGTATGTCAGCAGGACATAAGCGACCACTGTTCCGGCTCCGGCCGCCACGATCGCCGTCGCCAGCCCCAGAATGAGATGTTCGGCCAGATGCGCCATCAGGATGCGCAAGCGCGTCGCGCCGAGCGTCTTCAGGATCACGGCCTCGTAGATGCGCCGGGCGCGCACGGTGCTCAGCGCCCCGGCGAGAACCAGCACGCCGGACACCAGTGTCAGGCTGCCCGCGACGCGGATCGCGGTAAACACCTGATTCAGCAGATTGTTAACCGTTTCCAACGCGTCCCGGACCCGAACCGAGGTGACCGTGGGAAACTCCGCCGCGACGGCGCGCACGACTTCAGCCTCGCCCGCCGGATCGGAGTTCGGCCAGCTCAGCGTCGCCAATATGTTGTAGGGCGCGGCCTCCAGCGTGTTCGGCGAGAAGATCATGACGAAATTGATGTTCAGCGAATCCCATTCGACCGTGCGGAAATTGGCCAGTTTCGCCGTCACATTGCGGCCCAGCACGTTGAAGGTGATCTTGTCGCCGATCTTCAGGCCTAGAGCGCGGCCCAGCTCTACCTCGAACGAGACCAGCGGCTCGCCGCGATAGTTTTCGGGCCACCAGGCGCCTTCGACGATTTCGGACTCTTCCGGCGCTTCCTCAGCAAAGGTCAGCCCCCGGTCGCCGTTCAGCACCCATTGCGCTTCCGGCGGCGCCTTGATGTCGGCGGCCTGCCTGTCGCCGAGCGCCACGATCTTGCCGCGCAGCATCGGCGCGCTGTCGAGCTCGGAGCCGGGCGCCTTCGCGGCGATCAGGGCCTCAAATCGGGGAAATTCCGTCTTGTTGACGCCGAGAAAGAAATGGCTGGGCGCGCGCTCGGGCAATTGCGTTCGCAGCTCGGCGGTCATCGAGGCGTCGGTCAGCGCGATGGCGGTGAGCAAGGTCAGCCCCGCGCCGAGCGACACGGTGACGGTCTGGGTCAACCCACCCGGCCCCGCGATATTGGCGAGGGCGAGCGCCAGTTCGGGCCGCCTCGGGCGCGGCAGGACGCGGGCCAGGGCACGGAAGCCATAGCCGAGAGCGGAGAACAGGGCGAATGTCGCGGCGACTGCGCCCAGCGCCATGGACGCGATATAAGGCTCCTCCGACAGGAAAATCGCCATGGCGACGAGCAGGGCGGCGCAGAGCGCGGACGCTGCGGCGAAGCCAAGCGGTGGCCAGCCCCGCGACCCGCTCACCTCCTCGCGCAGCAATTCGGCGGCGCGGATCTGGCGCGCCCGGCCAAGCGGCCAAAGGATGAAGATCAGCGCGATGAGCAGCCCGTAGCCGGATGCCAGCAGCAGCGGCGCGAGGTAAAACCCCGTCTCCAGCTTGACGGGCAGGATCGCGCCGTAAATGCTGGTGATCACGAAAGGGCAGCGCCGTTCCGAGCAGCAGGCCGATGGCGATGCCGAGCACGGCCACGATCATCACCTGGATGAGAAAACTGCGGATGATCAAGCCGCCCGGCGCACCCAGCGCCTTATAGGCGGCGATCACCTTGCGCTTGCGTTCGATGAACGCGCTGACCGAATTGGCGACGCCGATGCCGCCCGTCAGCAGCGAGGTCAGGCCGACAAGCGTCAGAAAGTCCCGCAAGCGGTCGATGGATTGCCGGACGCCGGGCGAAGGGTCGGTATGGTCCCGGATCTGGAAGCCCGAGCGCGGCAATTCCTTGGCGATGACGTCCTTGTCGAGCGGCAGCGGGCCGGACCGTTTCACCCGGTAGCGCCAATCGATCAGGCTGCCAGGCTGGGAAAGCCCGGTTTTCGCCAATGTCTCGAGCGTGGTGAACACCCTGGGGCCGAGCGTCGGCCCGGCCGACAGCCGGTCGGGCTCCTTGAGCAGCACAGCGACAATTTCCACGGTCGCATTGCCGAGCTGGAAGCGGTCGCCGATCTTGCAGCCGGAGCTGTTCCAACAGCCCGCGCTCGACGGCGACCGCGTCCGGCCGCCTGATATCGGCCAGCGTTTTGCCGTCCTCGAAAATCGCGGCGCCGTAAAGCGGGTAAGCGCCGTCCACCGCCTTGACCTGGACGAGGGATTGCCCCGAACCATCCGTCAGGCGCGCCATGGAGCGCAGCGTCGCCGCCTCGCTGACCGTGCCGCGCGACTTCGAGGAAACCGCGCTCCTCGGGGGTCGCCTGCCGGTGCACCAATGAGGCTTCCATGTCGCCGCCGAGCAGCACCCTGCCCTCTCGGGAAATGGCGTACTGGATCGCTGCCGACAGCGTACCGACAGCGGCAAGCGCCGTCGCGCCCAAGCGCGATGCAGGCGACGAAAATGTAGAAGCCGGCAATGCCGCCGCGCAGCTCCCTGAGCGCCAGTTTCAGGCTGAGCGGCAGCGCGAATTCGGCACCGCCCGGCCGGGTTTCCGCAGTAACCGCCGTCATGCCACGCTCTCAAGATCGCTGGGCGAGCGCACGATGCGGCCGTCCTCCATGCTGATGACGCGCCCGCAGCGCGCCGCCAACCGCTGATCGTGGGTGATAAGCATCAGCGTCGTGCCGTGGCGCTTATGCAGGGTGAACAGCAGATCCATGATCTGATCGCCGTTGCGCGCGTCGAGATTGCCGGTCGGCTCGTCGGCGAACAGAATTTTCGGGCTGGGCGCCAGCGCCCTGGCAATAGCGACGCGCTGCTGCTCGCCGCCGGAAAGCTGCGCCGGGAAATGGGTGAGCCGGTGGCCGAGGCCAACCGATTGCAGCGTCTCGGCGGCGCGGCTTGCTGCGTCGCGCCGGCCGAGGAATTCGAGCGGCAGGGCGACATTCTCCAGCGCCGTCATGGTCGGCACGAGGTGGAAAGATTGGAACACGATGCCAATATGCTCCCCGCGGGCGCGGGCAAGGCCGTCTTCGCCGAGGGCCATGAAATCGTGACCCGCGATCCTGACGGTTCCGCGGGAGGCTTTTTCGAGGCCCGTCATGATCATGAGGAGCGTCGATTTGCCGGACCCGCTTGGGCCCACGACTCCGACGGTCTCTCCGGCGCGCACGGCAAGGTCGACCCCCCGTAATATTTCGACGGAACCGGCGCGGCTATGAAGCGTAAGGTGAACATCTTTGAGATCGATAATGGTTTCAGGCACGGTCAACGGGGCTCCCATGGCGAGGACGGCAACGCCATCCCTATACGGCCGGAACAATGAAAGGCTGGCGCATGGCCGACAAAGTCATATGGAACTCCTTCATGCTTTTTACGACCCTCGGGATCATTCTTGCCGGGCTCACCTTACCGCAAACCGCGCGCGCGGCATCCCCGGAGAAAGAAATTGTCATCGTCGCCTATGGTGACAGCCTGACTGCCGGCTATCAGCTGCCGCCCGATGCCGCGTTCCCCGTCCAGCTTGAAAAAGCCTTGCGCGGCAAGGGCCTGAATGTCCGCGTCGTCAACGCCGGAGTGTCCGGCGACACCGCCGCCGATGCGCTCGCCCGCTTCGACTGGTCAATGCCCGAACAGGCGGACGCGGCGATCGTCGAGCTTGGGGCGAATGACGCGCTGCGGGGCATTCAAGTCCGGGAAACCGAAAAAGCGCTGGGCGAAATCCTCTCCCGGATGAAGGAGCGGCAGATGGACGTGCTGATTGCCGGGATGGAGGCGCCGCGCAATTGGGGCGAGGATTACGCCCAACGCTTCACCGCCATGTACCAGTCGCTGGCGCAGACCCACAACGCTCAGCTCTACCCCTTTTTCCTTGCCGGCGTGGCGCTCGACCAGAGCCTCAATCTGGGCGACGGGCTGCATCCCACCACCCAGGGCGTTCAGAAAATCGTCCAGGCGATTCTGCCGGAGGTGGAAGCGCTGATCGAGCGGGTGAAGACGCGCAAGGGCCGGGTCTAAGCCGCTCGCCAAACGCTTTTCCACCGTTTATCTTTCTTGTAAGTAAAAACACGGCCGGGCGGGCATGAGGGATCAATGGAGTATCGCAAGCTGGGGCGCACGGACCTGAAGGTCAGCGCCCTGTGCCTAGGCACTATGACCTGGGGCCAGCAGAACACCGAGGCCGACGGCCACGAGCAAATGGACCACGCCGTCGGCGAAGGGATCAACTTTTTCGATACCGCCGAACTCTATCCGATTCCGCCGAAAGAGGAGACGCAAGGGCGGACTGAGGAGATCATCGGCAGCTGGTTCGCCGCCCGAAAGGCTCGCGACAAGATCGTGCTGGCGACTAAAATGGTCGGACGCAGCCAGTCGACATATTTCCGCGGCAGCGAGATCAGCCGCCTGCACCGGGAGCATATCGTCCACGCCGTCGAGGGCAGCCTGAGGCGCCTGCGCACCGATTACATCGACCTTTACCAGCTCCATTGGCCCGATCGCCAGATCCAGGTGTTCGGCGGGCTGAATTACCGCCATCATCCCGATGCCGGCATTCCGATCGAGGAAACCCTCGCGGCGCTAGGTGAGCTTGTCGAGCAGGGCAAGATCCGCCATCTGGGCATTTCCAACGAAACGGCCTGGGGCACGATGACATATTTGCAGGCCGCCGAAACGCAGGGACTGCCGCGCATCGTTTCCATTCAGAATGTCTACAATCTGCTCAGCCGCAACTTCGAACATGGCTTGTCTGAGATCGCCCATCGGGAGAGCGTGGGGCTGCTCGCCTATTCGCCGCTCGCGCAAGGCTATCTCACCGGTAAATATGAGAATGGCGCATTGCCGGAAGGCTCGCGCAAGCAGCTTTTCGACCGTTTGCAGCGCTACGAAACTCCGAATGCAGCGCCTGCCACTGCCGCCTATGTCAAGCTGGCGCGTGACCACGGGCTCGATCCGGCGCAGATGGCGCTGCAGTTTGTGACCAGGCGACCGTTCGTGACTTCCACGATCATCGGGGCAACTACGATGGATCAGTTAAAAACAGACATTTCCAGCGTTCATGTTACGTTAGGTGAGGAGGTGCTTAAAGAAATCGACGCAACCAATAGAATTTACACCTATCCTTGTCCTTAATGCCGCTCTAGAGCGGAATGCGCTTGAATAGAAGCACATACACCGCTCCAGGTCTTTGTTTGTTGCATCGTCTATGCGCAAAACCGGTTCTCAGTTTTGCGCACGATGCTCTAGCATCATGGAGGCGCGCAGATGCCAAGACTGTTTACTGGCCTCGAAATCCCCGATCACATCATCGACCGTTTGGCCCTGCTGCGGGGAAAGCTCCCAGGAGCGCGCTGGATCGACCCGGATCGTTACCACATCACCTTGCGTTTTGCCGGCGACATCGACGACGTCACGGCGCGCAACTTCGCCGGGGCGCTTTCGGAAGTCAATTTCGACAGTTTTCAGCTCTGCTTCACCGGGCTGGGGAGTTTCGGGGGCAACAAGCCGCGCGCGCTCTGGGCTGGTCTGAAACCGTCGGAACCTTTGCTACGCTTGCAAAAGGCGCATGAGCGCGCCGCCCGCCTCGCCGGGCTGCCGGCTGAGCCGCGCAATTTCGCACCGCATGTGACGCTGGCGAGGCTGCGCGAAACGCGCCCGCAGGCTCTGGCGGAATATTTGTCTTATTTCGGCGGGTTCATGGCGGAACCCTTCACGCCGGAACGCTTCGTGCTGTTTTCCTCGCGGTCCAACCAGGGCGGCGGCCCCTACGTCGTTGAGGCCGTCTATCCCTTCAACGATGCCAGCGGTCTTGCCGCGGATGTCGCCTGAAGCGGCAGCGAGCGCCTGGCCGTCAGGCTGACCAGCAGCCCGCGGCAGGCCGCATCCACAAGCTCGCATACATAATCGAACCCGTTATTCTTGCCGAAGAACGGATCGGGAATTTCGTGCACGCACAGATTCGGGTGCGTAATCCATCAAGCAGCCGGACTTTGTCGCGGCCCTCCTTCGGAGCGAACTTAAGCAGGGCGTCTCGATTGGCACGGTCCATGGCCAGAATGAGGTCGAACGTCTCGAAATCGGCTGGCGTGATGCGGCGCCCGCGCAAGGCGCTAATATCGATGCCGCGCTGACGCATCGCCATCTGGGCGCGTTCATCGGGCGGATGACCGATATGCCAGCTCCCGAGCCCGGCGAAATCGATGGTGAACTGGTCGAGCAGATTTCGCTGCGCCGCGATATGGCGAAACATGCCTTCGGCGATCGGCGACCGGCAAATGTTACCGAGACAGACGAACAGGATGCTTTTGTGCGCTGCGGAACCATCCTCTTTCATCTCCGAATGATGACATACGCACCGCAACGCCGCAATGTCGCTGAATGGCGAGAGTTTTATCCCTTAGTCTATGTTGCGGGAGCTTCAACAGCTTGTCCCCTGACGTTCATCGCACGGGGAGTACCGGCGGAAATTGCGCATAAAGGCGGAACCGAGCAGCAAAGACGCAGGTTTTGCAGCCGAACGCGCCAGCTGGCAGTGTCGTTTTCCCCGGAGATATCACCATGACAGACGAAGAACCGGCGGACTCTCGGCTCAAAGAGTATCGAAGCAGTGGTGGCGGAGCAGCGCCGGGTCCAGGCAGAGATCGACAAGAAGGATCAGAAACAGCCCAAGGAAGAGGCCGCCAAGCCGATGCAGGCCGGCCAACGGGAATATCCCGCCAACTTTCAGCGAACAGCATTTGGAAAAACCAGGCATCGAGGCCGACCTGAAGCCCGCGCCGATGTATGAGGCGCCCGAATATAAGGGGTCCGAGAAGCTGAAAGGCATGGCGGCGATCGTCACCGGCGGAGACTCCGGCATCGGGCGCGCCGTCGCGGTGCTGTTCGCCAGGGAGGGCGCCGACGTCGCTGTGGGCTATTTGAACGAAGATGAAGACGCCGAGATGACAAAACGCAGGGTGGAAAAGGAAGGCCGCCGCTGCATTCTGCTCGCCAGGCGACGTTACGGATGCTGAATTCTGCCGCGCGGCGGTCGAGAAAACCGTCAGCGCATTCGGCAGGCTGGATATATTGGTGAACAACGCCGCGTTTCAGGAACACACAAGCGACATACTCGACCTGACCGAGGAGCATTTCGACCTTACGCTCAAAACCAACCTGTACGGCTATTTCAACATGGCGAAAGCCGCCATTCCGCATCTGATGCCGGGCGGATCCATCCTTATGACCGGATCGGTAACGGGCATCATGGGGAGCAAGGAACTGCTCGACTATTCGATGACCAAGGGCGGCATCCACGCCTTTACCCGGTCGCTTGCAAGCAGCCTTATTCCGAAGGGCATCCGGGTCAACGCTGTCGCCCCGGGACCGGTCTGGACGCCGCTCAATCCAGCGGACAGGCCCGCCGAAAAGGTCAAGACTTTCGGCTCCGACACGCCGATGAAGCGAGCAGCGCAGCCGGAGGAAATAGCCCCGGCCTATGTATTCCTCGCCGCGCCGAGCTGTTCCAGCTATATCACCGGCGAGATTCTCCCAATCATCGGTGGCTACGGTCATTGAGCTGATACAATAATTCGCTAATGACGGCGTTGCGATCGCGGAGACAGGGGCCGCACGGAAGCGGGTGGCCGTGAGGAATTGCGCGTTTCACACGAATGTCAATATGCTGTGCGTAATTGCATCGTAAATTCAGACATCGGCGTGGGATATCCGACAGGTGGCTACCGGGGCGGCAGCAATGACATTGGGCGCATATGTGCTCTATGGAATTGCTGCCGGTCCTCTGACCTCAGCTTTCGCCGAGAGCGTCCAGCCGGCCGCGCAATCGACCCTCCCTTCCAAACAGAATGTGCGCCCCACGCCAGACACTGCCGCTGCGCTTACCCCAGCCGGTGAAGTGCTCCCCGCCTGCGCCGCTCCGCGCATCAGTCTTGTCCCTATGCACGCCGGACGCGCGGAACTGGTGGTGGATTCCGAGTGCCGCAGATTTCAAACTATGCGCATACGCTATGCGGGCATGGAGTTCGTGCGCAACATCGACGAAAATGGGAGGCTGGACTTCATTCTCGATTGCATCGCCGGAGACGCCGTGCCGGTCGAATTCGTCTTTGCCGATGGCAGCCGGCTCAGCAAGAAACTCACCGCGCTCGATCTCGACAAGGTCACGAAACTGGCGGTGAGCTGGAAGGCTCCGGTCAATTTGGACCTTCACGCTTTCGAATATGCGGCAGCGCCGGGTTCCCAAGGCGATGTGTGGGAGGGATCGCCCTTATCAGAAGTCGACATTGCAAAACGCGTCGCGCTGGACAGGCGCGGCCACGGTTTTATAACCACCTCCAGCACGGGCAAGGAGAACGGTACCAAGCTTGAGGTTTATACATTCTGGCATCAGCCAGGCCAGAAAAACGGCGTCATCAATATGGCGCTCGACTATGAGAGCCGGGCAAAAGGACCGCGTGATCCGGAAACCTGCGGCACCGGTCTATATGCCGACGTTGAATATGAAGCGGTTCTGTTGGAGCGCAATGGTGCCGCAAAGCGCTTTTTTGCCAAATTCGCTTCCCTCGACTGCTCCATACAGCTCAGCGGCTTGGATCGGTATAATCATAAAACGGTCCCAGAAATCTTTGTAAGAAACTGATCCACAAAGGAATGACGGTCGATGAGAGTTACGCTTGTCGGGATGTTTCTTGGGGCGCTCACCGCCGCCTTCGTTGCTTCCTCCGCCCTATCCGAGCCAGTAGAGTTCCGCCTGCGCAGCGGCGAACTGGTGGTGAAGGGCGATCTTCTGAGCACGGACGGCAATTCGGCGATGGTCGCTTCGCCCTCATTCGGGGTCATCATGCTGGAGCCGAAGCGTTTCGATTGCACGGGCCCAGGCTGTGGGCAGCTTGTCCCGGATGACGCATTCGCCATCCATGGCTCCAATACCATCGGTGAGGCGCTCACGCCCGCACTTATTCGGGGCTACGCCGCGCAAAGGCAGATCCGCGTCGAAACGCGTGTCGGCGCGAAGGCCGAGGAATTGGGAATCGACTTTTTGGCCGCCGATGGCAAGCGGTTAGGCTCCGCCGATCTGCGATCGCATGGGTCGGGCACCGCCTTTCCCGCATTGGCGAACGGCACCGCCGACATTGGCGCTTCTTCACGTCCGATCAAGGCCGAAGAGGCGAAGATCCTCAGCGACGCGAGCGTGTCGGCGCGGGCGAATGTCCTCGCCTTGGATGGCATTCTGCTCTTCGTTTCGCCAACCAACCCGGTCGGCGAACTCACGCTGGACCAGATCTCCAAAATCTTTGCCGGCCAGATCACGGATTGGAGCCAAGTAGGCCGCGCGCCGGGCGAAATCAAACTTTATGCCCGAGATGCGAAGTCCGGCACTTACGACACGTTCAACACGCTGGTTTTGACGCCCGCCAAGCTAAAGCTCTCCGAGAAGGCCAGCCGGCTGGAATCCTCCGTCGAGCTGTCGGACAGCGTCGCGCGCGATCCGAACGGCATCGGCTTCGCTGGGTTCGCCTATGCGCGCAATGCCAAACCGATCGCTATCCGCAGCACATGCGGCATAAGCTACGAACCGAGCGAATTCAATGTGAAGACAGAGGAGTACGCTCTCGCCCGCCGTCTCTATTTGTACAGCTCCGATAAAATGAAATCGGCCCTGGCCAAATCGCTGCTTGACTATGCCGTGTCGGACGCCGCGCAACAAGTTGTTACCGATACCGGCTTCATTTCTCAATCGATCAGCACTTTGCCGTTCACCCAGCAGGGCGACCGTATCGCCCTGGCGCTCACGGCGCCGCCGGAGGATTTCGACATGGGGCTGCTCAAGGAGCTTACCGCATTGCTCCAGAACGCCAAGCGCCTGTCCGTGACCTTTCGCTTCGAAAAGAATTTGGGCGAGTTGGAGCTGAAGTCAAAGGAGGATGTGCAGCGCCTTGCCCGGTATCTGCGAAGCGATGAAATGAAGGGCAAGCAGATCATGCTGATCGGCTTTGCGGATTCAACCGGTCCGTTCGCCAGCAACAGGGCCGTATCGCTTCTCAGGGCTTCCGGCGTGCGGGAGGCGGTGGTGGCCGCCGGGGGCGGGGCGATAGATGCCGCGCGGATTGTTGTGAGAGCCTATGGCGAAATCATGCCGGTGGATTGCAACAATACGGAGGAGGGCCGCGCCAGGAACCGCCGGGTTGAGGTCTGGGTGAAAGGGTGACGGCCGCCGACGCTCAGCCGAGGATCGAGACAAACATCCTGATTGAGGTCGCGGCAAGGAAGATGGCGAAAGCGAGCTTCAACGTGCGCATGGGTAAGGCATGCGCCGCTTTCGCGCCGAGCGGGGCGAACAGCATCGAGGTCGGCAGGATCAGCAGCGCGGCGAGCAGATTGACATAGCCCAGCGAGAACGGCGGCAATTCGGGTTCGCCCCATCCGCCGATAATGAAGCCGATGGTGCCGGGGACCGCAAGGAGCGAACCGATGGCGGCGGCCGTGCCGACCGCGAGGCGGATCGGATAGCCGTATAGCGACAGGGCCAGAATGCTCATCGCGCCGCCGCCGATCCCCATCAGCGCCGATATCGCGCCAATCATCGCGGCGATCGCCTGCGCCGTAAGCCCGCGGGGAGGCTCGTCCGCCACGCGCCAATCCGGGTTGCCAAAGAGCATTTGCAGTGCCATGGCCAAGGCGATTGTCGCGAACAGCCCGGTCAGCGACCGGCCGTCCATCATGAGTGCAAGCGGTGGAACCGGCGGCGGAGCCGAGAATGATGCCCGGCGTCCATTGCCGGAGCAGCGCCATGTCGAGGGCGCCGCGCGCCGCATGCGAGCGGGCAGAAATTAGCGATGTCACGATGATGGTGGCAAGCGAGGTTCCGACCGCGACATGCATGCGGACGGCTTCGCCCACACCGAGTGCGCCGAGGATGAAGAACAGCGCCGGCACGACGATGATGCCGCCGCCGACGCCCAGCAGACCGGCGATGAAGCCGGCAAACGCGCCGGCAATGATCAGCGAGACGGAAAAGACCGCAATGTGCGAGGGGTCGAGCAATGCGGTCTGCATGAATTTCTGACGATCTCCCGATCGGGCTCCAGGCTCACTCGCCAGGAGCTGCGGCGGCCCCGGGTAGGGTCACAGCCGGAGGCCGGCCAAAGCCAAGCCGGTGTCTGATGCCGGCGAGCGGTCCGTCGCTCGCAATGACGCTGCGTGACAGCACATAGAAGATCGGCGTAAAGACCAGCCCGAACAGCGTCACGCCGATCATGCCCGCGAACACGGCAGTGCCCAGCGACTGGCGCATTTCGGCGCCGGCGCCGCTGGCGAACACCAGGGGCACCACGCCGAGAATGAAGGCGAGCGAGGTCATCACGATCGGCCGCAGCCGGGTCCGCGCGGCTTCCACCGCGGCATCGAAACGCGACATGCCGGCATCCTGCGCCTGCTTGGCGAATTCCACGATCAGGATGGCGTTCTTGGCCGCGAGACCGACCAGCACGACGAGGCCGATCTCCACCAGCACGTTCCTGTCGAGACCTCGGAGCGTCACGCCGATCATCGCGGCGAGGATGCACATCGGCACGATGAGAATGACTGCGAGCGGCAGCAGCCAGCTCTCATAGAGGGCCGACAGCAGCAGGAACACGAACAGCACGCCGAGGCCGAAGGCGATGAAGGCGGTCGATCCGGCGAGCTTCTCCTGCAGCGCGATCTCCGTCCACTCGAAGCCGAAGCCGCTCGGCAGCCGCTCGGCCGCCAGCTTCTCGATGGCGGCGATGCCCTGGCCGGAGGAGAAGCCCGGTGCCAGGGCGACCTGAACTTCCGCCGCCGGATAGAGATTGTAGCGCGGCACACGATAGGGACCGGTCGTATTGCTGAAGGTCGCAACCGAGCCGATCGGCACCATGTCGCCGCTGGAGCTGCGGGTCTTGAGGTTGGACACGTCGCGCAAGGAGAGTCGATAGGGATTGTCGGCCTGCGCCGTCACCCGGTAGGTGCGGCCGAGGATGTTGAAGTCGTTGACGAAAGCGGAACCCATATAGACGGACAGGGCCTCGAATACGCGGCTGATCGGTACGCCGAGCTGCTCGGCCTTGGTGCGGTCGATATCGGCGTAGATCTGCGGGGTGCGCGTGTTGAACAGGGTGAAGGCCTGGGTAAAGCCCGGCGTCTGCATCGCGTTGCCGGCAATGGTCCAGGTCGCACCCTCTAACGCGGGAAGTCCGCGTCCGGCGCGGTCCTGCACATAGCCCTTGAGGCCGCCGCCCGTGCCGATGCCCGGCACCGAAGGCGGCTCGATCACGAAGACGAAGGCTTCGCTGAGTGCGAACATCTGCTGCCGGAGGTCGGCGAGAATGGCGTCCTTCGTTACGCCCGCCTTCTCGCGATCCTCGAAGGGCGTCGAGGGTGACGAAGATCACTCCGGCATTGGGCGCATTGGTGAAAGTCGCGCCGTCGAGGCCGACGAAGGCGACGGCATCCTTCACACCGGGCCGCGAGGTGATGATGTCGCTGGCCTTGCGGATGACGGCATCGGTGCGGTCGAGCGTCGAGCCCGGCGGCAAGGTGAAAACGGTGATGAAATAGCCCCGGTCGAGCTGCGGGACGAGGCCGGTCGGCGTCGTGACCAGATAGCGGTAGGTCACGAAGAGCAACCCGGCATAGACGAGGATCATGATGAGGCCGAAACGAATGAGGCGCGCCGTCATGTACCCATAGCCCGACGAAAAACGCTCGAACAGCCAGTTGAACCCCTTGAAGAAGCCGCGGACGGGCGCTCCCAGCCGGTAGAGAAGACCGCGTTTCGGCGGCTCGGCATCATGCGGCTTGAGCAGCAGGGCCGCCAGGGCGGGCGACAGGGTCAGCGACACGATCGCCGATATTGCGGTGGACGCCGCGATGGTGATGGCGAACTGCTTGTAGAAGGAGCCTTGGAGACCGGAGATGAATGCGGTCGGCAGGAACACGGCGATCAGAACAAGCGCAATGGCGATAAGGGCAAAGCCCACTTCGTCCATCGTCTTGCGGGCCGCTTCGGCGGACTGATGCCCTCACGCAGATGGCGCTCGACGCTCTCCACCACGACGATGGCGTCGTCGACGACGATACCGATGGCGAGCACGAGGCCGAAGAGCGACAGCGTGTTGAACGAAATGCCCACGGCTGCCATGACCGTAAAGGTGCCGACGAGCGAAACGGGAATGGCCAGGATCGGGATGATCGCCGCGCGCCATGTCTGCAGGAACAGGATGACCACAAGCGCCACGAGGATGATGGCTTCCCCCAGGGTCACGATCACGGCCTCCACGGAGGACCGGATGAACTCAGTCGGATTGTAGACCACGGAGTAGGCGACGCCCGGAGGGAAGTCCTGCGCCAAGCGGTTCATCTCGGCAAGGATCGCGTTCGAGGTCGCCAAAGCGTTCGAGCCGGGCCTCTGGAAGATGCCGATCGCGGTCGCTGTCTTGTTGTTCAGATAGGCGTTGAGGTTATAATCCTGCGCGCCAAGCTCCACGCGCGCGACGTCGCGGAGCCGGACGACCTCGCCGTCATTGCTGGAGCGCAGCACGATGTCCCCGAATTGCTCCGGGGATGAAAGACGGCCCAGCGTCTGGACGGAAAGCGTAAACGCGCCCGGAGAGGAGGCCGGAGCCTGATTGATTGAGCCCGCAGCCACCTGTAAATTCGCCGCCTGCAGCGCGGTGACCACCTCGCCTGCGGTCATGCCACGCGCCGCGACGCGGTCAGGATCGAGCCACACGCGCATTGAATAGTCGCGCGCACCGAAAACCAGGACGTTGCCGACGCCATCGACGCGGGTCAGCACGTCCTTCACATAGAGCGTTGCATAGTTCGAGATATATTGCTGATCGCGCGAGCCGTCCGGCGAGATCATATGCACGACCATCATCAGGTCGGGCGAGGATTTGAGCACGGAAACGCCCGAGGCGCCGCACCGCTTCCGGCAGGCGCGGCTCGGCCACCGACACGCGGTTTTGCACGAGGACCTGGGCCTGATCGATATTCGTGCCGGGCTTGAAAACCACGCTTATCGAGAGGTTCCCGTCGCCGGTCGATTGCGACACGATGTAGAGCATGTTGTCGACGCCGTTCACCTCCTGCTCGATCGGAGCGGCGACGGTCTCCGCGATCACGTCGGCGGACGCACCCTGGTAGGTCGCCCGGATATTGACGGTCGGCGGCGCGATCTCGGGATATTCCGCGATCGGCAGGGCCTGCTGCGCGATGATGCCGATGATGGTGATGATCAGCGCCAGGACGGTCGCGAAAATCGGCCGGTCGATGAAGAAGCGGGAAAAAGGCATGGGATGTGCGCCCGATTTGAATGCAGCGACGTCAAGCTCTATTGAGCGATGCGGCCTCGGATCTGGCCGGGCTTCGGCATCAACTTTGACGCCCTGGCCGGACCGCCGGATTGGCCATCCCTTCGATGATGATCTGATCCTCGGCACGCAGACCGCTGCTTGACGACGCGCAGGCCCTCGACGATCGGTCCGAGCACAATCGGCGCCGGCTTCACGACATTATCTTCGCCGACGACGAAAACGATCTTCCTTCGCCTGATCGGACACGACGGCATTATCCGGGATCAGCAGCCCGTCGACCTCGCCGCCGAAAAGCTGAAGCCGGCCGAACAAGCCGGGCTGGAGCAAATCTCCCTTATTATCGACAACGCGCGCGGCCGCGCAGCGTACCCGACCGGGAGTTGAGCTGATTGTCGACGAAGTCCATGCGGCCTTCATGCCCAAACTTGGGTCCTCGTCCGCCAGCCTGATGCGCACGGGATTGTTGACATCGCGCGAGGAGCCGCGGTCGCCGGACATGAATCAGACGGGCATAGCGGAGGAAATCGGCCTCGGACACGTCGAACAGGAAATGGATTGGGATCGAGCGAGACGATGGTGGACAGCAGCGTGGTCGAAGCAGCCTGGCCGCCCGCGACGAGATTGCCGACGTCAACCTTGCGGTCCGAGATCCGGCCGCTGATCGGGCGCGCGCACATCGGTCCATTCCAGATTGAGCTCGGCGGTCTTTAGCGCGGCCTGCGCGGCCTGAAGCTGGGCGCGGGCGATCGAGAGATTGGCTCTGCGCTGATCGAAGCTCTGGTCGCTGATCGCGCCTGATTTTGCCAGCGGCTCGGCGCGACCGACATCGGCCGCGTTGAATTCGAGCTGCGCTTCGGTGCGCGCGACATCCGCCTTGGTGCTTGCCACGGCGAGTTCATAGGCGCGCTTATCCAGCGTGAAGAGCAGGTCGCCCTCCTTGACCAGTTGGCCGTCCTTGAAATGGATCTTCTCGATGAAGCCGGAGACGCGCGGGCGCACTTCGGCGGTGTTGACGGCTTCGAAGCGGCCGGAATATTCGTCCCATGTTGTGATGCGCTTGGCGATCGGCTTTGCCACGGTCACCGGAATGGCTTGCGGCTGCTGCGCCGCGGCGGGAGCAGCAGCGAGCGCGCCAATCCACAACGCCAGCAGAACAAGGGCGGCGTGTCTTGCTCTCATGATCTCTTCTCCCCAGTGGCGGTGCAACCGAACACTATGCCGCGATGCACCATATGGGCGACCAAATGGCGCGCAACAGGCGATGACGGTGTGAACTCTCTGCAGCTGTTGCCGAATGGCAGCACACAAAATGCCGACCACCGCCAGCGATCTCTCACTAGAAATTCGATACGCCGGTATAGAAGTAGCGCCCGAGCCCGACCGTAAAAATCAGATTGCCGTAGAGCGCATGTTCAAGCACCAGCGCCCAGTAGGAGCGCGAGCTTTGGTAGCGCCAGGCAAACAGCAGGCCGCCGAGAAAGCTGATGATCAGTGTGGTGACGTTCTGGAAGATGATGTGGCTGAAGGAAAACAGCACGGCGTTGAGGACGATGCCGGCCTGCGGATCGCCCGCGAACAGCACCCGGTAGCGGTGAAAGAAGAAGACCCGGTACATGACCTCCTGCGCGGTGACGGAAACCAACGGATAAAGGATCATGACGATGATCCAGGTATTATAGGAATAGCGCGGAAAGCGCAGGAAGCTCTCGGGCCGGTCATGATAGGCGAACAGCGCGATGGCCGGACCGGCAACGGCGAAAATGGCGAGATGCTCGCCAGCTCGCGCAGGCTAATCCCTCGCTTCAGCGCCATGCGCCAGGAGAAGCTGCGGTCCAGCGTCAAAGAGAATGAAGGTGGCGAAAACCGGCGGCAGCAGTTGAAAAGCGGAACGCGGTATTGATATAGCAGGCTGTACATCGCGATCGGCGTCAGCACGTACACCGCGACGAGTTCCAGCGTCAGCCAGACTGCGCCGCAAGACGCCAGGCGCGCTCCCGTTCCTCTTGCGCCTGTTCCGCCTTGGATGCGACCTGCTGCCCGCTTTCCGGCACATGCACATTCATCGCCCGGACCGCCTGCGCCATCAATGTCGCGGGCACGCCAGCGGCCATAGCGCCACGCCGCCCAGAACGGGTGATGCTCGCCGCGTATGTCGGGCGCCGGATCGAAGCCGCTGGTTCCCCAAGGATTGCAGCGCAAGAGGCGGGAGACGGTCAGCCAGAAGCCTCGCCAGGCGCCGTTCCGATCGATCGCGCCGAGCGCATATTCCGAGCAGGTGGGCAGATGGCGGCAGCGCTGCCCGATCAGCGGCGAGAGCGTATATCGATAGGCATGTATCGGGAATTTCAGGCAGGCGGCGGCGAATTTGCCGCGGACTGCTGCGCTGTCGGACACCAAACGTCTCCTCGACTTCCGGCGTGTGCAGTAACGTCGTATTCCCAGGACTATGGGGGTCGGCGAAGAGGTCCACAAGGCAAGCGGCAGCCAAAAAGAATGGCCGGCGCCCAAGCCAGCCATCCTCGCGTCTCAGATTGCCGCAATCAGATTTTCTTGGTCATTGCGCTGGCGCATTTTCTGGTCTTTTTGTCCCAGTAATTCATGACGCCGCAGGTGCCAGGGCCACCCTTCTTCGCGGCAGCCTTTTTGGCCGCCGGCTTCTTGGCAGCGGTCTTCTTCGCTCTTCTTCGCAGCCTTCTTCTTGGCCGCGACGAGATCGAGCTGCGATGACACGGCGACTTTGCCTGTTACGGGCGCGGCCTGAACGGCGCCCAAAGATAAACTGCCGGCAAACGCCAGCGCGGCAGCAGAAACCAAAACCTTACCGAACATACGCATGTAAACTACTCCTCGATGAGACGATATGCGCCTGGTGAGAAGTACGCGCGACTTTTGTCATCGCCCGGTTTCCCTCCCCTAATGCCGGCTAGGCGCCGCCGACGCTTTAAAACTAATCGTCAGCCGCGCCACACGCAACGAGATTTGAATATGATCGCGTCGGTCGGAGGAAAAATGTCGCGGGGCACCGGTCATGCGCCAAGCGCATTCAGTTCGGCTCGCGGCCGACATTTTCCGAGCGCTCGCGTCCCGACGCCTGGCGCGTCCGGACCGCCAGCCAGCCTCAATATTTTATCATCGGCTCGATGGTTTTCGCCTGGCTCACCCAGTTCTCCACCTGGCTGACGCCGGGAAGCTGGCGAACCAGCTTTTTCTTTTCATTGGCGTCCACCATGGCCTGGCGAAGATTGTCGGCGCGGCGCTTGGAGAGTTCCTTGACCGTATCGACTCCCGCGATCTCCAGAAGTTCGGAGAACTCCTCGCCTACGCCCTTGATCCGCATGAGGTCGCACATATTCGCCCATTTCAGCAGCAGCGTTTCGTCGATGCCGCTCTCGGTTGCGAGGTCCTTGCGGCCCTTGCGTGTCGCGGCCCGGTCCAAAAGCTGCTTGGTGTTTTTGATGCCAATCTTGTCGAGCTTGGCGGCGAATTTTGGCGCCGACGCCTTCGATCTTCTCAACCTTATAATTCACAATGCCCTCCTTCTGTTTCTAAGTCAGTCTGACAGTTCCCGATGCCCGCGGCGCGAAGTCGACCAAGGCCGGGCCAATTAAAAGTCTTATGCCTGATGCACAATAGCGCAAAGAAAATATGTCACAGGCACGTGTGCCGGAACGAGCGGTTGTGCCCAGAAATCGGCATTTATCGCCGCACTCGATTTGGCATTGGCCGCGCTTCGGGCTAACAATCTCGTGCTGCCAGGCTCAAAGTTCGGCGCGTATTGAAGGCGGGCGAATCAAATGAGCGACGACACGGAAGACGCGGTATTCCTCGGCGCCGGCGAGAAGAAGGAGCAATTGCTCCTGCGTCTGGCCAACCGGCACGGGCTCATCACCGGCGCGACCGGAACGGGCAAGACGGTCTCGCTGCAGATCATCGCGGAAGGCCTGTCGGAGAAGGGCGTGCCGGTGTTCGCCGCCGATGTGAAGGGCGACCTTGCCGGCCTTGCCGCCCCCGGCGTCTCCAAGCCTTTCCTGGAGGAGCGCGCCGCGAAGATCGGCCTGGCGAATTATCGCTATCGGGCCTTTCCGGTGATCTTTTGGGATTTGTTCGGCGAACAGGGGCATCCGATCCGCGCTACGGTCAAGGAGATGGGGGCGCTGCTGCTCTCCCGCCTCTTGGAGCTGAACGACGTGCAGGAGGGCGTTCTCAACATCGCCTTCCGCGTCGCCGACGACGGCAAGCTGCCGCTGCATCGATTTGCGGGATCTGCGGTCGCTGATCGCGCATGTCGCCGAGCGCGCGGACGAGCTCTCCCGCACATACGGCAATGTCTCGAAGAGTTCGGTCGGCGCGATCCAGCGGCGCCTGCTGGTGCTTGAGGAGCAGTCGGCGGCGCATTTTTTCGGCGAGCCCGCCTTCGATATTCAGGATCTGATGCGCACGGACGGAAAAGGCCACGGCTATATCAGCATCCTCGCCGCCGACAGGCTGATGACGACGCCGCGCCTCTATTCGAGCTTCCTGCTCTGGCTGCTGAGCGCGCTGTTCGAGAAGCTCCCGAGGTCGGCGATCCGGCCAAGCCCAAGCTCGTCTTCTTCTTCGACGAGGCGCATCTCCTGTTCGAGGAAGCGCCGAAAGCGCTGCTTGAGCGTATCGAGAGGATCGCCCGGCTGATCCGATCCAAGGGCGTCGGCGTCTATTTCGTCACGCAGAACCCGCTCGATGTTCCCGACAGCGTTTCCAGCCAGCTCGGCAATCGCATACAGCACGCGCTGCGCGCCTATACGCCGCGCGAGCAGCGGGCGGTGAAGGCAGCGGCGCAGACGTTCCGGCCCAATCCGGAGTTCGACGCCGAGCGCGTGATCCTGGAACTGGGCGTCGGGGAGGCGCTGGTGTCGACGCTGGAAGCCAAGGGCGAGCCGTCCGTCGTGCAGCGCGACGCTGATCCGCCCGCCTTCCTCGCGGCTCGGCCCGCTGACGGCGGAGGAACGGCGCGCGGTGATCGCTGCGAGCCCGGTCAAGGGAGTTTATGACCAGACGCTCGATCGTGAGTCCGCGCATGAAATGCTGAACAAGGGCACGGGCACCGCCGCAACCGGATGACGGCTACGAACGGCATGGCGAGTTCCGCGTGCCGAAGATAGCCGGAGCGGACGAGGCGGCGAGCCGCGCGGCCCATCTCGCCAGCTCCGGACGCGACAACGTCACCGACGCCTTCTTCAAATCACTGGCGCGTTCGGTGGGCAGCGCCATTCCGCGCATCACTCGAACGGGTGCTGCGCGGCCGCTACAGGCGCTGAAAAAAGGGGAACCAGTCATGATACGCTTTTCGCGGACTTATCCTGCTCGCGACCGCAATGCTGCGCCTCAAATCGCGGCCGCCCAATCGCCGCCGAGCCCAGCCAGAAGATCTGTACAAAGCCGAAACCATCGTCACCGGCACCGGCGAGGCCGAGCGGATGCGCGGCTTCCGCATCGGCGCTGAAGATGTGCTGGTCAAGCTGACGGGCGATGCAAGCCTTCGCCGGCGCCAAAAGCGCCAACATGTGGCCGAGCAAGCCGCCGCTCTGGTCGCCGAACATCAGTTATGAAGACCGCATGAAGGACATCCCGATCCATGACGAACAAGGCACGCGCGACCGCCCGCATTATCCTGCGGATGAGTTTCGATGCGGCAAAATTCGATGCGGCGCTGCAAAAATGCCGGCCTGAAGAAATGGACCGGGCGAGCGGCCGACGCTGGCGGTCTGGATCGGCATTAGCGAGCCGCGCGGCAAATATGTGCTCGCGCGCGAGGGAGACGGCTATGGCCAGCGGGAAGTGCTCAAGGACGCCTCGAAAAAACGCGCAATCCCGATTCTGCTGCCGCCCGAAAATCAGAACGGCGGTCAATTACGACGCCATCGCGAAGGGCGACTGTGCCAGTCTCTGCGCAAGGCATCGAAGGAACTCGGAGGCAATGCCGATACTTTACGGTCTTCTCGACTTCGATGGCGAGGCGCATTGGAATACCCGCTGGGCGGTCGCGGGCGGTCGAGCTTATGCAAAGTGGAAAATGGAGGGCGTGACTTTTGATGCCGCCCTGAAAGGCGCTATCGACCAGTGTCGCGGCCGCTTTTTCGAAGCAGGCCAAGATAATTGGGGGAGACTATATGAGGGGTATTGCGGCGATCGTCGCGGCACTGTTCGCGCTGACTTTCGCTCAGCCCAGCGCCGCGCAGCGGTCCGAAGGCCGGGCGGGGGAATTCGATTATTACGCGCTGGTGCTCAACTGGTCGCCGAGCTATTGCGCAGGACCAAGGCCGAAGCCGCCCGGGCGAGCCGCAATGCAGCGGCGACCGGCCCTATTCCTTCATCCTGCACGGGCTTTGGCCGCAATATAATCGCGGCTGGCCGCAGGATTGCCGCACGCAGGAGCGGCCCTGGGTACCCGAGGAGCTGATCCGGCAAATGCTCGACGTGATGCCGAGCAAGAGGCTGATCATCCACGAATACCGTAAGCACGGCACCTGTTCGGGCCTCAGCCCCAACGGATTATTTCCGCGTCGCCCGCCAGCTTTACGACCAGATCAAAATTCCGCCGCGCTTTCAGAACCCGGAGAGCTATCTGACGCTGTCGCCGGCCGACGTCGAAAGCGAGTTCCTGACTGCCAATCCGCAGCTCAAGCCGGAGATGATCAGCATCGCCTGCAAGGGCCGCAATCTGGGCGATCTGCGCATCTGCTTCGGGCGCGATCTCAAGCTGCAAGCCTGCGGCGTCAACGAGACGCAGCAAAAGCTCTGCTCCAGCGATAAAATCGTGATGCCCCCTGTCCGGCTGGGCAGCGGGAAATGGCGCAACGGCAATGCTGGCTATCAGGATGATCCGAACGAGGCGGGCGGCGACGATCGGAACGAGGATCAAAACGAAAATGAAAACCAGGGCGAGGACCGGGATTAGATTTCCGGCATCTTGCGGGGCGCGCTGAACAGGAGATGCTCGCCATTTATGTCTTCAGCGACGGGGCGACAGGACGGTTAATGCCGCTGATCTCGATGCAAGGCGTGATGCTGTAAGCTTCATGGATAACTGCCGGCAGTGCACGGATTCAGCAGCGGCAATGAGCTGCGCCACCATTGGCCGCCTATCTCGCGGCGGTCTGCACATAGACCGGATACTCGACGACAGGAATTTCGACCGCTATCCAATCAGACTTCTCTGCTATTGCGTCGGACTTCGCCGCTATCGCAAGCGAGTCCGCCGCGATAGCCTCGTCGATCCCGCCAAGAATCTCGGAGAGGCTCGCTTCGACGGTGGCCATGAAAAATCCGGGGCTGAAATGGCTTTCGTAAGACAGCCACAGCAGGCAGGCAGCAAAAAGGGCAAGGCGCGCAGGCATGGCGAACTCATCTTCGAGAAAGTTGCAGCGAAGGGGCAAAATAAGACTTGACAGCCATCTCGCCGCCACAATACCCGTGGCTGGTTAACGCATAGTCGATAGGAAGGTTTCAATTCTGAGCGGGATTTTCGAAAGCGCATGACGGCTGCGCGGAGTGGCCTTAGTGCAACTCCATACAATGATGCGTGTTCCGCAACGACCAGGCCAAACATTCCGACGAATGGGCCAACCTGTTGGGGTATGGCTGGGACGGTTGCTGAACCACCAATATGGTCACTGCAGGGTCGATGACCCTCTCGGGAAATGTGCGAAGCATGTGCTCCCAATACAGAGGCTAGCCACCAGCGCAAGTCCGTACGCGCGTGATGCAAGGGAACCAAGACTTTGTGTGAGTTTGAGCCCTTTGGCGCAACGGGACAGCCCAACCAACGCCCCGATTGCCGCCCATACAAGTGGCGCACAAAGAGCCCGGCAACGAAGTCGCCGAGCGGCCCATTGCCCAACAATGGCTCACCTCGGTTCGGGGCCGGCGCCCATGCTTCACCCTGACGCGATCGTCGGGCCGCACCCGCACCGCCGCCGTGGTGGAGCACGGCAGCTAAGTTAATTTCACTTCAGGATTAATGGCTATTTTCGGCTGGCAGGACATCAAGCAAGCCGAATCTACACCCGCGCAGCGGCACGAAGAAGCTCGCCGGCAAACGACGGGTAATAGAAGTGTGGGACAAGGGAAAAAACAAATCTGTCCCAAATTGACTTTCGCCCAGCGACGGCTGAGACATAACCCACAAAAATCTTTGGTATTCGCAGCTCT
>CAVSXH010000001.1:0-71482 GCA_963731855.1 uncultured Alphaproteobacteria bacterium | reverse complement strand
TTATCACAACACTCTTTGGGAAACGTGTTTTTGCAGCTCGGAAGGCAAGTGAGCCAGAAACCTCCCTCCAAGACATATTTTGAAAAGGCCCTGGCCGCCTATAGCGCTGCTTTGTCGGAAACGGCGCATGACGTCACCCAAAGATTGGGCGACGATTTAGCATCTCCTTGGTGAGGTGCTCTGGGAACTCGGGAGGCTAGAATATCAAGATGAGCCCGCTAAGAAATATTTGGAACAGGCCGTCGCCGCCGATCGCGCCGCTTTGTTGGAACGGACGCAGGAGAAGTCGCCGCAAGATTGGGCCCAAACGCAGCATTATCTCGGGCACGCGCTCTGGGAGCTCGGCTGGCGGGAACGTGAAGACGAGCCTGCCAAGAAATATTTTGAACAGGCTGCGGCTGGCTATCGCTCCGCTCTGTTGGAAAAGACCCAAGAGAAGTCCCCAGAAGATTGGGCTCGAATGCAGCATGATCTCGGAGGCGCGTTATTGGAACTCGGCAAGCGAGAACGCGAAGACGAGCCCGCCAAGAAACATTTTGAACAAGCCGTAGCCGGCTATCGCGCCGCTTTGTTGGAACGGACGCAGGAGAAGTTGCCGCAAGATTGGGCCCAAACGCAAAATGATCTCGGGGATGGTGCCGGGGGCTTGGCAGGCGAGAACGCGAAGACAAGCCCGCGAAGAAATATATTTACGAGGCGATCGCCGCGTATCGCGCCGCGCTGTTGGGAAGGACGCAAGAGAGGGTGCCCAACGATTGGGCCCAAACGCAGAACGGCCTCGGAGACGCGCTCTGGGAACTTGGCCGGCGAGAGCAGGAAGACAAGCCTGCCAAAAAATATTTTGAACAGGCGGTGACCAGCTATCGTGCCGCCTTGTTGGAAAGGACGCAAGAGCACTCGCCCGAAGATTGGGCCCAATCGCAGCATAATCTCGGGGATGCCCTCCGAGACCTCGCTGGGCGAGAACGCGAGGACAAGCTTGCTAAAACATATCTTGCACAGGCCGTGGCCGCCTATCGTGCCGCTTTGTTGCAAAGGACGCAAGAGAAATGCGTATCGGGCCCAAACGCAGAGTGATCTCGGGGACGCGCTCTGGGCTCTAGGCAGGCGAGAACGCGAAGACACGCCTGCCAAGAAGCATTTCGAACAGGCCGTGACTGCTTATCGCGCCGCTTTGTTGCAGTGGACGCAAGGGAATGTGGGAAAGATTGGGCCCAAACGCAGAAGGATCTCGGCGACGCGCTTTGGGAGCTTGGCAATCGAGAACAGGAAGAGGAGCCCGCGAAGCAATATTTTGAACAGGCCGTAGCCACGTATCGCGCTGCTTTGCTAGAACGGACGCAAGAGAAGTCACCCGAAGATTGGGCACAAACGCAGATTGATCTCGGGGGCGCACTCCGAGATCTCGGTAGGAGAGAACGCGAGGACGAACCTGCCAAGAAATATCTGGAACAGGCTGTGGCTGCTTATCGCGCCGCTTTGTTAGAACGGACGCAAGAAAAAGTCGTTCAAGGATTGGGCAAATACACGAATTAATCTAGAGGAAGTATTGCTAAATATTCGAGAGCGGACAATAGAGGTAGATGGTAGTAAAGGATGTGTTTCGCCTCACGAGGCGCGGAAGGTGAACGGTTAATCTTGCCGTGACCACGCCGGAACTTCTTGGGGCTCGTCGTGACCCATGAAGAAGTGGCGATGTCACCTGGACCACATGGGCGGCCCGTCGCACACGGCTCGGGGTGGCGAGCGGTCAGCGGTAGCACCACAACCCGACCACTAGAAGAACCGCCTCGTCGGACACGCCTTCAAACTTACCTTGGAGGGCGATGGCAGCTTTGTCTTGTGCCGCGCACATTCCCGTGGATTAGCGGCTAAAGCGAAATCAACTGAGACGCCGCCCAGAGCATTTACCGCGATCTTGGTTACTTGAATGTCCCTTGACGCATTCCGGAAATCAGTTGACTGATCGGCGTCGGACGAACCGCGTCCAGACGCTCGTTCAGCCCCCCTCACATGGCTAGCCTCTTCGGCCCCTAGCTAAATGCGAGCCATTCCGCCAAGCCACATCATTGCCGCGCAAGGTGTGAAAACCACGACGACTACAATCAGGTTTTCCGCATTGGACGGGCTCAAGATCTTCTTTGAGCCCACTCAGACCTTCCTTCACGAACACACCCACGTAGGCAATTGCGAGGAAAAATGCCCCTGCGGCAATGAGAACGTAGTCAAAGACTTTGATTAAGTGCCCCATCGTGTCCTCTCATCGCTTTAGGTCAGCAGGTGGCCTCAGACCAGGCGCAGCCAGCTGCAGAGCGTCAATCTGGACTTGAGGTGCTGGGCAAGCCCGAAACTTGCCGTCGGACTTTCGAGGACAGAATACGGCTGTGGCAAAGACATGTCCTTACTGGGAATGATCAATGGGCAGGCTCAGGGCCCTGAAGCCTCGCCTGTCGCCAGCCCATCAAGGCTTGATCGCGCAACGGACGAGCGATCCCTAGATCGCCGTCGCCTCGCCGATACCGAAACGCGGAAGCTGCATAAGACCGCGCGCTGGCAACAGCTGCGCTGGTCGGTGTCTGGCTGCGGGATCAGTTCACCTGCCAGATCTGCAGGCGGCTTGAAGGCGATACTTCCAAGCTCGTCTGTGACCACGTCGAGCCGCATCGCGGCGATGTGGAGAAGTTCTGGTCGGCCCGTTCCAGACGCTGTGCAAACCCTGCCATGACGGGCAGAAGCAGAAAGAGGAAGTCGCGGCACGGGCCGCCGGGCTCGATGTCTACGGTGGCAAGCCAGCCTCCTACCGGCCTGAATGGCTCAGGCCTTCGGTCATACCGCTGACCATCGTCTGCGGGCCGCCGGCATCGGGCAAGAACCACTATGTGCGCCAGCATGCAGGCAGCACCGATCTGGTCGATCGATCTGGATGCGATAGCGCATGAGCTGTCAGGCGAGCCCATGCATCGCTGGGACCGGGAGCGCTGGCTGCAGATGGCCCTGCGCAAGCGCAATGCCCTGCTCGGCGCATTGTCCAAGCAGCCAGGCATGGCCAGCAGCCTGGCTGATCATGACCGAGCCGAACGCAGAGCGGCGCGCCTGGTGGGCTGAGACCATGAAGCCCAAGGCTATCGTCGTCATCGAGGCTGATGAAGCAGCATGCATGGCCCATGCTGCGCATGATGCAGACAGAGACCTGCACCATACGCTGCTCATGGTGCGGCGCTGGTGGTCTGAGTATAGGCCTCGATCTGATGACCAGATCGTGAGGCCATAGCCTGCACCCCAGGGGGGATCAAATCTCTAATCGACGGTTCGTCTTGCGGACCGGCGCCTCCCCATTCAGAGGTTTTTTTTCGTGTCTGAAGAATTTCCGGCCGATCGACGGCGCGCAATGCAGCCGGCCGAGCTCGGCGAAAGATCTGTTCGGCGATGAGCCGAGCCCCTATCGCGATCCGCGCGGCCGCAAAAACTGAAGGTCACCAACGATTTGCGCGACAGGGTCGCGGTGCTGCGCGCCGGCGGCATGGATCGCCGAGGAGATCGCCGACGCCATCGGCTGCTGCAAGAAGACGCTGGAGACTTATTTTTTACCAGCGCTGAATGAGGGCCGGGCGGCGAAGCGCGCCGAGGCGATCGCCAGGCTCTATCGAGCTCGGCGTTATCGAGGGCAATGTGACGGCGCTGAAGGCCTATATCGCCATGACCGATCGTGCCGATTTCGTGCCGGACGTGCCCGGCAAGACCGAGAGCCGCAAGTCTCGGGAAGAAGGAGCAGCTCGCCGCTGATGCCCAGATCCGGCCATCAGGAGAGCGGCTGGGGCGAGCTGCTGCACTGACGCCCTGTGGAATTTCGCCTGCCCGGATTGGGTCGAGCGGCTCAAGTCCGGGCGCTCGCTGGTGCCGGATCTGCCGCTGGACGCCGCCGAGGCCGAGCGGGCGGTGGCGATCTTCAACCAGCTGCGCCTGCCGGATGTGGCCGGGCAGCCGGCGATGGCGGAGGCCGCCGGCGAATGGTTCCGCGACATCGTCCGCGCCGCCTTCGGCTCGCTGCAGCCGGGATGAACGAGCCAAGGGCGGCGAGGATGCCGCATGGTCTCGGAGATCTTCGCGCTGGTGCCGAAGAAGAACTCCAAGACCACCGGCGGCGCCGCGATCGCGGTCACCGCGCTGCTGATGAACAAGCGGCCGCGCGCCGAGATGCTGTTCGTCGGCCCGACGCAGGACATCGCCGACCTCGCCTTCCAGCAGGCCGTCCGGCATGATCGAGGCCGACCCGGAGGGCTATCTGCAGAAGCGCTTCCATGTCCGGGAGCACCTGAAGACCATCGAGGACCGCAACAACGGCGCGACGCTGAAGATCAAGACCTTCGACATGCGGGTGATGACCGGGACGAAGCCGGTCGCGCGTGCTCGTCGACGAGCTGCACGTCATGTCGGCCTATTCCTATGCCTCGCCGCGTGATCGGCCAGATCCGCGGCGGCCTGCTGCCGAACCCGGAGAGCCTGCTTGATCTTCATCACCACGCAGAGCGACGAGCCGCCGGCCGGCGTGTTCAAGGCCGAGCTGCAACTATGCGCGCGGCGTGCGCGACGGCCGGATCACCGACGGCGTCCGCATGCTGCCGGTGCTCTACGAGTTCCCCGAGGCGATGCAGACCGACGAGGACAAGCCCTGGCGCGATCCGAAGAACTGGCCGATGGTGCTGCCCAATCTCGGCCGCTCGATCACCGTTGACCGCCTGGTCGCCGACTATCAAGACCGGCCCGCGAGAAGGGCGAGGCGGAGGAGCGGCGCTGGGCGTCGCAGCATCTCAATGTCGAGATCGGCCTGGCGCTGCATGCCGATCGCTGGCGCGGCGCCGATTACTGGCTCGGTGCCGCCGACGCGATCATTGACGCTCGACGCGCTGCTCGAGCGCTCCGAGGTGGTGACGATCGGCATCGACGGCGGCGGTCTCGACGATCTGCTCGGCCTCGCCGTGCTCGGCCGCTGCAAGGTGACGCGCGACTGGCTGCTCTGGACCCATGCCTGGTGCCAGGAGGACGTGCTGGAGCTGCGCAAGGACATCGCCGAGCGGCTGACCGACTTCGAGCGCGCCGGCGATCTGACGCTGTGCAGCGATCGCCACCGCAGGACGTGCAGCGGCGTCGCCGACATCGTCGAGCGCATCTGCGAAGCCGGTCTGCTGCCGGAGAAAGACGGCATCGGCCTCGATCCGGCCGGCGTCACGCACGCTGGTCGATGAGATCGTCTCGCGCGCGGCATCTCCGATGAGCTGCTGCGCGGCATCAGCCAGGGCTGGCGCATGCAGCCGGCGATCCTCGGCGCCGAGCGCAAGCTGAAGAACGGCACGCTCTGGCATTGCGGCACGCCGATGATGGCTTGGGTGCGTCGGCAATGCCAAGGTCGAGCAGCGCGGCAACGCGATCCTGATCACCAAGCAAGTCGCCGGCCGGGCCAAGATCGATCCGCTGATGGCGGCCTTCAATGCGGTGCAGTCTGATGGCGCTCAATCCCGGAGCCATCGGTGAAATATATCGACGTCGACCCTGGCCGAGAGCTGATGCACATATGAGCCTCTGGACCCGGATCTTCGGCAGCACTGGAAACGGGCGCAATCTCGGCCGATGACCGCTGGTGGAGCGGCATCAACATCGGCCGGCAGACGACGGCGGTCACGGCTGAGACCGTGCTCCAGATCCCCGAGGTCTATGATTGCCTCAGCGTGCTTTCTCAGAGCATCGCGCAGTTGCCATTCTTCGTCTTCGAGGCCGGCGAGGACGGAAGCCGAAAGCGGCTTGGCGATCATCCAGTGACGCGGCTGCTCGGCGAACAGGCCAACATCAGCCAGGAGACCACGGCCTACGAGCTGCGCGCTCAGATGACCTGGGACGCGGCGCTGCATCGCAACGCCTATGCCGAGATCCGGCCCAGCCGCGGTTCGGGGCGGTTCGAGCTGGTGCGCTTCGATCCTGAGTCCGTGGCGGTAAAGGTCAACCAGCAGACCGGGCAATATCTCTATGTGGTGCGGGACGGCGCCAATACGCGGCGTGTGCTGCCAGAGGAGATGCTGCATTTGCGCGTCGCGCCGCTGATGCCGGACAATCTCTGCGGCCGGTCGCTGCTGGTGGACCGGCTACCGGGTCTTCAGCCGCGCGCTGGTGATGGAGGACTACACGTTCCGCATTTTCGAGAACGACGCGACGCCCGGCGGTGTGGTCGAGTTTGCCGCCAAGGCGAAGACGATCGAGGATGCCGAGAGGCTGCGCGACAAATATCAGAGGCTGTTTGGCGGGCGCAATCGCGGCAAGATCGCGGTGATCGATGATGGCGGCAAGTTCACGCCGACCGCCATCGACAATAAGGCGGCTCAGTTCATCGAGACCTATAAGGAAGTGGCGCTGTCAATCTGCCGGCTCTGGCGGATGCAGCCGCATAAGGTCGGGCTGCTGGACAAGGCGGCCTTCTCCAACATCGAGCAGCAGGCGCTAGAATTCGTCACCGACACGCTGATGCCCTGGATCGTGATGTGGGAGCAGGCGATCAAGCGCGACATGCTGGCCGATCCGCGGCTCTACGCGCATCACAATGTTGCCGGCCTGCTGCGCGGCGATCTGAAGAGCCGCTATGACAGCTATGCCATCGCCCGCAATGGGGCTGGCTCAGCGTCAACGACATCCTTCGGCTGGAGAATATGAACCCGGTCGAACACGGCGACATACTGTCTGCAGCCGCTGAATATGGTGCCGGCCGGGACCGACGTTGCGCAGTTGCAGCAACAGCGCCAGGCGCAGCCGCAGCCCGGCAGCGCGCTCACCATCGCCCTCGAAAACTATCTCGGCCGCCGCCTGCTGCCCGCCCCTGGAGAATAGCCGATGCGATATCTACGCCTGTTGAGCTGGGTGGCCGGTGCCGCCTGGGCGATCGAGCCTGCCAAAGCCCAAATGATGCTGGATGTGCTGGTGAGCCGCGCGACCGGCGCGCCGGCGGTCTTCGACTCAGGAAGATGAAAATGCTGGGAGCGGCGCCGTGACGCCGCGCCGCGCGTGATCGCAATCGAGCCGCAAGAGGGCATCGCCGTCGTTCCGGTGACCGGGCGTGATCTCGCCGCGCGTCCATGATGTCGAGGGCATCTCGACCGGCGGCGGCATGTCCGCCGAGGGCTTTGCCGCCGCCATGCGCCAGCTCGCGGCCGATCCGAACGTTAAGGGCGTCGTGCTGGACGTCGATAGCCCCGGCGGCAATGTCGCCGGTGTGCCGGAGGCGGTCGGACGCCATCCGCGATGTGCGGGCCGCCGGCAAGCCGGTCTCGGCCGTCGCCCACCATTGGGCCGCCAGCGCCGCCTATTGGCTCGCCTCGGCCGCCGACGAGCTCGTCGTCACGCCGTCCGGCGAGGTCGGCTCGATCGGCGTCTATGTCTATCACGAGGACATCTCCAAGCGCCTCGGCATGCTCGGCGTGACGCCGACGCTGATCAAGGCCGGCGCCAACAAGGCCGAGGGGCATCCGGCCTTCCCGCTCGGCGAGGAAGCTGCAGGCGCACGTCCAGGCCCGCGTCGACGAGTACTACGCGATGTTCGTGAAAGACGTCGCCAAGGGCCGCGGCGTGCCGGTCTCGACCGTCCGTGACAGCTTCGGGGCCGGCCGCATGGTCGGCGCCAGCGAGGCGGTCCGCCTCGGCATGGCCGACCGCGTCGGCAGCCTCGCCGACACCATCAATCGAATGCAGCGCGCCAGCGGCAAGACCGCCCGTGCCGCATCCGCCAGCGTTGCCACCCGTCGCCGCCGCCTGGCGGTCGCATAACCGAAAGGAAAAACCATGAAGCACCTGATGGCACTTCGCCAGCGCCAGGCCGAGCTGAAGCAGCGCGGCAAGACACTGATCGACCTGGCCGAGAAGGAAGGCCGGGATCTCACCCAGGCCGAGGACGGTGAGGTGACCCAGATCGAGGCCGATCTGGCGAAGCTGGAAACGGAGATTTCTGCCGCCGAACGAGCCGCCGATCGCCGCCGAACCTTCCACGACGCACCGGCCGCGACGCTGCCCGGCGGCCCGCGCATTGAGGTCGGTCCGAACCGCGCCGATCTCGACCCGCGCGGCGGCTTCAATTCCTATGTCGAGTTTGCTCGGGCGGTCATGCGCGCCTCTCCCGGCCATCCGAGCTTCGCCATCGACCAGCGCCTGGCGCCGAATGCTGCGCTGACCAGCGCCGCGCATCGGGAGGCCGGCCAGGACGGCTATATGGTGCCGGCGGAATATCGGGACCGCATCTGGGAGCGCATGGAAGCCGGCGACGGGCTGATCAACGAGATCGACCTCGAGCCGACCAACTCCAATGCGGTCAATGACACCGTCGACGAGAGCACGCAATGGGGCGCGACCGGCATCAAGGCATTCTGGCGCTCCGAAGGCGGCGCGATGGCCCGCACGCGGCAGAACGTCAAGCCGCGCTCGATCGTGCTGCATGAGCTGTACGCCTTCTGCGAGGCGACGGACGAGCTGCTCGAGGACGCGCCGCGCCTCGAGGCCCGCCTGACCGACAAATCCGCTATGGCGATCAATTACCGCCTGGACGAAGCGATCTTCGAAGGCGACGGGAACGGCAAGCCGCTCGGGTTCATGAATGCCCCGTGCCTGGTCACGGTGGCCAAGGAAAGCTCGCAGAGCGCCATCGGCCTCATCGCGCTCAATGTCGCCAACATGTTCTCGCGCATGCTCGCCGAGAGCGTGGCCGGCGCCGGCTGGTGGGTCAATAGCGACCTGGTCCCGTATCTGATGACCATGACGCTCGGCGATCAGCCGATCTGGACGCCGCCCTCGACCGGCTTTCAGAATGCCCCGGGCGGCATCCTGTTCGGACGTCCGGTCCGATTTTCGCGCCATAACAAGACCGCCGGCACCAAGGGTGACATCGTGCTGATGAACCCCAAGGGCTATTACGGCCTCCGCAAGGGCGAGATCAAATCGGCTTCGTCGATCCATCTCTACTTCGATTTCGGCGCCACCGCCTTCCGGCATACCTTCCGCTTCGGCGGTCAACCGCACCTGTCGGCGGCGGTGAGCCCGAAGAACGGCTCAGCGACGCAGTCGCATTTCGTCACCCTCGCCACGCGTCCGTAAGGCGCCCGGCGGATTTCATCGGCGCCGTCTCGCGGCGGCGCCCGCTTTTCCCTTCATCTCTTCTCTCCGGAGTTTAATCCATGAACGCTCCCAATATCAGGCCGTCGGATCGGGCGGCCATCCTGGCAGCCATCGATCCCGATGCCGCCGCGGCCGGCATCGTAAACACCGCCTGGATCGACGTGACCAACTGGCAGAATCTGATGGCCATCGTCATGTCCGGTGATCTCGGCGCGTCCGCGACCCTCGATGCCAAGTTGCAACAAGCAACCGACGGCGCCGGGACTGGCGCCAAGGACGTCACCGGCAAGGCGATCACTCAGCTCACCCAGGCCGGCACCGGTAGCGACAAGCAGGCGATCATCAATTGCTCGCAATACGATCTCGATTTCGCCAACGGCTTCAAATTCGTGCGGCTCAGCATGACGGTTGCCGTCGCCACCAGTGAGATCGGCGGCCTCTTGCTGGGCTTCGATCCTCGCTACAACACGGCATCCGATAGCGATGTTGCGACTGTTCTCCAGATCGTCGGTTAGGTCCGCCGCGTCAGAGTGATCCAGCGCACCTCATCATTCGTTTAATTGTGTACCCCCTGCGGGCGTCGCTACCCCTGCTAAATGGCTTCCCCCGGCCGAAGCGACGCCCGCCCCCTATTCTGGAAATCGTCAGCGCAATGTGGCTCAATCAAACTGCAGCGCCATCAGGCGCGCCGATCACGCTCGCCGAGGCCAAGGCGCATTGCCGCGTTGACGATACGGATAGCGACGCGCTGATCACCGCGCTGATTGCCGCCGTCACGCGACATCTCGAAGGCCGGCATGGCTATCTCGGCCGCTGCCTGATGACCCAGAGCTGGGAATACCGCGGTGCACTGCTTCCCGGCATGCGGTGTGATCGAGCTGCCATTTCCGCCGCTGCAGAGCGTCGAGAGCGTCAAATATATCGATGGCGCCGGCGTCGAGCAGACCCTGACCGACGATCAATATGTCGTCGATACCGGGACCTATGAAGGTCGAATCCGCCGTGTCTATGGCGTCGTGTGGCCGTTTGCGCGGCTGGAGGATTATGCCGTCCGGATCACATTCACGGCTGGCTTCGGAGACGCCGAAGACGTACCGCCTCCGATCAAGAGCGCCATGCTGATGATCATCGAGCAGCTCTACGATAAGCGCGGCAATGATGACGATGCCGGAGGAATCACCATTCCTGCGGCCGCGCGCTGGCTGCTCAGCCCCTACCGGATCGAGCCGATCTGATGACCGAGCGGGCAACTCGACAGGCGGATGACCATCCAGCGGGCATCGCCGGCGCCGAACGAATTCAACGAGCCGATCGAGGTCTGGTTCGACCTGGCGACCGTCTGGGCTAAGCGAACCGACGCGAGCGCCACGGAGAGCTACCGGGCGCAGGAAGTCGGCGCCGAGATCTCGGCGCGCTTCGTCATTCGCTCTTCAACCCAGGTCGCGGATGTGAACCCGCTCGACCGGATCGCATTCGATGGCCGGGAATACAACATCACCCGCGTCGGCGAGCCGGCCGGCACGCGCAATCGCTGGCGCGAGATCGACGCCGTCGCCAGGGCTGAGGGCTAGTCGATGACCGTCACCATCAAGATCGAGGGCCTCAGCGAGTTGAGGGCCGCCCTTGAGCAATTGCCGAAGGCGACCAGCAAGAGCGTCATGCGCAAGGTGCTGATGGTGCGGGCGAAGACCATCGCGGCGGCGGCGAAGAGCTTGGTGCCGGTTAAATCCGGCGAGCTGCGCGATAGCATTGTCGCCTCGACGAAATTATCGAAGAGCCAGAGGCGCGAGGCGGAAGAAACGGCGAGCTATGTCGAGGTCTATGCCGGCGCGGGACCGCTGCCGCATGCGCATCTCGTCGAATTCGGCAGTGTCAATAATCAGCCGCAGCCCTATATGCGCCCGGCCTGGGACACGCATAAGGGCACGCTCTTGGACAGCCTCAAAGAGGACCTCTGGACCGATATCCAGAAGGCGGTCGACAAGCTCGCGCGCAAAGGCGCGCGTGGGGCAGAAGGCTGAGCCATGGAAGAGGCGCTGATTGCCAAGCTGCTCGCGGATAGCGGCGTGTCGGCGCTGGTCGGCGCGCGCATCCATCCCGGCGTGCGCCCGCAGGCGGGGCCGCTGCCAGCGATCGTGTTCAACATGATCTCGACCAATCCATCCTATTCCGACGATGGTGAGGACGGCATCGAGGAAGCCCGCATCCAGCTCGATTGCTGGGGCGCGACCTACAGCTCCGCCAAGACTGTTGCGCGCGCGGTAAAGACCGCGCTCTCCGCTTTCGACGGCATCGTGAGCGGGGTCCGCTTTCGTTACATCACGCTCGGTCTGGAGCACGACATCCAGGAGACGGGCGCGAATTCGGCGTCCTATCCGTTCCGGACGTCGCTGGATTTCATCGTCGTTTTTGACAACTGAAGGATCAAAGCCATGACGGCAGGAGTCGGCAGAAACGTCACGCTAACCTGGGGCGGCGCTGGCATCGCCGGCGTCAAGGAGAAGTCGCTCACGCTGAATAATGAGCCGATCGACATCACCTCCGATGACGATGACGGCTGGCGGGCGCTCCTTGGCGAACCCGGACAGAAGCAGGTTGAGCTGAAGGTCTCTGGGGTAACGAAGGACCGCGATCTGATCGCTGACTGGTTCTCGGGTTCGCTCACTCAGCCGCGGTCTTGGCCTATGAGGACGGCGCCAACATCACCGGCAGTTTCTTCCTCTCGGAATATTCCGACAAGGGCAACTTCAAGGACGCCGTCACCTTCGACGCCACGCTGATGTCTACCGGCACCATCGTCTACACGGCGGGCGTCTAAGCAGCGTTCCTTCGTTTGTCCAACGGATTGAGGCCGAGCGGCTCACAAGACGGGAGCAAACCGCATTTGCCCTTTTAGGGCTCTCCGCCGCTTCCCTTGTGTTGGCTCGTTAGTCCTGATCCACATCCTGATCCGTAAGATCGATCCGCCGAAAAATGCGACGCGACCCGCGCACAAGCCTCTGGCCAGCGAAGCCGGTCGCGGTATGCCGTGCTGATAGTTGCAGCCGCAGCCGCCCTCGTTATCGCGAATTCCCGCCCTAGTGGCCATCTTCAGGCTTCGACTCATCACGCTATGTCGCCGGAATGAGCGTCCAGCACTGGATCAACGTCGCACTGATGGCGGTCTTCTTTCTGCGAGTCGGCCTGGAGATCAAGCGTGAGTTCCTGGACGGGCAACTCAGCGACGTGGCGGCGGCGGATCTTGCCGGGGTCGCCGCAGCCCGGTGGGATGTTTGTCCCCGCTGATTCTGTCTGGCGATCAACGTTTCCAGTCCTGGATACGCTGCGCGGCTGGGCCATTCCCACCGCCACCGACATCGCCTTTGCCCTTGGCGTACTGGCTTTGTTGGGCCCAGCGCGTGCCGGTATCGCTGAAGATATTTCTCACGGCCGTCGCGATTATCGACGACCTGGGCGCGGTCGCCATGATCGCCGTTGTCTACACCGATGACCTGTCGCTGACTTGTTCGGCGCTGGGCGCTGACATTTGCGCACTTGTCGGCCTAATCGCGCCAGTATGAGCGGTCCGCACCCTATCTGTCGTTTTCGGCACCATGCTTTGGTATGTCACGCTGAATTCGGGGCGTGCTTTCGACATTGCCGGTGTCGATGATTTCGCAGTGATTGATCCCTTGGCAGCGCCTGATCCTCCTGAGGAGGTCGCTGCTCATCTTGGACGCACAAGGTGCCCCTGCTCGATTTCGCATGGTCGCTGTTTCTTCTGGGTCCCGATTGCTCCGCGTGCAGTCTCCGGCTGGGACGTCTTCGTGCTGGTTCCGCGTCAATGGTCTGGATCCCGCCGGTCAGTTTCGGCAATCAGCTGAGGAGCGTGTCTATAGCAACTTTGTCCTGACCACGCCTGATAATGTTCGCCGACCGACCAGCCGATGAGTGGCTAGCTCAAGTCTATGGCGGTGCCGCTGCGGTGTGCAGTGGCTTCAGGAAGCTTCTTATTTCCTAGTGCGACGTATTTCTGGGACTGCATCCAGTGGCACCCGATGAAATGCTCGGCATTCTTTCGCGTGACGAACCGTTGTGCTGCGCACTATCGCCAAGCACCTATCGCAGCATGCGGGGATCACGAACCGCCGGAACGTCGCCTTCGGGCGATAAAGCGACGCAGCGGATTGAGTATACCGGAGCACGTGAGCTTAGCTCGCCTCGCCAAGCGTGTATTCGGCCAGCCGATAGGGGACCGCTTGAGTTTAGCCGAACGCGGCGATCTCGCCGAACAACTGAACCACCATACAATCCGGGAGACTGAAAATGGCGGACCTTACGGTCACGGCGGCCAATGTCGTGAAAGGAGCCGACGCAAAAACCCAGGTCGGGCTTTATGGCGCGACCGTCACGGCTGGGCAGACGGTCTATGCCGATCCGGCCGACGGCGGCAAATTCAAGCTGGCTGATGCCGACGCCGCCACTGCGGCGGTGAGAACGACCCGTGGCATCGCTCTCAATAGCGGCGCCAACAATCAGCCGGCCGCCGTGCAGACCGACGGGCGGATCACCATCGGCGCGGCGGTTACGCCGGGCGCGATCTATGTGCAGTCCGATACACCGGGCGGCATCATGCCGGCGGCGGATCTCGAAGCCGGCGACGTCGTCACCGTGCTCGGCATCGGAGTCTCCGCGAGCCAGATCGATCTCAATATCCATGTCAGCGGCGTGGCGGTGCCCTGATAATGGCAATCTTCCAGGAGATCAGGGTGATTTGGGAGGACGACGAATTCGTCATCCCGCCGGAGCGCGTGCTTGGCGCCGTGGCCGAGATCGAGGAAATCGTCACGCTGCCGGAACTCCTCGGCATGATGGGCGGCAAGATGACGATGGCCAGGCTCTCGCGCGCTTACGGTGCGCTCCTGCGCTATGCCGGCGCCAAGCTCGCCGATGACGATGTCTATGGTGGGATTGTCAAGCGCGGCGAGACGTTCGAGCAGATGCAGGCCGCGTGCCTCGTATTGCTTGGCGTGATGATACCGCCGCAATCGCTTCAGGAGGCACCGGCCTCGGGAAACGTGCATCGGGCCCCAAAGGCCCGGTCAAAATCGTGGAAGCGCTCTTCAAGGCGGCGGTGGGCGGCGGCTGGGTAAGTCGCTCCGAATTCTGGGCCATGTCGCCGATGGAGCTGTGGTGGCTCCTCGAGGCGAAGAAGCCGCCGGTCATGGTCGGCTCGCTGACGGAAGACGAAGCCAGCAAACTTTATGAGATGATCGATGGCCGCTGCTGAAGTCGGAGCCTTGCGCGTTGTCCTCGGCATGGACGTGGCGCAATTCGCCGAAGGCGCCAAGAATGCCGACCAGGTGCTCAATCGGTTGGCGACGCGGATGGGCATCACGGCCGGCGTCGCGGCCGCGGCCGGCACGCTCATCGGCAATGCGTTGACAGCCGCTGCCGCTTCCATCGTCGATGGCATCAAGGGCGCGATCAACAGCGCCGAAGAGATGGCCGATGCTGCGGAGAAATTTGGCCTCTCAATCGAGACCGTCTCGGCCATCGTCAAGTCGGGCGAGGTGCCGATTGCGTCGTTAAATGCCGCGCTGGAAAAGCTCAGCCAGAACCTGGTGCTTGTCGGCTCGGGCGAGGCGACCTCGCCTGCGGCGCGCGCGCTGAAGGCCATAGGTGTCGCGGCCGTCGATGCCGAAGGCAATCTCCGACCGGTCGCCGACGTGATCGGCGACATCGCCGATAAGTTCGAAACCTATCGCGAAGGGCCGGCCAAGGCGGCGCTCGCCACGACGCTTTTCGGGAACGCCAGCAAAGAGCTGATCGGTGTCCTGAGTGAGGGCTCGGATGGCATCGAGGAGATGAAGGACAAAGCGGTCGAGCTTGGCTTAGCGCTCGATGCCAACACAGGGCTTGCGGCGCGCGAGCTGAAGGACAGCATCACCGCGCTGGGCCTGAGCTTCGATGCCTTCTATGTCAGCATTGCCAATAAGATCTCGCCGATCGTGAGGGACTTTTCTGATGTGCTCACGCGCTGGGCCGACAACGCGATGCAAAATGCCAGGCCCGCCGCGGAAGCAGTGGCAAACGGCATCAATGCCATCTACATGGCGGCGCTCAACACGGCTGCCGGCATCGAACGGCTCGGCGTGAGGCTTAGCGGCTTCTATCGCAGCGCCATGGCATTGTTCACGAGCGACGAGGTGAAGCAAATCCAGGACGAGGCCGACGCGGCGGTCAAAAAGATCGACGAGCAGCTCGCCGAGCGGAAGCGCAAAATCGAGGAATTCCAGAAGCTGCCTCAGGCGGAAGCAAGGGATCCGGGCAAGCGCGACGCGCCACTGCCCGATACTGTGCAGAAGTTGACCGAGGCGCAGCGCGAGCTGAATAAGCAGATCCAGGACGGCGTCAATCTCGCTAAGCAGTCGCGCGATTCCTATCAGGTCTATATCGATAGCATCAAGGCGCTCGATGCCGCGCAGCAAGCCGGCAAGATCAGCGCTGAGCAATATGGCCAGGCGCAGCGCCAGGCGGTCCTCGTCGCCGTCAACGCTTATGCCGGCGCGGCTTCCAACATTGCTGGATCGCTGACGCAGGTGTTCCAGAAGAGCAAAGGCGTCGCCATCGCCGCGGCGATCATCAATTCGTTCCAGGCCGCGACCAATGCGCTCGCGCAAGCGCCGTGGCCGCTTAACTACGTGGCGGCGGCGGCCGCGCTGGCAGCTGGCTTTGTGCAGGTCTCCAATATCCGCAAGACGACCGAGGGCGGCGGCGGAGGGGAGGGGCTGCGGCAATGCCATCCGCCGCGGCGGCCCCGGCGCCCGCCCAGCAGCAGAGCGTCTTCATCGACCTGCACGGCGACAGCTTCGGCCGGGAGCAGGTTCGCGGCCTGATCGAGCAGATCAACGGTGCCATCAGCGACGGCGCCGTCTTAAGGATACCGCGATGAGCGTGATCATATCGAGCAGCCTGACGCTCGGCGATGTCCTCTCCGGCGGCGGTGCGATCAACGGCAACAATCCGATCATCGGCTACCAGAACCTGGTCACCGCGGCGAACATCTCCTCGACCACCGAGAATCCGGATTTTCCCGCCACCAATCTGGCCAATCCCTCGACCAGCCTCAAATGGGTCGGGGATGCCTCGCCGCCGGCGGATGAGTATATCACCATCGAGGTAAACGCGGACGAGGAGATCGATTATGTCGGCATCGGCCGGCACAATTTCGGCACGGCCCAGATCACCGTCAGCATCGAGGGCCTGGCGGATGCCGACGCCTTGCCGCAGGTCTGGGATGAAATCGTCCAGGAGACGATACCGGCGAACGATCAGCCGCTGATCCTGCGCTTCACCCCGGCCGGCTATGCCTCGCTCCGCATCAGGCTGCAGCCGGGCTTGGCGGATCCCACGGCGGCCGTCGTCTATGTCGGCAAGCTGCTGGTGCTGCAGCGGCGCATCTATCGTCGGCCACACGCCGATCAATTACGGCCGCTCGTCGAAGGTTGTCAAGCGCAAATCCGAAAATGGCAGTTTCCTCGGCCGCATCGTTCTCAACGAGGCAGTCACGACCTCAGGTTGCGCTGCAGAACCTGACGCCGGATTGGTATCGGACCTACTTCGACCCGTTCGTCACGGCAGCGCGCGAAAAGCCTTTCTTCTGGGCATGGCGGCCAGCGACTATCCGGCGGAGTGCGGCTTGCCTGGCTGACCAACGATCCGACGCCAACCAACCAGCGTGCGAACGGCATGATGCAGGTGTCCTTCGAGATGGGCGGCATCTACAATGAAGGCGCTGACCTATGTCGAGGTCGATGTGCCCGATTTTGCCGACTCCTCGCCGCCCGGCGAGACGCACCTATCGCTTCGCGCAGCCGACCGATTACCTGCCGACCGATATCGATGCCATCCCCTCGATCGCCTCGTCTCCTATACGCCGTCGCGGATCTCGCTCGGCGAGAATCTCGGCGAGCGCGCCACGCTGACGGTCACGTTCCGCGATCATCGCCACATCATGAATGGCGAAGCCTTCGAGCAGCGGCACCTTCTGGGGCAAGTGGCGGGCCCGCTATGGGCAGCGGCTGCGCGGCCGGCCGATCCGCTGGATCCAGGGCCTGCTCGGCCAGACGCTTGGCCGAGATGGAAACGCGGCACTTCGTCGTCGAGAGCACCGACGGGCCGAACACCGACGGCATCTACACCATCACCGCCAAGGATGTGCTGAAGCTCGCCGATGATGACCGCGCGCAGGCGCCGCTGATGTCCAATGGCTTCCTGGTCGGCGCCATCGACGCCGACGACACGAGCGTTCACGCTGTCGCCGTCCGGCATCGGCAACGCCGAATATCCGGCCTCCGGCTATGTCGCGATCGGCGGCAAGGAGATCTGCGCCTTCACCCGCTCCGGCGACGCCATGACGATCACGCGCGGGCAGCTCGGCACGGCTGGCCGTCCGCGCATGATGCCGGCGACCGGGTGCAGCTGGTGCTGCGTCTATGACGGCGAAGACCCGGCCGACATCATCGACGATCTGCTGGTGAACTATGCCGGCGTGCCGTCCAGCTATATCCCGCTTGACGACCTGGCAGACCGAGACCGCGTCGTTCCTCAGCGGCTCTACACGCACGGTCATCGCCGAGCCGACCAGCGTCAACAAGCTGGTCTCCGAGCTGGTCGAGCAAGCCGCGCTGGCGATCTGGTGGGAGCCGCTGACGCAGCTGGTCAAGCTGCAGGTGCTGCGCGCGATCGCCACGAACGCCGACGCTTTACCGAGAGCAACACGCTGGAGGGCTCGCTGAAGATCAAGGATCAGCCCAGCACGCGCATCTCGCAGATCTGGACCTATTTCGGCCAGCGCAATCCGCTGCGAGCCTGTCGATCGCGCCGACAATTATCGCGTCGGTCGCCGCGACGGTCGATCTGGAAGCCGAGACGCATACGGCGTGCCGCGTCATCAAGAAGATCTTTCGCGCTGGATACCGTTCGGCGGCCGGCAAGTGGCGCTTCGGCTCAACGATATCCAGCTCGGGCGCTTTCGCGATCCGCCGCGCCGCTTTTCACCTTCGAGCTGTTTCAGTTATGGCCCGGAGAACCCGCTTCTGGGCGGCGGCTACCGCATCGAAAGCTGGGCGCTGCAGGACATGACCGGCGCCGCCCGTCGATGCGCCGGTGCAGATCACCGGCCTCAATCCCATGGCCGACCGCTATCCGTCGAGGCCGAAGAAGCGCTGTTCCAGAGCTTTGACGCCGGATGATCTGACCAACCGCGTCATCATCATCGACAGCAACATCAACGACGTGAACCTCCGGACGGTGCATGACAGCATCTATCCGGCCCCGACGGGATCCGAAAGCCCGCCGATCACGCTCACCGTCTATATCGAATTGCAGGTGATCGTCGGGTCGAGCAGCACGGCCACGCCCGCCTTTGATGTTGGCAGTTGGCCCGCCGGAATTCCGATCACTGTCGTG
This sequence comes from uncultured Alphaproteobacteria bacterium, assembly GCA_963731855.1. GTDB lineage: Bacteria > Pseudomonadota > Alphaproteobacteria > Rhizobiales > Rhodomicrobiaceae > R-RK-3. The sequence continues at coordinate 52,888 of CAVSXH010000001.1, read as the reverse complement.
GTTCGCGGGCGCGTCCAGGGCAAGGGCGGCAAAGGCGCGGACGGTGCCGCCAACAATCCGCTTCCTGGCCAAGATGGCGGTCCTGCCTTCTACACGCGCTATCCGATCGACCTCACCCTCAATGACGGCGCCGGCGAAATCTGGGGCGGCGGTGGCGGCGGCGGCGGCGGCGACCGCGACAACTCCAAAAATGGCAGCGCCGGCGCCGGTGGCGGCGGCGCGGGTCAGGTGCCAGGTAACGGCGGCGCCGGCGGGCCGGTGCTTCGGATGGCGCCGCTGGCACGACCACGGCCGGAGGCACGGCCAGCACAGGCGACTTCGGCCGCAATGGCGGTGACGGCGGCGGCCCCGCGCTTCCTGGTAACGACGGGGCGGGACCGGATCGAGCGCCGGCGGCGCCGCGGGTCTGCTATCGACGGCCTTTCTTTCATCACCAAGACCGGAACCGGCGACATTCGCGGCGGCCAAGTCAACTAAGGACATTCATCATGGTTTTGGCGCGCTGGCAGGCGACGATCGTCGATGAGCAAGGCAATGCGCAGGGCGGCGCGTCGATCGAGGTCAGGCGTGAAGTCGTGGGCCTGCCGCTGGTGTCAGTCTATTCCGACCGCGCCGGCGTAACGCCGCTCGGCAATCCCTTCACTGTTGGCACCGACGGCTTCGCGGCTTTCATGTCCCTGGCGGTTCCTACGAGATCACCGCGACGAAAGGGGCGTTTTCGCGGACCTGGCGCTATGTGCCGATCGGGCTCGCGCAGGAAGTGGACGCGTTGACCACCGGCTTCCGCTATCAATTCGCGACAGCCACGGCGGACGCCGATCCGGGGGCCGGGTTTCTCCGGTTCAACAATGCCACGCTCGGAAGCGTCTCGCAGATCTACATCGATCCATTGTCGTTTGACGGGCTCGACCTGACGACGCTGATAGACAGCTTCGACGATGGCGGATCGTCGGCCAATCGCGGAACGATTGTCATCGATCAAACGGCAAATGGCGCATTTTTTGTAGGGACGGTCACGGGCTCGGTCACGTCGGCATCTGGATATCGAAAGATCAGCGTGACGCCGGTCGCGAGCGCGGGGACTTTCATCGCGGACGCGGTCACGTCGTTCCACTTCCTCCGGTCCGGTGCTGACGGCGCCAATGCCACACGGCAAGGGCTCACGGCGAACCGGACATATTACGTTCGGACGGACGGCAGCAACTCGAATACCGGGCTCGTTGACAGCGCGGGTGGTGCGTTTCTGACCGTGCAGAAGGCCGTCGATGTCGTTTTCGGAACGCTCGATCTGGGCGGCTTTGACGTCGATATTCAGCTCCGAACCGGGACGTTTGCGCGAGCGGTGGTTGTCGCTCCACAAGTCGGACTTGGCAACATCACGATCCGAGGTGATGCGGGGACGCCGGCAAACGTCGTCATGACTGCTACCGCGATCGGTGAACCGTCCGGCGTGATCGAGACGAGAAACGGCGCAACGCTTTTCGTCAAGGATTTGACGTTGACTTGCGCCACGAGCGGCAGCGGACTTCAAGCCCGTAACGGTGGCAAGATTTATCACCAAAATCTTCGTTTCGGGGCGTGCGCCAATTATCACATGCATGCGGCATCAGAAGCTTACATTCAGATCGACGGTAACTATGCAATCGTCGGTGCGGCGCAAGTTCACATGCGACCGGGATCGCTGAGTGAGATCCGTGTTTCAACAGCGGTGACCGTCACAATCACCGGGACACCTGCGTTTTCCGTGGCGTTTATTCAAGCCTATATTCTCGGCGTCGCTGCAAATCTTGGACAAGTTACATGGTCCGGATCTGCTACCGGGAAACGGTTCGAGATTTTCGAGAACTCCGATGTGAACGGGCTTTCGTCGCTCACTGCGCTCCCCGGTGACGTTGCCGGGACCGTTGCATCCGGTGGCATCTACGGTTCGGCTTTGCGAGAGGCTGAGTTATTCATGGTGGCAGTGACGGATCTTACCACCGCGATCGGCGCCGGGACGTTTAAGGTCAAGTTTCGGATGCCGTATGCGCTCACGCTCACGGAAATCCCGCGAGCATCGCTATACACGGTGCAAACATCCGGCTCGATCTTTACAGTTGATATAAACAAGAGTAACGCAACCATTCTTTCAACGAAGCTGACGATCGACAACGGTGAAAGCACATCCAAGACCGCCGCGACACCAGCCGTGCTTTCGTCGACCACATTAGCGGATGATGAAGAAATTTCCGTTGATGTGGATCAAGTCGGTGACGGGACCGCAAGGGGATTAATTATCACTCTTATCGGATTCCGCACGTGAGCGTTTTACTTAATCCGTTCATCATTGCGGCGGCAACTCCGGCGTCTATTGCCTTCATCGGTGTATCTCACGACAACACGAGCACGGCGACGCCGAGCTTCGCCGGTGTGTCCATTGGCGCGGCAGATGCAACCCGGCGCGTCTGGGCCGTCGTTCACTGGACGATCGCCAATGCGGCGCGGACACTCAATAGCGCAACGATCGGAGGCGTCGGCGGCACCATTCATGCACAGACGACAACCGGACCGACGTCCGCACAGCTTGACACCGGCATCGCAATTATCTCGGCGCTCGTGCCCACGGGGACGACCGCAGCAGTCGCTTTGACCTTCAACAATACCGTGACGAGAACGTCACTAGGAATATATCGCGCAATCAACGAGGTTAACTCTTCGCCACATGCGACGATGACGGATAATACCTTGAGCAGTAACGTAAATTCCGGAACGATCAATATTCCTGGAACTGGAATGCTCGTTGCCGGTTCGACCGCTGCGACTACCGCTGGACAAACGAATACTTGGACAGGTGTCACTGAAACCGCAGACACTCCACATCCTAATGCGGCCGGCATTTTAAACATGGAAGGGAGTGAAACCGAACTCGGAGTTCAGACGGGAAGAATCGTATCGACATTGATCACGGGGACTGCGGTCCGAGGGGTATTGGCAGCGGTAAGCTGGGCGTGACGACGCGGCGCGCCTGCCGCAGCGCCTGCTTGGCCCCTACGTCCAGACCAATCCGTTTATGCGTATCGCTGAAAAAAAATCACTTGAGCGAGATCCATGATTGCTTCCACCGCACAACTTCGCGCGCTGTTTCCGCATGCTTTGCCGGGCTATCTCGCCGCGCTCGACGATGACCGGCTGCTGGCCGAGCACGGCCTCAACGAGCCGATCACCGTCTCGATGTTCCTGGCGCAGGCCGCACATGAGAGCGGGGAATTCACCATTGTCGAGGAGAGCGGCAATTACTCCGCCGCGCGGCTCCTGGAGATCTTCCCGGTTACCGATCCTGGAACGGCGTATCGGCGTTTCACGCCCGGTCAGGCCAAGGCCTACGCACACAAGCCAAAGGCGATCCTGTCGCGCGCCTATGCCCGCAAGGATCTCGGCAACGGCTCGGAGGCCTCCGGCGACGGCTGGCGCTTTCGCGGCCGTGGGCCGATGCAGACGACGGGCAAATACAATTACCACCGCCTTGGCGAGCGGCTCGGCGTCGACCTGGTCGCAAACCCGGATTTGCTGGCGACAGATTTCACGCTGGGCTGGAAAGGGGCGATGCTGGAATGGTCGGATCTCGATCTCGGCCGCATCGCCCGCGAGCTCGGCCCGACGCATGGGGCGGTGCTGAAGATCTCGCGCGGCATCAATGTCGGCAATGTCAATTCCGGTGCGCAGCCGAACGGCTTCGCGGATCGCAAGAAGCAGTTCGACCGGATTTGGAAGGTGCTCGGCGATGGCCTGGTGCCGCGTCTCGATCCGGCGGCCGATGGTATCCTCGAGGAAGGCGAGTCTGGGGCTCCCGTGCTCGAGCTGCAGGAGGCGCTCATCCGGCTCGGCTATGCGGTCGGCGAGCCGGATGGCGTCTTCGGTCCGCGCGTCGTGGCGGCCGCCGCGGCCTTTCAGGCGCGGGAGGCGGACCTCATTGGGAGGCGCATCGGCTTTCGCGCTGGCGACAGTGCCGCCCGGTAAATGGTCGGCGCGCTGGACACTGATGCTGCCTCGCGCCAAGGCTTTCGACGATGCCGGCCGACAGGCCGTCACTGCGACGGATCTGGCCGCCAAGGGAGATGGCGTCATCGGACTGCTCCTCTGGTTCCGGCGCGCCTTGTGGCGATTGCGACCTATCTCGGGCTGGACACCGCCGCCGACCAGGCCGGCGTGCAGCTGCCGCAAAACCTCTTCGATCTGCGCAAGGTGATCGATCCGCTGGCGACGACGCTGCAATGGTTCGCTTCGGCCAAGCCGGCGCTGGGTATCGCACTCTGCATCGGCGCCGGCGTGCTCGCCAGCTGGGCCATCCGCGAGCTCGTACAGCGCTATCGCAAGCCGTTCCAGCCGCTGGGCACGAATTAGAGGAAACCGGCCATGACCATCATTCTCGGCGTGCTCCGCGTCATCTGGCTGCACGGCCTCTCGGCGGCGTTCGGCGCCTGGCTCAACCCGGTCGTGAAGTTTGGGCTCGGCCTTGCCGGCGCCGGCGTCGTTGCGATCGCCGCATATCTGCTCTGGCCGTCGGGCAACGGCGTCGAGCAGGCGGTTCTAGAGGCGCTGGGGCAGCGCGAAACCATCACCAATGCGAACATCGATGAGGAAAAGCGGGACAATGGCTGGCTCGAGGAATGGGAAAAGAATACCGCCGCGCAGCGCGACGCGGCGGATCGGGCGGCCGGCGCTGCTGCTGATCGCGTTATCTGGCGCGCCGATGATCCATGGCTGCGCGCAAAGCGAACCGCCAAAGGTCGTTGATCTGGCGCCCTATCGCTGCCCGCCGATCGCCGGCGCCGACGCGCGTGCACTCGGCTCAGAGGCCTTCGGCGCCGCCGGCCGGCGATCTGACTGACAGCCGCGCACGCGCCTGGGTCGACGGCAAGGATCAGGCGATCAATTCCATGCGTCTCGCCGGCGGCCGGGTCATCCGCCAGTACGATCGCTGCCGTACAGGGAAAGCGGGCTCGTGAGCCTCGTCGCGCCGGAGGGCGTCATCTATGACGAATGGTTGTTTCGACGCCGCATCGGATGCCAGATTCCGGACCACGGTGGAGATCGAGCAGAGGCACCTCTGGCGCCAGATCGAGCTGCTGTGGAATCACAATCGGAAGCGCAGCGACGAAATCATCAAGGTCGAGGAACGATCAGCCAAGAAGATCGCAGCAGCACAGAACAGCTCACCAAGGAAATCGAGGCGATCAAGAGCCGGATCAACGGGGCGATCTGGTCTTTCGCATGCGCGGCGGCCGGCGCCGTGGTGATCTTGCTGAAGCCGAAGCTCGGGCTTTGAGGCGCGCCGATATCCTGTTCTGGGGCGGCTGGATCCTTGCGGCGCTGACCTGGGGCTGGGCGATCGTCATATGAGGGCGCGCGGCGGCACGGCAGTCATGGCGGCGCGAGCATCGGTCATCGATGCGCTGGATTATGAACCTGTTTCCCAGGTAACTGCGCGATGGCTTGCGATTCGCAACAATTGCGGTGGATGACAACCGTCACCATCAGCAACCTAATGTATCGAGGAGCACGCGCATGAGCACGCAGGACACTACAGGCATCCGCAGTCTCTACTCCGATGAGATAGAAGACGTATCTGGGGCTCTAAAGGGGAGCTTCGGACCTTTCAGGGCCAAGCTATTCGAAGATGGACTGATCCTATCATTCAGCATCGATGGCGTTGGATCATCTCAATGTCGATGATCAAGGAGTATGGGGCGACGTCGGAGGCTTCGGCTACAGCATTCCGTGATGAGCCCGCTCCCCACGTGCATAAGGTTTAGCCTTAACCGCGCTCCACGTTGGTCGGCCGCAATGTCCATGAGATCCCGCGAAGTCATGGGCATTGTGGCGGTTTGGCATTGCTGGAGCACGCCGCAATCAACCGGTTCCGACGGCAACGAAATACGCCTGGTTCGTCTGGCGCAAGGCGGACCGCAGCCGGCGCTGCGTGTATTTCTGGATCCCGGATGGCGCCAGGATGCGCCATTCACGCGCCGATGATGCTAGGCGCTTTGCCGATAGGGGGATGAAAAAAAGCCCCGAGCCCATGAAGCCGAGGACTCGCGCCTCGGCACTAGAGCATTCAATCTTCTTTCCGGATCTCGGGCTCAAAGTCCATTTGATGACAGCGAATTACTACATAGCCCTTCATTTCCAGGACATGCCGGTTCCACGACTTAAGCCGGCTTAACAGGCCGCGTTTGGAGCCCATCCATGGCCCGCGATGTCGGATCTTCTCCGGCACGGCATGATCGAAAGTGCCGTCACAGCAAATGACGTTCAACCACTGGTCATTGGCGCTTCGCCAGCATTCGTATTTCTCAGGATTGCCCATGAGAACAAATATAGAACATTACGCATGTGAACTGTCAAGCGGATGACGCGACTGCACCGCCCGCTGCTTCCGCCGTGGCGCCCTTTCGCGCTTGATTTTCCTTAAAACAACGCCACCATATGGCGATGTGCGGACGCTTCACTCATAAGTTCACTTGGCGCCAGATACACACCCATCTGAGCGGCTTCATCGATTCCATGCGCGGTGGCTGGAAAGCGCCCGCCGAAGATCCCAAACCCCGGTACAATCAGCCGCCGACGGACCCGGCGCCGATCGTCATCCGCGACGGCGATGATGGCCTCGAGGGCTTGATGGCCCGGTGGGACCTGGTGCCCTTTTTTCACAAAGGGCCGCTCGAGGCAAAGAAGTGGACGAGCATCAACGCTCGCGTCGAGACCGTCACCACATCCGGCGCCTTTCGCGAGGCTGTAAAAAAGCGGCGCTGCCTGGTGCGCAATCATGGCTTCTTCGAATGGAAGCGCGAGGGTAAGTCGAAAATCCCGTATTGGTTCAAGCCGATCGACACCGAGGTGGCCTTCTTCGCAGGGATCTGGGATCGCTGGGAAGGCGTCCATAAAGGCGAGCCGGTCGCGTTCACCTCATTCGCTATCCTCACTTGCGAGCCGAATTCGCTCGTCGCTCCACTCCATGACCGGATGCCGGCGATCTTGCGGCCAGAGGACTATGAGCGCTGGATATTCGACGATTGGGAGTCGGCGCTCAAAGCTGTCGGCCCCTATCCGGCGCAGGTGATGCAGGCTCAGCAGCTCGGCCAGGAAATCAACAGCTCCCGCAACGACTATCCGGAGCTGCTTGCGGCCTGCGCTTAGGACTACATCTGGGCCAGCTGGAGCGCCGGCGCGCGGGTCTGGGTTGAACGCTTGTCACACATATGAGGCGTGCGGCAGCTTGTCGCCCACGTGTTGCCCACAAGGTGGAGCTGCCATCGTCCGCCCAGAGGCGGGTTTTGGCCCAAATGCGACACTCACCGAGGCACTGTGTCAACCAGTTCATATCTGCGTTCGCGCCGAAGTCTGTGCCACTTCGCCAGTAGAGCAAGATTTTTTTAAGGGTATCCAGGATATTAAAGCGTTTTCCGCGATTTTATCTTTCCCGGCAGGCCTGTCGTGAACCTCACTCAAATGGAAGAGGAACTTCTTAAGCTCCTCAAATGCAAGAAAAGCGACCTCGACCGCATGAGGGACGGGGTGCGCATCGAAGCATTGCTGGGCCACACTTTGAACGCGCTGATTGTGCAGGGAGCCACTGATCGCTACGTTCTAGCAAAGACCTTCCTCGCCTCCGCGAAAAAGGAGCACGCCTCTCGTCCCGGTCGTTTCCGCGATGCAATTTCCCGCTCATACTACGCGATGTACCATGCAGCCCGTGCAGCAGCCTATTTGAACAAGGGCGGCGATGACTATGAGCACCACAGCAAGGTATCTTCGGGACTGCCGCCAACTCTGGCGAATTTGGGGATTTGGCAAAATGAGTTCAACGATGCACGCCTGCGCCGAAACGAGGCAGACTACGATCCCTACCCCCAGTCGCACCCACAATTCGCGAACGTGAGCAGAACGCAATATACTATTGCAGCCGCCTTTCTTCAGGAGGTGGGCAACTACTTGCGCGCGGAAGGATGCCGCATATGAACCAATTGGATGAGAGCGAAGTCGTAGCAGAAATTGATACCGCATTTCGGAGTAGAGGGATCAGCTTTGTGCGCGCAACGGTGCGCTCCTTTCCAGAAGAGATCATAATCGTGGTCGAAGTATTGGCATCTAGTTACGATGAGGCTGTCCGCGTTGCTCCGGCTGTAGAGAGAAGCCTCCCAGAAAAAAGATTGATTGTCGTTCGAAAAGCACCAGAAAGTGAAATAAACACAGTTGGAAGTGTAAAGAGTGTCAATGATCCAAGAATAAGTCAACTGATAGAGCTTCTTAATGAGCGATCTCGAACATCAGAAAGACAAGCTAGTCTACATTATATCAAAGACGCGGCTGAAAATTTGCGGGTTGCTATGGCTCGTCGCCATCATATTGTGTTTGGGCGAAGGGGTGTCGGCAAGACCGCGCTATTGGTAGAGGCAAAACACAAAATCGAAGAGCAAGGAAACCTTGTAATTTGGGCGAATATCCAGTCCTTGCGTGGCCTGAACGCGAGCAAGGCGTTCTCGACTATCGTTAAGCGCATTGGTGAGCTGGCGTACCAAGTGCATCACATGCGCGAGCGCACGCCCCATAGCATTAAGCTCGCTAAAGAAGTTTTTGATCGCGTGGATCGCGTCTTGGACACAAATGAAAACGACCATGAAAACACGTACATACTTGTTCCAATGGTGCAGAATCTTATTAACCGGTTGTGCTCGGAAAACGCAGCGGAACTGTACATATTTCTTGATGACTTCCACTACCTCAATATGGATGATCAACCTGTTTTTATGGATCTGTTGCATGGAGCAACTCGGGACACCACAGCTTGGATAAAAGCCGCCGGGATCGAGAACCAAAGTCGCGTCTTTCGCCCCGATCCGCCAGTCGGAATGCAAATTGGACATGACGCGCTTAAAATTTCCCTTGATGTCACCTTGGAGGAACCAAAAAAGGCGCGTGAATTCCTCGAGAGTATATTGGACACATTCTTGCAGGAGCTCGGAATTTCCAACCGCACGGGTTTTTTGGCGACGCATGCACTCGATCGCTTGGTGCTCGCATCGGCTGGTGTTCCGCGAGATCTTCTTCTGCTGTGCGCGCGCGCTGTCCAAATAGCACGGCTTAGAGAAAACGCGCGCACGGTTGGAATACAGGACGTCAATGAGGCAGCCGGCGAAGCCGGTAGTCAAAAGCTTTTAGAATTGGAAGATGATGCTGCCTCATCTGCAGGCAAGGCGCAGCTGCGCATCAAGGCGATGGACATTATCCGAACGCAAATAATTTTCGAAAAAAAGCACACTTTCTTTCTGATCAATTTTAGAGATAAGAGCGACCTCCCTGAGGAATACATGCTGCTTCAAAGCCTTGCCGACTTGAGGCTCATCCATTTGGTAAAGGCGAGCTTGTCGGACGGGGAAAATGCGGGAGAAAAATCAGAAGTATATATGATCGACCTATCCGAGTATTCGGGATCGAGACTGAGAAAGGACGTCAGCGTAATCGATCTGCAGGGTGACGTTCTCGTTTTGAGAAAAACCGGTCTCCAACCTACCAAAACTGTGGCTGACACCTCTAGGAAGCTTGTTCAAATTTTTCGATCGGGACCGGAGTTTAAACTCCAGCTGCTGACACCACTTTTGCGCAATGCATAGGGTTAACCGCACTCGCTCCGTGCCGCAGTATATTTGGTCTCGGGGCGCAAGGGCTATCCGTACGTCGACCGGATTGCGGCCCTCCTAGGGCGATTTCAGTCGTCCCTAGATATGAGGATGAGAGCAGAATTTATTCGATATGGGCACGGGCGCTCCCTTCAGCTGATTGATTTTGCCAACTGGAATCCTAAGCCCGTGGGTCCCTAATTGAACTTGCCGGCGAGCGGGGAAATAGAGCTACGAATACAACTTTTGGCGCTCCATCGATCACTTCATGACCGAAGAGCAGGCAATATTGAGAATCACTTGAGCGAAATGCCTCGGAAGCAATATTCTGCGCAACTTCGTGACGTTTCGTTTTTAATTCCGGAGGAAACGCATAAAACGCAACTATGGTATTTTTCGCCGGCGGTGGCGTAACGATAATACAACACGTATGATTTTCTTTCATCCACACCTTTTTGTTATTGAGCGACCCGCAGATTTTCCAGAACCCCGCTTCTACATCTTTTTGTTCATCGAAGGATGCGGCTTGGAGCAAGTTCACCGCCGCCTTAGTCCACCCAGGAAACCTCCGAGAAGCGAGATGTTTGAGAGCTGCTGCCCATAGCGGCGCTAAACGCGGTTGTGGTTTACTTTCGGGCAAGCCTGCATCGATACCGTTATAATATCGGTCCACCTTCTCGGACATTCCCGAAATCGCAATATGCGTTCCATCTTCTTCAAGACTACTGAAGTTGAAGCCAGTCCCAAGATATAAGCCAAGCCAGTCAAGTTCGTCTCCGAAAATCGCAAGTTTTGATTGAAGTCTGTTTCTCTCGGAGAAATAATTAGGGAGATGAAAGTCAGGTAGTATGTCAAGTACACATCCGAGATCAGCAATATTAAGTGTCACTGCTACACTGTGATCCTTCGGCACCCACCCAATTTCTTGGAACTGTCGTTCAAAATTGAGAAACGGCGTCAGGTCATAAAGGGTGCAAGATACTCGAATTACTTCTTTAAGCCTTTCTAGATTTAAACCCAAACCACCGATCAAAACTCGCGCTGCCTCATCCCCTTCCTTAGCTTGCCATATGATTTGCTGCAGGCGCTCTGATTGAACAGACGGATGGAGCACAAGCTCTTGTATATGGCGCTTAGCTCTTTCAGGAGCACCCCGCAACGCGGAAGAAGAAATTGCTCCGGATTTTGCCTCTACTATAAATACGTGGACGTCGTATTCAATGATGAGATCCGTCTCAAAGGTTCTATCCCCGTCACACCACTTAAAATTTCGAGCGTGTTTCGCATCGGGCAGAGCGGCGCTGAACCTTTTAGCAACTTCTTGTTCTAAAAATTCAGCTCTGCGTCGAGCAATCTCGTCGGACTTTGCCTCGCCAAGCAGTTGCTCGATTGCCTTGTGGGCGAAACTGAAAAACATTTGCGGCAAAGGCACAAATATTTCTGTTTCGCTTAGCGCAATTAACGGCCGTGACCACACCGGGTTATCTAGAAAGAAAAATTCTAAATTGTGCTCGGCCAATGCTCCAGGAACTACAGACAGTTTTTGCGCGACGTTCACGATCGACGCTTTTTCCAATCCCGACATTCGAACTAGGTCATCGAGTTTGAATGTAAAAGCGTTAGGAAGGGTCAGATCCCAATGAGACAAGATGAACGAAGCTACATGGCGCCTATCATGGATCAGGTGAGAAAGTGCTCTTATTGTTTCATCCGCAGATCCCGTGAAATGTGGGTTTATCTTGTTGTATGCTCGCATCATTTTTTTTGGATTCCGTTCCCTAAGAACGCGATGCAACAGCCGACGCCGATCAGAACTCCTCTTTTCGACTTCTCTGATTATCAAGACCATCAACTCTACGATTTCGACAATTGTTAAGCCAATATTGTTCTTCGCGTAATCGTCGAAATTAGAATAAAGATCACGAATAATGCGCACGACATGACTAAAATATCCCCAGTTCCTTACGATTTGCGTATGTAATCGTAACCCTTCCTGAAGCGATCTAATTTCGTTACCCAGTTTATCGGAGAGGTCAATCTCTTCAGGGTAACGGCGCTGAAAGAATGCGTTGCTTACCTCTTCGGACAAATCGAAGGCATCCTGAATATCCCTAGGAAGAGGAGCCTTCGTGCCCCAGCGAGCTCTAGGCAAACTTAGCGCAAATGCTTGAATAATTTCAATATGGTGCTGATTTATCTTCGCAAGGCTTCCTATACGCTTCTGTATGCCCGATCTGCTAACACCAACCTGTAGGGCATAACTTGAGGTTGTCGCCAATATTCCTATGGGATCTATGTGAGAAAGAAGAGTCGTCATCTTGTTGATAAGTGCAGGAAAATCTCCTGTCTTTTTCTTCCCGAGATCGGAGAAAAATTCTCGAAGAACATCTTTGTCAACGGCGTTCAAGGGATGATCAAAAAAAACAGGCCCGTCTTCTTTGCTAGTCGGCCCTTTCATTTTCGTTTTTCTAGAGCGTGACATGGTTTGCCGTTCTATTGCGGACCCAGTAGTTTTCATACTGCCTCTGGGCAGGCGCCATTCCGTGGGATCAATCGGTAGGCGCCTAGCGGCTTATTCCGAGCTCCCACGAGTTCTCCAACTTCGTATAGCGATTCGAATGGCCTGCTTGAGCCAGATGGAGTTGGGCTGCGGTAACCGCGAGGCTTCCGCCACCCTGGCGGGAGGGGCGACCCGACAATCGGTAGCCAAGCGCCCGGATTTGGCTCTTTGTGTTTCCTCGATACCCGTACTCAACAACAAGAGCAAACAATGGCACGCCTTACACAGGTAGCGAGAGATTTGGCGAAAGGTTACTCTGCGATTGTCGACAATGATCGGTTTGCAATGGCGTTGTTTGCCGGACTCGCCCTGGCCGGTCCTTATATAAAAACGAATTACGGTATGATGTTTTTGGTATTGGCGTGGTGTGCCATAGGTGCTTATTGGGGCGTCACTAACGGTCCTAAGTCAAAGCGGCTGGATAAGACCTTTCATGAACGATGCGCCCTCCGCATTAGCGAGATTTAAGTTCGAGTTCAGGTGGGTCCGCGCAAGCGGCCGGTTATGGCTCTTAACCGTCACTGATTAAGCGAAGCCTTCGGCGGCCAGGTTGCGGTGGTAAGAGACTTAAGCGCAGGCTCCAAAATCGGCCTTCCCCATCCCCAACCTTTCTTAACAGGTAGATATGGCTTCCCGTGTGCCTCACGGCAATCACGGCAATCTCACACGGTCCCAACCGAGTGACATAATCGCACAGCCGCATTGATGCGGGATGGCCAGGGGAATACCGTTGAGTTTCCGTATCCGTTGCTTTGAGCTATGTTATAATGAATGGATGATGCTGAGCATCGGGTGCACATGATGATTGGCGGTCCCTGGAAGAAGACCCGCGTCCCTCGTTCGACGATGTTTCCATGTTGGACGAGAGAGATTCCGAGTAGTAGACGATGGTAGCGAAGTGCCCAGCTTCCCAGTGTGATGAAACTGGCGTTCGGTCCAGTGTGCAAGAGAGCGCATTGAGTTGCTTGCACGAATTGAGCTCGGTTTTGTGGCGCACCAGAAGCCTGCAGAACGGACTGGATCAAGCACTGTCACTGGCAATCGAACTGGTCGGAGCCGAAAAGGGAAACATTCAGCTCCTGGATGCCGAGCGGGACGTGCTCACCATCGCAGCCCAGCAAGGCTTCGACGAGGAATTCCTTGAGGTGTTTCGGGAGGTCTCTGCCGCGGACGGATCCGCCTGTGGCAGAGCGCTGCGGGATGTCGAACGAATCATCATCGAGGACGTCGAGACAGATCCGGACTTTGCCGATTTCCGCTGGATCGCCCGGTCCTCCCGCTTCCGATCCGTACAGTCGACACCACTCATCGGACGAGAGGGCAATCCTTTGGGGATGATCTCGACGCACTGGCGCAGCGTCCACAGACCGACCGATGCGGACTTACTGGCCCTGGATCTATCTGCGCGGCAAATCTGCGATTTTGTCGAGCGCTGTCGCGCAGACGAACTGCTGCGCGAGCGCGACCGAGCTTCCCGCCAGCTTGCCGCCATCGTGGAATCCTCGGATGACGCGATCGTCAGTAAGGATCTGAGCGGGACAATTTCAAGCTGGAATGCTGGCGCGGAGCGGCTGTTCGGCTATTCGGCGGAGGAAGCGATCGGAAATCCGATCACGACGATAATTCCGTCTGACCGTCAACATGAGGAACCCTACATCCTTGATCGCATTGGGCGCGGTGAAGGAATTGACCATTACGAGACTATCCGCCGCCGCAAGGACGGAACTCTCGTCGACGTTTCTCTGACGGTCTCACCGGTGAAAGATGGTCAAGGAAGGATCATTGGTGCATCCAAGATCGCGCGCGATATTAGCGAAAGACGGCGTGCCGAGAGCCAACGTGATTTGCTTATCGCCGAGCTGAGCCATCGGGTAAAGAACACCTTGGCGACGGTGATATCGATAGCGCGCCAATCGTTCCGTAACGTGACGAGCTTGGACGAAGCGCGTGCGTCGTTCGAAAAGCGCCTGCAAGCTCTGGCACACACCCACAGCCGGCTTGCGGACAGCCATTGGTCAGGCGTGGCTCTCCACGATGTTTTTGATGATGAGCTTTCTCCATACCGAAATCGCAGCGGCACCAACGTGATTGTGTTAGGGCCGGCGATAAGCGTGAAGCCACGCCACGCATTGTCCCTGGGAATGGCCATTCATGAGTTGGCAACCAATGCCGCCAAATACGGCGCACTCTCTGCTGAGGGTGGCACAGTCGCGGTGGAATGGAGCGCCAATTCTGGACACGACCAGCTGCAGATCCGCTGGACTGAGACCGGCGGACCGCCGGTCAAGGTCCCCGATACCAGAGGATTCGGCCGTCTTCTTCTTGAACGAGCGCTCGCTGCAGATTTAGGCGGCGATGTCCAAATGGACTTTGCCGCCACGGGCCTCAGATGCGCTATCCGGCTTCCACTCGCCACGTGCATTGTCGATGCTGCGAGCGAATTTGGCTCTACACGTAAGCGTTCCCGCTCCGCTGGCCCGTGGCAGGCGCATCTACCACCTTTAGCGGAACAAGATCGTTCGCAACTCTGTATACTCCTTGTCGAGGATGAGTTTCTGTTGGCGAACACGCTCGCGGATGATCTGATTTCGGCAGGATATGCTGTGGTTGGTCCGTTTGCCGCGCTCGCTCAGGCGAAGGATGGTTCGCAAAAGGAACATATCGATCTCGCTATCCTCGATATCAACTTGGGGGAAGAGAAAGTCTATCCTTTGGCGGACGAACTTATCGAGCGCAAGATGCCGTTTATCCTACTAACTGGCTATGGTCCGAATGACCTGCCCGAGCAATTTAAGCATTCACCGCGCCTGGCGAAGCCTTACAACGCATCGAAGCTTCTGAGTGCAATCGAACAGATTGTGCGGCGCGCATCAGCCCATTTTTAGCCGTCACATTCCCGGCTTCCGATAAGTCCAAGC
This sequence comes from uncultured Alphaproteobacteria bacterium, assembly GCA_963731855.1. Classification (GTDB taxonomy): domain Bacteria; phylum Pseudomonadota; class Alphaproteobacteria; order Rhizobiales; family Rhodomicrobiaceae; genus R-RK-3. The sequence continues at coordinate 37,754 of CAVSXH010000001.1, read as the reverse complement.
AATTTCACTCAGTTCTCAGGTTTTCGGTTAGGGAGGCGATTCCGGTTTCAGTAAAAGCCCGATGTGGCGTGAACGGACATCATTCAGGCGGTCACACGAGCGGCGACAGCGGTGAGAATTGGCTGAAGAGCGGCCATGCCCGCAGGCGGCCGCAACTGGCTCAATTCTGCCGCCGACAAATCGAAGGCGGATATGCTTCGGCACAAAAAAGCCCGCTCCGATCGCTCGGGCGGGCTTCATGTCGTCCGTCTCATTGTGGTGCCTCTCTCAGGCGTCGACCTTCGTCATATATGCATCTGCCTTCGTCCACTTGCTCGCCTTCGCCGGCGCTTTGCGCAGGCCTGCGGCGATGCTTGCGGCATAGACCGACATCTCGTCGCTTGCAATCTTCGCCGCAAGGGCAGAATGCTCTTTCTGCAAACGCTGCAGATAGTATGCCTTGGTGCCGGCCTTCGCCGGCCTGGCGGCGGCCTTTGCAAGGACTTGCATTGCGCTCGCGGGCTCCTCGATCGCAACGACAGGCGCTTCCCTTGCAACTGCGAGGGGCTGCGCTGCAATTTCCCGGCGGCGCGGCGCAAAGCCAAACGCCAGGAAGATGAAGCCGCCGAACTCAAGGCCGAGCGGCAACAGCAGCGGCACATAGAGCTGGATCTTGGCTTCGTCGATGCCAAGCACCGCTGCGAGCCGTTCCGAGCCCGGATCGGCTGACTGCACCGGCTTCGCTGTCATGACGGCCGCTCTGGCCTCATCAGCCTTCTTTTCCAGCTCGCGGCACTTGTTGCCGCGCTTGGCACATTCGGCCTCCACCGACATCTTGGCGGCAGCATAGGCTTCTTCTGCGAGCTTCACGGCCTTATTGCCGCTCTCCGCGCTCGCGATCTTCCCAGCGACATATCCGCTCGACCGTGCGATCGAGGCCGAAAGGCTGAAGCCCACGGCGAGGACGAAGAACAGACAGAGCGCGGCCGCCTTCAGCGGCTGGCCGGTCTTGGCTGCGCGCTCCGCCATCGGCAGCGCGGATGCAGCGCAAAGGGTGACGATCACGCCGGCGAGCACGAGGGGAGAATTCCAGCTCTCGGTGGCGGCGACGTGCTCGGCGTTGAGCCAGACCGCCGCAGCGGTCAGGCCGGTGCCGCCAACGGCGGCGATGATTTTCGAGTAGGGCATGGTCGGCATTGTAAATCTCCATTGGGTGCTCATCAGGCCGGCGACACACGCGCCGGCGACCGTAGAGGCCGCGTTGGCGGCCTCTAGGTTTCGCTTCTCAGTTCTGGGTCTTGGAGATGCCTCTGGCGATGCAGAAGCCGTGCGGAGCGCCGTTGACGCCCCAGGCAACTCCGCCGGCCCGATGCGGGTAGGCGTAGATATCGCCTGCCCGGAACGGCTCGCCCTCGGCGTAGCCGGTGCGCCGGACCTTATCGACCAGGCTGCGGATGGCCGCCTTCGTGTCGGCATCGAGTGTCTCGAACTCGGCGCCCATGCTATGCTCGTTTTCGGTTGTCATGGATGATTACTCCATCTGTGATGACAAGGCCCGGTTCGGCGTTGGTAGCGCTGAGCCGGGCCGCTTGCTGTTTCGGCCTCTTGGCCTCATCAGGCGGGATCACGTCCCGCGACAGCACTGGTCGAATGAAGGGATAAGCCGGCCAGGCTTGGTCGATCGGGTGCCGATCGCCTGCCGGCTCGTTTGGAGAGTGATTGGCACCCTGGGAGGTGGGGTCGAGCCCGAAGGCCCGACCCCGGAGTGTTAGCGATCCGTCCCGCGCTCTGCGGCCAGCTTGGCGGCCGCCTGCTTTAGCGCTTCGTCATCCTCGACGATGCCTGAGGCAATGCGAGCCGCTTCGGCGTAAACCGAGAGCGGATATCGGGCTGTGAAGTGAAGGTCACGCTCGATGCCAAGACCGAACACGGTCTTGACGCCTTCCAGTTCGCTCAGGCTGACATAGCCCAGCTCTGGAAAACCCATGCCGAGATCGCACAGGCCGAACAGGATGTCCGGCTGTTCCGGGCTCATCTCTGTGATAAGCCAGGTATGCGCTCCGGCCGGAAAGAACAGCTTCACCACCGGAACGTGGTCCGCATCGCCGACCTTCCAATTTGCCAGAAGGCGTTCCTGAATGGCCGGTGTGACAAGCACGCCGGCTTCCTCGGTACTCGGCGGGTCGACAAGGTCGACTTTTCCGAATAGGATCACTACTGTCTTACGAGACATTACACTCTCCATCGGTGGGGCGCTGGCGATCCAACCGCCAGCTACTCAACCCCACCTCGCAGGGTGCGAAAGGCCTTCGGATCACTCCGGGGCCTTTTGTGTTTTCAGCCCGGCGCTGGCGTCGTGCGTGGCTTCGCACTTGCCTCGCTTGGGGCTGGTTTCGGGAGGGTGGAAGTCCTTTGCCTTCCTTTCTTGTCCGCCTGCCGGCTCCTCCGGTCTGGCTTCCCCTTATCGGGTCCGGGGTCCTCTCCCCGGTCTTAGTCTGGTTGCCTCTGGGCCACCTCTCCGTCTTTCTGATGGTGAATTTAGCAAATCGCTAGATTTGTGCAAGGTCAAATTTTCTATTGCGCTATATTTATATAGCGATTACCTATTTAGTTACAGCGATCGCTGGAATTCGGCTATGCTTTTCGCATGAAGAGGATTGAGATGCAGGGGTCGGAGCTGAAGGAAATGCGGCAAAAGCGGCTTCGGCTGCGCCAGGAGCAATTCGGCGCCGTTGTCGGCGTGCATTACACTACCGTTTCCGACTGGGAGCGCGGCACGGCGAAGATCCCGCATCATGCCGCGTTGCTGGCTACGTTGATGGCTGATGACCCGCTATTGCGGGAAAAGGTCCTGCAAATGGTGGAAGTCTGAGGGTCTGTAAAGCCGCCAGCGATCGTCGGCCGGCGGCTACCGAAGTCGTTCACCGGCAATGGATCAGTCGTAGCCAACGTACGGGTCGATATAGGCGATGAGCATGCCGATCAGCAGCGACACCACCATGTACAGTAAAATTGTGTGCCAGTGTTGCCATATCGCGGCGATCAATCTCCCGGCGCGGCCACGCGGCCGGTAATCTTCCCGCACTTCGACGCGACCGAGCATATATGCAATCTGGAGGCTTGGATCTCGATACTGGCGGAGCGGTTTGTTCCGCCCTTTGTCACGGATGCCGGCGTGATAGGCGACCTTTCGAGCCACCCATTTGACGGTCCTGGTGATGATGCGGGACAGACGGGGAACGCGGCGCGCGCAATTTCTGTCCCCTGTATTGTCCCCCTGGTATAGCGTTCCTGTCGTGACTATCGCTTGCGACCGCAAGCCTAAGTCATTGAAATCTATGGGGTTGGAGTGGAGGCGACGCCCGGAATCGAACCGGGATAGACGGCTTTGCAGGCCGCTGCGTAACCATTCCGCCACGTCGCCGTACGGCCCGTGATGTCGCGATCCCGCGCATCAAGCCGGCTAGAGCGCCGGACGCTCCGCTGAACGCGGAGCTGCGCTCTAGTTCTTTGTTTATGCATCAGATTTATCCGAAATGCGCGTACACTTTTCGGTCCGATGCATTAGTGCATCAATCCAAACAGGGCGATAAGCCGGAGCTTGGCAAATTGATGCGCAAGATAAAGAGCGCAAACACATGAATGAAGGCAACGTGTCGGTGCTCTAGCCTGCTTTGTACCGCAGCTTCCCGGCGTACGGCAAGGACGTTTCATGGACCGTCCCTGGCATCGTCAGCCAGCTGAAGCGCGATGGGAACGATCATGCCCGTGATGATGGGGTGGCCTGCCCGCCCCGTCAGACCAGCCCGGCGGATTTCAAGCTGATATGGCCATCGCGGCCCACGATCAGATGGTCATGCACGGCGATGTCGAGTTTCTCCGTAGCGGCCATGATCTCCTTGGTCATCTCTATGTCGGCGCGGGACGGAGTCGGATCGCCCGAGGGATGATTGTGCACGAGAACGATCGCCGATGCGGACAGCTCCAGTGCGCGCTTGACGACTTCACGCACATAGACCGGCGTGTGGTCGACCGTGCCATGCCCCTGCACCTCGTCGGCGAGCAGCCTGTTGCGCTTGTCGAGAAACAGAATGCGGAACTGCTCGCGGGTCTCGAAGGCCATGGCGGCGCGGCAGTAGCTTACCACCTTGTCCCAGGAGCCAAGCAGCGGACGCTTCAGGACCTCGCCCCGCATGAACCGCAGCGCGGCGGCGCGCACCAGCCGGATCTCGGTGATCGCGGCGCCGCCAAGCCCGGGCACTTCGGCCAGCCTCTCCTCGGTGGCGCTGATCGCCTCGGCGAAGCCGCCGAATTTGGCGATGACGGCCTTGGCCAGCGGCTTGATATCGCGCCTGGGGATGGCCCGGAAGAGGATCAGCTCCATCAGCTCATAATCGGGGAGCGCGTCGGCGCCGCCCTCGCGGAAGCGTTGCCGCAGCCGCTCGCGATGGCCGTAATGGTGCGGGATCGACGGGTCGACGACCGATGCTTCCTTGAACGCCCCCATCCCGCTGTAATCCAAACTCAAACGCAACAATGACCCGTAAGCGCGCCATGCGCCTGTCCCGCGTCCCGGCCCCGGCCTCATCAGACCGAAACGGGCTCCATCTGTCTGCTTGAGCCCGATCTTCACTCGCAAAAATCGGCGCCCGACTTTTGCGGATCATGCTCTACCGGCGCATCACCGCGCCATGATAGGGCGGCTTGTGCCAGCCGCGCGGCGAATAGGTGAAGACCTCGCAGCCGGTCTCCGTCACGCCGACGCTATGCTCGAACTGGGCCGAAAGCGAACGGTCGCGCGTCACGGCGGTCCAGCCGTCGGACAGCATTTTCACATGCGGCTTGCCCAGATTGATCATCGGCTCGACGGTGAAAATCATCCCCGGCTCCAGCGTCGGCCCTTCGCCGGGCTCGCCATAATGCAGGATGTTCGGCCGGTCGTGGAACACCAGACCGAGGCCGTGGCCGCAGAAATCGCGCACCACGCTGCAGCGCTCGGCCTCGGCATAGACCTGGATCGCCGCGCCGATGTCGCCGACCGTATGCCCCGGCTTGACCGCCGCGATGCCGCGCATCATCGCTTCATAGGTCACCTCGATCAGCCGCTCGGACTTCCGCGAGATTTCGCCGACGCCGTACATGCGGCTGGAATCGCCGTGCCAGCCATCGAGGATGAGGGTGATGTCGATATTGAGCACGTCGCCCTCGCGCAGCGGCCGCGGGCCTGGAATGCCGTGACAAACCACATGGTTGAGCGACGTGCAGATCGCCTTGGTGTAGCCGCGATAATTGAGCGGCGCGGGCACAGCGCCGCGCGCCAGGGCGAAATCCAGCACGATATCGTCCAGCCGCTCGGTGGAAACGCCGGGCTGCACATATTCGGTGATCAAATCCAGCGCCTCGGCGGCAAGCTGGCCCGCGCGCCGCATTCCGGCAAACGCCTCGGGGCCGTGGATCTTGATCTTGCTCGCGGAGGGGGAGGTCGGTCTTTCGATAAAAGTCATTCACGCCTTCAGCTTTTGCGCGTCCTGCTGCCGGTCAGATCGGCACAGGCTCTAGGATGCAAACATTTAGATGGTCTTGCCAAGCCGTTCTTTGAAGTCCAGGTAATATTACGCTTGTACCGGCCCGCGCCGAGGGCCTCGCGCCGCGGCGGAAATGGCGGTGGAATTCGTTCCGCCCGACGCGTCCAGATGGTCTCGGAACGGTGCCGTATCTCCTGAGCAGGATCCCGACAGCAATAACGGTTCCGCACTTTTGCGGATCATGCCCATATTGGCTTGATCATGCTGCAATCTTCGTCCCAAAAGCCGCCACCGCGGCCTGACCTTTCCTTTGTCGAATTTGTCGGCCTCATCGCGCTGATGATGGCGATGACCGCCTTCGCCGTCGACATCATGCTGCCGGCGCTTCGCCCAGATCGGCGATGAGCTTGGGCTCGCCGAGGCGAATGACCGCCAGCTCATCATCACCTTTTACCTGGTGGGATTTGCCGTCGGACAGCTTTTCTTCGGCCCGCTATCCGACCGCTTCGGCCGCAAGAAGCCGCTTTATGCCGGGCTGGTCATCTTCGCCCTTGGCGCCATCATGGCGGCTTTCGCCACCAGCGCCGCGATGATGTTCGCCGCGCGTGCGCTGCAGGGCATCGGCGCTGCGGCGCCGCGCGTCATCGCTATCGCGATCGTGCGCGACCGATTCTCCGGCCGGCAAATGTCGCGTGTGATGTCCTTCGTGATCATGACCTTCATCGTCATTCCGATCCTGGCGCCGACAGTGGGGCAGGGCATCATGGCGGTGGCGAGCTGGCGCTGGCTGTTCCTCGTGCTGCTTGGTGCGTCGCTCGCCACGATCGTCTGGTCATGGCTGCGGCTTTCGGAGACGACGGGCGGCGGGTGACAGCCTGCCGCTATCGATCTCCCGCATTGCAGGCGCGCTGCGTGTCGTCGCGACGACACGGCAGACGGCGGGCTATGCCATCGGCTTCGGTTTCCTGTTCGGCGTGCTGATGAGCTATGTCGGCAGCGCGGAACAGATTTTCGTCGACGTTTATGGGCTGGGCAAGAACTTCCCCATGGTTTTCGGCGCGGTCGCCTCGGCGATGATCCTGGCTTCGTTCATCAATTCGCGTCTCGTCGTGCGCATCGGGATGCGCCGCGTATCGCATGTCGCGCTGCTTGGCCTTTCTGGCGGTTTGTGGCGTGATGGCGCTGTTCGGCTATCCCGAGAAACCGCCGCTCATCGTCTTCTGCCTGTTCATGGCGGCGGCGTTTTTCTGCTTCGGGCTGATCGGGCCGAATTTCAACGCCATGGCCATGGAGCCGGTCGGCCATATTGCGGGCACCGCATCATCCTTCATCGGCTTCTATACGACGGCCGCGGGAGCGACGTTCGGCTGGCTGATCGGCCAATCCTTCGACGGCACGGTGCGGCCTTTGACCATCGGCTTTACCTTGCTGGTGGTGGCGGCGCTGACAACGGTGCTTATCACCGAGCGGGGCAAGCTGGCGAGACCGCAGCAAGCGCCGCCCCCGGCGCGCTGACTGCTGCGGAGGCGGCTACGAAGGCTTGACTTCAGCCGCGTACAGAACCGGCGAGGCGATTGCCGAAATAAAGCACCTCATTGCCGCGGGCGCTTTCATCGTCATACATGGCGATCAGCTCTTCGGGCAGATGCGACAGATCGCTTCCCCTCAAATAGTCCCGCATGGTCGTTCCGGTGCTTTTCGAATCGACATTGACCGCACCCCGGCGCTCACGAACGTCGTCGAGATGCACCGTGCGGAAGTCGATGCTGTAACGGGCAACGCCGGACGTGTTGGGAACGGTTTCGTGCAATTGCGCACCGGAAAAGACGATGATGCCGCCGGGGGGCGGAAGATAACGCACCGTAACCGGCTGAAGCTCCTGCTGCGGTTTGGGCTGCTCCCGCGTCTCCTTCTTCACATGCTGTGCGGCCGAGGCGCGGTTTTTGGTGTTCCACTCGTAGTAATTATAGATCTCGGAATTATTCTTGACCGGTTCGCTGAAATAGCCGGGATAAAAGCCCATCGCGTTGTCAGGCTCGACCGGATAGGCCGGAATCCACCAATTCAGCTGGCACATCGGCGCGGAGTACCAGGTATCGCGATGCGGGTGAAATGCATAGGCAATGCCGGATGAAACGAAGTCGCACGGATAGGCCGATCTCAGCCGCGGAACATCGAAATACAGCTTTTCCAGATCGACGCCGCGCTCCTTCATGATTTCCGGAATGATCTTTTTGCATTCCGGATGGTGAATGAATTCTGGCTTCAACTCAGCCAGGATCGCGGCCACCGCCTCCGGGGTCATGTGACGGTGAATGAGCTGGGGATCATGCGGCGCGAAAGCATCTTCGAGCATTGTCCGGGCCAGGGCGATCAACGCTTCCGTCGCGGATGTCTTGGAGAATAAAAAAAAGTCCCCGTCATAGAGAGAGCGGCGCCTTGCCGCATCGTCCATCGATGAATCTAAATAAACCGCGGCCATTCACAATGCTCCTGATAGCGCGAGCGCGCTGAAAATGAATTACATACGACAATTTCACGGAGTGCCCGCCGAGCCATATCACGAACGGGCAATGCCGACCATCGACAACCCAGAGTTGTGGTAAATTGTGGATTGTGAGGGAGCTGTTCCGGGACCCACAAGGCGGCGATGAGTTCAACGGCCGCGCGTCGGTCAATTGCACTGTTGACGGCACGGGGCGGCGAAGCGTAAACATGGCGGCAATCTGAATAGCATTCGCTATCAGCCGATCCTGCACATGGCGCACATGCACCGGGAGGCAGGGGAAGCAACATCCGCCAGCGATTTTCGCCCGCGGATGCGTTTTTGTTTGGAATGAGGGATCGGGCCATTGCCTCAACGCGCCGCGCTTCATAGCTTTGAGGGCACATTGACCGTCAACCCAGGCTTGAAACATGTTTGACACTCTATCCGAGCGCCTTTCCGGCATTCTCGACAAGCTCACCGGTCGGGGTGCGCTGTCCGAAACCGACGTGGCGACGGCGATGCGCGAGGTGCGCCGCGCGCTGATCGAGGCCGACGTGGCGCTCGATGTGGTGCGCTCCTTCACCGACCGGGTGCGGGCGAAGGCCGTCGGCCATGAGCTGGTGAAGACCGTCACGCCCGGCCAGATGGTCGTCAAGATCGTCCATGACGAGCTGGTGGAGACGCTCGGCCGCGAGGCCGAACCGCTCGATCTCAACGCGGCATCGCCCTTCGCCTTCATGATGGTCGGCCTGCAGGGCTCGGGCAAGACGACCACCACCGCCAAGATCGCCAAGCGGCTGACGGAGCGCGACAAGAAGCGCGTGCTGATGGCCTCGCTCGATACGCGCCGCCCCGCCGCCCAGGAGCAGCTGAAAATTCTCGGCGAGCAGACGGGCGTCGATACGCTGCCGATCGTGACCGGCCAGACCCCGCCGCAGATCGCACGCCGCGCGATGGAAGCCGGCCGCCTCGGCGGTTATGACGTGGTGATGCTCGACACCGCCGGCCGCTTGCATATTGACGAAGCGCTGATGGCGGAAATGGTCGACATCCGCGACACCGCCCGTCCGCATGAGACGCTGCTCGTGGCGGATTCGCTCACCGGCCAGGATGCGGTGAACCTAGCGCGAACCTTCGATGAACGAATCGGGGTGACCGGCATCGTTCTCACCCGCATCGACGGTGACGGACGCGGCGGCGCGGCCCTCTCCATGCGCGCGGTGACGGGCAAGCCGATCAAGCTGCTCGGCACCGGCGAAAAGCTCGACGGGCTTGAGGATTTCCACCCCGAACGCATCGCGGGCCGCATTCTAGGCATGGGGGACGTGGTCAGCCTGGTCGAACGGGCGGCGGCCACAATCGACGCCGAAAAGGCGCAAAAAACCGCCGCCAAGATGCAGAAGGGCGAGTTCGACCTGCAGGACCTCGCCGACCAGCTCGGACAGATGCAGAAGCTCGGCGGCATGTCATCCATTCTCGGCATGCTGCCCGGCATCGGCAAGATGAAGAAGCAGCTCGACGGCTCAGGCCTCGACGACCGGATGTTCAAGCAGCAGGCGGCGATCATCTCCTCGATGACGCCGAAGGAGCGCCGGCATCCGAAGATCCTCGCCGCGAGCCGCAAGCGCCGCATCGCCGCCGGCTCGGGGACCAGCGTGCAGGAAATCAATAAGCTCCTCAAGATGCACCGCCAGATGGCCGACATGATGAAGAGTGTTTCGCGCGGCAAGGGCGGCCTCGCGAAGATGTTCGGCATGGGCGGCGGCATGCCCGAGATGACACCGGAAATGCTGGAAGCGGTGAAGTCCGGCAAGATGCCCGGAGGCATGCAGATGCCGCCGGGGATGGGCGGTTTGCCCGGAGGAATGCCCGGATTGCCGGGCGGAATGGGCGGTCTGCCGAAGGGGTTTCCGGGAGGGTTCGGCGGGCTGCCGGGGCTGCCGGGGAAGAAGAAGTAAGCGATGCGAGCACGGTAGCGACTATCCCTGCGTGAGGTGAAAGATTTGCCGAGACTATGCTCGGAAGAAGAAGTCGGCGGTTAGGCACAGCGATTTCTGAAATTCCCGCGAAGGCGGGGATCCAGTAATCTCAGGGCAACGTTGCTTAGCAGGCGTGAATAATGGAATGACGGCATCCAGCTATGTCTACATCCTCGCAAGCGGCTTGGCGGAACATTGTATGTCGGCGTTACGAGCGATCTGTTGGCCGGGTCTGTCAGCACAAGACCGGCGCGTTGATGGATTTACGAAGAAATACAGGGTCGATCGGTTGGTCTATTTCGAGGTTTCGCATGACATTCGAGGCGGCGATCACTCGCGAGAAGCAGTTTAAGAAATGGAATAGGGCCTGGAAGATCGGTTGATCGAAGAGCGAAATCCGGACTGGGTCGATCTCTACCCGATATCGCAAGACAGTGAGTACTGGATCCCCGCTTTCGCGGGGATGACAAAGTGATTTGAGAACAAACAGGAAAGGAACGAAGCATGCTGAAAATCAGACTGGCCCGGGGCGGCGCCAAGAAGCGGCCTTATTACCGGATCGTCGTCGCCGAGGCGACCGCGCCGCGCGACGGGCGCTTCATCGAGCGTATCGGCAGCTGGAACCCGATCCTGCCAAAGGACAGCCCCGACCGCATCGTGCTCGATGAGGAGCGCGTCAAGCATTGGCTCTCCGTCGGCGCGCAGCCGACCGACCGCGTGCTCCGCTTCCTCGCCGAGAAGGGCATCCGCGAGCGCGAAGCCCGCAACAATCCGGACAAGGCCAAGCCCGGCAAGAAGGCGCTCGAGCGCATCGACGAGAAGGCCAAGAAGGCCGAGGCCGCGCGGCGGCGAAGCGGCCGCTTAAGGTTGGTTGCGGCTGCCTCCGCGTTGAGCGCTCGGCGCTGAGCGGCGCCTCCGCCTCTGAGCGGCACGTCTTGCCCCTGCCGAATGCCCCTCCTATGAGAGAGTAGGGAGGAGCGCGTGAGCTGCAGCTCACAGTCGAACGAGAGACATGACACCTTCACCGGGAATGGTTGCGCATTCGGGCCGCCCGTGGAGGCGTGAAGTTCCGGAATGCGAGGGCGCTCTGTGCGCGGCCTCGACGCCCGGAGGCGGTAGATGGAAGAATGCGATGGCCACTGGTGACGGCGACAAGGCGGGCGACCGGATCCTGCTCGGCCGCATCGCGGGCGCGCAAGGGCTGCGGGGCGAGGTGAAGATCAACAGCTTCACCGCCGATCCGGAAGCTATCGCCGCCTATGGCCCGCTTGCCGACGACAGAGGACGGCAATTCGTGATCGAGCGGGTGCGCCATCTGAAGGGCGGCACGGTGGTGGCCTTGCTGGCGGGCGTAAAGGATCGCGGCGCCGCGGAAGCGCTCCAAGGCACTGAGCTTTATGTCGCGCGAGATCAGCTTCCGCAAGCGGATGAGGATGAGTGGTATTACGAGGACCTCGTCGGCCTCAAGGCGGTGTCACCCGAGGGCGATCACATTGGCGAGGTTCTGTCGGTGCAGAATTTCGGCGCGGGGGATCTCCTGGAAATTCGGCCGCCTGACGCGCGCCAGAGCCGGTTCGTGCCGTTCACCAAGGCCGCCGTACCGCTTGTCGACGTGAAGAACGCGCGTATCGTCGTCGTTCCACCGGAGGAAGAGGATGAGCAGCCCTGATCCGGCCAACAGCGCAGACGTGGTTTTCCGCGAGGCGCGGGACGGGGATTTGCCGGCGATCCTGGCACTGCTCGGCGACGACCCTCTGGGAAAATACCGCGAACTGACGCTGCCGGAGCACACCGACATTCCCGCAGCGTATCGAGCGGCGTTCGAGACGATCATGGCCGATCCGCGCAATCAGCTTTATGTCGCGGAGATCGGCGGCGCCGTCGTTGGATGCTTCCAGCTCACTTTCATTCCCGGGCTGACCTATCAAGGCGGCGAGCGGGCGCAGATCGAAGGCGTTCGCGTCTCCCGGGCCATGCGCGGGCGTGGTGTCGGCAAGGCGATGATGCGATATGCGATCGCGCAGGCAAAGGCGCGGGCTTGCGTGCTTGTGCAGCTCACGACCGATAAGCGCCGCGCCGAGGCTCATGAATTCTACCGCGCGCTCGGTTTCGCCGACAGCCATGCGGGCATGAAGCTCAAATTGTGAGGCCCTATGTGGACGGCTTGCGTTCTGACGCTCTATCCGGAGATGTTTCCTGGCCCGCTCGGCGCCAGTCTGGCGGGGCAGGGGCTTGCCGGCGGCCTGTGGCGGCTTGACGCCCTCAATATTCGCGACTTCGCAACCGGCAAGCACCGATCCGTCGACGATACGCCCGCCGGCGGCGGTCCAGGCATGGTGATGCGCGCCGATATCCTGGCGGCGGCGATCGACGGCGCACGCGGGCAGCATCCGGACCTGCCGCTGCTCTATCCTTCGCCGCGCGGACGGCCGCTGACGCAAGGCCAGGCGCGGGACCTCGCGGCCGGCCCGGGTGCGATGCTGCTCTGCGGGCGCTTCGAAGGCGTCGACCAGCGGGTGATCGAGGCGCGTCAGGCTGTGGAAGTCTCCATCGGCGACTACGTATTGTCGGGCGGGGAGCTTGCCGCGATGGTCATCATCGACGCCGCCGTCAGGCTGCTGCCCGGCATCATGGGCGCGCCCGCCTCGGCGACCGACGAGAGCTTCGAAAACGGCCTCCTCGAATATCCGCACTACACCCGCCCGCGCGAATGGGAAGGCCGCGCCATTCCGGAGGTGCTGTTGTCCGGCGACCACGCGCGCATCGCGAAATGGCGGAGGGACCAGGCGGAGGCCATTACCGCCGAGCGCCGGCCCGACCTCTTGCCGAATTCAGCGGGAAAGGACGATGCCGGGGGCTGAAGCGGCAGCGCCGTCACACGCTCTTAATCGTTGTCTGATCCGTAATCCTAAGGGCATCGACAAGCGCGACAATATCTATTATCACAGGCCAGTCTTCCCGACATACCGGCGCCTGCGAGCAAAGCACTTGCGGTCGATGCCGGTTCGGCGCGGCCCTTGGGCTCGTCATCAGGAATCAAGCGCGAGCGAAATCGGCGTGACCGGCAAGCTGGCCAAGCAAAGGGCAACAGCCATGAATGTTATTGAGGAATTCGAGAAGGACTATGTTGCCGAGCTGACGGCGAAACGGCGGGTGCCCGATTTCAGCCCCGGCGATACGGTGCGGGTGAACGTCAAGGTGGTCGAGGGTACGCGCGAACGCGTCCAGGCCTATGAAGGCGTCTGCATCGGGCGTTCTGGCGGCGGACTTCAGGAAAGCTTTACTGTCCGCAAAATTTCCTATGGCGAGGGTGTCGAGCGCGTGTTTCCGGTCCATTCGCCGCTGATCGACTCCATCGAGGTGGTCCGGCGCGGCAAGGTCCGCCGGGCGAAGCTTTATTATCTGCGCGGCCTGCGCGGCAAGGCGGCTCGTATCGCCGAACGCACCGACGCGCGCGCCAAAGCCCAGGCGGCCCGCGAACGGGTGATCAAGTTCAAGAAGCCGAAGGGCGCCGTGGACGACATCAAGGCGATCAAGGGCATCGAGGATGTCTACGGCAAGAAGCTGAACGACATGGGCATCGTGACCTTCGCTCAGATCGCCAATCTGACCGACGAAGAGATCGCCTATCTCGACGATATGCTCGTGCTGCGCGGCCGCTTCGAGCGCGAGGATTGGGCCGGTCAGGCGCGCACGCTTATGGCGGAGACGACCGTCGACGAAGTTCCCGCCGAGGAAGAAGAAGCCGCAGCGGAGGCAGCCGAAGAGACGAAGGCGTAAGGACGTCGCCGCGCCAATCGGTGGCGACTATCGTGGTTCGAGAATAGCCGTGCATGGCGGGGGAGCGTTATGGTTCATTATGTGGGCTGTGGACTCTCCTTTTCTTTATCCACACAGTCGGCCACTTAACATAGGCAACAGCAGCCGAACTGACTATAGATGGTAGCGCTAAGCGGTTGGATCCTTAGGATAAGACGATGGGCAAGACGCTGTACGACAAAATCTGGGATGATCATCTGGTCGATGAGCAGCCGGACGGCACTTGCCTCATTTATATCGACCGTCACCTCGTCCATGAGGTGACCAGCCCGCAGGCCTTCGAGGGCCTGCGCCTGTCGGGCCGCAAGGTCCGCGCGCCGGAAAAGACGCTGGCGGTGGTCGATCACAACGTCCCGACCACGGACCGCTCCAAGGGCATCGACGATCCGGAATCTTTGCGTGCAGGTCGAAGCGCTGGCGCAGAACGCCGCCGATTTCGGCGTCGAATATTATGATGAGCACGATATCCGGCAGGGCATCGTGCATGTGATCGGCCCGGAGCAGGGCTTTACCTTGCCGGGCATGACCATCGTCTGCGGCGACAGCCACACCTCCACCCATGGCGCTTTCGGCGCGCTGGCCCATGGCATCGGCACGTCGGAGGTCGAGCATGTGCTCGCCACCCAGACGCTGATCCAGGCCAAGGCCAAAAACATGCGCATCACGGTGGACGGCCAGCTTGGCGACGGCGTCACCGCGAAAGACGTGATCCTGGCGATCATCGGCGAGATCGGCACGGCCGGCGGCACCGGCTATGTCTTGGAATATGCCGGCGAGGCGATCCGCGCGCTGTCGATGGAAGGCCGGATGACGGTCTGCAACATGTCCGTCGAGGGCGGAGCGCGAGCCGGGCTGATCGCGCCCGACGAGACGACCTTCGCCTATATCAAAGGGCGCCCGCGCACACCGAAAGGCGCCGCCTGGGACGCGGCCATGCGCTATTGGAGCACGCTGCAATCCGACGCGGACGCCCATTTCGACCGCGAGGTGAGGCTCGACGCGGCCAATCTGCCGCCGCTGGTCACCTGGGGCACCAGCCCGGAGGACGTGGTGGCCATCACCGGCGCGGTTCCCGACCCGGACGCAGTCGCCGATGAGAACAAACGCGCGTCTATGAAGCGCGCGCTCGATTATATGGGCCTTGCTGCCGGCACGCCGTATCACGGACATCGCCATCGATCGGGTGTTTCTCGGCTCCTGCACCAATGGCCGCATCGAGGATCTGCGCGCCGCCGCCAAGCGTCCTCGACGGCAAGAAGGTGCATAGCCGCGTCAATGCCATGGTGGTGCCGGGTTCCGGCCTGGTGAAGGAGCAGGCCGAAGCCGAAGGGCTGGATCAAGATTTTCCTCGCCGCCGGCTTCGAATGGCGCGAGCCGGGCTGCTCCATGTGCCTGGCCATGAACCCCGACAAGCTCGCCCCCGGCGAGCGCTGCGCCTCGACCTCGAACCGCAATTTCGAGGGCCGCCAGGGTTTCCGGGGCCGCACGCATCTGGTGTCGCCGGTGATGGCGGCCGCCGCCGCCGTGGCAGGGCATTTCGTCGATATTCGCGAATTGAGCTAGCGCCCTCGCTGGTGCCGTCTATCCCCCATTGCCGACACGCCGCTAGAGCGGCGGACGCTCCGCTGAACGCGGAGCTGCGCTCTAGTGGTTTGTTTATGCATCAGATTTATCCGAAAAGTGCGTACACTTTTCGGTCCGATGCATTAGCGACGGCGTGGGGGAACCACGTCCTTAAAGGCGTCAAAAGACTTCCATGCAGGCTCGACAGGCGTGCTCCCCTCGCAGGGCAGGTATTGCGACGGCACGCCGGCCTGAAGATTGGAGATGTAGCGCGGGCAATTCGGGAAGATATGCTCCGGTACGACCCTTACGAGAAGTTGTGCTCCGGGCATGTCCCGCAGCATCGGGTCGTCGAGGTGAAGGGTGGCCCTGCCGTTCACGCGCAAACGTTGAGGCTTCTCCCCCAGCGCGATGAATAACAGGCCGATCTGAGGGTTGACCTGAATGTTCCCAAGGCTTTTGAACATGCCGTTGCCGTCATAGTCGGGGAAGACCAGGAGATCCGGCGCAGGAACCCTGACAAAGCCGACGGAGCCGCCCTTGAAGGAGCAATCGGGCCGCCCTTCGCTATCCGCCGTCGCCAGGAAAAAGAAGCCCTGGCTTTCGATAAAGGCCTTGTCGTCTTCTTTGAAGCGGTCGCGCCAAAGTCGCTCGACGAGACGGTCGGCCAGCGGCCTGGAGCCGAAACGGTCCTGAAGCTCACGGTTGCCATCGTGATACATGGGCATGACGCTCTCCTCGGCGTTGGCGAATGCCAAAAAACCTAGGTGAGTGCGACGAGCGATGCAACCGGACAAACGATTGTCCATGCACAGCCTTAGCTGCTTGAGGCGATTGTCAGCTTCGGAATTTTTGCGCATTCTGACGGCGATAGCGCCGCCTCGCCATGAGCCCAGATAAGCTCGCCCCCGGTGAGCGCTGCGCCTCCACATCGAACTGCAATTTCGAGGCCGCTAAGGTTTCTGGGGCGGCACCCACCTGGTGTCGCCAGTGATGGCGGCGGCAGCGGCTGTGGCGTGGTGGTTCGTGGATATTCGCGAATTGGGCTAATGCCGGTTTGGCCGAACCGAAGCGGGTTTGTTCCAAGAAAGCACCGAAGCCTGTTGTTGGAAGCAGCATGGCCGAACGGCATAGCCACATTTCAGGCGATTACTCGATAAGACGGGCTCCGAAAGCGAACGCCGCCCGTGCGTGGACAATGCCCTAAGGCGTGGCGTCTGAAACTGCGACGCTCACGATTGACGTAGCGGAGGCGAGCAGCGTTACACCGGCATTTCCATGAGTGTGCCGTCTGGAGCCGCGAGATACTCCATCTCGGCCGTGTTAGGCTTAGCGGGCGTCCAGTGCCCGTAGCCGTAGCGGATGCCGGGATGATCGTCGGCAAACTGTCGCGCCAAAGCCGCCGCATCAGCTTCTGCTTCTACCCGATTCACGATCACCGAGCCCCAATAAGCGGCATCTTCCGATCTGCGATAGACGAACCAGACCTTTTTCAGCTCATAACGACCGTGCACCTTCGCCTCTCGACCAGCCGGATCTTGCATCTGCCCCAGCGCAAACCGCACTAAATCCGGGTCCACGGCGATCATTTTCAGATAGTTGCGTGCAGCTTGATCTGGCTCCTTGCGGCCCTGCTCCCAATCGCGGAGGGTACCAAGAGCGATATTGAAGCGTTCTGCGAACACCTCCTGGGTGAAGCCAAGCGCTTGGCGCACGACTTTCACCTGCGGAGTGCGCTTCATCTTTCCGGCATCGCTGATCTCCGAGGCCGACTTGGCGAACGTGAGATCACCATCGTTCATTTTGTTCATGATATCTGCGCCTTTCCTGTCGTTCGGCGGCGCGGGCCGAGAGAATGCGCCTGCGCTCACCGCGAGGTGTCCACACGACGAACAGAATACGGCCGATGGCTGTAGCGATCCTTATGAAGCGCTGTTCGTCATAGCTCTGACTGCGGTCCTCGAAGTCCAGGCCGTGGGGATCATCGAAAACCTTGCGCGCCTCTTCGAACGGCACGCCGTGGCTCTGCGCGCTTTCCGCCGACTTCGTGCGGTCCCATTCGAATTCCTCGTCTTCGAAGTCGTCATTATTCATATATACGGATTAGCCGTAGTTGGTCAAGATGTCCACTGCGCGGCGGCGTGATCCACAGCCTCCCGCGCTGTATTTTCATTGAGGCGTATGCAGCCGCCCTGCCGCGACCAAAATCCCCGGCGATGGCGTGGTGACCGGCTGGGCTACGATCAAGGCCGCACCGTCTATCTGTTCGCCAAGGATTTCACCGTATTCGGTGGCTTGCTGTCGGAGGCTCACGCCGAGAAGATCACCAAGATCCAGGACATGGCGCTGCGCAGCCGCGCGCGGGTGATGGCGTGGTCACCGCTGTGGTGGAGCGTTTTGTGGATATTCACGATCTAGCCTAAGCCGATTTGCCGCGCCGAAGCGGCGGGTTCCAGAGCGTCTATCGCAGCCATTGTCCCAAACAGGACTGTCGAATGGCATGGCCCAACTCAAAGTGACATCGCCGGTAGAAGCCGAGATCGTCGCGCCGCCATTTCAGGTCGGCGACCGCGCGATGTGACTCGCCGCGGAGAAGGACGCAACCCGCAAAGCCAGAGGCTTGGCTCCTCTCGCCGACCGCGAGCCGATCGATCGCCACTACTTCACGTTGAACACCGCCTGCTGCGCTTCGCTGGTTGTGTTGGGGACGCGCAAGTGGAAGGTGCCGGGGCGGATGGTCACGAAGGATATCATCGCCGTGCCCTCATCGTCGAATTCGATGCTTTCTATGCCGCCCATCGGCCGGATCTCGATCTTGTTCACCACGATTTCATTGATCCAGATATTGCGGAAGAAATCCGATCCGGACACTGCAAGTTCCGCTGTGCCGTCGGCGACGATTCTTGAGGCGGTAATATTTTCCGGCCTGCAGCTCATAAGGACCTTTTGCAATCGGCTTACCCGAGGAAAGGGTTATGGGATCGAGATTTCTTGCGGCCGGTGAGCAGGCCGGACATGCTTTGGCCAGCTGCCGGCTTGTCATCGTCATCCTTGCCCTGCGCGACGGCCGGAGCGGCTGTCAGCACCGCCGCAATGGCAAGCGCTGCTACCCAATCTGATGTTCATCCGTTTTCTCTCCCCTTAGATCTATCCTGATTTGGAGCCGGAGCGCGACGCGCCAGGGCAGAAATGTGATCGCAACAAGAATTGCGCGTGCCGGCAGACCGAAGTTCATGTTTCCCCCAGCGTTTCGACTATGCATCCCACTCCTATGCGCGCCGCGCAAGACGGTCCGCACTTCGTCGCACAATACCGAGCCGGTCCGTGGCCGGGAGGCGACTGACCATTTTGCACAAGGTGGAGGGTAATATCGAACCATCAGCCGGGAAATGAAGCGGGCGGAAAAGCGTCCGCAAGTTGACGGTTCGAGGCCGGGTTGATCAACCCGCGGCGACGATCGCCTTGACCCGAGCCGCCAGCTTTTCCATAGCGAACGGCTTGGTCAGCACATGCATGCCCGGCTCCAAATGCCCATTTCCGATGGCCGCATTCTCAGCGTAGCCCGTGATGAAAAGGACTTTGAGGTCCGATCGGCGGGTGCGGGCCGCATCGACCATCTGGCGGCCATTCATGCCACCCGGCAAACCGACATCGGTAATGACCAGATCGATGCGGACATCCGACTGAAGCACCTTCAACCCTGAGGCGCCATCGCCGGCCTCGATGGCCCGATAACCGAGTTCTGCCAGCGTGTCGCTGATCAGCATCCGTACGATCGGCTCATCGTCAACCACCAACACTGTCTCGCCATCTTGCGCTCGCGGCACCTCTTGGGCCTGGGGAGCAGCGATCTCCTCTGCCTCCTTCCCAAGATGGCGAGGAAGATAGATCTTGACCGTCGTCCCCGTGCCAGCCTCGGAATAAATCCGCGCCTGACCGCCGGATTGCTGAGCAAAGCCATAAATCATCGACAGCCCAAGGCCCGTGCCCATGCCGAGCGGTTTTGTCGTGAAGAAGGGATCGAACGCCCGAGCGACAACCTCAGGCGGCATGCCGATGCCGGTATCCGTTACGCAGACGGAAACATATTGACCTTTGGGAATGCCGCGCTCGCGAGCGCCGGCATCATCGAGCCAGGCATTCGCGGTTTCGATCGTCAAACGTCCACCCTCGGCCATGGCGTCGCGGCCGTTGACGCACAGATTGAGGAGCGCATTTTCAAGTTGGTTGGGGTCGCAGAAGCATGACCAGAGACCCACCGCGGAGACGGTTTCGACAATAATCGCCGGCCCAACCGTCCGGCGGATAAGATCCTCGATGCCGACAATAAGCCTGTTCGCGTCGACCGGCACGGGCTGGAGTGTCTGCCGGCGCGAAAATGCCAGAAGGCGGTGCGTCAGCGAGGCCGCCCGGGATGCCGCGCCAAGCCCCGCCGTGATATAGCGCTCGAGGTCATTGATGCGTCCCTGCGCGACGCGGGTTCGGAGCAGCTCGAAGCTGCCGGTGATCCCTGCCAGAAGATTGTTAAAGTCATGCGCCAGTCCGCCCGTAAGCTGGCCGACGGCTTCCATTTTCTGCGATTGAAACAATTGCTCCCTTGAGCTCGCCAGTTCCTTCTCGGCCGCGAGCCGTTCGGTCAGGTCGCGCGTTATCTTGGCAAATCCAACCAGGGAGCCATTGTTGTCATGGATGGCGTCGATGACCACGCTGGCCCAGAAACGAGACCCATCCTTGCGTTGCCGCCAGCCCTCGGCATGATAACGGCCCTCACGCCGAGCGGTCTCCAGCGCCAACCAGGGAAGATTTTGCGCGACATCCTCGGCGGTATAGAAGCGCGAGAAGTGCTGCCCGACAATTTCCGATTCGGCATACCCTTTAATGCGTTCCGCACCGGTGTTCCAGTTGGTAACGACGCCTTCGGGGCTGAGCATATAGATCGCGTAGTCGGTCACCCCCTGCACCAGGATGCGGAAACGGCGCTCGGCTTCGAGCGTCGTAAGAGAGGCTTCCCGGCTTTCGGTAATATCGCGCGTGATCTTGGCAAAACCGGCAATTGCGCCATCCTGCCAAATCGGGTCAATGACCACGCTCGCCCAAAACCGGCTGCCGTCCTTGCGCACTCTCCATCCTTCGGCGGAAAAGCGACCCTGGTCTCTCGCCAGGTTCAGTGCGCGGCTTGGAACGCCTTCCTTGCGCTCCTCCTCCGTGTAAAAGCGCGAGAAATGCTCTCCGATGATCTCGTCCGCGGAATAGCCCTTAATGCGCTCCGCGCCGGCATTCCAGCTTGCGACGCGGCCCTCGACGTCCAGCATGAAAATCGCATAATCGACGACCGATTGGACCAGCCGTTCGTAGGCGCTATCGTCCATTCGATTACCGGCTTCAAATTTGTTTCGGAGATCCGACGGCACGACCTGACCAATTTGATGGGCGACTGGCTCCGCTAGGTTTGAACACGGCGCCGGCTCGACGGTTCCAGACGATGTCCCGTCGTCTTCAAAAGCCGTCTCGGAAATGACACTTAGAACCGGTCAGTTCAAGCAGCATTTCTTATATTTCTGGCCCGAACCGCACGGGCATGGATCGTTGCGGCCGGCCTTGTGAGATCGGCCGGCTTGGCGTTTGGATGTCTGGCGACCTCCGGCCATCCCAGCCGTCGTAAAGCATCTGGACGAAATTCGCGGTTTCATTGCCTATGCTGTCCAACCCTCATCCAGATCCTTTTCGATTTCCGCCAGCTTCGTACAAAACTCATCCTCTTGGAAAAGAACGTATAATAACGTTCGAGCATAAGGGTCGCTGCCGTCCAGCAAAGGCGCCCATGCATCGCGCAGCTGCGGATTTTGAGTACAGCCGAGATCCCATGGCATGCTCTCCTGAGCTTCAAAACGCGAATTGCCACTATCTCAGGCAAGGGTATTTCTGCGCGTGGGACCGCAACAAGACCTGGGTGTGCCGACCTTTGCGTTATCCACCATCCTTCGACGGCCACTTGGCCGATTAAGCGGATGTTTCCTCGCCCGAACCCATGATATGCAAGGCGGCACCGTGACGTGAACGGGGGCGGAGGCGGATGAAGCAGGTTCTGGACGAATTGGCGCGGCGCCGCGCGACGGCGAGCCTGGGCGGCGGCGAAAAGCGCATCGAGGCGCAGCACAAGCGCGGCAAGCTCACCGCCCGCGAGCGCATCGAACTGCTGCTCGACGACCAATCCTTCGAAGAATACGGCATGTATGTCGAGCATCGCTGCACCGATTTCGGCATGGCGGCGACGAAAATCCCCGGCGACGGCGTGGTGACCGGCTGGGGTACGATCAACGGCCGCACCGTCTATCTGTTCGCCAAGGATTTCACCGTATTCGGCGGCTCGCTGTCCGAGGCGCACGCCGAGAAGATCACCAAGATCCAGGACATGGCGCTGCGCAGCCGCGCGCCGGTCATCGGCCTGTTCGACGCAGGCGGCGCGCGCATCCAGGAGGGCGTCGCGGCGCTCGGCGGCTATGGCGAAGTGTTCCTGCGCAATGTGCTGTCCTCCGGCGTCGTGCCGCAGATCTCGGTGATCATGGGGCCGTGCGCCGGCGGCGACGTCTATTCGCCCGCCATGACCGACTTCATCTTCATGGTGAAGGACACCAGCTACATGTTCGTCACCGGCCCGGATGTGGTCAGGACGGTGACCAATGAGGAGGTGACGGCGGAAGAGCTGGGCGGCGCCTCGCATCCACACGACGAAATCCTCCATCGCCGACCACGCCTATGAGAACGACGTCGAATGCCTGCTGCAGATGCGCCGGCTGATGGATTTCCTGCCGTCGAACAATCTCGTCGGGCGTGCCCGTCATGCCGACCCGCGACCCGCATGACCGCTCCGAGCCCTCGCTCGACACGCTGCTGCCGGACAATCCGAACAAGCCCTACGATATGCAGCGAGCTGATCCTGAAGGTCGCCGATGAGGGCGATTTCTTCGAGATCCAGGCGGCCTATGCGCGCAATATCGTTACCGGCTTCGGCCGGATCGAGGGGCACACGGTCGGCTTCGTCGCCAATCAGCCGATGGTGCTGGCCGGCGTGCTCGACTGGGACGCCAGCCGCAAGGCGGCCCGCTTCGTGCGCTTCTGCGACTGCTTCAACATCCCGCTCATCACCTTTGTCGACGTGCCCGGCTTCCTGCCCGGCACCGCCCAGGAATATGGCGGCCTGATCAAGCATGGCGCCAAGCTGCTGTTCGCCTTCGCGGAGGCGACCGTGCCGAAGGTCACGGTCATCACCCGCAAAGCCTATGGCGGCGCTTATGACGTGATGTCCTCAAAGCATATTCGCGGCGACGTGAACTACGCCTGGCCGAGCGCCGAGATCGCGGTGATGGGGCCGAAAGGCGCGGCGGAAATCCTTTACCGCAACGAGCTGGGCGATCCGGAGAAACTCGCCGCGCGCGTCAAGGAGTATCAGGACCGCTTCGCCAACCCGTTCGTCGCCGCCGAGCGCGGCTATATCGACGAGGTGATCCTGCCGCGCAACACCAGGGGACGCATCGCCCGCGCGCTCAACATGCTGCGCAACAAGACCGTCGAGAACCCATGGAAAAAGCACGATAATATTCCGCTTTGAGGCGAGGGTCGCCGGGTGAGAATGATTCGGCGCTCACGTCCTCGCCCATCGGGGCGCGTCGGAGATGGTCATTAGGGGGATTCCATGCAACTGGCTGCTGCCGGACTCATCACGCTGGTGATGCTCATCCACCTCTACATCGTGCTGATCGAGACGGTGCTGTTTCGTTCGCACGGCGTAAAGGCGTTCAACATCCCACCGGATCGCGTGGAGGAGATGGCCCCGTTTTTCTCCAACCAGGGCTGCTACAATCTCTTCCTGGTCATCGCGCTGGCTCTGGCGCTGTTTTATCCCGAGACTGAGGCGTCCGAGGCCTTCACGGTCTACGGCCTGGGCTGCGTGATGATTGCGGGCATCTGGGGTGCGCTGACCTTCTCGGTGAAGACGTTCTTCATCCAGACACTCCCCGCCGCTATTGCATTGCCGGTGTTCTATCTGGCTTAGGGCGCAGTCCAGAGTGGGAGCGGAGACGCGCCGCCTTCCGGTTGGCACCTGGGTCGCATCGCTCAGCGCAAAACGGCCGCAGAACGAGTTCACCCAGCGCAACACCACCTTCATGAGCTGGAATTTGATGCATCTGGCGCGTCTGCTGAAGGAGGCGGGCGGCATCCCGGCGCATGGTAATCAGCGCACGGAATGGGATGCGGGTTGCCGCTTCGACCATCCCAATCCGCTCTATCGATGAGGGGTCGCGCCGCCTCGTCTGCGGCCGAGGGCTCAGCGGGCCTGCGGCTCCAAATTCTGGCCGCTCACCCAGCCGGCGATGCCGAGATAGCGCACATGGCACCAATCGTCGTCGCAGCCCCCGATCGGCACGATGCCGGTCGCGTAAGAGGGGATTTTGCCGACGACGTTGCCGTTCGGATGAGGATAATCGAGCACGTCGAGCGAGCCCCATAGCTCCACGCCTTTTGCCTGGAACATCTGGGTGGATTCCACCGAGACATCGGCGAGGTGGCGCCGCGCGACCCATCCGCTCACATTGGCGTGGCGGACGAGGCACCATTTCTCGACGCATTTGCGCAGGCCTTCGACATCCTTCGCGCCATTCGGGATCCAGGCCAGGATCGGCAAATCGCCGTCCGGCTGTTCCCGCATGGCAAGCGAATTCTGCCCGCCAAGCCCGGCAAGCGTGTAGCTCTTGGTTCCCAGATCCCCGAGCCCGTTGAGGGCCGCCGCTGTCTGCACCGTCGCCTGCGTCGCCGTCGGCACCGCCTTGTCGAAGGACTTGCTCTCTTCCGCGGTCACGGTGACCGCCAGAGCCGCGGTGGTGCCCTGATCCTTGGGACCGCCTTCCACGATGAACGCGTCCCATTTCAGCCAGCCGACCAACTCGCCGGAGCGCACTTTGCACCAATCCCTGATGCAGCTTCCAAGACCCTGCACGGTTTCCGTCCCTGCGGGCAGGCGGCCGGCGACCGGAAGCCGCTCATTGGGGAATGCATAGATTGCGATGGGAGCGCCCTCGCGCTTGACCAGCTGCAGGACTTTCTTCGTGGCCAGGGAGCGTATGTGATCCGGGGTGGGCGGGGCAGGCTTGGCCTCCCGTCGCGCTGTCGTGTCGGGGGTCAGATAGCGCGCGAACACCCAGCCGCTGAAGCCCTTATACTCGACCTCACACCAGCCATTTATGCACTCTCCGCCCGAAAGGCCGCGCGCGTCACCGGGAATGTAGGTGACGACTTTCGAGCGGTTGTGCGCCTGCTCGCGCATGTGAATGCGCGCGGAGGCCGCGATGTCTTTAACACGCCACGTCTCTTCGGCTGTTGCTGGAGCTGAATTTCCGAGATTGAACACAATCGCCAATAGAGGTGTGACCGACGCAATGCTTGCGATCCCACGCCCCACGTTCATTGCACACTCCCTAACGCGTGCCCCGGTCAAGCGGGACTTTTTCTTGCGGCACATCTAGACATTACCGCTTGCGATGGAGTCCCTTGCGATGTCTTCCCGTTTGTAATTTTGTCTGCAAGAAGCCGCGCTTCGGTCCGGGACCGCGCGCGGTTATATTTTCCGTAAAGACCAACCCCAGTGCTCTTGGGGTCGATAATGCCGCAACGCGAGTCAAAAGTGAATTAAATTGTCATCCGGTGTTCGCGTTGCATGTCAGCGGTTTTCCTCGAATAACTCCCGTCCGATCAGCATACGCCGGATCTCGCTCGTGCCCGCGCCGATTTCGTAGAGTTTTGCGTCGCGAAGCAGGCGGCCGGTAGGGTAATCGTTGATATAGCCGTTGCCGCCCAGGATCTGGATCGCTTCCAGCGCCATCCAGGTGGCTTTCTCCGCCGCATAGAGAATGGCGCCGGCCGCGTCCTTGCGCGTGGTCTCGCCGCGGTCGCTCGCTTTTGCGACGGCATAGACATAGGACCGGCAGGCATTCATCGTGGTGTAGAGGTCGGCGAGCTTGCCCTGCATCAGCTGAAAGGAGCCGATCGGCTGGCCGAACTGCTGTCGCTCCTGCGTATAGGGCAGCACCATGTCCATGCACCGAGCGCATGATGCCGAGCGGACCGGCGGCGAGCACCACGCGCTCATAATCCAGCCCCGACATCAGGACGCGCACGCCGCCATTGATCGCGCCGAGAACGTTTTCCTCGGGAATCTCGCAGTCGACGAAGACCAGTTCGGAGGTGTCGGAGCCGCGCATTCCCAGCTTGTCGAGTTTGGGCGCCGCGCTGAAGCCCTTGAAAGTCTTTCTCGATGAGAAATGCCGTGATGCCGCGCGGCCCCGCCTCCGGGTCGGTCTTGGCGTAGACGACCAGCACGTCGGCATGCGGGCCGTTGGTGATCCACATCTTGGTGCCGTTCAGCACGTAGCGATCGCCCTTCTTCTCGGCGCGCAGCTTCATCGACACGACGTCCGAACCCGCTCCCGCCTCCGACATGGCGAGCGCGCCGACATGCTCGCCCGAAATCAGCCCGGGCAGATAGCGGCGCTTCTGCTCGGGAGAGCCGGCGCGGCGGATCTGGTTGACGCAGAGGTTGGAATGCGCGCCGTAGGAGAGGCCCACCGAGGCCGAGGCGCGGCTCACCTCCTCCATCGCGACGCAATGCTCCAGATAGCCGAGCCCCGAGCCGCCCCATTCCTCTTCCACCGTGATGCCGTGCAGGCCGAGCGCGCCGAGCTTGGGCCATAAATCGCGCGGGAACATGTTAGTTTTATCGATCTCATCGGCGCGCGGCGCAATCTCAGCCTCGCAGAAGGAGGCCGCCGTATCGCGCAGCAGATCGGCTGTTTCCCCCAGGTCGAAATTCAGCTCGCTACGATAATTTCTGCCGCTCGCCGTTCGCATCTTTTTTATTGCCCATAACAGGTCCATATTGCTGGAAACAGCTTGCCCGTTTTTGATGCAAGCCAAAACAAAAATCACCGCCGAGGAACCATAGCGGGCGCGGCCCGCAGAGGAGCTGCTCATGCCCTTGAGCCCTATGCCGAATGCTGTCTTGGTGGCGGCATTCGCGTTCGGCCTGTCGCTGCCGCCCGTCGACCGGCTCGCCGCACAGGGAACGGCAAAGCCGGAAGCGGCGGAACAGGGCGGCCCTGCCGCGCCGGATAAATCCCCGGTCGGTCAGCTCATCAACCCCGATGTCGCGCATAAGAAGGCAAGCGAGCTGCTCAACGCCATAGACGGGCTTCTCACCCGCACGGCCAAGGAACGCGGCAATCTGAAAGACCTGCCCAGCCGCGAGAACTATGTCATCCCGCCGCTCTGGAAGGAAACCCGCGAGGACCGGGAAAAGCAGATCCGCCAACTCCTGGATTCCGTTCTTGAGATCGTGACCGACGCGCCGGTGGTGCAGATGCAGGGCAAACTGCAGGAGCACCGCAAAGCCATCGCCGGCATCAAGGATCAGATCAGCCAGTTGCGCCAGAAGCGGCTGGCGGCGCCCGAGGGCGGCCTGCTGCCGAGCATTCTGTCGGATACGCAGGCCTCGATCGACAGCAAGATCGCCGATCTCGAAGCGCGCATCAAAGGCAACGAAGAGGCGATCGGCAAGATCAAGGGCGAGATCAAGATCGCCTTGCAGCAATCCGGCATCGACATCAGCGACGCCCAGCTCGATCTGCTGCTCGACAGCGTGCTCGGCGAGGATCTGATCAAGCTGGTCACCGCATTCCAGGCCGCCCGCGCGGTGGACGACCGGCTGGGCACCCTGCTCAGCCAGTCGAACGAGGACGTGAAAGCCGCGCGGCGCTATTTCGCCATGCACGCGGCGCTGTTCGCGATGATGGTGCATGCGCAGGACATGCTGATCGAGAAGATCGACACGGTGTACATCACCAAGCTGAAATCGATCCTCGGCGATATCAAGGAGACGCGGGAGGCGAGCCGCAAGCTGCTCACCGGCCAGAACCGGGCCGATCAGCAGCGGGCGCTGGACGCCAACGTCAAGGCGCAGAATTTCGCCGAGAAGGTCGCGAGCTTCTACCGCGACTATCTGCTGACGCAGCGCCGCCAGCTCGCCGAGGCGCGTGAGCGGACGCTGCGCGATCTTGCCATTGCGGACAATACGTATGAGACGGTCGAGGCGAGCTATCCAGCTGCATCAGCTGATGGAGGATGCGCGCACCTCATTCGAGGCGCTGCAACGGCTTGAGGCGCCGGGCTTCGATCAGGTGTTCCGGAATGAGACACTGCGGAAGGAATTCGAGAATTTGACGCAGAAGATCGGCCCGACTTCCTGATCTTCTGGCCGTATTCCGCGATATTCCGCGGGGATTCCGGCACCGATTCCGTCGAGATTCTGGCCGGCAGTCCGTTAAAACGGGTTCCAGGTCTGCCGCTCGGTGAATTTCAGATAGGCCAGATTGGCGCCGAGACGCAGGCCGACGCCGGAGCGTATCGGCACCATCACCATGCCGCCCTTGCCGAGCACGTTGACGCCGACGCCGCCCGCCACATAGGCAGCCCCTCCGACGCCGCTGAACCGTCCATAAATCCGGTATGGGTCGTCGAGATTATATACCAGGAATAGTGCGTTCGAGCCTTCCGCGCCCAGATCGTAGCCGACCGATGGGCCTTGCCAGTAAATGTCGCTTTCCGGCGCGGTCTTGATGTGTAAGCGGCCCTTGCCATAGCGTAGGCCCGCGAACAGCGCGGCGCCGCCTTCGTTGCCGGTGATGTAGGCGTTGGGCTGGCCGAAATTCTGGAAGGCATAGTTGATCGCCCCCGCGAATTGCGCCGTGATAGTTCCGAAGATCCCGCGCCCGGCTTCCTGAATTTCCGCGATGCTGTAGGTGTTGTCCAGGGTCTCGCTGCCAGGCGGGGGAAGCTGCGGCTGGCCGTCCGGGGGCGGCGCGAGCGCGGTCGGGGGAGCAGGGGCAAGCGAGGTCGGGGGAGCATATGGCTCCTCCCGCGTCCCGTCAGGCTTCGCGAGGGCTGGAGGCGTGGGGGCGAAGGTCTGGCTTTCCGGAGTCCAGTTCCTCGCTGTCCGGGTCGGTTCAGTCCGCCGCTCGGGCAAGGCGGGCTTGAGCACCGGCGCAGGGGCTTCCGTCACGGTCTTCGGGGTTGATTGAGGCGGAGCTTCCTTTCTCGGCGCGCCCGCGGGTGGTGAAGATGCTCGCCTCAGGCTGCTTCTGATCGAGGCGGTCCCCCTTCGGCAGCGTGCGCGCCGATCCAGCGGCGGGCGCGGGAGCCGTGTCCGTGCGCGCCAGCGGTGCTGTGGCGACCGCGCCGCCGCCAGACTTATCGAGCTCGACGTCCGCCTTGGCGAGCATATAGCCGGATTTTTGGCCCATGATGGTCAGCAACTGGTCGCGAACGCGCTTAAGCTCGTCGAGCTTTTCGCAGTTGATCTTGTCGTTCGGCGTCTGGCTGAGTACGTCCATCTGATTGACGAGTGAGTCGATCTCACGATTGAACTCGCTCATCTTGTCGTCCTGCAGAGCGGCCGCGCGGGTCTGAATTTCGTCCTCGCTCAGCCCATGCTTCTGTCGGACCGCTTGCAGTTTTGCCTGGAACCGCTTGGCGCCGTTGATGTTGAGATCGCGCAGCGCCTGAGCGGTCTGGTCGACTACGGCTCCGAAATCTGCTGAGGTGCAGGCGAGCGCGGACGTGCAGCCGAGCGGTGATCAGCGTCAGCGCACAGGCAAAGAGCACCGAGATCGGAACGAATACCCGTTTCATGCTGGCCATTTTTTTCGCCTCTGGCGGAAGTTCGGTCGTGCAAATGCATTGTGTGATAAGGCAATAACGCCTGACCGCTACACCGGTTCGTCATCGGCAAGCTGACACATTCACTGCTTCAAGTCTCGGCGCCAGTATGTGTGTTGCCAAACTTGGCGTGTCGTGCCCGCTTCGATCGATGGACTGGGCCGCCACTTTTTTAGGTTCATGAGAGTAGCGCGAAACTATGGCGACTTTCTCATTCTTTCGTGATTTCTCGGCACATAGCGCAGCGGCGCCGACACGGAGCGCCTGTGCATAACCCCTAGGGGCGCAGATCACGGCGCCCAGCGATACACCCATTTTTCCGTCACCGCCTGGCCGAATTTGCGGATCTGGAAGCTGAGATCGGCCTCTTTGCGCCCGTCCGGGTGGTATTCGATGCCGATCCGCTTGCCATTGGTATGATCGTTGGCGGCGACTGTATAGGCTTTGATGAAGCCGGCGCTGGCGGTCACCACGTAGTCCCAATGCTCCTCGTCGGCCTGGGCATGGAGGTCGCCCCCGGCGAAATCGATCAGGAAATAGCGGCTGTTTGGGCGGAATGCCGGCACCGCCGCGCGTCAAGATCACTTCGGCGACGCGGCGCTGGATCGGAACGTGCCAGCACCAGCTCAGGCGATAGCGGAACTCATAGCCGCGGCCCGGCTCAAGCGGCTGCCTTGGCCGCCAGAACGCAACGATATTATCCGCATATTCAGAAGCCGTCGGCAGTTCGATGAGATCGACGCTTCCCGGCCCCCAATTGGACAGCGGCTGCACCCAGGCGCTGGGCCGCTTTTCGTAACCGGCATTGGTGTCCTGATAATGCTCGAAAGCCCGCTGCCGCTGCATGAGACCGAAGCCGCTCGGCGCTTCGTCTGAGAACATCGAATAGAGGATATGCTTCGCCGTGACCAACGGCCGCCAGATCCACTCGCCCTCGCTGGTCTGGATGAGCAGCCCGTCGGAATCGTGCACCCGGGGGCGGAAATCGTCGTGGTATGTGGGATCGGCCGGGCCGAAAAAGAACATGCTGCTGAATGGCGCGATGCCGGCATGGGTGAGGACGCGGCGCGGAAAGATCTCGCATTCCACTTCCATCACGATATCGGCGCCCCTGCCGACCGTGAACCGGTACGCGCCGGTGGCGCTGGTGCTGTCCAGAAGCGCATAGATGGTGACGAACTGGTCGCCGGGAAGCGGCGTTTGCGCCCAGAAGGCGGTGAACAGCGGGAAATTCCTCGCCCTCCGGTTGTGCCGTATTGACCGCCAACCCACGCGCCGAAAGCCCGTAGGTCTGCCCCTTGGCCTTGCCGCGGAAATAGCTGGCGCCCTGGAAAACCAGAAATTCCTCGAAGACGTTCGGCTCATTGACCGGCGCATGAATGCGCAGGCCGGAAAAACCGGCGTCGTCAGGCAGCGGAACGCGCAATTCCGCCGGCCCGAAATCGAACATCGCCTTATCGTAGCGCAACGGCATTGCCCGGCCATTGTCGACCAGATAGATGCTCACCGGATCGCGGTAGATGTAGCCGTTATGGAACAGCTCGAGTCGGTATGGCTGCTCCGTGCCGGTCCAGATCGCCTTTTCCGGCGCGGAATTCGATGTTCCGGTACTGATCGTAGTTAAGGTTGGCCAATGCCTCCGGCATGGCCTGGCCTTGAGGCTGGAACGGCGTGGAGGCGAGCGCCTTGGCCTTCTCCTTCAAGCATGTCCCACGAGAACGGCTCCCCACCCGAGTCGCTTTCGGCCGCGGCCAGCAATCCGCCGCGGCCAAGCGCTGCCGCCAAGCTGCCGAGCCCGGCCGCCACGAGAAAAGCCCGTCTATTCATTCGCGGTTCCCATATCTGAAACCGTGTTGGCGCAAGCATGGCGGATTGTCATGCCAAAAGGGGAGGGGCACGCCGACTTGCGGTGAAATGTTGCGGTTATGTCAGTATTTGAGGTCGTCTTCGATGAGGTGCCCGGCGTGATCGCGCTTGGCCGCGAGATAGCCGACATTTTGCAGGGTGGAGCGAGCCTTAGCCCGGTGGCTTGAAACGACGTCGAGACCGGCCTCCTGGAGCGAGGTCACTTTGAACGGATTGTTGGTCAGCAGCTTGATCGAGCGGAAGCCGAGCTGCTTGAGCATGTCGGCGGCAAAATCGAAATGACGCTGATCGCGATCGAAACCCAAGATCCCGTCGGCGTCGAATGTGTTATAGCCGGCATGTTGCAGGCGATAAGCGCGGATTTTATTTGCAATGCCGTTGCCACGGCCTTCCTGATCGAGATAAAGCAGTACCCCGCCGCCATTCTCCGCCATGAATTTGACGGTACCGCGCAACTGATCGCCGCAATCGCATTTGAGGCTGGCGAAAAGATCGCCGGTAAGGCAGGCCGAATGCAGCCTCGCATAGACCGGCTCGCCGGGCTGCGGCTTGCCGATCACGACCGCCACCTGATCACGCATGCCCTCGCCGCCGCGAAAGACGACAAATTCCGTATCGCCGATATCGTCGAGCGGCACCGGAGCACGCGAGACGATGCGGGGCGAGGCGCGCACATGATCCTGATAGTAGTCGAGCGAGACTTCGTCCACGCGCACCAAGTGCTGCGCAGCCGCTACATTCGCCTTGTCAAGTGGCACGATGATCGCCGCAGGCAACAGATAGGCAAGCCGGACGAGGTCGAGTGCGGTCTTCGCCGCTCCGCCAGCCGGACGGGGCGCGTGGCCGTTGACATAGGCGTCAGCCTGCGAAATCAGCCTGATAATGGCCGAAACGTCGAGATCGTCGAGGGGAATGACGCCGGGTTCTATGCTCTTCACGCCGAGGGAAAGGAGCCGTGGCTGCGACAGCACGAGCTCGGCGCCGGCCGCCAAGCCGAAGAATAGCCGTGAGCGCGGTTTCGTCCACCGTCTCCGGACTCATCACCAAATAATCCGCTTCAGCGAAATTCAGAACAACCGGTCTTCCCGACCGAAGCTCGGCCAGTGCGCGCTCCATGGCGATCTCACGCGGATCACCCAGCAGTCGCGTCAAACTCTCGTCACCCATTTCCCTTTTGCTCCCTTCAGCGGCCACGTGGCATAACACGGCTCGTCGGTTATATATTCGTTGTCCAACTATAACGATGGCGTGATCACTTGGGCGATTTGGTTCACACTCACTCATCGACTATGAACGATGACCCAACAGCGGCCCTCGACCCGATTGCGGCGAGCGACCCGAACCGTCCTTATGTGGTCGCTCAGCTCGGTCAATCGCTGGACGGCCGCATCGCAACGCCGACAGGCGCCTCGAAATACATAAATGGGCCCGCCGCCCTGGATTTTCTTCATCGCGTTCGTGCCTCGGTGGACGCCGTCGTTGTCGGCATCGGGACTGTTATCGCCGATGATCCGCTGCTCACAGTACGCCGGGTTTCGGGGCGAAGCCCCGCGCGTGTCGTGATCGACCCCAAGGGCCGATTGCCCCGGACCGCCAAATGCTTGTCTGACGATGGCACGGCAATCTATGTAGTATCCCCAGGGCGAAATTGCGACTCACCGGCGGCTCGATCGCTTTGCGTCCAATCGGGAGCAGAGGGCCTCGATCCTCATGCAATCATCGCTGTTCTGCATGCTGCGGGCCTTCGCCGCGTGCTGATCGAGGGCGGCTCCAACACCGTTTCGCGCTTTCTTGCCGCCGGGGCGGTCGACCGGCTTTACCTGCTCGTCGCCCCTGTGCTCTTGGGATCGGGCCAGCCTGGTCTCGTCTTGCCGCCGATCCGGGAGGTCGACGAAGCGCTCCGGCCAGTCACGCGCGCCTATTCGCTTGGCGACGGCGATGTGCTATTCGATTGCTGCTTTAGATCTGCAAGCGGGTGGGAAGGTTGCTAGGTCGAAAAATAAGATCGCGCGGGAGATGAAGCAATGACAACATCAATCAGGGCGGATATGCCGTCCCACGGGAGGAATATTCCGGATTTGCCAAGCTGCTGCACTGGGCCATCGCGGCTTGCGTGCTGTTCATCATTCCCGCCGGCATCATCATGCACAATCTTCCGGACGGAGATGTGAAAAACGCGCTCTACACGCTCCACCGGTCCACCGGCGTCTTGGTCTTGGTGCTGATGTTGATCCGCCTCTCTTACCGGCTGGTTAACGGGGTGCCCGGTCCGGAGCCGACGCTGACCGCGTGGCAGCGCATCGTTTCCCATGTCGTGCATCTCAGCCTTTATGCGTTGCTGATCGCGCAGCCGATTATCGGCTGGGTCGCGACATCGGCCTATGGCGCCCAGATTTCGGTTTACGGGCTGTTCACGCTTCCGGCGCTGGTGGCGAAAGACGAAGCATTGTCCAAGCCGCTGTTCCTGGCGCATGAGGTGACTCGGCTGGGCCATTGCGGGGCTGCTCTTCATGCATATCGGCGCGGCGCTGTATCATCATTTCATCCGGCGAGACGGCGTTTTGCAGCGCATGCTGCCCTGAAATAATCAAGGGTGGCTTAAGCAATCGCCGCAAGCCGTTGGAAAAGGGTGATTTCGCGCTTCGAATCGCCGCCAGTTTGTGTATTCTGCAGGCCCATGGCGCGATATATTTTCATCACCGGCGGCGTGGTTTCCTCTCTGGGCAAAGGGTTGGCATCGGCGGCGCTTGGGGCATTGCTCCAGGCGCGCGGCTTCAAGGTGCGGCTGCGCAAGCTCGATCCCTATCTCAATGTCGACCCCGGGACGATGAGCCCCTATCAGCATGGCGAGGTTTTCGTCACCGACGATGGGGCGGAGACCGACCTGGATCTGGGCCACTATGAACGGTTCACCGGCGTCTCGGCCACGCGCGCCGACAATGTGACCACCGGCCGGATCTACCAGGATATTCTGACGCGCGAACGGCGCGGCGATTATCTGGGCGGCACCGTTCAGGTGATCCCCCATGTGACGAACGCTATCAAGGAGTTCGTCACTGCCGGCAATGACGATGTCGATTTCGTTCTGGTCGAGATCGGCGGCACGGTGGGCGACATTGAGGGCCTGCCCTTTTTCGAGGCTATTCGCCAGCTCGGCAATGAGCTGCCGCGCAATGCCGCGATCTACATTCACCTGACACTGCTGCCCTATATCCCGGCGGCGGGTGAATTAAAGACTAAGCCGACCCAGCATTCCGTGAAGGAATTGCGCTCCATCGGTATTCAGCCCGACATCCTGCTTTGCCGTTGCGACCGTCCGGTGCCTGCCGAGGAGCGGCGCAAGATCGCGCTATTCTGCAATGTTCGTCCGTCCGCCGTCATTCAGGCCCTGGATGTCGGCAACATCTACGATGTTCCGGTCGCCTATCACAATGAGGGGCTGGACCGCGAAGTGCTGGACGCCTTCGGCATCGATGCACCGCCGCCCAACCTGTCGCGCTGGCGCGAGATCTCGCAGCGCATCGCCGAGCCCGACGGCGATGTCAATGTGGCTGTTGTCGGCAAATATACGGGCATGCGCGATGCTTATAAGTCGCTGATACAGGCTCTCACTCATGGCGGCATCGCCAACCGGGTCCGGGTGAACCTGTCCTGGATCGACTCCGAGGCGGTCGAGAAAAGCGCCTCGGCAGAGCAGTTCGAGAATGTCCACGCGATCCTGGTTCCGGGTGGGTTCGGCGAGCGCGGCACGGAAGGCAAAATCGAAGCGGCGCGTTATGCGCGCACCAAGGGGGTGCCGTATCTCGGCATCTGTTTCGGCATGCAGATGGCGGTGATCGAGGTCGCCCGGCACGTCGCAGGCATCAACGGCGCCAGCTCCACCGAGTTCGGCGAGACGCAGGCGCCGGTCGTCGGTCTGATGACGGAATGGATGAATGGCGAGGCGATCGAGCGGCGGCGGGCGAATGGCGATCTCGGCGGCACGATGCGGCTCGGCTCCTATGCCGCGCATCTTCAGCCCGGCAGCCTAGCGGAGCGGATTTATGGATCGTCGCAGATCGTCGAACGGCACCGGCATCGCTATGAAGTGAACATGAACTACCGTCAGCCGCTCGAAGCGGCAGGCATGAAGTTCTCGGGCATTTCGCCCGACGGAATGCTACCGGAGATCGTCGAGATTCCTGGCCATCCCTGGTTTATCGGCGTGCAATTCCACCCGGAACTGCGGTCGCGGCCGTTCGATCCGCATCCACTCTTCGCCTCCTTCATAGAGGCAGCCGTCGAACAGAGCCGCCTGGTTTAGACCTGCCATATCCACGGGGGGCTTGAGGTCGCTCGGCCAGATCATCCGAGCGCGCCCTCGGCAAAAGCGCGGATGAGCGTATGGGAAATTGAAAGCGGCGGCGGTACGAAATGGCCGAGGGGATGCTGACGCTGCAGCATTTGCCGGACCTCCTCGCGGCCGAACCAGCGCGCCTCGACGATCTCGAACGGATCGATTGTAAGTTCGGCGGTCAGCGCTTCCGCCCAGCAGCCGATCATCAGGGAATGCGGGAAAGGCCAGGGCTGACTCGCGACATAACCGACCCTGCCGACCGAAACGCCGGTCTCCTCCATGATCTCCCGGCGCACCGCGGTCTCGATGTCGTCGCCGGGCTCGACGAAGCCAGCCAGGACCGAATACATGTTCTCGACAAAGCGGGGCTCGTGGCCGAGCAGGCATTGCTCGTCCCGCGTCACCAGCATGATGACGGCCGGGTCGGAGCGGGGGAAATGTGTCTGACCGCAGGCCCAGCAATCGCGCCGCCAACCGCCGTCACGCGGCTCTGTGCGCCCGCCACAGCGCCCGCAGCAGCGATGCGTCGCGTGCCAGCAGGCAAGGGCGCGGGCCTGAGCCCCAAGCGAAAGCTCGACGGCCGGCATATCCGCCCCGAGCGCCAGAGTGCGAAGATCGATCAGCGGGGCGAATGCCTCGCCTCCGCCTGGAAGGCGCCTCGCATCGGCCGGCGATAAGGCCAGCGCGAAGATGGGTGCGCTATCATCGCCGACCCCGAGGAAATAGGCCTCGGCGAGATCGACCGGCACTTCAGCAAGCTCCTCAGGCGCAAGCATTCGCAAACGGGTATTCGTGCGGTCCGCATCGGAGGTGATCGCGAATTTCAGATCGATCAGCAGGATATAGCGCGCCTCTGGCGAGATGCGCTGCGTGTCGATCCATTCCTGATCGCGCCGCTTCTCGCCCATGCGGTTCATGTGGGTCTGGGCGGCGATATGATGCATGGTGATTGGCGGGCGCTCTGGCATGCGTCCTCGTCAGCTTGTCGGGATGGCGGCGACCAGAGGCAGATTACCGGCTGCGGCGCGTTTCTCCAACTCGTTCAGTGCCCATTGATAGGTCAGATCCTTCAAATGGCTGTGCTCGCGCCATGCCAGCACATCGGTGCCGTGCGGGATCGGTGCGGCGAGCAGCATGTCGAGCGGCCCGAGCCAGCTCCGTTCGTCGCCGCTCCGCTCGTTGGCGGCAGTCAACACGCTCTCGAAGGATGGCAGGCCTGGCCCCTCCGGCGGCTTCTGCCAGGGGAGACGACCGCTGACCTGCTTTTGCCAGGCGGGCAGATCGCGATAGCGCACGGGCGACTTTCCAAAAGGCGGCATTGCGGCGCGGGCGACTACATTCGGCCCGGCGTTGAGGCGATGCATCGGCTGGATCGGCGGCGGGCTGATGCTGCCGCCATCGATGAGCATCTGCCCCTCCTCATCGACGAAGGGTGGCAGCAGGCCCGGAAACGTCCAGTTCGCCCGGACCGCGACCTGCAGATTGCCAAGGCTGTGAATATGCGGCTCTCCGGTCGAGAGGTTCGCCGAGGCAGCGTAAAACGGAACCGGTAAATCGGCCAGATCCGTGTCCGGGAAATGCTTCAGGATCAGCCGGTCGAGGATCCGCGGATTATAAAGGCTGAACAGCGGCCAGCTTTTCCTCCGCAGCGCTCGCCGCTCGACCATGATCTCCACGACGAGTTGATCCACATCGTCCGGATCCATGCCCAGGGCGAGGCAGGCTGCGATCGCCGCCCCAGCCCCGGTGCCGGCAAAGCAATCCGGTTCGAAGCCGGAGGCCTGCACCGCCTTGAAAATGCCGAGCGTCGCGGCGCCGAACACACCGGGCGCCGACGCAAAAAAACCCGTCGACTGGCCCAGCAGGAAGCGCGCCAGCCGCTCGAAATCCTTGCCCTGATTGGGGCGCAAATGGTGATGCGAGCGCACCGGTCGATATTCCAGCCAGCGACGCGTGCCGGCTATGGTGGCGCTGCGCCTCGCATCGTGGAAAAGGGCCAGGCGGCAGGCATCCGCGCCCCGCATTTCGAAGGCCAGCTCTTCTACCGGCCCGAGCGGCACGGGTGTGCCCAGACGCCCGCCATCATGCGTGCCGATCAGGCAGATCTCATCGGCTTCGGCGAGGGCGCGCTCCGTCCAGGGTGTTGGTTCAGGATCGGTGACGAGGATGATGACCTCGAAGCGGCTCTCCTGTTCCTTCAGCCAATGCACCACTTGCGGATCGTCCAGCGCGATACCGCCGGGAAGGTCCTGCCCCAGCCCCTCGGATGAAAGGATCTGGCATTCGGCGCGGTGCTCAATGGCTTCGGCGAGACAGGCGGCGAAATCGGCCGGCACGGTCTCTCCGCCGGCGGGGCAGATAGCCAGCGAGCGCGCCCGGTCGGCGTGGCTGCGAGGCACCGCATAGACTCTGCCTTGCGCGTGGACAAGACTTCG